>NZ_JACCCV010000001.1 GCF_013410115.1 Tunturiibacter gelidiferens
TGGCACCGACACCCTCTCCGTCACCTTCACCCCCACCGACACCACCAACTACACCACCGCCACCAAGACCGTCCAGATCGTCGTCAATCAGGCAGCCCCCGTCATCACCTGGAACACTCCAGCCCCGATCACCTTCGGCACGGCGCTTTCGAACACCCAGCTGGATGCGAGCTCCTCCGTACCCGGCACCCTGACTTATACGCCAGCCGCGGGCACAATCCCGGCGGTCGGTACCGACACTCTGTCGGTCACCTTCACCCCAACTGACACCGCCAACTATTCCAGCGCCACCAAGACCGTACAGCTTGTCGTCAATAAGGCCACACCCGTCATCACCTGGCCCACACCCGCAAGCATCGTCTACGGCACCGCACTCTCCAACACTCAACTCGATGCCACGGCCTCGGTCGCAGGTACGTTTACCTACACCCCCGCCATCGGCGCGATCCCAGCCGCCGGCACCGATACCCTCTCGGTCACCTTCACCCCCACCGATACAACCGACTACACCACCGCTACCCAGACCGTCTCACTCACCGTAACCCAGGCCGCTCCGACCATTACCTGGCCGACGCCGGCGAGCATCACCTACGGAACAGTCCTCTCCAACACGCAGCTCAACGCGTCTGCCTCGGTCCCCGGCAATCTCGTCTACACTCCGGCAGCCGGCACCACCCCAGCAGCAGGTACCGACACCCTCTCCGTCACCTTCACCCCAACTGACACCGCCAACTACTCCTCCGTCACCAAAACCGTTCAGCTCGTCGTCTCCCAGGCCGCGCCCGTCATCACGTGGGCCACACCCGCAGCCATTACCTACGGCACGGTCCTTTCCAACACGCAGCTCAACGCGTCTGCCTCGGTCCCCGGCAATCTCGTCTACACTCCGGTCGCCGGCACCACTCCAGCAGCAGGAACCGACACACTCTCCGTCACCTTCACCCCCACCGACACCACCAACTACACCACCGCCACCAAGACCGTCCAGATCGTCGTCACCCAGGCTTCACCTGTCATCACCTGGGCCAACCCAGCCAGCATCACCTACGGAACAGCACTCTCCGCCATCCAACTCGATGCCACCGCCTCCGTTGCCGGCTCTTTCGTCTATACCCCCGCCGCGGGTTCCATTCCCAACGCAGGCATCGACACCCTCTCGGTCACCTTCACCCCAACCGACACCACCAACTACTCCACCGCCACCAAAACCGTGCAGATTACGGTCACTCAGGTTGGCTCAACCATCACCTGGTCGAATCCCGCCAGCATCGTCTACGGCACAACCCTCTCCAACACGCAGCTCAACGCAACTACTTCTGTCCCCGGTAGTTTCGTCTACACTCCCGCGGCCGGCACCACCCCTGCAGCCGGAACCGATAGCCTCTCGGTCACCTTCACCCCAACCGACACCACCAACTACACCAGCGCCACCAAAACGGTACAGATCGTCGTCACCCAGGCAACCCCGGTCATCACCTGGGCCAACCCCGCCAGCATCACATACGGCACTGCCCTCTCGGCAACCCAGCTGAACGCAACCGCCTCAGTCACGGGCAACTTGGTCTACACCCCGGCCATCGGCAACATCCCCGCCGCAGGAACCGACACCCTCTCGGTCACCTTCACTCCAACCGACACCACCAACTATTCCAGTGTCACCAAGACCGTTCAGATCGTTGTCAGTCAGGCTTCATCCACTCTCAGCTGGGCAACACCGGCGAGTATCGTCTACGGAACCGCCCTCTCGAACACCCAACTCGACGCCACCTCCACTGTCCCCGGAACCTTCACCTACACCCCCGCCGCAGGATCTATCCCTGCGGTCGGCACAGACTCTCTCTCGGTCACCTTCACCCCGACCGACACCACTAGCTACTCCACCGCAACAAAGACCGTTCAGATCGTAGTCACCCAGGCCTCACCAGTCATCACCTGGGCCAACCCAGCCAGCATCATTTACGGCACCGCACTCTCCGCAACCCAGCTCAACGCAACCGCATCGGTCCCCGGCACCTTCACTTACACCCCGGCCATCGGCAACGTTCCCGCCGTCGGCACCGACACCCTCTCCGTAACCTTCACCCCCACCGACACCGCCAGCTACACCACCGCAACCAAGACCGTTCAGATCGTCGTCACCCAAGCCTCGTCCAGCATCACCTGGGTCAACCCAGCCAGTATCGTCTACGGCACCGCTCTCTCCGCAACGCAGCTAGACGCCACCGCATCGGTCCCCGGCACCTTAACCTACACTCCAGCTGCTGGAAGTATTCCCGCCGTAGGCACCGACACCCTCTCCGTCACCTTCACTCCAACTGACACCACCAGCTACTCGAGCGCCACCAAGACCGTTCAGATCGTCGTCACCCAGGCCACGCCGACCATCACATGGGCCACCCCCGCCAGCATCACCTATGGAACCGCACTCTCCGCAACGCAACTGAACGCAACCGCATCAGTCCCCGGCACCTTCGTCTACACTCCCGCCATCGGCAACGTTCCCGCCGCAGGAACTGATACCCTCTCAGTTACATTTACCCCCACCGACACCACCGGCTACACCACCGCCACCAAGACCGTCCAGATAGTCGTCACCCAAGCCACATCCACAATCACCTGGGCCAACCCCGCCAGCATCACCTACGGCACCGCACTCTCCACCACCCAACTCAACGCAACCGCCTCGGTGCCAGGCTCCTTCACTTACACTCCCGCCGCAGGCAACATTCCCGCCGTCGGCACCGACACCCTCTCGGTCACCTTCACCCCAACCGACACCACCAGCTACTCCACCGCAACCAAAACCGTTCAGCTCGTCGTCACCCAGGCCACGCCAACCATCACCTGGGCTAATCCAACTGCCATCACCTACGGCACTCCCCTCTCCAATACGCAACTCGACGCAACCGCCTCGGTCCCAGGCACCTTTACCTACTCCCCTGCAGTAGGCAACGTGCCCGCCGCCGGAACCGATACCCTCTCGGCCACCTTCACCCCAACCGACACCACCAGCTACACCACCGCCACCAAGACCGTTCAGATCGTCGTCAACCCGGCCTCCTCCACCATCACCTGGGCGAACCCAGCCAGCATCGTTTACGGAACCGCACTCTCCGCCACGCAGCTCAACGCAACGGCCTCCGTCCCAGGCAGCTTTGCCTACACCCCGGCCGCTGGCTCTATCCCGGCCGTCGGTACCGACACCCTCTCCGTTACCTTCACCCCGACCGACACCGCCAGCTACACCACCGCTACCAAGACCGTCCAGATCGTCGTCACCCAGGCCTCACCGGTCATCACCTGGGCGAACCCAGCCAGCATCACCTACGGCACCGCTCTCTCCGCAACCCAGCTCAACGCAACCGCCTCCGTCCCAGGCAGCTTCACCTACACTCCTGCATCCGGCAGTATCCCCGCCGCAGGAACCGACACTCTCTCCGTCACCTTCACCCCCACCGATACCACCAGCTACACCACCGCCACCAAGACCGTTCAGATCGTCGTCAGCGCAGCGTCCTCCACCCTGAGCTGGGCCACTCCCGCCAGCATTGTCTATGGAACCGCCCTCTCCACCACGCAACTCGACGCAACCTCCACCGTTCCCGGAAGCTTCGTCTACGCCCCAGCGACAGGCAGCATTCCCGCCGCCGGTACCGACACCCTCTCGGTCACCTTCACCCCAACCGACACAACCAGCCACACCACGGCAACCAAGACCGTTCAACTCGTCGTCACCCAGGCCGCACCGATCATCACCTGGGCTAACCCAGCGAGCATCGTCTACGGCACCGCTCTCTCCGCGACCCAACTCAACGCCACCGCCTCGGTCCCAGGCTCCTTCGCTTACACGCCCGCAGCTGGCACCATCCCCGCCGCGGGAACTGATACTCTTTCGGTTACATTTACCCCAACCGACACCACCAACTACTCCAGCGTCACGAAAACGGTCTCGTTGACCGTCACTCAGGGCGCGCCCGTCATCACCTGGGCGAACCCAGCCAGCATCACCTACGGAACAGCGCTCTCCGCGACCCAGCTCAACGCCACCGCATCCGTCGTTGGTTCGTTCGCCTACACCCCGGCAGTCGGCAATATCCCCGCAGCGGGCACCGACACCCTCTCAGTCACTTTCACCCCCATCGACACCACCAACTACTCCAGCGCCACCAAGACCGTCCAGATCGTAGTCACCCAGGCTGGCCCAGTCATTACCTGGGCTACTCCGGCCAGCATCATCTACGGCACCGCACTCTCCGCCACCCAGCTCGACGCGACCGCCTCCGTCCCCGGCACTCTCGTCTACACCCCAGCCGTCGGCAACATCCCCGCAGCCGGAACCGACACCCTGTCCGTCACCTTCACCCCAACCGACGCCACCAACTACTCCACCGCAACCGCCACCGTGCAGCTCACAGTAACCCAGGCCGCTCCGACCATCACCTGGGCTACTCCAGCGAGCATCACCTACGGGACGGCACTCTCAGCCACTCAGCTCGACGCGACCTCTTCCGTCGCCGGTACCTTCGTCTACACCCCTGCAGTCGGTAATGTCCCCGCTGTTGGTACGGACACGCTCTCCGTAACCTTCACACCCACCGACACCACCAGCTACACCACCGCAACCAAGACAGTTCAGATCGTCGTCACCCAGGCAACACCCACCATCACCTGGCCGACCCCAGCCAGCATCACCTACGGCTCAACCCTCTCCAGCACGCAACTGAACGCTTCATCGCCCGTCGCAGGCACCTTCGTGTATACCCCCGCGGCTGGAACCACCCCGGCTGCCGGAACCGACACACTCTCGGTCACCTTCACCCCAACCGACACCACCAGCTACACCACCGCAACCAAGACCGTCCAAATCGTCGTCACTCAGGCCACACCCACCATCACCTGGCCGACCCCGGCGCCGATCAGCTACGGAACCACTCTCTCCGCTACGCAGCTCGATGCAACCGCCTCAGTCCCCGGTAGCTTTGTCTACACCCCGGCCGCAGGCACCACTCCGGCCACCGGAACCGATACCCTCTCAGTCACCTTCACCCCAACCGACACCGCCAGCTACACCACGGTGACCAAGACCGTTCAACTCACCGTCAATCCGGCAACCTCGGGCATCACCTGGAACACCCCGGCACCCATCACATACGGCACGACACTCTCCGCCATTCAGCTCGACGCGACTTCTTCTGTCCCCGGCACTCTCGTCTACACTCCCGCCGCAGGCACCACTCCGGCCACCGGCACCGACACTCTCTCGGTCACCTTCACCCCCACCGACACCACCAACAACTCCAGCGCCACCAAAACCGTACAGCTCGTCGTCAACTCGGCCACACCCGTCATCACCTGGAACGCTCCGGCCAGCATCACCTACGGCACCGTGCTCTCCGCAACGCAACTCAACGCCACCGCTTCGGTCGGAGGCACCTTCACCTACACCCCCGCCGCCGGAACCACTCCTGCCGCGGGCACCGACACTCTCTCGGTCACCTTCACCCCCACCGACACTACCGACTACACCACCGTTACCAAGACCGTTGACATCACCGTCACTCAGGCAACACCAACCATCACGTGGGCCACTCCAGCCGGCATCACCTATGGAACCGCTCTCTCAGCAACGCAGCTGAACGCAACCGCCTCGGTCCCAGGCAACCTGGTTTACACGCCCGCAATCGGCAACGTCCCCGCCGCAGGAACTGATACCCTTTCGGTAACATTTACCCCGACCGACACCGCCAGCTACTCCACCGTCACCAAGACCGTTCAGATCGTCGTCAACCAGGCCTCCTCCACCATCACCTGGGCGAACCCGGCCAGCATCGTCTACGGCACCGTTCTCTCCGCGACACAGCTGAATGCAACCGCTTCGGTCCCTGGCAACCTCGTATATACCCCGGCCGCTGGAACCACTCCTGCAGTAGGCACGGACACGCTTTCGGTGACCTTCACCCCCACCGACACCACCGACTACTCCTCCGCAACCAAGACCGTCCAGATCGTCGTCACGCAGGCCACACCCGTCATCACCTGGGCCACCCCTGCCAGCATCACCTACGGCACCGCCCTCTCTGCGACTCAGCTTGATGCAACCGCCTCCGTCCCCGGCACTCTCGTCTACACCCCAGCCGTCGGCAACATCCCCGCAGCCGGAACCGACACCCTCTCGGTCACCTTCACCCCAACTGACACCACCAGCTACTCCAGCGTCACCAAGACCGTCCAGATCGTCGTCACCCAGGCCTCCTCCACTCTCAGCTGGGCAACTCCTGCCAGCATCGTCTACGGAACCGCCCTCTCCAACACGCAGCTCGACGCAACCTCCACCGTCCCCGGCTCCTTCGCCTACACCCCGGCCGCAGGATCTATCCCCGCCGTCGGCACCGACACCCTCTCGGTCACCTTCACCCCCACCGACACCACCAGCTACTCCACCGCAACCAAAACAGTCCAGATCGTTGTCACCCAGGCCACGCCAACCATCACCTGGGCCAATCCCGCCGCCATAACCTACGGCACCGCCCTCTCCGCAACTCAACTCGACGCAACCGCTTCGGCCCCCGGCACCTTCGCCTATACCCCGACAGTCGGCAACATCCCTGCCGCTGGCACCGACACCCTATCGGTCACCTTCACCCCAACCGATACCACCAGCTACTCCACCGTCACCAAGACCGTTCAGATCGTCGTCAACCCGGCCTCCTCCACCATCACCTGGGCGAACCCAGCCAGCATCGTCTACGGAACCGCCCTCTCCGCCACGCAGCTCAACGCAACCGCCTCGGTCCCGGGCTCCTTCGCCTACAGCCCCGCTGCAGGCTCTGTGCCCGCCGTAGGCACCGACACCCTCTCCGTCACCTTCACCCCGACTGACTCGACCGACTACACCACCGCAACCAAGACCGTTCAGATCGTCGTCACCCAGGCCACGCCCAGCATCACCTGGCCAACTCCGGCCAGCATCACCTACGGCACAGCCCTTTCCGCCACGCAACTCAACGCCACCGCCTCGGTCCCCGGCACTCTCGTCTACACTCCCGCCATTGGCAACATCCCAGCCGCCGGTACCGACACCCTCTCGGTCACCTTCACTCCCACTGACACCACCAGCTACACCAGCGTCACCAAGACGGTCCAGATCGTCGTCACCCAGGCCTCCTCCACTCTCAGCTGGTCTGATCCAGCCAGCATCACCTACGGCACCGCACTCTCAGCAACTCAACTCGACGCAACCTCTACCGTCCCCGGATCCTTCACCTACACTCCTGCCGCAGGCAGCATCCCGGCCGTCGGCACCGACACCCTCTCGGTCACCTTCACCCCAACCGACACCACCAGCTACTCCACCGCCACTAAGACGGTTCAACTCGTCGTCACCCAGGCCACACCCACCATCACCTGGGCGACGCCAGCAAGCATCGTATACGGCACCGCACTCTCCGCCACACAGCTCAACGCAACCGCATCCGTCCCCGGCTCCTTCACCTACACCCCGGCCTCCGGCACCACTCCCGCAGTCGGAACCGACACCCTCTCGGTCACCTTCACCCCGACTGACACCACCAGCTACACCACCGCAACCAAGACCGTTCAGATCGTCGTCACGCAGGCCACTCCCACCATCACCTGGGCGACGCCAGCAAGCATCGTCTACGGCACCGCACTCTCCGCAACTCAGCTCAACGCAACCGCATCCGTCCCCGGCTCCTTCACCTACACACCCGCCGCTGGCAACATCCCCGCCGTCGGCACCGACTCGCTGTCAGTCACCTTCACCCCAACCGACACCACCAGCTACTCCAGCGCCACCAAGACCGTCCAAATCGTCGTCACCCAAGCCACACCCGTCATCACCTGGGCCAACCCAGCCAGCATCACCTACGGCACCACGCTCTCCGCCGCACAGCTTGACGCAACCGCCTCGGTCCTCGGCACCTTCGTCTACACTCCCGCAATCGGCAACATACCCGCCGCAGGCACCGACACCCTCTCCGTCACCTTCACCCCGACTGACACCGCCAGCTACTCCACCGCAACCAAAACAGTCCAGATCGTCGTCACCCAAGCCTCCTCCACCCTCAGCTGGGCGACTCCTGCAAGCATCACCTACGGCACCGCGCTCTCCGCAACTCAGCTCGACGCCACCTCCACCGTCCCCGGTTCCTTCGTCTACACCCCGGCCGCTGGCAATGTACCCGCCGCCGGCACCGACACCCTCTCGGTCACCTTCACCCCCACCGACACCACCAGCTACTCCACCGCTACCAAGACAGTCCAGATCGTCGTCACCCAGGCCACACCCACCATCACCTGGGCGACGCCAGCAAGCATCGTCTACGGCACCGCACTCTCCGCCACACAGCTCAACGCAACCGCATCCGTCCCCGGCAACCTGGTCTATACTCCGGCGATCGGAAACATCCCCGCCGCCGGTACGGACACCCTCTCGGTCACCTTCACCCCGACTGACACTACCAACTACTCCACCGTCACCAAGACCGTCCAGATCATCGTCACTCAAGGCGCTCCCACCATCACCTGGGCCAACCCCGCCGGCATCACCTACGGCACCGCCCTCTCTGCGACTCAACTCAACGCCACCGCTTCTGTCCCCGGCTCCTTCACCTACACCCCAACCTCGGGCACCACTCCTGCCGTCGGCACCGACACCCTCTCAGTTACCTTCACCCCAACCGACACCACCAACTACTCCACCGCTACCAAAACCGTCCAAATCGTCGTCACTCAAGCCACACCCACCATCACCTGGACGAACCCAGCCAGCATCACCTACGGCACCACCCTCTCCGCGACGCAACTCAACGCCACCGCCTCGGTCCCCGGCTCCTTCACCTATACCCCAGCCTCGGGCACCACTCCCGCCGTCGGAAGCGACACCCTCTCAGTAACCTTCACCCCGACTGACACCACCAGCTACTCCACCGCAACCAAAACAGTCCAGATCGTCGTCACCCAGGCTTCCTCCACCCTCAGCTGGGCAACTCCCGCCAGCATCGTCTACGGAACCACACTCTCCGCCACCCAGCTCAACGCAACCTCTACTGTCCCCGGCACCTTCACCTACACCCCAGCCGCAGGCGCTGTTCCCGCTGTGGGCACTGACACCCTCTCGGTTACCTTCACCCCCACCGACACCACCAGCTACTCCACCGCAACCACGACGGTTCAGATCGTCGTCACCCAGGCCACACCTGTTGTCACCTGGGCCAACCCAGCCAGCATCATCTACGGCACCGCACTCTCTGCAACCCAACTCAACGCCACCGCCTCCGTCGCTGGTTCCTTCACCTACACTCCCGCCGCAGGCAACACTCCCGCAGTCGGCACCGACACGCTCTCGGTCACCTTCACCCCAACCGACACCACCAGCTACACCTCCGCAACCAAAACCGTCCAGATCGTCGTCACTCAGGCCGCGTCCACCATCACCTGGGCAACCCCCGCCAGCATCACCTACGGAACCGCGCTCTCGGCGACTCAACTCAACGCAACCGCCTCGGTCCCCGGTAGCTTCACCTACACCCCGGCTGCAGGCGCAGTTCCCGCAGTCGGCACCGACACGCTCTCGGTCACCTTCACCCCCACTGACACCACCAGCTATACCGGCGCCACCAAAACCGTCCAGCTCGTCGTCACCCAGGCAACCCCGGTCATTACGTGGGCCAACCCTGCTGGCATCACCTACGGCACAGCACTCTCCACAACCCAGCTCGACGCAACCGCCTCTGTCCCCGGCAACTTCACCTACACCCCGGCGATCGGAAACATTCCCGCAGCCGGCACCGACACCCTCTCGGTCACCTTCACTCCCACCGACACCACCAGCTACTCCCCCGTCACCAAGACCGTTCAGATCGTCGTTACCCAGGCGTCCTCCAACCTTACCTGGGCAACTCCTGCCAGCATCACCTACGGCACCGCGCTCTCCGCAACCCAGCTCGACGCCAGCTCCACCGTTCCCGGTTCCTTCGTCTACACCCCCGCCGCTGGCAACGTACCCGCCGCGGGTACCGACACCCTCTCGGTCACCTTCACCCCCACTGACACCACCAGCTACTCCACCGCAACCAAGACCGTTCAGATCGTAGTCACCCAGGCCTCACCAGTCATCACCTGGGCCAACCCAGCCAGCATCATTTACGGCACCGCACTCTCCGCAACCCAGCTCAACGCCACCGCCTCCGTCGCTGGTTCCTTCGCCTACGCTCCCGCCATCGGCAATATCCCTGCCGCAGGCACCGACACCCTCTCGGTCACCTTCACCCCAACCGACACGACCAGCTACTCCACCGTCACCAAGACCGTCCAGATCGTCGTCAACCCGGCCTCCTCCACCATCACCTGGGCCAACCCAGCAAGCATTACCTACGGAACAGCTCTCTCCGCCACTCAGCTCAACGCAACCGCATCGGTCCCCGGTAGCTTCACCTACACCCCGGCTGCGGGCAACATCCCAGCCGCTGGCACCGACACCCTCTCGGTCACCTTCACCCCAACCGACACCACCAGCTACACCACCGCCACCAAGACCGTTCAGATCGTCGTCACCCAAGCCACACCCACCATCACCTGGGCCAACCCCGCCAGCATCACCTACGGAACCGCGCTCTCGGCAACCCAGCTCAACGCAACCGCATCGGTCCCAGGCAACCTGGTTTACACGCCCGCCGTCGGCAACATCCCCGCCGCAGGAACTGACACCCTCTCGGTCACCTTCACCCCAACCGACACCACCAGCTACTCCACCGTCACCAAAACCGTTCAGATCACAGTCACCCAGGCCTCCTCGAATCTCAGCTGGGCGACTCCGGCCAGCATCACTTACGGAACCGCCCTCTCTGCGACCCAACTCGACGCAACCTCTACGGTTCCCGGAACCTTCGTCTATACCCCGGCAGTTGGCAATATCCCCGCTGCAGGAACCGACACCCTCTCGGTCACCTTCACTCCAACCGACACGACCAGCTACTCCACCGCCTCCAAGACCGTTCAAATCGTAGTCACCCAGGCCACCCCGGTCATCACCTGGGCCACTCCAGCAGGCATCACCTACGGCACAGCGCTCTCCGCAACCCAGCTCAACGCAACCGCATCGGTCCCCGGCAACCTGGTCTACACCCCGGCGACCGGAAACATCCCCGCTGCAGGAACTGACACCCTTTCGGTTACATTTACGCCGACCGATACCACCAACTACTCCACCGTCACTAAAACCGTCTCACTCACCGTCACCCAGGGCACCCCGACCATCACCTGGACCAACCCCGCCAGCATCACCTACGGCACAGCTCTCTCCGCCACCCAGCTCAACGCAACCGCCTCCGTCCCCGGCAATCTGGTCTACACTCCGGCGATCGGAAACGTCCCCGCTTCCGGAACTGATACTCTTTCGGTTACATTTACCCCAACTGACACAGCCAACTACTCCTCCGCATCCAAGACCGTCCAGATCGTCGTCACCCAGGCCACACCGGTGATCACCTGGGCCAACCCAGCCGGCATCACCTACGGCACTGCTCTCTCCGCTACACAGCTAAACGCAACCGCCTCGGTAGCCGGCACCTTCACGTACACCCCGGCAGCTGGCAACATCCTTGCTTCCGGAACTGATACTCTCTCGGTTACATTTACCCCAACCGACGCCGTCAACTACACCACCGCAACAAAGAGTGTTCAGATCGTGGTCACTCAGGCGTCTTCGAACCTCAGCTGGGCCACTCCGGCCAGCATCACCTACGGAACCGCCCTCTCTGCCACCCAACTCGACGCAACCGCCTCCGTCGCTGGAACCTTTGTCTACACTCCTGCAGCTGGCAACATTCCCGCCGCTGGAACCGACACCCTCTCCGTTACCTTCACTCCGAACGACACCACCAACTACTCCGCGGCGACAAAGACCGTTCAGCTCGTCGTCACCCAGGCAACCCCCGTTATCACCTGGGCTAATCCCGCCGGCATCACCTACGGAACGGCACTCTCCGCAACCCAGCTCAACGCAACCGCCTCCGTCCCCGGCAATCTCATCTACACCCCGGCGATCGGCAACATTCCTGCGGCAGGAACCGATACCCTTTCGGTCACCTTCACCCCCACTGACATCACCAACTACTCCTCCGTCACCAAGACCGTCTCGCTGACCGTCAGCCAGGCCGCCCCCACCATCACCTGGACTAACCCAGCCAGCATCACCTACGGCACCGCACTCTCTGCCGTCCAACTCAACGCAACCGCCTCCGTCCCCGGTTCCTTCATCTACACTCCCCCCGCTGGCAGCACACCAGCCGCCGGCACCGACACTCTCTCGGTCACCTTCACCCCCACCGACTCATCCAACTACACCACCGCAACCAAGACCGTACAGATCGTCGTCACACAAGCCACTCCGGTGATCACCTGGGCTAACCCAGCCAGCATCACCTACGGCACAACTCTCTCCAACATCCAACTCGACGCCTCCACTCCCGTCGCTGGTAACTTCACCTACACGCCTGCCGCTGGCAGCACACCCCTCGCCGGCACCGATACGCTCTCGGTCGTATTCACCCCGACTGACTCCTCCAACTACACCACCGCAACCAAGACCGTACAGATCGTCGTCACCCAGGCCACTCCCGTCATCACCTGGGCCACTCCCGCTGCAATCACCTACGGCACCGCACTCTCCGCGACCCAACTCGACGCCACCGCATCCGTTCAGGGATCCTTCGTCTACAACCCGATTGCTGGAACGGTCCTGACCGCCGGCACCGACACCCTCTCGGTCACCTTCACCCCAACCGACACCGCCAACTACACCACCGTCACCAAAACAATCTCGCTCACCGTAAACCAGGCCACTCCAACCGTCACCTGGGCCGCCCCGGTCAGCATCACCTATGGCACAGCTCTCTCCGCCACCCAACTCGATGCAACCGCCTCGGTCCCCGGCTCCTTCGCCTACACTCCAGCAGCTGGCAGCGTTCCGACCGCAGGCACTGACACCCTCTCAGTCACCTTCACCCCGAGCGACACCACCAACTACGCCACCGTCACCAAGACGGTTCAGCTCACCGTCAACCAGGCCACACCAACCATCACCTGGACCAACCCTGCAACCATCACCTACGGCACTGCGCTCTCCAGCACACAACTGAACGCAACCGCCTCGGTCCCCGGCTCCTTCACCTACTCCCCGGCAGCGGGCGGCATCATCACCGCAGGCACTGACACCCTCTCGGTCACCTTCACCCCAACCGACACCACGGACTACACCACCGCCTCCGCCTCGGTTCAGATCATCGTCAATCAGGCCACTCCAACCATCGCGTGGACAAATCCGGCGCCCATCACCTACGGCACCGCGCTCTCTAACGCCCAGCTCAACGCCACCCCGTCGGTCCCCGGAGTACTCACCTACTCCCCGGCAGCGGGCGCCATCCTCACCGCCGGAACCGATACCCTCTCGGTCTCCTTTGTCCCAACCGACACCACCGACTACACCTCGGCCACCAAGACCGTCCAGATCGTCGTCAACCAGGCCACTCCCGTCATCTCATGGCCGACCCCATCCCTCATCGTCTACGGCACCGCGCTCTCTAACGCCCAGCTCGACGCCACCTCTTCCGTCCCCGGCAAGCTCGTCTACACTCCGGCAGCCGGCAGCATCCCACCCGCCGGAACCGACACCCTCTCGGTCACCTTCACCCCCACCGACACCACCGACTACACCTCGACCACCCGGACCACGCAGCTCACCGTCAGCCAGTACACCCCCATCATCACCTGGGCCACGCCGGCATCAATCGTGTACGGAACCCCGCTAAGCACCACCCAGCTGAACGCCGCCGTCTATCAACCCAACAGCACCAACCCGATCCCCGGCACCTACGTCTATAGCCCGGCAATTGGAACCAACCTCATGGTCGGCAACCAGCCCCTGTCCGTCACCTTCACCCCAACTGACACCTCCGACTACACCACCGCCACCAAGACCATCTCCCTCGTCGTCACCCAGGCCGGCCTCACCATCGAAGCCGACAGCTTCACCCGCCTCTACGGCACGCAGAACCCAGCCTTCACTGGCACCGTTACCGGCCAGCAGGATGGAGACACCTTCGTAGAGACCTTCTCCAACTCCGCGACGATCCAGTCCAACCCCGGTCAGTATCCGATCATCCCGTCGGTCAACGGAGCCAACCTCTCCGACTACACCCAGACCATCCAGGCCGGAAACCTCTCCATCACCAAGGCGCCAGCCCTCACCACGCTGAGCCTCAGCACCACCGCCATCCACTACGCCCTGCCCGTAACCTTCACCGCCAACGTCGCCTCCACCACCACCGGAACACCCACCGGAACCGTAATCTTCTTCGATAACGGCAACCCGCTCAACACCGCTACCCTCTCGAGCGGCGTCGCCACCTTCTCCACCACGTCCCTCTCCGTAGGCGTCCACACCATCACCGCCGTATACAGCGGAGACCTCGACTTCAGTTCCAGCACCGCCTCCGCCGCATCCGGAGCGAACACCATCACCATCGCGCCTCTCGACTTCACCATCGTCCTCACCAGCGCCCAGACCGTCGAAGGCACCTACGGCAGCACCCGTCTGTATACCTTCCACGTCTCTCCCGTCGGCGGATACTACCCCGGAACCATCAATCTCGCCGCCAGCCCGACCGGCCCCATCCTCGCCACCTATACCTTCTCGCCGTCAACCATCGCCCAGTTCGCCGGCCCAACCGACATCACCCTCACCGTCGCAACCCGCAAACTCGCCTCACTCGACTCCCCGCAGGATCGCTCGCGCCGCCTCTCTCACATCGCGCTTGGTCTCTTCCTCCTGCCTCTCCTCGGCCTCCGCTACTCGCGTCGTTCCAGCCGCAAACTCACACGCCTCATCATCCACTCGCTCCTCATCCTGTCCTCTCTCGGAGCCATCGGAACCATCACCGGTTGCGGCGCAGGTTACTTCGACCGCACCTACCCCATAGTTGTTACAGCCAACAGCAACGGAATCCAGCACACTGTGAACGTCGACTACCACATCGACCAGTCCCCACAGTAAAAATTGCAAGCTTCAAGAGAGACCTCCGCATGAGTAACAAATCGACTTCAAACAGATTCGCAAAGCTTGCAAAGGATCTCATCCCGGGAATCAAGATCTCTGCCCTGCTCTGCGTCGTGAGCTTCGCCGCCTCACACCTCCACGCCCAGGCACTTCCAACCGCCACCAGCGCCGGAGTCCTTCAGGCGGGCGGCGAGTTCAACTACGCCAACTCCGACTACGTGCCGCAAAAGATCAAAGGCGGAGGCGCATACGTAGGCTTTGACTTCAAATATCACTATGGAATCGAAGCCGAGTTCCATCAGATCAATGACCCCGACCCCACCACACAGATATACGAACGCACCTACGAGATCGGCCCGCGCTACGTCCTGCACTTTCACAGAATAGAACCCTTCGCCAAGGTCATGTACGGCCGCGGCGTCTTCAACTATCCGGAGGTCCCGAGCCTCACCCCCGGCGGTCCCCCGCAAGGCAACGCCGCCAACCTCGCCTACAACATCGCCGCCGCAGGCATCGGAGTCGACTACCGCCTGACGCGCTCCATCAACGTGCGCGCAGAGTATGAGTTTCAAAAATGGTTCGGCTTCCCGCCAAACGGTCTTTCCCCGCAGGTCTTGGGAATCGGCGCCGCCTACCGCTTCCACTAAAGTAAATAAGGTATACAAGTCACGAAGTGACCGCGCCACGCGCAGTGGGCCCGTCCGGCAGGACCTACAGAATCGAACCTACCTCCCGGCAACCTCCAACTCCCCGCCCTCAGGCCTCTCCGGCAACAGAATCGTCAGCGAGTGCATCGCCTCATCGAATCTAGAGTTCGCAATCGCTTCGCCGCCGTATGTAATCTTCCCCGGCGCAACGTTCCAACCGAAGATGGTCACCTCTACCCGATTCCACCAGGGCTGAAAACTCCCCTCTCGCGCCCCAACGTGAAGGCGCAAACCATCGCCAGTCGATTCGCAGCTATACTTCACGCGCAGAAAATCCTTCTCCTTATATGCGAAGCTGATTCCGTCATCCTGATACAGTGAGCCCGCGCATCCCTCGCCCGGATAGACCTTCAGCGTCAGCGGACCATCCGGCTTCTCCTGCGTACTCTCGACTAGCGGCGCAAACGGCAGGATCGACCCCGCCCGAACAAACACGGGCAACACATTCACCTCAGGCTTAATCGTCACCGACTGAAGCGCACCCACTCCCAGCGCCGCACCCGTACTCACCGCCACCGCCTCACGAGCACTAGCCGCAACTTTCGCTCCCGTCCAGTAGTCATACCAACCCACCGGAGGAAACGTTACCGCATAGCTATCCGGCGCCTCAGGATAAGGCGCAGGCGCGATCAACAGATCCGGTCCAAGCATAAACTCATTGGCAGCATCAAGATCAAGCGGATGCTTGTCTGCAGTCGCATCAGGAAACTCCAGAAACAGAGGCCGCATCATCGGAACACCTGTGCGGGAGTTCTCCTCCGCCAACGTATAAAGGTACGGCATCAACCGATACCGATCCTCAATGTACTTCCTCCGAACCGCCTCTACCTCAGGACCACCCACCCACGGCTCCTGATCCGCCGTGAACTTTTCGGTGTGGTCGCGATAGATTGGATTGAACTCCCCCACCTCAATCCACTTCGTCAGCAGATCCTGCGTGGACGAACCCGCATAGCCTCCAATATCGTCACCCGCCATCGAAAACCCGCTCAATCCCAGGTTCAGAAGCATCGGCGTACTCATGCGAAGGTGATTCCAACTGCTCGAGTTATCTCCCGTCCAAGTCGACGCATACCGCTGACCGCCCGCGTAAGTAGCCCGAGTCAAAACAAAAGGCCGCTGGTTCGGCTTCAACGCGAGCAGGCCTTCATAGGTCCCCCGCGAGTTCTCCATGCCATACACGTTGTGAATCTCCGCATGACGCGCAGTCCTCGCCACAAAGCCCGGCTCATCGATCCGATGCACCACATCCAGCGGCATCGTCTTCGTTGGCGTCTCGAACACCGAAGGCTCGTTCATGTCGTTCCAAAACCCAGCTGCTCCATCCTCATAGAAGTCTTTATAGAGAGTTCCCCACCACACCCGCGACTCTTTCCTTGTGAAATCAGGAAACACCGATGGCCCAGGCCACACCTTGCCCACAAACACCGACCCATCCGGATTCTTCACAAAATGATCGCCCGCTATCCCCGTGTCGTAAGGCGCGTATCCCTGATTCGCTCGATCCGCAATATGCAGATCCGTAATCAACACCAGCTTGAAGTGCTTCTCCTTCAACTCCTGAATAAACTCGGGAAACTTCGGAAACGCCTGCTGGTTCACCGTAAACGGCGCGTTCCGATCCTGAAAGTCGATGTCCAGATAGAGCGCATCACAAGGAATCCGATCCGCACGCATACGGTCTGCCACCTCGCGCGCCCGCGCCTCCGTCATGTAGGAGTAACGCGACTGCTGAAAGCCCAGGGACCACTGCGGAGGCAGCGGCGTAAGACCAGTCAACCAGGCATAACCCTCCATCACCTGCTTCGGCTTTGGCCCATAGATAAAGTAGTAGTCAATCGGTCCGCCATCGGCGCCAAACGAGTAAGCCTCCGAGTCTTCCTTCCCAAAATCAAAGCTCGTCCGCCACGTGTTATCCAGAAACAACCCGTACGATCTCCCCGCATTGTCCGCGACAAAAAACGGAATCGCCTTATAAAGCGGATCGCTGCTCTCCTGAAAGCGATATTGATCTGTATTCCACATCTCGTAGGCACCACCTCTGCGATCAAGCGGCCCCGTCTTATCTCCCAGGCCAAAGTAGTGCTCCTCTGCCGGCATCCTCTTGTAGACGCGGAAGTGATCGCCGTGAAACTCAACCGGTCGCGCATCCTGCAACAAAACTCCGCCGCTCCCATCGCTGATCGTGACGGCAAGCGTCGCGCGGTCCACAGAAACCTGCAGTGCCTTCGTACGAAAACCAGCCTTGCTCGCCTCCGCGCGATAGGCCGTGGCAACGGAGCTTGTTCGCGAGCCCGGAAGCACAGCCCACGACGCATCCTCCGGCATCTTCCCCGTCTTCGAGACTCGAATACGCAGAACATCCTCTCGCAGCGCGGTAATCTGAACCCTCGCCTCGCCATCCCTCAGCTCTAAGCCATTCGGCAGCGCCGCAGCACTCGTCGCACGATTCAGCGAAATCAGATCGCCCTTTTCACCCGTTGCGCTCTGTGCCGACAGACCGGGAACACTCATCACGCAGCCCAAAACAAACAGGACAGCAACTCTTCCAAAACGCAATCCATTCATATTTCCTTCAACCTCATTCACACATAGAAAAGCGGGAGTCTGACTCCGAAGAAGCATCCGAGTCACAAACCAACATTATGCACCTCCGCCCCCAAGTCTCCCCGCACTCCCCTAAACTAAACTCCGAGATGGACTAAACAAGGCCCACACTCTGTCATTTCCATGGCCTGCCTTTCGCGGGGCTGCCTCTGCATTAAGAGGGCCGCTGTCTTCTAGCGCCAACCGCCTGTTCAAAGATAGGATCTCTGACGGTGCCGCCCTGACTGCCGCTTGTCCGCTATGCCGACTATCCCTCCAAGTGACGAGAAGCGCGTTTGTGAGGACTCATCTCGCCTAGCTCGCGAAAAGACGAGAGCGCGCCTATTACAGTCATCGCGCTTTCACCACCTGTGCCGTTTCATCTTGGGAAAGTGAAGATCTCGACGAGCGCCCTCACGCGCTCTTTCTGACGGCTGCGCGGAAATCGCTTGGTTCTTGTTAGCTCGGCGATACCATGGAGGCTCGCCCAAAACAGTTCCGATATAACCTCTGACTTCGAGCTCTGCCCCGGAAACAACTCCAGGAGTTGGGAAAACGCGAAACGCAGCTCCGGAGGAGTAGCCGCGTCATCGAATGGCACGCTCAGGCTGAGCGAAAACATCACTTCATACAGTGCGGGTGAAGACGCGGCGAACTCCAGATACGCGGCCGCGACCGATTCGACCGTATTTCCACGCTTAACCCGTTTCCGTGCCTTCTCCAAAGCCAGGCCCATCTCCTGGAAACCCTCGATAGCAACCGCGGCGAGAATCCCTTCGCGGCTTCCAAAATGAGCGTACAAGACGGGTTGGCTGTATGAAATTTCGTCGGATAGCCGCCGAACGGTTACGTTGGACCACCCTTCAAGCTCCGCGATTCGTCGTGCGGCACTGATGATCTGTGCCCGGCGGGCCTGCTTGTCACGCAGTTTTCGTTCCGCAATTCGGTTAGGTGTTAGCGTCGACGCCATTGATAGAAATTATAGCACCGCTAGAATAATTTAGCGGACAGTGAAACTTTTCCAAATGCTTTGCATCTTATATAGCGTTGCTAGATTTTATAACAAGGAGACATATTATGCGTAACGCCATACCGCTTTCTCTAGCTGCTCTCATGGCTGTGGCGATCATTGTCATCGGTTGTTTCTACCTTATATCTCCTGAACGAATGACAGGATCATTTGGTCTTGAGCCGCCTGCATCCGATGCTGACACTCGTGCCTGGCTACGCCTTAAAGGAATTCGGGACATCGCATCTGGATTGGTCGTGCTGACGATGATGCTGACCATGGGTACGCGGTCGGTAGGCATAGCCCTACTCGTATTAGCCATCACCCCTCTTGGCGACATGTCAATCGTTCTGGGGTCGGGCGGGTCGAGGTCGAAAGCGCTCTCAATTCATGGCGTAACCTGCGCGGTGATGCTGGTCGTTGGCCTCTTGTTGATCCATGCCATTTGAGAGAAATGCCTCAACCAGTATTGCTAACCCATGTCTATGCAATAGGAGGCGACAATGCGAACCTTTGAACTTCGCGTGTACAAACTGCGCACCAAAGACGCGCTCGATTTCTACATGGAGCAGATTTATCCCCGTCATCTCAGCAGCTTTCCGCTGTTCGGGATTGAGGCCCACGGCTTCTGGACTGCCAAGGAGGATGTCGAGCCAAGGTTCTTCGTGCTGGCCTCCTATGCGGCGGGCGAAGAACCCGGCGAGGTCGTTCGGCGGTATATGCAAAGCACAGAATTCGCTGAGGACATCAGGAACTTTGATGTATCAGACATCGTTGGCGTTGAATCGACAATCCTTATACCTTCAACAAGCTCCCCTCTTAAATGATGTAACTCATTCCAAGGTGTTGTTTATGGAGGAATTCATGATGGAAGTCCTAAATGTCGTTGCAATTATCGTCGCTGGATTGATGGTTGGATCTGAACTGGCCATCGCCGCGTTTGTTCATCCAACGCTCGATAAACTTCCGGATGATGTTCATCTGCCAGCCGCAAGCGCCCTCGCTCGTGTGCAGGGGAGGTTCATGCCGTTTTGGTACATTCTTGTATTTTTGCTTACTTTAGCCGAGCTTGTAATCCAATGGCACCAATCTGGTCGCTTACCGATCTGGATCACTACATCGGCCGTTTTGTGGATGTTGGCGATTTTGTATACGGTCACCGCCCTCGTGCCGATCAACAACCGTATCGCATCGTGGGAAAAGTCCACTCCGCCTGCCGATTGGAAGACTTACCGGAGCAGATGGGATCTGCTTCACCGCTGGCGTGTTGTTCTCCTCACGATAGCTTTCGCGTTTCTAATCGTGGGATTCGTTTGCAAGTAGTCATCTTTGGCCTCTTCCCCAAGGCAGCTATCGCCGGAGATCGGGAGTCGTGGCAGTCTGCGCCATTCCGGCTCTTTCGCGTGGCCTATTACTTACCGCAAGTAATCACCGAGCTTTGCGAGGCTTCGGCTCGCTTCGAGCCGCTTTGCCGCCGGCACCGGGGGCGGGCATTACCTGGCCATGTGCTACCTGACCCAACGCTACGGGAGGCTTTTGAGCGATTTGGCTCCGGGTAAGTGCGACGCGAATCGCTATGCCGTTGTTCTTGCCGGTATCGATGAGATAGTCGGCGGTGACGGGCAGATTGTTCACGAAGGCGTCGCGCAGGAGGCCGAACATTGCCTGGCGGGCCGGAAGGTTGTCGTCGTTTCGGAGTTGAAAGCCATAGGCACCATCGCCGATTGCGTTGAGGATGAATACGGCCTCAACATCCAGGGCATCGTTGGGAGGACCGTAGCCGGTGCCGAGGTCGTGGGCGCGGAGAAAAACGATTTTTCCTGTCTTTTCGAGCAAGTTGGACATGGGTAGTCTCCTATGGGTTCGCGACGCGAATGATTTCACCTGCGCGGGGGCCGATGGTAACGTAATCGAGCCGGATTGGCCGCCCGGCGATGAAGGCGGATCGAAGCATGTCGAACATCTCTCTGCGCGTGGGTCCGTTCGGGTCGGCACGCAGTTGAAAGCCGAACGCACGCAGCGGTTCCTCAGCGAGCTGCACGACCACCTCACAGTCGAGAAAATTTGGCGATTTGCCGTATCCGCTGCCGAGTTCGTGAGCCCGCAGGAACGAGATCTGGCCCACCGTCTCGATCAGACTCCCGATCGGATCGACCCTGCCGTACCCGATTACATCCATAAGCTGCAAGTCGACAGCCGAGACGGGATTGACCACACCTGAGTCGGAAAACTGATTGAACGAGTCGTTGGTGCCTCCCGCCCAATCCCGGGTATCTAAATGATTTGCGGCAGAATCATTAAACTCCTTCAGCAGGGTGACCCCGTTGTCGATCGAGAAGAAGTTCCCGGCACCACCGCCGAGTGACTTCATTCCGGCACCAGTGTAGGAAAAACAGTCGATCAGACTGAACGAATTGTTTCCGCCGGAGAGGCCGGTGCGGCCCATCACTTCGGAGATCTCATGTGCAGCAACCCCCCGAAAATCAAATGTTCCCGGGGCGATTGGACCGGAGAACGTGAAAGAGTTTCCCACTCCGAAGGTCGTGCCTCCATCGTCAGTCATATCATCGGGAATATGGCCAAGCGCTTTGGCTTGCGCTCGCATCAGCTGCCAGGTTCCGGCGCCATTGGTGGGATCGGTTGCGGTCATCGAGCCGCCAGGGCCGATCGCGATGGCATCGTTTTGCGTCGATGCGTATGCAACGACCTGATCGTAAAGATCGGCATACGAGATAGACACGGTCGCCGGAAAGCTCTCTCCGAAAACTGTCGCCTTTGTTACCGCGTCAACCGTGATATTGACGTGAATGTCGTCAGAGAATGCGTCGGTGAAGACCTTGGCCGCCGCCGTCCATGCTGCCTTGGCCGCCGTTGCGTTGACTCCGAAATTCGTGTCGAACCCGGACGTGAATGTGGGAGTGATAATCAATTCGACCTCCCCTGAAGTTCAGACTGCTTGCCCTAAAGTTAAGGACCGTCAAGTAGGACCCGAATGGCTAGAACCCCGAATGGCTGGAACCCAATGGCCTATCGCGTCATTCGTCACCTCCCCAAAGGATGAACGATAGACGGATACGCACAGTAGGTGAACTGTGCACAATTGCCGAACGCTGAAAAGATAGCACGAAAAGTCGGCTTGTGTGTTTACCGATCCGCTCCATTTTGTGTGGAGGTACAACCGGTTTACCGGAGAAGTGCCGTCGATTCAATTGCGGGGGTTCCGTAGCAATGGAAGAAGCCGTCCACAGCGCAAGGGGCTTTAGCCCCGGAAAATTCTGTCAAGCCCCAAAATCACAAAAAGCCGCGCCATCCCTGCTCTTTCGCGTGGCGTATTAGTTACTCTCAAACCGCTACAATAGAACTATGCATAAAGAGAGCCCCGGCGAATACCGGGGCTCCTTGCTTTTAATCCCATAACCCTTTTGTTTGAACGAATCTGCACGCAACCCGTTTCTTATGAATATTTTGCCGGCCAAGACTATGCGCAAATCCATGATAATACTCAGCTTACGCGCAGGTAATAGGAGGGGGGTACCCATCTATCTTTGCGCAGGAGCCGCCTGATCGAGATCCAGATTCAGCATCAACACATTCACCCGCGACTCTCCGAGAAACCCAAGCTGACGCCCCTCGGTATGTTGTGCCACCAGACGTCGCACAGCATCTTCGCTCAAACGTCGCTCCCGCGCAACGCGAGCCACCTGAAACTCCGCAGCCGCTGGCGTAATGTGAGGATCCAGTCCCGATCCCGAAGCCGTGACCAGATCAATCGGCACGTTCGCTCCAGGATGATCGACCTGCAACGCCGCCACATCCCCCGCTACCCGGTCGATCAGCTTCTTGTTCGTCGGACCAAGATTCGACCCACTCGAGTTCGCAGCATCGTATCCAATGCCCGCCTCCGAAGGCCGTGAGTGAAAGTACTGCGGAGCTGTAAACGACTGGCCAATAATACGCGAGCCAATCAGCGTTCCACCCGCGTAAAGAAGCTGCCCGTTAGCCTTGTCATGAAACAGCACCTGCGCCAGCCCGGTCACAACAAACGGATAGACCAAGCCGAACAAAACAGTCGTAACAACGGTATAAAGCACAGCGGTGATCAGATTGCGACGCATAAAATTCCTTAGGCCAGATGAATGGCAGTGATGATGATGTCGATGAGCTTGATACCAAGAAAAGGAGCAACAAGACCGCCGAAACCGTAGATAAATAGATTGCGCTGCAGCAACGCCTGCGCCGACATGGCCTTATAACCAACGCCTCGCAGCGCCAGTGGAATCAACCCAACGATAATCAGCGCATTGAAGATCACCGCAGAGAGAATCGCCGACTGCGGCGTCTTCAGATGCATAATATTCAGCGCATTCAATACCGGAAACGTAGCGGCGAACATCGCCGGAATAATCGCAAAGTACTTCGCAACGTCATTCGCAATCGAGAACGTCGTCAGAGCGCCACGCGTCATCAGCAACTGCTTGCCGATCTCCACAATCTCAATCAGCTTCGTCGGGTTTGAGTCGAGGTCGACCATATTCCCCGCCTCCTTCGCCGCCTGAGTGCCCGTGTTCATCGCAACACCCACATCGGCTTGCGCCAGCGCAGGAGCGTCATTGGTTCCATCGCCCGTCATCGCGACCAGCTTGCCCTCGGCCTGCTCGCGGCGAATCAGGTCCATCTTGTCCTTGGGCTTCGCCTCCGCGAGAAAGTCGTCGACACCGGCCTCGCGCGCAATCGCCGCCGCAGTCAACGGATTATCACCGGTAATCATGATCGTCCGAATCCCCATCGACCGAAGCTGCGCGAACCGCTCCTTCATTCCACCCTTCACAATGTCCTTCAGATGGATCACGCCCAGTGCCTGCCGATTCTCAGCCACCACCAGCGGCGTACCCCCACTACGGGCAACCGTCTCAACCGCTGCGCGCACCTCATCCGGTAAACTTCCGCCATTCTCCTTCAAAAATGCGGCAATCGCGTCGGTCGAACCCTTCCGAATAATCCGCCCATCAAGGTTAACGCCCGACATTCTCGTTACCGCGCTGAACGGCACAAACTCCGCCTGCAACTCGCTCAACTCGCGCCCGCGAAGACCGTACAACTCCTTGGCCAACACCACAATGCTGCGCCCCTCCGGCGTCTCATCCGGCAGCGACGACAACTGCGCCGCATCCGCAAGCTGATCCTTGCTCACTCCTGGCGCAGGAATAAACTCCGCAGCCTGACGGTTGCCCAGCGTAATCGTTCCCGTCTTATCCAGCAGAAGCGTATTCACGTCACCCGCCGCTTCAACTGCGCGCCCCGACATCGCCAGCACATTATGCTGCACCAGCCTATCCATCCCAGCAATCCCAATTGCCGAAAGCAGCCCGCCAATCGTAGTCGGAATCAGACACACCAGCAACGAGATCAGCACAAACACCGTCTGCGGCGCAGTCGAATAGATCGCGATCGGCTGCAACGTCACCACAGCTAGCAAGAAGATGATCGTCAAGCCCGCAAGGAGGATGTTCAGAGCGATCTCATTCGGAGTCTTCTGTCGCTCCGCGCCTTCAACCAGCGCAATCATGCGATCCAGAAATGTCTCACCGGGGTTAGACGTAATCTTCACCTTGATCTGGTCCGATAAACACCGCGTTCCACCAGTAACCGCGGACCGATCTCCACCAGCTTCGCGAATCACCGGCGCAGACTCACCCGTGATCGCCGACTCATCCACCGAAGCCACGCCTTCGATTACTTCGCCATCGCCGGGGATCATATTACCAGCAATAACAATGACATGATCCCCCGCCCGCAGATCCGAGCTGGGAACCTCCTCCGTGCTCCCGTCTATGCGAAGCCGCACTGCAGTCGTCTCCGACTTCGCACGCCGCAGCGCGTCCGCCTGCGCCTTGCCGCGGCCTTCCGCCATCGCTTCCGCAAAGTTCGCGAATAGTACGGTGAACCAGAGCCACAACGTAATCTGCAGATCGAATTGAAACGACCCGCGATGCGAGAGACTATCGCGAAGCAGATAGATAGTGGTAATCACGCTGCCGATCTCAACAACGAACATCACCGGATTCTTCATCATCGTGCGCGGACTCAGCTTGACTAACGCGTCGACCAGCGCGCGGCGTACTATTTTGCTGTCCCATAAGGAGCGTTTGCGGGTATTTGCCATGGTTATCTGTTTTCTCTGGACTAGAAGCTTTTGCCAGCGTGCATCATTAGGTGCTCAAGAATTGGACCGAGCGAGATAGCGGGAAAGAAAGTAAGCGCGCCAACGATAAGAACAACGCCCACCAAAAGCACCGTGAATAGCGGCGTATGAACAGGAAAAGTTCCCGGCGATGGAGGAACCAGCTTCTTCTTCGCCAGACTACCGGCGATAGCCAGCATCGGAACGATCATCAGGAATCGGCCGATCAGCATCGCTGCCGCCAGCGATAAGTTGTACCAATGCGTATTCGCACTAAGGCCCGCGAAAGCGGATCCGTTATTTCCAGTCGCTGACGTGTAGGCGTAGAGAATCTCCGATAGACCATGAGGTCCCGTGTTCGCCAGCGACGAGAGGCCAAGTTGCGGCATCATCAGGGTCACCGCCGAAAATCCCAGAATCGACAAAGGAAAGATCAGCACATAAAGCATGGCCATCTTCACGTCATACGATTCGATCTTCTTGCCCAGATACTCAGGCGTCCGCCCAACCATCAAACCGGCTATAAAGACAGCCAGTACGACGAAGATCAACATCCCATAGAGCCCCGCTCCCACCCCACCGAAGATCACCTCGCCCAGCATGATGTTGACCATCGGGACCAAACCTCCGAGCGGCATAAACGAATCGTGCATGGCGTTTACCGCACCACAGCTCGCATCCGTTGTCACTGTCGCAAACAGGGCCGAATTGGCGATGCCGAACCGTACTTCCTTGCCTTCCATATTGCCGCCGGCCTGCGTTACGGAGACATGCTGATCCACCGAGTGGAGGAGTGGGTTCGCCTGCGCCTCCGCGTAGTACGCCACAAATACACCGACAAGAAAGAGCGAAGCCATCGCAGCAAAGACTGCCCAGCCATGCTTTGGTGCTCGCGTCATTCGCCCCAACGTGACCGTCAGCCCAGCGGGTATCAGGAAGATCGAGATCATCTGCATCAAATTGGAGAGAGGCGTTGGGTTCTCGAATGGGTGTGCGCTGTTCGTATTGAAAAACCCTCCACCATTTGTCCCAAGCATCTTGATCGCCTCTTGAGAAGCAACTGGACCCTGCGCAATGCTCTGCGTCGTCAGAGTCTGGGTCGTCGTCTTGCCATCAGGGCCTGCCACAGTTGTCGTCTGCGCCTGCACGAGCTTTGCCTGATCGTAGGGGCGAAAGTTCTGCACTACGCCTTGCGAGACCAACAAGAGCGCATAGATCAAACAACCCGGAAGAAGAACCCACAACGAGGCGCGCGTTGCATCAACCCAAAAATTTCCCAGCGTCTTCGACTCTCGCCGTGAAATACCCCGGATTAGCGCAACCGCCAACGCCATTCCGACGGCTGCCGAAAAGAAGTTATGGTAAGCAAGGGTGAGCATCTGAGTTAAATAGCTCATCGTCGTCTCAGGCACATAGGACTGCCAGTTGGTATTCGTCGTAAAAGACGCCGCCGTGTTCAACGCGAGATCAGGAGCTACGGATGCGAGATGCTGAGGATTGAGGGGCAGCCACTGCTGTAGCCGCTCTACCGCATACGTTGCCAACATAGAGACCAGACTGAAGAGCAACATGACAACCGCATATTCGCTCCAAGTCATCTCATGCGTTTCGTCGATGCGCGCCAGGCGATAGACGAGTCGCTCCATCGGACGAAAGATAACATCTACCCAGGTCTGTTCGCGCTCGAAGACGCGAGCCATGTACAGACCCAGTGGCTTTGCACATACCAATATCAATGCAAAAAAGACGAAAACCTGAAACCAGCCGTTCGCGGTCATGATAACTACTTCCTCTTAAAACTTTTCAGGGCGCAGCAGCGCATAAACCAGATAGATCAGTAACAGTACGGTTACAAGGCCAAGCAGCAATGTCTCGATCATCCCTGCTTCTCCTTCATCCCCAACCGCTCACATCCTGTCGTGTAGCCAATCGCGATCACAAAAAAAAACACACTAGCACCGACGCATCCTAAATCCCACATAATCCTGCCTCCGAACGAAGCCTTCCCATCCGAGCCTCCACAGCCACTCAACCCTAAGGTCTTCCGCTGCGCATGACGGAATCTCACGCTTCCGCGCGTATTCTTCATTCAAACAGTGGATCCATAAAGAAGGTGTAGAAAGGTCGTAAAGAAGTCGTATGTGCCGTGAGGCAACCTAACAATAACGAACACGCTCCGGCACGAGCTGCAAGCCTGTTGTTCTCTTTCTCTTCGTCACTACCTTCCAGGCAACTGTTCTTTCATCTTTAAATGTTCCCGCAAAAGATCATCAACGTCGCCGATCTTTTCCGACAGCATATTCAGCTTGCCCGACAGGTTTTGAATTTCGGATTCAGCACGAAGATTCACATCATAGTCCAACTCACCACGCACCCGGTCTTTCGTGTCCTGACGATTCTGGCTCATCATAATCACTGGAGCCTGGATGGCAGCCAGCATCGACAGAAACAGATTCAGCAAAATAAACGGATAGGGGTCCCAGGCTCTCCCCTTCAGAGCAATATTTGCCGAAGCGTAAACCACAAGTACAGATCCGAATAAGATGATAAAAATCCACGACCCACCGAATCGTGCGACCGAATCCGCGAGGCGGTCTCCAAAGCTCATCTCCTCTTCGATCACGTCATTTGAGTTGCGACTGGCTCGAAGCCGCACCAGCTCCTGTGACGCATGAAACTGACGGCTCACGACGGTCAACATGTCCATCCCCGCCATCGGTTTTTGCTGTAGCAGAGCCGCAATATCGTCACGGCTCACTTCAACACAGGTCGTCTCTTCCATCGCCAGTGCCGTGGTTTGGTGAGGTGTGTCCTCCAGCATCGAAGCAAAGCCAAAGAACTCACCATCGTGGGGTTCATCCACGAGCACCTCCTGGTGATCTCGGTCCACTGTCGTCACCCGCACCGTACCCGAAACCATCACGTAGGCGTGTTTCCCCGGTTCGCCCAGCTTGTAGATGCGTTGGCGTGCAGCAAACTTCTTGATCTCAACCTGTGCTGCCAGCACCCCTATCTCTTCATCGTCGAGCAGCGCAAACAGAGGAATCTGTCTCAGCTCTTCCGCCTTACAAGCCATAGTTCACCTCGTTCTGATCCTGTGCTATTTTGCACGGCGAACGAGCACTTGGCACACTCTCTTTCCTTCCACATTGCTAAAAGAAGCAATCCAGACCCACCAAAAGCAGGGATTACACGAAATCGACGCCTCTGTAATATCAGGAATCGACCATCACCCCTAGTCATCCGGCAATCGGCAATCGGAGATCAGCTCTACACCCAATCTGACCATCCGCACGATTAGCCAGTTGCACCGAACCTCGATGTGCCTGCGCAATCTGCTGCGCGAGAACCAAACCAATCCCCGTTCCACCCGGCTTGGTCGTATAAAACGGAACAAACAGATTGCTCGCGTTGGTCAAGCCAGGACCGTTGTCCAACACACCGATAACAACCTCTAACCCGGCGGTCCTCCAAACGATCTCTACGTGAGGACCACCTTTACCGACATCGTCCGGACTAAGCGCAGCATCGGCTGCATTGCGCACCAGATTAATCAGTGCCTGTTCAATATGGTCAGCATCCACCTGCACAACGACGTCTGGCGCCCCCTCTACAGTCACCGCGACCCGTCTCTCCAGCAGTGCGACCCTTTGCGCCAAAGTCGCCACCGATACCGAAGCCAGCCGCGGTGCCGGCAGACCCATCAGCTGCCGGTATGCCTGCAGAAACCGGTTCAGCGATTCTGATCGATTCTCGATAACCTCGAGGCCTCTTTCAAAGTCAGCGATCTCGCCTGATGCATTACTCATACCCGCAAGTCGACCACGCAGACTCCCTGCAATCGATTTGATAGGCGTCAGCGAATTGTTAATCTCGTGTCCCAGAACGCGAATCAACCTCTCCCACGCAAGCCGCTCCTCCTCCCTCAACGCGGCACTCACATCCGACAGCACAAACAGCGTATGCGGAACGCCGCGAAGTCGGAAGCTTGTTCTCTTCACCACCCACCGTACCGACTGCTGCCCGCTACCCAGCGACATGACTTCCTCATCCGCTACATCAAGCAGCTGCTCAAGCTTCAACCCTACAGCCGAGTGACCGAGCGCCGTCTGAACTTGCAACCCAAATGCCCGCTCCCCCGCCGCATTGAGCAACTTCAATCGACCCTCAGGATCAAACGCCAGCACCGGAGACTGCATCGACCCCATCACGCGTTCCACCAACGCCATTGCTTCTAACGCGCTTGCACGTTGCCCCTGTAGCATTCCCGCGAGTCGATTGATCTCAAGAGCAAGATCGCCCATGGCGTCATTTCTCCGCCCTCCTCGTGCTCTGAAAGAAAAGTCATCCTCCCGCAACGCAGCCACGACGTTCGCCAGCGTCTGCAGCGGTCGAATGATCTGCTCCATCAAAACCGAGACCGCAAAGATCCATCCCAGCGCCAGACCCAGCAGAACAATACTCTGCAGAAGAGCGTCAACCGAATGACGCCGTAACAGAAGCCAGCACATCACCAGCATCGGCAGCCCGGGAAGGCAAAGCCACAGTCGCAGCCTTTTTTCGAAACTCAGGCGCCGCGCCGATCTCCCCAGCGGCATACGGGTCCGCGGCCGGCTATTGCTGGATATCTCGCCGTCTGGATCTTCAGAGACCATATTTTTCGATGCGGCGGTAAAGCGCTCCTCTGCTCAATCCAAGCGCATCTGCCGCATGGCTCACATTACCACCTGTACGGGCGAGCGCCTTGCGAATCAGAATTGCCTCCACCGCCTCAAGGCTCATCTCGTCCATGCTCTGCGCCGAGCCCCTCTGCTGCGTATTCAACCCCAGGTCCGCAGGTTCAATGAGCGCTCCTCGAGCCATCAGGACCGCGCGTTCGATAGTGTGATCCAGCTCGCGCACGTTTCCCGGCCAGCCATACTGCAACATCATCTGAAGCGCTGTCGGCTCCAATCCCTGAATCGGCCTGCGATACCGTGCAGCGTATCGTGCCATAAAGTGACCCGCCAGCGCCGGAATGTCCTCACGCCGTTCCCGCAGAGGTGGCAGACTAATCTCGACCGTGTTCAGCCGAAACAACAGATCTTCTCGAAAGCGTCCCGCCGCGCACTCCGCTCGCAAATCCGCATTGGTCGCCGAAAGCATCCGTACATCCACCTTCTGCGTCTTCGAAGAGCCTACGCGCTCCAACTCGCCTGTCTCCAGGACCCGCAGCAACTTCGCCTGCTGCCGCACCGGAATATTCGCAATCTCATCAAGAAAGAGCGTTCCGCCGCTCGCCAGTTCGAATCGCCCGATGCGGTCAGAACGAGCATCGGTAAAAGCTCCCTTCACGTGACCGAACAACTCGCTCTCGAAGGTCCCCTCCGGCAGAGCGCCTGTATTGACGGCCACCAGTGTTCGCTCTGCGCGCGAAGACAAGCGATGCAGCGTCTGCGCCACAATCTCCTTGCCCGTGCCATGCTCACCTGTAATCAGCACGTTCGCATCCGACGGACCCACCCGAGCCATCGTCTCCAGCACAGGCCGCATCGAAGCCGCAGCAGCAATGAAATCCGGAGCGCCTGTAGCCCGCAGGATCCGATTCTCCGCCTCCAGCCATCGCATTTTCTTCTGACTGCGGTGCAGTTCCATCTGCGTCCGCAAAATACTCAGCAGACGTGCGTTCTCCCACGGCTTCTGAATAAAGTCTCCCGCACCCCGGCGCATCGCCTCCACCGCAAGATCGATATTGCCCCACGCCGTCATCACCACCACCGGCAGCTGCGCGTCGATCTCCTTGACTCGAGTCACGAGATCCAGTCCTTCCTGACCGGAGGTAGTATCCCGCGTGTAGTTGAGATCGATCAGTACTCCATCGAAGCTCTCATGTGCCAAAGCCTCCAGCACCAGCGCCGGCGTTCGCACCATCTCCAGCTGGTAGCCTTCCGGCTTCAATAACAGTCGCAGCGCCTCCAAAATATGTGGCTGGTCATCTGCAATCAGCAGTCTGCACGACGCCTCGGCATCTTCCGCACCCGACTCCTTCTTGTCAATCCGCTCCGCCAGCATGGTGACCTGCTCCTGCGCGCTACTGCCCACTTGGGGCAATACCCGTCTTCGCCGATTCTATCGAAATCTCGTTTGCTTCCAGCGTAGAGCCGACCGCGCGATCCACTTCAATCTTAGCCTTTTGATACGCCGTCATCGCGGCAACCAGCGTTGACTCAGCTGCCGCAAGATCCCGTCGCGCCGTCAGGGTCTGATAGTTCGATCCCGCGCCCAACTCCTGCTCCTTCGCCGTAATGTCGAAGGTCTTCTGCGCCAGGTCCCGTCCTTTGCGTGCGGAAACCACACGCGCTTCACTCTGCTCCAGCGCATATTGAGCGTTCCGAACCTCGATACGAATTTGCTTCTTCAACTGCTCCAACCGCAGCTCCGACTGTCTCGTCTCCAGCTCCGCGCGATACTGGTCCGACTTCGCCACTCGATTTCGCAGTGGCACGTTCACCGTCAGACCGACATAGTAATCAGGAGCACTATTGTTGAACGCCGTCTTCAACGCTCCGCCAAAATCCTGCGGCTTGGTCGAGATCGTGCCCGACTCAGGATTTTGCAACCCAGCCAGACCCGAGCCTCCATAGTATGCAGTCAACGCAACCGTAGGCAGCAAGGCATTACGAGCCGCATCTCGGCTCAGGCGTCTATTTTCAAGGTCAATATCCGACTCGCCCAACTCCAGCCGGTCCTTCAGTGCGTGCGCCGTCATATCCTCAGTCGGACCCTGCGGGGTCGCGTCGGTCATTGCGCTCTGGTCGGTCGGCCGCACCGGCATCGCCTCCAGAATCGGATCATCTAGATTTTTCGTCAGCGCATTCTTGATCAACAACTCCTGAAACTGCAACGTCGTCTTCGCAATCGTCAGATCCTGTTCACGGCTCGCCTCTTCCGCCTCGTCCTTCATCACATCCATCGCAGGAATCGCTTGCAACGCGAGCTGCTTGCGCCCACTCTCCAGCGCCTGACGGGCAAACTCGAGCGAGCGATTTTTGACACCTTCATCCTCGTAGGCAGCCACCAGATCCCAGTACATATTCGCAATCTGGGTCACCGTCGTCACCACCTGTAGCTTGAACGCTTCATCCGAAATGCGCTGATTGTTCTTGGCGATCCGCAGAAACCGCAGATTTGGTCCAAGACCGAAGCCTGCAAGCAGTTGCTGCTGTATTGCGAAGTGATAGTACGAGTTCAGCGTCGGGACGAGAAAGCTCTCAGGACTGTTTGTGGTTCCGCGATTGTTATCGAAGACCGCCGAAATCGAAGTTCCCGTCGGAAACGCCTGCGCATAACCAATGTCTCCCGTCGTCGTATTCTGCTGCAACTGCGGAACTCCATAGACGATCGTATTCGACAACGGCTGCGCATAGTGCTCGATACTGAACGTCCCCGTAATTGCAGGATCATACGAAGAAACGGTCGTCCCTGTACCGAGCGTCGATGAAACCAGCCCGGACGCACCTGAACCCGCACCACCAGCGCCACCCGACGTACCACCAGCTCCAGCTCCACTCGATCCCGAACCAAAGCCGCCGACACCACCTCCCGGCGTATTCTGCACCACACCAGTATTGACTCCGCGAAACGAGCCGCCCGCCTGCGTACGCAGAACGTCCGCGGCAGCAATCGGAATGTTGTATCGAGCGATCGCAATGTCCAGATTGTTTTCCAAAGCCAGAGAGATCGCGTCTTTCAGACTAAGTTCCAGAACACCGTCTTTCACTAGAGCGTCAATTCGTGGCGAGTTCGCCAGATTCGGTCGCGGCACCAGCGAAGCACGATACGTATCAAGCGGATTGCTGGAATGCGGAATATCCAGACGCAACGCAGGCGACTCCGCTGCTGGTGTGGCCTGGGTCACAGTAGCCTGCTGCACCTGCGCCAGCAAAGGCATCCCCAATAACGCCATCACGCCGAAGCAGCGAAGCAGCGAAGAACTTCCTTTCACGCCCGCACCCCCGCTCCTTCAGCCGCTGCAAGACCCGCCGTATCCCGGGATAGCCATCCGTCCCGCAGTTCGATCGTCCGCGTGCCGTACTCTGCGTTCGTCTCCGAGTGCGTCACCTGCACTACCGTTGTACCCTCTTCATTCAACCTGCGGAACAGCTGCATAATCTCCTTCGCCTGCTCCGAGTGCAGGTTTCCCGTCGGCTCATCGGCCAGTAAAAGATCCGGTTTATGGATGACGGCCCGTGCAATTCCAACCAACTGCTGTTGCCCACCAGAGAGCTGGTTCGGGAAAAGGTCCTTCTTGCCGACAATGTTGAAGCGATCCAACGTATCGGCAACGAGAGCCTGCCGTTCCGGCTTTGGAATGTCTTTGTAAGACAAGGGAAGATCGATATTCTCCGCCACCGTCAGATCGTCAAGGAGGTGATAGCTCTGAAACACCATCCCAATCCTTCGCCGCGCTAGTTCAGCCCTCTGTTTGCGATTCATCGCATGGACGGCATCGCCTGCAAAGTAAAACTCTCCCCTCCATTGATCGTCCAGCATCGCCAGCACGTTTAACAGCGAAGACTTCCCCGCTCCAGACGGACCCATTACGGTTACGAATTCACCTTCACGGATCGTGAGATTGATTCGTCGCAGCACCCATGTCTCCGTGTGGCCCGTCTTATAACTCCGCTCCAGCTGTTTCAACTCAATCATGCTCTGCTCCATCTTCAAAACTTCCATCTATTCGAATGGCGATATCCTTAGCCTATGATTCGCCGGCCTGCGTTACTCAGTCCTCAACGCCTTGACCGGATCAGTCGAAGCCGCACGCCGCGCCGGAATCAAACCCGCAACACACGCAGAAACGATCAGCACTACAACTGCTCCAGCAAGGACAACAGGATCCTGTCCACCAGTTCCATACAGTTGAGTCTTCAAAAATCGCACGCACAATAACGCAACAGGCAAGCCGATCGCCAGCCCCACTCCGGCCTGCAGCATGGCCTCGCGCAGCACCATACTCACCACGCTGCCACGTCCAGCACCGAGCGCCATCCGTATCCCAATCTCCGGTGTTCGTCGAGCTACGGTATAAGCCGTCACGCCATATAAACCAACCGAAGCCAGCACCAGCGCCAACAAGCCAAACATCAACGTCAACCGCGCAATCAACTTCTCCTGGCTGAACTGACCCTCAATCTGACTGCCGAAGGTGTTGTAGTTGATCACGGTCAAGTTCGGATTGATATTCGCAAGTGTCCGCCGCACCTGCGCCTCCAGTCCCTCCGAAGGCCCTCTCATCTGCAGCATGATCGCCCCCGCAAAGAGCGACCTCACATCGACGTTGTCCGACAGTGGAGCGTGCTGCAGAAATGGCCGGAAGTACATCGGCCGCACAGCCTCACGCGGTTCGACATACTTCACATCCGACACCACGCCGACGATCTCGATCTCACCCGCGCTCTTCACGCCATCCAACCCGAAGTGAGCGCCAATCGGGTCTTCGCCCTTCGAAAAGAATCGCTTCACGAAAGCCTCATTCACGACTGCCACCATCGGCGAAGTATCCGTATCCTGATCGGTAATTCCGCGACCACGCAAAACCTGTTGCCCGATCAAATGAAAGAAGTCCGGGGTCACACGATCCCACGATGCACCGATATGATCTTTCGGCCCAGGCTCAGGTTGCCCCTGGATCGTAACGCCCTCACCCCAATTGTCGCCTTCGAGCGGAGTGTAAAGCGACAAACCCACTCGTTCGACTCCCGGTAATGCCCTGAAGCGTTCCAGCATCTCTCCATAGAGAGCCTGCAACTGATCCGGCTTATAACCCGCATTGTCCGGACTGATATGGATCACCACGCGATTCTCTGTCTGCAATCCAAAATCTTGATGCTCGAGCTTATTCAAACTTCTCGTTAGTAGACCGGCCCCCACCAACAACACCAGCGACAAGGCAGCCTGCGTCACCACCAACGATCGCTGCAGCAAAGAAGCGCTGTCCCGAGTCGATCGATTCGCGCCGCGAAGAGACTCCGCAGGCTCCGAGTGAGATGTGATCCAGGCCGGCGCGATCCCGAAGATCAGCCCTGTCAACAGCGACAAGCCAAACGCAAACCCCAGAACCGGCAGCGAAGGGCTTGCATGTATCGGCAGGCCCGGAGAATCAGGAAACGCGAGCGTAAGCAGCATCCGCGTTCCCGCGTACGCCACCGCAAGTCCAGCGATACCTCCAAGGCACGCCAGCAACACACTTTCAGTTAACATCTGACGAATGATTCTCTTCCGCGCCGCACCGAGAGCCATTCGAATCGAGGTCTCAGCCCGTCGCGCCATCCCACGCACCAAAATCAGGTTCGCAATATTCGCACATGCAATCAGCAGCACCAGCGCGGAGATCCCCATCAGCAGCAGCAGTCCGCTTCTGTATTGGGTCTGCATATTCGCAATCCCAACGCCACCTGGCGTCAAAATCAAGTGAGTCTTTGGCAGCGCCTTCTTTCCCTCCGCGCTCTGATATGACTTGATCGGGACCAGCCAGTCCCGCAACAAACCGCTCATCTTCTCTTGCAGCGGACCAATCTGCGTGCCAGGCTTCACGCGGCCGAGCACATAAAGCCAATTCGACTCCGGGCGATTCAGCAACGCACCAGGATCGAGAATCGGCTCCATCGTCACCGGAAGAAAGAAATCCGGCGGCGTATCGGTCATCCGGTCCCCATAAAAAGAAGGCGGCGCGATTCCCACCACCGTCACCGGATGTGTATTCAATTGGAACGTGCTGCCCACCACAGAGGGGTCCATGGCGTAATCGCGCTGCCACGCCCTGTAGCTCAACACCGCAGCCATCGGAGCTCCCGCCGCGTCATCAGACGGCACCAGAAGTCGTCCTGCGAACGGCTGCAAACCAAAAGTTTGAAAGTAATTCCCGGAGACAAACTCCCCGGATGAGGCCTTAGACAGACTGTTGCTTGATCCACGCCGTGCCGTCAGCGTTCCTGGGTTGACACCCGCCTGCATCGCCGCCAGCTGCTCAAACTCGGGAGTGCTATCGCGCAGATGCTTATACAAATCATAAGAAAATAGGGAGTAGTCCTCCTCTTCAGGCCGTCCCCCCATCACGCAGCAATCATCTTTATCGCCTAGACGTATCAGCGTCTTCGGATCGCTCACAGGCAGGTTCTGCAGCAGCACCGCATGTACCAGCGTGAAGATCGCCGCATTCGCGCCAATGCCAAGCGCAAGCGTTAGGACAGCCGTCAGGGTAAATCCCGGCGCCTTCCTCAACTGTCGCAGCGCATACTTCACATCCTGTATCAACCCGTCCATCCCTTGCTCCATTCCACTCTCTTGCGCCACGTCAAGTTGGCAACTTCGCAATCGGTGCGTCGCCCTTGGGCGACAAAATCAAACTCTGCCTTTTCCCCGAAGCCGCGAAACGACTCATTGCGTTGGAGCACTGCGCTTCACAGCAGCGGTACGGTACACATTCCGTCCGGCCTCGCCGCTCCCGAACTCTCGCTAAAGGCCCTCAACCCACTCGCTCGCACACAATCTTCGCTGCGCTTGGCCGATCGCCTTCATCGTTGAAACCACCGTTCGCACAACCTTCCACTCCGTCTGCGCCGCGGCCCGCAGCGTAGTCCTCTGACATACCGGTTGTTTCCCAGTCCGCACGCTCGCCACCAAGCCGAGAGCAGCGACGTTCAACGCAACGCCGAGCACAACCACCGGCACCACATTCACCGCCGTTCCTGACATTCCAATCGCTCCGCACATCTGCCTGAGAAACAGACGCATGTCCTCGATCAGTGCCATCATCCCTCTACCTCCGCTAACAGCCGATTCAGCTCACCCTCCGCCACCACCTTGCCGTCGAACAGATGCACCTGCCGCTCCGCATGTGCCGCAAACCGCGGATCGTGCGTCACCATACAGATCGTCGCGCCCTCTGCATGCAGCTCCTGCAGCAGCTTCATCACAGCCTCACCATTCTTCGAGTCCAGATTTCCCGTCGGCTCATCAGCCAGCAGAATCGATGGCGACCCTGCAAGCGCTCTCGCCACCGCTACCCTCTGCTGCTGACCGCCCGAGAGCTGCGCAGGATAGTGCCGCATCCGGTGAGCCATATTCACGCGCTCCAGCGACTCCTGCACTCTCTTCTTCCGCTCCGTCGCCGGCATTCCAGCTCGATAGGTCAACGGCAGCTCCACATTCTCAGCAACCGTCAGATCGCCAATCAAATTAAAGCTCTGGAAGATAAACCCAATCTCCTGGTTTCGAATCCGCGAGCGATCCGCGAAGTTCAGATTTGCGACTTCCTTGCCGTTCAGCGTGTACCGTCCGCCCGTAGGCGTATCCAGCAACCCGATGATCGACAGCAGCGTGGATTTCCCACACCCCGACGGCCCGGACATCGCCACATACTCCCCGCGATTAATGTTCAGATGAACGCCCGACAGCGCATGCGTCTCAATCTCGTCCGTATAAAAGATCTTCTTCAAGTCCTCAATCTGAATCATCGTCTCCGTCGCCATTCCTGCTCTCCTTTATCCCGGCCGTCGCCTGGACTCTCTAATTCAAGCGAATCCGATCCGTGTTATCCCACCGGCTCATGTCCGACAGAATCACCGTATCGCCTTCCTGCAATCCTTCCAGCACCTGGATACTATTTACCGAAGCCCGTCCGACCTTCACCGGAACTCTCACCGCCGTCTTGCCGTCAGACGCAGCCTTGAACAGGCTGATCGTACTGTTCTCATTCCCGAACGCCGGACGGCCCACATACAGCACATCCGTCATCCGATCCAGATCGATCGTTCCGTCAACACTCAAGTCCGGCCGAGCACCCTGCGGCAGAGCTCCAGCGAGTTCTACGTCAACTGTCACCGTTCCGTTCAATACCGCCGGATCAATTCGCATCACCTTGCCGTTGATCACGCCGTTATGTGTATCAATCTCCGCTGGCTGTCCAATCTGAATATCACGCGCCTGCGTCTCTGCAATCTTCAAACTCGCCTTCAACTGGTCCGGCTGTACCACTTTTGCCAGCGTCGTTCCTGGAGCCACATGCTCTCCCACCTGGTGCGGCAACTCAACCAGCACTCCGCTGATCCCTGCCCGCACGCTCAACGCATCCAGCTGCTTCTGCTTCAACCCAAGCAGCGCCTTCGCCTGATCCACCTTGGTCTGCTGCACTGCAAGCTGTGTCTCGATCGCTTTCTCGTTCAGCGTAAGCCGCTGCTTCTCCAGATCGTTCCGCGTCGTCAACTCATCGGCCTTGCCCTTCGAAGCGCTATAGGTCAACCCACTAATCACACCCAGATCAAACAACGACTTATCCGTCTGCGCCTGCAGTTGAGCCTGATTGTGGTCCGCTCCCACCGTCGCCGCTGCAGCCTTCTGATCCATCAGATCGCTCTGCACCTTCGCGCGCGTATTGATGTAGTCCGCCTCTGCGCCCTTCATCTGCAGCTGCGCATCCAGCAACTCCTGCTGCAGCTGCGGATCAACAAGGTCCATCAGAATCGTATCCGGCTCAACCTTCGCACCTGGCAGCACGCGAATCCGCACCACCGTCGCTTCAGTCTCAGAAGGAATCAGCCGAATCTTGTCTTCCCGCGGAACAAGTGAACCCGGGCCCCGCACCTGGCGCAGCAACGGCCCGCGCTTCACTGCATCGGTCCACACAGTCGCACGATCGACCTCAGGCGCGGCTGGCTTCAGCCGGGTCACAAAAAACGCAATCACCGCAAGCACCACGAGCGCGCAGCCACCTGCGATCCACTGCCGACGCATCTTCTTCTGCTTTATATCTGGTCTGGAGATATCCATTGCGCCATGTCTAAGTGCATGCACAAGGCCATTCTCCCCCGAACGCTTTCAATCACTTAGAGAGCACCGCACCATGCCCCTCGTCCGCAATCGAAACAAACTGTCCATTATCGAACACACAAACGCCGCTATGCCGACGGAGTTATCTTCAAACCTTCCAGCATCTTGGGCGTAATTCTCTGTCGCAACTTGAAGAACTGATTCCACGGATCGCGGCTCAACCGTCCCTTCCACCCTTCGAAGTCCGCAACACGAACGATAGTTCGCTCCGGCGACTTCAGCTCACTCCACTCAAGCGGAAGCGAGACCGCAGCCCCCGCACGCGCCCGCGGAGAGAACGCCGCCACGGCTGTCGCGCCACGTTCATTCCGCAGATAATCCAGAAAAATTCTGTCCTTGCGCGCCGCCTTGCTCATCTTCGTCAGATAAGCGCCAGGCTGATCCTTCTCCATCTTCAACACGAACGCATGGGCGAACTGCTTGACCACCGCCCAGTCGTACTCCGGCTCAATCGGAATCACCACATGCAGCCCCTTGCCCCCTGTGTTCTTCAGGAAGCTCTCCAACCCAAGCTCCTTAAGCTCTCTACGAACCTCGCCGGCGCTCTCGGCCAACCTCGGCCACGCAATCGAAGCATCCGGATCAAGGTCGATGATGATCCGGTCTGGATGCTCAAGATCCTCATTCCTCGATCCCCACGGATGAATCTCCAGCACGCCCATCTGCGCAAGCCCGGCAAGCGCCTCCGCGGTCGAAAGCGTAATGTACGGCTCAATCTTCCCCGTCTTCTTATCAGGTACATCCACCGCGGTGATCCCCGGCGGCAGCGTAGCGTTCACATGCTTCTGATAGAAACACGGCTTCTCGCTCCCATCAGGACAACGTACCAGAGACACCGGGCGGCCCTCGATATGCGGCAGCATATGCGATGCAATCGCCCAGTAGTAGTCGGCCAGTTGCTGCTTCGTAAGCTGCGTCTCCACATCCAGAACCTTCTCAGGATGCGTCAACCGCACCGGTACATTCTCCGAAGCAGATTTCTTCGATACTTTTCCAACAACTTTCTTTGCAGCGACAGCCTCTACAGGAACGTCCTTCGCGGTATCCGCCTTTACACCACCAGCCTTCGCCGCAATCCCGGTCGACGCCGAATGCGAAGCGCTTTTCGTCCCGCGAACCCGGGCCGCAACGGTCAGCTCCTCTCGCCGAACCTCGTTCGCAGGCTTATCCTCTCGCAGTCCTTTAAACGAAGCCTGGCGCACCAGATCATCCGCAGTCCAGGTTGCAAAGTTGACCTGAGCCACCAGCTCTGGCTTCACCCAGTTCGCTCCCCGACGCGCCTCAGCCGGAGGATTCTCAAACGGATTCTCGTTCTCACGCAGCTCTTCTAACTGATTGCGAAGCACACGGTGTGTCTTCTGCGTAAATCCTGTACCCGTCCGCCCCGCATAGATCAGCTTCCCGCCGTCGTAGTACCCCAACAGCAAAGCCCCAACTCCGTGGCTCCCATTCGACGGCAAAGTAAACCCGCCAATCACGAACTCCTGCTCGTGGACGCACTTTACCTTCAGCCAGCTCCCACCTCTCCCACTCGAATACCTGCTTGCAGCGCGCTTGGAGACGATTCCCTCGACATGCATCTCGCAAGCTTTCTGAAAGATGACCCCGCCGTCCGACTCCAGGTGTTCGCTAAGCCGCACAAACTCACCATCGCCTTCGAGAAGTGTGGCCAGCAAACTCTTTCGCTCAATCAGCGGCAGACCCCGCATGTTGTGTCCGTTCAAATGAAGCAGATCAAACACAAAATAACTAAGCGGCTTCTTCACGCCCTCCTGAAACGCAGCCTGCAAATCGGCAAAGCTGGTGGTGCCGTTCTCTGCCAGCACCACAACCTCGCCGTCAAGAATCGCCCGCTCCACCGGCAACTCTCCCACCAGAGCCGCAATCGTCTTCATCCGGTGCGTCCAGTCCAGCCCTGTACGCGTCAGCAGTTGAACTCTATCCCCATCCTTGCGAGCCTGAATGCGATAGCCATCCAGCTTCAACTCATGCAGCCATCCAGTACCACTAGGCGGAGTCGCCGCCTGTAACGCCAGCTCCGGCGTAATAAACTCAGGCATTTTTTCCTTCGGCGCACCCGCCGGCACCGTCAACTTCCCGGCAACCCTCTTCGACTTGCGAGACTTCGCGCCTTTATCCGTAGAGACGGTCTCACTCGAAGCGTTCTCCGCAACCACCCCTTTCGCAGCCGCATCCCCCGCATCCTTTCGATACCAGGCATTCCCCCTCGCAGTCTCCTTCGAGTTCCACACATGATCTTCATTCCGCGCAATCTCCTCGAGACCTCGCCCCGTCACGACACTGTTCGGTTCCTCATCGGTTACTGCGGCTTCATCCTTCGTCCGCTCAAAATCATCATGCTCTTTGATCAGCAGCCAATTCGGCTTGCTCTCATTCGCAGCCTTGCCACCCATGCGAATCAGAGCCCACTTCCCCTTCATCTTCGTCCCATGCAGGATGAACTTCAGTGAGCCCGTACGCAGTCCCTCATCCACATCGGTGTGTCCAGCCTGCGGCTCCCACGTCCCTTGATCCCACACCATCACCGTGCCGCCGCCATACTGGCCCTTCGGAATAATCCCCTCAAAGCCCCCATAGTCGATCGGATGATCTTCCACCTGCACCGCCAGCCGCTTATCTGCCGTGACGTAGCTCGGCCCCTTCGCCACAGCCCAGCTCTTCAGCACCCCATTCCACCCAAGCCGAAAATCATAGTGAAGCCGCGTAGCCGCATGCTTCTGAATCACGAAGGGCAGAGGCTGATCGTTAAAGAACTTCTTTTTCGCCGACCCGCTAGGCTCCCCGGTGACCTCGAAGTCCCGCATCGAGCGATAGAGTCCAAGCTGCTCATCCACAGCGTCCGCAGCAGACACCATGGACTTCGGCTTGGCTCGCTTCTTCGTAGCCATAGCGAACTCTACGCCGACTTACGCGGTTTGGTCGCCTTTGCAGGCTTCACCAGCTCAATACCCTTTTGCGCTTCCGCCGCCGTGGCCCTTGCCGGAGCCTTCTTCTTACCCGCAGCCGCCTCGTCGCCCTGCACACTCTTCCGCAGCGCGTCCATCAAGTCAATAACCTTGCCCGATGCAGGTGCAGGCTCATCCTTCGGAATCGGCGCATGCTTTACCTTCGCCTCAACCATCTCGCGCAACGCAGCCTCGTACTCGTCCTTGAACTTCTCCGGCTCGAACTTCGACGCTTTGCGCTTGATCAACTCCTTCGCCAGCGAGAGCTGATCTTCATCCACCGCGACCTTCTTGATGTCTTCGAAAAACTCCTTGGGATCGCGAAGCTCCTCCGCATAACGCATCGTGTACGCCATCATGCCCGGCAGCTTGTCGTCAGTGGCAGCCGACACCGCCACCAGGTGCTCGCGCCCACTGAAAGCAATCTTCCCCAGCGCAATCTTCTTCGTCGTCTGCAGAGCCTTGCGAACAACCGCGAACGCCTCTGCCTGAACATCGTTCTCCGGCACTACAAAATACGGCTTCTCGAAGAACTCAGGATCAAGCTCGCCCTCATCGACGAACTGCGTCACCTCAATCGTGTGCTTCGAAGGAATTCGAATCTGCTCGATCTCCTCCGGCTCGACCATGACGTACTCGCCCTTGCGATACTCGTAGCCCTTCACGATATCGGAACTCTCCACCTTGCCCTCATCACCTGAGACCTTCTGGTGCTTGATCCGCTCACCCGTCTTGCGACTCAATTGATGAAAGCGAATCTCGCTCTTCGACTCGGTCGCCGTAAACAGCTTGACTCCAAACGAAACAAGCGAGATCTGTATCTGACCTGACCAGTAAGGACGCGGCATGAAGGGTTCTCCAAAGTAAGTTGGAAGCAAACAAAGGCCCGGAAGATGCTTTTATCACCATAAAGCCCACAAATTCAAGCCTTAAAGCGCAACGCCCCTGGTTTACAACCTCTTACCCTCCTCTCCGACCACCGGGAGGACGGGTGAAATCAATCCCATCGAGACAAGGTACACAAGTCACGAAGTGACCGCCCCGCGCGCAGCGGGCCCGTCCGGCAGGACCTGGTTCGCGGAGAATCTACCTGAGCCACCATCTCCTCCCTATACTGAATCCCAGCAGATGTTCACGCCCGTCAACGTATTCGCTGCCATCCTCACTCTCATCCCTTACCTGTCCTTCGCCTTCTGTAGCGACACGATTCAGCGACGAATTCAAGCTCTCCCCGCACCACTCAGGCTACTTCTTCCCTCGGCGCTAAGCCTTCCCTACCTCCTCATCACCCTCGCCGCCTCCAGCTTTCATTGGTACTGGTTCTGCCTCTACACTCTCCTCCCCATCGCCATCGCACTCCTCCTCCAACAAGCCCGGCAGCTTGATCCTGGCCAGACCGGCAACTGGCGAGACTATCTCGTCCTTCTCACCCTCGGCCTTGCCGTCGACCTGCGCTGGTTCGAGCCCGCATGGCCTCCGCACCTGGCCGTCTTCAACAAGATCATTCTGCTCAACGCCGGAATCTATGGCTTCCTGTTTATCCGAGAGTTACACGGAGTCGGCTTCAATCTCCGTCTCAACCTGCGCGACCTTCGCATCGGCCTGCGCGAATGGGCCTTGTACACGCCTATAGTCATCGCTCTCGGCCTCAGCCTCAGCTTTCTCCACTTCCACCCGCACTGGCCGCGCCTCTCCCAACTCGCCGGAGCCTACCTTTTCACCTTCCTCTTCATCGCTGTCCCCGAAGAACTCTTCTTCCGCGGCTGGCTGCAGAATCTCCTCGAACGGCGCATAGGCCGCAATCAGGCATTGCTTCTAACCAGCGCCCTCTTCGGTCTCTCCCACTTCAACAAGCGCGCCCTTCACTTCAACTGGCGCTATGTTCTTTTAGCCGCGATCGCCGGCATCTTCTACGGCAGAGCCTGGCGTCAGGATCGCCGTGTCGGCGCCTCAGCCATCACCCACACCACGGTCGACACCTTGTGGTCCATCTGGTTCAGGTGATGCTGCCCATGCGGCCGATACCTCAGGTAACCAAGCCCGACCCGCATATTGTGCTGCACCGACGCCGGCAGAGTAACCGCAACACAGATCCCGAGAACCGCATGCGCCATCCCCAGCGTAAACAAGTTCCGATACCGCAGAAAGATCAGACAAGCCGCCAGTCCCCACACCAGCGTCATCACCGTCAGAACCGGATTCGGCAAGTGCGCTAATGCAAAAAGTCCAGCCGCCCCCGCAACCGCAATCCGCCGATCATTCGTCAGCTTCAACAACCGCCTCATCACAAAATCATTCAACAAAAACTGTTGAAAGAAGGACCAAACCGTATATCCCCAGAACCCTTGGATCAGCCGCACCGCGCTATGCGGCCCATGCAGCGTCTGCTCTCGCATTGCAAAGATCACCGCCCCTGCCGCAAGAAGAACAGCAATCCCCACCACCCACAGCGAACGAAAAAAACCCGCGACCCGCAATCCCATCGCGTCCCAGCCGCTAAAGGAGCTCCACGTCGTATACCCAATCCAGCCAAGCGTGACGAAATAAAGAACGGTCCGCAGTGGTGCCGGAGTCCAGATCACCACCAGGATCAACCCATACCCCACCACGAGATCAAGCAGGGTACGTCTCTTCCACCCCGCAGCCCCCGGCCGCTCTGGCCCGGAGAAGTCCAACGCACTGGCTGCACTCGCACTCATAACACCCGATCCGAGAAATTCATCGAATGTTTATATTAGCGCCGAGCGGCCCCTGCGTCAGCTTCTATTCCTCCGCCTCGTCATGCACCGGCTGCTTCGCGTTCGCCAGGATCTTCTGCGCCAGCAACGCCGGCACCACCTCGTAGTGATCCATCTCCATCCGAAAACTCCCCCGCCCCTGCGTAATCGAGGTCAGCGTCGTCCCATAGCTCAGCATCTCCGCCATCGGAACTTCAGCCCGCACCGTCGTTCCCGCGCCGCCGCTCTCCATCCCCTGCACTCGCCCCCGTCGCCCATTCAGATCGCCAAGCAACGCCCCGGCAAAGTCGTCCGGAGCCTCGATCTCCACCCGCATCACCGGCTCCAGCAACACCGGCCTCGCCTGCTCCATGCACTTACGAAACGCCAGGCGCGCCGCCATCTTGAACGACATCTCGCTCGAGTCCACATCGTGGTAGCTGCCGTCGAATACCGTCACCTTCAAATCCACCACCGGATACCCCGCCAGAAACCCACGCGCCGCCGACTCTCGAACACCCTTCTCTACCGCCGGAACATACTGCCGCGGAATCGCCCCGCCAAATATCTCATTCCCAAACACCACTCCGCTTCCCCGCGGCATCGCCTCCATGCGAACCTTGCAGTCCCCATATTGTCCATGCCCGCCAGTCTGCTTCTTGTACCGTCCCTGCGCCTCCGCGCGGCCGAGCACAGTCTCCCGATAAGGTATCTTCGGCGCCTTCAGCGTGACATCCGTGTGGTATCGCCGCTTCAGCTTCGAAACCACCGCCTCAATATGCTGCTGTCCCGCCCCGGCCACCAGAAACTCATTCGTCTGCGGATCACGGAAGAACTTCACCATCGGATCTTCTTCCATCACCTTATGCAGAGCCGGCCCAAGCTTATCCTCGTCCGCCCGCGACTTCGGTTCAATTGCATAGGTCATCGCCGGTTCCGGCATCGGCACCGGCTCCAGATAGACCTCATGAGCCTTATCGCCCAACGTGTCTCCCGTCAAAGTCACCCGCAGCTTCGCCACCGCCCCAATATCTCCCGCATGCAGCTCCGAAACCTCAACCGCCTTCCGCCCCTGCATGATCGACAGATGCGCCAGCCTCTCCGGCTCATGCCGGGTAAAGTTCTGCACCGTCTTGTCCGTCGTCATCATTCCACTCACAACTTTAAAAAACGAGATCCTACCCGCAAACGGATCGGTCATCGTCTTGTACACATAAAGAGCCAGCGGCTCCTTATCATCCACCTTGCGCATCACAATCTCGTCCTGATCGCCCCCCGCACCGCTCCCGTTCACGCCGTTCGAAGCCGAATGCAAGATCCCCCGCGTAGCCACCGGCTCCCTCTCCGTCGGCGCTGGCGCATACACCTTCAAAAAATCCAACAGATGATCTGTCCCAACATTCCGCAAACCGCTCACATACAGCACAGGAAAGATCCTGTCCTCGCGAATCGCCTCGTGCAGCGCGACGATCAGATGCTCCTCCGGAATTGTGCCCTCGCGAAAGAACTCCTCCATCAACTCGTCCTTCCCCTCAGCGACAAGCTCCACCAGCGCCTCATGCGCCGCCTTGGCATCGGCCTTCAACACCTCCGGAATCACCCCAACCTCACCGCGCCCATCTCCATCCGGCTTGTACAGATAAGCCTTCATCGTCACCAGGTCCACCACCCCATGGAACCCATGCTGATCCACAATCGGCAGTTGCACCGGCACCACCTGCCGCCCCCACTTCTCCTGCAACTGCTCAATCATTTTTTGCCGGCCCATCCTGCTATCAGCCTTCGGATGATCCACCTGGTTGATCGCGATCACGCGCGGCAGCGTCACTTCGGCTGCGTACTTCCACACACGATCAGAGACCGCCTCCGCCCCGCACTGCGCGTTCACCACCACCAGTGCAACCTCCACCGGCAGCATCGCCGCACGCGTCTCATGCACAAACATATGAAATCCCGGCGTATCGATCAGGTTGATCTTAATCCCGCTCCACTCCGCAAACGCAACCGCGTTCGACATCGTCGTCCGCCGCGCCACCTCTTCCTCGTCATACGCCGTCACCGCCGATCCGTCCTCAATCCGTCCGCGTGTCGCCGTCATCTTCGCCGCATGCAACATCGCGCAGATCAACGTCGTCTTCCCACTGTGTGCATGGCCCACCACAGCCACATTGCGAATGTCGTTTCCCAGATAGACCTTCATGTCAGACTCTCCTTCACATCAGAGCTGATAAATCTCCATCGGTTACAAATGAAATCTCACGAAAGGGGAGCGATCCGCACCATCTCCAGCCAACGGCGGACGCCTTCACTCGCCATCGAGTTCAGCCCCCGCAAGGACCGCTATCTCGAGGAGCAGGGATGCTATCACAAACAGGGATTCAGCTTCCCCCTCTAATTTGCGTCTCACTTGCGCGAGACACGACCGAACCAAACAGCTTTGAAATAAAAAATCTTAGAGACGCTTCCAGCTGTTTCGAAGCATCGACAGCGTCGCAAAGATCAACCCCTCGAAACGCTTTTCAACAAGCCAGCCCATCACCAGGGACCAGCCGGAGCGGCTCCGCAAGTGGCATAAGCTCTCCACCCGAAGCTATCTCTTCCCCGTCCCAGGAGGGCACGTCGACTCCCGCACCACCAGTTCGGGATCGACGACGATCTCCTGCGCGTGGTTCCCGCCAGCTGCCGTCCCAATCTGCAGCAACACCGTCTGCGCCGCCAGCATTCCCATCGTCCGTAGCGGCTGCCGCACCGTCGTCAGCGCGGGATTCTGAAACGCTGCCGATTGCACATCGTCAAACCCCACGACCGAAACATCCTGCGGCACGCGCAGCCCAGCCTCCCGCAGCGCCTTGATCGCACCGATCGCCGACACGTCATTGAACGCAAACAACGCGGTAAACGTCTCGCCACACGCCATCAGCTTCTGCGTCGCCAGATAGCCCGGCTCATGCGTCGGCTGATCTCCCTCAAGCTGCGTCACCAGCTGCGGAAGAATCGTCAACCCTCTCCTCTCCATCGCGTGCCGAATTCCCCGCCACCGCGACTCCGTATCGGAGCTGAACTTCTGCCCTTTGATAAATGCCAGCCGTTTATGCCCCAGCCCACTCAGGTGATCGATGGCAAGCTCCGCCGCCAGCCGGTGGTTCAGGACAATGTTGGTCACACCCTTCGGTTCATGATGGCCCGAAACCGTCACCGTCGGAATCGCCCATCGATCCCGCAGCAGTGTGTCCACCGCGATCACGCCCTCCACGGCCCGATCGCGAAACAGCCGTTCGCTCCTCTGAATCATCTCTTCGCGATGATGATGGCTGATCAAAAAGTAAAAATAGTCCGCCTGCATCAGCTCATGCTCGATCCCACTTAGCACCAAGGTCGCGTAGCCTTCGCTTACCTCCGGCACAATCACTCCAACTGTCTGACTACGCCGGTTGCGCAGCGAACGGGCAAACAGATTCGGCCGGTAGTTCAGCTCCTCGGCCGCCTTCAAGATCCGATCCTGCGTCGCCTTCGGTATCGAACGAGCAGCTGGCGCTCCACTTAGAACCCGAGAAATTGCAGCCATCGACAATCCGAGATGATCCGACAAGACCTTTAGGCTTGCAGGCTTGTGTTCTTGCGTCTTCAGTTCTTGCGTCGTAGTCTTTTTCACGCGTCCACGCATTCATGCAGTCTGTCACAAGTACAGCTCTTTGTGAGCGTTCCTTAATCCTTGACGGATTACCTTCGGCGGGCTCGACAGGATCCTCGGTACTCTGTCGGAACCCCGACTTGACGCGATCCTCACGCGGATTCTTGACACTTATTTTCCGAAGTGGGCAATATCCACGTAGGCAAACCTTTGCCCAACCAGCCGACAATGCGATCGCCGTCCCACAACTCAACTCCACATGCGAGTTCCAGCCACTCGACTCGAAGTCTCTGGCAAAGCCTCTGCCCGGGGAAAAATCGCACAGCATCGACCTGCCCACCCGCAGCATCCAAGTAGCAAGTCTGTTCCAGCTCCTCACCAGACCGGGACATGCTCTACAACGTCCGCGTTACTTTTATACGATTCACAGCGTCAGACACGTCTGCAGTCCTGGCAGGAACGTACGATAGAGAGAATGAGTTTCAGCACCTCGACTCCGCCTAAAATCACGCGACGCAGCGCGACTAAACTCCTCGGCGGAGCCATTCTGTCTGGTTTTGCAGCATTCCCTCTCGAGGCGCAACAGGCAACCTCGCCCCAACCGTCATACACACGGCTGCTAAGCGACGAAGACATCGCCTTTCTCGAAGAGATGGAACGCGCGGGCTGCCTCTACTTCACCGAACAGGCCGACGCGGCCACCGGACAGGTCCTCGACCGCGCCACCAACAAGACCGCCACCGGCGAGTTCGACCAGCACTTCGCCGCCAGCATCGCCGCCACCGGCTTCGGGCTCACCTCACTCTGCATCTCCGACAGGCGCGGCTACCTCGACACCAATCGCATCAAAAAGCAAGTCATCACCACGCTCGACTTCCATCTCAACAAGATGCCGAACGAGCACGGCTTCTTCTACCACTTCAGCGACGTTAAAACCGGCAAGCCCCTCATCAACGTCGAAGTGTCCTCCATCGACACAGCCATCTTCCTCTGCGGCGTCCTCACCGTCCGCGCCTACTTCGCCGATCCCCAAATTACCTCCCTCGCCACTCAGCTCTACAACCGCGTCGACTGGCCCTGGATGCTCAACGGCGGCAAAACCTTCTCCATGGGCTGGCGCCCCGAGACCGGCTTCATCTCCACCCGGTGGGACCACTACAGCGAACTGATGATGCTCTATCTCCTCGCCATCGGTTCGCCCACCAATCCCATCCCCCCAGACTCCTGGAGCGCCTTCACCCGGCCTCCCATGACCTTCGGCCCCTACTCCTACATCAGCGGACGCGACCCTCTCTTCATCCACCAGTTCTCCCACGCCTGGTTCGACTTCGCCGGCAAGCGCGACGCCTACGCCAACTACTTCTCCAACTCCATCACCGCCACGCGCGCCCACAAGGCCTTCTGCCTCGGCCTCAAACGCGGCTACACCGACGACTACTGGGGCGTCTCCGCCTCCGACTGGGAGCACGGCTACTCCGCCTGGGGAGGCCCTCCCCTCATGGGTCCAGTCGACGGGTCGGTCGTCCCCTGCGCCGCCGCCGGTTCGCTCCCCTTCCTCCCCCACGACTGCGTCCGCGTCCTCCGCGCCTTGCGTGACAACTTCGGCAAAGACGCCTGGGGACGCTACGGCTTCTGTGACGCCTTCCACCCAGATCTCCACTGGTACGACCCCGACGTGCTCGGCATCGACCTCGGAATCAGCGTCCTCATGGCAGAAAATCTCCGCAGCGCCTTCGTCTGGGACACCTTCATGCAGAACCCCGAACCGGTCGCCGCGATGAAGGCATGCGGATTCCACAGCGCTCGTCAAACCACCAACCCCTCCGAGCCAAAACCCACCGCCATCCCCAGTCCCAATCAGCCCGTAACTCCAAGCACCAATCGCCCACCCAGTCTTTAGGAGGCCCGTCTCCAGCAGCCCCGCCTTAGCCCATCTGCGAATGCACCAGGATCCCTTCCGACCAACGGGAGGACCATGCCGCAAACCTATCAAGACCGGTATACACGTCACGAAGTGACCGCTCTCCGCGCAGGAGGCCCGTCCGGCAGGACACGCTCTCTCGCAACTACCCCAGCAGCTCCAGCAACCCCGCCTCATCCAACACCTTCACACCCAGCGAGTTCGCCTTATCCAGCTTCGAACCCGCCTCTTCCCCCGCCACCACATAGCTCGTCTTCTTACTCACACTCCCCGAAACCCGCCCACCCGCCGACTCGATCTTCTCCTTCGCCGACTCCCGCGTAAGATTCGGCAGCGTCCCCGTCAGCACAAACGTCAGCCCCTCCAGCGTCGAAGTCGTCACCCGCTTCTCCGCCGTCATCTCCAACCCCAGCGCCGCAAGATCCTTCACCAGATCCTTGTTCTTCTCCACCGCAAAAAACTCCGCAATCGCCTGCGCCACCTTCGGCCCCACCTCATTCACCGCCTCCAACGCCTCGCTCGCCTGCACTGCCTCCTGAGTCGCCTCCGTCATCAACTCATCCATCGAGCCGAAGTGCTCCGCCAGCAATTGCGCCGTCCGCTCACCTACAAACCGGATCCCCAGCCCCAGCAACACCCGCGCCAGCCCCCCATCCTTCGAGCGCTTAATCTGTTCCAATAGCGCATCCGCCGTCTTCTCGCCCACTCGCTCCAGCCCCAGCAGGTCCTCGCGCTTCAACCGGTACAAATCGCCAATCGTATGAATCAGCGGCTTCCGCACCACGACCGGCGCACCCTCCTCCGTCACCGCCTCCGGATCGCCACCCAGCTCCGCACTCTGGCCAAGCAGCTGCGCCACCATCGCATCGCCCAGCCCCTCAATGTTCATCACCCCGCGCGCCGACCAATGCAACAACTCTTCGCGAACACGCGCCGGACACGAGTTGTTGACGCACCGCCAATCCACCTCGCCCTCAATCCGCTGCAGTTCGCTCGTACAAACCGGGCAGCTCTTCGGAAACGCAATCTCCTTCGTCCCTCGCGGATGCGCCTTATCCTCCACCACCTCTACAATCTTCGGAATCACATCCCCGCCCCGCTCCACCTGCACAAAATCGCCAATGCGAACGCCAAGCCGCGCAATCTCATCCGCATTGTGCAACGTAGCCCGCGACACCGTCGTCCCCCCAATCAACACGGGCGCAAGCGCCGCCACCGGAGTCACCTTCCCTGTACGCCCCACCTGAAACAACACATCCTCCAACTTCGTAATCCCAGCCCGCGCCGCAAACTTGTATGCAATCGCCCACCGCGGAGCCTTCCCGGTAAACCCCAGCCTCCGCTGCTGCGCCGTAGCATCCACCTTGATCACAACACCATCAATCTCATACCCCAGCGAATCACGCAGCGGCTCCGCATCCGCAATAAACTTCACCACCTCGTCGATGCTCTTCAAAGCCCTGACATACTTGTTCACGCGAAAACCCGAAGTCTTCAAGGCATCGAGCGCGGTCGACTGCTGCGGCAACAAAAACTCCCCATCCCGCAACAAAAAGTAGGCATAAAAATCCAGCCGCCTCTGCGCCACAATATTCGGCTCCAGCGTACGAATCGTCCCCGCCGCTGCATTCCGCGGATTCGCTGCCGGAGCCTGTCCCGCCGCCTCCCTCTCTTCATTCAGCTTCAAAAACGACGCCTGCGGCAATACCACCTCACCGCGAACTTCAAAGCTGTGCGGCAAACCCGCCGCTTTCAACTTCGCAGCCGAGATACTCAGCGGCACAGACCGAATCGTCCGCACATTGCTCGTCACATCCTCGCCAATCGACCCATCCCCCCGCGTCAGCCCCCGCACCAGATGCGCCGAGCCATCTTTCGCGCCATGCGCCTCGCCTTTGTCAGATCCAGCCCCATACTGCAGCGCCAGCGACAGACCATCCAGCTTCAACTCGCACACATACCGCACGGCCTCCGTACTCGGCAGAGCATCCCGCACCCGCTGATCCCACGCCCGCAGCTCCTCTTCGTTGTACGCATTGTCCAGCGACAGCATCGGCCGCGAGTGCGGCATCTTCGTGAATCCCTCTTTCGGTTTCCCACCCACACGCTGCGAAGGCGAGTCCGCCGTCACCAGCTCCGGATGCTTCTCCTCGAGCCCCTTCAGCCGGTTCATCAGCGCGTCATACTGCGCATCCGTCAGCTCCGGCGCGTCTTCAACGTAATACAAATATTCATGGTGGCGAAGCTGATCGCGCAGCTCCTGTATCGCCTGATCGGGTGTAAGCTCTGAAGCCATAGCCAGAATTATAGAGAGCCGCGCTCTACACTCTCGCACCTCACTTCAACCTGTCCCTGCATCTCACTCTTATATGCCCTACCGCCTTCGCCGCTACCCACCGCCGCCTCCGGCCAACCAGGACGCGCAGAAAAATCTCGAGCGCCCCAGCGCCCAGGACATCTACGAGCAGGTCGCCAACAACGCCCGCCAGGAGCTCGGCCGATCCAGCGTCTCCCTCGCCATCTCCGGTCTCGCCGGCGGCATCTTCATGGGCCTCTCCGCTCTTGGCAACGCCATCGCCATCGCGCTCCTCACCACCCCCGGCACCGTCCCCTCCCACACCATCTTCTTCGTCGGCAAGATGTTCTACCCCCTCGGCTTCATCGTCGTCATCCTTGGCCGCTCCCAGCTCTTCACCGAAAACACCCTCTACCCAGTAGCCCTCGTCCTCGCCGAAAAGAAGCACTTCTGGAAGACCCTTCGTCTCTGGGCCACCGTCCTTCCCGCAAACGTCCTTGGCGCTCTCACCTTCGCCGCCCTCGCCGCCCTAACCGACGCCGTCAACCCAAGCGTCGTGCAAGCCCTCGCAGGCCTCGGCCTCGAAGCCATCCACAACCCCGCCGCCACCATCTTCTGGAGCGGCGTCATGGGCGGCTGGATCATCGCCACCGTCGCCTGGCTCGTCTCCGGATCACACTCCATCACCGGCTCCGTCATGATCATCTGGATGTTGACCTTCGTCGTCGGTCTCGGCAACTTCGCCCACTGCATCGCCACCAGCGGCGAAATCCTCACCGCCGTCCTCATCGGCAAAGCCGCATGGACCAGCTATCTCACCTGGCTCCTCTTTGCCGTAGCCGGCAACATCTGCGGCGGCGTTGGCATGGTCACCCTCCTCGAATACGGTCAGGTCATCTACGGTGGCGACGCCGACGCCGAAGCCATCGCCCCCCATCCGAAGGAAGAGTCAAAGACCGAAGAGTCTGCAAAAGCCTAAGCCCTTCCCTCTGAAATTCGCGCCCTTTCGCCAGCGCAATCATCCAAAACGTACGCCTAAGACCGCAGGAGCGTACTCAACATGCCCGACACAGTAAAGATGGTCCGCTTTCACAAAATCGGTGGCCCCGAAGTCCTCCAGTTCGACGAACTCCCTCTCCCCGAACCAGGCAAGGGCGAGGTTCGTCTCCGCGTCAGAGCCATCGGACTCAACCGCGCCGAGAGCATGTTCTTCCACGACCGCTACCTGGAAACGCCCGTTCTCCCGTCCACAAACGGCTACGAAGCCTCCGGCATCGTCGAAGCTGTCGGTCCCGGCGTGGACCCCAGTTGGATAGGCAAGAAAGCCAGCACCACCCCGGCCTTCTCTCTCAACCACTACGGCGTCTACGGAGAGGTCGCCATCGTCCCCATCCACGCAGTTGCCGAGTACCCTTCCAAGCTCTCCTACGAAGAAGGCACCAGCATCTGGATGCAGTACATCACCGCCTACGGCGCACTCATCCACTACGGCCACCTCACCAAGGGCGACTACGTCATCATCACCGCAGCCAGCAGCAGCGTCGGATTAGCCGCTATCGAGATCGCCAAAGCCGAAGGCGCCATCAGCATCGCCACCACGCGCACCTCAGCCAAAAAAGCCGAACTCCTCGCCTTAGGCGCCGATCACGTCATCGTCACCGACGAAGAGAACCTCGTAGCCCGCGTCAATCAAATCACTTCCAATCAAGGTGCACGTCTCGTCTTCGATCCCATCGGGGGCAAAGGTCTCGAAGCGCTCGCCAACGCCACCGCAGTCCAGGGCACCATCTTCGAATATGGCGCGCTGGCCATGGAGCCAACTCCCTACCCCCTCTTCACCGCACTGAACAAGCGCCTGATCATCCAGGGCTATACCCTGCGAGACATCCTCGCCAACCCAATTAAGTCACAAAATGCGAGAAAGTACGTCTTCGACAACCTCGTCGCCGGCAACTTCAAACCCCGCATCGACAAGACCTTCCCCTTCGCACAGATCGTCGAAGCCCACCGCTACATGGAATCAAACGTGCAAATAGGAAAAATCGTAGTCACACTCTAGAGTCGATAGCTGTAGAGAAAATCTCTAACGTCGCTGGATTGTGTGATCCGTCATCTCGACCGTAGTCGCGCAGTCATATCGCGCGACGCAGTGGAGAGATCCCTGTATTTCGTCTTTACGCTCGCAGCTGCTGCATCTCCGCTGCTACGGCGTCTTATCTTCACCGATATTCAGCATCCTATCCACGTTGTTTTTATCGATCAACGAAACGCCCGTATCGATAAAGGTAGGAACCGGCGCAAACGAATCCAGCGAATAGTCCTGCACCAGCGGCTTCAAGGGATAGTGATGGATGTCGTCCAGCGCCTTCAGCCCCACCAGCGCCATCGTAAAGGGCTTCTGCGAGATGGTCGAATCGATCGTTCCATCCTTCACCCCCTGCAACACCGTCTGGTCCGTGTCCATCCCCACCAGCAACCGGTCCTTCACACCCGCCCGCCGAAACGCCTCGGCCACATCTCTACCCGACGCCGCCTCCAGGCACACGATCGCATCAACCCGGTTCGCTCCCGTTCGCGACAGATAGTCCCGCGTCTGATCCATCGCCAGACCCGAGTCTCCCTTCATATCGAAGACGTCGACAATCTTGATCCCTGGATAGTGCGAGAGCGCATCTTTATAGCCCTTCAACCGCTCATCAATGTTGGGCTGTCCCGGAATCGAAAAGAAAGCCACGTTCCCCTTGCCATTCAGCTTCGCCGCAACCCGTTGTCCGCCCAGCCGCCCCGCCTGCAGGTTGTTCGTCCCGATGAAGTACAGCCGGCCACTCCCCGGAGCATCGGAGTCCATCGTGATCACCGGAATCCCCGCCCCCAGCGCAGCTCTAATCTCCGGAGCCATCAACTCCGCGCTCGCCACCGACACCAGGATCCCCGCAGGCTTTCGCGCCACCACCGTACGAAACTCCGCAACCTCGCCCTGCGGATCGAACGTCGTCGTCCCGCGCATCTCGGCCGAAACCCCATACTGAACCGCCGCCTTCTGAAACCCGGCATTCGCCGCCTTCCAGTAGGGCAGGTTGATGTTCGTAGCAATCAGGTAATAATGTTCGTCTTTGCTGTGTCGGGTGCATCCCGCAAGCACTGGAAGGAACATAGCCAAGAGCACAAAAAGAGGTCGTCTCATAAAAGAGTTCATCGTCATCCTCTGGCAAAAACTTCTGTCCGAAGCCAAAGACGTTGAATCAGGCATCGGCTCAGATCACATCTCGCGGGCCAAGATACAAAATCCAAACCACGGAACGAAGGAACCGTCCCGAAATCTCCGCGGCCGCCGAAAGAGTCCATCTCTTTGCGGCAACCGGAAGACTCTCAGACAAATCGCCAGATACCAAACAGCAAAATCTACTGATTTACCGATCTCTGCTTCTTCATCACAGCGTCCAGATTCGTCTTATCCACCAGCGCAACTCCCGTATTGACGAAGGTCGGGAACGGAGAATAAGGATCCAGCCCAAAGTCCTGGTCCAGCGGCTTCACAGGATAGTGATGAATATCGTCCAGCGCCTTCAATCCCAGAAACGCCATCGCGTACGGCTTTTGAGAGATCGTCGAATCGATCGTTCCATCACCCACCAGCTTCAGTGTGTCAGAGTCCACATCCATCGCTATCAACAAGCGGTCGGTGACATTTCTCCGTTTGAAGGCCTCCGCTACGTTCGCACCCGACCGGGAGTCCAGGCAGATGAACGCGTCGATCTTCGCCGGCCCCTTCCGCTCAAGGTACTCACCCGCCTTATCCATCGCCGTCCCCGCATCCGTCTTGATATCGAACACCTCTACGATCTTGATCCCGTGATAATCCTCTAAGATGTCCTGATAGCCCTTCAACCGCTCATCCAGGTTCGGCTGCCCCGGATTCGTGAAGAACACAACATTTCCTTTCCCGTTCAGTTGCGCCGCCGCGCGCCTCCCGCCCAGCTTACCCGCCTCGAAGTTGTTTGTCCCGATAAAGTACAACCGCTTGCTCTCCGGCGAATCCGAGTCGATCGTAATCACCGGAATGCCCGCCGCAATCGCCGCATCGATCTCCGGCTGCATCAGCTGGGAGTTCACAACCTGGACCAGAATCCCTGCAGGCTTCCTCGCCACCATCGCCTTGAACTCATCCACCTCTGCCTGCGCGTTCAACCCCGCCGGTCCGCGCGTGTCCACAGACACCCCATACTCCGCACCCGCCGCCTCAAATCCGCTCGCAGCCACCTTCCAATAGGGCAGCGCCGTATTTGTGGCGATCAGATAGTACTGCTCGCTCTTGCTGTGACGGGTGCACCCCGCAATCAGTGGGAGCACCACCGCTAAAAGCGCAAAAAGATACCGCTTCCTCAAAGTATTCATGTCCATCCTCCGGCAGTATCTCTGTCCGAAGCCGAAAAAATGTCGAAATCGGGCAGCAGCGCAGGCTCTATTTCCCTGCGGGAGCCAGATACTACTCCAAATCACTCTGCGGAGTAAACCCGTGCAGACTCCGCTTGATAAACTCCATACAGCATGGTTCTTCCCTTCGTCCGCGAGCTCCTCGCAGACTTGGAGCATTCTGAAGCTTTTGAGCGTGTACGCCGCCACCTCAGCGGAGGCACGGGGCGCAGACGTGTCTCCGGACTCACCTTCACCGCACGCGCCCTCTACCTTCCCTTCTTCGTCCGCGTCGCGCAAGCCCCCTGCGTCATCATCGTCGCCGACAACAAAGCCGCCGAAGCCCTCCAGGCCGCCGTAATCGCAGCCTGCGAGCTCACCGGCGCACTCCCCGCCGTATCCGTCCTCCGCCTCCCCGCCCACGACGTCCTCCCCTTCGAAAACCTCTCCCCCCACCCCGAGATCCAGGAGACCCGCGCCGCCACCCTCTGGAAGATCGCCACAGGCCAAGCCAAACTCGTCATCGCACCCGTCGAAGCCGCCTGCATGCGTCTCTTCCCCCGCGACTACTACCGCGCCCTCACCCTCCATCTCAAGATCGGCGAAGAGTACATGCCCGACATGCTCGTCGAGCACCTCCTCTCCGTCGGCTACGCCAAAGTCGACGTCGTCGAGATGCCCGGTCAGGTCACCCTCCGCGGCGGCATTCTCGACGTCTACTCCCCCGAGATGGACCGCCCCGTCCGCATCGACTTCTTCGGCGACGAGATCGAATCCATCCGCCGCTTCGACCCCGACACCCAGCGCTCCGCCTCCACCCTCGACAGCGCACTCCTCCTCCCTCTCACCGAAACTCCCGTCACCGACAAGCTCCTCACCGCCATCAACGCCCGCCTCACCCGCGCAGGCAAAGCCGGAGCAGCCCTCGAAGGCGGCGAAGAGCCCGCCGAACTCCTCACCCACGTCAGCACCCGCACCGGTGAAGCCACCATCTTCCCCGGCTGGGAGTTCTTCGCTCCCGTAGCCGGCGCCAACCTCACCCTCCTCGATCTTCTCAGCGCCTCCAGCCCCGCGGCCCCGCGCGTCTTCCTCGAAGAACCCGCAATGATCAAAAACCAGGGCGAGCGCTGGTGGAACAAGATCGAGCAGCGCCACGAGCGCTCCGGCATCGGCAACCTCGTCCGCCCCGAGGACATCTACCTCTCCCCCTGGGATCTCGACGACCGCCTCCACAAATTTTCCGGCATCGAACTCGACCAGCTCGGTGCCGTCGACATCCTCGACGCCGACCGCAGCGATCTCTCCGAAGTCGACTTCGCCACCCGCCCCACCATGCGCTTTCACGGCTCCATCCCCGCCATGATTGACGCCATCAACGCCCTCATCAAACAGGAAGCCCGCATCCTCCTCACCGCCCCAAACCAGGGCGAAGTCGAACGCCTCGCCGGCCTCCTCCAGGAGTATCAACTCCCCTACCGCCTCGGCTCCCGCAACGAGCAACACGGCAGCTCCACCGTCTACACCGAGTCAAGCTACCTCGGCGGAAACACCATCGACCTCCGCACTCCCGTCATCGTCAAAACCCCCATCGCCGCAGGCGTGCAAATCCTCGAGCTTCGTGAACGAGCCCTGGACAAAGGCACAGCCCACGGTCAGATCGTAATCTTCGGCGCGCAAGACCTCACCGACGACGCCGACGTAACCACTCGCCCCGTCCGCCGCGGCAAATCCAAAGCCGCCGCCTTCATCTCCGACTTTCGCGACCTCGCCGTCGGAGACTACGTAGTCCACGTCGAGCACGGCATCTCCCGCTACTGCGGCCTCCGCGTCATCGAAGAGAACGACGCCCCGCCACTCGAACTCATGATCCTCGAGTTCGCCGACGAAGCAAAACTCTACGTCCCACTCACGCGCCTCGACCTCATCCAGAAGTACCGCTCCAGCGAAACCGGCCCACCACCCGAACTCAACAAACTCGGCACCCAAGCCTGGCAGAAAACCAAAGCCCGCGTAAAAAAGGCGATGGCCGACATGACCGCCGAGCTGCTCAAGCTCTACGCGCAGCGCCAGGCCGCCGTCGGCACGCCCTTCTCGCCCGACACCAACATGCAGCACGAGTTCGAAGACGCCTTCGACTTCAACGAGACCGACGACCAACTCACCGCCATCGCCGACATCAAGGCCGACATGGAGTCCACTCGCCCCATGGACCGCCTCCTCTGCGGCGACGTCGGCTACGGCAAAACCGAAGTCGCCATGCGCGCCGCCTTCAAAGCCGTGCAGGACAGCAAACAGGTAGCCGTGCTCACTCCAACCACGGTACTCAGCTTCCAGCACTTCGAGTCCTTCAAGAAACGATTCGCCAACTTCCCCGTCAACATCGAGATGATCTCCCGCTTCCGCACCGCCAAAGAGAAAAAGATCATCCTCGAAAAAGCCGAAGCCGGCAAGATCGACATCCTCATCGGCACCCATGCCGTCCTCTCCAAAGACTTAAAGTTCCAGGACCTCGGCCTCCTCGTAGTCGATGAAGAACAGCGCTTCGGCGTCCGCCACAAAGAACGCCTCAAGCAGATGCGTGCCGCCATCGACGTCCTCTCCATGTCCGCGACGCCCATCCCACGCACCCTGCATATGTCACTGATCGGGTTACGTGATATGTCCGTCATCGAAACCCCACCCAAAGACCGCATGGCCATCCAGACCATCGTCGCCAAGTTCGACGAAAAGCTCATCCGCACCGCAATCGAGATGGAGCTCGAGCGCGGCGGTCAGATTTACTTCGTCCACAACCGTGTAGAAACCATCTACGACCTTGCCTCAAAGATTCGCGAATTAGTCCCGCAAGCCCGCATCGTCATCGGCCACGGCCAGCTCCCCGAAGCCGAACTCGAGCGCGTCATGCTCGCCTTCATGAACCACGAGTACGACGTCCTCGTCGCCACCAGCATCATCGAAAACGGCCTCGACATCCCCCTCGCCAACACCATCATCATCAACCGCGCCGACCGCCACGGCCTCTCCGAGCTCTACCAGCTGCGCGGCCGCGTAGGCCGAAGCAACCGCCGCGCCTATTCCTACTTACTCATTCCACCCGAAACTGAGCTAACCGAAATCGCCCGCCGCCGCCTCGCCGCACTCAAAGAGTTCTCCGACCTCGGCGCAGGCTTCAAAATAGCCGCCCTCGACCTCGAGCTACGCGGTGCAGGCAATATGCTCGGCGGCGAGCAATCCGGCCACATCGAAGCCATCGGCTTCGAGATGTACACGACCATGCTCGAAGAGGCCGTCCGCAAGATGAAGGGCGAAGAAGAAAAACCCGCCCACGCCAACACCGTCATCAACCTCGGCATCTCCGTCCGCATCGACAGCGACTACATCCCCGAAGAGAACCAGCGCCTCCGCATGTACAAGCGCATCGCCGGCGCCCAAACCCAGGCCGACCTCGCCGACGTCCGCGCCGAACTGCAAGACCGCTACGGCACACCACCCGAAACCGTCCTGAACCTCCTGGCCGCAGGCGAGATCCGCCTCCACTGCGAACAACTCGGCATCTCCCAGCTCGACCGCAAGCGCACACAGGTCGAACTCCCCAACCCCAAAGGCAACAGCGCCCGCGGCTCAGCAAAAGCCCAGCCCATCAAGACCTTCGTAGAGATGCTCCACGTCAAATTCGCCGCCGTCAACGCCGACCCCTCGCACTTCACCAACGGCAACAACAAAACCGTAGACCCTGCCACGCTGATGAAACTCGTAAGCCGCAACACCAAACGTGGAGCCCAGTTCACCCCACAAGGCACCTTACGCTGGCCCCTCCCCTCCGCGAAATCCGAGGAAGTCCTCAGCGAAACCCGCGCCCTCCTCGACTCTCTCACCACCACCTAGCCGGCAGCCGCCCTTCAGCGCGCAAGCTTCCACGAGCTATCCGGGTCATACATCGTCATCGCCTTCACAGCCGCCTCCGTCCCGTCTCCCAGATCCTTCTGATACACAGCCCCGCTTCTTCCAATAACAAAGGTCATCACGCCACTGGCCCCATACTCCGCCGGCCACGCAACGATAGCGAAACCGCCCGTCATCTTCCCGTCCCTCACATAGTCCTTCGCGCCGCCGACCGCATGCGCTCCCTGCGCCTTCAACACCCGGTAGTAGTAGCCATGAAACGGCGTACGCTTCCCGCCCTGCTGTATGTCGTACCCCTCACTAGTCGCTGCAGCCACCAGGCTGCCAGCCGGACTCTCCTCCTCGCCCTCCTTCGTCTCCCAGTAAAGACCATTCTCCTTGCCCGGCGCACTCACAACGTGCTCCGCATACGCGCCCCTGGGGTTCCCGTCATGGCCTGACTCGGCATACACCTTCTGCGCATCACGTAAGGCCCGGCACACCTTGATAGCGTCCAGTTCGTTTTGCCCAATCCGCCGATAAGCCAACTCCTGCGCGCCTTTTACCGCGTCGAAGTGCCATGCACCATCGGCCTTCACAATTGGGAACGGCAGCGGCCACGCACTCGTTCCCACGGTCAGGGTGACCATGTCCGGCCCGTTGTGAACAAACGCATGCGCCTTTTCGTAGCCCTTCAGGAAACCCACCCGCCCATTCTCATCGGCCGTCGCATCACCCGACGACAGCAGGTCCTGCGCCTGTGTCCCCAGGATCTCTTTCAATGCGGCATCATCCTTCGCCTTGACCGCCAACACAAACGCGCCCGCCGCCGCCCGATAGGTCGGAAATGTCTTCACCTGCGAGTCCTGCGCCAACGCAGACGCCGCACCGAAGGTCAGCAGTGTCGCAACAAGGGATCGAGACCACCAATCACGCCTGTAAAGTTTCATCTCGATCTACCTCCCGGACGTCCACCGGCACTGGCTTGGCCGCGACTGCTGGCCTGACGCGTTGCCGCGCCATTGTTGTTGCCACCAAACCCGCCCGGCCGCGAACCAGTCTGCGGCTGAGGCCGTTGCGCCGGCTTCGCACCACCCTGTGGATGCCCGGAATAAGACCCTCCCGGCGCAGGACGACTTGGTGCAGGCCGCGTAGTAGGCGTAGGGCGAGCCGTTGGCGCGGGCCGAGTAGTAGGAGTAGGAGTAGGACGAGGGGCTGGTGCCGGCCGAGTGGTAGGAGTCGGCCTGCCACCTCCACCATTCCCAGGAGGTCGAGTCCCTCCCCCATTCCCGGGATTTCCGCCATTACCCGGCGGACGAGTCCCGCCTCCATTTCCATTCCCAGGAGGCCGAGTCCCGTTACCATTCCCCGGACGATTCCCGCCGTTGCCGTTGCCAGGCGGCCGCGTCCCGACATTGCCCCCCGGTGGCCTTCCACCATTCCCATTATTCGGCGGACGTCCACCATTGTTCGGCGGCGGTCGATAACCCGGCTTGTTCGGTCCATTCGGTCGATACCCCGGCGGCGGCGGACGATACCCAGGACGGTTATTCCAATTATTCGGCGGTCGCGCATAAATAGGCCGGCCATACATCGGCGGCCGCGGCCGATACGGTGGATAAGGACTGTGGTAGTGGTTGTTGTACACCCAAACATTGTTATGGACGATCACACCGCGCCCACCCCAACCCCAACCCCATCCGCCCCACCCGTACGGCTGGTTGTTGTTGATCAGCGCCCCAATCGCGATCCCAGCCCCAAAGCTCAGCAAGGACGCCGCGACCACATCCCCCGTGCTCGGTCCGCTGACATAAACCTGCTGCGGCTGGTACTGCGGAACGTAAACCACCTGCGGATTCGCCGGCTGCACCACCACCACCTTCGTCCCACCGTCCTGCTGCACCGAAACCGTCTGGTACTCATTGCTGTCCAGCGTACCCGAGGCATACGCCTGCTGCCTCAACGTCTGTATCGCCGACATCACCGTCTGCTGGTTCGCCTTGAACGCCGCCCCCAGCGCCGCATAGTCATCAATATGCGTCGCCATCATGTCCAGCACCTGCGGAAAAGTCACCAGCGAGACAAAAGCCGGATCAAACCCACCCTTCAAAGCCGCATCCTGCAACGCCTGCCCCTGCAGCCCGGAGTTCTGTTTCACCCAGTTGTTCGCATCGATGATCTGCTGAGGATCCGTCGATGCCGCGCAGATCTGCGCCAGCAGAGTATCCGGATACAACGCGATCGGTGCTACCAGTTGGGTCAACTGGTCTCCCGTAGGAATAGCCTGGGCATGACTTACGCTGCCGGAAACCCAGTGGCACGCGATCAAAGCGGCCAGGACAATCACCATAACCCTGCGAAGGCACATCGAGTATCACCTCGAAACTGTCATATGAAACCATGTACAACAACCCGCGAGTTAACGAATTATCGGAGTGAAGGCACTCTAAGCCTGCCAATTATATGTCAATCTCCTCATCGTCCACCTCATACGCTTTCAACAACCCGGTCGCGATCTTCGAAGGAATCAAACCTGCAGACCCATGCCAACGGAACGTTTGAAGTGAAGACCACCCCTCAGCCCGCTGACTCCGATGCTGGAGGCGAGGCCCTGGGCCGTCTCCTCCTCGACAAGCAGTTCCACGGCGACCTCGAAGGCACCAGCAAAGGCACGATGCTTGCTGCCGGAACAGCCGTCAAAGGCTCCGCCGGCTACGTCGCCATCGAGATCGTCACCGGAACCCTCAACGGCCGCACCTGCACCTTCGCCCTCCAACACACCGGCACCATGACGCGCGGCACCCCAAGCCTCAGCGTCACCGTCGTACCCGACTCCGGCACCGGCCAGCTCACAGGCCTCTCAGGAAAGATGTCCATCAACATCGCCGACGGCAAGCACTCCTATGACTTCGAGTACACCCTCCCCGAAACCCAATAACTATCATTTGTCTCCGGCATGCAAACTTTCCGTCTTTTTTCGGGTTACAACTATCGGAGCTTGGACCCTCTCCCGTCTCATGGATAACAGAAAGGGGTAACCATGCATTACCCAATTCAAATCGGCAGAATCAGCGTCACCTTCCTCCAAAGCCGCCACGAAACCGGAGGCGCCTTCGATCTCTTCGAACTCATCGTCCCGCCTAACTTCTACCTCAGCGTCCCGCACCTGCACCGCGACTACGACGAGACCATCCTCGGCCTTAACGGCATCGCCACCTGGACCATCAACGGCGAAGAGATTCAGGTCAAACCAGGCCAACTACTCACCATCCCCCGCGGCACCGTGCACTCCCAGAACAATCTGCATAACGACACCGCCCGCATGATGTGCCTCCTAACCCCCGGACTCCTCGGCCCCGAATACTTCCGCGAACTAGCCGCAACCCTCAACACCGACGGCCCACCCGACATCGCCGGCATCGGCAACATTATGGTCCGCTACGGCGTCATCCCCATCTCAGCCGAGCGATAGCAGCCGAACAGCCAGTCATGCCGTAAACTCATTGCAATGTCAATGAACCGCACTCTCCTGGCAACCCTCGTGCTCACGCCAATCCTGCTCGCATCGGCTCCCCAGGCCCACGCCCAGCACCTCTCCGCCGACGGCGGTGTCCAGACGTTCAACTACCTCGCCGACCAGTACTTCTCCGACGTCTACTTTCACTTCGGCCCCACCGCCGGCACCTCCGCCGGTCTACACCAGTACGACGACAAGCTCGAGGACTACTCCGCCACAAACATCCAGAGAGAGATCGCCGCCCTCCACACCTACGAGAAAAAAGTCGAAGCCATCGACCCCTCCGCCCTCGACGCCTCCGTAGCCGGCGACCGCGCCATCCTCCTCAACAGCATCCGCAGCACCCTCCTCACCCTCGAGGTCATCCGCCCCTGGGAGAAGAACCCCGACAACTACTCCTCCGGCATCACCAACTCCGCCTTCGTCATCATGGAGCGCCCCTACGCCTCCGCCGACATCCGCCTCAAAGCCCTCGTGGCCCGCGAAAACCAGATGCCGCAAGTCCTCCTCGAAGCCCGCAAGAACCTCAAAAATCCCCCACACATCTACACCGAGATCGCCCTCGAACAGATCGACGACATCATCGGCTTCTTCCAGACCGACGTCCCCTCCGCCTTTACCGACGCCACCGACGCAGACACCAAAGCCGCCTTCGCAAAATCAAACGCCGCCGTCATCGAAGCCCTCAAGTCCTACGCCGCCTGGCTTAAATCCGACCTCCTCCCCCGCTCCAACGGCGACTTCAAGTTCGGCGCCGACACCTTCGCCAAAAAACTCAGCTACGACGAGATGGTCGACATCCCCCTCGACCGCCTCCTCGACATCGCCTTCGCCGACCTGCACAAAAACCAAGCCGAGTTCGCCCGCGTAGCCAAAGAAGTCGACCCCTCCAAGACCCCGCAGCAGGTCCTCGCCGAACTAGCCACCATCCACCCCGCCCCCGACAAACTCCTCAGCACCTTCAACGACACCTTCGCCAGCCTCATCGACTTCATCAACACCCACCACATCATCACCATTCCCTCCAAGGTCGAACCCACCTTAGAGGAGACTCCACCCTTCATGCGCGCCACCACGCAAGCATCGATGGACCCTCCCGGCCCCTTCGAAACCCACTCCACCAAGGCCTACTTCAACGTAACCCTGCCTGAAAAATCCTGGACGCCCGAACACATCGCCGAGCACATGGCCGCATTCAACGTCGGCACGGTCATCAGCACCAGCGTCCACGAGGCCTACCCCGGCCACTACGTCCAGTTCCTCTGGACCCCACAATTCCCCTCCACCGTCCGCAAGATCCTCGGCGCCAACACCAACATCGAAGGCTGGGCCCACTACACCGAACAGATGATGCTCGACCAGGGATACGGCCAACCCGGAACCGGAGCCCAAAACGAGCGCGAAGCCAAACTCATCCGCCTCGGCCAGATCCAGGACGCCCTTCTCCGCGACGCCCGCTTTGTCAACTCCATCAAGCTCCACACCGGACAAGGCGCCCCCGGAGGCCAGTGGACGATCGATCAGGCCGTCAACTTCTTCGTCACAGACGGCTACCAATCCCACTCCGTCGCCCTCGTCGAAACCAAGCGCGGCACCGCCGACGCCACCTACCTCTACTACACCCTCGGCAAACTCGAGATCATGAAGCTTCGCGCCGACATGATGAAGAAACAAGGCGCAGCCTTCAACCTCCAGACCTTCCACGACGACTTCATGCGCCAGGGCTTCGCCCCAATCAAAATCGTCCGCAAAGCCATGCTCCACGACGACTCGCCAGTCCTGTAGACGATGAAATTGTCGAGACAAACTAGAGCACGGTTAGCGTGGATTAAATCTTTCTTTAAGGCCTCCTGGCGCTTCGAAGACTATCCTATTGATTACATCGACCAGGGAGAAAGTTCATCCGATCTCCCAGAACGCCTCCAAAAGAAGCGATGGCGCGCAGACCTCTTGGGTGCATATTACCTATCGGGCTTAGGTGATGATCATCGATCCGCATTGGATGACGCAAAGCGCAAGTACACTGATTTTGTAGCTACTGGACAGAGAATGCCCCGACCCGGTTCGAAACCAAAAATCACCTTCGCGTCCGATGAGCGAGTCTCGCGCTTCCCGGAACTGCGGGACAACTTCATCAAGGAAGTCCTGCAGCTGGAATGGGCATTGGTCACCGATGAATCTTCACTCTGGGATTTTCATACCGATACCGACAACAGAAACATGTATTTGAAAATTGCCGGGGTTTACGGAGTAGACGTGTCCCACATCATAAGCGCAAACCTCGCCGATATATTGAACGGCATCATGGACGAGATTGGCACTTTTCCTGAAGACGATATATCAAAGGCTATTAGGCTTGGTCGGGATGCGCGCGCCCGCTACAACATGGGACTGCCCCGAACAACCGTGGAATCCGTATCAATAACATTTCTGACAGGTTTGTTAAACTACCTAACAGCCAATTGAATCGAGATTGCTGAACCATGACTCCCCAGAAAATCCGCAAAGCCGTCTTCCCCGCCGCAGGCATGGGCACCCGCTTCCTCCCCGCCACCAAGGCCATGCCCAAAGAGATGCTCTGCCTCGTCGACAAGCCCCTCATCCAGTACGGCGTCGAAGAGGCAGTAGCCGCCGGCTGCACCGAGATCATCATCGTCACCGGACGCGGCAAGTCCACCATGGAAGATCACTTCGACCGCAGCCCCGAGCTTGAAGCCTCCCTCGCCGCAAAGAATAAAACCGCCCTCCTCGAAGTCGCGCGCTCCGTCGCAAAGCTCGCCAAGATCACCTACACCCGCCAGCCCGAACCCCTCGGCCTCGGCCACGCCGTCCTCATGGCCAAAGAGCTCGTCGGCGACGAACCCTTCGCCGTCCTCCTCCCCGACGACATCGTCGACGCCACCATCCCCTGCATGAAGCAGATGGTCGAAGCCTTCAACGAAACCCAATCCAGCATCCTCGGCTCCGAGATCGTCGAAGGCGCAGCCATCCAGAACTACGGCTGCCTCGACTGCACGCCCGATCCCAAAAACCCGCGCCTGCTCGCCGTCAAAAACCTCGTCGAAAAACCCAAACCCCAAGACGCCCCATCGCAGAATGCGATCATCGGCCGTTACATTCTCACCCCGCGCATCTTCGAGATGCTCGAGCACATCACCCCCGGCGCAGGCGGCGAACTCCAGCTCACCGACGGCATCAAAGCCCTCCTTCAACACGAAAAAGTCTACGGATTCAGCTACCAGGGCAAGCGCCACGATGCAGGCGACAAGCAAGGCTTTCTCCGCGCCACCGTAGAGCTCGCCCTCAAGCACAAAGACCTCGGTCCCTCCTTCCGCGCCTGGCTCAAAGCCCTACCCATCCAATGACGCAGCTTCGCCGCCGGTCAGCCGCTCCTGACGAGAGCAAAGCCGACGCCGTAGCCTTCGGCAAACTCTTCATCTCCAACCCCGGCCTGCCCGCGCGCCCCGATGCCACAACGTTCTACGTTCAGGCACCACCGGCTGCACCGATTACCCCATGTAAACCGATTCCGCAACAGCCGCAATCATTCTCTTCCAATGATTGCGGCTCCCACATCCTCTGCCATGCTCAATCAACCCTTCATAAACTCCAGCTACACTTCCTGCATCTCACAACTGACACCACTACCGCAGCAAGCACTGGAGAACACATGCCTGATAAAGCAACCGCACCCTCGGTCATCACCCGCGAAAAACTAGTCGATCTCCTTAACGAAGATCTCTCCCGCGAATATCAGGCCATCATCGCCTATGTCGTCTACTCGCAGGTCCTCAAAGGCGCTCAATATATGAATATCGCCGACGAGCTCGCCGTCCACGCCACCGAAGAGCTCGCCCATGCCATCGCCCTCTCCAATCACATCGACTATCTCGGCGGCATGCCATCCGTCACCCCCAAGCCAGTCAAGACCTCCGAGAAGGCCGAGGATATGCTGCGCTTCGACCTCGAAAACGAGAAGAAGACCATCGCCAACTACCGCCGCCGCATCCGCCAGTGCGACGAGCTCAACGAGTTCGCCATCGGCGAGTCCCTCCGCGAGATCCTCATGCAGGAGCAGGACCACCTCATCGCCCTCGCCACTGCCCTGGGCGTAGACCCACCCGACCCAGGCATCGCCGACTAGATCTGTCCCGGCGCAGCAAGCCTGGAGTCCTCCTTCCGACCAACGGGAGGACCCAGGCATCTCGCCATCAAGACCGGTGTACAAGTCACGAAGTGACCGCCCCACGCGTAGTGGGCCCGTCCGGCAGGACAGCTACTTGCTTATCTTCAAATCGATATAAAACTGATTTTTATTGTCGAAAGAGCTGATCGTCTTCACGCCGCTCTTCTTCCCGTTACTCTCAGCCCAGATCTCATAATCCGTATTCTGCACCAGCTGCCCGAAACGGTAGCCGCCCGCATCGTCTGAAAAGTAGCTCTTCACCGCGAGGCTATGATCGTCCTTCAAGTAGACCACCGCGCCCTTCACGGCCGTCCCTTCGGCATCGACAACTTTGCCCTGGACAACCCGTTGCACTGGACCCCGCTGCTCCGCAACTGCGGAAATCGACTGCACAGCACCAAAGACAGTCATCAGCGAGCAAGACGCGAGAATCACCCTACCGGTAAACGAACGGAGCAAGAGATCAGTACGCTTCATGTCTTCCAGTATACGGCTATCACCATCCAGATCAGCCGTTACTCCTCTTCCTCCTCGTCGGTATGCGTTACATCTTCATCGTCATAACCCGCATCGTCGACAGCCGCCAATTCCAGTGGATCAACAGAAACAACCTCGAGATCGACGCCGCACTCATCGCACTGCACCGTCTCTCCCTCTTCCACTTCATCGACGTCAACAACAATCGGGTTATCGCATTCCGGACAAACAACAGCCATGGTCGTGCCTCCAGGGTCTTTGGGCCCACTCGCCCGTCTATAGGATTACAGGAACATCCCGACGGACGCCCTTGCTATTTATTTAGCGGCCATCCCGTTCCCACGTCAAGCATACGATTCACCCGGCACCCCGGTTTTGCAAAAGGAGAAAAATTTCGTGATCGCAGCATCCGTCTCGCCCGCACGCCCGGCCCGCTCTCGCTTCCTCGGAACCACCGCCCTCCTCGCCTGCACCCTCCTGCACGCACAACAGCCGCTCGCCACCGGCAAGCCCATCACCCCCGCACCAGCCGACCCCGCCATCGCCGCAGCCCTCGCGCAAATCTCCCCCGACCACATCAAAGCCACCATCACCAAACTCGTCTCCTTCAACAACCGCAGCACCCTCTCCAGCATGGACACTGACCTCGCCCCCAACACCGGCGTCAACGCCGCTGCCGACTGGATCGAGTCCGAGTTCAAATCCATCTCCACCGCCTGCAACAACTGCCTCGAAGTAAAGCGCGACACCTTCACCGAACCCGCCAGCTCCGTACCAAATGCCCGCATCACCAAACCCACAAAGATCTCGAACGTCTACGCCATCCTCCGCGGCACCGACCCCGCACAGGTCGCCCGCATGGTCCTCGTCACCGGCCACTACGACTCCCGCAACTCGAAGAACGAAAACACCCACGACCCCGCCCCCGGAGCCAACGACGACGCCAGCGGAGTAGCCGTCTCCCTCGAATCCGCCCGCGTCCTCTCCAAACTCAAGTTCCCCGGCACCATCGTCTTCGTAGCCGTAGCCGGAGAAGAACAAGGCCTAAACGGCAGCGCCCACCTGGCCAAACTCGCGCGTGAAGAAAACTGGCAGCTCGAAGCCGTCCTCAACAACGACATCGTCGGCGGCGACACCACCCCCGGCAGCACCACGCCGCCCAACATCCAGGACAAGACCACCGTCCGCGTCTTCTCCGAAGGCATCCCCGCCAATGCCACCCCCGACCAACTCCGCACCATCGAAAATCTCGGCGCCGAAGGCGACTCCCCCTCCCGCGAACTCGCCCGCGCCATCGTCGACGTCTCCTCCACCTACTTCCACCCCACCTCGCAGCGCCTCTCCGCCGGAACCCCCGCCAACCGCCCCCACAGCACGGCCATGCACATGATCCCCGCCTTCCACCCCGTCCTCATCTTCCGTCGCGACCGCTTCCTCCGCGGCGGCGACCACACCAGCTTCAACCAGGAGGGCTTCGCCGCCGTCCGCTTCACCGAGTGGACCGAAAACTTCAACCACCAGCACCAGGACGTCCGCGTAGAAAACGGCACCCAATACGGCGACCTCCTCCAGTTCGTCGACTTCAACTACGTCGCCAACGTAGCCCGCCTCAACGCCGCCACCCTCGCCACCCTCGCCTCCGCCCCCGGCGAGCCGCAGAATGTCCGCACCCTCACCACCGCCCTCGACAACAACACCGAGCTCACCTGGCAGCCCCCCGCCGGCGCTCCCGCCAGCACCACCTACGAGGTCGTCTTTCGCGAGACCGACCAGCCCGTCTGGACCGACTCCGAGGCCGCAGGCTCCTCCCTCAACCTCAAGCTAGCCATCTCCAAAGACAACGTAGTCTTCGCCGTCCGTTCCGTCGACCCCGCCGGCCACCGCAGCATAGCCGTCCTCCCCACACCCGAACGCGGCCAGCGCCCCCCAACCCCGGCAAAATAGTAATGTCCTGCCGGACGGTCCTCCTGCGCGGAGGGCGGTCACTTCGTGACGCGTATACCAGTCTTGCCGGAATGAGCGGCACGGGTCCTCCCGCTGGTCGGAAACATCTTCCTTCGCGACCAACGGAAGCGCCGAGCAAAGCCCTACACAAGTCACGAAGTGACCGCCCCACGCGTAGTGGGCCCGTCCGGCAGGACACAGCGCTCGAAAACAGCTTATATTGCTTCCAGGCAAAACGGAGTTCCTGGCCGGATGACAGGAGGTCACACCCAATGCTGAACAAAACTTTCACCGCCACCCTGCAAAAGAGCCCTGCCAAAGGTGGTTGGACCTACGTCGTCTGGCCCGACTCAGTAAAATTCTTCGGCACGCGAGGACTCGTCAAAGTCACCGGAAAGATCGATGGCCACCCCTTCCGCAGTTCTTTCATGGCCCTCGGCGACGGCACCCATAAACTGCCCGTCAAGGCAGACATCCGTAAAACCATCAACAAACAGCCAGGCGACAAGGTAAAGGTGCTGCTCGAAGATCGCATCGACTAAATCCGGAAACAACAGCGTGTAAATCCGCAGACCAACAGCAAGGCGTCCCGTTTTGATGAAAAAATCAGCGCCGTCCGCGCAAATCGGCGCAAACTCTCCCCGCCACCGGACCGGAGAACCTATGATGAAATAAGAAAAGCATCCATGCCTCGCTCCGGCCCCATCTCGCTCGCTCTCCCCGCCTTCGAAGGCACCACCCGCAAGCTCATCCTTCTGAACGTCGGAACCTTCTTCGGCCTTCTCCTCCTCCGCTGGCTCGCCCCGGGACTTCAGGCCGTCCTCCTCGCCCACCTCATCCTCGAGCCCCTCGCCGTCCTCCACGGCGAAATCTGGCAGCTCCTCACCTACTCCTTCGTCGAGCAGGGCATCCTCGGCATCCTCTTCGGTATGCTCACCCTCTGGTTCACCGGCTCCCTCCTCGAGCCCTCCTTCGGCGGCCGCTGGCTGGCCGAGCTCTACCTCACCTCCGTCATCGGCGGCGCCATCCTCGCCTCCGCCCTCTCCTTCACCCACGTCCTCGGCCTGCGTCCCGACATCGTCGCCGCCGGAGCCTGGTCCGGCATCTTCGGCCTCATGGTCGCCATCGCCATGATCTTCGGCGACCAGGAGTTTCTCCTCTGGTTTGTCCTTCGCATCAAGGCCAAGTACATGGTCGCGATCTACATCCTCATCGCCATCGCCATTCTGCTCAAGCAGGCCGACAGCTTCAACGCTCTCATCCAGCTCTCGGGCGCCCTCTGCGGTGCGCTCTTCGTCAAATTCGCTCCCCGCCGCGGCCTCGCCTTCGCCGTCTCCGAGCGCTACTTCGGCGTCCGCAACCGCTACTACCGCTGGAAGCGCCGCCGCGCCGCCCGCAAGTTCGAGGTCTACATGAAGAAGCAGAACCGCGAGGTCCACTTCGACAAAGACGGCCGCTACGTCGACCCCGACGAGCTCCGCAAGAACCCCAACGACAAGCGCTGGATGAACTAGCCAAGCGCTGGATGAAAAGGAGTGCACGTCACCGCAGGGTGCTCTAGCGGCATTCCGTTGACGGCGAAGAGATCTCTCATCGCGACCATCGGGAGCGCCAACCTAAGGGGTATACCCGTCACGAAGTGACCGCCCCGCGCGCAGCGGAGAGACCTGCTCCCCTCAAAACGGCCCAGGCCATCTACCGCGAAGCCACCGTCAAGCTGCCAAACGCCTGCTGATAATTCGCGCTCCAAACCCCCTCCGCATCCTCGCTCTGCAGATAAACCCGCTTCTCCCCGGCAAACTCCGGTGCAAACTCCACCACAAGATTCACCGTCAAACTCTTCCCCTCAATCTCCGACGAAGCCCCCGCCGCCATCACCGTGCACTGCGAGTTCTTCAACATCGCCCCGCTCCCCACCCTCGCCGCATGACTCCCCCACACTCCACCCATATTCGGCACCAGGTCAATCTCCTGCGCCCGCACGTCGTATCGCACCAGGCACTCCTTCGCCGACCACCCCCTCTGCTCTCCCGGCCGCACGTTACTCGACATCACCGACACCGTGACCTCACGAATATGCCCGCCCCCTTTAGGATCCTGAAAGGTCGCCGCAATTCTCTGCTCGTATCCCTCGCCACGCGACACAACAACCGACACCGGAGTCGACGAATCCATCCTCATAGGAGCCACCCGCCTGCATCCCGTCAGCAAAGACCCGCAGACAATCGCCACCGCAATCACCCTCACATCCCGCACGCCAGCCCTCCCAGAACCAACCTGCCCTCTTCAGCCAGCCCTCAGATTCAAGAAACTTACCGAAGAAGGCTTCGCTCTGCCTAGACCTCAAGAACGAATTCCGGAGATTTCTCACTGCCCTAAAATTCAACCGCCTCACTTGTTGAACCACCGTTCCCGTAACCGTGTCATTCCGACTAAAGCGCAGCGAAGTGAAGGAACCAGCATCTCGCCAGACCCCACAAAACCGAGCATTCCCCAGAAAAAACACTGTCAACCCCACAAACCATCTAACCAAAACAAAACAAACAAGATCGACGTGGCGCATTAGTTTCACTCAACTTGGTAAACTTGAAAGGTAGAGATCTCAAAAGCCCCGAGCCAAAGCTTGGGGCTTTCGTTTTTAAACCTAAACCCTTTAGAAAGACGTATTTGCCGCTAACCCCAATGGTTGCACGAATTTAGCAAAACGACAATTTGTCATCTTGTTGCAAACATTCAACTTATACGGAAATAACCCCCCAGGGGGTACTCCAGGAGAGGCACCATGGAATATCCAATCTGCCGTCACATCAAGACCAACGGTCTGCAATGCCACGCGCCCGCCCTCACCGGCGGCGACTACTGCTACTTCCACAATCGCCTCCACGTCCGCCACGCGCAGTTCCGGCCCAACGACATCTCTCGCCCCTACTTCACTGCCGGCCGAGATCTGGAGCTGTGCGCTCTCGAAGACCGCGAGGCGGTTCAGTTTGCACTCTCCGTGGTCATCAACGCGCTCGCCACCAACCGCATCGACACCAAGCGCGCCACGGCGCTCCTCTACGGACTTCAGCTGGCCTCGTCCAACGCCGTCCGTCTCAACAACACTCCGGAGACACCCGATGTGGTCCGCGCCGTCGAGTCCTCGAACGACGGCCTCGACCTCGCCGAACCCGGAGCCATCATGGAAGTCTTCACTCGCCTTGAGCTCGAGCAGAGCACAAGCTCATAGATGCCTGTCCTGCCGGACGGGCCCGCTACGCGCGGCGCGGTCACTTCGTGACTTGTATACCGGCTTCGCCCCGGCGCTCCCGATGGTCGCGAACGAATCTTGATCCCGACCATCGGGAGGACCAGCCGAAGGGGTATACCCGTCACGAAGTGACCGCGCGAATCGGGGTCCCCACAAACAGGTCTTCGTTTGTGGGGTGACAAAGCGCAGTGGGCCCAAGCGGCAGCGCTAGCTTCTAACCGAGGTCTTCAAATGCAGCTCCCGCATCTGCTGATCGCTAACCGGCGTAGGCGCATCGACCATCAGGTCGATCGCCTTCGCCGTCTTCGGAAACGCAATCACCTCACGGAGGCTAGTCGCACCAGCAAGTATCATCACAATCCGGTCCAGCCCCAGCGCAATGCCGCCATGCGGAGGCGTGCCGTACTCCAGCGCATCCAGGAAGAAGCCAAACCGCTCCTTCGCCTCTGCGTCCGACATGCCCAGCGACCGGAAGATCTCGGCCTGCACATCCTGCCGGTGAATACGAATCGAGCCCGAACCAAGCTCCGTTCCATTCAGCACGATGTCGTAAGCAAGCGCCCGCACAGCGCCCTTATCGTTCGTTAGCTTGCCCGACTTGATGTCCTCTTCATGCGGAGAGGTGAACGGATGATGCGCCGCATTCCAAACCTTGGTCTCCTCATCCCACTCATACATCGGGAAGTCGGTGACCCAGAGAAACTTGAAGTCAGCCTCGGTACCAGTCTTCACAAACCGTCCATGCTTGTCGGCAAACTTAGTGGCAAGCTGCAACCGCAAAGCACCAACCCGCTTATAGATCCACTGCGGATCGAAGTTCCACTTAGCCGGAGCACCAATCTTGGGAGTAACAACAATGATCAGATCGGCAGCATCAACCTGGCTCGCAGCACCTTCAAACCGAGTCTGCTCCTCCGACAGCTTCGCCTCAATCACAGAAGCTAACGGAGCAAACGCATCATTCGTCTTCAACCGAGCCACATCCAGAAAGTCCAAGCCGCAGTCGCCAAACGTAGCGCGAATCTCCTCCACCAGCGCACGCTTCTGCGTCCCGCTCAGCATACCCGCCTTGGGAATTACAAACCCAAGCACCGGCAGCTCTTTCTCAATCTTCAACGTCTCCCTCAACTCAGGAGTCAACTCATCAGTCAGCGAAACCATCGCCGGCAGCCGCATATCCGGCTTGTCGATCCCGTAGTTCTTGATCGCATCGTCATAAGTCATCTGCACAAAAGGAGTCGTCAACGAGATCGAAGCCGTCTTGAACGCAGCAGTCAGAAAACCCTCGACGACGCGAAACACCTTCTCCTGCTGGGGAAAGCTCATCTCAAGGTCGATCTGGGTAAACTCCGGCTGCCGATCTGCACGTAGATCCTCATCGCGGAAGCAACGAGCAATCTGAAAATACTTATCGAATCCCGAGATCATCAGGATCTGCTTGAAGATCTGCGGCGACTGCGGCAGCGCATAGAAGCTGCCCGCATGCACCCTGCTCGGCACCAGGTAGTCACGCGCTCCCTCAGGCGTAGAACGCGTCATGAAAGGAGTCTCAATCTCAAGAAAGCCCTGCTCAACAAGGAAGTTGCGAATCGCCATCGCAACCCTGCTGCGCAGCGCGAAGTTATGCTGCATCTCCGTGCGTCGCAGATCGAGATAGCGATACTTCAACCGCACCTCTTCGTTCGCAATCGCATCTTCCGCAGGGGAGAATGGAGGAGTCTTAGCCTCGTTCAGTAGCAACAACTCGCTCGCAACCACCTCAATCGCACCAGTAGGCATATTGGGGTTCTCAAGCCCCGCACCACGCCGCCGAACCTTACCCTTCACCGCAACAACGTACTCCGACCGCGCAGCCTCAGCCTTAGCATGTGCCTCGCCGGACACCTCTTTGTCGAGCACGACCTGAGTAATCCCACTCCGGTCCCGCACATCGAGAAAGATCAGGTTCCCATGGTCGCGACGGCGATTCACCCAGCCCATCAACACCACCGGCTGCCCATCTTGCTCCACGCGAAGCTCGCCACATATATGGGTCCGCTGCAAACTACCTAAAAAATCCAACATGATCTCATTCACTTTCAAAATCGAAGTCGCTCGCGAGGAGCTAATCAGGAAGCAGAGTTCACTAAGCGCGCAGAAAGCCTGCAAGCTCAGCGCGAGGAACCTTCGTCTGCTCTCCAGCGCTAAAGTCTTTAACCGTCAGAATACCCGATGAAACCTCATCTTCGCCGACAATCACCATTCTCCGAGCGAGCTTATCGGCAGCCTCGAAGGACTTCTTCAGCCGGAAACTTCCATCTCCAACCTCAACCGAAAGTCCCGCGCGACGAAGCTCCTGAGCCAGCGCAAGCGCAGCAGCATTTCGCTCAACTCCCATCGGAGCAACGAACGCATCGAGCTTCCGCTCCTTCGCCGCAGATTCCTGCGCCTGAAGCGTAAGGATCAACCGATCTTCGCCAATCGCGAACCCGATTCCAGGAGCCTTCGGACCACCAAGCATCTCCGACAATCCGTCGTATCTTCCTCCACCAAGCAAAGCGTTCTGAGTCCCCAAACCGCTTCCATCAGGCACAGTGAACTCGAACGTCGTCCGTGTGTAGTAGTCCAAACCACGAACCAGCCGAGGATTCACCGTATAAGCAACTCCACAAACATCAAGCGCAGCAAGCACCTGCGCAAAGTGCTCCTTGCTCGCCTCATCCAGGAAGTCGGCGATCTTCGGCAGACCGTTGATGATCTCCTGATCTCCAGCATCCTTCGAGTCCAGCACGCGCAGCGGATTCGTCTCCGCGCGACGTTGGTTATCTGCACTCATCTTGTCCTTCACCGGAGCCAAAGCCTCACGCAGCGCAGCAATGTACTTCGGCCGATCCGTCGACGAACCAACCGAGTTCACCTCAAGCTTCCACCCCTTCACGCCCAACTCGTTCAGGAAGGTAGAAAGCATCTCCAGAACCTCAGCATCACGCAGGGCACTATCAGCACCAGACCAGGCCGGACCAAGCACTTCCGCCCCAATCTGCCAGAACTGACGATATCGTCCACGCTGCGGTCGCTCGCGCCGGAACTGCGGCCCAATGTAGAACAGCTTCTGCAGCATTCCAGTATCCGCAAGCTTGTGCTCGATATACGCACGCACAACTCCAGCCGTATTCTCCGGCCGCAACGTCAGGCTCTGCGCGGTATCACTATCAGCCCGCGTGCGATCCTCCCACGTATACATCTCCTTGGAGACAATGTCCGTCTCCTCGCCCACACCACGCGCGAACAGCGACGTGTCCTCGAAGATCGGTGTGCGAATCTCCCCAAATCCATAGCGTGCAAAGACGGCTCTCGCCGTAGCCTCCACATAGTTCCAAAGCGCCGTCTCGGGAGGCAACAAGTCCCGAGTCCCGCGTACTGCCTTCAAAGTAGCCATCACTTCCAGTGTAGCGAAAGCCTCACCTGATTTACGCACCAGCAGCTTCGGCCAGGTAAATCGCCGTGTAATCCAGATAGTTCTGTGCGTACTTCAGGATCAACTCCCGATCCGCATCGCCCAGTGTTCGCCTCACCTTCCCCGGAACACCCGCAACCAACGAGTTCGGCGGAATCACCGTATGCTCTGGAATGACCGCTCCCGCCGCGATGATAGATCCCTCCCCAATTCGGGCGTCGTTCAAGATGGTCGCGCCGATGCCAACCAGAACCATATCTTCCAACACGCATCCGTGCACGGTGGCATTGTGTCCGATGGTCACCAGCTCCCCTACGATCACCGGATAGAGATTGCGCATACCATGCAGAACCGCACAGTCTTGTACATTGCTCTTCGCACCGATGCGGATCGAATTCACGTCACCCCGGACGACCGCGTTCATCCAGACACTCGCTTGTTCGCCGAGGATAACGTCACCGATGATTTGAGCTGACAGATCGACGTAGGAGCTGGCAGGAATTGTCGGTGTGTGTGTCTGGTAAGTGCGAATCATGAACAAATTCTACCCTCGGAATGCAAAAGATTTCAGCTTTCGCAAGAGTCGGTATCCGGCCTCGAATTACCAACGATTTATGTGATTTTCTTGACGAAGGGGCGTATTCTGGATATATCCCGATTGGGAGTGTTTGGAGGTGTATTTTTGTTGGCAGAGGTTCGAGTACAAGAAGGCGAACCCCTTGAGAATGCCCTGCGGCGCTTTAAGCGCAAGGTGCAGACGGAAGACATCATCAAGGAAGTCAAGCGTCACTCTTTTTATCTGAAACCAGGTGAGAAGAAGCGTGTGAAAGAAGCGCTTGCACGCAAGCGCAATCGCAAGAAGGTCCGTAAGGAGCAGGATTAGTTAGCTCCCCAACCACGACGTGCCGTCTCTTCCTCTATCAGCGAGTTTGAAGAGACGGCCGCCTGAACCGCTAGAGATGGACTCCCGCCATTGACTAGCCCCGGCAGACAGAGCCTGATTACGGGTTCACATTGACCGGCAAATCTGAGCAAATTCCACGAACTCGCAGTTTCGGGCCCCCTTCAAATCCAAAGTAATGGTCATCAGCAAAGGTAAGCCCCTTGCGGCGTTGCCACGATCGAGCCCTCGGGTGTTCTTCCTTTCCGTAGGACGGGAGAAGCGGCATGGAATTTCTGGATCGGCTATTAACCTGTGCAGATTGCGGCGGCGAGTTCATCTTCACCGCCGGGGAACAACTCTTTTTCTTCGACAAACAATTCAAGAACGACCCGAAGCGCTGTAAGCCATGCAAGTCCAAACGGTCCGGGGTGGGGCTTAAGGCTGGCGCGGGACCGGCGGCGGCAGGCCTGTCAAGAACCGAGACTCGTACCGAGTGCTCCGAGTGCGGGGTGGAGACTACTGTGCCGTTCAAGCCGACACAGGGGCGGCCGGTGCTTTGCAGGCAGTGCTTCCAGAGCAAGCGTGCTCCTACGTCGGGGGCGCTGGTGACCGCGGCAGCGACAGCGGGAATGGTCGCTGGTGCTCCTGGAGAGCACGTTGCGGCCAGCGTAGAGTTGCTGGCGGCTTCGCGGGTCTGACTGTCTACCTCTCGACTATATCCCTCACAGTAGGATGTGAGTGAGGGACTTATGGCCTTTGGGGACGGAAGCGGGCTGCACGATGCGGCCGCGGAGTTGGTTCGGGCGCGGACTAAGGTTGGGGACTTCGAGCTGACAGTTTGTACGGATGGGACATACAAGCTCGATGGCGGCGCTATGTTCGGCGTGGTGCCGAAGCCGTTGTGGGAGAAGCGGGCCGCGGCGGATGAGCAGAACCGTATTCTGCTGGGGCTGAATACGGTGGTGGTGCGAACCGGCAGGAATACGGTGGTGATCGAGACCGGAGTCGGCAACAAGCTGTCGGCGAAGATGCGGGAGATCCAGTGCAACCAGGAGCTTCTGCCCCAGTCGCTCGCTGCGGCGGGCGTGAAGGTTGAGGAGGTGGATGTTGTGGTGAACACTCACCTCCACTTTGATCACTGCGGTTGGAATACCACGCTGCATCCGAATGGTTCGGTAGCTCCGACGTTCCCGAATGCGCGGTACTTTGCGCATCGTGGCGAGGTGGAACATGGTCGTCTGCAGCTGGATCGGGATCGGGTGAGTTATCTGTCGCCGAACTATGATCCGCTGGTTGAGTCGGGGCAGATGACGCTGCTCGACGATGCTGGAATCAGGGCGAATCCGGGGATCTGTCCGGGCGTTAGTGTGGAGGTTTTCCCTGGTCACACGGCGCAGTTGATGGCGGTTCATATCGAGTCGAAGGGTCAACATGCCTGCTATATTTCGGATTTAATTCCAACTAGTTCGCATCTGGATCCGACCTGGGTGATGGGGTACGACCTGGATCCGGTGGAGACGATTGCGCAGCGGAAGCGGTTTTATGCGCGGGCGATTCCGGAGAGCTGGCTGGTGCTGTTTACGCACGATCACGAGACGCCGATGGGGCGAATTGGGTTGAATGAGAAGAACAAGCCTGTTTTGGTTGCGAGGAAGTAAGGTCGGACGACAGTCCGAGACTAGAAAACCCTGCCGAGGCAGGGTTTCCAATCCAAAATCGCGGTGACTTTATGGTGACTTTTGGCCAGTTGTTGGTGACTGCTGGCGACTAGACAGGAACGGAAGTAAGCTCGGCTGGATCGACGTTGACGAAGCGGCCGTGCTGGCCCTTGTCCTGGAACCGGACGATGCCGTCGACTTTGGCGAAGAGAGTGTCATCTTTGCCGCGACCGACGTTGGCGCCGGGCTTGAGCGGGGTGCCACGCTGACGGACGATGATGCCGCCGCCGAGGATCGTCTGACCACCGAATACTTTGACTCCGAGCCGCTGGGCGTTTGAGTCGCGGCCGTTTTTGGAAGAACCTAAACCTTTTTTATGTGCCATTCGATTGCCTCTTTCGCGCTGCCCTCTGGGCTTTTGCGCTCACTGAATCTGGAAACGGAAGTAAAACAAAACTTTTCGCAGAGAAGCTGTTTCTTTATGCTTCCTTGAAGCTCTTGCCGTTGACGAGGATCTCGTTGATCTTGACCTCGACGAAGTTCTGGCGGTGGCCCTGCATCTTCTTGTACTGCTTCTTGCGCTTGAGCTTGAAGACGAGGATCTTTTCGCCGCGGCCTTCGCCGACGACGGATGCGAGAACCTTGGCGCCGGTGAGGTCGGACTCGAACTTGCCTGCTTCACCGCTGACGGCGAGGACGTCTGAGAACTCGATGTTGCCGTTCTCGTGGGCGGTGGTTTCAATCTTCAACTTCTCGCCAGGGGAGACCAGATACTGTTTGCCGCCGGTGCGGATGACTGCGTACATGACTAGAACCTCAAGCGATCGCGTGCTGACCGCTTTCTTCAAAGTAGATTGTGCTGCATGGGGCGCATACAGGAGCACTGCAGTAAGCCAACCGGTCAAGCCATCGCAGTCTGAGTTTCCAATGACCGCCGGGCCTAAGCCTGTCGTCCCTGCAACCCTTGAGATGAAGACACAGGGGTTGCAGCGCCAAACTTAATGAGTGTATCGCGTTCCGCGAGGGGGGTCAACGTTGTTTGGTGGTGAAAGTCTGCTGGTGCGGGGTGCCGCCCCCCGGGGGGGACCCCAAACTAAGTCGCTTCGTTTCAATAATATCCTAAAATCGGTCCTTCCAAAATATTGCATTCAAAGGGGTTAGAGGCAAATACGTCATATCAAACGGGTTAGCGTTTCTGTTGGATGGGATAGAGTCTGTACGACACTTTTTCATCTATACCTTTCCATTTTACCTTGTGGAATGAAACTAATACGCCACGCGAAAAGCCGCGGCTGGAGCGGGTTTTGTTGTGTTTGGGGCTTGACAAGAGTTTGGGACGCGTGAGGAAAGGGGTTTCTCCACTGCGCGGCTCACGGTGTTGCTGTGAGCCGGTCGCAAGAACTTTTGTCGAACGGCAAAAATGAAGGGCAACAGCAGATTCCTCCGCTGCGCTGCGGAATGACAACAAAAAGGCAACGGCAAAGACAAGCACAAATACAAATGCGAATACGGGGATCCTTCGGCTGCGTTGCTCACAAGATGCCGTGAGCAACTTCCCTCAGGATGACGTGGCTTTGATTGTTGAGAGAAAGAAGGCAACCTCAACGGCAACAGCAACAGCAACGGCAACAGCAACGGCAACAGCGGCCTCAGCAACGGCGACGGCAGCCTCAACAGCAACGGCAACAACAACTGCAACAGCGACTGCAGCGACAACGGCGATTGACGGTTGCGGTGGCAGTGGCAATGGCGTAATTGACTCGCTGGTGGAAGGGGCGGTGCAGTAATCTCGGGAGGTATGAAGGTTGCGATTGTTACGGGGGCGGCGCAGGGGATTGGGCGTAGGGCGGCGGAGGTTTTGGCTGCGGCGGGGTATGGGTTGTTGCTGATGGATCTGCGGGCTTGTACGGCTACGGTGGAGGCGGTGAAGAAGGCTGGGGCCGAGGTCGAAGAGGTGTTGGGGGATATCTCGGATGAGGCAGTGGTGAAGCGGGCGGTGGAGGTGGTGCGTTCGCGGTGGGGTCGCGTGGATGTGCTGGTGAATAATGCGGGCATCAGCTTTATTGCTCCGGCGGAGACGGTGGAGGGGAGGGCGTTTCTGCGGGTGCTGGAGGTGAATCTGCTGGCTCCGTTTTTGCTGGCGAAGGCGTTCGGCGCGATGATGCTGGAGCAGAGGAGCGGGAGCATCGTGAACGTGGCTTCGATTGCGGGGCTGGTGGGGATTGGCGATCGTTCGGCGTATAACGCCTCGAAGCATGGGTTGATCGGGTTGACGAGGACGCTGGCGGCGGAGTGGGGTGGGCGCGGTGTGAGGTGCAATGCGGTGTGTCCTGGATGGGTGAAGACGGAGATGGATGTGGCGGACCAGGCGGGTGGTGGTTACAACGATGCGGATATCGAGGGCGTGAATCCGATGGGGCGGTTTGCTGCGCCGGAGGATATTGCGCAGGCGATCTTGTTTCTGGCGGAGCCGGAGCGGAGTGGTTTTGTGAATGGGCAGGCACTGGCGGTGGATGGCGGGTGGACGGTGGATGGAAGTTGGCAGAGCTTGAGGATGCGGAAGCGATAACGTCGCTTTTTATGAGAACGAGTTGAACCGCGAAATCGTGTCTGACTGGAGTTGATTCGACTTTGCATTCGAAGTCGTTACGAGACACGATGCATGCGGCGGATTTCGGCTTTGATGTCTTTGCGGAGGTCGGGTGGCGCAATGGCGGCTGCCCGAGAGCCCAGGCCCAGGACGACGAAGCGGGCTTGCCGGTAGCTTTCGAACTCCACGTGGAAGAGACGCCAGCCCTTGTGCAGGGTTCGTGCTGCGCGATGGTTGAGCGCAGGAACCATGGGACACCAACGTTCGATGGATGCGACGGCTTCGTCCGAGAGCGCAAGGATGGTGGAGATGGTCTGGTGGCGGTCTTTGAGTGCTGCGGTACTTTGCTTCCAGTAGGCGGCGAGATCGAAGTTGGACGGCCGGGTAGATGAGAGAGCCAGGACGACAACTTCGTGCATGCGAGAGATCCGGTAGGTGCGGGTGCCTGCCTGGGATTGCGCGATGAGATACCAGACGGTTTGTTTGCAGACGAGGCCAAGAGGATCGACGGTGCGGGTGCTGATGTCGCCGTCGGCGCGGGTGTAGAGAAAGGTGAGCTTGCAGTCGCGGGCGAGGGCGTCCTGCACGATGGGGAGCATAGAGAGGTCTTCGGGGGAGGGTCTCCAGCCGGTGGGGTCGATGTGAAGTCGGGCCTGAATGGAGTGGGCCTGAAGGCGCATGGCGGTTGGCATGGAGGCCATGAGCTTGTCGAAGGCGCGCTGGGCGGCGGCGGTGAGTTTGCGGTCGCCGAGAGCGCTGGGCTGGGCCATGAGGAGGGCCTGGAGTTCGGCGTCGTCGAGGCCGGGGACTTTGGTGCGCCAGCCTCTTTGCAGCTCCCAGCCGCCGGTTGCGCCGCGATGGGCGATGAGGGGAATGCCCGCTGTACATAAAGCTTCCATATCGCGATGGGCGGTGCGCTGCGAGATCTCGAGGCGCTCGGCTACCTCGCGGGTGGAGAGACGGCCGTGAGCTTGAAGCAGCATGAGGGTGGAGAGGAGGCGGTCGGACTTCATTGGATTGGCTGCCCTCGCTTCCCAACAGAGTTATTTCTTTAATATGACAGCAGATGTCATATATGGGCGACTAACTTTCGAAGTGAGAGCCCGAGGCTTTCTGAGGAGGAAGTGCGATGGAGTTCAAGAGATATTTTCTGGAGCAGTTGGAGTGCGAAGCGGAGGCGTCACGGAAGGCGATTGAGAGGGTGCCTGAGGGGCAGAATTCCTGGAAGCCGCATGAGAAGTCGATGGAGTTGGGGAAGCTGGCGGCGCTAGTGGCGACGATGCCTGGCTGGGTGGCGTTAATGATCGATCACGACGAACTGGATTTAAATGGGAATGGAAAGAGTTTTCAGACGAAGGCGGTGGAGACGCGGGCGGAGTTGCTTTTGCTGCTTGAGGATGGGCTAAAGGCTTCGCGGAAGGCGCTGGAGAATACGACGGAAGACCATTTGATGAAGACGTGGCGGCTGAAGATGGATTCGCAGGTGCTATCGGAGGGGCCGAGATACGTCACGATTTCGAATGGCGCGCTGAGTCATCTGGCACATCATCGTGGGCAGCTTACGGTTTATCTGAGGCTGAACGATGCGAAGGTGCCGGCGATCTATGGGCCTAGCGCGGATGAGTTTCACTAGACTACGGGAGCAGATAGCGGGGTGATTCCTGCTATCTGCTGTCAGGCGGCGAGGGCGAGGGTGTGGGTGTGGAGGTCTGCCAGCCAGCGGGCGAGGTCGAGCTTGCGCGTGGTGAGGTCGCGGGTGGCGATGAGGCTGAGGATGGCGTCCTGCAGCTCGGCGGGTAGCTCGGTGAAGGAGTAGCCGGTGCGAGTGCGGGTGATGGTTTCGATCTCGTCGAGGCCGAGGCGGTAGTCGAAGGTGATGGGGGGCGCGGGCGCGTCGGGTTCGGCCTCGCTGGCGCTGGTGGCGAGGGTTGCGTCGAGTCGGGAGGCGGCGTAGCGCGAGCCCGGATAGGAGAGGAGCAGGGTGATGGCTTGCAGGGTTGCGAACTGATTGGGGTTGAGGTTTTGGGGGATGTAAAGGGTGCCGCTGTCGATGAGGCGTTTCAACCAGACGGTTGGCAAAGGGTCAGTTGTTCGGTGCAAAGGAGTTGCAGTCAGCTGGTCGGCGTTGATGGCCACGATACGACTCTCCTGTTGTTTCGGGCACTGCATATCAAGACGTCCCTCGCTTCTGATTGGACGCTGGGAGACGGAGGAAAAGCCGAAAAATGAGCACGTGGTTCTCCCCCAAAGGTGGGATACCGGAATGTTGGATGCTATGGGGGATGTGGATAACGAGGTAGTAACTCCGGTTCGGGTGAGAATAGAGTTTCGTCGGATTTTTTTGGAGGATGGATGGCATTGGAGTTGGGAGATGTGGTGCGGATTCGGGTGGTGAAGTTGCGGCCGGAGGCTCAGATGCCGAGGTACGCGCATACGGGAGAGTTTGGGGACCTGGCGGCGGATCTTTATGCGGTGGATGGGGCGACGCTGGAGGCGGGAGCGACGATGCCAGTGGCCACGGGAGTGGCGATGGAGTTTCCTTCGACGCATGGGGCGCTGGTGGAAGATCGGTCGGGGCTTGCGGTGCGCGGGGTGACGACGCTGGCAGGGGTGATCGACCCGGGGTATCGAGGGGAGATCAAGGTAGTGATGACGAATTTGAGCGCGGCGGCGGTGGAGATCACGGCCGGGGATCGCATTGCGCAGTTGCGGATTGTGCGGCGGATTGAGGCGGCGTTTGAAGAGGTGAGTGAGTTGGTGGAGGCTCCGCGGGGCGCGAAGGGGTTTGGGAGTACGGGGAGCTAGGCTTGCGGTTGCGGCGTATGCTTCGGCGTGTGGTTTGTGAGTCGCGGGAGGGGTTATGAGTGGAGTTTCGCAGTGGCCTGAGTTGGCGTGGGGGGACTGGGCGGCGACGGCGGATACGCTGCATATGTGGACGCAGATTGTGGGGAAGACGCGATTGGCGCTGACTCCGCTGCAGAATCACTGGTGGAACGTGCCGCTGTATGTGACCGCGCGGGGGCTGGGGACTTCGGCGATGGACTATGGGGATGATGTGCTGGATATCGAGTTTGATTTTTTGGCGCATGAGCTGCATCTGCGGATGGGGTCGGGTGGGACGCAGGTGATGAAGCTGAAGGCGCGAACGGTGGCGGATTTTTATGAGGAGTACCTGGGTTGCCTGAAGGAGCTTGGGGTTTCGGTGAAGATCGATCCGATGCCTTGCGAGTTGGCGAAGCCGGTCAGGTTTGATCTTGATACGGAACACGCTTCTTATGATCCGGAGTATGTGCATCGCTTCTGGCAGGTGTTGGTGCATGCAGAGAAGGTGTTTCGTGCGTGGGGGACAGGGTTTCTGGGGAAGGTGAGCCCGGTGCACTTCTTCTGGGGGAGTTTCGATCTGGCGGTGACGCGGTTTTCCGGGCGGGCGGCACCGCCTCGTCCCGGTGCGGACAAGATTCAGCGGGAGGCTTACTCGCATGAGGTGATCTCGGCGGGGTTCTGGCCGGGGAATGGCGGGTTTGGAACGGCGGCGTTCTATTGTTATGCGGCTCCGGTGCCGGAGGGGCTGGCGGAGGCGAAGATTCGGCCCGATGGGGCGGGATGGGATAAAGCGTTGGGGGAGTTTGTGTTCAAGTACGACGCGGTGCGGGCGCTGGCGGCTCCCGAGAAGGCGATGATGGAGTTTCTGGAGAGCTCGTATGGCGCGGCAGCGGATGTGGCGAGGTGGGATCGGGCGGCGCTGGAGCGGCGGTAAGGTGCAGCAGGGGGCTTAGCGTGCGACAATCTTAATAGCGAGCCATGCCAAATCTGCAAGCCCAGCAAGACAAAGCCCCCTCCCCAGCTACCATTACTCCGGAGCTGCTCAAGCAGCACAGTATCACTCCGGAGGAGTACGCGCGCATCGAAGCAGCACTCGGACGCACCCCTTCCCTGACTGAGTTGGGGATTTTTTCTGTGATGTGGTCGGAGCACTGCTCGTACAAGTCTTCGCGCGTGCATTTGAAGCGGCTGCCGACGAAGGGTGAGCGCACGACGGGGCCGGGGAGCGTGGTGCAGGGGCCGGGGGAGAACGCGGGGATTATCGACGTGGGCGATGGATGGGCTTGTGCGTTCAAGATTGAGTCGCACAATCATCCGAGCTACATCGAGCCTTATCAGGGTGCGGCTACGGGTGTGGGCGGGATTCTGCGAGACATCTTTACGATGAATGCGCGGCCGCTGGCGGTGATGGATTCGCTGCGGTTCGGGCCACTGGATGAGTCTGAGCCGGATGAGGCGCTGCGGCGGAGGAATCACCAGATCGCTACGGGTGTGGTGCATGGCGTGGCCGGGTATGGGAATTGTTTTGGCGTTCCGAACGTTGGGGGAGAGACGCGATTTGAGGCCTGTTATTCGGGCAATCCGTTGCTGAATGCGTTTGCGCTGGGGCTGGTGCGCAGCGATGAGATCTTTTATGCGAAGGCTACGGGCGTTGGGAATCCTGTGATCTACGTTGGCGCGAAGACGGGCCGTGATGGGATTCACGGGGCCACGATGGCGTCTGAGGAGTTCACCGAAGGTTCGGAGCAGAAGCGGCCTAATGTGCAGATGGGCGATCCATTCCTGGAGAAGCTGCTGCTGGAGGCTTGCCTGGAGGCGATGGCCACCGGTGCTGTGCTTGGGATTCAGGATATGGGCGCGGCTGGGTTGACTTGCTCGACGTGCGAGATGGGCGCGAGAGGCGATCTTGGATTGACCGTGGAGTTGGATCTGGTGCCGCAGCGCGAGACATCGATGTCGAGCTACGAGATTATGTTGTCGGAGTCGCAGGAGCGAATGCTGCTGGTGGCCGACAAGGCGCGGGCGCAAGAGGTTCTGGATGTGTTCGCGAAGTGGGGGCTGGATGCTTCGATCGTCGGGGTGGTGACGGAGAAGCCGAACATGGTGATCACGCAGCATGGGGAGCTGGTGGCGGATATTCCGAATCGATCGCTGACCGACGATGCGCCGCTGTATCACCGGCCGGTTGGAGTCTGGAAGGCTCCGGTGCCGCTGGATCCTCCGGCACATGTGCTGGAAGAGTTGAAGAAGCATCGGGACTACACGGCGGATTTGAAGAAGCTGCTGGCGAGTGCCAATATCTGCGATAAGCGTTGGGTGTTCGAGCAGTATGACTCGATGGTGCAGACCAATACTGTGCAGGGGCCGGGTGGTGAGGCAGGTGTGATCCGGATTAAAGGGACCGGGAAGAGTGCGAGAGCGGCGCGTCATCAGGGACTGCTCGGCAAGCTGGCCGACCTGGTGGCCTCTTCGACCCCTAAGGGTGAGGCGACGCTTGCGACTGATAACCTGGACGCAACGAATCCTGTGGTTTCGCCGGATGGCTCGCATGAGTTTGCGGAGACGGCGAAGGGCGATCGTGGATTGGCGATGGCGCTGGCGGGCAATGGACGCTGGACGTATCTCGATCCCAAGCTCGGTGCAATGCATGCTGTTGCTGAGGCGGCGCGGAAGGTGGCGTGTACGGGCGCGATGCCGGTGTCGGCTACGAACTGTTTGAACTTTGGCAATCCTGAAAAGCCGGAGATTATGGCGCAGCTCTCGCAGGCGATTGATGGAATTGCTGAAGCTTGTATTGCACTGGGAACGCCTGTGACGGGCGGGAATGTTTCGCTCTACAACGAGACTAAGGGTGAGGGGATTTATCCGACGCCGGTGCTGGGGATCGTTGGAATTATTGATGACGTGACGAAGGCGGTGCCTTCTGCGTTCCGCAAGGCGGGCGATGTGATTCTGTTCCTCTCGGCGTTTCAGGGCGAAGGACGAAATATCGAACGGGAGTTCGGTTCGACCGAGTACGCGAAGACTGTGATGGGTGAGCTTTGGGGGCAGCCCCCGTTACTGAATCTTACGGAGGAGGCTGCACTGCATAAGGCGCTTGCGGCTCTTTCGGCCAAGGGTGTGTTGGCTTCGGCTACAGACATCTCGGACGGGGGCTCATTGGTTGCATTTGCGAAGGCGTGTTTTCCTCGCGAGTTGGGTATACGCACGTCGATGAACGTGTCGGAGATGGAGCCGTTCGCGTTGAAGGAGCGATTCTTTAGTGAGATTGGATCCTCGGTGATCGTCTCTACGGATAAACAGCATGTGGAGTCGATTCGGAGTGTTCTCGCCGAGCATCCTAAGGTGTGGATGGCCCCGCTGGGCGAGGTCACCGCGGGAAACTACGAAGTTGTGATCAATGGGAAGAAGATTATCGATGAACCTGTCTCCGCGCTGAAGGGTTCGTGGACGGGCGCGCTGGAAGAGCAGTTGGCCGCAGAGGTGGTAACGGCATGAGCGATCTTCTGTTGCGGGATGAGTTGGTGATTGGGCAAGAAGGTGCAACAGCAGATTCCTCCGCTGCGCTGCGGAATGACAACAAAAAAGGCGGGCGAAAGCCCGTTGACCTGGGCGTTGATCTGCATGACGAGGAGGACGAGACGCCGTTCGATAAGCTTCGCGAAGAGTGCGGAGTAATGGCGATTTATAACCATCCTGATGCGGCTCGGATGACCTACTGGGGGCTTTATTCGCTGCAGCACCGGGGGCAGGAGTCGGCGGGGATTGCCAGCGCGGATGGGTACCAGGTGAACGACATCAAAGGTATGGGGTTGGTGTCGGAGATCTTTACGGATGATGTGCTGGGCAGGCTGCCGGGGCATATTGCGATTGGGCATACGCGGTACTCGACCACGGGTGACTCTGCGCTGTTGAATGCGCAGCCGATCTCGGTGGAGAGTACGAAGGGTCTGATTGCGATCGCGCACAATGGCAACCTGATCAACCTGGGCACGGCGAAGGAGAGGCTGGAGCGCGATGGAGCGATCTTCCAGACGACATCGGACTCCGAGATCATCATTCAGTTGATTGCGCATTCGACGAAGAACACCCTGATTGACTGCATGGCTGAGGCGCTGATGCAGGTGGAGGGCGCGTTCTCGATTGTGATGATGACGCGCAACCGCATCTTCGCGGCGAGGGACCCGCATGGGTTTCGGCCGCTGGCGATGGGGCGGATCGAGGGTAAAGACGGCGCGCCGGATACGTTTGTTTTTGCGAGTGAGACGTGTGCGTTCGACCTGCTGCATGCGAAGTACGAGCGCGATGTAAAGCCGGGTGAGCTGGTGATGGTGTCGGAAGATGGCGTGACGAGCCGCTACTTCAACACGACAACCGAGCAGGCGAGCTGCGTGTTCGAGCATGTTTATTTTGCGCGGCCTGACTCGAAGATCTATGGGCGTTGGGTGCAGCAGTCGCGCGAAGAGATGGGGCGGCAGCTGGCGCGGGAGTCGGGTGTGCCGGCGGATCTGGTTGTGCCGGTGCCAGACTCGGGCGTGACCGCGGCGATTGGATATGCAGCGGAATCAGGGATTCCGTTTAATTTTGGGCTGATTCGAAACCACTATGTGGGGCGGACGTTTATTCAGCCGGAGCAGCGGGTGCGGGACTTCGGCGTGAGGATGAAGCTGAACCCGATGCGGAATTTGCTGGAAGGCAAGCGCGTGATTCTGATCGATGACTCGATCATTCGCGGGACTACATCCAGAAAAATTGTGAGGATGGTGCGAGCTGCGGGGGCGACGGAGGTGCATCTGCGGATCTCTTGTCCGCCGACGATTTCGCCTTGTTTTTACGGGGTGGATACGCCGAGTAAGAAAGATCTGATTGCGGCGAATAAGTCGGTTGCGGAGATCTGCGAGTTTGTCGAGGCGGATTCGCTGGCGTACCTGAGCCTGGTGGGGCTGACGCATGCGTGTACGAAGGGAGAGCCGGCGCATGGGCTGTCGCCGGGGAGCTTCTGCACGGCTTGTTATACGGGGGACTATCCGACGCAGTGGGTGGATGTGTCGGAGATTCTGCCTGCGGTGACTACGGCTTAGAGATCCTGTCCTGCCGGACGGGCCTCCTGCGCGGAGGGCGGTCACTTCGTGACTTGTATACCTTGTTTTGGGTGGGATGAACTGCAAGGGACCTCCCGTTGGTCGGCTTGATCTTGCTTCCGACCATCGGGAGGACCGAGCGAAGCCTTAAGAAGGCGTGCGAACGCCCGCCCCACGCGTAGTGGGGTTTTCAGGCCTTGATGGTCTGGAGGTAGGCGAAGTTTTCTTTGAGGCTGTCGAGGATCGGAAGCGTGGTGTCGTCCTGATCGAGGTAGGCGTAGCGGATACCCTGCTTGTGAGCCTCGGCGAAGATCGCTGGCCAGTTTAGCGTCCCTTTGCCCATTTCGGTGATGTGTTTGGCGGTGGGGCCCATGACGAAGCCGGTGGGGGCATTGGCGATGCGGTCTTTGAGGTGGAGGAGACAGACGCGGTTGGCGTAACGGGTGAGCATGGTGAGGGGATCCTGGCCGGCCTGGGCGAGCCAGTACATGTCGAACTCGAGCTTCACCAAGGCCGGGTCGGTGTGCTTCATGAGTTCGTCGAAACCTGTGGTGGTGCCGTCGGTGGTGGTTGCCTGCGGGGCGAACTCGTAGCAGTGGTTGTGAAAGACGAATTGCATGCCGGCGTCGTGGACGCTGTGGCCCCAGGTGTTGAAGTCGTCGGCCGCTTTGTGGAAACCATCAAGATTCCATTGATCTTTGGGGATCATGGGGCAGACCATGTACTCGAGGCCGAGCTGGTGGGCGTAGTCGATCTTTGTGGGTACGCTGGCGTAGTCGAAGTGGGCGGAGACTAGGCCGAGGCCGGAGTCGGCGACGATGCGGCGGAGCTCGGGCGCGGGGTGGGTGTAGACGATGGGGAAGAGCTCGATTTGGGTGAACCCGACCTGCCGGATGGCGTGGAGGATGCCTGGGAGATCCTGCGGGGCCTCTTTGCGAACCATGTAGAGCTGGACGCCGTAGATGAAGGGAGCTTCGGCGGCGAAGGCGGAGGGAATGCGGCCGAGGGTGCAGCCAGCGGCGGTGGCGAGGGCGGAGAGGCGGAGGAAGTCGCGGCGGGTGGGCATTGTCGGTGCTCCTGGAGTTCTTCGAGCTGGGGTATTAGCGGTTCAGCTGTCTAGCGGTTTTCGGCTTCGGTGGGAGCCTTGCCGAGGATTGGGGAGCAACAGGGTGTGCCGGAGGGCTTGAACTCCATGTATTCGACGCGGGTGAGGTCGGGGTCGAAGAGGTTGAGCTGGACCTTGCCGTCTTTGCCCATCTGGGTTTTGGCGCAGTTGGGGCCTTCGCATTTGTTGCGAGCGAGGGATGCAACGACGTCGCTCATCTGGTTGGTACCGAGTGATAAGTGGTTCAGTACGCCGAGCTGTTTTGCGGAGGGGGTGGCGATGTCGTAGAGCATGTACTCGAGCCAGTCGGTGCCGTCTGGAACCTGCTGGCTGACCCAGTCGGTCTTGCCCTCCTGCATGCCGCCGTGCCAGTAGGGGCGGAAGCCGAGGAGGTCCTTGTAGAAGCGGTCTTCGGTGGCGGCGTCTTTGACGAGGAATCCGGTGTGGATGATGCGATGGGAGGTGGCGTTGGGCGAGGTGATGGGAAGGCCGGGGATTTTGGTTCCCTCTTGCACGAAGTAGACGAGGTTGCCTTCGGGGTCGTGGACGGCGAAGATGCCGTGGGCGAGAGGTTGCTCGATGACGACGTTGTGGGCCTTGAGGAAGCGCTCGAGAGCTGGGGCGTCGTGGGTGGTGAAGCCGATGGCTGCGAGGCGACTGGCAGGTGCGGGGGTGGGCAGGGCTTCAACCTCGAGCCATTGGAGGTCGTTGACGGAGTAGCGAGTGATGCCGTCGCTTTCTGCGTGACCAAGGCCGAGAGTTTTGCCGTAGAAGATAGCGGAGGCAGCGGGATCGGCGGTGTACATGCGGATGAAGGCGATGCCGGTGATGGCGGGGCGCTCTTGTGCGAGGGAGAGACCGGAGAGGCTGAGTAGGAGGCAAAGTGCGAGGGAGAGCGGAAGACGAGGCCTGACTCTGCGCATGGGAGTCACTTTAGTTGGTGGTCCGACCTTTTGTCAAAAAAGATGCGTGACAAGGGTTGATTTGACGAACTGGACGGATCAGACCGCCTCGAGGTTCATGAGCAGGTAGTCCATTCCCCAGGCGGGCTTGATGCCTTGCTGACGGGCGAGGGTGGCGAGTTGTGCGTAGTGACGGATGCTGTGCAGTAGAAGGTGAAACAGGATGGTTTTGGGAGTGGACCGTGCGGGGCCCATGACGCGGGTCGAAAACTCGATGGGTTGGTCCCAGTCCATCTCGGAGGCGAGGAGTTTGTGGACGAGTGCGAAGGCGTGGTCGTGGGTGGCGTATATTTTTTCGACTGAGTCGTAGGAGATGCTGGTGTAGTCGGTCGCGGTGAGATCGGAGAGGCGCTCGGCGAAACGAAGCTCAACGGCGACGATGTGCTGCAGGAGCTGGGCGACGGATTGAACGTTGTTAACGTCGCAGGGCACAGCGAGCAGTTCTGGGTGGGCGGCTAAGAGGTTGCGCCAGCCGGTGGATGTTTTTTCGACCCAGGCGATGAGTTCGTGCGCGGTGAGAGCTGGTTCGGTCATGGTCTTCTCCCTTTTCCTATTTACGAAAGATGTCATAAGAATGTTCGACTGGTCGCGACAGGGCTGCGCATAAAAAGCGCGTGTATTTGCTGCAGCCCTGTCTTGATGTTTCGGTTTATGGATGTGCGGCGAGGAAGGCGTTGATCTCCGCGTATTCGGCTTCGGTGAGGCGGAAGGTGACGGCGGGGGTGACGCCTTCGACCTGTTCGGCGTTGCGGCCTCCGACGATGGCTGCGGTGATGGCGGGGTTGTGGAGCGTCCAGGCGATGGCTACGACGCCGGCAGTTACGTTGTGACGTGTGCCGACGGTTTTCAGGAAGTCGGCGATGGAAAGGTTGCGGGAGAGGAGCGGCTCCTGGTAGTTCTTTGCGTTGCGGCGGAAGTCGTCGCTGGGGAAGGAGGCGACGCGCTCTTTGGTCATGGCTCCGGTGAGCAGGCCGGAGTGCATGGGGGCGTAGTTGATGGTGCCGATGTTGTGTTTGTGGGTGAAGGGGAGAATCTCGGCTTCGATGGCGCGGTTGAGCATGGAGTAAGGCGGCTGGTTGGAGGTGATGGGGGCGATTTTGAGGGCGCGCTCCATCTGCGAGACGCTGAAGTTGGAGACGCCGATCCAGCGGACCTTTCCTTCGCGCTGCAGGTCGGCCATTACCGTCCAGCCTTCTTCGATGTCTTCGTCTGGCTTGGGCCAGTGGACTTGATAGAGGTCGATGGCTTCGACTTGGAGGCGGCGAAGACTGTCTTCGACTTCGCGGCGGATTTGTTTGAGCGAGTTCGTGATCTCGCGCTTGTCGTCCCACACCATGGAACACTTGGTGAAGAGGTAGGGTTTTTGTGATGCGGATTTGACGGCTTTGCCGACGACCTCTTCGGAATGGCCTAGGCCATAGACGGCGGCGGTGTCGATCCAGTTGATGCCGAGGTCGAGTGCTTTGTGGATGGCGGTGATTGAGTCGTTGTCGTCCTGGGGGCCCCAGGAGAAGGCCCAGTCGCCGCCACCGATAGCCCATGCGCCGAAGCCAATGGGGGAGATTAAGAGATCAGATTTGCCGAGTTGTTTCTTGTCCATTTTTATTGGACGCTTCGAGGGCAACGGAGGCTTCAACAGGAGATGAATAGCTGGGTTATAGGTTTGTGGTAGAGAAGCAGATTCCTCCGCTGCGCTGCGGAATGACAACAAAAACGGCAGCGGCAACGGCAACGGCAACGGCAACGGCAACGGCAACAGATTCTATGTTGGTTCTTAGCGTAAGGCACGGTGGCCGATGTCGCGGCGGAACTGCATGCCTTCGAAGGATATCTTCGCGAGTTGGGCGTAGGCCTTGTCGAGGGCGGTTTGCAGATCGGGCGCGAAGGCGGAGATGGCGAGGACTCGGCCTCCGGCGGTGACGGTCTTTCCGTCTTTGAGGGCTGTCCCGGAGTGGAAGATGACCACGTCTTCCTCTTTGGCTTTGTCTCTCGCGTCGCCGATCGAGTTGTCGGGCAGGCCGGAGATGGGATAGCCCGAGGCGTACTTGCCGGGGTAGCCGCCGCTGGCCGCGATGACGCAGACGCTGGCTCCGGGGCGCATGTTGATGCTGAGCTCGTTGGCGGTGCCGTCGATGGAGGCGTTGAAGAGATCGAGGATGTCGGTCTCGAGACGGAGGAGGATAGCTTCGGTTTCGGGATCGCCGAAGCGGGTGTTGAACTCGAGGACCATGGGGCCGCGCGGTGTCATCATGATGCCGCAGAAGAGGATGCCTTTGAAGGGTTCGCCTTCGGAGTGTATGCCGTCGACTACCTTTTGCGCGACGTTGTGGAGCAGCCAGCTGCGCATGGCCGGCGTGGCGATGCCGTCGGTGGAGTAGGCTCCCATGCCGCCGGTGTTGGGGCCGGTGTCACCTTCGCCGATGCGCTTGTGGTCCTGCGCGGAGGCTATTTCGATGGCGTGAGTGCCGTCGCAGAGAGCGAAGAAGGAGAGCTCTTCGCCGGTGAGGAACTCCTCGAGAACGACTGCCTCCTCCGTCGTGCCGAGGAGGGAGCCGCTGAACATCTCGGCAGCGGCGGCTTCGGCCTGAAGGTGAGTCTCGCAGATGACGACGCCTTTGCCGGCGGCGAGGCCGGAGGCTTTGACGACGATGGGGACGGCGAAGCGAGGGAGCTCTTCGCGGACCTGCGCGAGGGTGGTGCAGATGCCATACTCCGCGGTGGGAATGGCGTGGCGTTGCATGAACTCTTTGGCGAAGGCTTTGCTGGTCTCGAGCTGGGCTGCGCCTTGCGTGGGGCCGAAGACGCGGTGGCCGCGTTTGGTGAACTCGTCGACGATGCCGATGGAGAGTGGGAGCTCGGGACCGATGACGGTGAGCGCGGGCTGCTCGATGGACACGATGTTGACGAGCTCGTGGAGGTTGCCGGGGTCGCAGGGGATGCAGCGGGCGAGCGCGGCGATGCCGCCGTTACCGGGAGCGCAGAGGACCTCGGTGACCTGAGACGATTTTAGGAGAGCCCAGACGATAGCGTGCTCGCGACCGCCGCCGCCAATTACCAGAACCTTCATTCCTTGACCTTCATTTGCTGATGCGCTCCTGTGGATGCGAAATTTGCTTCGCAACTTCGAGGCTAGCATCGTGGGAGATGAAGTCAAACCGAGTCGGCTGTAAGCTATTGACCGAGGGAAGAGAATGATTGGCGATGCAGCGCAGTATCAGGAGCTGGTGAAGCTCTACGCGGCCTATGGGGATGACGAGTTGTTGGGGCTGGCTCGGGGGATGAGTGACCTTACGGATATGGCGCAGGAGGCGCTGCGCGGAGAGATGTCGCGGCGTGGGCTTAAGGCTTCGTCAGCGCCGGAGCGTTCGGAGCAGAGGGTACTGAGTGATGACGATCTGGCGGATTTGAGGGCGTTTGCCGCGCTGGCTCCGGCGGAGTGTATCTTTGAGTACAAAGATGGGCGCGGGGCGGTGGCTGCCTCGCTGGCGCTGCGAGAGGCAGGGATTGAGTCTATCGTCTTGCAGCGAGATGGATCGCGGATCGACGTGCAAGGGCCTCGTGTTGTGGTCGCTCCAGAGAATGCGGAGGACGCGGCGATACTGTTGTCGCAGCCGTTGGCGGAGCGGTTCAAGGCGGAGGTTGACGAGTCTGCGTCGGGAGAGTTTACGTTGCCAGCCTGCCCGATATGCGGGAGCCACGAGACCCTGCTGGAGGCGGTGGAACCAGCAAACCGATGGCGATGCGATGACTGCGATCATGACTGGCTGGAGGGAGAGGCTTCGTCAGCGGTGGAGTGATTTTTTGATGGAGAGGAATAAAAAGACCCGCGCCAGGCGGGTCTTTTCACGTGCAACGGCGAAAGTAGCTTAGTGTGGCTTTCCTTCTCCGTGTGGAGCGGGTCTCGCCTCAGCCTGCTGCCTAGCTTGAGGTGCCGGACGCGACTGTGGTTGAGGTGCCGGGCGTGACTGGGGTTGAGGCGCCGGACGCGATTGCGGCTGAGGCGCGGGGCGCGATTGTGGTTGAGGGCGTGGCTGCGGTTGGGACTGAGGACGGGCTACGTTCTGCGGGGTTGGTTCAGGTCTGCTCTGCGGTTCAGGTCTGCTCTGCGGTGCAGGGCGAACCTGGAGCTGAGGCTGGGGTTGGACAGGACGGGTTTGGGGTTGCGGCTGGACCGGTCGTACCTGCGGTTGGACTGGTCTGGTTTCGGGTTGGGCGGGTCGTACCTGTGGTTGAACCGGTCTGGTTTCGGGTTGGACTGGTCGCACCTGCGGTTGGACCGGTTTGGTTTCGGGCTGAGTGGGTCGTACCTGGGGCTGAACCGGACGAGTCTCGGGTTGCACGGGACGAGTTTGAGGCTGGGCTGGACGGCTGACTTCGCCGGGCCTCGTGTTGGGCTGACCAGGGTTTGGTTGAGCAGGACGAGTTTCAGGCTGTGTGGGGCGGCCTGGCTGGACGGCCGGCTGACCAGGACGTGCAGGTTGTATAGATGGCTGGCCGGGGCGATTATTTTCGCCGGGCCGCGTATTTGGCTGGCCGGCGTTTGGCTGACCGGGTCGCGTTTCAGGCTGGACGGGGCGGCCGGATTGCACTGCCGGCTGGCCAGGGCGGGATGGCTGTATGGCAGGTTGGCCGGGACGGTTGATCTCGCCAGGACGCGTGTTTGGTTGGACGGGCTGAGTGGCACGGACTGGTTGCACGGCTGGACGAGCGACCGCGGCGATAGGACGGGGTGAGGCGACCAGAGCGGGACGGCCCTTGTTCACGTTGTAGAACTGCTGGCGATTCTGTGCGGCCTCGCGCTGGTTCTGAAGTTGCGTGGTCATGGGCGGGACGCGAGGGCCGCGGTTGGCTGCGACCTCGGCGGGCTGGGGGCGTACGTTGACGCCGCCGCGGCCGCCGTTGTAGGAGACCCGGTTGATGGTGGTGTTGTTAACGACGACCGTGCGGTTGTAAACGTTGGTGATGCGTGTGACGTTAACGTTGTTGACCGAGCGATTGTAGTAGAAGTTGCGGCCCTGCCAGTAGCCACCGTGATAGCCGCTGCCGGTGTAGCCGAAGCCGTAGTTCACGCCGCCGTAGAAGCCGATGTGCGGGCCCCAGAAGCCGCGATGAAGGATGTAACGGCCTCCGAAGAAGCCCCAGTAGCCGGGGGTCCAGAGAGCTCCGTAAAAGGGTGGAGCGCACCAGGCTCCGGGTACCCAATAGTAGCCGACGGGGGCGTATCCCCAGTAGCCGGGCGTCCATAGATAGTTGGGCGCAGGGGCTTCGGGCTGCTCGTATTGAGGGAGGGGTGGGGGAGGCTCGTTGGCCTCTTCGAGAGCCTGCTGACCGGCGTCTACCTGCGACTCGTCGTAGTTGCCGGGTGCGTTGTAGTCGTAGTTCTGATCGTAGTTCTGGTCGTTGTTCTGAACGGGGGGCTGGGCGCTCTGGGCGGCAGTGTAGGCCTCGTTTTGAGGCGGCGGGGCGGCTGCTTGCGGAGCGTACTGCTCGGAGTTTTGCTCCGGCGTGGATTGGGAGCGGATGCCGAGGACTCTTCCCTGCACGGGCTGTGGGGCAGGGGCGGCCTGGGGCTGGCTGTTGTCTACCGGGGCCGTGTTGGCATCAGCAGGGTCGGGACCGGAGTTGTCGGGAATGGCTGCAGGCTCTACGCCCTTGTGGCAGCCTGAGAGTGTCACTGTTGCTGCGAGTGATGCAATGCCAAGCGATAGACCTAGAAAAATCCTGGGAAATGATTTGTACATACTGCCAGTCTCCTCGTACCTGCTGCGGGTATAAACACGAACTTCTTGAATGAGATGCATTTTTCTTACAATTGCGGACTTTGCGAGTGATGACGCAATAGCCAAAGCGGCGCGTTGTGCTGTGGAGTCTGATAGTTGCGAAGCTTTGGACGCCAGCCTGCCGCGTTTTGCAATCACCCTTTGGTGGGAGGGTCAGGCGCTTTACCGCAACCGGACGGAACGCAGTAAAATTAGTTTGATGGCAGGCTGTCTTCCCAACACGAAGCGCTTTCGCCACGGTCGCCCTGACCGCGGACGCTGCTAATTCGACCCCTCCCCTGAAAACTTGATAGGCTTCAGCCGTCGCCGTCTGCGGTTCGAAGATGTGACCACGGCCCCAACCATCGCGCTTCCGAAGAGCGCGCCTCGGAGAAGATACCATGCCGACACAATCGCATCCTGATTCGTTTAAGAGCTTATCCACACTAGCTGTAGGGAAGAGCACGTACGATGTATTTCGACTGAAGGCGCTGGAGGGGACGGGTGTTGACCTTGGCCGGCTTCCCTTCTCACTGCGGATTCTGCTGGAGAACCTGCTGCGGCATGAGGATGGCCGCACCGTGACTGCTGAAGATATTCAATTTCTGGCGTGCTGGGATCCGAATGCGGAGCCTTCGCGAGAGATTGCTTACATGCCGGCGCGAGTGTTGATGCAGGACTTTACCGGCGTGCCTGCTGTTGTCGATCTGGCTGCGATGCGGGATGCGATGAAGGCGCTGGGCGGTGATCCGGAGAAGATCAATCCGCTGCAGCCGGCAGAGCTGGTGATCGACCACTCGGTTCAGGTGGATGAGTTTGGAACACAGCGGGCGTATGACCTGAATGCGGCGCTGGAGTTTCAGCGCAATCGCGAGCGCTATGCGTTTTTGAAGTGGGGGCAGACGGCGTTCGATAATTTTTCAGCTGTGCCGCCTGGAATGGGGATCTGTCATCAGGTGAACCTGGAGTACCTGGCGCGGGTCGTGTTTACGACGACGCCGGATGCGCAGGGGAAGGTGTTCGCATATCCCGACACTTTGGTGGGAACCGACTCGCACACGACGATGGTGAATGGTTTGGGCGTGCTGGGCTGGGGCGTAGGCGGCATTGAGGCAGAGGCAGCGATGCTGGGACAGCCGGTGAGCATGCTGGTGCCACAGGTGGTTGGGTTCAAGCTGACGGGCAAGCTGAAAGAGGGCACGACTGCTACGGACCTGGTACTGACCGTGACGGAGATGTTGCGGAAGCTCGGTGTGGTGGGTAAGTTCGTGGAGTTTTATGGGTCGGGGATTACAGAGCTGCCGCTGGCTGACCGCGCGACGATTGCGAATATGGCTCCGGAGTACGGGGCTACTTGCGGAATCTTCCCGGTGGATGCGGAGACGCTGAAGTATCTGCGACTGACCGGGCGCAATGAAGAGCAGATTGCACTCGTAGAGGCTTACTACCGCGAGCAGGGGCTGTTTCATACGGCGGATGCGAAGGAGGCCGTTTACTCGGCGACGATTTCGCTGGATCTGGCGACGGTAGAGCCGAGTGTGGCCGGTCCGAAGAGGCCGCAGGATCGAGTTGCACTGTCGCAGGCAGGTGCGAGCTTCAAGGAGCAACTACCCGGGCTGCTGGGGCCGAATGGAAACAAGCATGTGATTCGGCAGATGGTGCGCTGGGAGGGAGAGGGTGGGACGGCTTCGGAATCGGGCGATCTGAGCAGCAGCGTAGGGGCTTCGGCTCCTGTGGTGGAGGCTCCGGTAGTGCCGGTGATTACGATCAGCGATCAGACCATACCGCTGCTTGAGGCTCCGCATGTGTCGATTCGGAGCAGGTTTGGCGTAGATCCGGATCAGTATCTCGATCATGGATCGATTGTGATTGCGGCGATCACCTCCTGCACGAATACTTCGAATCCTTACGTGATGATGGCTGCAGGTTTGCTTGCGAAGAAGGCTGTGGAGAAGGGGCTGAGCACGCCGCCGTGGGTGAAGACTTCGCTGGCTCCGGGTTCGCGCGTGGTGACTGATTACTACGTGAAGGCCGGGTTGATGCCGTATCTCGATCAGCTGCGTTTTCAGGTGGTGGGGTATGGATGTACGACGTGCATAGGAAACTCGGGACCGCTGCCCACAGATGTTTCGAAGTCGATCGAGGATCATGGATTGGTGGCAGTGTCGGTGTTGTCGGGGAACCGTAACTTTGAGGGGCGAATCTCGCCGGAGGTGAGGGCGAACTACCTGATGAGTCCTCCGCTTGTGGTTGCGTATGCGCTGGCGGGGCATATTGCGCACAACTTCGAGACGGAGGCACTGGGCCGCGATCTCGACGGCAAGCCTGTCTTCCTGCGCGACATCTGGCCTACGCAGGCAGAGGTCTCGGCGGCGGTGAATTCTTCGATCGATTCCGGGATGTTCCGTCGGCAGTACTCCACGGTCTCGGAAGGCGACAACAACTGGAAGAGCCTGAAGTTTCCGGATGGCGAGACGTATGGGTGGGAGCCGGATTCGACCTATATTCGCAAGGCTCCTTACTTCGACGGGATGCCAGCGACGCCTGCTCCGGTTGGAGATATTCATGGGGCTCGCGTGCTGGCGGTGCTGGGAGATTCGGTGACGACGGATCATATCTCGCCGGCGGGTTCGATCAAGCTGAATGGGCCTGCTGGGAAGTACCTGACCGAGCATGGGGTGAAGCCGTCGGACTTCAACAGCTATGGATCGCGGCGCGGCAACCATGAGGTGATGGTGCGCGGCACGTTTGCCAATGTGCGGTTGCGGAACAAGCTCGCTCCTGGAACTGAAGGCGGTGTGACGCGGCTGCTGCCGGAAGATGTGCCGATGTCGATCTACGATGCGAGCGTGGAGTATGCGAAGCGTGAAACGCCGCTGGCGATTCTTGCGGGCAAGGAGTACGGCTCGGGCTCTTCGCGCGACTGGGCGGCGAAGGGGCCGCGGCTGCTGGGGATCAAGTTTGTGATCGCGGAGAGCTATGAGCGGATTCACCGGTCGAACCTGGTCGGGATGGGGATTCTGCCGCTGCAGTTCCTGCCGGGTCAGAACGTCGAGTCGCTGCATTTGACGGGCGAGGAGTTGTTTGCGATCGGGGATGCGCCGGGTCAGTTGAAGGCGATGCTCGATGGCAAGTTCGCCGATGGCAAGGTGGTGACGGTGTTCGCGGAGTCCGATCTGGGCAAGACGATTGAGTTCTCCGCTACCGTGCGCATCGATACGCCGCAGGAGATTCTGTACTACCAGAACGGCGGAATCCTGCAATACGTGTTGCGGCAACTGGCGGGGAAGGTTCCGGCCTCGGCTTAGCTGTCGGTACTACCGTTTCTCCTTTCTCCCTATCTCCAGTGGGGGAGGGGTACACCCCCCTCCCCCATGTTACCGGGGGATAAAGCGCTTGTATTCAACAGCTTGGAGATAGTCGATGTCTGCAAAATATAGATAATACATGGTTTGCGTACAGAATCCTTGTTATCAACAAGTTAGCCCCGGAGGGAGTCTATCCCTGCGGGGCCTGCTTGTTTTTGATCTCTGTATCAAGTGTAGCGAATGGAGTGAAACTAAAGTGCCAAGTTTGGCAGAATCTATCTATTTTGTTATGTGTGGGTTAATGAGTTTTTGAGAGGTTTGGGGCTTGACAGGATTTCTGTGGAGGAGCTGACGCGGCAGAACGAACAATCACACCTCCTGCAACGCTCACTCTCGAGTAGCCCGTCTTAGCAACATAGCCTTGCGTCTTACCCCGAAGTTGTATATAAAAGGTCCGCCCGCGCTCGACCGGATATCTAAAGCGCGTGGCTCGAGGCAGCCTGCTCGGTGGGTCCAACCGTCCTCTTTGTGTGCCAAAAGAAAAAGCTAATCAGGAGGCATCATGAAATTTCAGGGATTCCTGAGTCGCGCGTCTCGCTTTGTCCTGTGCCTGACCGCATCGTATGCTCTACCCCTCTACGCAGCTCCCCAAACCCCTTCGGTAACCCGCGCGGCGCTTGACCCGTCGCTGGTCGATGATCGTGGGGCGAACGCTCACTTTGTTGAGCAGGAGGCTGAGAATGCGGTGACCGACGGCACGATCATTGGCCCCGCCCGGACCGCATACACGCTTCCCGCCGAAGCGTCGGGTCGCGCGGCGGTCCAGCTCCTCCCCGGACAATATGTCGAGTTCACCCTGCCCGAAGCGGCCAATGCGATTACGGTGCGTTACAGCATCCCGGATGCGCCAACCGGCGGAGGTATTACGGCACCGCTTGAGGTCTCAGTTAACGGCCGTTCTCTTGTCACCATGACGCTCACTTCGCAGTACGCATGGCTCTATAACCAGTACCCGTTCTCCAATGATCCGAACGCCGGCCTGTTGTTTCCCGATCAATATATTACCGAGTGTGCCTGCGTACCGTCGGCCACGACCCCGCCGCCGGTGATCACCAAACCGTTCCGACCGAACCACTTCTACGACGAACAGCGTTTGCTGCTCGGTCACAGATACCATGAGGGCGACAAAATCCGCCTCACCGCTCCGGCCTCGAGCAATGCCGCCTGGACAGTAATTGACTTGCTTGACTCCGAGTTGGTTGGCCCCCCGCAGCACCGCGACGAGCCTGCCGTGAACGTGCAGCGGTTCGGTGCCGATCCGACCGGGCAGCGCGATTCGGCGGACGCGTTTGACACAGCGATCGCATTCGCGAAGGCCTGGCACCGCGAGGTCTACTTGCCGCCAGGCACATATCAGGTGAACCGCCATATTCTCGTTGACAACGTCACGATCGAAGGTGCGGGTAGCTGGTACACGATCGTCAAGGGACACCAGGTGACCCTAAGTACTCCTTTGCCCGATGGCTCGGTGCACACCGGCGTCGGTTTCTACGGCAAGTACGTTGCCGACGGTGGCAGCTCGAATGTCCATCTCTCCGGCTTCGCCATCGAGGGTGATGTCCGGGAGCGCATTGATAGCGACCAAGTAAACGGCATAGGCGGCTCGTTGAGCCATTCGACGATCGAAGGGCTCTACATCCATCACACGAAGGTGGGCATGTGGTTCGATGGCCCGATGTCGAACCTAAGAATCCGCAACAACATCATCGTGGACCAGATCGCCGATGGGATCAACTTCCACACCGGCGTCACCAACTCGGTCGTGGCGAATAACTTTGTTCGCAACACCGGGGACGACGCCCTAGCTATGTGGTCGGATAAGATTGAGGATGCCAACAACACCTTCGATCACAACACGGTGCAGACACCGGTGTTGGCCAACGGCATCGCCCTCTACGGTGGCACGGACAACACCATTTCGAACAACCTCGTGGCCGATCCGATCCGCGAAGGCAGCGGATTACAGGTTGGTTCCCGCTTTGGAGCCCAGCCGTTCACCGGGAGCTTATGGATCACGAACAACACTACGGTTCGGTCTGGCCCGTTTGAGCTGAACTGGAACATCGGCCTGGGCGCCATCTGGATCTACGCGTTGGAGGGAAGTATTAACGCGGACCTTGAGGTGGTCGGCAACAGCTTTCTTGACAACACCTACAACGCGATCATGCTGGTCAGCGATTTCCCCGTAAAAGACCTGTACACGATCACGAACGTGCACTTCAAGGATGACCGGGTTGACGGCACGGGCACCTCGGTGGTCAGCGCACGGGTGGCCGGTTCGGCATCCTTCGAGAACGTGGAGGCCCGCAACGTAGGCGCCGTTGGCGTCAATAACTGCGGTTCGTTCCACTTCACTCCGGCCGGGTCGGAGTTCACGCTGACCGATCTTGGCGGCAATGTTGGCGGCGGCACTACCGGACCCTGGCTGGCCCCGTGGGAGCTGCCCAATACTATTACTTGCGACGACCGTCCACCGGTCGTTCCACCACCGCCGCCTTCTCCCTGGGTTACGCCCTAGTAGTACGCAGCGGAAAGATGTTCTGTTCAACCCCGATTCCCCACGTCTCTTACGAACTTTGAGACGTGGGGATCGGCGTTTTTCTGGCGATCGTTTCAGTAGGAGTAGGCCGCGTCCGCCACAAGGAGCGTGTAATAGGCGGGGTCAGCCAAGCCCGCATCGCTGCTGGTAAAGGAGTCGACTCCTGGAGTTGGGAGCCTCCATGGTATCGCCGAGCTAACAAGAACCAAGCGATTTACGCGCAGCCGTCAGAAAGAGCGCGTGAGGGCGCTCGTCGAGCTCTTCACTTTCCCAAGATGAAACGGCACAAGTGGTGAAAGCGCGATGACTGTAATAGGCGCGCGCTCGTCTTTTCGCGAGCTAGGCGAGATGAGTCCTCACAAACGCGCTTCTCGTCGGTGGACTTCCGGTTTGTCGGAATTCCCCAAAGTTGGGGGCGTGGCAGATCTCCTTGAAGCGCATAGCCTTCTTTCGTTATGGCTGTTAAGGGGTTGACCGGTCGGCCTATAATGAACTATGGCAATCGCTCCTCCGGCCTCTTCGCAGGCTGGCCCGCAGCCGAAGCCGCACGACGAACCGAAGAGCCAACCGGATGTGGAACATACCGATACGGGGATCGAGCTGGAGACAGCTCTTCCGGTCGCGGAACCACCGGTTGGATCGGACACGACCTCTCGCGTGAAGAAGAAGAAGCCTGCGGTGCCTGATTCCTCGGCGCTGGTGATTGCGGGCGTGGAGGAGTCGTCGGCGACCCATCTGGCGGGCAGTTCGGCGAAGGATATTCATGCGGTGGATGCGAAGTTTCACCGACTTTTGGAGACAGTGCATGAGAACCGGCCGGCGGATGATCTGGAGATCATTCGCGGAGCGTGGGCGTTCTGCCTGCAGCAGCATGAGGGACAGAAGCGGGCTAGTGGCGAGCCTTACATCATTCACCCACTGGAAGTGGCGCAGGTGCTGGCCGAGTTGAAGATGGATTCGACTGCGATTGCAGCGGGTTTGCTGCATGACGCGGTTGAGGATACCGATGTCACCTCTGCTGAAATAGCCAAGCGGTTTGGGGACCAGGTGGCGCACATCGTCGAGGGTGTGACGAAGCTCGAAAAGATCAAGTTTGCAAATCGCGAGGATCACCAGGCGGAGAACATTCGCAAGATGCTGCTGGCGATGGTGACCGATGTTCGCGTGGTGATCATCAAGCTCGCGGACCGGCTGCACAACATGCGAACGCTTGAGCACCTGAAGCCGGAGAAGCAGCAGAAGATCGCGCGGGAGACGCTGGATATCTACGCTCCTTTGGCGCACCGGCTGGGTATGGGCAAGCTGCGTGGGGAGTTGGAGGATCTGGCGTTTCGATACACCGATCCTTATGCGTATGAGCAGGTGTCGACCGAGGTAGACGCACTACGCGGCGCCGGCGAAGAGTTTCTGCAGAAGATCGTGACGCAGCTTGAGGCGAAGCTGAAGGAGTTCAAGATCCAGGGTCGGGTGGAGTCGCGGATCAAGCGGCTTTATTCGATTCAACAGAAACTGGTGGATCAGAAGATCCCCGTCGATCAGGTCTACGATTTGCTTGCGATTCGCGTGATCTGTAACTCGGTGCAGGATTGTTATGCGCTGCTTGGGTTGCTGCACTCGATCTGGCGTCCGGTGCCAGGCAGGATTAAGGACTTCATCGCGATGCCTCGGCCGAACCTCTATCAGTCGTTGCATACGACGTTGATTGCTGAAGGTGGTCATCAGTTCGAGGTGCAGATTCGTACCGAGGATATGCATCGTGTCGCGGAAGAGGGTATCGCGGCGCACTGGAAGTACAAGGCCTCGGACAATGTGAGTGCGAAGGACGAGCAGAGGCTGGCCTGGGTGCGGCAGTTGATGGAATGGCAGCGGGAGATGACCGATCCCAATGAGTTCATGTCGACGCTGAAGATCGATTTGTATCCGGAGGAGGTTTACACCTTCACGCCGAAGGGCAAGGTGGTGGTTCTGCCGAAGGACGCGAGCCCGATCGATTTCGCGTATACGATTCATACCGAAGTTGGAAACACGACGGTGGGCGCGAAGGTGAATGGTCGGATTGTTCCGCTGCGGACGAAGTTGCGCAACGGCGACATCGTCGAGATTACGACGCAAGCAGGGCATGCTCCTAGCCGCGACTGGCTTAGCTTTACGAAGAGTTCGCGGGCGCGGAACAAGATCAAGCACTGGCTGAATGAGCATCAGCGGGAGCGGGCGATCGAGATCGGCAAGAAGCTGCTGGATCGCGAGGCCAGGAAGTACAAGCTGTCGCTGGGCAGGTTTCATGAGGCTGACTATGACAAGGTCGCCAGTGAGTATGGGTTAGGGACTCAGGCGGAGCTGCTGGCGGGTGTCGGGTTTGGGAAGTTTTCGGCTCGACAGGTGTTGAATAAGCTGGAGCCGGGTTCGACGATGTCGGCGGAGCCTGCGGCGCCGGAGGGTGGAGTCGGCAATACGGTTGGGCAGATGTCGGAGGCGGTGAAGCGGGTCTTCTTCGGCAAGGGATCTGACTCGTTGCAGGTGGAGGGGCAGGACGATCTGCTGGTGTACCGGGCGCGTTGTTGTAACCCAATTCGTGGTGAGGAGATTGTGGGTTACGTAACGCGAGGAAAGGGCGTGGCGGTGCATGCGAGAAGTTGTCCGAATGTGCAGAATTTGCTGTATGAGTCGGATAGAAGGATTCAGGTGGAGTGGTCGCCTTCTCCGACGGAGCCGGGAACGAATAAGGCCCAGACGTATCCGGTTAAGCTGACGGTGTTGTGTGACGACCGAGCGGGTATGTTAAAGGAGTTTACGGCTATCATCTCCGATGATGGGACTAATATCCGGAGTGTGGATACGAAACCGATGCCGGATGGTCAGGTGATGGTGGACTTTGTGGTGGAGACGGTGGACGTACGGCACCTGAACAAGCTGGTGCAGAATTTGCGAAAGGTGCCGGGGGTTCGGGATGTTCAGCGAGTGCAGAAGATCTAGCTTCGTGACTGTCGGGGTTGCAGAGGCGGCGAGCAGGATGTATGGTTGATACCAAGATGATTACTCAGTCCAGCCGAATTTCGTTTATTCTCCGCTATTGGCGCACAATAGCGGCCTCGGCGGAGTAGCTTCATCTGAGAGATATCTGTAACTTCAGTTGATTCGACATCCTAACGAGCCGCGACCTTCCAAGTCGCGGCTTTCGTTTTTTACGCAAGGCGAGATTGCAGGAGAGACCAATGAGTGTCAGTTCGACGGCAGGTGTGACGGCGGCGGTGGCGGGGCGGTTTGGAGCGTATGGCGGGAGATATGTTCCGGAGACGCTGATGGCGGCGCTGGAGGAGCTGGAACAGGCGTATGCGTTGGCTCAGAGTGATCCGGAGTTTCAGGCTGAGCTGGATGACCTGTTGCACAACTACTGTGGACGGCCCACTCCACTGTACTTTGCGAAGAGGCTGACCGGGCAACTGGGCGGGGCGAAGATCTATTTGAAGCGCGAAGATCTGCTGCATACCGGCGCGCACAAGATCAATAATGCGCTGGGCCAGGGGTTGCTAGCGCGGCGGATGGGGAAGCAACGGATCATTGCGGAGACGGGTGCCGGGCAGCATGGGGTGGCGACGGCGACCGTTTGTGCCTTGCTGGGTCTGGAGTGCGTCGTCTATATGGGCGAGGAGGACATGCGGCGGCAGGAGTTGAATGTCTACCGGATGCGCCTATTGGGGGCTGAGGTGCGGGGGGTTTCGGCTGGGTCGGCTACGTTGAAGGATGCGATCAATGAGGCGATGCGGGACTGGGTGACGAATGTTCGAACGACCTACTACATTCTTGGAAGCGCTCTGGGGGCGCACCCTTATCCGACGATGGTGCGGGACTTTCATCGCGTGATCAGCCGCGAAGCACGCGCGCAGATGCTGGAGCAGGAGGGAAAGCTGCCGACGGCGATTGTGGCTTGTGTGGGAGGTGGGTCGAATGCGATTGGAGCGTTCTACGAGTTTTTACCGGACGCGAGTGTGCAGTTGATTGGTGTTGAGGCGGGTGGGCGCGGGACGGCGTTAGGAGAGCATGCGGCGCGTTTCCAAAAGGTTGGGGGTGGCCTGCCGGGTGTGCTGCAGGGTACGTACTCGTATGTGTTACAAAATGACGCTGGGCAGGTGAGCAGCACGCACTCGGTCTCTGCGGGGCTGGACTATGCGAGCGTGGGGCCAGAGCACGCGATGCTGCATGATTCCGGGCGGGCAAGTTATGTCTCGTGTTCGGATGATGCTGCGCTGAAGGCGACGGTGACGTTGTCGAGGACGGAGGGGATTCTGCCCGCGCTTGAGAGTGCTCATGCGGTTGCGGAGGCGATTCGACTAGCTCCGACGATGGCAAAGACGGATGTACTGATGGTGAACCTATCGGGACGGGGGGATAAGGATATGGGGATCCTAGCGAGGGAGCTTGATTTGAAGGGCAGTGAGAGAGCGAAAGGCTAAGTACAGGACGATGGCGATTGAGTTTAGAAAGAAGCCGGGGATTGTTGCTTATTTGACGGCGGGCGATCCGCACCTGGCGACGACCAAGGATATTGCGCTGGCTGCGATCGATAACGGTGCGGACGTGATTGAGCTGGGTGTTCCCTTTAGCGACCCGCTGGCGGATGGACCAGTGATTCAGCGAGCCAGTGAGCGGGCCGTGGCGCGAGGAGTGAGGTTGACCGATGTGCTAGAGCTGGCGAAGGAGCTGCGTGCGTTGCGGCCAGCTGCGGGATTGGTGCTGTTTTCTTACCTGAACCCCGTAGTACGGATGGGAATGAAGACGTTTTGTGCACGCGCGGCCGAAGCCGGGGCCGACGGAGTGCTGTTGACGGACATGATTGTCGAAGAGGCGGGCGAATATCTGGAGGAGATGAAGGCGAACAGACTGGCGCCAATCTTTCTGGCGGCACCGACGAGTCCGGACGCTCGGCTGAAGGCGATCGCTGGGGTGTCGCAAGGGTTTGTGTATGCGATCTCCCGGGTCGGGATTACCGGAACACAGCAGAAGGTGGCCGGAGATGCTTCGGAGTTGGTGTCGCGACTGCGACAGTTTACGAAATTGCCGATTGCCGTGGGATTCGGCATCTCCAATGCTGAGCATGTGAGGGCGGTGGGTGAGTTTGCGGACGCAGCGATCGTCGGGAGCGCTCTCGTGGCTCTGATTGAAAAGACTCCGCCGCCAGAGGCGTCGACCGTAATCGGGCAGTTCATCGCGGGGTTGAGAGCATGAGGATCGTCAGTGTGTCGGGACGAAGCGGCGCGATGGGACGTTTATCATGGTTAGTACAAAATACTCTGCGGCGAGCTGCGTTTAGACGTGCTGCGTTGCACTGCGAGGCGAGTGGATGGATATCTCCGACTGGAGACAGAAGATTGATGAGCTGGATGTTGAGATCGTTCGACTCATCAGCCGGCGAGCGGAAGCTGCACGTGCAATTGGAGAGCTCAAAAAGACTGCGGATCTGCCGGTCTATGAGCCGCGGCGGGAGCAGGAGGTCTTCGATCGTGTCCGCAAGGCAAATCCGGGACCGCTGGCGGACGCTGAGCTGCTGCATGTGTACGAGCGGATCATCGACGTAATGCGAACGCTGCAGCGAAGAGACCTTTAGCTGGCCACACCGGTACTGGAAGCAATGCGACCTCCGAAACCGGTTTGTATCTAATTTAGTTACGTACAAAGAGAGTGAAGCGAAGACAATGATAGTTGCGATGCATGACCGGGCGACGGAAGAGAATATTCAGCAGGTGATTGAACGAATGGTGGAGCTCGGCTTCAACGTTCACCGCACTACAGGCGCGGCACAGACGATTCTGGCGGGCGTGGGAACTCCAGAGCACTTCGAGGTCGCGGAGTTTAAGGTGTTGGCTGGCGTTTATGACGCTTATCGAATCTCGTCGCCGTACAAGCTGGCTGGGCGGAACTTCCGACCCGAAGGAACTACGATTACATTTCCAAATGGCGTGGTGGTAGGCGGAGAGGAAGTTGTCGTGATGGCAGGGCCGTGCTCGGTGGAGTCACGGGAGCAGATTCTGACCAGCGCAAAACAGGTTGCCGCAGCAGGAGCGAAGTTTTTGCGGGGTGGTGCTTTTAAACCTCGCAGTTCGCCCTATAGCTTTCAGGGCATGGGGCTCGATGGACTGAAGCTGCTGCGTGAGGTCTCCGATGAGACGGGGCTGCTGGTTATCACGGAGGTGATGGAGATCTCGCAGATCGAGTTGATGCTGCCCTATATCGACTGCTTCCAGGTGGGCGCGCGCAATATGCAGAACTTCAACCTGCTGCGCGAGCTTGGGCATGTGCGAAAGCCGGTGCTAATGAAACGCGGGATCTCCGCGACCATCGAAGAGGTGCTGTTGAGCGCCGAGTACATTTTGTCAGGCGGCAACTACAGCCTGATGCTCTGCGAACGAGGGATCCGGACGTACGAGACCTATACGCGGAATACGATGGATATCTCGGCGATTCCGGTGCTGAAGAAGCTGACCCACCTTCCTGTGCTGGGTGATCCGTCGCATGGCGTCGGGATTCGCGATCTGGTGCCGCCGATGGCTCTCGCGAGCGTGGCAGCGGGGGCGGACGGGTTGTTGATGGAGATGCATCCTAACCCCGATAAAGCGATGAGCGATGGAGCGCAGAGTTTGTATCCCGAACAGCTACAAAAGCTTATGGCACAGCTAAGGTTGCTGGCGCCGGTGGTGAAGAGGACGATTGCTTAAGGCGAGGATTCCAGGATAATGGAGCGGGTATTCATCATTGGGACAGGGCTTATTGGCGCTTCGACGGGCCTGGCGCTACGTGCGGCTGGTTTTGGGGGCCGCATCGACGGGTGGGATACGAGTCAGCTCGAGATGGCTTCGGCCGTGCAGATGGGCGCGATCGACGGCAGGGCTGCGAGTCGAGAGAATGCTCTGGAACTAGCGCGACTGGCTGATGTAATTGTTCTGGCGGTCCCGGTGCTTGCGATCAAAGACTGGATGCAGCAACTGGCGCCCGTGCTCCACACTGGGCAACTTGTGACTGATGTAGGGAGCACGAAGCTTGAGATCGTGGAGTTGGCTCGGCAATTATTCGCAGGAGATGCTGATGCTGTTTTTCTTCCTGGACATCCGATGGCGGGCAAAGAGTCTGGAGGCGCTTTGCTGGCGGAGGCGGGATTGTTTGATGGCGCGATGTGGCTGTTTACGCCGATAGCGGTCGAGATGACAGCGATTGAGAAAGACTGGCGCGGGTGGATTGGGTGCTTCGGGTCGCGGATGCTGGATATGGATGCGACGCGGCACGACGAGATGTGCGCCTGGGTGAGTCATCTGCCGCAGATGCTGTCGACTGCGCTGGCGGCGCTGCTTGAGGAGAAGTTTGGCGATGCTCCGGAGATTGCGGCGATTGGCGGGCGCGCGCTGCGAGAGACGACGCGGCTGGGAGCCAGTCCATACAGCATGTGGCGAGATGTAGCGATGACGAACACCGGGCCGGTCGCGGATACTCTGCTGGCGTTGGAGCAAAGATTGCAGCACGTGCGGGAGAATCTGCGGACGCCGGAGTTGCGGGATGAGTTTGTGCTGGCTAACCGGTTTCGTCAGCGGCGGTGATTGAGCGTTGCGCTAGAAGATTGATGTTTTGCGAGTTTGAAGAGAGATCATGATGCCTGTGAAGGATTCAATAAGCCAATTGAGTATCGGCCTTGCGGACGTCGCTGCTGCGCGAGAGCGGGTACGTGGAGCGATTTACTATTCGCCTTGCCCGCACTCGCAGATGCTGTCTGCGCTGACAGGGCAACAGGTGTATTTGAAGCTCGAAAATCTGCAGATGACCGGCTCGTTCAAAGAACGCGGGGCGCTGAACCGGATTGCGATGCTGACGGCGGAGCAAGCTGCGCGTGGCGTGGTGGCGGCAAGCGCGGGGAACCATGCTCAGGGTGTGGCCTACCACGCGACGAAGCGAGGGATTCGTGCGCTGATCGTGATGCCACTGGCGACGCCTCTTGTAAAGGTAACGGCGACGCGTGGATTTGGCGCGGAGGTGGTGCTGCACGGGGCGAACTATGACGAGGCTTGCGAGGAGGCTACACGGCTTTGCGAGGCGGAGGGAATGACGTTTATTCATCCGTTCGACGATGCGATGGTAATGGCCGGCCAGGGCACGATTGGACTGGAGCTGCTGGAGCAGGTGCCTCAGTTGGAAGCGGTGGTGGTTCCTATTGGCGGCGGGGGGTTGATTGGCGGGATCGCCTGCGCGATCAAAGAGTCGCGCCCGGAGGTTCGTGTGATTGGAGTTCAGACCTCGAGACTGCCTTCGATGGTGGCGGCGCGAACGGTTGGACATCCGGTGACGCTGGAGCCTTCGACGACGATCGCAGATGGTATTGCGGTGCGGCGTGCGGGAGATACGACCTTTCCAGTGGTCGAGCGCTATGTCGATGAGATTGTGACCGTTGATGAGGATGAGATTGCTTCGGCGATTCTTGTTTTGCTCGAGCGCGAAAAAACATTGGCCGAAGGCGCGGGAGCTGCGGCATTGGCGGCGTTACTACAGAGGAAGACTACGTTGAATGGGGCGCATACTGCGGTGATGGTGTGCGGCGGAAATATCGATGTGACGCTGCTGAGCAGGATTATTGAACGCGGCCTCGTGCAGGACGGAAGGATGATCCGGTTGAGGATTCATCTGCTGGATAAGCCCGGGGCGCTTGCGGAGCTGACGCTGTTGATTGCGAAGTACCGCGCGAACATCGTGGATACGCTCTACAACCGGGCATATTACGGGGTAAACCTGGGCGATACGACGATCGATATCACCCTGGAGACGCGCGGACGAGAGCAGGTAGAGGAGTTGCTGGCCGCGATGACGGCTGGCGGTTACAGGTACAGCCAAGTGATTTAGCGGTCTGCGCTGGCGCTTTGGCTGTCAGGCTTTTTCGTAGTGGAAGTGAAGTTCCTGCTCGCTGGCTACGGGCTGGCCGTCTTTGGTGGCGGGATGGAAGGTCCAGTGCTGAACGGTGGCGATGACGTTTTCATCGATGCCGTGGCCGAGACCGCTGGTCATTTTTATGTCGGCGATCTTGCCTGTAGTGTCGATGACGATGTCGAGGATGACGTCGCCTTTGGTGCCATGTGGGAGCGCGGACAGATCAGGTTTCGGCGGCGGGAAGTAACTTACCAGAGCGATGTTGATGTTTCCGGAGCCGAGTGAGTCGGCGCCAGCGGTCGAGTCAGGCTGGGCGGAGGCTGGGGAAACGGCGTTGGGTGAGGCGGTCGGCTCTTTGGGCTTTTGCGTGGGTGGCGATGGCAGCGGAGTGGTGGACTTGGCCTGTTTGGGCTGGGTCTTGGGGTTTGGTGCCGAGGTTTGTAGCGGGGCTTTGCCCGGGGAGTACGTCAGAAGCAGATTGGTTCCGTGCGGACTGCCGGGGAGGCGGATGGGTGCGATCCAGGAGGCGTGTTGGTGGACGAGAACGGCGATGAGAAGCAGATGCAGAAGGGACGAGGCTATAGCGTAGGTCGGCGTGCGGTGTGGAGCTGTGACGGGTTTGCCGATGGTATCTATACTCAATCTCCTCCTTTATCTGAGATGTGACCGCAATGCGATCTCTGTTAGACGCGAGTGAAGGTGGTCTGTTGTTTTTCTTGGTGGCGTTCGGCGGCAAGGGCGATGAGGCGGTCGATGAGTTGTCTATAGGGTAGGCCGGAGGCTTCCCATAGCTTTGGGTACATGCTGATGCTGGTGAAGCCGGGCATGGTGTTGATTTCGTTGAGGTAGATGTGGGCGGCTTTTGATTCTTTGCCCTTCTTATTTACCACCGCCGGTTCCATGAGGAAGTCGACACGGGCTAGACCCGCGCAGTCGCAGGCGCGGAAGGCGGCAATGGCCATCTCGCGGATTTGTTTTGATTCGGATTTGGAGAGCTTCGCCGGGATGATGGGGATGGAGGCGTCGGAGTGGTACTTGGCGTTGTAGTCGTAGAATTCGGCGCCGGGGACGATCTCGCCGACGACGGAGGCCTCGGGGGAGTCGTTGCCGAGGACGGCTACTTCGAGTTCGCGGGGTTTGGCGCCGGGGCCGCCTACTCCCTGCTCGATGATGAGCTTGCGGTCGAAGCTGGCGGCGAGGTCCATGGCGGGGGCGAGTTCACTGCGGTCGTGAACTTTGCTGATGCCTACAGACGAGCCTAGATTCGCTGGTTTTACGAAGACGGGGTACGAGAGCTTCTTCTCGATGCGCTTGATGCAGCGCTTGGCTTCGGCCTTCCACTCGCTGCGCAGGAGATTGACGTGTGGGGTTTGGGGCAAGCCAGCTGCGGCGAAGAGCTGCTTCATCACAGACTTGTCCATGCCGGTGGCGGAGCCGAGGACGCCAGAGCCTACGTAGGCGATGTCGGCTAGTTCGAAGAGGCCCTGGATGGTGCCGTCTTCGCCGAAGGTGCCGTGGAGGACGGGGAAGATGACGTCGAGGGATTGGGCGAGGGAGCCGTTTTGCTGCGCGAGAGCTTCGTGGCTACTGGTGCTGGTGCGGAGTGCGACGGATTTAGTGGTGGTGCGTTTCTTCTGGATTGGCGCGGGTTTTGTGTTGCCTGCGAGCAGGTGCTGGGCGTCGGTGGAGGTGAGCCACTGGCCTTGTTTTGTGATTCCGACGGGAATTACTTCGTATTTTGTCTGGTCAATGGAGTTGAGGATGGAGGCGGCGGAGAGGAGAGAGACCTCGTGTTCGCCGGAGCGGCCACCGAAGAGGATGCCGATGCGAAGTTTTTTGGGGGAGGGCCTGGTGGCCTGTTTTTTGGTCTGTTTTTTCTGTTTCGTCTGTCTGGTCATGGATAGGTACAAGTCTCTCCTAAATTGGAGAGGTTCTGCGGGAAAAAAAATGCCGGGTATCGAAGTGGTCTTTTGCTGTGGGTTTTGCTGATTCTGGTGCGTTTCGTGGTGGTTTTTTGTGGTGAGGTTGTGGTGATTTGCGTGGCTGATGTGGTGTTTTAGCAGTCACTTTTCGAGGTCAAAAAAATACGCCAACTTTTTGTAATAATTTTCCGGGATTCCGCCCGGATCGGTGAATGGTTCTGGAGCTTTCTGCATCTTTCCCTTTATGCCGGACCGGAGACGCAAACCCGAACGTACGACTCCGCACAAGGACAAGATCTGCAAGACGTGTGGGCGCTCGTTTGAGTGGCGCAAGAAGTGGGAGCGGGACTGGGATGTGATCAAGTACTGCAGCGATGAGTGCCGGGGGCATAAGCCGGGGGAGTCGGATGCTGAGCTTGAGGCGGCGATTCTTGAGTTGTTGGCGGAGCGCGGGCGGGATAAGACGATCTGTCCTTCGGAGGCGGCCAAGGCGGTGGGTGGGCTGGCGAGCCGCCGGGACTGGGAGGGCTTGATGGAACCGGCACGAGCTGCGGCGCGACACCTGGTTGCGGCAGGGAAGATCGTTATGACACAGCGTGGACATGTGGTTGATCCTTCCACTGCAAAGGGAGCCATTCGTTTACGATTGCGTTGAAATTTTTGGGGTGGGGGGCGACAAGTCTATTTTCTCGCTGCTCATCTTCGACGTGGATGCTTCTAAATGAGGATGACAATCGCAAAGAAGTCAGCAGCCAGGAGTACGCCGTCAAAGCCTTCCAGGTCTTCCAGGATAAAAGTGAGCCCGAAGCGGAACAGCTCAACGCGAACTCGCGGGGCAGGTCATAGTTCGTCCAGCGAGACGGCTCATAAGACCGGTAAGAAGACTGCGAAGGGGCAGGCGTGGACCGAGGAGCACTCTGAGAACAAGAGTTCGACCGGACACGGCAGAGCTAAGAAGCAACCAGCGAAGCAGGAGTCGCGTTGCTGGCCGGGGTATGAGCCGGTTCCGGGGAAGAGTCGAGGGGAGAAGGGGAGCTGCAAGCCTAAGGCTCGTCAGACGGCGGCCGAGAAGAAGTCGGACGCGATGGCCTCGGCGGCGAATAAGCTGCGGAAGAGTTGAACGGTGGGTTTTATACTCCGGGGATGGATCTCGAGCGAATTCGTCTCCGGGGTGCCACACAGATTCAAAAGAAAATTGCTCGAATGCCGGGGAACCGTGCTAAAAAACTAGCCATGACACCGCCGGCACGCAAATGGGTGATCGAAAAGATACAAGAGCTTGCACTTTGGACAGTGTTCGTGGTGCTGGCCGGCCTGTTTCCCATCTGGGTCGTTTACGATCACAAGCGCCTCACGAGTCTGAGTCCCGTCAGCACAACCCAGCTGATAATCCAAGGTGAGTTGTTGCTGGTCGCATTCGCAATCGCGGCAGATTCCACCTCCCGCGTAATGTCTCGAGTCTTCAACAGCGGAGGGAAGGCTAAGCGACAAACCTGGCAATTGCTTGGGATTCTGGCCAGCATCGTCTTTCTAGTCATGGCGGGGTGTGAATATACCACTGTCATAGCAGTTGGGCGAGCGATGGTGAACCCGGACTATGTCGCTAATCAGTCGCTCATTCTGTTCGTGGCGGCGCTATTTACCGGCGGCGGTCTAATTCTGCTGGATTAAGGAGAGTCCGAATGGATACTTTCACTGTTTTGGCGCTGATTGCTGGACTCGTTACGTTCGCCGCGGGGGTCGGTCGAGTGTACGAGCACGCCAGAAAAATCTCTCGAGAAGGCCCAGACACCGAATCCTCGAATAATCGATTTGGGGGCGGGGCGCCGCTCCGAAGGTGATTGCAAGTCAGGGTGACATGCCCACGGAACAAGCGGTTTTGATCGAGAGCGCGCCCGCACAGCTCTCTCAGTTCTGGAATTGGGCGGTGGAGGCGGCGAATAAGCTGCGGAAGGGCTGAGCGCCGGGTTTTATACTGCGGGGATGGATCTCGAACGGATTCGCGCTTACCTGCTGACGCTGCCCCATGTGGTGGATACGGTGCAGTGGAGTGGGAGCCTTGTCTTCTGGGTAGGAGATAAGGCGATTGGCGGCAAGATGTTTGCCATGTCGCGGGTTGATCAGGGGGGAAGCCCTGAGCGAGACGATAAGAGTCGCGTTATCTCCTACTCGGCCGGCAGGGAGCGCTACTACGAGTTGCTGGAGAGGGAGGGGATCTTTCCGGCTCCTTATGCGGCGCGGATCTTCTGGGTTGCCGTGAGGAGCTGGGACGTTTTTCGGAAGGCGGAGTGGGAGCATGAGCTGAGTGCTGGGCATGCGCTTACGTTGGCGAAGCTGCCGCCGAAGGTTCGGGCGGTGCTTGAGATGCCTGCGGGTCAGCAGAAGCGATTGATCGCGGAGCGGAGGAAGTTGCTGGCTGCGAAGAATGCTAAAGGACGGTGAACGGTCACCGGTACGCTCGCCTAATAGACTATGCCTGATTTCTCTGGCTTAATTGCTATTCAGGCGTCCTGATGAATCAGATGAGGGCGGTGGGCATCTACTTGTCGAGACACCAATTCGGTCCCAATCGAGGTTTTCATGATCGAATCTTCCGATTTTCGGACTACGAAAATATCGCTCAACCACGGAGCGGGCCATATGCCCGCACTCGGATTTGGCACTCTGATCCCCGATGCAGCAGCGACGATAAGTGCTACCAAAAACGCGCTGGAGGCCGGATTTCGACACTTCGACTGTGCGGAACGATACCGGAACGAGCGTGAGGTGGGCGAGGCCTTGCAGGCAGGACTTGCTGCTGGGGGGATTGCGCGCGAGGACATCTTCGTCACAACAAAATTGTGGAATAGCAATCATCGGCCCGAGCGCGTGGAACCGGCTTTCGAGGCGAGCCTGGACAGACTCAGGCTCAACTATCTGGATCTCTATCTCATTCACACGCCATTTGCGTTTCAACCGGGGGAGGAGCAGGATCCGCGGGATGAAAACGGCAATGTTATTTACGACCGCGATGTGACTTTGCTCGACACCTGGAGGGCGATGGAGGGTCTTGTGGATCGTGGCAGATGCCGCGCTATTGGACTGTCTGACATCACCCTGGACGGGCTTTTGCCCGTCTACGAATCGGCGAGAATCAAGCCAGCGGTCGTCCAAGTCGAGTCGCATCCGCATCTTCCGGAGACGGAGCTTCTGGAGTTCTGCAAGGAGAAGCGCATTGTGTTATTGGCTTTCGCACCTTTGGGTCATGGAATGCGGCCAGGGCCGCTTGAGGATCCAGTGATTGTGGCGATCGCCTCGCGAATTGGAAAGACGCCAGCGCAGGTGCTGCTGGCCTGGGCGGTGCAACGCGGCACGGCTTTGCTTACCACGCCAAAGACTGCGGACCGGGCGAGAGAGAATTTCAATATCTCTCCGCTTCCAGAAGACGCCTTTGACGAGATTAGCCGCATTCAGACCAGACAGAGGCTGAACGACGTGGTGAATACCGGCAGCCCAGGTTTCATTCCACGAGTTGGATCAGCATGAGAGCCAAACAGTACTGGAGCAAGCCATGCAAGAAGAACAAATACGCGAAGCATTGAACGCGCATTGGCGCGCGTCGGCAGCAGGCGATGCAAACGCAGAGCACGATATTTACGATGACGACTCGATCTGTGATTATCCGCAATCAGGCGAGCGAATCTTCGGGCGAAGCAATTTGCAGGCCTTGCGGAGTCATCATCCCGGCAAGCCGTCGGGGTTCGAGGTCAAGCGAATTGTCGGGAAAGGTGATCTCTGGGTCACGGAATACACCATCGTCTACCAGGGGCGAGCAGCATACACCGTGAGCATTATGGAGTTCCGCAACGGCAAGGTCGTGCACGAGACACAGTATTTCGCGGATCCGTTTGAGGCGCCATCCTGGCGAAGCCAATGGGTTCAGCGGATGGCGTGATGCCGGCATTGAGAATCGACTCGTACCGAGAGGGTCGGCTTATCGCAAGTGACACAGTATGGCGAGAAGGCTGTTGTAGGACCTATTTCTTTGTTTCTCGTGTAGTGGCACCACGTTACATTCGACTCAAGCCGACGGTGGAGTTCCGATGAGAACGGAGTTACTGCGATTTAACGGCGCCGTCGAACACGACCCCTCCATCGATGCGTGGATGAAAGAGCATGGAGGTGAGTTGGGAGCGATGGCGCAGCAGTGGTTTGAGAGGATGCGAAGATGCGGGGACGAAGTCCGGGAACTTCTGCATGACGGATGTCCGGTTGCATGTTTGGGAGATGCGCCTTTCGGCTATGTCAATGTATTCGCTTCGCACGTAAACATAGGATTCTTTCACGGCGCAGCGCTACCGGATCCGGCCCGCTTGTTGCAAGGTACCGGCAAGTTCATGCGCCATGTGAAGCTGAGACCGGGAACAGCAACAGACGCCGCATCGCTCAGCAGTCTGATCGAGACGGCGTACTCGGACATAAAGGCTCGCGTGGAAAACGGTTAGCTCAGAGAGATGCTCTGAGGGTCGTCGCCGGATGGGGAGCCGGCCGCAACGGCGGTGGAGTTAGCGGCAACAGCCGCGGAGGCAGTTAGGCTCGGCGGCCGTCCGGGGTGAAGATTCCTTCGAAGGCAGGCCAGTAGGCCCAGATGAGGAAGATCTCGAGGAGAGCGCAGACCAGGCCGGGTCCGATTCCTGCGCCTCCGGTCAGGGTCAGGTGAAACAGCAGGATGTTGACCAGGATGGGGCCCAAGATTACGAGTCCGACGGGGACGTATCGGCCCACGAGCAACAGGAGCCCCGCGATGGTATAGAGGATTCCGTGGAAGGTCAGCCATCCATGCGCGAACATGATGTTGGCCAAGACGCCAGCGTCGCCGGGTATCGGCGGATTGGGCATGAAGTGGAAGAAGTTGTTGAGCCCAAAGACGAAAAAGAGGAGTCCAAGCAGAATGCGGGCGATCAGGACAGCGATTTTCATGAGCGACAAACTCCTTCAGAGAGATTAGTAGAGAATTCTCTGTGTGTGCTTCAATTGCGTCAAGCAGATTGATGGGATATATCGAATCTATGTTGAATGACGGTAACGCTGGCGTTGCGATGTCGCTGGCTGGGAAGGTCGCATTGATTACGGGCGGTTCGCGCGGAATTGGCGCAGCTACGGTTCGGATGTTTTGTCGGGCAGGGGCGAAGGTGGTGTTCAACTATCGCTTTGCGGCGGAGCAGGCTAAGGCTCTCGTTGCGGAGTGCGGTGGCCCGGAGGTTTGTCGTGCGGTGGAGCAGACGCTTTCTACCCCGGAGGATGGCGCGGCGCTGGTTGCGGCGGCGGTGGCTGCGTTTGAGCGACTCGACTGCGCGATTCTGAATCACGGCATCTGGCCTGCGCATGATGCGCCGATTGCTGAGATGACGAGCGAGCAGTGGCGCACGACGCTTGGCACAAATCTGGATAGTGTCTTCGGAGTGGTGCGGTCTGCGGTGGCGCAGATGAAGGCTCAGCCGCAGATTGGGCCTGCTCGCGGGCATGTTGTTTTGATCAGTTCAACCGCCGGGCAGCGTGGCGAGGCGTTTCATGCGGACTACGCGGCTACTAAGGGGGCTCTGATCAGTTTGACCAAAAGTCTTTCGACGGAGCTGATTGGCGAGGGGATCTACTGCAACTGCGTAGCGCCTGGCTGGGTGGCGACCGATGCTACCGTTGGAGTGCTTCGCGATCCGGAGGTTTCGAAGAGGCTACTCTCTTTGATTCCGCTGGGGCGTCCGGCGCATGTGGATGAGATTGCGGCTCCTATACTTTTTCTCTGTACTCCCTTCGCGGGGTTTATCTCGGGCGAGATCTTCAACGTCAACGGTGGGGCGGTGCTGGTCGGATGAGCGGAGTCTCGATGAAACAGGTTGCGGTTAGAATCGGCGTCGGGCTTGCTCTTGGTCTGGGCCTTGGTCTGGGGACGACTCAACCGCTGTGGTCGCAGGCGAACGACATTCCCAGTGCTGCTCCTGTGATGCCTGCGGGACAGACGCCGGAGCAACATGGGCGCAAGGTGCTGGATGAGATGGTCGAGGCGCTGGGCGGGGACGCGTGGCTGCATCGGCGCAATATGCGTGAGTTGGGGCATATTGGACGCTTCTTTCGTGGCACGCCGACGGGCGTCGTGATTGATTTTACTTCGACGCGCCAGTTTGCTACTGCTGATCGCTTTGAGGCGCTGCGGGTTGGATTTATCACCGATAAGAGCATTCTTTTGCCGGGGAAGAAGATCGATATTGTGCAGATCTGGACGGCCGGGAAGGGGTATGAGGTGACTTACAAGGGGAGAGTCGAACTGCCGAAAGATCAGGTGGAGGACTTTTATCGACGCCGGGATCACTCGGTCGAAGCGGTAGTGAATACGTGGCTGAAGGCTCCGGGCGTGGTGGTGGTCTATGAAGGGACGAGCATGGTGGAGCGGCGTCTCGCCGAGAAGGTGACGATCCTGAACGATAACAATGACGCGGTGACGCTCGATCTGGACGTCACGACGCACCTGCCGCTACGCCGTACCTTCGAGTGGAGGAATGAGACGTTCAAGGACTTGGACGAAGACGCTGAGGAGTATGCGGACTATCACACGATCCAGGGGCTGCCGACGGCGTTTACGATCAGCCGATATCACAATGGCGACCTGACGAGTCAGACGTTTTTGCTGAAGGTGGAGTATGACGTGGATGCGGCTCCAGATATGTTCAACCCGGATGTGTTGTTGAAGAAAAAACAGTAGGGATAGCCGGGCGTGAGTAGACTCTGTGCAGGCCGAAGGAGCGACACGATATGAAACGGAAGTTTGCAAATATTCTGGAGACCGTGGGAAATACGCCGGTGGTTCGTATCAACAAGCTTGGGCCGCCGGATGTGAATCTGTTTGTCAAGATTGAGGCGTTCAATCCGCTGGGGTCGGTGAAGGACCGGCTTGCGCTGGGTGTGATCGAGGATGCTGAGCGACGTGGGACGCTGAAGCCGGGACAGACGGTGATTGAGGCTACGAGCGGCAATACGGGCATTGGGCTTGCTATGGTGTGTGCGCAGAAGGGATACCCGCTGGTGGTGGTGATGGCGGAGACGTTCAGCGTTGAGCGGAGAAAACTGATGCGGTTTCTCGGCGCGAAGATTGTGCTGACACCTGCGGCGGAGAGGGCGGTGGGGATGGTCAGGAAGACGGATGAACTGGCGGAGAAACATGGGTGGTTTCGGACGCGGCAGTTTGAGAATGAAGCGAATGCGGATATGCACTCGCGCACGACGGCGCAGGAGATTCTGAATGATTTTGAGGGCGATCGGCTGGACTATTGGGTGACGGGGTTCGGCACGGGTGGGACGCTGAAGGGAGTGGCGCGGGTGCTGGCGGAGAAGAGGTCGGAGACGAAGATTATTGTGTGCGAGCCGGATGCGGCACCGATGATCTCGAGCGGGGAGGCGCAGCCGCGGAATGCAGATCGAACGGCTTCGGGGAGCCATCCGGCGTGGACTCCCCATCCGCAACAGGGGTGGAGCCCGGACTTTATCTCGAGTCTGACGCAGGATGCGATCGATGAACACCGGATTGACCAGGTGCTGCGGATTACGAACGGCGATGCCATGAAGTGCAGCAGGGAGCTGGCGCTGAAGGAAGGGATCTTCGTGGGAATTACTTCAGGGGCGACCTTTGCTGGTGCGCTGCGGGTGTGTGCTGAGGCTGCGAAGGGATCGACGGTGCTGTGCATGCTGCCGGATACGGGGGAGCGGTACCTGAGTACGCCGCTGTTTGCGGATATTGCGGTGGATATGACGCCTGAGGAGCTGGAGATCTCGCGATCGACTCCGAGGGCGCAGCTTCAGCCAGCGGGGTGATGGTTCTTATGTTGCGGGTCCGCTTCGCGCGGGGCGGTCACTTCGTGACGGGTATACCCCTTCGGTTGGCGCTCCCGTTGGTCGCGAAGACAATAGCTAGGCCGACCGCTGCAGTGCGGAAATCTCTCAGCGCGGTCCGGCGTTTATACTCATCCTTGCTATGAGCGAGACGACGACGGATCCGATTGCCGACGAACAGACTGCGGCACGCACTACGATGGACATTCTCGAGATCATGTCCCTGCTGCCGCACCGCTATCCTTTTCTACTGATCGATCGCGTGATCGAGATGGAGCGGAAGCAACGGATTGTGGCGATTAAGAATGTGACGATCAACGAGCCGCACTTTCAGGGACACTTTCCAGACTATCCGATTATGCCTGGGGTTCTGATGGTGGAGGCTATCGCGCAGACGGGCGGAGCTCTGCTGCTGACCGAGATTCCTGACCGCGACCAGAAGCTGATGGTGTTTACGGGGATTGAGAATGCAAGGTTTCGGCGGCCGGTGGTGCCGGGAGATCAGCTTCGCATTGAGGTGACGGTGCTTCAGTGGAGAAGCCGCGCTGTAAAGATGTTGGGTAACATCACGGTGGATGGCAAGCTGGTCTGCGATGCTACGGTGATGTGCCAAGTGGTGCCGCGGGTTGTGAAGAAAGCTACGCGGGAGGCTCCGGCAGAGTGAGTATTCATCCCACAGCCATCGTCGCGGCGGGGGCGCAGATCCCTGGCAGCTGCACGGTTGGTCCTTATTGCACGATAGGTCCTGATGTTGTGTTTGGCGAGGAGTGTGAGCTGGTATCGCATGTTGTGCTCGACGGGCATCTTACGATGGGGCGTGGGAATCGCATCTTCTCGTTTGCCTGCCTCGGGATCTCGCCTCAGGATTTGAAGTACGCCGGCGAGCCTACGCGGCTTGAGATCGGCGATGGCAACACGATTCGGGAGTATGTGACGATCTCGCGTGGGACCAAGGGCGGCGGGGGAGTTACCAGGGTCGGGAGTGAGTGCCTGATCATGGCCTATACGCACATTGGACATGACTCGCAGATTGGGAATGGTTGTATTCTTGCGAACTCCGCTACGCTGGCGGGCCATGTGACGGTGGAAGATTACGCGGTTGTGGGTGCGCTGTGTCCGGTGCATCAGTTCTGCCGGATTGGACGGTACTCCTACATCGGTGGGGGCACAACGATTACGCAGAATGTGCTTCCCTACTCGCTGACCTCGATTGAGCGGAATAATCACGCTTACGGGTTGAACAAAGTGGGGCTGGAGCGAAAGGGGTTTACTCCGCAACAGTTGAAGGAGCTGCGCGCGGCTTATCGTACGCTGCTTGCATCGAAGCTTAATATCTCTGATGCGCTCGCGGCGATTCGGGAAACCGTTGCCTCCGGCGGAGCGGGCGAACACGTTGCCTATCTCGCGGATTTTATCGCCAACAGTGAACGTGGGATTATCAAGTAAGCGTTTCGCGAGTCTTTGATACACAGCATCAGATTGGAGTTTTGGCCCGTTATGATCTCGTCGGTTAGAAATCGTCTCCTCTTCGCAGCTTCCTTTCTGGCAGCAACCTTCTCTTTTTCTACGAGCGCAGATGCTCAGACGGCTCCGCCGACACGTGTGGCAATTGTCGGGCTGGTTCATGGCCATGTGCAGGGCTTTCTGCATAATCTCGCCGCGCACCCGGAGATTGCTCTTGTGGGCATCTCTGAACCTGATCCGGCGCTGCGCCAGAAGTATATTGCGAAGACACACCTGTCTGGCGATCTGTTCTTCGCGACTGAAGCTGAGATGCTGAAGCATACGCAGCCGCAGGCGATTCTGGTTTATACCTCGATCGCGGGACATCGAGCGGCTATTGAGGAGGCTGCGCCGTTGCACATCGCGGCCATGGTGGAGAAGCCGCTGGCCACTACGGTGGAAGACGCGCTTGCCATTCAGGCGCTCTCGGAGAGGTACAACGTTCCTGTCCTGACGAACTACGAGACGACCTGGTACAACTCGAATACTGCAGCGGTAAAGATGCTAGAAGAGGGAAAGATTGGCGATCTGCGGAAGCTGGTCGTGCATGATGGTCACGAGGGTCCGAAGGAGATTGGGGTCGATCCGGAGTTTTTGAGCTGGCTCACCGATCCGAAGCAGAATGGCGCGGGTGCTCTGTTCGACTTTGGTTGCTATGGGGTGGACCTTGCGACGTGGATCCTGCATGGGGAGCTGCCAACAACTGTGACCGCGGTTACGCTGCAGATTAAGCCGAAGATTTATCCCAACGTTGATGATGACAGCACGGTTGTGCTGACCTATCCGCATGCACAGGCGATCCTTCAGGGCTCGTGGAACTGGCCTTTTGCACGCAAGGATATGGAGATCTACGGGGCCACCGGGTATGTGGACACGGTGTATGACGATGCAGCGCCAGGTGCGAAGCTTCGCGCTCGTTTGAGCGGAGAGAAATCTGAACACGTTGAGACTGCGCCGGCGCTCCAGGCTCCGCAAAATGATTCGCTGAACTATCTTGCGGCGGTTCTGGCCGGAACGGTGAAGCCGCAGCATGATCTGAACTCGCTCGATACGAACATCACTGTCGTTCGGATTCTCGATGCTGCGCGACGTTCTGCGCAGAGCGGGAAGACGATTTATCTCGCACAGGAAGTGGCAGCGGCGGCCAAGTAGCTTTTCTCGACGTGAAAAATGACTGTACCGGGCGAACCAGAGAAGTTGGGATTGATTGCGGGGAACGGGCGCTTTCCGTTTCTCCTGCTGGACGCTGCGCGTGCGCACGGCTTGCAGGTTGTGGTCGCGGCGATCAACGAAGAGACCGACCCTGAGATGAATGAACGGGCGGCTGCTGATGCCGGCATTCGCGTGCATTGGCTGTCGCTTGGCGAGCTGTCGCGGCTGATTGAGACGTTTCGTGCGGAGGGCGTAACGAGGGCCGTGATGGCTGGTCAGGTAAAGCACAAGCAGATCTTCTCCAGCATTCGGCCGGATTGGCGGCTGGCGAAGCTGCTGCTGAACCTTCGCACTCGTAATACCGATATGCTGCTTGGCGCGGTGGCGAAGGTGCTCGGCGATGAGGGGATCGAACTAATCTCCTCGACGCAGTATCTGGAGCCGCTGCTGGCGAAGACTGGTGTGCTCACGCGGCGGGCTCCTGATGAGGAAGAGGAGAAGGACATTGTTTACGGCAGGGCTGTTGGGCAGGCGATTGCCGGTTATGATCTGGGCCAGACCGTGGTGATTGCGGCGCAGGCCTGTGTTGCGGTGGAGGCGATGGAAGGAACGGACGCGACGATCGCGCGGGCCGGCGAGCTTTTTCGGACGCTTGAGGGGGGAGATGAGACTACGCTTCGTCGCGGTCTGACGGTGGTGAAGGTCGCGAAACCCAACCAGGATATGCGCTTTGACGTGCCAGTGATTGGCGTCGCAACGATCGAGGCCATGAAAGCTGCGGGTGCTACCTGCCTGGCGATTGAGGCGGAGAGGACACTGATGTTTGATCCTGCGGCGATTGTGAGGGCGGCGGACGATGGCGGGATTGCGATCGTCGGGAAGTAAAGATATTGTCATGGCTTTGTAAAGAGCCTGCGCTCGAAGGGTAAAATTGCGGTCAGGGCGTTCAGGCGGCGTCTAACGCGGCTGCCACTCGTCTACAGCTAAGAGAAGGACATAAGGGGAACCACCATGCGCAAAGCAGTTTGGATCGCAGCAATCATCGGCGTAGCAGCGGCGTGCGGCGTAGGTATCAGGGCGCATGCAGCGCCTGCCGCAGACACAATACAGGCTGGAGCCATGGCGCCCAACTTTACCCTGCCCTCGCAGGAGGACAAGCCGGTGAGCCTGGCCGACTACAAAGGCAAGTGGGTCGTCCTCTACTTCTATCCCAAGGACCAGACTACCGGCTGCACGATTGAGGCGCATAACTTCCAACGCGACCTTGCGAAGTACGATGCTCTGAACGCGGTCGTTCTGGGCGTGAGCCTGGATACGGTGGAGGGCCATAAGACCTGGTGCTCGAAGGATACGTTTGGCTTCAAGCTGCTCGCTGACCCGGACCACAAGGTCGTCGACATGTATGGCGTGCCGGTGAAGAACTACGGCGTGATGAAGTTTGCCAACCGCGAGACCTTTTTGATCTCGCCCGACGGCAAGGTTGTGAAGGTTTGGGAGAAGGTCGATCCAAACGTCCACAGCACGGAAGTTCTGGCTGAGATCACGGCTAACAAGAAGTAGGAACTTATCAGCAGACGCAAAAAGGCCCGGGCTCTCAATTGAGGAGTCCGGGCCTATTTGCTTGCCTTGGTGTTAGTTACTTCTTTTTTGGTGCAGCCTTCTTTACAGCCTTCTTTACGGCCTTCTTTGCAGGAGCCTTCTTGGCTGCCTTCTTAGCAGGAGCCTTCTTTGCTGCTGCCTTCTTCGCTGGTGCCTTCTTTGCTGCTTTCTTAGTTGCCAAGGTAGTACCTCTCTTCTTTGGTTTTTTACTGCTTGCAGTGCCCTTGTTGCCGATCGCCTTTTTAGGAGCGACCTTACCGCCGCGCAGAGCACTGACCTTCTTCGCGGCAGATTTCGATTTGGCGGAGGCCTTCTTTGGTGCGGCCTTCTTCGCCAGAACTTTTTTCACTGCGGACTTCTTCGCCGCGACCTTCTTTGCAACGACCTTCTTGGCGGCCGGCTTTTTCGCGGCTGTTTTGCTGGCGGCGGGTTTGCTGACCTTCTTCGCCGCTGCCTTTACGGGAGTTGGCTTCTTTGCTGCTGCCTTCTTGGCGGGAGCAGCCTTCTTGGCTGGTGGTGCAGCGGCCTTCTTTGCCGCGGGCTTCGCCGGGCTTGCCGAGGACTCGCTCTTTACCGGCAACTCCGACTGTTTTGACGGCGGCTCGTAGCTGCGCACCGGCGAGGGGGGCAGCGCGAACAGCTTCGCATCTTCGGCGTGGGGGTCGTCGTCGGTATCTTCTTCGTCGAGCTGAGCTTCCTCATCGTCGTCATCCGAGGTCATCGTGACCTCTTCTTCTTCGTCGTCGTCATTGAAGCGGCCGTGGAGATCGTCCTGTTCGTCATCGGGTTCATCGCCGAAGTTATGGTTGTCATCGGCTGCAGTTGCGTGAAGCTTGATGGTGTCATCGAACATCATTGTTGTTGTCCCCTCACTGCTCTCTACTTCTATCGCTCTCTGCGTTGTCTTACCAGCTTCGATGCAGCAACAAACATCTTTACTTCCCGGCACGAGATTCTAGCAACAGGATGCATCCAAGCGCTACCGAAGGCAAGCAATCTTTTTCACGAGGAAGCTTATCGTGTAGCTTTCTTTTTCGTTTTGGTGCCTGAGCTCGGCTTCGCTGCATGTGAACTCTTCTTACCTGCGGGCTTACTAGTCGTTGACGATCCGCTTGCCTTCGAGGCTGCGCGCCCGCTGGAGGGATGCGCAGAACCCTGATGAACACTGGTTGAAACTGTACGCGAGCCACTCCTCTTTCGAGAACCTCTGCCGTGTACGTGGGTGCCGGGTGCGAGCTTAACCGGCTCCGCGACAGCGAGGGAGGCACCGGGCCGCACCGCGCTCGAAGAGAGATGGTTCCATCGCCGCAACTCTTCCACCGAGACGCCGAATCGATCGGAGACGGTGACCAGCGTGTCGCCGTGATGTACGGTGTATCGCTGCGGCCGCGTGCTTGCAGCGGCGGTAACGGGGATGACGAGTTCGTCTCCTGTATCGACACCGTCGTTCGCAGAGAGACCGTTCGCGGCGACGACATCGCTCATATGGGCATGCAGAGAGGTGACGATGCCGTCGAGCGACTCACCGGAACGGACTACGTGAAAGCGCCAGGTGCTGCGTTTGTCCTGGGGAATCTCCTTGAGGCGCTCCGTGAAGACGTCATGCGTGCCGATGGGAATGTGCAGATCGAACGGCATGTCGCCCGGCGTCGTCATGCGCAGGAGACTGGGATTGAGGGCCACGATCTCGGGCAGGGAGGAGTTGGTGACGTCGGCTACGAGACGGAGATCGATCGCGTAGTCGACGGACACGGTGTCGGAGACGACAGGTTCGTCGGGCACCATCTTGTCGAGGCCGTACTTCTCGGGGTTCTTCGCCATGATGACGGCGGCGAGGATCTTCGGGACGTAGTCGCGAGTCTCCTTTGGCAGCGCGTTGCGGCGGTAGAGCTCCCAGAAGTCCGCGTAGCCGGTTCGCTGCACGGCGCGCTGCACGTTGCCCGGGCCCCAGTCGTAGGCGGCCATCGCGAGATACCAGTCACCGAACTGGTTGTAGAGGGTCTTCATGTAGCGCGCGTAGGCTATCGAAGACTTCTCGGGATCGAAGCGCTCATCGAAGTAGCCGTTGCGAGCCAGGCCGTAGGCGCCGGTCGGCATGAACTGCCACATGCCGCCTGCGCCCGACTTCGCGTTGAGCACCTGAGGCTGAAAGCCCGACTCAGCCACGGCGAGATAGATGAGGTCCTGCGGGACGCCCTGCGCGGTCAGCGCGCTCTGAATCATAGTCTTGTATTTGCCAGCGCGCTCCATGCTGCGAAGCATATGGGCGTGGAAGGAGGGTGAGTTCGCAAAGTATCCGATGTAGCCGGCGACCTGGTCGTTAATGACGAGGGGCAGGTCGGAGGAGATCTGCAGTTCAGCCTTCAGCTTTGCAGTCAGCTCCGGGTTTGCGGGGAAGGTAAGATCTTCGGCTGTGTCGAGTGGAGCCTCCTCGATCTTTGGTGAGAACCCGTTGCCCTGCTTCAAGGCTGCCATCTCGAGCGAGTTGACCGCGTTCAAGAGATGATCGAATTCATCGGCTAGTTGCGGGTCGGCCTTCAGATCCATACCGCTGGTGAGCATGAGGTCGACCGCAGAGTCAAAGTCCAGCCGCGCTGCGTCGAGACGGCCCGCGCGATAGTTGTCTACGCCGCTGCGATAGGCGGCCTCGGCAGAGTTGATCAGCTGCTGCACCTTGAAGGCTCGAGCCGAGCTGTCGACTGACTGCTCTGTGGACGAAGCGGCCTGCCCGGACTGAGATGCGGTTGTGCTTGAGGCTTGCGTTATCGCTGGAGCGGTTGTCTGCGCAGAGGTTTTGCCAGGCGAGGCGGACTGATCCTGAGGACAGCCCGTCAGCAGTACAAGCGGCACACACGCCACCACGAGTGCTACCGTTCGCACCGAATCGCTTAAAGTCATCCGCACCATCTTCGCTTTTCATTGTAAGGGGTGCAAGAAGCAAATTCGCCGGCGCTGATGGAATAGCATCTTGTGCGGATGAGAGGCGCGTTCCGAAAGCAGCGTGAGACGACGTGCTGCCGACTTCAAATCGGCGTTTCATTCGGGTTATCGACTTCGAATCAGGACCGCGGTTGCGTCATCGATGTGGTTCGATCCATGGCTGAATCTGCTCACTTCTTCGATGAGTCCATCGACGCAGGCTAAGGGCCGCAGAAAGTGTTCGACAAGCCGTCCGGCCCCGAACTCTTCGTCGCTGCGGTTCATGGCCTCGGTAATTCCATCGGTGTAGAAGAGGAGCTGAGTGCCTGGCTTGAGGGTTACTTTGTATTCGGGATAGGTTGTCGCACCGAGTCCAAGCGGCATGCCGGTGTCGATGTCGAGGAAGGAGCACTGGCCGTTGATGAGGAGCGGACGCAGATGTCCGGCGCTGGCAATCGTGATCTCACGGGATCGCGCATCGAGCACACCGTAGATCATGGTGACAAATTTGCCCATCGGAAAGTCATCCATCAGGATTTGATTCAGCCGCATGAGCGTGCTTCCGGGCGAGGGGTCGAGCTTGACCAGCGTGCGCAGGATGGCGCGTGTTGCGGACATCAACAGGGCCGCAGGCATGCCCTTGCCGGAGACGTCGCCGAGTACGATTCCGCAGCGATCGTCGCCGAGGTCGATCAGGTCAAACCAATCGCCAGCGACGGCTCCGGCCGGATTCCACGCGGTTTCAAATGCAAAGCCACAGACCAGGGGGACAGCCTTGACGAAGAGCGATTGCTGGACGACGCGGGCGTCGTCTGCTTCGCGTTGCATGAGCTCGCGTTCGTGGCGCTCATTGCGGAACAGCCGGGCGTTTTCGATGGCCACCGCGATGTGCCCAGCCAACGCCTCCATCACGGAGATCTGGTCCTCAGAGAAGGCGTTGGTCTCCTTGTGATCCACGCACAGGACTCCAATGACCTTCCCGTCAAGCAGAAGCGGAACGGTAACCTCTGACCGGGTGTCCAACTCACACGCGATGTAGTAAGGATCGATCGTCACGTCGTGGGCGTAGCGCGTCACACCCGTTGCAGCGACGTGGCCGATCATGCCGCGGACGCCAATTTTCATGCGGTCGCCCTTCTTGTATGTGGGGCAACCTCGAACACCATGAAGCACCATCTCATCGGTGCCCGGGTCGCGCAGCCAGACGGAGACCTCTACGCAGCCGATCGCACCGGCGATATCGTTTACGACCCGATCGAACAACACATCCAGATCGAGGCTGGAGGTAATAAGTTGCGCGGCCCGCTGCAACTTCATCAAGGCCTGTACGAAATCACAGGATGAATGAATGCGCCTGGGAAGTGCTTCTAGCGCGTCGATCGAAGGGAGTTGAGTCGCCATAGTGTCCTCCTTAGCAAGGACCGGACGTGAATCTATGCCCGTTTGATGTTGCGGCCAACGCCGCGATGCAAAGTTTGATCTTCTGAATTGGCCGATTTCAGAGTGCCGTCGAACTAGATTGCCCTGTGCCTGCAAGTCGTTAGAGATCAACCCTGTCTGACCATTACCGTAAGTTGCCGGTCCCGCTCTTAGAAACGCATGGGTGTTAAGATGGATACTGAGGCTACCCAGCTACAAATGGATCCAAGTCACATCCGCAACTTCGCGATCATCGCGCATATCGACCATGGCAAGTCCACCCTTTCCGACCGGCTTCTGGAGCTGACCGGCTCGCTGACCTCGCGCGAAATGCAGGCCCAGGTGCTGGACGCCATGGATCTGGAGCGCGAGCGCGGCATCACGATCAAAGCGCACACCGTCCGCATGATGTACAAGGCGCACGATGGTGATACGTATCAGCTGAACCTGATCGATACACCGGGACATGTCGATTTTTCTTATGAGGTGTCGCGCTCGCTGGCATCGTGCGAAGGGGCGCTGCTGGTGGTGGACGCGTCGCAGGGCGTCGAGGCGCAGACGCTGGCTAATGCCTATCTTGCGATCTCGAACGGGCTCGAGATTATTCCGATCATCAATAAGATCGATCTTCCAAGTGCTGATATTGAGCGCACGAAGGAGATGATTGAGAAGTCCGTTGGGCTGCCTGCGGATGATGCCATTGCCGTCAGCGCGAAGACGGGCTTGAATGTTGCCAGCATCCTTGAAGCTGTTGTGACCCTGCTTCCGCCACCGCAGGGCGATCCCGAGGCGCCGCTGCAGGCGTTGATCTTCGATAGCTGGTTCGATGCCTACAGAGGCGTAATTGTTCTGGCGCGCATCATCAACGGCAGGCTGCGCAAGGGCATGAAGATTAAGGTGATGTCGAACGGAAAGATGTTCGATGTGGAGAGCATGGGAGTGATGACGCCGAAGCCGGTGGAGCTTGCGGAGCTGAGTGCAGGCGAGGTTGGTTTCTTTGTCGCTACGATCAAGAATGTTGCGGATACGAAAGTCGGCGACACCATTACTTCGGTGGAAAATCCCTGCGCAGAAGCGCTCCCGGGCTTCGAAGACATCAAGAGCATGGTGTTCGCAGGGCTTTACACCGTTGATTCGCATGAGCATGCGATGCTACGCGACGCGCTCGAAAAGCTTCGGCTCAACGATGCTTCGTTTTCGTTTGAGCCTGAGTCTTCTGTCGCGCTTGGGTTTGGGTTTCGCTGCGGATTCCTTGGGCTGCTGCACCTAGAGATCATTCAAGAGCGTCTGGAGCGCGAGTACGATCTCGACCTGATTACTACTGCACCGGGCGTGCGCTACAAGATCACGATGACCGACGGGAGCGTGCGCGAGGTGGATAACCCCTCGCGTTGGCCGGAGACCACCGAGATCGAACAGATCGAAGAGCCTGTGATCGTTGCGAAGATTCTGACGAACGAAGAGTACGTTGGCGGCATTCTAAAGCTCGTCGAAGAGAAGCGCGGACGGCAGCAGAACATGGAGTACGTCTCGGACACGCGGGTTCTGATTACGTATGAGCTTCCGTTGAATGAGATCGTGCTGGATTTTTACGATCGTCTGAAGACCGTCTCGCGTGGGTACGCCTCGCTTGACTACCAGCTTGCCGGGATGTGGGTTTCGCCGATGGTGAAGATGGATATTCTTATTGGCGGCGATCCCGTGGATGCGCTGTCGATCATCATCCACAAAGACTTTGCGCAGCAGCGAGGCCGGGCGCTCGTATCGAAGATGCGCGAACTGATTCCGAGACAGATGTTCGAGGTCGCCATTCAGGCCGCGATCGGTTCGAAAGTCATCGCTCGTGAGACCGTCACGGCAATCCGGAAAAACGTTATTGCCAAATGTTACGGTGGGGACATCAGCCGGAAACGTAAACTTCTCGAGAAGCAAAAAGAAGGAAAGAAGCGAATGAAACGGATTGGCAAGGTCGACATTCCGCAGGAGGCTTTCCTTGCTGTCCTCAAGGTTGGCGAGGAGTAACCTGACCTGCTACAGGTTTCAAACGGCTTCGATTTTCGACGCAACTTCTTGTCTAAATACGATTAATCGCTGAACTTTGCAGGGAGATTCCGGCACCCAGCAGCATTAGATGCGGGAATTTGTAACCTGGTCGTAACGTCGATCTGTGGAAACCCTTGAAACAGCGTTAGTTGCCGAGAGTTACCCACCTTTGAGTCTCGTAACTCTGGCGGAGGCCTCTCAATATGCTGATTTCTATGCACTTAGCGAGGAACTGTGGAAGTAGCCAGGTTGGTAGAAGCTGAGATTCGCCAATCTTCCCCTATACTTTGGTTTCCGCAATCCACAGGTTTTTCCACAGGGGTCCTGTGCTTAGTCCTGAAAACAAGCACGATGCAGCGAGGAGAGAATGTCTATTAAATCTCTCCTCGCTGCTTCATACCGTTGATTTTGAACTATTGCTTCGGTGCAGCAGGCTTCGGCGTAGTTGTTGGACGCGGGCGAGCTGTCGTGGCGGCCGGGGAAGACGGTCCAGCTGGGGGTGGCGCCGCGACACCGGACGAGGTGTTGTACGCGGTCACAATGGCCTGTGTCACATCCGTGCTCTGGTTGGCCCACATCACGTTGCTCTGCTGTCCGCTGACATCGAGCAGCAGGGTGTAGCCGTTCTTGCTCACGTAGTCCTTCAGGGTGACCGAGACCTTCGCAGCAACCTTGCCGTAGGCTTCCTGCAGATCCGCGTTGTAGGCAGTCTGGGCATCTTCGGCGTTGCGGTTCAGCTCCTTCTCTTTGGTGTCGATGTTGCGCAGGCGTGTAGCGCGCTCTTCATCGGAGAGAGTTGCGGGAGCACTCTGCAGCTGGGCCTTGAGCGAATCGACCTCCTTCGAGAGGGTGTCGATCTGATCCTTCTTTGGCTTGTACTTGTCCTGAATCTGCTGGACGGCACGTTGGCCTTCGTTAGTAGCAAAGACCGCCTGTTCAAAGGCAACGAGCGCGATCTTTGCGGGAATGGCCTGAGGCTCAACGGCAGCAGGTGCGGCGGTAGCAGGAGCTGGAGCTGCAGCGGTCTGGGAGACTCCGGCTGTGGTCATCAATCCGGCGCCAAGCGCGGAGATAAGAACAAGGGTGCGATTCATGCGGTCTGTGGTACTCCTTCAAAATTTCGATCTGTTCGATCGTCGATAGCTTGTTACAAAATATCTGAACTGATTCGGATCACCAGGCGGCATCGTTTTTTTCGAAGTCTACGGAGGTTAGCTTGCGACCAGCCAACTCTCCGTAGCCGAGTTTGTCACGTTCGCGTTACTGCTTCGGCAGCGCAGGCTTCGGAGTCGCGGAGGCGTGCGGACGAGCCGTTGGGGAAGGTGCGGAAGGCACTGGAGGTGCGACTCCCGAAGACGCGTTGTACGCATCGAGAACTGCGCGCGAGATATCTGTACCTTCGCTGGTCCAGAGCACGCTCATCGAACCGCCCTGTTGGCCGGTGATATCGAGGAGCATGGTGTAGCCGTTGTCCTCCACATATTTCTTGACGACTGGCGCGAGTTTTTTCGCAACCACAGCGATGGCCTGCTGCTGCTCACCGGTGACGGCCTGCTGTGCATCTTCGCCATCGCGCTGGAGCTGCTTTTCTTTGGTGTCGATGGCACGCAGCTTCGCGGCGCGTTCGGACTCGGTCATCGTCGCCGGAGCGCTCTGCAGCTGCTTCTTGAGGGTGTCGATCTCCTGCGCTTTGGCCTGCAGCTCAGTACCCTTGGGTTCGTACTTCTTCTGCAAGGTCTGAAGCGCGCGTTGTCCTTCGTTGGTTGCAGCGGCGACCTGCTCGAACTCGATGGTTGCAATCTTCGCGGGGACCGCGTGTGGCGCTACTGGAGCGGGGGCTGCCTGGGTGGGAGCTGCTGAGGGGGTGGCCGGCGTGCCAGCGGTCTGGGCCACTCCGGCAGCGGATAGCATTCCCGCAGCGAGAGCGGTAGCAAAAGCAAAGGTACGATTCATGCGGTGTGTGGTACTCCTTCAGGGATTGATCAAACCTTGTACGGCTTCGGGCTCACGGTCGCGTGCCGTCTGGGCCGTTCCCTCCATCCACTCGATCAACGCACCCTTGAGACAGAGCACGCCCATCTTTTGCCTCGATTGAACCGACTTCCGTGAGGGCAAATCGGCAGCAAAACGAGAGGGCTGCCGGAACACATAGATTATAGGGTCCAGCCTGAGCAGGGTCAATCGAGGTGATTCGAGGGCACTCTACAGAAAGATGGAACATGCTTGAGGCGATATACTGTTTTTCAAATCTTCCGAATAAGGCTTGGCAGCTTCTCGTCGAGATTGCCAGTGAATGGCTGACTCCCCTTTTGGCGAGCGAATTGCTTCTTCGTGGAAGGCAACACGTTGGCTCGATCCGACGTGTGCCAGATACTTGCCCCCAGCTCGCAGAATCTACACCCAACGGATGGTGTAGGCCGTAAGCCCGGAGGTCTGCTTCCTTCATCGGAAGATTTCAGGAGGCCAGTGACTGGCCATTGAGATGGAAGGGCCGCTTCCGCGAAGCGGTCCTTCTGGTTTCAAAACAGGGATCGTCCCCAGAAAGTCGTAGAAGAGAGCTCTTGCCAAGTGGCTTCTTTGGGCGTACCCTAGGAGTTGCCTTGTGAACCGGCTGTGGGTGCCGATCGCTGTGTGGCCACCAGAAAGCTACCAATTGCGTAGGTTTGGCGGCCAAAGACACAGGATTACAGTAGACCGGATTTGTCGGACTCTGTCGCAAACAGGTAGAGGGTGAAAATCAGGTTCGCCGTTGTCTGGCGCTCCAGGCTGTGCGTAACCGGCGGATTGGCCGGTGTGATTGCAGCCAAATACCAATAGAAGACGTCCGTTCGAGTAAAACTTGAGACCGTTTCATCCGACGCTGCAAAACCGGTTTGGTTCCTCCTCCGTGAGTCTCACGGGGAAGGAGAGGCCGTTTGCGTGGGAAAGAACGCTAATTGCGATCTAAAGCAATAGGAAGTGGAAGCATGACTTCAGAGCAGAATGTACCCGAGGTAGATTCTCACCAGGGTTCGACAATGTCACCCGTCCAACAGGATGGGGAGGCACAATTTGCGGGGCAGAACGTCCCGCACGGCATGGGTCAGTCCAAAAGCAGCCGCCGTCGCCGCCGCAAGCGGAAGAGTAAAGGGTCAGACGGTGCGCAGGGCACGCAGTCCGGCGAGCAGAGCGCGGGTCAACCCGTCGGCTCCATTCAGGGCTCGGCGGCTCCTCAGACCTTTCAACCGCAGGGCGGCCAAGGGTTTCAAGCAAACGCCGGCCAGCAGCAGAGCGGCTCCTCCAGCGGCAAGCGCTGGAAGAAGAAGTTCCGCGATCGTGACCGTCAACGCTCCCCGGAGAATCCGGGCAACGTCGCCAGCGGCAGCAACGGCGGCGGGTTCAGCAGCAATGGCGGCGGCTATCGCGATCGCGATACGCATCAGCCCGGCAACAACAGCGGCGGATTCAAACGCAAAGGCGGCGGCGGCAAGCAACAGCAGCGCGGTCCGCGCAGCTTTGTGGGCCCCATGGACCATAGCTATCGCGCTGTGAACGGCAACTTCGCCGACACTCCGCCCTCCACGATGGATTCGCACAACGGCAACTACCAGGGTCGCAGCAACGGCCATGGCGGCGGACGCAGCTACCAGAGCGACTCTCAGCCCATCGACTACTCGCAGGGCCGCGCCATTCCGATTGCGGAAGATGCGCCGACGAAGATCTTCTTCTTCATAGAAGATCTGTTCTTCATCGCCAAGATCTCTGAGACGGCGCGTAAGCTCGGGGTCAAGGTCGCCTTCGTCAAGAACGACAAGGAGGCGATTGCGTCGCTGGTCGGTGGCGAAGAGGAAGACCGGCCTGGCCTGATCGTCTTCGACCTCAACAATGCAAACGCCAAGCCTCTGACGCTGATTCCCAAGTTGAAGACCAAGCTGAAGCGCAGCACCTCCATCATCGGCTTCCTGTCGCATCTACAGGGAGATCTGAAGGCGAAGGCTGTTGAAGCGGGTTGCGATACCGTAATGCCGCGTGCGGCGTTCTCACAGAATCTGCCCAACTTGCTGCGACGCTATGGCATGGAAGAGGAAGAAGAGCCGAACTTCAACCAGTAAGATCCATGCGTCCTGCCGGACGGGCCTCCTACGCGGAGGGCGGTCACTTCGTGACTTGTATACCGGTCGGGGTTGGGGGAGGGTGCGGTCCTCCCGTTGGTCGGAGGAGAGTGTTCAAGGCCACCCGGCTAGCCCGGTGGCCAGTTCATGTGTCTGCCGCCCAGCAGATGAAGATGCAGGTGGTTCACGGTTTGGCCGCCATCATCGCCGGTGTTGACGACGATTCGGTAGCCTTTGCTCAACTTCTCTCGGCGCGCAATCTCGACCGCTGCAGACATCAAGGAACCTAACAGCGCGGCGTGTTCTGCCTCTGCTTTCGCGATGGAAGCGATGTGCTGCTTCGGGATGATCAACAGATGCGTTGGGGCCTGCGGATTGATGTCGGGGAAACCGATGCAGAACTCGTCCTCGTAGACGCGGTTCGCCGGAATGTCTCCGGCGACGATCTTGCAGAACAGGCACTCGGAAGATGCGAGATTACTCGGCGGTATCTTCATTATGGTTGAAAGTACTTTGGATGCTGCCCTGCTGTCCAGGGGTTATAGGCTAGTGCGAAGGCGGCGCGGCTCGCGGTTGATGGGTGGCCATCAGACCAAAAATCGATAAGGGGATGCGGCGTGGGGTCGTCGAGCGAGTTCTCGCCAAGTTTCTGGAACCCTTGCTGTGTGGTGGTTTGCGGGTCGGCGACGATGCCATGGATTGCCTCCTGACCATATACATCGGCAGCATGTTCGATCGAGCGGCTGAAGCTGTTTTCGATTGGCTCCGCGAAGAAGTTCAGCACATTCAGAACGAGCGCGAGCACCGCCAAGCAGGCCCAGTCGTTCTGCGAACGGATTTGCCAGCGTGCCCCGTACCTTGCGAGCAGCCACCACGTCATTCGCTGTCCCACGAAAAACCCGACCAGCAGGAACACCGCGCTGAACAGCAGCCCCTGCACGATGTGATGCAGCGCATAGTGGCCAAGTTCGTGCCCGAAGACACCGGCAAGTTCATCGGGAGTCGCTGCCGCGATCGTCGTGTCCCAGAGCACCAGACGCTTCGAGGGTCCGAAGCCGGTAACGTAGGCATTCATGCTTGTCACCTTGCTGCTCGCACGCATGTAAAACATTCTGTCGGGCGGTAGAGTTACGCCACTGCGGGCCACCACCTTTTCCAATTGCGTTACCAACGCTGGATCGTGTTGTTGTAATGGCTCGAATTTATTGAAAAGCGGGTCAACGAGAATCGGTGAGAGAAAGACGCCGAACAACACTGCGGCCATGGTCGGGATCCAGAACCAGAACCACCAGTGCTTCGGCGACTTCCGGATGACCCAGAAAAGCACCATCACCAACAGGCCGGCGACGAGCCATTCGAGCAGGAAGCTTTTACCGAGATCCGCGAACCAGCTCCCCCAACGCTGCACTGAGAGTCCGTACTCGAGCGAGACATGGTGTCCATAGAGCCGCAGAGGCACGTTCAACAGCGCAGTCAGAAGCAGGAAGAGAAAGACGAACACGAAGCATTGTCCCCATCGGCTCTCCGTCAATCTCTCGGCGAGGTCACGCAAGCGCGCCGGCACACCCATCGCCAACAGTAGAACGAGTTGTAGGATTCCCCACGCCTCGCCCACGAAATGGAGCGCAGTGCGACTGCGGAACAACTCCTTCGCTAATTTGAGCTTCTCCGGAGGCAGCGTATAAGCCGTTTGATTCTGCTCAGCCGCTCTCAGAGCTTGTGCCTCTGTGGGAGTCGTTTCCAGGGCTTTCGCGGAAGGGATCGCGACTGCAAAAAAACTGGTCAACAGAAGCAACGCTACACGTACATTCATCAATCATTGACTCCTGTCCTGATGAAGTCAGTGTGCATGAATCGCCTACGCAGCGCAAAGAGGAACGACAGGCTCGAAGCCTACCGATCGGATCCAATTCCCGGTGAGTCGGCACCGATCTCCAACCCGAAGCGCGATAGCTCGCGCTTCTGCAGGTTGTAGTCGATGAAAAAACCTATGCCGATAGCCAACGGAATGATGCCGACGGCGGCTCCGGTCAAGACATCACGCTCGCGGAGAATAACGCTAAGGGTGAGGAAGAAGAGCATAAGTCCTAGTCCCACCGAGACCAGAACGATTCCTGTACGGCGTGCGTTGCCGAGACTGCGCAGCGGGTCTCTAACGCGTTTCTCCTCGTCGCCACTACCTAACAGCTTCTCGATCTCGGCGATGGGAATGCCACGCGCAATCATGGCCATGCGTTGTTCTGCTTTGTTTCGGCGCTGCTGAGCCTCAAACCAGATGCCTGAGACGATGGCGATGGCACCAACGGCGCAACCTGCCACGGGCACAATAAACGGACTCATCATAAAATCCATAGACTACCTCCTCTTTCTGCCCGCGTTAGACCGGCATGCACCTGCAAAGTTTCACTCGCCTGAATGAAACTTTCGGAGCAGTCTATTGTCTAACCTCGCTTGGACATCGATCTCACCTTCGAGCAGCTGGTACGCGACCATCAGGCCATGGTCTTCCGCACCCTGCTGCGCCTGACGGGTAGCCGCGAGCACATCGATGATCTTGCCCAGGACGTGTTTCTCCGTCTTTACCGCGCGCTGCCCAGCTTTCGTGGCGAAGCCCTGATTACCACCTATCTTTACCGGATCGCCGTGAATGTTGCCCAAGATGAGTGGAAGCGGCGCCGTCGCAACGACCGTTCCCACGTCTCTCTCTCGGACGAAAGCTCGGCGTGGGAGGAGCGGCTCCCTCATCCGGACCGGAACGCTGAACAGCAGATGGAGGAACGCGAGTTCCACCAAGCTGTCGAAGAACAGCTCCAGCTTCTCAGCCATATTGAGCGAACAATTCTGATCCTCTATCATCAGGAAGAACGCAGCTACGAGCAGATCTCCTACGCGTTGGGGATGCCGATCGGCACGGTACGGACCCACCTTCACCGTGGACGCAAAAAGTTACGCGAAGCCATGCAGCAACGTCAAACGAAGGAAAGGAGAACGGCGTGTCAGACGAATCGATGAACCTCCAGGCCGCAAACAGAAACGCAGACGATGAGATGGACCGGCTCGTTCTCCATGCTCTCGAAACCGCTCCCAGGATCGACGTCCCTGCCGACTTTGCAGCGCGCGTTGCTCGACAGCTCCCGGCTCGTCGCCCAACATCGCTTACCGCTACTCATTACGGCCAGAGTGCGGTGTTCCTGGGAATGATCATCACTCTGGGAATGCTGATCGCTATCACGCTTCACAATGGCAGGCACGCTAGCTTCGGACTGGCGGAGTCTCTCCTGCTTACCCAGTTCCTGGTGTTGACCGTGTGGCTGAGCGTCCGGCGCCACGGCGCCAGGTAAGCGGCCTGTCGACGAAATTCGCGCCGCTTCGTCCAACCCTCAGTCGTCTGCGGCAAACTGCCGATGCTGCGCGAGTTGCAAGGGATTACGCGCTGCAGCGGCACTTCCGATACACTCGGCAACAGGCGTATTTCGCAGGCGAAACGAGTTCCCTTTTCCATGAAGAGACAAAGAATGGCAGTGGCCGGCGTTGGTTTTGCCGGTCTGGCAGTTGTGGCAATATCCTCTGTTGGTTACAGCGCTGCAGCGGAGAACAGAAATCCCGAACCTGCGCCGGCGTTGGTGTTGATCGACACGATGGAGGCAGAGTTGCATCGCGCGATGAGCTCGCTGGGCAACAATGCGACGGACGCGACTCAGCAGCCGAAGCCGTATTTCCTCAGCTACGCAGTCTCCGACAGTGACAGCATGAGCCTCTCCGCGCAGTTTGGCGCCATCACCGGCTCTCACGAAAACCGCCGCCGCGTAGCCGACGTACAGGTTCGCCTTGGGACCGCCGCTGAAGACAATACACACGGCGATCACCGGAATAGCGCACTTACAACCATCCCTTTGCCGCTCGCGAACGACAGCGACGCTATCGCTCGCACGCTCTGGTTCGCAACCAATCGTGGCTACGGAAAGGCGCTCGACGGCTACCTGAAGGTGAAGACGGAGCAGCAGGTCCGCGCAAAAGAAGAGGACGGCTCCGCCGATTTTTCGAGCGAGAAGCCAGCTTCGGCGATTCTTCCACCTTCGCCAGCGCTGGTCGTCGACGCTGCAGCATGGCAGATCCGTCTGCGTGAACTCTCCGGACTCTTCCGACAGTATTCCGACGTCTTCTATAACAATGTTGCGCTTGAGGCATCTACCGAGACGGACTACTTCGTCTCCTCGGAAGGCGCTAAGGTCGCTACACCAAACCAGGTGGCGCGCCTGGTCATCGTCGCGCGGACACGCGCCGCCGACGGTATGGATCTCTTCCGTGCCGAGACCTTCGAAGCCGACGAAGTTGCGCATCTGCCCGATCAGAAGACGCTGATCGACAAGACCGTCGCCATGGCCAAAAATCTCGAAGCCTTGCGCGAGGCGCCCGTTACCGAACCGTTCAACGGTCCTGCAATCCTGAGCGGCCGCGCATCTGCCGTCTTCTTTCACGAGGTCCTTGGACACCGGCTCGAAGGACAGCGCCAACGTGGGGACGACGAAGGACAGACCTTCACCAAGCTGCTTGGCAAACAGATTCTTCCGCCGTTTCTTAGCGTGTCCGACGATCCGACGCTTGCCGACTTTCACGGCATGCCGCTCAGCGGCCACTATAGCTACGACGACGAAGGTCAGCAGGCGCGTCGTGTGGACCTCATCAAAGATGGCGTTCTCGACACCTTTCTAATGTCGCGCCTTCCTATTGCCAGCTTCTCCACCTCGAACGGACACGGTCGCGCTGAGGCAGGCCACATGCCTACCGGCCGTCAGGGAAACCTCATCGTCACTTCCTCGAAGACTGTCAGCGATACCGAATTGCGCGAGATGTTGAGGGCTGAGGCGAAGAAGCAAGGCAAAGCCTACGGTCTCTACTTTGAAGACATCTCTTCGGGTTTTGCCGTTACCACCCGGCGGTCGCCGCAAGCCTTTCAGGTGATTCCGCTGGTTGTCTACCGCGTCTACGTCGATGGGCGCCCCGATGAACTCGTTCGCGGCGTCAGCATTGTGGGCACACCGCAGGCCGCACTGAACCGCATCCTCGCCACCAACGACAAGCAGGACATCTTCAACGGCATCTGCGGAGCCGAGTCGGGCAGTATTCCCGTCAGCGCCGTCGCCCCGGCCATGCTGGTCAGCGAGATTGAAACCCAGCGTCAGGCTCAGGGTACGGCGCGGCCACCGATTCTCCCACCGCCTGGAGCAGATTCCACTTCGGCTAGTGGGAAGGGTGGCCAACAATGAATTTAGGTCATAATAGGTTACAAATTGGAAGATTTTGGTCCGCGGCTATCTGGTTTATCTCTTTATCCGGCACAATTGCAGTTACAAATAACGTTTTTGCGCAAACGCCTTCCACAGGGAACGATCCCTTGCTCCGCGCGATGCAGGAAGAACTCGACCGCGAGAAGGCGCTGCTGCTTCCAAATATGCAACGCCCCTACTTTGTGGAGTACCGGCTGGACGACATGGCCTCCTACGAGGCCGTGGCCAACTATGGCGCGTTGACCCGCGAAGAAGAGAATCGCCAACGCATCGTCCGCGTTACCGTTCGCATTGGAGACTATGCGGTGGACAGCAGCACCAGCCGCGGCGACGGCACCCTGGAGCTTGCGCCCACCGACGATAACCCCGAAGCGCTACGGTACGCGCTCTGGACAGCGACCGACACCGCGTATAAGAACGCGCTGCGTGCTTATTCTGCCAAGCAGGCCGCATTGAAGCAGTTTCAATCCATGCAGGCCCAACCCGACTTTGCGCAGGCCAAGGCGGTCATCCAGATCTCACCCCTAGTCGCTCTCGACCTGGATCGCGCCGAGTGGAAGCGCCGCATCGTCGAAGCCAGTGGCCTCTTCGTTTCGGACCCCCAGGTTCGTTCCTTCGCTGAGCACGTCCAGTATTCCACTGCGAACATCCGCGGCATTGCACTCAACCGCTACCTGGTCAACACCGAAGGAACCGTGTTGCGCCAGGGCTATACAGGCTATGACGGAGCCATCAGCGTTGGTGGCCAGGCGGCGGATGGCATGCGCCTGAGTCGCGACAACGGTACCGTCGCCGTTAGCGCCAAAGAACTTGAGAGCGCCGGAGCTTTTCGAAAGCGTGCGATTGAAGATCTCAAGAGCTTTGAGGAGCTACGCAATGCCCCGGTAGTTTCAGCCGACGACTATCATGGGCCTGTGCTCTTCAGCGGTGACGCTTCGGCAGACGTCATCGATCGCCTGCTCGTGCCCAACGTCGAAGCCGATCGACCCGAGATGGGCACAACTGCACGCACCACCGGCGCATATTCCTCGAGCTTCAAGGCCCGTGTCCTTCCCGAGATGCTCAGCGTCACCGACGATCCTCTGCAGGCGAAGTTCGACGGTAAAGCTCTTCTTGGGGCCTACACAATCGACGACGAGGGCGTTCCTGCGCAGTCAGTCGATATCATCGTCAACGGCAAGCTCGAAAACTTTCTCATTGGTCGCGAGCCCGTTAAAGACTTTGACATCTCGAATGGGCATGGTCGCGCCGCTCCTGCGCAGGCCGCCCATTCGCGCGCCGGTGTTATTTTGGTCAAATCCAGCCAGCCTCTGTCGCGAGGCGAGCTCAACAAGCGCCTCCTTACTATGGCGAAGGAGCAGGGCCGCGACGTCTACTCTGTCGAAACCCTCGGCGGCGAACTTCTACCGCGCCTGCTTTACCTGGTACATCCTGATGGAACACGCAAACTTGTGCGCGGCGCGATCTTCGACGAACTCGATAACCGTAGTCTTCGCTCCGATATCGTCGCTGTCGGCAATGACCCCTATGTTTCGAACTCGCTTGGTACCGTTCCCCAGACCACCATCGCACCAAGCATGCTCTTTGACGACATCGGCGTGAAGCGTGCGACGCTGGAGCAACAGAAGCTTCCCTACTACGCGCCGCCTACGCTCCCGGGCAAGTAGGGTTCGCATCCACTCGAAATGATTCAGGAAGACTTGATGCATCTTGATACCCACATACTTCGTGCCGTTGCGGTCGGCCTCGCCATCGTGCTGCTCTACGGCAGCCGTCTGACCAAGGGCTCGGTCAGCCAGGCTCCTGATGGTATCGTCTTCCGTATCAAGCCGCTCTTCGCCTGGTCGCGCGCCATCGCTCTTCCGGCCTACATCCTCTTCTTTCTCTATATGGCTGCGACGCAAAAACAGCAGGTGCCTTGGTGGATGGCGGTGTTGCTCCTCGCAGCCATCGCGCTCGGCGTGATGCAGATGCCCGGAACCATCACGCTGACCCCCACAGCGATCAAGCAACGATTCTGGTTTCAGCCTTCGAAGTCGATTCAATACGGCGAGGTGATGGCGATTCAGGCGATGCAGGGAGGCCGCATGACGCGCGTTGCCGGCGACAATCGCGTCACAATCACACACACTTCGAACCATTGTGCCGCGATGGAGTTTCAACAGGAGATCGAGCGGCGCACCGGAAAACGCATCCTCCTCTAGGCGTCTAATCGGTTCGAATCAGATAGGGTGCAGCAGCAGGATCCTTGGAGTGAATGCTGTCGGCTACCTCGCTGGCGTTGCTCTTGTTCGGCAGCTTCGGACTGATCCTGACCCAGTGCCCTGTTGGTCCGGGGAACTCAATGACCTTGGCAGTGGCATAGCGCCGAATCATCTCTTCTTTCAGCTTCAGCGCGTCCGACTCTCGCGCGAAGGCTCCGACTTGCACGCACCAATGGCCGCCCGGGTCAGCATTAGCACGAAGCGGCGCGGCGAATGCCTCTACCTTCACTTTGGCGACTCCGGCGCGATACACTCCAGTCGCCTTCGCAGCGGCCAGCGAGAGATCGATGATGCGGCCATGCACAAAGGGCCCGCGATCCGTGATCTTCACCACTACCGACTCGTTGTTGGTCAGATTCGTCACACGCACCATGGTCCCCATTGGCAGAGTGAGGTGCGCGGCGGTCATCGCGTTCTGGTCATACACCGTGCCGTCAGCGCCTTTTCGACCGGCGTAGGGAGGTCCGTACCAACTGGCCATTCCGACCTCGCTTGAGATGGGTTTCCCTAGATTGCCCGGGGGCTGCGCAGGAGCGGGTGGGGATGAACCTTGGGCAGTAGCGACATCTGCGGTTGGGTTGGGCCGCGCGGAGCGAGAGTTTTTGCCGTGACTTGAAGCAGTCGTTGTCGGCGGTGGAGGCGGTGGCCGGTATGCTCGTGTTGTTTCTTTATGACAGCCGCTCGCCATCAGCGCGAACGCAGACAGCACTGTGACACTGCCAAGCCGGCCCCTCATCACGGCTTCGAGGTATCTTTCGGTGGCGGCGGGGGAGGAGCAGACGATCTTCGCGCATGATCATCCATTCGCGAGGCGAGCTTGTGCAACTCTGCCGCAGCGGTTCGCAGCGCCTCCGAACTATTGCGACGAACGCCCGGCACCACCTCGTCGTTGATGTACTTCACGACGTTCTTCAGGTCTGTCTCCAGATGTGTCGCCGCATCCCGCAACTGCTGCTCCCACGGTCGCTTCGGCTCTTCGGTTGACATACGGGCACCTCTTCCTCTTGATTAGATGACGCAGAAAACGCGAGGTCAACGCCCATCGCGTTCACGTGCCGGGATGGTAACGACGGTCTGCCTCGACCTGCCCGGCAAATGCAACTTGCCGCAACGTTCCTGCGTCCGTTATACATAGGCAAACGCTCACATCATGTCGTTCACGCCATGGACCAGCCGCTGCTCTTTAGTCAGGCGCGGTACCAGAAGTCTACAAGGGAGTTCTTTTGACGATCGCAAAGGTACGTTTGATTTCGAGAACATCGTCCAAACTGATCCTATTTCTGGCTGTCCCGGCGTGCCTGGCATTTGCTGCGACCTTTGTCATGGCACAAACTGACCCGCTTCAGGCACCTGATGCAGAAGCGAAGCTTTCATGGCCAGACGCTCCTGCATTGCCGGAGAGTCCTGCTGCTTCAACCAGCGGCGCGCCCGTTGGCGAATCCAGTTTGGCCGGAGAGCCAACAGGAAGCGCAGGTAATTTTATTCCGGATCCAGAAGAACATCTGAGTCTGCCAACTCGTCGTGACATGACGATTCTTCCAGCGGAGACAGCTCACCCCCTTACTTCTCATGAGAAGGTGCTTCTTGGCCTCAAAGAGTCCGTGTCGCTGTTTTCTATCGTCGGATGGTCTGCATCGGCTGGATACAGCCACCTCATTAACAGTAGCCCCAACTATGGCACCGACAAGGCGGCTTTCGGCGAACGGCTAGGTGCGGCTGCTCTACGCAGCGTAACTGACAATCTTTTCAGCGTTGCCCTGTTTGCTCCGCTGCTCCACGAAGATCCACGCTACTACGAACTCGGCGCAGGCCATAGCTTCTTCAAGCGCTTTTTGCACGGCGTAGAGAGGCCCCTCATTACAAAGTCTGACGATGGACGCCCGACGGCCAACTTCTCGCTTATTGCAGGTAATCTCGTCGGATCGGCTCTCACAAACGCCTACTATCCCGAACGCAACCGGAGCGCAGGCCAGACGATGGTAACCTTCGGTGCCTCGATGGGTGGATCCGCCCTGGGTTACGTCGTTAACGAGTTTCTTAACGATGCCCTCGCGGCCGCTCACATTCGAAAGGTTGACTGATCTTACTTGCATGGGATGGTCGGATGAAGACACTGACTGGGATCGCGTAAGTATGCGTTGGTTGCTGACCATGACGTTGTTGTTGGTTGCGGCGATCGCCCACCCGCAGGCACCGTCCCCGATGAACCCGAAGACACTCGCCACCTTCTCTGAATCCACCTCAACCGATCTTCCCGATGCACCAAGCGCAGTCGATACACCTCAGAGCAATGTCGTCGCCGTAGCCCAGGCCTCCTTCCAACAGACCGGCGACGGGGTCAAGCCCTGCAACGCCTTTCGCGCCATGAAGGTCATCTACTACAACCCCAATCGCGTCGATGAGATCCCAAAACCCTGCGCCAATCTTGTCTATCCGTATCAAAAGTTTCTCGGCACGAACATCATCATCCCAATGACATGGCAGGAGAAGGGTTACCTCGCGCTTCACGACCTGGCCGACCCCGCTAACTTTGGCACCATCGTTGGCATCTCCGCGATCTCAGTCGCTGCCGACTCTCACTCTGCCTACGGCCCTGGCCTGAAGGGGTTCGGCAAATCAGTTGGCGTCAGCTATCTACAGGACGTCACCGGCCAGTTTTTTGGAGCCTTCACCTTCCCAGTCCTCTTCCATCAGGATCCACGCTACTTCCGCATGCCACACGCTCCATTGACGAAGCGCATCCTCTACTCGGTCTCCCGTACGGTGATATCGCGCCACGACGACGGCAGTTCCATGCCGAACTACTCTGTTCTCCTCAACTACCCCGTGGGCGCGATTTTATCCAATCAGTACGTGCCTGGGATCCACAGCGATGCTTCCTCTACCGCGATTCGCATCGTCACCGGATACGCTCTCGACCCCGCCAACAATCTGCTCAACGAGTTCCTCCCCGATGTGGCCAGCCGTGTCCACGTCCGCATCATCTTCGTGCAACGAATCCTGAACAACGTCGCTAACGGAACCAGCGGCGTTAGCCTGCAGTGATTTATTTGTCGCTAAAACTAGGTCCCGTCCACCGCGTTTACGTCGCCATTCAATGCAGATTATCGCCATTCGATACCACATGCTTCGGTATGGCCCTTTGGCTGGGTACTGTTAAGGGGTGAGTCGAACGGGATTGCAGCTGCATCTGACAGGAAAAGCAATAGATAGCTCGAATCAAGATGCATACCTCTCAAGGCGCAAAGCATCGGATCAACAGCTAAAAAGTCGGCCCTAGTAGATAAAATCAGGTTACAAATCCAGAAGATATAAGACATCAGACGGACATTCAGGAGACAAAGTAAATGCCGAAGGCCAAAATAGCCGAAAAAGCTCTCACCTATGGAGCAAAAGCAGGTTGGGCAGTATTCAACAAGCTGAACTCATTCAGCCCCAACGCAAGCTTCACTCCAAAGTGGAGCGACAAGCCGCTTCTCAAGAGCTATCAGAAAGAGAAGCCACCCCTCGGCTGGCCTCGCACCACTGACTCCCTTTGCCCGAAGTGCATTCCGGAAATTCGTCAGCAGATTGTTGACGGCAAGCTGCCTCACGAGATCCTTCTCAACGAGAAGGTCGGCGAGATCAAGGCACAGATCATCGAGCGCAACGGCGAGATCCTGATGGTCAAGGACTGCCCGATCCACGGCCACTTTGAAGACCTGATGTCGATCGATACCGCCTTCTTCAAGCACCTCGAAGAGGTCTTCCCTGGTCGCGACATCCGCGCCCACAATGACGAGAAGCTGCACAACCACGGCACCTCCACCGTCACCCACGGCCGCGGCTCGGTTCTCACCATTGACCTCACCAATCGCTGCAACATGATGTGCGATCCCTGCTTCATGGACGCCAACCAGGTCGGCTTCGTCCACGAACTGACGTGGGACGAGATCAAGACCATGCTCGACAACGCGGTCACCATCAAGCCTCGTCGTCAGATGTCGGTCCAGTTCTCCGGCGGTGAGCCCACGCTCTCCCCGTACTTCCTCGACGCCGTCTCCTACGCCCGCAAGGTTGGTTACACCTCAGTTCAGGCCGCGACCAACGGCATCGAGTTCGCCAAGTCGAAGGAGTTCGCGAAGGCCGCTGCTGAAGCCGGTCTGCGCTACGCTTACCTCCAGTTCGATGGCATCGGCAACGCAGCCAACTCGCACCGCAAGGTCGGCAACGCATTCGACGTAAAGCTCCAGGCCATTCACAATCTGCACGAGGCTGGCGTCGATATCGTTCCCGTCACCACCATCGTCAATGGCATCAACAACGAGCAAGTTGGCCGCATCATCGAGTTCGCGCTCGACAACCCGAAGAAGATCAACTTCCTCTCCTTCCAGCCCGTCAGCTTTACCGGCCGTGACGAAGACATCTCGGACGAGCGTCGTCAGGCCCAACGCTACACCCTCTCGCACCTCGCGCACGATGTGAAGAACCAGACCGGCCTCGGCGAACCGACCCGCGACTGGTTCCCCATCTCCTTCATGTCCACCTTCTCCGACTGGGCCGACCTCGTCCACGGGCCGGACCGCGACTGGGGCCAACTGTCCTGCGGCTGCCATCCGAACTGCGGTATCTCGATGGCCCTGATGATCGACAAGGAGACCAAGGAAGCAGTTCCCGTAACAGCGTTCATCAATGCAGACCGCCTTGCGAAGGATGTCGCCCGCATCAACGACGCCGCCCGCGGCAAATGGCTCTCTATCATCGGCGTCACGCTCGCGCTTCTCCGCAACTACAAGCCCGAAGCTGCACCGACCCACTTCAAGATCAAGGACCTGCTGCAGAAGTTCGACAAGAGCTTCGGCGCAACCGGTCGCAGCTACGGCAAAGTCACTGCAGACCGCACCATGGCCGACATCGAGAAGCGCCGCGGCGATCGTTGGAACTTCCTCTTCATCGCCGGCATGTGGTTCCAGGATCTCTTCAACTATGACTTCCGCCGCACCGAGCAGTGCATCATCCCCTACGCCACGCAAGAGGGTGAGATCAGCTTCTGCGCTTACAACACCGGGGTGGGCTGGCGCAATATCATCGAGAAGATGCACATGACCTCCACCCTCACCAAGTGGTACGAGGAGCATGGCCGCCACGAGATCTTCGCCGGCGGTAAGAAAGTCGGTCTCGAAGCCGAGATGAAGTACGACCTGATCCTCAACGACGAGCACGTCAACGCCGCCGCCAACGACACCTTCGACAAGTCCGGCATCGCGAAGAACTCTCGCGAAGAAAAGATCCGCGCACGTGATGCGAAGATCAAGCAGGACGCCGAAAACGCCCGCATGGCTAAGCTCTACCGCAAAGAAATCCTCCAGGAGCCCGATGCCCCTGCCGGATTCATCTCCATCGGCGAGATCAAGGCCGCGCCGGCACCGAAGGTCGAAGAGACCGTCTCCGGCGACTAGCAGTCCAGGCAAACGCGCTTCGCGCAAAAACAACTACAAAGGCCGCCATCACTGGCGGCCCTTCTGTTTAATCCTTAGATTGTTTGGCTTATTGCCGCGCTTTCTTCGTTTCGGCGACCTCAATGAAAAACGTTGCCAGAGTAAACGCACCGTGTGAAGCAAGGCGTGCATGACGCGGTTCCAAGCGGAAGCTCGTTCGTCCGTCATGTCCATGGGCGGAACCCCGCTTTGTCCGAAGCGATGCAATCCCGTCAACGATTGATGCCAGCCCACTCAGGATTTTCTTCAAGCCCTCGTCCTGCATATCCGCTGGATCGAGCTGTAAATGACTCCTAACAACCTTCCACAGTGGCAAGATGCTTTGGTCAGACGGAAGAGTTAGTTTCTTGTCTGCGATGTATGTCTTGAATAGTGCTTCTAAGAGCGCACATGACGCAGTTACAGCTGCTGCTGGATCACTTTCTAAATTTGCGAAGATGCGATCAAATTCCAAATGAACGCCTTTTAGATCGCGATCATGCACAATCTGCTGCAAAGTCCGGCTCGCAGCACTGGTCCCCAATTGAAGAAGTGTCCACCTATCTGATAGCACAGCCCGAGAGCACTCAATTGAGCGGAAATTCTTGCACGATGGGCTTCTAGCGGACTTTCTCCGCCGCCCCAGGTCGGAGGAGGTACCGTCTCCATTAGTTCTTCGATTAAATGACCAACCATCAATAATGGTGCTTCAATCTGTTGATTCGCGCGCAATAGCCATGCGTGGCATTTTTGCTGCTTATTTCCCGGTGGTACATCAGCAGGGAACCCAGCAGCGAAGAAGCGGGAGTCTATTTCAGTGTGGGTGTAATGGCTACTGAATACATCCGCAATCACAGCCACGAGCGGGACAGGGATTTTATATTCCAACAGTGTTCACCTGCTTTCGGTCTAAAACTCCACTAACTCCACACCCAGCCGTTCAAAATGCTTCCGGTTCAACGTCGCCAGCCACATCCCATGAACTCTGGCCGTCGCCGCGATATAAGCATCGCTAACATCCGGATGGCGGCCTTCCTTCTCTTCTGCCGCCAGAATCCGTCCACAAAGATCGGCGATCTCGACTCCAACCGGTAAAATGCGCGCCCGATAGTCAATCAACACTTCATCGGTAAGCCATTGATCCAGTCTGCGCTTCTTGCGTCCAGTATCCATCATCTCGATTCCTTCACGAATCTCTTCCACGCTAATCGCGCTCAAATACAGATCCTCATTGATAGCACCTCTCAACCAGGCGTGAACCCCAGGGTGTGGCACGTCTTTGGTGAACTGCGAGATGACATCCGTATCGAGCAATATCTTCAAAACTTCACCGGCCTTGTCTTCCATCTGCTTCGCTTGGGAATCGTCAAGCCCGATCCACGCAAAGGAGAATTAAGCAGAAACTCCCCCAAGGACTGCTCCGGCTTCCGCAGCTTCTCCAACTCCTTCGTCGCAATCACTGTCACCGCCTGCTTACCATTCCTGGTAATCTCCTGCGGGCCTTCGCTCAGTGCCTGCTCTACAACCTTGCTAAATCTCGCTTTCGCCTCTGCAACAGCCCAACTCGCCATTTCACACCTCCGGCATGACCATTCTAGTCATGATGACCATAATAGTCATTTCTTTCTACGTTCGCTCGTCGCCCAAATCCGCATCACCGCTCGCGCACGGCACTTCATCGCCTTGGTCCCCTCGCGCAAAAATCTCTCGATCATCTCCTCCGCCTCATCCCGCAGCGACGCTTCCTGCATCGCTAACAGCCCAAGCCCCTCCACCGCGGAGCACCTCACCACGTTGCTCTCATCCTGAGCCAGCAATGACATCGTCCGCGCGGCCCTTAGCCGCTGTATACGAGTATGCGCAACCCTTGGAACCACCAACCCGAGATGCCATCGTGTTCGCGACTCTTCGATCGGCAGCCCCTCCAGCAGGCCAGCCAGTTCGTCGGCGTAAGGCTCCAGCAATTTGTCGTTCTTCTCTGTGATCCGCCGCGCAACATCGGCTGCGCGTTTACGTACCTCGACGTCGTCGCCGAAGAGCTCCCGCACCATAGAACGAACCGCAGATTTGTCGACAAGAATCTCCGCGGCGAGGTCGCGAGCAATCGGCAGACCCCATCGCTTCACCCTGAGCCGTTGCCCCAGAGACTCCATGCGGCGAAGTATAGTCGAGCGCTCTCACCGGATACCCGCCGGCACATCGACTAGCCAAACAGTCTTGACACCCCTGCTACAATTAATTCAGGAAGAGCAGAAGGCCCGGCACAATGCCGGGCCTTTCCTGTTTAACTTAGGTTACCTGTAGGTCCAGACTCAAAGTCTCTGTTTTGAAGACTTTGCACACTTTCGGACGGGAGGGGGGATGACAATCAAGTCAAGAAAGCTACATCCCGATCGCGCGCGCGCCATGCGTCCTACGTCCTGGACGATGGGGAGTTACGCCAAACGCCCACTCTCGCACCGGCCCCACGTCTACGTGAACAAACTGCGACACCGGGTAGTATCCAACCCCACCGGCGTGCAGCGAAAGCGCGGTATTCCGCAACTGCACCGTCGAAACACCGGGTACGCGAAGGTCGATCGCATGACCTTCCATGTGCTGGCTATGCTCGGCGACCCCGGTCTTCACAGACGCGTGCCGCAGCGCCTCATTGGTCTCCGGCGTCCGGTACCCGCAGACAACCTGGATAACGCCACTCGCCTGTCCCAGCCGCGACATCATCGCGTGCAGCACATCGAACTCCTTTGGCTCGTAGTGGACTACGTCCTGCGTATAGTGATCGCGCAGGAAATAGTTCAGCTTGTCCAGCGCCTCCGGAATATAGGTGTCTCCGACCCGGTAGACAATATCCAGACTCTCGCCGGTATGGAGGTTCGTCATCCGCAGCTGATACGGCTTTCCGTCGTCCGGCAGTTCGCCCGAGACCGCACCCGAAGAGATCTCGTCGGGCATCACACCGGGCACAACCTCTTCGCCCGTGATCGCCACCGAATGCGTTTTGCTTCGCGAGGAGGTATGGAGAGTGCTGTGCAGCCCGGCGTGTACTCGGGTACGCACCGACTTGGCCCACGAAAGACCGGTTACCCCCAACATCAACATCGTAGTGGCCGCAACCGCCGCAAAACCTTTCGCGCACAATCTCTGCATCCAAACTCTCCTGGTCCCAGTGTTCGAAATGCGAATCCCCAAATGCGGTCCGCGATTCGTCATTTCCTTCTTCTAGTTTATCGGACTCATCTCCAAATCACTGATAGCACTTCTGTAACTTTAGTGTCATATTTGGATCGGCTTTCGAACTGCCTCAACCGTTCCCGTCAAAGACCGTAACCAGATGTATATCAACAATTAGCTGCGCTCAGCGGCAATCAACGTGTCGTAGACCAGTCTCGCCGAAGCTACGTCTTCGATCGCAATCCCGACGGATTTGAACACCACGGGACGATCTCTTCTTTCCAAAGCCTTTCCCAGCAGCAACTCTCCAATCTCAGCACTTACCTGCGCCTTCGCCAGAAGAATATCTCCCGGTTCTCGCAGCGCAGCCTCTCGAGATTCGACCACAACCGCTCCTTGCATCGCCTCTTCGTCGAGCTCCCTGCGATTTGGCGTCACGGCACCGACTGCACACACCATCGCGTCCTTCTTGAGCCATCGACCGAACAGGACCGGCTCCGGCGAACTTGTCAGCGTCAGCACAACGTCCGCGCCGGATACCACCTCCTCCGCTGTCCTTACTTGTGCCCCAACGTCCGCGGCGAACCTCCTTGCATTGCTTTGTGTACGGCTCCAAACGCGAATCTCTTCAAACTTCCGAACCCGCGACAGCGCCCGCAGATGGGACCGAGCCTGAACACCGCTTCCCAGAATGCCCAGCACTCTCGCCTCGGGTCGCGCGAGCAGATCGACAGCCACAGCCGATACCGCCGCCGTCCTCATCTCCGTGATCAGCCGTCCGTCCATCATGGCCAGCGGCTCGCCCGTTTCCGCACGAAACAGTTGAATCACTGCCTGATGCGTATGCTTCCCTCTATCGGCGTTGCCGGGGTAAAACGTGACCATCTTCGCCCCCATCACGTCTCCGTAGACGGCGGGCATCACGGCAAACCATCCGGAATGTGCGGCCACCGACATTACCGTTCGCAGCGGTTGCACCACGCGTCCGGCAGAAAAATCCATCAACGCCTGCCGCATGGCTGGGATCAGCTCTTCATACGAGAGCGACGCCCTCACCTGTTCTTCATCGATAAATAACACTTGGCCACCTCTTAAATCGTTCTCCATTATCCAACGAGCCAGACTAGCGTGCATGTGGCACCCTAGTAGATATGCAGCTTGATCCCATTCAGCTTCGCGTCGTCGGCTCGCTCATCGAAAAAGAGATCACCACTCCTGAGAACTATCCGCTCTCGCTTAACGCATTGGTCAATGCGTGTAATCAGCGCTCCAGCCGCGAGCCCGTCCTCGAGCTGACGGAGGAGGAGGTTCGGCAGGCGCTCCACACGCTTGAAGATCTCGCTCTCACCAACCCTGTCCGCGACGCCCGCGTTCCAAAGTACGAGCATCGTGTCCGGACCGTCCTCAACCTCCGCCGCGACGAGACTACTGTCCTTTGCCTGCTGCTGCTGCGCGGTCCACAGACACCCGGCGAGCTTCGCAGCCGCGCCGACCGCCTCTACACCTTCGACGACCTTGCAGCTGTCCAATCCACCCTCGAACGCCTCGCCACTCGCACAGCGGCGGACGATTCGACTCCGGAAAAGACCGGACCTCTCGTAACCATCCTCCCTCGCCAGCCCGGCTCCCGCGAAGCGCGCTACGCTCATCTCCTCGGAACGCCACCGGACCTTACCGCCTACCCTGCCGAACGAGCCGAATCGGTCACCTCAACCACTCAACGCATTACTCAATTGGAAGCTGAAATCGCAACGCTTTCCGCTGCCATAAAGGCTCTCCAGACACGCGTTGACTACCTCGAAGTTCGCCTCGGATCGCAAGCAGAAGTGCCTGTGTCTCCCGACGATTCCTCTGTAAGATGAAGCTTCGTCCGTACTTTCGCTACCATGTCTGACTCCATCGTCTCCAAAGCGCCAGTGACTCTCAATCGCCGTGCTCAGTTTCGGCGTGAGAGCGATGCCGAGAACGACAACCTCGCACGCCTGGTTGCGCAACTGCCGGAAGCGATTCTCTGCTTCAACCACAATTGGATCGTCACCTATGCCAACGCGGAAGCTGTTCGAGTCAGCCGCATCCAGCCCTCCGATATAAACTCCAAAAGCCACTGGCAGCTCTTCCCGGAGACCGTTGGCACGGCTCTGGAACGCACCTACCGCACCGTTATGCAGACTCGCCTTCCTCAGCACATCGAGCACTTCTACGCTCCATTCGATGTCTGGGTCGACGTGCACATCCTCCCTACCGACGAAGGCGTCGCTCTCTACTACCGAGACGTTACCGACCGCAAACGCGCCGAAGGCCTTCGCGACTCGGCCGTCCGCCAGCTGCGGCAGATTTTCGACGCATCCCCCGACTCCATCGTTTGCATCGATCGCAACTGGAACTGTACCTTCGCCAACCGCGCGGCGCTCGACATTCTCAAAACGGACACACTCATCGGTGAGAACCTATGGGAGCGCTTCCCGTCGAACCAGAAGGAGCCTTTTCGCTCTCACTATCGCACGACGATGGACCGGCGCATCGCCACCGAGTTCGAGGCCTACTACCCGGCGCCGCTCGACATCTGGTTCCGCGTCTCCGCACGACCCTTCGAAGACGGCATCATCATCTTCTCGAGCGACATCACCGACCGCAAGGGCGCAGAGCTTCTTCGTGATGCCGCCGCGCGCCAGCTCCGCCAGGTTCTCGAAACCACCACCGATGCCGTCGTAAGCCTGAACCGGGATTGGAATTTTACCTTTCTCAATCGCCGCGCCAGGAAGCTTCTCAGCCCCATAGGCGAACTCCTCGGAAAGAATCTCTGGAAGGAATTTCCCGCCGCGGCGGAGCCGGGCAGCGATTTCCGTTATCACTACCATCGAGCGATGGAGGAAGGAATTCCCGGTGAGTTCGAGGCCTATTATCCGGAGCCCTTCAACCTCTGGCTCTCGGTTCAATGCCGGCCTTACGACGACGGTATGGTCCTCTTCTTCCGCGACGTCACCGCACGGCATCAATCCGATCAGGTTCTCAAGCGGCAGCAGGATCTTCTCGCCTCCGTCCAGCAGACCGCTCGCGCCGCCACCTGGGACGTGGATTACGCAACCGGCAAGGCCACCTACGGAGCCGGCTCATATCCAGTCTTTGGCCATCCCCTCGCCGAAATCCCCGACGCTCGCTCCTTCAAGAAATTCCTTCTCCCCAAATATCTGCCTACGATTGCTTCGGCCGTGCAAGCCGCGGTCGAGACAGGTCAGATGATCGTGGTGGAGTGTCAGATACAAGCTGCAGATGGTCGCATTCTCTGGATCGAGAACCGGGGCCAGATCGTCTCGGTTGCCGGCAAACCTGTCAGCCTTTGCGGCCTCTCCATCGACATCACGGATCGCAAGAAGAGCGAAGAAGCTTTGGTCACAAGTGAAGCCCGGTACCGTGTCCTGGCCGATCTCAATCCACAGGCCATCTGGATGGGAGCACCAGACGGCAGCATTACCTATGCCAACCAGGGATTCCTCGACTACATCGGACTCACCATCGAAACCCTCGGCGGCCACAACTGGCTCAATGCCTTCGACCCCGAAGATCGGCAGCGCGTCACGGAAGCCTGGACTCATTCCGTCGCCACCGGAGCCGAATATGATATCGAGGCACGTCTTCTACGTGCTAGAGACGGTTCTGCTCGCTGGTGGTGGCTTCGCGCCCAGGCGGTTCGCGACGAGTCCGGACAAATCCTCCATTGGCTTGGGGTGGCCATCGACATCGACGACCGCAAGAGGTTCGCTGAAACCCTCCAGCAACGCCAGGAAGAGACCGAACGCCAGCGTTCCGAACTCGAATCCATCTACCAGACCGCTCCCGTAGGGCTCGCTCTCTTCGATGCCGCCACGCTTCGCTATCTCCGCATCAACGATCGTCAGGTGGAGATCATCGGTCTACCCCGCGAGAAGATCCTCGGCCAGGTCATTACTGACGTCGTCGCAATTCCCGGGCTCAAAGAACTGCTCCAGACGGCTGCTTCCGGCCGGCCGGTGCGCAGTCATCTCCTCCATGGCGAACTTCCCGGACGTCCTGGCGAACAACGTTCTTTCAATGTCAGCTACTCTCCCGTCTTCGCGGCAGACGGTTCGGTCGAGGCTATCGCCGCTGTCGTCCTCGAGGTCACCCTTCAGAAAAAAGCTGAGGCTGCCCTTATTCAGAGCGAAAAACTGGCCGCCGTCGGTCGTCTGGCCAGCTCCATCTCCCACGAGATCAATAATCCGCTGGAGGCCATCACCAACCTGCTCTACCTTATCAACCTCTCTGCCGATCTGCCCGAAAACACACGCGAGTATCTCCACACGGCACAGAGCGAACTCTCCCGCGTCTGTCAGATCGCCACGCAAACCCTCCGCTTCCATCGTCAGGCCGTCCGTGCTACCCACGTCAGTGCAGCCGATCTCGTCAACGCCGTCCTCAATCTCTATCAGGGCCGCCTCGCCAACTCGCATATCAAGGTGGAGGCCTCCTACAAGACCAGCACCACCGTACTCTGCTTCGAAAACGACATCCGGCAGGTCCTCAACAACCTGATTGCCAATGCAATTGACGCCATGCGCGGCAACGGGGGACGTCTCATCGTCAGAGCCCACGACGCCACCGACTGCTCCTCCGACTCGCAGCCGCCGCGTCAAGGCATTCGCATTACAATCGCCGACACCGGGCATGGCATGTCCCCCGCGGTAAAGGCTCGTCTCTTCGAGCCCTTCTACACCACCAAAGACCTCAATGGCACGGGACTTGGCCTTTGGATCTCCGCCGGCATCGTCACACGCCACCAGGGCAGACTCACCTACCGCAGCAGTGAGCACCCCATCCACCACGGCACAATCTTCTCCCTGTTTCTTCCCTTGGCAGAGGTCGATGCGACCATCCCCACCTAGCTCATCGTTGCCGGCGACAGGACACTTCCAGCCGGTTGAAGAATTCACCATCTTCACTGGCGACCCACGGCATTGCGTAATTGTTCAAAGACCGAAGTATTATGACTCGATAGCTTTTTTCTGCGCATACCTCACCGACACGCGCACCACTACCGGAGAACACCTCATGCAGAAGTTCGCAATCCGTCACATCCTGACCGCCGCACTCCTTCTCGCCGCGCCTGCCTTCTCCCAAACGAATCCCCAGACCGATCCCCAAACAAACACCACCCTCCTCGTTGACATCGACCATCGCCCCGCCACCTCTCTTGACGGCGACTGGCACACCATCGTCGACCAGTATTCGACCGGCGTCTACACCCTGCATCAGGAGCTCCGCAAAGACGGCTTCTTCATGAACGCCCCCTTTGATCCGAATGGCCATCCGCAGGACTATAATTTCGCCAACGCTCCCACCCTTCGCGTTCCTGGCGACTGGAACACGCAGCGTCCCGAACTCTTCTACTACGAGGGTCCCATATGGTATGAGAAGGACTTCCAGCACACCGCCGCTCCCAACACCCGCACCTTCCTTCACATCGGCGCAGCCAACTACCGCACCCTGGTGTGGGTCAACACCAGGAAAATCTGCGAGCACGAGGGTGGATTCACTCCCTTCGATTGCGACATCACGGCTGCCCTCCACGATGGCAACAACTTCGTGGTCTTGTCGGTTGACAGCACCCGCATCGCTGACGGAGTTCCCACGCTCCAGACCGATTGGTGGAACTATGGTGGCCTTACTCGTGACGTATCCCTCGTAGAGGTTCCCGATCAGTTCATCGATGACTACGACCTTCACCTCAGCCGCACGGACCGATCCGTTATCGAAGGCTACGTCCACGTGGCGAGTGCACCGGCAGGCACCCCGGTTACCGTCACCATCGCCGAATTGCATGCGAAGGTCGAATCAACGGTAGACGCGAATTCACGCGCCGTCATCAGCATTCCCACGAAGTCCCTCAGCCTCTGGTCGCCCGAAAATCCCAAACTGTACAAGGTCGAGATCTCCTCGGGCCCCGACAAGATCGAAGACACCATCGGCTTCCGCACCATCGAAACCCGCGGCACGCAGATCCTCCTCAACGGCCAACCCGTCTTTCTTCGTGGTATCTCCATCCACGCCGAAGCCCCCTTCCGCACCGGCCGCGCTTACACACAAAAAGATGTCGACACCCTCCTCGGTTGGGCCAAAGAACTTGGCTGCAACTACGTTCGACTCGCCCACTACCCGCACGACGAGCGCATGACCCGCACCGCCGACCGCCTCGGCCTCATGGTGTGGTCTGAGATTCCAGACTATTGGGCCCTCCAGTTCGACAACCCCGCTGTCCTCGCAAAGTCCAAGCAACAGCTCTCCGAGATGATCCGGCGCGATCGCGACAAGGCTTCGATCGTGCTATGGTCCGTTGCCAACGAGACGCCGAACACTGAGGCCCGCACGAAATACCTCACCGCAATGGTCGATCTCGCGCATCAGCTCGATCCCACTCGTCTCGTCACTGCGGCTCTTCTTGTTCGCACGGAGAAGACCGCAACCGGTTCGAATAAAATCGTCGACGACCCGCTTGGCAAAGCGCTTGATGTTATTGGCACGAACGAATACATCGGCTGGTACGAACAACACGCAGAGGGTGCCGACACCACAACATGGGACATTCGCTATGACAAGCCTCTGATCATGTCTGAGTGGGGTGGTGACGCAAAAGCAGGCAACCACGCGCCCTCCGGCGATACTCACCCGGCGTTATGGACCGAGGAGTATCAGGCCGAAATCTATCGCCATCAGATCGCGATGCTGAACAAAATCCCTCAGCTTCGCGGCACCAGCCCTTGGATTCTGATGGACTTTCGCTCCACCCGTCGCGTCAACCCGGGCCTGCAGGACAACTTCAACCGCAAGGGCTTAGTCTCCGATCAAGGCGTCAGGAAGCAGGCCTTCTTTGTCCTTCAAAAGGCCTACAAAGACAAAACTCTTGGCAAAGCGGAGTAGCGGGACTGAACCTGGCGCGGAAAAAATGTGAGACCTCGGCCAGGCCGGGGTTTCGCATTTTTACTGGCTTTTTGAGGGGTGTTTTGGAAAAACCTGGTACGTAGACGTGGTTTTCTGGTGGTGTAATCGTGGTGAAATGCATGGTAAACGTGGAGGAAAAACTGTCTCTCATGCATGGCCGAAAAATACGACACCAATCTCAACTTTATTTTGACGGTCCGGGATGGAGGTTCCGTTCTGACGTCGCGTTGTGCTTCCCCCGGATACCGGCCCTCGGTTCCAGCTAAAGGATGCCCTGAAGCTGTTTGCTCAAACACCTCCGGGATGTTTCTACAAACGGGGGAGCCGAAGTGACAGTGACTTGGACCGCAAGAACAAGGGTGGAGACGAGTCTCCACCCTTGTTTGTAAGGACTGTTTTGGGGTTAGAAGTTGAGCTTGAGCTGGAACTCGGTCGTGCGTGGGCCACCCTGATCGAAGGTACCCGAGTTGCGCACTACACGAGCAGAGTTGGCCGTAGCCTGATCGGATGGACCGTTGAAGTATCCGCCTGGAACACCGCCAACAGCATTAGCCTGGTTGATCAAGACTCCTGTTCCATTGCCAGGGATAGAAGGAATGTCGTTGAAGTTGCTCATGTTGAAGACGTTGTACATCGCAACTCCCGGGACCAGGCTGAAACTTTCGCCGAGTTTGCGGATGTGGATCGGATAGTTCGCGCTGAGATCGAAGGTGCGGAGAGCTGCATTGTTCAGGGGTTTGTTGGGACCCAGAGCAATTGCTTGTTGAACTCCGTTCAATGCAGTCAACTGTCCCGGTGTGAAGAGGCCAGCGGCAACCACCGCCTGGCCAGCCGGAGTCAGCGTACCTGCCTGAGTGGCGTTGTAGTTGTTGATCAGCCGGTTGAGTCCTGCACCTTTGACCTCGTGCTCGTAGGCTCCAGGAATAGTTCCCGGAACCAGGTCGCCTACGGTTCCATCGCCATCGACGTCCGTCTGGAAGAGTTGTCCAGTGGTCCCGCTCGTAGTGTCGAGGGTAAGCGAAGACGCAGGTGCGGAGAAGAAGTGACCGATTGCGGAGACGTTCAGACCGTATTTGATAGCCAGAGTGCCGCCGAAGCTCAGCTCGTTGGAGTGGTCGAGCGGACTGCGACCAATGTAGCGGTTTGGGTCGTCGTTGTTGAAGGACTGGCCACCCGCGAAGAACTGATCGGTGGGAGACGCTGATCCATTGGACGTTACGATGCGGGAGAGGCTATAGGATACCTGGTAGTTGGTGCTTAGGATGCCGGGAACAGGGTGCGATCTCTGCCCCTGGAGAACTGCCTGCAGTGCATCATATCCAGAACGGCCGATGGGAAGGATGAAGAGTCCCGTGCCGACATTTGGGTTGGTGCCCGCAAACGCCGCGCCGGTGTCCGGGGTAAGACCAAAATAGGAAGCTGATGGTCCACCGAGATAGGTAGTGCCTGAATCGAGACCGTTGCCTGCGAAGTCTGTGATGTGAGCTCCAGCCGCGATGGCGCAGGTGATGGCCGCCGAAGTGGAGCCTCCAGCGCAACCAAAGCTTGAGGTGGTGGCCGCAATGGCGTTCTTGGCCGCATTGACATTCAACGTACGCGCTGCACCGCTGTGGTTGACGTCTTGCGAGATGGGAAGCTTGAGTGTCGCGTTGTGGACGTAATCGACGCTGAGCACCAGACCTTTGGCGATTTCACGCTGAATTCCGCCATTGAACTGGATGGAGTAGGGGCTCTTGTAGGGGCCAGCGTAGATGCTGTTGGCGAAGAGACCGCTTCCACCGCCGATATACGAAGGGTTAGTGCCGGCAACGTTCTTCACCTTCGCCTGATACTCCGCCTTGATCGCATTTACTTCAAATGCAGCCTGACCGATTGACTCGCTCAGGATGGTCGAGACAGGTGTTCCGTCTGGCGCCGCAGTGACCGTGCCGAAGCCAGGCAGAGCTATCTTCGTTCCGCCCTTGGAGGCGACGCCGTAGTTGAAGGCGGGGAAGTCAGCCTGTACGGTCTCTGTGCGGGCATTTCCAGTGTTGTTGAAGACACTGCTCTCGTAGAAGATACCGATACCGCCGCGGAAGGAGGTCTTGTGGTCCCCAGGGCTGAAGTTGAAGCCTGCCTGCGGTCCGAAGTTGGCGTAGGGTTGATGGGTCCGGACCCCGAGGCCTTGCTGATACTGGTCGAAGAGCGGAGTGTTGCCGGTGCAGCCGGGAAATTGAAGCGACGGATCTACGCTGGAACAGAGCGGGGTTGCCAGATCCTGATTGGCGCGGTCAGTATCGACACTCCAGCGGAGACCTGCGGTAAGCGTGAGTGACGGTGAAGCCTTCCAGGTGTCGGCCGCGTATGCTCCAAAGCGCCAGCTGGGAGATAGACCACCGAGGAGGCCGAAGCCGGGACGCTCAGAGAACAAGCCGTTACCGTTACCGATGGCGTACAACGAAGCGACATAGTCAAGCGGGTTTGCAGGATCCCCGCCCGCCACCAGATTGCCCGGGGTAGCCGAGATCCTGGTGTAGAGACTCTCGCCATAGAACTCGGCGAAGCCTCCGCTGGCCAAGCGGTTCAGGTCGAAGCCAAACTTGAAGGTGTGGGCTCCCTTGGTCCATGTACCGTCGTAGCGGAACTGCTTGTCAGTCTGGAAGGTGCCCTGCGGTGCCAGGTAATTTGGCCCGGCGTTCATGCTGCCTCGGAGCGTAACATTGCCGCCTACGGAGGGTCCGGAGGGGTTGTAGATGGAGTTTCCCAATCCATGGGTTCCATCCTCGAGGAGGTTATGGAACTTCTCATACCCGCCACGGAACGAGTGGGTAAAGTGGCCGGTGGTGAAGTCGGCTCCGCCAACGATCCCTGGGACGTTGTCTCTGTTCTGATAGACCTGGTAGGGGGTTAGACCGAAGGTGGCATCGGCGGCGTTGACGCTGTAGGCTCCGCGCACGAAGAAATGGATTCCCTTGGGGCCGTTGTAGTCGAAACGGAGCATGCTGAAAGTGTCGGTAAAGGGAGCTGGCACGAAGGGAAATTGGGTGAGGATAGGTTGGAAGACCGGGCTGGCGCCAAGAGCAGCGTCCAACTCGGACTGCTTGATTCGCTCGATACCACCGAAGAAGAAGAGCTTGTCCTTAATAATGGGGCCGCCGACATAACCGCCGAACTGATTGCGCTGGAAGGGGGCAGTTGCTCCAGCGACATCTGCAGCGCCTGCGCGGGCGTCCTGGAAGTTGTAGAAGGCGTTGCCGTGGAAGCCGTTGGTTCCAGACTGAGTCGAGACGAGAACCTGGCCGGTCGAGGTTACTTCGCCAGAGACGTCCTGAGTGGAGCGGTTGAGCTGAAACTCCTGAATAGCGCCTGACGGAACGTTGTAGATAGTTGTTCCGACGGTCTCGTCGGTGATGTCCTGACCGTCGAGAAGAATGCGGGTAGTACGTCCGCCTACGCCGCTAACAGAGATGGCGGAGTAACCTGCTTTGGTGGGGTCGAAGGACTGGCCGGACTGGAGGATGACACCCGGCTGGAGCTGAGCATAGTCCAGAATGTTTCGACCGTTTACCGGAAGAGCATCGATCTGTTCGCGAGTAATGACGCCGGAGACGCCGATCTGCTCTGTATTTACCTGGAGGGCGCCTGCGTTCACCTCTACGGTTTCAGCAGAAGAGCCGAGTGTGAGCTTGAAGCTTCCTGGCGTCGCTGTTCCTGTTCGAACCACAGTTGTAACTGAGAGCTTTTGAAACCCAGACGCGCTGACAGTAACGGTATAGTTGCCGGGATTTAGCGGTCCGACACTATATAGTCCTGCGCTATCCGTGGTGATCGTCTTGGAAGAGCCGGTATCAACCGCAAGGATCGTGACGGTGGCGTTTGGCACGATGGCGCCCGAAGGATCCGTGATCGTTCCTTGGATCGATCCGCCGTTCACCGAGGTGGCTTGCCCGTGGCTCAGCACTGCGGTGGCGAATAACAACATAATTAGCGCAAAAAGCTTCTTCATCTTTTCTGCTCCTGGTTCGGGTCCGGAATATTCCGTGAGACGGGGAGATTCAGGCGGCCGGCTCCAAGGGACATGCATCTTTAGGGCCATTGCAATAAAAATCTTTCTGACCGAAATCTTCGCAATAACAAAGGCTTTTCCCGAACCTCGGATCCAGACCCGACTCTCTCCGCGATCCTCTTTATGGAATAAGAGATTTTCTTATCCAAAAAAATGGATCATCAAAGAATCCAAGCTCTTGAGATATGTCGGGACGATTGTAGACACGTATTGAATAAATAAGTTGCTGACTATTTTCCTAGATTTGCCAGGCTAAATGGAAGGTGCGCCGAAAGAGACAATCGAGGAGGTCAATATAGGTTATTGCCATTCGGAAGATAGGACTCCCGGAAGAAGCTAGATCTCCGCCCAGCGGCGCAACAGATTGTGATAGACCCCTGTCAGTTGCACACCCGCAGCGTTTTTGGGACTTTCGACCGCCAACCGCTGAATTGCGGTGTCGAGGTCGTAGAGCAGCGTTCTGTCGCCATCGTTCCGGATCATGCTCTGCACCCAGAAGAAGGATGCCACGCGCGCGCCTCGTGTTACCGAAGTGACGCGATGGAGGCTGGTCGCCGGATAGAGCACCATGTGGCCGGCGGGAAGTTTGACGGAGTGAACGCCGTAGGTGTCCTCGACGGCCAGTTCGCCGCCGTCATACTCCTCCGGTTCTGAGAGAAAGAGCGTCGCCGAAACATCGGTCCGGATGCGCTGGCCGGTGGAGGCGTTGGCGCGAATCGCGGTGTCGACATGGGTGCCGAAGTGGCCGCCGCCGGTGTAGCGGTTGAACATCGGCGGAAATACCCGCAGGGGCAGCGCTGCCGACATAAAGAGCGGCGATCGTGCCAGTGCTGCCAGAACCATCTCGCCTAGCTTGACCGCTACGGGATGACCCTCCGGCAGCTGAAGGTTCTCCTTTACGCTCTGGGCCTGGTACCCGGCTGTGACCCTTCCATCGATCCACTCCGCTGCATCGAGCGCTGCCCTTGCCTGCTTCAGCTCACTGGCAGTCAATATATCAGGAATCGTAATTAACATTGTCTTGCTCCTTCGCCTACGGCCTCCAGGAGAGAAAAGTGGGGGCCAGTCTTTAGACCGACTCTGATGCTTCGCTCAACTTAGAACTTGAAGTTGATTCCGATCTGCGCATTGGCTCCGGCGCCGGGAATCAGGTGGCTCGGATGGGGCAGGTCAATATAGTAGCGATTGAGAAGGTTATTAACGTTCGCTTGCAGCTCCAGGCGATCGGTCAATGGTCGCCGCACCATTGCGTTGAAGATCCAGTAGCCGGGGACCTGCTTCAACTCGGTTGCGAGTACCTGGTAGTGAACGGCCGGTGCGCCTGTTGCAGTGAGATAGCTGATCGGACCCGAGTAGGCGGTCGGGACATAGGGGACCGTGGAGCTGGCTGTGCGACTGGCCACATAGTTTCCGCCCAATCCGACGTTGAGCCGCAATGGCAGGCGATGCGTCACAAAGAGATTGAAGGTCTGCTTGGGCACGTTTGCCAGGGGGTATCCGACGGAGGTTGGAAAGAACTTCGAGAAGATAACTTCGCTATCCAGATACGCGTAGCCGGCGACGATATCCATTCCTTCCGGCAGCCTTCCGACGAGGGAGAACTGCACGCCCTTCACGAGTTGATTTCCGGCTGCAACGATATTGTTTGAGTTTGTTGGGTCGGTCTCGCGGGCGTTGTCCTTCTCGGTCCTGAACCACGAAGCTTCGGCGAGAAGCCGCTCATTCAGGAAGCTCCACTTCGCGCCGACCTCGTAGGTCTGGTTCTCTTCGGGAGCAGCGGAGCTGTTCGCCAGGCCAATGCTCAAGCTCAACGATTCGGCTGCGGGGTTGAAGCTGGTTCCGTAGTCGAAGTACACGCTTCCTCGGCTGGAGGGCTTGTAGACAAATGCTGCGCGGTAACTTGGCTGCTCATCGATGCGGCTGATTGGAGCCACAGGAGCGGTGACGGTTCCACCTGCTGGAGGAGTGGGTTGATATAAATTGTAACCAGTATCGAACCTATCCCATCTCACACCGCCGCTCGCCTCAAACAGTCGCCCGAGCTTGATCGTGTCGACGAAGTAGAGTCCAACGCTCTCCGACTTGGTATGCACAATCGAGGTGATGTACCCTGTTCCCCCGAAGGGCTGCTGTGCATTTGGCTCGATCAGGGTAGCCGTCGGCACGGTGTTGATCTTGTTGATGGTGTAGCTTGTCCTGATCGGGTTCGAGATCTCCTGGCCGCCTTCAACTCCAGCCACCAGGGCGTGCTTTATGCCGAACGTTTTGAAGCGCGCCGAGACCTCGGTCTGGTCCCACAGATCGCCTTCGACGCTCTTTACCTGTATCTGATTCCGGTTGACGATGATCGTGCTCAGATCGCTTGCAGCGGTGTAGGCACAGGGTAATGCTGTATTTACCGCGGAGGTGGGCAACGACGACACGAACCCGCCAACCGGCACGCTCGCCGGCGCGTTTGAGCAGATCTGCGGCTCCGTGATCTGCGCCTGCCGGGGATAATTGGCTGCCCGCGCAATCGTGTGCAGATTCAGGTTGGGCGAAAATTCGTGTTCGACCTTAAGGGTCAAAATATCGTCGTTCGTGTTCAGGTAGTTCTCATCGGGGAAGCCGTAGTAGTCATGCCGAATCGACCCGGGTGCCACGGCGTTATTGAACCATGGCAGTCCATAGTCCGGCGTGTCGCTCTCGGTCATGTGCAGATAGCTCAGGGTCGCGCGCGTTTGCGTGTTCAATCCGACTGAAACTGTTGGCGCAATACCGAACCTTCGTATCTCCGCGTAGTCCCGTCCGGCGACTCCGCCCTCCTGCCCCATGAGGTTGACACGATAGGCTGTACCGCCCAGCACATCGAGCTCCGGTTCGTTGATGTCTGCCGTGATCCTGCGCGTCTTGTCGGTTCCGAACTGCGTCTGCACATTCACGAACTGCTGCACCACCGGAACCTTGCTCTCCTGATTGATCACGCCTCCGGTTGAACCGCGCCCGAACTGAACTCCGGCCGGACCTTCCAGTGCCTCGACCTGCTCGTAGTTGAACGAATCACGATAGTAGCTTCCGAAGTCGCGGATACCGTCGAGAAAGATATCGTTGCGCGCGGTAAAGCCGCGAATCGTCAGATTGTCTCCCTGTGCACCTGCCTCGCCCGCCGCCAAACTGATGCCGGGCACATTGCGCAGAGCATCGCGCAGAGTTGAAACGCCCTGATCCTTCAGGACAAACTGCGGCACCACGTTGATGCTCTGTGGAGTATCGATCAGCGGTTCAGTGAATTTCGAGAGCGAAACCGAGTTAGTAACCGAATCAGTTACAGAAACAGTGTCTTTCGCCTGCACCCCTACGAGCATCGTAGTGGCATCCTCCGCACGGTAGTTCAGACCGGTGCCTTCCAGCAGCAGACGCAGCGCTTCATCCTCTCGATATAGCCCCACGACACCCTGCGAGTTGAACCCTGCCACTGTTCCCGCCGGCAGCACGATCTTCACGGTCAGACCGGTGGCCTCCTCAAAAGCCTTCACCGCCGCATCCAACGGGCCTGCCGGAATATCAAACTTCTTCAGCGGCATCGTTGCTTCGGCCGCTCCACTCGCCGCCGGATCTGCCTTCTCGACCGAGGCCATCGCCGTCTTCGTGCCTCCCATCGCCGCATAAGCGGCCAGCGTTCCTGCCGCGATCCACCCGCGACTCCCGCCAATCGGTGCCCGGCTCTTCCTCTTGCTTGGTGTCGTCTTACGCGTCGCCTGCTTCATGCTTGTCTCCCGATAAAGTTCCGTGCTCCGTGAGACCGATCGCGTTCTCTTCTTTTTCAGAACGGCGTCGATCTTCATGTCCATCTGTCAGATCGAAGGCTGAGGGCAAAAACGGGCGCACCTCATCGTCGACCGCTAGTCCCCAAAATCCCCGGCGAGACCTGAATCGCCGGAAAAGTTTTGAGGGGCTTACTGATATGCAATGGAGTTTCGAGCCGAAGTAGAACGATCCGCAGATCGAACCTTATAATGCAGATAATCTGCAGTCACTCGGCTGTAGCTTCCAGGTCCTCGCGGTCTCCGCCAAGAGATATCCCGCGGGGATCTGGTCAAACACTCCAACTCCCAATCAAACTCCTGACATCCAGTCCTGAAGCTGCGATCAGTTGAATATACGACGGTATAGGTCCGATATCAAGTGATAGGCGACAAATTTAGTCGCAAATACATGACCATCTTGCGTAGGGTCCGCCACCAGTACATTCCGCCATCAATCCCTATATAAATTCATAGATATTTAGCAATTCTTATTGAAAGTAGGTGTTGGTGATGAGAAGAATAAGGCACTTACGACGACGCGCAGAATCTTGAGTGTTTGGTGGATAAATTGCTCTCTCTATATTCACGCGACCTAATCGAAAAATGACTTCGGTAAGCCATTCGATGGCCATCCGCGGTGTTTCGGTTTTGGTCAACCCTTGGAGAGAAGACATGCGACGAATTTCCCTTTTTGTTCCCGCTATAACGATGGCCTTTATAGGCGCTGCATTTGGTCAAACCACTAGCGGAGATTTAGTCGGCACCGTAAAAGATCCATCAGGTGCTGCCATTGCGAGCGCAGCTGTTGTCGTGACCAACGAAGACACTGGCGTGGCTACCAGTGTTAAGGCCGGAACTGCGGGCGAATTCCGTGTGGGCAACCTTCTTCCTGGTAAGTATGATCTCGTCGTAAGTTCTTCAGGTTTTCAGCCGTTTACGCTCCGCGGAATCGTCATCGAGCTCAATAAGACCTCTACTACCAACGTTGGTCTCTCGATTGGCGCCAGCACTACAGTGGAAGTCGCGGCAGAGGCCGGCGCCGCGCTGGATACTACCAGCACCAACCTCACCCAGACCTTTAGCAATGTCGAACTCACCGATCTTCCGTCGACGGCATCGGGTGGGTCGGCCGGCTTCGGCGTGTTGAACGCTTCGCTCTTGAGTCCCGGGGTGGCGTCAAGCGGAGGTATCGGTATCGGCGTAGGACCTTCGATTGGAGGTCAGCGCCCACGCAATAACAACTTCACCATTGAAGGAATTGACAACAATAACAAAGCTGTAACCGGCCCCCTTATCTATCTTCCGAACGATTCGGTTGAGAGCTTTACTCTGATTACAAACCAGTTTTCCCCGGAGTTCGGTCACTCTTCAGGGGGGCAGTTCAACACCAACGTCCTCTCCGGAACGAACAAGTTCCACGGGCGCCTGTATGAGTACTTTCAGAATCGCAATCTGAACGCCGAATCCGGCACTCAGGGCGGAAAGCCCGCCATCAACCCCCGCTACGATAATAACCGCTACGGCGGACAGGTTGGCGGACCGATCTTGCGCGATAAGCTCTTCTTTTTTGTCAACTTCGAACGTAACTCGATTGGGTCGAACCCGGCCATTTTCTCCTGCGTGCCAACCGCCGCAGGACTCACAACTCTTCAGTCGCTGGGTTCGCCTTACGGCCTGAATGGAACCAACCTGGCTCAGTACCTTAAGTACACCCCCGCAGCGACAACGTCGGGGCCAAACGGGACAGGAATTGACGCGTCGGCCGACGTCGCCTGCGGAAGTGAGGCAACAGGGCCGCAATTCCTTACCGTCAACTCAGCGGTTTCAGGTGCATCAACCAATATTCCTTTAGGTAATTACCAGAGCACAGCAAGCACACCGTCAAACTTCGACGTCCTGACAACAAGTGTCGACTACACGATCTCTAACAAAGACAGCTTCCGCGGACGTTATTTGTACAACCGGCTCACTGATACGGATACGGCAACCAATACGGTCCCATTCCCAGTTTTCTTCACGCAACAGCCGTTCCGTTTCCAGCTCGTTGCACTTAGCGAATTTCACACGTTTACACCAAACCTCACCAACGAATTCCGCATTGGCTTCAATCGGTATTCGAACACCGTGACTGCGGGAAACTTTAGCTATCCCGGGCTCGATCAATTCCCCAACCTGGTCTTTGATGATCAAGGCTTTGTCAATCTTGGACCGGATCCGAATGCACCGCAGTTCACGATTCAGAATCTGTATCAGGTCGTCGACAACGTCAGCTACGTTAAAGGAAAGCATACCCTCAAGATCGGATTTGACGGTCGCAAGTACATCTCTCCTCAAGGATTCACGCAGCGAGCGCGAGGAGACTACGAGTGGAATGCCCTCTCAGAGTTTCTTCAGGATCTCGCACCTACGAGCTTCGGAGAGCGTTCTACTGGCAACCTGACCTACTACGGCGATCAGACCGCGCTCTATGGCTATGTCAACGATACCTGGCGGGTTAGCCCCAGGGTTACACTCAACGGTGGCCTTCGGTATGAGTTCACCGCCGTTCCTGTCGGCGAGCGGGCACAAGCGCTGAATTCTGCTGCCTCCGTTCCTGGCCTGATCAGCTTCGGGAAGCCGTCACCAGCCTACAAGAGCTTTGCGCCTCGCTTTGGCGTCAACTTTGCACCCGATGACAAGACCTCTATTCGCGCAGGTTTCGGGCTGTCCTACGATGTGCTGTTTGACAACCTTGGTACCCTCTCCTTTCCTCCGCAGTATTCGGCCACCAATGATGTCGGCAACCCTGGCAACCCTGCACCAGGAGACCCGAACTTCCTCGCGAACGGAGGTCTTCCTCCCGGCAAGGGCGGCATCCTGGTCTTCCCGAACACACCGGCTGGCCTCGCAGATCAGCGCGCGTCCACTGCTGCATACATTCCCAACCAGACGGTCCCCTATTCGGAGACCTACACGCTCACCATTCAGCGCACCTTTGCGACCAACTACACAGCCGAGATTGGATATGTCGGTACCCGAGGCATTCATCTACCGACGCAGATCCAACTCAACATTCAACCGCGGGTCAATGCATCGAATGTGCTTCCCACCTCGTTGAACGGCGGTACTTCGGTCATCGCTCCTGCAGGTGCCAGCACGTTGGCTGCGATCAACAGCCTGTCAAATATCCGCCCGGATTTCCTCGCCGCTGGCTTTACGAGCAAGATGACTTCTTATCAGCCTTATTCCAGTTCCAACTACAACGCTCTGGTTGCGAACGTGACTCGCCAGTTCACCGGTGGATTGCAGACCAATCTTTCCTACACCTACAGCAAGACGATGGATGACGCAACGGCGGAAGTCTTCGCGACTACGCTCACTCCGCGACGTCCACAGAATTCGCAGAACGTAGCGGCCGACTACAGCCGTTCAGCGCTTGACCGTACGCATCGCATCTCGCTCGAAGCGGTCTACGATCTGCAGCTTTACAAGCATGCCCACTCGTTTCTTCTAAGGAATGTCGTTGGTAACTGGACCATTGCACCCATCTACACCTACGAATCGCCCGAGTACGCCACTGTGCTCTCCGGCATCAATTCAAACCTGAACGGCGACAGCACCGCAATCGATCGCTCGATCATCAACCCGAACGGTGTGAAGGGGACAGCAAGTACGGTATCGGCTCAACATGCTACCAATCTCGATAGCCTCTGCACGCCGGGGACAGAAACGACAACTTGCACTGCGAACATCGTCGGCTATGTAGCCGACAACCCAAACGCTTATTACATCCAGGGTGGAAAGGGAACGCTCCCGAACGGTGCGCGTAATACTTTGCCTACTCGTCCAATTAATAACTTCGATATGTCACTTTTGAAGCGCGTCACATTCCGCGAACGATACTCAATCGAGTTCGGAGCGCAGGCTTATAACGTACTCAACCATGCTCAATACACTCCCGGCACGGTGAATAACATCAACTCGACCTCCAATACAACGACGTATATCAACTTCCAAAGGGTTGATAACGCGTTCTTCAATCAGCCCGGCAAGGTCTTCGCCAACAATGCCCGCACAATGCAACTGTCCGGGAAACTCTTCTTCTAACTGAAGATTGCAACAAAAAAGGGATGGGCTAAAGCCCGTCCCTTTTTTTGTCGATAAAACGGCTGCGCTAGCAAAAGTCTGTAAGTCTTGCATTTTCTGCGTGTGTTTGCCCACCTACAATCTGTTTGCCGAGGACCGCTTTACCCCGCCAAATCAAGCATTTATCATTGAAGTACACCATGGCTGATGATCTGTTTCCGCAAGACCCGAAGAACCCTGACGCACCCTCCCCGCAGGACGCGAACTCCAACAACCCTCCCCCCGCAGGATCTCCTCCGGACGGCTCGACCGTCCAGGGCCGGGGTGCTGCGTTTATGCTCTCCATCAATATAGAAGAGGAGATGCGGAGGTCGTATCTCGACTACTCCATGTCCGTCATCATCGGCCGCGCTCTGCCCGATGTGCGCGACGGTCTCAAGCCTGTTCATCGCCGTATCCTCTACGGCATGCAGGAGATGGGTCTCCAGTTCAACAAGAAGTACACCAAGTCCGCCAAGGTCGTCGGCCACGTGATGGGTAACTACCATCCCCATGGCGACTCCGCCATCTACGACACCATGGTCCGGCTCGCCCAGCCATTTTCTCTCCGCTATCTATTAGTAGACGGTCAGGGAAACTTTGGCTCCGTGGACGGTGACTCCGCCGCGGCCATGCGGTACACCGAATCCCGCCTCACCCGGCTTGCCGGTGAGATGCTCGCGGACATCGACTACGACACGGTCGACTTCTCTCCGAACTATGATGAGTCGTCGCTTGAACCTACCGTGCTCCCGGCCCGCATTCCGAACCTTATCGTCAACGGCAGCTCCGGCATTGCCGTCGGTATGGCGACGAACATTCCGCCGCACAATCTCACCGAGATCGTGAACGCGTGTATCTCGCTGCTGCAGAAGTCCCCGCAGGATCATCGACCAGATCTCGACCTCGTCCTGGAGCACGTGCTTGGACCGGACTTCCCGACTGGCGGCTACCTGTTCGGCAAGACGAATATCCCCCAGGCCTACCGCACTGGCCGCGGGCGCTTCATGATGCGCGCCAAAGCGTCCATCGAGAACATCTCCGGCGGGCGTCAGGCCATCATCGTCACGGAGATTCCTTACCAGGTCAACAAGTCCAAGCTCATCGAACGTATCGCCGAACTCGTCAATGAAGGCGTCATCACCGACATCGCACGCGACGAGTTCCGTGACGAGTCCGATCGCGACGGGATGCGCATCGTCATCGGGCTGAAGCGCGGCGCCGAGCACCAGATCGTTCTCAACCAGCTCCATAAGCACACCCAGATGCAGGAGTCGTTCTCGATGATCTTCCTGGCCGTCCACAATGGTCAGCCGAAGGAACTCCCGCTCGACCAGGCGATCCGGGCGTTCCTCGATCACCGCACAGAAGTAGTCCGCCGCCGGACTGCCTTCCTGCTCGCGAAGGCTCGCGACCGCGAACACATTCTGCTTGGATATCAGATCGCGCTCGATCATCTCGACAACGTCATCAAGATTATTCGCCAGTCGTCCAGCCGTGCCGATGCTCGCGAGAACCTCTTCTCCTACTTCTCGAACAAACGCATCAACCTGCGTGGCACCGAGCTCGCCGGCATCACACTCGACCCCGTGAAGTACAACATCGACATGACGTTCTCCACCACGGGCACGTTGATCCTTTCCTACAAGCAGATCGACGCGATCCTCGAACTGCAGCTGTACCGCCTCACGCAGCTTTCTATTGATGAGTTGCTCAAGGAACTTGCCGAGGTTCGCGACAACATCACAGAGTTCGAGTCAATCCTGGCTTCACCGGCGAAGTTGCGCAAGGTCATCGTCAAGGAGCTTACCGAGATTCGCGACAAGTACGGCGATGCTCGCCGCACTACCATCATTGATGAGACTGCCGAGCTGCAGCTGGAAGATCTAATCACCGATGAGCAGGTGGCAGTCACGGTATCGAACACCGGTTATCTCAAGCGCACGCCTATCTCGATCTACCGGCAGCAGCGTCGTGGCGGCACGGGGCGGCTTGGTATGAAGACTCGCGAAGAGGACTTTGTCGCGCAGCTCATCATCGACTCGACCCATGCGTATCTTCTCTGCTTCACGAATACGGGTCGCGTCTACTGGCTGAAGGTGTATGAGGTTCCTGATGTTGGCGCGGCGGGCAAGGGTAAAGCCATGGCTTCGCTGGTCGCTCTGCAGCCTGGCGAGAAGGTGGTGACGATTCTGCCGGTTCGCGATCTTGAAGAGGACTCGAAGTACATCCTGTTTGCGACGCGCAATGGAACGGTGAAGAAGACAGCGCTGAAGGACTTCTCGAATGTGATGGCGCGCGGGATTATCGCGATCAATATCGAGAAGGATGATGAGCTGATCATTGCGCGGATTACGGATGGGCAGCAGGTGATCTTCCTGGCTACGCATGATGGCATGGCTATCCGGTTCAATGAGCAGGACTTACGCCCGATGGGGCGGCCGGCTACGGGAAATCGCGGAATTACGCTGAAGAAGGGCGACTATGTGATCGGAGCGGCGGTGACGCCTTCGAACGAGGCGCGCAACAAGCAACGGCTGGAACGTGCTGCTCAGAAAGGGCTTACGGATCAGGTGGAAGCGGCGATTGACGAGGCTACCGAGTCGACTGAGGGGCAGCCGCTGGAGCTGGCTGAGCCTGGTGAGCTGGCTGCTCCAGTGGCTTCGGCTGAGGTTGCGGCTAAGCTTGAAAAGCTTGATAAACAGCTGGGTTTGACGCCTTGCCTGGTGCTTACGGTGAGTGAGAATGGGTTTGGCAAGCGGACCGATGTGGATCAATATCGCCTGCAGTCGCGTGGCGGTAAAGGGGTCATCAACATGAAGACGACCCCTAAGATCGGCAAGGTTACGAGCATTCAGCTGGTCGATGACACGACGGAGATGATGGTGATCAGCCAGTTTGGCAAGATCATTCGCATTGATACTAAGAGCGTTAGGGCCGCGGGGCGGAGTACGCAGGGGGTGAAGCTGCTGGATCTTGAGGATCAGGATAAGGTGGCGGCTGCGGTGGTGATTCCTCCGGAGGAGGCTAAGACTCAGCCGGAAGAGGGAACTTTGCTGCAGTAGTTTTTTGTTTGCGGTAATTTTTTATGATGTGGTGGCGCCCGTTTTTGCTGGGGTTTTTGGCAAAAACGGGCGTTTTCGCGTGGTGAATTGGTGGTGAGAACGTGGTGGATTGCGTGGTGAGCGTGGTGTTTTAGCAGCGTGTTTTTTGGGCTCTAAAGATGCGCCACCTCTTCCGGGTTTATTTTTGGGTTTCCCGTTTTGGGAATGCGGGTGGGTTGGAGGCTGCTATTCTTTTCTGGCTTTCGTGGCAGCGCCCTGGATTGATTGGGCTGGCTGCGTAGGAGAACTTGCCATGAGCAGCAATGAGAAGACGCGGGGCAGCTTCACGCAGAGGGTCAAGCACGAGCTTATTGAGTTCTGGATGATCGCCTTGTACCTGATGTTCTTCTTCTGTGCGCTGGTGACGTACACGATGCTGCTGTTGAAGAAGTATGAGGTCAGCAACGATGTACTGAACTACGGCTTTGCGGTGATGAATGCGCTGGTGATCGGCAAGGTGATTCTGGTGGGGGAGATGATGCGCGTGGGCAGGGGCTACGAGAAGAGGCCGCTGTACCAGTCTGTCCTGTTGAAGTCGATTGTCTTCGCGGGGCTTGTGCTGGTGTTCCATATCCTCGAGGAGACGGTGAAGCGGGTGATTGCGGGGAAGCCGTTTGGTACGGTCTGGCACCATCTGCAGTGGGAGGACATGGTCTCGCGGGCGCTCGTCATCTTCTGCGCGTTCGTTCCGCTGTTTGCGTTCAGGGAGATTCGCCGGGTGCTTGGTGAGGAGAAGCTCTACGCTCTGTTGCGCGGGCGAGGAGTCGCCGACATGCCGGATTCTCCTGTCGGACGCTAGCTGTTGCTGAGCGCAGAATTGCGTAGGCGATCAACGAGATGACGCCCGTTTTTGCTGGTGTTTTTGGCAAAAACGGGCGTTTTCTACGTGGTGTTTTGGTGGTGTAGATGCCGGAGTATTACCAAAACTCGCGTTCTGGGTGGTGTTTTGGTGATGTCTGAAGTGAATTCTTAAACTAGCCGCCGAAGACTGCCATCGTTAAGGATTTTCCGAATGGTATGCCGAAATTCCCCGTTTTGTCACTGAATCCCACAGGATTTGACTCCGAAAAAAACGTAATTTCCTCACGGACTTTTTCGTTAAGGAGAGACTGAAGATAAACGATGAACGCAATCACCTTCGGCGGGCACGCCAAAGCTTCTTGCCGCCTAGGCAGAATCGAATCCACTCCGCATTGGTAAGGAATGTAGGATTCGGTTCTTGGCAATAACGGTATCCTATCGTCGAACCAGATTTCAGCTGAGCATAGATCTTCGGGGTCAGGATACGAATGGGCAATCTTATTTCGAAGTCTGAAGACGCTTTCTATGTCTCGAACTTGTTGATCGGTCTCGCGAGGAGTTTTGGCTATTTCACGGCAGTGGAGCGGGAGACGCAAGAGCTTGTCTTTCCATGTTTCTCTTAATGCTTCTTGAAGAATTACCTTATTTTCAAGAAGTGTTTTATTGCGTAGAACAGCAATGAGCATATTTAGGTAGGACTCCGCCGTATAGGCACATTCCATCACCAACGCTGTTGCAATACAATTCTGATGCTCCATCTGTTTCATGTATCGGTCTATATCTTTCGCATGTTTGTCGCTGTCGCCTTTCTTGACCACTATGCTCTGCGGTACATCAATGTCTTTTACCTTTATCTTTCGTAACTCTCCTTCGAAATAGGTCATCATACGGCGGTGCCAATAGTGAGGATTGATTACAAGTCGATACTTCTCTAGCGACTCAAAGGATTCCTTGAGTCCTTTCTCGTGAAGTGCGAAATTGTGCGTAAACATTTTGAGTACTTCTTGCGAAGTAATCTTTCCACCGAAGCGGCGGACCTCTAGATTCAACCAACTTCGAACTATCGAAAGATAGGTCGAGTCAGGAAGTTGTAAGAAATATTCATATTTAAAAGGAGCATCAGGATCTCCGTGCACACCTAGCGCGAGGGACATTAGTCCTTGCGGCCTCCCAAAAAGACTCTTCAGTAGCGCAAATAGATAAGCTTCCGGAAAAACTCAACGGAAGCCGAATAGACTGAGCTCCCATTCCTTTTATAGGTATAGGCCGTACTGCCTTCGCGAGGGATAAGTCAAAATCGGTGAGCAGTATTGGCGTACTCATCTAATGAACATATTAGGTGACGCAGGCCGCATCTAAAAATCTAAATGTAGATGCCTCGCAGGCGCACAAATGAATGTTGTCGCGCGAGGAGTCTTATTCGCCGCCCAACTTTGAGTCCTCGTGAACCGCCACTAGTTGCGCAGCTAGCATTGAGCCAAGCAGTTCCTTCATGGCGGTCAAATCAATCTTTCCTTCGCGCCACGCAATGTCAGCTTCCTCAAGCGCCTTATAGTATGGCCTCTTGTCGGCAGAGATTTGTTCGGGAATGGTCAGCTTACCGGGTAGTAGATAGCCCAGCTTCACGCAGAGAATCAGATATGAGGCCGCACGCGAAGTCCTTCCGTTTCCGTCAGTGAAGGGATGAATCCAGTTCAGCCTCCACATGACATAGGAAGCAAGATGTAGTGGACTCTTCTCGTTCCACCTTTCGTTCACGTAGTCGCATAGCTCTTCGATCATTTCCGGAATCCGGAAAGGGTCTGGAGGGGTATGGCCGCTTCCCTGAATCTCGATTCCAGAGGGTCGCCAGTTTCCGGCGTACCCCGAGAGACCCATCAGCGCCACGCGATGAAGAGTCTGAAGATGAGAGGGACGAAACTTGAAGGGCCGCTCAGGGTCGAGGAAGCTCTGGATCATCTCGACGACAACCTGAAATTGCTTCAGGCCATTGAGGACCTCTTGCTGCGCTTTAAGCGCGGGATCGGTGATCAGCTCAGCTTCGAAAGCCTGACTGTGCCGAACCTCATCCGCCATTAAAGTGCCTTGGCTTCGATCTGTAAAAGTTCGTCTTGCTCGGCAACCATCTCGCGCGTTACGCGGTCGTTTTCAATCTTCGTATTGCCATACGCGAAGCTCCGCCGTTGAGCCTGCAATTCATCCGGTGAGACAGGGCGCGAACGAGCTGCATCTATGAGCATTTGAAGATTTTTCGGCATGACGGTTTCCTCTGTCTTTTTGAGGTTATCACTTAAGCAGCTTCGCGTTCCAGCATGCGAAAGAGGGGTACGCAGTGGATAAACAGGATAATCTCGCTCTGGTGGATTAGTGCCGTCTTTCCCATGGAGGAACCCAAGACTGTGGCTAGGTCGCAGGCACCAATGCGATGTCGTCGCCGACAAAGGCGTGCAGCGATTGGCCTTGTTTGATTTCGACGTTCTTGCCGTGTTTGATCAGGCCGATGGGTCCGAAGAGCACTGTGAGGACTACGGCGCCGGTGGTTCCGCTTTCGCCTTCTTTGCCTTTTGTGCCGCGTAGCTTGATCTTGGTGTCGCCTGCCTTGAGGTAGTTGAGGCGAATGTTCAGATCGCCGGCTTTGCCCATCATTCCTGACTTCTCGGCTTTGGTGACCTCGCCGATTGCTTTATCTCCGGCTTTTGCGACTACGATGTCTCCGACCTTGAGGTCATCGACGAGCGTTAGCGTCACCGGATCGCCTTCGGATGCGGTCTTTGAGCTGAGGTCCTGTGCAAACTGGAGATTCACGTCCGTGCCATCACGCAGCATGTACCTGCCTGAGGCGTCCGGAGCATTTGGGTTGGGAGGAGTTACAGGTGCTGGGGTGACTGCGGCGGCGAGTGGGGATGATGCGGGAGCGGATGTTCCAGTTACAGCTTGTTGCGCTTGGGCGAGATTGCCGAATCCAGAGAGAACCAAGAAAAGTGAAGCAAGGGGGTAACGCATTTTTTTCGTACGACCTGATCTCAACAAGTTTGAAGTCAAGACGAAAGCTATCTTCATTCGTGTGACAAAACAAGGGGGAAAATCGCGATACTCCACTAAAGTCGCAGCTGGAGGGAATTGTTTGCGTTGGTGTGAAGCTGCGGGAGGAGGGTAAAAGCAGATTCCTCCGCTTCGCTGCGGAATGACAACAAGAGGGCGAGCAAGGACAACTGCAACTGCAGCTACAACCGCAGATTCCTCCGCTTCGCTGCGGAATGACAACAAAAAGGCAAACAACGACAACTGCAGCTGCAACGGCAGCTGCAACGGCAACTGCAACGAACTGCAACGAACTGCAACGACAACGACAACCGCAGATTCCTCCGCTTCGCTGCGGAATGACAACAAAAAGGCAAGCAACGACAACTGCAGCTGCAACGGCAACAGCAACAGCAACGAACTGCAACGACAACGACAACGACAACCGCAGATTCCTCCGCTTCGCTGCGGAATGACAACAAAAGGGCAAGCAACGACAACTCCTTGGTTGGGTCGGTAGATTTTGGGGGCGACGGGGGGCGCGGTACATCCCCAGGCTTCGGAACCTCATCCACCTGTGGAGTGCACCTAGGGGAGTACATGGAAAGAGGACTGAACTATGGCTGACAACATTATTGCTAGCGCAGAGCCGATTGAGCATCCGAAGGCTCCGCATGACCCCAAAGAGATCAATCCGAAGATGTCGTCCGATATTCACTACTGGGCGAAGGAGTTTGGGGTGACCGGCGACGCGCTGCATGAGGCGATCCGGGTGCATGGGACGCATGTGGATAAGGTTCGCGCCGCGCTGAATCATCACAAGGGCTAGGCAAGCGGCGTTCGCATGGACGTGCGTGGAGATTCTTGCAAAAAGGACGTTGCCTTCGACAGATAGCCGTTTGCGCGGATTGAAACGTTCGTACCGATAGACGTTCGCACGGATAGGGACGTTCGTGCAGAAAGACGTTCGCATAGATAGACGTTCGCACAGGGAAGACGAGCGACTTTGCGGCTAAGCCGTGGGTCGCTCGTTTGCGTTGCCGGTCTTGCGTTGCCGGTCGTGTGTTGGCGGTCGTGTGTTATCAGCGATGTTTGCGTGGCAGTGTGGATTGGTTTGGCGGGACGGAAAATCTTTTTTACTGCCGTTTTGTTTTTGCACAACGCGGCGGGTTGCAGGCGGCATCAAGGGATGCAAGGGGGTAGGCTATGGACCCAAAGATCGTAACCGCTATTGTGATTGCTGTTGCTGTGCTGATAGTTGTCGGGGTGATTTTATATACCAGACGCAACCGATCGGCGCAGCTGAAACAGAAGTTTGGCCCGGAGTATGACCGGGTTGTGAGTCAACAGGGCGACCCGAAGCTCGCCGAGAACGTTCTCGCCGAGAGGGAGCGGCGGGTGTCGAGCCTGAAACTACGTTCGCTGCCTGAGGCGGAGCGTGATCGTTATATGCATCAGTGGACCTTTGTTCAGAAGCAGTTTGTGGATGATCCACGTGGTGCGGTGAACGAAGCGGATCGGCTGGTGACGGATGTGATGAATTCGCGTGGCTATCCGATGAGTGAGTTTGCCCAGCGTGCCGATGACATCTCGGTTCATTATCCCGAGACGGTGGGCAACTACAGGGTGGCGCACGATATTGTTCTGCGCCATGCCAAGGGCCAGTCCACTACTGAAGACCTGCGGAGAGCGATGGTGCACTTCCGTTCGCTGTTCGACGAATTGCTTGGCGTGACAGCCACGACCCACAAGGAGGTAGCATGATAGGCGAAGTTCGCGATGACGCAAGATTGACTGCAGATGAGATCGCAAATCGAGTACCGGGATCTCGGTATGAGCATACGAATTATCCAACAAGTACGGAGGTGATCGATGATTCGCGGAATGATCCGCGGATCGGCTCGCGCGAAGTTGTGCGGGATGTGGATGTCGATCGTGAGGTTGCAGCGCAGAGGCTGCAGGTTGTGGATGAGAGAGTTGCGGACCAGAGAGTTGGCGACGAGCGAGCGGCTGCGGATCAGAGACCCGTGGAGCAGAGAATGGATTCGGGGCTTGGGAACGATCAGCCTGGGCCGCTGTTTCCAAGCAACGAGCTGAACGATCTTCGCGCGCGCTGGGACAAGGCTCAGATCGGGTTTGTCGATGAGCCGAGGACCGCGGTAAAACAGGCGGATGAGCTGGTTGCGACCGTGGTGAAGCGGATCTCGGAGCAGTTCGCGACGGAGCGGTCGGAGCTGGAGCATCAGTGGGATCGCGGAGACAATGTGTCGACCGAGGATCTGCGACAGGCGCTGCGGCGGTATCGTTCGTTTTTTGATCGCCTGCTGGCATTCTGACGACGCACGAAAAAACTGCCCATCTTCGCAACTTGAAGTCTGCGAAGATGGGCGTTTTTTTGTTACATGAGAACCAACGGGCCTAGCTAATACAGCAGCTTTGTTTCTATTTGTTCAAATCGTGAATGGTCTGCCCCACGGCCTGTCCGACGCGCCCTGCGGCATCCTTCACATCTCCAACGACGCGATCCGCGGTGCCCTCATCGGCCAGGTTCTGGTTGCCGGTGAGATTGCCTACGCCTTCTTTGATGGCGCCGGCGACCGAACCCAGCTTGCCCTCGGCCTGTTTCCTGGTGCCCCAGGCGTAGGTCTTGCGGGCTGCATCGGTGAATCCGTCATAACTGGTGTCATAGGCCGGCTCTGGTTCGTTGACGAAAAGCAGGTACGTGACCGCGACGCCGACTCCGATACCGGCAAGGATCCAGGGGAATCCCCTCATAGCAAAAACCTCCAATGAGTAGGATGCAGTTTTCGCCTGTCGGGGAAACGGAAACTTCTCTGGTGTGGACCTTATTCGGTCGCGGGTTGAGTGTCCGAAGCGCTGCGGCGGTCTATGGGCTAAGAGTGGGGCTAAGAGTGGGCTAAGAGTGCGTCCTAGCGTGTCTTAGCGTGTTGAGGCGGCGCTACGGAGGGGCTGCAGATCCTGATCTAGCATTCCGGCCAGATCCGTCGCCAGGCCGGAGCCTTTCGCGTCGGTGTAGGTGCCTAGCGTGCCCTTCAACTCCACATCGGTCTTCTTGCCGGCGACCTCCTCGGTGCAAGGAGTTCCTGTGAGGTAGGAGGCGGTGAAGCCGATGGTGCGCTTGGCCGTGGTCTGCTCCTGAATGACGACGTGCAGCGTGCGGTCTGCGTTGGCGGCGGTGTCGACTACGGTGACGCCGGTGAGCGAACTTATCGCCTGGCGGATCTGGCCTGCGATTGCGCCGGTGGAGTCATCCCCCGCTACGGTCAGCAGCACGTGAATCTGTCCGGACGGCGTGGTTCCGCTCGCAGGACATACGAGCCAGTGCTTCTTCGGATCGGGCTTGGCCGAGTTCATCAGGTTCGTCAGCTGTACCTGGGTCAGCTTGTTGAGTCCGTCGGCCTTGAAGTCATCTGAAGAGATGCCGAGGGTCTTCTGCACGTCCGGCGACCAGACTGCCATGGCTGACTTGGCCGAGGTCTTCGGCTTGTGCGGAGCAGTCGGGGGAGCTGTTTGCGCCGCCGCAAGGGAACCGGCGATCGCCAGCCCCATAAGCCCCGCGACTAGCCCTCCAGAGATGCCATAGATCAGATCCTTCACAGACTCTCCAATCCCATTCTTTTGAAGCTACTGCAAGAAGAGACGATGCTGCACGCCAATTAGACGAAAATCGGTTTCTATTCTTTAGGCCAGGGGGAGCTGACTCCGGAGTGGATGGACGAATTCCTGTTATACCGCATTGAGAAGACGACCTTTGGCCGTCATAGGTTGCACGACTCCTTCAAAAAGACGCTGTTCGATACCTGGATTCTGTTGGCCCCGGCTCGATTTGGCCCCACGCGGGGCGGAGATCTCGCATCTAACCGGAAATGACCAAGCTACGAAACGCGGTCCTTCTTACGCCTCTTCTCTTTGCGGCCGGAATAGCTCCGGCGTTTGCACAACATTACGATAACAACAGTGCCTACTACAGCGGTATGCGTAACGGCGGCCATGGCGGCAACTACTATAACAATCGCGATCGCCCCTACCATGACGACCATCGTCGGGATCAGGGCGGCATCGGGCCTGGCAAGGGCGCGCTTATCGGTGCAGGCGGCGGGGCGGTTCTCGGAGCAGTCTTCGGTGGCGGCCTCAAGGGTACCCTTATTGGCGGAGCAGCCGGCGCGGGCATCGGAGCCGTAGTAGGCAAGGCCGCCCAGAACAAACGCGACGATCGCCGCTACTACTAGCGCTTTCTAACCTACGAACGTAAAGGAACGATCCCCATGCGCCTCATCTATCGCCTCGCACTCTGCTTCGCTCTCGCCGCCGTCGCCCTTAGTGCTTCTGCCCAGCAACCCTCGGCTCAGCAACCCTCGGCCGTTACCATCACACCTTCGGCAGACGCTGCTGCCCCCCACAACTGGACGAACGAGCAGATCCTGACCTGCCCCGTCTCCGATTGCTGGCAGCTCGCAGGCAAGAACGAAGCCACCTTCTTCGACATCATCCAGCAGCTTGCCGCGATCTCCGCGCAGGCTCGGGGCCTGACCCTTCCGGATAACGCCGAGGCTGGCAGACGCGCCGGCGAGTATATCAAGGCAAAGGCTAAGTCCGATCATCGGCAGCTGCTTTATGCAATCGTCGACGCCTCCGTCCGACGGGTAGGGACCAGACCTCCGACCGCTCCGGCGAACTAACTCTGGGTTCAGCAGCGGGAGGCAGACGCTAAGATAATTCCCATGCGTCTCCTCCTGCTGGTTACCGCCTCGCTCCTTGCGTCCAGAGCACTCTCTCAGACACCTACGGCACCGCCTCCGCCTCCTGCCCCCGTCGATATCGTCAAGCTGGAACAGAATCTCTGGACGACGATGGCCGAAGGCGACTTCGCGGCTGTTCACGCCTTGTTTACGCCGGACTTCATCCAGGTCGACAAACACATTCAGGCCCTCGACACGCTTCTGATCACCCTGAAGCACTGCAAACTCGAGTCGTACGAACTTCGCGATCTCCAGGTTCGCATTCTGACGCCGGACTCTGCGCTCACCGCTTATCACGTGGTCAACACATTCAACTGTGGCACCTCGGACAAGCCCTCTCTCATGAATAATGACAACAACTCCGTCACCGTCTGGGTTCGGCAGCCTAAGAGCGGGAGTTGGCTTGCCCAGGCCCATACGGAGACACCTGCGAAACCCTGACGATGGGCTGACGGGCTTGTCCTGCCGGACGGGCTCCCTGCGTGGGAGCGGTCACTTCGTGACGCGTGTACCGGTCTGGGTTCGGGAAGAACCGGGGCCCTCCCGTTGGTCGGGCGCGGCAGCGTCGCGTCTCATGGTCCGGGATGCAAAACCCGGAGACTTGGCATACATTCGATCTGCCTGAGAAAAAGAGGTGTTTGTGTCCGTATTCGGAAGTAGTTGCAAATTCTGCTTTCAGATAGCCGGCCTCGCAGTGTTGTGCGCGTCGTTGAACGGCTGTGTCGATCTTGATGACGCGGCGGGTCTTTCAAAACTCTCCGACGAAGCACGAGTCGCGCTTCCTAAGGTTTCTAACGATGTCGCGGCAACCTGTGCGCGCCAGAACACACTGTTCGAGAACACTCCGGCCGCAGAGCGCCCTAAGGCGGAACAGGCGCAGGACTGCAAGCCCTACCAGGAGCTGGCCGATCATCTGGCGAAGGATCAGAACGTGCTTATCGCCTACTTTGACGCCCTCGGCAAGCTCTCCTCGAACAAGCCGATGGGATACGATGCAACCATCGATCAGAATGTAACTACTTCCAGCATAAATACCACCTTCTCCGCGAGCGCGATTGCCGCTGGCAACGACGCGCAAAACATCTTGAAGTCCCTGGCGGACGCAGCCACCAGCGGCTACCGCGAAAAGCAGCTCGGACAACTGATCAGCGCCAACGATGCCGCTGTTCAATCTCTCACACAGTCACTCAAGAAAGTCATCACCGCCGATTATGCCGTGCTTCTCGCCAACGAGGAACTGAGCCTCGACACCTTCTACCAAGGTCCGATGGCCAGCGCTCAACCGAATGAACGACTCGCTCTCATCCTTGTGCAGAGGCAGTACGCCCACGACAAAACTGCCCTGCAATCTCGCAAAGATGGCATTGTCAGCTACGGCAAATCGATGGACGACTTAGCCGCCTTGCACACGAAGCTAAGGCAGGAGGCGGGCAAGCGGGCAAACATGGTGGAGGTTTCAAAACAAATCGGGCCTATCGTCGAATCGCTCAAGACGGCACTCTCAGATATCCAGTCGAGGTCGAATCAGCCATGAAGAAATCTGCTAAACCGGTCGTAAGCGTGACCCCGAAGGCGGTCCCTGCGGCGTCCGCTACAACCCTCAGCGACGATCAGATGCAGGCGCTCGCCCAGTCTTTTCACGACATCGCCGTAGAGATAGGACAGGTTCGCCTGGACGCGATCAGCGCTGGCAGCAAGCTCACCGATTCTGCGATCGTTCAACTGCAAGGCTACGTTTATTCCCTGATGAGCGCGGCGGGGAACTTCGCTCTGCAAGCGGCGAACCTGACTCTCGCCGACGCCGATCAAGCCGTCAGTGAGATCTCCCTGGCCACTCAAGCAGCGGACAAGGCGCTCGATAAGCTTCAGGATATCGACAAAGCGGTCAAGATAGCCTCTTCGGTGATCGTTCTGGCGATGGCCATCTCCACGAAGGACATGGGCCAGATTGCAGCGGCGGCCAAATCGGTCGTCACGGCGGCCGGCGTGTCGGTGTAGCGTCGCCATAAAGACCGAATAGGGGTTTTACCCCTTGGGATAGTCCGGACAGCGAGGCGACTGTTGGATTGCGGTGCGAGTTCCTCCTTCGCGAGGCAAACTGCCTTGCTTCGTCGTGACTATCATTCCCTGTCGGAACAGACTGCAAACATCCCGATATGGTACGAGCACGGATTTACCGACGGCTTTATTTGGTAAAAAACGGCTCCTAGTCAAGACCGCGAACTAGAATTCTTTATAGAACTTCAAGACGAAACGCAAACCAAAAAAGGATCTTGAGATTCGGTAAGCGAAAGTATTAATCGAATCGAAACTTTTGTCTGCACTTTGCGTCTTCATTTTATGTGAGATTGTGCCCGTCGAGGCGCACCCTCCCCAGAGGAAACAAGAATGACTCACAGGTTCAAGCGGTTCGCGATCACGCTGATGCTTCTTATAGCGCTCAGCTTTACCTTCGAGCGCCAGGCCCACGCCTACGTCGATCCCGGCTCAGGTCTGCTCTTGTTTCAAGGCATCAGCGCGGCAATCTCAGGAGCTCTCTTCTACTTCCGCCGCCGGCTCAAGAGTCTCTTCGTCAAACCTCAAGCAAAGTCGGAGCACGGAACAACACCGTTCAGCTCGTAGGCGAATTGTCCAGGCTAAAACTTACTGCTGCGGGTCCTCCGGCATAATCGCCCCTGCCTTGACCCATCGCTCCACCGTCGCGATATCCGCATCAGAGAGCTTCGGCTGCTTCGGAGGCATCGGCATCGGATCCTTCGCTGGCCCCTCATGACGGATCAGCCGCACGAGCAGACTGTTTGCCGGATCTCCCGGTATCAGCACCGGACCTTCATGTCCACCCTTCAACATCCCCGCCCGCGTTTGAATACTCAACCCGCCGCGATGGTTCGTCCCGCCATGACACCGGTAGCAGTTCGCCTGAAGGATCGGCTGAACCTTCGTTGTGTAGAACTCGGGCTTTGCTGCCTCATCGGGCCCCGCAGCCTGCACCGCTCTCACTCGTAATCCCCACCCCAGCAACGCGATGGTGACCAGCCCCAAGGCCGCCGACATTCTCTTCATTCATTCCTCCCTGTTAATCGACAAGTATACGGAACCCACCTCGTCACTTACACACTGTCTCATCAACGATTAACTTAGAAATTGCTCTGGCGTCTCCGCGCCTCCGAAAACATGATGCGTTTGAACGCCCCCATACCGGCCCTTCTGGCGCTTGCAGCCCTGTCTTTGTCTTCTGCAAGCAGCCTCGCCAAACCGACGCATCACCCCTCGGCCCATAAAAAGACCGTTGCCGCTGCAGCTGCAAAGCATCCAAAGAGACAAAAGGCCGCCGCCAAGCCGACGCACGCCCACGGCTCCAAACACCACAGCGTGTCAAAGGCCGATGCGCCCGTGACTGCGCGCGTTCATGCGCGGAGTACGACCGCACACCACCGCCTGCGGCACGCCGTCAGCGCCCCGGTGCCGAGGAGCACGCAGCCTGAGCTGACAGCCTCCGCAGCCGCACCACAAAAGGCGACGTCGGAGGACTTCCTCAAAGCTGCTGCGTCCACCCAGGTGGAGACGCAGGCCGCGGTCGCGATTCACGGAACATCTCGCCCGGAGGAACTCAACGAGACGCGTGATGCGCCGGTTGCGCCTGTGCGCAAACCCACCGCAAAGCCCGTCTCCGTGGCCAAGCCAGTTCCTGTGATCAGCGTTGTCCGCCCGGCTGCGGAGAGGCCACAGCTGGCCAGCGTCGAAGAGGTCGCATCGACTCCGGTCATCCTACCCAATCTCTACAACAAGCGCGGCCGCCTCATCGTCCCTCCGCCGCTGAAGGGCTCTCACGAGATCCTCGTCCACCAGAACGAGGTTGCCGATCGCGATGGACTCTCTCGCATTCAGGATGACGGCGACCTTCTCGACATGCGCAACAAGAGGCTGCTCGTAGCTCTCCCCGATAACGAAGGTCTCCAGGTGGACGACCGTCTGCCCACAAATCGGCGGTACTGCCGTCCCTGGACGGCGCAGTTTCTCGCGACCCTGGCGCGCGCACACTACGCTCGCTTCCACACGCCACTGCAGGTCAACTCTGCAGTACGAACGGTCGAATTTCAGCAGCACCTGATGCACATCAACGGCAACGCCGCTCCAGCCGAAGGCGACACCGCGTCTCCTCACCTTACCGGTCAGGCCATCGACATTGCGAAACACGGCCTCTCGCTGGCGGAGATTGCGTGGCTTCGCGGATACCTTCTTCCGCTCGTGCAGGAGGGAAAAGTTGATGTCGAAGAGGAGTTTCAGCAGTCCTGCTTCCACGTCAGCGTGTACAAAAAGTATCTGCCGCCTGCGCCTGAGCGCGACCTCGCCATCCTGCATCACGGGGGAACGTCTGCACTGGCTACGGCGTTACGCTAGAGCCCAGCCTTCCGACCAACGGGAGGACCGCAGCCGAGCGATTCGGCAACCAGGAAAAACGCCATGCAATGGCCGCCCTCCGCGCAGGAGGCCCGTCCGGCAGGACAGAGTCGCGCGGTTTCTCTATAAGAAGAGGACTATAAGCTCTCGCGAGTCCCAGTTCGCCAACTCTTGATCGCCGCATCGAGCGCCTGCATATTGTGAAAGCCATCTTTTCCAGTAGCCGCGAAGTTGCTACCGCCGCGCAGCGCCATGGCAAAGTTGTCAAGCATCCGGGTGTAGCCGTCACCGTTGTCCACGGTGACGCTCTCCACCACCTCCCCGGCCCGACGCACTACGATCTGCACGGGCCGGTCCACCGTCAGACCACCTTCGGAGGTCATCACCCCATTGCTGCCATTCACCTCAACCAGCGATCGATAGGGCGCGCGCGCACTCGTCGTTACAGTGGCAAAGACGTCGCCCGTCATCTCCATCTGCAGCGACGCGACGGCTTCCACTTCGCCTGATGAAGCATCCTTCCGAGCCAGAGTGCCGACACTCACCACATCCTCGCCGAGGACGAAGCGCAGCGCATCGATGCAGTGCACACCAACATCCCCGATGGGGCCGCCGTAAGCGAGCTTCGCGTCGATAATCCACTTTCTCGCAGAGTTTGTAGCCGGGTAGCAGTACTCCGCGCGCGCCAGCTGTGGCTTCCCGATCACCCCAGCGGCTATCTGCTCCCGCATCAACTCCAGGCTTCGGTTGTAGCGAAAGTTTTGTGCCACCCCAAACAACAACCCTGCGGCCAAAGCGGCAGCATTCATCTCCTCGGCCTCAGCCGCGCTCATCGCCAGCGGCTTCTCGCAGAGCACTGCCTTGCCATGCTTCAGCGCCAGCAGCGTGTCGTCGCGGTGCATCGCGTCCGGCGATGTGATGAACACAACATCCACATCCGGCGAAGAACAGAGTTCCTCCCGCGTGGCAAAGCAGTGAGGTATCTGGTACTCCGCGCAGTTCGTGAGCGCAGCAGCGTGGTCTCGCCGCCACATCCCGCTCAACGTCGAATGCTCGCACTTCGGAAACGCCGGCAATAATCGACGGACCGCATGATGACCAAAGCCGAGAATCGCGTACCGCACAGGCGACTGCGTCATGAGAACTCCCAGAGAAAGAAGAGAGATGAGTGGCGATATCCGGTTGAAGAGTTAGTGAGCGTCCGTCTTGAAGATCTGTTCGGCGAAGAAGTTCTCCACCTTGGCCTGATCGTGCACCATCTCAAGGTAGGCGCTCTTCAACAGCTGCGAGCGTACGTCGCGCAACTGCTGGCGGATAGCCTGCTGCACCCGAGGATCGTTCACATCGCGCTGCCCTGCGGGGTCGCGCGAGATCAGCTTGTAGATCGCATACCCCGCCGGCCGCTTGCTCTGTGCATCGAGCAGCGGAAGGATTTCGGTGATCTGCCCTGCCTTCAGCTTCATCACCGCGGTGAAGACCGACGGATCCGAGTGTAGCTGCGACTCGCCGACGAAGCCCATATCTCCCCCGTTGGGGGCAGTCTCCGGCTGCTCCGACCAGTTGCTCGCGATCGTGGCGAAGTCCTCACCGCTGTCGAGACGATTCTTCAACGCCTGGATCTTCTTCTTCGCCTCGACGTCGTTGGTCGCTTTGCTTCCCTGCAGGTTGCCCGGCTGCGGCGACGGCTGATCGGTGACCTGAATCGTCGCCAGGTGATACTTCGTCTCAAGCAGGTTGAACTCGGCTTTGTGCTGGTTGTAGTAGTTCGCTACATCCGCGTCGGTCACGGTGATCTTCGAGTTGATCTCTTTGTTCAGCAGCTTGTTGATCGTGAGATTTCGTCGTAGCGCGTGCTTCAGATCATCGACCGTCTGATTGCTCGCCTTCAGCCGCTGCTGAAACTGCTCCTCGGTATAGGGAGCCTTCATCTCGGCGAGCTTCGCATCGACCTCTTCGCTGGTCGCAGTAAGATTCATCTTTGTGGCGCGCTGCTCGACAATCTCTTCGTCGATCAGCTCGCGCAGAACATTCAAACGCAGCGAGTCGGCCTGCTCCTGCGACGGCTGCTGTTGTTGCTGAGCGGCATCTCCAAGCTGCGCCTTGTAGGCCTTGTCCAGATCAGCCTGCATAATGGCATGGCCATTCACCGTCGCGACTACATCCGCACTATGTCCGCGATTGCATCCAGCAACAGGCAACAGACCTGAAGCCAGAATCAGCACTGCCAGAAGAGAGACGGCACGAAAGGAGCGCGTTGTAAAAGTACGTTCGGTATCGGTCGACAAGCTCGGCACGTCCGTGTTCGGCATCCAAATCTCCTGCATTCTTCTGCTAGTTGCCGGGTTTGGTCGCCGGCGGGGTTTGAGGCTGAGCCTGAATTGGTGTCGGTGGCGGTGGCGGCGTCTGCCCGGAGGCAATCAGCGCGCTATCGATCATACGATACACATCCTCCAACGGCTGCGCTCCCTCCACCTTTTCTCCATTAATGAATAGCGCCGGGGTCGAATCCACGCCCAGGCTCTCGCCCAACTTGATCGACGCTTTGATCGCCGTGTCATCCTGCTTCGCGAGGCACGCGTTCAGGGCGTCCGCGTTCAAGTTCTGTTTCTTCCCCTCATCGCGCGCCAGCGTATCGAGGTTCTCGTTGGCCTTTGCGAGACTCTTCTCCGTACCGCCAAGGTCTCCCGCGTGCGCGTGGATGTAATCCACCAGATTCCAGTAGCCCACCGGGCTCTGGGCACCCACGCAGTTCGTGTCGATCGCCGCGCGCATCGCCCACGGATGCTGATCCAGCGGAAAGTCACGATAGACGATATGAATCTGGTTCTTGTAACGCTCGGTCAGCGCAGGAAACAGCTGTTCATGCATCTTCGCGCAGTATGGGCACTCCAGGTCGTCGAACCCGACGATCAGCACCGGCGCATTCGCCGGACCACCCCGCGCCGGTCTTCCATCGCCACTCACCAGCAGCTTCGGATCCTTGCTGATATCGAACTTGCTAAACTGTGCCAGAGTGTTGCCGTCCGTCGAGATCAGAAAGTCCGTCGGCTTGCTCGACTTGCCGTCGGCCAGAAACGACACGCTGATCCTGTCAAAGCCCGGCACCTCGCTCCTGGTGCGCGATCCAACCTGAATCACATAGCCGGCTGGAATCGACGCACGCGAACGGATCAGCACCTCCACACGTCGCACGGCCTCAGGAGAGAGCTTCCCCGAAGTGTCGCTCGTCGTCGGAGTCGGAGTCTGGGCGTGGCAACCAAGGGCAGCCAGCGCAAAGGCAAAGATCAGGGTTCGGAACGGCTTCACAGCAATCAGCACAATACCTCGATTATCTCACGCAGAGGCGATTTACAAGGCCGCGGACCCCTCTGAGCGGCCCCAGGAACACACGCACAGCCACGCCTAGAACAGACTCGCAGCACGCCGCAGATTGCCCGCAGTCCCGATGTTCAACAACGTAAAGTTGAATCTCTCGGTGGTTTCATTTCGTACCGAGCCCAGCTCGTACTTCCGAACCTCTACGCTGAATCCGCAGCAGTCCCAGTTATACGACCCCTGCACCGCCCCGTACTGTACCAGGCCGGTATTGTTCGCGTTCAGATCCAGTCCAACATTCCCCGCAAGACCCAGCCCAGGCTTGGTCGGCGACCCGTACCCCAGCAGCAGCCGCAGCTGGTCGAAGTTCGAGACGGGAGAACTCACGCCCTCCGTGTAGAAACGCCCCGGAGCGTTCAGCCGCGCATAGCTCAATCCGGCAAAGACGTTGTTTTGATGCACGTCCACGAACACATTGTTAGACGTAAACTTCTTCGCTCCGGTATCGAAGTCGAAGTCCCACTCAACATCCATATGCGCTGAGGTCCGCAGACGCAGGCGCGAGATCAGCGGCGAGATCGCCCGCGGCTCGGTCAGAAACGCAATCCCGGAGAAGTTCAACGTCGTGTCGAAGATATTTCGCCGGCCATTAATTACGGCACCGCCAAAGTTCTCGTTGAAGAAGTACTTCTGCGTCAGCCGCCAGCTGATCAGCGGATGACTGCCGCAGCTGGGCAGCTTATCCTTTGGCTCAACGCTTGCTCCCCTGGTCTGAACCTTGCCGCTATCCTCGTCCCAGTACTGTGTCTGCGCCGTGCTCACCGGCCTCTCCTTGCAGGGCCGATCCTTCACCGGCCGCAAGAACAACCGTTGCGTCGCTCCATACTCCAGCTCATTCGTATCGCTCACAATATCGACATCGTCGAAGCGCAACACGCTCAAAAAGTTATTCACTCCGGTCACGTACCGGTAGGTCAGCTCCGGTTCGATCGTGTGCTTCACATCGTTGCCGTAGAACAGCTTCTCCACGCGCGGCGAATCGAAGGTCCGCTCCACCACAGGAGCCCGCAGATCAGCTTCAACCTCCACGTCCGAGCGGTGCAACGCATCCGGAAGCTCGACCGGCACCCCCGTCTCTGCGTAGGGAACCTGCCTGCTTCTGCTGTACGCCGTCTCGCGCACGCCAACCGACGACAACACTCGCCATCCATCAAAGCCCAGCCGATACGAGAGCGCCGGGTGCACATCGAAGCGCTGCGTTAAACCGCCAGTAGAAAAGCCCGGCTCCACCCGCGACAGTCCGGCATGCGAAGCCTCCACGCTCCACAGCAATCCGGTCCTGCCGATCTCATGCTCGGTACTGCCGAAGTCCAGCGACGGCGCATGAAAGATCTTCACCTCTTCTTCCGGAATCGCGGGAGCGGTCGGGGTCGCAGCCACACCCGCCTGTTTCAACCCCTGGTAGCGATCCACACGCGCCGAAGCGGCATAGCCGTCCCACTCGTGCACGCCATACACGATCGAAAGGATGTCGCTCGACACCGCCACGCTGAAGTTCTCCGCAAACGCCTCACGATAGGCATACGAACTCAGATACTCAACATCCCCCGCCACTCTCGTCTGCGAACTGAAGTCGTGCCGTCCCGAAACCGTCACATCTTCTCCGCCCTGATTTACATACACGCCGTTGGTATAAATTCCACGGTCAATCAGCCCTGTATATCTCGCCTTCCCGAAGTCATTGCCCAGCCCGCGATATCGAAACGTCGCCGACTGCTCCCACCCTCGCAGCGAATAATACTGGGCACCTACCATCAGATCGGTGCTGCGATTGATCGCCCAGTAGAACTCCTCGCCCAGCGTAAATCCCTTCGTCGACGAGTACCCCGGCACCGGGATCATGAAGCCTGTCTGCCTCTGCTCCGAATCGACCGGATGCGTGACATACGGCAAAAACAGCACAGGAATATTCATCAATCGAAAGGTACTGTTCTGCGCCTTCGCCTTCTCGCTGTCCACGGCAAACTTTCCCGCGTAGAGCATCCAGTCCGGGTGCGGCAACTGACAAGTCGTCAACGTGCCCTCGTAGATCTCGTACGACTGCGGCCCCGTCCGCACCACCATCCGCCCCGTAAACAAAAATGGATTACTGCTCGAATACGTCAGCGTGTGCCCTGCGCTCTTCATCCCCACGGAGCCGACTACGTCGTAAAAAGTCGCCGTCTGCTGCTTCAGATTCATCGTGCCGTGTCTGGCGGTCAGGTCCTCGTGGTTCGCGCCCCCGCTCACATGCAGATGCCCTGTCGCCGTCAAATCCCCGGTGTCCTGATCGAATTCGATGTGGTCCGCTTCTACGACTCGGTCGCGGTAGGTAACCTTGACATCGCCATCCAAGGTGACGACGCTTCCGTTCCTCAGCAGAGTGTCTTCCTCTGTCTTCACATCGGTCGTGTCGTCGGTCGCAGGCTGCACCTCCGCTACCGGATATTGCGTCGCTCCCGGCGCGTCCGGCAGGCTCGAAGACGTCTGCTGCTCTTCCGTCTGGGGGGTTGCCTGACTCGTCACCTGCTGTCCCCACAGATGTGGATGACTTGCCGCGAGCACCATGATAGTTATCAAGAGGTAAACAGTCGTCCGGACGCTCCTGGAGCCACTTCCGCGAGCCTTCGGGACTGGATGCAACGGCTTCAATCCGCCGGACAGCAAAGCCAGCAAAGGCAGTCGGCGCTGCCAATGGGTCTTCCTCCCAGGTTCGTTCGGTTTGAAACTTGTCAGACGTGCCACCCTTTGAGGCTAAACGATTTTACGGAAGCGAGTTTGGAATTGAGCACAATGAGCTCTGCACAGCGTGACCTGCTACCACTGGACGAAGCCCCGGACGAAACGGGAGCCGCTGCGCCCTTTGCGCTTAAGGAACAAGTAGCCCAGCGCCTGGCCGCCCACCGTGCCCGCCGCAACCAGCAATCGGGTTCCGCGGTCACTCCCATCGCGCAACCCGGCCCCGAAAAGTCCCGCTCCTCCCGCATCGCCGCCGCGGTCGCCGAGCGCTACGCCAACTCCCCCAGCTACCGCACCTTCCTCGCGGAGCAGGCCGAAGCCGCCATTCGCGAGGCCGAAGCCGCAGCCGAGATCGCCGCCCTCAGCGCCAAGGCCGTAGCCGATGCTCAATACCAACTCCTGGCCGATCTCGATCAATGGACCCTGACGCCCCCAACGCCTTCACCAGTCCCGGCGCCAAAACTCGCCTCTGCGGAACCCTCGGACGCCGAACCGCTCCCACTCAGTTCTCCCACCGGCGCCCAGACGACGGCCCCCGCACTCACCGTGAGACTCTACGAAGACGGAACTCGCGGCCGCCTTCCGGAACAGGTCTCTACCCCCAGCCGCCCGCTGATCTACGAGGCCTATGAAGCGTCGAACGAAGCTGAAACCCTGGCGCTTGACGAGGAGATCGCCTTCCGCCAGGCTCCTGTCTTCGAAGAGTCCGGCCCTCCCATCGAGATTCCGGCTAACCTTATCGAGTTTCCTCGTCAGCTGGTAGCCGCTCGTAAAGCCCGCCCGCGACTGGCGGAAGGTCCGCTCCGCGAAGATGCCGATCAGGTCCCCCACAATGTGCCGGCAGCGCAGCTCCGCATCTTCGAAGTTGAAGCGGCCCAGATCTCCACCTCCCCGGTCGTAGAATCCATCGCGCCCGAGTGGTCCTCCATCCTGCTCGCGGCCCACCCAGTCGCGGCCCCGGTGGAATCGGCTGAGGCGCCCTTCCAGCTCGAGCACCGACCCGAAGCCGCGCCTCTCAACCTGCGCCTCATGGCCGCTATCGTCGATGGCTGCATCATTACAGCCTCGTTCCTGTGCTTCGTCGCGGCCTTCGCCGTCACGGTTGGCAAGCTCTCAACCAATCCCGTGAGCTTCGCCCCTCATATTGTTCCGATGAGCCTGCAGACCGCCGCCATCGGTACAGCCGGGACTCTGGCCGCCCTTGCCTTGATCTACCAGCTTCTGTTCTTCACCTTCAGCGAAGCCACCCCTGGTATGCGCTATGCCCGCATCGGCCTCTGCACTCTTGCCGACGACAACCCAACCCGCTCTGCCATGCGCCGCCGCATCTTCGCGTCTGTCCTTGCGGCGTGTCCGCTGGGCATCGGCTTCCTCTGGGCATGGATGGATGAAGACGGCCTGGGCTGGCACGACCGTATCTCCCGCATGTATCAACGAAGCTATTAGAAGATTCTGTCCTGCCGGACGGGCCTCCTGCGCGGAGGGCGCCCACTTCGTGGGGCGTATATCTTGTTTGGGTGAATTGACTGCAGCGGTCCTCGCGATGCTCGGAAGGAAGATCATGCCGACCAACGGGAGGCCCTGCGCAGATCATCCTGCCCAGACAAGGTATACAAGTCACGAAGTGACCGCCTCCCGCGCAGGGAGCCCGTCCGGCAGGACATAATCTTCCTTAGAAGGTCGTACTCACCGTCAAGCGGAACGTCTTCCTGGGCTCGCGCAGGATGTAATCCGCTCCATAGAACTGCAGCGCCTGCTGATAACTGAACTGTCCAGCTCCATCGCTCGGGAAGTAGCTCTTGAAGGTATTCACGTTGTCCGGACCGGAGTTCGGCACCGCCAGCTGCTGCGGAACCGTCTTGTAAAGACGCAGCGGATTGTAAGCGTAGAAGATACGGAACGGCGCATTGACGACCGGCAGGATCACCTGCAGCTCGGCGCCGAGGGAGTCCCGCGGAACATAGTTTGTTCCCGGCACAATCGTTAGCAGGTTCGGGAACTTCACCGACTGGCCGCCAAAGCAGGCGCCGTTGACGATCGTCGGACATCCATACTGCGCGCCATCGATCAGCGACTGACCCGCGGTGCTCTGGCGCAACTGGCCATGCAGCGCGTCGAAGGTCATGCCGAAGTCGTTGAAGAACGCGAACGTGACCTGGTTCACAATCGGAATCCGGTACTCCAGGTTCGCGACGATCTGCGTATCGCCACCGATGGATACCATGCGGTAGATCGGCAGCGGAATCTGCACCGGACCCAGCGCCGGGTTCGTCGGATCGCGCGGAACCGAGGTCCCATCCGGGTTCGTCAGGATGTACTGAACTTTATTCGGAATGAACGTGTACGGACCGACCGACCGGATGTCGAACCCGCGAAGATCCGACTCGCCACCGCTATACAGACGATGCGTCGGCGGAGCAACCTCGCCGCCAAAGCCCGACGTATGAGCCAGCTGGATGCGATAACCCAGCACGTTGTGGCCCTCGTTGTTTACCCGCAGTCCCTTCATCGGGAAGAACTGACGATAGCTGGCAATCGGCGAGATGTACTTCACATTACCGCCCACCCCTGCCACCTGCATCGAAACGTTGAAGTCCTTGCCGTGATGCGGTCCAACCGCACGATCGAGGCTTGAGAAGGTAAAGCTCGGCGTCACAACCGAAGTAATGATGCCGCTCAACTGATTCTGTCCCGCGACACCGGACCGGAACGCGAGCGATTGAAATACATTGGTCGTGTTCTGATTGAACGTCGTAACCGAAGACCGCGACAACGAGTACGACAGACCGATACGCGTTACGCCGGTTCGTGAAAACAGATGTCGCAGCGGCTCGCTGGCCGAGACCGTCAACCCTGTCGTCGACTGGTTATAGTTCGTCAGCAGCGACTGTTGCGCCGTCGTCAGATTTCCCGCCGCCTGGCCGGTCGCCGACTGGCTCTTCGAAGGATTGAAGTCATACTTGCTGGCAAAGATCTGCGCGCCCAGCGAGATCGGCTTGTCCCGCAGATAAGGCTCGGTAAATCCAAGACTCAGATTGCGGGAAAGGTCGCCGATATTTGCCTGCACCGAGAGCGTCTCGCCCAGTCCCAGAAAGTTATTGGTCTCGTAGTTCAAACCAACAAAGGTGCCCGACAATCCGCTGATGCCGCCGTTCAGGCCGATCGAGTTCTTGCCCTTCTCCTTCAGCTTCAGCAGCAGATCGACCGTTCCGTCATCCGTATTCTGACGGCTCTCCGAGTCTTGCTCCGCCTTCAACGCCTCGAAGTAGTTCAGCTGATTCAACCGCAGAATCGAAAGATCCCAGAGCCTGCTGTTATAGACCTGCCCTTCTTCGAGCAACAGCTCGCGCCGAATCACCTTGTCGCGCGTAATCGTATTACCCGTAAACTCGATCCGCGAAACGTAAAACGCCTTGCCTTCATCGATATCGATATTCAGCTTGATTGTCTTATTCGCTTCATCGATCGTCGGTACCGGCGTTCCCACGAAGTTGATGAATCCCCCTTCGCCAAACGCCTTCCGCAGCTGATCCAAACCTTTGCCGAATAAGGTCGCGTTGAAGTACTCGCCATCTTTCTGCGCAAACTGCGCACGCAGAGCCTTGGTATTCGTGAAGTGGGTATTACCGGAAAAGGTGATGCCCGCCAGCTTGTAGCGTGCACCCTCTTCCACCGGCATCAGGATGTCGATCCGTTTGCCCTTGGACGGGTGAAGCGTAAACGGGTTGATGCCGCCCGCATCGCGGATGTGCGTCGTCGGCTCGCTGGTAAGAGCCTTGAAGTAGCCGCGGTCCCGGTAAGCCTGGCGCACGCGCTCGGTGTCTTCATCGAGCTTGCTCGCGTCGAAGGTGCGTGCAAACAGATTCTCCAGGATGATCGAATGCGGAATCCCGATCGGCCGAAGGTTCTTCATTGCGGCACGCAGGGTGCGATCGTTCAGGCTGTTGTTGCCCTGAAACGCGATCTTGCCCACCTTTACGGTCGGCCCTTCTTTAATGTTGAACGTAATCGCTACAGCCGCCGGCGGAATCGTCTTCACTTCGGTCCGGATCGTGGCGAACTGGTGCCCGTGCTCTGCCAGCAGATCCCTCAGCACAACCTCGGCCCGCTTGATCTTCGTCGGGTCGTACTGGCTCTCGACCGAAAGCGGAACCTTCGCCTTCTTGAACCGGTCCAGAATGTCCGACTGCGTCACCGCGCCGAGACCCTTGTAGTTGATCTCGCGAATCGTCGGCTTCTCTTTGACGTAAATGATCAACTGCACGCACTTCGGGCTGTCGACGCGCTCAATCCGCACATCGTCGAAGTAGCCGGTATTCCAAAGCGAGTTGAAGTCCCGCTCCACCACCAGCGGGTCGTACAGGTCGTTCTGCCGGCTGTACAGCCTGGCCAGCACCGACTCCTTGGGAATTCGTCGATTACCGATCACCTGAGGCTGGCACAGCGTCTCCACATTGCCCGATACCGATCCCACGGCCTGGGCCGAAAGCGACGGGGCCGAGAGCGACGAAGCGGCCAGCGCCGTAAACGCAATCATGTACGCGGCATAAGCGATGCGGGAGCGTCTGGAGCGCGTGCACACAGTCTTGGTCTTGCTTTTCAGGGAGCTTCCGCTCTCTCGATTCACGGTAAAGATACGCACACCCTCACTGCTCTAAAAATGACGCTCGCCAGCAAAGTCAGCGAAGTCCTGATTATATGGGAGCGGCCAGCGGTTAGCGAGTTCGCCCCGTGGTTCTGGCCGGACGAACCTCAATCCAACCAACGAATTCCAGCGTGATCGTTGGACGAATGCGCCCACCCAACGGCACCCGCCAGTGGAATTAACTCTCCAACTCCGCCGTAATTGTGAACTCCTGCGCCGACCCGTCCCACCGCACAGTCAGCACATTCGGCTGGCAGCAGACCTGGCAGTCCTCCACATACTGCTGCTTCGAGCCGCCCGACTCATCCACCGTCGTCTCCACCCACTCTCCACAACCCGCGCACTGAAAACCTGCTGCATGCATCGCCAACCTCACTGAGCCTTCGCCTCTCCTTTAAGATACTTGTCGAACCACCCCACCGACCGCGTCAGTTCATCCAACTGATGCTCCCGCTTGATAAAGCCATGCCCTTCTTCGGGGTAGTACACCGCATCCACCGTGCGTCCCTCCTTCTTCAAAATATCCACCACCTGCTCAGCCTCCTCCTTCGGCACGCGAATGTCCCGCTCCCCCTGCAGCACCAGCAGCGGAGCCTTCTCCTCCCGAATGTACTTCAGCGGGGACGAAGCCTCATACACCGCCTTGTCCGCCACGGGATCGCCCAGCAGCGACTTCTCATACTCCTGCAGCTGCGCATCCTCATGCGCCAGCATCGTGTACCAGTCCAGAATCCCGTACTCATCCACCGCCGCCGCCCACATCTCCGGATTCTTTCCGATCGCCATCAGCGTCATGAACCCGCCATACGAGCCGCCCCAGATCCCCACCTTCTTCGCGTCGACAAATCCCGTGGCCTTCAAGAAATCGACGCCGGCAATCTCATCCTTCAGATCCGCGCCGCCAAGGTCTTTGTAGTTCGCCTTCTGGAACTCCATCCCATAGCCCGTCGATCCGCGCACATTCGGCGCAATCACCACGTACCCGCGCGACACCAGCAGAATCGCCCGCGGACTGAAGCTGTCCAGCGTCTGTCCCGTAGGCCCGCCATGCGGCATCACCACCACTGGTGCGGTCCCATCCCGCTTCAAATTAAACGGCACCCATACCAGCGCCGAGATCATCTTCCCATCGAAGCTCTTATACGTCACAAGCTGCGACGAGGGCAGCGTAGCAGAAGTCAACACCGGGCTCTCGTTATGCGTCACCTGCGTCACAGTCCCGCCTGCGCTCAACAAATAAAGATTCGGCGCATGCGTCGAGTCCTGATGCGAAAACAGGTAGCTTCCATCTTCACGAAACGCAGTCGGGCCCGCACCCGGAGTGTTCAACCCGGCGGGCACTCCTCGATCGCTCGCCTTCAGCGTCTTTCCATCCACAAAGTTGATCGTCGCCCGTCCATCCGCATTCAGGATGTAGGTAAACGTGTCGCCCCTTGGCGAAAATCCTCCCGCATGCGCCTCCCACTGCGTATCCGTCACCCACCGCCTCTTCTTCGACGCCACATCGAGCAACGCAACATTCGCGTACCCGCCCTTCTCATTCGAAGTCATCAGCAGCGTCTTCCCATCCGGCGATACCTCGGACGCCAGCATCAACACCTTCCCCGTATGCGCGGTCAGATTCTCTGCCGCCCCGCTCTTGACCTCCACGCGATACACATCGGCATCCTCCGTCCCCACCTCCCGCACCGCGTACAGATACCGTCCGTCCGGGCTCCAGTCCACGCCACTCCACGAGGCCTTCGGATCCTTCTCGTGCGTCAACAACCGCGCCGTTCCCGCAGGCCACTCCATCACCGCAAGATTGGTCGAAGACTCCACCTTCTCCTTGCTGCCAAACGCCAACCACTTGCCGTCTTTGGAAAACAGAGGCCCACTCTCACTGGTCTTGTCGGTATTGGTCAGGTTCTTGGGCTCGCCGCCACCCACCGAAACAGCGTACAGGTCATACAGCTCATCGCCGCCCTTGTCCTGCTCAAACACAATCTCTTTGCCGTCTTTGGTGAACGCCGGACTCGACTGACGGTCATTGGACTTCAACAACTGCCGCGCACCCGTGCCATCCGCCTGCATCACCCAGAGATTCAGCCGCCCCGAAGCATTGCTGATGTATCCAATCTGCTTGCCATCCGGGGACCACGTAGAACCCGCCAGTCGCACCGTCTGCAACAACTCAGCCACCGGCATCGGAGAACCCCCAGCCGCACTCTCTGCCGAAATCACGCTCTTGGGATCCGTCGCCACCCTGTCACCCGGCCCCGAAGCAAATCCCGAAACCGAAGCCAGCAAAATCAACCCAGGCAACAAGCAGAAGCGTGTCATCGCGAACTCCATAACAAATCGAAGTGAACACCAGAGACCAACCGCGCCAGACTAGCACGCCTCTAGCTTCGACGTTTCGGGAAATCCGTCTGCTCTAACCCCAACGAGTGATCTTGAGGAGGCTCTAGAACCCGCAGCGCGACTTGAGTTTTAGACTCAGCTCAACCCGCCGTCGCACAACACGCTGCCAAACACGTCGCTATCCACATTCCCGCCACACAAGACTGTCCCCACGCGCTTTCCACCCTTCGGCCGGTCCATAAGCAGCGCCGCCAGCCCAATCGCGCCCGCACCCTCCGCAACGTTATGCGTGTCGACGAAGTAAGCGCGCATCGCCTCCTTCACCGCCTTGTCATCGACCATCAGAATCCGATCCATCCCCGCCTTCAAGATCTCCAGCGTCGTCTCGTCCGGCTTCCTGCAAGCGACGCCATCGGCGATCTCGGTGGTCGACTCATGCTCCCGCACATGCCCCGCCGCAAACGACAACGCATAGGCAGGTGCATGGGTCGACACCACACCCACCACCTTCGTCTTCAACCCCAGCGCATTCCGCGCCGCAATCGTCCCGCACACACCCGACCCCATCCCAATCGGCACATAGAACGTCTCAAGCTCCGGGCAAGCAGTAAACATCTCCCACGCATACGTCGACACGCCCGTTACCAGCCGCAGATCAAAGCTCGGCACGCGATGCCAGCCAAACTTCCCCTCCAGATAAGCCGCATGTTCGCTTGCCTCCTGAAAGTCGTTGCCAAACTCCACCAGCTCCGCACCCAGACACCGCATCGAACGGTTCTTCTCCGGGCTGTTTCCAAACGGCACCACGATCACCACCCGCAGTCCAAGCTGCTTGCCGGCAAACGCCATCGACTGACCATGATTCCCGCGCGTCGCCGACACCACCGTCTTCACCTCTGGCCGCTCATGCCGCAGCCAGTCCATATACACCAACCCGCCGCGAACCTTGAACGCGCCCACCGGCGTATGGTTCTCATGCTTCACCCAAACCTCAACCGCCCCGGCGATCTGCGAAGCCCGTTCATTCAGCAGCGGCCAGCTGTACTGTGGCGTAGCCGGCATCGTCTTGTAGATCAACTCGGCCGCAGCCTTAATCTCATCTAGCCCCGGCAGTACCTTCACATCACCTAACGTCATCGTGCCCTTTCCTTACCTCAACCAAAGTCGAATAAAACGTTGCGCCGCCACCAATATCGGTCAGCGTCTCCGACGTCAGCGCATTCACGTTGGCGCGGTTCCCCGAGAGATCGTTGCCCAGCTTACTCCAATCCAGCCGCGCCGCCACCACGCCCGCCGACACCTGCGCGTTCACCAGCGCCCTCAGCGTAATGCTGCCGCGCCCGTTGAACACCTCCACCGCATCGCCAGTCGCAATCTGTCGCGCCGCCGCATCGGTCGCGTGCATCTCCAGTACGCCCGCCGTGCGCTTCTCCATCCGCTGATGCAGAGGAATATTCGCAAACGTCGAGTTCATATAGTTATCCGCCTTCCTCGGCAGAAACTCCAGCGGATACGGCCCCTTCGCAGCGTTCGCGCGAGACTCCGTAGGCGCAGCAAACACCGGCACCGGTAACAACTCACCCCGCCCACTCGCTGTCTTGAACCACACCGCCGTGCTGAACGGCAACACGTCGCCCTTCGCATCAACAGGAAGCCGAAGCGCAACATGCCCCTCCCGCTCCAACCGCTCCCGCGTAATCCCGGCAAACCACGGATGCTCCGTCTCGAGCGCCTGATCGATCAACTCGTCCTCGCGATCGTCAAAGCACGCCTCTTCAAATCCCATGCGCCGCCCCAACTCACCAAACATCGCGACGTTGCTCCGCGCCTCGCCCAGCGGCGCAATCGCCCGCTCGCTCACCTGCGCAAACAGATGCCCATACGCACCCTGCACATCCTTCACCTCAAGAAACGTCGGCGCCGGCAGCAGCACATCCGCATAGTCCGCCGTGTCAGTAAAGAACTGCTCATGCACCACCGTAAACAGATCGTCACGCCTCATGCCGCGCAGCACATCGTTCTGGTTCGGAGCCACCGCCGCCGGATTCGAGTTATACACAAACAGCGCCTTCACGCGCGGCCCAGTTTGAGCCCCAGCCTTCGCATCGTTCCCAAGCGTAGTCAACGCCTGACCAAGCTGGCTCATATTCACGACACGCGCCGGCCGTCCCAACGGACTCGCCAGCATCAACTCCGGCATCTGCAGCGCCCTCTCGTTGAACGGAAATGAACCCGACGTAGAGAGCAGCAATCCGCCGCCTTTGTACTTCCACGCACCGGTTAACAACGGCAGCATACAAACCGCCCGCGCCGCCGTCCCGCCATTCTCACTCCGCTGAATCCCGTAGTTCAACCGAATCACCGCCGGCCCGGCGACGTTTGAGCCCTCAGCGTTATTCCCTGCGTCCGCACGCCCCGCCGCAGCATAAGCCCGAGCCAGCCGCACAATCGCCCCCGCATCGATCCCCGTAGCCTTCGCCACACTCTCCGGCGAGTACTCCGGCTTCAGTGCATGCGCCCGCAGCTCCTCAAATCCGTTCGTGCACGCATCCACATACTCGCGATCCTCCAGCCCCATGCTCAGAATCACGTGCATCAACCCCAACGCCAGCGCCGTATCGGTCCCGGGATTAATCGCCAGATGCTCATCCGCCAGCGCCGCCGTCCGCGTCCTGTACGGATCGATCACCACCAGCCGCGCCCCTTTGCGCCGTGCCTCTTCAATAAACGGCCACAGGTGCACATTGTTCCCATGAATATTCGCACCCCAGGCAATCACCAGCCCGGCATGCGCGAAGTCCTGCGGAACCGTCCCCAGCTTCACTCCATACACAGCCTTCAGCGCCGTCCCACCCGCCTCCGCGCAGATCGTCCGCGCCAACTGCGAAGCCCCAAGTCGATGAAAGAATCTCCGATCCATCGACCCATACCCAAGCTGCCCAATCGTCCCCGCATAGCTGTAAGGCAGCACACTCTCCGGCCCAAACTCCGCCGCAATCTTCGTCAGCTTCGCGGCAATCTCGTCCAGCGCCTCATCCCAGGAGACCCGCTCAAACGCATCCGCCTCACGCCCCTGCGGCAGCGACCCCTTCGCCACGCCCTTTCGCCGACGCATCGGATACAACAGCCTGTCCGGCGAATAAACGCGGTCCAGATACTTCGCCACCTTGCCGCACAAAAACCCGCGCGTCACCGGATGCGAGGGATCACCCTGCACCTTCACCGCCCGGCCCGTCAGCTCATCCACCGTCACCAGCACGCCGCACGAATCCGGGCAGTCATGCGAACAAACCGCATGAACAACCTTCATCGCGCTGGAAGGCGCGGTCGTTTCCAGAGGATTTGCAGCCATTCCACTATTTTAGTCTCAATAGCCTGCTACCCTGCGCAATCACCGTTGTATGCTGCTCCCAACACCGCAGCCCAGCGACAAACCCATGCCCCGCCATCACCTCTCCTCCCCAGCCCGTCTCGAAGCCTTCTCCGACGGAGTCATCGCCGTCATCATCACCATCATGGTGCTCGAGCTCAAGGTCCCCCGCCAGGAGGGCGTCGCCGGACTCTACTCCGTTCTCCCCACCCTCGCCATCTACGCCATCTCCTTCGCCTTCACCGGCATTTACTGGATCAACCACCACCACCTCGTTCACCGCACCGAAGAAGCCGACGAGCTCGTCCTCTATGCCAACCTCTTCTTCCTCTTCTGGCTCTCGCTCCTGCCCTTCTTCACCTCTTACGTCCTCGAGAAAAAACTCGACTCCTTCTCCGTCTTCCTCTACATCGCCTCGATGATCTTTACCGGGTTCAGCTTCCTTCTGCTGCGCCTCTCCATCGCCCGCCGACTCCGCATCGCCAACAAGCTCGAAGCGGAGGACACCTCCGTCCAGCGCAAAAACCAGCTCTCCCTCTTCGTCTATCTTGTCGCCTTATTCCTTGCCTTCTCCCACCCTCACCTGGCCCTCGGCCTCTGCGCCTTCGTCACGATCATCTGGATCACCCCCACCGTAGGCGTCAAGCCAACCGAAGACCTCGACAACACCCACTTCAACCGCGATTAGCCTCCGCTACAAAGCCGGCTCGCGAAGCATCTCCGCATCCACCGTCTTGGCAGTTCGCCGTTCGAAGCGATCCCGAAGCACCATAAACGGGCGCTCCACCAACCCGTACAACACCCCGGCCCCCAGCAGACATGTCACCGCATAGACCACTACGGTCTTCGCATCCCGAGCCTCAGTAAGCGAGATCAGGTACCTCCGATCCAGATGCGCGACCTCTTTATGTGTGAGATAAAGACTGAACGCAAGCGTAGCCAGCAGCCGCGACCCAGGCACTCTAAACCGACTCAGCCATCCATCGCTGCTTACGCTCGAAACCACCAGCAACCCCAGCCCGGCTGCAAGCAGCGGGTACCCAATCACCGTCCCCCATGCCGCAGCCTTCGTCGCATCGCCCATCCCATCGCTTCGGAACATCCAGCAAACGGCGCCCGTAAAGGCGATCCCTACAACCAACGCCGCGTGCCCTCTGCGGGCCAGCCACGACCACCCTGCAGGCCGGAAGATCCGTACCAGCGCCAGCGTCACCCCCACCACCAGCCCATCAAGCCGCGAGTACGTTGGATAGTAGAGATACCTGTAGTAAAACGTTCCGAAGTCATCCGGCACCACGCGTCCACTCCATCCCGACGGCGCAATCAGAGGCAACAACTTGTAGCCGCGAAAGCAGATCCCAAACAAAACGACGCCGCCGATCAACAATGCCGTCTTCCGCAAAGATGGCCTCCGCATCACCCAGATCACCAGCAGCGGAAGCACCAGATAAAAATGCTCCTCCACACACAGCGACCAGACATGCGAAAAAGCATGCTGACTAAAATCGACGAAAAACAAATTGACGGTAAACGTCAAAAACTGCCACAGCGGCGGCAATACCGAAGACTCCCGCCACCCGGGAAACACAAGATAGATCCACAAAACAACAACATAGGCCGGAAGAATCCGATACGCTCTGCGCCGATAAAAACTCCAGATCGAAGGTCTATCCCCAGACGCGTACGGCTTCAGCAACTGCAGGCCGATCAGATATCCGCTCAGCACAAAGAACAGATCGACCCCCATCCAGCCAAACTGCGCAACCACCGCCATGCTCTCGGGAAGAAATGGTTTCAGGTGATACAACATCACAGCCACAATCGCGACCGCCCGCAACGTGTCCAGCCCCGGCAATCGCCCTGAGTTCGATCGTGTCATTAACATCCTTGTCAAAACAATAACCGGCAACTCCTCTTCTCTCCGAAGACAGATCGAAGACTATCCGGTGGGTGCTCAGACAGTTACTGTAGAAGATCCGGGAAACCAAATCTTCCACCGACATGGTCTACTATCAATCCAAACTTGACACGGCATTCTATGAAGCAACCACACGAAGCAACGCTAAACCAGACAGCTCCCCCTTCGAGGTCTCCCATGCCACTGCGTTCCTCTCTCCGCCTTGCTGCCGTCTTATTCGTTCTCCTCGCACCGCTCACCCTCACCGCGCAAAACCCGGATCGTCTCCACACCGCCTCCCGCCAGGAGCTCGACGTCATCAAGGTCCTCCTCGCCCAGGAGGCAGCCTGGAACCGGGGCGACCTCCCCGCCTTCGCCAACGGCTACAAAGACTCCCCCGACACCCTCTTCATCACTCACCAGATCTCCCGCGGCTACGCCGGCCTCCTCGACCAGTACAAGCGCGACTACCCCACCCGAGCCGCCATGGGCACCCTCTCCTTCTCCGAGCTTGAGGTCCACCCCCTCGACGAAAACTACGCCGTCTGCATCGGCAAGTACCACCTCGAGCGAGGCAAGAAAGACGGCGGCAACGCCGGAGGCATCTTCTCCCTCATCTTCGAAAAAACCACCGACGGCTGGAAGATCATCATCGACCACACCACGTAGTGCAATCGTTCGACCTCATCGCCCTCTCCTACTCCAACTTGAGATCCGTCATCTCGACTCTCCTGCTTGAAAGCCGTTATCTCGACCGAAGCGGCGGACAGCTTCATCGTCCGCCGCGCACTGGAGAGACCCCCGCATTTGCCTTGCTCCGCTGTGCTTCTCCTTTGGTGTCATTTTGAGCGAAACAAAGAACTCCCCGCGTCCCATCTCTCTACCTCCGATCGAAGGCCGACAGTACGAGACCCGCTAAGCCTCCCCACTCAACTCCGCGATCAATCCCTCCAGCCCAGCCCGCACCTTCGCACTCATCCCCTCAAACAAGAACCCCGCCCCCCGCGTCCTCACCATCCTGCTGGTCCCTTCACACCGCAGCACCCGCTCATGCGCCCGAAAGATAATCTCAACCGGCGTACCCGGGGCCAGCCGCAGCCGAGCCTCCGTCTCGATGTAGCACCCACCCTGGCTCACATCCAGCACCCGCCCGCGAAACAGCATCGTCCCATCCTTCACCATCACCTCGGCCCATGCATCCACGGCGTAGCGCGTATGCTCCCGCCGCTCGACGACCCCCTCCAACGCCACACTCCGCCGCTCCTCCTTGCCCTCAAACTGGCCCTCAATCTCGTCCACGCCCGCCTCCCAGAGATCTCGCTCATCCCGCAAAGCGAGGACGGCTGATCCAGTCATCGGCGCAAATCGCAAAAACATTACAGCTTCGAAGCTTCCTGCGTCCACTGCTTTCAACCCACCACCCACCCATCAAACCCGCTCCGCAAAATCACCCACACCCGGCAATCCAACCCCAACCATCCGCCGTACCTCTTACTAGCGTGTGGCTGTGCAAGTCGAGCCCAGCGGAGGCACCGATGAAATGCACAAAATGCCATCACGGCAAGCTCTCGCGGACCAAGCGCATCGGACTCCTCGAGGACAACCTTCTCCCCCTCTTCGGCTACTTCCCCTGGATTTGTTCCACCTGCAAGCAGCGAGTCCTTCTCAAAAATCGGGGCGAACGCAGACGCGTCAGCCGTGACGAAGATCCGACTCCATCCGCCCATCCACAAAAAAACGGCCTCCACCAGGTACAGTGAAGGCCGTTCAATCTCAACTCTGAAACTCTCAGATCTGAAGACTCTCAGACCGTCATAATCTCTTTTTCCTTGGCCTTGAAGAGATCCTCCACCCGCTTGATCTCCGCATCGGTCAACTGCTGAACCTCTTCGTTCGCGCGCTTCTCGTCATCGGCCGAGATCAGCTTGTCCTTCGCCGCCTTCTTGATCTGGTCGTTCCCATCGCGCCGGATATTCCGGATCGCGGTCTTATGGTCCTCCAACGTCTTGTTCAGCTGCTTCACCACATCTTTTCGCCGCTCCTCGGTCATCGGCGGCACCGGCACCCGAATCACCTTCCCATCGGTCATCGGATTCAGTCCCGTCCCCGACGTGCGAATCGCCTTCTCGATCGCCGACACCATCCCCCCGTCATAAGGCTGTACCAGAATCAGCGTCGGCTCTGGCGTCGACACCTGCCCCATCTGGGCCACCGGCGTATCCGTGCCGTAGTAATCCACCTTGATCTGGTCGAGCATATGTACATTCGCCCGCCCCGTCCGCGCCGACAGCAGATGTCCACGGAAGTCTTCCACCGTGCTCTCCATCTTCGTCTTCAGCTGCTGATGCGTGCCCTTCAACGCCTCGATCCCTGCCATTGCCGATGCCATACGTTCTCCTCCACTGCCATCCGATATTTTACAGAGACGCAACCAACCATGCGAGGCGAGCTGCGAAAACCTAATGACAGTGTCCTGCCGGACGGGCCTCCTGCGCGGAGGGCGGTCACTTCGTGACGCGTATACCGGTCTTGACAGGATGATAAGCATAGGGCCTCCCGCTGGTCGGCGCGATCTTCCCCTCCGAGCATCGCGAGGACCCAGGCAATTCAATTCACCCAAACAAGGTACACAAGTCACGAAGTGACCGCCCCACGCGCAGTGGGCCCGTCCGGCAGGACACAGGTTTCTGCGGTCGATCCCCAAACAACGCGTACGCCAACAGCGTAATCAGCAACGCCGCCTGATCCGGGCTGATCTACCGCTATCTACTGCGCCGCCCCAACCTCCACAATCATGAAGCTCCCCGGCTTTGCCTTCGGACGCCCAGAAGCCGCTCCAGGCTTGACCTCTTCAAACTCCATCGTCGGCAGATAGATCTTGTTGGTCGTTGGATCGATCCCCAGCGTCTTCGCTCCATAGGGAGTCTTGACGATCTGCTCAACCTCAAATTTCCCCGATCGCTCGCCAGTAACTACAAGGGAACCATCGCGACAGCTTGCGAATCCCTGCCCCGCCTCGAACACAGTCGCATCGACGCCCGCTCCGATTGGCAGATCGGAGAGGACCTTGCCGTCTTCCGTGCTCATGACGATCATCTTCTGGGGCTTGCGGCAGCCGATAAACAAGCGGTGCGTCTTCTTGTCCAACGCCATCCCCACGGGGTGGCCGCCGGGCGTAACCGGCCAGCGTGCAACTACCTTCTTTGCCTCAAGATCGACCTCCGCGACTACGTCCTTGTCCTCCAGGTTGATGTAGACCTTTCCGGTTCCATCCGAGGCGAGAAACTCCGGCGCCCCGCCCAGCTCCAGCGGCGGATCGATCTTGCCGCTCTTCGGATCGATATCCGGTTTGAACGACATCAGCACGCCCTTGTCTCCCGAGACAGCCAGAATGCGGTCGAGTGCAGCGTCGTAAATAATGCCGTCCGAATCGGGCACCGTTGCCAGCGTGCCAAGCACGGCATACGTCTTCAGATCGAAGATAACGATAGCACCCTCTCCGCCGCCATCCGTGATGAAGCCGCGCCCCAGCGACGGGACGATCGCCACGCCATGCGCAACCTTCTGCCCCGGAATATCTCCCAGTACCTTCCCTGAGCCGGCGTCGATCACCATCGTGTGGGTCCCGCGCGGGACAAACAAGCGGTGTGTCTCGGGATCGACCGTCAGATAGTCCATTGCGCCTTCTCCGCCAATGTGCCATGTTTTGGTCACCTCCCACTTTGTCTGCGCCATAGCGGGCAGAAAACCGGCGATCAACAGCACCGCCAGTGACATTACAACCATTCGCATCGTTCGCATTGATATCTCCTGGCTGGATCCGATGCACCCAATCAACAGCCAAAGTGCATTCGATCGACAGCAGAAGCAAGGTAGCATTGAATGCTTAATTTTCGCTGAATGCGCGAGGCGAGCCGCAGAAACCTATGTCCTGCCGGACGGGGCTTACTGCGCGTGGGCCCCGTCCGGCAGGACACAGGTTTTTACGGTCGATCACCAAACAACGCGTACGCCAAACAGCGTAATCAGCAACGCCGCCTGATCCGGGCTGATGATAAAACGTCACCATTCGTCCAGACTACATTCGTCCAGACTAAAGGAGCACTAAGTTCGGTGTCGATCTCCCCCAGTCTCGCGAGATCAGAACCACCCTACTCCCTTCAGCCTGAAAAGGCTTAGGAGTCCGCTTCCGGATCCACTGGTCCCATCCCCAACCCACGCCCCGCCTTCTTCTTCTTTACCGGAAAAGCCTTCGCCGCCGCCGGCGGAGCCATCGTCTCCTTCACCAGCGCCTCAATCCCGCGCCAGTACTTCAAATCCGCCGGCCGCGCGCTCGGCACCGCCTGCCGCATCCGGCAGTACCACAGCGACCACTCCAGCTCCTTCGAGCTCTTGTTCTTGATCGCAGCTTCAATCCGCGTCACTTCAGAAAATGGCGGCATATAAGATCACTGAACTAAGCGCGAGCCCGTTGAGGGGTGCATTTGCACGTTTCCGCCCTGTTCCAACTTCGAATAAGCAGAGCTAAGAATCTCCAACACTTCACTCTTAAGTGAAGGATAATCTTCATACTTGTCTTTGATTAGTTCAAGGCAATCGATAGCTTTAGCGTATTCACCTAGATCGTAAAAGGCAGAGCCGGTATTCCTAATTGCTGCGTCGAGAAAAATGGGATGAACCTCTTTGCCTCGAGAGATTACGTCGCCATAGTTCTTGATTGCTTCTCCGTAGAGTCTTTTTTTGTACTTACAGTCGCCCAACTTGAGGGTTGCTTCTGCCCATCCAGGATCTTCGACCGGGACCTTTTCTAGAACTGGAATCGCTTCGTCGCATTTCCCAGTCTCTGCAAGCAAAATCCCGGAAAGCGTACTCAAATTCATTGCAACAGTCGAATTTCTTGAGTCTTTATCATCCTCAATTGATTTGAGCGCGTTCCGTGAAAGATCCAGAGCAACTTGTAAATATTCGTCAGCACGCATAATCCGGGCGTACTCATACTCATAACCAATTTGATCTACGGATCCAAGTTGGTTCTTCTGAATCGTACCGATCCTGTTTCGTGCTTCGCTCTTCTCTCCCATATCAGTCAGACATGAAGTTTGAAAAAGGCGCAGCAGCGCAATGTCGGATGGATGCTCTGACAAAGACTCCAAAAGCTCAAATTCAGCTAGAGCTGCCGAATAGTCCCCGGATTCCATCTTTCGCACTGCGGCTTCGAATCGCTCAAGGAGTCCCTGAGTTTCCATACTTTGATCTCCCAAAAATGTTAGCTACTCTGCTCGAACACTGACTGACTAAACAGCCTTCATCCCGCGCAGCCTCCTGCAAGCCTCCATCAGATCCCTATCCTTCTTCGCAAAACAAAACCGCAGCAGATCCTCACCCCTCCCCGGCCTGAAGAAAGCCGCCCCCGCCACCGAAGCCACTCCCGTCTTCGCCAACAACGCCCGCGCCTTCTCCGCCGCCGTAGCCCCCGGCAGCCCAGCCGCCGAAGCCAGCACGTAATAGGCACCGTCCGGCACATGGGGCGTCATGTGAGCCTCCCGCAGCGCCTGCACAATCATCGTCCGCTTCACCTCATGCTCCATCGCCAGCCCGCTGTAAAAATCCTCACCCAGCTGCTCCACCCCATCCGCCACCCCCTGCTGCATCGGAGCAGGCGCACACACATACGTCAGATCATGAAAGTACCCAATCGACCCCAGCCACCTGGCATCCGCGATCAGATACCCCACCCTCCACCCGGTCACCGAAAACGTCTTCGAAAACCCCGACATCAAAATCGTCCGCTCCCGCATCCCCGGAATCGACGCCATACTAAGATGCGTAGCTCCTCCATAAACAAAGTGCTCATAGATCTCATCCGTAAACACGAACAGATCGAACTCCTCTGCAATCTTTGCCAGCCCCTCCAGCTCAAAGCGCGTAAACACCTTCCCCGCCGGATTCGAAGGCGTATTAATCACCATGCCCCGAGTCTTCGGCGTAATTGCTGACCGCACCGCCGCCAGATCCAGCCCCCAGTCTGGCGCAGTCAACGCCACTGCCACCGCCGCCACCCGCATCGAGCTCAGCGTATTCACGTGATACCCATAGAACGGCTCAAACACCAGCACCTCATCACCAGGATTCAGCAGCGCCATCGCCGCCGCCTGAAACGCCCCCGTCACCCCACTGGTGACCAGCACCTCACGCTCCGGATCAACCACAATCCCCAGCGTCCGTTCCACCTTCCCCGCAATCGCCTTCCGCAACCGTGGAATCCCATCCAGCCGCGTATAGATATTCAACCCATCGCGAATCGCACGAATCGCCCCTTCGACCACCACCTCCGGCACCTCCGTGTCGCACACTCCCTGCGCCAGATTCACTCCACCCATCGCATCGCACGCCACACTCATCGCGCGAATCTCCGACTGCACCAGCCGCGGAGCCAGTTCACTCAGCCCCAACCTTGCCGAAACCTCAACCTGTCCCATAGCCCGATCCCCCTTTTGAGCCCATAGCCCAGAGTGAAATCATCTTACGTCCAACCGCCAACAAGCAATCCAATCCCGACCAGCGGGAGGACCACGGAAGGTCAATCTCACGCAAGGAGAAAATTGCATAGATCTCGCGGCTGGGGAGTCACACTGCACTTTGACCTTCCAAATCACTGCTGGAACCGGCCGTTTCAAGGATGCTTCCGGGACTCTTACGTTGAACGAGAGGGTAGTGCCAGTGTTGGCCGATGCCCTTAACAACCCTGTCTTTTTTGCCGCTACGGGAGAGTTCACAGGAACGGTCTCCGGAGTAGGCAGAGAGGCGGATTACCAAGAGGATCGACAATAGGAAGTCATATTCCTTGGAAGTTGCGCTCGCTCCGGGCGTAGCTTCCATGGCGAATCGCCAATGCCTCATCGACAAACGAAGGTCGCTCACTTGTCCGTGTAGTCGGCTTCTCGGATAAGTGGTTCCCCTGTAGTTCCTTGAAAACGGGATTATAGGAAACGTCGATGATTGAACTTGCCGAAATCCTGACTTTGCGTGAACCTCGGCCAGCCGGACTTCCCGAGTGTTTTCATCTAAGCATCGGTTGACTTGCCTAAACTTGGTGCGAGGTCCGACCGTCGTGAAACTTGCCTCATGTGTATTGCTGTTCACTGCGTTTTTCCGCATTCCTGAACTGGGGACACAATCAGCACCGAAGTCCGAACGGCCAACCGAATCGGAGCATCTTCTAGGGACAAACGGCATGGCCGGATGGACGCTGAACTATCCCAATCCCGACCGACCCGACGAGCGTTATCCACGAACCTTGATACTGAGCCGACACGGGCGCATCATTCGTCGATTTGTAGGTGAGCATTACTTTTGGAAATGGATCTTCTGGGCGGATGGTCATCAAGTCGCCTATGAAGATGGTCCTCCCTACTTTGTAATGCGCTGCGTTCTCGCCGACGTCGCCACAGGCCGCAGGATAGCCGATGTGGACTGTTTCAGTGAACTACCTAGTGATGCCCCACACTGGTTGAGGAAACTGGAGGACGCAAGGTAGCTCGCTACAACGATAGGCCGATTGGACCAAGGGCTGCATCGCCGTCAACGATAGCGAGATCGAGGAAATCTGGCCTCTGTTCCTGACGGTACGTCACTGAACATATTGAACGAAGTTCGCGTAAAACGAGGTTATCGGCAACTTCACACTGAATCAGCTCTCTTTTCGCGGCCGGTTAGCTCTCAGCAATAAAGCGATACCCAATGCAATGGCTATACCACCATAAACCGTCCACCTAGTCTGTCCAGTCATGAAACTACCAGGCAGTACATTGATCCCTTGCAGGAACCAAATGACGCCCGCTAGAACCAGAAGACTAGCAACGATATTCAGTGTGATCCTCATCATTCCTCCCGTGCCCGCACTTCGGAACAAAGGCCATTGTGGCCGCACAGCTGTACATATTACGGAAGCGCAATTTAAGCTCTCCAAGATGAATCGCTTGGAAAACCTCGGATGCAGTTAAAGAAATACCAGTTTTCCGGCAATTTCGACTGGTTCGTAACCGGACTTGCCGCAAACCGGACTTTGCGGGAACTACGGATTACTTCCGGTTTGCCCGTCACTCGGGACAATCGCCAGACGCCAGAAAATGCTTTCGCCTCCGGTTTTGCAGAACACCCGGGGTAACGTAAGATTCCCCAGGAGAAGGGTCGGCCATCCTTCTGACGGCTTCTTCGAACGCGCGCTCCTATCCTCTGTTCCGCTCCACTCTGCGCACCAGCGCGCGCCCGAAAAAGCACTAGCGTCATCCAGACACAATTCATGTCCGGAAGGTACTTTCTGGCGGGAGCTACAAAGGCTGTTCTCGCAGCCTATTTGTCGCTGAAGGACTTGTTGCTTTCTTGGTTTGTCTACTTCGACAAGTAACTGGATGCAGACGGCCACGCTTGGCGGTAGAGTATCGGGAATTTCGTAATCTAACTCAGAGCAGGTCGATTCGCCGGAGGAGCTCTTGAAAACGATGGTCGGAGCGATAGCGATCAAAGATCGGATCGACGGCGAGGTATTCCATCCAGACAGCGTGATCGCGATACGCGGCTTGCAGCCATTTGAATGTGTCTTCATCGCTTTTCAACGCTGCGTAGATCTGAGCCAACCCGTAGGGCGAAACGTAACGCTTCCTCGAGATTGTCTCCAGTTCGTGTGCGATTCGGAGTGCTTCACGCCTCCGCCCTGCCGCTGCAAGGGCAACCACGACCTGGGCCGTGTAAAGTGGGCTACCCCCTGACAGACTCGCAGCCAGCTTCAGCTCACTAACGCCCTCGCTGCGTAAGCCTGCCTGAACGTAGCCCTCGCCCAGCAGAAGGTGTGCAGCTGCGAAGTTCGAGTCCTGCTCAACAGAGTTTCGACCTTGTTCGATTGCATGGGAATAGTCACGGGCCTGATAGTATCGCAGTGCCACCCATGTGCTGATCATGAGATTAAGTGGATCGAGTTCCAGTGCACGGCTGGCTTCGGCAAGCGCCTCGTCATGGCGGCTCTTGATGGAAAGATAGTCTCCGTACCAGTGGTGCGCATTTGCATATTGAGGATCCAACTCCAGAGCACGCTTGAACTCGGCCTCGGCTCCGGCCCAATTCCAACCATGGCTGAACACAAGTCCCAGGGAGGCATGGGACTCAGCCGATTGTGGGTCGATCTCCACTGCCTTGCGAGCGGCCGCGTAAGCTTTCGGAAGCGCCTCGGCCGGGGATTTGAACCCGTGCCACGCAAGTCCGCTGTTGCAGTCGGCCAACCCGGAATATGCCGCGGCGTAGGTTGGATCGTTGTCAATGGCCTGCTGAAAATAATCCTCCGCCTTTTGCATGCCGTCGGCTGTTCGCTTGTTCCAGTGGTAGCGACCTTTCAAATACGCCTCGTATGCTTCAGGCCTTGGCTGCCGCGGATTTGCTAAACGTGTTTTCTGTTCTTCCGTGAGAGCGATGTGTATTTGGCTCGCGATGCTCTGCACGACGGAGTCCTGCACAGCTAGCAGATCTTTGAGTTCGCGGTCGTAACTCTCGGTCCAGAGGTCTGTCTGATTTTGAGCCTCGACGAGTTGGACGGTGATGCGTACACGGTCCGACGAGCGGCGGACGGTGCCCTGGAGAAGATAGTCCGCGTTCAGTTCTTTACCGATCTCTTTCGCGGCCAGAGTGGTGCCTTTGTACTTTGCAACCGAACTGCGGGCTATCACGGTGAGTCGATCCCGATTCAGCTTTCCGGTCTGGGCGATCATTTCTTCAGTCAGACCGTCACTGAAAAACTCCTGGTCGGGATCGCGACTCAAGTTCTCGAATGGCAGAACAGCAAGGACTATCTTGCCCTGGGAATGGGTGGGCGGGTTCGATGCTCGTCGCCAGCCCCAAGCTACCAGGAATGACAGAAGGCACGCGACTGAGAGCAAAGCGGCTGCTCCAACGAAAAGCCACCTGAAGGACTTGCGATTCGCCTGTCCGCTTCCGGCATCCGTCGTCTTTTCCGCCGTGCGATCCTGATCTGGCTCGACTAAACGCAGTCTTCGGGCTTGTAACCAACTATCGAGTTCCGACACGAAATCCCGGTCGCTGGTGAGAACACCCGCTGCCTCTGGTTCGGAAGCTGCGCTTGGTTCTTTGGGAGTAATAACCAGCGCGACGAAGCGATACCCCTGCCCGGTCACGGTTTGTATGAACCGTGGGGTCTCGGCGTCATCCTTCAGGACTTGGCGAAGCTTGCGGATCGCGCCCCGGATACTGTTGTCGGTATCCAGGAAAACACCCTGGCCCCAAACCCTGGAGACGATTTGATCCCGAGTAACAATCTCGTCCCGGTGTTCAAGCAGCAGGAGAAGGATCTCGAACGGGATACGCTCAAGCTTCAGCACATGACTACCATGGCGAAGCCTCCGAGGACGCAGATCAACCTCGTAGCCCTCGCCGAACCGGATCGGTTGCTCCACTCCAGCTAGCTCGGAAGCCATGGCACACCCCATGGAAGCTGAGTGATTCTACACCACATCGGTAGAGGCTGACGCAAGTGCAACCCACGCTTGTCTTTAGAGCGACACAAAACATAACGCGGCGACACACTCTCCGATATGGACAACCGCCTTCGTTGCCGCAAATATCCCGATCACCACTGCCCGAAAGCCAGTGAAGAATCAGGAGGAAGCACAATGAAAAAGATACATGGCGACACAAAGAACCGGGTTCTCGGGCTATGCATGTTGATCGCGACTCTATTCGGGTCTGCCGTCGCGAAAGCCGATGCCGTATTGGACTGGAACGTGATCGCAGTGAACACAGCGGTCACGAACCGCCAGAACCCATTCGCCCAAGCACGATACGCAGCAATCGTACAACTCGCTGTATTCGAATCCGTGAACGCCATCACGGGCGAGTATCATCCCTATCTCGGAACGATCGTAGCACCGCCAGGTGCATCCCCCGAGGCTGCAGCCATCCAAGCTGCCTATCGCGTGCTTAGCACCTATTTTCTAGCTAGCGCCTCGACCCTCGACGCCGACCGCGCCAACTCCCTCGCGTTTATACCGGACGGTCAAGCCAAGACCGACGGCATTGCCACGGGTGAAGCCGCAGCTGTGGCCATGATCGCTCTGCGCGCAAACGACGGATCGTCGCCTCCGCAATTCAAGATACCGGGGCCGCCGGTTCCGGGGGAATGGCAAGCCACACCGAGTTGTCCAATTGTGAATGGAGTCGCTGTCGGAATTGCGTTTCAATGGCAAAACATAACTCCGTTCGGCATCTCGAGTGTTAGGGAGTATCTCCTCGACCCACCGCCAGTGCTCACGAGCCGCGAATATGCGAAAACGTACAACGAGGTGATGACGGTGGGAAGCATCGACAGCACAGAGCGACCACAAGATCGCGCGAATGTCGCGCTCTTCTATGCCGCAGCCTCGCCAACTCAGGTGTTCAATCAGGTCGTCCAGCAGGTTGCGCAGGAGCGGTGGCATTCTCTGACCGAAAATGCTCGTGCGCTGGCCGTAATGAACATGGCTATGAATGACAGCTTGGTCGCGGCATTCTTCAACAAGTATCACTACAATTTCTGGCGACCCGAAACAGCGATCCATGCTGGTGACACAGACGGCAATCCGAAAACCGATCCTGATCCCAGCTTTGTCCCGTTTGTCACGACTCCATGTTTCCCGAGTTATCCCTCCAACCACGGCAGCGCGGCGAATGGCGCAGCCCAGATTCTTAAACGCATATACGGTGAAGGTGAGCATTTCATAACGTTGTCAAATCCCGCCGTGCCCAACATTGTGTTGCAATACACCACCTTCGACCAGATCACCGACGACATCTCCGACGCACGTGTTTACGGTGGGATACATTTTCGAACCGATCAGGTCGCAGGCGAGCGCCTGGGAAACGCGATAGGCAAGGCCGTGTACAAGAACAACCTACGTCGCATGCACGATGACGACTGAGCGCTCAGTTCGAGAGCGATTCGCCATTCGTGTCCTGCGATAGACCACCGCATTCGATGGTAAACCGCTGAAATCGCTGCGAAACAGCCCATTACCGCTTGCATCCCTGCCCCGGCCCACGTATACACGGGCTTTAGGCGACGAGAATCCTTTGGTAACGTCGGGCCGACTTTAAGAGCAACTCTGAAGGAGGGTTTATGCAAATAAACCTACAGCGAGTGTCAACCGACACGCAAGAAAATGAGTTTTCATGCGCATAGTCTCTCGCGTCTCCGAAAGACCTACTCATCTCACTTTTCGGAAACTACGATTTTGAACTTGCCACAAACCGGACTTTTCGGGAGCTAATGTCGATTCATGAAGGTCTCGGTTGTTGATGTTGGGCATCGAACCGGACATTGGTTCGAACTGAGCGAGATGCTGAATCGGCATTTTGGAATTGGGCTCGGGACTCGGGAACAACCGGTAGTCATTTCATCGCAATGCCGTGGGGACGTGAGGTGGTGGCGGTGCTGACGCTCATTCGGGCAAGGACCGTACTGCTTCCAGTTCCTGGCGCAAGGCACGAACTCGTGGCGAAGCGGAATCACGATGAGGTGCCGAAGCTAGTCGTGGAGGCATTCCGATTATTCGCTTCCGGTTCTAGATCGGTCACCGAACCTGAACAAGCGCCATGAGTGCTTTTCCGAGACACTTCCCAAACGAGGACTTCTAGGGCGCTCAGTGGCGCGAAAGCAATCCGCACTCACTGAAGCACGGTCTGTCCCCAGAAATTGACCTTAATGCTACTCGAAGAGGGAGATGGCGACTCGGAGATCGGCGGCCAGGCGCCTGAATAGCTCCTGTACGGTGCGGAGCGCCAGGAACTGGTCTGTGACGGCTCCGAGGCGATCATTTTTTCGATGGCCTCAATGTCGGACGCGACAGATGCAAGCTTTTCGTTCAAGAGATCCACGGGGGCTTGTTGCATGGCGAACAACTACGTGTTCTTATCGAACGCTGTCCGCATTCCATAGATGGGCGTTTTTGATGAGCGGAGCATATACATGCTTTATCGCTATCGGCATTCCCATAGCTGTACGCACTCATTTTGTCGGCGCGTAGGCGTTCATGCAGTTCTCAATCGTTCCAAGATTACCATTCATCTATAGGACGTATCTCGAAGTGTCTGCTGTTCTCGTCATCGTGCCGACGAGACACCAACCTGCTGGGCACACAGATCCTTCCGCGCTGGATCTGTGTGCCTGGTCGGGTACTAGGCTGACTTCGGGATCAAACCATGTGGATCGATCACGAACTTCTTCGCCGCCCCCTTATCGAAGTCCTTGTATCCCTGAGGAGCATCGTCGAGGCTGATGACCGTTGCATTTACGATTCTCGCGATCGGAAGCCGATCGTGGAGAATCGCCTGCATGAGCTGCCGGTTGTATTTGAGCACGGGAGTTTGACCGGTATAGAAACGGTGCGATTTCGCCCAGCCGAGTCCGAACCTCATGCTCAGATTCCCGGTCTTTGCTGCCTGCTCTTTAGCGCCCGGATCTTCGGTGACGTAAAGGCCAGGAATGCCGATAGAGCCAGCGGCTCGCGTGATCGTCATGAGGGAGTTGAGGACGGTTGCAGGCGCCTCTTCTCCGTGCTGGCCGTGCGACTTTGCCTCGAAGCCGACTGCGTCGATGGCCGCGTCTACTTCGGGCTTCCCCACGATCTGGGCGATCTGATCTTCGAGAGAGGCGTCTTTGGTCAAATCGATAGGCTCGTAACCAACCGACTTGGCATGAGCCAGCCGCTCAGGGTTCATATCGCCGACCATGACGACAGCGGCACCAAGAATATAGGCCGATGCGGCTGCGGCCATGCCAACGGGACCGGCCCCGGCAACATAGACAGTTGAACCGACGCCGACGCCTGCATTGACCGCACCGTGAAAGCCGGTAGGAAGGATATCGGTCAGCATCGTGAGATCTCTTAGCTTCTCCATGGCCTGGGCCTTATCAGGAAATGGAATCAGATTGAAATCAGCGTAAGGCACCATGACGTATTCCGCTTGACCGCCTACCCAGCCCCCCATGTCGACGTAGCCGTATGCTCCACCGGCCCGGCCAGGATTCACATTCAGGCAGACGCCCGTCTCCTGAGCCCTACAGGTGCGACAGCGGCCGCATGCAACGTTGAACGGGACGGTGACGAGATCGCCCATCTTGATGTACTCGACGTCGGTCCCAAGTTCTACGACTTCTCCTGTGATCTCGTGACCAAGGACCATGCCAGTCGGAGCAGTCGTCCGACCTCGGACCATATGCTGGTCGGAACCGCAGATGTTGGTGGAAACAACTTTGAGAATAACTCCATGATTGATCTTCTTACCGTTCGGATTTTCGAGCTTGGGATAGTCGATGGATTGAATTTCGACGTGGTTCGGTCCGAGAAAGACCACTCCGCGATTGGAGGCCATAAAGAATCCTTTTCTGCTGCTAGAGCAAGTGCGGGTTGCGTTGCGATAAGAATTAATCCGGCGATGCTCTGCTGCGGTTGCAGCTCGACCGCCAGACACCTTAAGCTTGGATGCTTCGGGAAAGCAGATGGACCAGGAATGCCCTTACCCAAGCGAAATGGCTCGCATGCTAGGCATCCTGGCAGTCCCATATCTCAGATGCCCATATATTCCGATGTATAGTCCCGAAACAGTCCTTTGCCGGAATACATGATGCGAACGCGAAGACCTTCGTCGACTTTGCTCATCTTGACCCAATGCCAGGCATCTAGACTTCTGAGACATCGAAGTAAAGGGTTTCGGCCTTGCTTTCTGGCGAATAGCTACTTGGGAAATAGGCCTGCGATTCACGCTGTACATTGGCTTTGTCATGAAAAAATTCATCAACCGTCCCGAAGATGTCGTGGAAGAAATGATGCAAGGCCTGGCCGCGCTTCACCCAAGTGCGGCCCGTTTGTTGGGGCACAAGGTTATGGTCCGAGCAGATGCGGAACGAGCCCGTGACCAACAGGTTGCTGTACTCTCTGGCGGAGGAAGCGGCCATGAACCAGCTCACGAGGGCTACATTGGCGTTGGTATGCTGAGCGCTGCTGTGGTAGGAGAAGTCTTCACCTCGCCGAGCAGTGACTCCGTCTTCGCCGCTATCAAGGCGGTCTCCGGAGAGGGCGGTGCGCTCCTGGTTGTCAAGAACTATACCGGCGACCGGCTGAACTTCGGTTTGGCGGCGGAGATGGTGCGTGCGGAAGGTATTTCCGTCGAAATGATCGTCGTGGATGATGACGTTGCCCTAAAGGGAACAGAGCAGGCTACGGGTGCGCGTGGTCTCGCCGGCACCATTTTCATTCACAAACTGGTGGGGGCTGCCGCGGCTGAAGGCAAGAGCCTGGCCGATTTAGCGGCAATGGGAAGAGCGGCGGTTGAGTCCCTAGCGACCATGGGCGTCTCGCTTTCCGCCGGAACTTCACCTGCAGTCGGAAAACTCAACTTTGAACTCGGCGAGCATGAGATGGAGCTTGGCCTCGGTATTCACGGAGAACGCGGCGTGAAGCGGACGCAACTGCAGACTGCGGACAAGCTGACAGAGACGCTCCTGTCCCAAATCCTCAAGCACGGAAGGTTTGGCGACGAGAAGCGCGTGGCAGTAATGGTGAACAATCTGGGCGCAACCACAGAGATGGAGCTGGCGATTGTAGCCCGCCATGCGATGCGCTTTCTCGAAAGCAACGGAATTACGGTGGAGCGAATGTATGCCGGAACATTTCTTTCATCACTTGATATGGCGGGGATCTCGATCACTGTTCTCGGTGTCAACGATGAGTGGCTGCGCTGGCTAGATGCAGTTACTACGGCTCCCGCATGGCCCAACGAGATGAAACAACGCCCGAGACAACCCCAAGCGCAGATCGCAGCGGAGCTCGGCAGGAAGGCGAGTTCGCCGACCGGCAAGGGCGCGCAATCGGAGGCAGGCAGAATAACAAAGCAGGCCATCGAGGCTGCGTGCAAGGCGCTGTTAGGCGCAGAAGGTGAGCTTACTGAAATGGACCGCGTTACAGGTGACGGCGACCTCGGCACCAGCATGGAGCGCGCGGCCAAGGCCGTGCAAGGTGCGGTAGGTTCGTATCCTTTGGACGACGTTCCAGCCACGATTAGAGCAATAGGTCATACCCTACGGCGCGAGTTGGGTGGATCGTCAGGACCGCTCTATGGGGTGCTTTTTCTGCGTTGCGGCAGCGTCCTGGAGAAATCGGGCGCAATGGGATTGACGCAGTGGGCCGGGGCGCTCGATCAGGGCTGTCGCGCCATCAGTGAATTAGGTGGCGCGAAGCCCGGCGATCGGACCATGCTGGATGCGCTCGATCCATTCGTGATGGCTTTGAGAAAAGGGGTCGGCGGAAAGGCGTCGCGCGAGGTAATCCTGGCCGCGGTTGAAGCAGCGGAACGCGGCGTCGAAGCGACGGCCCGAATGAAAGCCCGTCTGGGGCGGTCCAGTTATCTTGGAGATCGCGTGCTCGGCTATCCGGATCCAGGAGCGAAGGCAGTCGCCGTCTGGTTGCGTGCAGCCTCCGAAGCGCTCTTCGCACGCTAAGCCTTAAAATCGAATCTGAGCGTTCGCTGCGCAGCGAACAGCTCGAAGTTGCCGATAACGTGACTTTCGAGAAGTTTGCACTAGAACGTGATTTGCCCTAGTTTCACTACGACGTTCTTAGTGCGCGGGCTGATCGCCGATCGGTGAGGTAAGCGTGAACACCATAACATTAGAGTCAACGGTCCCAATCCAGAAATTTTGGGTGTACTGATGAGCAGGCGGTTGTGCTGGCGCTGGGATAAATTCTTCATTGGGATTGTGGCCCGTGTACTCTGCGGTCAACAAGTAGCGGCCGGCAGGAAGCGCCAGAGCGGCGATCTTTGGTTCGTAGGACCAATAATCCACTAGATCGATAGCCGGTAGCTCGAATGTGCCACCTTCGGGAATCGTCACGATGTAAGGCCCCAGTGTGCCAGCGACAAACATGGGATCTCTTTTCACCAAGTGCCGCATTCGACCGCGCTCATCCGTAATCGAAAACTTGATCTCTCCTGCATACTCTTTGCCACCCACGTTCGTGCCCAAGTCAAGGATGAGCGGTCGAGCGGTCTTGTTATAGAGTTCGACCTTGAAGAGCGGTCGACCGGACTGCGCAGCCCCGTCCCGGGCGACTTCGAGTTGGAGAGCGTCCGAGGAGGCATTCTGGGCTACCGCTTGAAGGAACAGAAAGGGGCAGACAGCGAGAATCAAGGCTAGCTGGTTTTCTATGAGTAGACGCATCACTTCCTCACTCTGTAGTTACGAATGGTAAACGGGGTTTGCGACAACTTGAACTGAACTTGCCGCAAAGACGACTTCCCGAGAACGATCTACGGAAATCGGAGAGTGCCTACCGCAAGCTTGAGACAGCACTTGCGGCGACAATGTTGCACCCGGGGGTCTCGATCAAGCCCGGAATCGGGGGGACAGAGGATGTTCAGCTCTATACGCTTTTCACTCGGGACAGTAACCGAAGCTGTATGAGATGGAGCAATCAACCAAGCAGAGATTTGCAGCGCGATCTCATCGCTGAGAGATTTGCTCGGAGTACCCGCGATTTCGACATCTTCGGGCGACAGTAAACTTCGTTATCACACCTTTGATGGTGGCCGCCCTTCCCGCTAGGAAGGAAGGTGAAGAAACCTGAGTAAACTGACAGTCGAGACAGCCGTCAATTAGCGATTCCGAACGACCTAGTTGGAACGTCATCGAGCCCGCGGCAGGCGGCGGTTGCGGAGCATCAGAAGGGATCGCCTTGCCGCACTTGAGTCCTCGATCTATTGTGCACAGAGTATCCCCAACCATCGCCCACTTGTTGGTCATCGCAGAATCTTGCGGCAGTGACCAAACTTTCTCGGACTTCCCGTAGAGGTCTTCGAGCACCCCATATCGCAAGTAACATCCTTGCATTGTGCACCCGTCAAATTCAGTACTGGCACGGACGCCATATTCCCATACCTGCCCGTCTCGAGAATGCAATACCACGGGCGCACTGTAGCCGCCGCTAGGATCATGCTCTCGCCCAAGATACTCAATGCCAAATGCCCAGTATTCTCCTTCGTGGGGTAAAAGAATACCGGCAAACGTATTCACAATATGCGTTGGAATCCAGCTCTTGCCGCCGTCGGTTGTTGAGACAATGATGTTTTCACCTTGCTCTTGATGGGCCGCTACAGCATAGTGTGTCGTGCTCAAGGCGGCTATCGACTCTATCTGCGAAACTGTCGTAGTTTGGGATCAGTCATCATCGCGCTGATCTCCTGCCAATGCACTCCCCCGTCTGATGTCAAAGAGGCGTGCCCACCTACTTTAGCGATACCGTCATTTGGACCTGAAAACGAGAAATCATCTATCGTAGAGCCGCCCGAATGAGAGGACCAAGTATGCCCGCCATTCGTCGTCGAAAGTACTATCCCTCCGGTTCCTGCTGCATGCCCGGTGTTTTGGTCTATGAATGCAATCTTCTAAAGAACCTCACCGTCTTGCCTCCGGCGGCGGACCATCTCAGTAATCCCGTTTTCAAGGAATCACGTTATTGCTTCCGAGAAGCCGTCAATCTTCGAAAGCGTTCGTTTGGAAATCGGCCATAGTGTGTGATCTCTCAACTTTCGAACCGCAGCCTTCTTGCATCCTCATCTCACTGAGATGAGAGCTTCAGAGTTCAACCCGGAGCGAACGTAGTAGCTGATTGAGCGGCGTTGCCACAGAGCAATCATTGCACTATGAGCGTTATCTGATCGTTATGACTGAGGGAACCACTGGAAGCGACGACCGTGATGGTGTATGTGCCGGCTGGGGTGTTCCGCCGGGTTTGGGCCGGAGGACTGCCAGATCCCGGACTGCCGCCGCACCCGTTGAGCAACAGGGCGCCAGAGAAGATCCCCAGCAGACAAAGAAGGAGCGTTAACCTGTTCAGACGTCGACGTGTACGTCGCGAAATTGCAGGTAATGCAAATACTGCCAGTGCGGGCAGGTAAGCGGGCCAACCCGGTGTCGCCGGTCTTCGTCGAAATAATGACGTAGAAGTCTGCTGCGTATTGATACTCAGGGATACAGGTGTGGAGCTCGACCCAACGGTGACGCTCGATGGAGTAAAGGTACATGTCGCATACGTCGGTAGATTGGCGCAGCTCATAGTGACGACACCGGTAAATGTACCGACAGTGCCGATGCTGAAGTTGAAGTTCGCCGCCTGGCCCGCGGAGATGGTGGCAGTGGATGCACCTGTGGGTGGGGGCAGGACAAAGTCCGATGCTACTACAATACCTCCCAAACTGACGCTCTGCGGCATTGCGCCGACGGAGCCTACGGTCAGCACTGCGCTTTCGTCACCGGTACTGGTGGGCTTGAACGAGACAGTCAGGCTGCACGTTGCGTTCACCGCAACGGTCGCCCCACAGGCAGAAGTCACCGTGAAGTCGGTAGAGTTCTGCCCGGCGACCGCTAACACGACGTTTGCGAGCGGGATGCTTCCGGAGTTGCGGAGTGCCAGTGTCTGCTGCGTCAAGGTGCCGGTGGATATAGTGCCGAACGAAAGAGACTGACTGGAGAGCGTGAACACGGGAGCCGAACCAGTGCCAGTGAGCGTAACGGTCTGTGGACTGTCGGGAGCATTGTCGGTGATCAGCAGATTCGCGTTGTTGGAGCCGGCCACGGACGGCGTGAACACCACGCTCACTATGCAGCTCGAACCAGCCGCCAGCGTGTTGCTACAGGTTGAAGTTGTCGCGAAGCTAGATGCATTCATTCCGCTAAGCGAAATAACTAATCCCGTCAGAGGCGACGCGCCGGTGTTTTGTATCATGACGGTCTGGGCTGCCGATGCGAGACCCTCCGCCTGCAAAGGAAACGTGATTGCCTTCGTGGAGAGACTAACAGCAGCACCACCGGCGGCCGAAGGAGTCGCCAGACTGCTGCGGACCAGTATGATCTGCGATGTAGATACGGGATTGGTCCAGAAATCAGCCGGGTAAGATTCGTTGTTGCGGAATGCGAACCCATCGGCCCCCCAACGCAACAGTTCGTTCTCACTGGGAGGGCTGTTCAGAGCGAACGAGAGCACTCCCGACAGCTTGAAGGTCGACGGGTCATAGCTAAGGATCTGCGGATCTCCGTATGGCGCCCCTGCACCGATCAGTCCATCGTCCAGGATAAAGGTGCGCTTTGCGACACTGTCAGCCGTAACCGCCGCTTCGTAGAACAGATTTGTGTCGTAGCGGCCAAGAAGCTTCTGCGCTTTCGGGTCCCATACCTCGCCGCTGTTGGTGTAGAGAAGAGTCCCGTCCGTCGCCAACTCCGAGCCTGTAGTTTGGTCACAACAACCTGCGCCTCCAGGCAAACCAGGTGTTATTCCAGTCGCAGATACGGAGGTGGCGCTGAAGAAGCCGCTGGTACCGATCGGATAACCGTAAAACGTCGTTGGGTCCGACGTAAAGATGAAGCTGTCCAAAGTATAGTTGGCAGGATAGGTATTAGCGATGTACTGCACCAGACCGGCGTCGTTGAACAGCGCGACACCATTCTCTGACGGCGAGGCTGCCTGCGACAGCGAAGCGACCAGCAGTTGAGGCGAACCCGGAACGACATGCATATCAATGACACCGGCGGAGGAATTCGGCAGTGTGAAGGTGCGATCCACAGCCCTTGCGGCCAAATCGATTCGCTGCAACATCGCTCCGTTCGGATTGTAGTTTGCACTTGCGCCGACGTTGTCCACGAAGGCCACATACAGATAATGTCCATCGTCGGAAAGAGCGAGCCGTGTCGGATTTGTAAGGACAGGGATCGGCGTGCCCAATGCGCCGGTAGTCGGGTCAACTGAGATCATTGTGTTCGGATTCGAAGCTGATGTTGCGGGGATTGCCGCGTACAACAACTTCGAGGCAGGTTCGTAAACGAGTTGAGTCGCGTTGAGATTGACCACATGGAAGGTTGTCAGCATCTCCGCGTTGCCGGTTCCTCCCGGAGCAGGGTTTACGACCTGCACCGGGAATTCACCCATCGCCCCGAGGGTACTTGGATCGACCGTAACTTGGATCGACACGCTGCCCGCGGCCGTCACGGGCACACTCACACCGTTCACAACTACGGTGGACTGTGGAAAGAAGTTTGTGCCGTTAATGGAGATCGTTACCGGGCCGCCGTCGAGCGAGATCGTTGCCGGCGAGAGGCTGGTGATGGCCGGTGCGGGGAATGAAGCCAGTGCCGTGCCTGTGATTGCGACGGTGAGGATTGGCGTAACGGGATCGTTGGTGTATATCGTCAGCGTTCCGGTTGCCGCGCCCGCTACCGTGGGATTGAAGGCGAATTGAAAGGCGCATGTCGACGATGGTGGGACCGGGTTGCTGCTGCACGGCGTGCCTATGAGAGTGAACGGTCCCGTTATCGTGGCGGGTGAGCTATTCACGACCAGCGGCGCGGTCCCTGTGTTTTGAAGCAATACCGCACCGGTTTGCGAAGTCGTTCCCAGCACCTGTGGGGCGAACGAATAGCTGCTTCCTAGAATGAGAGAGGCTACAGGTGCGGTAGCGGTCGCATATATCGTCTCGAGGTTCGCTGCCATTGGAGCATTCGAGCCGATGGCAACTGCTGCGCTGAAACTACCTGCCGAGGTTGGACTGAAGGTGTAAGCCAAAGTGCAGGAGGCGCCTGCTGTGAGCGCTCCCGTGCAGATATTTGCCGAAGCAAAGGCAAATCCATTCGAGGTAAGTTGCACGGAGGAGATTGTCAAAGGCCCATTGCCGCAGTTGACAATGTCGAACGATCCGCTGCCGGTTGTGCCTACCTGCGCCGTCACGCCGGTCGAGTTGGCGAAACAGATGCTCGGACCTGGCTTCGACGCATCGATCAGCGCGGCAAAACCGTAGTTATAGGTGTAGTTCGGCGGCGGTGGCGTTACCGCTCCGAGCAACGCACCGGGCGTCGTTGGGAAGTCCTGCGACGCGATCCCAACTACATGAGCCAATCCGGTTGAATCGATCGCCATACCATTCACCTGCGAGAAGCCGGCGGTGCTGTTCACATAGCTCGAAAAAAGCAGGTTATGCATCGGGGGATCGAACTCTGCGATAAAGCCGCTCCCGCTGAACTGATAGTTAAAAGCCGACTGCAACGGATTCACTAGCGGGAGGGCGCCTTTGGTTGTACCCGCAAGCCACACATTGCCGCTCGGGTCTTGTCCGATTCCGCTGATACTGATTAAAGAATAGTTAGGACCAAATGCACTCGAATAAAGAAGCTGTGTACCGTCTTCACTTACCTTTGCGAAGAAGCCGAGGGCTCCGAGGGTTGTTACACCGTTGATGCTCGTACTAGTGTTGCTGCTATAGGCATCCGGGGTGACCGGGAAGTTGTAACCGGCGTCGCCGGCAATCAGTACGTCGTGGGTAGGGGTCAGGGACATGGATGAGACAGAGCCCGTGCCAACCAGGGTAGAGCTCAGAATTGTGCTGCCATCTGCAGAGATTCTCGTGACGAACGGTCCACCGTCGGACGAACTCGTCTGATAAGCACCGGAGGTCGTAGGCCATGGGGTCGTTCCTGTGTTTATGGAAACGCCCGCCGTTCCTGCCATGTAAATGATGCCCGTACCGTCCACAGCAAGCCCCGTCGGACCGGTACTGCCAGAAGCCTCACCGATCTCGCCAACGATTGCGCCATAACTCAGCGAACCAGTTGGCGAAAGCTTGAGCAGGAATGCACCCGTATCACCATAGCTGGGAGAAAACGCATGCAGGGCGCCCGGTGTGACGGGCAGGCTGGTAGATTCCGAGAGGCCCGCAACATAGACATTCCCGGTGGTGTCGGTTGTCAAAGACTCGGGATAGACCATATCCGACTGCGATACAGAAGAACCGCCCCCCAGACGGCTGGAGAAGTTGAACGCCGACCCATCCGGTGTGAGCGACAGCACAAAGCCATTGTCAAAGTTGGCAGCGGCGGAAGAGATTGGATTCTTCAGAGGAAAATCCGCCGAAGCTTGTGATCCTGCGACAATGGCGTCGCCACTCGCATCGACGGTCAATGCAGTCGATTGATCGGTGCTAGGACCGTTGTAGGGATCCACGCTGCCGCCGATGAAGGTGGAATAGATTACCGCGGTCCCTGCGGGGTTCAGCTTGGTCACAAACACTGCAAGCTTGTTCGTCCCGGTGACGCAGCTGTTACACGTCGCCGGATTCGCCATGGCTGGAAAGGCTACTGGAGCTTCGCCAGTGATGTACGTGTCACCGCCGGCGTCAACTGCAACTGCTGTCACAGACACGGACGCATTGCCAAGGAAAGTCGAATAATCCAACACCGGGTCAATCACTAGCGGCTGCGTGCGGTCGTAATCTCCCAGATGAAAGCTTACGGCTCCATCTGCCAACACAAATTGCGCCGGAACCTCGCGACGATCACCGCCAATCATCTGGTAGGCGTGCGGATGACGCAACGTAATTTCGCTCTCGTCCAGGGAAATACGCAGATCACCGGAACCGGTCAGATCGACCTTGCGAGCACCATCGAGTTGCAGGCGAATACTTGAAGGCGTAGCCCCAGGATGCACGATGTAGTCATGCTCCACCTGGGATCCATTGCCATAGTAGGTAAGGTCGATTCCGCGGTAGACCTCCTCATATGTCACTCTGCCGTACCGCTGCACATGTTGGTGCCAAGCGGAGATTTTGTCACCAAGTAGATAATTCGACTCTCCGCCGAGCTTGTCCGCGGCATGAGATGGTGCATCTGCGCGGGCGCCCGCTAAGCGAATCGAGAGCTGCTGGCTCCGTCCGTTTGTCTGGGGAAGCGACAGGCGCATCCAATTGGCTGAGAGCTCTGCCTGCATGGCTCCTGTAAGTACCAGATAATCTGTGCCCGGAACTGCCTGTCCGACATTGGCTTCGAACGCCAGCGGGAGCCGCTGCAACCGAATAGAAGCGCTGTCGGGGTCTCGTCGAGGCGCCGAGGTGTCGTTGGTTTGCCCATAAGCGCAAACTGAAGTTAGTAAAAAGCACCAAAACAGGTAGGGGCAACGCAAAAAGTGGCGCATCAATTCTCCAACACGGCAGGTGTAGCTCGATTTCTACGGAACTAAATCACTTTATCGCGAGCACCTCTTTTTGCATAAGGAAAAACCACTCGACAGTCTGGCCGTTGATCAGCATCTCCGCTTGGTTGTGCTTGAAGGATGGAGTAGGCAGAACCGGAGTGAGAAATACGTCGTACTTCTGGAAGTACACGGCATAACCATCGTTCAGTCGCTCCGCAGCTTGCACTGCGTCGATGTAGTCCGCCGCTGGAGTGTCAGACAGTGAGAGCATGAACCTGGCCATGTATGAAATTTCATCCTCGCTGCGGCGCGCCGTCTTATTCACGAATCCGGGCTTCATCTCGAGGACATGCAGACGACTGAACACATCGAGCGCGAAGTCGCGCTCGATGTGCAGGAATGCGCACGGACTCGACTGTGTGCCCGAGTTCCTTGAGCACTTCAGCAGCAGCTTCCACCGTGGCCGCGACCTCGCCGTCGATCGGACCACAGCCAAGCCCCACCAGCCAGCCCACACGAAGCGGACGCTTGTTGGAACTCCCAATTCCGTTATCGAACGAGATGGCGTTGCTGGAGTAGTCGTCCTGTCCGTCCGGCCCAGCGAGTTGGGAAAAAGCCAACGATAGATCGCGGATACTGTGCGCCATCGGGCCTACATGCCAGAAACGGCGCGGCTCACGCGGCCAGATACCGGTCATGGGGACACGCCCGTGGGTGGCCTTGAGCGAGAGAATGCCGGTGTGCGCTGCAGGCCCCCGTACGGAGATAGCAAGGTTAGTACCAGGCCAAGCGGAGACATGCCTGCCGCAATCGCCGCCGACTCGCCACCTGGAGCCACCCGGCGTCAGAGCCAAGTTCCAGGAATGAACCGGGACGACATGAAACCACGTACCGAATCTACTCTGACGCGCCTTCCACTGCGATACCAGAGTTGAGCATAAATACCAAATCGCAGGTCGAGCTTTTCTTACCGCAGTACACAACCGCATCGCGCAGCACACGCGCAGACGATCCGGCTGGCTCCGCGCCGGGCAAACGCAGCGACTTTGCCTCGTCCAGCAGGGGCTTCAGTTTTGCATCACCGGAGACGAGCATAGCTGCCGCGATACCATCGGCGTCCAACTGGAGACGTACTGTGCCGCCACCCTCCGCACCCGCGCCATTCTTCACGTGGTAGCTGCGAAAGTCCTGCATCGACGTTGCAAAGTGCTCGCCGCTGGGCGCCTTGACCCCGGCCTTCTCAAGACGCGCAATGGCCGCAGCCACTTCGGCAAAGTCCTGCTTCGCATCGGCCGCATGCTCCGCCTGCTTCGCAAGCCGGTACATCCACAGCGCATCTGCATTGCGGTCCAGACCCTCGAAGGCCTGCGCCAGGTGATTGCCGACGATTACGTTTTGCTGTGAGAACCATGCTGCGCGCAGGTACGGCTCGGCCTCCTTCGGCTTGCTCTCAAGCAGCAGAATGTAGCCCAGCGTGTCCCACGAGGCTGTTAGGTTCGCCGACTCGGCAAAGGCCTTCGTATTCGCCTCTTCCAAAACGTGCGAGGCGGTCGCCTTTTCCAGCAGATCGACCGAACGGCGCGACTGCGTCTCCGCGAATGGCAGATCGATCTTCGTCTCCGACAGCACGTAGACGTTATTGTTGATGACATCCGGATCATCGCTACCGTCCATAGCCTTCTTCGCGGCCATGGCGGCTTCTTCGTTGCGATGCAGTTCGTACAGCGTGCTTGCCACCTGCGAGGCCACCGCGCGGTCTTCAGGCTGGCGCGCCTGCAGATCGCGCAGAACTCCGAGCGCATGCGTGTAGTCGCCCTGTTTGCCAAACACATAGACTCGCATCTGCTGAACCCGTTCGCCGCTACCGCCGTATCTGTTCAGTAATCCCTCCGCATCGCTGTAACGCTGCTTGTTGCTGTATTCCTGGGCCAGTCCGAGAACCATCCAGGGGTCGTCATCGGGATGTGCCTTCATCTCCGCTTCGACATCGCGGGCGCCGGAGTCAAGATCCCCGTCATTCGCCTTGACGAGCCCAAGCATACCCAGGACGTAAGGCGCATCCGGCGAACTCTTGCGTAAAGCTTCGAGGCGGCTGCGGGCCCCACCCAGATCTCTTCGCTGCAGCATAGCGGTGATCTCTACCAGCTGCTGTCGCGTGTCAGAGGGGTTCGGGGGCTCGGCCGCAGGCGTCGTATCCTTGGCCGGCGTGGTGGATGTGCTCTTCGCGCCCTCCTTGTTGATCGTGAGGTGATCGGGCGGGATGAGCCGCAGGTAAGGCTCCCCATCGTTCACCAGAGTTGCTTTCTGAAAGGCAAGGTAATCCTTCCACCGGTCACGCGGCAGCTTATGCACCTTGACGACCAGCTTGCGATCGGCGATGACCTTCCCGTCGACAAGGCGATATGTCTTGTCGTAGGTTGCGAACTCCCGGGAGACATGAACGGCGTCGGGCAGCTCTGCACGATAGCCCGCGGGAAGGGCCATAGTGCTGTGAGCCTCGACGGTACGCGGTGCGCCAAGGTCGATATCGTGTTCGGGCGCCTTCTCTTCGCTCACAAGAGTGAGTTCAACTGCGGGGAAGAGAGGCAACGATTGATTGTTCTCCCATCCAGCGTACTTCTCGCGGCTGTAATCGTAGGTGATCTTCACCGGCGCAGCTGCGTTGGTCTGCCGCATGTCCGTGCCGCTCACCTTACCGCTAAACCCCATTGCCCCCGAAAGGTACTGCATCGCGTCGTCCCATTGCGCGGGTGATAGCCGCTGCATCATGGAGCGCAACTCCAGCTCAGTGTCAGATCTCGCAGTCAATACCATGTGGCTCTTCAGCAGGCCGTCACTGTCCAGCGTGCCCTCGGCGACAAAGTCTTCGTGGTAGGCATAAGGCGGGTTCGCCGGAGTCTTCTCAATTGTGGCCGGAGCCTTATCTGGGATGACAAGCGCCTGCTGGTCGCGGATGACGGGCATAAGCACGCGGAAGGGTGCGACCTCAGCGGTGGAGTCGATCCAGACTCGCTCCGGCTTGCCGGCAGCGTCAGGCAGTTCGAGTGTCGTGATGGCGTGGTTGAAGACCGCGGGTGATGGCACATCCATTACCGGCGCAATCCCCGCCCCGATCAGCACCGGTGCCGTGGTCATCCCTTTCGCGCGCAGCAGGCTCTCCAACAGAGTGTCCTTGTCCTTGCAATCGCCGTAGCCGTGGTCCAACACCTCGTCGGGTGTATGCGGCTGGAAGCGGCCAACACCGAATGAGAGCGAGATGTAGCGGATCTGTGTCGCAACGAAGCGATAGAGCGCCTCTGCCTGTTCCTGAGGTGTCTTCGCATTTTTGGTCAGCTCATCGGCCTTTGCTCGCACGCTGGCGGTAGGCTGGAGGCGCTGCTCTGCCAAACTGCGGTACCAGTCGCCCACCTCTGCCCAGCTATGAAAGGTGGTCCATGCCACGCTGGGCAGCTTGCGTCCGTCGGAGTCCTCGTCCGGATCCTTCACCTCGGCCGCAGTCATCTTGCCGTTCTCGTCGCGTGCGCTGGCCTTGGTCTGCGAGGAGGTCCACGTCCACACCCTCATTCCGTCGCGCGTCACCGACATCGTTTTGTGGTTAGGGCTCCAAACCTGCACGTAGGTCTTTTCCGGCACGGCAAGCGTTAGACTCTGTTCCAGAACCACGCCACCCTGCACCAGGAAATGCTCCGCCCCCCAGAATTGTCCCGGCGCTTGCGCCTTGGTAAGGACTGTGTGGAACTGATATTCGAGCCGGTCGCCCGACGCAAGGCTACGCACGGGGAGGTGTTTCTCTTTCAGGTCCGAGTACATCGGCGCTTCGCGGGTTACTTCTGCGGGCATCTCCATGGCGTCGTCGACTGGCGTGTTTACCGTGCCGCCGTCCGGCTTATGCACGCGTACGAATTCCATCGTCGCGGTTGAATTTGCTGAAGCGTAAGGCAGATTCAACACGCTGAACTGCCGCGCCACGCCGTCTGACTGAATGCGCACGATCACATGCTGCACTATGTCTCCGGTGCCGTCGGCCTTCATTGTTGTAGTGGTGTCGTACCGCTCAAAGACAAACGGCTCGTCGCGGTACGGATCCACGGAGGAAGCCGGAGTTTGAGTATGGGACGGCAGCGGCAGAGTCGCAATTACGGCAGCGGACAACACAATCAGACGGAGTTTCATGGATGTAACTGCGTGTATAGCAGATTTCGGGAACCGGGTACATACCCCACATTGCCCCCCGACCAGCCACCACAGTTAGAATGACCTAGCCCGTCCCTCGTCCATGTGACGATTGCTCAACGTAAGCCGACTTATCGGTACTGACCTGCTTAAATGAGCGTTGGGCAACATCGATGGACCTACAATTAAGTGGCGGTTGGTAATAAATAAAAGATGTACGTTCCGATTGGAATCGATTCCCATGCAACGTGCTCCCTTGGTTAAACTTGTCTTTTTCCTGGTTTTGTTCTTCATCTCGGCAACAGTCCAAGCCGTAGACGTTCAATCAACCGAGGATCACCCGACCTGTCCTGGGTTGAAGCTGGAGATTGGAATCCCCGACGATGTCGTTCGTCCTCAATCCGATGTGCTTCTGGAACTGAGGCTGACAAATGTCGCGCACGAGGCGATACTACTTCCGTCAGGTTCACCAGACTTCTGGTCCTACGAATTCGAACTGAAAGACGAGCGCGGTGCTCTCGTCCCGCGAACGGCGGAGTGGATGCATGCTCTTTCACAACGTCCTACGATCGTCACGGCAAACGTGTCCATACCACTTTCCGCCGGAGCCTCGCTGACAAAGGCTGTGTTGCTTGAAAAACTCTTCGACCTGACCAGGCCGGGTCGATACACACTTCGCGTCTCATTTGGTTCGGTCATGTGTGGCAACTCAGCTAAACACGTCACCTCCAACTTGGTTCAGTTCACTGTTGGCGCTCCCTCAATTCGGCCTTTAACGCCTAAAGCCGCTGAAAACGTTTGAGAAATGGGTTTCCCGAACAGTCCATAAGGCTAGGACGAAGGCACTGAATAACCGTCTCCTTCTCGACTCCAACCGCCATCGCGATAGAGTTTATGAGCGGGTTATTATCCGCCATCGAATCCAGCGTCCCAAGTTGATCGTCGTTTTCAAGCCATGCGCAGAGGCTTCTGACGGACACGTCGTTCCCGACCGCAATCCTGAGCATCCAGGACGACAGAATCTCATCATTAAGGTGGCCCGGATGCCATGGTAAGAGATTTGACACCTTCGTCACCCCCTTATCTGGCTGGCCGCGTACAACGCTACTTCGTACTGGTACGAATTATCGTTGTTCAGCACGAATTAGCGGTGTTTTTGACAGCCAGCCCCGTACTCTCCGCCTGCTCCTGCGCATGGTAGCTGCTCCGCACCAGCGGCCCGCTCTCCACATGCCTGAAACCCATCCCCACCGCCTCATGCTTCAGAAAAGCAAACTCCTCCGGCGTATAGTACCTCGCCATCGGCAGATGATCCCTGCTCGGCCGCAGATACTGCCCAATCGTCAGAATATCCACCTTCCGATCTGCCAGGTCGCGAAACACCGCCAGCAGCTCGTGCATCTCCTCGCCCATCCCCACAATAATGCCTGTTTTGGTTACAATCTGGTCGCCATCCCGGTCGTCGAACATCTCCGCAGCAAGCTCCTTCGCATGCTCTAAGAACCGCAACGACTTCTCATACCGCCCACCCGACTTTGCCACCCGGTAAAGCCGCGGCACCGTCTCAATGTTGTGGTTCAGAATCTCCGGCCTCGCCGCCACCACCATCCGCAGCGCCTCTTCGTTCCCCTGAAAGTCCGGCGTCAGCACCTCCACCCTGCACCCCGGAGCCTGCAACCGGATCTCATCAATCACGCTCACAAACGCCCGCGCCGCGGCCACATTATCGTCATCGCGATTCACGCTCGTAATCACCGCATGCGCCAGTCCAAGCTGCGCGACAGCATAAGCCACCCGCCGCGGCTCATCGAAATCGATCGGCTCCGGCTTCCCCTTCGGCACCGCGCAAAACCCGCACCGCCGCGTGCAAAGATTTCCCAGCATCATGAACGTCGCAGACTTCTGATTCCAGCACTCCCCAATATTCGGGCACTGCGCGCTCTCGCACACCGTATGCAGGTTCAGCTCCCGCGCCATCTTCTTCAGGTTATGAAAGGTCTCCCCCATCGGAGCCTTCGCCTTCAACCACGCCGGCTTTGGCGCAGGTTTGCGCGGCGTCAGATCAATCTGTATCAGCTCTGCATTCAATTGGGCCACCGGTGGAGTCATCCCATCCATTGTATCCAACCCGCCCAAACGAGCCGAAGACCCGCCTCCGCTAGCCAGCCTTAGCGCGTCGGTCTGTGCCGTTTCACATCTCTCAACAATGGACTACAAACAGCTCTCCCAAACAACATGAGCCAGCGAAACGCTGGATTCGCTGGCTCTTTCCGCATCGACAAAGTTGACATAGTCAAAGGCGATCACACCTACCCAGTCCTATAGGTTCAGCGTCACCTTAGCGTTATCGACTACTTTCGCCCATCTAGGATCTGTCGAGCCGCTCGAGGCGTATTCATCGTGCCAGTTCCACCACTTATACGGCGGCGTCTGCGGATAGCCCGCAGGCGAATCCTCCCACTCCTCCTGCCGTCCAAGCGCGGTCATGTCGAGATAGCTCCACACGTTGCCCATCGCCTCATCGCCACGGCTGTTGATGAAGTAAGTGCGGTATATCTTGTCGCCATCACGAATAAACGAATTATGGCCGTGCCACTGGTCCACACCGAAGTCCACGTCGAAGCTATCCGTGATGGTGTACCACGGCATCGTCCAATCCATCCGCTTCTTCAGGCGCTCAATGTCGGGCTGCGACGCACGCGAGGCGTAAGCCAGAGTCGTGTCACGCGCATTCAGATGCGACAGATGCGACACCTGATCGGCGCCCAGCGAGCAGCCGCGGCACGCATGATCGGGCCAGCCAAACACCCCCGGCTCGAAGAAAGCCCGATAGACGATCAACTGACGGCGCCCGTCAAACAAATCGAGCAGGCTCGCCTTCCCGTTCGGTCCGTCGAACTCATACTTGTTCTCCACCGCCATCCACGGCATCCGCCGGCGCTTGGCAGCCAACGCGTCGCGCTCGTGCGTCACCCGCTTCTCCTCGGCCAATAGACTCTCGCGAGCCGCCATCCACTCCTCTTGCGACACGACCTTCGCATTCTCAATCACGCTGGTTGCCATCTTGATCTCTCCTTTGATTTGAGTTCGAGACAATACCTCCTGCTCCATTTCCCCTTCCAAACAGCTTGGATGGAGTTGGTTCAGGATGGTTGTCCACAGCGTTCTTCACACCGAACTTCTTGATTGCGATCGCCGAAAGTCCGCCCGTAGAGGTGACACTGCCGGCGATCAGCACTGCGGTTGCGATGCACACTGGACACATGGGCTTCTCCTCCCTGCGGTGCGGCTGACTTACGCCGGCTGAGGTTCCTGCTGGAGAGCTGAGCGCTCGTCGGCGCTCGGGCCCCAGCTTGACGGCACAGGAACGTCGAGCAGGCGCAGGTAGACGCAGAACTGACCGCGGTGCTGGTACCAGTGGTTGAGCATGATATTGCGCAGGAAGACGACGCGCGGCATAGCTGCGATCTCCTGATCGCCGGCGACGATGCGCCAGGTTGCGTTCATCGCGGCGTCATCGAATCCCGGCAGAACCTCGCGCACAGTGGCCACGCTCTGGTCGAAGGTGTCGAGGACCTCCTGCACGCTTGCGGGCTGCGGGAATTGGAACTCTGGCGGCGGGATCTGATCCTTCTGAGCGCCGCGGACGACTCCTCCAGGCACGAAGGCGAGGTGATACGCCAGTTGCCCAGCGGTCAAGGACCTGGAGTGAGGCTTCCAGGTGAGCTTGTTGTCAGGAAGGCGCTCGAGGAATCTCCGCGTGACAGGAACCTGATCTTCAAATTCTGCCAGTAAGGATTGTGCGAGCATGCGGTTCTCCTTTCGGGTTTGTGTCCTTAAGACGGATTGGGATTTGAATTGGCCTAGTCCCGGGTAGGGACGCTAGAGCTGCCTCTGCCTCGAGCTGCTATTTGCGAGAGGCCTCGGCATGCCTGCGAACACGCTCATGCATTGAGTTCCAGCCCTTCGGCATCCCTGCCTTGTGTTCCTCAGTCAGCAGTCCGAGCGCCGTGTGCCGGAAGACGATCAACGTTCCTCCATCGACCTCCTTCAGCCGGTACTGGACGTTGTTGACCATCGGGAACGATGCAAACAACGGACCTGCGAACTCCAGCAGCGTAGGCCGCTTGATCGCCTGCACATTGGCCCAGAAGTGCCCATTGCCGTCGCCCAGGTCGCGATACCACCTTCCACCCGGCCACGGTTCGATCTTCATGTTCATCGATTTGCCATCCTCGGTCTCGTTGCCGGGCCCCAGCTGCTCGAGCAGCGCGGCAAAGGTTACGTCCAACGGCGCCTTAACGTGGATCTCCTGATTAAGCGTAAAGGTTAGGTTTTCAAGGGTCTGTTCTGGGGCAATCATCGTCTCTCCTTTGGGTCTGAAGGATTGAAATCCGGGGAATTGAAATCTGCTGAGCTCTGGCGGACCGTTGCTTCCGCCAGCTCCTTCACACGAAGCAACTGGTGCTGCCAGTAACGCTCGAACGTTCCGGCCCACTCGTGCAGAGGGCGTATCGCCTCCGCATTGGTCCGGTACAGCTTTCGGCGCCCCTGGCACCGCATCCGAACCAGCCCCACGTCGTGCAGCACGCGCAGGTGCTTGGAGATCGAAGGCTGCGGAAGGCCCAGCGCTGCCACAATCTCGCCGACCGGCCGCTCGGCTCCGGCAAGATAGCTCAAAATCTCCCGCCGGCGGGGCTCAGCAACCGCGTTGAACGTATCCGAAGTGGTGGTCGCTCTTGCCATGGCAAAACATTACATACCCATATAGGAATATGTCAAGCGGTTTTGCCTTTGACTTCCGCACAAGGCTGACAACTAGAGCAAAGTAGCCGCTGGCGTAGAGTCTGCCGTGTCCTTTGGTTGTCATTTCCGAATGGAATCTGCGGTTGCCTTCCTCCACACCAACAGCAAATCCGCTTCAACCAGTGGCAAGGGAGCCCTCTTCTCTAGCCTCATCCGAAGGATGATGGACCGGATGACCTCGCCAGTCGCGGAACCATGACTCCTCACCCCGGTACACACAAAGTAATGACCCGGAAGTCGTAGACGTAACTAAAGAAAGAGCATCAACAGATTACGAACAGGGGATATGCTCGCCTCAAGGACTCTTACGACCCCATGCGCCGTCTTCGACCGGCCGCGCAAAGCCGAGAAATACGGAGGATCCACCTCGATGACGCGAACCTCAATCATGCGGACGATAACGCGAACGAAGACCATCTCTCTCTCGGGATTGCTTGGCTTGGCCCTGGCTTTCTCCTCGACGGGCCGCGCCGCTGCGCAGATACAGACCGCACCGCAGATACAGCCCGCCCAATCAGCCCCCCAGCCCGCCTCGCCAGTGCAGCCCACAGACGCATCCCAGCCTACAGACGCGTCCCAGCCCACAGCCGGGCAAGGGCAGACCAGTCAGCCCCTCGATGACAACAAAGTCACATCGTTTCCAGCCATCTCGCAACCCGCCGCACCCATCGTTGCGAAGGATAAAAAAGGAAAGCAGGAGTACACCGGACCGACGACACTGGTGGAGCTGCCGCCCACGCCGATGCTCGACGCAGAAGGCAAGCAGCAGCAGGACCCCGAAGGCAAGCTGATGTTCAACCCGCCCATCCGGCAACAGCGCGACAAAAAAGGACACCCGCTCTTCGACGCTGAGAACAAGCCCGTGATGCAGACCAAAAACGAACTCGGATACGACGAGAACGGCAAGAAGCTGCACGCCCCGAAAGAAAAGCCGCCAAAGACCGTCTCAGTCTCCATCAGCCGCGGCACCCTCACCGTCGACGGAATGACCGGCAAGGCCGCTCTCAACTACGAGATCAAGGACCTCAAATACATCTACGTCTACGTCCCCGGTGTCGGCACCACGATCATCTCAAACGATCCCTTCCCCGGCGCCGTCGAACAGAAGAGAGCCTTCGACGACAAGACGCTCACCGTAACCGTCGGCGATCACGTCCTGCAGTTAGCCTCCGACAATCGTCTTCTGGGCAAGGCCCCGGAGTCTGCCTACGTCCTCGTCGACAGAAGTTTTTCCGTGCCGACCAAATTCCCGGTGGTCGGTTACGGACCCATCCGTGTAGCTCCTTATGCATGGCCCGGCTCAAAGGAGAACGAGGTCTTGACCGGCGCAGTTGAGGCCCCTCCCCTGCCTGCTGATCTGCGCCCAACTCCGCTTCTGCAGCCTTGCCCTGCAGGCCAGATGCGAACGGCCGGCCCTGCCGTGCTCCCTGGGCAAACCGCCGCGCCGCGCCCCTGTGTCCCCATCGCCTCGGTCCAAACGAACGCGACCTACGCCAACCAGGCAGCTCTACCCATGAGAAACGCAAGCAAATAATCGAAGCAAACAACCCGGACAGAGAGCGAGGCGAGCAAGATAAGAAGTGAAGGGCCGGAAAACCTGCGCCCCCGACCGAAGGGAGGACCCACGCCCCGAACCCGCCAAGACCGGTACACAAGTCACGAAGTGACCGCCCTCCGCGCAGGAGGCCCGTCCGGCAGGACCAAAAATAAATCCGAAAAAGCTGGCGTATCTTTCAACCCCCAAAAACACGCGGCGAAACACCACACTCCCACCAGCAATCCACCACAAACTCACCACCAAAACACCACACCCAAAACCAGCTTTTTTCCAAAACCCCCTCAAAAACACCAGCAAAACAGCAAAACCATCACCCGCCACCACCCCGCAATTTTTTTCTCTCCTCATGCGCTTTTTTCGTCGCGCAGTAGATCACCCGCTCCACCTCCGCGACCACTCCCCCCGCATCGTCCTTCACCTCCACCAAAAATTTCACATCCGCCCGCCCCTCCCCCTCGAGCAGCGCCCAAACCTCAGCCAGCCGCTCCGCCGTCAACCGAAACTCCGCGCGAACCCGCCCCAATCCAGGCTTTTTGTAACGTATCGAAGCCGCCTTATCCCAGACCACAAACTCCGGTCCAAGATTCGTAGCCAGCATAATCATGTAAAACGGATCAGTCAGCGCGAACAGCGACCCGCCAAACTGCACCCCCACATAGTTGCGATTCCACGGCCGCAGCGGCATCTCCACGTCAATCGCGCGCAGATCCTTATCCAGCCGCGTCACCTTGATGCCCGTCCCAAACAACGGCGGCCACCAACCGATATGGCGCAACCACCAACTCATCGCAACCGATCCCGCACTTCCGTCCTCACCAGATAAAGAAAGAACACCAGCGCAAACAATCCCTGCACCAGGAACGGCCCAGCGTGCGTCTTCTCAAACACAAACAGATTGCCGAGGCAAAGCGTCAAACATCCACCCAACACCAGCGCCCATCCCCATCGCCGCAGCCGCAGCAGCCCAAACACTCCCGCCGCCAGCAGCGTGCACAGCGCCAGCACACCATACTTTCCCGGTCCTGCACCAAACTTCCCGTTCAACGCAGCGAACGCGTTCACCATCGTCAACACCAGCATGAACAGCGCGATCCCCGCCACACCCGGCAACATCCCATGCGCCCGCGCTTCGAGCTTTTTTATCTCATCCGGATCACTCATAAAGTATGCAGATACGCCAGCAAATCATCGAGATCCTGCGGATCCAGCGTATTCCCTTGAGCAGGCATCAGATTGCGTCCATGCACAATCGTCTGCGTCACGCGCTCATCATTTGCGGGCGCGCCACTCGACAAATACGGCTTCTTGAACATCCCAATCAGCGCCGGCCCATGCAACGGCGCATCCTTGCGGTCGTAGTGGCACTGGGCACAATGCGCCTCATACACCCCATGTCCATGCATCTGCTGCGCATTCAAATCCGCCAGTGGAGTGGGCGGCGCTATAGACTTACATCCAACAAGAACCCCCGCCAAAAACATCAGAGACAAAGCCCGAATCATCCTCTAATTCTCTCATCCATCTCGCGAAATCAGTTCTCTGCCGCAATCGCTGCCACAATCTTGTCCATCACATCGCGGTCCGCATGCGTCTGCGGCAGATGGTTCCCCACCATGATCGAAAAGATCACCGTTCGCCCGCTCGCACACTCGACGTACCCACTAAGTGCACGCGCCTCTCCCAGCGTCCCGGTCTTCGCAAACACCTTCCCCTTCAGCGGAGACTTCGCAAACCGCCCCTCCAGCGACCCATCCACTCCACCCACCGGCAGGCTGCTCTTCCAATCTGCAAACCACGTCTGCCCGCTCGCATACTGCAGCAAACGCGCCGTCGCCCGCGGCGTCACCAAATCATGCCCACTCAACCCAGACCCATCGAGGAAGACAAAATCATCCTTATCAATCCCTGCATTCACCAGAAATTGCCGCACCACCCGCGCCCCTTGCGCAATCGTCCCATCTCTCCCCCTCGCCAAGCCAAGCTGGCGAAGCAACAACTCTGCATGCAGGTTTTGGCTCGTCTTATTCGTCACTACGACATCCTCAGCAAGCGCATGGGACACATGACTCGCAAGTGTTCTCTCTTCACCCGTAACAGCAGCCTCAAACGCCGCATCATCCGCCGGTTCAATCCTCTGCTGCGGCGACCCCCCCTTCGTCGCAGCATCCTCAATCGCGCCCGACTCTTTCCAGAAACTCTCCGTATCCATCAACACTCGATGCCGAGCCCTCGCCTCGCCTGTCACATGAACTCCGCGAGCGTCCAGCATTCCCTTCAGCGCCAGCGCCGCATACTGTGCCGGATCCTCAATCGCAATCTCCTCCACATCCGGCTGCCCATGCAATCCGATCGCTCCATAGATTCGCAACACCTTCGATCCCGGCGCCCGCTCCATCTGCACCGTGCTCCCACTCTTCACCGCTCCCGTCGTCCCTGCAACATCCAGCGTGTAATAAGTCATTGCCGGATCGAACACCACACTCGCGGGCGCGCCCACCGCGTCTCCCGGCGTTATCGTCACCTTGATCTGGTTATCGTTGACCGACAGAGCCGACACTGGCGCACCATACCCCCAAACCGCATCGTCGATCGCCCAGTCCTGTGCATAAGGCTCCCACGGAAACACCGTGTCGTCCCCAATCACATCGCCCTGCACACTCTTCAATCCAGTCGCGGCCACCTGATCCGCCATCTCCTCCAGATATCGCAACGGAGCAAAGCCGGAGTCCTCTGCTGCAGCCTTCTCTCCGGGCACCGGCGCAACATAGGGCAACACGCGGCCCGACAGATTCGCATCCCCGTTTCCAACCAGCACCAGATGTCCCGTCAGCTTCCCGCCATCGTCAAAGACACCCCGCGCCAGAACCTTCGTCTGGTAGGTCGCCTTTGCTCCCAGCAGGGCCATCGCTGCCGCAGTAGTAAACAACTTCGCATTACTAGCCGGCTGAAAAAGCTGACCGTCATTCAGCGCGTAAATCGGCGCCCCATCGATTCCCACCACCGCGATGCCCCAGTGATCTCGCGCCACTACAGGCTCCTCCAACAAGCCGGCAATCGCCTGCGCCAGAGACGTGCAAGGCCCGCTTCGACCAGCCTTCAACACAACCGACGCGTCGCATCCAACGCCCTGCGTCTGCGCCAAAAGCGTCTGCGCGCACACCGCAACTCCCAGCAAACAACATGGACCCCATCCGGAAAGCCTCATCATCCGCGCAGTCTAGCATCCTGTTTAAAGATCACGTCCTGCCGGACGAGCTCCCTGCGCGGGAGGCGGTCACTTCGTGACTTGTTTACCTTTGTATTGATGAATCAATCTGTAGTAGTCCTCCCGTTGGTCGGGCACAGGCTGATTCCGACCAGCGGGAGGACCCAAGCCAACCATCCTGCCAAGACCGGTACACGGGTCACGAAGTGACCGCCCCACGCGCAGTGGGCCCGTCCGGCAGGACAAAGCTAAAATCCAACCATGCCTTTCACCCCCCGCACCCAACACGACTGGCACCTCCGCACCCGCACTTTGCAACTGGGCCAGAGAACCATCGTCATGGGCATCCTCAACATCACACCCGACTCCTTCTCCGACGGTGGCTACTTCTACTCTCCCCACCACGCCCCCGAGCGAGCCCTCGCCCAGGCCCTCAAGCTCCTCGAAGAGGACGCCACCATTCTCGACCTCGGCGGCGAATCCACCCGTCCCAACGCGACACCTCTCACCACAGACGAAGAACAATCCCGCATCCTCCCCGTCCTCGAATCCATCCTCAAAGAAAAACCCGGCACCATCCTCTCCATCGACACCTTCCACGCCACCACCGCGCGCCGCGCCCTCGAAGCCGGAGCCGAGATCATCAACGACGTCAGTGGCCACCTCTGGGACCCCGACATGTCCAAAACCTGCGCCCAGTCAGGCTGCGGAGCCATCCTCATGCACACGCGGGGCCGCCCTCAGGACTGGTCAACCCTCCCTCCACTAGCACCCGAAGCAGTCTTACCCCTGATCCTCACCGACCTAGCCGAGCGCCTCGAAGCCGCCACCGCCGCCGGCATCCAACGCAACAAAATCGTCGTCGACCCAGGCTTCGGCTTTGGCAAGCGCCTCGACGAAAACTACCCGCTCCTCGCACACTTTGCCCAACTCCAGCAGTTCCACCTGCCGATCCTCGCCGGCGTCTCCCGCAAAGGCTTCCTCGCCCACACCCTCACCCAAAGCCCTAGCCTATCCGTTCTTCTCGAAGGAGCAACTCCCTCGATGGACGACCGTCTGCACGCCACCACCGCCGCCAACGTAGCCGCTATCCTCGCCGGAGCCCACATCCTCCGCACCCACGACGTTCGCCCCACCGTCGAAGCTGCCGCCATCGCCGACCAGATCCTCAAAGCGATCTGAGAAACGGTGTCCTGCCGGACGGGCCTCCTACGCGGAGGGCGGGCGTTCCCACGCCTTTCTAAAGCTTCGCGCGGTCCTCCCGTTGGTCGGAATCATCTTCCTTCGCGACCAACGGGAGCGCCACGCAAAGCGGTAAACAAGTCACGAAGTGAGCGCCCCACGCGCAGTGGGCCCGTCCGGCAGGACAAGCGCCTCTAGACCGGATTTCCCGCCGAATCCGTGCTCCAGCTCTCCGTCTGAAACGCAATAAACACAGCCGTCCAGGCCCCCTTCGACGGCAGATTAATAAACAGCGCCCCATCCTGCCAAACGCCATTATCCCCACTGAAACCACCGCCGCTGCCGCCCACAGGATTCCCCTGATTCATATGAATATCGTGAATCCCATCCACCTTCCCCGAATCGGCAAACGCGCTCCCAAACGCATAGATCACGCCGTCCTTATCCGCGATCGTCATATTCAGCAGCGTCACCACAGCGTTTTCGAGTGCCTTCGCCCGCGCCCGCTGCACCATCTGCTCCTCTGCGCTCCCACCCTTCGCCTGCGCCTTCAGTTGCGGCAGCAGAGTCATCTGCGCTTTCGTAATCATCGGCCCGCCATTCACGGTACTCCGGACAAAATCCAGTGCCAGCCCACCCGCCTCACTCTTCAGCGCCGTCATTCCCATCGGCAGCGTGGTCACTCCCGCCAAATCCGGCGGCGTAAAGTCTTCAACAATGTCGTACAACACCTCCGAACCATCCACCGACTGAATATTCACCGCCACCGTAAATGGCCCACCCGGAGCCTGCATCGTGATCTGGTAGTGCGTGCTCGCGCCCGTAACCACCTTCCCCGCCGTCGGTTTTCCCGCCAGCACACTGTAGTTCGTAATCGGCATACCTATTCCTCAACCTTTCGAAAACAAAACGCATCACGGACACGATCTCACACACCCGCCTCGTCTTCTACGTCTTCCTCCTCGTCATCTTCATCGTCCTCTTCCTCCTCTGCGGCGTCGTCATCTTCTTCCTCAAGCTCCTCATCACTCCCATTTCCTGGTGTCGCCGCAGCCGCAGCCACACTGCTGACCGAGTTATCAAACATCGCCGTCGCATCCGGCCCAATCGTGCGCAAGATCTCATCAAATCCATAGTTCCTGATAGCGTCTGCCATCTCATCTCTCCTGTTTCCACAAAAATTTAGCGGCCCGCTACGGCCGGTATCTCCAACCTGCCCCGTTGGATGCTGATTGATCCCCCATAGCCAACCTTCCCATTTTCCAGAGCTTTCTTCTTCCACCCGCGGTATCCTCAGGGGAGAAGGAAATACGAATATGCTCGCAGCCCTGCTTGCCCTCGCCGCCGCCAATCTGATCTGCCTCATCCTCCTTCTGCTCCGTAAGCAACCGGTGCCCGCAACGGACGCACGCCTCGCCCAGCTGCCCGACCAGCTGACCCGCCTCGACGCGAGAAACGAGGCGCTCGATCGTCACCTCCGCAGCGAACTCGCCCAGTTGCGCTCCGGTGCCGCCGACGAGGCCCGCCGTACCCGCGAAGCAGCCGCAGCAGACTTCACCAGCCTGCGCACCGAGATCACCGCCACCATCGCCGAACTCAGCGGACTTCTCCAGAACGGCCTCAACGCCTTTCGCAGCGACAACAAGACCTCAGACGAAGTCCTCCGTACCGCCGTTCAGCAGAACCTCGACGCCATCGCGCAGCGCCTCACCTACTTCATCGGCGAGGTCAACCGCAATCAGATGGAAGCCCGCGAAGCCCTGCACAGTCGCCTCAACGAGCTCTCCGGCGAAGCTAACGACCAACAGGAAAAGCTCCGCTTTACCGTCGAAGACCGCCTTACGAAACTCAACGACGCTAATACCGCCAAGCTCGAGGAGATGCGCGTCACCGTCGACGAAAAGCTGCACGCCACGCTCCAGACCCGGCTCACCGAATCCTTCGGCCAGGTCACCACGCACCTCGGCGAAGTCCAGAAGGGCCTCGGCGAGATGAAGGAGCTAGCCACTGGCGTAGGTGATCTCAAACGGGTTCTCTCCAACGTCAAATCACGCGGCGTCGTCGGCGAGTTCCAGCTCGGCCAGCAGCTCGAGCAGATGTTCTCCCCCGAGCAGTACATCAAAAACGCCCGCATCAAACCCGGAACCCTCGAGTCCGTCGAATACGCCCTCAAGTTCCCCTCCGGCGAAGGCCAGACCGGCCCCGACAGCTACACCCTCCTCGCCATCGACGCCAAGTTTCCCAAAGAGGACTGGGAGCGCCTCGAACACGCCTACGAGACAGGCGAAGGCATTGAGGTAGCCGGAAAGGCCTTCGAGCGTGGCATCCGCGCCGAAGGCAAACGCATCTGCGACAAATACATCGACCCACCCACCACCATGCCGCACGCCATCATGTTCCTACCCACCGAGAACCTCTACGCCGAGGTTGTCCGCCGCCCCGGCCTCCAATCCGAGATACAGTCCAGCTGCCGCGTCACCATCGCCGGGCCCTCCACCTTCATGGCCATCCTTACCAGCTTCCAGATGGGCTTTCACACTCTCGCCATTCAGAAGAAGGGCGACGAGGTCTGGCGCGTCCTCTCCAGCGCCAAAAAGGAGTTCGAGACCTACGGCGGCCTCATGCAGAAGGTCGAAGACCAAGTCGGCACCGTTCAGAACACCATTCAAAAGCTCGGCGTCCGCACGCGGGCTATTAACAAGGCCCTCAAAAACGTCTCCTCGATCGACCCCGGCGTCCCCATATCCAACCTCATCGGCTTTGACGAGCTCTCGGGCGTCGCCCCGTTGCTCGCAGCATCGGGCGAGGAAGACTGAAAAGATCCTCTTGCCCACTCTCCCCGGCCGCCCGCTGTTGCTTTACACTCACTGAGGCGCTCAGTATGCTTGAGGTTGGCCGTGTCGACCTTGAGCGACAAAACATCCAGGCTTCAGATTCCAGACGTAAACAGGAGAACGAAATGGCAGCAGTAGACGAGAAGGTAAAGCAGATTATTGTCGAGCAGCTTCAAGTGGATGAAGCAGAAGTCACCCCGGGCGCAAGCTTTCAGGAAGATCTCGGTGCAGACTCCCTCGACGTCGTCGAGCTCGTCATGCAGTTTGAAGAAGCATTCGACATCCAGATCCCCGACGAGGATGCCGAGAAGATCAAGACCGTCAAAGACGCCGTCGACTATATCGAAAAGAACCAGAAGGCCAAGTAAACAATGGAGCATCGTCGCGTAGTTGTCACCGGCCTCGGCCTGATCTGCGGGGTCGGCAAAACCGCCCCTGAGGTTTGGGAAGGCCTCATGGCCGGACGAAGCGGTATGGCCGAGATCAAGGCATTCGATCTCACAGGTCATCCAGTCCGCTTCGCTGCAGAGGTTAAGGACTTCGATCCTCTCCTCTTCGTCGAAAAGAAAGAATCCCGCAAGATGGGCCGCTTCATTCACTTCGCCCTGGCCGCAGCAGCCGAGGCGATGGCCCACTCCGGCCTCAAGATCACCGAAGAGAATCGCGATCAGGTCGGCGTTCACATCGGCTCCGGCATCGGTGGCTTCGACGTCATCGAGCGCGAACACTCCAACCTGCTCTCCGGCGGCCCGCGCAAGGTCTCGCCGTTCTTCATCCCGGGCTCCATCATCAATCTCGCCGCCGGCCACGTCTCCATCAAGTACGGCGCACGCGGACCTAACGAAGCCACTGCGACCGCCTGCACCACCTCAGCGCACTCCATCGGCGACGCCTTCCGCATCATTCAGCGTGGCGATGCCGACGCCATGATCGCCGGCGGCACCGAAGCCTCCATCACGCCTCTGGGTGTGGCAGGATTCGCCGCCATGCGCGCCCTCTCTACCCGCAACGACGACCCCGAGCACGCCAGCCGCCCCTTCGACAAGGATCGCGACGGCTTCGTAGTCGGCGAAGGCGCAGGCATCCTCATCCTCGAAGAGCTCGAGTTCGCCAAGGCTCGCGGCGCGAACATCCTCGCCGAAGTCATAGGCTACGGCCTCTCCGCCGACGCCTTCCACATGACCGGCATGGCTCCCGAAGGCGAAGGCTGCTACCGCTCCATGCAGCACGCGCTCAAAGTCGCCGGCATCTCGCCCGACCAGATCGACTACGTCAACGCCCACGCCACCTCGACGCCCCTCGGCGACGCCCTCGAATCGAAGGCCATCGAAAACGTCTTCGGCGAACGCGCGATCGACGGCAAGCTCCTGGTCAGCTCTACAAAATCCATGACCGGCCACCTTCTCGGCGGCGCCGGCGGCCTCGAAGCCGGCATCACCATCCTAGCCATGCAGCACCAGATCGCGCCCCCCACGATGAACATCGTCGAACTCGATCCCCAGTGCCGCCTCAACTACGTCCCCAACAAACCTCTGCCCGCCAAGATCGACTACGCCCTCTCGAACTCCTTCGGCTTCGGCGGCACCAACGGCTCCCTCGTCTTCAAACGCTGGACCGAATAATCTCTCACCAGAATCACTACTGAGGTCCGGCGAAAAGTCGGGCCTCTTCGCTTCTCTCGCCCCTCAGACAATCGTCATCCTGAGCGCAGCGAAGGATCCCTGTATTTGCAGTTGCCTCTCCCTCGTCTCCCATCCAAACAAAGTCATCTCGACCGAAGCGCTTCACGGTTTCATCGTGAAGCGCGCAGTGGAGAGACCCCCGCATTTCGCTTCCAAAGCCAAACCCCAAAGCATCCTCAGCCCACCCGCTTCCAGTGAGATAAATAAACGAAACCTTCCGCATCTTCTCCTCGTCAACACACTCGTCGCTCAAGTTACAAAAAAGTAGTCGGAGACCCGTTCATGAAGTTTCGCCTCACCCTCTGCCTCTTCGCCGCAACCCTCACCACGCAAGCCGAAGTCTCCCTCCCCAAAATCTTCTCCAGCCACATGGTCCTCCAGCGCGACATGCCCATCCACATCTGGGGCAGCGCCACACCCGGCGAATCCATCACCGCCACTTTCCACGACCTCACCAATACCGCTACCACCGACGCCACCGGCCGCTGGAGCCTCTATCTCCCCCCGCAGCCCGCCGGCGGCCCCTACACCCTCACAGTCCGCGGCTCCAACACCATCACCTACGACGACATCCTCCTCGGCGATCTCTGGTTCGCCTCCGGCCAGTCCAACATGGAGATGCCTCTCTCCGGTTTCGACCCCCACACTCAAATCCAAAACGCCGAAAAAGAGATCGCAGCCGCCAGCTATCCCAACATCCGTCTCCTCCGAATCGAAAAAGACTCCGCTGACTACCCCGCCGAAGATGTCAAAGCCACCACCGGCTGGTCTCCATGCACCCCCGAATCTGCAAAAACCTTCTCCGCCGTCGCCTACTTTTTCGGTCGCGATCTGCAAAAGGCCCTTGCCGACAAGCAGCAACACATTCCCATCGGCCTCATCGACTCCACCTGGGGAGGAACCCTCGCCGAGGCGTGGACCAGCCTCGACACCCTCGGCTCCAACGCCTCCCTCCTGCCCGTCTTCGCGGCCCGCGCCGAAAAAATGAACCACGAGACCACCGAGATCCGCCAGGACGCACTCGACAAAGCGAACCGCGAACAAGGTAAGCCGGTCGCCATCCGTTGGCATCCCGACCCCGACTCCTGGCGTCCGGCCGGCCTCTACAACGCGATGGTCGCTCCCTTCACTCCGTTACCGATCAAAGGCGTCATCTGGTATCAAGGCGAAGCCAACTCCGTCCTCAACACCGTCGACCTCTACGACAAACTCCTCCCCGCACTCATCCAGGACTGGCGTCAGCACTGGGCCCAGGGCAACCTCCCCTTCCTCTACGTCCAGATCTCCGCCTACGCCAGCACCCCACAGGAAAACTGGGGAGAACTCCGCGACGCCCAGCGAAAGGCCCTCTCCCTCGTCAACACCGGCATGGCCGTCACCATCGACATCGGCAACGAGTACGACGTTCACCCCGCCAACAAGCAGACCGTAGGCGAGCGCCTCTCGCTCCTCGCCCGCCGCCTCGTCTACAACGAAGACCTCGCAGCCTCCGGTCCGCTCTTCCGCCTCGCCTACCCCGACAAAGGAGCCATGCACGTCTGGTTCGACAACGCCGCCGGCCTCCACACCAAAAACGGCGCACTCGAGGGCTTCGAGGTCGCCGGCTCCGACCGCGTCTTCCTCCGCGCCAACGCCCACATCGATCACGAAGCGAGTGGCGACACAGTCATCGTCGCCAGCCCTGCCATCCCCAACCCGCAGTACGTCCGCTACGCCTGGCCCAACTTTCCCCAGGCCAACCTCTACAACGGCGCGAACCTCCCCGCCTCCACCTTCACCTCACTCCAGCTGTCCGCGCAACCTTAGCCGCTGATCGCCGCCGACACCACACTCAAAATGAAGATCAGCACCCACCAACCCACCACCACCGCCGCAGCCTTCCCACGGCTCACCTTCGCCACAATCGAGGTCCCAATCACCAGCAGAATCAAATTCCAGATCCCGATCACATCAAAAAAACTCAACGCGGTCTTCAGCCACGGCGCCGCATCCGGCATAAAGTAAGCCGGGTTCGTCCCCACCGCATTTTTGATATTGAAACTTTCCGCACTGCTCCCAAAAATAACCGTCACCATCGTCAGCAACCCACTCAACAGCCGCGGCAGCGACGCGTACATCCACACGCAGAACATCTGCGCAAACGTCGTCTTCGCCCCCAGCCCGAAATTAAAGCTCGCCCAGTTAATCAGCGCCCCAATCGCCGAGATGAGCAGAATAATCACCGGCGTCGCATACGACACATACTTATACCCCTTCGACATGCTCTGCATCCTGCCCGCACGCTCATCCGCCGTCAGGCTCTGCATCTGCTCCTCCTGCTTCGGACTATCCAGAATCACGTTCTCTACCACACGACCGAAGCCCACCTGCTTATCGATCGTGAACGTGACACCAAGCGACACAACCACCGCCAGCAGAAACGGCAGCCACCAACTCGTGCTCCGAAGAATATCCGTGAACGTCTTCGACGGAGCGACAAACGTATCCACCACCCGCTCCACCTGGCTCAACCCCGGTTGTCCCGGCTGCGCCTCCACCGCCACAACGTCGCTCATAAAGCCTCCTCGCGCAAATTCTTCGACCAGCGCAGCAAATTAACGCTCAAGAATGTCTCCGCATTCTAGCCCACCTCGCCATGCCGCCCAACAGAATCGAAAAAACACCCAAAAAACCAACGCCCTCCAGAGCGAATGACGCTCTGGGGAATGACGCTTTATAGGTAGACATCTCTTACCCAGAGGGTGATACAGTTCCGCTGTACTTTGGATTGGTGCGCGCTATGAAGTGTAAGGCTGTGTTCCTCCTCTCTAGCCGGTCGCAGCCTCGACCCGTCTCCTGCACGATATTCCTCCTTGCCTTGATGTCTCTCTTCGGCGCGACTGCAGGCTGCGGAGGCAACTCCTCGGGCGGAAAATCGCCTGGAAACGAAACCCCTCCGGCCAATCTGGTCTATCCCCAAACCACCATCGCCGCTACCATCGGCCAGGCCATCGCCAACAACACTCCAACCGTCACCGGCACAGTAACCTCCTACTCCGTCAGCCCGACACTTCCTCCGGGCCTCAGCCTCAACGCGACAACCGGCACCCTCTCCGGCACCCCCACCTCCGCCACTCCACAGGCGACCTACACCATCACCGCAACAAACTCCGCAGGTTCGACGACCGCGACCGTATCCATCGTCGTAAACCCTCCGCCGCCGACAAACCTTGTCTACCCACAGACCACCATCGCTGCGACTGTCGGCCAGTCCATCGCCACTGACACTCCTACCGTCACCGGAACCGTAACCAGCTTCACCGTTAGCCCTGCACTTCCCGCTGGCCTCAGCCTCAACGCATCGACCGGAGCAATCTCCGGAACCCCCACCGCCGTCACCGCACAAGCGACCTACACAATCACGGCAGCGAACTCCGCAGGCTCGACGACCGCGACCCTGAAGATCGCCGTGAACCCCGCTCCGCCGACCAATCTCGTCTACCCGCAACCTACCATCGCCGCAACAGTCGGCCAGGCCATTACCACTGACACTCCCACCGTCACAGGAACAGCAACCAGCTTCACCGTCAGCCCCACACTCCCTGCTGGCCTCAGCCTCAACGCAACAACCGGAGCAATCTCCGGCACCCCCACCTCCCACACCGCACAGGCCACCTACACCATCACCGCAGCAAACTCCGCAGGCTCGACCATCGCAACCGTACAGATCGCCGTGAACCCCCCTCCGCCAACAAACCTGGTCTACCCTCAGACCACCATCGCCGCGACCGTCGGCCAGGCCATCACCACGGATACTCCCACCGTCACCGGAACCGTAACCAGCTACACCATCAGCCCCGCACTTCCCGCTGGCCTCAGCCTCGACGCGACGACTGGAGCAATCTCCGGCACCCCCACCTCCGTCATCACGCAGGCGACCTACACCATCACCGCAGCAAACTCCGCAGGCTCGACCACCGCCACCGTACAGATCGCCGTGAACCCTCCCCCGCCAACCAACCTGGTCTATCCACAGACCACCATCGTTGCGACCGTCGGCCAGTCCATTCCCACGGATACTCCCACCGTCACAGGAACCGCAACCAGCTACACCGTCAGCCCCGCACTCCCCGCTGGCCTCAGCCTCAACGCGACGACCGGCGCGATCTCCGGCCCCCCCACCTCCGCCACTCCACAGGCGACCTACACCGTCACCGCAGCAAACTCCACTGGCTCAACCACCGCCACCGTACAGATCGTCGTGAACCTTGCCCCGCCAACAAATCTTGTCTATCCCCAAACCACCATAGCTGCCACCGTCACCCGAACCATTCCCACCGATACACCCACCGTCACCGGCACTGTAACCACATACACCGTCAGCCCCGCGCTCCCCGCTGGCCTCAGCCTCGACGCATCGACCGGAGCAGTCTCCGGCACCCCCACCTCAATCACATCACAAGCTACCTACACCGTCACCGCGACAAACTCCGCAGGCTCCACGACCGCAAACCTTACGATCACGGTCGCCAGCTTCAGCGCCTTCACTCTGCTCGATCTCGGCCACGCCAACTCGCTTGCCGTCATGCGGCTTCAACCCACCCGCCTCTTCAGTCAGGACACCAGCGGTCATTGGGCGCTCTGGGATTACACCGCCACAACCGAGCTCGCCAGCGGCGACCCCGCCACCCTTGGCCTCATCTCCCCCTATCCAGCCGACATGGCAGGCTCCGTCCTCGCCATCGGCACCGCAAACGCGGTCGAAATCCGCTCCAACACGGATGGAAGCCTCATCACAACTCTCACCTCGCCCAGCCTCGACCCCGTCCCCTTCGCCGCCGCCTGGTGGAAGCTCTCCGCCGACGGCACCTACATCGCCTCAGGCTATGCTTCCGGCCTCTCCGTCTGGAGCACCACCGACGGACATCTTCTCTTCTCCCGCACCGGCGACTACTCCAGGGCAAGAGCCTTCGCGGCCGCCGGACAGCTTCAAATCGGCCTCGGCCCCGCCGGCAATAACGTCATCGAAACCGACTCCGTTCCCTCCGGAACCTCCTCCACCGGTCCTGCCTTCACCGCCAACTTCAACTCATGGTTCACCGACGGCAGCCACTTTTTCACCAACACCCCCAACCTCAGCCCGCCCAACACCCCCCCGGTCTATGACGTCTACACCTACTCAGCGGCCACAGTTCAACAAGGCATGCTCTCCCTCGGCTACCTGAACTTCACCGGTTACGCCAACTGGTTCTGGACCTACCCCGTCAACGTCCTCAGCGTCTACCCCATCGGCGCCACCACTCCCACCGCCACCTACACCCTCAGCGCCGACACCGCCGTCATTCCCTCCGGGTCCACCCTCGGCGTGCTTCCCTACGGAACCCCCGCCGCCTCTACCATCGATATCTCCGGCACCACTCCCACCCTCAGCACCGCCGTCAACCTTCCCGTAGCCTACGAGTCCGCCTTCGCCGCACTCTCTCCCGCACAATGGGCCGTCGGCAATCAGCACGGTGTCGTCCTCGACGGCCCCAGCGCCACCACCACACCGCGCTTCTTCGGATACGGCAACGCCTTCAGCATCGCCGGAGCACCCGGCCACGCAACCATCGCCACCGCCATCGGTAAAATCCTCGACTACGATCCCGCCTCCCAAACCATCCTCAGCACCATCAACTTCACCAGCTCAAAGCTTGCCCTCTCCACCGACGGAACCGTCCTCGCCGCCAAAGCCAGCGACATCGACTCGCAATACGAACCCGACCGCACCCTCAACATCTACTCACTCCCCGCCGGCACCGTCACCAGCACCTTCCCTTATCAACTCAACGACCAGTCCCCCGCAACACCCTTCCTCTTTGACTACTCTCTCTCCAGCTCAGGCACCGCACTCGGCCAGTATCTGGGCACCTACAACGGGCTGTACTTCGACTACACCCGCCAGGTCACACCCATCCCCGGCTCCCCCATCGTCTGGTCCGATAACCCACCCTCCGGCGTCTACGACGGCACCACGCCCATCCTGCTCTCCCCCGATGGAACCCTCGTCGCCGTCTCCACCGGCGACTACTCCTCCACCTCAACCACCAGCATCTACAAAAACGGTGTCCTCGCCGCCACGGTCAATGGCTTCGCCGTCGGCTGGATCGACAACAATCGTGTCCTGGTCAACACCTTCGGCCCGCTGGGGACCCACGTCTACCCACCCTATCTCGGAGCCGTCATCTACGACGCCACCGGCACCCAGCTCACCACCCTTACCGCACTCCCGCAGCTCCCACCCGCCGGCCAGAGCCTGCCCTTATCCACCACCGCCTTCTTCCCCGTCGACTCCAACTCCATCTACTCCCCCTACACCTACACCATCTACTCCCTGACCACCGGCGCCGCAATCTGGACCGAAACCCTCCCGCATCCCGGAACCACGACCGTACCCTACATCGGCGCCTCAGCCGTCTCCGGCAATTACATCGTCTTCACCTCCGGCGCCCACATCCTAGTCGACCTCCCCTGACCGCCGCCCGCCCCAAATCTCGCCGTCCGCTCTATATCTCAATCTGAGATGCAGGCCTTCGCCCAATCCGCGAACCGCTCTCCCTAGACCCACGGCACCCCTTGAAACCGTTAACACAGTTTCCGAATCAATGTCTGATAACTATTCTAAAATTAGCGTGACAGGGTAGGCGCATCAAAGCTGATAACCTGCGGGGAGCGGGTGTAGGGGTATGCTTAGGGCACCTTACGGAGAGCTTCCTGTCGATGGTAATGCAGAGATTTAGCGACTTCTGGTCTGCTGAGAAGTCAATTACTGAGGACATATTTTTTGCCCCAAGTGCTGGACACACGGACACTTTCATCTTCGATGAAGTCGGGTTTGTGGGAGAAAATTGCGATGGCATATACGTCACGGGAGATTACAACTGTAGGACCGGAAGCATGGCAGTCAATTTCCAGATAAAGGGTGTTGGAGCTATACGCCGATATTGCCTTGGAGGGCTTGCTCACAAAGATGTGGGTAGATATCACGAACACATTATGCAGAAGGAAAGTGACGTCGCCCCTGGCAGCAATCTCCCTTTTGCGATAGACCGCCTAGATTTCGTGGAACTGACACCTAAGGTTGCATGGTTAAAGATTTGCCAAGAAGCTAAGATTGCTCACACTGCCGACTTCAAAGATCCTGAAGAATGGTGCAAATGAAAATGGACTGTTCAGCCCTAGAACGTATCGCACACACTCTTCCTCTGGTAAGAGCATGTGATGTTGTGCGTAATGGTTCCTTGCGAATGTCCACTCCGTTTACATATCCGAATGGCGACTACATAGACGTTTTCTTGGAATCCAGCAAAGGGACACTTTTCCGCACACTCTCCCTATCTGATTATGGACAGACTTCACTTTATTTGAGAAGTGCGCAGGTTCAGATGGAGGGGACCGCTCGGAAGAAAGAGATACTTCTTACAATCCTCGCTAACCTAAACGTGAAAATGAGTAACGGGGATCTTTTCGTAGATATAGAAGAGCCTGAACCGGACGATCTTACTGATGCGATTTTCAGGCTGTCTCAGGCTTGTCTGAGAATTTCCGAGTTCGCTTCTCATCAGCGCCTCCGATCCACGAATCCATTCCGTGACGACGTAGAGGGATTTTTTGAGGCTAGCGGCCTCTCCTATATACCCGATGTGAAAGTTACCGGACGGTTTAAGAACTCCGTGCCCATAGACTTCGAGGTTTTTAGCAAAGAAAAAAGGTCCTATGTTTGTGTGCTCGCTTCCATGAGTAAGACCGCGGCCCACACATCAGCAACCGAAACCTTTAGGAAGTGGTATGACATTGCTTCAACCGATAATTCATCGCATAGCCTCGTGACTGTTTACGACTCAAAATCGACGAAGCTGAAAGACTCAGATAAGCAAAGATTGCGGGATTATTCCACACTAGTAGCCTATCCATCCGACCAAGAATTTTTGAAGGCAGCTTTGGCCTCTTAGCTCTGCCTTACAGGAGCGGCCTCTGAGCGTGGTTTTCGAAAATCAAGTGGCATTCACCTTCTATGTTTCACGAACCAGCCGGGTGCCCCACATCTCGATCTTGAGATGTGGGCATTCGCGTAACGCGCGAACCGCTTTCCGTGGACTCATCGACCATCCTCACGCGAAGATGGTCTGCGACCCAACATCCAAAAACCTGTCAAGCCCCTAAACTGCAAATCACCGCGCCAATCCAGCACATTCGCGTGGCGTATTAGTTACACACCAACCGCTATAATGAATACAGAGATCCAAAGCCCTCGAATCCATCGAGGGCTTTTTTCATGCACACAGGGCTAAGTCGTTTGGATAGAAGAATTTGCCCGTAACCCTTTTAGAAAGACGTATTTACGAAAACCTAATTTTACTAAGTCGCAGATTCAGAGCAGGTTATGAGCGAATATCCCCCGGGGGGTGGGGCCGGAATAGAAGAGGAGCGACGGAACTGCAACAGCTCACAGAGAGAATCCCCTCTCGACAGCTCAAATACACGGGGAAGCTACTCCACCACCACCAGCACATCCCCGGACCCGACCGCATCGCCCACCCCAACCGTAATCTTCGCCACTCGTCCGGCCTTGGGAGACTTCAGCTCGTTCTGCATCTTCATCGCCTCGATCACGACCACCGCTTGACCCACTTCGACCTCATCTCCCACCTCAACCAGCACCCGCACCACTCGCCCCGGCATAGGAGCCTTCACTGGCCGAGGCCCATCGGTCCCAGCCCCCGCCCCACGCCTCCCCTGCAGCGACCGCGGGTCCGCAACCTCAAATCCGAACCGGCGCCCCCCAACCAAAACTCCATCGCCATCCAGAACACACCGGTACTGACGCCCATCAATCAGCAGCGACAACACACCAGCCTGCAGAAACCGGACATCCGCCATGATCGACCGCCCATCGACCAGACACTCAAAGGCTCCAGACCCCGCGCCGATCTCACCCGGAAGCTCAACCCGCCGCTTCTCTCCCTCAACCTCAAGCCAGACCGTCACAGACGCAACCCCTCCCGCCGCCCTGCCACCGCCCATCGGCTCTCCTCAGAGACAACGGGCGCAGCAGCCAACGTCTCCCGCCGCGCATACGCCGCAAACAGCGCTGCCGCCAGCGCCACAACATCCTCAGGAACCTCCTCCTCAACCGGGGCCACCCCCTCAGCCAGCAACCGCTCCAGATACCCCGTATCGATCCGGGCCGCGCGAAAATCTTCATCCATCAGGATCCGTCGAAACAGCCCGATATTGGTCTTGATCCCGCCAATCACATACTCATCCAACGCCCGCAGCATCCGGTCGATGGCCTGCTCCCGCGTCGGCGCAAACGCCACCAGCTTCGACAACATCGGATCGTAGTCGAGCGGTACATTCCACCCCTCATACACGGCGCAGTCCTCCCGGATCCCCGGCCCGCTCGGCTGAATCAGCCGCGTAATCAACCCCGGCGACGGAAAAAAATGATTCTCCGGATCCTCCGCATAGATCCTGCACTCAATCGCATGCCCGCGCAGCCGAACATCTTCCTGCGTCAACGGCAAAGGCTCACCCATCGCCACGCGAAGCTGCAGATGCACCAGATCCAACCCAGTCACCATCTCGGTCACAGGATGCTCCACCTGCAGCCGCGTATTCATCTCCAGGAAGTAGAAGTTCTCCGCATCATCCACGAGGAACTCGACCGTCCCGGCATTTACATACCCAGCCGAAAGCGCCAGACGAACCGCAGCCTCGCCCATCCTCCGCCTTAGATCCTCGCTCACCACGGCGGAAGGAGCCTCTTCGATCACCTTCTGGTGCCGTCGCTGCACCGAGCACTCGCGCTCGCCCAGATACACGCAGCTCCCATGCTCGTCCGCCATCAACTGGATCTCAATATGCCGAGGCCGCTCGATCAGCTTCTCCAGATACACCTCGCCCGACCCGAAGCTCCGCTCCGCCTCACTGCTCGCCGCCCCAAACGCAGCCGCCAGATCCTCTGCCCGCGTCACCGCCCGCATGCCCTTCCCGCCGCCTCCAGCCGCGGCCTTCAGCATCACCGGATACCCAATCCCGGCCGCCACGCGCAACGCCTCAGCCACATCGGCCAGCCCCGTCACACTTCCGGGAACCCGTGGCATCCCGGCCGCATCCGCCGCCTGCCGCGCCCTGGTCTTAGACCCCAGCACCCGCATCGCGCTAGCCGGTGGCCCGATAAACGCCACCCCCGCAGCCGTACAAGCCTCCGCGAACTCCGCATTCTCCGACAGGAACCCATATCCAGGATGCACTGCATCCGCCCCCGTCCGCCGTGCCACCTCCAGGATCAGATCCCCCCGCAGATAGCTCTCCGCCGCCGGTGCCGGCCCCAGCCGGTAGGCCTCATCTGCATGCAGCACATGCAGAGCCCCCCGGTCGGCATCCGAGTAAACCGCCACCGTGGCCACCCCCATCTCCCGGCACGCACGAATCACCCGCAGCGCTATCTCCCCGCGGTTCGCAATCAGCACTTTTTCTATCAACCGTCGCAAGCGGCCATTCTATCGCAGACGACAGCCGGATTTGCGACTCGTCGGGAACGATAGCTGTAAGCAGAAGAGGCCTCCCGTTGGGGAGGCCTCTGGTACTGCGATTGCGAGACAGCGGCTACTGCATCGAAACGCCACCCTGCGTTGCCTTTTCCTTCTTCAATTCATTTTCTCTACGAGCGCCCATGGCCTTCTGGATCCACGAATCGACCTGAGCCATATCAGCCTTGCGAGCCGCTTCATCACCGCACTCCAGATCCGCCTTACGACGATAGGTCAGTTGCAGGTACTGCATGGCGTCGTCATAGGTCGGATTCAGCTCTACTGCTTTGTTCAGATACTGCAGTCCTTCGTTCACGAGATCGGTGTTAGCGGCCTGCAGCTTCTGGCAGGCACCCTTGCTCTTCTTGGGATTACCATCGCCCTGATCGGTCAGCCCATCCGCCGCAAGAATCGTGATCGCGTTCTTATATGCCAGCGTCCAATCCACGAAACCCACCGTGTAATAAGCTTCGGGATCGTTTGGCGCAATCGCGATGACCTTTTTCTCGTACTCCTTCGCCACATCGAACTTCTTGATGTTGCGATTGATCGAGGCGATCTGTTTCAGCGCGGTCAGATCGTTGGGGTCTTTCGCCAGAACAGCATTGAACCCATCCAGAGCCTTTTGCGCGATCGCAAGATTCTCCGGCGTATCAAGATTCGGAACCACTTGATAGGAGTACGCAGTCGCCAGATACAGCTTCGCGTCTTCATAATTGGGATCGAGCGCGATTGAATTCTGGAAGTGGTTCACAGCCTCTTCGTATCGTGCGTTCTTAAATGCCTGCACTCCCTTGGTCAGCTGATCCCGAGCCTTCAGGCGATTACACCCGGTTGCAGTGATAAGCATCAGCGCCAGCAAAGCAGCCGTAACCGGAATCCGTGCGGTGAATTTCATTGGGCGAATCATCTCCTTCAAAATGGGCGCGAGTTTCTATTCCAAAGACCGGGAAAGACATATAACCAAGTTTCGGCGTTCGCTTGATTGTAATGGTATATGTCCTAGCGTGACTAGAGCAGCTTTCTTTCCCTTCCTCAGATGGGAATAACGTCGGTCTTTTGTACTACAACTATGGAGCTTCTGCATAGTTCGAACTGCTCTTTCAAGATACGATGCATTCTGGCTGCGGAGCGGCCAACCAAAAAACATAAACAAAGTGGGCTAAACTATACGCCCATCCTTCATCTTGACGATCCTATCCGCATACGAGGCAGCGTCAGCGTCATGTGTGATCATCAGAATCGTCTGGCCCAGGCGGCGGTTTAGATCCTTCATCAATTTCAATACAGCAGCCGAATTTTCACTGTCCAGATTGCCCGTAGGCTCGTCGGCCAGCAAAATCGCCGGTGAATTCACTAGTCCCCGTGCAATGGCCACCCTTTGTTGTTGTCCGCCAGAAAGAGCGCGAGGCTTGTGTTTCAACCTGTCGGTGATTCCAAGCAGCTTGAGAATCTCTTGAAATGCCGGGTCAAAAACCGTATCGCGGCCACCGATATACTGCACGATCCGGATATTGTCTTCCGCAGACAACGTCGGCAGCAGGTTGTACTTCTGAAACACAAATCCCACCGTAGTCTTGCGAAGTTCCGTCCGCTCGGCGTTCGTCATACCCGCCAGATCACGCGCATTGATTTGCACCGTGCCTGTGGTCATCGGCGTCAGACCGCCAAGAATGTGAAAGAGGGTCGACTTTCCCGAACCGGAGGCGCCAATAATCGCTACAAACTCACCCTTCCGGACCTCCAGATCGACGCCACGCAATGCATCCACGACGACATCTCCCACCTGGTAAGTCTTCGTCAGACCGCGCACTTCAATAATCGACGGCTCACTCATAGGAGAGAGCCTCTGTAACATCCTGCTTCACGGCTTTGACGCCCGGGACGATCGCACCCAGAAGCGCTCCCACCACCGCAATGCCGGTGGAGATCGGCCACCAGTCGTAGACCGTCTCCTGCGCCAGGCTCACCGACATAGCATGTTTCATCAGCCACTGCGTTCCATAGGTCAGGAGAATGCCGACCACCGAACCGAGTAGCGCCAGCAATAACGTCTCGCGAAACAGGATGTTCAAGATCAATCCCGAAGACCCGCCGACTGCCTTCAAGATCCCGATCTCCCGCGTTCGCTCCAACACCGCCGTGTACATCGCCATAAACACCACGATGAAACCCACGATCACGGCAACCCCAATCACTACCCCGATAAAGCTTTTCAGCATTCCAACATTGCTGATGGAAAGCATTGAGGTGAACTCTTCCATAGTGTAAATCTGGTACCCGTGATACTTCACTCTCAAAGCATCCACCACTGCTTGCGCGTTGTTTGGGTTATCCACCTTAACGAAGATCTGGCTTAGACGGCCTTGGTTTCCAGTCATCGCCTGAAGAATCCGCAACTTTACGCAGATGCGAGAGAGCTTACCCGATTCGAAGATTCCCACCAGTTTCCAATCATGATTGACCAGATTAAGGGTATCGCCCAGGTGTAGGTGTTTTTGTTGGGCGTAGTATTCGTCGACGATCACGTCGTTGTCGTCGACCAGCGGCCCACCTTTCAAATAACGGAACCCTCCGTTCAGTCTCTGAAAATCGTCAAGGTCGAGCCCCGTCATCGCATCGAACCCAGAGAGGGGTTGAACCATGGTCCCCATCGCAAACGTGACGTGCGGCTCCTGCATCAGCAGGGCAGGAATCTTATCGCTCATCGGAGCCGAGCTCAGTCCGATCGCTGAAGACCCCGGCGGCCGAAACCATATATCGGCGCCCACCCCACGCGCCCTTTGAGCGGATTGATCCAACGTTCCGTGGCTGACCCCAACCAACGTCAGGATCATCGTCACCTCAACGGCAATCGCAAGCACGCTCAGCAACGTGCGGACCGGTCGGTGGCCAAGATTCGCGAATATCAGCTTATTGAGCAAGATCAGATTCTAATCGAAATCTCGGCGGGCCAAATAAAGTACCGAAGGAATTCATTGAGCGACACTTCATACTCTCGCCCGCCCGCAGACAGTATTGGCGTGCTGATGCCTGAACACCAGTGATCAACCCCAGGCTTCGACTCCAGCAGCCTGCGCTGCGTCGATCACCTCTGCAATGACTCCGAAGTCCAGACCCGCATCCGCAATCAAATTCGCCGCGTCATCTGCCGTGACAGCAGTTCCGACAGCAGCGGGCCGAACTGACCCTTGTCGGCCCCAACACCATTAATGCGATAGATGACATGCGCAGACCGGAGCTCAACCTGCACCATGATCACTCGATTCGGCGCTTCGTCAACGGTACTCGCACGACCGGTCGCAGGAAGCGCGGCAGCCAATCCACGCGGCATTACCGGCACGATCACCATAAAGATGATGAGCGTCACCAGCAAGACGTCGATCAGTGGGGTTACGTCGATCTCAGAGGAAAAACCACTACCTTCCGAACTTCCAGTCGTTGAGAATGCCATGACTCATCTCCCAATGCGTTATTGGGTAAGCAAGCACTCGATCAACGTACCTTCCCGCACGTACAGAAAGCTTCAGGCGACTGGTCACCTAACCAGCCGCCTGTGCGAGAGCTTTCGTTACAGAACCTACTGTCCTGCTTCCACTCGAGGTGTAATGAGACCAATATTATCTACGCCAGCTTGATGACCGAAGTCGATAACCTCAGCAACCTTGCTGAAGTCGAGATCCTTGTCGCCTTTTACGAACATGACCTTCTCCTGCCGAGTCGCGAAGATTTCCACTAGCTTGGGCTCCAAGTCCGACTTGTTGAACGAATTATCGTTGATCTTATAAGCGGGTGCAGCCGCTCCGTTCGACAGCACCTGCACTACGATCGTACGGTCGTTGACCGGATCTTCGTGGTGCTCCTTGGGCGGCTGAGGAACCAGCGTCTCCAGGCCTCGAGGCGTTACCGGCACGATGACCATGAAGATGATCAACAGCACCAGAAGAACGTCGATCAGCGGCGTTACATTCATGTCCGACATCGCTCCGCCGGTATTTCCACCACCCATTCCCATAGCAATCTCCTCGGATACTCTTGCCGCTCCAATAAATGCGAGTTCGACACCCTACATGTCTACTTCTTGGTAGTCGCCGTTCCGCTGTCGTCTGTTCTTTCGGTCAGCAGGCCAAGCTGGCTCACACCGGCGGACCGGATTCCATCAACCGCGTCCATCACTTTACCGTAGTTGGCACGTATATCCGCGCGCATAAAGACCTCTTTGCTGGTCTTATTTTCCAGCTTCGCAGAGATCTTAGGTCCAAGATCATCGAGCGTTACCTGGTCGCCGCCCAGAAACGTCCTGCCATCGCGAGTCACAGCGACTACAACGGCGTCTTCCTTATTGGCATCTTCCATCACCACCGCGGCGTCAGCCTTCGGCAGGTCCACGTTGACCTTGTTGTTCAACATGGGAGTGATGACCATGAAGATGATCAACAACACCAGCATCACGTCCACCATCGGCGTCACGTTGATGTTGGAGTTGACCTTCTTGCCTTCCTCCCGCTTATTGATACTCATAACGTATGCTCCGTCCGGTTTGCTGTATTTGCTTTCCTGCGATGCCTGTTAGGCCTCCGGCTGCCGTTCGCTGGCGACATCCGGAGGACCTATCAGAGATATGATTCCCGCAGAGTACTGCTGATTGGCCTTACGCTTCTGGACCGAAGCCCTACCGGTGGCTCTGCTTGATGAAGTAGTCGACCAGTTCGCTCGAGCTGTTGTCCATTTCGACGTCGAAAGCCTCAACCTTACCGGTGAAGTAGTTGAACGTCATAACGGCAGGGATGGCGACGAGCAGACCGAAGGCGGTCGTTACGAGGGCCTCCGAGATACCGCCGGCGACTGCACCGATACCAGAGGTTTTCTGAGTTGCAATCTGTTGGAAGGCGTTCAAAATACCGACTACGGTACCGAACAGACCGATAAACGGCGCCGTCGAACCGATGGTGGCCAGACCGCCCAGACCGCGCTTCAGCTTGGCATGAACGATAGCCTCAGAGCGCTCAAGTGCGCGCTTGGAGCTCTCGATCTGCTCGTCGGTGATCGTACCGCCAGAACCGAAGCTGCGGAACTCCTGCAGACCAGCCGTGACAACTTCGGCGAGGTGCGACTTCTTGGAACGGTCAGCAACCTTAATCGCCTCATCGAGACGGCCGTCCTTCAACGCGCCGGCAACCTTCGGCGCAAACTCACGAGACTGCTTGCGGGCTGCAGAGAAGTAAAGAGCGCGATCGATGATCACAGCGAGCGACCAGATCGACATGATGAAAAGGAAGATGACAACGCAACGAGCCAGCCAGCCCATGTTGGACCAGAGACCCATAACACTGAAGCTGACCTGCGCCTCTTCAAAGTACAGGGCGAGGGAAGCAGGAACGTGAGCGAAGGTTGTTGCTAGATGAGCGAGAATCACTGGAATATTTCCTCCTGGTAGAACTCTAACTTTCAGAATCTTGACCCGGGAATCCCCCAAAAGTTCGACACCTTTGGGAGACCCGCGAGAGACGTTGCTGCGTGATGAGCCTTGGTTTAGCCGCCGCCAAAGTTGAAGTTGACGGTGATCTGTGTGTCCACCTCGGTCGGCTCGCCATTGAGGAAGTACGGCTTGTAGCGCCAACCTTGGACGGCCGATACAGCCGCGGACCGAAGCATCTCAGGACCGCTGACCACCTCGAGCTTTTCGATCGTACCGCTCTTCGAGATCACGGCGTGCAGAACGACAGCACCCGAGACGTGAGCAGCCCTTGCGATCGGAGGATAAACCGGATTCGACCCCGAAAGCTTGTTACCAGCCACTACGCCGCTTGAAACGCGCTGCGGACCCTTCGGAGGAGCAACTTTGACAACCGGAGTCGGCGCAGTACCGATTCCGCCCATCACTCCACCCGGGACGCCGCTGCCGCTACCCATACCCGCCATGCCAGCAACACCGGCAACCTGCGGAGGAGGTGCAGCATCTTCCTTCAGCATCTTGATATCTTTTGGAATTTTCGTAGGAGCGTGAAGACCTGCGTCGATCTCTGACACCATCTTGATCGGCTTGACGATCTGTTGCGGTGGCGGAGGGGGTGGAGGGGGAGGGGGTGGAGGCGGCGCTGTCAGCATCGCGGTCATCGCCGTCTTCGGCAAAGCCTCCGGATACAGCAGCGGAATAAGGATCATGGTTGCCAGGATCGCGCCATTGAAGATGAAGGTCCCAATCATCCAGTACTTGGACTTGGTCTTGATCTGGCCGCCGGATTCCATCAACGAGGATTCGAACATATGCAGCCTCTTTACTGTGAAGAAGAGCTATTCTCCTTTAGACACCACGTTGTTGCTTTTTGTTCCCAGCCATTTCTTTTGTTCCGGTTATTACATCGGCAGAAGAGCCAATCCCTACACCTTCGCGCGCTTACCCGCAGGTAACGTCACCGACTTGCCCTTGCTTACCCGCCAGTCCTGGTACGCCACCAGCATCGGTGCCGCCACAGCGATCGACGAGTAGGTACCAATTAGGATGCCGACAACGAGCGCAAAGGAAAACCCATGCAACACCTCACCGCCAAATAAATACAGGGAAAGCACCGTCAGAAAGGTCAGTCCCGAAGAGATAACCGTTCTGCTCAGCGTCTGATTGATGCTCCGATTGACAACATCATGCAGCGACTCCCTCCGCGAAAGCGCCAGATTCTCGCGTATGCGGTCGAAGACGACGATCGTGTCGTTCATCGAGTAACCAATCAGTGTCAGGATTGCAGCGATAACGGTAAGCGTAATCTCCTGATTCGTCAAACTAAACGCGCCAACCGTGATCAGCGTGTCATGGAACACCGCCACCACCGCCGCCACGCCATAGATCAGCTCGAATCGGAACCATAGATAAATCAACATTCCTATCAGCGAGTACAGCGTCGCCAGCCCTGCTTGTTTCCGCAACTGCATCCCAGCCACAGGCCCAACGATCTCAACCTGCTCCACCGTAAACGCGGAGTCGTGGTAGTTGGCGCTCAGGGCGCTCTCCACGCTCTGCCGCCCGGCATCATGCGACTGGTCGGTCGCCGTCGACTCTGGCAGCGCGATGATCACCTTGTTCGCCGCGTGGCCGCTGGGATCGCTGACGCGCTGAATTCGCGCATTGTGCACACCCGCGCGGTCCATCGCCTGCCGAATATGATCCTCATTCGGAGTCTGGTCAAAGGCCACGCGAACCTGCGTGCCTCCCTTGAAGTCAACCCCAAGCGGAATGTGATGCCAGAACAGCATGCTCAGCACACCGAGGACAGAAAAAATCAGGGAAAACCCAAGGAAGTACCACTTCTTCCCGAGCCAATCGATATTCGTTGTACGAAACAGTTCCAAGCTAAACCCTCAGCGGCAGCCACTGGCTCCGCAATCTCTCGAAAATCTAAATAGACAGCGCCGCGCCGCGTTCCTTCTTTTGCAGGATCGTGTCAAAGATCACGCGCGACACCAGCACCGCGGTAAACAGGTTGGCGAACAGACCGAAGGCCAGCGTCACCGCGAACCCGCGCACCGGACCCGAACCGAAGAGGAACAGGATCATCGCCGAAACGATAGTCGTCACGTGGGTATCGATGATCGTCACCCAGGCATGGGCAAACCCCTGCTGCACCGCGGCCGCAGCCGTCTTGCCAGCCCGAAGCTCTTCGCGAATGCGCTCAAAGATCAGCACATTCGAGTCCACGCCCATACCAATCGTCAGGATCACACCCGCGATTCCAGGCAGTGTCAACGTCGAGCCGGTGAAGCCCATGAACCCAAGCAGAATCACCAGGTTCAGCATCAGCGCCAGGTCCGCGTTAATCCCTGCGCCGCGGTAGTAGATCAGCATGAAGATCATGACCGCCAGCATGCCGGCAATCGCCGCGACCACGCCCTGATGAATCGAAGCAGCGCCCAGGCTCGGCCCAACCGTTCGCGTCTCGAGGTAAGAGATCGAAGCCGGCAGCGCGCCCGTGCGCAACATCAGCGACAGATCGTTCGCCTGCTGTTGCGTAAACGCACCGGTGATCTCACCGCTATCGCGAATCGCCGACTGAATTCCCGCAACCTCGCGAACCTTGTTATCCAGCACAATCGCCATCGAACCCGGCGTCGCGCTCGAAGCCGTATGCGCCTCGGTATATTTGTAGAAGCGATCCCCTGCCTCAGTCGTCAGGTTGAAGCGAATGTTCGGCCGGCCGTTCTGATCCTGTCCCGGCTGCGCATCGCGGAAGTCCGTACCCTCCACCTCGCTCACTCGCTTCAGCAGCCAGATCTGGTCCGGTGCGCCGGCAGAGCCAGTGCCATGCACCAGCATCGAATCGGGAGGAATCGCCCCACCGTTCGCCTGCAGAGCAGCCTGATCGGTCTCGTAAGGCCCACCCGTCACCGCATGAATCGACAGCTTAGCGGTCGACTGAATAATCTCTTCCACACGCGCTGGATCATCGACGCCCGGCAGCTCCACCAGGATCTGGTTCTCGCCCAGCCCGTACTTCTGAATCACCGGCTCGCTCACACCCAGCTTGTCGATGCGCTCCCGGATCGTCTCGATCGAGGTATCAAGCGTCCTCGTTTCCAGATCGCGAACCGCGCCAACCTTCATCGTCAGCGCAGAGTTTCCATCGGCCGTGGTCGCAACGTCATACGTCGAATAATCGCTCCCCTGCAGCACCGAGCGAGCATCGCTCAACTTCGCCGCCGGAATACCAGAAACGATAATCGTCTGTGGCCGCGACGGATCCGTCTTGCCTACAGTCGCTCCCACAACTCCAGCCTTCTGCAGATCGCCCTCAAGTCTCGCGACATCGCGGTCCGTAGCCGAACCGATCGCCTCAGCCACATGCACTTCGAGCACCAGGTGGGTGCCGCCCTTAAGGTCGAGCCCCAGGTGGATACGATCTTTGATCGACTGCGTGAGCCCGCCGTGGGGAATGCCCACGATGCCGAAACAGAAGATCACCAGTACCGCAACGATGAATGCCGATTTCCCGGCCAGATTCTTGCCCATGATCTTTATTGAAGGATGCAACCGCAGCGCCATGCTCCGGTACCGCCGTCGCTATCCTTGTTTCTTCCTCGTCCGTTGTTAACGGTTCAATCTCAACGTGCCTACATCTAATATTTGCTACAGTTTATTTGAAGAGTTCGTTCAGGCAGCCTGTTCGTCCGTCGTCACAGCGGCAATCGCGCTCTTGACGAACTCAAGCTTCACGCCGTCCGGCTGAACCCGCAGGATAACCAGATCATCCTTGACGGTCAGAACCGTGCCGCGAATACCGCCATTGGTAGTGACTCGATCGCCGGTCTTTAACTGCCCCAGCATCTCCTGCCATTTTTTCTGCTTCCTCTGGTTCGGCGCAATCATCAAAAAGTAAAGCACCACAAAGAACAGGATCGGCAGTGCAAGACTGCCAAGATTGCCCAGTCCGCCCATCGCACTCTGCAACCACATCGCAAACATCAATCAAAACTCCGTTCAACCACTCAATTCTTCTTAGCGGCAACCAAACCGAAAATACACGCAAGCGCGCCCAACTGCACGCAACTTCGCTCATTGTGCAAAAAGTGTGCCTAGCCCCTAAGCATCGCGTAACCGCAACACCCTGTCAAGGCGCGGCCACCGCTCATCGCTTCGCCAAACGTCGCTTCCAAGCCATCTTCACAGCCCCCTCAAGCACATCCGCGCTCACCACATCCAGCCGTACGCGGGTGGCTCCCCCGCGCCCCCACCCGCCAGGGACAGGAGAAAACACGTCCGGCGCATCCTCCACCAGACCAGCCTGCTCCTCGGGGCTGAGCTTGAGAACGCCATAGCCCTCCTTCTCAAACGCAAGAGTACAAAAGATCTTCCCTCCCACCCGGAAGTCGGGATGCCCCTGATGCGATCCTTCGGAAGCTCCCGGCAATCTCAATGCAATCCGTCGATAGTCCTGTGCGGTCATCCGCACTCTCCTCTCAAACGAGCTCTCAAAGCCTACGCCCATCCGTACGAACTTCGCGCAAACCTTTGCCGCAAGTCGGAACGTCAACCTTCTATCTCATAAACTGTCTGCAACGAGTCGTTTGAACCATGTTCGACCGAAGCAGGAAGGAAGCGCCGCTCATGCCCATCCCCGAAGACCTCGCCGCAATCGCTCGCCAGGAAGCCGAGCTCCACTTCTCCGCCTTCGACTACGACACAGCCTGGCGTCTCGGCCAAAGCCTCCGCGATCTCGCCGTCTCCCGCAATCATTCCCTCGTCATCGATATTCGCCGCTTCGGCCAGCCTCACCAGCCGCTCTTCTACGCAGCCCTCGCCGGCACCACGCCGGATAACCCCCGCTGGGTGCAGCGCAAATCCAACGTCGTCGCGCGCTTCCATCGCAGCTCCTACGCCATCGGCCTCGCACTCGAGCAGAGCAACCGCACCTTTAGCGAACGCTACAACCTCCCCGACGCCGACTATGCCGCCCACGGAGGCAGCTTCCCGCTCCACGTCACCGGCGCAGGCGTCATCGGCTGCATCACCGTCTCCGGCCTGCCGCAGCGCGAAGACCACAACCTCGTCGTCGAAGCACTCTGCCTCGAACTCAAGCAAAACCACGACTCCCTGCGCCTTGCATAACCAGACCCTGCCGCGCTGCATTCCGCCAACAGCTGCAATGCTCTAATAAAAGTTCGTCCGCGAAGCAGCGGCACGGACGGGAGCATCGAAGCCATGTCGGATCGGTCTTACGCCATCACCCGGACACTCTCCTCCGTGTTCCTCGTGGGGTGCCTTCTTCTATTCGTCATCCGCACCTGGCACTGGCCTCTCATGGGCGACGCCGCCCTCATGCACTACGTCGTCTTCCTCATGGATCACGGCATGGCCCCCTATCGCGACATCGTCGATCCCAACATGCCCACGACGCTCCTGATCGAACGCGCCGTGATGCACCTCTTCGGCGGCAACTCGCTCACCTGGCGACTCTTCGACCTTGCGCTCCTGGCCCTCTCTGCAATCGCCATGTTCGTCATCTGCAAGCCCTACAGCCGCTTCGCCGCCCTCTTCGCCTCGTCCCTCTTCGCGCTGATCCACGGCCGCGACGGCCTGGTCGAACTAGGCCAACGCGACCTGACCATGACCGTCTGCCTGCTCATCGGCTATGCCTTTCTCTTCACAAGCCTCAGAACAGATCGCGCAGCGCACTCACCCAGCAAAACCATGCCATGGATGACCGCGCTCTTCGGATTCTTCTGCGGGGTCGCCACCACCACCAAGCCATCCGTCCTCCTCCTCCCCCCAACCGTTCTGCTTCTGGCCGCCATCACCCTCCGACGCAGACGACAACCATTTGCCTCGCACATCATCGCTGGGCTTATCGGCATGCTGACGCCCATCCTTCTGATCTTCGGTTGGCTCCAACACCAGCACATCACCGCCGACTTCCTCCGCACCCTCACCCAACTCCTCCCCTACTTCCTCCTGCTAGGCCCCCGCTCTTACCCTCATCTCATCCTCCACAGCATCTCCTCCGTCATACTTCCCGTCGTGCTGCTCTGGCTTCCCATCGTCATCCTCAAGAAAGACTGGATCACCCGGGAGCGCGCCGCCCTCCTCGTCGCCGTTCTCTTCGGACTGGCCTCGTTCTATCTCCAAAGGAAGGGCTTTCCCTATCACCGCTACCCCTCCGAAGCCTTTCTTCTCCTCCTCATCGCCATCGACTTCACCACCATCCTCAAAACCAAACCAGCCAACCGGCGACTTCGTTTCACCACAAATAACAAGCTTCTGCCGGGCCTCGCCATGGCAGGCATCGTAGTCAGCGTCTTGTTCATCGGAGTCGGCTCAACTGCCCACGCACTCTGGCAGGACTGGCACAACCAGGAGTTCGACACAATGCTCCGCGCCGACCTCAACCGATTGGGCGGCGCAAAACTTAACACCAGCGTGCAGTGTCTCGACATGGCCGACGGCTGCATCCCCACCCTCTACAACATGCGTCTCGTGCAATCCACCGGCTACCTTTACGACTGCTACATGCTCTCCGACCAACCCGGCGCCGAACGAGACCGATCCCGCGAAGCCTTCTGGCAGGCCATCACGAAGAATCCCCCCGCCGTCTTCGTCGTCTCAAGCAACGACTGCGACCCAGCCACCCAGCGCCCCGGCTACGCCTATCAAAAGATGAGCCGATGGCCCCAGTTCAACGACTACCTCAACGCCAACTACCACCTCGACGTCGAACAAATCCCCCCGCACATGGTCAACGCTGGCAGCAGCCCATCGAAGCCGCTAGGCTACAGAATCTACGTACGCAATAATCTCAAATAGCTTCCCCAGCCCCAGCTAGATACCCACGCACCCGCTCCATCGTATCCAGATAAAACGCGATGTTGTGCACGCTATTAAGCACCGCGCTCAACGGCTCTCCCGAAGCAAACAAATGCCGCAGATAAGCCCGCGTATAGCGCCGGCACACCATGCACCCGCACGTCGCATCGATCGGCCCCTGGTCTTCCGCAAACTCCTTCTTCTTAATATTCAGCCTGCCCTTAGACGTAAACAGCAGCCCATGCCGCCCCGCCCGCGTCGGCAACACGCAGTCCATCATGTCCACACCCATCCGCGCATACTCTTCAATCTCATCCGGATACCCCACCCCCATCACATACCGCGGCTTGTCCTTCGGCAGATGTTCCAGCGTCCGCGCAATCATCTCCCGCGTCACCTCCCGCGGCTCCCCCACGGCCAGGCCGCCGATCGCGTACCCCGGCAGATCCATCTCCACCAGCCGCTTCGCGCTCTCCTCTCTCAAATCCGCGTACATCCCACCCTGCACAATCCCGAACAGACTCTGTGTAGCGCCACCCAGCGCCTCAAACCACGGCACCCGATCCTTATGTAACTCAAAATGATCTTTTGACCGCTGCGCCCACGCATGTGTCAGCCCCATCGACTCCCGCGTCCTCTCCCACGTCGCCGGCGTCTCCACGCACTCGTCGAAGACCATCGCAATATCCGCCCCCAGCGCAATCTGCACATCCATCGAGTGCTCCGGCGAAAAGAAGTGCTTGCTCCCATCCAGGTGCGACCGAAACTCCACCCCCTCCGGCGTAATCTTCCGCAATTTGCTCAGGCTAAACACCTGGAACCCGCCCGAATCCGTCAGCATCGGCCGCTCCCAGCTCATAAACCGATGCACGCCGCCCATTCGCCGCACCAGCTCATGCCCCGGCCGCAGATACAGATGGTACGTATTCGCAAGGATGATCTGCGCCCCCTTCCCCCCCGCGCCAACCTCCTCCAGCAGACTCTGCGGCACCGCCTTCACACTCGCCGCCGTCCCCACCGGCATAAACACCGGAGTCTCCACCGCCCCATGCGGCAGCCTCAGCCGCCCCCTCCGCCCACCACCCTCTGCGGTCCGATCTACCTCAAATGAAAATCCCATTACTCCGATTGTAAGAGGCCCATCCACTTCGGCCTCAATGACGCACTGGCCGCCCCTTTGGAGAAGTAACACTCCATTAATTCATCCGGCATTCAACTTCAATTCACAAATCCAGTCACTTTCAGACCTAACAATAAGGAGCACCGCATCTCTACCAACTTTTGAGGCCTCAAAAATGATTCGGAAACTTCTCGCCCTCTCGTTGTCCACGACCCTTATCCTAAGCGGCTGCGGCCAGGGCACGGTCAGCACGCCTCCAGGCAACGGCAACGCCAACACCACCCCGCCGCCAACGCCGACCACAGCCCCGGCCGCCATTAAGCACGTCGTCGTCATCTTCGGCGAGAACATCTCCTTCGATCACTACTTCGGCACCTATCCCAACGCCGCGAACCTTCCCGGTGAAACGCCCTTCGCCCCAGCCACCGCCGCCACTGTAGCCGCTGCGACCCTCGCCGGAACCACCAGCCTTCCGGCCACACCGGCCAACATGGTCAACTACATCAGCACGCCGTCGCTGCTCACCGCGAACCCGAACCTGAACAGCGCCAACAACGTCGCCGGGATGAACTCGAACCCGTCGAATCCGTTTCGTCTAGCTCCTGCCCAGGCCGCCACAGCGGATCAGGACCATGCCTACAATCCCGAGCAGCTTGCGTTCGACAACGGCAAGATGGACCTCTTCCCGATCTCGGTCGGCACGCCGGACAGCTCCGCCCTTCCGTTGTTACCCAATCTGGCGGCGGTCACCAACGCCCCTCCGCAAGCTAACACCACTGCGCTGACCATGGGCTACTACGACGGCAACACCGTCACCGCCCTGTGGAACTACGCGCAGCATTACGCCGTCAACGACCACTCCTTCGGCACCACCTTCGGCCCCTCCACTCCTGGCGCCCTCAATCTCGCCTCCGGCCAGACCAACGGCGTCATCAACCCCACGGGTGCGGCCTCCGCAATCGTCGCCGACGGTCAGGGTGGCTTCACGGACATCAACGATGACGATCCCACCGGCGACATCTGCTCCTCCACCAGCGCCAACTTCAGCATGTCTGGCAAGAATATCGGCGATCTCCTCAATGCCGCCAAGATCACCTGGGGCTTCTTTGAGGGCGGCTTCGACCTCACCGTTACCAACTCCAACGGAACCACCGGATGCGGCCGCAACACCGCCGCAGTCAACATTCCCACCCACCCAACAAAGGCCGACTACATCCCGCACCACCAGCCCTTCCAGTACTACGCCAGCACAGCGAACCTGAACCACCTGCGTCCTACCGCAGCGATCGGGACCACCGACCAGGCCAACCACCAGTACGACATGCACGACTTTACCGACGCTCTCGCCGCCGGCAACATGCCAGCCGTCAGCTTCCTCAAGGCCCCCGGCTTCCAGGACGCCCACGCCGGCTACTCCGACCCCCTCGACGAGCAGACCTTCGTCGTCAACACCATCAACGCCATCGAGAAGTCGTCCTTCTGGTCCTCCACCGCCATCATCATCGCCTACGATGACTCCGACGGCTGGTACGATCACCTCACCGACATCGTCAATGGCTCCGCCAGCGTCTCCGATGCAGCCATCTGCACTGGCGCAGCCGCTGCCTCACTCCCCGGTCCCAACTCCAACGGCGCTCCCGTACAGGGGCGCTGCGGACACGGCCCCCGTATGCCGTTTCTGGTCATCTCCCCCTGGGCGAAGAAGAACTACATCGACAACACCCCCACCGACCAGGCCTCCATCCCTCGCTTCATCGAGGATGTCTTCCTGTCCAGCCAGCGAATCGGCGGCGGGTCCTTCGATGCCTCTGCTGGAGCACTCACCGGTATGTTCAACTTCACCAGTACGGTTGTTCCGAATCCCAACGTGGTCGTTCTCGACCCCACTACCGGCAAGGTCACCAGCGGCAACTAGCTGCCGTTTCACGAAACCGTCACATTCACCCGTTACGCTCAAAGGCACGCACTCCCCACGGAGTGCGTGCTTTCTTTTGCCCCGGAGAATCCACCCGTTGTCTGACCCGACCCATCCCCTGTCATCCCGCCGCCGCTTCCTCCAGCAGACCGCCGCCCTCAGCCTTCTCGGCCCCAGCGCTCTCGCCCAAATGGAGCACATGCAATCCGCAATGCCCGCGCACATGGCCCCCAACGCTCCCGACGCGAAACACCCCATGCTCCATGTCCTCGAGCTTCCCCCCTTCGTCGACCCCCTCCCCGTCCCATCCGTCGCCATGGGTACCCCCTCTCCGCGCAAACTCCGCATCACCATGCGTGAGATCCAGTCCAAAATCCACCGCGACGTCCCCCCCACCCGCATGTGGAGCTACGGTCCAACCCCGCTCGGCCCCGTCATCGAAGCCCGCTCCAACCAGCCCGTCGAAATCACCTGGGTCAACAATCTCCCCTCCAAACACTTTCTCCCCGTGGACTTCAGCCTCCACGGCAGCGGACGCGACCTGCCCGAGGTCCGTACCGTCGCCCACCTCCACGGTGCCAAGGTTCCCACGCGCTACGATGGCTACCCTACCGACTGGTTTCCCTCCGGCCAATCCAAAACCTGCCACTACCCGCTTCAGCAGGAGTCCGCCACCCTCTGGTATCACGACCACGCCATGGGTCTCAATCGCCTCAACACCTACGCCGGCCTCACCGGTCTCTTCCTCATCCGCGACCAGGTCGAGGACGCCCTCAACCTCCCATCCGGCCCCTTTGAAATCCCCCTCACCCTCTGCGACCGCAACTTCACCACCGACGGCCAGCTCTTCTACGCCACCTCGGGCGACCCCGACCACCCCTGGATCCCCGAGTTCACTGCCGACGGCATCCTCATCAACAGCAAGCTTCGCCCGTTCTTCAACGTAGAACCCCGCCTCTACCGCTTTCGCGTCCTCAACTGCTCCAACAGCCGCTTCTTCGGCCTCGCCCTCGACAACCACCAGCCCATGATCCAGATCGGCAGCGACCAGGGTCTTCTCGCCACACCCGTAGAGCAGAAGTTCTTCGCGCTCGCTCCCGCCGAACGCGCCGATCTCCTCATCGACTTCAGCCACCTCGCCGGCCAGACCATTCACTTACGCACCGGAGCCTTCGACATCCTCCAGTTCCGCGTGGCGAATCAGACCTCCACCATGCCTCTTCACTCCATCCCCAAAACCCTCCGCACCCTCCCCCGCACCCCCGAGTCCTCCGCCACTCTCACCCGTACCATCACCCTCAACGAGCACCAGGACCGCCTCCAGAACCCGATGGTCATGCTCATCAACAACAAGCACTGGCACGAGCCCACCACCGAGTTCCCCAAACTCAACACCACCGAGATCTGGGAGTTCGTCAACCAGACCGAAGACACCCACCCCATGCACATCCATCTCGTGCGTTTCCAGATTCTCGACCGCCGCACCTTCGACCAGTTCGAACTGATGACCAAGAAAAACCTACGCTTCCGCGGCCCCGTCGAAGCCCCCGCCCCCAACGAGATGGGCTGGAAGGACACCATCCAGTGCCCCGCAGGACAGGTGACCCGCGTCATCATCCGCTTCGAAGGCTACCCCGGCAAATATCTCTACCACTGCCACATCCTCGAGCACGAAGCCAACGACATGATGCGTCCCTTCGAAGTCATCGCCTGATTTCTTCGAAAAGATATGCCCTGCCAGACGGACTCCCTGCGCGGGAAGGTCACTTCGTGACGTATACCGCTTCGCCAGGCGCTCCCGATGGTCGCGAATCTAAATCTCATCCCGACCAACGGGAGGACCACGCAAAGCTCTAAAAAGGCGTGCAAACGCCCGCCCTCCGCGCAGGAGGCCCGTCCGGCAGGACACCGTCTTTCCCATGCAAGCGAATCGGAGTAATCTACCTCCAAGGAGATCGCGCCATGCTAAGGAGAGACTTCCTTCGCCGCACGACCCGCACCCTCGCGGCCACGCTTCTCACCCGCACCGCCATCGCCCGCGCCGCCCTGCTCGAACCGGATCCCCTCCCGCAAAAGTTCCACGCGCAAGACGAGGTAGTCCTTGGAAACACCGGCATCCGCACCAGCCGCCTCGCCATGGGAACAGGCACCATAGGCTACGGCGGCTCCTCAAACCAGACCCGTCTCGGCGACTCACCCTTCACCAAACTGCTCCTCGACGGCTACCACGACAACGGCCTCCGCTTCTTCGACTCCGCCGACTCCTACGGCAGCCACCCTTACGTCGCAGAGGCCCTCAAGCACATCCCCCGCGACAAAGTCACCGTCCTCACCAAGACCGACACCCGCGACGCAGCCGGCGTTCGCGCCGATCTCGACCGCTTCCGCAAAGAGCTAGGCGTCGACTACATCGACATCGTCCTCATCCACTGCGTCACTGAAGCCGACTGGACCACTCGCTATCGCGGCATCATGGACGTCCTCTCCGAAGCCAAACAGAAGGGCACCATCCGCGCCCACGGAGTCTCCTGCCACAGCCTACCCGCGCTGAAGGCCGCAGCCGCCTCGCCTTGGGTCGAAGTCGATCTCGTCCGTCTCAACCCCATCGGCTCCCACATGGACGCCGACCCCGCCACCGTAATCAGCGTCATCAAACAGATGCGCGCCCAAGGGAAGGGAATCGTCGGCATGAAGATCCTCGGCCAGGGCGATCTCCGCGACAAACCAGCCGAGGCCATCCGCTACGCGCTAAGCACCGGAGTCCTCGATGCCTTCACCATCGGCGCTGAATCCCAAAGAGAGCAGAACAATCTCATCCAGCGCGTAGCCGCAGCCTGAAGGACGTATCATTCCGACCAACGGGAGGACCAGGCGAAGCGGTACACAAGTCACGAAGTGACCGCACTCCGCGCAGGAGGCCCGTCCGGCAGGACGCTACCGCTCCAGCATCTCCACCGCCTGCGCAACGCTCATATCCGCCGGCATCTGTCTAAATTCACTGTGAACCAGATGCTCACTCCTGCTGATTTCTTTGAACAGCAGCGCCTTCCCCTCGATCGCAGTATTAACCGTTGCGTCCTTCCAATCGCCGCCCGGCTCCATCTCATGCGTCGTACTAAAGCTGCTGCCCGCGTGCACCGTACCCAGCAGGCCATAACCCAGACTTACATCTGCAGGCATCTTTCCTTCGATCCGGTGTAACTGCATGGTTCGCTGATCCACCACGACCGTACCCCACATCGCATGCAGCACACGCTCCTCGAGCGACTGCGTCTTATACGCAGGATCAGGTCGAAACACAATCTGCAGATCGCTCCCTTCCACGCGCGGATCTTCAAAAAGAAATGCCTTCCTCAGCAGTGCCAGCATCTGCTCCGCGTGCTCTTCGTCACTCTTCATCGCCTGCTCCCGCCTCTGAAAAACCTCGGGATGCGCAACGATCTGCGCGAGCCGTTCTCTCTCCGCAGCCGCACGCTCCGCACTCAACGGCTTGCCATCTTCGGCCAGCAGCAGCCTCACCTTGCCCAGCGACGTCTCCACCACGCGCTCCTGCCACAGATGTCCACCCGTACGCTCCGACCGCTCCTCCGACAGATACATGTATCGATTGCCGTGCTCTGCCGGATCATTCTCATGGGTCAGCATCGTGTCGACAATCTGCTTCGCCGTACTCGAACTTTGAGCGCGCAAACCTGCGCCCAGCAGGCAAATCAGCACCGTCACCCTTGTCGCAAACCGCATTGACCCTCGATCCTTGTCTCGTCAGCAGAAATCACCGTTCCGCCAACACCCAGTAAAGCATGCCCTCAGCAAAACCCCACTACATTCCCGCGACTTCCCGTACGATGCGCCGCAGGACTCGCACGCCACACCTTAACGCCGAAATATCCAAGAAAGAGCCATAAAACTCACGTAGACTGCCATCAATCGCATGGCCGAATCACCACAAAACTCGTCGCAACCGATCACGACGCCCGAGTCCGTGGCGCCGGATCCAATGATGACCGAGCCCGAAATCGTCAGCCCCATCGAACCCGATATCCCCCTCACTCCAAACCCACCCCCAGGCCGCCGCGCCGCCGCCACCTTCATCTTCTTCACCGTCACCCTCGACATGCTCGCCCTCGGCATGATCGCCCCCGTCCTCCCCCGCCTCATCGAAGGCTTTCTCCACGGCGACACCTCCTCAGCCGCCCGCATGCTCGGCCTCTTCGGAACCGTATTCGCCGCCATGCAGTTCTTCTTCTCCCCCATCCTCGGCTCACTCTCCGACCGCTTCGGCCGCCGACCCGTCGTTCTTCTCTCCAACTTCGGCCTCGGCCTCGACTACATCCTCATGGCCTGGGCTCCCGCGCTCGGCTGGCTCTTCGTAGGCCGCGTCATCTCCGGACTCACCGCCTCCAGCATCCCCACCGCCATGGCCTACATGGCCGACGTCACCCCACGCGAGCGCCGCGCCGCAGCTTTCGGCATGTTGAACGCCGCATTCGGCATCGGCTTCGTACTCGGCCCCGCAATGGGCGGACTCTTGGGCAACATTAACCCACGCCTGCCATTCTGGGTTGCAGGCCTCCTCAGCCTCATCAACGGACTCTACGGCCTCTTCGTCCTTCCCGAGTCTCTCTCCCTCGCAAATCGAAGCCCCTTCTCCTGGGCACGCGCCAACCCCGTCGGCTCCCTCAACCTCTTAAAACGCGGCGGTATGCTCGCCATCTCCGGCGTCCTTCTCCTCGGCTACATCGCCCAGCAGTCGCTCATGAACGTCTACGTCATCTACGCCGACTATCGCTACCACTGGACCGACCGCACCGTCGGCTTCTCCCTCGCCACCATCGGCATCTTCACCGCCATCTACGGCGCTCTCCTGGTGAAGCGTGTGGTCGCAAAGTTCGGCGAGCGCGGTGCCATGACTCTCGGCCTCATCGGCGGAGCCATCGGCTACTCCATGTTCGGCTTCTCAAAGACCGGCCTCATCTTCTGGCTCGGCATCCCGGTGCTCAACCTCATGTCCTTCACCTGGCCCTCCGCTCAGAGCGTCCTCTCCCGCAAAACCAGCCCCTCCGAACAAGGCCAGCTGCAAGGCGCCATCAACAGCCTGCGCGGTATCGCAGGCCTCATCGGCCCCGGCTTCTTCACCTACATCTTCAGCCAGTCCATCGGAGCCCACGCCATCGTCCGCATCCCCGGCACACCCTTCTACGTCGCCGCCTCCATGCTTCTCATCGGCCTCATCCTCGCCCAATACGCTACGCGCCACTCCCAACCTGCCAGCTGAATTCATCGGCAGCGGCGCCAAATTCTGACGCTCTCACTGAGTGGGCGAGTTTGCGTCCGCCTCCACGTCTATTTCGATCTCGACGTCCGTCGTCATTAACCCGCCCAGTTCCTCGAGATTATCGCGCGCCCCCATGCCGAAATCGGCGCGCTTCAGCCCCGCGGACCCATGGAACGCCATGCGCGCCGGCCTGCCAGGCTTCACATCAGAAAACGCCCCATTGAAGGTGAATGTCAGCGGCACCACCCTGGTCACGCCGTGCATGGTCAGCGAGCCGTCCATCATCCAGGAGCCTCCAGCCACACGGCGAATGCCGCGACCGTGGTAGGTCATCGTCGGGAATCTCTTCACATCAAAGTAGACGGGGCTGCGAAGGTCCTCGTCGCGCTCGCTGATCTGCGTATTGATGCTGGAGACGTCGATCGCGACGTCGACACTGCAGGCGGCCAGGTCCTGCGATGCTGTAATGGTTCCCGCAACCTTGTCGAACCTGCCCCGCACCAGCCCGACCACATGGTGACGAGCACCAAAGTACGCGAAACTATGGTCCGGATCGATCTTGTATGTCCCTGGAGCGGGGAGCGCCTGCGCCACCGCAATCTTCTGGGCAGGTTGAGCGGAAGGATCTGCCGCAGCAACCTTGGTCGAAGGCGCCACGCAAATGGTAAAAAGCAACACGCCCATTGCGAATAAATTGAACAGTCTCTTGAAGATCATCTTTTCTCCATACTTGTTTGTCTGCAATTCGGGATGCAGTTGTACGGTACCCGGATGAGAGCCGGAAAGTCCTGAGCTCAGTCTGAAACACCCTGAATACTTCTGAAATGGAGTTGAACGGCGGTAGCACAAGTAGGTAGCGCTGCTGGGCTCAACCCCGGCCCGAACGCAGCCAGCATCTCCTCGCGATGTTGTTACAATCAGCGAGCCCGCTTTTCCGCTTAGAACAAAGGACAATCACCAGTCCTGCATGGAACGCCCGACTATGACAATGCTTCGCATCGGCGATTGGTCCGTCAATCCAGCATCCAGCCAGATTTCACGAGATGGAGAAACCGCTCGCGTAGAGGTGCGGACGATGCGGCTGCTGCTGTGCCTCGCCGAGCACGCCGGCAAGGTCGTCAGCATCGATGACCTGCTCAACCAGGTCTGGCCTGAAGTCACCGTCTCACCAGACTCCGTCTACCAGGCTGTGGCATCCCTCCTCCGTCTGCTCGGCGACGACCCCAAAGAGCCCACTTACATCGCGACAGTCCCGCGGCTAGGATACCGGATGGTAGCGACGGTCAGTCCCTGGGCCAATGAGACCGATGAACCCATCGCCCAATCCACCGCACAGCCGGGTTCTTCATTGTCTTCAAACGGCGAACAACCGCCCCCGATCACCACCGATGCGCCGCCCCCAAGCCCACGCTCCAGAGTCGGCTTCGCGTGGGCTGCCGGCGCGGCACTTTGCCTCGCACTCATCGGTGCCTTCCTGTTCCACAACAAGATCGCGAACAACCATCACGCAGCACCACCTGCCATTCTTCCGCGGCCACAGAAATCCATCGCCGTGCTGCCGTTTCTCGACCTGACCGAGGGGATGAAAGAGGAGGAGTTCGCCGACGGCATGACCGAGGAGCTGATCGACAAACTCAGCAAGATCCCAGACCTTCAGGTGCCTGCCCCCACGGCCTCGTTCTACTTCAAGGGCAAGCAGATATCTGTCACCGATATCGCAAAGACGCTCGGTGTCGCTTATGTGCTCGATGGGAGCGTGCGCAAGTCGGGCGCCAGGCTGCGAGTAGCCGCACGATTGGTTCGTGCAGACAATGGATACGTTGTCTGGTCTGAAACCTACGATCGGCCATTCGACGACATCCTAATGGTCCAGGACGATATCGCCGGAGAAGTAACGAAAGCACTGAGGGCATCCACGGAATTTAAAGCACGATAGTTCGGTTTGTCAGTAACTCGGAAACCGTCCCCGGCAGCTCTCGTCAAATAACCAGTCTCACTTCGCCGCTTTCTTCCCCGGCATCTTCAGCGACTTCACCAGCTGCTTCCAATCCACCTCTGTCTGATCCGCGTACGCCTCCGCAAACGCACCTACTGCCTCATCAAACCGCGCCGAAGTCCCCACGTAGCCCGCCACCATCGCGCTATCCCCAGCCCGCGCATGCCCCCTCGCCAGCATCTCGCCGCATACCCCCGCATACTCCAGCAACCCGGCGGCCTTCAGATCCTCCAGCTGAATCGAAGCCTTGTGGTCGTTCAACTGCCTCACCAGGTAGTCTCTGCCCTCCATCGTCGTCCATCCCAGAAACGGATCGGACTGCAGCTGCATCGCACGCTCTCCATTCACCACACGCTGTCCCTGATGCTGCTTTCCTCTCCTTCCCTTCAGAGCTCCGGCGACGTAAGGCGCATATCCCGAAGCAACCTCCTCCTTGATCTGCAGAAACAGAGGATCCTTCACCCCATTTCCCTCCATCAACACCACGTAGTCCCGCAGCCCCACCGACCCCGTCCCCACCACCTTGAACGCCACATCCATCGGCCGGTACTGCGCCAGAAAATGCCTGCGCTCCGGCTGCAGACTCTCCGCATAGATCGCGAGCGATCCAACCACCTGCTCCGCCAGCGCTCCCGTCACCCGCTTTAGGTTCGGCGGAATCGTCCGAAACACCCGCTGCGGCCGCTCCGAACTCTTCGCCGCACCCTTCACCGTCTTGACGCCCTTCTTCTTCACCACCGAAGGCCGCCCTTCCACCTCCGTCAACGTCAGCAGCGTATGCATCGGCGTAGCCCTCTCCGCCATCCGCAAAATCCCCGCCACCGGCGACACATTTCCCAGCCGATGCACCTGGTACTTCGCCACCTCCAGCACCGGCATTCGCGCAAACGAGTGCATCATCGTCCGGTACCGCTCCAGAAACACCGCCGCGGCCTCCCTGCAATGCAGATTCTTCGCGCCCGCCGCACGCCCCGCCAGCACCAGGCTCGTCGCCATCCGTTTCACATCCCACTCAAACGGCGCAACAATCGTCTCGTCGAAATCATTAATATCGAACACCAGCCGCCCATCTGGTGCCGCAAACGCGCCCAGGTTCCTCACATGCGCGTCGCCGCACAGCTGATTGCAGATGCCCGTATTACCCACCAGCGACAGGTCATACGCCATCACCGGCACCGCCCCGCGAAAGTACCCAAACGGCGACGCCGCCATCAACTCGTTCTTCAGCGCCACCAACGTCGGCACCCGTCCCCGCGTCGACACCTCCAGCAGCTTCAGTGGACTCTCCCGCCGCTGCTTCGCCGTCCACGTCTTATGGTGCAGCCGCTTCATCTGCTTCCGCCGCTCCCGTCCGAAGGCATAGCGTTCCCTCGCGCTCACCAGCTGCGTCTTGTCCATCGATCCTCCTCCAACAAATCTGCAAACAAGAGTTTAGCCTACGCGCGACGCAATAAACCCCCGCCCCTCAGCACGCTTGATGTATTCTTGCCCGCATAAGCGCAGAGCATTCATCAGGTCCCACGAGGTCTTACAACTCCCATGTCCCGCGCTCGCACTACCGAGATCCCCAGGGTTGAGCCTCTCCTCGTGCTCGCCGTCATCGTCCTCATCCTCTACTTCGCGCGCGAGCTCCTCATCCCCCTCACCTTCGCGCTCACCCTGTCGTTCCTGCTCGCCCCCGCCGTCAGCCGCCTGGAAACCCGCCGAGTTCCACGCGTTCTCGCCGTCGCCCTCATCGGCATCCTCGCCTTCCTCAGCATCTTCAGCATCGGCTACGTCGTCGCCCGCCAGCTGCTCAACGTAGCCCGCACCCTCCCCGCCTACCGCCTCAACATCCAGCAGAAGATGGCCACCGTCCACTCTCCCGCCGAACAGTCCCTCGAAAAGGCCTTCACCGCCGTAGAAGACATCAGCGGCGACATCACCCCCTCATCGCCCACGCCCCTCGCGCAATCCCCCGTACAAGTTCAGCCCGTCCGCGTCATCGACCCCGACCGCACCCAGCTCCAAACCACCACCGAGCTGCTCATGCGCTTCCTTCGTCCCATCGGAACCGTCGGTGTCGTCATCGTCTTCACCATCTACCTCCTCATGAAGCGCGAGGACCTCCGACACCGCATCCTCCTGCTCGCCGGCATGGGCCGCATCAACCTCATGACCCAGGCCCTGCAAGAGGCCGCCACCCGCATCAGCCAATACCTCCTCTTTCAACTCGCCGTCAACGCAGCCTACGGTTTCCTCTTCGGCGGAGGCCTCTACCTCATCGGCGTACCCAACGCTTTCCTATGGGGAGTTCTCGCTGGCATCCTCCGCATCGTCCCTTACGTCGGAACCGCCACCAGCCTCGCCCTTCCCCTCATCGTCTCCGTCGCCATCTCCACTACCTGGTGGCCGCCCATCCTCATCCTCTGCCTCTTCCTCGCGCTCGAGCTCACCGCCACCAACTTCGTCGAGCCCTGGCTCTACAGCACCCGCACCGGCATCTCATCCCTCGCACTCCTCGCCATGGCCATCTTCTGGGCGCTCCTCTGGGGATGGCCCGGCCTCATCCTCTCCACGCCCCTCACCGTCTGCATCGTCGTCATGGGCCGGCACGTCCCCCAGCTGTCCTTCCTCCACACCCTCCTCGGCACCGACGCCGAGCTCTCTGCCGAGGCCCTCTTCTACGAGCGCCTCCTCGCCATGGATCAGCGCGAAGCCCGCGCCGTCGCCAACCGCTTCCTCGACGGCAAGCCCCTCGTCGAGCTCTACGACTCCGTCCTCATTCCCGCTCTCGCCCTCGTCGAGCAGGACCGCCACCAAGGCAACCTCGACGACAAGCGCTCAGACTTCTTCTTCCTCACCATCGGCGAAATCGTCGCCGAACTCACCGACTACCACCAGAAAGAGCCTGCGAACGCCACCCCCGCGACCGCACCACGCCTCTCACGCACCATCGAAAAAGAGTTCGCCGTCATCTGCATCTCCGTCAGCGACCAGGCCGACGAGCTCACCACCCTCATGCTCGTCCAGCTCATGGAACGAGCCTCCCATCAAACCCTCCTGCTCTCCGCTGCCTCCGTCTCCAGCGAGATCCTCGACTCCCTCGCCTCCGAGCCCGACACCGTCGTCTTCATCTCAGCCCTTCCACCCTTCGCCTTCTCGCAAGCCCGGGCCATCTGCCAGCGCGTCCGCTCTCATCTTCCCAACAACCGCATCGTCGTCGGACTCTGGAACTCTGCCAACGACCCCGACCAGACCGCCGAACAATCCATCGAACGCTTCGGCAGCGGCAAACCCAACGTAGTGGTCAACTCCCTCGCCCAAGCCCTTCACCAGATCACCCACTGGCACCACCAACACCACAGCCAATACATGCGCTTCTAAAAAACCTCGTACCTCCCACAGTTGCAAAGCCGCTGCCACTGCTATTGCTTTTGCCGTTGCCGTTGCCGCCGCTGTTGCCGTTGCCGGTTTTTTTGTTGTCATTCCGCAGCGCAGCGGAGGAATCTGCTGTTGCCTTTCGTTGTGAAAAAAGAAAACTCGCGAATCCTTCCAACACAAAGAAAAAGGACCAGACACCCTCGCCTGGTCCTCATCATTCAAGCAAATAACTCCTTAGTTAACCACCAGCCGCTGCCGCTCCACACCATCCAGAGCAACCCAGAGCGCCTTCGCCGCCCGCTCTCCAGCCGCCAGCACCGCCTCTTCGTCCTCAGGCGAGCCCGCAAGTTGCTTATCAATCAACTCCCGCCAAACACTCGCATGAGCAACGTCAGCCGTCTGGTGCAGCGTAAAGTACCGCGCCGCCGCACCCTCGGTCCCATAGTGCTCCGCAAGCCCCTCCGCCTTGGTCGTAGCGATTGCAGGCACCTTCGACTCATACGCATACAGCGCCGCCATCGCAGCCGAAGCCCTCTCCTCCTGCATCAGCTCGCGGAACGTAGCCATCAGCGCTGTCATCTCCGGCTGAACCGCGCGCCCCTCAACCTCATCGCGAGTCGCACCCATACCGGCAGCAAAGTCCATCCACAAATCGCTATGCGGACGAGCTGTAGCCGCATCCACGCCCTCTTCCTCCGCCAGATTGCGCAGAACCTCACGCCGCATCTCCCCATCCGGCAGCCGCGAGTGCAGCGCACTCAGATAAGTCGGAAACGCCGACACATGATGCCAGTACTCCGCCGCATACTCCCGCAGATCCTCACGCGTCAGCTCACCCTTCGACCACGCCTGATAAAACGGGTGCTGCAACAAATTGAACGGAGCAACACGCTCCTCGAAACGGCTCCAGAACCCAGCACTCCCAAACTCGATCGCAGACATAATCAAAGCTCCATTCAAAAATTTGCAAGCGAGCAGAACCGCCCGCGAGGATTCTCAGAGTGTACCCCGGCATACCCCCGGCACAAAGTCCGTCCCCCACACGATGGATAGAAAAACCATCCTTTGAGTTGAAGACAGCACCCGCGTGGGCGCATAAACTCCCTCGTGACCAGGGTATACGAATCTCTTCGCAGCCAGGCTTCGCAGTCACACGATGACCGCTAAGCTCCGCAAGAAGTCGTGCGTATGCTTTCCTCTCACGACACGGAGAACGACCATGACTTCGAATCACGCGCCAGCATCGTCCGGGTCTAAAAACCCGCTACCAAGGCGCCTGCCGCTCCTCTTCTCCCGTCGCCGATTCATCCTCGCCGAACGCAGCCCCAGACCCAAAGGGCGGAAGGCCACCCTTCCCGCCTGTCTTACATTCCTGTCTATGCTCTGCCCATCGCTTCACGCCCAGACCATCGACGACGGCATCATGCTGGCGAAGAGGTCCCTCTGTGCAGGCGCCCTCTACACGCACGACAGTTGGGACAACTACTGGCAGGGGAACCTCCAACGCGTCAACGGAAACATCGGCACCATCACGACGCAGACCGTCACCATGGCAGCCAACTACGGCGTGACCAGCCGACTCGACTTCATCATCAACGTTCCCTACGTTTGGACCGACGCAAGCAAGGGCGTTCTCCACGGCCAGTCCGGATTTCAGGACCTCACCCTCGCAGCAAAGTACAAACTCCTCAGCATTCCCGTCGGCAAATTCGGCGCGCTACGAGCGATCGCCGTTCTCTCGGGCACCCTCCCCATGACCAACTACACCCCCGACCTTCAACCGCTCTCGCTCGGCACCAACAGCAAGACTCTCTCCGGACGCGCCACCTTGAACTATCTGGGCAGGCGTGGCCTCTATCTCAACGGCACCGCCGCCTACAACTTCCGCGGCAACGTAACGCTCGACCGCTCCAGCTACTACACCAACGGACAGCTCTATCTCAGCAATCAGGTCGCGATGCCCAACCTCTTCAACTACGGCACCAGCGTCGGCTATCGCAAAAACGACGTTTCGCTCTTAGGCGACTTCTCCGTACAGCAAGCCCGCGGAGGCGGTGACATCCGCCCTCAGGATATGCCCTTCGTCTCCAACCGCACCAACTTCTCCAAAGCAGGCGCAACGATCAAGGTCCCGGTCCCGAAAGTAAGAGCCCTTCAGTACTGGTTCATCTACTCCAACACCTTTCAAGGCCGCAACGTTGGACAAGCCAACACCTTCACCACCGGCCTCATGTATACCCTTCCTTTCGAAAAGCGAGCCACCCCGTGACAATGAGAATGACCAGGAAAACGCCTCTCTTCCGCGCATCGATCTCAGCCGCAATCTTCCTTGCCCTGGCCCTGAGCACCTCCAGCTGTAGCAAGGACATCCCCTCTTCCGAGCCCTTGCCGACAGTCACTCCGGCGAACACCGACGCCAACGCCGGATCATGGAAGATGATCGTTCTCTCAGGTCCCACGCAGATCCCTGTGACAGCCCCGGCCCCTGTAAGCGACCCCGGCTATCAGTCTGAGTTAGCATCCATCAAGGCCGCACAGGCCAGCCTCACCGATGCGCAAAAGACCGCCATCACCTATTGGAGCAGCGGCGGCGTCCTCCGTTGGAATCAGATCATGCGGGAGATTGCAGCGCGCTCCGATCTGCCGCCCTCTCCAAATCCGGACGGAAGCTATCCCGTTCCAAATCCCGCAAATCCATTCGCGAATCCGCAATATCCGTTCAGTAACCCTCCCTACGCGGCACGCGCCTACAGTTACGTCTCTGTCGCGCAGTTTGAGGCCCTCAAGGCCGCGTGGTACTACAAGTACCTGTACAATCGCCCCTCCCCCTTCAAAGCGGACACCAGCATCAAGGCGCTGCTGCCGACCAGCGACATTCCCTCCTACCCCTCCGAAGATGCCGTCGAAGCAGGAGTCAACGTTGCTCTGCTCACGCTCCTCTTCCCCACCTCGGTCGATGAGATCAACGCCAAGGCAGCCGAGCAGCAACAAGTCGCCCTCATCTCCGGCAGAGCGTCCGCCAGCGACATCGCCGCGGGAGTAGCCCTGGGCAAAGCCGTCGCCGCCGTCTTCGCTGCCCGCGCCGCCTCCGACGGAATGAAGGCAGCCGGCGGAAACGCTGCTCTCTGGCAGTCCCTCGCCGACAATGCAACCGCGCGCGGAGAGATCCCCTGGATCAGCCAGGACGGTCCACCTCGCCCGCCCATGCTCCCCGTCTTCGGCAAGGTCAAGGCGTGGATGATGACTCCCAACGACATCGTGAACGAGCGGCCGGGTCCGCCTCCATCCACCTCATCCCCTCAAATGCAGACCGAAACCGCCGAAGTGAAAAGCATCGTCAACAGTCTTACCCGCGACCAGCAGGCGACGGTCTACAAATGGGCCGATGGAGTCAGTACCGTAACTCCTCCCGGCCACTGGGACGCCATCGCCGAGCCGTACATCAGCGCTGCCAGTTTCAGCGAGGTTCGCGCCTCACGCGTCTTCGCGCTGCTCAATATGGCACTCCATGACGCCGCCGTTGGCTGCTGGGATGCGAAGTACTTTTACTTCAACCCCCGACCCTCGCAGCTCGATCCCTCCATCAAGACCCAGACCGGACTTCCAAACTTTCCATCCTACGTCTCAGGCCACTCAGACTTCTCCGCCGCAGGCTCCGATGTCTTGTCCTATCTCTTCCCCGACGGGGCAACCTACTTTCAAGCGCAGATGCAGGAGGCCGCCATGTCCAGGCTCTACGCGGGCATCCACTATCGTTCGGATATCGAAGTTGGAATGGATCATGGCAAGAGAATCGGAGACTACACGGTCAGGTTTGCAAAGGCAGACGGAGCGAACTAAAAACGACAGACGGAAGACGTAAAACGCAAGCTAAGTCCGCGCAGCGCGAGATCACTATGGCCCTCCCGACCACTGGGAGGGCCACAGTGGATCGATTCGCCAATCAAGGGAAAGCCGAGTGCCCCATTCATCGCGTCGCACTTGCGCGATGAGTAGGCTCCGCTCTGCCGAAGGCCGGAGTGAAGGCGAAGCCGCAACGACTGAATTGCCTTCTTCCATCCGGCCACAACTCCGCCGGCTCATCAATGAATCAAGAATCCGAGCGTAAGCTATCCAGCATCTCCCGAACGGTCAGCCCAGACACCGGATGCACCATCTCCGGCGCAATCTCCGCCAGCGGCTCCAGCACAAATCTTCGCGCCTGCATCTCCGGATGCGGCAGCACCAGATCCTCGGTCTCCATCACCGCTGCATGCCCCTCTGCATCGACATATAGCAACAGATCCAGATCGATCACCCGCGGGCCCTTCGCCACAGCCCCAACTCGCTCCCGCCCCATCGCCCGCTCCACCACAAGCAGCTCCCTTAGCAAAGTCACCGGCTCCAACTCAGTCTCAAGCAGCAAAGCAGCATTCAGGAATCTAGGCTGATCCAGAAACCCCACCGGCTCCGTATCGTAAAACGACGAGACCGCCGTCACCTCACCCAGCGGTCGGATCAACCGCACCGCCTCCTCCAGATTCGCCTCACGGTCCCCGAAGGACGATTCCAGGTTCGACCCCAACGCGATCGCCGCCACAGCCTTCACGCCCACCCCGCTCGAAAACGGGGCTTAGCAGCCACACAAATCACCACATCGTCACCACGATCCACCATCAACAAACCACGCGTTTCGACCGCAAAATCACGAAACCGTAGCTGGTTGCAACTGGCCCATCACCCTGGCCGGCTCTGCTACCTCATCGTACCCATGCGCCAGCTCCCATGCCGACCTGTCTCGCATAAGTCGTTGCACAAGAGCAGTATGCATCGCATGTCCAGCCCGCTCGGCCACCACATGGCCCTGAATCCGACGCCCCGCCAACGCCAAATCCCCAATCAAATCCAGCACTTTGTGCCGGACAAACTCGTCATTGAAGCGAAGTGGCCCATTTACAACACCTTGCCGCGAAAGAATAATGGCGCTCTCATCCGAAACTCCACGAATCAGGCCCATATCCCGCAACATACCCTCATCCTCCTTAAATCCGAAAGTACGCGCGGGAGCAATTAATTTAACATAGTCCCCAGTCGCAAGATCCCCCCTAAACGTCTCATACCCAATAGGTTGCGGGAAGTCGATCGTGTACTGAATTCGATAGCCCGACCCCGGATAGACCCCGATAAACTTCGATCCCTCCCGCACCTCAACCTCTTTTAAAATCTTTAGGTACTCCCGTTTACGCCGTTGCTGCTTAAGCCCAACAGAATGAAATGCTTGCACATAGGGCAAAGAGCTTCCATCCAGAATCGGAACCTCGAGGTTATCCACCTCGACGATCACGTTATCCACACCAAAGCCGATGAGAGCAGAGAGCAGATGTTCAGTAGTTGAGATCAAAACACTCTGCCGCATCAGGCTCGTCGCGTAACTGACTTTGGCGACATTCCGCCCGATCGCTGCGATCTCGAAGTTGTCTAAGTCGGTGCGACGAAAGACGATACCAGATCCAGCCGGCGCCGGGACCAATCGCATCAGCACAGGCGCCCCGCTGTGTAAGCCGATACCGCTGAACTCTATCTCCGAACGAATTGTCTGCTCAAAATGAGCTTCCAATGCCACGAGTAGGCGTCTCCGGATAGAACCATCTCCGAGACTACAGCGGAAAGAACTCTTCCCGTTGTGGCAAATAAGCCACAGTTCCCTGAGAGGATGACTACTTTTTTCCTCAACATGTGGTCAACTAATCCTTTTGCTTGCTATAACATCCGTCCATGGACCCCAAAGCGATCCTCAGCGCCGTGGAGAACCAGGAGGGATTAATCGAAGAGACCCTCCGAGCTCTCGTCCAGCAGGAATCTCCAAGTGAAGACCCGCAGGCAGTTAACGCAGCCGTCGGCCTTGTCGAACAATGGGCTGAAGAGATAGGTGCCCGATCCAAACGCCATAGACAGCATCAATTCGGCGACGTTCTGGAGCTCCGCTTCGGCCCCTCGCGCTCCAAACAAAAACCTATCCTCCTATTGGGGCATCTCGACACCGTCTGGCCCCTCGGCACACTAAAGTCAATGCCATGGCGAAAGGCAAACGGGAGACTTTGGGGACCAGGCGTATTAGACATGAAGGCCGGAGTCGTAATGGCTCTGGCAGCCGTTAGATCATTGCAACAGTTGAAGTTAGCTCACCCGATAACGCTCCTGCTCAACAGCGACGAGGAGGTCGGAAGCACTATTTCGCGGCCAATAACCGAGAAGCTGGCCGGAGATTCGTCTGTCGTGTTGGTGCTGGAGCCGGCCCAGGGGTTGGCTTATAAGACTGCCCGAAAGGGCGTAGGCCAATACAATGTGCAGGTTACCGGAGTCGGAGCACATAGCGGCGTCGACTTTGAGCGCGGCCACTCCGCGATTCTTGAACTCACAAAGCTGGTCCAAACCATCTCCGGATTCACAAATCTGCAGCGCAAACTGACGGTGAATTGTGGTGTCATCGCTGGTGGAACGCGGTCCAATGTCGTCCCGTCGCACGCCTCCGCGGAGGTCGACGTCCGTATCGCGAAGGCTAGTGACGCCGCCTACGTCGACAGGCTTTTCCGGAAACTCAAGGTCTCAGACCCCCACTGCAAACTCACAATAACTGGCGGCATCAATCGTCCCCCGATGGAACGCAAGTCGGGAACCATCGCCCTCTTCAAAAAAGCGCGGGAACTCGCCGCCGAAATTGGCTTTAGCCTTGAGGAGGCGTCTACCGGCGGCGGCTCCGACGGCAACTTCACCGCTGCCCTCGGTGTGCCAACGCTCGACGGGATGGGCGCTGTGGGCGATGGCGCCCACGCCGCACACGAGTCCGTCGTCATCGAGCACCTCGTACCGCGAACGGCTCTGCTCGCGGCCATGATCGCCAGCATCGAGTGAGCGACCAGCCGGTATCAGCCAGTCGTCGATCTACACCTTCTCCGCGACGGGCGTATCCAGTTGAGCCTGAGCCAGCAACGCGATGGTGCGAGCGATCGGCAGGCCGACAACATTGAAGTAGCAGCCCTCGATCCGAGGTATCCACCGTGCTGCGTAGCCCTGAATCGCGTAGGCCCCCGCCTTATCGAGCGGCTCGCCACTGGAGATGTATCGTCCAACCTCCGCGTCAGTGATTACGTTGAATGTCACCTGAGTGATGTCGAGATCGCGCACTGTCTTTTTCGCCGTGATCGCAGCGATGCCCGTCAACACTGCGTGTGTGCGCCCGCTCAGCAACTCCAGCATACGTCGTGCATCGGCACTGTCGGCCGGCTTCCCCAGAATGTGTCCCTCTACAACGACGCACGTATCCGCGCCAAGAACTACCAGAGGATCCTCAGAACGATCCGACGCTCTGTGCGCGTTCCACACAGCTTGCGCCTTCTCTTCGGCAAGCCGTTGCACATAAGCTGCGGCAGCCTCATTCGGTAACAGGTCTTCGTTCAGGTTCGCGGCCTCGGCTCTAAAGGTGAGACCCGCCTGCGTTAGAAGTTCGTGACGACGAGGAGAAGCAGAGGCGAGGATGAGCATCACTCTCTGAGAGTATCGACACAGCGGCGGATCTGCAAAATCGTCGCCTCTGCTCTATCGAAGTCCGCTAGCCATGAAGCTTATCCAAGGTGACCCGCGCCTGCATGGTGTACGTAGCGCCCGGAGCGAGCGTGATCGCATCGGTCGCCGCGTTGACCGTCTCAATCGCGACAAACTCATGCCACTCCGAAGGGTCCATATCCGCCAACTTCGCCGCTCCCGACTCCCAGGGGTTCCACACGACCGTAGTGTTGGAGCCTGTCTTTGCAACAGCAATTCGCCGTTTGCGCACAGGATCACTCAGCGTGCAGGTAGCGGTCGTGTCCAGGTAGACGCGATCTGTTGGACCGGTCACGGTGATATCGCCGTGCTGCACCTTCTCCTTGAAGCTATCGACCTTGTCGAGATAGCTGACTCCATCCAGACCTGCAATGGCGATCTCGTGAACATCCGCGACTGCATAGTAAGTATGCAGCGCCTCCTCAAAGACAAGCGGTGTATCCGCATCGTTGGCCACCGTCAGCTGCATCGTCAGGGTGCGTCCGATGGTGAGCTGATAGCCAAGATGGAAGTGATCGTATCCGAGACTGCGGCTGAGATCGTTAGCCCCGAGCGTAAAGGTAAGGTGCAGATCCTCACCAGCCAGCGCAGCAAACGCGAGCGTCCAGTCCTGAATTCGCGCGAATCCGTGCGAAGGCCCTGTCTTTCCGTCGTGACGCGTTGCAAACCACGGAAACGCAATCGGCACTCCGCCGCGAATTGCCTTCCCTGGTGCCAGATCGGTCTTGCGGCTGGTAAAGATCGCAGGCTGATGGCCCGCAGGCTGCCACGCGGTCAGGTGCGCGCCTTGCAGGTATACGGTCGCAGTCGCGTGTGGCGTCGTAATGTCGGCACGTACAAGACCACCTTCCGTTGCGTGAAATGCGAGAACACCCGGCAGGCCAAAGTGTTCGTTCAATTGGTTGATATCCATCATTTCTTTTTTTCCTTACGCTTGCCTTGACGAACAGAATCGCTGGCGCGAGTCATATCTGCGAGTAAGCCATCGGGCTCAATATCAGATTTGAGATGTTACTCACGATCTCCTCAAAGTTATAACGCGGCGAGCTCTTCAACTTGGTCCACTCGGGATCGGTACGGAATTTGTCCCATTTGACGTTGAGCTCGGTCAGATCCGAAAAGCTGAGCATGTAGGTAAGGTTCGGCATTCGCGGACCGATTAGCGTATCGCCGTAGAAGACCTGGCCGAATCCTGCACGCTGAAAGATGTCGAACTCCCCGTGATGAAACATCTCGACCTTGCGAATATGGTCCTGATTGCTGGGACTTTCGTAGGTGCGCAGTTGAAATATTCTTTTGCCGTGCTCTACCGTTGCTACTGGCGGAGTCAACTTCGGCCAACCTTCAAACGCAATATGAAGCGAGCTCTCGATGCGCTGAAAGGCGGGTGCAGTCGCTGGCGCATTCCAGAACGGCTCTGCCGCCTTCATGAACTGCTCATCATGTACAAGTTGCAGTTCAGCCGAGACGAGCGTCTCCAGCTTTGAGCATGGCAGCAAAAGATATAGCGTCGGCGTCTCCGGCCCAATGTCCAGATGGAAGGCCCCAACCGGCGCAATGCCCATTCGATTCAATGCTGGAATCAATGCTTCTGATATGTAACTGTCGGTGAGCTTAATCTGTGGACCGGTCTGCAAATGGTACCTGCGAATCTCATAGAATTCGCGCGGTTTGCCGGATGAAGTCTGAGCCGACCCCTGATTCGCGAGTGCGAGCGCTGAAGTTGCAAGAGATGCGGTCAAGAATTCACGCCTTTCCATCAAGCCTCCCGTGGACCAATATCCCGTCGATACAGGACTGAGTCTCTCCTTACAGGATACAGACTCCGGCACGGGTTAACGCCAAAGCGCCTATGGTTAATTCACTGGAGAGCCAGGCTGAGGCGGCCCCTTCATCAGTTCGACGAAGAGCTTGTTGAATCGCGGCAAATCGAGGTCTGTCTGTACATGAACCAGCTGCAGATCGAGTTGAGGCTTGTTGGCCGAAGTCCACGAAAGCGTGTCTCCATAAAACGGCCCTCGAGTCAGGTCCACATCAACGTACAGCTTTTCCTCCTTGGTGATGATCGCTGGATCCAGCCACGCAGCGGCCGCAAGCTCGTCCCATAGGTAGTAAAACTCGCCCGTGTAAGCGGCCAGATACTTCGCTCCGGGGTTAGGCGAACGAGCAATCTCGCCCAGCATCTCCTTGGTGAAGCCTGTCTTGATGGAGATGTCGACCGTCGTCAGATCAATACGCGGCCAGTGGGCGCGAAGCGTAATGTGCGCGGCCTCGGGATCGAACCAGAAGTTGAACTCGTGTCGAGGATTGTTAGCAAACTCAGGATCGCCCGTCTGCGGACTCAGACTGCCACCCATGATCACGATGCCCTGCGTAAGTTCGGCGAAGTGCGGGTCAATCGTGATCGCGAGCGCAATGTTGGTGAGCGGGCCGGCGGCGTAGATCGTAACCTGATGCGGATGCGCATGGACCTGACGAACAAGGAAGTGCGCAGCGTCCTCCGCCAGGGGCTTCAGCGCAGGCTCGCCCTCAGCCAACTTCGGCACGACGTACGGCCCATGATAAGATTGCCGGCTCGTTGTCGCAGCAAGGTCGCCCCACGCCCCATACCAGGGAAAAGTCCCATAGAGTTGCTGCTGAACCTTCGACTCTTCCTCGGTCCTGACCAGCGGAAAGATCGCGCCCGGCACAACGGGAACATCCGGCCGATGAACCAGTTCGAGCATACGCAGAGTATGCTGCACCTCCTCCGGCTCCCACGCGTTCCCGCTCACCATGGTGATGCCCAGCACCTCGGCCTGCGGGGACTGCAGCAGCACCATCATCGCCATCTGGTTGGAGCCGCCAGGGCCGGAACCGTCCTGGTCGATCAAGACCATGCGCCTGGCCTGAGCGTTTGAAAGCTGCGAGATCGCAGCGAAAAAAACCGTGACGAGGAATAGAGAAGATCTTCGACTCATGATCAGCACAGATTACCAGCCATCCCGACAGATGGGGGTCGCAAAGATAACGAACAAGCTCTCCATCGCAACTGCCGTTATGCTTTAAACAACATGCGCCGAATTCCGCTCTGCCTGCTCCTCTTTGCTCTTCTTTTCTCTGCGCCTCACCCTGCCTCGGCGATCGAGGTGAAGGTCTCCGCGCAGGCCTTGGAGCGCACCCTGCGAGCACAGCTGTTCAACGGTCCACAGGGCCGCTACTACATCCGTGGCGATGCCGCCTCGCCCTGTTATGTCTACGCCGAATCACCCCACGTCACCTTCGTCCAGGACCGCATCGTCGTCCATGTTCATGCCAAATCGAAGCTTGGCACCTCTGTCCGTGGCGCCTGCCTCGGTGTCTCGCTCACTACCGACACCGACGTCTCGCTAATCCCCGAAGCAGAAGAAGAGAGCATCGGATTTCGCGACGCACGAATCGAAAAGCTCAGCGAATCCAGGGAGCTGAACTTCATCCTCGCACCCTTTCTGAGCCACAAGGTCCCCGCACAGATGAAGGTCAACGCCGCCGTGCTGATGCGTCAGCTCCTCAGCCGCTCGACCGAAACCACCGGCTACGCCCTCTCGCTCGACTCGCTGAAACTACACTCCCTGCTGGTCGAAGGCGAGTCGCTCGTGATGGACGCCGACGCAAACCTGAAGGTGAACTAATCCGAAATTTCAGCATGGCTCATCAGCTAGAACGAAAGACGGGCTCCAAACTGAAACTGACGCGGATCGGATGCTGCAGTCGGCGTACCGGCCGCGGTATAAAGCAGGTTCACATCCAAAGTATTGTTTTTGTTAATGATGTTGAAGACATCCATCGACACCTGCAGCGCGATCTCGTGCGGGAACATGAACGCCTTCGCTAGTCGAAGATCCGTAAACACGTTATACGGTTTCACCCCAACGTTGCGGCCAAGATTGCCGGCGTAATAGCTGCTCGCAGGCCCTGCATCTGGCGGCGCATCCGCGTAGCACGGCAGATTGAACGCCCCAGTCGGAGAGTACTTGGAGAGCACCGGAGCCGTGCCGCAGCTGGTGGGTGCGCTGTCACGAGCGACCGCGTTCGGCCGATCTGTCAGCGGATCGAAGTCAAAGTTCGTGTCCGTTCCCGTCAGGATGTTGAACGGCCTCCCCGAGGAGACCTCAAAGATCGGCGCCACCGTCACGCCGGAGAAAATCACAGGAACAAATCCCGAACCTCCAAGATGACCCGTGTTGTACACGCCCGAGAGTACAAAGCGATGGCGTTGGTCAAACGTCGAAGTGCTGCGTTCCGCATTCGGCGCGAAGTTGCTCTGAGGTGCATCTGACGTCGAAACCACATCAGTAGAGTCGTCGATCGCGTGGGACCACGTGTAGCTGACCAGAAACTCATAGTTCGTCGAAAGGCGCTTCCTCAAATTCACGCTCAGAGCGTTATAGCTCGAGCTTCCGGTCGTCAGATTGGGCGACATATCGCCGAACGGAACAGGAATGCCGACGCCTAGTCCATCCGCCGCAGCGATCTCGCTCGCCAAAGCAACGCACTGCCCACCGCCCACATTCGGATTCGCGAGGAACGTCGCAAGTGAAGTATTCAGCCCGGATGGGCGAAAGAAGTTCAGCAGCGCTGGCGTAACAAAGGGACCTGTAGGGCCCGCTCCACAGGGATTGACCCCAGCCGCCGTCCCGACAGTCAACGGATTCGAGGTCGGACTGGCCGTTCCAGGTGCTGCCGTTCCCGCCTTCACCGCGTTCACCGCATTGCGCCAGTTGGCTGTCAGCAACTGCGGATTCACAGGATTCACGTTGATCGGACGGTTCAGATGCCGGCCCCCAGTCGAAGTAAACGCGACGTTCAACGAAGTATCGTGCCCCAGATCCTGCTCAACTCCAAACGACATCTGCTGCACATAAGGCGTCTTGTAGAACAAATCTGCAGGCAAGCCAGAAGGAAGAATCGCCAAAGGGAATCCAGTCGCCAGAAAGTTCTGGTTGACGAAGACGGAGTTCGAGTTGTTAGGATCGAACCGCTGTTGGCTTGCAAGATAGTTCACCCCGGCCGCGCTCGCGCCAAGACAGTTCGGGTTCCCCAGCGATCCCTGAAACGCATTGGTGGCGTTCAAATTCAGCGGACTTGCCGCAGCATTTGGACTCGCTATGCTGCAAGGAGCTCCACCCCCGAGAATGACGAGCGGAACCTTCGTCGAATTGAAGCTCGTCGATTGCGATTCAAGATTTCCAGGGGCGCGATCATAGAACAGCCCGTAGTTAGCGCGAATTACCGTCTTCGCATCTCCCCGCAGATCATAGGCAATCCCTATTCTGGGAGCAAAGTTCAGAGGCTGCAGTCGAATGCCTTCGCGAATCCCATAGATTCTCTCGGCTTGATTCGTATTGCTGTTCAAAGCAAGCTGCGTCGGGAAAGCCTCAATGTCATACCGAACCCCAAGATTCAACGTCATTCTGCTGGTAGCGCGCCAACTATCCTGCAGAAAAGCACCAAGCGTCTTCAGGTCATACTTGTACGTCGTCTGTCCAATGCCCTGCGCGAAGGACTGCGGAATCCCCAGACCATAAGCCTGAATGGCCGAGAACCCTGGCAAACCCGCAAGCAACGGCGAAACATCGGTCGCATTCAAACCGGCAAAGGTATAGTCGCCACCACCATAGAGCTGCCCCTGCAGCAGATTGATCGGAATATACCGAAGATCGATACCCGCCTTGAACGTGTGAGCACCGCGCGTGTAAGTAAAGTTGTCCTGCAGCTGGTTCTGATTCTCAATGCGATTCACAATCGAAAAGGGAGTCTTGCCAAAGTACGCATACCCAGGGATATTCACCGCTGTGCTGCCTCCGCCGGGTGAGTTCGTGTTCGCGAATAGCACGGGGTGGCGCGCATACTGGAAACGCAGATCGTTCACCTTGTTGCTGCCGATAATAACCGTATACTGGGCCGCGATCGCAAAGTCGTGCAGACTCTGGGTGGCCGTGCGGGAGAAAGAATTCTCGCCAAGGTTCTGGTTTGCGGCACTCTCTTGTATGCCGGTGATGTAGCTAGGGCTCGCGCTGCCATGCAGAACGAGCTGCTGATTGCTGGTCAGCTTGTGATCGATCCGCAGCGAATAGACCTCGGTCTTTTCGGTCACCGGAAAGTTCCCGATCAGGCTGTTGAGCGGCGTAAACGAAGTTGGTGTTGCCTGGCCCGAAGTCGCGAAGTTCCTCGGGCCGATCGCAGACTGCAGAAATGCAGGATTCTGCCCAGTCGTAGCCAGCGAAGATCCCGATCCGACCAGAGCGATATATTGCTGAATTCCCGGTGTGTTCGGTGGAACGGCTGCATTCTGCAGAAACGCCTGCTGCTCCGGCGTACCCTGAATCGTAAGCGCACCGCCCGGAACCCCATAGAACCGGCTCACATCGATGCTGGTCAGCCCAAAGTTGTTCGATCCGATATCCGAAAAGCCCGTCTCCTGCCGCCGCGTAATCTCGGTTGAGAAGAAGTAAAACGTCTTGTCAGGTATGATCGCTCCGCCGAGGGTGAAACCCGCCTGAACACGCGTATACGCTGGCTGGTCCACGGTCGAAAATGGGTTCGTCGCCTGAATATAGCGGTTGCGCAGGAACCCGAAAGCACTCGCATGGGTCTTATTTGTGCCTGATTTAGTCACAATATTAACTACGCCGCCCGACGCCCTACCGTACTCCGCCGCAAAGCCATTCGTAATGATCTGGAACTCCTGCACCGCATCCTGCGATACCGTCGTCCGCGTGCCGCCAGAGATATAGTCCCCAGCATCGGCGCCATCGACATTGATCGAGTTAGACCGCGCCCGAACTCCGCCAAAGTTGAGCCCAGAGGTGGGAATCGCACCAACCGCAGGCGCAGCGTCGCGCGCAATCTGCGAGTTGGTCAAAGTGAAGTTGATGTAGTTGCGTCCGTTCGTCGGAAGGTTATCGATACGAAGCTGGTCGACCGTCGTGGACTGGGAGCTCCGCTGCGTCTCGACGATGTCCGCGCCTGAACTAACCGTAACAATCTGCGTCGTACCCACTGAAAGAGAGAGCGGAAGCTCGGCCTGTTCACCAGTCGTCAGAATCACATTCTTGCTGACGTACGTGTTGAAGCCGTTGGCCGTCGCCTTCACGGTGTACGTACCTGGCGGCAGCAGCAGCAGACGGTAGTTTCCTTGCGCATCCGTAGTCGTCGAACGGGAGAAGCCCTTCGATTCATCCGAGATCGTCACGGCTGCGTTGGGAATCACAGCCCCGGTCTGATCGTGAACAGTACCGTTGAGCTGCGCCGTAGAGATGTTCTGGGCCTGCAGAACAGTGGAGAAAAAGCACACCAGAAGAAGAACAGCGGCCAAAGCGTTGAAACAAAAAAGCCGCGAATTGGAATTGAACATGCGTGTTGCTCCCCATTGTGTCAGCCGGCCCAACTCCGTTGGCGACGGCCCGACTGACAACTTTAACGACGCGATGTTCTACATGAATGATCATTCAGTACGCAAGAGGAAACCGGGGACGGCGGGGTTACCTGTGCAATCCCTCTTAAATTCCGCTCCCCCAATACCCCTGTTTTGAGCGCTTTGCCTAACCTCGACTGCCTTGCTCCCACGTGGGCATATCGGAACAGGTCGCAACTTCCTTTGGCTTCGATTTGCTCTAACCACCTGCGCCGGCAGGACAGACGTCAAACACCGGACAAGCATGGCACTTCGGATGATTCTTCGTACAAACCTGCTGGCCGTGAAGCTTGATCAAAGTGTGGTGCTCGTCCAGCATCTCCGGCGACCACTCCGCAGGAGCCATCTCCATCAACCTGCTCTCCGTCTCCCGTGCGTCTGCACTCTTACCGACAAACCCCAGCCGCTGTGTCACCCGAAGATGGTGGCTATCGACGCAGATCGCGCGGCGTCGTAACGTACTGAAGTTCACCACTGCCGCACTGGTCTTCACACCTACGCCGTCAAAGCGTTCCAGCCACAAACGAATCTTCTCCGTGCGATACCCCTTGAGAAAATCCAGCGAGAGCGATCCGCACCGCTGCGTAATCTGCTCCAACGCAGCCTTCAGATTGATCGCCTTCGGTTCAGGAAATGTCACCGCCCGAATTGCATCTTCGATCTCCGGAATCGAGGCATTGCGAAGATTCTCCCAGCTTCCGAAGCGCTCTTCTAGATCGTCGATGACCTCCAGCGAGATCTCCGTCTTCGTCCGCGACGAAAGCATCGAGTATATGAACTGCTTCAGCGGATCCCACACCTCGCGCTCTGGTGGGCGACCGTAATACTCCACCAGCCGGCGATGAATCTCCTCCAAACGCGTATCCGTAAACAGCGGCGCGGCCAGCATCACTTCGAATTTATTTCCTTTGTAGCCAAGGTGCAACTACCGCGATCGTGACTGCTCCGTGTTCCTGACTGGCAGAGGAGACCGGCTTCAAGTATTGATCTTTGTTCTGAGCAAGCGGGATCTCGTGGACATAGTGTTCGTAACTCTGGCTAAGCGCTATGAGATGCACTACATCGCTGGCTTTCGGGACCACATAGGCTCTCGTCATTGCTGTCGGTATGCTCAGGTTTGTGGACGCGCTCGAAGTGTTTGCTTGCGCCGCAAGGCTACCGCCTCCAGAGCGCAGCAGTACGCATAGAGCCTCCGTAGGCCTACATCATATCAAGCCTCTCTAACTTCAATTCCGAGTCACGCCCAGTTGCTTCCCCGCAGGCGTCTGCAGTCCCCAGGCCATACGTGGCGTATTGTGGGCCATCCCCACGCGGCCATCTGGCCCCAGCAAAATAATCCCGCCGTGCCCACCCAGCCGGCTGAACAGATAATCGATAGCCTCGTGCGCAGCCTCGTCAGGGCTGGCTCCAGCCGCCACACGATCCACGGCCCACTTCCCCAGCACCAGCTTCATAATCGGCTCGCCCCAACCCGTCAGCGACACCGCCGCCGAGAGATTATCCGCATAGCAGCCACACCCGATCAACGAAGAATCCCCCACACGCCCGGGAGCCTTATTCAGCGTGCCGCCCGTACTCGTGCCAGCCGCAATATTTCCATGAACATCAAGCGCCACAGCCCCCACCGTATCGTGCGACTCAAGACTCCCCGAAAAGGTCTCATCCGGCAACCCCGCCAGTTCGTCGGCTTGAGCCTTATACAACCGCTCCCGCTCCCGTGGCACCACCAGCTCCGTGTTGTCGCAAAGCGCCATGCCATGCTGCCGCGCAAAACGCTCAGCTCCCGTCCCGACAAAGTACACATGCGGCGACTTATCCAGCACCAGCCGCGCCGCCCGTATGGGATTCCGCAGCCGCTCCACGCAGGCCACGCCGCCGGTGCGTAGGTTCTCGCCATTCATCAGCAAAGCATCCATCTGAACCCGGCCGTCCTGCGTCAGAAACGACCCACGCCCCGCGTCGAAGGTATCATCGTCCTCCATCACCGCAACCGCAGCCTCCACTGCATCCACTGCAGCAGCGCCTCGTTCGAGCAGTGCATAACCGGCAGCGAGCGCGTTCGCAATGCCATCTTCGTGGGCGGCGATGGCGTCGTCAGGCATCGCCCACGCACCGCCATGAATTAACAGAACTGGTTTCACACTCATCGCATCTCAAGTCTACGGGAGTCTTCCCTCTAATGCCCTCCAGTGTCATCGCCGCCATGTCCTACAACGACGAAGCCCGAGTCCTCACCATCGTCTATCGCGGGAAGCAGGGTGTCTACCGGTACTTCGGTGTTCCGCCGGAGGAGTTCGCGGCCTTTCGCGCTGCACCGTCCAAGGGCATCTACCTCAACGAAATCTTCAAAACAAGGCAATATCAATACGAACGCGTCGCAGACCGCCAAACACCCGTCACCAACCAGCACATTCACAAACAGAGCACTCTGGAGAAACTCCATGGCAAAGACAATCGCTGACCTGATCGTGGAAAGCCTGAGAAACGCTGGCGTAAAAAGGGTCTACGGCCTGCCAGGCGACTCTCTCAACGGATTTACCGATGCACTGCGACGAGACGGCACCATGGAATGGGTCCACGTGCGCAACGAAGAGGTCGCCGCATTTGCCGCGGGCGCCGACGCGCATCTCACCGGCTCCCTCGCAGTCTGCGCGGCAAGCTGTGGTCCCGGCAATCTCCACCTCATCAACGGCCTCTTTGACTGCCACCGCAACCGCGTACCCGTACTCGCCATCGCCGCGCACATCCCCAGCGCCGAGATCGGCACCAACTACTTTCAGGAGACTCACCCGCAAAACCTCTTCAAAGAGTGCAGCGACTACTGCGAGATGGTCGGCGTTCCCGAACAGATGCCTCGCGTGCTTGAGATCGCCATGCGCACCGCGATCAACCTATCCGGCGTCTCCGTCATCGTGCTGCCCGGCGATGTCCTCCTGCACAACGCCGTCGCCGAACACAATCTCGTTCCCATCCGAAGCGCGCAGCCCATCATCCGTCCCAACGACGACGAGCTGCGAGATGCCGCAGAGATCCTCAACTCCGCAGCAAAGATCACCATCCTAGGCGGAGCAGGTTGCAAGGGCGGGCACAAAGAGTTGATAGCCACCGCTGAAGCCTTAAAATCGCCTATCGTTCACGCGCTCCGTGGCAAAGAATACATCGAGTACGACAATCCCTACGACGTCGGACTGACCGGCCTCATCGGCTTCAGCTCCGGCTACCGCGCCATGGAAGACTGCGACGTGTTGCTGATGCTTGGAACCGACTTTCCCTATCCGCAGTTCTTCCCCAGGCACGCAAAGGTCATCCAGATCGACCTCCGCGGCAACCAGATCGGCCGCCGCACGAAGGTCGATCTCGGCCTCGTCGGCTCGATCAAAGACACGCTCTCCGCGCTCCTTCCTCTGCTCACAACAAAGACCGACCGCGCTCATCTCGACGCAAAGATAGAAGACTACAAAAAGGTTCGCGAAGGCCTGAACGAGTTGGCCGGTCCGGACGAAAACAAGACCCCCATCCACCCGCAGTACGTCGCGAAACTCATCGATCGGCTGGCAGCCGACGACGCAATCTTCACCTGCGATGTAGGCACTCCCACCGTCTGGTCAGCTCGCTACCTCACCATGAACGGACGCCGTCGTCTCCTCGGCTCTTTCTCTCATGGGTCGATGGCCTGCGCGGTCCCTCAAGCCATCGGCGCTCAAACAGCCTTCCCCACGCGTCAAGTCGTCACGCTCTCCGGCGACGGCGGCCTCGCCATGATGCTCGGCGACCTCCTCACCCTCCGCCAGCTCAAGCTTCCCATCAAGATGGTCGTCTTCAACAACGGCGCTCTCGCCTTCGTCGAACTCGAGATGAAGGCCGGCGGCATCGTCAACTATGCAACCGATCTTGACAACCCCAGTTTCGCCGATCTAGCCAACTCCATCGGCATCCACGGGGTCCACGTCGATCAACCAAACAACCTCGAGTCCGCACTAAGGACAGCGTTCGCGACTCCAGGGCCTGCACTGATCGAAGTCATGGTGAATCGACAGGAGCTCTCCATGCCGCCACACATCAGTTTCGACCAGATGAAGGGCTTCTCCCTCTATATGGCAAGAAGCGTTCTCAGCGGACGCGGCGACGAGATCATCGACCTCGCCAAGACTAATGTCCTCCAGCGAATCCTGCCCTAGGGTGTGTCAGTACAGAAGTGCGCCCTGCGCGGGCGGCGGTCACTTCGTGACTTGTATACCCCTTCGCTTGGCGCTCCCGTTGGTCGCGAACGAAGATGCTTCCGACCAACGGAAGGACCACGCGAAGCAGTAAAAAGGCGTGCGAACGGCCGCCCTCCGCGCAGGGCGCCCGTCCGGCAGGACACAGCTTCTCTCTAGAAAAAAGTGTCGAGATCAAATCCGCGTCGCCTATTTCGCCTGCGTCTCCAGCAGCTTCCTGCGCTCCGTCTCCAGATAGGTGTAGCGGATGCGGTGAATCACCGTCAGCGTCGCAAACAGCGCCAGCACCCACAACGCCGGAGCCATCACGCCCCACCGGTTGCACAGCGCACCCAGAATCACGCACACGATGCGCTCCGGCCGCTCCATGAAACCCACCTTGCACGTCCCGATCAGCGCCTCAGCCCGCGCGCGCGTGTAGCTCACCATCACACACGCCGTCATCACAAACGCCACCAGTCCCACATAAAACAAGCGGTTCCCGCGCGCGTAATAGATCAGCAATCCAAAGAAGATCGCGACATCCGAGTAGCGGTCCATCACCGAATCGAAGAACGCGCCGAACACCGAAACCTGATTCGTCTTCCGCGCCACCCGCCCATCGACCATATCGAAGACGCCGGCACCGATGATGATTAGCCCCGCATAGGCAAACATCCGATTTGCATTATTCGGCCGTGCAAATCCAAAGAAGCACGCGGCGATGATGTTGATCACCAGACCGATGAACGTCAGTGCGTTCGGCGAGATGCGGGTCAGCGCTAGGCCGTTCACGATCTTCTGCAGCAGCCAGCCGCTGCCTTTGCCGAATGCGCTTGTCCAGGTCAAAAAACTAATCCTCCGGGGACGATCCCCGTCTTTGCCGCTTTCTTGGTATCACATCGCCACACGTACACCACGCATGCGATGCCGTTTGTCTATTCTTCCTCGGGGGCGTCGTGAATGGTCAGTAGCTTGAGGATCTCAAGTTCGCGCTTGCCGTTCGGTGTAATCACCGTCGCAGACTCGCCAACCTGTTTGCCCAGCAGCGCACGACCGATCGGGGAAGTTGTCGAGATCAACCCCTTGGACACATCCGACTCCTCACTCGTGACCAGCTGATACTTGATCTCCTCGTCCTTGCTGGAGTCGAAGACCGTCACGCGCGAGCCGAACCCGACCTTGTCATTGGGGATATTGACGAGATTCACCATGGCCAGCTCGCCCATCCGCTTCTTCAACTGACCCAGGCGGGCGTTGACGAAGACCTGGCGCTGTTTGGCCATATGGTATTCGGCGTTTTCACTCAGGTCGCCCAGTGCGACGGCCTTCTTGATCTCAGCAGGGAGTTCGGTGGTTAGTTCGTGCTCCAGCAACTTGATCTCTTCTGCAAGCCTCTTTTTTACTTGTTCTGGCATGGGGCCTTCCGGATAGTACTGGCGAGCGCGCAACCCTTCGCGCGACAACGCTCTCTGATCAAAACTCGATTATACGATGGCGGACAGCAAAACCACCCCTCCGCCTTCGCCCAACCCGGCCGCCACTCTCTACGAACGCCCTCGCTCATCCGCCCTCGCCTCAAGAAACGACTGTAAAATCAACACCGCCGCCACCTGCTCGATTACCCCCTTCGTTCTCTCGCCGCGGGACCCGCTCATCCGTCAACCGCTCAAGATCCGTCTTCGATCTCTCATCGGTAGTCACAAACTTGAGTCTGCTGCGGGCCCACTCCCCGCTCAGCCGTAAAAGTCCGCCGTAAAATGAGAGCACGAGCCAGACGACACGGCCGAAGCGCGTCGGCAACCTGACGCTGACCATCCCACGCCAGAAAATACGGAGCGCGCACTTGAAGTTTCTCGGTATCCTCGTTCTGCTTCTGCTCATCGCCCTGGCCGTCGCCGCTGGCGTCATCTACCTCCCCTACGGTCCCTCCACCGAGACCTTCGTTGACATCGCCCCCGGCACCGGCACCGAGACCATCGCCTCCCAACTCCAGCGCAGCGGCGTCATCCGCAACCGGCTCGCCTTCTATCTCCTGCGTCTCAAGACGGGAGGGACCCTCAAAGCCGGCGAGTACCGCTTCGACGGCCAGCTCCCCATGACCGACGTCTACCAGCGCATCCTCCACGGCGACGTCTACACCCGCGCCTTCACCATCCCCGAAGGCTTCAACATCTTCGACATCGCCCAGGCAGCCGAGGCAGCCGGGTTCGGCCCCCGCGACGCCTTCCTCGCCGCCGAGCGCCAGCACACCGAGCTCATCGCCGCCTTCACGGCCGACGGACCGCCCCCCGTCTCTCTCGAAGGCTATCTCTTCCCCGACACCTATCAGTTCTCCCGCCATGCCACACCTCTCCAGATCCTCTCCGCCATGGTGCGCCGCTTCCACCAGGAATCCGCCCAGCTCGGCCTCACCAACGACGTCTCCCAGACCGTCATCATGGCCTCGCTCATCGAAAAAGAGGTTCGCCAGGACGCCGAGCGACCCCTCGTAGCCGGCGTATTCGTCAACCGCCTCGCCAAAGGCATCCCCCTCGCCACCGACCCATCCGTCATCTACGCAGCCCTGCTCGACAACCGCTGGCGCGGCACCATCTACGCCTCCGATCTGCAGTCCCCATCTCCCTATAACACCTACAAACACGCCGGCCTGCCCCCCGGACCCATCGCCAACCCCGGCATCGCCGCCCTCCGAGCCGCCACGCGCCCCGCCCGCACCGACTACCTATACTTCGTCAGCGACGCCTCCGGCCACACCCGCTTCTCCGCCACCCTTCAGGAGCACGCCCAGCAGGTCCAGTCCTACCGTCTCGCGCAGAAACATCAACTCTCCGGAACCGGAGTTACCCCTTAGCCAACCGCGCTTTAGCTGAGAAGTTTGAGAAGCGCATCGGAACCTCCAGACATCCAATTCGTATACGGAACCAGTACAAAAGAACCGCGTCACGGCCTGAACCAGAGGAACCGAGCCGGGAAAGATATACTTGAAGTTTGTGCTCATGAGGATAAAACAAGCGGCGGCGATGGCAATCCTTGGGCTGGCTCCGGCGCTGACCGGTTGCCTGACCCATACCCGCATCGTCCCCAAGACGCGCCCCGCCGACGTCATCCTCAACGCCGAGCTGGAAGATCTCCTCAAACAAGTCGACGTCCGCTTCAGCGCCGTTCAGACCATGAACGCGAGCGTCGAGATCGTCGCCACCACCGGCGGAGGCCGCCAGGGCAAAGAAACCCAGTATCCCAGCTTCAGCGGGTACATCTTCCTCAGAAAACCGCAAGACCTCCGCGTCCTGCTCCGCGTCCCCTTTCTCGGTTCGGTGGCCCTCGATATGGTCAGCGACGGCAAAACCTGGAGGTTCTGGGTCCCCAGGCGAAATCTCGCCATGACCGGCACCAGCGAGGTCACCAAACCGTCCAGTAACGGCCTCGAAAATCTACGTCCCGCGGTCTTTTTCGACTCGCTCCTCATCCACGGCCTCGGCCCCGATCAGGTCGTCTCCCTCACCCAGGACACGCGGGTCGTAGCAAACGAAAAAAACAATAAGGACCTCATTGAGGAACCCGACTACGACCTCGAGTTTCTCGCCCAGCCCAAGGGCCAGACCGCCCACACCGTTCGCGTCATCCACATCAGTCGCGCCAACCTGCTCCCCTACCAGCAGGACATCTACGGCCCCGACGGCACCGTCGTCACCCGCGCCTTCTACAGCAACTACCAGAAGTTCGGCGACACCCCCTTCCCCATGAAGATCGAGATCCGCCGCCCCCAGGATCAGTACACCCTGACCCTCACCCTCACCAAGCTCACCCTCAATCAAAAGCTAGAAGACGATCAGTTCGAACTGAAAATTCCCGACACCGTCCCCATCAAGAAAATGGACTAGCCTGCGCCTCGGTCGCCGTCGCTAAACTTGTTTAGTGACGCTTCCGCAGTCTGCTCTTTTGTTGTCATTCTGCAGCCCGCTCAGTGTCGCAAAGCTCGGCTTCGGCGAAGTCGTCATCACCCTCCCCCACTGGCATATATCGGCATATTGCGCTTTTGCTGGTTCATTACGATCGAAATACCAGAGAAGGTGTCATTCCGACCGGAGCGCAGCGGAGCGGAGGAATTTGCTTTTTCTCGTCAGCTCAAGAGTACGTTTGAAGCTCTAGTCCTCCGCCCACCGCGCCCCGGCATCAGCCACCCCATACGAGCCGCGCTCCGACCGCCCCTCGCGCTTGACGACCGAAACTAGCGCCCCCAGCAGCAGAGCACCACCCGCGTCCGCAAACACCGAGTAGCTCAGCGGCTGCTTGATCCCCACGCTCCACGTCATCGCCAACGCGAACAGCGCAAACAACCCAGCCGATCCATAAGCGACATACTCCAGCTTGTACCCAATCAACAGCCCCGCTCCAAACACAATCTCAAACCCTGTAGCAATCCACGCCAGCGCAGGAATCAACGCCTTCGGCGCGAAGCTGTTCACAACGCCGCAGTAAGCCACGAAGTGAGCCCAGTCGCCCCACGAAGCCCGCGGCGATCCATACGGCCCCCACAACCCAAATCTATCCGCCACGGCCGAAAGCAGCGTCACCGCCAGCGCAACCCGCCCCACCCATAACGCAAACGTCACAACGCGAGAAGATCTCATAAGCAAAGAATCAAACCGCAGGCTCCCCCTCCCAAACATACCGCACTCCGGAAGCCGCATCCACCAAACTAAGCGAACGATCTACGCCCTTTCCATTAAGGGAAATCCAGCCGTCACAGGTAGTCTTGCAACCCCGCCCGCGCTGCATGCCCCGCAATCGCCTCATTGATCTCGAGCGCCAAAGCAAGCGCTGCATGCCCATCCTCGCCCGAGACCAACGGTCGCGTGCGCGTGCGTACCGCCTGCAGAAACGCCTCAATCTCCAGCCGCAGCGGCTCGCCCAGCTCCACCGACACCTTCTTCAGAGACAGCCCCGCCGAAGGATGTCCGCCCAAAAGCGATCCCAGCTGCGCCCCCGCCTGTTGCGCCTTCTCCGCCATCGCAGCCAGCACCGCCGGATCCATCCCCGCAGCCGCCGTCACATCGATCATCAACAGATCCTGCCGCGCAAAATCCAGCGAGAGATACTGATGCGGCTGAAAAAATCGCAGCTTCCTCACCCGCTCCGTACTCACCCGGCTCGCCGTAAAGTTCGCAATGCAGCCATTCTCGAACTCCACCCGCACATTCGCAATATCCACCTTGCGCGACAGCACCGGCAACCCCACCGCGCGCACCTCGCGCACCGGCGAAGCCACCAGGCTCAGCACAATATCCAGATCGTGGATCATCAGATCCAGAACAACATCCACATCCAGCGAACGCGGCGTAAAGATACTCAGACGGTGCGCCTCAAAGAACATCGGCTTATGCAGATGTTCCCGCGCGGCAGTCACCGCGGGATTAAATCTCTCCAGGTGCCCCACCTGCACCACGCGCCCATGCTTGCGAGCCAGCTCCAGAATCAGATCAGCATCAGCAAGATTAGCCGCCAGCGGCTTCTCAATCAGCAGATCCACCCCAGCCGCCAACAGCGGCGCAGCCGCGCTCGCATGATGGACCGTCGGCACGCAAACCGACGCAGCATCAAGCCGCCCAACCGCAGCCAGGCAAGCCTCAATCGTCTCAAAGCCCGCCACACCAAACTTCTCCGAAGCCGCAGCCAGAGCCGCCGAATCCCGATCCACCACGGCCACAAGCTCAACCGCCTGCCCAGCGTGCTGTAGCTCCCGCAGCACCCGCAGATGATTCCGCCCAAACGCTCCCGCCCCAACCACCGCGACACGCAGAGCCTGCGTCCCAGCCACACCTTCTTGTGCCACTACTTCTTTTCGACCGGAGCCTCAACCGCCTCGCGGCAGCGGGCATACAGCTCAAGCAGATGCGTCACCTGTTCCTCACTCTTCGACGAGGTAGGCAGACCAAAACCAGTTGATCCCGCCGATTTGCTTCCAACATTCGCCTGCGATGCAACAAACTTGAGTAGGTCAAGCGCGATATCTTCGGTACGGCGCGCTGTGCTGATGGATTCCATGAAGTGGTTCCTCTCGTTTCTCTTAGCCTGATGTTAACGGCCCACATGCCATGCACGCAAATGGGTGCCGCTTCACCACAACGATAGACTTCTCCTGCAACGTCTACCAATGGAGGTGCACTTGGAAATGAAATTAGAGGACCATGACGACGACCTGACCAGGTTCGAAGCCGAAGGCGTCGCACTCCCGCCGCTCGAACACCACGGCCACGTCGAACACGAGGGAGCCCGCATCTGGTACGCGACCTACGGCTCCGGCTCGCCTGTCATCCTGCTCCACGGAGGCCTCGGCCACAGCGGCAACTGGGGCTATCAGGTCCCCGCGCTCCTCGAAGCCGGCCACCGCGTCATCCTCATCGACAGCCGAGGCCACGGCCGCAGCACACGCAACACCCGCCCCTACACCTACGAGCTCATGGCCTCCGACGTCCTCGCCGTCATGGACACCCTGCATCTCAAACAAGCGTCCCTCGTCGGCTGGAGCGACGGCGCCTGCACCGCTCTCATCGTCGCCGCGCAAGCCCCCACCCGCGTCGCCGGCGCATTTTTCTTCGGCTGCAACATGGACCCCAGCGGCCTGAAGCAAATTAACCAACACAACTCCCTGCTCTCCCGTTGTCTCTCCCGCCACTTGCAGGACTACGCCCAGCTCTCCGCCACACCCGATCAGTTCCACGAGTTCGCCGAGGCCGTTGGCATCATGATGAAGTCCCAACCCAACTACTCCACGCACGATCTATCCCAGATCGGCGTGCCAGTCCTGATCGTCCAGGCCGAACACGACGAGTTCATCCGGGATGAACACGCCCAGTACCTCGCTCAAAACATCCCAGACGCAAAGCTCCTCTTCCTGAAAGAAGTAAGCCACTTCGCCCCGCTGCAGCGCCCGCAGCAGTTCAACGCCGCCCTGCTCGCCTTCCTCAGCGAACGCCAACCCCAGCGTTAGATCGAAGCTCTGTCCTGCCGGACGGGCCCACTGCGCGTGGAGCGGGCGTTCACACGCCTCTCTGGAGCTTCGCGTGGTCCTCCCGTTGGTCGGAAATCATCTTCCCTCGCGACCAACGGGAGGACCAAGCGAAGCGGTATACAAGTCACGAAGTGACCGCCGCCCGCGCAGGGCGCACTTCCCTAACCGGCAATCCCACACCGATGCGCCGCCCGCACGCCGCAGACAATCTCATAGGCAATCGTGCCCGCCAGCCGCGCATGATCGTCCGCCGTCGCCCCGTCCCCCAGCACCACCACCTCATCCCCCACCGCAACATCTGCGATCCCGCTCACATCCACAACGGTAAGGTTCATCGACACCCGCCCCACAATCGCCGCCCTCTGCCCCCGCACCATCGCCCACCCCCCCAGCCGCGCGTTCGACGCCGAAAGCTCCCGTCGCAGTCCATCCGCATATCCAACCGGCAGCAGCGCCAGCCGCATCGCTCGCTCCGCCACAAAGATCCCGTTATACCCAACCGTCTCTCCCGCCTCCACCTCGCGCACCCCAATCACTCGCGTCTTCCACGTCATCACCGGCTGCAGCTCCCGTCGCACCGTGTTCAGCCCGCCACCCTCGATCGGAAGACAGTACCCATAAAGCGCAATCCCGGTCCGCACCATAGACTTTGCCCCAACCCCAGCCGCCAGTCCCCGCAGCCACGCAACATTTCCTTCTCCCCCCTGATTGTCCAGCGTCGAAGAGTTCCCCGCATGCACCCACACTGGCCGCAACCCCGCCGCCGCAACCGCACCCATCGCCTCCTCAAATCTCTTCCTCTGCGCCACCGTCTGCGCCGACCCCGCCACCTCCGACGACGCAAAGTGCGTCATCACCCCATTCACCCGTAACGCAGTCTGCCCCTTCACCCATCCCAGCAGCGCCTCCAGCTCCTCCCCCGGCGTCACCCCCTGCCGAGCCATCCCCGTATCGATCTCCACATGAACCGGCATCACCACTCCGCCACTCTGCCCGGCAGCCTCCACCAGCCACTCCATCTGCTCCCTTAGCCAAACCACCGGCGTCAGCCCATGCCGAATCACATCCCCCACATCCTCGCGCAGCAACCCCGACATCACCAGAATCTCCGGCTGCTCTCGCCGCGAAATCCCAGCCCCGGCCAAAGCCTCCCGCACCGCCGCACCCTCAGCAACATCGGTCACACCCAGCCACTCCGCACCCGCCCTAGCCAGCACCGGCGCACACACCGCCGCTCCATGCCCATACGCATTGGCCTTCACCACTGCCAGCACCGCAGTCTCCGCACCAGCCGCCCCTTGCAGCAGCCTGTAGTTTCCCGCCAGCCGCCGCTCCGAAACCTCCACCCAGTTCTTCACATCCCTATCCTACCGTCGCCGCCCGCTCCAGCAGATCCTCCCCAAATACCTCTTGTTCCCCATCGCACCCCGAGTGTGATACAAAGCCACGTCTGCAGAAAGCACACCCGCCGCGCCTCCACCCAGGGTCCGCGACGTCTCCAAGGGGTTTGTCCGTCGCCATGAAAATGAATAGCCGTTCAGTCCTGTTGCACTCCAGCCTAGCCGCTGCCCTCGCCCTTTCTTTCGCCGGTTGCAACAATAACGGCAGCAGCACCTCCAAGGAGCTCGCCGACCTCCAGGCCCAGCAGGCCAAGAACATCGGCAACTTCTCCAACACCGTCTTCCTCGGCGACTCCCTCACCGCCGGCTTCCAGAGCGGCTCCCTCCTCGACACCACTCAGGTCCATGGCTGGGCCCCCGTCCTCGCCGCCCAGGCCGGCTTCAACATCATCCAACCGCTCATCGCCTATCCCGGCGCCCCTAACGTCCTCCAGCTCGAATCGCTCGGACCACCGCCCGTCATCACGCAAGTCGAGCCCACAGTCACCACCAAAGGCCGCGACAACTTCGCCACCCAGGTCACCGACCTCGCGGTCCCCGGAGCCCTGCTCAACGACGTCATGAACACCCTCCCGCTGGTCAATCCGAGCACCCCCCAGCAGCAGATCACCCAACTTGTCCTCGGCTTCCCCGGTCTCGGCTACGGACAGGCCAACAGCCAGGCCACCTTCGCCATCAAGGCCCAACCCACCACCATCTTCCTCTGGATCGGCAACAACGACGCCCTCGTCGCCGACGAGACCGGCATGCCCTCCAGCATGACCTCCGTCGCCAACTTCACCAGCCAGTACCAGGCCCTCATCACCGAGCTCACCACGATGACCCCCGCTCACCTCGTCATCGCCAACATCCCCGACGTCACCAAAGTCCCCTACCTCACCCCCGCCGCTCTGGTCCTCGGCGAAGTCTCCGCCGAAACCGGCCTTCCCATCGCCGTTCTCAGCCAGATCCTCGGCATCGTCCCCGGCGACCTCGTCAATCCCACCGGTACCGCCGAGATCCCGCTCATCCTCACAGGCCAACAGAAAGGCCCCATCGACGACGCCGGCTTCCTCTCGGCCGCCGAGGTCGTGACTGTCCAGACTCAGGTCACAGCCTTCAACCAGGTCATCGCCTCTCAGGCAAAGGCCGCCAACGCAACCCTTGTCGACATCAACGCCCTCTTCAACCAGGCCTTCGCCAATGGCGTCACCATCAACGGTTACACCGGCACCTCCAGCTTTCTCGGCGGCATCTTCGCCCTCGACGGCATCCACCCCACCAACGTCGGATACGCCGTAGTCGCCAACACCTTCATCGACACCATGAACACCGCGATCAGCACCAAGATCCCTGACGTCCCCCTGGGCCCCGTCGCCGCCACCGACCCCTACTGGCCGCCCAACCTCGCCGCCGAGGTCGCCCCCTCCGCCCGCCCCAGAATCATGCCAGCCAACGCCGGAAAACACATCTCCAGCATCCTCGGAACGAAGCAGTAGATATCTAAAAAGGCCAGCCTCAAAACTCTGCAAATCGTCATTTCGACCGCAACCGCGCAGTCTCATCGCACAGCGGAGTGCAGAGGAGATTGTTTGCGAAACTCTATCCTCAGACACCAGCCCATCGCTGCCCATTTCCAAATTGCGGACAATCCAGTAGAAGACAATCCAGTAGAAAATGACGAGATCCTTGTTTCCCGGTGCCGATCCCACAACGAGGTGATACCCTCCGGATTGCCTATACTCCGACCGGAGTTCGGCGGCCAACTTCCACACCAGATTCACGCTTCCCGGTAACCGCGTCTGCCCGCAACAGCGTTCACCAGACCCCAAGGTGTTGATGCGAGCTCACTGAGCCGCGCTGGAGGAGATAACGAATGACGCCTCAAATTGATACGAGTGATCCGCAGGAATTGAAAAGCCTGGTTCGGGGCACAGTTCATCTCCCCGGCGGCGACGGCTACGATGAGGCGCGGCAGGTCTGGAACGGCATGATCGACCGCCGGCCGGCAGCGATCGTCTGCGCCGCCGGAGTCGCAGACGTGATCGCGACCGTGCAGTTCGCGAGTGAACGCGGTCTCCCGGTTGCCATCCGTGGCGGCGGCCACAACGTGGCGGGAACCGCGGTAGGCAATGGCAGCATCGTCATCGACCTTGCAAGGTTGAAGTCGGTTCAGGTCGATTCAGCCGAGCGCAGAGCGCGCGCAGGCGGCGGTGTCTTGTGGTGCGAATACGATCACGAGACGCAAGCCTTTGGCCTCGCTTCACCGGGAGGCGCGATCTCGACCACTGGCATCGCCGGCCTCACCCTTGGTGGAGGCTACGGCTACCTGTCGCGGCGTTACGGAATGGCTTGCGACAACCTCGTTTCCGCCGACGTCGTCACAGCCTCCGGGGAACTGGTGACCGCGAGTGCCGACTCCAACCCCGATCTCTTCTGGGCGCTACGCGGCGGTGGAGGCAACTTCGGGGTCGTCACGGCGTTCGAATTTCAACTTCATCCCGTCCGGGAACCGCTCGGCGGAATGATCGTGTTTCCGTTCGAGTTGTCGAAGACCGTATTGCAGCGATTTCGCGACCTGTCTCTCGAAGCGAGCGACAACCTTACGCTATTGGCCGCAGTCCTGCCGGCTCCGGACGGCGGGAAGGCCGTCGCCGTAGTGTTGAGCGATATCGGGACCGAAGGGGAGGGCGAACGCGCCCTTCAGTCTTTCCGCGAACTGGGATCGGTTCTGGTCGACACGGTCGCGCGCATGCCATACTGCGCGTTGCAGCAACAAGTCGATGTGTCCTACCCCAAGGGCCAGCGTCACTTCTGGAAATCCGCGTTTCTCAAAACTCTCACCGACGACATCTTCGACCTGATGATCGAAACCCTCAGCACGTCCCCTTCGCCACGGAACCTCATCATGATCGAGGTCTACGGAGGCGCGGTTGCACGGGTACCCACAGACGCCACGGCCTTCGGACACCGCGACGCAATGTTCAACCTGAGTCTTCTGGCCATCTCGGACGATCCCGCAATCGACACCGAACAAACGGCGTGGGCGCGGGATGGCTGGCAGAAGATTCTCCCCTACTCAACCGGCGGCGCCTACGTAAACTATCTCTCGGAGGGAGAGGACGTGCACTCCGCCTACAGCGACGCCCGCTTCCAGCGCCTCGCGGCGATCAAAGCGCAGTACGATCCCGCGAATCTGTTCCGCTTCAATCAAAACATTCCGCCCGCGAAGAGTTAGCCGCCCGACCACTCTCCGTCCGCAGGTCCGGAAACGGAAAGTAATCCAGAGGCCATTCGCTGCCTGGTTGGATAGATACAGCGCGCCCCTATTTTCGCCGCCTGCCGGGCGGAGTGGAGGGGTGCCTCGGCGTTGAGCGCGAACCTGCGATGAGGATGTCAACAAGACGGCGGGCGCTGGGCTCCCAGCCGGGCTGAGCAGCGGTGTGGAAGACGCCAACGAGGGCACGGACGAAGTCATTGGCGTCGGTGTCGGAGCGGAGATCGCCACTGGCGACGGCCCGATTTACGGAGGCTACAAAGGCGGTGTGGATGAGCGACCGGGAGCCTTCCATAAGCCGCACGGAGCCTCCAGCGATCGTATTCATGGCCGGGATGATGAGCATCTTTCCGGCGACATGGTCGATAAAGAGAAGCATCCACGCACGCAGCGCTTCTAGCGGTGGCATGGTGGCAGCGAAGCGCTGTTCGGCTGCAGCAAGCTTTTCGACTTCGCTGCGATAAACAGCTTCGATGAGGTCGTCGCGAGTTGCGAAGTGGCGATATAGGGTAGCGTTGCCGATGCCGGATCGGCGTGCGATGTCGTCGAGGCTCGCAGCTGCTCCATCGCGTGTGAAAACATCCTTGGCCACCTCAAGGATGCGCTCGCGGTTGCGCTCCGCGTCGGCACGGGGTTTGCGAGCAGGCAAGGGGCGCGACAACTTCTTTTTGGCCATAGAAGCGGAGACGAAAATTTTATGCAACCGGGGACTATCCCCGTTTATCTCATTTATGCGGGGACAGTCCCCGTTTTATAAGGCACCGGCCTGAATGTCAACTTGACGCGGGCTTGGTAGACTGCGCCACCAACAACAGGAGGAGTGACCATGCGTCTATTCGTAACGGGTTCGACGGGATTCATTGGGACGGAGCTGGTGAAAGAGTTGATTGAGGTAGGGCACCAGGTGCGTGGACTTACCCGCAGCGATGCCGGCGTGGAGCAGTTGAAGGCTGTCGGTGCCGAGGTCCATCGCGGCGACTTCCAGGACCTCGACTGCCTGCGCCGCGGAGCCGAGGGGATGGATGCTGTGGTAAACCTGGCCTTCAACCACGACGACTTTTCGAAGTTTGCGCAGAATGCGAAGGACGAGATCCAGGCGATTGAGGCCATGGGATCGGTCCTCGAACCAGGCAAGTTGCTGGTGATCACCTCCGGGGTCGGGCCCAGTGCACCGGGTCAGCTGCGCAAAGAGACTGATCCCCCGGCAGACTCGCCCGCGATGCCGCGCAGGCCGGAACAGGCGGCGCAGGCTGTGGCGGCAAGGGGTGTTCATGCGGCGATTGTGCGGCTACCGCAGGTGCATGACACGCGCAAGCAGGGGCTGGTGACGAGGTTGATTCAGATCGCTCGCGAGAAGGGTGTTTCGGCTTATGTGGGCGACGGCGCGAACCGCTGGGCCGCAGCTCCGCTAAAAGATGTTGCTCACCTGTATCGTCTGGCGGTCGAGAAGACGGGACCAGGCACGACGACGTATCACGCTTTGCAGGAAGAGGGCGTGTCGCTGCGGGATATCGCGGAGACGATCGGTAAGGGGCTGCAGGTGCCGGTGGTTTCGATCCCCGCTGAAAAGGCCGTCGAGCACTTCGGGATCTTCTTCGGGCACGCTGCAGCACAGAATATGCCGGGTTCAAGCGAGTGGACGCGCAAGACACTTGGCTGGGAGCCAACAGGGCCGGGGCTGATCGAGGATTTGACGAATAGGAAGTACTGACGATTCCGTTGGACGACTAAGACCGCCCAACGCCGAGGCCCCTGGGTCGTTCCGGGGCTTCGTTCTGTTTGCGAATCGTGCCGATCGATGTGTGTTGCTCACGCGTTGGTCCTTGCAAGTCGGCTTCCAGGAAGTTACGGACTCGAAATCAGGAAGATGGCCCGAACTCCGAAAAAGGCGACTCTCCAACCTCCCGTTTTCACAGTCAAAATCTTCTGTCAAGCCCTCATCACATCTATCTCATTTATCGTCAATGAGATCCACCTTGCGCATGAGTTATGGCAAATCCGCTATCATTGAAAGACAGAGCAAAAAAGAAGGCCCCCGCGATCGTCATCCCCGGGGGCTTTTTCTATTTCTGCTCGAATTATCGACGCTAACCCTTTTCGAAAGACGATTTTACCCGTAACCCCTTTGAATGGACGATTTTACAAAACGTCAAAAATGTTATGTCACTCATTCCAAAGATTTTATTACGAAATACCCCGGGGGGTACCCCCGGGCACGGCATACTCAAACCTGATCTCGGTATCCATGATGCAATCCGGACACATCGACGTCGCCCACCGTTCAGAGGCTCACAGGAGGCACAGGCGTGATCCGTCCATCCCGCAGCGCGAACAACTCCCCGCGCCACACCACGGTATTTCCGGCAAAGCTCCAGGCCCAGAAGCCCAGCCCGAAGAAATCCCGCAGCGGCAGCAGCCACAGGTCGCGCAACACCTGCTCATCGCCCAGCACGCCCACTCCGACCGAAAGCGCCACCGCAACCCGCGCCAGCAGCACCACACTCAGCAGAGAAAAGCTCCAAAGTGCAAGCCCACTCGCAACGCAGGTCATCACCGCCCATGGCACCGCATACGTAATCCCCAGTCCGAGGTATCCCAGCTTGCGCGAATCCCGCGTCGATCTCGCCCAGCGCAGTTGATGGTCCTTGAACCCGCGGTAGTGATACTCCGGCACAGTCGTCTCCACCACCTCATTCGCCAGCTCCACACGATACCCTGCCGCCGCGATGCGCGCGCCCATCTCGTAGTCGTCAGCCAGATACTCCGTCAGCGGCTCAAGACCCCCAGCCTTCGCCAGCACGCTCTTGCTGGTAGCAAGCGTCGATCCCAGCCCAAAGCGAATCCCGCCCTCCAGCTTGCGCGCCGTCAGCACACCCGGCAGAAAGTCCGTCGAAATACCCAACGCCTCCAGCCGCGACCACACCGTCAGGCCCCCGCCGCCCTCCGCAGTGCGGCCGATATAAGGAGCCGTCACCATGCCCACCTTCGCGTCGGAAAAACACTGCATCACCCGCGTCAGATACTGCGGAGAGACACGAATGTCGCTGTCGTTGATCAGCACATGCTCATACCGGGCCTCGCGCAGCATCTGCACCAAATTGCTCACCTTACCCGACGTACCCAGCCGCTCCCGGCACTCCACCAGGCGGATCGCACACGCAGGAAACTCAGCCTGCAGCCGCTCGATCTCACCAACGGCCGGATCGTTCAGGCTGCTTACGCCGAAGACAATCTCGAAGTTGCCCGCGTACTGCTGCCGGCAGTGACTCACCAGCCCCGCATACATCCGCTGGTCCACTCCCTTCACCGGCTTCAAGATCGTAACGTCGGGGGCGAAGCCAACATCGACCGCCTTTCGCCGCCAATAGTGTGCGAAGTCACGGGTACCCCACAGCGCCAGCAGCAGATAGGCGAGCCCGGCAAGCGTCAACAGCGTCGTGATCGCCTCAATTGTGATGGCCATCTCAGTAGTCTACCGAACCTACTCACACCGAATCACCACCCGCTATTCCGAGATCGGTCACCTACACTACTCATAACGCAAAGCCTCGATCGGATTCAGATTCGCCGCCTTCCACGCCGGATAAATGCCGAAGAGAAGTCCGATTCCGCACGAGCAGCCGAAGGCCAGGGCAACCCACAGCGCCGACAGCATCGACGGAAAGAAGAGGTGTAGCACGAGAGCGATCGCACTGCCGATGAGCACGCCAATGACGCCGCCGACAGCGCAGAGCGTAATGGCCTCCAGGGTGAACTGCGCGAGGATGGTTTGCTTGCTCGCACCGATCGCCTTGCGCACCCCGATCTCCCGCGTTCGCTCCGTCACGCTGACCAGCATAATATTCATCACGCCGACGCCTCCCACCAGCAACGCCACGCTGGAGAGCGCAAACAGCAGTAAAAACAGGCCACCTGTGATCGTGGTCCATAGACGAGTCAGCGAATCGGTTCCAAAGATCGCGAAGTTGTCCGGCGCCTCGTTCTTCACCTTCCGCCTGCGCCGTAACAGCTCCTCCAGCTCATCCTGCACCAGCGTCTTGTTCTTCTGGTCATCAAACTTCAGGCTGATCCAGTAATCCAGTATCTCCGGGTGGATCTTGTGGAACGTAGTCACGGGGAAGAACGCCTTGTTGTCCTCCGGGTTCTTGCCTCCCCCAAACGCCTGTTTCTGTTTGTCCATTACCCCCACAACGGTAAATGTCATGCCCGCGATGGTCACATCCTCGCCCACCGGATTCGTCGCGCCGAACAGCCCGTCCGCCGTATCGATCCCCAGCACGACAACGTTCGCTGCCCGCTCCACGTCGCTCTCGTTGAAGAAGCGGCCATCCTTCAAGTCGAGCTCATACACATCCTTCACGCTCGCCGTGTCACCCTCCAAGGTCGTCCCCTCCATGATCTTGGTGCCGTATCTCACCGCGACCGTGCCCTCCACACCGCTCTTGTCCCGATATTGCAATCCCGGCGTCACCGCCACAACATGCGGCAGCTCCTTCATCGCCATCGCGTCCTCGTAGGTCAATTGCTTCCTCGTCAGCATCTCGGTCGTTGGCCGCACCCCGATCACCGGAAACCGGAAGACCCAGATCACATTCGTCCCCAGCGACTCCACCAGGCCAGACACACTCGAGTTCAATCCGTTAATCACCGACGAGATGATAATCACCGTCATCACGCCAATCACAATCCCCAGAATCGTCAGTCCGCTGCGCAGCTTGTTCGCCCGCAGCGTATCCAGAGCCATCACTACCGTTTCTTTCGTATCGGCGATCCGCATCAATGACCTCCCTGCCCTCTGTCTCTGCCCAGCCCGTGCTTCACTCCGATCTCAGCGCCACGATCGGATCCAGTTGCGCGGCCTTTCGCGCCGGATAGACACCGAAGAAGATTCCCGTACCGGTGGCCATCACCAGCCCGGCAATGACGCTCCACAGCGCAATCGTCGAAGGAAATCCTGCCAGGATCGTAATCACCTGCGCCACCAGGATTCCCCCGATCACGCCGAAGACTCCGCCCACCAGCGCCATCGTCCCGGACTCGATCAAAAACTGCATCAGGATGTCCTTTGGACGCGCGCCCAGAGCCTTGCGGATACCGATCTCGCGCGTCCGCTCAGTCACGCTCACCAGCATGATGTTCATAATGACGATGCCGCCGACGACCAGCGAGATCAGCGCCACCGCCCCGGCCACCGCCCCAAACGACCGCGTCACGATGCTGAAGAATCCCACCAGCGTATTGTTCGTATCCAGCTCAAACGAATCCTCGGAGCCTGGAGCGTCATGCCGGCTCGATCGCACCAGAACCCTCACCTCGTCCGCCGCCGTCTCCAGCACCGGTCCAGCCTCGCCCGCCTTCACATAAATCGTCAGCGTCTTCGCCGTCCCATAGCTCTTCTGAAACGCCGTCAGCGGCACGGCGACCCAGTTGTCCTGGCTAGCACCAAACGTGCTCCCCTGTTTCTCGCTGATCCCAATCACCGTGTACGGAGTGCCGTCGACCCGCAACTCTTGTCCCAGCGGATCCACTCCCACAAAAAGATGGTCCTCAATATCGGTCCCGATGATCGCCACATGCGAGGCATGCTCCTGGTCTGCCTCCGTGAACCCGCGCCCCTGCATGATGTTCAGGTTCTGCAGCGAAGGCATCTGCCACGTATATCCCCGGATGTTCGTATCGGTCGTGGACTCCGTACCCCGCACGATCTTCCCCGTCACGGCCTGCTGCGCGCCAATCCCGATGCAGTGCCTGCAGTTCGCCGCCACATACTGAAAGTCCGGGTAGAGGATGTTCTTGCGCTTCTGATACCGCTGATAGTCCTCAGGGCTGGTGATGATCTGGGGCATCTTCGAGACGGTGAAGACATCTGCGCCGTAGCTGGCGAACTTTGTGGTGACGTAGGTGTTTGCGCCGTTGACCAGCGTCACCACCGCGATCACACTGGCTACGCCGATGACGACGCCGAGCAGGGTCAGGACGGAGCGGAGCTTGTTAGCCCAGAGCGACTGCAGCGCGATCTTTACGGCCTCTTTGAATTCCATTGCCTTGTCTACCTTGGGTACGCTTGAGACTACCAGCCAGAGGCCTCCAAAGCGAGACTTGCCTTGCTCTCTAATACGCAGCTGGACGGGTTTTGTTCGCTGCGTGGGATACACTTATAGCTGCAGGCGGCTGGATGATCGCTGCCGCCTTCACCGCAAGGTGTTTGGCGGGGGAGGAAAGTCCGAACTCCGCAGGGCAGTGTGCCGGATAACGTCCGGGACGGAGGTTTCAAGACCTCTGGACGGCAAGTGCAACAGAGAACGAACCGCCTCCGGTTGGTGATTTATTTCGGTAAATCCGCAAGCGGCCTGGGGTAAGGGTGAAAAGGTGCGGTAAGAGCGCACCGCGCGGCCAGTAATGGACGCGGCAGGGTAAACCCCACACGGAGCAAGACCAAATAGGCAGGGATCTTGCCGCTTCTCTTCAGGCGGCAGGAGCGTATCGGCCCGATGCGCCCAGGCGGAGAGACTCGAAATGGCGGTGACGCCGTCCAGAGAGCCGGAACTTGCGGGTAGGTTGCTAAAGCGCCGCAGTAATGCGTCGCGTAGAGGAATGATCGTCTAAAACAGAATTCGGCTTACGGGCCGTCTGCGAACTTATGGCCTCGAAATCGCTCAAACGGTTTCGAGGCCGTCTGATTTTCGGTGGGGATTTTTTTTGCTTGTGGTGGAGGGTGCTTTTTGCTGGGGTTTCTGCAAATTGTGGATGCAAAACGTGGTGTTTTGGATGGTGAAACGTGGTGTGGTTGTGGTGTTTTGCGTGGCTGTAGATGCAGGTTTTTTGAGCTGCGAAAAATGTGACATGTTTTTGAGATTTATTTTTGAGGTCGTGGCGGACACGGGCGAAATGCGGGGGGGGTCTCTCCACTGCACGACAGACGGTGAGACTGTCTGTCGCTTCGGTCGAGATGACGAGGTTCAGGGCGGTGACGAGGTTCAGGGTGACGAGGTTCTGGGCGGCGACGGTTCTGGGCGGTGACGAGGTTCAGGGCAGCGACCGGTTCAGGGCAGCGCCGGTCCAGGGCAGCGACCGGGTCCAGGGCGGCGACGGGGTTCAGGGCAGCGCCGGTCCAGGGCAGCGACCGGGTCCAGGGCGGCGACGGGGTTCTCGGCGGTGACAAGGCTCAGGGTGAGGAGTTTCTGGCGACGAGGTTCAGGGCGGTGGAAGGTTCAGGCGCGCGACGAGGTTCAGGGCGGTGACGGGGCTAACGGATGGCGGCCATGGCGGCGCGGAAGAGGCTTTCGAAGTCGTGGGAGGCAGCGGGATCTTTGGCGACGGCGGTTTCGATGGCTTTCTGGGCGACGGGGCGGGGGTAGCCGAGGTTGACAAGGGCGGAGAGGGCATCGTCGCCGGCGGGGCCGTGATGAGGGCCTCCCGTGGTGGTGGGGATGGCGACGGCGAGGTCGTCGAGCTTGTCTTTGAGCTCGAGGACAACTCGCTCGGCGGTCTTTTTGCCGATGCCTGGGATGCGGGTGAGGGTGGCGTGGTCGCCGGAGCGGATGGCGGTGATCAGGCGGCTGCCGTCGATGCCGCTGAGGACGGTGATGGCCAGCTTTGGGCCGATGCCGGAGATGGTGAGGAGCTTTTCGAAGAGACGCTTCTCCTGAGTTTCGGAGAAGCCGAAGAGCGCGATCTGGTCTTCACGGACGTGGGTGTGGATGTGCAGAGTCGCTTCTGCGCCTTCGTTGGGAAGAGCGGAGAAGGTAGTGACGCTGATGGTGACGTCGTAGCCCACACCAGCACACTCGAGGATGGCCTGATTGGGAGTTTTTGCGAGGAGGCGTCCGCGGAGGTGAGCGATCATGCTTCTGGTGATTGTAGCGTGTTGGGCGCTCCGCTCCGGCAAGACGAGGGGTGCATTAAGATGTGCCCTATGAGGACTTCCTTTCTTGTGCGGCTTGCTGGGGTTTGTCTGCCAATGATGAGTTGGCTGGCTGTTTGTTCGTCTGCGTGTGCGCAGGAGAGGAGTGAGCCGGGGAAGTTCGATTTTTATCTTATGAACCTTTCGTGGGGGCCTGAGTTCTGTTCGGTGCCCGGGGCAGGTCCGGAGTGTAAGGCGACTCGTGGATTTGTGTTGCACGGTTTGTGGCCACAGAACTACGACGGATCGTATCCGGTGAACTGCGCGGAGCGACCGGGACCTTTGCAGCCGGAACGGAATCTGGATATCACTCCTGACCTGCCGCTGCTGGAGCATGAGTGGAGTAAGCACGGCACCTGCACCACAATGTCGCCAGAGGAGTTCTTCGGGCTGGAACGTCAGGCGTTTCATTCGGTGAGGATTCCAAAGAAGCTGCGGAAGCTGAAGCATGAGGAGCCGATGAGGCCGAAGGATATTGTCGATCTGTTTGCGAAGGCGAATCCCTCGTTCCCGCAAGAAAGTGTGGTTGTGAGTTGCGCAGATCATCGGTTGACCGCGGTTGAGGTTTGTCTGGCGAAGGATGGCTTGATGCCTATATCTTGTCAGGGCTTGCGGGAGTGCGATGCGGATGCATTCCGCGTCGTGGCTCCGCCACTGAAGTAAGCGCGTGTGCGGTACGAAGAAGGTAGGATTCTGGTTATGGGTACGGAGCGGCTAAAGGTTACGGTTGGGGTTTGCGGTGGGATTGCGGCTTATAAGTCGGTGGAGCTGGTGCGGCTGCTGCAGGATGCCGGGTACGACCCGCATGTGGTGATGACGGCGGCGGCGGAAGAGTTTGTGAGGCCGCTGACGTTTGCGGCGATCTCCGGACATAAGGTGATTACTTCGTTGTGGGGCGAGGAGGCGGGGACTGGGTCGAGCGAGGATGACTCGTCGGGCGAGAGTGGCGGCGGAGCGCCGAGCAGTATCGAACATATACAGGCGGCGCAGTCGACCAAGCTGCTGGTGGTAGCTCCCGCGACGGCGAATATGCTGGCGAAGTTTGCCCATGGGTTGGCAGATGATTTTCTTTCGACGATGTACCTGGCGACGACGGCTCCGGTGATTGTGGCTCCGGCGATGAATGTGAATATGTGGGAGCATCCGGCTGTGCAGGCGAACGTGGCGACGCTAAGGGCGCGGGGCGTGAAGGTGATTGAGCCTGGGAGTGGGTATCTGGCATGCGGGATGGTGGGGGGTGGAAGACTGGCGGAGCCGGCGGCGATTGTAGATGCGATTGTGGAGACATTGGCTGAGAGCACGAAGGGCGCGGGGAGTGGGGGTGGGGATTTCACTGGTGAGACGGTGCTGGTGACAGCCGGGGGGACGCGGGAGGCGATCGATCCGGTGCGGTTTATCGGGAACCGGTCGAGTGGGAGGATGGGGTACGCGGTGGCTGCGGCGGCGAGGAGACGTGGAGCGAAGGTGGTGTTGATCAGTGCTCCGACTGGGTTGCCCTGTCCGGCGGGGGTTGAGGTGGAGCAGGTGGTGACGGTGGAGGATATGCGAGCGGCAGTGATGGCTCGGCTGAATGAGATGACCGTGGTGGTGATGGCTGCGGCAGTGAGTGACTACCGGGTGAAAGATGTTGCGGGGCAGAAGATGAAACGCGAAGGAGCGCAGGCAGTCTCGTTGGAACTGGCGGGGACTGTGGACATTTTGCGCGAGGTTGTTGGGCGGCGACGGGATGGGACTCTGGTGGTGGGGTTTGCCGCCGAGACCGAGAATGCTGTGGCGAATGGCCGCGCCAAGCTGGAGCGCAAAGGCGTGGATGCGGTGGTGGTAAACGATGTTTCGAAGGATGGAGTTGGGTTCGATTCGGAGCAGAATGCGGGCAGCTTTCTGACGAAGGAAGGCGCGGTTGAGTTTCCGGTGATGAGCAAGACGGAGATGGCAGAACGGATCCTTGACGAGGTGCTGAAGCTGCGAGAGGGGGCGGAGCACTGAGAAGCGGTCCTGCCGGACGGGCCTCCTGCGCGGAGGGCGGCCACTTCGTGACGGGTATACCTTTTTCGTGAAGCTACGATCTATCGTGGTCCTCCCGTTGGTAGGGATCCTCTTCCGTTGGCCTCCGGAGGCATTTTTTGCCGGGCACAATTCGCGGCTGCCGGTGCACTGTGGCCGCGCGAACTAGTAAACTAACGGCACATGAGTTTCCGCAAAGCGTTTCTCCTTCTTGCCATCGTTGCCCTTGTCAGTGCTTCCTCCGCTCACGCTCAATTTGGCGTTTATGGAATGTTCACCGTAGATCGGCTCAGCAATATTGCTTCGTCGCCGGAGCAGACTCCCAATGTAACCAGCACACGCGCCAATACGGTGGATCCGCTGGGTGGCACGGGCGGCGTCTACTACGATTTCAAGAAGCTTGGGCCGGTAACGCTGGGAGCGGATCTCCGTGGCAGTATTCTGACGACTAAGCGCGGGGCCTATCAGAACTTTAATGGTGGGGGAGCGAGAATTTACTCGACGCTGGGCGGCGTGAGGTTTGTCTTTCATACTCCGTTGGCGCCCCTGAAGCCTTATGCTCAGGGCTCGTTTGGCCTTGGCCGTACGGATTACGGGCTGTTGTACACCCAAGCCGGGGTCACCAACAGTGGGATCGTCGGGAACAGCCCAATTCTACGAAACAACTTTGAGTATGAGGGTATTGCCGGGCTGGATATCAAGTTGCTTCCGATCCTTGACTACCGCGTCGCCGAGTTCGCTTACGGCGGCCTGAACCCGTTTGGGGACAAGAGCCACAACTACCCGATCAAACAGGTCAGCATGGGGTTTGTCTTTCATCTTCCGTTCTAAGAGCGCGGGGTCGCGAGAGGATAGTGCATGCGCGTAGCTCTGTTCGGTGGCAGTTTCGACCCGCCGCATCATGGTCATCTCGCTGTAGCTACGGCGGCGGCGGATGCATTTGCACTGGATAGCGTTTTTTTTGCTCCTGCGGGCCGTCAGCCTTTGAAGCTTAATGGCACGGTAACTCCTTTTGAAGATCGGCTTGCGATGGTGGAGCTGGCGTGTCTTGGGGATCGTCGCTTTACAGCCTCGAAGCTCGATGCGCCGCGTGTAGATGGCGCACCGAACTACACGGTGGAGACTCTGAGCGAGTTGGCGCAGAGGATGCCGGAGGCTGAGCTCTTCAATCTGGTGGGGGCGGACAGCTTCCTCGGCCTGCCGCGATGGCACGAGCCCGAACGTCTGTTGCAGCTCGCGGAGTGGATCGTCGTGAGCCGGCCGGGTTTCCCGATTGCGAGTCTTTCTTCGCTGGAGCTTGATGCGCATCAGCAAAGCCGCGTCCATCTGCTTGGTAATGTTCATGACGATACTGCGGCCACGGGGCTACGCGAACGGCTGGAAGCGGGCGATCCTTGTATCGATCTGATCGCGCCGCGTGTTCTGGACTACATACAGAGTCACCACCTCTACCAATAGTGCAGACCCATTTTGGTTCTGCTGATTTCGTCTTCGTCGAAACTTTGTTTTCCTCGAAACTTTCCTGAATGGAAGTGTGTCTGTACAAGCATTGCGTCTTGATAGGGGTCCTCTTTTTGTTTGTTGAGCCGCCCCTTTAGTGCGTGCAGTAGCAGAACCGTAACTTCTATGACAGAGCTTTTGGCATATCCCGCACTCCCTACCTTTCGCGATCCTGCGGGCAGCGTCGAGGTTCGTCCGGATGGAGCTTACCGGAGCGTTCGCGCTCCCTTCGACGAGGAGATGCTTGCGTTTCTGGCAACGCCGCTGGCTTCAGAGCTGGTGGCCCAGGGAAGGCTCGTGGCGAGCGAGGTGGTGTCGCCTGAGAACGCGGAGACGCTTGTGCTGCGGCATCCGCGCATCTCTTTCCAGTCCTATCCGTGGGAGTGGAGTCCGGGGATGTGGCTTGCAGCGGCAGAGCTCACACTGGGTTTGTGCAGCGATTTGGTCGAGCAGGGTTGGCAGTTGAAGGACGCAACACCTTTGAACGTGTTGTTCCAGGGGCCGCGGCCGATCTTTGTCGATGTGCTTTCGATTGAACGCAGAGACCCGCATCAACCGATCTGGCTTGCTTATGGCCAGTTCGTCCGAACCTTTCTGTTGCCGATGCTGGCTTACTCCCGGCTGGGATGGCCCCTGGAGATCTCGCTGACACGCCGCGATGGATATGAACCAGAGGAGGTCTATCCGGCACTCTCGTTGGCTTCGCGGTTGCGGCGGCCTGCGCTGTCCACCGTTACGCTACCGTCACTGCTCGCGAAGACGAAGAAGGGTAAGGCCGGCAAGGTAACACCGCGATCCGTGAAAGATCCGGGGCTTGCAAAGCAAATTCTGCTGAGGACGCTGAGGACGCTGAGGACTGATATGCGGCATGTGACGCCGGGCCACCGCTCCTCGACCTGGTCGCACTACGCTGAGACGGCGTACCACTACAGCGACGAAGACCATGACGATAAGCGGAGGTTTGTGAGCGATGTGCTGGGGAAGGCGCGGCCTGCGAAGGTGCTCGACGTGGGTTGCAACACCGGAGTGTATTCGAACCTGGCCGCGGACGCGGGTGCCGAGGTGGTCTCGATCGACACGGATCTGCAGGCGGTCGATCGGCTGTACGCAGGCCTAAAGGTGAGCGGGAAGAATATTCTTCCGCTGTGTGTCGATCTGGCTCATCCTAGCCCGGCCACTGGATGGGAGAATCGCGAGAGTGCCTCTTTCCTGAGCCGCTGTGCAGGCCATTTCGACACCGTGATGATGCTCGCCGTGTTGCACCACCTGCTGCTCCGCAATCAGATTCCGATGAATCGTATCGCGGCGCTTTGCAGCGAGCTGACGACGCGACACCTGATCGTGGAATGGGTGCCACCGTCGGATCCGAAGTTTCAGGATCTTCTGCGCGGAAGAGATGCGATGTACGAACACATTACTGAGGCAGCATTTCGCGAGGCCTTTGCGAAGCATTTCACGGTCTTCGACGAGCTGAAGCTGGCGAATGGGCGCATCTTGTTTCATCTAGGGAAGAGATAAGACGCATGGCGGGGCACCCGGGGGTAGCGGTGAGCGAGCCAGTGTCTACGTCGGTTCAGGACTATTCCTGTGAGGCAGGAAGTTGCTGTTACCCTTGCAGACGCTGGCTTCAAGAGCCGCAACCCGCTACCATGGAACTCCAAGGAGTCTCATGCCCTCAATTGAAAGCAATCAGCTGCTGCTCGCTGCGGCTGCGGCCTGCGAAGACAAGAAAGCTGAAGATATCCGCATCCTCGCGCTGGATCCGGCCGAGAGCGGCCTGACCGATTACTTCCTGATCTGTAACGGAACCAACGACCGGCAGAATGTGGCCATCACGGACGAGATCGAGCTTCGCCTGAAGCGCGAGTTTGGGGTTTATCCCAACTCTGTCGAAGGACGCCGCCAGGCCGAATGGATTTTGATGGACTATGTCGATTTCATCGTCCATGTTTTCTCGGCCGAGAAGCGTGCGTTTTACGGATTGGAGCGACTGCGAAAGTCTGCGACTACGATCAGCGTGGCCGATCTCCATGCTGAAGTCAAAGCATCGCTCACGACGAGGCGCCCAAAGAAGACGCCCGCGCCCACGGCTCCGAAGAAGATCGCAGTCGCCAAGAAATCCAGCGCGGTCGTAAAGAAGGTTGCGGCGAAGAAGACAACGAAGAAGACTGTTTCCGCAGCCAAGAGCAGTAAGGTGACCGCGACTAAAACAGGCAGAAAGCCATCTACGAAGAAGTAAGACGGGGCTTTGCTGCAAGGGTGAAACCTGTCTTTGACTGGAAAGGTAAGGGCTGGGACTCATCTCGAGTTCGCCGCCTTTCTGCTTTGTGATTGATCGGCAGGTAAGGCTGCCGACAAAAGGATGGACGCGTAGAAGCATCGGTTACGCCAGTCGATTCGAGGATGCTGGTTGCGGCTCCGATCCTTTGGGCCGAGCGATGGTGCTGACTGCTCCGAAAAGAGGCACACTGTTGAGATGAAGCTGATTCTTGCAGCTGTGCTCGCCCGCCAGTTTCGGTCTAAATCGGAGGCTGGTGATCGACTGATCGATGAGTACATGAAGCGCACGGCTCGCTACGCCACTTGTACCTCTGAACTGTTTGATTCGGAGGCAGGGTTGCTGACATGGCTGGATCGACAGGCGGGGAGGACGCCGGCTTATGCGCTTCTGCTTGATAGTCGCGGACAGCAGTACAGCTCTGACGAGTTTGCTGGTCAGATTGGGCGGCTTCGCGATGAGGGGACCCAGCGGCTGGTGCTTGCGATTGGTCCGGCGGACGGCTGGTCGCCGGCGGCACGGCAGCGGGCAGATCTACTTCTTTCTTTGGGACGCATGACGCTGCCTCACCAACTAGCGCGGGTCGTGCTTGCTGAGCAGGTGTACCGCGCCTTTACCATCCTGGCCGGCCACCCCTATCACTCAGGTCACTGACCATCGGGGGTCATTGCTCAGGCGTCGGCACGGGCGCCATGTAGGTTGCGAGCACGCTCCTACTCGTCAATTCGTGCATCTTTGGCTTTGCGAGGTTTTGAGGTGATCGTTTCGACTATGCACTTTTCGGAGACGCGTTGCGGATTGGCGCATTTGCCTGCTGCCGCTCGCGTGAACGCACGATAGAGACGATCCACGTCCACCTGCCCTTTTCGGCCCTGTGCCTCGAGAGCGGAGTGCATGGCCGACAACAGCTCTGACCTTAGTTCATGGAAGATCTTGTCGATATAGATGTACGGCAATTGACCCTCCGCGGCCCTGTGCACACGATACATGGGCCACGCGTGGTGATGAGCGACAGAGGCAGGCCTCCGCCATCTGTTGCCTTTGCCTCACTTGGGCCAAAAGTGCCAGACTGGTACCCCGAAATAATGAGGGGCGGCTGGCTCTCGGGGTTATGGTCGAGTGTTGCCATCGAGACTCTCGGACAGCCGTTCGCTCTGGGCAGAGACCGTCATAATAGAGTGCGATCTTATCGTCCATCCCACAATAGATGGTTCTTTTGTGTAGGTTGAGCGCATGTTTTTTCTTAATTAGAAAGCGTCGATGGCCTAGGCTGATGCAAGCGCACATTTGCGCACTAGGAGCCTTCCCCATGAATAAGTCGATCCGCAATCTCGCGCTCACCGCCGCTGTCCTCTTCTCCACCGCTGCTCCCATGTTTGCAAACATGACAGGCGGCAATCCGCATCCGCAGGTAGCTTCTGTTGCTCTTTCTCTGGGCGACTACGCAAGTATCGTCATCTCCGTCTTCGGGCTGTAAGATCGTTCCGGATAAGCCTGCGAGGCAGGAATGAACTTTCCGGCTCTGGACAACATCATTTGGGCGGCGAACTTTGTCGGTCTCGCCGCCCTGCTGCTCGTGCTGCTGCTTCGTCAGCGGTGGAGGCGGTTCCCTGTCTTCACCGGCCTTATCACTTATTCGATCCTGGTGTCGATTGCACTTTTCCTAATTTCCCGTCACAGCACGCCGAAGATGTACAAGATCACGTATTGGATTCTCGCAGGCGGTGACTTTCTTTTTCAGCTTGGTATGATCTTCGAGATCGCCCGAGTCGTCTTGCGTCCAACTGGAACCTGGATTCGGGATGCACGTTCTTCGTTTGTGCTGGTCGGGATGACTGGCACAGCCATCGCGGCCGGACTTTGTCTTGCGATAAAGACACCTCCGGGTTCAACCGCGGGAATTTGGGAGATTCGGGGAGACCTTTTCACTGCGTTGCTCGACTGTGAGCTTTTTCTTGCGATGCTCTTTGCTTCCAATAGGTTAGGGTTGGAATGGCGTAACCATGTGATGGCTTTGGCCCAAGGGTTAACCCTTTGGGCGTTCGGTTCCGCCGTTAGCGACCTAGCCAGTATCTTTCTGGGGTGGACCCAGCAGTATCGAGTTGTCCAGCTTTTCCCCTCTTTCCTCTATATAGCCGTCCTACTGTATTGGATCGTCGCCTTTTGGAGGCCGGAACGTGTCCGCGCGCCTCTGTCGAACGAAATGAAAGATTATCTCGTTGCTCTTCACAGCCGAGTGCAGTACGATCTTCAGCAGGTCACTCGGACGCGCGACCACACGTAACCCATATGGCACCTATAGTCATTACCGCTCTGGTTACTATCCTGTTAGGCTGCGCGCTTCTCCATTCGTATTTGACGGCACGGCGTTTGGCTCGCTGTACGTGGGAGGAGCTGGTGGCGAAGCTTCATCCGGTTGAATCCAAGGGAGTCATGACTGTGGCGCTGAACCACCTTGTGCCGCAGAAGGACGCTCTTGAGCTGGAACCGGCAGAGATGTGGAGTTTGATGGGCGGCCTTGAAGGGGTTCAGCGTATGCGAGAAAACGCCCGGATCCTGGTCGCGCTCGCCTCCTATGTGGAACGCTGGAACTTCGACGAAGGCATCATCATTGCTGAACGTATGCGCCGCGATGGTTTGCAGCTGCGTCGCGCTGTCACGCAGATTATGCTGGCAACCTTCTTCGGAAGGCAACAGATGCGAATTCCTTTTTATCTCCATGAAGTGGCATCTTCGTACTACCTGATGCGGCAGAGGTTGCTGGTTCTGTATGAGACCAACCATGCCGGCCTCTACTCCCGTCTCGCCGAAGCGCTCTGACTCCAGCTCAACTACCAACACACCGCGCGAACTGTTCAGTCGTTACAATGAACAGGGCAGCGGTCGAAAGGGCATGCACGGATGAGTTGGTTCAAGCGCGAAGATAACGAGATCGTCAACGACTCGGAGAAGACGGTTCGGACCGAGGGACTGTGGATCCGTTGCCCCGACTGCGGCAAGATTCTATTCAAGGCCGAGCTTGAAGCGAACCAGCACGTCTGTTGGCATTGCGGTCATCACTTCCGCGTTGATGCTCGTACGCGCATTGAGAACTTGCTGGAGCCGGGGTATGAGCTTGTCGACCTGGAACTTCGCTCGACCGATCCGTTGAACTTTACCGATCTGAAGCCCTACAAGCGGCGGCTTGCGGAGGCACAGACGAAGACGGGCCTGAACGACGCAATCGTCAACGCAATTGGGCAGCTTGGGCCGCACAGCGTTGTCCTGAGCGTAATGGAGTACGCCTTTATCGGCGGGAGCATGGGCGCAGTTGTTGGGGAGACGATTGCGCGTGCGGTCGACCGCTCGCTGGCTACACGACATCCGCTAATCATCGTTGCGGCCTCGGGTGGCGCGCGCATGATGGAGGGCATCGCTTCGCTGATGCAGCTGGCGAAGATCTCTGCGGGCCTGGCGCGCCTGGATGACGCGAAGATTCCGTATATCTCCGTGATGACGGATCCGACTACTGGTGGTGTCACGGCAAGCTTCGCTATGCTTGGCGATCTGAATATCGCAGAGCCGGGGGCTTTGATTGGCTTTGCGGGGCCTCGCGTGATTGAGCAGACGATTCGGCAGAAGCTGCCGGAGGGTTTTCAGAGATCAGAGTTCTTGCTTGAGCATGGGTTTCTTGATGCGATTGTCTCGCGTAAGGAGATGAAAGATTATCTCTCGCAGACCTTGAGCTGGATGGGCGCTTAGGCGCCTTCGTGAATCGCATATGCAATCGGCGAGTCCATCACGCACAGCGCTTCGCGTAGCACTACGCCGCGCGGCGCACCAACTCTATGACGCGAAGCCCCTCGTCTTCGAGGATCCTGTTGCTGTTCCAATCCTCGGCGATTCCTACGCGGAGGAGTTGCGCCGGACGCCGACTCGCAATCCAGATCGAAAGGATCGTCCGTTCTCTGTTGGTCTGCGGGCCTTCCTGGTTGCACGTAGCCGCTACGCCGAAGACACGCTTGTTCAAGCTGTTTCACAGGGTGTCAGCCAGTATGTTTTGCTGGGGGCGGGCCTCGACACGTTTGCCCATCGCAATCCCTATCCGCAACTTCGCGTCTTCGAGGTGGATCACCCGGCGACGCAGCAGTGGAAGCGCGAGCTTCTTGAGAGCACTGCGCTATCTACACCAGGAAACCTTACTTATGTGTCGGTGAACTTTGAGGAGCAGACTCTGCTTGATCAGCTGCAGGCGGGCGGGTTCAACGCGAAGGCGTCGGCGGTGTTCGCGTGGCTTGGCGTGGTCCCGTACCTTACGCTTGAGGCCTTCCGCGCTACGGTGGGGTTCCTTGCATCGCAGGCCGCTGGCAGCGCGCTCGTTCTTGACTACGGTCAACCGCGATCCGCGCTCCCATTCTTTGAGCAACTGGCTCACGACTCTCTCGCTTCGCGGGTTCAACAGGCAGGAGAGCCGTTCAAACTCTTCTTTGCTCCACCTGAGATCGCAGCTGAACTCAGCGTGTTCCGCAGTCTCGAAGATCTTGGGTCTGCTGAGATCAACGCCCGCTACTTCGCAGATCGCGTCGACTCGCTGAAAGTCCTTGGGAATGCCGGGCGGCTGCTCAGTGCATGGCTTTGAGGATCGGTGCAGAGCTACCCATCGTAGGATTGAGTAACCAGTTGCGAACTGGCTTTCGACTGATCGACCGACAATGAGCGATGAGCGCTGCAAGCACAAACAGGAGACGACTGTCGCATGACGAAGACGAAGAACGCTGTTCACCGCTGCGCATGGGCCGACAACGATGCATTGACGCGGACTTATCACGACGAAGAGTGGGGCGTGCCGGAGCGCGACAGCCGCGTGCTGTGGGAGGCTTTGATGCTAGACGGTTTTCAGGCAGGGCTGTCGTGGCTCACCATCCTCCGGAAGCGCGAGGCTTTTCGCAAGGCATTTCGTAACTTCGATCCAAAGAAGGTTGCGAAGATGGGTGAAGCGGATGTCGAGCGCCTGCTACAGAATGAAGGCATCATCCGCTCGCGCGCCAAGATCGAAGCGACCATCAATGGGGCGCGGATTTATATGGCAATGGCGGATGCGGGAGAAGACTTTTCGGCTTACGTATGGAAGATGGCTGGTGGTAACCCTATTCAAAATAGCGGGCCGGTTCCGGCGAAGACTGAGTTGTCGGAGGAGATCTCTGCAGCGCTGAAGAAGCGTGGCTTCAAGTTTGTCGGACCCGTCATCGTGTACGCGTGGATGCAGGCTGTCGGCATTGTGAATGACCATAGCCCGGATTGCTTTCGGCGTAAGACCGTCTGAGCGGTCCGGCAGTTTTGGCAGAGGAGCGCTGTAGTGGCGGGAGTCCGGCTACTGTGCGGCTTTGGTGGCAAACATCCCTGCGACGGCGAGATTCGCGGTTAGCTCCGGTGGAAAGCCGTGTCGTTGCTCCAGCCACGCGGGATCGTTCCAAGAGAGCAGCACCTTGCCGTCGGCTCCTTCAGCAACGAGAATCTTTAGTGGAAGATCGAGGGCTGCACTGGGCGCGGCAAGCATGACGGGAGTACCTGCCTTCGGGCTTCCGAAGATCAACAGCTTTGTGAGGTGCATCTCCAAGCCCGCTGCGGCCGCTTCGCCGGAATGGTCTACGGCTGCAAACAGCTTGACACCCTTCTCTTTGAGGAGAGCCTCCAGCCGGGAGACAGTTTCGTCGACGGAGTAGCGGCTGGTGCAGGTTTTTATTCCTTCGCGGGTCTGCTGGTCAGTCATCATCAAACCTCCGAGATAAGTTTGGCCACCTAACGAAGATACCCCCTTGGAAGGGGGTATCTGGGGTTTCGTACTGAGAGTTCTTTTGCGTTTTTATTTCGCTCCGTCGGCGAGAGGAACTGCGTTCGGATAGATTCCGGGAATGGGCGCGGTCATTTGCTTCTCCAACTCCGGATGCGGGAAGGGCTTGCGCGGCATCATGGCCTCGCGCTCGCTGGTGTTGTAGAGGAAGATCGCCTCAACGACAGCTGCCTGCTCGAGGTCGAGCGCGTGCAGACGGTCGTAGGTGTCCATGTCGGAGTGGTGGGTTCGCGTGTCGTAATCCATCGGATCCTGAATGTACTGGAAGCCGGGTAAACCGACCGCATCGAAGGACAGGTGATCGGTGCCGCCGGTGTTGCGGTAAGAGATCGTCGTTACGCCGAGATCGGCAAGGGGCGCGATCCACTGCTTGAAGATCGGAGCGATGGCCCAGTTTTCCTGCGTGTAGACGCCGCGTACCTTGCCGGTCCCGTTGTCCAGGTTGTAGTAGGCGTCGAGGGTCTCCCACTCCTTTGTTGTAGAGAGAGCTCCGTGCTGACGCAGGAACGAGGGTACACTTGCCGGCTCAGGAACCTTTGGCTCGGCGAAGGTTCCGAAGTGCTGTTTGACGTATCCCTGTGAACCGAAGAGCCCTTGCTCTTCGCCGGACCAGAGCGCAATACGGATGGTGCGCTTCGGCTTGACGCCAAGCGACTTCAGGATTCGAACGGCCTCCATTGCGACGATCGAACCTGCACCGTTATCGGTTGCGCCGGTGCCGGAGATCCAGCTGTCGAGATGGCCACCAACCATGACGACCTGATCCTTCAGCTTCGGATCTTTTCCGGGAATCTCTGCAACCGTGTCGAAGCCATGCTCGTGGTCGCCGGTGAACTTCGTCTCGATGTTGAGCTCGAGCGTGACTGGGACGTGGTTTTCTACCAGGCGTCCGAGGCGGTTGTAGTGCTCGATCATCATTACAGCGTTGGGGATGGTGACTGCGTTTTCCTTCTTCTGCGCATCACGGGCGAGGTTTGCTCCGTTGTCATCGAAGACGATGCCGGTTCCCCCACCGTCGCCGCCATCGCGGCTCGGTGTCAGCACGGCGAGCGAGCCTTCGTCTGCCATCATCTTGAGTGCGGCTTTGCGAATCTCGGCGATCTTCATACGCTCGGCGAGAAACTTTGCAAACTCCGGAGAGCCCGGGGTGAAGCGTCCACCACGTGCCTCATAGGTTTCCATCTCCTTGAGCTCTGCGTCGGTGTAGCGGCGAAAGAGCGGCTCGGTGATGTCGGGCGTTGGGCGCATTGCGCCAAGGAGGACGATTTTGCCTTTGAGCGTGCCTTTGTACTTTTCAAGATCGCCCAGCTCCTAGACGTTCATGTAAACCACCTCGCCGGTGACTGGGCCGTTGGTGGACGGAGACCAAGGGGCAGCCTGCGCCCACAGCGGTTCGGGATCGGGCGATACCATTCGCACCCAGGTGTTGATCTGCTGCCAGCCCATCCCGAATTCGCCCCAGTCTTCGAGGTGCGCGTTTTCGAGGCCAATCTTCGTCAGGGTGTCGCGGGTCCAGGCGTTGGCCTTCGCCATATTCGGCGAGCCGGTAAGACGCGGTCCGATTCCGTCAGCCAGTGCTCCACCAAACTCCATGACGTGGGAGTGTTTGAAGCCCTCTTCGCGGATGCGCGCATACATCGTCAGATCGATGTTCTCGGTCGCTGGCTGGGGTCCGTAGTAGGAAGGCGTCTCGACCGCGGCATCTTTGGCTTTCTTGTCGGCGGCGACGGAGGGAACGGCGAGGCTCGCAATTGCGGCCGCACTGCAGCCCCAACGCGCAAAGGCACGAACGAATGACATACTTGATGGTCCTCCAGGAAGTGTTTCTGAGAGCGAAGAATAGCAGATATCACCGACCGACCGCATCGAGCCATTACCTCTCAATTTTGTTGGGCCGCTCGAATGCATTGTGGAGGGATTCTTAGCTTTTGCGAAGCTGCCGGCGTATCCAGAGGGTACCGAGGTACGAGAGCGTCACCAGCAACACCAGCACACCCACCGGGAGTCCGACCCGCGTGTAAGTTAGCGAAAAATCAACCGCGTGGTGTGTTGCCGTGTTGTAGAAGAGAATTCCGAGGATTGCGCAGAAGGTCGCCGCGAAGAAGGCCGCAAACCCTAGCGCAAAACTCATCAGAAGGCTGGTAAACCAGCCGAGGTCGCCCAAAGGCACACCAAAGAGATATCCCGCGCCAAAGGTTCGAGGTGAGGCCGAGGTTTCGTTCTGCGATGCTTGCGCCATACCAGTAGAATACTGCTTTATGGCAGAAGGCGTTCAGAGCGAGTTGGTGCAGGCGGCGCAGGTAATGCGCGAAGCAGTGGTGCGGCAGGCGCCAAACGGGATTCGCTATGCAGCATTTGGCGATAACACCCTCGAGAATAATGATCTTGAGCACATGGCCCAGGCCGTGCCGATCGCCATCGCCGGCGCGATTTCGCGCAAAACGTACTATTTTGTACCGCTTGCTTTGAGCGAGGCACGTGGCAGCGAAGCCACGATGGTTGCGCCGGCCTACACGCCCGAGCTAGGCGATCAGGCCATCTGCCATCGCAACGTAACGCACGATGGCACGGAAGGTGTCTTCATCTCTACGCGGCTGCTGGGGGACCGCTTCGCCCTGGCCTTCGAGTTCTTCATCAACGTCGGCCATGCCTTTGTCGATGCGGTCGGCGTTCCCCAGGCCTTTGACCAACTTGTCTGGGGACAGGCTCTGGCTGATGTTCGCGGCGAAACCAGCCAGGATGCCTGGGAGAGTCGCGGTCTAGCCCTTGGCGCTAAGACGGAAAAGATTGATGGCAAACCGGTGATCGACGAGAAGGCCAAGACTGCGTTTCTCGAATCCGCCTTCTCCGACGCAATCGCCATCTACCAGCTTTCGCTCTCTGTGGACTTCGACTACTCCGAACTTCGGGAGCGTGAGTATCCGCTACTCGCGCCGCTGGCCCTTGCGGACCGCCTTCGGCTCGTGGCGCGGCTTTTTCCCCCTAATCCTACGTACGAGTTTTCCATCCGATACCGCCGACGCGCCTGAGTTGTCCCTTCACGACAAGATTTCGGCGAGTTTCTTTGACTTCGAAGCGCGTACCTTTCTCTCAGAATCAAAGCGCGGCACAGACCCCGGCATTCAATCCTTCAAAGCAAAAGGGCGAAGCTTATAATTTCGCGAGCGGAGTCGGTGACTGGGATGGAGACGCGCTATGCGTTCGATGCGGATTTCGATTGCAACGACGGCATTCTGTATGTTGACCGGCTATGCTCAGCAATCGCCCTATGCGCAATCGGCGACGCCTAATTCGGTGCCAGCCGGAAACCCGACACTAGCGATTCAACCCGCTGTCCTGGCAGTGGCATCGGGCGATACGGTTTCTGAGGCTAACCGCGAGATGATATCCAAAGATTTGATGGACAAAGTGAGAAGGGCGGCGACCGAACAAAGCGTAAATTCACCGGAGTTTCGCATTTCGCAACATGCCGATTACTTTCCCATGCGGTATGGGCTCGAGCCAGTACTTCCCATGAGTTCGATTATTGAGTGGACGGGGCCTGGACGGGGTCCGGAACGGCTCTCAGTCGTTGAGTCGGTTGACGATTTGAGCTTGTCCACTTCGGTGATGGAGCGCGCAATTCAGATGAGCTGGGATGGTCACCGTCTCGCCTGGGAGAGGGATGGGCGTCTGCATCCGGGCCGATATCTGTGGCGCATTGCCGTCCACGATGGCAATGGAAGGGTCTTCGCATCGGCAGCACAGAAGATCGCAGTAGAGGCGCCTCAGAAGGCATTGATCGAGGTGAGCAGCGTGATCATGGGCAAGTCCTGCGAGGAGCAGGTTGGATCGGTGAATGGCCTGCGACGGCGAACGACAGTCGATCGCGAGGATGACGAAATACTACATTCGCAGATTGACCCGATGCGCGCGGTAGACTGCAGGATCAAGCCTGAGGCTTCCGATAGGTTCGCGCCATCAGACCGGCTTCATGCTTTTGTGCGGATCTATCCAAATGGGAAGCTCGAAAAGCGTGGAGCCTCGAGTTGGACCGCAAAGTTTATTTTGCGGTCAAAAGACAATCCCATTGCGACCGAAAAAGAGACGGCTTTCAGAGTCGATTCGGCTTCCGGCTACCTCGCTTACGTAGAGATGTCACTGGACACTCCCGGTATGCCCCCCGGTCAATACGCGCTGGACGTCGTCATGCGGGGTCCGGGTATTCGCAAGGAGCTAAAAGAGTCTCGTTCGATCTCGATTCAGCCACCCGTTGCTGCCCAAGAGAAAAATGCCGCGGCGGAGATTCGCAAACACGTTGACGAATGAGACCGAATCAGCCGAGACACACCCAATCGCTTAGGACGGAGGACGAGAATGCCTGCAATCCGAAACTGCAAACAGTGTTGCCAGAAGAACCGTATCGCCGCAAATCACCTTTCAGACACTGGCCGTTGCGGCTCGTGTAAAACTCCGCTGTCACCGCTCGATGAGCCGCTGCAAGTAGACGCGGCGCTCTTCGATGAGATTGTCCAGAGCTCTCGCGTCCCCGTTCTCGTCGACTTCTGGGTGGAGTGGTGTGGGCCGTGTCACGCCGCCGCTCCCGAGGTTGCACGCACTGCAAAGGATATGGCCGGCCACGCGCTTGTGTTGAAAGTTGATACCGACAAGCAGCAGCAGTGAGTGTACCCGGACATGCGTTACGTTGTGGACCTGAGACATCCGTTACAAGCCCCTTGCGGTGGCGATGGGTTCGCGTTGAGCGGGCACGAGAAGTCATATGTCCAGCCGTCGAGGCTGTGGGAATGTGGGAATCCCGAAGGGATTTCCAAAGAGTGTGGGAAGGGTGGGAAGCCGGCTTCATGGCTTTCCATGCTTTCCATACTCTGTCATTTCCATGGCCTGCTTTTTCGCGCGGCAAGTGCTGAATAATCCGATATGCCGCCACCCAGTGCACTGTGCCGCACTCGCCACGAGATGCCCATCGGTACTCATCCTTGGCAATGAGTGACTCGGCGATTTAGCACTCAGTGAAGAGGATTCGTGAAGAAAAACACTTTCTTTTACCAATTGAGTGCGCATGTGAGCTTGCCTCTAAAGATCATTACAGCGGATCCAAGATATTCTTGACAATAAGGCAAAAACAATTGAGTGTCAGTAAAGTGATAATGCAGATTCAATTGTCCGGTGGCATATGAAAAACTTGTCTAACTCCTTGAAAAAAAGGAAACATAATTCAAAAGCTACCGACGCTACCACTGTGGAAGAATCGATTCGGCCTTATGCAATTGCCGACAAGCTGCGCACCTTGCGCTTGCGCCGCAGCATGGGGCTCGCGCAGCTCGCCGAACACTCCGGATTTTCACCTGCTATGTTGTCGCGCCTCGAGAATGGCCGACTGGTGCCGACTTTGCCAACACTTACGCGTATTGCCTTGGTCTTCGGCGTTGGACTCGATTATTTCTTCACTGATCCGCGGAAGCGTCACGTTGTGGCCATCTCACGGTGCAATGAGCGCAAGGTATTCCCATCCGATCCGAAATCAACTTCTACCTCGTGGTCCTTCGAAAGCCTCGACTTCCGTGCTAACGAGCGGAAGCTGAATGGCTTCCTGGCACACTTCCATTCATTGCCTGAGCAGAAACTCACACCGCATTTTCATCCAGGTGTAGAGTTGCTGTACCTCATCGAGGGGGAACTGGAGATGACGATCGGTGTTGAAAAGTTCCAGCTCTCAGCCGGAGATTCTGTCTACTTCGATTCGCTGCAGAAACATGCCTATCGAAGTCTGGTCAAAACGCCGTGCACCGCAGTTGTGATCACTACGGCATCTTCCACGTAGGAGAGCATGCTGCGCATGCGAAATTGGACGTGTTTACGGATCAGCAATCAAAGCTGACTTCTTTGCTTGTGAAGCAAATGATTCCATTTTGAGAGCTCAACTCCCGCCGTAACCTCACCAGGGGAACCTATGGTTGGGGTATGAGCTTTGATCCAAGAGATAGAAAAAGACACATCGCAATCGTGGGAGCCGGACCTGGCGGACTCGCCACTGCGATGCTTCTTGCGCAGCGGGGCTTCCGGGTTCAAGTCTTCGAAAAGCAGGATGTCATCGGTGGCCGCAATGCAGAACTCCGCCTTGGCGAGTATAGCTTCGATCTGGGGCCGACGTTCCTGATGATGAAGTTTTTGCTCGATGAGCTCTTTGTTGAAGGAGGCCGCCGCTCGAGCGACTACCTGCAATTCCATCGGCTCGATCCGATGTACTCGCTCAATTTCCCGGACAAGACAATGCTTGCGCGCTCTGACCCGGATGCTATGAAGGCGGAGATTGAAAAGCATTTCCCTAGCGAAAGCGCTGGCTTCGACCGCTTCCTGAGGCGCGAGAGTCTTCGGTTTGAAAAGCTCTATCCGTGTCTGCAGCAACCCTACGGCACTCTCGCCAGCCTGATCAGTCCCACGCTGCTCGCAGCCGCCCCCCATGTTGCCGCAGGACGTTCGCTGCACAACGTGCTCGCCGATTATTTTCGCTCAGAAGAGCTCCGCCTCGCGTTTACGTTCCAGTCGAAATATCTCGGGATGTCACCGTGGGATTGCCCTGGTCTCTTCACCATGATTCCGTACACGGAGCACGCCCATGGCGTGTATCACGTCATGGGTGGCCTTTGCCGAATTAGCCAGGCCTTTGCAGAGGTTGCCCGTGAAGAGGGCGCTGAGATTCACACCTCTACACCGGTCGCTCGAGTTCTTCTTAATGGACGACGCGCCTGCGGCGTCGAGCTTGCGAGCGGCGAAAAGATCTACTGTGACGACGTCGTACTCAACGCCGACTTCGGCCATGCCATGACCATGCTGTTCGATGAGAAGGATCTTCGTCGCCACAAGCCATCGAACCTCCGCAAGCGAAAGTTCTCATGTTCGACTTTCATGATGTACCTCGGTCTCGATCGTGAATATGACGATGTCGAGCACCACACGATCGTCTTCGCGAACAACTACAAAAAGAACATCGAAGACATTTCGCATGGTCGTTCGACCTCAGAAGACATGTCGGTTTACATTCGAAACTCGAGCAAGACGGACCCGTCCAGTGCGCCCGCGGGCCACTCCGCGCTATACATCCTCGCCCCGGTGGCAAACAACACCAGCGACATCAATTGGAAGGAATATAGCCGGCAATGTCGCGAGTACGTTCTCCGCATCCTGCGCAAACGTACGCCCTACGGCGATGTCACGCCGCACATTCGTGAGGAGATGATCCTCACTCCTGAGGACTGGGAGAAGCAGCACTCCGTCTTCCTGGGTGCCACCTTCAACATGGCACACAGCTGGGATCAGATGCTCTACCTGCGCCCTCACAACAAGTTTGAAGAGTTCTCCAATTGTTACCTGGTAGGTGGAGGCACGCATCCCGGCAGCGGACTGCCCACCATCTTTGAGTCGGCACGTATCTCTGCCAATCTGATCTGCGAGCAATATGAGGTCCCATATCCCGTTGCGAAGCCGCTGGAGCCGGCACTAGTATGACCTCTGCTACCTCAGATCGGATTCTTGCCCGAGCCCGTGCTGCGCAACCCGCGTGGGCCGCACTGACGGTCTCACGCCGGTGCGCCATTCTGGGAAACTTGCGCCACGAGATCGCCCTTCAGTGCGAATCAATCGCCGATACCATCGCGCGCGAGACTTCGAAACCACTGCTGGACGCTCTCTCCGGCGACGTGTTCGTCACTCTGGAGCATCTTCGCTACTACGAGTCCTATGCCGCGCGTATATTGCGTCCGCGCCGCATCGGTAAGTCGTTTTTCTTGTTTCATGGTGCTCGCTTCGAGACATCCTTCGAGCCGCATGGTGTGGCCATGATATTCGGCCCGTCGAATTATCCTCTCCAGCTATCGGTAATTCCTCTCATCACTGCGCTCGCTGCGGGCAATGCAGTGGTGCTCAAGTGTTCCGAGCGCACACCCAAAACAGCAACTGTGATCGCGAGGCTCTGCGCAAAGGCGAATCTTCCAGTCAACCTTGTGCAGGTGTTATACGACGGCCCTAAACAATCCGCGGCCCTCATTGATGCTCGCCCTGACTTCATCTTCTTCACCGGAAGCAGCCGTCACGGGCAGCAGGTCGCAGAACGCGCTGCGAAGCACCTCATCCCCACGGTCCTTGAGCTGGGGGGAAAGGATGCAAGCCTCGTCTTTGCGGATTGCCATTTAGACCGAGCTGTTGAAGGGATCACTTACGGCGCCTTTTCCAATGCGGGACGCGTGTGCGTTGCAGTCAAACGTGTCTATGTTGAAGCGTCCATCCATGACGAGTTTCTTGCCCGCCTAAAGCATCGCATCTCGATGCTTCGCGTTAATACTGATCCAGACGCAGACTTCTTCCCGCTGACTGAGGATGCGCAATCTGATGTTCGTGCCCAGGTCGAAGACGCACTCTCCTGCGGAGCCACGCTGCACTGGCCGCAAGATCGTGCCACGGCCGCATATGAGCCGACGCTCCTCACTGACGTTCCCGCCGAGGCCCGCATCCTTACCGAAGAATCCTTCGGCCCCGTGCTCTGTGTGGCTTCTTTCCGAGACGAGGCCAAAGCCATTGCACTTGCTAACGCGAGCCCCTTCGCGCTCAGCAGCAGCATCTGGACTCACAATCAAGCGCGTGCCCGTCGCGTCGCTGCCCAGCTCTCTGCCGGAAGCTGCAGCATCAATGACGTCATCCGTAACATTGCAAATCCTCATGCTGCATTTGGTGGAAATCGTCTGAGCGGGTACGGCCGCTATCATGGCCCCGAAGGTCTGCGCTCTTTCTCGCGCATGAGGACCATCATGGTCGCCAGCGATCGCCGCACTCGCGAAATCAACTGGTTCCCATTCAATAGCCGCACTAGGCACCAACTTGCCAGCTTGATCAGATTCCGACACGGAGCGAACGGTCTCCTGGGACGCCTCAGCCGCCTGCTCCTGCCTCTCCTGGTCAGTGCGGTACTTCCTCTCACCCTCGGTGCGCGGTCCAAAACGGAGACGCATTTCACCATTGACGTCTATCTCACGCAGCAGGCACAAGGCGAGTTAGCCTATCTCGTCTTTGCTTCACCCTCCGGATTTCCTGGTGACCGCGATAAGGCACTCCGTCACGGATTTCTTCCCATCCCCTCTAACGCCCAGCATCTCCGCATTGATACCGATCTCCCACCGGGCATCTATGCTGTCACCGTTTACGAAGACCTCAACAGCAACCACAAGCTCGATCACAACCTCATCGGCCTCCCGCGCGAGCCGGTCGGCGTCTCGAACAACCCACCTGCGCGTTTTGGTCCTCCGCACTTCGATGAGTGTTCATTCCACCTTGGAGACACTGCTCAAACCATCACTATCACCTTGGTACACGCATCATGAGAGCTACTGAAAGAAACAAACGTGTCATCGTCATCGGAGCTGGGCTTGGCGGCATGTCCGCTGCCATCATGCTCGCTCGCAGAGGCTTCCAGGTCACCATCCTTGAGAAGAACGCGCAGGTAGGTGGCAAGCTCAATCAATTGCAAACCAAAGGATTCAGCTTCGATCTCGGACCCTCGATCTTCACACTTCCTGAGATCTTTCGTCCCATCTTCGAAGGTGACGGCAAGCGACTTGAAGACTATATAACCCTGCAGCGCGTCGATCCGCAGTGGCGCAATTTCTTTGAAGACGGAGTCGTCGTCGACCTCTGGGAGGATCCCGAAAGAATGCGCACGGAGCTCGAGCGCTTCGGTCCGCAGGTCTTCGGCGAGTACAAGGACTTCCTCAATTACTCACGCCGCCAATACGAAATCCTTGAACGTGGCTATCTCCGCCATGGTCTCGATACGCTTGTACAATTCTTCCGCTTTTATGGATGGAAGGAGGCCCGCGACCTCGACTATCTGCACTCGATGTCCGGCAGCATCTATAAGCGTCTGAGCAATCGTTATCTTCGCGATATCTTCGAATACTTCATCAAGTATGTCGGCTCCAGCGCACTCGACTCGCCCGCTTTCATGAACCTCATGCCGACCATCCAGATGGATTTCGGCCTCTGGTATGTTTCTGGCGGTCTGTATCAGCTGGGCCACGCATTCCGCAGACGTCTTGAAGAGACCGGCGTTACGCTGTGTCTCGAGCATGAGGTTCAGCGCATCGACTACTCCGGCAGCACCGCCACTGGCGTGCAAGTCCGCAACTCTCATGGAGATTTTCGCACCTTGCCCGCCGATTACGTCGTCTCCAACATGGAAGTTATCCCCGCAATGCAGCGGTTGCTGCATTCGCCCGCTTCCACCATGAAGAAGCTGCGTCGCTTCGAACCATCCTGCTCCGGTATCATTCTGCACCTCGGACTGGATCGGGTCTATCCGCAACTCGCACATCACAACTTCTTCTATTCTGCTAATCTGCACGAGCACTTCCGCCGCGTCTTTCGTGACAAGAACCTGCCGGACGACCCAACCATCTATGTCGTCGCCCCTACCCGCACCGATCCATCGCAGGCACCACCCGGCTGCGACAACATTAAGATCCTGCCGCACATTCCATCAATCAATGACCGTAATTCCTACACACGCGAAGATTACGTTGCGCTGAAAGAACTCTGCCTCGACAAGCTTGAGCGTATGGGCCTCAACGATCTGCGGCAACACATCGTCGTTGAGGACTTCTGGACTCCATTTGACATCGAGACTCGGTACGCCTCCAATCGAGGCTCCATCTATGGTGTAGTCTGCGATCGCCGCAGTAACTTCGCTTTCAAAGCGCCTAAGCAAAGCCCTCAGTTCCACAATCTGTTCTTCGTTGGCGGCAGCGTCAATCCCGGAGCGGGCATGCCCATGGTCACGCTGGGTGGCCAACACGTCGCTCGGATGATTATCGAGCAAGCCGCCAAAGGAAAGCCATGATCATTCCAGCCCTCCTCGGCGTTGTCGGACTTCCCGCCGGCTTCCTGCTCATCCGGCGCGTTCCTACATGCCCTTCCGCTCAGTCTCACGATGCGACCAGTCTTTCTATCGTCATTCCAGCACGTAACGAGGAAGACAACCTTCCTCGCCTTCTGCGATCGATCGCTGCATCCGTAGCACAGCCGGCAGAAATTCTTGTCGTTGACGATGCCTCTACGGATAAGACTGCACCTATTGCACGAAGTCTTGGCGCGACCGTTATCACTTCAGCTCCGCTACCCGACGGTTGGACTGGCAAGGCGTGGGCGTGTCATCAGGGAGCCCAGCGTGCCATCGGCAATCATCTGCTTTTTCTGGACGCGGACACATTCTTTGTCGACGGAGGCCTGGACCGTCTCGTTGTTCGCTGGCTCCGCGAACGTGATCCAAGACTGGTCCTATCGTTGCTGCCTTACCATGCCATGAGCGCCACATACGAGCAGTTATCGCTCTTTTTTAATGTCCTCATGGCTGGCGGAGCCGGTGGGTTCGGTTTAGTCTCTGAGCCGCGACTCTTTGGCCAGTCGCTCCTCATCTCCAAAGAAACCTACTTCGCTGTTGGCGGTCACGCTGCTGTTCGCGGCTTCGTCCTGGAGAATCTCAATCTAGCCGACCTTATCGGCGCCTCAGGGACGCGCATCCTCTGTCTGGGTGGACGCGGCACTCTTCATATGCGTATGTTTCCAGAAGGTCTCGGCCAGATGTCCGATAGCTGGACAAAAGCTTTTATCCACGGAGCCGCAGTCTCGGACAGCCTTGTTCTTGCGTCAGCCGTGATGTGGATCTCCGCTCTCTGGTCTACCGCGATACTCCTGATCGTCCCGCGTGACTATGGCCGCCTCGGCGTGGCCGTCGTTTACCTGCTGCTCAGCCTGCAACTTGTCTGGCTCGCACGTCAGCTTGGCAGCTACCGTTTCCTCACCTGCCTGCTGTATCCGCTGCCGCTCGCATACTACTGCGCTGTATTCGGCCGTTCCGCCGCGCGCCGCGCTCTCCGCCGCAAGACTGTCTGGCGAGGGCGCGAAGTATGATCGCGCTGGTGTGGACGGCGAACGTCCTCGGCTGGCCCATCCTTCACATCGCCATCGGCTTCATGTCTCTCCGCGTCCCGCCCCAAGTCTTCGTACGCGACACATGGCTCACCGCCCCGCGCTCTTGGGAACAAGATGGGCATGTGTATCGGGATTGGCTCGCCATTCGAAAATGGAAATACCTGCTCCCGGATGGTGCACCTTGGCTTGGAGGATTCGCTAAGAAAAAACTCCTCAGCCGCAATCCCACTTGCATTGCTCGATTTCTCATCGAGACACGCCGAGCCGAAATCGCGCACTGGTTCATGCTAGGCTGCCTACCCATTTTCTTTATCTGGAATCCGCCATGGGCGCGCTGGGTGATGGCCTTCTACGCTCTCGCGGCGAACCTGCCCTGCATACTTGCGCAGCGCTATAACCGATTGGTATTTAACCGCATCGCTCGCTCTCGATGCCGCACTTTCGTCCGACTATGAACCCACCTGCACAGAAAATCAATCCAGGGTCTCGCAGGCGACGCTACCTGATCCATCTGTGCTGCACGTACGATGAAGGCAGTCATGCCTGCCGCTATGCCGCTCGCATCCAACTCTGGAGAGCCCGCAGCAGCGTTCACGCGAAGACCCAAGAGCGTGTCTTCACAGACGAATATGAACTCATTGAAAGCATTAATCCCCTGCTCCCTCAGGGCTCCGATGTCCGTAACGTTATCAGCCACATTGAAAATCCAGATGGCTTTCTTTATCTTCTCAATCTCAGTTCCGAGGAAGCGAACAGTCTGGGATGGCGGGAATAAATCGAGATTGTCTGATTATAGAGTTTGAGGATGAACAGAAAATCATGTTCGGTGAAAACGCTCAAGGAGTACTAACCCTTCGATGTATTCATCGAAGACTCGTCTGTAACGGTAAGCCGCCTTGTCTCTACTGATCGCTAGTGAAGCGAAAGCTCACTCGGCGTAACTGGCCGTAGCGCTCATTGAGTCTTGTGCCGAAAGCCTTGTGAGTTCCTGATCGATTGCGAGCCGTCCGGAACTGTCTGGTTCGGGCTAGTGCGAATGGCCAGTTGTAGCAGTGCACGAAAAAGGTGTTTTGAGGCAAGTTAGACTCTGCAGACACACGCACCAGCGTCGATGAGATTGTGAGCACTCTGCCGAGAGACTAATCAATGGCGGCGTTACGTTGCATTCGTTGGCGACATAAGAGTGTCAGGGGTAGCGGAACGATTGTATCCAGGGGCAAACTCAGACCGCTCGCCGTGCGGCTCTAAAGCGAAGCTCTTCCACATTGAGTTCTCCGATCGCCATATCTCGAAAGACTCTGTAGACCGCTGGTGTAATTAACTCGAACCCCAGCTCTTCGAAGCGGAAGACCTCGCTGATGAAGATTCTGTTTTTGTGCCAGATGATGTCGCAGCTGTTGTTCACCCGTCGCAAAAGTAGCCCCTTCGGGTACGTGAACTCCGGCAATTTGCGTGGCAGTCGAACGGAGCTGGGGTGGTAGAGACTGGTTGGGACTTGGTTGTCCAGGCCCTCATGTGGGCGCTGGTTATTGAACACGTAGCGGAAGGTTATCGAAGCGGCTCTGCTGTGCGCGAAGGGATGCCGCAGGAGGTTTAGTTGTGTCTTCCTTTAGCGTTCGATGCATCCGCTCGTGGCGACCGTTTTGCTGCGGTCGGCCCGCTTGAATGCGCTCATGCACGATCCCGAGCTTCATCCAGCCGAGCGACAGCTTCGACAGCCCTAACAGTCCTGTTCCTGCAAACGGTGCGCCGTTGTCTGTTCTGATCCGTGCTGGCACCCCGTATTCCCGCATGGCCGCTTCGCAGATTGCTCGGACCTGGCTGAGGTCCATACGCGAGACGATCTGGCAACGAATCAAATAACGGCTATGCGCGTCAGTGATGGTGAATGGATCGCAGCGCTTTCCGTCGCCGGTGGCGAAGTAGCCTTTGAAATCCATGCACCAAAGCTGATTTGGACCAGTGACCAGAGAGAACGGCTCAGAGCATGGCGTGGTGCGTTTCCGCTTCTTCTGCGGACTGGTCAAGCCAGCACGGCTCAAGATATTACCGAACGTACTAGCTGCCGGCCACGCTACGTCTGGTTGCAGCATCTCCAACCTCGCTTTGAGCTTGCGCGCGCCCCAGGACGGATGCTTGGCCCGAAGCACGAGGATGGTGTTCTCGATCGGCTCAAGCGTCGCGTGGGAGCAACTATGCGGGCGGCGGCTGCGATCCACGAGTCCTTCTGGCCTCGTCTCGTTGTAGCGGTTGATCCAGCGATAGGCCGTTGGACGCGAGATTCCGTACGCGCGACATAGGTCCGCTACCGACATCTCTTCCTTCTGATAACTCGACAAAAACTGCAAACGTTGATCCAAGATTCGACTCTCTTTCCAGGGCATACAACATCGTCGTGCGTGCCCAAATACCGAGCATCAGTAGCCGTCGCGCTCCGCTGTAAACCATGTCTCCGGTCTGTTTTGTAACGGAACTGCTATACCCGCTACGACGAACTGAACAATGAGACTCGTATACTTGGCGCGGAGTAATCGCGTGAAGGATATGAATCGATGAAGCTGATCTTCCTCTATGGTTTGCCCGCCACAGGAAAGTTGAGCGTCGCGCAGGAACTGGCAGCGATGACCGGCTACAGACTCTTCCACAACCATCTCACAGTCGATATGCTTCTGTCGGTCTTCGACTTCGGTTCGCCAGCCTTCGTCGCTCTTCGGGAAGAGATCTGGCTATCGGTCTTCGATCAAGCCGGCCTTAGCCAGCTGTCAGCCCTCATCTTTACCTTCGCGCCCGAACCGACGGTGCGGCCCGGCTTTCTTCAGAAGGTGCTGACTACGGTCGCCAAGAGAGGCGGTGAAGTTGACCTCGTCGAACTCGTCTGCCCGTTGAACGAGTTGAAGCGACGCCTGAATAGCCCATCGCGGCTTCAATATCGCAAACTGACTTCCGCCACAGTATTCGATCAAATTCACGCAACCGGGGGATTCGACGGATCTTCCCTGCCGAAGCCTCGTCTCTCGATCGATACAAGTCTCTGCACCGCCGCACAGGCAGCAGCTAAGATTGCCGAGGTACTCGGACTCGATCTGTCGCTGACCTAACTTCGTTCACGTGCCGAGGGGATGTCACTTGAGAGGTCTTATCGTAGCGCATGGTGGAAGCCGAGCGGACCAAGCAGGCCAAACGTCTGCAGAAGCCATACGATCACTGCGATGATCACCACCACTCGGATGATTTGTTTGATGGTTCCATCCATCGGGATCAACCCGATCAAGTAAAGCAGAAGGCCAACCACGATCAGAGTGACGATGACGCTAATAAGCGCGGGGGTGAGCATAAGGATTTCTTCCTCTTTCTACAGAGCTGGTTAGTGTGATGCGGAAGTGCTCTGTTTTGAGGAGGCGATGGTCAAAAAAATGTATTCGGCTTCGTTGCAGTATCCGACGATTGCTGAGACTTAGCGGCGAATCTCTCCTGGTAGACGGCTCTACCAATCGCGGCTGTGATGGGGGATCCGCCCGCAGTCACCTTCTGTGAGGTAGCAGCGGAGTATTCCAAAGAGCACAGTGGCCCCTGCCCCGATGATCATGAAGAGAACGCCGGTTGTAATTCTTCCTGTGAAGTAAGGAAAGAGGAAGACAGCAACTCCCGCGTACATCAGAATCGTAAGTAAAGTCCGCGTGACGCTCTTCGTCATTCCTCGACCTCCAGTTATACCCGCGGCCAATGCCGGAGCAAAAACGTTCGCATACGCTTCGCCACTCGAATCGAATCAAGCGGGACCGCGTTTCGCGTCACTTGCGCTCCGCGGTACTGCACATCCTACTCCGAAAAAATAACCTTTTGCTAGACTTTTTGTTTTTTGGGACGCTGCAAAGTCCTGCAACTATGTTGATTCTAAGATTCGTCGTGCGTTGGTCGCCGATCTGGAGTGCTCTATCCGGTCACTATCCCCATCGCCAAAATGGCACCGATGACGGCACTGAGGTCCTCGACGAGTGCCACAGGCCAGTCTTTGCACCCCAATCGCACCACGATCTCTCGGCGAATCAAGATGCCTGCAAAGGCCCCTATGAGGGCACCCAACAAGCAGAGAATGACGCCCTCGACTCCAGATCCATTGAGTCCTGCCGCCACGATTGCACCCACCAACCCGGCAAATACCAATCTTGCTATCAATGGGAACGGCGCCGTCCGATTTGGTGTCTTCGGCAGCTTGTCCCCGACGTATTCCCCCAGCGCCAGCACGGTAAAGACGATCGCCGTCACCACTTTTCCGGTCCAGGATGCCCAGCTGTCGCCGACAGAGAGCTGGCCCGCATAAGCAAACCAGCAAAGAACTGCCATCGCGGTCATCGTCCGAAGGCCGGTTACTAGACCAAGCAGGGGAATGGCGATCAACCAGGTCATCATTTGCATCGCCATAGCGCTCCCCCTTTTCTCCGAGACTCGAAGGCCATCAAGCCGCGACTGCACTTTGGCCAGCTTATCGACCACTCCCGTTAGTGTTCAATCGAAAACTATACTCGCAGATGGTTTCCGCGCAGCCGCCGGCGAACCAGTATTGTCACACTACCGATTGCGACTCAATCAGATGTTCGTTGAAAACGGTCTGGCTATAAGGAAGTTATTCGCCTTGCAGCCAACCGTAAAGCGGGAACTTCTCTGCCATTTCGAGCACCATGCCGCGAATCTGCCGCAACTTCCCGGGGTCGGTTCGGTGTTCGAGAGCCTCCGCAATCCAACCTGCAATGACGCGCATCTCCGGTTCCTTCATGCCCCTTGTCGTCAACGCTGGCGTACCGATTCGTATGCCGCTGGGCCTCATCGGCGGATTGGTGTCGTAGGGGATTGCGTTCTTGTTGACTGTGATCCCAGCCTCTCCCAGAGCGTGTTCTGCTTCAGAGCCGAGCATTCCCTTCTGGAAGACGTCGATAAGGATGACATGCGTGTCGGTGCCGCCGGAGACGATGCGGTAACCCTCTGCGGCCATTGCTTCTGCAAGGACCTTTGCGTTGACGACTACCTGGTTCGCGTAGGTGGCAAACTCCGGCGCGAGAGCCTCTTTGAATGCTACTGCTTTGGCTGCAACAATGTGGATGAGTGGGCCGCCCTGTTGGCCCGGAAAGACGCTGCGATCTACGCCTGCGGCGAACTCGTGATTGCAAAGGATCATGCCAGCACGTGGCCCACGCAGGGTTTTGTGTGTCGTGGTGGTGACGATGTGAGCGTGGGGAATTGGGGATGGGTGCGCGTTGCCTGCGACGAGGCCGGCGAAGTGGGCCATGTCGACCATGAAGTAAGCTCCTACTTTGTCGGCGATGGCGCGCATGCGAGGGAAGTCGAACTGGCGCGGGTAGGCGCTGCCTCCACCTACGATTACCTTGGGTTTTTCGCGGATCGCGGTGGCTTCGAGCACGTCGTAGTCAACGGTTTCGGTATCTTTGCGGACCTGGTAGCCGACGATTCTGTAGAGTTTGCCTGAGAAATTGAGTTTGTGGCCGTGGGTAAGATGGCCGCCGTGGGCCAGGTCGAGGCCCAGGATGCAGTCGCCGGGGTTGAGGATGGTCATGTAGGCGGCTGCGTTGGCCTGGGAGCCGGAGTGGGGCTGGACGTTGACGTGGTCGGCGCCGAAGAGCTGTTTGGCGCGGTCGCGGGCTATGTTTTCAACGACGTCGGCGTACTCGCAGCCGCCGTAGTAGCGCTTGCCGGGGTAGCCTTCTGCATATTTGTTGGTGAAAACAGTGCCTGCGGCCTCTAAGACTGCGCGGCTAACGAAGTTTTCCGAGGCAATCATCTCCAGGCCTTCGTGCTGGCGCTTTATTTCGTTTTCAATCTGGGCGGCGATTTCGGGGTCGGAGGCGGCCAGCGGGGCGTTGCGGTCGATGGGCATGGCGTTATTTTATGTCACGGGTTTTCGTATTTTTTTTGTGGGTGGAATTTCGCGTGGTGTTTTGTGATTTGCTGTGTTTTTGGGGGGTGTTTTGGGGAAAGAGGGTGTTTCGGCGTGGTGTTTTGGTGGTGACATTGTGGTGAGATGCATGGCTAATGTGGACGCCAGACAATGTACTTTTCGACGGCTAAGAATGTGCCACAACTTTCAACTTTATTTTTACGGGGGACAATCGGCCTGATCGCCATGGGGTTCTGGTGATCGGGTTGCCTAGAGAAAAAGAAAATTGAAGGGTGCAAGAGCCTCTGATTTTCGATTTCAAACGAATAAGGTTTTCGGGCGGGCATCCATTCGGTTGCCGTTGGCGTTCTTATTGTCAGCAGGCATAAAGCAAGCAGCAATGGAAAGGATCACCTATGCAGACCTTATATGTTGGAATTGCGTTTTCGATGATGGTGATTCTCCCGCTTCTTGTCGCCAAGTGGAGCGGAGCGCCGCAACGGGATCTTGAGTCCTTCGGCAGCAAAGATCAAAAGATCATCAGCTAGTCAGCAGAGCGGAGTTTTGAAAAGCCACGAACGTGCTCTAGTTCGTGGCTTTTCGCTGCGCGGTGTGAACTTGTGGATGGAAGGTGACGGATCTCTTCACCTGGCTGTGCTTCGGTTGCAGGTTGAGGTAGACTTCACGATCGCACCCGACGAGTGAGCGATTTTTCACAAACTGGATGCGATCGATTCTTCTTCTCACTGCTCGCTTCATGGATGGATCGATGGCCAGAGCCATGATGGAACAGTCCAAGTGCGAGAACCTGTAAGGGATCGCGGTCGCGCCGGCCCGTTACTGTGTAACGGCTGCCCTGACGGTAAGTAGCGCCGTCGTGCGTGCCTGCGTCTTCGCAATTGCCGACTTCAGGAGTAATCCCGCCCGAGTGGGAACGCAGACGCACATGGAGTTAAGGGATTTGCTGGTGCTGCCAGCGCGCCCGGGCTGGGAACCGATGGCGACGATGACGAGAAGGACGGCTATGAAGATTGCGAGACGCCGCGTGGAATTATCGGCTGATGGAGGATACGGAGGCTGTGTCATGGGATTACCCTCTGGCGGGATTATACGGAGGCCGGGTTATGGAAGTTCCATAAAAGTACGGCCAACTTCCATGGGTCTACCCTCTGCGAGCTGGAAGTCGACGAACTCATGTCAAGTCAACGCGGGGGAGGCGAAAAGATCGGCCTTTCACCTCGCTTAGACTTCTAACAAGTCTTATCACTTCTTATAAGCCGACTTATCGGACTGATCCAACAAGTAACTTAGTGATTCGCGAATCCTATTGGCCCTTGTATGCGTTTGTATAGCCCTTCACGAATGACTCACGAAACTCCGTCTTGAACTGGTCTTTATCCATCCCCTTCGGGATCTTCGCGTGAGCATAGGCCTTGTTCTCGGTAGGACGGAACGCCTGGCCTCGCGACACGTCCGCCTGGCCCTGGTTGAAGCCTGCGGCGTAGCCTTGACGAGCCACCATGTTGGGAGTTCCGTTTTCGGGATAAGCCATATCATAGCCGCGCGGCGCACTCCAGCTAGCCGAATCGTCGCTTTGCGGAGTTTGCGCTAGCCCAGCCGGCACAACGCTGAAAGAAAGTGCACATGCGAGCACTACACATGACCAAGTGTTTTTGCGAAAAATCATAACAACCTCCAGACGGGCAGCATTGCAGCGCTACTCACCTGAGAAAGTACGACTCTGTATGCATCGCCGGGGTTGCCCTGACCACCATCACAGGTAATTGAACTGAAGCACCTAAAGCAGCTTGCGAATAGCCGCTGTCCCAAAGAGAGAAGGGCGGTGGGAGACGGGGCACGCGCCTATTGTTAGCGATTGGCCGGTAGACAGAATGCGGCCTCAGAGCACACTATCGATCAGGCACGAGGTCTTATCATCTGCTTCGACTTTGAAGAAGTCTGAGTGTTTGCAACTAATTCTGCACCTAGAGGAGACTATTATGCCGTTTGCTCGTATCGATCTGCTTAGGGGAAAAACTGCTGAGTATCGCGCCATTGTGGCCGACGTCGTGTACCAAGGGATCGTCGATGTCCTGAAGGCGCCGGATGGCGACCGCTTCATCGTCATGAGCGAGCATTCACCGGACAATTTAATCTACGACCCCAAATTCCTCGGCTGGGATCGATCGCCTGACTTCATTTTGATACAAGTGACCAGCACTGTCGGAAATAATAAAGATTCAAAGCTGGCCTTCTTTCGATATATAGCCGACGAACTGAAGAGTAGGCTATCCGTGCGCCCTGATGACGTCATGATCAACTTGGTCTTCGTTGACCGCTCGGATTGGTCCTTCGGCAATGGCGAGCCGTGGGTTTAGCCGATCATTGCCTGACAGGGCTCGATGGAAAGCAGACGTAGACCCTCGCAGCCTTACATCGGCAGAGTAACGCCTTGCCTGCGGCGGCGCGGGCTGGCGTTTGGATTCAGAGCATTTATCGAGCCTTTGCTGTTTGGGGAGATTCGAGTGCCGGGGCGGTCTTTGCCTGTGCGAGATGCTTGAAGGACTTGTAGATGAAGGAGCCGAGGTACCAGCCGTCGATGTACTTGTAGGGGGTTTCGCCGGTGGTGTAGTGGCCGCAGGGAAGCACCTTTGAGATGTAGTCGATCTTGAGGGCGTCGAAGTTGGTGAGGACGTCGAGCGAGTATTTGAGCGGGAAGGTGAGGTCATAGGTGGCGTGGACGACGAGGACTCGCTTGGGGGTTGCGGCGAAGCGTTCCATGTAGGACATGGGGCTGACGATGGAGAAGATCTCGCGGACCTGATCCTGGGTGAGGCCGGACTGCTCGAAGGCAGCGCGGATGTGGCGGGTGCTTTGGCCGGCCCAGACGACGTCTCCGAACCAGGTGGAGGCGTGGTTGAATGCGCAGACTTGGAGGCGCTGGTCGAAAGCGGCGGCGATGAAGGCGTAGCAGCTGCCGAGGCTGGTGCCGAGGACGCCGAAGTGCTCGTAGCCTTGTGATTCGAGCCAGTCGATGCAGCTGCGGATGTCGACTACGGCCTGGCGGCAGGCTTCGGTGGTGCGGCCTACGTTGGAGCTTACGGCGTAGTCGGAGCGCTCGAGTTCGGCGGGGCGGCGGACGTCGTGGTAGGGCTTGGAGAGGCGGAGGCAGGAGATGCCGAAGCTGTTGAAGAGGGTGCAGAGGGCGTTGTGGGAGAAGGCGTCGGCGTTCCATTGGGGCATGACGATCATGGCCTGTTTGGGCTTTCCCTTTTGTGTGTCCGGGTGTGCGGGATACCAACGCGCGTTGACCTGGTCGTTCTCTGGATAGCGGGTGCGGATGGGTGAGGTGAAGCGGAGGAACTCGGCCTCTTCGATCTCTCCGGTTTCGGCTTGGCGTTTGAGTTCGGCATCCTCTTCCAGGGTTTCGGGGCGGACGTTGGTGGGGTAGAGCTGGGGGTGACGGCGCTCGAGGCGGAAGTCGGCGGGGGTTTGGTAGCCAAAGAACTGGTCAGCGCGGGCGACGATGTCGCTGTTGATGGCCGTCATGCGGGCAAAGTCGTCTGCCACAGGCGTGTCGCTGAGGTGCGGGTTGGCTGCACGAGCGAGCGGGCTGAAGTCCTCAAGCCAGTCGAAACCCCACTCGAGGGGGCGGACGATGCGATTGGTGTCGCGGGTGGTGAGGGCTGTCTCCCAGGAGTACATCCACTTTGCGTAAAGCTTGGAGAGCATTATGTACAAGTTTAGCAAGAGTGCCGTGCAAAATCGTCTGGCGCCGCCATGAGGGGAAGTTTAGGACTTTTGTTGAGAGGAGTTGTGGGCTAGGCTGTTGCGTAAACCTGCGTGCATCTGTTCGTCAGCCTTTAGAAAAGTTGAGCGGGAGGATGGTGTGCGATGAAGTCTTATCCCGTGCCGCTGCGAAGGCGGCCGCGTCCTAAGAGTGCGAAGCAGTTTGTGGAGAGGGCGAAGGAGTTCTTGTGGGATGCAGCAGGGAGGATCACCTTCTGGCGTCTGGTGAAGGGCTTCGTTGTCGTCTTTCTGTTTCTGCCGTTGGTTGTATATGTCGTTCGCGAGGTGAATCGCGACGTTCTCATCATCGATCCGTTCGGCGTTCCCAAGAGTCTTTCGGAGGCGGGCCTTTCGTCAGAGGTTATGGCGAACCGAGTGGGGGAGAGGCTGCGCGTTATGGAGGCGACGACAAAGACCCAAATGAAGAAGGACGTTCTTGGATCGCAGGGGGAGGAGGCGTCGATTCCGGAGGTCGAGATTCCGGGGACGAAGTTAGGCCTGAAGACGATCGTCGATATGGCGAGGAGCCTCTTTCATCGTGATCCAAAGCACATCGGCGGCGACATCGTGGTTGCCGCGGCGGATGCGGCGCCATCCACATCCGACCCGCCAACGGTCAAGAGGCCGGCGATGATAACGGTGTACTTCAAGCAGGGGAGAAACGGGAGCCAGGCGCTGAGCGGGGTTGCCGAGCGGGACGATGGGAACATGCTGGTGCAGCGGGCGGCGGAGTTGGCTCTTGAACAGGTGAATCCTTACGTGCTGGCGCTCTATTGGGAAGATCATCGGGAGTTCGACAAATCGATCAAAGTTGCACAGGCAACGGCCGAAGACGCGTCTCAGGATCTGCCGCACCGAGGGGCTTGTTTCGTTGTTTGGGGAATTGCGCTGGACGGCGAGGAAAAGCATGAGGAGGCGATTGCGGAGTACCAGAAGGCGATCGAGTTGGATCCGAAGGATGCGCATGCCTACTATGACTGGGGAATCGCGCTGGACGGCGAGGGAAAGCATGAGGAGGCGAGTGCGAAGTACCGGAAGGCGATCGAGTTGGATCCGAAGGATGCGTATGCCTACAGCAACTGGGGAAGCGCGCTGGACGGTGAGGGGAAGTATGACGAGGCGATTGCGAAGTACCGGAAGGCGGTCGAGCTGGCTCCTAAGAATGCGCTTGCCTACTACAACTGGGGAAACGCGCTGCACAGCGAGGGAAAGCATGAGGAGGCGATTGCGAAGTATCAGAAGACGGTCGAGCTGGATCCGAAGTATGTGAATGCCTACTACAACTGGGGAATGGCGCTGGACGGCGAGGGAAAATATGAGGAGGCGATTGCGAAGTACCAGAAGACGGTCGAGCTGGATCCGAAGTATGTGAATGCTTACAACAACTGGGGAAACGCGTTGAACAACGAGGGAAAGCATGAGGAGGCGATTGCGAAGTACCAGAGGGCGATCGAGCTGGATCCGAAGTATGTGAATGCTTACAACAACTGGGGAAACGCGTTGAACAGCGAGGGAAAGCATGAGGAGGCGATTGCGAAGTACCAGAGAGCGATCGAGCTGGATCCGAAGAATGCGTTTGCCTATGGAAATTGGGGCCTAGCCTTGCAAATCCTCGGTAAAAAGAGTGCGGCTGCGGAGAAGTTTGCGAAGGAGAAAGAGTTGGAGGAGTCGAATTAGTACTATGCGTGGGGGATTCGCTGCGATGCGGTTGGTGTCGCGGGTGTGAGGGCTGTCTCGGAGGGTACGCATGCGCCGGGTGGCGGCAGCAAGGCGTCAGATGATTCCGCCGCCGGTGGTACGCGGCTTTCGGTAGTTGAGGCTGGCGTGGTCAGGACTTGGGTGGTTCACCTTCGAGGCGCGGCCGCTCTGGCGCATGCGCCGGTCAGCCTCCTCCCAGGAAGGCAGGGTATTTTCTTCTTGCTCCCAATGTGCGACGGAGGCTTCATCGCACCAGTGCATCAAGTGAGGCATTGCACTCTTGTGCGCCCCTGTCGTCATATATTGGCGCATACTTTCGCGTTCGTCCCAAGCTGTCATGGTCCAGAAAGTCCAGCTTCGGTCGGGCAAAAGCGCACCGGTATGGAATCCGGGGGCCTTCTTGACCTGTCGAAGTGAGCGCACGGTGTAGATCGCAAACACGGGCAGGTAGAGGATGGAGCGAATGCGCAAGCGTGTGAGGCTGATAAAGATCATGACGGATGGCCTGACTGTCCCTATGCTATCCCGTTACACGACTGCGGTCGTCACGGTGCAGCCTTGTGTTCAAGTTGAGTTGATGTCGCTAACCATATGCCGACTTTTCGTTACTGATCTGAACTCGAGGAGCGACTCGGCGATGGTGAGTTCATGAGAAACGGAAATTTCGGTGGGCAAGGCTGCAACTTCGAAATAAATAGCGTCACGTCGCTCTTGACAAACCATAACCATATGGTTATGGTTTCAATGTGAAGCCGGCTAATGCCAATCCTGTGTTCCGCGCTCTTGCTGACCCGACTCGCAGGGCCATCTTCGAGGAGTTGACCCGGCAGGGTGAGCAGACCGTCCACGCCTTGACTCGCTATGCGGGCGTGTCGCAGCCTGCTGTCTCCAAGCACCTGACGGTGCTGAAGCGGGCGAAGCTGGTACGGCATCGACGTGCGGGACGCGAGACTCACTATCGCGCGCAGCCTGATGCGCTGGCGCCGATGGTGGACTGGCTGCGTGACTACGGCGCATTCTGGCGTGACCGGTTTGACAAGCTTGAAGCACTTTTGGAAAGGATGGAGCCATGAGCAATGCAACAGAGAGTCGCAATCCGGCAGAGAGTATACGTACGCTTGTGATCGAGAGGGTATTCCCACACCCGCCAGAGAAGCTGTGGCGAGCGCTCACGGAGCGCCCGCTCCTGGCGCAATGGATGATGAACAATGATTTCGAGCCGGTGGTCGGGCGGAAGTTCCAGTTCCGGGCCGAACCCATGCCGAATTGGAATGGTGTTGTCGACTGCGAGGTGTTGATCGTCGACCCGCTTCGACGCCTGTCCTATAACTGGGGTGTTGGGGGAGGCGAAGCCGGGCTTCAATGGGTGGTGCTCTTCACGTTGACTCCAGCGGAGGGCGGCACCCAAGTTCGCATGGAGCAGTCCGGCTTCGGTCCCGATCAGCAGGCAGCTTATCAGGGTGCAAACTACGGCTGGCAGAAGTTCTTCGGCGGCCTGGAACGTGTCCTTTGGGAGGTGGAATGACCACGAAGGCAAAAAACATTACTTATTGGACTACGACCGGACTGATCGCGTTCTTTATCGGAAGCGGCGGTTGTGCGCAGATGGTCCAATTTTTCGGCAACCCCCATGGCGTTGTGCCGGTGCTTGGCTACCCAATGTATTTCTTTGCCATCCTGGGATTTTGGAAGGCGCTTGGAGCCATTGCCATCCTTGTGCCGCGTTATCCGCGGCTCAAGGAATGGGCGTATGCCGGCATCTTCTTTGACCTGACAGGCGCGGCTGCATCCTGCGCTGCAGTCGGGGGTTACGGCGCTTACGGCTTTCACGTCCTCGCCCCGCTCATCCTTACTGTTTTTACAGCGGTATCGTGGGCGCTGCGACCCCCAAGCCGTACCATCGGCGCCCTGTTTCCTGCGACAAATGGCGAACCGGTGTAAACGCGTGAGCAGCGTTTGCGTATTGAGTTCTCGTGGGCAAGCTGGCGGGCTTGGTTGCACTGCTCGTCGCGATAGTCCCGGCACGAGGCGCGATTTGTCAGACCGCGCCGCACGGAATCGCAGCTTGCTCAGCTCAGGTTAACGCTTACCGCGAGGGTCATACTGGAAACACTGCTCGAGCGACACACCAAGCACGATTGCGACTTTGAACGCGGTCTCAAGAGAAGGCGAATACTTGTCTTGTTCGATTGCAATGACGGTCTGCCGTGTGACGCCGACTCGATCGGCGAGTTCCTGCTGGGTCATCTCGCGGAGGGCCCGGAGTTCTCGAATCTGATTGCGTATTGCGGGCATCAGAGTGCTCTCCGGTAAGCCATAATCTGCGCCGCGGTCTTCGTGATATCTGCGATGACCAGCATGCCAAAGAAGACGCTCAGGAAATGAAGTCCTATCATCCGGTTTTCTAATTCGAGATGGCCGACTGTGGAGTGAAACCACAACATGCCCAGCCCGAGGACCATGAGGGACGCGAAGGTCAGATAACCGGCACGATAGCCGCGCAGCTCAATCAAGCGATCGCGCTCGTCCGTTACACGGTTGCGGGTTACGTCGGCAATGACCGACTGCAGGATGATCTGCAATACGATGATTCCGACAATCATGCCTGCGACCTTGTTGATGGAGTTTTGCTGGTGCAGGAAGAAGTAGGGGCCGTACACGAGGAGCTCCGCCACAAGCGAGGCGTAGAGAGACTTCTCCCGGTATGAAAGGTTTGGCGCCATAGCAAATCGCTCCGTTGTCAAAAATATTTGACATTGAGAAAGATAGCGCTGCACTCAGGATATGTCAAACATTTTTTACAATTATTTCCTTTCGCAGGGCCTGCTTGGAAACGAAAGGATCGCGAAGCGGTCTGTAATGGAAAGAGGATGAGAGCGCTCTGGAAGCGGTCTATTCCTCAATGCAGGCCGCCATAAACACATGAGCGGTGTTTCCGCATCGTTGGTTTCCGAAGTTGCGATCTTCACCGCACTTCGTTGGAGTGCATAGCCAAGCCAAATGGAATTACCGTTTGCCAGGTCCAAAGCTTTTTGTGCTAGCTGTACGCTCTAGAGTGAATTCAATGGAGTCTTTGCGTACTGTGCGCATTTTCTGCGAGAATGCGTTTGGAAATCGATAGCTGCGTCGCGAACATCCGCCGGAACCGGCAAAGAATCAACTCCGAATCGTCTCGCACACGCACTGTCCGGGCCCCAGTTATCCCCATCCCCGCAACCTCTGGAGGCTTCCATGCGCCCGAATGCATGTCTTCTCGCACCCCTTGCGGTGTTCTTCGCGATATCCACCCTCACCGCCCGCGCCGACACTTTCAGCTATACCTTCTCCGAAGGTCATTTGGGTCATGACGCCTTCACTTACACAAGCCCGACGCAGATCCTGACGACCACAACGTTCACGCCTACTACCTGTACCGTGCAGGCATCACAGGCTTGCTCGACCGTCTCGTTCGACATTGCAGGCTCAGCCTCTGCTTTGATCATCGATGTAGCAGCGGGCGGAGCCGATTCGTTCAATGGTTTACCCGCGTCCTTCTTTACCAACATTGGCGTGAATACCGCATTTAGCCCCAACACGATAACTCTTACGGTCACCGATATTCCGTCCGGAGTTCCGGAGCCCTCCAGCCTGCTGCTGCTCGGCACTGGCGTACTCGGCCTTGCCGGGGCAGCCTGCCGCAAGTTTCTCGCGGCCTGAGATCGCCAAACTGACCACTACACGACGTTGGCGGAGGTTGCAGGTTACGCTGAGTGCAGTGAGAATAGGTGCGGGAGTTTGGAGCACATATGAAAAAGGCCGTCGCGGGGGAATCTGCCTCTGCATTCATCGACGCGAAGATCAACGAACTTGGGGACTGGCGCGGGAAGATGCTCGCGAAGGTGCGCGAGATCATACACAAGGCAGACCCTGAGATCGTCGAAGAGTGGAAGTGGATGGGGACTCCCGTCTTCTCACACGGTGGCATCGTCTGCACGGGAGAGACGTACAAGAACGTGGTCAAGATGACGTTTGCCAAGGGAGCCGCGTTGAAGGATCCTTCGGGGCTATTCAACTCCAGCCTCGACGGGAATGTCAGGCGCGCCATCGACATTCACGAAGGCGAGAAGATCGATGAGGCGGCCTTGAAGGAGCTCATCCGCGCTGCAGTGACGCTCAATCTCGAAGGCGAGAGCAAGCCGAAGCCCCGGCGAGCGAGCAGCAAGAGAGTCGACTAGGTTCATGGCGGCTCGGGTCTCTGCTACGGCCATATCTACTCCGGGAGGAGTTTGGGCATCTGGCTCATGCGCTGAGCGGGCCTGTGAGAAGTGGGATTCTCTGGGCGTGTCGTCGGTCCAATTGCCCTCTGCTTTCTAGTTGCTTCCCGCGTCTGACTGATGTCGGGACCTGGCTGTGGAGGTGAGCTTGCGCAGGACGAACTCCTGTATGACGCCGTTGGCCATGTCGGCGGCGATGTCAATAAACGTGGTCGAGAAGACCAGCCCCGGGCCGCGATTCGACTCTGGATAGTAGGTGTTGGAGAGGGCACCGGAGACGAGATATCCGCCGAGGCCTGAAAAGTTCGGCTGCCAGCGTCCGTTATCTCCTTTGCAGATGAAGGGCGTGGAGAGGGCGTGGAGTGCGCGCGACTTCTTTGTGCCTGTGCCCTGGTAGAAGTAGCGGGGATCCTGATGCAGAATGGATGGCAGGATGGCGCCGCCGATCAGGATGTCGGTTAAACCGTTGGCGTAGTTTGCGCCCAGACGCTGGCCGTAGCCCTTGGTGCCCTGCTGGTAGTTTGGGGTGTCGGAGGCTTGATCGATGCCAGAGACGAAGGCTGCGCCGGCGAAGGTGACGGGGTCAATCGAGGTCTTGAGAGCGAGTCTGAACTTCAGTTTGGGCGTGAGTGGCACGGCGTTGTGGTCATAGACGACGTAGAAGTTGGGGATGAATCCAAGGACGCGCTGCTTTTCCTCCAGCTTGACCTGCTCGGTGGCGAGTTCCTCGGTGGAGAGAAGCGCGTTGACTGTGGTGATCGCGGCTGCAATCTTGAGGCGAATGTCGGTCAGGTCCATGTACTGACCTGGCCGGAGGATGATCTCGGGCGAACTCCAGTCTGCGAATCCGTTGGCACTGACGGTGACATGGTAGGGTATTCCCGGAGTGAGATGGTCGAGTTTGAAGAAACCGTCATCGCCCGTCCTCACGCGCAGCGGATCGGGGAGCGAAGGCGTCTGGAGAGCGACCGTGGCTCCGGGAACGGTGGCATCATTCACATCGGTCACCGTACCGATGATCGTTCCAGTTTGAGGTTCTGGTGCGGAGATATGCTGGGCTACTGCGACACCGATGAGCGACATGATGATGACCGACATACTGAGATGAAGGAGACACAGGCGACGCCCGATACTCCTCTGGTGTCGTGTCTTATCGACAACTTGTTGGGGGACTTTTTTCACCTCTGTCACTCCGAAAAATAACAGTTGAGAATCAGCACCTCACCCTACCTGGCCGTACCGAACGACGTTTGGACACCTGATCAGATGCATGCGTCGCGACTTGTGATTCTGGATATCCAGGTGTGATCGTTCCGAGGCTTCGCTCTGCTTTGTTGGCGAGCGATTCCTCCTACCCTTGGTGATGATAGGCCCTTCGGTTCGCTGTGTGGTAGGAAAGTGGGATTTCGTTAAATCTTCGCTTGTGCTTGCTAATTGTGGGCCGCTCATCGGATTTACAGCATCAGATGGTATGTTCGTGCTCTATTTCTGAAGAAATTACCCTTCGGAAGAGAGAGTGGAAAATGTTTTCCTACTTTTGGCAATCTGGGGCATTCGACGGTGTCGGATGAATGGTAACGGGATGCGGCAGTAGCGTTGAAAACAAAGAATGACGGGCGTTTTAACAGCATTGGCAGGCCAAGTGCAACTATGCAAGATGTAGCACAGAGTTCGCGGAGACAGCGAAACGGAGGGGAGAGCTATATGGCAGCAATTACGATTTATACATGCGTTTGCGGGGTCCAGAAGAAGACCAGCAATCATTGGGTTCTGGCCAAGGTTACGTCGCACGGCGTTACATTTATGCCGTGGGATGCGGAGTTGGCGAGGAGCCGTGACATTACCATTCTTTGCGGTGAGGGTTGCGCAGCATCGATGCTGAGCCGTTCACTGGGCGATTGGAAGAAGCCTGCAGTGGGCGTGACCAGCGTTGGTTCTGTAACTGATGTCAGCGCGGAAGAGTACGAGTTGGCGGTAGCTTAGGCTGGTTTCCCCGGGGAGCCGCAAGAGGCGCTCTGCGGGGACTTCGTGCTCGGCTTGTGTTCTGGAATGGAGACGGCTGAGCGCGGTTGGGGGTTGGGTTTTATTGGGTTAGTAGATGCCGGGGATGAGGCATTTGGTGGATTTGCTGTAGATCTCGTACTCGTGGCCAAAGGCGCGGCGGAGGGCTGACTCTTCTACGTGGATCCGGTAGAACAGCGCGGCGGTAGTGGGGACGAAGATAATCGCCAGGCCAAGCCAGTTACGGGTGTAGAGTCCGACGGCGGCGAAGATGAGAATGAGACCAGAGTAGGACGGATGGCGGACGAAGCGAAATACTCCGGTTTTGTGGATGGTTTGCGTGACGTGGATGGCGACGTTGGCGCTGAAGGAACGGCCGAGGGTGATGATGGCAGTCCAACGGATGGCGAGGCCCAGGATGAGAAGAGTGAGCGCAGTGAGTCGAACCCAGGGAGCACCGTGGTTGATGGTGTGGGAGTGGGTTTCGCCGTAGAACCTACCGAGGGTGATGGCGGCTAGGATAACGAACCAGAGGATGCGAAGAGAGCCTCGGTCTTGTATGTCGGCGCTGGGATTGCCGCGGCGGGTTCGCGTGATCACGAGGATGGCGACTTCGGAGAAGATCCAGGCGAGGTAGAGGATGCGAAAGAGAGCCGATACGTCCATTCGTGACCTCGTTCTGGTTTGTGAGGCGTGGTGGCACTTCGCGCGATTCTAGGGGAGCGGTGGGGTGATGCTTTCGACGATGACGCCTTCGGTTTCGAAGTGAGAGACGCGGTGGTCGGTGGTGTGGCCCATGTGGATCGCCTTCTTGAGAAGCGTGATGAGAGGGCGGGAGGTCTCGGGGAACCAGCGATCGGAGGATTGATCCCAGTCGACGGCGAGGTTGTAGGTGGCGTCGCACCTGGGGCAGGTGAGGGGCGTTTCGAGCCAGCGTTGGAAGGATCCGGTGGCGAGCTTGCGGACCGGGTCGGTGCCAGAGCGGATGGCTGCTATGCGGAGGTTCATTGGTGGGGATAGGGTAGCACTGGAGCTGGTCGTTGTTGCTGCGGAGTGACGAGAGCGATTGTGTTGGACCAGATGTTTGCGCTTGAGTAGGCTGTTCGGCAGGGTGAGAGACCGGAAGCGATGAACGACGAGGAAAGAGAGACGAACGAGTAACGCTCAGTGAGGAGCGGACAGAGTTGGCGTTGTTTCGGACGAGTTTGTCGCTGGACAGAACGACGCTGGCGTGGATTCGAACGACCTTGACGATGACGAGCTTTGGACTGGGCACGGTAACGTTCTTCCGGTCGATCCGATGCAGGCCAATACACCGGAGAATGTGCGCCTGCATGAGGGCGCGATTCGGTTTGGTGTGGCGCTGGTGCTGATTGGCGTGGTGGCGACGTTTTTGGTGGCGGCATCGCATCTGTCTGGGCTAAGAAAGCTGCGGGCGGGAGAGATACCGAGAGCAGCGAGATGGCCGTTGAGTATTTTGATCGCATTGCTTCTGGCTTTACTGGCGCTCTGGGGTATGTGGCTGACGTTTCACGGGTGAGTGCGCTTAGAGCTCGGAGAAGACGAGGCAGACGCGGCCTACGATGTAGTCGGCCGGGGTTTCGTGCGAGGCGAGGGGCAGGAGCTGAACGGGGAAGTCGCGGGAGTAGGGACGGAGGATGAGACGGCCCTCGTCGAAGTCCACGAAGCGGAGGAGGAGGGCGGCTCCGCAGCGGACGGCGTAGAGTGTGGGTTGGTGGGCGCGGTAGGGGGCGAGGGAGTTGTAGTGGCGGTCGAGGACAGCGATGGCTCCGGGGGATAGGAGCGGGTCCATGGCGGCGGATTGCTGGGTGTCGGCGCGAATGGCGAGGAAGCGCTGCCAGTGGGCGTGCTTGGTGGAGGGACGGGCTCGGTTGTCGTGAAGCCGAGAGGCGGATACCTGGACGGTTTCGATGATGGAGGCGGGGGGGATGCGCGCGTCGTCCATGGCGGCGGAGGGGGAGACGACGGGGATGGTTTCGATGGGATCGCTGTTTTCGGGGAGGGTTGGAGTGGAGGCTGCGTTGAGGTCGAGCGGGAGGATGTGTTCGATGGAGAGTTTTTGCGAGGCCAGGACGCGGTCGAGTCCTTCTAGAGAGAGGGCGCGTTTTCGGTTGAGGAAGTTGGAGATGTGGGCTTGCTGGAAGCCGGCCTGATGGGCGAGGCGGCTGCCGGTGAGGAGACCGCGGTCGATGCGTCGAAGGAGTTCAAGCCGAAGGAGTTCGTGAAGGTCTTGAAAGTTCATAATGGAGGGTAACCCTCGGCGAACCATATCATTGGGCAAGGCGAACATAAAGCGAAATATTCGCTTGACGCAATAAGTTTGTGCTCCAAACTACTGCTAACGAGGGATATACGAGACAGCATAGCCTGAGGAAAGATTGCGGTTGACAGTAATTTTGTCAAAAGCTATAACCTTGAGACTTTCCCAATGCGGAATCGAAGCGGTAAGGCGACCTAAAACCTCGAGCTGGGGTTTCAAGTGCCGGACTGCATTCGGAGACGTGTGAGGAGGAGACAGGGTGATTGATTTTTCCCAAGGTGTGACACCGAACTGAAGCAACGAGAAACGAATGTTGTCGTTTGTCCGACGGAGCCAAGAGAGCGAAGCGGCGAAGCGAACGGCGTTCCATAGCAACTTAGGCGAGCCCACTCGACCATTGTAAAAAATTGAGGCTCGTCCGGGGGAGAAGTACGCCTTGAAAGGGAACGAAGTGAACTACTTGCGCATGGATTTGAAGGTATGTGAAGGGTGCGGGGCGCTCTGGCTCCGTGCGGGCTCTGACGGTGTGTACTGCCGGGGATGTGCTGGGCGACTGGCAGAGTTTCCGGCTCCGCGAGGCAAACATGCTGGAGGCCGGAAGCGGCGGCGTGTGCGCGTTGCGGGATGCACTGCGGCGGCGGTGGGTGTTACTGGAGGTGCTCGATGAGTGCAGCTCTTGTGATTCTGCCGGCGGTGTGGGCTACGGCTTCGCCTTCTCGTAAGAAGACGCTGCCAGAGGTGGTGCAACAGACGAAGACGGCTCCGGAGCTGGCGTTCTACCGGAAGTATACGGAGGGAATGCTGCGACGGTATGTGAGGCTGTCGATGGAGGCGGGAAGAGCGCCATCGTTGCTGGGTCGCGAGATGTTTCGCGGGAAGGTGACGAGCTACCGAGTGCACAGCTTTGAAGATGTGGTGATCTTCGTGCATGACGTAGAGACGTGTCTCAAGAAGCTGAACGAGGGGCAACAACACTTGATCCGACGGATTGCGCTGCAGGAGTTTACGCAGGCAGAGACGGCTGGTCTGCTGGGGTTGAGCCTGAGGTCGGTGCATCGGCAGTATGCGGATGCGCTGGATGAGCTGACGGAGATCTTCCTGGAACGGAAACTTCTGGAGCCTGCGAAAGCTTGTCAAGAGGCTGGAACTGTCCTGTAACACCTAAACTATTGTTTCAATTGCTGTTATTTCTGTCTTGAAGTTGGCGTATGAGTTATGCGTCGCATGCTACTCTGGTAAGGTAATAAAAATTGAGACGGGAGAGCGCCCGGTGGCTGCTCTCCCGTTTGCTTTTGGGACAAGCTGGAGTTGTTTCGTGCCGATTTGGGAGTTGAGGAAAAAGTTGTCAATAGGCAGAAAGCGACTGTGAGGGTGTAAGTCGTTGTTTCGGTGGCGATTATTTGTGCTGGAAAGTTGGCGTATTAGTTATGGTCCAACTGCTATTCTGGAAAGGTAGTAAAGAATTGAAACGGGAGAGCGCCTGATGGCTGCTCTCCCGTTTGCTTTTGGGAGGAGACCAGGTGGAACGGAAGCGGGTGGCTGGAAGGTTTGTGCGAGAGGGGCTGGACGGGGACGGTGGCGTTCAGGGTGCGGGCAATAAGGATGCGGAAGCTGGCAGTAATGCTGCGAAGGGTCCGCGCCCAAGGTTCTGCAGAACGTTCACACGGGCTCGGGTGGCGGAAGCGTTGCCGGAGATTGTGGAACGGTTTGTAGAGGAGGCCAAGAAAGGGAGCATCGCGCATGCGAAGATGCTGGCCAATCTTGGAGGCCTCGACAAAGGCGAGATGCCAGAGGCGACGAAGCGGCGGGGAAAGAGCGTTGTGGGGCAGCTGCTGGAGAAGATGGCTCGCGAGCCGGAGGAGTAGGCGAGGCGAGTACCTGGGTGGTCAGGGGTTGTTCTGCGGTGGATTTGTAACTGATCTGGATAGGGCTGCAAATAATTTGTAACTGATCTTGATCGGATGAATCGATCGCGGGAAGGCGTGGTGGGGCGCGCCGTGGATGCGTCGGCTGAGAAAAAAGGCGGCCGCGTGTCTGCGGGCGGTGGTAGCGGTGTGATCGTTGGGCGGGCTTGAAAAAAATACAGGAGGTGCAATGGGACACTCGGAAGGGCTTCATCGGCGAAGTGCTGGGCTTGCTGGATGGTCGGAGCTTGCAGGCAGGCGGGATGGTTTGCGGGGCGCGGCGGGTCTCGAGATGCGGGCGATGGCGGTGGAGTTTCCGGTAGTGCATGGACATCCGAATCGGCTGCCGTTTGAAGGAGTATTGACGTTAGTGGATGTGGCGAGCGATAAGGCTCCGAGCGGTGCGAAGGGGCATCGAGTGGTGTTGACGCGTGCGGCGGCGGAGGCGGCGCTGCCAAGTCTGCTGGGGATGGCTGTCGACTACAAGGCGGGATGGGATGGACATGATGCGCGGCAGAAGTGCGGCATCATCACGTCCGCTGAGGTGGATGGACAGAGGCTGACGGTTGCGGGTTACTTGTTTGCGCGGGACTTTCCGGAGATGGAGGCGAAGATCCAGGGGAACGGGGCTGCATCGAACCTGATGGGGATGAGCTACGAATTGGCTGATGCGCATGTGGCGGATATGCGGGCGCAGGTGTGGACGCTGACTCGTGCGACGTTTACGGGGGCTGCGATTCTGCTGCGGGAGAAGGCAGCTTACCGGAGTACGAGCTTTCGTGTGAAGCGACCGACTGCGGGACGACGGGTCGCGGTGGCTCGGTAAAACCGTAAAAACAACTACGTGGTACGCGCACGGCGCGATCTGCCATCGAGGCTGACGCGCCTTCGGCGCCTAAACGAAATGAGGGAACGATGAGTTTTGTGAGTGTGATGGAGACGATCGGGAAGGGCTTTGCAAAGGGGCTGAAGTGGGCGGTAGAGTATGCGGTTCCGGTGGAGAAGCTGGTTGGGCTTCTGTTTCCGGTTGCGGCTCCGATCGCGAATGAAGTGGCTGATGCTACTTCGCTGATTCAGACGGCCGTGCTTCTGGTGGAGCAGAAGTATGCGGCATCAGGCGCGCAGAGCGGCACGGGTGCACAGAAGCTTTCGGAGGTTCTGCTGGTGACGGAGCAGTCGGTGACTGCGTTGCTGGCGAAGGCGGGCATCACTGCCGACAGCACCTATATCGCGAATGTAGTCTCTGCTGTGGTTGCGATTCTGAATGTGCAGAATGGTCAGGGCTCGGTAGCAGCCTAACGAGATTTCAGTGGGTGGACTGATTAACTGAAGAGAAAGGCGAAAGAGCATGGAGATGGAACTCGAGATGAAGGACGAGCTGGGAAGCACAGTGGAACGTCTGGCTGCGGCGGCTGGTTTGCTGGAGCAGGCGGTCGAAAGGCTGGCACAGCGGCAGAACGACTTTGCCGTGGATGCCGAGGCTTCGATTGGCCGGATCGTCGCAACTGTTGAGAGACAACGTGAGGCCGAGCTGGAAGAGAAGCTGGCTGCTGCGGAGGCTCAGATTGCCGAGCTGAAGGCCGCCGCTGCTTCTGTGCCTGCCGAGGTTACACATGGACGGAAGACGCTTCCTGTGTCCATGGCGAACCTGCTGGCGAAGCAGGGGGTGACGGTGGAGACGATGGAGGCCGGGGCTGTCGATGCAGCGCTGGTTAGTTTGAGCGTGGAACAGAGGATTGCGGTGAAGGCTCAGTTGATGAGGTCTGGTTTGCTCGGCTAACTGCTGGACGGTTGGTAGAAAGACGATCAACTGCAAATGTGTGCTGCGCGCACGGCGCGATCTGCCATCGGCCGACGCGCTTCGCGCCGGTTTATGGGGTTTATAGATGGCGCGGCTTTGGCTACGCCTTTTTGTTTTGAAAGGGAGAAAGATGAACGCGAAGTTTACCGATATTAATGGCGCTGCAGATTTCATTGGACCTGGCGCGATTGAAGTTCCGTTGTATCAGACAGAGATTCTGGACCTGGTTCAGCGCCGTGGGATCTTTGGACGCCGGATCAAGCAGGTTCCTGCAACCGGCCATCCTTCACGCTACTTTGAAGAGACTGCGATTCCGTCGCCTTCGGCTTCGGCCGGATTCGTCGATCCGCGCAACATTGTTGCGCCGCTGGTGAGCCCGACTCGCGTGGAGCGCAGTGTTCCACTGAAGGCGCTGGTTGCACAGATCAACTACAACCTGTTCGATATCGAGCTTGGCCAGCAGCAGAGCCAGTTTGCTTATCTTCAGGCGAAGGATCTTGCCGATACCGTTGATGGTGTTCTGCGTACGCATGACGTCGCACTCTGGAACGGCAGCGATACCAGCCTTAGCTCACCTACGACTGCACAGTATTTTGGCGCGGGTGCTCAGATTGCTGCAGGCGGCAACACAGTTTCAATCGGCACCAACCAGAGCATCGTCGATGGCTTCAAGTCGACCATTGCTCAGATGGTTTCGAACAGCTCGTTCGGCGTTCGTCCTACTGCGATCTATGCCAATCCTGTTCTGCTCGATCTGATCGATCGCGAGATGAAGGCCGAGTTCAACGTTGTGCTGAACACAAGGGAGATTTCGGCTGGCTTTACCGTCAAGACGCTTTCGACACAGGCCGGAGATATCCCGCTTATCCCTGAGTGGACGCTGAGTTATACCGGTACTCCCGGTTCTGGTTCGGCTGTACTTCCGGCTTACATCGTGACCGAAGACCTGATCGAGTACCACTGGTTGAGTGATCCGAATCCTCGCATCTTTCAACTCGGCGTCCCGGGCTCTCTGGCTTCGCAGTATGTGGTCGTGAAGTTTGGCGGCGTGGTTGTGAAGGGCGCGAACTATGCACACTACCAGGTTCTGGTCGACCGCTAGAGCTTGGAGCGTCTTTCGTTTTGACTGGTGTGATAGATAACTGCGGGGACCGGTGCTATTTGTGCCGGTCCCTGTTGCTTTTTGAGAGAGGGATGCGATGGGCTATTTGTTGCCGACGGAGTATGTGCAGTATGGACTGACGGCAGAGACTACGGATGATTGGGTGACGATGGCTTCCGTTCTGATGGAGTCTTATTGCCGGCGGCCTAGTCTGCTGGTGACGCAGTATGTGGAGCGAATGCGGTTGACTGCCGGGGCGCAGACAGTGCGGCTGAGCTATCGCCCGTTGGCCGCGGCGGTGGGAGCTGCCTCGGCGTTGGTTGGCGTGAGGGCTCGGTTTGCGAGGCCGCGCAGAGGGGAGCTGCCTGATCCTTTTCGTGAGCAGATCGCGTGGGCGTTCAGTGTGCCGGGGAGTTGGAGTGCTCTGGACGTGACGACTGTGGATGTGAATGAGACGACGGCGGAGCTTACGTTTCCCAGGAATTTTCTAGGGATCGATTACAACGAGGTTGAGGTGACCTACACATCGGGGCTGGTGACGGTGCCCGATGCGGTGAAGGTGGCTTGCGTGCAGATTGTGAAGAATGCACAGGCGACGCCGGGGACAAATGTGAAACAGACCAAGATGGACACGATGTGGATGCAGTACTTCAGCGCGTCGCTGATCGACCCGCAAGTGCAGATGCTGCTGAAGCCGTATGTAGCGGAGAGGCTTGGGTGAGGCGATGGCAGAGTTCGGAGATGCATCGATAAGAGCGCAGCGGACGGCGGATGTGTTGTTGCGCTCCTGCGGAGGGCGGTCTATGTTTCTACGGATGCCGGCACCCGCGAGCTCGGGCGACACGACAGAGCAGTTGGGATTGGCGGTGCCGACGTTTCAGGATGTGTCGCTGGAGCCGGTCGTCTTTCGGAAGGCTCGGGCTACGATGACCGAGGGCAACGCCGCTAAAAGCGAGCTAGTGGTTTCGGCTACGGCTGTGAACGCGCTGGTGGGGTCAATGGGATATTCGGCTGCAAATGTTTTGTTTGCCACGGCGTTTGGAGTGCTGATCGACGACGTGCTGATGGAGATCGAGTCGGCTTCGGAGTCGGAAGTGGGTGGCGCGACCTACGTCTATCGGCTGGTATTACGGGCTCCGTTGGCGTTGATGGTTTAGTTGCGGCATACATGTCACTGGAAAGGTTACAGATAAATGCAGAATGCTAGAGATACGTTTTATGTCACGCTGCGGGACAGGCTGGCGGCGGTGAATCCGGCACGATCGATCGTGCTGCGAGGGGTGACCCGGCCTGGCGTGCTGGTGGAGGAGAACGAGCTGGCTTCTGCGACTGTGCCGGTGAACGCGTTTTGCCTGCACTGGACGGGGCTTGGCGTGGATGCGCAGGGGGCGCTCCCGCTGGCCACGATGACTTGCGAGATCAGCTATGCAACGGATGGGGACTCTGGCAACGGTGGAATGGATCGGGGCCGGTTGCTGTCGGCGATGGACGCGGAGCTGGTAGTAGCGGTGAGCGCTGCTCCACAAAGTGCGACGAAGATGAACTATGTAGGAGCGGCGGGTGGTTCGGGGTTGGCTCCGGTGGCGATGGGGACGAATGTGTTCTGGGGTGACGCTACGTTTGGGGCGGCCGTGGTGAACCGAGAGCGGCTGGAGCGGGTGGCTACAGTCGAGGTGTTTTGCTACCAGGAAGCGGGTGAGCTGTGAGTACTACTGTTACTGCGATTGGTCTGGTGGGGGCGGTGGCTCCGGTGACGCGGAGGGTGAGGGCTTACTTTGCTCCGGTGAATCGGACGGCGGGGGCACCGACCTTGTTCGATGCGGCGCAGCTGGGGACGTTTACGTTGAGTTCGCCGCCGGCGCCGTGGGTGGACCTGGGGTGGTGCTCCAAGTTTGTGCGGAAGAGCGCGACCAAGATCGGGGCGCTGACGACGGGGGCTCCGGCGGTGGTGCAGAGCCAAGTTGTGACCCAGGTGGAGGCTACGGTGCAGCTCGAATTTGAGAGCTGGGGGAAGCTTCAACTGGCGCTTGCGGCGGGGTCGCAGCAGATGAATCTATTGAAGACGGTGAATGGAGCGGCCGCAAATGGGAGTGGCGGAGTCGCTGCGACGGCTATTCCGCTGATGGCTGGATCGACAGCGACTTCTTTGAATGTTGGGGCGGCAGCGGCGGCGCAGTTTCAGGTTGGGGAGCTGGTGTCCGTCGATGAGGATTATGTGGCGCAGGTGGGGTTTGTGGGGAGCGGGGTCAGCGCGGCTTATGTGAGTTCGCCGGGGTCGGTGGCGAATGACATCAACTACATTCGACGGGTTTCATTGAACGTGGGGCGGGTGGTGTCGATTGCCAACGGAGTGCTGCAGCTGGGCGCGCCGCTGCTGGCAGGAGCAGCGCCTTCGGGGATGCAGGTGAGCCCGGTGGTGGGGTTTGTCGATCGGGAGGGCGGTGGCTTTTTTCAGGAGTGGTCGGGGCTCTTCGTAATGGGTGGGGAGCAGGGAGACCGGATGATCTACCACTATCCACGGTTGCAGGCGATGCAGGGCTCGGCGGAGATCGTGGAGCCACTGGCGGGTCCGCTTGAGAAGGTAAAGCTGGCGGGGGGATTTCGCGCCTTGCCGGTGAAAGATGCTAACGACGGCGAGATGGTTCTGTGTTTCCGCAGTTATCTGCCGGGGGCGATGCGGGCCATTTAGCAAATCAACACTGAGCCTTTGATGGGTGGAAGCGAATGCAACGCGAGGACGACTCGCGTCGATGAGTTGTGCCCGGACGGACCGTGCCCGCGGCGAACGAGAGTGAACAGGAACGAGGAGAACAACGATGCATTGGAAGCCTAAGGGATGGACGCTGATCGGGATGCTGCTGCTGGCAGTTCCCGGGGCGATGACAGTGATGAAGGTGGCGGCGGCCGCGCAGGCGACGACACCGAGCACAATTGCTACGACGCAGGTTACAGATACGATCTACCGCGGAGACGGTACGCTGGCAAATGGAAGCGTGATTGTGAGCTGGCAGGCTTTCACCGCAGCGAGCGGACAGGCTGTGCCGAGCGGCACCACTTCGGCCACGATCACGAATGGAGCTCTAAGCCTCGCTCTGGTTCCTAATGCGGGATCGACGCCGATTGGGACCTACTATACGGCTGTGTATCACCTGGATGACGGGAGCGTCAGCCGGGAGTTCTGGGTGATTCCGGTGAGCCAGGCTCCGGTACAGGTGAGCACGATCAAGAGCACGGTGCTTCCTACCTCGGTGGCGATGCAGACGGTGAGCAAGAACTACGTGGACACCGCGATTGCAGCCGCGGTGACGGGACATCCGCTAGATAGCTCTAATCCTTTTGTTGAGAAGGCTGGGGATACGATGACTGGGCCGCTGGTGCTTCCGGGCGACCCGACGGCCACGACTCAGGCGGCGGATAAGCACTATGTCGATGTGAGTGTGGCTGGCGTTGCGGCTGGGTTGGGTCAGAAGGTTTCGACTCTGCCGTCGGCGACACAGGCGGTGGTGCAGCCGGTCGGGACTCAGCTTCAGGTGAACAATCTGAATGGCGATGAGTATGCGAGCCAATATGTAAACGGGCTGGGCGGGAACGGTATCACCAATGCGTTGACGAGTCCGGATTGTGCGAGCGGCTGCGACGTGAAGGTGGAGCACAGTTATCCGGTGGGCGAGAACTACTTCCCGAGCACATGGAACAGTGGAGCGGGAGGAACGCATGTAGAGGATGACAGGAATGGAGCGCGGCGCGATACCTATTTGAATCCGACCGGCTCTTCGGCTGGCGAAGCAGATGCCGGTCAGGTAATCGATGTGACCTCGACTCGAAGCTCGCAGGCTGAAGTTGCGGCCGGGGGATCGACGGATCCGAGTTCGTATGCGTTGTCGATCCGGCATCAGGGCCTGACGGGTGGGTCGAACCTGTTTCCGGAGGCTATCGGGAGTGTTCCTTACTTCAAGACTAACTACAATGCGATGAACGTTGCGGGTAGCTACAACACGATGGGACAGCACATCCTGGATGCGCAGACCATCGACTGCTATGGCGTGGGCGATTGTTTGATTGGATCTCAGTTTATCAACTCGTCGGGAGGATTTCGCGATGAGGCCGATGAGGGCGCACACCCGTTCGATATTCAGATCCAGGAAGATTTCAACGTATTCCAAGGAGTGTGCAGCGCCGGTTGTTCTCCGGGCTCGACGGTGGTGACGGCGGGTTCGGTGATGGCGGGGGGAACACAGGGTGAGGGGCGGTTTTTGATAGACAAGAACCCCGCGAAGACGATCTCGATCGGAGTGATAACGGGCGGAACGGGCCAGGTGAACAGCGGGCCGGGGCCCGGCGCGACTTTCAGTGGGACCAACTTTCCGGTTAGCGTGTTTCTTGCCACGGCTGTAACAATTCCCTCTCAGGCCAACAATGCGGCTCCAGGACCCGTGACGATTGCCATTGCAACGACTGGCCTGACCACGGGGTTCGCGACGAATACGGCTGCAGTTGCAAGTCCGAATGGAGTTGCCTGCCTTACAGACTCGCCCGCAAACGGTGGGCCTACTAACTACGAGATGGCGAACTACTCGGTGGTGGATGGAACGCACCTGAAGTTGACGCTAAACAAACCGCATCAGGCGGGAGCGACGATTGCTTTTGGTGGATTGTGCGGCTATGGGCTGGAGCAGACGGTGGATACGGTGGGTGCGATCCGGCAGGTGTTTCCTGTGATCGGGTCTTACTCGACGACTGGTCTTTACTATGCAGGCGGACTGACTTCGCTTGTAGCTGGTCAGGGGACCGGCAGCGGCTATCTGAATGTGACGATGCAGATTGCGGCGATTGCCCGGAACAATGGGGTGGTTACGGTGACGACGGCAGGCTCGTTGCCGGTGGATGTGAATGGGTTGAGCATGAACATCTCCGGCGTGGCGGACCAGAGCTATAACGGCAATTTTGTGGTGACCACAACTGGACCGAACGCACTGACGTTCGCCCAGGCGGGCGCGAATAGCACGAGCACGGGTGGTAACGTGTCGAAGCTAACGGGGGGTTATGTTTTGTATCCCATGGCAGAGGTGCTGGGGGTCTTCGACACTGCGACGAAGAGTGTGGATGGGCAACTGACGCTGGCTCCGAACACTGTGTCGTGGGCTGTGAACGATGCGTTGGAAGAGCCACATTATTATCAACAGCGTGTTTCGGGCGACGTCGAATTTATTGGACAGACAACGCCTCGTCCTACACTGGCGCAGACTGCGGGGGTCGAATACGAGGGGAACGTTGGGCCGGGACTCAGCGGGTGGACCGTCACCAATGCTGTGCCTGCGTCGAGTTACCTGGGCAATGGAGGAACTCATACGGTGCCGGGCTTTGCTTACGTAGCGCAGGGGATCTGGCAGCGAACGATGGATGTGCAGGCTGGTGAGCAGAGTGTGTTCTCGGTTCACTGCAACTCGCATGGATGTGGACGGTGGAACTCCGGCTACGACTTGTTTGATCTCGACAGCAACGTTGGCGTGGACTCGATGTCTTTCCAGCCAACGACTAGCACGCTGCAGATGAACCTGCGTGGTTCAAGCTATCAGTTCAGCCCGCAGGCGTTTACCGCGGGGACGATCAATGCGGGGACAGTGAATGCAACGACGTTGAATGGTGCGGTGGGCGCGGCACAGCTTCCGTTGTTTGGAGCCTCGGGTACGAGCCACTCTCGCGGTGCGGTTCCTGATCCGGGCACAACGGCAGGTACGACACGGTATCTGCGGGAGGATGGGACCTGGTCAGTGCCGGCGGGGACGGGCGGCTCGGGCGGACAGTCGGTTGGAGCGGGTTTGTCTGGTGGAGCTGCACCGATTCCGGGGGCGACGGCGGACTACAACTTCCTTGAAGGTACAGGGACAGTTGTTACCGACAACAGTGGCAATGGCAATAACGGCACGCTCGGCGCGGGTGCATTGTCTCCTGCATGGACTACTGCGGGTCTGAGCTTCAGCGGGCAGGAGCAGGTGGCTTTGCCGCCGGCGCTGAACAGCTCGGAGACCTTCTTTATGGGGGTTTATCTGCAGCCTATTACTACCTCCATTCCGGGCAACTCTTTCCCGATGCTGGTGGGCTCGAGCCTCGGCGGCAATGGTCTGAACCTGCTGTATGACTACGAGAATAACGGCACCCTCTCGCAGGATACGTATATTCTCGCACCTACGATCTATGGCAGTAATGCAGTGTTTACTGGGGTTCAGAATCTGGTGTCGGGATTCCACGTACTGACTTATGTGCTGGGAACTCCGGGAAGGACAGCGGATCAGATCTATATCGACGGAGTGCAGTCCACTTCGTATGATCCTAGATATCATTTCAACGCTGCTGGACTTCAGACCTCGGGAAACCTGTTTCTGGGGTCGAGCAATACGGGGATTTTTGGAAGTTCGGGGTTGAACGGCACCTTCTATCGAATGGTGACGATGCCTACGAATACGCTGACGGCCGCGCAGGTGCAACAGATAAGCAACCAGATAAGGAACGATGTTGCGAGCCGAGGCGTGAACACGTCGCCGGCGAAGATCAAGCAGGGAACTCCAACGCTGCACTGCATCGGCGACTCGATTACGGCAGGGCTGGGTACAACGAATCCCTACTGCTCGCTTTTGAGTCTCAGCAATCAGCCTGCGTACTCGATCGATAACTGGGGAATTGTTGGTGTCAGCTTGCAGGCGATCGATGCGTCGGAGAACAATCGGGTCGGCCAGCTTTGCGAGTCGAGTCGGGGACCGAGTGTTGCGCTGGTGTTTCTTGGCACCAATGACTTCCTGAACCCGGTGCAGACGCCTACTGGGGTGATTCCAAGCCTGGCCGGCGAGGTACAGACGCTGAAGGGCGCAGGGTGTCGGGTGTTTGTCGGTACGATGCTTTCGCGATCGGGCAATGACGGGGCAGGTGGCTCCTATGATGCAGATAAGGACGCGTATGACTCGCTGATTCTAACGGGAGCGAAGGCGTTCGGAGCCGATGGTGTGGTGGACTTCGCGGCCAATCCGCTGCTGGGTGCAGATGGTGCGACAAGCAATTCGACGTACTTCCAGGGGGATGCAATTCATCCGACGCAGGCCGGTCAGCAATTGCTCGCAAATGCTGCCAGCAATGCGCTGAACTACTACTTCGGATACAACCAGATGAATCCGCATGTGGTGAGCGCGGGCAGTTACACGATGCAGGCCGGAGACGGATACATTACGGCGAGCCCTACAGCGAACCAGACGCTGACGCTGCCGGATTGTACGGGCCAGAGCGGCGCGGTGTACACGGTGACGAACCTGCAGTCTGCTTTCACGGTGGGTGTGATTGCGGGCAGCTCTGCGCAGCTGATCAATGGACTTGCGGCGAGCACGGTGGTGCCGGTGCCGGCGAACGGGTCGTTGACGCTGCGGGATGTTCCGAATCCGAAGACGGTTTCGGGATGTCATTGGGAGATGTAGTTGGTTGCAAGATGGCGCGGCCTCGTTGGGTGACGGGGCTGCGCCTTCAGTTTTTCTGGATGAGGTTTGTGGAATGGGTGATGCTCAGCGGGATGTCGAGGAGCTACTGAAGCTGGGCAAGTGGATGGATGCGAAGCCAGCGGGTTTGGTGAAGGTAGCTGCGGGTTGGTTGAAGGTTCGGGACCGCGAGGGTGTAGAGCGGCCGTTGCGGGCCAATGCAGTGCAGAGGGCGTTTGAACGCGAATGCGGACGACAGAATATCGTTCTGAAGGCCAGACAGATGGGAATTACGACCTGGGTGGCGGGACGATTTTTTTTGAAGACTATTACGGCTCGCGGTGTGATGACGGTGCAGGTGGCACAAACGAGAGAGGCGGCGGAGGGGATCTTTCGGATGGTGCAGCGGTTCTGGGAGTGTCTTCCGGAGGAGATGCGGGAGGGTGTGTTGCGGCGGAGCAAGGCGAATGCGGGGCAGATGTGCTTTCCGGCTTTGGATAGTGAGTTTCGTGTCGTGAGTGCTGGAGACGAAAATGCTGGTCGTGGGTTGACGATACAGTATCTGCACTGCAGCGAGGTGAGCCGTTGGCCGGGAGATGCGGGAGCTACGCTGGCTGGGCTTCGGGCGGCGCTTGCTCCTGGGGGCGAGATGGTGATGGAGTCTACGCCGAATGGAGCTTATGGATGCTTCTACGAGGAGTGGGGGCGGGCGCTGGAGTTGGGAGATGGGACGCATTCGGGTAGTCATCGGGATGGCGGCGTGGTGCGGCACTTCTTTCCGTGGTGGATGGAGGAGGCTTATGTGGCGGCGCCTGTGGATGCGCTGCGGGAGGATGAGCTTCGACTGGTGATGGCACATGGTTTGACGGCGCGACAGATGGGGTTTCGCAGGGGGCTGGAGGCTAGTTATCGGGGGCTGCGGTCGCAGGAGTTTGCGGAGGATGCGGAGAGCTGCTTCAAGGCTACGGGCGAGTGCTGCTTTGAGGTGGAGGCTGTCGAGGGACGGCTGGCTTCGGTTGGGGAACCTTTGGAGGTGCGGCGGGGTGGAGCGTTACAGGTTTGGCTGCCTCCGATTGCGGGGAAGGAATATGTGGTGGCGGTGGATACTGCCGGGGGTGGGGCAGATGGGGACTTCGCGGCGGTGCAGGTGATCGAGAGGGAGTCCGGGCTGCAGTGCGCGGAGTTGCAGCAGAGGCTGGGGACGCTGGAGTTGGCGAGGGTTTCGGCGGAGCTGGCGAGGGAGTATGGCGGAGCGGTGATTGCGGTGGAGAGGAATAATCATGGAGCTGGTGTGCTTGCTTATCTGGATAGCGTGGAGCGGTATGCGCGTGTGTATGAGCAGGGCGGCGTTGCGGGTTGGTTGACTACGGCGGGATCGAAGCCTGGGATGGTGAGCCGGATGGGAGCTTTGCTGGTGGAGTCGCCTGGGATGTTCTTTAGTAAGCGGCTGCTGGGGGAGTGTCGGACGTTTGTTGCTATGGCTGGGGGGAGAACTGGGGCGGTGAATGGGGCTCATGATGATTGCTTGATGGCTATGGCAATTGGGCAGGTGGTTCGGGCGGAGTTATTGGGGAAGAGATGATGTCCTACCGGACGGCCCACTGCGCGTGGGGCGGCCACTTCGTGGCTTGTGTACCTTGTTTCGGTGAGTGATCGGTTGTGGGCCTCGCGTTGCTCGGCGCTGGCTGATTCCGGCCATCGGCCGGACCGAAGATGATCGGAGCGCCAAGACCGGCATACGCGTTACGAAGTGACCGCCCTCCGCGCAGGAGGCCCGTCCGGCAGGACACGGGTTATTCTGTTGCTGGGGTGTTCGGCTTGGCGGTGTTGGCGGTACAGGCGATTAGAAGGATGCGGGGCGGGGCACAGAGCCAGCTGATGCTGGGAGCTGATGGCAAGCTTTGGGTGGTGAAGTTTCAGAATAACCCGCAGGATGTGCGGGTGCTGGCGAATGAGCTGATCGCAACACGACTGGCAGCAGCAGTAGGGCTGACGGTGCCGAAGAGCGATGTGGTCGAGGTTACCGAGTGGCTGGTGGCGAATACGCTGGATATGTTCGTCGAGATGCCGAAGGGGCAACGAGAGCGATATACGGCAGGGTTGCAGTTTGGGTCGCAGTTTGTGGGTGGGTTGATGCCTGGGCAGGTGGTGGACTATCTGCCGGAGCAGCAGCTGGACGAGGTGAGGAACCTGGCGGAGTTCGCGGGAATGTTGTGCATCGATAAGTGGGCGGGGAACTGTAACGGGCGCCAGGCGGTGTTTGAGAGGAAGCCTCGGGAGAGGAAGTACCGGGCGACGTTTATCGATCAGGGGTTTTGTTTCAACGCGGGAGAGTGGACGTTTCCTGATTCGCCGTTGCGCGGGGTTTACCAAAGGAACCAGGTGTATGCCCGCGTGACCGGGTGGGAGAGCTTCGAACCCTGGCTGAGCCGGGTGGAGGCGATGGAGGCGGGGACGCTTTGGGAGATCGCAGAGGCGGTGCCCCCGGAGTGGTATGGCGGGGATACGGATGTGATTGAGCGGCTGATGGAGCAGATGTTGAGGCGGAGGCTGCGAGTGAGGGAGTTGATCGGGGAGTTTCGGGATTCGAACAGGGAGCCATTCCCGATGTGGGCGTCGGGGAAGAAAATTGTGGTGCCGCGGCAGTTTGCTGAGATCAGTGGAGTGGGAAAATTTGTAATGTAGGGGTTGGTTGTTGTGGCGGAATTGGAGGTCGATGGCTGAGCGGGTCCAATGCGAGTTCTTCTTGATCCGGTATGTTCCGGATGTGGTGAAGGGCGAGTTCGCGAATATCGGCGTGCTGCTGCGGGAGGCAGGACGCGACGATAGCGCGGTGGTGCGCTTTACGCGGGACTGGGCTCGAGTGAAGTGCATGGATGCGGACGCGGATATCGGTTTGCTGGAGGCGCTGGAGGGGGAGATTGGAGCGCGGTTGCGGAGGATGGGTAAAGACGCTCCGGGAATCAAGCCGGTGATGGAGATCCTTGAGGATACGCTGGCGAACTCAGTGCAGATGACCGAGGTGCGGGCTTGCCTGGCGGAGAGCCTGCCGGCGGAGATCGAGCAGTTGATGAAGATGTACGTTGAGCCGTTGAAGGTGAAGACGGAGAGGAAGCGGACGGGACGGGCGGCCATCGCGGGGGCGATGCGGACGGAGTTCGAACGGGCTGGGGTGTGGGGGCTGATGCGGAAGAGGATTGCGGCTTCGCTTTATACGCGGGCAGGCGATCCGATGAAGATCGATTGTGGGTATAGGCCGAACGGGGTGATTCGAATGTTTCAGGCGGTGTCGCTGGAGGGTGATGTGGAGGCGGCAAAGGGGTTGGCCTATTCTGCTCCGCAGTTGGTTGAGGGCGTGCGAAGGGTCGAGGGGGCGAAGCTGGAGTTGACTGCTATCGTAGAACCGTTGCGGGCTGTGTCGGACACCGAGGATGAGGCGATGGAGCGTTATCGTTTTGGCGTAGAGGCGATGGAGAGACAGGAGATTCGAGTGGTGACGTTGAACGATCTGGCCCGGGTGGCGGAGACCGCGAGGGTGGAGTTGAGGGTTTGAGAGGTTAGTTCCGGCTGGAAGATATCGGCCAACATGGTTTTGATTTCAAACGGTAGGCATGGCCCAGGGGCTGTGCCTTTTTCTTTTGCAGCAGAGACGGAAAGAGAGAGGGTAGCGATGGGCGTTCGGACGATGGTCAAGGATGTTTGGCAAAGACTGGCTGGAGTTGAAGCTGCGGCTGGAGATGCGGGGATGGGCGAGAGGAAGACAGCGATGCTGCCCTCGATTTTGAGTCCCTACAGACCGGCAGGACGGCCGGGGCAAAACTCTTTGCCGAAGCCGACTGCGGCGAATCTACGGAAGTTTGCCGAGACGCCGGTGGTGCGGCGGGCGATCAACGTAGTGAAGGACAAGATCGCGAGCATGGACTGGCAGGTGAAGGTGCGGCGCGGATATTCAGGCGTGACTGTGGAGGACGCTGAGGCTCGCATGAAGGTTCTGCGGCAGTGTCTTGAAGAGCCGAATGCTTCGGACAGCTTTCGGGTGCTTTGGGAGCAGGTGCTGGAGGATCTGCTGGTGGGAGGATTCGGGGCGGTGGAGATGGAAGCTACCGGTGATCCCGAGAGGCCGTTTCATCTTTGGGCGGTGGATGGCGCGACGATCCAGATCGATACGAAGTGGGATGGCGATCCGAACAAGCCGCGCTATGCGCAGGCTACGGGACGGATGGGACAGGAGTCTCTGGTGGCTCTGCTCGACGATGAGCTGATGTATCTGAGGCTGAATCCTCGCACCTACACGCCGTTTGGTCTGGGGAGGCTGGAGGTTGCGTTTGAGACGGTGAACCAGTTTCTGAGCGCGAGCCGGTATGCGGGGAAGCTGGCCAGCAACTCGGTGGCGCAGTATGCGATCTGGTTGAACGACGCTACTCCAGAGGAGCACGACCGGTTGATTCGTTGGTGGCAGGACGAGATTGAAGGCACAGGCCGGGTTCCATTTTTGAGCTGCGAGCAGAAGCCGGAGGTGATCCAGTTTGCCGGCGGCACGGATGCTGATCTGCGGCTGCAGTGGCAGGAGACGCTGATTCGCATGATCGCCAATGCGTTCGATCTGCCACCGATGATGCTTGGGGTTGCAAGTGATGTTAACAAATCGACCGCTGGGGAGCTGGCGGACGAGGCCTTCCAGAGCGCGGTCATTCCGGTTGCAAAGCTGCTGGCTGAGCATATTACGCGGGACTTGTTCGCGAAGAAGCTGGGTTGGCGCGAGTTCGAGTTCTGCTTCAACGACCTGGATAGCAGGGACGAGATGCAGGAGCTACAGATACAGACGACGCTGCTGCAAGCCGGCGTGTTGACCGTGGATGAAGTACGTGCGATGCGGGGGTTAGGCCCGATAGAGGCGGCGGTGACACAGTGAAGCTGACGATCGACAATCTGGATGGTGCGGGTGCAGTGGACTATAGCGCTGCTCTTTGTGGGAGCGGACCGGTAAAGATTGCACGCACGCTAAACGCTCCGTCGATATGCAGCGGCATGCTGGATGTGAGTGACGCTGGCCTGACGGTACCGGTGAGGCGGGGGCGCGTTGTGGTTACGGCAGCAAAGGGGGCGGTCCTTTTCACCGGCTACATTGCGACTGACCCGGAGGCGGTGTATGCGGGTGTGGGGCTCATGGGCTCGGTTTACCGATATGCCTTTAGCGCGGTGAGCGATGAGTGGCTGCTGGATAAGCAGTCCGTTCCGCTAAGCGGAGCGGGGCTGGCGCAAAGTGGGGGACAGATGCTGACGACTCTTACGAACCGCGTAGATGCCGGATTGTTTACCACAACTGGCGTGATGAACGGGCTGTCGGTTGGAGTCTTTGAACCTTCGCAGACGGAGAGCTGGTCTGCGAATGCGGGCGGCGTTGCGAGTGCAACGTATGCGGCATATCGGGTGTTGGATGGCGCGATTGGACTGCAGCCGGCGGGGACGGTGACCCATGCGCTCAGCGACGGCGACGGTTCGCTTCAGGTGGCGGCGCTAAAGACCACAGCCGTGAAAGAACTCGCGAACGACGTTACGGTGAGCGGAGAGATGGAGCCGACCGCATACATTACCGAGACGTTTGCGGGCGATGGCACGACGACGGTGTTTCAACTTTCGGAGGATCCGTTTCGCCCGAAGAAGACAGCGAACTCCGCGCAGTTTCTTACCGATAGCTTCAACGAGGCGGTGCTGGATACGCAGATATGGCAGGTCACCGATCCGGGGTCGCATCTTGGTTTGGGCACGTCTGGGCTGACGATGACCGGCGGAAACGGCTTTGACGGGCAGACCACGTTGACTGCGATCGACCAGGTTGAGATGGGCGGTTCGCTGGTGATTGAAGCGGGAAAGCTGCAACTTGGAGGAGCAAGCGCTGGTGTGGTGTGCGGTTTGTACAAGGGAGCTACGCAGAGTGCCAACTGCTTTGTGGGTTACAACGTGCGACAGAGCGGCGGAAACACGGTAGCAGTTCCGTTTGTGAATGGAACCGAAGTTGGAACTGTGTTCTCCCTGTTGCAGGGGCACACGTACACGCTGCGTATTCGATTGCATTGCGTGGAGATGCAACGTGTGTTGCAGAGCTACTATGCGATGGTGGATGGTGTGGTGAAGTCGTTCGGCGGAGGACTGGTGACAGCGCCGATGTCTGTGGTGTTTGAACTGCAGGACCTGGGCGCGTCTTCGAACACTCCAGCCACGGTTCTCTATGACGGATCGGTGGTGACGTCGCCAGCAAGCTGCAGCTTTGTTGCGGTGAACAGTGTGCAGCTGATTGGGTCGATGGGTTATTGCAGGATCACTCAGGCGGGCTCTGGCTGGGTGGTCAGTACGTTGTCTAGCGGCGTGAAGATGACGCGCTTGATCGGGGTTGCCGGCGAGGGAGTCGACTGCAAGATATCTGCAGCAGGAAAGGTTACTTTTTTTGCGGGCAGAGTTCCTGTCGCAGGAGAACTTGTAACCGTCACGTATCGCGGGCGGCTGAGAGCTGTGGCACGGCTGGCAGATGCGGCAAGCGTTGCGGAGGAGGCTGCAGGGGGCATGCCGGGAACGGCACAGTGGCTGGGGAAGGTGGTAAAGCCAGCGGCGCGGAGTTCGATGGATTGTGAGGGTGCTGCGATGGCGGTGCTGAGTTTTTCAGCGAGTCGGGCAGCGGCTGTCTCGGGAACTTATGTAGCGGTGAATCCCCAGGACGTTTGGCCTGGAGACGTTCTCGCAGTCACGAGCGCCGGTCAGACGATGAGCGTCGTGGTGCGAAAGGTGGAGATCGCCGATGGAATGGGATGTCCCGAGATGCTCACCTATCGCATGTCGTTTGCTAACGATTGGGCCGAGGGACTGGGGCTAACGCTGTCCGAGGCGATCGCTGTAGATGCGCTGCTCCCACAGACGGCGTTGAGCTCGACGTTGCCGGCTGGTGGCAGCGTGCTGGCGAATCTGCAGCAGCTGCAGGTTGTCAGCGCGACAGGTACGGCGCTGCAGGTGGATTCAGGAACGGCTCCTCCAACCGGAGGCGGGTTCGAGGTGAGGCGGCGGGACGGTAATTTCGGGCCAGGGGTGGACCAGGACCTGGTGCTGAGGAGCCCGGTGCGGAGCTTTTCGATTCCTCGCGAGGGGCAGGTGGAGCACTACTACGTCAGGATGTTTGATGGATCGACGCCTCCGCTGTACTCGCGATTTTCGAGTGCGGTGTTTACAGATTTACCGGTAAGCGAGTAATGGGTGGAAGGAGGGGAAGATGACGGAGTTCGAAGGGCAGGTTTTAGCGGATTTGAGTGTGCTGAAGAACCAGATGGAACATTTGCTGGGGATAGGACAGCCGGGGAGACTGACTCAGCTGGAGGACAGGGTTGATCAGCATGAACGCAGCGTGCAGCGTATTAAGGGGCTGCTGGGTGCAGGTGGAGCCGTATTGGCCATGTTCCATATGGCGATTGACTACTTGAGGCGATAGGGGAGAGGTTATGAATTTTCTGAAGTTATTTTTGCGATCGATCGCCTTGCTTCCAGGCGTAGTTCAAGGGACTGAGGCTTTGTTTGGGGCGAAGACCGGGGAGCAGAAGAAGGAAGCGGCGGTAGAGATCGTAGGGGCTGCGATCAACATTACCGATGCTGTGACGATGAAGCATATCGCCGACTCAGACAAGTTTACGCAGGGACTGAGTATGACGATTGACGGTGTGGTGATGTGTCTGAACGCGAGTATCTGGGCGAAGCGTTCGTAGTACTGCTCGGGGCACGGCGTGCACTGGAAACCGTATAATCGGGCCATGGACGCCGAGCCGCTGGGCACTGTTTTGGTTGGAGTTGTGATGGGAAGCCGCAATGATTATGCGGTAATGCGAGGCGCCGTGGAGGTGCTGAAGGAGTTTGGCGTTGCGCACGAGGTGCGGGTGGTGTCGGCTCATCGGACGCCGGATCTTCTATTTGATTATGCAGATTCCGCCGTTGAACGACGACTGCGGGTGATCATCGCGGGTGCTGGTGGCGCGGCGCATCTACCTGGGATGATTGCCGCAAAGACGGTGGTGCCAGTGCTTGGCGTGCCGATTCCGGCGACAGCTTTGCAAGGGATGGATTCACTGTTGAGCATTGTGCAGATGCCGAAGGGAATTCCGGTAGGAACGCTGGCGATTGGAGCGGCTGGAGCTACGAATGCCGGACTGTTAGCTGTGGCGATGCTGGCTACTACCGATGCGGCGTTGCGGAAGAAACTGGTGGCCTGGCGTGCGGCGCGGCGGGATGAGGTTCTTGCGCAGGTAGTCGGGGAAGATGAGGTTGGCGCGTGAGCTCTGGTTCTTCGAGTGCGAAACCGATCCTACCGGGGGCAACGATTGGGATCTTTGGCGGTGGGCAGCTCGGCCGTATGACGGCGATGGCGGCTCGTGGGATGGGATATCGCATCCTCGTGCTTGATCCCGATCCGGCCTGCCCAGCCCGGTTCGTGGTGGATGGATGCATCGAGGCGGGGTGGGATGATTCGCGGGAGGCAGCGAACCTTGCGCGCGGCTGTGACGTGGTAACGCTGGAGATTGAGCAGATTTCGCCGAGGAGCATGGAAGCCGCTGCGAGCTATGCGCCGGTGCGGCCGGGCGGTGCGATGCTCGCGGTGATTCAGGACAGGATCGAGCAAAAAGACTGGCTGCGGCGAAATGGATTCCCCGTGGGAGAGTATCGTGCGGTTCGGTCGCTGGACGATTTGCGGAATGCTGTGGCCGCGCTTGGAGCCAGGTGCTTCTGTAAGAGCGCTACTGGCGGGTACGACGGACGGGGTCAGGGTAAGGTTGGATTTACTGCCGGTGCGTCTCTCGAAGATGAGGTGAGAGGTGCGTGGGAGGCTTTGGGTGAGAGGGCCGGCGTGGCTGAGAAAGCGGTTGAGCTGGCGAAAGAGATCTCTGTGTTGGTTGCGCGTGCGCCTAACGGAGAGGTGAAGGTCTATCCAGCTGCGCTGAATCACCATGAAGAGCAGATTCTGGCCTGGAGCGTGATTCCCGCTCCGCTGTCTTCGGAGATGGAAGAGCAGGCTCGGGAAATCGCGGAGGCTATTGCGGATACATTTCAACTGGAGGGAGTGTTGGCCGTGGAGATGTTTTGCACGACCGACGGGAAGCTGTTGGTGAACGAGCTTGCTCCGCGGCCCCACAACAGCTACCACGCGAGTGTGCGGGCTTGTGTGACGGGGCAGTTTGAGCAGTTGGTGCGGGCGGTTTGTGATCTGCCGTTAGGTGACGTTGATGTTGTGCAACCGGCTGCCATTGCGAATCTGCTCGGCGACCTATGGCTGAAGGATGGACAGGCTGCCGAACCCAGGTTTGATGCGGCACTTGGAGTACCCGGGGTTAGGTTGCATTTGTACGAAAAACATAAGCCGCGTAAAGGACGGAAGATGGGTCATCTTTCGGCGGTTGGTGCAACGGCAGACGAGGCGGTTGAGCTGGTGTTGCGGGCGAAGGCTCTGCTGTGACGAAAACTAAAACAAGAAGCGCGGCCGACTAAGTCAAGTCTGCCGCGCGGTTCTTGTTTGAAGCTGGTTTCGGTTAGCCGATGTCTTCGGACCAGTTCTCGAGGTATGCCTTGAAGTCGGACATGAATTTGCCGGCATCTGCACCATCGACGATGCGGTGATCGAAGCCAAGGGTGAAGCGCTGGATGGAACGGATCGCGATGGACTCGTTGCCGTCCTTATCAGTGATGACTTCGGCTTCCTTATTGAGGCCGCCGATGCCGAGGATCGCGCTCTGTGGCTGGTTGATGATGGGAGTACCGAACTGCTCGCCGAAGATGCCGGAGTTGGTGAGCGTGAAGGTGCCGCCGGAGATCTCATCGGGAGCGAGCTTCTTGTTGCGGGCGCGATCGGCTACGTCAACGATGCCGCGAGCAATACCCAGGAAGTTTTTCTCTTCAGTCTGCTTCAGAACAGGGACGATGAGGCCCCAGTCGAGGGCGACGGCGATGCCGATATTGATGTTCTTGTTGTAGCGGATCGCTTCGCCTTCAATTGAGCCGTTGACGATGGGGTGCTTACGCAACGCGACGATCGCCGCTCGGGTAATGAAGGGCATGTATGTCAGCTTGACGCCGTTGCGCTGCTCGTACTTTGACTTCTCCTTCTCGCGGAGTTTGACGATGCGCGTCATATCCACCTTGAACACAGTGTGTACATGCGGGCTGGTGCGCTTGGACTCGACCATGCGCTGCGCAATGATGGAGCGCATCTTGGTCATAGGAACAAGCTCGCCGGGCTGCGGCTGGGGAGCGGCCGGTTTTGCGGCTGCCGAGGCCGACACGGAGGCCGCCGGAGCGACAGAAGCAGCAGCAACAGGCTTTGGACCCTGCTCCAGATGGCTGACGATGTCGGTCTTCGTGATGCGGCCCGAGGCTCCTGTGCCAGGAACCTGCGAGAGATCGACGTTGTTGTCTTTTGCTATCTTGCGGACCAGCGGGGAAGAACGGACGCGCTCGCCGGCTGCTGCAGAAGCGGAAGGTGCGGCGGGCGTAGGAGCAGCCGTGGTTGTCGCGGATCCAGGCGCCGATGCAGTCGGAGCGGCTGCCTTTCCGGCCGCGCCACCGATGACCGCGACCACCGTGTTGATTGTAACGGTGGCACCCTCCTGAACCTTGATCTCGGAGAGTGTACCGGCCACGGGCGACGGGATCTCGGCATCAACCTTGTCGGTCGAAATCTCGAAAATTGGTTCGTCGCGCTGGACTGTGTCGCCCACTTTCTTGAGCCACTTGGTAATCGTTCCCTCTGTGATGGACTCGCCCATCTGAGGCATTAGAACTTCGGTTCCAGGACCTGCGGCGCCATTCGAGGCAGCAGGCGGATTCCCCTGAACCGCGGGTGGTGCGTCGGCCGCAGCGGGTGTGACGGTGTCGGCTTTGGGATTAGCCGCCGTTTCAGTCTTTGCCGGAGACGCGGCGGGTGTCGATGACGAGCCGGCTTCATCGATGCTGCAGACGACAGTGTTGATCTGGACCGTCGTGCCTTCTGAGATTTTGATCTCCTTCAGAGTTCCGGCGGCGGGCGAAGGGATCTCCGCATCGACCTTGTCCGTGGAGATCTCAAAGAGGGGTTCGTCCCGCTGAATGGCGTCGCCCGGTTTCTTAAGCCATTTTGTGATGGTGCCTTCGGTGATGGATTCGCCCATCTGGGGCATAACTACGTCAGTCGGCATGAATATCTCTTCTCCCCTGATTTCAGGTGCGGCCTAGAGGTACGAGCGGCGAACCGCCTTGTGTCTGCCCGGTCCGCTGTCGGGCGTACGCAAATGGGATTATACGGCGGCGAGGTGATTGTTGGCCGCGCGGTGCGGTTAGCGAACATCGGCGGCAGCAACGGATTTATCGGTTTTTATGGGTGCCGCGAGCAACTGGTCAACTGATTCGCACCAGAGCATCTGGCGCTCGAAAACCCGGCCGAAGTTCCGGGCTGTCGAGTTAAACGCCGCCTCCATCGTTGGCTGGCGGTCGTGATCAGCCTCCACTTCGAGGCTTGTTACTTGCCGATCGGTGATGCCGCAAGGGATGATCCAGTCAAAATCTCTTAGATCCGTGGTCACGTTCAGCGCAAAGCCGTGGGACGTCACGCCTTGAGAGACATGGACGCCTATCGCCGCAATTTTCTTCTCGCGGATGCTGCCACCGGCCATCGTCCAAACGCCTGTGAGCTTGCAGATACGCTGCGTCATGACGCCGAAGTCGCCGCAGGTGCGGATTAATGTCTCTTCGAGCAGACGAACGTAGTCGACCGGGCCGAGATGAGGTCCTTTTTTCCCTGGCAGGTCGCCGCGCAGATCGATGATGGGGTACCCGACCAGCTGGCCCGGGCCGTGATATGTGACGTCGCCGCCGCGGTTGATTTCATACAGCTCGATTCCGCGCTGAGCCAGTTCTTCGTTGCTGGCAAGAATGTTGGAGCGATGTGCGTTCCTGCCAAGCGTCAATACGGGAGGGTGCTCCACTATCAGAAGCGTGTCGCCTATCAGATTCTGCTTTCGCGCCGCGATGACCTGTTGCTGAATAGCGAGCGCTGCGCTGTACGGGACGCGGCCGAGATTGAGAAGATTGATGTACATGAGCTGCTTCGTAACGTCGACGATTGCAAAAACAGCAGCAAGCCAGATCGCCCGGCTGCTGTCTCAACAATGATTCGGGCTAGACGTTGACGGCCATACCTTCAACGCTCGAGAAGCCGTCAAGGAGGGCCTCAGCCACCGTCGGATGCGCGTGGATGGTGAACATCATCTCTTCAATCGTGGCCTCGAGCTCGATTGCAGTGACGGCTTCGGCGATGATCTCTGTCGCGGTAGTGCCGATGATGTGGACGCCGAGAATTTCGCCGTGCTTCGCATCCGAGACGACCTTGACGAAGCCATCGTGCGCATCGAGGATCGTAGCCTTGGAGTTGCCGACGAACGGAAACTTGCCGACCTTGACCTGGAAGCCTTTCTCCTTAGCCTGGGCCTCTGTAAGGCCGACGCTCGCAATCTGAGGATCGCAGTAGGTGCAGCCCGGAATGCGGGTGCGGTTTACCGGCTTGGCGAATTTGCCAGCGATTCGGGCCGCAACGACGAGTCCCGCCATACTGCCGACGTGGGCCAACTGAGGCAGGCCAGCGACAATATCCCCGATTGCGTAGATGCCAGGTTCGGTCGTTTCCATCCACTCATTGGTGACAATAAAGCCACGATCCGGAGTGATCTTCACCTTGTCGAGACCTACATCATAGGTGCGCGGAGCCCGGCCAACCGCGACCAGCACCTTCTCGGCCTGTTTGGTCTCGCCCGTTCCATCAGACTTCGTGAAGTGGACCAGCACGCCATCTTTATTCTTTTCGAACTTGTCGACCTTCGCCGACAGGTGGACATCGATGCCACGCTTTTTGAACAGGCGCAGCAACTCCTTGCCGACGTCCTCATCCTCTGCGGGCACCATGCGGGGCAGCGCTTCGAGGATGGTCACCTCGGCCCCGAAGCTCCTAAAGATCGAGGCAAACTCGACCCCGACTGCGCCGGATCCCACGACCACCAGCGACTTGGGGGCTTCGTCGATCTTCAATATCTCGTAGTTCGTCAAGATGGTCGTGTCCGCTTCGTAGCCGGGGAGCATCCGAGCGTCAGAGCCGGTCGCCAACACAACTTTCTTGGCTTTTATGGTGTCAGTTTTGCCATCAGCCGTCTTCACCTCGATGGTGTGGACGCCGTCCTTCGCGGGACCAGTCAAACGACCGTAGCCTTTGATGGCATTGATCTTGTTTTTCTTCATTAGGAAGTCGAGACCCTTGACGTGACGCGAGATCACGTCGTCTTTGCGCGCTAATACACCCTTCCAGTTCAGCTTGGGCGGCGTCACTTCGATGCCATATCGGTCGGCATGTTTCAGGTGATCCCAGAGTTCGGCGGAGAAGAGCATCGACTTGGTGGGAATGCAACCCCAGAGCAGGCACGTGCCGCCCAGCCGGTCATTCGCGTCTATCAGCGCTGCCTTCAGGCCATATTGCGACGCGCGGATTGCGCAGGTGTATCCGGCGGGTCCACCGCCAAGCACTACTAAGTCGAAAATCGTATCTGCCAAGGGAACACTCCGTAGGATGTCGGAACTCAAACAGTTTCAATTTTACCCTCAAGCGTTGAGCCATCGACAGCACGCCAAGGACACTGATTCTCGCGAAGAGAAGTTGAGGCGCATCGGAAAAGACGATGATGCATCCTGTATCACGTCGATCGATAGGTAACGAAGGAGTGTCGCGAGGCGAAGTTTCGGCGAAACTCCTTGACACAGGCTAGATAATCAATCAGGGAGAAACGTTTCGATGGTTAGCAATGTAGCCCGGCTGACGAGCGCACTTCGCAACAGCGTTTTAGAGGAGGATGCCGATTCGCCTCCTTCCCCGGAGACCACCCTCACCGAGAGGATTGACGCTGTACGGCGCGATCTGGCTGAAACCGGGGTAGCCCTCTTCACTGACGACCGAGGCCACCGCTTCCGCATCGTCCGCAAGCCCGCCTAGACTATGAGTGCGCTGGTCGCGGGATTTCTGCTGATCGGCTACCTGCTAGCGCCGGGGGTCATCTACCGGCTCTTCTTCTCTGCTTACATTCCGGCAAGAAGATACCAGCGCACCCGCACCGAAGAGGTCGTCTTCTCGTTGCTCGTTACGATCGTGCCCTTTGTTCTCTCGTGGATCCTGCTAGTGCACACACCGTTGGGCAACCTGCCGAATCTATCGATCGGACCTTCCAAGGCCGAGGCCTATCGCATCGTCTTTCGTTCACTTCTTCCTGGCCCCGAACTTACCCCGCCGAATCCTCTCACCGCGAGAGCCCATCTGGCCGATTCTTATCTGCGTGCGTTTCTTGAGCAGGGCCGCTTCCTCTCTTTGCTGTGGCTCTTTTGCGCGCTGGAGGGATGGGCGTCAGGCCTGATCGTCTCACGCTACGGCGACTACAGCACCAACCAGCGCATGCACCGGCTGTTGAAGCGCTTCTGCGATGACTTTCTTCTCACGTATGTCTCGGAGTGGGAGCTGCTCTTCACCACACGTTCCCTGCCGCGCAATCAGCAGGACTTCGACGTCGAGATCGATGCTCTCGCCGCGGGCATTCTCTATCGTGGAAAACTAGTCGACTGGTTTCTAGATCAGGATGGAAAGCTGGAGGGCATCTTCCTCGAACGTGCCGCACGCTATCAGCAGGCAGAGTTGGAGCGCGATCGAGCGCACGGGGTGCAGAAGACCCGCGAGAGCTATTGGCGCGTGATTCCAGGGGCTAAGCTCTACTTAGTAGCGAGTACCATCGCGAACTACAACATTCGCTACGCTCCACCCATGCAGCAAGACACAACACTGGCCCAGCTACGCGCCCGTTTCGGTGAGGAGGCGATCATCACTCAACTTCCTCCCGACAGCTTCGAAGATCCCATTAACTCGCCTTAGCCACTGCTCAGCCTGACGAAATCGGTCGCTACGCGAGCACCTTCGCTGCATCCTTCGCGAAATACGTCACGATAAAGTCAGCACCAGCCCGCCGAATCGAAAGCAACGACTCCATCATCGTCCGCTCCGGCTCCAGCCATCCGCGCTGAAATGCGGCGTGCAGCATCGAGTACTCACCAGACACCTGGTAGGCGCCCATCGGCAGATCGTATCGTTCCCGCGCCTCGCGAATCACATCGAGATACGGCATCGCGGGCTTCATCAGCAACATATCCGCACCCTCCGCGATATCCTGGTCGATCTCGCGCATAGCCTCTCGCAGATTCGCACCGTCCATCTGGTAACTGCGACGGTCCCCGAACTGCGGAGCAGAATCAGCCGCCTCACGGAACGGCCCATAGAACGCCGAGGCGAACTTCGACGCATAACTCATCACTGGAGTCTGTTCGTGGCCGCCCGCATCGAGAGCATCTCGAATTGCCTCTACGCGACCATCCATCATGTCTGAAGGTGCGACAATATCCGCGCCTGCCTTGGCCAGCGAAGCTGCTGTCTTCGCGATCAGCGCGACACTCGAGTCATTCTGAATCTCGTAGTGATCCCCATCCCGCGCCACGACGCCGCAGTGGCCATGCGAGGTGTACTCACACAAACAAACGTCAGCGATTGTCACCAGGGAATCAAGCGCCCCATTCTTCTTCATCGATCGGAGCGCCTGCTGAACGATGCCGTCTTCAGCCCATGCCCCGGTGGCCTCTTCGTCTTTTTCGGACGGCAGACCGAACAGCAGCAACCCGCCAAGCCCCAGCGAAGCGCAGGCCTGGGCTTCCTTCATCGCTTCATCGATCGACAAGTTGAAGACCCCGGGCATCGAGCTGATCTCTTTGCGTATTCCTTCGCCAGGACAGATAAATAGTGGGTAGATCAGCGCGCCAGGATGCAGATGAGTCTCGCGAACCAGAGACCGCATCGCCTCGGTTCTGCGCAAACGCCGTAGCCGTGTAGCAGGAAAGTTCATGATTCCAGTTTACGTCCGACCTTCAGGTTCGATCCGCGATCGCATCGTACTCCAGACCAGAAGCCCCTGGGGCCAGCACCCACAAGGTATAGATCCCCAGCGCGGTTCCAAATAGCGGCTTCAACAAAGTCAAGATTCCGACGACGATGGCGAACGTCCTCCCCCAGGGCCGCCGCGTCAAAAGGCTATACCCTACCAGGACTGCCAACGCAGCCATAACCACCGTATAAGCTGCGATCAGGGGAAACAACGCTGTCATCCAGGAGTGTTCGAGGCCACTATGGTTGTTGAACGGCCAGTCGAACCCGCCGAAGTTGCGGAACGCAAATGCCCGCAGAAAAAACATTCCCATCAACCCGCCGATAATCCGGTACGCTCCAAAAACACACCAAAGCACTCCAAGCGTCTGCAGATTCCGCTGTACCCGGGGAACCGCTATAGGCATCGGTGGCTGCGGATAAGCAGCATACATCGGTTGAGCAGCAGCGACCTGCGCCCCGCATTTCGCACAAAAATGAACACCATCGACGACGGGAGATCCACATGCCTGACAGACCATCTCACACCTCCAACCTCTCAAGGCGCCGGCCCTGCGCTCTCGTTGCTACGCATAGGTTCGATCAGCAGTTCCCTGCGAGGGTACGATAAAGAGAGTGAATTCACCAGAGCTACTGCCGATCATCCCCTCCCCTCTACGCGAAGCGAGCGCTGCTGCCTTGGAGTGGCCACGCCTCCGCGAGTACATCGCCGGTCGTACCTTCTCCCCCCTTGGTCGCGCTTGGATTCTCGCACTCGAGCCCTGCGCCGACCTCGCCTGGATCGACCAGCAGCAGCAACGCACCGCCGAGCTGCGCGCTATGCTCACTCGTGGCGGCAGCTTCGATTTCCGCGGACTCTTCGATCCCACCACTCTTCTCGACAAAGCCCGTATCGAAGGCGCTGCCCTCGAGTCCACCGAGATTCGTGATCTCCTCGCCGTCGTGGAACGCGTCGCAGCGTGGCGCAACCTCATCGACCCTCCCCCAAATGGGACCCGCTATGAGTGGCCAGGAATCGCCGCATTCTCCGCGCCTTTGCTCGCCTACGACCTCGCGCCACTCCTTCGCGTCCTGCGCGGCAAGATCGAACCCGACGGCAGCCTCAACGACGACGCCTCCCCCGAACTCAATCGCATCCGACGCGCGATGGAGCGCCAGTACCGCGCCATCGAAGCAAGCCTCCGCAGATCCCTGCAAACCCTTAGCGAAGGCGGCAGCACGCAGGAAGATCTCATTACCATCCGCGGCGACCGCTTCGTCATCCCGGTAAAATCCGAATTTAAGCGCAAAGTCCCTGGCGTCGTTCACGGTTCGTCCTCCTCCGGACAGACCGTGTTCGTCGAGCCACTCGAGACCATCGAGCAGAACAACGAGCTTGTCCGGCTCCTTGATGAAGAGCAATCGGAGATACACCGCATTCTCGTCGCGATGACGCACGCTCTCGGTCAAAACTCCGCAGCGATTCATCTCGGCGCGTGCATTCTTGCGGAGGTCGAATCGCACCATGCTCGCGCTCGTTTCGCCGAGACCCTCAACTGCTCCCGCCCAAACTTCACGCAGGAGCTAGCGCTTACGGCCGCTCGCCATCCTTTGCTGGAGCTGCGCATGCGCGCTGACGCCGTGGTCGAAGGCATCGAACCCACCGCGCCAGTTCCGCTCACCATCATTCTTCCTGCCGAAGCCAAACAGCTTATTATTAGCGGCCCCAACACCGGAGGAAAAACCGTCTCTCTCAAGACCCTCGGCCTTCTCGCACTGATGGCCCAGGCAGGCATCCCTGTTCCCGCCGAAGAGGCGAATCTTCCACTTTTCAAAAGCATCTACGCTGACATAGGCGACGCCCAATCCATCGAGCGCAATCTCTCCAGCTTCTCCGCCCACGTCGTCAATCTCGATCGGATCTCGCGGGAAGCGACCTCAGATTCGCTTGTCCTGCTCGACGAACTGGGCTCGGCTACAGATCCCGAAGAAGGTGCCGCGCTCGCAGTCGCCATCGCCACTCACTTTCTCAAGCTCAATGCATGGTGTTGCATCACGACTCACCTCACCTCCCTGAAGGTCTACGCTGCCAATCACCCGGGCGTCCTCAACGCAGCCGTCGGCTTCGATCAGCAGACCCTCACCCCTACCTACGAGTTGCGCCTCGGTGTGCCGGGAGCCTCTGCGGGTCTTAACATCGCAGCACGACTAGGCCTTGCCCCCGAAATCATCACCGCAGCCCGCGCCCAGATGACCACGCAGACCGCTGACATCGGCGCCTTTCTCGACCAACTCCACAACCAGCTCACCGCAGCTGCTGCCGAGCGCGAAACCTTGCAGCTTCGCGAACGCGAGCTGTCCCGCGAAAAGGCTCGGGTCGAAGTCGAAGGCCGGGTTGAACAAAAGACCCGCACTAAAGAGCTCGAAGCCAAACTCAGCTCTCTCCTCGAAGACTTCGCCTACCAACTCCGCGAAACCGTAAAAGCCATTGACGACAAGGCTCTTGCCCAAAAGATCGCTCGCGACTCCGACCGCCGCATGGCCACACTCCGTCGCGAGTTCTCCGAGCAGTTCAACTCCACCGTCGTGGCCCACACAACGCGCGCGGATAAGAACGACCCAGCCGCCCAACCCCACATCCCCAAGGGCATCAAGGTCGGTGATCTCGTAAAACTCAAGTCGCTCGGCCGTCAGGCAAGAGTAGACCGGGTCATCGACACAAAAAACTTCGAAGTGTCGATGGGGCCGATGAAGATGCGTGCCGCCATAGACGACATAGCGGAGGTCGAGTCTGTAAAGGTAGTCACGCCGCTCGAAGCCGCGCGAAAACGCGGAGGCATCACCGTTGCCACAGCCAACAACGACACCGACTACATGACCTCCGAGATCAACGTCATCGGCCGCACCGCAGACGAAGCTCAGACAGAGGTGGAACGCTTCCTCGACCGCGCCTTCCTCGCCGGCCTGCCGCGCATTCGTATTGTGCACGGCACCGGCATGGGCATCCTGCGCCGAACCCTGCGTGAATACCTCCGCAATCATCCTCACGTCACGACCGTCACCGAGCCGCCGCAGAATCAAGGCGGACAGGGTGCCACCGAAGTCGAACTGCGCCAATAACCGGCATGCGATAAACTGCGCACAATCGGGCCCGATCACCCACGCTCATTGCAAAGGAAGCCCATGCCCTCTCACCGCACGCGCATCACCGTCATCGGTTGCGGCCACGTAGGAACCAGCTGCGCCTATGCCCTGCTTCAAAACCACCTCGCACGCGAGATCGTCCTAATTGGTGACACCGAAAACCTTGTACACGGGGAAGCTCTCGACCTACAGCAAGCCGTCCCGCTCGGCACCCCCGTGAAGATCTTCGCTGGCACCTACAAGGACGCAGCCGCAAGCGCCATTGCGATCATCACCGTAGGCACGCCAGGAAAGTTCAGCGGTTCACGACTCGACATGCTGGCAGGCAACGCCATTATCGTTCGTAGCTGCATCGCCAAGCTCATGGCAGAGGGATTCGACGGCGTACTTATTATCGCCACGAACCCTCTGGATGTCCTCACTTACATTGCTCAAACAGAATCGGGATTGCCCGTTAGCCAGGTCATAGGCACCGGAACGCTTTTAGACACAGAGCGTCTCCGCCACATTCTCGGTGAGAAGCTTAACGTCGATGCACGCTCAGTCCACGCCGCCGTAATCGGCGAACATGGAGATTCTTCGGTCGCGGTGTGGAGCGCGGCTCAGGTCGCTGGCATCCCCCTCGCTCAATATCCTGGCGTCGACACGCTGCCATCTCAGGAAGAACTTCTGATCAGTGTTCGCCACGCTGGCCCGGAGGTCGCCGCACTCAAAGGCAACACCTGCTTTGCTATCGCCGCCTGTGTCACTCGTATTTGCGAGGCTATCCTCCGAGACGAGCGTTCTGTTCTCATAGTCTCAACTATGATGACCGGCCAGTACGGCCTTAAAGAAGTCTCACTAAGCACGCCTTGCATAGTAGGCAACTGCGGTGTCGAGACTGTCCTCGAATTACGCCTCAATGAAGTCGAACAAAAGTCTCTCGAAGCATCAGCCGCGGTGCTAAAACATGCATACGCACAACTCCAGAAAAACGAATCGCCGCTATGAACTACACCTCTTTGGCATCGATCTGTACCAACGCGGAGGAAAATCGCCGACGCTCTTGAACACGCTGAAAACAAAGGTGGGCACGCCGCGGCGTTCTCCGCCAAGGCCCGTAAGCTGAGGCGATCGCTATCCGTCGCTTATGTTCCGCAGAAGGTCTGACTGACGCGCTCCTCAGGGCGTGCGGGCGTGGCATACTTTTTCAGATCTGGCCTGTTCTCGTATGGCCGTGACACTACGTCCAGCAGTTCCTCAAATGGCTGGAAGTCTTGCCGCTCCACCGCGGCATTCAGCGTTGCCTCCACCAGGTGATTGCGCGGCATAAATGCCGGACTTGCGATTCGCATGGCCGCAGCGCGGGTCGATGCGGGTATAGGCTCCACTTCCATGCGCTGACGCCATCCAGTAGCCCACTTGTCATAGCTTGTTGGTTCATCGAACAACAAGCGCGCTCCTTCCTCGCTTTCCGATCCGTCCACGACATCGCAAAGTCGTCGAAAAGTAAGGGTGAAGTCTGCGCGGTTGGCGGCCATGCGGTCCAGCAGATCCTGTGCCAGCGCCGCATCTCCATCACTCTCTGTAAACAGGCCCAGCTTACGGCGCAGACCAGCGACGCTAGCCGCCTCGTACTGCGTTATGAAGCCGGCAAGCGCTTCCTTAGCCGAAACCAGCGCGTTCGCCTCGCTTCCCGTCTCCTGCTCCAGAATGGGCAGCAAGGTCTCAGCCAGGCGTGTCAGGTTCCAGTGTGCTGCAGGGGGCTGGTTGCCATAGGCATAGCGTCCCTGGTGATCGATCGAGCTGAACACCATGGCCGGATCGTACGCCTCCATAAAAGCGCAGGGTCCGTAGTCGATGGTTTCACCCGAGATAGAAGTGTTATCGGTGTTCATAACGCCATGGATGAAACCGAGGAGCATCCATTGTGCGACCAGTTGTGCTTGTCGACTAACCACTCCATTCAGCAACGCCCGGTAAGGCTGTTTCGTCTCTGCAGCCTCAGGATAGTGTCGCGCGATCGCATAATCCGCCAGAATTCGTGTCCCTTCCGTATCACCCCGTGCAGCGAAGTACTGGAAGGTGCCCACACGAAGGTGGCTCGCCGCCACTCGCGTCAGCACGGCACCAGGCATGACCTCTTCGCGCATCACCTGTTCGCCCGTCGTCACCGCAGCAAGTGCCCGGGTGGTCGGCACGTTCAGCGCCGCCATGGCCTCGCTCAGAATGAACTCACGCAAGACCGGACCCAGAGCGGCTCTGCCGTCGCCGCGCCGGGAGTAGGGTGTAGGCCCCGAGCCCTTGAGTTGGATGTCGTAGCGTATGCCGTCACGCCCCACCACTTCTCCCAGCAGATTGGCGCGGCCGTCACCCAGCTGAGGCACAAAATGTCCGAACTGATGTCCGGCATAGACTATCGCCAGAGGTTCAGATCCTTCAGCCACGCGGTTGCCAGCAAATATCTCGACACCTTCAGGGCTTGTCAGAGCGTCAGGATCCAGCCCAAGCTTCACGGCCAACTCCACATTTACCTTGACCAGGCGCGGAGCACGAACAGGGGTAGGATCCAATCGCGAGTAGAAGCCTTCAGGCAACCGAGCGTAGGTGTTTTCAAAGTTGAAGCGAAAGGGTTGGCGGTCGGAACCGCCTTTTACGGGCGGTTCGGCCGCATCGGTTGAACTCATAACCCATTTTACGTTGGCTGTCGCTTGTTGTTTCCCTTCAAAAAGGTTTCTCGGTCAAGCCCCCCATGCTGACTAAGACGTTGCATAGCTTCCGCCGAGTCGCTTTCGAATGAGATGTGGTGGCAGGTCCAAGCTATTTAAAACAGCATGAAAATAACCCATAAACTGGCCAAATGGCCAGTTTATGGGTTATTTTTACAATCTTCAAACTCGCTCAAAGTCAGATTCTCATGGGCATTAGGATGTATCTGTATTTCACATCCTCATTCGCATCTTCGGGCCGCATCTGCCCCGCGCTCTGTGCATCCTTGAACTCCAGACGTACCTCGCCCGTGTTGCCAATAGCCTTCAAAAAATCGATAAGATACTGGCTGTTAAACCCCACCACCAGCGGATCGTAGTTATAGGGCGTCTCAATCGTATCTTCCGACTCACCCGCATCTGTGCTCGACGACGAAAGCTTCAGCTCATTCTGCTCCAGCCGAATCTTGATCGCGCCGCTTCGCTCATCCGCAAACTGCGCCACACGCTGAATAGAACCCATCAGATCTTCACACCGGACGATCACAAACTTGTTGTTATCGCGCGGCAGCACCGCCTCATAGTTCGGAAACTGCCCGGTCAGCTTGCGGCTGGTCAGCACACGCCCACCAACCCGGAAGAACAGGGTCTGATCGTCATCGCCAAACTCTAGCGTCTCAGCTTCGGTCGAGCCTAGCAGAGAGGAGAGTTCACTCAGCGCCTTGCGCGGAATCAGCGTCTTCTTCTCGCCCGACACGCCATCCAACGTCTCCCCCAGCTTCTCGATATGCGCCAGCCGATGCCCGTCGGTCGCAACCATGGCCATGCTCTCTGCCTTCAGAACCAGCAGCGCCCCATTCAAAGTGTAGCGAGACTCTTCGTTTGAGATCGCGAAGATAGTCTTCGAAACCATGTTCTTCAGCGAAGGAACCGAGATCTTCACCGCGCCGCTAGCCGGAAACTCCGGCACCTGTGGAAAGTTCGCCCGCGCCATCCCGACCATCTTCGTATTCGACCGGCCGGCCCGGATCTGCACCCAGTGGTTGTCCATCAGCTTGATCGAGATCTCGCCCTCAGGCAGCAGCTTGATGTAGTCGTACAGTTTACGGGCGGGAATCGTGCAGGCACCCGCCTTCTTCACCTTGGCCGCGCAGCTTGTCCGGAGACTTTGATCGAGATCCGTCGCGGTAATGGTCAACCGATCGCCGCCCTCGCTCTGCGTCGCTTCGAACAAAAAGTTCGACAGGATCGGAATCGTTGTCTTCCGCTCGACCACGCTCTGGGCAGCGGTCAACTCTCGCAGCAACTCGGCGCGGGAGACGGTGATCTCGAGGTTGCCGGTTGGGGCTGGCGCTGCGCTCGTCTCGGTCGGCAAAGTCATCTCGGGCTCCTGGGTCGCACTAGTCACAGTTTTGTCTCCGTCTTCGTAGTTGGTGCTGGCCAAACTGTACACCGAATCGAACTCGCGATGCATCTCAGCCGCTCAACGTCTGCTTGATTCTAGGGGTGAACCGCCCTCCAGCGCGACAGATTTCTTTGTGGAAACCACGGTTGTTGTGTGCGATGCCGAAACCTGCCACAACTTTCCATCAACGGCGATTACTGCTTCTAAGAAACAAGAGAAAAAGAGACAAATACTAGTAGCAGTAACCGTTCTCGCTTGAAAAGTGGATATCTATCCCATCGATCTCATAAATAGGTGTTTATGCCAGTGTCCTGTTTTAGAAAACCGGCTGGCCCAAAGCGCACGTTCAGGAAGACTAGCTCCGTTCGTCTCATCAACCGCCCTCTTATCCCACTTCCTCACAGCCATACCTTTCAACTTGCGAGAAGACTCATCCCCAACCGTGGGAATATTCACCAAATAAAACAGAATCATGCATTTACCCCAACCACTTTTTTCACACCTGCGTCTCATGCCAGAGGATAATCAGTCCCGAACCCAAAGGAGCCAGCATGAAGATCGCTCTCTTCGGAGCCAGTGGTGCCACCGGAAAACTCCTCACACAGCGCTGCATCCACGCCGGCTACGAGGTCACAGCGCTGTTCCGGTCCACCCCGCCTCCCCATTTGCTCTTCACACGTCCTGCGTCTCCAGGCGCTCGGGAGCCCCTGAACTTCAAGATCGTCCGAGGCAGCGCCTTCGACCCTTCCCCCGTGCGTCAAACCATCGCGGGCGCCGACATAGTCCTGTCAGCGCTTGGCGCAAACTCCCTCAAGAAGGAAGACGTCCTCGAGCGCGCCATCCCGCAGATCATCGCCGCGATGCAGGACACCGAAACTCAGGCCAAGCCTGTCCGCCGCATCATCGTTCTTGGGTCCGCCGGCGCACTCTCCACCTCGCTCGACAAGCAGCCCGCCTGGCGTCGCTGGATCGTCCAGAACATCGTCTACAACACCCTCCTCAAGTGGCCCGTGGCGTCGCAGATCTCACAATGGAACAATCTCTCCCACAGCAGCCTCGACTGGACCATGGTGATGCCTCCCATGCTCACCAACACGCCCGGCCGCGGCGCCTATCGCATAGACGGCGACGCCTTGCCCCCAAACGGCAGCCGCATCTCTCGGGAGGACGTAGCCGACTTCATGATGCAGCAGATCGGCAGCCCTCAATGGATTCGCAAAGGCGTCTACATCACCTGGTGAAAGAAAAGAGGGGAACTTCCCAGCGGTGTTCCCGTACCTCACTCACCCCCGCATCGCAGATCGCAACAGAAAGAAAACCTCAATGATCCTAAAGCTCCCGACGAAACTCGCTGCGTCGCTCCTCGCCATCGCTCTCTTCTGTCTTCCCACCCCGGCTCCTACTCAGACGCCAGCAAAAGATCTAAACGCCAACTTCTTAGGCAAGTGGACAGGCCAGTTGGAGTATCGCGACTTCCAGAGCAACGCCCAGGTCTTCCTCCCAACCTGGTTGACCATCACCGAAACCGCCGACCAAAGGGCCCTTCAGTTCAACTACATCTACGACGACGGTCCATCGAAGACCGTTCGCGAATTCACAACCGTCACCCTGGACCCAATCGCTGCAAAGATCACCTTCACCTCCGATCGCGATAAATCCACTGACATCTACACTCTTCAGGGGCTCGAGGACTTCTCCAAACTTGGCCGTGGCACCCTCATCCTCACCGGTCCTGGCAAAGAGAACGACAGGCCTGTAGACGTCCGAATCACACTCACCCTGCGCCGCAACCTCTACACCTATCGCAAGGAGACCCGCCGCCCCGGCGAAGACTTCAAATTCCGCGACGCTTACACCTTCACCCGCGCCGAGCCGCCCTCGACGCCCTGAGTGTCGCGACTCTCAAGGGTGCACTACTAGTTGTTCATCGCAGTCTCGGCTGCCCCAGCCATCTTTACCGCATGCGCCACATCCGTCCTCTGGCTGGTCTTGCCAAAGTCCGTCTGCCGAGCCGCCGCCGTGTAGAACGCACGCGCCTCCTCCGGCTTCTTGTCCTTCTCCGCAGCCATCCCGGCGCTCAGCAGCCCGTTCAGCCGGTTCGGGCTAAGATTCAGGGCCATCTTGTACTCCACCAGCGCCTCACCCGGTCTCTTTTCCATCATCAGAAGATCACCCAGCATCTCCCGCGCTGGAATATCCACCTCGCCCTGCCCCAGCTTATCCTGCTGGTCGGCAGCCTTACGCATCGCCGTCACAGCGTTCTCAGGCTTGTTCTCCGCGAACGCCTGCCACCCCACCATCTCGTTCCTCTCCACCTCCATCGAGCTGATGCGCGACGCGTAGGGAGATTTCTTCAGCGCCTCAACTCCCTTATCAAACTCCGTCAGCGCCGAGGCGGCGAGCTTCGCATCCTTCAGGTGTCCCGCCGCTACGCCATGGCCCCAGTACGTATCGAACTTCAGATACTCCTTCGAACCCGGTGCCGGGGCCTCGGCAGCCAGAGTCTTCCAGTCATGCATCTCAATGCCGTATACCGCTCGCACCTCGTTGTCCAAGCGATTCCCGCCATGCTTCATGTCGTCCATGCCCGGCATGGCCTCCATCCGGTTGCCGACCGACCGCATGTCGTAGGTCAGCTCTTTAGCTTTCTGATCCTGTCCCACCTGCAGGTACGCATAGATCAGGAACTCCTTCGCATGCATCTGATGCGCGGCCCCCGGTTGGCCCGCGGCCTCTGCCTTCTCCGACGCCTTCACCGAAGCCACATTTGAATCGATATCCTCCTGCCACATTCCCAGCCGCGCAAAGATGTGCCCCGGCATATGCAGCGCATGGGCCGACGCCGGCGCAATCTTCGCGTATTCACGTGCCGCCTTCAGACCTTCAGGCGCCAGCGCCGGAGTATCGCACGTATGAATGATGTAGTGCGCGAGCCCTGGATGGTCTGGATGCGCCTCGAACAAAGGGATCAGAATCGCCAGCGCTTCATGCTCATGACTCAACGAGGTATCTATCGGTGACTCCGCGGCGAGGATCGCCAATGCGTCGAACGCCGCCCCTTCCACATCGTCGGGATAAGCTGCGTGGAGCGCATTCATCTTCGTTTCATATGCATCTGCCCTCTGTTGAAACGTCGCATCTTTAGGATCGAAGAACGCGCTCAAAGCCCCGATATAGGCCTGCTCGCGCGTCGTCACCACTGCAGGAGGCGCAGCCGGCCTCCGAGCCTCGGCCATCTCCTCCTCGCCGGTCTTCAGCGCTGCGGACTCTGGTTCTCCCCAAAGCTCCTGGTACTTCGTCATAGCCACACCCCAGTGCGCCATCGCGCATCCTGGGTCGTCCTTCGCGATCGCACGAAACTGCATCTCCGCCTGGGTGTATCCAAACGAGTGCAGCAAAGCCACTCCATGCTCCATCGGCCCCTGCGACCGCGCCGCACACGACGTCGGAAACGAAACCCGTCCCAGCGTCCGATCCGCATCATCGTGATGATGGTGGTGCTCCGCCGGCATTGATTGGGCATACGCGCACATCGCCGCGCACAAAGCTCCAAGGAAAAGAAAGGTCTTTCGCATGCTCCCAAGGCTATGCCTTGATCCTCCAACTCCGCAACAGCCTCATTCGTGATTAACCAGAACCTCTGTGACCTTAGTAAAGTAGGTCTGTCACTCAAGGAGTTCCCGTGAAGCCAGCGAACCGAATCGTCGCTACCCTGCTGTCCTTATCTCTCGCAACTCTCGCGCATGCGCAGACCTCTGCGGCCTCGGCGCAGCCATCAACTCCTCCTACGTTGATCGGTTCCATCGCAACGAGAACCGACTGGCCGCAGGCCAAACCCGACGACGTGAAATCACCCGAAGCGATTCTCAATGCTGTCTACAGCGTGATCTCTGGCCCCAAGGGCCAGGCGCGTGACTGGGACCGTATGCGCTCGCTCTTTATTCCTGATGCGCGCCTTATTCCTGCAACGACGTCAGCTGCTAGTGGGCGTAGTGACGCGGTTGTTCTGACGATTGACGGCTATATCTCTCGCAGTCAGGGGCGGATGACTACTAATGGATTCTTTGAGCGCTCTATTCACAATGAGATCGAGCAGTTCGGCAATATCGTTCAGGTATGGAGCACTTATGAGTCTCGGCACAGCGCTGATGATCCCGCTCCTTTTACTCGAGGGATCAATAGCTTTCAGTTGTTGAAGGATGGAGACCGCTACTGGGTGGTCAACATCTTCTGGGATTCTGAGTCTCCTGCCAACCCGATCCCTGCAAAGTACCTTCCGAAGTAGATTTTTTCTGGCTCTGGTGGAAGGCGTTTTAATTGGGGTTTTTGGGAAACAGGGTGTTTTTGTTGTGGTGTTTTGGTGGTGAAGACGTGGTGTTTTGCGTGGTAAACGTGGTGGGTTAGCAGCGTGTTTTTGGGCTGCTAAAAGTGCGCCACGTTTTTGAACTATTTTTTTCGGGCACTGTCCTGCCGGACGGGCTCCCTGCGCGGGAGGCGGTCACTTCGTGACTTGTATACCGCTTCGCCTGGTCCTCGCGTTGCTCGGAGGGAAGATCGTGCCGACCAGCGAGAGGACCTACGCTGCATATCCTGCCGAGACCGGTACACGCGTCACGAAGTGACCGCTCCGCGCGTAGCGGGCCCGTCCGGCATGACAGGGGTTTAGCTCAGCGTCTCCATCAGCTTGTTGATGGTGCGGTTCAGGTCCTTGTCAGCCCGGCGCTGTTCGTCGATCTTCGAGATCGAATGCATCACGGTCGTGTGGTGCTTACCGCCAAACTGCCGCCCGATCTCGGGCAGGGAAGCCTCGGTCAACTGCTTGGCCAGAAACATCGCGATCTGACGCGGCACGACGATCTGGCGGGAGTTGTTCTTCTGCTTCAACTCCGCGACCCGCATGCCGAACTGCTCAGCCACAGTGCGCTGAATCGTCTCAATCGTAATCTTGCGGACCTGCGTATCGATGAACTGCTTCAGGCACTGCTGCGTTACGGCAAGCGTGATCTCGACGCCATGCATGCTGCACCAGGCGATCAGCCGCACCAGCGCGCCCTCAAGCTCACGCACGTTGGTCCGCACGTTCGAGGCGATAAACATCGCGACATCAGTGGGGAGCTGGGTCTGTTCGCTTTCGGCTTTCTTCTGCAGGATCGCGACTTTGGTTTCGAGATCGGGCGGTTGAATGTCGGCGATCAGGCCCCACTCAAAACGTGACCGCAGGCGATCTTCAAAGTCGGCGAGTTCTTTCGGAGGCCGGTCGCTGGCAATGACAATCTGCTTCATGCTCTCGTGCAGCGTGTTGAAGGTATGGAAGAACTCCTCCTGGGTACGCTCCTTGCCGGCGAGGAACTGGATGTCGTCGATCAACAAGACGTCGACGTTGCGGAACTTGTCCCGGAATCCGGTCATCTTGTCGTAGCGGACCGAGTTGATCATCTCGTTGGTGAACTTTTCGCCGCTGACGTAGCTGATAGAGGCGTGCGGCTGCCGGCGCTTAACGTCGTGGCCGATCGCGTGCATCAGATGGGTCTTGCCCATACCGACGCCGCCGTAGAGGAAGAGCGGGTTGTAGGCCTTCGAAGGCCGTTCTGCCACGGCCTGAGCCGCTGCCGATGCAAACTGATTGCCGCTTCCGATGACGAAGGCGTCGAACTGGTAACGCGGGTTGAGCTGCGAGGCTGCGCTCCAGTCAAATCGCGCCTGCTCGGGCGTCGGCCCCGATACTGAGTTCGTCGATCCGCCGAGGCGCTGCTTGGGTGCGTTCTGGCTGTGGCTCGGCACAGGCGCAAAACCGCCGTCTTCCCGGACCTTGGGCGCGCGCGGGTCCTGCTCGGGTGTGGTGAACGCGACCGACTCGACGTCCAGTCCGAGGTTGTCAATAGCTTCCTGGATGAGGTCGGCGTAGCGATCGCCGATGTGCTGAAAGTCCGTGGAGGGAATTCGCACGAAGAGCTTTTTGCCCTCAAGATGTGAGAACCGTGTCGGCTTGAGCCAAGTCTCGTAAGACTGGCGGTTGATCTTCTTCTCAAGCGCAGCCAGAATACGAACCCAATAATTCAATACGGCGGTAGCCGTCGGAACGAATGACATTCTTTAGTTTCCTTGTCTTGTTTCCTGTTCCAAACCAGACGTGGCACTTCTTTCAGTCGTGCGGTTCACACGATAAGCAGCAAATAGAGGTCCATCCCTGCCCCTGAGGACAGGTGAAGACGGCCCCTGTGTTGCCAGAATTCTCTCCGCTGAGCACCCGTTGCAACACTGGCCGCGGAGAGGAGTAGTCAACGTAAAACAGAGTGCGGGACGGCTGGGCTTGCAGAAAAACGTGTTGCGAATCGGGTTCGATAGTAGCACGGAAAAGATGGCGTTTTTCAGACCTTCGCATCAAAAAAAGGAAGTTGCACCATTACCAGTGAAGAACTGAAATCAAGCGTCTGTAGCAGGGAGAAAATACGTTGCGACCAGATGTTTCTTCTCTACTACTGCGAAGTTTCTTGTGTTAAGAGATTCGCGATCCGGTCTCTTTGTATGGTGGGTTGATATCACTATCAGGATATCCGGTGTGTCTGTTTTGCGGTGCATGTGCGCGCCTTTGGTGGCAGTGATTTTCTTTTACAGGATAGTTTGTTGAGTCGTCTCATTTCGAAACTTTCGTCTCCCCATTGCATTCCGTCGTCGCTGCGAAGGAGTTCGATGGCTGATCCGATCAAGAGTCTTCGCTGAAAATAAGTTCGTCACTGGCACAAAGGACCCTTTATGGAACGCTCGGCGCGTTTCCAGATTTCGATGGACTGGGCTTTGACAGCAGAGTCCGCCGACTAGGTTTGTCCCTCAGGCGGTTGCTCAGGGTAGTAGAACGCATGTATCGCCTTAATCTGTCCATCTACGATGTGAATTCGGTCAAAAACGTGATCCACTCCATTAACAGTCTCCATGTCGAAGACGGTTGCAACGTAATCTCCCTCGACAATGTGCTGCTTTAACTGAATACCCCTGACCACGGGGAGAATTTGCGTAAGGAATCCGAGTATGGTTGCACGACCCGTCAATTTTGGCATGCGCGGCCCTTCAAATGTTACGTCTTCGGCAAAGGACACTTTGGACAAGTCCTTTGTTGCAAAGCAATCCAAATAGGCTTCGACCACAGCGACTTTCTGTTCTCGTGACATGACTGCTCCTCGCTCGCATATGATCTCAGACGCGCCACTGAGAGCCAATGAGCTTGGTTTTCGGGCAACTAACCTTATCTGAAGCGTGTGGCCAAAGGACGCAGCATTACGGCTGTGAAAATCCCGTCCGATCGGGTATACTCAGAGATTGTTGCAACAGCCTAAAAGTTTGAGCAGGTGTTCTACCCTGCGCAGGAGTTTTTTGTCATGCCGAAGCGTACTTTTCAACCCAACCGCCGCCACCGCGCCAAGACCCACGGTTTTCTTTCCCGCATGAAGACCAAGGCTGGTGCCGCTGTCCTCAGCCGCCGCCGTGCCAAGGGGCGTCACAAGATCGCCGTCAGCGCCGGGTTCCGCGACTAGTCTTTTTGCTTAGAGCCAGTTAGCCGATCAGCGTCTTGATGGGCGCTTGATATACAGGTTCCTCAGGAACTCGTAAGCAATAGAAAATCTGAAAAAAGTATATGTGGTTTGCAAAGACCATCGGGGAGAGCTATCGCTCTCGTTCGATGGTGTTTGCCTTTTGATAGCCACCGCTCTGGGTTTCGAGGTCCATCATTCAGATTCGAAATGAGTTTCCGTCTGCGGCGGGATTGCATCGGCTAAACCAACATCTACCAGCACGTAAAGCATCTGTTTTGGGGCAACCATCCGGCCGCGGCAGGTCTCTTAATGGGTGTCGGCAACGTTGAGATAGTGGTCGACGGCCGACAAAGGAGAGAATTGTCATGGCACAGAACATGAATCAGCCAAACCAGGGAAATCAAGGGAACAACCCGTCGCAGGGAAGCAACCAGGGCAACACGGCGACGAAGAAACCGGGTCAAGAGACAAACGTGAAGAGTGGAGACAGCAGCTCCACCCCTAAGAAATAGGTAGCGGTTGTTTTTGCAGGAACGCAGAGGGTGATCGTCCCTCGAGAAGCTCGCCGGGCCGGCGGGCTTCTTTGCGTGAAGAGGGTGAGGCGGCTGAGGGCGCTGGAAAGAAGGGAAGCTTGTAGGATGGAGACAGCGAGCCGTCTGCTTGTACGCCAATGACCGCGAATCCAAATTCGATCTTTCGCCTGCGGAAACACGCCGACTACCAGCGCGTGTATAAGGCCAGCCGCAAACAGTTCGCGAAACAGATGAGCTACTTCTTTACGCTTCGCCCTCAGCTTGGGGCCGATGGAACTCCATTGCGGGACGCCGATGCGTCGAGTCCGCGTGTGGGGCTGACGGTGGGGAAGGTGATGGGAAAGGCGGTTGACCGTAACCGCATCAAGCGCCGGATGCGCGAGGCCGTTCGCAAGAATCTTGCAACACTGAATACACCGGTCGATGTGGTGCTGCACCCGCGCCGCAGCGTCATCGATCTCGACTATCCGACCCTGAAGCGCGAGGTGGCAAGCGTCTTTCGCGCTATTCAGAAGGCGGCTGAACGGCAGCCCAGAGAGGGCGCGGTCCAGCCGATGTCTTCCAGGTCGCGGTGAAAGCGTGATGGACTCTCAGCCCAGTGTCGGCGTCCGCGTGGCCTACGGCCTCTACAAAGCGATCGTGTCGCCCGTGCTCCATGCCTTCAGTCCGAGCCAGTGTCTGTACCTTCCGACGTGTTCGGAGTATGCCTACGTTGCGCTGGTTCGCTTCGGTGTCGTGAAGGGGTCGTGGCTGGCGCTTCGGCGCGTCGGCAGGTGCCACCCCTTCGCTAAGGGCGGGCTGGACCCCGTGCCTCTGCAACGCTCGAAGGTTACCGTGGCCGCACCTATTTCCACAGACCATTTATCATAAAGGTAGCGTCTCCAAAGTCTGAGGAGACGGCCTTACGTTTTAGCAAAGAATAGGAAGTCTCTTTTGGCAGAGTTCAAAAACCCCAATCAACAGGGCGGCGGCGACAATAAATCGCTCCTCGTCATGATGCTCGTCCTGGTCACCGTCTTCTTTGGCCTGCAGTACTTCCGCTCGAAGAATAATCCGCAGACGGCCTCACCTAACGTTAGCCAGAGCACCGCTGCTGTGGGCGGAACGCAAGCCCCCGCGCAGACTCCGGCTCCTCCGGCGGTGACAAATTCAGCTGCAGCTGCTCCCGCAGCCTCCGGGGTTCCGGCGGTGCAGGCTCCTGCTGAGGCGACCACCACGGTCGAAAATGAGCTCTACCGCATCACCTTCACCAACCGCGGCGGTCAGGTGTCGAGCTGGATTCTGAAGAAGTATAAGGACTCGGATGGCAAGCCGCTGAACCTGGTGCACACGCAGGCTGCGCAGCAGTTTGGATATCCGCTGTCGCTGTATACCTATGATGCTGCGTTGACGGCGAGCTTGAGTAAGGCACTGTATGTGCCGTCGGCTAGCGGGGCGCTGGCAGCTCCTGCGAGTTTGACATTCAACTACTCGGACGGGGCGACGACGGTTCGCAAGACGTTCTCGTTTGACGAGACCTATGTTCTGCACGCCGATGTTGAGGTGACGCGCAACGGCGCACCGGTTCGCGCGCTGATCAACTGGCCGGGTGGGTTTGGCGACCAGGACAATGCATCCGCCTACGCGGGGGCGCAACTTGACTACGCACAGAACGCGAAGGAGCAGCACCTGGCCGCGAAGAAGGTCTCGGGCGGCGAGACGCTCAATGGGCCGTTCGACTGGGCCGGTACCAGCGATACCTACTTTGCAGCGATCTTCCTGCCGGATTCGCCAGACACGGCGACGGTGGCGATGTTGCATAACCAACTCGACGTAGCGAAGACGATTCGACGGACGGGGCTTGGGTCGGGCGCACCAGCTAAGGGTGCGATTGAGGTGCCGGTCCTTGGCGCGGCGCTCGGTGACACGAGTGGCCGCACTCAGACCCGCGTGTATGTTGGCCCTAAGGCAGTGAACGTTTTGCGCGGCATTCACGCGACCGGCAATACAATTTCGCTCGAGCCGCTGTTGGACTTCGGCTTCTTCGGGCCCATCGGCAAGTATCTCTTCCTCTCGCTGCAGTTCATCCACGCCCACATTACGTCGAACTGGGGCTGGTCGATCGTGCTGTTGACGGTGTTGATCAACCTGCTGATTCTGCCGCTGCGCGTGAAGACGATGCAGAGCGGCCTGAAGATGCAGCGCATTCAGCCGCAGATGGACGCGATCAAGGAGCGCTACAAGAAGTACAAGGCGACTGATCCGAAGCGCAATGAGATGAACGTCGAGATCATGAAGCTGCAGAAGGATAACGGCGTGAACATGTTCGGGGGTTGTATTCCGACGTTGATCCAGATGCCGCTGCTCTTCGCCTTCTTCAGCATGCTGCCGAAGGTGGTCGAACTACGCCAGGCGCACTGGTTCTGGCTGCCGGATCTTTCAAGCGCAGACCCATACCACATCCTGCCGATCGTGATGATCGTGAGCCAGTTCCTGGTGCAGTTTTACACACCCTCGCCAGGCGTCGATCCGCAGCAGCAGAAGATGATGGCGTTCATGATGCCGGCGGTGTCGGGTTACATGACCTGGAATTACGCGTCGGGTCTGGCTCTCTACTGGACGATCGGCAACCTGATCAGCATTGGGCAGCAATCTGTGATGAACCGCACCAGCCTTGGCCGTGAGATGCGCGAGATCGCCGCGAAACGAGCCCGCCGCAAGGCAGGAACGCCGACGACCATTTCGGGAAAGCGATGAGGTTTGGTGCGATAAACGCGCCATCGTCGGCAGCGCGACCCCAAAGCAGCGATACTTTGAGAGAATCAAATAACCAGGGGTTGAAACTTCATTCCCTTGAAATCGGTCTTAAGAAAATGACGAACCCCCTGATGGATCAGGGCCGTGCAGTGAAGAAGATCGCGGACTTCCTAAAAACTTTAACAGACACAGGAAGTCTCGATTTGCAGTCTCACATCCTTGCCTGCAACGGCCACGTGCAACCCAACGCTGACACTCCAACCGGCGCGAACTCCTCTGCCGTACCGGGCGCTTCCGGCTCCGAACCGTCGCCTTTGATTTGCGTCGAGTTTACCGGCACAGATACTCCTCTTCTCCTTGCGCGTAACGGCGAGCTGCTCTACGCCATCGAGCATCTTGCCGCCAAGATCCTCCGGCTCGAGCCCGAAGAACACGACCTGATCTTCTTCGACGCAGAAGGCTTCAAAGCCAAACGCGACCGGGAACTCCATCTCGCTGCCGAGACAGCCATCGAGCAGGTTCGCGCCACAGGCAGACCCTACTCCTTCCCGCCTATGACTTCGCGTGAACGCCGGATGCTTCACCTCGCCCTGACGAAGTCTGGATTGCCGACAGCCTCTTCCGGCGAAGGTCCCAGACGCTTTGTGGTTCTCTATCCAGAGGGCCCGGCGCCTGCGCAGCCGATCCCGACGGCCGACCGTACACGCGCCATTCGCAACAGTTTCCGTCGGCGCTAACGGCGCATCCATAGCGAGTTATTGGGAAGGTCAACTTTGCGAGCGAGGGAGCAGACTGCTAGCTTCCCATCTCTGCTTCACCGAACTTCCTTTGGGAGCCACCGCGATCGTCACGGATTGACCATCGAGGTAACGGTGCCAGTCTTCGGACTCTGCCACCTGCTTGAGCCCGGCATTCCGCTCCATTAGAAAGGCCGTGAGGTGGCGCTTGACCAGGATCTTCGTCGCGAGCCGTCCTATCGCGCCCCAGGGAGCGGTGAATCGAATCTCGTCGCGCAACCGGGTACCGTCATCCATGGCCGCGAAGTGATGTTCATGCTCAAAGTGTGAGAAGACACCCGTAACCATGACGTCACGAAAGTACGAATAGGGTCGCAGAACCTCGATGCGGCTCTTGTGTCGCAGTTTCAAACCGAGATGCCGGCCGCGAAAGGTTACTGTCTCGCCCTCGCTGATCAGACCCTTCGTCACCCCTTCTACTGCCTGCTCTCGGGAAGAACGCGCCGATGCAAGATGAAGATCAACACTCAGGGACAGCAAAAAACATCGTTCTACCGGTGCATCGATCCAGCTTTCTAGTCGAATCGTCTCCATGTCCATGGCCCAGTCACCGTTTACTCTTCAGTACTTGGCGTAACAGAAATAGATTACGCCAGTAATAGTATCTTTCCTATCCCACCTTTTGCTGCCGCTGCCTGAGCCTCGCCCGCTTCGGCGAGCGGCACCATCCTGTCGATTGGAATGGCAAACTGTCCGGCAACCAGGTCTTCGGCCAACGTTCTCAGTGTTTTAGCGTCTGGCACGGCCTTAACCGCCTCGACCCTGACCGTGGGATGCAACTTCGCATCTGTCGGGGGCCCCAGTACCGAAGCGAAGACTCCCCCCGGTTTCACCTTTGCCAGGAGTTTGTTCGCGGTCTGGCCGCCAACCGCGTCCGCGACCGCATCGAGAAATCCGATTTTCTCCATTGCCGCCGAGTCATCAAGCGCGACGATGTGGTCGGCCTTCAAGGTCTCCGCCTCTTGTAGCTGCGACTTTCTCACTCCCGCGATTACGATAGCCCCGGCCTTCTTCGCGGCCCATACCGCCGACCGGCCAACGCCGCCGACTGCACCGGAGACCAGCACGGTCTGGCCGGATTGAATCTTCGTGCCGCGAGTAATCAGCTGCTCCCCAGTCAGTGCCACCAGAGGCAGTGCTGCCGCATGCACGGGATCCAGCTTCTCCGGAACGAGCGCGAGATCGGTCGCTTTGACTACCACCAGCTCAGCGTAGGTTTTTGTCGCAAATCCCATCACTTTGTCGCCGGGCGCAAAGCCGCTCACGCGTTCGCCTACCTCACGAACGATCCCTGAGAGATCTCGTCCGATGATCGCGGGCAGCTCCAGCGGAAAGTGCTGCTTCGCCTCTCCGCTCCGCATCTTGTAGTCGATCGGATTGATACTGGTGGCCACAACCCTCACCAACACCTCACCCCTGCCGGCAACGGGGTCTGGAACAACTTCATACTTCAACTTATCCGGTCCACCATACTCATGCAGGACGACAGCCCTCATCGAACACCTCTAGAAGGGTGAGATGCATACAGAACCACTCCCGCACTTGAAGTGGTTAAACAGATGGAGACTAAATTTGTTGTGCCTGGGATCGAAGATCGGGACGTAGCCTTAGTCCGCTAGTGTTTCTTCCGGAAGATACTTTCGCCACTCCTGACTCTCGGCTACTTTTTTCAGCAGCTTCATCCTGCGCCGAAGCACCCGGGAGATGTAAGGCACAAGGATCGTACGGGCGACGATTCTCCCCGCCCACGAAAGCGGAAGAGTGAACCGAATCTTGTCGTTCAAAACTGTGCGTCCATCGATGTAGAAGAGGTGATGGTCGTGTTGGAACCGCTTGAAACGTCCCCTCCCCATCGTGTCCTGAAAAAACACAGGCGATTCGTATTGGGTAATGAGGGTCTCATGCATCTGCGGAAAGCCGAACTTCCATCCTGCCCACAGCAGCTTGTCTCCAGGTGCAATCGTTCCCCTGGTCTTGCCTTCGATCGGCTTCATTCCCAGCGTTTTTCCCACCAACTCAATGTTGGTCGAAAGCAGGAAACATCTCTCGATCGGAGCATTGATATGAACACTGTCGCTAATCGTAAACATCGGTCCCCTGTCGATTGTACTGCTGTTCAGCTTGCAGACTCAATCTAAACCTTTGTCCGTCAACAGATCCGCGGCGTCGCCGAACACCCTCGCCCTGCTCTATCGATACTTATCGCTTGATCATCAGTGATGGAGATCTCAGGAAACAGGTCCTCAACATCATGCGAATCCGCGTTCTGCTTCAGCCTTCTGGTGACAGCTATGGCATACCAGCTGGGTGTTTCTTGCAGTATACCCATCGATGGCACGAAAACGATCAAGTTCCGCGCCGCGTTCCGGCAACGTTGTATGGCACAACGCGCAAAGTCCAAGCTGACTCTTCCGCTTCGCCTCTTTCAGCTTGCGGCGCTGGGTCGGCGTTCCGCGCTCGTCGAACTCCAGGCGCTTGAGGATGTATCGCCGCATCTGAAACAGGCGTTCGCGATCGTCGCCGGTGACAGCAACGATTCGCTCGCGCAACTGATCGAGGATTGTAATCGCCGCTGCCCGGTCCTGATCGGAGAGCGAAGCCATCGTCAACTCCTCCACGTCGATTGAGAGTGCAACCGTCTTAAATCACAGAGCAACCGACCTTAATCACAGACCAACCGACTTCGAAGCGACCAATCCCCCGGCTCGTTCGATAAAGTCGTTGAGCGCAACACTGCCCTCATCGCCCTTTCCGCGTGTCCTCACACTCACGGCTTCCGTAGCCGCTTCCTTGTCGCCCACCACCAATACGAAAGGTACCTTCTGCAGGGTGAACTCGCGGATCTTCGCGTTCATCTTTTCATTCCGCTGGTCGAGCTCCACGCGCAGGCCCTCAGCTTCAAGCTTCGCCTTCACCGCGACGGCATACTCTACGTGCTTCTCCGAGATGGGTACGATTCCGATCTGCACCGGCGCGAGCCACAGCGGAAAAGCGCCGGCGTAGTGCTCAATCAGCACGCCGAAGAAGCGCTCCACCGAACCGAACAGCGCACGATGCACCATCACGGGTTGATGCAGCTCCCCGTCCTCGCCCTTGTACTCCAACTGAAAACGTGCGGGCAAATTGAAGTCGAACTGTACGGTCGACAGTTGCCACAGCCGTCCCAGGACGTCTACGAGTTTGATATCGATCTTCGGGCCATAGAACGCGCCCTCCCCGGGAATGGCCTTGAACGCGACTCCGCGTTTGGTAAGTACACCCTTAAGGGCCGACTCGGCTTTCTCCCAGTCGCCGGGATTGCCGACGAACTCTCCTGACTTCTTCGGATCGTGCAGCGAGAGCTCGACCCGATACTCGTTGAACCCGAAGGTCTTCAGCACAGCTTCGGCGAAGTCGAGACACCCTTCAATCTCATCGACGACCTGCTCCGGCATGCAGAAGATGTGCGCATCATCCTGCGTGAAGCCGCGTACGCGCAGCAAACCGTGCATCGTGCCCGACCGCTCGTAGCGATACACGTTGCCGAGCTCCGCGTATCGCACGGGCAGGTCGCGATAACTCTTGGGCGAGTTCTTGTAAATCAAGATGTGGCCGGGACAGTTCATCGGCTTCAGCCGGTACTCCGCGTCGTCGAGCTCCATCGGCGGATACATGTTCTGCGAATAGAAACCTTCATGTCCCGAGATCTTCCAAAGCTCTCGTCGCATGATGTGCGGCGTGTAAACCATATCGTAACCGCGACGGATACATTCTTCGCGCATCCAGTCTTCCATCGTCTTACGAATGAGTCCGCCCTTGGCATGCCAGAAGATCAACCCCGATCCCGCGACCTCCTGGATGGAAAACAGATCGAGCTGCTTGCCGAGCACGCGATGGTCGCGAGCCTTGATCTCCTCGAGCCGCTTGAAGTGGGCGTCGAGATCCTTCGTGTTGAAGAATGCAGTGCCGTAGATTCGCTGCAGTTGCTGATTCTTCTCATCGCCCAGCCAATAGGCTCCGGCAACCGATGTCACTTTGAACGCCTTCACGCGGCCCGTGGAAGGCACATGCGGGCCACGGCAAAAGTCGACAAACTTGCCGTTGCGATAGAGCGAGATCTCGTCGCCCGGCTGCGTAAACTTCTCGATGAAGTGGACCTTCATGAATTCGCCCTGCTCGGCGTAGTCCTTCAGTCCCATCTCGCGCGACTCTTCCTCACGCAGAAACTTCTCATCGCGCGCAACGACCGCGCCCATACGCGTCTCGATCGCGGCGAGATCTTCGTCGCTGAACGGCGTCTCACGGTACACGTCATAGAAGAAGCCGGAGTCCGTCGCCGGTCCATGTCCGAGCTTGGTCTCGGGAAAGAGTTCGAGAATCGCCGTAGCCATCACGTGCGCGGCGGAGTGACGCACCACCTTCAGTGCAGCCTCGTCGCTCTCCTTCAGGAGCTCGAGCGCTACATCTTCCGTTAGGGGCGCGGTCAAATCGACCAACCGCTCTCCACTCTCAGCGCCGCCATACATCGCGGCTTCTGAGGTCTCATCCGTCTCAACAGCTCCGGTAGTCGCCGGCGTCAGCGGACGAATCCGCGCTACTACCACCGCTGCAGCTAGTCGCGGCGAGATGCTCATCGCCACGTCATACGCTGTCGTACCGCGCGAAACCTCGCGCACTGAACCGTCCGGAAGCTGAATCCTGATCATCTGCTCGCTCACATCTTCAAGAATAGATGGTTGCCGCAAATCGCGTCGAGGTGACGGCTTGCGAATGGGATACGAACCTGGGCGCCGTCGGTCATAATCGCGGGCGTTACTACCGAACCATACCGTTGACACGAGCGTGCTATGGCTTCGTCCGCAGGCTCCGGCTACGGTAAGGATGTTTGAGAGTGTCCAGAAATTCGGGTGAAATCGCCCACAGGACGACAACTACATGCAGGTGTTACTTAGAAGATCCGAGTTCCGGCAGGACATTCACTGTTCGGTTTGCGGTCAGGGCTTCCGCCTCTACTGGGAATCAAGTTCCCCTGCTGAACGCGCTACCACGCGCTCCATCGTTCTCGGCGAGCTCCGCGACCATCACTCTCCGGAGCAGAGCGACGACAAAACTCCTGCAGCCCACCCCTTCGATCTGTTTCGGCTTCCGGGCTGGACGGGATCGCCGCGATTCACCAGGACGGCGATGCTTGCCGGTCCTGCTCGGATACCCAGCGAGATCTCCAAGGTGGTCATGATCTCGAGACGAGCCAAAAAAGAGCGGTAACTTCCCCGTTCATTTGAGCAGCCGTTGCAATGGCGGACAGCTATTTAGCTGTCCGCCACCTTCTTTTTGGGGAGAGATCGACTGCGGAGTCGGCCCGATCAGATCACAAATGCCAAAAAGGAAAGGACCGCACCCCTGTGGGCAACGGTCCTGTTTTCTTATTGCTGTTGCTGCTTTAGTTAAGCGATCTCTGGAACACTCTTCATCGTACGTTCTGCGGGGACATGTTTCTTCAACCACACATTCGCCCTCCACCGACCGAAAAACGGTGCCACGGCGATCATTCCAAAAGCGATACCTAGTGCTAAGCGCATAAAACGTCTCCTTTCTCCCCTTGGGTTTTAAGGACCCCTCCAGGGCTTGAACCGGCAGATTAGTTTGCAAAACATTGCATGTTGCAACTGTTGATACCCCACTATCCGCCCGCCGAACCACCCTCGATATCCCACCTTGGTGTTACAGGCGGCACGGCAGTGGAATTTGCGAGTTCGACCCGGGTCACGGTGCCCGCCGCAGTATTCAAAGCCGCGCCATCGCCTAAAATAGCCCCATGTCCTACACGGCAGCGGTCGACCATCTCTACGCTTTAGGGCAGGAACTTGCCCCCGCAACACCCAGTACGCCCCGCCGCAAATTCGACCTCGCCCACATGCGAGTCCTCGCCGCGGCACTCGGCGACCCTCAAATGACCTTTCCCTCGATTTTGATCGCTGGAACCAATGGCAAAGGCTCTACCGCTGCCACCCTGGCCAGTATCCTCACCGCCGCCGGCTACCGTACCGGCCTCTACACCTCACCCCACCTGATCCGCGTCAACGAACGAATCCAGATCGACGGTCATCAGATTCCGGACGAAGACTTCGCCCGCCTCTACTTCCAGGTCGACGAGGCCGCCCGCCATCTCGTCGAAGCCGGCGACCTGCCGTACCCGCCCAGCTTCTTCGAGGTGCTCACCGCGGTAGGCTTTCTCTATTTCGCTGGAGAGAACGCAACGCACGCGGAAAAGACTCGGGTGGACATCGCCATCCTCGAAGTTGGGCTGGGGGGACGTCTCGATGCCACCAACATCGTCGAACCGCTCCTTTCAATCCTCACCGACATCGCTCTCGACCATCAGGACTATCTCGGCAACACTATCGCAGAGATTACCCGCGAAAAAGCCGGCATCCTGCGCCCTAACGGCACTCTCATCACCCTCCCTCAACACCCCGACGCGAATCAGGCTATCGGCGAGGCTGCAGCCACTCTCAATCTCCGCGCCATCAACGCCGCCAGCTACATTCCCGGACAGACTCCAGGTGTTTCGAGATCTGTTCCTGGCCACCAAGTGGGAGCGTCAGGAAAGCAAGCGGCAACCCCGCTTCCAGCCAACCACTACAGCATTACGCTCGACGGGGAAGCCCTCGAAGTGAATTCGCCCCTCTCCGGGCATCATCAGCAGCGTAATATTGCGCTGGCAATCGCCGCTGCGGCAGAGTTACGTCACTTAGAAGGTTACAAATTAGGCCAGATTGCTGGAGAAAGTAACCAAATTGGTTACAAAATAACCAATGCCCATATCGAAGCAGGAATTCGGAATACGCACTGGCCCGGCCGCCTCGAACTCTTCACCTTCTCCGATGGTCCGCAGCTTTTGCTCGACGTAGCGCATAATCCGGCCGGTGCCTGGACGCTCCGCGCCGCGATCGCACAGCTTCCCGAAGCCCAGCCTCGCACCCTCGTCTTCAGCTGCCTCCGCGACAAGGATCTCAACGAGATGGCCCAGATACTCTTTCCGCTCTTCGACGCCTCCTCCACAGATTCCAAACGCAGCAAGGACCACATTGTCTTCGCTCCAATCGATAATCCCCGTGCCGCTCATATCGACGACCTCCTGGCCGCTGCGCACGCTCTCGATATTCCAGCTCACGCTGCGCCTCACCTTGCCGCCGCCCTCGCCCAGGCGCGTGCCGTAACGCCCTCAGACGGTCTCATCATCGCTACCGGCTCCGTCTATTTAGTGGGCGAGATTCGCCGCCTCGCCGGAGAGCTATGAACGACTCTCCTCTGGCGGAAAACCTGCCGGGCAAGAATGAGAACGGCGCCGCTTCCGTATCATCCGAACCAAAGCCGTCTGCTCAGCCTGCCTTCTCCGTAGAAGAGCCGGAGGGTCTACCCTTCACCTCGAAGCAGCCCCCGCTGTTGCTTCGCTGGTTGTCGTACCTTCTTCTAATCCCCCTTGTGGGCCTTGCGACTGCGGGTTTCGGATGCATCTCCCTCCTGGCCGGCCTTTGGGATAAGTCTGGCCGCCAGCAGCACGCGATTGCACACCTCTGGGCGCGCACGCTCCTGCTCATCAGCCTGTCTCCCGTCAAGATCATCGGCCGCGAAAAGCTCCACGAGCAGGAGACCGCCGTCTACGCCTCCAACCATCTCAGTTATATGGACACGCCAGTCCTCTTCGCCAAACTGCCCTTCCAGTTCCGCATTCTGGCCAAGCAATCGCTCTGGAAGATTCCGTTCATCGGCTGGTACCTCAATCGCTCTGGCCAGGTTCCGGTGGATTCGAAGAGTCCCCGCTCCCTGATAGCCAGCCTGAACCGGGGCGTCGCCACGCTGAAGCATGGTCTGCCACTGGTTCTCTTTCCGGAAGGGGGCCGTGCAGCGACAGGCCAGCTCCAGACGATGATGTCCGGCTGCGCTTACATGGCCATCAAGGCCCAGGTTCCCCTGGTGCCGCTCACTCTCATCGGCACCTACGAGCTTCTTCCCATCCACGTCTATGCTCTTCATCCTCGCCCCGTCTTCATCGTCATAGGCGACCCAATTCCTACCGTCGGCCTCAATGCCCGGGACGCGGACTCACTTACTCAGCGGCTCTACGACTCCATCTCCGCCACGTACTCCCAGTACTCCACCAATCAATAGTGAGTTTCACTTGTGGCCAGTTACGGAGAAGATGTTCCACGTGGAACACAGCGACAAGTCGTATGATTAATCTGCCATGAAGCCCCGCATCGCCATCCCCGTTCCCACGAGTACAGACCTCGCCTATAACCAGCGCTCATGGCCCCAGTACGCGGCCGCGGTAGAACGTAGTGGGGGCGATCCGGTTGCAATCTCACTCAACGAGACTCCCAGAGCGATCGCAGATCTCATCAACACCTGTCAGGCCGTCCTCCTTCCCGGCAGCCCCGCCGATGTAAACCCGCAGAAATACGGCCAGGAACCCGTCCCTGAGTGTTCTCCTGCAGACAACGCCCGGGAAAATGTGGACGAACTCCTCATTCAGGACGCCCACAACCTCTACAAACCCATCTTCGCCATCTGCTTTGGCCTGCAGTTCCTCAACGTCTGGCGCGGAGGAACGCTGGTACAGGATCTCTCAATCCTCCCGGTAAACCATGCCGCCGGCAGAAGTGTAGCAATAGCCCATAACGCCGCAATCGCACCAGACTCCCTCCTGGGCTCTTTCCTGGACCCCGCCGAGGCTTCCGAACAGGACGAATTCCTTCGTCTGCCCATCAACTCCAGCCACCATCAGGCTATCGGCATCCCCGGTGATGGTCTCCGCGTCGCCGCGCGCTGCCCGCAAGACGGAGTCATCGAAGGCGTTGAGGGCGGCCAGGCCAGCGAAGGCGCCACCTCACACTTCGTTCTGGGCGTCCAATGGCATCCCGAGCGGAGCTATGACCTCAGCCCCTCGTCCCGCGCTCTCTTCGATCGTTTCGTCGAGCAAGCCGCCACTTGGACCCCGCGCCATATCCACACCTCCGTCGCCTGAAGGCATCGTTCTATTCATAACGTTCCACGTGGAACACTCCTATTCCCAAGACTCAACCGCTGAGACCTAACCCTGAGATACTGGACTTCCATGCCAACCCTCTCAGAGGCGAAGATCGCCTCACTCCTGACCCCGTATCTTCCGAGTGCAGCACCCGTTATCGTCTCCCAGCTCTCCCTCTACCTAGAACTCCTCCTCAAGTGGAACGCCCGCACCAACCTCACCGCAATTCGCGACCCCGAGGAGATCGTCCGTCGTCACTTCGGCGAAAGCCTGTTTGCAGGACAACATCTAACCCCCGAAATCAGGACGCTCCTCGATTTCGGCTCCGGCGCAGGTTTTCCCGGCCTGCCCATCGCCATTCTCCGCCCCGAGATCGCCGTAACTCTCGCCGAATCTCAAAATAAAAAGGCCACCTTTCTGCGCGAAGCCGTTCGAATCCTTGGCCTGCCGGTCGAAGTATGGGCGGGCCGGGTCGAAACCATGCCAAAAACCATTCAATTTCATACAGTTACGCTTCGCGCAGTGGACAACATGGCGGCCGCCTTATCGTCTGCTGCTCCCCTCGCCGAAAAAGAACTCCTTCTACTCGTGGGAGCCCCACCAATCCAGCCTCCCGGTTTTACCCTTCGAGCCCCGATCCCCATCCCCGGTACCCAAACCAGCATCCTTCTTCGCGCTACTCGCCAATAAATGTTCCACGTGGAACAAAAGATTTCCACATCGCTTCTCCCGAAAGCCTTCAATCCAGACGCCGAAAACACGTATCCCACAAGTTCTCCACAGCCCTTGCGGGTTCTGCACAGACCAGCCGCCATTGCCACGCCGCTCGCCTCCCGATACCCTGCAACTACCGCAATGACGACTGAACAGCTCACTCCCAAGCCTGAAGACGCAGCGCAAAAGCCCGCAGACCCGGAATCTTCGCCGAAGCCTTCCAAAGTCATTGCCGTCGTCAATCAAAAGGGCGGAGTCGGCAAGACGACCACGGCCATCAACCTCGCAGCTGCCCTCGCCCTCGAAGGCCTCAATACCCTTCTCATCGACTGCGATCCGCAGGCCAACTCCACCGGCGGACTTGGCTTCGCCCGCGCCAAGGATGGCGAGGAAGCCCGTCTCAGCATCTACGACATCCTGGTTGGCCAAACCACCATCGCCGAAGCTCTTCTCTCCACCGAAATCGACACACTGAAGCTCGTTCCCAGCAGCAAAAATCTCATCGGCGCCACCATCGAGCTGATATCCCTCGACCGCCGCGAATACAAGCTCCGCGAAGCCATAGAGCCCATCCGCGCCAATTACCCCTTTATCCTCCTCGACTGCCCCCCAGCTCTCGATCTGCTCACCCTCAACTCCCTCGTCGCCGCTGACAGCCTCCTCGTCCCCATGCAGGCCGAGTACTTCGCCCTCGAGGGCATCTCGGAGCTCATGAGTACCCTGGACCGCGTCGGCCAGGCATTCAACCCCGGCCTTGTTCTCGAGGGCGTCCTCCTCACCATGTACGACGACCGCACGAACCTCTCCCAGCAAGTCTCGGAGAATCTGCAAGCCTTCTTTACGGACAAGCTCCTCAAGACCACGATCCCCCGCAACATCCGCCTCGCCGAAGCCCCCAGCCACGGCAAGCCCGTCTCGCTCTACGACCCCAGGTCTCGCGGCTCGGAGGCCTATCGCGAGTTGGCCCTTGAACTCCTGACTCGCAATAAGATGGACAGCCCAGAAGAGAAACGCAGAAAAAGGGCAGCCGCAGCGGCCGCAAGCTCTCTCAAGTCCTTCAACAAACTCGAAAAGAAGACCCGCTTCTGGCAGTCCAGCAAATAGAACAGAACTCACACCGAACAACGGGAGGGATCACTACAGATCCGCGAAGCCACAACAGGGTATACAAGTCACGAAGTGACCGCCCCACACGCAGTGGGCCCGTCCGGCAGGACAAGCCTCTCATTTCAAAAACAGAAAGCCGAAAAATCATGCCAACCGTCACCGCAGATCCCAAACGCCGCGCCTTGGGCAAGGGCCTTGAATCCCTCCTCCCCCAGCGTCCCACGCCTGCTCCTATATCTCTCTCCGCAGCGGCAGCACCTGCCGCAGAACCAACCGGCAAGCCGCTCGAGATCTCCCTGGACCAGATCGAACGCAACCCGTTCCAGACCCGCAGCCACTTCGACGAGGCCAAGTTAGCGGAGCTGGCGCAGTCCATCACAGCGTCAGGCGTAGTACAACCTATTGTCGTGCGGCCACTTAGCGGAGGCCGCTATCAGCTCATCACCGGCGAACGCCGCTGGCTGGCCAGCAAAAAGGCAAATAAAAACACCATCCCGGCTATCGTCCGTCAGGTCTCAGACGAGCAAACGCTCGAGATGACCATCGTCGAAAATCTCCAGCGCGCCGATCTCAACCCCATCGAGCAGGCTCGCGCCTACCAGCGTCTCAGCAACGACTTCAAGATGACCCAGGAACAGATGGCCATCCGCACGGGCAAAGAACGGGCGAGTGTATCTAACTTCCTTCGTTTGTTACGTTTACCAGATTCTGTCCAGCAGAAAGTCGAGTCCGGCGACCTCTCCTTCGGCCACGCGCGCACTCTCCTCGCGCTCGATTCCCCCGAAGCAATCACTGCTGCCGCCCAAAAGGTCATCGCGCTTTCACTCTCTGTCCGACAGACCGAAAGCTACGTCCAGGGCCTCATCAATCCCGAAGCTAAAGAGAAGAAGGAGTCGAAGGCCGACGCCCAACCCGAAGATCCCAACGTCCGCGAAGCGCAGGATCGTCTGCGCCGCTCCCTCGGTCTCAAGGTCCGCATCGAGGACAAAAAAGGCAAAGGCCGCGTCATCATCGAGTACTCCGGCCTAGAAGACTTCGACTCGATCCTCACCGCCTTAGGCGGTCAATAACTTCTTTGAAAACTCAGGCCGAGCAACAACGCACCAAAAATTCTCAACCGAAACGTCCAGGAGACTGCACATGCGTTACGCGAACCACGTGAAACACTATCTGCTCCTTATTTTGTTACAAATTGCAGTCTCTTCCGTGGTCGCTCAAACGACACCACGCACTCTCCTCCGCACCGGCCATCTGCTCGACGTCAAGACCGGCGCAGAACCTGCCGCGCAAACCATCATCGTCACAGGCGACCGCATTACCGCGATCGCGCCGACGGCCTCCACACCGAAACAGTCCGGCGATACCGAGATCGACCTCACCCGATACACCGTCATGCCCGGCCTCATCGACGTCCACACCCATCTCACCATGGCGCCGAACTTTGACCCCTACTACGAACTCTCCATGACGCCTGCCAAAGAAGCGATCATCGGAGTCGAAAACGCAAAGGTCACGCTCGAAGCCGGCTTCACCACCGTGCGTAACGTAGGTGCGAACGACTTCACCGACGTAGCTCTCCGCGACGAGATCAACGCCGGCCACATTCCCGGCCCACACATGCAGGTCTCCGGTCCCGCCCTCGGTATCACCGGCGGGCACATGGACGAGAACCTGCTCCCGTATGAGTACCATGTCCACGGCCAGGGTGTAGCCGACGGCATCCCCGCCGTACAGCATCAGGTGCGCGAAAACATCAAGTACGGCGCCGATCTCATCAAGATCGGAGCCACCGGAGGCGTCCTCTCCAAGGGCGACGATCCGCAAGCCTCGCAGTACACCCTCGAAGAGATGCAGGCCATCGTCGCCGATGCTCATCGTCTTGGACGCAAGGTGGCGGCCCACGCGCATGGAGCACAAGGCATCCTCTTCGCCACCGAAGCCGGTGTCGACTCCATCGAACACGGCAGCTACATCAACGACGAAGACATCGCCCTCATGAAGAAGAAGGGCACCTACCTCGTTCCTACTGCTTACCTGATCGACTGGATGCAGCAGTACGGCAACCTTCCGCCCTTCTACCAACAAAAGATGAAGGATGTAAGCGCCGTCGAAAAACAAAATGCGACTAAGGCCATCAAAGCGGGCGTGAAAATCGCGCTCGGCACCGATGCCGCTGTTTATCCGCATGGACTCAACGCGCACGAGGTCGATGTCTACGTCAATCAATTCGGTATGTCGCCACTGCAAGGCATCCAGACCGGCACCACGAACGCGGCCGATCTCATGGGCTGGACCGACCGCGTCGGCACGCTAGAACCCGGCAAGTGGGCCGACCTCATCGCCATCGACGGCGATCCGCTCAAGGACGTCAAGCTCCTGCAGCACGTCCCCTTCGTCATGAAGTCCGGCGTGGTCTACAAAGACGAGACTCACAAGTAGCAGAAAGAAATCTCCGAATCAATATGAAAGCCTCAGCCCTTGAGTTTCGTCTTCGTTTCATCATTGGCATCGTCATTTACCTGCTCGGTTTCATTGCCCCGTGGAACAGCCTGCTGCACCTGGATTCCATTCGCACCTGGCAGTACCTTGCCGCGTGGCCCGCGCGCAGCGGCTGGCTCGGCTTCAGTGCTGCCACTATCGCGGTTCTGGTCCTCGGCATCCTCTGCGCCGTTGCAGGAGCGTTCCTGCGCACCTGGGGCTCCGCCTACGTCGATCCCTCCATCGTTCAGGCTGGCGCGATGCACGGCGAAGGGTTCGTGGCGGCTGGTCCCTATCGCTATCTCCGCAATCCGCTCTACCTGGGCACCTTCTTCCACACCTTCGCGCTCGCGCTTCTCATGCCGCCCAGCGGAGCCATCTTCTGCATCCTCGCCGTCGCCTTCTTCCAACTCCGCCTCATCTTCGCAGAGGAGTTCTTCCTCACCGCAAAACTCGGTGCTCCTTATCTTGAGTACTGCGCCAAAGTCCCACGCCTCTTCCCTTCATTCACCGCACGCATCCCCGCGTTCCCCATGCGCCCCACCTGGCCCACAGCATTCCTATCCGAAATCTACATGTGGGGTGTGGCCATCTCCTTCGCGACGCTCGGCTGGCGCTACAACTCCATGCTCATCATCAAGGGTGTCCTCATCTCACTCGGCCTCTCCCTCATCGTCCGCGCCTTCCTCAAGCCCGCACCCAGGAGAGCCTAGAGAGTTTCGGGACAGCCCGGATTGATCAGCAGATAGGACAGGTGATTTGCGCCTGTAGGTGCATAGAACTCTTCGTGCGTAAAAGAAAAACCAAGCCTTCCGATGAGGCGTCGCGACGCGGCATTTTTCGGGTGATGTCCCACGAACAATCCTCGGACTTGCAGCGTCTTGAATGCGAAATCGATAACGGCTCGTGCCGCCTCTTGAGCGAGGCCCTGCCCCTGGTAACTAGGTTTCAGATGGACTCCCATCTCAAAGATGCGGCCATCGTTTTTATAGGGCCGAAGTCCGGCACACCCGGCAAAATCGTCGCTTTGAAGCAGGAAGACAGGCCAATACTGAACCTGGTGGTCGATCAACATGGTTCTCTCACGAGCTAGCCGCGCACCGATTTCACGATCGGTAAAGGGGCCGCCAATCAGCGAAGACACTCCAGGATCGCCCCATAGTTCAAGGGCGAGGGGAAGGTCTCCTTCGCTCCACTGTCCAAACCCTAAGCGATCTGTCAGAAGAAAGTAGTCGTGCGGTCGAGTCAAAGAGGAATCCGCCATCTGTAAAGGGAAAACCCGCCGCACCCACATCAGATCGTGGACACAGCGGGTTGGTGTTACTGATGCTCACGCTTCAGCAGACTAGACTCTGAGGCGCATCAATCGGGGAGGGCTTGTCTCATGCGACATCCTCGCGCCAACCGGCGCACTCAGCGTCGCAGTCGAACTACTTCTTCACCGGTGCGATCGTATCCTTCGCAACCTTGGCCACGCGGAACTTCACCACGGTCTTGGCCTTGATCTTGATGGTCTCACCCGTCTGCGGGTTGCGGCCAAGACGCGCCTTACGCTCTGCCTTTACCAGCTTGCCGATCCCAGGAATGGTGAACTCGCCATTCTTCTTGGTCTCTTTCACTGCGGTCTCTGCCAGCAGTTCCAGGAAACCAGCGGTCTGCTTGTTGGTGAGTTCGAGCTTTTCCGCCAGGTGGCGAACCAGCGCTGTCTTTGTCATTCCCTTTGCCATGTGTTGCTCCTTCTTGCTTTCGATATAGAGTCTAAGGTCTGCTCACCTTGCCCACATAAAGTTTTCGTAAAGCGCATCCAGTTTTGCAATGCGAAATCACCAGTGTTCATGCGGGTGCGGAGAACCGTACCGCAATTCACCTTCAGCCTTTCCGCGCGCTTTGTCAACTCCCTTTCTTCGGTTTCCACAGGTTTTTTCCGGTTTTTCTTGGTTTTGTTCGAAAACAGGTACATTTTTCTCATAAATTCCAAGAAAAATCCCAGATTCCAGGCGCAAAGACCTCACCAGCAGCCTCGTTTTAGGAAGGGTCTGATCCCTAAGAAAAGTGTTTTACCCAACGATCTATGCACGAAATTTCATCACGAATTCAGGCCGCGATAAACCGCGATGGCAAGCTAGCCGCAATAGCCAGATAAAAATATCGCGCCCTGCCATTCAGCCTCCATGCGCCAAAACTCGTAGCGTCCCCCCGAATCGATTCCACGAGTCAACACCGCAAAGTTTTCCGGTAGTGGGTCAGATTCCTGATTGCCGCCTTCTCGTCCAAGTGCAAACTTCCGGATTGCCGACAACCCGCGAAGTGCATCCTAACTAACCGCCGACGATAAGGCTGTGGCGTCCAGCGCTGGCGACCTGGCGCCCCTGATGACAAGCCACAGCATAAACGCCACCTCCCCGAAAGAGGCGGGCTGAGCGTAGGTAAACACCTTGTCGTAGTATTGCGGCAACAGTATGCCCGTAAGGCTCAGGATCATCCACGCCAGGCCATCGAGGGCGAGCCAGATGCCCAGGAAGCGCGGCAGCAATCGCGACCCGTACACCAGCAGCGCGAGCGGTAAGAGCCACAGACCAAAAAATATTTCGTCAACAACAAGTCCCTGAAAATGAAGATTAAGGAACAGCATAGCCAGAGCATCCCGCTGAGGCTTTTCAAATAGCGATAGCAAGTCAGCCCCGCGCACCAGAACGAGGGCAGCGATTGAGTTCAGCTCATTCAGAAACGCTATCGGGATCGAGACAACAACGAACGTCACCATGAGCGAGGCGTACCGCCGGTTGACCCCCTTGAGCAGGTCGTATAAAGCCAGCGCCACGAAGATAAAACCGGCCTGACTGATGAGTTGGGCCGCGATGCCGAGGCGAAAAAGCGTCTCGGAGGCCGCAATGTTGTTGGCCGTCGCCGCTGCGTTTCCGTGCACGAGTAGCTTGCTGGGAACATAGACCATGGCGAAGACGCCAGGTATTGAGAAGAGTAGATACAGCAGTCCTGCGAATCTGCCTGGGTTCTTCGTGGAACTCATGTTCCCTCCCTCGTTGTAAGGGGCCTTGGTAAAAGGGGTCTATCGGAGAAACGGCGAAGGCTGTCGAAATGTTACGCCACACAATGAAACCAGGTGATTTCTCACAGAACCTCTTGCAACCAGGCCTGATCCGGTTCTAGGCCGTATAAAGGGCTAACCGGAAACTGACCCACCACATCCTGGGTCCTTACAAAAGAAAATATCGAAACCATTCATTCACTAATATGAAACAAAATTATAGATATGCTCAAAATCATTTCATCTCGTTGCAGCGATGTGATATGGTCCTCCGCAGCAAATCTCCGCAGCAAATCCAAGGAGTGAAGTCATGCACAAAGCACTCTCCCCCTCGCGCGTCGACGGAGTCCTCCCTTCCGTTTCGAAATTTCTCCTCCTCGCATCCCTCGCCCTCTGCACCGCCTCTGCGCAAGTCGTCCCCGTGCCGCCGACCCCGCAGGTAGGCTCTTCGAACCCAGCCACGGCCGAGCCTCTTGTCTCTCGCCCCCCCACCAAACCCTGCGTCGTCTCTCTGCTCAGCAACGCAGCCTTTGAAAACTTCAACGGCGCGCCCCTCACCTACGCGCCTCCCGCAGCCTGCCCCGGTCCCTGGGCGAAGGTCGTCCTCACCGCCGACTTTACCGTCACCGCCGGCCGCCAGTTCGACCGCAGCGCCTGGTTCTATCTCGGCGACACCAACATCTTCTACGGCACCACCGCCGAACCCCGAGCCGCCCTCAGTCCCTCCTGGCACATCGAGCGCGACCTCACCGACCTCACGGCACTCTTCAAATCTCCGCAGACCGGCCTCGCCTCCATCGGCAACATCGTCAACTCGACCTACACCGGCATCATCTATGCCAGCGCCGCGCTCGAGTTCTACCCTGCCTCCTGGCAAGCCCCCGCTCCCGTCACGCCCGACATCGTTGTACCAGTAAGCTCCGGCAACGGCCCCGTCACCCTCAACACCACCACCGACCAGGCCACCGCCACCCTCAACCTCCCACGCAACGTTGAGAAGGTCTACCTCGACGTCATCTCGCAAAGCCAGATCGGCGACGAGTTCTGGTACCTCTGCGTCCCCAGCGCCGTCGCAGGCGAGCTCGAAACCTGCGGCAACACCGCCTTCCGCGAGACCGAAATCTCCATCGACGGCAAACCTGCCGGCGTCGCTCCCGTCTACCCTTGGATCTACACCGGAGGCCTCGACCCCTATCTCTGGGAGCCCATCACCGGCGTCCAGACCCTCGACTTCAAGCCCTACCGCGTCGACCTCACGCCCTTCGCCGGCCTCCTCGCCGACGGCAGCACACACACCGTCGCCGTCAGCGTCTACAACGCCAACGGATACTTCCTCTCCACCGCCAACATGCTCGTCTACACCGACCACGGCAGCAAAGAAGTCTCAGGCGGAGTCCTCAGCAACACCCTCACCGCCGCGCCAAATCCTGAGGTCGTGCAAAACCTCTCCACCGACTCCAGCGGCACCACCACCGGCACCGTCAACGTAGGCTCCAATCGCACCTTCTCTATCACCGGATACGTCAACACCTCGCATGGTCGCGTCGAAACCACCGTCGCTCAAAAGGTCAACTTCCTCAGCGCCCAGACTTTCAACGTCAATCCGGTAACCCAACCCGAAATCCAAAACCTGGTTCAGACCAGCACCGTCGACTCCGAGACGACAACTCGCGACAGTTTCCTGATCGAGAAGACAACCAGGCACATCTCTTTTCCCCTCACCCTCGACTACACCTTAATCAATAATCCCGACGGTACCTTCACGCAGACAGTCTCAGTCGACCAGCGGAACCTCCACACTGAAGCGAAGTCTCTTGACGGCTTTTCCTACTTTCATTCCAACACTCAAGAGCAGGTCGCTTCAAAGGACACTATTCAACTAAGCTCCGGCTTCAGCATCCTTGCGCCCGGCGTAGGCACCTCCAGCGCCTCCTACCGCAGCAACGACTCCCTCGGCGACTGCTACAGCCGCTCTCTCACCGCCGCGAACCAGAAGCTGACCTCCGTCACCGACGGCAAAGGCTGCCACGACCACAACCCCTGGTTCTAAATCACACCTGAAGCAACCCAGATCATAGGGTGCCCCATCCATCGCGCAGTTTGCGATGGGTGGGAAGTACCTCTCCCCCGCTTTGCTGTTGCTGTTGCTGTTGCCGTTGCCGTTGCTGTTGCTGTTGCCGTTGCTGTTGCTGTTGCCTGCCCTTTTGTTGTCATTCCGCAGCGAAGCGGAGGAACCTGCTGTTGTCTTTGCTGTCCCCATTAGACTTCGTCCTCTCGACCGAAGCCGTTCACAGAAGCACCGCATCTGAATCCAATCCCACTCCACATCATCCATAGGAGACAATCAATCCAGAGGACAACCGATGCAGATCGGCATTGACAGCTTCGCCGCACTTGTACCGGATCGCATCACGGGCGAAACCGTATCCGCACAGCAGCGCATCGCTCATCTCCTCGAAGAGATTAAGCTCGCCGACGAAGTGGGCCTCGACCAGTTCGGCCTCGGCGAGCATCATCGCACCGAATACCTCGACTCCGCCCCCGCAGTCATTCTGGCAGCAGCCGCCTCCATCACGAAAACCATCCGCCTCACCTCTGCCGTCACTGTACTCAGCGCCGCAGACCCCGTCCGCGTCTTCCAGGAGTTCGCAACCCTCGACCTCATCTCCGGCGGCCGCGCCGAGATCGTCGCAGGCCGCGGCTCCTTCATCGAGTCCTTCCCTCTCTTCGGCCTCAAGCTCGAAGACTACGACGATCTCTTCGCCGAAAAACTCGATCTCCTCCTTGCCCTTCGCGAGAGCAACAACATCCACTGGTCCGGCAAACACCGCGCCGCGCTCACGGGACAAGGAGTCTTCCCGCGCCCGTTGCAAAACCCTCTGCCCGTCTGGCTCGGCGTAGGCGGCACGCCGGAGTCCTTCGCCCGCGCCGGCATGCTCGGTCTCCCACTGATGGTTGCCATCATCGGCGGCGAGCCCCACCGCTTCCGCCCCCTCATCGACCTCTACCGCGAAGCAGGCAAACAAGCAGGCCACGCGCCAGACTCGCTCAAAGTCGGCATCCACGCCCTCGGCTACGTAGCCGACACAGACCAGCAGGCCTCCGACGACTTCTTCCCCGGCTACGCCGAAGCCTTCACCAAGATCGGCAAAGAACGCGGCTGGCCGCCAGTCACTCGCAGCCAGTTCGAAGCCCTCCGCCGTCCCACCGGCGCCCTCATGGTCAGTGATCCCGAAACCGTAGCCTCAAAGCTCCTCAAGATGAACGAAGCCCTCGGCGGCATCTCCCGCATCAGCTTCCAGATGAGCGTAGCCGCTCTGCACCACGACAAACTCCTCCATGCCATCGAGCTCCTCGGCACGAAGGTAGCTCCCATCATCCGCAAATCTCTCTCAGTACCCAACGCGGCAAAATAAATCGAACGCTCTAGCTTCTGCCCCAGCAGTAGCAGTAGTCGTACCGTAGTCTTGTCGTAATACTTGTCTTTGCCTTCTTGTTGTCATCCCCGTAGGGGATCTGCTGTTGCACTTGCACATCCCAAAAAAGCAGACACGCACCCCAATAAATGAAAAGATGAGATGCTGATCGCGCGCGGCAGGCTCTCTGGGCTGCCGCCGCTATCAGCCGCAATAACATTGTTCAAAGGACCACTGCAAACTCTTTCCCGTCCGGACCCGCCAGGTGCTGTCGATATTGGAGGACTTTGGTATGTCGCTGTATCGAAGAACCGGTCGCACTCTGTTCCGTTCCCTCATACTCCTCATCACTACCGGCATCACTCACAGCCAGACCATCCCTGCAACCACCCCATCTCCTGCTCCCGATCTCGCTCCAGCGACCACGGCACCCAAATCCCAGGACGCAGCCCCCACCGCCAGCCGTCATCCCCGCGTAGCCCTCGTCCTCGAAGGTGGCGGAGCCCTCGGCTTTGCTCACATCGGCGTCCTTCAGTATCTCGAGCAGCACCACATCCCAGTCGACCTCGTCGTCGGCACTAGCATGGGCGGCCTGGTCGGCGGACTCTACGCCACCGGTCGAACCCCCGACGAGATCCGAGAACTCGTCCAGGACATCGACTGGACCCGCGCCATCGGCGGCCGCGTCCCCTTCTCCGACCTCTCCTACCGTCGCAAGCAGGACCGGATCGAATACCCGAACCGCCTCGAGTTCGGCCTCCGCCACGGCATCTCGCTGCCTGAGGGACTCAACTCCGGCCATGAGGTCGGCCTCATCCTCGACGCCGCCACCCTCGCCGACTACAACCTCAAGTCCTTCGACGATCTCCCCGTTCCCTTCCGCTGCGTCGCCACCAACATGAACACAGGCAAAGCCCACGTCTTCGACAACGGATCCCTCGCCCGAGCCCTCCGCGCCACCATGTCCATCCCCGCGATCTTCGTCCCCGTCGTCATCGATGGCGTCACCTACACCGACGGCGCAGCCGTAGACAACCTCCCCGTCGACGTCGCAAAAGCCAACGGAGCAGACTTCATCATCGCCAGCTACCTAGACAACTCAGGCGGCCCACAGACAACTCCCGGCTCTTTCCTCGCCACCACCGGAAACTTCGTCAGCATCGCCATCGCCGCTAACGAGATGCACAGCATCGAAGCCGCCGACATCCTCATCACCTCTAAACTCCAGGGCTTCACTAGCAGCATGTTCACAAAATCCAGCGAGATCATCCCCAAAGGCGTGCAGGCTGCCGAAGCCAAAGCCAAGCTTCTCGACCGCTTCGCCCTCACCGACGCCGAATGGGCCACCTACGTCGCCCAGCGCAACTCCCGCCGCAAGACCGAAGTCCCCGATCCCCAATTTGTAACCGTAGCAGGTGTAACTGGCCCAGCCCGCGTCGAGATCGAACGCAGTCTTCAGCAGGTCATCCATAGACCAATCAACACTGCCTTCCTCGCCAAGGAGATGACCCGATACGTCGGCTATGGCACCCTCAACGCCGCTGGCTACAACCTTATCGACCGCAACGGCGCAACCGGGCTCTCCATCAACGCCTACCCCCGCTACAACGGCCCTCCCTTCCTTGACCTCGCCATCAACATCGATGGCGGCGACACCCAGGACGTCCTCTTCGGTATGGCGGGCCGCATCATCTTCCAGAACCTCGGAGGCTTCCGCTCCGAGTGGCGCACCGACATCTTCTTTGGCTACTCCTACGGCGTCCGCAGCGAGTACTACCGGCCCTTCACGCCCCACAGCAACTTCTTCTATGCTCCCCGCGCCTACGCCACCAGCAGCCGGTTCGACTTCTACAACGAAGGCTCCCGAACCTCGCAGTATCAAATCAACCAGAACGGCGTCGGCTTCGATGTCGGCTACACCTGGCGCCGCAACGCCGAACTCCGCATCGGTCAGGACGAGTACTGGTACTCCGTCTCCAAACGTGTCGACTTCGACAACCTCTCCATCCCGCCCCAGCAGCAAAGCGTCTCCTCTCTCCGCTACACCTACTACGGCACCGACAATGCCGTACTCCCCTTCCGAGGCGTCAACACCTTTCTCCGCGTCGAACGCCACGAGCCCTCCAAAGGCAACGACCCCTTCACCCTCGCCGAAGCTCGCGTAGCCGGATACCTTCCCCTCAACGAAAAAAACAGCGTCTTCCTTACCGCCAGTGGAGGCACCGCATTCGGCGCGCCGCCAGAGGTCACCGACCTCCAGGGCTTCCCACTCGGCGGTCCATTCCGCCTCGGCTCCTACGGCCGCAACGAACTCCTCGGCACCCAGTACTGGCTCTTTCAAGGCGGATACGAACGCAAGATCTTCCGGCTACCACCACTCCTCGGCGAAGGCGTCTATGCCGTCGGCTTTTTTGAAGGAGGCAAGGTCTACAACAATCTCAACCCCGTGGACGAACTTGAATCCGAAGCTTGGGACGGAAGCGTCGCCGTCATCGTCCGCACCGCTCTCGGCCCCATCTATATAGGCGGAGCCGCTGGCAACAACGATCACCGCAAGTGGTGGTTCGGCCTCGGCCACGTCTTCTAGCGTTATTCCCTTGACAGCGCTTCGCAGACGCCAAGTAGACTGATCCCGATTCCGAATCAAACAAAACACTCGCTTCCGCCACAATCGCGAAGCCAGCTAAACCCGCAGAAGACTCACAGCAACATCAGGAGAAGCATGAATCCCTCACGCCGTCTGTTCCTGCAACAGTCCGCTGCCGTTGGCCTCGCCTCCCTCGTTCCCTTCCGATCCGCATTCGGCGAAACCAGTCTCCCCATCGGCGTGCAGCTATACACCGTGCAGGACGAGCTAAAAAAAGATGCCCTCGCAACCCTCCACGCCCTCGCCAAGATCGGTTACCGCGAGGTCGAGTCCTTCCCCCTCCAGGACATCAACGCCGCCCAGATGCGGACCATGCTCAACGACGCGGGCCTCAAATGCCCCAGCGCCCATCTCTTCTTCGGCATGGCCGACAACGTCCAACTCTTCGATCAGGCCAACACCCTCGGCGCCCACTACGTCGTCAGCTCCGTCCTCCTTCCCGCCTCGCCGCAGGCCTTCGACGTCTCAAAGATGATGGATCTCATCAAAGCCTTCACCCTCGACGACTTCAAAAAGATCGCCGCCAAGGCCAACGAGATCGGCGCCCAGGCCCAGAAGGCCGGTCTCCAGTACGCCTATCACAACCACAACTTCGAGTTCCGCGACTACGACGGCCACACCGGCTACGAGATTCTCCTCAGCGAGACCGACCCCAAACTCGTCAAGTTCGAGCTCGATTGCGGCTGGATGGTCACCTCCGGCCACAATCCCATCGACTACTTCACCAAGTATCCCGGCCGCTATCCCCTCATGCACGCCAAGGACTTCCCCGCCGGCACTCCCGTCACCACCACTCTCGGCGTCGACCCCGCACATCGCCCCACCGAAGTCGGCCGCGGCCACATCGACTTCAAACCCATCATCGCCGCCGCCGAGAAGTCCGGCCTCCAACACATCTTCGTCGAGCAGGACCCGCCCATCGAAGGCATGACCTCGCTCGAAGCAGTCCGCGTCAGCTACGAGACTCTCCGCCCCATCGTATAAGCCAAAGAAAAGATCATCCCCGCAAACGCGTCACGCAGACAAATCTGCATCCAACAGCCAGGCAATGCTCCAGGGGGAAACATGGGAACCGAGGAATTAGAACTAGCCGAAAGCCGTCGCTCCATGAGCAAGCTGATCCTGTTCGCAACCATCGCATCGGGAGTCATCGCAGCCTATCTGATGTACCGCCGCGGCGAACCGCTGGGAACCATCGCAAAGCAGGCAATCACCAACCCCGTCGGTTCGCTGATGACCGAAGTAAAAAACAAGCTCTAATCTTGTCTGCCCCGAACTTATAAAATGTGGTCATCTCGACCAGAGCCAGTCCAGACACTCATAAACGCCGGAGCCTATCCAGACACTGATAAACGCGTCATCTCGACCGGAGGCGTGCGATCTCATCGCACGGCGCAGTGGAGAGACCCCCGCATTTCGCCTTTGCTGTTGCTTGTTCTCTCAAAAACAAAACCAATCTACTTCGCCGTATCCAGGTGGAAGGACTCTGTATAAGCCTCCACCGGATACCCCTTCTCCTTCCACGCCGCAAGGCCACCCCTCAGCAGCTTCACTCGCGTAAAGTTCAGCGCCCGCGCCTTCCCCAACACCATCTGGCTGGTCTCATCGTCGCCGCCCGTGCAATAGATAACAGAGTTCTGGTCGCGAGAAAACTCAGCCGTATGCTCAGCGATATCCTTAGGCGCGATCCTCGTCGCGCCCGGAATAATCTCCGGATGCGCCAGAAAATCCAGCGGCTGCCGCACATCGTAGAGCAGAATCTTCTTTGCCTTCAGCAGCGCATACAGGGCCTCGGGCTCAATACTCTTCTCCCTCACCTCACGCTTCGCCAGGACGCGCCGCACAATCAACCCCGCCACCACGATGCAAACTACCGCTACAACAATCGCCGTCACGCTCATCCCCATCCTCCAGCTACTTGGATCAGATGTTCGCTATCCAGCGCCAGTTGTCGGCACCATCAAATCCGCGAAACTCGCGCCGACCAACGGGAGGACCAGAGCCGATCACCAACCCAGAAAAGGTACACACGTCACGAAGTGACCGCTCCACGCGAAGTGGGCCCGTCCGGCAGGACAGGGTCTTTAAAAGAGAGGCATCTTAGCCTTCCCTAAAAGCGGAGTATTCAGCAGCCTGATCAAAGGCGCGGCCACCTTGAACCGCTCCACCACATCCTTCAGCAACCCCGGCGAAGTCGCCCGTTCCACCGGCAGAGTAGCCGACAAGCCCCACTGCTTGCACATCACCAGGTCGATCGCCGGATCATCCGCAGCAAACCCCTTAGGCGGCCGCGTCAGCGACAGCGTCTCCGTCTCCTGCATCAACGACCGAAGCTTCTTCCCCGCCATAATCTTGCGAAACTCCAGATGATGATCCACCAGGTATCGCCGTATCGCCAGCAACTGCTCCCGCTCCGGCATGTACACCCCTGCTGCGATCAGCAGCTCGGTCGAACTCACCTGCAGATAGAACCCGCCCCCCGACGTCTTCTGCAAACCATCCCTCGCCCACCACGCCGACACATGATGCTTGTAAGGCCGCTTATCCTTGCTGAACCGAATATCGCGATAGATCCGCATCAGAATCTTGTTCGCTGGCCGCAGGTGCTCCGGCGAAAACTCCGCCATCGCCTCATTCACCTCGCCGATCAGCGCCAGCATCGGCTCCTTCAGCTGCTTCTCGTAGACATCCTTCCGCTCCCCAAACCACTCGCGGTCGTTGTTCTTCTTCAGCCCCCGCAAAAACTTCAAAGCCTCATTCGAAAACTGTGTCCCCATCCTTCAATCGTACCCTCCAGATGCGTTCCGTCTTCAGCCATCGATCACCGATGCGATCGAAGAGAAAACGCCAGCCGCACCTTTCGCCTTTTCTCATGCAGGATCAAGGTTGTGTTTTCGGCCCGGAGCTACACGCGAGGAGCGCATGCTGCTGTTCTTGCTTTTCTCCCGTTGACCTTAGCTCACAGCCAAAAAGCTCTCTCTGTGATCCGTATCTCCATGCAACAAAACCTCTAGTTCCCACAAATCCGCAATTCTTTGCACGGACTCTCACTTTCACTCAAATAAATGCTTCCTTTTCAACAGCGATAGTTGGAGCCGCAATTGCAACTAGCTTCGCGTCAGCCAACAAGCTCCACTATCTGGAAAGCTTTCTTGGCGAACGCTCGATAGACACTACCGCAAACCAGACGGTTATGTCTCCGGTTCGGTTTTTAGGCCCCTTCTAAAAAAAATCAATTCTGTCTCCGCTTATGCTGTCGTTCCTCCGACGCCATTCGCCTGAGAACCTGCGGTCTTTTTCTCCCATCGCAGGGCAAGCGAAGGCTCGGGATTCGTTTACTCTTTACAACCAGCTCTGGAGGTGGTTCTTGAAAAAATTACTTGTTTTAGCCTGCCTGTTCGCCGCCGCGACCTCTTCAGCTCTCGCGGACGACTTCATCTACGGGGACAACGCCGACAACGGCGCCCCATACGTCTTCCAAATCGACAAGACCACTGGGGCCGTCACCAACACCTACACCGGACTCAGCGGCTTCAACGGTCGCGGTGTCGTGGTCGTCGGGACCACAATGTATTACACCTCGGCTACCACCAACGCCGTCTACTCCTACAATCTCACCACAAAAACAGATAACGGACCTTTGTTTACAGTCGCTGGCTCGAGAGCTCTTTCGACGATTGCCTACGACGGTACAAACTTCTGGGTCGGCGACTATAGCGGCACCAACCATGCCTACCTGTACAGCCCTACCGGAACGCTGCTGAAGACGGTGTCGCTCGCAGACTGCACTGGGTACTGCGACGGTCTCGAGTACTTCGTGATGAACGGTAAAGGATATCTTTTATCGAACGAGGCAGATGGCAGCGTAGATAACTACGACCTCTACGACACCAACGGCAACCTCATTCAGGCGGACTACATCAACGCAGCGGCTCACTCCGGCGGTACAACCGGAATCGCGTTTGATGGAACCGACTTCTTCACCTCAAACATCTTTCAGGGCTCCCTCAATGAATGGACCGAAAGCGGCACCTTCATCAAAACCATCTCCCTAACCGGCGCAACCAGCAGCAATCCTTTCCTCATCGAGGACCTGTCTGCTGACTACTCCCAGGTACTTGGACCGCCTCCTGCCGTTCCGGAACCCAGCACGTTCGCTCTCTTTGGGACCGGGCTGCTCGGGCTGGCGGGGATCGTTCGTCGCAAGCTCTCCGTTTAGTCCAGGTCGCAATACGCAGTCGACCGGGATCGCTCCGTGTCGAATCAAGAACGAATGACTCTCAACACGCGCCAGTCGCCTTCAGGTGGCTGGCGCTTCTTTTCGCGACTCGCCGGGGCAGGCTTCCCCGAAACGAGTTCAGACAGTCCGCTCTCTCCCCTACGTTCCCGCCGCTAAGTCGGTCGGAGTACCGCATCGCAAAAAAGATTTGAAAAGTTGGCATGTTTTTCACTCCTCAAAAACGTGGTCTTACTTCACCACGTTTACCACGCAATTCACCACGCTCACACCATCAAAACACCACGTTCTGCACCACGCTTTTCGCAAAAAACCCCCGAAAAGCACCACGATCACCACACAGGATTTTTTCTTCCCGCTAACATGGAAAAATCCCGGTGAGCGACTCCAACTCCAGCTTCCACTCCGAAGACACCATCGCAGCCATCTCCACCCCGTCCGGCCGCGGCGGCATCGGTATCGTCCGTCTCTCCGGCCCCGCTGCCCGCACCATCGCCGAACCCCTCCTGAAACTTCGCCATCCCTTGGTCCCCGCCCAGGCCCGCTTCGCTGAAATCCTTGATTCCACAGGCGAAGTTCTCGATGAAGCTGTAGTCACCTACTTCCAATCCCCCCACTCCTACACCTCCGAGGACATTGTAGAGATCTCCGCCCACGGATCGCCCGTCCTCCTCCATCACCTCCTCCGCCAATGCCTCGCCGCCGGCGCCCGTCTCGCCGAACCCGGTGAGTTCACCCAGCGAGCCTTCCTCTCCGGCCGCCTCGACCTTACCCAGGCCGAAGCCGTCCACGACCTGATCGAATCCACCACCCTCCATCAGGCCCGCATCGCCGCTCAGCAGCTTGGGGGCTCGCTCTCACGTCAAATCACCCCAATAAAACAACAACTTATAAGCCTCATCGCCGCGCTCGAAGCTGGCATCGACTTCGCTGAAGACGACATCGACCTCCTCGCGCAAGATCAAATCTCCTCCCAAATCACAGCAATCGAAGCCCCCCTCACCGCACTGGAGCACTCCTTTGACTACGGCCGCATCGTCCGCGACGGCTTTACCATGGCCATAGTTGGCCGCCCTAACGTCGGTAAATCCTCTCTTTTCAATCGCCTGGTCGAACGCGACCGCGCCATCGTCACATCGACTCCCGGTACGACACGCGACCTGGTCACCGAACGCGTATCACTGGAAGGCATTCCCCTCGAACTCATCGACACCGCAGGTCTGCGCGTTTCTGCCGACGAAGCCGAATCAATAGGGATCGCCAAATCCCGCGAAGCTATGTCCGAAGCCGATGTAGTACTCCTGGTCCTGGATGCCACTGCACTACCGCATGAAGAAGACGCGGCAGCAGTAGCCACCCTGACTGGCCGCCCCTTCCTCATTGTTATCAACAAGCAAGATCTTGAACACCTGGAATCGAACATCCTGAAACCTACTCTTCAAACGATTGAAACGTCTGCTCTCACCGGATCGGGTATCTCTGAGTTACGTCGAGCCATCCTGTCGCTGGTCACGAAGGAAATCCCAAACGTTGAGACCGCGGTTCTCACCAACCACCGCCAACAGCGGTCGGTATCGGACGCATTGGCGGCTCTCAATCGAGCGAGGCAAGCGGCGACCGCGATCATCCCTCATGAAATGATCCTTCTTGACCTCTACGAAGGTCTTCACGCGCTGGACGCTTTCACAGGCTCTACGACGACCGACGACATCCTAAACCTTATCTTCAGTAAGTTCTGCATCGGAAAATAACATTGCCTACAAAAGCAGTTCTGTCGGTGATACCTGAAACAACGTTCCCTGTATCCGCGCCAACAGAAGAAAGTATTGAATCCGCGAGAACGATGATGGCTAGTCGACGCTCGTCAGCGGCAGCGGGTCACTCTTGACCGAAATCCTTATGGGTCGCTTATAGGAGGACGATGATTCTTTTTGTCTGCTCGCTAATTCGCCCCAGCATACCCGATTGCGACCCAGCTCCTTTGCCTGATAGAGCGCCTTATCGGCCGCATCCAGAAGGTCCTCCTTACAGTTGACGTCGCTCGGGTAGCAGGACGCTCCGCCGCAACTTACCGTTGAAAGCCTGGGATGGCTGCCGGGCTCGGGTAGTGCTGGAGATCCAGCCACCTCGACGAGCTTGCGGATGCGTTCGGCGACGATCATGGCTCCTTCCTGTGTTGTGCCGGGAAGTAGAACCACGAACTCTTCACCACCGAATCTCGCCGCGAAGTCGTCCTTGCAGCGCAGACCTTGCAACAACAGAGAAGCAACTCGGACCAGTACTCGGTCGCCGTACAGATGGCCGCGAGTGTCATTTGTGAGCTTGAAGTGATCGATGTCGATCACGATGGCGGATAAGCAGGAGCCGGAGTCAATAGATTCGCTCCACAGTTTGGCAAACTGCAACTCGTAAGCATGCCGATTGGCGAGTCCAGTCAGGCTATCGATGCAGGAAATTCTTTGCAGTTCGACATTCAGGAAGGAAAGCTCTTTGCTTTGTATCTCGCTGCGCAGCCGCATCAGGAAGCCCAATCGTTCTTCTCGCCCGATGCTGTAATTCGCAATTGCGGTCATCGAAATGGCGCAGACCGCCAAAGTGATTCCGAGGAGCTTTTCCGACGAGTTCAGGAAATGGTCGTGTTGAATGAAGACGAGGTCGCTGGCGAGCAAAATGGCCGACGCGCTGAGAGCGTAAAAGAACTGGAGCCGCATCACGACGTTGACAAAAATGACCGCTACAATCAGGCCTACTTGAGCGTACGCGGAAGAGGCTGCATTTTTATTACTCTCGATGTAGAGGTGCGTTATTCCTATAAAGCAGCTGGCGCCGGCGATGCTTACTTCGCGATAGATCTTGTTTGGACTCCAGCGCATGCTGAGATTAATCAGCAGGGCCAGGGGCGTGACAACGCACAGTCGGATTTGTAACGGGAGCCAGGAGTTGCTGCTGTTTTGGAGAAAGTGGTCGACGAGGAGATAGATATTGAACAGACCAATCGCTACCAGACCTTCCAGCCAGAGACGCTCGGATCGTCGAGCGAGTGTTGACTGCTCGAAGGCGTTCTCAAGAGGCCGTGGCAACGCTAGTCGCTGAAACCCTCTTCGTGAAAGCCGCTCGATCTGCTGAATCGCGAGCTCGTGAATGGAAGTGCTCGGCATCTGAAGTTGCCTCTTCCCTTGCAGTCTGTCTTGCATCCTTTGCCGGTGTCCTGTCCTACGCAGCCGGCAGTTCAAGGACAAGTCGTCACTAAGATGGCGCTCCCTGAATGTTACTAAAGCGGGAACCCAATACGCGCATATTTGCAAGGGTTGCATGGTACTTCCGTGTCATTTGCGGAGCTCGCTCTGGCGCTATCGACCCGTTTGTCGGTTTCACGCGACGAGGAAGTTGTCGATCAGACGCGTTCGCCCAACATACGCTGCTACTGCGATCAGGACGTCTCTCTCTGCAGATGCGACGGGAAGGAGGGATCGGGCGTCGACGATGGCAAGGTAGTCAACCCGTATGCCCTTCGCAGTCTCCAGGGTGTTTCTCCCGATTTGCAAGAGCGTCGAACTGCGGCGTTCGCCGCTTGCGATGCTCTGCTCGATCTTAGTAAGCGATCGATGCAGAACCAGTGCCTGTTCGCGCTCCGGAATGCTAAGGTATTTATTTCTGCTGCTCAGAGCAAGGCCATCAGCATCTCGCACGATCGCACAACTCACCAGCTCAAGGTCGAAGTTCAGGTCCTGAATCATCTGTCGCAAAACGGCTAGCTGTGCGGCATCTTTCTGTCCGAAGTAGGCGCGGTGGGGGGCAACCACGTGAAATAACTTCGCTACCACGGTGGCTACTCCGGTGAAGTGACCTGGCCGGGAGGCTCCGTCTAACCGGTCGCCGATGCCGGGCACGGTGATGGTGGTTACAGCGCCGGTTGGGTACATCTCCGTGGCCTCGGGAGCGAATAGAACGGATACACCTTCGGCCTCGAGTTGCCTGCAATCTTGCTCGAAGGTTCGTGGATACTTGGCGAAGTCTTCTCCCGGACCGAACTGGAGGGGATTGACGAAGATCGATGCGATTACAGTTTGGCACTCGGCTCCGGCTCGCTGGACCAGGGAGAGATGGCCTTTGTGAAGCGCGCCCATGGTTGGGACAAAGCCCAGCAATCCATCCTGCATCCGGAGTTTGCGACAGATGCTCTGCATCTCCGCAACACTCTTTACGATCTGCATCAAATGACGGCTCCTCTCGCCCGCGTCGCTGCGGGTTTATCTTTAGTTCTTCACTTCTTCAGCGCACCAACGTGTGCCACCATAGTCCGCTCGACGCGACTGAGAGTTTCTTTCCTGCTCGTTTCGATTGTCCGGCTATCCCACCACTTCGATCGGTTCTGTCATCAATTCCCGGACCTCGCGGGAGAAGTGATAGCTCTCGGCGTCGGCGGGGAAGGTTCTGGCTTCGACGTCGTGCCGGTATTCTTCCAGTGCCTTGCGCATGACTCCTGCTACGTCGGCGTACCGTCTGACAAACTTCGCTGGAGGCGAGAAGGTCATGGTCATCATGTCGTGGAGGACGAGGATCTGTCCGTCGCAGTCGGGGCCGGCGCCGATTCCGATGGTGGAGATGTGAAGCTCTTCGGTGATGATGCGGGCGAGCTCGCGGGGCACACCCTCGAGGACGATGGCGAAGCAGCCTGCCTCCTGGAGGGCGAGGGCGTCGGTGCGTAGTTCGTCGATCGCTTCCATGGTCTTGCCTTGTACTTTGTAGCCTCCCATGCGATGGACGCTCTGGGGAGTGAGTCCGATGTGTCCCATGACCGGGATCTCGGCGGCTGTGATTCGCCGGATGAGTTCGGTGCGTTCGCGGCCACCTTCGAGCTTGACTGCTTCGGCTCCGGATTCCTTGATGAAGCGGATCGCGTTGGCAAGTCCTTCGCGGTCGTCGGTGTGGTAGCTGCCGAAGGGCATGTCGGCAACCAGCAGGGCGCGTTTTACGGCCCGCCGCACTCCGCGGGTGTAGAGAAGCATCTCGTCCATGGTGACGGCGAGGGTGTTTTCGTGGCCCTGCATGACCATGGCGAGCGAGTCTCCCACAAGGACGATGTCGAGGCCAGCCTCGTCGACGAGCCTGGCGCTGGCGTAGTCATAGGCCGTGATGGCGCTGATCGGCCGGCGTAGAAGTTTCTTTTCGAGGAGGGAGGGGACGGTTACTTTGGCGGGGGAATCGGCCTGTCGCCCACCCTGGGCTCCGGCTCGTTCCGTAGAGAACGTGGTCAAACTCATTGCAAATCTCCAGTGCAGCTCCGCCGCGTGTCGTCCTTGGTGAGGATGACTTTGGCTGGATACCACCTGTCCCAGCAGGTACCTGGGTCCGGGTTAAAACTTACGCGTCTTGTGGTCCTAATGGCAAGGGGTTGAAGGTTCGCTGCCCTGTCCTCGCAAGGTACACCCCCCCATATTACCCGCGTGTAACCTTTTTATTATCATAAGCTTACGGGAGAGTATCTCTCGCAAATATGTCATTCTAAACGAGTTACCCGCAGATACCTAGAAACAAAGGGTTAGAGTGTTTTCGGCACTTGTGGGGCTTCAGACCATCTCACACAATCTGACTGTTTCAATTGTAACGGTTTAGATGAAACTAATGCGCACAGTGCAAGCCATTGATTGCAATGGGTTTGATGGCGACGGGGCCTTGACAGCTTTTTGGGATTGCAGTCGAAGAAGAAACAAGAGCACGCAAACGATAGATGCATCCCCTCAATTCAAGTACGATGCTGGGATGGCTTGGATTGATGCCCCCCAACCATCCCTTCGCGGGAATTGCCGAGAAAATAAAACGGGCCGACGAGAGAATCTTCAATCTCCAAAGTGAGATCGCGAACTTTTCAACAGCAGCAAATACCCAACTATTCCCGATCCAAATGCGAAGGAATGGCAAGAGGAGGTTGACTATCATCGCAATCTCACCATCCCGCTGCGTTTTAGCGTTCTGAGCGGAGAGATTGTCCACCACTTGCGATCCTGCCTTGATCACATCGTCTGGTATTTCTCCAGCATTGAGTATCGGAGGGATCACGAGACAGCGATTCAGTTCCCGGTGCTCCAAAGATCTCCGACGACGTAAAACGAACTGGGCGGGTATCAAAGAAAAATAAAGGGAATTACCAACGCCAATGTTTTGAAGCTCATTGAGGACGTCCAGCCATACCAAAGAGGAAGCGACGCGGTCGATGATCCTATTTGCATCGTCCATGACATGGACAGATTCGATAAGCACCGGGAACTGACGATTGCCATTAGCTGCGCCCGAATGGTCTTCTCTCCAGGTACGGGCGACGACGGTGTTCTCGCGCTCCGTAAGTACGGTAAGGGAGAGACGCTTTCCGATGCCGAACTGCGGCCGCAAACAAGGCAATCAAGAAGAATCTTGAGTCGCCCCGCAAATCGCGTTCGCCCAGTTCGGAAACAGGCAAACGCAGCCTGTCATCCCAGCGTTGGCGCAACTCATGCGTGCCGTTGCTGATGTCGTTGACTTGTTCGCATGTGAGGTCAAGGGATAATTACCGAGGGTTATTTCCCTTTGGCAAGTTAAGGGTCAGAATGACAGGCGAGAGGCAATGGCAAAGCAGATCCCTGCGGAATGACAAGCAAAAAGAGTGACGGCTATGGCTGGAAGAACAACTGTAGCGTTGAGATGGTGGGTAAAAAGGGGCGAAAGGTTTGGCGGGACAGGCTTCGTTGGGATCCTTCGCTGCGCTCAGGATGACAGCACGAGCAGGCAACGGCAAATGCAGCGGCAACGACAACGGCAAAAGCAACGGCAAATGCGGGGTTTCTCTACTGCGCGTACCACGATGAGACTGTGGTCCGTTTCGGTCGAAATGACGATGTTCTTGGGTGAGAGACAGCAGATCCCTGCGGGATGACGCTCAGGATGACGGCGAGAACGGACAACATTTCGGTTTGGAGCGAAGGCTAGGCGCGGCCGCGGGCGGAACCTGGGGGTGGGGGGTAGTTGGGCTTGAGCTTTACGGGTTCGACGATCTCGGGTTCGAGCGCGATGGGGCGGTGGGCGGCGACCATCTCGGCGATGGCGAACTTGAGCGGCTCGATGCCCTCGCCGGTGACGGCGGAGATGATGAAGAAGGGTAACTTGCGGCGTTTGGCCATTGCGGTGAGCTTTTTGAGCTTTTCCGGATTTGCCACGTCGGCTTTGGCGGCCACAAGGATGGTGGGCTTGGCGGCGAGCGCGGGATCGAAGCTCTTGAGCTCTTCGGTGATGACTTTGTAGTCTGCGACGGGGTCGGGACGGGAGGTGCCTTCGGCGGCGCCGGAGTCGGAGACGTCGACGAGGTGGACGATGACGCTGGTGCGCTCGATATGTTTGAGGAACTGGATGCCGAGACCAGCGCCGAGGTGTGCGCCTTCGATGAGGCCGGGGAGGTCGGCGACGGTGAAGGATTCGGTGTGGGGGAAGTCGCCGACCTGGACTACGCCGAGGTTTGGTTCGAGGGTGGTGAAGGCGTAGTTGGCGATCTTGGGTTTGGCTGCAGAGAGGCGCGAGATGAGGGTGGATTTGCCGACGTTGGGGTAGCCTACGAGGCCGGCGTCGGCGAGGAGGCGGAGTTCGAGGCGGTAGGTGCGTTCTTCGCCGGCGCGGCCGAGTTCGTGCTCGCGCGGGGCCTGGTGGGTGCTGGTGGCGAAGTGCTGGTTGCCGCGGCCGCCGCGACCTCCCTTGGCGATGACGATGGTCTCGTTTGGGCGGGCGAAGTCGTGGATGAGTTCGCCAGTGGCGTCGTCGTAGAGGAGCGTGCCTACGGGAACTTTGAGGGTGGTGCTATCGCCGGCTGAGCCGGAGCAGTTGGAGCCGAGGCCGTGGCCGCCGCGCTGCGCCTTGTGCTCGGGGTTGAAACGGAAATGGACGAGGGTGTTGTGGCTGAGGGAGGAGGACATGAGGACGTCGCCTCCGTGGCCGCCGTCGCCGCCCGAGGGGCCGCCCTTGGGGACGAACTTTTCTCGGCGGAAGGCCATGCAGCCGTTGCCGCCGTCGCCGGCCTTGATACGAATTCTTGCTTCATCAATAAACATTTCTATTAACAGTGTACAAGTTTGCGCGCCTGGAGCGGGTTGCGGCGATCGCGCGAGGCTCTGTGACGATGCGAGGGTGTCATGCGGGAGCGTGTAGAAGACATCATTTTTACTTCTCGTAATCCGACGTTAACGGTCTCATGCGACGCTGGGGAGACTCACAGAAAGCAAGCAAACTTTGGCTCGTAGCAGGCGCGGAACGACGTGCAGTCTGCAGGGCGAAACAAACTCAGGAGACCAGATGAAGATTTCGGGATGGATGATGCGCGGCGCGCTGGTTGCGCTGATTGCGACGTTTTGCGCGGCTACAGGACTAAGGAGCTACGGGCAGTCAGCAGTCGACGGCGCGATCGGCGGTACGGTCGAGGATGCGAGTGGTTCCGCGATTGGGAGCGCGATCGTAGTCGTCCATTCGAACGCGACGAATGCTGAACAGAACGTGAAGGTCGATGGCTCGGGTGTCTTCCGGGTGATCCATCTACAGCCTGCAACCTACACGGTTACAATTACGGCGCCCGGGTTCCGAAGCTATCGTTCCGGTGAGGTCCTCGTCGAGGTTGGACTGCTGACAGATATCTCGCCCAAGCTGCCTGTGGGTAACGTGAGCGACACGGTTGAGGTGACGAGCGAGGCCCCGGTGCTGAATACGACGTCGCCTGATTTTTCGGGAGTCATCAATCAAAAGATGCTGCTTGATCTTCCAGTGAACAACTATCGTTGGTCGGCTTATGCGCTGTTGACACCTGGAGTGGTTGCCGATTCGAGCGGGTTTGGGCTTTTGAGTTTCCGCGGCCAGAGCACCCTGCTGAATAATGTAACCATCGACGGAGCAGATGACAATCAGGCCTACTTTTCAGAGGAGCGTGGACGCACTCGCGCGGGCTACTCGACGGCCAAAGCTTCGATTCAGGAGTTTCAGGTTAATACTTCGAACTACACGGTCGAGTATGGCCGGGCTGCTGGCGGCGTTGTGAACTCGATCACGAAGTCGGGCGGCAATAAGTTCCACGGCGAGGCGTACTTTTACGATCGCGATGCGGAGTGGGGAGCGGCGAACGCGTTTACGACGAAGACCGTGCAGGTGGTTCCGAATGGACCCTTCAGTTCGGTGAACTTCAAGCCGACGGATCGTCGCAAGCAATGGGGCGGTGCGGTGGGCGGGCCGATCTTCCGGGACAAGCTGTTCTTCTTCTTTGCGGCTGACCGCTTTCAAAGAAACTTTCCTGCGGTCGCGGCCGCGAGCAATCCGACGAGCTTCTTTGCGACGCCTGATGCGGCGCTACCGGGCGGGAAGGTGTGCGGAGGGACAGGTGCGACGGCGCCAAGCACGATCGACGCGGCGGCGTGCACATTGCAAAACAATCTCAAGCTGGCCAGTTATGGTGCGGCCGCAACGGATTACACCAGCGGTCTAGCCAATCTGAATTCGCTGCTCGGCAGTGTGCCGCGTACGGGCGATCAGACGATCTTCTTTCCTAAAGTGGACTGGCAGATCAACGGAAAGAATCATGCTTCGTTTGAGGTGAACCGGTTGCGTTGGATCTCACCGGCAGGCATCCAGACGGGCGCTACGGTCTTCGATGGTTCGCATAGTTTTGGCAACGACTATGTACGCGATACGTTCGGCATTGCGAAGCTGGATACGTTGATTACGAACAACATCAGCAACGAGGTTCGTTATCAGTACGGGCGCGATTTTGAGTTCGAGTTCGCCCAGGATCCTGCGGCCTATGAGACTTCGAACCTGGTCGGCCCGACCCTGGGAGGCTATAGCAATCCGTTTGGCGGACTTCCGCCGAGTGTATCGATTACGAATGGCTTTACGTTTGGAACACAGACGTTTCTGCAGCGTGCTGCGCTGCCGGATGAGCGCCGGAATCAGGTCGCCGACACGGTGAACTGGATTCGCGGAAACCACAGCATTAAATTTGGCGGCGACTACATTCATACGAATGACCTGATCAACAATCTCTTTGCGCAGTATGGCGGATATAGTTACTCCACGTTGACGAACTACCTAACGGACTTGTATCTCTCACAGAATCCGAAGACAGTTGCCCAGGCGCATAACTACAGCTCGTATACGCAGGGGTTTGGTCGGCCCGGCCTCGATTTCAATACGGGGGATTATGCTTTCTTCGTGCAGGATGAGTGGAAGTTGAATCCGCGTCTGAGCCTGACCGGCGGCATTCGGTATGAGTATGAACAGTTGCCGTCGCCAGTCAGCAGCCTGATCGTTTCATCGATTCCGCAGACGGGGTCGCTGCCTAGCAATAAGAGCAACATTGGTCCGCGAGTTGGCTTTGCCTACGATGTGTTTGGAGGCGGCAAGACGATTCTGCGAGGCGGCTATGGAGAGTTCTTCGCTCGTGTCATCAACTCCTCGATCTATAACGCGCTGATCAACACAGGGTCGCTCAACGGCCAGCCGAGCTTCACGTACACGTCGACGAGCGCGGGCGCACCGGTGTTTCCGGAGGTCATTCCGACGCTGGTCAACACGGGAACTCCACCGAACTCCACGTTCTTCGACAAGAATTTCAAGCTGCCGGAGATCCACCAGGCAGACCTGACGGTGGAGCAGGACCTTGGCTGGAATACGGTCGTCAGCGTGACCTGGTTGGGATCGTTTGGGCGGCGTCTGCCGAGTTTTGTCGACTTGAACCTGCCTGCTCCGACCACCGTGACCTACACCGTGGTGGACACGTTCGGGAAAGGCCCACTGCGGAACGGTTCCACGTTCACGTCGAACTTTTTTGCAAAGAGCACGACGTCTTCCAAGGTGTGTCCGAGCCAGCGTCCGGATTGCAACTTCGGATCGAAGACGAACATCTTCAGCGGGGTCAACTCGAACTACCAGGGTCTGGTGGGTCAGATCTCACATCGTCTTACGCACAACCTGCAATTCAGCGCGAACTATACCTGGTCCCATGCGCTGGATTACGGGGAGAACAACCAGACTGGTACCTCTGCCAATGCGCTGGTGGATCCGACGAATCTTCGCGGGGAGTATGGAAACTCCAATCAGAATGTTCCGAACCGATTTGTCCTGACGGCGGTGGCGACGTCGCCGTGGCGCTTTACGGGTTGGAAGAGTTATCTGCTGAACGACTATGAGGTTTCGCCGAACTTCTCGGCGCAGAGCGGATTGCCCTATTCGGTGGCCACCAGCGGGACGCTGTCGACGGGTCTTATCAACGGCGCGCAGTTGAATGCGGTGGGGAGCGGTGTGAACGGATCGGGCGGAACCGGCACTGGCAACGGAAATTTCCGGCTGCCGGGGTTTGAGCGCAATGGTCTGCAACAGCCGAGCACGAATGTGCTGGATCTTCGGCTGTCGAAGCGGTTCAATGTTGCCGAACGTGTGAAGCTGGAACTGCTTGGAGAGAGCTTCAACATTCTGAACCGGCAGAACGTCACGTCGGTGAATACTACCGGATACTTCATCGGTACTACGACCAATGTGGCCAAACAGGTAACAGCGAACCTATTGACGTTCAACACGAGCAGCGCGAACTCCGCTTTACCGCTGTTCGGCTCCGTGACGAACTCGAACGCGAGCGGATTCTCTTACACACCCCGTCAGGTCCAGTTGTCGGTTCGGGCGCAGTTCTAAACCTGGTTATTTCGAGAGGGCGGCGGCTTCGGTCGCTGCTCTTTTGTGCTTAACACGGAAGTGGCCTTTCACAATTGCCGCGTCTGCGGCTAATCTCATAGTGTCCTGTTGTTTTTGGCGTGGTGCGGACCATTTGCGGCTGCGACGCTTTGCCTGGATAGCGAAAGGGCATGGCGAGCTTTCTTTTGAATCTTCCCGTGGTTGCGGCGTAGAGCGGTACAGAATCCGCGGAGAGTGCATGTCGTTCTGTCTGGGACGCGCGAAGGTGAGCGCGGGTGTGAGGAACGTTGTCCGGGCCTGCTTGCTGTGGTTTAGTGCCGCTGCTGCCATGGGGGGCTGCGCGTGGGGCCAGAGTTCGGTGGATGGGGCGGTCAGCGGTTTTGTAGTTGACGCGACGGGTGGTGCGCTGGTGGGCGCGGTGGTGCAGGTGCAGAATCTCGCGAACGGATTGACTGCTGTTGCGAAGACCGAAGGTAAAGGCGAGTTTGTTGTGTCTCATCTGCCTGCGGGAGAGTATCGGGTACTGGTGGACTATGAGCGGTTCGCGAATCTGACGCTGGAACCGGTGGTCGTGGAGGTTGGAGGCGTGACCACGGTGGAGGCGAGGCTCAAAGTGAGTGGGGTCGTGAGTTCGGTGAACGTGACCGCAGTGCCGGAGACGCCGGCTACGGTAAGCGTCGACGAGGTGGCGTCTGCGGCCACGGCCAGTGTCGTTACACCGGAGGAGATGGAGAGGACTCCGGTGAACGGGCGGCGATGGCAGACGTTCGCTTTATTGACGCCGACGGTCAACGCCGATCCGGAGGGGGACGCGCTGTTGAGCTTCCGCGGGGTGGCTTCGACGCAGAACAGCAGCCGGATTGATGGTGGAGACGACGACCAGAGCTTTGGCGCGGTGCCGCGAGGGACGGGCGGGGAGAGTGCAGGGGAGATCGAAGACGCCGCGGAGACGGGGTCTTCACGACGGGTGAGTGCGGGGAGCGTGGATGGAGGGGGTGGGTACAGCCGGCACGCAGGAGTTGCTTCCACGTTTTCTCAGGAGGCGGTGAGGGAGTTTCGTGTGAGCGGCCAGAACTACTCGGCGTTGTATGGGCATGCGGCGGGAGGAATCATTACGACGGTCTCGAAGAGCGGTGCGAATGCGCTGCATGGGACGGGTTTTTACCTGGTGCGGTCGAGCGCGTTTGGAGCTACGAATCCTTTTTCGATAGCGACGACCTACGTGAATGGTTTGAGCACGAGTACCGCGGTGAAGCCCTCCGATCTTCGGCAGCAGTTCGGCGGCAGCGTTGGCGGGGCGGCGGTGAGGGATAAACTTTTTTACTTTTATACGTACGATCAGCAGCTGCGGTCGTTTCCGGCTGTCTCGACACCCTATGATCCGAACTTCTATTTGCTGACACCAACGCAGAGTGCGCTGCTGGGCAATCGAGGCGTGACGGGGGCGAAGGTGAGTGCTGCGTTGACCTATCTCGACAGCCTGACGGGGACCGTGGCGCGGCGACAGGAACAGACGATCAACTTCGGCAAGATGGATTGGCAGGCAACGGAGCGCCATCGCGTGAGTTTGCAGTACAACCGGGCGCGGTCAAGTGCGCCGTCGGGGGTGCGGTCTGCGCCGGTGGTGGATCTTGGAGTCGCAAGCCTGGGGAGCAGCTATGTGAAGGTGGATTCGTTGCTGGGCCGATGGACCTGGAGGGTGTCGCCGAAACTGAGTCATGAGTTGCGTATTCAGTATGGTCGGGATCTTCAGTTTGAGACGGCGTCGAAGCCGCTGCCACAGGAGCCCGCGGTAGGGCCGGGTGGATTTGCTCCCGAGATAGCGATCGGTCCGGATGGATTTACGTTCGGGACGTCGACCTCGCTGGGGCGCACGGCCTATCCGGATGAGAACAAGGTTCAGCTTGCCGATCTGTGGACGCTGGTGCGTGGGCGTCATCAAATTCAGGCGGGGGTGGATGTCAGCTTTGTTCATGACGATATTTCGACTCTCAATAATTCGCAGGGAGCATTTCATTACGACAGCGGCGTGACGTCGGGTCATTCGGGTGGGCTGGTGGATTGGATCACCGACTACACCTTCAATGTGAACGCGTATCCGAACGGCGGCTGTCCGTCGATAACAGCGCCGATCCATGATTTCTGCTTTCGCTCGTTTACGCAGAGCTTCGGGCAAAAGACGGTGACCTTTAACACCCAGGAGTGGGCGGGATTTTTGCAGGATGACTGGAGGGTGAGGCGGGGGCTGACAATAAGTGCCGGATTGCGTTACGAATACGAACTCTCCCCGCTGCCGCAACAGCCAAATGCAACGCTCGATGCGGTGTTTGGGCAGAAGGGCGCGACGAGTGTGTTTCCGGAGGATCGCAATAACTTTGGACCGAGGGCGGCTGTGTCGTGGGAGCCGTTTGGGTCGGGCCGGGGGGTTGTTCGCATTGGGTACGGTCTGTTCTATGGCAGGCTGCCCGGCGCCAAATTGAGTAACGCGCTGTCAAACACGGCGCTGCCCTCTTCGACGACGAGCGTTCTGATCTTACCGACAACGGTTACAAATTGTCCGCAGGTTGCAAATCAGGGATTTGGGTATGCCTGCTCGTACGTGACGCCGCCGCCGGCGGCTGTGGGGAAGACGACGTCGGCGATGGTATTCGATCGGAGATTTCGGCTGCCAGCGGTGCAACAAGGCAGCTTTTCGATTGAGCGTGAGGTGGGTGCGGGGATGGTTGCGAGTGCGACGTATCTGCTGAATCTTGATCGTCAACTGCCGAACTCGGTGGATATCAATATCGCTCCGTCGGTTGCGACGAAGGAGTTTCAACTGCAGGGTGGCACCGGTGTTGTCGGCGTTCGAGATGGGGAGACGTTTGTTATTCCCTTTTATTCGCAGAGGCTGAACACGAACTTTGGGCCCGTGACTGACATCCTTTCGAATGCAAATGCGACTTATAACGCTCTGGTGCTGGAGGCTCGGCGACGCAGCCGGGGCGGGTTGGAGTTTCGAGCGAGCTGGACGTGGGCGAAGGCGATTGACTATGGCCAGAGTGGCGGGGCGACGCCGCGGACCAACGGTCAGTTCGATCCGTTCGACGTGCGGTATGACAAGGGGCTCTCTGCGCTGAATTATCCGCATAAGATCGTGGCAAGCGTGGTGTGGGAGCCGAAGTTTTCGATCGAACAGCATTGGCTGAGGAGCACGGTGAACGGCTGGGCGGTTGCTCCTATTTTTACGGAGACGAGCGGGAGACCTTACAGCCTGGATATCTTTGGCGGAACCAGGCTTGCTGGTGGACACGAGAGTATCAATGGGGCAGGCGGGGCGGTGTATCTACCGACGGTGGGAAGGAATACGCTGCGGCTGCCGGATACCGGGCGCGTCGACCTGCGTTTGAGCAAGGCTGTGCTGGCGAGTGAAGGTGTGAAGGTGCGGTGGGTTGCCGAGGCGTTCAACCTGACGAATCGGGTGAACTACTCGGCGATTATGCAGCGGGCCTACCTGGTGGGGACGGAGGTAAACGGGGTGACGCCGCTGGTGTTTCAGAATGCTGCGACGGTTGCGGCGGAGGGGCTGAACGTACGGCCGTTCGGGACGTTTACGGCGGCGTCGACGGGGCAGTCGCCGGAGCGGCAGGTGCAGTTGGGGGTTAGGGTCGAGTTTTAAGTTGTATCTTCAGTTCGGCCGGATATTTCTATCGGCGCGGACAGAAGACGCTATTGTTCGCGAAGTTTATTCCGGGGCTTGGGGCGATGGCGGCTCCGTTGGCTGGTTCGTTGAACATGCGGATTGGGCGGTTTCTCCGTCTGGATGCACTTGGAGCCCTGGCTTATTGTTCGGTGTGGCTGGGTATCGGGTATGCGTTCAGCGGATCTCTGCGGGAGATTACAGAGTCGCTTGGAAGAGCGAGCCATGCTGCACTTTTTCTGTTATTGCTACTTGGATTCAGTTATGCGCTGGCGTTGGTTGTTTTTACGATGCGTGCGCAGAGATACGAGGGGATCGACCGGATTACTGCGGACAATCTCTATGGGCGCCTCCAGGAACAGACGCCGGAAAAACTGATGATCATTGCTGATGTGCGCAGCCATGGGTACTACGATCCCGGGATGCAGCGGATTAAAAACTCGATTCGAGTGGAACCGCATCGGTTGAAGGAGGAGCTGATTGCGTTGCGCGAGTTTATGGTGCCGGAGTGCGAGGTCTACTTGTATTGCAGCTGCCTTCGCGATACTACCAGCGTCAGGGTGGCGCATATGTTGATGCAGGAAAACTGCCACACGAAGGTGATTACTGGCGGGATGAAGGCCTGGATTAAAGCAGGCGGTGAAGTGGAGCTGGTTCCTGAAACAGACCTGCAGCATCTGCCAAGATTCGACTAGTTCGACTGACGGCTCAGTGCTGTGAGAGCGAGAGCGTGTTTCCGTCGGGATCGGTGAACCATGCGACCTTTGCGGCGCCGCCGGGCGCGGTCCAGACGCCGTCGGGACTTTGCTCGAAGTGGGGATAGCGGGTGAATACGAGGCCTTTGGCGGTGAGGTCTGCTACTGATTGGTGGATGTCTTTGACCTCCCAGCCGAGGATGGTGAAGGGCGCGGGAGTAAAGTTGCCGACGCGAACGATTCGGATCATGGTGCCGTTGGCTTCCATGACGAGGGCGAATTTGTCGTCGTCGACGAAGCGCAGGCCGAGGAGGTCCTCGTAGAACGCGCGGGACTGGGCGGCGTCGCGGGTGGGGATGAAGGCGATGATGGGAGTTTGGCCTAGCATGGGGACCTCGCTGGATGGCTAGTTTATAGCGATTTTGGGTTGCCGTGGGCGAAAGATATGTCCTGCCGGACGGGCCCGCTACGCGCGGGGCGGTCACTTCGAGACTTGTCTACCCTGTAGTGGCGGGTGAAGACTACTGGTCCTCCCGTTGGGCGGAAGGGAGGTGCAGATCTAGTTGTGGTCGGTTTGTTGAAGGGGATTTGGGAGCCTCTGGTCTTCCTGCGGTTGGGCAGAGCCATCTGGACGAGAGGCGAAGCGCGTGGTGGGGAAGGCGTCGGGGTAGTTCTGCTGGATCCACTCGGTCATCTTTTCGCGGACGAGGCAGCGGAGGTCGAAGTTTTCACTGGAGTTGCGCGAGCTCATGAGGCAGCGGAGCTCCATGGAGCGGTCGGTGAGGTTGGTGACCTGGAGGCCGCAGACTTGCTTGTTCCAGAGCGGCGAAGGGTGGACGATGGATTCGAGTTGCTGGCGAAGGTCCTCTACTGGGATGGAATAGTCGACGTAGAGGAAGGCGGTGCCCATGATGTCGGAGGACTCGCGGGTCCAGTTCTGGAAGGAGTTTTCGATGAAGTAGCTCAGGGGCACGATGAGGCGGCGGAGGTCCCAGATGCGGATGACGACGTAGGCGGAGTTGATCTCTTCGACGCGGCCCCACTCGCCCTGGACTACGACGACGTCGTCGATGCGGAGGGGCTCGGTGACGGCGATCTGGAGGCCGGCGAAGAAGTTTGCGGCGGTGGATTTGGCGGCAGTGGCGAGGATGAGGGAGGCGATGCCGGCGGAGGCGAGCAGTCCGGAGCCGTAGTGCCAGATGCGCGGGTCGTTGAAGGTCCAGAGGAGGGCGCCGATGTCGATGATGACCACGAAGCTGATGAGCATTCGGCGGAAGAGCTGGAACTGGGTGTGGACGCGACGGGCCTGGATGTTGTTTTCGGCGTTGAGGTCGTAGCGCCGGAGCATGATGGACTGCAGGACGTAGATGCAGCCGACGGCGAACCAGCCGAGGGCGGCGACCATCGCCATGATGAGGCCCTGACGGATGGTGTCTTCGAGCTTGTCAGGCAGTCCGGGGATGATGGGGAGGATGATGAGGAGACAGGTGAGGAAGAAGATGGCGCGGGCTGGTTTGCCGAGATAACGCTGGAGTCCCCAGCCGAGAGTTTTGTTCTCTTCTTCTTTGCGGCGCAGTATGCGGAACAGGACGTAATGCACCACGTTTGCGAGCACAATGGCGGTGCAGAAGAGGAAGATAGCCAAGAACCAGGTGTGGCGAAAGTGAGGGAACGCAAGCGCGAGCGAATCTATGTGCGATGCAGTGAAGCTGGTCGGGCTATGAGTGAGTCGATTCAAGGTTGCCCGTCTCTCCTTCGTCGGTTAGATGTAACGAAGCTGAGAGCATTTTAATATCCGGCAACTCGGCTGCGTGTGACAGCACTATTTATGTTGAAGGTAGTCGAGACCGTCGAGGACCGCCTTCTCGAGGGCGATGCGCTGGTCGGAGTAGGAGTGGTCGGTGGCCATGTGGATTGCGGTGACCTCTTGGTTGCCGGCTTTGTGGAGGGCTTCAACGAAGGCGTCGTTGGAGGGTGCGAGGCCGTCGTCAGAGGTGATGACGAGGATGGGGCGGGTGGCGAGCTTGGGGGCGAGAGCGGGGATGTTCCATGCGGTTGCGTTGGCGACGACCTCTTTGGCGAGGCTTTCGGGCGTGCATCCGGCGAGCGGGGCCATGCCTTCTGCAGCGAGGTGTGAGGCGAGAGCGGCGACTGCGGCGTCTCTCTGATCGGGTTTGATGGATTGAACCCTGTCAACGCCCATATCGGCTGCGGAGATGAGGCCGACGGCTTTGATGGCGGGGTCTTGTGCGGCGACGTAGCGGGCTATGAAGCCACCCATACTGTGGCCGACGAGAACGATAGAGGACGGATCGGAGTGAAGCTTCTTTGCGTTGGCGGGGTCGCGCAGGTAGGCGATGGCGGATTGGGTGTCCTCGATGGAGTGGGTGAAGGAGAAGTCGCCGGGGGAGCCCCAGGAGCCGCGGTAGTCGAAGTAGACGACGTCCCAGCCGTCGCGGCGGATAGCCTGTGCGAGATCGAGATTTTTCTCGTTGCCGGGGAAGCCGTGAAGGAGAAGGACGACGGGATGTGGGGCCGGGCCGGGTGCGATGTAGGCGAGCGCGTTGAGGAGGGCGCCGTGGCTGGGGATCTGGAAGGTTTCGAAAGCGGCGGGGTTGGTCTTGTCGTGAACGGGGTCGCTGGTGATAGCGGTGGGGAGCTGCTGGGCATGGAGGCAGAGAGGAAGGATAGCGCAGAGAAGCGCGAAGACGGCAAGATGGCGATGAAGGCGCATAGGGTTGATTGTTGTTTGGGATTGGTGACTTGTAAAGGTGCAATTTACAAGGAATCACCCGGCAACGCCTAAAATAGAGAGGTGAGCTTTTCGGAACAGTTCGATGTGGTGGTGGTGGGTGCTGGGCACGCTGGTTGCGAGGCGGCGATGGCCTCTGCGCGAATGGGACTTCGTACTGCGATCTTTACGTTGAATCTTGATCTAATTGCGCAGATGAGCTGCAATCCAGCGATTGGTGGGATTGCCAAAGGCCATTTGGTGCGTGAGGTGGATGCGCTGGGTGGGGTGATGGGCGAGGTCGCAGATGCTACGGGGATACAGTTTCGTCTGTTGAATACTTCGCGGGGGCCGGCGGTGTGGTCGCCGAGGGCGCAGTGCGATAAGGCGCTGTATCGCGTGAAGATGCGCGAGGTGCTGGAGGGGCAGAAGAATCTCTTCATCAAGCAGGCTGAGGTGGTGGATTTGATTGTGGAGGACAGCGAGTCGGCCAGTCAGCGAGTCAGCCAGTCAGCGAGTCAGCCAGTCAGCGAGTTTTCTCCGAAGCGAGTTGTGCGCGGGTTGAAGTTGCGGGATGGGCGCGTGATTCATGCTGCGGCGACGATTGTTACGACAGGAACGTTTCTGAATGGGTTGATTCATTGCGGGGAGCAGCAGTACACGGCGGGGCGGAGTGGAGAGCCAGCCAGTGTATTGCTGGGAGAGGCGCTGAAGCGGCTGGGGTTGCGCGAGTGCCGTTTGAAGACGGGGACGCCGCCGCGGCTCGATGGTCGCACGATCGATTGGAGCCAGTTTCAGGAGCAACCGGGGGATGAAGATCCAACGCCGTTCAGCTTTCGCACGAAGGAGATTCCGCTGCGGCAGATCAACTGCCATATCGCGCATACGACGCCGGAGACGCTGCGGCTGATTCGCGAGAATGTGCATCGGTCGCCGATGTATACGGGGCAGATCGAGGCGATTGGGCCGCGGTACTGTCCTTCGATTGAAGACAAGATCGTGCGGTTTCCGGAGAAGACGCGGCATCAGTTTTTTCTGGAGCCTGAGGGGTTGAATACCCATGAGGTCTACATCAATGGCATGAGTACGAGCCTGCCGATGGAAGTTCAGGCGGCGATGGTGCGGTCGATTCCTGGGCTTGAGAGTGCAGAGATGCTGCGTCCGGGATATGCGATTGAGTATGACGCGATTGATCCGACGGAGCTGGATCGTACGCTGCGGGTGAAGTCGTTTGCAGGACTCTATCTGGCTGGGCAGATCAATGGGACGAGTGGATATGAAGAGGCGGCGTGTCAGGGACTGATGGCGGGGATCAATGCGGCGCTGGCGGTGCGGGGCGAGGATGGCTTTACGCTGGATCGGACCGAGGCCTATACGGGGATTCTGATTGATGACCTGATCAGCAAGGGGACGAATGAGCCTTACCGGATGTTTACTTCACGCGCGGAGTTTCGGCTTCACCTGCGGATTGATAATGCGGATAGCAGGCTGACTCCGCATGGGCGGCGGCTGGGGCTTATCGATGATGCTGCGTGGGCGGAGTATGAGGCGAAGCAGGCTCGGGCGGTTGCGTTTGAGAGGCTACTGGGTTCGGCGCGGGTGAAGGCGGAGGAGTTGCCGGTTGCGCTGAAGGAGAGGCTGGATGGCGATGCGGCTGGGGTTAGCGGGCAGACGTTTGCGCAGCTTTTGAAGCGGCCTGAGGTGCCGATCGAAGAGGTTGCCCCGGTGCTTCGGGAGAGATTGCGGGATGGGGATGAGGCGCTTGGGGGTTGGGTGGCGGCGATGGATGTTGCCGGGGATTCGAAGCTGCCGGCGTGGGTTCGGAATGAGATGAAGACGGTGGAGACGGAGATCAAGTACTCGGGGTATCTGGACCAGCAGCGGCGCTCGATGGAGAAGATGCGGAGGGCGGAGAGACGGGCGATTCCGGGGTGGTTCGATTATTCGACGGTGAGTGGTTTGTCGAGTGAGATGAAAGAGATTCTTTCGCGGGTGCGGCCGCAGACGATTGGGCAGGCTAGCCGTATTGCAGGGGTTACGCCTGCGGCGGTTAGTTTGATTCACGTTTATATCGAGATTCAGGGCAGGGCGCGCGTGGCTTAGTTTTGTGCCCTCGGGTGTCCTGCCGGACGGGCGCCCTGCGCGGGCGGCGGTCACTTTCGTGACGTGTGTACCTTCTGGCTGAGTGAGGTGTGTCGGCCCTCCAGATGTAACCGCTGGCGGGGTTTGGGCGTCCAAGTTGGGAAGGGTTGGTGCATGATGGGTTCTTTCAAGACAAGTTTGATTCTGCTGGCTGTGGTGGTGGTCGCGTTGATTTTATTTGGAAGGGGAAAGAGTATGGTGATGGGCGCAGAGCGGAGAGAGCCGATTCCGGCTCCTGTGATGGATGAGCCACATGCGGCGGTCGGGCATGAGACTGCAGTGTTTGCGGGTGGATGCTTCTGGGGCGTACAGACTGTGTTTCAGCGGGTGAAAGGCGTTACGGCTACGACTGCGGGGTATTCGGGTGGATCTGCGTCGACGGCTACTTATGATCAGGTTTCGTCTGAGGGTACGGGGCATGCGGAGTCGGTGAAGATTGTGTTTGATCCGGCGAAGGTTAGCTATGGGACGCTGCTGCGAATCTTCTTTTCGGTGGTGCATGATCCTACGCAGTTGAACCGGCAGGGGCCGGATGTGGGGACTTCTTATCGGTCGGTGATTTTTTATACGACGCCGGAGCAGGAGAAGGTGGCTAAGGCCTATATCGCTCAACTGGATGCGGCGCATGTGTTTCCCAAGCCGATTGTGACCGAGGTTACGCCGCTGAAGGCTTTCTATGACGGCGAGGACTATCACCAGGACTATGCGGAGAAGAATCCCAACAATCCGTATATCCAGGTGTGCGATGTGCCGAAGATGGCGGCGTTGAAGCAGCAGTTTCCTGATCTTTTTCAGGATTACAAGCACAAATAATTTCTGCTGGCGGGCCTGGGACGGAGGCCCGCTTTTGCAGGGGTTTTTGCGAAATTGTGGTGTTTGAACGTGCTTTTTTTGTGGCTGGGTGTGGTGGGATGTGTGGTGAATGTGGTGTTTTAGCACCACAGATTCTGGGCGGCTGAAAATACGCCAGGTTTGAGAGTTTATTTTGGCGAGGTGGCAGGCGCGCGCGAAATGCGGGGGTCTTGACGGACACCGCAGCATGCATCGGTTCGCTGCAACTGAGAGATGTGGCCGCAATCCGCTGCGCGACAGACGGTGAGGCTGTCTGCCGCTTCGGTCGAGATGACGAAGATTGAGACGGGCTTAGGGGAGGAACAACGGCAAAGGACTAAATACGGGGATCCTTCACTCCGTTCAGGATGACGACTCGAAGGGGTGACGATTCGAGCAGGATGACGGCTCGAACATGATGACGACATGAAGATGATGGCAGCTCGAACAGATTGACGACTTGAACAGGATGACGGGTCGAAAAGGGCTGCAGCTCTGGGCAGGTGACGGGTTTCAACGGAGCAGAGTGCGGGTTATTGGGTGACTTCGCCTTCGGGTTCGTCGGTGGGGTTTTCGATCTCGGCTTCGAAGCCTTCGAGGAGGCGGTTGAGGAAGGCTTCGGTGTCGGTGTCGGTGTCCTTGTTTTGCAGCTGGTGGGCGAGGGCGATGTGGCGGGCGAGGTCAGCGAGGACGATGCCCCAGGCGAAGGGGTCCTCCCAGGCTCCGCTGCGAATGCTGACGTGTTGGCCCTGTTCGGCGATCCAGACGCGGAGGACCTCGAAGGAGGCTTTGTCGCGCTGGGCTTGCTCGGGAATGGCTAGAACCTTTTCGACGCCCATTATTGCTCCTGCGGAAGTTTGTTTGTCGTTAACGAATAGCCTATAACGACTTTCTGTGGAGGCTGAAAACACAGACTCACGAGGGCTGGGCGCGGGGCATCCGGCTTGGTTCTCTGTATGTGGGTGGGTGTGGCCGGGCGGCGTAGACTGAAATCTACCCGACAGCTGGGTAATCCACAGAAATGCGCCGCCTTCCGCAGGCTGGCATTCGATAGTTTAGGACTTCATGGCTACTTATCCCCACATTGTCGGCGAGCAGGAACGGCCGGCGTCGGTGCATGCCGAGATGACGATTCTCGGCGCGATGCTGGTGGAGCCGGTCGCGATTATAGATGCGACGATGCTGCTGAAGACCGATGACTTTGCGCTGGATTCGCACCGGAAGATCTACGATGCGATGCTGCACCTGGTTGAGGTTGGACATGCGGTAGACATCGTTACGGTCACCGATTATCTGGGGAAGAAGAAGGAGCTGGATTCGGTGGGTGGGCTGCCTTATCTGGCTTCGCTCAGTGAGGGCCTGCCGCGCAAGCTGAGTATTGAGAGCTATGTTCGAATCGTTCGCGATAAGAGCCTGATGCGGCAGCTGCTGACGGTGTGCGATATGGGGATGATCGAGGCCTCGGACCAGAGCCGCGAGGCGATCGATGTGTTGAACCAGGTTTCGAGCCGGTTGACGGAGATCTCTGAGCATGCGGTGACGGGCGGGTTCTCGGATATTACGGCGATTGTGAAGGACTCGTTTGGGTCGATCGATGCGCTGTATGAGCAGGGGCGCGAGGTTACGGGGCTGGCGACGCACTACATCGAGTTTGACCGGATGACGAGCGGGCTGCAGGAGTCGGAGCTGACGATTATTGCGGCTCGGCCTTCGATGGGCAAGACGGCGTGGGCGATCAACATTGCGGAGAATGCTGCGGTGCGCGGGGGCAAGGTGGTGGCGGTGTTCTCGCTGGAAATGAGTAAGGCGAGTCTGCTGCGGAGAATGCTGGCTTCGCAGGCGCTGGTGAACTCGAAGGCGATTCAGACCGGGATGTTGATGCGCGAGGACCGGGCGAAGCTGATCAATGGGCTGGAGCGGCTGATGGAGTCGAAGATGTTTATCGACGATACGCCGGGGATTACGCTGGCGGAGATGCGGGCGAAGGCGCGGCGGCTGAAGCAGCAGCATGGTGCGCTGGATTTGATTGTGATCGATTATCTGCAGCTGATGACGGGTTCGTCGGGGTCGCAGAAGGGGTTTGAGAATCGCACGCAGGAGGTCTCGGCGATCTCGCGCGGGCTGAAGGCGCTGGCGAAGGAGATGAAGGTGCCGGTGGTGGCGCTGTCGCAGCTGTCGCGTGCGAGTGAGCAGAGGGGCGGCGACAAGAAGCCGCTGTTGAGCGACCTGCGCGAGTCGGGTTCGATCGAGCAGGATGCTGACGTGGTCTGCTTTATTCATCGCGAGGAGTACTACGACCGCGAGAATGAAGATCTAAAAGGCAAGGCGGAGATCATCATCGCGAAGCAGAGAAACGGACCGACTGGAAGTATTCAGCTGGCGTATCTGGCGGACTATACGCGGTTCGAGAATCTATCGCATGGCGGGGATTCGGGCGGGTACTAGGCGCGGGGAAGCCGACGCGAAGGTTCGCGTGGGCGGTGGGCAAATGACGAGAAGCGCGTTTCTCGTTACTTATCCAATTTGGAGAAGCGTAAATCAAGGTTGATGAGTGCATAGGCCTGATGTCATCAACGTAGCAATGAAATTTCTGTCAGAGGGATCTTGTATGGTCTGAAGGTTCAGAGGGCAGCATCAACCTCATTACCGTGAGGGATGGTGATAACGATTTTCCCTTGTGCATGTCCTTCTTCGCGATAACAGAGGGCTTCAGCTACTTCGGCTAGTGGGTATCGCCTGTCTATCACAGGTACGATCTTTCTGGCTTCGAGAAGGTCCTTGAGAAGAAGCAGATCCGTTACGTTGACCTTCGCAATGAAGAAACGCACTTTCTTGTTGCCGATCAACGATAGAAGCGGCCTCAGTGAGATCGCCTGGAACATTCGAGCTAAACCACCTCCAGCCCACACAAAGATTCCGTCCTGATTGAGCGCACGCCTGTAATCGAGAATCGAATGATGGGCGTTCGCCCCGAGGATCAGATCGTATCGCAACCCGCTTAGCGTGAAATTTTCTCGTGTGTAATCGATCACATGGTCCGCACCGATTGATCGCGCCATGTCTACATTTCGCGGGCTGCATACGGCGGTCACTTCGGCCCCGAATGATTTGGCAATCTGGACAGCGAACGTACCCACGCCACCCGATGCGCCGTCGATCAGAACTTTCTGGCCGGGCTGGATCTGACCGTGATCGCGTAGACCCTGAAGAGCAGTAATCGCAGCTACGGGCACGGCTGCTGCTTGCTCGAACGACAGATTGGATGGCTTCGGCGCAAGGCTGTCTTGCTGAGTACATACGTACTCAGCAAATCCTCCCTGGCCTTTTCCCGTGAACGATGCCCCAAAGACTTCATCGCCCGGCTGAAATCGCTTTATATCCCGGCCGACCGATTCAATTCGCCCCGCATAATCAGCGCCAGCTATCTTGTGTGTCGGTCTGAGAAGCCTTCCAAGGCTCGGAACGAAAAACAAGGGCCCTCTAATTGTGAAACCGTCGAGCGGATTGACGGACGAGGCATACAGCTTGACCAAGACCTCCGCCTCAGTCGGCTCTGGTGTCGCCACCTCTCTGAGCTGCAGCACATCCAGCGGCGGGCCGTATTTCCTGGTAACGACGGCGTTCAATGAGCCACGCTCCCTACGACAATGCGAGAAATGTAGCATAGTCGTGGATGGCCACTCTACCGCACGGATTCTCAATTGGTGCTAAATCGCCAATGTACTCATCCATGAAAGGTAAGTCTCGATAAGTCGGCTTCTCGTCAGAAGCGTTCGGTGGCGAAAAGCGCGTTTGCGGTTACCGATCATAAGAGGCTTTCGATGGAGGGCGGTCACTTGGCGCGAGTGAATGGGATGGATTGGTTGTCTACAAGGAAGGTGCCGGAGTCTGGTGAATCGAAGCGCAGCTCGACTTGAGTATCCGTTGCGAAGAAGGTGTTGGGCGCGGAGGGGAAGAGCGGGCTGGAGCCGTAGTAGGAGAGGTTGGCCTGCAGGTGCCCGGATTCGAGAGCGATTTCGATTTCGCCGAGTGACTTCGTGCTGAATTTGCCGGTGTACGGAGTCAGCGCGGATGGTGCTAAAGAGATGGTGCTGCGCTGGGTGGTCTTCCAGGTGGACCAGTTGTAGACGCGGGAGATGCTGCGCAGAATGTCGGGCCAGAGCCAGCCGCCGCTGTCGCTGCTGGTCATGATGACGGCGCCGTCGCCGTTCTCGTAACCGATGTAGAAGTTTTTGTAGCCGGCATTGCCGCCGCTGTGGGCGAAGGAGGGGATGTCATTTTGTCTGGAGAGGTCGACGCCGAGACCGTAGTTGTCTTTGATGGGGGTGAGCATGGTGCGGGTCATGTCGGGTGAGAGCACGTGATTGGCGTGGCCTGAAAGCGAGCGCTGCATTTCGATGATCCACAGGGCGAGGTCGGAGGGGGTGGTCCAGAGGCCGGCGGCGGCCATTTCAGGATAGATGTGGGGACCGCCGGGGATTGGCTCGCCCTTGTCGTCGGCGGGCAGGGCGGCTTCTTTGAGGCGAGACTGCGGAAGAGGCTGCTGATAGGTGCTGTGGTGCATGCCGATGGGGCCGAGGACGAGGGACTGCATGATCTGCGGGAAGGGCTGGCCGGTTGTGTCGATCATCATCTGCTGGACGATGGTGAATCCGCCGCCGGAGTAGCTGTTGGCCTGGCCGGGGACGGCAGTGACGCGGATCGCGTCAGTGTTGGCGGGCTTGATGCCATCCAGCACTTGTTGGAGTGTCGGAACCGGAACCGTGGTGGCGTAACCGGGGAAGCCGTGTACGTTGATGCCGGCGGTGTGGGAGAGGAGTTCGCGAAGCGTAACGGGCTGCTGGGCGGTGAAGGTGTTTTGCGGGAGGGTCCAGCCTTTGAGCTCAGTCTGGACGGGGGCGTCGAGCGAGAGCTTGCCTTGTTGGACCAGGTGCAGTGCCGCCTGGGCTGTGAGGGATTTGCTGATGGAAGCAGCCTGGAAGAGGGTGTCTGGTGTGGCGGGTGGACCGCCTGCCGGGTTCAGCGTTCCCCACGCGTGGGCCCACCGTATGGTGCCGTTGTGAATGACGGCGATGCTGACGGCAGGGACGTGGCGGCGGCTCATTTCTTCGGTGAGGGAGCGCGTTGGGTGGGGGTCTCCAGAGACGGTGACAGGGGGGAGCAAGCCGGTTTCTACGGCGTGGATTTCGGCTGCGATGGATTGTGGCTGGGAGGTCTGCGAGGCGGGGGCAGGGACGGCCTGGCTGAACAGCGGAGGAACACAGAGTAAGACGGCTACGGCAGCGAGAGTGGAAGATCGCATGGAGAATAGTAAACAAACTCGACTGCTCGCAGAGATGAGGAGGTCATGCGGTTAATGCGGGACCGAGGAGCACCATGCCATGTGACGCGAAGAGAGCTTTGTCTTCACCCGGCATCGCCCCGGTCTGAGCGACCTGCTCAAAGAAGGACTCCATCTTTCCCGCCGGCGCGAAGGAGACCAGGATCTTTCCGGAGCCTTTGCCGAGGAACAACCAGCGGTGAGGTACCTGGCGCGGCCCCAGCACTGAGTCTCCTGCAGTGAGCACCTGGCGTACGCCTCCAATCTCAACCAGGAACTCACCCTCCAACACGTAGAACCATTCGTCCTGGTCCAAATGCATGTGCAGCGGTGTCCCACCCTTTGCATGCATCATCTGCTCGGCTACGAAGAGGGCTCCCTGGGTGTCGGCCGTGACGACCTTATATGCCAGCACGCTTACGCCGAGAGGATGGGCTGTGCCGCTGCGATCGTCCGGGCCATGCAGAACTGGAATCTTTGGAGAGGCTGTGCCGTTTGATTGTGCACAGGCGGCATGTCCCGCTGCTGCTGCGATGAGCGATAAGAAGTTGCGTCGTTTCAATGTCACCCCGGTCGAATGTAACCTTTTCAGGTGCAAATCGTTCACACGGCTTAGATCGCTTCGCGGATGCGAAAGTATACATGTGAAGACGCTCGAAGATCGCGCCGGATAAGGCGACGGCCAGCTCCATCCTGAGTAATGCTCATGCTCTTATTCGAGAGCGCCTCTCTTTGAGGGGAGGCGCTTCGAAGAAGAGTGCGGATGGGGCTGACCGACGGCGCTCACGCGCTTATGAGCGAGAAGTTGCGGCGGGTTATTGCTTGGGCGCTGCGGCGATTGAATTCAGGCTGGTGATAGTTTCGGGTGGGAGTTGCAGGGTAGCGGCTTTGAGGTTCTCGCGTAAGTGGGCGAGGGATGAGGTGCCGGGGATGAGGAGCACGTTGGGGGAACGCTGAAGGAGCCAGCCCTGTGCGACTTGCATGGGTGTGGATTGGAGGGAGGCTGCGGCTCCGTCGAGTACCGCGGATTGTAGGGGTGTGAAGCCTCCAAGGGGAAAGAAGGGTACGTAGGCGATGCCTTGTTTGGCGAGGTCGTCGAGGAAGGCGTCGTCGGTTCGGTGGGCTACGTTGTAGAGATTTTGAATGCAGACGATGTCGGCGATCTTCTGCGCTTCTGCGAGCTGCTGTGGGGTGACGTTGCTCAGGCCGAGATGGCGGATGAGGCCTTGGGCTTTGAGTTCGGCGAGGACGGTGAGGGGTGCTTCGATGGAGCCCTCGGTCGGTCCCATAACTCCTCCGACGCGGAGGTTTACGACGTCGAGCTTTTCGAGAGCGAGGTTACGGAGGTTGTCGTGTACGGCGTCGATGAGATCCTGGCGCGAGAGAGCGGGGTTCCAGGAGGCGTCTTCGCCGCGGCGGGCGCCTACTTTGGTGACGATGATGAGGCCGTCTTTGTAGGGGTGGAGAGCCTGCTTGATGATTTGGTTGGTGACGTGGGGGCCGTAGAAATCGCTGGTGTCGATGTGGTTGACGCCGGCGGCGATGGCCTCGCGCAGAACGGCCACGGCGGTGTCGATGTCCTTCGGCGGGCCGAAAACGTGGGGTCCGGCGAGTTGCATGGCACCGTAGCCCATGCGATTGACGGTCATCGAGGTACCGGGGAAGGTGAAGGTGCCGCCTAGATTTGTCTGTTGCGTCATTCTGTTGCTCCTTTTTGTTGGGGCGCTGCTTGCGGCCGTCGTGGTTACCTGTGGTTAGATGAAGAAAGCCTCAGGTTAGGAGTTCGCATTTGACGCAACGTTCCCAGGTGCTGCTGGAGCCGCGTAAATCGCCGGTGCAGGCGCGTTCGGCTGCGAGCGTGGATGCCATTTTGGAGGCGACCGTTCAGGTTTTGTTGAGCGTGGGCAAGGAACGGTTGACGACGACGAAGGTGGCGTCGCGGGCGGGGGTGTCGGTGGGGACGTTGTATCAGTACTTTCCGAATAAGAGCTCGTTGTTGCAGGCGGCGTTGACGCGGCATCTCGATGAGGTGGCCGGGGCGATGCGCAGGGTGTGCAGAGAGGAGCGGGGGAAGAGTCTGAAGGAGATGGCGACGGCGCTGATCAACGCGTTTCTTGAGGCGAAGATGAGGGATGCGAAGACGAGTGTGGCGCTGTACTCGGTGAGCTCGGATGTAGATGGGGCGAAGATTGCGCTGAGAAACGGCGTGGAGACGAATAAGGCGCTTGTTGGAATGCTGATAACGGCGCGCGATCGGCTGACGAAGGATCCGCAGATTGTGGCTTCGATGTTGATGAGTGCGATGGCCGGGGTGAGCCGGAGATTGCTGGAGTCGGGTGATCCGGAGAAGCATTTTGAGGGTTTGCGGCAGGAACTGGTGTTTCTGGTGTGCGTTTACCTGGAGGCTTGTACTGTGCGGGAGTCTGTTTAGGCGACGGGCTGAGTGGATGGAGATCAGTCTGAACAAGAATTAGTCTGCAGAGGGGGTATCTGATGAAGCGCACGTGGATCATCATAGGAGTAGACGATGTGCGGGGCAGCTTCAAGTGGTATCAGACGTTGTTCGGTCAGGCGGCTACCCTTCCTGCTCATGACTACTTTGGACAAATTCTTGATTCCGATGGAACTGTTTTGCTCTGCCTCCACGAGTGGGGCGCCCACGAGCATCCCTCATTGATGAAGCCCGATCACGGGACACCCGGCAATGGGCTGCTATTGTTTTTCCGCGTCGATGATTTCGACGTGACGCTTCAAAGGGCACGCTCTCTCGTCACTCAGCTCGAAGAGGAGCTTCATGTGAATCCGAACACTCAAACCAGGGAGTTCTCGCTCCGAGATCCGGACGGATATTACGTTACGATCAGTGCGCTCTCTGCGGCTTGAAAAGGCGCTGTAGTTGTAGAGCGCCGGCCGGGGGTCTGGGGCTTCGATGAAGCGGTGCCTGGGGTGAACAGAGGTCCTGGGGCTATCTGCGCGCTGCGCGAGACGGAAATTGGTGAAACCTACTGACAGTACGGTGTCAGGAGGGTGTCAGTATGCTGCCTCTGTGTTCGTAATGTCAGAGGAGGCAATATGAAGGAACAGCCGAAGTCAGGGGCAGTTTGGTTCGAGATTCCGTGTGCCGATCTGGAGCGGGCAGCGAGGTTCTACGAGACGATTCTGGATCGCAGGATGAAGAAGGATGATTTTGGGGAGCTGGGCGATCCGATGCGTTTGTTTCCAGCGGCTCCGGGTGGTGTTGCGGGGGCTTTGGTGAAGCGGCCGTTCCGAAAACCAGGTCGGGGCGGGACGATGGTTTATCTGAACTGCGATGGGGAGCTGGATGCCGTGATCGCTCGGGTTCGTGAGGCTGGGGGGTTGATGCTGATGCCTCGTACGGTGATTCCTGGAGGGCATGGCGCGTTTGCTTGCTTGAAGGATACGGAAGGGAATCATATTGGTTTGCATACTTCGGTTTGAGTGTCCTGCCGGACGGGCGCCCTGCGCGGGCGGCGGTCACTTCGTGACTTGTATACCCCTTCGGTTGGCGCTCCCGTTGGTCGCGAATGAGATATCTTCTGCCGACCATCGGGAGGCCTGGGACGAAGCCGGTATACACCCCACGAAGTGGGTAGGATAGGTGCATGCGACGGGCTGACCGACTCTTCCGGATCGTACGAGTGCTGCGCGGCGGCAGATTGCAGACGGCGCGAATGCTGGCGGAGAAGCTTGAGGTTTCAGAGCGGACGATCTATCGGGATGTGCGTGATCTGCAGATCTCGGGGATGCCGATTGAAGGAGAGGCTGGGGTTGGCTATACGCTGCGGCGGGATATGGACCTGCCGCCGCTGATGTTTACGCGGGATGAGTTGACGGCGCTGGTGCTGGGGGCGCGGATGGTGCAGGCGTGGGGCGGGGCGGCGAGTGTGGCTTCGGTTGATCAGGCGCTGCAGCGAATTGAGGCGGTGCTTCCGGCGGATCTTCGAGAGCGATTGGATTCGATTCTTATGTACGCGCCTGGGCACAGAATGGTGCAGCCTCTTAAGGAGCGGCTGGATCTGCTGCACGATGCTTGCGTGGGACGTCGGGCGGTAGCGTTTTGTTATGCGAAGGAGGATGGGCAGAGCAGCGAGCGCGAGGTGAGGCCGCTGGCGCTGTACTTCTGGGGTGGGGCGTGGACGCTGGCGGCGTGGTGCGAGCTGCGAAATGACTTCAGGGTGTTTCGCATCGACCGGATGCAGGAGGTCGATGTGCTGGGGCGCGAGTTCGTGCAGAAGAAGGGGCAGAGGCTGGAGGACTTTGTGAAGCAGGCGGGCAAGCCGCCTTATGTCTCCGAATCGGCTGCTGCGGCGGGTATTGGGTAAGGTTAGTTTACGAGGTAGGTTGCGGGTCGGGAAGAATCGTCCGTCGGGCTGTGCGTGGGGGCGAAGACGGTCTTTTGTACCGCCAGGCACTCGGAGACGCGCTTGAGCATGTCGGTGGGGTGGACGGGTTTGGTGAGGGTGGTGAAGTTGTAGCCGGCATTGCGCGCGTGTACGAGGAGATCGGCGGTTGCGGCCTGGCCGGAGAACAGAAGGATTTGGCATCCGGGGACGGTCTGGCTGACAGCGATAGCCAGTTCGATGCCGGTCATGCCGGGCATCATGACGTCGGAGATGAGAAGTTGGGGGGCGGACGTTCGTGCGAGCGCTAGTGCTGCGGTACCGTCGTAGGCGGTGAGGGTGGAGAAGCCGCTACGGGAGAGGATTATCGAGAGAGTGTCGGCGATGATTCGCTCGTCGTCGACGATGAGGATGACGGCTTTAAATTCCTCGGGCAGCGAGACTTCATCTTGCTTCGCAACTTCTGACAAGGGAACGACCTCAAAGTACGTTTTTGGGGACATAACGTAACCTCTGAAGACACCTTAGGCCAGCCGTTTCTATACGGGTTAACTCTTTTCGATCTCTCAGTTTTTGGTCGGTTCAGGCTTTGGCTGGGATAGCATCTTGACAGGTGATTTGAGCATCGGCTTAACTTTAGGTTAGTGTCACGATAGCCTGAGAGGACGAGAAGGAGGGGAAGTGAGCGGCGACGACGAGTTTGATTCAAAGGAGATGAAGTTTGAGTCGGTGCTGCAGGCGAACGTACCCAAAGGTAGAGAAGGCAAGCACAGAGAGATCATTACGCAGCTGTTGAGCGATATCGCGCAATTGAAGCCTGGCAGTGCGTTGAAGATTCCGCTCGATCAGCTTCCGGATACGAAGGAGAATGTGCGATCGGCTTTGAGCAGGGCTGCGCGGCAGCAGAAGATCAATCTGGCTACGTCTAGCAATGACGAGTTTTTGTTTGTTTGGAAGACGGATAAGTAAGGCTGCCTGTAACGACCCCTTCAAAAAAATCACCGCTTTGTCCTGCCGGACGGGCCTCCTACGCGGAGAGCGGCCACTTCGTGGCTTGTATACCGCTTTGCGTGGCGCTTTCGTTGGTCGCGAAGGAAGATGATTCCGACCAACGGGAGGACCGGGCGAAGCACTAAAGAGGCGTGCGAACGCCCGCCCTCCGCGCAGGAGGCCCGTCCGGCAGGACACCGTCTTTAGTAAGGGTTGGGTTGGTTGCTCAGGATCTCTTTGCCGCCGCTCTGGGCGATGAAGAAGGTTTTTCCGGGGAGGGTGGGGACTGGGTCGGACAGATCCTGCCAGAGGAAGATGCGGCGGGGCTCGAGCCAACGGACTTTGAGAGAGAGGGCGTCCTCGAAGATGGGTGGGGCGTCGGGGAAGAAGGACCCGTACCAGAGGTTGGAGGAGCGGCCGTTGAGGATGTGGAGGTCGTTGCGCCCGAGGTAGAAGCCGAGGGTGCTGGCGCTCTCGTACTCGCCGTGGATGACAATGAGGTCGCTGGGTTTCAGCTCGGGCTGGATGGCGGTGGCTAACTGGCGAGAGCTCAGGACCGGGGAGAAGATCTGCAGGCCGACGTGCGCGGCGAGAACGAAGGCGAAGGTGGCGGCGGCGAGGCAGAGGTTCGCGGCGTGGGGCTGATAGTTGCGGCGGAGGAGCCAGTTGGCGAGGGTTCCGGAGAAGAGCGCGACGGCGGTGAGGAGGAGCGGATCGCGGAAGGCTCCCATGGCCTGGGCGTTGAGGTCGAGGAAGTGGCCGAAGGAGAGGGCGTAGTCGCTGGGATTTTGTTTTAGGAGTGAGGCGAGGTCGGTGCCGGGGTTGGGTGGGGCGGAGTGAAGGAGGAAGAATCCCGCTGTGAGGGCTGCGAGGGAGCCGAGGACGAGAAGGACGACGGAGATGCGCTGTCCGGAGCGAACGAGGGGGTTGGGGACGGTGAAGGATTCGGCTTCGGTGGCTTCGGCGTCGAGCCAACCGGCGATGAGAAGGATCATGGCGGGGAGGGCGGGGAGGACGTAGTACTCCTGGCGGGTGGAGAGGGAGAAAAAGAGGACCGGGATGATGGCCCAGAGGCCCAGGAGGAGTAGGGTGCTTTCGGGTGGGGTGAGGGTGCGGATGGAGACTCTAGGGCGAAGGGCTTTCCGCCAGGGGACGGTGGCCAGAGCGCGATAGAGGAACGCGCTCCAGGGCATGATCCAGATGAGGATGAGGGCCCAGAAGAGGGGGAGGGGGACGGTGTCGTAGTCGCGGGGGACGCGGAGGTTGAGGTAGCGGAGGAGCTGCTCGTTGACGAAGTAGAACCAGAGCCAGCCGTGGACGTTGCCGTCGGTGGGGAGGGGGACGGACCAGTGGCCGTGCGAGAAGGAGAGAGCGCCGGGATGGCCCTGGGTGGGGTTGGCGAGGGCGATGAGGATGTGCCACGGAGCGGCGATGACGAGGAAGACGATGGTGCTGGAGAGGGGGTGGAGCTGGCGGATGCGGGTTAGGACGGCGTGGAGGTTGCGGCGCGTCAGGATGAGGTGGGTGAGGACGATGAGGAGGGGGAAGACGATGCCGATGAGGCCTTTGGTGAGGACGTTGAGGGCGCAGCAGGCGGCGAAGAGCCAGCAGAGGGTGATGCTTGCGTTGGCTTTTGTGAATGGGAAAGGAGTGCGGTTCGCTTCGCGAAGGCCCACCTTAGCTTCGCGAAGATGGGGCACCCGATTTTGGGGCATCCCATGGGTCTGTCGCTCATCGGCCTGCTCGGTGGCCCAGTAGAAGAAAAGGGCGAGGGTGAGCCAGAGGCAGACGTCGGCGTCGGGGAGGAGGATGCGGGTGAAGATGAAGATGCCGAAGCTGGAGAGGAGCATGAGTCCGGCGTAGAGGCCGGCTCGGGGGGATTGAGGTTGTTCTGGAGTGCTGAAGGCGCGGCGGGCGAAGCCCTCGAGGAGGAGGGCGAGCGAGAGGACGGTGAGGGCGATGGGGAGGCGTGCGGCCGCGGTGTTGACGCCGAAGAGTTTGAAGCTGAGGGCCATGCTCCAGTAAAGGATGGGGGCTTTTTCGAGGTAGCGGATGCCGTTGGCGTAGAGGGTGACCCAGTCGTGGCGGAGGAGCATCTCGCGGGCGACTTCGGCGTGTACGGAGTCGGCGTCGTCGAGGAGCGGGGGGACGAAGAGGGTGAGGGTTGCGTAGAAGAGGAGCCAGAGGACGAAGAGGATGAGACCGTTTCTTGCTACGGGCGATAGGGCTGTCGGCGGTCTGGATGTTTGCGACATGGGGGATGGGCGTTTCGTCTGCATGGTGGCGGAGGTGCGGGGGCGTTAGGTGAGTTTATCAATGCGTGTTAAGGCAGAGGTGTTCGGGTTGTTGAATACGCCGCTGATCGGAAAGAACGAGAAGCCGATGTTTTAGTTGACGCGAAGACGAAATGCGGTGGTCTTGACGGATACCGCAGCATGATTCGGTTCGCTGCAACTGAGAGCTGTGGCCGCAATCCGCTGCGTCGTGCGATAAACCGCACGACTTCGGTCGAGATGACGAATGTTTTTTGGTGGTGGTCGCAAGGCTATGATGAGAAGCGTGTTGTTTGAGCGAGGCGTTCAGGTTGAGTGAGTTGGTACGAGTTGCGGAGGTTGCGGGGCCGCCGACGGAGCTGATCTTTGGGGATTGGTATCCGGCGCTGCGTGCTGGGGCGCTGCGGGAGGGCAAGACGGCGAAGGCGCTGCTGCTAGGTGTTCCGCTGCTGCTGGGAAGGAAGACGGGCGGGAAGTTGTTTGCGATGCGTGATCTCTGTCCGCATCGGGGGATTCCGCTTTCGGCTGGGTGGTTCGATGGGGAGACGGTGACCTGCAAGTATCACGGTTGGAAGTTTGAGCCTTGCAGCGGGCAGTGCAGGGAGATTCCTTCGCTGACAAGCCATGAGACGCTGGATCCGACGAAGATCTATGCGGGGGCGTTTCCTTGCGAGGAGCGCGATGGGTTTGCGTGGGTTTATCTGCCGGAGGTGGGGGCGGGGCGAGTGCAGGTGGGAGAGGCTTTGCCGCCGGTGCCGGAGGTGCCGAAGTTTTCGGTGAGGTTTCGGGGTGCGCATCTGGTGGCGGAGCTGCCTTGCAATGTGGATCACGGGATTATCGGGTTGATGGATCCGGCGCATGGACCGTTTGTGCATCAGGCCTGGTGGTGGCGGTCGGCGGCGAGCATTCATGAGAAGACGAAACACTTTGAGCCATTGGAAGACAGAGAGAATAATGGGCGGAATGCCGGGTTTCGGATGTCGTCGCATGCGCCGAGCGCGAACTCGGCGCCTTATAAGCTGCTGGGAGTTTATGGCGAACCGATTACGACGACCATTGATTTTGTGCTGCCGAATCGCAGGTACGAGACGATTCGGGCGGGGGAGAAGTGGTTCTCGAGTTTGACTACGATTACGCCGGTGACTGCTTCGACTTGCAGGATCGATGTGGTTGCAGCATGGAATGTTTTTTACTGGGTTCCATTTGTAACTTCTATTGCTACGTTTTTTGGGGCTCGGTTTGTGCGGCAGGATCAGGAGACGATGATCGAGCAGGCCAAGGGGTTGAGGTTTCATCCGGGGCTGATGCTGATCGATGATGCGGACAAGCCGGCGAAGTGGTACTTCGCTTTGAAGCAGGCGCGTTTGAAGGGGACGGGGGAGCATCCGCTGAGTGGGCCGGTTACGCTGCATTGGCGGAGTTGACGAGCTGGTCTTTTGAGGGTGCCTCTCCCGTCAAAAGTTGCGCAAAGTCTTCTAAAGATTATGGTTAGGCTTGGACTCCAAGTTTGATCGCACCGATAATTGTGCGGAGGCCTGGGACAAAAAAGTAAACTTAGTGGATCGGCGAGCGGCAGGAGGCGGGCGCCGAGCGAGATTCGTGGCGTTTGCCTTGTCGAGAGCATAAAAATGTCATAAGCTCGGGTTGGTTCGCGACCTGCGATTCCGCTTCCTGTGGCATCCTCCGGCCCCTCCCCGACAAAGACTCGGCTCCGCTCCAAAACAATCACAGGCACCCTCGGAATCACTGGCCCCTACATTTCCTAAAAAAGGAGAGTCGGCCATGGCTTTTACGAGTTCAGGGCTACCGAATAATGGGAAGACGGCCCATTATCAGATTTCGTATGACACGACACTGTCGCCGGTGGATGGTGTGGCTCGCGCGCTGGATCTTTTTAACATATGCGAGGCGGACTTTGCGCTGATGTCGGGCTGGTTCGCTGGCGTCAATTTGATTTTCAATTTTCCATTGCCGGTGCAGATTGTGAATGCGTTTGGCGGGGCCAGCTGGAGTAATCCGAGTGGATTTCAACTTATCTTTGGTTCCAGTCCGACGATCACGATCAAACCGGCCTCTGGCACGTCAGTGAATGTGATTCGGTACCTGCTGGTTTCGGAGGTGACGGAGATGTTCATGGTCTCGAAGAACAACCAGTGGGCCGAGCCAACGTCGCTTTTTCAGGGCGGAGACGAGGGGAGCATGGGCGAAGGCCTATCGCGTTTTCTTGGGGTGCAGTTCCAGTTGGCGAATGGGATCGGCGGGGTGCCGCCGCCGGGAGCTGGGGTGGTTCCGGTTTGGCTGAACGGAGCGCGGCCGGACTTTGTGAACAACGATCCAGACGATAACAGGCCGGATATAGTGACTGGTTGCACGACGCTGTTTATCTACTATCTTTTCAACCAGCTCAATTTCAGTATCCAGCAAATCATCAATGCGGGCGCGTCGAACCTGGCGGGGGTCTATCAAAATCTGACTGGGCAGCCTGCTGGGTGGGCTTCGTTCATTGACCTGGTAAACAGATATTATCCGCCGGCATTTTCTCCTTATACACCGAAGGGCGACAACATCTTTCCGGTGTCGGATCTGAACGCGTTTTTTCCGCCGAATCCGATTACGTGCGGATATGGTCAAACGACCCTGATCTCGATTGATCGGCCTGCGATGGCGCAGGTCAATGTTGTGCTGACGAGCGATAATCCGGGGCTGGTTCAGGTTCCAGGGACGGTGACGATACCGGTGGGTGGCACGTCGGCTCCGGTCACGATCTCTACGACGGCGATTCCGATTCCATTCGCGCCTCAGATTGTAAATCTGCATGCGAGTTATGCGGGAAAGACGATCACGGTAGCGTGTGAGGTGGTTCCACCGTACCTTACGGGGCTTACGATTGCGCCGGCGAAGGTGACGTGCGGCGACAATGCGACTGGAACGATTACGCTGAGCCAGCCGTCGCTTTCGGGGCCAGTGGTGGTGACTATGCTCAATGGGTCGACATTTGCAAATGTGCCTGCTACGGTTACGATTCCGCCGGGGGTGGCTTCGCAGAGCTTTGTGATCACGACGCCGAATATTCCGATTCCGTTCAAGACGGCGATCTGTTCGATCTACGCGACGTATGGGAGTTCGTCGGCTTCTGCGGTGTTATTGGTTGCTTCGCGGGTGATTGCGCCGATTATGAGTTCGTTGACAGTTTTTCCGACGACGGTGACGATTGGGGAGATCAGTCGGGGGACCGTGACACTGGTGGAGGCGGTGCCGATGCCGGCTGTGATTGCGCTTGAGGCGATGGACCCTACTGTGGGGCCAGGGGGTCCGCTGCCGCTGCCGGGTTCGGCGTCATCGATTGCGAGCGTGCCAGCTTCGATTACGATTCCACCGGGGCAGACTGTGGGCATTTTTAATATCACGACACATGGGATTGTTTCCCCGGGCACGCATCATTTTGTGAGGATTGTGGCGGGAGGGATTCCGCTGATGTATGCGGCTTTGACTGTGAATGCGTGAGGGGTGATGGTTGGACGTGGTGCATGGATCCAATTATTCATCGCGAAGGAGGATCAGGGGGCATGCGGAGTCGCGGCCTCGCGTCTGGGCGGTGCTAAAAAGACTGAAGGGCGCGCGGTTAGAAGGCGCTGACGCCCTCTTCGATGACGAGCTGGTCGACTTTGATGTTCATGGTCTCGCCTAGTTTTTTGAAGCCTTCTTTCCACTCGTCGGTCCAGTAGTTGGTGTCGCTGCGGCGGAGGAGGTCGTTCCAGATGTTCTGGGCCTGCCAGATGTTTACCTCGAAGGGCATCCTGTGGGTGGCCTCTGCGACTTCAATGGCCGCGGCGAGGGCGTCGGAGGACTGGTGGTCGCCGGCGGCTGCGGCTTCGAGACGGATCATTGCGCGCTTCATGCGCTGGCCGGTGGTGTAGCTGAGGAGCTGTGTGTCGAGGGGAATCTGGTCGGCCTCAGCACGGGCGATGAGTGCTTCTATTTCGGCGGTGTCGAAGGTGTCGGACTCGATGGCCTGGCGGAGGCTGGCGTTGATGGCGAAGCGTGCGGCGGTGGCGAGGGCGGGCGGCGCGGTCATGCCGGACTCGGTGAGGAAGTGCATGAGGGAGGCGTGGTCTTCGTAGATCTTGCGGAGGGAGTCTTCCATCTCGGAGACGGTCTGGTTGAGGATGGTGCTGAGGATGCGGTGCTGCTCGTCGGCGAAGAGCGAGGTGAGGGAGTAGGCGGTCTCGCCGAAGAAGCGATCGATGAGCCGGATGACTTCGGGGAGGTTGGCGCGGCGGATGGCGGTGCTGATGTCGGTGGAGAAGGTGGCGAAGGCTTCGACTTCGGCGGGGTTGGTGGAGTTGTAGGCTTTGACGGCGGCGGAGAGGTTCTGGTCGCCGAGGTGTAGGACGGCGAAGCAGAGCTCCTCGCTCTCTTCGGTGATGCGAGAGTAGAGGAGCGCGCGGCCGAGAGCGACGCGGCCACGGCCGGAGTTGAAGACCTCCTGGCTTTCGCGGTGGACGTCGAAGCAGAAGAGCTCGCCGTGCTCGGGATAGGCGCGGAAGATGGAGCTGATGGCGTAGTGAGCGCCGACCTGTTCGAGGCCGATCTTCATGTTGGTGACGTAGCGGCGGTAGACTTCTGCGCCGTCGCCCATCTCGGGGACGTTGCTTTTGGCGCGGGCGAGGCGGCTGAGGAACTCGGCTTCGAGGGCGACGCCGGGAGGGCCGAAGAGTTTGGCGGCGAGCTGGAGGACGCGTCCCGCGTAGGCGATGATTTGCACGGTTTCGATGCCGGAGATCTCGTCGAAGAACCAGCCGCAGCTGGTGTACATGAGCTGGGTGTGGCGTTCGAGCTCCATGAGTTCGAGGGCGGTGACGCGCTCGTCTTCGGTGAGGTGGCGAGTGGTGTGGTCGGCAAAGAAGCGGATGATGGAGGCTGGGGAGCGGTCGAGGACCACGTGAATGTAGGCGTCGCGGGCGACCCAGAGGTCTTTGAAGATGGATTGGGAGAGCTGTTCGGCCAGGGGTGCGGTGGCGTCGCGGAGGTAGTCGAGAGCGTCGCGAAGGGGGGCGCGCCACTCCTGATTCCATCCGGCCTTGCCGCCGTTGCAGCCGCAGTTGGAGCGCCAGCGTTCGACGCCGTGGGCGCAGGACCAGGAGGTGTCTTCGGCGACTTCGGCCTCCCACTTGGGCGGGAATTTTTCGAGGAACTCACCGTAGTTGGTGAGCCTGGCTTGCTGACCTTCTTCGATACGGTGCATGGCGGAGGAGAGCGCCATCTCGCCGTGTTTGTGATGATGGCCGTAGCTCTCGCCGTCGGTGGCGACGTGTGAGATCTGGGCGAGCTCGGGGTCTCCGGGAGCGGCTGGGTGAAAGCCGCTGATGAGACGGTTGGCAAAGTTTTCGCCGCTGTTGAGGAGGCCTTCGAAAGCAATGGCGCGGGAGCCGGGACCGTCGTAGAAGAAGACGGCGATGCTGCGGCCTTCGTCGAGTTTGATGAGGTAGGGGTGGGTGGGATCGACGTTGGCGTTGGGGGTCTGGGTCCAGGGTTCTTCTGCGGGGGGGGCGGCGGCTGCGGCGACGGGGTCGAGGTTTGGTTTGGAGGCTGTGCCTGCTGGAGGCTCGAGGCGGCGGACGCGGGCGCATTGGACTGGAGCGAGGATGGTGAACTTGATGCCCTCCTGCGCCATGAGGTCGAGCACGTTGCGGTTGACGGCAGTCTCGGCGAGCCACATGCCTTCGGGTTTGCGGCCGAAGCGGGATTCGAAGTCGGCGATGCCCCAGCGGATCTGGGTGAGGGCGTCGCGGCGATTGGCCAGAGGCATGATGAGGTGGTTGTAAACCTGGGCGACGGCGGAACCGTGACCGCTGTAACGCTGGGCGCTGAACTTGTCGGCATCGACGATCATGCGGTAGGTGCGAGGGGCTTTGTCCTGTAGCCAGCTGAGGAGCGTGGGGCCGAAGTTGAAGCTCATCCGGGCGTAGTTGTTCATGATCCGGATGATCTCGTCCTGCTTGTTGGTGATGCGGGAGGCCCCGTTGGGGGCGTAGCACTCGGCGGTGATGCGGTCGTTCCAGTCGTGATAGGGAGCGGCGGAGTCCTGGACCTCGACGGTTTCGAGCCAGGGGTTTTCGCGTGGGGGCTGGTAGAAGTGGCCGTGAATGCAGACGAAGCGGGGGGCTTCGACGGCTGTTTGCGGCTTGGGGGACTTCGCGGCGCGAGGTTTGGCCATAAGTATTCAGTTAGAGGGTATCGCGGGTGGAGGGGTTGGGTGCGGCGCGCGAAGTAGAAATTTCGCGGATTTTACGAGAGCGAGGCCGTAAATCATTAAAGAGCGGAGTTATGCGGTCCGGGGTGAACGCTTCGCTGGTGGGATCAGATGAGTGTTCCCTTCGCTGTGCTCGCAGCGCGAGAGGGCCCAAAGAGAGAACGAAAGCGTGGAAACCGAGAGATAGAAGAAGGCGTATCGCAACTTGTCCGAGTGGAGTGCGAAGGTTACGACGAAGGGCGCAAGCATCACAAAGGTGGCAGCGCCAAAGATGAGGAAGAGGCGTGGAAGATCCATGCGAACCCAAAAAGCGGCGGACGCTACAAGAATCGCGAGCAAGGGAAGGGTCCACTGAGGGTGGATCACAGTGGGAATGTAGCGAAGCTTGTTTGCGTTCTGCTGGAGCTGCAGCAGGAGTTGCGAAAGAGGATGCGGCCAAAAGACCGGTAGAGTGATGGCACAGGTTGAGAGGAGAATGAGAAAAAACAGCACGGCGGCACGGAGGCGGAAGGTTCGCTGGAGCGTAAGCGAGAGCAGAGGGATCAGGATGACTGCGTAGAGAATGCGCGACGAGAGAGCGACACCGAGAAAGAGTGCGGCGGGGATCGAGGCGTAGAGGGAATGGTTCAGAGACCGGCTGAAGAGAGTAACGGCGATGGCGATGTAGAAGAAGTTGGTGAGGTAGTCGCCGCCTGAGGAGAAGTCGCTGAGATGGGCAGGCGCGAACAGGAGAAAGACCGCGAGATAAAAGAGTGCGGTGGAGCGATAACGGAAGAACCGAAGGGTGAAGAAGAAAAATAGCGCGAGCCACAGTAAGTTTTGCCAGGCAATGTGTCCGAGTGCATAGAAGGGTGCGGCCAGCAGCATCGCACCCGGAAGAGGGGTCGGGGGATTTCCGAGGAAGGTGCGGGTGTCGTAGGGGTATTGATGATGGCCGATGGCGAGGAGTTCGATGCGGAGGGCATCTTCGCGGTCCGATCCGATGTTCAGGGTGTGTCTCAGAGAGATGGGATAGAGGATTGCGAAGGCTGTCGTCAGGGCGAGAAAGAGAAGCAGAAGCCAAGCGATGCTGATCTCACGTGGCCTTAGGTTGAGACGAAGAATCCAGGACATGCCGATGGCGATGGAAAGAGAGCCAAGTATCAAGGCGCCTGTTGCCTTAGCCGGAGAAAGATATTTGAGAAGAGGAGCGACCGAGGTGAGCGCCCAGGCCACGCAGATGCCAAGGACAAACAGAGTTCGACGGCCGACTTCGCTCATAGGTAGGACTATACGGAGGAGATGTCAGGATTTTGTCTGCCGAGGTACGACGAGGTGGTCGAGCGCGGCGGTGAGAGTGATGGCGAGGAGGTAGGCGAGGATGTTTTTGAGAGAGAAGTAGCGGCCGAGGAGGATTTTTCCGGCGAAGGTGAGGCGGAAGGTGTCGATTGGGGCGATGGAGACGAGGCGGCTGAGTTCGAGCAGCGTGGCGACAGTGAGGGCGATTGTGGCGACGACTATTGGGCGGAGTGTTGGGAGGAGGGTCGCGAGGAACCAGTAGAGTGCCACTGTCCAGAGGGCGGAGCCGAGGTATTTATAAAGGAACCAGGGTAGACCGAGCGGGAGAAGGCGTACGGCGAGTCCGATGGGGATGGTGATGAGCAGGAGGGTGAGGGTGGTGATGGAGCGGCGCATTTTGTGGCGTTCGTGGCTGAGGCGGAGGAAGAGCATTCAAAGGCAAGAACAACAGCAGATCCCCTGCGGGATGACAACAAGAAAGACAAATGCAGAAGCAGTGCAGAAGCAAAGACAAGTGCAACAGCAACGCAAAGGGCAAATGCAACGGCAAAGGCAAAAGCGAAGGCAAGTGCAATAGGAGATTCTCCGCCTTTGGCGAAAGATGACAACAAAAAAGTAAGGGCAAGTACAACTGCAACTGCGAAGACACACGGTTAGGTCTTGGGTTTGACGAGGTCGCAGGCTCGCCAGAGATACCAGCTGGCGACCGAACACCAGGGCTCCCATTTTTTGGCTCGACGACGCATGACGTCGGGTTTGGGGAGATCCATAGGTGTGACTTTGTCAACGGGTTTGAGTTTGCCGAAGGTGAGGGCGAAGCCTTTACGGACGCCGTAGTCGTCGACGGGCAGGACGTTTGGTCGGCCTAGGCGGAAGATGAGTAGCATCTCGACGGTCCAGCGGCCGACGCCGCGGACCTGGGTGAGGTGCTCGATGATGGCTTCGTCGGACATGCGACGGATGCGGAGGAGTGTGGGGACGGTGCCGTCGATGGTCTTGGCGGCGAGGTCGCGGAGGGCGAGGGACTTGTTGTGGGAGAGGCCGGCGGCGCGGAGCTGCTCGTTGGGGCAATCGAGGAGATGCTGGGCGGCGAAGTGCTCGTTGGAAGTTACTGGGTAGAAGCTTTCGAGCAGGCGGCGGTGGATCGCGGCGGCTGCTTTGCCGTGTAGTTGCTGATAGATGATGCTTTCGACGAGGGCTTCGAAGGGGGATTGGGTGCTGGCGACTCTGAGGGTGAAGGGACCGGCGCGTTCGATGAGCTTGCCTAATTTGGGATCGGAGGTGGATAGATCCAACAGGGCCTGGCGGGCATCATAGCGGGGAGAACGAGGAGCGTGGTGTGGGCGCGGCATGACACTGACGGTATCGCAGGAGGAGCGGGAAAGTCTTGTGCGCGATTAGCAGAATTCGGACTAACTTGGTTTGCATTTACAAGTCCGATACGTTTCGGGCAGGGTAGATGTAGTGGTCGTTTTCAGCCGGTGAACAAGCATGCACGAGATGTTGTGCGTGGGATTTGAAGTGGGTTCGATAATCGGATGTTGCAGCAGGAAAATCAGTTGCGAGTTGTAGTGGATGAGTCGAGGCGGGGTTTTCCACTGCTATACTCTGAGTTTCGAAGACAGAAATTTTCGGGGCCTCCGTTTGCGGATGCTCCAGCCGCCGCGTATGGATTGCGCGGCGATCAGCCAGAAGCAGTAACTAAACCTTGACAGCAACTTCTCAACCCTTAGCTCAGGTAATGCAGAGGAAGCAGGAACGCACTCATGGCGCAAGTTTTTGACCGCAGTTCGAACGCGCTGGCTCGATTCAGCCTTGTATTGACGGGCGTAATCGTCATCGCGCTCGGCGTAACCCTGGACCAGCTACAGCGATCACCGTGGGTGACGCGGCAGGGCCAGCGGCCAGATCAGCCGATACCGTTCAGCCACAAGCACCATGTCGAGGGACTTGGTTTGCAGTGTCAGTACTGCCACACGCAAGTGGAAAAGGCTGCGTACGCCGGGATTCCTCCGACGAAGACCTGTATTAACTGCCACGCGCAAATCTGGACGAACGCGGAGCTGCTGGAGCCGGTTCGACAGAGCTGGGCGACTGGCGCATCGATTCAGTGGATTCGGGTGCACGATCTACCGGACTACGTTTACTTCAACCATGAGATCCACGTGAACAAGGGTATTGGCTGCGCGAGTTGTCATGGACGCGTGGACGAGATGCCGCTGATGTACCAGCAGAACACGCTGCAGATGGAGTGGTGTTTGAACTGCCATCGCAATCCGGCGGTAAATCTGCGGCCGACCAGCGAGATCTACAACATGGCGTGGGCTGGGCCTTCGAGCGAGAAGCCGGTGTGGTGTTCGAGCACGGCGACGGGCGCAGCTGGATCTGGACCGACGGCGCAGAATGTGAGCTGCACGACGACGAATCCTTCGGGCAAGAGTCCTGAGGTGGCGATGTTGCAGATGAACACTGAGGCGAATGGGCCGACGTCGAGCGATGTGCCCCCGCTGGGGATCACGATGCCGGCGAGCTATCAGAAGTTCACGAGCCAGATTGACCTGGGCAAGTATCTAACCGCTCAGTATCACATCCGCAATCCGGAGCAGCTGTCGAGCTGTGAGACGTGCCACCGATGAAGACGACTGGGAATCAGACTGGAACAGACGAGACGATGGCTGAGATGAGAGCACCGGAAGGACAACCCGTAGTAGTCACCCAGATTGCACCGGCGAAGATGACGCTTGCTGAGGTCCATGCGAAGTTGGATGGCAAGACGGGTCGGCGCTTCTGGAAGAATCTGGATGAGTTGGCGGATACGCCGGCGTTCCAGGAGTTGATGCAGGAAGAGTTTCCACGGCAGGCTGGAGCGGGCGAGTGGGTCGATGCGGTAAGTCGACGCGGCTTCCTGAAGGTGATGGGCGCGTCGCTGGCGCTGGCTGGACTGGCGGGTTGTACGAAGCAGCCGGACGAGCCGATCTTTCCTTACATCAAGCAGCCTGAGGACCTGATTCTCGGCAAGCCGATGTACTTTGCGACCGCTTATCCGTTCCCGACGGGCGCGATTCCGGTGCTGGTGAAGTCGGATTCGTTCCGGCCGATCAAGGTGGACGGAAATCCTGAGCATCCGATGTCGAGGGGCAAGTCGGATGCATTTACGCAGGCGACGCTGCTTGATCTGTATGACCCTGATCGTTCGCAGCATGTGCTGCATCGCGGCGAGGTTTCGTCGTGGGGTGAGTTTCAGCAGGCGTTTGCAACCGCCGCGAAGAAGACCTCTGGCGGGCAGGGAATCTACTTCCTGAGCGAGACGATTACGTCGCCTACGTTGGCGGTGCAGTGGAAGCAGGTGCAGGCGGCTTATCCCCAGGCGAAGATGGTGCAGTGGGAGCCAGTGAATCAGGACTCCTCGCGCGCAGCTTCGAAGGCGGCATTCGGCGGCTATACGGATGCGCAGTACAAGCTGGAAGAGGCGGATGTCATCCTTTCGCTCGATGGGGACTTCCTGGGTGGCATTGCTCATCCGGGGTTCCTGCCGCTGGCTTCGGGCTATGCCGAACGGCATCGGTATGAAGAGGGCAAGACGATGAACCGGCTGTATGTCGTCGAGACCATGCCGACGGTGACGGGGTTCAAGGCGGAGCATCGGCTGGCGTTGAAGCCTAGTGAGATTGCGACTTTTGCGCAGGCACTGGCGACCGGCTCGGCTCCCCAGGGTGCGACTGCGGAACAACAGAAGTTTTTTGCAGCGTTGAGCGCGGACCTGAAGAGCGCGGGCGGCAAGTGTGTCGTGATTCCTGGCGAGCAGGCTTCGCCGGCGGTTCATGCTGCGGCTTATGCGTTGAACTCTTCGCTGGGTGCTGTGGGCAAGACGGTTATCTACACCGAGACGGTGAATCCGATGCCGAGCGAGCAGGTTGCTGACCTGAAGTCTCTGGTTGCCGATATGAAGGCCGGCAAGGTGCAGTGGCTCGTGATGCTCGGCGTTAATCCAATCTATTCGGGACCGTGGGATCTTGGTTTCCGAGACGCCTTCGCGAATGTTCCGGTGACGGTGCAGCTGGCGTCGCACGTGGATGAGACGGGCGCGATCTCGAACTGGCATATCAATAAAGCGCACTACCTCGAGAGCTGGTCGGATGCGCGGGCATACGACGGAACGATCTCGATTATTCAGCCGATGATCGATCCGATGTATGGCGGCAAGTCGGCGCATGATGTGCTGCAGGCGTTGCTGGCGGATCCGCAACAGTCGGCCTATGACGTTGTCGTTGCGAATGCGAAGACTTACATCAAAGGCGACTTTGCTACCTCGTGGCGCAAGGCGCTGCATGATGGCTGGGTAGAAGGAACTGCATTCACGGCGAAGGCTGGTGGTGCGGGTAAGAGTGCTCTAGCGTCCTTCCCCGCGGCTGCGGCTCCGAGTGGACTTGAGGTTTCGTTCCGGCCTGATCCTTCGATCTACGATGGGCGGTTCGCGAATGTGGGCTGGCTGCAGGAGTTGCCCAAGCAGGTGACGAGTCTGAGCTGGGATAACGCCGCGATCATGAGCATCAACACGCTGGCCGATTTGAAGCTCGATGAGTCGGATCCGGTGAAGATTTCGTTGTATGGCCGCGAGGTGGTTGCGCCGGCGATGATGATTCCCGGACATCCGGATGGCGTGATCACGGTTCATCTTGGCTTTGGCCGAGGCGTTGAGGCGGGTCGTGTTGGTCAGGGCGTCGGCTTCGATGCTTACCAGATTCGCACTACCGATGGGTTGTTGTCGGTTTCAGGCGCGACCGCAAAGAAAGTTCCCGGAACGTACGATCTTTGCATCACGAAGGTCCACAACATCGAGCATCGCGGCAGCTTTGCGCAGCACGATCTGGAGAAACCGCTCTCGGATAAAGATGGCGTGTACTCGCTGGCCGGGCACGAGGCGGAGGAGCGGTCGATCATCCGGTACGCGACTTTGGATGAGGTCAAGAAGAATCCGAACTTCGCTCATGAGGGCGGGGCGAGCGGCACGCTGATCGACAAGGTTGGGTATTCGCCGCAGGGCGAGAAGGTGCCACACGACAACTCGTTCTTCCCGGATAACTGGAACTATGAGAAGCAAGATCCATCGACGCTGAAGATTCAGAATGCGTGGGGCATGGCGATCGACCTGAACAGCTGCATTGGCTGCAATGCCTGCATCGTCAGCTGCTATGCGGAGAACAATATCCCCGTGATAGGACGCGAGCAGGTGAAGGTTGGGCGCAATATGCAGTGGCTGCGCATCGATACTTACTTCGAAGGCGATCTGCATGCACCGAAGGCGCACTTTCAGCCAATGGCCTGCCAGCACTGCGAGAACGCGGGCTGCGAACAGGTCTGCCCGGTGGGCGCGACAGTGCATACGCCGGAGGGCCTGAACACGATGGTCTATAACCGCTGCGTTGGAACGCGATACTGCTCGAACAACTGCCCCTACAAGGTTCGCAAGTTCAACTTCCTGTTGTATTCGGACTACGACACGGAGAGCCTGAAGTTCATGCGGAATCCTGACGTTTCGGTTCGTTCGCGCGGCGTGATGGAGAAGTGCAGCTACTGCGTGCAGCGTATTGAGGCGGCAAAGATTACTGCGGATAAGGAAAATCGCGAGATTCGTGACGGCGAGATCGTGACGGCATGCCAGCAGGCCTGCCCGACGAGCGCTATCACCTTCGGCAATATCAACGACAAGGCGAGCAAGGTGGCAAAGATGAAGGCTGAGGAGCGCGATTACCAGGTACTCGCCGACCTCAACTTCCGTCCGCGCACCACCTATACGGCCGGAGTCATCAACCCGCATCCGGAGCTGGCATAATGGCGACCAAAGGACCCATGCAAGACCCGAGCGTCGATCCCGTGATTGATCCCATGATCGACCCGCGTACTGGCGAGTATGCGGTTATCGCGCCGGGCCATAACTTCAAGTCGGTGACGCAGAAGATTGCTGGCATCGTGCTGACGTCGAACACTCCGCTGGGCTGGTTCTTCGGCCTGATCGTGGCCGCCGGTGTCACTATGGGGCTGGTGATCGGCTGTACCTGGCTGTTCCTGAAGGGCGTCGGAATCTGGGGCGTTACGATTCCCGGCGCCTGGGGATTCGCCATCATCAACTTTGTGTGGTGGATCGGTATCGGCCACGCGGGTACGCTGATCTCGGCGATTCTGCTGCTGTTCAAACAGACCTGGCGCAACTCGATCAACCGGTTTGCGGAGGCCATGACAATCTTTGCGGTGGTCTGCGCGGGAACGTTTCCTCTGATTCACGTTGGCCGGCCCTGGCTTGCGTACTGGCTCTTCCCTTACCCGAACACGATGAACGTGTGGCCGCAGTTCCGTAGCCCGCTGGCGTGGGACGTCTTCGCGGTTTCGACGTATGCGTCGATCTCGATCATCTTCTGGTACATCGGAATGATTCCCGACTTCGGGACGCTTCGCGACCGGGCTACGATGCCGGCTGCGAAGTACTTCTATGGGATGCTGTCGCTGGGATGGCGCGGATCGACCCGGCACTGGATTCGCTATGAGTCGGCTTCCCTGCTGCTGGCGGGGCTTTCAACGCCGCTGGTGCTCTCGGTGCACACGGTCATCAGCTTCGACTTCGCGGTGGCTGCACTGGCGGGTTGGCATACGACGATCTTCCCACCTTATTTCGTGGCGGGAGCGGTGTACTCGGGTTTTGCCATGGTGCTGACGCTGGCGATTCCGATCCGCAAGTTCTACCACATGGAAGATCTCGTGACGCTGCGGCACCTGGACAACATGGCCAAGGTGATGCTGGCTACGGGTTCGATTGTGGCCTATGGGTACGGCATGGAGGTCTTCATGGCGTGGTATTCGGCCAGCCACTGGGAGTTCTTCATGATGTGGAACCGCATGTTCGGGCCGATGGGTTGGGCTTACTGGATTCTGATTCTCACGAACATCGCGATTCCGCTGACAACGCTGTGGTCGCGCAAGCTGCGAGTGAACGTGACGTTTCTGTTCATCCTGTCGCTCATCGTGAATACGGGTATGTGGTTTGAGCGCTTCGTCATCGTCGTTACCAGTCTTTATCGTGAGTATCTGCCTTCGAGCTGGGGTACCTACCGCGCGACGAAGTGGGACTACATGATCTACGTGGGAACGATGGGTCTGTTTACGTTCCTGTTCTTCCTCTTTGTTCGCTTCCTACCGATGATTCCGATGTCCGAGATTCGAATGATGCTGCCGCAGACGAAGGTGACGCCGGGCGGAGCAAACGCAGAGACAATCAGTCAGGAGGAGTCCTAATGCCGCCCCGCGAAGGAATTTACGGTCTGCTGGCCGAGTTCAATACCCCCGGTGAGTTGGTGCATGCGACCGAGGAGGCGCACCGTGCCGGTTATCGCAGGATGGAGTGCTACACCCCCTATCCGGTGGAACAGGCGGCGGAGGCGCTGCACTTCCACCAGACGCGCGTCCCCTTGGTTTGCCTGCTTGGCGGCTTGATGGGGGTAACGACGGCGTTCCTGATGGAGACGTGGATCAACGTGTGGGCCTATCCACTGAACATTGCTGGTCGTCCGTTGTTTTCCTGGCCTGCGTTCATTATTCCGGCCTACGAGTGGACGATTCTGTTTGCAGGTTTTTCGGCGGCTCTCGGAATGATCGCGCTCAATGGCTTGCCGCAGCTTTATCATCCGGTCTTCAACGCACCAAACTTCAGGAACGGCGCGACGACCGATAAGTTTTTCCTGTGTCTTGAGGCGGTCGATCCGAAGTTCTCAATTAGTGAGACAAGGACGTTCCTCGAACAGTTCCCTGCGGTCTCCGTGGTGGAGGTGGATCATTAATACGCAAGTGAGATTGACATCCCGGCGTCTTGGCCTCGCCACCGCAGCGTTGTCCCTGCTGGTAGTGACGGGTTGCCGCCAGGATATGCATAATCAGCCGAAGTTTTTTCCGCAGCGTGGCACAGATTTTTATGCGGATGGCCGCTCTGTGCGTCCGCAGGTAGAGAACACGGTTGCGCGAAACCAGCTGCATGAAGACGCCTACTTTTATACCGGGCTTGTGAATGGAAAAGAGGGGGACGGCATGCCCTTCCCGGCGACGATGCAGGTATTGGAGCGCGGGCAAGAGCGTTACAACGTCTACTGCACCCCGTGTCACTCGCGTGTGGGAAATGGGATCGGCATGATCGTGCAGCGTGGGTACTCCAAGGCTGGCAGCTTTCATTCGGCTCGGCTCGAGAGCGCGCCACTGGGGCATTTCTTTCACGTGATGTCGAATGGCTATGGTTCGATGCCCGACTATTCATCACAGATCACACCCGCAGACCGCTGGGCGATTGTCGCCTACATCAGGGCTTTGCAGCTGAGCCAAAAGGCGACGCAGGCGGACGTTGCATCAGGAGCTCACGTTGAGCCGCTTGCAGGCATTGCCGAACGAGAGGGCCTGCCAGCCTCTTTTGCAAATGAGTGGGTGCTACCGCCGACTGCTGTGACGGGAACACCTGATAATGGACTTTATGTGCTACCCGTCCCGGGAGCCGGGGCTGCTGGAGCGCCATCTGCTGCACCATCGCGAACCAACGCAGTTCCTCCGGCGGCGTCTGCCGGACAAACCGCACCGAAGCAGTAACCTCGGAAGCTTCCGAACGAAGGCTTGAAACGCATGTCATTTGGACACGAACATAACGGAGAAGCAGGCGGGCAACACGACCACTCCCACCACGGGCCGCGAGTACTGCCTGCGTCGCTCGCCGCGCCGGAGATTCTCTCCGCCTGGCGGACGCGTGCGCTGATCATTTTTGCGGTCGCCACGATTCTGTCGATCTTCTTCGCATTCACTCACGAGGGAAAGAATCATATTCTTCGCGCCTACCTGTTGGGCTACATGATCTGCTTCAGCTTCGCTGGTGGTGGGTTGGCAATGCTGATGCTGCAGTATGTCAGCGGCGGTAAATGGGGTCTGTTGCTGCGACGCCCGCTCGAGGCGATGACGCGCACGATCTGGCTGGTAGGCCTGATGTTCGTGCCGATCATCTTCCTTTGGAAGCATTTGTATCAGTGGGCGGCGTTTCCGACGGCTGGAGCGGTGGCTCAGGCGTTGGCAAATCACGCGGTGACGCTTGAACAGGCGATGACGCTCGATGCTAAGCGAGCCATGTTGAATCCGGCTGCGGCAATCTTTCAGACTTTCGTGATCTTCGCGATCATCGGGACGTTCGCGTTTCTTCTCAATAAATGGTCGCTACAGCGTGACGCCGATCCAGAGCGTGGGACCGAACCAAGCTTTGACCGTTGGCGAGTGAAGTTCGAGAACCTGAGCGGCATTGGAATTCTGATCTACGTCATTCTCCTTACCGATGGTGCGGTCGTCTGGATCAAGTCGCTGGACATCACCTGGTATTCGTCGATATGGGGGCTGCAGTTCCTGGTAGGGCAAGGTTACGCGGTACTCGCGCTCGGGATTCTGACGGTAATTCTGCTGTCGCGGTTTGAGCCGATGAAGACGATGCTGCGGGCGACAGAGCAGCACGACCTGGGCAAGCTGGCGTTCGCCTTCGTGATGCTCAATATCTACCTTTGCTTTGCAGAGTTCCTCATCATCTGGTCGGGGAACGTGCCGGACGAGATTCCCTGGTATCTGAACCGAATCCACGGTGGGTGGTGGTATGTCTGCTCTGCGGACTTCATCTGCCACTGGCTGATTCCCTTCTGCCTGCTGTTGTCGAGGGATCTGAAGAGGAACAAGCAGAAGATGATCTGGTTGACGTGCTTCATGATCTTCGCGCGCTGCCTGGATATGTTCTGGCTCATCGAACCGAACTTCGCAGATGCTGCGGGTAATCTGCATATCGCCGGCAATATTGGAATTCTTGCCTACATCACTGTTCCCGTGGCTGTTATTTCGCTGTGGGCCGCTTATTACATGACGCAATTGCAAGCACGTCCTCTGCTCAACGTGAACGATCCTCACGTTGAAGAGATGTTGGAGCCTGAACATGCCCACTAACGATCACGAAATGCACCAGACTCCGGGACCACACGACGTTCATGTCCGCGATGCGGAGTCTCCCGGATACGAGACGACGGACGTCAACGCCGGTGGTGTGGCAGTGTTTTTGGCCGGTCTATTTGGATCTGTTCTGGTCTTCTTTATCTTCTGCTTTGTGATGGGGAAGGTCATCAACTCGGCGATTGAAAAATCTGACGGGCCAACGACAAAGTGGAATAAGCTATCGGCGTTTGCTGGCGCGGAGACAACCAATGGGAAGCGGCAGGATCTGGCCAGCAACCCAGAGATGCAGCAGAGAGAGTTTCAGCAGATGACGTCGAGCTTCCCGGAGCCGCGACTCGATATCGATGATGGCAATCAAGCGACGGCGGACATGCATGCTCGCGAGGATCTGCTGCTGAACTACTACAGCGTGACTCCTGCCGAGAGTGGGTCGATTCGAATTCCGATCTCTCGTGCAATGGAGTTGATCGCGCAACGTGGTCTCCCGGTCAGCCCTCAGGCGGCTGCTACCGTTGAGATGGCCGGAGATGAGAAGCCAGTGGTCTTAGCTCCTTTGACCTCCGGATTTGCCCGGACCGGATATGAGCTTGAGGTTATCGAAGCACGGGAGCAAAAGATGACATACGGCAAAGCTGAAGCAGCCACGCAGGCGGAGTTTGCTCCAGCAAAGTAATGAAATTGATCAAGCAGATTTAGCATAGAGAAGAGATATGAGATACGGGCGGACAATCCGAGGTGGATGGCAGGCGGCGATTCTTTGCTGCGCCCTGTTTGGTGCACCGTTGTTTGCGCAAGTCTCAAGCTATGGCGATAAGCAGAGTGGCGATAACGCTGGCGACCAGTTGCCGCAGGTTTTGCAGAAGGTCGGGGTTTCGCAGCATTTGAATCAGCAGCTTCCTCTGGACGCGTCTTTTGTGGACGACACCGGGAAGACTGTGAAGCTGGGCGACTACTTTGGAAAGCATCCCGCTATTCTTTCGCTGGTTTACTACAACTGCCCCATGCTTTGTTCTGAGGAACTGGACGGACTGACCGGTGCGCTGGAGATGGTCAAGCTGACACCCGGGAAGGACTTCGATGTAGTAATTATCAGCATCGACCCGAGTGAGACTCCGGAGACCGCGGCGGCAAAAAAAGCCTTCTATGTGAAGCGTTATGGGCGCCCGGAGACTGCTTCGGGTTGGCACTTCCTTACAGGGCAGCGACCGGCGATTGATGCGGTAACGAATGCAGTCGGGTTTGGCTATGTCAAGGTTCCCGGACCTGATGGAAAGCTGACGCAGTTCGCCCATGCGAGCTCGATCGAGATTGTTACGACGGACGGGAAGTTGGCTCAGTACTACCTGGGAGTGGAGTACTCGCCGAAGGACATGCTGCTTGGGCTGATCGATGCTTCGGGCAACAAGATTGGTTCTCCGGTGGCGAACATTTTGACCTATTGCTATCACTACGATCCGCAGACGAATAAGCATTCGCTGATCATCGCGCGAGTGGTGCAATTTGGCGGCATGGTGACGGTCGCAGGATTAGGCGGCTTCATGTTTTTGATGTTTCGACGAGATGTCAACTCCGCGCGCGAACACGACCTGACTAAGAAAGAGAACGGATAAAGGGTAACGATGCATATCAGTCCAGTCCTGTGGCAATTTTTGGTGAAGTGGCTCAACGCTTCGGCGCTCTTTCCGCGCGAGGCGTCGACCATTGCGCCCTACGCTGACGCGCTCTACTTCTTCCTGCTGTTGATCACAGTGATTGGTCTGACGCTGGTGGGTTTACTTGTCTTCGGTTTCTCGATCCGCTACCGCAAGGAGAAGCACCCAGAGGCGATTCAGGTGGAAGGGTCGACCTTGCTTGAGGCGACCTGGACGATCATTCCCCTCGCTCTCTTTCTGATCGTGTTCGTATGGGGCGCGTTGCTGTATTTCCGGATCTACAATCCTCCGACTAACGCGATGAACATCTATGTGGTCGGCAAGCAGTGGATGTGGAAGGCTGAGCATCCGGGCGGGCAGCACGAGATCAACGCGCTGCACGTGCCGACTGGCCGCCCTGTGCAGTTGACGATGATCTCGCAGGACGTGTTTCACAGCTTTTCTATTCCTGACTTTCGCGTGAAGCGCGAGGTGATTCCGGGACGCTACTCCACAGTTTGGTTTCAGGCGACGACTCCAGGAACCTACCATATCTTCTGCACGCAGTATTGCGGGACGAATCATTCCGCAATGATCGGCGAAGTTACCGTGTTGAGCCCGGACGACTACGATAAGTGGACGCAGGAGTCCACCAGCGGCATGTCGTTGGCTCAGAATGGTGAGAGACTCTTCGCGAGTATGGGCTGCAACGCATGCCATTCGGGGAGTGCGGCTGCTCGTGGACCGAATCTCGCAGGTGTTTACGGCTCGAAGTTACAACTGACCAGCGGGTCGCAGGTGCTGGTCAATGATGCTTACCTTCGTGATGCGATCCTTAATCCTTCGCAGCACATCACGGCCGGATACGCGCCGATCATGCCGACTTACCAGGGGCAGATCAGCGAAGACGGCTTGATCGACCTGGTCGAATACATCAAAGCTATGCAGAGCAACTACCGTGTCCAGCAGACGCTGACCACGTCACAGTCGAACCAAACGGCGCCGACAACGCCAGGGGTGGTGAAGCCATGAGTGCAATGAGTTACACAATCGTCAACCTGCCAGACCAGAGAACGGCTACGATTCCGAAACGCAATTATCTGAACAACGAGGACGGGCTGCTTAGCTGGTTGTTTACCGGCGACCATAAGCGCATTGCGATGCTGTATCTGATCTCGATCACCTTCTTTTTTTTCATCGGGGGTGCGTTTGCAGGTCTGATTCGGCTCGAACTTCTGACGCCTCAGCCTGATCTTGTGGCTTCAGACACTTACAACAAGTTCTTCTCGATGCACGGAATTATCATGGTCTTCCTTTTCCTGGTTCCGTCGGTGCCGGCGACCCTGGGGAACTTCCTGATTCCGATCATGTTGGGCGCGAAAGATCTCGCCTTTCCCAAAGTTAATCTGTTGAGCTGGTATCTTTACTGGCTTGGCGGTCTCGTCGTTCTTGGAGCCATGGTGCTGGGCGGCGTAGACACTGGCTGGACCTTCACCACGCCGCTCTCCACGCACTACCTGAATACCCATGTGGTCACGGCTGCGACGGGGGTCTTCATTCTCGGATTTTCGTCGATCTTCACGGGGCTGAACTTTATCGTAACCATCCACCGTATGCGGGCGCCGGGAATGACCTGGTTCCGGATGCCGCTGTTTGTCTGGTCGCACTACGCCGCGTCAATCCTGATGGTGCTTGGCACTCCAGTGCTGGCGATTACTCTGGTTCTGGTGGCGCTCGAGAGGTTGGTTGGAATTGGAGTCTTCGATCCGACCAAAGGTGGCGATCCGCTTCTGTTCCAGCATCTTTTCTGGTTCTACTCGCACCCGGCGGTTTACATCATGATCCTGCCCGGTATGGGTGTGATCTCTGAGGTCATCAGTACCTTCAGTCGCAAGCGGGTGTTCGGTTATACGGCGGTTGCATTCTCGTCCGTAGCGATTGCTCTGTTTGGCTTCTTTGTCTGGGCTCACCACATGTTCATCATGGGCGTCTCGAACTATTCGGCGCTGGTGTTCTCGTTGCTGACGATGCTTGTGGCTGTGCCTTCGGCGATCAAGATCTTCAACTGGGCATTCACGTTGCAGAAGGGTTCGATCACCTTTGAGACTCCAATGCTTTATGCTTTCGGGTTTCTCGGACTTTTTACGATCGGTGGAATGACGGGAGTCTTTCTGGGTGCCCTGGGTATGGACATCCACCTGACGGAGACGTACTTCATCGTTGCTCACTTTCACTTTGTGATGGTGGGCGGAATGTTGATGGCGTTTCTCGCGGGTATCCACTTCTGGTGGCCGAAGATGACCGGGCGCATGTATCCTGAGTCGCTCTCCAAGCTTGCAGCGGTCACGACCTTTATCGGATTCAACTTGACCTTCCTGCCGCAGTTCATTCTTGGTTACCTTGGAATGCCACGACGGTACCATGCCTATCCGCCTGAGTTTCAGGTGCTGAATGTTCTGTCGACCGCGGGAGCCACCGTACTTGGCGTCGGCTACATGCTGCCGCTGCTTTATCTGGGGTGGTCGCTGAAGTATGGCGCGATCGCGGGCAATAACCCATGGCAGGCCACCGGACTCGAATGGCAGATTCAGTCGCCACCGCTGACCGAAAACTTTATTGAGACGCCGGTCGTAGACCATGAAGCATATGACTACGAGTGGCTCGCCCACAAGACTGCACAAGAGGTGACGACCGTTGGATAACGCGATCGTAGCTACGCATCCACACACGCACGAGACCGCGGTTGCGGCAGAACACGAACACGTCGTTCTTCCGCAGCATCGCCATCATTTTGAAACGAAAGAGCAGCAGCGCGAGGCTGCCACGTTCGGGATGTGGTTGTTCCTCCTGACTGAAATTATGTTCTTCGGTGGGCTCTTCTTCGCCTACCTGCTGTACCGCAACTGGTATCACGATGCGTTCGTCGTGTCTTCCAATCAGCTCAGTATTCCTTTGGGCGCTGCTAACACCGCTATCCTGATCACCTCGGGATTCTTTATGGCACTTGGGGTGTGGGCTGCGGAGGTACAGAAGAAGGGGCTTCTCGTCCTCTTTCTGGTCCTCACCACATTTTTCGGGGTCGCTTTTCTTGGGATCAAAGCCGTTGAATATCATGAGAAATGGGAGAAGCATCACATCCCGGGAGCGCACTTCGATGTTTCCGAGTTCATCAATCCGCAGGCTTATGGGTTGAAGGAGAAGCCGCTCGCACCTGATATGGCGCAGAAGACGCAGGTGTTCTTCTTCCTTTATTTTGCGATGACCGGAATGCATGCGTTCCACATGATTTTGGGAGTTGGGCTCTTGTTCTGGCTGACGTGGCGCGCCAATCGGGGGGAGTTCTCCTCCGGGTATGTCGCACCTATCGAGAACTTCGGACTGTATTGGCACTTCGTGGATATTGTCTGGCTCTTTCTGTTCCCCTTGCTTTATCTCATCAACCGACACCCCGGCTCCTAGCCGCGACTGTAGTTCCGTTTTGGCTGGAAGGAGAAGAGTATGTCCGAATATCATGATCCGTCGAATGTCATCAATCCGGAGCACGCTGACCATCACATCATTACGCCGGTGACTTATGGAATCGTCTTTGCAACGTTATTGGTCTTTACCGGGATCACGGTGGGCGCGGCCTATGTGGATCTGGGTATCTTCAATCCGGTCGTTGCGCTGGCTATCGCGAGCTTCAAGGCTGTTGTGGTGATCCTGTTTTTTATGCACGTCAAATATCAGTCCAAGCTGATTAAGCTGACGGTTGCTTCAGGATTTTTTACCTTTCTGGTCCTGATCACGATGACGATGAGCGACTACATCAGCCGCGCGTGGGGTCTTTGGTAGTACAGATGGTTTTCACTAGGATGCGGCCTTCGGGTCGCATTTTTTGTTGCGGTCGAACTTCGGCTAGAGCACCCCATACACTCGAGTTATGCCCTTTGCGCGATCTGCCCTGTCGGAAGAATTGATTAGCTGGTCAAAAGATTCCCGTGTGACAGTGCGGCGGGACGGAGGGCCGGATCCAGAGGGCAGGTGCGTTGTCTACTGGATGCAAAGGGCGCAGCGCGGTATCGACAATCATGCAGTCGACCTGGCCGCTAAGGTGGCGAACCTGCTCGGCCTTCCCCTTGTAGTTTATTTTGCCGGGATCTCTAACTTTCCCCATGCAAATCTGCGCCACTACGTATTTCTCAATCAAGGGCTGCCGGATATCGAGGCAGACCTTGCGGCTCGCAATATCACGTTTGTGATGCGTCGCGCTCCACGCGAGTCGCACCAGCAGATGTTGGCTGACGTGCATGCAGCGTTTCTGATTGGGGATGAAAATCCGATGCGCGTGCCGGAACAGTGGCGCAAGGATCTGGCATCGAAGATCAAGATCCCGTTCTGGACGGTCGATACGGATGTGGTGGTCCCTTCAAAGCTCATAGAAAAGGCTCAGTATGGCGCCTATACGATTCGTCCGCGCCTCTATCGTCTGCTGCCCGCGTATCTGCACCGCTACGAAAATGTGCACGCCGACCATGCATGGAAGCGGCCTAGAGGATTCTATGTCGATTCCGTCCATGAGGACATGACGCGCGACTGGAAGGAACTTGACCGTACCGTTCTGCCGGTGGAAGCGTGGAAAGGGGGAACTCATGCTGCGCTTCGGCGTCTCAAGTTTTTTACAGGAGAGCTTCTGAAAGATTACGACACGCAGCGTAATCATCCGGAGACCGATGGCACTTCTTGCATGTCGCCGTATCTACATTATGGGCATATTGGTCCAATCACGATTGCTCTCGCCGTGGATGCGGCTGCGAAGGCAAATCCGAAGCTACAGACTGCACGCGACAGCTTCTTCAACGAACTGATCGCCTGGCGGGAACTCGCGGTCAACTTTGTGCGCTACACGGCAAACTATGACTCGCCCGATTGCGCTGAGAGCTGGGCCAAGACGACTATCGCCGAACATGCTCGCGATGAACGCGAACATTTGTACACGCTTCATCAGCTGGAGAACGCGCACACTTTTGACGATCTCTGGAATGCAGCCCAGATTCAAATGGTTCGATATGGCTGGATGCATAACTACCTGCGGATGTACTGGGCGAAGAAGATTCTGGAGTGGACGCCGGACGTCGCTACCGCGATGAAGTACTCGATCTATCTCAACGATAAGTATTTTCTGGACGGACGCGATCCTAACGGATACGCGGGTATTGCGTGGGCGATCCTGGGGAAGTTCGATCGTGCCTGGGGAACTCGGCCCATCTTCGGCAAAATCCGATACATGTCCGGTGCTTCGACGGGCAAGAAGTTCAATTCCAAAGAGTACATTCGACAGATGGAAGTCCTGCCTCAGCAAGGTTCGCTAGCGTTTTAGGCGTTCGGAAGCGGCTGTCTTCTCGGCAGACGCCTTTGTCATCACCCCATTCAGGGGCCCGTCCAGGTCGAAGTCTGCTGCCTCTCTTCGACTAATAAGCCTACAACTATGATGAGATTGTGGCGATGTTGTAGCTGATGGTAGATTCGAGAAATAGCGGACGTTGTTCGATGCCTGTTACACCGTCGCCGTGGAAGACTTTGAAGAGGTGGCCACAGAGCCCCGTGATGTCCAAAAGCCAGAATGTTTATGAGAGATTCCTCATCCCGTTCTGGCACCGTCTGTCGTACTTCTCCTGCTCTAGCGTTGACTCATCCTATGTCAGCTTGCAGCATCATTGTTAGCTGTCTTTAAGTTGCGGATCAAACGCTATGGGCCTGGTCGTATCCTCACAACACGAGCGTCTTGCGGATCGTCTCCGCCACGGTGTGAGTCGCTTCTTTTATACGATTGTTCTTTTTCTCACGTTTACTGCGCCTATTCTCGTCCTTGGCCAGTGGTACCCTACACCTGCAACTGCGACGCACGAAGGCACTGTGCCCTCGGCGAATTCCATCTCTCCGCATACGGTTCGATCGCGTCGATTTCTCGGCGGCCGTACTCTTGCGGGAGATGAGCCGGCTGCGCAAGCCATGGATGCGGCTCGTCAGAAGCATGCAGGGATGCTGGTCGAGCAAGCGGCTTCGCCTCAACTGTCGAGTCTGAGCGCGCCGTGGCAGGCAGTGGGGCCGAATCAGGTCGCCAGCATTGCCTATGGCAACGTAACGGGCCGCGTCACTGCAATTGCGATTGATCCGGCCGACCCAACCGGCAATACCGTTTATCTTGGGACGACCGGCGGCGGAGTTTGGAAGTCAACCAATGCGGCCGGTCCATCTGCCAGCGTTACGTTCGTCCCCCTTACCGATACGCTGCCGGTGTTCAGCGCGAACGCCGGAACTGCGGCGATCCCGTCGCTCAGTATCGGCGCAATCAGTGTTCAATCGGGCGTGATCCTGGCTGGGACTGGGGATCCTAACGATGCATCCGACTCCTTTTACGGAAGCGGACTGCTGCGATCCGCCGATAACGGGGTGACGTGGACGCTCATTCAAGACTCGCAGGATGGTGTGGCGGGCAACCACCTTTTCAGTGGACTCGGTTTTGCGGGTTTTGCGTGGAGTTCAGCGACTCCGGGCACTGTTGTCGCAGCGGTTTCGCAGGCGGCGGAGGGTGTTCTCGTCAACGCGCCGGATGCGACGAACAGCGTGATGGGGCTTTACTACTCGATCGACGCCGGTGTGACCTGGCAGATGTCCACCATCATGGACGGCAGTCAGACCGTCCAGACTCCTCTACCTTCTAACGGAGATCTCGGTGGCAGAGCGGCGACGGCAGTTGTCTGGAACCCCATTCGTCAGCGCTTCTACGCTGCGGTTCGCTATCACGGATACTATGAGTCGGCAGACGGAGTGATCTGGACTCGCCTGGCGAACCAGCCTGGCCAGGGGCTCACCACGGCGGCCTGTCCAGTAGCTCCAACCTCGATAGGAAGCACATCGTGCCCGATTTTTCGCGGGGCTTTGGCTGTACAGCCTGACACTGGCGATACGTTCGCGCTGACGGTTGATAAGAACAATCTCGATCAAGGTCTGTGGCAGGATATATGTGGTCTTTCGGGTGCGAGCTGTGGCAACGGCAGCGTCACCTTCGGCAAGCAGTTGCCATCGGCCGCGCTGGAGGTCGGCAATGGCAGCGCGGTCGTGCCACAAGCAGACTATAATATTGCGCTGGCGGCTGCGCCGTCGGGACCGAGCGGCTCGACCCAGGACACTATTTTGTATGCCGGGACGACCGACCTTTACCGCTGTTCTCTTGCTGCAGGGTGCGTGCTGCGCGACACGACCAATGCGGTCAATGGATGTGCCGCTCCCGCGCAGGTCGCGCCTGCTCAGCATGCGATTGCGATGTTGGCTACGGCCACGCAGCCACTGATTTATCTTGGCAACGATGGAGGGCTCTGGCGGTCCACCGACGGTGTAAATGAACAGTCAACTCCATGCTCCGCCGATGACGCGACTCACTTTCAGAACCTCAACGGCGGTCTCGGTTCGCTGGCAGAGGTCATTAGCTTCGCGCAGCATCCGTCCGATGCCGGAACGCTGCTTGTCGGTCTAGGCGCGAATGGCACCGCAGCAACAGCATCGCCGAGCACAAGCTCGTGGCCGCAGCTTTCTACGGGCGAAGGCGGTACGGTCGGGATCGACCAGACAAATCCGTTGTTGTGGTACGTCTCCACTGCTGCCGGTGTGAGTATCCGTCAGTGTTCTAAAGGTGCGGGCTGCACTTCTGCCGATTTTATGGGGACGCCGACGATTGGGCCTGAGCAGATCGACGAAGATGACTCCCTGATCGATGCACCCTGGCTGCTAGATCCCGCTCTCCCGTCCAATATTCTCGTCGGGACCTGCCGGGTGTGGCGTGGACCGGCGGGCGATGGGTTCTTGTGGTCTTCGTCGAACGCGATCAGCAGCCTCCTGGGCGGCCCTCAAGGCACATCCTGCGTGAGTACAAATCCTGTTCTGCGATCTCTGGCGGCGGGTGGACTCATAAGCAATGCATCGGCTGCGCAAGATGCAGGGTCGCCGGTTCTCTACGCCGGAATGGCGGGAAGACTTGATGGGGGTGGTAGCTTTGGAGGCCATCTCTATTCCATTACCACGGCGGGGACTGCAAGCAGCGCGACGACTTGGACCGACCTTGCAACTTCTCCTGTCACCAATGGTCAAGGGACAGCCTTCAACTCAGGGGGTTTCGATCTCTCCTCCCTCGCAGCGGATCCTCATGATGCGACTGGGAACACCATTTATGCGACGGTTATGGGGTTTGCAGGAAATGGGATCAACGCCGCGCATCTCTATCGCTCCACCGATGCCGGTTCTCATTGGAGCAACATCAGCAGCAACCTTCCTGACGCCCCGGCCAATAGCGTCGTCGTCGATCCCAACGATGCCAATACGCTTTATGTTGCGATGGACACGGGTGTATATGTCACGACGGGGGTTACCACTTGCGCCACTGCTAATTGTTGGAGCGTCTACGGCACTAATTTGCCGAATGCTCCTGTGGTCGAACTCGCGGCTGCGCCAGCGATGGCTACCGGCGACGGCCGCACCGGTGAGTTGCGCGCTGCAACTTATGGTCGCGGTTTATGGCAGATTCCCCTGGTTACGGCATCTACCGCAGCGCAACCGACGATCAGCCTCAATCCCTCTTCGCTCACTTACAACGCGCAGTCGATCGGTACGGCGACTGCGGCGCAAACTATTACAGTTACAAATACAGGAGTGGCACCGCTTACAGTCAGCCTGGTGGCGGTCACGGGCGACTTCAACGAGACTGATAACTGTACGGCAGCGCCTATCGCTATCGACCTGACCTGCACGATTCAGGTAAGCTTTCTGCCGACTGCAACGGGGAGTCGTACCGGTATCTTCACTGTATACGGCAATGTTGCCGGCGGCCAGGCGACCGCGACACTATTGGGTACCGGATTGGCCGCGGCAGCTATTGTCCTCGATCCCGTTGTGCTCAAGTTTCCTTCGACACTTCTCAACGCAACCAGTCCGGTTCAGAACATCACAATCTCAAATACGAGTAGTGCCGCAGTGGGCTTGCAGGGAGCGACCATAACAGGCGGAGACTTCAGAATCACGGTCAACACCTGCGGTCCGAGCCTCGGACCGGGGGTAGGATGTACAGTCGGTATTGCATTCACGCCTACTGGGTCCGGAACGCGAAGCGGAACCTTAACCGTGACCGATGATGTGGGAACCCAGACGGCTTCACTGATTGGAGTTGGGACATCTCCTGCGACTGATGCACTCTCGCCACTGTCACTGACTTTTGGCGTACAGCAGATTGATACTGCGAGTCCTGCACAGCAGATTACCCTGTCCAATACGGGCGATCTGCCGCTGACACTGATTGCTGCACAGATTACGAGTGGAGATTTTACGGTAGTCAATGCCTGCGGCAATTCGCTGAATCCGCATTCTGCATGTTCGATGAATGTAATTTTTGCGCCGAAGAACGTTGGACCGCTCAGCGGTGTGCTTTCGGTATCGGATCAATATAGAACTCAGACAGTTGCGCTAAACGGTATCGGCGTTGCGCCGCCTGGTGTATCGCTGGCTCCCTTTTCGACGGTTGTGTTCCCCCCCACCGGTGTTGATCTTCAGTCTCCACCGCAGACTGTTACGCTGACCAACAACGTCGGTGTTCCGCTCTCGATACAAGGGATTTCGCTTACGGGAGACTTTGTGATTTTGCCGAATAGCAGCACTTGCGGTGCTAGCGTTGCGGCTAATACTGCGTGCGTGTTACAGGTTGCTTTCGCGCCGACTGTCGGTGGGCCGCGTTCTGGATCGCTTACCGTGACGGATAGTGCGGGCAATTCACCTCAGAAACTTTCACTTACTGGACCAGGTGTTGATTTCACACTCACCACGAATGGGATTACCAGCGTTAGTATCACGAGTGGTCAGAACGCTGTTTTTCCGTTGCTACTCAGTTCGTCGTCAAATGTTTCTGGCACGGTGACTTTCACCTGCGCGGGAATACCTGCTAACTCAAACTGTAACGTCACGCCCTCCAGCATTCCGCTTGGCGGTACGACTACCGTATCCGTGAGTGTGTTGACGGGCGTCGCCCCAGCGTCGCCGTCCATTCGCTCTTGGATCAACCGCCCAGGCATACTTTTATTTGCGACGTTGTTCCCGTTCGGGTTGCTGGTGCTGCGACCAGCGCGCCGCACAAGCGTGGCCGGTTTTGCTCTGCTGTGTTTACTGATCGCTGCGAGTGGCTGTGGTGCGGGACGGGAGATTCCTCTGACGAGTGGATCGAATCCTGGTGCACCGTCAGGCCCGGTGACGACGGCGGGAACCTATACTGTCGTTGCGGCGGCGACAAGCGCTGGCTTGACGCGAAGTGTCAATCTCACACTGATCGTTCAGTAAATCCTAGGAGGTTTCGATCCTGCGATGTTCAGGCAGACTCGCCTGCGCTCACTCCCGAGGCCCACGCCCATTGGAAGTTGTATCCTCCCAGCCATCCTGTTACATCGACGACCTCACCAACAAAATAGAGACCTGGTACCTTGCGGCTCTGCATCGTCTTGGCATCCAGTTCTGCGGTGTCAACGCCCCCCACTGTGACCTCGGCTTTGGCATAGCCTTCGGTTCCTGCCGGCAACAGACGCCACTGGTGTAAACGCTGTTCTAGCGCCGCTAAAGATGCGTTCGTCCAGTCGTCTGGATTATGGAGCGCAACCCATCGTTCTGCCATGCGGGCCGGCAACACAGCTCGTACGGCGTTCATCGCTGCGGCCGCATCTCTTCGCGAATTTTTTGCCAGCAAGGGAGCGAGTACTTTCAAATCGGGTGCGAGGTCTAGTGTCACGGTCTCACCCGGACTCCAGTAGGACGATGCTTGCAGAATCGCGGGCCCGCTCAGTCCGCGATGGGTGATCAACATCTTTTCGCGGAAGTTTCCTCGTCGGGGGCGGGTGCCCGACTGCGCCACGACCTCAGCTGAGACACCTGCCAGGTCGCACCATTGTTCGCGATCTTCTGCACTGAAGACGAGGGGAACCAGGCCGGGCCGGCACTCTACGACACGCAGGCCAAACTGTTCGGCCAGAGTGTAGCCGAATGGGGTTGCGCCCATCTTGGGGATTGAAAGGCCACCGGTGGCGATGACTACGGATTCGGATTGAAACACCGTATCCGAGGTGTGAACTTCGAGGTGGTCATTGCGATGAACGGAGATCGCTATAGCGCCGAGAATTATGCGAACACTCGCCTCTGCGCATTCGCGCTCCAGCATGGTGATGATGTCGTGGGCAGAGCGGTCGCAGAAGAGTTGTCCAAGCGTCTTTTCGTGGTAGCGGATGCCGTGTCTTTCGACCATGGCGATCATGTCTGAAGGCGTGAAGCGAGCTAGGGCGGATTTCGCGAAGTGGGGATTCTCTGAGAGGAAGTTTTCTGGGCGGCAGTGAATGTTGGTGAAGTTGCAGCGGCCGCCTCCTGAGATCAGAATCTTTTTTCCGACGCGTTCGGCGTGATCGAGCAGAACTACCCGGCGCCCGCGCTTGCCGGCTTCGATGGCACACATCATTCCGGCTGCGCCCGCGCCTAGTACTACGACATCAATCTTTTCCACGTGCGGTCTCGTTGTCATTCTTTATTGGAGGTTTTCGCTTGCATGATCTTAGATTTCGTCTCCGTCTGAGCAGATGTGGCGCTCCTTCCGATTGATTTGGGTGAGGAGATTTTGCGGATATTTTTTTCTTACCCCACCCGGCAGATGAGGCACTTGAGGTAGCTGGTCTCGGGGAGGGTGAGGACGGCGGGGTGATCGGGGGCGGCCCCCCGGGTCTCGAGGAGCTGGACTCGGCGGGCTGCGTCGGAGGCGGCGGAGGAGACGACCTCGGTGAACTCCTGCAGGGGAACGTGGTGGGAGCAGGAGCAGGTGATGAGGGTTCCGCCGGGGCGGAGCATCTTCATGGCGCGGAGGTTCAGCTCCTTGTAGCCGCGCATGGCGCCTTCGGCGGCGCGTTTGGACTTGGCGAAGGCGGGTGGGTCGAGGACGATGGTGTCGTACTGATGGCCGGTGGATTCGTACTCGCGGAGGAGCTCGAAGGCGTCGGCTTCGATCCACTCGACCTGGGCGGGAAGATCGGGGTTGAGCTCGCGGTTGCGGTCGGCGACTTCGAGGGCGCTGCGGCTGGCGTCTACTCCGGTTACACTGCGGCAGTGTTGCGCGAGATGGAGGGCGAATCCGCCCTGATAGGTGCAGATGTCGAGCGCGGAGCCGGTTGCGTATCGGGCTGCGGCGGCGTAGTTGAGGCGCTGATCGAGGAAGGCTCCCGTCTTCTGACCAGAGCTGGCGTCGAAGTGAAAACGAAGGCCGTTGATGGTGAAGATGGTGGTGAGTTGTGGTGTTTCGGTGGTGTTTGGGTGGTGGAGTGGACCGGGGTTGGGGTGGGCCAGTTGCTCGAGTTCGCGGATCTTGGGGTCGGGGCGCTCCCAGAGGGTGATGCCGCCGGTGTCGGGGCGGAATCGGTCGCGAAGGACTTCGGTGAGGAGGTGGCGGACGTCGTCCTGGGCGGTGCCCTGGGTGAGGAGTTGGAGGATGACGAGGTCGTTGTAGCGGTCGGCGACGATGCCGGGGAGGTTGTCGGCCTCGGAGAAGATGAGTCGGCAGGCGTCGTCTTCCATGGACTCGGGCGCTACTTCGTCTCGGAGGGCCAGGGCGGCGAGGACTCGCTCGCGTACCTGGTCAAGGTAGGCGACTCGGGTGAAGGCGGCTTCGTTCGAGACGATTCTTACTGCGATCTGCGAGGCTGCGCTGTAGAGGCCGGTGCCGAGGGGGATGCCTCGGCTATCCATTACCGTGATGAGGGCCCCGGGTTGGAGGTCGGTGGCTCCGACTGGGGGGACCAGAGACTCTATGTCCGAGCGATAGACCCAGAGGTGTCCGGCTCTCAACCGGTCCGCGGCGCGGCGGGTGATGGCTGCGGCTGGTCCGTGGGGCTGGGCCGCGACGACTCGCGGGGCCCGATCTTCTACTTTTCTAGGCATCATTCCATGGTCGCATAGCGTTTCATGGTCGCTAGACCCCTCCCCCTCTCCCCTCGGGGTATTTTGGACGGAAGTTGTTTTGTTTCAGTCGTTTGGAGGGGTATTGTGTCTGTAGACTATTGATTCTAAGTGGTTTAGCTGCAAAATATTGCAAATAAACGGGTTACGGGATGGTAAGAAAGGGCCCGGCTCGTTATGGAGCCTTTCATCTCTCTGGTTCCAGTATAGCGGTTGGAGGATAACTCATACGCCACGCGAATGTGCTGGATTGACGCGGTGATTCGCGTTTTTGGGGGTTGACAGGTTTGGTGGTCCAGATTTGAGTTGATGGCAAGAGGCTGGTGTCGCGACTAAGCCTGGGACAGCGGTTCGCGCTTTGCGCGAATGCCCACATCTCAAAATCGAGATATGGGGCACCCGGCTCTGGATTTCTTCTGCTTCTCTGGAGTTCCTGCTTCGAGACCGAGAGGATTTTCTTCATCGCTTGGTCGAATGCCCCCGAGCAGTCCCCTGTTGTACCCTTCGGTAATCGCTGCGATTGCTTGGTCATGATTTTCCTCCGGAATGGCCAATTTTAATTGCGCCTCTTCGGCTTCAGCCGTCGCTATTGCTTGGAGACGTGCAATCTCTGTCACCATCGTAATGATGAGCGAACTGCATGCGTTGATAAACACCAAAGCCCCATCAGGAGTCACGGTCTCGTCTGGATGTAGTACCGGATTTCGGTATTCATCTTTGATGTGGTCAAGCCAACCCAAAACCTTCGAGTTGGATTTTGCGCATTTGCTGAGATTCTTGTGATACACGCCCCAACTCCGCATTTTCACAGGAGGAACCGTTCCGACAACTACGGTGTAATACTTCCTGATAACGTCCTCGGTTGCTCTTGCGATATGAAATGCGGCCGCAGTTCCCAGATTGAAAGCAAGGCATCTTCCAGCCTGCCGAAAGTCATCTACGGCATCTTTTGAAAGTTGGCTTCTTATCCCGTCGGGGAGCATTATCTCCGCATGTTAAATTAAGTCTGGAGTAGAGAACGACCCCTTTTGCGATACGAAATAAGTATCGAAATTATTTAGTTCGGCGGCCAAGACCGTCTCCAAATCGCTAGCGGACTGGCGAACTGAAAACCCTCGGTACGATACCGTTTTCCATCCTTCTTCACCGCCGCCTAGATCAAGGGCGGAGAGATCGTCTGGGACTATCCGAGTCAGGGCTTCATATAATTTCTGCGCCGGATCACGTGAGATTCGAAGAGGAAAGGTCTGAAAGAATTCCGTCAGAGCTTGCTTAGTTTGATATACCTCAAACCATACTTGGCTCACCAGCTCCTCGTCTTTTATGGACTTAAGTGGATGTATTTTTTGCCCAAGTTTGAAGAACTGGAAACAGTCAACGCGCAGCATAGAACCCTCACATGCCAGCCTAGTCCGATGAGGATCATAGACGGAAACAGACACATCCCCTTCTATCTCAAATTGGGGAATACACCCACTGTAAGGAAACTACCTTGATTCGTCGAGTATGGTTATCCCGATATTCGGTATTCGCAGTAGTGGTCTCGTTCACTCACTCCGGAATGAAAACAAAGAGGCGAGTACGACAAATCAGCTGCGAAGGCCAAATACGGGGATTCTTCGCTTCGCTCAGAATGACGGCCTAGGACAGGCAGCGACAACAGCCTAGAACGGGCAACGACAGCGACAACAGCGACGACAAATGCGGGGGTTTCTCCGCTGCGCGGACCGATTTGGTTGACGCTTAAATTGACGATTTGGTTGACGGTCGAATGGCGATTTTGTCGGCGGTCGAAATGGCGGTTTTGTTGGAATGAGTTGCGGTCTACTCCGTGCGGAGGGCGAATGAGTTGCGTCTACTCTGTGCGGAGAGCGAATTAGTTGCGGGCTACTCGGTGCGGAGGGCTTGCATGGGTTCGATGGAGGCGGCTCTTCGTGCGGGGAGGACGGCTGCGAGTGTGACCATGACTGCGGCTAGAAGGACGGCTCCGGCCAGGGTCAGGGGATCGGATGTGGTGACGCCGTAGAGCTGGCTGCGGAAGAGCCTGGCCAGTAGGACGATTGAGGGCAGCGCCAGCACGATGGCGATGGCGGCGATGATCGACATCTCGCGGACGATGAGCAGGACGACGCTGGTGCGTTGTGCGCCGAGGGCCAGCCGTACGCCGATCTCGCGGGTGCGCTGTTCGGTGGAGTAGGCGAGGACGCCGTAGAGTCCGACGGCTGCGAGGATGATCGCGAGTGCAGAGAAGCCGACAGCGAGAAGTGCGAGCGCGCGCTCGTCGGAGGCGCTGCGGTCGACCTGGTCGTCCATCGTTCGCATGCCATCGACGACGAGGGTGGGATCGAGGCCATGAATGCTCTGGCGGATTGCGGTTTCGACTGTCTCGGGCGCCTGATTGGTGCGAGCGTACATCTTGACGCCGGTGGGATGAGTGATCTGGGCGATGGGCTGATAGACGGCAGGCCCTATGTCCTGACGCAGATTCTCGTGTTTGATGTCGCCGACCACGCCGACGATGGTTGCGTCGAGTTTTGCCCGGAAGTCAGAGCTCTGGGTGAGGTGATGGCCCAGTGCGTTTTGTGCGGAGCCGAAGTACTTCTTTGCGAAGGCCAGGTTGATGACGACGACCTTTGGCGCAGTGCCGGTATCCGCTGCAGTGAACTCTCGGCCGACCAGAAGAGGCTGCTTGAGGGTTGCGAAGTAGGCGGGAGTGACGGCTGGGGCTTCGAACTGCATCTTCTCGTCTTCGGCGGGTTTGTAGCCTTCGACCTGGAAGGATTCGAACTCTTTGTCTCCGGTGAGCTCGGGATCGGTGGTGGCTGCGGCGGAGGTTATGCCAGGGATTCTCTGGACTGATTCGATCGCGTTGGTGACGATGGGCACGATGCGGTCTTCTTTGTAGCCGGAGTCGGTGGGATCGAGGCTGAAGGTGGCGAGATGGCTGGTGTTGAAGCCGACCTCCTGATGGCGGAGGTTGTCGAGGGTGCGCACGAACAGACCAGCGCCGCCGAGTAAGAGGACGCTGAGAGCGATCTGAACGCCTACGGCGATCTTGCGGAAGAGTTGAGAGTTGCGGGATGCGGTGCCTGCGCTCTGGCGCAGCGTGCCTACGAGATCGGGACGCAGGAAGTGGAAGACTGGCGCCATGCTGAAGAGAAGGCTCGAGATGACGGCGATGCTGAGGGTGAAGAGAAGGACGCGGCCATCGATGGCTGCCGAGTATGGCTCTTCGCCGGGATTTGCGCTGGTGAGCAGACGCACGAGGGTGTTGGTGACCAGCGGTGCCATCAACAGTCCGGCTGCTGCACCGAGGATGCCGAGGAGTAAGCCCTCGAGGAGGAGCTGAGAGATGACCTGGGTTTGCTTGGCGCCGAGGGCATAGCGCATGGACATCTCGCGCGCGCGGCCGGCGGCTCGAAGGAGAAGCAGGGTCGCCACGTTGATGGCGCACATGGCGACGAGCAGAGTGGCCATGCTCATGAGGATGATGAGGGGCGTTTGCAGATCCATGCGGCCGGGGGAGAATCCTGTGGAGTCGTCGAGGACTTTCAGTTGCGAGTCGTCGAGGAAGTGCTTGCTGAAGCGTTCGGTTCGGTTCTTGTAGAGCGTCAGCTCGTGCGCGCGCAGAGAGTGCCACAAGGGTGCAAGTCCAGCTGCTGCCTGCGTGGGGGAGACGCCGGGTTTTAGACGGCCAACCAGCGTGAGCCAGAGCGACTGGTGATTATTGAGGTTGTCTCGGGGGATCGTCGCGGGCATGGCTTCTTCGACCATGCTGATGGGGAGGAAGGCCGCTGGTTTGTAGCCTCCGATGGCGGATTGAAAGTTCGCGGGGGCTACGCCGAGGATGGTGAAGGGCTGGCCGCCGATCAGGACGGTCTGTCCGACGACGTCGCGGGATGAGGCAAAGCGCGTCTTCCAGTAGTCGTAGCTGAGCACCAGGACTGGGTTTGCGTTTTTTGCGGTATCGTCCTGGGCGGTGAGCAGGCGTCCGAGCGCGGGTTTGAGGCCGAGGAGGTCGAAGTAGTTTCCGCTGACGAGCTCGGCGTCTCTGTCCTCGGCCTGATTTTGCCAGGAGATGGCGAGGTTGGTTCGATCGGCAGCGAGCATTCCGGCGAAGACCTGGTTTTGATCGCGCAGGTCTTTGTACATGGGATAGGAGAAGTAGTTTTCGAGATCGCCGCCGAAGCTGCTGGCTGAGCCGGAGAATCCTCCTGTCCACTGGAAGCGCACCAGCTCTTTGGGCTGCTGGACGGGCAGCATGCGGAGGAGTACCTGGTCGAAGAGGGTGAAGACGGCTGCGTTGGCGCCGATGCCCAAGGCCAGTGTCAGCACTACGGTCAGGGCGAATCCGGGCGATTTGCGCAGTTGGCGTAAGGCAAAGCGCAGATTCTGAAGCAACGTCTGCATATAAAGAGATCCTCCGGCGCAGTGGGGCGCATGGAACAATGCACGTTTTGAGCCAAAGAGTTTGTGATGCAAACACTGTGTTTTGTGCGACGCGGGGAGCAGTTGGCCGTTTTCTGAGCCGAAGTTGTCCGGAAACGGAAATCTCCGTTCGCTGGTGAACACCACTGCGTGTGGTTGGCGTTTCGTGAGGAACGACTATGCCAGGCTGGGAGGAGGGTGAAGGTGTGGGCGGAGTGATTAGTACTCTGGCGGGTGGGCCGGACGCATAACGCAAATGATATTGCATTAGTGTTTGCCAAACTTTTGCGGATATACTTCTCGCAACTGGAAATTTGTCCCTTGGAGAGTGTGAGGATGTCGAGGAAGCTGGTTCGGATCGGTGTGTCTTGTGGAGTGTTGCTTGCGTCTGCTGCTGTCGCGATGGGGGCCGGGCCGCAGGAGAAGAAAGAGAGCGATAAAAAGAAAGAACAGAAGCTGGTGGTAACGGGGACCTCAGTGGTAGAGCCTGCGGAGCCGCCGTCGGACTCGACGACGGATGGCTCGGTGACGGTTGCGGGACAGGCGATCGCGTACCGGGCGGTGGCGGGTACATTGACGGTGGGGTCAAGTGATTCGCAGGACGCGATGCTGGGGCTGGATGGGAAGATGCTGCCGGATACGGGAGAGAAGACGCCTGATCCCGAGAAGCCGGACGAGGCTCCGGCGACGGCGCGGATGTTTTATGTGGCGTACTTCAAGAAGGATGCGCCGGTAGGGCGGCCGGTGACGTTTTTGTACAACGGCGGGCCGGGGTCGGCGACGATGTGGCTGCATATGGGATCGTTTGGGCCGAGGCGTGTGGTGACCACCGATGCGCAGCATGATGAGGGAGCGCCTTACAAGATCGTCAACAACGAGTACAGCCTGCTGGACGTGAGCGATGTGGTGTTTATCGATGCGCCGGGGACCGGGTTCAGCAGGATTATGGGCAAGGACAAAGAGAAGGCGTTCTGGGGTGTGGATCAGGACGCGCATGCGTTCGACCGGTTCATTCGGAGATTTTTGACGAAGTACAACCGGTGGAACTCGCCGAAGTATTTGTTTGGCGAAAGCTATGGGACGCCGCGCAGCGCGGTGCTGTCAGCTGCTTTGCAGAATGTGGATCTGAACGGGATTGTTTTGCTGTCGCAGATTTTGAGCTTCGATAACAGCATCGATGGGCCGAAGTGGAATCCCGGTGTGGATCAGGCGTATGCGCTGGGGCTGCCTACGTTTGCGGCGAGCGCGTTCTATCATCACAAACTGCCGACGCAGCCTGCGGCGCTCGAGCCGTTTCTCGCCGAGGTGGAGCAGTATGCGATCGGCGACTATATGAGCGCGCTGCTGCAGGGGGCGGAGTTGCCGGAGACGAGGAAGCAGGCGGTGGCGGAGAAGCTGCATCAATATACCGGGCTCCCGGTGACGTATCTGATGCGGGCGAATCTGCGGGTGACGGGTGCGGCGTTCAGCAAGCAGCTGCAGTTGGATGACGAGACGACGACGGGGCGGCTGGATACGCGCTATAAGGGGCCGGATATTGATCCGCTGAGCGCGGACGCAGAGTATGACCCGCAGAGCAATGCGATCTCGTCGGCGTATACGGCGGCGCTGAACCAGTACATGCGGACGGAGCTGAAGTATGGCGAGAACCAGACGTACAAGCCGGGAGCTTATGGAGATCCGGACTTTACGTGGGATCTGCGGCACCAGGCTCCGGGTGGTCCGCCGGCAAACTTTCAGGAGGGCGGGACGAATGTGATGCCGGACCTGGCGTACACGATGAAGTCAAACCCGAAGATGAAGGTGATGCTGGCAGGCGGGTACTTCGACCTGGCGACGCCTTATTTCGAGGGCAAGTTCGAGATGCATCATCTGCAGATTCCGCAGAAGCTACAGGCGAATATCAGCTATCACTACTACCAGAGCGGGCACATGGTCTATGTGAACGAAGATGTGCTGAAGCAGTTTCACGCGGATGTGGCGGCGTTTATCCGGGGGACGGAGGACGGGAAGTAGACTCGCGTGATGCTTCCCTGCGGGCACGAGGGTTAGAGGGGCGACTTGCGTTTGTTCTTGAGGCTCTTCATGCGCCACTTCGACTTGGTGATCATCTCTGACAGAATGTATCTGGGTCGAAGGAGGACGGCTAGAGTTGCATTGCCGACGGTGCGGATGTACCTTCGACCAGCGAAGTGGCCAACCGCTGCTTTGTAGAAGATCTGTGAGAAGTCGACTCTCTCCTCGTTGATTCGCCGGCGAAGGGGAGTCTGTCGCCGGAACGCGAGGAACTGGTCCCATGTAAGTTCGGGCTCGTTTCTTCTGCGGCGCAACATGCATTCTCTCAGCCAGCGGACTTTTTTTCGAGTAAGGTGCGCACGAGAGATAGAAGCCGAGCCGCCATGGATGCGGTAATCGAGAAGGATTTCGGGCTGGACGAGGATCTTATGTCCTTGTTCTGCGAGACGGTTCCAGAGATCAATGTCCTCGGCGGGCCAAAACTCCTGACGGTATCCACCTGCAGCTTGTACTACGCTCTTGCGAAGTACGACGGCCGGATGATTGAAACCGATCAGCTTGTTGAGTTGAATTTTTTCTTCAATCTCCTCGTGGGTGAACAGAAAGGAGTTGTCCTGTCCGATGACTCTTCCCTTCTCGTCGATGTGATTAACGAGGCTGCTGGCGACGGCCAGCTCAGGGTGCACTTCGAGGAAGGCCAATTGTCGTTCGAGACGGTTCGCGTGCATGACGTCATCCGCGTGCATGATGAAGACCCTGTCCGAAGAGGCGAGGTCTATGGCTCGATTGAGTGTGACTGCAGTGCCGACATTGGGCTGGCTGAAGACTTTAATGCGGGGATCGTTCTGCGCGTGAGATTGAACGATGGCCAGCGATCCGTCGGTTGATCCGTCGTCAACCACGATGAGCTCGAAGTCGGTAACGGTTTGACGGAGGACGCTGGTGATTGCTTCGTGGAGAAAGGCCTCCGCGTTGTAGGTGGGCATTACGACGGAGACGGTCATTCAGCCGGAGGCATCTCCTCGCTGTGGGCGGGAGTCGTGTGAGCCGTGAAGCGCGAAGATGAGATCAGAGGACAATCCTCCTGGAGGAAAAGCTGGCCTGTAAGGGACGATTGTAGATCACGGGGTTTACGTTCAGGTTCGCGGAGCCGCCTGGCAGCACGATAGCAGAGTAAAGCGTGTGTGCTCGTTGTGATCCGTTCGCCGGTCCGAAGTTAAGGGGAGGACGGCTGGTGCGCCGCTTTATATAAGTTGTTGATTTTACGACGGATTATATTCTTGAGAGCCCCAAGCTTTGTCCGAAGCTTCACCTGCCTCAGACTGTAAATACGGAGGACGTCACGGCTTCTGCGGACGCCGGCGTGTTGACAATCACACTGCCCAAGAAGGCGGAGGCTCAGCCAAAGCAGATCAAGGCGCAGGTGGGCAACGACACCAAGCGGGTTGAGGCGCAGACGGCTCAGTAACGCTTTGATGCGGTATTGCGGGGGGAGGCTTTCCCCTTTTTCTTTTGGGGCGGAGGCGTCACAGCATAGCCAGGGTCTGTCCACATCGCTGTTCGCAACGGGCCACCAACCGCCTAACAGGGGCAGGGCGCGCCTGGTTGGCGAGACGGGAGCCAAGAGTTATCAACGACATATACAACTGTTTCGGCGGCATGTTATAAAGCGCGGTGCGTTCTACGCCCGTGGTGCGAATGTGTTCAAAACTTTCAGTATTGATTGGTCTGTTGTGTCTATCCGCCTTTTGCTGCAGGTTCTCGCTCCCAGGCCAGATTTACCGACCGAAGACGAGTATGGCAATTATGTCGGCAACCCTGTCGGCTGGGACGGCTCTTCGGACGGCCTGAAACAGATATGCCGAATGATGCCGCGGTGCAAGATAACCTGCGGTCGCGCCGCGCTGACTCGTGAGGGTGATGGTAGCTCCAGACCTGACTCGGACCAGGGAAGGCCAGTGCTCAAAATAGAGTACCCCGACGGCAAGATTGACTATGTCGAGGCAGAGTTGCGTCGACCGACGATATCCATGGGTGGAGTTGCGGCCGGGGAAGTGAATGCATAGCCTCGCGGTTCTTGGCTGAGTGGTGCCGGGTGCGGGGAAAGATTTAGCCCGATGGGGTGGGTGGGCGTGGTTGGGCTTTCGGTGCCTTTTCGCAGAACCGGGAAGGCATTGGGCTAACGTATGTCCCTGTCGCAACAGGGCTTTGCCCACATTTCCGAATGTGAGTGAGTTGTTGTCAGATTTCCGCATCTTCTTAAGCATCTCGGACGTCTAATCTAAGCGAAAAGCTCAAAATCTGTGGATTTGGATGGGGAGATAAAGATTTATGGCGATCAAGTGGGATCGGTTGACGGTGAAGTCGCAGGAGGCGGTGCAGGCGGCTAGTGGACTTGCTGGGGAGAATGGAAATCCGGAGGTGATGCCGCTGCATCTGATGGCGGCGTTGCTGGAGGACCGCGAGGGAGTGGTGATCCCGGTGCTGGAGAAGATTGGGGTGCCGGTGGAGCAACTGTTGTCCGGGGTGAACTCGGCGATTGCGAAGCTGCCGAAGGTGCAGGGTGGGGGGCAGCCGGGGATGTCGAACGCGCTGCAGAAGGTGCTGGAGCAGGGATTTAAGGAGGCGGAGAACTTCAAGGACGAGTATGTGTCGACGGAGCATCTGCTGCTGGCCTTGTCGAAGGCGAAGAATGACCCTGTGCAGCTGGCACTGGCGGCGCTGGGGGGCACGCATGAGGCGATTCTGAAGGCTTTGAGTGCAGTGCGGGGGAGTCAGCGGGTGACGGATCAGAATCCTGAAGGGAAGTTTCAGGCGCTGGAGAAGTATGCGAAGGATCTGACGGATCTGGCGCGGCGCGGGAAGCTCGATCCGGTGATCGGGCGGGATGAGGAGATTCGCCGGGTGGTGCAGGTGCTGAGTCGCAGGACCAAGAACAATCCGGTGCTGATCGGGGAGCCGGGCGTGGGCAAGACTGCGATCGTCGAGGGATTGGCGCGAAGGATCTTTCTGGGGGATGTGCCGGAGATTTTGAAGAACAAGCGTGTGTGCTCGCTGGATCTTGGCGCGATGATCGCAGGGGCGAAGTTTCGCGGGGAGTTCGAGGATCGGCTGAAGGCGGTGTTGAAGGAGATTGAAGAGTCGAACGGCGAAGTGATTTTGTTCATCGATGAGTTACATACTCTCGTGGGCGCGGGTGCGAGCGAAGGGTCGCTGGATGCGAGCAATATGCTGAAGCCTGCGCTGGCTCGCGGTGGTCTGCGGGCGATTGGCGCGACGACGCTAAGTGAGTACAAGAAGTACATCGAAAAAGATGCGGCGCTGGAGCGACGGTTCCAGATTGTGTACGTCGGCGAGCCGAACGTCGAGGATACGGTCGCGATTCTGCGTGGGCTGAAGGAGAAGTATGAGGCTCACCATAAGGTGCGAATTAAGGATTCGGCGATTGTGGCTGCGGCGGTGCTGAGTCATCGGTATATCTCGGATCGGTTTCTGCCGGATAAGGCGATTGATCTTGTGGATGAGGCTGCGGCGGCGCTGGCGATTCAGATCGGCTCGGTGCCGGTGGAGATTGATGATCTGGAACGGCGGGCAACCTCGCTTGAGATTGAACGCGCGGCGTTGAAGCGGGAGAAGGATGCGGGCTCGCAGGAGCGGCTCGAGATTGTGGAGCGCGAGTTGGCCGAGGTGAAGGAGGCATCGGCTGGTCTGCGTGCGCGATGGCAGAAGGAGCGCGGCGCGATTGGGAAGATTGCGGAGCTGAAGGAGCAGTTGGAGTCGCTGCGGTTTCAGATGGGCGAAGAGACGCGGAAGGGGAACCTCCAGCGTGCGGCGGAGTTGCAGTATGGCGAGATTCCGAAGCGGGAGGCAGAGCTGCGCGAGTTGACGGCGGAGCAGGATGCGGCGGTCCGGGAAGATGAGGCTGAGGCGAAGTCTGGCGTTGCTGCTGGAGTTGCGAAGCGGCCTTCGCGGATGTTGAAGGAGGAGGTCGACGAGGAGGATATCGCCGCGGTGGTGTCTAAGTGGACTGGGATTCCGGTCTCGAAGATGCTGGAGGGCGAGACGCAGAAGCTGGTGCAGATGGAGGAGCGTCTGCGCGAGCGCGTAGTTGGGCAGGATGAGGCGCTGAGTGCGGTGGCCAATGCGATTCGGCGTTCGCGCGCGGGGTTGAGCGATCCGAAGCGGCCGATTGGTTCGTTTATCTTTCTTGGGCCGACCGGCGTGGGTAAGACGGAGACGGCGAAGGCGCTGGCGGAGTTCCTGTTCGATGATGAGGCAGCGATGGTGCGGATCGACATGAGCGAGTATATGGAGAGGCATGCCGTGGCGCGGTTGATTGGAGCGCCTCCCGGGTATGTCGGGTATGACGAGGGCGGACAGTTGACGGAGGCGGTGCGACGCAGGCCGTATTCGGTGATTCTGTTTGATGAGATTGAGAAGGCCCATCCGGATGTATTCAACGTGCTGCTGCAGGTGCTCGATGATGGGCGGTTGACGGACTCGAAGGGCAGGACGGTTGATTTCAAAAATACTGTGCTGATCATGACTTCGAATGTTGGCGCGGGGCAGTTGTCGACAGCGTGGGCGCAGGGCGAGGACGGGTTCGAAGAGGCGAAGGTCCGCGTGATGGATGAACTGCGCAAGCACTTCAAGCCGGAGTTCCTGAATCGCGTGGACGACATCGTGATCTTCCATCCGCTGGCTGATGAGCAGCTGACTCATATCGTCGATCTACGTCTGAAGGATCTGCAGAAGTTGCTGGCGGATCGAAAGATTACGCTGGAGCTGACCGATGGTGCCAGGAAGGCGATCTTCAAAGCGGGGTACGACCGGGCTTATGGGGCGCGTCCTTTGAAGAGAGCGATTCAGCGGCTGGTGCAGGATAAGCTGGCGGTGAAGATTCTGGACGGCAGCGTGCTGCATGGTGACCATGTGGTGGTGAAGGCTGGAAAGAACGGTCTCGAGTTCAATGTGCAGGGACGCGAGGCTCTAGTTTCGTAAGAAGGCTGCGGTTTCGTAAAGGATGAGAGGCCCACGTTTATTGGTGGGCCTTTTTCTTTGCTTAGGGGGCGGACTGCACTGCGGGGTGGTGGTACTTCGCGGTGATGAAGTGCAGCATCGGCTTTTCTATCAGGCGGTAGCAGAGCAGGCCTGCGACAGCGACCAAGAGAGTTGAAAGGAGTACGTTCGGGTCAGCGCCAAGGCTCGCCAGATGAGGGTAGAAACGTTCGTAGACGTAGAAGACGGGCAGCGAGACCAGATAGATGGAATAGGAGGCGTCGCCGAGTTGAACGCCGAAGCGTCCGAGAGGTGATCGTATCTGGGAGGAGCGGAAGACGAGGCCGGCGGTGACCATGGCGGCGGGGATGCCCCAGATCAGGAGGCGATGCCAGCTGAGCGATCCATTGAGGACATTGTTCGCCTCGATGTCGTATTTGTTAAAGAAGGTGGATAAGACGAGAGGGATTGTTCCAGCGAAGAGCAGGACTGTACCCAGGGCATGGCGCTTGCCGTAACGGGCGAAGAGGAGGCCAATCAGGCATCCTAAGACGAACTCCAGATTGATGGGATTGGCGAGCAGGATGACGACTGGCCTCTGAAGGCCGATGATGCTCCCAAGCGCGATCAGGACGAAGATGGTGAGGATGGTTCTTTCTACGACCCGACCGGCGCCGAAGAAAAGGTTGAGCGTGATGATGTAGTAGAAGAACATCTCGAAGATCAGGGTCCAGCCGACGAAGATGAGCGGAGGAGGGATGGGGAAGTGCAGGGAGGGTACTAGAAGATAGGAGTTGACCAAAGACGACAGGACGAGATGATGCTGTTTGAGGTCAACCAGAACAAAGAAGAGGGAGAGAGTCCAGTAGATAGGAAAGATGCGGATGAATCTCCGAAACAGAAAGTCGAGCGCGCTGTGAGCAGAGCTGGATTTGGGACGGATGTTCATGGCGACGGTAGAAAGAATGAATCCGCTGATGGCGAAGAAGATGTCGACCCCGCAGGCTCCCACACCAGAGAGATTGAAGAAACGGGTCTCTGCGGGGATGGCGTGATGTGAGACGCTGAAGATGGCATGAACATGGACGACGAGAAGTGCGGCGACGGCGCGAAGGATCTGGATGGAGTCGTTTTTCTTCATCGTTGAGGCGGCCTTCGCGACGGGAGTCGAGGGGGCGGGTTCGCCGATGAGGGTGGGGACCGGGATGGGCATAGGGACGCCTTCATGATACATGGGGCGCCGAGACGGAGAGGTGCGGCTCGCAGGTCGAAAGAAGATCAGAATGAAGTCGACCTCTCCTCTCAATAAGGCTGTTTGATAGAGTGAGAGCGTGACGTCCAGGACAGTAGATACTTCAGGCGCCGCTACGCACGGCAGGCGGCTTCTCCTCTTTGTTGTGTGCAGTCTGCTGCTTGCGAACGTTGTTCAGTGGGGTCTTTGCCGGGCGTTGCATCTGGGCAATCCTGGCAGCATCAAGGGCGACGTCGCAGACTTCATGCACATGCGGCAATGGACCGACTCGTGGCTGCCGATGATGAAGTCGCTGGATTACTTCGATGCGAATTCTACTAAGCCGATTTACGCGGCTCCGTTGTATGACACGCTGATCTATTCATTGGCGAGTGAGCTTCCTCTGGTTGCGCTTCGCAGGCTTGGAGTCGGTGATGCGGCGATGCTTCGTCTGCTTGCGTTGTTTTCGTGGCTGTCTGTTGTGGGCGTCGCGGCGGTGTCGCTTGAGATGGGCCGAAAGCTGTTGCGAATCCGTGGTGCGGAGTTGACGTGGCCGGCGGTTGTTGCGGTGATACTGGCTTGTCTGGGATGTTATCCGCTGCTGAAGGGGTATTCGCTGGGGAACGCGCAGACGATGCTTTCTTTTGGCTTTGCGTTGATGCTTTATCTATGGACGTCGGGGCGTGAGCGTGAGGCAGGAGTTGTGGCGGCGCTGCTTGCGTTTGTGAAGCCACAATATGTGCTACTTCTGGTGTGGATGGTGGTGCGCAAGCGTTGGGGTGCGATGTGGGCGTTCCTGATCTGCTCTGGTGTTTTGTTGGCGATGTCAGTGGCGGTCTTCGGTTGGCATAACAATCTTGACTATGTGGGCGTGCTGGCGAGTTTGAGTCATAAGGCGCAGTCGCACTACGCGAACCAGTCGATGTTCGGGACTTTGAACCGCATGATTTTTAACGGCGAGAACCTGGGGTACACGCCGCACGTTTATACCCCGTACGTTGCGTGGGTCTATCGAACAACGGTGTTGACGTCGTTGGTGCTGGTTGGGGGAGTGCTGCTGTTTCCGTGGAGAAAGCTGCGGGGATCGACGGCGGATATCGCGGCGATGGGTCTGGCATCAGTGGCGGCGTCGCCGATGGCGTGGGAGCATCACTACGGCATTGTGTTCGGAATCTTTGCGTGGTTCTGGTTTGCGTATGGGTGCTGGGAGGCCAAGAGGCCGTGGTTGTGGGGATTATCGTTTTTTCTTTGCGACAACTTTTTGGCGGCGACTAATCTGCTGGCCGACAGGCGCGGATGGAATGTGCTGCAGTCTTATATGTACTTCGGAGCGCTTCTTTTACTGGTGCTGCTGATGCGGCTAGCTCGTCGAGCTGAAGGTGCTGAGACCGTCGCGGCGTAATGGCGGTCATATTAACTCGAGGAATCACAAGATTATTTTGAGGTCTGAGAGTTAGATGAGAATCGCAGGGAGGCTGCGTCGCCTCCCATGGCGGGTCCTAGCGGCGTGATGTCGGCGTGTGCGGCTGCGAGGGCCTGGTCGGTCCAGTTCCAGCCGCTGTGCAGGAGCACGAAGACGTGCTCGCCGGGTTCATTGGTGAGTTGCTCCCAGGAGATGATGGGGAATCCGGTGAAGTGGCGCATGTGCTGTGCGGTGAGCGACTCGGTGTCGCGTCGGCTCCAGAGAAGCTCTTGGTTGCTGGAGTAGATCAGGGCCATGTGGGAGCGGATATCAGGGTCGGGTTCGTAGTAGCTGGCTACTTCGAAGGTGCCCATCTCCTGCAGGTAGAGCAGGCCGCTGGGGCTGGAGAGAATCGCCGCTTTGATCTGCGGGCTGAGTGTGAGCGAGGCCATGAAGTCTCTGGTCTTTGCCTGCTCCGCGTGGATGCGAATCGCTCCCGTGAAGACGATGGCGATTGCGAGCGCGGACAACGTAAGGATGGCGGTGTTTGTGCGGCGAAGTATTGGGAACAGGGCAATCGTCAGGAGAATGCTGAGCGCGAGGATTGCTCCGAGTACGTAACGGACCTCGATGGAGTGCGTCACGAAGAAGGCCAGCAGGAAGCCGAAGAAGGGCAGTGCGGCGAGGACGATAAGAAAGACGAGCTCGGCGGTTGGGAGTTGGACATCTTTGTTGCGTAGCTGGCGCACACTGCCGAAGACCAGGAGAGCCGCGAAGACAATGAGGCCGATGGCTGCGAGGTGCTGGATGCTGAGGCTCGCGTGGGTGTAGTCCAGGAAGAGCGAACGGTAGGCCTGGGTGATGGCGTGGTAGCCGACGTCTCCGGCGTTGTAGTAGTTCTTGCGAAACTCGGCGGCGGACTTTTCGAAGGGCAATGCGAAGGCTATGCAGGCCATGCCGATGATGATCGCGGCCACGACGGGAAGGTCCATTCGTCGACGTTGAACGGTGCGAAAGAGTTCTGCGGCGCAGAGGGGAAGGAGCAATAAGACGCCGAAGTAGTGCGTGTTCAGCGTGAGTGCGACCGCGAGTGCGAGGAGGATGAGAGAGGCAGTGCGTTGCGACTGGCGACGGGTTGCCGCCTGCCAGCTCACCATGGCGAGGCCGTAGAAGCCGAGCAACAGACCGTAGGGGCGGCCTTCGGCGGAGTAGAAGAGAGTCGCCGTAATCGCGGGAAAAGCCATTGCGAAGATCGCGGCGTTCTCGTTGGCGATGCGCCGTACGAAGTAGAAGACGCAGATCTGCATCAGGAGATAGCCGAGCAGCGAGGGCAGCCTGAGGGCGAAGGCTCCTGCGCCGAAGACGCTGATGGCGACGTGAGCGAGGGTGTGGTAGACGAGGGGGTCCAGCGAGATGGGATAGCTGCGTTGGATGTGGATGAGTTGGGCGTAGCTGGGCACGCTGTCGGTCTGTAGGACGAAGAACTCGTCCTGCGACATGAGCTTGTGGTGCGACCAGAGGAGGGAGATGGCGACGGTGAGGATCAGAGATGCGATGGCCGTCCAAGGGAGGGCAAGACTCTCGCGGCTGCTTTCAACACTGGAATTTTGCGACGAGATCATATCTTGGCGTGAATTCTAAGCCGCTGGTGCTCGAAGCCGGGTGGAGTGTAGCTGATGGGCGCGGGTTGAGCTACGGCAGGAGTGGTGGAGGGCAGGGTTGGAGTGAAGAACAACTCCAGACGCGGGATGCGGATGAAGAGTAGAAGCCCCATCACGATGGCGGTTGAGGCGAACGAGGTCATCAGCAGAGGTTCGCGATAGAGCTTTTCGGGGTTCTGTACCGCGCTGTCATGCTTGAAGGCGAGCTTGAGATAGACGGCCATGGTGAAGGCTACGAGAGGAAAGCCGAGGATGAGTTCGATGCGATAGCGGATGATGAAGGCTCCGAGGAAGAGCATCGCGGTGGAGGCGTAGAAGACAACGGATACGAGCAGCGACTCGGGCGTGTAGCGCTTGAAGGATGCGCGGTAGGCTCCTGCGATGGCGCGGTCGCCGATCTCGGAGAGCTCGCTGAAGCGCTTGAGGCCCATGAAGTAGCAGCCGAGCATCCAGTAGGCGATAAGCAGCGAGACGGGCGGCACGAGGACGCTGGTGACGGCGTACCAGCCGAGCAGCATGCGCAGTGGATTATTGATGGACTCGGTGAGGACGTCGAGGTAGGGTACGTCCTTGGTGCGGATGGGAGGAAAGTTATAGAGGCAACCCATGATCCAGAGGACGAGGGCGACGAGGGCGAACATGTGGGAGATGGTGAGACCGACTGCGATTCCTGCGACCATCATCAGGAGCCATTGCACATAGGCGGCGGGAATGTTGACCAGACCGAGTGCGGCGGGGCGGTTGCGCTTGGTGGGATGAAGGCGGTCGAAGGGTGCATCGAGAACTTCGTTGATGACGTAGTTGCTGCAGGCGACCAATGTCACCGCGACAAATGCGAGGAGCAGCGTGATGAGGAGATGGGGCGTAAAGAGCGCCGGATAGACGCTGAGCGGGACGATGACGCCGGGCAGAACGAAGAGATTCTTGATGGAATGATCGAGTCTGGCGATGGCGAGATGGGCGCGTAGGCGCTCGGACAAGGAGACGTTGCGCAGGGGAGGCTCGGTCATGTTTGTTGTAAGGGCTCCTTCGCAAGCTGCCTTCGGGCTATGGGCACAGTGTAGCAAATGGAGATGAAGCCAGCGGATCACGGTGCGCTCTGGCAGCGAGCGATTTGTTTACGATAAGCTTGGGCTTGGCGCGGTGTGCGCGTCTGGAGCAGGCGGGCGCATGTCGCGGAGAGCAGTGATTATCGGAGCGGGGCCTGCCGGGTTGACCGCAGGGTTGGAGTTGCTGAGACGGTCGGATGTGAGGCCGATCATCCTGGAGGCGAGCGAGGAGATTGGTGGAATCTCGCGCACGATCAAGTACAAGGGCAACCGGATGGATATTGGTGGCCATCGATTCTTCTCCAAGAGCGACCGCGTGATGCAGTGGTGGGTGGACCTGATGCCGCCTGATGTCGGCGATGCGGGGTCGGAGCCGGAGATCTCGTACCAGGGAAAGAAGCGGATGGTTGCTGTACCTGCGCGTCTACCGGAGGAGCCGGTGTTGCGTGGGGCGGGGCCGATTGATCCGCGTGCTGCAGAAGAGGTAGAGGACAAGGCGGAGAGCGAAGGACCGGTGGAGATGATGGTCACGGCAACGACGGCCGATCCCGATCTGGTGATGCTGATTCGTCCGCGGAAGAGCAGGATCTACTATCTGCGGAAGTTCTTTGATTATCCGATTACGCTGACTGCGACGACGTTGAAGAATCTCGGGCTGGCGAGAACGTTTCGCGTTGGTACGAGCTACATGAAGTCGCAGGTGAGCCAGATTACGCCGGAGAAGAGTCTTGAGGACTTTTTGATCAATCGATTTGGGCGGCAGCTCTATCTGACGTTCTTCAAGAGCTACACGGAGAAGGTTTGGGGAACGCCTTGCAATGAGATCTCGGCGGAGTGGGGGGCGCAGCGGATCAAGGGGTTGAGCCTGACGACGGCGGTGAAGCACTTTTTGAAGAAGGCGCTTGGAGGGAAGGCGAAGACGGGTGACCTGGCGCAGAAGGGCACGGATACGAGCTTGATTGAGCGGTTTATGTATCCGAAGTTTGGACCGGGGCAGCTTTGGGAGCACGTCGCGGATCTTATTCGCGAGGGCGGCGGCGAGATTCACATGGGTTGGAAGGTGGATCGGATTCATTGCTCAATGGAAGGTGGCGCGAAGCGGGTGATGTCGATCGATGCGGTGAATGCGGAGGGAGAGCGGCAGACTTTTGCGGGAGATTATTTCTTCTCGACGATGCCTATGCGCGAGCTGGTGGAGGCGCTGGATGCTCCCGTTCCGGAGAACGTGCGCGAGGTGAGCGCTGGGCTGCAGTATCGCGACTTTATTACGGTGGGGCTGCTGGTGGACCGGCTGAAGGTGAAGGAGCCGGATGGTGGGCTGCTGAAAGATACATGGATCTACGTGCAGGAGCCCGATGTGGTACTGGGACGGTTACAGATATTCAACAACTGGAGTCCGTACCTGGTGGCGAACCCGACGAAGGTCTGGATTGGGCTGGAGTACTTCTGCTACGACACGGACGATCTTTGGAAGATGCCGGATGAAGAGCTCAAGAAGTTCGCGATTGCCGAGGTGGCGAAGATCGGGATTTTGAACGCGGAGGATGTTTCGGACGGGCATGTGGTGCGGGTCCCAAAGACGTATCCGGCGTACTTTGGAACATATGACCGCTTCGATGAGCTGCGGGAGTTTACCGACGGGTTCGAGAATCTGTTTCTGGTGGGGAGGAACGGAATGCATAAGTACAACAACCAGGATCACAGTATGTTGACGGCGATGACGGCGGTGGATGGTATCGTGGCTGGGCATGTAGATAAGGCTGCGCTCTGGGGCATCAACACGGAGCAGGAGTACCACGAGGAGAAATAATTGAGAAAGATTCTGGTTGTGGGGACGTTGCTGCTGGTGATCTTCGTGGCGGTCTTCCGGCAGAGGATCTTTCTGCGAGATCCGCTGGGTAAGGTAGAGCGTAACGGTGTTGCGGTGGATGGGGCGCGGCTGTTTATTAACTTTTCGAACGACGTGCTGGTGGAAGAGCCGGGGACGGAGCGGCGGTATCTGGTGCAGGGATGGAGCGGCGTGCCTGGGGTGCCGCAGATTCTGGGTTGCGTCCAGGGGTTGGTGTGCTGGACTGATGCGGACCATGCGGCGGTCTATCCGTTGGATGGCCGAGGGGCTGGAGCGAAGGCGGTGATGAGCGCAAAGGAGGTTACGTTTGCGGATGAGACGGGAGCACAGGTGCGGGTGCAGCTAAGGTAGGGCTCATCGGCACGTAGAGAAATGGCGTAACCTTTGCCGCGGGAAGAACTCTAAAGATTCGGAGAGTGCTGAGTTGTAAATGCTGTGTGCGCGAGAGCGCACGATGGGAGCTCAAATGCCTGAGAAACCTAGAGACAGAAGTGAGCCAGGCGAGACCTTGCAGCCTGCCGCTGAGATCCCAGCAGAGACGGTCGATGCAGCTCCGGAGGGATTGCGGGTTCCAATAGCGACGACGGCCGGCGGTAAAGCGGTGGATGAGCCCGTTGCGGCAGCTGCTTCCGTAGTTCCGGAGCCACTGGCTTCGCCTGTTGGAGTTGTTGCGGCGCCTGTCGAGGCAAGAGAGCCCGCCGTGGCAACGATCAGGTTGGAGAAGAAGCATCCCTTGGCGATTCGGTGGATGCATTGGGTGAACTTCCCGGTTCTGTTCACGATGATCTGGAGCGGGTTGCTGATCTATTGGAATGACTCGGATAATGCCTATCAGCATCCCCATGCGGTGTATCGAGTGGGGGTGGGTTCGCTGACGTTGGTGCGGTTGTTTCCTCCGTGGTTCTGGAAGCTGATCAATGCGCCCTATCGTGTGACCGAGGGGCTGGGATATCACTTCTTCTTTATGTGGATCTTTGCAATCAACGGGATTCTCTATGTGGCTTATCTGTTGATCTCAGGGGAGTGGCGGGTGCTGGTACCGGAGCGAAGATCCTTTCTGGATGCGATTCTGGTGACGTTGGTGGATTTGCATCTTCGCAAGGGATTGCCGCCGCAGAAGAAGTACAACGGGGCGCAGAAGATCGCTTACTCCTCGGTAGTTTTGATGGGTCTGGGATCGCTGGTCACGGGTCTCTCGATCTACAAGCCGACGCAGGTGCACTGGATCACATCGCTGCTGGGCGGATACGAGATGGCGCGATGGGAACACTTCTGGCTGACGATGGGCTTTTGCGCGTTCTTTGTGGTGCACGTGGGGCAGGTGATTCTCGCGGGGTGGAATAACTTCCGGTCGATGGTGAGCGGGTATGAGATTGTGCCGGCGGTCAAGGCTTCGCTAGACGAGGAAAGGAGGACGGGATGAGCGACGGACGGGAGGAGCGAGAGGAGCAGGAGCAGCGCCGCAAGTGGGAGAAGGAGAAGAAGGAACGCGAGGATGATCTTGACCGCGACTGGGAGCGCGATGGAGAGCGGGAGCGGAGAGATTCGCGTGCGGTAGAGACGCTGGATGCGGAGGTGAGGGCGCAGTCGGGGAAGAGGACGCGCCGCAGCTTTCTGGTTGCAGCAGCGGCGGCGGCTGGTGGTTACGGATTTTATCGATGGATCGATCGCAGTCCGGGCGACCAGCTCATCCGGAAGCCGCTGCGGAAGATGCTGGAGTTCAATGCAAAGTTGTCGCGCGGGGTGTTTGATGAGCGCGGGCTGGCGCCGACGTATCCGGTCGCGCGATCGATGGAGCTGCGGACGAACGGCAACTACGGATTGAAGATGGACCTGATGCCGGAGAGCTATCGGCTGCAGATGGTGGGGGTGGCGAATGCGAAGGGTCTTCCGCAGTATGTGGCCGATGTTACGGCGTGGGAGTACCAGTACGTCGCGAAGAAAGAAGCTGGGCCCGTCGAGCACGATACGAAAGTAGCTCCCAAAGCAGCCGCAGGGCCAGAGGCTAAGGTCGATCCGAATGGCGACGCGGGCATGGGCGAAGGGCCGATGATGCAGGGCGGCCCGGCGAGCACGATGGTCGGCGGGAACGGCGAGAAACAAAGTGTGAAGATGCCACCTGCGTTTGAGGCTGCGTTTGCGGAGTTGAAGAAGGCGCAGGGGAATAAACGGCCGCGCGGGCAGGAAGAGGCAGGCATGTCGGATAACACGCTCGACCCGGGGACGCCAGGGCTGCTGCTGAAGATGGACGACGTGACAAGTCTGCCGCACCACGAGTTGGTGACGGAGTTCAAGTGCATCGAGGGTTGGAGCCAGGTGGTGCACTGGGGTGGGTACCGGCTTGCGGATTTGATTGAGAAGTATCCGCCGGAGAAGAAGCAAGATGGCTCGTTGCCGAAGTACGTCTACATGGAGACGCCGGATGGAGACTACTACTGCGGGTACAGTCTCCAGGCGTGCATGCATCCGCAGAGCCTTCTGGTGATCGAGATGGCAGGGCGGCCGTTGGCGCAGTGGCATGGCGCACCGATACGGTTACATATGCCGATCAAGTACGGTTACAAACAGATCAAACGAATTGGATTGATCGCCTACACCGATATGCGGCCCGACGATTATTGGACGAAGCTGGGGTATGACTGGTACGCGGGGCTTTAGGAAATCTAAGACTACATTTAATGACTTGTGTCCTGCCGGACGGGCCTCCTGCGCGGAGGGCGGTCACTTCATGACGTGTATACCTTGTTTCGTTTGAGCGAACATCATCGGTCCTCCCGTTGGTCGGAACGAAAAATTTAAATGGCCGACCAACGGGAGGCTCGATGCAGATCATCCTGCCCAGACCGGTACACGCGTCACGAAGTGACCGCCCTCCGCGCAGGAGGCCCGTCCGGCAGGACACTAGAGTCCTTAGTGTGCGTGCAACGCTCCGGAGGTCGCTTGCTGGGTAGATTGGGCTTTTTGAGCGGCTATCCAGCGATCCGTACGGTGGTCGAGAAGGTCGAGGGGCAGCACTCCGGCGCTGAGCATCTCATCGTGGAAGGCGCGGAGGTCGAACTTCGGGCCAAGCTCCTTTTTTGCACGTTCGCGGAGTTCAATGAATTTTAGCTGGCCTATCTTGTAAGCAAGGGCCTGTCCGGGCCATGCGATGTAGCGGTCGGTCTCGGACTGGATCTCCGGACCTTGAAGACTGTCGGTCTGCTCGAAGAGAGCGACGACCTGCTCGCGTGTCCAACCCTGTGAGTGGATGCCAGTGTCGACGACGAGGCGCACGGCGCGGAAGAGTTCGGAGGAGAGCCGCCCATAGTCGCTGACCGGGTCCTGGTAGAAGCCGACATCCTTGCCGAGTTGTTCGGCGTAGAGTGCCCAACCTTCGGTGTATGCGGTGAAGCCTCCGCCGTGGATGCGGAACTGTGGGAGACCTTTGAGTTGCTGCTGGACAGAGCGCTGCATGTGGTGTCCGGGAACGCCTTCGTGATAAGCGATGGCCTCGTCGTTGATGAGCGAGCGATGAGCGAAGTCGCTGGTGCCAACGGAGACGCGACCGGGGTGTTTGCAGTCAGGAGTGCCGGTCTGGTAGTGAGTGGCGGCAGCGGCCTGGTAGGCGGGAATGGCTTCGACCGTTACGGGGCAATCGGGAAGTACCGTGAAAAGTTCGGGGAGCTTCGGCTGCATCTGGGCGATGTAGTGGCGGAAGGTGTCGAGGATCTGCTCGGATGAGGTGGGGGTGTATTTCGGGTTGGCCTTGATGGAGGCGCGGAAGCTTTCGAGATCTTTGAAACCGGCCTTGTGGGCGAGGGTGGTCATCTCGGCGGTGATGCGGGTGATCTCGTCGAGTCCGAGTTGGTGGATCTGCGCCGGGGTCATGTCGGTGGTTGTCTGTTCGCGTACTGCGACCTCGTAGCGGTGCTTGCCGTCGGGTAGTGTCGAGACGCTGATAGAGGTGCGGCCGTGGGGTGCGTAGTCCTTTGCGATAAATGTGGCGAAGGTGCGGTAGGCTGGCGAAACTTCAGTGTCGACGGTCTGCTGGATGGCCGTGGTAAGGCGTTGACGGTTGGCGCTGGAGAAGGTCGCCGGAATTTTGTTGATAGCGAGCAGGAAGGGGCTTTTGGCGGCGATGTCTGAGGCCTGCTGGGCGACTTTTTCGAGCAGGAAACGTGGCGGCATCAGACCATCTTTGACTCCGAGGCGCAGAACGTCCTCGGATTGGGCGAGGGCGCGAGGAATCTGGTGGAGGCGCGCGATGTAGTCGTCGTAATGCTGGACGGTGTCCAGCGGAACGGCCAACGGCAAGTCGGAGAGAGAGGTGTGGATGCCGTTCTGCTGATTGACGGACATCTCGTAGTTCTTGAGATCGAAGTTTTCGATGCTCTGCTTGAGCCTGCGCTCCATGAGCTGGTGGGAGAGAAGGTCCTGTTCGGGGAAGCCGGCGGCGTTGATGGCTAACAGGCTGCGCAGGTTCGCCTGATTGGCGGCGTTCTGCTGGATGATGGCTTCGAGGGAGTAGTCGGCGAGCTTGTCGTTGTAGCGATAGTCGCCCACGGCGGTGGCGCGCTCGGGATTGTTTTTCAGGTCGGCCTGGTAGATCTCTTCGAAGAGAGCATTCTGGGCGGTGATACGCGTTTCGACCGAGGGAGTCTGGGCGATCAGGGAGAAGGGCGCGACGGCGTAGAGACAGGTCGCCAGAAGGAGATTCAGGACTTGGGGGCGCATGATGGGAGGGTAGCAGAATCTGATATCTGATTTGTGGGAGCCGCACAATTTCTGGTGTCGGATGTTAGAGCGGTCAGCTGGCGATGGTGCCCTGATGAAAGACGAGCTGCCAGCGGTTGTCGCGAAAGATCCACAGGGAGGAGCGGTGGGAGACGGCGACTGAGGTGGTGGCGCGGTAGGTGGCGAGAACGATGTTCTCTGCGAGTTGTGCGATGTAGAAGTGGTGGATAGTCGCGTGGCGGGCGGCGCTGGTGAGCAGAACGTCTATGACTTGCTGGCGGTTGAAGACGCGGCCGGAGGTGCAGAACTCTCTGTACTCTTCGGCGAAGAACGGGATGAGCGCGGTGCGGTCAGCCTCGCGGTCAGGGTGGAGGAGACGCTCTTCGAGCGCGTAGAGATGGTCTTGAAGTTCGGTCTTTTTCATGGAACACAGGCTCCAACTGTTATACGAACAACAGAGTAGAGGGTTTCATTGTGACAGATTTTAGTGTTCCGGGTGGAAGGAGTTCGGCCTGCGCGCGAGGGCGACGCGTGGGATCTGCCGGAGATCGTTGACGAAGGTGACGTCGTTCCATCCGGCGAGTAGGTGGGTGAGCGGTTTCTGCTGTCCGTGGCCGATCTCCAAGGCTAGTATGCCGTTTGGTTTGAGTGCGCTCGCGGCCGCCGGAATGAGTCGGCGGTAGATGTCGAGGCCGGTTTCGCCTGCGAAGAGTGCAGTGGCGGGCTCGTGGTCGCGAACCTGGGGATGCAGGGTGGGTCGGTCGGATTCGGGGATGTAGGGCGGGTTGCTGAGGATGGCATCGAAGGTCTGGCCAAGAGATTTGATGGTGGCGAGGAGATCGGATCGAACGAAGTGGATGCGATTGGCTACGTCGTGTTCTCGCGCATTGCGCTCTGCGATGGCGAGAGCCTCGGAGGATAGGTCGAGGGCTGTGATCTCGGCGAGCGGAAGATGGACGGCGAGCGCGATGGCGATGGCTCCCGATCCGGTGCCGATATCGACGAGCTTCACGGGCCGGTTCGCGGGGAGCAGCTTGAGGACGGCTTCGACGAGATGTTCGGTCTCGGGGCGTGGGATGAGGACAGCGGGGGTGACGTGGAGACGCAGGCCGTAGAACTCCTGCTCCCCGATGATGTACTGGATGGGCTCGAGCTTGAGACGTCGCTGGACCGCGATCTGATAGAGAGCGTCTTGTTCGGGGGAGAGATCGCGGTCGGGATATGCGATGAGGGTCACGCGAGAGATCTGCAGCGTGTGGAGGAGGAGGTGCTCGGCGTCGCGGTGGGCGTGTTCGCTGAGGTGTGGGTTGGCGGCCAGCTCTGCAGCGGCGTTGGTGATGGCCTGGCGGAGGGTCATGCTGACGGCTACCTTGACTGCGGCTGGGTGGAGTCTGAGGTTGTGGGGAGGATGGTCGAGCTGGCGGCGAAGCGATGGTAGTTGGTGTACTTCGCGGTGAAGCGGAAGGCGTTCGTCTTTGGGGTCTCTGTGGTGAAGGCGACGATCGTGGAGGGGAGCCAGAAGGATCTTCCCTTGAGGGTGACGGGGGCGAAGTCAACCGAGGCTGTGCCTAGAACTGCTTGATCTTTGCCGATGGGATGAGGGACTGTGCGTTCGATGTGCGTGACTTGCATGGAGGCGTCGATGACGAATTTGCCGGCGGTGCCCGGTTGAATCGAGACACAGGCAGGTTGTTTCGCGGCGGCCTCGCGAGCGGTGAAGGTGAAGGCTTGGGTGCCGGGAGATGCAGGGGAAGAGGGATCGGCCTGGTAGTCGAAACACTCGCGCCGATCAGCGGAGAGAAACTTCGCGAGTGCGCCGCTGAAGCCTCCGTTGAACGAAATGGGCATGTCGAGTTTTTTGCTGTTCGATGGTTTGCCGTTGATTGACTTCACTTCGCGGGACTCTTCGAGGGTGGCAGCCGGTGGGGCTGATCGAGAGACGCGGAAGAGCGCTTCGACGGTGGTTTCGTGCTTGAGCTTGCCGTCACGGATCTCCTGTGAGCTGATGCGCTCGTCGCAGAGGAAGCTGGGGACGGTGGCCTTGTACTGCTCGGTGTTGGCTTCGACGCGGGAGAGGATCTGGTCGAGCGCGGGGGCGGGCTGCTGGGCCAGGGCAGTGGCGAAGCATCCGAGTAGGCTGGCGAGAGGTGTGCGTGCGAAGAGTGAAGAGAGGCGCATGCGTGACTTTACGGTAGCAGAGGGGAGATGGTTGCTAGCGAGTTTCGAGGATCAGGACGTTGCCGTCGGGGTCGATCACAGTGAGGGTGGTTCCGTTTTTCACGGTGAAGACGCCTTCTTTGTGGAGGTGGCGTGCTGCCTTGCCGAGATTGGTCGATTCCATAGTGATGCGTGCGTGACTCCCGGGGGTCGCAGGCATGATTTCAACCTCCTGACCACTTTCGCCGGGCATGTGAAGACTCATCGGATCGTTGGCGATGGGCTTGAAGTTGAGCTGGTTAATGTAAAAGTCGCGTGCGGAGGAGGGGTCGGCCATGGGGAGCGAGATGGCAATCAGCTTTTCGGCGACGCGGTCCGGGCCGAGGTGCTTGCCCTGGTCTTCGCTGTGGAGTGAGCCCGGCATGTACTGGGTGTACTCGATGGTCTGCGGCCCGGAGAGCTGGGTGGGGCCTCCCATGATGAAGCGCAGGTTCCCGGTATCTGTTTTGCGAACGGGTGTGGGGGTGAGGCCGTGGCTGAGGTAGTTGTCGTTGATTGCCTGGACGTCTGCGCCTTCGAAGCAGAGGCTCAGGAAGCCGGTGTCGGTATCCGTTGGGGTGGACGCGTGGAGTTCGATGAACTGCGTGTCGTTGATCTTGATGAAGGACTCATAGGGGACATTGTCTTTGCGAAGGTCAAAGGCCTGTTCGAAGCCGAGTTTTTCGTAGAAGGCGACGGAGTTGGCGAGATCGTGGACACGAAGCGCGACGTGGGCGATGCCGTTGAAGGGTGGTGTTTTGGTATCGGGCTGCGCGTAAAGCAGGGGTACGAGAAGGATTGAGACAAGTGCGAAGAGGATGAGGTGCATCGCGGGACGGGCAGAGCGGCGGCCGCTCCGGTGCTGCCTGATCATAGGTCGATCCTTTTGGAGGCGCTGACCGGGTTTTCGCTGTGGAGATGCGAATACCAGGTCAGCCGCCTCCTCGTTCGTTGCTGGCGGAGGCAGGTCAGGCGGCTTCCGCTTCGGCCTTGAGTTTTTCGGCGGTGTAGTGCGCGATGAGGGCGTCGATGGTGGGTTGGATCTGCCCTTCCATCACCATCGCGAGCTGGTGGTTGGTGAGGCCGATGCGGTGGTCGGTAAGGCGGTTCTGCGGGAAGTTGTAGGTGCGAATCTTCTCGCTGCGGTCGCCGGAGCCGATCTGCTGCTTGCGGTCCTTGGCCTGGAGCTGATGGATGCGTTCTGCCTCCACCTCATAGAGGCGGGCGCGGAGCACGCGCATACCCTTCTCGCGATTCTTGATCTGCGATTTTTCGTCCTGGCAGCTGACGACGGTATTGGTCGGGAGATGTGTGATGCGCACGGCCGAATAGGTCGTGTTCACCGACTGGCCGCCGGGTCCGGAGGAGCAGAAGGTGTCGATGCGCAGATCCTTCGCTTCGATCTTGATGTCGACCTCTTCGGCCTCGGGGAGCACAGCGACGGTAATGGCTGAGGTATGGACGCGGCCTTGAGTTTCGGTCGCTGGAACGCGCTGTACGCGATGTACGCCGGATTCGTACTTCAACTGCGAGTAGACGTTTTCACCTTCGATGATAGCGGTGATGTCCTTGAGGCCGTGGCCGATGCCGGATTCGGTCTGGGAGAGGATCTCGACCTTCCATTTGTGTTGCTCGGCGAAGCGCATGTACATGCGGAAGACCTCTGCGACAAAGAGTGCGGCTTCGTCGCCTCCGGTTCCGGCGCGCAGCTCGAGGATGACGTTCTTCTCGTCGTTGGGATCCTTCGGGAGGAGCAGAACCTTTAGCTGCTCTTCCACGGGCTCGAGACGCGGCTCCAGCGTGTCGAGCTCGGCCTGTGCCATCTCCTTTACTTCGGGGTCGGGGTCGGCCAGCATGGCCTTGGCTTCGGCGATGCCATCCCTGATCTTGCGGTACTCGCGAAACTTCTCGACGGTGGGCTCCATGTCGCGGTGCTGCTTGGCGATGGCCTGAAACTTCTTCTGGTCGTTGACCAGGGTCGGGTCTGACATCTGCTTACCGAGGTCTTCGTAACGGGCTTCGAGTTGGTCGAGGCGGTCGAACATAGCTACTCCATTGATTGAAAGGTGATTAGGGTTCAGGAGAATCGGATAAAAGGAGAGGCGCAGCTAGGCAAAGTCGTGACGGTCGGGGGACTCGGTCACGTGGGGGGTGTACACCGGATTTGCAAGTGCGTTCATCTCTGTTTAGATGTTACTCCTGACCTGGATGATGCGAAATGCATCTTTTACAGGGAAGTTCCATTTTCGAACTCAATTTCGGCAAGGGGTCTGCTTCTAAATGGGTTTATTTGCTGCAGTGGCAGGCTTGGCGGAGCAGTTGGCTGGTGAGCCTGGGCGCCTGAAGAAGCGGGCAGCGATCTCAGCGGCGATTGCGGCCGCGCATAAAGCTGCGCCCGAAGGTGAAGATGCGGGGTGGTTTGCACTGTATGTTGCCGGAACGCCGTTTGCGGAGGCGGATTCGCGCAAGCTGAACGCTGGCGGGGCGTTGTTGTCGAAGACGCTGCTGGCTGTGAGCGGGGCCAGCGATCAGGCTTTGACTTTAGCTTATCGGCGGCATGGGGATATGGGTGCCGCGGCATACGATCTGCTGGTCGCTGCCGGAGCTGCCGGTGCGGCCAAGACGGCTGAGCTATCGCTTGCCGAGGTAGCCGAGGCTTTTGCGGCGATGGCGGTGGCGAAGACGACGGCGATTCGGGCGGCTCTGGTCGAAGGTTTGCTGCGGCGGGCGACTCCGCTCGAGGCGAAGTATCTGCTGAAACTGATGCTCGGCGACATGCGGATTGGAGTGAAGCAGAGCCTGGTGGAGGAGGCGATCGCCGTCGCGGCTGGAGCTTCGGTGGAGGCGGTGCGGCGAGCGGTGATGCTGGAGGCGGATCTCGGCAGCGCGGTGCGCCGAGCGTTTTCCGGGACGTTGAATGAGGCGAGAATGCGGCTGTTTCATCCGCTGGGATTCATGCTGGCCTCGCCGGTCGAGACGCCGGAGGAGGCGGTGGAGCGATTCACCGAGAAGCCTGCAAAGGTGCCGGTCGTAAAAACTAAGAAACCGCGAAAGAGCAAAAAGGCGGAGGACAGTCTGAGGCGGGCGATGGAGCTCGATCCTGACCGCGAAGCCGAAGTTGCGCTCGCCGTGGAGGCTGAAGGCGACACGCCTGGTGAGGTTGTTTCCCCGCAAAAGCTCGATGTCGATGCCGAGGAGTTTGAGGATGCTCCCCCGGAAGATGTGATTGCAAAAAGCATACCGGAGGAGGGAGATGAGACGGCGGCGAACGCTCAGCAGACGCAGGGTATCGAAGCGTTTCTCGAGGATAAGTACGACGGCATGCGGGCGCAGGTGCACTGCGGAGATGCCAGTCAGCCAGGGCGGGTGGCGATCTACTCTCGCAACAAGGAAGATGTGACAGAGAGCTTTCCGGAGTTAGAGGAGGCGTTTGCGCAGGTCTGCTCGGAGGTAAGCGGAGCGACGGGCTCGCTGATTTTGGACGGTGAGATTCTGGGGTGGGACTTCGAACAGGGACGTGCGCTGCCGTTCGCGGTGTTGGGGCAAAGGATCGGACGCAAGCGGGTTTCAAACGAATGGCGTCAGCAGGTGCCGGTAGTGTTTATGGCCTTCGACCTGATGTGCGAGGATGGCGAACTGCTGCTGGAGTTCCCGTTGCGTGAGCGGCGCAATCGGTTGGAGGCGGCGGTGGAGCGGCTTGTTGAGCGGGTGGTGTCGCCGCTGATAGTTGATGAACGGGCTCGCGATTCGCAGGCGGTGTTGTTTGCAGGTGAGGAGAGCGCAGGTATGGAGAGACTGATGATCTCGCCGTCGCGCCTGGTGGAGTCGGCCGAGGATATTGATCGGGCGTACTCAGACGCGAGGGCGCGGGCAAACGAAGGCGTAATGCTGAAGGCGGCGGGGTCTGTGTATCAGCCGGGGCGGCGTGGCCTCGCGTGGGTGAAGCTAAAGCGTGAACTGGCGACGCTGGATGTTGTGGTGACAGGGGCGGAGTTTGGGCATGGGAAGCGTGCAGGGATCTTGAGTGATTACACGTTTGCGGTGCGAGGAGCTGATGGCGAGTTACTCAATGTGGGCAAGGCTTATTCGGGTCTCACCGATGTCGAGATTGCCGAGATGAGCGCATGGATGATGGAACACACTCTCGAAGATCAGGGATTCTTCCGCACGGTCGAACCGTTGATGGTGCTGGAGGTAGCGTTCAACAACATTATGCGCAGCGGACGTCATGCGAGCGGCTTTGCGCTGCGGTTTCCACGCATACTGAAGATCAGGACAGACAAGCCGGTGAGCGAGATTGACACGGTCGCACGGGTCGAAGAGGTCTATCAGTCGCAGGTGGATAAGCCGGTGGAGTAACCACTCCATCGTCATTGACCGGGGTCTTCTGCATTTACTGATTGATCTGGCACGGTCAGCCTGCTACAGTCCGTTCGATAACCACCTAGCTCGTTGGGGGGATGATGCTCGAAGACAGCCGTGCGCCAGGCAAGGTAACGGGATTTCTTGTCATATTGATCAGCTTCTTAGCGCTCGACCTTTTGTCGTGGCCGATCTTCTTTTCGTACTATCTCTGGGTCTTCGCGGACAGGAGTAATTTCCTCAACCTCGATTACATGCTGGCTGAACATCTTCATCTGGGAGTCGATGCCTTTTATCAGTACGGGCTTCTCCCGGTCTTTATTCAGCACCTCTTGTTTGCGATGTACGGACGGGGCTACTGGCCGATGATCGGTTGCACCATCGTGGTCCTCATCCTGATGGCCGCGTTTTGGTCTCTCTTCCTGCGCTACGTTTCCAGGCGATGGCTTTACCTCCTGGCTGTTATCACGGTCACTCCATTTCTTTTGTGGGTGAATCCCAATTTTCCTTACTCGCTGGTGCAGTTGTCGATGCTGTTTGCCCTGCTCTTTCTTTTGGAGGGGCGAGCAGACGCTGCCCTTGCAGTCTCCGTGATTGGTTGCTTCAGCGTTCCGTCGCTACCTCTGCTTCTGACCGGTCTCCTCGCTCTATATATCGCCGCGGATTGGTGGCTTAACAGCGACCGTTCAATCTCACTTTTAGTCCGGCGGTTCGCTCCCGGTGTACTAACCTACGTTTTATTGTTTGCTGGCCTGAGTGCGTTCTTTGGCTTCAGATCAGCCGTGGCGACGGCGTTCCCCATGCTGGGCGTCAAGTTCTACTACGGGTCGGGCAAGATGGATTACAGCGACCTCAAAACGTTCCTGCACCCTGCCGGACACAGTCTCAAGTACTACATCGCGTATTACATCGTTACACCAGTCACATGGTGGATCCTCAGCACGCTGGCGTTGATTGTCATGGGAGTGCAGTCCTTCGTGACCATGGTGCGCACCCGTAGACCCGATCCCAAGTATGCGGTCGTTGCATTTTGCGCGGCCTTGCAGGTCTTCTTTGCCGTTGTCGCTTACAAGGGTGACGGGCAGCATATTATCTACGATCCTATCGTCGCAGTAGGTGTCCTACTGGGGATCTCAGTTCTCGCGACTCCCCGGTGGCAAAATCGCCTTCTGATTCTCTTTATCTCTGTTGGATTGTGTGCGCAGGCAGCGCAGGCCAGGGCCACACTCACGGCGTGGAAGGAAACTCACCGCTCCCCGATTACGAAGAACCTTTACGCTGAACCTGAGTATGTTCCGCAGATGGCGAAGATTCTCGAGATCGCCTCGAAACACAAGGTGCTGATGATGTCCAATGCGACCGGAGTTCACAACTATTACCCGGCCATCGGCTCTCCCGACACATGGTTTCTGATGCCCAATCAGCAGCTTCCTACAGACCGCGAACGGATCCTTGCTGACGTCCGGGCTGCCGAGGTGGTAGTCGAGGACACGACGCATGTTCCGTACTTTACCGACCGCGATCCGGACGTTCAGGCTGAACTTCGCTCGATGTGTCTGACAGATGTGACACGCGACTTCCAGATATGGTGGCGGCACCCGCCGGAGTCCGCCGCCTGCAAGGTCAACATGCGCAATACGCGAAGTGGCCCTCAGTAACCTGCGTCGCCGAACGATGACATGCTTTTTAAAGCGGAGTCATGCACTACGCGAGCTAATCTTCAGAGCCGCGATCGGCCTCGTTCATCCCAGCACGTGACAGATCTATCCACCCGGGCGGAGAATGCTGGAGTGAGCTTCAAGATATCCAGACGGGAGCTATTGCGAGGCGGGGCCGCTGTGGTGGCAGGCGGAGCGTTGCAACAGGTTGGGTTCGCTGCGTTTGCCGCGCGGCCGCTGGAAGAGGTGGGCTACGGACAGGTAACGCTCAAGAGTGCGCCACACCTGGCTCAGATGGAGAACGCCCGCTCCGTTCTGATGGGACTCAGCGATGACAGTCTATTAATGCCCTTCCGAAAGATGGTGGGACAGGATGCGCCGGGCGAAGATATCGGCGGGTGGCATCAGTACCGGGCGGACTACGACTACAGAAAAGAAGACGCAGGGTTGGCTCCGAGTGCAACGTTTGGCCAATGGGTATCGGCCCTGTCGCGAATGCATGCGATCACTGGCGATCCGGCGCTGCGTGAACGAGCTGTGCGTTTGAACCGCCTCTACGCCCAGACGATTGCAACCGAATACTACGCAAAGAACCGCTTTCCAGCCTACTGCTTCGACAAGCTTGTGTGTGGGTTGATGGATGCGCACCGGCTTGCTGGGGACGGCGATGCGTTGGAGATTCTCGAGCGCACCCGAAAGGCCGCGTTGCCGGAGTTGCCAGGGCACGCAGTAGACCGGGAGGTGGTCTGGCGGGAGGGTAAGGATGTCTCCTGGGTCTGGGATGAGAGTTACACACTGCCGGAGAATTTGTATCTTGTGTCGGCACAAATGGGAGTGCAAGGGACCGCGTATCGCGAGATGGCGGAGCGTTACCTGGACGACGCGAGCTACTTCGACCCGCTTGCACGGGGAGAGAACGTGCTGGGGGGCAAGCATGCGTACAGCTACGTGAATGCGTTGTGCTCGGCGATGCAGGCGCACATGGTCGGCGGAAGCGAAAAGCACCTGCGCGCAGCGAAGAACGGCTTCGACATGCTTCTCGCCCAGAGCTTTGCGACCGGTGGATGGGGACCGGACGAGATGCTGCAAGCACCCGGATCGGGGAAGGTCTTCGCAAGCCTCGCAAAAAGCCACAATAGCTTCGAGACGCCGTGCGGAGCCTATGCGCACATGAAGCTGACGCGTTATCTGCTGCGTTGCACTCGCGAGGGGCGCTATGGAGACAGCATGGAACGCGTGATGTACAACACCGTTCTTGGAGCCATGCCGCTGCAGCCCGATGGACACGCTTTTTATTACGCGGACTATCATTCGCAATCTTCGATAGATAATGCGGCGGACACGGCGGACACGCCGAACGACGCGTTGGGCTCTGGAGGCAAGCGGGTATATTCGGATCATCGGTGGCCCTGCTGTTCGGGGACGCTGCCGCAGGCCGCCGCTGACTATTGGATCAACGGATACTTTCACGAACCCGGAGCGGTGTGGGTGAATCTCTATCTGCCTTCTGTTTTGCGGTGGAACGAAGGTAACGCAAAGATCGAGATGGAGCTGGAAGGAACGTATCCGGAGACGCCGGAGGTGCGCCTTCGCATGAAGACCTCGCACGTGGTTTCGTTTGCACTCAAGCTGCGGATTCCGGCGTGGGCGGATGGAGCCACGCTGCAGGTGAATGGTCGTTCCGTCCAGATGGCGGTAGCGTCGGGGTTTGCCACGGTTCAACGCAAATGGCGGACCGGCGATACGGTGAAGCTGGAACTGCCAATGAAGCCGCGGCTCGAGATGCTGGACGAGGCACATCCTGAGACGGTCGCGGTGATGTTCGGACCGAGGGTGTTGTTTGCACTAGCTTCGGAGCCGGTGGCGGCGAGCAGTGCGCACGCGCTTGCCATACAGCAGACCGGGGGCGAAGAATGGATGCTGCAGAGTTTGAATGGCCCGGTGAAGATGGTGCCTTTTACCTCAGTACAGAGTCAGACTTACTTGACTTACATTCGGGTGATTTAGCTCCAGCGACCCGTGAGCGGCCTCGATCACGAAGGCCGAATGTGAAGGCTCAAAATTTAGAGCGAAATGGGTGCTGGCTGCATCTCAATCTGAATGGAATACAGACAACTTGGTAAATCGGGTTTGAAGGTGCCGGAGCTATGCTTCGGTGCGGGGACGTTTGGCACTGCCAACGAGTTTTTCAAGGCCTGGTCGGAGACGACGCAGGAGGAAGCGAACCGGATCGTCGATATCTGCATGGATGCGGGGATGAACCTGTTCGATACGGCAGATGTCTATTCGGACGGTGAGAGCGAAAAGGCGCTGGGCAAGGCTCTGGCGAAGCACAATCGTGACGATGTGATGATCTCGACCAAGGCGACCTTTCGGCTCGGCAAGGGACCGAACGATGTGGGGTCATCCCGCTACCATCTGATCCAGTCAGCGGAGCGCTCGCTGAAGCGGCTCGGCACCGACTATATCGACATCTATCACCTTCACGCCTTCGATGCGACGTCGCCTGTGGAGGAGACACTGCGTGCGCTCGATGACCTCGTTCGCGAAGGCAAGATCCGCTACATCGCGTGCTCCAATTTTTCGGGATGGCATCTGATGAAGTCGTTGAGTGTAAGCGAGCGCTATGGTTGGTCGCGTTATGTTGGTCATCAGGTGTACTACTCGCTCGTTGGCCGCGACTACGAGTGGGAACTGATGCCCCTGGCAGCCGATCAGGGTGTGGGTGCCCTGGTATGGTCGCCGCTTGGTTGGGGACGTTTGACTGGCAGGATCCGCCGCGAGACTGGCATACCGAAGGACAGCCGTCTGAATTCAAACATCGTGAATGATGCAGGTCCGCAGGTCCCCGAAGAGTATCTCTATACCGTGGTCGACGCCATCGACGAGATCGCGAAGGAGACCGGCAAGACGGTACCGCAGATCGCGTTGAACTGGCTGCTGCGGAGGCCTACGGTTTCAACTCTAGTTGTCGGCGCAAGAAACGAGGAGCAGTTGAAACAGAACCTTGGGGCCATCGGCTGGGAGCTGACCAAAGAGCAGGTGGCTAAGCTCGATAAAGCCAGCGCGCTGCCGAAGGCTTATCCGTACTGGCACCAGGTGCAGTTCAAAGAGCGCAATCCTTTCCCCGTATAACCGCGTAGAATTGGCGATGATTTCGAGGCTCGCAGACTACCGCGGGCCTCGATCAATGTTGCGTGTGTGAGGATTGAATGCGACTACTCGTCTTGTTGCTTGCCGGCCTTCTTAGTGTCAACGGATTCGCGCAGGCTCCAAAGGCGCATCGATTCACCGTGGAAGGCGATCACTTCGCGCTGGATGGCAAGCCGTTTCAGGTGATCTCGGGGGAGTTGCATTATCCAAGAATTCCGCGAGCCTACTGGCGTCAGCGATTCCGAATGGCGAGAGCGATGGGATTGAACACAATCACAACGTACGTCTTCTGGAATGTACATGAGCCGAAGCCGGGTGTGTTCGACTTCTCCGGAAACAACGATATCGCAGAGTTTGTGCGTGAGGCTCAGCAGGAGGGTCTCTATGTGATCCTGCGCCCCGGTCCGTATGTGTGCGCGGAGTGGGAGTTCGGCGGCTATCCGTCGTGGCTGCTGAAGGATCACACCACAAAGGTGCGCACCAGCGACCCGAAGTTCATGGCGCCAGTGGCACGATGGATTGCGCGGCTGGGCAAGGAACTGGCTCCGTTGCAAGTGGGTAACGGCGGTCCGATCATCCTGACTCAGGTGGAGAACGAATACGGATCGTTCGGCAATGACCACGCTTACATGGAGCAGATTCACAAGCTTCTAATCGATGCAGGATTCACGCAGTCGCAGCTGTACACCGCCGACGGCCCGGAGAAAGTGCAGGATGGCTCGCTGCCCGAGCTTCCGGTTGGGATCAACTTTGGCGGCGAAGAAGATGGTGCAGCAGAGCGGGCGTTTGCGACGCTGAAAAAGGTTCGTCCCAACGGTCCGTTTATCAACAGCGAGTACTGGGCCGGGTGGTTTGATCACTGGGGCGCAGACCACGCGAACACACACGCGGATAAGCAGGCAGACAATCTGCAGTGGATGCTGGCGCATGGCTATTCCGTGAGCTTCTACATGTTTCACGGCGGCACAAGCTTCGGAGGCATGAATGGAGCCAACGGAGATGTACCGGGAACTTATGAGCCGGACGTCACCAGCTACGACTACGACGCCGCGTTGGATGAAAGCGGACGGCCCACACCGAAGTACTTCGTGTTTCGCGACATCATCGCAAAGTCCACTGGAGTCACACCGCCTACAGTGCCTGCGGTTGCACCGGCGATCCAAACTCCGGAGATGAAATTTGTTGAATCAGTGTCGTTGTGGAAGAGCCTGCCCGCGCCGATCCGATCGGAGCATCCGTTGAGCATGGAAGATGTCGACCAGGCCTATGGCTACATTCTGTACCGCACCACTCTGAAGGCAGCGGCGCAGAGCGAGCTTGTTCTTGATGAACTTCACAGCTATGCCCAGATCTATCTGGACGGCAGACTGATCGGAACGCTGGATCGACGATTGAAACAGGATCGTCTTACGGTTCCCGCGGTAGTGAGCAATGCACGTCTGGATATTCTGGTGGAGAATACGGGCCGGATCAACTTCGGCAAAGCCATCGGTGGCGAACGTGCCGGCATTACAAAGCAGGTGACGTTAGGTGGAAACGAGCTAACAGGCTGGGAGATTTATCCGTTGCCTCTGAAGGACACTGCCAGCCTGAAGTTCTCAAAAGAGCCCTGCGAAGGCGCTTGTTTCTATCGCGCCAGCTTCAAACTAAGCGCCGTTGGCGATACTTTCCTGGACACCAGCGAATTTACAAAGGGGCAACTTTGGCTCAACGGCCACGCGCTGGGCCGCATCTGGAATATCGGTCCACAGAAGACGCTCTACGCACCGGCACCATGGATGGTGAACGGAAGCAACGAAGTGATCGTGTTCGATCTACAGGGGAAGATCGGTGCGACTGTTCGAGGCTTGGACAAGCCTGAGCTTGGATCACCGACCAAAGAGTCACCCGTAGCGCAGTGAGTCGTTTCGACAAAAAGAGAGAGCCTCAGGTCGATGACCGGAGGCTCTCTTGAACTGCATTTACGGGTGTATCGGCGTCTAGAACTTCATGAGGAATGCCAGCGTCAGGCGGTTCTCGCTGTTACGCAGATCCGGGCTCCAGCCTGGAACGAGAGAACCTAGTGCACCGGTGTTGCCACCTGGCGGCGTAACGCCACCGGGTCCGGCAAAGTAGGGGACGTTCGCCGCGCGATGGTTGTACTCCAGCCGATAGGTAAAGTACTGGCTCGGCATGTAGTCCGCTGTCACCGAAGCGTCCCATGCCTTGAACGGATCACCCGGGTTTTCCGTGAAGTAGGGAGTTCCGGAGGCTGCAGTTGCACCATTGATCGGCGGGAGGAGCACGAGGTAGCGGCCGGGGTTGTTGATGCGTCCACCGCCGAGTGTCAGGCCAAAACGATCACGATCAAACCAGAAGCGATTGTAGGCCATGAAGCCGAGAAAGCTCTGCTTCGGTCCAGTCTTCCCGTTGCCAAAGCAGCTCACGCCGCCGCCGCTCTCGCAGCCTGCGTCGCCGGTCAGAGTTGCGGCGGCCTTACCAAGGAAGGAGTCGGGCCGCTCGTAGTACTTGTACTGAACACTATCGTCGGTGTGGTAGCGGGTACGTGAGCCTATGCCCAGCGCATCCTCTCCAAAGCCGTACTGATTGCCGACGATCGACCAATTTCCGTTTGGCCGATAAAGGATCGATCCGCCCAGACCGGGTCGATTGTTGAACCGGCCGTAGGATTGCCAGCCGTTGATGAACCATGGTTCGATCTTCAGTTTGGCAGTGGGAAACCATTGCACGCGCACACCATTGAAGAACCAAGGCGTGTTTGACGACACATAGGACGGCTGATAAGCCCAGTTATCGAACTGATAAAACGAGAACAGTCCGATGTAGGAGAGGAAGATGCCAGCATCCACGTTCAGGCCGTGTTGCACATTGAAGTGGTAGCCGGCGTTGGCCTCACCTACATAACGATAGGCGTCGGCAAGGTCCCACTGGCCGCGCGAGGGGCTGGCATCATTGCGCGGCGTAGCCGTGGCGTAAAGACCGATCTGGCTCAAAACGCGGGCGCGCACATTGTTGTAGTGGAAGTCGCCGCCGATTCCAAGGTCCGTCAGTGCAACCTCACTCGAGCGAAATACTTCGCTCGACCCGACGATCGTGTCGTCCTGCGGATGGCGGAAGTCGTAGGTGTAACTCACATCCGAGCGTATATCCGGCGTGAAGAACTTGGTTGCATACGGCGTGTCCTTGGTCCGTGGGTTGCCGGTGAGCCAGGTGAAATCGGCAAAGGCGAATGGCTCTGAGTGCGGGCTGGCCGGGTCGGTCACCTCCGGCTCTGTTTCACTCAGATCGGCCGCCGCAACTGAGGCCTTCGCCGTCGTGGTGTGATGAGTCTCCGGAGCCGAGGAGCTAGCCTGCTTGAGCTCCATCAGCTGCTTCTGAATTTGCTCCAATTGGTCCTGTAGCTGTTGAATCTTCTGATCCTGGGCTGTCTGATGCTCCGGTGTGGCTTGTGTATTTTCTACGGCCGTCTGCAGATTCGGCTCTGTAGCCTGAGCTCGGAGATCGCTTGTACAAAGAGCCATCCCCGCTGCAAAGGTGAACGCTGCCAGACCAAATCGCTGACCGCATGTCGTTATTCTGTTTTTCACTGACGCTCTCCATTCCATACAGCCGCCGTGGCTGATGAATGGAGCTGCCAGGCCGCCGGACGCTGATATCCAGAGCCTAGCGAGCCGGCTATAACGAATTCGTCAAGAAGGCATAATGAATTCGTAAAGGGACTGTGCGCGTCTACGACAACGTTGCAGTCAAATAGAGTCGCATCAGCACGGCTGCGAGCCTCTTTGCGCAGATATTACTACTGATCGGGATTGGAGGTGGTCGTTTGGCCGCAGTGGCTGAAGTTAGTTTCCAGAAGCCGTCCTCTTTCCCCAGCGTTCGTCCGGATGACAGATCTTCGGATTGAAGGCGAATAAGTTAGTCGGGCTTGACTCAACGCAGGAGACTCTCCACTTCCTCAACTTCTTCGGCTCGCCTTCGCTCAGTGAAGTGGTGAACTTCTTTTCGTCGCCGAGGCCGTGGTCATCGTCAGCCAAAGACTTCATCGGGTTGAAGACCAGGTAAACGGCGCGCCATTGTCCACCCCGTACCCCTCTCGAAGGTGACCCCGCGTTCATTTGGCACGGCTTTTTTCAATCGACGATTTGTAACTGGAGAAGGTCTAATGGCCGGCGGAAGGACTCGCGTGTTTGGGTGGCCGCGGGATGAAGAAGAGCAGAGGCAGCATACACGCGCAGAAGACCGCCATGTACTGGATGATGTCGAGGTAGGCGAGCATGCCCGCCTGACGGTGCAGCTCGTTGTAGAGATAGGCCTGCGCGGTGTGGGAGCCAGTGCCCGTCATGGGGTTTCCGCTGCTGTGGCCGCCAAACATGCCTTTCAGCTTTGCCACCCGGTTCATGAAGGAAGCACTGCCAGTCGTAAGATTGCGTACCATGTTCGTCTCGTGGGCTGCAGTGCGGCGTGTGAGCATGGTGGCGACGAACGCCGTTCCCACAGAGCCGCCGATATTTCGCGCAAGATTCGTCAGGCCCGACACGTCGTTATTCTCAGACTGCTTTACCCCGATGTACGAGATCGTATTGATCGGGATAAACAGGAACGCAAGTCCTGACGCCTGGAAGCAGCGCACAAAGACCAGGTATCCGTAGCTCACGCCGAGGTTCAGCGTATGCATTGTGATCAGCGACAGTGTCAGCATGATGAAGCCGTAGCCGATAAGTTTGCGCGGATCGACCTTGCCGACCAGAACGCCGACAATGGGCATCATGCACATCATCATCAGGCCCGCAGGCGAAAGTACCAGACCGGCAAGTTCCGCTGTGTAGCCTAGCAGCGTCTGCACAAACTGCGGGATCAGAATGGTGGTGCCGTAGAGGGAGAAACCCAGCACGAACATCAGCAGAAAACTGATCGAAAAGTTGCGGCGCTTGAAGAGCGTCAGGTTGAGGATGGGGCGATGGCCTTCGCGGAGTTGTTTGAGCTCCCACCAGATCATCGCGACAAACGCAATGACCATGGCGACGGCGAAGAAAGTGATGAGGTTCGAGGAGAACCAGTCATCCTCCTGGCCCTTGTCGAGAATGAACTCGAGCGAGCCGAAGGTAAGGCCCAGCAGGCCGAAGCCGAGAAAGTCGAGCTTGATGCCGCCCTTCTGCGACAGTTCAACCTGCTTCTTTACGTAGGGAGGATCTTCGACAATGCGCGAGGTGAGGAACAGCGAGATCAAGCAGATGGGAACGTTGAGAAAGAAGATCCAGCGCCAGTCGAAGTTGTCCGTGATATAGCCACCCAGGGTCGGTCCGATTGCGGGAGCGCAGACAACGGCGAGGCCATACATCGCGAAGGCCTGTCCGCGTTTCTCAGGTGGGAAGGTGTCGGCGAGGATCGCCTGTTCCGAAGGTGCGAGACCGCCCCCTCCAACGCCCTGCAGAACGCGGCAGAAGATCAGGATCGGAAGCGAAGGAGCAAAGCCGCACAGAGCGGAGCTGATGCCGAACAACGCGACGCAGATCATGTAGAACTTCTTGCGCCCGATGAAGGTTGTCATGTAAGCCCCGGCGGGCAGAATGATGGCGTTCGCGACCAGATACGCGGTGAGGACCCAGGTGGCCTCATCCTGCGTCGCTCCCAGACCACCGGCGATGTGCGGCAACGCAACGTTGGCGATCGAGGAGTCCAATACCTCCATGAAGGTCGCGAGCGTTACCGTCATGGCAACGATCCACGGGTTGATCCGCGGACGCCAGGGCCGTTCCACAGTCGGATGGTGCTCGGGACTATGCGCTTCAGAGAGCTGCGCCTCGGGGAGTTCGATTACTGTAGCTGCCATGTGTGGTTTATTCGATTGTATCGGCGCACGCCGGGATTCAGAGAGTTGCAGCGAAATTCCGGCCAATCCACACGACGGCCTACCGTTTCGATACGGTGATAACTTCATAACCAAGGCTTCTGGGAGAAGCGGAAATGTACATTCCTCGGGCAAATAGCGAAACCCGCACTCCGGTCATCCATAAACTGATCGAAGAACATCCATTTGCGTCTCTCATCACCATGGGGACGGCCGGCCTCTTCGCATCGCATATCCCAATGGTTCTCGAACGCGATGGCACACCCTTGGGCCGCCTGAAGGGTCACCTCTCGCGAGCGAACCAGCAGTGGCGAGAGTTCTCACCCGAGGTCGAAGCGCTTGCGATCTTCTCCGGTCCACAGCACTACATCACGCCCAACTGGTATCCGGAGAAACAGGAGAGCGGGAAGGTGGTGCCCACCTGGAACTACGTCGTGGTTCATGCGTACGGTCATCTGCGTGTCGTCGAGGACAGCCAATGGTTGATGGCCCATCTGCACAGCCTCACAACGATCCACGAGGCCGATTCCCCAGCTCCGTGGAAGATCGAAGATGCCCCCGCAGACTATATCGCCTCGCAGATAAAGGGCATCGTTGGGCTTGAGATGGTCATCGATCGACTAGAGGGCAAATGGAAGGTCAGCCAGAATCGCTCCGAGCAGGATCGCAACGGAGTAGCGAACGGCCTCGCCGACTTGAACACAACGGACAGCCATGCGATGAAATCTCTTGTCGAGAAGCGCAGTTGATCCGCAATCCAACTTGGGGCAAATCGCGATAGGCTAAAGTCAATGCTCTCAGTCGCCCTTCGCAACTCTTCTCTAAGCGTCTTGTTGTTAGGAATCGCCATCCCGATCTCTGCCCAGACGTCGCAGCCCACTGCCCCGGCCCCCCCGCCGCCTGCGATCAAAGAGCCTACCCACGCCGATCTTTTGCGCGGATCCTACGGGCCGTATCGCGCCAACAACGATCTCCTCTTCTATCACCTCGACCTTCGCGTCAATCCCGAGAAGAAGTTCATCAGCGGCAGCAATACGATCCGCTTCAAAATGCTCGCGGACGGCACACGCATACAGCTCGAGCTCTTCCCTACCCTGCAGATCGACAAGATCGAGATGGGCAAAACTTCGTTGAAGTATGCGCGCGACGGTGGCACCTTCTTCGTCGACTTCCCGAAACCTCTGCGTACCGGCCACACCTACTCCATCGACGTCCACTACTCAGGAAGCCCCGTCGAAACTGGCCGCTTCGGCTGCTTCACCTTCAAGCAGGACACCGCCGGCCATCCCTGGATCAACACCGCCTGCGAAGAGACGGGCGCCAGCGTCTGGTGGCCGAACAAAGACCAGTGGCGCGACGAGCCCCAGGACGGAATGGAGATCAACGTCGCCGTTCCGAACGGCCTGATGGATGTCTCGAACGGAAAGTTCATCGGCAAGAAAGATCTTGGCGACGGCTACACGCGCTGGGACTGGAAGGTTCACTACCCCATCAACAACTACGACGTAGCGCTCAACATCGGCAACTACGTTCACTTTGACGACAAGTTCGGCGATCTTCCTCTCGACTACTATGTTCTGCCCGAAGACCTCGACGGAGCGAAGCGTCAGTTCGCCCAGGTGCCGGGCATGATGAAGGCCTACTACCACTACTTCGGCGAGTATCCCTTCAAGAAGGATGGCTACAAACTCATCGAAGTTCCATACGCGGGTATGGAGCATCAGAGCGCCGTCGCCTACGGCAACCACTTTCACAACGGCTATCTCGATCGCGACTGGACCGGCGTCGGTATCAGTCCGCGCTTCGACTTCATCATCATTCACGAGAGTGGCCACGAGTGGTTCGGCAACGCCATCACCGCAGCCGACAAGTCCGATATGTGGATCCACGAAGGCTGGACCACCTACCTCGAGTGCCTCTACGTCGAGTACAACTACGGCCACGAAGACGAGGTGAAGTATGTCAACGCGCTGAAGAAGAAGGTGAAGAACGACCGTCCCATCATCACGGCACACGGCACCAACGCCGAGCCGCCGCAGGATCAATACTTCAAGGGCGCTCTCTTCATCAACACCCTGCGCAGTATCGTGGACGACGACGCCCGCTGGTTTGCGCTGATCCACGACTTCTATCAGCACTTCGAATATCAGAACATCATGACGGAAGACGTCGAGCAGTACTTCAACCAGCAGACCGGTATGAACCTGACGCCCGTCTTCGATCAGTATCTGCGTCACACCGCGATCCCCGCGCTGGAGCTGAAGTTCGACGAGGCCGCAAGCACGGTCCAATACCGCTGGAAGGCAGACGAAAAAGCTTTTGCCATGCCAGTGCGCGTAGGCTTGAAGGAGCACTGGGAGACGATTCATCCCACAACGGAGTGGCAGACCATGAAGACGCCGCTCACCGAAGATCAGTTCGAGGTGGCGACCGATCTGTACTACATCACCGTAGATAAGCTAGCCAAACAGTAAGGCGCATACTTAACAAGTGACGAGAGCAGTGCTAGACTTCGAGTTTTCCGCTGTAGTTGAGCCTCTTCAGCGATCGAACCGAGTGGAAAGAGAGACGTCAGATGCATCCGGACCTTGAGAAACTAATCGTATTGCAGGCACACGACGTAGAGGCCAAACGCCTCCGCGATGAGATGGTCGCGCTGCCGAAGCACGTGGCGGCGCTTGACGCGAAGGCAAAGGCGACACAAGGGCAACGCGCAGTTATCGTTGACTTGATAGCCAAAGAAGAGGCACTGCGACGCCGGCAGGAGTCTGACGTCAAGGACCAGAAAGCCAAGATCGACCGCACGCGCAAGCACATGGACCTGGCCACAACGACCGTGCAGGTAACCGCATTCGAGCACGAGATCGCCTTCGCTCAGGCGGAGATCAGCAAGCTCGAAGACGCTGAGATCGAAAGCATGGAGCGCAGCGAAGGACTCGAGTCGCAGAAGAAGCTTGCCGACGAAGCCGTCACCGACGCGTCCGCCACTTTGGAGCGCGAGCGAATCCGAGCCACCGACACCATCGCCGCTGATAAGACGCTGCTGGCCGCGGTGGAGCAGAAACGCACCGCGGTTCGCGCAGAGGTCGGCGAGGCTGCACTCTCCACCTATGATCGCATCGCAAAGGCGAAGGGAACCGCGGTAGCCGAGGCGCTCAACCAGAAGTGCATGGCCTGCCAGATGATGGTGAGGCCACAACGCTGGAACGACCTTCGCGACCGCGGCAATGACGAGACCATGATGACCTGCGAGAGTTGCGGCCGCTTGCTCTACTACGATCCCGCGCGTGACGCTCCGCAGCGCAAGACGGTTCCGGTAGAGAGCATCGCGGCATCAATCATTCGATCCCTCTAAAATCAGCAAACACGATTCAGCAAGGGCCAGCGTGAGATCTTGAAGAGAATTTGCATAGACATGGACGAGGTGATGGCCGATGCGCTCGGTGAGCATCTCCTCCGCTACAACCAGCACTTCAGCGAAAACGTTACGCTCAAAGACCTGCAGGGCAAGTGGCTTTGGGATGTGGTATCGGTAGACCGCCATGCCGTGCTCGACGCCTATCTGCGTTCGGAGGACTTCTTCGAAGTGCTGTCCGTCATGCCGGAGTCGCAGCGTGTGCTGCAGCGGCTGCACATGAACTACGAAGTCTTTATCGCGACCGCGGCGATGGAAGTTCCAACCTCTTTCCAGGCGAAGTATCGCTGGCTAGCGAAGCACTTCCCGTTTATCCCGGCATCCCACATCGTTTATTGCGGCGACAAAAGCATTCTGCGCGCAGACTATCTCATCGACGACAACCCGCGGCAGTTGCGACGGTTCATGGGCGAAGGTATCCTCTACAGTTCGCCCCACAACGCCGGTGTCACTGGCTATAAACGCGTCAATGACTGGCTCGACGTGGAGAAGCTGTTTCTCGGCTGACCTTGAGCCGCTTCGTCAGGCGTAGAGGTTCGACTCAAAACGTTGCAATGCAGCATCGGACCACGCATGGCTCGACTTGCGCCACGTATCCCCCTGCTCCGACATGAAGTTTGGAAAGTCCATGCGACAGTATCCGCAGCGCGCCTGAAAGTCATAAAGTGCCTGCGCGGTCCCATCAAGATAAAGCACCGCCTGCAGACCATCGCGCGACCACTCCACCGAGGCGATGCGCTGTGGCTCAGGACGCTGGAGCTCGACGTCGCTCTTGGCCAGCGCGGCTACGTTGTAGATCAGCATTGCATCCATAATGCTGTGTTCATGCACCTCCTGCGAGCGATCGCAGGCATAGAAGTATCCCGCGACGCCTTCATCCTCAAAGACCACGGTCCAAGGGACGATCGGCGAATTGACAGAAAGAAACGCACGGCCAGGAGTAAAAGAAAGCGACTGCATATCTCTCACGATACACTCGATGAGGCGGCTGCTGAAACGTCTCCGGCAGTGCTAGCTGCGCAGCAAATTGCTCGCCAGTGCACCCGGACAGCCCGATCGGAAATCAGACTTGAGGAAAGATAAAGGCCGGCCTACTTCAGAATGGGAATGAAGCTCCCCCGCATTAAGTTCGGACGACCGCAGCAGTGGGCTGCGCTGCTGTTACTAGTCTTTCTGGCCGAGTGCCTCTGGGTCGTGGGCCGGCAGCAGCTCTCCCAACAGGACTACCGCTACGCGGAGTGCGGGCGCGAGATGTGGGAGCGGCCTTCGCCTTTGGCCGGTTACTTCACCACCTGCGGCAATCTCAACGGAGACGGTACCTTTGCGTATCGCGTCGCTGGGCTACCTCTTACCGTGCAGCGTCTGGCCATGCTCGGTGCGGACAAGCTTCGCAAACCGGAGAACCGCCTCTACGCGCAGAGCTCGCTGAACGGCTCAACGTGGGAGGCGCGGCACGAGCTCTTCAGCGTCAAATATCTCCTCCACCTGCCCTTCATCTTCTTCGCGATCTGGCTTGGTGGCGGTCTGTGGTGGGTCTGTCGGCGGCTCTTCGGAAATGAAGGCGGATTCTTTGCGCTGGGACTTTACTGCTTTTGTCCCGCCATCGTCCGGTCCGCCGTAACCCCAAATAACGAAGTGCTGGCGATGTGGGGACTCTACGGGCTCGTCTACACCGCCATGGGAGTCGCCCACGCGATGCAAGGGCCGCGAAGCAAGTGGCGGCCGCGAATCGCATTGCTCACCCTCGCACTGGGACTTACAGCGGCCGCGCATCTACTCGCTGCAATCATCGGCTTCGCGATGGCAGTCGTGTGGATGATGTATCTCGCGCAGCGTCGCCGCAGCTATGTCATGCAGATCCTCGTCTTCTCTGCGATCGGCGCCCTGGCGATTCTTTTCGCGTCTTACGCCTTCCGTCCAGCGCCATTCAGCTACGTCTTCACCGGCGGCGGCGCACGTTTCTGGTTTGCGCTCGATGGAGCAAAACGCTTCTTCCTGAGCACGGCGAATGCACCCATCATAGTAGCGACGCTTGTATCGCTCCTGCTCTACATTTCAACCCGCCGCTGCCGCTACTTTGGCAACACCGCGCCGCTCGTCATGGTTCTCCTGTTGTTTCCGCTAGTAACGACGCAGACTATATCGCAACCATGGCTGTGGGCACTCCCATTCCTCTTCACCTTTGTCGGCGGAGTCTTCGCAGATGTCCTGGAGATGCGTCAACGGAAGATGTTTCTAGCTCTGTCAGGGGCAATCCTTCTCATGCAATTCATTCTCTGTCTGTCGCTGTTACCGGAAATCGCACGTTAGACCTCTCCCCGTAGCGAGGGCCGCCTGTATCCCGATTCGCTACTGGTTAGCCGGCTGATTTGCGCGAAATTCTCTGCAGATACTGCATAATAGGTCCGCACCCTCATAAATTGTCGCGTCCTGAAGGATGGTCTTGTCCGTAATGATGAAAGTCTCTCTTCGCTCCGCCTGTACCGCATCGGCCCTTACTGTTTTGCTGCTGGTCGGCGGATGCCATCGCCACCGTAAGTCGAAGTCTCAACCCAACACGACGGCGTACGCGGATAAGCTGCACGAGCTCGTCGAGAAAAAAGCGCTGCCGCCCGAAAAGGTCGACACCACCAAAGTCCCCAATCTCCGCTGGCCAAACTTCTCCGACTACGAATCCATCATCAAGACCTTCTACGACGACCGCAACTACGAGGTCGCGTGGACCCGCGACGGAGCACCCACCGCCTCCGCGAAGGGTTTCATCCAGGCATTTCAGGACGCTGCAGCGAAGGGCCTCATCCCCGAGGACTATGATGCGCCGCGCTGGGCCGACCGCGTGCAGGCTCTAAATAGTAAATCCGAGGACGCCATCTCGCTCTTCGACGTGGCGATGACTGTCAACGTCATGCGTTACATCTCCGATCTGCGCATAGGCCGCGTCAACCCATCGCATTTCAACTTCGAGATTCCCGTCCAGGACAAGAAGTACGACCTCGCCGAGTTCGTCTCCGACAACGCTGTAGACGCTGCCGACGTGCCGAAGCTTATCGCTGGCGTCGAACCTGGCTCCGAAGAGTACCGCCAGACCGAAGCAGCCCTGGCACACTACATGGATCTCGCGAAGCGACAAGGCCAGACGCAGGCAGAGCCACTGCCCACAGTGCCAAAGGCGATCTCAACGGGTGGCGCCTATCCCGCGCTACCCGCCCTGCTCGCCAGGCTCCAGCTCGAAGGCGACGCCGAATCCAACGCCACCCTCGCGTCTCCCGCCACCTTCGACGCCACTCTCTCCGACGCAGTCAAGCACTATCAGCATCGCCACGGCTTCACCGAAGACGGCAAGCTCACGCCGCAGACCATCAAATCTCTCAACGTCCCCATGGACCTCCGCGTAGCCCAGTTGCAGGACTCCCTCGAGCGCTGGCGTTGGCTCCCCGAGCCCTACCTGCACGCCCGCCTGATGGTGAACCTGCCGGAGTTCGTTCTGCGCGGCTATGACCCCGACCACAAGCTCGACTTCACCATGCGCGTCGTCGTAGGCAAAGTAATGGGCCAGCACGAAACCCCTGTCTTCACACACATGATGAAGTACCTCGTCTTCCGCCCCTACTGGAGCGTTCCGGTCGACATCGCCCGCAAGGAGCTGGTACCGCACATCGAATCCAACCACGGCTATCTCACCAGCAAGAACTTCGAGGTCACCAACAACAAGGGCGTCATTCAAACCGACTACACCGCCCACCAGGTGGCGCAAGGAGCCGTGATGGTGCGCGAAAAGCCCGGCCCCAAGAACTCGCTCGGTCTGGTCAAGTTCATCTTCCCCAACCAGTACGACATCTACCTCCACTCCACGCCGGCCGTCTCGCTCTTCGAGCAGACTCGCCGCGACTTCAGCCACGGATGCATCCGCGTCCAGAAACCTGCCGACCTCGCCGCCTGGGTCCTCCAGGGCCAGGGTGACTGGGATCTCGACAAGGTGAACGAAGCCATGAACAGCGGCCCGGACAACAAAACCGTCAGCCTCAAAACTCCTCTGCCCATCGTCATCTTCTATCTCACCGCCATCGTCGAAGACGGCGGCGAAGTCCACTTCTTCGACGACATCTACGGCTACGACTCAGAGATGCAGAAGGTCTTCTCCAAAGGGCCGCCCTATCCGATCAAGCCTGAACCCATCGTGCCCAAAACCAAGGAGGGCGACACGGTCTAGCGCCGTGTAAACTGCTGTCCTGAAAACAGGGAGAGAACGCATGCCAGCGGCAAACTTCAACGCCAGAGTAGACATGTACATCGCGAAGTCCAAACCCTTCGCGCAACCAATCCTCGAGCATCTCCGCGAGCTCATTCATAAAAGCTGTCCACGCGTCGAAGAGACCATCAAGTGGAGCATGCCGTTCTTCGAGTACGGCGGCGTCATCCTCGGCAACATGGCAGCATTCAAAGAGCATTGCAGCTTCGGTTTCTGGGGCAAAGAGATCGGCGCCGTGTTGACCGAGGCCGGCATCGTCCAGCGCGGCGGCATGGGCACGCTCGGCCGCATCACCAGCATCAAAGACCTCCCCTCCGACAAACAGATGCTCTCCCTCATCCGGCAGGCCACAGCCTTCATCGACCGCGGCGAGTACACCAGCCCCATGGCAGCCAGGGGCAAAGTCGTAAAAGCTCCAAAGCCCGCAGTCGAAACACCCGAGGAGCTCACCGCCGCCTTGAAGAAGAACAAGAAAGCCGCCTCAGTCTTCGCCGCCTTCAGCCCAAGCTGCAAGCGCGAGTACACCGACTGGATCGCCGACGCCAAGCGTCCCGAGACACGCGAAAAGCGCGTCGCAACCGCAGTCGAATGGATCGCCGAAGGGAAGCAGCGCAACTGGAAGTATCAGAACTGCTAAGGACCTTCGCACAAAGATTCGCCTCATCGCCTGCGATCACCGCCGCACCGAACGCTCTTTCATTCACGAAAATTTTCAGGGTGTATTCTTCCACGACGCTATAGACTTGCAGCGATGTCTTCTCTGCCCAGGCCAGCAATCACGAACGAGGATCGAGTGCACCCCGCTGTTCCGAGAAGCGCATCCCTCGACCCCGCTCTCTTCCGGCGAAGACTGATGAGCTGGTACCGGACCCACGCACGCGAGCTTCCATGGCGCCACGTCAGCGATCCTTATCGGACTTGGCTCTCCGAGGTCATGCTGCAGCAGACGCGTGTAGCCGCTGTCATCGATCACTATAAGAGCTTTCTCCGGCGTTTCCCTACTATCCTTGCTCTCGCGCTCGCGCCTGAGGCCGAAGTTCTCGCCATGTGGTCGGGCCTCGGCTACTACCGTCGTGCGCGCATGCTGCACAAGGCCGCGCAGTTTCTCACCGAGGAGCGCGGCGGCATCCTGCCCAACACTGCCGCGGAGCTGCGCACCCTACCTGGCATCGGCGAGTACACCAGCGCCGCCATCGCCAGCATCGCCTTCGGAGAAAGTATCGCTGTCGTCGACGGAAACGTGGAGCGAGTGTTGTTGCGCCTCACCGGACGGCCAGAGCAAAGAGACGCCGCCGGTCGAGCCTTCGTCCAGAAACAGGCGTCTGCCCTTGTACCAAACCGGCGCATCGGCGAACAAACCAACGCCGCCGGCGATCACAACCAGGCCATGATGGAACTCGGCGCGACCATCTGTCTGCCCAAGGCTCCCCTCTGTCTCAATTGCCCTGTGTACGCAATGTGCAAAACTCGCGGCGAACACCTCACGCCGCCGCGTGTCGCGCAGCTCAGCCGCCCCGCCGCGTACCTGCTCAGTCTGCGAAAGCGCGGCACCCTCACCGAAGTTCTCCTGCAGCTTCGCGCCGAAGACGCCAGCCTGATGCCGAACATGTACGAGCTGCCACCGCTGCCGCAGGACGCAATCCAGGGCCGAGAACCCATGCTGCGTGTCCGGCACTCCATCACAACCACGAACTATTACGTGCAGGTGTACGCTGCCAGCGGACCGCAGGACCGTGGATTGCGCCGGGCTGTTCCGGCTGCAAAGAGTGATCTGCACTGGGTCCTGACCAGCAGGCTGAACTCAAAGCCCTTGACTGGGTTGACGCGCAAAGTCCTTCAGCGTCTCGACGTCATGAAAGTAAATCTACCGAAGCTGCCGGGAGTGAAAACCTTCTCGCCCCCACGCTGAGAAGCCTCACTCGCAAAAGCTTTGCCGGTATAGGGTCGTCCGAACTACTGCATCTGCGAAGACATCTTCTTGGCAGCAGGAGTCTGCGGCAGAATCGAGCCCGGAATGCCGCGCACCTTCCCGTTGGTCGTATTCGACGACCGCGTGCCACTCCCGAGCTGCAGCAACAACGGATGCTGCAACGTTACGATCACGGCTGTGGCGGCCGTCTTGCCGGTGCACATGTAGCTGTGGATCGTGTTCGCGTCGAAGTAGATCGCATCGCCCGCCCCTACATGGTGAACCGTCTCGCCATGCCGCACATCGAGTGTTCCCGAGAGCAAATAGAGAAACTCGCACCCGACGTGCTGGTGAGCGCGCGGCGAACGGCCCTCCTTCTCCGGCAGAAACTCCGCGAAGTAAGGATCGAGTTGACGGTCGGGAACCAGGTATCCCAGGCTCTCGAAGAAGTAGGCAGGGTCGTCGGCCCCGGTCTGCGGCAGGCGCACACGCTCATCGCGGCGATGCACCCGGAACAGGGTCTGCGGCTCCGGATCGAAAAAATAGCTGAGGTCTTTGGAGAACACCATCGAAATCCGCGCCAGGTTCCGCAGCGTCGGCACCACGCGCCCGGTCTCCAATTGCGACAGAAAGCTCGCCGACAGTCCGGTATGGCGACCCAGTTCCACCAGGCCCATCGACTTCTTCAGCCGCAGGTGCTTGATCCGTTCCCCAATGCGCTTTTCAGCGATGAACGACTCAGCCGCCTCCCCGTCGACCTGGAGGTGCCGGACGTTTACCGCCGAATTTGCTTCGCCGCCGGGGACGAAGCTATCGGTTTGAACTGAGATCTCAGCAGTGGCAAGAGTAGGGGAAGAGATTGTTTTGCTCATAAGATTTATTCGCTACACCAACAGACGTTGAAACCCGATCAAAAGATGTACGGATTAGCTCGCTTTTTGGATTGGATGCGAAATTTTTACCTGCATACATCCCCCTCTTCGCAAAAAGATCTTCGGCCAGAAGATTTCGCGTTCGTCATCTCGATCTCGGCGGTCTTTCCTGACCGCACCGTGCAGGTCCTGACCCCAGGTTCTCTAACTCTCTGGCCTATGATGGTCACAGACCATGAAGTTTTTGCTCATCCCTTGCCATTCGCAGATCCGGCGATGGTTATCCCTCAGCGCCGTCGCGCTATCGATTGTGTTTGCTGCAGGCTGCGCCAGTCCGGGACCGCCTCATGCCCCCTCCCTCGATCTGCCCGAGGTCGTCAAGGACCTCACCGCCGAGAGGGTGGGCGACAAGGTCACTCTCCACTGGACGACCCCGGAGAAGACGACCGATCACATCGCCATCAAAGGCACAATCACCGCGGAGATCTGCCGTTTCTCTGTCTCGGCCTCCCCTGCAACTCCAGCCTGTACCGTAGTTAAGCGTCTCCCGGTACAAAGCGGATCGAGCCATGCGGAGGAGCTTCTCCCTCCAGCCATGACCGCGGATCCGGCCTCTCTCCTCGCCTACAGGGTTCAGCTCTTCAACGTCCACCAGCGCTCGGCAGGTTCTTCGTCCGAAGCCTTCGCCGCTGCCGGCGCTGCCCCTCCGCCGGTCGAGCAGCTCCGGGCGACGTCCATCCGCGAGGGCATTCAGCTCGAGTGGCAGCAGCAGAAGGACGCCGCCCCGGGGTACTCCCAGGTGCAGCTTGACCGCCATCTGGTCGCACCCGCCGCTACCGCTGCAACTCCTGCCCCGCCTAATTCAACCTCTTCCACTGCGCGGAAACCCACGCTCCGAAGCAAATCCAGAAAGACCTCCCCTCCCGCCGCGTTCGCCTCTGCAAAGCCGCAGGCGACGTCAACGACCAAGCCAGAGACTCCGGATGACGTGAAGCTGGAAACTCCCAAACGCGCCGCAGACGCAGGCGGCACGATCGACCAGACCACGCAGAAGGGCGAGAGCTACCGCTACACGGCCAGACGGGTTCGCGAGATCTCCCTTGCAGGCCACGCGCTCGAAGTTCGCAGCGAACTCTCCGCTCCGGTCGCCGTCACTATGCTCGACACCTTCCCGCCCGGCGTCCCAACCGGCCTTGAAGCAGTACCCGGAGGAGCCACCGCATCCGATCGCTCCATCGATCTTTCATGGACCCCTGACACAGATCCCGATCTCGCCGGGTATAGTGTGTATCGACAGGAAGTTACCTCGACAGGCCAAGTTGCGGGACCAGCAACGCGCCTGAACCCATCCCCGATCGTCGGTCCTGCCTACCGCGATCAAACCGCAATCCCCGGCCATCGCTACGCCTATCGCGTTACCGCGGTCGATGCCACCGGAAACGAGAGCGCGCCGAGCGCCGACGTGCAGGAAACATTAAGGGAGCAATAAAAAACAAATGCGTTACTGCAAGTACCTGTCGTCTGAAAACGGCACCTTTCTCCCTCGTTACGCCCTGGTAGAGAAGCGCAATGGCATCCTCTGGGCCACGCTTCCCATGCAAGCCCCGCAGGAAGACCTGACCGCCCGCATCCTCGGCGGAGTTCCCGTTCCAACCCTCGCCGTCGACTTCGAACCCACTCCCCTCGACGACCTGCATCTCCTGCCCCCGGTCACCCCCTCGAAGATTCTCTGCGTAGGCCGCAACTACCGTGACCACGCTGCCGAGCTCGGCAACGAAGTCCCCGCCGAACCCCTCCTCTTCCTCAAGCCGCCCTCCTCGCTGCTCGGCCCCAAAGGAACCATCCGCATCCCTGCGATCTCCAATCGCGTTGATTATGAAGGAGAACTAGGCATCGTCATCGGCCGTCGCTGCTACCGGATCGGCCCCGACGAAGACGTCCGCCCCTACATTCGCGGCTACGTCTGCGTCAACGACGTCACCGCCCGCGACATCCAGAAGTCCGACAGCCAGTGGACACGCGGCAAGGGCTTCGACACCTTCTGCCCCGTCGGCCCCATCGTCTCGGACGAGATCGACCCCGTCGGCTTCGGAGACAAGGATCCCTCGCCCGTCACCGTCACCACCCGCCTCAACGGCATCGTCAAGCAGCAGGGCAGCACCCGCGACCTCATCTTCCCCATCGCCGACCTCCTCCGTTACATCACCGCCACCATGACCCTCGAGCCCGGCGATCTCATTCCCACAGGAACTCCCGCAGGAGTAGGAGCCGTTCAGCCCGGGGACCGCATCCAAGTGGAAATAGACAGCCTGGGCGTGCTCGAAAATCAGTTTGCCTCCAGTTAGCATCCGCCGCGCTCTAACAGACAGCGCAATCCCTCAGAGCTTGATAAAATCTGTACCAACAGCCAAGGAGAAAGATTATGGCATCGTTACTCGAACAGCTTCGCGGATACACTACCGTCGTCTCCGATAGCGGAGACTTTAACGCCATCCAGCAGTTCCGCCCGCAGGATGCGACCACGAATCCATCTCTGATTGCCGCCGCCGCCGAGAAATCTGAATACCAGTCCGTCGTCGACGACGTGCTCAAAGCAGTGCGCAAAGAAGCAGGCCCCAACGCTTCGGACAAAGAAATCGCCGCAACCGCCTTCCGGCCTCTCGAAGTCGCCTTCGGCCTCAAGATCCTCGACATAGTCCCCGGTCGTGTCTCCACTGAGGTTGACGCCCGCCTCTCCTACGACACCCAGAAGTCCATCGACGAGGCCCACGCCATCATCGCGCTCTATGACAAGGCCGGCATCTCACGCGACCGCGTCCTCATCAAGCTTGCCTCCACCTGGGAGGGGATCCGTGCCGCTGAAATCCTCGAGAAGGAGGGCATCCACTGCAACATGACCCTGCTCTTCGGTATTCATCAGGCCGTCGCTGCGGCCGAAGCCAAGGCCACCCTTATCTCGCCCTTCGTCGGACGCATTCTCGACTGGTACAAGAAAGACACCGGCAAGGACTATGTTGGCGCCGACGACCCCGGCGTTGAGTCCGTCACCACCATCTACAACTACTACAAGAAATTTGGCTACAAGACTGTCGTCATGGGTGCGAGCTTCCGCAACATCGGCGAGATTACTGAACTCGCCGGCTGCGACCTTCTCACCATCGCACCGAAGCTGCTCACCGAGCTTGAAAGCACTCAGGCCCCGCTGCCCCGCAAGCTCGATCCCGCCAAAGCACAGAGCCTGGACATCAAGAAGATCCCGATGGACAAAGCCGCCTTCGACAAGATGCACGCCGAAGACCGCATGGCCACCGACAAGCTGAAGGAAGGCATCGACGGCTTCTCCAAGGCCATCGTCGATCTCGAAGTGATCCTCGAAAAACGTCTCAGCGAAATCGGCGAACCCGCCGCAGCAACTCGCTAATCCTCAACAAAATCCATTGCATATCTCTCGGCGGCCTATCAAAGGGCCGCCGAGTTGCCTTAGAACGGGATTTATTTTTGGCAACCCCCCACACTTTCGTTCTGCTCTAAACAGGCAGAGGTGAAAAATGCACGTTGCAAAAATTCTCGCCGCAACTACAGTTGCTGTTTTCAGCTTCGCAGTTGCAGCTCCTAAAACCCAGGCTCAGATCAGCGTCAACATTGGACCCGCTCCCAGCTGCCCATACGGCTACTATGAAGCTCCTCCCTATAACTGTGCTCCCTATGGCTACTACGGTCCCGAGTGGTTCACCAGTGGGGTCTTCATCGGTGCCGGTCCTTGGTTTCACGGCCCCGAACACTTCTATGGACACGTCGATAACCACTACCATCCCGAGCACGGATATCACGGCCCATACCCTGCCCGTGGCGAGGCCCCGCGACCCGAGTACCACGTCGATCACAATGAGAACTTCCACGGCAACGAGATGCGCGACGGCCACGGTCATGTAGGCGGCGAACACCACTAATTCGATTCGTCACAAAACGGTTACAAAAAGGGCAGAGACCGATCCAGCCAGGTCTCTGCCCTTTTTCGTTTCACCTCGTCACACACTCGAATAGAACCACGCCCTACCTCTGCGCACTCGCCACCGCAGCCATCTGCGAATCGCTCACCGCGGCCGTCAGGGGAGCCACCGCCTTGGCCGTCTGGACTCCCGGCCTTTGCTTGGATGCGTACATCCTCTGGTCTGCCACCCGCAGCAACCGGATCGAGTCGTGGGCATCCTCCGGATATACGGCCATGCCTACGCTCGCCGACAGCACCATCGGCTTGCCCTCCACCACTATCGGACGGTCCAGCGTTCTCTGCACCGTCTCCAACAGGTGATCCAGTGACTTTCCCGGTTCCACATCCGCCGCCACAATCACAAACTCATCCCCGCCCAGCCGCGCCAGCGTATCCGACGCTCGCACGCCCCTGCGCAGAGTCGCTGAGACCTCGCGCAACACCTGGTCGCCCGCCTGGTGTCCCATCGTGTCGTTGATTCTCTTGAAGCCGTTCAGATCCAGAACGATCAGCGCCAGCCGGTTGTGCGTGCGTTCAGCGCGGTCGAGCGCCATCATCAGCCGGTCCGCAAACAGACGCCGGTTCGGCAGCCCAGTCAACTCATCATGCAGCGCCAGCCACTCGTTGCTCGAAACCTGCTCCTCCAGCATCACCAGAATCATGCCGATCGAGATCAGCGACTTCTGCATATTCCATATGTGCGAAGCGATATCGGCATACTCGCGATACTGCACAATCCACGGATGCAGAAACAGGCACAGCGCCCAGATCGTGAAGCCGGTTACAATCGCCAGCCTGCCGGTGCTTCCCGTCGGCAGCCGCCGCTGGAAGTTCACCGCCGCGGTTGCGTATACGCAACACAGGCTCCAATACACTGCCGACCTGTAGTCGGAGATGTGGATCAGATAGCCCATCGCCATCCACCCGCACACATGCAGCACCGCCGCAACCCAGCTGCGGCGAAGATACAGCGAGGTCGAAACGCCAATCACCATACCTGCGGCCATGCACGGGAAAAAGACAATCCCCCGGTTAAGGTGCAACCCATAGACCGTGCACAACGCCAGCAGTGGCAGCGAATTCAGCGAGAGATAAAGCAGACGCGAAGCCTTGGAGACAGGGTAAACTCCCGACGCCCACACAAAGATCATGCCCGTCAGCAGGTAGCAGTCCATCACGATCACATGCAGAATCTTCTGCGGCGGTCCATTCGCTGCGTAAAACGTATGCGCAGCCGCTTCCACCAGCGTAAAGAAAAGGCCCAGCAGCCACAGATCGGCTCGCTCCTGAGGATGCCGTTTTCGCAGCAGCATCAGGATCACAATCAGGATCATCAACGCCAGAAGATCGGGAAGAAACGCAAAGTTCATCGCGGACCCGGGCATCGTCGCACTTGGATTTGGCCCCAACTGCAGGCCACGCGGGATGCGTTTGCTACCTCTTCGGTGACAGAACGAGTGCCGTCACCTTTAATCCTCAAACCCTGAACCAGAACAATAGTCCACAAAGCATCATCAGCGCGATGGCAAAAGTCATTTATTTCAGGACTGAGAGATTCGAAACAAACAACAGTCCAGAATAAGAACTGTGCAGAGCCTTCCTGCAATGGGCGAGTTGCTGCCTCGGTCAACTCTTCTAAAGACAGCAGAAAAATTACAGAGCAAAATCTCTGACCCTCCCGCCGGGTCTTTAAAATTCACTGCAGCTGCTTCGCGGGGGCCCTGGTAACTCGTCGGTCTTACAGAGATAGAAACGCTGTTTGTTGCACAATTATGCGGTATCCCTGACAAAGTCAAACATAAAAATCAACTACGCCGACGCCTCGAAATTACTCCTGCAAGCCGCCGGATTCTGTCTCCAACTCAGCTAACTCAAGCCCTTCAATCGGATAGGCCACTCCTCCGCGCCAGCCTGCTCCGCTAAAACACCAGGCTGGCGAAAGAGTGGCAACGCACTGGTAGTGACCCTTACGTTCAAAACGTTACACAACAATTCGTTTAGAAACAGCACTCACCTCGTTGAGGACAATCGGAGATAGGGAAGGCCATCGATTTCAGTCGATTCAAATCGCCACCTATCCCCACGAAATAGACAGGGCTGGAGACCGTCTTCGGCCATCCAGCCCTTCTTGCTCTAACTCCTTTTCCTGTCTGACTTACCGGTGGCCACCGCCACCACCGCCGCCTCCGTGAAAGCCCCCTCCGCCCCCGCCTTGGAATCCGCCGCCATGGAATCCTCCACCAGCAACCGACGCCCCACGGTAGCCTCCGCTGACGCCGCGGAATCCATATCCGCCACGGTAGCCGTAGCCGCGCCCATAGAAGCCACGGCCATACACAAAGCCGCCGCCATATAGGTAGTACGGAGAGTAGAAGCCATATCCAAAGGGGCTGAAGAACGGGCCGCCACCAGGCAGCCAGTCATACCCATACAGATAAGGATCCCAGGCCCAGCCAGGCGCGAACCCGCCGTAGCCGTACGCAGGCCCATATCCGGCATACTCCGCCGCAAGATCGACGTTCGCCTCGCCCAGATACTGCGACCGCAGCTGACTCCAGCGATACAGATCGTCTTCCGAGCGGTCCTTGTTGAAGCTCACAGGCTTCACCGCCTCCCCAACGAGCGTGATCTGCTTGCCGCCCTTCACATCCACAGGCTTTACACTGCTCTCGAGGTTATTGCCTGGATAAACCGCCGCCTTCCCGTCGAAGGTGCGTACCGTATTCGCATCCGCGTTGAACTCATACAGCCCGTTCTTCAGGATCTGCGTCTGACCTCCCTTCTGATCGATCAGGATCATGTTCTGCGGGTAGAGTTGATCCGCCTCCACCTCGGCGCGTCCCTGCTCCACACTCACCTCGGTGTGGGTAAGGTCGGGCTTGATCATCTTCACAGTGCTGTTCTTGTCCAGCCGCAGAAACACGCCCGGCGTCAGGAGCATCTCCGCCTTGCCGTCGGCAGTCGCAAGGTATTGACCCGGCCCCACCTCCGCCTGGCCCACAGAATGCGCCGTTACTTGGTGTCCATCGATGGAGGCTTGGCCTTCAACATAATTGAGAGTTCCCGGGCGGGCTGGGTTCGCGCCTTGCTGCTGTGCAAAGACAGGCGTAAACAGAGTCGCCAGGGAAAGGAGAAGAATTGATTTGAGCCCTGACATATTCAAAAACCTCTGTTGTTTAGATGAAACAGAGGAGGAAAAGTCACAGTAGGCTCAAACTGTGCCTGACCATTGAACCCGATGTAGCTCAACAAGTTGCTACCGCTGACCGACGAATGACAACGCCGAGACAACACTCCATCAAAGACCACAAAAACGAGCCTTTCCACACCAAAAACCGCTCGAAACAGAGCTATAAGTCAGTTGTAAAAGTTATGTCTTCTCAGAAGCCGTTGAACCAGGCGATCAATCATGAAAATTAAAGTGAAAAGCTGGCGCATTTTTACGCCAGCTCTTTCCTGCACTTCCAGCCATACAAAACACCACAACTTCACCACGTTTCACCATCCAAAACACCACGTTTGGACACCGTAAAACGCAGAAACCCCTGCAAAAACACCGCCTCCACCACGCGAAAAAAACTACAAAATATACCGCGAAAGATCCTGATCCTTCACAATCGAAGCCACCTGCTGACGCACATACTCCGGATCGACAACGATCACCTTCTCCACGCCCGTAGCAGTCTGCCGCTCAATCACAGGCAGAGGCGGCGACGGCATCTGCGGCTCCGATGTAAGCGATGCAGACACAGGTACTTCGCCCACAACACCCTCCTCCGTAATCTCCGCCCGCGGACTCTTGAACAGGTCCGGCGCCTGAAAACTGATCTCATCCAGCACCCGCTCCAGAATCGTATGCAGCCTTCGAGCCCCAATGTTTTCGGTAGTTTCGTTCACCCTGAAAGCAAACTGCGCCATCTCCGCAATCGCCTCCTTCGTAAACTCCAGCTTCAGTCCTTCCGTCTCCAGCAGCGCCGTAGACTGCTTCACCAGCGACGACTTCGGTTCCGTCAGAATGCGAATAAAGTCATTTACCGTCAACGAGTTCAGCTCAACGCGAATCGGAAAACGTCCCTGCAACTCCGGAATCAGATCGCTGGGCTTCGACACATGAAACGCCCCAGCCGCAATGAACAAGATGTGATCGGTCGAAACCATTCCGTACTTCGTGCTAACCGTAGTCCCTTCAACGATCGGCAGAATATCGCGCTGCACGCCCTCGCGCGAAACATCCGGCCCGTGCCCGCCTTCTCGTCCTGCTATCTTGTCGATCTCATCGAGAAACACAATCCCCGAGTCCTCAACCCGCTCCACCGCAAGCCGAGTCACCTGATCCATATCGATCAGCCGGTTCTCCTCCTCCTGCACCAAATAGTCGAAGGCCTCTGCCACCTTCATCTTGCGCTTCTTCGTGCGCTGTCCAAAGAGCCCCGGCAGCATGTCCTTCAGGTTGATATCCATCTCCTCCGAGCCCTGATTGGAGATCACCTCAAAGCTGGGCTGGTTGCGGTCGCGTACATCCAGCTCCACCGTGCGCTCATCCAGCTTGCCCTCGCGAAACTGTTGCCGGAGCTTCTCTCTCGTCCTATGCTCCCGATCCCCCGGCTTCTCCTCAGAGTCATCAACAGGCGCAGCCACCGGAAGCTGAATGAGATTGCTCCCTGGCTCGTGCATGGCCGCCGGGGCAGTCGCAGCAGATGCCGCGTTAGGCGTCGGAGGCAGCAGCAGATCGATCAGCCGATCCTCAGCCGCAAGCTCCGCTTTATCCTCCACCTCTTCCATCTTCTCTTCGCGAACCATGTCGATCGCGATCTCCACCAGGTCACGCACAATCGACTCGACATCCCGCCCCACATAGCCGACCTCAGTAAACTTTGAGGCTTCCACCTTCAAAAACGGAGAGTTCGTCAGCTTCGCCAAACGCCGGGCAATCTCCGTCTTCCCCACGCCCGTCGGCCCAATCATGATGATGTTCTTCGGCATGATCTCATCGGCGAGCTCCGGCGGAAGCTTCTGCCGGCGCATTCGATTACGCAATGCAATCGCCACGGCCCGCTTTGCGGCATGCTGCCCCACAACGTACTTATCAAGCTCGGTGACGATCTCGCGCGGCGTCATCTCATCGAGTGCGAGTGCCTGATCTTCAGCAGCTCCAGGTAGAAAAATTGCCATAGTGCGGTACTCCTTGTCGCATATCCCAGCGACGAAACCTTCTATAAACTTCTACGAACAGTCGACGCTACTGGTTCTCCGGCGTCTCGGCTTTCAACTCTTCGACCGTCATCTGATCATTGGTATAGATGCAGATCTGCCCGGCGATCTTTAGACTCTTCACCGCGATCTCCCGGGCGCTTAAATCTGTGTTCTCCATCAGAGCCCTCGCGCTTGCCAGCGCAAAGCTGCCACCCGACCCGATTGTCGCGATCCCCTCATCGGGGTCGATCACGTCACCAGTACCGGAGATCAAAAAAGTCTGCTTCGGATCCGCCACAATCAACAGCGCTTCCAGCTGACGCAGCATCTTATCCGTGCGCCAGTCCTTCGCCAGCTCCACCGCCGCTCGTCCCAGGTTGCCGGCATACTGCTCCAGCTTTGCTTCAAAACGCGCAAACAGCGAGAACGCATCCGCAGTCGATCCCGCAAATCCCGCCAGCACTTTGTCCTGATAGAGGCGGCGGATCTTCTTCGCCGTCCCCTTCATAATCGTCGCGCCAAGCGACACCTGCCCATCGGCAGCCATCACCACCGAGTCGCCGCGACGCACACAGATCACTGTAGTAGAACGAATTCGCCGCCCTTCGCCCAGATCCAACGGATGGGCAAGACCGGAGGGCAGAGTGGAGACTTTTTTAACAACAACAGACCTGGTGCTGGAAGAGGAGAGAGGCTTCATGGGCAACCTTCAGTATATCTTCAAACCCTCAATCCTCTATAACGTCGATCTCCCTCCATTGCACGCCTGCCAAACTCAACCGAATGCGATCCTTAATCAAAGCCTGAATCAACGGCAGGCCGCGTTCTTCGCGTTAGGAAACGCCAGGAACGTGATGCTCGCAGGGGCAAGCTGAACCGCTCCCGCGGCCTGCGCCTGCCCTTCAAGCGAAGGAAGATCGCCGTCGGAACTCACCTTCAGCTCCGCCCCGTTCAACTCCACCTTGTTATCCATAAGGTCCTTCGCCGTCAACGTGTAGCGCATCCCCTTCACAGGCACATCCAACGCCTGAGGTGTCGTACGATCCGCATTGATCGCCAGCAACGCCACGCCTCCTGGTTGTTTCCTCAGGCAATGCGCGTACAGATGCAGATTCGGAGAAGGGGAAGCGCCAGCGTCGAGCACAGTCGTTCCCATCATCTTCCTCCACAATAGAGTCGACCAGTAGTTCGGCCGGGGAATTAGTGTCGTCTCATCCACCAGCGCATAATCGCTCGCTGCCAGCGTGTTATGCATCACCACCTGCACGCCCCGCTTTGCCAAACTTCCAAGTTGGTTCAGATACCGAAAGCTGTCAATAAAGTCCGACGCCCAAGGATTGCCTCCGCACGCTGTCTCTCCGGTCTCGGTCAACCACATCGGCTTCCCCGGCGCGAACCGATCGCGCAGCTTCGCATAGAAATCCTCATCCCGATTCGTTCGCGACAGCCAATCATCCGTCAGCGCAGCCTCCGGTGTTGTCTGCGCCGCCGGACCCATCATCTTGCATCGCTGCGACACGCCCCCGTAGAAGTGATACGAGAACGCATCCACCCCGGGCCCGGACGCAGCCATCATGTCCTCGGTCTTAATCAGGGAATCCGGGGGCAGGCCCACTGCGAGCCCTATCTCCCCCACCGATCCCGGACCGAGAATCGTCATCTCCGGCGCAGCTTCTTTCACAAAGCCACGAAACACTTTGAAGTCTCTTCCATACGCCGCCGCGTTATATCCCTTCGGCGCGCCGCCCATCCCTGCAAAGGTGGGTTCATTGAACATCTCTGCTGCCGCGATACTGCCTCCAACCGACTTCGTATACGAAAGCACCTTCTTCGCCTCTACCGGAGTCCACACTCCCTCCGCATCTCGCACGCCAGGACTTATCGCGAACGACGTAACGATCTTCGCATCCACGGCCTTTGAAAAATCGACGACACCCTTCCACTCCGGTCGCGTCAGCACGCTGTTGAAACCCGTTGGCGGAGTCACCGGCGCAGCATCATCCGAATCATGGAAGTAAGTCGTGTTCTCCCAGGTCCCGCTCACCCTTACATAAGACGGCGCCAACCCCGCGGCAAGCTTGCGCAGCCGCGGGTTCGCAAGGTTGATCGGCTCCCTGTACCGAAATGCCGACGGATCCATCCCTGCAGGCGCCGAGTTCTTCGCGCTTGCCGGCACCTCTTGGTCAGCGGTGCCTTGCTTTTTATACGGTGCCCAGAAGCGACCGCCTGTTACCTCAACCATCTCGATGTTGAACGATTGAAAGCGCTCGTCGACCGTGCCGGTCTTCGGCATCTTCGCAGGCGAAATCGCAACCGGTGTCTGAGCGAAGGCATTCAGCGGCAAGCCGAGCGCGATCAACAGAACTCCCTGCAGGGAGGTAAACCATGTATTTTTAGCCATTTTTGATCATCCGCATTATTTAGTTCGAAGTTCGCCGTAATACTACTCCACCCTGCCCACAAAGGGGAACCTGCAATTCCATTTTTTTTCTGGGGGTCGAATCCGCATCGCAATCCCCCAAAAGAACGTTACTGAGACAGCACCTTCCCCTCACGACCGCCTCGGCATGGTCTATGCTTTTGGGCAGAGACTGTGTTTTCGCTGATTCCAACTCACCTGCCGCTTGCCCTCCGTTCGCCGCGAGTCCTCATCGCCATTGGAGCAACGACTGCGGCAGCAATAGGCGTCGCCAGTTACGCCCTTACCCGTCGCAGGCCCTCTGCCGAAGAGATAGAGCGAGAGCGTCGAGAGCTGCTGGCGCGAGTTGGACGCATCACCGATGGAACCATCATGGACACCATGGTTGCGGAGGTTCGTCAGCCCGCTTTGGACCTTGCAGACGATCCTGAGCCGGTCCGTCCGGGTCCTCTGACACCAGACATGATCGTCTATGTCTACCGCATCGCCGGCGTAACCTACGAGTGCGCGCAGGACGTCACCATGCTCGCCGACCTGGTCCATGGCATTCGCACCGACCTTCCCATTCAGGTACGCTACGCCCCGCAAAACCCTGCGAACAGCATCGTCGTAGCGGAAACATGGAGCGGCCTGCGGCTAGGCACCTACCCCAATCAAACCGAAGTTGAGCGCCGCGATGCGATCTAGTCGGCCAGTCCCGCCAGATTGCCGCTGCAAAGCGCCTTCATCCTCTTTGTAATAAGTCCTCGGGTTTCGAAGCGGATAAGGAATAAACGCTGAGAAGTCGCACCGGTGTGGTTCGTTTGATTGAACCCGGACCGCGCGCAGACTACACTTGTTGTTATGCACATGGTTGCCAGCCCGAACAGCAAGATGCAGCGCGTTCTGCAGCTTTCCATGGTGCTCACGCTGGCATACGTCGGGGCGACTTTCTACTTCGGGCTGCGCGCACACTCCCTGGCCCTTATCTCTGAGGCCGGACACAACGTCAGTGACCTGCTTGCCATCGTGTTGTCCTTCGTAGCCGTTTATTTTCAAGCACGTCCCGCAACCGACCAGAAGACCTTCGGGTACCAGCGAGCGGGCGTTTTGGCCGCCTTCGTCAACGCCGCAACCCTCATCGTGCTCTCTATCTGGATCGCCTTCGCTGCCATCCATCGTTTCAGCGTGCCGGTCGAGGTGCAGCCCAAACTGATGATGTATGTGGCCGCGGCGGGCGTGCTAATGAACGGCACTATCGCAACCCTGCTTTGGAAGTTTTCAGGCGACGTCAACATTCGTAGCGTCTTCCTGCACATGCTTGGCGACACGCTTTCCACCGCCGCAGTGATCGCCGGAGGCGCAGCCATCTTCTTCACCCACATGTCGTGGATCGATCCGGTGCTCTCTATCCTGATTGCCGGAATGATCCTCTGGAGTTCGATCGGCATCATTCGCGAGACCCTGAACATCCTGCTTGAAGGCACGCCGCGTAATCTCGAGCTCGGCGAGATTCGTCAGGCCATGGCCTCGGTTGACGGCGTCCTCAACGTTCACGACCTCCATGTCTGGAGCCTCGGCTCACAGTCGCACGCACTCGCTAGTCACGTCACCATCGCCGAGATGCCTATGTCCGAGTGCAGCAGCATCCTCGCAGACATCAAGTGCGCCCTGCGCGACCGTTTTCACATCACTCACACGACCATCCAGTTCGAGATCACCGGCTGCGAAACCACGCATGGTTGCGCTGCGCCTCCCGAACTCGAGGCAATCGGTGCCCACAGTCACGGGCATGACCATCACGGCCACGCTCACTGATTAGTCCTCCCGGACGGGGCCGCTGCGCGCGGCGCGGTCACTTCGTGACTTCTATACCTTGTAATGGCGGTCCTCCAGTTGGTCGGAAGGAAGTTAGATCCGACCAACGGGAGGACCAATGCAGTCTGTCACCCCAAACCGGTACACCCGCCACGAAGTGGCCGCCCCGTGCGTAGCGGGCCCGTCCGGCCGGACAGCCCCTCTTCTAAAGCAGCGTAGCGTCGAGCGTAATCGTCGCCGCCTTCAGCACCTTCGACACCGGGCATCCAACCTCGGCATTGTGCGCAAGCTCATCGAATTTAGCCTTATCAATCCCAGGAATCTTCGCCTTCGTGGTCAGGTGAATCTTGGTGATCGTTGGCGCGCCATGAACATCGAGCGTTAGCACCGCAGTCGTCTCAATGGTATCGGGAGTAAAGCCCGCCTCCGTAAGCTGTCCGCTAAGCGCCATCGTGAAGCAGCCAGCGTGCGCCGCCGCAATCAGCTCTTCGGGATTAGTCCCCACACCGTCGGCAAACCGCGTCTTGAAGCTGTACTGCGTGTCCTTCAACGTGCCGCTCTGCGTGGAAATGGTGCCGGTGCCGTCCATAATCTTGCCGTGCCAAACTGCGCTGCCAGTGCGATCCATCTTGTTTCTCCTTTTGTTCTTAATTGGTACCTTTCAACAGTACCTTCTTCGATGCGCGGCTTGAACCAAAGGACCTTGAAAAAATCCCGCATGCGATAGCATTTCGAGATGTCCTCAACCCCAGCGCCCGCCCCCGCCGATCACGCAGCAAAAACCTGCCAGATCTCCTCGCTCGCGCCCGAACACCACTCCCGTTTCTGCCCCACCTGCTCTTCTCGGCTCGAAGACAGCCGCTGCAAGCTCGTCTGCCGAACCTGCGGCTACTTCCTCAGCTGCGCCGACTTCTACTAGTCCGCAGATTCTTCCCGCGCCGTCCACCCCACGCGACCCTATCTCGTTCCCTGGCTAGCCTTCCGCGCCGCTTCGAACTCATCCTTCGGCTTCCACTGAATGATCGTCGGCGCGCTCAAAGCCTCCCAGCCCAGCTCCATGCCAAAGCGATCGAGTTTCGCGTTCCCGCTGAAGTCCCAGTCCTCATGAAAGTTGTCGCTGAAGTTGTGATAGTCATGTGCGGTGAAATCTTCATGCTGTTTATGTCCCCAGGCCGCATCATGCCCTTCATAAAGATTTCCCGTCTCAATCGAGAACGCCGGAATCCCCACCCGCGACAGACTGAAGTGATCCGACCGATAGTAGCTCCCCGCCGAAGGCTTCGGGTCTGGCACAATCTCCAGATTGAACCTCTTCGCCGTAGCCTCGACCGTCGGGAAGAACGTAGTCCTCTGCGCTCCATTCACATTCGTCTCCAGCGGCACACCGATCGGCAAAATCATGTCGTAATTAATATCCAGCGCAATCTGCCCCACAGGAATCGGCGGATGCTGCCCCAGATACTCCGACCCCAGCAGCCCCTGCTCCTCCGCCGTCACCGAAGCGAAGATCAGCGAGTGCGGCAACTTCACGCCCGACTGCGCCCAAGCCCGCGCCATCTCCAGCAGCATCCCGCAGCCCGTGCCATTATCCGCCGCGCCGTTGTAGATATTGTCCCCAGCCATCCCCGGCACAAATCCCAGATGATCGTAGTGAGCCGTATACATCACCGCCTGGTCTTTGCCGCCAGCATTCGCCCCAGGCAAAATCCCCACCACATTCGGCGACTGAAACGGCCGCACCGTGCTCTCCACATGCGCCTTCAGCTTCACCGGAAGCTCCACCGCCTTAAAGCCGCGCTTCCCCGCCGCAACGATCTCCGCATCCGCATCCAGCCCACTCGCCGCAAAGATCTTCTTTGCCACATCCAGCTGTATCCAGCTAGCCGCCTCCAGCTGCGGATTCTTATCGTCCCTCAAATAAGTCTTCTCACTCGTATTCGAGTTCTTCACCACATCCCAGCCGTAGCTCGCCAGGTCGGTGCGATGAATAATCAGCGCGCCCACCGCGCCCCTCCGCGCCGCCTCTTCAAACTTGTACGTCCAGCGCCCGTAGTAAGTCAGTGCATCGCCGCCAAAGAAGTTCGGATCCGTCGAAGGCGGATCTCCCACAATGCACAGAATCACCTTCCCCTTCACATCCACGCCCGCATAGTCATCCCACTGAAACTCCGGAGCAATCGCGCCATAACCAACAAACACAATCGGCGCATCGATATCCACGCTCGGCGTCAGCATCCGATTGCTCACCGTATAGTCGTCCGCATACTTCAGGTCGATCGAGTAAAGATCAATCGAATTGCCCGCAGGCTTCGCAGGAATCAGCGACATCGTCGTCTTCTCAGGAATCGCCTTCATCCCAACAAAGTTGATCTGCTGCAGATACGTTCCATTATCCCCGCCCGGCTTCAGCCCATACAGCGCGAACTGCGTCGCAATATACTTCGCTGCAATCTCGCTCCCCCGCAATCCCGGCCCGCGTCCCTCCAGCAGATCGTCCGAAAGGAAGCGCACCTGCGCGCGAATCTTTTCGCCGTCAATGGATGCCTCCGCTGCCTTCACGGCAGGCGGAATCGACTGAGCAATCAGAGCTGTGGAGAGAGAAATAACGAAGGCTGCAACACGGACGGCCGAGCGAATCTGGATCACGTTCCTACTCCTGGCGTAAGTCTTCTAAGACTTCCTGTAAGACTTTACGGATGCGTCCAGTCTAATCGCAACTTAGCGCAGCCTTCGCCTCCATCGCAGAGTTCCGCTCCCGACCGAACGGAGCACGCTGACTTTGATATGTTTATTCGCATGGTGATGAAGCGTTTTAGCGTGGCTCTGGCACTTCTGCTCACAGTCTCCGCAACAGCACAGGACAAAGCGCTAGCTCCTACACCACCCATGGGATGGAACAGTTGGGACGCCTACGGCCCCACTGTGAACGAGGCCCAGTTTCGCGCCAACATGGTCGTTCTTGCAGCGCAGCTCAAGGAGTTCGGCTGGGAGTACGTCGTCATCGATGAAGGCTGGTATCTGCAGAACCCCGAAAACATGTCCATGCCGCAGGCTCTGCACTACACCGTCAACCTCCGCGGCCAGTACGAGCCCGCTCCCAACCGCTTCCCCTCTTCCGCCACCGGCAGCGGCTTCAAACCACTCAGCGATGCCGTCCACGACGACGGCCTCAGGTTCGGAATCCACATGCTCCGGGGCATCCCTAAAAAGACTGTCTTCGCCAACACCTACATCGGCGCCACGAAATATCGCGCCAGCATGGCGGCTGACACCACCGACACCTGCTCCTGGAACCCGGACAACTTCGGCGTCAAAGCCAACCTCGCCGGACAAGCCTGGTACGACGCCTTGATGAAGCAGTACGCCTCCTGGGGCGTCGACTTCCTAAAGGTGGACTGCATCGCGCACCCCTACAAGAGTGCCGAGATTCGCATGATTCGCAAAGCCATTGAGCGATCTGGCCGCCCCATCGTGCTCAGCCTCTCGCCCGGGCCCACGCCAATCGAGCACGCCGGCGAAGTGGCAAAGAACGCGCAGATGTGGCGCATCTCGAGCGACGTCTGGGATCACTGGGATAAGGACCCCGACGCCACGTGGTCGCAGGGCGTAAAGGATCAGTTTTCTATCCTCGCGAAGTGGGCCGATCAGGCAAAGCCAGGAAGCTGGCCCGATGCGGATATGCTCCCCCTCGGCCAGCTCCGTCCCAACCCCGGCGAAGGCAAACCACGCAACTCAAGGCTCACTGAAGATGAGCAGCGTACCATGATCACCCTCTGGGCCATCGCGCGAGCACCCCTCTTCGTTGGAGGCAATCTCACCGAGATGGACGATGCTCTCAAGTCGCTTCTCACCAATCAGGCCGTCATCGAGATGGACCACGACTCCACCGCCAGCGAAATGAATACAGAGGACGGTCCCCTCGTCACCTGGACCTCGCGCTCCATTCGCGGAGACAAGCAGTACCTCGCCATCTTCAACGTCAGCGACGCGCCCGTCCACGTCGCGAAGACCTTCGCCGAGTACGGCTACATCGACAAGGCCCAGTACAAGGTCCGCGACCTCTGGCAGAGACAAGAGCTAGGCCTCCTCAACTCCTTCCAGGTCGATCTCCCTCCGCACGGCTCAGCCGTCTACTCCCTCCACGACTAACCTCATCATCTCGACCACCCCAAACACTCGTCATCTCGACCGAAGCGACGGACAGCTTTAGCGTCCGTCGCGCAGTGGAGAGCCCCCCGCATTTGCTGTTGTCCTCATCCCCGCGTCGCACCCAAAGCCCCGGACGGAACAGCCGGGTGCCGGGTGCCCCATCCATCGCGCACTTGCGATGGGTGGGAAGGTATAACTCATCCCAGCCGGCTCTTGCCGTTGTTTGTTTTTGCAAGCCTATGAGAAGAGATAAAGGAGAAGCGTGAAAATGACTATAGAAGCGCAAATCTTAGACGCAGAAGATCGCCTTAGAATCGCTATGCTTTGTGCCGATGTTGTAGTCCTAAGCGAGCTGTTGGCCCCTGAACTGATCTTTACGAACCATCTTGGTCAGCTACAAGGAAGGGAGAGTGATCTAGCCGCCTATCGTTCCGGCGTGCTCAAAATCGAACAATTAGTCCCTTCAGAGCAACATATCTTGGTAGCTCATGAGGTAGGCATTGTCTCAGTGCGTGTTCAATTGACAGGTACATACAATGGGACTCCGGCCAACGGGTCCTTTCGCTTCACTCGTGTTTGGTCACTCTCCCCCGATAGATCGTGGCACGTTGTAGCCGCTCATTCTGGCTTAGTGGTCTGATCCGCTGAAACTGCCGGGTGCCCATCCATCGCGCACTTTGCGATGGGTGGGAAGGTATAAGTCATCCCAGCCCACACTCTCACCGTTGTTTGTTTCCCTCTCCACCGGCACCCAAAAACGATAACGTTTGCGTCCGAAACAGTCTTCGCTGCACCATCGCCGCTCAAGCGGAACCTCTCAAAAGCAAGTCCAAGGTCGATCTCACTCACACGATTCTCTTCACGATCTAACAGATCGCCAAACCCGCCAGCGTAATCACGATCAGCGCAAGCGGCACATAGTAAGGCGAGCCCACGCGAAACATCCCAAATGCATTCGCTCCCTCCGACGGCAGCACCAGCAGGAATATCAGCAACTTCAAGAGCGCTCTATCTGCCGCTCCCAATCTGCTGGCAAGCACCACCACACTCACGCCGATCCCAACCAGCGCTCCACCCAATGCACGCAGCAGCTCCCGAACCAATTTTGAGCTACGAGGATCTCCTGCGCACACAACCGCCAGATTCGCAGGCAAGCGAGGAACAACGACGTCGTACAAACCGCCAAGAGCAATCAGGCTCCCGGCTCCTTCCAGAACGGCTTGTCCGATCGTTAGCATAGCTGCGAAACCTCTCGGACCGAACATCCCAAAAGCATATCCAGGGGCTCCCAGTTGCTTCCGGCCGCCCTTCGCCTTAGTATCGCCCTCAGGGCATGGCGAAGATAGACCTCAATCAAGCAAGATCCACCGAAGCGGAACGTCTGGTCTCTGCCGGCAAAGCCGACGACGATGACGCCTTCGAGCTCAAGCTGCGCCCAACCCGCCTCGCCGAGTTCATCGGTCAGGAAAAGGCCAAAGAACAGCTCGCCATCGCACTCGAAGCGGCAAAGTCACGCGGCGAAGCCCTCGACCACGTCCTCCTCTTCGGCCCTCCCGGCCTCGGCAAGACCACGCTGGCGACCATCATCGCGAACGAGCTGGGCGTCGGCTACCAGCAGACCTCCGGGCCCGCGCTGCAGATTCAAGGCGACCTCACCGCCATCCTCACCAACCTGCGCGAGAAGCAGGTCCTCTTCCTCGACGAGATCCACCGCCTCCAGCCCGTCCTCGAAGAAAAGCTCTACACCGCCCTCGAAGACTACAAACTCGACATCATCATTGGCCAGGGCCCGGCCGCTCGCACCCACGTGATGGAAATCCGGCCCTTCACCTTCGTCGCCGCCACCACGCGCCCCGGCCTGCTCTCCTCGCCGCTGCGCAGCCGCTTTGGCATCCTTCTCCGCCTCGAGTTCTACACCGACGATCAGCTCCGCTTCGTAGTCGAGCGCTCCGCGGAGGTCCTCGGCGTTCCCATCGACCAGGACGGCGCCGCCGAGATTGCGATGCGTTCCCGAGGCACCCCGCGTATCGCCAACCGACTCCTACGCCGCGTCCGCGACTACGCCCAAGTACGAGCTAAGGGCATCATCGACCGGCCCACAGCGCAGGCCGCCTTGTCCCTGCTCGAGGTAGACGCCCACGGCTTCGACGAACTCGACCGCCGCCTCCTCCGCACCATCATCGAGAAGTACGATGGCGGCCCCGTAGGCCTCAACACGCTAGCCGCAGCGTTAGCCGAGGAGCAGGACGCCCTTGAAGAGGTCTACGAGCCCTTCCTCATCCAAATTGGCTTCCTGGACCGCACCCCCCGCGGTCGGGTAGCGACGCGCCTGGCCTACGAGCACCTCGGCATAGAGATGCCCCGCAAACTAAGCCTCTTCTAGACCCGACCAACGGGAGGACCCAGGCGCTCCACTCACCAAGACCGGTACACGAGTCACGAAGTGACCGCTCTCCGCGCAGGAGGCCCGTCCGGGCAGGACACATCTTCTGGAGCCGTCTGTTGCCCAAAAAATAAAGTTGAAAAACGTGGCGTATTTTTCGTCGCAAAAATTTGTGGTGTTTCCAGCCACACATTCACCACGATCTACACCACGTTTACCATGCCAAAACACCACGTTACGCAACCACAATTTGCGAAAAACCCCTGCAAAACACCACAACCACCGCGCCAGAAAAAAACCCTGCAACAGAACACCAAATTATTGCCGCAAAGCAGCCGGGACGAACTCCGAACTCAGCATCTTTGGCGATTCGGTCAGGTAGTAGGTGGGGATCTTCGGAAACTGCTCCTCGACCAGAATCAGCGTGCGAAAATCAAAGCTCTGCACCTCCGCCCTCGACTCCATGTGGTTACGCACAATCGTCCCGCACAGCGTATTGACAAAGGTTTGCGGGTCTACTGTGTGATTGCTGGCCGGTTCGGCATGGGAGTTGGCCAATAGCGGGTTCGGCCCAACGGGATCATTGGGCAGAGGCAGGATCTTCGTCTCAAGGTTGAAACGAACTCTCTCCGCGTTAGCCGCGCGCGCAGCCGCGTCCGGATGCGACTTGCCCGCTCCGCTGCGATAGTAGGCGGCGTAGAAGCGTGTAAACCGGAAGAGTTGCTCGGCGTGTGTTGGGACATAGGGGCTGATGAGATGCTCCTGTGCCGCGAAGGCTACAGCGACGGGCGAGAGCGCGAGATCGTTCTTCTGGTCGGGGAACTGCGGATGCAGCTTGTCGCAGATGAACGTGCTCTGCGCCTCGGCAAGCGAGATATCGCGAGTGTAGACGCGGTTTTCGAGGGTGTAAGGAGTACCGTCCACCCGACGGCACGACTCCGGGCTGAGGAACTGATCGTGCCAGATGAGCGAGACGTGATCCGTCGTAACGCCAGTGTCGGTCTCGAGCGTTGTACTCAGATGATCAAGGCCGTCCTCAAAAGAGGGGAGCGTGTTTTCAGGGCGCAGGCCGCGGCCTCCACGATGGGCCGACACGTCGAAGCTTTTGAAGTAAGCGGCTTCGTCGGGGTGAGCTGCGGCCTCCTCCTTCACGACTTGTTGAAGAAGGTCGGGTCGGTCGGAGATGATGCCGTCGACGCGGAGGTCGATGAGAGAGCGCATCTTGGCAGGGTCGTTGGTGGTCCAGGGGATGACCTTGAAGCCGGCTTTGTGGAGTTGGGCGACGTCGACGGAGGGGTTTGGGCCGATGAGGGTAGCGTCGACGGACGAGAGGACGGGCGTCTGCGCGCCGTGGGCCTTCGCGTGGGCATTGGCAGCGGTCATGAGGGCGAGGAAGGGATTTTGCATGGGAGCCTGCTGGGCGGTGAGGGTTCCGGTGGTGAGGAGGGCCGTGATCAGGATTCGTGTTCGGATGGAAGCTAACATAACCGATGATGATAGCGGGTTGAGGTTGCTCCGGTGTGAATGCGAATGGGTTGGAGAATCACGGTTCGTGGTCCCACGACGACCAGCTTATGAGATGGATGGTCCATGGGCCGGACCGAGTTCGTAGTATCCACAGGTGGCTGCCGAGGAGTTGTCGCGGAGTGGAGTCTTCTGCGGAGGAGAGGGTGGTTTTGTAGTTCGCGGTCAGGTAAGAGATGTCGCTGGAACCTCGAATGCGACGATCGGTGATCTCGATGGAGTGGATTTTTGTGGTTCCGGTCGCTATCTTCGCTGCGACTGCGGCGCGTCCGAGCACGGGCTCGGCGTCAGGCGGCCACAGTTCGATGTCGTCGGCGCACAATGCGATCAATTTGTGAGCTTCTCCGGCGACTTCGTGAGCGATCCAGTCTGAATGGATCCGCACGATCTCTTGAATGGCGTCGCTTGTGAGTTCGCCCATATACCGAACAAGGGATAGCAGATGCAGCTCTAACCGTGCAAGGCGTTACTTGCCTTCGCCACGATCTTCATCGCTCATGTCGCTCTGTTGCAGCGCTGCCTTTGCTGCGGCCTGTGCTGTGGCCTCCATCCAACCTTGCAGGATGACGACTGCGGCGACCTGATCGATGACGTACTTGCGCTCGCGGCGGCCGTGCCCTGCTTCGTTGAGGATCTCGTGTGCTGCGACCGAGCTGAGGCGTTCATCCCAGAGCTGCACGGGAAGGCCAGAGCGCTTATGCAATTCGTCGGCGAACTCATGCACCTTCGCGGCCCAGGGGCTTACGTCGCCTGACATGTGCAGCGGATTGCCCACCACGATTTTGACTACTTCATGCTTTCGAATTAGGCGTAGCAGGCTGCGCAGATCCTCGCCCCTGGTCTTGCGCCACAGTGTTAGTAGGGGTTGCGCGGTGTAACCGAGTGGGTCGGATAGGGCCACGCCCACACGAATCTTTCCCACGTCCAACGCCATCACGCGGCCGGTCTTCATCCCCTCAGTCTACCGCTGCCTCTCGCCGCAAGACTGTGCGGTTCAGGACTTCTGATTCAGGAGCGCGGAGAGATTGCCGCGGTGGGCTTTCAGTTTTGCTTCGGCGCTGGTGCGGTCGATGGAGAGCTTCTGCATGACGATGGCGGTCTTCACGCTGCCGGCTTCATCGAGGATCTTCGCGGCGGTGGGTTGGTCGATGCCTGTGGTAGCCATGATGATGCGCTGGGCGCGGTCTATGAGTTTTACGTTGCTGGCCTGCATGTTGACCATGAGGTTTCCGTAGACTGCGCCTGTCCTGATCATGACGCCGGTGGAGATCATGTTGAGGACGAGCTTGGTGGCGGTGCCGGCCTTCATGCGGGTGCTGCCAGTGAGGATCTCGGGGCCGGTGATGGGAGCGATGGAGATGTCGGCGTTTGCAGCCATCTGCGAGTCTGGTACGCAGGCGAGGGCGATGGTGAGAGCGCCGAGTTTACGGGCGTGGGCGAGGGCGCCGAGGACGTAGGGGGTGCGTCCGCTGGCGGCGATGCCGAGTACGGTGTCGTTGACGGTGAGTGCGTGAGCGGCGATGTCTGTGGCGCCTTGTTCGGGAGAGTCTTCTGATTGTTCGCTGGACTTGCGGAGGGCGCCGTCGCCGCCGGCGATGATGCCCTGGAAGAGAGTTGGGGGGACGGAGAAGGTTGGGGGACACTCGCTGGCATCGAGGACGCCGAGACGGCCGCTGGTGCCTGCGCCGATGTAGAAAAGGCGGCCGCCGGCGGCGAAGCGTTCGGCAATGGCATCAACGGCGCAGGCGACCTCTGTAAGAACGGCAGCCACGGCGGCGGCGACCTTGGCGTCCTCCTCGTTGATGAGGCGGAGCATGTCCAGGGTGGAGAGTTCGTCGATGTGTTCTGTGAGGGAGTTGCGGGCTTCGGTGGCGAGATGAGCGAGGGTCGACTTAGTTTCCATGCGTTAGCGGTTCACTTTCCTAACTGCAAGTATGCCTCAGTCGCCTGGAGTGCGTTGACGCGGAGGAGAACAGCGGGTTTTTCCACTTCGCAACTCGCAAACTGCGCGAGTGGCTTCGGTCGAAATGAGTTCGCAGTCAGGTCAAGACTGCTAAGGGACGATGACGCAGGAGCCGTTGGCGGTCTCATCTTTGACGGCTATCAAAGCGTCGTTGGCTTTCTCCAGCGGGAAGGTTTGGATCTGCGGCCTAAGGCCGATCTCGGCCGCTAGTTTGAGGAAGTCGGTTGCGTCCTGGCGGGTCATGTTGGCGACGCTGCGTATCTGGCGTTCGCCCCATAAGAGCTTGTCGTAGTCGAAGGCGGGCATCTGGTCGAGGTGGATGGCGTTGATGGCGACTACGCCGCCTTTGCGGAGGCTGGAGAGTGCGCTGACGACGACAGCACCGCTGGGCGCGAAGGTGATGGCGCGATCGAGCTGGACGGGCGGCTTGTCGTTTTCGGTGCCAACCCAGTGTGCACCTGCGGCTGTGGCTTGCTGGCGGTGGGCTTCGCCTCGGGTGGAGACGTAGACCTCGCAGTTCCAGTGGCGCAGGACGTTGATGGCGAGCGAGGCGGAGGAGCCGAAGCCGAAGAGACCGACGCGCTCTCCGGGCTGAGTGCCGGCGACGCGAAGGCTGCGAAAGCCGATGATGCCGGCGCAGAGGAGGGGAGCGACGTGGGTGTCGTCGAGGGCGTTGGGGAGTGGGTAGGTGAAGTCGGAGCGGACGAGGACGTACTCGGCGTAGCCGCCGTTGATGGTGTAGCCGGTGAAGACGGGGTTGTCGCAGAGGTTTTCTTCGCCGCGGAGGCAGAAGGGGCAGGTGCCGTCAGCTCCGCCGATCCAGGAGACGCCGACGCGCATGTCGTTGGGGCGATTTGGTGTGGCGCCGTCGACGACTTTGCCGACGATTTGATGGCCTAGGATAAGCGGCCGATGGAGGAGACAGAGGTCGCCCTCTGCGATATGGAGATCGGTGCGGCAGACTCCGCAGGCGAGAACGCGGAGGAGGAGATGGCCCTCGGCGAGGATGGGGATGGCGACCTCTTCCATGGAAAGAGGCTGACTGGCAGATCGTAGAACGGCGGCTCTCACTGGACACCTTCGCGGATGGACTGGATTAGATTAGGATAGGCGTCGCTGATCCTTGTTGATGCTTGCTGATTTTTGTCGTTCGATGCTGAATTGAGGGCTGGGGTGCCTGGAATCAATTCGCTTCAGCAGGCGTCGGCGGCTTCCATCGAGCCGTCCACGTGGTCTTGGCGCCGGCGGCGTAAAATCTTGCCGAGTATGAAGGAGGGGATATGCCGAGGCGAATGTTTGTGGCTCTGATCGCGGGCTTGTTGATGGCGACCTTTGCGGGTGCGAAGAACAAGGCTGAGAAGAGCTTACCTGACTACATTCTCAGCGCGAAGACTGTTGCCGTGATTATCGATCCTCAAGCAGGAATTGACGTTGACGACCCGCGCGCCAATCAAGTAGCGCAAAAGGACGTTGAGACGGCGCTGTTGAATTGGGGAAGATTTCAGCCAACGATCAGCACTCAGCGCGCGGACCTGATTATCGTGATTCGCAAGGGGCACAAGGGCGTGGTCGACACGACGATCAGCGATCCGCGGCAGAACAACCGAGTGGGAGTGATCGACCCAACGGCGAATGGGGTGTCGGTGGGGGCTCAGCACGGCAGGCAGCCGGAGATGTCCGGGGCAGGCGTTCCTGAGGCGAGTGAGCAGGGAACGCCGCATCCACAGACGGAGATTGGGGGCGTAGGCGATTCGTTCACTGTTTACAACGGCGATACGAATCTTCCTCTGGACAGCCCGGCGGGCTGGAGGTATGTAGCAAAGGATGGGCTTCGTTCGCATAACGTTCCTGCGGTGGATGAGTTTAAGAAGGCCGTGGCTGCGGCTGATAAGGCTGCCGCGGCAAAACATCCGTAGCGAAGATCTGTTTTCTTTCACTTGCGACAAGGCTCTAGCCGCAGGGGACCCATGATCTTTTCAGCCGGCGAAGTTGGAAAGGCGATGTTGTGGCACATCTCCAATTTTGAGGTCGATTACTTTCCTGCGATACAGCGTCGTGTCACTCCGACGATGCCAAGCAGACCTGTACCAAACAGCATCAGCGAGGCGGGTTCGGGTACGGAGGAGATGGTGCCAGCGAAGTCGAGACCTTCGTCGACTCCGGCGACCTGTTTGACATCGAAGGTGAGGTCGTTCATTCCCTGGTCGAATCCAGTAAAGCTGAAGGTGAGCGGCGTAACGCAGTTAGGACCTACGTCAGAGCAATGAGAGTAATCATTGCTTGCGCTCAGGGGACCTGCGGCCTCCAGGATGAGTTTGCCGTTGAGGTAGATCGAAACCGTGTCATCGGCGAGCACGCTGAGAGAGCCAACGTAGTTTGAAGCAGAAGACCCAAGGTTGAACTGCGTGTTGTAGAGGTAATCGCCATTAGGGACGACCAAGCCAGAGGTTGGTCCGGTGAGAGCGTTGAAGGAGACCCAACTTGAGCTGCCCAAGGCTGAATGCCAAACAGAACCTGAAGCGATGTCGAAGGTAGAGGTGGAACCGCTGTTAACGATGGAGGCGGCCGAGTTGTAGGTCGTCGCGGTGTTGGCTACATCGGGTGCGGAAGAAGATCCGGAGTAACTGGCCAGTGACAGCGTGTCAGCATGAGCGGCGAAAAAGGTCCCGAAGACAAGGGCAACCAGGGCAGTGAGATACTTACGATTTTTTTTCAAGAAGCTTCTCCAATGGGCCTAAATACAAGCGGTTACGGGTTACTTAAGTGCAGGTTGATGGCCATCGAAAGGCTCTAGTCGTCACTGAGTAGTCGTTTGAATCGCCGTGGTTACCTTTTGAAGAGGGAAGGTTGCTCGGTGCGATGTGCAAATAATTGCAGAAAAAGGGAATTGATTTGCTCTTAAAGAATTGTCGTAAGTCGGCATCTATCAGCACTTACCGTTTACGGACAAAAGGCTGTCCGCATCGGATTGGTGCTTAGGCAAAAATGGGCGAAATGCTGGATAGGTCGTAAAATGGAGAGATATAAGAAAAAACTGATTGGGGCAAATGGTAATGGGGACGCAAGAAGTACTGGCTGGACAGGTAGATGCTGCGGCGAAGGTAGCCGGACTGGTAGTGGTTTCGAGTGCGATTGGACAGGATTTTTCCGGTAATCCGACGACGCGGTTCTTGCTAGCGCTGGTTGCGGATAAGGCGAAGACGCAGGTGCCGACGCATAGCGAGCTTCCTGGCACCTCCGCTCCGATGACGAAGACGCAGGTGCTGGAGCTGAGCGATAAATTCGACTTCAGCCGTGCCGATATGTTGGCCGAAATTGGGGTTTATCTGGCAGAGGCTGCGAAGCGGTTGAAGAATCCGAGGCCGGATTGCTACCTGACGCTGCATGGGCTGCCGCTGAGCTTCGAGAAGTTTACGTGGCCGTTCCATGAGTCGACCTCGGGCGCGGATACGTTCCTGGTGCATGGCGAGGTTCGGCTGCAGGATGGTGAGGAGAATCCGCTTCACGCAAAGGTTGCGGCGTCGATGACGGTGACGTTTGCGGAGATCGTGAAGGCTCCGGAGCAGCCGTTTGCCGAGGGATTTATCTACAACGCAGTGCGGAAGACGATGGATCAGGGGCAGCTGGAGCTGGTGAAGAGCGGCAATCGGCAGCCTGTTCCGGTGACGACGCGGTTCTACAGCCCGTGGAAGAAGCGCTTCAACTTCAACGACACGACGGATGGGCAGCGGCAGGAGTATCTGGCGGCGAAGGTGTTCTGGTTGTCGGGAGTGCTGGGCGGCGGACAGCCGGTTTGGCTGCTGGATCCTCGGGATGCGCAGTATCTGAACTCGACCGTTGAGGAGCTGAAAAAGACGGCAGCGGCATTGGCGGGTGAGGGGCTGATTCATCTTGCATCGGATACTGAATATGCGACGCCGACCGAGGCTCTGATGGGGCATCGTGCGCAGTATCAGGCGGAACTGGTGCATGCGCTGGCGTTCATCAAGCCCACGTTCAATGAAGAGATGCGCGGCGGCCACACAAATATGTAGTGTTCACAGGGCTGAGGCAGCATCCGAGCGTGAATTTGCCAGTAATTACTGGGTTATGGTAAGTTCCCTCTGGCCTCCAGGTGCATCTATTGACCTGGAAGGAAAGAGGAAACACGATGAAGCGAACTCGAATTGCAACACCACTGATCGCAGTGGCACTTATGAGCGGTGCAACATTTTTCGCACACGCCCAGACGAACCAGGCACCCACGACAGAGAGCCGGAGTTGGAATACGCCTCCTCCGGGCACGGAGCAGGCGCAGTCAGCCTACCGCGACGGGGTTGAAGCAGCCCAGCTGGACATGACGGCGAAGCGGAAGATCGACGCGAAGGCGTCTCACCTGTATGTTCACCCACCGGTGAAGGGTGCGGCTCGCGATGAGTACCGCTCGAACTTTACCGCTGGGTATGAAGCTGCGGTGAAGCACAGCACTGGCGCGTAGTTACGGCGCAGCGATTAAATTCCGATGTTGAGAAAGAGAGGGCTCCTGATGGAGCCCTTTTCCTTGCGCTGGGATCGTGGGTTGGGTCGTGTCGATGGGTTTAGGTCGCGGCCTGTGTGGTCTGGTGATTGTGGGTGATTGTGGCTCCGCAGTGGGGGCAGAAGGATGCGGAAGGGTCGATGGGGCTGCTGCAGTCGGGACAGTGCGAGGTTGCAGGTGCCGGTTCGCTGTGGGGGGTCGAACTGGCGAGGATCTGGTTGGAGATGTAGAGCGCCAGAGCAGCGTTGTACTGGCGGACTCGGCCTGGCATGAAGAAGCATTCGATAATGCCGAGAATTGCGGGGATGCCGGTCCAGAAGAAGATGAGATAGATGATGCCGGCAGTGTTTCGGCGGAGGTAAAAGTGGTGAATACCGAAGTCGCCGAGGAAGAGCGCGAGGAGAAAGCCGACAACCTCGTCCTTGTGGGCGCGTTCGTACTCGGCGTAAAACCAGGCGCGCTGCTGGTCGGTCATGCTGGCGGTGTAGAGGGGGTCGGTGATCTGCATGATTTTGCTCCTCTTGATGACTTCGAGGAGAGGTACGCTGCGACAGGCATGATGGTTCCCAATCCAGGGAGGGACCGGGCAGAGTTCGACGTCTGATTAGGGCTGCACAGTTGCAATTTACATAGGGTTTTATGCGGCGTAGAGTTGCAGCAAATCATGATGTGCGAATCAACGGCGCGACGCGTTCGTGACTCTGATCTAAAGAAAGCAGGATGTTGTTATGCAGCCGGTTCACAACGGATAGTGCGGACTTTGCAATCACTTTGGCGAGCATCACGCGAAGAGTTCGGTGTTTGGTCACTATACTTAGCAGCAAAAAAGCAGATGCGGACCTGCTGGATGAGTGCGGTCATCCGAAGCATGCGGCGCTGCACCTGAAGGTTTCACCCATCAGCGATGCGATGGATTTGTACCGGCTGCAGAGGCCTAAATCTGCATTGAAAGTGACCGGCTGGGCATCAGACTCGGCTGTGTCGCGTTACGTTCGAACAGAGCTTTCTCACCGGCGGTTCATTCCGAGCAGACTTAAAAAGAAGCTGCCGAAGATGGCTTCTACCCCCAACATGAAGCAGGTTGCCGACGGTAAGGTGAGGCGAAGCATGCGCTGGGCGGAGAGATTTCCGAATCCGGCGCTATGCCATATATGAATGGCGTAGCCGAGGATTCCGAGGCCGACCAACAGGAGAGCACTTCCGAAGAGCAGGCCAACTTCGAGATTGATGTAGTTGAAGATGCGCTCGAACTTTGGATTGGGCGGCAGGAAGCCCTCCTGCGTGCCGAAGACGCGTGCGCTGACGGCGAAGACGGAGATGTGGGCTCCAATGAGGACGAGGCCGAGCGCGTAGGTGAGGGTGTCGACGTCGAAGGTCCATCGGCCGACGGTTTGGGGGCCTGGGATGAGCCAGAGCGAAAGGATGATGCCGACGAAGAAGGTGACGACGCCGGGGATCAGGAAGAGCCAGCGGGGACTGAACAGAAGGAGGAAGCGCAGATGACGCCAGCCGTCGCGCCATGAGCGAAGGTGGGGCGGGCGGCTGCGGCCATCGGGCGAGAGGGTAGTGGGCACCTCGGTCATCCGAAGGCCGGCGAGGGAGGATTTCACGACCATCTCTGAGGCGAACTCCATGCCGGTGGTGCGGAGGTTGAGCGCGAGGATGGGGTCGCGGCGGAAGGCACGGAGTCCGCAGTGGAAGTCGCGGACGGGAATGCCGAAGAAGATGCGGCCGATGGAAGAGAGAACCGGATTGCCGAGATAACGGTGGAGCGGTGGCATGGCGCCGGGCTCGATGGTGCCGGAGAAGCGATTGCCCATAACGAGGTCGTAGCCTTCGTCGAGTTTTGGGAGGAAGCGGGGAAGATGTTCGAAGTGATAGCTGGCGTCGGCGTCGGCCATCAAGATGTATTTGCCGCGCGCGGCCTCGATACCGGCGATGAGGGCTGCCCCATAGCCACGGACGGGGACGTTGACGACGCGAGCGCCTTCATCGGTGGCGATCTTTTGCGAACCATCGGTGCTGCCGTTGTCGGCGACGACGACTTCGCCGGCGACGTTGTTGTCGCGGAGAGCGGCGACCGCCTGGCGAACGCAGAAAGCGAGCGTCTCTGCTTCGTTGAGGCATGGCATAAGGATGGTTACGGTCAGATCGCTCATTGTTTGCATGCTACCAAAGTGATGGTGTGGGACTTGCGGCGTCAGGGCTGAATCCCTTCCGTGGAAGTCGTCGCAGGAAGGTTGAGGGGGAGAGCGTAAAAGGGGGAGCTGTCCAGTTCGTGCCAGCCCGCAGAGATAGGGTTGGTGCCGGTCATCAGGCCGGGGGTGAAGTAACCGACGAGGACCTTGTCTCCTTGACGGCGTACGACATCGAAGGCCTCGGCGCGGTTGGGCATGGCGGCGAAGGAGGGATAGAGAGGAGTGTTGGGCTCGTAGATCTCGGTGAGGACGCGGACGCCAGCCAGACGAGCCCAGTAGGGATCATAGAGGCAGGCTATGGTTCCGATGCAGGCAACGGTGTCGCCAGGGCCTAGGCCGAGGTCGTTGAGTGCGTGGGCGGCTCCGAAGATGCTTGGGTTGTACCAGCCGACCGGCAACCCGGCAAAGGGAAGTTCACGGCGGAGTTCTCCGACGGTTCGGGCGGACTCTGCCACGGCCAGCAGGGCGAGGAGAACGACGGCGGCTGAAACTGCGGTGCGGGCGGCAACGGTTTGAACGGACGGGGGTAGACGGAGCGACGCGAAGAGCGGTAGCAGGATGGCGAGGAGGCCGACGGTGATGTAGCGGTCTTCGATGTTCACCATGCCGTAGATGCCTAAGATGCCGAGGCCGAGGAGCATCGGCGCGAGCCAGAAGGCGTTGGCAGCAGGTTGCCAGTCGCGCTGAAGTCGCGCGCCCAGAAGGAACGTGACAATGAGGAGAATCCAGGCCTCGGGGTGGTTCGCGATGTAACGAATGATACGGACCATGCACTGGCCGATGACGACGACTTCGAGACGCGGATTCATGTGCGCCTTGACCTGATCGTTCCAGTAGGAGTTGTCGAACCAGTCAGGATAGGTGCCGTAGGGTAGTTCTTTGTAACTGAAGATGGCGGGCGCTTGCAGAAGCTGCTTCTCGGGATGTTTAAGATGTACCTCGGAGGCGCCGAAGAGCGAGGTCTGGTTGCGCTGGAGGTGCATCTTTTCTGTGCCGCTGATGAACCAGGCGTAGTTAAGGCTGCCAGAGTCGCCGAAGTCGAAGCGGCCTTTTTGTTTGGAGAGCGCGGCGATGAAGGGACCGGCGACGAGAGAGAAGCAGATGAGAGCGAGTGCGGCGGAGGCGGCGATGCGGGCGGTAGCGTGTCGTTGCCAGAAGGCACGGAAGAGGATCAGTGCCAGGATGCAGAGGAGAGTGAAGAGGAAGGCGAAGGATTTGGTGAGGTAGGCGAGGCCGAGCGAGATGCCCATTAGTGCGGCGTAACGGAGGTGGCTGGTAGCGAGGTGCTTCAGGAGTGCTGCTACACCTAAGAGGAGGAAGGCCTGGAGGAGCGCGTCGGGGCGGACCTTGCCCATGCTGAGTTCGCGCTGGGTGGAGATGACGAGGAGGGCGACGCCGAGGTAGCGGAGGGTGTAGCGGTCAAGGAGGAAGGATGCCGCGGTTGATGTAGCTGCTTTGCGGAGGTCGCGGAGCTGGATGAGCGAGTCGGTGAAGGCGACGATGGCCAACATCTCCAACAGGAAGATGGCGAAGTTGACCATGTAGTAGGCGTGGAGTTCGGTGTAGCGGGTGGAGTGGAAGAGGGTGTGGCCGAGGGCAAGGAAGGCGGGATAGAGGGGGTTCCAGTAGCCGTTGATGACGGCGTGCCAGTTGTGAGCGCGGATGAGGTCGCCGATATCCATGTAGGAGACTGCGTCGCCGTCGATCTGGTAGGGATCGTAGAGAGCGTAGCCGAAGGTGACGAGGGCGGCGAGGAAGCAGTAGATGGGCCAGAGACGACGCAGCCAATAGGGGAGACGGTTGGGCTCCGACGAGGGGAGTGTCATGCGGGGGCGGGGTCCTCCGTGTTGCTGATCGATCTTTCTTATCATCTCAGAAGAAAAGAAAGAACCTGTAAATCTTTTGTCCTGCCGGAAGTGCCCGCTCCGCGCGGGGCGGGCACTTCGTGACTTATATACTCCTTCGGTTGGCCCTCCCGCTGGTCGAGAGATGGCGTTTGTTTGCTGCAAAGGAAAGGCGCCAGCTTTCGTTGGCGCCCGTCGTCCGTGTTGAATTGTGATGAATGGAGTTACATGTCCTTGACGCCGTCGACGAAGGCCTTCAGCTTGCGGCTGCGGCTGGGGTGACGGAGCTTGCGGAGTGCCTTTGCCTCTATCTGGCGGATGCGCTCGCGGGTGACCTGGAAGGACTGGCCGACCTCTTCGAGGGTGTGCTCGGAGCCGTCTTCGAGGCCGAAGCGCATCTTGATCACACGCTCTTCGCGGGGGGTCAGGGTGCGGAGGACCTGCGAGGTGTATTCCTTGAGGTTGACGCTGATGACGGCGTCAGCCGGGGAGACGGCCATGCGGTCTTCAATAAAGTCTCCGAGGTGCGAGTCTTCCTCTTCTCCGATGGGGGTCTCGAGGGAGATGGGCTCCTGGGCGATCTTGAGGACCTTGCGGACCTTCGCGACCGGGATGTCCATGCGGCGGGCTATTTCTTCTGAGGAGGCTTCGCGGCCAAGCTCCTGCACCAGCTGACGCGATGTGCGGATGAGCTTATTGATGGTCTCGATCATGTGCACCGGGATACGGATGGTGCGGGCCTGGTCCGCGATGGCGCGGGTGATGGCCTGACGGATCCACCAGGTGGCGTAGGTCGAGAATTTGTAACCGCGACGGTACTCGAACTTGTCGACGGCCTTCATGAGGCCAATGTTGCCCTCCTGGATGAGGTCGAGGAACTGGAGGCCGCGGTTGGTGTACTTCTTGGCGATGGAGACGACGAGGCGAAGGTTGGCCTCGATGAGCTCGCGCTTGGCGCGCTCCGCGTCCATGTCGCCCTGGATCATCTCGCGCTGGGTGCGCTTGAGGTCGACCAGCGAGATACCGGCGTCAGCTTCGACGCGTTCGAGATCGGTGCGGCAGTTCTTCTGCTGGCGGCGGTACTCTTTGCGCAGCTCTTCGGACTTCGAGGCTTCGTGCTTGACCTCGAGAGTCTTGATCTGACGCTCCAGGGTGCGCATGGCGTCGACGGTCTTGTTGACCTTGTCGAGCAGGCGTTTCTTCTCGCCGTTGGTGTACTTCAGCTCGCGAACGATGCGATTGATGTAGACGTGCTCGCGGCCGATGAGCCAGCGGGTCTTGCGGGTCTCTTTGGCTTTGGCCTTGGCGTCTTTACCTGCGGGCGCTTCGAGTTTTTCTTCAAGGCCGTGAAGCTTCTTCTGGTGCTTGACGATGACGTCGATGCGGCCGGCGGTTGCGCGAACGCGGGCTTGCAGGATCTCTTCGGTGAGCTCTTCTTCATCGAAGGTAACGACTTCCTTGATGTTGCGGACGCCGCGACGGAGGTCTTCGCCCAGGCCTACGATCTCGCGGATCACGATGGGCGAGCGCGAGATGGCCTTCATGACGCGGAGCTGTCCGCGCTCGATGCGCTTGGCGATCTCGACTTCTCCCTCACGGGTGAGCAGGGGAACGGTTCCCATCTCGCGGAGATACATGCGGACGGGGTCGTTGGTCTTCTCGAGGGTTCCGGGCGAGAGGTCGAGTTCTACGTCGTCGGACTCTTCGCCGGCTTCCGGTTCGTATTTGTCGCGGCCACTGGCGCGCTCTTCCCCTGAAAGGACGTCGATGCCCTGGGTGTTGATTGTGGTGAGAAGGTCATCGAGATCGTCGGGGGTGGTGATATCGCCTGGGAGGAGGTCGTTGACCTCGCCGTAGGTGAGATATCCCTTTTCTTTCCCTGTGTCGATGAGCTTGTCTATATCGTCTTCGTACTTGTCAATTTCTTCAGCCACGGCTGTGCGCACTCCTGCGAAAGATTCTGATAACTGGGATGCCGCTGGTGTCGATTGTGGTATTCAGGCGGACATGTCCCTTGGTTGTAACGTAATGGGCAGGGAGCAGATTGCGGTTTAGACCGCGTTGGCAAGCCCGATGACCCTAAAGAGAGTCTGGGCATTCGAAGGCACACGTCCCCAGCGAATCACAGGATACCACATAAGTTAGACGCTTTCCGAGGGAAAAAGATTCAGGGCAGCGGCGCGAAGTGATTCGCCTTGGGTGCCATTCTGGTGGCGGGGACAGCGGCGGAGGTGAATATCTTTGCCAGCCGAGCCGTAATCGTGGTGGCAATGGGTACAACGTAAGTGGTAGATGGTCTGGCCGGGGAAGGATTCTGAGGGAAATCCGGTCCGGGAGATGACGATCTGGCCGTGTTTGTTCTTGTATCCGGGGGTAGTGCTCTGGAAGTTGGTCATTTTTGCAGGGTTTCGTGTGTTTGATGAATCGGTGGTTCGCTCGCGATCACCCGCTACTGTAAGCCGATCAGAGCGATTTGCGGGTGTGATTTCAGCTTTCGAAGCCGGGTTTTGAGCGACGGATCCTGGCTAACAGGGATGTAGGGCGGAGGGAGGATGGGTAGTGGAGCATGCTGGCCAGGAAGGCGGGCAGGGTATCGTGGGCGATGCGCAGGCAGGCAGGGACGACGTAAAGATTCATGACGATCTCTGAGATCAGGAGTGAGGCCGCCGCTCCATAAAGCCCGTAGGCTCGCGCCAGGACGTAGCAGAGAACGCAGGCGACGCTGGTGCCAAGGATATAGTAGGTGGCCAGGCGCTGGTGCTGGTTGGTGGAGGTCATCAGCGTGCCGCTGGTGGACCACAACGCGTAGAGGACGACTACGGCGAGAAGGATGCTGAGGAGGGGACGGCTGGGTGGGACGTGGCCACCGGTCCAATGAACCAGAAACCATGGGCCGAAGCTGAGCATGACGATAACCAGGATCAGGGCTACGAGCAGGGCCAGCTGGCAGGCGCGGCGGAGCAGAGTTCGAGTGAGTTCGTAGTTTCCGGCTCCGAAGGCGATCGACATCTCCGGTTCGAAGGTGTTGTTGACCATTTGGACCATCTGCAGGGCTACCCGCGAGACAGTGCGGGCAGTGCTGAAGATAACGACGTCGGTGGGCCCGAGAGCGTATCCGACGGCGAGCAGGCTGCCTTGCAGGCTGAGGGCGTTACCGAGGGGGAATCCCATGTAGGCGAAGGCCGGTCGGGCGAGCTTGCGAATCTCGGCGAAGCTCGCGTGTTGCCACCCATATTCGATCCAGGGGATGTCGCGCCGGACGAGAATGCAGAAGAAGATGGTGATGGCCACGTTAACCGAGGCAAAGACCAACGCTGTCGTGCGTGCGCCTGCGCCCAGTGTGACTGCGGCGATCATGCAGCCAAAGGCGAAGAGGGAGAACATGTTTTTGAGGAAGGTGCCGTAGGGGTAGCGGCCGATGGCTCGGTAAGCAGATTGAAGGAGCTGCTCTAATTGCCCGAGCAGGACGGAGACGCCGAGATAAAAGATGATCCACTTGGTGTCGGCCTCACTCAGCGTGGTGAGCTTGAGGAGGCGGGAGGCGGGAAGATAGTAGAGGGTTCCGGAGAGCAGTACGATCGTCGCTGTGCAGATGATGGCGATGAGCCACCAACAGCTCTGGAAGACGCGGAGAGCGGCAGCACGGTCATCGCGGGCGACCAGCATCGTCATCTCGTTGCCCGCGACAGAGCCGAAGCCCACATTGCTGAAGCTGAGATAGGCGGGGATGGAGTTGACGATCATCCATTCGCCGTAGAGGGGCACGCTCCAGAAGTGGAGGAAGACCGGGATCTGGACGAACTGAATCACGGTAGAGGAGAGTTTCCCTACCCAGTTGGTCAAGAAGCCAAGCATCAGCCTTCGCTTTGTAGAGATGTCCATGCTCATGAGTGAGATTTGCTTCCTAAATATTTTCCCGGATACAGGGCAAGTCTACTTTCTTATAACCCGTTGGTTTGGAGGATGTTCACGAGAAATCGACGATCGCTGCGTTATTGCTCCCGCAGCTTACGGTCGATTTGAAGCTTTTCTGCGGTGAGCTTAGTCAGCATCTCATGGTCGCCATGGCGGTCTGCCTCGGCGATGAGGGTGCGGAGCTCACGTTGGCGGCGTTCGAGCTGGCGGCACTTGAGGGTTTCGAGCGCGTTTTCGACAAGCTCGGTCATGGATTGCGCGTTGGTGGAGGCAGAATCAGGGTTCTCGGCGTTTTGAAGGGTGCGTGCTAGAAGAATTCGGCTGGGCTCGTCGGGCGCCGCGTCGAGAGGGTTGGGGGGTGCTGGCGCGTTCGCGAGTGACTCAAGTAAAGCGGCGGACGAAAGGCTGTCGTACCATTCCGGATGCTGTGTGAGCTGCTCGACGGCCAGGATGCGCGCAGGGTCGTTCTCCGGGAGAACGAGGACGCGCAAGAGGATTTCCTCGTTCCGATCGATCGGTTCGAGCCGATGAGCACTAACGCTTTCAACTTTTTTCGACGCTGCGTCACTCAATTCTTTAGAGTGAACAAACGAAATTCCAAGCTTCTGCGCCGCGTCAACTGCAAATTCTTCTCGCTGTCGAACTGAAGGCATACGGCGGATGTGCGGCAGTAAGAAATTCATCGCTTTGACCTTCCCTTCGGGAGTACGAGTGGGGAATTGTTCGCGGGCTCGGTCGATGAGGTAATCGGAGTGGCGCTTCGCATTGCGCAGGGCTGCCATGTACTGCTGGACGCCCTGCTCGCGGATGAAGCGGTCGGGATCAAGACCGCCTTCGAGGGTGACGATCTTTACTTCGAAGTCTTCTTCGGTGAGGAGGGCGATAGATTTTTCCGTCGCGGCGGTGCCGGCGGTGTCCGGGTCGAAGTTGACGATGACGCGCTTGGTGAAGCGGCTGAGGAGACGGATCTGCATCTCTGTGAAGGCGGTGCCGGAGGTTGCGAGAACGCCTTTGATGCCGGCCATGTAGACAGAGATGCAGTCCATCTGGCCCTCGACCAGCAGCGCGAAGCCGAGGGCGCGGATGTCGGCTTTAGCTTTATCGAGGTTGAAGAGGACCTGGCCTTTGCTGTAGAGAGCGGTTTCGGGTGAGTTAAGATACTTCGCGATGGGGCGGCCCTTCTCATCTTCAGCGTCGAGGGCGCGGGCTGTGAAGGCGATGGTTTTGCCTTGTTCGTTGGCGATGGGGAAGGTGATGCGCTTGCGGAAGCGTGCGTAGAGCTGGCCTTGGCTGCCGTCGTTTTGTTCTTTGGCGCTGAAGAGGCCGCTGGCGCGGAGGACTTCGTCGGGGAAGTGTTTGGCGAGCTGCTCGCGCATGTGGTTGAAGTCGTCGGGGGCGTAGCCGATGCGGAATTTCGCGATGGTCTCGGCGGTGACGCCGCGGCCGGTGAGGTATTCGCGGGCGCGTGCGGCTTCGGGAGCTTTGAGTGCGGCTTCGAAGTACTGCGTGGCGGCTTCGTGAATGTCGGTGAGTTGGCGGCGAATGCCGGCTTCGCGAACCTCATCGGGGGAGTTGAATTCGCGCTTGGGGAGGGGGATTCCGCACTTGGTGGCCACTACGCGGATGGCCTCGGGAAAGCTGATGTTTTCGAGCTTCATGACGAAGGTGAAGACGTCGCCTTTTTCGTGGCAGCCGAAGCAATAGAAGTAGTTATGGGTGGCGTTTACGGAGAACGATCCCGTTTTTTCTTTGTGAAAGGGGCAGAGGCCGGTGTAGTTCTGAGCGCCGGATTTGCGCAGCTTGATGTAGTCGCCGATGATGCGGACGATATCGGCCTGCTGCTTGACGGTTTGTGCGAAGTTGTCGGACATGGGAGTTGGAGAGATCAGATCAACGGGCTTAGGTTTTTTTGGGCCTGTTTATGAGTTTAGACGGAGATTTTTTTCTGGCCGTGGTGCGGCTTGGATCTTTGAGGATTTGCTGGGCTTTTTGGAGGGGGTTGGGCCAGATTGGGGTGTTTGACCATGGTTTTTTGCTGGTCACAACGTGGTGTTCTGCATGGTGAACGTGGAAAAAAAGCAGTGCACTTTTGAGGTCAAAAAAATGCGTCACGAATTCGAACTTTATTTTGCTCCTTTCCTGTTCAGGGAGAACTGGGTGGTCGGAGTCGGTTTGCATACAACGATTGAGGGATATCTTCGTGAATTCGCATGGGCCTACGGTACAGGTGCGGAACTTCCGTCGAAGGCGTGTGTTTGTACGGAGGGAAGAGAGCGAATGGCCAGCTGAGATATATGGCTATTCAACAACTTGAGTGCCGCGGCCAAGGCGCCGTTAGGCCAACCAAAGGATGAATGTATGAGATTAACGAATTTAGTCCGTAAGTTTGTGGTGGGCGCGGCTCTTGCGCTTTTGCCTGCGGCTTCTTTTGCGGGAGTGTTTATTTCGGTGGGCTTTGCGCCGCCGGTGTTGCCGGTTTATACGCAGCCGATCTGCCCGGGTGATGGATATCTGTGGAATCCCGGCTACTGGGCGTATGGCGATGAGGGGTACTACTGGGTTCCGGGTGTGTGGGTTCGTCCGCCGCAGGTTGGACTACTGTGGACGCCGGGCTACTGGGGATGGGGTGGTGGCGCTTACCTCTTCCACGCTGGTTATTGGGGGCCGCACGTCGGCTTCTACGGCGGCGTGAACTATGGGTTCGGCTACGGCGGCGTAGGTTTTGGGGGCGGACGCTGGGTGGGCAACAGCTTTGCGTATAACACCGCGGTCGTCAATGTGAATCGGACGGTGATTCACAACACGTACATCGATAACACGGTGATCAACCACACGACGATCAACAATCGTACGAGTTTCAACGGCGGGACCGGCGGCCTTCAGGCTCGTCCATCGGCACAGGAGGCTTCGTTCGCGCGGGAGAACCATATTGCACCGACGGCGGAGCAGCAGAGCCATGTGCAGATGGCACATGCCGACCGGAGCAACTTCGCTTCGGTCAACGGCGGCCGTCCGCAGAATGCAGCCTACTCACGGCCTGGCGTACGTGCGGCGAATCAGCAGCAGCGTATCGGGCAGGGAGTTCAGTCGGGCCAGCTGACGGCGCATGAGACGGGCAACCTGGAGAATCGCGAGGCGAGCATCAATCATCAGGCTGCGGCTGACCGGGCGGCGAACGGCGGACATCTGACGGCGCAGGAGCACCAGCAGATCAACCAACGGCAGAATAACGTCAGCAAGTCGATCTACAACGATAAGCACAATGCGAACACGCAGGAACATCCGCATGCCGAGGCACATGAAGGGCATCGGTAGGCGGTTTTAGAACGAAGAGAGAGCGGCCGGCGGAGGTTTCGCCGGCCGCTCTTTTTTGTGCCTAGGTCGCACCGACATTGAGAAAGGCCCGGCAACGGAAGAAGATTCCGAGACGGTGTAAAGAGCTTTGGCGGCGAAAAGAAATGGAGGTCCCTTCGACTACGCCTGTCGCGATAAAACTGCGACAGGCTTCGCTCAGGATGACACCTTTGGCGTGGTGGGTTCAAGAGAACAAGAAACTGCAAAGCAAATGCAGAGACAATACCAAATCCCGTTCGGGGACGACGACAAGACAAGCGACGGGCATGCATGCCGCGAGTAACCCAGTTCAGAATGACACCTTCTACAAGAGATCAACAGCCTACGACTCACATATAAATCGATGCAGCCTAGAATCATTAGGAATGGGAAATGAGTTGCTGGATCGGGTGGTTGTGGTGCTGGTACGGGCACGCAACCCGAATAACATCGGCGCGGTGGCGCGGGCGATGCATGATTTTGGATTTCGGCATCTGCGGATTGTGAATGAGTATGCGGTGCCGTTCGAGAGCGCGCGGTCGGCGGTGGATGCTTCGGCGGTGCTGGCGGGGGCGGAGGTGTTTGCCAGCGTTGGCGAAGCGGTTGCGGATTGCACGCTGGTAGTGGGGACGACGGCGGTGGGCGAGCGGGTGTTGCAGCATCCCTTACATGCGCTTGCGGACGCGGGCGGGAAGATCGGTTCCGAGTTGGCGGGCGAGGGGCGAGTTGCGATGCTGTTCGGTTCGGAGAAGACGGGGCTGAGCAACGATGAGTTGAGTTACTGTCATTGGCTGCTGACGATTCCGATGGAGGAGCAGGAGGAGATTCGGCATCCTTCGATGAACCTTGGGCAGGCGGTGGCGGTTTGTTTGTATGAACTGGTGCGCGGGCGGAGTGCGGTTGCTGCGGGTGGTGCGGATGAGGTGGCTAGTGCGGGTGAGGTGGAGCGGTTGACGGCACTGTTGACTGAGGTGCTGGAGGCGACTGGATATACGAAGCGGCATCCTGCGAATTGCGATGAAGCCCAGGTGCGGCGGCTGGTTTTGAGGATGGGTTTGACGGCTAGTGATGCGCCGATTTGGATGGGGATCTTGCGGCAGGTGTTGTGGAAGGTGCGTGGGGGTGGATCGGATGTGGAAGGGAAGGGAGTGAAAACGCAGCTCCCCTCCGGGAATGACAGCTAGAAAAGCAAATGCAAAAGCAGATCCCTATGGGATGACAACCTGAAAGACAACTGCACCAGCAACAGCAAATGCGGGGGTCTCTCCACTGCGCCGTTCACGGAGAGACTGTGAACGGCTTCGGTCGAGACGACGAATTTCTATGAGTGAGCAAATGCGAATACAAGGGCCCTCTCTTTTAGATAAAGCCTAAGGCAAGTAACGCTGGGAGGGGATGCAACTTCATATATCACCGGAACGGGTCGGGCTGTAGACTAAGCGTCATTCGTACATTTTGAAGGGCGGGAACGTCCGGAGGCTTTAAGTATGCTTTTGAAGCAGCGTTTGTCGGCTGTTGTGGGAGTTGTGGTGGGGTGTTGTTTCACGGCGAGTGGAATGGCGCAGGGCAAGCAGCTTACGACCGAGGACTATGCGCGGGCAGAGAAGTTCATGGGTTACAACGTCAGTTCGCTGGTGTATCACGGTGTGGCGCGGCCGATGTGGATGGGGGACGGACGGTTCTGGTATCGCGACAATGGGCCTGATGGAATCACGTTTATGGTGGTCGATCCAGTGAAGGGGACGAAGGTGCCGGGGTTCGATCAGGCGAAGCTGGCGGCAGCGCTGACGAAGGCGACGGACGGCAAGATGAAGGCGGACGCGCAGCATCTGGTGATCTCGGAGATTGAGTTTTCGGATGGGGACAAGACGGTTGTGGTGGGGAACGGTTCGAGGAAGTTTCGTTGTGATCTTAGTGGTGTGGGCGTTTGCACCGAGGTGATTGCGCCGGGAGCGAAGGCGTCTCATGGCGAGCAGGCGAACGGTGCGCATGGAGAACTTTCGCCGGATAAGACGAAGGCTGCATTTATTCGTGATTGGAATCTTTGGGTGCGTGAGGTTGCGACCGGCAAAGAAACGCAGCTGACGACCGATGGTGTGAAGGACTATGGCTATGCGACCGATAACGCCGGGTGGACAATGAGCGATAACCCGATCCTGGTTTGGTCGCCGGATGGAAAGAAGATCGCGACATTTCAGCAGGATCAGCGGAAGACCGGCGAGATGTACATGGTTCCGGTGACGAATGGGCATCCGGAGCTGAAGGCGTGGAAGTACCCGCTGGTGGGAGATACAGATGTGACGATGATTGAACGGGTGATCATCGACGTGGGTAAGGCGAAGGTGATCCGGTTGAAGATGCCGCCTGATCAGCACCGCTCGACGTTGTGCGATGACGTGAGTTGCCGCGGTGGGAGTGGGTGGGATGATGTGCAGTGGAGCGACGATGGGGAGCAGCTGATGTTTGTTTCGACCTCCCGCGATCACAAACAGGAGTGGGTGCGGATTGCGGATGCTGCGAGTGGCGAAGTGCTGGGTGTGATGAGCGAGACGGCATCGAAGTTCTTCGAGAGCGGCAACGGAAAGGTGAACTGGAAGTATCTTTCGAAGACGAACGAGCTGTTGTGGTTCAGCGAGCGAGATGGCTGGGGGCAGATGTATTTGTACGATGCCGCTACGGGCAGTCTAAAGAACAAGATTACGCGCGGCGATGGAAATGTGACGCAAGTGCTGCATGTGGACGAGAAGACGCGGACGATTTATTTTCTCGCGGTGGCCAAAGAGGCTGGGCGCGATCCTTATTTTTCTCACTTCTACAGCGTGAAGTTTACCGGGAAGGATATGAAGTTGCTGACGCCGGAGAATGCGGATCATGCGGTGACGGTGTCGCAGGATGGGCGGTACTTTGTCGATGTGTACTCGACTGCGACCGAGCCACAGACGACGGTGGTGCGGGATGAGAGCGGCAAGGTTGTGGTCGAGGTGGCGAAGCAGGATATCTCGAAGCTGGTGGCGGCGGGGTGGGTGGCTCCGGAGCCGATTGTGGTGAAGGCGCGGGACGGGAAGACGGACTTGTACGGTTACATGTTCAAGCCGACGAACCTGGATGCGTCGAAGAAGTATCCGATTGTGAACCACGTTTATCCTGGGCCGCAGACGGGCTCGTGCGGTGGCCGGGGCTTCGCGGCGGCGCACGGCGATATGCAGTCGTTGGCGGAGCTTGGGTTTGTGGTGGTGTGTATCGATGGGATGGGGACGTCGTTCCGGTCGAAGGCGTTTCATGAGTTTTACTTTGGCGATCTTGGTGACAACACGATTCCGGATCAGGTGGCGGGGATGAAGGAGCTGGCGGCGAAGTATCCGTGGATCGATATTGATAAAGCGGGGATGTATGGTCACTCGGGCGGTGGGAATGCCACGGCCGCGGCAATGTTTCATTATCCTGACTTCTTCAAGGTGGGGATTGCGGAGAGTGGAAATCATGACCAGAGGGACTATGAAGATGACTGGGCGGAGAAGTGGAATGGGCTGCTGGTGAAGAATGCCGATGGGACGACGAACTATGACAGCCAGGCGAATCAGAGTGTGGCGAAGAATCTGAAGGGCAAGCTGCTGCTGGCGCATGGTTCGATGGATAACAATGTGCCGCTGAACAACACGCTGCTGGTGGTGGACGCGCTGATCAGGGCGAATAAGGACTTTGATCTGCTGATCATTCCGAATGTCGCTCATGGGTATGGGGAGGCGAGTCAATACATGACGCGGCGGCGGTGGGATTATTTCGTGAAGAATCTTGCGGGGGATGTGCCGCCGCATGAGTACGAGATGAAGTCGTATGCGGCGGCGATGGCGGCGATGCGGTCGGGGCCTGGGGATGCGGAGGAGGATTTCGATCGGTAGTGCGTGAAAGGCCCGCTGCGCTCAGTCACCCCGCAAACGAAGACCTGTTTGCGGGGACCCCGATTCGCGCGGCCACTTCGTGGCTTGTGTACCGGTCCTGGCCGGGCGGGAGTGGGACCCTCCCGCTGGTCGGCTTTAGATTCTTGATTCAGGAAGGCTGCTTATTCGACGATCTTTCCGTCGTTGCTGGAGGAGTTGGTGGATTTGGCTGAGGAGACCTGCCAGCCGTTGCTGGTGTTGGTGAGGGTGGCCTGGGCGTTCTGGGGGGCTGCCAGTTCTGTCTGGAGTTGCGGATAGGCGTTTTGAGTTTCGGCGGCGGTGGCCCAGGCGGGGGCGTCGGGGATGTTGTAGTGGTAGGTGACCTGAGTGGTGGCGCCGGGGTCGCTTGTGGTGGGGGTGGAGCTGTCGATGCTGGAGACTTTGCGATGGCCGTAGCAGAAGTTTCCGTAGCCGGGTTGGGTAGTGTCGGCGGTCCAGGCGGCGCGGCCCTTGTCGGAGAGATCGTAGTTGTTGACCTGCTTGCTGGCGATGATGAGGACCTTCTTTTCGGCGGTGGTGCGGACGAGGAGGCCCTGATCGACGAGGGCGTCGTAGTTGGAGGTCTTGCTGTTATTCGAGGTGTCTGCCTGGACGGGGAATTTGATGGGCTCGGACCAGAGGCATGCAGGGTGAGCGGAGTAGTAGGTGTTGATGGCGCTGGTGAAGTTGAGGGTGTTGTCAGCCTTTTTGTTGCAGCCGGTGGCGAGTGCGACGAGTGCGCCGCAGAGGGCGGCTGTGCGGAGGGTGATGCGGATGGAAAGCATATTCATGTGTATCTCCTGTTCAGATTGTGGGATGCAGGAGAGGTGGTTCGCGGCTTACCGGGGAAAGGTTGCCTTGGGTGTGGCAATTTGAGTGGGATTTTGATGGGAGAGTAGAGACGCAGATCCCCTTCGGGGATGACAACAAGAAAAGCAACGACAACTGCAATGGCAACCGGAACCCAAACTGAAGGTGCAACTGAAACTTCAACGCAACAACAGCAAGAACGGCTACTGCATGCGCAAGGAATTAGGGAGTTGCTAGAGCCAGCCCTTGGTGCGGGCGATGCGGGCGGCGTCGACGCGATTGGAGGCGCCGAGCTTGGCGATGGCTTCGGAGAGGTAGTTGCGTACTGTGCCTTCGGAGAGGTGGAGTTCAGTGGCGATTTCGGTGCTGCTGCGGCCGTCGCCGGCGCGCTGGAGGATCTGGCGTTCGCGGTCGGTGAGGGGGTCGAGCTCGGCGTTCCAGGCTTCGGCGGCGAGGGCGGGGTCGACGACGCGCATGCCTCGGTGGACGCGGCGAACGGCGTCGGCGAGTTCTTTGGCTGGGCGGTCCTTGAGGAGATAGCCGCGGGCTCCGGCGTCGAGGGCGCGGCGGAGGTAGCCGGGGCGGGCGAAGGTGGTGAGGATGATGGTGCGGACGTTGGGTTGGCTGGTGCGCAGGTTCGCGGCCAGTTCGAGGCCGGTCATGTGAGGCATCTCGATGTCGGTGACGAGGACGTCGGGTTTCAGGCGGCCGACGGCTTCGAAGGCGTCGCGTCCGTTGGCGGTGGTGGCGACGACGGAGATGTCGGTTTCGAGCTCGAGGAGGGCGGAGAGAGCACCCAGGACCATGGCCTGATCTTCGGCTAGGATGACGCGGATGGCCGTGCTCATGTGGTCACAAAGGGAGCTTTGATTTCACTCGAATGTGTCGACGGTGTCAGGTCGTTTTGGGTGTCAGTAGTGTGAGGCAGCTCGATGAGGATCGTGACGCCTGGGCTGGTTGTGATGGAGAGGCGGCCGCCGAGCGATTGGACGCGCTCTCGCATTCCGCGGAGGCCGTTGCCTTCTCTGATCCTGGGCTGGTTTCCGTCGTCGGTGATGAGGAGGGAGTGATAGCCGTCTTCGGAGCGGGCGAAGCGGATGCGACACTGCGTGGCCTTGGCGTGTCGCACGATGTTGGTGACGGCTTCGCGAACGGTGAGGCACAGAACGGTCTCTTCCGAGGCGTTGAGTTGGGGGACTGGAGATTCGCAGGAGAGCGCGACACCGGCGGATTGGAGGGTTTTGCGGGTTCGCTCCATTTCGGCGGTGAGGCCCTGAGAGCGGTAGCCGCCGATGGCCTCGCGTACTTCGCTAAGGGCTGTTCGGGCGGTAGTTTCAACGTCGGCGATCTCGCGGACTGCACGTTGCGGGTCGCTCTCGATGAGTCGGCCGGCGAGCTCTGCCTTGAGAACGATGACAGAGAGGGTGTGGCCGAGGACGTCGTGGAGATCGCGGGCGATGCGTTCTCGTTCGGCGACGGCGGCGAGGGCCACGTTCTCTTCCTGGGCCGCGCGTAGTTTGCATTCCGCTCGTTTCTGCTCGGCGAAGAAGATGTTGCCACCGCCGATGATGATGAGGAGGAAGATTCCGATGATAGCGTTCGGCCATCCGATCTGTAGTGGGCCCGGTGCGCGGAAGAGATAGGTTTCGCCGAGAATGGCGAGGGACTCAACGAAGAAGAGAGCGAGAACGCGGCGCTTCGATTCGACGCTGAAGGGAAGAAAGCCGGCGACGTAGACGAAGAAAGTTATGGCGCCGGAGTTCCATGGGAAGGTAACGAGGCCGAGGAGAAAGGTGGCGCCGATCATCCAGAAACGGAGGGGGCGGCCCTCGTCGGTTGCGCGAACGTAGCCGAAGAAGAGCGCAAGAAAGGTGACGAAGACTGCGATGGTGCCGAGCCAGATATGCCGGTTCGGCTCCAGGATGGGATCGATGAAGAGAAAGCCAGTGTATGCCAACCAAATCCATGGCCACTTGCTTTCGCGCGCGCTCGAGATGTTGTCGTTGCCGGTCATGGATTGCTCCAGAGCAGTTTACGCCGCTGTGGTCTTGTGCCTCTGCTGTTTATTCGTTCTGTTCTTTGCGATGGAAGAGGAGTCGCTTGAATCCGAGAATCGGTCGATCTTTGTGGTCTTTCGCTCATGTTGGTCCGTTGGTTTCGGTGGCTTAGATTACGGTCGTGCGTCAGTCGGAAAGATCGCTGAAGGCTGTTGGATGTTTGGGTTGATAGAGGCCGACCTCGCCTCCGCCAGGAAGGCGGATTCTGACGATAGAACCCCACCGCTCTTCGTGCACTTCGGAACATTGGACAGCTTTGTTCGCGAGTGCGGAGATCTCGCCCTGAGGTCGTTGCACATGAGATAGAGCTCGTGCCGGCCATTCGCTTCGGCTGGATGAATGGCGACCTCTGCGGGAGGCAATGCGAAGATCAGCCATCCATGGCCTGCGTCCACCGAGGCGAGCCCCAGGACATCGCGCAGGAAGGCTCGGTCGGCGGCTGGGTCCGTGCTGTATAAGACTACGTGCGCGCCAAAGATCATCGGGGATGCCTTCTGTCGTTCCTTTGGTTGTTTGTGCTCATCGTGTGCTCGACGTGAAGCTCATCTACGTACGTCCGATGCCGAAAGTGTATCGCTTTACGCGCTATGCGTTCTGTTCCTTTCGGTGGAAGAGGAGGCGGCTGATTCCCAGCATTAGGAGGGTGAAGCCGATGAGTGCGTTCCAGTGAGTGGTGAGGGACATCGAGTCTCCGTAGTGGAAGATGCTGAGCATGAGCTGGGAGAGATGGTAGGTGGGTAGAAGTGGCGCTATGCCCTGCAGCCAGTGAGGCATGAAGCGAATAGGCACCCACAGGCCGCTGAGGAAGGACATGGGCAGGTAGATGAGATTGATGATGCCGGGTGCGGCGTTTGCGGGGACGAGGAGCGCGATGAGGAGGCCCATGCTGGCGAAGCTGATGGAACCGACGGCGGTCATGCCGAGCATCTTGAACAGTTCGGCGGCGGAGAGGTGGACGTCTCCGAAGGAGATTCCGATGATGGTGAGGATGCTGACGATGATGAGACCGAAGGCTACGGCGGAGGCGCATTTGGCAAAGAGGTAGGCCGAGACGGGCATTGGGCTTGCGCGTTTGAGTTCGAGCCAGCCGGCGGCGAGATCGGAGGAGAGGCCGACGCCTATGCCGAAGAGTGCCGCTCCGATAAGGCCGAAGCAGGCGTAACCGGCCAGCATATATTTTGCCAGGTGTATGCCGCCTTCGTAGGCGTGGCGGTTGGCGACGCCGAAGAGGACGTAGAACATAACCGGGAAGCCGATGGTGGCAAGAGAGAAGGAGCGGGTGCGGATGAGTTTTACGAACTCGTATTTTGATTCTTTGCGAAAGATGCGAATGGTGCGGGTGGAGTTCGTTGCAGTCGGGAGAGGATGGGTGATGGCGGAGGTGGACATTGGATGCTCCTTGGCAAATCTATTTGGCTGCGACTTAAGTTCGAACAGCAAAGGCGGGATAGAGTCTGCGTCGTCATTAGCTTCTTGTCAGGGCGAGGAAGGCGTCTTCGAGTGCGGGGCTGGCGATCTCCAGACCGGTGAGAGTCTCGTCGCGCAGGAGCATTTCGCGGACTACGTCTTCTGCGTTGACGGCTGTGACGATGGTCGTCTCTCCGTTGCGCTCGACGCTGGTTACAGAGGGGAGAGCTTGCAGGAGTTCGCTCGAGAGAGTTGTGTGGCAGCGGATGCGGCGTCCGCCGCTGTTGCGTTTGATCTCGGCTGGGGTGCCTTCGCAGATGACGCGGCCTTTGTTGATGACGATGATGCGGTCGGCGAGGGCGTCGGCCTCTTCGAGATAGTGCGTGGTGAGGAGGACGGTTTTTCCCAGTGCGGAGAGGACGCGGATCTCTGCCCAGAGGCCGCGGCGGGCTTCGATGTCCATGCCTACTGTGGGCTCGTCGAGGAAGATGAGGTCGGGGTTGCCGCAGAGGGCGAGGGCGAAGAGGACACGCTGCTTCTGGCCGCCGCTGAGTTGGCCGAAGAGGCGATCTTCGATGCCCTGGAGGTGGGCGATGCGGAGGATGTCGGGGATGGGCAGGGGATTGGGGTAGTAGCTGCGAAAGAGGTCGAGGTGCTCACGGACTTTGAGCATCTCGGTGATGCGCGAGACCTGCAGCATGGCTCCGACGCGGGTGCGGGTGGCAGCTTCGCGGGGATCGCTGCCGAAGACGCGGACGGAGCCGGAGGTGGGGGCGATGAGGCCGAGAAGGAGTTTGATGGCGGTGGATTTTCCGGCGCCGTTGGGGCCGAGGAGAGCGACGATCTCGCCGGGGCGGAGGGCGAGGTTGAGGCGGTCCAACGCGAAGGTGGGGGCCGAGGCGTTGCCGTAGCGCTTGGTGACGCCGGTGAGGGTGGCGATGGGCTGTCGGTGCGCGATATGAGGTCCGTTGGCCGGCGGTGTTTCGGTCTCGTAAGCGATGGAGGTCAAGGGCATGATCGGTCTCCTGTCTGGTTTACAGGATGATGATGCGATGGTTTGCGCGGCGGCAGTAGTGTGGGACGTCAGGAGTTGTGGGTGACAGATGTCATGTTCCGAGTCACAAAAGGGCGGATGAACGGTTGCCGGAAGACTGGTGACAGTTTTGGGCACGACCGCGTGGTAGAAATTGGCAATGGAAGCCGTGACTGATCGTCCTGCGTGGAAGACCTTGTTGGCTTTCGCGATTATCTATTTTGTGTGGGGATCGACGTTTCTTGCGATTCGGGTGAGCGTGCATGAGGTACCCCCTTTTCTCTGTGCGGCGATGCGGTTTGTGGTCGCGGGGCTTGTGCTCTTTGGGTGGATGCTTGCAAAAGGAGAGAGCCTGCCGAATGTGCGGCAGTGGGGTTCGATATCGCTGATCGCTCTGTTGATCTTCGTGGTCGACTATGGGCTGTTGTTCTGGGCTGAGCAGCGTGTGGCTTCGGGAGTTGCGGCGGTAATGATGGCCACGATTCCGGTGTTCATGGCGCTGTCGGAGATTGTGTTTCTGCGGACGCAGAGGCTTACGGTTCGTCTGGCGTTTGCGCTGCTGATCGGGGTTGGCGGGGTGGCTGTGCTGATGAGCCACTCGCTGAACCTTGGTGGGGCCGCGATTGAGACTACTGGCGCGGTGGCTCTGATTGTGGGATCACTGAGTTGGTCGGTGGCTTCGGTGTTGTCGCGTGTGCTGCCGCTGCCTGAGTCGAAGGTGATGAGCTCGGGGGCGCAGATGTTGACAGGGGGATTGCTGCTTGCGGTTGTGGCGGCTGGTGTGGGCGAGTTTCGAAACTTTCATCCGGGAGATGTTTCGCGTGGGGCGTGGTTCGCTTTGGTGTATCTGATTGTTGCTGGGTCGATCGTTGGGTTTACGGCTTATGTGTGGCTGATTCATCATGAGTCGCCTACGAAGGTTGGGACTTATGCGTATGTGAATCCAGTGGTGGCCGTGGTGCTGGGATATTTTGTGGGTGGTGAAGGACTTGGAATGCGGACTGTTTTGGGGACTGCGTTTGTTTTGGTTAGCGTGGTGTTGATTACTACTGCTAAGAAGCAGAGGGTTGATGCGGATGGTTAGGAGATTAAAGGCGTGCTGCGCGCACGGCGCGATCTGCCATCGAGGCTGACGCGCCTTCGGCGCCTTTTTTGTGGTGATCGAGGCTACATGTAGTCGACGCCGTACTGGACGGGAATCTGGGTGAAGGCGATGCGGGTGGGGGCGGATTCGCGGGCGGGGAGCATGCCGGCGAAGTGCAGGGTGGTGTGGCCGTACTTGAGGTTGAGCTTGTCCATGGTGGCGGAGAGGTCGGCGCGGTTGTTGGGGTTGGCGAAGAGCTCGGGCTGGTGCTCGTCTTCGGGGATGAGGTCGCGGAGGGTGATGCCGACGAAGAAGGGTTTCTGAAACTCGGCGCCTTGCGGTCGCTGGGCCCAGAGAGAGCGCAGGATTTCGAGCAGGGTGAGGGTGTCCTGGCAGTCGCGAAAGCGGGCTTCCATGCCCCAGCCGGAGTTTTTGATGCCGGAGTAGTGCTGCTTGACTTTGCCGTGCGCGGCCCTGGCTTCGGCTTGTTCGCGCGTGAGCTGGTAGCGGATGGTGACGGAGAGGGAGCCGGTGTAGAAGTGCTCCATGCGGAGGCGCATGGCGGCTTTGTGGAGGAGCTTGTGCGCGACGGCCCAGGAGCCTTCGGGGGAGCGGTGTTCGGGTGCGAGGACGTGGGAGTGGCCGAGGGACTTCTGGACGGCCTGGGCGACGTTGTTGCCTGTGGTGTCTTCGGTCTGGACGCCGCGCAGCCAGTGGTACATGCGATCGCCCCAGACGGAGTCGAAGAGGGTGCGCATGCCGTTGCGGTCGAGCGCGAGGAGCTGCTCCATGGTGGTGATGCCTTTTTTGTTCAGGCGGAGTTCGGTGCGGGCACCTACGCCGGGGAGGTCGCGGAGTTCGAGGTGCGCGATGGCGCGGGGTAGTTGAGAGGGGAGCAGACCGATGAGACCGTCGGGCTTCTGCATGTCGCTGGCGATCTTGGCGAGGTAGCGGTTGGGCGCCATGCCGATGGAGCAGCGCAGGGCGACGCCGACATTTTTATAGATGGACTGCTTGATCTCGAGGGCGATCTTGCGGGCGCGCGGGGGTTCCTGTTCGCGGCCGATGAGCTGGCAGACCATCTCGTCAATGGAAGGGTTGTGGGCGACGGGGCAGGCTAGTTCGACGGCCTTGGTGATGTCGTGGGAGTATTTGGCGTAGTCGGCGTGGTCGCCGGCGATGAGGATGATGCCGGGGCAGAGCTTTTTGGCTTCGCCGACCTGGGTGCCGGTTTTGACCTTGAAGGCTTTGGCTTCATAGCTGGCGGCGATGCAGCAGGTGGTGTCGGCCATGGTGGGGACGACGGCGAGAGGTTTGCCGCGGTACTCCGGGTGGAGCTGCTGTTCGACGGACGCGAAGAAGCTGTTGAGGTCGATATGGAGGAAGTGGAAGCGGTCGGGTTGGACGTGGGCGGACACGGCTCGTACTGAGGATTATATTCGCCTTTTATTTGCTCCCGTTCTCACGCCTGGACGATGGCATAGGTGATGCCGAAGGGGTCGCTGAAGTTGAGACAGTTATGGCTTTCACGAAGAATCACGCAGCCGTTTGCGACCAGGCCTGTCTTTACTTTGCCGATGTCCGGAACGGTGAAGTTCGGGAGTGGTGGCCGAGCATTGAGCTCCCGATCGACGCAGAGGCGGAAGAGTCCGGTGTCGTATTCGAGGTGGCTTTCGGAGCGATTAACGAGGGTGAACTTCATCACGTTGGTGTAGAAGTTCTCGGCTGCCGTGATGTCCTGCAGGTGAATTGCGACGCAGTCGGATGACTTGAACATTCCGGCATCCTCCCTTCGAGGTAGGGTGTCGATGTAATCACTTCGGGATGGAAGCTGTCCAGTCTATTTCTCGATAGAAGGACTGCACTGGCGGCTCGCTGCTAGAATTCCGTTCTATGGCAGCAGCTGAGCATCCGGTTCAAGCAGACATCCCTGTGGCAAAGTCACTCAATCATCAACGTAAACTCGCGGAGCTTGCCGCGCGCCATGCCATCGCGGAAGAGGGCGGCGGCGAGGAACGACGCGAGCGAGAGAGGAAGTCGGGCAAGCTTTCGGCGAGGGAGCGGATCGATTTTCTGTTGGATGAGGGCACGTTCGAGGAGACAGATAAGTTCGTCACGCATCGGGCGACTGATTTTGGCATGGCTGAGCAGCGCGTGCCGGGGGATGGATTTATTACCGGCTACGGACGGGTGCATGGGCGAGTGGTGTTTGTGTTTGCGCAGGACTTTACGGTGTTTGGTGGGTCGCTCTCGGAGGCGAATGCCGCAAAGATCGTGAAGATTATGGATATGGCGATGCGGGTGGGCGCGCCGGTAGTGGGATTGAATGACTCGGGTGGTGCGCGTATTCAGGAGGGCGTGGTTTCGCTGGCTGGGTATACGGATATCTTTCTGAGGAACACGCTGGCTAGTGGAGTTGTACCGCAGATCTCGGCGATTCTGGGGCCTTGTGCCGGGGGCGCGGTTTATTCGCCGGCGATTACTGACTTTACGGTGATGACGGAGAAGACGAGTTACATGTTCGTGACCGGGCCGGACGTGATCAAGACGGTGACGCACGAGGATGTGACCAAGGAGGCGCTTGGCGGTGCGGTGACGCACAACGAGATCTCCGGCGTCGCGCACTTTATGGCGCACGACGATCAGGAGTGCTTGGCTACGGTGAGGGAGTTGTTGAGTTTTCTGCCTTCGAACAATCTCGACGACGCGCCGAGGAGGCCGACGCAGGATGATCCGGCGCGTGCGGATGCTGCGTTGGACACGATCATTCCGGAGGAGAGCAACCAGCCCTACGACATGGTGGATGTGATCTCGCATGTGGTGGATGATGGCTACTTCTTTCAGGTGCACGAGCACTTCGCGCGGAATATTGTGGTGGGGTTTGCGCGGATGGCGGGGCGGCCGGTGGGGATCGTTGCAAATCAGCCTGCGTTTCTCGCGGGCGTCCTGGACATCAACGCGAGTGTGAAGGGTGCGCGGTTTGTGCGATTCTGCGACGCGTTCAATATTCCGCTGATTACGTTTGAAGATGTGCCGGGGTTCATGCCGGGAATTCAGCAGGAGCATGGCGGCATCATTCGTCATGGAGCGAAGCTGCTGTATGCGTTCGCAGAGGCGACGGTTCCGAAGCTTACAGTGATTACGCGCAAGGCCTATGGTGGGGCTTACTGTGTGATGAGCTCGAAGCATCTGCGGACGGATTTAAATCTGGCTTGGCCTACGGCGGAGATCGCGGTGATGGGGCCGGAGGGCGCGGTGAATATCGTCTACAAGCGGGAGCTTGATTCGACTGTGCGCCGGGCGGAGGCGATGTGGCCGCAGGGGAAGGCGTTTACGGAAGAGGAGAAGCTGGCGGTTCTCGCTGAGGCTCGGAAGGATAAGGTGGAGGAGTTTCGCGAGCGGTTTGCGAACCCTTATGTGGCGGCGGAGCGAGGATACATCGATGCGGTGGTTCGGCCTAGTGAGACGCGCAGGCGGTTGAACTCGGCGCTCGATATGCTGGCTACGAAGCGGGAGAAGAATCCTGCCAAGAAGCATGGCAATATTCCGCTGTAAATTTTCATCTGCGGACTCTTCACGGCCGTTATTGCTTATTGCCTACCAGGACGAAGCTGGAGGGGATGGCCCGGCACTCGGATTTGCTTGAGGCGTGCCAACTTGTGCCATTGGAGTAGGCGATGGAAGTGACATCGAGCCAGCGCAGAGAGCCCACCCCTGGCATAGACACGTCGAAGCTGGTGAGGTCATTTTTGCCGGGTGCGAGCTGAATCTGGAAGGTCTTCGTGAGGTCGCTGGGGTCCGCGCCAATTGGAAGGATCCTTGGGTCGGACGGAACAGCGTGGAGCGTGACTTCCAGAGAGAGGACTGAGGGTCCTCCGTAGTGCTTTATGGCGACGTGGAGGGCCTCGGACGATAGATCGTGGCGGCGCTCGTCTCCTGCGCTGCGTATGGTGGCTATCGATTGGCGTTGGGCGATGAACTGGACGGGACAAAGGTACTTTGGATCGAAGTTGACTGAGCTGGGGTCGAACGAGATGATCCGGTTTTGACCGAGAACAGGGACAGAAGCGAATAGGAGCATGATTGAGGCGGAAAGGTTTCGCATGGAGACCTCCTAAGCTGAAACCGGTACAGGGTTAGGCTACTCCTGTGACGAGTGGGGCTCAAGCCTGTTGGACAAGATGCGTTGGTGGACTGCTGAATTTATTGTGTCGTGCCGGTGAGGAAGATCTGCTCGGAGTGCGAGGCGATGACGCGATAGAGGCCGAACTGGCGAGCGTTCTGGCCGCGCAGCTCGAAGAGCAGGCTGGCTCGGTTGCTGGCCTCGGCGTCGACGACATCGACGAAACGCATGAGAGGGGTGCGGTCGAGGTGGGCTGCGTCGGTGACACTTTGGATGGCTGGCTTGAGTTCGCCGAGGCCGTTGTCCTGAGCGACAATGGTGACGTAGCGGAGAGCTGCTCCGCTGCCCGCGGTGTGGGCGGAGTATACGTAGGTTGCGGCGCCGCCGTAGCTGAGGGTGTAGGCCTTGAGCTCTTCGTCAGAGAGAAGGATCGATGGGGGAGTGGGTGTAGCTCGGTGGGTGCGCGTGGTGGTTGTCGTCTTCTTTACTGCGGCGGCGGGGGGCGCAGCGGGAGGTTTGGTGCCCGGTGAGGCGTATGCGGCGAGTTGAGCTTGGGCCATGGCCTGCATCTTGGCGAGAACGGTTTTGTGCTGGGCGTCGTCCTCCCATTCGAGAGTGAAGGGGTGGGGGTCTCGGTTGGCGGCGTCGGAGACTGCTACCATCTGGTGCAGATTTTGGGGGATGCCGACGAGCTTTGGTAGATCGGTTTCGGTCATGGCGCTGGTGGGCTTGCCGCGATGGAGGTTGGGGCGGCTGGGATCGTCGTTGAGGTTGCCAGTTCCGGCGACGGAGTTGGTGTCGTGTGCTCTCTTTGCATCTTCGGCGGAGTGGCGCTTGAGGGTGGGACGGTCGGGGTCGTCGGATGGAGTAGGGGCGCTGGCGGTTGTCGATCCGGTGTCGGTGGTGGGGGTGTCCGAGGTTTGACGCTTCATGGTGGGACGGTCTGGATCGCCGGAAGTGGTGTTGGGAGTGCTGGATGTTGTGGTCGAGGTGTCGGTGCTGCCAGACCCGCGTTTCATTGTTGGACGGTCTGGGTCGTCGGCGGGAGTGCTGCCGGTTGATGCGGTTGTGGTGTCGGAGGTCGAGCTGTCGGAGCGGCGCTTCATGGTGGGACGATCTGGGTCGTCCGCAGAGGTTGAGCCTGTAGAGGTTGTTGAAGCGGAGGGAGTGCCTGAGTTGGAGGCGTCTGCGGCTGAGTTGTCGGATCGGCGCTTCATCGTTGGGCGATTCGGGTCGTCGTTGTTGCTCGCGTCGGTACTGATTTTAGCGTCGGCTTGATGGCTGGTGTCGCCTTTGGAGCCGGTGAGGACGGGCAGGGTCTTCGAGGGCTTGAGGGCTGCGGCTTTCTTTGGCGCGGCGAGGGGCTTGACGCTGCCGTAGCCGAACCAGCCGTCGTCGTAGGCGAGATCGCCGGTGGCCTCGACGGCTTGCAGGTGTTTTGCATAGGCGAGATCGAGATAACCTTTGTCGATGCCGGCGGTCTGGAGTTCGTAGACGTTGCCGCTGAGGAGGGCGAAGGGTACGGGGCGAGCGACGTAAATGCCGGCGTCTTCGAGCTTGCCATCGATGAAGAGAGAGACGGGAATAAGGCGGCTGGCCGTGGGCTTGGCGAAGTCGCCGGTCCACTCATAGACGCCGACTGCGCGGACGACCTGTTCGGGCTTGGCGACCTTGTGCATCTGTGCCCAGATGGGGCCGGTGAGAATCAAGGCGGCAAAGAGGATGCGATGGGGGATGTGTCTCATAGGCCTGTCATCGAGATTAGACGCTATCTGAGGGTCAAAGTCCTACCTGATTGCGGGAGGCATATTGAAGTTGCGCGACCGGTGGTGAGGATGTTCGCTACCATGCATGGTATGGGGTCTGCGATGTTGCTGGCGGTCAGAGAGTTGTCAGTGGGGTTTGGACGGCATGAGGCTGTTAAAGGGATTTCGTTCGAGATAAATGCCGGTGAGACGCTGGGATTGGTGGGGGAGTCGGGGTCGGGGAAGTCGGCGACCTCGCTGGCGGTGCTGAGGTTGTTGCCGGAGAGTGCGCGGGTGAGCGGGGCGATTCGATTCGATGGGGAGGAGCTGCTCTCGCTGTCTGAAGAGGCGATGCGGAGGCGTCGTGGGCGGGAGATTGCGATGATCTTTCAGGAGCCGATGACGGCGCTGAATCCGGTGATGCCGGTGGGTGCTCAGATTGGCGAGGCGGTGGCGGCGCATCATCCGGAGATGGGGCGGAGAGCAGTGAGGGCGCGGGTTCTGGAGGCGATGGATGAGGTTGGGTTGCCTGATGTTGAGCGGAGATCGAAGGACTATCCGCACCAGTTTTCGGGAGGGCAGAGGCAGAGGATTCTGATTGCTATGGCGATTGTGAACCGGCCGAGACTGCTGATCGCAGATGAGCCTACGACGGCACTGGATGTGACGGTGCAGGCGCAGATTCTGGAGCTGTTGAAGGCGTTACGCAGGGAGCATGAGCTGGCGATGCTGTTTATCTCTCATGATCTGGCCGTAGTGTCGCAGGTGGCCGATCGGGTTGCGGTGATGCAGCATGGCGAGATTGTGGAGCAGGCGGAGGCGGCGAAGTTATTTCTGAATCCGCAGCATGCTTATACGCGTAGGCTGCTGGCTTCGGCTCCGATGATGAAGACGGACCGGTCGAAGCCGCTGGCTTCGGTTTGACGGACGGAGTTGGGTGATTTCCCTGAACGGGTGAATGTCTATAGACTTGAGAATTGTGCCTTATGTGGTTTGGGGCCAATTTGACTGTATGCGCGCGCTGGTGATTTCAGACATTCACGGGAACCTCGAAGCATTGAACGCAGTTCTTGCCGCAGCAGAGCCGTATGACGTGCTGTGGAATTTGGGCGATGTGGTCGGGTATGGCGGAAGTCCGAATGAAGTGGTGGCGCTGATGCGGGCGAAGGCACAGGTGAATGTGCGCGGAAACCATGATCGGGTGTGCTGCGGGCTGACCTCGGCGGTGGGGTTTAACCCTGTGGCTAGAGCGGCTGCGGAGTGGACTAAGGCTGAGTTGACGGAGGAGAATCTGGCGTGGCTGAAGGCGATGCCGCAGGGTCCGGTAGTGCCGGAGCAGCTGGGTGTGACGTGTGTGCATGGGTCGCCATTGAATGAGGATCAGTACATTTTGAGCATGCGGGATGCGTGGGCTCCGTTGCAGCAGGCGGCGACGACGATCACGTTCTTTGGGCATACGCATCTGCAGGGTGGGTTTTCGCAGAAGGGTCATGAATGGCACGAGATCAGGGCGCAGTTCAGGACGAGGAACGCGGCGGAGAGCTGGAAGATGCTGATTCCAGAGGGGACGCGGCATCTGATCAATCCGGGATCGGTTGGGCAGCCGAGGGATTCGGACTGGCGGGCGGCGTTTGTGATTTATGACTCGGAGGCGCGGGAGATTATCTATCATCGCGTTCCGTATGACCTGACGGCGGCGCAGGGAAGGATATTGATGGCTGGGTTGCCGGAGCGGCTGGCGGCTCGGCTGCGCGAGGGAAGATAATTTTCTTGAGGTGGTTTTTGGTGGGGTTTTGCGAAAATGTGGGCGCAAAACGTGGTTTTTGGGTGGTAGGAACGTGGTTTTTTGCTGGTGAAACGTGGTGAGCGGATGGCTGTTTTGGGGTGGTTTAAAAACACGCCAACTTTTCGAGATTTTTTTTGACTTCTTTTTCCCGGCTTCAGGAGGAGTGGGCTTTATCCAGTCTCTGGCGGAAGTTCTTGGCCCAGGAGCGGAAGGCAGCGTCGATGTCGCCCCACTTCTCGAAGGCCTTGAGGCCGCTGAAGAACCTCCGACCGCTCTTGCTGGTCATGAAGGCCATCTCCACCTCTCCGGAAGCGGAGTCGACCATCTCGCCTTCGATGGAGACCTTGCCGACTTTTAGTCGCGGCACCAGTTCGCCTGCGCCGGGCGCGACCGCATGGGTCGCCACGGCAGTGGTTCCGGTTATGGCTGCGTTGGTCTTGGCGCCGTTGGGCTCCACGTTGGTGATGGCGAAGCGTAAGACCATGACGCCCGGCCCGGGCTCGGTTACGAGGTTGTAGCGGCCGGCCTCGAGTTCGTCCCTGATGGCCTTTGTGAAGTATTCCTCTAGCTTGGTCTGGTCTGCCGGGTTGATGTCTTTCTGCTGGACTTCGGGGACGAAGAAGACTTTGACGGGATCGAGGACGAAGGTGTCGGAGTTCATTAAGACGTCCGGGTTTTTGAAGTAGATCAGCCAGTCGGCGTTTGTCCGGTCGGGCTGAAGTCTGGAGTAGGTCTCGTCGGTCAGAAAGCCTGACTCGTGGGTGAGGAGCTTGTCCTGCTTCTTCGACGCTTCCTGCGCGTGGATGGGCGACGCGGCAAGAAGGCAGGCGGCCAGGACGGTAAGAGTTACGGCAGGTTTCAGGAGTTTCGATAGCGGGTCATTGGTTGGAATGGCTAAGCCTCGTCGATCTCGCTTGTCTTCAGAGGGTTGGATTCTGAATTGGATCTTCGAGTGGCCCGGCTACAATTGCGGCGCGGGCTATTCGGTCTGAGAGTGCGTCATGATTTTGAGGAATTTCGGATTTCCATTTGGTGCGAAATTGCGACGGGGCATTCGTGCAGTGGAGGTAAGAACAAAGGCAACGACGAATGCGGGGATCCTTCGCTGCGCTCAGGATGACGGCCCTTTTAAGGTGGGGTCCCTTTGGGGACGGGATGACGGCCTTTTGGGGCAGCATGGCGGTCCCTTGTGGGGACATGCATGGCGGCCCTTTGGATCAGAATGAAAGCCCCATGGGGGTAGGATGAAGGCCCTTGGGCCGGACGAAGGCCCCACGGGCAGATGACTGCCCCGTTTGGGAACGGATGAGGCGCGATTGCTGGGCTGGATGGGCGGACTGAGGCCAGCCTTTATTTGCTCAGGATGAGTAGGGCGACGCCGTGCTTTGGGATATTGCGGGAGTAGATGCCGGTGCGTTTCCCCAGATCTTTGTTCTCCCAGACGTCGTGGAGGGTCGCTCCTTGAGCGAAGCCGATTTGAGTCAGGTCGAGAGCTATGTCGCGTGAGTCTCCGGCGGTGTTGAACAGGCCGACAGCTACTCTTCCGTCGGCGAGGGGTTTGGTCCAGACGGAGAAGTCTCCGCGCTGGTAGAGGCGGGTGGCTTGCTTGCCGAGGGAGTCCTGATCGATTGCGATTGCCTCTTTGTTGAGGAGGATGCTTTTGTCTTCGGGGGTCATTTTGCTGAGATCGTTGCCGGCGAGCAGAGGCGCGGCGAGGAGTGCCCAGAGGCTCATGTGGGTTCGGTACTCGTCTGTGGTCATGTGGCCGTTGCCGACTTCGAGCATGTCGGGATCGTTCCAGTGACCGGGGCCGGCGAAGGGGGCGAGATCAGCTTGTTCGAGGCCGATGATGGTCATGCGGCCGTAGGTGTCGTTGATGTCGTCGGTGGTTCGCCACATCTGTGCGCCGACTTCCGGACCCCACTTCCAGACTTCTGCTACGCCGTACTGGCAGAGGCTGTAGAAGATCGGGCGGTTGGTTGCTTTGAGGGCGTCGCCCATCTTGCGGTAGGCGTCGATCATCATCTTGAAGGCGGCATCGGTGTTGCCGTTGTTCTTTGCGGTGAGCTCGCGCATGGGGTCCTGCATGGAGCAGAGGTCGTACTTGAGAAAGTCGACGCCCCATCCGGCGTACATCTTTGCGTCCTGGACCTCGTGGCCGAGGCTGCCTTCGAAACCTCCACAGGTCTTGGGGCCGGGCGAGGAGTAGATGCCGAACTTGAGACCCTTGGAATGGATGTAGTCGCCGAGTTTCTTCATGTCGGGAAAACGATCGTTGGGATGGAGTTCTCCGTTGGCGTCGCGGGTGCCCTGCCAGGTGTCGTCGACGTTGACGTAGATGTACCCGGCGTCGCGCATGCCGGTGGAGACGATGAGATCAGCTGCGGTTCGGACGTCCGCGTCGGTGACATGCTCTGCGAAGTGGTTCCAGCTATTCCAGCCCATTGGTGGGGTTGCGGCGAGAGTGGACTGGCCGCGCAGAGTTGGAGACTGGCCGATACAGAGAAGAACGAACGGGATCAGGACTGCTTTGCGAAGAACCATCGGTTGCCTCCGAGAACTAGAGAAGCATATACCGCCGGACGGTTTTCTCTTGCACAGACAGTCTTTGGTTGTCGGGATCTCGATGGGTCTTTGGCGAATTGAGCTTCGGGTGATGAGGTCGAAGGTCAGCTTCGGAGTCTTCTGCGGACGAGTGTGAGAGTTCCCGTGAGTCCGGTCGCGAGTAGGACGAGAGTGCTGGGCTCCGGCACCGCAGGCGGCGGGGTGAGATCGGTGATGGTGATGGCGGATGGGCCGCCGGTTGCGTCGAGGAAGGTCTGGGTGGTGACGGTGCCGTTGGTGTTCAGATTGAGGAGGCCGAGGAAGCCGTCGGGATTTGCGGTGAGGATGGGCGCCATATTGTCGTCGAAGAGGCTGATGGCGAAGGTGCTGCCAGAGAGTGAGGTGCCGTTGGGGGAGTCGACTGCGGGACCGCTGAGCCCGACGGTGAAGGTGATGGGAACACCGGCTGAGGGCAGGTAGATGCTGCCGAAGGCGTCGTTGTACGGGGTCTGGTTGTCGAAGCTGATATCGGTAGGGCCGCCTCCGAAGCCGTCGGAGACGTCTCCGGTGAGGGAAAAGCCGTAGTTGATGCAGCAGGTGGGCACGGAGGCGTCTGCGTAGGCGAGTTGCGTGCCGGGAAGCTGGCCGGGGTTGAACTGCAGATCGAGGAAGTACTCGAACTGGTCGCCGCTGGGGAGGGTTGAGGTGTCGATGGAGATGGAGTAGGTGTCCGCGTGAGCCGAAGGGGCGCAAGAGAGGATGAGGACGGCAAGGAGAGCGGCTGTATGGGCGAGGAAGCTGCGTGGGGTCTTGGTGGCTGAGGCGGTTTTCATGTCAGAGCGCTCCCGTGTAAGCGACGAGGGTGTAGGTGATGCTGGCGTTGAAGGGGTTGTTGAAACGGACGAGGATCTGCGCGGATTTGCCCGGGAGGAGTCCGCCGGGGATGGTGAAGAAGCCTTCGTTCTTTGGAACTGTGGGATTGGCGAGTGTGATGGTTGCGGGCAGGTTGGTGAATCCGATCTGGAGGGGGCCCGCGATGGCAGAGCTGCCGGTATTTGTGACGGTGAGGGTTCCGCTGTAGGTGTTGGTGACGCGGCTATAGACGAAGCCGGTGCTGGTGAAGTGGAGCTTTGCGGTGACGTTGGGGAAGGTGATGAGATCGAAGGGCGGGGAGGTGCTGGGCTTGTAGTCGGTCGATCCGGAGTAGTGGGCTGTCACGACGTGATCGGTGTCGGGCTGGAGGGGGATGTTGTCGATGGTGGCTTGTTTGGTGTGCTCGACGAGCTGAGTGAAGACGGTGGTAGAGAGGTTGTTGGTGTAGAGAAGGGACGCTACGTCGGGGATGCCGTCGCCGTTGTAGTCTCCGAGGGTGAAGCCCTGATAGGACAAGGTGTTTTGCGAGATGGGCGGCGAGGCGAAGCTGCCGTTGCCGTTGCCGAGGAGGATCTTCAGATTTGCGGGGCCGTTGGGTGCGGTTGCCGTGGAGGCGATGAGGACGTCCTCTTTTCCGTCGCCATTGAAGTCGGCTGCGGCTATCTGATAGGGCAGGGCGCCGGGCAGCGAGACAGGAGGTTTGAGCGCGAAGGTGCCGTCGCCGTTGCCGGTGAGGAGGTCGAGGGTGCTGTCGCTGTTGGCGACGATGAGATCGGGGATGCCGTCGTCGGTGAAGTCGGCTACGTCAAGCGAGTTGACGTAGTGCGGGTAGGGAATGGAGGACTTGAGAGTGAAGGTGCCGTCGCCGTCGCCGTTGCCGGTGTAGATGAGGATGGGATAGATGCCGGGCGAGGTGTAGTTCTCGGAGGTGGTGATGAGGTCAGGGATGCCGTCGCCGTTGAGGTCGCGAAGTACGGTGGGGGGCCAGGTGATGATGCTGGATGCAGGGACGGTGAGGGTGAAGGTGCCATCGCCTTTGCCGAGGAGAATAGCCGGATTGCTGAAGCTCTGGCTTCCGGAGAGCATGAGGTCGGGGATGCCGTCGCCATTGATGTCGGCTACAAGAACGGGTGGGCCGACGCAGGAGGGGATGGAAGTTGGGGTCTGGGCGGTGAAGGTGCCGTCGCCTTTGCCGAGCATGGGAGTGATGCTGCAGGAGAAGGCGTCGTAGACGGCGAGGTCGAGGATGCCGTCGCCGTTGAAGTCTCCGGAGGCGAAGGCGGGGGGGAACTCGGTGGTAAGGGGGACGGTGGTGGAGCGGAAGGTGCCGTCGCCGTTGCTGAGGAGGGTGACGAGGTTGCTGGTGCCGAGATTCTGGTCCTGGTTGTTGTCGTCGTAGGCAAGGGCGGCGAGGTCGGCGAGGCCGTCGTTGTTGAAGTCGCCGGAGAGGACCTGGAGGAAGCTGTTGGCGTAGGTGGCGAGGGTGAAGGGGGAGAGCTGCGCCTTGGTGGGCAGGGCATTGATAGAGGCTGTGCCGAGGGTGAGTGGGGTTCCGTTGTGGACAACGTCGGAGAAGGAGACTGTGCCGGTGAGAGGTGAGGTCCCGAGACCACCGACGATGGCGGAGAGGTTGGAGCGGCCGCTGGAGGCAGTGGTTGCTGTGACTGGGCCGACGGAGGATTCGCTGAGGCCGGTGATGGTGAGGGACTGCGTGGCAGAGGTGCTGGGTTGGCGGGGGACGGGGCTGTGAGGCGTTCCCTGAAAGACAGCTTTGAGGCTGTAGGTGTTGGGACTGAGGCGGAGGTGCAGCTTTGCGGTGCCGGCGGAGGTGAGCTGGGCGGTGCCGAGGATGGCGGCGTCCTCGCAGTGGGCGGCGTTGGCGTTACAGAAGAGGACGAGGCCGGGATGGACGGGAGAGCCGGCGGAGGTGACTCTCGCGGTGAGGACGATGGCTGTGTTGGTTCCGGCGGTGGAAGGGGAGATGGTGAGGGCGGTTTGGGTGGGTGTGGGCGCCTGTGCATGGAGCGTGGCCAGGAGAGCGAGGGTGATGGCGGATGTGCGAGAGAGCGACTTCCAGAGTGGTCTCATGATGACTCCTCGGCAACAGCAGACGAGCGAAGGAGATGCAGGTGGAATAGGACGGTTGCTGCTTTGGGCCGGTCTTCATGGCCGGTCTTTAGAGCCGGTCGATGATTCCGATCGGAATGCGTGTCTGCTGGATTACGTTTAGCTCCTCGAGACGGCGGGCCTCGAATTCTGGAGTTGCAGACACGGTAGCACGGGATGGCTTGGTTGGGTCATGCTCTTTGGATTAAGTTCTGAGCGTGTGGTGGGCGGGTGGGTTTGTCTGCTTGGGAAGAGAGAGGTGGCACTCAGGCCAGCTGCTGCTCTTCGAGGGTGAGGGAGAGGTCCTCCCATTCGGCGAGGAGGATGGTGCGTTTTGTGCGGAGGTCGTCGAGCTCGGCGGCGTCTCTCTGGGATTGATCGGCGGAGGTGAAGTTTCCTAGACGCTCCTCGGCGGCAGCGATGAGGGACTCGAGGCGGGGAATCTCTTCTTCGGCGTGGTGGAGGCGGTCTTCGAGCTGCTTGAGCTTGATTGGGTTGAGGCGTTTGATGTTTGCGTTTAGTACGGGTTCGGTGGTTGGCGCTGGGATTTCGACTACAGGCGGAGGTGTGGGTGTTGCGGCGAGCAAATTTGTGATCTGTTCGGTTACTTTTTCGGGGCCGCCCTGTTTGCGCCAGAGGTAGTCCTCGTAGTTGCCGGGGTAGATGTGGAGGCGGCGGTCTTCGACCTCGAAGACGCGAGTGGCCAGGCCGTCGATGAAGTAGCGGTCGTGCGAGACGAAGAGGACGGTGCCGGTGAAGTTGCGGATGGCGTCGAGGAGGACGTCTTTGGCGCGGAGATCGAGGTGGTTGGTGGGCTCGTCGAGGAGCAGGAAGTTGGAGGGCGAGACGAGCATCTTGGCCATCGCGTAACGGTTGCGTTCGCCGCCGGAGAGGACGCCGAGTTTCTTGAAGACGTCGTCGCCGGAGAACATGAAGCAGCCGAGGAGGGAGCGGAGTTCGACGACGGGGACTTTGGGGGCGGCGCCGCTGATGTCGTCGAGCATGCCGGCGGCGGGGTCGAGGACTTTGTACTGATCTTGCGCGAAGAAGTCGGAGAGGACGTTGTGGCCTTCGCGGATGGTGCCTGCGGTGGGTTCTTCCTGTCGGCTGAGTAGGCGGATGAGGGTGGATTTGCCTGCGCCGTTGGCGCCTACGAGAGCGATGCGGTCGCCGCGTTCGATGGTGAAGCTGAGGTCGTCGAGGATTAGTTTTTCGCCGCCGGTTGGCGTGGGGTAGATCTTTTTGAGGTTGTTGACTTCAAGGACGGTGCGGCCGCTTGCCGGGGGCTGCGGGATGGAGAAGTGAATGGTGGACTCGTCTTCGGGGACTTCGATGCGTTCGATCTTTTCGAGTTCCTTGATGCGGGACTGAACTTGCTTGGCCTTGGTGGCCTGGTAGCGGAAGCGATTGATGAAGGCTTCGAGGGCGTCGATGCGGTCGCGCTGATTCTTGTACGCATTCATCAGTTGCGTGCGGCGCTCTTCTTTTTGCGCGACGTACTTCTCGTAGTTGCCGTGGTAGGTGTGCATGCGCTTGTTCCAGAGTTCGACGGTTTTGTTGACGGTGACGTCGAGGAAGTAGCGGTCGTGCGAGATGAGGATGTAGGCGTTGGGATAGTCGTGGAGATAGGTTTCGAGCCAGTTGCGGGATTCGATGTCGAGGTGGTTGGTGGGCTCGTCGAGAAGGAGGAGGGAGGGTTTTTGGAGCAGGAGCTTGGCGAGCGCGATGCGCATCTGCCAGCCGCCGGAGAACTCTTCGGTGTTGCGGTCCCAGTCTTCTTTGGCGAAGCCGAGGCCGCCGAGGACGGCGCCTACCTGCGAGTCGAGGTTGTAGATGTCGTGGACGTGGAGCTGGTCGGCGATGTCGGAGTAGCGCTCGGCGGCGGTGGCGTACTCTTTCGATTTTGGGTCGGCCTCGGAGAGGGTGGTGGTGAGTTCGATGGACTCGCGCTCGAGCTCGTGGAGGTGGTCGAAGACGGAGAGGCATTCGGAGAAGACGGTGCGGCCGCGGAGGGCGAGGCCGTCCTGCGGGAGATAGCCGAGGGTGACGCCTTTGTTGCGGGTGATGGTGCCGTAGTCGAGGGACTCGATGCCGCCGATGATCTTGAGGAGGGTGGATTTGCCGGTGCCGTTGCCGCCGACCAGACCTGTGCGCTCGTCTGGGTTGATGAGCCAGTTCGCGTCTTCGAAGAGGAGTTTTTGGCCGAAGCGTTTGCCGGCTGCTGAGAGTTGGAGCATTCTGCTTCTATTTTCTCATTGGAGCGTGAAACGCGTGTGTGTCCTGCGGACGGGCGCCCTGCGCGGGCGGCGGTCACTTCGTGACTTGTGTACCGGTCTTGGCGGGTCATCTGCACAGGGCCTCCCGTTGGTCGGCACGGAATTTAGTTTGCGACCAGCGGGAGCACCTCGCGAAGCAATTGTGGGTCACGAAGTGACCGCTGCCCGCGCAGGGCGCTCGTCCGGCAGGACAGGATTTAGATGAGCTTGTTGTCCATGTTTGCTGTTCTTCTCCGTCTAACAGTGTGTTTTCATACTCATGCTGTGCTCCAGGGATATCTCATGATCCGATGTTTCGCTTTTCTGCCTCTGCTTGCCTTCTCTTATGTCGTGGCGCAGGAGCCCACGACCGCGCCGACCCGGCTCACCATCTACAACCAGGACTTTGCCGTCGCTCGCACGACGGTTCCGCTCGATCTTCACGCGGGATCGAACGAAGTTCTGACGACGAATGTGACAAGGCAACTTGAGCCGGATTCGGTGGTGCTTCGCGACCCGAGTGGTCGCAATCTAGTGCGTGTGGCCGAGCAGAACTATGACGCGGCGGTGGTGGACCAGCAGTGGATGATGGAGAAGTACGAGGGCAAGACGATCGATTTTCAGATTCAAGGACCGCAGGTGAGGGAGAGTGCAACGGGTGAGCGGCAGGTGGTTCCGGCGACAACTGTGGAGGGCCGGATCATTCGAGCGGGCGGGCAGGCGGCGAATGGATATCCGTATAACCAACCGTTGATCGAAGTTGGCGGGAAGATGCAGTTCTCCATGCCTGGAACTCCGGTGTTTCCGGCGACGACGGACGGCCTGTTGTTGAAGCCTACGCTGCGGTGGCAGATTGATGCCGAGAAGGCTGCGCGGTTCTCTGCGGAGCTTGATTACATTACACATGGGATGAACTGGCAGGCCACCTACAACGTGGTGGTGCCGGAGACAGCCGATACGACGGGGCCGGAGCTGGCTGAGATTATCGGCTGGGTGACCATCGAGAACAAGACGGGTAGCGACTTTCCTGAAGCGACGATTCAGTTGATGGCGGGGGATGTGGCGAAGATCCAGGAGTTGCAGGGCCGATATCGTACTTGGGCGAATGTCAACCAGAGCGTCGCGGTTCTGGCTTCGGCAGGTCCCCAAGTGACTCAGAAGGCGTTTGACGATTTCCATCTGTACGATCTTCATCGCACGGTCTCGCTTCGTAATGAGGAGACGAAGCAGGTGCAGTTTCTCGAGGCCTCGAATGTGACCGTTCGGCGGACGTATCAGTTTGAAGGAAACGGCACTGTTGAGCAGGTTTTTTATCCTGGATACCATAACGATCAGATCGGATTTTCGCACTCCGGCAACACACGCGTTTCGATCTTTGAGGAGATCAAGAACTCTGAGTCGAACCATCTCGGGATGCCTTTGCCCGCAGGCCGTCTGCGTCTTTATCGGCGCGATACCGGTGGCCAGATGCAGTTTGTGGGAGAGAACATGATCATGCACACGCCGGCGGAGCAGACAGTAAAAGTGACTAGTGGGAGCGCCTTCGACCTGACTGCGGCGCGGCGTCAGACCGACTTCAAAGTGGACAATATGAGGCGGGAGATGGATGAGAGCTTTGAGATCAAGCTCTCGAATCAGAAGGCCCAGCCGGTGACGATTCACGCCGTGGAACACATGGGTCGCGGAGAGAACTGGGAGATCGTCGGGAAGTCTGCTGAGTTCACCAAACGTGACAGCTCCACGATCGACTTCCCCGTGACGGTGCCAGCGAAAGGCGAAGCGATCCTCAGCTACACGGTGCACTATAGCTGGTAGAGCGACATTCCATGGGTGAAGGGTGGTTTGTGGGAGGTCGGCGGGATAGTGTGGATGGGATGCGTGGCTAGAGTCAGGGAATCCGCTTTAGGGCTGCGGTTCGTACTTAGAGTGACATGCGATTCCGTTCGGCAGTGCTTATCTCGGTGATGGCGATTACAGTTTCGGGCGGGGCTTCGGGTCCGACTCCGCAAGCGGCTTTGCATTGGCAGGCCTGGTCGGATGGAGCGTTTGTACAGGCTCGGGCAGAGCATAAGTTAGTGCTGCTGGATCTGGAGGCGGTGTGGTGCCACTGGTGCCACGTGATGGATGATGTGACGTATCGCGATCCGGCGGTGGTGCGGCTGCTGAATCAGAAGTATGTGCTGGTGAAGGTGGATCAGGACTCGCGGCCGGATATCTCGAATCGGTATCAGGACTATGGATGGCCGGCCACGGTGGTGTTCGCGGCGGATGGCTCGGAGATTGTGAAGCGGCAGGGGTATCTGCCGCCGCGGCTGATGTCGTCGATGTTGCAGGCGATCATTGATGATCCTTCGCCGGGGCCGAGTGTCGAGAGGGAGGCAGCGTTTCGGCCTGCTTCGGGATCGGCGATCAGTGCGGGGTTGTTGACGCGAATTGAAACGCTGTATGAGAAGCAGTATGACAAGCCCATCGGAGGGTGGGGGTTTGTTCATAAGTATCTGGATGAAGAGTCGGTGGAGTATGCGATGCGTCAGGGCGCGCGGGGGAACGCGGAGTATGCGAAGCGCGCGGCCGACACGCTGCATGATGCGACGAACCTGCTGGACCCGGTGTGGGGCGGGATGTACCAGTACTCGGTGGGGCGGCATTGGACGGAGCCGCACTTTGAGAAGCTGATCTCAATCCAGGCGGATGCGTTGCGGGAGTATTCGCTGGCTTATGCGGAGACGCAGAATCCGGAGGATTTGAAGGCGGCACAATCTGTGCATCGTTACGTTACAAATTTTCTAACTGCGCCTTCGGCGGGTGTGTTCTTCGTGTCGCAGGATGCGGATCTGCATGATGGGCAGGAGAATGAGGCTTACTTCAAACTGCAGGATGCGGGCCGGCGCGCGCAGGGGATGCCGCGGGTGGATACGCATGTTTATTCTCGTGAGAATGGGTGGATGATCGCTGCGTTGTGCGACTACTACGCTGCGAGTGGCGATGGGTCGGCGTTGTTGCAGGCTCAGCGTGCGGCGGCTTGGATCGTGGTGCATCGTAGCTTGCCTGGCGGGGGATTTCGGCATGACGATGTGGATGCGGGTGGGCCTTATCTCGGCGATACGCTGGCGATGGGGCAGGCTTTTCTGGCGCTCTATAACGTTACGGGGGATCGAGGCGATTTGAAGGCTGCGGCTGCGACGGGGCAGTATATTGCGGCACACTTTGCTCCTGCGGTGGCGGGTGGGGGATTTGTTACGGCACAGAAGCCTACGGATGCTGCGTATCGGCCGCATCCTGATCGTGATGAAAATGTTGCGCTGGTGAGGTTTGCTTCGGCGCTTGCGGTGGCGTCCGGGGAGGAAAGGTTTCGGGCTACCGCGGCGGAGGCGATGCGGTATCTTGCGGCAGAGTCGGTTGCGCTGCAGCCGCTGTCGGCAGGGGTGCTGCTTGCCAATGAGGATATGACGGAGGCTCCGATTCATGTGACCGTGGTTGGCTCGGCTGCCAGTGCTGAGGTGATGGCACTGCATGCAGCTGCGTTGCGCTCGATTACGTCGCATGAGTTGATTGAGATACGCGACCCGGCGGACCCCGCTCCGCTGCCGACGAGTGTTACGTATCCTCCGTTGAAGCGGGCTGCGTTGTTTCTTTGTACGGCGCAGGCTTGTTCGTCGCCGATCTTTCGCGGGGAGGATGTTCGGGCGAAGATTCAACGGGCAGAGCTTCAGGTGGCACGTTAGGCGAGCTTCGGGAGGCCGAAGTTTTGGGTGGGAGATCGGGGATTGCCTGCGCGTAGTTGCGACTCCTGCCGTGTTTTGGCTTGGTGGGATGCTGAACCCGGGTTTCGGATAGAGAGCTGGAGGAGTTCGAAAACGAACAGTATTTTGTGAGTTTGGACAGTGCCGGGTCGGTTGGGTGTTGGTTAGCTTGTCGTTATGTTTTGCTGGGGCCGCAGGTTACGGGTTTTGATCGGAGCCGGAGCTTTGGTTGAGGAATTGCATGATTACCTTTGCGGAGTTTCGCTTGCGGAGGCTGGGGATGTCTTATTTCGAACGGGTTCGCGATGTGGTCTCGGGGCCCTTTAGCCCTGAGATTATGAGGCAGCGTATGGCTGCCGGCTGGCAATTGGTGTCGATCGAGTGGAGGCGGGAGCTGCCGGATCAGGAGGCTCCGAGGGCGGGAGTGTTTGGTGAAGAGATTCCCTACGGTCTGCGGATCTCGGAGGACTGTCAGAGGCTGGAGGTCCATCCGAGAGAGAACCAGACGCTGATGCTGATGATGGAGCTGCTGGGGCAGGACTTCTCGTATGCGAGCATCGTCAGCGACCTGAATGAGAAGGGGTTTCGGATGAGGAACGGCGGGCCGTGGAACCGGGTGGCGGTGTTCAACATGATGCCGCGGTTGATCGAGGCGGGGCCGAGGCTGTTTTCGTCGCAGGAGTGGAAGGGGCGGGAGAAGAGGTTGTCTCAGCTAAAGAGTCCTGAGGGGCTTTAGCTGTGCTGCCGGGTTCTATCGTTGATTCTGTGCCACTCGTCGAAGCTCGACTCAAAGTCGGTGCCCGGAGCGTGATTTCTATAGGAGATACAGAGACGAGGGATTAGAGTGGACGGCCAGAGGCGCGTCCCGAGTGAAAGATCTAATCGACAAGCTGGTTGGAGCTCTTCCGTTCTTTGGTCGGAGGTTGGTGGCGCTGCTTCCCGCTCCGAAGAGCGCTGTTCTGGCATTGGATCTCGAGTCGGACTCGGCGCTGGAAGAGGCTTTTACGTTCGTTGCTGTGTGTTTCGGGATAGCTTTTCTTGCGCAGATTCCGTTTTTCTTTGGCAAGGAGAACAGGGAGGTGCTGTTCGGCATACTCGCTGTGCAGTCCGCGTTGGCGTTTGCGCTGAACGTTGTGCTGGCCGTCGTGGTTTGGAAGGTGGTGGGGGGAAGGCTTGCCTGGAAGAAGGTTGTTGCCGCTACCTGTTATTTTTCGGGGGTGTCGACGCTGCTATTTCTGTTCTTCTCGCTGGTGGGGGCGGGAGCTTTCAAGGTGCTGGATGGGGTTGGATATCAACAGGTGATGAGCGGAAACGCTACAGATGCGGCGGCCCTGTCGGCAAGCAGTGGCTTCAGGATCTTTCTTATCTTCCTGGGGTTGGGGTTCGTGGCTACCTATGTGTGGATCTTCTGCGTCTGGGGAGCCTATCGCGAGCTGATGCAGGTGTCGAAGGGGCGCTCTACGGTTGCGTTGATTCTCTTTGTGCTTCTTAGCCCGGTGTTGTTCCTGGTGCAGATGGCGATGTCGGCAACGTTGGCGCAGTCGGGTGGTCCAGCGTTGCCTGACGATCTGCTTGGACAGTGGCAGTTGGTTCAGCAGTCTGACAGTGAGGGAGTGCATTCGGCACGCTCGGTGCTGTATACGTTTTCTCCTCCGCGGTGGAAGATGATGCGAGCCGGGGAGTACTTTTTGACAGATATTCATGGTTCGTCTAACGGCAAGTGTCTGATCACGACGATGAAACAGGAGTTTGGACAGGTCTCGGTGCAGGGTTCGACCATGGATCTTATGCCGGCGAGACGAACGGAGACGAAAAAGGATCAATGTGCGGGCGTGACCGTTGAGGCGGCCACGGATCTCAGTAAGACGGAGTACCACTACAAGATCGATCAAGAGCCAAGTGGGTGGACGCTGTGCTTGAACGATCGATTCGGACAGACCTGTTTGACTCCTAAGAAGCATTAGCCACCCCGCTGCGAGGCGTGCTAAAGCTGAAGCTGGTGGTAGAGCTTTGCGGGATTATGGCGCTCGACTGTCGCGAAAACTCCATCTCCGCGGTATTTTTCGGGTGGGCTCCGGCTTTTGGCGGTCTATGAGCGTCCAAACAGCAGAGGAACAATTTGAGCGAGACAGATACGGAGACCGTGGTGCCGGTGGAGCGTCAGCGCTGGTGGGGGTGGCGTTGGGTGCTGTGGACTGGTGCGGTGTTTGTGCTGGTGGCGATTGCGGGTGCTCTGGCGGTGGAGTGGGGTCTGAGGCAGGTGCAGCCGATGCTGCGGAAGAAGGTGGTCGAGACGCTTTCGGCGCGGTTTCATAGCCCGGTGGAGCTGGACCGGCTTGAGCTTGCGATGAGCAGGGACATGATTGTTACTGGTGGAGGGCTGCGGATTCTTTACCTGGCGGGACCGACGAAGCCGGATGCGAGTCCGAATGCGCCGCCGATGCTGGTAGTCGATCGATTTGAGTTCAGGACAGGATGGCGCGAGTTGCTGCGGCCTACGACTCGATTAGTCACGGTGAAGGTGCAGGGGCTTCGGGTGAATATTCCACCGAAGGGAGATCGAGGACAGGGGCCTGATGATCCGAGGCGGAAGGGGCAGTCGGCTCTGGGGATTGCGGTCGACCGGATCGAGTGCACGGATGCAAAGGTGACTCTGGAGACGAGCAAGCCGGGGAAGAAGCCCTTGGAGTTTGCTATTAAGAGCCTGGTGCTGACCGATGTGGGGTCGAAGAAGCCGTTGAACTATACGGCGCTACTGGTGAATCCGAAGCCAGTGGGGGATGTGCAGTCGACGGGGCACTTTGGGCCATGGCAGGACGACAATCCGCGGGATACGCCGCTTGACGGGGATTACACGTTCAGTCATGCGGACCTGTCTTCGATTCATGGGTTGGGTGGGGTCTTGTCTTCGACGGGAAGGTTTGGCGGAACGCTGGGGAACTTGACGGCGGATGGGACTACGGAGACTGCGGACTTTCGACTGGATATCAGCGACCATCCGGTGCCTCTGCATACGGAGTTTCATGCGGTGGTGGATGGGACGACGGGAGATACGTGGCTGGATCCGGTGCGGGCGCGGCTTGGCAGGACCGAGATTACGGCACGAGGTGCTGTGACGAGGGCGGTGGGGGTGCAGGGGCATAACACCGATCTCAATGTGGTGATCGGGAAGGGGCGGCTTGAGGATATTTTTAACCTCGTGTTGAAGTCGAATCCGCCGCTGATGCGTGGGGAGTTGGCGGCAAAGGTGCATTTTCTCGATACTGCGGGGCCGGTGAGCGTGTCGCGAAAGATGAGGTTGGAGGGTACGTTCGCGATCAGCGATGCCATGATGAACAATCCCGAGATGCAGGCGAAGATGGACGCGCTGAGTATGAGGGCGCAGGGGAAGCCGAAGCAGGCAAACCCGCAGGATGCGGAGGTAGTGGGTTCGGCGCTGAGCGGAAAGTTTACGATTGCGAATGCGGTGTTGGAGGTGAAGGATCTGAACTACCAGATGCCTGGGGCGCAGATGCTGGCGGACGGGCAGATGCAACTGGTTGCGAGCACGTTTGAGTTTCATGGGACGGTGAAGACGCAGGCGACAGCGTCGCAGATGACGACGGGGTGGAAGAGCATGCTGCTGACTCCATTCGACAAACTGCTGAAGAAAAATGGTGCGGGGGTTGAGCTGCCGGTCAAGGTGACGGGTACTCGGTCGACGTATGATCTGCGGCTGGATTTTCCTCATGACACCCATGCTCCTGCTGCGCTGCCAACTCCCGCAAAATCAGCGAAGTGAAGGAAGGGGAGCCTCGCATGATCCTTCCGTTGGAGAGACAAGGACGAGGCGCTCTGCTAGTGTCAGACTTGAGAGTTATTCGAGCGGAAGAGGTTTTGCGCAGAACGTTTGATGCGGAGTTTGATGTCCGGACAGCCACAACTATTTCCGAATCCTGAGCCGACTGTGGAAGAACCGACGGTAAGCCAGGGAGAACCTGCAAAGAGATCAGCGCCGGTGTGGCTGCAACGGCTGTCGCTGTTTGTGCTGGTGTTGTTCTGCGTGTACCTGGGCGTGCTGGTGATGGTGCTTCCGTGGTGGACGCGGATATGGGACCGGAACGAGTTCATTCTGGCGAGGCCGTGGCTGACGGCGGTGTTGCATAACGGCGCGGTGCGGGGGATGATCTCCGGGCTGGGACTGCTGGATATCTGGATCGGTATCTCTGAGGCGGTGCATTACCGCGACTACCGGGGATGAGCGATTTCAAATGAGTGAGAGAGTATGAACCCAAAGGTACCGGACGCGCTGGAGCAGGCTCCGCTGGCGTATGAGAATGCGGAGTTTTTGAGCTCGCCGGATGGGCGGATGCTGCGGATACTGGCGGAGTATCAGGAGCCGATGGCGCGGTTTCGGCGGGAGCGGATTCAGGATACGGTGGTGTTCTTTGGGTCGGCTCGGTTTCGAGCGCTGGACGTGGCGAGCTCCGAGCTGGAGCTGCTGGCGAACACGGGTTCGAGCGAGCCTGCACCCAAGGCGGAGCAGCCCGCAAGTCCTGAGGAGATAGCGAGCGGAGAGGCCAGCGCTCAGAAGCTACGGCTGGCGGAGGCTGCGGTGGAGATGGCTCATTATTACGAAGACGCGCGGCGGCTGGCGGGGTTGGTCGCTTCCTGGTCGAAGACGCTGCCCGGGCGGCGGCACAGATTTGTGGTTACTTCGGGCGGCGGGCCGGGGATTATGGAGGCGGCCAATCGTGGGGCGTATGAGGCTGGATGCAAGACGATTGGTTTGAATATCAAGCTGCCGTTCGAGCAGCATCCGAATCCGTACATTACGCCGGCGCTTAGCTTTGACTTTCATTATTTTTTTATGCGGAAGTACTGGTTCGCTTATCTGGCAAAGGCCTTGGTGGTTTTTCCGGGCGGCTTCGGAACGCTGGATGAGATGTTCGAGCTGCTGACGCTGGCGCAGACCAGAAAACTGGCGAAGAAGATCACGGTGGTGGTCTACGGGTCTAGCTATTGGAAGAATGTGATCAATATGGAGCTGTTGGCGGCGAAGGGTGCGATTGCGCAGGCGGACCTTGAGCTGTTTCAGTTTGCGGATACGCCGGAGCAGGCGTTTGCGTTGCTGAAGACGGGGCTGACGGAGAATCATCTCGAGTCGGACTATGAACGTGAGCAGGCGAGGATGGAGAAGCAGGAGATTCCTGATGATCCGGCGCCGAGCGTGCAGGAGATGATGGGGCCAGATATCGCGAAGACGCGGTAGGGAGTGACTTGCAACCCCCTGCGCGAGCTTGTCTCCGTTAGCCGACCTGCCACAACTTTGTCGCTTCCTCGGCGATGAGATCCGGCATCTCTTCCGGGAAGAACAGATTTGCTCCTTCAACCCGTCGCACGCCGCGGGATCCCGGCAGGGTACGGTCGAGCCACTCGGCCCACTCTACTCCAAAGAGGGTATCCTTCAGCCCCCAGACCATTCGAGCCGGTCCCTTCCATTGCCTGAGGTCTTCGCGAATCGGCACCAGGACGTTTGTTGCGAGGGAGATCGCGTATTGATTGACTTGTGATTTTCGCAATGGAGATTCGACCAGTGGACGCAGGTAGGTCTCGATTGTTTCATCGGAGAAGCGCTCGGGATAGGTATAGGTCAGGCCGCCAAGCCCCTTTGCAGAACGAGCGAGTTCTTTGTCGTTCAACTCTGGAACGAGGACGCGGTCGACAAATGTTCCCTTTTTGGCCAGTGCGACGAACGGCAGGAAGCCGGGTGGCGGGTTGTTCTCGTCGACGTCGCAGTTGGTGAGCAAAAGTGTTCGCACGCGTTGGGGATGCCGGGCCAGAAAGAGCTGGGAGACGAGGCCGCCGCTATCGTTTGCCACCAGATCGACCGTGTCGATGTGCAGGGAGTCGAGCAGCGCTGCGAGCATGGCCACCTGAGACTCCGGCGTGATGACCTGACCCTCAGGGGTCTCGGTGTAGCCAAGTCCCATCACGTCGGGTGCAATGCAACGGCGATGCTTATGCAGCCGCTCAAGGGCTCCACGCCACTGAAAGCCGTTCAACGGATATCCATGGACGAAGAGGGCAGCTGGGCCGCGACCGTGCTCGACATAAGCGACACGGCTCATGGGCAGCGAGGCATAGCGGCGCGAACGGAGGTACCAGGCGGCATCGATGTGCTCGGACTGTCTTGCAAACGCTTGTGATTCCAGTATGGTGGCCATGATCATCCCCGATGTATTTTTCAAAAACTCTCTGCGTCTCATGAGAGGAGTATGGCGTGCCGGTGCGGTTGGGTGCGCGCACGTTTCGATGCTTTCGAGCACAATCGGCGGACAAAAGATCAGTTGTAGTTGGGAGACTCTGCCAACAGCCGCTTCATCGCCTTTGGTGGAACTCCGAGAACGCGCCGCATATGTTTCGCCATGTGGCTTTGATGGGCAAAACCTACGGTCTGCGCGATCTCTTCCATGGAAAGATTGTCTTGCGTCAGCAGTGTCTTCGCGCGCTCGACGCGACGCTGGATGACGTACTGATGGATGGGCAGTCCGGTGGACTTGCGGAAGAGCGTGTTCATGTGGGAGGCACTGACTCCTGCGACGGTGGCGATCTGGTCGAGCGAAAGATTCTCAGCAAGCTGATCTTCGATGAAGGAGAGAATCCGCTTCAGCTTGTGGCCGCTTAGCCCCTGGTTCTTTTCAGGCGCTGACTTTGCCAGAGAGCTGTGTCGAGTCACCAGGCGTGAAGCCACTGCCAGCGCGAGTCCGTCGAGATAAAAGCGACCTGACGGACACCCCGACTCCATCTCCCGCTTCATCGCCCAGCTGAGTGCCTCCAATTCGCGGTCGCGCACCTGGAAGCGGTTGCGAATCTCCAACTTTGAGCTGTCCACTCCGGACTCGTTCGCGATGCGGTGGAGGAATTGTTGCGGCAGGCTGAGAAGGAGGGCCGTGTCATTTTCATCGTGCATCACCCAGCGGCTCGGAGTGTGTGCCGGAATGATGTCGATATCCCCGTGTACTGCGGTTCCAGTGAAGTGCCTGTTATTCCGTCGGCAGGAGACCCTGGTTGGTGAGCCAACGTGGATGCTCAGGAGAACGTTGTTCAGCTCCGAGACCTCAAGCGTCCCCGGGGGGTCTTTGCGTAACTGGAAGGCGACGCCATCGGCCATTCTTACGTGTGCCAGAACCTGCGGTGATGTGGGGTGTCGCGGCATAGATTCTCTCCCTACGGGCTCTGGGTATGATACGGGTTCTATCTTTCCGAAGTTCAGAGGGCTGAAGCCGGAGTTGAGAAGGGTTGGAGCGCCGCTACAACCTTTGGGGAATCATTGTAGATACGGGGTTTAGTGATTTTGAAGCTGCATTATTGGTGCAGTCACACCCTCGTCACATGGCGGCTCCATACTGTGGTCGTAAGCAGCCTGAGGGCCTAAGAACCTGGGGGGTCACCCGATGAGCCAGTCGAGCGTTTCATACCTGTGGCGGGAACCGGAGGCGGCGAAGGGCTTCATGACGGGCGTATCGCTGCATAGCCATACGAATCAATCGAAGGAGACGCTGGATTTCATCTCGGAGCTGTCAAAGGACTGGAGTTTTCTGCAGCCGGTCATTCGGTGGGGCGAGCGGCGGAGCAAACGGCTGACGGGAATCGATGCAGATTATGCGCGTGCTTACTGGACGCCACCGTTGACGCCCAGCCTGGCGTTTGATCTGGAGCGAAAGCAGATCGAGGACAAGCTGCAGATTCAGGGACTGGTTTCGATTACGGATCATGACGATATCAATGCGCCGATGCTGCTGCGAACTGTGCCTTCGTCGCGGCATATTCCGGTGTCAGTGGAGTGGACGGTGCCGTTTGGGGCCACCGCGTTTCACCTGGGGATTCACAATCTGCCGAGTGCGACTGGGGCGCAGTGGATGGAACGGATGGCAGTGTTTACGGCCATTCCGGTGGCGACGAGAGCGCCGAAGCTGCTGACGGAGATGCTGGCGGAGCTCGATGAGCTGCCAGGAGTGCTGATTGTGTTCAACCACCCGCTGTGGGATCTGTACCGGGTGGGGATGGAGAAACACGAGGTATTGGTGAACGAGTTTCTGGCGGTGAATGGGCAGTTCGTTCATGCGCTGGAACTGAACGGCCTGCGCTCCTGGAAGGAGAACCGCGAGACCTCCACGCTGGCGGGAAAGTGGAACCAGTTGGTGATCAGCGGCGGCGACCGGCATGGTGTTGAGCCGAATGCCAATGTAAACCTGACGCGGGCGACGAGCTTCAACGAGTTTGTGCACGAGGTAAGGCGCGAGCGGGAGAGTCATGTGCTCTTTATGCCGCAGTATGCCGAACCATGGAAGCACAGGATTCTGCAGTCCACGCTGGATGCGATCAGGAACTATCCGGATTTTCCCGAAGGGTCCAGATTGTGGGATGAGCGGGTCTATCACCCCGACGCCGAGGGGGTGATGCAGCCGATGACGCGGCTCTGGACGACCGGTCATGCTCCTGCGTTCTTCCGGGCGGTGCTGGTGTTGGTTCGGATGATGGGCGCAGGGCCGGTTTCGAGCGGCCTGCGGATGGCGTGGAACGACAGTGGCGAGATGCGGACTACTTTGGCGAAGCTGGACGCCTAGGGTAGAGGCTGCTGTCCTGCCGGACGGGCCTCCTGCGCGGAGGGCGGCCACTTCGTGGCGGGTGTACCGGTTTGGGGAGCGCCATCGTCCCTGGGGCCTCCCGTTGGTCGGCTTTATTTTTCATGCGAGGGAAGACCCTGGCTTCTCGTTGTAGCTTAGCAAGATTGTTACGGACTGCGGAGCACGAGAGGTAGTCTAAAGCGATGCGTGTGCCGCGTGTTGCCTACTTTCCGGACTCGTTTCATGAAGTGAATGGGGTCGCGCATACAAGCCGCAACTTTGTGGCTTATGCCCAGAGACGCGGGTTTCCGTTTCTGTGTGTTCGAGCGGGTGCACGAGAGATTTCGTTTGAGCAGGTGGATGAGCTTCGCACGCTGGAGTTGGAGCGCAGTCGGGGCTCGGTGCGAATGGAGAAGGATCTCGAGTTCGACACGCTGTTCTGGCGGCACGGCGGAGCGATTCGACGGGAGCTGGAGCGCTTTCGGCCAGATGTGATCCACATTACGGGGCCGAGCGAGCTGGGGATGTTTGGAGCGTACTTTGCGTGGGAGATGGCGATTCCGCTGGCGGCTTCCTGGCATACGAATGTGCATGAGTATGCGTCGCGGCGGATGGGGTGGTTGACGGGCAGGCTCTCGTCGCGGGCGCGCGCTGCGACGGAGCAGGGCGTGGAGGCTGGGGCGTGGTGGGCTACTTCGCGGTTTTACCAGTTGGCGAAAGTTTTGTTTGCGCCGAATGAAGAGCTTTGCCGCATGTTGAAGAGAGCGACGGGAAGGCCATGCTATCTGATGCAGCGTGGTGTGGATACGGAGTGGTTTTCGCCGGCGCACCGTACGCGCGATGTGGGCGACAGGCGGGTGGTGCTGGGATACGTGGGAAGGCTCTCGATCGAGAAGAATGTGAAGCTGTTGGCGCGTGTACAGAGAGAACTCGCGGCGATGGGAGTGGGTGGGGTCAGGTTTTTGATCGTCGGGCATGGCAGCGACGAGGCGGAGCTGCGGCGAGAGATGGCGGATGCTGAGTTCGCGGGAGTGCTGCGGGGGGTCGCCTTGGCACAGGCTTATGCGAATATGGATGTCCTCATATTTCCTTCACATACGGATACGTTTGGGAATGTGGTGCTGGAGGCGCTGGCGAGTGGGGTACCGGCAGTGGTGACCCCTGATGGCGGACCGAAGTTTATTGTGCAGAACGGCGAGACGGGATTTGTAACGGAGGATGATCAGTTCGCAGCGGCTGTTGCGGATCTTGTGAGAGACAGGGCGCGGCTGGATGGAATGCGGCTGAAGGCGCGGGAGTATGCGCTGGGGTGCAGCTGGGATGCGGTGTTTGACCGCGTCTATGCGGGATACGAGACGCTGCTGCCGGTCGGCCGTGCCGGACTGACGGTTCGGGAACTGGCGTAAGCGATAGGCCCGTCGGTGTGACAGCAGATTCCTTCGCTGCGCTACGGAATGACAACAAAAAAACAAAACAGGCGTGGAACCGTGCGGGCCTCCTCCGCGTACTCCTCTTTGCCCTTTCTTGCGGCCAGGAGATCACTATGCCGTCTTTCGCTGTGCGTTCCATCGGATTCGTCGCTACGGTCGCGGCGATTATTCTCGCTTCCTCATCTTCTGCGGTGTTTGCTCAGAGCTCAGACCACGATTGGCAGAAGGTCTATGCCGTGGGTGGAGGATCTGCCTCGCTTACGGTGGAGACGGGCGATAGCGGACTTGAGATTCACTCCTGCGGCGATTGCAAAGAGATCCGAGTTCATGTGGAGTCCACTCAAAAGCTGAGCGAGTATTCCATAGAGGAGCACCAGGAGGGAGATCACGTCTTCATCGGAATCAAAGAGAAACCGCACAGCTTTCGCGTTCTCTGGAACGAGAGCCGAAGGACGAAGGTGACGGTGGAGACTCCGGCGAAGCTGGATCTGGATGCCAAAGTGGCGGACGGTAATTTGTCCGCGCGCGACCTGACGGGCAGGGTTCAGATTCATGCTGGCGACGGGTCTGTTGAGCTCGACAACATCAAAGGGGATGTGCACCTGGTTGCTTCAGACGGCAGTGTCAGCCTCCACAACGCGGTTGGGACCATTGACGCTAGAGGCTCTGATGGCAACATGAAGATCGATGGTCAGTTCACGATGGTTCAGCTTGAGACGAGCGATGGAAACCTCGACTTTACGCTTGCGCCAGGTTCGCCGCTTACGGGTGCTTCGCGAATCAAGAGTTCTGATGGACGGGTTTCCATTCGGCTGCCGCAGGCTCTCTCTGCGGATATGGATGTGGCTACCGGCGATGGGCATCTGAACTGCACTCTTCCGCTCACGATGGATCACTACGACAGCAGAGAGTCGGGCGGACACCATCTCCACGGACATTTGAATAATGGTGGCGTTCCGTTCAGCATTCACGCCTCTGATGGAAACGTCAGCATTACGACGCTCTAGTAGCGGAGTTCGCCGATGTAGGCCCCGTAGGGCGGGAGCGTCATCTCGTCGAGATGCATGGTGCCTATCCCGTCATAGGAGCGCAGAACTGTCCGAAGAAAGCTGCCGCGCAGGCCGAGTTTCGTTGTGTCGGCTTTGAGCGAGAGCTGTACCGGCTGTGGGGTGAGATTGAACAGCAGGACCAGGACGGGAGAGTTGGCGGAGACCACCTTCGGTTTGCGGATCAGGACGAGAACATTCTGGTCGTCGCGGTTTACGGTGAGGCTGGTGCCCGAGGCCAGAGTGGTGTTGCCGTGGTGAAGCGTGCTGAGCTGGCGATACCAGTTGAGGAGAGAGTTCGGGTCGGCGTCTTCCAGTGCGGCGTTGGGCGCGGCATCGGGAGGAGTACTCGCGGCGGTCGTGGGGGGCTTGTACGGGACATATGTTTCGGTGGCGGGTGCCGGTTTTGCAGGCGGTGGTGGTGCATCCCACTGGATCAACGGTGTGGCTGCGTCAGGTGAAGACGAGGTGCGGACACCGAGCTCCTGCCCGTAGTAGAGGAGCGATTCGGCGCGGGTGGTGAAGAGGAGGGTGGCGAGAAGCTTGGCGATCGCGAGATCGTGGTGGCCGTCGGCGTAGCGGCTCATGCTCCGGGTGAAGGAGGGGCCGTCGGTGGCGAGAAGCGGGAGGCTGTGTCCGGCTTGCTGGATCTCCTGGAGGTGGTCGATGATCGGACGAATGGCAGCGGCGTTGAGAGTGGTGATGGCACCCGGGCGGTCGTCGAGGAGGAGTTGCGGGGATTGGGTGTCGAGTGCGGTGTAGGCGTGGGTTGTAGTGCCGGTGCTTGATTGTTTTCGAGAGCGTGAGTGCGCGTGATGACGGCCGCGTGTGGAGGGTTGTGGCTCAGGCTGAGGTCGGGCAGTTGCGGTCAAGGTGGGGTCGGCATCCGCGATCAGGATGCGTTGGCCGAGATAACTGCTGGCCGTGGTGCGGAGAGTTGAAGCCTGAGCGCGGGCGGTGTCGTTGGTGCCGATGACATGAAAACCCGCGATGCCGCGATTGAGCCAGAAGCGGGCGACATTGGGCAGATCGGCTGCGAGAATGGCGGGGTCGAGGTCGAGCAGGACGCGGAGGTGGCGGCTGCTGGCTTCGCGGAGGAGGTCATCGAAGTCGTCCAGGGTGCCGAGGGTGGGGTCGATGGTTTCGGCGTGAGTGGGATCGGGCTGTAAGTGCGTGAGGAGGATGGCGTCGGTGCCGAGAGAGTGAATGTAGTCGAGGCGATGAGCGATGCCGTGGAGGGGGCTGTCTCCGGCGGGGCCGAAGTCGACAGGATTGATCTCATAGATGATGGCGCGTTTCCACCAGAGGTCGGTGGTGATGCCCGAGCCTACCCAGCCGGGGCGGGCGAGGGTTTGGGTTGCGGCGAATGGACTTGCTGCGGTGAGGATGCAGGCGAAGCAGAGGAGGAAAGGTCGGCGGGGCGTTCGATGGAAGGTGATCATGCGCTCGTTATTGAGATGCTACGCGAGATGGCCCTGGCGTGGGGAGATGGAGTGTCAGGTGCTCAGGTGAGCTATGTTGTGCCGGCGATATTTGCTCATTTTCTTGTGTTTGACGATGCGAGGTTTTATGGTCAATGAATCCGTTACAAATAAAAAGGAGATTTGCATGAAAGGTCTTGCCGCTTTTGGTTTGGGGGCTGCGCTGGTTTTTGTTCAGACGGGGACGGCGCAGATGGGTGCACCTGATACGCCGCCACCGGTGTCGATGCAGGCTGTCAGCGGGCCGCTGGCGGCGAAGTACAAGGCGGAGGCGGATAGGATTCTGAAGGCAGGCGAGACCGATGACGATGGATATGTGGCGCTGACGTATCTGTGCGACCACATCGGCAAGCGGCTGAGTGGTTCGCCGCAGCTGAACACCGCGGTGGAATGGGGTGCCGAGTTGATGCGAAAGGCCGGGCTGCAGAATGTGACGGTGCAGCCGGTGATGGTGCCGCATTGGGTGAGGGGGAGCGAGTCGGGTGCCATCGTCGCGCCTGTGACGAAGCCGCTGCATATGCTGGGGCTGGGTATGAGCGTGGGAACACCGAAGGACGGCATTACGGCGGAGGCGGTGTTTGTGCCGAGCTTTGCGGCGCTGGATGCGATGACGCCGGAGCAGGTGAAGGGAAAGATCGTGGTGTTCAATCCGGGCTGGCATGGTTATGGCGTGAACGTGATGTATCGGGCGATTGGACCGTCGAAGGCCGCGGCGAAGGGCGCGGTCGGTGTGCTGGTGCGGTCGGCTACGGGGCTGGCGATGCAGACTCCGCATACGGGTTCGCTTTACTACGACGAGAAGGTGACGAAGATTCCGGCAGCTGCGATCTCGATCGAGGATGCGCTGATGATTGAGCGGTTGTGTAAAGAAGGGCCGGTGAAGGTCCACCTGCAGATGGACGCGCATATGGAGGCCGACGTGAAGGCCGGAAATGCGATGGGTGAGATTGTTGGGAGCGAGCACCCGGAGCAGGTGGTGGTGATTGGCGGGCACATTGATTCTTGGGATGTGGGGCAAGGCGCGCAGGACGATGGGTCTGGCATTATGGGAACGTTTCAAGCGGTGACGCTGATTCATAAGCTGGGCCTGAAGCCGAAGCGGACAATTCGGCTGGTGTTCTGGGTGAACGAAGAGAATGGCGAGGCGGGCGGGAAGGCTTATCGAAAGATGATTGGCGCGAAGATCGGCGAACAGGTGGCGGCGATCGAGATGGACGAAGGAGCGGAAAAGCCGCTGGGGATTGGATATGGCGGGTTCGAGTCGATGATGCCTGGTGCGCCGCCTTTTGACTTGAGCAAGCTGCCGCCGGATCAGCAGCAGTCGTTTGCGACGCTACAGGACATTGCTTCGCTGCTGGGGCCGATTGGTGCGGATAAGGTGCTGCCTGGTGGGGGAGGGTCGGACATCGAGCCGCTTACCGACGACGGCGTCCCCGCGTTGGCTCCGCGGACGGAGGATCTGCACTACTTCGATTGGCACCACACTGAGGCGGATACGCTGGATAAGGTGGATCCGAAGGAGTTTCGGAAGAACGCGGCGATGTTGTCCGTGGTGGCGTATGTGTTGGCCGATATGGATGGGCAGTTGGCAGGGAAGACCGCGGCTCCTGCGAAGTAGCTTTTAGAAAAGGATGGCTGTGGCGAGTGTTCCGCTGCAGCCATTTTTTTGTGAGTTTAGTTTGGCGGCGGAGCCGTGGAGGGTGGGACCGGCTTGCCGTTTGCTGTTTCGGACTCCATCAGTTCGACGCGGGTGCCGTCGGGGTCGAAGAGGTTGACCTGGCGCTTGCCGTTGACGCCGGTGTGAGGAGCCACAGGCTTGCCGTAAGTTTGGAAGGCTGGGCGAGATTCGAGGACGTTGATGGACTTTGCGACGTCGGGCACGAGGAGAGAGATGTGTTCCTGGCCTCCGCGTTTGTCCGGTGGGGGAAGATCGCGGTAGAGCATGAACTCGACGTAGTCGTTGCCGTCGGGTACCTGCATGTCGATCCAGCTTAGTTGCGTGCCGTTGGAGCTGCCGCGCCAGAACTCGTGGAAGCCGAGAAGATCGCCGTAGAACTTGATGGACTTCTCGCTGTTGCCGACGAGAAAGCCGAGGTGGTAGATGGAGTCGGAGATGCGGGAGGCGGGGAGGAATTTGCCGGTGTTGCGCGCTTCCATGCCATCGGGCTGAGGCTCGACGAACTCGATGAGATTGCCGTCGGGATCTTTGATCTCGAAGTTCAGGTCGCCGGTTTTGCCTTTGCTGACCTGATTGCCGACGAGGATGCCGCGAGAGGCGAGATACAGTCGCATCCGCTCGGCGTTCGAGACGATGAAGGCGATGTGGCTGAGGTGACCCGAGCCTGCCGGCGGTTGCTGATTGAAGAGTTCGACGTGCTGGTGGTCGTTGATCTTTATGAAGGCGATGCGGGTGGTGCCGTCGGGGTTCTTGAGATCGTAGGGTTCGTCGTAGCCGAGGAGGCCGTGCCAGAAGTCCAGGGCTTTGGGTAGGTCGGAGACGAAGAAGCCGACGTGCGAGATGCCGAGAATCTTGGGACGAGTTGGTGTGGTTTGGGCCTGGATGGTCAGCGTGCAGGTGAAGAGGGTGGCGCAGATCGCTGCTAGTCGCTTGCTTCGATTCATCTGAAGTTTCAGTCCTCTCGTCGGAGTTATCGTACATGGTTTGAATTCGGGCCGAGGCGCACGTTTTCTTGAAATTCACGGTGCTTCGATTGACAGGGCACAGTCGGCTCGATAGCCTCGAAGTCCGGCAGTGATTGGTGGGCCAATCTTTTTGCTGTCCGAATCCCAAGAGCCCTTGTCGGCGGCGCACGTGATTGCGATGGGGCGGAAGGCTGGACTTTCGATGAGCACAAGAGCAGATTTCAGCGTTGATGAGTGGGACCTCCTGCGTTCCTCTCCGTTTATGGCGAGCATTCTGGTTGTGGCGGCCAGCCCCAGCGGACCTATCGGCCTCGTTCAAGAGTCTACTGCTGCGGGCAAGATGATCTTGCAAGCAGCCGGATCAGCGCAGACGCCGTTGCTGAAAGATCTTGCGCAGGACCTGACTCAGAAGATGTCGATTCCTAGACCACCGGCGGGCGCTACTCCTGTTCAGGTACAGGCGGCGGCAACCGAGATCCTGAAGCGGACCTCCGATCTGCTGGCGCAGAAGGCTACGCCGGAAGAAGCGACTGAGGTAAAGCAGTGGCTGGCCGGAGTTGCGAAGGCGACCGCAGAGGCGACCAAGGAAGGCGGATTTCTCGGCTTCGGAGGGACTCTGGTCTCCGAGGAGGAGAAGGCCGCGCTGGCTACGGTCAACTCGACGCTTGGTCTTGCGGCCTAAACAGCCGCCGTGTGGCTACGTTTAGTCGATGTCGAAGCTGACTCCTTGTGCCAAGGGCAGGTCGGTTCCGTAGTTGATGGTGTTGGTGGCGCGGCGCATGTACGCCTTCCACGCGTCGGAGCCGGACTCGCGGCCTCCGCCGGTCTCCTTTTCGCCGCCGAAAGCTCCGCCGATCTCTGCGCCTGAGGTGCCGATGTTGACGTTGGCGATGCCGCAGTCGGAGCCGGTGGCGGAGAGGAAGAGCTCGGCTTCGCGAAGGTTCATGGTGAAGATCGACGAGGAGAGGCCCTGGGGGACGTCGTTGTGGAGGGCGAGGGCGTCGGCGAAGTCGGAGTATTTGAGGACGTAGAGGATTGGGGCGAAGGTCTCGCGCTTGACGGTGTCGGTTTGCGAGCCGATCTCGACGAGGGCGGGGCGGACGTAGAAGGCTTCGTCGTTCGCGGTTGGGATTCGTTCTCCTCCGGTGACGGCGGCTCCGGCGCTGCGGGCTTCTTCAAGGGATTTCTGCATGGCGGTGTAGGAGCGCTCGTCGATGAGTGGGCCGACGAGGGTGCCCTGTGCGCCGGGGTCCCCGATGACGACGGAGCCGTAGACCTTTTTGAGCTGCGGTATGAGCTTGTCGTAGACGCTTTCATTGACGATGAGGCGGCGGAGGGTCGTGCAGCGCTGGCCGGCGGTGCCCATGGCAGAGAAGGCGATGGCGCGTAGGGTAAGGTCGAGGTCGGCGGTGGGGGCGACGATGGCTGCATTGTTGCCGCCGAGCTCGAGGATGGCTTTGGCGAAGCGTGCGGCGAGCTTTGGAGCTACGGCGCGGCCCATGGTCGTTGATCCGGTGGCGGAGACGAGCGGGATGAGTGGGCTATCAACTAACTGCTCGCCTACTTTTGCGTCGCCGATGAGGAGGGTGGAGAGGCCTTCGGGAACGGGTTCGTATATCTCGGCGAATTTTTCAGCGGCTCGTTCGAAGATAGCCTGCGTGGCGAGGGCGGTGAGGGGGGTCCTTTCGGAGGGCTTCCAGACGACGGCGTTGCCGCAGACGAGCGCGAGGGCGGCGTTCCAGCTCCAGACGGCGACCGGGAAGTTGAAGGCGGAGATGATGCCGACGACACCGAGAGGGTGCCAGGTCTCCATCATGCGGTGTTTGGCGCGCTCGGAGGGGACGGTGAGGCCGGCGAGCTGGCGCGAGAGGCCAGCGGCGAAGGTGCAGATGTCGATCATCTCCTGAACTTCGCCGTGGCCCTCGGAGAGAATCTTGCCGGTTTCGATGGTGACGAGGCGGCCGAGTAGATGGCTTTGGGCGCGAAGCTCCTCGCCGAGGAGGCGGACGAGTTCGCCGCGACGCGGTGCAGGGATGAGGCGCCATTGGAGGAAGGCGGTGTGGGCGAAGGCGATGGCTTTGCTGGCGGCCTCAGGCGTGATCGTGGCGATCTGGGCGATGACCTCGCCGGTGATTGGGGTGCGGACGGTGAGGTTGCCGGTGGTGGCGGGGACGCCGAGGTGCGCGAGGATGTCTTCGACTTCTTTTCTGATCGTCATGGTTTGTCTGGGTTGTCTCGAGGGTTAGCGTAGATGGTTCGGGTCAGGGGTGGCAAGTTGGCGGGGGAGCGCACCCCCCTGGGGGGTATTATCGTATAAGTCGCTTTGAATCATCAGCTTACGTTTGGACCACATTTGCAAAATATTCATAACAAAGGGTTTACAGGCAAATACGTCCAATCAAAGGGGTTACGGTTTGCAATAGAAAAAGCCCTCTTGCGGCGAGGGCTTTTCCAAGTCTGATACCAGTATAGCGGTTGGAGAGTAACTCATACGCCACGCGAATGTGCTGGATTGGCGCGGGTTTTCGCGGTTTCGGGGCTTGACAAGATTTTTGGGTGAGAGCCAGAGGAGGATTACTGGTTGGGGAGGAGCACCCTTCGCGAGCCCTCCACTGGCGCTTGTGATGAATTTATTGGAACGGTGTTCGCACCCTTTTTCTCGTCTTCGCTTGCGACGGGAACAGTGATTCCTGAGGGCGCAATGTATAGATCACGCTTTCTGTAGGAGACGGCTATAGTGTGTTCTCCAGCTTCTTCGGTGGGAGAGCGCGGAAACTCGAGGATGTAGCGCTCCCGCACCATCTGTAGGAACTCCCGCAACCGCCAGCTCACGATTCCATATCTTTGCTGAACTTCGACTCCGCCGCTGAGGCCGCAGATCTGGTTGAATTTGTCTTCGGTAGACCGAAGGGATGAGGAGTCGACCTTGATCTCTCCCAGGTCTCGGCGATTCATCGCGGCGAAGACCGGCGTGGGAAGTAGTCCGAAGACGGCGATCGATTCGAACTGGGCGCGTCGCCTTACCGTCGACCACAGTGTTCTGCTGCCGCTGTCTTCGCCATCGGTTATCGCCAGAAGGACACGTCGTCCGGACTGGGGCGCGAGCTCGTCCAGCACGTTCGCCATGGAGTCCCAAAGGGGTATGGATGGCTTACAGGGTATTGCGGAACCTTTCTTTCGCTGACGGATCTGCCAGGGCGTCAACCCGCGATCGACCGTCTGCCTGAGTACGGCCGCGTTGGCCGGCGCCTCGTAGGCGGTGCGGATGAGGGTGCAATCGAGCACATAAATCGAGACACGATCCTGCGGTTGCAGGTAGTCTGGCGCGAGACCGGCGATTGCCTGGGAGATTCGCGGCAGCATCTGGTTGTCCGGCTTACTCGCATCGATCAGGATCGACAAGGAGATTGGATCCCGGCCTTCCTGACGGACATACGTCGGAGGAAACTGCGGTCCTGAGTCCAGGCTGATGCGGAACTTTGAAGTGTCGAGGGGTTTCATCCGCTGGTAGTCGTCGGTGAGGACGAGGACGGGGACCTGCTTGAGATTGGTGTAGACGTGAAGGGTGGGAGTTGCGTCAGGGGAAGGCGCCTGTTGTGCGGTGGGCGCTGCTTCGGTGCTTGACTGAGCGGTGGCGCCGACGGCAGCGAGGGCGAGGAGGAGGATGGTGCAGGCAGGTATTCGGGTGATCCCCGGCAGCCTGTTTCTCTTCTTCTCTTTCGAGATCCTCCGCTGCAGTTTGGGCATGGTCATTTCGACCTCCGCGATGCCGTCACTCGATAGCGATCATTCTATAAGAGAAGGAGAGGGCTAGAAGAGTTGCTAGGGGGGACGTTTCACGCCGGGCGGGCGGCGAGGAATTTTTTGTACTCGGCATCAAGTCCTTTGACGAGGCTCTCGATAAGGATCAATTGGCCCTGAACGACTTCGAGGTGCTCTTTCATATACTGTGCCTCGCTGGGGTTGGGATTGGTGTTGTCAGGCACGTTCAGGATGGGACCGATGCTGGTGATTGCGTCGCGGGTTCCCTGTAGTTGTGCTTTTTCCAGTTCCTCCTGCAGCGAATAGATACCGGCGTACTTCTCGGCGGTGTCGTAGGACATGTAGGAGAGCGCGCCGGTGGACTGAGCGGTCTTCCAGCTAACGTCGTCGAACTTATTGAAGTGGAAGGCGACGGACATTGTCTTGTGTTGACGCAACTTTGGGTCTTTGATGATGTCGTCAAGCACCTCGACGTCGTTCTTTAGATTCGCCTGCTGCTTGTGAACGTCGTCGAGGATATCCTGCAGGCTGTTGGCGTTGCTCTGGATCTCTGCCCGGAGGCTGGTTTCGGCTTCGTGGACGAGATGGCGGTGGTGCTGCCACTCGACGCACCCTTCGAGGCCGAGGGCAATGAGAAGGCCGATGGTGATGGTCAGGATATGAAGCAGAAAATCGCGCCAGCCATGAACGGGTTCATGCGGGGGATGCACATCGAGCACGGGAGGAACCTCGTCTACAAGTTTCACTGGGCACTAGGGTAGCAAACGTTCGGGCGGGACGCATGTGTTGAAGGCTGGAGGTTGCCGGCCTGGCTTGGTGTTTTGGATGAGTCCGAATAGGACGGTTGATCGTCGTGCGAGGCCCGGATTCGGAGGCGGCTTTCTTCTGCTCGATGGGGCGCGTCTTGATTTGTAACCAAAAAAGTGGTATAATACTAAAGGTCACCTTGTCGCGGACACGGCAGGGGGACGATGAGGAATTTGATCAGCCATTCAAGGAGCCGTGGTGAAAAATATCGATAAAGAGGTAGAAGACTTTCTCAAACGATTCCAGATAAACGCTAACGTAGGGAGTGCTGAAGAGATTGTGGAGCAGTTTGCCGATGTCTTTATGTCGGCCGATCCGAGCGGCGCGCGTGCAGTACCGTCTTCGAAGCTGTTGATGGCGATTCCCCTGCGAAAGAAGCTGTTTGAGGGTGTGGGTGGCGGAGCAACTGCACTGGTCTCGGTAGAGCAGACGATGCTGGATAATCGATACGTTTTGCTTAAGACCGAGTGGCAGATGAAGCTTGATCGAGGAAGCGGGCCTGGCGACGGTCTTACTTTGCGTTCGACGTTTGTGCTGTATCGATCGGATGATGGGTTGAAGATCGTCTTCTATTTGAATCACGAGGATCTGATGTCTCTTCTGCGAGAGAGGGGGTCTCTGCCGCCGGATAAGACTTAGCCCGGCGGTCGTTAGTCCTGCGGGGATTTGGCGAGGACTTCGGCGAGGTGCATGGGTTTGGCTTTGGTGTTCTGAGTGATCTGTTCGGCGCAGCTGAAGCCGTCGGTGACGAGGATGGTGTTGGCCGATTTGGCGCGGACGGCGGGGAGGAGGACGCGGTTGGCGAGAGTTTGCGAGACGGCGAACTTGTCTTTTTCGAAGCCAAAGGGGCCGGCCATGCCGCAGCAGCCGGAGTCGAGGAGCTCTACGTCGGCGCCGGTGAGGCGGAGGAGGGCTATTTCGTCTTGCATGCCCATGGTGGCGCGGTGATGGCAGTGGCCGTGGACGAGGATCTTTTCGTTGAGTTGCGGGGGACGGTAGTGGGGGGCGCGTTTGACGAGGAACTCGCTGAGAAGGAAGGTCTGGTCGCGGAGCTTTTGCGCGCGGGGATCGTGGGGGAGGAGGTTGGTGAGTTCGTCGCGGAAGACGGAGGCGCAGGAGGGTTCGAGGACGACGATGGGGGTGCCGGCTTGTAGCTGCGCGGTGAGGGCGTTGAGAGTTTTGAGGAGATAGTCTTTGGCGGTGTCGAGCATGCCGAAGTCGTAGAGGGGACGGCCGCAGCAGAGGTGTTGCGTGGGGAGCGTGACGCGGAAGCCGGCGGTGGTGAGGACGTTGTGAGCGGCGCGCATGGCGGCGGGGTGGAAGTAGTTGTTGAAGGTGTCGGCCCAGAGGAAGACTTCGGGAGCGTCGGCGGGCAGCGGGATGCGGCGGTCGCGGCGACGTTGAGGGTCGCGGGCGAGACGGCGGTCGGGGGTGAAGGGTTTGGAGAAGCGGGGGAAGGTGCGCTTCGGGTGGATGTGGAGGAGCTTCTTCATGATGGAGCTGATGAGGGGAGTGTGGTTGACGGCGTTGACGAGGTGCGGGGCGTAGGAGGCTAAGCGGGCGAAGACGTCGATGCGGCCGAAGGCGTAGTGCGAGAGCGGACGGGACTCGCCTTCGTAGTGGTGGGCGAGGAACTCGGATTTGTAGGTGGCCATGTCGACAGAGACGGGGCACTCGGACTTGCAGGCTTTGCAGGCGAGGCAGAGGTCGAGGGACTCTTTGACCTGCTTGTTCTTCCATTGGTCGGGGAGGACTTCGCCCTGCATGAGCTCCCATAGGAGATGGGCGCGGCCGCGGGTGGAGTGGAGCTCTTCGCCGGTGGCCATGAAGCTGGGGCACATGGTGCCGGCGTCGGTCTTGCGGCAGGCTCCTACGCCTACGCAGCGGAGATTGGCGGAGGCGAAGGAGCCGTTGTTTTCGGTGTAGGCGAAGTGAGTTTTTGGGTGCCAGGGATTGTAGTCGGCGCCGAGGCGGAGGTCTTCGTGCGGCTCGTGCGCGTCGATGAGCTTGTTGGGGTTGAGGCGATTGGTGGGGTCGAAGAGGCTCTTGAAGGTGCGGAAGGCCTGCATGAGCTCGGGGCCGAACATCTTGGGGAGGAGAGCGCCGCGGGCCTGGCCGTCGCCGTGTTCTCCGGAGAGAGAGCCGCCGTGGGCGAGGGCGATGTCGGTGGCGCGGTCCATGAACTGGCGGAACTTGAGGATGCCTTCGGGGGTTTCGAGGTCGAAGTTGTGGCGCATGTGGACGCAGCCCTGGCCGAAGTGACCGTACATGGGGCTGCGGTAGCCGTACTCGTTCATGAGGGCGAAGATGGCGCGGAGGTAGCTGCCGAGTTGATGGGGATCGACGGCGGCATCCTCCCAACCCTCCCAGCCGGTGCCGACGCCGGGGATGAAGGCGGTGGCGCCGAGGGCGGACTCGCGGACGCGCCAGACGCTCTTGGCTTCGACGGAGGTGTAGATGCGCGTGGTGGCGTCTGGTGCGATGGTTTTGAGTGAGGCGACGAGGGCGCGGGCTTTGGTGTTGGCCTCGGCCTGGGTGTCGCCGCCGAACTCGATGATGAGGAAGCCGTTGCCATCTGGGAGGAGCGTGAGCTCTTCGGCGAACTTCTGCTTGCGGCGCATGGCGTCGAGGAGGAGACCGTCCATGCCTTCGAAGCCGATGGGTTTGTGCTCGAGGATCTGGGGGACGTGGTCGGCGGCGAGGAAGATGTCGGGGAAGCCGACGCCGACGAGGGTGCGGCAGGGTGGAGATTGAACGAGCTGCAGGGTTGCGCCGAGGATGATGGCGCAGGTGCCTTCGCTGCCGACTAAGGCGCGGGCCACGTTGAAGGAGTTTTCGGGGAGGAGCTCGTCAAGGTTGAAGCCGGAGACGCGGCGTGGGATGTTGGGGAATTTCTCACGGACCTTAGTGGAGTAGGTGTCTCGGAGGGATTTGAGGGTGGAGTAGATTTCGCCGGTGCGGCCGCCGGCTGCGATGTGGGCGGCGAGTTCGGCTTCGGTCGTGGGGCCTACGGTTAGGCGGGTGCCGTCGTAGAGGAGGAGGTCGAGTGTGGCGATGTTGTCCACGGTTTTGCCGCCCATGAGGCCGTGCACGCCGCAGGAGTTGTTGCCGATCATGCCGCCGATGGTGCAGCGGCTGTGCGTTGCGGGGTCGGGTGCAAAGGTGAGGTGGAGTTTTTCGGCGGCGTCGCGGACACGGTCGAGGACGATGCCGGGCTGGACTTTGACGGTGCGGTTTTCTACGTCGATCTCGTCCATGCCGTTCATGTATTTCGAGAAGTCGAGGATGACGGCGGCGTTGCAGCCCTGTCCGGCGAGCGAGGTGCCGGCTCCGCGGGTGAGGATGGGTGCGTTGAAGCGGCGGCAGAGGGTGACGGTGGTGATGACGTCGGCTTCGTCGCGTGGGATGACGACGCCGATGGGGATGTGGCGGTAGTTCGAGGCGTCGGTGGAGTAGAGGGCTTTGGAGGCGGGATCGAAGCGGACTTCGCCGCGGATCTGCTCGCGGAGGAGTGAGGCGAGCTCGTCGGCGTCGGAGAAGGTGTCGTGTGCGCGGGCGTGGGAGCTCGGCAGGATGACGAAGGGCAGGGTGGGAGGAGCAGCCATGAGGTTGATGGTACGGTTATTTGTGGTCGCGCACCAGATCGTGGAGTTTAGCATTGTCCAAATGATGTGCGGGAGTGGCAATGAGTGCGCCGGGAATCAAATTCGTCACCACGCGCCTCTAAGCAGATAGGAGCAATGATGTCGATTACGAAGACAGCGGAAGAGTTTCTGGCAGCTTGTGAGACGGGCAAGGGCTGGTCGGTATGCAGCGCATATTGCACCCCCGGGGCTACGTTCTCCGCACAGGCGGAACCGCTCGCCGAGGTGTCGACGGTTGAGCAGTACACCAACTGGATGCAAGGTTTGCTTACGGTTCTTACCGATGGAACGTATGATGTGAAGTCATTCGCGACCGATACAGAACGGAACAACGTCAACATCTACGCGGTTTTCACTGGCACGCACTTGGCAGGCGGCCCGATTTCGCCGACCGGAAAGACCACGAAGTCCGACTATGTTTACTTCCTACAATTCGACGGTGACAAAATCTCCCATTTCACAAAGATCTGGAACTCCGGGTTTGCGATGAAAGAACTCGGCTGGGCCTAATTCCTTCATCCGCCAAACCGATCACGAGGTCGCGGCATCTTGAAGATGGCTGGCACGACACGGGGGCGGTTTGAAAGGGCGAATCTTTTTACAAAATGAGTAGAGACTGCTTGCTGTCAGCAGGAGCCATCTAACTTTTATCAGGCGATGATTCTTCAGGACCGCATCCACAATCCTGCGGTTGTAGGGCTTAGTCGTAAATGCGGACTGCATTGACTTGCGCCGATGCAGTCCGGTGGTTCGCGCAGCAACTAGGACTTGCCGGTGGCGGTCATCTTGAAGATGGCCTGGGCGTTGGAGCTGTCGAAGCCGAGATCGAGTTTCTGCTTGCCGTCTTCTTCGGGGAGCGGCAGGCGAGTGATGAATTCGTAGAAGGAGCCGTTGACCTCTTTGGCGACGAGTGCGCCTTCTGCGGTGTGGAACTTGCGTTGAACCTTAGCGGCCAGAAAGGCTGTCTGGCGAACACGGCCGGACTGCGAGGTTTCGACGGCAGCCTTCATGGGCTGGCCGAGGGCTTTCTGTTCTTCGGCGAGTTGATCGACGTCGGGGACGCGGTCGGTGGCGTGGTTGAAGGCGTTGCCCTCGGTGGAGATCCAGGCCATCTCGGGGGATTCTGCGAGGAGGATTTCGTAGTCGGCGAGCGTGGGTTCGGTGTGCTGACGCTCGAAGACCGAGGCGAGGATGGGCAGCAGAGTTACAGATTCATCGACGCTGAGGGAGCCGGTGGATTCGAGTTTGTCGAGGAGGGACTTCGCCTGCGGGGTGACGGGGTCCTTCGAGCTCGCGGTGACGCGCCGGACGGCGGCCTGGAACTCGGGGGAGAAGCGCTCGGGATGGAGCTCGCTGAGGAAGAACTGCGCGATCGCTTCGGGGTAGTCGGCCTGGGCGTGGGAGCGGCCGGTCATCTTGAGACGCTCGAGCGGGTAGACGCCGTTGAGCGCGTAGCCGAGCGGACGCAGGATGCGGGTGATGGCCTCTTGTCCGGCGGGCAGGCCGCCCATGCCTTCGAGGGCGACGGTACGGACGGCGCCGTGATCGTGCAGGATCTGCCGCCCTTTGCTGAGGGTGTAGTCGGCGTAGGTTTTGGCAGTGGGGACGCGGCGAAGAAGGTCTTCGAAGAGGAGCATGTTGAGTGCTTGCGCGAGGACGGCGCGAGAGACCTGCGGGCCGAGGGCGGCGGCGATCTCGGGATGGATGACCAGGAGCTTGAAGAGGTGTTCGGTGCGTTCGGTACCGATGATGTTGTCGAGTGTTTCGCGTAGTACGCCGTTGCTTGTGCTCATTGTTAGTTCCCCGTGACTGCCGGAGGGTGTGCATCCGGCCCTAACATCATCGTCAATGGGAGCGCATCTGTAAAGTTGATGCGCTTCCGTCGCGTTGTGACTAATTGGCTAGAGAGCCGCCGCGAACGCTAAGAGCGAGGCGTCCTGCATGGGAGCGGCGACTAGCTGCATTCCGGTGCCGAGGGGCGCACCGATTGCTTCGCCAGCGAGAGTGACGACGGGCAAGCCGGCAAGGCTGGCGGGCGTGGTGTAACGCAGGATCGCTTTGCGGATGTGCGACTGGTCTTTGCCGGCGAAGAGTTTGCTGACGGGAGCGCAGGGGAGCAGGAGGAGATCGACTTGTTGGAAGAGCGACGACATCTGGGAGCGGAAGACTTCGAGGCGACGGTGAAAAGCCTGGAGTTGCTCGATGGTGATAGATGCCCCCCAGGCAAGGCGTTCTGCGATCGCGGGCTCGAAGTGTTGATAGTGGCCGCGGTGGAGTTGAGCTGCTTCGCTGGCTTGTATGGACGCGAAGATATCTAAACTGTCGACCCAGAAGGCGGTGTCGATCGGTATCAGGGTTGCGCGGCGTTCGGTGAGGCGCTGCTTCCATGCCGCGAATGCGGCGAGGACATCGGGTTCGCAATCGTGCGTGAACTCGTCGCCAACATAGCCGACGCGGGGTTGAGATGGTGCGGTGATGGAGGGGATGTCGTAGATAGCGCCGGCGAGCGCGGGACCATCGCGTAGATCGCGAAAGAGCAGGCCAAGGGTATCGAAGGATGGAGCAAGGTGAGCTGCGCCGGACCAGCGTTCTTCGCCGCGGCTGACACCGAGGGAGGCGCGGTAGCCGGCGAGCCCGCAGAGTGCAGCAGGGACGCGGACCGAGCCTCCGGTGTCGGTGCCGATGGCTGCGAGGGCAGATCCTTCCTGCACACTCGCAGCTGCGCCGCTCGAGGAGCCGCCGGTGAGCAGAGTTGAGTCGCGTGGCTGGACGGAGTCTCCGTAGTCGGCGTTTTCGCCGGTGATGCCGTAGGCGAGCTGATGGAGATGAGTTTTTCCGGGGATGATCGCGCCCGCATCGAGAAGGCGTTGCGCGACCCATGAGTTTTTTTCGGCGACGGGATGGAGTTGCTGGTAGTAGCGGGAGCCGCAGCTTGTCGTGGTGCCTGTTAGGTCGAAGCAGTCTTTGATCGAGATTGGAACGCCGTAGAGCGGTGGACGATTTTGAGTGTCGGCAAAGAGGTTCGGGAGTCGTTCGGCTCGATGGAGCGATTCGATTGTTGTAAGGGTGAGGAAGGCGTTGTGCGAGTCGTTGCTGTTTGCTTTGCCGGCTGCAGCGACTGCTATCGTGTGGGGATCTGTCTCAGACGACGCGAGCGCGTGATGAAGGGATGTGAGTGGGGATTGGGGGTTTGTCATGGCTTGGACCAGAATGGACGGCGACGCTAAGGTTGAGGATTAGTGGGGTATCGTGGCAAAGGTCTGGAAGTAGGTTTGGAGGGCCTTCGCAGTGGACTCATCGAGTTGTGGATTAGGTGACATGGCCGACTTCGGGTCGATGGATTTTGGATTGCGGAGGTAGCGTTCGAAGGTCGATGGCGATGAGGCGGCGTAGTTGCCTAGTGTCTGCCACGACCTGCCTGCCTTCGTGCCGCCGTATCTGCCCATATTATGGCAGCGGTAACAGTGTTGCTGGGCGATGCGAAAACCGTCGATGACCTGCGGATTGGACGCATCTTTTTGGTGAGGTGCGATGGCCCCGTAGACCTGCTGCGCTGTGCCGAACTCGAGGCGGGTTATCTTCGCAGGGATCTTGGGGAGCTCCGGAAAGGAGAGGACGCTGAAGGACGGCGTGAAGTCTTCGTGGGTGATGAAGTAGGGGCCGGGGTCGTCGATGTGCGTCTGGGCCGCCCAGGTTTTGACTGGCAGGCCGTCAATCTTCAACGCGAGGATGGGACGGTGCGTCTTCATATATTCGCGAGTGTAGGTTGCACGATAGCCGTCGGAACATAGGGCGGTCAGTAGATCCGATCCGGGAAGGACGCCGAGGGAGCTCTCGAGGACGTCGAGATAGACGCCGGTGACGGTTAGCTTTTGCTGAGGGAGTTCGCGGAAATTGTCATCGCCTGTGACTGTGACGGTTGTCTGGGGAAGTGTCGCGAGTTGGCCGTAGGAGATGTAGCGGACTGTGCCGGGTGCGATATCTGCGGCTATGCCGGCGATCTCGAGGTCGGATGCGGCACCGCGCTCTGTCAAGAGGAAATGTCCAGTTGACGATGAGTTGGCCGGCAACCACGCGAGGCATGCGGCAAAGACAACGATCAGCTTCACTGGAGCCATGATTCAGACTATCGTGGAATTTTTTTTCGACAAGACAAAAGAATGGAATTTGTATCGCAGGAAAGATAGCCAAGAAAATATTTATGAATGCAGGGACAGGATGCCTGAGAGGGGTATTCTGACCCACGCGGGGCGGTTGTTGAGCTCATAAAGAAGCTCGTAGAGGGATTTCTCCAGCAGGTATGCGTTGAGCAGGAGCTGTGCCTGCGCGGGCTCGGGGATCAGGCCCGGATCTTTGGCGTGGATCGTGGCATGGTAGGCGTGGAGAAACTCGGTGGAGACGGAGTTCTGCCAGAGCGTGGCCCACGGCTCGAGATACTTTGCGTCGTCTGGGCGACGCTGCGCGAAGGCGTTGTGTGCGGCGTGCGCGGCGTAGCTGAAGGAGCGGAGCATGCCTGCTACATCCCGGAGAGGCGATTGTTTGGCGCGGCGTTCGGCGAGGCTGCGCGCGGGCTCGCCTTCGAAGTCGAGGATGACGTAGTCGCTGCGGGAACGAAGGACCTGGCCGAGATGATAGTCCCCGTGAATGCGGATGCGCTGGCCGGCTGCGGTGGGCGTTGCGGAGGCTATGGCGCGGGCGCGGGCGAATAGGTTGATGCGACGGCTGAGAACGAGAGCGGCGTTATCGGCGGTTGTCTCGGTAAGGTGCGACATGCCGCGCTTGAGAGCATCGAGGGTGAGGGACAGCTGTGCGTCGATACGGTCGGCGTCGGCGACGAGATCGGCGGTCGTGAAGTCTTCTGCTGAGAAGGCTGGGTCGTGAGTGGGAGTGGCGAGCGCAAGATGCATCTCGGCGGTGCGACGGCCGAGCAGCGCGGCAGCGTCGAGATAGAGGCCGGCGTGTTCGTGGGCGAGGGCGGGAGATTCGTTCTTTCCAAGGAAGGACGCCGGAGTGCCGAGGTCATGAAGAGCGGGCAGGATGGCGACGCTCTCGTAGTAGTGCGAGAGCTCGTCGAGGGTCCATTGCCAGCCATCTCCTTCGTTTTCGACCAGGCCCTGGAGCATCGCGATGGTGGTGGGGTCGCCGGTTTTGGAGTGGAGTGTGATATCCCCAAGAAACGGAGCGATGCGGGGAAAGTGTGCTGTCTCGGTGAGAAAACGGCCGATCTCGGTGTCGGGATTTTCACCGGGCTGGAGCCGGCGAAAGAGCTTCATGATGAGCTTCGCGTCGTAAAGGATGGAGGTGTTGGATTGTTCGGCTGAACCCGTGCGAGCCGGAAGCGGACCGCTGCCGCGAGCTTCGGCGAAGGCGCTGCTGCTGCGTCCACGCAGGCTCCCGTTGCGGGTGGGGAGTTCACCGTTCGTCTCGATGAGGCGAAGGATCGCCTGACGAACGTCTTCGCGCGCAACCGCATCGTGGAGGACTGCGGGACCGTCAGAGGTTGAAACGGTTGCGACAATGCACGCCGGGTCTGAAGCGCGGACTATCTCTGCAACCTCGCCTGTGCTGATGGTGAGCGCGAGCTGATAGACATCGGTGCTGTCGTCTTCGTAGGTCAAATGCAGGAAGAGAACCATTGCGTTGAGGCCAGGAAGATCCGCAGAGTCGAGAATTTCGACGGTCTTGATGGTTCTTGATTTCGCTCCAAACCAGCGCTGGTGCGGAAGGTAGCTGGCCAACAAATTCTGCAGAAGAGTTAGGCCTTCTCCTGTCAGAACGCCTTCGATGCCGCGGCTGAGCATGTGCACGATAGGCTCGTCTACGGGTACCTCTACCGGCTCGGGCGCTGCCGGCGCGGATTGCAGTTCGAGCCAGAGGAAGGAATATGGCGAAAGCGTGAGTGGGTATGGCTGCGCAGTGATAGTGGGGAAGTTGACGTACCCCAGCATCTCGACGGGAACCATGCCGGAAAATTTAGAGAGGTCGAGCGAGACGGGCTGCGAAAAACGCGATAGGTTCGCGACGCAAAGGACGGTTTCGCAGTTGCCGTTCTCTTCGTACTGGCGAATGTAGGCGAGGATCTTTCGGTTTTCTGGACTGAGGAACTCCTGCGTCCCACGCCCGAAGACGTGGAAGAGTTTGCGCAGGGCGATCATGTTGCGTGTCCAATGCAACAGGGACGATTGATCGGACTGCTGGGCCTCGACGTTAATCGATTGATAGCCCCAGATCGGATCGGTGATGACGGGAAAATAAAGCCGCGCGGGGATCGACGTCGAGAAACCTGCGTTGCGGTCGGAGTTCCATTGCATGGGCGTGCGGACGCCGTTGCGATCGCCCAGATAGATGTTGTCGCCCATGCCGATTTCGTCGCCGTAGTAGAGGATGGGCGTGCCGGGGAAGCTGAGGAGAAGCGAGTTGAGCAGCTCGATGCGGCGGCGATTGTTATCGACCAGAGGCGCGAGGCGTCGGCGGATGCCAACGTTGATGCGCATGCGCGGGTCGGCCGAGTATGCGAAGTACATGTAGTCGCGCTCGTCGTCGGTGACCATCTCGAGGGTGAGTTCGTCGTGATTGCGAAGGAAGAGACCCCACTGGCAGTTGTCCGGAATGGAGGGAGTCTGCGCCATGATGTCGGTGATCGGCAGGCGGTCTTCCTGCCGAAGCGCCATGTAGATGCGCGGCATGAGCGGGAAGTGAAAGGCCATGTTGCACTCGTCGCCGTCGCCAAAGTAGGGGCGGACGTCTGCGGGCCACATGTTGGCTTCGGCGAGCACCAGGCGATTCTCATATTCGGCATCGATCACTGCGCGAATCTGCTTGATCTTTACGTGGGTCTCGGGGACGTTCTCGCAGCTTGTGCCGTCGCGTTCGATGAGATAGGGAATCGCATCCAGGCGCAGCCCGTCGACACCCATGTCCAGCCAGAAGCGCATCGCCGTGAGGACCTCCTCCATCACGCGCGGGTTGTCGAAGTTCAGGTCGGGTTGATGGGAGAAGAAGCGGTGCCAGTAATACTGCTGCGCGACGTCGTCCCAGGTCCAGTTGGACTTCTCCGTGTCGGTGAAGATGATTCTGACGCCCTCGAAGAGCTTGTCCGTGTCACTCCAGACGTACATATCGCGCTCGGGGGAACCTTTGGGAGCGAGTCGCGCAGCTTTGAACCATGGATGCTGATCGCTGGTGTGGTTAATGACGAGCTCGATCATCACCTGCATGCCGCGAAGGTGGGCGGCATCGAGAAACTGCTTGAAGTCGTTGATGGTTCCGTAGCTGGGGTTGACGTCGACGTAGTTCGCAATGTCGTAGCCATCGTCGCGCAGAGGCGACGGGAAGAAGGGAAGCAGCCACAGACACGTGACGCCCAGATCCTGAAGATAGTCGAGCTTCGACATGAGGCCGGGGAAGTCGCCGATGCCGTCCGCATTCGAGTCCATGAACGCTCGAATGTGAATCTCGTAGATGATCGCGTCCTTGTACCAGAGCGGATCGGTCGCACTGCCTACTTTTTTCACTCTTCGTCCTTGTGCTGGAAGCTGTCTTTACGAATCGTATGCCTACGGGGTCTGCGGGGTCTCGACGTTGGGTTTGCGGAGCAGGCGGAAGATGTGCGCGGGCATCACGTCGGGGCGCAGAGCAACATAGTTGCTGCGATCGTGCCATTGGTAATGGGTGCCGGTGAGCAGATCTTCGATATCGAAGGTTTCGTTGTGCGGGATGGCCAGCTCCTTGAGGTCGAGATCGATCCATCCTGCCTGTTCCTGCGTGGGATCGAGGTTGATGGCGACGAGAATCTGATTGTCGCCGCTCCACTTGCTGTAGCAGAGGATGTTTGAGTTGTCGACGTTGTGGAAGTGAAGCGAGCCGTCGCTTTGGAGTGCGGGGTTGGTGCGGCGGATCTGATTGACCTTGGTAATAAGCGGGGCGAGGCTTGTGCTCGCGCTGCGGTCCCAACGGCGGATCTCGTACTTCTCGCTGTTGAGATACTCCTCACTGCCAGGCTTGGCGGGAAGATTTTCGCCGAGTTCGTAGGCAGGGCCGTACATGCCGTAGTTCGCGCCAAGAGTTGCCGCGAGGATCAGGCGCTGCATGAAGGCGGGGCGGCCGCCGTTTTGAAGTGCGGCGTGGAGGATGTCGGGCGTGTTGGGCCAGAGGTTCGGATGAAAGAAGTCGGTTACGGGCGGCTTGGTAATCTCCTCGAAGTACTCCCGAAGCTCGTCCTTCCTATTGCGCCAGGTGAAGTAGGTATAGGACTGGCTGAAGCCAGCCTTGGCCAGCGAGTACATCACGTGCGGGCGCGTGAACGCCTCGGCGAGAAAGATCACATCGGGATATTTTTTATGGATTTCGCCGATGCACCACTCCCAGAACGGAATGGCCTTGGTGTGCGGATTGTCGACACGGAAGATTTTGACGTCGCGCTTGATCCAGTAGGTGAAAACATCGCGCAGAGCCTCCCATAGGCCGCGCCAATCAGGCGACTCGAAGTTGAGCGGGTAGATGTCCTGGTATTTTTTTGGTGGGTTCTCCGCGTATTGGATGGAGCCGTCGGGGCGGATATTGAACCAGTCGGGATGCTCGGCGACCCAGGGATGGTCGGGGGAACACTGGAAGGCGATGTCCAGAGCCAGCTCCATGCCGTGCTCGCGCGTAGCGGCGACAAGAGCGTCGAAGTCTTTCAGGGTGCCGAGTTCAGCGAGGATGGATTTGTGGCCGCCCTCTTTTGCTCCGATCGCCCAGGGGCTGCCCGGATCGTTCTCGGTCGAGGTGACACTGTTGTTCGGGCCTTTGCGAAACGCTTTGCCGATGGGATGAATCGGCGGCATATAGAGCACATCGAAGCCCATCGCGGCGATGGTTGGCAGAAGCGCCTGCACGTCCGCAAAGGTGCCGTGCCGCGCAGGATCGGGCGAGGTGGACCGGGGGAAGAGCTCATACCAGGTCGAGTAGCGTGCCCGTTCGCGGTCAACCCACAGGTGCAGATCCTGAGAATAGCGCGTCGCCAGGGTGAGATCAGGGTATTGTGCGACGAGCGCGAGGATCTCGTCCGTCAAGGGATTATCGTGGGTCTCAGACTTTTCGTTCGCGAGTTCGAGGAGACGCGCAGCCTCGTCTGCTAAACGTTTGCTATCGGGCCCTTTGGCGCGCCCCGCGGCCTGCTCCAGCAGGAGAGCGCCGGAGCGCAGCGCGAGCGGGATATCCTGTGATTCGGCCGAAGAACTCACGCCAGGCTGACCGGGCTGTGCTGCCAGCCGCTTTTGTAGATCGGCAGACCAGGTGTCGAAGTGGTCAACCCACGCCTCGAGGGTATAGAGCCAATCGCCGAGCGCATCCACGGTGAAGCTGGCGGACCAGAGATCATTGGTAAGCGGGGAGAGCGGCGTGGATTGCCAATCCTTCGCGCTCGAGTGGCGATAGAGCAAACGTCCTGAGACATGGTCGTGTCCATCGCCAAAAACCGCCGCAGTTACGGTTACGATGTCGCCCAGAATTCGCTTGGCTGGATAGCGTCCACAATCGACTTGTGGGTTGATCCCTTCAATGACGACTCGCTTACGGCCTTCGATAGGTTTCATATCACTCAGATCTTCAGACTGGCTTTCGTACCTATAGTAGTCCGACAGGCCGCGCTCAAAAATACCGATATCGGTACGAATAAGGACTCCTGCATAAGAAGATGCAGGCTGAGCCGCATATGTTTGCTGGCTGTCGGCACGCGCGGGGGAATCGCGCAGAATTCCAGGCTCATTGTTGAGGCTGGCGAAGCGCAACCGAGGGGTTGCAGGAGGAGGGATTTCTCATCCGGAATCTCGCGTCCAAAGTCCCTCGAAGCCGCCCTCCCAAGGCCACATCGATGCTTTTGTTCGGGCCGCTAGTGTCCGTCATTGTTGGCCTGATTCCCCAGTGGAAACCCTCTCGGCATCGGCGCCGAGGTAACAGCTTGCCTGCCGGTAATTAGGCAGCTTTGTTCCGCGAAAAGGCTGTTTTTTGGGGTGCCTCCAGACTTCTGATTCCGGGTGCTATTTTCCAATTGAAATAATTTTCCCCTTGACAATCGGTTGACGCCTCTGTTCGACTTGCGGGCGTTACAGGGAGGCGGAATCTCGCATGGCACACCTAAGCAAAACCAACGCTCCTTCAGAGCCGATAGATAACGGCAGAACGCATCACATGGGCTTTAACCGGTTGACCGGTTTTCGGAAGACCAGACTCTCTCGGGCGCTCCAAACCGTACTCGTATTACTGATCGCGGCAGGCATAGGTCCGCTGAGGGTCATGTTTGCCCAGACCGATCTCGGCTCACTCTCAGGAACGATTCGCGACAGTGCAGACGCTGTGGTTCCTAATTGTCAGATCGAGATCAAAAACGCCAGAACGTCTACGACGCGCAACGTCACGACGGATCAAAACGGCTATTTCAACGTCCCTTCCCTCACGGTGGGGCCTTACACAGTTTCGGCCACGGCAGCGGGGTTCAAACACCTGGTGACCACTGTGGATGTGACCACGAATGGCGCAACCGCCAACCTGCAACTCTCTGTGGGCAATGTGCAGCAGGAGGTGACGGTTACCTCCGAGTCCGGCTCAGTGAGTTTGCAGACGGACAATCACGAGTTAGTGACTACGGTCTCGCCGACGCAGTTGGTCAATCTGCCGAACAATAGCCGAAGCATCCTAAACATCGCAACGCTTGGGCCGTCATCGCAGGCAGGAACCGATGTTGGAGTTGATGGTGGAGATGAAGGTTTCTACGGACAGACCGCAAACTCGGTCATCATCTCGGGACTCGGCAATGCACACACGGCATTTCTTCAGGACGGCGTCGACAACACGAATCTGCTGACGCAGACCGTGAATATCCTGTCGTCGGTTGAAGCGAGTCAGGAGGTCACGACGATCCTGAACGGCGCTCCTGCGCGCTTCAGTCAGCCGTCGATCATCAACGTCATCACGAAGAGCGGCTCGAACCAGATTCATGGAACGGCGTACGACTTTCTTCAGAATGACGACTTCGATGCTAAGAACTGGTTCGCGACGACCAAGCCTGCAAAACGCTATAACCAGTTTGGAGGCAATATCGGCGCTCCACTTTGGAAGAACAAGCTGTTCGCTTTCTTTGACTACTCGGGTCTGCGGAGCCATACGGCTAACGTCAACCGCGACCGAGTTCCAACCGACGCAGAGCGCAACGGAGACTTCTCAGCAGACGGAGTCACCCTCTACGATCCTTCAACCTACGATCCCACAACCGGAACGAGCCAGCCCTTTGCGGGAAATAAGCTCCCCGCAATTAGTTCGTTTGCTCAGCAGTGGTTGAAGAACTATCCCGCACCCAACACGACACTGGATGCAAACAACGTCAACTACGTTGTGAATCTGCCGCAGATCAGTAACTACGACGAGTACCTTGGCCGTGTCGACTACAACATCTCGCAACGAGATCTTTTGTTCGGCACGGTGGCAAGGCTGGAGAGCCAGTTTGGCAATGACAGCATCACGCCCGGGCTCTTCGGGATCTTCATTGCGCTGAAGGGCACGAATATCTCGGCTGCTGAAACGCACGTGTTCAACTCGAACGTTGTGAACGTCTTCAAGGTCGGCTATAACCGCAGTAATCTCTTCCGCACGCAGCAGGGCGAAGGTGCTGTCAACTATGCAAAACAGTATGGTCTGGCGAACGTTAATCCACAGCCGTCTCAATGGACGCCTCCCGCGATCAACCTCAACACCGGCAACTACACCTCGCTGGGAGATCCCTACTCTCCTCAGGGTGCGATTCAGAACCGCTTCCAGTACACCGACGAAGTAAGCTGGAAGCTAGGCAACCATACCTTCGTCTTCGGCGGCGACTATGTCAGGACGCAGTTCGATGGCAACTGGGTGGTCGGCAACAATGGCATCTACAACTTCGACGGCAGTTCGACCTCGGCTTACGTTGGCGGTGTGCGGAGCGCGACCGATCAGGGTAACTCGCTGGCCGATCTCGAACTCGGATTTCCTCGAACCGCCAATGCTGCCAACGGCGTAACAGTGGGTGCTTTTCGAGGCACGGACGTTTCAGGTTACGTGCAGGATGACTGGAAGGCTTTGCCACGGCTGACCTTCAACATCGGCCTGCGTTATGACTTCGACAATCCCCCGAACGACAAGAATGGACATGGAGGGCAGTTCGACGTGGCTTCCAACCGAGTCATTCCCGGGACGTGGAAGACAAACTACAACGACTGGGCGCCGCGGTTCGGGTTCTCCTATCAAGCAAATGATCGAACTGTAGTTCGCGGGGGATACGGAATCTATTACGCGCCAATTCTCTACAACAATCTTCAATTCCAGCTACTCTATTCGCCGAACTTCGTGAATCAGTCTTACTCGTTCAATGTCGCGGACCCGGTCGATATTCAAAATCTATTTGTTCCTAATCCATCTTTGGCTGGACAGCAGAATTACACACTGACGAAGACGTTGAAGGACACTTCGGTACAAGACTGGAACGTTAACATCCAGCGGTCGCTCAGCAACAACACTCTTCTTACGGTCGGCTATATCGGGAATGTGACTCGTCATCAGTCCGCGCGCGCCGATCTCAACCAGCCGTTCGGACTGACTCCTGGAAACACGAGCGGCATCCTCGACCTGAGACCGAATACGAACGTCGGAACGACAGATGGCCAACTCAACGCGATCTCGGCAAACTACCACGCATTGGCCGTCAAGGTAGAGCGAACGTATACCAACGGTCTGCAGTTTCTTGGGGCTTATACCTACTCCAAGGCGATGGACATCCTGGACGGCGATAACGCGGACATTCAGAATCTTTACAACCCGGGCCTCACCTATGGCCCTGCAGGCTTTGACCGCACGCAGAATTTCATTTTTAGCGCGGTGTATGAGTTGCCCTTCGGTCCTGGAAAGAAGTTTCTGAACTCCAATAATCTGATCAACCGCGAGATCATTGGCGGTTGGCAGCTCTCTGGGGTTCAGCAGTTTGCCACCGGCCAGCCGATCCAGGTTACAGCCAACAACAATGCGGATACCAGTTCGGTGCATAGCGTCTACGCAAACAGGATCTGCACTGGTAATCCGCCTGCAGGCCATCCCCGTCTGCAGTTCTTTGATCCATCCTGCTATGTGCAGCCCGCGACCGGTCAGTATGGAACGGCCAGAAGCGGACCGCGTCAGCCTGGGATCGACACGACGAACCTGAGTCTTCAGAAGGCGTTTGCGATCACCGAGCGTCAGCAACTTCAGTTCCGCGCGGAGGCGTTCAGCGTCTTCAATCACCCTAACTTTTCTACCGGTAGCACCAGCATCACGAACCCCGCTGCGGGCCTGCTCACCCAGGAGACTGTCGGTCAACGAGTGCTGCAACTCGCATTGCGCTACGCCTTCTAATTGCGTTGGCGTCTAACCCACAAAGCGGTCAGAGGCTTTCTTTCTGACCCCTTCGCCTTAGGATTGCTCGCGAAGATTCATTCCTTTTATGCAACCACGGTAACTCGAAACAAAGCACGGGAGATGGGTCATGGCTGTAACACGACGTAAGTTTCTATTGAATTCGACCTATGCTGGAGCGGGATTCGCTGTCATCGGAGCGATGAAACCGGTCGCCCTGCTGGCGCAGACGAGCGATAAGGAGATGGCGACTTATCTAACCGGAATCAGGATGGCCGCGACCCCAGCGACGAACTACCGCGCTTATCGTTCGAAGGTGGTTGCGACGCCCGATGTGACGACGTGGGTCCAGGTAGATCTGAAGAAGGCTGTTCCAATCTCCGCGATTCAGTTATTCCCTGCCTCGGAGCGGATGTATCCGGGCCGCGACCAGTACTACGGAGGCGAGGGATTCCCACTGCGATTCCGGCTGGAAGCCTCCGACGATGCAAACTTCGGAAAGGTTGAGACCATTGCGGACTTCACTCAATCCGACTTTCCGGATCTGAAAGACAACATTACGCAGTACGCGGCGCACGATGTTCATGCTCGCTATGTGCGGCTGACGGCGACGCGGCTTCGCGCTGTCAAGGCAGTTGCTTCAGACAGCACGCCGCTGGGCAAGGAGCCCCAGGATAGCCCCGATTACACGCTGATGGTTGCGAAGATGGCTGTTATCTCCGGCGGACACGATGTTGCCGTGGGTTGCAAGGTGACGGCGGATGAGAAGTATGGAAACAGCGAGCTGGTGGCGCAACTCACGCGGCCACCCCGGCAGGACGGAGAGGGAATTCGCGTCGATAATCCACACGCGGTGACAGACCCTGCCACCTGGAAGCCGGCGAAGTACAAAGCCGAAGCGCCGAAGACGGGAGTGACTTTGGAGGGTGGCGTCTTTCAGGAGGCGATGCAAAACAACATTCAGTATCTGCTGAACTCGTACACGACGGACGATCTTCTGCGTCAGTTTTACGAGCGAACAGGCAAGATCAAAAACTTCAAGCCGACCGGTTCGCAGGTCTTCTGGGAGGAAGATCTTGCAGGTTCGAACGCGGGACGTTTCCTGATGGGTGCCGGCAACACGCTGCGCTGGATTGACGATCCCGAACTGCACCGCCGCCTCAATGTCGTGGTCGATGGCATTGAAGAGTGTCGTCAGCCGAACGGATACATCATGGCGTATCCGGAAGACACGATCTTCTACTCGGAGCGCGCGGCCTACACTCGCGCGTGGCTTACGCACGGACTGCTGGAAGCTGCGTATGGCGGCAACCCCAAGGCTCTGCCGATGCTGCGCGGCTACTACGACTGGTTCAATCAGCAGACCTTCCTGCCGGACATGTTGCGCGGTGCGATTCAAGGCGGCCAGGGGATGGTCGCGAACACGCGCATGTGTACGAGTCCACTTGGAAAGCCGGCCGACGCGCAGGTCATTCAGCGCTACTACCAGGAAGACGGTTGGATGGAGGGTTTGGCAAAGCAGGAGAAGGAGCAGGTGTGGCAGTACCCCTACGATCGTCCGCATTGCTATCTGCTGACTAATCTCGAAGCGTATCTGGATATGTATCTCGCCACTGGCGACGTGCGCTATCGTGACGGGGTTCTCGGAGCATGGGAGCTCTATCGTGCGCACTGGCAGCAGGCCGGCGGAAGCATCTCCATCATCGAGTTCGAAAAGGATCCGCCGAACAGCAACTATCTCCGCCAGAAACTGGGAGAGCTCTGCGGCAGCAGCTTCTGGGTCTTTCTAAGTCAGCGCTTCCAACTCCTGAATCCCGATGAGGAGCGCTACGCAACGGAGATCGAGAAATCGATCTACAACGTCGGCATGGCGAACCAGGATGGCGGCGTCGGCCTGCGTTATCACACCGTCATGGAGGGCAAGAAAGAAAAATCCACGCACGAGAATACGTGTTGCGAAGGTCAGGGGACCAGGCTGCTTGGAACTCTTCCGGAGCACATCTACTCCATCGCGCCCGATGGAATCTATGTGAACCTCTACGAGCCTTCAACGATTCGTTGGCAGCAGGCAGGTCAGCCGATGGAGTTGAAGATGAAGACTCGCTTCCCCTACGACACGCATGTGAGTGGCGCGGTGAAGGTATCGACCCCCACCGAGGCTAATCTCAGGATCCGCATTCCGTCCTGGGCGGCAAAGGAGATGGCGGTTTCGGTCAACGGTAAAGGAGTTGCTTCGGGCAAACCGGGCAGTTATCTTGCGATCAATCGTAAGTGGAGCGACGGAGATGTCATCGAGTTTGTGCTTCCCGCAGAGATTCGCGTGCGCCGTTACAACGGCGATGATCAGATTGCGGGCAAGAAAAGATACTCGGTCGAGTACGGTCCTATTCTGCTGGCCGCTGTCGGATCTCCGACCGCCAGTCTCTCTGTGGACAAGGGACACGAAGCCGAGCATCTAGCGAATCATCTGGAGCCGGTTGATGGGTCGCCGCTTCACTTCACTGTCCGAGGCAACGACGGTCAGAAGTTTGTGCCGTACTGGAAGATCTCGGAAGAGGAGTTCACCTGCTACCCGCAGGTCACTGCGATGACTTGATGAGTCTGGACAGACTGCTGGAGGTTGGCAGTCTGTCCAACGTACGGTAGGCAAATGATGCGAAGTTGTTATTTAATCTCGCTTGCAACTCAAAGTGTTCCGGACAGTCAAACTCATGAAAATTTCGCGCCACGCAACCCCTCTGTTCGCCTCGCCGGCGCAACGTGCTTCCTTCGTAGCGGCTTTATCTCTTTGTGCTGCGACAGCCTCTGCCGCGCCAGTCCATCTTCGCGTTGATCAGCGGATCAATCCGCTCGGTATCGATTCAGCGCGTCCAACGCTGTCGTGGCAGAGTGATGCGACCACACGCAACTGGAGCCAGTCAGCTTACCGGATTCTTGTTGCCAGCTCAGCCACCACACTGCGCCAAGGGCGCGCCGATGTCTGGGACAGCGGAAAGCAGATGTCCTCAGAGTCTGTGAATGTGGCCTATGCCGGACCAGCGTTGACGTCTCACCAGCGCTGCTATTGGACGGTTCAAACCTGGGATTCTCAGGGAAAAGAGGAACGGTCTTCCGAGGTCGCATGGTGGGAGATGGGTCTGCTTCAACCCTCAGACTGGAAGGCCCAGTGGATTCGGCGCGACAATCATGACGAGGCAGAGGTGTTGAAGGCGATCTCGTGGATCTGGCTTCAAGAAGGTGATTCCGAGCGTGTCCCGCAGGGCATGGAGGCGGAGTTTCAGTACAACCTGCATCTCGACAAACTTCCGAGCGCAGCTGTTCTTCACATTTTGGCGGGTGGAATTTTTACCGCGCAGGTCAACGGCATCGTCACAGGGCATAAGGATCAATGGGGCGCCTTCGATCGTGAAGATATTCGCGATCAACTCCACGTTGGAGACAACCAGATCGTTGTGCACATAAAGAGCCCAAAATCGAGTGAATCCAATAGAACCTTTCGCGTTGCTTTAGCTGCTGCCCTAAAGCTCACCGACGATGAAGGCGAAACAAAGTGGATTGAAAGCGACGACACTTGGCAGGCTCGGTCGATCAAGCCAGTTGAAGCAAAGGAGTGGTCTGCTGCGAAAAAGCTCGGCGCGTTTTCCGATCTCAACTTCGGCGTCGGCACAGATCGCGAATCGCGCGGACAGAATCCTACGGTGATCGACTCGAGCACCGCACTATTCCGGAAGCAGTTCACGCCGTCTCGCAAGGTAGTATCTGCCCGGCTCTATGTAACGGCTCTTGGTAGCTACCAAAGTTATGTGAATGGTAAAGAAGTGAGCAAGTTCAGGCTCACACCAGGATTTACTGACTATCGCAAGCGCGTCTTGTATCAGACCTACGACGTCACCTCTTTGCTCGTCCCTGGACACAATACGATCGCGGCGATCCTTGGGGCAGGATGGCATGGCAGTCCGCTCCTGTGGTCGGGCTCGCGCTTGTTTCCTGGTCCGGATCGTCTGCGCGCCCAGCTCGAGTTGACCTTTGCCGACGGCACTCATCAGGTCATTGCGACGGACTCCAGCTGGGAGACGGCCGCTTCTCCGATTGTCTCTTCAGAGATCTACGGCGGAGAGGCCTACGACGCGCGGCTTGAAGTTCCGGGATGGAACACGTCGGCATCTCCCAACTCCGCTCACTGGATGCCAGTGGTCGTCGATGATGCGAACACTGGTCTTCTCGTCACTGCCCAGCCTGATACACCAGTGCAGCCTGCGCAGACGGTCTCGCCCGTCGCCGTTACGACGGTTGGTTCTGGCAAGGAGCAGGATGCGGTCTTCGACATGGGCCAGAACATGGTCGGCGTGGCCCGCCTGCATGTGCACGGGGCGCGGGGAAGCACCGTGAAGCTCCGCTTTGCGGAACGGCTCAATCCGGACGGTACGGTGTACACAGAAAATCTGCGTGACGCCGATGCAACGGACTACTACACCCTCAGCGGACATGGAGACGAGGACTGGACTCCCGCCTTCACCTTTCATGGTTTTCGTTATGTGCAGGTGTCCGGCTACGGCGGCAAGCCCCCTCTGTCTGCACTGCAAGGTCAGGTGCTCAACAGCCTTCCCGCTTCCCCAGCAATTCGCTTTGACAGCTCCAGCCCGCTGCTGAACAAGATGAGCGAGCTTGGGCTGTGGGGACAGCGCGGCAACTTTGTTTCCATCCCCACCGACTGCCCGCAGCGCGACGAACGCATGGGATGGATGGGCGATGCTGGCGCCTTCTGGCGTACCGGCTCGTACAACTTCGACATCGACGCCTTCTCCCATAAGTTCATGCTCGATGTTACCGATGCGCAAAGCCCCGACGGGGCCTTCGCCAACATCTCGCCAAATCTTTTGCAAGGGAGGGACGGCCACCCCGGTGCTCCCGGCTGGGGTGACGCGGGCGTGCTCGTTCCATACGCAACATGGCTGCAATATGGAGACGCTTCAGTGATCGAGCAAAGCTGGCCGGACATGGAGCGGTGGATGGACTTCATCCTGCGCACGAATCCCAACTATGTTCGTGAAAAGGAGCTGGGAGCGAACTTTGCTGACTGGCTCGCGCCCGATCCGCATACTCCCTCTGACCTCGTCGCGACGGCCTATTGGGTCATCATCGCACGCCAGATGCAGACGATGGCTACCGCACTCGGCCGGACCGCAGACGCAGACAAGTACGCGACACTGATCTCTCACATCCAGGATGCGTATCAGCAGAAATATGTTCAAGCCGACGGATCGGTCGCGGGCGACACCCAGACATCGTATGTTTTGACGATGTATGCCGGACTCGCTCCGAAAGCGATGGAGAAGTCGATGACCGATCGCCTGGTGCGCGACATTCAGGCCCATCAGACCCATCTGACGACCGGATTCCTTGGCACGCCCTTTCTGCTCTCCGTGCTTGAAGCGCAAGGCCGCTCGGATGTTGCGTACAACCTGCTCCTGACCACCACTTATCCATCGTGGGGATACATGGTCGATAAGGGTGCAACGACGTGGTGGGAGCGCTGGAACGGAGACACAGGCGACCCTGCGATGAACTCCTATAACCACTATGCGTTCGGCTCAGTCATGGCATGGGTCTTTCGGCGCGTGGGTGGTGTCGATGCAGACCCTGCGATGCCAGGGTTCCATCATGTTCTGATCAGCCCGCATGTAGAGCCGGGTTTGTCGCATATGCACACCGAGTATGACTCCGTGTATGGAACGATCGTGACGGACTGGACGAAGAAGCCAGATGGCCAGCTTCAGTTGAGCGTCAAGATACCCGCAAATACGACGGCCACCGTCTTTCTCCCCGCCACACCGACGAGCATCGCAAAGCAGGACGGCGACCGCATCACGACACCTTACAAAGAAGGGTCGATGGTCCGTGAGATCGGCTCAGGGAGTTACACCTTTTCGGTTGATGGCAACTGAGACGCTGTTGAAATAAGAGACGCGCGGTTGTCGTTGGCAACCGCTCCTCAATAGCCCGCGGCCTTGCCGTAGTCGCGTCGGTTATCGTGGCCACCGAGTAGTTCGTGAGTCTTCGGGTCGACTGCGATGAGCTCGCTATCGCCCCACGTGCCGGGGTTGTGTTCATCGGCGACGGCGAGGCGGTTCACGTTGTAGCCCATTGCCTTCAGCTGCTCGGCGACCTCAGGGGAGAACTTCTTTTCCAGATCGAGACGATCCGGCAGATATTGATGATGAAAGCGCGGCGCGTCGGCGGCCTGCTGAATGTTCAGGCCATTGTCGACGCAACTGATCAAGTTATTCGCAACGGTTGTGATGATGGTGGATCCGCCGGGGGTGCCAAGGACATAGGCCACTCTGGCGTGTCGGAAGACGCCGCCCTTCGTTGTGACAATTGTGGGAGTCATCGCTGAGAGAGGACGCTTGCCTGGAGCGATCGAATTGGCAGGGCCTTGGATCAATCCATACATGTTGGGCACGCCCATCTTGGAGGCGAAGTCGTCCATCTCATTATTCATAAGGAAGCCAAGGCCCTCCACCGTGACACCCGATCCAAAGGTGCCGTTGAGTGTGTAAGTGTTGGAGACGGCGTTGCCGTCGGCGTCAATGATCGAGAAGTGGGTCGTCTGGGTCGATTCGTGCACCGCAGGCTGAGGTTGCGGAGGAGGCGGCATGAAGCCTGCCGGACGGATCAGATCCTTGGACGGCGTTGGGGACGCGGGTTGAATGGAGCTTCGCCACGCGGCCGCGTAGGCAGGGTTTGCCATCTCTTTGAGCGGCTGCGGCGTAAAGTCTGGATCCCCAAGATAGTCCGCGCGATCCATATAGGCGCGGCGAAAGGCTTCCGTGATGATGTGAACCTGGGGCGCAGAACGGTCGGGGCCTAGTTTTGGAAGATTGTAGGTGGAGAGGATGTTGAGGATCTCCATCAGAACGATGCCGCCGGATGAGGGTGGAGGCGCGGTGATAATTTTGTAACCGTGGTAGGTACCTTTTATGGGTTCGCGATCCTTCACCTGATAGGCCGCGAGGTCATCAGCAGTGATGAGACCACCACCAGACTGTTCAAACGAGGCGATCTGTTTCGCCATCTCACCTTTGTAGAATTCGTCCGGATTCGCCGCGATGCGAGTGAGTGTTGCGGCAAGCAGAGGCTGCTTGAAGGTATCGCCTTCCTTATAGAAGTCGCCGTCGCGCTGGAAGATGTGGGCGGAGGTGGGAAAGCCAGAGAGCATCCTGCTATGAAGGTTTTGCGCCTCCTCTGCAGAGAGCACATAGCCATCTGTGGCGAGGTGTATGGCTGGCGCCATGTCTTGTTGCAGGGTCAGCTTGCCGAAGTGGCTCTGCGCATAGACGAGTCCCGCGACGGTCCCGGGGACGCCGGACGCTTTGTACCCAATCGTGGAGAGGCCCGGAACGACGTTCTTTTGCTCGTCCAGGTACATGTCGCGCGTCGCAGCAGCGGGGGCCTTCTCGCGATAGTCGAGGAAGTGGGTCTGACCGTGCTTTGTCCGGATCAGCATGAAACCGCCGCCGCCGAGGTTTCCCGCCTGCGGATAAACCACGGCAAGAGTAAAGGCGACGGCGACGGCTGCGTCGATCGCGTTGCCGCCCTGCTTCAGAATGGCGACGCCGGCATCGGTAGCGTCATGGTGAATCGTGACGACCATGGCGTGTTTTGCGCGGACAGGCTCTTCGCTTGCTGGACCGCCCGTTTGCGCTGCCAGCGGATTTGCGAAGAGGGCTAGTCCGACGGTAGCTGCGAAGACGCGGGTGCCAGCGGGCATTCAGGGCTCCAGAAAATTTGTGGATGGGTGCTGAGTTTCAGCATAGCTGGTTCGGGATGAAGGGCGTCCGAAATAATGGCGCTCGAGTTTGACGGTTGAGATCTCAAACGAGGCGGTTCTTCGCTTTTCCGGTTGGGTAGAATCAGAGGTCATGTCTACACGTGTTCGTTCGTATTCGAAGATCAATCTGGGGCTTGCGATCGGTCCGGTCCGATCCGATGGATTTCACGGCCTTACGACGCTGTACCAGACGCTGGATCTGCATGATTTAGTCACGGTCAAGGCCAGGCGAGCGTCCGCAACCAGGATCTCGCTGACGACCAATCATCCGTTTGTCCCTCGCGATGGCCGCAACACAGCCTGGCGAATGGTGGAACGGGCGCTCGCGCGCCTGGGGATAACTGCCGAGGTCGAGATCAATATAGAGAAGAGACTGCCCGTTCAGGGGGGAATGGGAGCTGGCTCAGCCAATGCCGCGGCGGCGCTGCTTGGGCTGGAGCGGGAGCTTGGCGAAGCTCTCCCGGGAGTCGAGAGGCTGAAGCTGGCAGCCGAGATCGGGTCGGATGTGCCTTTGTTTCTGCTGGGGGGGGCCGTTCTTGGGCTCGGTAGGGGAGAGCAGGTGGTGCCCCTGCCGGACCTCCCAAAGACCTGGTGCGTTGTGGCGGTGCCTTCGGTGGGCGTTTCGACCCCTGCAGCGTTCAGGGAGTGGGATGCGCGACGGGCAGCGGAGGCGGCTGAAGCAAGGGAGAAGCCTTTGTCTCGGCTGGGTGAGTTACATCCGCATACCGCTGATGATAGGCCGGATAACCAAGCTGCCGAGGGCGAATTGGGGGAGGGGCATGGGGTGACGCGAGCCGTTGAGTTGACGTCCAGACCCCAAGTTGATAAGCTACAAGAGTTGAGTCTTGCTTACTCATCCCTCTCTGCCCCAACAGGCGTAAGCCTAGCGGGAAGGACAGACGATAGTAGGCCCGGCACCTCCGGTATCGTTCGCGATCCTAGTCCCGAGAAAAAACGGGATTTGCCTGGTGAAAATCAGGCTGACGCGATGAACGATCTGGCCGAGAATACCCTTCTCGCGCTTGTCCGCACCGGGATTGGAAGCGATGGTCTTCAGAATGATTTTGAAGAGGTCGTCTTTCCTCAGTATCCCTCCTTGCGAATAACCAAGCGTCAATTGATGGGTAGTGATTTGGGTAGTTCTGATGTGAATCGTCCTGCGATTTACGCGGCTCTATCAGGTTCTGGCTCTGCTCTGTTTGGACTTTACCGGTCCGAGCGGGATGCTAAGGCAGCTCAACTGCGCGTCCAGTCCGCCGCGGCTTCGGCTGAAGCGGGGATTGCGGTACAGGTCTTCTTGACGGAGACCTTACCCCGGTCAGAGTACTGGAACAGAATGTTCGCGGAGTGACCTCGCCGGTCAAGTAAAATCAAACTGCATCCGGCGATGTACTGGGCGATCGACTAACGGTAGGTCAAGTGCCTTTGGAGCACTTTGTCTAGGTTCGAATCCTAGTCGCCCAACCAACAAGTCGACGCCAGATGCGACGGGACAGATTAGGGAGTCTTGTAGAGATGTTAGGCGGCAGCAACAACTTGCCGCAGGATGAAGACGGTTTTGGACTCCGCGGAAAACAGCGCGGAGAAAGAAGTGCGAAGTTTGAAGAACCGAAGTCTTTTAGTTTTTTTGAGCAGTCCGCAACAAGGATTTCAGAAGAAGTAACGGGGCCGCAACAAGGCCTCGCAAGACAGTGCAGCAGGAACATTCAAGGTCAACCAGCCTCGGAGGGTTTCACGTGAACGAACGAAACACGACTGCGGTTCTTTCCCCTATTTCAGAGCAGGCTGAAGAGACAGAAACAATCTCTCAGCCTGCGCTAGCGCTCTCCTCTACGGCCATTCTGGACGGAAAGCAAAAAGCATCTGGAACCGACAAGACGGCCCCGGAAAAAAAGCGCTCCGGCCGGCTGGCAGATGACAAGCGCATCAAGATTTTTTGCGGGTCTTCCAACAAGCCTTTGGCCGAGGAGATCTGCAAGTTCGTCGGTGTGCCGCTGGGCGAGACCCGGTTGCAGAGATTCTCCGACGGCGAGGTTCATTTTCAGCTGCTCGAGAACGTTCGCGGTGCGGATGTCTTTCTCGTGCAGCCTACGTGTTTCCCGGTCGATCAGCACCTTGTCGAACTGCTGATCATGATGGATGCGCTGAAGCGCGCCTCAGCCGGACGAATCACGGTTGTCATTCCCTACTATGGCTACGCCCGGCAGGACAGAAAAGACCGTCCGCGCGTCGCCATTACGTCGAAGCTGGTTGCCGATCTTCTGACCACCGCCGGTGCAAACCGTGCTTTGCTCGTCGATCTGCATGCAGCCCAGATTCAGGGATTCTTCAATATTCCGGTGGATCACCTGTTCGCCAGCCCGGTGCTGGTGAGCTACTTCCGGGAGCTTGACCTGCCCAATCTGACGGTAGTTTCGCCGGACGCAGGCGGCGTGGAGAGGGCGAGATTCTTCGCCAAGAAACTGGATGTACCGTTGGCCATCGTCGACAAGCGGCGGACCGACATCAATGTCACCGAGGTGATGAACGTGATCGGCGATGTACAGGGCCGAACGTGCTTGATCCTCGACGACATCATCGACACCGCCGGAACGCTGGTGAAGACGGTGGATGCGCTGCTGGCCGAGGGCGCCGAAAAAGTTTATGCGTGCGCGACGCATCCGGTGCTCTCGGGCCCGGCGGTCGAGCGCATCGCAGCCTCACGATTGGAGCAGCTGATCGTGACCAATACCATCCCTCTGCGCGAAGACGCGTTGAAGGTGGAGAAGATTAAAGTGCTCTCGATTGCCGGTCTGCTTGGCCGCGCGATCGAGAGTATTCACATGGAGACCAGCGTCAGTACGCTGTTCAACTAGGTCGCTGTAGCACTGGATCGCGGTATGAAACAGGGCGGCTTGGATTAACCCAAGTAGCAAAGGGAGCAGAGCTCAACTCTGTGCCCGAAAGGAAGATTCATCATGGCATCATCCACTATGGAAGCAGTCGTCGCGACGCCTCGCGAGGGCAAGTTTAACAAGAACGCCGCTCGTCGCGTCCGTGTCGCCGGCAAGATTCCCGCAGTCGTCTATGGCGCGGGCCAGGATGCCGTCGCCGTCGCGGTCGACCCCAAGGTCATCACCAGAATTCTGCACTCCGACTCCGGTCATAACACGATCTTCGACCTTAACGTCGAGGGCTCCGCTGTCGTGAAGGCCATGATCGTCGACTGGCAGAACGAGCCGATCAAAGGCACTCTCCTGCATATCGACCTGAAGCGCATCGCGATGGACAAGACAATGATCGTTTCGGTGCCGATCCAACTCGTTGGTGTTCCTGTTGGCGTCAAGTCGCAGGGTGGCATCCTCGAGCACGTAATGCGTGAAGTTGAGATCGAGTGCTTGCCCAACGATATTCCGAGCCACCTCGATGTCGATGTCTCCAACCTCGAGCTGCACGGCATCATCCACGTCTCCGATCTACCGCACTCCGGCAGCATCAAGTTCCTCGGTGACGAAAACGGAACCGTGGCGCACGTCACGATCATCAAGGAAGAGGTTGTGGCTGTCGATGCAGTGGTTGCCGCACCGGCTGAGCCAGAGGTTGCCAAGAAGGGCAAGACAGATGCAGCTGCCCCGGCCGCTGCGCCTGCTGCCGATGCCAAGGACGCGAAGAAGAAGTAGTTTTGCGCGGCCTGCCGATTCTTTGGATCTGCGGGCCGCCTGAGTTTGCTGGAAAGGGAAACAAAGCGTGAAGTTGATTGTCGGTCTCGGCAACCCCGGTATCGAATATCAGTTCACGCCGCACAACGCTGGCTTTCTCGCAGTGGATCGCATCGCGGACGACTGCGGCGTGGTCCTCTCCAATCGCCGGGGACGGGCTCTCACGGCAAAGGCGAGGCTTGCAGGACACGAAGTTCTGCTAGCCAAGCCTGAGACGTATATGAATCTGAGCGGGCTTTCGGTAGCCGCGCTGGTTCAGGAGCTTGAAATTCCAATCCCGTCGGAGGACCTGATCGTCCTCTATGACGAGCTGGCATTCCCGCTGGGCAGACTACGCATCAGCGCGAACGGCCGGGCAAACGGGCACAACGGAGTGATGTCGATCTCCGGTGCGCTCGGCACGGAAGAGTGGTTGCGCATTCGCATTGGTGTTGGGAAACCAGCGCTGGTGGATGGCAGAGAGATCAAAGCCGGCGGCAGGGATTATCTGCTGTCGCAGTTTCGCAAGCAGGAGCTTGCGGTGTTGGATGAAGTGCTCGACAGAGTGGAAGACGCTGTCGAGGCGGTGCTAACCGAAGGGGTCAGCGCTGCGATGAACAGATTCAACCGTCGGCCAGACGATCCGGAGAATGGATCGGATGCGTCGAAGGAGAAGTAAAGAAGCAATCGGTAGGTTGTTGTTTCGAGAAGCAGCAGCAAAGTGTTGTTACGGAAACTAGACGCAGTCGAAATTCCAAACCGGGTTGGCAGAACAGACGTCAGCACGGTGCGAAGCAGAACTTCGCAGAAAGAAGTAATCGAATGAATCGTACCTACGAAATCATGTTCATCGTCCGTCCGGATGTTGAAGAAGCCGAACTCGACAAGCTGATTGAAGGTTTCTCCGCGAACGTCACCAACGGTGGCGGCGAAATCAAAAGCGTCGAGAAGATGGGCCGCCGCAGGCTCGCCTACACCGTGCGCAAGTTCAACGATGGCTTCTACGTCCTGCTGAACGTCGCCGCAGCCGGTTCGCTGATCGCCGAGGTCGAGCGTCGCCTCCGCGTCTCCGAGCAGGTCATCAAGTTCATCACCGTCCGCATGGACGAAGAAGAGAAGCGTCTCGCCAAGGTCAAGGCCATTCGCGACACCAAGGTCAAGCGCAGCGCACAGCCGATCGCAGCTCCTGTACAGGCGCCAGCAGCGCCTTCCGATGCCGAGACCGAGGAAGAGAAGAAGCCAGTTGCGGCAGCTCCAGTCGAGCACGTCGCATCCGACGCGCCGCCCGAGACTGTCTCCACCGCGGTCTAACTTGTGCTTCGCCTGAACATTCGCGATGGATTTCCAATTGCATCGCACAACGCACTACGATCACCGATCTTCGCTTCCAATTGACTGCACTTCGTCAGTTGTTCAGAGGCTCCAACGCGAACCTGGAGCGAGGAGAGGCACAACGTACCTGAGAGGGAAATATCATGGCTGACGAAACCAGCACGCAACCCACTGAGCACCACGCACCCACACCCCGCCCGGCACACTCTGGCCCTGGCGCCGGTCCTCGCACCCCACGCCCCGCAGGCGCACCCGGCGGCGGTCCTGGCGGTCGCAAGTTCTTCCGTCGCAAGAAGGTCTGCAAGTTCTGCACCGAGAAGATCGACGCCATCTCCTACCGCGACGTTCGCCTGCTTCAGGGCTTCGTTGCCGAGCGCGGCAAGATCGTCCCGCGTCGCCTGACCGGCGTTTGCACTCGCCACCAGCGCAAGCTCAGCCTGGCCATCAAGCAGTCGCGCAACATCGCTCTGCTCGCCTTCGCTGCACGCTTCTAACTTCTTCCGCTGCGGCGGGACTTTACGGGATACGCAAGACTGGCGGCACCGCGAGCCAGAGACGAAATCGGAGAAATGCAATGGAAGTCATTCTGAAGGAAGACGTAAACAAGCTCGGACATCGCGGCGACGTGGTCAAGGTCGCTGACGGCTACGGGCGCAACTACCTGCTGCCGGAGAAGCTCGCCATCGAGGCGACCCTCGCGAACAAGGCAGTCATTGACCAGATGAAGGCATCTGCGGTTCGCAAGTCCGCCAAGGAGAAGGCCGGGGCCGAGCAGCTGGCCACCCAGCTCTCCGAGGTTGAGCTTGTGTTCGAGCGCAAGGTCGGCGAGAACGAGCATCTCTTCGGCTCGGTCACCTCGGGCGACATCGCGCACCAGCTTGAGGCCAAGGGCTTCACCATCGACCGTCGCAAGATCTCCCTCGAGGAGCCGCTGAAGACGATCGGCGAGTACCACGTTCCCGTGAAGCTGCACCGCGAGGTCACCAGCCACGTCAAGGTAACGGTCAAGGGCGATCAGCCCGAAGCCGAAACAGCCACCACTGCATAATTTACGAACCACGAAGCATAAAACGCGTCGCCCTGCGCAGATCTTGCTAGGGGCGATGCGTTTTTATTTTTGTAACTATCAACGGTCAGCCACAAAAAAAGCTATTCGTACTTGAGTGTCTGAACCGGATCGAGCCGTGCTGCACGATTCGCCGGAAGTGTCCCGAAGAGCACACCCACCATCACCGAGCTGCCAAGTGAAAATACGACTGACCATGGATTGATCGGGATTTTGAACGGTGTGAGCAGGCCAAGAGTGAAGGGAATCGCGAGGCCAAGCATAGTCCCGATGATCCCACCGCTCAGCGAAAGAAAGATCGCTTCGGTAAGAAACTGCAGTCGAATCTCACGACTTGTCGCCCCCAGCGCCTTACGGATCCCGATCTCCTTCAATCGGGACTGAACGTTCGCCAGCATGCTGTTCATAATGCCGACGCCGCTGACGATCATCGTGATGCCCGCCCCGAGAGTGAGAACGATGGTAAGCATATCCGCGATCTTCGCCATGCTGCTGAGAAGATCGGTGAGCGTCGCGGCTGTGTAAACCGAGCCAGCATAGTGACGAGACCGGACGATCGCCAGAATACGCTCACTCGCCGGCACCACCAGCGAAGCGCTGCGCATCGTGAAAAATAACTCTTTCAGAGAGTTGCTTCCAGTGAAGTAGCGTATGACAGGGTAGGGCACGAGCATCGTGTGATCACTGATCTCCGACTGCCCGTAGGTATCGAATGCCTCTTTGAATACTCCGATGACGACAAACGGAATGCCTTTGATGCTGATCGTTTTGCCCACGGCCTCGTTCACGTTTCCATACAGCTCTTCTGCGAACGGCTTGACCATCACGGCAACCTTCTCGTGGGCCAGCTCGTCCTGATCGTCGAAAAAGCGCCCCGACACCACAACGAGATTGCGCACGATCCGATACTGCGGAGAGACGCCAAGCAGGGTCGTCTGCTTCGTGATGCCGCCGCCCAGACTCACATTGTCGTAAAACTCCAACATCGGAGATGATGCAACGATTCCGGGCACCTGATCGAGGACTTCACGCATGTCGTCGAGCGTCATGTAGTCGGGCGTGCTCGTGTTCTCCGGGCCGCTGATGTTACCACCGCCATATTGCAGTTCCACCTTGTTAGGCCCGATGCTGGTCAACTGGTCCAAGGCGTACTGCTTGCCGGTCGACCCGAGAGTTGCAACCAAAATAATCGACATAGAGCCGATGACCATACCCAGCATGGTGAGCAGAAACCGCGTCTTGCTTGCACGGAAGCTGTCGACGGCTAGCCTCGCGACCTCACTGAACATCATGGTCGAGCGCGCGCTGGCCAGCGTACGGTCGAATGAGCTCGGTTTGGGAAGGTTCGTCGTCGCCATTGGCTTAAACCATTAGACGCCTAACAGTATCGCAGCGGTGCATGCTTTCCTGCTAACCGAACTAACGTGGCGTCTCGAGCTATAAACTATCCTAGTTTGACCCAGTTTGACTGGAGTTGGAATCGGCGACGTCGATCGACAGCTCAGCCATCAGGATCTGATTGGGCGGCCGAGATCGCAGGGAAGTTCAAGCCTGCACAGTGACGGTACTCGCCGTAGCTTACAAGGAGCAGGAATGAATCACGCATCGACTCTGGAGCTTCTTCACGCCAGAGGAATCAGCCTCGGGACACTCTGCCTTCTCGTTTCGCTTATGTCCACTGCACAGTCCCAAACCCTCCAAAACACGCTCCTTCCGGCGCCGTCGAATATCACCGCCGGAAATGGCTCCATCGCCATCACGAAAGACTTCACAGTCTCCCTCCGCGGCGCGCACAACCCCATCCTCGAGGCAGCCACCCGTCGCACCCTCGAGAGCCTCGAAAGAAACACCGGCATTCCAATCGGCAAAGATCTCCAGTCCCCAAGCCCCACCCTGACCATTCAGGTGCAAGACTCCACTGGCACGCGCCCCACGCTTGAAACCGACGAAGACTACTCCCTCAGCGCAACCTCCAGCAAAATTGTCCTCTGGGCCCAAACTATCTTCGGAGCCCTGCACGGTCTCGAAACCATTCAGCAACTCGTACAGGCCGAAGACGGCCACTACGTCATCCCCGCAGTGGAGATCAACGACTCCCCCCGGTTCCCCTGGCGCGGTTTCATGCTCGACGTCAGCCGACACTTCATGCCTCTTCCGGTTGTCTATCGCACGCTCGACGCCATGGCCGCCGTCAAACTCAACGTCTTCCACTGGCACCTCACCGACGACCAGGGCTTCCGCATCGAAAGCAGACGCTTCCCCCTGCTCACTGCCAAGGGCTCCGACGGCCTCTTCTACACCCAGGATCAAGTTCGCGACGTCATCGCCTACGCGAGCGCCCACGGCATCCGCGTCGTTCCCGAGTTCGACATTCCCGGCCACGTCACCAGCTGGCTCGTCGGAATGCCGCAGCTAGGCAGCGTCCAGCGCCCCTACGAGATCTCCCGCACCTTCGGTATCTGGGACGGCGCACTCGACCCCACCAGCGATAGCACCTACAAGTTCCTCGACGCCTTCATCGGCGAGATGTCCTCCCTCTTTCCCGACGAATATCTCCACCTCGGTGGTGACGAGAGCAACGGAGCCGATTGGAAGGCCAACCCCTCCATCGTTGCCTTCATGCACGCACACAACATGAAGTCCACCGACGACCTGCAAAACTACTTCAGCACCCGCGTCCTCGCGCTCGTCCACCAACACCACAAGCAGATGGTCGGCTGGGACGAGATCCTCACCCCCGGCACTCCGAAAGACGCCGTCATCCAGAGCTGGCGAGGCGTTGAGTCGCTCGCCGTCGCCGCCAAACAAGGCAACCGCGGCATCCTCTCCGCGCCCTACTATCTCGACGGCATGAAGACCGCCGAGCAGATGTATCTAGACGATCCCATCCCCGACAACTCCACCCTCACCCCCGACCAGCAGAAGCTCATCCTCGGTGGCGAAGTCTGCATGTGGGCCGAACAAATCACCGCGCAGACCGTTGACTCCCGCGTCTGGCCTCGCACCGCCGCGCTCGCCGAACGCTTCTGGTCAACGCGCCAAACCCGCGATGTCGCCGACATGTATCGCCGCCTCGAGATCGAATCCATCCGGCTCGACGGCCTCGGCCTCACCCACATCTCTGGCCCAGAATCCGGCTTGCGACAGCTCGCAGGAAGCGAAGACGCCGCCGCCCAACTCGCCGTGCTCATCTCCACGCTCTCTCCAGTCTCCTTCCACGAACGCTACGAGCAGCAGAAGACTTCACAGCTTACTCCCATGGGCAACGCCGTCGACTACACCCGCCCCGACCCACCCCTCCGCGAAGACCTGCGCCTCCTCGTCGACCGCTACCTCCACAGCAGCGCGCCGGCCGACCGCGCCGCCGCCCACCAGCAACTTCAAATTCTCTTCCAGTCATGGATTGCCTCTGGCCCAGCGCTTGACGCCCTCGCCCCCGAGCACCCGAAGCTCAATCAACTCACCCTTCGCCGCACCCAGTTGACTCAGCTCGGCCAACTCGGAATCCAATCACTCGCATCCATCGAGTCCCACACGCCACCAACGACAACCTGGATCGAAGCGCAGAACACCCTCCTGAAGACAGCCGCAGACCACTCCGAACTAACCGACTTCGTCATCCTCCTACCCTTGCAACAACTGGTCGATACCGCCGGAAAGCATTAGTCCGGAGGTATCGCCGGCTCTGGACAGCTAGACGAAAGTAAGGTCAATGGCATCGAACCGAAGCATGAATCATCTGCGCATCGGCACGGCCGGCTGGAGCATCCCGAAGCAATACCTGGACGTCCCGCCGCAAGGAACCCATCTCAACCGCTACTCGCAAATCTTCAACTGCGCCGAGATCAACTCTTCCTTCTACCGCTCCCATCGCCTCTCCACCTGGGCCAAGTGGGCAGACTCAGTCCCCGAAGACTTCCAGTTCTCCGTCAAAGCTCCAAAGGCCATCACGCACGATGCGAAACTGGCCTGCGAACCCGCACAGTTACAAATCTTCCTCGCCGAAGCAAATACCCTTGCTCAAAGATTAGGCCCCATCCTCTTTCAACTCCCGCCCAGCTCCGCCTTCAACCCCGCTGTTGCCAAAGCCTTCTTCGCCAGGTTACGCGATCTCCACCAGGGAGCAATCGTCTTCGAACCTAGGCACTCCACCTGGTTCGTCTCTGAAGCCGATTACCTTCTCAATAGCTTCAGTATCTCAAGAGTAGCCGCCGATCCCGCCCGCGTCCCCGCAGCCGCCCAGGCCGCCGGTTGGAGTCAACTCCTCTACTGCCGTCTCCACGGCAGCCCTCATACCTACTACTCCGCCTACCCGGAATCCTATCTTCGCTCGCTCGCCGCAGCCATCGCCGCCCATAAGACAAGAGAGACGTGGTGCGTCTTCGACAACACAGCCTCAGGCGCAGCGTTTGGAGACGCCCAGATCCTCCAGCGCCTTCTCTCAGCCGCCTGACTCGCCGGACCAATCAGCCTACCTACTCAGAGTCTTATCGATCGCCGCCTGCGCCAACGGCCCCATAATCGCGTACCCCTGCGCATTCGGATGCACGCCATCGAAGCTGAGGCCAGGCTTCATCCCGCCATCCTGCGTCACCATCGCAGAGTAGTAATCGAGATAAGTCACCGAGTGGTTCACGCAGTACCCTTTCAGCCAGTCATTCAGAGTCTTGATCTTCGGCGCGGGTGCGAGGCCCGTCCTCCACGGGTAGTCCGCCACTGGAAGAATGGACGCGGCAATCACCCGAATCCCGTTCGCCTTCGCCAGATCGATCATCGACCGAAAGTTATCCTCAGTCATCTGCGGCGTCATCGGCCCCGTATTCCCGGCGACGTCATTGGTTCCCGCCAGAATCACCACCACCGCCGGATGCAGATCGATCACATCCTGCCGGAACCGCACCACCATCTGCGGCGTGGTCTGTCCGCTGATCCCCCGATTCACATACCGCTTCTCCGGAAAGAACTCCCCCGTACCCGCCTGCCGGCCCCAGCTATCCGTGATCGAGTCCCCATAAAACACCACCCGCTGCTCCCCCGCCGCCACCGGAGCCAACGCTGCGTTCTCCGCCCGATATCGTCCCAACTGCGGCCAGTCCGCCAGCTTCGCCTCCATCTCGGCGATCTGCTTCGCCGTCTCATCCGGTGGCGAAACCGGGGGCACCGGAGCCGAAGTCTGCACAACCGCCGGAGTTTGAGCCGGCGTAGGAGTCCCCTCAGTCGTGCCTGTACCACCAACCTGACCATGCGCCTTCCCACTGCCCCAGGCTACACACCCCGCTAAAACCACCCACACAGCAAGCCTCATCTAAACCCTCCAGTCGTCTCAAATTCTAGCCGAACACCCACCGAACCCCTTCCGTTACACCACCAACCCTCCCGCTGCTGTACCTTAAGACATGATGCAAACCGGACTCTCTACCCACGTCTTCCTCCCGCAACGCCTGCACCCCGGCCTGCTCGACGCTCTCCACAAATCCGGCGCTCAGGTCATCGAGCTCTTCGCCGCCCGCCATCACTTCGACTACGCCGACCGCGCCGCCGTCCGCGACATCGCCACCTGGTTCCGCAACACCGGCGTTGGAGCCACACTTCACCAGCCGCTCTACATCGCCGATCGCGCCGACGCCCAGTGGTCCCGCCACGTCGCCCCCAACCTCAACCTCATCGACCCCGAGAAGTCCCGCCGCATCTCCGCCATGGACGAGGTCAAGCGCGCCCTCGAGTCCGCCGAGCAGATTCCTATCTCTGCCTGCACTCTCCATCTCGGCCACAAGGACGACGCCTGGAACCTCCGCGCCCTCGAGAACTCCCTCACCGCCATCGAGCACCTCAAGGCCTTCGCGCACCCACTCGGCGTCCGCATCCTGCTCGAAAACCTCCAGAACGAGATCACCACCCCCGAGCATCTCCTCGAAATCCTCAAGGTCGGCCACTTCGACCGCGTCGGCGTTACCCTCGACATCGGTCACGCCCACCTCGCTGCCCCCGAGAACAGCAAGGGAATCGACGAAGCCTTCGAGCTCCTCAAGCCCCGCATCGCCGAACTCCACCTCCACGACAACCTCGGCCAAAAAGACGACCACCTCTGGCCCGGCACCGCAGGCATCGACTGGAAGAACATCGCGAAGCACATCGCGACGCTGCCGGCCAACACCCCCGGCATCCTCGAGATCGCCCACGAACTAGAAGAAACTCCCGAATCCGCCACTACCAAAGCTACCCAAGCTTTCGACCTCCTCAAGCGAGCCGCTGAAGCCGCTGTATAGAAAAAGTCAGTCCCGATAATTAGCACCTGTCACAGGCACAAACAAGGAACCAATGAGCGAATATGTAACCCCCACCAGCAAAACCTCCGCACCCATCACCACTATCTCCTCACTCTCCGCGCACGAAGGCCAGACCATCACCCTCCGCGGCTGGCTGTACAACCTCCGCGCCTCGGGCAAGCTCCTCTTCCCCATCTTCCGCGACGGCACCGGCACGATCCAGGGCATCGTCCCCAAAGCCGCAGTCTCGGAAGAGGTCTTCAACACACTGAAAGAATTAACCCTCGAATCTTCCCTCACCGTCACCGGCAAGGTCCGCGCCGACGCGAGGGCCCCCTCCGGCTACGAGCTCGACGTCGAGAGCATCGAAGTCCTCCAACGCGTCCCCGAAGACACCCCATTCCCCATCTCTCTCAAAGAGCACGGCGTCGACTTCCTCATGGAGCACCGCCACCTCTGGCTCCGCACCCCGCGCCAGTCCGCCATCCTTCGCGTCAGGGCCACCATCATGCGCGCGGCTTCAGAGTATTTTGATACCAACGGCTTCATCCGCACCGACCCACCCATCCTCACCCCCAACGCCTGCGAAGGCACCTCCGAGCTCTTCGAGATGGACTACTTCGACGACGACAAGGCCTACCTCACCCAGTCCGGCCAGCTCTACATCGAAGCGACTGCACTCGCTCTCGGCAAGGTCTACAGCTTCGGTCCCACCTTCCGCGCTGAAAAATCCAAGACTCGCCGCCACCTCACCGAGTTCTGGATGATCGAACCCGAGGTTGCCTTCCTCGAGCTCGACGGCCTCATGAACCTCGCCGAAGGCTTCATCACCCACATCGTCACCCGCGTCCTTGAGTCGCACCGCGCCGACCTCAAGGTCATCGGCAAAGACATTGCCAAGCTCGAAGCCGTCGTAGGAACCTTCCCCCGCCTAAGTTACGACGAAGCCCACGCCATGCTCGACGAAGCCTTCAAAGCCGGCAAGCTCGAAGCTCCTCACAAATACGGCGACGACTTCGGCAGCCCAGACGAGACCTACATCTCCTCTCAGTTCGACAAGCCCGTCATGATCCACCGCTACCCCGCTGCCTTCAAGGCCTTCTACATGCAGCCCGACCCGCTCGACCCCACCAAGGCCCTCTGCGTCGACGTCCTCGCCCCCGAGGGCTACGGCGAGATCATCGGCGGCTCCCAGCGCATCGACAGCTACGACCTCCTCAAGTCCCGCATCGAAGAGCACAACCTCCCGCTCGACGCCTTCCAGTGGTATCTCGACCTGCGCAAGTACGGCAGCGTCCCTCACGCCGGCTTCGGCATGGGCATCGAGCGCGCCGTAGCCTGGATCTGCGGCCTCGACCACGTCCGCGAGACCATCCCCTTCGCCCGCACCCTCAACCGTATCTATCCGTAGACGAGCCTCGCTTTTGCTGTCATCCTGAGCGCAGCGAGGGATCCCGATGAGTTCAGCACCACCGCCACCGATTCAGGCTTTCAGCCAAGAAGTTCAGAGCGTCCGAATTCCAGTCGGTGGCTGGCTGCTTTACTTCTGTATTTCACTAACGATTTTGGGCCCGATCACTATGGTCGGATGGATGCAAAAGACCTCATCGCCCATATTGATCGCCGTTTACGGCAGCCTTGCTTTGACGAGCTTCGTGGCTGGACTGGTCACATGGGCGAGAATATCTTCCGCTTTCCTGTGGCTCCGAATTGCTCTCACTGCGCGCTTGCTGTACGCAATTTTTCAGGTCTATTTCGCCGCAAGAGCAGCTCGTGGCCCGTCGACCAACTCAGATTTTGTGAAACAAGAAATTACGAGCGCGACAATCAATATTTTTCTAGTTGCGATTTTGTTCTTCTATTTCCGCTTCTCCTCGCGCGTTCAGAAAACGTTTGGGCGAAATATCTGAATAAGAAAAGAGGCGGCCTCGACCACGTCCGCGAAACCATCCCTTTCGCCCGCACCCTCAACAGAATCTACCCTTAGTGGCCGTATCTTCCGTACCATCAAAATCTCTACCAAGCTTGCAAGCTCTCACCGTCCGCAAACTGCATCCAACGATCTCAGGAAAAAACCTGGGACCATCAGATGCCTCGAAAGAAACAACTACAATCCGTCACCGATCCTGCGGAGTCCGCGAAAGCCGCAGGACTGCGCTACGTCACTGACACGAAACCTGGAATCCAGCGCAGACCATGGCGCAAGACTTTCCGCTACTTCGACGCCGAGAGAACGCCTGTGCGTGATGTCGAAACCTTAGCTCGAATCAAATCCCTCGTCATCCCTCCGGCATGGACAGAGGTGTGGATCTGCCCCAGTCCAAAAGGACATCTCCAGGTCACCGGCCGCGACGCAAGAGGGAGAAAGCAGAGCCGCTATCATCCTCGCTGGCGCGAAGTCCGTGACGAAACCAAGTACGAGCGCATGGTCATCTTCGGAGCAGCTCTACCAGCTATCCGAGAGCGCGTAGAACAAGATCTCTCAATCCCAGGGCTGCCTCGTCCAAAGGTACTCGCCACCATCGTTCGTCTCATGGAGACAACGCTCATCCGCGTCGGCAACGAGGAGTACGCCCGACAAAACCACTCCTACGGCCTAACGACGATGCGAAATAAACACGTCGACATCGAAGGTTCGACCGTGACCTTCAACTTCCAGGGAAAGAGCGGAGTCAAACACACGGTCGACATCACCGACCGTCGCATCGCAAAGATCGTGGAGCGCTGCCAGGACATACCCGGATACGAGCTATTCCAATACGTCGACAAAGACGGCACACAACACTCGATTGACTCATCCGACGTCAATGAATACTTGCGTGAGATCTCAGGACAGGACTTCACCGCCAAGGACTTTCGCACCTGGGCCGGAACCGTTCTCGCCTGCGAGCTGCTCTATGAGTTCGAGGCATTCGATTCCGAAACCCAGGCCAAACGAAACGTAGTTCAGGCAATTAAATCCGTAGCCGCGCGACTCGGCAACACACCATCCGTCTGCAGAAAATGCTACGTGCACCCCGCAGTGCTCGACTCCTACATGAGCGGAGCGATGCTGCAAAGAGTGAAGCGCCGCGTTCAAGAGACAGACGCCGACCTTCCCAGGGCGCTTCAGCAGCAGGAACTCGACTTGCTCAATCTTTTGCGCCATCAAGTTGATCTGGCAGTTGCCTAAAGCACCGACTTCCGCTCGCCGCCATCCAGTTGAAATCCATACATTGGACGTGCTGAAAATCTCCGTCAAAAAAGAATTCACAATCTTGCGTGTCTTCCGAAGCCGAGCGTAGAGTGGCGATGCCCAAAAGGAGGGCTCCCCACATGTCTGCAAACAGCATCACGCGCCGTAGTCTCCTCGGCATGGTCTCCACAGCCGCAGTGGCTGGCGCAGTGCCACCCATCTTCGCCTCGCAGTCGGCTCAAGCACAACTCCGCCAGTCCAACCCCCTCACCGCTGCGAAAGATTTCGCCGACTCCATCGAACGCGCCTTCACCTTCCAGAACCTCATGATGGACGCCTACGCCTCCGGCTCGACCATTCGTCTGTCCCAGAGCTACAGCGACGCCGCCCTCCAGGCCACCGGCTTTACCTACGACAACGCCGTCGCCATCCACGCCTATCTCTCCCGCGGCCTACCCGACGACCTCTCCCGCGCAAAGATCCTCGGTCTCGGCCTCCTCCACGCCCAGGCCACCAACTTTCCCGTCGCCGACGGACGTTTCGCGCAGGCTTACTTCGTCAACGCACCCGACTCGAGCGGCGCCTTCATCACCCCCGCCGCCTTCCCATTCTTCTTTTACGGCAGCTCCGTGGGCGATCAGGCCTGGGCCGGAATGGCTCTCGCCCAACTCTATCGCCGCACAGGCGAGAAGCAATACCTCACTGGTGCTCTCCTGGTTGCAAATTGGATTGTCACGAACACCTTCAACACTCAGGGGCCAGGCGGCTACTCCTACGGCGCCATCATCAACCAATTCAATCAATCTCAACCCTCACCTAACGGAAAGTCGACCGAGGGCAATCTCGACACCTACGCCTTCTTCACCATGCTCAGCACACTCACCGCTGGCGGACACGCGAACAATGGCATGTCGTGGGCAGCGCTCGCTCAACACGCCTTCCAGTTCGTCTTCGCCATGTTCAACCCACAAGGCCCGTTCTTCTATACCGGGACTCTGCCCGACCAGATCACCATCAACCCTTCACCTATCCCCGAAGACTGCCAGACCTGGTCTTACTTGGCCTTTCTCGACGCCCGCTCTCGCGGCACCATCGACTGGGCACTCGCCAATCTTCAAACCACCGACACCGCCTCCTCACCCAACTCCAGCCTCACCGGAACTCAAACCGTTCACGGCATGACCTTCTCCTCCGCGAGTCTCGTCACCACCGCCAACGATCCGAATGCAGTCTGGCTCGAAGGCACCGCGCACACCTCCGCCGCACTCACCGCAAGGGCGCTCCGCGGAGGCGAACCAATCTTCTCTCTCCTCTCCGACATCTCCCGTGCCATTCAACTCCTTAAGGACATCGAGCACGCCCAGCAGATCCTCGGCGTCGGCCAGACCGCAGGCGGAAAAGTCATTCCCAGCGGACTCGGCGTCGTCGCCTCATCCAGCGTCCTCGACACCGGCTTCGGCTTCACCTACGGACCATCGCTGCACATCGGCGCCACTGGTTGGTATCTCATCGCCAGTCTCGCCGCCAACCCCTTCCAACTCGGCTATCGCGTCATCGGATAACCTCACAACTCAACAAAGTGCCCCACTCACGCGACCTGATCGTGAGAGTGGGGCCTTACCTCGTCAGGTTCGTAAAAGTCGAGATCGTCCAAACCTTTATGTTCTACACCAGATAATATTTCTTGCATTTTGAATTCGTAACTGGCAAAGTAACAAAGCGTAGGAGCAGCCCGATGAACACCAAATCGCACAACACGATGCGTAGGTCGCCAGAGACGAACTATCTCCGTGGTGATCGCCGGGCCATGCTCCTCACCTGTCAGTAGCCGCTGCTGGACGATCCTACGCAACCCGCACGCACCAATAGATGATGATGCGCCAGGAGGAGAGCTTTGTCTCCACGCACGTCTACGAATTTCTCTGCCGCGAAGCGACCACGCACCCGCGAAGCTGCGCCCAAAACAATCCAGCCGAGCGCTGGTTAGAAAGAAAGGCCCACCATGGGCAAGCCGTACATCAAGGGCGGAACTCCGATTGGCTCGGACTCGCTCTGCAGGACCTGCTCCTACGCGCACATTATGACCGGTTACCGAGAATCGGAGATGATCACGATGTGCAATGAAGTCCACCCCAACATCGTCGTCCCGTTCCTTATCTATGAGTGTTCGAGCTACTACGATAAGAACCGGCCAAACTGGGAGCAGATGGAAAAGCTCGCCATCGACGTCACACCAGGCCCGTTCAAGCCCGTCGGCTTCAAGGTCGGTATCGGCTTTCGAGAGGCTGCTGTCGCACATATTTGTGATGACGAAGACGATGAATAACCCTCCGCACTGACAACCCGGCAACGTCCATCTTCGCGCGTCCTGTAACGCGAAGATGGACGTCATCAGCTGTTAAAGACAGAGCGGCCATACATAAACTCTGTGCACCATTCACCGCGAAGCCACTTTCCGACCACCTGCCACCCTGCAAGCTGCAGGAACATTCGTCATCTGCTTCGCAAACACCCGATAGCTCACCGTTCCCGGCCGCAACGTCGACCAGTATCCCGAGGATGACAGCAGAGGCTTATGTTTCTCGATCAGTTGATGGTCGAGAATCTTCACGCCGCACTCCAGATTGTTCTTCGGTTGCAGGATCGTTCTGTCCGGATCATCGATCTTCAGCTTCTTATCGTGGTCCCAGTCAAAGTCGCAACCATACCGCTTTTCGTCGCCATACGTAAGCTGCAGCAGCCCCGATGTGCGGCTCTGATGCCTGGTGACTTCATCTTTCACTGCCATCTCCGGCTGTGCGTGTTTGGCTTGAACCGTCGGCTCCAGTCCCGCCTCCGCACCGGCCAGCGCCTGAAAGAAGTAAGCCCAGAACGCCCGCTTATCGTCCTCCGCCATCCCGTAGAACGCCGGACAGAATCGCCGCACATCATGCGGAACCTGCCCGGACAGCATCGCCGGCGGCAGCGCCAGCTCCACAATCTTGTCCCACTCCGGATCCCACGTCGGCCCACCCACCTCTGCCTTTTTCGTGTCGATCGGAGTAGGCGGCGCGGGCTTCATCGCCGGAGCTGGAACAGCCGTAGCCTGCGCCTCATGCTTCCCGCATCCTGCCGCCACGATCGGCGCAGCCATACCCACAACCAAAGCTACCGCAACCCTCAGACCTCGGTTCATTCGTGCACCTTTTACGTTCGTTTGAAGTCGGGCCCTGTACAGGAAGATGCCATCCACGAGCGCGCAGTTGCTGAGACGCTCGCAATACCCCCAAAATCTCAATCAGATCCGCTTGATCGTCCCCTGGTCCATCGCCCCGCCGAAGTACTTCTTCAAAGCCTCTTCAAACACATCGCCCGAATCTTCCGCTGTTTTGGCAGACGGCGCAGTGGCCTTCGCAAATGGCGCCGCGGCGTTCGCAAATAAGGTCATGCTCGAATGAAACTTCAAATCATCCGGAGACCCAAAGATCTCCCCCACCGTCCGTCCCTGCACTTCCACCACAATCCTCGTAGACTCCCGCAGCCTCGGCCCCAGCACAGCATGCTCCAGATAAGCCCGAGCCTCCTCGAGCGACGAGATCGCATACCGCATCGCCATCGGGCTACTCCCCAGCCCCCGAATCTGCGGAAACACGAACCACATCCAGTGACTGCGCTTCCTCCCCGCCCGCAACTCCGCGAGGGCCTGCTCGTACACTCCAGCCTGTGCCTCCACAAACCTCTCCAGCTCGTACTTATCGCTCGTTGCTCCGACTTTTATCCTCATATGTTCGCTCCTGCACCCCGTACAACTCTTCACGCCAGCCGCCGACTTGCAGTAGACTCACCCCGAAGGAGCCAAACATGCCTCCCACTGTCGGCAACGGCAAGATCTGCTACCTCGAAATCCCCGCAACGGACGTAGCCGTCTCCTCCGCCTTCTACGCCACTTGCTTTGGCTGGTCTCTGCGTCAGCACAGCGACGGCACCACCGCCTTCGACGACGGCGTCGGCCAGGTCAGCGGCATGTGGGTCCTCAACCGTCCGCCCTCCACCCAGCCCGGCATCGTCATCTCCATCATGGTCGACAGCGCCGTCGCCACCGTCGATCTCATCACCGCCCACGGCGGCGAGATCGTTCAACCCATCGACCCCAACGCGTCAGAGATCACCGCCCACTTCCGCGACCCCGGCGGCAACGTCCTCGGCATCTACCAGGAGCCCGGCTGATCGCGTTGCCCTACTTCACCCCCTTATTCGGATCCCATACCCCCTCGAGCTTCCGCACATACACCATCTGCCCAATGTGATAGGCGTTGTGGGCTCCAACGTGTGCGATCCTCGAAGCCCACAGCGAAATCTTTGCGTCGTCAGCCGCCTCCACCGCGTTCTCCCAGTCCGTCATCACCTGGTCCAGCTGCTTGACCGTCGTGTCCCAGCTCTTGGCGTCGAAGTTGTTGAACGTCTCGTCGTTGTTGCCATCGAACTTCGCCGGAGTCTCACCCTTGAACTTCGCCAACATCTCGCGATCCCAGAACACAAGATGATTTGCCAGCTGCCCCACCGAGTGGTTCCCACTCTTATCCGTCCAGCTCGCCTGCGCCGGCGTCAGCCCAGCCACCGCCGTATTCGCCGGAACGAACCACTCCGCCTTGTCATGGGTCGACCGCAGCTGCTCCAGAAGAACCGCCTTCAACGTCATCGGCTTCTCCTGCTGCGCCACCGCAAAACCACACGAAGCCACCACAAAAACCACCACAACAACCAGAACTCGCTTCATAGCGATCTCCTAAAACTCGATTTAGCGCATAGGTCTACCGTTGGCCCACGGACCGGATCATTTTACGGTGCAAACGAGCTACGGCGGCCCGCAAGCCGAGTTCTGCCGTACTCGAAATTCTGTCAAGCCCCAATCATGCGAAAACCCGCGCCAAATAAGGCGATTCGCGTGGCGTATGAGTTATATCGACTCTCTACTTGATGTAGAAGGCAGAAACAGAAGCCCGGACTCAAGACCGGCGCTTTCTCCTTTGTTTTGAATAATTTAGCCGTAACCCCAATGGAATGAAGATTTTGCGAAAACGAGAAATTGTCAAATCATTGCATTGAAATGACTTACGGCTGAGAACCCCCGGCGGGTGCCCTTAACGGGTCAGGGCATCACTGCAGCTCGTTGTGCAAGCAAATAAGAAGCACGATCGTTGGGATCAACTCCCTCCACACTCGCCACCTTCTTCAATGGCGATCCCTCGTACCTCTGGTACGCCGCAACGCCCGGCCCAGTCACCGTCACAAACTCCACAGCCTTCGGCCTCTGCGGAATGCTCCCTCCAAACCACCGCGGATCCTCCTGCTGGCCCCACGTCACCACCGACAGCACCGCCCCCGCCGGATATTTTGAATCAGAATTCGATCGCGCATACTTCCAAGCCACATCGTTGCCGAACATCGTCGACATCGTCGCATCTTTTCGATCAATCCACGATGTAATCACCTTGCCCTGCAGTGGATTCGATGGCAACTCTCCAACCAAAGCTGCGTCCGTATTCAAGCGAGTCACAACCCGCGGATTCGTCTCCTCGGAACATCCGGCCAAAGCCACAACCGCACCGAGCAAGCACACGCCAAGCGATCTCATCACTGACCTCCCGCAGTCTGGCCGCTGAACGGCATCGTGTATACATGATCATTCTTGGCCACAGGTTCATGGCAGCTCATACACTCATTCTGGAACTGAGCGTCTTTCCCATAAGGCTTCAGATCGGTTCCGCGCCAGCGTCCCCAACCCCAACCCTCGCTCGACGCATACTTCGCACTATCTTTGACCATCAACTCCACCTGGATAAACGCGCCGGTCTTCACCACGCCCTTCTCGTCCGGCGCAGCCTGCTGCCAAGCTACCTTAGCGAACGCCGCTCCATCCGGCCAAGGATTGATGTGTCCATCCGCAATCGCCTTCACAGCAACGTCGTTCCCCAAGATCTCCCGCATCGTGTGATTGTCGAAGCGGTCGGTGCTGCTGATCGCCTTCCAGTTCTTGTAGTCAGGGTCGAACGGAACGCCATTCCACTCCGGCTTCACCTCCAGCGCAGTCTGGCTTGCCTGCACCCACTTGCCATACTGAACATCCGTCGCCGCAGCATCTGTCACCGCCTTTGCTCCAACCTCAGCAGCATTGGATGGATCAGGAGGTGTAGTCAGATAGTTCCTTAGGACTGTCAGTTGATCGGGTGTCACTACCGCATCCGGATGCACTCTCCGATAAGCAGGAAGAGGCATTGCACCCATCTGGATCATGTTCACCGCTTCAAACAGGAACCCCTTCTGCTGTGCAGCCGGGAGCTTTCCGATCTCGGAAAAGTTCAGATGCTTCCGAGCCTCTTTCACATCGGCGGTCACTAACCAATACGCAGGCACCACCTGATCAAACCATGGCAACTTCGTCTCGTTCGAGTGGCAGTTATAGCAAGAGTTCCTCAAAATTTGCTTTACCTCTGCGGGGGTCTGCAGGTCCGCCGTCACCGGCGGATTCGTCAACTTCGGACGTACAAATTGCAATCCGACGAAAACAAGAAATAAAACCCCCACAATCCAGAGAAGAGGTCGAAGACGACTCTGCAATACCGATCCCATGCCGTTCCTTTCAACTGGCGAGCCGTGACCAGATACTTCAATAGCGGTCACTCTCAAACCCTTAGACGCAGCAGGGTATTCCGTGAACGCATTCGCTTGCTGTCTGTTCATCTAAAAACTGCACGGCAACAAGCGCGAATTATTTCTCGCTACTCGGTGGCACCAGTCCCTTCAACCGCAAATAGAGCGCCAGCGTCGCATACTGTTCGTTGTCATGTGACACAGTACCCCACATGATTCCGATGCGCGACCGCTTCGCGTTGAACACTTCAAACATATCTCCCAGATTCGCATCCGTTACTGCAGCGAACGCCTTATCGCACTCGGCAAACGAGGCCTTCAGTGCTTCGACGATGGCTGCTTTGTCTGCAGTCTCCGCAGGAACCTTTGCAAGATCGCTCGCAGCCGTCCGATTTACAGCGCCGCATGTACGCAACTGTGCCTCGGTGACATGGTTCACGACGCGTGCATAGGTTCGTACCTCTGGCGTCGGCTTGAACTGGTAATCTCCCTCCGGCATCTTATCGGCGGCTTTTAGAATGTTCCCTTTCTGAGCCGCATACCCGCGCTGTACCTCAGCCGCGGGCCCAATCGGCCCAACTGGAGCTGCCGGCGTCTGACCCATTGCCATGCCAGAACCCAATAACGCCGCGACCACGCACATCGAACGCATCTGCTGCATCTTTGTCACCTCGCACTTCAAGGCTAACCTGTCCAATGGTTGAGTCCACATTTTTTTGTCAATGCTCTGTCATTTCTGAGAAAGCAAATAAGAAGCTTACCGACCAGAATCATTACAGAGTCCAACAGACACTTGCTTGTCATTTCGAGCGGACCGAGATAATTACGTCTTTCCTGGGCCGCAGCCAAGAATGAACTATTCTGTTAAAGACAACCCACGACGCCGGAACAAGCTTCGTAACAAGGAAACAGCACAATGCCATTGAACTGCGGAATCGTTGGTCTCCCCAACGTAGGAAAATCAACGATCTTCAACGCCCTTACCTCAGCTAAGGCGCAAGCCGCCAACTATCCTTTCTGCACGATCGACCCCAACACGGGCGTTGTGACTGTACCCGATGAGCGGCTCGCCAAAATTTCCGAGCTTATCAAGCCCAAGTCGCTTGTTCCTACGACTATGGAGTTCATCGATATCGCGGGCCTCGTCGAGGGTGCATCCAAGGGCGAAGGCCTCGGCAACCAGTTCCTAGGCCACATCCGCGCGACCGATGCCGTAGCGCATGTCGTTCGTTGCTTCGACGATGCCGAGGTCATCCATGTGGCTGGCGGTGTCAATCCGCTGCACGACATTGACATCATCAACACCGAACTGCTGCTCGCCGACCTCGACACTGTCGAAAAGCGCAACACCAAAGTTGAGCGCGCTGCTAAAGCATCGAGCGATGGCAAAATCAAGGCTGAGCACGCCATGCTGCAGAAGCTTCTGGCAGCCCTCAATGCTGGCAAGCCCGCTCGTACAGCCGAGCTTACTGAAGAAGAAAAGATCCTATCTCGCGAGCTTTTCCTGATCACTGCGAAGCCTCAGCTCTACGTGGCGAATGTTGACGAATCAGGCCTCATTGCGGGTAACTCTTACACTGCTGCCGTTGAGAAACGCGCCGAAGAAGAAGGCAGTCAGATTGTGCGCATCTCCGGTGCCCTCGAATCTGAGATTGCACAGTTAGAACCTGCTGAGCGCGAAGAGTTCCTCAAGGATATGGGGCTGTCCGAGCCCGGTCTCAACCGCCTTATTCACTCCGCCTATCGCCTGCTTGACCTCATTACCTACTTCACAGCCGGTGTGCAGGAGGTTCGCGCCTGGACTATCCGCCGTGGCACCAAAGCCCCTGGCGCAGCGGGCGTCATCCACTCCGATTTTGAAAAAGGCTTCATCAAGGCAGACTGCTACGCCTCCGACGACCTCTTCAAATATGGCAGCGAACAAGCCGTCAAGGAAAAGGGTTTACTGCGATCCGAAGGCAAAGAGTACATCGTGAAAGATGGTGACATTCTTTTTTTCAAGTTCAACGTATAGATAGAGGTAATCATTGATTAACTCAGTGTTTGTCCGCAGGTACGTTTCTAACGCGACTTGAACTCGCTACACGCATGGCGCCGATAGAACGTACGAGTGGCAAATTATTTATTCTTTTTGTGTCTTTTTTCTGCATCGGTTTAGCGAAATAAACCAGGTTCGTAACTACTTAGTTCGAGAACGAATGGCTCGATCTCCTTCAGACTGACGCTGGGATCTTTATACTTAAAAATATGTCTACATTCGCTTCGCTTGAAGACCAGCTTGATCTGATCACCAAAGGTGCCGCGGAGATTGTTCCGCTGGAGGCGCTGAAAGAGCGCATTACTAAGTCGATTGCAACTGGGGTACCAATGCGGATCAAGGCAGGATTCGACCCGACTGCTCCAGATCTGCACCTGGGGCACACCGTCCTGCTGAGAAAGTTAAAGCACTTTCAGACGCTGGGACACACAGTGATCTTTCTAATCGGCGATTCAACTGCATTGATCGGCGATCCAACCGGGCGCAACGCAACGCGCAAGCCGCTGACGCCGGAGCAGATCGCGGTTAATGCGGAGACCTATAAAGAGCAAGTGTTCAAGATTCTCGATCCGGAGAAGACCGAGGTTCGGTACAACTCTGAATGGCTGGACAAGCTCAGCTACTACGACATGGTTAAGCTGATGGCGCAGTTCACGGTGTCGCAGATGCTGGAGCGCGAAGACTTTCATAAGCGATTTAATGAGGAACAGCCCATTGCGTTGCATGAGCTTATCTATCCGATTGCGCAGGGTTACGACTCTGTGGCGCTGAAGTGCGATGTAGAGTTGGGCGGTACAGATCAGAAGTTCAACCTCATGCGTGGTAGGGATCTGCAGAAGCACTTCGGACAGCCGCAGCAGGTTGTATTGATGACCTCGATCATGGAGGGTCTTGATGGGGTGCAGAAGATGTCGAAGTCGCTCGGAAATGCGATCGGCATTCATGAACCCGCGTGGGAGATGTATGGGAAGTTAATGTCGATTTCGGATGAACTGATGTGGAAGTACTGGACGCTGCTGACGGATCTGCGGGGCTCGGAGATTGCACAGATGCAGACGGATGTTGCGGGCGGAGTGGTGCACCCGATGCAGGCGAAAAAGAACTTGGCGTGGACGATCACTCGCGACCTTCATTCGAAGGAAGAAGCTGATACTGCCGCGGATAGCTGGGCGAAGATGTTTCAGCAGCGCGGTGTGAGCGAGGATGTGCCGGTGGTGAAGGTGTCGCTGGCTGAAGAAGGTTTGATGAGCACGATGGACGGTGTGGTGGAGGTTCGCGTGCCGAAGTTGCTCGTGCTGGTTGGGCTGGCGAGTTCGGCTGGCGAGGCGACACGGAAGCTGGCTGAGAACGCGGTGAGCTTGAATGGAGAGAAGATCTCGGGCAGGACGGTTGGAAGGGATGCTATGGGGGAGTCACCTGCGCTGCGATTGGGCAAGAAGAGTGTGCGGGTGGAGTGGGTGAGTTAGCAGATGAGTGGGGAGCAAATTTAGGGGTGTTTGTTTTTGCCATGAACAACGCCTACTGATCACCCTTTTGATAGAGTCGAGAAGCGCTAACGTTATTGAAGAATCTGCATCTTAGAGGGTGTAGGTCTTATGAAGATTTTGAAAGTCTATGTACGGCTGGTCGTGTTGGCGGGGTTTTTGGCTGCGGGCTGGTTGCCGATGCATGCGCAGGAACCGAGAGAGATCGTTCGGGTTGCGATGCAGGCAGAGTTGAATGCCGACCTGAACGACCACTCGCATTGGCGTTATCGCGATGCAGAGAGCGATGGGACCGATAAGGTTTCGATTGTTGTCGAGACTGGCCACGGTTCGGTGAAACGATTGATCGGCAGGAATGGACGGCCGTTGAGTGAAGCGGAGGCCAGAGTTGAAGATGAACGAGTAAAGACTTTCATTCACGATCCGGCTCAACTGGCCAAGCAAAAAAAAGATGGGCAACAGGATGGAAAAAATGCCGAAGAGCTGCTTCGGATGCTGCCGGATGCTTTCACCTGGAAGATGCAGAGCGATGATGGAGAGAACATCACGTTGAACTTTGAGCCGAATCCAAAGTTTAGTCCGCCGGATATGCAGGGGCGTGTGCTGGGACAGATGGCGGGGAAGCTTGTGGTGAATAAGGGTCAGAACCGGATCGTTACGATCAGTGGAAAGCTGACGCAGGACGTTACGATTGGTTGGGGACTGCTGGGGCGGCTCCGCGGAGGTGGGACGTTCCGTGTGGAACGAAGAGAGGTGACGCCGGGGATGTGGCAGATTACTGAGACGCACGTGCACATCGAGGGCAAAGTGTTGTTTTTTAAGAGCATCGGTCAACAGCAGGATGAGATGCAGACGGATTTTATGCAGATGCCGGATGGGATCACGCTGGAGCAGGCCGCGGAGATGTCCAAATCACTGACGGCGACATTGAAGTAAGCGAAAGATGACTGTGGCTCGCTGTATGCTCGGAGACGATGGCACACACTCCTTATCCACAGACTGATCGCGAGTTGATGCGGCTAATTGAGCGCTCACCCGGGCATCGCGCTGGGTATAAGCAGTTGATTCGTGAACTTGGATTGGGTGGCGGACGCGAGCGGCGGTTGTTGTTAGAGCAGCTCGCGCGGATCACGGCGCGAGGCGAGTTGGTGAAGGTTGATAGTGAGCAGTGGAGCTTGCCAGCAGCAACGCCGGAGAAGACGAAGCGTGTGAAACGCGGCGCCCTCGAGATGCCGGTGGAGCATCGTGCGACGCGGGACAGGCTACTGGCGGGAAGACTGGATCTCCACCGCGATGGTTATGGATTTGTGCGGCCGAATGGGAGTGTGGATCGTAGCGATGATCTCTTTATTCCGCCGAATGAGTTAAACGGTGCGATGCAGGGCGATGAAGTCCTGGTGGATGAAGCGCCGCCGGGACGAGATGGCCGGCGATCGGGTCGGATTGCCCGGGTGCTGAATCGAAGAAATCCTACGGTGGTAGGAATCTTTCACTATGTGAGAACGCACCGCGGAGGAGGTCCCTGGGAGAGCGCTCCCATGATCAACGGAAACTACATTACTCCTTTAGATGAACGGATGACGCAGGCGATTTTGATCCCCGCGGGAGCGGAGATTCGATCGACGCCGGAGGGGACACCGCACCGTGTTCTAGGCGAAGAAGCCGAGGCGCAACAATCTCACTGGTCGCAAGAGTTGGACCCGCACAGGCCACTCGAAGGGCTAGCGGTCGACGTCGAGATCACCGACTTTCCGACCGCCGGAAGGCCGGCGCGTGGGCGGATCATTGAGGTTTTAGGGCCGCCGGATGCTTTCGGAGTTGATGTAGAAATCATCATTCGCAAACATCATTTACCGCATGTATTTCCTGCAAACGTGCTCGCCGAAGCTACAGTGTCTGCAGAACAGATTGTCGTCACGTTGGGCACGGATGAGATCGGGCGGCGCAGGGATTTTCGTGGACTGAACATTGTAACGATCGATGGGGAGACTGCACGGGACTTCGACGACGCGGTGCTGGTGAACCCGTTACCGAATGGAAACTGGGAGCTACAGGTTCACATCGCAGATGTCAGTCATTACGTGAGACCGGGAACGTCGCTTGACCTCGAGGCTCGACTGCGGGGGACTTCTGTCTATTTTCCAGATCGTGCTATTCCAATGCTCCCGCCCCAGCTTTCAAGCGGGATGTGCAGTCTTCGACCGGATGAGGATCGCCTGGTCCTGAGTTGCGTAATGGAGATCGACGGGCGCGGCGAGGTGTTGAGGTACGAGGTGTGCGAGGGAATCATTCGGAGCGCCAAACGGATGACCTACACACAGATTCAGGGCGTGATCGATGGCAATGTCGAGACGCGGGCGGAGTTTGCCGAGCTGGTCCCGGAGTTCGAACGGATGTATGAGTTGGCACTAAAGCTGAATGCGAAACGGCATCGCCGGGGATCGATCGACTTCGATCTTCCCGAACCTGTGATTCAATTTGATCCAGATGGAAACATGGAAGCGATCGTTCGGTCGCAGCGTGGTTGGGCGCACCGATTGATTGAAGAGTTTATGCTGTCGGCAAACGAATGCGTTGCGACTTGGATCGAATCGCAAGGTGTGGCGAGCCTGTATCGCATTCACGAGATTCCAGACCCGAAGCGGATTGTCGATTTTGAAGAGACGGCGAGCCAGTTCGGCTATTCTCTGGGCTTCAGCAGTCTGCCCGTGAAACGGATTCAAACGAAGGGTGATCGCCGTGATGCGCGCGGAACTAATAAACAGGTCAAGACGCACGAGGTGGCAGAGTCGATTCCGGTAACGCCGCAGATGTATCAGAAATTGACTGCGAAGATTGGGGGAAAGGCAGAGGAGCGGATCCTCTCCTATCTCATGCTTCGGTCGTTGAAGCAAGCGCGCTACAGTGAAAAAAATGTTGGGCACTTTGCGCTCGCAAGTCCAAGCTATACGCATTTCACTTCGCCGATCCGGCGTTATCCGGATTTGATCGTGCATCGGTTGCTTCGGGAGCTCATTCAAAGCGGTGCAAATACCGAGGGATCGGCGATTTTATCCGACTCTCCTCAGCCATGGGGAGAAAAACGGGCCGGCAAAGGACACGCGGAGAAACCTGAACGGTCGGTTTTAGAAGGACCGATACCGGAGGTTGAGCTCGGTGCGATTGCTGCAGAGTCCAGCCAGTCAGAGCGGCGGGCCGATGATGCAGAGCGTGAGCTGATCGAGTGGAAGAAGATCAAGTTCATGCAGGACCGCGTGGGTGAAGACTTCAACGCAATCATTCTTTCGTGCACGAAGTACGGCTTCTTTGTGGAATTGGACAGCCTTTTCATCGAAGGGCTAGTGCCTCTGACCTCGCTGCAGGACGATCGCTACATGTTTCGCGACACAGATCGGCAGATTGTAGGGACGCGAAATGGCCGCGTGTTCAAGATGGGGCAGCGGGTACACGTGCTCCTCGATCGCATTGATCGTCAACAGCGACGACTTCAGTTCGCTTTGCTGCCGGGAGAAGAGGAGGCTGCTCCGCGATCGCCTCGTAAATCAAAGACCGCTGCCAATACGAGCTCAGATCGGCCCCACTCCAGCCCTAACCGTTCGGGTAAGAAGGGCAAGACGAAGTCGGAGGCTCGGGAGCGAAATAAGAAATCGAAGGGCAAACGGCGTTAAATAGCTCTGGTATTTCGCAAATCAGGGGCAATTGGTTTGAGCCGGCCTTAACGCGCTTTCTGGAATAGACCTGTGAGGAGCATGAGAACGGAGATAACTAACCCTGCGACCCGTATGCTGTGAATCAGATCCCAACGTGCGGTCTTAGAGCCAACCGTCGTAGGGAAGCATCGTTACGGTGAAGACGATGGTCGCAGCCCAGGGAAATGCGGCTCATGCGATGAGCATTCCGGGACCGTGTGAAATTGGACGATGCTCGGATGCTGCACCGATAAGGAGTACGAGCACCAGGCCGTACAAGAATGGCATCACTTTCTCGAGGGCTGCAGCTATGAAAGCTGCAGCTTCCGCCTGCGCTTTGCGACTCAGTCTTGCCAGTTAGGGATGGACAAACGCTGCGACGGCGACCTCGTTACCTGACATCATGGCTGTTGCGGTCACAGTCAAAATGTCGTAAGCGATAGTCATAGATTTATTGGAGGCTGCGCAATAATTCGGACGGCATCGTAAAATAAAAATTCCAAAAGGAGTTTAGAGAATGGCACACATGGTGTTCGACACGAGATTCAAGGCCGAGATGGAAGGGCTAGATGAGCCGCCGTTCGATTCGGACTTTGGCCAGAAGATCTTCAAGAATGTCTCGAAAAAGTCGTGGGGCGAGTGGGTAGAGCGGCAGAAGATGCTTTTGAACGAGTACCGCCTGCAGCCGTGGACGCGCGAGGCGCAGGAATTTCTTGTCGAACAGATGAACGAGTTTTTCTTTGGCGAGGGTGGTTCATTGCCGAAGGAGTTTGTGGCGCCGACGACGTAGCTGATTGCCGGAGAACGGCAAAAGGTGGACCAGTCGTGTACACTTAGGACTGCAGCATACCCCGCCGTCTCCCCGCTTGGGCTGACGCGCAAACCATAGTCGGGACGTGGCTCAGCCTGGTAGAGCGCACCCTTGGGGTGGGTGAGGTCGCTAGTTCGAATCTAGTCGTCCCGACCATTAATTCTTCATTTCATCTCAGCAAGTTACTAGTGAACCCCACTCTCTGACGTATAGACGACCCTCGCCGACGGCTCCGGGTAGAAGCGCGCAGGTTGCGGCTACTCCGGCGACAAACTTGACGAAGTGAAAGGCGCAGACATTACGGTTACGAGCTTCTCGCCATTATCGTGATGGAGTCGGCAAACGTAGCGCACTGAGGACGAACATCGAACGTGACAACTACACCAGCCTGTACATCAAATTTCCCTGATGTAGCGTGTCTGATTTCAGACTAAAGCAGACCGTTATTTTTCTCTAATGAGATCCCTATAAGTCTCACGAGGCGACAGCAGCTACATCTCTGAAGAACTTCACTCCTGTCAGTTTTTCGCAGATCTGCCACAGGCGAGTTGCAGCGACAGTGTCGTTTGCGTGAGCAGCGATCTTTGCCGGCCCAACTTCTTCACCACGCATCTCCTGGAAACCCTGCGGGCCATAGTATCCACCGTCTTTTATCTCAAGAGCTGTTGACGCATAAAGCGTCGGGAGAGCGCCTTCGGAGTCTGTATTGAGAGCAATGCCAATGGCATGTCCCAGAAAGGCACGAAGGCTCTTTTCAGCTGCGGAATATTCGCCTGACTGGAAAAGATTAGTATTTGCAACTCCCGGGTGCGCAGCCACGCTCATGATGCGCGAATTTTCGGCACGCAGGCGTCGGTCAAGTTCGAAGGCGACCAGGAGATTGGCGAGCTTCGATTGCTGATAAGCGCCCATAGGAGAGTAGTTTCGCGTAGATTGCAAATCGCCGAAGTCTATGCGTCCTCGTTTATGCGCAATCGAGGCGATAGTCACAACGCGAGGTCTTCCGGCTGCGTCAGCAGAAGATGCGGCGGCAGCCTGCTGAAGCGCGGGTATCAGAAGTCCGGTAAGCGCGAAATGGCCAAGAACGTTGGTACCGAATTGAAGCTCGAAGCCATCGGTTGTCTCCATGCGCCGGGGCGGAGCCATAACGCCGGCGTTGTTGATAAGCAGGTGCAGCGGGCGATGTTGCGCGACCTCCGCTGCGGCAAAATGATGGATGGAAGTAAGGGAAGCGAGGTCAAGGATTGCGAGCTCGGTGCGCAAGCCCGGCGAATCCGCTTCCATGCGGGCAAGGGCTGCTTCGCCTCGTCTCTGATCACGGCACCCAAAGATGATGTGAGCACCCTTGCGAGCGAGCTTTAGAGCCGTATGATAGCCGATACCGCTGTTTGCCCCGGTGATCAGAACCCGTTTTTCTGAGAGCGACGGAATGTCTGCTGCTTGCCACTTCTTGCTCATCTGTATTGGACGTAGTAGGGGGGCGGTGAAGATGCGAACTTTTTCTTTGTTCCGCAGCGGCAGACCTGTTGCCTCTTGCGCGAACAAATTGGCAGAGGGAAGAGTCGGTTGTAACTTAAGTTGAATCAGAGTTCGGTAGATTGTGATGAGGAGAAATAACAATGCCACTTCCTACTGACGAAAAGATCATCGCATTGAGCCAGCAACTGCTGCAGCAGTTCGACGCGATCTTCGGATTGAACCCGGGCTTTCGACCCGCCCATGCCAAGGGCATTATGCTGACCGGGACATTTACGCCTTCTGCCGAAGCGGCCACACTTACCAAAGCTCCGCACATCACGCGGGAGTCCACCCCTGTGACGGTGCGATTCTCAGACTCCACAGGGATTCCGCTGGTGCCGGACAACGATCCTAATGCGAATCCCCGCGGATTTGCGATCCGATTCAACCTCGCCGAGCACATTCATACCGATATCGTCTCTCATTCGACGGATGGCTTTCCAACGAGGACGGGGCAGGAATTTCTGGAGTTGCTGACGGCGTTGGCTACGAGCGACCCCAAGAATCTGGCAGGTTCTCCGCTGGAGGCGTTTCTCGGTTCGCATCCGAAGGCGTTGGCGTTTGTGCAAGCTCCGAAGCCTGCGCCCTCGAGCTTCGCGCGCGAGAGCTACTTTGGTGCGACCGCGATGAAGTTCACGAATAAGGACGGCGTTGGCCGGTTTGGGCGCTATCGGATTGTTCCAGAGGCTGGGAACGATCATCTGGATGATGCTGCAACTGCTGCAAAGAGCGCTAACTATTTGGTGGACGAGATCGTGGAGCGAGTTGGAAAAGGGCCGATCAAGTTCAAGATTCTGGTACAGCTTGCGAACGACGGCGATGTGGTAGACGATGCGACGATTCATTGGCCGGAAGATCGAAAGGTACTTGAACTCGGCAGCTTCGCTTTGACCGCGCTGGTGGAGGATAACGCTCACGAGCAGAAGCAGATCATCTTCGATCCGATACCTCGGGTGGAGGGAATCGAACCGTCAGACGATCCTCTGCTGGAGTTGCGGGCGGCGATCTATCTATTAAGCGGGCGACGGCGAAGAGCTGCCTAGAATCGATGTCCTGCCGGACGGGTCCACTGCGCGTGGGCCTGTCCGGTAGGACATAAGCTTCTGATAGCCTTTGAGGCGCGACGGGCAGGCTATTTGATCTGTGGCGGGAACCTGCTACCCTTAACAATGTGCTGATTACTCCGCTCCAACTCGTAGATGAACCCCTTGAATTCAATGAAGTCATAGCTCCAGGGGTGTTGGACTATGCCTCCGACATCCGGCAGGTGGGCCCGCTGCCGGTCCACGGCGTCGCGGACCTGTTGATCGAGCATCGCAGCTCCAGTTCGCATGTGAACGACATCCGGCTGCGGGCCAACTACAGTGCGGACTTCGAAATCCTTTGTGCCCGGTGCGTCGACCCGGTCAAAGTGCCGCTTTCGGGCGCTTTTGACCTGATCTTTCGTCCCGAATCCGCCGATGCGGATGCCGGGGAGCGTTCTATTACTGCGGATGAGACCGAAATCGGGTATTATCAAGAGAGCGGTCTTTTGCTGGAGGATGTGGTGCGCGAGCAGGTGTTACTTTCCCTGCCAAGTCGTACCCTCTGCACGGCAGACTGCAAAGGGCTTTGCCCGCGCTGTGGTCAGAATCTGAATCAAGCGAAATGCTCCTGCGATGAGGCTCCGGCTGATCCGCGTTGGAATGCGCTTGCGGGTTTGGGGAATCTGGCCGACAAGCTCGAGTTGAAGCACTAATCAAGTTTTTGCCTCGTCGACTGCGTGTTTTTTACGTGATTGCCGCGGCCGATTGAAAGGGATACTGCAATGCCTAATCCAAAACGGCGCCACTCCAAGCAACGGACTGCCAAGCGCCGCAGCCACGACTTTTTGACCCCCACCGGCCTCTCGGAGTGCCCCAACTGCCACGAGCGCAAGCTTCCCCATCGTGCCTGCCGCAAGTGCGGCACGTACAAGGGCCGCGACGTTCTCGTGACCAAAGAAGCCAACTAATATCTTCACCTCACACCCTGCTCTTCCCTGCTGATGCCGACTGACATCGTTGTAGACGCAATGGGTTCCGACAAGGCCCCCGAGCCAGAGGTTCGCGGGGCCGTACTTGCTGCGCGTCAGTTCGACGTGCGCGTTCATCTGGTTGGGCCGGAGGACAGGCTGCGGCCGATTCTGCGGCAGGCGTTGCGTGGGCAGCGTCTGCCGGTGTTTATTGTGCCCGCCAGCGAGTGGATCACGATGGACGACAAGGCCGCTCAAGCGGTCCGGTCCAAGCGCGATTCCACCATGCGGGTGGGCCTGAAGATGGTCCGCGAGGGACGTGCCGCGGGGTTCTTTACTGCGGGCAACACTGGCGCGGCGATGGCTACGGCGAAGATGGTTCTGGGGATGCTTTCCGGCGTCGACCGTCCAGCGCTGGCCCAGATTTTGCCAACCGTACATCGCATCCCTTCGCTGCTTCTGGATGTGGGCGCGAACGTGGACTGCGATCCCGACAACCTGGTCCAGTTTGCGGTCATGGGCCACATGTACGCCAAGACGATCCTGAAGATCCATAACCCGCGCATCGGCCTTCTTTCGATCGGGGAAGAGGATCTGAAGGGCAACGCCCTGACTCGCGATACTCTGCCGCTGCTTCGTGCGCTGACCGGAATCAACTTCAAAGGTAATGTCGAAGGCCGTGATCTGTTCAACGGGCATAGCGATGTGGCGGTCTGCGACGGGTTTGTGGGTAACGTTGCGTTGAAGGCGATTGAAGGAACGGCGCAGCTGCTGAGCGCGTCGCTGCGCGAATCGTTGAAGTCTACCGTGACCTCGCAGGTGGGAGCACTCCTCTCGCGAAAGGCCTTCGCCGAGTTCAAGAAGAGGCTGGACTACTCGGAGTACGGCGGCGCGGTGCTGCTGGGAGTGCGCGGGGTATGCATCGTTGGGCACGGATCGTCGAACGAGAAGGCGATCATGAACGGCGTTCGCGTGGCGGCAGAGTTTGCTCAGGCCGATGTGAACTCCGGTATTGAAGCTGCGCTGCGGTCCTCCTAGTCTTGTACCCCCCGGGGGGTATTTGCGTGTAAGTTTATTATTTTCAGCGGTTTACATTTTTTGACAAATTGTAAATTCCTCATGCCAAAAGGGTTATTCGCAAATACTTCATACCAAAAGAGTTAGCGGTAAATTATTGATTGCAAATAGGAAGGCCCCGGCAGCTCCCGGGGCCTATTTATTTGCTCTGTAGTTATTATACCGGGCCGGCGATAACTGATACGCCACGCGATTGTTCAGTGTTGACGCGGGTTTTCGCGCGGAGGGGGCTTGACAAGAATTTTGGGGCGGGTTGTCAGGGGTCGCCCAGAGAGGTCCATCTCATAGGCGTTATTCAGGCGAAACGGTGTTTACCGTCTGTCTGAGGCCTTACGGTTCGCACTCAGAGCTTCCATAGTCAAACCTCACTCTTCAATCGCTTTAGCCATAAAAGGGTGTACACTCCAAAAAACCATTTGAGACCGAACCGTTCCTCGGTTCGGTGACGCGGGCCATGAAGCTGCCTTGGCTGTCTACCCAGATCCCCTTGCGGATCTTCAGGGGATCGAACTGGTTTGTTAGCACCACGGCCAGGCTGGGAACCTCCGGCGGGCAGGTAGTTCGAATCGCTCCTCGGGCCAATCTTTTATCGATTCAAGCAGCAGGCGGCTTCTGGTTTCTGGATGTCTTGCTTTGCTTTGGAGTCCAACGGCGGTTGTGAATCGATGGGTGAGGTGTGTCGACAGTATGGGATGTACGCAAGATGACGACTTATATCTGGCCGGTTATGCATCGGCCACGCTGAACGAACTAAGAGAGCTTCTAACGCGCGCCGGCGCTGCAGCCGAAACGAATCGAAGCCGGATTTCACAATTGAGAGTAGTTGCACTTCGGGGCCGCTATTCCTTTCATGATCCTAAGAGGTAGGCATGGTCTTTAATTCCCTGGTCTTTGTAGTTTTCTTTGCCATTGTTCTGCTCCTGCACGCGATGCCGTTTCCGTGGAGGGTGAAGAAGGTTAACCTACTGGTTGCCAGCTACATCTTCTATGCGGCCTGGAATCCGCCGTTCGTGATCCTGCTCTGGGTGTCGACGGTGGTGGACTGGTTTGCAGCGCGCGGACTTGCGCAGGCAGAGCAGCAATGGAAGCGTCGCGCGTGGATGCTGCTCTCGATCGTCGTAAGCCTGGGATTGCTCTGCTACTTCAAGTACGGCCACTTTCTCGTCGAGAACTTCGCCCATCTGGTGTCGCTGGCGGGGTTCAAATACAGCCCTCCGCAATCGAGTATTGTCCTTCCCATCGGCATCTCGTTCTACACCTTCGCCACCATGTCCTATACGTTGGACATCTATCTTCGGCGCGCGGTGCCTGCACGCAACTTCCTCGACTACGCTCTCTTCGTCACGTTCTTTCCTCACCTCGTCGCGGGTCCGATCATGCGGCCAACCGAGTTGGTCCCGCAGTTTGAAGTTCCGCACAAGGCGACGCCGGATCAGTTGCGTTTTGGTTTGGCGCTAATGACGCTGGGGCTTTTTGAGAAGGCAGTGCTGGCTGACGGCTTTCTCGGTCCGGTGGTAGACCAGGTTTATAACGGTAGGGTCGTTCCGGGCTTTGTGGATGCCTGGGTGGGGACGCTGGCATTCAGCGGACAGATCTTCTGCGACTTTGCCGGCTACTCGATTACCGCGATCGGGGCGGCCCTCTGCCTGGGGTTCGCTCTCTCGGACAACTTCCGCTTCCCTTATGCGGCGATTGGTTTCACCGACTTCTGGCGCAGGTGGCACATCACGCTTTCGGCGTGGCTGCGCGACTACCTTTATATTCCGCTCGGCGGCAATCGCCACGGAGACGCGCGGACGTACTTTTCGCTGTTGGCCACCATGCTCATTGGCGGACTTTGGCATGGTGCGAGCTGGACCTTTGTGGTGTGGGGAGGCTTGCACGGTCTCTATCTGTCGGTCGAAAGAGTGCTGCGCAAGCGGTTCTCCGGATATCGGCCGGGACCGGTCGCGTCTGCCGGGCTCGGGCTGCTGACCTTCGTTCTGGTAAACGTCGCATGGGTCTTCTTTCGGGCGAAGACTTTTCACCAGGCGATGGTGATCCTGCGCGGTATGTTCGGGAGAAATGCGCATGCCGAACCTGTACTGGCCGCGATTTACATCATCACCACGATGATGATTATCGGCGGCTTGTTGCTGGCTCACTCTTTTATGCGCAACCAGACGCTCGAGGCGGCGATCGGGCGCGCACACCCCACGGCGCTGACAGCTCTGTGGACCATCATGGCCTTCGCAGTGGTAATTCAACACGGAGAGAGCAATGGCTTCATCTATTTCCAGTTCTAGCGTCGTCCACGACATTGTTCGCGAGCCCCTTCCCTCCGGTCTGCGACTTACCGCAGCCGACCGTCCAGGTGTTGCGCAGCCGGTGCCGGAACGCGACATCCCTGACCAGCCGTGGCGCGCCATGTCGCTTGTCGTCCTGGTCCTCGTGATCCTGTTCACGTCCCTTTGGGAGTGGAAGATGCGCAGGCTTGAGCTCGTCCCGGGGGACTCGAGCGGCACTTATGATCGCTGGGCGGAACTGCGACGACAAGTGGATAAGCGCGACGTGCCTGTTGCCATCATCAGTGATTCGCGTCTGCTGTACGACACCGACCTGGATCGCACTGTGCAGCTTACCGGAGTTCGTCCGCTGCAGCTGGGCATTGCAGGCGGGAGTGCGCTACCCATTCTGGAAGACATTGCTGACGACCCGCACTTCAAGGGGCTGGCCATCGTGGGAATGGCCGAAAGCGTGTATTTTGATACCGTATATTCGGTTACGCGGCCGAAGAAGGCGCTTGCGTTGAGCCGTTGGGAGTCTCCGTCCAATCGCGCATCTTTCGTGATCCAGCGCGTGATCTCACCTCGCCTGGCGATGCTCGACGACAGCTATCAACTCAGCACGCTTATCTTTCAACTCGATCCTGATTGGAGGCGTGGAGTGAAGGGGCCTTACCACGATGTCTGGAAGGTAGGGGAGATGGGTGCGGGAGGGCAAGCCTGGATCTGGCGCCGACTCGAACACGATCGAAGACTCAGTGACCACGCGCGAACCGTCTGGCATGAGCACTTTCAGCCATTCCCGATTAAAGACGAGAACGTCCAGGTGATTCTGGAAAGAACAAAGATCGCTGTCGACAAGATTCGTGCTCGCGGTGGCGATGTCGTCTTCGTGCGGTCTCCTTCGGCGCCAGATCTGCGTGTGGTCGAAGACAAGCACATACCTCGAGCCAGGGGATGGGATCCGCTGCTCGCCTACACGCATACGAACGGCATCCACATTGACGACCTTCCCACGGTGCAGAACCTGACGCTGCCGGAGAGCTCTCATCTCAGTCATGCCTGCGCAACGGTCTTCACCGACGCTTACATACGTGTGCTGGCTCAGCAGACATCGTTGCTGCATTTGAAATCGGATCTGCCGCCAACGCTCTCTACCCGCGATTGCGTTCCATCGGCGGTGGCCAGCACAGATTAGGGATTGTGGAAGAGGCGGATTCCTGCGACTCCTGCGGCGCCCGCTTCGAGGCAGGAGGATGCGTTCTGGAGGGTGACTCCGCCGAGCGCGTAAACCGGGATAGGAGCGGCGGCGGTACAGGCGGCGCGGAGTTGGTCGAGACCCTGGCCGGGCAGTATTTGTCCGTCCGCGAGGGGTTTTTCGAAGACGGGGGCATAGAGGATTGCATCGACCTGGTCGTGGCGGGCGCGGTGGATGTCGGCGAGGGTGTGGCAGGAGACCGTTATCAGGGGTTTTGGGGCGTGGGCAGAGTGGAAGAGGTCGCGGATTTGAGCAGGGGAGAGTTCGTCGGGTGAGGCGGAGAGATGGACGCCGTGAGCGCCGGTAGCGAGGGCGACGTCGGGGCGGGAGTTTATGAGCAGACGCGTCGGGCTGGCGGCCAAGGCTATTTTTTCTAGCAGGTTACGGGTGAGGGTCGCGAGCGTGGCCGCGGGAAGGTCTTTTTCTCTTAGCTGGAGGAGGTCGATGCCGTCGGCGATCCATCTTGCGGCCTCGCGGAGGAGGGCGGCTTGTTTTTGCTGCTCGTCGCCAGGGTAGAGCGCGCGGCTGGTGATGGCGTAGCGAAGCATGGTGAAATCAGTGTATGGTGCCAAGGTCCCCTTAGTGGAGTCTGTGATGTTGGTGTGGTAGCTTCAAGGCAGTAAGGCGAACGCGCACACAGTCAAAGAAACTGGCCCCTCACGATCGCCACGCAGGGGCCGATAACGGGACAAGACCCGCCGAGACGTTGGAGTGGATGTCCATGAGTATCTGCCAATATGAGTAGTAGTGTTTACGATCTGATTGTCATCGGGTCCGGGCCGGCCGGGCAGCGCGCTGCAATTTACGCTTCCAAGCTGGGTAAGAAGGTTGCACTGGTGGAGATGCGCGAGGTTGTTGGCGGAGCCTGCATCAGCACCGGAACCATTCCTTCAAAGACTATGCGCGAGGCGGTTCTTCACCTCTCCGGATATAACTACAAGTCCATCTACGGGATGAACTACCGGGTGAAGGAACGGATCACGATGGCGGACCTGGCGTTTCGGGTGCAGCACGTGATCAAGACCGAGATCGACGTGACCGAGGCGCAGCTTTCGCGGAACAACATCGAGATGCTGGTTGGGGTGGCGAGCTTTGAAGACGCGACGCATGTGAAGGTGACAAACTCGCGTGGCTCGACCGTGTATGAGGCGAACAACATCCTGATCGGAACCGGGACCAAGCCGGCGTCTTCGCCGAAGGTGCCGATTAACGGGCGCAGCATCATCAACTCGGACCTGGTGCTGGAGCTGGTGAACCTGCCGAAGACGATGATTATCGTGGGCGGCGGCGTCATCGGAGTGGAGTACACCTGTATGTTCTCAGCCCTCGGAGTGCGGGTGACGCTGATTGAGCGGAGGCCGCGGCTGCTGGAGTTTGCCGACCAGGAGATTATCGAGGCGCTGAGCTACCATCTGCGGGACTCGCGGGTGACGATGCGGCTGAACGAAGAGGTCGAGTCGGTGGAGGAGATGCCGGACGGGACCGTCGTGGCGAATCTCGAGAGCAAGAAGAAGGTTCAGGGCGATGCGTTGCTGTATGCGGTAGGTCGTCAGGGCAATGTGGATGAGTTGAACCTGGCCGCTGTGGGGATCGAGTCCGATTCGCGCGGGCGCATCCCGGTGGATAAAGACTTCAGGACGAAGGTGCCGACGATCTTTGCGGTGGGCGATGTGATTGGATTTCCTTCTCTGGCTTCGGTTTCGATGGAGCAGGGTCGCGTGGCGGCAGCACGGGCGTTTGGAGACGAAAAGATCCTGTCGAATCCGGGACTTTATCCGTATGGGATTTATACGATTCCGGAGATCAGCTTTATCGGCAAGACGGAAGAGCAGCTGACGGAGGAGGATGTGCCGTATGAGGTTGGCGTGGCCTACTACCGCGAGATTGCGCGCGGTCAGATTCGCGGCGATACGACTGGCCGGCTCAAGATCATCTTTCACCGGATGACGCACGCGATCCTCGGAGTTCACATCATCGGCGAGGGTGCCAGTGAGCTGCTGCACATCGGGCAGGCCGTAATGGCACTGGGCGGAACGCTGGATTATTTCGTGGATACTGTCTTCAACTATCCAACTCTCGCAGAATGTTATAAAGTTGCGGCTTTCAACGGGTTGAACCGCGTCAGCAAATTTGAGTAGAAACGCGGCACCCGAGGACGAGGCGGACAGGGTAATGGCAAAGACAATTGGGGTAATTTTATCGGAGCGTATTTCGGCCGGTTTGGTCGTGGATCACAAGCTGGTGGGGCCGGTACGACGTTTTCCTGAAGATCACGACGACGAAGACGCGCTGGTGGAGCAGCACACCGAAGCGCTGGTGGAGACGATCGCAAGTCAGGTGCTCCTGGCAGCAGATGGCGCGAAGGACATCACGGCAGTCGGCGTGGCTTTGCCCGGGTTGGTGAAGGATGGCGTGGTCGCAGAGGCGCCGAACCTGCCGCAGTTGAAGGGCGCGAAGATCCAGGAGCTGCTGATTGGGCAGTTGCGCAGTCACGGGCTCGATGTCACGGTCACAGCGGTGAATGATGCCGATGGAATGGCTGCGGGCCTGGCTTCAATGCACGGCAAGCTGGACAGCATGATCCGCGTCTGGACCCTGGGCGTGGGAATCGGCTATGGGCGGTATCCCTTTGCGCCGGGTGCGTGGGAGGGCGGCCACACGGTGGTGACGCTCGACGAGAAAGAGCGCTTCTGCGGATGCGGCGGGCGCGGACATATGGAAGGGATCATGGGGCATCGTGCGATGCGTCTGCGATTCCTCGACATGGAACCGGAAGAGGTCTTCGAGGCAGCGAAACAGGGCGATGCGCGCTGCGTGGAGTTCAAACGGCTTTGGCATAAGGCTTTGGCAGCGGCGTCGGCGACCACGATTCATATGGCAGGGCCTGGGAAGATCTTCATCGCGGGATTCAACACGCGCTTTCTCGACATGTCCATGCTGAAGGATTATCTGCAGCAGATGGTGAAGATGAGTCCGCTGCAGGGGTACTCGCTGGAAATCGTCGACGATACGCCCGAGGTGCGGGTCATCGGCGCTGCTGTCTCGGCCGAGCTTGCCGCCACTCGGTGAGAGGTATTGAACTTTGGTTCGGATTTCTTACGTGAAATGCGGTCTATTCTCTGTAATGGTTGTGTGGCTGTCACTGTTGGTTTGCGGCACAACAGCCGCTCAGGAGACTGATCTCGATCCAAACCGAATTTTCACCACAGATTTGCATTGGGATAGAGTCGTTGGCGCACCTCGAAGTGAAACGCTTCGACAGGCAGATGGGACGCTGATGATTCTTTACCGTGAGGGACTGTACGCTGAGGTCACAGCGTCTTTTACCAAGAATGGAAATAAGGTTCCGATTGATCTGAACTTGAATCAGGCATTTGTTGTTCATCTCGGGACCTGGAGCCGGACAGAGGACGATACCCTAATCCACATCCAGAGCCGTGAGGTGATGCGCTACAAGATCACTCAAAACGAGGTTTGCCGAACAGCGGAAAACGGCACAGCCTGCTCCCCGACACCTGAGCTGACACTGCCAGGGCCAGTGCTGAGGAACACATGTCGGCTAGAACGCCCATCTTCGACTCATATTGCCGACGCAATCGTCTGCACGGGTCTCACCGTGTTTCATTCGCACAGGGCTATGGATCTGGCCGAGTTTCCTTCAATAGTGCGTGGACTTGTCCAAAAGCAGAAAAGCGAAACAAAACCAGCGATCAAGCAGTAGTCGCTACTTCTGGCAGGTGGGGCAGTAGTGTGTGCTCCGTCCACCGACCACGACGCGCTTGATTGGCGTGCCACAGATACGACAGGGTTGGCCGGTTCGCGAGTAGACGTGATGGTGAAGCTGGAAGAAACCGGCGACTCCGTCTGCGTCGACGTAGTCGGAGACCGATGAGCCGCCCAGCCTGATTGCTTCAGTGAGCACCTTGATCAACGCTGCGTGAAGACGGGTGAGTTCGGCTCGTGTGAGGCGTCCGGCGTGGCGCGTGGGGCGAATGCCGGCGTGGAAGAGGCTCTCGTCGGCATAGATATTGCCGACCCCATGGAGCAGGGACTGATTCAATAACGCGGCTTTGATTGGGGTCTTACGGCCGCGGAAGAGCGCAATGAAGTCCCCAAGCCCGATGGTGAGAGGTTCGGCCCCTGGCCCAGCGTATTTCTCCTCTGGAGTCGCAGCTTCTACAACGGACAACCGGCCGAAGCGGCGAGCATCGACGAAGCGAAGCTCTTTTCCGCCGCTGAGAGCCAGGATCGCGTGGGTGTGCGGAGGAATCGGAGTGTCGGGGGCGGAGACGAGCAGGCGGCCGGTCATGCCGAGGTGGACGAGAAACTGCGCGGGCCTCTCTTCGTTCTGTCTGGAGCGAATCAGATCGACGACGATCGTTTTGCCGACGCGGTGGACGCGGTCGATGCGACTGCCGGCAAGAGCTTCGATGATCTGATCCGGCGAAGATTTGAAGGTTTGAGGCTTGTTGCTGGTCCAGACGGAGAGGACGGTTTGGCCGTGGATCCGGGCGTGAACACCATTTGCAACGGTCTCGACTTCAGGGAGTTCAGGCATGCTTCTTGTAAGTATAGGAGGGTGAGAGGTTACCGTAATGGTTGCAACGAAATGCATAGCAATCTACGTGCCTTTTGCAGGTTCGATCTGTTCATCGTCGTTAAATTAACACAATGTTAATAATTGAACCTGAAATTTGTTACCTCATCGCATATAGTTGAACTCTCCCCAAATACAACCGGATGAAATGCCATGTCGATGACGGGTGTTCTGACACGTTTGAACCTCTCAACTTTTCCGGGATACAAGCAACTGCGGCAATCCGGCGTGCTGGATTTCGTAGTCGGCAAAGAGTTCGGCCATTATCGCGGGCGATTCAACACCAGCGAAGAGGCGACGAACTCTCTTCCGGCTCAGCGCCGTGCAACCTATGACAATGAGTCGCTTGTCTCGATCGGGATCGAATCGTACTCGACGATTCACCCCTTTGATTGGCCGATACTGACCTTTTGTCAGAAGCTTATGCGCGAGAACCATCTCCACGCCGTGACCGATTTTGGCGGTCATATCGGAGTGAAGTTCTACGCGTTTAAAGAGATGCTCGATCTTCCCGAAGACTTTCGTTGGCAGATCGTCGATGTGCCGGCGATGGTGAGGGAGGGACGGCGGCGCGTGCCTCCGGAGGTGCACTCGCTGTGCTTTTATGAGCACGTCGAAGAGACCGAGGCGTGCGATGCGCTGCTGTGCTCGGGGAGCCTGCAATATGTAGATTGGTCGATTGAAGAGCTCATCGATCGGTTGCCCCGGAAGCCGTACATGATCTTTTTGAATAAGGTTCCTGTCTCGGCCAGCGAGGGCTTCTTCACGCTGGAGACGTTTGTAAAGACTCTGCCGTGTCGCATCTTCGGTCCGGACGAGCTCAAGACGGCGCGTCAGCATCTCGGCTACAAGCTCGCTGCGAGCTGGCCCATACCTAACCGCGACTTTGTTGTGCTCTCTTCGAAGGGAATGGAGAAGGTGCAGATGGTTGGAGAAGCCTGGGTGCTACAAGCGATGAGCGTGTGAAGCAGCTTTATTCAATTGTGACCGCGACTGTGCGGCAGGCAAGCAACCTACGGCTATATGGTTCCACAAGGCTATACTGATCGCCTTATGAAGAAGATCTTTTTTTCGCGTCGCATGATGGGCTGCTTTTTCGTGAGCCTGGCCGGGGCCGTTGCGTTCTCACAGGGCAGCATGGAAAAAAACGATCGTCCGCTGTTGTTGGTGGCGAATCAAGGGGACCGCGATCTGAGCCTGATTGATCCCGCTGCGGGCAAACAGATGGCTGCGGTGCCGGTGGACGGTGTGACTGGCCACGAGGTGGCTGCTTCGCCCGATGGAGCTACGGCGTTCGTGCCGATCTATGGCAGTGCAGGCGTGGGCAAGCCGGGCACCGACGGCAGCAAGATCTCCGTGATCGATCTTGCGAGCCACAAGCTCGTTCATACGATCGACTTCGGACATGGAGTGCGGCCGCACTGCGTAATCTACGACAAAAACAGCGGGATGCTGTACGTGACGACGGAGCTGGACAAGACCATCAGCATCATTGACCCAAAGACTTTGAAGATTGTCGGCAGCGTTCCCACGGGACAGGAGCAGTCGCACATGCTGGCGCTATCGCGTGATGGCTCGCGAGGGTATACGGCGAACGTGGGGCCGGGCACGGTATCGGTTCTCGATATGAAGGCGCGCAAGACGCTTGCGATCATTCCGATCTCGACGGATACGCAGAGGATTGCGATCTCGCGCGACGACAGCATGGTGTTTACAGCCGACCAGACGAAACCGCAGCTCGCTGTCATCGATACCGCGACCAACAAGGTCAAGACGTGGATTCCGCTGCCGAGTGTGGGGTATGGAACGGCGACTACGTTGGATGGACGTTGGCTGCTGGTGGCTCTGCGAACGACGCATCAGGTCGCGGTCGTCGATCTGAAGTCGATGCAGGTGGCTCGCACGATCGACGTCGCGGATGGGCCGACGGAGATCCTGATGAAGCCCGACGGCAAGAGTGCGTTTGTCTCCTGCACCAGGAGCAAGCAGGTGGCGGAGATCGATCTTGAGCAGTGGAAGATGGCGCGATTGATCGACGCGGGAGATGCAGCGGACGGGCTGGCGTGGGCGAAGTAGCTAGTGATGCGATAGCTGCAGAATGGGCAAGATGCTGGAGTAGTCGTCGGTCCAGGTGCGGAGGCGTGCGTCAGTGGGGACGGCGCTGGCAGCGGTTGTTATTTCAGGTTGTTCGAAGAAGGTGTGGCTCGAGGTGAGCAGAATCCAGGTGGCGCGATAGGCTCCGAGGGAGTCGTCGGGCGGGCTTTCGATCAGCTTTGCCTGCAGGTTTGAGTCGCGTGCCAGTTGGCCGATCTCGGGGGCGAGATTGAGGTATTGGTTGGAGACGTGGAAGGCTAGGATGCCGTCCGGCGCAAGATGTTTCTTGTAGAGCGCGATCGCCTCGATGGTGAGCAGGTGGAGTGGTATGGCGTCGCCGGAGAAGGCGTCGATGGCGATGATGTCGAAGTTCTGCGGGGCCTCGCGGGTCAAGGAGGTGCGTGCGTCACCGTCGGCGAAGGTGATCTGCGCTGGGGAATCGCGGAGGTAGGTGAAGAGGTTCTGCGCGATGGGGCGCACCAGTGGGTTGATCTCGTAGAAGCGGATGCGGTCATTGGCAGCGCCGTAGGTTGCGATGGTGCCGGTGCCGAGGCCGATGACTGCGATGTTGCGGGGTCGCTCGCCACAGCAGTGGTGAAGGGCGAGACCGATGCCGGAGTTGTCGGCGTAGTAGGTGGTGGGAGTGCGGGTGAGGCCTGGAGCGAAGAGCTGCGTGCCGTGCTGGATGGTGCCGTTCAACAGCATGCGCTCGGTGCCGCCGTGTGGGCCGACCGTCTGCTTTACGCGGAGGGTTCCGTAGAAGTTGCGGACCTCGAGGATGGCCTCGCGGGCGTAGGCGGTGTGCAGCATGATGGCGAAGAAGAGCAGCAGTGCGCTGGCGGTGGACCAGAGAAGGCGTTGCGGCCAGCCGTCGCTCCACGTCACCGCGATGGCGAGTGCGGCGGTGACGAAGAACGAGATGGCGAGATCGTAGTTGGCGGAGAAGATCATCGGACTGGCTATGCCGATGCAGAAGGTTCCTGCTGCTCCTCCGGCGGCGATCCACAGGTAGAAGAGCGTTGTCTCAGCGGGGTTCTTCGGACGCAGAGCGTAGGCCTCGGCGTGGCAGAAGAGTCCGGCGAGAAAGCACTCTGCGAGGAAAAAGAGGATAGCGATGCCGATGGGCAGGCTCACATCCGTTTTGGAGATGGCGTAGCCGAGGCTGGCGAGCATCACGACCAGCAGGCGGACGACGATGCCGCGACGGTAGAGCGCAGGGAACTCGAAGGCGAGGATGAAGGTGAGCAGGTAGACGGCGAGCGGCAGCATCCAGAGGAGTGGAATTGCAGCGATGTTGACGGTGAGGTGACTGGTGACTGCGCTGAGCTGCATCGCGGCGGCTAAGGGAAGCAGGAACCAGAGCCACTTTGCTTTGGCTGGAGCAGGGGCTGGGGCTTGTGTTTCTTCTACAGCGTCGGCCGGCGCAGGTGCGGGGAGTTGGCGCGTTATGACCGCACAGAAGACGGCGTAGACGATGAAGCCGAAGGACCAGAGACTCCGCTGGAACTGTAGTGTGAGGTGCGGTTCGACGACGAAGGGATAGGCGATGAGAGCGAGAAGAGAGCCGAAGTTCGAGAGCGCGAAGAGGCGGTAGGGAATCGTGCCGCCTTTGGAGCGCTGGAACCAGACCTGCAGCAGCGGACTGGTTGCGCTGAGCAGTAAGAATGGCAGGCCGATGGTGAAGGCGAGCGTCGAGAAGATTGTGGTGACGGGTTGGTCGGAGCCTCGACCAGGTTCTGCGGGGAAGATCTTTTGCGCGATCAACAGCACGGTTGCCGCAGCCAGCGTCACCAGATAAACATGCCGACGCCAGGTGGTGGCCTGGCAGCGAGTGATCCAGTGGGCGTAGACATAGCCGAACAGCAAGGTGACTTGAAAGAAGACCAGGCAAGTTAGCCACACCGCGGAGGAGCCGCCAAGCACCGGCAGTAGTTGTTTCGCGGCCATCGGCTCAACCAGGAAGAGAAGGAACGCGCCGAGGAAGATCGTAGTGCTATAGAGCAGGCGTGATGCAGACATGTTCGGCCCTAAGAGTGTCGAGTTGAAGCAAAGCGCCAGCGCTATGACTCCGCGCCCGATCCCCGTCGACCGAAGCGCAGGAGGAGGATATCGAGAGATTCGCATCTTGCGCCACCAAAATGGCCTGACGCAGTTTTTTTCAGGATGCCAGTCGCATCCAATAGCCTGTCGAGCGAGTTGCTGAAACTACTGAGTTCGCTGCCGCGTCTTCATGCGAGGGTCGAAACTGGGCTGCTGTGAGACGTTTCATCCCGCAGATACGACCGCAGAGAAGTATTTGAGGTGGAAGTATGAGTACGTTGAATCGGGCCGCGCTGGTTCTCTTCTGTCTTTCGTTTGTCCCTCTTTCCGCACTCTCACAACAACAGACGCCGCCGCACTCGGACCAACTTCCAGTGACCGCAGCTCCACCGCTCACCGAAGCCAGAGATCCTCACCTTGTGCTGGATGTTGTGGTCACGGACAAGTCGGGAAAGCCCAGAGCCGGTCTCACCCAGAATGACTTTGTCGTGCGTGACAATAACCAGGTTCGAAAGATCCTTTCGTTTCGCGCGGTGGATGGTGCTGCGCCGGCCGAGCCGCCGGTGAAGATCATCCTCATTGTGGATGAGGTCAACACTTCATTCACCCGCGTGGCGTATGAGCGCGACCAGCTCAGAAAGTTTCTTCTGCAAAACGGCGGACAGCTTACCCACCCGGTCTCGCTGGCCTTCTTCAGCGACACCGGAACTGAGCTGCAGAATGGTTCCTCGCGTGATGGAAATGCGTTGCTGGCCTCGTTTGATCAGCATGTGACGAAGCTGCGAACGATACGGCGCTCGACGGGTTTCTATGGCGCGGAGGAGCGCTTTACTCTTTCTCTGAAGGGCTTGAATCTGCTTGCTGCCACTGAGGCGAAGGAACCGGGACGGAAGATGGTCATCTGGATCAGCCCGGGCTGGCCGATTCTGAGCGGACCGAATATAACCCTGAGCACGAGGGAGGAGCAGGGGCTATTTTCCTCCATTGTCTATCTCTCCACGGCGCTCCGCCAGGCTCGGATCACGCTCTACAGCATCGACCCGCTTGGGGTGGAAGATGCTGCTACGAATCGTCTCACTTACTACGAGGAGTTTCTGAAACCGGTATCGGCCTCGAAAGATGCGCAGGCGGGAAATCTTGCGTTGCAGGTCCTGGCCAGGCAGAGCGGCGGCCAGGCACTCAACTCCAGCAACGACATCACGGAACAGATTTCTCGTTGCGTTGCGGAGGCCGATGCCTTTTACACGCTGACAGTGGACCCAACGTCATCAGACCGGCCGAATCAATCCCACTCTGTCGCGGTCAGCGTTGAAACACCCGGAGTGACCGCAAGGACGCGAAACCTTTACTATGGTCAGCCTTGAAAACCCAGCGATTGGGTTTTATTTGGCCTCTGTTTGGGCCGATGGACGCAGGTTTTCTGGGGTGCAGATTACGCAACCAGTGACGCCAAACGCTGGAGCCAGCGACGCTATATGATAGATTGCAGCGCGTATTTGCCTGTTGCGGTGCGCGTCTTCGGTCTTCCGGCCAACAACCATCCTTGGAGAACACATCCGTCGTGAATCAACGCAAATCAGCGGTTATTTTGGGTGCCCAGTGGGGCGATGAGGGCAAAGGCAAGATCGTCGACGTACTTTCGGAGAAGTTCTCCGTGGTCGCGCGTTATGCAGGTGGCCACAATGCCGGCCATACCGTCATCATCAAAGGCAAAAAGTTCGTCCTGCAGCTGATTCCGTGCGGCGTGCTCCGTCCGGAGTGCAAAGGCGTCATCGGCAATGGTGTTGTGTTGGACCCCATGGCGTTTTTGAGCGAGGTCAAGAAGTTGAAGGATGCGGGTCTGCCCGTGGACGATCAACTCTTCGTGTCGAACCGCGCGCAAGTGATTCTCCCCTACCACCGGATGATCGAGCTGGCCGCGGAGAATGCGCCCGGACGGACGAAGATCGGGACGACCAGCCGCGGCATCGGCCCGGCCTATGAAGACAAGATGCATCGCAGCGGTTTGCGCGTTGTGGATCTGCTGAACTCGGCGCTGTTGCGGACGCACATCGAGAACGCCTGCCACGAAAAGAATACGATTGCTCACGCTCTCTTTGGCACCGAGCCGCTGGACCCCAAGACGATGTACGAGGAGTACTCCCGCGCAGCCGAGCAGATCGCACCGTTTGTGACCGATACGGCGGTCATGCTCAACCACGAGATCGACAACGGCGGAAAGGTCATGTTCGAAGGGGCGCAGGGTGCGTTGCTGGATATCGACCACGGAACCTATCCCTTCGTGACCTCTTCGTCTTCCACGGCAGGCGGTGCGGTGACGGGCACCGGAGTTGGGCCCACAAGGATCGGCACCGTCATCGGTGTCACCAAGGCTTACGTGACGCGAGTGGGCGAAGGGCCGTTCCCCACCGAGATTCACGACTCTACCAGTGATCTGCTCCGCGCGCGTGGTCAGGAGTATGGCGCGGTCACTGGCCGTCCGCGACGCTGCGGCTGGCTCGATATTCCGCTGCTGCGCTACAGCAACATGATCAACGGGACGGAGTGGCTGGTCGTCACCAAGATGGATGTCATGGACGAGTGCGCGGAGATCCCCGTATGTACCGGTTACAAGGTCAACGGAAAACTGACGGATCTGATCCCCGCGGACATGCCGGGTTACAACGCGATCGAGCCGGTTTACACCAAATTGAAGGGCTGGAACAGTTCGACCGAAGGAATCACGGAGTTCGACAAGCTGCCGCAGTTAGCACAGGATTATCTGAAATTTATCGAACAGGAGTCGGGGGCGAAGATTGGAATGGTCTCCACCGGCCCGGATCGCGACCAGACCATGACATTGCCTGCATTTGAAGACGCGTTGAAGGCGTAAGAGGAAAGGCGGACTATGCTTAGTTTTACCGTGCGAATGACCTTCGACCAGTCGGACCGTGACGAGATCTCCGAGATTCTCTGCCATCTTACGGCCTTTTCCCGGCAGGAGCCCGGATGCGCAAGTTATATTCCCCATCTGGTCGAAGGAGAGGCCTGCACGGTTCTTATCTACGAACAGTACGTCGATGACGCAGCGTTGGAGCATCATAGAGGGACGCCTCACTTTCATCAGTATGCGATTGGGGGTCTGTATCAGAAGATGAAAGAACGTCAGGTTGAGAATCTCACCGCTGTTTGTTGATGCTTTTCTGTCGGGGTTCTTTGCGTGCGGCTCCGTCTCATGTGTGGAGACTCGCGTACGACTAAAGTAGTTTTGACTCAACGCGGTAAATCGGTCTACCATCCGGTACGCTTATGGGCTTGTTCGGTCGTCCAATTCGTAGGTCGCTGACGGGCACCGTCGTGTTGCTGGCGGCCGTGGCAGTAGGATGGCCCCCGCAGGACGCATTTGCGGGTCACATGCAACCGCTGCACGAGAAAAAGCACGACGCTAAGCGGCAGGTCGAAGCGCTCGAGGAGCAATGGCGACAGGCTCAGCTCGCGGGCGACGTCGCCACGATGGACAAGCTCCTCTCCGACGATTACATCGGCATCTCGATGACCGGCCAGGTCAACACCAAGATTCAACAGCTGGACCGCATGCGAACCCGCAAGTTCGTCCTGACGAAGCTCGATCTGGGCGAGATGCAGGTAAAGCTGGTCGGCTCGATCGCCATTGTGACCTCGCGGGCTCAGGTAGAAGGAACCAATGAAGGCGTGGCGGTCCAGGGGACGTATCGCTATACGCGTGTCTATCAGAGGCTACCGTCGGGCGTGTGGAAGATCACCAGCTTTGAGGCTACAAGGGTGCCGGGATCGAGAGATTCGGGTAATCGCGATGCTGCGGCTCCCAAGGCCACTGCCAGCGTGCCACCGGATGGGCCGTCTTAGGGGTTATCCAGTGGACCTTGACGTTCTCGGTCCCACAAAAAACCCTGCTCGCAGCAGGGTTTTTCGTGTCGTGATTTGGACTCCTCGGAAATCTCCGTCGCTCAAGTTTCATGCAGTCTTCGGTGAGACGACCGATACCCGCATATCCCTTGTCTCCCGCGCAGGAGCAGGAGTCGGAAGCTCTGACGACTCCGCCGGGCGCGGAAGGTTCAATGCCAGTAGTCTGCGATACAGGGAGCGGGTGGCGCCGGTAAGGCGAGCATCCTCGGATTCGTGCGGAAAAAGAGACAGATATTTGCGAGTCGAAGCCGCGGGTTTGCGGACTGGAACGATATAAGGACGGCGATCCGGCTTTGGCGCGCTTCGATTCTCCGGCGCGACAGGCGGAACTGATCGCAGGGATGCGGGGAGTGTCTGGGAAAGATTTGGCATTGGGCCCTCGAGCGAGACCATCGGCCTCAGACTGCTATTGCGATAGGATGGAAGGCCGGAGACTTTGGTTGTATTTAATGTTTGAAGGCGAGTCGGAGCTTTTCCCAGGTCACATCGAGCGACTCGGGAAGGACGCGCGTCTCGGCTGTCACCGTCATAAAGTTTGTATCTCCGCTCCAGCGCGGCAGCGCATGAAGGTGCATGTGATCGGCGATGCCGGCTCCTGCAGCCTCCCCCAGGTTGAGACCCATGTTGATCCCGCCCGGGTGATAAACCTCTCGAAGCGCCAGCTCCGAACGCTGGGCGAGAGCCATTAGTTCCTGAGCAACTTCTACCGGAAGCGCAGCCAGAGTGTCCAGATGTTGATACGGCAGCAGCAGCAGGTGTCCGGTGGAGTAGGGGAAGGCGTTGAGACAGATAAAGCAGGTCTGCCCCCGCCAGACGATGTGCGCCGCTTTTTCTGCGACGATCCGTTCCATTCCGTGATCGACCGCATAGTCCACCGCAGCGATCATGTTGCAGAAGACGCAGCGTTTGTCTTCCGCTTCGGTTGGCGGCCAGGCGCTGAGAGCCGAAGGAACCCCGCTTCTGGCCTGCGGGTCCGAGCGGGTGATGTAGCTGTAGCGCCAGGGCGTCCAGAGGCGGTCCATTCGGCGAGTATAGCGGACCGAGTAGCCCCGAAGCGGACGAGGCCGCCCAGACCCGCTCACGGCTCTGATTCTGTCCCGACACTTGCGCAGTTTGGAGCACTCTCTGCATCAAATCGGGGCGCTCTGCATCAAATTATGTACGACCCAAGAGAATTTCATCCGGTTCCGAGCATGACATGGTGATGAAAATGCAGGCGAAGAGGCCGACTTTTGTTGACGTACCGTATGCAAAGTTCTATGCTTTATCAGTGAGCTATTGCGTGTGGGACCCAAGTGCAATAGCTCCTCTGCAAGACCTGATTCCTTCCATCCTGCCGAAGCTGTCGCGGGGATAGAGAAAGCAGCCAGCCTCCCCTCCCGGATTCGCTGATTGCTCCCGCCCACGCGCTGCTCTAGAGGAAGAAATCTCTTGGATCCCGGAGTCCGCATTCACCATGGTAGAAAACCATAATCCTGACCACAACGAGAGCAAACCCCTGACCACCGAAACGGAAGTCCTAGCGCCCGAAGCGACAGCGGCTCACACAGACCTGTCTTCTGAATCCACCTCAACCCAACAGCATGAGACCGCCCACGGCGCGTCAAGTGAAGCTGCACAGCATGTTGCACCAGCTGCCGCCGCTCACCAGTCTGCAGACCACGGAACCGTTGCCACGGTCACCGCTGCAGCCGACGAGTCTGACGATGATTTGAACTACGACGCTGCTGATTTTGCTGCCGCCCTCGCGAACTTTGATCGCGAGCAGGCCGCCGAGTCCGCCGCTGCCCAGAACCTGACTGCAGAAGAGGTCATCGTTACCGGCACCGTCGTCAAGATCACCGACAAGCATGTTGTTGTCGACATCGGGCTTAAGTCTGAAGGTCTCATCCCCCTGGAACAAGTTCTTGACATCCATGGTGTCTCGAAGTTCCAGGCAGGTGACACTGTTGAAGTTGTGGTCGAGCGCGAAGAGTCCGAAGGCGGTTACCTGGTCAGCTATGACAAGGCTCTCCGTCACAAGGTCTGGGACAAGCTGGAGCAGGCGGCGAACGACAAGACCCCTGTCAAAGGCATGGTTCTTAGCCGCGTCAAGGGTGGTCTCACCGTTGACATCGGCATCAAGGCGTTCCTGCCCGGCTCGCAGGTCGAGGTTCGCCCCGTCCGCAATCTGGACGGCTACATCGGCACCGAGATCGAAGTCCGCGTCATCAAGCTCAACAAGAAGCGCGGCAACGTCGTCATCAGCCGCAAAGAGCTTCTTGAAGAAGACCAGAACGCCAAGAAGTCCGTCACTCTCGCCACCCTGGAAGAGGGCAGCGTCCTGACTGGCACCGTGAAGAATCTCACCGACTACGGCGCATTCGTCGATATGGGCGGCCTCGATGGACTGCTCCACATCACTGACATGAGCTGGGGTCGTCTCACCCATCCCCGCGACCTCGTCAACGTTGGCGACGAGATCCAGGTGAAGGTGTTGAAGTTCGACAAGGATAAGCAGCGCGTCTCGCTGGGCTTCAAGCAGTTGACGCCTGACCCGTGGCTCGACGCGACCGAGCGCTACCCGATCGGTGCGCAGGTTCGCGGCCGCGTTCTGTCGGTCACCGACTACGGCGCGTTCGTTGAGCTCGAGCAGGGAATCGAAGGTCTCGTTCACGTCTCGGAGATGACCTGGTCGAAGCGGATGAAGCATCCGTCGAAGATGGTCAAGCCCGGCGACGAAGTCGACACCATCATCCTCAGCGTCAATCCGAACGACCGCCGCATCTCGCTCGGCATGAAGCAGCTGCAGGACAACCCCTGGGAGCAGCTCGAAGACAAGTACCCGACCGGCGCCATCATTGAAGGCCGCGTTCGCAACCTGACCGACTTCGGTGCCTTCATCGAGATCGAGGACGGGATCGACGGCCTGGTACACGTCTCGAACCTGAGCTGGACCAAGCGCATCAAGCATCCCTCGGAAGTCCTGAAGAAGGGCGAGAAGGTTCGCGCGATCGTTCTGGGCGTTGAGCCTGAGAACCGTCGTCTGTCGCTTGGCGTCAAGCAGCTTCAGCCGGATGTCTGGGATACGTTCTTCGCGCAGCACCGCGTTGGCGACGTCATCAAGGGCAAGATCCTGCGCACGGCTCAGTTCGGAGCCTTCGTTGAGATTGCTGAAGGAGTCGAGGGCCTCTGCCACGTCTCCGAGGCGATCAATGCCGAGGGTAAGCCAGTCTCGATGGATGTTGACTCAGAGCATGAGTTCAAGATCGTCAAGATGAACCAGGAAGAGAAGAAGGTTGGCTTGAGCATCCGTGCTGTTGGCGAAGAGGCCAGCCGCGCGGAGGTCGAGAGCTACAAGGAGCGCGAGAAGTCGCCCAAGGGCAACAACTCCGGTTCGTCTTCCTCCACCTCTTCGGGCAACAGCAGCAGCACCACGCTCGGCGACCTGATCAACTGGAAGCGCTCAGAGTCCGAGCGCGACTAAGTTCGAATAGAGCAACAAAGTGAAAAGGCCATCCCAAAACGGGACGGCCTTTTTACTGTCTCTTTCAGAGGTACTTGATTGATGGCGCCTTTTATGCGGAGAGAGAGTGCACGGAAGCCGGCGCATCGATCGATCCGGTCGCCATCTTGGCAGAGGCGCGACGCATGACCTCGAGCTCAGCTGGTGCAAACAGTTCCGGAGGGATTCCACCGACTGCGACATGTCCAGGATCGTCGCCCAGAGCCATCGAAATCTGATTCCAACGCAGAAAGGGCGATGTGGTTGGGAGAGTGATGATGCGTCGCTTCGGCTCAGGAAAGGCGAAGTAAGCCGACCAGATCAGGAGAGTTAGACCAACCGCAACGCCGTTGATCACGCTGAACATAGAGTACATGTTGGCGTTGTGAGCGATCCACGCGGAGTTGACGAGACTGGTGGTCGCAAGAAAGCCCAGTCCGAGACTGACTCCGAAGATCCGGCTCCGGTAAGAAAGGCCCATCGGGCGGATCGCAAAGCAAACAAATAACAGCAGGCACAGCGTGAGAATGCTGGAAGTCTGCTGTAGCTGCGTAATCATCGCAACCATGAAATTGATACCGGACAGGTGGGGAGTAACGGCTACACCGATCGCAACTGCGACTGAGATGGCAGCGACCCAGCGAAAGACCAGCATCCCAAGAGTCTGCAGGCCCTTCAGGGGAGCCATCGCGAGCTTGAAGATGCTATATACCAGGAGGAGCGATAGGATCGCTTCCAACGCATAGCTTATCCAGTAAACATAAAAGTAAACCTGATAAGCGGCATGTCTTTCAACGGTATGTCGGCTCAAAGATAACAACGGTAGACAGATAGCCGAACATGTAAGTCGCACACATAACAATGCGACGAGGTATCCGAACTGGCGGGCCGCCTTGCTGCGGACGAGGAAGAACACCAGCATGCCGCAAAAGACCGGCTCTAGATAATCCATTTGCACCGTCAAACTGGATAGGAAATCGCTCATCTGTATCGTACCTATTTGATAAAGCAAGCACAGGCTAGCTTATTACCAGGTCCGACACAAGGGATTAATCCTGACTTTGCGCAAATAATTACCCAATAGTGTTAGCGCGTTCCCATGCCGCAAGCATTGGGATCGTTCGGAGCGCAGGTCGGAACTGGTAGCATGCTGGTACGCGAGGCGACGACCTTGTTCTTCGTCGACGCGCTGGAGGTCTGAGTGGTGGCGGCTGCGCCGGTGACAACGAGAACGAGGATGAAAGCGCGAACGATGTGTTTCATATATTGGGCCCCTTGATCTTGTAAGCTGTTGATTAATCGTGGTTTTCTTGACTACTAACCCCGATTAGCGCGTTCCCATGCCGCAGGCGTTAGGGTCGTTTGGAGCGCAAGTCGGAACAGGTAGCATGCTGGTGCGGGCGACCACGACCTTGTTCTTCGCGGTGGCGTTGGAAGTCTGGGTGGTGGCGGCGACACCGGTGAGGACGAGGGCGACGACGAAAGCGCGAACGATGAGTTTCATAACTGGAATCTCCTGGTCTAGCAATCTGCTGATTCTTCTTGTAATTCTTCACTGCTGGCGTGAATTAGCGCGTTCCCATGCCGCAGGCGTTAGGGTCGTTTGGAGCGCAGGTCGGAACAGGTAGCATGCTGGTGCGCGAGGCGACGATCTTGTTTTTGGCGGAAGCGTTGGAGGTTTGGGTGGTGGCGACTGCACCGGTGAGGACGAGGACAACAACGAAAGCGCGAACGATATGTTTCATAACGAGATACCCCCAAAGTTGTATTTATGTAAAAAGATTTCTCTGGACAAACCAGATGATGTAACAATAGGATACAAACTGGAGTAAGTCTAATAGAATCAGGTATATACAGAAGTATCAAACAATTTTGATTACTAAAGTAACGGATCCGGCAGCGCTGATGGGTGATGCCTACTAGCGAGACTGACGATCTCCCTCCGGCCCCCAAATAGGTCCAAGATTGATAGGGACGTGATCTCTCTCGCCGCCTTACGACAATAACCCTTTTGTTTTTATTGATTAGTGCCGCTGGCCGAAGTCGCCGGTTCATAAATCCCCCGCGTAAGGCGACCAAGGAAGAAAAATACAAGCACAGGCTTCAGCGGACGAGGATTCGTCGCGGCTTGTTTTACTTTTGATGGCAGAAAAGTTTTGCGCACCCACTTCAGCCCTGAAAATGAGGCGAAGTGGGTGGTTTTATCAGGCCTGAGCAGGCGCAGGAGTGACAGGTTCAGTCGCCTTCGCATTGGCGGAGGGAACTGCGGGTGTGGCCGCTTTCTTGGGAACGGCCTCGGCCTTTTTGGAGGGAGCCAGGATGGCGTGCAGCGTCGTGCCCTCCATGCGGGGCATAAACTCCACCAGGCCGGCGTCGCCGATATCCAGAATGAGGCGGTTGATGATCTTGTAGCCGAGATCGCGATGCGCCATCTGACGGCCCTTGAACCGCAGAGAGGCTTTGACCTTGTCGCCCTCGCCCAGAAAGCGAACAGCCTGGTTTTTCTTGGTCTGATAGTCGTGCTCGTCCACGGTCACTGAGAACTTGACCTCTTTGATGACGATGACCTTCTGTTTTTTGCGGGCAGCGCGATCGCTCTTATCTTTTTCGTAGAGGAACTTGCCGTAGTCCTGAATCTTGCAGACAGGGGGCACGGCGTTAGGGGAGATCTCTACCAGGTCGAGCGAGCGCTCGCGGGCCATTTTGAGGGCGTCGAAGGGAGCCATGACGCCGAGCTGTTCGCCATTTTCGTCGATGACGCGAATCTCGCGGGCGCGGATGCGTTCGTTAGTGCGGATAAAAGACTTGGCGGAACGTTTATCAATTGGTGGAATAAGTCGCCTCCACAGCAGGTTTCGTCACCCGCTATGCGTTGTTTAGGGTTTAGATGCAAATCTCACGAAAGGTTGCACCGCAACGAAAAGTATAACACTTCAGAAACGAAGCCCTCTGGAATCAGCGAAGAAGAGAGGGCATCCAGCGCTCGCTGCGCGATCTTCACCAGGCTATCCGTTGTCGCCATCAAGCCGCCAACTTTGGCATCGGAGCCCTGATCATGTATGTTTGCACGGAAGCCCTCAGAGAGGAAACCGAATGAGACGCCGTATCCTGTTGGTCGATGATGAGGTCGCTGTCCTGCTGACCCTGAAGGCTGTGCTGGAGATCAGCGGCTTTGATGTGGATACCGCCGCCTCCGCACGCGAGGGCGTCTCCAAGCTGCACACTCGCGAGTACCAGATGCTGATCACCGACATGCGCATGGAGCACGATGTCGCCGGCATCGAGGTCATCAAGGCGGCGCGCTCGGCCAACTATCATCCCGCGGTCGCGTTGTTGACGGCCTTCCCCGTCGCCGAAGAGGACTGGCAGGAGATGGGTGCGGATCAGCTGCTGGTCAAGCCCATGCACACACGCATCCTCCTGCAGCAGATCGAAGACCTGATCGCCTCCCACGAGCGAAAACTTGCCGGCCTCAATTTGACGTCACCCGCGACAACGCCAGCTAGGCCACCTGTCAAAAAGAAAGCAGTTGCTAAGAAGGTGGTCGTCAAGAGGACGCCGCCCAAGAAAGCTGCGACCGCGAAAACAGCTGCCCAAAAGAAGCCTGTCGCGAAGAAAGCCATCGCCAAAAAAGCAGCGAAGACCTCCGTCAAGACGAAGCCAGCACGCCGTCGCGCGAAGTCCTGATCAACAGGTTTGAAGCGGCACTAATTGGACGTGTGTTCTTTGATGTATTTCCTCAACGACTGGTTGAGATTCATTGCCTTTTCCACGCCGCCATCCAGCATGCGCAGCCACTCCGAAGCGGGCTCCTTCAGCTCGGCGGTGCTGAGCAGATAGCTCGTCTGCACAATGATCTCGAGTGCGTTGCTCAGGTCGTGTGCGATTCTGCGCATCTCGACGGAGATCTCTTCCGGAATCTTTTCGACGTTCGTGCCCTGAGAGGAAACCTTTGCTTCGTTCATGTAAGAGTGTCAGCCTTCCTTTGGGTCTAGACGCGTTTCCGGGGGAGAAGACTCGCAATCCTCGATCCGATGCTCAGAACTTAGATGCGCAAGCATCCTTCTCCGGACGCCCATCCCTCGCAACATACTACCTGCGCGGTCTCGCCGCACATTGACAGCAGCACCCGCGTTTGTAAAACTAGAGACTCGCGGTTAGCGTGCTCCGGCCACCTGTGCGGAGCGAATGACACCGTGCCGTAGTGGCGGAATTGGCAGACGCGCATGGTTCAGGTCCATGTACTCGCAAGGGTGTGGGGGTTCGAGTCCCCCCTTCGGCACCAAAGTTTCAACCTCGGTTGCAGCCAGGCAGCTTTCAACAGCCGCCAACGGCAGCCGAGTGTGGATTCGCACCAACCCATCGCTCTGCTGGCCGCACCTCACACTCAGCCATCGCAAAGGGACTATGCCCACTCACCTTGATCAGATCCTTGCGCACACGCTCCTTCAGGTAAAAGCTCGCAAGGCGGTCGCGGACTTCGGCATGCTCGAGAGCATGGCGGCTGCCCACATCCCGCGTGGCTTTCGTGCTGGACTACAAGCCGCAGCGAAGAGCGGCCCTGCCATCATCGCCGAGATCAAAAAAGCCTCTCCCTCCAAGGGCCTCATCCGCAGCGATTTTTATCCCGCCACCCTCGCAAAAACGTTCGAGTCCTCAGGCGCCGCGGCTCTCTCCATCCTCACCGACGAGGAGTTCTTCCAAGGCTCGCTCTCCTATCTGCAACAGGCGTCCAGCGTCGTCCACATTCCCTGTCTTCGCAAAGACTTCATCCTCGATCCCTTCCAGATCCTCGAAGCGCGCGCCTACGGAGCCGATGCAATTCTGCTCATCGTCTCCGCGCACACCGATGCTGCACTCCGCGACCTGCGCGATGAAGCCAGCTCTCGCGGCCTCGACGTCCTCTGCGAGACGCACGACCGTGAAGAGATGGAGCGCGCCGTCGCTCTGGGCTTCGACCTCATCGGCGTCAACAGCCGCGATCTGCGCACCTTCTCCGTACGCACCGAAGTTCTCTACGAACTCGCCGCATCGATGCCGAAGAGCGCCATCACCGTAGCCGAGAGCGGCATACGCACCGCCGAAGACATCGCCAGTCTGCGAGCCGCGGGATACGATGCCTTCCTCATCGGAGAAACCCTCATGCGGCAACCCGACCCCGCCGCCGCGCTCGCCACCCTACTGGATCGCGAGTACTCCTCCGACATCTAATTCGCAGGCCTGTGAGCGGAGAAGGCTAACATCATGTGGATTAAGATCTGCGCCAACACCAACCTCGACGATGCACAACTTGCCGCCGAGCTGGGAGCCGACGCGGTCGGCTTTGTCTTCGCGCCCAGTGCCCGTCGTATCACCTCTGCTGAGGTCGCAAAGATCACACCGCATCTCCCAACCTCCATCGAGCGCGTAGGTGTCTTCCACGCACTTGACGCCTATGAGATCGCTCGCGCCGCGCACGAGGCCGGTCTCACCGCCGTTCAACTCCACAGCGGCGTCGACTTCGCGCTTCTGCATCGCCTCCACAAGCTCTTCGCCGGACAAGTCTCCCTGATCCAGACGGTTCACTGGGAGGTGGGTACCGAAGGTGGCGGCGCGGCGATCGTAGCCGCAGAGCTACGCAGGATTGCGGCGGACGGTCTGGTAGATCATGTTCTGATTGATTCGAAGGTAGGCGCAGCCATCGGAGGCACGGGCGTCTCCTTCGATTGGGACGAAGCACGCGCCATCTTTCAAGAGGCCGCGCCTGAACTCAAACTGATCGTCGCAGGCGGTCTGCGCGCGGAGAACGTATCAGAGGCCATCCAGAATCTCAACCCCTGGGGCATAGATGTCGCGAGTGGTGTGGAGTCGGTGCCGGGCCGGAAGAGCCCAGAGAAGCTTGCTGCATTTATAAAGAAGGCGCGCGAGTCGAAGGTCGATCCCGCATAGGAACAATCTAAGATTCAGGAGATGGTGAACAATGACGAATCTGGAAGGCAAAAATGTCTCTGTCGTCCATGCTTACCTAAATGCCCTTCAAAGCGGCGAGGCGGGAGATGATCTCCGACGATTTTTTACGGACGATGTTCGACAGGTTGAGTTGCCAAATCAGCTCAACCGCCGCGGGCAGGTAAGCGATCTGGAGGACATCCTAAAACGCAGTCAACAAGGCCTGAAGATCCTCCAACAGCAACAATACGAGGTCATCTCGGAGATGGCTCTAGGCGACCGAGTTGCTGTTGAAGCTCGTTGGACTGGAGTTCTGGCAGTTGCGCTTGGAACTATGGCCGCCGGCACAGAAATGAAGGCTTCATTCGCGATGTTTTTTCGCTTCCGCGATGAACGAATTGCCATGCAGCGCAACTATGACTGCTTCGACCCGTGGTAGCCGGTTCGAGCAACCACAGTAGCTGCCGAATAATGCAGAATGCGTTGGTTTAAGCGTGGTGTGGAAGCGACTGGTGAATGCGAGCCTTGGGGGAACGGTCGTGATACAACTGCGGCCGTAGATGGGCTGTAGGCGGCTTTGGTGTCGCCGAAGCGAACGCAGGAGCCAGCGCCAGCAGCAAACCGATGAAAATTTTCAGCTTCATACAGGCAACCTTTCTACGTGTATATAAGACGCGTAGACTTTGTTCCCGGATTCATATTTCTCCGCGAATCACCACAAACTCGGGGCAGTTGGACATACCCCGAAAGCGGGACAAACTTAGTATCGCCGCAAAATCGCAATAATAATTTGAATCTCCGGGCGAGTGCCTGAAGCTGTATTGCGTAAATGGTTATTACTCGCCGAGTGCCCCCACCTTGAGCTCCATCACCAGAAACGCACACTGGTCAACCGTCGCCTCAATCCTTTTGCTGAGCGGCATTCCGGCGCCGTGCCCCGCCCGGGTCTCTACACGAATCAGGATCGGATTCGGGCCTGTCTGAGCAGCCTGCAGAGCCGCAGTGTATTTGAAGCTGTGCGCCGGGTACACGCGGTCGTCATGATCACCCGTTGTAATCAACGTCGCCGGATAAGCCGTGCCCTGCAGAATATTGTGCAGTGGAGAGTACTTGTAGATTGCGGCAAACTCCTCTGCGTTCTCTGAAGGAGATCCGTACTCCTCCTTCCACGCCCAGCCGATCGTGAACTTGTCGAAGCGCAGCATATCCATCACGCCAACCTGTGCGATCACGGCACCGAAGAGATCGGGACGCTGCAGCTCACAGGCCGCCACCAGCAAGCCGCCGTTGCTCCCTCCAGAGGTAGCAAGCTTCGCCGCCGAAGTGTACTTGTTCGCGATGAGCCACTCTGCTGCGGCGATGAAGTCATCGAAGACGTTCTGCTTCTTCAGTCGTGTTCCCGCCTCGTGCCACGCCTCGCCATACTCGCCGCCGCCGCGCAGGCTGGGCTGTGCGTAGACTCCGCCCATCTCCATCCACATTACATGCGCAGAAGAGAACTCCGGCATCAGCGGCACATTGAAGCCGCCATACGCATACAACAGCGTCGGCGCACTCCCGTCCAGAACCAGGCTCTTCTTGTGGCTCACGAACATCGGAACACGCGTGCCGTCCTTGCTCGTGTAAAAGATCTGTGTCGTCTCATAGAGCGCCGGATCGAATAATAGCTTCGGCTGCCGGAAGAGTGTCGACTGGCGCGTCTTCATGTTCAGCCTGTAGATCGTACCTGGCGTCGTAAAGTTGGTGAACTGGTAGAAGGTCTCGCTATCCTCACGCAGTCCGCCGAAGCCGTACGCCGTGCCGATCGCCGGAAGCTTCAGCCGTTCAATCAACTGCCCATCAAGTCTGCGAAGTTCGATCAGGCTCTGCGCGTCAGCAAGATAGTTCGCGATGAATGTGTTGTCGATGATCGAGATATCGCTCAGCTTGTTCTTGCTCTCGGGAATAACCGTCTTCCAGTGTTCGCGCTCAGGGTGATTCAGGTCGATCGAGATGACCTTGCCGTTAGGAGCATCGAGCGTAGTGAGCAGCCAGAAGAGAGTGCCGTCGTTATTGATCGGCGCGTACGTCGCGTCAGCGGTTTTAATCAGCCGCAGAATCGCGGAGTCAGGCTGCTGAAGATCCTTGATCGCAATCTCGTTATTCGGACTCGTGCCTTTCGACTGGTAGAGCACCAGGTATCGCCCGTCATCGGTCACGTGCGCGCCGAGGTTCAACTCCTTGTCATCGGGGCGGTCGAAGACTAGCTTGTCCTCGCTCTGAGGAGTGCCGAGCTTGTGAAAGAACACCTTGTGAAAGTAGTTGGCGGCCTTCAACGCCTCAGCCTCAGGCGCGTCGTAGCCCTCGTAGAAGAAGCCGCTGCCGTCCTTAAGCCACGCGGCTCCGCTGAACTTCGACCATTCGATGATGTCGGGCAGATCCTCTCCCGTCGTGACATCGCGGACATGCCACTTCACCCAATCGCTGCCTGCATCTGCAATCGAGTAAGCCGCCAGTGATCCATCGTCGGTGATGCTCAACCCGCTGACAGCAACCGTCCCATCCGCCGAGAAGGTATTCGGATCAAGCAGTACCTTCGGCTCACCCTCCAGACCTTCCTGCCAGTAAATGACATTCTGATTCTGCAACCCGCTGTTGTGCGAGTAGAAATAGCGAGTCCCACGACGCGGGGGCAGTGTACCGCTCGAAGTTGATCAACTCCATCAGCCGCCTCTGCATCGTCTCGCGAGACGGAACCTGCGAGAGGTAGGCCTGCGTCACTTCGTTCTCGGCGTCCACCCACGTCTTCAACTCGGACGAATCAACATCCTCCATCCACCGATAGGGATCGCTGACCGTCGCGCCGAAGTAGTCGTCCGTCTGCTCCACCCTGCGAGCGGTCGGGTACGTGAGAGCTGAGGTCGTTTCAGGGGAGGGCGAAGCAACAGCAGAGTTCGTCGTCATCAGGTCAACTTTCGGTCATGTGGCGCTCAGAGGTGCCGCCCCGGACTATAGATTAGATGACGAAATCCGAAGTAGGTAACGCACAAGGTGACTTCACCTTTTATTGAGAGGGCAAAAATGGGAAGATCTTCGCGCCGCACATCCAGCGGTGAAAATAAAGTCAAAAAAATGTGGCGCATTTTTCGGAGCTTGAAAGCCGACGGTTAAAACACCACGTCAGCCACGCAATTCACCACACTCTCACCACGTTTTCACCATCGCAAAACACTCTTAAAACGAAAAAGACTCCAATAAAAGCCACCACCTCACCACAAACCATTTTTTTCAGCCGAAAATACAAAATCTCCTCCGGTTAGACTTAAACCATGCGGCCTCTCCTCCCCGTCCTCCTGCTCTCGGCCACACTGCCCGCCCTGGCTCAGACCCCCGCGCCGACGGACGACCAAAGCTACACCCTTAAAACTCAATCCAACGTCGTCCTGGTCCCTACCACCGTCCAGACCAAGCACGGCGAGATGATCTACGAGCTCAAGCCAGAGCAGTTCGTCGTTGAAGACAATGGAGTTTCGCAGACTGTCCGCGTCGACGAAGATACCGACTCTCTCGGTCTCTCTCTTGTAGTCGTCGTCCAGTGCAGCCGCGCCGCCGGCTACGAGTATCCCAAGCTAAGCGGCCTCGGCTCCATGATCGACGGCATCGCCGGCGACGCCCCACGTGAGGTCGCCATCGTCACCTATGGCTCCGCGCCGCTGCTGCTCGGCAAGTTCTCCAACAGCGTAGACGCGATGGCCCATGCACTCGCGCAGCTCGAGCCCTGTGATGATCCTGAAGCCTCAACGCTCGACGCTGTTGCGTACGCGACGAGGCTCCTGGAAGCCCGCCAGAATCACTATCGCCACGCGATTCTGCTGATCAGCGAGACACGCGACCACGGCAGCACAGCCAAGCCAGCCGAAGTAGTTGCGGCGCTTGGGCGAACCAATACCGTCGTCGACTCGGTAGCGTTCGGCCCAGGAAAGACAGAGGTTATGAGCGATCTCAAGTACGGCGGCGGAAGCGGGCCGATCGGTCTTCTCGTGATGGCAGTCAACGCGTTGAAGAAGAACGCTGCGCACGAGTTGGCTGCGCTGTCGGGCGGCGAGTATATCAACTTCACCACGCAGCGAGGCTTCGACGAAGGGCTCCATCAACTCTCAAATCACGTGCATAACTACTATCTGCTGAGCTTTCAGCCTCACGCCGAGGCCAACGGAGAGCCTGCGTCAGGGATGCACAGAATACGCGTCAGGATTCCGGATTATCCTGAGGCGCGAATTCGCTTTCGTGAAAGCTATTTTGCCGGCGAGCTGGATTCCGCCGCGGCAAGCACGAACTGAAACCCGACTCAGTTGAACAACGTGGTTCGACATCTTCATTAGAAATTTCAAGGAAGGAGCATACTAGGAGTCCGATGCTAGGCAATGAAGCGGAACGGTGCGTTTGCCGATAGAGTGACTCCGGGCTGGTTATGGGTATTGGTTCTCTCGATGAGACCGTAGAGGATCGCGCGTCTTCTCTCTGGCGACTGACTTCGGTCGCGATGGTACTGGTGTGCCTAGGCTATGCCGCGCTGCTGCTGAATATTCGAAGCTGGGACAACGGCGGTGTCACGATCCTTTGGCCTTCGAACGGCCTTCTGCTGGGCGTCCTTTTATGTTCAAGGCGACCGCAGTGGACGGCGTACCTGGCTGTTGGCTTTGCTGTCGATCTTGGGCTCAACCTGGCGCTGTCGTTTGCGCCCTGGACCTCGGTATACCTGGCCGGCTGCAACATGCTGGAGGTCGGCATAGCGGCGGCGCTGATGTATCGGACGATCTCGCCTAACCCCGATCTGACTCAGCGCAAACAGTTGCTGAGCCTGCTGCTGTATGGAGTCGTGCTCGCGCCGGCGATCGCTTCGGCACTGGCTCAGATGAGCATCACGAATCTGCACGCACTGCCGAGATTTACCGCAGCCAGACACTGGTTTGTGGCGGATGCTCTGGGGATTGCGGTGATGACGCCGCTGTATCTGTCGTTCCGAGAGAGAGAGCAGTTTCCGGGTCGATCCAGGCTGGAAGTTGCAGGGCTGCTTACGCTGCTGGTCGTTGTCGCAGTCGGTGTCTTCTGGCAGACGCGTTTCCCTCTTCTGTTCCTCCTTCTGCCGGTGCTCCTGCTGCTTGGCGCTCGTCTGCGATTGGCAGGATCCGCGGTTGGGTTGTTGATTGTGTCGATCATCGGTGGGTACCTGACCATTCGCGGGCACGGTCCGATCGCGCTGGTGCGTTCGGGGTCGACGATGACCGGCGATCTGCTGCTGCAGTTCTTCGTTGCTGTTTCGATGCTGGTGCTTTATGTGGTTGAGGTTGTGATTGCAGAACGCGAGCGGCTGCAGGTGAACCTGAAGGCTAGTGAGACGCTGTTTCGTCTTTTGGCTGAAGCTTCGAATGATGTGATCGTTCTCTCGGATCTCTCCGGCACGCGACGGTATGTTTCGCCGGCCGTGACCACCGTGCTGGGGTGGGGGCCAGAGGAGCTGATCGGCAATACTCACCTCCAGATCGTTCATCCTGACGATGTCGACGCGGTGGAAGCTTTGATGAGCGTATGTCGCGAGGGTGAGCCGGTTGAGACTTTGACCTATCGTTGCGCCAGAAAGGATGGAAGTTACGTCTGGATGGAGGCGAGCATGCGGCTCTATCACGACGAGACGACGTGGGAGCCTATCGGTTTCGTCAATGTGGTGCGGGACGTGTCCGGTCGAAAGGCCGCGGAAGAGGAGCTGAACCGCACCTTCCGGTTGGTGGAGAATCTTGCGATGGCGGATGGGCTCACTGGCGTAGCGAACCGGCGCCGGTTCGAGGAAAAGATGGACGAAGAGTGGCGCAGGGCGATGCGTGACCGATCGCTGCTCTCCGTGTTGATGATCGACGTCGATCACTTCAAACCGTACAACGATCTCTACGGCCATGTGCTGGGCGATAACTGCCTGCGCCAGATTGCAGTGGCCGCGCAGGAGGTGATTCACCGCTCCTCGGATCTGTTTGCCCGGTATGGGGGCGAGGAGTTCGTGGTCGTGCTGCCGAACACCGACAGCGGGGGCGCTCAGCTGGTCGCTGAACAGATTCGACGGACGGTCGAAATGCTTGGCCTGCCACACTCGGGCAATCCTTGCGGAGTGGTGACGGTGAGTATCGGCTGTGCGACTCAAACGCTGGGGCACGACTCCGTCTCGACTGTGCTGGTAGATGCCGCGGACCAGGCGCTCTATCAGGCCAAGTCTGCGGGCAGAAATCGGGTTGAGGTGGCTGCCGGTTCGACGATTCCAGGCTAATTGGTACCCCCCCCCATATTATCGGCGCGTAAGTTATTTGTAATCATTGGTTTGGCGGCATACGGTGTCTGTAAAATATTGATTTCATGGTACTTGCCTGCAAAATATTACAAATAAAGGAGTTATTGGTTTAAATAAGAGAGCCCCGGAGTGGTCTCCGAGGCTCTCTTTGTTCTTCTATTCCAGTATAACGGATGGAGACTAACTAATACGCCACGTGAATCTGCAGGATTGGCGCCGGTTTTCGTGGTGAGGGGGCTTGACAGGATCTTTGATTTTGTTCGTGCGAAGGAGATCGTCACAGCGCAAAGTGATTAAATTGCAGCCGTAGTTTTGCGCAGCAAGCGGAGGCGGAGGATGGGAAAGAGGGTACTTTTGCTACTCGCACTTTAAGCATCATCGGCTTCGGTCTGTTGGCATTTGCTATCACCATTCTCGCCGGCGGTATCTGGAGTGCCCTGCTCGTCACCAATCTTCGGAGCAGCCCTGCGGTACGCTGGTCCGTTCCCGTGATGACTCTTCTGCTGTGGCTGATGTGGAGCTATCTGGGTGGAAAGGGATGGCCACGGAGTACATCCGATGTGCGATGCCACTACTTGCGGGCCAACAGAAGATCTGCTCGGACCTACCTGTGGTCATTCGCTGCAGGTGTTCTATCCGTGGTTGGCTGGATACTGGATCGTGCTGTTCCGATTGGTCAAGATGCCACCCAACGCACTCCCAGATATGTCGAGCTATCCCCGCATGACTGTAGCCCTCATTATTCTGATGGGGTCCCTGGTTGCGCCATTCATGGAGGAGGTTGGGTTTCGCGGATATTTTCAGGTCGCCCTCGAACGGGAGGTTCGCGGTTGGGTCGCGGTCACCGTCTCCTCCCTCGTGTTTGCCTTCGCACACTTCGCTCATGGCATCTTGTGGCCGAAGCTTCTGGTGTACTTTCTTGTGGGCGTTGCGTTTGGCACGACGGCGTATCTCGCCAACTCTACGCTTCCGGCCATTCTGCCCCACATGATCGGCGACCTGACATTTTTCACCTTGGTGTGGCCGCATGACGCAGCGCGACGGCTGGTCCTGGACAGTGGAACCGACAATTGGTTTTGGATACACGTGACGCAGGCGATCGTATTTTACGGTGCTGGCAATTTGGGCTTTTCAGCGGCTGGCCAGGGAGTGCGCCCTGCGCGGGTGGCGGCCACTTCGTGGCGTGTATACCGCTTCGCTTGGCGCTCCCGTTGGTCGCGAACGAAGATGATTCCGACCAACGGGAGGACCACGCGAAGCTCTAAAAAGGCGTGCGAACGCCGGCCCTCCGCGCAGGAGGCCTGTCCGGCAGGACAGTCTCTAGGTGATGACGGGGAGTTGAAGGGTGGTACCGACCGAGACTTTGTTGGGGTCGGCGATGTTGTTGGCCTTGGCGATTTCGGGATATTTGTTGGCGTTGGCGTAGAAGAGCAGGCTGATGGCAGAGAGGGTGTCGCCGGATTTGACGGTGTAGGCCTGCGTGTCGCCGCCAGTGTTGGCGATCTCGTGGTGCAGGTCGGAGTAGGTGGGGTCCGCTTTTTTGATGCTGTCCCAGACGCGCTCGAGGATGACTCGGGAGGGAACGGTGCCCTTGATGTGGAGTTGCTCGCCGTCAAGGTCGACCGCGTCTAAGGTGGCTCCGTAGGGGGCGAACTTTTGCAGGGATTCAATGACACCGGCGTACTTCTGTTTTAGAGCGTCGAGATCTGCCATGGCGTGGCTCTCCTTGGTCAGCTTGGCTGACTGTTGTGGGATGCTGTTGGGGGAGAGCGCTGTGGCCCCGGCGCTCCGTAAAAATAGCTGCGAGCCTCGAAGTGTAGTCGCGAGCCTGGCGGGTTAGACGAATTTGCTGAGGAGAGTCTGCGCCATGCTGCCCATGGAGCTGGTCGGGGTGGCTTGCCCGTTGGGGGCGAAGTGCTGGATGACCATGGGAAGTACGGTGGCGAGGGCTACCTGAACGACTTGAGGCGAGACGCCTGCCTTTTCTGCGGTTTTTTCGATGAGGCCGGTTCCGCCGAGTCCCTGCTGAACCTGCTCGGGTGTGGCTGTGGCGGCTTGACCGGCTCCCCAGTTGTTGACGTGCTCGGCCATTCCGTTATTTTTGAAGGCGTCGAGAACGCCCTGAATACCTTCGGGATGCTGGGTGAGAGCTTCGATGAAGCCCCCGGCAACTTTGGCCTGATCGGTGCCAGCTGCGGCTCCGGTCTGACCGGCGAGCGATTGAATCATGTCCATAATTCCCATGTTGTTCACCTCGCACCCAATATATGACCGATCTTTCCCCAGCGCCGTCGGGCGGCACAAATATTTACGTATTTCTCATGGGACAAAATCCTCGCAACTGGATCGAAATCCTCACCAGACGGATATGGAGACGTCGATGTTGAGACGGGCTCGGGACGGGTTTGAGTCAGATTGCAGTCCTGAGAAGAGTGTCACTTTCGTTTCCACTGCAATCGTCGTGTGCCTGAAGAGGCTGATTTTGCTGGTGCTTCGGGTTTCTGACGTGTGATAGCATCAGCCGCAAATCCGATCACGAACTGGTAAGGAGAGCAGAATGAAGCCGAAAGAGATCAGCCGGCGACAGTTCGCCACCGCAGTGTCCTCTGTTGGTGTTGGAACCATGATGCCCGCGGCATTGGCGCAGGAGCGGTTGCAAGAGCCGAAACCTGCCTATCCTCCGAGAGATGCCGGAGGGATTCACGGAGATATGCTGGGGAGGATCTCGGAGGGGCTGGCGGGCAATGATATTCACACGAAGGAAGGGCTTCTGAAGCTGGTCGCTCTGCTTCAGCAGTTTGATGTGATCTCAGAGCAGGATGCAGCGATGCTGAGGGAGACGATCGACGCGATCTTCTCAGCTCCGGAGACGACGGCCGCTAAGATCGACAAGATCTATGCGGAGGCGAAGGAGAAGGCTGGAGAAGTTACCGTTGCGATCATAAGCATTGCGAAGAACAGCGTCGAATTTGGGAGACGCCATGAGAGGGCGATCTATATCGTTGCCTCGGATGTTTCCGGTGCGCTTACCGGCGCGGCAACAGGAGCGAAGTTGGGTGGACGATCCTTAGCTGTGCTTGGCGCTCTCGCCGGCGCGGTTGGCGGTTCTGCGCAAGCTGCCTTTTCGCACAAGGGCTGACACGAGGTTGCATCTCCTGACGGGTGGCAAGTCTGTTCGTTTCCGGTGTCTGATTAACAACAGCGCTGATAGGAGATACACTTAGGCTCTATGAGCGATCAGGCGAAGACTGCAGTTTCTACGAAAGAGGCACCGGCGGCGATTGGGCCATACTCCCAGGCGGTGCGGGTGGGCGATATGTTGTTTGCGTCGGGACAGGTTGGACTGGATCCGGCTACCGGGCAGATGGTTGCCGGGGGGATTACGGAGCAGACGGTTCGGGTGCTGGAGAACGTGAAGGCCGTGTTGGCGCAGGCCGGGCTGGATCTGAGTCATGTGGTGAAGACGACCGTTTTCCTGAAGACGATGAGCGACTTTGCTGCGATGAATGAGGTCTACGCGAAGTACCTGGCGCCTGAGGGCGTGGTTCCGCCGGCGCGGTCGACGGTGGCGGTGGCTGGGCTGCCGAAGGATGCGCTGGTGGAGATTGAAGTGATCGTGAAGGGTGCCGCCTGAAACATAAAGGGCGGCCCGGCATCTAATGACTAGACGACAGGAGGTCTGAACGATGGCCGAGACGACGAAGGTTGAGAAGGTGCACAAGACGGAGGCGGAGTGGCGCGAGCTGCTGACTCCGGAGCAGTTTCATGTGATGCGCGAGGGCGGCACGGAGCGTCCTTTTACTGGCGCGCTGGTGAATAACCATGACGACGGGGTGTATCACTGCGGGGCTTGCAATGCTCCGCTGTTTACCTCCGATAAGAAGTTTGAGTCGGGGAGCGGATGGCCTAGCTTCTGGAACCCGGTTTCTCCGGATGCGATTGTTTCGATCGAAGACAATTCGCTTGGGATGAGGCGGGTTGAGGTGCAGTGCGCGACTTGCGGAGCTCACCTGGGACATGTGTTTCCGGATGGACCGAAGCCTACGGGGCTGCGGTATTGCATCAACAGCGCTTCGCTGGGGTTTGAGAAGCAATGATTTGAGAAGCAGTAAACGGGTTGAAAGACAGGAAAAGCCCCAGCCGGCTGGTTCGCGGCTGGGGCGTTGTATTTCAGGGGTTTTGAGGCGGTTAGCCTTTTACGACTTTGCCGGTCTTGATGCAGCTGGTGCAGACGCGCATGCGCTTGCTTCCGCCATTGACCTGGGCTTTGACGGGCTGGAGGTTCACGTTCCAACGACGACGGGTGGTGTTGTGGGCGTGAGAGATGTTGTTGCCGAACTGCGGGCCTTTGCCGCAAAGATCACATTTTTGTGCCATGACGAAGTGCTCCAATCCTGAGTCGCAGAAGATTCCCGGGGACGTGCGCCTGAGTGAAAGAGCCTCAAAGCGGTGCCGGGGAATGGTGGTACTGGGAGCGTGGAAGCTCCTGACCGCTACCGGGTGAAGGGTAGTCTGCCGATTCGTAATCATACCATGTAGGGGGCGGTGGACTCAATGGAAGCCTGGCGTAGAGGGGGAGGCTGGGACATCGTCCGGGATTTTGCGGGCATCTCATTGAGGACCAATTGCTTATTACGCTGTTCCTCGTATACAACTTGACGGTTGTATGAGCTGAGTTGAGTCTTTGTACGGGCTCATTCGTCGATAGGGTTAGGGACCTGCAGCACATTTTCTGTCCAACAAAAAATCTCTGATGTGGCAAGGGAGACGTATTGCCAGCCGAATCGCACGAACAGCACCCCATTGTGGGGCCTGACCATCAACTTCCGGCCCCTCCTCCGACCTCGTCCCGAAGTAAGCTGCTTCGGGTTGTTGTGTGGGTCGTTTTGCTACTGATATTTGCTATTGGTTTCTATCTGGTGCTGAGGCATCACGAGGATACGAGCACAGCTGCTCCGAAGCGGGGTGCTGGGGGCGGGGCGGTGGCGCTGACGACGGCTACCGCGCAGAAAGGCAATATCGGCGTGTATCTGGATGCGATCGGGACGGTGACACCGGTTTATACGGCTTCGATTACGAGTCAGGTGACTGGGCCGGTGGTGGCGGTGCGCTTCAAGGAGGGGCAGGTCGTTCGAAAGGGCGATCCGCTGATCGAGATCGATCCGCGACCGTTTGAGGCTACGCTGCTGCAGGCTCAAGGAGTGCTGGAACGCGATCAGGCGCTTTTGGCGCAGGCGACGATGGATCTCAACCGCTATCGTGACGCGTGGTCGAGGAATGCGATTCCGAAGCAGACGCTGGATGATCAGGAAAAGATCGTGCTGCAGGACGCGGGCACGGTGAAGAATGACGAAGGGACGGTGAAGTTCGACCAGATCCAGGTGGGATACTGCCACATCCGCGCACCTATCTCGGGAAGGGTTGGGTTGCGGCTGGTCGATCCGGGGAACGTGGTGCAGGCCTCGGGGACGACGACGCTGGCGGTGATTACGCAGATCCAGCCGATCACGGTGATCTTTACGGTGCCCGAGGATAACCTGGGGCAGATTCAACCGAGACTACGTCAACAGGCGAAGCTGCCTGTCGATGCATATGATCGTGCGGCGTTGAAACAGATCGGCACCGGGACGTTGTTGACGCTGGATAACCAGATCGATACGACGACAGGGACAGTGAAGGCGAGGGCGTCGTTTGCGAACAAGGACTCGTCGCTGTTTCCGAATGAGTTTGTGAATGCGCGGCTGCTGGTGAATACACTGCAGGAAGCGACGCTGATTCCTTCGTCTGCGATTCAGCATAACGGGACGGCGTCGTTTGTTTATGTTCTGCAGAACGATACGGCGCATATGCGGTCGGTGAAGCCGGGGGTGATCGAAGGAAATACCACCCAGGTGACCGGGATCAATCCCGGGGATGTGGTGGCGAATAGCAGCTTCGACAAGTTGCAGGACAATGCGAAGGTTAGTGTGTCGAATAAGCCGATTCCTGCCGCAGCAACGGCTGGGAGTAGCGCTCCTTGAGTCCATCTCGTCCGTTTATTCTGCGACCGGTCGCAACCTCGTTGCTGATGGCCGCGATTCTGCTAGTCGGTATTGTGAGTTACACGCAGCTGCCGGTGTCGGCGCTGCCTGAGGTCGACTATCCGACGATTCAGGTGCTGACGTTCTATCCGGGCGCTAGTCCGCAGGTGATTGCGACGACGGTGACCGCGCCGCTCGAGCGCCAGTTCGGTCAGTTGCAAGGGTTGAGCCAGATGACCTCGAGCAGCTCGGGCGGGACTTCGGTTGTGGTGCTGCAGTTCAATCTCAGTTTGAATATCGATATCGCGGAAGAAGAGGTGCAGTCGGCGATCAATGCATCGCAGAGCTTTCTGCCGGCGAATCTGCCTGCGCCGCCGATCTACAGCAAGACGAATCCCGCGGATGCTCCGGTGCTGACGCTGGCGATTACTTCGAAGACGGTGCCGCTCTCTCAGGTGGAGGACCTGGTCGATACGCGTTTGGCGCCGAAGATCTCGCAGGTGAAAGACGTGGGATTGGTGAGCATCAGCGGCGGACAGAAGCCGGCGGTGCGGATACAGGCGAATCCTACAGCGCTCTCGTCGTATGGCATCAATCTTGAAGATCTGCGTACGGCGGTCACGCAGAGCAGCGTGAACGCCGCGAAGGGAAACTTCGACGGGCCGCGGCAGGACTATCAGATTGATGCGAACGATCAGCTTGTAACCAGCAAAGATTACAGAAGCGTGGTGGTTGCGTATCGCAACGGCGCGCCGGTGATGCTGACCGACGTCGCGCACATTCTTGATGGCGTCGAGAACACGACGCAGGCTGCGTGGATGAATCAGACGCCTGCTGTGATCGTGAATGTGCAACGCCAGCCGGGTGGAAACACGATCAAAGTAGTCGAGAGCATTAAGAAGTTACTGCCTCAGCTTGAGGCCAATCTGCCGAAGGGCATCGAGGTGACGACGCTTACGGACCTGACGACACCGATTCAGGCGTCGGTGAGCGATGTTGAGTTTGAACTGATGCTGACCATCGGGCTGGTGGTGCTGGTCATCTTCCTATTCCTGCGAAACTTGTATGCAACGATCATTCCAAGTGTGGCGGTGCCGCTGTCGCTGATTGGAACCTTTGCGGCGATGTACTCACTCGGCTACAGCCTGGATAACCTGTCGCTGATGGCGCTGACGATCTCGACTGGATTTGTTGTCGATGACGCGATCGTGATGGTGGAGAATATCTCGCGCTATCTGGAAGAGGGCGATACGCCGATGGAGGCGGCGCTGAAAGGCGCAGAGCAGATCGGGTTTACGATTCTTTCGCTGACGGTCTCTTTGATCGCGGTGTTGATTCCGCTCTTGTTCATGGGAGATGTTGTCGGCCGTCTGTTCCGCGAGTTCGCGGTGACGCTGGCGGTTACGATCGTCGTGTCTGCGGTGGTTTCGCTGACGTTGACGCCGATGATGGCTTCGCGCATTTTGAAACACAATCCTGAAGCGCAGCAGGGACGTTTTTATAGAGCTTCAGAACATGTCTTCGAACGGATGATTGCGTTCTACGGGCGGACGTTGAAGGTTGTGCTTCGCTACCAGACGATTACGCTGCTGGTTGCTCTTGCGACACTGATGCTGACCATCTTTCTGTACATCATTATTCCTAAGGGATTTTTTCCTGTGCAGGATACGGGCGTGATTCAGGGAATCACACAGGCCCCGCAGACAATCGGGTCGAAGGCGATGGCGGCCAAGCAACAGGAGGTGGCGAAGGTGATCCTGCAGGATCCCGCCGTCGAGAGCCTGTCCTCTTTTATTGGCGCCGATGGAACGAATATCACTACGAACAGTGGCAGGATGTCGATCAACCTGAAGCCGCTTGAAGATCGTGACCTGAATGCGTCTGATGTGATTCGGCGGCTCCAGTCGAAGTTGAAGGATGTGCAGGATATCCAGATCTACATGCAGCCGGTGCAGAACATTACAGTCGATGATCGGGTGAGCCGCACACAGTACCAGTACACGCTGGAGGATCCGGATCAGAACGAGCTGAACGATTGGACGGCCCGATTTGTAACTCGCCTGAAGCAGCTGCCGGAGCTGGAAGATGTTGCAACGGACCAGCAGCTGGGCGGGTTGGCGGTGTCGCTGGTGATCGATCGGGCGACTGCGTCGCGGCTCGGTGTGGCGCCGACGACGATCGATAACACGCTTTACGATGCATTTGGCCAGCGGCAGATCAATACGATGTACACACAGTTGAATCAGTATCACGTGATTCTCGAGGCGGAGCCTCAGTTTCAGATTGATCCGAACAAGTTGAATCATCTCTATATTCGGTCCGGGTCGGCGTCGGGGACCACCGGCGCCGCGGCAACTTCCTCCTCGGGCAATGGCTCTACCTCGGCGGGATCGAATGCGCTGACTAGCTCGGTGTTGTTTACTGCTTCAGCCAACACGCTGACTCCTCCGATCAATGCACTGACTTCGAGCACTGTGAATTCAACCTCGAGCAAGGGGGCGACTTCGGCGGGGACGACAAGTTCCGCCTTCAATAATGCAGTTCCGTTCAGCGCGTTCTCGCACTTCGAGACGACGACTGAGGCGCTTTCGATTACTCACCAAGGCCAGTTCCCGGCGATTACGGTCTCTTTCAATCTTGCGCCGAATGCGGCGCTGGGAGGCGCGATCTCGGAGATCACGAAGGTGCAGAAGGATATGCACATGCCGGCGAGCCTGCAGGCCGATTTTCAAGGGACCGCGGCATCATTTCGGAACTCGCTCTCGGGAATGCCGCTGCTGATTCTTGCTGCCCTGGTGACGGTGTATATCGTTCTCGGCGTTCTGTACGAGAGCTTCATTCATCCGGTTACGATTCTTTCGACGCTGCCTTCGGCGGGTGTGGGCGCGTTTCTTTCTCTGATTCTTTTCCATCAGGATCTAAGTGTGGTGGCGATCATCGGTCTGGTTCTGCTGATCGGCATCGTTAAGAAGAACGGAATTATGATGGTCGATTTTGCGCTCGATGCAGAGCGCCATCGGGGGCTGAGCTCGACCGATGCGATCTATGAGGCGTGCCTGCTACGCTTCCGTCCGATCATGATGACAACGATGGCCGCGTTGCTGGGTGGTCTGCCGTTGGCGTTTGGCCATGGTATCGGCTCGGAGTTGCGCAGGCCGCTTGGAATCGCCATGGTGGGTGGTCTGCTGGTGAGCCAGGTGCTGACGCTTTATACGACGCCCGTTATCTACATCTTCTTTGACAATCTTTCGCATCGATTTTCGAGAAGGTCGAAGAAGGCGGAGGAGGGTGGAGGAGAATTAGAGCCGGCGGAGCAGCCATGAACATCTCTGCACCTTTTATTCATCGGCCTGTGGCGACGACGCTGCTTACGATCGCGATCGCGATTGCCGGAGCCATTGCGTTTCAGGTGCTTCCGGTGTCTCCGCTTCCACAGGTGGATTTTCCGACGATCTCGGTGGGTGCGAGTCTGCCGGGCGGCAGCGCAGAAATTATGGCGTCGTCGGTGGCGACTCCGCTGGAGCGGCAGTTTGGGCACATTGCCGGCGTGACGGAGATGACGTCGACGAGCAGCCTGGGGTCGACGTCGGTGACGATTCAGTTTGACCTGAGCCGGAATATCGATGGCGCTGCGCGTGACGTTGAGGCCGCGATCAATGCGGCGAGAACCTATCTTCCGGCGAATCTTCCGGGGAATCCGACCTATCGCAAAGTGAATCCGGCCGACGCGCCGATTATGATCATCGGTTTGACGTCGGATAAATATGGACCGGACAAACTCTACGACGAAGCTTCGACAGTGGTGCAGCAAAAGCTTTCGCAGATTCAAGGGGTTGGGCAAGTCAATCCGGGTGGAGGTGCGCTGCCTTCGGTTCGCGTGGAGGTGAATCCGACGAAGCTTGCGAGCTTTGGGATGACGATGGCGAATGTGCAGTCGGTGGTAAGTCTGCAGAATTCGAATTTGGCGAAGGGCCAGATCACGAATGGCGATGTCTCGGCGGACATTATTGCGAACGATCAGATATCGCATGCGGAGGACTATAAGCCGATCATCATTGGTTACAATAACGGGTCGGCAGTGCGGTTGTCGGATGTGGCGGATGTGGTCGATTCGACGCAGAACGTGCGTGCGGCAGGATATCTGAACGGCAAGCGGGCTGTGATGCTGATTATCTTCCGACAGCCCGGAGCCAACATTATTGACACGGTGGATCGTATTCGGACTGAGCTGCCATCGGTGGAGGCTTCGATTCCGAAGGGGATCGATACGACGATTGTGCTGGATCGCACGACGACGATCCGTGCGTCGGTGAGTGATGTTGAGCGCACATTGTTGCTCTCTATCGCGTTGGTGATCGTGGTCGTGTTCCTCTTCCTGCGTAATGGAAGGGCGACGCTGATTCCCGCGGTGGCGGTTCCGGTCTCGTTGATCGGGACATTTGCGGTGATGTACATGTTTGGCTACAGCATCGACAACCTCTCTCTGATGGCGCTGACGATCTCGACCGGGTTTGTGGTGGACGACGCGATCGTCGTGATGGAGAACATCACGCGGCATCTCGAGAATGGAATGGCTCCGTTTGCTGCCGCGCTGAAGGGAGCGCAGGAGATTGGTTTTACGGTTGTGTCGATCAGCATATCGCTGGTTGCGGTTTTTATTCCGCTGCTGTTGATGGGCGGGATTGTGGGAAGACTGTTTCGCGAGTTTGCGGTGACACTATCGACTGCGATCTTTGTGTCGATGCTGATCTCACTGACAACGACGCCGATGATGTGCGCTTATCTGCTGCGGAACGAACATGGGAAGAAGCATGGCCGGGTGTATATGGCGTCGGAGAGGTTTTTCGACTGGGTACTCTCGATCTATCGACGGAGCCTGCATTGGGTTCTGGAAAACCCTGTGCTGACACTGACTGTTTTGCTCCTGACGATCGCTTTGAATGTGGCGCTGGTGATCAAGATTCCGAAGGGATTTTTTCCGCAACAGGATACTGGTTCGCTGGCGGGAGCGATTCGAGGGCCGCAGGATGCTTCGTTCGCTTCGATGAATACTGCGATTCAGGAAGTTGCACATATTGTGAAGGATGACCCGGCGGTACAGAATGTGATCGGCTTTACCGGTGGAGGCGGGGCCACGAATACAGGGAATATGTTCGTGACGTTGAAGCCGCTGAGCGTTCGCAAGATCGGGGCGCCGGAGATTATCAACCGGCTGCGTCCGAAGTTGAATCGTGTGACGGGGGCCTCAGCGTTTCTGCAGGCGTCACAGGATCTTCGTATCGGCGGACGTTCGAGCAACGCGCTGTATCAATACACGATTCAGGCCGATAACGTTACGGATCTTTCGACATGGGGTCCCAAGCTGCTGACGGCGATGATGCACCTTCCTGGTTTTCAGGATGTGAGCTCGGATCAGCAAAATGGCGGACTGGATCAGCTGCTGACCTACGACCGAGTGACCGCGGCAAAGCTGGGGCAGACGGCACAGTCGCTGGATCAGGGGTTGTACAGCGCGTTCGGGCAATCGGAAGTTTCGATTATTTATACGCAGTTGAATCAGTATTACGTTGTGCTGGAGGTTGCGCCGGAGTACTGGCAGACGCCGGAGGGATTGAAGAATATTTATTTTCATCCGGCGGGCACCAGCAGTACGACGGCCAGTGGCAATGTCCCCTTGTTTACGATGGCGACAGCTGCGACCAATACGACTCCATTGTCGCTGAATCACACGGGGCTGTTTCCGTCGGTGACGGTATCGTTCAATTTAGCTCCCGGGATGTCTTTGAGCGATGCGACGCTTGAGATCGCGGAGATGCAACAGCGTCTGGGGACGCCGACCTCGGTGCACGGATTTTTTGCGGGAACTCTGCTGGCATACCAGCAGTCTCTGGGCACCGAGCCTCTGCTGATTTTGACTGCTCTGCTTGCGGTTTATATCGTGCTCGGAGTTTTGTACGAGAGTCTGGTGCATCCGTTGACGATTCTTTCGACGCTGCCTTCGGCGAGTGTTGGAGCGATGCTTGCGCTGTTGCTCTTCAAAGTGGATTTGAATGTCATCTCGATTATTGGAATAGTTTTGCTGATCGGCATCGTGAAGAAGAACGCGATTATGATGATCGATTTTGCTTTACAGGCGGAGCGCGAGGGCGGCATGAACACCGAAGATGCGATCTTTGAGGCGTGCATGCTGCGTTTTCGACCTATTCTGATGACGACGATGGCTGCGTTGTTTGGGGCGTTGCCGCTGGCGTTTGGTACGGGCACTGGGTCGGAGCTTCGCCGGCCGCTGGGCATCACCATTGTCGGTGGCTTGATCGTGAGTCAGATGCTTACGCTTTATACCACCCCTGTCGTCTATCTCATGCTGGATCGCCTGCGGCTGCGCGCGTTGGGTCGTAAGCGCGATACTTTCAACCCCGGGGGCGGCACGCCTGCCGTTGCTGCGGAGTAGATTTGGATGTGTAACTCTATGACGAACCTTCGATTTACCCTCGCGATTTGCCCGGCACTCACGGCGCTTCTGTTGACCGGCTGCATGGTGGGGCCTAAGTACCACACGCCTCCGGCAGTTGCGCAGGCGCCACCTGCGACATACAAGGAGTCGCCGACGCAGTTTCAGGATACCGATGGCTGGAAGGTGGCGCAGCCGCAGGATGCGATGCTGCACGGGAAGTGGTGGGAGATTTACAGCGATCCCGAGTTGAATGCGCTGGAAGAGCGATTGAACATCGACAATCAGAACATCAAGCAGTTTTTTGCGAACTTCATGGAGGCGCGGACTCTTATCGCGCAGGCGCGTTCGCAACTCTATCCGACTGCTTCTGTGGGACCTTCGTATTCCCGTTCCAAGTCTTCCGCGAATCTGGGGCGTTCTTCCCAAGCCAATACGGGCGCAACGAGCTCCATTGGCACCTTGCCGCTTTCGGTTTCGTGGGAGCCCGATCTTTGGGGTAGGGTCCGCAGTACGATTCACGAACAGCAGTACAACGCGCAGTTGAGCGCGGCCGATCTTGAAAACGAGAAGCTGACCGAACAGGCGAGTCTTGCTACATTCTTTTTTGAGATCAGAGGTCAGGATGCTTTGCAGGCTATTCTGAACGACACGGTGGAGGCGGACAAGAAGGCACTGGAGTTGACGCAGGCGCAATACGAGACTGGCGTTGGCGACCGGATTTCAGTGGTGGAGGCGCAGAATACGTTACAGAATGTGCAGGCGCAGGCGATCAACCTCGGTGTGGCGCGCGCTCAATATGAAAATGCGATTGCGCTGCTGGTAGGGGCCAATGCTTCGACGTTTTCGATTCCGGTGAAGGCTGCCAGCGTGGTCCCTCCGCCAATTCCTGTTGGGTTGCCGTCGGCGCTGCTGGAGAGGCGGCCTGATATTGCTGCATCGGAGCGAAACATGGCGGCGGCGAATGCACAGATTGGTATCGCGACTGCTGCGTACTATCCCAATCTGACCCTGAGTGCATCTGGTGGGTTCGAGAGCTCTACCTTCAAACATCTGTTTGACTGGCCGAGCCGAGTTTGGTCGATCGGACCGACGGTGAGTGAGACGGTCTTCGATGCGGGGCTGAGGAGGGCTACGGTGAATCAGTTTAGAGAGGTCTATAACGCCGATGTCGCGAGCTATCGGCAGACCGTTCTTACCGGATTTCAGCAGGTGGAGGACGCGCTTGCCTCCGTGCGTATTCTTTCGCAGCAGCTGATACAGCAGCAGGAAGCGGTGAAGTCGGCGGAGGAGTTTGTGACGCTAGAGACCGCGCGGTACCAGACGGGCATCGATCCGTACGTGAATGTGGTGACGGCGCAGACGACGTTGCTGACGGATCGGCAGTCGGTCGCGACTCTGCGAGTGCAAGAGATGACGGCTTCGGTGCAGTTGATTGAGGCGCTGGGTGGAGGATGGGACCGCTCGCAGTTGCCTACGCCAGCACAGGTTTCCGAGAAGCTGTCGAAGGCAGAGACAACGATTCAACGATGAGGCTAAAGGTGTGACCTTTGCCTGATGATCGTGTAGGGTTTCTATGTCTGGCGCGGTGTCGATTTTCGCGCTGCAAATCTCTGTGGTCTAACGATCAAAGGTGCGGGTTGAATGCAAATGAGAGTTTGGGGATCGGCATTGATGCTGTTATTTGCTGCAGGTTTGATGGGATTGGGTCCTGTGGCTTTGGCAGCTAGTTCGACTCTTCCTCAATCTGTAACGCTCTCAGCTGGCTGGCAGCTGCAGGATGCGGCGAAGGTGACGCAGGCCGGGGATGCGATCGCTTCGACAAACTTTAAACCGCAGAGTTGGTACTCCGCGACGGTACCGGGGACGGTGTTGACGAGCCTGGTGAATGCAGGTGCTTACCCAGAGCCTTTGTATGGGGAGAATAATCGGCCCGACAAGATTCCCGATAGCCTTGCGCGTACGCCGTACTGGTATCGTACGGTCTTCGAGGTGCCGGAGACGTACGCCGGGAAGCATGTGTGGTTGAACCTGGAGGGGATTAATTTCTCCGCCCAGGTGTGGGTCAACGGGACGCAGGTGGGCACGATGAAGGGCGCGTTCAAGCGGGGGATCTTCGATATCTCAGCAGAGGCAAAGCCGGGGAAGAAGGCGGTCCTGGCTGTGCTGGTGTCGCCGCAGCCTCATCCCGGAGATCCGCATGAACACACGATTCGCGATGGCGTCGGCAGGAACGGTGGAATTACCGCGATTGATGGGCCGACTTTTCTGTCGACGATTGGCTGGGACTGGATTCCTGCGATTCGGGATCGTGACACTGGAATCTGGCAGAAGGTTTTTCTCTCGGCGAGTGGGCCTGTGGTGATTAAAGATCCACTGGTCACGACCGATCTTCCTTTGCCCAAGACTGATGCGGCAGATGTCTCGGTGCAGGCGCGGGTGGAGAATGTGACGGATGCACCGCAGAAGGGCGTGTTGAAAGGAACCTTTGGAGATGTCACGTTCGAACAGAGCGTCGAGGTGGCGGCGCATAGTTCGCAGACGGTTACGGTCGATTCGAAGAACACGCCGGCGATGCATGTGGCGAATCCGAAGCTGTGGTGGCCGAATGGCTATGGGCCGCAGAATCTTTACAAGCTGCATTTGAGTTTTGAGGTGGATGGAAAGACGTCGGACGACAAAGATGTGAGCTTTGGTGTTCGCAAGTTTACGTATGCAGTGCCTGACTCGGAGAACCTGACGATCTCGGTGAATGGGGTTCGAGTGTTTATTCGCGGAGGGAACTGGGGATTGGATGAAGCGATGAAGCGCAATCCGCGGGAGCGGCTGGAGGCGCAGATTCGGATGCATCAGATCGCGAACATGAACATGATTCGCAACTGGGTGGGACAGAGTACGAGCGAAGACTTTTATGAGCTGTGCGACAAGTACGGAATCCTGGTGTGGGATGAGTTTTTCCAGCCGAATCCCTCTGATGGGCCTGATCCGGATGACTTCGATACGTACATGGCGAATGTGCGCGACAAGATTCTGCGGTTTCGGAATCATGCTGCGATTGTTTTGTGGTGTGCTCGCAATGAGGGGTATCCGCCGAAGAAGATCGACGATGCGCTGCGCGTTTTGATGACTGAGTTGGAACCGACCCGGCTGTATCAGGCGAACTCGGCAGATGGGCGCGGCGTCAATTCGCATGGGCCATATCACTGGAGGACGCCGCGTGAGTTTTATGTCTATGACGAGGCGTTCAAGACGGAGATTGGAAGTGTCTCGGTGCCGACGCTGGAGTCGATTCACGGCATGATGCCGGAGAAGGATTGGGAGACGATCAACGACGACTGGGCGGAGCATGACTTTGCCAAGGGCGCGGCGGATGGCGACAAGTATCCGGCGATGATTGCGGATCGGTATGGCAAGGTGGCGAACCTCGCGGACTTTGTGCGGAAGTCGCAGCTGGCGAACTACGAGGCGTTTCGCGCGATGTATGAAGGTCGCAATGCAAAGTTATTCCATCCGACGACGGGTGTGATCACGTGGATGAGTAATCCTGCTCAGCCAAGTTTTGTGTGGCAGATCTATCACCACGATCTCGAACCGAATTCGGCTTTGTTCGCGGTGAAGAAGGCTGCCGAGCCGGTTCATATTCAGCTGAATGAATCGAACGGAGAGGTCCAGGTCATCAATAACCTGAATACTACCTTGGAGGGAGCGCATGCTCATCTGGCGATCTACAACCTTAATGGAGCGGTCAAGTATGAACACGATTTCGATGTGACTGCTTCCCCGAGCCTGGCGACTACGCTTGGATCTGTGGCGTGGCCCGCGGATCTTTCGACGGTTCACTTTGTGAAGCTTGAGCTACGTGATGCGGCGGGAAAGCTGGTTTCGGATAACTTCTATTGGCGTGCGCTGCCTGAACATCAGGACGATCTGAAGGCGCTTGATAGTCTTTCTACGATCGCGCTGGATGCGAAGGTGAGCCGTAGCGATGCTGACGGAAGGAGCTTGATCACGGTGACGCTGCATAATCCGGATAAGGAAGTTGCGCTGATGACACATCTTCAGTTGCGGCGGAAGCGTTCCGGCGAGCGAGTGCTGCCGGTGTACTACAGCGATAACTATGTGTCTCTGCTGCCGAATGAGAGCAAGACGATCACAATTGAGGCGGCGACGGCGGATCTGAAGGGCGAGGGCGCGCTGGTGGTTGTGGATGGATGGAATGGCAGGGTCGTTGCCGGGAGTGCGGCGGGAGTGGGGATCGAGACCAATGGCGAAGCTCTGGTGGAGCATTGGCCCGTGACCGGGCTGCCGATGATCTCGGCGACACAATGACCAGGTGCGAGGGGCTGGATTTTGGAAGGGATGGTAGGCACGAGGAGACTCGAACTCCTGACCTCTACCGTGTCAAGGTAGCGCTCTAACCAACTGAGCTACGCGCCTGTGCGTCTTCCCAGTCTAAACGGAGATCTGCGTTGGGGCAACCTTCGCGGGGTTGGGATAGGATGGATTGACCCCGCAACGTGCCCTTCCTGAGCCAATTTCGCGCCGCACCGAACCTGCTTACGCTGATGCGGCTCTTTATTATCCCCTTCCTTTTGATTGAGATTCTGGATGGGCACTACGGCGTCGCGTTTGGGTTGTTCATGCTTGCGGGGATCAGCGATGCGTTGGATGGTTTACTGGCGCGGTGGCTTAGTCAGAAGACTACGCTGGGACAGTATCTCGACCCGATTGCTGATAAGCTCCTGTTGAGTTCGCTCTTTGTGGTGCTGACGCATGTTGGGCTGATTCCGCTGTACGTAACGGTTCTGGTCTTCAGTCGCGATGTGGGAATTCTGTTGATAGCAACGCTGCTGTTTGTGACGGGAACGCTGCGGGACTTCAGGCCCAGCGTATTTGGAAAGCTGAACACGTTTGTGCAGATCGTTGCTTTGATTGCGGTGATATGTCAGAAGCTGTTTGTGTCGCAACAACTTGCGACGCTGCGGGATATTCTGGTGCGCGCGATCGCTGTGCTGGCACCGCTCTCTGCAGCGCAATATGCATGGATTGTGCTTCGCAGAATGAGTTCTCCGCCGGAGCAGACCGTCGTTTAGTCGTCGGAAGGGATCTCGGCTAGGGCGGTCTTTTCTTCGATGGCGATATCGCTGTACTCGGCCGAATCGAAGACTTCTCCGCACTTTTGACACTCAACAAATTCAGCGTCTTCCTCGCGGGCGACTATTTTGACAATGGGATGTTTGCAGATGGCAGTCATTTGGGGAGAAAAAATGTGAATGGTATGGATTTTGCGCGTCCGCAGACCCCTTGTCAACCTGGATTCTGGACTTTGTCTGATGATAAATTTTGGATAGAGTCTGAATATCGAGGGCTCTGCCTCCCTGTTGCACGCACCGAATTTTGGACGTACACTATCTAGGACTGGAATTGTCTGATTTGCGTCAATTTTCAGGGAGCGGGAGCTCAAAGCCGACATGCTGCGTCTGACCAAAAAAGCCGATTATGGTCTGATGGCTCTGAAGTATCTGGCGGAGCAGACAGACGGCAGTGCGCACAGCGCAAAGGATATTGCTGAGGCTTATCACATTCCTCCTCAGCTGTTGGCGAAGATTCTACAGACTTTAGCGAAGGCTGGACTTCTCGTTTCGCACGCAGGAACTAACGGCGGCTATGCACTGTCGCGAAGCGCAATGGAGATCACGGCGTTTGAGGTGATCCGGGCGATCGATGGGCCGCTTTTCATTACAAGTTGCATTACGATTCACGGAACCTGCGACCTGGCAGGGCATTGCACCATCAAAGAACCATTGCGCAAGGTGAACGACAGCATCAAGGATCTGCTGAATGGACTACGTATCTCTGACCTGATCGAAGCCGGGGATGCGGAACAAGTTGGATCGGGCGCCCCGGTGGGCGGGGGTCTGGTAAGCATTGCGGTTTAGCCACGGCTGACTGACGGCGCGCAGAGTTTGAGATTAGTAGAAGAGTTAGAGACACGAGTTTGGGAGATACGATGAGCAACGAGATGAGCAACAACGGCGTAGTGATCAGTGAGTCCTCAGCACCATTGCCGGCCGGCGTTACGCTGCCGATCTACATGGACAACCACGCGACGACACCGATGGACCCGCGGGTTTTGGATGCGATGCTGCCATACTTTGGCAAGGTGTTTGGTAACGCAGCGAGCCGCAACCATGTGTTTGGCTGGGAGGCGGAGCAGGCCGTTGAAAAGGCTCGTGAGCAAATCGCCAAGTTGATTGGCGCGACCGCGAAGGAGATTATCTTCACCAGTGGTGCGACTGAGTCGAACAACCTTGCCCTTAAGGGAATCGCCGAGATGTATCGCGAGCGCGGCAACCACATTGTGACGCAGGTGACCGAGCACAAGGCTGTTCTAGATACGTGCAAGAAGCTCGAGAAGCAGGGCTATCGCGTGACCTACCTGCCGGTGCAGGCGGATGGTCTGATCGATTTGGAGGATCTGAAGCGTGCGATCGACGACAAGACGATCCTGGTTTCGATCATGTACGCGAACAACGAGATTGGCGTGATTCAGCCCATCGCTGAGATCGGCAAGCTGTGCCATGAGAAGGGCGTGATCTTCCACACCGACGCGGTACAGGCTGTGGGCAAGATTCCGGTGGATGTGCAGAAGGACAATATCGATGTGCTCTCGCTTTCGGGACATAAGATCTATGGGCCGAAGGGTGTTGGCGCGCTGTACGTTCGTCGTCGCAATCCTCGAGTGCAAATCTCGGAACAGATCAATGGTGGCGGCCATGAACGGGGAATGCGGTCAGGTACGCTCAATGTGCCGGGTATCGTCGGGCTGGGCGCGGCTTGTGAGATTGCCGGCCAGGAGATGGAGGCCGAGGCGAAGCGCGAGAAGGAACTGCGCGACTACATGAAGGCCAAGTTCGAGAAGGCACTGGACTATGTACACGTGAACGGCAACATGGACCATCATCTGCCGGGGAACCTGAATATGAGCTTTGTCTACGTCGAGGGCGAGAGTCTTTTAATGGGAATCAACGATATTGCAGTTTCTTCGGGCTCGGCCTGCACCTCGGCGACACTTGAGCCATCTTATGTATTGAAGGCTTTGGGTTTGGGCGACGATGTGGCGCACAGTTCGATCCGGTTTGGTTTTGGCCGGTTCAATACGAAGGCTGAAGTCGACTATGTTTCGGACAAGGTGATCAATGTGGTTTCGAAGCTGCGAGAGCTTTCGCCGCTCTATGAGATGGTGAAGGAAGGCATTGACCTAACGAAGATCGAATGGGCTGCGCACTAGTCTGGCGGCATTCACAGTTTAGAGTTTTGGAATTTGGAATAAGTGAGAGACAGGAGAACAAGATGGCATATAGCGATAAGGTAGTAGACCACTACAATCATCCACGAAACGTTGGCACGCTGGACAAGACCGCTGCCGAGGTTGGCACCGGGCTGGTAGGCGCGCCGGAGTGCGGGGACGTGATGCGTCTGCAGATTCGCGTGAATCCCGAGACGAACGTGATCGAAGATGCCAAGTTCAAGACCTTCGGCTGCGGTTCGGCGATTGCTTCTTCCTCGCTCGCGACGGAGTGGGTGAAGGGCAAGACGATCGACGAGGCGCTGGCGATCTCGAACACGGACATTGTGAAGGAGCTTGCGCTTCCTCCGGTGAAGATTCACTGCTCGGTGCTGGCGGAAGACGCGATCCGCGCGGCGATCGGCGACTGGAAGAAGAAGAACAAGGTTGCTGAGACGGCATCGGTTGCTGTCGCTCACTAAACTCTGGGCGGCGGTACAGGATTGAAAGCACGGTAGCGGCGCATTTTTCAGTCGCGTCGCTACCGTGTTCTGTTGGTAGTGAGTAGCAGCAAGGACGGCGATATGGCGATGGTGACACTACAGACCGCGGCGGAGATGGAGGCGGCCCAGCAGGCTGCTGCATCCGGCCAGGCGAAGAATCCGCTGGCGGGGATGAATGTGCTGACGGCGCAGGGGCAGGAGCCGGGCCAGAAGGGCATTCAGATTACTGAAAAGGCGCTGAAGCGGATTCGCGTTGCGATGGGCAAGGAAGGTGTGTCGCCGGAGCAGGGCGGGTTGCGGGTCGGAATTCAGGGTGGCGGCTGCTCGGGCTTGAGCTACAACATTCGCTTCGATACGCAGCCTCGGGAGCGGGATCGTGTGTATTCGTTCGGTGAGGGGCTGGCGACTGCCGGCGATCCTACGGACGGTGCGGCGATACGGATCTTTGTCGATCCGAAGAGCTTTATTTATCTGCACGGGATGGTGCTGGACTTTGAAGAGACACTGATGCGTCAGGGGTTCAACTTCATCAATCCGAATTCGACCAAGAGCTGTGGGTGCGGGTCGAGCTTTACGGCGTAGATGGATTATTTTTCCTTCTTCGACCTTCCGCGGAAGCTGGCGCTGGATGTTGTGGCGTTGGAGAAGCGGTTTTATGTGCTGAGCCGCAAGCTGCACCCGGATCGGTTTGCTTCGAAGCCGGTGGCGGAGCAGGAGGCGGCGCTGGCGCAGAGTTCGCTGCTGAACGATGCTTACCGGACTCTGAAAGACCCGATCTCGCGGACGCAGTATCTGCTGACGCTTGAGGGTGTGGAGTTGGAGGAGCAGTCGAAGGCGGCGACTGATGCGGCGCGGGCATCGGGCGAGCAGAAGAAGCAGATTGTTCCTCCTGAGTTGCTGGAAGAAGTCTTCGAGCTGAACATGCAGTTGCAGGAGATGCGGGCGGCCAACCAGATGGGCGAGGATGAGCCGGAGTTGCGGCGCGATCTGATGACAGCGAAGGACACCTTCGACGCGAAGATGGTGGAGACGCAGGCGGAGTTGGAGGAGCTGTGGTCGGTTTGGGACTTCGGGGTGGACGCCGGGGATGAGGCGGCGAAGACTCGGGCCAAGGATGCGATGGTGGTACTGCTGAACAAGCGGAGCTACTTGCGGAACCTGGTGCGGGATGTCAATGAGGCGCTGGGCCTGTAGCTCTCTGGGAGTCGGGTGCGTGGACTAGTCGGCGATTAGTCCGGAGAACGGCAACTCCTGATTGTGCAAACGTTCTCTGAGGAGTTGGTTCTTCATGAGAAGCTCTCCGATCAGCTGATGCAGACCAAACACTCTGGCCTGGGAACGCATGGCGTCGGTTGTTTCGTCTGGCTCTTCGATGAGGTGACTCGTGTTCATAGTGTTTGCCCTCCTAGGAAGTAATCTAGTTCGGGTCGTTCGATCCGTATAGACCTGTTGGGATGCTAAGAAGGCCCCACTTTTGAGGTGGTGGTACGCGCGCACTCGAAGTTGATGGCTATGTCCGTCGCGGCTTCGCGAAGGGCCCGGCCAAGATGAAGTCGTCGATGGTGGCGAGAGTGGGATCTTTTCGCACTCGGTCAGGTCGGTTTCAGTGAGCGCCTCGAGATACCGATGCCTGTGGAGCACGGGGTTGAGTCCGGGCTGTGATGGGTCTGCATTGTTCACTCCTTTCCCAGGGGGTACCCCCCCCACTAGATCTTGCGTGTAAGTATCTTATTATGAATAACTTGCTGAAAACTGATTTTGGCAAATTATTCATTCCAAAAGGCTTACGGCTAAATACGTCCAGTCATTGGACTTAGCCACGAGGAAGACGAAACGTCGTTCGGTTCGCGGTGTTTTAAGAAGAAAAGCCCCGGCGGGTGGCCGAGGCTTCTCTAATCTTCTGTATTCATTATAGCGGAGTCCACGTAACTAATACGCCACGCGAATGTGCTGGATTGACGGGGGGTTTTCATGTTTCGGGGCTTGACAAGGTTTGGGCTGGGCGATGGAAGGGTGGCGGGGACACTCGACAGGCAAACTTTGTCCAATGCGGCGAGGATCGCCCTCTTACGGTGTGATTGAAGGGAGTAACGTCGCTCTAAACTACAATCTTTGACCGGCGGCCTCTGTGCCGAAGGGAGTCTGATATGGCTGACACATTCACGATTGATCCGGCCCACACGGCCGTCCTGAGCATGGATTGTCAAGCCGGTCTCGTTTCCATCTATACCCGAGAGGGCAAAGACGCTTTTCTGGATCGAGTCGCGAGTGTTCTCAATCATGCACGTGCTGCCGGCATGACCGTAATCCACATCCAGGTGGGTTTTCGACCGGGACTCCCCGAGATCTGTTCGCGGAATGCACTCTTCGGCGCCATTAAATCCTCGGAGCAACATCAGCGGCTATTCCGGGAACCGCTTGGAGCGATCCCGGATACGATCGCGCCGCAAGACGATGAGATTGTTATCACCAAGCACCGAGTCAGCGCCTTTGCCGGCACTGATCTCGCTATGATTCTTCGCGCTAACGAGATCGATACGTTGGTTCTTTACGGCATTGCGACCAGTGGCGTCGTCCTTTCCACTCTTGTCGAGGCTTCCGACGCCGATTACCGTGTTGCGGTTATCGGCGACTGTTGCGCCGACCTGGACTCAGCGCTGCACGATTGCCTCATTCAGCGATTCTTCCCTACACGCGGGGCGGTCTTCTCGTCTGAGAGTTTTATCGCCGCCTCATCGAGGACGGATAAACAATCGTGAAGAGTTCCTTCATCGAGGCTTCGAGGCCAGGTGGGCGGCCTGCAGATTTGATCAGTTGCTGCTTGCTGCGACGAGAGATGTCCCGACCGTTGGGTGCCGACCCCAGGACACGGTCCGACGGTGTTGTTCTATGACTTCTCGCCACTAGCGGCATACCCAATAAACAATTATCCCGCCACCCACTACACTCCCATCTCGCCACGTAAACCGGCGTGATCTGGACTGCCAATCCAGATCGAGTCTCGAAAGTCGGACCTGGTTTTTGGGAACTTGCTCAAAAGCTGACTTTGCAGGCACGACTTGAAGCTATGCGATGGCAGCGTGCGAAAAAGATGACCTGCACCATCAACCGTTCGGGGCGGACGATGGGGGCCTTAGTGGGTAATTCAGCCTTGTATTTAGTGACTGTCACCGTCGTGGTCGGCATCGCCCGCGCTTGCGGATTGGTGACCATTAGCGCTGATCGAAACAGTGTCGGTTGGAGCGGAAGTTGATTGGGCCGGTACAGGAGTGGAAGCCTTCTGCACCTCTGCCTGAGGCAGCACGGGGACAGAGGAACTGATAGCGGCAATACTCATAGTGAAAACACCTCTACAGCCGCTAATCGGCACAAGAAGGTATCCCTTTAGTCGTTCATATGGTCACAGCGCTCAGGCAGAATCCGGGTGCATGCACAATGCAGGTATCGGTTCTGTCATGATGGTCCTTCCGGACAGACTTCAGGCGCAGCATCGCGTGCGATTCAAAGCTATCGTTCAGCATCGATTGCAAAATGGGATCGCGCATGCTTGGACTGGAGTAGATGGTAATGATCGACAGAATCTCAGCGGCAAATTGATTGTGTCGCCGCGTGATTCCGAGAACCATGGCGTCATTCACACTGAGTTGTCTTCCTACGGAAAGGGGTAACACTAAGACCCCGCCTTCGCTCAGACAATCGAGCCAAGCAGGGTGCGGGTGGGTAACTCCCGCGTTGATGAGGATTGCATCACAAGGAACAGGATCGACATCAGCTCCATCCCTGTTCAGCACCTTCACATGGTCGTAATCCATCAAATTTGTGACGGCAATTTCGGCGAGAGTGGAATCGATTTCAGCGGCAACCACTGAGCCTCTGGATCCGACCACTTCGGCCATAATCGCGGTATAGTAACCCGTTCCGCAACCGCAGTGAAAGGCGCGCTTACCCGGGCTCAGTTTGAGCGCGGCTATTAGGCGTGCGATTATGCTGGGCTGGCCATTGTTGAGAAACTTCTTGCTTTCAAGAGCCACAAACACATCATGATAGACGTCGCATACGCTACTCGTGGTGCGATAACTGGAGTGCTTTACAGAGGTACCGGACGAGAACTTCCAAGGCGGCGCTCCAAGGTACCGTTCTCTTGGAACCCGAGCGAATGCAGACACCAAATCAGGCGATTCGAGACCGGCAACTATGCGGAGTTCCTCGGAGTAGAAGCGGCGAAGCTGCTCCAGTGTGAAATGATTGTTTACCTCTTCGGTCATCGTTTCCTTCGAAATCAACTTGCGTCTGTTTCGGATTGAGCCAAGTGAATAGTTCGACTCTACACGCTAAGAGATTTCGTAGAAGGGCCGAAGCAACCTCCACACAAGTATTAGTTCCATTTTGGACCTGGTCGACGATGACCAGAGCGGACTTTCAGCAAAACGGGGTTAGCGGCAACTTCGCTTGATAGTCGGGGTGCTATTTGCGACGCATGGCCACCAAAGGACCGCAGCACACCTACACTGAGACCTGCACCAACTGTGGCGCCGTTATCCCTGTCCGCGACGTCGTCAACATCGACGCCAAGAAGAGCGGCTGTCCGAAGTGTGGCGAGGCCTGCAAAGTGCCGGGGTCTGAGAAGTGGCAGCTTGGAAACTAAAGGCCTCTGCACTATTGTCTGGGATTTCCGCCAGAGAGCAGGATCATCGGAATCTGCGAAGCCAGCTGCAGGTCAATCAACATCACCAGCCGCCGATCCAACTGGAAAAACACCGCGGTTTTCCTTCCTGGTATCACGTTGTTGAAGAGCGAAGTGTATCTCAGCCGTAACTCCGCAACCGATTGATCGACGCCAAGCATCTTGCGTACCAGTCCCATTGCCTGATCGTCGGTCAAGGTAGAGTAGCTGGACGCGAACTCTTTGAGCGCCGCATACTTCGCATCGTTGATCCTCACCAGATCGGCAGTGTACTGGTCATACAGCGGCCAGAATTTCACCGCCTCTTGATCAGTCAGCTGAAGATTTGAAGCGATGATCTGCCTCTTCTGTAACCGAACATCCTTCCTTAATAAATCGATATTCTGATCCGTAGCGCTCTGGGTAGAGTTGTCAGACGGGGTCTGCGCCGAACTTTGACTGCAACAGAGTCCAGTCAAAATCACCATTGCTGCAATGCTGAACGATAGAAGACTTTTCCTTATCACGGATATCTCCTTCCCATCGCTGTCGTTTGGTTGAACCCGCAGGCACCTCAGGGTGCAACCAGAATCTTACGCCTTACGATCGCGAGCCGGGCAAGTCGCTCATCGAACGACGATCCAAAACCTGGCGTCGAAGTTCTCCAAGTTCGAATCTCCCGCGCACGCCCTTCGGCGCGGATGAGATTTTGAACACTCACCCGGCAACCAATCGAGTGGCGGCATAACGTTGAAGTCGGTGGCAGAACCTTTAGTTGCTCGGACTAATTGCTCGGACCAAAGCACAACATTTCTTCGAGGCTGTACTCTTATTCTGGAACTATCGTAGGGGGTGGCGAAATGGCGATGAGACTCTCAACGCAAACTTTCGGATCAATTGCGATTGCGGCCGCACCCGCGGGCTCAACTCCGACTAACACAGCATTTACCCTGACATCCAGCGGAGGACCTTTCTGCATCCTCGGGTTCTACGTCAACGCAGACAAATTGGATGCGTCGGTAGCAGGACTGGTTCAAATTGAGCTGAGTCGGATCAACGGACAAGGAGTTGTGCACCCGGCCGTGGAGATCGCTGAAGGCATATCCGTAAAGCCGCAGGATCTCGTAGTCAGTTATGGATCAGTGATGAGTTCTTCGTACAGCCTCTCATTTCAGGTTACTCAATGGCCTGCGGCTAGCGGCATAGGCTCGTCGTTTAATATAGAGGGAACGATCGTCTTTCTCGCAGACGAAACCGTTACACTCGCGGTCGCTGTATCCGAGCCTTAGACCGAGACCGCGTCAAACAAGACCGCTGAGACGGAGCGTAGAGTCCAGCTAGGCCCCGCAATTCAGGGCGGTCAGTCGGCACATATCACCGATTCACCCACAGGCAACCAATCGAGTGGCGGCATAATGTTGTAGTCGGTGGCCGAACTCGCGGTGGCGAACTCCACCTTGAAAAGTGATGCAGGGGATGCAGGTTTAGTTACCGCGTGCGGTGAGGCGCTCCAGTTGCTGGATGTGGTTGATGTCGTGGCCGGCCATGGTCTCGACGATGGTCCAGAGGGTCATGGTGCCGCGCTCGGGGTGGGTGGCGGTGCGGTGGCGGTCGTCTTCGGAGACGGTGGCGAGAAAGAGGAGGTTCCAGTTGCGCGTGGCCTGGAAGAGGGCGAGTGCGGGTTCGATGTGGTAGACGGCGTAGCGCTGGGACCAGGCGTCCTGGTCGAAGGGCTGGATGATGTGGTGGGGTTGATCGGGTGCGGCGGCGAGGGTCTGACGGAGGCGGAAGGCGAAGACCATCTCGGTGTCGGCGAGGTGGGTGATGATGTTGCAGATGCTCCATTTGCCGGGGGCAGGTGGTGTGTTGACCTGCGCGCCGGTGAGGTGGGCGGTGAGGTTGTGGAGGCGCTCGGCGGTGCTGGTGAGGACAGGGATGGGGTCGCGGCCGTCAAGGTACTTTGCGTAGGGGTTTAATTCCATCTGGAGACGGTATCACGGGTGGGTGGGGTGGAGGCTAGTTGGTTTGGGAGGCTGTCCTGCCGGACGGGCCCGCTGCGCGCGGAGCGGTCACTTCGTGACGTGTGTACCGGTCTGCGCACGACGAAGGTGCTGGGGCCTCTCGTTGGTCGGAGGAGGACCGCTTCAGGAGGATTTGGCGCTTGATTCGGGTTGCCAGGGGTCGTAGGTGCCGATGCCCCACGTGTGGCCTTCGAGGTCGCGGCAGGAGAAGTGGCGGCCACCGTAGTCCATGTCGCGAATGTCGAGGACCATCTCGGCTCCGGCAGCCTTTGCGGTGGAGTAAACAGCGTCGGCGTCGGGGACTACGAGGTAAGCGCCCTGGGTTTCGCGGAAGCCGATCTCATCGGGCTGGACCATGAACTTGCCGGCTTCGCCGCCGTTGTCGACGGAGCCGAGCATGATCATGCCGTTGCCGAAGGTGAGCTGGGCGTGCTGGACGGTTTTGTTGTCGGGGGCTACGAAGACGGCTTGCTTTTTGAAGCCGAAGGCGGCGACGAGCCAGTCGATGGCGGCGAGCGCGTCGCGGTAGCGGAGGCTGGGGATGATGGTGGATCCGGCGGTGTTGATTGGAGTGTTCATGGTTGGAAGGATGCCATGGGAGCGGAGGAGTGGTCTTGGAAAATTCGGCGATGCGGAGAGATTTTTTGTGGTTTGATTTCCTGCTTTCAGGTGAGGCGGGGAACAATCCGATGGGTGGTAGGCTACTGGAGTTATGGCGGAGATTGTGGTGCGAGAGGCGGTTGGGGTTGAAGATATTGCCGCGGTGCGACGGCTGATGCAGGCGTATGGAGAGTATCTGGCGGCGAATCCTGCGGGTGCGGCGAATATCTGTCTTGAGGGGTATGGGCAGGAGTTGGAGGGGCTGCCGGGAGCTTATTTGGTTCTGTTGCTGGCGGTGGTCGATGGGACGGCGGCGGGCTGTGTGGCTCTGCGTCTTTTGCGAGGCGAACAGAGGGGATGTGAGATGAAGCGGCTCTGGGTGGATGGCGCGTTTCGCGGGGACGGGCTGGGACGGCGGCTCGTGAAGGAGGCGATCGCGTGGGCGGAGGGAGCTGGGTTTGGGGCAATGTATTTGGATACGGTTCCGGCTGCGATGCCGGAGGCGAATCGGCTGTATGAGGAGATGGGATTCGTGCGGGTGGAGCGGTATAACGAGAATCCGATTGCGGATGTGGTGTTCTTTCGGCGCGGTTTGAAGGGGAGGAGCTTGGCCCAGGTTGAAAAGGGGTGCTAAAGCTGTTTTGCGTTGGATGGTGGGGAGCGGAGACGAAATACGGGGGTCTCTCCACTGCGCAACGAACGATAAAACTGTTCGTTGCTTCGGTCGAGATGACGAGTCATTGCAAGGGCTGGCGATCTGCTGCAAACTCCTTTTTTTAATTCCTTTTTAGAAAGCTCCGCGTCTTTTGAAACTTCCTCTTACACGGCCTGCAGGTGAACTGCGCTAATCGAGGGGGATGTGGTTGGCCCAGATGCGGTTGGTGGTGGAGTAGTCGGTGGCGCTGAGGCCGGAGAAGGCGCGGAAGTCGTTGGCGAAGTGGGATTGGTCGTAGTAGCCGCAGGTGAGGGCTAGTTCGGCCCAGCGGACGTCGGCGCCGCGATGCATCTGCTGGATGGCTTGCTGGAAGCGCTGGATGCGGCAGTAGAGCTTGGGGGAGATGCCGACTTGTTGATTGAAGCGCTCGGAGAGACGGCGGGGGCTGAGGCCGGTGGTGCGGGTGAGCTCTGCGATGGTGGTGGTGCCGGGGGCGGTGTGGAGGTGGGTGAGGGCGTAGTCGAGGATGGGGTCGCGGCGCTGATGTTTGCTGAGAGAGAGGCGGGTGAGGAGGGCGAATTCGAGGAGTGCGAACTTTTGTTCGGGGGTGGGGGCTTCGCGGAGATCGTTGCGGAGGTTGTGGCAGGCGCGGCCCCAGAGGTCGTCGAGAGCGGTCTCGCAGTTGGTGAAGACGGAGGCGTCTTCGGGGAAGAAAGCGGGAGTACCGCCGGGGTGGAAGACAACGCCGATGAGCTCAGTGAAGTCGATGGCGTCGATCTGCTGGTAGCGAGAGTAGATGCCGAGGAAGATGCCAGCGGGGGAGTGGTCGAGGGGATTGATTGGATTGTTGGCGTCGGTGAGGTAGTCGCGGGCGAGCGAGAGGACGATTTGGGCTCTGCCGGTGGGGAGAACGCGCTCGTGGCGGTGGGTGGCGTGAGGGTCGCGAGCGTACCAGAGGGCTTTGATGAAAGGAGAGAGGGCGGGATGAGGAGTGTGCTCGAGATAGAGCATGGGTCGCCTCGGTTTGCCTGATGGTATCTCAGAGGGGAGACGGTTGTCCTCCGGACGGGCCCACTGCGCGTGGGGCGGTCACTTCGTGACGTGTCTACCGGTCTGGGTGGGTTAGCTGCATAGGGCCTCCCGTTGGTCGGCTGAAATTTTGATTCCGACCAACGGGAGGATCATTTGCCGCCCCAAGGTGAACACCCCACGAAGTGGGCGCTCCGCGCGCAGCGGGCCCGTCCGGCAGGACAACGAGCGCATCTAAAGACCCTAACCGCAATGCGTGTGGCGATGTAGGACAATAGAAGATGGACTAATAGGGGATTTGAAGCGATGGCGGATGAGCGGGTTGTAGGGATTGATTTGGGTACGACGAACTCCCTGGTGGCGTTTATGGAGCGTGGTACGCCGGTGGTGATTCCCGGCGAGGACGGTGAACGCCTGGTGCCGTCGGTGGTGGCGTGGACCGATAGTGGTGTGGTGGTGGGGAATGCGGCGCGGGGGACGCTGATGGCGGACTCGGCGAGCGCGGTGTACTCGGCTAAACGATTGATGGGAAGAGATATCGAGGATGTGCAGGGGGAGTTGAAGCTGTTTCCGTTCAAGCTGGCGGAGGGGTTGCGGCCGGGTGAGGTGTTGAAGGTGAGCGTGGGCGGATTGATGCTGACGCCGCCGGAGATCTCGGCCTATGTGCTGCAGCAGTTAAAGAAGAATGCTGAGAGATTTTTTGGCGGGCCGGTGACGAAGGCAGTGATTACGGTTCCGGCTTACTTCAACGATGCGCAACGGCAGGCCACGAAGGATGCGGGGCGGATTGCGGGGCTTGAGGTGCTGCGGCTGGTGAATGAGCCTACTGCGGCGGCGCTGGCTTATGGATTGGATAAGAACAAAGATGGACTGATTGCGGTGTATGACTTTGGTGGCGGGACGTTCGATGTATCGATTCTGAAGCTGCATGAGGGGATCTTTGAGGTGGTCGCGACGGGTGGGGATACGCACCTGGGTGGCGACGATATCGACAACCTGATGATTGCGATTGCGCTGGATGATATTGCCGGGGATCTGGGTGTGGATGTTCGCGGGAACGGCGAGGTGGTGCAGGCGATTCGTAAGGCTGTGATCGATGCGAAGATTCTGCTGTCGATTGCGGACAACGCGACGTTGAATGTTGAGCTGCCGGATGGGAAGAGGTATCTGCGGCAGATCTCGCGGGAGCAGTTTGAAGGTTTGATTGCCGGCGTGATTGCGCGGACGGCGGGGCCTTGCAAGCAGGCGCTGAAAGATGCGGGATTGAGTGCGGCGCAGATTGATGAGGTTGTACTGGTGGGTGGGTCTACGCGGATTCCTGCGGTGCGGTCGCTGGTGGATGATCTGTTTGAGATGAAGGCGCGGGGGAAGAAGCCGCATACGGAGTTGAATCCGGATGAGGTGGTGGCGCTGGGGGCGGCGGTGCAGGCGCAGATTCTGGCGGGCGGGGCTGTGTCGGGATCGGGGCTTGAGGATCTGTTGCTGCTGGATGTGACGCCGTTGTCGCTTGGGATTGAGGCGCTGGGCGGTGTGGTGGCGAAGATTATTCAACGGAACTCGACGATTCCGGCGAGCGCGACGGAGCACTTTACGACGGGCGTGGATGGGCAGACGAATGTTGCGATCCATGTGGTGCAGGGGGAGCGGGAGTTGGCGAAGGATTGCAGGTCACTGGCGCGGTTTGATCTGAAGGGGATTCCGCCGATGGTGGCGGGGCTGCCGCGTATCGAGGTGAAGTTTCTGATCGATGCGAATGGAATTCTGCATGTGAGTGCGCGCGAGCAGAGGAGTGGAAAAGAGGCTGAGGTTGAGGTGAAGCCAACTTATGGGCTCACCGATGAGCAGGTGGAGACGATGATTCTGGATTCGTTCGATAACGCGGAGACCGATATCCAGGAGCGGCAGACGATCGAGGCGAAGAATGAGGCTGAGACGATTCTGACTGCGGTGAAGAAAGGGAAGGGTCATGCTGCGTGGCAGATGCTGACGAGCGTGGAGATAGAGAAGATTGCAACGGAGGTTTCGTTCCTGGAGGCTGCAGTGCAGGGCGGCGAGTACAAGGTGATTCGCAACGGGATCGAGCGGCTGGATACGGCGACGCGGCGATTTGCGGAGTTGATGATGGATACCGCGGTCTCGGGCGCGATGCAGGGCAAGACGATGGAGGCTGCAGGTGAGAGCATAGGAGAGGGGCCTACGGCTCCGCATCCCTTTGCGAAGGCGCAGGTGAGCAGCTCGCGTATAGACGCTGATGCTGAGGCGAAGAAGATTGAAGAATCAATTCATGATGAGGCTACGGCCGGAGAGTCGACGGAAGACTGAACAATGAGTGAGACGAAGAAGGTTGCTGAAGCTGTGGATCTGTCGAAGCCTGCGGGCGAGGGGATGGTTCGCGTGACATTTTTACCTGAGGGCAGAACGGTGGAGTTCCCGTTCGATACGCTGCCGTATGAAGGACATGGCCTGCCGATGTCGTTTCTGGATGTGGCGGAGAACTATGACATCTTTCTGGATCATGCGTGCGGTGGAGTTTGTGCTTGTACGACGTGCCATCTTCATGTGAAGGAAGGCGCGCAGGGGATTAGCGAGGCGGAGGATCTGGAGCTGGACCGGATGGAGACGGCGGCGGATATTCAGCTGAACTCGCGGCTGGGATGCCAGGCGGTGATTGAAAAGCCGGGAACGTATGTGGTGGAGATTCCGAAGTGGAACAGGAATTATGTGCAGGAAGGTAAGCCTTCGCATGGACCTGGTGCTTAGGATTTCCTGACGGTCTCTCGTTACCGTGGCTTATGGGATCGCGGGTCCAATTGACGGTTGTATTCGGCGCTGTCGAAGCGGCCTTGCGAGGAAGCAATGAGTTCATCGGAGTCGATCTGCCAGGTCTCGGAGCCGCTGATGCGAACCGGCTGCCCGGTGCCTCCGGGGCCTGTGTTGTTTCCTGTGAGAGTCCAGTGGTAGATGACTTGGTCGTCCTGGATGCTTAGGTCGTCCATGACGATGCGCAGATCGGGGAAAGCGACCATGAAGGATTGAGCTACTTCCGCGATTGCGGTTCTTCCGACTGCAGGCGCGCCGTCGTTGATGCGGAGTGAGCCGTTCGCTGCAAAGAAGGCAGCGACGCTTGCGGCATCCTGGCTGCACCAGGCGTCGGTATAACGCGCTGCAAAGTCTCGCAGCTCGGATGGATCGGCTGGCATGGACTCCAATTGTATCGGTGAGGCCGTGAGAGCGATGATGGCTACGCGGGGAGGATTCCGTATTTTGCTTCGAGGAACTGTTGCAGGTCTTCAGGGAGGGAGGATGTCAGTTCCTGCCAGGTTAGGAGCTTCAGGCGCCAGGCGAAGCTGGGGTAGTGGACGGCGGAGAGGATGGAGTACCAGATCGCGATGAGGTCGCGGCGGCGGGCGTCGCAGAGGACGCAGAAGGAAGCGTCGGAGGCGAAGGCGGCGAGGACGTTGCGAATGAGCTGGTAGCCCTGAATGACGGTGCGGGAACGCGCAGAGACTGTGGGTGGGAGTAGGTTGGGCGACGGCTCTTCGAGGTCGGAGAAATCCTCTGCCGACGGTTGCGTTGGTGTCGTCATAATTTTGCTGGGCAGGCGCTCGACGGCGAAGATGGTTTCGAGATCACGGTAGCGCTCGATGAGGCGTGGGCTTGCGGTCTGGAAGTTGGATTCGGTGAGCTTGGCTTCGATGAAGAGAGCGCCTAGCTGGAGGTCGATCTCGGTGCGGTCTTTGAGATGATGCTCTTCTTCGATTTGCGATGAGGGCGCGGAGAGACTGATGTCGCTGAAGAGTGCGGATGAAATTGCTTGTTGTTTAGTGGGGCGCGTTGTTTTGTTTCTGCGAGCCGGAAATCTCTTCAGCGGAACGCCGGGGTGAACGCCGAAGTTGGGTTGAGTGTCTGAGGGGACGCCCAGAAGATTCGCGACGGCGGGGTTGAGGTGGCAGTTGGAGAAGACGGCGGGGTGGCAGAAGATGTTCATCAGGAGAGCGTCGGAGCTGTTGGCGCAGTCGAGCTCCATCCATTGCCAGTCGGCTGTTGCGCGAACGCGGCGGTGGGCGGTGTGGGCTTTGGTGAGGCGACGGGACCAGGCGGGGTTGGCACAGATGGCAGCGTAGCTGGCGGGATGGAAGTTGCCGTGGCGGGACTGCTTGGCTTGCTCTTCATGGCCGAAGAGGATGCTGGGTTCGGTGCCGGTGGTCTGGTCGTGCGGGAGGCCGCTGTTGATGGCGAGGTGTTGGGCGCGGGCGTTCAGGTCGCGGCGTAGGAGCGAGGCGGACCACGGTGTTGGAGGGGTTTGGCGGTTGTGCGTCATAAAACTGTCGCAGGTTTTCTTGTAGTCTTTGGTGTGGCGGCGATTTTTGCTGCTCAAAGCTATTTTATCGGGGGATGTTATGGCGGTTGAGTTTGATTGGACGGACGCGGAAGAGATTGGGATTCAGTTGCAGGAGAAGTATCCGGAGATTGAGCCGTATTCGGTGCGATTCACGGATCTGCATAAATATGTGACGGGGCTTCCGGGATTTGTGGGTGATCCGGCTAAGTCGAATGAAGGGATTCTGGAGGCGATCCAGGCGGCTTGGAATGAAGAGTATGAGGATGCGAAGTAAGCTTAGATCCCTTTGTTCCGCCGTGTGGTGGCGCCTTTGTGACTTGAATACCGCAAGAGTAGTTTGAGGGCCGGCTGACCCGTGGTCACAGCTTCTTTTATTTGCGCCGGAGGATTTGGTTCGGGAGAGTTGAACCGACTGCCGTTAGCGTGAGGTAGGCGGTAATACCCCATGCGATAGAGGCGGTTGCAATGGTGAGAATGTCTTTTGGATGGGTGGAGACAGGCGGCAGGAAGTGTGCCGCAGCGGTGGTGGCGGCAAAGGCTAACAGCGCGGCGAGGAAGGCTCGGCCTAGCTCGGCGAATTCGAGGTGGTGTAGGTCTACCAGCCTTTTGCGGTGGAGCAGGTACGCGAGCGAAGCTGTCTGAGCGAGGATGCCGATGTCGGATGCGATTGCCAGACCTTCGAGGTTGAAGGTATGGAAGAGGGTGGCGTAGATGGGGATGGAGATCAAGGTGATGAGGGTGCCAGTGATCGCTGGGGTGCGGGTGTTGCTGGCGGCGTAGAAAGCCCGTGCATATATGCCTTGCACGGCCCAGATCGCGAGTGTGATGGCGAGGACTCTGAAGAGATGGGTAGTGGCTGCCGCATCGGTGCGGTTGAACTTGCCACCGCGGAAGAGGTCCATCAACCAGGGTGCGAGGGCGATCATCCACGCGGAGACGATCATGCCGACGGAGAAGAGACGAGAGACGGAGCGGGAGACAGAGTGGGAGAAGTCGGCGATGCGTTTTTGCTGGAAGAGCGAAGCGAAGAAAGGGAGCGAAGCCGCTCCGGCGGCGGGGCCGATGACATTGAAGGGGGCATTGAAAAGGTCTTTGGCGTTACCGATGAGGGTGATGCCACCGTCGCGGAGTGAGGCGTAGTAGTTGAGGAAGATCCCGTCGAACATGACGAGGGAGACACCGATCATGAGCGGAAGTGAGAGCTTGAGCCACTCGAGAAACGCGGGATCGCGGAAGCCAATGATGGGTCGATAGCGGAGACCTGTGCGAAAGGCTCCAAGGGAGTTGAGGACGGCGGAGCCGACGAAAGTGCCGGCAAAGACACCGATGGCGAGCGAGGTGACGCCTAACTGCCGGTGAAGGAAGACAGCGCCAAGGATGATTCCGGCGTTATAAACGATTGGGGTGAAGGCCTGGTACAGGAAGATTTTGCGGACTTGCAGGCGCGAACTCATGACACTGCCAATGAAGAAGAACAATTGCGCTGGAATGATGATGCGCGTCATGGTGGTGCAGAGGGCGACTTTTGCAGGGTCGCCGCGAAAACCTTTATTAGCGAGCAGAACATACTGAGGCGCAAAGATTTCGGCCAGCAGAACGCCGAGACCGAGGACAAGGAGCATGGTCGTAAGGATGACGGAGAGCGCGCGGTCGCCCCCTTCTTCGTCGCCGGATTCGCGATAGCGGTTGAGGAGGGTGATGAGAGAGATGGAGGCTGCGCCACCGATGAGGAAATAGGCGAGTAGATCGGGGAGCTTAAAGGCTGCGCGGTAGGCGTCCTGCGCGACTCCGGCGCCGAAGAGGGAGTTGATGTATTTGATGCGGACGAGGGCAAGGACACCGGAGAGCACCGTGGAAAGCATGAGCAGGAGGGTAGCGGAAAAGGCGCTGTGTGTTGCGGAGGGGCGAAGGAAGGCGAATAGGTTGCGGCGGGGCGTTGTGTCGGACGAGATGGATTCTTTGTTTGCGTGCACGGGTTGAATTGATTTTATCGGGTGGGCTTATGCTGATGGGTGGCGGGGCTGGTTCGCGGCGAGGAGAGGGTTTGGAGAACTTTCGGTTGCGGGTGTTTCGGGCGGTCGCGGAGGAGATGAGCTTTCGTAAGGCGGCGGAGGTGCTGCATCTGAGCCAGCCGGCTGTAAGTCAGCATGTGCATGCGCTCGAGGAGGAGGCCGGCGTGCAGTTGTTCGACCGGGCGAGAGGCGCGGGGCATGGGAGCCAGATCTCATTGACCGAAGCAGGGCGGGTGTTGCTTGGATATGCGAATGCCGCGGCGGAGATGATGGTGGAGGCGCAACGGACGTTGGCGGCGCTGAATGATGAGGCGGATGGTCCGTTGCGGCTTGGAGCATCGACGACGGTGGCGCAGTATTTGTTGCCGCGGATTCTTGGGGCGTTTTTGAAGCAGTATCCGCAGGTGAAGCTTTCGCTGGTGAGTGGAAATACTGAGCAGATTGTGGAGGCGGTGGCGGAGAAGAAGGTTGCGCTGGGAATTATTGAGGGGCCGGCGATGCGGCGGGACGTGAAGACGGAGCGAATGGCGCAGGATGAGATGGTGCTGATTGTGAGTCCAAATCACCCGTGGGCGCTGAGGAAGGGAAGGGCGATTGAGGGGGCGGAACTGGCGAAGGCGCCGCTGCTGCTTCGGGAGCGGGGTTCGGGTTCGCGGCGGGTGGTGGAGCGGGCGTTGAAGAAGATGGGGCTGCCGCTGCGGTCGTTGCAGGTGGCGGTGGAGCTGGATTCGACGGAGTCGATTCTCTCCGGGGTGGAGGCGGAGCTGGGAGTGGGCTTTGTGTCGCTGTGGGCGCTGGGAAAGGCTTTGCGGCTAGGCACGGTGAGGGTGGTTGCGGTGAAAGGGCTGGAGATGCGGCGGGATTTCAGCTTCGTTCGGCTTGCAGGTGCTGAGATAACGGGTGCTGCGGCAGCGTTTCAGCGATTTGCGATGGGAAGGGTCGACCCAAAATAGCTGATGTGGCTGATAAGTAATACTTATCGTTGATTGGAAAGTACGTCTCGACCGGTGGTTGGGAGACGCGCATGCTTTAAGCATGTGGAAGAAGAATCTTTTTTATATCGGAATTATTGTTTCGGCGAGCGGGTTGATCGGGCCTCCGCTCGCGTTGGCCGCGGGGCTCGCGTTTGGCCTGAGTACGGTGCATACGTTTCATGGAGAGGGACGGAACCTGTCGAAGTTTCTATTGCAGGCTGCGGTGGTCTGCCTGGGATTCGGGATGAACCTGAAGGAGGTCGTGCACGCGGGTGCGTCGGGGTTCATGTATACGGCGATCAGCATCACGTTTGCTCTGGTGCTGGGCGTTGCGCTGGGTAAGCTGCTGCAGGTGGGAAAGACGCAATCGCTGCTGATCAGCTTTGGGACGGCGATATGCGGAGGGAGCGCGATTGCAGCCATGGGGCCGGTGCTGAATGCGAATGAAGAGGAGATGGCGGTTTCGTTGGGCACGGTGTTTGTGCTGAACTCGGTAGCGCTGCTGGTGTTTCCGTTGATTGGGCACTTGATGAACTTCTCGCAGACGCAGTTTGGATTGTGGTCGGCACTGGCGATTCATGACACGAGTTCGGTGGTGGGGGCTGGCGCGAAGTATGGGCCGACGGCGCTGGCTGTAGGAACGACGGTGAAGCTGGCGCGGGCACTGTGGATTGTGCCGCTGGCGATTGCTACGGCGATGCTGAAGAAGAGCAAGGCGAAGGTGCCGTGGCCCTGGTTCATTCTGTACTTCTGCTTTGCGGCGGTGGCGGCGAGTTATCTGCCACGGTATATGCCGCAGGCTGTGCCACTGTTTGCGGCACTCAATCGGCTGGGGCGCGCGGCTTTGACTGTGGTGTTGTTTTTGATTGGGACGGGCATCACGCGGGAGACGCTGAAGGAGGTGGGTGTCAGGCCGATGGTGCAGGGTATCGCGCTTTGGATTGTGGTGGCGAGCCTGTCGCTGTGGGCGATCCATGTGGGGTGGATCTCGCTGTGAGGAGCTGGAGCAAATTACGAGTTGATGGAGAGGATACCGAGCGAAGGGCAAAAAGCAGATTCCTCCGCTTCGCTGCGGAATGACAACAAAATGAGCGGTAGAACACCTCTATAACAACAGGAAATTTGCTTTAGCGGTCGGTGTGTGTGGAGGCGGTGACCTTTGGTTGTTCGCCGCTTCTGTCTTTGAAGGGATCTTTCCACTGGACGGGGAGGCTGTTTCGACTGCCTCTCTTTTTTATTTTGATGCTGGAGGAGATGGAGAGCCCAGCGACTGTGAAGCTCACCAGCTGTCGCTGGCTGCAGCGGAGACAGCGTACGGGATATCTCATGAAGAGTATCTCGGTGAGGTCTTGGGAGCGAAGAGTGGATCGGCGGAAGCTCTGGCCGGAGCAGTACTGGCAACGGATGGGAGCGCCGCTGCGAGACTCAGTTCCGAGGTAGGGGGCGCGAGTCTGGGAGGAGTGTCTGCGCCGGGAACTCTGCTTTTGATCGTCCTTAAATCTCATCTTCAACTCTTGTCCTCTTCGGGAAGGAGAGGAAGGTTGAAGAGTTTTTCCGGAGTTCGGCGGGGAGCGGTGGATGTGCGCGGGGCGCGGATGGGGTGCACTGTGGGGCGGGCGGGTGATTTGGAGAGCAGGGTGTGGAGTTCGCGGAGGTCTTTATGCAGTTTGCGGAGCTGGCGGGAGTCGATGCTGGTGGGGGCGCCTTCGATGGTAAGGGCCAGCTGCGGTTCGCTGTGCCTGAGTTCGCTTTTGAAGACCTGCCGAGCGCCGGGGATGGTGTAGCCCTCGTTGTAGAGGAGACTCTTGATGCGCAGGGCCATTTCGACGTCGCGACGTCGATAGAGGCGCTGGCCGGTGCCGCCTTTGTGCGGCTTGAGTTGAGGGAACTCGCTCTCCCAGAAGCGAAGGACGTAGGCGGGGACGTCGCAGAGTTTGGCAACCTCACCGATGCGAAAGTAGAGCTTGTCCGGGATGTCGGACCCGGAGGGTGGGGTGGTTTTGCGGATTGGCTGGTGCTGCGCCATGCCAGAAGCTCCGGAACCGCCTGCCCGGCGGGAGTGGCCTATCGTTCGGCTGCTGCCAGTATAGGCCACTCGGTCGGCATGGTTTGTAATTTTTCCCTGGTCAGGGCGGTTGAACTTCAGGCACCTGGGGTGGAGACGGGCTGGCGAGGTTCGGTCTTTCCGCGAGCACTGCGGAGGTACTGGACGGGCCAGGTGGTGGACTGGTGGAGGACCGCCGCGGCGTGCAGTGGCCAGTAGGGGTTGCGGAGCAGCTCACGCGCCAGCAGGATGAGGTCAGCCTGTCCGGTGCGGATGATCTGGTCGGCCTGGGCCGGCTCGGTGATCATGCCGACGGCAGCGGTGGGGATTTCGGCCTCGCGGCGGATGGTGTCTGAGTGATGGACCTGGTAGCCGGAGCCTACTGGAATCTGCTGGGCGGGGTGGTTGCCACCAGTGGAGACGTCTACGAGATCGACGTTTACCTGCTTGAGGAGTTTGGAGAATGCGACGGATTGGGGGAGGTCCCAGCTTGCGCCGAGAGACTCGGGTGCCCAGTCGGTGGCTGAGATTCTGACGAAGAGAGGCAGATGCTGGGGCCATGCGGCGCGGACGGCTTTTACTACTTCGAGGGGAAAGCGGGCGCGGTTTTCGAAGCTGCCGCCGTACTGATCGGTGCGCTGGTTGGAGAGCGGGGAGAGGAACTCGTGGAGGAGGTAGCCATGGGCTGCGTGGATCTCGACGAGGTCGAAGCCGGCGGTGAGGGCGCGATGGGTGGCTGCTACGAAGTCGGCGACGATTTTGTCCATGCCGGCGCGGTCGAGAGCGGTGGGGACTGGGTATGCTTCGTCGAAGCGGATGGCGGAGGGGGCCACGGGCTGCCAGCCGCCTTCGGAGGCGGGCATGGTGCGGACTGGTTCCCAGGGGACGGACATGCTGGCTTTGCGCCCGGCGTGCGCTAGTTGAGTACCGGCGTAGGCGCCGTGCTGGTGGAGGAAGGCGGTGATGCGTTTGAGCTCGGGGATGTGCTCGTCTTTCCAGATGCCGAGGTCGCCTGGGGTGATGCGGGCTTCGGGGCTTACGGCGTTGGCTTCGGTGATGATGAGTCCGGCGCCGCCAATGGCGCGGCTTCCGAGGTGGACGAGGTGCCAATCGTTGGCAAAACCGTCGACCGAGGAGTATTCGCACATGGGGGAGACGGCGATGCGGTTGGGAAGAGTGAGGCTGCGGAGCTTGAGAGGAGCGAAGAGGTGGTCGGTCGGCTGGGTCACACCCCATTGGATGTGGCGGGTTGGATTTGGATGTGAGGGAGTGTTCCGGTGGCACGGATTAAATTTCCTGGTGGTTTGTGGGCGGGGTCTTCGGCGGAAGTCGCGGATTTTTTGTGGTTTATTCGTGGTGGAGATGTGGTGAAATGCGTGGTGGATGAGGAGAGAAGACAGCGGTCATTTCATGGCTGAAAAGTACGCCATGAATTCCGGATTTTTTTGAGCAGACCGGGAGACGGAACCTGAGGCGGCAAGAGAGCGTATTGTTTTCTGACTGAATGGAGGCTCCAGATGCGGGTGAACCAAGGTACGGCGGCGATGCTGGCAGCGACGATGGCAGCGTCGACGATGCTGATGAGCGGCTGCCGGATTGAGAATGACAAACATGGCGATGCCGATAATGTGAAGATCGCGACGCCGTTTGGCGGAATGTCGGTGAAGACGAACGAAGCGGCGGGCGTGGATGCGATTGGGCTGCCGGTGTATCCGGGCGCGGTGATGGTGAAGAAGAAGGATAAGAACGACGGGGCGGCCGATATCAATTTGAGCTTCGGCAGTTTTTCGCTGAAGGTGAAGGCGGCCAGTTACACGACGCCCGATAGTCCTGATCAGGTGGCGGCGTTTTATCGCAAGGCGCTGGGGCGATATGGCGATGTGATTCAGTGCCAGAACGACAAGCCGGTGAGTTCGCAGACGCGGACGGCGGAGGGGTTGACCTGCGCAGACGATCAGAAGAATCACGTCAAGGTGGACAACGACCTGTCGGGGAAGATGGAGCTGAAGGCTGGATCGAAGCAGCATCAGCATATCGTTGGGATCGATCCTGACGGCAGTGGAACGAAGATCGGGATGGTGGCGCTGGATCTGCCGGGACATATCTCGGTTGGGGATGACAACGACTCGAGCAAACAGTAAAGCGGTTGGATGAGGATCGTGTGGTGCGCGGAGCGTCTGCGCTTGCCGCGCCGTTTGGGGTGGGGTAGCTTCATAAGATATGCATGAGTACTGTCATCGTTGCGGAGGCGAGCTTTCTGCCAGTGTTGGCGAGTCGCCGTTCTGCCCCCATTGCGGTTCGCCGCAGATCTATCTGCAGGACTATGAGGAGCAGAACAGCGGTGAAGGCGATACGACGGGTGCCACGCCGCCTCCCAGGCCGCAGCAGGTGGAGTGGAAGACGGCGATTCGTTGTGCGTTGCTGGTGGCGGGTGTGGCGGCTGTGCTGAGCCTGGTGTCGGCGAAGGTGCAGCTGGTGTCGCCGTTGACGTGGCTGTGGACGATCAGCGGGTCGATGATTACGCTGGCGCTGTATCAGAAGAGGAGGCCGCTGGCGTGGATGGATGCCGGAATTGGGGCGCGGATTGGTGTGGTGGTGGGGCTGGCTCTGGTCTCGTGTCTTGCGGTGGCGATGGCTGGTGCGGGGTTGGTGGCGAGGTTTGGGCTGCATAACATGGCGGGGTTCGATGCGGATCTGACGCAGGCGCTGCATGCCCAGATCGAGAAGGCTGCTGCGACGACGCTAGAGCCGCCGGACGTTTTGCGGTTTCTGTATTCGCCCGAGGTGAGGGCGGGGATTATGCTGGCGGGGTTTGCGATGGTGTCGGGGGTGTTGCTGGTGCTGTCGACGGTGGGTGGGGCGCTGGGTGGCTTTATGCGGATGCGGCGGAAGGTTTCGGCTTAGGTCCAACGCGAATCTTATTGTGCTTGGCCTATTGGCATTAGGGCCAGAAGGTTTGAGCTTATCCGAACAGCCATCGTGAACCAAATCAGAGTTATTTATCTCTCATTAGAGTTATTTATCTTTTTTATAGACGCTTATGAGATGAGATCTGAGCACGTCGAGCTTATCTCTAACTATAGGATTGCTACTGCGCAATTTCGCTGATTCCAAAAGAAGAAGGGTTACATCTGGATTACGATTTCTGGGGTTCACGATAAGTTGAGGGTATGTGAAGGCGGTTTCGAGAATTGAGCAAATGCGCTCGATCTGTTGATCACTGACCGTCGCCTGACCGATTATGTGGGTTAAGGCAACCGCGACTCCATCTCCTTCACGGTATAGAGTCTTCTCGGTGGTCGAGACGATCAGGGTGTTTTTCAGATTGTATGCTTGCGCGACTACTCCATCAACGTCAGGTTCAGGGAACGCTGATTGTGCACGTGCAACATTCAAAAAAGCGAAGGTACAAATCAGTACTATCAGACTCAAATATGGTCGTCGCAAGTAGACTTCCTCATCGTGACGCAGTTACATCGTTTGAGTTCGTTATGCTGCCATGATCGAGACCAGTAGAACCGGCTGTGAAACTGTTCTGCCTGACTTTGTAGGTTTGGGAGTTGATATAGATAATTTGCAGTATGTTCGCATTTGCGAACGTTGCAGCAGAGGATATACCAAATGGAACATCGTGAGAAGGCCGCTGCGACGACGCCGGAGCCGGCGGAGGTGTTGCGGTTTTGTATTCGCCTGAGGTGAGAGCGGGATTATGCTGGCGGCTTTTGCGATGTTATCAGGAGTGTTGCTGGTGCTGTCGACGGTGGGTGGGGCGTTGGGTGGGTTCATGCGGATGCGGCGGAAGGTTTCGGCGTAAGAGCAGTGCGTGACTGTTCTTCAAGGCAGTCTTGCCAGGGGAACGATCGCGGCGGGAACCTTTTTCGATCGCTAACAGACCAGAACGAGCGAAACTGCATCTACCTACAGGAGAGCGAGAGGCGGCGATTTAGGGCTCTCCTCTGTTAGGCTTAGCCGCTCTATGGGTATCCGTGCGCTTCTAACTATCTGAGAGCTGGGGGACTATTTCGTGGCGATCTCTCCAGCAGTGATTCCTGAAAGATCTTCTTCAGCCTCTCCGCGCAAGCCGGGCCTGAAGTGGGTGCTCATTATGGTGGGCCTGGCAGTCGGTTTCGCGGCGTGGCGCGTTATCGATGTGTACTGGCCGTATCGGTACCGCAATGTGGAGCCGCTGCTGCAGAAGGTCTTCGCCAGCCGGATCAAGATCGATCACTATCATCGGATCTACTTTCCTCATCCTGGTTTCGTGGCGACTGGTTTGACGCTGCGCCGCAACTCGGCCCCAGACCTTCCGCCTATCGGCTCGGCCCGGGACCTGCTGGTTCAGGGGAGCTGGCTGGATCTGATGTTGTTCCGGGACCGGGTGCGACTGGTCGATGTCGAGGGACTGCAGGTGGTGATACCGCCGGTGGGCAGCCGGGCCAACCATGAGGACTTTCCGCCTGGAAGCAGCGTTGACTTCGCGGGCCCGACAACGGTGGTGGAAGAGTTGAATGTGCATGATGCGAAGCTCGACATACTTCGAGTGGACGGGGGCCGGTACTCGTTTCCGATTCAGCAACTGGTGATCCGCAATCTGCGTAGAGGCAGCTCGATCTCTTATCTCGTGGACATGCAGAATGCGATGCCGGGCGGACATATTGTGGCGAACGGGAGCTTCGGCCCGCTCTATCCGGATAATCTCGGCGCGACACCGGTGTCGGGTGAGTTTACATTTGCTCCGGTGAACCTGGGGGACATTCACGGGATAAGCGGGACACTTGCGGGCAGGGGGCACTTTAAGGGGGTATTGACGGCGATTGAAGCGGATGCGGACTCGGTGACGCCGGATTTTGCGGTGGGTAGTGGGAAGCCGACGCGGCTGGAGGCGTTGGGACACCTCATTGTCAACGGTCTGAACGGGAATATTGTGCTTCATTCGGTCGACGCGCATGTTGGCGCTACTACCGTTCATGCGAGTGGACAGATTGTGGATGCGCCGAAGGTGACCGACCTGGACCTGACGGTGACCAAGGGCCTGGTGGAGGATATTCTGCGGCCGTTCTTCAAGGAGAAGGTTCCGGTGACGGGGAGCGTGTGGCTGCACAGCCATGCGTCGATTGCGGCGGCAAAGGAAGGGCTGAAGTTTCTTCAGCGTCTGCAGATGGACGGAGTCTTCGAGATACCAAACGAGCGGCTTACGAATAAGAGCACGGAGGAGTCGCTTTCAGCCTTCAGCGATCGGGCGCAGGGAAAGAAGGAGACGGTGGGCGGAACGTCCGGGGCATATCCGGCCTCCGGGGAGGTGGAGGAGGTGCTCTCGTCGCTGAAGGGGCCGGCGAGGATACGGAACGGTGTGGTTTCGACCGATGGGCTCGACTTTCAGGTTCCCGGAGCTGAGGTGAAGATGAAAGGCACCTTCAGCCTTTACGACAAGAGTGTCCATATGGTGGGCGATCTTCATATGCAGACGGATCTGTCGCATGTGACGACAGGCTTCAAGTCGATACTGCTGAAGCCGTTCGCTCCGTTTTTCAAGAAGCAGAATGCGGGTGCGGTGATTCCTATTGCGATTACGGGTTCTCCGAAGCAGTACAAGGTGACGCAGGATTTGTTGCATAACAAGTAGGGGGAGGACGCTGTCTCGCACTCGATAGGCTCCTGGCAGATTCGGTCTGCGCAATGTGTGCGGAATGGTGATGCATCGGATATGTTTTCCCACTGCATTGGGCCAGGGCGGCTGATATCATCAAGCGCAATCGTATGAGTGAAGATACTGAAGTTCGGAAGCCGAAGTTTCGGGAGAAGGGCAGGCTGATGTCGGCCTCAGAGATCGAGCGCACGCTGGTGCGGCTGGCGCATGAGATCGTGGAAAAACATGGCGGCAGTAAGAATGTCGGCCTGGTGGGGATTAAGCGCAGGGGCGTTCCGCTGGCGCAGAGGCTGGGCGTGCTGATCGAGAAGATCGAGAAGCATCCTGTGGATGTGGGGGTGCTGGATATCAGCTTTTATCGCGACGACCTTTCGACCGATGGGCCGAGGCCGAAGGTGACGCCGGGGGCGATCGGGTTCGATGTGACGGGGCGCGACATTATTTTGATGGATGATGTGCTGTACACCGGACGGACGATTCGGGCGGCGCTGGATGCGCTGTTTGATTATGGGCGTCCGAAGAGTGTGCGGCTGCTGGTGCTGATCGACCGCGGGCATCGTGAGCTGCCGATTGAGGCGACGTATGTGGGGCGGCTGATTCCGACGTCGAAGCGGGAGATTATCGAGGTGAAGCTGAACGAGGTCGATGGACAGGAGCAGGTGCTGCTGGTTGAGCTGGTGGATTGAGCTTGTCCTACCGGACGGGCCTCCTGCGCGGAGGGCGGTCACTTCGTGACTTGTGTACCCCTTCGGATGGCCCTCCCGTTGGTCGGGATGAGATTTGATCTCGAGCGACACGAGGAACTGAGAAGATTCTCCTGCCCAGACCGCTCTCCGCGCAGGAGGCCCGTCGGGCAGGACAGAGATTCGCTCCAGGCCCTAAGATGAATTTGATGACGATATTAGAGACGGACACGGTTGCGGCGGGGTCGTTGCTGACGGTTGCGAACCTGGCGGTGGAGGAGGTCGCGGCGATTCTGGCGGCGACGGACCGGCTGGAACGGATGGCTGCGCCCGAGAGAGCGAAGATACTCGCAGGGCGGCGGATCGCGCTGCTGTTTTATGAGTCGAGCACGCGGACGAGGACGTCGTTTGAGCTGGCGGCGAAGTCGCTGGGGGCGATGACGACGCTGGTGAGCGACAAGTCTTCGTCGATTGAGAAGGGCGAGAGCCTGAAGGATACGGGGCTGACGCTGCGAGCGCTGGGAGCGGAGTGTATTGTGCTGCGGCATGCGAACTCGGGGGCGCCGTATCTGCTGGCGAAGTCGACGGGGTTGCCGGTGTTGAATGCGGGTGATGGGATGCATGAGCATCCGTCGCAGGCGCTGCTGGATCTGCGGACGATGCTGACGCGATTGCCGGGGATGAGTGGTCGGCTGATCAATGGGAAGACGCTTGGGGGCGTTACGGTGGTGATTACGGGAGATATTTTGCATAGCCGGGTGGCGCGATCAAATGCAATGCTGCTGCCGAGGCTGGGTGCGAGGGTGGTGCTGTGCGGGCCGAAGGAGTTGTTGCCGGAGGATGCGCTGGGGTTGGGCGGTGCGGATAGCAGCGGAGCGGTGGAGATTGAGCGGGACTTTGACAAGGCTTTGAAGCAGACTGCTTCCAACGGCACGATGGTGGTGATGATGCTGAGGATTCAGCGGGAGCGGCTGGCGGGGCTGGAACTGGATCTGGGGGATTATATTTCGCGGTATCAACTGGATGAGGAGCGGCTGATGGCGCGGGCGCCGGAGGCTTTGGTGATGCATCCGGGGCCGATGATTCGAGGGCTCGAGATCTCGGGCGAGGTGGCGGATGGGCCGAACTCGGCGATTGAAGACCAGGTGCGGAATGGGCTTGCGGTCAGGATGGCGCTGCTGGTGAGGGCGCTTGGTGCAGGCGGATTTGAAAGTGTAACGGTATGAGTGACATATTAATTTTGAATGGACGACTGGTCGATCCGGCCAGCGGGGTGGATGCAGAGCGGGATCTGCTGCTGCGGCATGGGCGGGTGGCTGCGGTGGAGATGCCGGGGGAACTGCGCGCGGTCAAAGGTAAAGAGACGATTGATGCGAAGGGGATGATCGTCGCGCCAGGGCTGGTGGATGTGCATGTGCATCTCAGGGAGCCGGGGCAGACTTATAAGGAGTCGATCAAGACTGGCACGGCTGCGGCCGCGGCTGGTGGGTTTACCAGTGTGGTCGCGATGCCGAACACGTTGCCGGTGAATGACACGGTGGAGAAGCTGGAGTGGATGCTGGATGCGGCGCGTGGCGCGGTGGTGAAGCTGTTTGCGATGCCGGCGGCTACGTTTGGGAGTCTGGGTGAGGAGATTACGGACTTTCACGAGCTTGCGCGTGTCGGGGCGGTGGGGTTCACCGATGATGGCAAACCGGTGTTGGTTGATCGCGTGATGCGCGGGGCTCTGGTGGCGGCGGCGGGGATTGGTGTGCCGGTGTCGCAGCATGCGGAGGACACGCGGCTGACGGGTGGATGCAGCATGAATGCAGGGCCGGTGGCGTTTCGGCTCGGGTTGCGCGGGATGACGGTGGAGGCGGAGTCGAAGATTGTGGAGCGGGATATCCGGTTGCTGCGGGATATTGAGCAGCATGATGGGCTGCGGCCACATCTGCATGTGCAGCATGTGTCGACGGCGAAGGCGATGGAGGCGATTCGGCAGGCCAAGCGGGCGGGGCTGCATGTGACGTGCGAGGTGGCGCCGCATCACTTCACGCTGACCGATGAGGCGGTAGGTGACTACGATACCAATGCGAAGATGAATCCGCCGCTGCGCAATGATGCGGACCGGTTAGCGATGATCGCCGGACTGATGGATGGCACGGTGGACTGTATTGCGACCGATCATGCACCGCATGCGCGGTTTGAGAAGGAGCAGGAGTTTGAGCGGGCTCCGAATGGGATTACGGGGCTTGAGACTGCGCTGGGGTTGGCGTTGCGGGTGCTGCATAAGGGTAACGGAATGTCGATCTCGCGTGTGATCGAGTTGATGAGTGCGCAGCCGGTTGGGATTGTTTCGCTTGAAGGGCGTGGGACGTTGAGTGTGGGCAGTTTTGCGGATGTGGTGGTGTTCGATCCTGCGGTGGAGTGGAGTTTTGATGCGGCGAAGAGTCTGTCGAAGTCGCGGAATACTCCTTTTGGCGGGGCGCTCATGACAGGAAGAGTGATGGCTACAATTTGCGAAGGCGCGGTTGTTTATAAAGAATAGGGGATAGATGCTTCGTCTCAAGCAGAGTTCGATGGTATTTCTGTTCGTTGCAGTGCTGCTAGCTAACTCCCACGCGCGGTCCTATAGTCAAGCTATCCACACAGACTTCCCAAGATTTACGGTGTTCCGAGGTGCTGCAGATTCGGATGGCTTGCCAACTTCAGGAGCGAAGCTTTGCCTTCTAAAGCCGGCAGGAGTTTGTTTCGAAATGCCTTCACATCGCGCTTCCGACTCTGTGGAGTATGAATTTGGTCTCGATCCCCGCTCGGAAAGCCTACCGTTAGCGGGCGGAGGATCGCTTGTTTTCTTTTCGTCGCAATTTTCCGGTGGTGGCAGCGGTACGTTAGATAGCCTTGCAATTTTGCGGTATCAAGCCGATGGCAAGATTATCAACCTGATGCCATTCGTTGGAGTGACGAATCAAAGCGATCGAGCTGTATGGCAGATTGCTTCGGTGTCGAACTTTCCTATTCTGGTGACTGCTGATTTTTACTGGATGGATGGAGAGACGCACTTCTCAGAGCATCTGTATACGGTGAACGCTTATGAGTTCGATACTGAAAGCGATCGATATGTCAAAGTCATTTCGTATCGAACTTTCAAGAAGTATCCAGGACTTGATGAAGTTGAGCGAATACATATCTTGACTTCAGAACGAGCGCAGATTTTACGGCGGCTTGAACCGCACTCAGCAAATTAATATGTTGGTGTGCGCGGCCTTCACTGCGAATGCGATGGAGGCCGCGTGACTCCCTTAGAGGGATCTATTCGCGTTGCATGATGGCTAGTTCGTTGCCTGCGGGGTCGGTGAAGTGGAAGCGGCGGCCGCCGGGGAAGCTGAAGGTGGGGAGCGTGATCTTGCCGCCTGCCTTCAGAATGCTCTGCTCGGTCTCTTCCAGATTTTGCGATTCGATCACAGGTAGCGGGGTTCTGGTGCGTTCGGCCGGGTCTGCGTTGAAGCCGCCTTCGGTGCCGCTCTCTGAGAACGCGGTGTAGGTGGGGCCATAGTCCTGGAAGGACCAGCCGAAGAGGTTGGCGTAGAAGTTCCTGCTTACTGCTAGATCCTGAGCTGGCAGTTCGAGGTAGACGATTTTTAGATTGGGCATGGTTGTCCTCACGAGAGTATGGGTCGCTGACTCCTCCGTCCACGCCGCCGCGAAGTGGTTAGCGGTGCAGGTAGAGACCGGCGGTCCGGCCTCGCGAGGGACAGTTTCAACATAAAACCAGACGGGATCGACGTCAACGGAGTGGGTGGGTCGGGGTCGGGTGACGGAAGCAGATTCCTCCGCTGCGCTGCGGAATGACAACCATGGGGCGGTTGCTTCGTGCTACGGAATGACAACTATGGGGCGGTTGCTTCGTGCTACGGAATGACAACGATGGAGCGTTGCGTAATGGCGACGGGCTTGGAGCCGTGACAACAAGGTGGCTTACCAGGACAACGGGGCGGGAGAGATGGGCATGGAAGTGTGTGGAACCTAGGGAGGTCTGTTTCGTATAGTGACGCATGAGAATTTTGCGACGAAGTGCGGCGCTGATCTTGGTATTGATGGCGATGGCGAGTGTACGGACAGGTTTCGCCGCGACTACGTATGAAGTGGGAGAGAGTTCTCGGGTGTTCAAGCCGGGGCATGTGCGGAACTGGCGCGGCGCGAAGACTGAGGCGCTTTTGACAACGATCTGGTATCCGGCGAATGCCGATGGGACGTTGTATGAGGAGCCGCAAGTGATTGGGCCACTGGATGGGCCGCTGTTTCTGGCGGGTGGAGCGGTGTTAAATGCTCCGATTGCGAATTCGCAGGTGAAGTTTCCAGTGGTGATGCTGTCGCATGGCACGGGTGGGTCGGCGATGCAGTTGGCGTGGCTGGGCACGGTGCTGGCGCGGCATGGGTTCATTGCGGTGGGGGTGAATCATCCGGGAAATAACGCGCTGGAGTCTTATACGGCAGAGGGGTTTGTGCTGTGGTGGGAGCGGGCGACGGATATCAGTGATGCGTTGGATGCGCTGTTGCTGGATCCGACGTTTGGGCCGCATGTCGATGAAGCACGGATTGGTGCGGCGGGGTTTTCCATTGGCGGCTATACGGTGCTGGAGCTGGCGGGTGCGCGCACGGATCAGGAGCGATTTCTCAAAGCGTGTGAGACAGACCCAACGCTGCACAAGTGCGTGGTGCCGGAGATGAAGGGCATGGGCGACCCGGAGCAGATGCTGAAGAAGGTGAGAGCGAGCAGTGGTGAGTCGATGGCGCGCGGAGGTGCGAGCTACCGTGATCCGCGGGTTCGGGCTGTGTTTGCGATAGCGCCGGGGGTGGGACAGGCGTTCGACGCGGATGGTTTTCGGGAGGTGACGATTCCGGTGGCGATGGTCGTGGGAGCGGCCGATCAGATTGCTCCAGTGGCGACGAACGCGGGGAGATTGCTGGCGTTGATGCCGAACGCGCACCTGACGGTGTTGCCTGATGGCGTGGCGCACTACACGTTTTTAGATACATGCACGGATGCGGGAAAGGCGAAGCTCGGTGTGTATTGCGGAGACGCCGCGGGAGTTGACCGCGAGAAGGTGCATGGGACCGTGTCGGAGATCGCGGTGAAGTTTTTTGATAAGAATCTGAGGTGACAGGAGTCGCAGGCGCGTGCCTGGCTGTTCCAATACGCTTTGAAGTTTTGTTTGTTTGCCAGCTGATCATCCCGGGATGGTTGAGACGTTAAGGCGGGGCGCAAGATGCCTGATTCGAGCAGGCGAAGAGCTTTCACCCTGCGGGCACAATTTCTTTCATCGCCTGTAGGCGGGAGGATTTATAGCTCGTCTATACACCTGACGCTAGTCCCTAAGTAGTTGAGTGCAGGAGTGAGTGCCAGCTTTGATTCCTGTCTAGAGCTCTTTTCGCTGAGCAGGTTAGCGCTGACAATCAGCGAGAGGATGCCATGAATATCAAACAGAAGCACGGTCGCGCAGGTTCTAATGCGCGGATTGCTGCAATACCGTCAGGTAGACTCTTAAAGTGATTGTTTTTTCCCGCCGTATTCTGCCTTTCGTTCTTAATGTGACATTCCTAGTCATCGCAGCTCCAGCGCTGTTCTCGCAGAGTGCCGTTCCGACTGAGGCGACGCTGCCTGATGCGCCGGTGCCGCAAGCGCCGGTTGAGATCGCAGACAACGCGGCCGGATATAGTTCTTCCACTCTGGATGAGAAGCAGACTGCGCAAGCTCAGGCGACGCCGGTGCAGTCGACTTCGTCTGGGCAGGAGGATACGACGAAGAAGCCAATGACGGATGAGCAGAAGAAGAGCGCCTCGGAGGAGGAACTTCAGAAGGAACTTCACCAGCGAATCGGTGTCGTCGTGCCGAACTTCAACGCTGTGCTCGATGGCAACAACCTTCCTCTGACTCCGGGACAGAAGATGCGGGCATCGTTCCGGAGTGCGATCGATCCGTACCAGGTTGGGCTGGCGTTGTTTACGTCGGCGATCGGACAGGCGCAGAACTCGCACTCCAGCACCGATCCGATTCCTGGCACCAATCCAGTGCAGTATATGAAAGAAGGCTATCAGCAGGGTTGGGATGCTTATGGCAAGCGTTTCGGCGCGGCGTTCACCGACCAGTTCAACGGAACTATTCTTGGCAACGGAGTTTTTCCTGTGCTGCTGCACCAGGACGCACGCTACTTTCGGATGGGAACGGGACCGGTCAAGAATCGGTTCTGGTATGCGGTGAGTACGACGATTCGCTGCAAGGGCGATAACGGAAAGTGGCAGCCGAACTTCTCGAATCTGCTGGGGAACATGGCGGCGGGCGGTATCTCAAATCTCTACTACCCGAAGGACGATCGGGGATTCGGGTTGACGATCGAGCAGGGTTTCCTGGTGACTGCCGAGGGCACCTTCGGCGCTCTTCTGATTGAGTTTGCCCCGGACGTCATCAGGCATTTTCAGAAGAATCGTCTTCCTCCGGATGTTGTTGTGACTCAACCCTCCGCGCCGACGAGCGAGACGGCTCACTAAAAACGCTCGCGTGCCGCGGGTCTTCGCCGGGGATTGAGCGCGAAGAGGTTTCGTCCGGCGTCTTCAGGCTTGAAGGATGCCCGTCTTCTTTGCGACTGAGGTGAATGTTTCGAGGGCCTGATCGATCTGTTCGCGTGTGTGCTCGCTGGTCATGATGGTGCGGATGCGGGCCTTTCCTTCGGGGACGGTGGGGAAGGCTATGCCGGTGGCCATGACTCCGGCGTCGAAGAGGGCGCGGGAGAAGTCCATCGTGCGGCGACCGTCGCCGATGATGATAGGAGTGATGGGAGTTTCGCTCTTCGGGGTGGTGTTGCCGCCGACGTCGAAGCCGGCGCTGGTGAGTTGCTGCTTGAAGTAGGCGGTGTTGGCCCAGAGGCGGGCTATGCGTTCCGGCTCATTCTCCAATATGTCAAATGCGGCGATGCAGGTGGCGGCGACCGAGGGTGGGTGCGAGGTGGAGAAGAGGAAGGGGCGGGCGCGGTGGTAGAGGTAGTCGATGAGGTCGCGGCTGCCGCAGACGTAGCCACCGAGGGCACCGATGGCTTTTGACAGGGTGCCGACCTGGACGTCGACTTTGTCGGTGGCGTGAAAGTGATCGACGGAGCCGCGGCCATTGCGTCCGAGAACGCCTGAGGCGTGGGCGTCGTCGACCATCATGATGGCGCCATACTTTTCGCAGAGGCCGGCGAGCTTGTCGACGGGGCCGATGTCGCCGTCCATGGAGAAGACGCCGTCGGTGATGAGGAGCTTGCGGCCGGGCTCGTTCTGGACCTCCTGAAGGAGCTGCTCGGCGTGGGCGATGTCTTTGTGGCGGAAGACTTTGATCTTTGCTCGAGAGAGGCGCGCGCCGTCGATGATGCTGGCGTGGTTGAGTTCGTCGGAGAGGATGAAGTCTTCTTTGCCGAGGATGCTGGAGACGGTGCCGGCGTTGGCGGCGAAGCCTGACTGGAAGACGACGCAGGCTTCGACTCCTTTGAAGTCGGCGATCTTTTCTTCGAGCTCCATGTGGATGTGCATGGTGCCAGCGATGGTACGGACGGCACCGGAGCCTACGCCGTATTTTTTTGTGGCGGCGATGGCGGCTTCTTCGAGCTTTGGATGGTTGCAGAGGCCGAGGTAGTTGTTGGAGGCGAGGTTGATGACACGCTTCCCGTCGTAGGTGCAGACCGGGGCCTGCTGGTCGTCGAGTACGCGCAGCTTGAAGAAGGTGCCGCGCTCGCGGAGGTCGTCGAGTTGGGCGGTGAGATGGGCGAGCTGGGGGCGTTTGGCGGCTGCGGTGGTCATGAAATTATCTTAAACCTTTTGTCGCCGGGTGGTCTTTGGTGGGGAATGAGCATCTTACGAAGTTAGCGGATCTGCAGCCGGTACCTTTTGTCGCTGAAGCTCACTTCCGAACCAAGAACGAGGATGGCACGATGAACCTTCAATATTCGAGCAAGACCGTTGGCACGATGATGCTGGCGCTGGTGATACTGGCTGGGTGTAAGTCGAAGCAGGACGCCGCGATTGATCAGGCCAAGAAGCAGGCCGCGGCTACAGGCCAGGCACAGCAGGTGGTTTCCACCGATAGCAATGGAAATGTGACGACCACTACGGTGCAGCCGCCGGCCCCTGGGCAGACGACTCAGGCTACGACGACTACGACCACCCCGGTTCCACAGGCACCGGTAGCGGCGAATACTCCTGCTTCTGCGCCCGGTGCGCCCGAGGCGGGTGCACCACCTGCTGATCAAACGGCTACAGGGCAGCCGGTTGCGCCGGGTCAGGTGGACTCGTCAGGACAGCCGGTGACGGCGCCTGCGCCGGGGGGCGCGCCGATTGTGCGGCCGGCGGACGTGAATATCGCCGCAGGGACGAACCTGACGATTCGGATCAATCAGCACATCAGTGTGAAGACCAGCCATGCTGGAGACCGGTTTACCGGAGAGGTGGAAGAGCCGGTGGTTGGGCGGGGTGACCGCGTTGTGATTCCGCGAGGTACGCCGGTGAGCGGTGTGGTGGTCGCTTCCCATCGCCGGGGGCACTTCAAAGGGTCTTCCATTCTGGAGTTGAGGTTGACCTATCTCACGCTGAACGGATCTCGATATGCGCTGGATACTTCTGATTTGACCCGGACGAAGAAGGGCAAGGGCAAGCGGTCGGCGGCGATTATTGGAGGCGGAGCGGGAGCGGGCATGCTCGTGGGCGGCCTTGCGACAGGTGGCGTTGGGCTGCTGGTTGGCGGCCTTGTCGGTGGTGGCGGCGGAACGCTCATCAGCGGGTTGACCGGGAATCGGGATATTGAGATTCCCGCTGAGTCGATTGTGCGGTTCAAGCTGGCAGATAACTTGGTGATTCAGCCTTCCTGATAGGAAGGATTCTTAGGAGAAAGCTCATCCTTGCGGGTGAGCTTTTTCTTGTTCGCGAAGATGTTTTGAGACGAGGTCGCGGGCTTGGTCTGCAATGTCGGGGTCGCCGCCGCTGCCTGGGAGCCAATGCATGTCGGGTTCGCGGCGGAACCAGGTGAGCTGGCGTTTGGCGTAGTTGCGATGACCTTGCTGGGCCTGGGAGACGGCTTGCTCGCGGGTGAGTTGGTTGCGGAGGACGGCAGAGGCTTCGGCGTATCCGAGTGAGGTGAGAGGGCGGCAGGCTTCGCCGTAGCGAGCGATGAGACGACGGGTCTCTTCGATTAGGCCGCCGTCGGGCCGTTCGCCGGAAAACATAGCGGCGGCGCGCTGATTGATGCGTTCGTAGAGGAGGGGGCGGGCGGGATTGAGGCCGAGGCGCAGAATGCTGTAGCCGATGAGGGCATCGCGGCCCTGTTGCCACTGTTCGGTCATAGGAGTGCGTTTGCTGGCGTTGTGGCTGTGGCCGGTCGCGAGAGAGACTTCGATGGCGCGTACGACTTTGGCGATGTCGTTGGCATGAATGGCCGCTGCTGCGGTCGGGTCGAGGCGGGTGAGGAGGCGGTGGAGATATGCCGGGCCGCGGGTGGAGGCGATGTTGCGGAGGCGTTCGCGCTGGCCGGGCTTTTGTGGGGGTGCGGGAAAGAGGCCGTCAGTGAGGGCCCGGAGATAGAGGCCGGTGCCCCCGGCGACGATGGGGAGATGACCGCGTTCGGTGATGCCGACGAGCGCCTCGCGGGCCTGACGGCTGTAGTCTCCGGCGGTGGAGGGTTCGTCTGGCCAGGCGATGTCGATCATGTGGTGGGGGACGAGGGCGCGCTCTTCGTGGGTGGGCTTGGCGGTGCCGATCTCCATCTCGCGGTAGACGGCTACCGAGTCGCAGCTGATGATCTCGCCGTTGAACTGTTGGGCGAGATGAATGGCGAGGGAGGTCTTGCCGCTGGCGGTCGGGCCGACGAGAACGATGAGCGGGTGGTCGGGTGGGTTCACCACAGGCGCCACCAGCCGGGGTGAAAGAGCGGGTGGACGCCGGCGCGGAGGACGCTGAAGAGGAGGATAAGGGCGGCCAGCGTGAGGAGGCCGCGAATCTGGCGGCGGCGTTCGTGTTGGAGTGGAGTTGCGATCGTGGTGGCCGTCTTTTTTGATGATAGATGATGGCGGATTGTGTTTGGAGTGAGCCGCTTGAGGAGAGCGGATCGCGCCTTGGCGCGATGGCCCATTCATGCGATGAGACCGCATCAATGGGGCAGGCGGCGCCGGCGTTGCGGGCTGCAGTTGCTCAAACGGCAGCTTGAGTGTGATCCTTGAGAGATGATGCGGAAGAAGATAGTCGGTGCGATTATTGGGTCAGTGCTGGCCTGTTCGATTTTTGCGGTGGCACAGGAAAAAGGGTACTGGCGTGCGGAGAGTTCTACGGCACAGTCGATTACGGGCGATATCGGATTCGCCGGCGAGAAGATGTCGATCAACTTTACTGGCTTTGTGATTGCGCAGATACGTTCGCTGGAGCCGGGCGAGGTGAGCGCTGTGTTCGACGCAGATAGCAGGGCGGGCGGGAGTGGCAATCTCTACAGGCTGAACATCCCGGCTGCGAAGAAGTTTCTGCATAAGAACACTTTGTGCGGCACTGAGGATGTGCAGTGGATGGCGACTTATGTTGCTGGGCGTTCCTTGAAGGTCGCATTTTTCTCGGGACCAAAGATGCCCGTTTTCACGTTGACTGAGATCGCAAATTCAACGGATCTATGCGGCACGTTTTCTTACACTCGCTGAACCAGTGGCAAGCAAATTAACTGGATAGAGTTTTTTGGGTGAGCTGGTGCGCTCTCCTGTAACAGATGTGGTTACGGGAGGGGTTTGTTGGTGAGGAAGTCGATGCGGAGTTCGAGTTTGGGGCCGTGGAAGCTGGCCGGGAGTGGGGGGAACTGGCCCTCTCCGGTGATGGCGCCCCAACAGGCTCTGTCGATGGACTGATCCTGGCTGCTGCCGTCGAGGTTCATGGCGGCGATGCGGCCGTCGGGCAGGATGGTGAAGCGGATGAGGGTTTCGCCCTGTTTGTTGAGGGGCGGGCGGGCCTCTTCGGGGATGAGGGGATACCAGTTGCGCTTGATGTCTTGAAGGATGCGGCGGATGTAGGGGCCGAAGTCGACGCCCTGGGTGTCGGAGAGAATTTCGGCACCGGTGCCCATACCGCCGCGTCCGCCGGATTGACCGCCAGAGTCACCGGCACTGCCATGGTCGCGAGCTGCACCCTGGGCGGCCTGGCGGATCGCGTCGCCAGCGGTCTGATTAGGATTGCCGAAGTTTGGCCGGGTTGGGACTGGTTTTGGTGCTTCTACGAGAGCCTGCTGGGCCGGCTGCTGGGTAGGCTGAGGTTGTGGGGCGGGGGGAAGCGGAGTCGTCTGTTGTGGGGGCGCCGGTTGAGTTACGGGAGGTGTGGGTTTTGGTGGCGCGGGAGCGGCTGGGGTAGGCGGGGCGGCCTTACGCATTGCCTGCAGCTGCTTCAACATCTTCTCGTCTACGACTGGTTGCGGTGGGCGCGCCTTGGGGGTTTTGGGTGCGATTTTGGAGAGATTAGTCGGGTCTTCGAGGCGGGTTAGCTGCTGGTCGCGCTCTTTGAGCACCTGTACGGGGCTGATGAGGCGGGGCTGATGGAAGAGGACGCGGGGGCCGTAGAAGAGGAACCAGCCGATGGCCAGGTAGATGATGATGGAGATGTAGATGGACTCGCGGAAACGGGCCTTGGAGCGTTCGTCGTCGAGGGAGTCGAGCAGGTGAATGAGTTCGTGCTCCTCGAGTTCGCCGTAGCGGCCGGTGCGCACCTTGGGGGTCTGGTTGGGCGGTGCGGATTTGGGCGGGGTCTCGAGTGAAGGCATGGGCTCTGTGGTCTGACGGCTTCGGGGGGCGAAAGTTTCGTGCGGGATGGATTGTGACACTCCCGGCATGGTGCACCGGGTTGCATAGTCCTCTCTATTTTCTCATCTTTGATGCTTGGATTGGGAAAAGAAGCGTTTGCGGGAACTTTCGGCCAGACAGGTGAAACCGTAGACTGGGAGGGTGACTCTAAGATTTGCGCCCGATGTTCGTGCCGTAGTGCTGACGATCAGCGACCGCTGTTCCCGTGGGGAACAGATGGATCTATCGGGACCTGCGGTGTGCGAGCTGCTCGAAGATGCGGGGGTTGGGCAGGTGTTGAGTGAGATGCTGCCCGATGAGGTCGATCAGATCGCTGAGGCGTTGAGACGTAACGCGAAAGTTGTAGACCTGATTGTGACGACCGGAGGGACGGGGCTGGCGAAACGCGATGTGACGCCGGAGGCTACGAGGATGGTCTGTGAGCGGCTGGTCGATGGGTTATCGGAGCGCATGAGAGCCGACGGGCTGCTGCAGACGCCGCTGGCAGCGCTGAGCCGTGCGGTATGCGGGACGTTGGGAGATGCGCTGATTGTGAATCTGCCGGGGAGTCCTTCGGGCGCGAGGAGTTCGCTCGCGTCGATTCTGGAGGTGCTGCCGCATGCGCTGGACTTGCTGGCGGGGCGGACGGCTCATCATGCGTTCACGGAGAGCGATCAGCATGGAAGGACTGACGGCAATTAGAATGAGAAGAACCCCGTGAAGATCTCTCCCGTTGCACTTCTGCATAAATTGAATGTCGTGATGCTTGCAGCGCTGAAGCCGCTTGGTGTGTGGGGTATCGGCGCGCTGGCGGTGATCGATTCGGCGGCGATTCCGGTGCCGATCGATGCGCTGCTGATCGACTATGTGGTGCACGATAAGTCCCGGTTTCTGCTTTATTGTTTTATGGCGGCGGTTGGCTCTGCCGTAGGAAGCCTGTTGCCGTATTACCTGGGACGCGCGGGCGGGGAGCTGTTTCTGCTCAAACGCATCAACCGGCAACGATATGAGCAGATGCGGGACCGGTTTGAAAAACAGGAGTTTCTCGCGATCATGATTCCGGCGATGATGCCTCCGCCGACGCCGGTGAAGCTGTTTGAGTTTGCGGCGGGCGTGTTCGAGATGAAGATGCTTTGGTTCTTCAGCGCGATCTGTCTCGGGAAGTTTATACGGTTTTTGATCTGGGCCATTATCACGATCACGTATGGGCCTGCGATTCTGCATACGATTACGCGGGCGATTCATCAACACCTTGCGTATGTGCTGGGGTTCAGCGGCATTCTGATTGTGCTGCTGCTGGTGTATGTGCTGCGGAAGGTGTTCGACCGGCGGCGGGGGACGACGCTTCCGGTGGAAGAGAATTAGCGCGGTTCAAGTTGCTAATGCTGGATACGGCCGTCCATCTCCATGCGGACGATGCGACGGTCGGCGTTGAGGTAGACGGTGCCTGAGAGTGGGGGCTTTTCGCGGCCGGCCAGGAACGGCGTGTCGTAGAAGAAGCGCAGATCGCGGAAGGTGACGGCGGTGAGGCCTTCCTCGTTCGTGCCGATGTCGGTGACTACGGGATACTGCGACCAGTCGAGGTAGGCTTCGCCGAGCCAGCTGCGCTTGGCTACGAGGGTGGCGATTGTGGTGGGGGGCTTATAGATGATGTCGGCCTGAGTGCTGGTGGCAACGACGCTGTTGAGAGTGTCGACTGTGGCGAGCTGGTAGAACTGTGGAGTCTCGGCGACGGTCTGCCAATGGAAAGGGTTGACGGGGTAGGGGCTGGCGAAGACCCGGGAGACGCGGGCTCCGTTGTAGTCGGTGGATTGGGCGAGTTGGAGGGCCTCTGCGTGTTCGACGAAGCGCAGGGTCCAGAGGGCGACGATGGCGACGAGGGCGAAGATTGCCCAGCCTCGTCCGCGGAATGCTTGTTTGCGAGCGCCTACTTCGCTGCTGATGAGCCCAAAGAGGGAGGGCGCGATAAGAGCCAGGAGCAGAAGGAGAAAGATGATGGGTTCGAAGATGAAGACGATGGAGCCGGCGTACCAATGGGGGTTGAAGGGAAAGAAGGGGCGGAGGCCGTAGTTGTTCGTCCAGTCGAGCAGGAGGTGACTGAGCAGGGCGATGAGAGAAAAGCCATAAAGGAGGCCCCAACGGATGGGGGCGTGGTGGCGGGGTAGTGGAGTCGTCGTGGGGTCATAAGGCAGGGTGGGGTCGGGTTGTTGCGGGGCTTCGTTGCGTTGGCTTCGCCAGCGGTGAAAGAGCCAGATGGCGCCTACGATCAATGCAGCTTCGAATGGCAGGCCGAGGAGGGTGTGGGTCCAGCCGCGATGATGCTGGAAGGCTGCGATGGGGCCGCGGATGGACCATAGGGTGTCGAGGTCGGGAGCTTCGGCGGCGAGGGTCATTGTGGCGGTGGCGTAGGCGGCTTTGCGGTTAAAGCCGGAGCGGGCGAGGACGGCGCCGGTCATGAGGTGGGTGATGGGTTCCATTTGCTTCCGATAGTAGCTTGTTTCGTGGCGCTGTCCTGCCGGACGGGCCCACTGCGCGTGGGGCGGTCACTTCGTGACTCGTATACCTTGTGTTGTTGAGTGGAAAGCAACGGTCCTCCCGCTGGTCGGAATAAGGATTGTGCCGACCAGCGGGAGGCCGCCATGCCTATCTTCCCGCCAAGACCGGTACACCCGTCACGAAGTGACGCCCCACGCGCAGTGGGCCCGTCCGGCAGGACATGCTTGGTAGAATCGAGATAGACCATGTCTACCTTGACTGCGCTTTCGCCCGACGTTCTTGCCAAGTACCAGCCCGTGATTGGGCTGGAGGTACATGTTCAGCTTTTGACGAATTCGAAGGCGTTTTGCGGGTGCGTGAATAAATACGGTGGCGAGCCGAATACGCATTGCTGCCCGACCTGCCTCGGGTTACCGGGTGCGTTGCCGGTGTTGAATCGCAGGGCCGTGGAGTTTGCTGTGCTGGCGGCGAAGGCGATCAACTGCGAGATTCGCGAGACGAGTATCTTTTCGCGGAAGAACTATTTTTATCCGGATTCGCCAAAGGGATACCAGATCTCCCAGTTCGACAAGCCGATTGCAGAGCATGGATGGATTGAGGTGCCTGCGTTCGATGCGAGTGGTGCGGCTGTGACCAAGCGGATCGGTGTGACGCGGCTACACATGGAAGAGGATGCGGGGAAGAGCATTCACGATGGGTTTGCGGATTCGGTGTCGAAGACCTATATCGACCTGAACCGGTGCGGTACGCCGCTGGTTGAGATTGTGAGTGAGCCTGATTTGCGAACTGCGGATGAGGTGTTTGAGTACTTGACGAAGTTGAAGGAGATTCTGCTCTACACCGGAGTGAGCGATTGCAATATGGAGGAAGGCTCGCTACGGTGTGACGCGAACGTCAGTGTGATGCTGAAGAGGGATGCGGCGGAGTTCGGGGCTAAAGCATACGGCACGAAGGCTGAGGTGAAGAACGTCAACAGCTTTCGGTACATTCGTGCGGCGGTGGAGTACGAGATCGAACGGCAGATTGGCGTGATTGAAGACGGCGGCCGGGTGGTGCAGGAGTCGCGGCTTTGGAATAGCGCGGAGGGACGGACTTACTCGATGCGGAGTAAGGAGCAGGCGCATGATTACCGGTACTTTCCGGAACCGGATCTGCCGCCGCTGGTGGTTGGGGCGGAGTGGCAGGCGGAGATTCTGAAGATGATGCCTGAGCTGCCCGAGGCTCGTCGAGAGCGCATGATTCGCGAGTATGAGATCTCCGCGCAGGACGCGGCTACGTTGGCAGCGACGCGTGAGTTTGCAGATAAGTTTGAAGACGCGGCGAAGAAGGCCAAGAGTCCTCGTCGAGTGGCGGCGTTGCTTACGAGCGAGTTGACGATGCGGTTGCGTGCTGCGGGGCTGGAGTTGGAGCAGTCGCCGGTGTCGATGGCTGGTGTGGTGATGGCGGCTGACCTGGCGGAGTCGGGGGAGTTGTCGAGCAAGATGCTGAAGCAGTTGCTGGATAGTGCGTTTGAGAAGAACGAGGATTTTCCTGTGGTGTACGAGCGTGAGAAGCCAAAGCAGATCTCGGATACGGGCGCGATTGAGGCGATGATCGATGAGGTGATCGCTGCGAATGGGAAGCAGGTGGAACAGTATCGCGGGGGGAAGAAGACCGTGGCTGCGTTCTTCGTCGGTCAGGTGATGAGGCTGTCGAAGGGACAGGCGAATCCTGCGCTTCTGAGTGAATTGGTGGTGAAGAAGCTGAATGCATTGGGATAGACCCGGGAGTGGAATGATCATTCTGTGTCGCCACCGATCGAACTATGCAGGTTGAAGTTTTGTATCGAGATGTGGGCGGCCGGGCGATTCACGCCGCGATTCCGTAGCACCGGTTTGACCTGGTAGTTTGTGTTGAATTAAGTTCTTGCGCACGCGCGGCGTAGGGTTTAATGGGCGGATGCATGTGCGTGGCCCTTTGTCCAATGATGCCTGTCGTGGGGTGTGTGTGAGCATTCCGCTTGCTCTGTTTGGTTGCCGGAGCGATGCTCCGTACGTTGTGCCGGAGGAGCCGATGCCGGCGAACACCGTGATGCTGTCGCAGATGATGCGGGAGCTTTCCGCTACGCCGGGATTTACGGACGCGATGCTCGCGCAGCTGGATAAGAACGGGAAGAATGGCCCGGCGCTGATGACGCCAGCGCTGGTGAAGCGGCTGCGTGAGTTGATTCTCGGGAAGGACTGGCAGGGACTGGATCGGTTCCCTGGTTGGACGATGCGGTCGATCAACCCTACGGTAAGAGTTGCGGGTCGCGTGGTTGCCAAGGATCAGAGTGTGACCGATCTTGCGGCTCGGCACCCTGGAACGCCTGTGGGTTCGAAATCGACGAAGAGTGCTGTGACTACGGATCAGGCTAAAGACTATGTCGATCTTGGTGACTATTCGCTGGAGAAGGCTGAGATAGTGAGTCTGGATGCTCCGTCGAAGCTGCCGGGGTTCACGACGGATGGTCTGGTGAGCGAGCTTGGTGCTGGCGTGGTTCGGGGAGATGGGGAGAATGCGACGCTTGCGCCGATGCATGCTGAGAGTCAGCGTTTGGCGGATTTATTGAACCGGCTGAGTTTGAATGGGCTGGATGATTCTGTTCCTGTTACGGTTACAGTTGAGGGTCAGAGCGCGAAGACGCCGCAGGAGCTGGTGAAGGCGCTGATGACGACTGGGCATACGGTAGTGGTGGCGGATGCGCGGTACTTTGCCAACTTCGGGCACTTTCATTACAAGGGGCAGGATGTGATGATGCCGTTCTGGGTGGACTCGCAGATTCGCGTGCCGGGAACGAGGCGTCCGCTGTTGGTTCCGGTGAGCCATGCTGAGTACGAGTGGGGGGTTCGCGGACCGAAGGTGAATGCGAATGTGAGTTGGTACTTCGGCATCGACGGTAAGGCGGAGTTTCGCACGATGGATACGCAGGATCAGTCTTGGGTGCTGGGTCGTCATGCGCATGAGTATCGCGATGCAGATGCGGTGGAGGTGACGCGGCTGGTGGGAAAGATGGCGATTGCGTATATGCATCAACATCTGGCACGTCCAGAGCTTCCATTTGGCGGATACTATCCGCTCGGCGTTTGCCAGGATGGTGTGGCGGCGATTGAAAGGAAGATGACGGGGAATGACACGTTGTTTCCCAACACGGCGGATGGCGCGTTGTTTGATGATCCTCGTGATGCGGAGATCAATGAACTCATCAAGGCTATTCCGAAGGACCGGGAAGGCGGGGCGCCGGAGCCTGCGCGGATCTTCGGGTCTCTGCCGGCCACGGATTTCGATTCGATTACGATTCCTGGGTTTGCGGCTGATCTGAAGCTTGTGCACGCGGCGTGGCAGGATGGGTCGCTGGAGCGGACTCCTTCGTGGATACGCAGAGTGACGTTGAGAGTTGTCGGGGTAGCAGCTTTGGGGATGCTGGCGGGAATCGTGGTGTGGCGACGACGGCGAAATCGCTGACGTTACTTGGTATCGTTTGAGGGGCAGTGATCGTTTGGTGATGCAACGTTGCGATGGTCTCGAGGACTCTTAGTGTGAGGAGGAACTCTATGACTACGAAGAAGGCAACGGCAAAGAAGTCGGGGAGTACGAAGACAGGTTCAAAGAAGACGGCAACGAAAAAGACAGCGACTAAGAAGACTCCGGCAAAGAAGTCGGCAAAGAAGAGTTCGACGCGGAAGTACAGTCCTTCGGCCAGCAAGAACGTTGAGACTGAGATGCGCGAGATGAAGAAGGGCACGTTGAAGAGTGGTCGCAGTGGCAAGAAGGTGACCAATCCGAAGCAGGCGATCGCGATTGGTTTGTCAGAGGCACGGAAGGCCGGGAAGAAGGTTCCGCCGCCACCGAAGAAAGGGTAAGGATGACGCAAGTGGAGAGGTATCGCGCGATGCTGGAGGTCGCGCTGAAGGAGGCCCGCACCGGTCGGAGCGAGGGTGGTGTTCCGATCGGTGCGGCGTTGTTTGATGGGGAAGGCAAGCTGCTGGCGTCGGGAAGAAATCGAAGGGTGCAGCAGGATGATCCGTCGGTGCACGGAGAGACGGATGCGTTTCGACGGGCGGGGCGGCAGAGGACTTACAAGGACAAGGTGATGGTGACTACGCTTGCTCCCTGCTGGTATTGCAGTGGGCTGATTCGGCAGTTCGGGATTCGCACCCTGGTGGTGGGGGAGAGCAGGAACTTTTTAGGTGGGGTGGAGTGGTTGAAAGGGCTTGGAGTGAAAGTGATCGATCTCGATTCGCAGGAGTGTTCGGACCTGCTGACCGGGTTTATCGCAGAGAAGCCTGAGATTTGGAATGAGGATATCGGTGAGGAGTAAAGGCTCTCCTGGCGGAAATCACTCTCGCGTGAAGATGCTCTCTGATGTGGAATGATGGAGAGATGAGTATTAAGTCAGAGAGCGGGTTTGGTTGTAGCGTATGTGGCGAGCATCATGTTTTGTCGTTGAGTTATAGCGTCAAAGCTCCGCTGGCTGTTGGTGCGATTGCGGTGGAGGAGTTGGATCAGCGAGTGGTGATTACTCCCGATCAGTGCGTTGTTGATGGTAAAGATTTCTATCTACGCGGGCGCATTCTGGTGCCAGTGATTGGGTTGGAGGAGCCGTTTGTTTGGGGGATCTGGGCTGAGGTGAGTCCAAAGAACTTTGTGCGGACCAATGAACTGTGGGCGGTTGAAGGACGAGAGAAGGAAGCACCGTTTCCTGGTTGGCTGAACTCTCAGTTGCCGATTTTCGGCGATACTTACAACCTTGAGGTGAGCGTGCAGACACAACCGGTGGGGCGTAGGCCGCATTTTACGATTGTGGATCAGGACCATCCTTTGGCAGAAGACCAGAGGGATGGCATCACGATGGAGCGGGTGGAAGAGATTGCGGTTCGGATGCTGCATCCGGATTGATTCTGTTGGTTGTCCTGCCGGACGGGCCCGCTGCGCGCGGGGCGGTCACTTCGTGACTTGTGTACCTTTTCTTGGTTGGATAACTGTGTGAGGGCCTCCCGTTGGTCGGCTAGCTATTAGATTGCTGAGGACTGCGACGGGTGGTGAGGGCAAACCAGGCCGTTCCTCCAAGGATGTAAGCGAGGTATACGTAGGGTAGCCAGTTGTAAGGACGCTCGGGGACGGGGTAGAGGGTTCCGGCCAGCGCGAGCATGATCGCGAGCGTAGTGGCGACGGAGAGGATCAGTGGAGTGTTGGTGAGGCGGTGGTTGTGCTTCAAGTAGAGAGGGAGCGCTATGGCGGCGAGACCGTAGGTGGTGAGGAAGCCGTAGACGGCGAGGGAGCCCATCCAGCCATAGATGTCGGTTCCGGCGATGCCGCGGAGGGCGAGGACCGTCACAGGGAGTGCGGTGAGGATGCCGGAGACGAGGACCGCTGCGCCTGGGGTTGCGTTCTTACGGTGGGCCAAGCCCAGTCGCTGGTGGACGAGGCCGTTGTGGCCCATGCGCATGAGGACGCGCGCGGCCGCGGTGATGCAGGCGAGGGTGCAGGCGAACATGCTGACGAGAGCGCCGAAGTCGATGAAGGGGCCGAGGGGGGTGACGCCCGCGAGGTTGGCGAGGACGCGCATGGGGGCGGTGGATTCGCCGAGGTTCTGGTGGGCGGCGTGCATGCCGAGGGTTTCGAGGTAAGCGCAGAGGATGAAGAAGAGGCCGGTGAAGACAGCGCTCTGGATGACTGCGCGGGGGATGGTGAGGAGCGGGTTGGAGGCTTCGGCTCCTAGAGTGGTGGCGCTCTCGAAGCCGACGAAGCTGAAGAGGGCGAGGACTACACCAAGGCGGACTGCGGAGGGAGTGACGCCTTCGAGGTGGAGTTGGGCGTGGTCGATGTGGAGGCCGTTGTGCCATAGCAGGAGCGCGAGCACGATGGCGATGAGCGCGACGGAGATGGCTTCGATCCAGAGCATCAGCCGGGCAGAGACTTGTACGTCGCGGTAGGCGATGAAGGTGGAGACGCCGACGCAGAGTAATGCGAGCAGGAAGGTTGGAGCCGACTTGCCGGTGATCGAGAGGAGGAAGACGTTGGCGTAGTTGATGAAGCCTCCGGTTACTGAGGCTCCTGTGGCGATGTAGGCAAGCAGGAGCGCCCAACCTGCGATGCCGCTGATGACCGGTGGGAGGGAGGAGGTTGCGTAGGTGTAGAGCGAGCCTGAGCAGGAGGTGTAGCGGGCGAAGCGGCTGATGCAGAGAGCGATGAGCAGGATGGCAGCGGTGGCGAAGAGGTAAGCGAGCCAGGTTCCGTTGCCGGCGAGGACGAAGACCAGAGGGATGGTCATGGTCGGTGTGGTGGTGGGAGCGATGGTGGAGATGGATTGAGCGAGTGTCTCCATCGGCGAGAGGATGTTTGCGCGCAGACCGGGAGCGGGAGCGAGGGAGGCTTCGGATTCGGCGACGGTTTGCTCCATTGTGCTTGATCCTTCTTGCGTCGGTGGGAATATCGATGCGGATGCGCGGAAGCGGTGCCGAATGTCCGAGGCAGAGCTGCTTGTGGCTGGAACGATGACGTGGAGTTAGAGCGAGGATAGCTGAAGTTGGCTGGAGCGCGAAGCGGTATCTTGCGCAGCTGTCGACAATGTGGCGTTGCCCTCAATTGAGAGCAGACGTTGCTTTGGCCGAAAGAGATGAGCTTGTTCGGGATCCGGAACGAATCACGAGGTGACTTGCTGATGTTCAGCGCTGGGAAACTGGTGTAAGCTTTCGGGCGGGCTCCCACACAGAAAAATCTATGAGGTACGACCATGAAGGCGTTCGCACGTTGTTTCGTCGCTTTGGTACTCACTGCTATGCCGGTTAGCGGACTAGCTCAACAGTATTACAGTCATACAGGAGTCGTTCGGGCTGTGAAGCTCCGGATATTGCCAGGAAAAACCAAGGAGTTTTACGAAGCGTTTGCTTATGCGCCTAAGGTTTTCGAGGCCGAGAAAGCAGCTGGCATCATCACGGGATACTCGATTATGACCTCAGTGAACTTCGAGGGGCCGGAGAAGTGGGACGTAATGTATGTGCTTCATTTCAAGAATATGGCCGTACTGGATACGTCCGCGGATCTGGCCGAACCTATTATTGCCAAGGTGTATGGCTCGCCCGAGAAGAGAGCAGAGGTGCTCAGGATGAGGGCGGAAAGCACAGAGGTGGTCTCGAGCGAACTGGTTCGCGAGATTCAACTGAAGCCGGTGCCATAAGCGAAGCCGCTGCCATCAACCGAAGCCTGGAGCGCCTGCGCGGCTACTTCTTGTCTGACGACGAGGAAGCTGCTGCAGGCGCTGCCGGGGCGGACGTGGCTGCTGGAGAGCTGCCGCTCGAGGAGTTGGAGTCGGTGCTCGACTTCGAACTACCAGACTTGGAATCACCGGACTTGGAGTCGCTGGACTTGGAGTCGGTGGATTTCGAATCGGCTGACTTCGAATCTCCGGCGCTTGACCCTGAGCCGTTGCCATCGCTCGAGGACTTTGGTTTGGCGTTGCCGTAGCCGTCGGCGTACCAGCCGCCGCCTTTGAAGCTGATCGCGGGGGCAGAGATGACGCGTTCGAGATGGCCGCCGCAGTGAGGGCAGACGGTGATCTCGGGATCGGAGAACTTCTGGATTTTTTCAGTGTGCTTGAGACAGGTGGTGCATTCGTATTCGTAGAGCGGCATGTTGTTCTTTCTTTATTTCCTTACTTGATGGGATGCGGGATGAGGCTTGAGGATGCGGTTCAGGCCTCATCCGGTGATGGAGCGTTAGAGTTTGCCTAGTTCGATGAGACGAACGCTGGCGATGGCTTCTACTTTGCGCAGAGCTTCGACGGCGGCGGTAGCCGATGCGGCCTTGGGTACGTCGATCTGGACGACTGCGAGGGCCTGGCCCTGGGGGACGCGCTGGCTCTGCGTGGAGTGTGCGCGGCCCAGGGCGAAGTTGGCGATGTTGACTCCATGGTCGCCGAGGATGGTGCCGATGCGGCCGACGACGCCGGGAACGTCGTGGTTGCGGATGGCGACGAGGGTGCCGTGGAGGGGGGCCTCGATGTCGATGCCGTCGTAGCTGAGAAGACGGGGCGAGGTGCCGTGGAGGACGGTGGCGGAGGCGCTGGCGTCGCCGTCGGAGGAGTGGAGGACGATCTTGAGGACTGAGCCTGCGCCGCCGACGGTGAACTCTCGCTTGTCTTCCTGGATGCGGATGCCGCGTTCGGCTGCGATGGCGGCGGCGTTGATGCGGTTGGCGGTGCTGCCGCCGTCGGCGCCCGAGAAGATGCCTGCGATGGCGGCGTTACGGATGAGGTCGGTCTTGCCGGAGGCGATGCGGCCGGTGTAGGTGATCTGGATGTTCTCTAAGTTGCCCGGCGTGGCGTGGGCGAGGAAGTATCCGAGGCGTTCGGCCATCTCGATGTAGGGAGCGATCTCTTTGTACTCCTCGTGCGAGAGGGAGGGCAGGTTGACGGCGTTCTGAACGACACCGAGTTTGAGGTAGTCGCGGACCTGCATGGCGAGCTGGATGCCGATGGCCTCCTGGGCCTCGTCGGTCGCGCCGGCGATGTGGGGGGAGAGGAGGACGTTGTCGAGGTTGTAGAAGGGCGACTCTTTGAGAGGCTCCTGGTGGAAGACGTCGAGGGCTGCGCCGCCGACGTGGCCGGATTTGATGGCGTCGGCGAGGGCTTGTTCGACGATGAGTTCGCCGCGGGCGCAGTTGATGATGCGTACGCCCTTCTTCATGATCTTGATGGAGGTGGCGTTGATGAGGCCTTCAGTCTGGGTGGTGAGGCCGACGTGGAGGGTGAGGTAGTCGGAGGATTTGAAGATGTCGTCTATGGGCACGAGGGTGACGTTGTTCTCGCGGGCGATGACGGGGGCGACGAAGGGATCATATCCGAGGATGGTCATGCCGAAGCTGGCGGCGCGGCGAGCGACTTCGAGGCCGATGCGGCCAAGGCCAACGATGCCGAGGGTTTTGCCGCGGAGCTCCTGGCCCTGGAGGGATTTTTTGTCCCACTTGGCCTGGTGCATGGTGGAGTTGGCGCGCGGGATGGAGCGGGCGAGCGAGATCATGAGGCCGAGGGTGAGTTCGGCGACGGCTACGGCGTTGGCGCCGGGGGTGTTCATGACGACGATGCCGCGGTGGGTGGCGGCGCCGGTGTCTATGTTGTCGACGCCTACGCCGGCGCGGCCGATGACGCGGAGTTTGGGGGCGGACTCGAGGAGTTTGGCGTCGGCCTGGACGGCGGAGCGGACGACGAGGGCGTCGGCGTCGGCTAGCTCTGCGGCGAGGCCGTTCCTAATCTGGTCTGGGGTGACGATCTGCCAGCCGGGTTCCTGCTGGAAGACGGCTAGGGTTGCTGGCGAGACTTTTTCGGCGAGAACGATCTTCAAGATTGACCTCTGCGTTCGGTATCGGTTCAGTGCGGCATTGCAGGAGGGGGTACCCCCTCCCCCATACCCGCGTGCAAGTTGTCTGTTTTCATTTAGATAGCGAAAGGGGTGGACGCTAAATACGTCCATCTAAATGGGTTACGGCTAAATTCTTCCAGCGAAACGAGTTAGGCAATCTATCGGACGGTTTGGCCAGTGGGACGGCTTTTTGTGTGTACTTCTCTCTATTTTACGGGATTGGGTGAAACTAATGCGCCACGTTGATGTTGTTGTTTGAGTTGGGGTTAGGAGGATAGGGGGCTTGACACGATTTTGTTTGGCTTATAGGAGCAATGTCACTGCATGTCCTGCCGGACGGGCCCACTGCGCGTGGGGCGGTCACTTCGTGACGGGTGTACCGGTCTTGGCGGGATGAGTTGCATAGGTCCTCCCGCTGGTCGGCATGAGCATAGGCCCGACCAACGGGAGGAGCACGTAGTTCCCCCTGCCACGACAAGGTATACCCGTCACGAAGTGACCGCTCTCCGCGCAGGAGGCCCGTCCGGCAGGACATGATCTTCTAAATGAAGAAGTGCGGGACGAAGGAGCTCAGGTTATCAGTGATGGGGTTGAAGGACTCGCGGACGCCGAGGCCGCAACAGTCCTGGTCGATCATCCAGAGGCCGAGGACGGTGTGGCGATGATCGAAGACGGCGTCCGGGGCGAGGGCCTGAATGATCTGTTCGCCATTGTAGGGGCCGGCCGTGGTGGCGATGTCAGTGCCCTCGCGAACGAGGGTGATGTTGGCGCCTTCGCGGGACATCAGCGGCTTGCGGACGTAGTTTCGCAGATTGACTGCGGCGTCGTTGCTGCCTGCGAAGTGGGATTCGAGGAGAAGGTCGTGGTTGGGGTAGAGCTGCCAGAGGATGGGGAGGATCCCTTTGTTGGAGAGGAGCATCTTCCAGATGGGCTCGATCCAGCGGGTGCTGGGGTAGGTGTCGATGGCGTGGGGGCCGAACTCCTCCTGAAGCATGGCCTCCCAGGGATAGAGCTTGAAGATGGAGAACATGGGGTGTTCGTCGGGGTCGAGGAAGAGTTGTTGGTCGTCATTCCAGCCGATCTCGTTCATGAACATCTGAAGGGTTTCGAGGCCGGCCTGCTGGGCGGTGTCGCGGAGATAGGTGACGGTGAGCTGGTCTTCGGGGTTGTCGAGCGCGGCGAAGTAGACGGGCTTCGAGAGGTAGGGGTCGATGTCATGCCACTTGGCGATGAGCTTTTCGTGAATCGAGTTGAACTGATCGGGCTTTGAGGAGATGAGGGATGTGGGCATGTCCTTGAGCCAGTGCCATTGGACGACTGCGGCTTCGAGGAGCGAGGTGGGAGTGTCGGCGTTGTACTCGAGGAGCTTGGGGGCGTGGCCGCTTTGTGCGCCGGCCCAGCTCAGGTCGAAGCGGCCGTAGAGCGCGGGTGGCTCGTTGTTCCAGGCCCACTCGATGGCGTCGACGGCCTGCTGGGGGATGTCGAGTTCGGCGTAACGCTTCTGGTCGATGATGTGCTGGGCGGCGGCGAGACACATCTCCTGGAGGGTATTGCCGGCGGCTTCGAGAGTGTCGATCTCAGCGGCGGTGAAGCTGTAGGCGGCGGACTCGTCCCAGTAGGGTGTGCCGTTTTCGAGGGTGTGGAAGGTGAGGCCGACGGACTCGACTTTTTGTTGCCAGTTGTCGCGTGGGGTTAGGGTGATGCGCTGCATGAGTCTCCTGGGTCGATGATTCGTCGCTGCTGTTATTCGCCTGCGCTGCCGCCGTGGGATCCGCCTTCACCGCTGCTGTGGCTTCCGCCCTCAGAGAAGCTGCGGCCGAAGCCGCCGCGGATGGTGACGCCGGAGCGATTGGCGTAGCTGCGACCGGCGACAGGGGCGTAGCCTCCCCCGCCAACTACGCTGCCGAGGCCGTAGCCTCCCCAGCCGCCGTAGTAGTAGCGGTAGGGGATGAGGATGGGGAGGAAGCCACCGTGGCCGTCGGGGCGCTGTTGCTGGATGCCTTGTTGATCAGGCGGGAGGTTGGCGCAGAGTTTGTCGTCTACGACGTGGTTGTTCTCGTCGACGCAGCGCTGCATCTCGGGTTTGCGACAGCCGGTTAGGAGCGCCATGGCTGCGGCGGCTAGAAGAGGTGCGGCGACCTGGCGGGAGCGTTTCATCGGGTTGCACAAGAGTATCAAGGGCCGAGAGACCGCGGATTGCGGATTTTACTAAGACGATTGCACTGCGGTTCGAGGAGTGCGGTTCGCTTCGCAAATCCGACCCTTTATGGTGAAACTGGAAGGGTGGGGACCGGCTTTGCCGCGGCTAAAGGGGTACTCTTCATTTCAGCTTCTTCAGCTCCGGATACCGCGCAAATATCCGTCGCTGATCCTCCGCTGTCAACTGCCCCAGCCGCTGGGGCTTATCCTGTGGCCGCGTGCCTTTCTGATTCAGCACATTCATCAAGCTCCACTCCCGCTGCAGAATCTGCGGCTCCTGAGCCGGCAAGTCGTAGCGCGTGAAGTCAATGACCATTGGTGCGTCGTTCTTCGCCCAGTTCCGCAGCAGCGCCAAACGAAACTCGCGGTTCATAAACCACTCGATCTCCAACTCTTTTTCCGAGCCCGGCGCGCCGGTTCCTCGAGCATCGAACTGATAGTTCAACGAGGCATTGCTGGGCGTGTGCTCGCGCCACTTCAGGCCGAACTCACCCTCGGTCAACACGCTGGTGTCCGGCCACCTGTCCCTGACGGCCTGCAGCCAGTAGGTCAGATCCTCGTCGTGCCCAACCGAGACCTCCCAGATCCCCGTAACCCAGCCAAATCCATTGAGAGCGTGGCCTCGGTCGAAGTGCACCGCAGTGGTGTCCAGCATCTCCCTACGGCCCACTGCCGTCCCCAGATTTCCTACAGCTTCGATTGGACCCACGCCCAGCCGGCTGTTATACCCGCCCTCGAAGCCCTCCCGCCGTGCGGTTAGAAAGTCGCAGGTCCAGCCATCCAGGCAGACGCAGTCGATGAAGTCGGCCGCTCCCTGTGCGGGTTTCAGATAGTGCTCCCGGCTTGGATAGTACGGATAGCAGATGGCGCCATCGCCATCACCGTGGTCAATGCCGTGCTGGCTCCAGATCTGCCCCTGGCAAACATGAATGCCCTCTTCGGTAGCCAGGTATCTCTGGTTTTCCGCGTCCAGGAAGCCCGCTACTATGCACTGCGGACGATATCCTCCGCCCACCATGGTGGAGATCAAGCCCAACGCCTTGTGAATCGTCTCGCGGTTATGCGGTCGCGTGTCGTACATGGGTGCAAAGTAGCCGCCCGGAATGAAGGTGATCTCGTCACCATACTGATCGTGATACGAGGCGAGAAGACGGCGCGCGTCTTTGTACTCCTGCCGGTTGTCGTTCAAGGCCAGCCAACTTACCGCCCATGTCATTCGGCCTTCCGGGCACCCTCTGGCAAATGCTTCTCTTCGCGAACGAATATGGGCGGGGCTGTTGTCCGGAGCTTCGTCTTCTCCGATCGAACGATTAGGCGTCACCTCGATCTGGTTGACGCGCACGACGGAGACATGGGTCAGGAATCGTCCGCGCAGAGCAGAAGTGCTCGCGCCCAACGCCATCGCGCTCTGCGCCGTGAGCGCGGCGCCGGCGGCACCGATCAGAAACTCTCGTCTGCTATAAGCGTGGTCCGTTGCCATAATTTAGACTTTCCGTCTTCCATGGCTATTGAAAACCCACGTCCGAGAGTCCGGACGTGGGCACCCCGTTTTGTGGCGTTGCTGGTTATTTGGCGTGTTCGGCGAAGAAGGTTTGGGCCGCGATCAGGCCTCTGCCGAAGGTGAAGTTGGGGGCGGGGAACTTGGTTTTGTGGATGACTTGCTCGAGCGCGCCGAGAATGGCGATGGTGTCCATGTAGTCGAAGAAGCCGATGTGGGCGATGCGGAAGAGCTGACCCTTCATCTCGCCCTGGCCGTCGGTGACGATGGCTCCGAACTGCGATTTGAGACCTTTGACCAGCGTGCCGGAGTCGCTGCCTTCGGGGGCGACGATGGCGGTGGCTGCTGCGGCTTCGTTGCCTGCGGGGGCGAAGAGCTTGAGGCCGAGTGCGGTGGCTGCGGCGCGGGTCATGGCGGCGCAGGTGATTGCGTTGTCTACCAGCTTGACGCGGCCTGCGGCGAGGTCGCCTTCGGGTTGTTCGGGTGTGGCGGCTTGTGCGGCGATGTAGTTTAACGCTGCGCCCAGGGCGGCGATGAGCGCAACGGATGGCGTGTATGCGGATTCGCCCTTGGCGGCGTTCTTGCGCTCCTTGCGGAGGTCGAAGTAGTAGCGCGGGTTGTAGGTGGCCTCCATGCGGTCCCAGGCGCGCTGGCTGACTGCGAGATAGCTGAGGCCGGGGGGAATCATGACGGCCTTTTGCGAGCCGCCGATGAGGACGTCGATGCCCCAGCCGTCCATGTCGAGGTGCGAGGTGCCGAGGCCGGTGATGCCGTCGACGATGAGGAGAGCTTCGGAGTTTTCGGACTTGAGAAGCTTGGCGATGGCTTCGATGTCGTGGCGGACGCCGGTGGAGGACTCGGTGGCCTGGACGAAGACGGCGCGGGTTTCGAGGTGGAGATTCGCTTTGATCTCATCGAGGGAGAAGGTGCTGCCGTAGGGGGCGCTGACAACGTCGACGTGGCAGCCGAAGGCTTTGGTGATGCCGGTCCAGCGCTCGCCGAACTTGCCGGCTGTTAGCACCAGAACGCGATCTCCCGGTGACGTCAGGTTGGAGACGGCGGCTTCCATGGCGCCTGAGCCAGAGCTAGAGAGGATGATGACGTCGTTTTTGGTGCCGACGAACTCTTTGAGCTGGGAGAGGACGCGGGTGTACATCGCGCGGAACTCGGGGGTGCGATGGTGAATATCGGCCGCAGCCATGGCGAACTGGGCGGCGGGGAGGAGAGGGGTCGGACCAGGGGTGAAGAGGCGCGTTTTGCGGATCATGAGTTTATTGTAGCGGGGTCCTGCCGGACGGGCCCACTACGCGTGGGGCGGTCACTTCGTGACTTGTATACCTTTTCTTGGTTGGTTAGAGGCTTGGGGCCTCGCGTTGCTCAGCTTACTTATAATTGGGGATTGATTGGATGGAGATGCGATGACGATTGGCGAGAAGATTCAAACGGATATTGTGGTTGCGATGAAGGCGAAGGATGAACATAAGCTGACGACGCTGCGGATGGTGAAGTCGGCGCTGAAGAATAAAGAGATCGACAAGCGCGAGAAGCTGACGGATGCGGAGGAGTCGCAGATTTTGACGACGCTGATCAAACAGCGGAGGGAGTCCGTGGAGTCGTTCACTAAGGGTGGCCGGCCGGAGCTTGCAGCGAAGGAGCAGACGGAGATCGGGATGATTGAGGGCTATCTGCCGCAGGCTGCGGGGGAGGATGTCATTCGCGGTGTGGTGCAGGGGGCGATCCATACGATGTCCGAGGGCGGTGCGAAGCCGACGCCGAAGGAGATGGGCGCGGTGATGAAGGTGGTGCAGCAGCGGATCCTGGCGGATGGACTGCGCGCGGATGGCAAGCTGGTGAGCGAGATTGTGAAGGCGGAGTTGGCGAAGTAGTTGCATGATGCCCGGTGTGGCGGTTAGGGGATTCAGGTAGGTCGGAAGGACTGAAGTCTGATTGATCGCGCGAACGGTTATTTAAGTAGTGATGGGAAGGTGCTTGTCCAGGGAGCTTATTCTTCGATGTCGTCTGCTTCTTTCAAATCAGTTGAATCTGAAGAGACCTTGTCGCTGCGGATGCCTGCGGTGAAAGCGGTGAGAGCACAGGGCGTTATTGCCTGGTCGAGCCTCTTCTTCGTGCTTCTGCAAAGCGTCTGCAGCTTCTTTGTTGCTCTGGATGGTCTGCGTGTTGTGATTGGAGTGGGCGCGTTGGCTGGCATCACACAGGCCGGGATGGCCTGGGATAAAGTCCACACGGACTGGATTCGCGTGCCGATGATTGCGTTTGCTCTGATGGGTGCGCTACTGAACCTGGCGATTCTGCGGCGTGTTCGATATCTCCGCAGACGCCCGTCGTCGCTCTGGCGTCAAAGGCCTCTGACCCTGCGCAAGATTCGAATGGAGCGCATCCAGTTGGTTTTGTCATTGGTCACACTGGCTCTGATAGCGATTGAAGAACTGACACACTTTCATACGTTTCATCGGATGTAATCTTCGATTTGCGTGCGGGTTGGTGGCTGTATCTTCGCGACCAGTTGAACTTGCGTGGTGTGATGATGGCGGAGCCTTGCAAGGGTGGCCGGCGGATTGATTGCGCGCGGATGGGAAGGTGGTGAGCGGGATTCGTTAAGGCGGAGCTGGCGAAACAAATCAGGCGCTTCGAGTGGAGATCTCTGGATTGCGTGGCCGCTGCCAGCAGGTGTATATTTCTCGGCCATCGAGGTAACAACTTTATGCGAAAGATTCTATGCGCGTTAGCGCTGTTAGCGTTTGCGACGCCGCTGCTGGCTAGTGATCCCTTCGTTGGGACATGGACGCTCAACTCGGCAAAGACGAAGTATACGACCGGTACTGCACCGAAGAACGTAACGCTTGTAATTGAGGAGCAGGGCGCCAATCTTCAGGTGACGGGTACTGGCACGACCGGCGATGGGTCGCCGCTATCGGTGAAATATACGGTTCCGATCAAGGGCGGGGTGGGGACTGTACAGGAGGGCGACTTCGACGGAGTCAGCTCAAAGCTGGTCAGCTCTCACAGCCGCGTTAATACTTTTACGAAAGCCGGAAAAGAGATCAGGACACGCCATACCGTCGTTTCAACAGACGGGAAGACGCTTACGACCACAGTCAAGGGAACGGGACTGGACGGGAAACCGGTGGCGGGGGAGGACGTTTACGACAAACAGTAGCCTGGCGCTTGACAGGGATTGAAGCTTGGATGCGCCTGAGGGGATCTTGAAGGTTAGGTGTGATCTCCACGGATTGCAGAGAGCAAGGGGTTGGGGGTTCCTGAGCGCTGTTTATTCGGGAACCCCCAATTTGTGTCGGGCTAATGGCGCGATGTGGTCCAGTTGAATTCCGTACCGGCGATGATGGTGCGGCCTTGCAGGGGGACTTGCGGGATCTCCTGGTAGCCGGTGTTGCTGAGGTTGAGCAGGCGCAGGTAGGGGCGCAGGTGGCCGGTATTGCGGGAGAGGGCGACGTCCCAGAGCAGGTAGGCGGTGTGCTGGGTGCGCTGGACGACGTTGACCTGGGTGTGGGCGTTGATCTGGTGACCTGCTCTTCCAAAGATTGCGCCGGGGAGGGTGCCGTTCCAGGCGAAGATGGCGTTTTGTGCGGCGTAGTTATAGGCGTACTCGGAGATGAGGTTGGGTGGTGGGGATGCTGCGTGGGCGGCGGTGTAACTGAACTGTAGCTGCTGGGTGGTGGTGAGGCGGAGGCGGAGGGTGGTCTCGGCTCCTGTGATGTTGAGGTTCTGGATGTTGACGGCCTGGTAGGGTTCGGCGAAGGTGAGGGTCGGGGTGGCGAGCGCGAGTTTCGAGTAGTCGATGGTGTCTTTTTGCTGGAGGCGGAAGCCTGTGGCAGTGAGTGTTAGGCGGCTGTTGGTGGGGTTCCAGTCGAGGCCGGCTTCGAAGCTCCAGGAGGACTCGGGTTTGAGGTTGGGATTGCCGATGGTGGTGGGATCGGCGTAGTAGAGATCGACGTAGGTGGGGAGCCGGAAGCCGTGGCCGGCGGAGGTGCGGAGGCGGACCGTGTGGGTGAGGGTGTAGGCGGCGGCTACTGAGGGGGAGAAGACGTTGCCGTTGCTGGAGAGGACTTCATCGCGGGCTCCGAGGGAGAGGGAGAAGCGGCCGAGGGCGCGGAGGTTGAGGTTGGCGTAGCCTGCGCCCTGGTTGCGGGCGTGCTGGCCTAGTGAGTTGGAGTGAATGGAGTCGCCGTCGGCTTCGAGGCCGTAGGAGAGGGTGGTGTTGGGGGTGAGGGTGTCGGCGCGGCGGAGGGCGGCCTCGTAGCTGGTGGCGATGTGGTTGTTCTCGTAGATCTGGGGCTGGTCGGCGAAGAGGACGAAGAGGTCGGAGTGGCGGCGGTAGCCGTAGCTGGCTGCGGTACGTTGGCCGAGTTGCTGCTGGATGCTGGCAAACCAGCCTTTGGTGCGCTCCCAGGAGTCGTAGGGGCCGTAGAAGAGGTTAGCTCCGTAGGGGCGGTCGCTTACTGCGAGGAGGATGTCGGTTGTGCCGGGCTTGAGGGTGAGCCAGGTCTCGGAGGCGAGGGCGTTGCTGGAGTAGTTGCGGTCGGGGATAAAGCCGTCGGAGGTGTCGCGGCTGCCAGTGAGTTGGGTGGCGATGGGGCCCTGGGTGTAGGAGGCGCGGAGATGCTGCTCGATGGAGGAGTAGCTGCCGCCGCCTGCGCTGCCGATGAGGGTGAGGCCTGGGGCCGGGGGCTGGGTGAGGAGGTTGACGGCGCCGCCGATGGCGTCGGAGCCGTAGAAGGTGCTGCCGGAGCCGTGGAGGATGTCGATGCGGGTGACGGCGTCGAGGGGGACGGGGATGTCGAGGTTGAGGTGGCTCGTCTCGGGGTCGTTGATGCGTAGGCCGTTGAGGAGGATGAGGGACTGCTCGAAGGTGGTGCCGCGGAGGGAGAGGTCGGCCTGGACGCCGTTGGCGGCGCGGGCCTGGAGGTTGAGGGAGGGGTCCTGTCGGAGGAGGTCAACGACGGAGTTCGAGACGAGGGGCTGGTCGCGGGGGGAGATGAGGTTGACTGCGCGGTCGCTCTCGGCGAGAGGGAGGGGCTCGAGGGTGGTGGTGACGGAGATGCTTTGGGCGATCGAGGTGAGCTTGTCTGGGGATGAGACTGGCGACGAAGGCTGCTGCGCGACGGACAGACCACAGGCGAGGAGTGGGAGACAAAGGTGGGGAGGGATCTTCATGCGATTGAGTTCTACTTCCATCATCCGCTGAAATGAGCTTGGGTTGGGAGTAGTTTTGTTTTGCTATAAATAGTTGAACTGCTTAACTAAAGCAGATTTGCAATTGGTGTGAGGGAAGACAACAGATTCCCTTCGGGGATGACAACAAAAAAGAGCACGGCGGGCTCCGCGCCAGCCGCTCCTTTGAGCTAAAGGTGAGGTCGGATGAGGATTGAAGCTTTTTTGCGGCAGAGCCCTGTGTTTCAGGCCAGCCGGATTGCCCGGCGGATGGATGCTTCGCTGAACCTTGTGTTGAAACACGAGGAGGTGACTGCGTTTGAGGCGATGGTGCTGGCGGCGATCTTCTTTGAGAAGCGCGGGCAGATCAAGCCGTCGGCGCTGGCTGAGGCGTTTGAGACTACGCGAAGCAACGTGAGTCATTGCATCTCGTCGCTTGAGGCGAAGGGTCTGGTGGAGCGGAGGATCGACCCGGAGGATGCGCGGGCGGTACAACTGTTGCTGCGGCCGCTGGGGAAGAGGAGAGCGGTGAGGGTGATGGGGATTCTGGATCGAATGCAGCGGCGATTTGAGGATGATATGGGGGCGCAGAAGTTGGAGACGATGCTGGCGCAGATGGCGGCGGTGGAGGAGCTTTGTGCGCGGATGGCAGCTGCCGGACGCTGAGGTTGTATCTAAGGCGAATAATTTGAAAACGGACCGGTGTAATCGAGTGTCCAATGAAATAGGAGAGAGCGACTAATGATTGCCGAGACAGTTTGGACGAAGGAGATGGAGTTTGAGGGGCGCTCTGAAAGTGGCCATAGCGTGGTTTTCGATGGTGGCGACCGGTACGCCAACGGTCCTTCCCCAATGGAGGCGGTGCTGATGGCCCTTTGCGGTTGCACATCCGTCGATGTGGTTTCGATCCTCAAAAAGAAGCGCGAGCCCCTGACCAGCCTTACGGTGTCTGCAACCGCTGAACAGGCCGCTGCGCCGCCCCGGGTGTTTACAAGGATTGTGCTGACTTACCGGATTGGCGGGGCTGTCTCAAAGAAGGCTGCCGAAGACGCGGTTGACCTCTCGAAGAATAAGTACTGTTCGGTCTCGAAGATGCTGGAAAAGGCCGCCCAGATCGACTTCAGGATCGAATACGCGAACGACTCCAGCGGGGACGTCTCGAGCAAATAGGGTTATTCGCGGATGATTTTTACGAAGACGCCGTTGGGGAGGGTGGCTCCGCCGAGGATGTGGACGACGCCGTCTTTGGTGAAGCCGCGGAGCATGGTGTCGGCTTTGGCGTAGGGGTTGGGTGGGGCTTCGGATTTGGTTGGGTATGGGGTCGCCTTCGGCGGCGGAGTGGAAGGGCTGGTGCTTGAGCCGGTGGCTGGTGTGCGGCGCATTCCGCGGTCCATGGCTTCGTTGGCGAGGCGGTCGGCGTCTTTGTTTTTGTGGCGGAGGGCGTGTGTGATCTCAAAGCCTTCGAGTTTGGCAATACGGCGCTTGGCCTCTTCGTAGAGGGGCTTGAGGTCGGGGCTTTTGACCTGATATTTGCCCTGGATCTGCTTGACCATCAACTCGGAGTCCGAGACGACGCGGAGGCAGGGGTGGTGGTGGTCGAGCGCGTACTGGAGGCAGCCGAGGAGACCGGAGTATTCGGCGTAGTTGTTGGTGCGCATGCCAAGGAACTCGGAGAGTTCAGCGAGGACGTTGCCTTCGTCGTCCTGAATGAGAGCACCGTAGCCAGAGGGGCCGGGGTTGCCACGGGCTCCGCCGTCGCAGTGGGCGTTGATCCAGTCGTTTTGAGGTTTGGGGTTTTGAGGTCTGGACGGAGTAGAGGCTGGGGTCTCTGCGAAGAGGCTGGGAGCGGGGGTCGGGCGAGGAGGCATTGGGATGAGTTTACCGAAACGGAGGGCTCGGGTGACTTCGGCGGGGTAAATCGATGGAGACAGCTGGAACAATAGCTAGGGCAGATACGAAATACGGGGGTCTCTCCACTGCGGCGGCAAAGTGCGCCGCCTTCGGTCGAGATGACGATGTTATTCCGGCTGAGTGAAGTAACAGCTACCCCTGCGGCGCGCCAAGTGGGGCGGCTTGCGGTCGAGATGACGAGCGGGTAGTGGTCAAGTTTCGAAGTTGCCCTCTACCGACGAGTGTTATGGGTTGAGTTGGGCTGCCCCTTTTGTGGGATCTGGTGATGCTCACCTTTCCGAAGTTTGGGGGTCTATTGGGGTGTAGTTCGATTTCCTGACTCCGGAGTCAGAACGATGAATGCAGATGTTGCTGGGTTGAATCCTGGCGGGGAGTTGTCTTCTCCGCTCGCTGTGGGGCTCCGAAAACGGCACGTCAGCCCGTTTGCTACGGGATTATTAGGTGCAGCCGCTGTAGAATCGTTGCCAGCGATGGCAAAAGCAGCGGCTCAATCCGGAACCAGGAACGGCGGCAAGCTGACGCAGGCGCAGCTCGACGCTCGTGCCCAGCAGCGGACCGAAGACGATGAACTGATTCGCGAGGCGCAGAAGGGCCAGCGAACTGCGTTCGACGCTCTGGTGCGGCGATATGACCAGTCTGTGCTTCGGCTGGCGCTGCATATGCTCGGTAATGAGCAGGATGCGCAGGATGTCCACCAGGAGGCCTTTATCAAGGCGTATCGACACCTGGGGAACTTCCGGTTCGAGTGCAGCTTTTATACATGGCTTTACCGGATTGTCACAAACCTTTGCCTGGACCAGTTGCGGCGGAGAAAGAGCCGCAGGGAAGATCCGGCGACGGTGCTGGATGCCAGTGGCGATGAGATGGACCTGATGGCCAATATCACGGACGACCGGGCGATGGCGAACCCGGGGCGGGAGTTGGACCGGAAGGTGATGAGTGAGCGGATCGGCGAGGCTTTGAACAAGCTGACACCGCGCGAGCGAACGGTGTTCGAGCTGAAGCACTATCAGGGGCTGAAGCTGCGGACGATTGGCGAGATGTTGAGCACGACAGAAGAGACGGCTAAGAATACGCTGTTCCGGGCTACGCGAAAGCTGCGGGCTAATCTGGCGGAGCTGCGGTAACGCCGTGAGTTGTGAGTGCAGGTACGTTGGAAATGATTTTATAAGGGCGCACGCAGAGCCCACAAAAAGCAAACAAAATTTGAGGCTGGTTGAGGTAGGACAATGAAGTGTGAGAGCGCAAGAGATTGTATCGTTTTGTTGAAGTACGGCGAGCTGCCGGATGAGCTGGCTGGGGGGCTGGAACAGCATCTGACCGAATGCGAGGGTTGCCGCGCGGAGCTGGAAGCTTTCCAGGTGTTTGAAGAGCGGTTGGCGTTGCTGCCGGTGCTGGAACCTTCGCCGAATCTTCTGGCGCAGTCGCGGATGCGGCTTGATGACGAGCTGGATATGATTCCGCCACATGGGTTTCTTACTCAACTGAGGACAAATTTCTATCGTTGGCTGGGGCATGTGCAGGGCGCTCCGGCGCTGGCGACACTGTTGCTGGGAGTGGGTTTTCTGGCGGGTAACTTTACGCTGCGCTACCAGGTGGCTCACGCTCCGAAGCCTCAGAAGCCGGTGATTGTTACGGGTCCGGATGAAGGCGTTGATAGAGGCGCTGTCGCTAACGTGACCGGGATTGTGACGATGCCGAACTCGGAGTTGGTGCAGGTTACCTACAACAGGGTGGTTCCGGAGACGATGGAGGGGTCGTTGGATAGTCCGCAGATTCGGAACCTGCTGATGGTGGGCACACGTTCTGCTGCGGCAGATGGAGTGCGAAGGCAATCGGTTGAGCTGCTGACGAGCGAATGCAAGTTAGGGCATGCGTGCCAGCCGACCGCTGTAGATGGTGCGGAGATTCGTAACGCTTTGATGGTTTCGCTGCGATATGACCAGGATGCCGGCGTTCGGATGACGGCGCTGCAGGGGTTGCAACATTTTGTGGGGCAGGACCAGCATGTGCGCGATGCGGTGCTGGAGGCAGTCATGCATGATTCGGATGCGCAGGTTCGTAAGATCGCGATTGGGTTGCTGGAGCCGGTGCAGTCGGACTCGAGCGTGCGGCAGGTGCTGCGAACGGTTTCAACGCAGGACGCAAATCCCTTTATCCGGACGGCTTCTTATAATGCGCTGCAGGGTTCCGCGGATATTCAGTAGGCGCAGGAAAGATAGCGCGCTCGATCGCCCGGGTGCGAGAGCAAGCGCGAATGAGGATAGGCAGATGAAATACCGCAGGTCTTTGGGGGTTGTGGCTGGGGTTGTGGCGCTGATGGCTGGGACGACCGTTCTGCATGGTGGGCAGAGTTCGCTTGCGGCGCAGGGTCTGCCTTTCTGGTCTGGGCGCACCGTTCTCGGGGGAGCGATGGGCGCTGGCTCACACAAGTACGCGACGCAAGGGTACCTCGGGGTGGAGACGCGCGATGTTAGCGACGATCAGGTTGGTTCGCTGCGGATGAAAGAGGCGCGTGGGGCGGAGATTGTGAGTCTGGATCACGATGGACCGGCGTGCAAAGCTGGGATGCGAATGCACGATGTGATTTTGCAGATGAACGGCCAGGGGGTTGACGGCCAGGAGCAGTTGAAGCGGTTGCTGCGCGATCAACCAGTGGGACGGACGGTGAGCTTCGTGATCAGTCGCGATGGGCAGACGATGACGATGACGATGCAGATGGCGGACCGGCTGACGGTGGGACAGCAGGCGTGGGAGCAGCACTATACGGTTCCAGCTCCGGGGAGCGGGCCTTCGGGGTCAGTACGCGGTGGGAATAGTTTTATGGGCGGCGGCTCGACCTCGTCCGGGACCACGGCGATTCCCAAGGGGCATCGAGAGATGCTGGCGATGAATATGATTTTGAGTTCGTCCTACACTGGCGCTCAGCTTGAGGTGATGGGGCCGCAGCTGGCGGGATTTTTTGGCGCAGAGGGCGGAGCGGGGCTGCTGGTGCGGAGCGTCGACAGCAACAGCCCGGCGGAACAGGCTGGGTTGAAGGCAGGAGATGTGGTGGTGCGGGTAAACTCGATCGCTGTTTCGAGCGGAACCGACTGGACGAAGACGATCCATGACAACAGAGGGCGGCCGTTGCCGGTGGTGGTGATTCGCGACAAGCAGGAGCAGACGTTGACCCTGACGCCGGATACAAAGAAGCGCTCGTGTGTGATTCCGGGGTTTGGGCTGGAAGAGTTCTTTGGCGAGACGGGCCAATACACTCGCGAACTGTTGGCGAAACTATAGAGCGAAGCGCGGTTGGCGAGACGCGACGGAATCTAACAGAATTTATTTGGGCGATTTATTTGGGCGAGAGGACGCGAGATCTTGCTCTTAGTGAGTCTGTTTGCCTTCAGTCAGTCTATTGGTTGGCGGAATGCTGGTTCTGAGAGTCGGGACATAGTTTCCGATCTCTCCTGCGCGGATTTCGAGCTCCCGCGATAGGCTAAGGAGGAGATCTGAGCGCACTTCGATATACTTGAAGATGATATGTCTTCTGCTCCTACAACTGCCGTGGTGAATGGCAGCCGTCCGATGACTGCCAGGCGCCGCTGGAAGGCAGTGACGCGCAAGCTGCGTGAGTTAGGCTCGATCGGTTCAGCGGTGATGTCGACCGGGCATCCGTACATGGCGCACATTGTGCCGATGCGGCGGTGCAACCTGGCCTGTACCTATTGCAATGAGTACGACGATCACTCGGACCCGGTGCCGCTGGAGGAGATGCTACGACGCATTGACCATCTGGGACGGCTGGGGACTTCGGTGATTACGATCTCGGGCGGCGAACCGCTGCTGCATCCGGAGCTGGATCAGATTATCGCTCGCATCAGAAAGACTGGCGCGATTGCCGGGATGATCACGAACGGGTATCTGCTGATGCCGGAGAGGATCGAGAGGCTGAATAAGGCCGGGCTCGATCATATGCAGATCTCGATCGATAACGTGATGCCGGATGAGGTCTCGAAGAAGAGCCTGAAGGTGCTGGATAAGAAGCTGCAGATGCTGGCCGAGCATGCGGACTTTCATGTGAATATCAACTCCGTGGTTGGCGGCGGGATTGCGAATCCGAACGACGCGTTGACGGTGAGTGAGCGGGCGCTGGCGCTGGGGTTCAGCTCGACGATTGGAATTATTCACGATGGCAGCGGGCAGTTGAAGCCGCTAGGGGATGCCGAGCGCACGGTGTGGGACAAGGTGCGGAACCTGACGCGGCGGAGCTACTCGCGGTTCAATCACTTCCAGGAGGCGATCGCCAATGGGAAGACGAATGACTGGCGTTGCCGGGCGGGTGGTCGGTACTTGTATATCTGCGAGAACGGGCTAGTGCACTATTGCAGCCAGCAGCGTGGATATCCGGCGGTGCCGCTGGCGCAGTACCAGACCGCCGATGTGAAGCGGGAGTTTTTGACGGAGAAGAGCTGCGCGCCGAGTTGCACGATCAGCTGCGTGCATCAGGTGAGCTACATCGACCACTGGCGTGCTCCGCAGACCTCCTCGGTGACGCCGGGCGCGTCGGGGCATGGGGCTGGTGCGGAGCTGGTACAGATTCGTTGATTGCGTTGGGTGAGTTGTTGGCGAGGTTATAACTGACAACTGTGGGCGATTGCCTTAGCGGGTGAATTGGCGGATGCTGTTGGGATGACGCTTTTCAGTGGTTCGCCGTGGCTTGGGCTGGGTAGAGTTTTTCTGGTTTTGGTTTTGACGGTTGGAGTTTGCGTTTCTTCTAGTGGGCAGACGGGCGCGGGAACGCAGCGGAGCCTGGACAAAGCGACCGCCATGATGTCGACTTCGCCTGATCCGGCGCAGGACGTGACGCAGCGGCCTACGAGTACTCCTTACTCTGGCGACCTTTCCATCTTTGAGTATCCGGACCGGGATAAGAAGTTGCAGATCGATCGCGTGATGGACCTGCTGGGGATTGTCGCGGGGAAGAATGTTGCGGATATTGGCGCGGGTTCGGGGTGGTTTACGGTGCGTGCGTCGCGCAGAGTGGGAGCTACGGGTGCGGTGATCGCGGAGGACATTAATCCGTTGGCGATCGAATACATTGGCAAACGAGCGTTGAAGGAAGATCTGTCGAATGTGCGTACGGTGCTGGGCAGCCCAGACGATCCGCGGCTACCCACGGGGAGCGTGGACGCGGTGCTGATGCTGAAGGTCTATCACGAGATTGCGCACCCTGTGCCGACGATGAAGGTGCTGCAGAAGGCTTTGCGGCCGGGGGCAAAGGTGGGGATTATCGACCGTAACGGCAACGGAGCGGACCATGGATTGAACCACGATGTTGTGGTGAAAGAGATGGGTCAGGCTGGGTACAAGCTGGTCGGGACGTACGACTTCACCAAGGCGGACGGTCAGGACTACTTCCTGATCTTTCAGGTTCGGTGAGATGGCCAGACTCGGTGAAGCGGCCGTGATCGGGAAGCCGTTACTTCGCGGGATCGATGAGCCTGAGGCCGCTTGGATCGTCGCGTTTGTTGAGCGGTGTGTCATCAGCGGTGACGAAGACCTCCAGGGTGGGGTTGACCCAGGCCTCGAAGAGATGACCGCCCGCTGTGGTTCCGTGTTGTTTCCCCAGGACGACGTGGGTGTGAACGATCGGCCTGCCCTGGAAGGAGGCGATGTCGCCGATCATGGAGAGTACTTCGACCTGTTCGTTGACAGGCAGCGGGTGTAGAGTTTGCGATCTAAATCGAACCATGCGGTCAGGGCGCTGGAAACTGCTCCTATGCCGGTGAAGTGCGCGTCACCTACGTGATTGCGACAACAGTCGTCAACAAGAGGCCCGAGATTAGGAACTGCGCCCGGGTCATTGGTCTATCGCTTCGCTGTCGTGGTCTTTGGTTTGGCCGTTGCCGGTGCAGGGTTTTCTGCGATTGCGGTGTCGAGCATGGCGTAGAGCTGAGTGACGTCGTTAACTTCGACGAAGCCCTTGTGGGTGACGATGAAGATGGTCGGAGTCTTGGTGAGACCGACGCGCTCGCCCAGGGTCTGGTCGGCGTGCACCTCTGCAGCGAAGAGCCCGTTCGGGTCGATGACGAACGGCATCACGCGGCCATGAGATTGAAAGTACTTTTGCGTGAAGCCGTTGAGATCTTCTTTCGAGGCGATGGAGATCTGGTTGGCGAAGACGGCGCGGCGGTACTCTTCAGCGGCCTGTGGGGAGATCTTGTCCTGAATGTAGCGGGCGATCACGGCGGCGTCGAAGCTCCAGACGTGCATCCGCAGAGGGAAGTCGTGGCGTAGAAGGGGAATCTTATATTTATCGACGGCCGCATGCACGATGGGGAAGGCGTGCGAGCAGGCGGGGCATTCGAGATCTTCAAACTCGTAGATGGCGACTGGAGATCCGGCGGGAGCGCGGAGCATGGAGGTGTCTTTGAAGCCCTGAGCGAGGGCCGGGATGGCCGGAAGGGCGAGGAGCAGGGCTGCGGCGAGGACGATGCGGTTCATTGTTATAAGACGCATAGGATTATCTTTCGTATTTTAGCTGAGGGAGGGGGGCGAGGACCGATTTCTCGTGATTTCTGCATCGCGAGGGGAGTGTGGCACTCTAATAAGAGAGCATGAAAGCCCTGACTGAAATTTTACGAGAAGCGAAGGTGCGCTCGCGGGCGGTGGTGTGGCCTCTGGCGCTGGCTTTGTGTGTCCCCATGGCGGGCGCGCAGACCCAGAGTGCTCAGATCCAAGGTGCTCAGGGGCAAAGTGCAGATCTGCCGTCGGCCCCTATGCCCAATCTCGTGAAGCTGCCGGGTGGGGTGGTGGTCGAACAGGCAACGCCGGGTGCGTTGGCGCTGAGTCTCGATGACGCGATCGCTCGCGGTGAGAAGCGTAACCTGCAGATGCTGCTGGTCATCCAGAATGAACGGGTGGTGCGTGGCCAGGTGCTGACGGTCGAGAATAGTCTATTGCCGAGCTTGACGGCCAAGGGGGCGATCGAGGCGCAGGAGATTAACCTCGCGGCCCAGGGGTTCAAGGGCCAATCGCTGGCTGGGTTGGGTTTGCCTCCAGGGGCGTTCAGCGAGATCGTCAAGGTGGATACTGCTTCGGCCCAGATGAGTTTGAATCAGCAACTCTTCAATGTGCCTGCGTATTATCTGTACCGGTCGGCGCAGCAGGCGGCGAAGGTGGCTAACCTTACCACTCTAAATGAGCTGGGTGGTGTGACGCTGGCAGTGGGATCGCAATATCTGCTGGCGCTGGCGGATGCTTCGCAGATTGCGAACGCGCAGGCTTTGGAGAAGGCCGACGAGGTGGCGTACCAGCAGGCGAAGGCCTCGCACGAGGCGGGCGTTGGGACGAATCTGGACGAGTTGAGGGCGAGGGTCCAGTTGCAGACGCAGCAGCAGGCGCTGATCAATGACGAGAACGCATTTGCGAAGGACAAGATTGCGCTGAACCGGTTGATCGGACTGCCGGCGGACCAGGAGATTACGCTGACCGATACGGCTCCTTACGCGGAGTTTGCGCAGCTGCCCCTGGAGGATGCCAAGAAGCTGGCTTACGAGCGGAGGAAGGATCTGCTGAGTCTGCAGGCGCAGCTTGAGGTTGCGGCGAAGGCGCGGAAGGCGGTACGGGCGGAGCGTCTGCCGGTGGTGTCGTTCGATGGATACTACGGCGTACTGGGTGAGATCGGTTCGCTGTACCACGGCGTGTTTACAGCGACCGGCAAGGTGAGCGTGCCGGTGTTTCAGGAAGGACAGCTTCGTGGCGAGCGTGAGGTAGCGGAAGCTCAGGTTACAGGGTTGAATCAGCAGATCGATTCGCTACGGGTGACCATCGAGCAACAGATTCGCGCGGCGATGCTGGATGTGCAGTCGTCGAATGATCTGGTAAAGGTGGCTAGGAGCAACGTCGACCTCGCGACGCAGGAGTTGCAGGATGCGTCTGACCGTTTCTCTGCCGGGGTGGACGACAATCTGCCGGTCGTGCAGGCGCAGGCGACGCTGGCTGCGGCGCAGAGCCGGCTGGTGGATACGCTGTATCAGTACAACCAGTCGAAGCTGCAACTGGCGCGGAACACTGGAGTCGTCGAGACACAGTACAGGGTTTATCTGGGCCGGTAGCGGTGCTTCGGCACTGGGATCTCCAACGAAAATTCAGGCGCGATTGCTTAGAGCCTTGCGGGGACATCTCGACTGCGCGACGGCATGTTGTGCCGGGAGAGATCACGCAGCATTCCAAGAAGGTGATCGACAGGCAAATAGGTCCTGGGAGAAGGTGACATTTTCGTAGCGGAAGTGTGAAAACATAGGGCATGGCGGACGGCTCGGAACGAGTAAAGCTGGCGGACGAGAACGACTACCGCTCGGCGTTTAAGTCGCGGGACTTTCGGCTTTATCAGACGGCGCGGTTGATGGTGATTCTGGGGGCAGAGGCTCAGTCGGTTGCGGTGGCATGGCAAGTGTATGCGATCACACACTCTGCCTTGGACCTTGGGTATACGGGGCTCGCTCTTTTTCTGCCTGGATTGTTTGTCGTGCTTGCTGCGGGACATGCGGCGGATCGATATGACCGGCGCAAGATCATTCTGCTTTGCTACGGGCTGCAGGCTTGTTGCACGGCCGTGCTGCTGTGGTTGTCGTTGAGCGCGACGGCGTTGCAACACGGACGAATCTGGCCGATCTATGCGGTGCTTGTGGGGATTGGGTTGGGCAGAGCGTTCAGCGGACCGGCGGCGAGTGCCATGCTGCCGAGCCTGGTGCCTAAAGAAAACTTTGTCAACGCGGTGACGTGGGGCGCGACGGTCTACCAGATTGCGAATATGTCCGGCCCCGCAGTGGGAGGAATCTTGTTTACGCTGCCGCTGGCCGGTGTCGCGGCACTGTGTAACGGCGCGCCGCTGGTATACAGCTTCACGCTTCTGATGCTGCTGGGGTTCATTGTGCTGGTCAGCATGATTCGAACGAAGATGGTGACCACGGAAAAGAAGGCTTTCAGCATGAAGACGGTGCTGGCAGGGCTTGAGTACGTTTGGCGCGCGAAACTGCTTCTGGGGTCGATCTCGCTGGACCTGTTTGCGGTGCTGCTGGGTGGGGCGACGGCGTTGCTGCCGATCTTTGCGACGGACATTTTGCATGCTGGACCACGCGGGCTTGGGTTGCTGAGGGCGATGCCGTCGGTAGGGGCGCTCGCGGTTTCTCTGGTGATGGTAGTGCGACCGATCAAGCACAAAGCTGGGGCGACGATGCTGGTGTGCGTTGGAATCTTCGGCGCGGCTACGGTGGTTTTCGGGTTATCGAAGAGCATTTACTTAAGCGCGGCGGCGTTGGTGATCGTCGGTGCGAGTGACATGGTGAGTGTGGTGGTTCGGTCGAGCGTGCTACAGTTGGCGACGCCGCCTGAGATGCGTGGGCGTGTGAGTGCGGTGAACTGGTTGTTCATTGGAGCGTCGAATGAGTTTGGCGAGTTTGAAAGTGGTGTGACGGCGCAGTGGTGGGGCGCTGTGCGGGCAGTGGTGATTGGCGGGATTGGATCGATGCTGGTGACGGCCTCTGCTGCCGCATTGTTCCCGCAGTTGCGCAATGCCGATGCTCTAACGGCAGACGCTTTGATGGGAGCGGATGAGGAGTTGAGTGTCGCGGAGTCGGTAGATTAGAGTGCAGTGGTTGCTATCTAAGGGGTAAGGGAGAGTCGATGCAGAATGGAGCGAAGGCGGCGATCGGGGCGACTGTTGTGCTGGTGCTGGCGGTCGGCATTCGGGTGGGGTTGATCTACCGGGAGCGGAATGCTCCGGATACGTCGGTGAAGGCGCCCGCGCGCGAGGTGATTCCCGAAGACGATCTTGTCTTCTTGAAGAAGAAACGGCCGGATTCGCTGAAGGACATTAAGGATCTGGCGGGATCGACGGTTTGGGTTTCGGCCGGTGGGCAACTGGAATACTATCCTCTCGTCGGACATGCGGCTCAGTATGGCAAGGCTGCCGGGACGCTGCTGGGCGCAGAGCCGCTGATGGTGAAGGACGCGATAGAGCAGGTGGCTCCGAAGGCTGCGACGTTTCGAATTCCAGGCGGCGACAAGCAGGTGCTGATGGTCTTTACGCGGCCCGATGTCGCAGGAGATACGAAGGAATACGCCGTGCCAGTGGGGTATCGGCAGGCGGGCCAGTACACGTTTTATACCGACGAGATCCTGTTCTATGACGATCCGCATGAGCTCTACAAGCATTGGGGACCGGAGATCTGGAAGGCCGTGGACTCGCACCGTGTCATTCTCGGGATGAATGAGCGGCAGGTGGAGCTTGCGCTGGGACAGGTTAGCAAGAGCACGAGCAACGACTATGGGAACCGCATGGTGGTGTTTGCAAATCTTGGCAAACCGATGGCGGTGACGTTTGTGAAGAATAAAGTAACGGCGTTCCGAGCGGATCAGGGATATTGATACTTTGCTTGCGAGAGGTGCGGCAAGGAAGAGCTGATTGAGCTCCCCCTTTTCGAATTAGGTATTTCTACTTCTTTCGCGATCAGCCGGTGTTGCGGAGGCCGGCGCTGATGCCGTTGATCGTGGCGGAGATGGCGCGGTCCAGTTCGGGAGACTCGGGGTGTCCTTTTGCCAGGGCTGCGCGCTTGCGTCGCATCAGCTCGACCTGAATGAGCGACATCGGGTCGACGTAGGGATTGCGCAGGCGGATGGAGCGCTCGAGAACCGGGTTGGTTTCGAGGAGCGATTTCTGCTTTGTGATCTCGAGAATCATGCGGTGCGTCAGGTTGAACTCAGCTTCGAGGATCGTGAAGACGCGGTCGCGAAGGGCTTCGTCTTCGACCAGTGACGCATAGAGGCGGGCGATGCCGAAGTCTGCCTTGGCGAGGGCCATCTCTACGTTGCGGATGATGTCGAGAAAGAGCGGGAAGTCGCGGGCCATGGTTTGAAGTTGCGCGAGGCCGTCGGGTTTGGATTGGATGAATTGATGGAGCGCATGACCCACGCCGAAGTACGCAGGAACGAGCTGGCGAGACTGCATCCAACCAAAGACCCAAGGGATGGCGCGAAGATCGGCCATGGATTTTTTGCCGCTGCGCTTTGCGGGACGTGAGCCGAGACGCGCATGTTCGAGCTCTGCGACGGGAGTGGACTGCTCGAAGTAGGTAAATGTGTCGGGGTTATCGACGATGTGTTTGCGATAGAACTCGTAGGAGGTAGCCGAAAGCTGGTCGAGTGCGGCTTCCCATGCTGGAAGGATCTCGCCGGTGAGGTGGGGAGTCTCCGCGCCGCGCTGCAGCGCCGCATCGGGGCGGCCCAGTGCGTCGAGGCTTGCGGCGATCATCAGTTCAAGATTGCGTTCGGCGAGCACGACGTCGGAGTACTTCCAGTTGAGAACTTCGCCCTGTTCGGTGATGCGAAGTTCGCCGGTGAAGCTGTCGACAGGCTGAGCGAAGATGGCGCGGTGCGTTGGTCCACCACCGCGACCTACCGTGCCGCCGCGACCATGGAACAGCCGCAGGTTCACGTTGCATTCGCGAGCGACCTCATGCAGTGCACGGTGAGCCTTCCATATCTCCCATGTGCTCGTGATCATGCCGCCGTCCTTGTTCGAGTCGGAGTAACCGAGCATGACCTCCTGCTGACGATTCCAACTCGCGAGAAGTGGCTTGTAGGCCTCGCTCGTCCAGAGCTTGCGCATAATGTCGGGGGCGTTCTGAAGATCCTCGATGGACTCAAAGAGCGGAACGGGCTGCAGGCCGGGGTCGTCTACTGTGCCGTCTGGTTGAGGTGTGGTGGCTTCGACCTTGACTCCACCGAGACGCGCAAGCCAGATGACCTGCAGGACATCTTCGGCGCTGGTTGCGCCGCTAATGACGTACTGCCGGATGGACTCTGGGGAGTAGGTTTGCTTGAGTTCGGCGATGGTGCGGAAGGTGTCGAGAACCTCGGCGGTCTGTTCGCTCAGCGCGGATGGGAGGTTGAGCGCGTCAGGCGAGTTGGAGGGACACCATGCGGAGACCTCCGCGACGGCGGCGGCGTGGACGCGGGCGTGCTGGCGGATGTCCAGTGTCTGCAGGTGCAGTCCGTAAGTGCGAACCTCTATCAGCAACGGGTCGATGAGCATCTCGGCGAGACGAGGGCCGCTATTGTCGACCAGTGATTCGCGAAGGATTGTGAGATCGGAGAGCATCTCGGTAGCCCGGGTGTATGGCTTGAGCGCGGGATTGGCCGGAACGGGAACGGCGGATTGCGGAGTCGCACCAAGTCGCATCATGATGCAGGCGATGAGCAGCCGGATGGATTCGTGAGGGAAGCGCTCGCCGAGAGCACTCTGGCCGGCGGTGCGGAGTTGACTGAGATAGCTGTCGAGCAGCGCGTTTAGTTCCTGGGAGACAGGGACCTGTTGGGTAGAACTTGCAAGCTGCTCGAAGATGTTTTGCAGACGGCGGCGGTAGTGCGTGAACAAGAGAGCGCGGGCCATCGCGAGCGCGTCGCGCGTCGCCTGGGGAGTGACGAAGGGGTTGCCGTCGCGGTCGCCCCCGATCCAGGAACCAAAGCGGATTAAAAGGGGAAGATCGGCGACGGAGGATTGAGCTGTCGAAGATCTAGACTGTTCCGATTTGTTTGTAACTGAATCTGAGCTTTTATCGTCGGGATATTCGGCAGCGAGCGCGGCGGCGACTTCGGAGTAGAGAACAGGGAGGGTGTCGAAGAGGCTTGACTCGTAGTAGTCGAGGGCCATGCGGATCTCGTCGAGCACCGTAGGGCGTGCGCTGCGCACGTCGTCGGTCTGCCAGAGCGCGGTGATCTCGGCCAGCAGATCGCGTTCAAGAGATTCGAGGTGAGGTTCGGGGACGGGTATGCGGTCGAGCTGCTCGAGGAGATCGGAGATGCGACGGCGCTTGAACATGACGCTGCGGCGGGCGACCTCGGTGGGATGCGCGGTGAAGACCGGGGCGACGCAGATACGCGCCAGCAGGGAGTGAACTTGTTCCGCGGGAAAGCCGGCCTGGCGAAGACGGCGGAGAGTTCCGCGCAGATCACCGCGTTGAATAGAGCCGGCTGAATCCGCGCTCTGATTCAGCTGTAAGGAGAGGCGTCGGCGCTTGCGATGGTTGGTCTCGGCGAGGTTGATGAGCTCGAAGTAGAAGCCGAAGGCACGGGCGAGCTGGTAGGCAGCGGGCAGGTCAAGCGTATGGACGCGGGCCAGCGCCTGCTGGAGATGGGCGGTGGCGACGGTCTGGTCGGCGGCTCCGGTCTGCGGGGCTTCGGCTTCGCGACGCGCGATGGCGATGCGGCGGAGAGCTTCGACGGCCTCATAGAGCGGCGCGCCGGCCTGCTCGCGCAGCACCTCGCCCAGCAGCATCCCGAGAGAGCGAACGTCGCGGCGCAGCGGAGCTTCTTTCAGCTCGCCCGTGGGGGCCTGCAGTTCGGCGAGGCGCTGGGGCCAGTCGGTTGGGGACCAGAGAGACGGCATCCTTTGATTATGCCTTGTAAGACTACGGAAGGGCGCGCGGGTTATTCTCTCTGGCGAAGGTCTGCGCTCTTTTCAGTGCCGTACCCTGAGGTCGAACCGGAAGTGTAGTGCTGTAAGCGATTTTCAACGGGCCGGTGCAGGCGTTTTACGTCGTGAAGGGTCGTCCGACCGCGAAGATTAGCGCTGCGCCATGCAAATTTGAGCGCGTACCAGTCGTTATCAATCGAGCACACCTTGTAATCGACCAGGCCTGCGGCTAGGGACTCATCGCGTACGTGGTTCTGATTGAAGTCGACGTAGTGTTTGCCGGTGCGTTTTGGATGAACGATCCAGACGGAGGCCTGCCTGGGGAGACGAAGCGTGAGTAGATCCAGCGTAGAGGTCAGGTCTGCGAGCGAGAGCAGGATGGTCTCTTCAGGGAGGTCGCCAAGTAGCTCTTCGAAGCCGTCTGGAGCGGCGATGAGGGCTACCTCCATACTCGAGTTAACTCCAAATTTTTTTGGCAGGGGCGTTGTTGAGAAATCGCGTGGAGGTGCGATGGCCGGAGGAGCTGGTGGATGGCGAAGAAGTGCGGCGAGGGCGCGAGGGGCTTCGGACCATGAGGCGTAACTGGCCTCGGGATTTTCAGCACGGATTCGTTCCGTCTTTTCGGGCAATCCGCCTGCGAAGAGGATCGGTATGTGGTGCGCGGATTTGCTGGAGCGAAGAGCCAGTGCAACCTCGCGGGAGCGCGACGGAAGTTTGTCCAGATCGAGAACCAGCGCTGCGGGGTTGAGATGGGCGAGTTCACCGACGACCCCCGAGTTTCTGATCAGAGGAGCAGCGTCGATCTTCAGGCCACGGCGTTTCAGCGATGCAGCCTTCGTCGTAATGTCTTCGTGCCAGGAGAGAAGCTTCACAGTCTTCATGGGCTCTCGAGCGTTAGGTTTCGCCCTGCGCTGGAAAGGATTTTAGACCCTGTTCCAGAAGTCCCGACTTCGTTGTCTTGTGTTGGTCCCCCTTATCAGAGGGCGGCCGCACGGCAGAGCGGTTCTTTGCGGATTTCGTTGAGCAGCGGTGTGGTGAGAAAGTCAGCGGAGTTGTTGCCGAGCGTGAGGCGAAGCGTGGGAAGGGCAACGAGATATCGGAGGTAGTAGGCGATCTCTTCCAGGTTCGTAGAGCCGGGGCCAGGAGGGTTGTAGCGATACTGGCCCGGTGTCTGAACCGGAATCTCCCACTGACGACGAACGGGTTTAACGCGGGTGTAGCCGAGGAAGTCCATTGTGATGGGGACTTTCTCCGTGCGCGGAGGAAAGAGGTCGTCTTGGGAGGCAGGCGTCCAGGGAGGATAAAAAGTGAGGTCGGTGGCGCCTCCAAAGTTCGTGAAGAGTTCGAAATAAGATTTTCCGTTTGGGCGCAGGGTGCATTGAGCGATTAGCGTGGGGGCGGGTAAAGGCAGGGAAGAGTCTGCAGCAGCGGGGAGACGGAGAGACCCCGCGAGAGCCAGCCGTACGTACTTTATCTGCGAACCTGGCTCCTGTCCGGCAACTCGATCGATCCCGTCAGCGAGAGTGGTCTTTACGAACTGGGGACGATCAGGTTGCTCCACAACTTGTTCTTCGCCAAGAACCGACCTCCCTCCAGGGAGAGTGAGCGTGAGAAGAAGGAGAATAGAACAGCGAGAGCCAGCGGGCATGGGGATAGCGTAGCTGACGAAATTGCCGCCTGAACGATCTTTTTATTCAGCCTTGCGCGTGTTCCTATTCCAGTCGGAAGGTGCCATGTGGAGGTGCGGCACTTCACATCACTTGCGCGATCTTCTCCAACTCCTCCTGAAGGCAAGGCAAAGAGCAGCTGATAGACTCCATCCGGAACGCCGCTTTGCGCGCATCCTGCGTGGAGACGCCGTAGCCGCGTGTGACAAGAAAGCTGCTTATGAGATCGGCGGCCTGCCAGGAGTCGAGACCCGACTTCATCAGATCTTCCCGCAACCCGGAGAGATCGGCCTCAGCGAACTTTTCGACGTGGGCGCCCTTTGCCTTAGTCACTTGTTCTTCTCCTGCCCGGCGTGTATCCGCCGTCAGCTTATCTGTAGTGTTAGACGTCATAGATTGACTGAGGTCGTACTCTCTTTCTGAACACGCATTGATCGACAATAGAGTTCATCGTCAGACGACATTACGAAAAGATGGCCCGAAAAGTTCTTTGAGTCACTGGATTAGAGCGCGGTCCGCAAGCAGTACAGGAATTCCTTCGACCACAGGATAGCGTCGCCTGCATCCCTTGCACGAGATAACATCGTCCACGCGTTCGAGCTTCTGATGGCAGACCGGACAGACGACGTAACGTAGATCTTCGGCCGGCGGGGATTGCGCGCTCACAAAGTTATCTTACCGTCAGAGGAGCCAGAGAGCGCGATACCATGAAAGACGTATGGATGAGATGAAGAGAACTGCAACGATTTTGGACGGCGTTGCCATCGCCGGGCAGATCAAGGCCGAGGTCGCAGCCGAGGTTCAAGCGCTCGCGGCTCGCGGCATCACTCCCGGGTTGGCGGTGATTCTGGTCGGCGAGTCGCCTGCGTCGCAGATCTACGTTCGCACTAAGGTAAAGACCTGCGGCGAGTTGGGAATCTTCAGCGAGATGATCACGCCGCCGGAGAGCATCACAACCGATGAGATGCTGGCGCTGGTCGCGGCCCTCAACGCCCGCGAGGATATCGACGGAATCCTGATTCAACTTCCGCTGCCGAAGCACGTAGACACCAAGCGGCTGCTCGAGGCTGTAGCGCCGGACAAAGATGTGGATGGATTTCACCCCGTGAATGTAGGCCGTCTGCAGAGCGGTCAGCCGGGATTGGCTCCATGTACCCCGGCGGGTATCCTCGAGATTCTGCGGCGTAGCGGATTGCCGGTCGCCGGACAGAACGCGGTTGTGGTGGGGCGATCGGATATCGTAGGCAAGCCCACGGCGGTGATGTTGCTGAACGCCTCCGCCACGGTGACCGTATGCCACAGCAGAACGGTGGACCTCGGCAGCTTCACTCGCGAGGCAGACCTTCTCGTGGCAGCGATCGGTCGTGCGGGATTCGTGACGGCGGATATGGTCAAGCCGGGCGCAACGCTGATTGATGTCGGAATCAATCGCGTCACTGACGCCGCAGACATCGAGAAGTTCTTCCCCGGCGATCCAAACCGGGCAGCGACCTTCGCCAAGCGCGGATCAGTTGTGGTTGGGGATATTCATCCGGCTGCATTTGCGGTGTCGGGCGCGTACACCCCGGTCCCAGGCGGCGTCGGCGCGTTGACGATTGCAATGCTCATGCAGAACACGGTAACGGCTGCAAAGCTGCGGCGCGGAATCTCGCCGGGGAATAAGTAGCCGCTATGCTGCGTGTCGGCCTCACTGGCGGGTTGGGAAGTGGAAAGTCCACCGCAGCGAAGCTGTTTGCTGTTCACGGGGCGCACATCCTGCAGTCGGACGCGATCGGCCGCGAACTCATGGAGTTGGGCCAGCCGATCTACATCGGGATGGTCGATCACTTTGGTCCGGGTGTGGTTCTCGCCGATGGAACTCTTGATCGCGCCGCCCTGGCGCGCATCGCTTTCACAGAGGGTCGCGTTGAAGAGTTAAATGCAATCGCTCATCCTCTGGTGATCGCGCGCCAGATGGAGTTGACTGAGAAGATATTTCAGCAGGAGCCTCACGCCGTTGTGATGGTGGAGTCGGCGTTGATCTTCGAGACGCGCTATGGTGCAGATGGTTCGCGCTGGCAGAGCCGTTTCGACAGGATCATTCTGGTGACGGCTCCGGAAAAGGTGAAGATCGCACGATTCGTCGCTCGTTGCTCCACCGGCAGGATGATAAGCGAGGAGCAGCGCGCGGAACTTGAAGCGGAGGCGCGCCGCAGGCTGGCTCAGCAGATCTCCGACGAACAGAAGAGCGCTTTGTCCGACTATGTGCTGACCAATGGCGGCGCGCTGACCGAGCTGGAGTGGCAGGTCGATCAGCTTTGGCCGATCCTCGAAACTGCGGCATAGACAAGCCTCCGTCCCGGACTTCAGGGGGAACACGTTGCATCGAATCTCCAACATTTTGGGTGTCCCCGGATGATGCATTTCGATCTTCTGCCGATGAAGGGACTGTGTCAGACAGGCACACTTCATTGAAGGACAAGGAGACAGGCAGATGATCCGGCAAGCTATCAATTGCGATATCTGTGCAGCAGAGAAGCAGACGAGTAACTACTGGTTCGTCGCCTACGAACAGGGCGGCGAGTTGAAGCTGCGCGGTTGGGAGTCGCCGAAGAACTCGCGCAAGGGCGCCAAGCATCTGTGTGGACAGAAGTGTGCGCAGCGCATGATGGCAAACTTCATGGCTTCACTGATGGCGACTGTTCATAGCAACGAGCAGGACGTTGAGGCAGTGGCCGAAGGTATGGAGGTCGCGGCGAAGAGCGAAGAAGTAGAGGTCATCAACCGCCTGGAACGCTCTGAGCGTATCGACAGGCCTGAGCGCGCAGACAGATCCGATCGGCTCGATCGCACGGACCGTTCCCTGGTGGGTCGAGCGAACATCGCCAGTGCTGATCTCGACGCCGAATCCTGGGCCGGGCCGGTCAAGGTCAAGGAGGAGCAGTGGGAGGTGCAGACCAAACGGCAACCCGAACGCGAGAACTTCCTCCATGCGCCGCGCATCAAGCCGTCGGCACTCAATCGGCTGCAGCGTATGGTGTAAGCAAGTACAGACTTTAGCCCTCCCCGGGAGAGGCATCGGGAGCACGACCGACTTCAGTGCCCTGGTGCTCTCAAAAAGCGGGACGAATCCAGTCCCGCTGTACCACTCTTCAGACAATGCTGATGGGCCGCTTTGATGGGATCCACGGACTTTACGGCGCCTGAGCAGCGGGGCGCGCGCCTCGATACAATTGAATGTGTCGGTCTTTCGCAGCCGGCTATTTGAAAGATCAGGTCGTGCTCACGATGAAACTACGCCCCGTTCTCCTTGTGGTGCTTCTTCTCTCTGGCTTCTACTACCTGACGACGCATGTCTGGTCGACGGGAGCCGTCTCGCCCTGGCTGCATCGCGCCACGCCCTCCACGTCCCTGTCTGCGACGAACACCGCCGCCGTGAATGGCCCGCTAGGAACCTTTGAGCTGACCGAAGCCAATGCCGCTCCCGCCTACGACACTGAAGAGCAGCAGAATATTGCCGTCTACAAGAAAGCCCTGCCGTCGGTGGTCAACATCACCTCGACCGCGATTGCGATGGACTTCTTTTACGGTCCGGTTCCGCAGCAGGGGCAGGGGTCCGGGTTCATTCTGGACAAACAGGGACACATCCTTACCAACAATCACGTCATCGACAACGCCCAGCGCGTCGAGGTCACGCTCTCGGACAAGCACAAGTACAAGGCCACCGTAGTCGGCGTAGATAAGGGACATGATCTCGCTCTGCTTCTGATCAACAATGCGCCTAACCTTCAGCCGGCGACGCTCGCCGAATCGCAGAGCCTTACCGTGGGCCAGCGTGTCTACGCGATCGGGAATCCGTTCGGCTTGTCCGGCACCATGACACGCGGAATCATCTCGGCGATACGGTCGATTCGCGGACCGAACAACAATCCCATTGAAGACGCGATCCAGACCGACGCCAGCGTCAATCCGGGCAACTCCGGCGGCCCGCTGCTGAATTCGCGAGGCGAGGTCATCGGCATCACCACTCTTATCGCTTCGAATGGCGTTGACCAGTCGGCGGGTATCGGCTTCGCCATCCCCGTCAATACCGCCAAGGCCGTCATCGCAGACTTTGCGAAGTACGGGCGAATCCGTCGTCCCTCGCTCGACATCGCCACCCTGGAGATTGGTCCGGAGGTCGCCGACCAGATCGGTCTGGCTGCCGACTACGGTCTGTTGATTGAGCGTGTCCTGCCGGGCGGCGCAGCGGAGAAGGCCGGTCTGCATGGAGGAACTCAGAGAGCCTACCAGGGAAACATGCCGGTGATGCTGGGGGGCGATCTGATCGTCGGGATGGACGGACAAGAGATCACGAACGCGCAGGATCTGGCGGCGGTGATGAACTCTCATAAGGCTGGTGACGAGGTGACTCTTACTGTCTTCCGTGGGCGCAAACGGCTCGACGTTAAGGTGAAGCTGAACGACGCAACCGAGCAGCAGGGACAGCCAGGTCGCGAGACTTAGAAGCTTTCCTGCCGGACGGGCCCACTGCGCGTGGGGCGGTCACTTCGTGACTTGTGTACCGGTCTCGGAAAACCATATGCAACGGTCCTTCCGTTGGTCGGCATAAGATCTTCTTCGCGACCAACGGGAGCGCCAACCGAAGGGGTATACACGCCACGAAGTGGCCGCCCTCCGCGCAGGAGGCCCGTCCGGCAGGACAGACTCTCGGATAAAATAGACGCAGATGCTTCTACGGCTGACCTGTTGTGACTGAAACGACCCTTTCCGCTACTACTCCTGATCCGATTCACAACTGTCCCGAGTGCGGTCTTTGGCTGCCACCGATGACGCTTGCTTGTCCCGAATGTCATTCGATCATCTACGCGCGACACCTGAAAGGGCTTGGACAGCTGGCCGTATCACAGGAGCAGGAGCGGGCCTGGCCGCAGGCACGTGAGACCTGGCAGCAGATGCTCCAGTGGCTGCCTGCCGGTACGGAGCAGAGCCAGATGGTGGCAGGGCACCTCGCAGCGATCGACGGGCGAATTGAGCAAGGGGAGCAACGAACGGCGACCTGGAAGAAGAGACTGGGCCCGCTTGCCCCGGCTGCGTTCTTCCTCATGAAGGCGAAGACCTTCCTGTTCGCTCTGCTGAAGTTCAAATTTCTGTTCAGCTTCTTCGCCTTCTTCGGAGTCTACTGGGCGCTCTTTGGCTGGAGATTTGGTCTCGGCTTCGCTGTGTCGATCCTGATCCACGAGCTCGGGCACTATGTCGCAGCTCGTCGTCGCGGATTGAAGGCTGACCTTCCAGTGTTCTTGCCTGGGTTTGGGGCGTACGTGCGCTGGTACAGCATGGGGATCTCGCTCGACGCGCTCTCAAGCATTGCCCTGGCGGGGCCGTTCGCTGGATTGCTGGCTGCGGCAGCGTGCGCGGCAATGTATTTTTTCACGAAGGTCGAATTGTGGGCCGCGCTGGCTCACGCGGGCGCATGGCTGAATCTGATAAATCTGGTGCCGGTGTTGGGTCTTGACGGCGCGCAAGCGACTCACGCACTAAATCGTATGCAGCGCGGGTTGATCTTAGCCGCCGCCATTCTCTTCTTTGCGTTCCTGCATGAAGGGGTCTTTCTCTTCATCGCAGCCGGCATGGCGTGGCGTCTCTTTACGGGCTCGGCTCCGGAGAACCCGAGCAGTGCGACGATGATCCGTTACACCTTGCTGTTGTTCCTGCTGGGAGCCTTGATGGGGCTTGTGCCTCAGACCATGCGACGGTTTTAGACTTTGCTGCGGACGTAACGTCGATCCTGTATGGAGTATTCGCCGCTGAGCACGCAGGCAATCGCCTCCGGGTAGGCACGGTGCTCCTGTTCGAGGATGCGAGCCGATAATGTCTCGTCGGTATCGTCGTCGTGAACTAACACGGTCTTCTGCAGGATGATGACGCCATGATCCACCGCTTCATCGACAAAGTGAACCGTACATCCAGCCACTTTGGCCCCGTAGTTCAGCGCTTGCCCTTGTGCGTCGAGCCCAGGAAAGGCGGGAAGCAGCGATGGATGCACGTTGAGAATGCGGTTCGGAAATGCCTCCACAAACACCGGAGAGATGATGCGCATGTATCCCGCCAGGCAGACCAGATCCACCTTGTGCTGATGCAGACGCGCAATCATCTCCGCGTCATGCTCAGCGCGCTTGCGGCCAACCGAAGGAACTCCAAACGCTGGAATATTTAGCTGGCGCGCCGCGGCCAGCCCCGGAGCATCTTCAAGGTTCGACAACACCACGGCAATCTCCGCGCCGAGCAGACGCTGCTCATGAATAGCCTTCGCGATCGCAAGAAAGTTTGAGCCTCTGCCGGAGAGAAGAATTCCAATTCGGTGCATGAAGGGTCCCTTGCTTAGATTTTAGGCGAGGCATGCGCTCCTGTCTCCGACGGCCCACAACTCATCGTGCATCCGGAAGCAAACCCTTCTCCACCAGCACCGGGGGCCTGCGATGCTTCGTCGCCTGCTCATACGCGTAAGCCCAGCCCAGCAGATCCCCATCTCTCCAGGGACGCGCCGAGATCTCCAGTCCGAACGGCAATCCGTCGGGATAGAATCCACCAGGCACCACCACCGCAGGCACGCCGATCATGTTCACCCACCCCGTATCGCTGTGCGGCCCCTCGCTGAGCTTTCCATTCTGCGGCATCGTCTCATCCGGCGGAGGCATCTGCGTTGCCGGGTAGACAAACCCGTCCAGATGCAGCCGGTCGAGAGTCTCGTTATAAGCCTCGAGCGCTTTTTTCCGCGGCCCGTAAAAATTGGCTTCAGCCTGCGGGTCGCTCTCGATCGACTCCTGCACAATGGTCGCCCGTCCTCGTCGCGTCGCCGGATCCGCGCCACCAATAATCGTCGGCGGCAACCGCGAGCCAATCACACTTTCATACTCCGCCGCCGAGTGATACTGCGCCGGGCCGTACTCCGCCAGAAACTTCTCTGTACCCTCCTTTACATAAGGAAACGTCCCCACGCGCGCCACCGTCACCGCAAAGCTGTCCGGCAGAATCGAATCATCGAATACCACCGTGGCTCCCGCAGCTCGCAGACCTTCAACCGATTTCATAAACGCTGCCCGGGTCTCTGGCCGTAACGGCTCACGCGAATCTTCGGTATCCTCTGCTACTTCACTCGCCGGCGCCGATGCAGGAATCCCCTGAAACGGAATCCCCGCCCCTGCAAGAATGAAAGCCGGCACACCAAACCGCTTGCCCTTTAGCGCATCCGCCTTCAGATACTGCGTATAGGGCCCTTTCTGAGCCTCCGCCGCGGAACCCGTCGTCCGCGCATCCGCAGCGTCCTCGGAGGCCATTACGTCCAGCGCAATCGTCGCATCGGTCACTGTTCGTGCGATCGGCCCCGTATTGTCGAGCAGCCAGTCCAGCGGCGCGATCCCCGCGATACTCACCAGCCCTCGCGTCGGAAACACTCCCACCACCGAGCTCGTCGCCGACGGCATACGAATCGAGTTCCCCGTATCGGTCCCATTGCCCAGCAGCGCAAAGTTGCCCGTCACCGCCGTCACCGTTCCTCCCGACGAGCCACCCGGACTGAACCGCACATCGTAAGCGTTTCCCGTCCGCCCAAACGCAGTGCTGCGATTCGTATCGCTCGCTGCAAAGTCCGGCATGTTCGTCTGCCCCAGAATCACCGCTCCCGCAGTTCGAAGCTTTGCGACGATGGTCGCATCCTTCGGTGCCACCAGCTCGTGTCCTGGAATCATGTAGCCCTTCCAGCCATCGGTTGTAATCAATCCCTTGATGCTCGTATTCGCTTTCGTCACAATCGGAACGCCCCACATCGGTCCACGCCGAAAACTGCTTCCTCCAGCCTTCGCTTCCGCATCCTCGCGAGCTGCAGTGGCCAACGCATTCCGTGCATCAACAGTCTGCACCGCGCGATAGATTCCGTTGTACCACGCGATCCGCGTCAAATACCATTCGACCACCTCAGTCACGGTGTACTTGTTCGCGCGGTACAACTCCTCCAGGCGAGGAATCGTGACCTCCATCAGGTCGCGATCCATCGTAGCCTGCGAAGCTGGGGTAGTCGCGGAAGAAGAAGCACGTTGCGCGCTTGTGAGAGAACCAGAAAGCAAGTTGAGTGCGACGAAAACAAAGCAAACGCTGACTCGAATCTTCATGTCGTCCCTTGAGTGATTTGGTGCTTTCTATAAGAACACAAGGTGTCGGCAAGCTCTCAAGTATGATGGCCTGAAACCACGAGGACCCTATGTGCTTCTCCGCAACCGCGAACTTTGTCGGCAGCGCCATCCTGGGCGGAATCGGTGTCGCCACGCTCACCGAAGTAAAACATCGCCGCGAGCTGCTCTTTGCCGCTATGCCCTGTCTCTTCGCGTTCCATCAGTTCATTGAAGGCTTTGTCTGGTTGGGCCTTGACGGAATACTTTCGCCCGGAGTAACCCACGGCGCCGGCGCCGCCTACACGCTCTACGCGCAGGGCCTGCTGCCGTTTCTCCTTCCTCTCAGCGTGCTGCTTATTGAGCCCACCCTGAAGCAGCGCCGCCAGATGCTCCCCTTCGCCATTCTCGGCGGCGCGCTCATGCTCTACATGCTCTGGGGCCTCATCGCGTATCCGCTGCAGGTCTCTGTGCAGGACAACAGCATCGTTTACGTCAACACCATCACGACCACCACCCTTATCGCGATCCTCTATGTCATCGCCACCTGCGGCTCGCTCTTCTTCTCCGGCTACCGCGATCTCATTACCCTGGCGTGGCTCAACCTCGTGGGGTTGCTCGTTGTCATGCTGGTCAAGCGCTATGCCTTCACTTCGGTCTGGTGCGCCTACGCCGCCGTCGTCAGCGTCATCATCTACTTTTTCTTTAGACGCAGCCGTCCGCATCGTCCGTCTACCTACGCCCTGGCTGCGCAGTAGATCATTCGCGGAGATAACCCGGACCGACACAAAAGCCCGCCAATCATCTGCGAGATTCAGTGGCCGCGGGCTCGTAAAGCGGCACTTCGAACTATCTAGTTGTAGCTGACCTTGCGTTCTCCGCGCACCACACGGCCTATCAGGCAGTGCCGTTCGTTCGCGCGGTTCAGAATCGCCTTTGCCTTTTTGATCTTCTCCGCCGGAATCACCGCGATCAGCCCGATGCCCATGTTGAAGGTCCGAAGCATCTCGTCCTCATCCACATTGCCCAGCTGTTGCAGATGTTCAAACAGCGGTGGCACCGTCCACGACGCGCGGTCGATCAGCGCTCCCATGCCCTTCGGCAGGATGCGCGGCAGATTCTCTGTGATCCCGCCGCCAGTGATGTGCGCCATGCCGCTTACCACCTCGGCTCCCGTCAGCTTCTTGATGACCGACAGATAGCTGCGGTGCGTCCGCATCAAGGCGGCTCCGGTCTTGTCCTTCAGCTCGTTGATGTACTGCTCGGGACCATACTTTGCGACTTCGAACAGCAGTTTCCGCGCCAGCGAATACCCGTTCGTATGCAATCCGTTTGACGGCAGACCCACGAGCACATCCCCGATTTGAATATGCTCTCCGGTGATGATCTTGTCGCGGCTCACGGCACCGATGATCGTGCCGGCAAGATCGTACTCTCCATCCGCGTAGAAGCCCGGCATCTGCGCCGTTTCTCCGCCGATCAGCGCGCAGCCATTGGCTTTGCATGCCTCGCTGATACCCTGCACGACGCGCTCGATCACCATATCTTCGAGCTTGCCCGTGGCGAGGTAGTCAAGGAAGAACAGCGGCGTCGCGCCCTGCACCGCGATGTCGTTCACGCAGTGGTTGACCAGGTCCTGCCCGACGGTATGGTGAATGCCCAACTCAAACGCGACCTTCAGCTTCGTGCCAACGCCGTCCGCGCTCGAGACCAGCACGGGGTTGGGAAACTTTTCAAGGTCCAGCGCGAACAGACCGCCAAAGCCGCCGATCTCGCTCAGCACCTGCCTGTTGAAGGTCTTGCGCGCCAGCATCTTGATGCGCTGCTTGCTGCGGTCGCCCGAGGTGATGTCGACGCCGGCATCGGCATAACTGATGCTCTTCTTCGACGGGCCTTTGGCTTTTTCTCCCGCGGCAGGCTGCTTCAGGCCTGCGGCTTTTCTCTGCGCAATCGCGGACTGCAGCGGAGAGGTCTGCCTGGGTGTGTCCTGCTCGGACGTAGCGCGGTGCGTGGCGATTGAATCGGGCGGCGGGGAGGTCTCATCCGGCAAGGTCGTGCTCCATATCGTAGTGCTTGAAAAGAAGAAGTTTAGTCTAGCAGGGCGGCGGTCAAAGCAGCATAAACAACCGTTATTCGTACACACCCAAAAGTTTTCGTCGCTGGTCCAAAGGTGGTAGTGGGCAGGTATCGTAACGCCCGAAGATCCGGTAGCGAAGGCGGGCGATCACTCCGTAGCCGAACTCGCGCAGGGGGCGTGGCACCAGCGTCACCAGCCGTCCCAAAAGCCTCCACGGTGGTGCTAGCAACTTCAGCGACGCGGCCACCGCATCCGAACGCTGGTAAAGCCGTTCCTGCGGCCTCAGAGCATCGGTCAGCAGCATCACGCCGTCGGGGAAGCTGTGAATTCCGAAGCGGCCAAGTATCTCGTGGCCGAGAGCACTCTGCAGCGGGGCATATCGTAATCTCTCTTGCCGGTCGTGTTTGAGCAGGAACTGCACCACGCCGTTGCACAGTGCGCAGACGCCGTCGTACAGCAGTAGTGCCCGGCCCTCAATCTCTGCATATTCTGGCTCGGTCATGTCCTTATGATATGCCCTCTTATACTGTTGCTATGTCCCGGTCTCTTACCCGCTCCCGTCAACTGCAGCTTCGTGCTGAAAAATTCCTGCCTGGAGGCGTCGACTCGCCGGTGCGGGCGTTTCGTGCCGTGGGAGGGGATCCGCCGTTCGTTACCCATGCGGAAGGGGCCTATCTGTTTGATGCGGATGGAAATAAGTATCTCGACTTCTTTGGCTCCTGGGGGCCGATGATCCTCGGCCACGCCTTTCCGCCGGTGGTCGAGTCGATTCAGAAGGCTGCCTCGCGTGGAGCGAGCTTCGGAGCCTCTACTGCTGCAGAGGCAGATCTGGCTGAGCTGGTGACGCGGTGTTTTCCTTCGGTCGAAAAGCTGCGCTTCGTCAGCTCCGGCACGGAGGCCTGTATGTCGGCTATCCGACTTGCTCGTGGATTCACTGGCCGCAACTTCGTGATCAAGTTCGAAGGCTGCTATCACGGCCACTCGGATGCCATGCTGGTCAAAGCCGGCAGCGGCGTCGCGACGCTGGGAATTCCAGGCTCGGCAGGGGTTCCCGCAGAGACTGCCATGCACACGCTCGCTTTGCCGTACAACGACCTTGGGGCCGTAAGGGAAGCCTTCGCAGCGCGGCCGGACGAGATCGCCTGTGTCATCGTGGAGCCGGTTGTAGGCAACGCCGGGACGATCGCCCCCGCCGCCGAGTACCTGCAGGGTCTGCGAGCAATCACCGCGGAGCACGGTGCGCTGCTCATTCTGGACGAGGTCATGACGGGGTTTCGTCTCTCGCTTGGAGGGGCGCAGCAGGTCTATGATGTGAAGCCGGATCTTACGACTTTGGGCAAGATCATCGGCGGCGGTTTGCCATGCGGGGCGTTTGGCGGGCGGGCTGATGTGATGGAGTTTCTGGCTCCGCTGGGGCCGGTTTATCAGGCTGGAACGTTGAGTGGGAATCCGCTTGCGATGGCTGCAGGAATCGCTACGTTGAGCCACCTCTTGAAGCATGAGCAGGAGGTCTACAACGGGCTTGAGAGCACTACCTCGCGCATCGCTGAGGGAGTTGCGGGCGTGGCTCGAGAGGCGGGGATTTCGCTGACGACCAATCGTGTTGGGTCAATGTTTACGTGGTTTTTCACGGATAGGCCAGTCACTGATTTTGCGAGTGCGGCTACGTCGGATACGGCAGCTTTTGGGCGATTTCATCGGGCTATGCTTGACGAGGGGGTGTGGTTGCCGCCGAGTCAGTTCGAGGCTGCTTTTGTTTCGACCGCTCATGGAGAGGCGGAGATCGGGATGGTTCTTGAGGCTGCCCGCAAGTCTCTCTCGAGAGATCGGCCGGAGTAATTTCTTAAAAAAGTTGGTGGATTTTTTTGCGGTGAGCAGATTTTTTTCTGCTGTGGTGGGCGGGCGCAAAAGTGTGGGTTTGCTGGGGTTTTTGAAGGGGGTTGCGGGAAAACTGTGTGTTTGGACGTGGTTTTTTGATGGTGAAAACGTGGTGGGATGCGTGGTGGATGTGGAGTTTTAGCACCACACTTTTCGGCTTCGAAAAATACGCCAACTTTTTGAGATTTATTTTTGGTTGGCTTGGGGATGCGGCCTCGGACGCCTGTCGATGACAGATTAGGGCCGGTCGCCTCCTCCAGATCTGTCCCGCATCGGCAGAAATGAGGCGCACTGGAATGGTTGGGTGCTCCGGTTGAGCTGACCGTATAATCTGGGCGAATGTGGAGGACGTCATGAAGATGCAACGCCGTGAGGTGCTTGGGGTGCTCACAGCTGCTGCCGGATCGGCACTATTGCCGGGGGCTTTTGCGGTCGCAGAGCGGACGACCGCCGCGAACCCGAACTCTCTGCCGAAGGAACGGGTGACTGGTGTCGGCGGCATCTTCTTTCGCGCGCATGATCCGAAGGCGTTGGCGCAGTGGTATCAGGACCACCTTGGCGTCTTCGTCACTCCGCAGAGCAAAGACGATCCAGTGTGGAATCAGCAGGCCGGACCGACGAGTTTTACGCCCTTTTCCGAGAAGACCAATTACTTTGGCGACGCGACGAAGCAGTGGATGATCAACTTTCGTGTGGGCGATCTGGACAAGATGGCCGCACAGCTGGAAGCAGCGGGAATCGCGGTGAAGGTGGACCCGACGACCTATCCGTACGGGCGCTTTGCACGTCTTCATGATCCGGAAGGCAACCCAATCGAGCTGTGGCAGCCGGTGAATGCGGCCACCGTGAAGTAGGTTCCCGGCTTCGTCAGGTCGGACTTCGCGATCTCGCTCCGATGGTCTCAACCGCCGGAGTTGTAAAGCTGTGGATGAGCGTAGGGCGGGTTCGTCTCTGTGAACCGATGCTGCTGTCGAGCGCATCTAAGTCGCAAAGCTAGCGAGGTATGACGATGAAAGCAGTTGTGCTGCACGAGTACGGCGGGCCCGATAAGTTGAAGTATGAGGAGTGGGGCGATCCCCAGGCGGGCGACGGCCAGATCCTGATTCGCGTGACTGCAGCGGGAGTCAATCCGATCGATTGGAAGATTCGCAGCGGCGCCATGAAGGATTTTATGCCGCTGGAGCTGCCTACCATCCTGGGTTACGACTACTCCGGCGTTGTGCGGTCGGTCGGTAAAGGCGTCACGGGATATGCGGAGGGCGACAAGGTCTTCGGCCGCGCCGGCAAGACCTATGCCGAGTTCCTTTTGGCCGATCTTGCGGGCTTGTCAAAGGTTCCGGATGGACTTGATCCCATCGAAGCCGCTGCGCTTCCGGTGGTGCTGAACACGGGGCACCAGCTCATCACTGAGGCCGGCAAGGTTCAGCCTGGCCAGACGGTCATTATCACCGGCGCACTGGGCAGCGTGGGCCGCACTGCGGTATGGGTGGCGAAGAAGCTTGGTGCTCACGTCATTGCCGGCGTTCGCGGGTCACAGAAGAAGGCGGCCGAGGAGCTCGGGGCCGATGCTGTTCTCGCGCTCGATAGCCAACAGGAGATGGACTCGCTGGGTTTGGTCGAGGTCGTTGCGGATACGATTGGCGGCAAGGTCAGCGACGCGCTTCTGGGTAAAGTTAAGCCCGGGGGAACCTATGCCTCCGTGGTGGGGCCTCCCCTGAATGCCAAACTTTATCCCAACGTAAAGGTGGAGGCTTTCGGCTCCCATCCTGACGCGGCGGGTATGCGTGCGCTCGCAGAAGACATCGCAAACGGAAGGTTCAAAATTTCTATTGATCGGACGATGCCTCTTGCCGACGCTGCGAAGGCGCATGCTGAAGCGGAGAAGGGCGGCATCGGCAAGATTCTTCTACTAGCGTAACCGGCAAAGAGACACCACGTGCTTCGTCCGGGCATCTGGATCGATGCCCGGATCGCTGAAGTGGCGGTCTTCGCAAGCCTTCCGAGGAAGAAAGGCTTCGAGGATCGTTGGGCCAACGTTTAGCTTGTGCACAGAAACAGCGAGAACAGTCTGCTCCTGCCGCTTCACCTTTGCCCGTAAGCCGTGAAGACGTAATCTTTTGTCCTGACTGCTGTGTGGCACGCGAAACCGCACTTGGCGTCGTTCCCCTGCGGCGGCTTGTCACCTAAGTTGCCGAGCCTGAAGTTGCCGGACGCGGCGTCATACTCGAAGACGCCGTAACCCCATCCGCCGCTGTCCGCGAATCTCCTGCTGTCCTTCACCATGAGATCAACGTCATGCTGGTTGCCTGGCACGGTCGGCGCACCGGGTTCACTGGCATCCACCTTCGCGGTCCAATGGACCTTCGCCATCTTGGCACCATCCGGAAAGGGCTTGCCGTTACCGGGAATTCCTGCCTTATAGGCGTTGATCATCACAGGATTTCCAAGGATGGCGGCGATCGCACCTCCGTTATGGCTGATGGCAATCACGGGCCAGCTTTCGTATCCTCTGAACTCGGAGAACGCGAGGCCATTGGGTATTTTGAGGGTGTACTTGTCCTGCGTGGAAGTGGCGGCCTGGGTCTGTGCCGGGACTGGTGTGGAGGCGGGGGCAGCGGCAGCGTCAGCGTTGGGGTGGGGAAGTTTGTGGATGAAACGTGCAAGTTTCCAGGTGTCGTTCTCGGAGATGCTCGACTTCCAGGCAGGCATACCGGTGAGGCGGACTCCGTTCTGTACGATCCAGAACAGTTCGGCGTCGCTCCAGTGCTGGACGTGACCCGAGCTGAGGTCCATGGCAGGCGGATCCATGCTGCGGCCGAGGTCCGCATCCCCGCGCGCATCGGCGCCGTGGCATTGGGCGCAGGATCCGAGGAAGACTTCGCGACCCTGACTGATGACCTCGTCGGTCTCAGGCAGCGGGTTGTTCATCTTGCCTGCCTCCAATGGGATGGTGACGTCTTTCGCTGCATTGGCCAGGCTGGTTTCGCCCTGGGATGGGGATTTGCCTGCGGTGCAACCTTGAAGCAGGACGCCGAGCATTGCGATCATCACGCCAAGCATCGGCTTGTGTTTTAGTGCGCTACGATCACGTCCGTGCCACGCACCATTCCCCAGCGGAGCGATAGATTCCCTCATGAGTTCAGTCATGGTGAACTCTCCTTCACAAGAGTTTTCTGGGCCCGATGCAGCGGGGTGCCAGTCCTCGAAGCTTCTGATGTCGCTGGAACCGGAACGGGGGCAAGCTATTTTCACTAGGACGCTCACATTTTTGGCGAAGAATGACGTTTCGCCACCTTGCGCCTGGCGATGACGGTGAGGGACGCGTACAGTTTTCGAAAACCCGACTTTCGAGGACCCAGAACCAATACGCCGTTCCACGGCAATAAGGATTTGACAGGCAATGCCAGTTGGGGGAAGGTAGGGCAATCGCGAAACGGGAGGTCAAGAAATCAATGAACCAGCGGTGGCTACTACTTGCGGTCGCTCTCTTCGGTCTAGTGGTTCCGAACAATATGTTTCTCTACGCATGGCTTCACGACCCAAACGGTTGCGGCGGAGTTGCCCACAATCTACTAGCTTCATCCTTCATGCTTGATGCCTTTCTTACTATGGGAGTTCTTGCCTACTTGTTTGCAGTGCGTCCCATCGGAACCGTCAGATGGTACTGGTTTGTTTTGCTATCGCTGTTGGGAGGAATGGCATTCAGTCTTCCCCTGTACTGGTGGTTGAACTCGAGGCGTGAAGCAACGGTCCAGAGGTAGAACCCCCGGCCTGACAAAGTTCCCGCGAACGGGGTTGTCGGCAACTGCGGTTGGTGTCCAGATCTAGCGCGACGCCTCGATGTAGGAGGAGGTGCTTGAGACACCTGCAGTTCGAAATCTTTCTGGGCCCGGGCCTTTCAGATGCGGCAGGCTGACTGAGTGGTATTCAGGCGGGCTGCGGGGCTGCGGGTTTTGGTTCCATCCAGATTTTGCCTACTGCCATGAGGACCACCAGCATGGCGGCGCAGAGGGCGAAGACGCGACGCACGCCGATGTAGTGGGTGAGGATGCCGGAGAGGACGAGGCCTGAGATCTGGGCGGTGAAGATGATGGACATGAAGGTGGAGCCTACGCGGCCCATCAGCTCCGGTGGTGTTGCTTTCTGGAAGAGGGTTTGGGAGGGGACGATGATGCCGGCGACGGAGAAGCCGATGATGAGGTTTCCGAGGATCGTCGACCACAGGTGTGGCAGCGCCGTGAGGATGACCAGACCGACGGCGATGCCGCAGAGGCCGGAGTAGACGAGGAGGGTGTCCTTTAGCTTTTTGCCGAAGGTGTTGAGGCCGTTGATGCCGATCAGCATGCCGAGGCCGATCATCGCTGAGGCGATGGCGAAGGATTTGGTGGAGGCGTGGAGGGAGTCGCGCACGTAGATGGCGATGAGCGGGCCGAAGCAGCCGAGGACGAACATGCCGGCCGCCATGGCGAGGATGACGAAGAGCAGGGCGGCGTGGTGGATGATGAAGTTGATGCCCTGTTTCATGTCGAGCCACACTTTGGCGATGGCGGATGCGTCTGCGGCGTGGGGTGTTGGCGCGGCGGCCTTGGGTCCGGGTGCGAGGAAGGAGACGGATGCGATGAGGAGCGCGGAGCCGATGAAGCTGGCGGAGTCGAAGGCGTAACAGCTGACGGCTCCCATGTAGGAGACCATGAGGCCGGCGATGGCGGGGCCGATGATGCGCATGCCGAACATGACCTGCTGCATGAGTGCATTTGCGGAGCGGAGGCCGTGGAGGGGGACTGCGGAGCGGATGGCTACTCCCTGTGCGGGGCCGAAGAAGCTGGAGATGACGCTGATGGCGGCGAGGATCGCGTAGAAGTGCCAGATCTGGGTGGCGAAGATGAGCAAGAGGCAGAGGCCTGCGCGGATGGAGTCGCTGGAGACCATGGTGGGCTTGAGTGGCCAGCGGTCGACGAAGACCCCGGCGAGGATGCCGAGGACGGCGATGGGCAGCATGTAGGCGATCTGCACGCCGGTGACCTGCTGGGCGGTGGCGTGAAGTTTGAAGGTGAGGACGTTGATGACGGCGAAGAGTGCGAGGAAGTCGCCGAAGACGGAGATGATCTGGGCGTACCAGAGACGGCGCATCATGGGGACGCGGAGGACGTCTCCCATGGATAGGGGTGCTGGAAGTTCGGGGTCGATGACGGGAGGCGCATTCGACCCAACGGCTGCCGGGTTGGTGGAGGTTGTGCTCATCAGGGGTTGGCTTATGGTACTTGATTTCGGGTGATTCAGGCCCAGGAATCGACGGTGACGAAGCTTGTTGCCGGTTGCGTCTTCAAGTGCTGGAGGAGCAGGTCTGTAGCTTTGACCGTTGGAAGCCGGGGCTGGCCGAGGCCTGCCTGACCGCCATCGTGCAACACGATATTCGATGCGCGACTTCTCTTTTGGTTTCGGAGAATGGCGTGGAGGGTGCGGTCGGCGATCTCGCCGGCAGAGATGGGGTTCCAGTCACCGGGGAGGATGTTCCAATGGACCGGGGTGAGGCCGAGCTCGTGGGCGATGCGTAAGACCGCGGGACGGCGGGCGCCGTGGGGCGGGCGGAAGTAGCGGACGGGGATGCCGAGGGTGTCTTCGAGAGCGGCGTTGCAGTCTGTGAGCTCCTGGCGAATGCGGGTGGAGGATTGCCAGGCGAGCCATGGGTGAGTCATGGTGTGGTTGCCGATGAGGTGTCCGGCGGCTGCGATGGCGCGGGCGATGGCGGGGCGCTGCTGGACGTAACGGCCGATGAGGAAGAAGGTCGCGCGGGTGTTGTTGCGGGCGAGGACTTCGAGCAGCTGTTCGGTAGCGACGTCGTTGGGGCCGTCGTCGTAGGTGAGGGCGATCTGGTTGGGATCACTGCTTGCGATGACGACTTTGCCGAAGAGTTGAGACTGGGCGGAGAGGGCGGCGTAGGTGAGAGTTCCTGCGGCTGCGGTGGCCGCGGCAAGGATGGCGGCGGCTGTTTGAGTTTGTGTCATGCCTTCGCTCCCCTCGTTTCATTATAGGGAGGCTGCGAAAAGGCCGGAGTTACCTGCGGGTATAAGTAACAGAAATTGATTGCTTTCTGGCATTGAAGTTCCTACTATTGCTCGCACTCTTTAGCACTTGCTTCCAGGCTCCGGGGAAATACTCGTTCCCGGGCAGCCGGGCTGAGGGTTTTTAATCCCAGGCGCGGCTGTCCGCATTGCAGCCGATATACCTCTCGCGAAGACATCAGAGGAGTTCGTCGTCTGCGCACCTCCTTCGCTTCTCTCACGTTTGAATCAAGGAGAAAGATCGTATGAAGCTGCCAATTAGTTGCCAATGTATTGCTCTCCCTTTGTTGCTTGCGGGTTTTGTAAGCAGCGTGACGCCTGCGGTCTGCGCGCAGGATAAGACGATTCCGAGTCAGAAGATATTAACGATTCAGCGAGAGTTCACCAAGCCGGGCAAAGAAGGTGCAGCCCATGAAAAGAGCGAGGCTGCGTTTGCCAAGGCGATGGCGGATGGAAAGGTTACGGACCACTATTACGCCCTTACGTCTCTTTCGGGTCGGCCGCGGGTTTTGTTTTTGAGCGCCTATCCGAGCTTTGCGGACATTGAAGCTGAGCGCAAGAAGGTGAATGCCAATGCGTCTCTTTCGGCGGAGCTTGATCGAGCAAATGAAGCCGATGGCGATCTGCTCGCGGAGACGAACTCCAGCATGTGGATGCGAAGGGACGATCTGAGTCTCAACCAGGGATATCGGGTGGGGGCTCGATATGAGGAGCTGACGCAATTCGTGGTTCGCCCGGGACACACCGGCGAGTGGACGGAGCTGGTGAAGCTGGTGATCGATGCGTACAAGAAGGGGATTCCGGATGCTCACTGGGGAACCTACGAGATGCTTTTTGGCGGGGGGAGCACGTACCTGGTGATTACGACGCTACGGTCGGCGGAGGAGCTCGACGCGGAGTTCGCCAAGGATCCGAAGTTCATCGATGCGTTGGGGCCAGAGGGATTGAAGAAGCTGGAGGCGTTGGAAGCTTCGTGCGTCGAGTCGAGACAGTCGAATCTATTTCGGATTTCACCGAAGATGAGCTATCCGCCAGAGGCGCTTGTACAGGCGGAGCCGGACTTCTGGACGCCGAAGCCGTAGCTGGTCGTCATGTTACAAAAAGAGCCCTGCGCTGGTTGGCGCAGGGCTCTTGCTTTGGTGCGGGTTGAGGTTAGTAGAGGATCTTGAGGCCGAACTGGAAGATGCGAGGCTCGAAGGTGCTGGTGATCTGGCCTCCGCTGGTTGGATTGTTCAAGGTTGCCGGTGCGGTGCTTGTGGCTGCGGTGCTCAGAGTGCCGCTAAGACCGCTGCCGGGGATGTAGAAGTTGGTGTGGTTGAAGAGGTTGTAGGACTCTGCGCGGAACTGCACTCGCAGGCTCTCGAGCGGGGTGTTGAAGGTTTTGTTGAGGGCTACGTCGGTCTGGTAGAAGGCCGGCGAACGGCCTGGGTTTCTGGAGGCGTTGCCGAAGGGGCTTACCAGATTTCCGCTTCCATCCTTGGTTTCGGGAAGGGTGTAGGCGGCGAGGTTGATGTACTGGATGAAGCCGTTGCTCAGCTTGGTTTTCTTGATGGCTGGCTGACCGGCTACGACGTTCGGGCGGTACTCGTTGGCGCCGCGATAGGTTGCAGCAATTTGAGGTGAGACGGCGTTGGCGGAGTTGGGGGAGTAGCCGATGTTGTAAGCGGTACCGGCCTGCATGGTGTTGATGGCGCTGATCTGCCAGCCGCCGAGGACGGTGTCGGTGAAGCCATTGGCGGTGTTGAGGAAGTGGCGACCGTGTCCGAAGGGCAGGTCGTAGACGAGGCTGGTGACGTTGCTGATGGGCAGGTTGTAGTCAGACTGGGCGTAGTCGGCGGAGATGTTGTTGGCATCCTGCGGTGAGGGGCTGTTGCCTTCGAGGGAGGCGCTGGCGTTGTCGAGCGAGTGCGACCAGGTGAAGGAGTTGAGGAGGGTGAGGCCGGCGACGAAGCGCTGCTCGTAACGAACCTGAAGGGCGTCGTAGTGGGAGTAGAACTCGTTGAGGGCTGCGGTGATGTCGCTGGGCCAGTTGGCGTAGGGACGGGCGAAGTTATTGGCGGGGTTCTTCTGGTTGGCGTTGAGGAAGCCCTGGAGCTTGCTGCCGTGGTTGCCGACGTAGGCGATGTCGAGGAGCGTGTTCTTGGCGAGCTCTTGCTGCACGCTGAGGAAGTAGCTCTGGACGTAGCTGTCGCGGGTGTTCTTTGGCACGTAGGTGATGTTGTCGGTGGCCGGGTTGAAGGTGGTGGCGATGCCGGTGGGGAAGCCCTGGTCGGTGGTGACGTAGCAGCTTGCGGAGGCTCCGCCTACAGGGCAGTGGTTGGTGGTGCTTGGTGTCTTCTGGGTGACGGAGACGAACTGCGCCTGCGGGGCGTTGATGGCGAGGATGTCGCCGGAGCCGGCGCGGGTGTAGTGGACGTAGCTGGTGCCGTAGCCGCCGCGAATGGAGGTGCGCGGAGTGGCTGCGTAGGCAAAGCCGAGGCGAGGAGCGAAGTCGTTGAGGTCGGGGTTGACGAGAGTTTTGCCGTAGACTCCGCCGGGGGATACGGGGGTGATGCCGTTGCCGGCGACTGCGCCTGGAGTGATGGTGAGGACGGTCTGGGAGATGGGATCGAAGTTGGAGATGTAGTTGTGCTGCTCAGAGTAGGGCGAGCCGTACTCCCAGCGGAGGCCGAGGTTGAGGGTGAGTTTGGGATCGACCTTCCAGTCGTCCTGGGCGTAGACGCTTTGCAGGGTCTGGCGGAGGTGGGCGACGAAGAGGTTGGCGAGAGAGTAGTTGTTGGTGGTGCCGAAGAGGAAGTCGGCCCAGTAGTTGTCGGCGACTGCGCCTTTGATATCCGCGCAGGATTGGCCGTTCGGATTGGTGGGAACCTTGACTCCGTTGACGGTGGAGCTGGGGCAGAGGCTGAAGCCGCCGGAGTAACTGAAGGAGCCGTAGAGGGGGTTGTTGTCGTTGACGGCCATCCAGATGTGCTCGTACTCGTAGCCGAACTTGAGGGAGTGATGGCCTTTGATCCAGGTGAAGTTGACCTTCGGATCGATCAGCGCGGGGTTCTGCCACTGGGGGTTGGTGCTCTGTCGGCCGAAGGAGGTGAAGCCGCCGTTGATGCTGGTGGAGGGGAGGCCGCCGGCGACTGTGGGATCAGAGGGCAGGCCGGGGATGGAGATGGCGTTGTCGCCGATGGAGAGGGAGTACTTGCCGGCTTTGGTGCGGGAGAGGCCGAGGCGCGCATCGACGACCTTGTTGGCGCCGATGAGGTGGGTGTAGCCGAGGGCTATCTGCTGGTCGAGGACGCGGATGGTGCCGTTGGTCTGGCCGTCGAGGGGGAGCGGGAAGATGGGATGGTTGACGCCGGTCTCTTTGCGATCGGAGACGCGGAGGAACCAGGAGCTGCTGGGGTTCTGCTGGTAGTCGAGACGGAGGTCGCCCTTGTCGGAGTTGTCGGTGAAGGGGACCTGGGTGGCGTAGTTGTCCTGTGCGAGGCCGCTGGTTGAGAGGCCTGTGCCCTGGGTGGGGATCTGCTTGAAGAAGCCGATGATCTGCTGAGAGACCGGGTTGATGGCAGCGGCGGGGATGACGGTGCCTTTGGGGTAGACGACGCCGGTGATGGGATTCTGCACGTCGACGACGAGCTTGCCGTTGAGCTCGTTGGTGGTGGGGACGGTGTTGACGCTAAGCGGCTTGAGGACCTGGCGGAAGCCTTCGTAGTCGACGAAGTAGAAGAGCTTGTCCTTGATGATGGGACCGCCGAAGTTGACGCCGAACTGGTTGCGGTTGAAGGTGGGTTTTTTGAAGGGAACGACGTTGCCGCTGGTGCCGACGAGGGTGGGCTTGAAGTAGCCGGCGGCGTTGAGGTCGGTGTTGCGGATGAACTCGTACACGGTGGCGTGGAAGCGGTTGGTTCCGCTGGCGGAGGCGACGTTGATGGTGGCGCCGGAGGAGCGGCCGTACTCTGCGCTCTCGTTGTTGGTGACGATCTGGAACTGTGCGACGGAGTCGGGCGGGATGGCGATGATCTGGTTGTCGAAGCCCTGGTTGCTCTCGCCGTAGGCGTTGTTGTCCATGCCGTCGAGGAGGAAGTTGTTGAACATGCTGCGCTGGCCGTTGATGTTGTAGGCTCCGGCGCGGACGAGCGAGCTGATGGAGCTGGTGGTGGCGGCAGTGGGGGCCTGGCGGGAGCCGGTGACGAGGCCGAGGAGGTCGGAGTAGTTGCGGGAGACGAGCGGGAAGGCGGCGCTTTGGTATTGGGTGATTGTCTGGCCGCGCTGGCTGGTCTCGGTTTCGATCTGGAGGGCGACGTCGGAGACTTCGACGGTGGTCTGGGTAGAGCCGACCTGCAGGGAGAGGTCGATGCGTTCGCGGACGCCGACGGAGATGGTGATGTTTTTTGCGACTGCGTCTGAGAAGCCGGGAGAGTTGGCGGAGATGGTGTAGACGCCGACGCGGAGGGAGGGAATTTCGTAGTCGCCGGAGCTGTTGGAGGTGGCCTTGGCGGTGATGCCGGTGGCGTTGTTGGTGATGGTTACGGACGCGCCGGAGACTGTGGCTCCGCTGGAGTCGTGGATGGTTCCGACGAGGCTGCCGTTCTCATATTGCGCGTTCAGATGGGAGCACAGGAAGAAAAACAGTATGGCCGCCACAAGGCTGGGTGCAGAAGAAAATCTTTTTTTTCGCATAACCCTAAGTTTTGGGGCGGCTGATTAACCTGCGATCAAAGAAGTATGAATGAGAGATTACGAGTGGATATTCTTGTGGGTTAGCAACGCTAGATAGCTGAATTTTTAAAGTGACACCGACCTGCTCGATAGGCTGGTGTGCGGTCACTGACGAGAGCGTGACCTGATTCTGCCGAGGTGATCAGGCGGGTATATCGAATCCTAGATGCCGCATCATCTCATTGGTCACTTCGTAGTCCTGATCGGGGTCGGGCATTACGTCTCTGCCTGGGTCCTCCTGTCCGAAGGAGTGGAGATAGAGGCCGGCTTTGAGAAAGGCTCCTTGTAGTTTCACCTTGTCGGCATAGGCGACTCTAAGGCGGATCTCTTCGTGGGTGATGTCGCCGACACGCGTGTACTGCATGATGATTCCGCCGGGGTTACTGGGGTCCGGATTGGTCTTGAATCTCACTTGGTAGGTGTTCATGGATGACGTCTCTGCTTGTTCGATGCGGAGTCGCGAGGGGCTGCTGCAGTTGCGGCGGTGTTATTTCTTCGCGTGAGCTTTGAGCAGGGCGAGGACCTCTTCGGCGTGGCCTTCGGGTTTGACTTCGTCGAAGATGTGGAGGAGACGCTGGCCTTTTCCTGTATCGGGGCCGATGAGGTAGGTGGTGCGTTTGACGCCTTTGACGAGCTTGCCGTACATGTTCTTGGGCTTGACGAGGTCGTAGCGGTTGATGAGCTCCATGTCGGGGTCGGCGAGGAGGTCGTAGGGGAGGTCGTACTTGTCTTTGAACTTCTTCTGGTCTTTGACGGTGTCGCGGGAGATGCCGAGGACGACGACGCCTTGCTTCTGAAACTTTTCAAAGGCATCGCGGAAGCCGCAGGATTCGATGGTGCAGCCGGGGGTGTCGGCGCGGGGGTAGAAGAAGAGGACTACGGGCTTGGTTTTGAAGTCGGTGAGGGAGACTTCTTTGCCGTCTTGGTTTTGGAGGGTGAAGTTTTCTACTTTGTCGCCGGGGTTCATGTGATTTCCTTTGCGGTGTTCAATAGCAGTTTAGCTCTGACATTGAAGCTAACGAACGAGAGTGTGCTGCCTGTTGTCGATTGCGAACAGAAAGAAGTTTCTAGATGGGCATCACTTTGCGGGTCTTGAACCAATGCAATGCCGATCCGTCTGCAAGGGCAAGCAGAAACATCGCGGGTCCTAAGCCCACATAAAACGGTGAAGAAAAAAAGCTCGGGGTCAGCAGCACTCCCAATATGCCCAATCCCCCAACAGTAGCTAGCGCAAGACTACCCCATCGCGGCGTAATCAAAGTAAGCAGGGCAGCTGGTAGGAGTAGCGGAACCATCGCAAGTGACAGGTATACGCCTGGGAGATCAGTTTGATTTACATGATGAAATCCAAAGCTGATCCCCGGCATGAGGAAAAGGCTATATAACGCTATGGTCGCAGGAATGAGAAAACGAAATAGCAAAATCATACGATAAGGTGTCGGAACTCTGGAAGAACTGTATTTCAAGCGAGCGAAGCAAGGGTTTTTTCGAGGGAGGCGGAGTCTTCGACGTGGGAGGTTTTTTGGGTGCGGTCGATTTGGCGCATCAGGCCGGAGAGGACCTTGCTGGGGCCTACTTCGATGAAGTGGGTTGCGCCCTGGGCAATGAGGAGCTGGATGCACTCGACCCAGCGGACGGAGCCGGTGACCTGACGGATGAGGCAGTCGGGGACGTCGGTGCGGCTGGTGAGGAGGCGGGCGTCGACGTTGGCGGCGACGGGGAAGGCGGGGTCGTTGAAGGTGACGGTTTTGAGGTCGGCGGCGAGGGCGTCCTGCGCGGGCTGCATGAGGGCGCAGTGGAAGGGAGCGCTGACGTGGAGGATGACGGTGCGCTTGGCTCCGGCGGCCTTGCAGAGGTCGGCGGCGAGATGAACGGCTCCGGAGGCTCCTGAGATGACGGTCTGGTCGGGGGAGTTGAGATTGGCGGGGGAGACAACGGCCAGATTCGCGTTGAAGGTTTTGGCGTCGGGCATGGTGGGGAGCGGGGTGAGCTGGTCGGTGACCTGGGAACAGACCTCGGAGATGAGGGTTGAGGAGAGGCCCAGGATGGCGGCCATGGCGCCTTCTCCGGCGGGGACGGCCTGCTGCATGTAACGGCCACGGGATCGGACAGTGCGGACGGCGTCGGCGAAGGAGAGGGTGCCGGCGGCAACGTGGGCGGAGTATTCGCCGAGGGAGTGACCGGCGGCGAAGGCGGGACCGGGGGTGCCTTTTTCGGCAAGAGCTTCCGTAAAGACACGGGCGGCGGCTACGGAGGCGGTGAGGATGGCGGGCTGGGTGTGCTCGGTGAGTTTGAGCTGGTCTTCGGGGCCTTCGAAGATGAGTTTGGAGAGAGGGAAGCCGAGGGCCTCGTCGGCCTCGTCGAAGACGGCGCGGGCGGTGGGGAAGTTGTCGTGGAGATCACGGCCCATGCCGACGGTCTGCGAACCCTGACCGGGGAAGAGGAAAGCTAGTTTTGTCATCGTGACTATCGTAAATCAGCGTGCAGATTGTTCGCTTTATTGCAATTAGGGCTTATGTGCGCTGGAACACAATTATTTCGGTGCCAATCTCCGTTCGCGAGTATCTGAATAGATGGCGGAAGGAAAAAGTTATGTTCAAGAAAATTGCGGTGGCATTTGATGAGTCGCCCGAGGCTGGCAGGGCGTTTCATTCTGCGTTGGATCTGGCGAAGTTCAGTTCGGCGACGCTTCATCTGATAACGGTGATTGAAGGCTTTCCGGCGTATATGAGTTACGTTGCGTCGGTGGCTCCTGATGTGCCTTTGTTGTTGAAGAATGAGAAACGGAGTTTTTATTCGGACTTGCAGGGTAAGGCGAGGGCGGAGGCTGATCGGGCCGGGGTCAGTCTTTTTCTGGAGCTGACCGAAGGAGATGTTGTCGGCGAGTTGTTACGTTTGATCGAGGGGATCAGGCCTGACCTGCTGGCGATTGGGCTTCGCCATGACCATCGCATAGCGGGCCGCCTGATGGGTGGGACGGCGCATCAGATTGCGGCCCATGCGAAGTGCAACCTGCTGGGGGTTCACTGAAGGGATTGTGGGGTTGCGGGGGTCGACAGGGTGTGAGTGTGGCTTGGCAATGAGTGAAGAGGGTTGGAGGAAAGGGAGTTCGTCGGGATCCTTCGCTGCACTCAGGATGACAGCAAGGGGCTGATACGAATTTCAGACTCAGGAGACTAGATGCCGAGGCCGAAGTCTACGTCCTGCTCGTCGCCGGAGTGGGCGTAGAAGTCGTAGGGGGTGCGGCGGTTGAACTTGTAGCGCTGGCGTAGCTCGCGGCCAACAAAGAGGCCCAGAGCTACGGCACCGAGGCCGGCGGAGATCCAGCCTACGGTCTTGATCAGGGTCGATTCTGCGTCACCCTCATCCTCTCGCGCGAGGCGGGGGAAGGGGAGCGGAGCAGTGACGGGGATGTCCTCGGATTGAGAGTCTTCAGGCCTCGATTTGGAGCGGAACATCATGCTTTGAATGATATCGCAGGTTCGTCGGTGGTTGAGAGAACCGGCGGTTGAGAGGTGCTGCTTCAGTGGCATTGACTGATTGGACGCCTTTGGGCGAATAAGGTTGCTGCAAGTGGTGGGTTGGGGGCAAAAGCAACAGAAGGCAATGGCAACGGCAAAAGGAACCGCAGCGGCAACGGCAACGGCAAAAGCAACCGCAGATCCCCTTCGGGGATGACAACAAGAACTGCAACCGCAACTGCAACGGGCAACTGTAACGGCGGCGGCTACGATGGCGGCAACGCGGTTGGCGGTAGGGGGTTTTAGGAGACGTCGACGTGGTTGACGCAGAGCGCGCTTCGATCTTGAGTGGCTTGGGTTAGGTGACGTCGACCTGGTGGAAGCCGAGGCTGTAGAGCAGGGTGGTGATGGTGGCGCGGCCGTTCTTGCGGGCGGTGTCGAGGATGCCGTCGGCGAGGGCGGACTGCTGGAGCTGCTGCTCGGCCTTGGCGCGGGTGTCGGACTCGAGGTTCTGGTCGACGGGAACGAGGAGGCCGGTGGAGCGGGCGTAGACGCGGGTGTGCTGGTTGTCGAGGGTGGTGACGAAGAGTTGAGAGGCGGGAAGGGTGACGTGGATGGATTGGCCGTTGTTGTCGATGCGGACGTCTTCGGGTTTGAGTTGCGAGAGATCGATGCCGGCGATGGATTGGCCGTGGACGACGAGGAGGAGGCGATCTCCGGCGAGGAGGTCTGGGAGGACGGTGCTGGATTTGGAGCCTTCGACTACGGTGTCGATGGAATAGACGACGGTTTCGAGGCGGTTGAGGCGTTGAATGCGCTGGACCACGGCGGGAACTGAAGTGTCGAAGGTGGTGGTGCGGCCGGTGATGGCCGTTGCGGCGCGGGCGAAGATGCCGGTGGTTGCGTGGCGCAGGAACACGGCCAGGGCGGCTGCGCCAAGGATCAACGAGAGCAGGACGACGAAGAAGGTGCCGGAGGATCTGCGTTCTGAACCGTATGAGCCGTATTGGGTAGTCATGTTGTTTGGATGCTACTACGTGGGGTGGTAACTATTGGCGAGTGAGGGGATGATTGGCGAGAGCAGAACAATACAGGGATCCTTCGCTGCGCTCAGGATGACGGCTAAAAACTGAAGCACGACCACTGCAACCGCAACGACAATGTAACTGCGATCTCAGCGGTTGGAGTGGGGTCAAGGTTTTAGGTAGGTTTCGAAGTGCCAGAGGATGCGGTTGAAGAGCTCGTCGCGTGCGGTGGGGCCGGCGATGGAGTGAGTTTTGCGGGGGAAGAGCTGGAGGTCGTAGGGGATGCCGGCTTCGATGAGGGGCTGAATGAATTGGATCGTGTTGGCCATGTGGACGTTGTCGTCGCCGGTACCCTGCGCGATGAGGAGATGGCCTTTGAGTTTGGCGGCGTTGGTGGTGGGGGAGTCGTCCTTGTAGGTGGCGGCGTTGTCGGAGGGGAGGCCGAGGTAGCGCTCGGTGTAGATGGAGTCGTAATTGCGCCAGTCGGTGACGGGGGCTACGGCTACGCCTGCGCGTATGCGGTCGGTGTGGGTCATGGTGTAGAGGGTGAAGGTGCCGCCCCAGCTCCATCCCCACCAGCCGATGCGCTTGGGGTCAAGCTGCGGGTATTGGGTAAGGATCTGGTCGAGCGCGGCCATCTGGTCGGAGAACTGGAGGGGGCCGAAGTTGCGGTAGGCGGCCTGCTGGAACTCGCGTCCGCGTCCGCCGCTGCCGCGGGTGTCGACGTCGAGGACCGCGAAGCCGTGCTGGGCGAGGAGTTCGTTGAAGATCTGGCTGGCGCTCCACGAGTTGCGGATGCTGCTTTGGGGGGTGGGTCCGTTGTAGGGGTTGAGGATCAGGGGAATGGAGACGGAGGTGGGGGTGGTTGAGGAAGGAAGAGTGAGGCGGCCGTAGAGCTTGGTCTTTCCGTCGGCGGCGGTGACGGAGACGATGTCGCTGGTGACGGTTTTGGCCGGAGGAAGGGGTTTCGACTTCCAGATGGGAGAGCAGTTTCGAGTGACGTTGCAGAGGCTGATGACGGGTGGGGTGATGGCGTCGCTGTAGTAGTCGCTGAAGTGGGCGCCGTCTGGAGAGGTCTTTGTGCCGTGAGTGCCGCGACCCGCGGTGAGCTGATCTTTTGAGCTACCATCGAGTTTGATAGACCAGAGATTGTCTTCGAGTGGGGAGCTTTCGTTGGAGGTGTAGAAGACGGTGTTGGATTTTTCGTCGATGCTGTTGACGTACTCGATCTCGTAGTCGCCCTGGGTGAGCTGGCGGGTGAGGGTGGCGTCGGCGGCGAGGGGATGGTGCTGGTCGAAGCTGTAGAGGTAGAGGTGGGTGTGGCCGTCGCGCCAGCTTTCGATGAGGAAGCGGCCGCCGGAGAGGATGTTGAGGTCGGTGCTGAAGTCGAGGTACTTGGAGTCGGTATCGGTGTAGACGACGCGGGTCTTGCCGGATTTTGTGTCGGCGAAGTAGAGGTTGAGGTGCTGTTGATCGCGGGTGAGGACTTCGATGTAGACGGTGCTGGCGTCGACCCAGCCGAAGCGGGGGATGTAGTCGTTGTTGGGGCTGAAGGGGACTTCGATGAATTTGGTCTTGGCGCCTTTGGCGGAGACGATGCCGACGCGGACTGCGGGATTGGGGTCACCGGGCTGCGGGTAGCGCTGGCTGTCGATGGTGGCGTGGGTCGGGATCCAGTCGGTGATGGGGTACTGGGGGACTTTGGTTTCGTCCATCTGGAGGTAGGCGATGGATTTGGAGTCGGGCGACCAGAAGTAGTTGCTGCGAACGTCGAGCTCTTCGAGGTAGACCCAGTCGACTTCGCCGTTGAGGAGGGTGTCTGTGGTGTCGCGGGTGAGGGCGGTTTCTTTGCCGGTGCTGGCGACGGGGTGGACGTAGAGTTTGTGATTGTGGAGGTAGGAGACGGATTTTGCGTCGGGGGAGAACTTGGGGTCGTCGCCGGAGCCCTCGTGGGTGTCGACGATGAGGGTGCCGGTGCCGGGGGCGATGTCGTAGAGCCAAAGGCGGCCACCGTTGTCGAGCAGGAGGTGTTTGGAGTCGGCGGCCCAGATGTAGGCGGACATGCCGTAGCGGGCGCGATGGTCGGCGTCTTTCTCGTTGACGGCGGCGGCGGTGAGTTTGCTGAGCTGCTCTGCAGTGGCGAGGACGCTGGCGTGGCCGGTGGCGGCTTCGATCTGGACGATGTCGCCGGACTTGCCGGTGGTGTCGTCCTCGGAGGCGATGTAGGTGAGGAGCTTGCCGTCGGGGCTCCAGTCGATGCCGTGGGGAGGGGTGCCGGTGAGGTTCTTGTTGGCGTCGGCGATGGTGCGGAGGCCGGGGTCGGTGGGGGAGCTGGTCTGGGCGGCGGTTTGAGCGATGGCGCAGGAGACCGAAAGGCTAAAGAGGAGAGCAACTCGCAAAGAGACTGGCATGGTTGCGACAAGTCTACAGATATGGGAGGAGCAGGCCAAACTGGCTTGATGTTGGTGGTGGGTCAACTTGAAATCCACGTGCTCCAAGCCTGTCGGCCTTTCGGATTAGGACTTTCTCTTGCCCCTTGCCCCTCTACTGAAAGCCTGAGATCATGGCATCCATGCCCTCAGGAGGAATTGACCACTATTCCTATCTCATCGATAGGCGACATAGACCTCTGCTTATCGGGATATTCTCATTGCTTCTTGCCGTAGTTGAAACGCTCACGGGGCAAAGCCTAGGGGGCTTTGGCAGAGGGGTCACACGTGCAGAAAATCCTAATAGGTTCTGGTGGAATGTCGCGTGCTATTGTGCCGCTGGTCTCTTAGGTATCGCCATCTTTCTCTGTCAGAATTCAAACTGACTCACCACCTCTGATTGCAGAGAAGAGCCAAGCTCGTCGCAAGTGGTGGTTCGTTGTCTTGTTACAGAGCTTCCATGCTGGAGGAGGCTGCGATCTCGTGGTGGATGGCGAGGCGGTTCTGATAGCTTGCGGCGATGAAGTCGCGGAAGAGCGGGTGGGGCTCTAGGGGCTTCGATTTGAATTCGGGGTGGAACTGGCAGCCGAGGAAGAAGGGATGAGTGGGGATCTCCACGATCTCGACGTAGGTGGCGTCGGGGGTGGTGCCGGTGAGGCGAAGACCTGCGCCGGTGAGGATAGCCTCGTACTCGCGGTTGAACTCGTAACGATGGCGGTGGCGTTCGCTGATCTCGGACTTGCCGTAGGCGTGGGCAGCGAGGGAGTCGGGCTCCATGACGCAGTCCCAGGCTCCGAGGCGCATGGTGCCGCCCATCTCTTCGACGCCGGTGAGCTCGCGGAGCTTGTAGATGATGCGGTAGGGGGTGGCGGGGTCGAACTCGCCGGAGTTGGCGTCCTTGAGGCCGCAGACGTTGCGGGCGTATTCGATGCAGGCGGTCTGCATGCCGAGGCAGATGCCGAAGTAGGGGACGGCCTCTTCGCGGGCGTACCGGATGGCGTTGAGCATGCCTTCGATACCGCGTTTGCCGAATCCGCCGGGGACGAGGATGCCGTCGAAGCCCTGGAGCTGGGCGGCGTAGTCGGGAACTTCGAGGCCTTCGGCTTCGAGCCAGGTGACGCGGAGCTTGAGGTTGTGGGCGAGTGCCCCGTGGACTAGAGCTTCCTTGAGGGATTTGTAGGAGTCTTCGTACTCGACATATTTGCCGACGATGGCGATGGAGACTTCGTCTTTGGGGTGGTAGGCGCGGCGGACGATGTCCTGCCAGCGGGAGAGGTCGGGGGCTTTGGTCTCGATACGGAGATACTTCAGGGCGAGGGTGTCTACGCCTTCGGCTGCGAAGGTGAGGGGGACTTCGTAGATGCTGGCGACGTCGCGGGCGGCGATAACGGCGGGCTCTTCGACGTTGCAGAAGAGTGCGATCTTGTTGCGCATCTCGCGGGGGACGGCGCGGTCGGAGCGGCAGAGGAGGATGTCGGGCTGGATACCGATGGAGAGCATCTCCTTGACGGAGTGCTGGGTGGGTTTGGTTTTCAGCTCTTGCGCGGCGGCGATCCAGGGGATGAGGGTGACGTGGACGAAGCAGGTGTTCTCGCGGCCGAGATCCTGACGCATCTGGCGGATGGCTTCGAGGAAGGGAAGCGATTCGATGTCGCCGACGGTTCCGCCGATCTCTACGATGGCGACTTCGCAGTCTGCGGCGACCTTGCGCATGGCGTTTTTGATCTCGTTGGTGACGTGGGGGATGACCTGGACGGTCTTGCCGAGATAGTCGCCGCGGCGCTCTTTGGTGATGATCTGCTCGTAGATGCGGCCGGTGGTGAGGTTGTTGTCGCGGGTGAGCTTGGCGTGGGTGAAGCGCTCGTAGTGGCCGAGGTCGAGGTCGGTCTCGGCGCCGTCGTCGGTGACGAAGACTTCGCCGTGCTGGAAGGGCGACATGGTGCCGGGATCGACGTTGAGATAGGGGTCAAACTTCATGAGGTTGACCTTGATGCCACGAGCTTCGAGCAGGCAACCAATAGAGGCTGCGGCGAGACCCTTGCCGAGCGAAGACACGACTCCGCCAGTTACGAAGATGTACTTTGCAGACATGTCCGCGACCTCTTTGTATGTATTTGAAGTTTGTGCAGGATGGGCACGGTTAAGTATCGCAGGGTCCGCGCTTGGAAGCAATGGGTTGACTTTTTGAGGGGAAGTCAGGTTGAGTCATTCGGTAGTTAGCGAGGCGGGGCGCTCTGGTTTTCAGGGGATGGGATTTTTCGGAACTCCGCGCGAAATTTTTTTGATCAGGAACTCCTGAATGAGGGAGGAGGCTGCGCCGGAGGCCGTGTCGATGAGTGCGTTTGAGATTGTGAGCCCTGCCCCGTTGCGGTCGCCGGCGGGGTAGTAGAGGTTGGAGAGGCCGGCTGAGGCGAAGTTTCCCAGGATGAAGGAGTAGTTCGGCTGCCAGTGGCCGTTGTCGCCTTTGCAGATGAAGGCGGTGGACATGGCGTAGAGCGCGCGGGAGCGAATGGTTCCGGTGCCTTTGTAGAAGTAGCGCGGGTCCTGGTGGAAGACCGACGGAAGGATTGCGTTGCCGATCATGTTGCCGATGAAGCCGTCGCCGTAGGAGGCCCCGAAGCGTTTGAAGTAGCCTGCTGCGCCCTGGCCGTAGCCGCTGAAGGTGTTCTGAGACTGCTCAACGCCAGCGATGATTGCAGGGATTGCGATGGATACGGGATCGTAGGCGGTCCTCAAGGCCAGGCGGAACTTCTGGCCAGAGCTGAGAGGGACAGCATCCCAGTTGTAGGAGACGTAGAAGTTGGGGAAGACGCCGAGGACGCGCTGTTTTTCTTCGAGCGATACCTGCTCCTCGGCGATGTCGTGTCGTGTGAAGTTGACGTCGACGTTTGTCGTGGCGGAGGAGAGTTGCAGCATGATCGTCGGCAGTTCGTAGAGCTGGCCTTTTTGGAGGACAAGGGCGGAGGAGACCCAATTCGCAAAGCCGGTTGAGACGACCGCTATCTTGAAGGTGCCGGGGTTGACGTCGGTGAAGTTGAAGGAGCCGGTTGAGTCTGTCGCGATCGCGCGCTGGGGTCTCGAGTCGATGAACTGGATCGAGACGAGAGCGCCTTCAACCTGGGCTCCGCTGGGGTCTACTACGGTTCCTGTGATGCTGCCGGCGGATTGCTGGTCGGATAGGATGAAGTTTGCAGATTGCTGTTCGGGTGCGTCTGGTAGTTCGTCGTGAGCGGGGCTGAGTGTGGCGACCTGGCGGGTTGTGCCTGGTGGGGTCGAGTTGATCGGATACGAGAATGGCGCGAGGTCGGATTGGAGGGGAAGCGTCTGCGCACGGGCATACGTACTGAACATCGCGCACAGCAGGGTGGTCAGGAGAAAGGGGCCCGTATTACGCATAACGTGCATATCAGTTACGTTTCCAATTGTAGAGACCCACGCGGAATGTTTCATGGAAAGCATAGGGTGAGGAGCCGATTTCGCCGACCTGATTGATCTTGGTCGTTTGATGATCGATCCCACAATCACCCATCGGTCCAATCACTCGGATCGTCTCGGGCAGAATTCGTTGCAGCATTCGATTCAATATCACTCTTAGAGTTTGCAACAGTCGCACGGTTGCAAACCGGTTGATTTCGAATGACTTGCTCAGAGGGTGGTTCCGAGGGTGTTAATGTCTTTGGATTCAAGGACGGATCGAGGGAAGCCTTGTTTGGCCACCAGAAGCATGGCGCGGCCGACCTGCTCCGTGGTGCCGATCTGTTTGGGAAATATGCTTTTCATGATGGGGAGGATCGGTTTCAGGACGGAGTAAAAGACGCGGTACAACTTCGTCTTGGAGACGATGCCATGAAGTGGTTGAACGAATCCGATGCGGAACATGAATGCGGCTTTGAAGGGGAGCTTGAGGAGGTCGTTTTCGGTTCTGCCTTTGACGCGGGCCCACATGCTCGAACCGCGTTCGGTGCCGTCGGTTCCCGATCCTGAGACGTAGATGAAGGTCATGGAGGGGTTGAGCTTTGCAAGAGTTGTTGCAGCGGCGAGGGTGAGGTCGTGCGTGACGCGGGTGTATTGGGCTTCGGACATGCCCGAGGATGTGACGCCCAGGCAGAAGAAACAGGCGTCGAAGCCGGTGAGGCCGGCTTCGATGGTGGAGTATTCGAAGAGATTGCTGTGAACGAGTTCCCGGAGCTTAGGGTCATGCTGGCCGGTGGGCGTGCGTCCGATGGTGAGGACCTGCTTTACGTCGGGGTCGAGGAGACACTCGCGGAGAGCGCCCTGACCGACCATGCCCGTTGCGCCGAAGATAATTACGTTCATCCGTTTGCCTCAGTTCGAACATTGCATAGTTTTGGATCCGGCGCGATCGATCGACGGTATGTTGTGAAGAGTGTCGATGGTTCCATGCTACAGGCATGATTGGAGGGACGCGGATTCGCTACTTAGGTGACTGCAGGACAGGGGAAGGGGGATTGAGGATGTTCGGCTTTGTGGCGCCAAGCCATCAGGAGATTGGTTTTGGCTGACAGGGCTGGGCTGATTTGAGCGGTCGCCCGATTTCCAGCCGTGGCCCATCGAGAAACAAGAGACTCCGAGGAGGAAGAGCGGCCTAGGTGACCGTTGGTCTTTATGGGGCCCGCACGTTGGTGCGGAAGGCTATTTATGTGGTACGAGCGCAAGGATGGGACGCTGACCGAATTGGAACCACATATGCTTCAGCATGACTAATTTCAAGCTCTAATTGCGAGAAGAGCTGTTTTTCGCTGTCGGTCCATCTGACGGTTAACGTATAACTGAGAGAGATGGCCGGTCGCGTCCTGCGGAATTTAAATGGAGTTTTTGATGGGCGTTTCTATATTTAGTCGTGCTGCAAATAAGGCTCGAATAGTGCTTCAAGGTCGCGTTTCCTGTTTCAAATTGGCCGTTTTGCTCGTTAAAGGAAAGAAAGGTCTAGAGATCGGAGGCCCGAGTGCAGTATTTCGTGACAAGTACAGTCCGCTGCCAATTTATGGGGAGTTGGATTCTCTGGATAATTGCGACATTGCGCGCTCAACAACTTGGGGGACTCATTCCGATAGCTACATATTTGCCCCGCACAAACATGCAGGCAAGAACATATTCTGCGATGGCTCGGATCTGTCCGTTGTGTCTAATGAGAGTTATGATTTTGTCTTGTCCTCTCACAATCTTGAGCATTTCGCAAATCCGGTTAAGGCCTTGAAAGAGTGGCAACGGGTCACTCGACCGGGTGGCTCACTGATTTTAGTTCTTCCAAATTACACCTTGACCTTTGACCATCGGCGACAGCCAACACCGGTAAGTCACATGATTGAAGATTTCGATCGCAACACTCAAGAGGACGACCTCACCCACTTACCCGAGATTTTACGGGCACACGATCTAGGTATGGACTTGCCCGCTGGTACGCCAGAGGAATTTCGGGCGCGTTCGCTGAACAACTTTAGCAACCGCTGTCTCCATCATCACGTGTTCGACGAAGCCAACAGTCGAGAACTGCTCACCCAGGTAGGAATGGAAGTGCTTGCAGTTGATCTCGCACTTCCCCACCACATCTTCTTGTTGGCACGGCGACCGTGACTTCAGAGTCACGGCATAGATCATTTTTGATTCTGTGCACGTGACCGGTCGCCTATTTGCGATTGCTTGACCCTAGAATTGGTTGCATAAATGGGTACGACCTCAAGAGAAGAAAATAATGCTCTCGATGCGTTCCATGTGAATGTCACTTCTGGTTTTTGGGGCCCGAAAATGGGTGCGGGGAAGGGAACGCCATCCTTAGAGATGAGATTCCGTAGTCCAAGTATTCTCCTTGGAGGTGGTAGCTGAAATCATATATTAGGGAACGGACAACAACTACGATGTGGATTGATATCCAGGCATGGGCGCTGCGAAGGATGGACTCGCTGCCTGCGCGGCGGACGGGCCAAAGAGGTATTCCGGTGCATCTCGTCACCGGGGAGCAGGGAGAGAGGGAGGCCCTGTTTCATCTGCGGAAGTTGGGATATACGGTCGTAGCTCAGAGGTGGAAGAGCGCGAAGTTATGGGGGGACATCGACCTGGTGGGGTGGGACGGGCCGACGTTGTGCTTTGCCGAGGTGAAGACGCGAGGTGCAAGGGATGGGATGACGGCTGAGTCGGCCGTGGACCGGGACAAGCGAGATATGCTGCGGAGGATGGCGCGCGCTTACCTGAAGGGATTTCCAGAGAAGTTGAGGGGTGATGTTCCGGTGAGGTTCGATGTGGTGTCGGTATACTTGCTGCCAACTGGAACTGAGTTCAAACTGTATCGGGGAGCGTTTGGATGGTGATGTATGCACAGCAGTCAGATGTTGCGGTGCTGGATTCAGTCGAGTTGAGCGAGCGGCTCTCGGCGGTGCTGCGCGAGTCGATGTCGTGGCTGGTGACGGTCTCTGAGGCTGAGGCGAGCGTACCGGAGCGGCCGGGCAAGTGGAGCGCGAAGCAGGTGATCGGGCATCTTATCGATTCAGCGGTGAACAACCTGGGTAGAGTCATCCGGTTACAGATTGGGCCGGGGCAGAGTATGCCAGGTTATGAGCAGGTGGCGTGGGTGAATCTGCAGCACTATTCCGAACGCGAATGGGCGCAGGTACTGGCGCTCTGGGTTGCGTTGAATGAGCATATGGCGTGGACGGTTGGTCATATCGAAAAGGCTCATCTCGGAGATGTTGGATCGGTTGCAGAGGAGTCTTTGACCCTCGGGTTTCTGATCGAGGACTACATCGCACATATGCTGCATCACTTGCGACTCATGCGGGTATGGATGGGAATCGGCGATAAGGTGGAGTAGTCGTCCAAAAACGGATGGAGCCGGTGTCTAATACACTTGATCTGTTTTGATCTAGAAGGATGAGGGACTATGACGCTGCTGAATGCACCGGATTTCGATAGCCGTCGCGAGACACGAAACCGTAATCTGTTGATTGCTTTTGGGGTTCTTATTCTGCTGTTGGTCGTGTCGGGGGTGGGTGGTTTTCTGTTAGGACATGGGTGGTTCTTTTCTAACCTTCCGGCCGAGCATAAGGTGAGCAACTTTTTCAGCGCACTCGAGACGCAGGACTTTGGCAAGGCGTTTGCGATTTATACAAACGACCCGGACTGGCAACAACATCCCGAACGTCACGCGGACTATCCGCTGAAGAGATTTACCGAAGACTGGACAAGCGCGAGCCCCGTAGGTGAACCCATTCGTTCCCACCATGTTGATATCTCGAAGACAGATGGGACGGGGCCGTTTGGAAGCGGGATTATTGTCGCAGTGAGGGTGAATGGCGACCACAAGCTTTTCATGTGGTACGAGCGCAAGGATGGAACGCTAACCGAGCCGGCACCGCATATTCTTCAATATGACTAGGTTCAACTCTAATTGGGAGGAGGCTGTTTTCTTAGTCGGTTCATTTGTCATTTGACGGCTAACGTATAACTAAGAGAGGGTTCTTCCGAGAGCCAACACCGGTCGACCACATGATTGACAATTTTAGGTCTCCACGCCAAAGAGGAACGACCTCTCCACTTACCCGAGGTTTTACGGCACACCACTTAAAGTATGGACTTGTTGGCGAGTACTCCAGAGGAATTTCGGCGGGTTCGCTGAACAACTTTAGCAATCGCTATCTCTATCGTCACGTGTTCGCCGAAGCCAACAGTCGAGAATTGCTCATCCAGGTAGGGATGGAGGTGCTTGCGGTTGATATTGCACTTCGCCGCATCTTCTTGCTGGCACGACGATCGCGACTTCACCGCTGCGGCATGTGTCATTTTCGATCCTGTGCGCCGACCGGTCGCCTGTTTGTGATTGCTTCAAAGCAGGCGCTGGGGCAAGTCATCTAGTTTAAGAGCGTTTTTCCAAGTTCGTCGATGGGTTAGGATAGATCGGTACATGGATACTGTTGCGCAAGCGAACGATCAGATTCATCAAACGCCGCTCTCTAACGACGAGGAGGTCTTTGATCTTCTCGATATTCTGCTGGTGCTGACGCGCAACCGTCGAATGATTGGTCTCGCGACGCTCGTCTCGCTCATAGCAGGGATTGTACTCTCGCTTCTGTTAAAGCCTAGTTTTACCGCCACGGCAATCATACTCCCCCCACAGCAGTCTTCTTCTTCTTCAGCATTGCTAGGACAATTGGGTTCGCTCGCTTCGCTCGGAGGAGGGTCCGCCGCCTCACTCGGACTCAAGACTCCTGGCGATATGTATGTGGGCATCCTTCAAAGTCGTACGATCGCAGATGATGTTATTGCCAAGTTTAACCTCCGAGATATTTACAAAGAGAAAAAAGCTGAAGACACGCGTAAGGCGCTAAAGTCACACACGGAGATTGAAGTCGGCAAAGACGGTCTTATCAGGATTTCTGTGACTGACCACGACCCCAATCGGGCGAGTGACATCACCAATGGCTATGTAAGTGAACTATACAAAATGAACTCTCATCTTGCCATCACCGAAGCTGCGCAGCGCCGGGTGTTCTTTGATGAGCAGTTAGATAGCGAGAAGAAGGCCCTTGCGGCTGCCGAAGAGGATTTGCGTGTAACAGAGCAAAAGACCGGTTTGATTCAACTGAGTGGGCAAGCTCAAATGATTATTCAGACAATTGCTCAACTTCGGGCGGAAATTGCGAGCCGCGAGGTGCAATTGCAGTCGATAAGAACGTTTGCCACGGATCAAAACCCTCAAGTAGCGGTCCTAACCGGCGAGATATCAACTATGCGCCAGCAATTCGCCAAGTTGGAGAATGACCAACAGCGACAGGTGCAACCCGGAAATACGCCCGCGGGGCGAATTCCTGAAGATAGCCTAGAGTACGCACGTAAACTTCGAGAAGTGAAATATCACGAAACCCTTTTCGACCTACTTTCGCGCCAATATGAGGCGGCTCGTATCGACGAAGCAAAGTCTGCACCCGTTATTCAAGTTGTCGATTACGCGGTACCTCCCGACAAGCGGTCCGGTCCAAAACGAGCGTTAATTCTCGCAGTTTTTATCGCAGTCGGTTTCGGTCTCGCTTCCGCGAAAGTTTTCGTCGAGGATGCTATCCGTCGGGTGCAGCAAATACCGACGCAAGCAGCCAAAATGCAGGATCTCTTCTCACAATTTCGCAGGAAATATTGAGGTTATCTTTTTCGGTTTGTAACACCGATCAGATCGAATTGCAGAAATGGAAGTAATTTTTGAACGCAGAGCCCGATGCTTGCAGTGGAGTCAAATTTCGCAGGTGCTAGGGGTTCGATGAGAAAGAGTTTTGTTGGGACGACGGCCGAGAAGGTGGCAATAGAGCTCTGAAAGCTGTATGCCAACCTCGCTCCAATCTTTTCCCAACTTAACACTGTGTGCGCGCTCTGTTCTTCCCATAGCAGCGAGAATCCCGCGTTCAATATCTTGCGAGTCACCCGGATCAACGTATTGCGCGTTTTCTCCAAGAAGTTCGTGAGTGCCTCCGCATTGAGAGGACACAATAGCGCATCCTTCACCGTAAGCCTCGAGATCCACAAGTGAAGACACCTCGAACCAACTCGCAGACACATGAACTCTAGAGCGCCGCATATACCTTAGTGTTTCGGTGTGAGAGAGTCCTGCTAGATATTTAGAACTAGATCTCGCGATTCGAGATTTAAATTCGCGGCAGTATTGTCTGTGATTTAGATTTTCTTTTCCAATAAAAACACCTGACAGTCCTAATTGTTCTAAGGCTTCTAGGATTTTGATTTGATTCTTGCGTGCTTCGATTCTTCCAACGACGCAAACTTCTAAGTCACGATGTCCTTCGTTCTTGGCTGCCGTGCCAGGAGGACTCGATTCACATCCATTGCGGATACAAACGAAATGATTGCTTTCCAATTCGCCAAAATCCTTGGCGATATCGATTCGCTCTTTCTTGGACAAAATTTGAATAAGGTTTGCGTTAGATAAAAGAGCGCGTTGAATTTCATAAACTCCACGGCGCATCACGGTCCACGTAGGCTTAATAAGCTGAGGACTTTCGGCGCAGCGAATCATGCTTCGCAGCAATTCCAGTTGTGGGAAGCGGAGATTACCTGATACTAAACCGACAACTCCGCCTCTTCCTTCTCTCTCATATCGATTCACTTCCTGATAAGAGTGGTGAATGGTGGACAAAACGATCGGTTTACCAGCTCTTTTCGCGGAGAGGTAGTATGCGAATGCATCGACCGGGCGGTCGATATTTGTTAAGTGCACAATATCGTATTCGGTAAAGTCTTCCTTGAAATCGACTATGACCTTACCTGCAAATGGGACTGCAGTGGATCTCTCGATTCGCTGCCCCGCATCGATGTAGGCCTGAATCTGATAGAGATCTCCTCCAGGTTGTTTGAAGGCATCAATTCGCATTGGGTAGGCGATTTTCATAACGCTTAGGGGATACAAAGCTGTTCCTCGTTTAGGGTCCAATCAATTAGCCCATTAATTGATTTATTTTTCGTCCGTCAGGTATCTGGGCAATAGACCTAGAGATAACTGAATTTGCTGCGCCGATGCGAGCCATGAGCGCGAGTAGCACCCACATCGGAGGAAAAGTAATATCTGGTCCACTTAAAACTAAGTCGATGAACAATGCTAGGCTAGCCCATCCTACCCAGTAGGTAGTGCGCGCCGCATTTCGTGTAAGTTGGAACGCCAATATTGCGAAAAGACAAATTCCTATCACGCCGGTATTGCTTGTTATAGCGGCGAACAGACTAGATGGTCGATTGCTTCCTAGACCTACACCGAGACCATAGGTTTGAATGGTCAATAGTAGGGAGTATAGGTCGGCTGTAGTTCGAAAGACGAATGATAAGCTGTCCGATTTATCGACGGTTTGCACGAGCAAGGACTGCCGCAGTGGAGAGACGATTATTGCGGCAAGTGAACCTAAACCAACGAGTGCCAAAATCGATATCTGTTTGAATGTTGCTTTTTTGATATACCATGGGAATTCATAGAGCTTACTGTTAAGCATCAAGAGAAACGCCACGATTATTACTGCTGCAACCGCCGAACTAGATCGCACCATGGCGAGAGCCAGGAAAACAAAAAGCAAAGATGCAAACTTTCGCTCTCGATTGAGCACGCGAGCAAGTAGGCCTCCAGTAAACATCGCCAGCACGGCGCCAGCAAGGGATGGTTCACTAAACGTGCCCATGACTCGCGAGTCCCAATTTTGTAAATCGATATTCGTGATGTAGTAACTAGGGTTATTTGCGAAAAAGGAGGACGGAAATGCAACCCCCACCCTCTGGCAGATAAACTGGATGAGTATTATCGTCAACAAGAAATAGAAGGAAGCCCAGTAAGACGGTAAAAATTTTGCGGGGTCCGCCTTTAGTTTACTGGCAGATAGAACAACGCAACCCTGCACTCCTAGGTATGCAGCCTGTGCTACGTTGCCCAGGCCAAACTGAAGCGGTGATTGGCGAAAAAAATCAACTCCGACCTTGGGGTCGTAGACCGGTACGCCACGAAAAATCAACGGAAGGGTGAAAGCCGATCCCACACCAATTACACAGAAAAGCAAAAGCGGGAGTTTGCCTCGGAATACGGTTGGGGAAACACCACCGAAGGAACGGTCCAAGAAAGTACGCAGGATGAAACAACATGCGACGAAATAGTACGGCTGTATTCCAAGAGTTCCGATGTTGATGATAGATCCAGCTTGAAATAGCGACGAGAAAATAAGCAACGAAAAAAGCTTGTCGGACGATCTTACGCCACAATATATGGTGGCAATAAGGAACATGGTACCTAAAGGAGTAAGCATTAGACGAGCCAGTCTTTTCGCAGGTAAAGCAACTCCCGCGCGTCAGATCCAATAGTTTTAACGCCAGTACGTTTCCGAGTCGAGGTTCCGTTCATAGTCGAAGGAGGAACTGCAGGTGGTTTAGTTTGCCAGTTCGTCTGATCCCATGACGGAGCAAGTTGATATTTCGTCGCTGCCACGACTCCTTCGGTAATGTTGTCATCGACACCAATGCTCTTCTGTCTGCCTCGTCAAGTCTAGTCCCAAATATCTTCAGGAAGGCCTCCGCCTGGAGCGCAGCAGCCGTAAGCCACATTTCCAATTCTGGATCGCTTCGAAGTCTCCGTAGCCGCTGAATCCAAGACAATCCACCGCCGGCGCCAACCACGTTATGTCTATGCTGGCGATATGTAACAGTTTGGTCGCGTAGGGGTTGCAGCACACCGAAAGCGGCGGCAATCAGCGCCGACCAATAATCATGCATCATGACGTCGTCGACCGGAACCGGAATCGCTAAGTCGATAAGTGCACGATTGGCTATCATGGTACATCCGGTGACCAAATTTTGCGCCAGTAAGTTTCTGAAACTGGCTTTTTCGGGCCGGACTCCTGCTCTTCTCCAATGTGATTGGGATAGAATGGTGCCGTCGCTGGAAGCGATCTTCATGTCGGTATAGATGAGAATGGGAGTGTCTGACCCGCATTGCATTTCCACTTGCATCAACCGCTCCATGCAACGGGCTAGCTTATCTGATCTCCAGACATCATCCTGGTCGCAGAACGCGATGTAGTCAGCGGTGGAGCGCCGCATGAGGGCGGCAAAGTTGTTGCAGGGGCCCATTCTTTTGGGATTCCGCTCCCAAAGTAACTTCCCTGGATATTCAGTTGCGTAGCGATCGAGGATATTGAGCGTGTCGTCGATGGAGCCGTCGTCATTTACGAGGACTCGAAAATTTGTCCATGTTTGTACGAACAAGGAGTCAAGCTGCTCGGCAAGAAACGTCTCTCCATTATAGGTAGCCAATAAGACGTCGATCCGGGGAGAATTCTGGGGACCACGTTTCAAACTTATTGGATCTACTTGACTGCTTTTAGCGCTCACCTTCTTAATCCTCGTCCAGTGTTGCTGCCAAAGTGTTTCTTGTCTGCCATGTGGTTTAAGTCTAATTTACGAAATAGGCCGTGGGCCGACGACCGTCCTAAGAGATCCGCGAATGCAATATTTGTGTGACTTCTGTCGGCTCTTCAAAAGACCATGGAATGCATTATAGTGCACACTCGCGGCCAGCTAGAATCAGCACCCGTAGTTGCAGACTCTTGCAAGTTGTTGAAAACCTTCGCCATTTTGATTGGGATATATAATAGCCATGTGCTTCCGATTCAAGTTCAATGTGTGATTGTCTTATATAAAAACACACCGGCAGAATCGAAAACGATCCAATCCATTGTGAATTGTTGCAAGCGGCGGAGCGATCTTGCCGAACAACTTTCGATCTTAATTTACGACAATTCTCCTTACCCACAACAAACGTCTCCAACGAACTTGCCTTTCTTGGCTACAGAATATCGCCACGACGGTCAGAACGGAGGCCTTGTGGCCGCCTACAATTACGCGTTGCGTAGAGCTCAACAACGCAAAATCAGTTGGTTGATTGTTTTGGACCAAGACACCGTGGTAGAGGATTGTTTTTTCCCGGCTCTGCTAAAGGAACTTGTCGCATTGTCAACACCCAATGTTTGCGCCGTGGTGCCGAAGTTAACGCGCGATGGCGTGATGTTATCTCCTCAAGTGGTCGGAAAATTCTGGAACAAATCAATTCCATTTGAATTCTCAGGGATATCTGATAAGCATTTGACGGCACTTAACTCCGCTGCCTGTCTGCGAATCGACGCTCTAGTTAAGATCGGAGGTTTTCCTCTAGAATATCGGTTGGACTATTTGGACCACGTCATATTTCATCGCTTGCAGTCAGCCGGTGGCCGAATAGTTGTGTTGGACGTCACCATCCAACACTGTCTCTCGTCTATGAATTTAGAGGCAGAGATGAGCATCGAGCGTTACGTGAGTATGCTTTCTGCGGAGTGGAGTTTTGTCAAGGAAACTGAGTGGGGAGGCGGCACACTCGTTCACCGACTTAGGCTGTGGAAGCGGGCAGTCGTCCTCTTCGTAAAAGTTCGCAATCGGCGCTATGCGCTTCAAACACTGAAATACAGCCTCAGATAAGCTCATGTTCTTGTGAGATCTGCGGAGTACTTGTGACCATTAATTTCGTTACGCACGTGAGGTTCGTTCGTGAACGATTGATAGCTCAGCACAAAACAAGACGCTTTACCAGAGGAGCGACTGCCGAGCCGTCTCATACTATGCAAGCGCCTAGTTTTTCGTGGCTCCAAAAACGTATGGAGTTCAGCGTATAATTGAGGCAATTCTATGGAGAGCAAATCCTCCTATTAAGAGAGCCTAGGATTCACGCTTGGAACCCTTTGCTAAAGCACATGATTACCCAATTGGCGTAGTCATTCCTACGTATAACCGTATCGATACACTTCTGATTTGCCTCAAGCATCTTGAGGTGCAAACGTGGAAAGACTTCGAAGTCATCGTCGTTGATGATGGCTCGATGGATTCGACCGCCCAAGTGATGAAGGAGTATCAAGCTCATGCGCCGTTTCCGTTTCGTTTTCTAACCCAACCCAACGGTGGTCCGGCCCGTGCCCGCAACCGAGCGATACGAGAACTTAATGCGACGGCCTGCCTTCTTCTTGGAGACGACATTTTTGCGTCGCCCGATCTTGTGCGTCTGCATTGTGAGCACCACCGTTCCCATCCGGAGACAAATGCTGCCGCTGTCGGCTTAACGCGCTGGAGCGCAGAGGGCCAGACTGTTACTCCGTTCATGCGATGGCTTGACCGCGATGGTGCGCAGTTCGCATACGGAGATCTGTTGCGTGGAGTGTCCCCTTCGTGGGAACATTTTTATACAAGCAATTTGTCGTTGAAGGCTGATCAACTGCGGCGCCATCCGTTTGACGAGCGGTTTCGATGGGCAGCCATGGAGGATATCGAGTTGGGATATCGCCTCGCGATAGAGAAAGAGCTTGTAATGTCGTTTCTGCCCGATGCTGTTGCCGAACACCTTCATCCGACCAGCTTTCGTCAAGCATGTCGCCGCATGGTTGGGCTAGGGGCAAGTGCCCATTTATTGGGTGAGATATGGCCAGAACATCGAATAAAGTCAGTCAGTCCTATTAAACTGAAGCTTCGATCCCTGTTGCAGCAAGCATGGGTGCTAGCACGACTTACCGACGCAGCAGATTTATTGACTCATATCTGTGTTCCCAATCCATTGATGGAAAGGGTTCTCTCGTTGCATAGCACTCTGGGCTATCAGCAGGCTGCGCAACGTGCCAACTCTTCTTCACTGCCAACTCCTTAGACGCTCGACACAGCCTGACGAGGTTGCGCTCCAGAGAATCCATAGGCCATGACATAGATGTGCGTAAGCAAAGGACCAAATGCAGAGAGCAGCGAGAAGAAGACCGCATCGTGTGTTGTCCGTACTCCATGTATCACGATGAAGAGAATCTGGCCCGAGAGCGTCAAGGTTATTTCAAGGATGGTTCCGCTCCAGAACACCCACTTTCTGGCGCGATTCATGATCCAGATCAAGATTGAAAGGTAATTTATTGATCCAGTGAGCATCGCCCATCCCACAACATCGCGCAGGCCTTCATACTTCGAACCGAGCAGCCATAACACGGGACCAGGCGCTGCGAAGGCCAGCACCACAATCGGCGTACATGCAAGCAGTGCAATTAGGATCAGAGTGATGTAGCGGGAGAGTACCTTATCAGCCGGTAGCCTCGCCATCGCGGGTTCTACCACGACCGTGTTGAAGATTGTAAGAATGCTGAATATTTGACTGAGCCGACCCAACGCTGATATTTGGGCGATGCTGACGCTTTGGCCGAAAATCCCGATCAGAAATACCGAACTCTGTAACTGGAAAGCTGCGAAGACGAGAGCCGGGATCGCTGGCAGAACGTATCGCATTACTTCACGATCGATCTTTGGGTCATCTTTCTCTGGCCACTCGACATGCGCGTGCGATACCCTCTGCAGTATCTCGCCATTGAGCGTAATGTTGAAGGCGGTTGCGATAGCAGCTGTCCACCCATTTAGTGCTCCAGCGATACGCATTATCCAAAATACGGCGAGACGCCCTATAGCAGAAAGTGTCTGCGGGACATAAAAGTCTTTGAGGCGTCCGTACAGGAAGAGTGGCGCCGAGTAATAGGACACCTTGCCGCCCGAATATACGGACAACAATACTGAACCCATCAATAGAACTTCCGAGACCCACGGCCATCTATGCCTGCGCATGATGGCAAAGAAGGCAATCATGGCGATGGGCGAAAGTATCCAGAAGGTGCGGTCACGCAGGTGCTTTGCCGCGCGAACATATTTGCCGACCAATACCTTGTCACCGCTTCGAGCACCCACTAGGGGAATGATCGTGCTGGTAAAGCCGAGATCCATCAGCAGGCCAACCGTCTGTTGAAATCCGGCGGCAAGACCGAACTGGGCATAAGCTTCGGTGCTCATAGTGCGAACGAGGTAAAGCCCCGCCAAAATGTTCACTCCTTGTAGAAGTCCTTGCCCCAAGAAGAAGGTAGTCAAGAGTTTTGAAATTCGATGTCCGCTCTTCCATACGCTGTTCATAGGATCGGATTGTTCGGACGAGGATTGGAACTTCCCTGTTTTCTAGGACAGATAACGGCTGACAAGACGCAATCTCGTCCGGCCAATAGCAATTGGTCGCGGCTCGTGGTCTGTCGGCAAGCTGACGGGATGGCCTTGGCGGGTGATGTGCAAGCCGGAGTCGATGGCTGTCGCTTGCAACCCTGCATAATTTTCAACGCGTGGAATTGGTACTTATCGAGGCTGTCGTCAGTGAAGATGGAACCATCGAAATTGTGAAGGATGGCGGCTTTGTCGATCACATAATTAGAGGTTCTACGATTGGCACCGATTGGCTGGGGATGGGGGAGATTCAATAAGTTGTACACGGAGCTAAAAAAAACGGGTTTCGGGCGATCTGGAGCGAAGTGCCGGTGACTGATAAAGGTGAAGTTCGGCAAGAACGGTAGTCCTATTCGACGGGGTGAGGTCGGATTCATCGCGCCAATTACGTAGAGTCTATCTCAGACACCCTTCTGATTACCAAGCCCGATACCAAATCGCTCTTCTGTATGGTGGAAAGGAAGATGCCTTGTCTCCATTCGCTGGAGAGATATATCAAAGGATTGAAATCGTATCAGCCGCTTGTCTATCTCCCTGACGCAGGGGTAGATAGTTGAATCGAAGATTGCCCGGTTTCTCTTGCGCTAGACGATTCTGGTTTTCAAGAGGCACTCGCTGAATAGGCGTTATTTTCGAGCAATTTGAGCACCACAGCTTGCTGGAGAGCTGAACCAGTTTGAAAATTGGATCAGAGCGTTTGGCATTGAAAGTCGTCGACGCAAAGCTTCCGGCCCTTCCGAATAACGAACTTCAATCTCTAGAGATCGGTCTTGACGGAGTAGCGAAACGCACCTCCAGTAATGCGACCAGAGCGAGCAATGTGCCTTTGGCGTACGTCTCAGGACATTTGGTGGGCCCACCAGGACTTGAACCTGGAACCAACGAATTATGAGTTCGCTGCTCTAACCAATTGAGCTATAGGCCCTTATGCAACCGGCGCATTGAATTGACTTTCCTATTTCTTCGATTCTACCGCAGGCTACGCAACGACTTGATGAGTTGAGCGAATTCCCGGCTTGCATGAGATCTACAGCGGAATTGAAAGACAGCCCCGCCAGTCTGGAACCGTTACCTCCACTAGATATCTTCTTGCGTTTAGTACTCTCCGATGCTGTGAAGGTACGAAATACTTCCGTTTGCCGTGCAATGTTCTGCGCATTGAAAGGCTGAAGGCACGTCATTGGCCTGTTTTTTTGGGTTTTTATTTGGCATGGCAAGTGCTTACTGAGGAGATAACTACTAGTCACAAGAGTTTTGGTACCCCTGGTTGCGGCGCAATTTCCCCGATCCGACTGCGATTGCAGAATCGCCAAGTGAATTCTCTGGAGGAATACAGCAAATGAAACATCTTCTTCGCATCTTTTTTGTCCTGGCTCTGCTTTGCGGCGGCTCCAGTTCCAGCATCGCTCGTGCGAGCGGTATCGACTTTCGTATGACGGTTCTCGACCCGCCCAACAGTTGTACGCCGGACGACACCGCATGCTTCATCTTCAATGCGGGAGTTCCCTTCAACGTTTCATTGTCACAGTCCGTCTGCGATCAATTCGGGTTGGGAAATGGCGTTACGCCTGGGACCTACGGTTGCTTCCTGGCCAATAACGCAACACCGGGTACGATCGACAGTCTCGAGCTCAGCTTCCTAGGCGCACCACTTGGCAATCAACCGGCCAGTTGCGACTCAGGCGGCCAAAACGGTACGCCCAGCGCTCTCAATGTTGTAAGTTGTACTGAGACCAACGGACTGTACGATCTGTCCTTCGCCGGTGGAACAGGGATAGCTCCCGGAAGCGATCTTATTGTTTTTGAAGAAGGCGCCGATCCTACCCTATTCCAGGGAGGGAGTGGAGTGGTTGGTATTACGCCTGAGCCGGACTCGTTGATGCTGTTCTCGACGGGCGTTATGATGGCTGGCTTGTATATGTCTCGTCGGATCTGGACGACTGTCAAAGGGTCAGCTGCCGGTAATCGCTAAAGGCTGTTTCTCTGTGGGAGTGTGGTTTCCGCCCCGCTGTTCAGAAGGTGCGAAGTAGCAATTTAGCCCAGGCTGTTTGGCCTGGGCTAAATTTGCTAACGGGACCGTCAGGGATTCTGGTTGACGTACTTTGAAACCAACAGCCTCCGCGGACAAGACTTTTTGTGCTCTCGACCGGTCCGAGCAAATCTGGGTGGTCTGCAACTGATGGAGCCGGAAGGAACCGTCAATCTTGTGGAAAAGGTTAACCGGGGATGGGAGTTCCGTAAGGTCGGCGAAGTCCCATGATGTCAGAAACATGACGTTGACAGGCAAGTGTTGGTTTGCGTAACCTGCGAATCAAGCCGCCAGCTGTCTTGATACATCCTTTCTTCTGCTCTGCTTGGCGTTGGGATGAAAGAAGTCCTTTTGTTGTCGACGCGAATCCATTAAGTCTCTGGCGTTTTGGCGTGGGCTATTTCGGTTGACTATAGGTTGTTGGGCATCGAGCGGTGATTGGTGCCCAGACTGATGAGGCAAATGGGAAGACGAAGCTTATGGCTTCAAGTACTTTCCAGTTCACTTGTTGCAACAAATGACAGATCACCGGCTGGGGAAGTTGATCAATAGATTTTGAGAGTTGCATCTATGCGATACGCTGGAACTTCGGTTGTGTTGTTGCTGCTCTTCGGCCTTGCGGCTGGGCTGCCTGGGCAGAAGGCCCCGACACCTGCGGCGCCGAGAACACAGCTCGAAGCCACGCTCGGGGACGGTACCCTTGAACTCTCCGGCCTCTGGAAGTTTCATATCGGTGACGATATGGCTTGGGCGCGCCCGGATTTCGACGACTCGAGTTGGGGGACGATCGATCTGACTCCTCCCGCAGGGTCCGCGAATCCGGAGCTAGGCAGCAGCGGTTACATTCCTGGCTGGACAGCCAACGGTTATCCGAAACATACGGGATTCGCGTGGTATCGGCTGCGAGTGAATGTGCAGAGTTCCCACGGCAGGCTTGCGATCAAGATGCCGAATGAAGTCGACGATGCGTATCAGCTCTACGTCAATGGTCAGCTTCTTGGGGAACTCGGCAAGTTTGGTGAGCGCAAGGCAACTGCCTATAGCACGCTACCCCGAGCTTTCCGACTACCGAGGGAACTCCGCAATGGCCCAATAACCATCGCGGTGCGGATATTTATGGACAGCGCGTCTCTTTTCCTTACTCCAGACGCCGGCGGCATGCATGAACCTCCGGTTCTTGGGCATGCCGGAGTAATTGGAACTTTGATTCAGATGGATTGGGACGATACTGCGCATGTTGTCGGTAGCGGCTTCCTGGAGATGTTGATTCTGCTCCTTGCGTGGATGGTGGCAGTGAGTCTTCTTTCGATGGATCGTACGGAACCTTCGTACCTTTGGCTGAGCCTAGTTTGTGCCGTCACGATCCTGAGTAATGGCGTCGTCCTCATCGTCAGTTTCGTGCCGTGGATTGCCCTGACCCCCGGGATAGTTTTGCAGGATGTCATCATTGGTCCGATCCGGATCGGACTGTGGGTTATCTTTTGGGGCTATTGGTTCCGAATCAGCCGAATGCGTTGGGTTCATCGCTTTGTTTGGGGGTTGGTCGCTCTGACGATGGTCGGAACGGCGATGATGCGTGCGCCTATCTACGGACAGCACGTTCCAGTACATGCGTCCGTCTACCTGACACCCATTTTGCTTGGACTAAGGCTCAGTTTTGCAGCGCTTCTTTGCGCAATTACTTTCCGAGGCATTCGCAAGCAGAAGACCGAGGGGTGGCTGGCCTTCTCGGCAGTGGTTCTGGTAGCCGTCGCTCTTTTTCAAGTGCAACTCCGCCTTCTTCTTCATGTACCGATTGCGTTTAACATTCTCGGATTTGACGTTCAGTTAGGAACAATCTCGACGATCTTCTCGCTCTTTCTCATTACCGTCATGTTGGTTCGTCGATTCCTGCATACCCAGCGAATACGCGAGCAGTGGAAGGCGGAGATCGAACAGGCCCGGCAAATTCAGCATGTGCTGATTCCAGAGCAGCTTCCCCGGACACCAGGTCTTGCTATCGAAAGTGAGTATCGTCCGGCGCGCGAAGTTGGCGGGGACTTCTTCCAGATCCTCCCCGTCCAGGATGATGGCAGCGTACTGATCGTGGTTGGTGACGTTACAGGAAAGGGCCTGCAGGCTGGCATGCTCGTCGCGCTGATCGTTGGTGCGATACGGACGGCGGTTCAATACGACTCCGATCCTTTGATCCTGATGAACAGCCTCAATGATCGACTGTGGGGTCGCGGCCGGGCCAGTGCGACTTGCCTCATCCTCCAAATTCGCACCGACGGACGGGTGACATTGGCAAACGCGGGACACCTGCCGCCGTATCTGAATGGAATAGAGATTGAGATGGATGGGTCACTCCCCATCGGTGTGGTGCCAGGTGCGGAGTTCTTCGTCTCGCATTTCACGCTCGAGCCGGGGGACACGTTGATGCTGATGTCCGACGGAGTCGCTGAAGCACAGGATCAACAGAAGCAGCTGTTTGGGTTTGAACGCATCGAGAAGATGTTGCAACAGCCGATCTCCGCAGCGGAATTGGCCTCGGCTGCTCAGGACTTTGGGCAGGAGGATGACATTCTCGTGCTGCGGATTCAGCGGAGGCCCCAGCCAGAAAACGTTCCAGATGAGAGGGGCATTCTGACGGCGACGTAGACAGCGGATTTCAGCGGAGGCGACTCGGCGGCTTAGTAAGCTCAGGTTTATTCGAAGCCTGCACAGGCAGCGGCTTCATCCGGGTAGAGTTTGGTGTACTTCGTAATGCCCACCATTGTGAAGACTTTTTGGAAGTGCGGGGTCAGACCAAACGTCTGGACGGTTTGTCCTTTCTGGCTGGCGGCGTAGAGCAGTTGAATGATCAGTGCGATACCGCTGGAGTTGAGATACTCCACCTTGGAAAAATCGAGCAGGATGCGCTTGGATGTCTCGGGTGACAGCCCTCCATAGGTGCCCAGTACCGCGGGCTCGGAGGAACTCGTAATATCGCCGGCGAAACGCAGCACCGTGATTGGATCGCCCGAAGCGCACTTAACCTGCTCCATTTTGACCTTCGTACTAAACTCCGCCATGGTGATGTCTCCTTCAATCCTCTGTTTTCCTTAAGCGTATGACGAGTCGCGCGTAGCTTCCAGTGAGAGGCGCACTGACCCATTCTGCCTCATCCACCAGAGACTGAATGAGAAACATTCCCATACCGCGACTGGCCTCTTCTCCGTGCATCTTCTTATCCATATCCGGGGTATGAACGCCACCCGGCGGCCCAGTCCCGGTGTCGAGGACCTTTACTTCGAGCGAAGTCTCATTCATGGAGAGAATGACGCCTACGATCAGAGACTCGTCGAGTTTATTTCCATGCTCCATCGCATTGATGCAGGCTTCGGCAACAGCGGTCTTGAGATCTTCGACACGATCTGGAGCGAAGCCCATCAGCTTCGCGACGCTGGAGGCGGTACTCATTGCAATCTTTTCAAAGCCGAGACGCGAAGGAAGACGCAGTTCGATGCTGTTCACGTTCTTACCGTCCACTTCCCCTCCTACGGCTTCCGTCCAATTACGAGTGCGGTCATATCGTCTGATTGGTTTTCCTGATTGGAGAAAGCATCCAGAGTCTGCCAAATCGAGTTCAGTGTTCCAGTTGCGTCCGAGAGGCGGCAGGCGCGGAATGCCTCCATAAGGCGCTCCTGACCGAATTCTTCGTCACCCTTAAACACCTCAGTCATTCCGTCGGTGTAGATTAGCAGCTTCGCCTTCTCAGACAGCACATATTTTTCTGCGGAGTAACCAGAGAAGGGAAGCATACCTACCGGGGTTCCGCTGGCTTCAATCAACTCAGGCATATCTCTGCCGTTGAGGAGAAAAGCCGGATTGTGCCCGGCGTTTACCACTTCGACAGTATGTGTCTTCGGATCGAGTCTAAGAAACATGGCCGTGACGTAACGGCGGCGCGACTCTTCACCCTCTTTGTAATGAAGGTAGTTCAGGTGGGTTGCCATGTCGGCGAGCGGCATCTCTGAGTTTGCAATGGCTCGCAATGCTGCCCGAAACGAGCTGCCAACCAAAGCCGAGGCGAGGCCTTTGCCCGCGACATCGGCTACGACTATCATCAGTTCTCCAGACGACAGTGGGATGAGATCGAGGTAGTCACCCCCGACTTCGTAGCAGGTCTGCGAGCGGCCCGCGATACTGTAACCGGAGATATCCGGAAAGGTCTGGGGAAGGAGACTTCTCTGGATGTCCCGAGCACAGGAGAGATCTTGCTTCACCCGCTCCATGTCCAGCGTTTGTTCGTGATAGCGGGCGTTTTCAACGGCGACGGCGGCCTGGACTGCGAGATGTTCCAGGAAGTCCTGCTCGAAGAGGGAGAGCGGCGCGCCTTCACGCGTGATAACGACCATTTCGGTGAGGACAGCACCGTGGCGGTCCAGTAGCGGGAAGCGGTAACAACCACGCTTCGGATCGGAAGACGGAGGATGTAAAAGGAATCGCGGGGGAATCTCTCCGTAGGAAAAGGGAAAGGCCGTGAAAAATGCACCCGCCATCTCAAGTTCGCGCACGGTGATCTGCAGGACGCTACGCAGTACACTGTCCAACTCGATGGTGCTATGGATTCTATGGGTCGTATCGAGGAGCGCCTGTAGCCGCGCGATTTGCTGTTGCAGATGAAGACTGCTTTCGATTTCCATGGACCTGCTCCTTCACGTGACCGTTCAGACGACAATAGAGCTCTCAAAGCTTTGCCGTAGGCCAACGAAGAGTTCGCTGCTTTCGTTATCCACCGTCTGTTGTGGGCTCTTCTGCTGAATCGCAACGTAACAGTGGCGGAAGTTCGACTGGAGCTTTGACGGCTACGAGATATCGACGTCTTGTTGGCCCTTTCAGGAGATATCACGGATGGTAGACAATGAACAGAACAATCTTATTTCTTGCCTGCAGTGCCTGGGGTAGTGTTTGCATCTTCCGGCGCAGATGGATTGATGTGGCCCTGATTGTTTTCCGGTGTGTTGGAGTTGACCTCCGTGGGGCCCGGGCCTGCGGTTGAGGGGTTATCACCTTTGGGCCCTGAAGGTTCGACGGCATGTTCTGAGTTGGTAGGGGGAGGCTGATAGCGGCTTTGATTCGACTGTTGATCATTCGTGGACATAAGGTCACCTTTCGAGTCTCAACCCATTGGAGAGAATGGCGGAGTTTGTAGTTGCCTGGGTCGTCGCTAAGGCGAGATCGCGCCGCCCGAGATTGTGTAGCCTATATTTAAAGCTTAGGAAGTCGTAAGCGGAGGCAGTAGCAGCAAATGAGATTAGCAGTGAAGACAGAAGAGATCGCATGCAGCGATTCCATTCTGGTGACCGGCGGAGCCGGCTTTATAGGGAGCAACTTCGTGCTGGACTGGTTGGGTGCCGGCCATGGACCAATCGTCAATCTGGATAAGTTGACCTACGCCGGCAATCCGGAGAATCTGGCGTCTGTTGAGCACAGCACGGCCTACAACTTTGTGCAGCGTGATATCTGTGATGCGGAGTTGGTGGCCAGCTTGCTGCAAAAATACCGCCCGCGAGCGGTGATTCATTTTGCCGCGGAGAGCCATGTTGACCGTTCGATAGTGGCGCCCGACGCGTTTCTGCGAACCAACATCGATGGCACCTTTACCTTGCTGCAAGCGGCCCGCGCATACTTCGAGGCGTTGGCAACTGCAGATCGGGAGAGGTTTCGCTTTCTGCACGTTTCGACCGATGAGGTGTATGGCACGCTGACACCGGAAGCGCCGGCCTTCCATGAGGAGACGCCTTATGCTCCCAACAGTCCATATGCAGCGTCGAAGGCAGCGTCAGACCATCTGGTGAGGGCGTGGGTGCATACGTACGGCTTGCCCGCCATTATCACGAACTGCTCCAATAACTATGGGCCGTATCAGTTTCCGGAGAAACTGATTCCGCTGATGATTTCGAATGCTCTGCAGGGCAAGTCGCTGCCTGTATATGGAGATGGGCAGCAGGTAAGAGACTGGCTGTATGTTGGAGATCACGCGAGTGCGTTGCGCACTGTCTTAGAGCGGGGCCGAGTTGGCGAGACCTACAACATCGGCGGCGGCAATCAGCGGAGCAATCTCGAAGTGGTAACGACTGTGTGCGCGCTGCTGGATGAACTGGTACCGCAATCAAAGTTCACGCCGCATTTGCAACTGCTGAAATATGTAACCGATCGACCTGGGCATGATCGGCGGTATGCCATCGATGCGCGCAAGCTGGAGGGTGAGCTCGGCTGGCGAGCACAGGAGAGCTTTGAGACGGGGCTAAGGAAGACAGTGGAGTGGTATCTGGGAAACAAATCGTGGGTGGAGCATGTGACCAGTGGGGCGTATCAACAGTGGATGAAGCAGAACTACTCTGGGCGGGGAGAAAAAGTTGCTCTTGGTGAAGGTCGCTCAATGACCCAGGCTGGCGAGGGAACTCGATGAAGGGGATTATTCTCGCGGGCGGCTCAGGAACAAGACTGCATCCCGTGACGCAGACCGTTTCAAAGCAGTTGCTGCCAGTCTACGACAAACCGATGATCTACTACCCACTGTCGGCCTTGCTGCTGTCGGGTATTCGCGAGATTCTTGTGATATCAACGCCCGAGGACACGCCGCGGTTCGAGCAACTGCTGGGAAGCGGAGAGCAGTGGGGCATTACGCTGCATTATGCCGTACAACCTTCACCGGATGGCCTGGCACAGGCGTTTTTGATCGGAAAAGAGTTTCTCGCCGGAGAAGGTTGTTGCCTGGTGCTGGGGGACAATATCTTCTACGGACATGACTTCGCGAAGACATTGCGAGAGGCTGCTGCGGGCGGCCCAGGCGCGACAGTGTTCGCTTATCCGGTCCTTGACCCGGAGCGGTATGGAGTGGTGGAGTTTGACGAGCATCGACGAGCGATCTCGATTGAAGAGAAGCCGCTAAAGCCGAAATCACGCTACGCCGTGACGGGTATCTACTTTTATGACGCGCAGGTCGTCGGAGTTGCTGAGGGGCTCAAACCGTCACCCCGCGGTGAACTGGAGATTACCGATGTAAATCGTTGGTATCTCGAGCACGGGCAGTTGCGGACGCAGGTGCTTGGACGCGGAATCGCTTGGCTCGATACCGGGACACACGATTCTCTCCTGGAAGCGGCTACGTTCATCCATACGATTGAGAAACGGCAGGGCCTGAAGGTGGCCTGCCCTGAAGAGATTGTGTACCGGCTCGGTTACATAAACGCCGAGCAGTTGCGAACACTAGCATCGAAGATCGCGAAGAGCACATATGGGCAATATCTGCTACGAGTTCTGGAAGAAAGGGTTTACTGATGGCGCTTGGGAAGTTGCCATTGGGGGAGCGGATCCTTTTGACGGGAGTGACGGGCCAAGTCGGTGGTGAGCTATGGAAAACCCTGAAGTCATTGGGAGACGTGGTCGCCCCGGAACGCGCAACGATGGATCTTGCGAATGCGGGATCGGTCCGCGAGACGATTCGGTCAGTACGGCCAAGGTGGATCGTGAATCCCGGAGCCTACACGGCGGTGGATAAAGCGGAGAGCGAGCCGGAGTTGGCGTATGCAATCAATGCCGAGGCCGTCAGAGTAATAGGAGAAGAGGCGCGAGCGCTTGGTGCCGGTGTCATTCACTTCTCTACGGACTATGTTTTCGATGGCTTAGGGAATAAGCCATACGCTGAAACTGATGCGACCGGCCCGGTGAGTGTCTATGGCGCGAGCAAACTTGCCGGAGAGAAGGCGCTTCGTGATAGCGGCGCTGCGCACATGATCTTCCGCACAAGCTGGGTCTACGGAACCCGCGGGAGAAATTTTTTGCTAACGATTCTCAAGTTGGCACGCGAGCGCGAGACGTTACGAATAGTTGCCGATCAGTATGGTGCGCCGACCTGGAGCCGTGATCTGGCAAGGATGACTGCGCATGTGATCGGGCGATCCGAAGCCGACGCGCAGACAACGGGATTCGAGACTGCAACTCAGGACGCGAGTGGGGTGTACCACGCAGCTGGAGGCGGTGAAACTACCTGGTTCGGATTTGCAGCGGAGGCGCTTCAACTGCAGTATGAGATGGAGCCCGGAGTGCGGCTTGCGGCGGTCGAGGCTATACCAACCGATCAATACCCGACTCCTGCGAAACGGCCATTGAACTCGCGGTTGAACTGTAGCAAGCTGACGCAGCGATTCGGATGGACCATGATGGACTGGCGGAACTCGTTGCGAGAGGTACTGGCAGAAATATGAAGCAGCGGGCGCTATTTCTCGATCGAGATGGTGTTGTCAATGAAGAGGTGGGATATCTCTATCTAGCTGAAGAGGTAAGGTTTGTCGATGGAATCTTTTCGCTCTGCAGGACCGCCGTAGGGCTTGGATATCGACTGATCGTTGTGACGAATCAGGCGGGCATCGCGCGAGGCTATTATTCGGAGGCCGATTTTCAAGCGCTGATGGTGTTCATGCGCGGAAAGCTTCGTGAGGAAGGTATTGAACTCGATGCTGTTTATTTTTGCCCGTTCCATCCTGAACACGGAGTGGGGGAGTATAAACGCGAGCACGAGGACCGGAAACCGGGCACGGGTATGCTGCGGCGAGGAGCAGCTCAGTTTAGAGTGGAGTTAAGCGAGAGTGTAATGGTGGGGGATCGATGCTCGGATGTGGCGGCTGCTAATGCAGCTGGATTGCGCCAGGCTTTTTTAGTCAGTGGGACTGAGGTTGACGGATGCGCTGGGGAACATCTGAAGGTCGAGTCATTAACAGAGGTGGAACGTTGGCTGGTGGCGCACGGGTAAGTGGGCCACCGGGCGACATGCACGATGAACTACCGTCAAAGCTCCGCAGCGACCCGGAGTCTGCCAGGAAGCAAAGCGTCCATGATCTTTCAGCGTGGATCTCTCAGCGTGGAGCTGACACTGCTCGACCTCTCAGACAAGGTGGGTCACTTCAACCGGCGGAAGCTCTGCATCCAGAAAGTGTTTGCCAAGGGCATCCTTGGGACTGACCGAGAGAGGAATGCCATCGAGAGCCTCGATAGGCCAATTAATCGCGAGAACAGGGTCGCTCCAGAGGATGGAGCGGTCTCCCGCCGGATGGTAGAGGTTTGTGGTTTTGTAGAACACTTCTGCGGTGTCTGAGAGGACAAGAAAGCCGTGGGCGAAACCTTCTGGAATCCAGAGGAGCTGCAGTTGGTCAGCGGAGGATTGGGCTTTCAGGTGAAATCCGGCCCATTTCCCAAAGTCGGGAGACTCCCGCCGGAGGTCGACCGCGACGTCCCAGATATGGCCCGAGAGAACGCGGATGAGCTTGCCCTGTGGCTTGCCGAGTTGATAGTGGAGACCGCGAAGTACCCCTTTGACTGAGAAGGACTGATTGTCCTGCACGAAATGCGCCCCTAACCCTGCAGCCGCAAAAGTTGATTGATTGAATACCTCTGAAAACCAACCGCGACTATCTCCGAAGCGTTGGGGTTGAACTAGTTTAACGTCACGTAGAGGCGTTTCGAGAACTCGCATTTGTTTAGTTTAGTGGCCGCGCCGCTACATGAAAACAGCCACGCTTGATCGTTCCAAAGTGGAACGAATAAAAAGCGAATCTTACAGAGGTAGGCTCCGTTTTCAGAATTCCGTCGGTTAGAATGATGAAGTTGTATCAATGCGCTGTGTTTCCCAGTCGTCGACTTGGTCCAACCCGGTTCTTCAGAGAGACCATCGTAAGGTCCGTGAGCGGGTAGATATGAGCAAGCAGGTGAAGTGAATTGGAAGCGCGGCCGTTTCCCGGATTCAATCAGGCTCCAGGAGCGGATTAGAGAACGCACCGCGACACATGGCGTGTAACAAGAACCGGTCCGGCTGATGTGACGTACAACATGCGCACATACGAGCCGAACAGATACAGGATTCGAATGCAGGCTGAATATCAATCTCCCGAGTCGCGGACAGCGGCTATCGAAGGTTCTTATTCGTACCCGGAGTCAGTTGGCCGTTCGCTGGAGATATCGCATCGAGCAGACGAAACTCCGTCCGAGTTTTTCCGATACCGGGTGATCAAACGCTGCTTTGATGTCGCGTTGGTTCTGATCTCAATGCCCATTGTGCTGTTATTGCTGGGTTTTGTGGCCGCAACTGTGAAACTGAGCTCGCCAGGGCCCGTCTTTTATTCGCATCGGCGGATACGCAAGAGTGGGGCTTTTTTTTCTATGTGGAAGTTCCGTACGATGTGTATCAACTCGGCTGAAGTCCTGGAGGCTCATCTGGCGCGAAATCCAAAGGCGCGCGCGGAATGGAACAGAACCCACAAACTTCGTAAAGATCCGAGAATTACACCGCTTGGGCTTTTTCTTCGGCGATATAGCTTGGACGAGTTACCCCAGCTCTGGAATGTGCTCGTTGGACAAATGAGCCTGGTGGGCCCACGGCCGATTGTAGCTGCTGAAGTAGAGAAGTACGGTGATTGCTTCGATTGCTATTGCAGGGTGAAGCCTGGATTGACGGGGCTCTGGCAGGTATCGGGACGCAGTGCATTGAGTTACGAGAGACGTGTCGCACTTGACTGTGAATACGTTGAACGATGGTCGCTCATGAAAGACCTTTGGATCCTGATGAAGACGTTTGCATCAGTAGTTAACCAGGACGGCGCGTATTAATCTCACTCTCATGAAATGAAGAGCGGTGTGGGCCGAAATTTTCTGCGCGTCATCTACGAGCGCCGGATCGATTTCTTGGTTTCGAGGGCTCGCATTTTGACTTTGCTCGTGCTGCTGATCCCTCAGACGAAAAATCTCTGCACCGGTTTGCGGCGCTTCAAAACGACCGTCATAGGAGTTGGAATATGGCGAGTTCTAGCGGGAAACTCCTTAGAACTCGCCCCGTGGTTCTCGACAGAGACGGCGTGATCGGAGTTTGCTGATGTCTTTAGAAGGTATGCGCGACATGTTGAGAGGCTCTTTGGGTAAGAGCCTGCATGGACTCCAGGAGGAGGATAGACTGGCGGCTGCGTGGCCAGTTGCGTGCGGAAAGGCGATGGCGGAGCGGGGGCAGATCGTAGGATTTGAGAACGGCATAGTTCGAATAGATGTGGACGATGGCGCGTGGTTGCGGCAGTTGATAAGTATGCGTCGTCAGCTTGCCGGAGAGTTGTCACGTATTTCAGGTGTAACCGTAAGCGAGATACACTTCGAGAAGAGGAATTTCAAGCGATGAAGGAACAGGCCGGCGTAACCTTGGACGATGTGAGGCGGGTTGCAGAGTTGGCGAATCTGGAGCTAACGGCGGAGGAAGAACCAAGGATGCAAAGAGACTTGAACGCCATTCTTGGCCATATCGATCAATTGAACGAGCTGGATACTTCTGGGGTCCCCGCGATGGCACAGGTAAGTGAGATGTTGGGTGACACTTTGCTCGATCGTGGAGAGGCGTTGCGGATGGATGAAGTACGGCCGTCGCTGGATCGAGCTGAAGTAATATCTGCGGCTCCGGAGACCGATGGACGATTTTTCAAGGTGCCGAAGGTGATTGAAAGGTGAACGTAAAAGTACTGAATATGGAGAACCTGACAATCGATGCCGCGCATAAGGCGTTAGCTTCAGGTGAAACGACGGCAACTGCGCTTGCGGCGCTGCACTATGATCGCATCGCCTCTGAGGATAGGGAGATCAATAGCTTTCTGGCGCTAAGTCGGGAGCGGGCGATGGCCCAAGCGCAGAAGATCGACGAGATGGCAGCTAAGGGTGCCCCATTACCTTCACTGGCGGGGGTTCCAGTGGGGATAAAAGATGTTCTGGCGATGAAGGGAGCACCGGCGACTGCTGGTTCACTCATTTTGAAAGGGTACCGACCTCCGTATGACGCTACTGCAGTCGCGAAGCTGGAAGCAGCTGGGGCGGTGCTGCTGGGCAAGTTGAATTGCGACGAGTTTGCAATGGGTTCGTCGAACGAAAACTCTGCGTACGGACCGGTGTTGAATCCAAAGGCGTTAGATAGGGTTCCGGGCGGCTCGAGCGGCGGCTCGGCGGCTGCGGTGGCGGTGAATTTTGCAGTAGCGACCCTTGGAACTGATACTGGCGGGTCGATTCGGCAGCCAGCGGCCTTTTGCGGCGTGGTCGGTGTCTTGCCGACGTACGGGAGGGTTAGTCGCTACGGGTTGATTGCATTCGCGTCCTCGCTGGACCGTGTTGGGCCGCTTACAAAAACAGTAAGAGACGCTGCAACTATCTTGCAAGTTATTGCAGGAAAAGATGTTATGGATGCAACCTCATCGACCAAACCGGTGGCTGACTATGTCGGCGGACTGGCGCAACCTGTTGACGGGTTACGGGTCGGCGTGCCGACGGAGTACTTCGGAGATGGCTTGGACCCGGAGATTCGTAGCGCAATTGATGGTGTACTTGCTGGTTTGAAGCTGGTGGGATGCGTGGTAAAGCCGGTCAGTTTACCCCACACCAAATATGCGATTCCGACCTACTACGTCATCGCTACGGCGGAGGCATCGTCGAATCTCTCGAGGTTCGATGGAGTCAGATTCGGGCTGAGGGCGGAAGAGGCGAACACGTTGTCGGCGATGTTTCGGAAGACTCGAGATGCGGGCTTCGGCGCCGAAGTTAAGCGGCGGATTCTGCTGGGTACCTATGCACTGAGCGCGGGTTACTATGACGCCTATTACCGCAAGGCGCAGCAGGTTCGAACTCTTCTGACACGAGACTTTCTGACGGCGTTTGCCGATGTCGATGTGCTCGTGGCTCCGGTAACTCCAACCCCGGCGTTTAAGCTGGGCGAAAAGACGGACGACCCTGTCCAGATGTATCTGGAAGACATTTACTCAGTTGCGGCGAGTCTGGCGGGCATTTGCGGCGTGTCCGTGCCCTGTGGGCAGACGAAGGCAGGATTGCCGATCGGAGTCCAGATTATGAGCAAGCACTTCGATGAATCGACCATGCTTCGAGTAGCGCAGGCCGTAGAGACGCAGCAATATGCGCAACGGGAATCTGCCATCTGAGGCCGTGTCTTTTGTCCTGGCGAGGGCGCACTCCATCATTGGATGGGGATCGAGTCGGATGGATTGGTAGGCTGGGCATCGAGATCCTGATTTGAATGCCAGGTGATCGTCAATGCGCAATAGCTCATTTCAGCGGGTTTACTGACTGCTGATTGTATGATGATCGATATCAGGCAAAAGAAGGTTGCGAGGATTAGAGCAGATGCAGTTTGGTAGTTCCCCTAGATTATGCAGGTTTGGATATGTGCTTCTGATCACCGTGTTCGGGACGCTTACGTCACCGGCTCAGTTCGACCAATTTGGTCAGGCTCTAACTGGACAGACGGGCCAACAGCAATCTTGTGACCCGAATGATCCAACGTGCCAGTCTTCAGCAGATCAGAGCAACCTTCAGGTACGCAATCCCTCAGTCAATCAGCAGCAGACTCTAACTCCACAGATCATCGTGCCTGGACAACAAGACAATACTCAGACCAATACGCAAAACAGCACTCGGACCCAGCAGCAAAGCCAAAATCTTGATACTCGACTTCCCCTGGATTCGCCAACTGAGTTTCAGCTTCTGGTTGCCAATTCGATTGGCAAGATGCTGCCGATCTACGGAGTGAACCTGTTTCGCAACCTGCCATCCACCTTTGCTCCCCTGAATATGGTTCCGGTAACACCAGATTATGTGGTTGGGCCAGGAGACGAGTTGCTGATCCAGATGTGGGGGCAGGTCACGCTGAACGGCCGCTTTCTGGTAGACCGATCGGGAAGTATCTTCGTGCCGCAGGTGGGCTCGGTTCACGTGGCTGGGGTGAAGTTTGAGCAGATGCACGACTTTCTAAAGAGCCAAGTTGCGAGGGTCTTCAGGAACTTCGATCTCAATGTGAATTTGGGTCAGCTTCGGTCGATCCAGGTATTTGTCGTTGGGCAGGCGCGCAGGCCTGGCAGTTACACGATCAGCTCGCTGAGCACATTGACGAACGCACTTTTCGCCACCGGCGGCCCGACCCCGCAGGGTAGCCTGCGGCATATTCAGTTGAAACGTGGGGGCAAAGTCGTAGTTGAGTTCGATTTGTACGATCTATTGCAGCGCGGCGATAAATCGAAGGACGAGCAGCTGTTACCCGGCGATGTGATTTACATTCCGCCCGTTGGTCCGCAGATAGCTGTCGCGGGCAGCGTCCGCGCGCCGGCGATCTACGAGCTTAAATCCCCGGACAGTACGACCGTTGGTGATGTTCTAGAGTTGGCCGCGGGTCTAACGAACGTTGCTTCAGGGCAGAGGGTTCGGTTAGAGAGAGTGGACGAACGCCGTAGGCGCAGCATGATTGAGATAGCTCTTGACGCGCAGGGAAGGGCGACCGTGATGCAGGACGGCGACCTGTTGGAGCTGAACGCAGTAGTTAGCCAATACAAGGATGCAGTGACGCTTCGCGGAAATGTGGCCAATCCTGGACGCTACACCTGGAAGCCGGGAATGCGCGTCCGCGATCTACTGCCGGACAAGGATGCGCTGATCACCCGCGACTACTGGTTGAAGCGAAGCCAACTTGGTCAGCCCACTTTGACCTATATTCCCACATGCCTTCCCTTGACCCCCTACGGTGTTCCAAATCTGCGTTACGGAATTCCGGTTGGAGAAGAAGGATCGAACCCGAACTGGAGATACTCCTCTACCCGGAATCCCAATTTGATTGGGCTGGCTTTCGGAGGCGAAGAGGGAAGTAGCTACCGAACGGCAGATGGAGAAACGGATAGCGAAACAGATGCTTCGACCGATGGCGCACTCGATTGCATGAAAATTCCAGCATCGCAGACCGCGTTGAGTGGAATCAACGATCGGTATACCCCGTCTACAGCAACCAATGCAGCCAATGCAGCCAATGGAACGAATTCCACAAACAATCAAAACAACTCCAACGGTGGCAACTCCAACACGTCTGGGCTTCTGCAAAATGGTTCCCAATCGAACTCAGCACCTTCGAATCGCACGAGTGCAGCCAGCGCCAGTTTGGGTTCAACCGTCGCAAATGCATCTTCTGGAGAATTTCGGCCGCGGAACAATGTTAAGCTGAGTGAGCCCGATATCGACTGGAGCTATGCTGTTATCGAGCGTCAGAGCAAGGTGAACCTGACAACATCTCTTCTTCCCTTCAACCTTGGTAAGGCCATCCTGGAAGAAGATAATACTCAGAATCTTGAGCTGCTTCCCGGCGACGTAGTTGCGATCTTCTCAAAGGCGGATATTCGTGTGCCCCAGGAGCAGCAGACGCGATTCGTACGCCTGGAGGGAGAGTTTGCGTCCTCTGGTGTCTATAGCGTTCTGCCAGGTGAGACCTTGCGGCATCTGGTAGAACGTGCCGGCGGATTTACTTCAGAAGCATATCTCTATGGCTCAGAATTCACACGGGAATCTACACGTCGCGTTCAGCAACAGCGCCTGAATCAATACGTCGATGAGATAGCTCTACAGGTAAGCACAAACGCAACTAACAACGCGGGTCGAGCTATAAGCGCTTCTGACACTGCAGCCGCAGCTGCGGCTCAGGCGCAGAACCAATCGATTATAAGCAGTTTGCGACAAGCAAGGGCTACTGGTCGCATTGTGCTCGATTTGAAACCTGATAGTCACGATCTCGCTCAGATACCCGACCTCCCGCTTGAGGATGGAGATCGTTTTATTGTGCCGCGTGTTCCTTCTACCGTTAGCGTGGATGGGGCCGTGTATAACCAGAATTCATTTGCGTTCGAATCGCAGCGGAGGCTTGGCGGTTATATAAGACTAGCCGGCGGGACAAATAGAGATGCAGATAAGAGCCGGGCTTATGTTATCCGAGCAAGCGGATCTGTAATCAGCAAACAATATAGCTCTTCCCTACGAGGAAACAACTTTGACTCGCTCCGTTTGTTCCCAGGCGACACGGTTGTCGTTCCTCTGAATCTGACGAAAGGCAATACCATACGATTGATCGTCGATATTGCACAGATCGTCGGTCAGTTTGGATTAGCGATAGCTGCGGCTAATGTCGTGTTCTAAGAAAAAACACTTTTTGTTACAAGGGAGGAATGGTCGGTTCCGTCACCACGATTCTGAAGCGACAGTGTGACGAACGAGTGACGGGGACGCTGCCGACTCGAACACGACGAGTTAGCACTCTCCATAAGCGGGCGTTCTAACGGTGGTAATCTCTAACAGGTGAATTTTTTCGTAGTTGTACCGACTTTAAATGCCGCCGAGGGATGGTCGCGGCTTACGTCGCTGCTTTTGGGATCCATCGCAGCGGACCGGGTGCTGATTCTCGACTCTTCTTCTACTGATGAAACAACGAGTTTGGCGGCGGTTGCGGGTTTTCGGGTGCATGCGATTGCAAGATCTGAGTTCAATCATGGCGGAACAAGGCAGCTGGCGGCTGAACTATTGCCTGACGCAGAGATCCTCGTTTTCCTGACGCAGGATATTGAACTGGCGCAACCGGACGCTATTCATTGTTTACTAGAAGCCTTCTCCGAACCAAGCGTTGCGGCGGCCTACGGGCGTCAGCTACCACGTCGCGGTGCAACCCCGGTTGAAGCTCATGCGCGTTTCTACAACTATCCTGCACAGTCCGGCGTGCGTACGTTGTCCAGCCGGGAGCAGCTTGGTTTCAAGGCCATCTTTATCTCAAACTCGTTTGCCGCTTACCGGCGCGAAGCGTTAATGGCCGTAGGCGGATTCCCACGCGACGTCGTCTTTGGGGAAGATACAATCACTGCCGCCAGACTATTGCTCGCAGGATGGAAGATCGCCTACGTGGCCGAGGCGAAGGTGTATCACTCCCACAGCTACACCTGGAAGCAGGAGTTCCGACGATACTTTGATATTGGCGTGCTGCACCATCGTGAGAGTTGGATGCTCAATGAATTTGGTGGCGCTGGAGGGGAGGGTAGCCGCTTTGTTCGGTCGGAATTGCGGTATCTCTGGCCCCGGTATTGGTGGCTTATTCCTTCTGCTTTGATCCATACCGCGGCTAAACTGTTAGGTTACCGATTCGGCAGAGGTGAGAATCTGTTCAGCATTAGTATGAAGCGCCGATTGAGTATGAATCGTCTTTTCTGGAACTAGTCACACTGTGTAACGAGATCACCCTATCTCCCGCGATTGCCTTTGGGAGCGGTCTGCGCGCAAAGCGGAATCACTCTTAGCGGTGCAGATGCAACTCCGGTGTCCAGGCAATCTGGAACCATCCGCTGGTGTTGTGTTGTGAACCGCTCATGTAGGAGGGAATGAGAAACCGTTCGTATTGGGTGAATATCTGCGCCTGCCAGTGACGGTTGATGGCATAGGATCCGTTCACGAATCCATCGGTGATCCTGCCTCCATTAGGAAGGAACAAGTTTCCGCCCCAGCTTTGGCGATAGCCGGCTTCAACTCGTGTGCGGGCAGAGAACCAGTAACCTGAGCGGGCTTCGATCGCGCGGGCATCGCGGCCGACTGCGTTCCCAAGTAAAAAACCTTTGTTGGTATTTCCATCAAGGTACTGATTGTTGATAAAGAAGTGAGTTCCACCGTAGTCATGTGCAAGCCCCTCCGAACTGACGGCTTCGACGCGCAAATCCATGTGCGGCAAAAAGGGTAGCCTTGCGAAATAGATGCCCGGATTCCAAACTGCCCGGCGAGGTGCGGCGATGGGGCTTGGGTCATCATCGGAGTACGCGTCTGCGTAGAGCGTAACCAGCCGTCTCAAAAAAGGCAGCCGATAGGTAAAGTCGAAGTTACTCTTTCGATCGCCTGGATCCTCCCGATCTCCATAGCCGCCGCTTCCCCCGTTTCCTGTAGTGATATTCCCGGTCGAGTTGAAACTAAAGATGTTGGCTTTGAAGCTGTGGGGCGTAATCGGATGTCCTACACCCCAAAAGATGGACCAGCGGGTAAAACTGATCTCCAGGTTATCCCCGAAGTTGAAATCCACCTTTTGCCCGTTGTACCAAGGGCGTGCCGGGTAGCTATGTCCTGAGAGCTTTCCGAGTACGACATCGAAGCGGTAGGTGCCGAGGGATGGCACGAGCGGAAAAGGGTGCGGCCGTGTCGAGACCAAGCGCAGGCTATAGGTCGGTTCGGCATTACTGGAGAAGGCGAGCGGGCCCGTGGTAGTGGGTCCCCAGTAGAGCTCCTGTTTGCCGAAAGAGAGCTCGTTCCCCGCGAATGCGACGCCACCGTAGAGTTCAATGGGACGCTGGCGGTTGTATGCAGCGCGCTCGGCGATTGGCTGTATAACCGGGTCGGAGTCTGGCGATATCCGATCCAGTACATTGATCAGTTGGTTGATGGCAGGCGATTCGGCCGGGTTGCCGGGGCTGTGCTGGAGCTCCTGACGATCGTAGAAGAAAAGTCGTCCGTGATGAGCGCGCACCGAATACCCGAAGATCGCGCTACTGCCTCTGCCAAGCGGGCGGCCGAAGTCGTTCCACCATGTCTGGCCGAAGTGAAAGCTGTCGGCCAATGCGGGGCCTGCGATTGTGCCATACCGCCCGTAGACGGATTCGAGGCTTAACGACTCGTAGTAGTTAGGTTCGGTTTCAAATTCAGCATGGAGATCCGCTACAAGGCGACGAGCCTCCGAAACTAGCCCCGGGCTGTTGTATTGATCTATATCGACCTGATCCTCCGCCAGTTTAAGCTGACGGAGGCACTCCTGCCGGGTCCACGGGCGGATCGAAGAGCTCTGGCCCGGAATGAAACCCATCGCAGCCAATCTTTCAAGTGCTGGATAGACCCAGCTGTCCATCGGGACATTCGTCGATCCGATCGTGTCGGGGTCGTCATCTTCCGTAAAGAGGCGGGGCGGGTGATGGGCGACGGGTACTGGCTGAGTTGCTCCGCTAACCGGCTGAGCTGCTCCGTTTGTCTGTTGTGTTTTCTGCGTCCGCGGTTTCCCGAAGTCGTCCGGCAACGGTTTGGAGTTGAAGGGGTTTAGGCTAAAGTTGTGATGCGCGCGATAGACGTAATGACCGATCAGCCATCCGGTCGCGCTTCCGATCAGTACGTCCGATGGGAAGTGTTGTTCCGCAAGCACGCGGCTGACGCTTACCCCGGCGGCCAGTCCATAGACCGCTGTGCGAGTGATCCAGCCCGGATATTCATCGCCAACAACCGAAGCCAGGGCCCATGCAGCCGTAGCGTGATTCGAGGGGAAGCCCGCCGCTGAGGGGCTGGAACTGAAAAAGTCTCCCTTGGCGTTGTTTACGAGCGGGCGGTCACGCAGGAATACGAATTTTCCCACCTCGCTCACCGCCAGGCTGTCTGCCAGTGCTTCTCCGGCCAGCAGGCCGGTCTCGTGGGCCTGGGGCGCATCGTTGAATAAGCTCCATAGGTACATGCTCGCCGGCAATGCCCCGAGCGCAGCGACACCAGCGTTCGAAAAGGTATTGAACTTGCTACGGTCGTTCGCGTTGATGTTGATCAACGATGTCATGGTGTGTTGGTCGCTGCCGATCAACACACCTGTCGTGGCGGCCAAAGGTGCCAGCCAAATTGCGTCGCTTGGCCGTAGATGCAGCGGGCTGGTCCAGATCGCTTTCTGATCGGCCAGCAGGCGCCGCGGGGTACCAGCGAAAGTAATGTCTTCGCTGGCGGCCTTCGCTCCTGTTGGCTTCGACCCAGGGTTGCCGGCGACTTGTGGCTCAGGTGCATCCGGCAGAGAGCTGGAGGAGTCCGCTGGAACATTCGCAGCTGGTGGCTCTGAGGTCGCATCTTGGGCGAAGCACGATCGCCCGATCGATAGCAAAAGGAGTGCTGCGAGGCGGAAGTATCGACCAGGTTTTGGGTGAGCTACAAGCATCGGTAACGGTTCGGGGCGGGCGTACTCGGATAATGCAACCCCTTGCTGGAGGCTACCATAGCCGGACGCCGACGGACCGTACGTTGACCAAAGCGTGACAACTTTCTCATTGGGACTTCCGCTTCCCTCAAAGTCAAAGGCGAAGCGGGAGCATCCACAAGATGGTGGTTTAGAGATGGAAAAAGTGGTTGGCTCCCAGTACCAGCAGCAGGGTGATGGCAGCGATAGCGACCTCGCCGACGGCTCCCACGATGAATGGTCGCGCACCCTGTTTGAAAAGATCCTTCAGGTTCGTGCGCAGGCCTACGCCGGCAAAGGTGAGCAGGAAGGCCCAGCGGCTCAGGTTCCCTAATGCTGTGAGCTGAGGCTTCGAGAAGCCCAGCGCGGATACATGGGGGTTGGCCGAGGAGCCCAGGGTCGCCAGCAGCGAGATGAAGAGGAAGCCGAGGACAAACTTAGGGAACTTCTTCCAAAGGAATGCAGCTTTGTTCTCGAGTTGTTCCGTCGCGGCGCGACTGGCGAGACCCTTGCGAGCCCATTGAATCGCATACGCCAGCACAACAAAGCCAATGAGAGCGTTGCGGCAGGTCTTGGCGAGTACGGCGAACTTGCCCGCGGCATCGGAGTAGAGGGCTCCTGCGGCGGTGGCTTCGGCGGTATTGTCGACCGCGAGACCCGCCCAAAGACCGTAGGCGCGATCGCTCATGTGCAGCGCATGGCCGATGAGCGGAAAGGTGAATAGAGAGATCGCTCCAAGGGCCAGAATTGCAGCGATGGCGGTCGAGGAGTCCTCTTCGTCGGCGTCGATCGCGCCTTGAGTCGCGATGATGGCAGAGACGCCGCAGACACTGGACCCAACGGCCAGCAGCGTAGTGAGTTGAGGACCTAGTTTGAAGGTGCGGCCCAGCCACGTCATGAAGGTCAGCGAGAACGCGAAAGCGACGAAGACCAGGGCCAGTGAGATGCCACCTAGTTTGAGGATGTCGCCGAGAATAAAGCGTGCGCCGAGCAGGATGATGCCTGCCTTTAACCAGAACTCGTAGGTGGCGACTCCCGCGCGAAAGATCCTGGGTAGCCCGACGGTGTTTGCGATGAGGATCCCAAAGAGAATGGCCCAGAGCACATATTCGATGTTGGGCAGGACGTAGTGGTGAGTCTTCCCGTAGGTGTTGATGAAGTGCTCGACGAACTTGCCCGCGTAGCCGACGCCGGCCAGAAGTGCAATGCCCGGAAGAAGGCCGAGGAGGGAGGAGCGCTCCGCCGGAACGCGGCCGGGAGCGTGGGGTGGGTACTCAGTGCGAAGATCGGGTAGATCGATTGAGGCGGCCATAGACTCTCCTTCGTACAAATTCGTTGGGGGCGCAGACGTCGATGCTTACCAGGCGACGGTTTTGAGCAGGCCGGCGCGGACGATGGCGGCGAGAGCAAGAGACAACACAATTGCCCAGGTGTCGGTTGAAAAAGAGAGACGGGTACGAGGGATGGACATGGAGAAGTCTCCTTGGAGGAAGCGTGGTGCACACGAAGCGACGTGTGGGCTACAACACTGAATTTTTAGAAAGGGGATACACGCAGGGAGGACTAGCTACAACAACAACGAGTAGGCATGAGGTGCAGCGGCGCGGGTTGGCGGAAGACCGTCATGTCAGGCTTCAGTGTACACCAGCAGGGTGGGAGCGGTCGGCTGCTCAGGCTTTCAAGAGGTGCGCTGCCTTCGACTCAGCCTGCCGCCGCAGCACTCCGGCCTTGGCGTAAAGCTTTTCAGTGATAGCACTTGCCGGTGGCAGCCTCGCGTTGGCATGATTCAACAAAAGAAGATAATCGTGCCACGCGCCGGTCGTCTGTTGCACGTCTTCCATACGTTTTGCAAACTTCGCCGCGGCCTTCGACGCGTCGCCGCCGATCTCGGCCATATATCGAGCCGTCTTGCAGACCTTGCGTATCGAATGAAGATCCTCATCTTGACTGGGATCGAGACCGCGCACCTCGGGAGCCATCCAGCTTCGCGCTACATTGATAAGCTTTGCTCCACTCAGGTTGAGATCGGCCTGTCCGGCAATATCCATCTCAACTCTATCGAGGGCTCCATGGATCTCGTCTCGACTGCTGCGGATTTGCCGTTGCAGCTTTTTCACCTTCTTCTTTCTCGAAGCCTGCAGTTCCTTCTCCAGCTTTACCATCCCATCGATTGCTCCGAGATGTTTTAGAAGCTCAACATGAACGTCCAGATCGCGAACAGCCCCGGCGCTCCGCCGGATGTCACCGAGCGACCGCCTGAACTGCTTCGACCTCTTTGCCAGATTGGGCAAATCCGCAGCGTTGGCCAATACTTCAAGCACCGCCTCCAGCCGACGTGTGCTCGAGCGGAGCCGGTGTACAGCCTTGGGCTCTGGATCGTCAACGCAATCGGCTAGTGCGGCTTTCAAGTCGAATGAATGACGGAGAAATGTGATGACCGGTTGCGGCATGGGACACCCTGCCTTCTTACAGATGCATCTTTTGCGGATTGAGGCTTCGCGACCCCGGATCGCCGCGATAGTTGCGCGCAACCGGTTTGAGTAAGGTGGGTTTCATTGGGTGTAGGCAGGAGGTTGTTATGAAGATCACAAACGTAAAAGCGATGGTTGCAAAGGGCGTAACGGTTGGCTTACTGGCAGGTGCGTTTGTGTTGGCGGCGCCGGCGAAGGCTGACGCACAGCAGTTCGCTGTGGGGGTACGGGTTGGCTATCCGGCTTACTATGGCTATCCCGCTCGCGGCTACTACTACGGGCCCGACTACTATGCTCGTCTGCGCTTTGAACAGGAACGTCGACATGCCGAGTGGGTGCGAGCGCATGAGTTTGAGCGCTATCACTATGATCACCGTGATGACCCTCGTGACTACCGCCATGACGACCACCGTGATCGTTGGTAGTCGATACCCTACGCTGCAGTCTTGCTGCGCCTAACAATGTTCGCAGGCCGGTTGCGGAGAGGTCCCCGCGCCGGCCTCGCCGTTGTTGGCGAACTCCGGCTCCATAAGCGGTCGATAGTAGCGGGCTTCGGGGAATGCACAGCCCTGGCAAAGAGTTCTTCCGTCGCGGAGGTGCTCGCGATCATAGTTGATTCCTTCGCCGCACTGCGCACAGGTGATGCGCGCCGACTTGTAGCCGGGCATCTCACGTGGGTGGATCGGGACCGCAACCCAATCTTCCTGGAAGAGGTCTTGGTTAGGCAACTCGCGATAGGCGAGCATCTGCTGTTCGTTCTTGTTCTCAAGGTGCGGAAAGAGCTCACGAGCACGCTGCTTGGAAGACTCCAGCGCGGCGATCCGCAGAGCTTTGAAAACAGGAGTATCGCCCTGGGGCGTCAGGGGTGACGTGAGGTCGACGAAGGTGGCGGCCATCTTTCCCCAATCGCGAAATTTGATGGCGCGTTTGCCCAGGCGACAACCAGTGACCACGGCAATAGCGTCGGTCGCGCATCGGTCGATCTCGATGAACGTGACCAGGCGCTTGCGGTCGGCACCCTTGGGATCTTCGACGCCAAGGCGTTCACAACCCAGCATGGCCATCCGGACACCGAGAATCTGACCAGCACAAAGGTGACCGTGGGCGATCTCGGCTTCGCGGAGAAGTGCGTCAAAAGACTGCATAGTCTGATGATACTGCTGGAGACGCAAGCGCGTTTTTTAAGTATTTGCGCGAGGTTGCGCAGCGGAGGTACTATTCGAGGCCCGAGGTGCCCCATGAGTGAATTTGCGATGACGATCGGTATGGTGCTAAAGCAAAAGTCCGGGCCTATTGCGTCTATCGCGCCAGACGCCTCCGTCTATCAGGCCATTGAGATGATGGCAGAGCGGCAGGTAGGCGCGCTGCTGGTGATGACGCAGCAGTCGCTTATGGGAATCATCTCCGAACGTGACTACGCGCGGAAGGTCATTCTGCAGGGGCGATCGTCGAAGGAAACCCAGGTCGCGGAGATCATGAGCAGCCCGGTGATCTCCGTGTCGCCAAAGCACACCGTCGGCGAATGCATGCGCATCATTACCAAGAATCGCATCCGGCACCTGCCGGTGGTCGAGGGCAGTGCGGTCGTCGGCGTAGTTTCGATCGGCGACCTCGTGAACACGGTCATCAGCGAGCAGGAGATGACAATCCGGCATCTCGAAGCCTATATCTCAGGCGCAGCTACGACGTAGCGGACGGTTGCGCCGTCGCAATGGACGAGGTCGGTTTCGCTGCCCCGAAGGCCTCGAGTGCGTCGTGAAGCCGGGTGAAGATCCATGAGGTGCCAATTGCCTCGGTCAGGTGATGGCGGTTGAAGTCTTCCCTTGTGTTCCACGGTACTCGAGCGAATCCCAACTGGACGCCAGCATCTGCCAGATTTTTCTTCAACTCCTCAACCACTCGCGCGGCGCTGTAGTCCAGGTTGGTAATCGCCTCGGCATCTACGATGACCCACCGCACGCTGGTCGGTGATGGGCCAACCAGTGCGAGAATCTCGTCCGAGAAGCGGCTCGCATTGGCATAGAACAGTGCGGCCCCGAAGCGGTACATCACCAGCCCCGGCTCAGTCACTGCGCCTGGAGTCGGAGGAATCAGCTTCCACACATTGGCCTCATCCGGAATCATCACTCCCGTGCGGGGATGGTAGCTATGGTGCACGATGCGCAGCAGCGAAAGGACCATCGCCAGAACAATACCCACTTCGACGCCTGCAGTAATCACGACGATGGTAGTTGTCACGGCAAGCGCGAATTCGGCAGGGCTTTCGCGGAGAATCCCCTGCAGGCTGCGCAATTTAATCAGCCGGATCGCCACCAGGAAAACCAGGGTGCCCAGTACGCATTGCGGCAGATATTGAAGTGGCTTGGTCAGAAACAACAGTACCAGCGCGACGACTATCGCCGTGGTAACCTGTGCGATCTGGCTCCGACTGCCCACGCCTTCCACCATGGCGGTTTGCGTAGGGCTGCCGTTGACGACGAACGTCCCGCTGAAGGCAGCAGCCGCGTTGGCCGCGGAGAGGCCGATCAGATCCTGATTCTCGTCAAGCCTTTGATGATAACGAGCTGCATAGACTCGCGAGGTTGCTGCGCTCTGGGTCAGTATCATGACAGCGCATGACCCGGCGACCGAGAGCAGTGGTTTGATGTCACTCCAACGAACGTCTGGCATTGCAAGGTGCGGCAGACCCCCCGCCACCGCGCCAATGACTGCGATGCCATGCCCGGCAAAGTTCCACACTGCACTGGCCGCTGTGGCCAGAACGACTGCAAACATCGGCCCGGGTGCTTTAGGCGCAGACCAGCGGAGAGCAAAGACGAACGCAAGCACCGCGAGGGTCACCGCCAACGTCGGTAGATGTATCCTCGGGAGTTCGCGGACGATCTCCACGAGTTGAAGAATCGATCTACGCGAGGAGACCTGAACGCCTAGCATCTGGCCCAGAACCGCGATGCCGACCTGAAATCCTATGCCCGTCAGGAAACCGACGAGCACTGTCTGTGAGAGGAAGTCGGCGACGAAACCCAACCTGCACAACCGCCCCACCAGCAGGAAAGCGGCTGTGAGAAGCGCTACCAGGCCTGCCAGCGCGACATATCGAGTGCTCGCTGTTGGAGCCATGCCAGCCAGGCCGCTATGAAGGATAGCCGCAGTTGCCGAGTCAGCGGCGACCACCAGAAACCGCGACGAACCGAAGGTCGCAAATGCAAGTAGCGGCAGCAGAAGGGAATACAGACCGGTAACAACAGGCATTCCTGCGATCCGGGTATACCCGAGCGCCTGCGGAATATTCATCGCGGCGAACGCAACACCGGCAACGGCGTCTCGTATAACGCCGGTTCGCTTCAACGGCCTGATGCCTTGGAACAGATTCAACAAATTCGAAACTCCTGCCTCAGAGACAGCGCAAAGTTCCCAGCCCTCGCAGCGGTGGTCCCGGAACTAGACGTTGATCCTAAACCAAATACCGCCGCTTCGACGACGTCGTGTCACGAATCCTCAACCCCGGCGACCCAGCCAGCGCTCTACTATTCGTCCGAGTTATCGCCCTCTTCCATCAGCGAGACGGTGCCGACCACGTCGTAGGTGGTCGCCTCGCCGCCAGTCGGCTTTAGCGTGACCCGCAAGGGCAACCGCTGCCACTGAGCAGGCTGGCACACCGGAATGAAGTGGTCAGCCTCTGGCCACTTCCCGATCTGCTTCTGGACTACCGGCCGCCGCGCTCCCAGCTCGGCCACGATTGCATAAAGGCCTCCCTTGGCCGTCGTTGCGATCCCACAGTACGCCGCATAGTCGCGGAACCAGACCACATCGGAGACAGCGAAGTCGAAGTCGGGCAGGCGGAGCACCGTAATGTGGCCAGTGACGCGATCAACGGAGAGCCAAGGCCCTGGCTGCCAGATCCAATGCGGTGCAGCATCATTCGGCAGCGCGTCATTGAGCCGAAGCGCACGGCGGACAGTAAAGGTGCGGTCCGTCACATCGTGGCTCTCGCCAGTCGTCCACTCCTTCTGGCGATCGTCCACGAACAGCGGACGCACCCTAAGGCTGCTGGTCTCATCCACTTTGCTGTCGGGAGTGGCATCTGGCTGCGTGTAGGGAACCTTGCGGTACGCCCCCAGCGTGACCGTATGAATCTTCGGACCGGCCGCCAGCAGCGGACGTCCCGGATAAATTGACGGCAAAGCCAAAAAAAATACTGCCACCAGAAGATGAGAAAACTGCGGCCTGGCGCGGGTCGTGCGGGGAGTCGAACTCAAGGGATTAGGGCTCTCACAGGGGAAATTCAGTTGTTGCCATGCTACCTGACGAACAGTCTTTTCTATGCGGTAGGGGTTTCGGGACGCATAACACTTTTGGGGTGGAATAAAAGGGCTAAATAGCAGAAGAAACTTCAGTGAAGTCGGAAAGAACTCCATAGGTAACGGAAAAGGTTCAGAGGTTGTGGAATAGATTGTGAATACGGGGCAATCCACGGGCCTTTGCAGAGTAGTATCGTGGAAAGTATGCGTGCTGCCGTCGTGGTAGCGCGTGCGACAGACCGCGGCGGATCATTTGAAGCAGTACGAAAGGATACAAACGAACATGTGGAAACCGAATCAGACTGGAAGCAACACTCCCTCGACTCCTGAACCGGTGCGTCCGTCGACTCCAGCGACGAACTTCGAGGCGAGCCCCACCCGTCCCGCGACCGTTGGCGCTGGCAACGCATCAGCCGCCGTACCAACCGGCGAGCAGGCCACCATCGGCAAGTCCCTGATCGTCAAGGGTGAGCTGACAGGTTCTGAGTCACTGTACATCGATGGCAAAGTCGAAGGCGCAATCAACCTCCCCGGCAACCGCGTCACAGTAGGCCGCAACGGACAGGTCGCAGCGAACATCGTGGCACGCGAGATCGTTGTGCTCGGTAAGGTCCGAGGCAACTGCCAGGCTAGCGACCGCGTTGATATTCGCAGCGAAGGCTCGCTCACCGGTGATGTAATCGCAGCGCGTATCTCGATTGAAGATGGCGCGTTCTTCAAGGGCGGCATCGACATTCGCAAGCCCGGCGGAACCGACCTGAAGGGTGGCACCGCTACCCCAGCTTCCACCGAGCCTGTCGCCGTCGAGGCATAACGCTTCGTAACGTCGTTTCTAATCGAGTCGAGCGGTCCCTGCTAATCCCAGGGATCGTTTTGCTTTTTATTGGAACAGCCGAAGCGGAAGATTGCGAAGAACTGTAAATATCGAAGCCACAGCGAGCACGACATAGACGGGCGCACCGGGCATTCGCGGCCAGCCATCATCTTCGCGTCGAACAAATCGCCAGTACCAGCCAAAACCATAAGCTGCCGCGAGAGGAAGCAAGAGCGTAATCAGTGCGTTCAAGTGTATCGCCTCGTTAAGCCGCCCTTGGAGCAGCGCGGCAACCGCGCGTGTAGCTCCGCACCCAGGACACTGCAGATGAAAAGCTTCATAGATGGGGCACCGTGGATAGAAGCTGTACTGTGCAGGGGGAAAGCGCCGCAGAACTCCAGCCACCACCCCGACGATCGCCAACGGTACAACCGTTCGTACGATTGCTGCGACACGACTACCTCGAGTCAGCACGATCACCGCGCCACGTTCTGGTAGCGAAGGGTCTGTTTCAGCTGGTTGATCTCGTTGAGCTTGTATTGAAAATAAATGCCGCCGAAGAAGAAAGTCATGACGGCGCTCAGACGCAGGCCTAGGGGCTCGGCGCTGTTGAAGTGTTGCTCAAGCGTATCTCGCAGCGTAAAGCGGGCGATGAGGCGAGCGACCCAGGCGGCAATGCCGATGAATCCTCCCACGAAGTTTTGATGGGGCTGTTGGTGATGGCTCATCGCGATGACGAGTCCCCAGGACCCACCGAAGTGCAGCACAACCAGCACGGTGGCAATAATGTAAAACATCAGGGCTTTGCTCGCCGGTTGCACTCGGTTTGCCCACGCGGCTATAACCAGGTTCCAGACCACCACGAAGAGCCCACAAGTAAGAAAACCGAGCAGCAGTTCAAGCACCCAGTTCAAGTTAGGCGGGTCAGGATAGGTGCTGCCTGACTGCGAATACACAGCAGGAGCAGCGTAGACCGGTGTCGCCGGGACGCCCGCTGAGCCGATAATTTGGGCGACCGGAACCCAATCGGGCATCGTGTCGCTCTTGGCCATGTCCGTCAGCAGAACGTTTCCCGAGCCGACATAGCGCTGAAGGTCTTCGAGGGTATACGGTCCATACATCTGCCCGTTGCGCGAAACCTGATAGGTCATGCAAATCTCCTAAGTAGTCGAGGACTGCAACGCATCTGCAGAATCGATGAAATCATGGAGAAGCGGTTCCACACAATCAGATTCGGAGACCTACCCCGATAACGCCGATTCTGTTCCTTCGGATTAGGATGTGAGAGTCTTGCACTGTGCATCGAGCAACTTTAGTCATCAACGCATCGGCCGGGCGAAGCAAAGACTTGCGAACTCTGGTCCATGCTATGGTCCAGACTCTTGAACAAGCTGGCATCCAGGCGAATGCGATCCTGACTACATCAGCCGGCGAGGCGCATTCAATTGCCGCTGATGCTGCGGCCATGGGATGCGATGCGGTCTTCGCCTGTGGTGGCGACGGCACGGTGCATGAGGTTCTGCAGGGCCTTGTGGGCACAAAAGCCGCGCTTGGGGTCGTACCGCTCGGGACGGCAAACGCCTTTGCGCGCAATCTCGGGTTGTCGCTCGATCCCGTGAAAGCTCTTCAACAGCAGCTAAGCTTTGAGTCGCGCGCGATCTCGGTCGGCGAGGCACGCTACGCTGCCGAAGGATCCGAAGTGACCAGACATTTCATCGTCATGGCCGGAGCTGGTCCGGATGGTGCGCTCGTGTATCGGCTCCTCGCAGGGAAGAGATCGAAGCTCGGTCGAAGCGTCTACTACGCCCATTCGCTGAGACTCTTCCTGACGCGAAGCTTTCCCGCGTTTCGAGTGGACTATCGAAGGAGCGACTCCGGCGAGTGGGTGGAGCGACGCGGCGTCGGGATTATCTGCTCTCGCGTTGCAAATCTTGGCGGCATATTCAGTCGTCTCGCAACAGGTAGTTCCGCGAACGAGAGCGATCTTCTACTCTCCATCGTGAAACCACCGGCGACGATCGGTCTACCGGCGTGGTTCGCGTTTAGTCACGTTAGACTCAGCACCCAGAATCCGTGGCTGGAACAGGCTCGAGTCTCCGAGTTCCGCTGCACGCCGCTTGAGCCGAATCATCGCATTCATGCAGAACTCGACGGGGAGTGGATCGGTCACCTCCCGATCTCCGTTCGCCTCTTACCGCAAGCGATTTCTCTGTTGATGCCGAAGAACAATGCAGCAAAGGTCAGGAACAAGCGTTTTGCCAACTAAGAGGGACCAAGATCAGAACTCATCGTCGCCGGTAGGGCGAAAACGATAGCCGATCCAAGGCTCGGTGACGATATACGCGGGCTCTTCTGTGAGCTCGATCTTCTTTCGCAACTGGCCAATGTTGACGCGCAGATACTCCGGCTGATCGGCGTTCGTTCCCCAAACCGCGTGAAGCAACGCTCGATGCGTCAGGACCTGTCCGGGGTGCTGCGCCAGGCACACGAGAAGGTCGAACTGCTTCGGTGTCAGGTGCGTGTCTTGCCCGCGAACTGCTACTCGGTGCTGCGGAATATCGATATAAAAATCGCCTGCTGAGATGACCTGCGGGGCGTCGGACTCGGTAGCCGAACTGCGGCGGAGTTGCGCGCGGACGCGAGCCTGCAGCTCCTGAATGCTGAATGGTTTCGTCACGTAGTCGTCCGCGCCGGCGTCCAGCGCTTCGATCTTCATGGCCTCTTGATTGCGGACCGAAAGAACAATGATCGGAACCTTGGATACAGCTCGAATCTCGCGGCAAAGCTCAATCCCGTTCATCTCAGGCATGGAGACGTCTGTAACGACGAGATCTGGCTTCCACGTATGCACAGCCTCCATTCCCTCAACGCCGTTCGCAGCGATGCGCAACGAATAGCCTTGCGTCGAAAGCGCCGTGCGAAGTACGCGAGTGATCTGCGCCTCGTCATCCACGATAAGAATCTTTGCATGTTGCTGGCCTTCCAGGTTTTGTTTCATTCGCGCTCCGGATGTTGCGTGACGATGTGGACATCCACATTCGGCGACTCTTTGAGAAAGTGCTGAATCGCCCAGTAGTAAAGGTATTTGCGAAGGCCGTGGACGGCAGTACGGCCGAAGACGATATGAGTGATGCGCTTTTCGCGAACAAAACTGGCCGCAGCGTGGGCGATGCTCTTTCCCTTAACGGAGAACACCTGCGCATCCATATTGCGTGCGAACTGGATGTTAGCCGCTAGCGTAGCTTTTTCTTCTTCCAGCAGGTCTTCATCATCGTCGACATGCAGAACAAACAGTTCGCCTCCTACGCCTTCCGCAACGCGTGCGCCGCGTGCGATCAACATCTGCGAGGAACTGTTGGAACTGATGCAGACAGCCACGCGTTCGCGCACCGCCCAATGCGCCTCGATGCGTTTCGCGTCCATATAGGCCGTCAATGTGCGATCGACCGCCTTCGTGACATGTTGCAGCGCCAGTTCACGGAGCGCGATCAGGTTTCCGCGACGGAAGAAGTTTGCCAGGGCTTTTTCAGCACGAGCCGTTCCATAGACATCTCCGCGACGCATCCGTGTCTGCAGAGCTTCGGGCGTCAGATCGGCCATCACGATCTCGTCCGCGCGTTGCACTAGCCAATCCGGGACGGTCTCGCGGATGATCACGCCGGTCACACTCTGGACGGTTGGCGCGACACTCTCGATGTGCTGCACGTTCATCGTGGCCAGGACGTCGATGTTGGCGGCCAGAACGTCGAGCACATCTTCATATCGCTTGCGATGTTTGGTGCCCTCGATATTGCTGTGCGCCAGTTCGTCGATCAGAACGATCTGGGGCCGACGCGTAAGGATGCCATCGAGGTCCATCTCCTCGAAGACCACGCCTTTATACTCAATCCTTCTACGCGGAACCTGCTCCAGTTGCTCGGCCAACTCGGCAGTACGGGGTCTGCCGTGCGTCTCGACCACCCCGATGACAATATCCTCCCCACGCTGATGCCGGCGGATCGCCTCGCTCAACATGTTGTATGTCTTGCCGACGCCGGGCGCATAGCCGAGGAAGAGTTTGAAGGTCCCGCGCATCTTCTCCGGTGCGACCTTCTCCAGCCATTCCTCCGGGCTCTTCAACGCCGGATTCGAGTTATCGCGAGTGCCCATAAGGATAAGATAATGGAGTGCAGCGAAAGCTTATACGCAGTATCGTCCGCTACAGTATCTCCACAGCGAGCGCAGCTGTCATTGTAGCCGTCTACTTTCTTCGGCTGCATGTCAACGAAACCACAGTAGCCCTGACATTCCTGATAGGCATCCTTCTCGTAGCCGCGAACTGGGGTCTACGCCACTCGATCTACCTGTCTATTCTCTCAGCGGCTGCATTCAACTTCTTCTTCCTTCCGCCGGTCCTCACCTTCACCGTTGGGGACGGTCGCAACTGGGTCGCCCTGTTCGCATTTCTAGTGACCGGCATCGTCGCCAGCCAGCTTGCGGAACGGGCGCGACGCGAAGCAAAGATATCGCGCCGCCGCCAGCGCGAGGCGGAACGGTTATACGAGTTCAGCCAGCAAATGCTGGTGACCGGCAACGTGATCGATCTCCTCAATGTCCTGCCGCAGATGATCGCCGTGACCTTCAACCTTACGGGAGCCGCCGTTTACCTCCGCGAAAAAGATCGCATCTACCGCTCCAGTCCTGATTACATGGACGTAACCGCCTCCGAACTGCGTGATGCAGCGTTCACCCGCGACCATCGTTATGACGAAGCGCGCGCCGTCACCCTCGTTCCAATCCTCCTCGGAACGCGTCCCATCGGCGCAGTTGGAATCACGGGCAATAGGACCTCGCCCGAGGCGCTCGACGCAGTCTGTGGCCTGGCAGCTATCGCCATCGAACGCGCCGGTGCCGTCGAGACCCTCACGCGCGTCCAGGCCTCACGCGAAAGCGAGCGCCTGCGCAACGCGTTATTGGATTCTGTCGCGCACGAACTCCGAACGCCCCTGACCTCGATCACAGCCGCCGTCACCACCTTGCGCAGCGAGCCCTCCCTCGATGCAGAGCAAAGCGGAGAGATGTTGCAGGTTATAGAGGAGGAGGCCGCCCGTTTGGACCGACTCGTCGGTCAGGCGATGGAGATGGCGGAGCTGGATGCAAACGACATCAAGCTCGACCTGCGCATGCACTCCATGCGAGAGGCGGTTGATCTTGCGCTCGAGGCCGTACAGGGACCGCTCAAAAACCATCCCCTCGAGCTCCGCCTCCCCGACACCCTTCCTCCCGTGCAGATGGACCTCGAGCGCATCGCCAAAGTACTGCAGCATCTGTTGGAGAACGCCGCTAAATACTCCGCAGAGGGAAGCCCCATCTTCGTCAGCGCCGAAGTCTCCCGAGGCCAGCTCGTCACCAGCGTCGCCGATCGTGGCGCAGGAGTTGACGATCTCGAGAAGATGATGATCTTCGACAAATTTTACCGCGGCCAGGGCCAAAGATATCGCGTGCAGGGAACAGGCATGGGACTCGCCATCGCGAAGGCGATCGTCGAAGCCCACGGCGGCTCCATCGACGTCACCAGCCAGCCGTCACAGGGTTCCGTCTTCTCCTTCTACCTGCCCCTGAATCTCTCCGGCCGCTAAAACTTCCTGTAGTCGTGAAACTAGAGCTTCGGCAACTGAGTCACGTTCCAACCACCACCCAGCGCCTTGATCAAAAGCACGCTCGCATCCATCTGTCTGCGCATAATGTCGATGTCGTTCCGCTCGTTATTCAACTCGGTCGTCTGAGCGGTCACAACCTGAAGATAGGTATCGAGCCCGCCCACATATCGATTGTTGAATATCTGCGCAGCAGACTGTGCCGCCATCGTAGCCTGACGCTGATGCCCCGCCTCCTGATCGAGAACCCGCAGAGCAACCAGATTGTCTTCGACCTGTTGAAACGCCGTCAAAGTAGTCTGTCGGTAGTTCGCAACGGTCTCATCGTAGCTGGCATTGGCCTGTTCGGACACAGAGGCTCGACGTCCCGCGTCGAATACCGTCTGCGAGAGTGTAGGTCCCAGCGACCACAATAGACTCGCCGGATCGAAGAGGTTCGCAAACGAGGTTCCCTCCACACCAACCGTTCCGCTCAACGAAATTGTCGGATAGAACGCAGCCCGCGCAATGCCGATGCGATCGTTCGCCTCAGCGACGCGGCGTTCCGCCGAAGCAATATCCGGGCGTCGCTCCAGCAGCTCCGAAGGTAGTCCAGTCGGGATCATCGGAGGTCGCGCATCTAGAGGAGCGCTCGGCAACGCGAACGAAGCCGGGGGCTCCCCAAGAAGAATCGCAATCGCATGCTCGAACTGGGCTCGTTGCAGAGTAATGTCACGAGCCAGTACCTTCGCTGCCTCCAGCTGAGTCTGCGCCTGATCGACGTCCGACTTCGGAGCGACGCCTCCTTCAAAGCGGTTCTTCGTGATCCGGTAGGCCTCTTCGAAGTCCTTCACGGTATCGTTCAACAGCTTCTCCTGGGCATCGGCGCTACGAGCTTCGAAGTAGTCGATGGCAAGCTCGGCCTGCAGGCTCAATAGCACCGTCTGTCTATCTCCCGCGCTCGCCTGCGCCTCCTCCCGCGCAGCACTTACTGTGCGACGAACGCGCCCCCACACATCAATCTCATAGCTTAAGTCCACCGGTAGTTGAATCACGCCGACGCCGTTTCCTTGCGCGTTGTTCACATTGAAGTACGGCTGGTTTGACGACTCACGTGAGCCTCCGGCGGACGGTGCTACCCCAACGGTCGGATACAGAGATGCGTGGTTGAAGCGGATCAAGGCCCGTGCTTCGCGGAAACGAGCATCCGCCGCCTTGAGATTCTGGTTATTCTCCGCCACCTGCGGCTCCAGAACATTTAACTGCGTATCGCCAAAGATCGTCCACCACTCTCCGCGCAGCGCCGCATCGGCCGGCTGCGCAACCTGCCAGTTCGAGTTTTCTTTGTAAGCGTCCGGTCCTGCTTCCTTATACCCGGGTGTCATGGGAACCGATGGCTTCACGTACTTCGGCCCGACCATGCATCCGCTTAGCAGAAACACCGCGGCGCTGGCCAGAGCGCTGGGTCGTAGCGTCACTGCGCCCCCTCTTTCTTCTGCATCTGTGTTGCGTTCTCATTCATCTGGCTCTTCACCTGCACCTCCTGGCCGCTCGCCAGCGAGTCGGAAGGATCGAGAATCACGGCATCGTTCGGCGTCAACCCTGAGGCGATCTCAACATTCGCGCCCAGGTCTTTGCTGATGGTCACAGGCACCAGCTGCACGCGTCCATCACGAACTACCCCCACCTGCAGGCCCTGCGCCCGGAAGAGCAGTGTGTTCGACGGAATCATCAAATTCGAACTCCGCTGCGGCACCTTAAAGTGGACAAAAACATAAGCCCCCGGCAGCAGCTCGCCCTTGGGATTGTCGACGTCAACCTCGACATTCAGCGTGCGTGTTGCTGAGTCGATCGCGTTCGAGTTGCGCGCAATGGTGCCCTCGAACTCCCGTCCCGGATACTCGTCCAGAGTCAAAGTCGCCTTACCCCCGGCCTTGATCGAGGTTGAATACGCCTCCGGAACCGAGACGAACACGCGGATCTTTTGAATCGCCGCAAGATGAAACAGCTCCTTGGGAGTCGTATTCTCGCCGGCCTGAATCAACCCGCCGATATCGATATTGCGCGCTGTCACGATTCCATCGAACGGTGCGTAAATCTTCTCGAACGATTGCAACTGTTGCAGTCTGCGCACCGCTGCCGTCGAGGCATCCACCGCCGCTTTCTTTGCCGCGGCATCACTCACCGCGACATCGGTCTCCTGCTTCGAGACAGAGTTGGTCGTCAAAAGATTTTGATAGCGTGCCGAGGTCGTATTTGCAAGGTTCAGATTCGCCTCTGCGCTCTTCAGATCGGCCTGCGCCACCTGAAGCTGCTCATCCAGTTCAGGCGTCTCGATAACCGCCATCAGCTGTCCCTTGCGAACATGCGCGCCAATGTCGAAGTACCAGTTCTTCAGGTAGCCGCTCGTACGGGCATAGATCGGAGTGTCAACATACGCCTGCGTGTTTCCCGGCAGCGCCAACCCGGAAGATAGTAGCGAACTGGCAGGATGAATCACTTTGACTGACGGGATCGATGCAGCTTTTGTATCCGTCTCGAGCGTGCTCTCCGACCGGTGGCGCGCAGCAATTCCGAAGATTACAACCAAAGCCACAATTACCGCGATGACCGTAACTCCAATCCACGTCCCTCTCGTCAATCCGGGTTCCGGTGCGTCCGCTGCCGCTGCCGGGCCTTCACCGGAGAGTGTGGTCTCATCCTCATTCATCCTGGGCTCCGCCTTCGTTCCGCTGGTCATGCTTTCTCCTTCGTGCCTGTCAATTCTTTTAGTCGCCGGCCGTCAACTGGTGTTCGCGGCTCTCGTTGGGGACATTGGATCTCTTATCAGAGCTATGCAGTAAAGCAAAAACAGCGGGAACGAAGATGAGGGTCGCAACCGTAGCGCAACAGAGACCGCCTATCACCGCTCGACCCAACGGCGCATTCTGTTCTCCGCCTTCGCCCGCGCCCAGAGCCATCGGAATCATGCCGATGATCATCGCGAGTGCCGTCATCATCACAGGGCGGAACCGTGTCGCTCCCGCTTCAATCGCCGCTTCGATCGCATTCCCATGATGCAACAGGCGTTCTTTCGCAAACGATACCACCAGAATGCTGTTCGCCGTCGCAACGCCCATACACATAATCGCGCCCATCAGTGCCGGAACGCTCAGCGTCGTTCTCGTCGTGAACAGAAAGAGCACAATACCCGCCAGAGCTGCGGGCAGCGCCGTAATGATGATGAACGGATCGAGCCAGGATTGGAAGTTCACCACGATCAACAGATAGACCAGGACAATAGCAAACGCCAGCCCTGCAATTAGTCCGAAGTAAGAGCTGTTCATCGTCTCAATCTGACCGCGCACTCTCACAAAGCTGCCGCGTACCAGGGACTTCTCATTTCTCGCAACAATTCTGTTGATCTCTCTGCCAACCGAGCCGAGGTCACGCCCCTGAACATTTCCATAAATATCGAGCGTGCGCCGAACGTTGTAGTGCGTCACCACCTCCATCTCGCTGCTGCGCGTGATGGTCGCAACATCGGTCAGAATCTCCGGCTGCTTTGCTGTCGGAGACGAGATAGGAATGTTCTCGAGCGAGTTCAACGAGCTGATCTGGTATTGCGGGGTCTGCTCCACGATGTTGTAGGTATTGCCATTGTTCCAGTTCAGATAAAACATCGGATTCAGCTGCGTACTGCCGCCGAGTATGTTCAGCAAACTACTGCCCACATCACGTTCCGAATAGCCGCCCTGCGCCGCTTTCGTACGGTCTACATCGACGTTCAACACAGGATAGTCATCAGGTTGCTGAATACGAAGATCGACAAGACCCGGAACCTGGTGCAACTCGCTCAATACCTGGTTCGCAACCTTTCGGTTAGCCGCGATATCCGATCCCTCAAACTGAATGTCGATCGGCGCAGGCAGACCGAAGTTCAGAATCTGCGTAACAATATCCGACGGTAGAAAGTAAAACGTGACTCCGGGAAAGGCACGTGGGAGATCTCTGCGCAATGCCTCGACATAATTGGCGGTCGGGTGGTGATCTTCCTTCAACGAGACCAGAATGTCCGCATCTCCCGCGCCGATTAGCCCCGAAGTCGCATGCTGAGTATTCAGTGTGCTGTACGGCAGGCCAATGTTATCGAGGATATTATCCATCTCAGCCGCAGGCACTGTCTTCCGAATATCCTGTTCAATCAGATCGCACAGCTTCGCAGTCTCTTCAATACGGATTCCGCTCTTGCCTCGAACGTGAAGGATGAACGATCCATTGTCTGTGCTTGGAAAGAAGTTCTGTCCAAGAAACGGCACGAGCGCAAAGACACACAAGCAGAGCAGCAGAAAGATGGGAACAAAGAAAATTCGCGCCGCCACCAGCCGGCCAAGCAGATCTTGATAACTTCTGCGCAGCCGCTCGAAGATTCGCTCGAAGCCACGTTGAAACCGCGCAAGAATGTTATTCGAAGGAACAGCGTGGTGATCATGTGCCTTCAGCAGATACATCGCAAGCGTTGGAACCAATGTACGAGACAGAACATACGAAGCCAGCATGGCGAAGACCACAGCCTCCGCCAAGGGCACAAACAGATAACGCGCAACCCCGCCCAAAAAGAACATCGGTAGAAACACAATGCAGATGCAAAGGGTTGAGACCAGTGCTGGAACCGAGATCTGAGCGGCACCTTCGAGGATCGCATCATGCAACTCTCTGCCTTCCTCAAGGTAGCGTTCGATGTTTTCGATCGTTACCGTCGCATCATCCACCAGGATGCCGACGGCCAGCGCTAGCCCGCCCAGCGTCATGATGTTGATCGTCTCGCCCAAAAGACCCAGCACAGTAATTGAAGTTAGGATCGACAACGGGATCGAAACGGCGATGATGATTGTGCTGCGCCAGCTTCCCAGGAACAAAAGAATCATCAATCCCGTCAGCACCGCCGCGATCACAGCCTCGCGGATGACCCCCTGCACCGATCCGCGAACGAAGACGGACTGGTCGCCGATCGGAGTCATCTTCAGCTCTGGCGGCACAGTCAGCTTTACCCTGGGCAACAAATTCCTGACACCGCTCACCACGGACAGCGTCGAAGCAGTTCCGGACTTCAGAATCACCATCAGCGCCCCGCGGCGCCCATCCTGCCGCACGATATTCGTCTGCGGAATGCTTCCGTCCGCCACAGTCGCAACGTCGCGCAGATAGATCGTTGTTCCGTTGACCTGTTTGATCGGAAGGTTGCTGATACCTTCCAGAGTCACCGGCGAAGAGTTGATGTGGATGTCATACTCGGCCTCACCGATCTTCGCCGTTCCGCCCGGTTGCACCACGTTCTGCTGTCCCACAGCATTGAGTACATCAACTGGTGACAATCCCTTGGCCTGCAGTTGCTTCGGATCGATATTCAACATAATCGACCGCTGTTTGCCGCCATAGATATTCGGAATAACCGCGCCCGGAACCGAGATCAGCTGTGGACGAACAAAATTCGCGCCAAGATCGTTCAGCTGTTGCTCGCTCAGTCCCGCTCCAGACAAACCCAGCTGCACGATCGGCACGCTCGATGCGCTGAAGTTAATAATCTGCGGCGGCAAAATACCCGGCGGCAGTTGCCTCAGTTGATACTCCGAAGCCGCAGATACCTGAGAGTTTGCCGTATCCAGACTCGCTCCCGGCTGCAGGTAGATCTTCACAATCACCTGGCCCGCAAACGTCGTCGACTCGATATGCTGGATGTTGTCTACCAGCACCGTCAGCGCCTTCTCGTAGGGTGTCGTCAGCCGCCCTTCAAGCTCCTCCGGATTCAATCCCGTATATTGCCACGCAACCGACACCACTGGAATATTGATGTTCGGAAAAATATCGGTCGGCGTGCTCGAGATGACCACAGGCGCAGCAATCAGGATAAGGATTGCCAGCACGATGAAGGTGTACGGTCGGCTCAGAGCTACTTTTACGATCCACATTTGACGAACCCTCTTCCGCTCGGGTAAATCTTTCCCTATATAGAGTAAGACATTCTCTCCCGCGTTTAGGTCTCACAGTTATTTCCGAGGGCCGCCATCGGAAAGACCGATATCCTGACAACAGAGGGATATAGCTTCATGGAACTGAGACACTTGCGTTATCTCTGCGCAGTTGCCGAGCACGGCACCTTCAGCGAGGCAGGCCGTCGCCTGCACGTATCCCAATCCGCCATCAGCGAGCAGATTGCCGATCTGGAGCGCGAAGTCGGCGGCCAGCTTCTCAACCGCAGCTCAGGCCGAACCCGCCTCACCCCCCAGGGCCAGATCTTTCTCGCCGAGGCCCGTAAAACTCTCGCTGCCGCCGACCGAGCCCTCGAAATCACCCAAAGCTCCCTCCTCGGACAAGTCGGATCCCTCAATATCGGATTCTTCCTCTGGGGCGCCGGCGGTTTCTTCGCCCGCATCATCCGCGACTACCGCAAACTCCATCCGGACATCAAGCTCTCTCTCTATGAGATGCGCACCCCCGAGCAGATGGAAGCCCTGCTCACCGGTAAGATCGACATCGCCTTCGCCCGCCCCCTCGAGCCGCCCTTCGACCAGACCCTCCGCGCCGAGCTGCTCTATCGCGACCCCGTTGTCGTCGTCCTTCCCCGCAAACATCCCCTCGCCGGCAAACCCATCTCGATCGACTCCCTGGCCACCGAACGCTTCGTCCTCTGCGATCGCCAGATGACGCCCGCACTCTTCGACGCCATCGTGGCCCTATGCTCTGCTGCAGGCTTCTCCCCCAATATCGTCAACACCTCCTCGACCTGGTCCGGCGTCCTCACCTTGGTCGAATCCGGCGAAGGCGTCGCCCTCGTTCCCTCAGGTGTCCGTTACCTCCGCCCTCCCGGAGTCGTCATCTCCCCGCTTGTGCCGCAAAACCTCTATATGGGGCTCTCCGTCGCCTGGAACCCTCAAAACGAGGACCCAATCCAACAGAACTTCCTTCGCCTGGTTCGAGAGAACAAGGATCGCATCCAGCGCACCCACGGCCTCTAACTGAGTATCCAAGCCCCTTCTGAATCGTCTTCTGCGGTACTTTTAGTGTCTAATGCTGTCCATGATCAGACCCTGCTTCCTCGTCATCGACCGGGAGTTTCCCGGCAGCATCTCGACCCGCAAGCTGGTAATCGAAACTGCAAAGTTCAACGTCCTCACGGCCTACAGCGGTCAGGAGGCCCTCGAGATCTTCACCCGCTTTCCCGCTGTCAGCGGCGTCGTCCTCGACGGTGGTCTCGACGATCTCTCCTGCGAAGAAGTCGCCAGCAAGATCAAACTTCTTCAGCCGAAGGTGCCTATCATCGTAATCACCGCCCCCGACTCTAATAACTGTCCTTTAGCCGACTATCAGCTCGAATCCTTCGATCCGGCAAAGCTTCTCGAGATCCTTCGCAGTCTGAAACCTGAGGCCTCGGCCGCCATCGAAAAGCGCAACGAACAGCTCAGCCGCGAAACTCTCTCCTAATCCGAACCAAACAAAAAGCCCTTCCCTCCGCAATCTTCCGCGAAGAGAAGGGCGGTCGTACCCATTGCTTATTTGTTCGCTTCGACGTCGATTGTGAACTGAACGTCGTCACCCAGAATGGGCGCGGCATACTTCGAGCCGAAGTTGAAGTCGCTGCGCTTCAGCGTCCCGGTACCCGACAGGCCGATGACAGTCTTGCCGCCCATTCCCTTCTGCGGAGCGGTTGGTCCATCAACAGTCAGCGTTACGCTCTTAGTCACACCCGCCAGCGTCAGATCGCCCACAACCTGCAGCTTCCCGTTCGCGCCTGACACCGAGGTCGACTTAAAGGTCAGCGTCGGAAACTTCTCGACGTTAAAGAAGTTGGGAGACTTCAGGTCCTTGTCGCGGTTATCGTTGTTCGTCGACACAGTGGTCGCGTCCATAGTTTCTTCCACGCTCGACTTGCTGGGGTTCTTGTCGTCCCACACTATCGTGCCGGTCACACCGCTGATCGAGCCGCGAACCGTGCTGACTCCCATATGTACGATTGCGAAATTCACCTGGGAATGGTTCTTGTCGATCGTCCAGGTTGATGCGGAGCTTTGGGCGAACGCGCTGACTCCAGTAAGGAGCAGGGCAGAGAGGGCGGTGGTAAAGATGCGACGGTTCATAGTCGTTCTCCTCGGAAATTGTTAGGTCTGCTGTGAGATGTCTTTGTTATGGTGGCCGACTCAAAAATATGTGCCGGTCACCGTTGCATTTGTGTAAAAACTCATTCACGCGCTGTCAGGTACGGGACAAGGGTTATGCGAGATCGAACAACAGTATCTCGCTGTTAGCCTTTCCTTGCGCGCTTACTTCGAGCGACTCCTCGTGATCGACTGCAACAGCATCGCCCGTCTTCAGAGCCTTGCCGTTCACCGTCACCTCTCCGTGGATCACATGCAGCCACGCATGGCGCTTGCTCCCCAGCGGATACGTAATCTGTTTGCCCGGTGTCAGCTCCGCAACCGACACGCTCGTATCCTGGTTGATCGTTGCCGCTCCGGCAGCCGGCACCGGCGATGCCAGCAGCTTGAAGCGGTCCAGCTTCTCCTCCGCCTCAAACTTCAACTGCTCATAGCTCGGCTTCGTACCCCGGCTCTTCGGCTCAATCCAGATCTGCAGAAAGTGAACCGGCTCCGTCTCCGAACCGTTGAACTCGCTATGCACCACGCCGCTACCGGCCGACATCTTCTGAATTTCGTTCGGCCCCAGCACCTCCACGTGACCCATGCTGTCCTTATGGGCAAGCTTGCCCTTCAGCACGTAGCTCAAAATCTCCATATCGCGATGCGCATGCGCTCCAAACCCGCGCCCCTCGGCCACGCGATCCTCATTGATCACTCGCAGCGAGCGATACCCCATATGCTCCGGGTCATGATAGTTGGCAAACGAAAAGGTGTGGTGTGAATCCAGCCATCCGTGGTCGGCGTGGCCTCTTTCGTTACTCTTGCGAACAGTCAACATAATGCTTCCTTTCTTACTTCTTCACCGGCTCATTGCTTAGGGCCGCGTGTCCTCCAAATCGAAACTGCTCTTGCATTCTTTCCAGCAACGTCTGAACACTCTCAAAACTGTCGTCATCCTGACCCTGAGCGTAGTCGAAGGGGAAGGATCCCTGTATTTGTTGTGCTCGTATGTCGGCACAGATGATCCCATTTCGAACCGATCCTAAACAGCCTCTTTACACTTCTGCGTCGGCACCGCGGACTTCGCCGCAAGCCCAACCCTCTTCAACCCCTCGTACATCGTTCTGCGCTCGTCCTCGGAGAGGCCGGCCATCACAAACTCCAGATCCTTTTCGTGCCGCGCGTAGATCTCTTCGATAAAGTTCTTACCCTCGGCCGTAAGCTCGACCAGACGAATCCGCCGGTCCGAGTTACAGCTTCTCCGCTGCACCAGCCCGCGCTTCTCCAGCCGATCGATCGCCGACGTCATCGAAGCGCTCGCCAGCAGCACCTTCTCCCCGATCACGGAGATCGTCAACGGCCCTTTGTGCAGCAAGACCTCCATCACCATGAAGTCGCTGATCCCCAATCCCTGGGCAGTTATTGCGCCCTCGATGAAATCGACCATCGAATCATGGGCCCGAGCCAGAACTAACCAGAGTCGAGGGGCCGAAACTATATTCTGCTCATCTGCCATCTCAGCCTCCTCAACTCCTACGATATAAGATATCTCGACATCGAGATAAGATTCAAAACCTCAACTCCCTTTCCTATCCTCCTTATTATCAGCAGAATCGGATTTCGGAGATTTGTCGGCCTTCGCTCAGAGGAGCGCAACTGGACGGACCAATGGACACTTTCTCGTCCTACCGAAGTGGCTATGCAAAGGTTCTTGTGAGTGGACCTTGGAATCCGGTCCGTCTGGCCCTAAGTTCAGATCAATGAACTGTGGGCGGGCAGTCTCAGGCATCCTCCTGAACACCGCCCGAGGAGGCTCTCCGGTGCTGACGCTTCTATCGCATCTGTCGTTGATCGCTTTGCCCGTACCCCTGCTGATTGTGTTGTCGGCGGTGCTCCTGCTATCGGTGCTATCCCCGCTACCCTGGTCGGCTCTCCTGCTGTCCTTCCACGGCGCAGCCGGGAACTCTTTCCTTCATCATCTCGCCTCCTTGCGTCCCGCTCACGCCTCCTTCTATCGCCTCTGTCTAGCCCTCGCAATCCTCGTGACGATTCCGATCCCCACGATCAAAAGGGAGCGCAATGGATTGTTGATCTCCTGTCTGCTGACGCTCGCTTTGCTCTTCCCTCTCTCCGTCATCCCGTCTTCCTTCACACGGGATCTCTCGCCGCGCATCCGGGGAACGGTAGACGACCGGGAAGGCTCAACCATCCAGGGCGCCAGAGTCGTCGTCGTCAATCAAGGGACCGAAGCTGTCTTCAGAACCCGAACCGGAAGCGATGGGACCTATGAGTTTCGTAAACTTCCCGACGGAATCTACTCTCTCAGTGTCCAGGTCCCCGGCTTCCAGACCTTCACGGTCTACGGAATCCACCTCGCTCAGGACTCCGACTACGCCCGGCAAATCGATATGCAGCACGCCTGCAGGACACAGGCGATCCGGGCTTCAGCAAGAGCTCCAGCAGAGAATGCACTGACCGGTGAATCGCTCCTCTAGTTGCCGCCGTGAGCTGGTTGACGTCTGGAACCGGTTGCAGCCGCGAGCTTGTGGCCGCCCGAGCTCATTGCAGCCTTGACGGCTCCTCAGACCGGCTGCCGTCCAAGCTGGCGGCCGATATCTTTCATTCGCTCCGTTGCGTCCACCACCTCCGTAGCCTCCGCGGGGAACGGCTTGAGCCCAGCCGCCAGCAAAGCCTCGTCCACAACCCTCTGCGCCTCTGTCTTTGACGGAGCAATACCGAAGGTCCAGGCGGTCTTTCCCACCATCTGCGCCGGATGCAGATCCGCCAGAGCCGCAAGCAATCCGTCTACCTCCTCCGTCTCCGATCTTTCATCCTCGAGCCCGACCACAATGGTATCGGCCCACAGCAGATCCGCCTCCCTCAGCGTTCCATAACCCTTATGCCCTATCTCCGCCGCGCCGGGCTTCCTCAGACGTCTTAGTCGAATGCCCGCCTCAGCCTCGACCGCACCCACACCGACCGCCAGCGCCAACTGCTCCGTATGTTCCGTATCGGCCTGAAAGATCACCAGCACATGACTCATCTCAGCAATCTCCTTGAATGATCCCTGGAACTGCCGCCAACCGTCCCGCCCCAGTGCGAACCCGAAAAAGACGCACTCGACGTCTACGTCCAAAAATAAAGTTCAAAAAGTTGGCGTATTTTTTCGCGCCCAATAAGTGACGGTCAAAACACCACGTTAGCCACACAAATCACCACAACTTCACCACGATTTACCATCCACAAACACCACCAAAATGCCAAAAACCCCTGCAAAAAGCTCCTTTCACCACGTACAGAAATTTTTCTCCGCCAAAAACCAAAATCAACCCTCGCTCTGAAGCGGTTTCCGTGCGAAGTAATAAAGCGAAAACGCCAGCAACGCAAACATTACAACGCTGACCGGATCATGGTGCAGAGGATTGTGTTCGCTAAAGCGCGGAATCGACCTGTCAGTAGCAGCTTCATAGAGTTTCACGCAAACCCCAAGCAATCCAACGATTCCACCAGCGGCAATCAGCCCAGAAGCATAGAGCGATCCCGGAGAAACCTCCGATTCAATCGTCGCGTCTCGCGCGGTGATGGTGTTGAAGATAGGGAGACCGCTCGGATCCGCATGTGCAGGATTAGTAGGGTCAAAGTCGGGATGTTGAGCCAGCCAGGTTTCACGGTCCGAGTGCCAAAGAGCCAACGAGGCATCGTGTTCGAGGCGAGCCTTCTCGGCCGCGTGGCGAAGCATAGCGCGGTCGACCATCCAGCGCATAACGCCTCCCACGAAGATCGCCAAGGTGGTAGCAATGCTGAGATAAGCACCCACGGCAAAGGTGAGAGAACGAACGCCAAGAAGCTCAACAACAACCACGATGGCAACACCAAGCAAAACGAGAGCCCACGGTAGTTTGCGGCTAAGGATGCCATTGATTACAGTCGCCATGAGACGTCCCTGTGGAGCTGCGGCCTTTTCGCTGCCGATGCCCTGAATCCATTGAACTTCGATCTGACCTGTCGTCGGATTGTAGAGATACTTGCCATCATCGAGCGTAGTAGAGCCAATTGCATTGAGAAGCACATATTGCTTAGCGTTCGAGAGTTCTTCTTTTGCCTGATTGTCGGCGTTGTGAGCGGTGAGAGTGATTTTGTCACTGCCGGTGAAGTGGCCGTTGTTCTGGACTCCGTCCGGCAGACGATCTAGCGAGAAGACAATAGGTTTGGGGAGACGCTGGAAGGTTTCGAGGCCCTTGTTCATTGCGTTGAGAGTTGCGCCGATCGAAAAAATGGAGACGACGACGCCTATCATGATTGCAATCTGCTGCTTCCATGGCGTTGCGCCGATAAGGTAGCCGGTCTTGAGGTCTTGTGAAGTGTCGCCGGCGTTGGAAGCAGCGATGCAGACGACTCCACCAATAGTGATGGCAAGAGCGCCAAAGGCTGGTGCAGTCCAGCCTTTGACAAGGAAGATGGCGGCGGTAGCCATGAGAGTCGCAATGGTCATGCCCGAGACGGGAGACGCGGATGATCCAACGATCCCTACGATACGCGCACTGACGGTGACAAAGAGAAAGCCGAAGACCACGACGAGAAGAGCAGCCGCGATATTGGCGAGAGCGCCGACCTGCGCACCGGGGATGGGCTTGAACTGCAGGAAGAGAAACATCAGCAGGATGAGAAGTAAGGATCCGCCAAAGACGACGATAGGAGGAAGATCGTGTTCCGTGCGAGAGGGTTGCGAAACGACGGACTTACCTGTGCCGGTCTTCCTGAATCCTTGGGTGAGCGCTCCGACGATAGTGGGCAGGGTACGGAGGAGGGTGATGAGACCGGCGGCGGCGACTCCGCCGGCTCCCATGGGGCGGACGTAGGTTCGCCAGAGATCCGAGGGAGACATCTGCGTAATGAGGATGGTGCCGGGGTAGAGTGGGGTGGCGAGGTGCGAGCCGAAGAAGTAGATCGCAGGCATGAGGACCAGCCAGGAGAAGACTCCGCCGGCGAGCATGATGGCGGCGACGCGGATGCCAATGATGTAGCCGACGCCAAGATATTCGGGAGTGCAGTCAGCACGGATGGCTGAGCCTTTGAGGAGATGCTGCGCGCCGAGATCAGGCTGATAGTCCGGCTGACTCGGCCACAGTGCGAAGAGGTTGTCATTCTGGAACAGGGTGTAGAGGCCGCCAAGACCGAGGCCGAGGAAGACGCGAGAGGCGAATGAGCCGCCGCGCTCACCAGCGATAAGGACGTCGGCGCAGGCCGTGCCTTCGGGGTAGATAAGGTTGTCGTGCTCTTCGACGATGAGCTGGCGGCGAAGGGGAATCATGAAGAGAACGCCGAGCCACCCGCCAAAGAGCGCAAGGGCAAAGATACGCGAGGCCTCCAGATCGAAGCCGAGGAAGATGAGAGCAGGAAGTGTGAAGATGACGCCGGAGGCGATCGACTGTCCAGCGTTGCCTGTACTTTGAACGATGTTGTTTTCGAGGATGCTTGCTTTGCCGAAGGCTCGCAGAATCGAGATAGACAGGACCGAGATGGGAATTGATGCGGCGACAGTGAGACCTGCGCGCAGGCCGACGTAGACAGTGACCGCTCCGAACAGCACGCCAAAGACAGCGCCGAGAATCAGCGCGCGGGCAGAGAGCTCAGGGCGTGTTTCCGTCGCGGGGACGAAGGGCTTGAAGGTGGGCTTGGTCGGTGTGAATGTTGCCATGGTAATACGTCTCCCGCGAGCTCGAGCTTTGTTTCGGCTTCGATGGAGTGTATCAGCGGGTGTGTACGGTGAGTGAGGTCGGCTTGGTTGAATTTGAAGCGTGGGATTGTCGTTACTTTGATTCTCACTGCTGACTCTTTTGCGACTCGAGGTAGACGGAGCCGAACGGGACAGGGGTAATGCTCCGCAGAGCATGATGTTCCGGAGATGGAAGAGATTCTGAGTATCAGGCAGGGTCGCCCGTCTCAGCATTCGTCTGAGGTTTGCGCGGCTTGGTGAGGCGATAACGAAGTAGGGCGGCGAGGGCGCAGGCTATGAGGAACAGCATCGGGCCGGTGAAGAAGAAACGGTCGGTAATCCACTTGTTGTCGAGCAGGCCGGTCGTCTGTCCATAGAGAGGGCCGAAGAAGCGTTCGACGCGACCGACTGATCGGTGCGGGTCAAATACGCTTGAGGCTTGAGATTTCCAAGTAGCGAAACGGATAAGGAAGGCAATCGTAACTGGTAACCACGCCCACAGGATGGGAGGTACAGCTTCGGACTCTGGAGCTAGGCTGGAAGATGGAGAAGTAGCAACGGACTGGAAGAGATCTCCTAGTGCCTTACCTAGTTGGCCGAAGGGAATGAGGCCAACTAGAAATCCGCTGGCCGCAAAGATAGGCAGGAAGTAGCTCAACACGTAGCCAATGCGGCTCAGGCTTGTCCAGTGCATCCTGGTAGCCAATTGCCAGACAGGTGCTGTAACGACCCATGAAAATCGGATCGCGACGACTGCGACCAGCAAGTACAGAAACAAGCACTTGGCGCACCATGTGACAACTTTGAGCATGGCCTAGATGTAGCATAGGCGCATCTTTTATGGTGCAGAATTGTTGACGACCGGCGTCGCTAAGGGGCTATACTGCAGGAAATGGCGCGGTCCGACCGACCTGGAGCGCCGGCGAGTGAGGTGAGTCTTCAGCGATTGCTTGAATGACAATGCGCTCGGGATTGGTTCCGGGGGACCGCCCGGTGCTCCGCCTGGTGGCGGGGTAGAAGGGCATGCGAGGTCTCGCTGGTGGCGAGGGCCGGGACGGGTGGTTCGGGCTGCGCTGGATGACCTAATTACTACGTTGTATCCGACCGATTGCAGGGCTTGCGGTGGGCCTCTGCTGACAGCTGAGCTGTCTCCTGTATGCAACAGATGTATAGAAGGCGTTGAGGCGCAGTCGATGACGCTGTGTGTCCGTTGTGGCGAGGCACTCGACATGGAGGGCGTGCGGTTCGCGGGGCAGTTTCCTGTGGAGGGGCTGGTGTGTTCGCCTTGCCGGATGGCACCGCCGGAGTTCGAGCGAGCGGTAGCGTATGCCGTGTATCAGGATGAGTTGAGGGAGATGATTCACCTTCTGAAGTATGAGCGGATGTCTTCGGTGGCGAAGCCGTTGGGCCGGTTCCTGGCGAGGGCGATCGAGATGCTTGAGGGCGAGGCTGCTAGTGAGCTGCTTGTCGTTGCTGTGCCGTTGTTTCCCGCGAAGGAGCGGGAGCGTGGCTACAACCAGGCGGTGTTGATGGCTGATGCTGCGCTGGCGGAGTTGAAGAGGTCTCGTCCGCGGTGGAATCTGACTTCGGCGCATGAGGTGATTCGCCGGGTGAAGGATACGCGAAGCCAGTTCGAGCTGACGCCAAAGGGGCGGAGAAGAAATCTGCAGGGCGCGTTCCAAGTAGACGATCGGGCTGCGCTGGCGGGGCGAGAAGTTTTGTTGGTGGATGACATTTATACGACCGGGGCTACAGCTCGGGCTTGTGCGCAGGTTTTGCGGCGGGCCGGGGTTGGCAAGGTTTGGGTGGCGACGGCGTCTCGGGCCCAGGCGGAGATGATTGCTTCCTGGGATGTGGCTTCGGCGGATGCGAGGTCGGCGGATGCGGGTTCTAGTGTTGCGGTCTGGGATGCTGGTTAGAGTTGGAGTGGCAAGAGAAGCTTGGCGCGGAGTGCTAACAGTAGCTGGAACCGGAGGGCTTTGAGATGCAATCGGGGAAGATGCGAAAGCAAGGGCTGGTCGGAAAGCGGCACGCGGGACACGGCGGTGGGCACGGGGCCGGGCGGGTTACGACGGAGCGCGAGGTCCGGGTTGGCGTGTTTCGGCAGCCGGCGATGCAGACGCCGGTACTGGTGCTGAATGCGTCGTACGAGCCGATCAATATATGCGGGGCCCGGCGGGCGCTGGTGCTGGTGTTGAAGGGCGTGGCGCGCACCGAGGAGGAGCAGGGTGCGGTGCTGCATGCGGCGCGGATGCGGGTGGCAATGCCGAGCGTGATCCGACTGCTGGAGTACCGCAGGATTCCGCACCAGACGCGGGCGTTGAGCCGCAAGAACATTCTTTTGCGCGATCGAAACTCGTGCCAGTACTGCAGCGTCATCCTGACCGCGGGGGAGTTGACGCTGGATCATGTCATACCGCGGTCGCGTGGGGGCCTTTCGACCTGGGAGAACCTCGTCGCCTGCTGCCACAACTGCAATCGGCGCAAGGGCAACCAGATGCTGCACGAGCTGACGGACATGAAGCTGCAGCGGGAGCCGAGGCCGTTTTCTTTGCATACCTCCCGGCACATCATGCGGATGATTGGGAGCGCGGATGCGGCGTGGCGGAAGTATCTCTACTTCGAAGCCGAACCGGCGGCTTAGCATTTCAAGTACTTGACGCTGAATACCCCCTCCCCCCGGGGGGTATTTGGACGTAAAATATTTGTTATCAATTATTTACAGGTGTGGTTCATCTGTAAAATATTGATAACAAATAGGTTGCGGATAAAATACTTTAAATCAATGGTTTAGCGTAATGCGGTGCTGAAAAAGAGAGCCCCGGAGGATGTCCTCGGGGCTTTCTGTCTCTGATTCCATTCTAGCGGTTCGGACATAACTCATGCGCCAGATCGAAGTGTTTGTTTCGTAAAGGCTTAGGTGGTTTTGGGTCTTGACAGCTTTTTGGCTTGTCTGAAGTCTGCATGCGTGTGTCCTGCCCGACGGGCGCCCTGCGCGGGCAGCGGTCACTTCGTGACGTGTGTACCGGTCTCGTTGGGATCAACATCTTGGTCCTCCCGCTGGTCGGCACGAACTTTAGCTCGCGACCAACGGGAGCCCCACGCAAAGCGATCGCCGGTCACGAAGTGACCGCTGCCCGCGCAGGGTGCCCGTCCGGCAGGACAGTGATTGCGTATTGGGGGGCTGCAAGTTGAAACGGGGATGTGATAGTTTCAGCGGCAGGAGATCGAATGTCTTATATCGAGAGTTATCAGTGCGACGTGTGCGGCGATAAAAAGGGTGAGGGCGGGGATTGGTGGCTGGCCTGGGTGGACTGTTTTCCGGGGGAGAAGCCGGAGGAGGATCAGCCCCTTATCAAACTGACGCGGTGGCAAGCTCACCATGCGCACTCGGCCGGAGTGAAGCACCTGTGCGGGGCGCGGTGTGCCGGGACGCTGATGGATCGGTGGATGACGCAGCAGCATGCGGATCCGGATTCGCACTGCGAGACGAAGTAAGGCGGGTTTCTGCCCTGACCATAGGGTCATGTTGCGAAGCGCAGGGTGTGTTCGCGTAGATGTCTGCGGTTAGTAGAGCAAACACGAAATGTTGAGGTTTCTCCACTGCGTCGCGAGATGAAGCTGCGCGACTCTGGTCGAGAGAACGAATTGTTTGGGGCGAGTCGAGGTGAAGGCTCACGACGGATTGCGATTGTTTGGCCTGGGAAGAATGGCAACGACTGGACTGTTTGGGCTGGAAAGTTCGAATGGTATGGGTAAATGGAGTGTGTCGGGATCCTTCACTGCGTTCAGGATGATGGCTTCGCTGCAGTCAGGATGACGGCTTCACTTAGCTGTCTCTGGTTTATTGGGCGAGTGGCTGGTAGTTGGAGCTGGTGGTTGTGACCTGGAGCTTCTTGGCGGTCGCGTTGAGGACAGACTGCTGGACGTAGTTGGTGGAGTCGGGCAGGCTGGCAAAGCTTACGGCGAGGGTGACGACGTCCTGGGGATTGTCCATGTAGGTGTTGACGTTCAACGCGCTGATCTTTTTATCTGCAGTGTTGAAGGAGATGGTCATCTGGTCGCCGGGTTGCGCGTAGTCCGTGAACACAATCTTCGTGATGCCTGAGTCCGGGGCGGGGTTGAGAGAGACTTTGCCCGCCTGGAAGGCCTGCTGCATGCGTTGCGGGTCAGGCGGGACGTACATCGCGAGCAGGGTCTTGACCTGCCCCATGTAATCCTTCATCTCTTCTTTCTTCTTTGCGATAACCCTTTGTTTGATGCGACCGCCGCTCGGTGGCGGTGGTGGCGGGCTCATAGGGGTCTTCTGTACTTTTCCGTCGGGACCGTACTGGCACATGGACTGCGAGGGGGGCTTGTCGTCGCCGTTGAGCGTGAGCTGCGTGTTCTCGATCCACCGGTATTGATGCAGTCTCTGTTGATTTGCGGCGACTGACTGCTTCAGGGCCGCTACTTTCCCTTGCAGATCGCCGCCTGCCGCCTGGCTGTTAGCCCGGGTGGTTGTGAAGATAAGGCAAGCGAACAGGGCGGCTGCGATGAACGCGCTCTCTTTATGAGAAAGCGATAGAGTGTTTGCGGTGGGTCGGTCCATCGAGAGCTCCTTAGAGTTTGAAACATGGCCGATCTGGGATTTAGCGAAGCTTTCAGGCGTGACAGATTGCGTGTAACTCCGTGGGGTTGGCGTCTGATCAGGCTGTCCGCCAATCAGTTAGAACCCCTCACGTGTGGTCGACGAGAAGGCGAGACTGGACGATTTACTTGGTTGCGGTCTTCTTGACGTGCGGGATGCGGTTGACCGAGCCGTCGGGCATGACGATGTATTTATCTCCAGTGGCGTCTTCGATGTAGGAGTTCTTGCTGCCGGGGACGAGGGTGACCTCGCGGGCGTCGGTCTGTCCGGGCGCGGTGAGGACGAAGTGTTTGCCGTCGCCTTCATCCTGTACGGGAGACTTGGTCGGCATCGGTGCGGGGGCCACGGTGGCTACGGGTGCGGGGCCGGGCGTGGGGGCCGGGGCGGCGGAGCTGGTGGGGGGTGCGCCAGTGAAGGCTGTCATCTGGCCGGTCTGGCGGAAGTGGACGTACTCGGGTCCCTTGATGCCGTTGACGCACTGCTGGTAGGCATCGACGCCTACGGTTTGGCTGGTGGCGGTGGTGCTGGCGACGTCAGCGCTGTTGCGGTTGGTGCGCTCAGTGGCGCCGGTAGCGGCGGCGGTGTTAGCGCCGTTGTTGTTGCCGTAGCCCCACCATCCGCCGCCTTTGCGGGAGATAGCGCTGGTAGCGGCACCGGTAACGCCGGCGATGCTGCCCTGGGCCATCTTGTCCTTGTCCTGGCCGTGCTCGCGGTCGTGGAGGGTCTTCTGCTCGTCGGTGAGCTGGCTGGAGGCCTGCTGGCGGCACTGGGTGAGCTGCTCCTGGGTGATGGGCATCATGTCCATGGTGATGCCGTCGGCGGGGCCTGCTGCGGGTGCGGGGGCAGGCGCTGTCTGGGCGAAGGCGTAGCCCAGGGAGAGGGTGGCGATGCAGGTGGTTTTGAGAAGGAATTTGACTGGCACGGTGGCCTCCCGGTGTGCGATCGTTCCCGACGATCAGACGCTGCAGGGGCCCGTGAATCCTTAGGAAACGGGAACACCGTGATAGTAAACTCGGCGCGGTTGGTGGGCAAGCGAATCTTCGGTAACTTTGATGAATTCTCGTTGGAACCGCCGTGTCCAGCCGGACGGGCGCCCTGCGCGGGCGGCGGTCACTTCGTGACTTATATACCGCTTCGCTTGGCGCTCCCGTTGGTCGCAAGCTGGAGTTCGTGCCGACCAGCGGGAGGACCTATGATGTTCGTCCTGCCCTGACCGGTATACACGTCACGAAGTGATCGCTGCCCGCGCAGGGCGCTCGTCCGGCAGGACACCGCTATGGTTTAGGGTTCTGCGGTGGACTGGCTGGAGGCTGGGTGGTGTCCTTCTTGTCGGTGATGTCTTCGCCGTTGTAGATGATGCGCGCGGTGGCGTGGTACTGCTTGTAGTCGGTGTACTTGACGACGTTGCGCATGTGGACGTCCTGCGAGAGGGCGCCCTCCTGGGCGACGAAGTGGAGGTTGCCCTCGGCCTTGGTGTAGGTGGGGAACCAGTACTTGCCGTCGACCTGCTCGTAGTAGGTGGTGAAGGGCGGGGATAGGTCTTCGTGGCCCTTGCGCTTGTCCTGGGGGACGGTGATGCCGTTGACGAGGACGATCTGGAAGTCCTGCTGGTCGACCCAGACTTTGCCCTGGAAGTAGCGCTTGCCTTTTTCGAAGGTCTTGGGGGCGGCGGAGAAGACGTAGGTGTCGAGCTCGTCGATGTGCTGGCGGCCGAGGTAGGTGATGTCGTATTTGGGCAGGTCTTCGGTGGTGAGGATGAAGGGGAGGCGGTGCTCGATCTCGTCGAAGTCGGCGGGGGTCATCTGGACGCGGTCGAGGGTGTTCTGGGGGGCGAAGACGACGTGCTCGGCGCGTTTGCCATCCTTGTCGAAGGTGATGTCGGTGACCTGCTGGTACTCGCCGTCGACGCGGTTGGTGTCTTCGGCGAGGGTGTCGACGCGGACGGTCTGGCGGAAGGTGTAGTTCTGGCGGGCGAGGCTGAAGAGAGTTTCGCGGGCGGCGAACTTGTCGATGATCTGCTGGGGGGTCATGTTGGCGGGGGGCGCGGGGTTGAGGGGGCCGAAGCCTGCGGGGTCCTGGGGGGCGGCTCCGTCTGGATTTGCGACAGCGGCGATGGCCGCGGTGGGCGGGGCCGATAGCAGGAGGGATAGGACGCTTGCAGAAACAAAACGTAGGGTCGCGGAGGCAGAGGCGCGGCTGGGCTTCATGTGGGAGAACTCCATGGGCGGGGCGGTCTCGGTCTTGCCTGCGTTGCCCCGCACGCTACTAAGAATAGACGCGATTTGGGGAGGTTTGGTGATGTGGCCTGGAGCGAGGGAGATGAGCGGGTTGATCGTGCTGCGGTGGCTGGAGCTTTCGCTGGCCGGCGGAGGCCTGTGGGCACTCTGGTGCCGGATGCAGGTTCGGGTGGCGGAAGGCAGGCGGGAGAGGCGGGAGCAGGAGGAACTGCGCGCTTATGCGGGGCTGGATGTTCGGCTGGGGGCGGATGCGGAGCTGCCTGAGCTGGCGACGAGGGTGAGCCGGTTGATGGCGGAGAAGAGCGTCTTTCGCAGGACGGCGGTAATGGTTCGCGATGCGGGGGGAGTGCTGGCGGTAACGGCCAGCGCGGGGATGGAGGAGACGACGGTGGAGTCGCTGAATGCCTGGGCGGAGGGTGTGGTGGAGGCGGAGCGCAGGGGTGGGATTGGCACGCGGCGGGGGGAGGGCGGACTGGGCAGGCGGGTGAAGAACAATGCGTTTTCGGTGGTTTTTGGGATGGGAATGGGAACCGGTAGGGGACAGAGTGCGCGATTCGGGGAGGAGGCGCGGGGGGCGATCGTGATTCCGCTGTGGACGACCAGCGGGAGGATGATGGGGGCGCTGGCGGTGGGGGCGGACGGGTTGCTGAGCGTGCGGCAGAGGGAGTTGGAAGAGGCGTTGTGGCCGCTCGAGGCGCTGGCGGTGAAGGTGGCGCGGGCGATGGAGAACGCTGCGCTGGCCGAGAAGCTGATGCGCGCGGAGAGGCTCGCGGGGCTAGGGATGCTGGCAGGGGGGATGGCGCATGCGCTGAGTAATCCGCTGACGGCTGTGCTGGGGTTTGCAGAGCTGATTGCGGGGTCGACGGGCGAGGCGCGGGTGAAGACGGATGCGGAGATCATCGTCCGGGAGGCGCTGCGGATGCGGCAGACGGTGGAGACGCTGCTGGAGTTCTGGAAGCCGGTGGGGCAGGGCGATGAGCTGGTCGATCTGACGGAGTTGGTGCGGGAGTTGGCGGCGGCGTGTGGAGAGAAGCTTGAGAGCAGAGGGATTCGCCTGGTAGTGCAGGCCGACGGCGAGGTGCCCGAGGTGCGGGGAAACAGGCACAGGCTGCGGCAGTTGCTGGAACACCTGCTGAACAATGCGTCGCAGGCGCTGGCTGGGGTGCGGGAGACGAAGACTGGCGAAGAGTTGGTGATTCGGATGTCTTTGAGCTGCTCGGGGAGTTGCCCGGAGAGTACTTCCGGGAGTGCTCCTGATAGTGCATCGGGTGGGGATGGGCGGAGGGTTCACCTGATTGTGAGCGACACCGGGCCCGGTTTTCGCGAGCCGGGGCGGATGTTTGATCCGATTTACACGATGCAGGAGGCGGGCGATGGCGCGGGGATGGGGCTGAGTCTTTCCTACTCGATTGTGCAGGAGCATGGCGGGGAGATCAGTGCGTTCAATATGCATCCGCACGGGGCGGCGGTGGCGGTGGAGTTGCCGGTGAGGATGGGGGCGGAAAAAAAATCTGTGGTGGTGGAGGAGGCGATTCGCCGCGCTGCTGTTGGGGGATAGGCGGTTTTGCCTGTGGTTTTTTGTGGTGCAGAACGTGGTGTTTCGCGTGGTGGACGTGGTATCGATGTGGTGTTTTGTGTGGTGAATTTTGTGGTCGAAAAAAGTGCCACGTCTTCTGGATTATTTTCTGGGACGTGAAAACTTTGGCGGGGATTTTCTTCTGTGGTTCCTCTTCCGGTTCGATCCTTGAGTTGCGGGGGTAGACTGGCGCGATGAAGAAGTGCGCGATCAGGGCCGGCTTGCTGGCGGCGGCGGTGGCTGGGGTTTGGGGCTGGACTTGTGGCAGGGTGTGGGCGCAGGGATTTGGTCCAGACTCTGATTCCTTGTCGGGTGGAACGACGGGAAAGCGGCCGATGACGTTTGCGGACCTGCAGCGGATGAAGCGGGTGAGTGATCCGCAGGTTTCGCCGAGCGGCAGGTGGGTGATGTTTTCGGCGATGGATGTCGATCTTGAGAAGAATACGAAGGTGAATCATCTTTGGGTGGTGCCGATGGCGGCTGTGCCTGCGGACGGCCAAGGAAAAGCAGATTCCTCCGCTGCGCTGCGGAATGACAACCTGAAAAATGGGAGTGAGCGGCAGGCGGATTCCTCCGCTGTGCGGAATGAGAACAAGAAAGGCGGGCCCGATGGTCCGGTGAAAAGCCGCGCTGAGCGGCAGTTGACGTTCTGGAAGGAGGGCGAGTCGGGGGGAAGGTTTTCGCCGGATGGGAAGCAGGTCGCGTTTGTTGCGACTGATAGCGCGACGGGACTTTCGCAGATCTTTCTGGCGGCGTGGGATGATGCAGCGGGGACGCTGGGGACGCCGAAGCGACTGACGGGTGTGAGCACGGAGGCGGATGGCGCGGTTTGGTCGCCGAACTCGCAGAGGATCCTGTTTGTGTCTCGGGTGTATCCGGAGTGCAGCGACGAAGCCTCGTGGATGGATGAGGATCTTTGCAATAAAAAGAAAGATGATGGTGCGGCAGCAAATCCAGTGAAGGCGCAGGTCTTCGAGCACTTGATGTATCGACACTGGAATAGTTATTTGGGGCCGAAGCGGAGTCACGTGCTGGTGGTGTCGGCGGCCGATGGAAATGCTGTTCGGGATCTGACTCCGCGAGGGGATATTGGAGATGCGGAGGCTCCGACGTTCACGCTGGGCGGTCCGGTTGGGTATGCGTGGGCTCCTGGTTCGGAAGAGATTGCTTATGTAACCAATGTTGATCTTGTTCCGGCTGCGAGCACCAATAACGATGTGTTTACGCTGCTGCTGGATGATGCGGGTGCGAGGCCGCGCAAGGTTTCGGCTTCTATGGGGAGCGACGATGCGCCGGCTTATTCGCCCGATGGAAAGTATCTCGCGTTTCGTTCGCAGGCGAGGGCGGCGTATGAGAGCGACCGGTTTCGGCTGATGTTGTTCGATCGTCTCGCCGGAACGACGAAGGAGTTGTTGCCGAAGCTGGATCGCTGGGTGGATGAGTTTGTGTGGAACCCGGTGAATCCGGAGATCTGCTTTACGAGTGCAGATCATGGGGAGGAGCGCATCTTCTGCACTTATCCGAATCTGGGCGACTCGCTCTTCGCGCTGCCGGGGAAGGGGGAGTATGGCGAGTTGCAGTTTGCGGCGTTGAAGGACGTTGGCTATGAGCTGGTGGCGGCCAAGATGACGGTGGAGTCGCCGGCTGCGGTGGTGGCGCTGTTTCGGGGAGACGTAAAGGCGTCTGCGGATAGAGATATTCCGAGTGTCTCCAATCAGATTGCGACGACCGAGGTGCGGCTGACGCATTTGAACGATGACCTGGAGCAGCATCTTGACTTGCCGAAGATGACGAGCTTTACGTTCAGCGGCGCGGAGGGTGCGCCGGTGCAGGGTTTCATGATTCCGCCGCCGAAGTTCGATGCGGCGAAGAAGTATCCGCTAAAGTTCTTGATTCATGGTGGACCTCAGGGGGCGTGGGGCGATGCGTGGAGCTATCGGTGGAACGCGGAGTTGATGGCGGCGAGCGGGTACGTGGTGGTGATGGTGAATCCGCGCGGGTCGACGGGGTATGGGCAGGCGTTTGTCGATGGTGTGAACGGCGACTGGGGCGGCAAGCCTTATGTCGATCTGATGAAGGGTCTGGACTTTGCGGAGTCGAAGTTTGCGTTTATCGATAAGACGCGGGAGTGTGCGCTGGGTGCGAGCTACGGCGGATTTATGGCGAACTGGATTCTGACGCACACGGATCGGTTTGCCTGCATTGTGACGCATGATGGGATGTTCAATCCGGAGAGCGCGTACGGTACGACGGAGGAGTTGTGGTTCAACGAGTGGGAGTTTCGGAGGCCGGGCGAGGTGGCGCCGGGACAGCCGTGGCGGTATGCGGCGGGGCCGGTGGCGAACGATCCTTTCAGGAGGTGGTCGCCGATACTTGCGATTCAGAGTGCGAAGACGCCTACGCTGGTGGTTCATTCGCAGCGAGATTATCGGTTGGATGTGTCGGAGGGGTTTCAATTGTTTACGGCGCTGCAGCGGCTGAATGTTTCGAGCAAGATGCTGTATTTTCCGGATGAAGGGCATTGGGTGTTGAAGCCGCAGAACTCAAAGCTCTGGTACGAGACGGTGGGGGATTGGTGCGACAAGTGGACGAAGACGAATCTGTATGCGGCGATTGTGCCGTCTACGGCGACGCCTGCTTCGAAGGCGGGGACGAAGGTGAAGGGGGCGGCGCATCCGGCTGCTCCGGTGGCCGCGTCTCCGGCTGCTGCAACTGCTGCGCCGGTCGGTGTACCTGCTGGGCCGAGCGTGGAGGATTCCTCGCAACGGGCTGGGGGCTCTGAGGACTTTACGGTTGCGATCGGTGCTCCGCAGGATGAGGTGAAGGTGGGATCGGATGCGAGGGTGACGATTGCGCTGAGAAATGTTTCGGACCATCAGGTTGCGTTTGCGCATCGACCGGGCGCGAACAATGCAGAGTTTTCTTACAGGATCGAGGTAAAAGATGCGGCGGGGCGTGCGGTGGGGTTGACCGCGTATGGGCGTGAGGCGTTGCAGCATCAGCAGGAGGAGAGCCGTACCGTGGAGTTTGTGCAGCCGGGGAAGGCCGCGGTGCAGACGGCGCATCTGGAGAAGCTGGTGAATATGAATCGGCCGGGGCGGTATACGGTGCAAGTGTTTCGCAAGGATGCGAAGAGCGGTGCAATGGTGCGGTCGAATGAGTTGACGTTGAACGTGGTTCCCTGATGACGTCGGGTGGAGGAGAAAGCAAAATACGGGGGTCTCTCCACTGCGCGGTTCACGATGAGACTGTGAACCGCTTCGGTCGAGATGACAATATTTCCTGCGGGGCGGCGAAGAACAAAGGCGCAAAAATCGCCGAGTGAAAAGCCGTTGGGTGAAAATAGGTTCGAGGGATTGTGATGGCGTTTGCGCGGCCGAAGAAGCGGGAGCCGGTGGGTGAGGCTGGGTTGTTCGAGTATGCGGTGGGAACATTGGCGCGACGGATGCGGACGGTGCGGGATTTGCGGCGGTTGATGAAGACTCGAGCGGAGGAGGGTGAGGCGGGGGAGCGCGCGATGGATGCGGTGATCGTGCGGTTGAAGGAGCTGAACTATTTGAGCGATACGCGGTTTGCCGAGGACTACACGCGGGTGCGGAAGGAGCATGAGAAGTTTGGGAAGAGACGGGTGCAGCAGGATTTGATGATGAAGGGTGTGGAGAAGGAGTTGGTAGCCTCGACGTTGGAGTCGGCGTATGAGGATGTGGATGAGGTGGGGCTGGCGCGACAGTATATTGCGCGGAAGCGGATGAGGAAGCCTAGTGGGGAGAGTGCTCAGAAGGAGACGGTGCGGACGATGAACCGGCTGATGCGGGCGGGGTTTTCTTCGAATGCGATCTTTAAGGTGTTGAAGGCGTGGGAGCTTCCGGAGGAGGCTTTGGCGGGTGTGGAGGAGGGTGGGGTGGATTCGGACTCGTATGCGGAGCGGGAGGAGCGGGCGGGGGATTCGGATAGTTATGCGAAGCAGAATGAGGAGGAGTGATTTTGTCCTGCCGGACGGGCCCACTGCGCGTGGGGCGGGCGTTCGCACGCCTTTTTACTGCTTCGCGTGGTGCTCCCGTTGGTCGCGAAGGAAGCTGATTCCGACCAACGGGAGGCTCTATGGTGTTCGTCCTACCAAGACCGGTATACCCGTCACGAAGTGACCGCGCTCCGCGTAGGAGGCCCGTCCGGCGGGACATCTCTTTAGAGTCAGTAGTCGCCGCGAAAGCTGTGGATGAGGCGGCGGTCGCGTTTGCTGGGACGCTTAGAAGGGGCAGCGTAGGCGATGGGGCCGAGGAGTTTGCGCTCTTCGGCGGCTTTGCGGCGAGCCTCTTTGCTGGCTTCGGTCTCGCGGTAGAGGGTTTGAGCTACGGCTGCGGAGCCGCGCTGCTGGCTTAGGGCGAGGACTTCTACTTCGAACTCGCCGGCTTCGTTTTTGATTCGGAGCATGTCGCCGAGGCGGACCTCGCGGGAGGGCTTGGCGGAGAGGTTGTTTGAGGAGATGCGGTTCATGTCGCAGGCTTTGGAGGCCTGCTCGCGGGTCTTGAAGAAGCGGGCGGCCCAGAGCCACTTGTCGATGCGGGTGCCGGTCATGGATCTATTTTCTTCTACTTCCGTTTCTTCTACTTCTGCGATGAGGTGCTAGATGGCGCGGAGCATGCGGACGGGGAGATAGAAGAGGGCGGCGATGAGTTCGAAGGTGCCGCCGACTACGATGCCTACGAGGCGGAAGGGCAGGAGGATCAGCCAGATCAGGGGGTAGAGCAGGAGGGCTGCCAGGGCGAGCGGCCAGCAGACGACCATGAGGATCAAAAAGAGCAGAAGGTTGAGCATCGGTGTTTCTCTCCTGAGGAGATTAACGGTGAGGGTGGGGGAAAAGTTCCGTTGGGTGGATGATAGGGGGATGGCGGAGAGTGGGTTGCAGCGGGTGGTGGGGGTGGACTGGTCGGGCGACAAGGGGCCGGGGCAACGGAGGAAGATCTGGGCGGGGGTTTGGACGGCTTCCTCTAAGGGCGGCAAAGTAACGCTGGAGAGTGGGCGGACGAGGGAGGAGTTGATGGCTTGGTTGGTGGAGATGAGCCGCGAGACGCCGCGGATGGTGGTGGGGTTTGATTTTTCGTTTAGTTATCCGGCGTGGTTTTTACGGGAGCTGGGGATTGGGTCGGCGCCGGAGTTCTGGGAGTTGGTGGCGGGCGGGCGCGGGGAGGAGTGGCTGCATCGGGACTGTGAGGATGTGCGGTTTTGGGGGAGGGTGGGGCCGATGCGGCATGGGAAAAAGCCGGCGGAGTTCAGTGGGGAGCATGCGCACAGGATGTTGCGGAGGGCAGAGACGGTGTTGAAGGTGAGGGCGGAGATGACGGATCCGTTGCAGGTGGCGAAGATTGCGGGGATCGCGCCGAAGTCGGTGTTTCAGATTGGTGGGGCGGGGGCGGTGGGGACGGCTTCGCTGCGGGGGATGCCGGGGTTGCTGGTGTTGCGGGCGGCGGGGTTTCGGGTTTGGCCGTATGATGAGCCGGATGTGAAGCGGGCGCCGTTGGTGGTGGAGATCTATACGCGGCTGATGACGGGGGCGGTGACGAAGAGCTCGGAGGTGGCGCGGACGGCTTATCTTGCGAAGAAGCGGAGGGAGAGTGCGCTGTATGCTGGGCTGTCGCGAGGAGTGGTGGCGAAGGCGCGGGCTTCAGAGGATGCGTTCGATGCGCTGGTGAGTGCGATGGTGATGGTGGAGCATCGCGGGGAGTTTGCGGGGTTGAGGAAGACGGAGGATGAGGTGTTTCGGATGGAGGGGCAGACGTGGGTGCCGGGGTTGTTCGGTTAGCGTTAGGGCTTGTGGAGGAGAGCGGTTCGCGCGTGGCGCGAATGCCCACATCTCAGAATCGAGATATGGGGCACCCGGCCGGGGTTGGTGATCGTACACTGAAAGCCCGGGGACTAAAAGGGTGGACTCATGAGAGCAAATCTGCTGACGCTTGCTGTCGTTATCTTTACGCTTGGTCTGCTTTTGGCCCATGCGCAGGAGGTGGTTTGGAGCACGGCGAAGGTGATTGGAGCGGTGATCGCCGGGGTATCGTTTCCGTTGTTCGTGCTCGCTCGGTGGCAGCTTGGCAGTTCGTTTTCGATCAAGGCGAAGGCTGGCCGACTGGTAACGACGGGGCTGTATTCGCGTATTCGCAATCCGATTTATCTGTTTGGTGGGTTGTTTACGGTGGGGGTGTCGCTCTTCTTTTCGGTGTGGGGACCGCTGGTGGTGGCTTTGGTGATTGTGCCGTTGCAGATCGTCAGGGCTCGCAGGGAAGAACGGGTTTTGGCTGTGGCGTTTGGGGAGGAGTACGAGCGGTACAAGAGCAGGACGTGGTTTTGAGGAGTGGGCTCGCTGGTAGACTTTAAGGTCTATGATCAATCGTTCGGGCAGCCAGATTCGGGAAGATTTTTTGCGGTTTTTTGAGGGCAAGGTGTCCGAAGCGACCGGACAGGGGCACAGGCGGGTGCACTCTTCTTCGCTGGTGCCGGTGAACGATCCTACGCTGCTGTTTACCAATGCGGGGATGAATCAGTTTAAGGATGTTTTTCTTGGGAACGAGAAGCGGGATTACACGCGAGCGGTGAGTTCGCAGAAGTGTGTGCGGGCGGGGGGCAAGCACAACGATCTGGAGAACGTTGGGTTTACGCGGCGGCACCATACCTTCTTTGAGATGCTGGGGAATTTTTCGTTCGGGGACTACTTCAAGAAGGATGCGATTGCTTATGCGTGGGAGCTGCTGACTTCGAATCACGATCATTGCTTTGGGATCGATCCTTCGCGCCTTTACGTGACGATCTTTGAGGGGGATGCGAAGGTTCCGCGGGATGATGAGGCGGAGAGGTTCTGGATTGAGATTGGGGTGCCGAAGGAGAGGATCTTTGGGATGTCGGCCAAGGATAACTTCTGGCAGATGGGGGATACGGGGCCTTGTGGGCCTTGTAGCGAGATCTTTTACGACATGGGGATTGAGGCTGCGGAGGAGGCGGGTGTTGATAAGCCGTTTCCGCAGGATGATCAGCGGTATGTCGAGGTGTGGAATCTGGTGTTCATGCAGTTTGACAGGAGCAGCGATGGGACGCTGACTCCGTTGCCTAAGCCTTCGATCGATACGGGGATGGGGTTGGAGCGAATTGCTGCGGTGCTGCAGGGTGTGCTGTCGAACTTTGAGACGGATCTGTTTACTCCGCTGATTCTTAAGGCAGCAGAGCTAGCGGGACTGACGGGGGCGGCGAAGACAGCGGAAACAGTCAATTTGGCAAGTAAATTATCGACCGCGTCGGATCTGGCGAGGTCGATGGAACGAGGGTCGCTGGCGCGGCTTGTCAACACTGCAAGTCTACGCATCATCGCGGACCACGCGCGCTGCGCGACGTTCCTCATCTCCGATGGTGTTCTTCCCTCGAACGAAGGGCGCGGGTATGTGCTGCGGAAGATTCTGCGGCGTGGGATTCGGCATGGACGGGTATTGGGACAGGAGAAGCCGTTTATGCATGAAATGGTGTTCGCAGTTCGGGATGAGATGCAGGTGGCTTATCCGGAGTTGAAAGAGTCTGCGCAGCGGGTAAGCAAGGTGGTGCTGGCGGAGGAGGAGCAGTTTGCTCGTGTAATGGAAAGAGGATTCCAAGAACTGCAGGATGAATTTGCTGCTGCGTCTGAGCGGGACATGCAAAACCTGATCATTGATTTCTGCCAGGAGCATGGGCTGACTGTTGATTTGGAGCAACTGAAATCTCGTACTCGAGGATTGGTATCGATTTATAGAGACCTCTGGGATACACGAAACTACTTTATTGGTGATGACTATTTCAATGAAAAGTATGAATCCGAAATTTCACTTCAGCTTGGGTCTATCTTCAAATGGGGTGAATTGACTCCAGAGCTTGCACAACATATTCGCAAGTCATGGTTTCCCAAACTGCCAGGACGGCAGGCATTTCGTCTGTACGAAACGTTCGGAATGCCACTGGATTTTATGGTCGACGCTGCGCGCGATGCTGGCATCGAATTTGATCAGGCTGGGTTTGAAGCTGCGAAACTTGAGGAGCAGCAGCGGGCTCGTGCTTCGTGGAAGGGCGGGTCGCAGAAGTCGGCGGCGCCGGTTTATCGGGAGTTGCCGAAGACGGAGTTTAAAGGGTACTCGGCGCTGCGGGTGGATGGGGCGAAGGTGTTGGCGCTGGTGAAAGATGGCGTTGGTGTGCCGGAGTTGAAGGCTGGCGAGTTGGGTGAGGTGGTGCTCGATGCGACGAGTTTTTATGCGGACTCGGGTGGGCAGGTTGGGGATGTGGGGTGGTTGTACTCGGGGGATCATAACCTGGTGGTGGCTGAGGTGAGTGGCGCGACCAAGCCGGTGCAGGGAGTGTTTGCGCATAAGGTGAGGGCGAATCAGACGATTGCGGTGGGCGATAGTGTGGACACGGTTGTCGATGGGGCGACGCGGGCGGCGACGACAAGGAATCATACGGGGACGCATCTGCTGCATGCTGCGCTGCGCGAGGTGCTGGGGAAGCATGTGAAGCAGGCGGGGTCGTTGAACGATGCGACGCGGCTGCGGTTTGATTTTTCGCACTTCACGGGGGTGGCCGAGGAGGAGTTGCGCGAGGTCGAGGAGATTGTGAATCGGCAGGTGATGGGGAATACGAAGGTGGAGACGCTGGTGGATGTGCCGATCGACGTGGCTGTGAATGAGCTGGGCGCGATGGCGCTGTTTGGCGAGAAGTATGGCGAGAAGGTAAGGGTGGTGAAGATCGGCGACTTTTCGACGGAGCTTTGCGGCGGGATTCATACGGGGGCTACGGGTGAGATTGGGTTGATCAAGGTGGTGGGCGAGGGGTCAGTGTCTTCGGGGGTGCGGAGGGTGGAGGCGGTAAGTGGGACTGGTGCGCTGCATGAGTTCCGGCGGGACTTCGATGTGGCGAAGGTAGTGGGGGCTTTCGTGGGTTCGGGGGCGGGGAGTTCGTCTGAGAGCGTGACGCCGGCGGAGGCGTTGCGTGCCAGGATTGCGGCTCAGGAAGAGGAGATGAAGAAGCTGCGGCGGGAGCTGGATGTGGTCAGGATGAAGGCGGCGAGTTCGACTTTATCTGACGCTAGCGCGTCTGCCGTGGAAGTGAAGGGCGTGAAGGTGCTGGCGCAGAGGGTGGATGGCGTGGAGAAGGCGCAGTTGCGGGAGCTGGTGGATTCGCTGCGTATCAAGTTGGGGAGTGGTGTGGTGGTGCTGGGGGCTGCGGTGGAGGGGAAGGTTTCGCTGATTGTGGGGGTGACGAAGGATCTTACAGCGCGGGTGCAGGCTGGGAAGGTTGTTGGACTGCTGGCGGCGCAGGTTGGGGGAAAGGGTGGGGGAAGGCCTGATCTGGCGGAGGCTGGCGGGAGCGATGTGGGTTCGCTCGATTCTGCGTTGCAGGGGGCGGCGGAGGTTGTGGGCGGGTTGCTTGGTTAGGGGCTAGGTGTCCTGCCGGACGGGCCTCCTGCGCGGAGGGCGATCACTTCGTGATGGGTATACCCCTTCGGTTGGCGCTCCCGTTGGTCGCGAGGGAAGATGATTCCGACCAACGGGAGGACCACGCGAAGCTTTAAAAAGGCGTGTGAACGCCCTAGTGGCCGCGGAAGATTTGTATCAGGAGCCAGAGGTTTAATCCGGCGATGAGGAAGGCTACGGCGTAGCTTAGGAGCCTGGTTCGCGCGTGATTGACGAAGGGGCCCATCTTCGCCGGGTTGCTGGTGAAGGCTACCAGAGGGAAGACGGCAAAGCTCAACTGCATGCTTAGGATGACCTGGCTTAAGAGTAGCAGTTTAGAAGTGCCGCGCTCGCCGTAGAAGTAGGTGACGATGATGGTGGGGATGATGGCGAGAGAGCGGGTGATGAGCCGGCGCAGCCAGGGGGCGAGGCGAATGTGGAGGAAGCCCTCCATGACGATCTGGCCGGCTAGGGTTCCGGTGATGGTGGAGTTTTGACCGGAGGCGAGCAGGGCGAGGGCGAACATGGTGCTGGCTCCGGCGAAGCCCAGCATGGGGGTGAGGAGCTTGTAGGCGTCGTTGATCTCGGCGACCTCGTAGTGGCCTGCGCGATGAAAGACGGCTGCGGCGAGGATGAGGATTGCGGCGTTGACGAAGAGGGCGAGCATGAGGGCGGTTGCGGAGTCGATGTTGGCGAAGCGGATGGCTTCGCGTTTGCCCTGCTCGGTGCGCGGGTAGTTTCGCGTCTGGACGATGGAGGAGTGGAGATAGAGGTTGTGCGGCATGACGGTGGCGCCGAGGATGCTGATGGCGATGTAGAGCATCTCAGGGTCGGTAATGATGGCCTTGGAGGGGATGACGAGGTTGCGGGCGATGGGGAGCCAGTCGGGGTGCGAGAGCAGGACTTCGACGCCGAAGAGAGCGGCGATGGTGCCGATGAGGGTGATGACGAGGGCTTCGAGATAGCGGAAGCCGCGGTTTTGGAGGAGCAGGATGAGCAGGACGTCGGTGCCGGTGATGAGGACGCCGAGCATAAGGGGAATGTGGAAGAGGAGTTGGAGGGCGATGGCGGAGCCGATGACTTCGGCGAGGTCGCAGGCGCCGATGGCGATCTCGGCGAAGAGCCAGAGAAGGATGTTGGTGGGGCGGCTGTAGGTTTCGCGGCAGGACTGGGCTAGGTCGCGTTCGGTGGCGATGCCGAGCTTGAGAGCGAGGCTTTGGAGGAGGATCGCCATCAGGTTGGAGAGCATGATGACGAAGAGGAGGGTGTATCCGTATTTGGACCCGCCGGCGAGGTCGGTTGCCCAGTTTCCAGGGTCCATGTAGCCGACGGAGATCAGGAAGCCGGGGCCGAGAAAGCCGAAGAGGCGTCGCCAGAAGCCGGGAGACTGCGTGAGGCGTACCGAAGAGAATGCCTCCGGCAGGGACGGGCGCAGTTCGCGATTGAGTTCCTGGAGGGTTGGCATAGGCGGCATTGGTACGTGCAGTCTTAAATGCAGTATGCCACATTTAGTTAACCGAGGTTATGTTTTTTTACGTCGCCTTGGTTCATCTGTTTCTCTGGATGCCGGATTGGGCCGTACCCAGACCCTGATGGCGGCGGATTGGCCGAGGGTCACGGAGCCGTTGGGGGTCTTGATCTGCATGGTGTTGTCGTAGTTGCGTCTCTGGACGCGGACGGCGACCTTTGGTCCTATTCCGAGTTCATGAAGAAACTCGAGCAGGCCGGAGTCTCGTTCGTAGAGACTTGCTACAACGTAGTCGGTGTTCTCGGTTGCTTCGGAGAGAGCGACGAGGCCTCGGCGTTTGATCTGCGCGGGGGTCTCTGGGAGAACCTTGTTGCCGTGGGGGCAGTCGCCGGCTTCGCCGAGTTTTTCGATGAGCTTGGCTTCGAATGCGGGGGAGATGGCGTGTTCGAGGCGCTCGGCCTCGGTGTGGATCTGATGCCACTCCATGCCGAACATCTCGGAGAGCATGCGTTCGACGAGATGATGACGGAGGGCGGTGCGGTGGGCGGCCTCTCGTCCTTTGGTGGTGAGTTTGAGAGCCCCTTCGCGGCCAGCCTCGATGTAGCCGTCCTCGCGCAGGCGCTTTACGGCCTTGGTCACGGCGGGAGCGGAGACCTCCAGCCACTGGGCCAGCAAGGCTGCAATGACAGTGTGGCCCTCGCTTTCGGCTTCAATGATCGCCTTGAGGTAATCTTCCTTCGAGACTGTGATTTCCTGCGACATGATTGCAAGTTAACCATGGTAAAGCGGATTTGTCATCGGTCGAGATGATCTTTTGGGGGGAAGAACGGCAAACGGCTGGGTGTTGGGTTGGAAGGTTCGAACGGTATGGGTAGGTGGAAGGTGTCGGGATCCTTCACTGCGTTCAGGATGACGACAAAAACAAACTGCGGATCCTTCCCCATTCGACTTCGCTCAGGGTCAAGATGACGACAAGAACAAACTAAGGATCCGTCCCGTTCGACCTCGCTCAGGGGTAGGATGACGACTTCAAATAATCGCCTTTCCCTTCGTGGAAATGACAGATCTTTGGTCGCCCTATAGCTCGACACTGCCTGATTCTCAGAGGGTCTACTGGCTATTTCGATGCTTCCTCGTCTTCGAGAAGCTGTCTTGCCTCTTCGAGATTGAGGAGGTTGCCGTCTACGACGATTTCATAGACGCCTGCGTTGTCCGGAACGGAGAAGACGCTCTCAACGGTGTGTCCGCGTTTGCGAATAGCTTCGACGAGAAGATCGATGTCTACCATGCGTGTGAGTTTACCCCAGGATGGCTTGCTGGGATCATCGTTGAATAGAGGCTTGATGCGGGATGAGCGCAATGGGTTGGGGGTATCGGGGGGAGTACCGGGTTTCTTTTCACACGCGTTGCGGGGTGGGCTCTCTTAAACTTAGGCGGTCTGTCGTTTTTTTGAAGAAGACACATGGGCCTGGGGAAGATAATTCGTAGTTCTTGGTGTGGCGCGAGTTGCGCGGTGGTGCTGGGCTGCGCGATGGTGCAGGTTCTGCCTGCGAAGGCGGTTCGGCAGCGGCATGTGGAGTTGACTCCGTGGGAACAGGCCGAGCGGGGACGGCAGGCGCTGGAGGCAATGCCGGAGGGGACGCGGACGCGAGCCGATTATGCGCGGGCGATGGATGGGTTTCGTGCGGTGTACCACGAGGCTCCGGGGGGTATGCATGCTCCCGACAGCGTGAATGCAGTGGCGGAGTTGCTGGCGGAGCAGGGGCGTGGACTGCATGATGCGAAGAGTTTGAAGGCTGCGGCGGGGCAGTATGAGTTTTTGCGGACGCAGTATCCGGGGAGCTCGCTGCGTGTGGGGGCGCTTCTGGCGGAGGGGCAGATCTATGAGAATGATCTGCATGATGCGGCGGCGGCGCGGGAGAGATATTCGCTGCTGGTGAAGGAGTATCCGCGGAGTGAGATGGCGGAGGAGGCTCGGGCTGGACTGGCTTCGCTGGATCAGGGTGGGCGTAAGGATCCAGGTGCGATGGGAGCGGTTGGGGCGGCTCCGGTTGGGTCTTCTGTTTCTTCGAATGCGGCTACGGCTGCGAAGGAGGCTGGAGCTGGTGGGATGGTGGCCGCGGCGAGTGCATTTGATGGGCGCGACGTTCGCGTGTCGGGTGTGAGTTCAGCGGGTCCGGCGACAGTTGCGGAGAGGCAGGGGGCTGCGCCGGTGGATGAGGCGGCCGGTACAGCTCCTGGCTCGACTTCGGGCTCGGCTTCGGGTTCAGATGCGGGAACGCAGAGTGTGGCGCCGATGCATATAGCGAAGACTGTGCGGCGTGGGCATATGGCGCAGGTGACGGGGATTCGTCACTGGTCGACGCCGAACTACACGCGGGTCGCAATCGACCTCGGCGACGATGTGACGTATGAGGCGGCGCGGGTTCCGAATCCGGATCGCATCTACTTTGATCTGCATGGTACCCGGCTGGCGCAGGAGCTGGTGGGCAAGAGCTTCGCTGTGACCGATGATGGTTTTTTGAAGAAGATTCGGGCGGCGCAGTTTTCGAATGACATGACTCGAGTGGTGCTGGATGTTAATGATGTGACGGAGTACTCGGCGTTTCTGCTGCCGAATCCCTATCGCTTAATTATTGATATCCATGGTGGTAGTAAGGCGGAGCCGGGCGCTCCGGTGGTGAGTGTGCCGATGCAGAGAGCGGCGGCTCCTGCGCCGTCGGTTCCGAATACGACGGCGGTAAAGTCGGGGAGTTCGTTTGATGTGGCGGCGGTGAGTGCGCAGCCGGGAAGGGTGGAGGCGACGACGCAGCCAACCTCGCAGCCGATCTCGGCGGTGGTGTCGGACAGGAGTCAGTCAGATAAGGCTCAGGGCTCAGGGCTCAGGGTTCAGGGGGGCGATGGTGCATCGGGGACAGGTAGCTCTATTGGAGTAGCGACAAGCTCTGCGGACGTTGCGGTGCCTGTACCGAGCACGAGGAAGCTGCGACACGGCAAAGGTGCGAAGGATGCCGATGCGGTTCCGGCGCGGGCGGCAGTGCCTACGGCGGATGGCGAGACCTCGATGGTGCGGGCGCTGGGGTTGAAGGTTGGACGGATCGTGATCGACGCGGGGCATGGGGGGCATGACTCGGGGACGCTGGGCGTGGATGGGATTGAGGAGAAGGACGTGGTGCTGGACGTAGCGCTGCGGCTGGGGAGGCTCCTGCATGAGCGCCTGGGGTCGGAGATTATTTATACGCGGTCGGACGATACGTTTATTCCGCTGGAGACCCGGACGGCGATTGCGAATAAGGCACAGGCTGATCTGTTTCTTTCGATCCATGCGAACTCTTCATCGGATGCGAGTGCGCGCGGAGTGGAGACTTACTACCTGAACTTCACGTCGTCGCCGGATGCGCTGGAGACGGCGGCGCGTGAGAACGCTGTGTCGGACCAGTCGATTCATCAGCTGAGCGATCTGGTGAAGAAGATTGCGCTGAAGGATAAGATCGCCGAGTCGCGAGAGTTTGCAGGGGATGTGGAACAGAGTCTGTATGGTGGGTTGCAGAAGGGGAATGCAGGACTGAAAGATCGCGGTGTGAAGAAGGCTCCGTTTGTGGTGCTGATCGGGGCGAATATGCCTTCGATCCTGGCGGAGATCTCGTTTGTGACGAATGCGAAGGATGCTCGGCAGCTGCAGCAGCCGGAGTATCGGGAGCGGGTGGCGGAGAGTCTTTATAAAGGTGTGGCGAAGTATGCCGGTGGGTTGAGCGGGGCGAAGGCGCCGACGGAGCGGGCCAGCGGGAACTGATTCTCTGTGGTGTGGCGGTGAGGCGAGAGAAGATCCTGCGCGGTGCAGTAACAATTTTGCTGCGTAAGGGCGATCAATAAAGGCTCTTATGTGGGCGAACAAAACAGACAACGACAACGGCGAATACGGGGTCTTGACGGATACCGCAGCATGATCGGTTCGCTGCAACGGAGAGCTGTGGCCGCGATCCACTGCGCTGTTCACGATGAGGCTGTGAACAGCTTCGGTCGAGATGACGGTGTTTGTTAGAGGGCGAGCGAGAAGCAGATTCCTCCCCCGTTCGACTACGCTCAGGGTGCGGAATGACAAACAAAAAGGCGCGACTATTAACACGACTATCAAATAGACGAAAAAGGCCACGACTAAAAAGCAAAAAGGCCACGACTATTAAATGAGAGGGAGGTTCGCCTGCACGGTGGTGCGGCATTCTTAGATTCTTCCAATCTGGATGATTCGGGGATGGCAGGGCGGTTGCTTCTAGTTCGTCGCGGAGATTTTTTCGCACGAAGATGCGGCGCTTGCCTCGTTGTTTCGATGCGGTGATGGCGTGCTTCAGTGAGGAGGCCCATGAGGCCTGAGACGCAGAAGATTCAACCGCTTTACGGGAGTGCCTTTCACTGTATCGGGGCCGAGTGCGAGGACTCCTGCTGTCACGGCATGAGCGTTCTCGTGGACAAGAAGACTTACGAGGGATATCAAGAGTTTCCGGAGGAGAATCTGGGTGCGCTGGTGAAGGAGTATGTCTCGATTCTTCCTGTCGGCGCGACTGAATCTCTTTATGCGCGTATCAAGCCGAACGCATCGGGCCGATGCCCGTTTCTTTCTGCGGAGCGGCTCTGTGGGGTGCAGAAGGAGTTTGGCTCGGCACATCTTTCAGCGACGTGTTCGACTTATCCTCGCGCGCTGAACAGTGTGGAGAATGAGCTTGAGATTTCGCTATATCTCTCGTGCCCGCAGGCGGCTCGGCAGGTTCTGCTCGATGCCGACTCGACGCGGGCGATGGGCGATGCTTCGTCGGCGCACTTTCGAAGCGACCAGTTTTCGCGACTGGCTACCGGGGAGGGTTCGATTCATAAACCGATACGGTACTTCTGGGAGGTTCGGGATCTGGTTGTCGCCATGATTCAGGATCGTAGGCGACCGCTGTGGCAGCGGCTGTTTTTGCTTGGGATGCTTTCGAAGCGGCTGAACGAAGTGACGACCGCGCAGGAGGACGATGGGGTGCCGGAGATACTCGGCAACTATTGGGAGATATTGGAGAGTGGGGCGCTGCGCGACAAGCTGGAGATGGTGCCGGCGCAGCCTGCGGTGCAGCTGGATGTGGTGCTTCGGCTGATTGACCAAAGGATTCGCGCGGGCTCATGCGGGCAACGCTTTCTGGAGTGCTTCGACGAGTTCCTGCAGGGTATCGGATACTCTGCGGGATCTACTTCGGCGAGCGATGCGCTTCATTATGTGGAAGCGGAGGCACGGTACTGCGCGCCATTCTTTGCGGCGCATCCGCATATTCTGGAGAACTATCTACTGAATTATGTCTACCGGACGCTGTTTCCGTTTGGCCGCGAGGCGAGCGCACATATCACTCCGCAGGTAATCTTTGGGGAGTTCCTGTTGATGGTGACGCAGTATGCGCTGGTCTACGGTCTGCTGGTCGGGATGGTGGGTTATCGGCGGGAGGCGTTCGGGGAGGAGCATGTCGTCAAGCTGGTGCAGTCTTTCTCGAAGACGGTGGAGCATAGTCCGAGCTATTTAAAGGAGATCAATCAATTGATAGAGAGCAGGGGGTTAGGAGATCCGCAGGGGATCGCGACGCTTTTGAAGTTTTCTTAGGATGAGGTTGGTGGATCGTTCTCGGGTTTGAGCGGCATGGAACTTAGGAAGGAGGCTCTAGGCTTACGTTCGGGCGCTGGTGTAGTCTGACCAACGTATGGGTTTTCTTTCTCGGATGCGGGTTGTGTCGACGGCCGTGCTGGGGCTGGTGGTGATGGGTGCCTCTGTGATTTCGCTGGAGGGACAGACGCCGAAGGTGATGTTGGCGGAGCCGCCGACGCCGCTGTTGCCGGAGTCGCTGCGGGGAGGGGCTGACCATGACGCGGGTACTGGTGCTCCGTCGTGGAGTGGAGCCGACGGGCCGGTGCTGGTGGAGGATGGGATTCGCCGGTATGAGCGTGGAGGGCCGCAGAGTCCTGGCGCAAACGGCACGGTGACGGTTTACCAGTTTGAAGATGCTACGGGGGCAGCCGCTGCGTATGACTATCTGCATAAGAGCGCGCCCTATGTGGTGCGGAGCGGAGTGTCCGTGGTGGTCGCTAACCTGAAGGGCAGTCCGGCTTCGGCTGAGGCGCTGCTACGGACGGTGGAGGTGGGGCTGCCGAAGGTAGGGGGGCCGAAGGGAATGTCTCCGCTGCTGCCGACTTATCTGCCGGCGAAGGGTCTTGACAAGGGCTCGGAGCGGTATGCGGTGGGACCGGTAGGGTATAAGGCGATGGGCGGGGCGCTGCCGCCGGAGATTATTGGCTTTGATAAGGCTGCCGAGGTGGTGACGGCGAAGTACGAGGGAAAGGGTACGCTGACGATGCTGCTCTACCCGACGCCGCAGATTGCGGGCGACCACGGGCGGCAGATCGAGGCGGAGATGAACCAGGAGGGTGGTGCTGCCGGGACGGTGAAGCTGAGGCGTGAGGGGCCACTGCTGCTGATGACGACGGGCGCATGGAACCCGGCCGAGGCGCGGAGGCTTGTGGAGGGGATCCATCTGCGGAGCGAGGTGACGTGGAACAAGGCGATGCCTCCGGAGTTTCATGCGGAGATCAGGAAGACAGTGAGCCTGCTGACCAGCATCCTGGTGTTCTGCGGACTGGGAGCTTTGGCTGCGGTGATCCTGGCGTTGTTTCTGGGCGGCGGACGGGCGGCAATTAGGGTACTTCAGGGTAAGCCGGCAGCGACTGAGCCGGAGTTTCTCCGGATCGACTTGAGTGGAAGTGCGGCGCGGATTCAGACGAAGGGACCCGGGGTCGAGCAGGGAGGCTGAATCGAGTGGCCCAATCTGCACTGAGGATGGTGCAGGGGCCGAGCTAAGCGGCTGATAGGAATGTCGTTGGGGTCTGGATAGGGTAAGTAAAAGCGAATTTTAGGCGAAAACGTGGCCATCTGTTGTCAGTTTAGTAAACCCCGTAACCATTGAAAAATAAGGACTTACATTAGTTGAGTTTTGACCTTGACACGTCATATCGCCAAACTTAGTATTTCGCCAGAAAGTTCTGATGGCTTTGCCTCCGTTGGAACTATTCTCCCTAAAGAAGAGGCCACCTCGTTGCCGGGTGGCCTCTTCGCTTTTTCAGACGGGATTTCCGAGGGTTATTTTCCGAGAGGATTGGTTACCAAAGTGGGAGTGCGAAGGTGAAGGAAATCATCCGAGGTGTTGGTGTTGTGTCATGGCGGGGTCCTGGTCGCCGATGCAGGTCTTAGGGAATGGAAGGCTCTTCGAACGAAGAGGTGGTCTATGTCTCATGGGCTACATCCGATGCTTCAAGTAGCCATCGCTCTCGCGGCTCTGGTGACGTTGGTGTGGCCCACTGAGATGGGGGACGGGGGACGTTAGAGGTGATGGAGTCTGAGTCTTCGAACGACGACGTGCGGAACTTTGGTCAGGGAGTGGGGAACGATAGCTCCATCGAGACGTCGGCTCGGGCATAGGGAGAGGGCACGACGCGCTCCGGCGGCAGTCGTTTGAAGCCGACTGTTTCGTAGAGGTGAATGGCAGGGGTCAGCTTGTGGTTGGTTTCGAGATAGAGGCGAGTTGCACCTGAGGCCCTTGCTTCCTCGACAACGCTCTGGAGCAGTCGGCGGCCGATTCCGGTTCCCTGGCACGCTTGGGTTACTGCCATCTTGGCAACTTCAAACTCGCCGGGTTTCATTGCGACTAGAGCGCAGCAGCCAACGGTTTCACCGTTCTGAATGGCGAAGAAGATGCGGCCGCCATGGTCAAGGATGGTTGTCTGAGGGTCGGAGAGGGAGTACACGTCCTTCGGCTCGAGGACGAACTCCCGGGTGATCCACTCTTCGTTGAGGAGGCGGAATGCGATCTCGTCTCCTGGTTCAAATTCTCGGATCTTAAATTCCAGAGCTGTGTTGTTCATGGGGTCTCCACTAGTTTCTGCTGTTTTCGGACTGCTGGCGCGAGCCGGTGTAGAGCACGGCTGGTGGAAGTCGGTCTCGATGCGGGCCGTGACCAACGGGAATGTTTTGGAAGTCGAGACCCAGCCGGGTTGTGTCCTTTGTTCCGGAAAGAGTCACTCGCGACGCCTCCTGAACTAAACGCTACGAGGAGTTTCACGGGATGTCCAATAGCTGAAAAGTCGTGATCTATATCATTGATGTATGAGTGACCAGATCGAACTTCGGCATCTGCGGTACTTTCTGGTGGTCGCTGAGACGCTTCATTTCAGCAAGGCGGCGAGGCGCCTGGGGATGGCGCAGCCTCCGCTGAGCCAGCAGATCAAACGGCTGGAGCAGATGCTTGGTCATGCGCTCTTTGAGCGGACGACACGCGGAGTGAAATTGACGGCTGCTGGCCAGTTGCTGGCGAGACGTGCTCGAAGCACGATGGAGAAGGTGGACGAGGATCTTGCCCAGGTTCGCCGGCTGGGGCGCGGCGAAGAAGGGACGTTGACGGTGGGTTTCAGCGGCTCGGTGATGTTTACGGAGCTGCCCGCTGCTATTCAGAGTTTTCGGCGTCGTTATCCGAAGGTTGAGCTACGTTTGCGCGAACTCGTGACGTCTGCGCAGATCGTTGCGCTCCTCAATGGCCAGATTGACCTTGCGTTTTTGCGAGATGGCGACCCGACTGAGGGGATTCGAATCACTACTTTGTCGAAAGAAAAGTATGTGGCTGTGTTGCCGGAGGGCCATCCGTTGACTCGGCGAAGTACTTTGAGCGTAAAGGCATTGGAGGGTGAACCGTTCATCATGTTCGCGCGGCGTATGGGACCGCTCGCCTACGATCGAACGATCGCGTGTTGCGAACGAAGCGGATTTCGTCCGAACATTGTTCAGGATGCGCCTCAATGGTTGACGCTGGTGCGCCTGGTGGCTGCCGGGCTTGGCGTGTCGCTGGCGCCAGCTTGTGTGGCGAGGGTTGCGATGCCGGGGGCGGTGTATCGAGAGGTGAAGGCTGGGTGCCGGACGTCGATCGATCTCGGCGTCAAGATGGGAGCGGAGAGTGTACTTGCGAGGAACTTCATCGAGATCGCGAATCAACATCTTGTGGGTTGATCCCGAGGAGGCGGTCGCGCACGCTGCGCTTGTGGCTACTGGAGGTTCGGGACAAAAGAGAGATTTGGCGGATGGCCACGAAGCCGATAGAATAGAACGACAGGCCGATGTAGCTCAGTTGGTAGAGCAACTGATTCGTAATCAGTAGGTCAGCGGTTCAACTCCGCTCATCGGCTCCATTCCTTTCCATCATTTAGGAAGCTTTTCGCCGCCAGACCAACTGATTCTGTTTAATCTGGTTTGGAAGCGAGCTATCTTATTTTGAGTGAGATGGCATGTCTTCGGATTTGTTCACGAATTCCATGATCTCTCCCGCATTGATGTTCACCTACGGGTCCTCGTGTCGTTCCCGAGTGATTGCTACAGTCAAGTATGAATGAGGCTCTTTCGCGATGCTGTTCCCGAAGCTGTAATTGTGAAACGGCCCAATACAGTGAGCGGGCGGTGAGTCTTTCCGATTCTCAATAGTCTTTCTTACCAAGAAGCTTGCGGGCACGGCGGATAAATGGAGCATCAATCATCGCTCCATCAATGCTGGTAACAGCCACCCCTTTTTGCGCCGCCTGTGCCGCAGCCTCCAGGATTCGCGCAGCGGAGACGAGTTCCTCTGACGTTGCGACAAATACCCGGTTAGCAATGGGGATCTGTGAAGGATGAATGCAGCTGGCACCTACGAAACCGAGTGAACGAGAAGCTCTCAATTCATCTTCATAACCGGATATATCTTTGAAATTAGCGTAAGCCGAATCATAACAATCGAGGTGAGCTTCGGCTGCTGCCAGGCGAAGGGTAAGCCGAATCTGGTTCCTAGCAGCGACATTACTCTGTGCCACACCCAGCGGCTCCAGTAAGTCTGCAAAGCCGATCTGCAAGCCGAGCACTCGTGGGGAACTGAGCGCGATCTCTGCAGCAAAACGTAAACCACGCGGCGATTCGATCGTGGGAAGGATGCCTAAAGGGGCAGGCAGGTTCCGCGACCGCTCGAATTTGGCGATGATATCTGCCGACGCGCGGACATCTTCCGCCGACTCTACCTTGGGTAAAACGATTGCAGAGATCGACTTCCAGACGGCGCAGTCTACATCTTGCTCAAAGTCTGCAGAGGTAACGGGGTTGGTGCGAACCAGAAGCAGCGGTTGATCGATGGACTGGCGTTCGCGCAAGTAGGATTGCAGATGGTCTCTGGCTTCAACCTTCCGTGCTGGCGCAACGGAGTCTTCAAGATCGAAACACACAGCGTCTGCGCCGGACTTAGTCGCCTTTTCAAAGAGCTCCGGACGGATCGCAGGTACAAAAAGTTTGCTGCGCATCATTGTTTATCTCTTCTCTGGTTTGTCGGGCATCTTTACGAGACCTGACGAAATAAAACCTGCAATGGCGGAATCCGTATAGCCGATCTCACCCAGCACGTCGTGGGTGTCTTCTCCCAGATGAGGAGCGGCTCTGCGGAAGCGCCCAGGCGTGGCCGACAATCTGGGTGAGATTGTGTGTACGGGGATTGTTCCTAAGTCGGTATCTGGCAACTCAACGACAATCTGTCGCGCGTGAAAATGTGGGTCGTGCTCGATGTCGGACATGTCGTAAATTGGACCAACAGTCACCCCGTTCTTCTGAAAAAGGTCGAGGCATTCCTGTTGGTTGAGCGTGAGTATAAAGGAGGCGATCATTCGATCCAGTTCAACCACATTGTGTAGTCGGTTTTCATTCGTTGAAAAGCGAGGATCGGTGATGAGCTCCGGCCGGTTGATCGCTCGAAAGATCTTTTCAGCCATCTTTTGCGTCGAACCGGAGAGGCATATCCAGTGCTCATCCAATGTGCGGTAGACATTACGCGGAGCACTGTTGGTTGAACGGCTTCCTGTACGAGGTTTAACGACTCCAGTCAGCCGGTGGTTTGCAGCCTGTGCACCCAATATGGAAAACAAGGGGTCTAGCAGCGGGATGTCTATTACCTGGCCTTCACCCTGATTGACCTCAACATGCCGTAGTGCCGACAAAATTCCGATCGCTCCATAGAGACCTGCAGTCATATCGCCGAGATAGATGGGCGGCAGTACAGGCTCGCGGTCAGCGAAGCCGTTCATTGAAGCGAACCCAGACATGCCTTCTACAAGCGTGCCGAAGCCGGGACGCTCAGCGTAAGGGCCGGTTTGTCCCCAGCCCGATATGCGTGCCAGTACAAGCTTGGGGTTAGCGGCGAACAACGTCGTTGGGGCGAGGTTCATTTTTTCGAGAGTCCCTGGACGGAAGCTTTCGACCATTATGTGAGCCTCGGCGGTGAGGCGAAGCAGTATGTCTCGAGAGCCTTCATCGCGCAGGTTGAGACAAAGGCTGCGCTTATTGCGGCTGTAGGTCTTCCATGCGGTTTCGACGCCGGCGACTCGCCACTCGCGCAGAGTGTCGCCTCCGGGTGGTTCAATTTTGATAACGTCAGCCCCTAAATCGGCTAACACCATGGTGAGAGTGTTCCCGGCGACGAGTCGGGATAAATCCAAGATACGTATCCCGTGAAGTGGGCCGCCTGGTCCGGAGGTGAATTCAATTCGGTTGAACATAGCTATTTTCCGTGCGTAAGGAAACGCAAAATTAGTAGCGTCAGGGTAACGGTAATTGCTCCGCCGATACGCGTTGCAATCTGAGCAAAGGGCATGAGTTCAAGACGATTGGCTGCGGTCAGAATAGCTACGTCTCCAGTGCCTCCGGCGCCGGTGTGACAGGCGTTGACGATAGCGGTTTCGACGGGATAAAGATGTATCCACTTGCCTATAAAGAAGCCAGTAACAACAAGAGTGAGGACGACAAGAACAATCACTGCTAAATTTGCCGGATGTAGTGCTTCTTTCACCGACTTCCAAGGCGTCAACGCAACAGCCACAGCGAAAAGCAGCGGATACGTTACGGCGACCGCAAAGAAGTGCCCGACGGCCGCCGCCGCCCGATCGATCCATGGCGGAAGCAAATTGGATACCTTGAGCAGCACTGCTATTACAAGCATTGTGACGGGGGGAGGAAACCCCAAAAGAAAGTGCGAAACAATGCCGAGCAAGTAGAGAGAGATGGCAAATAATGCCGCCGCACAGAGTTGATCATTCCTAGGTGCGATAGGGGCGACATTTAGCGACGCCGGCAGAGGGAGTATGTTGGACGGTGGCTGCAGCAATCCATTACCAGTGAGGGACGGATAGCGACGCCCGATGGCATTGAGGCATCCAGCCATGATGATGGCGACGAGATTTGCAAAGAGGACGACAGGCAGCAGATGTGCGAGGTACTCGGCGGAGCTTTGATGAAAGATGTCCTCATAGCCGATTGAAAGTGGAATGGCTCCTTCACCAACACCACCTGCCATCACGGGGACGATAACGAGTGTGACAATCCTGGCTAAGGGCAAACCGATCGCAACACCCGCTACAGAGCCGATCAACACGGCCATAAGCGAGCCGGCGAACAGTGGAATTAAAACTTTCGCAATCCCTTGCAACAGCAACTTGCGATTCATGCCGAGGATACTGCCGACGATGATTGCTGTAATGTACAAGTAAATAAAATTGGTTCCCTTGGTGAAGCTGGTGACAGTTTCCACCAGGTTAACGGGCAACCAGTGTCGATACACCAGGTAAGACGGCAGGAATGCGGCGGTGATGGCCGGTGCTCCGAGGCGTCGCAAAAACGGAATGAGTCCCCCAAGCCACGCGCATAGGAACCCTCCTGCGGCGAGCGTTGCAATCATGACGGATACGTCTCCAGTGAGCGCATGGGCACCCGTCAGAGCCGCTACAGCACCAAACAGCAGAACAAACACGGGAAGGGGCAGCAGCCCAATGCGATAAGAGAGCCAGCGGGGCCACTGTCGACGTACCTGCGTTTCGGAGTTCAATTCAAGAAGCATTCATCTCACATCAAATATCATTGATAAAATAGAACGGCGTTCTTTTATACATGAGTGTCAACTTCAATAGACATAATGTCAAGGAGGCAGCTTGCCGCGAATTTCACGATCTGTCACGGGGGGGTCTGCAATCGCCGATCGCGTTCTTGCGTTGCTATCGGCATTCCGAGCAGGGGACACTGAGCTGGGACTCGCAGAGCTTGCATTGCGCACAGATTTGTACAAGAGCACTGCGCTGCGCTTGCTGCACTCCCTGGAAGGGGCACACTACTTGATCCGAACACCTCAGGGAACCTATCGGTTGGCGGCTGAGATTCCGAGACTTAACGCAGTGCACGAAGCGGCCGACGGGCTGCAAGCAGCCGTGATGCCTATTCTGCGTAGCCTGGTCGCTGTCACTCACGAGACTGCCGCACTGCATGTCCGGCAAGGGAATCATCGCGTTCGGCTGTTTTGGATAGATTCACCGCAGCCCCTGCGAGAGCATGTCATGTTAGGAGAAGAACTGCCTCTGGACCGAGGGGCTGGTGGTCTAATTTTGGGAGCCTACTCAGGGGCCCGAGGCGCGGGCCCAGACAAAATTAGGAAACAGGGATATGCGACTTCCATCGGAGGTAGGCTGCCGGAGCTATCAGGTATTTCGGCCCCCGTATTCAACTCGCGCGGTGAGTTGGCTGGCGCACTGACACTTACGATGCCGACGCAGCGGTGGAAGCTGTCCTGGCGCCAGATTGTAGTGGCGAAGGCGAAAGAGCTCACAGAAGATCTAGGCGGCACAGTCGTAGTTGGAGAACGGGTGAAAAAGCACCGCTGAACGGCGATCTGGTCAGGTAGCCAATTTGCGACGAGGCGCCGAGTCTGGCTTCTTCTTACTTTGACGTGTTGGAGGGGGAGGAGCAATGGAAGCCCCTAGTCGAAGCTCCGTTGGCAACACATGGTGACGAAAGGGACGATTCGGATCGCTTACCCTTTCAAGCAAAAGCTGAACTCCCAGCGAACCAAGTTGATAACCAGGCTGCAAAACGGAAGACAGTGGAGGATCCATCAGCTCGGTTACTTCGAGTCCGTCGAATCCGAACAGCGATACGTCATGCGGACAGCGAAGACCCAGCTCGCGAATAGCCATCACGACGCCCATGGCAATCATGTCGTTCTGGGCAAAGATCGCGGTTGGCCTCGGCTTAAGCTGTAACAGTCCTAGTGCCGCTGAGTATCCACCTGCACGATCGAAGGAACTCTCCTGCACATACTCTGCGGGAATTTGAATATTTGCTTGTTTCAATGCACGTCGGAAGCCGGCCAGCCGTGCATGGGCAATCGTCAGCTGCAAGGGACCCGTAATGGTAGCGATGCGTTTGTGACCAAGCTGTATGAGATGTTGAGTCGCATTCAGCGCACCTTCATCGTTGGCTACGGTGACCGTGTCGCCTTTCCAATGTCTTGGCATACGGTCGAGACAAACCACAACTGCTCCGCCTCTGGTTGCACTACCGGCCTGCATCGTTATCTCGCTGAAGTTAGAGGGAATCACGATGATGCCAGTAGGAAGGTATGTCCGCAGCTGGTTCATGTACGAGACCTCTTTGGTCAGGTTGTTATCTGCGTTGCAGAGCACGAGACGATAACCGCTCCCGAACGCCGCGTCTTCAGCACCGCGAACGACAGCCGGAAAGAATGGATTGGTGATGTCCGGGATGATCATGCCGATCATGTTTGTCTTATCTCGTCGCAGACCTCGTGCAAGCTGACTTGGCTCGTAGCGAAGAGAATCAACAGCCGCAAGAACTCGGCGTCGCAGCGGTTCGCGTACCTTCGCAGAGTTATTCAGTACGTTAGAAACGGTTCCGAGCGACACCTCGGCAAGCCGCGCGATCTCTTTCATATTGGACATGGAACACCTTTGAAAGCTTCAATATGCGGCTAAGAGGAATTCTAGACGAGTCTCACTCCGGTGAAGCTCAAATCTAGCGAGTCCGCGAATCGCCGTTGTTTCTTCAAAAAAAACTCTTGACACTTACCGCATCGTTTCCATATAAATTGCCCCGTTGCATTTTGAAACGTTTCATTCTCCTGGAGGCCGCCCTTGAGCCGAATCAAAAAGTGTTTCGTTTGGGTAGTGGTTTTTATGATCGTCGTGGCGCCCGCCCTAAGTTTTGGCCAATTCGCCCAGCGTGGCGGCGTCGAAGGGATTGTCACTGATTCGACCGGCGCTGTAGTGCCAGGAACGACGGTTACGCTGCTCGACCTCGAACAGAAAGCTACGAAGACCGCTATGTCGGATGCGACCGGTCACTATAGTTTTCCTGAAGTCACCGCTGGCACCTACCAGGTCACGGCCTCACACGCCGGCTTTGAAACGACACAATCCAGTGTCATTACGGTGAACCTCGGCCGCAATGCGAGGTATGACCTGCAATTGAAGATCGGCGCTCAGTCGGAACAGGTGACCGTGGACAGTTCTACTGCGGTGATGGAGACAGGTCAAGCGAATCTCAGCACAAATGTAACGGAAAAGCAGTTTGAGCAGTTGCCTCTCAACGGTCGAAACTTTACCTCCGTAGCTGCGCTTTCGCCCGGCATCTCGACCCAGCCGCAGGCAAACCTGAATCCTGGCGGAACCTACTCCGTTGGCGCTCAATTTGCATCCGGCGGAGTCGCCTTCACAACGGGAGGGGTCGTTCAGGGATCGCGTGACAATGGATTTTACGTAAACGGAGTAAACATTACAGATAATTACGAAACCAGCCTCAGCTATGAGCCCTCGGTTGAAGCACTCAGCACCGGAACCTTGCAGGTAGCAGACTTCTCTGCCGCCAACGGACACGATTTCTCCACGTTGAGTATGCAAACCAAAGGGGGCACTTCCACATTCCACGGGCAAGCTTACGACTTCATCGAGAACGATGCCCTCAACGCGATCAATCCTTTTACGAAATCATTTGCGGCGTACACCGGCAACAACGACTTCGCAAAGCCCACATTACGCCGAAATCAATTCGGTGGAGGGATAGGGGGGCCGGTGTTTATCCCTAAAATTCTCGAAGGTCTCAGGAATAAGGCATTCTTCTTCGCCAACTACGAAAACTTCATTGAGAGTGATGGGGCTCAGCCGGTCTATCAAAGCGTACCGTCCGCCGCAGAGCGCACGGGGGACTTCAGCGAATTGTTGGGTGGATCGAATCCACTGCAACTGTACAACCCCTTCTTCACGACCTACGACGCGAATGGCTTCAGCAGCCGTCCCGTTATTCCGAACAATCGGCTTGACCAGGCTGTAAGGCCGGATGGCAGCTCGGTTTTTGACCCGGCTTCCAAGGCGCTCATGGCTCTTTATCCATTGCCGAACATCTCAGGAACTCCGAGCTCGCAGCTGAATTACGTCACAACTCAAAAACTCGGGTTTTCGGTCTATCACTTCGACTCCCGTTTCGATCTGAATCTCACAAGCAAAGACAACATCTTCGTCACGTATTCAAAGTCGCACGGCGACAACAACAACTCGGGAAATCTGGCGCCTTCACAACTCTATGTGTCTGATGTCGATGATGGCGCATACCTTGTGACCGTGAACTATGCGCGCGTCTTCACGCCCAACCTGGTAAATGAATTTATCTTCGGCATCGGCGACTCAGCCCTTCAGACCGTAGCTCCCAATCAGATCAGTTATCTGAACAGCGATGCAAATCCGTTCAATCAGGTCTTTCAAAATACTGGTTCCGGAATTACGCGTGGTGTTCTTCAGATGATTGTCGACAACTATGCAAGTCCTGGTTTTAATCAGGTCTTCCGTGCTGAGAATAAGGTCATGCAGTTTTCAGACAATGTGAGCTGGAGTAAAGGCAGGCATACGATGACTTTCGGAGGAAATTACTTCCGCAAAAGCGAATATGACTGGGATTTCGCTCGCTTTGTCGAGTTTCAGCAGAAGTTTAGCACCGGTGGAAGCCTTCAAAACTACGAGGGGGGCGACGCCATGGCTGATCTGGCCATGGGCCTGCCGGAAACGATCCACCAGCGTTACGACTTTCAAGGTGGCGACGCTACGTCGCCGGAGTTGGACGTAACATTTCCGTACTGGGGTTTTTATGCGAACGACAAGTTTGCGGTGACCCCACGTCTAACCCTAACCGTTGGTCTCCGCTACGATCTCTCGATCCCACTCTATGCAAACAACAACCTGTGCTGTGCGATCTACCAGCCAACAACGGACGGTGGCGTGCTCAAGCTTCCCGGAATCGCACAAGGTGTGCCGCAGCATTATCTGTCGGCAACCAAAAAGGATTTTGCGCCTCGAGTTAGTTTTGCCTACAACCTGGATAAGAACACGGTACTGCGGGCAGGCTATGCGATCTTCTATGACGTTGGTGCAACGCAGATTTCAACTGAGGTCGGCAACGCGTTGAATGGCGTCCCAGGCTACTTCAGCGGCGACGAGATCACGAACGTTACAAAGGGCGCTCCAAGTGATACTCCCGTCCTGGGACTCTCGAACATCTTCCAGACTCCTCCACCGCTCGTTCCTGGCAACTATCCAGTAAGTACCGGCCCGGGTCAGGGATATTTTGGCGACGGGTACTATTCGACGGCGTACTACTACGATCAGAAGTCGACCCCGCTGCCCTACTATCAACGCTTCATGCTGGATGTCCAGCATGAAATCACGCCCCGCGACTCGTTCACACTCTCTTATTTGGGGTCACAGGGACGAAAGGGTTCTAACTACATCAACGAGAACCTGCCTGCTTACCAAACGAATTGGCCGACTAAGAATGCCTACAACAATGCTCGTCCGAATAATCTGGGCCGCTTCGGCGACATCTACGTGCAGCGACCGAACTTGAACGCCTTTTACAACGCAGCCGTCGCTCAGTTCCAACATCAGTTCACTCATGGACTCCAGTTCCTGAGCAACTACACCTGGGGCAAGACCGTCTCTGACTATCCCTACGTCAACACGCTTGCGGCAAACGGAGAAGGCGGGTTCAATGGCTTCCAGGACCCACATATCTATAACCGGGGTGAGAGTACTTTGTCCCACCGCCACCGCTTTGTCTACAGCGGCATCTGGTCACCGACTTATGGCCAATCTTGGAACCGCGTCGCACGGGAAGCATTGACCGACTGGAGAGCTTCATTCATCGGCACGATCGAGTCCGGGGAGGCGCTTACGATCATCAATGACGCGACCAGCGCACTTGACTATGCAGGTACAGACGAGCTGTTTGTCAACGGCGATCCAAACCTCTCTCGCGGTTCAAAGAACTTTCTGAACCAGTTCAATACAGCGGCGTTTACGATTCCAGTAACCGGCGTTCGTGGTAACTCCGGGCTTGGTACGATCCGTGGTCCGGGCCAAAATAATCTCGATCTATCTCTCGCCAAGACCTTTCCGATCTTCGAACGCTTCCATGCTGAATTTCGTGCCGACGCTTATAACGCTCTGAATCACACGCAGTGGAACGGCGCTCAGACTTACCAGACAAAGACCGGAACCAGAAGCGGCATTCCTTTCGGTGCAGCAACAAATGCTCGCGAAGCACGTATTCTGCAATTGGCTGTAAAGCTGGCTTTCTAACTGATGGCCTTGAAACCATTTCCAGGGTCGGATCCTTTCACCGATTGGAGACGCAGTGTATCAACCAGAAATCTATGCAAGCACGCTGATCTTCATGCTCATCAGCATGAGCTGCTGGGGCTCTTGGGCAAACACCATGAAGTTGTGCCCAGGCTATCGGTTTCAGCTCTTCTACTGGGACTACGTCATTGGGCTCCTGCTTGGAGCGATCCTCTGGGGTTTCACTCTTGGCAGCACGGGATCAGAAGGGGTGTCTTTTGTCGCCGATCTTGCGAAGGTTCACCCCTACCATCTCGGCATGGCACTGGTGGGTGGGGTGATCTTCAATCTCGCGAACCTGCTGTTGGTTGCGGCGATCGATGTAGCCGGCTTGGCCGTGGCCTTCCCTATTGGAATCGGTCTGGCTTTGGTCATAGGGGCGATTAGCAACTACGTTATCAATCCAGCCGGCAATCCGTTGTTGTTGTTCGGAGGCATCGCGTTGGTGGTTGCGGCAATTGTTATGGATGCGTTGGCATATCGTCTTCGGGAAAGAGAAAGACGAAACGCAGGCAGCAAAGGCATCTTGCTGAGCCTGCTTTCGGGGGTCTTGATGGGAAGTTTTTACCCCTTCGTTTCGAAGGCGATGTTTACTTCTGGGGCATCGGGGCCGTATGCCGTGGCATTCCTCTTTGTCATCGGGGTGGCTCTCTGTGCTATTCCCGCAAATTATCTGCTTATGCGTAAGCCAATTGATGGGCAAACTCCCGTCGATTTTTCAGGCTATGTTGCAGCTCCTAAACGCTGGCATCTCTGGGGAGCGATCGGTGGCATGGTTTGGTGTACAGGCGCTGTTTTCAATTTCGTCGCGGCGCGGACACACTTCGTCGGTCCTGCAGTCTCCTATTCCATCGGCCAGGGCGCGACGATGGTGTCGGCAGGTTGGGGTGTCTTTGTGTGGCGCGAGTTCGCAGGCACAACCAGTCGGATCAAGCTACTGCTAACGTTCATGTTCATCTTTTTTCTTTTAGGCCTTTGTGCAATCGCCGCCGCTCCGCTCTTTGCTGGTCACTAGCCGCTTCTGGAGAAACTTATGCATAATGACCTGCGACCTATCGTCGTTGTAGGCAGTATCAACATGGATCTGGTGTCGAGCGTGCCCCGTATACCACGCGCAGGAGAGACCATCTTTGGACATGATTTTCAAACTCATGCCGGTGGGAAGGGTGCCAACCAGGCAGTCGGCGTGGCGCGACTCGAATATCCCGTGAAGATGCTGGGCATGGTTGGCAGAGACGCGTTCGGAGACCAGTTGCGACTGCAGCTCAAGAGAGAGGGCGTGGACATCACGGAGGTGAGCGAGGTCAATGCCGCGACTGGAACAGCAACCATTCTCGTTGATGATGCGGGTGAAAATAGCATCGTCGTCTCGCCGGGAGCCAACCTCCATCTGACTCCCGACGTCTTGCGGAGCAGAAAAGAGATATTCCGACACGCGGGGGTGGTTCTTGCACAACTTGAAATTCCACTTGAAACGGTTCAGTGCCTGGCGGAGATGTGCTCCGAATTGAACCTGCCACTCATCCTGGATCCGGCACCGGCGCAGGCGCTGCCAAACGGAGAACTTAGAGGAGTGACCTGGCTCACGCCCAATGAAACAGAAGCTCAGTTCTACACCAATGGCGCATCCTCTGAAGAGGGGGTGATGGCCATGCTCCTGCAACTGGGAGCGAAGGGCATCATATTAAAGCGCGGCGCGTTGGGAGCCGTTCTCTTTGGCGAAGATCGTTCGTTGCATCGAATCCCGGCACCCAAAGTGCAAGCTGTGGATACGACGGCAGCTGGAGACGCTTTCAACGCAGCGTTTGCGGTCGGCTTGATGAACGGTGACACCCCTGTAGAAAGCGCACGGTTTGCTACAGTTGCCGCTGCCCTGTCTGTCACACGTTCCGGGGCACAGCCTTCTTTGGCGACTAAAAGAGAAGTGTTGATGGCTTTAGAGCGCTCCATCGACGTACACGTTCATTCAGCCGAAAAAAATCTGTAAACGAAACACGAGGAGCAAACATTGCGATTACTATCCCTAAGCGCCAGACTTGTTGCGGCAGGCCTTTGTTGCCTCTGTTCTGCCGGACTTAGAGCACAGATTGATTACCCTCATCTTAAACTCAACACCGAAGGTATCTCGGCACCGGGATGCAATGACGTCTCGAAGCTGCTTATCGGGGGGAATCACGGCTGCTCTGCGCAGGAGACTCAGATCTGGTTGGACGAGATGCGTGGCTGGCGCACCAATCGCCAGATTCGCATGGGTTATTCAGGTGACATGTATGACCTGCCAGCGCTCAAATGGACGCAGTCGAGCTTCATACAACCTCAGATGATGATGGAAGATCGGTATTTTTACGATCCAGACTCGGGAAAATACACGGTCGATCGTTACCTGGACGACACGGAGAAACGCTACGGCGGCATCGATTCCGTCCTCATATGGCACACCTACACGAACATAGGCATCGACGACCGGAATCAATACGATCTCATTCGCGATATGCCCGGCGGCATTCCCGCCGTCAAACAAATGGTGTCGGACTTCCATCGCCGTGGAGTCAAAGTCTTCTTTCCAGTGATGGTGTGGGACCAGGGAACTCGAGATGAAGAAAAACCGAACTGGACAGCTACTGCGGAGATGATGAAAGAGATCGGGGCAGACGGCGTAAACGGCGACACCATGGACGGTATCCCAAAAGCATTTAGCGACGCCGCTCTTAAAATTAATCACCCTCTGGCGCTCGAACCGGAAGCATTCCCCGGTCATGACGAGATGCTTGCGTGGAACACAATGTCATGGGGTTATTGGACCTACCCCTATGCGCCGGATGTAAGTCGTAGTAAGTGGCTCGAGCCTCGCGCGATGGTAAACGTTAGCGCACGATGGAGTCACAGCAAAACAGAATATCTCCAGGCAGCATTCTTCAACGGGGTCGGATTCGAGAGTTGGGAGAATGTCTGGGGAATATGGAACGGCATTACGCCTCGTGATGGCGAAGCGATTCGCCGGATGGCAACCATGGAGCGCGGCCTCGCGCCTTTTCTGGTCAGCAAAGATTGGCAACCCTACTACACCACCGAGTCGCGCGGTCTGTTCGCAAGTTACTGGCCTCTGAACTCAGAAGCCGTTTGGGCACTCGTCAATCGCAGCGATTATGTGATGCAGGGCGAACTGTTGCGTGTCAAGAGTGCTCCTGCCGGATCAAAGTTCTTCGATGTCTACCACGGTGTTGAACTGACTCCACGCATGGACGGCCAGGACGCACTGCTCTCGTTTACGGTCGAACCAAACGGTTACGGAGCCATTCTTCAGGTGCCGGGTGCCTTATCCGTTGCGCAACAGACTCTCCTGACAAAGATGCGAAGCATCACGCAAAAGCCGCTCGAGAGCTACAGTGCTGAGTGGAACTTTATACCGCAAACATTGGTGGAGATCCCAACGACGAAAGCTACATCGCAAGCTCTTGAAGGCATGACGAAAATTCCTGCGGCTACATACCGATTCCGCGTGAACGGGATTGAAATCGAAGGACGTGACGATGTTGGCGTCGACTTTCAGTACCCTTGGGAGCCGTCACCTCGCCGCTACCACGATCACATCGTAAACATCGACACATTCTGGATGGATACGAACCTGGTCACAAACGAGCAATTCAAGAAATTCATTGATGCCACGCACTACAAACCTAAGGATGCCAAAAATTTTCTTCGTGACTGGAAAGGTGACACTTATCCCGTTAGCTGGGGAGACAAGCCAGTCACCTGGGTCTCTCTGGAAGATGCACGCGCATACGCTAAGTGGGCAGGGAAGCGGCTGCCCCATGAGTGGGAGTGGCAGTACGCCGCCCAAGGAACAGACGACAGAAAGTATCCGTGGGGCAACACATGGAGCGCTGAAGCTGTACCCGTCGTCGATAAGGGCCGAAGGCTAACTTCGCCAGATGCCGTAGGCGCGCATCCGAAGGGCGCGAGCTCTTTTGGTATTCAGGATCTGGTCGGCAACGTATGGCAATGGACCGACGAGTATGAGGATGATCACACGCGTGCGGCTGTGCTTCGCGGCGGCAGCTACTACCAGCCGGGTGGATCGATCTGGTACTTTCCGCAAGCCTACCGCAACGATGAACACGGCAAGTTCTTGCTGATGGCTCCAAGCGAAGACCGTTCAGGCGCAGTAGGTTTCCGGTGTGTCATGGACGCGCAATGAGAATTGTCACGAGCCTGAGCGGCATGGGCCCGAACGCTTTCTTCGGCCAGCCAGCGAAGATGGACGGAATCATCTCTCGACGTATTATCCGAGTATCGATCCGTCTAACTTTGTTATTCCTTGCCGAATTAGCGATGGCAGGCGAGATGCGCGCGCTCGCCGCTCAGCCTGCTATCTTTCCGTTCACACACAACGGATACAGCCGTCCCTACCTCGTCTATAAGCCTGAGCATCTTCCTCCGCACCCTGCGGTGGTCTTCATGCTGGGCGGTACAGGCAGCTCTGCTAGACAGAACTCCGAAGAGTTCGGCTGGCAAACCGAAGCGGACCTCAACAACTTCTTAGTTGTCTTCCCCGAGCTGCTGCCTCGCCAACCCGATCAACCTTTTGCAAAGCAAACCAACACCACATTCTGGGACATGCAGGGTTCTCGCACCCATCTCCCTCCAGCCGGCATGCTTCCAGTCGATGACGACGGTTATCTCATGGCCGTTCTTCGGGACGTCCTGCACCGTAATTCAGCCGACCCTAAACGTATCTACTTCGCTGGTTTTTCCAGTGGATCCGGAATGGTCCAATTGCTCGCCGCCCGACACTCCAAATCCATCACTGCGATCGTGGCCGTCGCGACTCCGCTCATGGAGCCCCCGGTGAAGCTGGCTCATTCGATGCCCGTCCTCTACATTCACGGCGACAACGACGAACAGTTCTCTGGCTTTGAGGTCAACAGTCCCAACTTCGCGACCACCCCGCACGGTAACTGGGTTACGTGGGGTTATCTCAACGGCTGTCAAGTGCAGCGAGCGGAAAAGACTGCCTGGGGAGTCCAGCTATCCTGGCAGGGTTGCAGGGACCATGTATCAGTCATCGCCGACTTCATCGCCGGCTTCGGCCATGAGTGGCTGGGAAGTAAGAGTTCAACCTTAAATCGAACCACTCGACCCACCGAGTCGCTAAATTTCACCCACATGGCATGGCAATTTTTCGCGAACGCCCATTCAAAATAAAACATGTCGCAGCAACTCCGAGGTGCTGCCAATAACTAAGCGGGCGAAGATGCCTGTGCTTTTGCCGAATCTGCCTCCCGCGGCTGCGATCGAATATTCGAAGTCCAACCCATTGACAAGCAGGACGGCCGTCGGAGACGGCGATGCATTGGGGGGCGGACTGACCGCAAATCCTTAGCGCTGTGTTTGTTTCACGTCCACACCCTGGCATTGGTCAGCGGTTCAACTCCGCTCATCGGCTCCATTTAAACTCCCTAAAATGAATACTTACAAGGACTCTGGTCATATATGCCCGACCGGTGTGGTGTGAGTAGAGTGCGCTCCCAAATGTGTGGCGTTGCCTTCGAGGCAGACGGGAGGGCATGGACAAGTATTCAGATTTCTGACCGGGCATCTATAGGGTCGCAAACCCATCCTGCCTATAAATTCAAAGTCGCCATTGGTTCCGAGCATGGGAGGTTTGCGTGTCTCTGCGGAACCGCCATTCGACGACCGCCTAGCTCTGGCTGTGCTGTGCATAGGCTCGTGCCTTGATCTCCAAGGGTTGAGATGTTTGAGCATGTCTCCCAATACATACAAGTCGCGGCTTTGGTCTTCAATCAGGTCGTCATAGTGGATTGGCCTGCAAGACCGGTGATTGATGACGAGACGGCGTTTTCTACATGAGAAAGGCCAATGATCCCTTGCCGGGCGACGCAGCCGCTGGAGTTGAAATATGCAACGGTACTTGAATCAATGCTATAAACACTGCACCTAGCTTTGTCCACGTTATGGGTCCCTGCATTTTCCAGGTTGTAGGGAGTCGGCGGATCGAGTTTTGGCAGTAGTTCTTCGGGTTGTGGGCCCTTGTATCTCAATTCAATTAGATAACAGTCAAATCAACGAGGAGAGGGTATGTCAAACCTTAATAAATGGACCACTCAACATATTGTGAAGAAATGTAACGGAGATGGACTGTGCGGGGCTTATCCGGATTGGGGGATGCACCCATCCTGGATCGCGGGGGTTGAGGGGTTGGACGCTTACAACCGATGGGTTTGCGAGGTTGTGATTCCGATCGTGTTTCAGTGGATCGACGAGCACAAAAAAGAAGTCTACGAAGGCGTGTCAGATGAACATAAAGATGATGTCGGCGTCGTGATTGCTTCGGCGTTCGAGATCGTGAAGAAGATGTCGAGTTACACGAATGGATTGATAAAGGCTGAGGAGTTTGAGGAAGCCCTAGAGAAGGAAGAGGTGGATCTCAAGACGATCAACCCGGTATGGACCGACATTGCGAAGAAGGTGAGAGAGGGAACAGAGAAAGTTTTTGACGAGAAAAGGAATGTGCTTAAGGATACGATTCGGCGAGCCGACGATAGCTCGTCGGGCAGCTCGTAGCTAGATACTTTGAGTGTCTGCCGCGATGCCGGTCGATTCTTTGCTGATGGGTACGCGGACCAGGGTGACGACGGTGATGTCGTCATCCTGGCCAAAACGTACCGCGGCTTCTGCTGCTCGGGCGGCGTCTGGGAGTGTTGCGAAGAGCTCGCTTATCCGCTCAAAGCCGTAGAGTTCCCCGGTCTTGCTGCGGGCTTCGAGCAATCCATCGGTGTAGAGCGCGAGGTGATCGTTAATCTGCAGGCGTAAGCGACTCTCTTCGTAGGTGACGGCTGGAAAGAGGCCGAGCGGGAACGAGCCGGGAATGGCTAACTCTCGATCGTTGAGGTAGGGAGGTGGGTGCCCGGCGCTGGCCAGAGTGCAGTTGCCGTCAGGGTCGATGCGCAGGGTCACACAGGTGGCAAAACCGCCTTGCATTCGACCACACAATCGCCGGTTCAACTCGGTCAACAATTGAGCGGGGCTATGCGTGTTTTCTACCAGGACGCGCACCAGTCCGACGATGAGTGATACCGCGATGGCAGCTTTGATGCCTTTGCCGCTGACATCGCCAAGAATGACGAGTGTGAAATCGCCGTCGAGGGGAATGATCTGGAAGAAGTCTCCGCCAACTTCAAGCGCAGGACAATAGGCGCTGGTAACGGCGAAGCCGGGTATCGACGGGAAAGTTTCGGGGATGAGCACCTGTTGGAGCTCGCGGGCGCTGCTCATCTCCTGCTCAAGAAGGCTCCTACGACGGCGGTCGTCCACGGAGGTGCGATAGACCGTGTAGAGCAGTGCGAGGAGCAGGAAGATTCCGGTGAGCGTAGGCAGCGATACTGCACTGCCATAGATGTGGAAGATGGGCTCGCGCAATTTGTCGGCTAGGGTCCAGTGCGTGAAGCGCCTTCCCTGGGGAGCTAACCCCTGCACAACCTGCATCATGCCCGAGAGAAATGCCGCGATGACAAGCAGCCTGCGGGCCAAATCCAATCGGCGTCGCTGTTTGACGGCGAGGGCGACCAGTGCCAGAGGTACCGTCGCGGTGATGAAGTAGATGCCGGTGAGCAGCGCGTCCGCAATTTGAATGAGCCAGAACCATCCCACGCTCGCGTCCACCAGCGACAGAAGACCATCGAGAATACTGACGGACAAGCTGACAATGGCGAAGCGACGGACCAGACGGATTAAGGACTGGTTGTCGTCAAGGCGCAGAAGCCAGAGCAGCAGAAACCAAAGGGAGATGTCGCGAATGGAGGAGACAGGCGGTCCTAATGCGTTTGATACACCTACTGGCCAGGCGATGCGCATCCCGTAGAGAACCATTCGAATGAGCGGGCTGAGGGCGAACCCGGTCATCCACAAGAGCGTCCGCTGCTGCCGATCTCGAAGCCAGGAGAATAGGCCGAGCAGACCGGCGATTCCGTAGAGCAGGTATTCGCTGAAAGAGAATTGATTGGCACGGAGCCACTGGTAGTCCAACGTGGTTTTATAAGCGGCGAGAGGTTCGGGATAACCGACAACTGGGGACCCCTCGAAGCCGCCGGATCGTCCGGAATCTTCGGAAAGAAGAGGCGCTTTCCAGACGCGAACGGCAAGGGTGCCATGAAATGGGTGCTCGAGTCTTGGTTCGAATTCGGGAGCGCCCGGACCGAGGGGGTAGATGATCGGTGCATCTGAGGATCGGTACCAGATGGGATAGGAAGGAAACTTTCCGCTGCGGCCGATGGAGTCGCCGTTCCAGAAGATCTCGTACACATCGTCCAGGTGGGGCACGAGGAGGGCGAAGTTGGTTTGATTTCCTGGCGCTGAGTCTAATGACAGGTGCAGGCGGTACCAAGCATAGCCGGTGTAACTGGGATGTCCCTGCTCGCCCCAAGGCCTTTCTGCTGTCAGTTTTTCCCATCGAGAGTCGTCGAAGGAGGGCGAGGCCCAGTTGGGATCGTCTCCCAGATGGAATTGCCAGGGACCATCGAGGGGTGCGACGGCTTTCCCTAGACCTTCGATCCTCATTCCAGATTCGGATGAGGGCGGTGGCGCAGCAAGCGCTTGTCCCGAAGCGAGCCCCGGTAAAGATGCGAGGAGGGAGGAGACGTAAAGCAGGAGTGCGGGCAAGCAGCACGAATGCGTTAGACGCCAGGCAAGCCGAAGCATGTGGCCAGCATACGCCGGGTATCCGACTCTGAGGTATCGAAAGCGTCCGGAGCTTGCAGTATCTCAGAGTCTCGTGTTTTCACGAGCTGTATTTCGCGTAAGAACGCACTTGATTTTTATTACAAATCGCGATATAAATATTGCGATTTGTAATAGCATGAAACTCAGTGACAAAATTCGTTATCTTCGTGAGGTCGAGGGCAACCTCCGCGGTCTCAACCGCGCCATGACTCAGCAGGAGCTGGTCCGTGCGATTCAACAGGAAAATGGCACGGGCAAGAAGGCAAGCAAAGCGACGATCAGCCAGTCGTATCTGTCCCAGATTGAGAGTGGAGCGCGCCCGCATCTGACGAATACGACGCGGCTGCTGCTGGCGAAGTTCTTCAAGGTTCATCCCGGCTATCTGGTCGACGATCCCGAGGGCTACCACTCTGAGTTGATCTCCGACCTACGGACCGCCGAAGACAAGCTCGATCTCTGGCTGGTCGGCGGCGCGGAACGTTTCCGTCGTGATCCCGCACTCTGTCAGGCTCTGCTCGCGCTGGCTAACCATAGCGATTCACGGCGCTGCTTTCTTCTAATCGAAAGCATTCTTGATACGCCCACGCTACTGGACCGCCTCTTTCAGGTTCTTCGTCCTGAAAGTTCCTCGCTGATGGCTGTACCAACTCAACCAGCTCCCAAAAAAGCTGCGAAACGGAGCACCAAATAATATGGACTCCTTCTATCTCATCTGTTTCTGTGTCGGTCTGATTCTCAGCCTGATCTCTGTCTTTGGAGGCTTCGCCCATCTGCACGTCGGCCGCTTTCACATTGGCCATGCGGCTCACGGCCACGCGGCACCCGGCGGAGCGCATCGTGGATCCGGAATCTCGGCAGTGAACGGCTTCACGATCACAGTTTTTCTCTGTTGGTTTGGTGGAGCTGGGTATCTACTGCACCACTCCAGCATATTTGGAGGCGCTCTGGTCTTGCTAATCGCCTTGATAAGCGGTGTCGCTGGAGCCGCGCTCATCTGGGCTGTTCTCTTTAAATTGCTTCTTCCTCGCGAGCGTGTTTTGACACCGGAAGAGACGGAGATGGCCGGCGTACTCGCTCAGGTCAGTGACTCAATTCGTGACGGCAACGGCATCGGCGAAATCATCTTTTCGCAGGCCGGGGCTCGTCGTGCTGCTGCTGCCCGGAGCGAAGACGGCAGCGCGATCGAGCGTGGCGCGGAGGTTGTTGTGATTCGTTATGACCGTGGTGTGGCGTACGTTCGCCGGTGGGAGGAACTCACAAACGGGCTGCCATAACACGCCGATTTTTTCGTCACAGGGCGGCCTCACTTGCCGAGGCGCTTCCCCGCCATCTCCCTCGTGAGGCAAGCACATCACACGCTCTCTCGTCCGTCTCGGACAAAGGAACGATATGCCGAACTCGGTCATTATTATTGTTGGTCTGGTAGTTCTCGCCACGCTTGCCTTAGCGCTGCTCATGGCTAAGATGTTTCGCAAAGCTGGTCCTAACGAAGCGATTATTGTCTATGGTTTTCGCGGGCCCCGCGTCATCAAAGGCGGCGGTGCGGTGATCTTTCCGGTCGTTGAAAACTCTCGACAGCTTTCGCTGGAGCTGATGAGCTTTGATGTTGCACCGCAACAGGATCTCTATACCAAGCAAGGCGTCGCGGTGACTGTGGAAGCGGTTGCTCAGATCAAAGTCCGTTCGGACAAAGAGTCCATTCTTACCGCGGCTGAACAGTTTCTGACAAAGTCTCCCGACCAGCGTGAAGGTCTTATCCGCCTTGTGATGGAGGGCCATCTGCGGGGCATCATCGGCCAGCTCACCGTCGAGCAGATTGTGAAAGAGCCGGAGATGGTTGCCGAACGGATGCGCTCCACTTGCATGGATGACATGAGCAAGATGGGGCTTGAGGTGATCTCTTTCACGATTCGCGAGGTGCGCGACAAGAACGAGTACATTACCAACATGGGCCGTCCCGATGTCGCTCGCATCCGCCGCGATGCCGAGATCGCGGCAGCGGAGGCTGAGCGTGACACGGCCATTCGCCGCGCCATTGCACTACGCGAGGCGGCAGTAGCGAAGGCCTCAGCCGATCAGGATCGTGTGATCGCAGAGACGGCATCGCTGGCCAAACAGGCCGAAGCTCAACGCGACCTTGATATCCAGAAGGCGCAGTTCACTGAGCAGAGCCGTCGTCAGGAGGCACAGGCCGACAAAGCTTACGAACTTCAGACGAACGTCATGCAACAGAAGGTGATTGCTGAGCAGGTCCGGGTGCAACAGGTTGAGAAACAGGAGCAGGTGAAGGTGCAGGAGGCTGAGATCCTGCGTCACGAGAAGGAGCTCATCGCGACTATTCTCAAGGGTTCCGAGATCGAGCGTCAGCGCATCGAGAATATTGCTCAGGCTGATAAAACACGGATCATGATGGAGGCGGAGGGCCGCGCCGCGGCGACTAAACTGCAGGGCGAAGCGGAGGCCAACATCATCTTCCAGAAGGGCGAGGCGGAGGCGAAGGCGATGAACGTCAAGGCCGAAGCCTATCAGGGGTGGACGCAGGCCGCTGTCGTCGACAAACTCATCACGAATATGGCCGATGTTGTCCGTGCCATGGCAGAACCGCTCAGCAAGGTCGACAAGATCACTATTGTTTCGACTGGGAATGATGGGGCGACAGGAGCCAACAAGATCACCGGCGAGATGACTAAGATCGCCGCCCAGGTTCCCGCGCTCTTCGAAGCTCTATCCGGCATGAATATTCATGATTTGATGTCCAACGTCAAAGCGATGAAACCTCGCGATGACGGCAACAGTCCACAGGCATAATGTGTCAGCCGGCGTGGAGCACTCTCCGCGCCGGCGCACTACCGCAGTAAAGGAGGACTCTCATGGCACTGCTCGAACGTGTAGGAACACTCTTACGAGCCAATATCAACGACCTCATCGAGAGGGCTGAAGATCCCGAGAAGCTCGCAAAGCAACTTGTTCTCGATATGGAAAACCAGCTTCTCCAGGTCAAGACACAGGTCGCCATCGCCATCGCCGACCAGCACCTTCTGCAGAAAAAACTGAAGGAGCACGAGGATGCCATGAACCAGTGGAATCGCAAAGCCGAACTCGCTGTTCAGAAGCAGCAAGACGATCTGGCCCGCGCTGCACTGGAGCGCAGTTTGAGTAACCAGCGGCTGACGTCGAACTTCGCTCAGCAACTGGAAGATCAGAACGCTGAGACTGAAACTCTTCGCAACGCTTTCAATCGCCTTCAACAAAAGCTGTCCGAGACGCGATCTGCTTGCGAGTTGTTGATCGCCCGGCAGCGTCGAGCCCGCACCGTCGGCAAGGCCAATACGGCTCGCACGATCGCTGCTTCGCATGACCGATCGACCGCCATGAATCGTCTGCGCGCCAGCATTCAGCGCGACGAAGCCAACAATGCCGCCAGCCACATGATCCTTGAAGCTCAGTCGCTCGAAGATCAACTGAACACCCTGGAGAGAGAGGATCAGATCGAGCGCCTCCTCGAAGATCTCAAGAGCCGCCAGCCCAGACTGACGTGATGGCGGGTGTCTTGAAGGTAGGGTTGCTATTTCACAGCGTATTTACTTCGCCATACAGTGAACCCGTTTTGGTACAAGTTATCCACTGTTATTGATCGGGTTAGGTGACTTAGGTCTTGATTGGCGCGGGTTTCGAAGGCATACTCCAGAGAGAGTTCGCAGGATGAACTTGTAAGACGGTGCCAACTGAGACACCACTGTGACCCGATATAGCCGTCAAGACGTAATCCGGATCCTTCACTTGCAGGCACGCCAGCTGACGGCGTGGGAGCGAGCGGGGCTGATCTCTCCCCGCGAAGACTACTCTTTTGAAGCGTTGGGCCAACTGCGAAGGCTGCGCGATCTGCAGGCGACGACGAAGATCTCTGCGAAAAATATACGAGCGTCGGTAGATGCTATGCAGCGGCTGGGGGGAGTGCGAAACCCGCTGCTGGAGGCGAGCTTTGTGCGTCGTGGATCGCGGTTGAGCTTCCGGCATGGCGGTGCGCTAATGGATCCGGTGACTCAGCAGCTTGCCTTTGATTTCGAAACTGCACCGGCACGTCAGCTTCGCGTTGTGGGCAGCGGAGACGCTGTTCTGCGGCAGGCGGCAGAGGTGCAGGAGATGTTTTTGCGGGCCGTGCAGTTGGAGGAAAATCCATCTACGATCCAACAGGCTGCCGAGATCTATGCGGCGATTCTGGAGATGCGTCCGCAGCATGCGCCCGCGCTAATCAACCTTGGGACGATCCACTACAACCTGCGCCGATTTGAAGAAGCGGAAGGCCTCTATCGGCAGGCAACGGTGGCCGACCCCGAATACGCGCTTGCATTCTTTGACCTGGGCAATGTACTGGATGAGATGCAGAGGCTGGGTGAGGCGACGACCGCGTATCAGAAGGCTGTTGCGTTGGTTCCCCAGTATGCGGATGCACACTACAATCTAGCGTTGGCGTATGAGCGGCAAGGCCAGCGTCGACGGGCGTTGCGGCACTGGCTGGCGTATGTGCGGCTTGACCCAGTTGGGCCGTGGGCAAACCATGCCAAAGAGCAGGCTAGGAAGATTTTGAATACCGAGAAGCTCTCGATCGTCAGCCGGCGTGGACGTCTGGTGAAGGTCGCTGGATAGCGGTCTTGCTCTCTTCTTCGATATCAATTTAGATAGTGTGTCTCTGCTCAGGGGACATAGTGAATGCCTATTCAGTCGTGTGTTCAAGATGCTAGACTCACCTTTTCCTGAATACGAGTTGAGGTGAGTGGATGTCGCAGCAGGCTGGACCGATGGCGTTGACGCAGTTGGGGGATGACGAGCAGCTTTTTCGCGATACGATACGGCGATTCGCGGTGGAACAGATTGGTCCACTGGTGCGCGGCATGGATGAGTCGCAGCAGATGGATGCCGCGATGATCCGGAAACTCTTCGAACTCGGGTTGATGGGGATCGAGATTCCCGAAGAGTACGGCGGGGCAGGTGGTACGTTTTTCAATGCGATTCTCGCGGTCGAGGAGCTCTCTGCGGTCGATCCGTCCGTAGGGGTGATGGTCGATGTGCAGAACACGCTTTGCATTAATGCGCTGGCGCGATGGGCGAACGTAGAACAGAAGAAAAAATATCTGACGCGCCTTGCGACAGATACGATCGGATCGTATGCGCTGAGCGAAGCGTCGTCCGGTTCCGATGCCTTTGCGCTGCAAGCGCGGGCGGTGAAGCGCGGCGACGATTACGTTCTCAACGGGCAGAAGCTCTGGATCACGAATGCGAAAGAGGCCGGGCTGTTTATCGTCTTTGCGACGATCGATCCGGCGGCAGGGTACAAGGGAATTACGGCGTTCCTGGTCGAGAAGGGCGCGCCCGGATTTACGCTTGGGAAGAAAGAAGACAAGCTTGGTATTCGCGCGTCCAGTACGTGCGAACTGATCTTTAACGACTGCGTTGTACCGGCAGCGCAGGTGCTGGGCGAGCCGGGCAAGGGATATAAGATCGCTATCGAAACCCTGAACGAAGGTCGTATCGGGATAGGGTCTCAGATGCTCGGGCTGGCGCAAGGTGCGTGGGGCCATGCGGCAAAGTGGGCCAAGGAGCGCAAGCAGTTTGGCAAGACTCTGGTAGAGTTTCAGGCGATGCAGTTTCAACTGGCCGAGATGGCGACGGAGATCGAGGCCGCGAGACTGATGGTCTATAACGCGGCTCGGCTGAAAGATGCGGGCCTGGATTTTCTAAAAGAAGCGGCAATGTGCAAATATTTCACGTCGCAGGTAGCTGAACGCGTTGCCAGTCTCGCGGTCGAGGTCTATGGGGGATCGGGCTTTGTGAAGGACTATCCGGTCGAGAAGCTGTATCGCGACGCCAAGATAGGCAAGATCTATGAAGGCACGTCGTTTATGCAGCTAGCTACTATCGCTAAGTTGACGCTGGGCAAGGTTTAGCGTCTCCACGTCGATTTCTGGCCCCTAGCCGATTGCTGTCCAATGCTCTAAACTAGAAGAGAGCATTGGTATGACCACTTTATTGAAATCAGAACAACGCGCGCCACTCCCCTTTCTGGGGTTGGCCTGCGCAGTTGGTGTTTCGACGATCTACTACAACCAGCCGCTTCTACTGGAGATGGGTCGCTCCTACGGTGTTACGGCTGGCCATGTGGGCTTTGTCGCGGTGGCGACCCAGGTGGGTTACGCGACTGGTTTGCTGGCCTTCGTTCCACTGGGCGACGTGCTGGAGCGCCGCGCTCTGATGATGCGAATGTATGGTGCGGAGGCGGTTGCCCTTCTGCTGGTTGCGCTTGCCCCTGGACTGACCTGGCTGATTGCTGCGAGTGTGTTGCTTGGGCTCTTTGCGTCGGTTACCCACGTTGCGCTTCCTATTGCGCCCGACCTTGTGTCGCATGAAAAGCGCGGACGGGCTATCGGCACAGTCATGACCGGGCTGCTGTTGGGTATTCTGCTGGCCCGCACCTTCGCTGGCTGGGTGAGTAGCATTCATGGCTGGCGCTGGGTCTTCGTGGTGGCGGCGGTGGTGAATGCGGCATTTGTTCCGCTGATGGGGAAGGTGATGCCCAAACTGCCCCCGAAGCAACAACTGCGCTATGCGGACGCGATGAAGTCGCTCTGGACGCTATTTCGTACGCAGCCTCTGCTGAGAGAATCCTCCGTTGTCGGTGCGCTTGTCTTTGCGTCCTTCAGCTGCTTTTGGACGACGCTGGCTTTTGTACTGCATAGTCATTACGGACTTGGCGCGGGCGTCGCCGGCACCTTTGGTGTGGTCGGCGCGGCGGGAGCATTGGTCGCACCACTTGCGGGAAGGTTGTCCGACAGGCATGGGTCGCGATGGGTGATCTCGCTTGGGATGGGGCTCCTGGCGTTCTCCTACGTTCTGTTGTGGGTGGAAGAGCCGATCAAGCTGCCGGTGACGATCCACATCGTTGCCCTCGCGGTTGGAGTGCTGGTGCTGGATATAGGGGCGCAGATGACGCAGGTAGCCAACCAGACTCGGATCTTTGGGCTGGTCCCCTCTGCGCGCAGCCGGATCAATACGGTCTATATGACGGTGTATTTTAGTGGGGCGGCGGTGGGGTCAGCCCTGGCGACGATCGCGTGGGAGCACTGGAAGTGGAACGGAGTCTGTTGCCTGGCGATCGGCTTTATCGCGTTGGCGGGGCTACGACATGCGACTGCCAAACGCAATGTCGAAGCGGATCTTCACCGCACTGAGGAAGAAGATCTTTTGCTCGAGGCTTAGGGGAGCTTAGCGCGCAGCAGACGCAGTGTGCGGGTGGTGGGCGAGGCGGGGATCGAACCCACAACCCCGAGCTTAGAAGGCTCGTGCTCTATCCAATTGAGCTACTCGCCCGCGAGCGTCTGTATCGATTGTATCGGGGAAGGCGAGCTTTCAGGTTTGAAAAATTGGCGGAAGCTTAGCCCAAGGCAAGATCCTTACTGCGCAACAGTGCAACGACAGCGTCCAGAGCAGAGGCCCAGTTCTGTTCTGCGGCGTAGGGATCGTGGCCGATGGCCTTTACATAGAGGCTGGCCGCGAAGCCCTCCTGGGGACCAGTGAGATCAACGAGTGCAGGGCGGATGACACAGTCGAGCATGGCATAGGGTTGATCCAGCGGAGAGGAGTGGCGTGTCAAACGGTGCATCATTTGCTCCATCTGATGGTAGGAGGCGAAGAGAGATCGTTCGCGCCAGAGGATGTCGATGTAGCTGCCAAAGCCGGCCGGCGCATCGTCGGAGGTTACGTCAAGGTTTGCGCGAAGACTGTCGAGCTCATCTGCATCGAGCGGCCATGCGTCGCACTTCGCGGTGAAGACGGCAGATCGGGGGGCGTTGAGCGCGCGCAGAGCATGCATCAGTGGTGGATGCTGTTCGACTTCAGGGAGATGGTCGAGGTCGTAGGGGTTCTCGCGGAGATCGATGAATCGGCGATTTCCGGAGAGATCGGATGGGTCAGACCAAGGAACCACAAGCACAGGATCGTCTGAAGAACATTCGGCGGACCAGTCAGAGAGCATTAGAAACTATCTTATGCGTTGGCGAGCAGGAACCGCAGCAAGGTGTGCTCGGCCCAGTAACCATCGTATCCGGTGTCAGCGTCGGGCTGGGCAAGAAAGGCGCAGTGGCCGCCGTGGTGAGTCGTGATCAGCCGGATATTCGGATTCGCCTCGAGTCTGCTGCAACTCTCATCGGTAATGCGGACGAAGGGATCGTCCAGCGCATGGAGGATGAGCGTCGGCACAGCGATCTGGTCGATGACGCGGGCTGCAGCGGCGCGGTAGTAGTAGTCTTCGGCGCCGGCGAACCCTGAGTAGAGTGCAGTGATGCGGTCGTCCAACTCGCGCAGAGAACGTACTCCGATAGCAAGATTTGGATCGTAGACGTGAGGAAATAGTGCGACTTTGCGGCGATAGCGGCTCAGGAGAGCGCGAAGGAACTTCAACTCGTAAAGACGGTTCTGCTTACGATGCAGAGCATCGGCCGAGGGGCCAAGATCGAGCGCGGGGGATACGCCGATTACGGAATGCAGTTCTGAGGGAGCGTCAGAGCCAAGCTCGCCAGCAAGCTTGAGGACTAGATTTCCGCCCATCGAGTAGCCGATCAACGACACTGACCGGAGCCCGCGTTGTGCCACGAAGAAGTTCATCACAGCGAGCACGTCATTGGAAAGGCCCGAATGATAGAGTGTCGGCGTGAGCGCCTCGGTGCCTCCGCAGTTGCGCATATTCATCCGGATGATGTTGCATCCGGCCCGCCACAGCTTGTTCGAGTTGCCGACAACGTACTGCGAATCCGAGGAACCTTCCAGCCCATGCACGATGATGGCTGTTGGTCGTGAAGAACGAATATCTTCCGGCTGCCAGTGGCAGTGGCAAAGAACCTGGCTTGCGATCTGGCTGGCTGTGGCTGGCGAAACCTCGACGAGGGTGGCCTCCGGCGCGGGCAGGCTATTGAATCGCGGCAGGTAGTTGCCCATGATCGTTTGCAGATGTCCGTTGATAATGAAACGCCGAGGCTGAAACTCAGCAGCGTGGCTTTCGATGCTCTCGATCTCGGCTGTCGGCGTCACTGTTTCCCCGCCAGAGCCTGGATGCGGGAAAGAAATTGCGTGGCGTTGAGTGCGCCAGTTGGCTCGTCCTCGTGCTTGAAGTAAACGTAGACGTCGCGCTGCTGGGCGAGGATTGCGAAACGCTGCGCAAAAGCGTCAAGCTCGATTGCAGAGTAACCGCTGCTCCGCCGCAGCCGATAGCAGGTATGGCCCTCCGCGGTATGCACCTCTGGCGTCAGTAGGTCATCGCTCTCGGCAATGCAAACTGCCGCCTTATGCTCGCGCAAAATCGAGTAGATCTTCTCGTCAAACCACGATTCGTGACGGAATTCAAACGCGATCGGCGGGGCGCCTTTTTCGTGAAGCGCGGAAAGAAAGAGGAAGGTGCTGAGAAGTTCGGCGTCAGCCTTGAAGTTTGGAGGAAGCTGGAAGAGCAGGAGACCAAGTTTGCCCGCCTGACGAACTGGCTCAAGCGTCGCCACAAACTGAGCTACAAGCTCTTCGCAGTTGCGTAAGCGCTTGAGGTGGGTGATGCGTTGCGGCGCCTTGAAGCTGAAGCGAAACTCCGGCGGGGTCGCGGCGAGCCAGCCCTCGAGTATCTTCGCCGTCGGCAAGGCGCGGAAGGTGTAGTTGACCTCGACCGAGGTAAGCTGCGAGGCGTAGAACTCAAGAAATTTTTTCGCCGGAATGCCCGCAGGATAAAACTCGGGCTTCCAGGTCGGATACGCCCAGCCCGATGTCCCGGCGTACAGGCGCGCCAAGGATTTAGGAGCGGCGACCGGGACGGGCGTAGAGGAAGCTTTGGGAACGCGGGGCAAGGTTGATCCGCAGTCTAAAGAATTGAGAAGTTTGGGGCGGCTAGTGGGTTTCGAACCCACGACATCCGCTGCCACAGAGCGGCGTTCTGCCACTGAACTATAGCCGCCGTATACTGGAATTATAGCACTGGCCGCCTGCGGGGCAATCTCTCGGTGGGGGCGGGGAGGGTTCCATGCCGTTTACCGCGAAGCCCGAGGTCTTGTCACCCCGTATCAAGCGCAGCGGAAAAGCCTTTGATGACGAAAATCTCGATCTGCTCTCGCACGTTCTGGACGATTTCATCAGGATCCCCGGCACCTCGATCCGCTTCGGTCTCGACGGCATTGTGGGCTTCATCCCAGGGATCGGCGACCTGATCGGCGGGATAGCCTCCTGCATCATCATCGTCGCGGCGTGGGTGCGCGGGGTCTCCTATGCCACCGTGGCGCGCATGGTGGCCAATGTCGCGATTGAGGTCGTGGTCGGTTCGATCCCCGTTCTCGGCGATATGTTTGATATCGCCTGGCGCGCTAACCGTCGAAACTACGCTCTTCTCGTCGGCAGTGTCGATGAGCCACGTAAACACACCCTTCAGAGTTGGCTGTTTCTCGGGGTCGTCTGTCTCGTGTTGGCTGGCCTGGTCATTCTGCCGCTACTCCTGCTCACGTGGGTCTTCGACGGCGTCTTCCACGCGATCTTCGGGACCAGCAGCCACGGCCTCTTTCGAACGTTATGATCGCAGTAGCAGGTTTGATGCGATAAACTAAACAGAGTCGGGGCGTAGCGCAGTCTGGTAGCGCATCTGGTTTGGGACCAGAGGGTCGGGGGTTCGAATCCCTCCGCCCCGACCATTATTCTTGTGTTTGCGCGAGCACGCGCTCCAGGCTGCGAACCAATCTCTCATTGTCTGCTTCCGAACGAACTGCAATTCGCAGGTGCCCTGCTGCGAGTCCGGTGAAATTTATGCAGGAGCGAAGCACTATGTGGTGCTCGACGATCATCTTCTCCCAAATGAGATGGACGTCTACCTCTGCGGCAAACCGCAGCAGCAAGAAATTCGTACTCGAGGGATAGGTAAAGATCTTCAAGCGAGCGAGTTCCTGCTGCAGCCAGGTCCGTCGTAAAACATTCTCCCGGCGAGCGTTCTCAGCATAGAGTTCATCCTGCAAAGCGGCACAAACTGCATCTGATGCCAATGTTGTAAGCGGCCATGGCGCAATCCTACGATTCAGACCCTCTATCGAAGAGTCATTGCTGACTGCGTAGGCGACTCGTAGCCCGGGAATCGCAAAGAATTTTGTAACTGAACGGAACGCAATTAAATTTTCCTGTTCAGCGGCAGCTCGTGTGAGGGACTGCGCTGGAGCGTAATCTATGAAGGCTTCGTCGAGCAGCACTTTGATTCCGTGCTTTGCGGCCATTTCTACCAGTCCTCGCATCTTGTCGGCTTCGCAAAGTACACCGGAAGGGTTCTGGGGATTCGCGAGCAGAAGTGCGTCACATCCATCGTCCAGCAGAGCTCGCACCAGGACGCCCGGATCGTACGAAAAGTTTTCTTCCTCGGAGAGATTGTAGGGAACCACCGCCACGCCTGCGTTCACGAGCGTTTGCCAATACTCGCTGAACGAGGGCACGGGCAGGAGACAGCGAGAAATCCTGAGCGAACGCAGAGTGGCTTCGAGCAGAGGTACAAAACCATTTGCTACAGCGATGTTTTTTTGCGAGCTATTCGAAGCTTCCGCAATTATTTTTTTGAGTTCGGTAAGTTCAAGATCGGGATATGCTGCCAGAGTGGCTGGGTCTGTGAGTGCGCGATGCAGCGCGGCGAGCGCGGATGCAGGGGGGCCGGCCGGATTTATATTGGCGCTGAAATCAACAAGCTGTTCCGCCGGGACTCCATATCGAGCAGCGATCTGACGAAGTTGCCCACCGTGTGCTGGCAAGAAGACCTGCGGAGGCTGTTTCATCTACGTCCCCGGCGCAGCAACAGTGCGGCAACTGCTCCAACGGCAGAGACGACTGCGACTATGCGAATTGCCTGTCTCGCCTTGAGTGCATTGGGAGGTGGAAAGCTAGCGCCGATGAAAGGCGCAGGCACCGGCTCTCCAGCATAGTAATTTCCCCCTCCCAGCCGAACCTGGAGGGCACCGGCCATGGCACTCTCTGGCTGCCCCGCATTCGGACTTTTGTGTTTCATGCCGTCGCGATGCCACGTCTCGATCGCAGACGAAGGACTTGCGTCTACAACTCCGGCGACGGTTGCAATTCCTAGAGCTGCCAATCGGGAGGGCAGAAAATTGGCAACATCATCCAGCCGCGCTGCCGCCTTTCCAAAGTAAAAATACCTATCATCTGCGTGGCCGATCATAGAATCGAGAGTGTTGATCGCCTTGTAGGCCATAGCGAGCGGAACCCCTCCGATAGCCATGTAAAAGAGTGGTGCGATGATGCCGTCCGAACTACTTTCTGCGACGGTCTCGATCACCGCCCGGCTGATCTCGTGTTGGTCGAGCGACTGCGTATCGCGACCGACGATCCGTGCCAGTCGTTGTCGCGCCTGACCATTGTCGCCTTCCTCCAGAGCGGTGACGACAGCAGAAGCCTCATCGTGCAGACTGCGCGATGCGAGGCACGTCCATGCGAGCAGCGTCTCCGCAACAAATCCCGACCTCCGGCCTCGTTTGTTCACCCAGTCGATGATTCTTGCCGTACCTAAATACACCGAAACGACCACGCCGAAGGTCAGCAATCCGCCCGTGGCAAACTCTGCTGCGGGAGTCTGCCGAGTCCTCCGCAGAATTCGCTCCCCTCCCTCGATTCCTCTGCCAATCAATCTAACGGGATGAGGGAACCATTCAGGATCGCCTGCCATCCAGTCGAATATATAAGCTGCTGCAACAACTCCTCGACTGCTCATCGCCCTACGCCTGCGCTTCGAAGTTGCGGATAGGTGTCTTCAAGAGGAACCTTGTAAGGCAGCCCCACCCAATCGAAGACTGTTTTTATATCGAGTGAACTCTCTACTTCACGCGCGAGCCGATTCAAGGAGTCTTCGCGAAGTTGCTTCCAGAGATTCATCTTTCTTGGCGAGGAGAGCTTGTGAAACCCACGAGCAGCGCCGAGAAACTGGTGGCGAAAGCTGTCTTCGTCGAAGATGCCGTGGAGATAGGTACCGAAGACGCGGGTGTCAGCGCAGATGCAACCGTCTCTGCTTATGCCGGACGGATCGGTCTCAGACGAAAGAGTTGAGAAATGCTTCGCTCCCGCTTCATATTCTGTATGTCCGATGTGAATCTCGTACCCGGAGACTCCGCTGTTCGCAACGGACTGTCCAAACAGAACTGCGGCCGCCAGCTGTCCCTTTGCGTTTCGAGTCACCTTCTCGGTTTGCATGATAGTGTGAATCGGAAGCAAACCAAGACCCGCAACTGATCCATTCCGCTCCATCCCAGTGGGGTCACTGATCGTTTTTCCGAGCATCTGCATGCCACCGCAGATACCTGCAACCAGACCTGTCTGCGCGTACTGCTTTATGGCAATCTCGAGACCGGATCTCTTCATCCATAGCAGGTCGTCCACAGTCTGCTTACTACCCGGAAGAATGACTACATCAGCCTGTTTGATTGCCTCTGCAGTGCGACAGAACAGAAGAGATACAGATGGCTCCGCACGCAATGAATCGAAGTCAGTGAAGTTCGAAAAAGAGGGCAGCGCAATCACTGATACCCGCAGAGCACGGTCTGTTGAGCTGTTTGACGCTTGTGCTGGTGTCCACTGAGTTTGAGTTGTAGCAGGCAAGCCCAGGCTGTCTTCTTCTTCGAGCATCAGCGAAGACAGGTGAGGAACGACTCCCACACATGGCTTTTGCACTCGCTCTTCCATCATTCGTATACCGGGCTCTAGAAGATTCGCATCGCCGCGAAATTTATTGATCGCGAATCCGCGAACGCGTTGGCGCTCGTCAGGCTCCAATAGTTCAAGCGTTCCAAGCAACGACGCGAAGACCCCTCCGCGATCTATATCCCCGACGAGCAGACAGCTCGCCTCGGCCATCTCTGCCATTCGCATGTTTGCAATATCATGTTGCTTCAGATTGATCTCTGCGGGCGATCCAGCGCCCTCCAGAATAATCACCTGATACTCAGAGGCCAGGGAATCATAGCTCTCGCGGACCACTGGCAGCAGCTCTTCTATGCGCCGTCGATGATAGTCCGCTGCCGTGACACGTCCCCAGATCTTTCCGCGTACAACCACCTGAGAAGAATGATCGCCAGACGGCTTGATCAAGATAGGATTCATGTGAACCGAAGCCGCGACACCGGCAGCCTCTGCCTGCAAAGCCTGCGCTCGGCCAATCTCAAGACCTTCAATCGTTGCCGCAGAGTTCAACGACATGTTCTGAGATTTGAACGGCGCGACACGATACCCGTGCTGCGCAAAGATGCGACACAGAGCGGTGGTCATCAACGACTTGCCGACATGGGAGCCTGTGCCCAGAACCATAATCGCACGCGCCCTCATGATGCCGTCCGTCCTTCATCCCATTTGCTGTCGTATTGGTCCAACGAGAGCACGCTCTTCAGTGGTGTTCTCTTTTCCCAGCCCGCGCGCTCCAAATCCGGCGTCGTTGAAAACGCATCCACATATCCCAGGCAGAGATAAGCGACCGGAGTTATATGGACGGGAATCTTCAGCGCCTCGCGCAACAAAGCTGGTTCGAGAATACTCACCCAACCGACGCCAACTCCCTCAGCCCTCGCAGCGAGCCACAGATTCTGAATCGCGCAGACGGCCGAGTAGATCGCGGTCTCAGGCATCGTCCGCCGCCCCAACTGATGCCCCTGGCTACTCTGCGAATCACACACGATGCACAGATTCTGCGGCGCTTCTAAAATTCCTTCGAGTTTCATTCCTGCATAGCTCTGTTGCTGTTCTCCTTTGTAACCGGCCCGTGCCTGCTCGTTTGCTCCGAGAAAAATCTGATGGACCCTCTGGCGCACGGCGAGTTCGCGCACAACGATAAATCGCCACGGCTGCATCAGGCCGACAGAAGGCGCATTGTGTGCGGCCTCCAGGAGCCGATGTAGAAGTTCATCTGGGATCAGCTCTGGCAGAAAGCCGCGACGCACGTCTCTCCGTTCGCGGATCGCCCGGTAAACCGCCCGTCGCTCACTCTCATCGAAGCCTGTAGCCTTCGTCATTTCCATGCTCTTGACCACTTCGGTCCCGCGGTATCTCCGCTGCGCAACCGTGCATCCACGCCTGCTTTGACTTCAATGAGTCTGCCGAAGAGCCAGATCACATCGGATAAGCGATTGAGGTAAGAGAGTATTTCCGGCTTGAACTCTACGCCGCTGTTTGCAAGTCGAACCGCGTTTCGCTCTGCCCGGCGGCAAACAGTGCGTGCGACCTCAAAAGCCGCCGATTCTGTATGTGCGCCTGGTAGCGACCAGTCGGAAAGTATGCCTTCGGTCGCCTCGATCTGATGAACGAGATTGGTCAGCATATCAACGTCCTCAGTCAAGACAGATGGTGGACTTTTCTTGCTCTCTGGAGGAGTAGCCAGCGCAGACCCCACTCGAAACAGTGTGCGTTGAATTGTCTCGGTCCAATCGTGAATCTCTTTGTTCGTGCAGATGCTTCGGGCAAAGCCCAGAGTCGAGTTCAACTCGTCGACTGTGCCATAGGCCTCAACGCGCAAGTCAGCCTTCGAGATACGAATCCCGCCGGCAAGTCCTGTCTCGCCTCCATCTCCTCGTTTTGTTGCGATGCTCATAGTCTTTCCCCTTGTCCTTCTTGAATTTCGTCAAACGGCTCCAGCGACTCTTCCACACGAATACGAATGACCTTGCGAAGAGCGGTTCTCTCGTAGCGCAGAATCATGCTGCTATCAAGAAAATCCGTGACCCGCGGAGGACGATCGGAGAACAGCTGCTCATCATGGAAGAACCATGGGGTCGTCGCACCCAGCTCCTCGATGCTCCGCGCATAGATCACAACGGCTGGTATCCGATCTACTCCCGCCTGTAGCAGATGGTAGGCGCGATGATAGCCGTCGCGCAAAAACCACCGCCCGCGTAGTTCAGCCACTTCGAAGAAAGGGCTGCCGCCATAGAGTGAAAGTGGCAAAGCCCCACATCCGCTTGTCTTCGGAGTAAACCGCAGTTGGAGGTCAGGATTGTTCGAGTGCAGGCTAATATCCAAACGGTCAGTATCGCTGCCGTTATGAACCAGAAGATGCTCGGTGCTGCGTTGCGAACTGACTGCGAGCGAGATCAATCCGGGCCAATCACCTTGTTTTGGCGTGAACGAAGCTTGCCGCGAAGGGCTAAAGATCAACCTGCGCTGAAATGCAAGCAAGAGGCGCAGGTCGACCACGCCCAGCGTCCAGTCAAGGCTCTGATACTCCAAGTGCAAGTCTTCGCGTTGCGTTGCCATCGCGAGCAAAGGTTGAATGTCTCGTGTTTCTTGCTCGAGCAGGGCGTTTGTAGTTGCGTAACGATCGCGTTCGGCTAATCTCGTGTTTGCTCGTCTAATTCGAGCAGCCAACTCTGTCGAATCGAAACCTGCGGCGCCGTCGCGGTAGGAATATTCATCCAAACCCCAGGCTATCAACTCATGCACGTCAACCTTAGGGGAGGTCATAAGTGTGCTCCAATGACCTGGCCCCGGAGCGAGAGTGCGACACTATGACGAACGATGGCACAGTAAGTCTTAGTCTGCCTCCAGGCATCGGCCTGATTGCAGTTGTTCAGCGAACACAGCACAGTCCTCAGCACCCCGGCGTGAGTCACAACCGCGATGCTTTGCTCTGCTGCCTTTGTAGACAAGAATTCCACTTCATTCAACACGCGCTGTTCAAAGTGTCTGAAAGCTTCCCCGTCAGGGGCGGCCAGCATCGGGTGTTTCGCTATCCATTGACGCGCATAAACCGCGTCCCGTTGCTCAATCTCTTTCCAGCTAAGACCCTCCCATGTGCCGAAGTTGATCTCGCGCAGTGTTGGACGGACATTGCACTCGACCCCGAATGCCTCGGCGATCGCGTTGGCAGTCGATGAGGCGCGACGCAGATCGCTCGTGTAAACAATCTCGATACTCTCCTCGCGAAGCCTGTTGATCAGTTCGGAGATCTGTTCACGTCCCCGCGCATTAACCTCAGGGTCAGAGTGACCGCAGAAGGTTCCGGCCATATCTGTCTCGGCATGACGAATGAAGAGGATTCCGCTCATGCGATCCATACTCCACAGAAGTAAACCGCGATTTCAGTGAGCTGATTGGTCGCACCGAAGCAGTCGCCGGTTACGCCATCGATCTTTCGATAGTAGAACCACCCGCTCAATACCACCACGAGGAGAGAGGCGAGAAGCGGCTCCGTGGAAGCACCCCGAAGAGCGAAGACCACGACCGCAGCAGCGAAGATCGAACCAAATAACAGTGAAGGTAGAGATGTAAGTCGAGCGATGCGCGCACCTTGTCCCTCCTGTTTGCGAGCAGGGGGAAGAAAATAACTTAGTGGAAGGGAACTCCATCGGCAGAGTACATGGGCCGAGATGACGTATGCGGCAAAGTGCTCCATCGGCATCGAAGACAGCAGCAGATAGCGCGCCAGTAAAGACAGGACAAGTGCGGTTGCGCCATAACTTCCAATTCTGCTGTCTCGAAGGATCGCCAATACCCGATCCTTCGTCCATCCACCACCGAACCCGTCTGCAGTATCCGCAAGGCCATCTTCATGGAGGAAGCCGGTAATCAACACAAGGTAAGTCAACACGACTACCGCGACGAGTGGACGAGCCAGGTGCGACGTCAGCAGCTTTTGCAGCAGCACGGCTCCTGATCCGACGACCAGTCCAACCAGCGGAAAGAATTTGACGGCACGCGAGAGGGAATCGGACTCGAACGCTATTTCAGGCATGGGAATTCGCGTGAGGAACTGAGAGGCGACCACAAGCTCTTCACCAAGTCTCCGAATCTGTTTTGCTGCCGTCAATCCTTAGCCTCGCTCACCCCAGCAGATTCAAACGTCGCCATCTGGTTGTAGAGGCACATTGCTGATTCGAGAATCGGCATAGCCAGGACCGCGCCGGCGCCTTCGCCGAGCCGCATATTTAAAGTCAGAATCGGCTTCAATCCCAGGTAGTCCAGGAGTGCCTGGTGTCCAGGTTCTTCGGATTGATGCCCAGCAAAAAGATAGCCGCGCACCTGCGGCACCATCGCAAACGCAATCGCCGCTGCTGCCGTCGAGATGAACCCGTCGACAACGATTGCCACTCCATGCCGCGCCGCGCCGAGTATGAAACCTGTCATCGCGGCAATTTCCAATCCGCCGACGATACGGAGTACATCGACTGGATCAGGCAGAGTATGGCCTCCCGCTTCACCGAAATACTTCTGCAAAACCGCTTCGATGATCCGGCGCTTGTGCTGCAACGCCTCGGTATTCACGCCGGTCCCTTTGCCGGTCGTCACCTCAACCGACCTCCGGGTAAGGAGAGATGTGATGGCGCTCGCCGCCGTGGTATTTCCGATGCCCATCTCTCCGACAGCGACTAAGCTGTGGCCCTTCGCCTTCGAATCGTCTGCGAGGTTCAATCCAACGTTGAGAGCTTCTATCACTTCCTCTCTGCTCATCGCCGGCTCTCGCATCATGTTGCGCGTTCCTCGGCGCACTTTTCGATGCAGCAAACCATCAATCCGATCGAAATCCGCATCAACGCCTACATCGACTACGTTCATCTCTACACCATGAAGTTTCGCAAGCACATTGATAGCCGCACCATGAGCAAGAAAGTTGAGCACCATCTGCCGCGTCACTTCGCTTGGATACGCACTGACGCCCTCAGCGGTGACTCCATGATCGGCGGCAAAGACGTACACGGCCTTTTGCAACGGCTTCGCATAGTTTTGCTGTCGAATCGACACCATCTGGGCCGCGAGATCTTCGAGCCGACCGAGGCTACCCAGCGGCTTCGTCAATGCATCCAAATGCACTCGCGCTCGCGCAAGCCATTGTTGACTTGGCACTTCGATTGTCGACGTGATTTTAGGATCGATTAATTGAGTTGATGCGTTCACCCATCCCTCCAGACCCAGAGTCTGCACGCCGCCTCACTTCGTCACCGCCTGCGGCATTCGCGCTCGTCGAACTGCAGCGACAAAATCTCTCGCGATCTTAGTGTTCGCTCGCAGGTGTAGATGGACATAACTGGCCAGCACATTGCCTTGACGGAACCCTTCAAGCTCTTCTTTCCCGGACATTGAGTATTGCACGCGATAACATGTTGCCGCTTCTCCCCGCGAGACGATACAGGAGTAGTGAAAGCTATGCCCGCGCACAGTTGTCCCCTTCACGCCCAGCAGACAGTCTTCAGTGAACTCTACGGTGACGTATCCAAACTGTACGAGCTTACCGGTCATCTGCATCGAGAGTGGCAGCACGTCAGCCATTGCGAAGGTCTCTCCGCTGGCGGTGCTAAGGCTCTTGGACAGATAAATCATTCCACCGCACTCCGCATAGACCGGTCTTCCCGAAGCAGCGAAGGCACGAACATCATCCAGCATGCTCCGATTGTTGCTCAACTGTTCTGCATGGAGTTCGGGATATCCTCCTCCTAAGTAGAGTCCGTCCAGTCCTGTTGGAAGACACCTATCGTGCAGTGGACTGAACTGAACGATCTCGGACCCCTGTTCGCGCAGTAGATCCAGATTGTCCTCGTAATAGAACGAGAAAGCGTGATCCGATGGCACGCCGATTCGCACAGCTTCTTCAGATTGCGAGTGCCTCACGCCTGAATCCTGATCCTCGTTCAGCTTCAAACCGCACTGGAGTTCAAGCAAACGATCAAGATCGAAGAACCTTTCTGCAAGCGCAGCCAGTGTGTCGATCGCAGTATCATCTTCAGTCGCAGCCTCAGCTGCACCCTGCAGGCCTAGATGCCGCTCGGGAATTGCGATCGTCTGATCACGGGGCAGCCAACCCAGAATCTTCGTCCTGCACGAGGTCTCAATCGCCGCCCGCAGCATCTCGTAGTGCCTCTCGGTCGCAACGCGATTCAAAATCACACCCGCAAGCCGCAAATCCGGATCGAACATCTCAAAGCCGAGCAGAACCGCAGCGATGCTCCTCGCTGTCTTCGCAGCGTCGACAACCAGCACCACAGGCAGCTTTAGCAGCTTGGCGATCTCCGCAGTGCTACCTGCTTCGGTGTTCCCGCTCTTTCCGTCGAACAACCCCATCATACCTTCAGCGACTAGAACATCCACACCGCGCGCGACACTGCGCAGAACACTGCGATTAGCCTCTTCGCTTAGCATCCACGTATCAATGTTTCGAGCTTTTCGGCCGCAAATTCGCGTGTGATGTCCAGTATCCAGAAAGTCGGGTCCACATTTAAATGGCTGCACAGCGAGCCCACGTCGTCGGAGCCCCGCCATAATCGCCAGTGCAACCGTCGTCTTGCCAACGCCGCTAGCGGTGCCCGACACTAACAGGCCTCTCACAGCGTCACCTCAAGATGTCCCTTCAAGGCAAGCGGCAGTCCCGCCACCATCAACACAACATCATCGGCAACTCTTGCCACGCTTTGATTGATCTCGCCCAGCAGATCGCGATATCGCCGCCCCAGGGGATACGCCGGCACCACGCCACTGCCTACCTCGTTCGAAACCAGCACCACTGAACAACTTGCCGACCGCAACGCCTCACATAAAGCCTCGACGCGCCGATCCACAGCCCCCCGATCGTCACCTTCGGCCTCAAGAAGATTCGCTGCAAAGATCGTCAGGCAATCAACCACCATCACATCGCAGCTGGATCCCCGCTGCGCCAGCACCTGAACCAGCTCCAGTGGCTCCTCCACGGTGATCCACTCTGCCGGCCGCTCTTCGCGATGCCGTTCGATCTTCCTCTGCATCTCGTCGTCCGAGACCTTCGCCGTCGCCACAAAGATCACGCGGCTCTCTCGCTCTGCAAGCTGTTGCGCATAACGGCTCTTGCCGCTGCGAACGCCACCAAGAACGAGTGTCACGGAACTCTGGCGCATCTCCTGCATCGTTAGCTCCTCGCCCGGCATCTTTCGAAGCAATCGAGCAGAGCGGGATGAATTTTAGGCAGCGCTCGGGCAGACTCTTACAGTCGGCGAGAATGCTCTCCAGCTCTCCCAGCGAAGCTGAATCAAGCCTGATCGGCCACCAGCAGGTCTCCTGACTTACGCTTCGTCGAGCTCTGACTCACCTTCCCAGGACGAATCCCAGTGGCTTAGTACCAATCGTCAAAACTCTCAGCGCTTACAGTTACGGGGTAGCGACGGATTCACACCGTCTTCCCAACACCAGTGTAGAAAAAGACTATCCCGGTCATTGCGCCGGGTCAAATCTTTACAACTCCGCGACCTCAGCTAGACCTTCGCTCTTCCTTGCCATCCGCCGCGCCGCAACCCGAGCATCGCGCACCAGATCGGGCACGCCCACGCCATGATACCCGTTGCCGAGCAACCACAATCCGTCGAGCGCGCTCACTCGCTCATCGAGCTTCTTCATCCGCTCCAGATGTCCCACTGCGTACTGCGGAAGACTGCGAGGCCAACGTCGCACCACAGTGACCTGCGGCTCCGGCAGCGGACCCAGAATCCTCGCCAGCTCCATCCGCGCCACAGCGGCTGTCTCGTCATTACCGCACCGCATCAGCCGTTCGGCCGCTTTCCCGCCAAAGAAGGCTCGCACCAGCCGTCCTCCCTGCGGTACCCGGTCTTCAAACTTCTGATCGACAAAGGTACCCGCAAGCAGCAGACTATCGGAGCCTGGCGGCACCAGAAAGCCGAACCCGGGCGGAACAGGAAACTTCGCGGCGTCAGGAAATCCAAATGCCGCTACCACCGCAGAGCTTGTGTCCATCTCCATCAAAGGAGCGACCTCGGGGTCCACCGGAGACAGTAGGGAACACGCAACATCGACCGGCGCAGCCATCATCACTGCGTCGAAACGTTCGACACCTCGCGCCGTTCCTACCAGCCATCCCTCTTCGCCGTACGAGATGAACCTTACCTCCGCGAGCAGTCGAACCCAATCCTCAGGAATCGCAGCGATCATACGATCCACCAGCGTTCCCATGCCGCTCCTCAATGTTGTAAACACGGAGTGTCTCTTTGCCGCAACACTCGCCTGCAATGCGCCTATCAAACTGCCGCGCTCCCGCTCCATCGCGACAAAGGGAGCCATCACCGCACGCACGCTCAACTTCGTCACATCGCCGCCAAACACGCCGCTCAGAAGGGGTGCTCCTATCTTTGCCAGCACCTCATCTCCAAAATGGCGGCGAACAAACTCCGCAACGCTCTCGTCCTGGTCAGGGGCGGCCTCACGCAACTCCTCTGCTCGTCCCATCTCTTCGTGATACGCCAGCTTCGCCGCAGCGCTGAACATATCCGAAGCATCCATCGCATCGAGATCGACCGGCACCATCATCCGCATACCATCCGGCATCGCCTGCAGCTTCTTGTCCACCAGCACATAGGTCTTGCGCGTCGCGTCATTCGACGGCATCACTTCATTGCCCAGGCCAAGCTCTTCTGCCAGCTCCCGCGCCCACGGCTTCTCCGTCACCCACGCATCGGGCCCGCATTCAATGACGAACCCGCCTTCATGAACCGTCTCGATGATTCCACCCAGTCGCGTCGAGGCTTCGAACAACACCACCTGCAACGATGCGCCGTTGCGCGCCAGACGCGCCAACTCGTACGCCGCCGCCAGCCCGGCCACCCCGCCGCCAACAATCGCAACGCGCTTCATCTTCTCTCCAGAAAAATATTCAGCAATAAAAATCGGAGGCCAGAGCCTCCGCCTTCGGCCCTCAAGACAGCCTATACCTACGCCGGAACCAACACCTCATCGACAGTCGCCTTATATTTGCCGGAGACGACGTCGACCAGCGCCTCCACCAGCACCTCGGAGTCATTCAGGCTCTCCGCACGCCAAAGCTTCAGACCCAACTCGCTCGCAGTCTGACGAAAGGCGATGTCGATGTCGTACAGAATCTCCACGTGATCACAGAGAAACCCAACCGGTTGCATCACCACGCCCACATGCCCTTCGGCTTTGATTGCCTTCAGCGTATCCTCCACGGTCGGTCCAATCCACGGTCCACCGCTGATGCCCTGGCTTTGAAACGCAAAGTACCAGTCCTTCTCGTGAAAGCCAACAGCAGCCATCCGATCCGCCACCATCTGCGCAGTACGCTTGGCCTCCACCGGATACGGGTCTGGCGAATCCTGCGCAGGAGTTCCCGGCCTTGCTCCTGCAACCGAAGCCTCACCGGTCATAATCGTTCGGCACGGCACGCTATGCGCCGTAAACAACACTGGAACCCGCTGCCCCGACTCAGCGCAGGCCTCAGCCCACACCGGCCACAGCTTCTCGGCAAATGCCTCCGCCAATAGCGGACTCTCCGCCCATCCGGCGACAAACTCGACCTCGATTCCAGTTGCCGCAGCGAGCACGGCCTTCCGGTAAAGTCCCACGCTGGTCCGCGAGTTCTGCGGAGCCAGGCACACCGCTTTGATCCGCGTCACACTATCCCGCCGCATCTCCGCGACCGTGTCTGCAATGTAAGGATGCCAGTTGCGCATGCCGACATATACCTTGCCCGCGCCCAGCACATGCTCCAGCATGTGTGCCTGAGTCATCGTCCACTTCGTCAGCGGCGGAGGCTCTAGGCCAGGCGCCTCCTGTAGCCCGATCTGCGCATACCGATGCTGCAGCTCCTCCACAACTTCCTGTGGCATCGCACGGCCGCCGGTCACCTTGCTCAGATACTCTGCCATCTCCCCCAGCATGTCCGGCGTGCCATGTGCCAGCAGCAGCACTGCGCTCTTACCTGTCTCGGAACTCCCCGTCGTGTCGCTCACAGCGCACTCAACTCCTTCACCCACTCCACTACCCGAATCACATTTTCCACCGGCGTTCCAGGCACAATGCCATGGCCCAGATTGAAGATATGTCCCGGCCGTCCAGCAGCAGCAGCCAGAATCTCGCGCACTTGCTCCTTCAACACATCTTCGTTCGCAAACAGTGCAATCGGATCGAGATTGCCCTGCACCGCGCACCCCGCGCCCACCGCCTTCCAGCCTGCGTCGAGCGGCGTCCGCCAGTCCAGCCCAATCACATCCGCTCCCGTCTCGCTCATCGCGGGGAGCAGGGAAGCGGTCTCCACCCCAAAGTAGATCACCGGCACTCCGAGTGCCTTGATGCGCTCGACCAGCTCCGTCGTCCATCCAAGACAATATTGCCGATAGTCCCGAACGCTCAGCTTTCCCACCCAGCTATCAAAAACCTGGATCACATCTGCGCCCGCCTCCACCTGCTGCTGCGCATAAGCAACTAAAACGGTAACAATCTTCTCCATCAGCAGCGACCACGCGGCTCCATTGGAGTACATCATCATCTTCGTCTCGATGTAATTGCGGTCCCCGCCGCCCTGCTTGCCACCCTCAATCATGTAACCCGCAAGCGTCCACGGAGCCCCGCAGAATCCGATGATTCCCAGCTCATCCCCATCGGCACGCGGCGCAGCAAAGTGTTGCGCAACCTGTTCGATCGCCCGCGCTACGTACTGCAGCTCTTCCACACGGTCGGTCCGCAGCGCCTTTACATGCTCGAGTGTCCGCACCGGCGTATGAACCACCGGCCCTTCTCCCGCAACAAACTCGAAGTCCAGCCCCATCGGCGTAAACGGCAGCAGCAGATCGGCAAAGATGATCGCAGCATCCACACCCAGCCGCTCCGCAGCCGTAATCGTCACCTCGGCAGCAATCTCCGGCGTACGACAGATCTCCAGCAGCGAATGGTGCTTCCGCACGGCCATATACTCCGGCATGTAGCGCCCTGCCTGCCGCAAGAACCACACCGGCGTTCTATCAACTGGCCGACGCAGGCACGCCCGAACAAAACGGCTGCCGCCCGATCCCGTATCAGCAGACGTCACTGCCGCACCCTCCACGATCGCATCACTCAAAAGACTCATCCTCTATAACCTTTTAAGCCTAGCACCCGTAACTCGTCGCGCGAACTCGCGTCAGCCTGAGCTGTTCATGACACCCGAAAAATTCACGTCAATTTGGCGTCGAGTACCGCCCAAAAAGCCTTCGCTCAGGCCTCCAGCCGGAACGTAAACTCTTCAATCACAGGGTTTGTCAGCACTTCGCGCGCAATCCGTTCCACCTCGGCCTGCGCGGCGCTTTGTTCCAATCCATTCTCCAGAGTCAGCAGGAAATACTTCCCTTGCCGTACATCGGCAACGCCGCGATATTCCATCCGCCGCAATGCATCTGCAACCGTCTGCCCCTGGGCATCCAGCACCGTTCGTTTCAGCGTGACATAGACATGAGCCTTCATCTTGTCTGATTATAGACAAGGTGCAGCTTTCGCCCTCAATCGAGGCCACGAACCCTCCGCCAGGCAGCCCGGCCATTTGAAACACCACGCCAGCCACGCCTACATTTCTATCGGACAAGAGAAGAGACACCAGCCTTTATGACGAACTACCTGGAACTCCCCGTAGGGACCAACAGTCCCGAGGTCATCAACGCAGTCATCGAAATCCCCTACGAGGGTGTCAACAAATACGAGTACGACAAAGAGCTCCACGTCTTCCGTCTCGACCGCAACCTCTACTCCCCCGTCCACTACCCCGGCGACTACGGCTTCATCCCCAGCACCTTAGGCGACGACGGCGACCCACTCGACTGCCTCGTTCTCGTTGACACCCCCAGCTTCTCCGGCTGCGTCATGCAGGTCCGCCCCATCGGCGTCCTCGAGATGCTCGACCAGGGCCTCGGTGACGAAAAAGTTCTCTGCGTCGGACAGGACAACCCCCGCTACAAAGACGTCTGGAACTTCTCCGAGATCTACCCCCACATGCTCAAGGAGATCACCCACTTCTTCGCCATCTACAAAGACCTCGAAGGCAAGCGTGTCGAAGTCAAGGGCTGGCGCGACGCCTCCTTCGCTCGCAACAAGGTCCTCGAAGCCCAGCAGCGCTTCCTCGACAACAAGGTCACCCCCATCCCCAAGCCCGTCCCAAAAAAATAACTAAGCCCACACCCCGACCAACGGGAGGGACCCAGCATCGCGTCCCTCCCCAGACCGGTATACAAGTCACGAAGTGACCGCCCCACGCGAAGTGGGCCCGTCGGCAGGACAAGCTCTCTTCACGCACCCAAGCGCCCCCGCCGCACCATCCGCGCCGCCCAATAAACCACCGGCCCCGCCGCCGCCACAATCCCCGCAAACTCCAGCGCCGGCAGCCCCGCCACGCGCTCCCCCCTCGCCGCCCACAGCGCAAACGCAATCAGCACCCCCGGCCCAACCCCCATCCCCACCGCACCCCAAACCCCGCCTGGCACCCGGAACGGCCTCGCCAACCCCGGCTCCTTCACCCGCAACACCACCAGAGCCACAAACTCCAGCATCAGCGCCCCTCCATACAGCACCAGGTCAATTGAGATCAGCCGCTCAAACGACAACCGCAGCGCCAGCGCCCACCCCACCGAGCACACCGCCACACTCACCCACGGCACGCCCCACCGGTTCTTCCGCTCCACTACCTCCGGCAGCAGGCCTTCCTCCGCCAGCGCATACGGAACCCGCGTATAGCTCATCATCAGCGCATTGAACATCCCCCCGCCATTGATCATCCCGCCCATCACCACGCACAGCGCCAGCCACGGCCCCACCAGCTCCCTCGCCGCATCCGTCCACGCCCCCGTAGAAAACCGTGCCGCCGGAATCCCCGCCAACCCCACCGCCGCCAGCGGCAGCACATACGTCACCGCCACCAGCCCCGCCGCCACCAGCATCGCCCGCGGATAATTCCTCTGCGGCTCCTCCACCTCCTGCGCCACCGTCGACGCGTTATCCCACCCCATGTAATTCCACAGCGTCACCGACACCGCCCCCGCCCAATCCACCCCCGCCGCCCCCACCCCCATCCCGCCCGCCCCACCATGCACTCCCTGCGCACCCCCGCCCGCCAACCCCTTCCACAATCCCACCGCCGTCAACACCACAAAGGGCGACAGCAGCACGCAAAACAGCCCCACCGACCCCTCACCCACCGCCCGCGCGCCCCGCAGATTCCAGACCATACACACCGCCACCACCGCCAGAGCCCACCCCGTCCCCCGATACCCCGCCGTCCACGCCGGCTCAATCCTCCCCAGGTACAGCACAAAGATCGTCGGGTAGATCGCCATATCGAAGACGCTCGCCGCCAGGCTCAGCCACGCCTCCTGAAACCCCCAGAACTCCCCCATCGCCCGCCGCACCCACCGGTAGTACCCACCCTCCTCCGGTATCGCCGACGCCAGTTCTCCCACCATCAAACTCGTCGGCAGACTCCACACCACCGGAATCACCACCAGCAGCACCAGCGCCCACCCATACCCCGCCATGCCAATCACATCTTCCAGCCCATACGGCCCACCCGAAACCATAAAGTAAGTAGCAGCAATCAGCGGCAGCAGCCGCATCTTCCCGGCTCCTCCTACCCCACCCCGCCATGATCCCAAATCTCTCAGCGTCGATAAGTGTTTTATGTCATCATCCTGAACGTAGTGAAGGATCGCTGTATTTGGTCCCTCTCGTTTTATACCGCCATCCAGGCTATGCGCGAAACGGAATCAAGAAGCCCACGGGGCTCAGTCTTTTCTTTTTGTTGTCATCCCCGAAGGGAATCTGCGGTTGCCTCGTAGCTGTATCCGGCGAGAATCTGCTGTTGCTTGTTCTTCTGTTGTCATTCCCGAAGGGAATCTGCGGTTGCCTTATCATCCGTCTCAGGGGAGATCCGCCGCGGCATCTTTCAGCACCTTGTCTTCCTCCCCCAGCCTCAAGCTATAATGGCCACAGCCGGGCATCGCCGAGAGGCGGATGCTCACCGCAACACAGACGGAGAGTTGGCCGAGTGGCTGAAGGCGGCGGTTTGCTAAACCGTTATAGGGCGAAAGCTCTATCGGGGGTTCGAATCCCCCATTCTCCGCCATAAGCCTTGTTTAAAAACATCCGAGTACATCCTGGCCGCCTCACCACGCGGTCAAAATGAGCCAGTTACTCGGAACGCAGCGCTTCGACCGCATTCACTCTTGCGGCACGCGCCGCAGGCACAGCTGAAGCAATTACGGCCGCACCCAGAATGACCACCGCGGAACCAACAAACGCAAGTGGGCCCGGTTGATGGATACCTGTTACGTATCTGGCGATTGCGCGTGCCAGAGCAAAGCCCACCACCACACCCGCGCCCACTCCGATGCCGGCCATCGTCACGCCCTCTACGAGAACAGTGGTGAGAATGTTGCGCGGCAGAGCGCCCAGGGCCATGCGGATTCCAAACTCGCGCGTACGCCAGCTCACAGAGAAAGCAAGAACGCCCGCCACGCCCACCACGGAGATTAAGAGTGCCACGGCGGCGAATCCGCCAAACACTATCGCGTTGAGGCGGTCGGGCGACAGCACCTCCGCGCGAACGTCTCCGAGCGTGCTGGCCTTTTCCACGGGCTGGTCGGCTGACAGATCGCGAATGGTTCGTGTAATGGCCGGGACCAGCGCGTAAGCATCCTGATGTGCGCGTACGAACAGGCGGCCGTTCCATCCTGGTTCCTGTTCGTCCGGCTCATAGATCGTCATGGCCGGTGACGGGATGATATTTTCATCGTCGAAGTCGGGTACCACGGCAATGATTCGTCTTGGTTCGGTGCTGATACCGACAAACTTCATTACCCCGTCCGTCCACCACAGTGTATGGTTCACCGCGTCCTGCCCTGGATAGAGCATCTTTGCAAGACTCTGACTGATGATGACGACGCGTTCGGAGCCGTCCTTGTCGCTGGCGTTGAAGTCACGGCCCTCCTGAATCGGCACACCGAACGTGTCGAAGAATCCCGGCGATACCACCCGGAACTTGCCCCGAAAATCCTGACCGTCCGCACGTTTGGCGCCTTGGGCGGCAAATTCAAAGCTGACGTTCAAATGATCGTCACGCCAGGGAGCGGCGAAACCGGAGGATACGTGCTCCACTCCCGGCAGCGCGCTGACCCGGCGTTGCGCCTCGCGATAGAACTCATCCACCTGCTGGGGTGTCCGCCCATACGACATCTTCGGAAGATTGAGTGCCAGAACGTTAGCCGAATCAAACGGCGGCCGCGTCTGCTCCAGCACAAACAGAGTCTTCATCAGCACACACGCTCCGGCAAGCAGCAGAAATGAGGCTGCGATCTGCGTAACAGCAAAGATGCGGAGACGCCGGCTGCTCCCTCCGGCAACACGTGTTCCCCGGCCGGTAAGCCCGCCTTGCGGCGCATTTGCCGAGGGAAGCCGCGGAATGAATGCCAGGAAGACGGACGCGATCAACGCCAGCCCAATCCCAAACCACACCAGACTGAAATCGAGCGTGAGCTCCTCGGCGCGCACTGAGAAGCGCGATGCATAACGACCCAGCACCGCTACCATCGGTATGGCGAGGGCCACTGCCGCCACTGCCCCGCTTCCGCATAGCACGAGGCTCTCAGCCAACAGAGAACGGCGCAACACTGCAGTGCTTGCGCCCAGCGCCGAACGTACCGCCAGCTCCGGTTCGCGGCGCACCGTTCGCGCCAGCACCAAGTTAGCAATGTTCGAACTCGCAATCACGAAGAGCAGACCCGAAGCCGCGAACAGTATCCACAGAATTGTATTGGCGCGCGAATTGATCTGCTCGTGCATGCGCGTTACGTCGATCTTGAAATGCTCCTCCGGCTTGTAAACCTCCGGGTGTGCCGCCACCATGGCGCCGTATACGCTGCGCAGTTCCGCCCGCGCATTGTCGACACTCGCGCCGGGAGCCAACCGCGCGAAGACTTCCGTCATGCGATGCTCGCGCCCCGTCACCATCGTGGCGGAAAGATGATGCGGGCTGGTGACGATATTGGCGATGATCTCTGTTGCCACCGGATAGGGAACGGATGGTTCCAGAACACCAACCACGGTCGCGGGGCGCGCGCCACAGCAGCTCTCCAGCCGCACAGCCTTTCCAATCACGCTGGGATCGGAGTGCAGCGATGTCCTCCAGAAGTGATAGGTCAGCACCACAGCTCCGGCGGCATTCTGACCGTCATCGGCCGGAGTCAGCAGGCGTCCAAGCACCGGGCGCAGGCCCATCACCTCGAAGTAGTGTCCATCCACCACGCCGGCAGGAATCTCGCGTGGCGTGCCTAGACCCACGACCGTAAAATCTATCTCTGAAAATGTGCCCAGTTCCTTAATTGACTTCAACCCGCTGCCGATGTCCTGAATCTCGGGGACCGAAAACGCTGTGTTGGTTTCGCCGATGCCGGGGGCACTCTGACGCAGATAAAGCAACCGATCTTCGTCGCGATTCGCCAGCGGACGCAGCAGCACGGCACGGACCACGCTGAAGATTGCGGCGTTGGCGCCGATACCTAATGCCAACGTAAGGGCGACTGTAATCCACAGCGCAGGCACTCGCGCCAGGGAACGCACGGCAATTCTCAAATCGCGAAAGAACGACATATCAAATCTCCATTCAGGTGATTTTCTCTGCCCGCATCCAAACCAGGGTCAAGCCAGCTGAAAAGCATGAGTATCGCCAGGCTAGCCCCTTCCATGATCCTGATCATTTTTTCCTCGTAGCCGTCCTCATCGCGAGGTATCCTTTCGCCGTCGTTGCTCACTTGCCCTCACGATTTCGTTCATGTCCCCTGCTGGCCGAATCTCGAAGATGTTGCCATACGTCATCGCCGGGTGCTGCGCCATGAGCTGTACAGCATGATTTATGTCCCGCGCTTCAAGGACGAGAATGCCACCGAGTTGTTCCTTGGTCTCCGCATAGGGACCGTCGGTAGTTGCCACTTTGCCGTTTTTCCAATACAGGGTCAGGGCAGTTTCCTGAGACTGAAGCGCTTCTCCACCAGCCCAGTGCCCGTTGGCGCGAAGATGGTCGTCGTATTCAAAGCATTTGTCGAACATGGCGTTTCGCTCGCCCTCAGCCATGCCATCAAATTTGTCTTTATCGTAGTACCCCAGACAGACGTATTTCATTGTTCTTCTCCTTATGTTGGGACCAGCAGCGCGATCTTGCGCGTCGGCTTGTTCAACCTATAGTCGTCCGGCACAGGGAAAATCGACAGCAGAGCCAAATTTTTATTGCAACTCCCTCAGCCGCCCTGCGAGGAACCGACGCTCCTACCCAGCCTGCGGCACAAGTCCGCGCGGGCGAAGTGCGCGAGATGGTACCTGGCGAGTTCCTCGCGGCCAGCAAAGCGTCGATGAGAGAAGCCCCGCTCAGGCCTGCGCACATAGCGATGGCGCCGGCGCATTCCGTTTATAGCCCTGAAGCGCGGGGCTAAAATGAGCCAGGGACGCGGTTTATCCTGTACGCCGGCCTGAGGCCACGTGTCCAAAGCAGCGGCAAAGGCCTCTTCAAACCTCGCCGCGTCAGATTAACCCTGTCTTCGAACAATCTTGCGTGTACTTCAGTACAGGCCCAGGCCTCACTCGAATTGGTCCTATCGAAACAAGATCTCTTATAATAAAGTAAAGGGATAATGGCATTCGCAGGTTCTGTCTCGTCTAGAAGACTCTATTTCTACCTCGCGCCATTCATTCTTATTCCCTGTTTTTTATTGGTTTCAGCGTGCTTTTTCCTGCCCTCACGTTGGGTTGCGGTTCGCTCGGACAATAAGTACCTCATCAACTTGGCCTGGGGCGCGACCCTCCACAATTTCAACTGTCAGATCGTTGTCTACGGTGACTCAACCGCTATGGTTGGCATCGACCCTGCTTTGATCCGCCAGCGGACCGGGCTTAGTACTTGCAACATCGCTGAGTATGAGGGAATGACGATCTTTAACGGAACCATGGTGCTGGATCGATACCTCTCACAGAATCAGAGCCCAAAGTTTCTGATTTTTCTTTACTCCCCAGAGGACTTTGATCCATTGAGCCAGCGGCAGATAGTCGGGATGTATGAGGCAATGACTTGGCGTGTGGGACAACCGAATCGCCTTATCAACCTGGCCGCTCTGCTCAGACGTCCTGATGAATTCTTTTACTGGGCCGGGTTTGGGTGGCGGCTCGCCCTTGAACGAGTCAGAAACCGGCCAGCCTCAAACGATATCCTGCAATTCCGCACCGCTCATCAGGGACAGTACCCCATTGACGCTCCAACCGCGACGGAATGCGAAACAATGGTGAGGCCGCCAAGTGTCCCCAATCGCGAGTGGGTAGCGGGACTTAGAAGCTACAACCGCGATGGAACCACGGTCCTTGTCGACTCCACCCCAATGGCGCCCTGCGATCCGAAGCTATCCTACTTTCAACAAAAGCTTCCCGCTCTCGTAGACAATCGCTTCCAAACCATTCCCATAACCGCTTTCACAACAGAAGGCCGTATGCACGTCAACGCCATTGGGTCTGCGCTGCTCTCAAATATGGTGGCCGATCAGGTTCTCCAACATATGTCCGTCGACTCCACAGGGAGAAAACCCTGATTGCTCTTCTCCTCTGCTATCTTCATCTTTCTCTTCCTTCCCGCGAGTCTTATCGGGTATCAGATCGTAAGCCGTTTCAGCCGGTCTGCCACTCTCGCCTGGCTAACGATCACCTCCTTTTTTTTCTACGGGTATTGGAATTCGTCCTACCTCGTCCTTTTGACCGCCTCCATCGTGATGAATTATCTCTTCGCCAGGATGTTGGGCGAGGGAAAACCAGAAGCGAGCCAGAGCCGTTGGCTTGTCATCGCGATTCTCGCCAACCTCGGGCTTTTGGCTTACTACAAATATCTTTTTCCCTTCCTTAACTTTTTTCATGATCATGGTGTTACTAACCACGCCTTCGCAAACGTAGTGCTGCCGCTGGGAATCTCATTCTTCACATTTACCCAGATCGCATACTTGATCGACCTTCGCCAGCAGATCGCGAAGCGTCAGGGACTGCTGCCCTATTCCGTATTCGTTACTTTCTTCCCACATCTGATCGCCGGCCCTATCATTCATCCCCGCGAATTGATGCCTCAGCTGGACGAGGATCGCATCCGCGGCTTGGATGCCGGCGATCTTGCCCTCGGCCTTTCCTGGTTCGTCATGGGGCTTGCAAAAAAAGTACTCATCGCCGACCGTATAGCTCCACTCTCTGACGTTGTCTTTCATAACCCAGGAAGTGCGGGAATTGTCACAGCGTGGCTCGGCGCTCTCGCCTATTCCATGCAACTTTACTTCGATTTTTCCGGCTACTCCGACATGGCTCTCGGCTTGGCTCGCATGTTCTCCATCGAGTTTCCATTCAACTTCAATTCGCCTTACAAGTCACAGGGCATCATTGAGTTTTGGCAGCGATGGCACATGACACTTTCACGCTATCTCAACGAATATCTCTACACCCCAATTCTGCGATGGACCAATGGCCGCCGAATCAGTGCCGGCAAGAAGGTCTCACGCAAGGCCAGTGCCACACTGGAAGGCTTCACCAGCATGGTCTTCTTCCCTGTCATCATGACCATGTTTCTCGCCGGCATCTGGCACGGCGCAGGCATGCAATTTGTGATGTTCGGCGTTCTTCAGGGTTTGTACCTTACGGTCAATCACGCCTGGCGCATCTTCACCCCTCAGGGACATCGGTTCCATCGCAAGGTGCCTGCACCCTTCATGATTGCGCTTACCTTCGTTGCCTTTCTCATCAGTCTTGTCTTCTTCAGATCTGCGAATGTGCATGAGGCCGTTTACCTATTGCAGACCATGTGCGGTATTCACGGTAGGGGGCCGGCTTTTGACGCATTTCCCTACATGAAATACATTCCTCCAACCTCCAGATTTTTGAGTCACCTCTCAACCGCTGCACTCTCTCTCTTGATCTGTTTTTTCATCATATGGGCGCTCCCCAACACCCAGGAGATCTTGGGTCAATTACCCAAAGACGAAGTTCTCAAGCCAAGCATCTTGCCGAATCTTCGATGGAGGCCAACAGCCACGTGGAGTCTTGGCCTGACACTCTTGTTATGCTGTGCGATCCTCTTGCTCGACGCGAGTACCAGCTTTCTATACTTTCAGTTTTAGGTGCCTCAGCTTAACCAGCTCTCGCCTGATAACCACATCGAATCCTGTATTCTTGGCCCATGTCTCATCCTGACGGAATTGATCTCGCCAGCTTGTCCGTAGACGAATTGTTGACCAAACGCAAAGGCCTGCGACGCAAGCTTGCGGCGAGGGAAAACCTTCAACCCATTCGCATTGCGGTGCTCAGTGGCAGCACCACCAACGAAGTTGTCGATCTCCTCGAACTCAGACTGCTTGATGCCGGCTTTGCACCAACCTTTCACCAGTCCGAGTACGGCCGCTTCTACGTTGACGCAGTTCATGACGCGGATGCCCTAATTCAATTCGAACCCCATCTCATCTACGTACACACCTCCGTGAGGAATATTCAGCGGTTCCCTCCCGTAGGATGTTCGGAAATCGAGTTCGAGGAGCACGTAAAAACTGAGATCAATTTCTTCCAGGAGATATGGACATCCTTGGAAGAGAAGATCGGCTGCCTCGTGATCCAGAACAACTTCGAGTTCCCGCCCTATGCCATCCTGGGCAATCTCGACGCAACTCTAGCTGGCGGCCATACTCGATTTGTCTCTGCGCTCAACCTGGAGTTTGCACGGAGAGCGGCATCCAACTCCAAACTTCTCGTCCAGGACATCTGCAGCATCTCAGCGCGCATTGGCCTTGACCAATGGTTCGACTTCGAACGTTGGTTCAGCTACAAGATCAACACGTCACTCGAAGGCAGTCATGCCATAGCCACCTCGCTGACTGCTATCATTCGCGCAATTTACGGCAAAGCTCGCAAAGTTCTTGTGTTGGATCTTGACAACACAATTTGGGGCGGCGCCATCGGTGACGATGGCGTCGAGAAGATCCAGATCGGTCGTGAAACCCCCGTAGCTGAGGCTTATTCCGCCTTTCAGCAGTACTGCCTCTCATTACGCAATCGCGGCGTACTTCTTGCCGTCTGCTCGAAGAACAGCGAGGAGATCGCCAAACAGGGCTTCGAACATCCGGATTCAATACTCAAGCTCGAACATATCTCATGCTTCAAAGCGAATTGGGATCCCAAACACGAAAACATTGCTTTGATCGCGAACGAACTTAATCTCGGCGCCGACAGCTTTGTCTTCGTGGATGACAATCCTGCTGAGCGCGAAATCGTTAGAGCTCAGATCAACGGTATTGCTGTTCCCGACGTTGGAAGCGACGTGGCGCAATACGCCAAAGTCCTCGAGGCTGGCCGCTATTTCGAGCAGATCTCACTCTCCCAGGAAGATTACGAGCGCGCCGCTCTCTACGACCAAAACACCCAGCGCACGGTCTTCGAAGGTAAGTTTGCCGACTATGGTGAGTATCTGGATTCGCTCTCGATGACCGCGGAAATTGGCCGCTTTCAGCCAATCTACCTCGAACGCATCGCTCAACTCACCAACAAAACAAACCAGTTCAATCTCACAACCCGTCGCTACACCCTTGGCGAGATTGAGTCCATTCTTACGGACCCGGATGCAATAGGAATCTACGGCAGACTCAGCGATCGATTCGGAGACAATGGACTCATCTCTATTGTGCTTGGTCGCCGCAAGAACGACATTCTAGACATCGATCTCTGGCTCATGAGCTGTCGCGTCCTCAAGCGCGACATGGAACTTGCAATGTTGGACGCGCTGGTTCAGCGAGTCCGCGGAATGGGTATTGCAGTCCTGCACGGGCACTATCTCCCCACGAAGAAAAATGCCATGGTCCAAGATCACTATCCGAAACTTGGATTTGAAGTAGTGTCCCAAAACCCTGATGGCTCCGCGATATACTCACTGGAGATCAAGGGCTTTACGCCCCGCAACACCCACATAAAAATCATGGAGCCCGGTAATGAGTAGCGAGGATCGTCTTCCTGAAATTCAAGAAATCTTTCGTGACATTCTGGACGAACCGAACCTTGTCCTCGATCGTCACTCAAACGCCGAGAATGTTCCCGATTGGGATTCCCTTGCGCACGTCAACCTGATCACCGCCATCGAAAAGCGATACAAAGTAAAGTTTGCACTCGGCCAGTTGCAGCAACTCCATCACGTAGGAGATCTGCTCGATCTGCTCGACCAAAAGTTAGCCTCCAAGTAGGTCGTTTGTACCCGACGAATAGGACGAAATTGCGATGCTCCCAGGTTCGGCGCTACATCTTCATCACGTAGGTTATGTAGTCAAAACTATAGATTCAATCGCTAAGACCTACGTCGATCGTTACGGATACGAACTGTCGACCCCAGTCATCCACGACCCTCTTCAAACTGCCTTTGTGCAATTTCTAAAGCTCGCAGGCGACCAGACATTTCTTGAGTTCGTATCTCCGGATAGTCCCGAAAGCAAGCTTGTCAGCGCCTCGAAGCGTGGCGGTCTGAATCATCTCTGCTTCACTGCCGACAATCTCGAACAGACTATAGTGCAGCTGGAAGAAAGCGGTATGCGCCTCATCTCTGAGCCTAAACCCGGCAGAGCATTTGGAGGGCGCCGGATCTGCTGGCTGGTCGGCGAAGATCCCCTGCCGATTGAACTGGTGGAAAAACTCTCTGAGAATGACTTATGCGTCCCACTAGCGCCCGTAGATCACGAAGTCAACTCCTTTGAGTCATAAGGATTCCACCTTCAGTTAGTACATCGAACCTGCACCAAATCGAACAAATACCTCTGGTACCCATTCATAGACTCCCATCGCACGAGTGGGCATTCGCTTCACGCGCGAACACCGCTTCCGAATCGAAATCAATCTTTTGGTGGAGAGTCTTAACCCTCACTCCACGAGTACCATCATCCGATGATTCCGACCGAACCAATTGGCAGCATCCCTCGTCCTCCTCAACTGATCGAAGCGCTAACGTTGCATCATGCCGACAAAATCACCCGTGACTCTCTGGACAGCGCCTACGATGAGGCACTTCGAGACACCATCGATCGCCTCGAGCAGACCGGGTCGCCGGTCCTGACCGATGGCGAACAAACCAAGCCCAGCTTCGCCACTTACCCTCTCATCGGTCTCTCAAATCTCGCGTCCGATGGAGTCATCATCCCGTTCGCCGATGGCCACCAACGCCAGCTGCCTCGACTTACCTCCGGCCCCTTTCGTTACGGCACTCATGCCAAAAATTTTCTCAAGGCCGCGCGCACCTATACCAATCGCCCAATCAAGCAGGCTGTTATCTCCGCCTCTGCGCTCAGCCTCCTCTATCCGTCAGCAGAGATTCCCGGCTACTCCCGAGAGTCCTTCCTCGCGGATCTAATCGACGAGGCCGAAGCTGATATTCGCGGGGCTCTCTCCGCAGGGGCAGCATCCGTACAGATCGACTTCACCGAGGGCCGGCTCTCCCTCAAGCTCGATCCCTCCGGCAACCTTCTGCGCAGCTTCGTCGACCTGAACAATCAGGTCTTGCAACGCTTCACTGCTGACGAACGTCAGAAAATCGGTGTGCATGTCTGTCCCGGCGGAGACCACGATTCGACCCACAGCGCAGACGTTGACTACGCCGGACTGCTACCAGATCTATTCAAGCTCAATGTCGGCCGTTTCTATCTTCAGATGGCCAGCGAACCGGACAAACCGCGCATCCTAAGGCTCGTAGGCGACTTGGCAGGGCCTCAGCATCTTGTCTTCATAGGCGTCATCGACCCAATCAATCCAGCCATCGAAACTGCAGCCCAGGTCCGCGACCGCATCCTCGAAGCAGCATCCTTCCTACCCATCGAGCAACTTGGAACCACCGACGACTGTGGCTTTGCACCATTCGCTGACGACACCTCGACCGCCCGAGACACTGCATTTCAAAAAATCCGAGCCAGAGTAGAAGGAACAGAGCTAGCCAGCAGGCAGTTGGGCCACTAGCCACCGCCCCATGAAAGCGCCGCCGTACGAACCACCGCGGTGGCCCCTACATCAAATGAAACCAGTGCCTCGGGTGCTCTATTCATGCGGCCATCGCATGAGTGGGCCTTCGCGCCACGAGCGAACGTTTTTCTTCCCCGCAATCGATCATCATCCGCACCATCTTCCACGCCGAAGAAGTATCTAAAAAGAGTTTTTTGCGCCCTACGAAAACTGCTACGCCTAACCATGTCTTCGTAATACAACGCGAAACGAAAAAACTGCCTCTCACGCCCTGAACGAAACTTCGCGGCCAAGCCGCAACTCGGAGAGTCAATGAAAAAATCTACGCAATGGATGTGCTGCGCGATGCTCGGCATCGCCGCCACACTCCTACCAGCCAAAGCAAAAGCAGTGACGGACGACGACAAGAAGTTTCTCGCGACGGCAGCGCAATCCGACCAGAACGAGATAGCCCTCAGCCAGTTGGCAGAACAGAAAGCCACCAATCCCGCAGTGAAGGCGTTTGCCGACAAGATGGTCAAAGAACACACGCAGATGACCGAAAGCATGAAGCCCTTCGCAGACTCCTGGGGCCTCGCAGCTCCAACCGGCCCCGACCCCGACCACCAGAAAGAACTGGATAAACTCAACGGTCTCTCCGGCAATGACTTCGACAAGGAGTACATGGACCAGATGGTGACGGATCACTCGAAAGCCCTGAGTGCCTTCACCACCGAAGCCAAGGACACCAAAGATGTAAAGTTCAGAACCGCAGTCATCAAAGGCAAGACCGCCGTCGCAGCCCATAAGAACATGGCCTACGACCTCAAAAAGAAGCTGTAACGGCGCAATTGCATCGCGCTCTATGACTCAAAAAATGAAGCTGGGTGCCCATCCTTCGCGTCTCTTGCGAAGGGTGGGACGCAGTCCGCCTGAACGGGTATGCGCGACTGATCAACACTTCGCCGCCACCGCATCAGGTCCACCCGCTCCCTAATAACTCGTGGCCTCAAGGAGGGCATGGACCCGCCGTCCCTCACATTCCCGAAACGGGAACCCAAAAAATAAATCCCAAAACTCTGCCACATTTTTCTCAGCCAAAAAACTGACTGCTAAAACACCACGCCAGCCACGCAAAACACCACAACTACACCACCAAAACACCACGTCAAAACACCCACTTTTCGCAAAATCCCCAAGAAAACACCACGAACTCACGCGCCAAAAAAATACCCAGGCCGCCAATCAAAATTTGGCGGCCCGGGCCTGTCCATCGGTTTGGTGATCCGTCAATTCCCGCTGGACTTCAAGGTAACCCCCGTCTTCAACGGCAGCGATTCAACCGAATCGCCAACGGAGATCGTGAATCGATTAGAGCCGATCGCCCATCGCTTGGCCGCGACGTCATAGTAGGAAAACGATCTTGCCTCCAACGGAATCTCTACATGTTTCGTCTCGCCCGGCGACAGCTCTACCCGCAGAAACCCCTTCAATTCATGCTCCGGGCGCGGCACCTTCGGGTGGTCCTCTGTTACATAGAGCTGCGCAACTTCAGCACCTTTGCGACTACCCGTGTTCGTCACATCGAAGCTGGCAACGCCTTTCACCTCGCCGCCACTGTCGTTCTGATCGACCTTCAGATTCGCAAACTTGAAGGTAGTGTAGGAGAGACCGTATCCAAACGGAAACAGCGGCTTGACCTTATTCTTCTCGTACCCACGGTATCCAACGAAGATGCCTTCTTTGTAGTCGACCCGCTTTGAGTCGCCCTCAGGATAGTAACTAGCGAAGGTTGGATTGTCCTCCGCTTTGCGCTCGAAGGTGGCGGGCAGATGTCCCGACGGGTTAACATCGCCGAACAAAATCTCCGCCAATGCCTGTCCAGCCTGCTGCCCCGCGTACCATGTCTCCAATACTGCGGGCACGCGATCGATCCATTGCGTCGAATCCACGTTCCCACCCGATGTAATCGCGACGACAACCTTCGGATTCGCCGCAACCATCTCGCGGATCAGTTCAGTCTGCCCATACGGCAACGAGAACGTTCTGTCGCCACCCTCGCCTTCGCTCTCTTCCTCAAAGCCAGCTTCCACCAATACAACATCGGCTTTCGCGGCAAGCTGCACAGCCTGTGAATTGACCACCTTGTCTTCAGGTACGATTCCCAGCACCACGTGGCCTCCGATGGGAGTCTTTTGCCACTCTTCGACGACTATCTTGTGAGGCCCCGCCGCAAGCTCGAGCGTCAGGTGCGGCTGAAACGCACGCACAATCTTCCAGTTGTCGATCACGAGCTTGTCGTCGACATACACCCGATTGCCTGAGCCCTCCCCGGAGTCCTCCAATGCGAAGATGTATTTGGTGGATGTCGCGGCGTTATAAAAGCCGGTGAGTCGGTGAGAAACTTCAGCTGGGGGCGAGTTGAACAGCATTTCTATCACCGCATCCACATTTGCGATGACATCCTTGATGGTGAGTCCTTCGAGGACCGCATGGCGCGTGACTGTCTTTGAAGCCGGAACTCCGGAGAGGTCCAGGTTATTGAAGCTCTCAAGCGTCAACCCGGCCTTACCGTTCTTGGCATCCGTAGTAAACTCCGTCGCCGACGCCAGATGCGACAATGTCGGAACGCCCCTGTCATACAGCACGGTCGTCGCTGCGCCCACCTCGTTGGAGATGCCCTCAAGCGCGCTCACCATATGGAACGGAACTACGCCGGCGCTTCCTCCGCCCACCGGAACGCCCGGATAGGCGTCTGGTCCGACTACCAGAATCGTCTTAACCGCCGACTTATCGAGCGGCAACAAGTTACCCACGTTCTTCAGCAACACCGTCCCCTCGCGAGCTGAATCGAGGGCAACTTCCCTGTTCTTTGCATCAACGAAAGAGATCGACGTGTCGTGCTGATCACGATTCAGCCAGCCATAAGAAGCAGCCGTCTCTAGAATATGACGCACCTTCTCGTCGATCGTCGCCTCGGGCACCTTGCCGCCCTGAATAGCCGGCCCAAGGTTCCCGTTGTTCATGAACTTCCCGCCCGGCTCCTCAATATCGAGCCCACCGTTCGCCGCGCCGATCGCATCGTAGGTCGCATCCCAGTCCGACATCAGCACACCCTTGAAGCCCCACTCGTTGCGCAGGATGTCGATATTGAAGTAACCGTTCTGGGTCGCATGTTGTCCGTTGATCAGATTGTAAGAGTCCATCACCGAGCTCACATGCCCCTGCTTTACCGCTGCCTCGAAGGCAGGCAGATAGATCTCGCGCAGTGTTCGCTCGTCGATCTCGGAGTCTGAGTCGTGCCGCAGAAACTCACTATTGTTGCCCAGATAATGCTTGACCGTGGCACTGACGCCCTGCTCCTGCATTCCGATAATGTAGCCAACTGCAATCTGCCCCGAAAGGAACGGATCCTCGCCGAAGTACTCGAAGTTACGTCCGTTTCGTGGCGACCGGTAGATATTAACCCCAGGCCCAAGCATGAAGTGGACTCCACGTGCCCGGGCGTCGCGACCTATTCCCGCGCCCACCCGTGCCGCCAGTGCAGGATCCCACGAAGCCGCCATGTTAATCCCGGCTCCGTAGGTCGTCGAGGGAAACCCTGAGTTTGACCTCGTTCCGTATGGACCATCTGACATATCGAGAGCAGGAATCCCAAGCGACGGAACGGCCCGCACACCAAAGCCTGTTCCTCCGATGTAGTCCAGCTTTTGCTGAAGCGTCATCTGCTTCACCAACCTATCCACCTTCTGTTGTTCGGCAGCGTCTAGTGAATGCGGGGCTTGGGCGGGGACTGGGATGGACGAGATCGCAAAAGCCGCACTCAGGGCCAGCACCGTTAGGAGCGAAGATTTGAAGGGGTGGCAAAGCTTTGAACGCATGAAAGTGTGTCCCTCGTAGTTCAAAAATTGTAAACGCACCGTCCTGGCTCTTGTCGGCGATAGCCATCTTTATCTCCAACTAGCCACGCAGAGGAGAGTCGGCCCACGGATGAAAATCACTCTTCAGAGAACAGGAAACCCAAGATAATCCCCAAACCCTGTCACATCTTGCCAGAAATTAAAAGCTGCCCAGGACGAGGCGGCTCGATAGATCGCCCAGGAGATCTACACGTCGAGCTCGCTCCGAATCGTGCCGCCATACCCACCATACCCGCTGCCAACGGCGCAATCGAGCCAATTTGGTAACCGAAGGGAGTCGACGACTTAATATTCAAATCCCTGAGAAAAACCCTCACGGAGATATGGTCGGCAAGGTCCCTTACCTGCGGCTGCTGCCGCGATCGGGCTTAATCCCAGCCTCCGACTCTTCGGAGTCTCCTCCGACAGGTCGGAGCAAAGGCGTCGTAAGGCAGATTGTCACGCCAGGCCGACACTTCGATAAACCCATATCTTGGAACGACTAAGCTTTCGAAAACAATTTGATTCTGGTTGGTCTACAGATTGCTTCTGCTAGCGGCATGTTCCAAATCAGCTTGAGAATGATGGCTCGACCCAACCGTTCGCTCGAAGCGATCGAGGCGCTTCGGTCTATCAGGATTGCGGCCCGAATGGACCGCGGATTTATTGAAGGGCGCATTTACCAGGAAGCTGGTAATCCGGACGCGATCTGCTTTGAACAGGATTGGTCAAGTGAACCGGAGTTGAAATCGCACATTCGTTCGAGCTGCTTTACGGACCTCCTGATGCTCATGGAGACCTCTCCTGTAGCGCCGATACTTGAGATCCATTCAGTGATCGACCTTTTCGGCATGAAATACATCGAGGCGATACGTTATTCCGAAAGGTGATGCGTACCACACATCCACTGCAAGTTCAGACCAAGTTCAACGGCCAACACTTTTGAATTGAGCAAGCCATAGAAGAGGACAAAATGAGTTTCAAAGCGCACTACAAAAAGTTGACGCCGGCACTTTTAGCCTTTCTGATGTTGCTAATTTATGTGACACGGGTATCGCAAGCGCAGCCCGCACAAACAAAAAAACCAAACATCGTCGTCATCATGACAGACGACGTTGGGATCTGGAATATCAGCGCGTACCATCGTGGCATGATGGGCGGCAGCACGCCCAATATTGACCGAATCGCCAAAGAAGGGGCACTGTTCACCGACTACTATGCGCAGCAATCATGCACGGCCGGGCGCGCCGCGTTCATTACCGGCCAGACGCCGTTTCGGACCGGCTTGTTGATGGTAGGTTTGCCCGGCGCGAAGCAGGGCCTGCAGGACAAAGACCCAACAATCGCGGAGCTACTCAAACCCGAAGGCTACGCGACGGCACAGATCGGCAAAAACCACCTTGGCGACCGCAACGAATACTTGCCTACCGTGCATGGTTTCGATGAATTCTATGGAATCCTCTATCACTTGAACGCGATGGAGGAGCCGTACGCGTACGACTATCCAAAGATGGCCAATTTCAAGGAACGTTTTGGCCCGCGGAACGTTATCTCTTCCACGGCCACCAGTGTGGCCGATTCGACCACGGACCCGCGCTGGGGAACGGTGGGAAAGCAGAAGATCGTAGATGAAGGTCCATTGCCGCCGCATCCAAATATGGACCCGAAAGCAACAACGAACATGGAGGATATCGAACCTGTACTCGTCAAGCATTCGACGGACTTCATGGAGCGCTCCGTAAAAGCTGGAAAACCTTTCTTTCTCTGGCATAACTCCACGCGTATGCACGTCTGGACGCACCTCTCTCCGAAATGGCAGGACAAGAGCGGCTTTGGCCTTTACGCGGATGGGATGATGGAGCTGGACTGGGAAGTAGGCGAACTACTCAAGAAGATTGACGACCTCGGCATCGCCGATAACACGATTGTGTTGTTCACGAGTGACAACGGCCCCGAAATCTTTACCTGGCCCGATGGCGGCAATCAGCCTTTCCGGGGGGAGAAGGGCGTCACCTACGAGGGTGGATTCCGCGTGCCCATGCTGGTGAAATGGCCCGGCGTCATCAAGCCCAATACGATCGTCAACGACATCATGTCGATGGAAGACTGGCTACCGACGCTGGTTGCTGCTGCCGGAGATCCAGACATGAAAGATAAGCTCCTGAAAGGTGTGAAGGTTGGCGACAAGACCTTCAAGACTCATCTTGATGGCTACAACTTCATACCCTACTTCAAGGGAGAAGTCACCACAGGACCGCGTCACGAATTCTTCTACTTCAGCAACACTGCAGACCTGATGGCGATGCGCTACGACCAGTGGAAAGTTAGTTTCAAAACGATCAAGGGCAATCTTTTCACCGGAGAGGCACAGAGCACCCAGGCTCCTATCGTAACTAATTTGCGGCAAGACCCGTGGGAACGTTACCAGGATGAGTCGATGAATTACGGGAAATGGTGGGGCGACAAGCTGTGGACGATGGTGCCAGCAACGGTGATTGTGTCCCAGTTCCTCGAGACGTTCAAGGAATATCCACCCAGTCAAAAGAGCGGTGGGCTCACGGTGACCCAATTCCTTGAAGCGGTCCAAAATGGAGCCTCGGGTGCCGGCAAGTAGAATTTTCGGTCGTCGGCGAAGATGATGAATTTCTGAAGATGTGAGAGGAAGAAGATGATGAAAACTAAATTCGCATTATGCACGATGATACTGTGTTCGGCTTCGATGGTTGCCGTCGGACAAACCGTCTCAGTCAACTACAACCAGAACCAGAGTTTCTCGCAGTTTCACACGTATGCCTGGGCTTCGGAGAACGCCAACAAAGTCCAAAATTCAATATTGGCGCAAGTAGCGGTACAGGATATCGACGCCGCATTGCAAGGCAAGGGTCTTCAAAAAGTAGAAGAGTCTCAGAACCCTGACCTCGTCGTCACTGCCAACGGCGGCATGAAGGAACAGACCAGCTATACCGCGATGGGCATGCGCGGATTTGGAGGTGGCATGGGCACCATCACACCACAGCAAAATGTCATAGGGACGTTGATCGTAGATCTATACGACGCTAAAGGTAAAAGTCTGCTCTGGCGGGGAATTGCGCAAAACACCCTAAACAACAATGGCAATAAGAACCAGCAGTTGGTTCAGAAGGCCGTGACGAAGATGTTCAAACAGTGGCCAAAGAGCTAATCAGTGCCGAGAGATAGCTCTTAGCCTTGGGTCTATAGCATTTTTGATAGTTCCCACTCCTCGGAAACAAGCTGAGAATTAGCAATAGTCAGGTGTCCAGGCGGCAACTGTCTGGATCTGTACGGCGTCGTTCGGAGCCGTTCTGTCTCGCAGAGCGGGTGGTAGGCGCGCGCCCTTGTCGCTCCACAAAGGTCAATCGCAGGATAGGTCAACGAGGAGCTTACTATGCACAAGTCAAACCACCAAATCCTCAGGAACGCGCAGTTGGCGGCGGTAGCCACAATCACCCTATTCTGTTCGATTTCTCAGGTCCTCGCTCAGAAACCTGAGATGCAAGAAAAGCTGGCCGAGATCAAGCAGTCTTCCGCTGCGAACAAGCTAGCACTTGCGCGTTATAGCTGGATGGAACAGCAGACGATCAGCCTAAAAGGTGAAGTCAAGAAGACACAGCAGTTTCAGGTGCGCATAGGTCCGGACGGGCAGCAGCAAAAGATCGAGTTGAATCCACAGGCGGCGCCTCAGCCCAGCGGGGGACGGTTTAAGCAACGTGTCGTTGCAAAGAAGACTGAAGAGTTTCAGGTGTATGGGCAGCAAATCGCCGCTCTCGGAAAGCAATATTCGCAGCTTGATCTGCAGGCGCTCGATCAGGCCTATCAGCGAGGTGACATCTCGATGCAACCCAATGGCGCTGACGGAACGATAATCCTGAGCGTCAAGAACTACCTCAAGCCCGGTGACTCTCTGACGCTCGTCTTCGACCGGCAGCAGAAGGCGATTCGGGCGGTACAGGTGGCCAGTTATCTCACTGATCCGAGCGACGCCGTGACCATTGCTGTCCAATTTGCCAAATTGCCCGATGGCACCAACCACGTTTCAACCAATCAGGTGAACGGAGTTAGCAAGAAGTTGGGAGTAATGATTCAGAACTCTACTTATCAGCCCATAGGTTGAACACGGCACAACATAACGCACCAGGTGTTTCAGAAAGGTAGCCATGCACACCCTAGCCAAGAGATCATTGCTCCTGCTCAGCGCTCTGGCGGCGAGTAGTTGCTGCTGTTCTCAAGAGCTTCCTAAGCAGGATAAGACAATGCGTCCCAAGCTCGGCTTGGTCCTTGAAGGGGGTGGTGCTCTAGGACTTGCTCACATCGGCGTCATTACCTGGATGGAAGAGCACCGCATTCCCGTCAGCTATGTAGCCGGAACCAGCATGGGCGGCCTGGTTGGCGGAATCTATGCAACCGGGCGCTCCCCGGCTGAAGTCAGAGAACTCATCAACGGGATCGATTGGGATCAGGTACTAAGTGGGGCAACTCCATTTAGTGATCTAGCTTTCCGTCGCAAACAAGATGCTCATGAAGTGCCGGGTTCCCTTGAGTTTGGTTTGCGTAAGGGCTTGCAATTTCCTGCGGGCTTCAACACCGGTCAGGAGGTCGATCTGATTCTCGACCGAGTAGCTCTCCCTTATTCAGAACTCGCAAGCTTTAATGATCTGCCAATTCCGTTCGCCTGCGTTGCAACGGACTTAGTCTCTGGTAAACCGCATGTCTTCCGCGACGGCCCGTTGTCGCTGGCGATGAGGGCGACGATGTCGCTACCGGGAATCTTCTCACCCGTCCGATCTGGAGATCATCTTTATGCCGATGGCGGCTTGCTCAACAACATCCCGATAGACGTCGCCAAGGAGATGGGTGCTGATGTCATCCTCGGGATCCATTTGGAGACAGAACCTCTCAGTCCGAAAGCAACTCTGCCGAGCTACGGGGTGTTGGGTCAGTCCATCTCTGTCATGATTGCGGCCAATGAACTTCGTTCGATGGAGCAAGCCGATCTACTCGTAACCGTTCCGCTCCAGAAATACACTGCTCTCGATTACGACAAAGCCGATGCCATCATCAAAGCAGGATACGACGCAGCTGCAGCCAAGGCTTCGGTTCTAGCGGCGTATTCGGTAAGCCAGGCGGAGTGGGAACAATATATTGCAAATCGAAACGCGCGGCGTAAGAGTGTACCCATCCCGACCTTTATTCAGGTCACCGGCACATCCTCTCTCGATATGGAGAAAGGTATGGAGAAGCAGCTGTCCGGGCTGGTGGGGACGCCAATCGACTCAAGAAAACTCGACCAGGACATGATGTCGATCGTGGGAGAGGGACGCTTCACCACCTCCACCTATTCGATGGTTGAGAAGGATGGTCAACAGGGACTGCAGATTCAAACCGAGCAAAAGGCATACGCGCCGCCCATCGTCCGGCCACTCATCTTGATTGACGGCTCAGACTACAACAACGTGCTGTTCAGCATTGGAGCCAGAGTTACCTTTCTTGACTTTGGGAGCTATCGGTCCGAGCTGCGCAACGATGTCATTGTAGGGTCTCAGTACTTGCTGCAAAGTGAGTACTACCATCCTTTTACCCCAGCTAGCAATTGGTTTATAGCGCCCAGAGTGGGAGCGAACAGCCAGCAACTGAATGTCTACTCCGGCAACACCTTACAGGCAAGCTACCGTCTGCGGGAGGTTCTCGGCGGTATAGACACCGGCTATGCCTTTGGACGTACAGGTGAATTCCGACTGGGATACGAAGGGGGCTTTCAACAGATCTCTCCGGAGATCGGCAAAATTCTAACGCTACCTACAACCTCCGGAGCGACTGGAGATGTCAGGATTCAATACCAGCTAACAACGCTGGATCAACCTGTTATTCCGCGCTCAGGCGTCAGTCTTCTGGCCTATACGAAAGGGTATACGGTCAATCCCGCGGCACCGGGGCCCTTCCCGGTTACCGAGATCCAGGCCCAGGACTTCTTCCGATTGAGCGCACCTTCCTCGATATTTGTCACCTTGAATGGCGGCAGCAGTTATGGCTATAAGACAGGAGTGCCGGCGTTCTCTCTGGGTGGGTCGCAACGTCTCGTGGCCTGGAGCACCAATGAGCTGCTTACGAATCAATATTTTCTGGGGCAGATTGGCTATATTCGCGAGTTGATCAAATTGCCACCGCTGCTAGGCAGCACAGTCGACTTCCTCGGAGTGTTGGAATTAGGAAAGACCTACAAGCTTCCCAACGGACCTAGTCCTCCGAATCTGCCGATGGATGTTGCCGCTGGGGTACTGGTAAACACAATATTTGGGCCCGTCTTGGTCGCCGGTTCGGTCGGCGACTACGGTCATGCAAGGTTCTACTTTCGCATAGGACGAGTTTTCTGAACGTTTCAACGGGGCCACGGAACTTATGGAAGGCTCGTCCGCAGCCAATTATGACCAGGAGGAATCAGTTGAGTACAGAGCATCCGGCTACAAAACCCGGACTCAAGCAGAAGGCCAAGCACGAGCTTGTCGACTTCGCGTGGATAGCCTTTTATCTTGCCTTTTTCTTCTGTGCGCTCGTAACGTACACCATGCTCGTGCTGAGGAACTATGACGTTAGCGATAGCTCCATGAACTACACCTTTGCCCTGGTCAATGCTCTGGTCATCGGCAAAGTCATTCTCATCGGAGAGATGGCAAGACTCGGCAGGGGAGCCGAATCTAGACCGCTTTATCAGGGTGCCCTCTATAAGGCGATTGTCTACAGTCTGCTGGTTCTCGCCTTCCACTTTCTTGAGGAATTCATTCGACGCATCATTCAAGGCAAACCTTTCGGAACTGTCTGGCACAACATCCACTCAGAAGAGCTCATCGCACGAAGCATCGTCGTCTTCTGTGCGTTCTTACCTCTATTCGCTTTCAGAGAACTCCGACGCGTGCTGGGAGAGCAAAAGCTCTATGCACTATTTTTCAAATCCCGAGTCGAGAAAGTCAATGGCTCTTCATCCGGCGAGGGAGCGCAATAGATGGTTGGTTTCTTGCAAAATCCTGATGACAGTTGATGCTCAATCGAGCGCATAATTGTCACACTCTGCTGCGCATCCCGCGACGAAAACTTACACCCGCATGTCACCTGAAAGGAAGTTCAGCTATGAAGACAAAATATCTGGCACTCCTCGGCATCTTCGCCGCCTCGCTCGCTCCGCTTAGTCTGGCACAAGTCCCGGTTTTCAAAGTCACGCCGCAACAGAGCACAGTCAAGTTCTATGTGAAGTCTTCGGTCGCTCTAGCAGGCGACTTCAAAAAATGGAATGCGTCCCTCACTTTTACATCGACCGATGTCACGTCGGGGTCCTTGGATATCGAGATTCAGGCCGCAACCGTGGATAGCGGAAGCGGCATGAAGGACGACAAGCTCAAAAGCAAAGACTTCTTCGACGTCGACCAAAATCCTTTGATCACGTTCAAGTCAACGAAGATTGTTCAGACCGGTCCAACGACGTTTGACGTACCAGGGACCTTCACCATACGCGGTGTCTCCAAGCCCGAAACCTTAAGCCTGACCGTCAGCGGCGTCGGGACAGGCTCTGGTGATATCAAGGGAACGATGGCCTTCGACCGCAAGGAGTTTGGGATGAACAGCGGAATTCCATTCATCAAAATCGCCGATCGTGTCGAGGTCAATGTCGACATCTTCGCAAAGCGCGTTAGCGGTCCTCCAGTCACCATGAAGAAGTTCTAGCTGCACATCAACGCTGATCCATTGGCGAATCAAGAGAAGGCGCGACGCTTTTCTCGGACGGAGAACAAAATGATCAAAGCTTTCTTCAAACAGCTTCTGGCAATGACACTCTCTCTTCTGCTTATCTTCCCGGTGATACCGCGCGAAGCTGCAGGCCAGCAGCCGGCACCGGCGGGGTATTCGGGACAGGGCGCGCCTCTCTCTGCGGACGAACTGCAACAGTTAGTTGCGCCCATCGCACTGTATCCGGACGCCCTGGTTGCCCAGATCATGGGGGCCGCCACATTTCCGGACCAGATCGCTGCCGCAGCTTTATGGGTTCAGCAAAATAAGAACCTCGTCGGCTCAGCTCTGGCAAAAGCGGTCGATGCACAGCCGTGGGATCCCAGCGTGAAGGCACTCACGCAGTTCCCATCGGTGCTCGACAATCTTGCGAAGAACCTCAGCTGGACCTCGTCGTTAGGAGAGGCCTACCATACACAGCCCGCTGACATCATGTCTGCTGTTCAAGTTCTGCGAGCCAAAGCAAAGGCTGCCGGAAATTTGAAATCGGGGTCACAGATTACCGTGGTACAACAAGCGCCTCAAGTGATCGTCATTCAGCCCACCAATCCGCAAGTGGTCTACCTGCCGACGTATAACCCCACTGTGGTCTACGGGACACCATATGTGACACCGGGATACAGTACCGCAGCGGTGGTGACTACTGCGGTCCTTGCGTTCGGAATTGGTATCGCAGTTGGCGCAGCGATTAACAACAGCTGGGGTTACAGCTACTGGAACTGTAACTGGCACGGTGGAACGGTTGTCTATCACAGCAGTGGCTACTACGGAAACAGCGCATGGCATGGCGGGTACTATGGCTCCAGCGCGACCGCTTATGGGCCAAACGGAGTCGCAAGAGCGGGTACTGCGTACAATCCTTCGACTGGCACGTATGCTCGAGGTGCGTCTACCACCACAGCCTACGGCACGCAGAAGGTTGGCCAGGCATACAACCCGAACACGGGAGCATACGCCGCCACCCATCAAGCCTCGAACGCCTATGGGAGCTATGGCAGCTCAGTTGTTTCCAAGAACGGCAATACTGCCTACACGCAACACCAAACCACTGCGAATGGCTCGGTGGGATCGGTACAGACCTCCGCAGGCGGCAAAGGTGTCGCCGCGTCGGGCGCATATGGTAACAATGCGGCTGCGGGACAAGCCGCAAATGGCAATAAGTACGCGACGGCGAACGGGAACGTCTATAAGAACACGGGAAGCGGCTGGAATCAGACACAAGGCACCCCCCATAACAGTTCGAGCTACTCAGGAGCTAACTCCGCTGCTTCTAAGGGCTATGGAGAACAGCAAAAGAGCGGCGGATCGTCTGCCTTTGGAGGAGGCAGTAGCGGATGGCAATCCCGACAGGAGAGCGCTCGCGGCTCAGCTAGCCGCGGCGGTGGTGGCGGCTGGGGAGGTCGAAGATGACATCAACAACGCGGGCCGAAACGAAACTAATCCTGGAGGATGAAATGTCGCTCACACGCCACAAACTTTTGTTCACACTACAGCTTCTTTTTCTGGCCGTCCTACTGCCTTTGGTCGCGTGCAAAGAATCTGAGAAGCCTTCGACGAGTGCGTCTTCATTGAGTGTGTTTGCTTCGCCGGACGACGCCGGCAACGCTCTGTTGACTGCAGCGAAGTCCGGAGATCAAAACGTACTGACGACAATCTTCGGCCCGGACTCCAGAGAGTTGATCAACTCTGGAGACGCTGTGCAGGATAAGCACACCCTCGACCTGTTTGTAGCCGGATATGTGCAGATGCACCGCTGGCGCAAGATGCCAGATAATTCGCAAATCCTCTTGGTGGGAGCGGACAACTTTCCTTTCCCAATTCCGCTAAAGACGAATACCGACGGGAAGTGGTTCTTCGATACCGCGGCAGGCAAGGAAGAGGTGCTGAACCGCCGCATCGGCAGGAATGAATTGGCGATCATCGACGTCTGTGAAGCGGCAGCAGATGCGGAAGCAGAGTACTTCTATCATCCTCACGACGGCGAAAAGGCGAAGGAGTACGCGGCGAAGTTCCTCAGCGATCCGGACAAGCAGAACGGCCTGTACTGGAAATCCGCGGATGGACAGCCCGCGAGCCCGCTCGGTCCTCTCGCGGCTGCCGCAGCCTCAGACGGGTACAGCGCGAATCCCGAGGGACACACTGCGTTTCACGGATACTACTTCCGGATGCTGAAGGGACAAACCGATAAGGCACCGGGCGGAGCAAAGGAGTATGTGGTCAATGGGAAGATGACTGGTGGGTTCGCATTCGTTGCCTATCCTGCGACCTACGGCAACTCGGGAGTGATGACCTTCATCATCAACCAGGATGGCGTGCTCCTTCAAAAGGATCTGGGAAAGACGACAACGGAGACCGCGAGCGCCATGAGCGAGTTCGATCCCGACTCCAGTTGGACTATCGTAGAGCAGTAAACGAAATCACCACCTTTCTGTACGCCCGGTCTAGGTGAATCTCTATGAATACCCGATCGGTTCAGGCGAAATGCTGAAAAAAGTTTCATGAAAGAAGGTGTTCAACGCTTCTGCCAGTATCGGTATTACTGTTAGCAATGGTTAAGTGCGATGCGAAGACGCGATCTGGCACCGCAGCGCCGAACCTCAAAGAGGTCTGAGTACCGAGACTAATTCCTATGTCTATCGATATCCAAGCGGAGCAGCCATCGACGCCGCTGTGTCATGCGTCCGCTCTTCAGCCGTTCGAGATGGACGCCAACGAATTAGAGCCACTCCCTAAGGGTCGATCGCTAAGCGGATTAAGCGACTTGGGCTGCTCGCCCCCATGGGCGATCCCATGCCTTACTAACATGGAATCCAGTGTCGTCGGTTTGACCCCAAGAAGCTCAGCGGCACCATCTTTTCCACGAACTCGCCATCCCGTCATCGCGAGCACGTTGCACAGATGGCCGCGCTCAGCGTCGCTGAGAAGCAAACTGGGAGCTGAATTGTTCGATGAATCGCTCGGGGGGCTGATGAAAAGTCTCGAACCATTCGCGAGGATCATTGCCCGTTCGACAGTATTTCGCAATTCGCGAATGTTGCCGGGCCAGGGATACAGTTGCAGTGCGCGTAGGCTACCTTGGTCGACGGATTCAATAGGTTTGCAAAATGATTTTGCAAATTCATGTACAAATGACTGAACTAGCAGCGGAATATCTTCTGGGCGTTCTCGTAGAGCTGGCATCCGAATGGGAAAGACGTTGAGTCGGTAGTACAGATCATCTCTAAATCGCCTTTCGCGAACCTCTTTATCCAAGTCCCGATTGGTTGCTGCAATGATTCGCACATCGAAAGAGATGCTCTTCGAGCTCCCAAGTCGTTCAACCTGCTTTTCCTGAAGTGCGCGGAGTAACTTTACCTGCACTTCGAGAGGCAATTCGCCAACCTCATCCAGGAACAATGTTGAACGATGTGCTACTTCGAAACGTCCTGCCTGTCGCGAAAGTGCGCCCGTATACGCTCCTTTCTCTCGACCGAATAGTTCACTTTCAATAAGGGTTGCTGGGATTGCCGCGCAATTTAGCCGTACCATCGGGCGGTCTCTGCGAGGGCTGAGTTCATGGAGAGCGTTCGCAATAAGTTCCTTTCCGGTGCCAGTTTCGCCCACTAGCAGCACACTGGAATTGGTATGTGCTACCTGTTCAACCTGCTCCAACACGCGTCGAAGAGCGTAACTTTCGCCGACGAGGCCTCTGCAGCCCCGAACCGTCTTTATCTCTTGTTGCAGATACATATTTTCTCGTTGAAGTTGGTCACGTAAGCGCTTCACTTCCTCGAGCGCTCTCTGGATTTCGTCCTCTGCGCGCGTGCGCGCAAGAGCGCTGCCTATTATCTCGACAAAAACCCGCAGCCGGTTCACGACGACATCGGGCCACTCCCGTTGATGACGCACTGTGCCAAAGGCCATCGCGCCGATCACTCTGCCGCCGACCTTCAGTGGAAAGGTTAGGTTGGAGCGAGGCCCGAACTTGCGTGCAACCTGCCTCTCCGAAACTGCTTCCTCGGGTAAGTCGTCGATTCGCGAAAAGCAAACCACATCGCCCCGAAGGATTGCGCTCGCCATCCAAGGTAGATCTTTGACGGCGAAGCCAGGAAACGGCTGTAGGCCCGGGAGTTGCCAGCTGTGAGTGGCGACGAAACGTTCGTCATCACGTAATTGCACCAAAGTGCTGCGGTCAAGCCCCAGAGCACGCACAATGTCCTTTTGAGCCTCGACAATCTCATGATCGATTGACGCAGATGTCACGCTCACGAACTTCGCCGAAAGCTCCGTCATCAACGTCTCAAACCGGAGTTGGTCATCTACACCCGCCTGAGCTGGCGAATCGTTCAATCTTTCTGCCGCCATACTAAGAGCTCGCCTCGACATGTGACCTCTCTCTAAGTAAATCTCTAGGGGCCCGGACACGAACTACTCGGTTAACATTCATGTAAGTCTGGATTAGTTGGGCCTATCCTGGAAATCGGCCCTATGGCCTATGAGACGAATGTCCACAGCAATAATCTCCCAATCACGGCCAGTTTCGTCAGGGTGGTGATTCCCTTGAGAATTCTGAAACTCGCTGGAGGGAATGCACTTACTGTCTACCTAAAACCGAGTTAAGGCAACTGTTTGACGCTAAAATCTTTACAAAGTGTAGATAGCAGACATTGAGGCGCAGTGTTTATTAGACACAGAAGTGCAGATAGTGATCTGCTTCCACAGATTTAGAGGAACGCGCACCAAGCCGGAATATCCAAGGCGACCAGCCGATGTACTCTGCCGATTAATCGAAGTTGCCTCCGGTTAGTAGGAGGTGATCGAAACGCAACGTTTTCATCGCTTTTTTTGTTTGCAGGTGTAAGTCCATTGTCAGCAATACCTGCAGTATAGAGAGCAAAAGCGACCCTGGTTGTAAGCTTGCTCTGCAAGGTTGTGTTTTGAAGGCAAGTTTTCCTGATGCCTCAATAGGTACTGCCGTCCCGCGATAGAGATTGCGAGTGCCGATAGCGATATATCCAACAGATCCTCTCAAGATTCAGTAAACTTGCGATGCCTGCTCCTTGACACCAGCGGGAACCCCGGCGTTGTTGCAAGCGTTGAAGGTTCGAAATCTCCCACCACCGAATCGAAGGAGCATGGAGTGCACAGGTGATTAAGCGAAGATCTTTCAACGCGCTGAACTTGAGTCTGGCTCTCTCGCTCTCACTGCTTCTGACGGCGTGCAACAAGTCAGCGCCATCGCAGGCACAGGCGAGTACACCGGTTGGACAACCAGTACCCCTACCGCTTACGCGGTTCCAGCCGTCGGTCGCCAACGGAACACCCGCTCCTCATATCGCGCCCGTAGGCATGGCTTGGATTCCAGGAGGTGAGTTTTCGATGGGTGCGGCAGATGCACCTGATGGGGATGAGGTAGGCATGCAGGCCACGCGCGATTCACGGCCCATCCACCAGGTCTATGTGGACGGCTTCTACATCGACAAGACCGACGTCACTAACGCCCAGTTCGCAAAATTTGTTCATGCCACCGGTTACGTGACCGTGGCAGAACGCAAGCCTCGAGCAGAGGACTTTCCCGGAGCTCCTCCAGAAAATCTAATTGCAGGATCGGTGGTCTTCACCCCGCCCGATCATTCCGTGCCGTTGAACGATCACTTCCAGTGGTGGAGTTTTGTACACGGAGCTAACTGGCGGCATCCGACTGGTCCGAAGAGCAACATTAATGGTAAGGACAACTATCCTGTAGTCCAAGTGGCCTACGAGGATGCGGAAGCCTATGCAAAATGGGCCGGACAGCGACTACCCACAGAGGCGGAATGGGAGTTTGCCGCTCGCGGCGGACTTGCAGGTAAGCCCTTTGTCTGGGGCGATGAGTTTCGTCCCAAAGGGAAGTGGATGGCAAACACCTACCAGGGACACTTTCCCAACTCGGACACCGGAGAGGATGGCCATGTCGGCCTCGCCCCCGTAGCCAGCTTCGCTCCGAACGGATACGGCTTATATGACATGGCTGGAAACGTCTGGCAGTGGACCAGCGACTGGTATCGCCCGGATTACTATCGTCAATTAGCTGCATCCGGTAAGGTCGCGCGCAATCCGCAGGGCCCCGATGCCTCTTTCGATCCAGCCGAACCCAACGAACCCAAGAAGGTTCATCGAGGTGGTTCCTATCTTTGCACGGATCAATACTGCTCGCGCTATATGGTCGGGACACGAGGCAAGGGCGAAGTCAGCACCGGCACAAACCATCTCGGATTTCGTTGTGTCAAAAATGGTGTGTAGCGTAGTTCTTGATGGGCGTATGTGTCGATGGCGATAACGAGAACAAATTCCAAATGCTGGGGCAGCCACAAACCCTGAAGTGCAAACCAATTGGAGATCGCTTCTAGTCCCCAACCTATGTTGCCGAATCCCACTCGATGCTGCGACCTATTCGATGACGGAGTATTCGCGAATCCTAGGGGCCATCAAGATCAAGCGTATAAAGATTACCCGTCCGAGTTCGTGATCGCACGATCGGTACGCTCTCCAGCGTCAGGCCGCAGAAAAAATAGTCTTCCGTATCTCCCCCGTTGAAGTTTGATAGATTCGCAATCTGCTCCAGTCGACCATCTGGAATCGACGCACGGTAGATCGGCTGCATCTCGGCCGACGATGCGTGAAAGAAGATCGCCTTACTATCCGACGACCAGACGGGATCCGCGACCGTAGTCTCCGCGATCGTCCGCCAGGTGTGCAGTACAGTATCAAAAAGCGAGAGCTTACGTTGGTCAAGCGAGACTGCGGCAATATAACGTCCGTCCGGCGACCATCGCGGACTGAACCACCCCTCGGATCCAGGGACCGTCGACAACGCGTGAGTGCGCAGATCGAAGATCTGAATGGCTCGTGGCCCATCCTCTTTCCCCATAATATCGGTCACGCGCCCAAAGGCGATCTGCTGCCCATCCGCAGACCAGGATGGGTCCGCTGCATTACGGCTCTCTCGCAGAAGTTTCTCGGGTGCCCCGCCATCCGCAGGCACCAAATAGATCTGCCATGCTTTACCCGACTCCTTTGCCATAACTGCGATCCTTTTTCCATCGGGCGACCAATGAGCGAGAAATACCTGTAACGAATCCGGTGTTATCTGGATCAACTCCGACCCATCCGCCTTCGCCCGCCATAGCTTTCCCGATGCATCAGTCCAGATGACCCACTGTCGATCGCGCGAATACTCAATCCTGTTTGCCTCCGCGAGGAATCCCGGCATTGCTACAAATTCGTGTCGGCCAGCGTCGTAACGCTGAAGAAGGGACTCGGTTTCGAGCCCCAGGAAGAAGATCCGATGCCCGTTCCGCGAGGTCACTGGCCCAACAAAGCTCAACGGCCCATTCGTCACTCGTTTCGGTTCGCCGATACTCTCTCCCTCAAGCCGCCAAAGATCGCTGCTTCCTCCACGGTCCGATTGAAAGACAAAGTACTTCCCATCGCCGGTCCAGATTCCACAGCACTCCGACGAAGGCTTGGTCCAATTACCAAGAATCGGACGAATCGACTTACCATCGCTCGACGCCTCCCAAAGACCCAACGTGTGTTTTATCGGGTCAAGGAGAGTGAATCTCAGAACTTTCCCGTCAGGCGACCAGCGCAACCAGAATGCGCGTTCAGGCAATTTGGCGAACACGGAAGAGGAGCCATCTTGCGGTCTGTTGATCAACAACTGGTTGCCAGTGGCGTAGAGAATGCTCTTGCCGTCAGGCATCCATGTCGCATCGTGAGCCACAACATTGGCCACCCGCAGCGCACTGCCTCCACCAACCGGTACCGTCCATAGGGACTGCTCCGACTCCGGAGATAAATGATTTCGCAACAGCAGCGTGGACCCATCGGGGGACAGGTCTCCAAGCGTGGCGGAAGAGATCTCGCTCGGCAGCGGAAGGTTCTCGACCGCCCCAGTGCGCACATCTACCTGCGCCAGAACGGATCTGCCTCCTGAAATCACTGGTATATAGATGCGTAGCCCATCCGTCGCCGAGGCCGGAAGGCTCTCCATGGCCTGCACGCCCGGCGCAATCCGTCCGGTCCGCGTCAGGCGCTCGATACGCGGTAGAGGTCCCGAGCTTCGAGAGCCATAATAAAACCCAGCCAAACCCGCCAGGACTCCCACCGGGATCCATAGCCAGAACCCGAACACCTTGCGACGCCGATGCATTAGATCAAGTTCGTTCGGAAGGGAGGAGACCTCAATTTGAGGAGCAGTCCCCGGCTGCCCTTCCAACACGACCGGGGCCGAGCCAGACTCCGAGGTGAGATCAAGGTTTATCGACTCAGTCGACTTGATCGCTGAAGTTCCACTCAGCACCGTAACAGGCGCGATGAACCGGTAACCGCGCTTTGCCAGCGTTTCCACAAATCGCGGATTATCTGCTGTGTCCCCTAGAGCATCCCGAATCTTATTAATCGCAGTGCCAATCGAGTGATCAAAGTCGACGACTATGTTCTTGCCCCAGACCCGAACCTGCAACTCCTCTCGGGTGACCACGTCGCCGGCTTTCTCTAGCAGTACGGCCAGCACCTTGAAAGGCTGACTTTGAAGCTTGATCTTTCGACCCGCCTTCCAAAGTTCGCCGGTCTGAAGATCAGCCTCATAAACTCCAAATCCGAATCTGGAGGCGACTTCAGGATGAGAGAGCATAACCAAGTTCCTTGTAGTCAAACTTTATCACGCTGAAAACCACCTCATCGGATCAACTGCCTGTTGATGACCCTCAAGAATGCTTAGACGAATCAATCACTTACTAGGTGATCAAAGATTTATCGAAAATGGGTGTCCGGGCGATGGCGAGGAACCCAAATAAATTGCCATCGTTTTCCCGCGACCCTGAATTGCACCGCGATTACACCATTCAGGTTGCACCTCTGGAGGCCTCACCATGCACACTGATCTCAACCGACATCGGCAGACACTCGCCGGCAAATTATTACTGCTCCTCTGTCTGCTGCTCTTCCCAGTCCTCGGGCTGCGGGCCCAGACAGACACAGGTCGAGTCACCGGTATTGTTACCGACCCCTCTGGTGCCGTCATCCCGGGTACCACGCTCAAACTCATTAATACTGACACTGGCATTACGCTTTCCGTAATCGCTGGGAACGACGGAAATTTCACCTTCTCCGCCGTCCCCCGTGGCAACTACCGCGTTGAAGCCAGCCACAGCGGATTTCAGAGCGTCAATCAGTCCTTCGCTCTACAGGTCTCCCAGGTCCAGACCATCGAGTTCAAAATGACCATCGGCTCCTCCAACGAAACCGTTGAGGTAACCGATGCCGCTCCAGTCGTCGACGTCTCTACCTCATCCACCGGAGCTGTCATTGAGGGCAAGCAGGTCACCGATCTCCCTCTCAACGGCCGCAACTTTACCAGTCTCGCCAATCTGATCCCCGGCGTCACCCGTGGAGCCTTCAACTCTGACGCCAGCGGGCGCAACGGTAACGTCGAAACTTTCCGCTATTCGGACTCCGGCGGTGGCGCTCTCTCCGTCAATGGACTTCGTCAACAATCCAACAACTTCATCCTGGATGGAGTCGACAACAACGAGTCTCTCGTAAATTCCATCGTCTTCTTTACCCCGCCCGAAGCCATCCAGGAGTTCCGGGTCACCACATCCGTTGCCCCCGCAGAGTTCGGTCGCGCCGGCGGTGCCATCCTTCAGAACTCCGTCAAATCCGGAACCAACAGCATCCATGGCTCGGCCTTCGGATACTTCCGCGATCAGATCTTCGACGCCAACCCCCTTTACTTCAATCCCGGCAATCCAGCGCCAGCCTTTCAGCGCAAACAGTTCGGCGTTGCCGCAGGGGGACCCCTCTGGAAAGACAAGATCTTCCTCTTCGGCGACTACCAGGCACTCCGTCAGAAACAGCCAAAGGACACCGGCTTCTACACCGTCCCCACAGCACTTATGCGTCAGGGCAACTTCTCCGAGTTGCTCGGTCAAAACGTCACCAGCAATCCCGGGGCCTTCTCTTCGGCAACCGGTTGCCCCGCACCAGCCGCAAACGCGACGCTTGTGGTCGGAGCCATCTACGATCCGACAACGTGCCAGCCCTTCGCCGGAAATATCATCCCGCAAAATCGCATCAACTCCGCCGGTCTAAAGTACCTCAACGCGTTCGACGCACCCACCCGCGGCGGCATCCTGAATAACTACTTCGCAGTCCGTAAAGCGATCCAGAACTTCAACGACTTCGACGTGCGCCTCGACTATCACGTCTCCCAGAAGGATTCGATCTTCGTCCGTTACAGCTACGGCCAGGACAACCTCAACGTCAACAGCCTCTTCACCAACCTTCCGGCAGGTTTTGCCTCCGGCGCCAACGTAAACCACCCACGCGGTGGAGCGGCCGGGTACACCCACATCTTTACCTCTAATCTCGTCAACGAATTTCGCTTCGGCTACATCCGTCCCGAGTTCGCCTACATCAACCCAGACCAGGGCACACCCATCTCCGCCAATCTCGGCATCGTCAATGCAAACCGTAACCCCCTTCTGGGAGGCGGCGCTCTTATCGGCGGCAGCAACACGCAGATCGAGTACACCGGTGACGGCGGTCCCTACTCCGTCCCCGAGAAAACCTTCCAGTATCTCGACAGCGTCACCTACACCCGCGGCAAACACACCATGAAAGCCGGCGCCAACGTCCTGCGCCGCGAGGTTGACTTCTTCCAGGGGAATGACTCCAAAGGCTACTTCGTCCTGGGCGGAGTGAACTATCCCGGAACCGGACGCTTCACCGGATATGAAACCTCCGAGATCCTCGCTGGCTTCTCCGACTATGAGATCGGTGCAGCCAGCACCTTCTTCAAAACCTTCAACTACGAGACCGGCTACTTCGTCCAGGACGATTGGAAGGCGACCCGCAGGCTTACTCTCAACCTCGGCATTCGCTACGATCTCTATACTTACCCGTACGAGCAGAACAACAACCAGGCGAACTATGACTTTGCCACTGCATCCCTCCAGGTTGCAGGCGTCAACGGGAACTCACGCTCGCTCATTAATACAGACAAGAACAACTTCGCACCGCGTATCGGCTTTGCCTACGATCTCTATGGCAACGGTAAGACCTCACTCCGAGGCGGCTACGGCATCTTCTACTTCCTCGACCGTGGCGGCGTCGGCAACCAACTCTCCAACCAGCCCGGCTTCAATGGAGTCAATCAGTACGCCGCGACCAACGGCTATCGCATCACCTTCACAGGTCAAAGCCCAACCACTCCTAACGACGCAGCCACCGCAACCGCAGCTCTTCCCATACCTGCCTTCGGACCAGGTGCGATCAACTCCATCAACCTGTCGAACGCTACCGTCATCGCCGTGCCAAAGAACAATCAGAACGGTTCGGTGACGCAATACAACCTGCAAGTCCAGCAGCAGCTCGATCACGCGACCTCGCTCAACATCGCGTATGTCGGCAACAAATCCGATCACCTGATGACCTGGTACAACGCCAACTCGCCTGTCCTCGACGGCACCACGAAGGGCCTCTTCCCCAACCGCGGCACCATCACCGAGGGTCTGGCTGGCGGTTCCTCAAAGTATGACGGCCTGCAGATCTACCTTGACCGCCACGTCGGCTCGAGCTTCCTTGCAACCGTCGCGTATACCTGGTCTCACACCCGCGACAACTCGAGTGGAGCCTTCAGTTCAGGCGCAGGCGCAAGTTCCAGCGGACGCATCTTCATCACCCAGCAGGGAGTCGATCTGCCTGCCAACTACGGCAACTCCGACCAGGATCAGCGTAACGTCTTCGTCGCCAGTGCCGTCTACTCGCTGCCCGTCGGCCGGGGCAAGATGTTCGGCTCAAACATGAACCACGCGCTCGACGAGGTCGTCGGCGGCTGGCAACTCAACACTATCGTCACCCTCGACAGCGGCACGCCGATCGACCTCAACACCACCGGCAGCCCAGGAACCATCGACAACCGGCCAGACCTCATCAGCTTCAGCAAGGTATCCCGCCAGCTGGTCGGAGGCTCGACCAACTCCAACAACCGCACCTTCTTCACCGGTGTCTTCGCGACTCCGCCCATCAACTCCTCCGGCATCTTCACTCGTCCGGGAACCCTGCAGCGCAACGCCTTCGCTGGGCCCGGCTACAAGACCGTGGACCTGGGTCTTTTCAAAGGATTCCACATCACCGAGCGAGTCAACGCCGAGTTTCGCGCTCAGGCATATAACCTCTTCAACACACCGCAGTTCGGCAATCCCGACACCAACATCCGCGACGGCGTCAACGTTCCCGGATCGACAACCATCTTCACCACCGGCGCAAACGCGAGCGGTGCAAATAACGGCTTCGGCAGCATCAACAGCATTCGCCTCAACACCGAACGCCAGCTTGAGCTCGCCGCTCACATCAACTTCTAACCCGCAGCAACCTCAGGCGGCATCATTGAGCTAGTCTCATGATGCCGCTCCTCTTCCCGGCACAATCCGCCATCACTCTTTCCTCTCGGGATTCCAACCATGCGCCGCATTCTTGTAGCTCTTTTACTCACAGTATCGGCGTTCGCCCAATCTCCTCGCATCGAGAAGATCGATCCCCCCAACTGGTGGGCCACCATGCCTGCGCCCATGCTCCTCGTCCAAGGCGAGAACCTCACCTCCGCGCACTTCACTCTAAGCGACGCATCGCTGCACATCAACAAACTCGTCATCTCCGCCAACGGCCACTACGCGCAACTCTGGCTCTCTGCCTCACCCGCGCACTCTCAAACAATCCAGATCAACGTCCGCACACCAAACGGCCGAACCTCCAGCCGCTACTCCTTCGCGTCCCGCCGCAGCTCCTCCGACAGCTTTGCCGGCTTCTCCTCCAAAGACGTCATGTACCTCATCATGATCGACCGCTTCGCCGACGGAGATTCCACCAACGACGGCCCCGACCACGCCGCCGAACTCGCCAAACCCCGCGGCTGGCATGGCGGAGATCTTCGCGGCATTACCCAACACCTCGACTACCTTCAGCAGCTCGGCATCAATACCGTCTGGATCACACCCGTCTACCAGAACCGCGGTAGTCAGAGCTATCACGGCTACGGCGCTACCGACATGTACGCCGTCGACGACCATTTCGGCACCCTCGCCGATCTCAAAGATCTCGCCTCCGCTCTTCACGCCCGTCACATGAAGCTCGTCCTCGACACCGTGCCCAACCACATCGGCCCCAACCATCCCTGGGTTCGCGACAGCCCCGACCCCACCTGGTTTCACGGCACCCTCGAGCATCACACCATCGCCCAGGGCGACTTCGCTCCCCTCACCGACCTCCACGCTCCCTGGCGCGACCAGCACAACGTAACCGAAGGCTGGTTCGCCAACACGCTTCCTGATCTCAATCAGGAAGATCCCGCCGTAGCCCGCTACCTCACCCAGAACTCCATCTGGTGGATCGAGCAGGGCGGCCTCGACGGTCTGCGCATCGATACCTTCCCCTACGTCGCTCGTCCTTTCTGGCAGAGCTTCCACGCCCAGCTCCATTCACTCTATCCGCACCTCACCACCGTCGGCGAAGTCTTCAACGGCGATCCCACCATCACCTCTACCTTCGCCGGTGGCGTCACCCGCACCGGTATCGACACCGGCCTCGACACACCCTTCGACTTCCCCTCATACTTCGCTCTCCGCGACGTCTTTCTCAAAGACGCGCCAATGACGAAGCTCGCCGACGTCCTTCGTCTCGACAATCTCTATCCCCACCCCGAGCGCCTCGTCCCTTTCGTCGGCAATCACGACACCACTCGCTTCCTCAATGACCCCGCGACAACCCCGCACACTCTCGAGCTCGCCTTCGCCATCCTCACCACCATGCGCGGCATGCCCCAGATCTACTCCGGCGACGAGATCGCCATGCGCGGCGGCGAAGATCCCGATAACCGCCGCGACTTCCCCGGTGGCTTCGTCCCCGCTCCTGGCGCTGTGCAGAACGACGCCTTCAACCCATCCTCCCGCACTCCCGAGCAGCAGCAATCCTTCACCGCACTTCAAACCCTCCTCGCTCTCCGTCGCTCTCACCCCGCCCTCCAAACCGGAGACGAGCAACTCCTCCACGCTGACCAGAACGTTCTCGTCTACGTCCGCACCCTCCACACCCCCACCCAGCCCAGCCAACGCATTCTCGTCGCGATAAACAAAGCCGCCCAGCCCTCCGACACCATCGTCAACATCGAGGCCACCGCACTCGAAGGCGCTCAACAGGCCAACACCCTCTACGGATCCTCCGAGGCAACGCTAACCACAAACACCCTCACCCTTCACCTCGCACCTCAAACGGCCGCAATCTTCGACCTCAAGTAGAAGTTCCAACTGTTCAAAATTCTGAGTGCCCCATCCTTCGCGTCTTTTGCGAAGGGTGGGATGAAGCCCGCCAGTACTGCCAAGCCCACCGGCCTAAAACGCTTCGAGCAGACCAAACAACTCCCCCCTGCCAGGCCGCGTCTTTGAAAGCATCAACCCCTCCATCAACTCACAAGACGCCATCCAAGAAACTCTCCAACAAACTCGCGGACAAAGATGTCTCCATAGACCCGCCAACTCTTCCGCTCCACGTCGAGGTCTATAATCTCGGCTACCACAAACTTTGGAGGTCTCTCGTGAAAAAGCTCGTAGCTCTCACCACCCTCGCACTCGCCTTGACCACCGCAGGCGCCTACGCCGAGTCCTTCAAGGGCTTCGTCTCCGACACCATGTGCGCCAACAAAGGCACCAAAAACAGTGCCGACTGCGCAGCCAAGTGCATCAAGGGAGGCTCCGCCCCCGTCCTCGTCGTCGGCGACAAAGTCTACAAGATCACCAACCCCGACACTCTCGTCCCCCACGCAGGCCACGACGTCACGGTCGAAGGCACTCTCAAGGGAGACTCCCTCACCGTCGAATCCGTCAAAATGTAATCAGGCTTCGATCGGGCTGCTGAGCCAAATTCACGAGAAGGGCGCTCTGATTCAGATCAAGTAGCCCGACACAGTTACGAACAACGTACCCGTCGACCCACCCGGGCTGTATCCCGTGACGACGATAAACGTCCCCGGGTCAGCGTACAAACGCACCGCCTGCAGAGCGGCATAAAAATCGTAGCCATTAGAGCTCTGAGCATAGGCAAAGGTTAGTGGGACAAACAAACTAACGTTATTGCCCCCACAGGGTAGTTCACGAAAGCCTCGAGCTGACTCCCCGGCGGACTCACGTCCAACTGCACACTCAAGGTCTCCACCACCAGGTGTCTCCCGGCCGGCACTGCGATAGACGGCGACCCAGTTGCTCCAAAAGGATTTGCCGGTAAGCCCGGTACAGATGCAACGGCGCTGACTACATCAACCTTCTCCATAAACGCCTCCAAGGTATCCCAGTTTTGCCGCTCAACCAATTAGCAACACGGCCTCCAGATAAAACAAAGGCTCAAGAATCCAGAGGTCCAGGCTGTCGGCGGTGGCCCGTGAACGCTACAACCAGACTGTAAACTGTCTAAGGACAATCCTTATGACAGCAACTCCAATGATCGGTAAACCGGTGGCGGATGCCATCGTAGCAAAGGTAGTAGCAGATGTTGCCTATCTGAAAGAAACCTACGACGTTGTCCCGCAATTGAGGGTCATACAGGTCGGAACAGATGCTTCCTCCGAAGTCTATTTGCAAAACAAAATAAAGAGCTTCTCCAAGATCGGCATCCAAGTGCGGCCCCACACCTTTGAGTCATCCGTCAGTGCGGCCGAGATAGAAGACCTGGTGAGTGCCTTGAGTGAAGACAGGTCCGTTCACGGAATCATGATTGGGTTACCGCTTCCAGCTCACATCGAAAACGCCACCGGTGCCGCAAGAGGCAAATTCGATATCTTCGACCGCATACATCAATTCAAAGACGTCGATGGTGTGTCCCGGCACTCCACAGCAGAGCTCTATCGAGGGCAACTCGAGCGCCTCACCTTCTTGCCCTCTACAGCTCTGGCCGTTAGTCGAATACTAAAGTTTTATGGTGTTGAAACGACCGGAAAACGGGTCGTAGTCGTGGGAAGGAATGACATCACCGGCAAGCCGATTCACCACATGTTGGGCGGCCGCATGGGAAACGCAACGGTCTCCTGGTGCCACCGCTTTACACCGAAGGAGACGCATGACGACCTGACGAGAGCGGCGGATATAGTCATTACCTGTGTCGGCAGCGCTCGATATCAATTGAAAGCAGATGTTCTTCGCAGCGGATCCACAGTGATCGACGTAGGCACCCGAGTCGACAAGAACGGCAATCTGATCGGTGATGTACATTTCGACGACGTCAAGCACGTGGCAGCTTTCTTGACGCCTGTACCCAGAGGAGTCGGACCCGTTACCGTCGCATGCCTGATGGAAAACGTAGTCAGAGCTACGAGGTTTTGCGTTGGAGAAGATGTGCGCGGATACCAACTTTAGGCCAACTCTATGTACGTCACAATATAATGGCGTCTCATGCGTTCCCTTCAGGTTGCCCTCTTCGTGTTCTTCGTGTCTTCCTTGCTCTGCGCCCAGGAGCTGGCGACTCGATCTTGGGGAGGGACGCTGCAGAACCAAACCGGTGCCTCGACAAAGGACGCAACCATCCGCCTCGTCTCTAAAGAAGGCGAACTCAAATCCAATACCTCGGCAGACGGAAGTTTTCAGTTTCCCAATCTACCCCCGGGCGATTATGAACTCGATGTAACGGTTGACGGAATCGTTCACCACTCTGTGGAGTCACTCAGCCTCAAAGCGGATTCGCCCCGAGCTATCATAACTCTCTTCGCAGATGGCACCGTCGCGGTTGCACTTCGTTCAGAGGAAACCGCTAAGACTGGCGGAGAGAAGCTCTCAAGTCAAACCGTCAGTGCAATTCCATTGAACAAACGCGACTTTAGCCAGCTACTCCTGCTCGCGGCTGGAACCATGACCGACGCGAACGGCCAGACAAACTTCACCCAGCAGTTCGCCATCAACGGACAGCGCGGCGTCGAGGCAGTCTTCGCCATGGACGGCGCAGACACCAGCGACCCCGAGATGGGTGGCGCAACATTCAGTAACTTCAACGTTGATGCCGTCCAGGAGATTCAATCGACCTCAGGCTGGATGCCGGCCGAGATTGGCCGCGGTGCCGCGGGCTTCACCAACATCACAACCCGTTCCGGAAGCAGTGGCTTTCACGGGTCTATCTTCGAATTCCTGCGCAACTCTGCGCTCGATGCGCGCAACTACTTCGATCATCCCTCGATCGCCGAGCCCGGCCGAATCCCACCCTTCCGCCGCAACGAGTTCGGCTTCACAAATGGTGGCCCGGTCATCCTGCCCCACCTCTACGACGGAAGCGGAAAGACCTTCTACTTCGGCCAGTATCAAGGTTTTCGCCAGGTCCTGGGAACGACGCAGGTCCTTCCGGTTCCTACTGCTTCAGAGCGCCAGGGCATTGACACCACCGCCTTTCCGGGCGATACGCTGGTGATCACGCCCACACCTGCGATAGCGAAGATCCTCTCTCGCTATCCGCTGCCAAATAACCCGACAGGCTCCTACGGTGCTAACACTTATGCCGTGTCCTCGAAGGTAGTCACAAACGCGAACCAGTTCTCCGTGCGCATCGACCAGGTACTCTCGCCTAACAAACACCTCACCGCAAGATTCAACTTCAACAATCTCTTCGGTCCCACCACGAACCCCGACCAGACAACCATCGATCCCAGCTTCGGTGTTGTCTACGTCGATCACCAGCGCAATGGAGTCGTTACCTACAACCAGACAGTCTCCCCGCGCTTCTCCTTCGAGAGTTCCATCAGCGCAACTCGAACGACTCCCCAGTTCCCAACGCCCAACCACGTCGATCCTGCGGTGAAGTTCAACGACGGCCTCTTCGAAGCATTCAACTCGGCTGGCGGCTCGGTGATGTCCGCCTACGGTAACCTCTTTGTGGCACGGCAGAACTTCGTAATCAACATCGGGCGCCACCTCATCAAGGCTGGTGGAGAGTTCCGGGCCAATCGCGATACGACTTACTTCGGCATCAGTCCAAATGGCGAGTACGACTTCGGCGGAGGAACCGCCTACTCCCCTGTAAACATCACCTCGCAGAGCGGTGCTCATAACATCCGCGTCGGCGACCCCCTACCAGATACTCTAAGCGGGCTCCTCACCGGGAGCGCTTTCGTCTACACCACTGCGGTCGCGCCCTCTTACGTCTCGGGTGGTGATCACATCGGCCCCGCAGCAATCTCGCGCAACGGCGGAGCGATCTATGCTCAGGACACTTTCAAGATCACCGACCGCGTCGTCCTCGACTACGGACTCCGCTACGAGATCTACTCGCCCATCACCGAACGTGCGCATCGCACCTCGGGCTTCCTCATGAACGGGTCGCAACAGGAATATCTTGACAATCCGCAGCCCGGATATCGGTTCGACTGGGGCGGTATTGCTCCGCGCGTTCAAGTCGACTGGAGGATCACAAACACCCTTCACCTTCACGCCGGCGGCGGCATCACAACAATCCCGCCCAACATCTGGCAAGACAATTTTCTCACCGGCGCCGTTCCCTTCGTGATTTATCCCCACGTTACCGCCGCCGCCGGAGCGCCAATTCTATACGGCTTCCAGATCACCTCTTCGCAGCTCCCAACCTTCTACACTCCAGCCGGGCAGAATGTCTTCGCCAGTGGCAACACCAAGAGTGTCCCTTCGAACACCGTTCTCGACATAGAGCGCTACCAGAGAGATCTCGGCGCACTCTCGCCAGGCGCTCAGTTCACGCCGTTGAATCTGACAGGAATCGACCGCCGCTTCGGCAACGGGTATCTGCAAACGTGGACACTCGGCGCGGAACGTCAGTTCGGCAAACTCACCGCTGACGCCGCCTACGTTGGCACGGCTTCGGTCAAGCTGCCACGCATCACCTTCCCCAACAGCTACTCCGGTGCCTCTCCGGGATTCGCCCCTTTCACGCAGTTTGACAGCTCCGGTAATGCCGTCGGCGGCTTCGGCACAGAACAGCTGATTACAAATAATGCTCATTCCACCTACCACTCGTTGCAAACCTCGCTTGCAGGGTCGGTCGTTCAGAATGGCCCCAGCGTCCAGGTAAGCTACACATGGTCGAAGTCCATTGATGACACGAGCGGAGTCGGGGCAAACGGAAACACCACCGGCGCAGTATCCATCCCGTACCCGCAGAATCCTTTTGATATCCACGCGGAAAAGGGGCCGTCCAGCTTCGACGTCACCCATGGATTCACCATGAGTCTTGCTCAGGATCTGCAGTTGGAGAAAGTGCAGTTTCTGCAGCCGATCAACCGAAAAGTCACCGCCGGGTGGGAGCTGCTGAGTATCTCCACCATCAGCAGTGGCCAGCCGTTTACGGTCTACTCCGGTGTACAGCAGACGGGAGCCGGTTCCAACGGAGTGGATCGACCGAACCAGATCGCAAAGCCGAATCTCTCCACCGCAAGAAAGGTTCGCGAAGACTACTTCGGGCAGGGAGCGAACAACGCCAACTTCTTCTCAATCCCAATCAACGCGCCCGGTGGTACGGGGCCGAATCAAGGTTTTTTTGGATCTCTCGGCAGAAACACCTTTCGCGGACCGGCGTATTACGACTTTGACTTCTCGCTTATCAAAGACACCCCTGTGGGGAGACGCGCGGGCGGTAGTGAACTATTTGATGTGCAGTTCCGGTCAGAATTTTTCAACCTGTTCAACATTGTGGATATGGGCTTGCCAGCCAACACAATCAAAGGCTCGGGATTCGGTGTCATCAGCAAAACCGCGGGAACCTCCCGGCAGATTCAATTCTCAGTTAAGGTGCTCTTCTGAGTCGCTCCATTTGAGGGAGCAGGATAGGACGTCTCTGTCCTTTTGCACCTAACGTTCATGCGGCGATGAAAGGAATAGGAGAGAGCCTGCATGGCTAACCCCGAGCCTTTCCTTTCGGAGGAGCACGAATTCAGCTGACAGTTGGAGCCGCAGCCGAAATTATGAGGGTTATACTTGTGCGACGATTTCGCCAACAACAGAGGTGAGGCGAGCTGATGGCGCAAGGGCAAGCTCATTCGCATAAAATCCTGCCGATCATCCAACGCTACGGCTTCGCGGTCGTCGCTGTTCTTCTTGCCCTCCTGCCAGGGCTTCTGCTGCAACACTATAAGTTTCGCGACGTAGAGTTGCCGCTCTTGCTCTTTGCGATCGCTCTCACAGCATGGCACGCCGGAGTCGGACCCGCAGTGCTATCGATCATCCTCTCGAGCCTGTGTTTCGATTACTTCTTCGCTCCGCCTCTTTATGTTTTTTCCATAACGCCCGCGGACATCCCGGCGATATTGGTACTGATCTCCTTCGCCGTGTTGATCATCCGTTTCAGTGCCGTAAGACATCGAATCGAGACTCAACTCCTTAAGACTCGCGACAAACTTCAGGCGGAAGTAATTGAGCGAACCCAACAGGCGAGCCTGCTGAATCTCACCCATGACACGATCTTCGTCCGCGACATGAGCGATGTCATCACCTACTGGAACAGAGGAGCCGAGGAGTTATACGGTTGGGCGCCATACGAGGCGATTGGGAAACGTTCAAACGATCTGCTGCACACCGTCTTCAGCACACCAAGCGACGACATCGGCGCGGAGCTATTAGAAACCGGGCGCTGGGAGGGCGAACTCAGGCATGCAAAGTCCGACGGAACTGAGGTAGTGGTGGCAAGCCGATGGTCGTTGCGGCGCGACGGGAACAACCTTCCTGTCGCCATTCTGGAAACGAATAACGACATCACAGACCGTCAACGTCGAGAAGAAGAGATTCGTACCCTCAATACCGAACTCGAAAAAAGGTCGACGGATCTCGAAGCCAGCAATAGGGAACTGGAGGCCTTTGCCTACTCTGTCTCACACGATCTACGCGCACCTCTCCGCCATATGGCCGGATATGCGGAGTTGCTCCAGAAAAACTCATCTGCCGCGTTGGACGAGAAGGGGCTGCGGTACATGCGGATGATTCTGGAGGCCGCAAAGCGAATGGGCAATCTTATCGACGATCTGTTGGCGTTTTCGCGAATAGGACGCGTCGAAACGCAGAAAAACCAGGTAAATCTGGAGCAATTGGTGAAGGAGGCTCTCATCGAGATACGGCCGGAGACCAATGGTCGTAACATCGTCTGGAGAATCGACACACTTCCAGTTTGTTATGGAGACCGTTCCATGCTCAGGCTTGTTCTCGTCAACCTCCTTTCGAATGCGGTAAAGTTCACACGCCCTCAAGCGAAGCCGGAGATCGAGATCGGATGTGTCGATGGAAACAGAGATGAGGTAGTGGTATTCGTAAAAGACAATGGTGCGGGTTTTGATATGAAATATGTAGACAAACTGTTCGGAGTGTTTCAACGTCTGCATCATGCCGACGCGTTCGAAGGTACTGGTATAGGACTCGCTACCGTTCAGCGCATTATTCATCGCCATGGAGGCAAAGTCCGGGCGGAGGGGATAGTCGATCAAGGCGCGACCTTCTATTTTTCAGTTCCTAGAATCTAAAGTCAGGATGAAGCCATGGAAAGACTGGGACGTATCTTGATGGTGGAGGACGACTCTAAGGACGTCGAACTCACTTTGACGGCACTCGAAGACTACAACCTCGCAAATGAGGTCGTCGTCGCTCGAGACGGCGAAGAAGCCCTGGACTACCTCTATTGCCGCGGCAAATTCACAACACGTTCCTGCGATAACCCCGCCGTCATCCTGCTGGATCTGAAGCTGCCCAAGGTCGATGGATTAGAGGTGTTGAAGCAGATCAAATCTGACGAGAATTTGAAGTTCATTCCTGTCGTCGTGCTCACCTCCTCCAAGGAGGAAAAGGATCTGGTGACAAGTTACAAACTAGGAGTGAACGCCTACGTCGTAAAGCCGGTCGATTTTCATCAGTTCGTCAACGCCATCAAGGAACTCGGCGCCTTCTGGGCTGTCATTAATGTTCCTCCGCCAGCGAGCGTGAATAAGTGAGCACGAGCCACCGTCTGCGGATCCTCTCCCTTGAGGACGATCCTAACGACACCGAACTGATTCAGGCCTCCCTCGAGACCGAAGGCATAGACTGTGTAGTTACACGGGTCGACACTCAGGCTGCATTCAGCGCCTCGCTGGAACAAGGCGGGATTGATCTCATTCTCGCGGACTATAAGCTTCCCTCGTTTGACGGTCTCTCAGCCCTGAAGCTCGCGACGAGCATCAGCCCCGAGGTGCCATTCTTGTTTGTCTCCGGAACGCTCGGGGAAGAGGTAGCCATTGAAGCGCTGAAGATCGGTGCCACAGACTATGTTCTCAAGACCAGGCTTTCGAGGCTGGCGCCGTCCGTCCTTCGCGCCCTCCGCGAAGCCGACGGGAGAACCGAACGCAAGCGGACCGAGAAAGCGCTCAGTCGCAGCGAGACATTTTTGGCCGAGGCCCAGCGCCTGAGCCGCACAGGCAGCTTCGGATGGAACATCCGCACCAGGGAAGTCTTTTGGTCCGCCGAGACATACCGTGTCTTTGAATGCGAACCGGGGACAACGCCCTCGGTCGAGCTGGTCGTCGAGCGAACCCACCCCGAGGACCGCGAACGTCTTCAACACGTCTTCGAACATGCCTCTGAGACGGGCGACTTCGACATCGAGCATCGACTGATCTCGGACGACGGCTCCATAAAGCACGTTCGTGTAGTCGCGCGTGTCATCAGAGGCGACGAACCGGAAGATCTGCAAATCGTTGGAGCCGTCACCGACGTCACCGAAGCCAAGCGGGCACAGGACGCCCTGCGACGGAGTGAAGGTTACTTAGCCGACGCGCAGAGATTAACCCGCACTGGCAGTTGGGCCTACGACGTAGCCACAAGACGCGGTATTCACTGGTCGCAAGAGAACTTTCGGTTGTTGGGCTTTGATCCAAAAGAAGGTGTTCCCCCGCACGACAAGTTCTTTCAGCGCATCCATCCAGACGACCAGGAAAATTACAGCAACGCCTTCGAAAGCGCAATCACTCATCAACAGCCCGATCTCGACCTCGAGTACCGGGTCGTTCTTCCCAATGGAGAAACCAGGTACGTCCACTCCGTCGGCCATCCTGTCTTCGACAACTCCGGCAACTTCTCCGAATACATCGGCACCGCAATGGACGTGACCGAACAGCACAACGCGAGAGCAGCTCTGGAGACGGCCTTTCAAGAGATACAAACCCTCAAGGATCAGCTCTACAAAGAGAACATCGCCCTCCGCGAAGAGATCGTTCAGACCTCCATGTTTGAGGAGATCGTTGGCGAGTCGCCCGCTCTGCGCGCCGTGCTCGCCCGCGTCACCAAAGTCGCACCAACCGATTCAACCGTCTTGATCACCGGTGAAACAGGAACCGGCAAGGAGTTGATCGCACGCGCGATTCACAAGCGCTCCCAGCGCTCAGCTCGCGCCTTCGTCAGCGTCAACTGCGCCGCTATCCCTGCCTCACTCATCTCCTCCGAGCTCTTCGGGCACGAAAAGGGCGCGTTCACTGGCGCCATGCAACGCCGTCTCGGCCGCTTCGAGTTAGCCGAAGGAGGCACGCTCTTCCTCGACGAGATCGGAGAGCTCCCGCCCGAGACGCAGATCGCCCTGCTGCGTGTTCTGCAGGAGCGCGAGTTTGAGCGCGTCGGTGGCTCCAAGGTAATTCGTGCGAACGTTCGCGTCATCGCCGCGACCAATCGGGACCTTCAGGGGTTGATTGACGCTGGTACATTCCGCGGCGATCTCTACTATCGCTTCAACGTATTTCCCATCGAGATGCCATCTCTTCGACAGCGCCGAGAAGACATCCCTCTCCTGGTCGAATACTTCATCGATCGCTACTCCGCGAAGACAGGGAAGAAGATTCGAAGTATCGACAAGTCGACGCTCGACCGCCTTCGGCAGTACGCGTGGCCCGGCAACATTCGCGAGCTTCAAAATGTAGTCGAACGATCCGTCATTCTCGGCGAATCCGAGATCTTCACTGTGGATGGAAGCTGGCTCTCCGGAGGAGTCGAGCAACCGGATCGAGCCGGCCCAACCCTTCTCAAAATCCCTCCCTCCCAGGAGAAGCGCGCAATCGAAGCCGCGCTCGCCGAGGCGCACGGTCGAGTCTCCGGCCCGTCGGGTGCCGCAGCAAGGCTTGGAATTCCTCCCTCAACCCTCGACTCCAAAATCAAGACGCTCAACATAAACAAACACCGCTTCACAACGAACTAAGCGTCCGAATCCTCTCCCGCTAATTCACGAAATTCGCTAATTCACGAAATTCGTGAAACCGGATACTCTCAGGTCCATTTAGTATCAGCAACTTACAAACGGTCATGCAGTTGCAAATAAATCGCTCAAATGTTCAAGATTCGAAGATCCGAGGACAAGGGGCTTGTGACCTTCGCCCTCAGTGGCCGAATCCAGGAGGAGCATCTACCGGAGTTACAGAAACTCCTGGAAGTCGAGACTCAAGCCAAATCAACCGCCATAACGCTTGATCTCGTCGATGTGAGGCTGGTAGACCGGGAAGCAATCCGGTTTCTAGCCACCTGCGAGGCTCAGGGAATCATGCTCAAGAATTGCCCATCGTACGTCCGTGAGTGGATTGAAACAGGCAGGGGGTATAAGCAATGAATCAAAGCATTGAGCAAACCATAAGCACCATCGAAGCCGTCTCTTCCCGAGACCTCGGCCCGCTCTTGGGAAAGGTGTCCGCCGGCCCATCCGAGCGCTCGTTTGGTGGAGTTCTGCGCCGGGCTCGTCGCGTTTTTGACGACGGCCTCACCATCTTGCCGAAACTCCGCGCTCCAGGGTGCACCTCTCCAACTATCGAACAGTCTCTCTCCGGATTTCTCGAGAATTTCTCAACCGCTGGAGCACGCTGTCAGATCTGGGTCACCGGAAAGCCGCAGTTACTGGAGCCAACGATCCTCGAGGAGCTCACGTTGATTGGACGAGAGGCGCTGGCCAACGCGTTGCAGCACTCTCAAGCGACACTCATAGAGGCCGAGGTAGAGTACTCGACCCGCGGATTGCGCCTCATCGTCCGCGACAACGGACGCGGAATGGCTCGACCCGACGTGCGCTCGGGAACAGACACCCACTGGGGCGTGTCGGGAATGCGTGAGCGGGCAAGAAGGATCGGCGCACAACTCAGCATATGGAGTCGATTCGGAGCCGGGACAGAGGTCGAGATCTGCATCCCGAACCGCTTCGTCGCCATCACGTGGGCCTGATCGAACTCGTAAAACTCAGGAACAGTTTTCTTTGTGCATTCTTTTCTGAGATAACTTCTCCATCGGCTCTTCGCCCTTTGTCGTCTTCGGACCTCTCGTTGCACCCCAATCGAGCTATCTTCCCCCAAACCTAAATCGGCTTTCCTGCGAAGTCGTTTGCAGCAACAAATGTCTTCAGAAAACCGAGGTTCTGCGCGAGCAATCCTGCACCGAAAGATTGAATTCCTAGTTAGACGAACGCTTCAACCGCGCGGAAGGAAATGGGCCGATCAAACTTATTGCGGTAGACACAAAGTTTTCGGTCAAACGGGCTAACATCTCGAAGAGCATCGACCTACTCCGGCATATCACTCTCATCGCAGGGGTCGCCATAGCGACCACCACATTCGCGTGGGCCGAGTGATGCTCTGCAACCACCCTGCTTAGCGCCTTTCATAAGCAAACACCCAAGAATCGTCATCTCAACCGAACCAACTCCATAACACCTAAAAATCGTCATCTCGACCGAAGCGACGGAACGTCTCATCGTCCGTCGCGCAGTGGAGAGCCCCCGCATTTCGCTCTTGCTGTTATCTGTCCTCCCTCGAACCCTGCAATAATCCAGCTATGATCCAGTAATAAAAAGAATCGAGTCCTGCGCGCTTTTAGCGCCGATTCGCCGTATTCCACTGGATGGCCGCTTAATATGCGGCGGCCAACCCTGTGGATCGGCATCGAATATACTAAGTGCTGGCATGAGCGAAGAAGATCTCAAACAACGGCTTGCGTATTTTCAGCAAAGGCTCGAAGAGGCCAAGCGAAGACACTCCGCGAAAGAGCCGCACCCCCGAACCTTCGATGCTGGTTACACCACAGATACCTTCAAGACCTGGGCAGAATCAATCGCCGTTATCAACGAACGCCTTGCAACCATAAACGATCAGCTAAAGGCGGAGACCCAAAAGTCCCATTCAACTTCAAAAGACCGTTAAAACAACATCACCGTAGCTGAAGAACAGCTGCAAGTCGACTCGGGCCTTGAGTTCCAAGCGGGCCGGGCAACTCCTCCGAGAGTTTACTCATCTGACAACAGAACAACCTAAACCTTCTTGTAAGGGAGATCGTCATGGCTGATCAAGCCTCTGCTACACATCCCCATCGTCCAAAGATGGATGGATCATCTGATTCGATTTGTTTGAATTGCTTAGCGACAGTCGCCGCAAAACAAGAAGCTGACCGGTCCGACGCCGAACTACGCCACGTCTGCAGTCCTTACTTCACAGCGAAGCGGACCTCCCTCCTGCAGCAGCCTGCCTGAATTCGGAAGCCTGAAGGTTCTCGCTCACCAGGTAAGTCCGTAAAATACCGACGCAACGAAGTCAACCGCGGGGATGGAGCTACTATCAACATTCCGGCAGAGACTCGTTTTTCCGACGATTCCCATAAGGGGAAAGCTAAAAAATAAATGCTGAATCGGTGGCGTATTTTTCAGAGCCTGAAAAGTGTCAGTCAAATGACCATCTTTACCACGCAATCCACCACGAGATGACCATCAAAACACCACGTTCTAAAACCCATTTCCCCCAAAATCGCCCCAAAAACACACTTAGTGCCCTTTGAAAAATTTATCTCAAAGCAGCGGTAGCCGAGCTGGTCGCGTTCGTGGGTAAATTGTCGGCCGTGCCCATCAGATGGCCCGTTACGAAGCTTCTGCCTCGCTTCTCCGGACCAAACCAGAAGATCAGAAGCAGCGAAACGATCACCAGCGTCTCGAAAGAACATAGCGCCCACGGATAGCCGAATCTGCTCCGTAGCAGGTTCTGCAGCGGCAACACCGGCGAAGCAAACAGGACGCCTAGTTGATACACAAACCCAGGAAATAGCCCGCGAATCGCATCCGGCGCCAGCTCATTCAAATGCGCCGGAATCACGCCAAACGCCCCCTGCACGCCGCTCTGCATAAGGTACGAGCCAACGACAATCGCCAGCACCGACCCGCCGAACGCCCACATCGGCATCGCCAGCAGACACACCCCAAGCGCAGCCATCACGGCATATCGCCGTCCAATTCGTTCCGACATCGCGCCCACCGCAACCGCTCCAATGATCGCCCCAACGTTGTAAATTACAGGAATTCCAAGCGTAGCTTTCATCCCCAGCACGGTCGCACCATTCATCCACGGCAACGTCTTCAGGAAGTCGGGATAAAGATCCTGAGTGCCGTGGGAGAGGCATGTGATCGCCGCCATCAGCAGCAAAAGGTATCCAAAAACACCGAGGTGTTGGAATAGCGTTCCGAAGATATTTCCAAGGGACGGCGTTCGATGCATCCGCCAAGCGGCCGATTCAGGCGCTACCGCAGCCAGCGCCACAATGACTAGGGTGACCCCGACGCCAACGAAGAACATCGTCTGCCAGCCGAACGCCGGTGCAATCGTCTGCATTCCGATCGCCGCCATCAGATATCCAAAGGGATAACCGCCCTGCATCAGGCCAGAGAGAACGCCGCGTCTGTGCCGAGGTGCGCTCTCCATCGCATAGGAAGCACCAATGCCCCAATACCCGCCCATCCCGAGACCATACAACAGCCTCATCGCCAGAAAGATCCAGTAGGTTGGTGCAAGCCCGCTCAGAACCGTCACGGTCGAGAAGTACAGAACGCATGCGATCAGAGGCTTCTTGCGGCCAAACCTGTCGGCCAGGGCTCCAAAGAAGAGCGCTCCAATCGGCCGCATGGCCAGCGTAAGTGTCATGCTCCACACAATCGCGGCCTTCCCCACGTGAAATTTGCCCATCAGCTCCGATATGAGAAAGACGACGACGAAAAAATCGAATGCGTCGAGAATCCATCCCAGGATGCCGGCTGCCACGGCAAATCTCCATCCTGGAGCTCCAGCTTCAGAAGTTGCTGCAGCTGCTTCGGTCTCTTCAAAATGCATAAAGGCGGTCTCTCTTCCGGCGAAGCTAGGCGATGGATGATCGTCAGTGTCTAGAGAACAGACAAACCTTCGACCACCTCGAACAGCGTTTTTGATCCCTTGCAGGAATACTATCGCGTCGTGGTTCGTGTTGAATGCAGGTCTATTCCAGTCGGCAAGATTTCTCTCGTCATTAAAACCAAGAGTCTTCCATTGGAAGGTTGAGTCTCTCATCAGGGCATCTCCTGTGGCTCACAGAAGAAACGCCTATCTCTCTGCCTTCACTATTCCCGCAATGAAACCAACTACTCGGAAGGGCTTAGATAGCTTTCTGAATGGTCGGAGTCGGTCCAGAGGGAAGAACGACCGATTCGTCAGAAGCGGTCAACGGTGACGCCTGGAATATTTGCAACAAAGATCCTGACGCAGTGATCGTCGGAAGGGGGCTAAAATCTTGAAACAAGAAGAACGAGCGCTCCGTAGATCCATGCGGCGCAGCCGAAAGGAAATGCGAGCACTACCGGGGCCGGCGAACTTTAGGTGTCTGTCTGCTTTCGGTGCCCAGTCAAGAACCGACTCTTTGTTAGATCGATTCATTTGCCCCAATTGCGAAGACCCTCTTTATTCCATTACCTTGGCCCGTCCACGAAATTGGCTGACTGGTATCGTGCCCAAATAGTTGGGTCTCGGGTCCTACCATTCAACGAGAGTGAATCCAGGGAAGGGCAACATGAACAAAGGACGAAGCGTCATCGTCGGCACAGCCGTACTTGCTGGTGCGATGGTCTACGCCGGAGTCACCTTTCCCAACGCATCTGCGATTGCAAAGCCGCCCACTACTACTGAAGCGACACTCGGACCTGTAACGGGAGAGGGTCCTTGGCGTGCCTCCTGTAAATACTGGACCGCCGCGCGTTTAATCAAGCCCTTGGGTCAGGAGGAGACAAATCAGCCGAAGAACGCACAGAGAGAGAGTAAAACCAGCGCGGTTTCTCAGCTCGTGGCATCCATGAGCAGCCCGAAGACTGACTGTGAAGGTGACGATGACTGGGGTATTCCTCAACTACCGTCCGATCACATCGACGCAGCCACGACAACCTCGACGGAAGATCTCCACCAGCCAGAGATCCGCGTCATCCTTGCGTCCGTCCCCGACCCTATTCACAGTCATCTGGCACTCGAGTTCGATAGAACCATCGATTCATTCATGCAGGCAGCAGCCGACCGCCGATATCTTAGCAGTAACTACTGGTTTCCGTGGAAGATTCAGCATGGCTCCGACGCCGTCAATGAATCATCCACCAATGCGACAAACACCGAGGAAGATCGCTACCGGGAGCAACAACCGGGGCTCATCATTCTCAAATACAGTCCCCAGCGAGACGAAAAGAACTTCTCCTGGCTTAGCTACCATCGCGTCATCTATCTCTTTCTGGTAAGCGAGTCTCCCGCCTTGGGCATGAACGGCCTTCAGCTTCGCAATGCGCTCCGTTACGAAGCCATGCTGCGAAGCCGATACGGCGCCAAGCTTTCTATGAGCGACGATGACTCTCAACTTGCCGTCATTGGTCCCGGATCCTCAGGTTCCGCCGCCTCTCTTCGCGAAGGAATTGTTAATGCACCATTTGCCGAAGAGGTCATTCCATCTGAAGAAAAGAGTCGTGAAAAACTCAAGACCAAGAACGGAACCAGAGATGGATTCGAAGGTGCAAATCAGGCCAAACCAAAAGATATAACCAACGTCATCGTAGCGGGTACCACCTCGACACTCATCGCCGACGCCGAACTGAATTCGCCGTCTTCAACCAGATTCATCACGTACTACTCCTTTGGAGAAGACACCGTCTCCGAAGAGCATCGAATCCTCGACTCGTTTAGAAGCGCTCATTCCGATGAGCAACATATCGCTATCCTTAGCGAAGACGACACCGTCTTTGGAGAAGCCAGCAGTCGCCCCAGCGTGCCAGATACATCGGAGGGGCTAAACGCGACCGGGTGGCCATACAGGCCAGCCATGCCGGATGAATCCGCCGCGCCTTATCATCCAATCTATATTCGCTTTCCGCGAGAGATATCGCTCCTGCGAAATGCTCAGGGCGAGAAGCCAGGAAAGAATTCTTCTTCAGAGATCCCCACTCCCTATTTGAATCTGACGCTCAAAGACTCGAGTGCAGATGACACGATGCCTCGGTTTTCTACGACTCAGACGCCGTTATCGCAAGAGGCACAGTTGATGGCCATCGCTCATCAGCTTCAGCGAGCGCGTGTCGAATATATCCTTATCACCGCGTCAAACATCCTGGACGAGCTCTTTCTCGCTGAGTTTCTCCATCGCGCCTGTCCAGACGCCAGGATCGTCTTCTACAACGGCGGCGATCTGCTGGTCGAACGAGACGTTGACAACGCCCGCTACATCGGCTCCCTTACGATCTCTCCGTATAACCTGACGACGTTGAGCAGGCCATTTTATGCGGGCCGCGCCTTCTCGGACTCGCAGGCCGAAGCTACCTATAACGCCGCCAGTTACATCTTGTGGAAGGGATCGAAGGACCCGAAGACCCAGCCGTTAAATTTCTCCGGCTATCTACGTGGGGAGGACAAGATGCAAGCCCCTCTCTGGGCAACGGCCGTCGGTAGCGATGGGTACTATCCTCTTGGACTCGTCAATGGATGCGCCAGCGAGTGGCCCCGGATTCTACCGAGTTTTCATGGCGCAGAACCCGTACCGTGTTCGGAGAGGGAGATATCCTCCATGCAACTCCTTCCTCTTCCGTCTCCGAATGCAGCTCCATCGTTGGCTTGGTCTATTCTCTGCGTCATCCTTACTGGTCTCTGCATCGGTCACGCCGCCATCATGCTTTCAGCAGAGTATTGGTCGCCCTTCACCCGTGATCTGGCGATCGATCAGAACGATCAGCCTCGTCGCAGATCGGTCTACATCAATATCGGAACCTCCGTACTCTTCTGCATGTCGTTCGTCCTGGCCTCGCCGATGTTTCTCATCCTGCGGGTCTACCGATGGGAAAGAAGCAATCTCGTTGTCGCCTCTATGACCCTGCTTGTCGCAGTCGCGGCCGTGCTCGCCACTCTCTACAAGACGTGGCCTTATCTCAAATACGAGCCTCAGAGAAATTCGAAGTATCCAACAGGTCTCTACTTCTTGTTCAACCTGCTCGCGTTTGCCACGCTCATTGTGGTTCCACTGTTCTGGCTTCGGATCTGTCTGCACAATGCTGCGAACGGTGTTCCCACTTATGTAGGCCTCTTCTTTAGTTATCGTTCGCTTCACCCCGGCAGCGGTGTCTCCCCTGTTATTCCGGTTCTTCTGCTGCTCTTTGGCTGGTACCTATGGGCAATCTTTCAGACGGCGCGTCTCCGCTTCTCCACCATGAACCGCCCCAGACTTCCCGATCAAGTCGCCATTGCATCCTCCTATCCCCTCTACGTTCCCGACCGCCAGCTAAGCGCGTGTAGAAATCCGACTAACGTCTGTCTCTTTGAAAACATCAGTTGTCTTCTCATCACCCGCGAAATCCTGCGTCGTTTCACTCGGTGGCCTCACAGAAAACTGAATGTGATCTTCTTCATCATCTACCTGGGCTTGTTTCTGCTTTGCGTTTTCTGCGGCCGTATTCAGAGCCTGGAGCGGTTCCTCTTGCATCCTAGTTACGGGCCTACACCCTACGAGTTCCTCATCGCCGCGCTCTTCTTTCCACTCATTATGGTCGTCCTCACAGGATGGTTGCGCATGATCTTCGTGTGGGGATCCCTCAGTCGCGGCCTCCTCGAGCCACTGGAGCGAATGCCCATTCGCGCTGCCTTCAGCCGCCTCAAGGAGGTTGGGTGGATGACCATGCTTAGCCAGAGCAGCCTCCACATCCGTTGGCGCGACATGGCGCGTTCGAACGAGTCTGTCCGCCAGCTAGTCAATAACGAAGAGCTTCGCAAGGCGATCGACGATGATGCGAAATGGACCGTTTTGAAGAACGCGCATGATGATCTCAGTCTGAAGCTAAAGCAGCTAAGAGAGCACATTCAGTTTCGAAAAAGAGATAAGAGTCTGCCCATTCCTCCAATGGAATATCCGCGGAACGACTGCGACCTCCCGCCGGAGGAACATCGCCAGGATCTTAGCTTCATCTACGCCATTGAGAAACGATATGCTGCTTTCTGTGAATTAATCTTGTCGGATCTGTTGATCCCTTACTGGGATAACCAACGTGTCGGCTTTGTCGAAGACGATGGGGATGACCTCGGCGCAAACCGAGCCAAACCGGAGACCCCCGCGCAGGATCCCCTTCCAATTCTTCTGGCGGAAGAGCTACTTGTTATCCGCTACGTCGCGCTCATCCGGTCTGTGCTCGTAAATATTCGCTACCTCATGCTCTTCACCTGCGCGGCCTTCGTGCTCTCCATCGTTGCGTGGAACTCGTATCCCTTTCAGCCCCATCAACTGATTGACTGGTGTTTCACTCTCCTGCTTGTCTTCCTCGGTACCGGTGTCGTCTGGGTCTTCGCCCAAATGCATCGCAATTCCATCCTTAGTCGCATCACGGATACAGCGCCCAACAAACTCGGTCTCGACTTCTACATCCGAATCGTCACCTTCGGCGCAGCTCCGGTTCTCACGTGGTTGGCTTACCAGTTCCCAGACGCAGGTGGCAATCTTCTCAGAATCCTTCAACCTGGTCTTCAAGTGGTTAAGTAATTTTCCATGCAGTTCTTCTTCAAAGCAGGCCGGGATACATAAATCTTGAATGCTAGTTCAGCTGTGCGAGTGATGCGGATCATTCGGCACGATGACATTCAGAGGTCATATTGCCATCGATAGAATCCGACGAAAAGGTAACCCCTCGGCCTCCCGCATCCCACCAGATGAACCCTCCGGCCGCGTACCGCGCGCCAGAACCTGAAACTACATTCGCAAAGATGAGCGAATGCCCAGAGACGGGAACGATCGCAAGGCTGTTACCTGCTCCGTTAATATATTCAACCGAAAAAACTTCCGCAGGCAGTCCCATTTTACTTCCTTGGGCGTCACAGCGGTACTTCATCATATGCCGCGAGATCGGTTCCGAGCCACTTAGGTGAATCGTTAAGTCAGTCGCTCTCGCAAAAACGGAAAAGGTGAGAACAGCCACACCGGCCAGAAACCTATTAAATGAGGCGCTCATAAATTACCTCTTCGTTCGTGATTGAACCTCGAAAGTGCAAACATCATAATCCCAAAGGTGATGGCTCTCGATAACTTCGTATGGGTCTTCCATAACAACCTGAGTTGGTCCTTGTAAGTTATTCCAGAAAACGCTTGAGCCCAGCGGAGATGATTTCAATCGATAAAAAAGATAGAAACCTGCGGAGGTGATGTCTCCCGTCACCTCTCGCAGGCGTCACCAGCCCGAACAACTCAACTTGGCTGGAACCTAAGATCAATTCGTCTGGACTGCCCTCGAGGCAGCCATTAACTGCTGATGCAGATCCATCAGATTCTCGGTATAGACGACGATCAGATCGATCATTGCAGCGAAGTAGATTCGCTCCGCGCCGCTCGTCCAGCCGGGACGATGAATGACTGACAGCAGCTCTTCATAATAACTTTCACTGGGAAGCCTGCAAACAGCATGTTTAGCTTCGTCGAGCTTCTCTTCAAACCGAAGCTGATTTATCGATGCCTGGGATGTTACCTGTTTCAGCGAAGCCATCAGTTCTCCTGTCAAGTACGTGTCTGCGCAAGCACACCCTGTAGTGACGGTCGGACCAAAATCGTTTCAATTGTGCTGAAACCATTTGAAAAATAGCTAAATCAAGAAAGTCTCTGATTTGAACCTTTTGAAGATTGAGATAAGGCCTCTACGAACCGGCATAGAGTTGAAATGCTGCCCAATACATAGGCTTGCGCGTGACACCATCAGAACGCATCATCGCTAACTTGGCCGTTCGAAGCGCCTCGTCCGGTTTGCTTCCGCTTTCAAGGCCGCCATACAATCGGTCCATGAGTTGCGGTGTCGAAGCGTCGTTCACCTCCCACAACGCTCCGATTACGTTATGCGCTCCCGCCCGCAAGAACGCCCAGGACAAACCCACCAACTCCTCGCCCGCGTAAGCGCGTAACCCTGATCCGTAGCAGGATGAGATAGTCACAAGTCTGGCATGCAACGGATGATGCACGATCTCCCGCGCATACAACTTATACTCCTCGGGGTGAGCCGTTGATGCCGAAAGCACAACCGCCGAATCCAGCGGACTAAGCCGGCTTGCGGTCCCGTGAGCGACGAAGTGGATGTACTCAAAACGATCCGGCCTGACCGTTCCATACGCCGAAGGCACTGCCTCTGCCTGCGTGAGCACTGTCTCGCGATCCACCGTAAAATGCCTCTTGATCTCATCCACTTCAGCCGGCGCGTTTCGCAGGCTTTCATACTCTGTGCCCGACGAGACTGGATTGCCGATCAACAGTAAATTGTCCGCCTCATTTGAAGAAGAGACAGAATCGACCTTCGACAGAAGCCGAATCGAGTTCGCGTTCGTCAGCGTCACATCCTCGATCCAGTAATGAAGCTTTCCGACCCCCGGCTTAAGCAGCGTCTCGAAATTCAATCCGTTGAGGCCGCCGTCAGGAATGATAAATACCTTCGCCCCATCCGGGATCATAGACGCTGCTGGAGCGACGATCGTGTCATAGAGATATCTACCGTCAACGTTCGCCTCCCGCAGCGCATCGCTCGATCTCAAAATCGCCTTCTGGTAGGTCTGGACATGAGATTCGATCTCTTGTTCCTTCGGAAGCAAGAAGAGACTCGTATGAGTTGCTGTGATTGCCCACAGATAAGACTTTTCTGATCCAAGCGAGTAGAAGAGAATTACGGCATTGAGCTTACGCGCGATCGCCTGCGGATTCATCACCTCACGTAGAGTCGGCGAATTCTTTCTCGTCCCGAGCCCCTCGGCCAGAGTGCGCGCTCTCCCAAGGTCGAGAAGCTTCAGGGCTTCGTCTTCCCTATGCGAAGCGATTAAAAAACTAGCGTAGTCTCTGTAAAGATCATTTCCGTTCGCAAAGAAAGGTAATTTCAGTTCTTCATCTGTGACTTCGTTTCTCTTATCCTCAAAGGTCTGAATAGATCTTCGGTACCAGATCTCAGCTTGTTTTTGGTTTTGTCTGACGGTGAAGTATTTTGCGAGGCCGTCTTCAATCTGCCATCGCACATAAGGGGCTCCCTCCGCGCTCTCATACACCTCCATCAACATTCGTTCTGCATCTTGCCCGTTCGGCTGATGTATCGCTAGAAGTGCCTGCACGAACTTGGCGTCAATCTCCGCTCCCTTGTCGCCGGATAAATTCGCTGCACGGACTGCCTCGTCGCTTTGAATCTTCGCGGAATCGAATTGCCCCTCTTGGAAATACAAGAGTGCTAGTTGTGTCTCGATGTCAGAGATCTGATCCGTAGCATTGATGGCGGTTGCGGACTTTAGCGCTCGTTCGTAGCAGGTCTTCGCCTCCTTGAGATCCCCGAGTTTGTAATAAGACGAACCGGCCTCCCATAACCAAACGACCTGTGCGCTTGTAGTACCTATCTCCCTGGCTTCTTTTTCAGCGGCCTGGAAATTCGACAGAGCCTTCTCGTAATCTCCAAGCCGATAGAACGCGTCACCCATATCTCCCATCGCCGCTTCTGTTACCTGTCTTGCCTGCACAGATCTTGCAAATTTAGTCGCTTCCTGCAGCAGAGCCACCGCTTCGTCGTAATGCTCCATCTGCAAAGCCACATATCCAAGATTTAAGAGATCGCTGGCTTCGAGGAAAGCATCCGCATGGCCGCGCGCAGCCTGCAAACTTTTTCTATACAAGTCTGAAGCAGCAGTCAGGTTATTCCGGTTGAGCTGTATCCTCGCTTCGGCATTGAAAACCTCACCGTCTAAATGCGAATTACTCAAATCGCATAAGACCCGCGCCTGGCGTAACTCTTGATCTGATTGTTGGGATTGGCCCAATCCCGCATGCGCCAGGCCACAGAGCAAGTCCCTTTGGATTGCTGCATCCCCTGTGTCGGGATACGAGACCGTCTTATCGTCGAGTAAGTGGAGGACATCCGTTCGGCGTCCCTGATAGGTGAGAATCTCGCCTTCCAGGAGGCGAAACTTCATCGACCAGTTTGCATCTCTGCTGGCGAAGCGTTCGCGTGCCTCCTCCGCTTCCGCTTGTGCCACATCCAGACTGCCATGCAGAAAGTCGCTTCGGATGTGCTCGAACGTCGCCGCTGGATCTTCGATGCCCACCGAGGAACGGCATCCCAAACCGCTAATGGCAAACAGCGAGGCGGTGGCCAGTACTATGGCGGAACAGTACGGCCACCAGTGGTCAACGAAGATATGTTCAGGTTTCCTTCTACATTGCAACCTAGCTCGGCCCGAATCATCGATAACGAAACCGTCCCGCGACTGATAAAAAATTCTCCAAGGAAGATCCTTCCGAACTCCGGAATCTCCAAAACGTGGCCGAAAGATCTGCCTGGAACCGCCTGATCCACGCCATCCACCAAGGAACACAGAACACATCGATCTTCTCCCGGCTTTGGATCCGAATCCATCCAACCAAATCTGTCGCTCACCCATCCGGCTTTCTTTGCGTTAGCGCTCTTGACTATTTTGCGACCCTGATCGCGGCTGGCCTGCTGAAAGTGTTTGTGGGAAAGTGGTTCGTCAGCTTCGCCCCGTAGAGTCATGAACTTTTCGTTCATCACTGGTGCAACGTCGCGCCCAGCTACTCGAAGCTGGTCGAACCGAGATCCAGCAAACGAGATTCGAGGGTATTTGCCGTCTTTGGAGTATTCGATAGAGACCTGGGCCACAATCCGCTCAGCCGTCAAAACCTCCAGAATGTTTAGTCCCTCGACCACAGAAGTGGTCACCATAGACCAGGGGCCGTCCGTCTGTTGTTCTCTACCCGAAACACGAGTATAAGCCGCACGGCACGAGACGATCGAATCATGATTAAACGATCCGGTCGATGTCGTCACATGGCCGCCGACGGCGGGCAGTAAGGAGTGTGCCTGCGACGGGATTATTTTCTGAGAAGGATGTTTGACGAATCCGCCTAGCGAGTGCGCGTCGGATTGAAAGTAGAATGTCTTCGTTGAAACGGGTCGCATATCAGCCCTTCAGTTTCAGTAGTCTAATCCTGAACGTTCAAAGTAAAGCGATAGTGAGCTAGTTCAACAGCGGGCCCGACCGAAGCTCGATCCGTATCTCCCCGTACTACCAAGGTGTAACTGCCCGCCACCTTTTCGACTCCGGGGACTCGTATCGAAACAGTATCCTTCGCTTCCTGCGCAGAGACCTGGACGTGCCAGGCAAGCGAGCCGGAAGGTGAATACAGAGAGCAAGTGTAGCTCATAAAACGGTCTTGTGTAGGAACATCGACAAGTAAAAGAAAGGGTTTAGCTTTCGACACTGTGATCGCCGCCGCGCCGTCGCCGCGGCTATTTCCGTTTACTAAGGAGAGAGAAGGCAGAATCTCTGGAGCCTTCAACTGAGCAATCTCGTTAGTCAAATGTGGATACACCACGATATTTTGGTAAGCGGTTACCAGCAGCGACGCCGCCAGTGCCGTCCAGGCAAATACCGGCTTCCACTGCAGCATAGAGCGGGATCTCTTCGGGGCCTCCGACGCCGGCTTCGAACGGGGAAAAGACTTGAGTTCATGCTTTGCTGTATCAAGGAATGCAGCAGTCGCGCGGAGATCGGCAGCGCACTCCGGACAGTCGAAGAAGTGTGCTTCGAACTCATCACGCTCTAGAGGGGACATCTCTCCCAGCAAATACTTCTCTACCGCTTTGCTCTGTGTGGCTTCGAAATGGTCCATTGGGAAAAATGCCTCAACTCTATAGTGTTTCCGGCCGCAAAATCGTGTCACGAACTTCTTTAGTTCATTCTGCTGTCGCCTAAGTGGCTTATATAAAAAGACTTGAAAGATTGCTTGGCCCGGTGTACCAACACCCTCAGATACTCCCGGTTTATGCCAAACTCGGCGCAAACCTCATCCTTGTCGCGCTCATCCAGCAACACCGATTGCAGCAGCCGCCTATCCCGCTCGGTCAACTCCGCCATAATCTGATGAACGATTCGATGCGCATCCTTCGTCTCAAGAAGACTGAGAGCACTCGGTTCATGATTCACCAGGGACGCTTCCGTGTCGGGGTCGAGGAATGACTCGGTCTTGTTCTTGGAACGGTAATGCTCCAGCAACACATGGTTACAAACCGAATTTACAAACGCCCCCAGGCGGTCAGGCTCCCTCAGGCCATGTGCCGAGCGCACCAGCACCAACACCCGCACAAAGGTCTCCTGTCTCACATCTTCGATGGCTTCTCTGGAGTTTAATCGCGAACGCAGCTTAAGCTGGATCAGTTCTCCGAAGTAGCTTACAAAGTGCTCCTCGGTGCGGGCGTCTCCGGATCGGAGCCTCTCCAGATAAGCCGCGTCGAACGCAAAAAATTGCAAGCTCTGTCCCCCCAGGCGGCTGTACTTGCGCCCAAGTTTACACCGTAGGACGAACTTGTCACGAACCGCTCCGGTAATCGTGGGTTCGGATCTTTTTGTATCTTGATGCCCCGTTCCAATTGACCATTTCGACTAGGTGCGGGTGGTGTTCACCAAGAGTGAATCAAGGCAGAGAAGCGCTGCAAATCGAAATACAAGACTCCCGCCCGTAAAGGCGCGATACCCAGATAGTGCCTGCCAAGTCACGACCGTTTCACAAGTTCCGGAAAAAGAAAGTTGACTTCAAACTGTAACAATCCCTTCCACGTCGTAGGCCCCTGCCGATCGCGCGCCCCATCGACCAGGCGGGATTCGGAGTTCTCTTCCTCCGACTGGTAGGATAGTGCTCTCAAGAGGAGGCCCGCCTATGTCCGCCACATCCACACTGACCCCACCCAAAGCCACTGACCGCCAATTGAGAGAGGTCCACCACTGGGTTAACGGCGAAATCATGGTCGGAGTTTCCGGACAGTTCGGGGACATCTACAACCCCGCTACCGGGAAGATCCAGGCCAAGGTCGCGCTCGCAACCAGCGCCGAGGTGGATGTCGCTGTAGCCGCCGCCGCTGCCGCATTTCCAGGATGGTCGTCACTGCCGGCCCTCCGTAGAGCCCGTGTACTCTTTCGGTTTCGTGAAATCTTCGAGCGCCGTCTCGACGAAGTGGCGACCCTGCTCACCAGTGAACACGGAAAGGTTTTCTCGGATGCAAAAGGCGAGGCGACTCGCGGGCTCGAAGTCGTCGAGTTTGCGACCGGCATCCCCCAGTTGCTCAAAGGGGAGTTCACCGAGCAGGTCGGCTCCGACATTGACAGCTGGTCCATGCGGCAACCTCTCGGCGTAGTAGCCGGAATCACGCCCTTCAACTTCCCCGCGATGGTGCCTATGTGGATGTTCCCCATCGCCCTCGCGTGCGGCAACACCTTCGTTCTCAAGCCAAGCGAGCGCGACCCCAGCGCTTCGCTGCTCCTCGCTGAGATGCTCAAGGAAGCTGGCCTGCCCGCCGGAGTCTTCAACGTCGTCCACGGCGACAAGACCGCAGTCGACGCGCTCCTCGCCCATCCAACCGTACAGGCGATAAGCTTCGTAGGCTCCACGCCGATCGCCGAGTACGTCTACCGCGAAGGAACCAGACACGGCAAACGCGTGCAGGCTCTCGGCGGCGCCAAGAATCATATGATCGTCATGCCCGACGCGGACCTCGATCAGGCCGCCGACGCGCTCGTCGGCGCAGCCTACGGATCTGCAGGCGAGCGATGCATGGCAATCTCAGTAGCCGTGACAGTAGGCAATGCCACCGCCGACAAGCTGATCGGCAAAATCGAGCATCGCATCGAAGGCTTGCAGATGGGCGATGGTATGAAAGAGGGCGCAGAACTTGGCCCGCTGGTCACAAAGGCTCATCTGGAACGAGTCACCGGCTACCTGCAACACGGTGAGTCCGAGGGGGCAGAATTAGTGGTTGATGGACGCAAGAATGCGCTCACAAAGGGGGAAGGCTTCTTCCTTGGTGCTTGCCTCTTCGATCACGTCAAGCCAGAGATGAAGATCTATCGCGAGGAGATCTTCGGTCCAGTGCTGGGCATCGTACGAGCCAGCGACTTCGAAACAGCGCTGCAGCTGATCAATGAACATGAATACGGCAACGGCACCTCCATCTTCACGCGCGATGGCGACACAGCACGAGACTTCGCGCACCGAGTACAGGCCGGCATGGTCGGCATCAACGTCCCCATCCCTGTTCCGATGGCGTTCCATAGTTTCGGCGGATGGAAGCGTTCTCTATTCGGGGATCACGCGATGTATGGCCCGGAGGGTATCCGCTTCTACACCAGACTGAAAACAATCACGTCTCGCTGGCCCACGGGCATACGCAAGGGCGTCGACACTTCCATGCCAACTCTAGGCTAGGGCTGCGGTCCAATCTCCCTCCCGACCAACGGGAGGACCAATGCAACTCACCAGCCAAGGCCGGTACACAAGTCACGAAGTGACCGCCCCACGCGGAGTGGGCCCGTCCGGCAGGACGTACTCAAGCTCCGATAGCAGCGTCAGCCAAGTTCAGATGCCTATCCAGAACCGAGATGCCAAGGTCAATCTGTTCTTTAGTCACAATCAGCGGCGGAGCAATCACAAAGTGTGAAACCCATGCCTGGATCGTGACTCCATCCGCCAGTATCTTCGCCGCGATCTGATCCACTAGCAGTGGCTTCCCAGAAACTTTATCGGAATAAGTGTTGAAAGGCTCCTTAGTGATTTGATCCTTCACCAGGTCGACCGCCCAGAAAAGGCCCTTTCCCCGAACATCTCCGATACTTGGATGTTTAGCCTTCAACTCCATGAGCTTGCCTTCAACATAGGGCGCAAGCTCACGCGCGCGCTCCACAAGACCGAGCCGCTGCATCTCGCGAATCGTAGCGACCGCAGGAGCAAGCGTAAGCGGATGCGCCTCATACGTATGGCCATGGGCGAAGTAATGATCCTGAAAGTAGTCGGCTATCTTCTCACTCGTCGCGCAGAGACCCAGCGGCACATAAGCCGAAGTAATTCCTTTCGCCGTGACCAGAATGTCCGGAACGACTCCCCAATGATTCATCGCGAACCACTCCCCAGTACGCCCCCACCCGGTCATCACCTCATCCGCAATCAGCAGAACGCCATATTCATCGCAGATCCGGCGAAGCTTCGGCATGTACTCTTCCGGAGGAACGATCACACCGTTCGTGCCGACGATAGGCTCCACCAGAACAGCAGCCACATCCGATTCATTGCGGATCATATGCTCAATGTAGTCCGCGCACGCAATGCCACATCCCGGATAGGTATGTTTGATCGGGCATTTGTAACAGTGAACCTCCGGCGCAAAGAGAACACCCGGACCCTTGCCGCCCGGCTCCATAGCCCACCGCCGTGGGTCTCCAGTTGCAGCGATTGAGCCAGCAGTCGAGCCATGGTAAGAGCGGTAGCGAGCGATGATCTTCGTCTTTCCGGTATACATGCGCGCAATCTTGAAGGCCGCCTCGTTAGCCTCTGTGCCGGAAGTGGTAAAGAAAAACTTACTGAGGCCCTTGGGTAACACTTCGAGTAGAAGCTGAGACAACTCCGCTCGTGCCGTAGTAGCGTAGCCCGGCATAGCGTAGCTCAGCTCTTGTGCCTGCCGCGCAATCGCATCAATAACAGCTTGATTCTTGTGACCAAGGTTTGAGCACATCAACTGCGACGAAAAGTCCAGATACCGCTTGCCCGATCCGTCGACGATATAGCAGCCCTCCGCGCCGACGATGTGCATCGGGTTCCAACCTTTTTGGAGTCGCCAAGTGCCGTAGTTATGCTGTCGTGTCAGGTCGACAACCTGCTGGCTGGTGAGCGGTTCTGACTTATTGGAGCTCTTAGGCTCGACGACATCAATGGGACTCATGACTGCATCCTATTCCTGAGAAGTTAAGTGTGTCACGACGCCACTCCCGTGCGAAGATCCGCTCGATACCCCAACATGAGCAGATAGTAGCTGACCGCCGCAACAAAGAAACCAACGAACCACGCGTAATCGTAGAGGAACCGCAAGGAGGGAACAGCAAGACCAATTAGAGCGACAATTACACCGGCGCCCAGCGCAATGATCGCTCTGGGATTGATCCCACGAGTGTACTCGTAGGGTCCTCCGCGACGATACAGAGACACCGTATCCAGCCGCGTCCCACGAATCAAAAAATAATCCGCGACCATGATGCCTGCAACCGGTCCCAGCAATCCCGAGTAGCCGATGAGCCACCCAAAGATGTAGTTGCCGAAGCTGCTCATCAGCTTCCACGGCATCATCGCGAGCCCTAACAGGCCGGTAATCAATCCCCCAGTTCGGAAGCTGATCAGTCCAGGAGCAAGGTTTGAAAAGTCGTTTGACGGCGAAACCACATTCGCGCCAATGTTCACATTCAGTGTCGCAATCAAAAGAGCAACCAGCGCCAGCAAAGCTGCGAACGGTTGATGAAATCGCCCAAGCAAAGTGATCGGCGACCAAACCGGCTCTCCAAAGATAGTGACAGATGCCGAAGTGCAAGCGATCCCGATGAACGAGTAAAGCACCATCGCAACCGGCAGACCGAACGCCTGTCCGACGATCTGCGAATCTTGAGACCTCGCATAGCGAGTAAAGTCCGGGATATTCAGCGACAGCGTCGCCCAGTACCCAACCATCGCCGTCAGCGACGGAAAGAAGAACCGAAGAAAGCTGCCAGTCGTATGGAAATGGCTAGGCGCCGAAAGCATCGGGCCAAACCCACCCGCCTTATGCAGCATCCAGAAGAGAAGCGTCAGCGACATAACGAGCATGAAGGGAGCAGAGAAACTCTGCAAAAATCGGATCGACTCGACGCCTCGCCAAACGACATACATATTCAGGAGCCAGAATCCAAGAAAGCTCGCCCACAACACGAAGGGCATATCTGCGGTCTGAGGCCACAGCACACCGATCATCGCTGCAATAGCCTGCCCTCCAAGCCACGACTGGATCCCGAACCATCCGCAGGCCACAACGGCCCGCAGCATCGCCGGAAGATTAGCTCCCCGTGTCCCAAAGCTCGCACGGACAAACACGGGGAAGGGAATACCGTACTTCGCCCCCGCGTGCGCGTTCAGCAGCATCGGCACCAGTACGATCAGATTCCCCAGAAGGATCGTCAAAATCGCCTGCTTCCAGTTCATGCCGCCCGCGATCAGTGAAGACGCAAGCATATACGTCGTCACCTCCATCGACATGGAGAACCACAGCGCGATGTAGTTATAAGTCCCCCACGTTCGCTGCGCAGCGACAGTAGGTGCCAGATCCGCGTTATAGAGGCGCGAGTCATGTTTCACTGCGAGATCCGCCGCGGATTGATCGAGAGCTCGCGTCGAAATCGAACTCACTGCCATGCCCCTCCCCTTGCCTCTCGCCGTAGATACTGACCGCGGCCAACCGCAGCAACATACCCTCCTCCATCTGCAACAAGCTCACCGCGCGAGTAAACCCGCCGTGCATTGCCCTTCACCTTCCATCCTTCAAACAGAGAAAAATCACACCGCATGTTGTGGGTTGTTGCGGAGATAATGTGTTCCACCTCGGGATCCCACAGAACGATATCTGCATCGGAGCCTGCAGCAATCGTCCCCTTCTTCGGATACATCCCGAAGATGCGCGCTGGCGCGGTGGACGTAATCTCGACGAAGCGCTGCAGCGAAATCTTTCCCGCATTCACGCCGAAGTGATACAGCAACTGCATTCGATTCTCCACGCCGGGACCGCCGTTGGGAATTTTGCTGAAGTCGTTCCTCCCTAGCTGCTTCTGATCCGCAAAGCAGAACGGGCAGTGATCGGTCGAAACCACCTGCAAATTATCCGTAGCCAGCCCATCCCAAAGCTTCGGCTGGTTCTTCTTCTCGCGCAGCGGAGGAGTGAAGACATACTTCGCCTCCTCGAAACTCTTTCCGGGCATCTGGTCTTCGATCGACAACAAGAGATACTGCGGACAAGTCTCTGCAAACGCCGGAACTCCTCGATCACGAGCCTCGCGAACCTGGTTCAGCGCGTCTTCGCTCGAGAGATGAACGATGTACACGGGTACTCCAGCCATCTCGGCCAGGGCGATCGAGCGGTTCACCGCCTCAGCCTCGGCCTTTGTCGGCCTTGTAAGCGCATGATAAACAGGAGCAGTCTTCCCCTCCGCAAGCGCCTGCTGCACAATCACATCGATCGCACTTCCATTCTCGGCGTGCATACACACCAGCGCACCATTCTTCGCAGTCTGCTGCAGCGCTTTGAAGATCGTGCCGTCATCTACCATCAGCACATTCGGGTAAGCCATAAAGAGCTTGAAGCTGGCGACACCCTCCCGCACCATGTCGTCCATATCGTGCAGACCCTGTTTGCCGTTGTCGGAGCCAAGGTCGGTCACAATCATATGCAGTCCGTAGTCAATGCAGGCCTTACCGTCAGCCTTCGCCATCCAGATATCGAGCGCGTCCCGCATACGCGTTCCCTTCGCCTGAATCGCAAAATCGACGATAGTAGTTGTCCCGCCGATCGCCGCTGCACGAGTGCCGGTCAGGAAGTCATCTGCAGAGACCGTCCCCCCAAACGGCATATCCATATGCGTATGCGCGTCGATGCCGCCCGGCAAAACAAAGAGCCCAGCAGCGTCCACAACCGTATGCCCCGCAGGATCGATGCTAGCCCGCACCTCCGATACCGTGCTGCCATCAATCAACACGTCTGCCTTTTCGGAGCGATCGGCCGTGACAACGATGCCGTTCTGAATCAGAGTTCCCATACGTTGCTCCCGACTGTTTGAGCGCTACAGTTCACGACACAAGATGATGCTCCATCCCCCAAAACACATCGAATTATGTATTCGTACTCATCACTTCACTAGCGCCCGTCGGGACCAAGCCTTTGGCAACACGCTCCTCCCAGCTCTCGAACGGAAGATCCTTGTCGATGCGCTCCATCGTGATGCAGTTCTCAACCGGGCAAACCAGCGAACAAAGATTGCAGCCCACGCAATGGTGTTCGTCTACCCGCGGGATACGCTCAAGCGGCGTAATCGCATTCGTCCTGCCCGAAGATCCCGCGTCAAGCTTCGGAATAGGCGTAGTCGAAATTCGCCGCGCAGATTCAGCCTCAACCATCCCCGGCGTTCGCGTCGTATCCGGCGCAGAAGAGGTGCGATCAAGATGGATGCACTGATGCGCGCCATCCCAGCACGCCGTATAGCAAAGCTGGCATCCGATACATAGATCCTCATGAATGCGAGCAACGATCTGGTAGTTGAGATTCAGCTGCTTCCACTCGCGAACATTCGGAAGCGACAATCCGCGAAAGTCTTCAATCGTTGCGAATCCCTTTTCCCCCATCCAATTCAACAGTCCGTCCTGCATATCTTCGACGATTCTGTAGCCGAAGTGCATCGCGGCAGTGCATACCTGCACAGTGTTGCAGCCCAACAAAATAAACTCTGTCGCATCTCGCCAACTTCCAATCCCGCCAATCCCTGACAGAGGAAGCACACTCGCAGCGTCAGCCTGAATCTGTTGAACCATATTGAGCGCAATCGGTTTCACTGCAGGCCCGCAGTACCCGCCGTGTGAACTCTTGCCGTCTACATTTGGATTTGGCTGAAACGTATCAAGATCGATGCCTGTAATCGAGTTGATCGTATTGATCGCGGAGAGTGCATCGGCCCCTCCGCGCTTTGCAGCTCGCGCAGGCACACGAATATCCGAGATGTTCGGTGTCAGCTTAACAATCACAGGCGTTCGAGCCTTTTCCTTCACCCATCCCGTAATCTGCTCACAGTACTCCGGTACCTGTCCCACCGCAGATCCCATGCCCCGTTCGCTCATCCCATGCGGACACCCAAAATTAAGTTCTAACCCGTCTGCGCCCGCATCCTCCGCCCGTTGGACAATGTCATGCCAGCTCTTACGCTTGCTCTCAACCATCAGCGAAGCGATCACTACATGCTTCGGATATCGCCGCTTCACCTCCGCGATCTCCTGCAGGTTCACCTCGATCGGGCGATCCGAGATGAGCTCGATATTATTGAAGCCCATCATCCGCCGCCCCTCCCAATCGATCGACGAGTAGCGCGAGCTCACATTCGTAATCGGCTCGCCAATCGTCTTCCACACCGCTCCTCCCCAACCCGCATCGAAGGCCCGCATGATCTGCTCGCCGCAGTTGGTCGGCGGCGCAGACGCGAGCCAAAATGGATTCAGGCACTCAATGCCGCAGAAAGTGCTCGCAAGCGTCGGTTTAGACTTTGACATGTTGCACCCCCAACCATCCAGCGATTCCGATTCCAGCGCGCTTCCCGTCCGCCACCGCGTCCACGACCTCGCGCCCCCCGTTCGTACAATCTCCCCCCGCAAAAAACTTAGACTGTGAAGTCTGTCCTGTCGCCCGATCGATCACAATCCGGCCACGCTCCAGCTGAATCTTCCCGAACGCACTCGAAGACCCAGAGAGAAAATCCGCATGCGTAGCCTGTCCAATCGACAACACGATCAGGTCAACATCGAGAACAAACTCCGAACCCTTCTGAAACACAATCGAACCATCCTCGGTCGACTCAAGTTTCGTCAGCTCGATCCCCGCCACAACCCCATCCCCGCAAATGCCCGTCGGCTGAACGTGCCAGAGGAATTTCACACCCTCGTTCTTAGCGTGCTCATATTCAAACGTGAACGCCGACATCTGCTCCGCACCTCGCCTATAGACAATGTGCACATCAACTGCCCCGAGTCGCACCGCAGCAATTGCCGCATCAATAGCGGTATTTCCCGCTCCCACCACTACCACGCGCTCCGGTATTGTCGTCATCGAACCGGACTTATACCCGGCAATCAGGTCAAGAGCATTCGTCACTCCCGCAAGTTCCTCTCCGGCGACGCCAAGCTGATGAATCGCACCGAGCCCAATTCCTAAAAAGACCGCATCATGCTTTCGTTGGAGTTCAGCAAGTCCGGATGCATCGATCCGCGTCTCAAAGTGAAAGTCCACTCCCAACTGCGAAAGCATCTCGATCTCCCGCAGACTCTCCACCAGCGGCAGCTTGTACTCCGCAACCCCATACGTGTTCAGGCCACCGGGCAACGGTCGCGCATCATATAGACGTGCACGAATTCCACGCCTTCGCAGCTCGGCAGCGCAAGCAAGTGAAGCAGGTCCCGCGCCGATCAACGCGACCGACAGCCCAGTCTCCGGCCCAGGTTCAAACGGAAGCGGAGCTCCGCTTTCGTACAACGCATCCATCGCGAAGCGCTGAAGCCGCGCAATCTGAATCGGCTGTTTGTTGTAGCGATGCATCACACAAGCCCCTTCGCAAAGCACCTCTACCGGACAAGCGCGAGAGCAACTGGCACCCAGAATATTCGCATCCAGTATCGTGCGCGCGGAGCCAGAAAGATTCCCGCTTGCAATCTTCTTGATGAAGCCCGGCACATCGATGTGCGTCGGACAAGCGATCGTACACGGCGCATCGAAGCAATAGAGACAGCGATTCGCCTCAGGCACCGCCGCCTGCCTGTCGAACGGTGGATGCAGATCGCCAAAACGTTCTGCCACCTTGGGCGCAGTTACGATCTGCAGAGGAAAGGGAACTCGCTCGCTCATCAGAATCCAATCACCTCGTCAGGCTCATCGAAACCGCAGCACTCAATAGACGCATTCCTCATTGATGTCTCATGCATGGGCCTGCTGCAGTTGGCGAAACTTCCATGGAATGAAAGCAACTGCATCATGGAAGACAACATGAATCCTCCTTGGGCTGCATACTCTTCCGTCAGGAGTGACTATTATGCACTATCTCAACCAAACTTACGGCCAGATAAAGAAATCTAAGACTTCACATCGCGCGTTGCATGATCCAGAGATGAGACCAACTCCAATCTCGAATCACGACGCCTGGCCGTTTCTCTCCTGATCCCTCAACCACTTCATAGTCTTCCCGGCAAGCCGGTCAAAGGCCCGCACGGCCAGCATCAAATCTTCGACCTTCGTATCTTCCGCCTTGTTGTGGCTCAGCCCGGCAACAGATTGAGTAAACATCATGACAGTCGGAATCCCGGCGCGCGCCACCTCCGCAGCATCATGCAACGGCCCGGAGGGCAGCCTGTGGAACGTGCCAGCAATCTCAAGGATCGCCTCCTCGCAAAACTCAATCAGTCGCGCATCAAACGGTATCGGCTCAATACTCCAGATCCTCGACCAATCGACTGTGCAGCCTTCTTCCTTCGCAAAGCGTTCACTCGCAGTGCGAGCCTCAGCCAGCATAGAAGCGAGTACCTCCGCGTCGAGATCACGCATATCAAGCGTCGTCTCGCAACGCCCAACCACAGCCGTCACAATCCCGGGAAAAGTCTTCACGCTTCCCATCGTCGCAACGGCGTCCGGGTGTTTTCGTGCAATCGGGCGAATCTCAAGCGCCAGTTTCGCCGCAGCAGCCAGTGCATCCCGCCGTACACTCATCGGAGTAGACCCAGAATGAGCCTCCTGTCCGTGGAACGCAACCGCGTGTCGTTCAACACCCTTGGTGCCGAGCACCGCCCCCAGCGGGATCCCCATACTCTCAAGCACCGGTCCCTGCTCGATATGTAACTCCAGATAAGCGGCGGCGTTTCTCCGTTCCCTTGTCGCTTCTCCAATCTGTTCCACGTTGATCTGACAACTCCGAAGAGCGTCCTCCAGCCGAACTCCATCGCGATCCGTGCGACTACGATCAGCCTCAATCGTATGGGTCCCCGCAAACGCGGAAGATCCGAAGAGACTTCGCCCAAAACGCGCGCCCTCTTCATCAGCCCAATCGACCAGCCGAATCGTGATCGGCGGCTTGCCGTCAAAATCTTCCACTAGGCCGCGCAACACCTCTAAGCCAGCCAGGACCCCAAGACATCCATCCAGCCATCCGCCGTTAGGCACCGAGTCAAGGTGACTCCCAAGAATAAGAGCGCGATCCGAATCTCCGCTAAGCGTAGTCCAGGAGTTTCCAGCGGCATCGTAATGATGCTCCAATGGCAGTCCCTTCAGCTTGCTCTGGAACCACGAACGCGCATCGAGCCAAACCGAAGTCCAGGCCACCCGCTGGGCGCCATTCTCGTCAGCCGTCAGGGCACGAAGTTCTTTAAGATCAGAGACTACTCGTAGTGAATCAACGGGCACGCATCTTCTCCTGAATAATTAACGTTATACCTGCCAACCCGATATATATAGAGAGATGAATTGGATACACGAGACTGTAGGTTCGACATCTCATCCTCAAAACCTGCATTTCGCCACTCCGCGGCGTTGCCAGCTCCGAATCTCTCATCAGCACAGGAGAGGTACACTACTCGCACCGCGACTACTGTATTCGTCTCGTCCAGACGGAGCACACCCATCCCCACCGGAGGCCACGCTGTTTGATCTGCTGCCGACGTTGTCTGAACCTCGTTCTCTCCCTTACGCTCTTATCCTCCACGCTCCACGCAGCCGAAATCGGCGATTCCGCGCGCTGGAAGCGAGAAGCAGCCAATGTCTCCATCACACGCGACGACTGGGGTATCGCGCACATCCACGGTAAAACGGACGCCGATGCCGTCTTCGGCATGGAGTACGCCCAGGCCGAAGACGACTTCAACCGCGTCGAGACGAACTACATCAACGCCCTCGGCCGTCTCGCCGAAGCTGAAGGCGAATCGCGCATCTACCAAGACCTTCGCATGAAGCTCTTCATCGACCCCGTGGCGTTGAAGAAACAATACGCAGCCAGCCCCGCATGGCTCCGCACCCTCATGGACGCCTTCGCCGACGGCCTCAACTTCTACCTCTATAAACATCCCGAAGTAAAACCCCGAGTCATCCAACACTTCGAACCGTGGATGGCCCTATCCTTCACAGAAGGCAGCATCGGCGGCGACATCGAACGCATCGACCTCGCCCAGCTCGAGGCCTTCTACTCTCATCCCGCCGCAATCCACGCCTCCAAACCCATCACCTCTCGCGACGAAGTAGCCTACGTCCACGACAGCGATCCTCCCGAGCCCACCGGCTCCAACGGAATGGCCATCGCGCCCTCGAACACCGCCGATCATCACGCCCTCCTCCTTATCAACCCTCACACCTCCTTTTTCTTCCGCTCCGAACTTCAAATGGCCAGCGACGAAAACCTCAACGCCTACGGAGCCGTCACCTGGGGTCAGTTCTTCATCTACCAGGGCTTCAACGAGCGAGCCGGCTGGATGCACACCTCCAGCGGAGTCGACGCAGTAGACGAGTATCTCGAAACCGTCGAGAAGAAGGGCGACCACTTCACCTACAAGTACGGCAATCAGCAGCGCCCCGTCACCGCCGAGCAAATAACCGTCCCCTACAAAACCGACCACGGAATGGCCGAAAAGAAGTTCATCATCTACCGCACTCATCACGGCCCCATCATCCGCGAAGAGCCCAGCCACGAAGAGCCCAGCCGCGAAGAGAACGCCAGGTGGATCAGCATCCGTCTCATGCACGAGCCCATCAAAGCGCTCACCCAGTCCTACCTCCGCACCAAAGCCACCGACTACAAATCCTTCCGCCAGGCCCTCGAACTCAAAGCCAACTCCTCCAACAACACCATCTTCGCCGACGCCGACGGCGACATCGCCTACTTTCACGGCAACTTCATCCCGCGCCGCGACACCACCTTCGACTTCACCAAGCCCGTCGACGGCAGCAATCCCGCCACAGACTGGAAAGGTCTGCTCACCATCGACGAACTCCCCCAACTCCTCAACCCAGCCAGCGGTTGGCTCTACAACAGCAACAACTGGCCCTGGTCCGGAGCCGGCATCAGCAGCCTTCGCAAGCAGGACTTTCCCCCCTACGTCGAAACCGGAACCGAAACCGCACGCGGCCTCCACGCCATCCGAGTCCTGCAGAATAAAAAAGACTTCACCCTCGACACCCTCATCGCTGCCGCCTACGACAGCTACCTTCCCTGGTTCGACAAAACCATCCCAGCTCTGCTCAAAGCCTGGAACGAAGCACCACTCTCCAGTCTCCTCCGCGCCCGGCTGACCGAACAGATCGCTGCCCTGCGCACATGGGACCAACGCTGGGCCGTCGACTCCATGCCCACCTCTCTCGCCGTCTTCTGGGGCGAAGACATTCGTCGCCTCACAATCGCCGACGCCAAAAAAGCAGGCATCCCCGTCGAAGAGTACATAGCCACCCAAGTCTCCAGCGATCAACTTCTCCAATCCCTCTCCAACGCCTCCGACAGGCTCACCTCCGACTTCGGAACCTGGAAGACTCCATGGGGCGACATCAATCGGTTCCAGCGCCTCACCGGCGATCTTGCCCAGCCCTTCAACGACGCCCAACCGAGCATCCCCGTCGGATTCACCTCCTCGCTCTGGGGTTCCCTCGCGTCCTTCGGAGCCCGGCCCTACCCAGGAACAAAAAAATGGTACGGAACCGTTGGCAACAGCTTCGTAGCCGTAGTCAAGTTCGGAGACAAGGTCCGTGCAAAAGCCGTCACCGCCGGCGGCGAGAGCGGCGACCCCTCTTCCCCCCACTTCAACGACCAGGCAAAGCGCTACACCACCGGCGACCTCCGCGATGTTTACTTTTATCCTTCCGATCTAAAAGGACACATCGAGCGCCAGTACAATCCCGGAAATTAGTGTTCGAATCTCTGACTCCGGTCTCAGTCCTGCTCAATCAATGTCGATCGGCAGGAAAGTAAGTCAGGAAATCTCCCAAAAATGAAAGAAGTCTCGATTTCACGCCACCCATACGAGCTCCAACCTTCGGTCGTGTAGAATCCTCCAGACCACCATCATGATTAAGCTGGCTAAAATCCCAAACCTTACAGAGCTCACCTACCGGAGCATTAAGCAGAGCGTGCTGAATGGGACTTTAGGCGAACTGTCCAGGCTCACCGAAGAGTCCCTTGCCACTCAACTCGGAATCAGCAAGTCCCCGGTCCGCGAAGCGCTCAATCGATTGGAAGCAGAGGGGCTAGTTCGCATTGAAGCCCGCCGCGGGGCCTACGTCCGCCAGTTCTCAGCAAAAGAGATCCGGGATCTCTACGAGCTCCGCGAGGTTCTCGAGGTCCATGCGATCGATGCAGCGACCATCACTCCGAAGTTGCTTAGCGATCTGTCAAACAGCATCAACCGCACCAAAAAGTTTCTCAAGAACGGCAACAAGCTCGAACATATCGAAGAAGACATGCGGTTTCACGGCCTGATCACCGCAGCCACCGGTAACCAGGAGCTCTGCCACGTCCTCGAAAACGTGCAACAAAAAGCTCTTCTCTGCCGTTCCAAATCATATGAACTCTCAGCCACCACCGCGCCCGTAGCTCATACGAAGATCTACCAGGCCCTGAAAAAAGACTCCAAACGCGAGGCGCGACTTGCCATGCGGGACCATATCGTCTTCGTTCGCGAGCGCTTGCTCGCTACCTTCAAGACGCCGGACTGAGCTTCCACTGCACAGCGTCACAGAAACTCCTCTTCAGCGCACGCGATCTGCGACCAGCTCTCAGGCGAAACGATCCTGAGACAAGCGATGAGCCTCCCGGAACTTCGACGTTGTTCTAAAAATCCAACAACTCAAACGTTCACAGCGACGACAAGTCCCCCTGTTTCTGTCCACTCGTTCCCAATTCTTTTCCTGAAACCGTGATTTAAACACCAGCTTCTTGGATCTCCCCTTCTTCACTAAGTCACTGATTCGAAAACCGCGCTGCGCGAATCTCCGCTGCCCATCGGCGTTTGAGGAGACACCGGCGACACATGCGCTGAATTTTCTCCTTGCATGTCAGTACAGTTGTCTATACTATTTGGCCTTCAAAAGAACTGATGATTTTTCGGTCTCAGAAGCGACCCCGAAAGTTCTGTTTTCTGGGTATTTCGGAAGGTTTTTAGGACACAGTTTCATCCGAGGATGTTTACAACACAAGACGCGAAGGATCTGAATTCGCTGCAAGAAGCCACACACTGCAGTGACTCAACCCTAAGGCGCAAACACCAGACAGAAATCTAAGCGACAGTCAAAGTCGCTCGAACAAGAACGTTCCACGAAGTTCGCAACACTCTTTGAGAAAGAAATGGAATTGGAGGCCACCAATGAGAGCACGCATCGCATTATTTAGTTTCTTCACGTTTCTGGTTTGTTCCTTCGCGCACGGGCAGGACATCAGCGCTAAGATCACCGGAACCGTAACCGACGCCTCAGGCGCCGTTATTGCCGGCGCTACCGTCACCGCTCGTGAAAGCTCTCGTGGCACTGTCTATCCCACCAAAACCAACGCCGCCGGTGTCTACTACCTGTCTCCTCTGCCTGTTGGGCAGTACGTGCTCAAGGTGGCAGCTCCCGGCTTCTCCTCCTCAGAGCACCAGGCCATCTCTCTCGACATAGCCCAGACAGCTCGCATCGACGTCGCATTGACCGTCGGTCAGGCCTCGCAGACCGTCGAAGTCTCCAGTGCGCCGCCTCTGCTGCAGACCGATGACAGCTACCTTGGAACTGTTCTCGATGCGCGTGCCAACGTCACTCTGCCGCTCGCAACTCGCAACTACAACCAGCTCACCCTCCTTTCTCCCGGCGCCGTCAGCCTCAATCCTGGCTCCTTCACCGGCTCTCAGGCCAGCTTCCAGGTCGGCCGTCCCTACATCAACGGCAACCGCGAGCAGACCAACAACTACATCCTCGACGGCATGGACAACAACCAGATCGACAACAACGATGTAGCCTTTTCGCCCAGTGTCGACGCCATCCAGGAGTTCAACCTCATCTCCCAGAACGCGCCCTCGTCCTACGGCAACTACCTCGGCGGAATCATCAACGTCACCCTCAAGTCCGGAACCAACCAGTTCCACGGCGACGTCTTCGAGTTCATCCGCAACGACGCCCTCAACGCCAACACCTGGAAAAACGGCCTCACCAAAGGACAGCCGTATATTCCGGGCACCAACAACCCCGACGGAACTGGCCTGAAGCCGATCCTCCGCTGGAACGAGTTTGGCGGATCGGTGGGCGGTCCCATCATCAAAGACAAGCTCTTCTTCTTCGTGGATTACCAGGGCTCGCGTTTTGACCAGCCGGCGACCTCCGTGCCGTACACCGTATTCACCGCTGCAGAACGTCAGGGTAACTTCGCCAGCATCTGTTCCGCGGGCTTCAACGCATCAGGCATCTGCAACAACCTCACCCAGCAACTCTACAATCCGTATTCATCGCCAACGCCCGGCGGCCGTACCCCATTCCTCTACAACAAGATCAACATTCCGCTCAGCTCCGCCGCTTCGAAGATTCTCAACTCGAATCTCTATCCCGCACCCATCAACGATCTGACCACAGGCAACCAGGTCAACGTGACGCACTCCTTCACAAACAGCGATCAAGGCGATCTTAAAATCGACTGGATTGCTAGCCAGAAGGATCATGTCTACGCCCGCTACTCGCAGCAGCACATTACCAACCCAACCACCAACAGCCAGCTGCTCACCGGCGACTCCGACAACGAGTTCCCACTCTATAACGGTGTCATCGACTACACCCACACCTTCAACCCGTCCCTCCTCAACAATGCCCGTATCGGGACCAGCTACTTTCCAGTGACCGAAGGCTACACCAATCCCACCGGACAGAACCTTCCCTCCACCTTCGGCATCGCAGGAGCCGCACCGAATCAAACCTTCCTGCCCCTGCAGATGTTCTCAGGTGCCAGCTACGGCCCGATGTTCGGCAACAACAATCTCGTCTCGCAGTTCCATGACACCGTCGTTCAGGCGGAAGACACCGTCACCATCATTCGCGGCAAGCACACCGTCAACGTCGGATTCGAGTTCTACAACTACCGCACCAATGTTCTCTACGTTGGCAACTCAGGTCTGGCCGGTGAGTTCATCTACAACGGCTCGTTCACCAGCAATCCCTCAGTCGTCATCCCACCCTCTGGCCCAGGCGGAGCCTCCTCGACCCCAACCGGCTGGGCAGAAGCCGACTTTCTCCTCGGCCTGCCCCAAAACGTTGGACTCGGCTCGGGCGGTGGTCGCAGTCTGCGCAACAGTCTTTATTCCGGATTCGTTCAAGATGATTGGCACGCGCTCCCGAACCTGACCTTGAACCTCGGCCTCCGCTATGAAGTCGTTACCCCGCGCGCTGAAGCCCACAATCAGGCAACCAACTACGGCCTCTTCACCGGAGAAGTCCAGATTGCAGGACTGAACGGCAACTCCAAAGCCCTCTACAACCAATACAACGGCCCCACCAACTTCCAGCCGCGCCTCGGCTTCTCCTGGCAGCCAGGCGGAGATAAATCCATGGTCGTCCGCGGCGCCTACGGTATCTCGAACTTCACCGAGAGCACCGGCACCGGCAACCTCCTCATCCAGAACCCGCCCTTTGCCATCCCCCTCAACGTCACCTACGCGGGTGGCACCCAGGCCCTCCCCACCACTACCCTCGACGAAGGCTTCTCCAGCTTCCCAGCATCCGGATGCACCGAAGCCGCTGCCCTCGCGCAGTCACCGCTCTGCTTCTCAGGCTCTGGCATCCACGCCTTCAATCCCAACGAAATCCGCCCCGCCGTCTCGCAGCAATACAACCTCACCGTCCAGCGTCAGATCGGCAACTCCTCCACCTTCTCCATCGGCTACGTTGGCCAGAAGACCGACCACCTCATGACCATCGCCCTCATCAACCAGAAGGTTCTTGAGGCCGACGGCACCATCGCACCCAGCCCCTACCTCAACCCCACCCTGCAGGGACTGATCGGCCAGGCGCGTCTCACCGCCTCCACCGGTTACTCCAACTACAACGCCCTCCAAGCCAGCTTCCAGCAGCGCCTCAACCACGGCCTCGAACTCCAGGGCAACTACACCTTCTCCAAGTGCCTCGGAAACTCTTCAGGCTTCTACGCGCAATACGGCGACACCAACGCCAGCCTCACCCAGGCCGGCAACAACCACTTCTTCTTCCAGAACACCTACAATCCCGCAGCCGACTACGGTCGATGCGACCAGAACGTAACCAACTCCTTCAACGGCTTCGTCACCTATGACCTTCCCTTCGGCCGAGGCCGTACCTTCGGCTCAAACATCAACCGCGCAGCAGATCTCGTCGCCGGCGGCTGGCAAGTAAACTCCATCCTGCAGTTCCACACCGGCTTCCCCATCACTGCACAGGCCTCCGACAACTCCGGCACGACCTCCGGCTTCCCCCGCGCCAATTGCACCGGGCAGCCGATCGAAACCCCGAAGAAGAAGTCCACCATCCCCGGCAGCCCCGGATACGTCTGGTTCGACTCCTCCTCCGTCTCTCAACCCACCAGCGGCTTCGGCGACTGTCAGGTTGGTAGCTTCACCGGCCCCGGCCTCCAGGCGATCGACTTCAGTGTCTCTAAAACCTTCCACATCGTCGAAAGTCAGAGCCTGCAATTCCGCGCCGAAGCCATCAACGCACTCAACCACCCCATCCTGGTCGCGCCGAATTCAAGCATCGGCACCACCTTCGGTCTCGTCAACAACGCCCAGGGCGAGCGCAACCTTCAATTCGCCTTGAAGTACATGTTCTAACCCTCATTTCAAATTTCCCTTGGGGGAGAGCGCATCAGTACTCTGCGCTCTCCCCTCCTTTTTTAAGGAGTAACCAGCGAGAGTCCGGCAAAACTCCGAAACGTCCGACCACTCGCCCTCGAAATCCGACGTGTGCCCGAGGCCGCGCCCCGCAAAGAGCCCGTCAAGCCCCGCGTTGATCGAATGATCCTCACCGGCAGAGAAACTGGTAAGACCAGTAACGGTGAAGAGTCTCGTCAGCCTCTACAGAGTCACCCCGAGACCAAAAACTTTCTTGACAAGCAATAGTCTGATCCAGCAGAATCCTCAGCCGGGGAAGATTGACGACATTTCCCCTACTCAAACGTTTGAAGTAAATGCAGGACGAGCAACATTTGCCCGGATACGGCGACTTCCATCAAACAAAAACCGTAAGCGAAGCATTTTCATTGTGTTGAAGCAGTCTCAAGAGAACTCTGCCAACACAAGCAGCAGAACGTTAGATCGACTTAAACGTTTTACAAACCCAAGAACCGAAGGGCAGGACAACATGATCTACGATTCAACCACCCAGATGACCCGCCTAGGCCAGTGCGGACGCAGACTATCTCGGGGATGGAGCAAGCCGGCATATCTTCTGGCACTCCTGGTCCTCTTCACCTCAGCAGCCTTCGCGCAGCTGACCACCGCCGACATCCTCGGAACCATCACCGATGCCACAGGCGCCGTCGTTCCCAACGCCACCGTCGTCCTCACCAATACCGGGACGAACGAGAAGCGCACCACCACCTCCAACAGCTCTGGCGACTACAGCTTCAACATCCTTCCGGTCGGCCACTACTCCATCTCCGTCAAAGCCACCGGCTTCGAGGCGGCGATTACCAAGGATCTCTCTGTAGAAGCTGGTGACCGCGCCCGCAACGATGTCCATCTCCAGCTCGGCGCAGAATCAACCGTCGTCGAAGTCACCGCCAGCACTCCGCTCCTCCAGGCCGACAGCGCGACCGTCAGCTCCACCGTGACTGCAAAAGCCGTGCAGGATCTTCCCCTCAACGGACGTAACTTCGTTCAGCTCGTGGGCCTCGTCCCTGGCGCCAACGAGGGAGCAGGCAACGGCCTCTCGAGCGGTGGCCGTCCCGACGATCGTCGTACCAATGCAGCCGGTCTCTCCGTCAACGGACAGGATGACACCCTCAACAACTGGGTAGTCGACGGCATCGACGACAACGAACGCATCATCGGCACCATCGGCATCAAGCCGAACGTCGAAGGTATTCAGGAAATCACGATCCAGACCAACAGCTACGCTCCGGAAGCTGGACGTACTGCCGGCGGAGTCATCAACCTCGTCACCCGCTCTGGAACGAACGCCTTCCATGGTTCGGTCTACGAGTACTTCCGCAACGACATCTTTGACGCCCGCAACGTCTTCGCATCCACCGGAAAGAAACCCGAGCTCCGTCAGAATCAGTACGGCGTCAGCATCGGCGGACCGATCTTCCGAGACAGAACCTTCTTCTACTTTGACTGGGAAGGCCTCCGGAACGTCGCGGGCGTTACCTATACCGGTACCGTACCGACTCAGTCTGAATACAACAACGTCAACAGCATTAACGGTGGATCGCCAGAGGCATTTTTTAGCACGGCTAACGGTACCGCCCAGGCGCATGCGGGACTAATCCCAGCCACCGGTGGACCGGTACCCATCAACCCGATCGCACTGAACTATCTGAAGCTGTTCCCGGCACCTACCAACAGCAATCTCTCGAACAACTACATCATCAGCCCGAGTAAGACCCAGGACTACAACCTCTATGACGCTCGCATAGACCACAGGTTCAACGATAAAAACGTGCTGTTTGGCCGCTGGTCCTACAACAAAGTCACTAGCTTTACGCCCCCCAACTTCGGCACTGTAAACGGTGTCCAGGTTTCGGGTGGAAGGTACAACTTTGACGGTCCCGCATCCGACTTCGCAACACAGTTTGCATTCGGCTTCACGCACATCTTCACACCAGCTCTCTTGCTCGATCTCCGCGCAGGCTACACTCGCATCAACAACCTCTCTCTTCCACTCAACTACGGCATCGGGATCGACCAAAAAGTCGGCTTCCCGGCCAGCCAGACCAACTTCAGCCCGTTTGCTGACTCCTTGACCCCGGTCTCAATCGGACCCTTCGGTGATATCGGCGACGGCGCTTACGTTCCTCTGCAGGACATCGACAACACCTTCCAATACTCCGGTACCGTTAGCTGGACCCTGGGCAACCACAACATCAAGGCAGGCCTCGGTCTCATCCGCCGGCAGGCTCGTAACGTGCAAAGTGCCTCCGCGGTCGGAGCTTATGGCTTCAATCTGACCACAGACAGCAACGGCGATCAGCTGACCCAGCAGAACAACCAGATTGCTTCTACTCTGCTCGGCGCCTTCAACAACCAAACCCGCAACTTCAATATCAACTCTCCTGACTACCGCAGCTGGGAGCCAAGTGGCTTCGTGCAGGATAGCTGGAAGATCAACCCCAAGGTGACCATCGTCTACGGCCTCCGCTACGACGTCTTCACACCATTCACCGAAGCTCACAACCACATCTCAAACTATGACTTCCTCGATGCGCTCTCCAACCCGGCGGCAGCTACCTCGTCTGCGTTGAAGATCGCCAATGTGAATGGAGTCAACTCACAGGTCAACATTCCTACCGATCACGGCGATGTTGCGCCACGCGTTGGCTTCTCCGCATCGCTCACCCCCCAAACCGTTCTCCGTGGTGGTTACGGGCTCAGTTACTTCCCCGGGAACTACACCTCCAACGCCGACCTGAAGAACGTTCCGTTCACCTCCATCTTCAGCCCGGCTTGCCAATCCACTCTCGCGGTTAATATCGAAACCTATGTAAACAACGGCACACTCCCTCCAGGCCAGAACCCGGACTGCGCAGGCGGTCCTTTCAATACAAACTCGAACTTTAGCCAGGGAATCGTTGGTCCGTCTGCTCCGAGTCCAGCGCAGCTCGCAAACCTGAGCCTCATCCCCGGTCTTTCGTTCGTCGCGGAAGCACCGCACTTCAAAAACGCCATGATCCAGCAGTACAACCTGCAAATAGAGCAACAGTTCGGCTCCAACGTCTTCACCATCGGCTACGTCGGCAACATCGGTCAGCATCTGCCCGAATCGATTAACAACATCAACCAGCCGCTGCCCTTCAACCCCATCACCAACGCCGCTGGCGCTGCTCGTCCGCTGGATGCAGCCTTCATTGCAGCCAATCCAAACAAGCCGACCAGCTCGAATTTGGGCGGCGTCAGCTACATCAACAGCGGCGGTATCTCCAACTACAACGCTTTGCAGACCTCCTACCAGCGCCGCTTTACCAAGGGTCTGGCATTTGATGCGAACTACACTTGGGGCAAAGCTCTGAGCGACATCACTGGCTTCTCCCAACAGGGCAGCAACCAGGGTTGGAGCAACGCGGATCCGTTCAATATCCGTGCAACTGAATACGGCATCGCGGAGACCGATATTCAAAACCGCTTCGCTCTCGGTCTGAACTACGAACTCCAGTACGGCAAGCAGTTCACCGGCGCCAAGAAACTCGCCTTCAGCGGATGGTCCTTCAATACCATCACCGTCTGGCAGAGCGGAAAACCCTTCACCATCACCAGCACTGGCAGCGGAGCAGATAACCCTGCTGGCGACGACCCTCTACATCCCGCCAAACGATTCGGCTTCAACAACCGCGCCGTTCCCCAAAACAGCGGAGGCAACGACCGCCCCAGCCAGATCGGAGATGCTCGTGGATCGAGGGCGATTCAGCACTTCTTCAACACTGCGGCCTTCGTTCCTCAACCCCTCGGAACCATTGGAAACGTTCAGCGCAACTCGCTGTTCGGGCCCACCTTCCGCCACGTAGACCTATCCGTGTTCAAGACGTTCGCCATTACCGAGCGGTTCGGACTTCAGTTCCGCGCGGAGAGCTACAACATCTCGAACACGCCCAACTTCTACCTGGGCAATGGCCAACCAGGCGATCAATTCGGCAACCCCGGCTTCGGAAGCATATCGCAGGCCGACCCGAACTACACCCCGCGCCAGTATCAGTTTGCCCTCAAGGTGCTGTTCTAACCCGAACGCGACACAACCAGCCCGTCGGCGAAGAGAAACCCTCTTCGCCGACGGGTACTTTTTGCTCCGAGTCTCAGCTCAGGCTGTTGGGATAGGACCAGAGACGCATTCACAGCCACTCCCTCAGAAGTCGTCATCCTGAACGAAGTGAAGGATCCCTGTATTTCCGTTCGCTCCGGCGCACTTCACAAAAATAAATCTCAAAAACCTGTCACATTTTTCGCCCCTCAAAACCCACCATCTCAAACACCACGTTTACCACCCATCTCACCACGACTTCACCATCAAATCACCACGTCTCCGACTAGGTTTCCCCCCAAAACCCTTCTAAATTTGAGTTTTCCCATTCCCCATTTTTTTCGAGCACTTCGTCCCCATAACAACCCGCACGGAGACTACCTGACATGAATCGCCGAAGTTTTCTCGCCCAAACCTCTGCGTGGGCCGCAGCCGCCGCGCTCCCCAGGCTATCCGTAGCCTCCGTCCTCCCCTCACTCGACGCCACCGCCGAGCAAACCCCAGCCGTCGGCGAAGTCAAGTTCCCAAAAGACTTCCTCTGGGGCACCGCCACCGCCGCCTATCAGGTCGAAGGCGCCTGGAATGTTGACGGTAGAGGCGAGACCGTCTGGGACCGCTTCAGCCACTCCTTCGGCAACGTCAAGGGCGCCTACACCGGCGACGCCGCCTGCGACGACTACCATCGCTACCCCGAAGACATCGCCCTCATGAAGCAGATGAATATGCGCAGCTATCGTTACTCCATCGCATGGTCCCGCATCCAACCCACCGGCGAAGGAGCCATCAACCAGAAGGGAATCGACTACTACAAGCGCCTCACCGATACGGTCCTCAAAGCCGGCCTGCGCCCACTCGTCACGCTCTATCACTGGGATCTCCCCCAGCCCCTCGAAGACAAAGGCGGCTGGCCCAACCGCGACACCGCCGCCCGTTTCGCCGACTACGCAGAGATCGCCGTCAAAGCCCTCGGCGACCGCATTCAAACCTGGGCCATCTTCAACGAGCCCTGGGTCTTCACCTATCTCGGCTACGGAAGTGGTGTCCACGCCCCCGGAAAACAAGACTTCGACCTCTTCCTCAAGGCCTCACACACTGTGAACCTCGCACAGGGCGACGCCTTCCGCACCATCAAGGCCATCGCTCCGAAATCCAAGGTCGGCAGCGCCTTCAGTATGTCGTCAACTACCCCCGCAACCTCCTCCCCCGAACACGCCGCCGCCGCCAAACGCTTCGACGCCTTCAACAACGTCTGGTTCCTCGAGACCGCCTTACGCGGCCGCTATCCCGAAGCCTTTGTCCACGGTGTTCCCCTCGAGACCATGGGCTTCCAAAACGGCGACGACAAGCGTATGACTGCACCTCTCGACTACATCGGCGTCAACTACTACTTCCGCCAAATCGTCGCCAATCTCAAAACACCCGCTCCCACCAAACCCTCCTACGACGCCATGGGCTTCGACCACTTCAATGGAAAAGAAGGCCCCCTCACCGAGATCGGCTGGGAGGTCTATCCGCGAGGCATGTATGAGATCGTCCAGCGCGTCTCGCAGGACTACAAACTCCCCATCGAGATCACCGAGAACGGCTGCTCCTACGGCGACTATCCCGACGCCTCCGGCCGCGTCGCCGACGTCCGCCGCATTCACTACTATCGCGAGCACCTTCGCGAACTCGCCCGCGCCATTCACGACGGAGCCGATTTTCGCGCCTACCACTCCTGGTCCATCCTCGACAACTTCGAGTGGTCCGAAGGCTACACGCAACGCTTCGGCATGGTCTTCGTGGACTTCCCCACACAGCGCCGCTTCATGAAGGATTCAGCGAAGTGGTACTCTCGTGTCGCCGCCACCAACACCATCGAAGCCACCCCTGCCACAACATAACCAACCAAAGGACTGGGCACAGAGGTAAGCGATAATACCTCTGTGCCTCCGTCCGATCTTTCTCCCTCCGAAGAGTACAAGCAGCGCCAGCAAGCCCGCGAGCAGAAGGTCGCGCATTTCGAAAAGCTGCATCGGCGCTTCGGAAATCTCCGACTCCTGGTAGTCATTGCAACCCTGATCGCCTGCTGGTTCTCTCTCCACAACACCGCCTTTTCACCATGGTGGCTTCTCACGGGCCCTGTAGTATTCCTCGCGATTGCCTTCCTGCACGCAAAGATCCTACGTCAGCGCACCTGCGCCGAGCGCGCCGTAGACTTCTATCGCAAGGGCATTGCCCGCATCGAAGACCGCTGGAACCTCTCCAGCCAGATCGGCCCTGGCCACACCGGCGAACGCATCGATACCCACGCCAGCCTTTACGCCACCGATCTCGACCTCTTCGGCCCCGGCAGCCTCTTCGAACTCCTTTCGCTCGCTCGCACGCGAATGGGCGAGGACACCCTCGCCACCTGGCTCCTCGCTCCAGCCCCCGTCGCCGGCCTAAAGCAGCGCCACGCCGCAGTCTCCGAACTTCGCACCTGCCTCAACCTTCGCGAAGACGTAGCTGTCCTTGGTGAAGATCTCAAGGTTGGTATCCACGCCGAAGTCCTCACGCACTGGGCAGAGGCTCCCAATCAGCTCAAACACCAAGCTCTCCGCTGGCTCGCTCTCTTCCTCTCTCTCGCGTCCGTTGCCTCAGCTGTCTTCTGGGCGCAACGCGGAGAAAAAACTCCGTTCTTCCTGGTCCTCATCCTCGCAACCATCCTCACCGCGTCCCTTCGCAAGCAAACCGCCGAAGTCCTTCAATCCACCGAGCACGCCCTCAAGGATCTGCAACTCCTCTCCTCTTTGTTGGCCCGTCTCGAGCGCGAACAGTTCGAATCGCCGCGCCTGCAGACTCTCAAGAAGCAACTCTCCTCTCATCACCTCGCAGGCTCTCAAGCTATCGCCCGCCTCCGCACCATCGTGGAGTACATCAACGCGCTCGAAAACCCGATCCTACGCGCCCTCAACGTTCCGCTCGTCTACGGGGTCCAGGTTGCCTTCGCAGCCGAAGCCTGGCGCAGCGCCCACGGAACCGCAGTACGCTCCTGGCTCGCAACAATCGGCGAAGCCGAAGCGCTCCTCTCCCTCTCGGCCTACACTTACGAGCATCCCGCCGATCCATTCCCCGAGTTCGTCGAGGGCGCACCCTGCTTCATCGCCGAACAAGTCGGCCACCCTCTCATCCCCGCCGCAAAGTGTGTCCGCAACAACGTTAGTATCTGTGGCGAAACCCGCGTCCTCCTCATCAGCGGCTCAAACATGTCCGGCAAAAGCACGCTCATGCGCGCCGTCGGCATCAACACGGTCCTCGCCATGGCTGGTGCTCCCGTCCGCGCCGAGAAATTGCAGCTGACTCCGCTACAAATAGGAGCAAGCATCCTCATCAACGACTCGCTACAGGAAGGAAGCTCTCGCTTCTACGCCGAGATCACGCGCCTCCGCCAGATCTGCGACCTCGCCGAAAAAAATCCCCCCGTCCTCTTCCTCCTGGACGAGCTCCTCCAGGGCACAAACTCGAAAGACCGCCTCATCGGAGCCGAAGGCGTAGTCCGCGCCCTGCTCGACAGCGGAGCCATCGGCCTTATCAGCACCCACGACCTCGCCCTCACCAACATCGGAGAACAGCGCGACCCCCGTCTCCACAATGTGCATCTTCAGGACGAGATCGAGGACGGAAAGATGAAGTTCGACTTCAAGTTGCAGGAGGGCGTCGTCACCAAAAGCAACGGCATCGAACTCATGCGCCTCATCGGCCTCAAGGTTTGATCTCCATCTTCCTCCGACCAACGGGAGGACCAACGCACCCATCCAACCAAGACCGGTATACAAGTCACGAAGTGACCACCTCCCGCTCAGGGAGCCAGTCCGGCAGGACACATGCCTTTGGAATGGTTCATCGTGCCTCGTTGACGAACTGAACGATCATTCAGTATCCTTCTCGCGTCGGAGCAACGCTCTTTTCACGAAGCGATCCAAGGTGTTCAAGCGTATCTCTCGATCTCAACAGACGCGGCATCGAATGACAACGCCGCATCGCTCGAAAGAGTCAAACGACACGATGCATAGGATGAGGTAGGAACTACATGCGCATACTGACGTACATTCGGCAGGTTCTCGACGCCGAAGAGAGCGTGCACATCGCGAACAACGCCGTCGCGCTCGAAAACAGCAAGCTCGTCATGGACACCATGGACGAGTACGGGGTCGAAGAGGCGCTGCGCCTCCGCGAGAGCGGCATCGAAGCCGAGATCGTAGCCGTAGCTGTAGGCCCCGCCCGTGTGCAGGACGCCCTCCGCACCGCCCTCGCCATGGGTGCCGACCGTGCTATCCACGTCGAAACCGACATCCGTCTCGACGCCATCGCACTCAGCAAAGTCCTCGCCCAGCTCGCCAAGCAGGAAGAAGCAACCCTCATTCTCTCCGGCGGTCAACAGGCCGACTGGGACTCGCACGCCCTCGCCGCCGCTACCGCCGAGCGCCTCAACTGGCCGCAGGTCACCTGGACCAGTGCCCTCGCACTCGCAGGCACCATCCTCACCGGCAAGCACGACGCCGACGAAGGCAGCGAATCCTTCACGCTCGAGCTCCCTGCCGTTGTCACCACCCAGCAGGGGCTCAACGAGCCGCGCTATCCCACGCTCCCCAACATCATGAAATCGAAGAAAAAAGAGATGCGCAAAGAGTCTCTCGACCAGTTCAACGTAACGCCAAAGCTCAACTTCGTCAGCGCCGAGATCCAGGTCAAAAATCGCCTCAACAAAATCCTCGATGGCAAAGACGCCCCTGCTGCCGCCGCGCAACTCGTAGATCTTCTCCGCAACGAAGCAAGGGTGATCGCATGATTCTCGTCGTCGTGGAGTATGCCAATGGAAAAGTAAGCAAGAGCACCTGGGAGATGATCACCGCCGCCCGCGAGTCAGGCCGCGAAACCCCCATCACCGCACTGGTCCTCGGCAGCAACATCGCAGCAATCGCCGCTGAAGTAGCCAGAGCCGTCGATCAGGTCCTCGTCGCCGATCTCCCCGCACTCGCCCAATACGATCCCGAACTATGGTCCGCCGCCGTCGCCCAGATCGCAACCGAAGGAGAAGCCTCTCTCGTCCTCATCGGCGGCAGTCGCAGCGGCCGCGAGTACAGCCCCCGCGTTGCCATCAAACTAGACGCGCCCCTTCTCGAAGACGTCATTTCCCTCAAGGCCACCGGTGAAACCATCACCGCACAGCGCTACACCTTCCTCGCCCGTGTCACCGAGACCATCGAGTCCACTGCGCCCATCGCGGTAGCCACTATCAAACCCGGCGTCTTCAATGCCGCAACCCCGAAGGCCGAAGCCGCCGAACAGTTCGACGTCGACCTCAGCCTTCCCGCGCCACGACTCAAAGTCACCGGCAAGACCGCCGAGCGCAGCTCACGCATCTCGCTCTCCGAGGCCGAGATCGTCGTCTCCGGCGGCCGCGGTGTAGGCAGCGCCGAAGGCTTCACCCAATATGTCGAAGCCCTCGCCGACCAGCTCGGCGCCGCAGTCGGAGCCACCCGCGCCATCGTCGACGCAGGCTGGCGCCCCTACTCCGAACAAGTCGGCCAGACCGGCAAGACCGTGCAGCCTAAGACCTACATCGCCATCGGCATCTCCGGCGCGGTCCAGCATCTATCCGGCATGAACAAGAGCAAAACCATCGTCGCCATTAACCGCGACGCTGAAGCCCCCATCTTCAAAATCGCCGACTACGGCATCATCGGCGACGTAACCCAGCTAGTCCCAGCCATCCTCACCGAACTCAAAAAATAGTCGCTGGGTTCAAGCTAAAGAGCACTCAGCTTCTGCTGTCAAAAGAGATCTCTTATCGAAGCCAGCCTTTGCCGGAGAGATCGCTTGAAGAGATCCGCCTTTAGTAAAGTCGTCTGGTTTTGCTGTTGCCCGTTCTTTTATTTGTCATTCCGCACCCTGAGCGTAGCCGAATGGGGGAGGAATCTACTGTTACTCCTTCTGCGCCGCGTTATCGCCCGGAGTTCAGTCGCTATAAAGGCAGGTTAGATATTCAAGACACGATGCTCGTCTCAAGGATCTTGCATCTAGGTACCCCAAGGCTTTAGCCTTGGGTCTCTCAATCCGCCACTAACGTGGGACTTTAGCCCCTGGGGGTATGTCTTTCATCCCGCGCTTCGTAGAAAGATCCAACAGCGCATAGAAACGACTCAATTCAGATCGTCATCACAAGCTAGACGAGCGTCTCAAGCCCAATGCTTCCATTCCCCCAGAAGATCGCCTTCCTCCTCTTCGCCGTCGTCACCCTAGCGCTGGGCTTCCACGGCTTCTATCGCCTCTACCTCCGCATCCGGCGAGGCACCCCAGACCCCGAACCTCGCTTCAACAAACTCCCGCGCCGCCTCCTCTATGCCCTCACCACCACGCTCACCCAGCAGCGCACCTTCAAAAAGCGTCCAACCATTGGCCTCTTCCACTCCTTCATCTTTTACGGCTTCATCTTCTACGGCCTTGTCAACCTCGTTGACGCCGCCGAAGGCTACCTTCCTTTCCTGACAATTAACGGCCTTTCTTCAAATCGCATCGGTGCGCTCTATGCCATCATCATCGTCGTCGCAGCCTACAGCTTCCTCGCCGACCTCCTCAGCTTCCTGGTCCTCCTCGGCGTCGTCGCGCTCGTCATCCGCCGCTTCGCCCTCCCCAGCCGCACCGACTTCCGCTTCAACCCGCGCACCCTCCTCCACAAAGACGTCCAACAATCCAAGATCACCCGCGACTCTCTCATCGTCTCCGCCTTCATCCTCTTCCACGTCGGCAGCCGAGCCATCGGAGCCGGAGCGAAGATCGCCGCCGAAGGTCCCGACCCGCTCCAGCCCTTCGCCACCCTGCTCTCCCACCTCTTCACCCCCGCCAACGCCGAAGCCTTCCGCATCTTCGGTTACTGGGGAGCGCTCGGCTCTGTCCTCGCCTTCCTCGCCTACTTCCCCTACACCAAACACATCCACATCTTCATGGCCCCGGCGAAGTACCTCGTCGCCCGCGAACCCTCCTCCGGCGTCCTGCCTCTCGCGGCCCTCAATCTCGACACCGAAGACGAAAGCGAACCCGACACCAAAGCCGAACCCAATCCCAAAACCATCGGTGCCGCCAAGCTAGAAGACCTGGCCTGGCCCCGCCTCCTCGACGCCTACGCCTGCATCCAGTGCAACCGCTGTCAGGACGTCTGCCCCGCCACCGCCACCGGCAAATCCCTCTCCCCCGCCGCGCTCGAAATCAACAAGCGCATGGAACTCAACGACCTCGCCGCCGAGCGAAGCCCCTTCAGCTTCACCCCCGCCCCCTTCGAAAAGAACGCTCCCACCCCCCGCCCTCTCCTCCAATTTGCTCTCTCGCCCGAAGCCGCCTGGGCCTGCACCACCTGCGGAGCCTGCATGGAGGTCTGCCCCACGCAAAACGAGCAGATGCTCGACATCATCGACATCCGCCGCAACCAGGTCATGATTGAAGGTGAGTTCCCCAGCCAGCTTCAATCAGCCTTCCGCGGCATGGAACGCGCTCAAAATCCCTGGGGCATCAACCACGAGCAGCGCCTCGCCTGGGCCGACGGCCTCAACGTCAAAACCACCGACGAAAACCCCAACCCCGACGTACTCTACTGGGTAGGCTGCGCCGCCAGCTACGATCCCCAGGCCCAGAAGACCGCCCGCGCCTTCGTCGAGCTCCTCAACCATGCCGAGGTCAACTTCGCCCTCCTCGGCAAAAAAGAGTGTTGCACCGGAGACAGCGCCCGCCGCGCCGGCAACGAGTACCTCTACCGCCAGCTCGCCGACAAGAACGTCTCCACCCTCAACACCGTCCAGCCCAAACTCATCGTAGCCAGCTGCCCCCACTGCATGAACTCCATCGGCCACGAGTACAAACAGATCGGCGGCGACTACAAGGTGATGCACCACACCGAGTACCTCGAAACCCTCGTAGCCACCAAAAAACTCACCGCCACGCCCAGCGACGCGACCATCACCTACCACGACCCCTGCTACCTCGGCCGCCACAACGGCGTCTACGAAGCCCCCCGCAACCTCCTCAACATCCTCTCGAACTCCACCCCCGAGCTCCCCCGCAACCGCGAAAACTCCTTCTGCTGCGGAGCAGGCGGAGCCCAGTTCTGGAAGGAAGAAGAGGAGGGAAACGAGCGCATCTCCGACAACCGCTTCCGCGAAGCCCAGCAAACCCTCGCCCCCGCCACCGGAGAAAAAGTCCTCGCCGTAGGCTGCCCCTTCTGCAAGAGCATGCTCGGCAGCACCCCCAACAAAGCCGACTCCGAAGACATCGCGATCAAAGACGTAGCCGAGCTCCTCCTCGAAGGAGTCCGCCGCAGCAAAGGCCTCACCACCGCCGTCACTCCGCCGCGAAGCGAAGCCACCCCCCAACCCACACTCGAACCCGCGATCATCACCCCCATCGCAGCCCAGCCTCCTTCAGTTGAACCTCATACTCCGGAAGCCCCTCCGGTCGCCACTCCATCCCCCGAGCGCAAAAAATGGCAACCCAAATCAGCCGCACCAACTCAGCCCGCGGAGAATCCCCCCATCGCGGCTCCCGTCACAGAACAGGCTCCATCAACCGCCGCTGTTCAAACCCAGACCACTCTCGAGCGCAAAAAGTGGCAGCCCAAAACGACAACAACGCCTCTACCGGAACCAGCAAGCGATCAAACTCCAACCCCAGCGATCGCGCCAATCCAACAATCAACCGCCGCCGCGCCCGCATCCGAATCCGCTTCCATTCAGGACGTTCAACCACCGTCCCCCGAACGCAAAAAATGGCAGCCAAAATCCGCTGCCCTCACCGCCGTCCCTGAATCCGAACCCACCCCAACCCCGGAATCAGAAACTCCCGCAACCCCCGCGGACGCAGCCGCCCCGGCGCGCAAAAAGTGGATCCCCAAAAAGCCCACCTAGCCTAGCGACCCGCCTTCACCCAATCCGCCACCCGCCGCAGCATCTCCTTCGCCTGCGGCAAAAACGGAAACTCATTCGCCGAAGCCGCGAACCCATGGTTCATCCCCTCGGCAAACACCTCCGTCACCTCAACCCCTGCCTCCGCCATCCTCTTCGCGTAGGCCTGCCCCTCATCCCGCAGCACGTCATACTCCGCCGTCACTACAAACGCCCTCGGCAGTCCAGCCAGCGAAGTAGCCAGCAGCGGCGCCACCCGAAAGTCCGCCGCCTCCCTCTTGTCGTTTAGATAGTGATCCCAAAACCAGATCATTCCCTTTCGCGTCAGCCCATACCCCTCAGCATTCTCAAGGTAAGAAGCCGTAGGCGGATCATAGTGGGCGGCAGCCGGATAGAGCAGAATCTGCCCCGCCAACCCAGTCACACCCTTATCCCGCAGCAGCAAAGCCACCACCGTTGCCAGCGTCCCCCCAGCACTATCGCCCCCCACCATCACCCGCAAGCCGTCCCCACCCAACTCCCTGGCATGCCCCATCACCCACTCCGTCGCGGCCAGGCAGTCTTCCAGCCCCGCCGGAAACTTGTGCTCCGGAGCCAGCCTGAAGTCCACTGAAACCACCACCACTCCGGCCTCTTTTGCCAACGCCCGGCAGTACGGATCATGCGTCTCCAGCGTCCCGGCCACCCACCCCCCGCCATGGAAGAACACCACCACCGGAGCCGAGCCACCTGATTCCGGCGCAAAAACCCGCACCCCAATCTCCCGCCCTGCAGCACCGATCGTCCGATCCGCCACACGAACATCGGCGTACTCCGGCATCGGAACAAACCGCGCCATCATCTCGGCTCTCTCAGCCCGGGCCTCTTCTGGAGTCTGCAGCTCAACCGGAGGCCGCGCCAACGACTTACCCACATTCAGAATCGCCTGTACCTTTGCATCCAACGGCATGGACCCATCTTATCCCCGTTGGCACGTGATAATCCTTACCCATGCACATCGCCGGATCCTGGATCCTTCTCGTCTTCCTAACCCTCGCCACCGCACTCATTCTGCTCGTCCTTCACCTCACCAAAGCCGGTCAGATCATCCACCAGCAGATCCCCGACCGCCCTCAGCGGCGTCTCTTCCTCGCCTCGGTCAGCTTCTTCATCACCTTTCTCGCCGTACGCCTTCTGGTAGCCTCCATCACCCATCACATTGGACCCTTCGGTTATGTCGAAATGGGCGGCCGCCACATCCACCATCTCGTCTGGGGCATCCTCCTGCTGCTTCTCTGCGGCTATGCCGAACTCGCAGACGTCGGCACCGGAGACGCCTCCATCTCCATCCTGCTTAGCCGGCTCCTGGCTCTCAGTTACGGCATCGGTGCCGCCCTCACCCTCGACGAGTTCGCCCTTTGGCTGAACCTCGACGCCGCAGCCTACTGGTCCCACGAGGGCCGCGAAAGCATCGACGCCATCGTCCTCTTCGGCGCCCTGCTCTCCATTGGCGCCTGGGGAGCACCGCTCTTCCGATGGATCGCGCGGCCACGCCACCGCGCCCAGCCGAATTAAACAACACCGGCGCCCCGAAGGACGCCAGCCCGGACAGTCAAAAAAGACAAAGAGATGAGACTGAAGAAAGTCGAAATCCCGCCGATAAAGCAGCCAGGTCCTAGTTCTGGAAGGTCAGCAACTCCAGCCGCACGGGGTCGACCCCGCTGTTGACCATCCGCAGCTGCCGCGCAGCTCCAAGGGACAGATCGATCACACGACCCGGGAACAGAGCACCTCGATCGGTGATGGTCACAATGACTGACCGATGGTTCCGCAGATCGGTCACCTTGACCTTGCTGCCGAACGGAAGGGTCTTGTGCGCCGCAGTCATCTCGTTCATATCGAAGATCCGGCCGCTCGCCGTACGGCGTCCCTGCCACATCTCCCCATACCAGCTGGCCAAACCGCTCTTTATCCTGGTTAACACTGTGGCCTTTGGCAGTCGCATCGTGGTCACGATCTCGGACGGGGTGACATCATGCATCACCGTCGTTGGTTCTGCCGCCCGCGCAGACGCCGGAATGGCGGTGTCCGTCGCAAAGGCCGACAGAACGACCATCGCCGCCAAAGTAAAAGCGGTCCGGGCCCTCCCTAAGGTGATTGCGCTACGTTCGTTTCCGGGTGTGGGTTCCATCCCTTAAGTATAAGAAATTCAAGGCTTAAAGGGTATTTTTTGTGCACAGAAATCACCCTCGGTTCACCACAGCCAAGGCTCGTTGTCAACCCTTTTCGGGGTTGCCTGAACGTCCAAAAAAAGTCAAAGATTTTCCCGTTTTGGCAACTCCACGTTACAAAGGAGTTACTTCCGTCAAACGGAAGGTAGAGCTACGGCCTGGTTAGTTCTCGTCATTTTTTATTTCTCTCGGCGCGGCAAACAGGCCCCCGCAACCACGTGCCCGAAGATCGGGATCTCCCGGCGCACTCAAAAAACAGCCTCCGCGAACCGAAAACAGCGATCCGTTCGAGTGAATTCCGCCACCGAATGCGACGTTATGCCGCCACTCGACTGGTTGCCGGGTGGGTGTTCAAAATCTCAGCCGCGCCGAAGGCGTGCGCGGGAGATTCGAACTTGGTCAAAACCCCGTTTTTCGCGCACTGGGTTAGGCATTGGTCATTCGAGCGCCTTGATCAGACCGATCTGGTGGCCACATCTGGTACTGTTACAACGATCGCATCCCCGAGTGAAAGGCAGTTTAGTTCACCCGGTGGAAGGTCCGGCTCCAGCGGGTCTCGTCAAAGAAGTGGAGCACGGTGTGGAGCGTGGAACTTGCTCTTTCTGACGGGGAAGTTTTGTACAAATCGTCCTCGGGTGTTTTGAAAGACCAGTAGACGAAAAGTGGACGGCCGATCAGGTTGGCTCGAGGGACCAGGCCCCAGTAGCGACCGTCGTAGCTGTTGCTACGGTTGTCGCCCATGACGAAGTACATGCCGGATGGAACAACGAGGTCTTCACCCTGGATGTGGTCGAGGAGGTCAAGCGACCACTCGGCGGTGACTCCGCGTCCTTTTGCTGGTGAGATAGCGGGGAATTCGTCGTTGTAGGGATCGTAATTAGCGGAGGTGGGCTTGGCTGCGTACGGCTCGTCCAGGGAGAGGCCGTTGCGGTAAACGATGCCGCCGCGGAGGTGGATGCGATCGCCGGGGATACCAATGACGCGCTTAACCAAAATATCGTGCTGACCCTTGGGATTAGGTGCCGGGCGGAAGAAAACGACGGGTTCGTCACGCCGGAGTTCGCGGTACGGGATGAGGTTCGTCCAAGAGGTAGCGGGGGCCAGGGTTGCGCGCTCTACGATTACGTGGTCGCCAACGAGTAGGGTGCTGGCCATAGAAGAGGATGGAATGACGAAGTTTTGAAGTACGAAGCCTATGACAAAGGACCAGATGATGAGCATGCTTATGATGGAAGCCAGCCCTTCGAGATGAGTCTCTTCGCGAGGCTGGCGCTTACTGTTCTGTGGGGCGCTGGGTTGTTTCTTCTGTATCATCATGACGCTTTATTGTAGCCGTGAACAGGTTGATCATTCCCGAATGTCGAGAGATGTCAGACGGAGCTTTACGAGGACCCTATCGCTCATCGAACTGGCCGAAAAGTCATGCCAGCTCAACCGGTCGATGCAACACTATCTAATCAGCTGATCCACAAATGCTTACCCTGAAGAATCGATCTGTTTGGCTGATGTGGCCAAACCTAGTCAGGGTAAGGTTCCGGCTGATCTAACCCTAGCCAGGCATTTAGCTTTTGTTTTCAATGAATGTGGGTCTGAGCTGAGTGTTGCGTCGACCCATTGAGACCACCCACCTTTTGAGCAAGTTCCCAAAAACCAGATCCGACTTTCGAGGACTCGATCTGGATTGGCAGTCCAGATCACGCCGATTTACGTGGCGAGATGCGAGTGTAGTGGGTGGCGGGATTTCATTGCACTGGGTGGCGACATATTGTTGCAGCCAAGTGCTACCGACAAATCCTGTCAAGCCCCGAAACGCAGGAAACCCTCGCCAATCCGGCACTTTCGCGTGGCGTATGAGTTATGTGCAAACCGCTATAATGGATACAGAGAAAGAGAAAGCCCCGGCATCGAGCCGGGGCTTTCTATCTGCAACCGGTAACCCCTTTGATTGGACGAATTTGCGCGTAACCCATTTGTTATGACGATTTTACGAAACGCTAATTTAGGTAAATCACTAGAAATAAAGGGGTTATTAGAAAATACTCCCCCCCCGGGGGGGAGGTACCCTCCCGGAGGAACTATGCAAACACTAGGCACTGCGGTCGAGAGAGAGGAAAACTCTTCCCCGCGTCCGTCAGCTTACCCGTCTTCCCGTCGCGAGCCAGCACCGATATGTTGTCCGACTCCTGATTCGCGATCAACAGCCACCGACCACTCGGATCCAACGTCAGATGGCGTGGAACCTTACCCCCGCACGCCATCCGGTCCACCAGCGTAAGCTTGCCGTCGGTCGGCGAGATCGCGAACGTGACCACAATGTCGTCAGAGCGGTCCGTCGCGTAGGCGAAGCGTGCTCCACGATCGATCACGATGTCGTTCCCGGTGGTTACGCCCGAAAATCCGTCGGGCCTCATCACAACCTCGTGCACCGTCTCGAGCGCCCCTCGCTGCGAGTCCCAGCGCAGCACCACCACCGACGAAGTCATCTCGGTGACGCAGTACGCCACCTTGCCGTTCGGATGAAAGCGCAGCGCCCGAGGTCCCGCCCCCGGAGCCGACTTCCACGCCGCCGGTTCATTCGGGGTCAGCTTCGCCGTCCCAGCGTCCAGCCGGTAGATGTGAATCTCATCGATCCCCAGATCGTTGACCAGCAGAAACCGGTTATCCGGCGACACCGTCACCCGGTGAGCATGCGGAGCCTCCTGCCGCTCCTTATCCGGTCCGTGTCCGCTGTACTGAAAGAACGAGACCGCGGGACTCAACTCACCACCCGCTCCAACTGCGAACGAAGCCGCGCTGCCGCCGCCGTAGTTCGCCGCAAACGCCGCCCTCCCAGTACCGTCGAAGGCGACGTGGCAAGTTCCTCCGCCGCCCGAAGCAACCTGATTGACCTTGGACAACCGCGTCTTGGTTCGGTCCAGAGTAAAAGTCGACACCGCACCGCTGTCCCTGCCCCCGAACTTGTCCAGTTCATTGGCCACAAGGACGGTCCTCCCATCAGGAGACAGCGCCAGAAACGTAGGATTCTCCGCCTCAGCCGCAAGGCCAAGCGCCGTCAGATCTCCGGTCGACGCCACAAAGGAGTACGCGTAGATGCCCTTGCTGGAACCCGAGGTCTGTGTCCCAACCAGCAGCCGGGCCCCATCCTTTGCCGCCGCAAACCCAGCCCTGCCCATCACCGATAACGCTGCCGAACCGAAAATAAATCCACGCCGATTAATCTGTCTCAATCTCAGCTCCTTTTTCCCTCATCCACAATAACGCGATTTGCAGATAGTCTGTTTCTTACAGCGGTTGAGCTTACCTCTCCTCAAAAGCTGCCTCCAAGGAAGCAAACAGTGTCTCAAGGCTCTAACTCTTCCTTCAACTCGCCATTCCATCGACTTCGTGGCTGCGTCATCGTCTCCTGTCAGGCCGCAGAAGGTGATCCGCTCGACGATCTCGACACGCTTACCCGCATCGCAACCTCCGTTCTGCGCGGCGGAGCAGGCGGTCTCCGGGCCGAAGGCACAGCGCGCATCGTTGCCTTTCGTGCCCTCACCCAACTTCCCATCATAGGCATCATCAAGACCTACGACGCGAACGGAGACGTCTACATAACCCCCAGCTTCCACTCCGCCAAAGCCGTCAGCGACGCTGGAGCCGACATCATCGCCCTCGACTGCACCGCTCGCCGCCTCACCGCCCCTGAACCCTGGCCGGAACTCATCCCTCGCATCCACTCCGAGCTGAACCGCCCGGTACTCGCCGACATCGCCTCCCTGGATGACGCCCTCGCAGCCGAGCGCGCCGGGGCCGATGCCGTCGCCACAACCCTCTACGGCTACACCGCCGAGACCAGAGGCATCCGCACTCCTTCCTGGCCCTTGCTCCAATCCCTGGTGGCACACTTGACAATACCCGTCCTCTTGGAAGGCCACATCACCCACCCACCGGAGGCCCTGCTAGCCCTGGACATGGGTGCCACCGCCGTCGTCATAGGGTCCGCCATCACCCGTCCCGAGACCATCGCAAATCGGTTTGTGCAAGCGACTCGACCAGCAGACGGCTAATTTTCCTGCGAACAATTTGGCAAAGCAGTATAGTCATCTAGACAATACGAGAAACGTGTGCACGAACAGGGGATTGAAATGGCACTTGGAGTCACGGGAGAAAGCTCTATCACCACGGTCGAGACCAGCGGCAAGAATTACACCGTTCCACTAATGCTGATGGTCTCTTTGTACTTTGGCATTGGTTTCATCACCGCTCTGAATGACATCCTGGTTCCTCACTTCAAGGATCTCTTTCATCTCACCAACGTCACTGCGCTGCTGGTCCAGTTCTGCTTCTTCGGAGCGTACTTCGTAATGTCGCTCCCGTCAGGATGGATCGTCGGACGGATCGGCTACAAGCGCGGGATCGTGGTCGCGCTGTCAGTCATGGGGCTTGGCCTGCTTCTGTTTCTTCCTGCCTCCATCATCATCTTTTATCCACTGTTCCTCTTCGCACTATTCGTCGTTGGCAGCGGCCTGGCACTTCTCCAGGTAGCCATTAATCCCTACGTCGGTGCATTGGGACCTCCGGAGACAGCGGCTTCTCGGCTAAATCTGGCTGGGTTCTTCAACTCGATTGCTACAACTTCCGCTCCCCGAGTTGGCGCTGCCTTCATCTTCATAGCCGCGGGTGCCTCGACGGCGCAACTCGCCCACTCTGTGCGGAAGCCCTACCTCATTCTCGCCATCTGCGCTTTTGCCATGGCAGTCATCACAGCCTTCGTGCAGTTACCCGACGTCATTGAAAAGGGCGATTCCAAATCCGGTGCTGATGGAAGCGCATGGAGCTTCAGCCATCTAAGACTGGGTGCGCTCGCGATCTTCTTCTATGTGGGAGCCGAGGTTGCCATTGGAAGCATCATGATCACCTATCTTGGCCAGCCATCGATGGGGGGCTTGAGCCACGAGGTCGCTGCGCGATACGTCTCCTACTATTGGGGGCTATCCCTGATAGGCCGCTTCGTCGGATACTTCGCGATGCGCTGGATTCGAGCTCAAAGGGCACTTGCTGTCGTCTCGCTGGTTGCTGCCGGCCTCATTGCTCTCACCGTCGCAGCCCATGGGCACATCGCTATGTGGGCGGTAGTTTTTTGCGGCCTTTGTAACTCGGTCATGTGGCCCTGCATCTTCCCGCTGGCGGTAAAGGGGTTGGGAAGATTCACGAGCCAGGGCTCCGGAATTCTAATCACGATGGTCGTCGGTGGGGCAGTGATCCCGGAAATTCAGGGTTTTCTCGCCGATACGCTTGGCTATCAGCACAGCTTCGCGATTGTTTTGCTTTGTTACGCTTACATTTTCTTCTTCGCAATCAGGGGGCATCGCAATCTGAACTCAGCCGATGCATCGCTCGCTCCGAGCGCAGCCCTTATTCAATAGTCGTGGTTGGCACGCGAATCGAAGCACGATATCTGTCGCCGCGATAACGGGAACAGGCTACCTCGATCGGTGTCTCTTCGGTGGTCATAATGGTCCGCGAGATAGAAAGGATACTCGCCTTCTTTGGGATTGTCAGTAAATCGGATTCTTCGCGAGTCGCGGGCAGCGCCTCGATCACCTCATCGGCCCAAGCCACGCGCACACCAAATGTTTCGCGAAGGACGAAGTAGAGGGATTGCTTCGCGAAATTGATCTTCTCAAGACCTGGAAATTGTTTTAATGGAATATGAGATAGTTCGAGCGCCATCGGAATTCCGTCAGCGAGCCGTAGTCGACGCAACCGCATCACAGCCTCTCCCGTTTCGACCTTCAACTGCTCCGCGAGTTCTGCCGTCGCTTTCACCACCGTTTGCTCGATTAGTTTTGAACTCGGGGCCATACCGAGATGCTTCATATCTTCGGTAAACCCGCGCAAATGCATGATGTTCTTCTCGAGTTTTGGTCGGGTGACAAACGTGCCGCGCCCCTTTTGGCTGATCGCGAAGCCGCTAGTCTTCAACCCGTGTAGAGCTTGCCGGGCCGTCATTCGACTCACCTGATAGATCCGCGCCAGTTCCTCCTCAGAAGCCAGAGGGTCCCCTGTGGATAGCTCCCCCGAGTGAATCTTTTCCATCAAGGCCCGCTGAATCTGGTAGTACAACGGTATGAATCCGCTCTTATCCAGGGGACGTACGGCTGAAACAGTTTGATTTTGAGGCTTCGACACTCTATCTCCTGAGACCTTCCGACATTATTTGTGTCTGCATGGCTCGCAGCGACGCCGGATGGGCAGTTTCAGCCAGCATCTTGTGGACACAACATATCGAAATAATTGACGTCCCTTGTCTTTTTAGTCTTAACGCGGTTCAGTTGTCTATACACACCTTGTCAGACGTGGATAACAACAGGTAGCGGATTCAGCGAGCTGTGTTGGCTGAACGCAAGATAGGAGCGACTCCACTTCATGCAATCATTGATCTTCCCGACAAGAAGGTTTGTATGACCTCCGCAGAAGGTGATAGCACGGTGATATTGGCTTCGCGACCCTCGTCGAGACTGCCCCAGCTGTCATCGATGCCCATCAGTCGAGAAGGATTTCGCGATGCGGCAGCGACAGCGGTATCCATGCTTGCGCTGGTAAAGTTGATGAAGTTCTGCACTCCGCGGTCCAGAGTCAATACGCTGCCTGCAAGAGTGCCATTTGAGGTGCAGCGCCCGTCACGCACTTCAACCTTCATGTCGCCCAGCATGTAAGTCCCGTCAGGCATTCCGGTGGCACTCATACCATCGGTCACCAGAATGATGCGGTCCTTATCCTTTGCTTTGAAGAAGAGCCTGACCATTAAGGGGTCCACGTGAATGCCGTCACAGATGATCTCGGCAAACAGTAAATGCTTATCCAGTACATAGGCCGCTAATCCAGGCTCCCGATGATCAATGGCCCGCATTGCATTGAACGTATGGGTTGCGGAACGCGCTCCAGCCACAAAGCCGGCATCCGCCTCGCAGACCTTGGCATCGCTGTGTCCCATGCTGCAACGAACGCCAAGCGCAGTGGCATGCGCGATCAGTTCAGTCGCCCCGGGCAGCTCGGGAGCAATCGTCATAAGGCGAATCTGGCCTTCTGCTGCCTGCCAGAAACGATCGAACAGTGAGACAGTGGGCACTTGCAGCAGAGCATCCGTATGTACGCCACGTTTCAAGTGAGAGAGAAACGGCCCTTCGAGATGTATTCCCAGAGGCGTGGCGCCACAGACGACAGCCGCCGCTCTCCGCCTGATCTCAGTCGCGAGTCCCGTCAAAGAGCGTAGAGTCTCGTCCGTCGGAGACGTGACCGTGGTCGGAAAGTATGCTCCCACACCCCGGCTGGAAAGATAGGACCCAATCGCGTCCAGCGCCTCCGCGTCGGCCTCCATGACATCGTGTCCAGCGCAACCGTGAATATGTATGTCGACATAAGCCGGTACCAGGGTGGCCTCAGGAAATCTATATGTTGCCTCTGTCAATTTGTGGTCAGCCGCGTTCAGGCTCTCTATCTGGCTGATCCGACCATCTTCTACTCTAACGAGCGGGTATTCGACCGCCGCGTCTGAACTTATGAGTCTCCGCGCCGCTATCGTACTAATCATTGCCGCCCTTTCGTTAACTCCACGCTAAACGCAAGCTCTAGTTAACCATGTTCTGAACCTTCGCGCGGACATCGCGAAGGCTATGAGCCGTCGTCACCACGTTCGCAAACAAAGCTATCCTTGATATCGCAAATCCAGTATAGTCGTACATACAAGTTTGGCGAAGCAGAGATTTCATCTTTCAATACAGGTCATTGTCGATGATGCATAGTCTGCATAAGCTTGATCTAAGCGACTGCTTCCCCCATAGCTCAACGGTAGTGCTCAACCGTCTTCAACGGGTCAGTTGCTCCGCAGCGCTGCCCGCCATCCCTTAACGCAACTAAAAGCAAACGGATGCCAAAGCAAATGACAGAACCGACGCTCACTCCGCAGGAGCTTGTGACATTTCCTCACGCCATGCTGCGTGAGATCTACGAACAGCCCCAAGCTCTCGCCGCGACTATCGAGCAATATGTCCCAGGCGGCGTTTCAACAGCAGAGACGTTTCAACCGGTTGTCGATGCCCTTGGGGGGCGGGAGCGGCTCGTTATTGCCGCCAGTGGCTCTAGCCGACACGCGGGTCTCGCTGGTGAAATCATGCTTGAAGATCTGGCTGGAATCTCTGTCGATGTCGAATACGCCAGTGAATACACCTATCGCTCAACACATACGCTGCATAATCCTGGCGTAGTCGTTATCTCCCAGTCCGGGGAAACAGCCGATACACTTGCCGCTCTCCGAGAGGCCCAAGCCCGGGGACTTGCCACCGTCGCGATCACCAATAATGCTCGTTCCAGCATGGCAACCGAGGCAAGCGCCTCGCTGCCAACTTTCGCCGGCGTTGAAAAGGCCATCCCGGCAACAAAAAGCTTTACCACGCAGCTCGCCGTACTCTACTCTCTAGCTCTTCACCTGGCTCGCGTTCGCGGTCGGATGACGCTGCAGACTGCTGAGGCTCACGGCCGCCAGCTTCAGGAGATCCCCGGTCTCCTGCGGACAGCATTGCCGGAATGGCAGAAACAGATTGACGCGCTGACGCCTCAGCTGGCAAGCTCTCGCGCGCTGCTTTACCTCGGTCGCGGTGCTCATTATGCGATCGCCCGCGAAGGAGCGCTTAAGCTTAAGGAATCCGCATATTTGAATGCCGAAGGATATCCCTCAGGGGAACTGAAACACGGTCCCAATGCTCTCGTCAGCAAGGACTCTCCGCTAATTATGATAGCCACTGCTGACGCTGGCGATCCCGATTCACTACTGCGTTATTCCAAGGTCCTACAGCTAATGAAGGACATGCGGGCGCAAGGTGCAAGAATCATTGCCTTGGCGACTAAAGGAGATCAGGAGGTCCCTCAGTGCAGCGACGCCTGCCTCTTTATTCCTGCTAGCAACGATCTGCTCTCAACAATTCTAGAGGTCGTGCCATTTCAACTGCTCGCCTACTCCCTGGCGATCAGTCGGGGCATCGACGTTGATCGGCCCAGAAATCTGGTCAAGGCCGTCACAGAGGAATAGTTCCCGGACAAGCTTCCATTACCAATCGACCCGTATTCTTAGACGCTGGAAGTAACTTCTGGCTCTAGGAGTGCCTACCCTTGTCCTACTTAGGCGGAGGCGAGTCGTGTCCCATTTCATTTAATAATCTATTCCAAGCGCAATCGCAGCGGGCTTCGTTTGAGTACAAGCAGGCCTCCCCATTGCATTTGTGGGGCTTCCTAACAATATCCAGCGAGATTGGGGCCAAACGAGCCATCGCTATGGTGCAACTTTCGTGTAATAGGTAGTGCCGACTCAGGAGGTTACGGTGGGTACTAAAGTTTGGTCGAAGTAACGAGCCAAGGGGACCCTATGAAGCGCTTGTCTCACCGTTCGCCTTGTTTTTCTGTCTCGGTTTTTAGAGGTATTCGCCGAACACGGGTTCTTTTCCCCCTCGTGTTGATGTCAATTCTTTCCTCCGCGGCCTTTGGAACAACGCCTAACCCAACGCCAACTGTCACGACATTGGCAATCTCAGCGACTACGGTCGCCTATCAGACACCAATTACCTTAACGGCAACCGTTACAGCGGGAAATTCGCCAATCAGTGCCGGTTTGGTGCTTTTTTGTGAGGCGACGGCGAAATTTTGCGAAAATAACTCCGCTTTGGGCATTGCGCAACTGACCTCTCCCGCAGCAACCGCGTCCATAAAAATCGGCAGCGGACCGATTGGAAACCACAGCTATAAAGCGGTCTTCAGAGCGAATAATATTTATGCCAGTAGTGAGTCAAATACAGTCACCTATGCAGTCACGGGCACCTATGCTTCGACCCTGACTCTGGCATCTACAGGCTCCATCGGGAACTACAGTCTCACAGGAACAGTCGCTGGCTTTGGCTCGCTCAATACAGGCCCCACTGGTAGTATTTCGTTCCTAGACACCAGCACAAGTAACAGTTTGCTTGGTACCGAGAACCTTGTCGCATCTACGCTTTCGACAACCTTCCTCCAAAATCAGCCATTTGCCATAGGAGGCAATGGCACCACCCTGAGATCCGTGGCAATCGCGTCGGCCTATCTCGACACCGATAACAACCTAGATGTTGTCACCGGGGACGCTGCCCAAACGATCTCTGTGCTCCTTGGTAATGGAGATGGAACGTTCAAGCCGAAGGTAAACTACGCCGGCTGCGTCGTTGGTAAAGCGCTCCAGATTCTCCTCGCCGATTTCAACCGAGACGGCGTCACTGACATTGCTCTCGGCTGCTCCGATGGTACGAACGGTGGTCTTGTGATCATCCTCGGCAGTGGGGATGGTAAATTCCAGACTCCCGTTTATTATCCGACGGGCGATGTTGCAAGCATTGCCATTGGAGATTTCAATGGTGATGGTCTTCTGGATATTGCGCTCTCCAATAAGTCACAGCAAAACATCACAATCTTTATTGGTGATGGCAGCGGCAAGTTCCTGCCAGAGGCAGTACCTCTCGTTACTCCCGCTCTTGCGCATGGTGTCGTGGTTGCAGACTTTAATCTAGATGGCAAGGACGATGTAGCCTACGCAGTCAACACCGCAACCCCGAATAGTTCGTTGTCAGATCTCTACCTCGCTCTCGGAAACGGTGATGGCACATTCCAACTCCCGACTTCTCCCGTCGCCACCCAGATAGGCGAATTTCTTACCGCTGGCGATACAAACGCCGACGACTTTCCAGACATTATTTCGAGTACGATCACGCGACCGGGAAGCGGCAACAATATTGGAAACAGCCTTTTTGTGCTTCTTGGAGATGGAAAGGGAGATTTCACGACGACGACCTATGTGTCTGACATTCCCTCGGATCCCCACCTTGCCGACGTAAATGGCGATGGAATCCCTGACATCATCGCAGGAGGTAGTACCGGTGCTCTCGTATATCAGGGCAATGGCGATGGAACTTTTCAGAACTATCAGGAGCCTGGCATAGGTGGCTTCGCCCTCACGTACGCTGTAAATGCCGGAGACTATAACAACGACGGCAACGCTGATCTCATCGGAACTGATGCGGACACACCTCGCGCTGCTGTTTCGCTGAGTCAGGTCCAACAGACATCTGTCGCCTCCGCCCTCACTCATGTCGCTGTCTTTCCACTTGGCAGTGGCGTTCATCAAGTGGATGCGAGTTATTCTGGTGACTCCATTTACATAGGCAGCCTCTCAGCCACAGTCCCACTCACTGCGGCGCCTGTAAATACCACACTCACTTTGACGGCATCTTCAACTTCAGCAATTTTGCCTGGACAGTCTGTAGTGTTGACCGCTGTCCTGTCTCCCTACACAGTCGGACCACCGACTACAACAACTGACACTGAGTCTGTTAAGTTCTTCACCGGAACTACCTTGCTTGGTTCCGGAAAGCTTGTGAAAGGAGTAGCCACCCTGACGACAACTGCGTTGCCGATAGGAGCCGACGCCCTCACTGCTACATTCGCTGGAGACTCAAACTACAACCCCAGTAATTCGAACATGGTAACTGCGACAGTTTCTAATGTTCTGCTGAGTTCTTCGCCAAACCCATCAACTTATTTGCAATCTGTTACCTTCACAGGAACCGTAGCTACCGGAAAAACTGGGACGATAACCTTCTTCGATGGCACGAAGAGCATCGGCAGCGGCGTCATATCGGGAGGCACCGCCACACTCACAACTTCTAGCCTTTCGGGGGGTGCGCATAACATCACAGCACAATATAGTTCTAGCAAATCCCCTGTCCTGGTTCAGGTTGTCAATAAGGCAACACCAACTGTAAGTGTCACGACCTCTGGGCCCAGCAACTACGGCGACACTGTTACGATCACAGCTTCGGTCCCCGCCGACGCGACTGGCACAATTGTCTTTACGAGCGGTAGTATCGCCCTTGGCTCTGGAACCATCACGAGTGGCACCGTATCAGTAACTACGAAGCTGCTGACACCGCCAAGCGATCTCATCACGGCCGCTTACAGTGGTGATGGCAACTACAACTCTGCTATAGGAACCACTCTGCAGACGGTGGCTAAAGACAGCCCCACATCGACTCTGACTTCCTCCGCAAATCCGTCCCTACCCGGAGGTCCAGTCACCTTCACAGATACGTTGTCAGCAAACCTATCTGGTACGGTCTCATTTGCGAGCGGTTCAACCCCTCTTGGGAGTGCAATACTGGCGAACGGTGTCGCCACATTCACGACCTCGACGCTTCCACTTGGTAATAATCTCATTACTGCCACATATGGTGGAGACGGAGATGACAATGCTTCCACCTCTACCTTGACTCAAGTCGTTGCGAAGTTGAGTCCTGCGGTGACAGTTACTACTTCCGGTTCGAGCATCTACGGCCATTCGGTCGCGATCACTGCGTCCGTGCCGCCCGGTCCGACCGGCACGATCACGCTAACCAGCGGCGGCGTCACCCTGGGATCAGGCGCAGTCACTTCAACTTCTGGAGCAGTGACGATATCGACCACGATATTGCCGGTAGGAAGTGATCTGATCACGGCAAACTACAGTGGAGACAACGTTAACAATCCGGCGACAGGAGCGACTACTCAGACGGTAACGAAGGCAACTCCTATTGAGACGCTCTCTTCTTCGATCAATCCATCTGCTGCGAACCAGTCAGTGGTCTTTACCGCGTCTGTTCCTTCCAATGCAACCGGTACAGTGACCTTCACTAACGGGTCGACTGTTCTGGGCACCTCAACCTTGATCAGCGGGATAGCGACGGTAAGCAGTACAGTCTTGCCGATCGGTTCCGATACGATCACCGCGACCTACAACGGCGATACGAACAACAACACCGCGACGGCGACTCTGACCCAGATAGTAAATAAGGCGACTCCGACAGTGGTTGTAACTACCTCCGGTTCGAGCACGTATGGCGGTCCTGTCACGATCACGGCGACGGTGCCCCCTGGTACCACTGGCACAATAACGATCACCAGTGGAGGAATGACGCTGGGCTCTGGAACAGTAAATCCGACAACCGGAACTGTAACCGTCAGCACGACGACTCTGCCTGTTGGCAGTGATCCCATCACTGCTTCTTATGGTGGCGATACGAATGACAACCCAGCCACCGGCACTACCACGCAAAGCGTGACCAAGGCCACTCCGATAGTAACTCTAACCTCCTCTGCCAACCCATCTGCGGTGAATCAGTCTGTGACCTTTACCGCTTCGCTTCCATCTGGCGTAACGGGCACGATGACCTTTACCAGTGGTGCAACTCTCCTCGGAACCTCAACGATAACGAGCGGAGCAGCAACCATCTCCACCTCCACCCTGCCGGCAGGAAGCGACACGATCACTGCTACCTACAGCGGCGATACCAACTACAACGCCGCAACAGCTAGCCTCACCCAGTCGGTCGGAAAAAATACGCCGCCCGTAACGGTGACAACCTCTGGATCTAGCACCTATGGTGGTTCGGTCACGATCACGACGACTGTTCCCCCTGGCACAACCGGCACAATTACTGTTACTAGCGGCGGCCTAACTCTTGGTTCAGGAACAGTGAATCCCACAACCGGAACGGTGACGATTACTACGACCACACTTCCGGTAGGTAATGATCCAATTACAGCTTCCTACGGGGGCGATACAAACAACAACCCAGCCACCGGCACCACCACCCAGACTGTGACCAAGGCCTCTCCTCAAGAAACCCTTTCCTCGTCGATCAACCCATCCGCCGCCAATCAGTCAGTTGTCTTCACGGCATCTCTTCCGTCGAACGCAGCCGGAACAGTAACCTTCACCAGCGGATCGGTTGTTCTGGGCACATCCGTATTAGTGAATGGGATAACTACTGTAAGCACTTCGACGCTCCCGATAGGTTCTGATCAGATCACCGCTACGTACAATGGCGATGCGAACAATAACTCTACAACCGCAACTCTGACACAGACAGTTAGCAAAGCTACGCCGACGGTCATTGTCACTACGTCTGGTTCGAGCACCTACGGCAATCCGGTCACGATTACGACGACTGTACCTCCTGGCACAACCGGCACAATAACGGTCACCAGTGGAGGCGAGACGTTGGGATCTGGCACAGTTAATCCCACGACCGGAACGGTAACAATCACCACAACGACGCTTCCGGTTGGTAGTAATCCGATCACAGCCTCCTATGGTGGCGATTCGAACGACAATCCCGCGACCGGTTCAACTACCCAAACTGTGACAAAGGCAACTCCTACAGTAAATCTGACATCTTCCACCAACCCGTCTGCTGTGAATCAAGCTGTAACTTTCACAGCCATGCTTCCGACCAGCGTAACTGGGACAGTGACCTTCACGAGCGGTTCGAACATCCTTGGATCGTCAGCCCTGACCAACGGCATGGCAACAGTAATTAGTTCTACGCTTCCGAGCGGGAGTAATACGATCACAGCCACTTACGGTGGTGATGTTAATTACAACACCGCGACGGCAACTCTTATTCAGTCAGTTGGTAAGACGACTCCGACAGTGGTTGTTACTACCTCCGGTTCGAGCACGTATGGAAGTCCTGTCACGATCACGGCGACGGTGCCCCCTGGTACCACTGGCACGATAACGATCACCAGTGGAGGAACGACGCTGGGCTCTGGAACAGTAAATCCGACAACCGGAACTGTAACCGTCAGCACGACGACTCTGCCTGTTGGCAGTGATCCCATCACTGCTTCTTATGGTGGCGATACGAATGACAACCCAGCCACCGGCACTACCACGCAAAGCGTGACCAAGGCCACTCCGATAGTAACTCTAACCTCCTCTGCCAACCCATCTGCGGTGAATCAGTCTGTGACCTTTACCGCTTCGCTTCCATCTGGCGTAACGGGCACGATGACCTTTACCAGTGGTGCAACTCTCCTCGGAACCTCAACGATAACGAGCGGAGCAGCAACCATCTCCACCTCCACCCTGCCGGCAGGAAGCGACACGATCACTGCTACCTACAGCGGCGATACCAACTACAACGCCGCAACAGCTAGCCTCACCCAGTCGGTCGGAAAAAATACGCCGATCTTGCCCCCGCCCGTTGTGTCGTCGTCTAACCTACCCATCGATACACCTGAGACTATTACCGAGACAGTCCCGACAGGGGTGACGGGTACAGTTACTTTTTCTGACGGCATAACTCCATTAGGGTCAGCGACCATTGTGAATGGAGTTGCAACTCTTACCGTTCCATCGCTGCCGCTCGGAGTTGATCCCATTACTGCAGCCACCTCTGGAGACGCGAATAATAATCCGGCTACGTCGCCACCTACTCTAGTAACAGTAGGAAAGACAGCCACAGTTGTAACTCTGACGTCGTCGACTAATCCATCGGCAGTTAGTCAGCCTATAACCTTCTCCGCGGTCGTACATCCTGGGGCAACTGGTTTGGTGATCTTCCTCGACGGTTCTACCACTCTGGGCACTGGAGTAGTCAATATCTCAGGAGTCGCAACCTTTTCCACATCGACATTGACGATTGGGTCTCACCCCATCACTGCATCCTACGGGGGGGACTCGAGCTATAGTTCATCCATCTCCTCGGTGTTAGTACAGGTCATCAGTAAGATCCCGACTATTATCACGATTACCGAAAGCACACCTGCCCAACTGATCAAGACTGGAATAACCTTTACGGCAAACGTCACGGCTTCTAGTCCTAACGCAACGGGCACGGTAACCTTCTTAGATGGTACGACCGTATTGGGAACGACTTCGCTTACCTCAAACGGAGGTGTCGCGGTGTCGCTCAACACGAATGCGAATGCGGCCCTGCTCACCGCGAATCTGGCAATGGGGACACATCAGATCGTAGCGGTGTATTCCGGAGACAGCACCTTCGCATCCAGCACGTCAGCTCCCGCGAACGACATTGTGGAAGACTTCACAAACACAAATAGTGGTCCCGCTAGCCAGAATGTCTTTCCGGGCGCGGCGACAAGCTATAACTTTAGCCTCGCTCCCATAAGCGCGACAACCTTCCTCAATGATGTGACAGTCACGGTCACAGGCTTGCCACCGGGTTCAACCTATACTTTTACTCCATCTGCCATCGCAGCTGGTAGTGGCCCCACGGGAGTGGTTCTCAACTTGCAAACCAGCAGTTCTCTCAGTGCGCGAAATTACTCACCCCAAGGACCTATTTCATCAAAGAATGAACTGTCAGTCGCACTCGGAATGCTTAGCCTTCTCGGCCTCGGAACAATGCGGACACTTCGAAAGAAGATGCCTCGTACTTTGATGCTGGCCCTCCTGACGCTCGGTTCTCTTCTGCCAATCGCCGCACTTAGTGGCTGCGCAGGCGGGTATTTCACTCTCACCCCCACGACCTACACCGTCACGGTAACCGGTATCGAAGGTACCGTCCAACATGCGGCAACCGCCACTTTGATTGTGCAGTAGGAGAAGGATGATGCATCTTCGAAGCGTCCTGTTAGTGGCACTTCTATCCGTTTTGTCCGGGATTCTGCATGCCCAGGCCATATCCATGGGCGGGATTCACGACGACATACCTCGATTCGAGCTCGGAGCCAACTATAACTATTTCCATGCGAACGCCCCTCCAGGCCAATGCGGCTGCTTCTCGCTGAGCGGAGGCAGCGGAACAATACTCATGAACGTGACCCCGAGGTGGGCCGCTGTAGCGGATATTGCTGTTGCGCATGCTAACCAGGTGGACAACACTTCTCAGAACATCACCATCGTCAACTATCTCTTTGGTGCGCGATACACTCGCCGCAACTCAAGTAGATTTGTTCCTTACGGGGAAGCGCTGTTTGGCGGCGCGAAGGAGGATGTTAACTTTCAGTTCACCATCAATCGCAACTCGTTTGGCCTGGCAGCAGGAGGAGGCGTAAGCGCACAACTTAAGCGACGATTGGGTGTTACCCTGGCTCAATTTGACTATGTCTACACCCAGATCCCGAACGCTAAGAACGATCGCCAAAACAATATCCGAGTAAGTACCGGCGTCACCTATAACTTTGGTTTCAAGTAGCTTGACATCTGTCGATTTTAAGTACTTCTGCTTTACCAATTCAATCATGTAGTCTATCCGTGCACCCCTTACTCACTAATGGGACACAACTAAATTAGTGATCTCGTTGACCTGACTAGCAATGTCGTTCTAGGTAGGATTCGCCAAAAAGATCTTACCGAGCAGGTGACCGTACCAAGCGATCCGCCAGATTAAACTACAATTGATACCGAAGGTAGGTCTTTTCGGATCAGCTTCGGATGCCTTTGTAGCGAAATCCATACACAACCGAGCCCGCTGCCAGGATCAGCCCGGCTGTCCGCATCTCTCGCAGGAAGTTCGGTCGTGAAAAGAGGATGAAGACAAATCCACCCAGCGCCAGCAGCACAGGCAGCGGATACGCTGGCATCCGGAACCCTCGCGTCTTGCGCTCGCGGCGGTGCTTTGGTAGCAACGCGGCTGTTCCCTGTAGTAGGAATTGAAACAAAATGCGAATCACTACAAGAGTCGTGATGACTTCCTGCAACCTGAAGATGCAGCACGTCAGTGTTATGCCACCGAGGGTCAAAAGGGAATGCATTGGGACTCGATGTTTCGGGTGTACCGCGCCAAACCATGAAGGGAAGTTACCATCTCGTGCAGCAGCGAAAGGGATACGCGAGTATCCGAGCAATAACGCAAACACAGATGCAAGTGCTGCCAGAGCGATTAGCAGAACGATCACTCCGGCGGCAGTATGCCCATACAGCTTCTCCATGAAGACGGCCATAGTAAACGTACGGGCGTGGCTGTCGCTGTACTGTGCCATCTCTCGCCATGGGAGCACGCCGAGAACGCTAATGTTCATCAGCACGTACAGAGTTGCGACAAGACCGATTGAGCCGAGCACTGCGCGGGGGATGGTTTTTGCGGGGTCGCGGACCTCGGCGCCTAGGAAGCAGACCCCGTAATAACCCCAATAATCGTAGGCTGAGATCAGCATTCCAGCGCCGAGGCCCGCGAAGAATGCATGGTTGATGTGAAAGGCACCGGGCGGAAAGTCGAAGGCTAGACGAGGGCTGAAGTGCATAAATCCAACCACGATCAATAACACCAACGTGAGACCTACAACGACTCCGAGCCAGCGTGCGATTCGACCGATGGCGAAGATGCTCCGGTGCAGAATGACCAGGGCAGCAGCGCATGCACTCATCGCAATCAGCGTCTGTCCGCTTAGTACTACTGGAACCCCAAAAAGCGATGCGGATGCAAAAGGGTGGCCCGCGTTTGGAAGAAAGAAGGAGACGTATTGTGCGAATCCGATGCATCCTGAGGCGATCGAGAGTGGCGCGCTGATCAGTACCTGCCACGCGTAGAGAAAAGAAAACGCCCGGCCCCAGGTCTTCTCTCCATAGAGGTGCTTTAGGTAGGCGTAGGAGCCGCCGGCCTCAGGGTAGGCGGTGCCGAGTTCGCTCCAGATCAAGCCGTCGCAGAGAGACAGGAGGGCACCCATCATCCAGCCGAGCATCGCCTGCGGTCCGCCCATGACTCCGACGATCAGAGGGAGCGTGACGAACGGGCCGACTCCGACCATGTCGATGACGTTGAGGCCGAGCGCAGCGCCGGTTGAGAGGCCGCGATGGAGCTCATTTGCTCTGGGCTCGGAGTTCATCCGGCGCTGGCCACGATCCGTTTGCCGAAGAGTGCGGTCCCGACTCGGACGCAGGTGCTGCCTTCTTCGATGGCTACCTGGAAGTCGTTCGACATTCCCATCGAAAGCTGCGTCAGCTTCGGGAAGCGAGCGAGCGACTGGTCTCTCAGGCCGCGAAGGTCGCGGAAGTAGGGCCTCGCCAGCTCTGCGTCCTCGGACCATGGTGGAACCGTCATCAGGCCTACGGCTTTGATCGACTCGAGCGGCTCCATCGCCTCCAGGAGAGCGGGTAATTCTGCCGGAGCGAATCCATGTTTTGACTCCTCGTGGCTCAGCTTAACCTCTACCAGGATTGGCAGCTTCTTTCCTAGTGCTTTAGCGGCTGCGTTCAGCCGTTGTGCGATCTTCAGCGAGTCGACTGCATCGATCGCGTGGAATAACTCGGCTGCGCGGGCTGTTTTGTTGGATTGAAGCGGGCCGATGAGATGGAATTCAGCGTCAGTCAGTGCGGCGAGATGGAGAGATTTTTCTTGAAACTCCTGTACCCGGTTCTCACCGAAGAGGCGCTGTCCGGCGGCGTAGGCCTCCAGGATGACCTCGACCGGATGGACCTTGCTGACTGCCATCAGGGCTACTTCGCTGTAGGAGCGATTGGCTCGGCGGCAGGCTTCGTGAATCTGTTGATGGAGGTGCTCGAGGTTTCCGGCGATGGACATGCTCTTTGCATCTTATCGTTAGCTTCCAATTAGATTGACTGGAGACAGAAACGAACTATGTGGACCATCTTTTTGCTGATTGGGTCGAATATTTTTATGACCTTCGCCTGGTATGGTCACCTCAAGTTCAAGGAGGTGCCGCTGTGGAAGGTGATCCTGGTCAGCTGGGGCATCGCCTCTTTGAGTACTGCCTGCAGGTACCAGCCAATCGGATCGGGTCGAAGACCTTCAGTCCGGATCAGCTCAAGGTGATTCAGGAGGTGATTACGCTGACGGTGTTTGACGTCTTTTCGACCTTTTACTTTGGCGACAAGTTGCACTGGAACCACTTTGCTGCCTTTGGGTGCCTCGGCCGGCGCGTTTTTTATGTTTCACAAGTTCTAGACCTCGGCTGACCCTCACCCCCCCTCCCCCTGGGAGTATTTTTGGCGTAAAGTATTTGGATGGAGTGGTTTACAGAAGTAATAATATACTTGACTGAATAAGTCTGCTATGATTCAGCATGCCTTACTGCCGAGGTGCGCATCTCAAGATCAAACGGGCCGACAAACACATTGCGGATCTTGAATCTTGCATTCACCGCCTGAAAAAGGGACTGATCGTTGCGGCTCATGTAGACGCGAGTAGTGGATGTGAATACATCGAGTGCGACTTTGCAGGTATCGAGGAAAGAGATATTCGAGATGATCTCGCCACAATCATCGGTGACGCCGTCCACAATCTTAAGTGCGCTCTCGACCATGTTTGGCTTGAGACGATTACCCGCCTGATCCCGTCCTACGATTGGGAAAAGACTAAGTTCCCCGCCTATCCCACCTCTGATTTGCTTGAACTTAAGCTCAGGGAAGTGACCGCCCTCCGCGTAGGAGACCCGTTCGGCAGGACATCAGCAGGGCAGCCGAACCGGAACCCCAGCACGCTGCAACTCCGCCTTCAACTCCCGTGAGTCCGTCACGCCGAAGTGAAAGATACTAGCCGCCAGCGCCGCATCCGCTCTCCCCCTTCCAAACACCTCAACAAAGTGCCCTGCAGTCCCCGCACCACCCGAAGCAATCACCGGAATCTGCAACGCCCCGCTCACCATCGCGGTCAACTCACAATCGAAGCCACCCCGCATCCCATCGGTATCCATCGAAGTCAGCAGAATCTCCCCCGCCCCTCGCTCCTCCGCCTCATGAACCCAATCCAACACCCGTCGCCCGGCAGCCTTCCGACCACCACTCACAAAAACTTCAGCCTCTTCCACCCCGCGTCCTTCAATTCGCCGAGCATCGACCGCCACAATCACCGCCTGCGCTCCAAAGCTTCCACCGATCTCTCCAATCAACTCCGGCCTCGCAATCGCCGACGAGTTAATGCTCACCTTATCTGCGCCCGCATCGAACACAGCCGCAGCATCCTCCGCACTTCGAATCCCTCCACCAACCGTGAAAGGCACAAACAGCGCCGCAGCCGTCCGTTTAACCGTCTCGAGCAGTGTTCCGCGCCCCTCATGTGTAGCCGTAATATCCAGCAGCACAATCTCATCCGCTCCCGCCGCAGCATGACGATGCGCCAGTTCCGCCGGATCGCCCGCATCGACGATGTCCACGAACTGCACACCCTTCACGACACGGCCGCCTCGCACATCGAGACACGCGATGATCCGCTTAGTCAACATCGGCTATCCCAATCTCAGCGGCACCGCCGCTGGCACGGTCGCCGACTCACCCTCACACACAATCCGCGCCAGCGAGTCTCCATTCTCGATCACCGCCCCATGCTCCACAAACCACTCCACCAGCAAACCCTGCCTCGGCGCCGGTACATGAAATTCCATAGCCCCATCCGTCAAAGTACAAACCGCCTGCCCAGTTCCCACAAGCGACCCCGCCGGCACCAGCTGTTGAACAAACGTGTAAGAAGGTTCTTCCGCCGCAATCTTCAACTCATACAAAAAAGGCATATTCTACAGCTCCACAAAGTTCTTCAAAACCTGTAATCCCACCGCGCTCGACTTCTCAGGATGAAACTGCACTCCCATCACATTGTGCTTCTCGACCACTCCCGTAAACGCCCCGCCATATTCTGTAACCGCTGCAGTTGCATGAATCACCGGGGCGCGCCACGAATGAGTGTAGTAAACAAATCCACCATTTTCGATCCCACGCATCAACCTGGAATCAGCACTCACCCTCTCAAGCGAGTTCCATCCCACATGTGGCGACTTCAACTCCGCGCCCTCGAACAGAGCAGGGAACCGCTCGCACATTCCCTCAAAGTGTCCCAACCCCTGCACACCCGGAGCTTCGGTCGAACCCTCAAACAACCACTGCAACCCAACGCAGATCCCCAGGAACCATGAGCCCTTAGCAACACTCTCCCGCACCGCATCCGCCAACCCAAGCTCGCACAACAGGGAAGTAGCCCGAAAGTGTCCTACCCCTGGCAGCACCACCTTCGCCGCTCCAGCCACCACCGCAGGATCCTGAGTCACCACCATCTCGCGCGCACCAAGATAGTGCAGCGTCTTTACAACACTGGCCAGGTTTCCCGCTTTGTAATCGATAATCGCGATCATACAATCAGCCTTATTCGTACATGTGACGAAGAAGAAAATTAAGTCCGCTAAAGTAGTCCCTTCGTACTCGGCAACATCTCCCTCATCCGCTCATCCCGAGAACAGGCCCCACGCAGCGCCCTGGCAAACGCCTTGAAGATCGCCTCGATCTTGTGATGATTGCTGCGCCCATACATCGTTTTCACGTGGACATTTGCTTTGGCGCCGCGCGCGAAGCCGTCGAAGAAGTCGGCCAGCAATTCGCTCTGAAAATCTCCCACCAGCCGCACCTTCACTTTATCGTCGACAACATAAGCAACTCGTCCACTAAGATCTACCGCTGCGACAGCAAGAGTCTCGTCCATTGCCATCACAAAGTACCCCGCGCGCATGATGCCCTTCTTGTCACCCAGCGCTTTCCCAAATGCCTCGCCAAGAGCAATCCCCACGTCTTCCACGGTATGGTGCTGATCGACATCAAGATCACCCGAACACTTCAACGTGAGATCAAACCCTCCATGGCGCGTAAACAGCTCCAGCATGTGGTCAAAAAAACGAATGCCGGTCGACACTTTGTACGCACCTTGCCCGTCAATAACGAGCCTCAACGAGATCTGCGTCTCTGTAGTATCGCGCTTGATTATTCCAGAGCGCACCTTCAAAGTCTTCGCCGCCGTCATACCGCAGCGCTCCATTCAATCTCCTGGAGGGAAGTCTTCAACGCATCCAGTCCACGCGTCACGTGTTCTTCAATTCCAATGGTGATGCGCACAAAACCATCACATCCAGGATCGGTCGATCGATCTCGCAGCAGTACCCCTTGCCTTCTCATCGCGCCTACCAGCGCCGCATGCTTTGGCCCAATATTCATAAGAACAAAGTTTGCATGACTAGGAAAGAAGGGAACCCCCAGCTCTCGCAGCCCATCCATCATTCTCTGCCGTCCAATACGAACCTGCTCTGTGTACCAGGAAAGATATTCCTCATCGGCAACAGCAACTGGCAGACAAGCCAACGCTACTCCATTCACGTTATACGGCGACGACACCTTGCGCAGACTCTTCAAAAGCGCTGCATTCCCGGCCAACAAGCCGACTCGCAAACTAGCCAATCCATAGGCCTTTGAAAACGTCCTGGCTACGATCACGTTCGGCACCGTCGACAGATCTTCAAGTATCGACTCGCCGTGGAAATGGTAGTAAGCTTCATCAACCATCAACACCGCGTGAGGAGCCGCAGCGGCGATCGCCAGCAGATGCTCTTTGCTCACCGTTGCTCCGGTCGGATTATTTGGCGAAGCAACGATAATCAGCTTCGTCTTATCCGTGATAGCAGACATAAAGCGTTCGAACGGAAACTCCATCGTCGCATCTGCCTGTACCTTTCGCAGGTGAGGCGTCATCATCTTGATACTCACGTCGTACATGAAAAATGTCGGGGTCGCAATCAGCGCTTCGTCATCCGCCTCGAGAAACGCCACACACATAAGGTGAATCGCTTCATCGACGCCGTTTGTCAGCAGTACCTCCTCTGTCTTTAATCCGAAATGCGTTGCAACGACCCTCTCCACCGGTTCCCTCTCGGGATACTTCGTTAGCCCCTCGGCTGTAAGCGCCAGTAACTTCTCTACGACCCGTGGCGAAGGCGCAAACGTGTTTTCGTTGAAGTCCAGACGCAACGCGTCACGTCCAGCCAACGGGGGATGGTACTCCGGCATCTCTAGTACAGCCTTGCGCGGCTGCACGATTTTTCTATCTGTAACCAAGTCAGTAGCAAGACTCATTTCATCCTCACCCGCACGCTCTCTGCATGTCCCTTCAGTCCCTCAGCTTCCGCCAGTGCGATCGCATGGGGACCCAACTTCTTCAATCCTGTCTTCGTGTACTGCTGCACTGTAATGACCTTTACAAAATCCACCACACTCAATCCACCTCGGACCCGGCCGAAGCGCCCGGTCGGCAATACATGATTCGGTCCTGAGACGTAATCACCCATCGACTGCGGCGCGAACGCTCCGACAAAAACAGACCCAGCATTCTGAACCCACTTCAGATCGGCCTCCGAATCGACGGTTAAATGCTCTGGCGCAAGTCGGTTCGTTAGCTCCTGAGCTCCGCGTACTGAGGCGGTCACAAATAAGCATCCGCGCGCCGCCAGTGACTGCTTCGCAATCTCATTCTCTCGCGTCCGCAACTTCACCTCTGCCTCAACAGCCTTCGCCAGCTCTTCCTTGCTCGTAATCAGAACAGCCAATGTCTCCGGGTCATGCTCTGCCTGCGCAACCAGATCTGCCGCGATCCCCGCCGCGTTTCCGCTTTCACTGGTTACCACAATCTCCGTTGGGCCAGCCGGCATATCGATCCCGCATTCATCCGAAGCCAGCATTTTGGCCGCAGTCACATAAAGATTTCCCGGCCCAACAATCTTATCGACTCGCTCAATAGTAGTCGTGCCGTAAGCCATAGCTGCAATCGCCTGCGCTCCGCCCACCCGATAAAACTCCGTTACCCCGGCGAGCCATGCCGCAGCCATTGTCTCTTTTGCGGGCTTCGGCGAACACACCACAATCCGTTCCACCCCAGCGACTTGCGCAGGAATCACTGTCATCAACAGCGTCGAAGGCAGTGGATAGCGCCCTCCCGGCACATAGCAGCCAACGCTGCCCAACGGCCGCACGATCTGCCCCGTCCTCACTCCATCCACCGGGGAGATCGTCCACTCCTGCGGCAGCTGCGCCTCGGCGAATGCAAGAATATTTCCTCGCGCCACCATCATCGCCGCTTGCAGTGCCGGTGCAGTCGAATCCCAGGCCTCCTTCATCTCATCCCGCGACACCAACAACGTCTGACCCTTCGCAAGCCCATCGAACTCTACCGCATACTTCGCCAACGCCCGATCACCGCCCTTGCGCACCGCTGCGAGAACGCGTCGCACCACTGGCTCCACGCGCGCCGTGTTCACAGCCCCTCGCCGCTCCAGCGATTCGATCAATGCATCTGCCGCAGCTTTGCCGCGGCCAAACGTCTTTACCAGCTTCATCACAAAACTCCAGAGGCAACTCGTTAGCCTAAAGCAGGAACGATCTCCTACAGCACAACCTTACTCAGTGGATACTCAACAATGCCGGTAGCACCTGCAGCTTTAAGCTTAGGAATCACCTCGCGCACCAAAGCTTCATCCAAAATCGTATTCAACGCGACCCATTCCTGATCGCTCAACTGCGATACTGTCGGCGAGTTCAACGCAGGCAACTCACCAACGATCTTCTCCAAATCGGCCTTCCGCGCATTCAACATCAAACCAACTCGTCCCTGTGCAGCAATCGCGGCATTCAGCATCAGGGAGATATTCTCAATCTTCTCCCGCTTCCAGGCATCTTTGTACGCCGTTTTATTTGCAATCAACTGAGTCTCGCTCTCCATCAGCGTCTCGATAATTCGCAGCCGATTCGCGCGCAACGACGACCCTGTCTCGGTCACCTCGACAATCGCATCAGCCAGAGTAGGAGGTTTCACCTCGGTCGCGCCCCAGCTAAACTCCACCGTCACAGGAATCTTCTTCCCGGCAAAGTACCGCTTCGTAAACTCAACCAGCTCAGTAGCAATAATCTTCCCCGCAAGGTCCTCCGGCTTCTGGAACGGTGAGTCTTCCGGCACCGCCAGGACCCACTTCACCTTCTGACGGCTTTGTTTCGAGTAAGTCAGACTCGTGACGTACTCCACGTCCGTCTCATTCTCTAGCACCCAGTCATTACCCGTCAGCCCGGCATCCAGCGCCCCATGCTCCACATACCGCGCCATCTCCTGCGCCCGCACCAGCATGCATTCAATCTCCGCATCATCGATAGAAGGGAAGTAGCTCCGCCCGTTAGCGAAGATCCTCCACCCAGCGCGTTCAAACAGCGCAATCGTCGCGTCCTGCAGACTGCCCTTCGGTATTCCCAGCTTCAACCGCTTCGTTTCGCTCACTTCGCCTCCATCGCAATATTTTTCGTAAAGCAGCTCACTGTACCCTCGTGACAAACCAACCCATCGCCCTCGACTTCAACTTTGAACAAAAGCGCATCGTTGTCGCAGTCGGTCGACGCCTCGATCACCCGCAGCCGATTACCGCTGGTCTCACCCTTCATCCAAAGCTTCTGCCGCGTCCGGCTCCAGAAAGTGACAAATCCAGATTCCAGCGTCTTCGCGTAGCTGACCTCATTCAAAAAACCGAGCATCAGCATCTCGCCCGTCTTCGCATCCTGAACGATACCCGGGACAAGGCCATCCATCTTCGCAAAATCTATCTTCACTGTATTCACCATCTCAGTCTCCCATCTTCATCCGCGCAAGAAAAAGGCCCGCTCGCGGTATGCGCGTCAGCGGGCCTTTCGAAATCCTTAGTAAGCGTTCGTTACTTCGCCACTCCGGACACAGCCGCCAACACGCTCTTTGCGTGATGATGCGAATGGCCGTGATGGAGGTGCAGTCTGCTCATCTCCCCTTCAGGGTAGCGTTCAGCCTTGGAGAAGTCAACCCGCGCAGCGCCAGCCGCACACTTCATCGCCCTTAACCCAACTTGTTCGTTGACGCAGCCCACACACTCTCGTACTCTTCCGCTGTAAAGTATTCAGCCCAAAGTAGGAGATCCAAGATGCTCACTCTTCGCCACAAACTTCTCGCCGCCGCGCTCCTGCTCTTCGTCGCCCCGGTCTTCTCGGTTGCCCAGGCCTCCAAAGCAGGCACGCCAGCCGCCGCCGCAGCCGCCGCGCCGCTCGACATCAACACCGCCACCGCTGACCAGCTCAAGGCCTTCCCAGGCATCGGCGATGCTTACTCGAAACGCATCATCGACGGACGCCCCTACACCGCAAAGAATCAGCTCGTCACCAAGGGCGTCCTCCCCAAGGCCACTTACGACAAGATTAAGGACCAGATCATCGCCAGCCACCCCAAAAAATAGGCGGTAGCTCGAGCCCTTGCTCAGGCGGGCATCCGGACCAGGATGCCCGTCCCATTTAACCCGTTATCTTTATCCTCGAAACTCCCACGCCGCTGCTACCATCTCTCCAACTGGCCTATGCCCCAGAGATCCGCACGCCTCCAGTATTTTCTTCTCGCTGTCGTAGCCGCACTTGCGCTTCTGCATGCGTACGGTGCTGCTATTCGCGACTTCAACGTTTTCGTGCACGGCCAGTCCATCGTTCGAGCCCCGTTCGAAAGCGGCGCGCGCCTGGCGACCACGACCAACCTCCGCGAAGAGGCTCTTGCCGCAGGTATCAAACCTTTCGACACCATCCTCACTATCAACGGCCAGCCGTACACCAGTCGCAGTATGCTTCTCGGCCAAATCCGTCGGGCCTCGCCGGGCGACCCAATGACAATCACCTACCGCCACGGCTCTGACGCAGCAATTGAATCAACCAGCATCCGACTAGCCGCGCTTCAGTCCCAGAAGCTCTCGCCCTTCCAAATCTCAGTCAACGTCATATTCGCCGTATTGCCTTTCTTCTGTCTTCTCATCGGTTTGTGGGTGGTCTTCGCTCGTCCGAGAAATTTAAATGCCTGGCTAATTCTGGGGATCCTCTGCTACTTCGACGCTCTTATCATCAACCCGACCCTGATCGTCGGACCCTACCTCCTTCCCCTCGCCTTGACCTGGAATATCGTGGCGCAGGCGGCAATGCCGATCTGCCTTATGTTCTTTGGGGTCTACTTTCCTGATCGCTCACAAACCGATATCAAGTTCCCCTGGGTCAAATGGGTCATAGCGATTCCCCTCATCCTCCTCTGCTCCACGGATTTCATCGCCAACTACGGCGACATGTGGAGCTTCGCTTCGATCTCCTGGTTCGTTCCTTACATGTACCCCGTCAACGTTACGGAAAATGTCTTGAGCGCCATCGCAATCTGTTGGTTCTTCTTAAATCTCGGTCCAAAGATCGGGCAAGCCACCGGAGATGCCCGTCGCCGCCTCCGCGTTCTCTTAGTCGGAACTTCGGTCGGACTCACCCCACTGTTTCTCCTCCTTGCGGTATCCATCTTTCGCGAAAGCGACGTTGGACAGGGAATCCCTGAGTGGGTCAATATCTCCGTCTTCCTCACTCTTCTTATGTTCCCGCTCTCGCTCGCCTACGTTGTCGTCGTACAGCGTGCAATGGATCTTCGCATCATCATCCGCCAGGGAACCCGCTACGCCTTCGCCCGCGAATCTCTTACGGTGGTAAGAGTTGGACTCGCCATTTGGTTGGCCTTCTCCCTCAACGACTTCTTCAGGCACCCCGACCATCAACGCAACGACATCATTCGCATTCTCTGCATCATCGGAGTCTTCTTCGCCTTCCGCTTCGTCGTCTCCAAACGTCTGCAACAGATGATCGACCAGCGCTTCTTCCGCGAGGCTTACTCCACCGAGCAGCTTCTCTCCGAGCTATCCGACGAAGCCCGCAACTTCACCGAAGTCACTCCGCTCCTCGAAACCATCACCCGCCGCCTCAGTTCAACCCTGCACATCGACCGCATCGCCGTCTTCCTCCGCTCCGGCGATAACTATCATCTCCAACTAGCCACCGGAATGCCCATGCCCGCCGCTGGTGGACCCCAGTTCTTCTCTCTTCCGGCCGCCTCGACCACCATCACCACGCTCAGCCGGGCTAAAGCCCCCGCCAATGTCTATCGCGACGACCCTTCCAGCTGGCTCATCGACGCCACCGACGCCGAACGCAACGCCCTAAACGACCTGTCCACTGAGCTCCTCGTTCCTCTGCCCGGCCGCACTCGCCTCGCCGGAGTCATCGCCCTCGGCCCCAAAAGCTCCGAGGAGCCCTACACCAAAACCGACCGCCAGCTCCTCCAGACCATCGCCTCACAGACCGGCCTCGCCCTCGAAAACGCCGAACTCCTCCAAAACCTCACCACCGAGGTAGCCCAGCGCGAACGCATCTCTCGCGAGATCGAGATCGCCCGCGAGGTCCAGGAGCGCCTCTTCCCGCAGACCTATCCCAAACTTTCAGGCGTAGATCTCGCAGGATTCTGCCGCCCCGCTCAGGTCGTCGGAGGCGACTACTACGACTTCTTCCTCCTCCCTTCAGACTCAACCACAGACTCCCGCCTGGCCCTCGCCCTCGGCGACATCTCCGGCAAAGGGATCTCCGCCGCGCTCCTCATGGCAAGCCTCCGAGCCAGTCTTCGCAGCATCGCCGGCCTGCAGCAGAGCGATCTCGCCGCTCTCATCTCCCACGTCAACAAACTTGTCTATGAGTCCTCCACGGCTAACCGCTATGCCACCTTCTTCTACGCCGAATACGATCCCATCAATCATCTACTCACCTACGTCAACGCCGGTCACAACCCTCCTTATGTCCTCCGCGGCACCGAAACCATCGCCCTCGAACCCACCGGAACCGTAGTTGGCCTCCTCCCCGACGCCGAATACTCCCAGGCTACGCTCCAACTGCATCCCGGTGACGTCCTCCTCGCCTTCACCGACGGCATCTCCGAAGCCATGAACCACGATGAAGAAGAGTGGGGCGAAGACAACATGCTTGCATCGGCCCGCCAACTCCTCAACCGCCCGGAGTGCACCACAACCGCTGACCAACTCCTCACCTGCATCTTTGACGCTGCTGACAAATTCACCGCCGGCGCTCCGCAGCACGACGACATGACCCTCCTCGTCTGCACCATCAGCCGCACAGCTACTAATAATTGAAATCTCCAACCGCAATCCAGTCACGTCGCTTTATGAAGTGAAGCAGCGTATCTCCGCACCGTGCGGCAATCGGTCCGACTCGCGCGTTACAAAGTCCTGGCAATCACAAACAAAATCTGATGATTACCCCGTATCCCACAGATTGGTCATACCCTCCATCCGTTCTGCACTCTCCTGCGTAGTGAAATCGAGTAAAGTGGAAGCAGCGCGGCGCCTCCATCAACTTGAGGATCACTAGTCGACGGTCTATGTTCAATCTCATTCATCTCGTCGCTCGCGTCGCCGCGGCCATAGCGATCCTGCTCACACTTAGCGGATGCGGAGCCATCGTCAACACTGCTCCCGCACCTCAGGTTCGCGTCGTCACCGCCTCCCCTGACGCTCCCAGGCTCGACATCTATCAGGGCTCCAACGCCCTCGCTCACAACCTCGGCTTCGGCACCATCACGTCCTATATTCCGCTCTCACCCGGCAGCGACACGATCGCCGCAAACACGGCCGGAACCAGGCAGCTTCTCTCCATATCGAGGATGAACTTCGCAGCCTCTGGTCAATACACCGTTCTCATTGGCAGCACCGCCGCCAGCATGCAGCAGCTCACCCTCACCGATCAGAGCCAACCCGCACCCCAGGGCCAGATCGCGCTCCGTTTCCTCAACCAGGCCACGCGCTCGGGTGCCGTCGACATCTATCTCGTCCCCGCCGGTCAGAGACTCACCGCCGTCGCGCCCACCGTGACCAACATTTCCTTCGGCGCGAACACCGGCTACCTCAACATCCCGGCCGGTGCCTACTCATTCGTCATGCTGCCCGCCGGAACCGTCCCCCCCAATTCATCTCTCGCGGTCTACAACGGTTCGCAAGTCACATACTCCTCCGGCTCAGCCCATACCGTCATCCTCATTGATCAACAGCCGGCCTCCGCACCGGGCCTCCAGGTCATTACCGCCAGCGACTTCGACCCCGCCACGAACTAGCGCCGCCAGGCCGTTCTCGCAAAGTAAATCCACAGCAAGCCTCGCGCATACCCATAGAGCGCGCGAAAGTCGCGGCGTTTCGAAAAAATATACTTCTTCGATTTACCACAACACCCGCAAAGCCCCTGTGTCTATTCCCTCCGTAAGCGGTAGCAGCAAGATTGAAGCGACCGCAATAAATTACAGGAGCGCCACCATGAACCTCACCAAACTTGCCCTCATCGCCTCTCTCACTCTCGCCCCCGCCGCTATCTTCGCGCAGACCCCCACCCCTGGCCAGAACGACTACAACATCAACCAGCGCAAAGCCGACCAACAGCAGCGTATCGGCCAGGGCGTTCAGAGCGGCCAGCTTACCGCCGGCGAAACCGCTCACCTCGAGCATCAGGAAGCCGGCATCAATAAAGAAGAGCGCGGTATGCGCGCCCAGGACAACGGCCAGCTCACCAAATCCGACCGCCAGACGATTCACAAGCAGCAGAACCAGGAATCCCGCCGTATCTACCGCGACAAGCACAACAACAAGGTGCGGTAACGGATACGCCTCCCCGATCTTCCACTGCAATCCTGAATACTGAATGAACGTGCCTTGTTCTCTCCATGCAGCAAAACAAAAAGGCCGCCGAGGAACTCCTCAGCGGCCCTTTGTTTCGTCTTGAAGCTTAGTACCGGTAGTGATCCGCCTTGTACGGTCCTTCCACCGGAACGCTCAGGTAATCCGCCTGCTTCTTGGAGAGCGTCGTCAGCTTCACGCCGATCTTCTCCAAATGCAGCCGTGCAACCTCTTCGTCCAGCTTCTTCGGCAGAATGTAGATCCCGATCTTGTACGTATCCTTGTTCTTCCACAGATCAAGCTGCGCCAGCGTCTGGTTGGCAAAGCTGTTCGACATCACAAAGCTCGGATGCCCAGTCGCGCAGCCCAGGTTCACCAGCCGGCCCTCGGCCAGAACGAAGATGCTGTTGCCGCTCTCGAACGTGTACTTGTCCACCTGAGGCTTGATGTTCAGCTTCTTCACGCCCTTCAGCGCATTCAGCGGCTCCATCTGAATCTCGTTGTCGAAGTGGCCGATGTTGCACACAATCGCCTGGTCCTTCATCAGCTTCATATGCTCAACGGTAATGATGTCCACGTTGCCCGTGCAGGTAACGTAGATATCGCCACGGCCCAGCGTCTCTTCAATCGTCGTGACCTCGTACCCTTCCATCGCAGCCTGCAGCGCATTGATCGGATCGATCTCCGTTACGACCACTCGCGCCCCAAGGCCACGCAGCGAAGCAGCCGAGCCCTTGCCCACATCGCCGTATCCGCAAACGACTGCAACCTTACCCGCAATCATCACGTCAGTCGCGCGCTTGATGCCATCCACCAGCGATTCGCGGCAGCCATACAGGTTGTCGAACTTCGATTTTGTAACCGAATCGTTTACATTGATCGCCGGAACCAGCAGGGTGCCCTTCTCGAGCATCTTGTAGAGCCGGTGGACGCCCGTCGTCGTCTCTTCCGAAACGCCGCGCCACTCCTTCGCCACATCCTGCCAGCGCCTCGGATGCTCGGCATGCACCTTCTTCAACAGAGCCTTGATCACATCCTCTTCGGTCGAGCTCGAAGGCGAGTCAATCCACTTGTCGCCCTTCTCCATATCAACGCCCTTGTGGATCAGCAGCGTCACATCGCCGCCATCATCGATCACAAGCTGTGGACCAAGCAGTCCACCCTTTCCATCAGGGAACTTCAACGACTCATTCGTGCACCACCAGAACTCCTCCAGCGTCTCGCCCTTCCAGGCAAACACCGGCACGCCTGCCGCCGCAATCGCCGCCGCCGCATGGTCCTGGGTTGAGAAGATGTTGCAGCTCGCCCAGCGCACATTCGCGCCCAGCGCCACCATCGTCTCAATCAGTACAGCCGTCTGGATCGTCATATGCAGCGAGCCCGTCACGCGAACGCCAGCCAGCGGCTTACCCGCGGCATACTTATTGCGGATCGACATCAACCCGGGCATCTCCTGCTCGGCGATCTCAATCTCCTTCCGGCCAAAATCCGCCAGAGAAATATCGGCTACTTTGTAGTCCGCTGCTGCCTTATCGACTGTCGCTGTCGCCATAATAGGAAACCTCAAAATGCTGAATTTTTACTTGATCCAGAATATCATCGCAACCATTATTCCCCGATGAAATAAGCGTCGCTGCAATTGGCCCCATCGAACTCTTCCTAAGTCTTTTCAGTGAGATGACCATGCTCTCTGTTTATCAAAATCACGCAGCCGTTAGACATCTCAGGGATGCAAAGCAATCAAGAAAACTTGGCCCACGAAAATTGCTAGTGCTCATTCTCCGCAATCGCCCGAGTCTCTTTACTCCTTGCCACCAGAGCCAGCCCCGCAGCACCCAGCGCCATCGCACTGATCAGATACAGCCCCCCGGTAAAGCTCTGCGTCGCATCTCGCAGCCGCCCCGTCATATATGGTCCCGCAAATCCCCCCACTCCCCCAACCATCTGCAGGATCGCCACCGCCCCCGCTGCCGCCGTCCCACTCAGCATGCTCGTCGCCAACGTCCAGAACGGCCCCATCATGCTCCAGAGTCCAATCGCCGCCAGCGTCATCGCGCACAACGCAACTACCAAAGCATGCGCCCACGCTGCCCACGCAAACCCCACCGCCGACAACGTCAGACATCCAGCAATATGCCATCGCCTCTCATTCCGTCTATCCGAACTCCACCCCACCACCACCGTCATCACCGCTGCCGCCAGATAAGGAAACGTCGCGTAGCGCGCAATCAAGATCGCATCTCGCTCCCCGCCATGCGAGAAGCTCTGCAGAATAAGCGGCATCCACAGATTCACGATGTACACACCCACTTGACTCACAAAATAAACACCCGCAAGCACCCAAAGCGCCGGCAATCGAAATGCATCGAGCAGCTTATGGTGCGTCGATGCCCCAAACCGCTCCTTATCCCTCTGCAACTCCCCCTCAAGCCACGTGCGCTCCTCAGGCCGCAGCCAACCGGCCTTCGACGGCCCATCCTTCAACACAAACAGCACCGATATCCCCAGCAGAATCGTAGGAACTCCCTCCGATACAAACAGCCACTGCCAACCCGCCAATCCCCCCACTCCATCCAGCTTTAGCAGATAACTCGAAAGCGGCCCACCCACCACTCCCGCCAGCGAAGTCGCCGTCATAAACTTCGCCACCGCCCGCGCCCGCTCCTGCGTAGGAAACCAATACGTCAGGTAAATAATCATCCCCGGGAAAAATCCCGCCTCACTCACACCTAGTAAAAACCGCAGCACATAGAACGACTCCTTCGAGTGCATAAACATCATGCAGGTCGAGATCACGCCCCAAGAGATCATGATCCGCGCAATCCATATCCGCGCACCAACACGCGTCAGCATCAAATTACTAGGCAGATCGAACAGCACCGACCCAAGAAAGAAAATCCCCGCGCCCGTCCCATACACGGTATTGCTGAAGTGCAGATCCCGCTGCAGATCATAAGCAGCAAACCCCACATTCACCCGATCCAAATACGCCACAATGTAAAGCAGAAAAATATAAGGAATCAGCCGCCACGTAATCTTCGAGTAAAGCGCCCGTCCATCCACCGCCATCTCAGGAACCGCTTTCGACATCGCTCTACTCTAATCTTTCACGTGCGCAAGATCGAGAATCTTCTCGGGTGAACACAAGGCAGTAATTGAGAGACATTCTTTGTGAGTACAATCCCCAAATGTTCAGTTTGAAGACTTATGCGCAAGCTCCTGGGTGTGGAGCGCACTCCCCAGCACTGTCCTGCGCATTCTCAATACCTCCAGAGCTGCCGACACTGTCGGTCAGCCGAAAAGCGAGTTGCGAAAACATGGGGACGTTACTGGAACACCGGCAGTTCGCCGAATCCCTACCTAAATCCTCCCAGCTTTGACACAGTCCCCATTCCGCCAGCGTCCGACTCCGGTTTCACTGGGTTCGGCGCTGGAGATAGCGGCGGGGGAGGCGCTAGTTTCTAGCGTTGTCTCACTCTCGACGGATCGATCCATTAGTCGTGGCTATCGCTTTAACGCGCCGGCGGAATAATCTGCACTCGCTTTGACTCTGAATAAGATCGCCATCCTGCGAACGCCAAAAGCACAAACAGCCCCGCGAACCCAAGTACCACGCCGAATGCACCCGCTACTCCCAGCAGCGTGACCCAGAGCGGATTCGTCTTCTCGGAAAAATAAGCGAACGCCGCAACAATATCCCCGAGCAAGAGCATGAGCGAAAACAGCAGCACCGATACGCTCGCTATGATCCAACTCTTGAACCCATCCGGCAGCGGTTTGCTCCTGGCAGCACTCATCGTGCAATCATTGTCGCTCACCAGCAAACCTCACGCCCGCTCAGCCTCCAGCAGCCGCCTCTTCCGCTCAACGCCCCATCGATATCCAGTGATCGCCCCACCCTTACCCACCACACGATGGCAAGGCACCGCAATCGCAATCGGATTCGCCCCACAGGCCCCCGCTACCGCACGCGAAGCCGAAGGCGCGCCCAACTGCAACGCCACCTCCGAGTAACTCCTCGTCTCCCCCCGCGGAATAGCCTGCAGCGCCTTCCACACACGCTGTTGAAACGCCGTAGCCCTCACATCCAGTGGAAACGTAGCTGCCAGCGGATGCTCCCCAAGCTGACTCGACACAAACGCCACCGCATCCGCCAGCCACCCCGTGTTCCCCTTAGCCACCACCAGCTGCGCCTTCGAGAACTGCTCCCGCAGCCCAGCAATCAACTCCTTATCATCCTTCCCAAACGCAATCGAGCAGATCCCCACATCCGTCGTCGCCACCAGCATCCGCCCCAACCGACTAGCCGCCGTACAGTACCGAATCAACAACCCAGCCCCACCCTCCCGCATCACCCGCGGAGTCATCCCCAGCGTCGCCTTACTCTTCTCATACAACCTGCTGCTCGACCCAAACCCCGCGTCGTAGATCGCATCCGTAATCGGAGCCTTCACCTTCTTGGGTTCCCTCACCCTGCTCTTGAACCGTTCCAGCCGAGCCTCCTTCGCATACTGCCCCGGACTCACCCCCAGCACGCGCTTGAACCCACGCAGAATCGTCAGTCGCCCCACACCCGTAGCCTTCGCCACATCGGCCAGTCTCGTCCTCTCCTCCGCATGATCCTTCAAATACTCCGTCACCGCCGCAATCGCACCCGCCTGCGGATCAGCCTTCGCCTCGGCACTCTCCGGCTCACACCGCTTGCAAGCCCGGTATCCCGCAGCCTCAGCCAGCGCCGGGGTAGGGAAGAACGTCACATTCTTCCGCGAAGGCCGACGGCTCGCACAGCTAGGCTTGCAATACACCTTCGTGGACTTCACGGCGTACACAAACTGCCCATCCGCGCTCGCATCCCGCCCCAGCACCTGCTGCCACTGCTTCCCGGGAAAGTAACTCGGAACCACCACATCGCTCTTCGCTGCACTCGTCATCGTCATTGTCTCTGTCATTCCAGTATCCTCCCACCCACCGAAGATCCGCACACTCCGTTTCGTGTCTTCAAAGTAGTGAAACCTCTACGGCGTAAACTACGGTCGATGAAACTGCGAACCTCTCTCCGTCTCTCCGTCTCCGCGACTGTCATCTTTGCGGCCTTCTCCTCCGCTCAAAGCCCCACCGATCTGTCAATCACCGTCCCGCCGCCCCCGCAACGCCCCATCCTCACCGTCGCCGGCAAAGGGGTACAGGTCTACGCCTGCCAGCAAACCGACACCGGCCCCCAATGGATCTTCAAGGCTCCCGAGGCCACCCTCACTGACGAATCCGGCCTCACCGTCGGCACCCACAGCGCAGGTCCCATCTGGATCTCGAAAGATGGCAGCTCGACAAAGGGCGAGCTCCTGCAAAAAAGCCCATCTCCCGAACCCGGAGCGATCCCCTGGCTTCTCCTCAAAGCCGCCAGCCCCACCGGTTCCGGCATCATGACCCACGTAGAGTTCATCCGCCGCTCTGACACCCACGGCGGCATCGCTCCCACCACCGGGTGCGACGCCCAACACCTCACAGCCACCACCCGCGTACCCTACACCGCCACCTACACCTTCTACTCCGCCAAACCCTGAACCGCTCCCGCCGAGCCGCGATTCGCCGACGTCACCAGAGGCTCCTGCGCTATCGCACCTGGCAGGCTTGGCACCGTCGTCCCATCCGCGAGCACCTCATAGCTGTCCACATAAAAGTTCGTCAAAATCGCATTCCCGAATGAAGTCGTAATCGCCACATCCGCAGCATCCCGTCCCACAGCCATCAGCACTCGCCCCACCCTCGGTTCGTTATGCCGTGCGTCCATCGTCATCCAGCGCCCATCAAGAAACACCTCATACCACGCGCTAAAATCCCCCGCCCCGCTATAGGGCCAGCGAATATCCCCGAGATACCCCGTCACATACCGCGCCGGAATATTCTGGCACCGCGACAGCGTGATCGCCAGATGCTGATAATCCCGGCAAACTCCAATCCGCTCCGCATAAACATCCATCGCCGTCTTCGTCGGCCGTGCCGTCTTGTAGTTGAACATCACCTTCTCATGCACCCAGTCGCGTATCGCAGAAGCCTTCGTCCACCCCGGCGTCATCCAGCCAAAGAGATCCTGCGAGATCGGCCCAAACATGTCCACCTCGCAGTACCGGCTCGCCAGCAAAAACTGCAATACCTCAGACGGAAGATTCTCCACCGGAGCCTGCTGCGCATAGGCGTTGATCGGATCGGCCAACCCCTCCATCTCCACAACGCTCGTCCCGCTCAAACGAATCGCACCCGCCGGCGTAACAAACCGCGTGCACCGATTCCCAAACACATCGTGGTACTCCGACAACGGAACATCTGTCTTCGCGTCCTGGTCGATATGTTCGACCTTCAGTTCATTCCCCGCGCGCACCTGGGGCTCCAGCGACGGGTGCAGATGCAACATCGCCACCATTGGAGTAGGCATAGGAAGGTGAAATTCAATATCGTATTCAGACTTAACAAGCATCGAAAACCCTCATCTCTATTGGGGTTGGTATTGAATGTGATGCAATTAAGCGATAGCCAGCAGTCTACTGCATCTCCCCCTGAACCCCACCACCAAAAAGAAAGAAGCAAGTTCACCAGTTCGAGTCGATCCCGCGGCGTGACCTCACACAAAAGGGCAACGCGACGGTGCGTACATCGCGCCGCGCAGAAAATTTGACTCGGCGACAGGTTGAGGCTCTTTCGGTAAAATGGCGCATCTCGTAAGATCCGTTTACTTCCGGAGGCCCTGCAAATGCAAAGCCCTCTGCCAAATCGCTATACCCGCGCTCTCCTTGCGATCTCCCTGGGGTTTTGCACGCTCCAGGTCTGCACGGCTCAGGCAACAGCGCAGGGGTTCGGCACTACGGATCGCCTCACCGCCAAACTGGTCAAGCAAACGCCTCCTGACTTCCCTCTCTTCGAGAAGCGCGTGGCGTTCAATATCAGCGGAGTCGGTTACCCCGAACTGGCAACCAGCCTCTCCACCAGGGTTGCGGCCACTCTTGCCTCGCGCGGAATCTCTGTCGTCAACGCTTCTGACATAGCCACCCGAATCGATCTCTCTCTTTCCAATTACCGGAACTCAAGAGCACAGGCCGCACCGCCCGAGCAGCCCAAAGCGACCTCGGAACCCCAATCGGCTGCCGACAACAACTGGAATGGCTTCCTGACAGTGACATGTGTCCTGCGCGAGCCTGGAGCCACGCAGGACAGCAAAAAAACCTTCAACGTCGAGGCGTCCCTTGACTCCGGGCGCGCGACCCTTCAAAGTCCAGACGCCGAGCTGCTAAACGCCAGGCTGGTCGACAACTTCATCAGCCTCTTCACGCAAGAGTTCTTCGGCGGCAAGCAGGAGATCGAGGTGCCTCTTCCCGTAGGATCGCTTCGCGAAGCCAGCCTGCTCGGCCAACAAGGACGGTGGTTCGATATGTTCACCATGCTGACCCACAAAGGCCCTCTCCCAAACCAACTGGATGAGTCCTACAGGCTCTATTCCTTGGGAGTCACTTATGAGGCAGTCGCCAACCTCGAGCCTTACTCCTCCACCGCAACCGGACAACTCTTCTCTAACGCTTACATGGCGTACTCTCAGGCTTATCTCAAAAACCCTAAACAACCGGTTTTCGTTCAAGCGGGGAGTCGGGTCCTCGCAGCGGATGGCGCCGTAGCCGCTCGTTCGGGCACTCTCTCCATCCTGCAGTCGATGCAGCGCACCGTCGAACAGCAAAACAGGTACTCCGCGTCGGCTAACCAGAGCATGCGGGACGAATTCCAAAAAAATATGGAAGCGCCGTCACGGCCCCTCTCGCCCTCTTTCCCTTGGCCGCCTCCACCCAGCACCAGTATGCAGGTTCTTCCCGAAGACCTCTTCAAGCAGCAGCCTCCCCTGCATTCGATCGACGATGCCAATCACCTTCTCCTCTCTGCGCTGGAATCCAAAGGCTACGTCGAGCACAGCTACTACTCCGTCCCCGGTGGATTCGCCCTTGTCACACGAATCGAGCAGATCGACTCCACCGGCGCGCCCTTGCCGCCTCCGGATCGTTGGGCTCTGGGCAAGGTACAGCTGCGCCAACCTTCTCTCCAGGAATGGGCGAAGGCTCTCTTCAACGCTCGCCCTGGCTTCTACCGGGTCATCGTCTTCGTCATCTCGAACAAACCTTTCAGTCAGAGCGGCGCAATGCCGGACCAGACCCAGGCGCGGCAATGGATTACAGAGGGGTCAAACGTACTCGACAGCTCAGTCGCCTCCACACCCATCGCTCCCGGCTACAACTGCACGGCTCTCATCTATGAGTTCAGGCGAGACCTCGACCACGGCACGCTCTTTGTCGAGGACAGTGCGCCGGACGCTCGGACGCAGCTCAAAAACGCAGGTATCTGGTCAGCTCTCTCGCTCCGCTGAGACACGCATTACGTCAGCGAGCTTTCCGGTGGTGCCGCCTTAAAGAACAGCACCCCAATCACTGAAGCCACCAGAGTCTGAACAGGAGCCAGCCAGTATTTGGAGATTCGCATCAGCTCAAAAGAGTCCGCCGCGACGAAAGGTTCTATCGCGATGGTCAGTACGACCAGCAGCAGGTAGACAATCGAGAGCGCATAACACAGCCTCAAAAAAGATCGTCTCACCACATACTTCAGCCGTCGCGCGTCGAGCGCCGTGTAGCAGAGCGCACCGACGATAACGCCCACCGTCGGCATGACCGACCCCAGAAACCACTTCCACGCTGGCTCAGGATCTTCCCCGTAATGGCCCGACAAGGACTGGGCAATCAGTACCAGGCCAATCACTAATGCGGAGATCAGCCAGAGTTTTGAGAGAGACGACCTCACCTGCTCCAAAGAGGCGAGCTCGCTATCGGCTAACTCCTGCATGTTCTTTGCTGGCGCCATAGGTTGATCGATGCGAATGCTTCAAGGGAAGTGTCAAGCCCGACCAGAGTACCCCATCTCCGGCCAATACGACACCCGTCCCTTCGGCTTGCGTCTCAACCTTCGCAAAAACGGTCCTCGGCAAGTCGACATTTCCCCCCAAAAAAAGAGCAGGCCCGAAGGCCCGCCCTTTCTCAGCGAATTCAACACAGCTTACTTCGCAGTAGCCTGCTTCACCCCAGCCTGCTCCGCCAGCGCAGCAGCCTTGTCGGTCTTCTCCCACGTAAAGCCCTCGCCCTTGCGGCCAAAGTGACCATACGCTGCCGTCGCCTTGAAGATCGGCTTACGCAGATCGAGCCCTTCGATGATGCCCTTCGGCGTCAGCGAGAAGTTCTTCCGAACCAGGTCCTCAAGCTTCGACTCATCGACCTTGCCCGTGCCAAACGTATCCACCAGCACGCTCACCGGCTCTGCCACGCCAATCGCGTAGGCCAACTGCACCTCGCAACGATCCGCCAGCCCAGCCGCGACGATGTTCTTCGCCACGTACCGCGCCATGTACGCCGCCGAACGATCCACCTTCGTCGCATCCTTACCGCTGAAAGCTCCGCCGCCGTGCCGTCCCATGCCGCCATACGTGTCGACGATGATCTTCCGACCCGTCAAACCCGTGTCGCCCATCGGTCCGCCGACCACAAACCGGCCCGTCGGATTGATGTGGTACTTCGTATCCTGGTCCAGCAACGCCGCAGGAATCACAGCCTGAATCACGTGCTTCAAAATATCCGCGCGCAGCTCTTCATTGCCAACGTTCTCCGCATGCTGGGTCGAGATCACCACCGCATCCACCCGCTTCGGCTTGTTATCCGAGTCATACTCCACCGTCACCTGGCTCTTGCCATCCGGCCGCAGGTACGACATCAGCCCCGACTTGCGAACCTCGCTCAGCTTTTGCGCCAGCTTATGCGCCAGCGAGATCGGCGTCGGCATCAGCTCCGGGGTCTCGTTCGTCGCATACCCGAACATCATTCCCTGATCGCCCGCGCCGCCTGTATCCACACCCATGGCGATATCGCCTGACTGCTTGTTGATCGTCGAGATCACCGCGCAGGTGTTCGAATCAAACCCATAGAGCGCGTTGTCATACCCAATCGCGGCAACAGTCCCCCGCACCAGGCTTTGGAAATCGACATAAGCCTGCGTCGTGATCTCCCCGGCGATAACCACCAGACCCGTGCAGGTCAGCGTCTCGCACGCCACGCGGCTATAGGGATCCTGCGCCAGGCAGGCGTCCAGAATCGCATCGGAGATCTGATCAGCGATCTTATCCGGATGCCCCTCAGTGACAGACTCACTCGTAAACAAAAAACGGTCGCGTTTAGCCAAAACTCCTCCAAAGAGTACCTGCCCGGACACTTAGCCCGTAACAGCGTGCGTTCTGTCTATTCTACCCACGCTCGCCCAACCGGGCAAAAGGACGCATCCGTCGGCGAAGATGATCATTCAACGGCGATATCCTGCATCAACCGGCAAAACTCTCTGGTTCGTGATACGCAAAATCGCCGCTTCAACCTAAGCCACTGCTTTTCGTACACCTCGTAGCTGGCCACCGCAACCAGCATTGTCCCCGCAAACATCATCAACACAAATCACAGCCCACCCAGCATCACGGACCTAAACGCGCCTGAAACCAAGGCTGAATCCAATCCTTTGCGCAAGCTAAAAACAACGCGGTAAGCATGTATCCCACAGACACATCGGCCGATAAACCGTAGTGCGGATCGCCCACCCGGTCTCAACGAAATGGTAAATGAAGGAGCAGACAGCCGCGCTTGGCCGGCGAAATGTCACTGCACTCAGGCAAGAGAAAAGAGTTCCGTCAGGGGATCAACCGCCCATGCAACGCAAACTTCCACACCGCCCAGCCCAGAACCCCCAGCATCGTCACCATGGTTCCGACGCCCATCCATCGAATGTTCGTCTTCGATTCGACACCACTTCTGTTCCTTCGCACATTCTCCGCGAACTCAGTCCAATCGGTATCTTCGCTGCCCGCGCCACTCTCCCTCAGGGTCGCCTCGAACCGTTCGATCCACGGAGCCTCTTCCAACCCCACCGCTGCTAAATAGCTGCGAAGAATACCTTTTCGGAACACCCCGCCCGGCAAAGCGTCGTACTCTCCGGCCTCAAGCGCCTCCAGGTGACGCAGCGACACCTTCGTCTCGTCGGAGATCCTCTCCATCGAGACCTTGCGCCTCTCCCGCTCCCGCCGTAGCTCGTCGCCGAATCGTTCCATTCGCTCCGTCTAACCCTTATCGGCGCAGGCCTCATTCCTGCGCGGCACACGCTAATTCATCGAAGAATAGACCGGGTCATTTGTCAAAGTCAAAGCTACTTTTGGGTTACGCGTGCCCGCTTACCATATTGGAACCAGAGTAGTTAGGCATGTTTACTTCGAAGTCGTCACTATCCACTCCCACTTAAGAGGGATTCCTTTGACGATCCATTGCCCAATCGCTATCATCGCAGTTGAAGCGTCGATCGAAAATCCTCCAGCTTTTGACGGTCCAAACGTAGAGTTCCCTACCTGCGATCGCAGACCTTCTCGAAGCCGTCCCAGTCCTGGTTGAGAAAGAGAACGAGTGCGCGTCCCCTTTCCCGAAAGCATTCCGATCGTCCCCGTATTCTTCTTTGCGGCGACCCTCCTGGTCATCCAGCTCTCTCAAGGCACCAGCCCTACCTTCGCTCTCGGCTGCTTCTTCTATATTCTGGTCGCCACGCACGCCTTCAACGTCGCCGGAGGGTTCACTCGAACCTCCGGCGCCTTCATCTTCTTCAACTCCGTACTCGGCGTCATCGTTGGTCTCTGCGTAAAGGCTTATCTCGACGAGCCGGCAGACTCCAACCTCTTCGCTCCCGACCTCACTATCAGAGTCCTGCTCGCCGGAATGTGCATGATGCTGGTGGCCGTCTACCTCACTAAGAGATTCGCGCCCCGGCGCGCGCTCCTGGGAAAAATGGTCACTGACGCCAAGATGCAGACAGCTACCGTCGGCAGTCTCATCGCGGGCCTTGTCCTCAATATCGCTTTTAGCCTGATCCCCTCCGGCAGCGGGTCGGTCCTCAGCGCTCTCAGTCAGCTCAATCGCTTCTTCCCCATGGCGATCGTACTTGGTGTCATCAACACGATTCGCCGCAGCGGCGGCAGACGCAGCGTCAACCTGCCCGTCCTGCTCGCCGGCGCCATCATGTTCATTATTGGCGTCTTTGGTTTCTCGAAAGAAGGAATGTTCGCTCCCTTCGCCTGCTGGGTGCTTGCTATAGCCTCCCAGCGATACAAACTCAATCGCGCTCAGGTCGCCGGCGCAATCCTCGTGACCATCTTCGTCTTTCGATACCTCGTCCCCTACGCCCAATACGGAAGAAACTTTCGCGAGGAGAACGGGGGCGCCAGCGTTTCAACTGCGATCTCGCTCCTCTCAAACCTGGGCTACGTCCGCCAGCAGTTCTTAGAAACCTCCGCCGAGTCCTATGACAACCGCGTTCTCGGCTACTTCAACAACCCCCAGGGACTCTTCGATCGCCTGCAAATGATCTCGGTCGATGACGCTCTCATCAACCGAACCGCGGAGTTTGGAACCTTCGGCCTCTACCCCATCTTCGAGGCCTTTGAGAATCTGGTCCCTCACTTTATCTGGCCGAATAAACCCATCCTGCTCAGCGGAAACATCTACGCGCATGAAGTCGGGCTCCTCGGAGAACAGGATGAGAGCACCGGCGTCTCGTTTTCTTCTACCTCCACCGCGTTCCATCTCGCAGGATGGAAGGGGGTCTTTCTCCTTGCCCCTGCCATCTGGTTCCTTCTCTTCTTTGTCTTCGAATCACTCTGCGGAGACACCCGGCAATCCCCCTGGGGGCTCCTCGTCCTGGTCCTCTATAGCCACACCGCCCCGGAGGGCGACATCGGCAACATGGTATACACAGCCACTTACGCCGCGTTCGGTATCGTCTTTGCCGCAGTCGTCGGCGCCTATGTTGCACCCCTGATCGGAACCCTCTTTATCGGCCCCGAAGGCATCGAACTCCGTCGGGGAGGATCTGTCCGAAGCATCGCCGGACGGCTTCTCCTCCCCCCTCCCGCAGAGCCGGATCAGGCACGATAAGCGGGCGTTCGCACGCCTTTTTAAAGCTTCGCCTGGTCCTCCCGTTGGTCGGAATCAACTTCCTTCGCGACCAACGGGAGGACCAGGCGAAGCGGTATACCCGCCACGAAGTGGCCGCCCTCCGCGCAGGAGGCCCGTCCGGCAGGACATTCCCATACACTGATACAAGAATGAATAAATTAGTAGCCGGCAATCTGGTCCACCGTCCCCTCCGCTCGCTCATCAGCTGCCTCGCCATCGCCATCGAGGTCATCATGATCCTCTCCATCACCGCGATCCTCATGGGCAAGCTCAACGGCTTCAAGACCCGCCAGAACGGCATCGGCATGGACATGTTCGTCCGCCCCAACACCGCCAGCAACCTCATCGGCATGAGCCCCGCCGGAGCTTCCATCAAGGTCGCGGACGTCCTCGCCAAGATCCCCCACGTCATCGTCTCCGCCCCCGTCAACGTCCAGATCAACAGCTCCCTCGACACCATCTACGGCATCGACTTCAAAAGCTTCGACGCGCTCCTCCCCTTCACCTTCCTCTCCGGCACACCCTTCCAGGGCCCCGACGACGTCATCCTCGACGACTACGCCGCCGCAGGTAAGAAGGTCGGCGACCACATCAGCATCCTCAACCACCCCTTCCGCATCTCCGGCATCGTCGCCCACGGCAAAGGCGGCCGCAAGTTCGTCCCCATCGACACCATGGGCTCGCTCACCGGCACCGAAGGTAAGGCCACCATGTTCTACCTCCGCACCGAAGACCAGCCGAAGTACCAGGACGAGGTCCGCAAGGACATCCTCGCCACCCCCGGCATGAGCACCTACAACGTCGCCACCGCCGAGGAGTATCTCTCCTCCATCTCGCCCGATCGCCTTCCCGGCTTCAACATCGGCCTTCAGGTCGTCATCGGCATCGCCGTCATCATCGGCTTCCTCGTCATCTTCCAGTCCATGTACACCGCCGTCATGGAGCGCACCCGCGAGATCGGCATCCTCAAATCCATGGGAGCCTCCCGCTCCTACATCGTCGGCATCGTCCTCCGCGAGACCGGCGTCCTCGCCACCATCGGCATCGTCCTCGGCATCGCGGCCAGCTTCGCCCTAAGCGCCGCGCTAGAAGCCCGTTTCCCCACGCTCGACTTCGTCATCAACGTCCCCTACGTCTGGAAGGCCACCGCCATCGCCTTCATCGGAGCCCTTCTAGGCGCACTCTACCCAGCCCTCAAAGCCGCCAGCAAAGACCCCATCGACGCCCTCTCCTACGAGTAAGAACTGTTTGGACGTTACCCAGTCTTCCTCGGTCGCAGAAGTTTGCTCGCGGCTGGGGTTGATGTAGAGGCCTAATGTAGAGGGCTAAAAAAGCACACCGATCCATTCGATCTTTACCAAGTATTGAATTGACCCCTCTTGGCACCCGGCGTAAAATTTGCCCGTCGCGTAAGTGATCTTCCCTCGCGACTCTCGTCGGCCCTGGTCCCCCAAGAATCTATTGCCCCCCTGAATCCCCCAGGAATCCACCGGCTACCCGATTCATTCCACTAAAACGGCGCCTCATCGAGAGCCCTTCCGCTCTCGAAAAGCTGTTTGCCGCATGGTGCATCAGCTAAAGGGGCTCTGGAACAAATTCAGGTCAACCATTGTGCTCGGTTATCTCCCTACGTGGGTTGCTATTTCGGCTTCGGGCCTCTCCGAAGTTCACTCTCAACAGCAACGAATCTCATCCATTGGAGAACATACATATGAAGCGCAGAGACTTCCTGAAAACCACCGCCGCCGTCGCAGGCGCCAGTGTCGCCACTCGCCTTGGTTTCTCTCAAAACATCACACAACCAGGAGCGAAACCCAACGTCATCTTCATCCTCGTCGACGAGCTCCGTTGGCCCTCCGTCTTCCCCGTCGGCGTCAACAGCGCCGAAGAATACTTCAAGCGCTTCATGCCGAACCTCTACAAACACGTCTGGAAGCGCGGCGTAAAGTTCTCCAACTACCACACCGCGGCCTGCGCCTGCACACCTGCCCGCGGCACCATCATCACCGGCCTCTACTCACATCAAAGCTGGCTCATCACCACGATCCTCAACAATCCCAACCTGCCGGTCCTCAATCCTGCATTCCCTACCTTCGGCAAGCTCCTTCAGGCAGCCGGCTACAAAACCCCCTACTTCGGCAAGTGGCATGTCTCCGTCCCCAGTGGCCCCGCCGACACCGCCCCCTACGGATTCGACTGGAACAGTCCCCCCGACCCCACCGGAAGCAACCTGCAGGGCACCTACGGCGACTTCAACAACACCCCCCAGTACCACAACGATGCCTACACCACCAACCAGGCCGTCAATTACCTGCAGAACGTCAAGACCAACGATGCCCCATTTTTCCTGACCATCGGCTACGTCAACCCGCACGACCGCGAGTTCTTCCCCGCGGGAACGGAGTTCCTCACCTACACCGACCTCTTCGCGGACTACAACAAGAACAAACCCACAAGCGCCCAGCTCGCGCAGTTCACCGACTACACCACCACTCCGCCGATTGTCGACTGGAACACCAACAAGCTCAAATCCCCTCCCCCCTTCGGCTACTCCTTCCTTCCGGACAACTGGCAGAACCCCAACCACTACGCGGCATTCAACAAACCCACCACCCACACCTTCATCCAGCAGTTTCAAGCAGCCATCTGGGGAGGCATCACTCCTGACCCGTTTCAGTTCGGCTTCCGCGTCACTCCTTACGGCAACGGAAACCTCACCTTCGGCACGGGCGTCGCGCCTTTCTACTACTGGCAACGCGGTCTCGACAGTTACACCCAGATCACTAAGATCGTCGATGAAGAGATCGGTGACGTCCTCGATCAACTCCACAAGCTGCCGCAGAGCGTCATCGACAACACCGTCATCATCTTTGCCTCCGACCACGGCGAGTACAGCGGCTCGCACGGCCTCGTTCAGGGCAAGATCGGCACCGTCTATGAGGAGGCCACCCACATCCCGCTCATCGTCATGGACCCCAGCGGCCGCTTCACCGATGACACCAACACCATCCGAACCGGCCTCTGCTCCTCCGTCGACCTGCTGAACATGTTCGTCACCCTCGGCCACAAGGGCGACACAACCTGGCTAACGAGGTATCCTTACGACCAGATTTACAACAACCGGCACGACATGTACTCCATGCTGAAGTCGCGCTGGGCTCCCGGCCGGTCTTACCTCCTCTTCGCCACCGACGAGATCGCTCCCGACTTCTACAACTTCAACGGAGCACCAACCAACATCCTCGCCCTCCGTACTGACGACACCAAGGTTGGTGTCTACGCCGACTGGAAGCCGCACTCCGTCGACATCGACCCCACCACCGTACAGCTCGAGTTCTACGACTACTCCACCAAAGCCGGTCAGCTCGAGCTCTTCAGCCACCCCAACGCCCCCCGTGCTCAGGAGGGCTACGAGGCGCTCATCAACAACTACCTTCCCAACGAGCTCGCCGCACCGCTGCCCGGCAATCCACTCGATCCCAACTCCCTGCGTGCCCAGCAGATCAAGGCGGAGATCGCACACGTCGCCTTCCGCGATTTCATCAAGAACCAGCCGGACTCCACTTGGCAGAAAGGCAACGGCCTGCGTCTGTTGCTCGGTTACGGCGGGCCATTCTAATCAATCGACCGAGCCGCAAAAACTCAAGGGAGGCGCTCATTCCGCGTCTCCCTCTTTCTTCTGTTCAACACCTGACGCCTTTTCGTAGGCAGCCGCTGACATCTTTAGCGTCCCGAGTATGTGGTTGGCGAGCCGGAAGTTGCCGCACTTCTTTCTCAATTGTTGCTAAATCGCAAATGCACTCGTTGAACTTCGTGCACGCTCAACAGTTCCGCATCGCTCCCGAGTAACGAGCTGACCGGAGACTGACCCACTTCCAAAAAGCCTACCCCCTTGACAAACAGCCGCCCCAAATCCCCCCACTTTTAGCCTGCCGCACCCGCAATAAAAAATCCACCACCAAAACGCGAAAAGCCGCCACTGGCGCGTCCTCCACCACAAAAAGACGCTGTCAAAACACCACATCTCACCACCAGAAAACCACCTCATTACCACCATCCACCAGCAACCAACAGCTCAGAGCGATCCCGACGGCGCATCCACCCTCACCGGTAGAAACCGCTGCATCGCCAACTCCACCGTCAGCGGCGCCAGCGCCAGCGCAAACGGCAGAAAGATCCGCACCTCCTTCACCCTCCCCACCACCAGCCACATCCCCAGAAAGATCAGTGCTCCCGCCAAAACCCCCACCCCAGCCGCTTCCATCCGCTCCCGCCGCCTCACAACCATCCACACCGTCCAGGCAAAAGGCCCCATAAACAGCCAAAACGGAATCCACGAAGCCGCCGAACTCAAATTCAAAAGAAGCTGAAACACCGCCGTTCTTCCATAGCCCGTCTGCGGAAACATCCATCGCATCAGCCCATACTGAATCCCCACCACCATCAGCAGCGAAACCACGCTCGTGCTCGCTTGCACCCCCCGCGGCAGCGCAAATTCCCGCCCCAAAGGCGTCAGACAAACCAGCAGAATCCCCGCATGCAGCGCAAACGCGACATCGGCGCGCACAAATCCCTGCGCCACAGCCAACAGCAAGAACCCAACCATCGCAGTGCCGACACGCAAAGGCACAGCCAGCAGCAGCACCGCCAGCGCCAAAATCGCCGCCGTAGGCAACGTCTCAGGCCGTTGATACCAAAGCAGCCACGCCAGGTAGAACTGCACCAGAACCACAAACCCCGCCGCCCCAAACCACTGTCCCGTCCGCCCGGCCTCGCGATACACAGCCGAACGCCGCAGCACCAGAAACAGCGCAAACAAAGCGATAAAACCCGCGATCACATCCAGAACCGTCAGCATGTACCGAAGCGACAGATGTGTATGTTCAGCCAGAAAGTACGCCGTATCGATCACCCCAACTCGATACTGGTTGGGCGCATCTGCGGTCCCCCCCACCACGTCCATCCAGATCCCCGGCTCCGTATGGAACGCCTGACTGTAGCTCCAGTAATCCAGAAAGCCCGCCGACAGAACGATAAGACTCAGCAAAACGCTGACGACCTTCTTTGGGCCCTCCATCATCCGTTCTCTTCTCGCTTCCCCACTGCGTTTGAGTGGAAGAATAGCACTCCGTCACAGTCCTCAACCCCCACACGGGCCCAGCCGTTACCCCAGATATCAACCCTTGCGCAACTCTTTGCATCCCTCCGTACTAATTCTGTAATACCCTGAACTCTTACATCAGACTTGCGTTTAACCTCCTGTACACAATGAAGCGGCCAGGCTCCATCCCGTTCCCCATTCTTCGCGTCCTTGAGGCGGCCCTCCTCCTCGTCTCGGCCATCTTTCTCATCCTGCACGCCTTCCACCTCAGCGCCGACTTTCCCAACCACTCCCCCTGGATGGACTGGGCCAAGTACACCGACGAGGGCTGGTACGGCGACGCAGCCATCCGCCACTTCCTGCGCGGCCACTGGTACGTCCCCGGCGACTTCAACCCCGCCGCCGCCCTCCCCATCTGGCCCCTCCTCGAAGCCGCCCTCTTCCGCTTCACCGGCGTCAGCCTCACCGCCGCCCGCGGCCTCACCGTCGCCATCTTCGGCCTCATTCTTGCCGCCTCTTATCTTCTGCTCCGCCGCTGGCAAAATCTCACAGCCCCTGCCGGTCACAAACCCACCACCACCCTCGCTCCTGCCATCGCCGTCCTCCTCCTCGCGGTCAGTCCCTTCTGCTATGTCTTCACCCGCATGGCGATCCTCGAGCCCCTGCTCATCCTCCTCACACTCCTCGCCCTCCTCGCCGCCTCCTACGCCGGCCTGCAGCCAGAGAGCCTCCCCACCAATCTCCGCACCCGCCTCCATCAAGCTATCCCTATCGTCTCTCTCGGCTTACTTCTCCCGCTCATGGTCCTCACCAAGACCACCGCCATCTTCCTCCTCCCCTCCGTCGCCTGGATCTTATGGGCCCGTGCCGGGTACCGCATTCGCCCCTTCCTCCGCCTGATACTCCCCGCCGCAGCCCTGGCCGCCATCACCTGGATCGCCTACTACGCCTTCATCGTCCGCCCCCACTTCCTCGACGACTATCACTATCTCTTCAGCGCCAACGCCTACACCGGCATCACCCCCGCCACCGCCCTCTCCGTCCTCGGCGACACCATCACCGACGGCCTCTGGATCGGCAACATTCTCTACCCCCTGGCCCTCCTCGCCATCTTTTCAGCCTTCCTCCTCCGTCCTCGCCTCCTCCGCAACCCACTCATTCCAGCCCTTCTGCTCTGGGCAGCGGGCTACGCAGCCTTCCTCGCTTATCACAACAACCTCCAGCCCCGTTACTACCTCGTCCTCGCAATCCCCCTCACCCTGTTGATTCCCGTCGTCTTCTCCACCCTCTGGACCCTCCCGCAACCCAACTCCGAACCCCTCTCTGCCCTTCGCCGCCTAGGCACCGTCAGCATCGTAGCCGTTCTGGCCGTCCTTACCGTCACCGACGCCCGCCAGACCCTCCACTACGTCCGCACCCCCGACTACACCTTTACCTCCGCCGCCGCCCAGATCCGCAAAATCGTCTCTGCCGACCACACCCACAACCCGCTCATCCTCTCCATCAGCGGTTCCAATCTCTCCCTCATGACCGGCCTGCCCTCCATCTGCGACGACTTCGGCACCATGGACCTCGCCGTCCGCGTCAAGGCCTACCACCCCGGCTGGTACGTCGCCTGGAACCAGGTTGACGACGACAAGATGGACGCCCTCACCCCCACCTATCACCTGCAACGCGTCGCCGCCTTCCCCGCCATGGACGATCCAGAGCGCAACCTCCTCATTCTCTACCGCCTCGACCCCGCCACCCCCGGCACGCCCCCGCGCCGCCATCGCAAACCCGTCATCCCGCGACTCCTTCAGACCAGCTTCGGCCAGCAGCCCAGCTCCCTCCAGCTCGAACACTAAGGCCCCGCGCCATTGCTCATCAGTCCCCAAGCTATACTTGGCGTGACCATGCCAGACGAGACAAATCAGCGCCCGGAGCGCGAATCCAGGCGCTTCTACGAGCTTGATTCTCTCCGTGGCGTGGCCGCTCTCACCGTCGTTCTCCACCACTTTTCGCGCATCTGTCCAGACAACGTCACCCACCTCCTCATCCGGACTCCCCTCAGAATCCTCATCGCCGGACATCAGGCCGTCATCCTCTTCTTCTTCCTCAGCGGCTTCGTCCTCACTCTCCCCTATCAAAAAAAGAACCGCCTCAACTACGGCCCGTTCCTTCTAAAAAGGATCTGTCGCATCTACCTCCCTTATCTGGGAGCATTGGCCCTCGCCGTTGTGTTTGACCGTTATCTCCCGGCTAAGCCTTCCGACAACTACTGGATCAACTCCACCTGGTCCGAGCCTGTAACTTCACATCTCGTGATGCAGCACGTTCTCTTTCTCGGCAACTACAACTGGTCTCAGTTCAACACCGCCTTCTGGTCGCTTGTCTACGAGATGCGGATCTCTCTCATCTTCCCCCTGATTGCAGTCGCTGTCCTTCGCCTTCGCTCTATCTGGCTGATCCTCACTGCCGCCGCGCTCTCGGCCGCCTGTTTCCCCCTCGCCAACCTGTCTTCCAACATAGTGCACCTCTGCACTCACGAGACAGCCATCAACACGATGCTTACCCTCCACTACGCGGCCTTCTTCATCATCGGGTCGCTGTTGGCAAAGCATCTTCCTGCAGTCAACCGCTGGTACGCCCGGCTCACACTCAGTCAGGTCACGATCGCTGCCCTCGTCTCTTTGAGCCTCTACTGCTTCGGCAACGCCAGCAGCCTGGTCCAACGCTTTCCCACCATTCCTCAGGACATGTTCGACTGGCTGGTCGCCGTCGGAGCCGTCATGCTCATCGTCTTCGCAATCAACAACCGTCTCTTCCATCGCTTTCTCACCAGCCGCTCCGTCCACTACCTTGGAGAGCGTTCGTACAGCCTCTATCTCATCCACGGAACCATCCTCTTCGCCCTCATCCACACCCTCATGGGACGAGTTCGCCTCGACCTCCTCTTGCTCCTCTATCTCGCGATGACCCTGATGGTCACGGAGATCTTCTACCGCCTGATCGAACGGCCCACCATGCAGCTCGGTCGCCGCCTCACAGCTCCCGCAAGGCCCCAGATATCGACGACGCTTCTGCCCGTCGCGTCCGATTCTCATAAGTAAACTGGAGAACGTTTCATGACCCCAGCTTCGCTTCTGCACTTCCTTGAGGCCCTCGTCTGGTGCGCTCTCCTCTTCCTCTCCATCGTGGGCTACGGGGCCCTTTTCCTTCGCCTCTTCGCTATCCGCAGACCCTCCGTCACCCTCGCAGCCACCAGCGGATTCGGCGTCGTTATCTTCCTAGGCGGCTGCCTCAATCTCCTCCATGCCATCACAGCCCCCGTCCTGATCTCCTTCACGATCCTCGGCCTTCTAGCTGCCATTCTCCTGCGCATCACCATCAACGAAACCGACACGTCCAGCCCAGCCCCGTTACTCCAGAAGCCCTCAGCGGCATCAAAAGCCGTCCCCATCCTCCTGCTGGTTACAGCCCTGGTCTTCATCGTCCGCATCGCCGCGACCGTGCATACGCAGTCCTACCAGGCCTCCGACGACTACAACTTCTACCTCGCCGCACCGGCAAAGATGCTCCGGCTCCACCACTACGCCGCCGATCCCTTCAGCGAACGCCGCATCATGTCCAGCATCGGCGGCAACGACTTCCTCCAGACCCTCGTCCTCGCCGTCCTCCCCCTCGCCGACGTCCAGATGGCCGACCGCGCCCTCGGCCTCCTCCTGCTCGCCCTCCTGTCCTTCTCTCTCGCCGCCGAGTTCCGACTCACCCCGCCCCAGCGAGCCGTATTCGCGCTCCTGGTCTTCACGACACCCCAACTCACCTTCAATCTCACCTTCGTCCTTCTACCTAGCGCCTTCTTCTTCGCTCTCGTCTACCTCGCGGCCCATCGCAAACTCCTCGCCGCAAACCCAACCCTCCAAGCCCTTCTCCTGGGCGCAATCACCGGTGTCCTGGCCACCACCAAATCCACTTATCTCCCTCACGGAGTCATCTTCGTCGGCTGCTTCGCTCTCTTCCAAACGCGTCGCCGCGGCCTCTCCTCAGGCATCAAGACGCTCCTACTCGCCGCCCTCTCCTGCCTCATCGTCATGGCTCCATGGATGATCGCCAGTCACGCCACCTCCGGCACCTTGTTCTATCCCTCCCTCGGCAAGGGCTACCAGTACAGCGCCTACGGACTCTATCCCGCACCCTCAGGAGCGGGCCTCTCCATCCTCCTGCACAAGGTCGTCCCCTTCTGCGCCCCCCTCCTCTTTCTCTTAGGACTCGAGTGGTATCTAGGCGACCGCGACGAGCAAGGCGAAGCCATCCTCGCGCTCTCCGCTGCCGCCCTCTGCGCCACCCTGCTCGTCGGCATCGGCACTGGCGGAGACTCCGTTCGCCGCTACAACTACCCCTGCATCATCCCCGCGATGCTCCTCCTCTACATCGTCTTCAGCCGCCGCCGCAACACCTTCCCCGGCTCCCGCCGCTGGCCAATCCTGCAAACCGTCAGCATCCTCTTCATCGCCTACACCGCCATCACCACCTGGCGCAACAAGTTCACCAACGAGTACGACCAGATCCCCCTCGGCCTCAAAGCCGCACTGCAAGACACCCCCATAGTCCCCCCCAGCGTTACAGCCGAGTACGCCGCCGTCCAGCGAGCCATCCCCACCGACGCCGGCGTCCTCGCCACCGTCACCAACAGCTTCCTCTTCGACTACCGCGCCAACGCCATCAGCATCGCCGACTACCCCGGAGCCGCCAGCCTCCCCTCCGGCTGGCCCTCCCGTGGCGACGGCAACGCCCTCGCCAGCTACCTCCTTGCCCACAACCTCCGCTACCTCGTCTGCTCCTACGCCGACTTCGTCCCCCTCGACCACGAAGCCGTCAAAGTCCTGCACGACCCCAGCCGCACCCAGTGGATCCACAGCGAGCAGGCCATCATTCTCCGCTCCCACCAGCAATACGACGAGCTCGCCCGCACCCGCCGTCACCTCTACGACGATGGCCAGATCTACGTCCTCGATCTCGCTGAACCCGGACGTGATGAGCCACACTAGACGCCCTGCGCGGGCGTACCGGCTCTGCCCGGGTCGCGACCAACGGAAGCGCCACCCGAAGGGGTATACCCGTCACGAAGTGACCGCACCGCGCGCAGCGGGCCCGGCCGGCAGGCCACTTCTCACAAACCCCGGAAAACACGCCAAACAATCCTTGACGCAATCCCCGAACCGCCAGTAAGATTAAATCTCGCGCAGTCTCGCGTCTGTACGTCTGTGTCAGTACCACTCTCAGGCGGGTCAGGTCACCGAGACATCCGTGGTGGATCCACTGGGGAGCAGCCTTCAACATAGCCGCCCCTGAAGCACCCATCCCATAGGTTTGTGCGTAGTCCAGGTAAAGCGGTTTGTTCCGCGCGTCTTGGGGAGAAATCTCTCCTGTCCGCACATCGCCTTGCTCTGGAACAAACGTTCTTTCGGGCTCTTTCATTTTTTCTTTTAGCGAACCATCAACCTCGCACCACCTTCTTCATGCACCACGCCGAACACTGAAGACGGCAGAAACAAGGAGTAACCCAAACGATGTCCACCACGATTCCAAGTGGCAAAGATATTAAGCGCAAGTGGTACGTGCTTGATGCCAGCGGCAAGACCCTCGGACGCCTCGCCACACAGGCCGCCTCCGTCCTCGCCGGCAAGACCAGCCCCCTCTACACCCCTTACATCGATATGGGCGATCACGTCGTTATCATCAACGCCGAAAAGATCGTGCTGACCGGCCTCAAGTCTGACCAGAAGCTCTATCGCCGCTACACCGGATTCCCCGGTGGTCTCCGCGAAGAGTCCTTCATCAAGCTGCTCGCCCGTCGCCCCGAAGCCATCGTCGAACAGGCCGTCAAGGGCATGCTTCCCAAGTCCAAGCTCGGCCGCCAGATGGCCACCAAGCTCAAGGTCTACAAGGGAGCTCAGCACCCCCACCTCGCACAGCAGCCCGTTGCCATGGACTTCCATGCCAGCAACGCGCCCAAGGTTCTCACCTCCAAGGTCATGGTGCCGGCGCATCCTGCCCACTCGCTCGAAGGCTAAGCATCCCCTCCCGTTCTAAGGGAGCAAACGAAGTTTGGGGCATCAGCCCCGGGTTTTCAAAAGTTCAAGGAGCACCATGGCAGATCTGATTCAGTACTACGGAACCGGCCGTCGCAAGTCCTCGATCGCACGCGTCTTCCTGCGTCCAGGCAGCGGCAAATTCACCGTCAACAAAAAAGAGTGTGACGTCTACTTCGTCACCGCTCAACAGCGCGCAGCCGCCAAGCGGTCGCTCGGCATCGCTGACATCGGCGAGACCTTCGACGTCATCACCACCGTAAAGGGTGGCGGCGTCATGGGCCAGGCCGACGCCGTCAAACTCGGCATCGCACGCGCCCTCATGGTATTCAACCCCGAGCTCCGCAAGGCGCTCAAGGCAGAAGGCCTCGTTACCCGCGACTCGCGTGGTAAAGAGCGCAAGAAGTACGGTCAGAAGGGCGCTCGCGCTCGCTTCCAGTTCTCCAAACGGTAATTGGAATGCAGCCTTTAGCTGTTGGCTCTTAGCTTTTCGCTAAGAGCCAACAGCTAATAGCTAAAAGCTGGCTTTCGCATCACCCGCAGGCTTCAACCCTTGCGGCAAGGAGTCAAATCTCCCTTACGAGGGATCAATCCAGGCACCGGCACCACGGTACCGGCTGTCTTAACCAAGGAGCTACATTGGCAAACATCACTATGAAAGAACTGCTCGAAGCTGGCGTTCACTTCGGGCATCAGACCAAGCGCTGGAACCCCAAGATGAAGGAGTACATCTTCGGCGAGCGCAACGGCATTTACATCATCGACCTTCAAAAGACCCTCAAGATGTTCAAAGAGGCCTCGAAGTTCGTCACCGATCTCACCTCCACCGGCAAGCTCATCCTCTTCGTCGGTACCAAGCGCCAGGCACAGGATGCCATCGCCGAAGAAGCCACCCGCGCCGGAATGCCCTACATCAACAGCCGCTGGCTCGGTGGTCTACTCACCAACTGGGTCACCGTGCAGAAGTCGGTAAAGCGCCTCACCGAACTCGACGACATGTCGACCGACGGCCGCTACGAGCTCCTCACCAAGAAGGAAGTCATCAAGCTCGAGCGCGAGCGCAAGCACCTCACCACCAACCTCGCCGGTATCAAGACCATGAAGCGCCTTCCTGACGCCATCTTCGTCGTTGACTCCAACAACGAAGCCATCGCCGTCGCCGAAGCCCGAAAGCTTGGCATCCCGGTCGTCGCCGTCGTCGACACCAACTGCGACCCCACCGTCGTCGACTACGTCATCCCCGGCAACGACGACGCCCTCCGCGCCATCCGCCTCTTCACCACGAAGATCGCCGATTCCGCCTACGAAGGCGTCCAAATGGTCTCCGAGAAGGCGTTCGCCACTGAGTCCGCTGACGTTCAGCCCCTCGCAGTCTCCCCCGAGTACGTCGGTGAAGATGGCGAGATCGAAGGCGTAGAAGTCCACGCCGCTGCCGAGCCCACCGAAGCTGCTCCCGAAGAAGACGAGACCGTCGACCTCGCTGCAGTCCTCGGCGGAAACATCCGCAAGGCTCCTTCGGCCGCCTCCGAGCCCGAAGCCGAGTCCGAGCCCATCTCAGCCCAGGCCGCCGTCTAGCACCATCTATCGTGCCGAAAGGCCGTCGCAAGGGAAGGGCAGGGCATTAGCCGTGCCGTAACCGTCTCTTGTTATTTTGGTGGGGCGCGGGCATCCAGCCCGCGCCCCTTTCGCAGAAACCGCAACTCAAGGAAACTCACAATGACTGAAACCGCCGTAAAGATCGACGCAAAACTCGTCAAAGAACTCCGTGAAAAGTCCGGCGCCCCTATGGGCGACTGCCTCAAGGCCCTGCAAGAAGCCAAAGGTGAGATGGAAGCCGCCTTCGTCGTCCTCCGCAAGCGCGGCATGGCCTCGGCCGCCAAGAAAGCGACCCGCACCACCAACGAAGGCGCAGTCGGAACCTACATCCACGCCGGCGGCAAGATCGGTGTTCTCCTCGAACTCAACTGCGAGTCCGACTTCGTAGCCCGCACCGAAGACTTCCAGGAGCTTCTCCGCGACGTCGCCATGCACATCGCCGCCGTCGACCCGCGCTTCGTCAGCCGCGAAGACGTCACCGAAGCCGACCTCGAGCGCGAGAAGGACGTCTACCGCGCCCAGGCCGCAGCCTCCGGCAAGCCCGCCGAGATCATCGAGAAGATGCTCACCGGCAAGCTCGCCAAGTTCTACGAAGAGTTCTGCCTCCTCGACCAGCCCTTCATCAAGGAAGCCTCGCAGACCATCGGCCAGCTCATCGCCAGCAAAGTCGCCAAGCTCGGCGAGAACATCAGCGTCCGCCGCTTCGCCCGCTTCAAGGTAGGCGCCACCGACTGGACCGTAGCCCAGGCCAAGGCAGCCGTCACCGAAGAAGCCGCCTCCTAATCTGTAACCATCATCGATACAAAAAGCCCGGGCCACCAGCCCGGGCTTTATGTTTTTAGCCTGTCATCAAGTTTTAACTGCGAGAATCGTCATCTCGACCGAAGTCGCGCAGTCTTATCGCGCGACGTAGTGGACAGACCCCTGCATTTTGCCTGAGCCGGCGCCTCTTCCTTGAACAGGTCTCGCTTGACTCGCTACCTCACCTCCACTAATCTCCAACCATGCACTTCGCCTCTGCAGCCCGGTATTGTTGTCCGCCCAGCCTCTAGGCTGACGACACCTCAGGGCACCGCAGACCCCTCCAGATCAATCGTCAGTCGAACATCCAAGCGCTCTTTTCCCGCTTTGACCTCCGGTCAGGCATCCCTTCCCGCGCCGACATCTCAGCCAACGACGATCAATCACGGAGACTACACCGATGCGCAGACTCATAAGCCTTCCTCTCGCTGTCCTCACTCTCATCGCACCCATCACGATTAAGGCTCAAGCCACAGCACCCACTCCTGCAAAGCCCTATCTCGTCGAGTGGGTCTACCGAGTCCAATACGGCCACCAGGATGAGTGGTGGTCTCTCTTCCGCAAGTATCAAATCGCCGCCCTCGACCGTGAGCAGCAGCTCGGTTACATAACCAGCTACACCGTCTATGGCCCCGGTCTGCACACCTCGGAGGACAGCCGCTGGGACTACCGCATCGTCATCACCTACAAGGACCAACCCTCCTCCACTCACGAAGGCGAAGTCCTCCACCAACTCTTCTCCGACCAGAGCACCCTCCACAAAGAAGAGAACCGCCGATGGGAACTTACCTCGAACCACTACGATCTCCCTATCCAGATCGTCGATCCCCACGCAGAATAATCCGCACCATCATCCCACCATAAATTCGCCACAACCCACGATCGAACCACCACACTCAGGAGACACCACCATGAGTAAGATCCTTACCGAAGTCCTCTCCGCCAACGAATCCTATGCCAGCAACTTCGGCGAAAAATCCAAACTAGCCCTCCCACCAGCCCGCGGCTTTGCCATCCTTACCTGTATGGACGCCCGCCTCGACCCCGCCAAATACGCAGGCCTCGCCGAAGGAGACGCCCACGTTATCCGCAACGCCGGCGGCCGCGCCTCAGACGACGCCATCCGCTCCCTCGTCATCAGCTACAAGCTTCTCGGCACCAAAGAGTTCTTCGTCATCCACCACACCGACTGCGGCATGCAGTTCTTCACCAACGATGTCATCCGCGGCCTCCTCGCCAACAGTCTCGAAACCGCAGCCCTCACCCCCGAAGGCTTCAAAGATGTGGGCAAAGGCCCAGGCTCCACAGCAGCCGAGTTCGTCGAGTTCCTCACCATCAAAGACCAGGCCCAGTCCGTCCTCGCCGACGTAACTCGCATCCGCACCAGCCCGCTCGTGCCGAAGTCCATCCCCATCTACGGCTACATCTACGACGTAAAATCCGGCAAACTCATAGAGGTCTCCGCCGCGACTGCAGCCGGCCAAGCCCTTCTATAAAACTGGCGAAGAAGGTCGTCATCCTGACCCTGAGCGTCGAAACCCAGAAGCAAACCACTTACCCTGAGCGCTCACCATGCAGGAAAGCCCGGATACTGTCCGGGATTCCGCTCAATCCGTACTAGTTAAGCAGGCTGACGACCTTCTACTGCCAATGCCCAGCCTTCTCAGCGTTATCCACAATCGTATGAGCGTAGTCGATTTCAGCGATTGCATGGTTTCGAAGCTGTTTCGCCTGCGGCAGCTCCTCCGCGTTCTCCAGATCCTTGTGCGCGCTCAGAAGCAGCTCGTTGGCCTTGTGGAAACGGTCCCGCGGACTCAGGCCCGGATCGACTTTATAGGAATCATGCAGGCTCTTATCCTCATCGATCGACGCCTGCTTGATCTCGCTCACCGCCGCATCAATGTGTTTTGTCGCCGCATCGGCGTCGCGCTTCACCGGCTCTGGCGCCGACATTCCTTCATTCAGATACCGCCGCGCTGCACGCAGGTCGCTGAGCGCATGCTGATAAGCCGGGTGAGCACCAGGTGCCCCTTGTGCCTGAACCACCGGGACCGCTGTCACCATCAGAGTAGCGGCTAAGATTGCAAACCGCATATTCAATGCCATATTTATCTCCTTCTTATGCCTTTGGAGTGTTGCGTAAAATCTCAAACCATCTTGGAGGACGTGGTCTTCGCCCAAACTCGCAACTGCCCGTCCGCACAGCACGAGCGAAGACCCAGACAATACTCCAGTGATAGATGCAAGTGTTGGCCCTTGGGAAGTACGACCCGTAAGTCACAGCAACGGAACGTGTCATCGTCGCGAAAACCAGTGAGCGAAATAATCCCGCAGCCGTCTAACCACGATCAAGGAGTGTCACGCCATGAGCAAGATCCTCCCGAAGTCCGCGCCTCAACGCGAAGACACGGAGTACTGCACCAGCACCCCATTCACAAAATCCGCCTGAACCCTCTCATCCTTGCTCTTATACGTGCATGAGGTGATCCCCATCCCATTCTCTGTTCGGTCATGCGCCTCCACCGCCGGGCCATACAGAGCCTCCACCTGATCTCTGCTCATCCCTTTCTTCAAACTCTGCGCCGGATCAGCACCATTGTCCGAGGGATGCACCGCCAGTCCCGTACCTTCGCCCGGAGCCCCTCCAGCGGGATGCGCCCCGTCAGCCCCCGTCGCGTCTCCCGAAAACGAGACATACTGCGCCAGCGCACTCTCAATCACCTGCGGCGTCAATAAATCCCCCATCGCTCGTGCGTTCAATTTGATATTGAATCGCGACCCACCCTGTTGCCGCTTCATCGCCACCTGCCCCGTCCTTCTTTCAGCATCATCCTGGGCTCGCGCGCTATCGATCCGATTACGCCTCTCGCGCTCAGACCTCACATAATCAAGTTCACGCTGCAACGAGCGCCGCTTATCCGGATCGTTTTCGTTGCTGATCTGGTTCTCCAGATCCTTCTCCCGGTCGCTCTTCTCCGCTGGCGTGAAGTGGACCGCAGTATCCGTGTTATCCCCCGCTGTCCCATATCCCCCACCGCCAAGCTGAAACTCGACGTTATCCTTGTTCACCTTTACCTTCGTGACCATCACCGTATCGCCCCGCTGCAGCGACACCCCGAACTGCTTCAACCGGTCTCCATAGCTCTTCGCGTCCAGCGGCTGAGGCCGGTTCGGATAGATGTCCACACCCTTCTGCGTCCCCGGCATATCCATCTTCACAACCACCTGCTTGCCTTCAAAGAAAGAGGAAAGAGCCTCCGGGTTCTGCGCCGCCACGCGAGACGCACCCACCAAAACAAGTACAACCCAAGCCAGCGAACAGAAACCCACCGACAACCAGCGGCATCGACGCATCGCACCTCCTCCACTATCTACCCGCGAATAGAAAAAAAGGCCCTGGGATTATGCAGTTCAGAACGAAATTATCACAGCCTCTTCTCCATCTTTCAATTCTCTCTTCCGCTGAATCACCCGAATGAAAAAAGAGCTCCAAGCGTGCTCAGACTAAAGCACAAATACGAGAGGGGAGCGCACTAACGCTCCCCTCTCGTATTTCAAGCGACAGCGCCTACTCCCAGTGAGCCGTGCGCTCCGCATTGTCCACAATCGTATGCGCGTAATCGATCTCCGCGATCGCATGGTTCCGAAGTTGACGCGCCTGCGGTCCGTCTTCGGCGCGCTCCAGATCCCTGTGCGCCGCAAGCAGAAGCTCATTAGCTTTGCGGAACCGGTCATGCGCGCTCAGACCAGTATCGATGTGGAACGGATCGTTCAAGCCTTTACCATCATCGATCGAAGCCTGCTTGATCATGTTGATCGCCGCATCGATGTGGTGAATCGCCTCATTATCCTCTCGCTTTACCGGCGCCCATGCCCATCCATCATTCAGATAATGCCGTGCCGCGCGAAGATCGCTAAGCGCATGCAGATAGGCAGGGTGGGGTCCCGGAACCTCTTGCGCCTGCACCGTCATCGGCGCCGCTGCTGCAACAATACCGGCTGTCAAAACCATCAAACGTACTTTGCTGAACATTTACTTTCTCCTTGGGCTGCGTCGTATCGTGCCCGCACCCAGCAATACCCACCTTAACCCGCAAAGATGTGCACAACCTTTACAAGCTCCACCAAAGTTGTAAACAAAATCTGGTGTCGAGCCGTCTATAGGCTCGAATTTAACCACCCAATAATCTTCCCCTCCACCATGCGATACTTAGTTCTGACATGTACAAAAGAGTCCTCCTCAAGATCTCAGGCGAAGCCCTGGCTGCAGGCAAAGGTTTTGGCATTGACGCCGTTTTCATTCACAAAATAGCCGCTGAGATCGCCGCCGTCCACGCCCTCGGCTGCGAGATCGCCATCGTAGTCGGTGGTGGGAACTTCTTTCGCGGCGTCGCCCAGCAGGCAATCGACATGGACCGCGTCGCCGCCGATCACATGGGCATGCTCTCCACTGTTATCAACGCCATCGCCCTTCAAGACGCCATCGAGAAGCTGGGCCTCTTCTGCCGTGTCATGTCCGCCATCGAGATGCACGAGGTCGCCGAGCCCTACATCCGCCGCCGCGCCATGCGCCACCTCGAAAAGAACCGCATCGTCATCTTCGCCGCCGGAACCGGCAACCCCTTCTTCTCCACCGACACCGCCGCCAGCCTCCGCGCCATGGAGATCAAGGCCGACATCCTCCTCAAGGCCACCTCCGTCGACGGCATCTACACTGCCGACCCCAAGGTCGATGACAAAGCCACAAAATTCGAACAGATCACCTACAGCGAGATGCTCCGCCTCAACCTCCGCGTCATGGACACTACCGCCGTCTCCCTCTGTCGCGACAACAACATGCCCATGATGGTCTTCAGCATGCGCGAGCCCGGCAACATCGTTCGCGTCGTCAGCGGCGAAAAAATCGGCTCCCTCGTCACAGCCTGATCGGCTGAGATCGGTCGTTCTTGCCGTTGCCGTCCTTTTGTTGTCATCCCCGCTAGGGATCTGCGTTTGTTCTTGCCCTTACGTATCCTTTCGCAGCGAAGCGGAGAAACCTGCCGTCGTCCCATGCCCTCCGGCTCGAAATCACGGAAGTTGATGCGAATTATGTCGTCTTCCGTGTACCCTCGCGCGTCCAATCCTAAGAAACCGCGTTAGACAGAGTTGAACGGTACTATCCCATTCAAGCAGGACGTATAGTGAATCCCAGCCTTCTGGAACCAGAGATCGAGCAGCCGCAGACCCCTGTTCAACCACCCGTGGCCATCACTACCCGCAAGCCGCCCCTGCCGGCTCTCACCGGTATCCGCACTCTGCTCGCCATCTTCATCATTCTCTTTCACTTCACGCCGCCACACCTCGGCCTCCTCTATCCCATCATCGACAACGGCTACGTCTTCGTCGGTGTCTTCTTTCTCATCTCCGGCTACGTCCTCACCTACAACTACGCCGACCGCGCAAACACCCTGGTCAAACGCGAGTTCTGGCTCGCCCGCTTCTCCCGGCTCTACCCCATCTACCTGCTCGTCCTCCTCATCTCCTTCCGCATGGTGCAGGACGAGTGGCACGCCCGCTCCCGCTTCGAGTTCTGGCAGGGAATCATCCTCACCCCCCTCGTCCTCCAGGGTTGGAGTCCCTCCGTCGCCACCTTCTGGAACACCGTCGCCTGGACTCTCTCGAGCGAAGTCGTCCTCTATGCCGCCTTCCCCTGGCTCATTCGCCTTCCGTGGCCCAAAAAGCCGATCCAGCTCGTCTTTCTTCTCGCAGCTCTCTGGATCATCGGCCTGTTCCCCCACTCCCTCTATCTCTGGCTCAACCCCGACCACATCGTCGGTCCGGTCGACCGCTACAGCTCCACCCAACTCATTCGATTCCTCAAGTACACCCCACTCCCGTACGTCTGCACCTTCCTCATTGGCGTCACCCTGGGCAAACTCCAACACGCCCTCACCATCACCTCACGTCAGCGACTCCTTCTCTCTTTTGCCAGCCTGGCCCTTGTGGGAGTCTTCTTCTACACCCTGGTTCTCCGCACACCCTATCTCCTCATGCACGGCGGCCTGATGACCCCCGTCTTCGCCGCCCTGGTCCTCGGCCTCAGTGGGCCACACGCAATCTCGGCCATCTTCTCCTGGCGTCCTCTCCTACTGATCGGTGAAAGCAGCTACTGCCTCTACCTGCTCCATTTCAATGTCTTCCAACTCCTCCACATCTACCGTGTGCCGGAGCGACTGCACCTATCAGCCCTCGAGCCTTGGCTCTCCTACGTAATCCTTATCTTGCTGGCTTTGGCCGCCTTCCACTTCGTAGAAACCCCTGCCCGTAAAGCCATCCTCACCCGCTTCTCCCGCAAACCCCGCATGCTGTCACCCGTCTCAAACTAGCGACCTCCGCAGCCGCAACGCTCCCGATGCACCGTCGCGCCCCAGTTTCAAGTCATTATTCGTTCCACGATTGTTTCCTGGCGCCGTTCGTTCTTTTCGTTCGTTCTTTTGCTGTGTTCTGTTTGCTTGTCCTTTTGGCTTGTCCTTTTTGGTTTGTTCTTTTGGTTGTCATCCCGTAGGGATCTGCTGTTGCTGTTCTTCCTTTCTCCACCGGATTCCCCTGCCACCGCCTGGTCTCGCTGGCCGTACCTGAGTCGTGCCTGCCATTCCGAGCGAAGAAAACCTCGCATTTCGCCCTCTTTTCTGCACGCCGACGCGTTTTGAAAGGCAGTGAAAGTCTGATTCATCGCAAGCCGCCGCGCGCCAGTTCAAAGCCAGTCGCCCAAGAATCCTGTCAAGCCCCAAAGTCGCCAATCACCGCGCCAGACAAGGAGAAACGCGTGGCGTATTAGTTTCGGTCGATCCGCTATACTTAATTCAGAGCTCAAAAGAGATGCCCTCGGACAAATCCGAGGGCTTTATGTTTAAGGGGGATTAACCTAACTCGTTTGCTTGGACGAATTTAGCCGTAACCCGTTTCGAATGAAGATTTTGCGCGAAGCCATATTTTATAAGTCATTGAAAATAAATGAGTTACATCGTAATACCAGGGGGGGGGGGGTACCTCACAGAAAGGTATAAGGGAAAGCAGTGTAGGTACTGACCAACGGCCTCAGTCAGTCGAAAGAACGCAGTCGCACCCGAGTCACGGGAATTTCAGGAAACAGAAGGAAGCCAATAGCCAGGAGCGCAAAAAAGCCCCGCAATAGCGGGGCTCTCTGCACAACCGGGAACGCCGTTACTCGACTATGATCTGCGTCGGATGCGAACCATTCGCCACTGCCACTGCACAGGTCGGCAGTGCGCCCGAGGGGAACGGCGTATTCTGCACCTGCTTCAGCGTGCCGTTTTGAGGGGCCAGTTGAAACGCCGAGACATCGCCTTCGAGGTTGTTCGACGTATAGAGGTAAACGCCGAGTGCCGGTTCGATCGCAACGCAGGTTGGACCCGTGCCCGTGGCCGTCGAAGCAGAACCGACGGACCCCGTCGGATTCCCCGAGTTTTGATCGATCGTATAAGCGCCAACCGTTCCGGAGGAGAAGTTCGCAACATACAGGAACTTGCCACGCGGATCGACCGTCACACCCACCGGGAAGAGACCCGTTGGGAACTGGTTATTGACCATCGGGGTCAGCGACCCATCTGCATTGGCTGTTTTGCCGTAGAGCACATTGGCCGCCTGGTCCGTGACATACACGAACCGGGAGGAAGGATCTTCCGCGATCGCGCTCGGTGTGATCCCCACGCCATAACCGGTTGCCACCGTCTTGCCCGTAGCATCGGTCGTGATCGTGGTCCCGGGAGTAGGAGTCAATAACCCCGTCGACATGTTCTGTGAGAAGCCAAGCAACGCAGCCTTAGGCGTCGTCGGTGTCTCCTGATCGATGATGTAAACAAACGAGGTCTGAAGTCCAGATCCCGTGCCGTCGGTCAAAGTGCAGGTCGGATTTCCGGCATTGTAGGCGGCCGACGGTTCGCAGCGCGGACGGCTGACCACAACCCCGACTGGGGTGTTGCCGACGTTGACGGTCTTAGGAGTTCCCAGCGAGCCGTCCTTGGAACTGATTGGAAAGATCGTGATACCGCCAGGCCCAGGCGAAGCGGTCGAGTACAGCTGCTGTCCAGTTGGACCCAGCTGATATTGGAAGGTGACATAAAGAAAAGCACCTGCCGCATCCATCGCAACCGCGGTAGCATTGCTTCCCGTTATGTTGTACGTGTTCTGCAGGTAGATCTTCCCGTCGGTTCCGATTGAGTACTCACCGATGGTTGAATCGTCGTGATTGACGACATACAGATTTAGCCCATTCGGCGAGGCAACCAGGGTCACCGGATTTCTGCCTGCCGGTATCGGTGAATCTGCCAGCGGCGTCAGTGATCCGATCTGGAAGTCCACCGCGTAGGCATTGATCCCACCGTTAGGAGAGGTGCTCGTCAACGGTTTTGCAGTCGTCACGTATACATACGCCAGCGTGTAGTCGCGGCTGCACGCCGTTACGCTCACCAACGCAAAAGACAATATCGAGGCCACTGTTCCGCGACCCATCTTATTCCACTTCATGCTTGCCTAACTCCGGGGCAAATCGTTTCCGCCCGTTCCTGCTGTCCCGATACTCAGAATTCCTACCGACATTCTGTCCTGGTTCTCCAGCTGCCGCTCTGCCAGCTAGTTTACGTTTCCGCTTACTGCGAGGCACGTCGTCTGTCCGGTCGCCGTGAACTTCGACCCTCTGCGCAGATCCGACAGGGTGCCTGTTGTCGAGATCTGCTTCCCGGTCACCGTCCCATCTCCATTTGACGTGTAGATGTATTGATTCGACGGGTCCTCGACCATACAAACCGGCCCTGCGCCGACCGGGTACGGGTTGTTCCCCGGATCGTTCAGCAACTGCAGTGCTCCGTTGGACAGGATATTGAACGCCGAAATCGAGCTGTTCGCATTCGTGGTATCGGTAGTCGACTGGTTCGCGACATAGACAAAGTTCTTCGCAGAGCCTGTCCCGCCGACCAAGGAATAGACCGGATTTGCCGCCGGTGAGGGATTGGTACCCACTCCGTTGTTGATCGTGTTCAACGAGCACGAAGTGGCCCCAACGGTAAACGGAAGAAGCTGCCCCGGACTGTTCGTATTGGGAGCACCTGCATCGGTAATGTAAATATTGCCTCCACCTGCAATAATCGACGTAGGCCGTAGAGCATTCGTACTGTACTTTTGCGTAGTCGTAAGCGTCAGCTGTCCGGCGGTTCCAGCCGCGTAGGGAGAGACGGTCTGGTCAGCTGTATTGAGCGTTAACACGCATCCGCCCAAGACCGCCAACATTGTCGGCGTTTGCCCAACAGGGAAGTACGTCAGCTGCAAGCCCGTCGCGGGATCCTTGATCTGCTGGTTCAATACCAGTGTCAATCGGCCGGTGTTCGGGTCGATCGAGAACACCGTGATGTCCCCGTTCGGAGGTAGTGGAGCCCCATCGAGCGAGGGTGCCTGCTGGTCCAGAACATACAGGAAGTTACCCGTAGTATCGACCGCTGCCCAGACAGGTGTAGTCCCCTGGCTTGTGAAGCACTGCTGGAAGGTCAACACACCCTGTCCGCCAACGCTGAACTCGCTGATGCTGCCCGCGGTTCCGCAAGGCAGGTTGGTTGTTGTTCCATTCCCGCCCCCCTTATTGACCACAAAGACGAAGCGGCCACCCGGCTTCACCACGATCGACACAGGGTTCGCTCCGCCAGAGGTGAACGGCGAATGAGGAATCGTTGTCAGATTTCCCGTAAAGTCATCGATCTTGAAGCCGGCGATCTGGTTGTATTGCGTTCCAAGAACCCACATGAATCCGATCGTGCCGCCACCGCACGCCGTCATGCCCAGACCCATCGCTACGGACACTACCAAGGCCATTGAAACCCGGCCAATCCTGCTCAACTTCATGCGCTTCCTTAATCCTCGCCAGTGAACGTCTTCCGTCCACCTTTTGCCGCGAGCAACTCTGTAGGGTACGATTCCTTCGCTTATTGTAGAAGCTGTCGCGACTTTGTGCCACTTATGCCGCTCATTCTGGTTGGTCTATCCTTCGCGCGCAAGGTCACCACGCCATGGTTACTCCAGCTCCCCCGATCTTAAAGCGAACACGAAAAGCCCAGGCCCGCAGCCCGGGCCTCTGCCTCACTTCTATCCTCTACCAGACGCGACAGGAGTTCACCGGCATCATTGGTTGTCCTGCTTTACAGCCAAAGGCCTTGCCGAACTCATCGAAGTTTTGCACCGTGCCCTTCGCCCGCCACTCGCCTGTGCTGTGCGGATCGGTCTTGGCCAGCACACGCGCGTTCTGTTCCGTCTGATTCTGGCACCACAGCTGTCCGAAGGTGATAAAGAAGCGCTGCTGCGCGGTATAACCATCACGCTTCCCATCGACATACCCCGGCTCAGCAGCGGCTCCCTGTTGCGTTAGAGCTGCTTCGAGCGCCTGGAATGCAATGCGAATCCCGCCATTGTCTGCCGTATTTTCGCCAAGCGTTAGCTTTCCGTTGAGGTTTTGTCCCTCGGCAACCTTGAACCCGTCATACTCTTTCGCTTCGCAATCGGTACGCTCGGTAAACTTCGCGCGGTCCTCCGCTGTGAACCACGGCCGCACATTTCCTTTCGGATCGTACTTCGATCCCTGGTCATCGAAACCATGCGTCATCTCATGCCCGATCACAGTACCGATGCCGCCAAAGTTTACCGCTGGATCTTTGCTGTTGTCGAAGAAGGGAGGCTGCAGAATCCCGGCAGGGAAGTTGATATCATTATTCGGAGGGCTGTAGTACGCATTGACCGTAGGCGGCGTCATACCCCACTCCTTCTCGTCGACCGGCTTGCCTAGCTTGGCATAGTTGCGGGCCCGCTCAAAGTTCTGACCCCGCTGCACGTTTCCAAGGTAGTCGTCGCGCTTAACAGTCAATGTGCTGTAGTCGCGCCAGCTTTCCGGATAACCGATCTTGTTCCGAATCGCATCGAGCTTTGCCTTCGCTTCTACCTTCGTCGCGTCGCTCATCCATGGCAGCTGTTGTATGTCCTGTCCCAGCGCCTGTTCAAGCGCCACCACCAGTTTGTCCATGTTGGCCTTCGCATCGGGAGGAAAGTATTGTTTCACCCAATCCTGGCCCACGGCTTCACCCAGCGCCGCATCCGTTGCGCGTGTACAACGTTTCCAACGTGGCGTCTGTTCCTTCTGGCCTTGCAGCGTCGCTGAAAAAAAGTTGAAGTTTTCATCCACAAATGGCTTCGACAAAGCAGGCGCAGCGGTTCTCAACGCCTGCCAGCGCAGATAGCTCTTGATCGAATCCAAACTCGCCGTATCGATCGCTACATTCATCGCCTTGAAGTAGTCCGGCGTCGCGACATTCAGCGTACTGAACTCTCCGATCTTGACTTCTTGCAAATAGGTCTGCCAATCATAATCGGGAGACAGCACCTCGAGGTCCTGCCTGGACATAATGTGGTACCGCTTCGCCGGATCTCGCAGCTCGACGCGATCGATTGAGCCCTTGGCGAGCGCCGTCTCGATGGTCATTACACTTTTAGCCTCGTCCGCAGCTCTCTCAGGAGCATCGCCTAATAGCACGAACATCTTCGCGACGTGCTCGACATACTGATCCCGTAGCTTTTGGCTCCTCTCATCCTCAGTCAGATAGTACGACCGGTCCGGCAGCGAAAGGCCCCCCTGGATCGCGCTCGCAATCTGCTGGCTCGAGTCTTTCTGATCCTGCTGCACATTCAACCCATAAAACACGCCCACAGAATAGGTTCTCTGTAACTCTGCGACAGTCGTCGCCAGTTGCTTTTTGTCCTTCAACGATTCAATCGCCGCCAATACTGGCTTCAACGGCTTCACCCCCAGTTGGTCCGCCAGATCCACGTTCATGCACGCAGCGAAGTAGTCCCCGTACTTCCGCTGCAGGGGAGTCTTCGGAGCGTCGGCGGCAGCCCTCAACTCGGTATACAACAAATAATTATTTCGCTCCGCCAACTCGTTAAACCTTCCCCACCGTACCTGATCTGCAGGTATAGGATTTTTCTTCAGCCAATTGCCGCAAGCATATTGGTAAAAATCGGTACAAGGGTCCGCGGTCTTATCAATTGCGGAAAGGTCGAAGATGATTGGCTGCTTCGGCTCCGAACTTGGCCCACCGGCTGCATCTGCCCTAGTAAACGCTTGCCCAAGACAAACTCCCGTAGACAGTATCAGCACACTTGCAAAAGACTTAGAAATCATCTCTCTCCTCACAACAACTCTCCATAAAGAGCAACTATTCAAAGAGCGAGACGATTCTTCGTCTACTCAAAAACGCAACTCTCAGCGGTTCTACAAAGACGAGACACTGTATCGCAAAGTTTCGGGGTCCGTAAAACGCAGAAAAAAACGGGCTCAGGCCAGAGCCCAAACCCGTCATCTTTGTTGCTGCACCTTCTCTAAAAGATCTTCAGATGGATCGTCAGGTATTTCTTCGGATCGCTTCGAATCGTCTTCACCAGATCCGTGCTGGCCTCCAGCAGTTTGTTCAGGTTGGTGTAGGCGGCATCGTCGGTCACTAGTTTGCCCAGCGTACCTCGACCATCGTTCACTCCAGTCACCAGCGTGTTTACCTGCGTCAGCGTATTGCTCAGATCCTGGCGAAACTTGGGATCTTTCAGCATGAGCCCAATCCCACCTTTGCCAGCGTCGGCATCGGCCAGCAGCGAATTCGCATGCGCAAGCGTCGAGTTCAGGTTTTTATAAAGGGTATCGTCCTTTATCAGTTTGCCCGCCGTGCCCTTGCCGCTGTCGATCCCTTCAGCAATACTCTGTAACTTCGCCACTGTGCCGTTTAGCCGGTTGTACAACGTGTCGTCGGTCATCAGTTTGCCGATCGACCCGCGACCCGCATTGATATTCTTCTCCAGCTTCAAAAGCTCATCGACGGTATTGTTCGCCTTGTTGTACAAATCAGGATTATTGATCAGCTGCCCGACCGAGCCCTTCCCCGACTGAATGTTGTCAACGATGATGTTCATCTTCGCCAGAATCACATTCAGGCTCTCGATCGTTCCCTGGCTCGCCTTCACGACATCGGTCAAACTAGGCGTCTCCAGAGTCTTCAGTACATCACCGTCCTGCAGTGGCGGCCCCACGGCAAACTGGCTATTGATATCCACCACCGTATCGCCCAGCACTCCCACCGTCGACAGCGAAGCCTTCGAATCTTTCTTCAGATTGGTGGCGAACTTTTCGTTCATCTTCATCACCACCTTCACCGGAGTCAGCTTGTGCTCTGGTGAGTTGTCGATCGTCACAGACTTCACCGTCCCGATCGTCACGCCTTCCAGGTTCACCGCCGCACCTGTCTTCAGGCCAGCCGAGTTCTCGAAGAACGTCACCACCGTCAGCTTATGCGAAAAAATTCCCAGACCCGACGAACTCGTCATCAGGAACAGCAGGGTCACCAGCACCACTGTCGAAATCAGTACAATCACGCCCACCTTCAACTGCGACCACCGGACCTCCTGCTGGCTGGGCATAGCTCTCCTTTAAGACCTTTTTGCAAAACTTCACTGCCACGGCGTCGCACCGCCGCCTCCCACCTGTAGTGCAATCAGGGTGTCAGTAACTAGGAGAATACATTACCCTCCCAACCAATCACCTCAGGAAAAGCACAGGGAATCACGTCGCGCTAAAGTGCTTGATCTCTTATGGATGCCCAAACCACTCTAATGGTTTCAACTTCCGCTACCCGCAGCGGTTTAGTCTTCAACGACCACCACCGCCATCGCTAGCTCCCTGCTATGGGTCAAGCTCAACTGTACCCTGTGCACGCCCATAGCCCCAGCCAACTCTGCCGCCCTCCCACTCAGGTGTAGCGTGGGTCTGCCACTAGCCTCGCGCCGCACTTCAAGCTCTTTCCACGTAATGCCTCGACTAATTCCGGTCCCGAGAGCCTTCGCACCGGCCTCCTTCGCAGCAAACCGGGCCGCAAAGCTCTCTGCGGCATTCTTTTTCTTACGCATGCAGTAGGCGATCTCTCCCGCAGTAAAAACCCTCTCCAGAAATCGCTCGCCGTAACGGTCGATACTCTCCTCGATCCGTTTCGTCTCTATCAAATCCGTTCCTACTCCCAGCACCATAAAGAACCTCGCTCCCGCTATCTACTACATCCATGAAACTAAAAGCAGACAAACCGCCGTCGGAGAGCAAAGTTTTCGAAGTGATATCGCAAGTCATCTCTTTTCAACATTATCAAACCGCAAGCGCCACATGACCACAGTACCCCACTAGAGACTCACGCTCCCACCCTCCCCTTCCGATGAACACCCTATCGGCAAGCACACCTTCGATCGGCAGAGGCTCAACATTCCCATGCAATCGCTTGATATTCAGGGCTTCAGCTACGAAGAGCGCCAAGGCCTCCTGCCCTCGCTCACCTCAGCCTTCGCAGACTGCGGAGGCTGGATCCTCAACCGCAGAACCCTCTCGCCCACCACCGTGGAGTTCCGCGTCGAGATCCAGCTTCGCGCCGTCATCGACCTTTACGCCTCCATCATCTCCTCGGGCCTCGAGCTCACCCGCGCCGGCCACCTCGGCTTTACCCACCTCTGCACGTGTCGCAAAAACCTCACCACTCCGGCCGACCTCGGTCAGATCATCACCATCCGTCTGGAGATAAGCTTTCTCGAAGACGCCACTCTCCAGTCGCTCTTTCTCTCCGCTGGCGAGTGCGCCTGATCATCCTTCACGGTCCTAGTGCACGTCCAGCTTCTTTGGTTTCGCCCCCCACAGCCCGAACCGAAACGGCACACCCACGGAGAACTGCAGATTCGGCGTATCCGGCGTCAGCCCCACGCCGAAGCTCAGGTCGATCGTTTTCCCCGGCGCGTACACGTACGTTGTTCCCAACCGCAACGCTCCTTCTACTAGATACGACGCCGGAATATCCACCCCGTTTAACGTGGTGCTACGCGTGAACCGCTGATCCCAGCCCAGCGTCATCGATACCTCTGGATTGAGTGCCAAGATCGATCCAAGCTGGAATCCCACCGCATCACCCGGCTTGAAGTGTCCCACCATCGTTGCCGAAGGGTTGGTTGGATCGTTCGCCGAAACGGTATGATTCCCCGGCAGATTAGCCGTATACGAAAGATTTCCAAAGAACACTACCGGGTCGCTCGACTTCGACAGCGTCAGATTTCCTTGAAGCGCATTGAACCCGGTCCCGAGCGCCGTCAAGCTGCTCTGCAGATTGAAGGCATCTTTCCCGGTCGTCGATTTGAAGCGCACACTCGCAAGTATGTCGGGAACCTTTCCATGTTCGACCGTGAACTGCCGGGAGACACCCGCAGAGATATCGCCCAACCCAAAGCTGCTCGAAGAGGTTTGAACATTGTTCGCATCCACCGTCCTGATCAGTTCATATCCATAGGGAATCGTGAAATCCCCTTGGAACTTATGCGGAAGCCCCAGTCTGGCCGTAAAGTTTGGCAATAGGTAATCCTCCCGAATACGCTCAGAAGCGATATCGCCCACGACTAACACTGGCAGCAGCGCGAACCCATTCACCGTCACATGGTCAGACGAGGCGCTGAAATAAGAAGTCGTATGGTCGACCTCAAGAGTTCCCGAAGGTAATAGCAATCCACCGCGCAAGATAAGCGCCTGGTCGAGAGCCTCCGTTGCCTGCCGCTCCGTGCTGTCGTAGGTCGACGTCGACACGACCGAGTTAATCACGCGACTGGTCGAGCTGGCCGGCAGAGTAGGACGCTCCTCAACCTTGGCCGGAGTGGTAAATCCTCCGTTGACCCGCCACTCCAGCTCATTTACTCGTTCCAGCAGGTTGCGGATGATGGCATCGCGCTCTCGCAGTGCGTCCTGCAGCTTCAAATCCACCGGGTCTTTCGTCAGAGCCGCTGCTTTGGCGACTTCTTGTGTCTGAGGGGCAACTTTAGCTGGTGTCGTCTGTGCCGGGAGCGATCCCGCAGCCGCCAGCAACACCACAAGGCCTGGTAGAACTCTTCGCCGCAACATCGAGCCGCCTTTCCCCTCAGTACAAATAGTTGCTCGGAGCCGTAACTCCGATCTTGCGCGAGATCAGCGACTCATCCGGTACCAACCGCGCTGCCACAGGAAGACGTTTTTGCCCGATCATCCGGTCGTCTGGTGGATGGACCACGAAGACGATTCCGTCCTTCCACAAAGTCTGAAACCGGTCGACTCGCATCGTCACATTACCGAAGCCCGGATCGCCCAGAATCACGTGCCCTGCAACAAAACCTTTCACCACCACAAAGTGATCGAAGCCCTTCTCTCGTATCGGTACGATCACCGAAGTCTTCTCCAGCGCCAGATCCTCAATCGACATGCCGCTGAAGGCCTCCGCATGATATCCCCGCGCCTCGGAAAAGTGCTTCAGGTCCAGCAGCGAAAATCCGCCACGCGAACGCACGCGCTTTGCGTCCACACGATGAAGAAGCCAAACCACGATCGAAGTCTCTGGCGTATCGTCCTTGAAGTCGTAAGTAAGGAGCGTGCTCAACGCCGCGGCGCCGCAACTCACGTCCCAACGCTGCTTCACCACGCCCTCATCGCGAATCTCTTTCATGCTTCGAATGTTCTTGCTTCCCTGCACCCCGGGTGCTTCTCCCGTCTTCTGGGCGCGCATGGGGGCAGGGAAGAGAACAAGACTGGCCAATCCAGCAGCAAGTATCGATCGCAAACAGTTCATCAGTGTTTTCCAGTCAGGTTGGACTGCACAATGGTCCCTACCGTCGAATTCAGATTGACGTTCAGGTTCAGCAGCACATTGATGTTGGAGTTCACCGCGTTGATGTTGACCAGCGAACTCAGATTCTGCTGCGCGCTGCCATTCAACGTGAGAGTGCCCATGTTGGTGGTTGAGGTCAGCGGACCGGTCAGCACCTGCAACGTGCCAGCACCTGTCACCAGACCGTTGGCAGTTGACGCCGATCCTTGGAACTGCACGACTCCATTCGACAAGCTTGCGGAAACACCCGCTGCCGTCACCCGATCCATAGCGGCATCGTTCAACGGTTGGGGAATATGCCGTGCTGTGCTCTGGGCCAGTCCTGCTTGGGTCAGCAACGCAAGACTCGCAACTACGAAAAGACGACGCATAAATCCTCCTTGATGCCACAGAGAAGCGTAGGGAGGGGCTCCCTGGTTGGAGAGCCCCTCCCTGCGGCCGTCTTTAGCGAGACTGCGAAATGCTGTTGACCTGGCTGAGAGTCGGCATAGTAGTGAGGTTTGTCGTGTGGGCAATGTTCAGTCCATTGGCAACCATACCGCCGGCCGCGTTTACGATGTTCAGTGCCTTCGCGTTCTGCTCTGCCGAACCGGCAAGTATCACGCTGTAGCTATTGGTGTCGTCGATCGTCGATCCATCGACGGCGATGTTCTTCGCGGCGGCGTAATCGAAGCTGACTGCGCCCTCTACATCCTTACTTACAGACTTGCTCTTCACTGCGGTGTAGGACTTCATGTCTGAAGCACTCGCCGCAAGTGTCGTCGCAAGACTGCTCGAATAGTCGTTCGACACACTTACATTGTGAGTCTTAGTCGAGGTTGCCGAAACAGTGTTGCTCTTGCTCGACGCCAGGTTCGCGGTGGCCGCCAACGACGCGGCGCTGTTCGAGGCGCTTGTATCTGTGTTCGCCGTGTTGGTGGTGCCGTTGGTCGCTGACCCATTGTTAGCTGATTTTGTGCTGTTCATCGCAGAGCCTCCGGTTGAGGAGGTGCTTCCGCCACTCGAAGCGCTGTTGGTGGAGGTGGAGCTGCCTGTTGTTGCGGCACTCCCTCCCGTACCTGACGTTGCGGTGTTAGCGGTAGTACCGGTAGCCGCTGTATCGTTGGCGCTGTTTGCACTGTTTTCAGAAGCATTCAACGTCAGAGCTGCAGACTTCGTTTTGGTATACGTGTCAGAGAAGCTCTTGCTCTTTGTCAGATCGTTCGCATAAGCAAAGCTATCGGTCTTGCTGGCGGTCAGCGAAGCGTTAAGGCTCGACGTAGAGCTCTTCGTATCGCTCACATTCGAGCTCTTGCTAACTTTCAACTGGCTGTTCTCTCCCCGCTTGTAGCCATAGAGAACGGCTGTCGATGAGCTATCCTGCGAGATACTGTTGGCCTGCGTCACGTCGGTTGGTTTGGTCGAAGCATTGGTCAAAGCGCTGCTGTCGTATACGTTCACGCCATTGGCAACAAGCGCGTCAGACGAGCTCACGATGTTGATGCCGCTTGCACCCATCAGTGCGGTTCCAGCGAGATTCACCGTGCCTGAGTTGTTTTCAGTCACGGTCGAGTTATTAGCCGCGATCGCAGAGTTCTCTTCGCCGGCGGCGGTAACTTTGTCCATCTGGTTGTCAAGCAGCGCCTGCTTTGCCTGTTTATGGTTCGTTGGTTTGGTCTTGTTCTGGCCGTAAGCGGAGCCGCCGACAAGAACCGATGCGGTAACGAGAGTGCAAATGAGTTTATTCACTTCTGCCTCCTGGGCATTGTTGACGAGCACGACCGTCTACGCAGCAAGGCCGGCTGCATAGGGGACAAGATTGACGCACCACAGTGCGGGCGCACGCAAGCGAGCGGGCGCAGTGGGGACATCGCGTAAATGTTCGGATTAAGGCTTCAACTCAGGCTGAATGAAACCAGCGTAAAACGTAAAAAGCGTAGCGATACATGCGATGAGACTGTCGTTCAAGCCGATCGCGTTCGTAATGTAGTTCGTGCATGAAGCCTGTCACTACTAATGAATGTCATCTCTGTCTTGCAATAGATAGTGCGCGACAGATGGAGCCCGTTTCAGAAGTATCTTTCAGACTTCCGACGACAGCGGTATATGCAATTCAAGTGCCAATTTCTGCCCCCGCATTCCACAGGGGATCTTGCGTATCTCATTTGACACCATGCAGCAACTTGCAAATTTCGAGAAAACAATTCTCTCGACACGTGTGCCACGGTGGTAACCCTCTCGTCCGCTCCTACCGTAACTTACTCAGTCTTATTCTCTTGCAACGTCTTAGTCTCGGAGCGCCGGAGCCCTCAATCAGCGCCCAAGTTCGACAACCGTCTTGCGGTGCAGCATGCTATCCGAGTCACCAATAACCAACGCGCCCGGCTGCTTCCACCCATGCGTCAAAACCAGCCTTAAGCCCGTTGCATCTCCGGCTACCTTGAACACCGGCTCGCTCATTACCGAGTCTCCTCCAGCCACCCTCGTACTCAACCCCACCCCATTGACTCCAGCCGACTCCTCCCACAGCCGCCCCTGCGCATCCGTCAAGTAAACCCGGATCAAACCATCGCTCCGGGCCGACCGTCCCCGATTTGTAACCCGAACAGTCACTCGCACCAGGCGCCGCCCATCACGAACCAGAAATCCTCTTACCTCGTCCACTCGGACAACTGTAAAACACATCTCATCAAAACACTGCGGCTCCCCTACCGCGACCACTCTCTGCTTTTGTCCCAGCGAAACTCCAATCAACACCGTCAGATACACCACCCAAACCCCAGCCAGCCACGCTATCCCACGACGCACTCGCAGCCGTTCACCTCGCAGCCACGACACCCCCACGCCCACCAAGCCCAACGCCGTCCATCCCCCCACTCCAACAAGCAAAAGCTCCGTCAGCCTCACTCCCCACCCCATTCGCGATAGACTTCCTATACGTACATGTCTCCTCATTCTTCCACGTTGTCCCCCCAGCCCGACTCCTCTTCCACAACGCCTCTTCTCTCGACGCCCGATGGCAGCGTCGCAACGCCCGTCATCCTCGCCCGCGATCTCGGCAAGACCTATCGCTCCGGCAAGCTCGAGGTACCCGCTCTTCGCAAGGTCAACTTTGCCATCACACCCGGCGAGTTCGTCGCCATCGTTGGCCCATCCGGCTCCGGAAAATCCACGCTCTTCTATATCCTCGGCGGACTCACCGGAGCCACAACCGGCTCCGTCCTCATCGACGGCATCGACTTCGCCACCCTCTCCGACGCGGAACGCACGCGCACCCGCCGGGCAAAGATTGGCTTCATCTTCCAGCGTTTCAATCTCTTGCCCACCCTCTCGGCCATGGGCAACATCGAGATCGCCCACGACATCGCCAATCTCGGCGCCTCGACCAAGCGAGAGCTCGACCGGCCTCTCCTCACCCACCTCACCGAGATGCTCGGCATCCAAGGCCGTCTCGACCACCGCCCCAACGAGCTATCCGGCGGCGAGCAGCAGCGAGTAGCCATCGCCCGCGCCCTCATTAACCGCCCAGCCATCGTCCTCGCCGACGAACCCACGGGCAACCTCGATACCAGGAACTCCGATGCTGTCCTCAAGATGCTCCGTCAATCCAGCCGCGAGCTCAACCAGACCGTCCTCATGATCACCCACAACCCAGAGGCGGCTCAGATCGCCGATCGCATCCTCCACATGCGCGATGGCGAAATTACTCATATTGAGACCGTTACCCGCTAGTATCCCTCCTAACCAGCGCCTGAATTTGCGAAGTAACTGCTTGCTGGCTCACTAGTTATAAGTAGTAACTAGATGTTTGGTTACTTACGCTAAAACCCCTGACAGTACTGCACAAATCGCGCAGATAATCACTTTAAAATTGAAGTGGATACTGCTCCCCTGTACCATTCGCTTGTCGAAACTAGATTTTGATTGCAGTGATTTGCCGGGGGTTTATCGTGACTTACACATACTTCCAACCAGAAAAAGAATTCTCTGATTGCTTCAGGCGAAAGCCCTTTCTCTTCTCCCATAACCTGGACTCCAACGATCTCTTTTCGACCCAATCGGTGGAGAAGCTCGCCGAAATCTGGAGCCGCGACAACACCAAATCCGGCTTCTTCTATCTTGATAGAAAATTCAGAGAGTGGGGCAGCGAGGACCACAAGGCCAGCCTGGTCGAAGCCTTCCGGCACTCCGACCTCAGCCGGATGAGGATGAAGCTCAGCTTCATTCACACCCAGCCAAAGTACGATAAAGTCCTCGAAACCATGACGCAGGAGCTATCCGAGCTCACCCATGTCGATCTCGCCAAAGAGTATCGCGCGCCCATGGAGACACTCTTCCTCACCTCTCCAAACGAGTTCACCCCGTATCACATCGACAGCGAAGACAGCTTCCTCCTTCAGATTCAGGGCACAAAGACTATCTACATCTTCGATGGAAGCGACAAAGAAATTCTCAAAGACCTCGATATAGAAAAGTATTGGGCGCAGAACGAGATCGCATTCCGCGAAGAGATCAGGTCGCGCGGCCAACGCTTCGATATGGAGCCCGGAACCGGCGTCCACATCCCCATGCACTTCCCCCACATGGTCGAAAGCGGTCCCACATCTTCGATGTCGCTGAGCATCGGCTACGAGTCAATTGCCTTTGACAGGGATCTATTCCGCGTCAATCATCAGCTGCGCAAACTCGGCCTCAACCCTACGCCCCCAGGCAAGAGCAAGGTCATCGACAACACCAAGATGGCCGTCTTTGCCGGAGCCAAAACAATCACCAAGACACTCAAGGGACTGCAACACAAGTAGGTCCCAAGTCATTTGATACGTCAGGAATCCCTGTCACCGCAGGGATTCTTCTTGCCGAGGCAGCAAACCAAAGCTACTCCGTCTTTTTCACATGATTGCTGCGATCATCATCCGGCAACACATGGTCCGGATCGACCACGACCTCAGCAATCGGCGCTTTATTCTCAAGCGTCCACGTGTACCTCCCTTTTGCATCCATGTCTCCAAGGGCAACGTCACGCGTAACTTTTCGCTCGAGCGGTGTCCATTCACCGGATCCGGCAATATGAGCGGCCAAACGTCAGTCGCGGATCATACCCAGACGTCGCGCTGGCAGCGGTTCTGCGCTGGAACGAACTCCGCGCTCAAGCCAAGCCAAAAGCCATCAACAGCAACACGGATAAACGAACATTGCACCGGATCTGCATCAGAGGTGGGTCTCGCTTTCCAGAATCTGGGGGTGTTTTCTAGATCATAGATGCAAGCCGCAGTACGATGGACTCGAGTAACCGGTCCCTGGAGTCGAATTGCAAACAAGGAAATCCCATGCCCTGGTATCAACTCGACGACGCAAACGATCCGAAGCTGGACGCGCTCGCCAAGCAGTACGACCTCCACCCTCTCCACCTCGAAGACGCCCGCAACCCAGACGAGGGCGTCAAGGTTGACTCCGGTTCCAACTACACCTTCGCCGTATTTAAACCCGTCCGACTCATCCCCGACCCCGACAACCCCGGCGAAGAGATGCCTTCCTTCTCCCCCGTCGATATCTTCGCCGGCAAAGATTTTCTCGTCACGATCTCCGATCCCACCTGTCCCACCACCGAGCAGGCCCTAACCCGTGCGCGTCGCGACGGAGACGACGAGCACCCCGGAAAACTCGTCTCCCTCATCCTCGACACCATCGTCGACCTCTATTTCCCCGCCATCGATCACTTCGACGACCGCATCGACCAGCTTGAGGACAAAGTCTTCGACGATCCCTCACCCGAGATCCTCCAGGCCGTCTTCGCCATCAAGCGAGAGCTCATCGACCTTCGCCGCGTCCTCGTCAATACACGCGATGCCGCGCTCCACCTCCAGCGCGATCCCAACACCATCATCGATGCTGACTATCAACCCTATGTACGCGACACCTACGATCACATCGCTCGGCTGCTCGACTCGGTTGAAACCCAGCGCGACCTCCTCAACAACACTCTCGACATCTACCTCTCCTCTGTCTCGAACCGCACGAACGAAGTGATGAAGGTACTCACCGTACTCGGTACCATCGCCCTGCCCGCGCTCGCCATCTCGGGTATCTACGGTATGAATCTCAAAGGTCTGCCCTTCGAAGACTCTCCTCACGGAGCCGAGTGGGTTGCCGGTATAACCGTTTTAGCTACGGCGATCCTCCTCTTCGTCCTCCGCAAGCTGGACTGGCTTTAGCTCGCGACTCCAGCTCATCAAAGCAATTCAAACGCCTGTTGACCCAGCAAAACTAGTCTGAAAGAGATCCCCGCAGCCAACCATAATCCTGCATCTTCTGAGATACGACGGCAAAGCCGCCAAGGAGATTCGTTCATGACCGACTATCGTGTAAGCCAAGGGGATGTTCAGGAAGATCAGATAACCGCAGCCATCGAAAAGGTAACTTCGCAAGTGCCCTCCAGCGTCTATCTGGCCTTGGCACTTGGTTCAATGGCCGTTTCTGTCGGCTTCCAGGCCGCAAAGAAACACCACGACGCTTTGTTCGTCGGCCAATGGGCTGCGCCTTTTCTGATCCTTGGCATCTACAACAAACTTGTGAAACTTCATGGCTCCGATGGCGCTTCTCACGCCTGACATTCCACAAAAAAGAGCCCCGGCGCTGGACCGGGGCTCTTTCCTTAGCATTGACGCTTACCAAAGTACGCCGTCAATAGGTGTCGTCGCCGCCGGCAGCGTGGTTTCGCCCAGCAACTGACGAAGATTTATCTCGATCGCCGTCGAAATCGAAGTCATCGGCACATCGAAGATAGTGTTCTCAAAAGGATCCTCAAGATCCTGACCAATCTTGTCCAGTGCCAGAAAGATAAAACCAACCAGCGTCGATCCGAGCGGCGTGAACCATCCCATGCTCGTCACCAGCGCCAACGGCAGCAACACACAGTAGATCTGTACAAAGAGCTGCGGGAAGTAGTCGTACTGCTTCGGCATCGGTGTGTTTTTAATCCGCTCCGCGCCGCCTTGTGCATCTGCCAGATCGTTCAAACTCTCGTCCATGGCGCGCCACTGCAACGCATCCACCCACTCCCGCGTCTGGCACTCCAGCAGCAACTTCCCCATCAGCTGCTGTATAGCAAGCGGCACATTCTTCTCCACCCGCAGAGCCTCCAGTTCGTGCTCGTCAAGCAGCGGTGCCAACTCAGCCCACGGTTCCAACTTTCGCAAATGTTGCCGCAGAGCATGCACAAACGCAATCTGCAGATACACCATCCGCCGCTGTGTCTCCTTGAGTTCAGCAGCATCGCCACTCTTCAGCGACAACATACTCGTAGTCACCTGACGCGCCCAACTCCTCGAGTTGTTTACAATCGCCCCCCACAGAATCCGCCCCTCCCACCATCGCGCATAGGCAGACTGGTTCCGGAACGCAACAATAATTCCGATCGAAGATCCGAACAACGCCAACGGAATATGTGGCAGAGCGATCCAATTCCAGTGCATCAACTTGTATGCCGCCACCACCGCCAGGTCGTACAGAACCAGCAGCAGTAGCGGCAGGCCAACGTACTTCAGCATCGCCGCCAGCTGTCGTCCGCGCGGAACGATCATTTGCCCTTGCTCTCAATCGTCACCGGCACAAACGCCCGGCCTCCGTCCTCCGAGATCCTCACCTCGCCCTTGCCAATGTCGTACACCCAACCCGAGATCGTGAGCTCCTCCCGCGCCATCGCACCGGCTACCGAAGGATGCGTCCGCAGATGTTGCAACTGGAGCAGCACATTCTCCTCAGTCAACTGCCGCAGTAAATCACTCTGCCGGTCGTCTTTGCTGGCCAATGAGTTTGCCACGCTCAACGCCGCCTGCGCGTTCGTCAACCAACTTTTCACGGTTGGTAACTTCTCCAGCCCTTCAGGGTGCAACAAACCCTTCATCGCCCCGCAGTCAGAGTGTCCGCAGATCACCACATGTTGCACCTTCAGCGCCGAAACGGCGTACTCGATCACCGCACTCACGCCGCCCAGCATCTCGCCATAGGCCGGCACCAGGTTGCCGACGTTTCGCGTCACAAAGATATCCCCTGGCTGGGACTGCGTAATCAATTCGGGATCGATCCGCGAGTCCGCGCAGGTCACAATCAAAGCATGCGGCTTCTGCGGCTCGCTCGCAGCCTTCACGTAGGTATCCTTATTCTCCGGATAAACGTCCGTCCGAAACTTTCGAATCCCCGCCTTCAACTCTTCCAATACGGCATCCATAGTTCCCCCTTTTTCAACATCAGCAAATCGGTATCCCAAACGGTTACAAAAGCGCCGATCTATTCCTTCCACTTAATATTGCATCCAATCGAGAACCGTTGATTCGTATCCGGCCGCTTCCCCGCAATCACCGCATCCATCGCAGCTCGCAGGTCGTTTCCCGTCACGGGCAGGTCATTCCCCGAGTCCCCACGACGAGGTCGGCTATCATCCAGCTGCCCGCGATAGACCAGCGTCATTCCCGCATCGAACAAAAAGAAGTCCGGCGTGCAGGCTGCGTCATACGCCCGCGCCACCTCCTGCGTCTCGTCATACAGGTAAGGAAAGCGGAACCCAAGCCGCTCCGCCTGCTTCTTCATCTCCGCCGGCGCATCCTGCGGATAGGCCTCCACATCATTCGACGAGATCGCCGCAATCGCAATCCTGCGCTCGTAATCCCGCCCAATCCGCGCCAACTCCTCCTCCACGTGTTTCACAAACGGGCAGTGCACACAAAGAAACATTACCAGCAGCCCGTGGCATCCGGTGGTCGAGCAGTTTGCCGCGTCCGCCCGCGCATCCTCTGAAGCCGTCGCGAACACATCATCCCGACCCACAGCCTTCCCGCTCACTACATCCAACAACTCGAACGCCGGAGCCGTACTCCCCAGCGAGACCATCGTCGACTGTGTTCTGGACATCACGCCCTCCACTACCTCAACGATCATAGCCAACTCTCGTTACATCCCGAACCGCGAGGCCAAATTACCTGAAGCCGAACCCGACTTGACGGTCCATCTCAGCTTTCCGTACGGCTTCTCCCACTGGTCGGCCCTCGAGATCGATCACGGCCTAACCGGCATTCCATCGTGCCTTAGAGCATCCCGACCACCGAGAACCTGTCTCAGCAATTCCGCCCTTCGTTCCGTGGCCCTATCCTGAAAGCATCGTGATCATCCCACGCACCCTCCCCGGCGGCCGCACCACACGCCATGCTCTCCCAGTCGGCCCCAACAACCTGCCCCTCTGTCGCTGGTGCGAACTTGAAATCATCTCCAGACGCCGCCGTACCTTCTGCAGCGACTACTGTGTCCACCAGTGGCGTCTCCGCACCGACCCCGGCTACCTCCGCGACCAGGTCTTCGCCCGAGACCGTGGCATCTGCCACGTATGCGCCATCGACACCATTGCCGCCTATAACGCCCTGAAGCGATCCCGAGGCCCCGCCCGCGCTGCCGGACTACGACTCTACGGCATGAAGTCCATCACCGCCCGCCGCAGCCTCTGGGACGCCGACCACATTCGTCCCGTAGCCGAAGGCGGCGGCCAATGCGACCTCGACAACCTCCGTACCCTCTGCCTCCTCTGCCATCGCGAAGCCACGGCGCAGCTTCGTCAGCGCCTCCGCCTCATCCGAGCCTCTTAGCTCTTCTCACCCATAATTCTGATACTCCTTCCAGAACTCCGGCCACGGCAGCCGGGGCGAGCCGCACAAGAAAATATCCGGATGCGACTGGCTCTCTTCGTTCTTCACGCCCTCCGAGTTCCCGTTATGTCCCGCCAGCCTGCACGACGTAAACGCCCTGTCCGCAGCGTCGCGCGAAAACCCAACCACGATCAGCGTTGAAGGGGGCACCGGAGGATATCCCCGCAGCCACGCCGAGTTCGTCATACTGATCGGCATCGGCAGATGGTATGCTGGACCAAGAATCTCCACTGCGCCCTGTTCTCCATAGTTGCCTGTCAACACGCCAACAATACTTCGCTGCTCGGCTGGCAGAGAGTCGCGAATCCCCGCGACCGTCCGCACCAACTCGTCCCACCCAAACTCCTCCCGCATGTCACCGTTGATCTTCAGCGCAAACTGCCTGAGCGGGCCGTCCGATGCCAGCGGCACAAGAATGGCGTAGGCCAGCACCCCCCATGCCACCACCCCGGTAAAGAACAATCCTTCCACCGCGAGCCTCCGCGGCCTCTTCATCGACGCTACCCACCGCTCACCCACCACCGCGCCCATCGCCAAAAGCATCGGATACGCTGCCGCCAGGTAATACCCGCGTCCCTTGCCAAACGCAAACAGGGCCAGCGGAACCACATACATCCATCCCAGCATCCGGTAACGTCTGTCTCGGAAAAAGCAGATCACTCCCGCTATCCACAGCGGCGCAGCAACCAGATTGGCGCAGATTTTGAACTGATCCAGCACAAACCCGTTAGCTCGACCCTGCCTTACATCCCGCACATGGATATGCTGCAAAAAATGCACCGAGATGAACCCGTGCTTTACCTGCCACAAAAAATTAGGCGCAAAGATCACTAGCGCCACTGCGACCCCACCCCAGAACCACCCACTCACAAAGTAACGCCGGGCCGAACTCAGCATCATTCCGCCCACGATCCCAGCAATAAAAAACACAATCGTGTACTTGGTCATCAAACCAAGGCCGACAAACACTCCGATAGCCAGCCACCATCGCGGGTTCTCCGTCTTCAACAACCGAATGACGAAGTAAGCGATCAGAACCCACCACAGATAGTCGAAAGAGGAGTACTGAAACTCCGTGCCCTCGAATACCGGCAGTCCCGAGGTCGCCACCGTCAGCGCGGCCGTTACCTGCGCCAGCCGTCCACCGCCCAACTCGCGAGCCATCAGCCCCGTCATCACAATCGCCAGGGCCTGCGCAATCACGGAAAACAACCGCAGCCCTATAAGCGATACCCCAAACAGCTGCAACCCCACCCGCTCCACAAACGGCGTAAACGGAGGATACGCAACGAACCCCCAGTCCAGGTGCCGCGCATCACTCAGGAACTGAAATTCGTCCCGGTGAAACCCATACCGCCCGTTCGTCATCAGATGGACGAACGCCACCGCCAGCGCGATTCCAACCAACGCCAAATTATTTGCTCGTGTCACCAACTCCGAGCCGCTCCTCGTCCGAACCAAGAGTCCCTCCGCCCTACATCGTTGTGTCCCGACAAGCTACGCAACACATTACATGGGAGTTCACATCCGTTCCGTCTTTTCAAGCCGACGACACCCAAACCTCTGCCGATGAGCCGTCCACTTTTCCTACATTTCCACGCCCATCCACACCCGCATCCCTTGCTCTTACGCCCATTCGCGCCTACCCTCAAACCTGTCCCATTACAGAACGGTAAAAGCTGCCATCCACGCGCACATTATGCAAAATCCACAGCAAAAATCCCGGTTTTCACCGTTTTGACACATTAACCCTGCGTAAATAGGGGTATTCGCACAGCCAACACAACATGTTGTGCTTTATACTTGACACACCCCATAAGGGGCGTTACTTTCACGACTGCAGCCAAGCAAAACACGGCCAAGTTCCTTACATTTCACGACCCAGAACGCCGCCGGCTTATTCAGTCGGATACATATCCAGCGCTCTCGTCGTTAGTTTTACCCCCGTGACGTACGTCTTCGGAGGGCATCGATATCCCAGATTTTTCATCAAATTAGAAGGAGTACTCCCCATGGCCACCATCCCCAATCAGACCCAAACACAGAGCGCCGCCCAGACCGCATCCGGAGCAGCCAGCTTCAAGAATCAGCGCACGCCTGGTCTGACGTTTGATCGCCACTTCACCAAGCCGGGCGTCTCCCCCTACGATGAGATCGTCTGGGAGCTCCGTGACGCCATCATCCAGGACTTCAAGGGCAAGACCATCTTCGAGCAGAAGAACGTCGAAGTTCCCGCCGACTGGTCCATGACCGCGACCAACATCGTCGCCAGCAAATACCTTCACGGCCTCAACGGCACCGACGAACGCGAATCCGGCGTCCGCGCCCTCATCACCCGCGTCGCCGAGTCCATCCGCGACTGGGGCATCGCAGGCGGCTACTTCGCATCCCAGGCTGACGCCGACACCTTCTACGCCGAGCTCGCCCACCTTCTCCTCAACCAGAAGGTTGCCTTCAACTCGCCCGTCTGGTTCAACGTCGGCTGCGACCGCCTCGAGCCCAACTCCGACGCCCAGAACTGGCATTGGAACGCCACCACCGGCAAGGTCGAGTTCTCCGTCACCGGCTACACCAAACCCCAGTGCTCCGCCTGCTTCATCAACTCCGTGCAGGACTCGCTCGACTCCATCCTCACTCTCGCCAAGACCGAGGGCATGCTCTTCAAGTGGGGTTCAGGCGCAGGCTCAAACCTCTCAGGCATCCGTGGCTCCATGGAAACCCTTTCAGGCGGCGGCACCGCCTCCGGCCCACTTAGCTTCATGCGCGGCTTCGACGCTTTCGCTGGCGTCATCAAGTCCGGCGGCAAGACCCGTCGCGCTGCCAAGATGGTCATCCTCAACGTCGACCATCCAGATATCGATGACTTCATCCAGTGCAAGGTGAAGGAAGAGCAGAAGGCCTGGCACCTCATGCAGGCGGGCTACGACGGCAGCGGTCCAGACTCCGAGGCTTACAGCTCCATCTTCTTCCAGAACGCCAACAACTCCGTCCGCGTTACCGACGAGTTCATGCGCGCGGTCGAGACCGACGGCACCTTCACTACCCGCACCGTTAAAGACCGAAAGCCGGTGAAGGAATACCGCGCCCGCGACCTCATGCACCAGATCGCCGAAGCCACCTGGCAGTGCGGCGACCCCGGCATGCAGTACGACACCACCATCAACCGCTGGCACACCAGCAAAAATACGGCACGCATCAACGCCTCCAATCCCTGCTCGGAGTACATGTTCCTCGATGACTCCGCCTGCAACCTTGCATCCTTCAATCTCCTGAAGTTCCTCACCCCCGGCGGCCAGTTCGACATCCCCAGCTGCCGTCACGCCATCGAGATCGTCACCACCGCCATGGAGATCATCGTCGACTCCGCAGGCTACCCCACCGAGATGATCTCGAAGAACTCGCACGACTACCGCCCCCTCGGCCTCGGTTACGCGAACCTCGGTGCGCTCCTCATGGCCTTCGGTCTCCCCTACGACTCCGACGCCGGCCGCGACTTCGCCGCCACCCTCACCTCCATCCTCTGCGGCGACGCCTACTGGCAGTCCTCCCGCATCGCCGAAACCTGCCCACCCCTCGGCGCAGCCACCCCGCTCACCCAGCAGGCCCACGGAGATGACCAGCCCGCCGGCGGAGCCTGCCCCGGCTTCTACGTCAACCGCGAGCCCTTCCTCGACGTCGTCCGCATGCACCGTGCCGAAGTCAACAACATCGGCAAGTCCAAGCAGAGCGCCGAGCCCTTCTTCGTCCCCCAGCTTGACCAGCTCATCGAAGCCTCCCGCCACGCCTGGGACGGCGCACTCGCCCACGGCGAAAAGCACGGCTACCGCAACTCCCAGGTCACCGTCCTCGCCCCCACCGGCACCATCGGCTTCATGATGGACTGCGACACCACCGGCATCGAGCCTGACCTCGCCCTCGTGAAATACAAAAAGCTCGTCGGCGGCGGCATGATCAAGATTGTCAACAACACCGTCCCCTCGGCCCTCATCAAGCTCGGCTACTCCGAGTCCGAGGTCAACGCCATCGTCAGCTACATCGACGCCACCGGCACCATCGAAGGCGCGCCCGCCATCAAGCCCGAGCACCTCGCCGTCTTCGACTGCTCCTTCAAGCCCTCCAAGGGAACCCGCAGCATCTCCTACATGGGCCACATCAAGATGATGGGCGCCACCCAGCCCTTCCTCTCCGGAGCCATCTCCAAGACCGTCAACCTCCCCCAGGACTGCTCCGTCGACGACATCGCCGAAGCCTACATGGAGAGCTGGCGCCAGGGCCTCAAGGCCGTAGCCATCTACCGCGACAACTCCAAGGGAACCCAGCCCCTCAACGTCACCGCGCAGACCGACGCCGACAAGAAGGGAACCCGCAGCACCAACGCCGTAGCAGCGGTAGCGCCCGCAGCAGGGGTACTCACCGCAGTAGCGGCTCAAGCCGAAATCGACGAAGCCGTCGAAGCCGCCCGCGCCGCCTCCCGCCAGCAGCTCGTCGAAGCGATGGAGACCGCCACCGCCGCCCACGCCCGCATCCACAACCTCGAAACCCAGCTCAAGCAGATCGCCGAAGCCGCTCTCCAGAACTCCGACGCTGCCGACTCGCAGGCCCCGCCTCGCGCCGTCCGCCACCGTCTCCCTGCCGAGCGCGCCTCGGTCACCCACAAATTCGGCCTCGCCGGACACGAGGGCTACATCACCGTCGGCCTCTACCCCAACGGCCAGCCCGGCGAAATCTTCATCCGCATGGCCAAGGAAGGCTCCACCGTCTCCGGACTCATGGACTCCTTCGCCACCGCCGTCTCCCTCGCCCTCCAGCACGGCGTCCCCTTGCGCGTCCTCTGCGAGAAGTTCGCCCACACCCGCTTTGAGCCCTCCGGCTGGACCGGCAACGAGCAGATCGGCTACGCCAAGTCGATCATGGACTACATCTTCCGCTGGATACAGATCCGCTTCCTCTCCGGGCACCAGTTCGACCTCTTCGCCGGCCTAAGCCCCCAAAATCAAGGCCAGTCCAGCATCCCCACCAGCATCCCCGTGGAAGGCACCGTCAACGCCCCCAACAACCGCATCGAGTCGTCGCTCCTCCCCAACCTCACCGCCTCATCTCCGGTCGCTGAGCCATCGTCACAGTCTTCTTTGTTGTCATCCCGCAGCGAAGCGGAGGGATCTGCTGTTGCTTTTAGCACCTACGACAGCCACGAGCACACCCACGCCACCACCCCACCCCAGCAGGGAATCGCCCCCGACCTCACCGCCCGCAGCGGACTCGAATCCTCCAACCCCATGTCCCTCGAAGACCGCGGCATCTACCACGCCTCCGACGCCATGAAGTCCATGTACGAGATGGGCGACTCACCCTCCTGCGCCACCTGCGGAGCCATCATGACCCGCAGCGGATCCTGCTACCGCTGCATGTCCTGCGGCAGCACCTCAGGCTGCAGCTAGGATGTTTGAAGGTAAAAACACGAAAAGTGTGTGGGTTTACGCATAAGGTTGAAGTTGTACCCCATAAGGTTGAAGTCGACACCCCATAAGGCTGAAGTTTCCCTCCTCCTCCTCAAGACCGGGTCTCAGACCCGGTCTTTTATTTTCTGTGAGTTATCTGTGTGGGGAGTAAAAATTTGGATGTTACGCTGGAACGGATCATCAGACGCAAATCACTTGCTGAGTAGAAAGGTAGGAGCTTTGCTGGTGGTCGGTAGTGCGCCTAGTATGTCAGGAACTATTTTTCGTTTGTACCGAATCAATTTCATCGCATTTGGCGAGCGGGCGCCTCCTGAACTGCCCTCTCGCAGACCGCTAGCCGATAAGCGCTCCGCCGCTGCCGCCTGTGCTGCCTGCGGTCGCGCGGCGCGGGGCGTCGCTTCGGGGGGCTAGATTCATACTGATAGCGATTGCAACGGATATGTAATAATTTGGCGAAATGGAACTCGAAGAGTATGCCAAAGATCAACTTTCATACACGTACGGCCGCATTGCCGGGGACCAGGGTATTCGTTCGGCGATAAAGAGCTGGTGCGTGACACTATGGGTAGGATCGCTCGTTGCAGGAAAGTTTAGTGGGTTGTTTCAAACAACGGGCAAAAACATTGTTATTCCATTTTTGCCAATCCTATTTTTCTGGTTGCTTGACGGCATTTACCAATTCTTCATATCGGCTCGGTGTTTGCATGCGCAACGCTTGAGCAGATGCTCTTGGGACTTTCTGAGATGACTCCTGAGTCCTTGAAGCTTATATCATTGGAATCTAGCGGAGGGCAGTAGAGCCGTCATACCTCAAATCATGAAGGCTCTCCTGATGATTCCCACTGTTGTTTGCTTCTATGTGCTCCTCATTATCGTCACGGCTGTGTTGTATTTGGCTAAAGCGTAGGTGGTCTGCCCGATCTTTTGTACCAGTTCGGTTGTTAGTGTAGCGCAGCTATCTTTATCGATAGATAGTCGCAGTCGGGGTTGTGGAGAAGTGGGAAGCGCGGAGCGGTTTCCACTTCTCCACACCCCAAGCTCTTTGCCACCCATGCCTCTGGCGCTGGTGGTCTATAACCCAGCGAGGAGTGTGGCCGGACGGTGTTGTAGTGAACTCGCCACCGTTCCGCCAGCACCCTGATTTCCTTCATCGAGTAGAAGAGTTCGCCGTTCAGGAACTCGTCCCGCAGCTTTGAGTTGAAGCTCTCGCAGTAGCCGTTCTCCCATGGGCTTCCTGGTTCGATATAAGCCGTCTTCGCTCCTGCACCGGCGAGCCATTTCCGCAGACCCTTGGCGACGAACTCAGGGCCGTTGTCGGAGCGAAGATGTTCGGGCACACCCTTCATCACCATCACGTCGGCCAGCGCCTCGATGACCTTCGCCGAACTCCACCTTCGTTCCGACCGGATCATCAGGCACTCTCGGCTGTGCTCATCGATAAGATTCAACATCCGCACCGTCCTTCCGTCGTGCGTCCTCGTGCTCACGAAGTCGTAAGACCATACGGTTGACGTGCTCCGGCCGCAGCCGTACACACGATCCGTCGTTGAACCACAGCCGCCTGCGCGGCTTCTGTTTCTGTGGAACTTTCAGCCCTTCGCGACGCCAGATGCGCTCCACCCGATCCTTGCCAACTTGCCAGCCGTCCCGCTTCAGCAGCGCCGTTACGCGGCGGTAGCCGTAGCGTCCATACTGGCTGGCCAGCTCCACGATGGCCTCGGTGAGTGCATCTTCGTCTTCGCGCCGTGTCAGCTGATCGTGTCAGCTGATAGCGTTGCGTGCCACGTGGCTGGTTCACCAACCGGCACGCCCGCCGTTCACTCATGCCTTGTTCCTGAGCATGATCTACCGCACAACGCCGTCGTTCAGGGCTTAGAAGTTTCCCGAGGCGATGTCCTTCAACACCAATTTCTCTAGGCTCAACTCCGACACCAAACGCTTCAGCTTCGCGTTCTCCTGCTCCAGTTCCTTCAGCCGCCGCGCCTGGTCCACCTGCAAGCCACCGTACTCTTTCCGCCATCGATAGTACGTCTGCTCAGTGATCCCGTTTTCCCGGCACGCTACCGGAGTCGTCTTGCCGTTCGCTACCGCAACTTCGATTTGCCGCAGCAAACTCACGATCTGCTCAGGCGTATGCTTCTTTCCCTTCGCCATGTTCCGCTCCTTTTTGTACAGTCTCTCTCATGAGAACTGGTACAAAAAAGGCCGGGCACTCTAGGAGCACCATTGATTTTGCTCGACGAAATCGATGATGTAAAACTATTTTGTTTTGAGGTCGAGCGAACCAGGGGGTAGTGGGCTAGAACGGGTTCGCTCAAGACCCGAAAAGCTATGTTCACAGATCATCATCGTAGGACATTGTGAACGCGGCTCGATGCCTCACTATCCCCGCTATCTCAGTAATAAATCAAATTTTAGTGGGTGATCTTCTTGAGACACACATTTCGACCTGCCTTGCATTGAGGTAGCAGGTCGAAGGGAGCAGCGTAGGCGGAACCGATGAGGTATCCGCCATGAAATCTTCACTGCTGTCATCTTTCTCTGGGTGTCCGCACTCAATGCGCAAAGGACCTCCATTAGAATTCTGCCGATAGAACTCGCAAACCGTCCTGCCTCTCTCTCGCACGCTATCTCTTTCTCCTGCACAACTGACTACGACCCATCACAATGTCTTACGAGCGCCGCGTTGCTGGCAAAGGTTCTCGAAAGATATCCAACTGAAAGAATGGGCCAGTGGACATTCGTGCTCGCAGGTTCAGCACGCTGGAGGCAGACGATAAAGGAATTGGGCGGGGACCCTGAATCGCCCGCGTTCAGCGAACTCAGCGCTCGCGTCACCGTGTTGGAAGAGGAACTCTTTGAAACCGTGGATTCTCGACAGGAAATGTTGGCTCGCAGATTTGGACTGCCACCGGGAAGTATCCTCGATTATGCGGTCACCCATGAGATGGGCCACGCAATATGCGGTGAACGCCAGGAGCACCTCGCAGATAAGTATGGATTGGATCTGAGACGAGGGATTACTCTGATGTGTGCAACTGATCGAAAGCGGTCTAATACTCCGTAGAACGATTAGCCGTGCGTCCGAGCATGGGATTGACAAATCGTCAACTCGCTCACCGAACAGTCCGGACACAAGACTTTCTGGGTTCTGGGCGGATTACTGGCAACCCGCACCTTACCCGTCGTTGGCCGTTCGGGCGCGTAAAGGAAGGGTTGCCGACCAACCGCCCGGAACTCAGTGTAAAGGAATGACAGAACTTCTCACTAAGTGCACTCGCCGTGTTGTCGCCAATTGACACACATTTCCGGCTCAAGCACCGAACCTGGCAAGAGTTGGGATGCTGCAATCTGCTGAAAATAGGCGATCGAAAGTAGCGCACTGAGATATCTCATAAGGTGTGGGTTGAGCAATACGAATCATCCGGCAAGTGCCGTCGGGGGCGGCATGTCGCGTCGCGTTGAATCACTGTCAAACTGACATCGTCGCAAAGCGGACTACCGTTCGCGAAGTCTTGTAAGGTGGCAAGGAGCATCATGAGCGTGGCTTGAGCGAACGGCGATTTGGCGCCTCGTAATGCCGCTACGATCCGATCCAGTCCGAATTCTTCGTCTGCAGTGTTACGGCATTCAAGTACACCATCGGAGTATGCGACAAGCGTGTCTCCGGGTTCGAGAATCAGTTTGCCCAACTCGAACTTCGCACCGTCGATAGCACCTAACAGCGGACCACCTCTCTCGAGCAGCTCAGTCCGTCCATCCGCGCGAAGCAATATCGGCGGAAAATGGCCGGCATTGCAGTAGGTCAGTTCTCCAAGATTGCAGTCAACCCGCGCGAGAAATGCCGTGGCGAACGGTGCAACCGGCCGCAGATAGCAGAGGTGGCGATTTATCTCCGAGGCGATCTTTGCGGGGTCAGAATGTGGACGGTCGTAACTTTGCAAAAGCCCCGCCAGATTGGTGAACCACATTCCAGCCGCAACGCCTTTACCGGCGATGTCTCCGTGCGCTACAAGAACCTTGGACCCGCTTTGCAAGAACGACGTGAAATCCCCGGCGAGAAAGCGCGCCGCGAAGACCTCGCTTGCGAACTGTAAACAGCTGTGGCGCAACTCGCGCGGGCCGCTTAGTTTGCGTTGGATCTGTGCGGCCTCGAACAGTTGTAAATGGAGATCAAGTTTCTCTCGCAGAAGCGAGTCCCTCTCGTCCGCTAGTGGCACACTCGATAGTAGTGGCGGCATCGACGCCACCATCGAGGATTGGGGCATGCTGTAACTTTGGTGCCCGCCGTTAGTCCGGAACTTGCCTTCACTTTTAGGTAGTACTCTACCGTCGTTCATAATCCATGCCTCTTAGGTTCTGATCGTTGCTTTAGCCGACGAACCGGTACCCTGTTCCATGCACCGTGAGAAAGTACTGTGGTTGTTCGGGATCGGGTTCAAGTTTTTGGCGCAGACGTACCAGGTGCGTATCCACCGTCCGGGTAGTTGGGAAATTCTCGTACCCCCAAACCTCTTCCAGAAGACGATCGCGACTGAGCGTTTCGCCCGAATGACAGATGAAGTACTTCAACAGCTCGAACTCTTTGGAGGAAACCTCGAGAGCCTTGCCTGACCTGAGCACTCGTTGACGCCGCAGATCGACTTCCACGTTACCGAACGAGTGTTGATCCTGATGTTTGGGAACCACAGCCGTGCGTCGCAGCACGGCCTTCACTCGCGCCAACAACTCGCGGATTGAGAACGGCTTGGTCACATAGTCGTCCGCGCCAAGTTCAAGGCCCACCACTTTGTCTAATTCCTGGCCGCGGGCAGTCAGCATGATGATCGGGATCGAACCACGTTGAGCGCGTAGCTGTTTGCATACTTCCAGTCCGCTCATGCGGGGCATCATGACATCCAGGACCACAAGGTCGGGAGACTCTTCTAGCGCTCTCCGAAGGCCTTCGATCCCATCGCCCGCTGTAATTACTTCATACCCTTCAAACTCGAAGTTGTCTCGAAGTCCAGCCACCATATTGGGCTCGTCCTCCACGACAAGAATTCTCGCTGGCTTCGGTGCTTCTGTTACTTTCGTTTTCTCTTTCTGTCTCATGCCGGCATCCCTTTCGCCTGCTGGACCTCTGAAGTCTGCACTGGCAGAGTAATAGTGAACTTGCTGCCTCGACCGGGTTCGCTCTCAACTGCAACTTCACCGCCATGTGCCTGCACGATATGGCGTACCAGAGACAGCCCCAGTCCGCTTCCCTTGGTGTTGTGCATCATTGGATCGCCCACTCGATAGAACTTCTCAAAGATTTTGGGCTGCTCCTTCGCGGGAATGCCGATTCCATGGTCGACAACCTCAAGGTTGACGTCGCCATTGTGCCGGTAGAGGTTTACCCCAAGGTATTTCTCCGTCGCCGAGTACTTCACGGCATTGTTCACCAGATTCAGCAGCGAACGCGCAATCGCCTCGCGATCCACACTCACTTGCGGTAGATCGTTATCGATCTTCTGTTCGAACTGGAAACCGTTTTGTTCGATTTCAAAACGATATGACTCCAGCGTGCCCCTTACCAGATCAGCCACATCCGTTTCGCGGAAGTCGTACTCTTTCTTGCCAGACTCGATACGCGAGAAGTCCAGAATATTGTTGATCAGCGAAGTTAACCGCTCACTTTCTTTGCGAATGATCTCGTAATATTCCTGACGCTTTTCGGGGTTGGAGATGCGGCCCAGTTCGAGCGTCTCTGCGTAAAGGCGGATGAGCGCCAGAGGAGTTCGCAGCTCGTGCGAGACGTTCGAGACAAAATCAGACTTCAACTTCGCAAGTGCAAGTTCGCGCGAGACATTTCGATAGGCGAGCAGCATTCCTCCGCCCATCAGCAGGGAAAGCGCTCCGAGAATAAGAAAGGCCGTCCGAATAAAGTGGCTGCTGATGTTAGCAATCGTGGTCCCGCGCAGCTTAATTCCCAAAATCAGTCCGGGGAACACACCGTCAAAACCGCGCTCCACTTCAGGCGAACCTCCATCCCAACAGAGCGACGAAGCCATCGGCTCGCGGTCCTTCGCGGTCCGCACCATCATCACAGGTTGATGGGATGTATCGTTTTCGTTTTGATTTGGCAGCACTTCGTTGAGAGCTTGCGGAAAAAACTTGTTACTTAGATAGTCGGTATCGTAGACAAACCCTGCCAGAGCTGGATGCTCCGTAGTCGAACCGCGAGGCATGAATACCACCAGAGACTGATACTGCATCTTGTCGCCCCTGGCTAACCAATTGCTGGTGAGATAGACGTGTCGTCCTTCTGTCGCCTCGATCTTCTTTAGCTTGCCGATCCAGTCGTTGGACTCCATATCAAACCAATGCCCAACCATGGATGAGAGCTTCTTGCCGTCTTCAACAAACTCAGGATCACTCATTCGATCGGGCTGAGATCGAATCTCAAGGTGGCCTTTCCCGGACCACAGAAATGCATGCGCAATGTCTCTGTGTGACACCAGGAAAGCCTCGAGTTCGTCGTCATGGTTCGCAGCGGGAAATTTTGCTCTTGCTTCTTCCGTGATCTCGTAAGCGCGCGCGTCAATCCGCTTTTCAGCGATAGCTAAGACCTGTTGATACTCCCGTTGAAAGACAGCCTCGATCGATTTTTCACGCTGGATGGTCCTCAGGTGCCACACACCGACCGCGATGAGCGCGGCCGCGGGCAACATAACTCCCAGCATGAACACCAACATGCGGGGGCGATCGGACCATCGGCGAACTTGGAACTTCACCATATCTACTCTTTCGGAGAGGCGCCCGTGCGCTCTGAGAAACGCCCCATCTCCATCGGATTGAAGAATAAGCAAGAAAACTCGGCGATATGTCACAAGGGCGCAACAAATTGCAAAAAGTTGTGAACTCACATGACCATCAAAAAAAGAGCCCAAGAGCAAGATGTTCTAAACCTAAGCCCTTGATTAGACGCTGCTCGTAGTCGTCATGGTTCCTGGAGCGAGTCGCCAACCGGAAGTGCCGGCTCCAGTTCCTGCTGGGACATGTCTCGGTTCAGACAACTGACCGATACCTCAGCTGCAAGCAGCGGATTCGATCGGCGGTCAGTGATCGGATCGGGATCGAACCAAATCCCGACCAATCGAGAGCTTCGATCGTGAACTGATTTGCCGTCCTGACTTCATGAGAAGAACGATCAAGGTGGCGGCGGTCGCCAAATGAAGCAGGATATGCGCAGTGTTTGGGACCAGTCCATTGCGCGCGGCAAGAAGAAATGCGTTTTGCCGAACATGATTTGATAGCGAGCAGCTCGCTCCGGCTCCGGTCGGAAAAGATAAGGTACCCGAGTCGCCGCCCCGTGGGCACATCAATATTGGGATGGCAATGATTTGCTGGGTCAACAGTACAAGCAAGTATTGGGATGGAATGATGATGCCTGGGATGTCTACTTTTTATATGGCGCCTAAGGCGCAGTGGAAAGGAAACTTGCCGCCCGCGCCCGACTTTTTCATGCACCAGACGGAGGAAAATGGCCCTCGGTTAGACGCATACGCATTTGGTTCGAAAATGAAAGTGGCTCTGGATCGTTTAAGTAGCTAATAATCAGATGTTTACTGAGTATGTCCAGGATGACATGAGTCTTTTTTGGGGTTCGCAGGCCATAAAAGCGACTCGTTCCTCTAATTGAGCTCTTTTCATTGGCTGCACTTGGAGACAGTGTCAGTCACCAAGCTGCAGAACCTCTCCGCTTTGCTCGCTGGAGCGGTAGAGCGCTTCCACCAGCGCCATGGTTTGAAAGGCGTCTTCGTAGTGGGTTGGGAGGCTGGATGTTGAGCCTTCGACGAAGGCCTGAAGGGCACCCATCGTCCCGATAAAGCCGTCGGGAATGTTAGCTCCGGCAACTGGAAGTGCCTGCCAGCAGTCCTCAGTGCATCCCCGCTCGGCAAACTCGGCTGTGTCGGGAACCCCCATTGGGTAGTCCAGATTCAAGCCCATGCTGATGCGAGCCGCACCACGAGTACCTTCCCACTGGACGAAGCTGTGCTGATGCTTCTGGCCAAAGTTGTGGTGATGATTACTTGCAACGAAAACCCGCATGTTGCCGCCGTAGTCCAGGATTGCGATGGTCTTGGTTGCGGCCAAGTTAGCCGTGTGAGGGTCGTTTACGGTTTTAGCGTAGACGCTATTTGGGTTTCCGAGCCAGGAACGAATCAGGTCGAAGTAGTGGATGCTGTGATACATAATCTCAACTCTTGGGGCGGTGGCGAGGAAGGTCCAGAGATCCCAGGGGGTATAGGTAGTGGTTTGAACCTGAAGATCATGGAGATCTCCCAGCAAACCTGCCCTTGCCAGGGCTGAGATAGCCAGATTGTTAGGGGAATAACGCAGGGAGAAGTTGACTGAGGCCGTGAGTCCCTTGGTCCGGCAAAGATCGCGAATGATGCGTGCTTCTTCGAGTGTCTCTCCCATAGGCTTCTGCATCAGGACAGCGGACCCATCAGGAATGTGAGGAAGGATATGCGATAGTTGCGAAGCAGGTACGGCGATGTCGTAGACGACATCATCGGGCGCGAACTGCACGACACTGTCGATATTGTCAAAGGTGCGAGCGATGGCGTGACTCTTAGCCAGTAACTCTGCTCGTTCAAGACTCTGATCCATCAAACCTATGACCGAGAACTTGCCTTTTTGGTACGCAGGCAGATGTGCGGACCGAACGATGCCTCCCGCCCCGATGATAACGATAGGGCGGCTGTGTTTGGGCATTGGCGGCGAAGCGTGCGCCTTAATCGCGGAAAGGACTGAGTCCTGGATCATGCTGTAGTCTCCACGGCGGGGGTCTGTGATGAGAACGCCGCAACTACGAGGTAGCAGACGGCGGGGACGAGATATGCAGCAGCCATGCTGCGGGAATATTCGGAGATGAGTCCCATAACGGGGGTCAAGATAGCGCCACCGAGGATGGCCATGACGATCAGTGATCCGGCGAGATTTGTCTCTTCTCCCATACCGCGAATGCCAATGGCAAAGATGGTGGGATACATGATCGACATAAAGAAGCTGGTCATAAGAATCGCGAACAGGCCATACCAGCCGGAGGCCAAGATCCCAATAGCCAATAGCAAAACGTTCAGGATGGCATAGGCCGTCATAAGCTTTGCGGGAGCTAGCCATTGCATGATATACGCCGAGCCGAACCTGCCGATGCCGAAGGCTACAAGGGTTCCAGTCAACAGAAGTCCGGCGGTGCGCTCTGAGACGTGGGTGTACTCCTGGGCGTATGGGATGAAGTAGCTCCATGTACCAACTTGCGCGCCCACGTAGAAAAACTGCGCGACGATGGCGTACATCAGCAGACGATGACGAAACAGTCGTTTCCACGAACCGGATGACGGAGCGGCGGCTTCAATTACTCGTGGGATGCGCGGAAAATGGGTGACAGCAATCAGAGTTGCCCAGGCCAGAGCGATGACACCAAGCACTAAGTATGGAGTGACGACTCGCTGGGTTTCGTGATGGAGATAGGCAACGTATGTGCCGCTGCTGAGCATGGATGCTTTTTGCGCTGGTGTCAACTCGATCCCGGAAAAGATGAAACGTGTCCCGATAAGGACGCCGCTGATTGCACCAATAGGATTGAAAGCCTGTGAAAAATTCAGTCGGCGCTCTGCGCTGGTGGCTGGACCTAGCTGCGCGATGAAGGGATTGGCTGCAGTCTCCAGAAAGGCGAGGCCACTTGCCACGATGAAGAGTGCGCTGAGAAAGAAGGCATAGCTGCTGGTCATGGCCGCAGGCCAGAAGAGCATACAACCCAGACCGAAACATAGGAGGCCAGTGATAAAACCCGATTTGTAACCGTATCGTTTGATGAGCAATCCAGCAGGCAGGGCAAGAAGAAAGTAGCCAAGATAGAAAGCGGATTGCACCAACCCAGCTTGGAATCGGCTTATGGCGAACGACTTCATAAACTGGCGAATCAGAACGTCATTCAGATTGTTGGGGACACCCCAGAGAAAGAACAGGCCGGTAGCCAAAACAAAGGGGCGCATGAGGCCTTTTGGAAGAAAGGACGAGATCTCGCTGGTCTCTGCGGTCCGTAAAGGGAGAGAAGGATGCATCAGGCGCTTGCTCCGGAAAGTCGATAGACACGGGTTGCTGTTTCACCGAGAATGGAGGCCTGCTCGGAAGGGGAGAGCGATGCTGTCCACCCTTCGACAATATGCCACCATTCCGAGTAGCTGCTACCGACGGTGCAGACAGGCCAATCTGTTCCAATCATCAGACGCTCTGGGCCAAAGCTCTCAAGCACCACATCGAAATAAGGCCGTAGCAACTCCGGGGTCCACGTCGCTGGGTTCGCCTCTGTGACGAGTCCAGATACCTTGCAGGTGACGTTTGGTCGTTGGGCCAGTTCGCGGACATTGCGACTCCAGAGATCTATTTCATGCCGCGCAATGGCAGGTTTGCCCATGTGGTCGAGAACGAAGCTATGAGCAGGAAACTGATCGACGAACGCAATGCCCTCGGGAAGCTGATGAGCATAAACCAGAAGATCGTAGACAAGGTCGGTCCCTGCGAGCTGATGAATTCCTCTCTGGAAGTCAACGCTTGTTAGAAACTGAGAAGGTTCGGCCTGAACGACGTGGCGCAAGCCCTTCAGTAGAGGATTCTGCCTCAGATCGTCAAGAATCGAAGGGAAGTCTTTTGCCGCGATCGGCGCCCATCCGATAACACCGAGGATAGGGGCCTCCTGCGCCATTTCGAGGAGCCATTGCGTCTCTTCGAGGCTTTGGCGTGCCTGGACCGCGACGCTTCCATCCACTTTTGCCTCGATAAGCTGCGAGCGAAGCTCCGAATTCAGAAAGTCGCGGCGGAGGTCTGACATCTCATCCGAGATCCAGTCGTACTCAGCCGGGTCGTATCTCCAGAGATGGTGATGACTATCGATACGCAAAGTGATGACTCCGTTAAGGTGCCAAGTTTCAGCGCCTCGATCTCTGGACGAACTCAGGCGCAGGCCAGAATATCATTTACTAGTAAAAACAATTTTCCGCATATAATATTGCGTATTCTGGTCTCTGCTGTATATAACGAGAACGCTGTAGTTTGAAAAGCCCTTATCCTGCGAACAGTAATGATGATCTGACGTCAGGAGTCGAATTGAATCAGAGGAGCTCATGAAAGTAGTAACGTTTGCGCAAGGAAACAGTATGCCTCGGCCCGGCGTGCTTGAGTCAAAAAAGGTGTACGACATCACAGAATATGGCTTTCGCAGCACGCTGGAGTTGATTGAGGGCGATGCAGATGCACTCAAGGCTATCCGCGGCGCCACGAGTAGCAACGCGTCATATGCACTTGAAGAGATCCATCTGTTAGCTCCTATCCAACGGCCGCCGCGCATCTTTGCTGTTGGTCTAAACTATCAGGAGCACGCCGCTGAATCGAAGATGACGGTACAGGTGGTCCCGACGGTCTTTATGAAGCTCTCGTCATCGGTGACAGGACCGGATACCGAGGTGATCCTGCCGAAGAACTCTGCGCAGCCTGATTATGAAGCAGAGCTTGCTGTAGTAATCGGCAAGCCCGGATATCGCATTGCTGCGCGTGACTGGGAAAAACATGTCTTCGGCTACACGATTGTGAATGATGTCAGCGCGCGCGACGTGCAGCTTGCGACCTCGCAGTGGACGCTGGGGAAAAGCTTTCCTACCTTCACTCCGTTAGGACCTGCAGTGATTACACGCGATGAGATTGCCGATCCTCATGCGCTCGATATACAGCTTGCGATTGACGGGGAGGTGCTACAGAACTCCAATACGAAGAACCTGATCTTCCGTATTCCTCAGCTCATTGAACACATCTCTTCGCTCACTCCACTCGAAGCTGGCGACATTATCAGCACAGGAACTCCGCAGGGAGTGGGTCTCGGACGCACTCCGCAGCGCTGGCTGCGCGATAACGAAGAGATCGTAATTACGATTGCAGGGCTGGGCGAGCTTCGTAACAGGACGCGAGCCGAGGCTTAATCCATCACCACACGTGGAGGAGACAACGTGGCAGACGCATTTGGGCTGAATAAAAAATCAGCGTTGGTGACTGGCGGAGCAAGCGGCATTGGAGCCGCGACCTGCCGCGAACTGGACCGTGCAGGCGCAGAAGTGGTGGTTGCAGATCTCAACTTCGAGGCGGCTAAGTCGCTTGCTGACCAGCTGAAGCAGGGAACAGCACTGCACATCGATGTCACCGATGAGGCCAGCGTGAAAGCCGCTGCTGCTAGTTTGCCGAGGCTCGACATTCTGGTGAACAACGCAGGCATCGGGAATGTAGGAACTGTCGCAGAGGTGAGCTACGAGGATTTTGACCGATTGATGAAGGTAAATGTCTACTCCATTTTTCTGGTGACGCAGGCGATGTTGCCTCTAATTCTGCAAGCTCATGGAAGCATTGTGAATATCGGTTCGGTCGCTGGAATGGTTGGGGTAAAGCAGCGTTTTGCGTACTGCGCGAGCAAGGGAGCGGTGCTGGCAATGACGCGACAGCTTGCAGTGGATTACCCGAAGGAGTTGCGGGTGAATGCTGTTGCTCCGGGAACTGTGCAAACACCATTCGTCGAAGGCTATCTGGAGAAGTATCACGCACACGAAAAAGAGAAGGTTCGTGAGCAACTCGTGTCTCGTCAACCGATCGGCCGCCTAGGCACTCCTGAGGATGTGGCGTCCCTTGTGCGCTATCTCTGTTCGGAAGAAGCCGGGTTTATCAACGGTGCCGTCGTTGCAATCGATGGAGGGTGGACAGCAGCATGAACGTCAGCGATCCTCGTTTTACTCAGGTCCACACAATTGATCTTCGCTTTCCTACTTCGAAGTACAGCATCGGCTCTGACGCGGTCAATAAAGATCCAGACTACTCCGCTGCTTATTGCATTCTGGAGACGGACAGCGGTCTTTGTGGACATGGTCTCACGTTCACGCTTGGCCGAGGAACGGAACTGTGCGTTACAGCGATCGAATATCTTTCGCGCTTTGTCGTTGGACGTCGTTTGAGCGAGATTACGGAGAACTTCGCGGCGTTTTCCCGTCAACTGCTCGAAGATAGCCAGTTCCGTTGGCTTGGACCAGAGAAGGGTGTTATTCATCTGGCTGCTGCTGCCGTGATCAATGCGGTGTGGGATCTTTACGCCAAGGTGGAAGAGAAACCGCTTTGGTTATTGCTCGCAGATATGACGCCAGAGCAGATCGTATCTGCCATTGACTTCCGTTATATCGATGATGCTCTTTCGCCAGATGAGGCACTCGAGATTCTTCGCGCGGCGAAGCAGACGATGCCTGATCGTTTGAAGCTGCTCCGCACGCAAGGCTATCAGGCCTATACGACCTCTGTGGGCTGGTTCGGGTTTAGTGATGAGAGGATTTGTCGACTTGCGCAAGAAGCACTGGCTGACGGATGGACCTACTTCAAACTGAAAGTCGGAGGAGATCCTGAAGACGATCTTCGCCGTGGCCGCATAGTACGAGAGGCGATCGGTTGGCAAAACCGCTTGATGCTCGATGCCAATCAGAAGTGGGGAGTAGAAGAGTCCATCACACGCATTCGCGCTTTGCAGGAGCTCCAACCGTGGTGGATGGAGGAACCAACTAGCCCTGACGACATTCTTGGGCACGCACGGATTCGCCGCGAGACAAAGCCCACACGCATTGCGACTGGCGAGCATTGCCACAACAAGGTGATGTTCAAACAGTTGATGCAGGCAGAAGCGATTGACGTATGTCAGATCGACAGCTGTCGCGTGGCGGGCGTGAATGAGAACCTGGCAATCATTCTGATGGCCAAGAAGTTCGGCGTTCCGGTCTGTCCACATGCCGGAGGCGTTGGGCTTTGCGAGTATGTGCAGCATCTCTCGGCGTTTGATTTTCTGTACGTTTCAGAAACGATGGAGGACCGGGTCATTGAGTTTGTCGACCATCTGCACGAACACTTCGTGACCCCGGTCGATGTAAGGAGTGGACGATATTATTTGCCGGAGGTGCCAGGCTACAGCATTGAGATCAAGCCGGAGTCGCTCCAGACGTATGCGTTTCCTCATGGAATCTATTGGTCATCGGAGGAGGCTGGCCACTCGGCAAAGTGATGGCGGCACGTCAGGCTGTTCGGCGGTAGGCTGCAAAGGCATCTGCTATTCTGAGTTCGCCTCTCGACCCTTCAATATGGCATCCAGAAAAACCGTGAAGACCGCTTCTAAACCGGCCAAGAATACTTATGCTACGCCAGCTCTGGAAAAGGGGCTGGATGTCATTGAACTGCTCGCTCACCATCCGGGTGCCCTGAGCAAAAGCGACATCTCACGCCATCTTAATCGCACAGTGTCTGAGATATTCCGCATGCTGGTGTGTCTGGAAAAGCGAGGATACATTGCACAGACCGACGGCGATCGCTACGCGCTGACGTTGAAGCTTTTCTCGCTGGTACAGGAGCATCCGCCGACGGAGAGGCTAATCACCGAAGCTCTGCCAGTGATCCATCGTGTCACGCAACAAATGGATCAATCGTGCCACATAGGCATCATTGAAGGTGCTCAGGTTACGATTCTTGCGCAGGTGAATGCGCCGACGCCGGTGGGGTTTTACGTCAAACTCGGCTCGACGGTGGACCTGATGGAAGCAGCGTCTGGTTACGTAATTCTTGCCCACCTTGGAGACGAAGAGCTTGAGCGCACTCTGACCGAATGGAAGAGCACCACGGGTAAAAAGGTTCCCGAAGATCTAAAGAAACACCTGTCCCGCATTCGGCGGCAGGGGCATGAGACACAACCGAGCTATTTGGTCCGTGGTGTTGTCAACATCAGCTGTCCAATCTTTGATGAGCGTGCCTCGGCCATCGGAGCTCTGACGGTTCCTTACATTCAATACAACGAGTCCAAGATAGGTCTTGCCGAAGGAAGTAAGATCCTGAAGCAGGCCTGCCTGGAGATTACTCATGCTATCGGCGGGAGACTGCCCGTGAATTGAAACTCCGAAGAGACGACGAAGGTCATCGCTTGAACAAGTCCAAAACCAACCCGCACCGCTCTTTAAATCCCACATTGCATGCTCAACGTCTTTATCGGAGCAGCCAGTTAAGGCTAAGCAAGAGAGCAATGAGTATCATCGCGAGTACCCACGTCGACCTATACACCCGGTGAGTTGATTTCAACTGTGACCACCGCGTTGGCCCTGTTCCGGATTCGTAATCTGACCGCCCGAAGATGCTGACGCCCACGGCCACAAGGCAGGTTACAAAGAAGGCGTATATGGTTGAATGAAAGCTGGCGCTCATCATCGATCCATAGCGCAGATAGCCTGAGATAGAGAGTGTCAGGTGCAAGATCGAGGCGCACATTCCAGCAAGGAAGCCAGCAAAAGCGCCCCGCGTTGTGATGCGCGGAGAGAGTATCCCGACCAGAAAGATCGCCCAGAACGGTGTGCCGAAGATAGTAAAGATCAGCTGCACATGCTCCATCATGTTGCTGAAGTAGAACGTGATGGAGGAATCGAGAACTGCGAGAGTGGCGGCAAAAACAACCGCACAACGGCCAACGATCAGGTAGTGCTCTTCGCGACGGCCGGGACATAGCTGCGTACGATAGATGTCCTCTGTCCATACTGAAGCGAATGCCGCGACGTTGGCAGCGACCCCTGACAGAAGGCTGGCGGCGAGTGCGGTATATCCGACGCTCAGCATGACTGGGCCGTATGCCCTTTGCATTAGCAACGGGATAGCCTGCTCGTATCGTGCGGTGGTGCCCAATTGAGTGAAGAGGCGTGCTGCGACCAATCCCGGGCAAACGATGAGCAGGGCAAAGAAGAGCTTCGCCAATCCGCTCCACAGAGGCACCTGTTGCGCTGCTAACTCCGTGCGGGCAGTGAAGGCGCGTTGCATCAGCACGAAATCGGTACACCAGTATCCGAACCCGAGTACGAATCCTAAGCCCACGGTTAGCCCAAGAACATCAAATGGACTGGACACAGACGCGGTCGGCATACCCACCCACAGGTGGCCCAGCGAGACTTGGTCCGTTCTGGTTGTAACCAGCAGGTACCGAATACTTAGAAAGCCGATAGGCAGGAGTCCGAGAAGCACGACGGTGAGCTGTAGCATTTCGTTGTAGATAGTCGCGCGGAGTCCGCCTAAAAGGATATAAACCAGCACGACAATCGCAGTGGCGACGCCTCCAGTGATGAAGCTCCATCCGACTGCCACCTCGAGAAACTGGGCTACAGCGAAAAGCGACACCCCGCCCAGCAGCAGGAGGGAACAGGCGACCACGCAAGCATTCAGGAGACGCATTTGGGGTCCGTAGCGAATTTCCAGGAACTGCGGCACGCTCCGGATCGAAAGGGTACGGTAGAGTGGCAGAAATCGAAGTGCCGAAAACAGGAGTGCAGGGATAGCACCAATCAGATAGAAGTGAAACGCCACTACCCCATACTGGGCTGCTACCGCGCTTAGCGCTATAACCTCGAATGCTCCACAGTTAGCGGCGACATAAGAGAGCACGACAACACCCGAAGGCAGGGATCGGGTCGCGTTGAGGTATGAGTTTGCTCCCCGAAATCTGCGCCTCGCTGCCCATCCGATCAGGAGCGAGGCTGCGAGATATCCGGGCAATAGAAGTTCGAGGATGGTTCTAGCTTTTCGTATATTGGCCGCACCTATAAACTGAAGTATTGACGCGGCCCATGATCCATGGGCCGCACGCTGATCTCAGCATTGCTTCCAACCTCAAGCGTCAATCCTGCTTCCGGCGAAGGATAGCAGAAGCCTGTAGAGGCGGGGTTGAGCATGTGTGCAGCGAGGAGCTAGTCATTTTTCACCTGTGCTTTTAATTTTTCATTGACAAACGAGATACGGCTTCTGTACTTTTCTCATCGAAATGTAACCGGATTCATTTTTGTATGCGAAACATCAACTCGGGACCACTCAGGCAATTCGAACCACTCGAGATTTATTCAACGCCTCAGTGGCAGAGGTCTCAGGAATTGCGGAAGTCAGAAGCAAAGCGCCGAGGTAGCAAATCTACGGCGCAGGTTGGAGGCAAATATACATGCGAGGCGAAAACGTGGCTCTAAGATTTGAAAAACGTCTTCTGGTGATAGGGAAGTCGTGGCCGATGTTCTGGCTGCTCCTTCTTCTATCCCTATGCGGTTCAGCACATGCCCAGGTGGATCAGGGAGCTATCACAGGTGTCGTGCAGGACTCTTCGGGTGCGGCGATCCCAAATGCGAAAGTTACGCTTACGAGCCCGGAAACAGGATTAGTGCTGCAACGCCAGGCCAATGAGAGCGGTGTCTACGTCTTTTCTCCAATCAAGATCGGCGACTACACACTGAGTGCCTCCGCACCCGGGTTTTCGACCACGAAGCAGCAGAACCTGCACGTCGATATTCAGCAGCGCCTTAACATCGACCTGAAGCTACAGCCGGGCGCTACAAGCGAGACGGTCACGGTGACCACTGGTGCCCCTCTGCTGGAGACTCAGGAAGCTGCGGTAGGACAGGTCATCAGCACAGAGACGATCAACAACACGCCGCTGAACGGTCGCAACTGGGTCTACATCGCGCAGTTGACGGCTGGCGTCGCACCTCCGTTCGGAGGCACCCGCGGCAGCGGTACGGGCGACTTCGTTGCGAATGGTCAGCGCGCCGAGCAAAACAACTTTGTCCTGGATGGTGTCGACAATAACACCAATCTGATCGACTTCCTCAACGGTTCGAGCTTCGTAATGCGTCCGCCCCCGGATGCGCTCGCCGAGTTCAGCATCCAGACAAGCAACTTCAGCGCCGAGTTTGGTCACTCCGCCGGCGCGGTGATGAACGCCAGCATAAAGTCTGGAACGAATGCCATTCACGGCGATCTCTGGGAGTATCTCCGCAATACCAACCTTGATTCGAAGGACTGGGACGCAAGCACCATTTCGCCTTATCACCAGAACCAATTCGGCGGTACGATCGGCCTGCCCTTCTGGAAAAACCACCTGTTCTACTTCGGCGACGTCGAGGCCAACCGAATCTCGGTAGCCTTACCCACCACGACCACGGTTCCGACAGCGCTGATGCGCACCGGCAACTTCTCTGAACTGCTGAACACCAATCTCAACAACCAGGGTGTGCCGGTTCAGCTCTATGCGCCGAACTCGGGCGGCGCGACCACGCTTTCCTGTAACGGTGTTAACAATGTGATTTGCCAGAACCAGATCGATCCCGTTGCGCAGAAAATCATCAACATGTACCCACAGCCGAACCTCGGCGTATCGGGACTGACTTACAACAACTACCGCGTGAACCTCGCTCGGACGGATAACACGGTACAGTGGGATCAGCGACTGGACTGGAATATAAGCGCGAAGGACCAGGCCTACGTGCGTTTCAGCTACGCGCACGAGATCAAGACGAACGGCCTGCCGCTTGGTCCGGTGCTGGATGGCGGCGGCTTTGGCGGTGCGAACGATACGAATCTGGCTGAGAACTTCATGCTCAGCGAATCGCATGCCTTCACCTCGAACCTCGTCAATGAGTTCCGCTTTGGCTACAACTGGATCGTCTCGCAATATCACCAACCCAACGCCAATGACTACTCCCTGGCGGCATCGCTTGGACTGGGTGGCATTCCCAACAACGGTCCCGGACTGGGTGGCATTCCACTGGGCTACTTCGGATATGGTCCGATCCAGATCAACCAGTGGGGTTCGGTTGGCACACAGGACGAGGCCCAGAACGTCTATCAAATCCTGGACAACGTCACGCGCACGATTGGCAACCATTCCCTCAAGGCGGGCGTATCATTTCAATCGATTCGCGTCTTCGATCGCTACGCCCCGAACCCGATTGGCCAGTACTATTTCAACGGCCAGTACACGGGTAAGGTGGGAAGTTCCATCACAACAGGCGCAGGTCCGGCGGACTTTCTGCTTGGGCAAATGAACTCCGCCGCCATTGCGAACAGCCCGCCGATTAATGATTCGCAGTGGTACAACGCAGCTTATTTGCAGGATGACTGGAAGGTCACGCCACGGCTGACGCTCAATATTGGCGTCCGTTATGACCACTATGAGCCATATAAGGAGAACGCCGGCAATCAGGCGAACTTCATCTCGACAGGCAATCTGGGCATCGGTACTGGAACGGGCATCTATGAGCTTCCCAGCCGGTCACGCAATCAGGATCTCGGCGCGCCGTTCCTCGCCGTGCTGGCCAAGGACCACGTCTCACTGCAGTACAACGACAATGATCGGCTGGCGACGGGGCAGAGCTTTAACTTCGCGCCGCGCCTGGGTGCTTCGTTCCGAACTGATGAGAAGACCGTCGTCCGCGCCGGCTTCGGACTCTTCTACGGTGGCCTGCAGAGCCAGGGCAACACCAATCTGGGAACGAACTTCCCCTGGGCAAACGGAGCCAATCTCCCAACGCCGGACTGCGCTTCAGGGAGCTGTCCATCGCTGTTGTCGCAGGGCATCTCGCTGGAGAATGGTCTGGTTGCAGCCACCGGGGTTGGACTGCAGAACTTCGTATCCTTTCCCGGCTTGCACGGCATTGATCCGAACATCAAGACACCCTACACCATCAACTACAGCCTCACGGTGGAGCGGTCCATCACCCCGAACCTGGCCGCGACCGTCAGTTACGTCGCCAACTCATCCAGACACCTCTCGACCTACTACGATCCCAACACAATACGCGGTCTTTTTGCTCCCGGCGTATCGACGCAGCAGTACCAACCATTTCCCGACCTCAGTGGCATTGGAACAATCCACTTCGGCGGCGATAGCAACTACAACTCACTCCAAGCCAAGCTGGAAAAGCGTACGTCGCACGGCTTGACCTTCCTTGCGACGTACACCTATGCGCACGCGCTCGATGACACAAGCGACGCGGGCGGACTTTCGACAGCAGTCGGTGACCGCAACATGGCGCTGATTCCGTATGGCCAGGAATGGACGAACTCGCCTTACGACATTCGTCACCGCTTCACGCTGAACGGAAATTATCTACTGCCGTTCGGGAAGGGCCGCGCGTTCCTGAACAACTCCCGTCTCGCGGAATATACCGTTGGCGGCTGGTCCACAAGCGTGGTCTTTGCGGTGCAAACTGGCACTCCTTTCACAGTGTCGCCGAGCATCTCTACTGCGAATGGTGGAACCGCGCGTGCCCTCCTCGTTGGTGATCCGTTCAAGTCGGGCGGGACTCCAGACACGGCTAATAATCCCAGCTTGACTTCTTGTCCTACAAAGGTAAAGACACGGACGAACTGGTATAACCCCTGTGCCTTCATAAATCCTTTGCCGGGAAACCTTATTACGGGTTCAACTGTCGTCACGGATTACGCGTCCGCTGTCGCGTTTCTTGGCGGTCGCTCAAACCAGATTTACGGCCCCGGCTATTCGCGCGTGGACATGTCATTGTTCAAGACTTTCCCCACTTTCCGCGAACAATCGCTGCAATTCCGCGCCGACGCCTTCAATCTGCTCAACCACCCAACGAATGGAAATCCTGCGAATACCGGTATCGGACCGCAAGCTGGCCAGATCACGGGAACGAAGTTTTTCCAGAACAACACACCTGATGCTCGGTTCCTTCAGCTCTCGCTGAAGTACGCGTTCTAGCTCGCTTGGAGGGCGGTACTCTTTACGGCCCTCCAAGTCCCTATGTTCTTACGGAGTCGAGTGTTTTCTGACCGGGGAGGGGGCCCTCGGACGGTCGGAGGCATCGTCCTCTTTGGGATGGAGTAGAGTCGAACAGATGAGGAGAGGCGGTTGAGTATCGACAGACGCAGCTTCATGCAAGGTAGTCTGGCGCTGGTTGCCCTGCAGCACGCGTCCGCCGGTCTTTCGGAGAAGGGCTCGACGGCAATCGCCGAAGAACTCTGGTACAAACAGCCGGCAAAGCGCTGGCTCGAGGCGCTGCCTGTTGGCAACGGCCGCCTCGGGGGTATGGTCTTCGGCGGCATCCAGAACGAGAGGATCGCGTTGTCGGATTCGACAGCGTGGTCCGGCGCCCCCGCAAAAGGTGAGGTCAACCCGGAAGCGCTCCCACACCTGCGCGAGATACGTGAGCTCTTCTTTGCAGGCAAGTACGACGAAGCGCAAACGCTATGCAGCAAGTACCTTCCCGGCCGCATGAAGAACTTCGGTACCAACCTGCCGCTGCCGGATCTACAACTTGCATTCGAGCACGTTGACCAGCCGGTGGAGTACAGACGATCCCTCAGCCTGGACGACGCTATCGCTGCGGTTCGGTTCCAATGCGGCGGCGTTCAATTCGTGCGCGAAATCTTCGCAACGCATGCTGACGGTGTAATCGCGGTACAGCTGACCGCTAACCAGCGAAGTGCGATCTCCTTTCGCATGACCTTCAGTAAGGACGAGATCCCAAATACGACAAGCACAGAGGGGCAGGACACATTAGTACTCAACGGAAGCTGCTTCGAACATAAGCACAGCAGCGGTCATGACGGGGTGGCAATCCAGATTCGAGCGCAGGTGATTGCCCGGGGAGGTGCGACGTCCGCGACGGCTCAGGGCATCACTGTCTCCAGCGCGGATGCTGTAACGATTCTGCTGGCCACCGGCACGAGCTTTCGCGGAGACAACCGAGAGAAGACATCGCGAGAGGCTTTGCGAAGAGCCTCAGGCAAGTCGTTCGCAAAACTTCGCCAGGCGCACCTCGAGGACTATCAGCCCCTGTATCGCCGCACGTCGCTGGACCTTGGCTCCAGCTCCGAGAGCACGCGGCTTCAGCCAACAGACGCACGCCGCAGGGCTCTTGAGGACGGTGGCGACGATCCCGAGCTTGTTACTCTCTTCTTTCAGTACGGCCGCTATCTCACGATTGCGGGTTCCCGCGCGGACTCTGTTCTTCCACTTGCATTGCAGGGGATCTGGAACGATGGGCTAGCCAGCAGCATGGGGTGGACCGACGATTTCCATCTGGACATCAACACCCAACAGAACTACTGGCCGACAGAGGTCTGCAATCTTTCGGAGTGTCATGCTCCGCTATTCGGGCTCATTGAAGGTCTTGCCTCCGCAGGTAAGGCGACTGCAAGGGAGATGTACGGCTCACCCGGCTGGGTCGCGCATACGGTCACCAACCCGTGGGGCTACACCGCACCGGGCGGCATAGGGTGGGGCATCGTCGTGACAGCCGGCCTTTGGATTGCCACGCAGATGTGGCAGCACTATGAGTTCACGCGCGACACAGAATTTCTTCGAGACCGGGCGTATCCGGTACTCCGTGAAGCCGCCGAGTTCTTCCTTGCGTACATGGTGGAGGAGCCGAAACATGGCTGGCTTGTGACTGGACCGTCCGACTCACCGGAAAACTGGTACATCACTCCGCCCGGGCAACACGCCTCGGAGTCGATGGGTAATACAATCGACCGCGTATTCGTTCACGCCTTATTCAGCATGGTCGTGGAGGCCTGCGCTACGTTATCGACCGACGCCGACCTGCGCTCGCGGGTGGAGGCAGCCCGTGCGAAGCTGCCCCCGCTACAGATCGGCCGGCACGGACAGTTGCAGGAGTGGATGGAAGATTTCGAGGACGCCGAACCGAACCATCGTCACACCTCGCATCTCACGTCGCTTTATCCCTTGCATCAGATCTCGCCGCGCACCACTCCTGCACTGGCCAGTGCATCCGAAGTCACGATCCAGCGTCGCATGAGCGCGCCGCACTGGGAACAGAGTGAGTGGGGCCGAGCGAACCTGGTGGTCTACTACGCACGATTGCTAAAGGGCGAAGAGGCTCACCGGCATCTCGTAAGTCTCATCGCGAAAGCAGCGGACGACAACTTAATGACATACTCCAGCGCGGGTGTGGCCGGAGCTGATTCGAATATCTTCGCTATCGACGGTAACACTGCTGGAAGCGCCGGGATTGCCGAGATGCTGCTACAGTCTCAAGATGGCGAGATCGAGTTACTACCTGCGCTGCCAACACCGTGGAGAAATGGAGCCTTTCGTGGTCTCTGCGCACGAGGTGGTTATGTGGTTGCTGTGAAATGGCGCGACGGCAAACTTAGCTCAGCTACGATCGGCGCGAGACGAAGCGGGTCAGTCCCCGTCCGCTATCGCGACCGAATCACTCAAATTCATTTGCAAGCCGGTCAACAGGTCCGATTGCGGCCGGAGAACTTCCTCGATAAAGCGGCCGCCATCTCCGACTCTGCCACCCAAACGTAGGAGCTTGTATTCATGAATTGTTGCACTGCCATTTCGGTTCTCCGGGTACGTATCGCCGCTCTGGCACTGGCCCTATCTCCTTGCGTCAACGTGAGCGCCCAAACCACGCCGGCTACCATCCAATTCGATTCCACCTCTGGTGTGTTTCGCATCGATGCCGCTGACAGCACCTATGTGTTCGGTATTAACGAAGTAAAGGGGCTCCAGAACCTGTATTGGGGCAAGCATCTCACTGCAAGCGATCACTTTGCTGCTGCACACAGTACGCCTGCGGCTTCATCCTTCGACCTTCCCGTGACGGTCACTCCACAGGAGTATGTGGGCTGGGGAGGTGGGCTCTATGTCGACCCGGACCTGAAGGTCACCTTTCCGGACGGCAACCGGGACCTTGCATTAAAGTATGTCTCGCATCGCATCGACGGAGATAGCCTCTCCATCATGATGAAGGACGTCTCACGCGATGTATACGTCATGCTTACCTACCAGGCGGATGGCGAGACAGGAATCCTTCGCCGCTCCGCAACGGTAGAGAATCGCACCGACGCTCCGTTCACGGTGGAGCAAATTGCAGCAGGCACATGGAGTCTTCCGCGTGGCACAGACTATCGGCTTCGCTATCTCACCGGCCGCTGGGCGGGCGAATGGAACGTGCAGGAGCGACACATCGAACCGGGTAAAACCGTGCTGGAGAGCCGCCGTGGCACGACCGGCGCACAAAACAACCCGTGGTTCGCTATCGACCGTGAGAGCGAAGGCACCGGCGGTCAAGATCAAGGTGAGGTATGGTTCGGGGCGCTCGGTTGGAGTGGGTCGTGGCAGATATCTGTGGAGCAGGATCAACTCCAACAAGTGCGTGTTACCGGCGGCCCAAATGCCTTCGACTTCAGCTATCTGTTGAAGCCTCACGAAAAGCTCACCACGCCGGACTTCTACGGAGGCTACACCAACGATGGCATCGGTGGTGCGTCGCGGCTGCTGCATCGGTATGAAATCGACTCAATCTTGCCTCATCATCCCAAGCCAAAACTGCGGCCGGTTCTCTACAACTCGTGGGAGGCAACCGGCTTTGACGTAAACGAGGCTGACCAGATGGCGCTCGCCGAAAAAGCGGCAAGCATCGGTGTCGAACGCTTTGTGATGGATGACGGATGGTTCGGTGAGCGCAAGGATGACCATGCGGGCCTTGGCGACTGGTATGTGAACCCGCAAAAGTTCCCTCACGGTCTCAAGCCGCTCATCGATAAGATGCACTCGCTAGGCATGGACTTCGGTCTGTGGGTTGAGCCTGAAATGGTGAACCCAAACAGCGATCTTTACCGCAATCATCCTGACTGGGTATTGAACTTCCCAGATCGTCCGCGGACCGAGGGACGCAACCAGCTGGTGTTGAATCTGGCCAGTCCCGATGTGCGGGCGTATATCTACAGTTTTCTCGACAAGTTGCTCACACAGAACGACATTGCCTTTCTCAAGTGGGACTACAACCGTAACTGGTCCGAACCCGGCTGGCCGGCGGTTGCGCCCGACACAGAGAAGAACGTCTACGTCGACTTCACCAATAACTTCTACACCATCCTCGCCGAGCTGCGGCAGAAGCATCCGAATGTGGAGATCGAGTCCTGCTCCGGTGGTGGTAGCCGTGTTGATCTAGGTGTCATGCGCTACACCGATGAAGTCTGGCCTTCTGACAACACCGATGCTTTCGACCGGCTGCTCATCCAGAACGGCTTCACCTATGCGTACTCGCCCGGAGTCATGATGGCGTGGGTGACGGACTCACCCACCTGGGTGAACAGTCGGTCACTCTCACTCGAGTATCGCTTCCTGTCGTCCATGCAGGGGTCGCTCGGCATCGGAGCCAACCTGAACAAATGGACGCGCGAAGACCTGGACGAGGCCCGGAAGATGGTCGCTGCATACAAGTCCATTCGTGAAACGGTTCAACGCGGTTCTCTCTACCGGCTGATTACTCCGGAGAACAACAGCGAGCAGTCCGTCACGGAGACTGTTGCACGTGATGGCAAACAAGCTGTCACGTTTGCCTTCCTTCATTCCAGCCGCGAGCTTTATCCATTTCCGCTCCTTCAGCTCCGCGGACTCGAAGAGAACGCAACCTACACCCTATCCATGATCGCCGGAGACGTTGGCGACGGAACGCCCACCGCCGCTTCCGGCTCGTACTGGATGAATCATGGGCTTGATCTCAAACTCCGCGGCGATTTTCAGGCGCTGGCATTCACCTTGACCCGCACGAAGTAATCATGAGCGCTCGTGCGCTAAGTTAAGAGCAGTCATCATCAGGAGGATGATTTGCACGTATCCACGCGTCTGCGCAACCTGACTCATAATGGCAACCGCAAAGCTATTTACTGGTCCATTGCGATAGCAGCGTTGCTCGCCGGAGCGACGCTGCTTGCCCAGGGTCAGAGACAGACTTCCATTCCGGAAGAGATTGAGTGGACGTGGGAGGTGCGGCCACTGCGCGCAGATCCGGCTCTTCCAAACGTGCTGCTGCTCGGAGATTCCATCACGCGTAACTACTTTCCTGAAGTTACGAAGGACTTGAAAGGGGCCGCGAATGTCTATCTCATGGCCGTCTCCACCTCAGTGGGGGATCCGCGACTTCCGCGACAAATTGAGGAGTTCGCAGCCATGGAGCATGTCGTTTTCCAAGTGGTTCATTTCAACAACGGTATGCATGGATGGGACTACACAGAGGCGCAGTACAAGGCTGCGTTGCCTGATCTGCTGCACAGCGTTGAGCAGATCGCTTCGAATCATCATGCAATGATCTGGGCGACGATCACGCCCGTGCAGATCCAAGCTTTCAATGGCGCCACGAATGAGCGAATCAACGAGCGGAACCGGATTGCCCTCGCGTTGTTCTCTTCGGCTGGGATCACGATTGATGACCAGCACGCGCTCATGATGAGGCATCTGGACACCTACGAGGACACAGTACATTTTGGACCCGCAGGCGCGGTCTTCATGGGTGATCAGGCCGCCGAAACGATTCGCGCGGCCCTGCGGAAGTGAGGCGGCTTTCGGAAAAGATCGTTCGGTGGTTTATCCCAACGACCAACGAAGAAGTTGCTCGACATCGCAGGACTGTGTCGAAACCGTCCCTTTCGCAAGAGTAGGAGATACCACGATTGCCGTTGTACCTGACTCGTGCCACGCAATGAACCGGCAGTTTTCCTCACCCTGCAGCCGGTTCAGGTTGATCCAGGTGTAGTAGGCGCCCATCTCAGCGTCAACCAGCGATCCGCGCGGGTCCAGCTCCTGTTCGCCATCTTCGACCGAAATCAACTCATTCATCGGCCGTTCTGCCTGCCGCGGGGCATATCGCAGAACCAGCGTGTCCGGACGTGCACGTCGCAGCAACTCGCGGGCCGTCCACTGGACGAACGTCGTGCTGAAGATCTGTGTGCCGGCCCCTTCCGTCAAGATACTTAGTTCGAAGTGACGAAGGACTTCGTCTGAACCCCCCGGCGAATTGCCGAGTTGTGTCGGCACCATCTGCATCATCCTGCTGCGCAGCTCTTCCGGACCAACCGAGCCTAACGAGCGTGCAGTAACCATATATTGAAGCAAGTTGCGCCGCGTTGGCGCGAGGCTTCCGTAAGAGATGGAGATAACACCCGTTAGAGCGCGCATATCTTCCGTCTCTCCACCGTCCACGTACCAGTGGGCATAAGGAACAGGGTCAGCCTGTGCACGCTTCTCCAGAAGCGACATGACTGCCTTCAGGCCGCCCGTAGCACGGACATTTTCGAAGCAGGTTCCATGCGGACGCAGATGACGAAACAAATCTTGTTCGACGGGAGCATCCCGGCCGACAATAACGATAGAAAGTCGATCCCGGACCTTCCCCTGCTGCATACGGATCTGCGCGAGTTGATCGCCGTAAGCTGCTCCGGCTACATGAAAGGCATCCATGGCCTCCGCGCTCCATAGAAATGCTGTCATCTCTTCCACCGCGCGCGAAGGCTGCGCGGCCCATCCAATGCGGTGAAAACATGGGGCGATCGGAAGAGCTTCGAAACGAGCCAAAGTCTGCTGAAGGTCGGGACGCTCGCTCCTCTTTCGTAACGTATGCAGCTGCGCCTCTGACTCAGCGCGCTCGACTGGGAACTGCCAGTCATAGCCCATCAGCTCTCGAAGAAACACGGCGAGGAAGGCAACCGGCAAGCTAGTCAACGTGGGCAGATATCGTTGAGCAAGATCACGCGCCTGTGGCGGGTATTGCGCGAAGTCGGACGATTGGAGCGAAGCTGACGAGGAGATCATAAAACCTCTGTCAGCAGGTTCCCGCGGCTGAATCGCGCGTTGCAGCCAAGCAGATGTGCGAGCGTAGGCACCAGGTCCACGGACTGTACGGGCCGGTCGACTGTGACGTTCTGACGAATGTTCGGGCCCATTGCCATAAGCCAGGTGGTACGAGAGAGTGCGTCGCCTGTACGGTGGTGCTGGAACCCATTGCCACCGGGGCTCATGTCCGAGTCACGACCGAAGTCCGGCAGTATGAACAGATTCGTTTTGCGCGCGTACTCGGGGCTGCACTGAACAGTCTTCCACAGGTCCGCGCAGATGCGATCGGTGCGGGTGATCGCTTCGGTGTAAAGCGAGAAGGCCCCGGAATGGGCAATGTCTATGTCATGCAGGGTGATCCAAAGCAGGCTAGGCGCTACCGTTTGCATCACGTGCTGCGCGATATACAGCGACAACTCATCCGGGCTTTGCGATTTGCGCGCATGTGCCAGGAAATCATCCATCGAAAGCTTCATCAACTCCGCCATTCCATGCAGCGAATCCTGGCGTTTCGCTGTAAGTGGTGAAGCGATAGGCGACTCGTAGTTGTCCCGAAGGAGCTGGTCATAGTCGGTGACGGCGTGGTGGTTGGCGAGGGTGAGCAGTTGCTTGGGCAGCACAACCGTTGCACCGAGCCCGCGGCCATAAAGCCTGTGATTGCTCTCGCCAATGTGGTCAAAGCCGTTGCTGGGAGCAATCACCCAAACGTCCGATGCTGGTCGTTGCCGATCCTGTCTGTAGTATTCAAAGATCGTCGGGTTGCTCGGTGCGATCGGCATGAAGTTGTCGAAGGTTTCGTAACAACCGGTTGCAAGGCCCGCGTTGGCGACATAATGGCCTAGGATCCCACGATTGACCACCTGTGTGTAGAACGTCGCCTGCGGTGCAAGTTCTTCCAGCAAACGGGGAATGTAACGTTGACCTTCTGGAGCGAACGTCTCTTCATCTCGGGCTCCGCCACCAAAGGTCACAACGATTGTCTTCGGTGCAGGAGGAAGGGCTGCCGCTCGCAATGGCGATGCAAAGAAGATCGCTGCAGCAGTGCCCGTGCCCGCGGCTGAGCGCAAGAACTCGCGACGGCTGATCGCTCGCTCACACGACATACGGAACATCTCTCTACTCCACTCGCGTTCCATGCTCATCTCACCTTGTTCTTCGCGCCTCTGCTCTCACCTCGTATCCTCTCGCTCGGGCCGGATACCTCAATCAGGCGCGACTCGGAGGGTGTCAGAACGACTGGAATGTCGCTTCCTGACACCGGAGCGGAGGCGCCGGAGGCGACATCGCGTGCAACAGAGCCCTTGAATTCGGGATCGATGCGATTGAGATTCACTTGGATGGTGTGCGTCTCCTTGTCGTCGTAATTGAACACGGCAATGTAATAACCGTGTGCGGATGATCGCGCGAAGACTCCTGCGGCAGCATCCCCTGTGTCGCCTTCGACGGGGCGAAAGACCTTCCCTTCATCGCCTACCTTCATGAGAGCGCGATTGTTATATACCTGCAACGCCATTGCTTGCCCCTCAGGATCGTCCGCCAGCCGCGTGCTATCCAAAATCATGCCTCCGCTGACGATCGTCGATAGAAGGCGGCTTCGAGCTTCCACGAGATTGCGTGCGCCCTCATCGGCCTTGGTCCCTAATGGGATGTGGTCGGGATCGATAATGTACAGACTTTCGTCCGTCCACCAGGCATACGTCAACGCATTCAACATATATTCTGTGGATTGATCTTTGCCGCTGATGTGACCTTTGGTATCGCATGAGAGTCGCCTTGCGTGGCCATAGCCGGAAGGGAACAGCGGGGCGATGGAAAGGCTCAAGAACATGCGCCCGGCGTTCGCCTTCAAAACGTCCTGCATGCCCAGGTTATAGGCCTCGGTTCCGGTCTGAATCGCGGGATCAGCGTGTTTGCCTTCCAGTGCGCCGTGGCTGAGAAAGTCTAGCTTGAGATACTTGAAGCCCATCTTCGCGAGCGTGTCGATATAGAACTGCGTCCGCAGACGTGTGCCCGGCGCGGTCGGATCAATAGGTTTGCCACCGTCAACGGTCGGCAAAAATGCGCCGTCAGGCCCTTTAAGCAGAATGTCGCGATACCGGTACTTTCCATTCGTGCCCTCTACGAATGCGTCGAGATCGCCGCCCCAGGCAGCGAATGGAGTCCAATAGATGCCTGGTTCGAAGACGGTGCCGTCGTTCGATCTCATCGATTTCACAGTGGCCATCGCGTCTTCGAGAGCAACCCCGTCGAGACTAGACCAAAAAGCATCGAAGTTGATGTAGACCACCTTCCGCGAAAATCCTTCAGGGCTTAGCTTGTCGCGTACGAACTGTGCGGAAGCGATGTAGCGTTGGCGATTGATCTTGTCGGCGTATGCGGCCCAACTATTCCAGCCCAATGGGCGCGGACCGGCCCAGGCGAGCGGCGGATGCAGTTCGGCGTTCCGTTTGCCGTAAGCTTCCATGCCACTGCGCCAGTCACTGAACTCTCCCACCATCACGCGGGGAGACAGCACCTTATTGCCGCTCACGACGCCATGAGCGACAAAGTCATGCGTATCGCTCCGTTCGCCGAGCTGCCCCTGCAAACCGCCGAAGACCTCGATGTCTTTCAGCGACCCGCTCTGTGCGTGCATAGTCAACGAGGTCTTCCAGACATCGTGCGTCAACGATCCGAAAACAAAGCCGCGACGGCTTGTGTTGTCGTAGATCGTCGTTACCTCGTTGCTTGTGATAATTTGATCGGGTTGCTGTAGAGCTGCAGCGTTGAAGCGAAACCACATATCATTGTCATACGGTACGTGGAGTACACGCAGTACGTCCTGGTGCACCATCTGAAATGCTCCTTCTCCCTGTACTCGCACGGCGACGAAGCGATTAGTCGCAACAGGGGTGGTCGAGGCATCGAGTTCAGCTTGGATCTCTACCCACGGCCTTCCGGCTGAGATATAAACACGCTGAATCAGGGTGGGCAGCCCGAGCTTAGTATGTTCGATCGTGATCTCATGAGCGCCGTTAATGACTTTGTGCCTTGTGTACGCGTCAGTGGTAAGCAGACGTCCATCAGTCAGAGTTACATTTGACGTGAGCCCATCTAACTCGCTTCCATCCCTCCATCGCAGAGTGATCTCGCCCGTTTTAGAATCGACGTTCACCGCTACAGTCTTCGCGTAGGACATGTTTGAGCTCTCCGCGCGAATGCAATTGCCTACCGCGCACGCGAGAACAAGAGAGAAGACAAATGATGCCGCGGAAATTCGATTCAGCTTCAGAATCATGGAGGCTCTCAAAGAGGTCTGCGACCCCCCCAGGTGCAGTCAAAGCATTTAGGTCAGTCACCTTGACGACTGTTTTACACTTCAAAATGTATCCGGTTACAAGCAAACTCACAATATAGCGGCGCTTTGAAGTGTGTCAACCTCGCAAACCGTTCCTGACAGATGTTTCCGTCGGGTGCTCTCGACAATCGCGTAGACTGAGCGGGAGATTGATCGTGGCGAATTTGAAGTTTCAGGACAGATTTCGCAGTCGCGGAGACGGAATCCATGCGCCAGAAGGCCGAGAAATCAGGTCCTAAAAAGCCTGCGACAATGCGTGATGTGGCAAGCCACGCAGGAGTATCAGTAGCCACGGTCTCGCGCGCCTTGGACGGCTCTTCGCTGGTGACAGAGGAGACCGCGCTCGTGGTGCGACGCGCCGTAGCGAAACTTAATTTTGTCCCAAACATCTCGGCGCGCACATTAAAGTATGGGCAGAGTCATGCTATCGGTGTCATCGTTCCGGACCTGACCAATCCATTCTTTTCAGAATTTCTTCGGGAATTTGAGGCGCTAGCCTCAGCCAACGGGCAGGTTGTTCTGCTGGCGAACGCAGAGGCCAGTGTTGGTGGGGCTCTTACGTCGGTCCGTCAATTGCTAATGAGACTTGTCGACGGCGTTGTGGTTCTACCATCGCTCGACGAACTGGAGCCCTATCAATTGCTGACGCTTCGCAAGGTTCCTACGGTGGCCATTGATAGCCGTCGAACCGGCCCAAGCTTCAGTGACGTGAGTTTGATGCATGAGGAGGGAATGAGGCAAGCGGTCGGTTATTTGAAAGACCTTGGACACCAAAAGATCGCTTTCATCGGCGGTTCGCCGGGGCTCATGATCTCGAAGTTGAGATTGGATGCCTTTCAAGCCTCGCTAAAGATGCACGGAATTACAGTCCGCCATGAGTATGTCCGCCATGGAAACTATCGTGCTGACGGAGGAGATCGTGAGTTGCGCAACCTTATGCTCCTGGCCGACAGGCCAACTGCAGTCATTGGAGTCAATGATTTGACTGCGCTGGGAGCTCTTCGGGCGGCACGTACACTGAACATCTCTGTCCCAGGTGAGGTCTCGGTAGTCGGGTTCGATGGCATCGAACTGGATGACCTGGTATCGCCGAGTCTGACAACCATGAGCGTTTCTCGCAAGCTCATCGCCCAAAGCTGTCACGGAGCTTTAGAGGAGATGCGCCTCGGGCGAGGCGGTTCCGGCAGACAGCTCTACATTCCTGTTGAACTTATCGTTCGTCAATCGACAGGCCGTCCACTTCGTAAAACGACGAAGCATTAAGCGAAAAAAAGGCCTCTTCTATTTACGAAGAGGCCCGAAACGTTTTATACCAACTAGAAGGTTAGCGGCGAAATGGTGATTGAGTCCAAATCGGGTGCGTAGTTCGACGGGTTATCGAACACGATCTGATTCTTGCCAGCCGTAAGCTGTACCTGGATAACAGTGCTCGTCGGCGTGCCAAAGCTGTATCCATTGAGGTCGAGCTCTTTGGCTGGCTGATCGTTTATGGTGACGAAGAACGATCGTGGCCCTTGCGTGAAATAGTCGATTTCAAGATTGTAGGTGCCAGCGGATTGCACCTCGACATCAGAGAAGGTCACACTGTTTCCGACCCCTCCGCCGATGTTTCCGGCCTTGGCCAGCCCGGAGGCATTGCCGTTGAACCCTGCGCTTGCAGAGCCACCGAGCGTTGCCAGTTCCGCTTCGTAGGTCTGCGTCTCAGGATACGACGCGGTTCCGTTTCCACTGATCACGATACGGTCGAGATCGGGAGGATAACTGATCGGGTTGCCGAACTCGATGCTGTTGTCGCCTTTTTTCAACTTCACGGGAATGGTCAGCTTGGAAGGAATGTTGCCGCTTCCACCGCTGGAGTTGAGCGTGATTGCGGGGCCTCCGTTGACGTTGATGATGTAAGAGCGGGTGCCCAGCGTAGCCGAATCGACTTCCATGTTGTAGACGCCGTCGCGATCGACCTTTACGTCGTCGAAGAAAACGTTGTTGTTCGGGCCGAGACCGATGTAACCAACCTTCTTGCCCTCCGAGCACAAGGGACAATCGGCGACCTGGGCCGAACCGGTGAGCGTGGCCAGATAAGCCTCATAGCTGGTGGACTTAGATGGAGGGACGTTGAATACACTACGTACCTTTAGCAGGCGAACGCCATGGCCCGGGAGAATGGCCGAGTATTCAAGCAGCGAGGATCCGAGTTCTGTGTGGCTCCACAGGTCTCGCGTGGTAAGCGTGGCGGCGAAGCCAAGATTGCTCCAGGGCAGGGTCACGCGAGTAGGTGCGGCGTTCAGGTTGAAGAGAGCGACGTAATATTCGCCATTGCCCAGATTCGAAGCCCAGATTGGCGTGAAGCCTGCGCGGATCTGTTGCGCGGGATGGCCCGACTGGTCGACAGCTATCACCTCGTCGTTGCCCAGAATCTTCTTACCTGTCGCTGACATCTTCGTCAGGTCGCCCCCGATGTAGAGCGGTGCGTTGGCCATAGCCCAGAAGCTCATCGACGTCTGCTGCTCCTGGGGAGTGATGCCATCGGTCGCGTCGTTACCGATCTCAAGGGAGTCAAGATCGTTCCATCCCAGGGTCGGTCCCGCGGCCGATTCCCAACTGGGAAGATCGAGAAAGCGGACTTGGATGCGATTCCACTCTGTCAGAAACGGGCAATCTCCCTCGCACTCCACGTCGCCTTCGATGCGCCGGGAGTTACTGGTCGCCTGCCAGTCTGCGATGTAATCCTGATCGAGCGCCCAGGATATTGTCAGCCAGATTGGCCGTCTGTTCTGCGCAATTGCCTTTGAAAATGCAGCTACGTCGGGGCGATTGTCAATGTTGGTGTTGTCGTTATAGGAGCCTGGCGTAACAGCGTCGAGTTTTATGAAGTCCGCACCCCACGAGGCATAGAGGTCGACGATGGAGTTGATGTACTCCTGCGCTCCGGGCTTGGTGTAGTCGATCTTGTCGCCTCCGCCGAATGCGTTGGCGATGGTCGCCGGCTTCACGATGATGTCCTGGAGGTGGTAAGGGGTACCTAGGATTGGCTTATTTGCTGCTACCTGATCGGTGCCGACGCCAGGGTTCAGGTACATGCCGAACTTCTGCCCGTTGGCATGAATATGCTGGATCATCGCGACGACGTCGGGGAAGCGTGTCGTGTCGAACAGCGTACGGCCATAGGCGTCTGAAGCACCGGTCCAGCCGGCATCGACGTTGATATAAATGTATCCGTGCGGCTGGAGGCCGGACTGCCGCAGAGCGTCGGACTGCGCGATGATGCTGTCCTGGGTGAGGAAGGTCTGGGTGGGAGTGATTGTCTGTTGGCTATAGGTGCTCCAGCCGAGATACGGTCGTTGGCCCACTCCATTCACCTGCGCGTGAGTTCCGGTTACGCAGGCTATGAGCGCTGTGGCAAGTAAGAGGCGAGATTTCACGATAGTTTGCATCCAGAAAAGCGGTTTTCTCAGCATTCGGATCTCCCATTGCGAATAGTTGCGCGTGTCAGTCCTCACTTTTAGATTTTCAATAGTGAAGATTAACTTGCGCCAATGAAAAATACTCCTATCCCGAAAGATTTGGCAAGTGACTTTTCAATAAAGATGAATTGTTGACGATTAGCCGACGAATGAGATGGTCCGCCGCTTTCATCCTCTGTTGGGCAGAGGATAGGAGTAGCAGTTCGCTTTCATTCAATCTGGATATTTACAATCATCGAAGGCAGACGCTCGCATCGCATCGCAAGTTGTTGAATCCAACGAAGCAAAACGTTCACTTTAAACATCACCCCCACAGACGCGTTAGGGATACTGATTGCGACAGTATCCCTAACGGTTACACGAGCCAGATATCCGGTAGGAGATGATCACTTGAAACTCACGAAGGTCCTCTTCTGCGCAGTCGCGATCTTTGCGTTGGGTGTGCTTCCCTTGTCAGGTCAAATGTCAGGCAACGGTCAAACCCACACCAAGCCGACCGAGAGCGAGCGCAACGAGTTGCTCACTGTTCGCCTGCTCGTGTGGAACAGCTACTTCGACAACGATCAAAAGCAATTGAAGAAGCTGATCGGGGAAGACTTCCTGACGATCAATCCTGGAGAGGAACACTGGCAGGACAAAGCAGAGTTCCTGGCCGGAGCTCAGCACTTCGCGGAACATCACGGCAAACTCGTCTCCTTGGACTTCCCGAAGACCGAGATCCAGGAGTTCGGAGACGTCGCCGTCCTCTACTCCCTCGTACGCATCACGATGGAGAGCGACGGCAAGCGCGAATCTCTCAACTGCCGCTCGACCGAGGTCTTTCACAAGCGAGAGGGCCAGTGGGTGAACACGGGCGCACACGTCGACTCGGGACGATAAGCAAGTTAGAGGGCTAACATTCGATCACATCATGCACCAACGCGGCATCTGCTTGAACGCTTCACCTTCAAGGACAAGAGTTCAAGGGTGGGCCGTGCGCTCTGGGTGTACGAGAAGGGGCGTGCCGCAAGAACGTCTAAGAATTTGGACGGCGAATGTGTCGAGCGTGGTTATTTCGCTGGGGCAAGTAACGGCGAGAGCGAACAGGAAGTTGATGAAAGATTCAATAGTGAATATGAAGCGCCCTTCAACAGAATTTTGCCTTCAATAGATGCTAATCTTCACATTTTCGACAGCAGAGAGATCCGAGAGATAACCGCTCGTTATGTATCTCACATTTTTCATCGAACTCTTGCTCTACGTAGCGGCAACGAGTCTCTGATGAGCGGAATGCTTTCTGAATATAGTTCGATTGCAGCAGATCCAACACGGCTTCGTGGGTATACCGCGAAAATTAGCGTTGTTGCCCGTAAACCGGTCGCGATGGCCGAGGTCAAAGCTGCGCTCTTGCGTAGTACTGAAGAAATGTTGACCGAAACCGCCGTCCAATCGCGATACGTGAACGACATCGACAGGGCAACAGGGGCCCTCGCTTCAAAATTAGTCGATCTTAGGTGGTCCGCCATTCGTTGTAAGGCTGATGAAAGCTTTGTTATCTCGGATACCCCGATTGTCTCAATCACCAAAGATCGCTTCGGAAAAGTAAGCTACGGAGAAGGCATCAGTAAGCCGATGGCCGAATGGTTTCTGCCAATTTCTCATCATCGCGTCATTAGAATCTCCCACAATGCAGCAATTACGGAATTCGCCGATGAAAAGATAGTTCGAGAACTTAACGCTGCGCAGATTCTAACGATGTCAAGACGCGTTATGGTCGGCACCACTCTCCATGGGTTGACGAGACGGTCCAGACCTACGGTGGAATCTACAAATTTCATCGAGATGTTTTCAAGGGCACACCTGCTGATGCCAACGAAAGTTTCTTCGACCTTTAGGCGGGTGCCCATTCATGCAGTTTCATCGCATGAGTGGCCTTCGAGCGAAGCTCGAACCGCATTCATGGCCCCCAACTCATCCCCGTGCTAGTCTTTCCAGCACCGAGGTGTCACGATGTCCTTAGCCGCCAACAAGGCCCTTGCACAACGCTGGTTCGAAGAAGTCTGGAACCAGGGCAAAGAATCCACCATCGACGAACTCTTTCACCCACAAGGCAAAGGCTACGGCTTTCCCCAGCCCCACTCCGTTCTCATCGGCCCGGAAGCCTTCAAGACCATCCACCGCCAGTTCCATAGCGCCTTCGGAGACATTCACATCACCATCGACGACCTCGTCGCCGAAGGAGATCTCGTCGCCATACGCTGGACCGCCACCATGAAGCACACCGGCGACGGCCTCGGCTTTCCCGCCACTGGCAAAACCGCAACCCTGCCCGGCGCCTCTTTCATCACCTGCCGCGACGGCATCATGACAGAAGGCTGGAACTCCATGGACATGACCAAACTAACCCTCCAGCTTCAGGAGCGAGACGCTCAGATCTAAAAAATAGCGTCCCATCTTCGCCAGCCGGGTGCTGGGCTCTTGCGATGAGTGGGTTCCACTCTGCCGAAGGCTGGAGTGAAGCCGAAGGCGCAACGACGGAATCGCCTTCTTTCGTGCCGGCTATCCCACACACCAAAGCCCACACATTCGCGGAGTTCATTCCTATAGCCTCACCACAGGAATGTGAAATTCGAGCGAAGCCCGAACCCTCCTGCGCAACCCGCTTCCTACGCCCTCCCGAACGCATCTAAATCAAGCAGGAGGGTCCATCCGTGCGCCACGCATTCCCCACTCTATTCATCGCGCTCCTCACCCTGGCCTTCGTCACCCACACCCAGAGCGCCTCTGCCCAAAACACCCAAACCACGCCCACCCAGACTCAAACTCAGCCCCAACCCCGCAGCCCCGGCGGTGACGTAGGCAGCGGAGCCGGCGACATCGGCAAGGGCACCGCTAAGGGAACCGGAGCCGCAGCCGAAGGTGTCGGCAAAGGCGCCGGCGACCTCGTCACCCTTCACCCCGTCGACGCCGCAGGCAACGTCGGCAAGGGTGCAGGCGTCGCCGGAAAGGACGTCGGCGTCGGCGCAGCCAAAGGCACCGGCAAAGTTGCCAAGGGCACAGGCCGCGGCATCGGCAAGATCTTCCACCATGGCCATCACGACGAGGACGCCACCCCGTCCCCATCCAGCCCACAAAACTAAACCCGGCTCAGAGAGTACTCCCGAAGCCCGGTGCCCCATCCTTCGCGACTCTGCGAAGGGTGGGATGCAGAAAGCTCGAACCGCCTCACCTCAGCGAATCGGAAAAACCATCAAGCCGGGTGCCCCATATCTCGATTCTGAGATGTGGGCATTCGAGCGAAGCTCGAACCTTCGCAGCATCCTCAAACAGGACCGTCCGATCAGGCTCCTTCAGCAATCCGGAAGTCTCTCTTCACGCCCGGCCCAAGCACAGCCAGAGCCTTCTTATAATCCGCGGTCTCATACGCCGCCAATGCATCCGCGTAGCTGTCAAACTCCACCACCACCGTCATCTGCTTCAACCCGGCCTCCAAAGCCGTGACCTCACTCTTCGGCGACACCAGGACACGCGCCCCAAACGGAGCCAGCGCCGCTCCAGCCAACTCCACATAGCTCTTCATCATCGCCTCGTCACCAACCGTATGGTACGAGACCACCCAATAACCCTTCTTCATGTCGTCCTCTCTCGAATCCATTCGCAACTTGGATGCGACCGGCCAGCAAACGACTCATCCTCTCCGGCAGCCGGGTGCCCCATTCCTGCAGTCTCATCGCATGAGTGGGCCTTAGCAAAGCTCGAACCGAACCCGCCAGCGTCCACCATCAAAAACGAATCTAGTCATACTCAACCAGCAGCGTCATCACTCCTCGCCCCGGGCAGCCGCTTGATCAGGAAGTCAATCTGGCCGGAGTGGTGCGAGATATGCTCGCACACGTGAAACCACAGGCAATAGTTGTTCACCGGGCCGCCGCCCCAACCAGGCTCCTTCAGAGCCGTGGTGAGCCACGCATCATCATGCTTGGCAAACTCAACTAAAGTCTTCTCGCGAGCCTCACGAAGCGCGTCCTGATAGTAGGCGACGTCATGGCCCTTGATCGTCGCCCGCCCAGCTGCACCAAGATTCATCGCCGGACCCCACTTCGCCTCATAGTCCGCCGGAAGCTTGTCGAAGTTTTCGTTCCCGAACGTAATCCTCTGGTACAGAACCTCAGTCGCCGCCAGGTGAAGCATCAGCGCACCAATCGTATTCGCATTCTTGTCGAACAGGTAGTCGAGCTGCTCCTGCGTGAGGTCGCGAGTCGGCCCCAGCACAGCGCCCTCCATCCAGGTCAGCATCGAAACCATCGTGCCGATCTGCGGGGTATACCCGGGCCTCGGCCCGATCATGTTGATCGTCGCCTTGTCATACGGCGGCGCAGTGCGAGGCATCGGCGTGCGCTTGGCCGGCGGCGGAGCTGGCGCAGGCGACTGCCCCGAGCTAGTAGGCTGGGCCGTTTGAGCACCCTGTCCAAACAACGGCACACCAGCCGCAAGAACACCTAAAGCCGAGTGAGCAAGAAACGTCCGGCGCGTAGAAGCGTAGTGCATCTGAACCTCCTGTTTTTACGAGACACCAAGCTTACACCCGACCTCGATTCCGCACACCCAACCGGCCCTCGTTCCCAAAACGGGAAACCCAAAAAATAAACTCAGAATCCGTGTCACATCCCCATCACCACAAACGATGACTGCTTAATCACCACATTCACCACACAAAACACCACAACTTCACCATCAAAACACCACATCTTGGCTGCCGTTTTTCTCAAAAACACCAACAAAAACCACAAAACCACGCACAAAAAAAATGTTGTAAGCCCAACACGAACCACCACTTTTTGTGAAGATGGAAATTCTCCGATCCATCACTAGCATTTCTGCTAATTGTTCTCGCACGCGCTACAACTGCACAATACCAACTACATGATCGATCTGAGCCGGGTCGAAAATCGAGTCTGAACACGAGCAACAGAAGGAGCGGACTATGAAAAGAAGCGCGCAGACCTTGATTTTAGCGGGTCCCCTGGTCTCTCTTCTCTTATCTTGCGGTACCGCGTTGGCTCAATCCACCAAGGTCAGTGGATTGATAACCGGGCGAAATGGGGCCTGCATGACGCTGCAGACTTCAGATGAGCCGAAGCTGGTGGTCTTGCTGACAGACACGACACAGGTGGCCCAAATCCAGGGAGTGTTCAAAGCACGCCGCAAGCAGATGTCGATGACCGCGCTGATACCGGGTCTCCAGGTTCAAGTAGAGGGGACATACGATTCCAAAAACGAACTTGTAGCAAGCTCGGTCAAGTTCAAGGGCAATGATCTGGAAGATGCGCAAACTATACAGGCTGGCTTGCAACCGGCGAAGGAGCAGATCCAACAGAGTCAAAAGGAACTAGACGAGCAGAAAGCAGCGCTTGAGCGGCAGCAACAAGCCATGCAGCAACAGCAGCAACTATTGTCCCAGGCGCAAGCGAAAATCGACAGCAACAAGGCGGCTATCGAGGCTGCCAACAAACGCTTTGGGCAGTTGGATGACTACAACATCATGGACGAACTGACGGTCTACTTCGGGAATGGCAAGGTAACCGTCGATCCAAAGTACAAGCCACAGTTACTGCAATTAGCTGAGAAGGCTAAGTCTATTACCGCGTACACGATCCAGGTAAAAGGTTACGCCTCATCATCTGGCAGCGCTTCGCTCAACCAGAAACTAAGCGAAGACCGAGCCAACAAGGTCACACAATTTCTTCAACAGCAGGGACACGTTCCTCTGACCAATATGTTAGCGCCCGGGGCTATGGGCGAAAGCAGGCAGATCGGCAATGACAAGACGGCCGAAGGCGAGACTCAAAACAGACGAGTCGTCGTCAGAGTACTGCAGAACAAGGGAATCGCCGGCACATAAGTAACAGGAACTAACTAGATCCCGGTAAACCTGACGTACCTGTCGCTATTGAAAACCCGATAGACAGCTCGATCGCGTCAAGTCTCTTTTTTCCGATTGTTCGCTTGTGGATTGATATCGGAATCTCTGTATTTTCTTTTGCTCTGCGCCCTGCTTGCGCAGAAATACACGACCATACTTGTCATGAAGATAGCTCGAATCGACGCCATTCGGCGATGGGCACCTGCCGTCGATAATTTGCGGTATTTTGCGACTGGAGTTCTCAAAAGGTGTCTTCATTGAGAGGGCGGCCTTGTAGGACATCTACCCGAACGAAGAAGGTGTGGAGCTCGTGATAACGCTTTTGTTAGCAGACGATAACCCTCGTATGTTGGCTGCACTCGTTCAGTTACTGCAACGAGAGTTTGTGATTGTAGATGCGTTGGCAAGTGGGGAAGAAGTTCTTGCTAAATCAGACACTGTGTGTCCTGACATTATTCTGCTTGATATCTCACTTGGAGATCTAACAGCGTTTCAAGTGTCGGACCAGTTGAGGCGGAGAGGATGTCCTTCCAGGATCGTTTTCTTGTCGGTTCACGAGAATCCTGAGTTTGTCCGTGCCGCTATAGAAATAGGCGCTTTCGGTTATGTTTTCAAGTCTCAGATAAGCCGTGACCTGGTGAACGCGCTTCATGCAGTCGCTGAAGGGAATCAATTCTTTTCTAATTCGGAAACGTGATTGCTAAAGCCCGCTTTTGAGCCCCTCTTCTCAATTGCGATAGACACCGAGGAAGTACGGAGCCAGAATTTTAGTATGACTAGAACGGAGTCGGGTGTAGAGGGGCGAATTGGTCGCGGTTAGAACTTGCTGTTTTTAGGCGCAAGAAAGCTGATGCTGCATGGCGTACTTGAGCAACTCCGCATTGGTCTTGACTCCAAGTGTCTCCATCATCCGATACTTTTGGAACGCGACCGTTCCCGGTTTAATCTTTAAGATGGTTGCTACTTCCTTCATCGACATGCCTTCCGCCAGTAACTGCAGCACTTCAGTTTGCCGGCCAGTGATTTTTCTGCGGTGAGGTTCTTCTTGAGAGAGTAGGCAACTGACAGTGTCACGCGCTATCAATGGCGACAAATACGATTCGCCATGTATGACCTTGTTGACGGCTACGATCAATTCTTGAGCTGCGGACTGTTTCAGAACATAGCCGGAGGCTCCGCGGCGGAAGGCCTCAGCCGCCATTTCGGCTGTCAGTGTCATGGTCAGGAAAATTAGTTTTACAAGAGGCATCTTGCGTTTGATTTGCTCGCCAGCGTCAAGGCCATTGAGACCCGGCATGGCAATATCGAGAATCACGACATCCGGCTTCAACGTGAAGGCAGCCTGCAGCAAGGACCGGCCGTCGGTAAAGATGCCGATGATCTGATACCGAGGCTCAAGAATCGATTTGCACGCTTCTGCGAGAAGCTTGTGGTCGTCTGCTATTAAGAGACGTGCGTTAGGTCTATGCTCCATGTCTAACACTCCCTATCCAGAAGATCGAGGATATCTACGGGGCCCTTGGCGTGACAGACTAACACGATTCCCAAGCTCTTGACTCATCGGGGATAGCGAATAATTTGCTGCAAAAGTTAAATACGATAGGAAATGTAGTTGCTGTGTCAGCGACTAGTTTGATGTTGCCTGTGAGGTACATTCGCCTCGACCCGAGTTCCTGTTCCCGGTGTCGAAGTAATGGTGAGTTCACCCCGAATCAAGAATATTCTTTCATGCATGCTGGTTAGTCCCAGCCCTCGCGTCCCAGCAGCTTTTTTCGCGACAAAGCCGATACCGTCGTCAGATACGTTGAGATAGACGGAGTCAGGAGCCCCGCGTATCTCTACTGCTACCTTTTTTGCTTGACTATGTTTTGCGACGTTATGCAGCGCCTCTTGTACGACACGGAAGAGACCAAGCGAAACGTCAGCATCTAGCTTGTCCGGAAGGTCGGAGCACACACAGTCGACCCGAATGTTGTAACGCTCGGTAAATTCTCGGCACAAACCCTTTATGGCCACGACGAGACCAAGCAACTCGAGCTCTGAAGAGTGGAGTTGATGCGAAAGGGTACCCACCGCGTGACCAAGATTTTTTATCTTCACGCAGAAGTGTTTCATTTTCTCGTCCCCATCGGGTGTAAGCTTCAAAGTCAGTCGGGCCGCCTCGAGTTCCATGCCGAATAGTGCCAGTGACTGGCCGATACTGTCGTGCAGTTCTCTGGCAACGCGGGTGCGTTCTACTTCTTGAGTGTTAACAAGACGCTGAATGAGTGCCATCCTGGCTTCTTCTGCCTGCCGGTGCTTGGTAATGTCTTCTGCAACTACCAATGCGCAGAGCTCATTGTCAAACTCTATGATTTGAGCGGACAGAAGTGTTATGAAGGGTTCTCCGGCCTTGGTCCGAAAGTTACCTTGATGGCCATGGAGGCTGCCCTCTAGCATGAGCTTTTCGAATACCTGGTCGCGATCATCTAGATCGCTCCACAAGCCGACGCCGATACATGGTTTACCGAGGACCTCACTGCGGCTATACCCAGTGCGTCGCTCGTATGAGTCATTAATTTCACGATAGACGAGACTGCTAAGTTGAATAATGCAAAGAACAGAAGGATTCGCACTAAACACTGCCGCAAAGTTGTCTTGGGCCTGATGAAGAGCACTCGCCTCATCCATTGCTTCCGCTGGATCTCTGCTGGGAGTAAAGGCGATTCGATCTGCTGCGCCGGTGATATGAATTCGATAAGGCGCAGTTCCCCCTCGGTGCGATAGAGTGCTGTTGATCCGATTCATCGTCGGAGATGTGGAGCACTCCTCATCCAAGGCATTGGGATCTCCAATCATATCGATGGACAGGCGGGGCCCGAGCTTTGACGCACATTCAGGAACATCGTTCGAGACTTGTAAGTCGCAACGCATGAACCCTGCCTTTCATTTCCGACTCAGGAGCAGTTACCCTTAAGACGAAGGACGTATGGTCGTACGTGCTGGTCACTCTTGTATGCCAAGTCAAGGTTCTTTTTGTGCCAAGAAGTCAGGAAGTTTAAAAAAATGCTGGGGCGAAGCGAGATTTTAGCCTGTAAGACACGGAAGCCGGAGAGAAGAACTCGCTCAGTGCTGGACAAGAGCCGCTTGCAAAACCATTCGCCTCTTGGCGGAGGCCGTTGGCTCGGGGTAATGTTCAGTCGGTCTGCAATTAGTCGTACAATCTAAACTTTTGAGCAGACCACGACCTGGTGCTGATCCCTATTGTCCTCCCAAAAACAACAAGTGCGAAGTTAAAATTGTACCCTTCGCAATATTATCTTTGAAGCACTTAACTAACCTTAACCAAACCTCCCTGTCCCAACCCCCTCCAGGCAAGCAGCTTATCGATGGTTTGCGTTTCCAAGGCGTAGCGCAGCAAGGGATTGACTGCGCAGCCTTTGTTCGCCCCGCCAGCCTGCTCCGAATGGAAGAAGCCTACACGAGCCACAAGAGTTCTAGGTATGTGAAGGCCTTATGGTTTATGAGGCAAGCTGTCGCGCGCGCGAAAGTTGACTCCGATTGCGGCTTATCGAAAATGAGTTATTGAATCTACTAGCAGTGAACCTGGAATCTGCTGATCCTTTTGAGCAAGATCGCAATAGATCTCCTGCGGATTGGATAGCTGAAGCGCTACCCTTCAAGTATTGAATTTACCGGCCACCAGGGATCTGCATCAGCGGCTCATTTTGCTTCACAATAAAGTTCTAATTGGATCTGCCTTCGTAACCATCACAGGCCCTGGTAAACGAAATAACCGTGTGAAACTTATTCAGGGCGACGTTGCAAGCTTTCATTGAACGCAAACGGCCATTACCGAGACGGACTACTGAAGGCCCGAGGAAATTGACCTCTCGCCGAGCATGCCGTGTGACGTTGCCGGAAGACGTGCGTCCAAGGTTAGACGCCTAATGTCCAGATGTCACCAATTGTCGGATGTGGGGCGCCAGGTCTTATCTGGATTGTAGAACTCCATGCTCTTGACGATGTTGAGGGAGTCGCTTCCCAAGTCCTTCTGATAGACAACTCCGTCGTAATCAACCATGAAGGTCTTCACGCCCGTGACGCGATATTCAGCAGGTACGGCTACGAGGACTAATCCGCCGATCATCGTCCCCCGGATCATGTAGTCGAGCTTTCCTAAGGGCGCATCAGGACCTTGCCCCTTCAATATTTTGAAATAGTAGCCGTGGAACGGCTTGTGTTTGTCCTCGTAGCCTTCATCAAGGGCCTTCGCTACAGCCTCGCCGATCGGGCCTCCCAACTGCCATCCGGATTTTGCCAGGCGAGCCCATCCTGTTTCCCCGGCGTGCTGATAATTCGCTGTGCATATTCATTCACGCCGGAGTCGTCGTGGATCTCCTCCGCGTAGTCCTTCTGTGCTTCCACGTAGCCTCGACAGATAGTAATGGCGTCCAGTTCGTTAGTCCCGATGCGGCGGAGCAGAATCTCCTTGAGGCCCGTCCTAATATCGAAATACCATTTCGCCTCTTTTCTGACGATCGGGATTGGGAGTGGCCACTCTTCGTCGGCGACGGAAAGAACGGCGCGATTCGGGTTCTTTGGATCTACGACTACCTCAGTCTTTTCGCGAGCTTCCACGGCAAAGGAGGCAGCAGAGTTTTTGTCTCGAACGCATCCGCCGACGAAACGATATCCTTACCATCCGATCCGAACATCCCCATAAGAGCGGGCACGTCGTAGTTCGCAGCCGCCTGGATGAGAGCGTCGGCAGCCTGTTTCGGCGTGGCAAATGACGTTTGCGCAAGTTGCGCTACCCTCGCTGCGGGTTGGTTAAGTTCCGAGGTTGCATGGGCGAAGGCCGTCAGAAGGCACGACAGGGCAGCCACGTGGGCGGCCGCAAGGAATCTCGATTTGAAGTTAGGTTTATGTGATCGCATGTAGTTTTCCTGGTCAAGATTCGTCTACCTCTGCCGCCCTCCACCCCTTGAACCGCCGCCTCCACCACCCCCTCGGGTACCTATGCTGGCTGATCCCCGTGAACTGCTGGCGCGCGCTGGCTCCGCTATAAGCGCCGGAACCGCTGCCGAAACCTCCGCCTCCGCGTGACCCACCGCCGCTGGGAACGCTTCGGTTACCGATACGATCTGCGCCGCCGCTGCCACGATTCATCGCGCTGGGCTGTTGCCGACTAGATCCGCCGCGATCCATCGTGCTCGGCCGTTGCCGGTTGGCGCTGGAGCGATCCATCGTGCCTGCCTGTTGTCGGCCACCGAACTGCCCCTGGTTCTGACTTGCGTTCGCCTGCCGGCTGGCCATCGAATCGCCCCGGGCAGTGCCGCCATATTGGGTTGCGGTTGCCCTGTTTGAGTAAGGAGCGCCGCCGCGGTGTTGAGGATTGTGCTGCCAATTGTTGCCTCGCCGGCGGGTAGCTGTGACGGACGGTTGACGTTTGTCCTATAGGAGTTGTTTACGAACGTATTGTGATGGTTGATGGTGACGTTACTGGTGTGGCCCCATCCACAGTGGTATCCCCAGCCTCCACCCCAGGCAGCCCCAATGGCCATTCCAACACCAAACGCGCAGCGAGAACCTGGGCCAGCAGCGGGTCAGGATAAGTGCGATGGGAGCCACCAGAGAGTCCAATTGGTCATTCGGAATCTTCGCCGCAGCTTGCTCCGGCGGCGAATCTTGCTGGGGCGACGATTGAGCGTATGTCGCCAAATCGCCAGGCAACAAAAGCAGCACGCAAAGAACCGCGATTACGCCGCGGATGCCCCCAAAGGATGGACTTTCTCGAAGCACTCTCACTTTTATGATCTGGCAGCCTTTCTCGTAAGCATTCTCGGAGACCGTGCCCTCGGTCGTTACAATTCGATCGATCGCCAATCCATCACATCGCAAAAGAGCTGCTAAGGCTCCTCAACGGCAGCGCTGATTAACTCTAAGTTGTAACCGCCAATGAAACACTCAACTACGGAAGATTAGCTCCGTTCGACATCGATCTCTTGTTGCTTCACTCTATCCAGATCGAAAAAAATGGCTATTGCCAAAAATACTAGTGCGATAAGTCCAAGCCGTGGGCTCTCAGATCTATCGCTAGCGGTACTGCCGTATTCGCGCGCACAGATCGGGCCTCCGAACAGGCGGAGGTGAGATACCAGGTATGGAATAACGTTACGGCTGCCAGCCTCCGCCTAGCGCCTGGTACAACTGGACGTAGTTTTGCATCTCGGCATTCCAGGCCTGCGCCAACGCCAGCTCCGAAGTGAAATATTGCTGTTGGGTAACGAGCACTTCAAGGAAGCTCGTAACTCCACCCGAAAAACGGACGTTCGCAAGGCGGGCAGTTTCCTCGTACGTGTTCGTCTGCTCCTCGAGTTTCATCCGAAAGAGTCGAGCCTGGTTATAACCGACCAGGCTGTTGGCTACGTCGCCAAATGCATTCAGAACTGTCTGCTTGTAGATCAACTCTGTCTCGGTACGCTGTGCCCATGCGAGATTGTAGGCACTCGTGATCGCACCACCGGCATACAGGGGCTGCAGCACCTCTCCACCCAGCGACCAGACGGTCGCCGGCCCCTGGAGGAAGCTGGTTAAAGCAGTACTTTGCGCCCCGAACTGGCCCGTCAAAGAGATCTGTGGGAAGAAGGCCGCCTTGGCCACTCCCACGTTGGCATTCGCCGCAACCAATGCTTCTTCGCTCTGCCGCACATCGGGGCGTCGCTCGAGCAGGGCCGAAGGAAGTCCGGTGGGCACAGTAGCCAGATGCGGTTGATCGACCAGGTTGAGGCCGCGGGAGATCGGTCCCGGGTTGCGTCCCAGCAAAATACTGATCTGGTTTTCAGATTGCGCGATGGATTGTTGGCTGCTGATCACCTGAGCTTGAGATTGCTGCAATAGCAGGTTGGCTTGGTACACATCTGTAATCGCGCTGTCGCCACCCTGATACTTGATGGTGTTAAGCCGCAAGATGTCATTGTCGGCTGCGACGTTCTTCTGCGCATAATCCAGCTGATCGTCGAACTGTCGCAACTGGAAATAGGCGACCGCCACGTCGGAGATCAGAGTTGTTTGAACCACGTACCGGGCATAGGTGGTCGCGAGCAACTGCGCACGTGCGGCCTCGGTGGCACGACGGTACTTTCCCCAGAAGTCCACAATGTAATTCAGTTGAATACTAAGCGAATCCAGAGTCGGTCCGTTCGGAATAATCGCATTACGCTGATAGTTGACACCGCCTGAGCCCGAGACGTTGGGCAACTGGTTAGCACGAGTTATCCCTACCACTGCCTGGGCCTGCAGGATGCGGGAGGCGGCGATCTGCATGTCGTAATTATTGGCCAAAGCCTCCTTAATAAGTGCTCTCAACGCCTCGTCCTGAAAGACCGTCTCCCACTGCATCTCGGCAAATGGCTGTGTTCCCGTTGGATTGGACAGGTCCGGCGCAACCCCGCGATACTGATCCGGTGTAACCACCACCGGGCGCTTGTAGTTCGGTCCAACTTTGCAGCCGGCCATCAGTGGCACCAACATAATCGCGGCGAATGGTCTTATGCCGATCATTGTGGAGTGCCTTTCGAAATAGGTTCGTGAATCGCTTCCGGCTCCTTCTTTTTGCCGAAGCGATTGCCGAAACGCTCGACGACATCGAAGGAAACAGGAATAAAGAAGACTGCAAGCAGCGAAGCCGCCAGCATGCCGCCAATCACTACCGTTCCCAACACCTGCCTGGAGATTGCACCCGCACCTGAAGCCGTCCATAGGGGAACGCAGCCAAGGATGAAGGCAAACGCGGTCATCAGGATTGGTCGCAGCCTTAGCTTCGCGCCAGAGAGCGCCGCATCGATCAAGGACTTGCCGCCCTCGTACTCAGCCTTTGCAAACTCAACGATGAGGATGGCGTTCTTGGCCGACAGCCCGATCAGCATAACTAGGCCAATCTGCGCATAAACGTTATTGTCGAGCCGTCGCAGATAAAGCGCAGCGAACGCTCCAAAGACAGCGATTGGAACGCCCAACAGAACACTGAGTGGCAGCGTCCAGCTCTCATACTGCGCGGCCATGATCAGAAACACGATAAAGAAGGACAGCCCGAAGACGACGGCCGGACTGACTCCTTGAGCCGCCTTCACCTCCTGATAAGACATGCCCAGATAGTCGAAGCCCATCTGGCTTGGCATCGTCTTTTTGAAGACATCTTCCAACGCCGCAATTGCCTGGGACGAACTGTAGCCAGGGGCGGCCGAACCGTTGATCTGGACACATTGGAATTGGTTGTACTTCATGATGAATTCGGGTCCGCTGCGTGGTACGTTTCCCGTCAGCGTACTCAGAGGCACCATCTCTCCGCTGCCGTTGGTCACATAAAATTTGCCCAGGTTGTCTGCTGAGGTTCGATAATTACCCTCCGCTTGGATATAGACCTGCCATTGGCGACCAAAACGGTTGAAATAGTTCACGAGGGATCCGCCCATAAACGTCTGCAGTGTCTGGTATACATTTGCCAGGTTTACTTGTTGAGTAAGCACCTTTTCCTGGTCCACAGTAATTCCCACCTGCGGCACTCCAAATAGTGCCGTGGTCATCACACCAGCCAACTCCGGGCGTTTGCGGGCCTCCGCCATGAACACTTCGGCGTTCTTCGCGAGGAACTCAATCGGACTGCCGGAGCGGTCTTCCAGAACAAAGGTGAATCCACCCGATGTTCCGACGCCAGGAATTGCCGGAGGCGGGAAGGCAAAAGCTATCCCCGAAGTAACTCTGGACAGCGCGCCCATCAGGTGCCGCTTGATTCCGAGGTAGCTTTCCTCAGGAGTCTTACGCTCTTCCCAATTTTTGAACGAGACGAAGAAGAAGGAACTGTAAGTGGTATTGACGCCACTCAACATGCTGTAGCCAATCACCGAGCTGACGTTCTCAACACCCGGGGTATCTAACATGATCTTCTCAACCACCTTCGACGCCTCTGAAGTACGGTCTAGGGACGCCGCGTTCGGCAGTTGAAGTCCGCCATACATATAGCCCTGATCTTCATCCGGAAGAAAGCCTCCCGGTGTCTTATGCCCAAAGTAGCCCGCTCCGACTACAAAGACCAGCAAGAGTAGAAATGCGAAACCCGCCTTGTGGATAAGGTGTTTGCAAGTATTGACATATCCATCTGTGACTCTGCCAAAGACGCGATTGAATCCGCGAAAGAACGCCCCCAGCGGGCCGCGAGACTCTTTCCTTGGCCGCAACAACATTGCCGATAGGGCGGGGCTAAGCGTTAGCGCATTGAAAGCCGAGAAGGCGACCGACACCGCGATCGTGACGGCGAACTGCTGATAAAGCCGACCTGTAATACCAGGAATGAATGCGGTCGGCACAAACACTGCAGCCAGAATCAGCGCAATCGCTACCACCGGGCCGCCGACTTCTTCCATCGCCTTGATCGTCGCGTCATGTGGCGTCATGCCGTGTTCGATGTGGTGCTCAACCGCCTCGACGACGACGATAGCGTCATCGACCACCAGCCCAATTGCGAGCACTAAACCAAACAGCGAAAGCGTATTGATCGAAAAACCCAGCAACGGAAAGATCATGAAGGTACCGACCAGCGAAACCGGAACCGCCAGCAGCGGGATAAGCGTGGCCCTCCACCCCTGTAGAAAAATGTAGACCACAAGGATGACCAGCCCTAATGCTTCCAGCAGAGTATGCTCGATCTCCTTGATCCCGGCAGTCACTGCGAGCGTCGTGTCGAGCGCAACAATATAGTCGAGGTCTTCGGGAAAGCGGGTCTTCGACTCCAGCATCAACGCACGAACTCCGGCGGCAGTCGCGACCGCGTTTGCGCCGGGGGCTTGGTAGACCGCCACCAGCGCTGCGGGCTTGCCGTTTAGACGGCCAATCATGTTGTAGTTCTGCGCTCCCAACTCCACGCGTGCAACGTCCTTCAAGCGCAAAATGCCTTCGCCGGCCCTTGCCCGAACGATGATCTCGCCAAAATCCTCCGCAGAAGGAAGGCGACCGGGAGCGCGCACCGTATACGTGAACTGCTGACCCGGCGGAGCGGGATTGCCGCCGATCTGCCCCGCAGGATTCACATTGTTCTGGGCCTGGATCGCGCTGATGATCTCCGGAACGGTGATCTTGAGGTTCGCCAGTTTGTCCGGATTGACCCAGCACCTCATTGCATACTGGCCAGCGCCGAAGACAGATACCGAAGCGACTCCAGGCACCCGCGTCAGCGCGTCGTTCAAATTGATCGTGGCATAGTTCGCCAGAAAGATGTTGTCATAGCTGCCCTTCGGGGAGCTGAGGTCGATCAGCATCAACGGTGCCGCTGTGGACTTCTGCACCGTTATGCCCTGGTTCAGCACTGCGCTCGGCAGCTGTGAGTTGGCCTGCGAGGCACGCATCTGGGTCAGAATTTGGTCAGTGCTCGCCTCCGTGTCTATGCCGAAGTCCACCGTCAGCGTCATCTGCCCATTGCTGGCGTTCAGCGAGTACATGTAGTTCATCTTGTCGACGCCCGACATCTGCTGCTCAATCGGGGTCGCTACGGATTGCGCGACTGTCTGGGCGTCGGCACCAGTGAAGTTGCCTATGACCTGGATCTGCGGGTCCGCAATATTGGGAAACTGGGAAGTTGGAAGTCCCAACATCGAAACAATGCCGGCGATGACCATCAAGATCGAAATCACAATCGCGACGATCGGTCGATTAATAAAAAATTTGGACATGGTCAGTTGCCCTCAGCCTCGGACGCAACGACGTATGGCTTGGGGGTGACCGGCGTACCTTGGCGGACCTTCATGAAGCCCTGGACAATAATCTTCTCTCCAGGCTTCAGCCCCTCTGTCACGATCCAATTCGGTCCGACTCGTTCTCCGACCTTGACCGGACGAAACATGGCTTTGTTCTCCGGGCTGACGACAACAACCTGATACATCGACTGGACTTCAATGACCGCCGCCTGTGGGACCAGCAGGGCATGCTCGTTTGTTCCGGTTTCAATACGAACGTTGCCAAAACCGCCCGGGCGCAGGATGCCGTCCTTGTTGGGAAACTCTGCTGCAATCTGGATCGTGCCGGTCTGCGATGCGATCTCCCGATTGACCAGAACGATCTTGCCCTTTGCCGGAAAAGTGGTCCCGTTCGTCTGTATGAACTCGATCGGAATAGGTTTTCCTTGTGCTCTGCCCCCTCGGACCAAATGCGCGATCGCCTGTGCTCTGCCAAGATAGTCGCTTTCGCTGATATTGAAGTATGCACGGATCGGATTCACCTGGGAGACAGTCGTCATCTTGGTTGCAGTGCCCACCAGGTCGCCAACGTTCGAATTCGAGACGCCGGCCAGGCCATCGATGGGAGATACGACCTTGGTCCAGGACAGATTCAACTCAGACTGGACCATGCTTGCCTTCGCCGCATTGACCTGCGCCGTCGTCGCCGCCAGGTTAGATATGTCAGTGTCCAGTTGCTTTTGCGGAATAGCATGCTGTTCAGCGAGTGGGCGGTCCCGCGTGACGTTGTTTTCCGCTTCGGTTTGCTGCGCAACTGCGACCGCTACCTGCGCCTTCGCCTGGTCGAGACTGGCGACAAACGGGCGGGGATCGATCTCATAAAGTAGTTGCCCTTTGTGGACGAAAAAACCCTCCTGATAGTCACGCTTCAGCAGATATCCCTGCACTTTGGGAGTAATATCCGCATTGACCTGGCCGTTCAGCTGAGCCACCCATTCCTCATAGATAGGAACATCCCGTTCCACCACGTCACTGACTTCGACCTCGGGGGGCTTCGGCGGCGGCCCGGCTTCCTTCTTCTCCTCACAACCGCCGCCGGCCATCAGTAGGCACATACCCACAACAATCGAGACGATATCGAAGCCGCGGCTCCGCCTACCTGGCCAAAAGAACATCTCAAGCTTGCCTGTGTGTAAGGGAAAGCTCCGAACCATAGGTCGCGCTCCCATCGTTTTCTCCTCGCCGGACTTGCCCGAGCTATCACCGATATAGTGTTGCCCGCTTTATATCTCATCTCAATCAACGGCACGACTAGCAGTATTGCTAGGCCCGAATCCACATTTCTTCGTTGAATGAGATCTGAAGAATGAAAACGGTCTGAAATCCTCAGGAGCAAATGGCCGAGCAGAGGAAATATGAGAGAGGTATCATTGCCGGTCGCGACAAGTTAGTGGCGGATAGCACTGAGACAGGCGACCGGCATGAGAACACAGCTAATGCGCCAACCGCCAGGCCCATCGTCGGCAAACACTGGCGCCTTCGGGCGCCTGGCTTCCGCCGATCTCGTTGCTGCCCTTTAGAGCTTCTTGCGAAAGCGATTGCCCTGTAGTCGCAGTGTGCAGGAGTGACCGCTGTTTGAACAACCCTTTGCAATAAGCAAGGATGGTGGACGATGCAAATCGGCTATGATCGCAAATCTAACACTCCGAACTCGGAGCAGGTTTTATCGGCTACGGGACACACTGCGCCGTTAGGCGCCACGGTGGTGCAGGGTGGAGTCAACTTCAGCCTGTACTCCCGTAGATCGACACAAGTAGATCTACTGCTTTTCGACAGCGAGGATGGGCCGCCTTCCCGAATCCTCTGTCTCGATCCGTTGGCCAACCGCACATACCACTACTGGCACGTATTCGTACCTGGATTGCGGCCGGGACAACTGTATGGATATCGTGTTTATGGGCCCTTCGACCCATCGCAAGGACCGCGTTTCGACCCGTCCAAAGTGCTCTTAGATCCATATGGGCGCGAAGTAGTCGTTCCCGTCGGTTACAGCCGCGAGTCCGCCCACGATGGAGGCGACAATGCCGCAACCTCGATGAAAAGCGTAGTCGTAGGCGGTTACGTCTACGACTGGGAAGGCGACCGGCCATTGCACCGGCTGTCCTCACAAACAGTGATTTACGAAATGCATGTGGGTGGGTTTACCCGCCACCAGAACTCCGGCTTACCGGCTAACACCCGTGGCACGTTTGCAGGCCTCATCGAAAAAATACCCTATCTCCGAGACCTGGGGGTCACGGCAGTCGAACTGCTCCCGATCTTTCAGTTCGATGCACAAGACTGCCCGCCAGGCCATGTGAATTATTGGGGATATCAACCGGTGTCTTTTTTTGCGCCACATCGCGCGTACAGTTCACGACAGGAGCGTCTCGGCCCAGTGGATGAATTCCGGGACATGGTCAAGGCACTCCATCGTTCCGGGATCGAAGTAATTCTCGATGTCGTGTACAACCACACCGCGGAGGGTGACGAGAGTGGACCGACTCTGAGCTTTCGTGGGTTGGATAACAACGCCTACTACATCCTGGAAGGCGGCTCTCGCTATGCGAATTACACAGGAACTGGCAACACGTTGAATGGGAATCACCCAATTGTGCGGCGCATGATCGTTGATAGCCTGCGCTACTGGGTCGAAGAGATGCACGTCGATGGCTTTCGTTTCGACTTGGCCTCCATCCTTACTCGCGACTCGTCCGGCCAACCCATGGCGAATCCCCCTGTGTTGTGGGATATAGAAACAGATCCTGCGCTGGCAGGAACCAAATTTATAGCCGAAGCGTGGGACGCGGCTGGGCTATATCAGGTCGGCAGTTTTATCGGAGACAGTTGGAAGGAATGGAATGGAAGGTTTAGAGATGACATTCGGAGCTTCTTCCGATCTGAGGACGGCACAGTTACTCGCCTGGCGGATCGCTTTCTTGGCAGTCCGGACGTCTATGGTCATAAGAAGCGTGAGGCAGAGCAGAGCGTGAACTTTGTCACCTGCCACGATGGATTCACTCTGAACGACTTAGTCTCGTATGAACGCAAATACAACGAGGCGAACGGCGAAGCTAACCGTGACGGAGGCGACGACAATCGAAGCTGGAATTGCGGTGTCGAGGGCCCGTCGGCCGATCCGGCTATCGAAAAGCTGCGCAATAAACAGGTGAAGAACTTTTTGACGGTGACCCTGCTTGCGCTGGGTGTACCCATGGTTCTAATGGGAGATGAAGTGCGACGCACCCAGAGAGGCAATAACAACGCCTACAGCCAGGACAATGAAATCAGCTGGTTTGACTGGGGATTAGTCGACAAACATGCGGAGGTCCATCGCTTTCTGAAACTGCTCATAGCTCGACGGCTTCTGAGGGATGTCGAGCCGGAGGCCGATCGCAAAAGCCTGGAACGATTTTTGTTTGATGCTAATAAGACCTGGCACGGAGTTAAGGTTGGACAACCTGACTGGAGTCCGTCCTCGCACAGCCTGGCATTCAGCGCGGAGATTCCCAAAGAAAAATTGATGTTCTATATCGCTTTCAACAGCTACTGGGAGGCTCTGGAGTTTGAGCTGCCGTTTATGAATCTATGGACCGAAAATCCTTGGAGGCGATGGATCGATACGAGTCTCGATTCACCGGCGGACATCGTTGACTGGAATGCGGCTGAACCTGTACCGAGTCTCGAGTATTCCGTTGCACCCCATTCCGTCGTCGTCCTTTTTACGAGACTGCCCAACTAAGAATCTCGCTCGCATGGCATGGAGGTCTTTGAGAGATATTGAACTTCTCTGCGCGCCCCAAAAGCTTAGTTGCCTCAATAAAAGGAAATGCCATCATCGCTCGTCTGAGTCACTCTCCTCCTGGCCCATTAGGATGGCAAGGCGCTCGATACCCTTCTCGCCGAGCATGTCTGCCGTGAAGCGGCCGTTTGACTGGATAATCCTTGCAATGCAGCCCGTCCACCCGGTTTGATGACTCGCGCCGATACCAGCGCCGCTATCGCCGTGGAAGTACTCGTAGAAAAGGATGTTGTCTCGCCAGAGCGGGTCGGTCTGGAACTTCTCCGTCCCGCCAAACACCGGCCGGCGCCCAGACTCGCCGCGAACAAAGGTTCCGATGAGCCGCTCTGCCAGCTCGTGCGCGACCTCAAACAAGGTCATGAGTTTACCGGAGCCAGTCGGGCACTCCACCTTGAAGGTATCGCCGTAATAAGCACCCAGCCGGAGCAATGAGAGGTAGAGCAGGAAGTTAACCGGCATCCAGACCGGTCCCCTCCAGTTGGAGTTCCCACCGAACATGCCGCTGTCAGAGTCGCCCGGTAGATAGGACACGCGATACTCCTGACCGCTGAGCCCGAAAACGAAGGGATGCTCAAGATGACAGCGCGAGAGCGCGCGGATGCCATGCGGTCCGAAGAATTCATTCTCGTCGAGCATTCTCGCCAGGATACGGCGCAACTTCTCCTCGTTCACGGTGGCGAGCATGCGTCTGCCCGCCAAACCTGGCGTGGCCGGCATGTGAAGGTTTGCCGCAAGCTCGGGATGGCGTTGCATAAACTCCCTAATCCGTTTCCGGGACGCCGGCAATTTTTCAAGTACGTCTTCCTCAAAGATCACGACCGCCGCCAGAGGCAAAAGGCCGACCATGGATCGCACCTTCAAACGGAAAGCCTGCCCATCCGGCAAACGGAGCACGTCATAGAAGAATCCATCCTCTTCGTCCCACATCTTGTCAAGATGCTCGCCCATCCGGTCCATCGCCCCGGAGATCCACATGGTGTGCTCGAAGAACTTGATGACAAATTCCTCATAAAGCGGGTTAAACAGCGCGAGTTCCACGGCAATGCGCAGCATCTGCTGGCTGAAGAACACCATCCATGCGGTCCCGTCAGCCTGTTCCAGATACCCTCCCGTAGGGAGCGGCGAGCTGCGATCGAACACACCTATGTTGTCCAGCCCCAGGAAGCCGCCTTCAAACACATTGTTTCCTGTCCTGTCCTTGCGGTTGAGCCACCAGGTGAAGTTGATCAGGAGTTTGGAGAATGCATAAATAAGAAACTCGTGATCTCCCTTACCGTCGTTTCGCTCCTTGTCCGTCAGGTAAATCTGCATGGTGGCGTACGCATGCACCGGAGGATTCACGTCGCCGAAGTTCCACTCATAGGCCGGTAATTGCCCGTTGGGGTGAAGATAGTCATTGCGCAGCATCAGATCCAGTTGCGACTTCGAAAAATCCGAGTCCACTGACTGGAACGCCAGCATGTGAAATGCAAGGTCCCACGCTGCGTACCACGGGTACTCCCACTTATCAGGCATCGAAATGATGTCATCATTTTCCATGTGGAACCACTCGCTGTTGCGCACCTTCTTGCGCGCCTCGGGCGGTGACCATGGTCCGACATGATGTTCCTTTAGCCACTTGTTGAGATCGTAGTAAAAATATTGCTTGCTCCAGAGCATGCCGGCCAGCGCCTGTCGCATCACAAGGGCGCGATCAGGATCTGCTTTCACTGAGGGCGGGATGATGGAGTCGTAGAATTCATCCGCCTCTTGCCTGCGTTCGGTGAAGACCTCGTCGAAGGCCTTGAAGGGACTTTCGGCCTTGTCCGGAAGGGACCGCGACAAACGCAGGCGCACAATCTGGGTTTTGCCGGAACCGATATTGAGGATGTAATGTGGAGAAGCTTTGGTCCCTTGCTTTGCCGGGTTTACTGCCTGAGTATCGCCGCTTACGACGAAATCGTTGATGCCGTCCTTGACATAAGGAGAAGCATTTTTACCACCGAAGAGTCTTGCATTGTTGGTCTCGTTCTCGGTGAACAACAGTGGTGGCGCTCCCTCGCAATAGAGGTTGTAATCGGCCAACGACTCCTGGAAGAGCGGGTCGGTGTGGCGGGCCAAAATCACACTCGCACCCTTCATTTGCCCCGCTGCCAGTATCGGTTTGGCAGCGCCTTCTGCCCACGACCACGTATTGCGAAACCAAAGCGTCGGTAACAGGTGCAGCGTGGCCTCTTCAGGTCCGCGATTCGCGATGCTGATCCGTATGCCCAGATCGTCCGGTCCGGCCTTGGCGTATTCAACAAATACATCGAAGTATCGGTCTTCGTTGAAAATGCCTGTGTCCAGCAACTCGTACTCCAGCGCATGGCGGCCCCGCTGACGGTTTGTCTCGATGAGGTCCCAGTACGGATACGCCGCCTGCGGATACTTGTAGAGGTACTTCATATACGAGTGCGTAGGCGTGCTGTCCAGGTAAAAGTAGTATTCCTTCACGTCCTCGCCGTGATTGCCTTGACTGTTCGTCAACCCGAAGAGCCGTTCCTTAAGGATCGGATCCTTGCCGTTCCAGAGAGCCAACGCGAAACAGAGAACCTGGTGATCGTCGGAGATGCCTGCCAGACCGTCTTCACCCCACCGGTATGCCCGCGATCGCGCCTGATCGTGCGTGAAGTAATCCCAGGCGTTTCCGTCCTCGCTGTAATCTTCACGAACCGTCCCCCACTGCCGTTCACTCAAATAGGGGCCCCACTTCTTCCAGGCGTGTTCCTTCGTGCGAGCTTCATTCAGTCTGCGCTGTTCCTTTGTCATCGACCCTCCTCCGGCGTTGCCGAAACAAGATGATCCTCTAGGTTCTAGTTTGTCCGTAATCTTCTGTTAACGATTTCTGCCCGCGAACGAACTGCCGGTCTTCGTCCCAAACGGCGCGTTTGTAATCCGTACCTGTTCCTGTTCATGGCCTACCCTCTTCTTTGCGTTCGTTTGGAAGCTGGAGAGATGCACTTCGACGAAGCTATCGTTTGCCCGGGAGAAACTATCTGCACTGAGGTGACCTTGGTTTCCGGGAACGAACAACCCCACAGACTCCCTAGGCGGCCGAACCCGTTCGGCTGCTTGTCCTTACTAGGTGGGTACGCTGAAATAGCTGTCCAGTGTGCCGGCCTAGATAAACTTCAGCTTGCCCGGTCTTCGATCGAAAATCCATGGATTCGACTAGTCGCAGACAATTGCCTCGAATTGTACATCGTGAGTCGCTGGAATGCGTTCGCCTGAGGCGTCTGTCCCTTCTCGAAGTGCATAGATACTTGTTCGCTCCTTTCAGTCGCCGGCAATCCGCGTTTACGCACGTCAGTGGATTAGACAGCATCGTTCATCCAGTTCCCGCTCGCGCGCACCTGCGCAGTTCCAGCCCGTTTGTCTAAGTCCGTGCCATGCCCAGCTTCGACAGCTACAATTGGCATCTCCCGGAGCAGGTGAAAATTATGGGTCTCCTATCGAATTTCAAAATCCGGACCAAGATATTCGTAGCCCTGCTCCCGCTGGCGCTCATGGTAATTTTGGCAGCGTTGTACGCGTCGATCGAGATGAAGACAATCGACACGCGCTATAGCGATCTGATCAGCTCTGATTTCAAGACACTCCACAACCTGACAGTCGCACGGGGGCTAAGCAACCGATTCGCCCAGCTAATCTATCAAGAGATTGCCGAACCTGACGTCGACAGAAAGCGGGCGGTCGACGCAGATCTTGAGAGGACAGCTGTCGAATTTCATTCATTTGTCGCATTAGCCGTTGCAGAAGACCCCAACGTAGCGCAGAAGATCAATGCCGCCACCACTCTCTTCGACCAGGGCGTGTCGGACTCTGGTCCCATTCGAGCTGCAGCCCTGAACAGCGACAATGACAAAGCGATCAAGCTGGCACGAGAGGTCTTCGATCCGGACTTCCGCAAGGGCCGACAAGCGTTAACCGACTTGGCCGATGAAGTTCACGCGACGGTTGACCAACGGTCGGATGAACTCACCGATAAAACTCACCTCACAATTCTGATTACGTGGATCGTTATCATTCTCGGTCTAGCTGCATCTTTCACGATCGCCCTCTCCATCGTGCAGGTTGAAGTTGTAAAAGTCGTGTTGTCGTTCCGGACCCGAATCCTGGACGTAGCAGAAGGACGACTGGACCTGCCCGTGGCGAATCTCGATCGGCCCAATGAAATTGGAGAGATGAGCCGTGCGCTAAACACCTTGCAGATCGCTGCCCGTGAGCAGGAAATCCTGGGTTGGATAAAAGCGGAGGTGGCGACTACGACGGAGCAACTTCAGTCGACAGAGGATTTCGCAGCATTCGCCACTATCCTGCTGTCGCGAATCTCAGTGACGCTGAATCTCCTGTACGGTGCGTTCTACTTGGCCAACGAAGACCACACGCTCTTCTCTCGTGTCGGAGCCTTCGCGACGGACGTCTCCACAGAACCGCGAGAATTTGTTCTCGGCGAAGCCCTCGTGGGACAGGCGGCAGCCGAGAGGCGCAGTCTTCGGATCGTCTCTGGGGCTGACAAACTTCTCCAAGTCAACACGGGTGCTGGCGCTGTAACGCCCGCGTGCGTTCTTTTTATCCCCGTTATGAATCAAGGTGACGTGCTGGCGGTCATCGAGCTGGCGCCTTCAGCCCCTGTATCGGAGAATCAGCAGGCGCTTCTGGACGCGCTCTTGCCAACGGTTGCACTCAATACAAAGATCCTGGCCAGCAAGCTCGTTACTATAAAACTGCTCGAGCAAACCCAGATACAGGCTGCTGACCTTGCGGTCGCCAAGGAAGCAGCCGAAGCCGCCACCACAGCCAAATCTGCTTTCCTGGCCAACATGAGCCACGAGATTCGTACACCAATGAATGCCATCATTGGGATGACGCACCTCGCTTTGAAGACCGATCTCTCCCCGAAACAGACAGACTACCTGACCAAGGTGAAGTTCGCCGCGCACTCGTTGCTTGGGATCATTAATGACATCCTGGACTTCTCCAAGATCGAAGCGGGCAAGCTCGATATTGAGAAAATAAACTTCCGGCTTGAAGACGTTCTCGACAATCTATCGACAATCGTAAGTCAAAAAGCACAAGACAAGAACCTTGAATTCCTGATCGCTTCGCAGCATGACATTCCGCATAACTTGATGGGCGACCCACTGCGCCTCGGACAAATCCTGATCAACTTGGTGAATAACGCGGTCAAATTTACCGAGCGTGGCGAGGTGCTGGTGACAGTTACGCTCGAAGAACAGCTGGCAGAGCGGGTTAAGGTGAGGTTCTCAGTCCGCGACAGCGGTATCGGGATGACACCCGAGCAGAGTTCCAGGCTGTTTCAGGCATTCGCGCAGGCCGACACTTCGACGACGAGAAAGTACGGTGGCACCGGCCTCGGCCTTTCCATCTCCAAGCGACTGGTTGAAATGATGGATGGGTCTATCTGGGCCGAGAGTGAACCGGGCGTAGGCAGCACCTTCCATTTCACAATCTGGTTTGGAATTGGATCGGAAGACAAACGCAAACGCTTGATCGCTGATCTGGCGGGCATCCGAGCGTTAGTGGTGGACGATAATGCGCAGGCACGTGAGATCCTCACGGAGGCACTCCGTGTATTCGCACTTCGCGCAGACTCCGTCTCGTCAGGTGAAGATGCCGTGCGCGAAATAGCCGCAGCTGACTCGGCGGATCCTTATCGTTTAGTTCTGATGGATTGGCACATGCCGGGACTGGACGGCCTTCAGGCGAGCCGCATCATCAAACGTAACGACCGCCTGCAAAATATTCCGAAAATCGTGATGGTCACTGCCTTCGGACGAGATGAAATCAGAACTCAGGCAGAGGAGATTGGTATCGAAAGTTACTTGTTGAAGCCGATCAATCAGTCATTGCTCTATGACACTCTGATAGAACTATTCGGCATTGCTGGAGTAGATGAGCCCCGTTCCCGTGACAGGGGGGATAAGGCCACCGTGCACGATGCCACGGGAATCCGTGTGTTGCTGGTCGAAGACAACGAGATGAACCAGCAGGTTGCGACTGAACTTCTTGAAAGCGCCGGAGCAATCGTGACCGTGGCTAACCACGGTGGGGAAGCCGTGAAGATCCTGACCGCTGGAGACCAGGCTCCAGAGTTCGATGTCGTCTTCATGGACCTCCAGATGCCCGAGATGGATGGGTTCACCGCAACCAGACTACTAAGAAGCGACCCGCGTTTGCGGAAGTTCCCAATCATCGCGATGACGGCTCACGCCCTGGTCGAAGAGCGTCAACGTTGTCTCGACGCAGGCATGAATGACCACGTGTCGAAACCGATTGATCCCGATAACTTGTTTGCGACTTTGCTCCGATGGGCTAAGCCCAGGCCCAAACAGAGCCTCGATTTTCAAACGCCGGCTGTCATTTCAAAACCGTCCAACGAAGTAGTGTTGCCGGAAATCCCAGGGGTTAAAGTCGCGGATGGCCTCAACCGCGTCGCCGGGAACAGACGGCTATATCGCGACCTGCTCGGGCAGTTCGCCGCTAAACAAGCCGACGCAGCCGCCCAAGTCTCAATCGCGCTCGAAAGCGACGATCGTAACCTGGCTGAACGCATTGCCCATACCGTGAAGGGCGTCGCCGGCAACCTCGGAATCTCCGAGGTGCAGACCGTGGCTCAGAAACTGGAGAGGGCGCTTCATGGCGATGAGGAAACTGTCCCTGCATTGCTCCTCGAGTTTGCGAGAGTGATGGGCACTCAAGTTCAAGCTATTGAGAAGGCTCTACGCGATTCAACAACCGCTCGGCAGGAGACGGTGCAAATCTCGCCCTTTTCTGAAGAAACGGCTGCAACAGCGATTGCCCAGCTCCGGAGATTGCTCGAAGCAAGTGACGGCGACGCCGAAGCGTCGTTTCTCAGTTTGCAGCACGCAGTTGCAGGGGTTGTCGAGGAGCCCTATCTGAACGCTCTGAGCGAATCAATCAACGACTTCGATTTTGCTTCAGCACTAGTGAAGCTGGATGAGATTGCCCAACGTTGCACACGAAATGGGGACAAGAAATGAATCAGATCGATCAGAAGAAGACAGTGCTGTTGGTGGACGACGCTCCGGCCAATATTCAAATCGTGAATGCAATCCTGAAAGACATCTACAAAATTCGCGTTGCAACCAGCGGCGCAAAAGCCCTGGAACTCGCAAAAGCTACGCCTCCCCCGGACCTGATTCTGCTGGACGTCATGATGCCAGAGATGGATGGGTACGAAGTATGCAGACGTCTGAAACTGGCTCCGGAAACGTGTGACATCCCCGTCATATTTCTTACCGGACAGACAGAAGTTGAGGAGGAGACCAAGGGCTTTGATGTCGGCGCAGTTGACTACATCCATAAACCGTTTTCGCCTGCGGTTGTAAAGGCGCGTGTTCAAACTCACCTCGTGCTTCGTGGAATTCGTGAACAGCTCAGCCTGCAGTTGCTCACGATTCAAAAAGAGTTGGATACAGCGCGGAAGATTCAATTATCGATTCTCCCAGCCACGATCCCGAAGATCGAAGGTCTCGATATAGCTGCGCGCTACATCCCCATGACCTCCGTTGCTGGCGACTTTTACGACTTCATCGTGGTAGATGAGAAACGCATCGGCATTCTTGTAGCCGATGTATCGGGACATGGAATGCCTGCCGCGCTTATCGCCTCGATGTTGAAGATCGCGCTGTCATCCGAGGTCAGCCACGCTTCCGATCCGGCGCGGGTACTATTGGGTCTGAATCAGGCGCTATGCGGAAAGTTCGAACACCATTTCGTCACGGCGGCGTACCTGTTTATCGATATGCAGAACCGAACGCTGACCTACTCCGGTGCCGGTCACCCGCCTCTACTTTTGTGGGGTGGACCCGAGGGCTTGCGCAGTATTGAAGAAAATGGGTTGTTTCTCGGAAAATTCTCCTTCGCGACTTACTCTTCGAGAGAACTACCTCTCAAGGCCGGCGATCGAATTTTGCTCTACACCGACGGAATTCCGGAAACGGCGAACCCTGCGGGAGTCGAGTTTGGCACTGAACGCTTCAAGCAGTTTCTGGAGACCGAGGACAGCACTTCCGCAGATTACTTCGCCGATCACCTTCTCGAGGAACTGTCACGCTGGTCCGCTCGAGGGTCGCCCGAAGACTTGGATGACGATATGACGATCGTTGCCATCCAGGTGAGAATCGATTGAAGCTACGCCCCCGCATCTAGGTCCTCTTGCTAATTCTGGTAGGTCCAGTCAAGGATGTTCGCGTTCATGGTTGAACCACCAGTACCCCCGGTAAAGCCTACATAGGCGGTCGGGCCACCAACTACGCTGCTCAGGTCTACGTTATACGTGGTGGTAAAGCTGGCCGACGTGCTCTGGTCAGTAAGCAGCAGTGTAAGTGTTGTTCCGTCGTAAGTAACGTGGGCATGGAGAGTATGTCCGCTCTTCAAGACAATCGAAGGAGCAAGATTGATAGCCGGTATCGTTGGCGATGTCCCATTTGTGTAGAATCCGGTGGAATCGGTGCCTTCGCCATTGTTGCTATAAATGTCAAACTTGATGGCGAGACTCTTGCCGATTCCAACAGGTCCGCCTGGCTTGGCAGCACCGTAGCCGAGTCCGCTACCTGACGGCCCCATAGCGGAAAGTCCCTGGTTCTGGATGGCAAAAGTCATACCATCGGCAACGCCGTTTAGGATCTGGAAATCAAAGTCAGTCGTAAATGTCGCGACGCTGACAGGTGTCGCAAACCATATCGCACTTTGCGAATAGGTCACGCCTGCCTTCGTGATCTGTAACATCGAGCCATTGAGGGCTCCCACTCCATTCAGGGCGAAACTACTTCCTGCCCCAGCGAAACCACTCGGAAAATTGATCGCTAGAGGGGTTGCCTGGATCGTATATCCGCCAACAGAAACGGCACTCGCTGACAGGCCCGGCGCGATTGCCATCGCATGGATGACCTCTGTCGACGTAACCTGGATGGACGAGTTGTAGACCGAAGAACTCGTCGTCGGTGAGGATCCATCCGTCGTGTAGTAGATAGTACTGCCCGAGGCGGAGTCAGAAAGTGTAACGCTCTGCGCTGTCGAATAACTACCCGGCGCAGGAGAGAATACGGGCGGCGTCGTAGCAGGTGCTGAGACCGAATAGGTAGCTGAACTGACCGCACTCTGCGACGCACCTGAAGCGACCGCCAAAGCCTTGACTGTAGTGGTGCCTGTGCCCACTACGATCGGGCTGCTGTACACCGTGGAAGATGTAGTTGGAGTGGTGCCATCCGTCGTGTAATAAATGACAGCTCCGCTCGTGGTGTCACTCATACTCACGTTGGTTGCAGAAGCATAAGTACCAGCGGTAGGGCTAAAGACAGGTGCCGCCGTGACAGAACTTATTACATAGGTGGCTTGACCTACTGCACTCTGCGGAGTGCTGGGAGCTACAGCGATTGCCTTGACGGTTGTTGTCCCGTTGCTTACTGGGATCGCTCCGTTGTATACGGCAGAAGAAGTCGTCGGTGAAGATCCGTCGGTCGTGTAGTAAATCACGGCGCCCGTCGAAGCGTCGCTGAGCACAACGCTCTGCGCCGTTGTATAGTTGCCGCCTGCGGGATTGAAAGTTGGGGTCGCGGTCGGAGACGTCCCCGGCTGAGAAGCGTAGGTCCAGCTCAATATCTTCTGGATTGAGGTCGACCCGCCCGTGCCGCCCGTGAACCCTACATACGCGGTATTCCCTCCAACAATCTGGGGGATATTGATCGCCTGGCTGTAGGTAAATGTCTTGCCTACCAGCTGGTCCGTCAAAGTCATAGTGAGAGTAGTGCCGTCGTAAGTCAGGTGCGCATGCATCGTGTCACCGCTTCTTAAAATGACGCCACTCGATGTCATATCCGCCGCAGGCATCTCAGGAAGCGCCCCATCCGTATAGAAGCCGGTGGAGTCATTGCCTTCCCCCTGATTGCTGTAGATATCAAACTTGACAGCGACGCTCGTCGGGATGCCTGTACCCTTAGGATTGCCATAGCCTAACGCTCCCGCGTTACTCCCGAGCGCAGTTGCGCCGGCGTTCTGGATCGTGAAAGTAAAGCCGTCTGCAATAGCATTGAGCAACTGGAATGCGAAATCCGTGGTGAAGGCTTGAACGTTGATGGGTTGGCTGAATGCACTTCCAGCCTGGTAAGTACCTCCATTGGTGAGTTCCAGGCTACCGTCGCTCCCTGCGACCGCAGTGCCGTTGAACGTGAGCTCGCTGGCACTGGCAAAGCCACTGCCAAAGTTTATGCTCGAACTGCCGGCTTGTATGACATAGGCCGCCGTGGACAGGTCATTGTTCTTCCGCGTCGAATCGAAAGCGATAGCATTTATCGTCGTATTCGTTGCGACCGTGATAGGAGCCGTGTAGACGGTGGAGGAAGTCGTCGGCGTAGAACCGTCTAGCGTGTAGTAAATGGTGGCCGACTCATCTGCATCTGATAACACCACCGTCTGCGATGAGGTATAGGTTCCGCCAGCGGGTGTGAAGTTCGGCGCCGGAGTTTGCGTCGGAAGTGTGAAAGTCGCAGACGATATCGGACTCTGAAGATAGTTGGTTGCGCTCGCGATGGCCTTGATAGTTGTCGCCGCTGTCAGAGTTATCGGCGAAGTATAGATGTTGGAGGCAGTCGTAGGAACAGTTTGGTCCAGGGTGTAGTAGATATTCGCGGGAAGTGTTGTCGTGTTGAGAGAGACGGGCAGGGGAAGTTCGAAGGCGCCAGCCTTCGGCGAGAAGGTCGGCGTCGCGGCAACAGACTCCCCATTCAGTAATCCAAAGACATCTACTTGGTGTGCGGCACCCACGTAAACATGTCCATTCGTGATAACCGGTACTACAAATTTGTTAGTGGGCCCCGCGTTGTCGCGCGCCTGCTTATCGCTCTCATAGAAGATCGTCGCCAGGTTGGTTGCATCGAAGGCATACAGTATCTCGGAAGCACCACCTGTCTTTACAGCCCAGGCTATCCCGTTCGCCGTGCCATTGGAAGATACTACAAAGCTTGCTCCTGGATAACCTGTCGAGACGGTACTCTTGCTGGTGTAGGCAGGTGTAAGTACTCCATTATTGAGACTGAATGCTTTGGCGGAGTCACCGCTCCCCCAAATATAGACATTTCCATTCCAATAGGCAGGTGTGCTCCACAAGCCATTAATCTCCCCGGTAATGTCCTGCAAAGCGTTTGTGTTCGAAGTGCCCCCGGGAAGATAGCCGCCAAGATTGTCTCGGTTCAGGACCAGAATGCGTCCCTCTTTTCCTGCCTGGATCAGGATGTGCGGATTCGCCCCCGTCTGATCCGGCAGCATGAGGATCCCGCCCGAGCCCTGGTCGTGATCTAAACTCGACAAGCTGGCCTGATTGAAAGAGGTGAACGCATCAGTAACAGCTAGACCTCCGTTCGCGAGGCTCAGCGCCACGATACTATCGCCGAGATTCACCCCGGGATTGAACGGTGGGTAGGCGGAATTCGTGCCATTCCCCGTAACCAAAAACATTCGTCCGGCTGTGCCTCCATTGTCGATTGGTAGTCCTGCACCCGAGCCCCAGACGCCGGCGTCGGATCCATTGGGGCTCATACAGATCACCGCGGTCTGCGCCAGGGTTGTGCCATCGAATGCGAATAGCCACCCATGAAAGGACCCGATGTCGCCGTGAGATCCGAACGCGGCATAGACGATCCCGTTGTAATAGGTCAGCGCCGGCCGGTTCAGTTGCCGCAACGGATTGAACGCAAGTTGTCCCCCTGAGCTGCCGCTCCCTGTGCCAGGCACCGTTGCTTGAATAACCGTGGGACTGTTTGGCTGCTCTGCTCCGGTCAGAATGTTGATGGCATGCAGCCGCTGGACATACGCGCCGCTCTCCTTCGTCTTCGCAACGACATACATCGTATTGCTTGCGAGGTTGATCGCCGGAGTGCTGGTGATGCCTATCTCCGGAGCAATATTGGTCGAACCGACATCCGCGCTTGGAACCGTAGTTGCACCTGATGCAGCACCATAAGTCGGGCTGAGCAGACTAATCTGCCACAAGGGCTGCGCGTTTGCGCCAGCGTTGGAGTCGGCATCGAAGGCGTAAACGGAATCATGCTCTGTCGCAACGAACAGAACGTTGTGCACCAGCCCATCGCTCATCGTCAGACCGCTGATGTACAGGGGCTGTGCATAGACGTACCCATCGACCGACCTTGAAAAAAGTAGACCAAATGAGGAGCTGTTTACGTTAGCCGGTGTAAGGAGTGTTTCTTGCGTGTTTGCTCCCGTGTGGGTAATGTCGTATCGCCAGGTGGGCACATTCACCGGAGTCGCACTTTGGCCAAACGCTAATTCAGTCACCGCCGCGAGCATGAAGAGCAGAAGTAAAGCTCTTAGAAAGCAGCTAGTAGCCTTATTCAAATAACCCGAAACGTAACTCGAGACGACAGGGTGCAGGATATTTATTCGCAGACAGGGAAATAGAACCATGGACTCACCTCTAGCGTTGTTGAATTGTTGGTTCGCTGAGGAGGAAAGAAATGCGTACACCTTCCAACGGGCTTCAACGAGACGATCAAAGGAAACAGAACTACCCAGATCTTTTTGAAGCCCCGGGCAGAGAAAAAATCATTACGTCAGTGATTCGCGTGCGTCGACTTATTGTGCGTCTCGGAAGCAAAATATAACTGATTTCAACGCGTTACCCAGGCACAAAGAAGTAATCGTACTTAGTTACTGCTGGGACTAAGTTAGATCGGACGTTTTCTCTAGCGTATTGAGTAGTCAATAACTTCGGCCAAGCAGCCGGTTTTGAAATAGCGCAACACTCAGGGGAAACTACTTCGTGTTTCAGTGCTATCAACGCGAATGTGCGTCCCGGGCACGAAAGCGCAACCTGGAGGTCAACGACAATCATTTCGAACATGGTGAAAGACCTGGCCGGCAAACGGTAGGTGTCGTAGTCGTGGCCTTCAACTACAAGCCACGCGACGATAAGGCTGAAATGGTCAAAATTCGCAGAGAAGATTCGCGATGACATGCAGGCCGAGACGCCAAATGCCGCCGTTCCGTTCGGAACCGCCGCATCAGAGGAGATGCCATCTTGTGGCTGAACTAAAGGATAAGTTCATCTTTTGGGTACATCGAATATCAGCTTATGAGTAATGTGAGCTGATAAGTCCTTGAATGCGATCCAGGGGAGAAATCACTTATAGTGTTCCGCACAGCCTATTGCTATCCGAGAGAAAAATGCCGGGCGCTAAGGTACGCCCGGCATAAGTTTCAGAAATAAAGACGCCGCTACCGTTTGAAGTAGTCGGCAAAAGCCTTCCCGTTGGGAACTCCCACACCTGTTACGTCATCCCAACCAACCGCTGTTTTAAGACCGCTATCCGTGCCGAAGGTCAAAATCAGGGCGGTATCTTGTAGCAACGGGTAGTCCCACAGGACACTCTCGAAGCTCGTCGAGCCTTCGAGCGGAGAGGCCAATGCTACAGCCGAATAGCTTTTCTTCCCCGCTGAATCCACAACTTCTCCCGTCACATTGGTCTTCGAGCTGTAAGGGACGATGTCCGTGATCGTTGATGCAGGCAATGAGTACAAATAAGGCGCGGCCTGCCCAAGCGGCACCCCAGCTTCCTGGTTGGCAATGGCCCATAGCGCGGAGAACATCGGGCAGGCAAGACTTGTGCCGCCATAGACCGCGTATTGCAACTCAGGAAGCACGCCTGGTTCAGAGATCGCAATGTATGCGCCCGTGAATGGATCGGCCAGCCACGAAATATCTGGAAGATGACGTCCACCACCCTTTAGCTGACTCTGATAAGAAGGCTTTGCGAAGACTGCGCTGACGCCCCCTCCCGAACCAAAGTTGAAGAAGCCACCCCCAGTCGGCGGATCTTCGACAAATCCCTCCTCCGCGACCAGATTTTCATTGGTTCCCCAACCAGACTGCCAGGCGATGGTGTTATTCGATTTCAGCGCCAGACTGATACCGCCTATCCCGGTCGCGTACGGAGAATCTGCAGGGGCGCTCACGGACGCCGGATTAAATTGCGGAAAATCGAAGGTGAAATCGCCGCTGTCTCCAGTGGAGAAGTTTGCAGAGATTCCCAGCACGGCTGCGGTTTCGGCGATCAGATCTTCGGTGACCAGAACGCTAGTCGGGGTATAGAGCTCTTCACTTCCATAGCTGCCCGAGATGACATTGCCCAGTTGATAGTTGACTGCATAGAAGAACCCTTGGTCTACATCCTGAAAAGTGGCGCTCGGCGGGACCACCAAATCAATCGCAGCTCCAGGTGCAATGGCGTGAGCCCATTCCACGTCAATGTTGATCTCCGGATCCGGTGCCTCGCAATAAGAAGGAGTGGGAGTGTAGATGATCTTGAAGTTGCTCGACGTCAGCTTCGGCAGGCCGAATTGCGCCGAGAAAGCATTCGCGTCGCTGGTAATGGTCGGCGATCCGCACCAGTCGATAATGACGATGGTTTGCCCGCTCCCATCGAAGTGCTCGGCATACAGTGCGTTGAGGTTGTACGCGGCTCGGATGTTCTCAGGCGTGTAACCACACCCAGCCGAGCTGGTCGTATAACCATTGCCAGTGTAGGTGGCGATTGGAAGGCCGCCGCTCGTACTGAACGTCTGAGTGGTCTTGCCGGGAAAGCAATCCGAGTTGAAGGGTAACGACGTGCCCACGGCCGAGGTTGCTAACGCCGCCGAGGAAGATTCGACACCCGGAGGCGTCGTAGGTGGCTTACGGCTCGTAGTTTTAGTCACCACAGGATGGCTGTATTCCATGGTGTCCAGGCCGGCAACCGAGCCTACCAGTGCGGCTGCCTCTCCCGTGATGTAGGGATCTTTTGAATTGCCACGCACTGTCTTGCCATCGACTTCATAGTTGTTGAGCGACACATGGAACGCACTTTTCACCGCGCCCACGGTGCCTCGTGCCCGGACAAAGAAGTTATCCGGACCCACCTTCACGACCGTCAGCTTATTCGACGTGAAGAAATTCACGACAGTCTTGGCTTCCTCTGCGGTCGGCGCATACTTCGAAGTGAACTCAGCCTTGCTAATCCAATGGCGGTAGTTGGGAGACCCGGGATCATAAAGATCCTTCGCCAGCGCGTCTAAATCGGCCTTGTTGTGGGGATTGAGCCAGATGCTGACTTCAATCACCGTGGAAGGGTCGACGGCTCCCAGATTTTTGGCCGATGTCGTGAACCTGGGTGTGTTGTTCGTGATGGTGGATCCGCTAACTTCAGAAGAAGCTCCGAAGAGCGGAACGGCGGCTAGGATCCCAACTCCGAGTAATGTGCCTAAAAATAGCTTTGCGTGAGCCATCGGTGTCACCTCTCAGGTCGTTCGAGTTACCTCAGGAGCGTAAAATAGTAACTAAGTAGTGTCTACAGCTATTTTTGTATTTACGTAAACTATTTTTCGATGTACAGAATCTGCGCCTTCGTATAGCTCTCGACCCTACCTCCTGGCAGCCCGCGCCTGAATCGGCGATCCCTGGTTGGGCCATTCACGAGACGCCGCGGATATCTTTCAGGTGACCTCCGAACCGGATGTTTGAGCTTCGGTCGCGGTCACCGTATCTTCCCTCATTTTTGTCTTCGCCCACTTCGCTCATGGCATCTTGTGGCCAGAGCTTCCGGTGTACTTTCTCGTGAGCCTTGATGCCTGAGACCCGGTTTCGCGCAGCAGACGAATCTCCCCCTCACTCCCGCCATCAGCGATACACTGAAAGCTGCATCTGTGGAGAAGAGTCTTGCCCGAAACCATCACAACCGAAGCCACCACCCCCGACGTCGCCCAGCAGGAGCAGGCCGAAACTCCGCTTGAGTCCCTTGCCTCCATCTGCACCGTCCTCGCCATCGGTCTCTTCGTGATGACCTTCATCTTCCAGAACTTCGAGATCCCCTCCGCCTCCATGGTGCAGACCCTGCTCATCGGCGACCACGTCCTGGTAGACCGCATCTCCCTCGCCCCGCCCGCCAAATGGGCCCCCTTCACCTTCTATCGCGACGTCCGCCGCGGCGACATCATCGTCTTCTTCAAACCCGGCGAGCCCGACCTCTTTCTCGTCAAGCGCACCATCGGCATCCCCGGCGACCGCATCCACCTCCGCAACGGCATCGTCTACCTCAACGGTGTCGCGCAAAACGAGCCCTACGCCGGAATGCCCGCCACCGACGACAACCCCCAGCACGCCTTCGATCCCTACCGCGACGACTTTCCCGCCGTCCCGCCCGACAACTACGGCAACGTCACCGCCAGCTGGGCCTATGAGCTACCCAGCCACATTCAGGACGGCGACCTCATCGTTCCCCCCGGCAAGGTCTTCGCCATGGGCGACAACCGCACCGAAAGCCTCGACGGCCGTTACTGGGGCTTTGTCCCGCGCGAAAACATCGTAGGCCGCCCCCTCTTCGTCTACTGGTCCTTCCAGACCCCCGCCGACCAGATCAACAAGCAGAGCATCGGTGAGCGCCTCGGCTTCATGGGTCACATCATCCTCCACATCTTCGACGAAACACGCTGGAAGCGCACGCTTCATCTCATCAAATAAGAGGTCATTCCGGCGCGGCCTAACCCACCGTGCCGGACTATCGTTCATGCAGGAAACCGACCCCACTTACGCGCCCTCCCTCGACCATAGCGAACACGCGGAATCGGACACCGCTCCGTCCCTCAGCACGCACACGCTGCGCCGCCTCCTCTACCTGGCCTTCGTAATTCTTGCCGTGATGCTGCTCATCCTGCTCCCTCCCTACATCAGCGTTAACCGCTATCAGCGCCGCATCGCCACCAGCATTAGCGACAGCCTAGGTCGCCCCGTCCACCTGGACAGAGTCTCCCTCAACCTCCTCCCCCTTCCCGGCTTCACGCTCGAAAACTTCGTCGTCGACGAAGACCCAGCCTTCGGCTCCGAGCCCGTCATCCGTGCCAACTCCGTCCGCGCCACCCTTCGCCTTAGCTCCCTCTGGAGCCGCCGCGTCGAGTTCTCCACCATCAGCTTCACCGAACCCAGCGTCAACCTCGTCCACACCGCGGCAGGGAAGTGGAACCTCGAGAGCATCCTCCTCCACGCCGCCCACATTTCCGCCGCTCCCACCGCGCAGAGAAAGGCCGGTCCCGCCCCGCGCTTCCCCTACATCGAAGCCACTGGGGCGCGTCTCAACCTCAAACTCGACCGCGAAAAGTCTCCCATCTCCCTCACCGAAGCTGACTTCGCCCTCTGGCTCCCCGACCCGCAGCAATGGCATCTTCGCCTCTCCGCTCGTCCGGCCCGCACCGACACCGACGTATCCGACACCGGCACGCTCGAACTCGAAGGCACTCTCGGCCGAGCCGCTTCGCTCGATCAGGTCCCCATCAGCCTGCGCGGCGAGTGGCGCAACGCGCCGCTCGGCGGAGCCAGCCGCCTCCTCCTTGGCCGCGACGCCGGCATCCGCGGCGAAATGCTTCTTACCGCCAACGCCCAGGGCACCGTCAGCAACAGCAACGTACAAGCCCGCCTCCGCCTCACCGACACCCGCCGCGCAGACTTCGTGCCCGCTCAGCCTATGGACATCGATCTCCAATGCCTCGGCTCTGCCACCGCCGACTTCCACTCCTTCCAGGATCTTCGCTGCAGCTGGCCGCCAGCCGGCTCCTCCGATGCGCCCATCGTCGCTCTCACCGGCACCCTCCCCGACCTCCGCAACCCGAAGTCCGCAGACCTGCAGATCGGAACCCCTGGCCTCCCCGCCGCAACGCTCCTCGAGTGGCTTCGGGTAGCCAGCGCCCGCGTCCCCGCCGACATCTCTGCCGCCGGCGCTCTCACCGGCAATCTCTCCTATGCTCCCGCCTCCCCCGGCACACTGCCCTGGCGCGGAGAGTTGCTTCTGAGCAACGCCAGCCTCATCAATCCCCATGCCGGCCCCACCTCTCTGGTTTCCGGCGATGTCGCTCTCCGCTCCACCACGGCGCCCGCCCCAAAAACTCCACAAACCAAACATCGCAAACCCGCCCCTCCCACAGCCGATGGCTTTCAGCTGGAGCCTGTCTCTCTCGCTCTCGGCGGCAAAGATCCCGCAACCCTCGAAGGCCACCTCGACGCCGCAGGCTGCACCTTTCACCTCACCGGCATGGCCTCTACAGCACGCTTAATAGCCCTCGCAACCGCGCTCCCCCAGTTAGGCGATGGCCTCGCCGAAGTCCTGCCCACCAACCGGGCGACCGGCCCCTACCGCATCGACCTGACCGCCACCCGCCCCTGGGGCCAACCCCAAACCTGGACCGACACCTCACCCCGCCCTCCAGTTCCCCGACCACATCGCTAGCTTTTCCCTTTGTACCGCACTTGCTCTTACGTCTCACCCTCCACAATAGATAACGTCATTCTGAGCGAAGTTGCTCACGCTTTTGTGAGCAACGCAGTCGAAGAATTCCTGTATTCGCCTTTGCTTTTGCCGTTGCCTGTCCTTTTGTTGTCATCCCGTAGGGATCTGCTTTTGCCTTTGCTTTTTGTCGTCGCCTGCCCGCCGAAAAATCTGTCAAGCCTCCAAAACCCCTAACCCAAGCCCACACAACAAGATAGACTTGGCGTATCAGTTACCAGCCATCAGCTATACTGGAAGCAGCAAAGAAAAAACCCCGTCCAGCAGCCGGGGTTTTTGCATTTAATCCATAAACCCTTTGGTGAGACGTATTTAGCTGTAACCCTTTTCATATGAAGAATTTGCAAAAATCATAAAACGTCAATCTCATGAAAATAAATAACTTACGCGAAAATACCCCCCAGGGGGTACCCTCCCGGGAAAGGAGAACTCAGTGCGCCACAATCTGCTTGGTGTGAATCGAAACCGTTACCTCCGGCACGCTGCCGTCGTTGACGATCACCTCATCCGGCGTACCCTCGAACACGACCCGTACCGAAGCGCTCGACCGTCCCGCGATACGCAGCCTCTGTGTCGAAGTCAACGCCCCCGATCGCACCGTCACCGGCACCTCAGCCGCCGCATCCCCGTCGTTCGTCACGTCCACCGACACCAGGAACCCCTTGCCCTTGTCCCCAATCTTGTCCAGCGCACGAGGCGTCACGTTGGCGATGCTAAGGTCCGGCAGGCCGCGATCCCGATACACCCAATCATCAAAAAACCAGGCCAGATCCCGCTTGGCGCTTCGTTCCAAAACCCGCTGAAACTCCTTCGGGTCGCTGTCCATCTTGTCGGTCCGGTAGGTCTGCAGCGCCCGCTTCAACGCATCATCGCCCACCACCGACCGCAGCATCCAAAGCACCGCCGCAGCTTTCGTCCGGTAGTAGACCTCATCACTCGCAAGGATCAGGCTCTGCCCGGCATCGGAGGCGGAGGAGCCGGCCGACAAACTGGACGACGTTCCGGTAGACGAGCCGGAAGAAGGCCCCGGCTCCACAAGAGACAGTGTGTTCGCCTCCTGCTGCAGTCGCTTCACCGCCGCCTCCCGCCCCTGACTCTGCTCGATCCACAACAGCGACATCCACTGCGCCACGCCTTCATCCAGCCAGACGTGTGACGAGCCGAACCATGCATGGCTCAACGAATGCACCAGCGAAGGAGCCAGCACCTCTGCTGCCGCGGCACGCATCGGCACCACCAGCAGAGCATCGTCCTCAAACGGCTGCCCGTCGTGATCGAGGATGTTGAGCACGTTCAGCGGACCGGCTCCCAGCCACTCGACCAGCAGCGGCTGCACCTTCGTCGAAGCCGCGCCATAGCTCGGCAGTGCATCGTAGTGGTCGGTCACCGCGGAGATCAGGCTGTTGTCGGTCACAGTACCCGCCCGATCGGTGATAAAGAGACTCAAGGTACGAAATCCCAACGGCCGCGCGGAGAACTCAGCCGTCGCCACCCCCGGAGACTCAGCCACCGGCAGATTCTGGTTCTCACTCACCTTCACCAACTGCTCCCGACGCCCACAGAAGAACGCAGCATCCGGCGCATCGCCGACATACTCCACCGTCAGTCGCATATGCACCGTCGCCTCAGCCTGCTGCAGCTTGTTCAGCCCGACACTCTGGAACAGCTTCGCTCCATCACCCAGAAACACCGGTGCCGCAGCCGTCGGATACCACAGAACACTGCCGAACCCGCGCAGCGCCGTCCGTTCCGCGGTGATCTGATCCCAGTCCGCATTCGCAGCCTGGTCGAGCGGCGCACCAATTCGCTCCAGCCGCTCTGCCGACTGCACCACCTCGCCCGAGTAGAAGCCCGTCAGCGCAAGACTCGCCCCCGACTCCAATGGCTGGGGCAAAGAGACCACCGCCTCGGTCGCCTTCCCCGTGTGATCGGCGTCAGTATCGATCGCATGTTGCGTGAAAGTGAGAGGCACCACGCGCCCCTCAATCTGCGCTGCAAAACTCTCCCAGCTCAGTGCCGACGAGATCTGAAACACGAGCCTCGTCAGCGGAGCCTTCCCCGAGTTCTTCACGGAGAATCTCGAATGAACCCCCAGCAGCGACTGCGCCGGAGTCAGATGAACATCCAGATCGTACGAAGTGAAGGTGAGCGAGGTGCGCTCCGCATCGCTGACCTCGACCGCCGCCTGGCTTACCGGAGGCTTCTCCTTCTTCTCAACCTCTGGCGAATCCAGATTTCGATCGAACAGAACCTTACCCTGTGGTGGCGGAGGCAAATCGGCAGGAGGAGCCTCCTGCGCCCGCGCTAAACTAACTCCAAACACAGCCGCCAGAACCAGCCGGCGACCTACAACCGAAACAACATCAAAACTCTTCAAGATCCCAATCCCTTACGTTCCTTCGAAGGCTTTCGAGCAGCTGGCGGAGCCGCAGTTTGACGGCGCTGACGCATCGCCTCAAACATCACAACCGCGCCCGCAACCGACACATTGAGCGACGACACTTGTCCCGCCATCGGAATCCTCAGCAGATGATCGCAGGTCTTCTTCACCAGGTCATGCAACCCAGCGCCTTCACGCCCCAGCACCAGAACGCAGTCGCCCTTGAAGTCATACTCTGTGTAATCCGGTGTCCCGCGCTCATCCAGTCCAAGTACCCAGACATGCTTCTGCTTCATCTGCTCCAGCGCACGAACCAGGTTCGTGACGCGAGCGATCCGCACATGCTCTGACGCTCCAGCCGAGGTCTTCGCCACCGTCGCCGTCACCGGAGCAGAACGCCGCTCCGGCAGAATCACACCATCGACGCCAGCTCCATCCGCAGTCCGCAGCAGCGCCCCAAGGTTGTGCGGATCCTCGACGCCATCCAGCGCCAGGAAGAACCTGGATTGTCCCTCCGCCTTCGGAGCCAACAGGTCCTCGATCCCCAGGAACTTACGCTCCCGAACCACCGCAAGCACGCCCTGATGCGCATCCGTTCGCGCCAGCCTGGTCAGCTGGTCCCGAGACTCGAGCGACACCCGAACTCCAGCCGTCCGGCATAGCTCGATCAGCCTCTCCAGCCGCTCATCCCGACGCTCCCTCGCCACGCTGACGTGGTCAAGCTGCCGTCCCCCCGCCCGGATAGCCTCCTCAACAGGGTGCAGGCCATAAAGAACTTCCATCCCTCAAGTCTACCGCCCCACACCAGGAGAAAAGCAGCGAGGCCTTAGAATGTCTAGAGAGTAACGGCGGGCTTGCGAATAGACTTTTAGAACCTCTTAAAGGAAATTTCTCTTTTTATGGACCGTGCGGGCAAAAAGCGAGTCTTGTTAGGCCGAAAGAACGTCTCTAGCAGTGTGCAAAATGGTTCCATCTCGCTGACGTCAACGTTCGGTGCTCAAGTCTCGAGCGAAAACGCGGCGATTGCCCAAGGTTTAAAGAAGCAGAATCCGGAACTTCTGGATGCGCTCATTGAGCTTTATCAGCACCGCCTTCTCCGCTATCTGCTCTTCCTCACAGGGAAGCGTGAAGTTGCCGAGGATCTCTTTCAGGAGACGTGGATGCGGGTTCTGCTGCGAGGGGCACAGTACAACGGCAAAGCACGGTTCGACACATGGCTCTTTACCATTGCGAGAAATCTGGTGATTGACTTGTCGCGAAAGCGGGTGATGGCCAGCCTTGACGAGATGGGTGAGGGGAAAGAAGACGAACGGCCGTTTGAGGTCGCGATGTCAGGACCTTCCCCGCTCGAGCAGTTTCAATCCCGCGAAAACTGCGCTGAAGTAGGGGAGGTTTTGCTGAAGCTAGAACCTAGCTACCGAGAGGTTCTTGTTCTTCGTTTTTATGAAGAACTTTCTTTGGAGGAGATCGCCACCGTAACTCGGGCACCTTTATCGACGGTGAAGTCCAGGCTTTATCGCGGACTGGCGGCTTTGAAGCCGGAGATGGAGCAGCTTCGATCCTCTCGTTCGTTTGCGGAGGTCGGGATATGAGCAACGCCCTCGAGACCTCTTTGCCGCAAGACGATTCTAGATTGAGTCACCGAGCAGAGTTGATAGATCTGCAGATGGGTGCTCGCGCCTCGGTGGTCAATCGGACTCATCGTGTGGTGCGGGAACGGGCGAAGACGCTCGCGGCGCGACGCAATCGCGTTCGAAGCATGTGGATTCCACTGGCCGTTTGTTCGGCCCTTTTTGTAATCATCTGCACTGCGGTCTGGAGCGCGCTTGACGCCTACGATGTATCGTCGAATGGTTTTCCGGATGCGAGTAATCAGTTTTTAGTTTTATGTTTGTGGTTTTTTCCTGTGTCGATGGCTTTGCTCGCTTTGGTGTTGTTTCGCCGTGCCCGTAAGCGCGAGGTGGCTGGATGATGAGATTTTGGAATCAGGGATCAGATCGATCGCAAGTCACCCGGGCCGGGGGTGAGGATGAGTTGAGCATGATACCGACCTGGTCGGTGGTGCTGGCCATTCTGGTGTTTGGGGCCGTGCAGTATCTGTTCCATGGAGTGTTGCCGCATCACAAACATGAGTTGCTCCCGATGCGACTGCTGATGGGTTACTCGTGGGGGACTGCGTTTGCCAGTTACGTGTTGCTGGTGGGGTATGTGAGTCGTGACGTTCGGCGGCGGCGGATGCCGGCTGGATTGTGGATGCTGATCGTGGTGGTGCTGCCGGGCGGAATCGGGGCTGTGGTGTACTTCCTGCTGCGACAGCCGATGCTGATGCCTTGTCCGCATTGCAGTACGGAGATTATCTCGAGTGTGCACTTCTGTCCGCAGTGCCAGTTCCAGCTGGCTCCTGTGTGCGGACGGTGCTTCCGCGGGGTGCAGATTACGGATGTGTACTGCACGCAGTGCGGGCATGACCTAGCCGAGGACCATGCGCCGGCGCGGTTGCGCGTATATAGTGACTAGTTGCTAGCATGTCACTGACTGCACTCATCATCGATGACGAACCACTGGCGAGGCAGGAGCTGCAGTACTTGCTGGAGCGCGCGGGCGGGGTTGAGGTTCTGGCGCAGGGAACTAACGGGATCGAAGCTGTGGAACTGATTCGGATGCATAAGCCGGATCTGGTGTTCCTTGATGTGCAGATGCCTGGCCTTGACGGTTTTGGCGTGCTGAAGAAGCTGCTGGATCGTAAGGTTCCGATGCCTCAGGTGGTGTTCGCGACTGCATTCAACCAGTATGCGGTGCGCGCGTTCGAGGTGAATGCTATCGATTATCTGCTGAAGCCCTTTGATCGAAAGCGGGTGATGCAGACGATCGAGAAGGCCCAGGCTCGACGGGTTGCTCCGCCGGAGCCGGCGGGCTTGGCGCTAGAGACGGGGGCCAAGCTGGACGCGCTGCTGCGGCTGGTCGAGGAGCAGACGCAGGCACCGAAGGCCAACTCGGGCAAGGTAATTGTTCGGGCGCAGAGCCGTTTGCTGCTGGTGGATCAGCGCGAGATCTGTTTTGCCTCGATCGAAGAGGGCACCATCAGTGTGGTGACGCGGGCGGTTGAGGGGCACTCAAACTGCAGGACGCTGGAGGAGCTGATGGACCAGCTCGATCCGGAGACGTTCTGGAGGGCGCACCGGTCGTATGTGGTGAATATTCAGCACATACGGGAGGTGGTACCGTGGTTCAAGTCCAGCTACCAGCTAAGGATGGACGATGCCCAGAAGACGGAGATTCCGGTCAGCAGAGCACAGACCAAGCGGCTTCGTGAGCTGTTCAATCTGTGAGGTGGGTACCCCCTGGGGGGTATTTCGGTGCAAGTCACCTATTTTCATATACATGACAATAGCGGGTTTCTGCAAAATTGTGTTTCTAAACGGGTTAAGGGCAAATTCGTCTTTATAAAGGACTTATGGGCGAAACGTTTTCTTCCGGAAAGATTGCGGCCAAATAATTCCTTAGGAGCGCAAGGTACGAAAGCGTTTAGCAAAAAGTCCTTCGTTTCCTCTCTGAAATAAGAAAGCCTCGGCCTCGCCGGGGCTTGTTTGAGTCGCTAGATCCATTATATCGGTTAGACATAAACTAATACGCCATGTGGATCTCCTTGTGTGAGTTTGACTTAGAGGATTACGGGGCTTGACAGGATTTTGATGGGTGAGGAGCAGGGTGTCTCGACTGCTTTCGGCTTTTGATGTGTGGAAGAGGGTTACTACAACCGCAGATCCCTGCGGGATGACAACAAAAAGGGCTGGGCTGCTGCCGGTCCTTTTGATGCTTTTGTCTTTTGAGGGGAGGGTGAACTGCAACCGCAGACCCTTCGGGATGACAACAAAAAGACAGGCAACTGCAGCGGAAAGAAAAAGTCGACGGCAGACAAAAGGAGCGGCAACGGGTTGCGGGAGCCGGATTTGGGGAACGGCTCCCGTGTCGGGAAGGGCGCGGCGTAGTTCTATTTCTCTTTTGGTTTGGAGGCGGAGCCCTGGACGATGAGGTCGTTGTCGACGCTGAAGGCGCCTGGGGCGGAGTTTGCCTGCATTCCTGCAATGGAGGAGTCCATCTGGTTGAGGACGACTCCGTATAGGGTGACGTTGCCGTTCTTCACGATGATGTGAATGGCGTGAAAGCCCATGGGCGGGGAGTTGGTGATGCCGCCAGCGGCCAGGGCGACGCCTGCTCCGGGCCCGATGGCGCGTCCAAGGTTGCCCTGATTTGCGTTGTACTTCCTGAGGGAGGGCTGGGTGTAGATGCGGTTGTAGACTTCGGCGCGGATGCGGTCGTCCATGGGCGAGTAGGGGAGGACCTCGATCTGGTTGTCGACCGCGTCTATGCCCTGGATGCCTTTGACGGCTCTTTCGGCATCACTTTTGAGTGTAGGACGGGAGGCGAAGCCTTTGAGGACGAGTGTTTTGCCGTGGATGCCGAAGGTCAGCCAGTCGAAGACTCCGAGATTGGTGAGGCCGGCTAGTTTTTTCTGCACCTGTTGAACGATGCGGACGGTGTCTTCCTGCGACCAGGTGGGGCCGGGCGTGGGCTCCTGAGCGATGACGGTTGGAGCAGAGAGGGTGAAGACGAGAGATGCAGCAAGGGCCGGAAACACGCGACGGGTTAGGCGGATCATCTGTTCTCTCCGGTTGCTATGAATTTAGACTTCCGGCAGAAAGATACGCTATGGCGAGAGTCGAGTCCAGAGGCCGGCGCCGATTTGAGCTTTGGATCGTGCCCGGAGAAAAGCTATTGGCTATGGCGATGGCGCGGGTTGAAGTCGAAGATGTAGACGGCGCCGAGCGTGATGGCCTTTGGGCGGATGCTGCCGGAGGGTACCGCGGGGGTGTCCCAGTGCTGGTACTGGAAGTCGACTTTGACGGCGAGGTGATGGGTGAGGTTGTAGTCGAGGCCGACGCCGGGGGAGAGGACGAGGGTATTGGAGTTGATGTAGCGGACGTTGCCAAAGATGTAGCCGCCCCTGAGGTAGTCGATTGCGCCGCGGCCGACGAGGAAGTTGGCGTAGGGGTGGAGACGGCCTAGGGGGTACTCGACCCTGGGGCCGACGAGGAAGTTTTTCTGACTGCTTATGGTGCCTTCATCGATGGGATAAGAGCCGCGAATCTCAGCGGCGGGCCGGAAGAGACGGAAGGAGAGAAGCGTAATGTCGGCGCCGGCGGTGATGTCGAGGTTTTTTCCACCCGCCAAGTTGGTGAAGGTGCCGGTACCTCCGACGAAGGCTGAGAGCTGAAGCTGCTGGGTAGCTGCGGGGGAACTCTGTGCGAATGCGTCAGGTGCCAGGGAGAGTGTCAGGAAGAGGAGGGTCGACAAGACGACCCGAGTCAACGTCAATTTGAACTTCATACGATCCTCTGACTTCTTCCTCTAACTTCTTGCTTGCGGTAAAGCAGTGCCGAATGCCCGGGGGCTTTGTGAGTCAGGCGGGAGAAACATCCAAGGAACTCCCCCTGAACAGAGTTATCGGCCTTTTTGCCGCAATGCTTATTTTGTCGATGTGCCATACTTTGGCTGATGGGACTATGGACTGGGCGGCTGGTTCGATTGCTGGTGGCGCTGGCTGTTGCGGCGGGGGTGCTGTGGGTGGGGGATTGGGCGGTGTTGGGGATTCGCGTCTCGCATGGGACGGCGTACCGGGTGGTGCAGGTAAAGCAGTTTCTGGCTACTCCGCTGAAGGGCAACAAGGTGGAGTATGACTATATGGGCGCGACTCCGGTGACGTGCAGCCGGTCGATCTTTCCGCAGCACGGGAACTCTGCGTGCTGGTGGCTGGAGCGGCACAGCTCGCAGTGGGAGTAAGACGCTGCGGAGTCGGGTGGCTAGACTTCGAAGAGTATCTGGATGATTTGTCTGGCCAGGTCTTCGGGCTGGTGGAAGCGTTTTGGATTGTCGGCGAAGGAGTCCTGGATGTACAGGGTGTCGTCATCCGTGACCTGAAAGGCGAAGTGGCGGGTCTTGCGATCGAGAGTGGGGTCTCCGGCGACGCCCAGGCCCTTCGCGTAGTCGAGGATGATGGTGGAGTCGTTGTGGGTGATGCGCGCGTCGAACCAAGGAAAGCGGCTGCGGGTGAGTTTAATCTCGGTGGCGCTGATGGTCTGGATGGTGGTGTCGGAGGCGGTAACGTCGCCTTGAAGGTGGCGCTTGATCTCGGTGATGTCCTGCTCGAGGCAGGCGGCGAGGCTGGTGAAGAAGGGCTTGCCCTGAGTGGTGATGATGCCGGCCTGGTGCTGGGAGCGGCCGTAAGCTTCGGCTGCGTCGTGAGACTTTTGCTTGATGTCCTGGGCGAGATTCTCGATCCACTCTTTAGCCATGCTGATGACTGCTCCTTCATCCGTTGCTTTTGCCTGAGAGGCTTGCGAAGTGGATGTTCTTAGGTTTGACGGCGATGAGGCGTGAAAAGCCGCTTGGCGACGATGTGGATGATTTTGATTGCGGGTGATGAGGAGCCGAGAGTATGGTGTCGCCATGCTTGGCGGACGAAGTTGGGAGAGTTGGATCGCGGAGTATTCGGAGAGCCATCAGCATCCGCTGAACCGGCTGACGCATACGTTTGGGATTCCGATTATTATGTTGTCGCTGCCGGTGCTGGTGGCGACGCTTGTGTGGCACCGATTGCTGTGGGTGGGGGTCGGACTGTTTTGCTTTGGGTGGCTGCTGCAGTTTGTGGGGCACGCGATTGAAGGGAAGCCGCCGGAGTTTTTGAAGGACTGGCGATTTCTGCTGGTGGGGTCGCGCTGGTGGGCAGCGAAGATGCGTGGGAACGCCTAGGCACTTCGCGGAGCTTGTGGGGAGGCTTCGAGAACCGAGGCAATGAAAAGAGGCTGACGGCTGGGTCGCGGCCTGTCGTCTTTTTGGCGTGGATATATCCTCTCGGCCGACAAAAGGTAACTAGTTGTGTGCCAAATCATAGATAAGCTGAACACGGATTGGTTACCCATTCGGCTGTGAGCAATACGCGGGACACTTGCGCGTTGGCTCGGACTGTCTCTGCTGCATAGACTTTGCGTTGGTGCGCGATTCAATGCTTCAAAAAGAAAATGAGCGCTGGACAACGGAGAGATTCTCTCGGTCGCGAGTCCTCATGCAACTTACGGGTAATATTCGGTTACTGCAGGCTGGTCTCATGATTACCAAAGGGCCATGTGTCCTGATTTGCGGTCTCGGGCGTTTTTCTCCCTATTTTGGAGCTACGTCACAACCTCCATCTCCGCCGTTGAGCTTCAGAGGTGAACCATGCTCGCTCCTGTTCGATTTGATGAAAAGTCTTCCTGCCTGCGGTTATTTTTGAGTTTCTCAACAAGTCGGCGTCGGACTTCTCTACAGTCGTCGAGGCGATGGATGCGGACGCAGTTGGCAGGGATGTTTGTTCTTCTGGCGTTGGGTGGCATCGTGACATCCGCCTATGCCTCGCCCGTGACATTGCCCGGGGTGACGGCTATTGGAAGTACCTCCGCTGTTCAGACGGTTGCTGTTGTCGTGACAGCGGGTGGCCAGCTCGGCAAGGTCAGCGCGCTTACGGGCGGAGTCCCCAATCTTGATTTTGCTATTGCGGGAGCGGGCACCTGTTTGACGGGAAGCGCGCTCGTTGTGGGTCAGACGTGCAGCTTCCCGGTGACGTTCAGTCCAAAATACCCTGGCCAGCATATAGGTGCGGTGGCTCTGTTCGATGCGTCTGGACTGCCGCTGGGAAGTACGTGGCTAGTGGCGACGGGAAGTGGACCACTTGCATTATTTGTTCCCGGCATTATCAACACGGTGGCCGGAGATGAATCATGGATCTACCGTGGAGATGGCCAGCCTGCTACGTCTTCGCCGATCTTTCTTCCGTTCGGAGTGGCGGTCGATCCGGCTGGAAATATGTTCATCGCTGATTCGAGCAATAATCGCATTCGGCGAGTAGATGCTGGCTCGCAGCTGATGTCCACGTACGCCGGAAACGGCAGCGCAGGCAATAGCGGCGATGGAGGGCCGGCTACACTGGCTTCGCTTAGCCTGCCGACCTCGGTTGCATTAGATGGTGCGGGCAATCTCTACTTTGCCGATAGCAATAATCATGCGATTCGTATGGTCACTGCGGCTACGGGAGTGATCACGACGGTGGCCGGGGTACTGGGGGTGCAGGGATACTCAGGAGACGGCGCCCTCGCGATTCATGCTCATCTGGATACGCCAGATTCGGTGGCGATCGATCCGGTGAATGGCTATCTCTACATTGCGGATAGCGGAAACAATGTGATCCGACGCGTCAATCTTTCTACCGGGATCATCTCTGCGTTTGCGGGCAACCATACGCCGGCTTACGCAGGCGATGGGGGACAGGCAGTTAGTGCGAGTCTGAACGGACCGTGGAGTGCGACGGTTGGTCCTGACGGTCAAATTTACATCGCCGATCAGAACAACCACAGCATTCGCAAGGTCGCGCTCGACGGGACGATTACGACGATTGCAGGGAATGGAACCTCTGGGTTTTCTGGCGATGGAGGGGCGGCGAGCGCTGCTGTGATGGATAGTCCGGCGGCGACGGCGATCGATGCTGCAGGCAATATTTACATTGCGGACGCAGGCAACAACAGGGTTCGTAAGGTGAACGCTGTTACAGGTGAGATCGATACTGTCGTCGGTAGCAATCTGGAGTCTTTTAGTGGCGACGGTGGTCCTGCGAACGCGGCGGGCATGTATGGTCCCTATGGAATGGCGCTCGACGGATCGGGGAATCTTTATGTCAGCGACGTGTTCCACAATCGGATACGTCTGGTCAAGAGCATCAACGCAGTCTTGAATTTTCCGACAATCCGGGTACAGCGTGTCTCGAGCACACAGGATGAGGAGCTCGAGAATGATGGAAACGCTCCGCTCAACATCTCTGATCTGAATGCCGGGGTGAACACGCAGCTGGATCCTGTCGCCACAACCTGCTCGACCAGCGTGGCGATGACTTCGGCTTTGAACTGCATCATCGGCGCGCAGTTTGCACCGACGACAATCGGTAATACGGTGACGGGAGTAATCACTGTTACGTCTGACTCGCCGAACAGTCCGCAGACGTTGACGCTGAGCGGCAAGGTGCTCACGCTCGACCCCTCGACGATTACTTTGAACACGAGCGGCTCTCCGTCTGCTACTGGAGCGCTTGTTACGTTTACCGTTGCTGTGACGAGTACCGGAGTGACGCCGACGGGCATCGTTACTTTTCTGGATGGAAGCACGACCATCGGGACCGCCACGCTGAACAGTGCGGGGGTAGCACTGTTTCCGACGCAGTCTCTCGCGAGCGGGACACACATCATTACCGCTAGCTATGCGGGCGATTCCAATACCGCGCCAGGTACTTCTTTGTCTGTGACTCAGATTGTGAAGGATGGAACATCCGTCTCGCTGACGTCGAGCCTGAATCCTTCGTCTCCTCAAGTCAGTGTGACTTTTGCTGCGCTTGTCGTGGGAACCTCGGGAATTCCAACTGGGAGTGTGACTTTTTTCGACGGGGGAGTTCGCCTGGGGACAGTCAATCTGAATGCTGCAGGTGCGGCTAGCTTTAGTACGTCGACGCTCAGCGTTGGAACCCATCACATAACAGCGAGCTACAGTGGGGATGCAAATTCAATTGCAAGTACGTCGCCCACGCTCAATCAGGTTGTGGTCGCTTCTTCGACTGCGACCACACTGATTACCAGCAACCCGGATGTCTCGTTTGGGACTGCTGTTACATTTACGGCGAGCGTGACAGGGAGCGGTTCTGTAACACCAACGGGAACGATTTCGGTTCAGGATGGCACAACGGTTCTGGGTACGCTGACTTTGGACATTCACGGCGCGGCTGCTCTTACTCTTTCTACCCTGTCCGTTGGATCGCACTCGATTCGTGCTGTGTATGGAGGCGATGCCAACAATGGCGCGAGCTCTTCTGCGGCGGTACAAGAGACCATCGAACAGATTGCCACTACGACGGCAGTTACCTCAAACGCCAGTACGGCTCCAGCCGGATCGAATATTCAACTGACTGCGACGATCACACCGGCGTCGTCGATACCCTCAAGCCCGATCACAGGAACCGTGACGTTTATGGATGGGGGGACGACACTTGGTGCGGCGACGGTCACTGGTGGTTCTGTGACGATTACCTTGAACTCGCTGGCTGTTGGACAACACTCGATTCTTGCGATCTACAGCGGGTCGTCAATCTATGCTGGAAGTATCTCCTCTACGATCGTGCAAAAGGTGCAGCAGGCGGTCACGTCGGGCACGCTGATTGCGTCTGCCAACCCTTCTATCGCGGGCAAGAGTGACGCACTCACGGTTTCGATCACGAGCAATGGAGGCGTTCCTACGGGTGTCGTGACGTTTATGGATGGCACGACGGTGCTTGGCACGGCGGCTCTGAATGCGCAGGGTGTCGCGAGCTTTACGGTGCCTTCCTTTTCCACTGGGGCTCACGCGATCACTGCCGTCTACGGAGGGGATAACAACAATCTTGGAACGACGCCTGCTCTGACTTTGATTGTTCAACAGGCGACCACCGGAGTCGTGCTTTCGACTTCAGGAAGTCCGTCAACTGCGGGGTTGCCGATCACGTTGAGTGCGACGGTTACCGGGAATGGGTCCGCTCCGACGGGCTCGGTGACCTTTTACGATGGCACGGCCGCAGTTGGTACGAGCCCGATCAACGCCGCCGGTCTGGGTACGATCTCTTTGTCTTCGCTTACCGTAGGATCTCATTCGTTGACCGCCAACTACTCTGGAGATGCGTATAACGGAACCAGCGTGTCGCCGGCGATTACGCAGGTTGTCGTGAAAGCCTCGACCACCACTGCACTGACTGCAAGCGCTTCGACGACACCGGTGGGCGCTCCGGTGACGTTCACCGCGACTGTGACTGGTAGTTCGGGAGCGTTGGGTGGAACCGTGCAGTTTATGGACGGTTCGACTGTGATCGGCAGTCCTTCACTGACGGCGAACGGAACGGCGGTGCTGAGCACCTCGACGCTGATTGTCGGACAGCACATTATCACTGCTGTTTATCTTGGTGATACGAACGATGCGAGCAGTACGTCGGCGGGCCTGACCCACATCGTTTCGCCGGTCACAGGTGTTGCCCTTGCATCGAGTCAGAATCCAGTAAGTGCCGGCGCCAATGTGACCTTTACGGCAGCCGTTGGGAGCTCGGAACCAGCGCCGACCGGAGTAGTTACCTTCCATGATGGATCTGCTACTTTAGCCGCGGTCACGCTGAATGCTGCGGGCGTTGCGGTATTCAATACGACAAGTCTGGCTCTTGGCACGCACCTGATCACCGCGTCTTACGGTGGAGATACGAACAATAATGCAGCGCTCTCGTCGACGCTGAGTCAGTTGGTGCAGCGCGCTACAACTCAGACTTCGATGGCGGTCAGCGCGGTCACCTCGACGGTGAACTCTACGGAGACCTTGACCGTCACGGTTACAGGATCGGGCGGTATACCAGGTGGGCTAGTGACGTTCCTCGACGGCACAACCGTTATCGGGACTGCGAATCTTAGCGCGAACGGATCTGCGAGCCTCTCCGTCTCGAATCTTTCTCTAGGACAACACACTCTGTCAGCCAGCTACAGCGGAGACACGAATGATGCCGCCTCGTCCTCGACACCTCAAACCATCATGGTGAACAAAGGTGCACCGAGTCTTACCCTGGTCTCAAGCAGCAACCCCTCAGTAGCCGGGCTTCCGGTTGTCTTTACTGCCAACCTGAGCGGGACTACCGTTGCTCCGACCGGCAGCGTTACGTTTACTGATGGCACGACAGTGCTTGGGTCTTCGCCAATTGCAGCGAATGGCAGCGCGAACTTCTCGACTTCCGGTCTCTCGGTGGGACAACATACGATCGTAGCGACATACATTGGCGATGCCAATAACAGTGCGGCTGCCTCTCCCGGAGTTCTCGAGACAATTCAACAGTCGACGAGCGCGGTCACGCTCAACAGCAATAAAAATCCTGCGCTTCTTGGGGACGCGGTTACATTTGCGATGACGGTGAGCGGTACTGGAGCTCAACCAACCGGCACAGTGATCCTCCGGGACGGAGCTAACAGAATCGGTACGACTGGGATCGACGCGAACGGTCTGGCTACCCTCACCGTCTCCAACTTATCGATTGGCGCGCATACGCTGATTGCGACGTATAACGGCGATGGGAGTCATCCTGGCAGCGCGTCGGGACCTCTGCTCCAGACGATTCTGCAACCTACGGCCAGTTCTCTTGTTTCGAGCAGCAATCCATCTTTGTCGGGTACTTCAGTGACGTTCACGACCGTGGTGGCGGGCGGTGGTGGCTCTCCTGTTACTGGCACTGTCGTGTTCCGTGATGGGACGGCTGTTCTCGGGACCAGCATTGTGGCGGCGTCGGGGACGTCGACATTTACAACGAATGCCCTGAGTCCCGGACAACACTCGATTGTTGCGACGTACAGCGGCGACAGCGTGAGTCAGACGAGCAGCAGTCCGGTGCTGGTCCAGACTGTGCAGAACAGTAACACGACGACGGTGCTTACTACCTCGGGCACTCCATCGGTTGCGGGCGCTCCCCTCATTCTTACCGCGCAGGTGACTGGAAAGGGTGCGGCGCCCACAGGTGCAGTTAGCTTCGAAGACGGGACCACGGTTGTCGGAACCGCTTCCGTTGGGGTCAATGGCATTGCAACTCTTACGACATCCTCTCTTGCCGCTGGTCAGCATATATTGCTCGCAATCTATCAGGGCGACAGCGATACTTTGACCAGCACCTCTAATCCCGTGTTACAGAACATCGAACAGCGCACCGTGGTCACGCTCACTGCGGTTAGCAGCCTGGGTACGATCAGCGGGACAAGCTCAGGCCCTTCTCTGATTGGCAACCCGATTACGTTTACCGTTTCGGTGACCGGCAGCAGCACGAACCCACCCACCGGGTTGGTTACGTTGTCGGATGGGTCCGCTATTTTAGGGACGTCGAGTGTTAGCAGTTTGGGGATCGCAACATTTACTATTTCGACGCTTGCACTCGGGCCGCACACGCTGGCTGCAAGTTACGCCGGAGACGCGCAAAACTTTCCGGGGACCTCTCCGGCGCTGACTGAAGTGGTGCAGCTGCATACTTCAAAGGCAACTCTGACGATCTCTTCGAGCCCGGTCGTTGAGAATAAACCCTTTACTCTGGTGGCGACATTACAAGGCGATGCCGCGGTTCCGCCATCGGGTACGGTGGTGTTCAGTTCGGGGGGCACAACGCTTGGCAGTGCGACCCTGAATGCTTCCGGCATAGCTACACTGACTACCAGTCTGGGGTTGGGGACCTACACTCCGATCGCTACCTATCAAGGTGACTCGCAGTATTTGGGTTCCGTGTCGAGTGCTGTGTCTTTGACGGTGATTCAGGCGACCAACTTCACGATTGCTTTGAATCCTCCGACGATGCAGTTGAAGACCACGCAACACAACACGATTCAGTTGACGCTGACTTCGATCCAGAACTTCACCGATGTCTTGTCGCTGGGATGTGTGGGCCTGCCGCGAGCAGCTACCTGCACGTTTACTTCGGATCAAGTGTCGCTTGATGCGAACGGCCACCAGACGATTAGCCTGACGATTGATACCGGTTCTCCGCTGACTGCGGGGAGTGTTGCAAAAGCGGACGGGCCCTCTGCCGGCGGAATTGCGCTGTGCTTTCTGCCAAGCGGGCTTATCCTTGGGCTGTCGCTTCTGCGGTCACGACGTGCGAACAAAATGCTGAGTGGACTTCTGCTCGCACTGCTCTTTACTGGAGCGATGGCGATCTCCGGCTGCGGCGGACTCGATGTGCATGGCACTCCTGCCGGGACCTACATCTTCAATGTAACTGCCATCGGCGCTAAGACGACGGCGACACAGTCTGCTCCGATGACTTTGACGGTGACCCAGTGATCGATTGGCCTGGCGGCTCACAGTGTTTTTCGAGAGTGTTGCGGGAGCTTGTCGTTCTACTTTTGCTCGCCGCTGCAACGTCGGTACTTTATGCCCAGGCGTTGCCGACCGCTACGGGACCGGGGCCACGGTGGATGGTTGGCGGGACCTACTCTTTCTTTGCGGCAGACTATGGCAAACGTGACCTCGGCGGCGGGTCTGGCTTCGTCGATTACGCTCGTTCGGAGAGGATCAGCTACGAGGCCGAAGTTCGTTTTCTTACCATCAACGAAGAGGTGGGTACGCATCAGTCGACTTTTCTTGTCGGAGGGAAATTTCCATACCGCAGACGATGGATGACCGCATACGGTAAGGTTCTTCTCGGCGATGGGCGCTTTCATTTTCCTTACGATTACGCGGACGGCAGTTACTTTGTGCTTGCTCCTGGTGGTGGGGTCGATCTGGCGCTTGGAAGAAGCCGGTACAGTGTACGGCTGGTGGATTTTGAGTATCAGTGGTGGCTTAATTTTCCGTTTGGTACGCTGCGGCCGTATGGAGCCAGCACGGGGATCGCCGTCCATTTCCATTAGACAGAAGTGAAGAAGGTCGCTCGAAGTGGCCAGATGAATAAGACCTTCTTCCCAGTATATTCAGCACTTTCCCGATAGTGGCGTCGAGGCGTCTCTCTTCGGTTTCGACGAAGTGTTATTTCGCCGGTTGCTTTTCCAGGATGTAGGGAATGGCGAAGCGGCCAATCTGAAGAATTGAGTTGTTGGAGGGGGGCCAGATGCGGAAAGATTCGACGCGCGAGCCCGTCGCTAGACGATGAGCCGTGACCGCGCCATGTTCCTCTCCGGTTGCTGCATCGTAGAACCTAACGACGAGGGCATCTTCACCACGTTGCCATCCGATGACGTAGTTGCCGGCGGCGAGTGAGATGTCTCCGAAGGTAATAGGAGATTGGACTAAGAGGAAATGAGAATATTTTCCGTCGGCGGAGTAACCGGCGGTGATGAGAACAACACCTGCGATGATTTTGCCACTTGAGTTAACGATGCCGGATGCGGTGCGCATCTCTGTTTCGATTCGCTCTTTTTCCACTGGAGCGCGTGCGGGCAAGACAGCCTGCAACTCTGATGGAGTCGCTGTTCGCCAGGAAGACTTCGGTTGAGCGACGACTAAAGATGATGGAATGAGAATAAGAAACAGAGCGAAGAGAGACGACTTCATCAGGTGGGGTGTCATTTGAGATGTACGATACCTCGTTGGAGAGCGACGGTTGCGGCGTGAGTGCGATCACTGACGCCAAGTTTGCCGAGCAGACTATTGATGTGGGACTTGACGGTAGCTTCGCTGATCTTTAGATCGGAGGCGATCTCCTTGTTTGCGCGGCCTGCCACGATGCGCTCCAGGACTCTGAGTTCGCGGTTGGTAAGGGCTTGAGTGCTCATTCTTTCGGCGAGCTTTTCGGCGATGGCGGGAGAGATGAGGGTTCTTCCGCTGTGAACTGCTTGAATGGTTGAGAGGAGTTCGTCGACGGTCATTCCTTTGAGCAGATATGCTTTTGCGCCGGCCTGGAGGGAGCGGAAGATGTCTTCGTCTCCGTCGAAGGTGGTGAGCACAATGAATCTTGCGGCGGGATTGTCAGCGCGAATCTGCAGAATGGCATCGACTCCGCCGAGGTTTGGAAGCTGCAGATCCATCAGGGTGATGTCGGGTTGTAGAGTGCGGTAGAGTCCGATCGCCTGAAGGCCGTCACTGGCCTGGCCTACCACTTCAATGTCGGGAATGATGTTGAGTAGCGCAACGAGTCCCTGACGAACGACGTGATGATCATCCACTACCAGGATACGAATACGTTCAGGCATTGATTGCTGCCTCTTTTCCTTCTGTGATGGGCGCTTCGAGCATGACTGTGGTGCCGTTTGCCGGAGAGCTTTCAATCGTTAGTTGAGCATGAATCTGAGCCGCGCGTTCGTGCATGCCCTGGATGCCAAAGTGGCCGTTTGATGAAGGAGATCTTTCCGATGTATCGAATCCGCTGCCATTGTCGGAGATGCTTAATACTAATCGAGAGGAATCGTAGCGAAGATCGGCGGAGACCTGAGTTGCATTTGCGTGGCGGGCTGCGTTTGCCAAAGACTCCTGAGCGATGCGGAAGATCTCGTCTTCAAAGGGCTGGGAGAGAGGGCGGTAAGTGCCGGTTATGTTGAGGCGGGTGTTGAGTTTTTTTTGACTCCACTGTTCAGCCAGGTGGGCGAGACGGGTGGGCAAGCTGTTTGGCGCGGTAATGGCACGCAGATTCCAGATGCTTCGGCGAGCTTCGGCGAGGCCCTCTCGGACGTAAGCCCGAGTCTGGTCGATCTGTCTGCTCGCTGCGTCAGTTTGAGAGTGGGCGAGAAACTGGGAGATGAGCTCGAGCTGCACGGAGACGCCGACGAAGCTTTGAGCTAGGGTGTCGTGAATTTCTCGTGCGACGCGAGTTCGCTCTGCGAGAACTGCCTGGAACCGTGATTGAAGAACGCGGACGCGGAGGCGGTAGAGGAGGAGCGCAGCGGCGGCGGCGAGACTAAGGATCAGCAGGAGAAACCAGAGTCTGCGATAGAAAGGAGGCTGCACAAAGAAGGCAATCTGCGCTCCGGTTTCATTCCATATGCCGTCGTTGTTGGCGGCTTGTACGCGAAAGCGATAGTGGCGCGGAGGGAGATTGGTATAGTAGGCGATGCGGCGGGAACCGGCTTCGGTCCATCGCTTATCGAAGCCATCGAGAATGTAACGATAGCGGACCTTTGCGGGAGCTAGGTAACTGAGAGCGGCGTATTCAAACGCGAAGCTGGTACGGCCAGGAGTGATGTTTTGTTCGGTGCCTGTCAGGGGAATGTCCATACCATCTGCAGTGAAGCGTTCGATGACGATCGGGGGAGGGATGAGATTTTCTACGAGGTGACTGGGATCGGTGACGGCGACGCCTTTGCGGGTGGCGAACCAGAGGAGCCCTTCCTTGGTCCTCCATGCAGCGGGATGACCCACGCCGATGGCTTCCTCGGTTGGCATGCCATCGGCGCGGCCATAAGAGACCGGATGAGGATCGCAGGTTGAAGACGAACCGCATTTGATGAGCGCTGAAACTGAGACGCGGGTGATGCCTCGACTGGAGCTTAACCAGAGGTTGCCGCGGTCGTCTTCGAGGATGGAGTCGATGGTTTGGGGCAGGTCGTCTCGCCGCAGTGGTGTAAAGCCGGCGGTGGTCATGACGCTGAGGCCAGCCCCTTTCGTTCCGATCCACAGTGTGCCGTGCGGATCTTCGGCGAGAGAGGTGATCGTGTCGCCAGAGAGTCCATCCTTTTTTGTGAAGGTTGTGATGTTGTCGCCCCGAAGGCGCGAGAGTCCATTGAGGGTGCCGATCCAAAGATCATGATCGGGGGCGTGAGATCTGAGAAGAGCGCCTACAAGATCGCTTCCGAGACCGTTCGATCGCGTTAGAGTGATGAACTGGTTGTTTTGCCAGTGAGCAAGGCCCCGACGCGTGCCGATCCAGAGTGAGCCGTCATCGTCCCTCATAAGAGACCGAATGAGATCGTCAGGTAGCCCGTCAGCAGAGGTGTAGGTCCGGATTTTCTTGCCCTTGACATAGTTCAGACCATCGGGCGTTCCGACCCACATGCTCCCGCCTTCTCCCGGAGCCAAAGCCAGGATGGTTTCGCTGACAAGGCCGGTTCGGGTGTAAAGATGTTGAATGTTACCGGCTTGCCAGCGGTCGAGGCCGTCGCTGTTGGAGCCGAGCCATATTGCACCGTCGGTTGCCTGAGTGATGGCTGTGATCGGGTGATCGGAGAGGCCGGGAATGGTGCGGAAATTTTGGCGCCTCAGGATTTGGAGGCCGCTGGTTTCTGTTCCCACCCAGAGATTACTCTCTTCATCCTGCATGAGAGAGAGGATACTGTTGGAGCCGAGGGCCGGTACGACCTGTGGATGGCTGTCGACTTTGTCAAGCATGAAGAGCCCTTTGCTGGTTCCTATCCATAGTTGCCCTTGCGAGTCGGAGAGCAACGATTGTATGCGTGAAGCTGGAAGGTCGTGGCTTATCGACAGGGTTCGGCTTTGGTCACTTCGAAGGACTGCGATGCTGGTCCCGGTGCGCAACCAGAGGCTGTGGTCGGGGAAGAATCCGATGCCTTCAATATCCTTCGCCGTAGAGGTTGAGCCTAGCGGTTGTGGGAGAACTCGGCCATGGGAATATTGAAAGATTCCAGAGTTCGATGCGATCCAGACACTGCCGTCCTGAGCGGTGACTATTGCAGATGGATCGACGGAAGAGGGAAGGGGGATGATGTAGAAACGCCTCCCGTCAAAGCTGCTGATGCCATCGGTCGTCAGGATCAGGATTAAGCCGTCGTCTGCCGCGGCTAGGTTGGTGATGCGACCGGTTGGTAATCCATTCGCGATGGTGTAGCGGTGAAACTTTCCTGACGAGTATTGGAGGAGGCCGTTGGAGGTTGCAATCCAGAGTGGGCCGGTGTGACTTTGCGCAAAGCAGCAGATGTCATCGCTGGTAATTGCGGGAGTGGTTTCGTGGTTGAAGATTTTGAAGTCGATGCCGTTGAAGCGAGCCAGGCCGCCTTCGGTCGCAATCCAAATGAAGCCGTCTGTGGATTGAAAGACCTGATGAACGCTGTTTTGAGGGAGGCCGTTCTCCGTCGACCACGATTGATGACCGAAGTTGTTAGGGACTTGGGGGCGGGCGGTGAGAGAGAGAGCTGCGATTGCGCATGACATCCAGAAGAGGGAAGAGCGAAGGACGAGATGGAGGCGCGAAAGCAAGTTCATGCGGAGGTTCGATGCGTTCGAAAGCATGATGGCCGGAGTCGCTTCACTTCGGATGATACGTCTTCCTGATCCTTAGCTTATGGTTCTTTGGGCTATTTGTCGCGACAAGAGTGCAGGTAGGCAACGAGATCGTTCACCTCGGTCTCCTTTAGAATGTCAGCGAAGGATGGCATCTCACGTCCACCCTTGAGAATTTGTGTTCGGATCTGGGTTTTATTAAGTGTGTGTCCTACTCCGGAAAGATCAGGCCCCTTGTTTCCGCCTACCTTGCGTATTGTGTGGCAGTGTTGGCAGCCATTATCCACGAAGATTGCTGATCCGCGCTGCTTCGCGGACTCGGCGGACGCTGGCCGATAGTACGAAGCTGCGAGAGCAAGGATAAACGCTGACCGCAGCAAAGTCATTGAGCAGGTGTTCCGTTGTGCGCGGGCCCGGGGGCGAGGTCGGTGTGGGTGTGCCAGGGGACGGTCTCCGATGCGACTTCGTTGTGTTTACGCAGGAACTCGAGCGCGTAGGTGCTAGCGGTGGGATCATCCTTCTGATCGGCGAACATCGCGGCTTCGTGTGAAGCTTTTTCTTTCATCCCGAGACGGCGATAGACGATGGAGAGAATGTAGTGGGCGGCGAGATCATCGGGGTCGATGGATTGGAGAGTCTCGTATTCAGCGCGGGCCTCGTCATATTTTCGCTGTTGATAGAGAGAGAAGCCTAGCTCTCTGTGAGCGTCGCGGGAGTTTGGAAATTTCGTGATGACCTCGCGAAGATCAGCGATGGCTTCGTCGACCTGGCCCTGGTTCCGTTCGACTAATGCGAGGTAATACAGCGCGCGCGAGTTGTGAGGGCTGAGTACAAGTGCTTTGTCGAGGCTGGCGCGGGAGGCTTCGTAGCGCTCCCACTGGAAGTTGGCGATGGCGATGTTGGTGAAGGCGTCGGCGTAGTCGGGGCGGAGCGTGGCGACCTGCTCGAACGCGCGGACACTCTCCGCATATTGTTGGGCGTCCAGCATGGCAATGCCGTAGTTGTTCCATCGCATCCAGAGTTTGTTGTCCTGAGGGTCGACCGCGGGGGGATTCTCGCCGAGGGTGAAGGTGCGTGTGCGCTCGGACATAGCAACGACCGGCATCTCGTAGTGCTTGCCCATTCCGAAGTCCATGAAGTGCTGATCGAATCGGCGATAGTTGACCCGTGCGGTGACGGTGAGGGGGCCGGTTGCGTCGGCGGGTACTTTGAATTGGTAGCGGACGAGCTGGGATCGGCCTGAAGCGATGGTGTTGTTGTAAGCCACAACGCGATTATCCCAGACCTGGTGGAGATCGTTGATGGTTCCTTTGGTGTTTACGAGGCGATTGGTGAAGCTGTGTGCGCGGGGGTCGAGGTCGCCATTGGGCTGGATCGCGCCGGAGTGCATCAGGGTGTGGCCGGAGGCGTCTTTGGCCTCGAATTCGACCCAGCTCTCATACATGTCGCGCTGCTCGGGTACGTGGCTGTGTGCGATGCCTTTGTTCTGAATGATGATAGCGGCGGTGAGGAGGTCCCCGGGCGAGACGGTGAAGTTGTCGCTGCCGAGAGGCGCGATGATCTTGCCACCGTTTTTCTCGAGGCCGAAGATGTCGATGTTGAAGACGCCGGCTTTGAGGAAGGCTACAGTCTTCTCCATCTGGGTGTCGTAGTTGTAAAACTTGGGAAGGACGGTGTTAGCACCGAGCCATCGGTGAGAGGCCAGCTTGCCCGCTTTCGCGCCGGAGTCGGAGGTGGTGAGATCTTCGCGGGTCATGTGGCAGGTCTGGCAGGTGGAGACCTGATCCTTTACGTAGAAGGGAAGCGGCGACTGTTTTGCGAAGGAGGAGAGCTGCCACTCGTCGGAGAGGAAGATTGCGCGCTGCCATTTGTAGTCGTTCAGTTGTTTTGGAAGAGCGGCCTTGTGACACGCCGCGCAAAAGTTGCTGGTGCGATAGAAGTCCTTCATGACGGCTTTTGAGTGGCGGTCGAGATTTGTGAGAATCTCTTTGTCGGAGACCTCGCCGTAGATGGGTTGATTGTTCTCGTCGACCAGAACGGCGGGCTGTGCCAGAACGTAGCTGCCTGTGCCGCGAGCGTCGACTTTTTGGATGGAGTGGCAGACGGAGCAGGTGATTCCGTCTTCGTCGAACTTGCGATTTACTGGTGAGCCTTTGGTTAGCGCGCCCGAGACGAGGGCGATTGGGTTGTGGCAGCCTTCGCAGTGGCGGGTGTATTCAATGCCCTTTTCCGCGGTGAGCAGGTTTGTGTTTCTGATGTACCAGGGGGCGCGAAAGGAGTTGGCGTGAGCGGACTGACGCCATTCGGCGTGCGCCTCCTGATGGCAGTGACTGCAGTATTTGGCTGTGGGGAAGGCTTTGGGGTTGATGAACTGGCCGGTGTCGGTGGTTGCATTCGACGGGAGGAAGGGCTGATCGGCGCCGAATCTGAAGTTGTAATGTTGTTTGACTGATTCGGTGTAAACCTCACGTTGCGTGGGGGTAGTGACGGCATCAGATGCGTGAGCGCCATCACTTTTCAAGGCCAGGAAAAAGGAGGCGATTGTGCCGCACAGCACGGTACAGAAGAAGATGCGACCGACCCGGCTGTAAGGCATTTTCATAGCAATCGTAAATTCTATTGAAGCGATAAGACTGTTAGCCATCGTCCTACGGGTCGGTAGAGATCTCAATCGAAAGGTTGAGTGGCGGGGAGATGGAAGCCGTTAGAATCTACTTCCTTTACCTTCTGTCAGGGTGACGATCTGGTCAACCTTGGTGACTGAGAACTTTTCTTTGGTTCCACTTGGCCAGTGAACTTCAACGGAGTCGATGGTTGCGATGTCGCCGAGGCCGAAGTGGACACGGGGGTCGTGGGTGGAGGCGAAGCTCCCTCCGGAGGTTACGTCTCCGCGTTGTTTCTGGCTTCCCGCGGTGAGATAGACCGTGGAGCCGATGGCGTCTCGAGGGCTCTTTGGACCGCCTATCAGTTTCAGTTCGATCCAATGATGATTGTCTCGCGAGACATTGCGGAGCAGTGCGGGGTGACTGTCCAAGGCGTTGATGACAACATCTAGTTTGCCGTCGTTGAAGAGGTCTCCGACGGCCATGCCACGGCCGACGTACAGACTTGTGAGTGCTGTGCCTTCGACGGCGGGTTCGAGGTCGAATTTTTTGCCGTCGATGTTACGGAAGAGGAGCGGGCGTTGCGCCCAGCTGGTTCCCCAGGTTGTGTGGTCGACCTGCGGGTAGACGTGGCCGTTCGCGATGATGAGATCCTTCCATCCATCATTGTCGAAGTCAAAGAACGCTGTGCCCCATCCCAGGAATGGAATTGTAGGTTCGGCAACTCCCATCTGGTAGCTGATGTCGGTGAAGTTGGCGTCGCCATCGTTGCGGTAGAGCGGGTTGTAGTCATCCGAAAATGTTGTGTTGTAGATATCGAGCAGGCCGTTGTTTCGATAGTCTCCAATTGCGATACCCATCGAGGCTGTTTCGCGGCCATTCTCGTTGAGCGCGTATCCGGAGGCGTAGCTTGCGTCTTCGAAGGTGCCGTCGCCTTTGTTGATGTAAAGATAATTTGGAGTCGAATCGTTTGCGACAAGAAGGTCCGGCTTGCCGTCGTTGTTGATATCGACGAAGACGGAGGAGAAACCGTAGTAGCCGTTCTTGTCGGAGACTCCGGCCTTTTCGCTCACGTCCGTGAAGGTGCCGTCGTCGTTGTTATGGAAGAGATGGTCTGGTTCTCCCTTGAGGCCTCGCGGGCCGCACATGACTTTTTCACCTCGAAACTGGCAGAAGCTATAGGAGACCTCTTTGCCGCCAGATCCGGGCTGATTCGCGAGGTCGTAGTGAACGTAGCCAGGAACGAAGAGATCCAGCCGGCCGTCGCCATCGTAGTCGCCCCAGGTGGCGCCAGTGGACCAGTTGCCAAGAGTGACTCCCGCTTTCTCGGCGACGTCAGTGAAGGTTCCGTCGTGATTGTTGTGATAGAGGCGGTTCTTGCCGAAGTTGGTGACGTAGATGTCGGGCCAGCCGTCGTTGTCGTAGTCGGCTATGGCGACGCCGATTCCCCAGCGGTCATTGGTGACGTGTGCCTTCGCGGCGACGTCGGTGAAAGTTCCGTCGTGGTTGTTGTGGAAGAGAGCAGCGTGGGGCGGCGTCGCTTTGCCACTCATTGCGTCGTAGGTTGAACCGTTGACGAGATAGATGTCGAGCCAGCCGTCGTTGTCGTAGTCGATAAGTCCGACGCCAGATCCGTTGGTTTCGATGATGAATTTTTTTTCGGGAGTTCCCATGGTGTGGGTCCATGAGGTTAGTCCGGCTTTTCCGGCGATGTCCTGAAAGATGATCGGACCGCTCTTTACAAACCCCCCGGCCGTGATGGGTCTCTTCTCTTCGTCGAGGACTGCGGGGTGGGCTCCACCGGTGTTGGCTCCCCCCATTGCTGACGCCTGGCCGCCCTCTTGAGGCTTATCAGATTGTGTGTCGGTCGAGTGGGAGTTTGGAGTCGTAGATTGCGCGAACGATGCCGCAGCATTGCAGATGAGCGTTGAGGAGAGAGCAGCGGCGGCAAACAGGGAACCGAAACGAGTTCGATGAGGAAGGGTCACTGGTGTGTCCTTGTAGTTCGAATTACGAGTTCGCAGGAGGGAGGTGCAGGTATTCATCGATTTGCCGGAAGGTTGCAGCCTCATGTTTACCATACGATCCCGTAGACGTGATTGAGAGTGTTGTTCGCACTGACGCTATTGTTAATTTGCTGATGACGAGGATCGGCCCTTTCCTTCGGTGAGGTCGAGGATGCGATCGACTGAAGTGGGAGGGTCGAAGAGTTCCATCTGACCGTTGGGCCAGCGAATTTGAATGCTCGTGAGGTGCGTTTCCTGGCCGAGACCGAAGTGGAGGCGGAGATCGCTTGAGGAGTTATAGCTGGAACCGTCGCGAACCTCGTCGACCCAGATGCGTTTTGCAGATTTCATGGTGACGCGAGCGCCAATGGCATCGCGGTTGGAGGATGTCCCGATGAGATGAAGGCCGAGCCAGTGATTCTGATTTTTCGCGAGGTTGACCAGAAGCATTGGTCGATCGCTGAGGTTGTTGATCACAGCTTCGAGACGCCCGTCGTTGAAGAGATCCGCGATTGCAAGTCCGCGGCTGGAGCGTGGATCGACGAGTCCGGGGCCGGAGGTCTTGCTGACGTCGCGGAACTTTCCGTTGCCTAGATTGTTATAGAGGAAGCGGGGTTCGCGGTAGGAGGAGCCCAGTTTGGCGGAGTCCACCTCAGGATAGACATGGCCGTTCGCAATAAGAAGGTCTGGCCATCCGTCGTTGTCGACGTCGGCGAACATAGCTCCCCAGCCTAGAGCCTCGGTGTTGATGCCGAGTCCAGCGGCGAAGGTCATGTCGGTATAAGTGCCGTCGCCATTGTTGCGATAGAGGGTGGAGGTGTCGTCGGAGAAGTTGGTTTTGAAGAGGTCGAGTCTGCCGTCGCCGTCATAGTCGGCTGCCGTGGATCCCATGCCGGCCTGTTCGCGACCGTCTTCGTTGAAGGCTACACCGGCGTCGGCGGCAGTGTCCTTGAAGGTTCCGTCGTGGTTGTTTCGATAGAGGATGGCAGGAGTGGAGTCGCAGGCGACGTAGAGGTCGGGCCAGCCGTCGTCGTCGTAGTCGAGCGTGGTGATGGAGAAGCAGTAGTGGCCTTGTGTGCGCTCGAACCCACTGGGCTTGCTGACGTCTTCAAACTTTCCTCCGCCGAGGTTGTGGTAGAGGATGTTCGGTGCGCTCTCGAGACCGCGCGGGCCGCACATGACGGGCACTCCCTTCCAGATGCATCCTGAGGTTTGGCCGGGTGTTGGGGTGCGAGCGAGGTCGAAGTGCACGTAGTTGGCGACGGCCAGGTCCAGCTTGCCGTCGCGATCGTAGTCGATGAAGGCACAGCCGGTGCCCCACTCCTTGCCTGTACCGGCGACGCCTGCCTGCTCCGCTACCTCCTTGAATGTTCCATTGCCCTGGTTGTGGAAGAGGCGGTTTTTGCCGTAGCCGGTGACGTAGATGTCGTCGAATCCATCGTTGTCGTAGTCTCCAACGCATGCTCCCTGCCCCCATCCAGTGGAGACGAGGCCTGCCTTTACGGTGACGTCGGTGAAGGTTCCGTCGTGATTGTTGTGGAAGAGGTGGTTGGTGGGTTTTGCTTGTCCGGCTGCGGTGGTTGTGCCAGGTAAGTTGGTGCCGTTGACAAGGAAGATGTCCGGCCATCCGTCACGGTCGTAGTCGAGGATGGCAACTCCTGAGCCTGTGGCTTCGATGATGTAGCGTTTAGATTCGACGCTCCCGTTCACGTCGCGAACGGTGATACCGGCCTTGAGTGCGACATCTACAAACCAGGCTGGCGGCGGATGATCGGGTGTTGGAAGGTAGGGCTGCTGCTCTCCGAAGGCCGTCGTCACCAGGAGCAGGACGACGGCGGTTCGAAGAAGGAATCGAATCTTCATGGCTTTGGGGTCGTAGCTGGATTGATCAATGCTTTGGACTGCGGTGAGGTGCCCATGGCAATCGTCTTCAGAATCTTTCCACCTTCCTGAATGACGTAAAGATGGTTTGCTGCGAGGTCGATAAGTTTGTCTGTCGTGCCGGATGGCCACTTGATTTCGACTGAATCTGCTTTGACAGAGTGGTCGAGGCCGAAGTGGATGCGTAGATCGTTCTGCGAGTAGTAGCTGCCGCCGCTTCGAACTTCGTCGATCTGAATAAAGGGTTTGGCGTTGTCTGGTGTTGGAGTTGTGACGCTGATCTTCGCGCCGATGCCAGAGCGATTCGACTTGGTGCCGACGGTGCGGATCTTGATCCAGTTGCGGCCCGTCGTCGATTCGCAGCGGAGCAGCTGGGGGAGGCTGTTGATGCAGTTGACGACGACGTCCACTACGCCGTCGTTGTCGTAGTCGCCGAACGCGCAACCTCTGCCGGGGGCGGGTGTTGTGATGCCGGGTCCTCCTTGCGCGGTCACCTCTTCGAACTGTCCGTTGCGCAGATTGCGGTAGAGGTACTTGTGTTCGGCGTAAGGCGCGTCGATGGCGGTTCCGTCGACCTCAGGATAGACGTGTCCGTTACAGATGAAGATGTCAGGCCAGCCGTCGTTGTCCATGTCGAAGAAGCCGACGCCCCAACCGAGGTAGCGGGTGTTGACGCCTAGTCCAGACATGTAGGTATGGTCGTCGAAGTTCCCGTCGCCGAGATTGACGTACAGCGAATCGGTGTCGCCGGCGAAGTTTGTTTTGACAATGTCGAAGCGGCCGTCGCGATTGAAATCGCCAATAGATACGCCCATACCGGCCTGCGGCTTGCCGTCAGGAGAGTATGCGATGCCTGCCTCGATGGCTACATCTTTGAAGGTGCCGTCTTTTTGGTTTTGGTAGAAGGTGGCGGCGGTGGAGTCGTTGGCGACGTAGATGTCGGGCCAGCCGTCGCCGTCGATGTCGGAGACAGCTACGGAGAGTCCGTAGGTGCCGATGGTGTCCCACATGCCGGCTTTTTGTGAGACGTCGGTGAAGGTGCCGTCGCCGTTGTTGCGATAGAGAATGTTCTTGCCGCCCTGGAGACCGGGTGGGCCACAGGCTACTTGAATTCCCTTGTAGGCGCAGCCGGCGGCTTCGGGGAGGGGTGCTGTCTTGATGTCGAAGTCGATGTAGTTCGCGACAAAGAGGTCGAGATGGCCGTCGCGATCGTAATCGATAAAGGCACAGCCGGAGTTCCAGCGCGTCTTAGATTGGAGGAGGCCAGCCTTCTCTGTAACGTCGGTGAAGGTGCCGTTGCCATTGTTGCGATAGAGAACATTCTGCCCGTAGTAGCTGACGAAGAGGTCGTTCCATCCGTCGTTGTTGTAGTCACCGACACAACAGCCCTGTCCCCATCCGGCGCGACCGACCCCGGCTTTGAGGGTGACGTCAGTGAAGGTGCCGTCACGATTGTTCTTGAAGAGACGGGAGATGGGTTCCTGACCTTTGGGGAAGCCTTCCAGTCGAGTGCCGTTGACAAGGAAGATATCGATCCAGTCATCGTGATCGTAGTCGTAGAAGGCTACGCCGCAGCCGGTGGTTTCAAGCAGATATCGATTTTTGTGTTCGCCGCCGTATATCGTTTTTGCGTTGAGTCCGGACTGACGTGCGACGTCGATGAAGCTGATGCCGAGAGGAGTGCCTGCGACGGGGGAGGGGAGTCCTTTAGGGGCGGCACGGGGTACGGCGTCGTAAGTGGGGCGCGATCCCATCTGTTGGGAGGGCTGAGAGGTCTGAGGCGCGGCCAGAGCCAGAACGTCGTCAAGCGAAAGAACCAGAGCAGTGGTGGAAAGCGATGTAAGAAAGTTACGGCGAGACCAATTCAAATGGACGCTCCTAAGGCAATGGCCAGGCACTGGCGTTCGACGCTCTCTTCGCCGTGGTAATTGTAATCACAAAATTGGAACGGGTTGAAAGAGTCTTGAAATCGGTACACGGTGCAGCGAAGCCTAGCCTCCAGAGAAAAAGGCTCAGTTGCATCTGTGGTACCGGCTCTATGGATGAGCGGAAGGAACCTCACCAGCGGAGGAAGTATTCGCGAGAAGCTTCTTGGCTTTCTGCCGCTCAAGCGCAGCATCGGCGCTTCGTCCCTGTCTGTCGAGAGCGTCGGCCAACGCGGAGTGTGCCTCGCTGTAGTTTGGGTCTGCTTCGACTGCGGTTTGCAATTGAAATATCGCATCCGCGGTCTTGCCTTGCTTGAGGAGTGCTCTGCCGCTATCTAGGGCAAAGTTGGCACGTTGTCGACTGACAGCGATACGGCTGAGGGCTGCGGCTTTCTTGCGTTCTGCGGCAGCGCCTTCAGAGTCTCCCTGCTGGCTGAGGATGGCGGCGAGGCTGATGTGTGGACTAGGCTGGTTGGGTAGAAGATCGATGGCGCGTCGCAAGGCTGATGCGGCCTTTTCGTGATCGTTATTGTTTTTGTAGACATTGCCAAGGAGCGCCCATGCCTCACCGTTGTTGGGGCGTAGCGCGGTGGCCTTCTCGAGTTCGGCCTGAGATTCTGCGAAACGTCCGAGCTGCATGTAGAGTACGCCGAGCGTGTAGGGCGGATCAGGCAACGTGGGATCGAGTTGCTCCGCGCGAAGGAACTCCGCGACCGCTGCGGTTGGATCGTCTTTCAACTTCAGGGCCAGTCCAAGATCGTAGTGGAGATGTGAGTTGTCAGGTTCGATCAGGAGACCTGCACGAAACTGCTCGATGGCGTGGTTGAGATCGCTCTGTTGAAGATACGCAACGCCGAGGTCTTGGCGCAGGGTCGGATTTTTCTCATCCAGTGCAAGGGCTCGCAGGTAGAAGATGATGGCTCCCTTTGCGTCGCCTGTCTGTACGAGAGCGAGTCCGAGGTTCGTGAGTACGGCAGAGTCCTGGGGTCGTGCGGCGGCGACCTGTTGAAAGAGAGGTATAGCTTCACGAGGATTGTCATTCGCTTGCAGGGTGAGGGCGAGTTCGTATTTGATATCCGTCGACGCAGGATCAACGGCCATCGCATGTCGCAGTACCGTGATGGCCGCGTCTTCCTGATCGCTTGCAAGTAAGGCACGACCAAGTTGCAGTGCGTACTCGACATTTTCTTTGGACAGGTTATTCGCTTTGGTAAGCTCGCTGACCGCGTTTGCGAGGTCCCCTTGATTTAGAAAGACGGAGCCAAGGTGATAGTGCGCGGCTGCGAGTGATGGCTCTAGTGAGATAGCACGTTGAAACTGGACCGTGGCGTCACTATAGGTCTGTTGTTGTGCGAGGATCGTGCCTAGACTATCGTGCAGAGCCGCGTTGTCAGGCGAATTGTAGAGAGCCGACTCCAGCTGCTTTTGCGCGGTGGCTGGCTCTCCCGTTGCCGCGAGGGCGGCGGCGTAGGCGATGGAGGCTTGGGGCGTCAGCGCCTGTGACGCATCGCTCTTTGCTCCGTCGAGGAGTTGAAACATCTGCATTGATTTCTGATATTCGCGAAGCTGAGAGTAGGTGATCGCCAAGTTGAGTGAGGCATCAGAGTTCTGCGGATCGAGTTTGTGGGCCAGTTCGAGTTGGTCCACCGCGTATGCGAGATTTCCCTCAGCAAGTAGTACAGTTCCGAAGGCACTGTGGCCGGCGGCAACCTCGGGTGCAAGTTTTACGACTTTCGCAAATTGGATGTGTGCTGAAAGTAGGTCGTTCTGACGATATGCTGCGGAGCCGGCACGAAACGCTTCTTCGGCTTCCTTTACTCTGTCGGGTGGGGCGGTCTGTGAAGAAGCTGCCGGCGTGGTGGCGGTTTGTGCCCGCGCTAGCGGAATGATCGTTGCGAGGACGCTGCACAGCAGAAGCGAAGGTGTCTGGAGGAGTTGCATCTCAGCCCGATTGTAATCATGGATGGAGGGGAGTGGGGTTGCTGGTCTGAGCTGGGGCCTGCGCAAAGACGGCATAGTCGCGGCCGATGTAGAGTCGGTATCCGGTGCTGTCGGGCCCTGGCAAGATTTGCAGAGGAGTTGGACGGCGGAGGGTGGCGTCTTTGGCGGAGGGGACGGAGAAGAGATCGTGGCCTCCGATGTCCATGACGACGAAGGTACTGCCAGCCACGAAGCCGCAGCCATATGCTCCTGGCTGGAGCTGATGACCTTGGATGTCGATGGATGCCTCAGTGATTAGATAGGCCTGATATTTCTCCTGGACCGAACTTGAGTAGCCTGCCGTATCCACCAAGGCGACTAGGAGAAGCGCGTCCTTCGTGAATTGCACTCCCCCAGAGTTTCTGGCTTGAATGGGCGCGCTCTGACCTCGAAAAAAGACCGTGGCAGGCAGGAACTGCGCTGCTTCTGTGGCGGTCAGAACTCTCGTTCCGATCACAGGGGTCGAATCGTTCTGATATGGGCCAAGGGCTGGAGGCGCTGCGTGTAAAGAAGGAGCTGCGATGCTAAACAGCAGGATGGAGCGCAACGATTTACGGAGCATGAGCGGCATCTTATCAGTCGCGTCGGACTTCGTCGTGAGAGAGCGTGCCAGCATGTAGACTGGTGATCTTTTGGAGAGGGAGACACCATGCGGGCTGCTTTTTCTTTGGTCGCAATGCTTGGCGGGATCGCGGCCGCCCAGACTGGGGCTTTGCGGCCGGTCGATGCTTTTCCGGTGAACGAAGACGGGCTAGCGATTCAACGTCATGTTGAAGCAGGAAAGCCATTTACTGTGGCGGGATCGCGCGGCGTCATGCCTGGACAGCAGGAGGGGACGTTTGAGGCTTGGATACTGCCAGTGAAGTTGCTGAGCCACTTCGCGATTCGAGCTGATGTGGAGGGCTATTCGGTACCGATCGACCTGAATGCAGACGCTGCTGAGATCGGGGTGTTCCCCGATCACACGGTGATTACGTATTCGCATATAGCCTTCACGGTAAAGCAGATTATGTTTGCGCAGGACGATGCAGAGGATGGTACAGGTGCGGTTGTGATGTTTCAGATCGATTCGACGCGGCCGATGGATCTGACCTTCAGCTTTACGCCGGAGATGCGGCCTATGTGGCCACAGCGTAGCCAGGGGGTTCCATCTGCGGAGTGGGTGAGACGACAGGATGGCGGGTTTTATGTGCTTCATACGGACTTTCCTGACCTGGCGGGGGCTGTGGCGATGCCGAACACGCAGCCGGGGATTCTCGCTCCGTATCAGGAGAAGCCCAAGTTCTATCCGCTGGAGCTGAAGCTTCATTACGACCCCAAGCGAGATACGAATCACTACTTTCCGCTATTGATGGCGATGGGAAATACCGTCGAGACGGCTACCAACGGCATGCTGCAAGGGAAGCTGGAGCGATTGAATGCGGAGTTGCCGCAGATCTATGCGAAGCACGCGGAGCGATACCGGCAGATGGGAGACAGGCTGACGGCGATTCGCACTCCGGATGCCGGGTTGAACGATGACTTCGGTTGGGCTGAGATGTCGATTGAGCAGTTGAGGGCGAAGGCGCAGCCTGGCGGCGAGATCGGGTTGGTCGCGGGATATTACTCGTCCGGAGACTCGGCGAGGCCCGGCTTTGGCTGGTACTTTGGGCGTGACAGCTTGTATACGCTTTATGCGGTGAATGGCTTTGGCGACTTTGGGTTGAGTCGCGATGAGCTTGAGTTCCTGATGAAGCGGCAGCGTGATGATGGGAAGATCATGCACGAGTATCCGCAGACCGCGGCTTACTTTGACTGGAAGGATTTCTCTTACGCTTATGCTGCGGCTGATTCGACGCCGCTGTTTCTGACGGCGATGCTGGACTATGTGCAGAGCAGCGGAGATGTCAGTTTTCTCCGTGAACATCGGGAGGTTGTTGAAAAAGCGTGGCGTTTTGAGACGACGCATGACTCCGATGGTGATGGCATCTATGACAACTCGCAGGGTACCGGGTGGGTGGAGAGCTGGCCGGGTGGGATGCCGCATCAGGAGGTTTACCTCGCGCTGCTGGATCAGCAGGCTTCGGTTGCGATGTCGAAGCTGGCTCGTTTGCTGGGGGATCAGGCGACGGCTGACTCCGCCGCAGCGCGGGGTGTTGAGTTGGCGAAGAAGATTGAGGCGGAGTATTACGATTCGGCGCGGCAGGCTTATGCCTTCAGCCGGAACGCTGATGGGACTCTTGATCGTACAGCTACGGTTTATCCGGCGATTGCGTGGTGGAATGGTGGTGAAGGGCTGGCTCATCCAGGGGCGAGCTTTCGACGGTGGGCTTCGCATGATTTTTCTACCGACTGGGGTCTGAGGGATGTGGCGGAGAGCGATCCTTTCTACGATCCGATCAGCTATCACCAGGGATCGGTCTGGCCTTTGTTTACCGGGTGGGCGTCGGTGGCGGAGTATCGTGCGGGACATCCGCTGGCCGGGTATGCGCACCTGATGCAGAATGCCGATCTGACTACGGCGCAGGACCTAGGCGCGGTGACGGAGTTGCTGTCGGGTGCGTTCTTTCAACCTTTCGGGAGGAGTACGAGTCATCAACTCTGGTCTTCGGCGATGGTGATTACTCCGGCGTTGCGTGGTTTGTTTGGTATTGAGGTGGATGGGCTCTCGAGTTCGCTTCATCTTGATCCGCATCTGCCTGCGGATTGGGATCATGCTGCGGTGGATCGGCTTCATGTTGGTGGATCTGTTTGCTCGCTGGAGTACCAGCGTGAGGCGCGCGGCCTGGTGGTGAAGGTGAGTACGCTCTCTGGTCCTGCGGTTCGGCTGGCCAGCGCGGTGAAGGGTTCGCGGGTTTCGGCTGATGGTTCGTCTGTGGTCTTTGCGTTGCCGGCGATTGAGGTTGCCGTGCCGCATGGGTTGCCACTGCCGGGAGCGCGGACGTCGCAGATGAAGGTGCTGAGTGAGGTCTCCGAGGCGCACTCGTTGAAGCTGGAGCTGGAGGCTGATGCGGGGACGGTTGTCGAGCTGACGGTGCGGCGTAATGAGGCCAAGCTGGGGCTCCATGTTGAGGGTGGGACGATCGTGGATGCTGCCGCAGGTAGGGGTGCCGGGTTGGAGAAGCTGATTGTGAAGTTTCCCCAGGGTACTGGCTACCAGCAGAGTGCTGTGACCTTGAGCTGGTGAGGGGTACCCCCTGGGGGGTATCTCCGTGGAAGTCATTTATTCTGAGTCGGATATGAAATTTTGGATTTGCAAAATCGTCATACCAAAAGGGTTATCGGTAAATTCGTCTTTCTAAAGGGTTTTATGGGTTAATTTATGGGTTAAAACGAAAGAACCCGCTGTGGGAGCGGGATCTTTCGCTGTATCTATCTAAGTATAGCTTTTGGGGTGGAACTAATGCGCCACGCGTAAGTACTTGCGTTGGATGTAGTTGAGTGCTTCAGGGGCTTGACAAGTTTTTAGCCCGTCCCCACGGCGATTCTTTCAGTGCTGCCAGGGTTCTCGATGGGTCGCGCCGGTGCTGGGTGGAAGTTAGAACAGGATGGACGGCAACCACGCGCCGGCAGGATCGTTATACAGCCCAGTGCTCATTAGCGTCATGGGCTGAACAACGCGGAGACCATTCTGCAGGCACCACCGCAGCAACGCGCTGTTGCGAGAGGGGAGAAGGATTCCGGGGCCGGCGAAGGAATCCGCCGAAGCGAGTAGCGCCTGCATATCCAGATTTGTCTCCGACGTGGAGTGGCCAAAGAAGGCGAGATGGGTGGTGTATCCGGTAACGCGGCCTGCTCGTTCGACAACCAGCGCCGTGCCTCCTGAGATGGCCTGTTTCAGGTCGACAGCACGGTCGAAGCCATGAACGCGGCGAGAAAGCGAGTTGCAGGCATCTTCGTCCGCCGGGGTAGCGGGCCGCACCTGGCATCCGGGAACGCTGCGTTGGCGAGTCTGTCCCTGCATGCAGCAGAGCGGCTCGCGGACGTCGAAGCCGCAGGAGGTATAGAGGGAGAGGGAGCGATTGTGAAAGGCCGCCTGGACCAACCGTACTCCGGCGGCTCCGCGATCACGGGCGCGATCCATCACGGCCTGCATCAGCAGACGGCCGACACCCCTATTCTGTGCTCCAGGATGAATCGTGATGGGTCCGACGCCGCGGATGATGGAGCCCTCGTCAAGGACGTTGCTGCCGACGACCTGGCCGTTGATCTCTGCCACAACGCAATAACAATCAGGGTCTGAAAACATCGAGGAGATGGCACGTATCGCCATCTCAGGTGTTGGGAAGTCGGGTGGAAAACCGTGAGCAGAGCTGATGGCGGTGAAGGCGTCATAATCGATCTGCCCGCAGGTTGCGGCATCCTCGGCTGTGGCAGACCTGATAACGACAGACGTATCTTTCGATGGCATCGTGAAAACGCCCCCTGTTTGGTGCGAGAAGTCTACCAGCGCAGCATCCAGCGTACACGCAAGCAGGAGCAAGCTCAGCTGTACATAATCAGGCTCGTTGACTTCACGTGCTTTTGAAAATTCCAAAGTAGATTGCTAGTCTGTTAGCCAATTTATCCGCCAATAGAAAGAGGTTGAGGAGGATCTCTAACGTGTCACAGAAAGTGGATCTCTATGACAGTGCGTATGGAAATTATGTGTCGGATACGTACCGGCGGGTGCGCATCGAGACCTACGGCGAAGATTTTGGGCAAACAAGCTGGGTCACGACGGAGGAGTCCAACGAAATCCCCCAACTGCTGGACCTGAGATCCAATTCGTTCGTGCTGGAAGTGGGGTTCGGTTCGGGTGGCTATGCGTTGCACCTTGCGGAAAAGGTGGGCTGCCGCCTGGTTGGGTTAGATATTAATGCTCTTGGAGTTCGCAATGCGAACGAACTTGCGCTGGCAAGAGGCCTTGATTCACTAGCCCGTTTTGAGCAGTGTGACGCTTCCAAAGATCTGCCTTTTGACGACGATAGTTTTGACGCGGTGTTCTCGAATGACGTTTTGTGCCATCTTCCAAGACGTCCCGAGGTGCTGGGTGAGATGTTTCGCATACTGAAGCCCGGCGGACGGATGCTATTCAGTGACGCTCTGGTAGTGGGCGGATTGCTTTCCATCGAAGAGATCGCCACACGCAGCTCGATTGGCTTTTATGTGTACAGTCCGCCAGGAGAGAATGAACGACTTATCGAGCGAGCGGGGTTTCGCCGGATCCGCGTCACCGACACAACCGTAAGTGCTTCCCGGGTGGCGAAACAGTGGCATGATGCACGGGAGAAAAACAAAGAGAAGCTGGTCGCGGCGGAAGGCGATATCAACTTCGAGGGGCTGCAGCGGTTCCTGTCCTGCGTACATACCTTAACTGGCGAAAGGCGCCTACTGAGGTATTTGTACTTTGCGAAGAAGGACTCGTGAGATGAGATTTCGGCCAGTGTTTACTGAGCTTCTGCGATCCAGGTGGCGTAAGGGGCGAGGGTGATTGGCTTGGTCAGCGGTGCGTGGTTGAGAGAGGGGTCGTTGGTTTCGAGTGTGGCGGTTGCGCCTTTGGTTAGGCCGAGGGCGGCGTAGTCGTACTTGAGGGTTTGGGGTTTGTCGGAGAAGTTGAGGGCTACCACGACAGAGGGTTTGCCGGCGGGGCCCTTGCGCAGGTAGGAGACTACGTTTTCGTTTGGGTTGAGCATCTGCATGCTGCCTTCGTAGAGGGCAGCGTTGGTGCGGCGGAGTTCGATGAGGCGTTTGTACCAGCTGAGCATGGACTCGTGGTCGGGAGATTCGAGGGCGACGTTGATGGTTTTGTAGTCGGGAGCGACGGGAAGCCAGGTGGTGGCGGCGGTGCTGAAGCCTGCGTTCTGTGTGTCGTTCCACTGCATGGGGGTTCGTTCGCCGTCGCGGCCTTTCTGTTTTGGCCAGCCGGTGATGCCTTCGGGGTCTCTAACGTCTTCGATGCGAGTGGGAGTTGTGGTGACCATGCCGATCTCGTCGCCGTAGTACATCTGTGGCGTGGCGCGAGAGGTGAGGAGGAGGGCAGCCATCATGCGGGCGATGCGTGCCTTCATGGCGGGGTCGGTGACGCCTGGACTGTAGCGGTCCCAGATGCGGTCCTGGTCATGATTGCCGAAGAAGAAGTAGGGCTGGCCGTGAGCGGGATTGTTCTCGACCTCTTTGAGGAGTTCGCGGAACTTGGGTGCGGAGAGCTCGTTGACGTCGGCGACTTGAAAGTCCATGGGGAGCTGGACCTCATCGTTGTTGGCGCCGTACATCTTGGAGAGCTCGAGGATGTTGGGTTCGTCGGCTTCGCTGATGAGCACGGGATTGCCGGGGTACTCGTCGACGACTTTGCGCATCTCGCGGAGCATGTCGTGAACTTCGGGGAGATTGTCGGTGTACTTGTGGACGATGTTGGGATCGCCGAAGGCGTTGGTGCCAGGCAGGATGGGGTCGTCGTGGAGATCGGGATCTTCGAAGAGGCGTGAGACGGCGTCGATGCGGAAGCCGTTGACGCCCTTATTCATCCAGAAGCGGAGGACGTCCATCATGGCTTTGACGACTTCGGGGTTGCGCCAGTTGAGGTCGGGCTGCTGGACGTAGAAGTGATGGTAGTAGAACTGCTTCGTGGTGGCGTCGTACTCCCATGCGGAGTGGCCGAACCAGCTCTGCCAGTTGTTTGGGGGGATGGGTTTGCCGTCGGCGGTGAAGCCCTTGGGGTCGCGCCAGATGTACCAGTCGCGTTTGGGATTGGTGCGGGAGGAGCGCGACTCTTTGAACCAGGCACTCTGGTCGGAGGTGTGGTTGGGGACGTAGTCCATGATGACGCGGATGTTGCGGCGCTTGGCTTCGGCGGTCATGTGCTCGAAGTCGGCCATGGTGCCGTATTGGGGGTCGATGGCGACGTAGTCGGCGATGTCGTAGCCGAAGTCAATCTGGGGCGAGGGGTACATGGGCGTGATCCAGATGGCGTCGATGCCGAGTTGCTTGATGTAGTCGAGGCGAGAGGTGATGCCTTTGATGTCGCCGATGCCGTCGCCGTCGGTGTCCTGAAAGCTGCGGGGGTAGATCTCGTAGATGACGCCGTGCTTCCACCATGGGTCGGCTGCCGTGTTTTTTTGATCTGCTGCGGGGGGGGCGTGTTGAGCGGTGCTCTGCGCATGTGCGCTCGGTATGAGAGCACCGAGCGCAAGGGCTGCATAGAGGAGATAGTTCGTGATGCTTGAGGTGCGAAACCGCGGTTCGTTCACTAGCGACCCCTTTTGCCGTGCTGGTGTTATTTGTTGGAGCCGATCTGTCCAATCCATGAGGCATACGGCGGCAGTGTGATGTTTTGCAGGCTGGTGGTTTGTTTGAGACCGGGTGCATTGGTGAGGAGCGTGTTTACGGTATTGCCGGAGACCTTCGCTTTGCTGGGATCGAGTGAGATTGTCTGGGGTTGATCGGTGAAGTTGAGTGCCACGATGATTGCAGGATGGCCAGCGACACCTTCGCGAACGTAGGAGAGGACCGACGGGTTTGACTCATCGAGCATCACCTGTTTTCCATCGCGGAGTGTGGGGTTATCCCTGCGCATCGAAATTAACTGCTTGTGCCAGTTGAGGAGCGAGTCGGGTTCGAGCTCTTCCGCCTTCACGTTGATGGTTGAGTAGTTGGATGGGACGGGCAGCCATGTGGTGGATGATTCGCTGAATCCGGCGTTTTTTGAGTCGTCCCATTGCATGGGTGTGCGCTCTCCGTCGCGGCCCTTCTCTTTGGGCCAGCCGGTGACCCCGATGGGATCCTTTACGTCTTCTTTGCGCGTGGGCGTGGAGGTGACCATGCCTAGCTCTTCGCCGTAGTACATGAGAGCTGTGTCGCGTGAGGTGAGAAGCACGGCGGCGAGAAGCCTTGCGATGGCCTGATCGTGGGTGCCGTCGCTGTAGCGATTCCAGCTGCGGACGTTGTCGTGATTATCGAAGACGAAGAGCGGTTGAGAGCCATTGAGCTGGGTCTCGGCTTCGTTGATGAGTTTGCGAAAACGTGTGGCGTCGAGCTTGTCGTGGTCGCCGTGGAACCCGAGGAGCATATCCATGGGGAGTTGCAGCTCATCGTGCTTCGCACCGCCGTACCACTCATTGAGCGCGGCGGTGTCGGGGAGATAGGTCTCGCCGATGAGGACGCGGTTGCCGGGGTATTTTTCTACCATGGCGCGCATGCGACGGATGACACCGTGGACCTCGGAGAGATTGCTGGTGTAGATGTCTTTGAGGTTGGGATCACCCTGGGCATTTATGCCGCCGGCTTCGGGCTCGTTGCGGAGTTGGGGGTCTTCGAAGAGTGTGGGGATGGCGTCGAGGCGGAAGCCTGCCACGCCGCGGTCGAGCCAGAAGCGCATGGCGTCGAAGCAGGCTTTTTCGACGGCGGGGTTGCGCCAGTTGAGGTCGGGCTGCTGCTTGTAGAACTTGTGATAGTAGAACTGGTGAACTGCCGGGACCCACTCCCAAGCGGAGCCACCGAAGCCGGAGATCCAGTTATTGGGCGGTACGCGGCCTTCGTGTTCGAAGCGCTTTTGATAGGCGGTGACGTTGGGGCCGTTGGCGGGGACGCCGTCGTTCCAGACGTACCAGTCATGCTTGGGGTTGGTGCGGGAGCTGGCGGAGTCGATGAACCACTGGTGTTTGTCTGAGGTGTGGTTGAGGACCATGTCCAGGACGACGCGAATGTTGCGCTGTTTGCCCTCGGCGATGAGGTGGTCCATATCGGCCAGAGTGCCGTACTGTGGGTCTACGGCCTGGTAGTCGGAGATGTCATAGCCGAAGTCGACCTGGGGCGAGGGGTACATAGGCGCGATCCAGATGGCGTCGATGCCGAGGCTTTTGAGGTAGTCGAGCCGCTGGGTGATACCGTTGAGATCGCCGATGCCATCGCCGTTGGAGTCCTGAAAGCTGCGGGGATAGATCTCGTAGAGGACGGCATGCTTCCACCAGGGGCCGTCGTTGTGCGCGGCAGCGGTTGCGGTCGATGGCTGCGGTGTCTGACCTAGTGCGATGCTTCCGGAGGTCCAGAGCGCGCTGGTGGCAAGGATTGCGAGGAGAGGCAGCCAGCTTGAAGATGATGCGTTGCGATGGCGTAACTTGGTGGTCAAAACAGCCTCCGGGGAGTTCGCAACACTATAGCATTTGGGATGCGGGTCGCGACCGATCGACATGGCATTTTGGGTGTGGGCTGTGGAGCGGAAAATTTCGCGGCATGGGTTGAGCGCACCGGGTTTAATTGGCGGCAGATCTATGAAAGTTTGTGGTTGGGTGAGGGATGGGTTCCGCAAGAGCTGCGAAGAACGGTTTTCGTCTGCAAGAGGATGTCGCGTGTGGGGAGATCGGGTTTCTCCAGCCGCTGGAGCATTGTTGCAATGGCCATGGCGCCGATGTCGGCACAGTTCTGATGCTGTGTGGTGAGTGGCACGGGCAGGAGGCTCGCGTATTTTACGTCGTCGATTCCGACGATGCGGATCTCGTCCGGGACGCGTATTCCACGAGCGGCGAGGCCCTGCATGATGCGGGCCGCGGTGATGTCGTTGGCGCAGACGATTGCGTCGGGGTGGCAGTCTTTGAGCAGAGTCTGGAGGAATTGAGGATCTTCCGGATCGCCGAGGCGTACGAGGTCCTGTTGCGGGTGGATTCCGCGAGAGAGGAGAGCCTCTCGATAGCCGGCGATTCTTCCGTGAACGGTGGAGGCAGAGAGGCGCCTGGCGACAAAGACGATGCGTCTTGCTCCATGAAGGAGCAGATGCTGCGTGATGAGGAAGCCGGCACTGCGATTGTCGATGCCGACGAGGTCATATTTTGAACGCAAGGGATAGGGCGCGAAGCACCGGTCGAGCAACACGACGGGAATGCCTGCGCGATCGAACGCAGAGGCGATGCGTCGGTTGACGATGTCTTTTTCCGGAGTGAATTCGAGCGGCGCGAAGAAGACTCCGGAGACTTTTTGCGCGATGTACTTGTGGCAGAGCTGCTCGGCCTCTTTCTGCTGCTGGGCTAACTCGCCCATGGAGTGTCCCCACAAGAGAGAGTGGGGTTTGGAGAGAGGCGACCGCATCATGCCGTTGCAGATTGGCTCGAAGATCTCGGTTCTCCCGAGATCGGGAATCAGTAGACCGAATACATGATCGGTCGATGCGATGGGAGCGAGCACGTGGGTGCCTGAACCTGGTCGTCGCGATACGAGGCCCTGCAACTGGAGTTCATGGACGGCTTTGGCCACCGTGATACGTGAGGTGTTGTAGCGCTTTCCGAGTTCTGCTTCGCTTGGGAGGCGATCACCGCGACGAAGCGTCCCCGCTTTGATTGCGGAATGCAGATCTTCAAGGACCTGCCGGTACTTTGGCGTGACGGGGTGAGCAGACTCTTTCCTGCTGCCGAAGCTTACTTGTGAGTCGGCGACTGTCGGTGGTCTGGTCTCGATTCGGCGGCCCTGATCGTTCTTCATGTAATCCATTCCGAGAGGGTTCGGTCTGAGGATCTGTCGATAATGTATAGACAAATCGTTCATGAGACGAATGCGAGCTTGATTTGGTGATCGGGAGGTGGTCAACCTTTCGGTTGATATTTAGCTGCACCTCGAGGCCCATTTGATTTTCGCCGATGCGGGATAAGTTGTTATTTATCTGCTATTTGACAGTAGATTCCTCATGGCTGGGTGGGATGGATCTCGCTAATAGGTCTGACCACTTTACCCATTTTTGCCCCGTCCGTCCCTTGAGGGTTGCTTTGTCAACAACTTGCAAATATTTACCGATCAAACTCGTTGACATCTTCTAGAGCTGTCGGGTATTTTTCGTTGCGATTCAAAGGGCCAACTGTTTCGGATTTGTACGCAGGCGATGTTTACCTGGTGTCCGTTAAAGATTTATGCCGCTAGCGACTTTGAAGTGATGTTCGGCAGCAGTTAAAAGATGATTGATGATTGCCAACAGTAAGCAAACGTGAAGCACTTTTTGGAGGTTTGAGATGAGATTTGTGACGCGCGTAACAGTCGGGTTGCTCTTTGCCGTGTGTGCTCTGGCGTCTTCGCCGATTGCATATGGCCAAGCGGTTTATGGTTCGATCTTTGGATCGACCCTCGACACCACGGGTGCGGCCGTTCCAGGCGCGACGATAACCGTGATCGACGATGCGAAAGGAACGTCGGTCAACGTGCAGTCGAACGCGAGCGGCGAATTTACTGTTGAACATCTCATCCCAGACCTTTACGACGTGAAGGTGAGCGCGCCGGGTTTCAAGGGGTTTGAGCAGAAGGGCATTCGGGTCACTGCAGACACCTCTATCAAGGTGGAGGCGGCTCTGACGGTCGGAGGATCCGATCAAACCATTGAAGTGGACGCAGACGCGATTCCCCAGTTAAAGACGGACCGCGCGGACGTATCCACGACATTCGGGGCGAAGGAGATCACAGACCTTCCTATTCCGGACAGGAACTTTACGAATTTGCAGCTGCTGTTGCCAGGGGCACAACTGCTTGGGTGGAGCCATGCGGCGAGTGAAAATCCGCAGGGTTCGAAGCAGATCGAAGTGGATGGCCAGGCGTTTGCGGGAGTCGCGTTCCAGTTGGATGGAACCGACAATCAAGACCCGATCTTAGGAATTATTGTGGTCAACCCCAACTCCGACTCGCTGTCCGAGACGAAGATTACGACACAGAACTTCGACGCTGAGTTTGGCAAGGCAGTGTCTTCGGTAGTGACGGCGCAGACGAAGTCGGGGTCTAACAGCTGGCATGGATCGGCATTCGACTACCGCGAGAGTAACGCGAACCTTGCCCGCGAGCCGTTCTCACAAGGTCCATCCCAGCTTTCGGCGACGAACCCGTTCCCGCAGGGATTGAAGAATCAGTTTGGCGGATCGATTGGTGGAAAGATCATCAAGGATAAGTTGTTCTTCTTTGGAGACTACCAAGGAGTTAGGCAGAAGGTTGGTATAGCGAACGTGCAGACTGTTCCGACGGCGCACCTCGTCTCGACCTGCATTGGCTCGGCCACAACCGTAACTGGACAGCCCGGATGCGATTTCAGTGAATATACTCCGGCAGTCGGACAGCTCTACCACCAGGTAAACGGCCAGTCCGTTGCGTTCGCGAACAACGTTATCCCGGCATCGGACCTGTCGGTGCCGGCAGTGAACTTCTTCAAGCTTCTAGCGCCTTACGCTCCGAATACGGCCGGCTCTCCGGTAGGTGGAATCACTGGTATCAAGAACAACTATGCGGGTAGCGGGACCGGCGGCTTCAACAGCGATCAGTGGGATGTTCGAGGTGATTGGACGGCCAACGATCGGATACATGTCTTCGGACGCTTCAGCCGCTTCACGGATACACTTACCGGTAAGACGATCTTTGGCGCTGCTGGAGGATCGGGGTTTGGCCTGGGTGGTTATGGTGGCACCTCGCAGGGAGCAAACGACAGCGCAGCGGCGGGCGTAGATATTGCCGTCAATTCGAAGTTGGTTACCGACGTTCGCCTTGGCTACTTCCGGTACAACATTGGGACATCGAAGTATGACGCGGGTACAAATCTGGCTACGAACATTGGAGCGCCGGGTTTGAATCTGGGAGATCCCATCACGAGTGGTTCACCGTCGTTTCAGCTAACGGAAGTCGGCAGCTTTGGACCACCGAACAACAGCCAAACTCAGGGACCGCAATACGGTGCCGGGTTGAACGTGGACCGTTGCAACTGCCCGCTGATCGAGCGCGAGGACCAGTTCCAGCTTGCGAACAACTGGACCAAGACGATAGGCAACCACAGCGTGAAGTTCGGCATGGACCTGCGTTATGCACGCAACCTGAGAGTGCCAAGCGACAACGACCGCACGGGTCTTCTTTTCTTCGGTACTGGTCCATCGTCGAACGGGGGTAACGGATCGACCGGACTGGGGTTTGCATCGTTCGCACTCGGCAGCCCAACTGAGTTTGAGCGATATGTGAGTACAACGACAAATGCCAAGGAGTTTCAGAAGCGGGACTTCTTCTACGCCCAGGATACGTGGCGAGTTACTTCGAAGCTCACGGTCAACCTGGGCTTACGCTATGAGCTGTACTTCCCAGAGAGTGTGAACGCCAAGGGAAATGGAGCGCTTCTGAACCCCACCACCGGTTACCTCCAGGTGGCAGGTTATGGCAACATTGGCAGCAACATGAACTACAACCGCCCGGGTAACGCCTATAACCCACGCATCGGCGTTGCGTATCAGGCGACTCCTTTGACTGTAATCCGGGCAGGATACGGACGCAGCTTCGACATCGGTGTATTCGGTTCGATCTTCGGTCACGCGGCAACGCAGAACCTTCCAGTGCTGCAGAACCAGGCCATCACGGCCAGCGGTACGGCTTCTACGTTCGACCTAGCAGTGGGACCACCTTTGGCGACGCCGGTCGCAGTACCAGCGAGCGGTCTTCTGCCAAATCCGGGTTATCAGGTGACTTCGCGCGCGCGGCCAACGACCCTTCGCCTGCCAACTCTCGATGCCTGGAATTTGAGTGTGCAACAGTCGTTCTCACCCACATTGTCGATGACGGTCGCCTATGTCGGCAATAAAGGAACTCATACCTTCGGCGACATTTCGGGTAATACGACCAACCCGAACGAGGCCGCAATCGCTTTACCCTCAAATCAGAGCTTCAACGGTGAGGCACTGCACTGGGATCCGACGCTGCCCAATCTTCCGGGTGGTGTGAGTCAGTATGTCAATGGTGTTGGCCCGGGTGGCGCTGTCAACAACCAGAACCTGCTGCGGCGGTATTACGGCGGTAAGCTGGCGGCCTGCGCCGATCCGAACTATTCGCAACCGACCGGGCAAGGCCTCGCTCCGGGCGCTTGCGGATGGAGTAACGATGTAACGGATTTCTCGGACAATCTCGATACTCACTACAACGCGCTGCAGGTAACGGTGGCAAAGACTTATGCCCACGGTATTTCGCTCAATGCAAACTATGCCTGGCAGCAAGCACTTAGCGACTCGGTAAACTATTCGTCCTGGGACAAGCATATCGTTGCGGGCCGCGACGGCGCGCTGCGTCAGCAGCAGATTATCGTTTACGGGTTGTTCGAGTTACCGTTTGGCAGGAACAAGCTGTTGCTCTCGAACGCGAACCGAGTGGTCAATCAGATCGTGAGCGGGATCCAGATCAGTCCGGTGATCAACTACTCCAGCGGCTTGCCGTTCACCTTGACATATTCGACCTGCAGCCAGCAGGTTCCGTCAGATGCGCCCTGTCGAGTGAACGGCGATACTCGCCGTTTCCACTCCCAGGAGACGGGAATCCCGGGTAATAACCTGTTGTTTTACCAGACTTATAATATCGATAGTGGCAACGGGCCTTTCTCGCGACCGGGTCTCGACCAGATCGGCAATGTGGGACGGAACACGGTCTTCGGGCCGCATTTCTTCAACGCTGATCTGTCGATTCAGAAGAACTTCCTTATTCGTGAGAAGCTAACCTTTCAGCTGCGAGCGGATGGCTTCAACGCCTTCAACCATATCAACTGGGGCACACCTGGCGGCAATGTGGACCAGGGAGGCTCGATTACGAACGGACCCTTCCCGAACAACTCGGCCAATCCGAGGCAGTTGCAGTTCTCTGGGCGTTTCCAGTTCTAGACCTAGCAGGGATTTAAAAAAGGGGGAGCTACGGCTCTCCCTTTTGTTTCGGTTACACTCGGTCCAGATCTTCTATGCGTCACGTGCTTAAAGTAGTGCTATCGGGCTGCCTGTCTTTCTTTGCGGCACAATCCCTGCCATTTGGACTTGCACAGAGTCCGACACAAACTTTACCTGCAGCACCGGATCCACTGGTGTCCTCACCGGGCGCTGCCGCTGTTGAGGCTACACCAAGTCTGACGCAGCTGCGCGCGATGATCGATCGTGGGCTGGCAGTAGATGCTCTGAAGCAACTGGATGTGCTGGCTGCGCAACAGCCGGTGCCGACGGGCGTCAATCGGTTGCGCGGTCTTGCTCTGTACTCGACCAATGACTTTACGGATGCGGACGTTGCGTTCGCGAGTGCCTTGAAGCAGGATCCTCATGATGAAGAGTCGGCGCAGTTGCGAGGGCTGACGTTGTTTCGGATGGGGAGACCAGCGGCTGCGATCCCATTTCTTGAATCTGCTTCTAACTGGACGTCGCAGACCAGAGTGGACCCCAACTATGTGCTCGCTCTTTGTTACATCGATACCAACCAGTACGACAATGCACGCCGGGCGTTTGCGACGCAGTATGGTTTCGCAGCTGATTCGGCTCCGGCCTATCTTCTGGCTGCGCGAATGCTGCTGCGTCGGGACTATCTGATCGTGGCGCAGCAGTTCGCTACAAAGGCGCTGGAACTGGAGCCGCAGTTACCGCTTGCGCATTCCCTGCTTGGCGAAGTTGCGCTGGCTGGGGAGCACCTGGATACGGCGATTGCGGAGTTTGAGAAGGAACGGCTTCGTAATCCGCTCGATGGGAGCATCTATGACAGGCTGGGTGACGCTTATAGCCGAGCCGGGGACTATACGAAGGCGCAGCAATCGCTCCAGCGTGCGTTGCTGCTCGAACCGACCACGACGGGACCGTATATTTTGCTGGGGAAGGTTTTGCTGAAGCGGCAAGATCCGGCGAGCGCGGTGATGTACCTGGAACGGGCCGAAAAGATGGACTCTAGTAACTACATCACACACAGTCTGCTGGGACAGGCGTACCGGTCGCTAGGAAGGGCAGAGGACGCGAGTCGAGAGACCGAGGTCTCGCACAAGATACAGGCTGCGAACGAACCTAAGCTCGAGACACTTCATTGAAGTTGGAGCATTCTTGTCAAGAACAATGCCGAGGCGGGTTTCGACGCGGACGGGTCTTCGTCTCTCGCACGCGTTGGTCCTGATCCTCTGCATGGTGGGTAGGAGGCGAGTCTGGTCCATCAATACGGAGCCGCTCGGCGTTCGAAGATCATCCGATCAGGTAGTTCGGCATTGGCGAAGGACAGGGGAGTCTTCGAACAGATAAGATCGGGGTCGCTACAATCCCATGGATAAGCTTCCACAAGACGGGCTCTTTGTCGCGAAGGCGATGTTAATTGGCTGGATGGCTCTCTCGAAGGTTGCGTTCTCGCAGGAACCGTCGGCGGCGTTGAAGAAGGCAGATGCAGCGTATCGGGCAGGGCAGGCTGCCTTGGCTCAAAAGGATTTGAGTGCAGCACAGGCCGACTTCGAGCAGGTGGTCCAGTTGGCTCCGCAGGCTGAGCAGGGGCACAGCGCGCTCGGAGCAGTTTTAGTAAGTCGCGGACAGGTGAAGGAAGGTATTCACGAACTTGAAAGAGCGCTTGCGATAAAAAGCAGTGACAGCACCGCGCAGATGAATCTCGCGATGGCGTATGAGCAGATCGGTTCGCCAGAGAAGGCGATTCCGTTATTTTCCAGATGGGAGGTGGAGGCGCGCCTCGAGAAGCGCCCGCTGCCTTCGTATGTACTCGCCGGATATGCACGTTCTCTTGCAGCGAATCATCAGATCGGTCTTGCTGTCACAAAGATGAAAGCTGCGCTTACGACAGATTCACAGAACGCGGGGCTGCACGACGAGCTTGGTTCGCTGCATGCGCAGCAGAAGGATTGGGCGCATGCACGAGGGGAGTTTGCGAAGGCCATTCAACTGAATCCGAATTTAGCGGTTGCGCATCTGCATCTTGGCCTGGTGATGCAGGCCCAGGGTGACAAGGACGGGATGTCCGAGTTGATGCAGGCAGCGCAACTGGCTCCGCAGGATGCGATGATTGCTCTTGAGTTTGGCAAAGCGCTTGTGGCAGAGGGGAAGGACGAACAGGCGATTCCGGTCTTCCAACAGGCGCTGGAGTTGGAGCCAAACTCCATCGCAGCTTCGTATCAACTTGCTCTCGCTCTACAGCGATCGAACAGGGCACCAGAAGCGATTGTGCTGCTGAGAAAAGTAGTTGCCGCCGAGCCGAACAATGCCGAAGCCATGACTAATCTCGGGATGGCGCTTTGCCAGGCGCAAGAGGCTAAAGATGCTTTGCCGGTGCTGGAGCGCTCCGTTGCGCTTGCCCCGGAGAGTGTGACGGCGCATCAGAACCTTGCGGCGGCCTACGTTCAATTGAGCCAGTTTGGCGATGCGGTGGTGGAACTGCGTCGGGCGCTCAAACTGGAGCCTGACGCGCCTCAACTGCACTACAACCTGGGTCTTGCGTTCAAGCTGCAGGATGATGCGGTGGGCGCTATCCCGGAGTTAGAGACTGCGCAGAGGCTTGATCCGTCGGCGCCTGAGGCTCCTTATCTTCTGGGCGTGCTCTACATGCAAACCGGACGGTATGAGGATGCGGCGCGTGAGATGAATGTCTCGCTGAAACTTCGTCCTGAGAATGGAGACGGATGGGCGACGCTGGGTAGTGTCTACGACAAGTTGAACAAATTGCCCGAAGCTACGTCGGCTCTGCGGGAGGCCATCCGGCAACTTCCAGGTCAGCCTGATCCGCACCTGACGCTCGCGGCTGTGCTCGTCAAGCAAAATCAGCCGGGAGAGGCCTCAGCGGAACGCAGGAAAGCAGCTGAGCTTATGCGGAGCAACATGAACCGTCAGCGCGCGGAGGTTGCTACGAATGCGGGGAACTCTGCGCTGAGAAACAACGACGTGGCGAGCTCTATTACACAGTTTCAAGATGCATTGAGCTACGACGCGAATTACGCGGAGGCACATCTTGGTCTTGCGGCGGCACTGGACAGGCAGGGTAAGACCGCAGAGGCGGCGGCGGAGCGTCAGAAGGCTGAGGCAGTGAAGACATTGGGAAATCCCTAATCGCAAGCCAGGAAATCGGCACAGAGCAGATATCAATAGCGACGAACAGCTTGTGTACAGTGGATTGAAGTGTTCGCTATAATTCAGCGCACAGAGGAAGGGATGACTCACTGAGTCTCACCTTTCATGGGATCCGGGCAACCTTGAGAACAAAATTCACTGACTTGAATCGCCGTAAATTTATTCGATCTCTCAGTCGCACTGCTCTCGTGCTGCCGTTCGCAGATATTCTGGCACTGGCTTCGCCGTTGCAGCAGCAGGCTGCGCCCCCGCCCAAAGGCATTGGCCCGCAGGAACGCAGCTATGATGCGAAGGCCGCACCGCCTCCGCCTGGAGAGAAGTCTCCGATAGAGGATATGCCGCTGGGCGTGAGTTTTCTCGACGTTGCGAAGGAAGCCGGTCTTACAAGCAAAACTATCTATGGAGGGGAAGCAAAGAATAAGTATCTGCTGGAGACAACCGGTTGTGGATTGGCCTTTTATGACTACGACAATGACGGCTGGCTTGACCTGTTCCTCGTTAATGGGTGGCGACTGGAGGGTTTTCCGGCGGGGCAGGAGCCGCGATGCCATCTCTTCAAGAACAATCGAGATGGAACCTTCACTGACGTGACGGCTGGCTCCGGCCTGGAGCACAAGACAGGCTGGGGGCAAGCCTGCTGCGTGGGGGACTACAACAACGACGGCAACGATGATTTGTTTGTAACTTACTACGGTCAGAATGCGCTGTACCGCAATAACGGTAATGGAAAGTTTACGGACGTGACACAGCAGGTGGGCCTTATACAGCCTGGACCGAAGGTGCGTTGGAATACGGGATGCACGTTTGTCGATTACAACCGCGACGGGCACCTAGATCTGTTCGTGGCCAATTACGTCGATTTCGATCTGAAGACAGCGCCTTTGCCGGAAGATGGGCCTTGTACATATAAGGGCATCCTCGTAGCTTGCGGTCCGCCAGGATTGGCTGGCGGCAGGAATATTCTGTATCACAACAATGGCGATGGGACTTTCAGCGACGTGAGCGAGAAGTCCGGGATGTGGACGGCCGTGGGGACCTATGGGCTTAGTGTTGCCGCGTCGGATCTGGACAACGACGGGTGGCCGGATATCTATGTTGCGAATGATTCGGCGCCAGCCACGCTCTATTTAAATCAGAAGGACGGAACGTTTCGCGATATCGCGATCGAGGCGGGAGCGGCGCTTTCGGCCGAGGCTAAACCACAGGCGGGGATGGGCGTTTCGATCGGGGACTATAACCACAGCGGCAGCTTCGACATTGTGAAGACTAATTTTTCTGGCGATACTGATTCGCTTTACACCAACATGGGGGATGCGACGTTTGAAGACCATACTTATCCCAGCGGATTGGGCGAGAATACGCGGCTGCTTGGATGGGGCGTCGGCTTCTTTGATATGGATAACGATGGGTGGCTCGATATCCTGATGTCGAATGGCCATGTTTATCCGGAGGTGGACAAGTCAAAGGCCGATCTAAAGTACGCAGAACATAAATATCTATACCGCAATCTGCGTAATGGCCGATTCCAGGATGTTACGAATAAAGGTGGCCCTGGGATACTTGAGGATGCACCCGCTCGTGGATGTGCGTTTGGCGATTACGATAACGATGGTGATTTGGATATCGTTGTGAACTGTATTAACGCGGGGCCACAGCTTCTGCGCTGCGATTCGACACTAAATCGTAACTGGATCAAGATCAAATTAGTGGGAGTGAAGTCGAACCGTTCGGGAATTGGGAGCAGGGTGATTGTTACTGCCACAACGACACCTGATGCGACCAAGCCGTCGAGACAGCTTGATGAACTACGGAGCGGGGGGAGCTATTTTTCGCAAAACGATATGCGGATGCACTTCGGTCTGGATCAAGCCAAGAAGGTAGAGCTGGTGGAGATACGGTGGCTTAGCGGGCAAATAGATCAACTCAAGAATCTTGAGGTGAACCAGCTGTATGTTGTGCAGGAAGGTGGAAAGATCCTGAAGGCGGGCCCGCTGAAGGTGGCGACACGTAAGGGCTAGGGTTTGCGCTTTGCTTTTTACTTTGCTTTTTATTTGACATGGCAGCGGGGAAAGTTGACACTCAAGCTCCATGCGACTAGCCCTTCTCACTCTTTTGACGTTTGCCTTGCTGCCGCTGCCCACCCATGCGCAGGTTCCCGTTTTTAAGACAACGCCCGAGGACAGCAGTATCAAGTTTTACGTGAAGGCCTCGGTCGCTCTCGTGGGGGATTTCGACAAGTGGAAGGCGTCTCTGACCTTTTCGTCTCGAGATGTGACTACCGCTGTTCTGGATATCCAAATTCAAGCGGCTACGGTAAATACTGGAAGCGGGATGAAGGATAAGAAGCTGAAGAGTGCGGATTTTTTCGATGTTGAGCAGGCACCCTACATTACATTTCGTTCGACGAAGATTGTGCAGACTGGCCCTGAATCGTTCGACGTGCTGGGAGACTTCTCCATACGAGGTGTCTCGAAACCAGAGACGCTAAAGCTGACGGTTTCAGGCAAGGGGACGGGACGGGGCGTCATCAAAGGGATGATGGCATTTGATCGCAAAGAGTATGGGATGACGAGTGGGATTCCCTTTGTGAAGATCGCAGACCGGGTTGAAGTGGATGTTGATCTGAAGGTAGAACAGGTCAGCGGACCACGGTTGGTCTATAAAGAATAGCCGCTTGCATCGAGCCCTGCTCTGCTTACGGAGAGCCTGCTAGTCCAATGTGATTTTCTGTACTTGACCCTTAGCAGGGTGGCTATGCGGAACCTTGGCGAGGTGGAACTGTTCGCGGACGACGAATCGTGAATGAATGGATGTGGCCGAGTTGGGCGGCCATAGATAGTCGTGACGGAGATTGCGATGTTCAACATTCGTTCGATGTTTTCAGCGGCGCTGCTGGTGGAAGCGGTTTTGCTGGTTGCTTTGCCGGGGCACGGATTGCAACAGGGGCAGGGGAAAGACAGTATGGCTGGGATGGACATGAGCGGCGGCAAGATGGGCGACATGGCTGACATGAAGAGCATGGGGCCCAGCATGGCCGCCATGGCTGGCCACATGAGCATCACGCCGGTGTGGCCAAAGCAGCCTGGCGACGAGGTGAAGGCGCGGGAAGTGGTGGCCGAAGCGAAGGCGACGATGGAGCGGTACAAGGACTACCGGAAGGCTCTGGCGGATGGATACGTCATTGCTAATCCTAAGCTTGAGCAGCCGCAGTATCACTTTAACAATGAGGCCAACGCCCGGGCGTCCGATCTACACTTCGATCCGAGCAAGCCGACTTCGTTGCTTTACCGGCACACTGAGTACAAGCAGTACAGGCTGGAGGGGGTGATGTATACGGCGCGGCCGAACGCAACGGAGGAGGAGCTGAATGAGCGGATTCCGCTCAGTGTGGCGCGGTGGCATGAGCACACCAACTTCTGCGAGGCTCCAGCAGACCGTGTGAAAGACTATCAAGCTGCTCATCCAAAGTTCGGCATGTTTGGATCGATCCACACTAAAGATGCCTGCGAGGCTGAGGGCGGAATCTTCCATCCCTATATGTTCACCTGGATGATCCACGTCTTTCCGTATGAGGACGACTTCAAAGATGTCTTCTCGATGAATGACGACGTGGCTCATGTGCATTGATCGAGTCTGGAAACAATGATGAGACCAATGAGGATCGTTCTTCAGGCGTGGTGAATGCTATTCATTGGCGATCATCTCGCGAACGTCGGCCAAGTGCTGCTTGAGCTGGGAGATCTTGTGGGGCCAGGAGCCTTCGGGGTCGGGATAGGGCTCCCCAGCGGCGTATCTGCGTTCGGCCTCGGCGAGGCCCTGGGTGATGTGGGCCAGGCGGTCCTGTAGGGTGGGGCCATTCATGATGAGAAGCCTATCACTTTGACTGACTGAATATGGGAGGGTCTATCTGGAGAGGACCAGGGATTTGAGGTGGCTTCCGTCGTAGTAGAACTGGTTTGCGGGGCCCACTAGTTTTTCGTAGACGAACGATTCCCGCGAGATGGTCACTTTTTTGGAGCCGTATAGGTCCTGGTAGCCACCGGGGCGGAGTTTCCAGACGACCATTGGGGCTGGGATCTGGGTGGGAGGGACGACGGCTATGGTGATGGGGTTGTCCTTCTTGAGGTAGACGAGAGTGAGCTTTTCGAGCTGGTTGTTCTGCTCGCTTCCCTGTGTGGGGTCACGCTGGATGAGTGCCACGAGGTAGGAGGTCTTGCCTTTGGGGTAGAAGTTTCCGGAGGTTACTCCAGGGCATTCGCCGGGATGATTGCCCTTCCATCTTTGAGGGTCGGTGCCTGCGAGGTCCTGCGGCTGCAGGATGGTCCAGTTGTCCTGCTCGACCGCGGAACGGATGGATGCGGGGAGGTTGTTCAGGCAGTCCTCTGCATGAACGTGCGCAGCGAAGCAGATATTGATTGCGAGGAGGATGCCTTTCCATTGGCTCATGGTATTAGCTTCGTATGCCATGAGGGGTTTAGCGATACGACCTTTAGGGGAGTGAGACGATTGCGCGCGCTTCGAACGAATGCCCACATCTCCGGATTGAGAAGTGGGCACGCGGGTAGATGGGATGCTTGGAAGTATCCGTTCGAACAGTTGGCTTATAAGTTTCGAGCTCTGTTGCCCGTGACGAGGCGAAGGAGCAAGGTGAGAAGGACTGCGCCGACGATGGCGACGATGACAGTGTAGATAAGGCCGCCGGATCCTGAATAGCCGAGCTTCTGCATGATGAAGCCGCCTACGATGGCTCCGATGATGCCGATGACGATGTCGCCAATTGCGCCATAGCCGCTGCCCTTCATGAGCTTTCCGGTGAGGAAACCAGCGATGAGGCCAACAATGATCCACCAGATGATAAACATTTCGTACTCTCCTGAGAGTTGAGATAGGGGCCCGCGCAGCTGTTTTGGAGTGGCGTTCGGATCGATACCTGCAGCTCACATCCGGGGGTGCAATCTATCAGAGGGCATTTGCGTCCTCGCGAGTTGTTTGTATTCAGTATTTTGTGTCTAGATTCGGTTAAATTTCAGGGAAGGTTGTCAGTATAGGGGGCCAGGGAAACCGCTCGCCAGACGTAGCGCATGAGGGCGCTCTGGTCGAGGCGCTCGAAAAGTTACGATACGTCGTGGTAGACCTCCATAGATGCAGATCAGGATGGGCCGTTGAGATCTGGGTATTTTTTAAGGGGCTGGAGAGATTTCGGCGCGGACGATCTTGCAGTCTACTTTTTTGTTGTCTGGGGTTTTGATATTGGCTTTGTTTTTGTCGATCTCGTAGTGAATGGGCCCGCCTACGACGAAGTCGGTGGCATTCATGGAATGGCTGGGGTCGGTGCGGCAGGTGTAGGTCTTTCCCTGGGCGTCGAAGGAGAGGTCATAGCCTTGATGCTTATGCTCCTTGTCCTTGGTGCCGTAGGGTTGGGAGTCTTTGAGGGTGGAGTCTCCCTTGATTTTGTCAGCGAAGGATGGGAGTGTTGTGAGGGCGGCGATCGCGAGGATCGCAGTTGAAGCTGCTTTTCGCATGGTTCACCTCACGGCAATTGTAACCGTGGGGAAGCGCGCAGGCGGTTGGTATTTTTGCGAGATCGGCCACCAATCACTGTACGCGCTTCCGCCGGGGTGAATGTGCGACGCTATACGGGAGAGGCCAATAGGTAATCTATGATGAATCCCTGGCTCCATTGGTGGACGGATTCGACGTCAATCCTGGAACAGCCGACGTTTCCACGTCTAGTGGTGGCGTTAATTCTGGGCGCCTGCATTGGAGCGGAACGACAGTGGCGTCAGCGTGCGGCTGGTTTGCGGACCAATACGCTGGTCTGCTTTGGATCCGCGGCTTTCGTCGATCTGGGGTTGACGATCGCTCCGGGAACGACACAGGTGATCGCATATGTAGTTTCCGGCGTGGGCTTTTTGGGTGCGGGGGCGATCATGAAAGACGGCGGAAATGTGCGTGGATTGAATACTGCCGCCACGTTATGGTGTTCGGCCGCCGTAGGTGCATGTGCGGGTGCGGGTGAATTGCTCGATGCGGTATTTGTGGCGGCTCTGCTAATAGCAATTAATTCGGTGTTGCGTCCGCTCTCCCGCTATATCGATCAACGGTCTTTGTCGGTGTTGGAGACTCACACGTTTTATCGATTGAGGCTCTTCTGCGAGACGGAGCATCAGGGGGAGGCTCTGTATCAATTGACCCGCGAGATCGCTGCGCGCTCGCTGGTACTGCGAAAGACACTCTCGGAGAAGGTTGAAGATACGGAAAACTCAGTGATCCAGGTCATTCTCGAATCGCAGACGCATGACGCCACTCTTCTGGATGAAATTGTTGAAGAGCTGCGGACATTTCCTTGGACCCAATCGGTGGAATGGACCGAGACTGGTAGCGAGGCAGAGTAGATCCGAGTTTGCGCGGGAATGCCCCAGCAATTGACACGCACCTTGTCATCTGGTCTACTTTGCGATGTAAAGTGAAATCCCTATGAGTGATCTCCATAAGGCGCTTGGTGACATCAGCAACATACGCAGGCAGATGGCCCAAAGTACGCAGTTTCGGGGTTATGGGCCTGCAACGCTCGCAGCTACGGGAGTAATCGCACTTCTGGCGGCGTCAATGCAATCGGTGTTGCTGCCGGACCCGGCCAACCACGTCTCGGCATACGCGGGTATCTGGATCTCCACTGCTGTGCTATCAGCTGCATTGGCCGGAGTGCAGATGTATACCCGAACCCGCCGCATGTATTCTGGTCTATCCGATGAGATGATCTGTATGGCGGTCGAACAGTTCCTCCCTGCAGTTGGCGCGGGAGTACTGGTCACCATTGCTCTCGTACGCTTTGTCCCTACAGTCGTCTGGATGCTTCCCGGACTCTGGCAGGTGATCTTCAGCCTGGGCATCTTTTCGTCCTGTCGTTTTCTACCGCGCCCAATGATCGCCGCAGGGGCCTGGTACCTGCTCACGGGGCTGGTCTGCATTTCTTTCGGAGATAGCCGCGCACTTGCTCCGTGGACCATGGGTCTTGCCTATGGAGCGGGGCAGTTGCTGGTGGCCGGCATTCTGTTCGTTGCCACCCCGGAGGGTGCGGATGAAAACTAAAGCTCCATCGAGCGAAGGGCGCTTCGCCTATGAAGGCCTTGATCGAGTGATTCATGAGCGAGCCCGTCTCAGCGTTCTGACGTCTCTGATTACAAATCCCAAAGGCCTGATCTTCAATGATTTGAAGCAGCTTTGCTCGCTGACCGACGGCAATCTGAGTCGGCATCTGCGAGTTCTGGAGACAGAAGGGATGGTTGAGATTGTGAAAGGCCATGACCACAACCGTCCACAAACCATCTGCCGCATCACGCCTGAAGGCCGACAGCGTTATCTTGAATACCTTTCGACGCTCGAACGTGTAGTGAAGGACGCGGCGAAGGGAAGCAAACAAGAGGCTTCCCCCAACCAGTTGCGCGGTCTGACTCCTTCCAGGTCCTAAACCTTTTTTTCGGAGGTTACTTTACGATGCAAAGTATCCTAGCTACAACCTTTCACTTTGCATTGCAAAGTTGATTCACGAACATATTGACGTATTGAAGACACACGGATTTCCAAAGGAGATGAGATGAACCTCAAGTTGGCGTTGAAGCTGCTGGTCATTGGTGTGGTGACGGGTGCGATCTTGATTGCCTTGGCGATGGTGAATGGTACGATCACCGATCGACAGAAATACCGGGATGATGCGGTGAAGAGTATCGAGGCGAGCTATGCAGGGCCGCAGACGGTGATCGGGCCTGTACTGGTTAGGCCGTATACACAGACGACTGTGACGATGGAGGATGGTGAGAAGGGAGTCAAGAAGAGAGTGGAGCATGTCACTACGCTGACGGCAACGTCGTTTCCCCATGTGCTGGACGTACGCGGAAGGTTGACGCCGACGGAGCGACGGCATGGGCTGTATATGGTCACGGTATATGAGTTTGCAGGGCATCTGAAGGGGACGGTGGAGATCGCACAGCCGCAGACGACGGGAACCGTAGAGTGGGGTGAGCCATACCTCGCGATGTCCGTTGAGGACGTGCGCGGGATTGTGGGTACGCCGACGGTAGTGGTCAATGGGACGCCAGAGACGATGCTCCAAGGAGCTGAGTCAACAATGGGTTGGCAGCCGAATCTACGGGTGCCTCTGCGCGGCATGAAGGAGCTGAATGGGCATTTGGAGTTTGCGATCGACATAGATCTGGCAGGGACGGAACAGCTGAGCGTGGCACCGGTTGGCGATTCGAATCATGTGGAACTGAGTTCGACGTGGCGTTCTCCATTATTTGCCGGGCGCTTTCTGCCGCGGACACGAGAGGTGGGCGAAAACGGGTTTTCGGCGGCGTGGGATGTTTCTTCGTTGGCGACAGGAACGCAGGTTCAGATGGAGTCGAACCCGGTGAAGCCGATCGATCTGATGAATGTGAGTCTGTTGACGCCGATTGATCCGTACAAATTAAGCGATCGGGCGACGAAGTATGGAATTTTATTTGTGGTGCTAACGTTCGGCGGGTTTTTCCTGTTCGAGATGATGAAAGAGCTGCCGATTCACCCGGTGCAGTATCTGCTGGTTGGGTTTGGGCTAGCGATCTTCTTTTTGCTGCTGGTCAGCTTCTCGGAACATATGGCGTTTGCGTTGTCCTACCTGATTGCCAGCGCGGCTTGTATCGGGTTGCTGACGTTCTATCTGTCGTATGTCCTGCGAAGCGTGACGCGTGGGGTCGGCTTTGGAGCGATGCTGACGGCCCTTTATGCGGCAGTCTACGGACTGCTCATCAGCGAGGACAACGCGCTCATCCTGGGATCCCTGATGTTGTTCGCAGTGCTGGCCGTTGTGATGGTGGTGACGCGGAAGGTGGATTGGTACAAAGGTGGATCGGATTTGATGAAGGCCGCCGTGGCACCACCACCACCGCGTCCGACGCAAGGGTTGGGACTGTAGAGTCAAAAACGAATGGGCCTTAGCGGCAGGGGGAGTAATTCAGCTTGAGACCACGATATGAGCAGTCCAACGAGATACAGACAGACTTTTGGAAAGGAATTTTAGTCCCTGGCGTGAAACCATCTCCGAGCGATTCGATTCTGGCTGGTCCTTTTTATGGCAGGTCTGTTTCTCAGCGGAGTCACGGCCTTTCCGTTACAAACCGAACTCCGTTGGCTATTGTCTATTCTCGAGACCCCGCCCGTACGACGAATCGCTGAAGCCACTCATCTGCTCCCTTGGATCGCTCGCGTGCACCACGCTCTCTCTGAAACAAATACGCAGTATCCATTCCTTGCATATGGACGGACTGGTCACGTTCGTTGGCAGGGGCTTTCTCTCGTCGGTGGACTAGCGCACTGGTGTCTTGAGCATTTCTCAAGCCTAGTCAGCGTCCAGGCTTCCTCGCTGGTGATCTGGTTGCTAACCGTCATCCGCAAGGCGGATACGAGTCGATCAAGGTATGTGAGGACAGGGTTATCCAGATGATCGAAGTCACCAAATTGCTCTGTCTGACGAAGGCCGGCTTTAGAACCCGTGAACTCTGACCACTTGGCGATGAGATTCGCTCGCGCTTCGGCCATTTGAGCTGCTTCGAGAATGACAATCAGGTGTTCGAATAGGTGTAGGAAGTTTTCTCACTCGGCAACCTGGATCGTTTTTGACTTTCGATTCTCTCCAATCCGATCGTAAGATTTTCCTGAGACTGGACGAGCCGCCCACGAAAGGCGATTTTCTCTCTGATATGTTGTTAGGCAGCAGTTTTTTCCTCTTATAGGGAGATTGCACGCCCGTGATAGCACGTGATCTTATCGATCGGCTGGCGGAGCACAGAACTCTGAGCGCAGCGTCCCGGACCGAGCTGGAGTGGCTGGCAGCGCATGGGTCCATTCGAAATCTGAATACTGGAGACGCGTTAAGTATGAAGGGCCACCCGGTGGAGGGCCTTTACATCATTCTTTCCGGACGACTGGTTGTGTTTGTCGATCGTGGCGACGGGCCGAGCAAATTTATTGAGTGGCGTGAAGGAGATGTCACGGGTATGTTGCCGTATTCGCGGATGGTGACTCCGCCCGGAGATGTGCGTGCCCTGGAACCTGTGGAGGTTTTCGCGATACCCCGCGAGCATCTCAGGTCGATAACGCGAGAATGTTACGAAGTCACTGCGATTTTGGTGCATAGGATGCTTGATCGCGCCCGGCTTTTTACCTCAAGTGAGCTGCAAAACGAAAAGATGATCTCGCTGGGCAAACTCTCGGCGGGTTTGGCGCACGAACTCAATAATCCTGCCTCGGCGATCGAGCGTTGCGCGGCGATGCTTGAGGATCGTCTGAAAGACTCCGAAGAGGCCACGCGCGATCTGGCTGCGGAGACGCTGAACGATGAGCAGATTGCCGCTGTGGAGGCGGTTCGCAGGTCCTGCATCGCGAAACAGGGCCGTGAGGTGCGCTCTCCGCTGGAACAGTCTGATCACGAAGAGGCGATTGAAGAGTGGCTTGCCGGGCACGGACTGGACACGTCGAACGCACAGATGCTCGCCGATACCGAGGTGACATTTGAGGCGCTGGAGCTGCTGGCTGCTGGGGTGGAGCGACCGGCATTGAACGCGGTGTTGCGGTGGGCCGGTGCCGACTGTGCGGTGCGGCATCTGACTTCGAAGATTCAGCATTCGGCAACGCGCATCTCTAGCCTGGTGAATGCGGTGAAGGGATTTACCCACATGGACCAGGCGAACGTGGCGGACCCGGTGGATCTGGGGTCATGCCTGGCGAACACAGTGGCGGTACTTCAGTCGAAGGCGCATGAGAAGTCGGTGAATGTAACGCTGGAGTTGGAGGCCGAACTACCAAAGGTCCGTGGCTTCGCTGCTGAATTGAATCAAGTATGGGGAAATCTGATCGACAACGCCTTAGACGCCGCGGTCAATGGAGGCCACGTGCAGGTGCTTGCGAATCGAGAGAACCAAAGTGTTGTGGTGCGAATCCTCGATGACGGCGCCGGCGTTCCGGCCGAGATCCGCGACCGAATCTTCGATCCATTCTTCACCACCAAACCAATGGGACAAGGAATTGGCCTCGGGCTCGACATCGCCCGGCGCCTCGTGCGTCACAACGACGGCGCGATCACTTTCGAATCGCAACCGGGCCGGACGGAGTTTCGGGTCACGCTGCCGATCGCAGAAATCTAGCGGGAGTTGTACGATAACTGGACCTTCACGTCATTTTGGATGACGGGCGGATGGCCGGCAATTCGGAAGTTACGTGGACCTCGTCGCAGTCAAACCCCCGAACACCGACTGGCCGCGGGGCAGTGTCGCCCTTGATGAGAAGGGCTTTATCCCTTAGTTGGTAGATCGAAGCGGCGCAGACTCCCATGCGCATACCGCGAACGATGACGAAAGCTCGATCGTCATCGTTCGCCAATAGTTGCCTGTTAGATAGTGCGATCGAAAAGTTGCTGCTGGTAGCTCTTGACCCAGTCTTCCGACGAAGGAGGAAAAATGTTGAGAAACTTCCCCTCGCGAGAAGGGATCACTTCAACCATCTTTGCGATCATGTCTTTTGGATCGAGTCTCCCTTCTGGTTTCCCTAGCAGCCCGTCGACGATTTTCTTGAAGGCTTCGCGCTTGATAAAGTTGACGTCATCGCTCATCCAACGTAGACCCGCTTCAACCACAGTTTCGTTGAAACCGGTAAGGTACGGTCCGGGATTGATCGTTTGGACCTGAATTCCGAAGGGTTTCAGCTCCTCGTACATCGCTTCAGCGATAGATTGCACGGCATGCTTGCTCGCGGCATATGCGGGAATTGGTGGGACCGTGAGAAGTCCGACGGCTGAGGAGACGAATACCACCTTTCCATGAATGCCCGCGGCTACCCAACTCCTCACCACGCGCTGTGTAAAATCCAAAGCCGCGAAGACGTTTGTTTCAAAGTTCTTGCGCACTAGCTCGACGGGAATCTCAGACATCGGTCCTCCTTCGCCGATGCCGGCGTTATTCACCAAAATGTCAAACTTCAATTTCAGCACGTGTGCGACATCATAAGTGTCGAGCAGGTCGAGCTTCTCGACCCTTAGTGTTTTGAGGCCGAGTGAGCCAGCTTTTTCACGCAGAGCTGTAACTTGTGGCCAGGTCTGAACAGCTGCTATTACGTTGTGCCCTTTTTGCGCTAGTCCGAGAGCGGTCCCTTCGCCAAATCCTGAACCTGCTCCCGTGATCAATATTTCCTTCATGTGAGTTACCTCTCCTCTCTTTTAGCTAGCCTTTCAAGGCTGATTGACCGCTTTGAGCGACTGCATAATCTTGAGCCACCTGCCCCCCGGACACGCCGATGCTACCGATCATTTGTCCATCGACGTCCTTAAGGGGGATTCCACCGGCAAATGTTACGAGGTGGCCATTGGTGAGCTCAATTCCATGCGCATCTGCCCCTGCTTTGCTGTAGTTATCAAGGACCTGCGTCTCCATTTCGAACAGAGCGGATGTCTTCGCTTTCTTAATGGCCACATCGATCACTCCAAGCCATGCTCCATCCATACGATGAAATGTTTTCAAGTGGCCTCCCGAATCAAGGATTGCGATGCAAACTGAAACTCCTAGTTCGCGAGCCTTCAGTATGGAAGCCTTCAAGACGCGCTCCGCTTGCTCCGTCGTAATTTGCATGCCCTTTGCTCCTTTGGGGTCAACTAGACGACTCGGCGACCATAATATCAAGGGCGGTACCCCTGGAAGCTTCAAATGTCCATGGAACCAGAATGCAGCGTCAGGATTGCCAGAGCAGTTTGAACTGTTTCCAATGTCGCTGCTTGATGCTTACCGGCTGGTGGCATTGGTAACGCGTGGATTGTCGGTCAACAAGAAGTGGTCCGATTCCTTCCGGTTTGCCCGTGATCCAGGCCAATCTTTTTTTAGACACAGAAGTTATCATCACAGCTTGCCAGAGCGTTGGGGCGCTGAGGGCGGCTTGTGTGTGGTTGGTGGATCATTGGCTAGGGTTTCCAATGCTAACATCCACGCCTTTGGAGTTGTTCCAAATGTCCGGCGGAACATTTCGACAAAGGCGCTCGGCTGACAATAACCGACCTTGTGGGCTACTTCCTTGATCGAATATCCCGAAACCAATAGCTCCACGGCTTTGGTCAATCGGACCTGTCGTCGCCACGATTCAAAGTCGATGCCGATCTCCTTACGAAACACCCTCTGGATCGTTCTGACACTGACACCTGCCTCGGCACATAGATCCGCCATCGCCATCGACTCAGCCGGTTTCCGCAAGACTGCCTGAGCCACAGCAAATGCTCTCGCGTCTCGTGGCAGCGTCACAAAGGTGGGCATCGGGGAGGCCTTCTGAATCTGAGAAATAAGCAGGTCGCGAAGAGCGCACTCGTAGCGATTCCGCACACGAAGCTGACTGACGCGTACGGTTTCCACGATAAGTTCTCGTAGCAGCGGAGTCACGTGCAGCACGGCGCACCGCGGATCCAATCTCGCGGTCAGGCCTATTCGCAGATAAAGCGTGCGCATCGAAACAGGTCCAGGCATGTGAATCCGATGGTGGGTTCTGGCTGGAATCCACAACGCAAAATGCGGCGGGATCAACCATATGCTCTGATCGGAAGATATTTCCATGAGGCCACTGATTGCGTAGATCAGTTGATCCGACCCATGTGCGTGTTCTAACACCTCAAACCTGGAAGGGTATTCATAGGCGAGCGTCGCAACAGAAATGCCGCGCTTCGGGTCGTATTCCGTCAAAAGCGTGCTCTGTCGCAATAGAGATATATTATGACGTAAGGGCACTCTTGCGACAACCGATGAAGAAGCTCATCATGGTCGCATGTCACAACCGTTCGGACTCGGCAAGTACAATGTCATCGGATTCGTCTCCATCGTAGACGTATCCCGCGCAAGAGCTTTCTATCGGGACACGCTTGGCCTGCGGCTGGTGATAGAAGAACCGCCGTTCGCGTTGGTCTTTGACGCCAACGGCATCATGCTTCGACTTGGGATGGCTAACGAGATTGCGCCAGCGCATGGCACGGTCTTGGGTTGGCAAGTCCCGGAGATCAGCGCAACCGTCAAAAACTTGGGGCAAGCTGGAGTCCAATTCGAGCGCTATGGGGGTATGGATCAGGATGAGTTGGGTGTCTGGACTTCACCTACCGGCGCTAAGGTCGCCTGGTTCAAAGACCCAGACGGAAATATTCTGAGCATCTCAGAACATCCTGAGTTGAAGATCGGAACACAAGACCTCTGATTCGATTCCTACTGTGCCGGTAAGTTCCGGATCGTCGGCTAACCGGAAGCTACATCGAGCATACAGGGGTCAACTGTTGCGAAATCGCCTTCTTACTCAATGTGCGAAAAGTCCTATTCTCACCAACTGAAACTCAGTTTTCGGGTAGCCGGTCACTCGGCACGAATCACCTACAGTGAGAAACCCAAGCGACAAACACAGCGAATTTTTCGTTTTGGGACCAAGGGAAACCAAGCGGGTGGCCTAGATCGGCGAGACGACGGGCAACCTCATCAGGTTGCAGGCGAAGAGCATGCACGGCCCGTTCGAGCAGGTCGCTCTCTTTCGCAGTGAACGTCTCGACGCCGCACCGCTTGCTTACGTGGAGCAGTGCTTCGCGGAAAAGTTCCCCGTCAGCAGCGTGAATCAGCGCATGAGACGCCAGGATTTGAGCGAGACCCGGAAGCGGCCTTCCGGAAGCTAGAAGAAGACTGCAGCGCTTGAGTTCATAGCCTTGCTTCTGAAGGTTTACCTGTACAGACTGGATGGCTCGATATGCGAGACGTCTTGCTTCGGCGCGCACGCCCGAGATGAAGCCGCGGGCCTCGGCTGGCGGTCTTTTTCCAGCAGTGTGATAGGCTGACGAAATTCATAAGTGAAGGTTTTGACGAGGTCAGGGCGCTCACGAAGAAGTACCTGCGGAAAGCCGTCTTCAAGCGATATCGCGACAAGAGCGGTCCATCCGAAATGGGCGCGAAAACCAAGGACGGCGTGCTTCGTAAAACTCCCGCTAGACCAATCCAAGTACGCGGCGAAATAACACTAATGACTCACAACAGCAAAGGACAGACCACTTGATGGAAAATCGCCAATTAGCGATTTGAGACCGCGCATCCTGGAAACGTGGTTACCTGGCGGATCGAGCCACAGCGCCTCCATCACGATCTCCAGCAACTCAAGCCAATACCTCAACTCACTAACAACCAGTAAAAGTGGCGAAGTTGATATTGAGACCCTACCTATGGGATCTATCTCCTACGCGCAGAGAGCCAGGGCTTCACGGCAACCACCGATACAATCGAAGTAAGATCCGCAGTCCCCGCCGAGCACACCATCAAGCTCACCATTGCCCCGGTCAACACATCGGTACAGGTCAACGCCTCCGCACCGCTGATCGATCCCTATCGTCCCTCATCCGTCATGCAGATCGGCTCGCAGCAGATACAGGACCGCGAAACCTCCCTGCCCGGCAGGGTCCATCCAGGACCTGGTCGACACCCAACCCGGCTGGCTCTACGAGGGCAACGCCGTCCTTCATCCGCGCGGCTCCGAGTACCAGACCCAGTTCGTCATCGACGGCATCCCCCTCACAAATTTCTAGACGTAGGAAGCCGGATGATTTGCTAGAAAGTGGCCCGGAGTTGAGGATCAAGGATTACTATGACGAGCCGTACAGCGATTAGGGGCAAATAATCATGCGTGAATGCTGGTTTTGCGGACTTCTCGTAAAGGGTCTGTACACTTGCATCAGCTTGATTTGCCCAATAAAACCGAGGTTTCTTCGTTGGCCTCAACAAAGCAAACCAATACAAGAGGTTGGAAGACGCTGCCAGGTAGCAGAACACAAAGTGCGTCTGCGTTCGGGGAATTTATTGACGCAGAGCGTTGAGCCCCTCAGTGATTAGCGCCGGGTAGTCGGCAACTCTTCCATAACGTCCCGGCGACTCTGCGATTTGGTTCGATTCCGATGCGATCATTGACCGCCGACCGAATCCGCTGCTTGCAGCCAAGGGACGAGCTTTGAGTGCACGGCTGGCAACGGGGTTGAGAGTGCTGTTCTTGCTAGAGCGAGCGCAGGAAATCGATGATCTCCTGCTGCTCCTGAGTGCTTAGTTTATTGAAGCGTTCGATGACCTTGTTTGCTTCGCTGCCGCGGCTTTGGTGCGCTCTGATGGCGTCTACCAAGTTGGTGGTCCGTCCATCATTCAAGAAGAAGACACGTTGGCCGACGCCCCACAGGGGGGCTGTTCGGAACTCGTCAGGGCCGGCACCGCCTTGCGTGATGCCATCGGCGAGACCTTCGCCCATGTGGTGGACGAGGAGGTCGGAGAAAAGATTCGCGGTCTGATTGGAGAGCGCGGCGCTCGGGACTTTAGAGGAGCCGCTCGCGATCATTGTGCCGGTGGTGAACGAGGGGGTGTGGCATTGGGCACATCCTATCTGCCCAAACGTGTTGCGTCCCTTTTCGCTGGACGGTGTGGCGGGAGCCGGTGTGGGCGGGGCCAGCATACGCATGAAGTTGGCAAACGCTTCGATGTCTGAGAGGACTGCGGTGTTTGAATTGCCGGTGGTCGGGGATCCGGTGGTAGGCGGAGCAGTCGTAAAGTTGAGCGTGTCCTCGGGAGTGGCGATGAAGCGACAGCCGGGCGTCTCGTCGCGCTCTTGCGGGAAGAGCTGGTTCGAGATTCCCATCTCGACGTTGTATGCCTCGCCCGCGAACATGAGGAGGGATTTGTTCTGCGCCTTCCAGCCGAAACGTGTGATGGTGCCATCGTTTGCACTGAGGTTCACATTTCCGCTCAGGTGTGCATTCGCATGGCCGGAGATACCCAGGGACGACTTCGTGGTTGCATCGGACGCCAGATTGGCAAGAATGGCTGAGTCGGGGATCGATTCTATGAGCCCTGCGCCAAAGAGGGGAGTCGGGATTCGGAAGATTATATTCCGATTGCCATGCTGGCCAGTGAGCGGATCTCCCGCGGGCAGGAAGTCGGGTTGCGCGATGGTGCAACCGGGGGCGTCGGTTCGCCCGGTGATCACGAAGTCATCGTGCACCTCGCCGTCGCTGGCTCCGCTGGGGCTCCGTTTGAATCGCGCTTCGCGGACAGGACCGTTTTGCGTGATGAACCAGGGCACGGTGTTCTTCGCGCCATTCAAGGTGGCAACTGCCAGCAGGGGATTTTGCGAAGGGCTCGATCCGCCTGCAGTCGGCTGCGCGTGGCAGGAGAGACACTGGTTTGAGTTGAAGCGGGGCCCGAGGCCGTTGTTCGCGCCTTTGCTCACGGCCTCGACTTGAGCGAACCTCGTCATTCCATCCTGGAAGAACGCAGCTTCATCCGCAGTTAGGCCCTTGAGCGGATCGCCGGCACCGGCCACGCCACCGCGCACGCCGGGGTCTACCGGGCCTGCTTTGGTTTGAGCCGATGTATACGCGCATGTGGCCAAGGCCACAGCAACGATTCGGCCGAAACTCTTGAGTGCAATGCTCCGGAGTATTATCAGCACGTTATCTATCCCTCGCTGACTCAGGAATGCCGGTAATTGTACATCGATCAACATCTCTAAAATTCCAGTTTGCAAAAATGTCTTTTGTGACTAGTCTGTTACGGACGTGAGGGGCACCCATGGCGGGATCTTCTTGATTGGGGAAGAAATCAACAATCGAATAGGTAGTCAAAATATTGATATTTGCTCAGGCCCGAGGGAGAGGCGAAGACCGATTCGGACAATGAGAGACTACTCGCAGCGCTGGAGGCCAACTGGCAGGCGGAGATGGAAGGCCATTACACCTACTCGGCGCTGGCCAAAGGAGAGACTAAATCCACAGCGGCGGAACGCTTTACGTGTCTGGCCGCTGCAGAAAAGCATCATGCTGGCCTTTGGGCTGAACGCATTCTGGAACTCGGTGGACAAGTGCCCAAGTAAACGGGGAGTGAATCTGGACAGGCCGAATCCTTGGCGACACGGATAGGCGGAGCGGACCTCGCCCTGCGCCAGGCGCTCGGCGATGAACCAAGCGTCGCGATTCTCAAGGAAGTGATCGCTGATGAACGAGAGCACTATCAAACCTTGGGAAATCTCATTTCCTTCCTGGACCTCAATCGCGACGGACGCCGCAGGCAGATCAGTAGCATGGGCCACGGCGACCACGATCACGATCACGACTAGCGCTGGGCCCTGCATCTGCTAGTTGTGATAAGTCCAGTCAAGGATGTTCGCGTTCATGGTTGAAGCACCAGTTCATGCTGTAAAACCAACGTAGGCTGTTGTACTACTAACAACGCTGGCTATATTCACAGCATACGTCGCAATAAAGCTTGCAGATGTTGTAGCGTCAGTTAGCAGTGTAAGATTTGCACCGTCGTAACTGACATGCGAATGTATAACGTCCCCGCTGATCAAGACAATATTGGAAGGTGTCAGATCGATAGCGGGTATCGTTGGCGATGCCCCATCTGGATAGAACCCGGTTAAGTTAGTTCCCTCGCCGGAGTTGTTATGGATATCAAACCTAATTGCCAGGCTATTTCCGATTCCAGCGGTCCCTCCTCCGTAGCCCAGACCGCTTCCCGTTGGTCCAATAGCCGAGAGCCCTTTGTTTTGGATGGTGAACGCTTCGGGGCTTGATACCACAGTCATCGATGCTGCCTACTTGGTCGATGCGGCCTTATTGAAAGGACATGTTAGCTCTGGTGTGACGCTCTGCGCGAAGAATCTGTTCGGGGCTACGAGCATCAACCCCGACTGGCACAAGAATGCGCACGATGGTTTTCGCCATAACGTTGACGGCTCGGCAAGTTACGCTGCATTTGTAGATTATTTGGGTCATAAGGATCTCGGCGAGAAAACCATTCTGTTTCTCGTCGACGGGCTCTATGGCAGCGACAATGCGGATGGTCCGCCTCGTCGCAAGTGGAAGATGGTGCCGTTCAACGATGCCTGACCGAGCAGCATCTTCACGTCACTTGACGGCGTGGCCATCGATTCGGTGGGCTTCGACTTCCTAACTTCGGAATGGCCCGATCTCGTGGATATCGCGAACGCAGACAATTACTTGCGCGAAGTAGCTCTCGCAAACGATCCACCTTCCAAGACGCTCTATGATCCGGAGCGCGATGGCATCCGATGCCGCAGCCTCGGGGTATTTGAGCATTGGAACAATGGAACAGACAAGAAGTACTCGGGCAATCTCGGAAAAACGCACGGGATCGAACTTTTTAAGGTCATTTGATCGGTATTGACGGGAGTTGAAGAATGAACCGGAGAGTCCTTTTCTCATGTTTTCTCGCCGCGTCGATGCTAGCGGCGACTGCGTTTTCTCAGTCATTTTTGAGCCAGTATAAGGGCGTGCCCTATCACGACAGCCGTTATCAAGCCGGCCCACAGAAGATACCGGGTCGGGTGTTGTGCGCCTATTACGACCTGGGAGGCGAAGGAGTGGCGTATCACGATACCGACCCGAAGAATCATGGCCAGTGGAGAGTTGAATCCGGCCGATGGTACCTACCTCAATGAATTTCGTATCCATGAGGGGGTCGATACTTCCTACTCGAAGTTCAATCGCAAGCCGGATCCGATTGACGATAACCCCTACGACAAGATTGTTCCTCCTCAAGACTTGCCCTATGTTGGCTGGACCGAACCCGGAGAATGGTTAAACAGAAGGGTCGTCACTAAAAGCTCGAGGGTGTGAACCAACCCACTGCGCGGATCCATTAGGAACCCACGGATAAGGTTTAGGTGACTATCCCAGGCGATAGGCGTTTGCTGCTCACACGGAATAGTGAGACAGAGAGCTGCGAGGATGGGCTACTCCGGCGAATCGGTGTGAAGAATGCCGAGCTTCTGTGCCTCATTCTGGCTAATTTCCAGGGACGACGCATGGCCGTTCTGCACTTCGTCCAAAGCCTTTCTCGACCGATCAATTTTTACGCCGGCAGCCTCGAGAGCGGTTACCATTGCTCCTTCGCTGGCGAAACTACGTGTCAGTCCGCTAAAGCCCTCCAGGTCGGCTTGAACGGGGCATGAGGCGATCCATGGACCGTCTGGAGATTCGTGACGAAAATGGAGAGAGAATGTATGCATAAATCCTCCTGATTGCTGGTCATTATGATGCGTGGAAACGGATAGGAGAATACTTAACGGAACGAACTGAATGAACTATCCGGAGTGTCCTGCTTCCTGTCCAGACTGCATTTGTGGGGACGGCTGGCTAAGTACCGCGGCCAACGGTGCGCCGTTCGGCGATCCGAGTCCAGTACATGCATCCCCTCCTTGCCCGGCTTTAAAGGCACGATTGTTGCCATTGGTGATGTCGCATTGCTTGGGTAACAGCGATGGAGTACAGCCTGGGATTCAGGAACCCACGGGCTGTCCGAGCTTCTGATTCATCAAGGCAATGAGGCCTGCCCACAGTGGCGCGGCCGCACTGGTCCCGCCGAAGATGCCGGACTCCCGTCCACCTGAATCTGATAGCCCGACTGAGGATCAGCGTCCCCTTGACACTGACTTACATAGATGCCGGTCATTCAGGAACTAGTGATTCTGCTGGGCAGGCTTTTGACCTTTGCTAAGGCCGCTATGGGTTCGCCCTTAATGTGACCACTTCTGCTATTCCAAGCACAAGCGCATATGCAGCGAATAGAAAAGCCCCGTAGCGGCCTCCCGATGAGGCCTGAATCCTTGGCATGAATGTCGATAGGTGAGAGAGAACGACGGCCTCTCCAATCATCCCTGGAATCGCGAGGAGGAGCATACCGGAAGTCCAAGCAGACGGCGGCACGTGACGCAGTTTGAGAATAGCGATGCAGATGATCGCACTTACTAACGGCGAAATGAAGAAGCTGATCCAGTAACGTAGGCTTGTTGTCTCAAGGACGAAGGGACCGCGGTAGGCGTAGTAGGCCGAACCGAGAATCCAAATAATGAGGCCGAGGATAATTAGGACGACACTGTCTTGTGTTTTCATCAGGAGTCCCTCAGAGATAGGATGGATGTACCACCTGGTACACGCCGTTAATGTACCACATGGTACATTCTGGAGATCAAGTGGCGAAAAAGGAAACAACGGACCATAGCGACCTCATCGAGAGCTGCCTCGGCGCCTTCATCCGTTCTGGAACACTCGACCTGAGCCTGGATCAGCTGGCGAGCGCCGTTGGAATCAGTAAGCGCATGCTGGTGCACTACTTCGGAGGGCGAGAGGCCATTGAAGAACGAGCGATGACGCTTTTGGAGAACCGACTGCGTGCCCAGTTCGCTCCAGAAAGTTTTCCGGCCGGAATCGCCGCACAGACAGTCCTCAATGCACTTTGGGACAGGACGACGAATCCTGAGTCCAAGGGAGTCCTGTTGCTAGTCATGGACCTCTCACGACGAGCATGGAACGGTTCTCCACGGGCTAAATCCTTCTACCGAGAGCAACAGCGCCTATGGGTTGAGCTGCTATTGAGGTATCTGCCGAATAAGGACGCGGTGGAGGAGGTACTCCAGTCCTTTCAGGGAGCAGTTCTCGCATACCTCATCACCGGCAACCCCGAACCGGGAAGACGCATGCTAAACCGACTATGCACGAGACTTGAGACGCGCCGGAAGTCCGCTAAAGAGACAAAGCAGCATCGGATAGGTTGAGCCGATTTTCGGTCTACCGGCAATCAAGAAGTAGCGTAATTACTTCCGAATTGCCCGTCATCCGCTCAAAACACTACCGCGACCTCGGAGAAACCTACCGTTTCAAGTGCATCCGCTGCCTTCACCTTCACATCCGGCTCCACGTCCGTCCCTTCCCAGTCGACCTTTTCGAATCTGCGGATCTACTCGCAGGTGGACAAGAAGACAATCCCCAGGGCTGAAGGTCGCCTTTGGTGCGTGTTTACGAGGGCGAGGTCCAGGTCGTGGTAGACAGGCCGCGAATTGGGTTGCTACCTTAAGGTAGGTTGCCGCGCATTTGAAACGTGCGAGGCTTAATAGCCGATGGAGACTGCGGAAAAAGACGCGCGGCTATCGCTGTTGGTCGTTGATGACGACAGAGAGTTATGCGGGATGATGAAGGAGTTTTTTGCCGGAGCCGGACATCGCCTGGACTGCGAATATGATGGCCGCCGAGGGCTCGCCTCTGCGGCCAGCGGAACATATGATCTGGTGATTCTCGATGTCATGCTCCCCGTCATTGATGGCTTCAGTGTGCTGCAACAGTTGCGACGCAGAAAAGACGTCCCTGTAATCCTTTTGACGGCGCGTGTCCAGCACCACGACAGGATTCTTGGGCTGAATGCGGGTGCTGACGACTATCTTCCGAAGCCTTTCGATCCAGATGAGCTCCAGGCACGGATCCGCGCGGTATTGCGCCGCACTGATGCTACGAAAGGCAGCAAAGATGTAACCATCGGTGACATCCGAATCAATGCAACTAAGCGCGAAGTGTGGATCGCGGGATCGCCCGCAGAACTGACTGAAATGGAGTTCGACCTACTGGAGATACTGATGCGCTCTGCAGGACGTGTCGTCTCGCGAGATGAATTAACTCTGGCTCTGTTCGAACGCAAAGCAGCACCGTATGATCGCATTCTCGACGTCCACATAAGCCATTTGCGCAAGAAGCTGGAGGGCGGTCGAAGTCTGATTCGCACGATTCGGGGAGTCGGCTATGTCTTTGCGCGAGCGGCTTAGGTTGTCGCCAACAAGGTCTCTTTATTTCGCCGTCTTTCTCGCGATGGTGGGCACGCTGTCGCTGTCGTTCTTCGTATTTCGACAGATCTCAGTTCGTCTGGAGAGGAAGCATTTCGATCCTGTTTATGACCGCTTAGACGAACTCCAACTGGAGACCGCAAGCAGAATATTGAACAACGACGGCCAGAAGGCGCTGGCAAACTATCTGACAGGCCTGGATCGTATTTCTGGGGCACATCATTATTTACTCGACGCAAATGGTATCGATCTCATAGGCGGCGGCAGTAAGGCAGAGCTGTTACCGCCTTATCCAGCGTCCAAATGGCGCATCCGGACCGGTGGCCATTCGGTCGCAGCGCAACGATCCGAGGACGGCCGGTATTGGTTTGCAGCAGTAGGCCAGCCTAGCCGTCCGCAGATTTGGACGTTTCTACCGTACTATTTTCTGGTGCTCGGTGCCACGGGCGTTCTGTGTTGGCTGGCCTCGGTTGCAGTGGTGTCGCCGATCCGCAGGATAGCTGCCTCTATTGCGCTCTTCGGACAAGGCAATCTATCTGTTCGCGTGCCTAGCAAACGGCAGGATGAGATTGGACAGCTAGGTGCTTCGTTCAATCAAATGGGCGAACGCCTGCAGCGAATGATCATAAGTGAGCGAAGACTGCTCGCGGACATATCCCATGAACTCAGATCGCCGTTAGCGCGGTTAAAGTTCGCCGCTAAGTTGGGCAGAAAATCCACGGACACCGACGCGGCGTTTGATCGCATAGACCGCGATGTGGACCGAATCGCCTCGCTTGTGGCTGGCATCGTGGAGATCACTCTCGTCGAAGGCGACCCTGAGGCCCAGGGCTTAGAGATTGTGAGCCTCGGAGAGGTTCTCGATGAAGTCATTCGCGATAGCACTTTGGAGGCTGAGGTTCGGGGTTGTCGTATCGCATTGAATGGTTCGCCCGCCGGCGAAATTCTTGGCAATCGTGAGTTGCTGCGGCGTGCGATCGAGAATGTCATGCGCAACGGGATTCGTTACTCGCCGGAACAATCAACAATTGATGTGTTCCTCGTTGGAGATCCAAACGCTGCGGAGATCGCAATTCGTGACTACGGATCGGGTGTTCCTGAAGACACACTTACAAGGATATTCGATCCATTCTTCCGGGCTGAAGAGGCACGTGACGCACAGGGCGGAGGATCAGGGCTCGGCTTATCGATCGCAAAACGGGCCGTGCAGGTGCATCATGGCACGATCACTGCAGAGAATGCATTGCCTGGTCTGCGCGTTCGAATTAGGATTCCGTTTTTCAAAGCGACCATGCAGGATTGACGATACGTGTCACTGCCGATCTCTTCAGTTCGGGCTTAAGAATTCTTAAGGTTCAGTGGCGACTGAACATGGTGTACTTCTCTCAATGCCAGACCCGAAAGGGAAATCTGTAAGGCGTTGGAGGACACACCTATGAAGCGATCTCTTGGTTTCGCAATGATGCTCACACTCCTTTCTGCCCCCGCTTTTGCGGGCAGGAACTCCCAAACAGTGAACATTCCCGAGCCGATGAAAGCTGGAAACACCCAGCTTGCCGCGGGTGATTACAACGTGACATGGACAGGTACCGGACCCAACACTCAAGTCACGTTTACGCAAAACCACAAGGTCCTCGCGACGGTACCGGCCCAACTTGTCGTGGAGAGCAATAAGAACGAGGCATTGGATACCAAAGTCCAGGGAACAGTCGAAACTCTCGAATCAATTCACATGAGAAACATGACTTTGGTATTTGAAGGTCCGTCCTCATCCGAAAAATAGGACGACAGACCCCCTTCGGAACCTATTCAACTTCATGCCCATGAATGGACAGTAAAGATAACGTTGTAACCGCCATTCACCCTTCTTCGAAGGGCTTTTTTTGCGGCGTGAAAGGTCTGTATCGGCGATAAGCGACGGCTTTTTCATCGCAAGGAAGGTTACTCCACGCGAGTAAGATACGCTTCGCGATAAAGATGAGTACTGGGAGCCGCGATCCACTTTCTTGTAGGTGAACGTTGGAGAACCCGTCGCTCGGTTACGCTGAGGCGGATTGCTAGTTGCAAGACGCGAGGGCCGGTTGCTGTGCTGGTGATGCTGCTAAACGCTGCGGCGCCGAAGCTGCCGTTGGGCTGTGAGAAGACGGGGGCGTTGGTGATGTTAAAGAGCTCGGCGCGTAGGACTTGGCGCGTGCAAAATCGATCACGAATTTCGCAGACGGATGACAAGTCTCTATCTGCTTTGTCCGCGCAATCCACGAATGGAGTAGTTCCCGGTTGGTCGGCAACTCGGACGTTGACCGACCGGTACAGAGATGCGCGTTCACCTGTACTCGGACTGGCGAATCGACGCGAGTTTTTCCGATACGCGGTCTCGTGCATACCCGCTGCCGAGTGTTTCCGCAGCACCCGAGCAAACAGTCTCTGTCCCCACGTACCTCAAGTCTGGGATAATTCCATCACGTTCGAGGATGTCGAACAACGAACCCTGAGTGAGGCCAATTTTTGATGAGAGCCGGGAACCGCACTGTCCTGATCCTTTTTTGTCTTGTCTGCCCGTTGTGGATTCCAGGAGTGGCTGCATTTTCGCAAGCTCCCGCTCCAGATAGTCATGCCATGGAAGCGCGGGTGAACGACCTGCTCGAACGGATGACGACGGATGAGAAGATTGACCTCATCAGCGGCGATACCCCTTTTCGCACTCACGCCATCGCTCGATTGAACATCCCCTACTTCCAAATGGCCGATGGACCTGTAGGGGCACACATACCAGCGCCTACCATCGCGTATGCTGCGGGCATCGGATTAGCTGCAACATGGGATCCAGAGTTGGCTGAACGTCTCGGCCGCGAATTGGGTCGGGACGCTCGATCTCGCGGTGCAGTGTTTCTGCTCGGGCCTGGCGTAAACATCTATCGTGCTCCGATGAACGGTCGGAACTTCGAATATTTCGGAGAAGACCCGTTCCTCGCCGGAAGGATGGCAGTTGGTTATATTCGCGGCGTTCAGAGTGAGGGAGTGGCAGCCACGGTAAAGCACTATCTCGGAAACAACTCCGAGTATCTTCGCTATGACAGCGATTCGGTCATCGATGAACGTACCCTGCGCGAGATCTACATGCCGGCGTTCGAGGCGGCGGTGAAAGAAGCGCACGTGGGCGCAGTGATGGACGGATACAACATCACAAATGGCGATCACATGACGCAAAACCGTCCGCTCGATCTGGAGGTTCTCAAGCAACAATGGCAGTTTCCGGGGGTTCTGATGTCGGACTGGACTTCAGTTCATGACACCGTCGCCGCGGCGAATGCCGGACTCGACCTCGAGATGCCCTTTGAGGTGTATTTCTCTCGCGAAAAGATCAAACAGCATCTGGCAAATGGAACGATCTCTGAGACCACGCTCGATGACAAAGTCCGGCGAATTCTGCGCGTAGCAGCGACCTTTGGGTGGCTAGATCATCCAGCAAAAGACCTGGGCATTCCTCGTTACAATCTGCAGGGCAGAGCGGTCTCGCTGCAAGCTGCGTTGGAAGGGACAGTTCTATTGCAGAACACGGCAAATCTTCTCCCGCTCGACCGGACTAAGGTGCAAACGATTGCGGTCATCGGTCCCACTGCGGCGCAAACCCTCACGACTGGGGGCGGCAGCGGCGAAGTAGTGAGCTTCGCGAATACGAATCTTATTACCGGAATCAGCAATATATTTGGTGGCGAGAAAAAGACCTTATACGCTCGGGGGATGTACACGCTGGACCAGTTCGCGCGCCTGACTCATTTCACGACGACAAGCGATGGAGAGCAAGCAGGTCTTACCGTTGAGCACTATTCTCAGCTCAATTTGCAAGGCCCGGTACGTTCGACCACAATTGAGCCCGTCGCTATTGTCCCAGGGAGCGCACATCGCAGGCCTGAGGAGCAGGAGATCAACGCCTTTTACTCACACAAGGGCTCTGATTTCGTCGTTCCTTCTGAGTCGGATCGTTGGACTGGCTATTACACACCTGAGCAGGCCGGGCTACATGCCGTTTTTGTGCATACGGATGGTCGCTTCCGTCTTTATATTGATGATCGACTGACCTTCGATAATGTCACCATCCCAAAGTACATCCTCAATCAGACCACGGTAGATCTCACTAAGGTCTCCCACAAGGTAGTGCTAGAGGTATATGCTCAGCGCCGAGCTTCGTCCATTGGGGTGAGCATGGGTATCGTCAGTCTGGCCACAATTGTGGACCCGGACGCAATCAAGATGGCTCAGATGGCTGACGTGGTTGTGCTCGCCGTTGGATTCGACAATACCTCGGAGTCTGAGGGTGGAGATCGCAGCTTTGAACTTCCCCTCGGTCAGCAGGAGTTGATTGAGCAGGTGGCAGCAGTCAACAAGAACACGATTGTGGCGATCACCGCAGGTGGGAGCGTTGATGTGCTGCCTTGGAAGGACAAGGTTCGTTCCATCCTCGCGACGTGGTACTCCGGGGAGGAGGGCGGAGATGCCTTCGCAAGACTGTTGTTCGGTGATGTCAATCCTTCGGGTCACCTGCCGATCAGCTGGGAACGTCGCATCGCCGATAACCCCAGCTTCGCTCACTACTATCCCGACCCAGGCACGAACAGGATCGTATACCGGGAAGGAATCTTCGTTGGGTATCGCGGCTATGAGCACAGTGGGACGGCACCGTTGTTTCCGTTTGGCTATGGGCTCTCGTATACAACCTTCGCCATGTCTAATCTTAAAACAACATCGAATGCGGATGGTCATGTTCTGGCGAGTTTCGATGTAGAGAATACTGGCAGGGTGGCCGGCGCGACTGTAGCGCAACTCTACGTCTCGCAGAAGAACCCATCCGTACCAAGACCTGCTGAAGAGTTGAAGGGCTTCTCTCGGGTAGAACTAGGCCCAGGTGAGCGGAAGCACGTGACGGTTGAACTCGACCCTCGCAGCTTTGCATACTTCGATACGAAGGCCGGTGACTGGCAGGCCGATGCAGGATCTTACACTTTATCTCTCGGCAACTCCGTGAATGAAATCCTTGCCAAAACCCTTGTGCAACTTAGTCGAACGCTTCATATAGGAGTCGCGGAGCAGATCGCCAGCCCAGCACCGAACTGAGACGAAAATAGCCTCAGTCCTGTGAGTCGGCTCGTCAGTTTACTTCCGTATAGCCCGTAACCCGGAAGATTGGAGATCATCCGATACATCTGGAATGCTCGACGAGCGCCTCGTCGATTTAGCGCTCATTGCATCAGTTAGAAAGCCCTTGATTGAGTTCGAGCAGTGCACGGTGACTCGGCACACGTGGTCGCGTTCTCAATTCGGATTCGCGATCAGCTGAGCTTCTGTCGGACACTCATAAGAATCTCGTCAGAGAACTGCGGGTCCTGTACGGCGCGAGCCAGCACGACGCCACCGATCATCGCGGCGGTTTGAAAGATGGCTTCTTTCCAGTTCCCACCCATCGCCGAGAGATATTCCTCAAGCCCCTGCTCGAACACTCCTTTGAGTTCAGGCGTCGAGCGAGCCACCTCCTGCCCCAGTGCTGCCATGGTGCAGCCGTCGCCTGGATTATCTCGGTGCCATGGGCTCAGATACTGGTCAGCGTACGATCTTTTGCCCTTCTTGGTGTCGCAGCGCTGCACGCGGCCTAGCGAAACGGCCTGTCCGTAGGCAACTGCAGCCTCTTGGAGTTCTTGCTTCGAAGCGAAGTGTGCATAGAACGCGTCTACCTCGATGACATTCGCTGCATGTGATGCTCGCAAAGCACAGCGAACAAGTAACAGCTATAGATGACTACCAAAGGAGAACGACATGGGCAAGCTTGAAGGAAAATTGCACTCATAACCGGTGGTAATAGCGGCATCGGTCTTGCGACGGCGAAGCAGTTTGTGAACGAAGGCGCCGCTGGAGGTGTCAGCGTAATCGACCCACCAGTCAGCCCGGCGAGATACGACTCGATCCCCGTCACTAAGCTCATGACCCGCGCTACCTTTAGGTTGATCTGAGTGATCAACCGGCAACTCGCGGTTTGAAATATCCACGTCATCGCTGTGAATTATCCCGAGCGCGTCGCTCCTTGGCTTAGCGGCGCCTCCCAGGTTTCCGACAATCTGTCCCTGACTGACGATGTCCTCCTCGTCCGTGGTGATCTTTGCGAGGTCATCCGGTGGCAGTCCAATTCTCTGTCTCAGGAAGGCTAATATGCGCTTGCATCGCAATATCGTCCAGAATTGACCGGGCCTTGGCTACATCGGCGTTGCTGAGCGTTGCCAGCTTCGCGTAGTCGGTTTTGTTCGATTACCTGTTCGAGGGTGTCTTTGGATTTGGGGGATTCGAGGTAGGGGGAGACGACGGTAGCAGCTGAAGGTGATGAAGTGAAGTTGTCCTGTTTTCTGGCGTCGTTCTAAGCCTAAGGGCATGTTGGATTTTATCGGCTTGGGAGGGAAGGCGGTTCGTGCTTTCGCACGAATGCCCACTCATCCACCCCAACGAGCAAAAGCCGCTCGCTGGGGACCCCGGCATGCGGCGAGACTGCATGAATGGGGCACCCAAGGGTGTCGGTTGGTTTTATGTATGGGCCACCCGCCATGGCTTACTTGATTGGTGTCACCGCGTCGATTGCAGTGAATAATTGGACTGAAACAAGGGTACGCAGCTTTTGGAACTGCCCGAAGGTCGCTCCCAACTCCCTGTCTGGATGCACCTTCTTAAAACGCTCACTCGACTGCGGGTCGTCTTTGAAGACGTCGTCCCAACGTGGGTACACATCTATCGCCACTCCCTGGAATTTCAAATCGGCGCCCCCAGGCAGAACCTGTACGTTGAGCGACCAGCCTAATCTTTTACCATCTTTCACCATTGCCTCGGCGACCGGTCGCCAGACCTCCTTCTCAAAAGCAATCCAATCATCAACGTTCCCTGCTTTCATGTAATTCACTACCAGATAGTTTCCTATCGTAGGAGAAGCTCCTACTGAGGCGCGATTCTGGAAGAGGCTGTTCGAGACAAGTGTGGCAAGGGAATCGCGGCGATCCATGAATTGCTGTCCGGTCATTGTGAGCCGCGCTTTTTTTAGCGCCTCGTCCAGTGCCTCAGGACTGAGGGGCTCGGGCGGTGTGGTGGGATACATTGAAATTACCAGGTAGTCGCACTCTGCAGATGTGCCCTGAGGCTGAACCGATCTCGCCAGGAGCCATCCTGACAGGACCCCTGTGTCGACCATTGATTGCGCGGACTTATGCAAATCTGAAGCCGCCCACGCGCGGAATTCGCTGGCTTTCTCCGGCTTTACCTTGATGCAAGCCATTGAGTGGTAGCCGACCTCACCCTCTTGCTCGAACTGGGCTAATGTTGGAACAGCGCACGCAACCGTAACCACTACACACAATATGGTTCTGTGAATGATCGTTGGGCCTCTCCTTCGGACCGGCTTCAGTCTGCGGCTTGTCATCGATAGAAAATACACTCTTGTTCTCCTGGCCGTTCTGTCGAAAGCGCCTGACTGGCACTAAGACCTATGCGCGCTTTTCGCTCATATTCTCATGGAGAGTAGTGTTTGGCTACTCGCATTTGAGAAAATCTTGAGCAATGAAGAAGCTGCGGATCAGGCATTCGCTAAGGGCGGCATCGATCTAACTGCGATGAAACAGTTGATAGCAGCAATGCTGGCAAAACAGTGCGCGCGATTTATGAGGAGTCGGGGTCAAGCGGCGATAGCATTTTGTTGGAGCGGTTCGTGCTTTCGCACGAATGCCCACTCATGCGGTGAGACTGCATGAATGGGGCACCCGCACCCGAGGTTTTGGTTGGTTTTGTGTATGGGCCAACCCGCCCGGCTGCTTAAATATGGTCAGCGCAAGTTCCTGAGTTGTTCCGCCAGTCCGCGGAGGTACGATGCGACAGCGAGAAATTTTAGCGGAGGGTTGAGTGCTTCGCTTCGTGTATTCGGAATGGGATAGATTTCCCCTGCCGCTTTATCTGCGGCTTCGAACTTAACGTCGTCATTTAATAATTCAAGGCCGTTCAGTTTAAGCTGGGTGAGCGCTCTGTCACGTAATTGGCGAATTTGAGGTCGATACGAGATATACCGTGACACTTCCTTTCCATTCAGGACTACCGCAGCATCTCGACACTCCTTTGTAAGGTTATTCCCGAAGGAACCGCTTCCGTATAGGCTGCACGTACCCGGACCACCGTGCCCGAGTGTGCTATTTCGTTCCATCGTTTCGGACGTTCGGATGCGACTGATTTCTTGGGAAAGAGTTTCAACCTGCGTTGCCAGTTGTTCAGTGGCTGACTCAGCCGGTCTTGGGGGGAAAGAAGGAGAGGTAAATAAATTTGGCGGAGGTTTCTGAGGCTGGGGATGAGGCAAATAATGAGCCTTAACACTCACCGTGTTCTTGCAGCCAGACAGCCAACTTGATGGAGACGGTGCGCAAAATAAAACTAATGAAAATTTGTCGCCGAGTAGTTTCGTGGAAGAAACGGAATAAATTCCAGACGCCGTAATCGACAATTCGAAACCAGCAGGGATGTCGGACAGGGTCATGGTCTTATCGACGCCGCTGCAGCAGTTGAAAGCTTTTTGGTGATACGAAGTGTTTAAGAGGTCGAGCTGAATCGCCGGGCAAACTTCGGGAGTGGTCACACCGCGTTTTTGTTGGTGACCTGCTGCTATGCTAGGCTGACAAATCTCTACTATCCTTTCCCCGCTTTCACTTGATTTATCCTCCTTGAAAATCTGACTTGTTGGGGGAGCAACCGGCCTCGGGATATCAAAGTGTGCGAGGATCAGCTCATTGGCATCGCCTTTACTGAAGAAATCCGGAACTTGAATTTTGGGATCAGATGAAGATTGAGCTGCCTTTGGGACCGCACTTTTTAAATATTTTTGGAGGCTAGCGATCGTGACATCTCCACTGCTTTCAGCGGCCTTTCCATTCAACCCATCTACTAACGCTGCTGAAAAATATCCCATCTGACGTTTTTGATCGGTCCACGCATACTGCCCTTCTGAGGTAGCGTAAAGTACGACAAACGCTTTGATCCCCTGATTAGCAGCATCAAGGTCAAACGTCTTCTTGTATGCCGAAGTCATAGTACCAACGGCTTCACCCTTACTCATATTCGAAGACGGGTTGCTTCTGCACGCGTCGAGCAGAACAACAGTTTGCGCGGCTCGGGTATGATTCACGAAATCAGTTATGTCCGCCAGTGGCACCGAAGTCTTCTTAAGTACTGTCGAGTCTTCTTGGTTGTCCGAATCCTGCGCGAGGAGCATAACCTCGCCATCACTTTCCATCCCGTGTCCAGAAAACATAATTAGCACTAAATCGTTATCTTGAACCCGACGCTGCATTCTGGATAGCTCAATCTGTATGTCTCGTTGGGTTGGCGGAATGCGGGATTTGGACGTGAGGACTACGATATTCGCGGGATCGAAGTTTGCAGACTTAACGAGGGCGTCGTGCACTTGTTCGACGTCTTTTGTTGGACCTGTTAGTGGCGGAATACCCGTTGTTGGACCGTAGTTTTCAACACCAATCAAAATCGCAAAGCGATGAGGGCTCGGCGTAAGCGGCGCAGAGCCGTCTTGTCGAGCTTGCGCCTGAGCACAAATCAAAATGCTCGAAAGCATAACAAATAACGTAAGCGGCAGTGAGAAACGCATAAAACTTTCTACTTGTTCAGAGTTGGGGTAGCCTTTGGCTCCGGCTTCGCCGTTCCGGACGGTATGCCTGAAACGATCTCATTCCAACTCTGCCATTTGGTATCTGTAGTAAAGGCCGTTGCCGCTGCCGTTCGCTCAGCACTGATTTTGTTACTCCACTTCGTCCAAAGGTCTATTCCAAGGCCTGCCAAAGCAGTAAGGGCAGTTGTGATCGCTTTGCTCTGGCTGGTCTGCACATCCACGTAATTAGTGAATGCAGCTGCGCTTTGGCTTGCGGTCGAGGCTGCTTTAGCGTACTTGGGATCAGAAGGCAGTCTTTTCGTTCGGCCTGAACGAATTGCTGAAGCCAGATAAGAATTCCAAGCGGTGTAATCGGAGTATGCCTTTGCATACAACTTATAGGCCTGCGTGTACTGGGGGCTGTCGCTCTTAAATCGGCTGTTTGCCAATAGTACGTATTGTGAAGTGAACGTACGCGCTTGGACTATGTCCGCAGTCGTGGAGTCAATATTGATGGTGGTATTGGAAGCCGGTTGTTGCGCGGGGGACTGGTTGGTCAGTAAAAAAAACGAAATGAAGATCGCAGCGCAAAAGATGGACTTACTCAGCATGGGAACGTACATCTGAAGCACCAAAAAAATATTCAATTAAGTTCCGTGTGGTATTCGAATTATGACACATGGCACTTACTCCACGGTGACGCTTTTTGCTAGGTTTCTGGGTTGGTCTACGTCGCAGCCTCGGCGGACGGCTATGTGGTAGGCGAGGAGTTGGAGGGGAACTACTTCTAGGATGGGTAGGAGTAGTTCGGGGGCCTGGGGGATGTAGATGGTCTGCTCGACGAGCTGGCTGATCTCGGTGTCGCCTTCGATGGCGATGGCGATGACGCGGCCAGAGCGGGCGGTGACCTCTTGTATGTTGCTGAGGGTTTTTTCGTACTTGAGGACACTGGAGGGATCGTTGGGGTCCTTGGTGGCGATGCAGACGACGGGGAGGGATTCGTCGATGAGGGCGTTGGGGCCGTGCTTCATCTCGCCGGCGGGGTAGCCTTCGGCGTGGATGTAGGAGATCTCCTTGAGCTTGAGTGCGCCTTCGAGGGCGATGGGGTAGTGGATGCCGCGGCCGAGGAAGAGGAAGTCGTCGGAGGTGTGGAAGAGGCGGGCTAGCTCTTCGCACTGGGCGGAGAGGGATAGGCGGGTGGTGGCGCGGCGGTCGGTTGCAAAATGCGGGGGTCCCTCCACTCCGCTCCGCTCCGGTCGGGATGACACATTTTGGGTAAGACCAGAGAGGTCGCTTTGCGCCTTCGGTCGAAATGACACATTTTTGTTATACCCAACATTTTGGGCGGAGCCGAAGCGGGCATTTTGGGAGAGGCGGGTGGGGGCGGCTACGCCTTCGGAGGAGCCGGGGGCGTCGGGGGAGTTGATGTTGAGCAGGGAGGCGAGCTTGCCGGGGAGTTTGGAGAGCTCGGTGACGAGGTGGAGGGATTCTTCGTCGGAGATGGTGCCGCGGACCTGGGCGAGGTGGAGGGCGAGGACGAAGAGGGCGGTGAGCTGGGCGGTGAAGGCTTTGGTGGAGGCGACGCCGATCTCGGGGCCGGCGTTGGTGGTGAGGGTGCCCTGGGCTTTGCGGGTGATGGCGGCGCCGACGACGTTGCAGATGGCGAGGGTTTTGGAGCCTTTGGCGATGAGTTCGGCCTGGGCGGCGAGGGTGTCGGCGGTTTCGCCGGACTGGGTGATGAGGAGGCCGATGGCGCGGGGGTCGGCGATGGGGTCGCGGTAGCGGTACTCGGAGGCGTAGTCGACTTCGACGGGGAGGCGGGCGAGGCGCTCGATCATGAACTTGCCGGCGAGGCCAGCGTGCCAGGAGGTGCCGCAGGCGGCGATGGTGATCTGGCTGGCGTTGCGGAGGTCTTCGTCGGAGATCTGCATGGCTTCGAGGAAGACTTTGCCGGTGTCGAGGGAGACGCGGCCGAGGGTGGTGTCGCGGATTGCGCGGGGCTGCTCGTTTATTTCCTTGAGCATGAAGTGCTTGTAGCCGGCTTTTTCGGCCTGGATGGGGTCCCAGGTGATGCGCTGGACTTTTAAGGGCAAGGCTGCGCCTTGAAAATCTGTTAGCGAGACGCCTTCTTTGGTGAGGATGGCGAGTTCGCCGTCGGCGAGGAAGTGGATGTTGCGGGTGTGGTGGAGGATGCCGGGGACGTCGGAGGCGAGGAAGAATTCGCCGTCGCCGATGCCGATGACGGCGGGCGGGCCCATGCGGGCGGCGACGAGCTTGTTGGGTTCGAGCGCGGAGAGGACACCGATGGCGAAGGCTCCGGTGATGCGCTTGACGGCGCGGCGGACGGCCTCTTCGAGGGACATGGTGGGGCGGGAGCCGTCGGGGTGAAGGGTGGTGACGACGGCTTCGGACTCGTTGGCGGATTCGCTGGCGGCGTAGGGGCTGGCGGTTTGTGCGCGGCCGTGTCCGATGACTTGCGGCTGGCCGTTTTCGTAGGCGTCCTGGATGAGGTGGGCGATGATCTCGGTGTCGGTCTCGGAGACGAACTTGTGGCCTTTGGCGATGAGCTCTTTTTTGAGGGCGAGGTAGTTTTCGACGATGCCGTTGTGGACGACGACGAGGGTTCCGGAGCCATCGCGGTGGGGGTGGGCGTTCTCTTCGGTGGGGCGGCCGTGGGTGGCCCAGCGGGTGTGGCCGATGCCGAAGGTGCCATCGATGGGGGAGTCGCGGATGACGTTTTCGAGGTTGCGGAGCTTGCCGGGGGCGCGGCGGAGTTCGAGGCCTGAGGGGCCTCCGGCTACGGCGATGCCGGCGGAGTCGTAACCGCGGTACTCGAGGCGGCGAAGACCTTCAATAATGACGGGGACGACAGACTGAGGGCCAATGTATCCAACGATTCCACACATGGATTGAGTTTAGATGGATGGGGCAAATTTTGCGCGAGGAAGCGGCTGGGACTTTTGGGGGAGGTGTTACGCGATGGCAGAGCTGCGAACGAAGATGCCGTCGACCTGGAGGAGTCGGCCGGTGGCGGGGTCGCGGAAGGAGGGCTCGAGGTCCCAGAGCTGGAAGCCGTGATTGCACATGGTGGCGGACATCTCGGGCATGAGGGTTTCGCCCTGGTAGAGAGGAAGGAGGGACATCTCGAGCTGGACGGCGAGGGCCTGGGAGAGGATTCTGGGAGCTCCGGTGAGGACTTGCAGCTCGAAGCCCTGGACGTCGAGTTTGAGGAGAGCTTTGCTGGTGAAGGCGGGGGGAGGGAGGACGTCGTCGAGGCGGCGGATAGAGACTTTTTCTTTGTGGAGGTAGCCGGAGCTGGGGGCGGCGGAGAGGTGCGAGTCGAGCATGGGGAGGATGGAGCTGCAGAAGGAGTCGGCGGAGACGTTGATCTCCGTTTCGCCAGTCGTGGATCCCAGGGCGATGCCGGCTACGGTCCAGTGCGGATCGGATGAGGCAGCGGCAAGAAGCTTCTGGAACGAAGTGCTGCTGGGTTCGAAGGAGAGGATGTTGCCGCGATAGCCGATGGCGCGGCAGAGGGTTGCGAACTGGCCGGCGTTGGCGCCGACGTCGAGGATGAGATTGAGGTCGAGGAGAGAGAAGAGGCGGCGATAGCGGAGTCTTTGAGAGCTGTAGACGTCGGTCTTCCGAATCTGATGGCCGGTGGCTTCTACTACGGAGCGGAGGGAGCGTTTGAGGGAGTGCGTCATGTGGTGGAAGTCTCGAAGAGGGCTGTCTCTGCTGGGTGAGATTGGGGAGTGCGGATTGAGAGCAGGATGGAGAGCATGATCATTAGCCAGAGAGGAAGAGAGAGGTCGTAGATCTGGGTGTCGGTGAGGCCTCGGACGAGAGCGAAGAGGAGTATTGTGCCGGCGAGTGTTTTGAGATGAGATGCAGGCGCGCGGCGAACCTGGCGAAAGAAGGTCCAGTAGAGGCCAATCGTGAGGAGGACGCCGACGGCTCCGAAGGCGAAGAACTGCTGAAGGAGTTCGTTGTGGGCTTGCTGGGCTTCGAAGAGTCCGAAGGGTGGGACGACGAATCGGTAGGAGTAGAAGCCGTTGCCGAAGATCGGTTTCTTGATGGCGTATTCGAGAGACATGGCCCAGATGATGGTTCGGCCGGTAAGGGTTTCGGGATCGGTGCCAGCGGCGTAGGTGGTGAAGTAGGCCTCGAGCAGACCGGAGAGAGAGACAAGGACGGCTGTCGCGGCGATGCCGATTCTGATCTTTATCTTGCGGGAGAGCGTGGAGTCTCGGAGGAGATAGAAGCAGAAGGCCAGGAGGAAGGCGAAGATGGCGCTTTTGCTGATGGTGCGCAGAAGCGTTGTCGCAAGGAAGAGTGCGGGCCATCGCCAGAGCGTGGTCTCGTGTGCGAGGTGGATTGCCAGCAGCGTGGCGATGGCGAAGAGGAAGCCGAGTGTGTTTGGATGCAGGAAGATCTCATCCCCGAGGCGCAAGTCGTCTCGGGCAGGGATGGCCCAGGCGACGATGGCCACGATGCAGGCTCCGTAGACGAAACCTTTCATGATGGCCGCTGCTTTGATCTCAGGGTCGCCGTCACGCAGGAGAATCCAGACGGTGGCGACGTCTGCGGCCCAGGAGAGCCAGTAACCGGCGGCCGCATCGAGGGGTGCCTGGGACCAGAAGATACTGACGAAGCTGAGGCTGAGTAGGGCGGCGGCCCAGCGAATGGGTGTGGTGCGATAGGACGCGGTGGAGGTTGTTGCGCTGCCTATAGTGAAGAGCGTTGCGAGGGAGAGAAGAATCAAGCTTAGCGCTAGCCAGACAATGGTTCCTGACTGAGGCTCATCTCGAAACCAGAGGAAGGTCAGCGAGACTCTGAAGGCGAAGATGAAGCCAGTTGCGGCGGATAGTAGAGGGAGGTCGTCGCGGGTTTTATCGACTGTTGATGCCATAAGCTGCGCGCGGGCGGATGCCATGAGAAAAGGTTGCGGGATGCGAAGGGCCGCTCCTTTTGGTCTGCTGTGAGTTTATGGCTTGTTGGAGGCCGCAGGTCGAGGCTCAGGCTGGTACTGCAATCTTTTTACAGCGACGAGACAAATGTTCGACATTGGACGTCATCTGGTGAGGAACGCGCTTGTGGAGAATTTACGGGCCTGTGATGGGCTGGGTGTAACGTAGGGAAGGGTTTCGCGACAGGGGTGCTGTGCACATACTCGTTATCAATAGCGGATCTTCGTCGATAAAGTTTTCCCTGTTTGAAGCTCAGGGAGAGGAACCTCGGTCGTTGTTTGAGGGTGAGGTGATCGGGATTGGTGGGGTGAAGGCGAGTTTCAAATTTCGCGACGCTGGTGGACGAGATTTAAGCGGAGGACGTAACGAGGTAAAGGCGCAGACTGCGCTAGAGGCGATCGGGCTGGTGGTTGGAGCGGTGAGTGGGCAGGGTTTGCCGACTGTGGATGCGGTGGGATATCGGGTCGTGCATCCGGGAGCGAAGCTTGACCGGCATCAGCGGATTACCGAAGAGGTGCTGAAGGATCTCGAGGAGGCGGTGGTGTTTGCGCCTCTGCATGATCCTGCGGTGATTGAAGTGATCAAAGACATGATGGTGAAGTTTCCTGGGGTAGCGCATTATGCCTGCTTTGATACGGTGTTTCACCAGACGATGTCTGAGGCTGCGACGACGTATCCGATTCCGATGGAGTATCGCGAGCGGGGAGTTCGGCGATATGGATTTCATGGATTGAGCTGCGAGTCGATTGTGCGGCAGTTACGCGCAGAGAAGGAGCTTTCGTTTCCGAAGCGGATGGTGATTGCGCATCTCGGGAGCGGATGCAGCGTTACGGCGTTGGTGGATGGATGCTCTATCGACACGACAATGGGACTGACGCCTACGGGTGGAGTGGTGATGGGGACACGGCCGGGTGATCTCGATCCGGGGCTGGTGCTCTATCTGCTGCGGCAGATGAAGGGAGATCAGGTTGCGGCGCTGGAGAAGATGCTGAACCATGATGCGGGGATGGTGGCGCTTTCTGGGATGCTGAACGATATGAAGGCTGTGCGGGAGGCGGTGGTGAAGGGCGACGCACAGGCAAGCCTGGCGGTGGAGATATTTACTCGGAGTGTGAAGAAGGCGCTGGGCGGCTTTATTGCGTTGATGGGCGGAATTGATGCGGTGGTGTTTGCTGGTGGAATCGGAGAGCATGATACGCGGTCGCGGCCGGAGATACTGGCCGGGATGGACGATTTGGGTATTTCTGTTAATTCTGAGTTGAACGGTGCAGGGGGCGACGCTGTCCGACAGATAAGTGCATCTGACTCAGTGACGGCAGTGCTTGTCGTTCCGGCTAAGGAAGATTGGATGATCGCGATGCATGTTCATCGAATGGCCCAATCTGCGAAATGAGTCTTTTCCGGTTACAAATTTTCTAGGATTGCTTCCGGATCTACTGATTACGATTGACGGAGTTATTTATGAGTAATGTGTCCAAGGAACTGGTTAAAGACAAGAGTCAGGGTGGTAAGCCGCTTTCGGCTGAGGAACTGCGGAAGCTGGATGCCTATTGGCGGGCGTGCAACTATCTTTGTGTTGGGATGCTTTACTTGCGGGCGAATCCCCTGTTGCGGGAGCCGTTGAAGGCGGAGCATATTAAGAACCGGCTGTTGGGGCACTGGGGTTCGGACCCTGGGCAGACGTTTGTGTGGGTGCATCTGAACCGGCTCATCAAGAAGTACGATTTGGATTTAATTTATTTGTCGGGTCCGGGACATGGGGCGCCAGCTACGCTTTCGAACAGTTATCTGGAGGGTGTGTATTCGGAGGTGTATCCAGATAAGAGCGAAGACGTTGCGGGAATGCTGAAGTTCTTCAAACAGTTTTCCTTTCCGGGTGGGATTGGGAGTCACTGCACGCCAGAGACGCCGGGGTCGATTCATGAGGGGGGCGAGCTGGGCTACAGCTTGTCGCATGGGTTTGGCGCGGCGTTTGATAATCCTGACTTGATTGTGACCGTAGTGGTGGGAGATGGAGAAGCTGAGACGGGGCCGCTGGCTACGTCCTGGCACTCGAACAAATTCTTGAATCCTGTAAGGGATGGTGCGGTGCTGCCAATACTGCACCTTAACGGTTACAAAATAGCTAATCCTACAGTGCTGGCGCGTATTTCTCCCGAAGAGTTGGAGTGGATGTTCAAGGGATTTGGCTGGGAGCCGCATGTTGTCGAAGGAGATGATCCGGCGACGATGCACCAGTTGATGGCGGGAGTGATGGAGGATTGCGTGAAGGAGATTCGCGCGATTCAGAAGAAAGCCAGGAGTGCGCCGAAGGGGACAGCGCCGGAGCGGCCGCGGTGGCCGATGACTATTCTGCGTTCGCCGAAGGGATGGACTTGCCCGAAGGAGATTGATGGGCACAAGCTGGAGGGCTCGTGGCGAGCGCACCAGATGCCGGTTCTCGATCCGGTGACGAATCCGAAACACCTGAAGATGGTTGAGAAGTGGATGAAGAGCTACAAGCCGGAGGAGTTGTTTGATGAATCGGGCAAGCTGATCGCGGAGTTGAGGGAGATGGCTCCTGTCGGTCAGCGAAGAATCACAGCGAATCCTCATGCGAATGGTGGACTGCTGCGGAAACCGATGGAGCTGCCGGACTTTCGCGACTATGCGGTGAAGGTGGAAAAGCCGGGCCAGATCGAGGTTTCGCCGACTGATGTGTTGGCGCACTTTTTGCGCGATGCGATGAAGAGGAATATGACGAGCTTTCGTGTCTTCGGGCCCGATGAGACGGCTTCGAATAAGTTGCAGGCTATCTATGAGGCCAGCGGGAAGACGTGGATGGCGAAGCTGCTGCCTGAGGATGCGGACGGCGGGGATCTTGCGCGAGATGGTCGCGTGATGGAGATTCTGAGCGAGCATACGCTGGAGGGATGGTTCGAGGGCTATGTGCTGACGGGGCGGCATGGCTTCTTTTCGACCTACGAATCGTTCGTGCACATCATCGATTCGATGTTCAACCAGCATGCGAAGTGGCTGGAGAAGAGCAAGCTGGAGTTGAGATGGCGAGCGCCGATTTCATCGATCAATCTGCTGATTACGTCGCTGGTGTGGCGACAGGATCACAACGGATTTACGCATCAGGATCCCGGGTTTCTAGATGTAGTGACGAATAAGAGCCCGGAGGTAACGCGGATCTATCTGCCACCGGATGCGAATTGTTTGTTGAGTGTTGGGAATCACTGTCTGCGCAGCTCAAATTACGTGAATGTGATTGTTGCGGATAAGGCGCCACATCTGCAGTATCTGAATATGGATGATGCGGTGAAGCATTGCACGAAGGGAATCGGGATATGGGACTTCGCGAGTAATGACGCGGGGGATGAGCCGGATGCGGTGATTGCGTGTGCGGGGGATATTCCGACGGAAGAGGCGTTGGCTGCTGTCGCGATTCTGCGAGAGCGATGTCCGGATGTGAAGGTTCGGTTTGTGAATGTGGTGGATCTGTTCCGGTTGATGCCGGAGACGGAGCATCCGCATGGGCTTTCGGAGAAGGAGTTCGATAGCTTGTTTACGAAGAACAAGCCGGTGATCTTCAACTTCCATGCCTATGCTTCGCTGGTCCACAAGCTGACGTACAAGCGGACGAATCATGAGAACTTCCATGTGCGCGGATACAAGGAGAAGGGCAATATCAATACTCCGCTGGAGTTGGCGATTCTGAATCAGATCGATCGGTTTGACCTGGCTATCGATGTGATCGATCGAGTGCCTCGGCTGCAGATGACGGCGGCTCATACGAAGGAGTGGCTGAAGGGGCAGATCATCGAAGCGGTGAACTACGCGCATGAGAACGGGATTGACAGCAAGGGGATTCGGGAGTGGAAGTGGCCTTTGTAGGTTGAATAGGCGGACGTGAAAAAGCCCCATCCGGCGATGCTCTGCTGGATGGGGCTTTTCGTTGTGGTTTGGGTTAGAAGATGATCTTTCCACCGAATTGAGTGTTGAATGCTTCGCCGGCTCCGATGCCGGGTGCGCCGTTATAGTCGCCGATGGTATCGCTGAGTTGCGAGCTGCCGCCGACGGATGGGGAAGGAGGAGCGAAGTTATTTCGGTTGAAGAGGTTGAACATCTCTGCGCGGAGCTGGATGGTGAGACGCTCGCCGATCTTCGTGTTTTTGAAGACGGAGAGATCGACGTCATTGTAGCCGGGAGCGTAGAAGGAGTTGCGGCGAACGGTGCCGAAGGTGCCCGGAGCCGGATCCTGGAAGGCGCTGAGATCGATCCAGTTTGCGGTAGTGGACTGGCCTTGGTAGCCGACGCGTGCTGGAGCAATTTGAACTGCGCGGTCGTTGCCTTCGTTGGTGCCGCTGATGTCTCCGGAGGCACGAACCGTAAAGGGCTGGCCACCATGGAAGGTAAGCAGACCATTGACCTGCCAGCCACCGGTGAGCCCCTTCAGGTGCTGCGAACCCGGAACATCGTAGCTCAGGAAGCTGACGAAGGTGGCCCTGGTATCGAAGTCTGAGTTGCTGTAGTCCCCTTTGAAGTTGGTACTGTCTTGAGGAAGAGCGCCGCGGTAAGCGGTGACTTCGTCAAGGGCGTGTGACCAGGTGAAGACGGTTTGGGAGGAGAAGCGATGCCAGTTGGTAACGCGAATCTGCGCCTGGAAGGAGTTATAGTTTGCAGTCCCGATGCTTTCAATCTGGTTGATGTTGCCGTACTGGGGATAGAGGCCGTAGAAGGGGCGTTTCATCTGGCGATCAATGTCTGCGCTGTAGATGCCGGGAACAGACTGGTTGATGTCGAGAAGGCTGAGGAGATGACGGGCTGAGGAGCCCACATATCCGAGTTGAAAGATAACGCTGGACGCCAGCGTGTGCTCGAGGTTTACGCTGTAGTTCTCGTTGTAGGAGGGGCGGAAGTTGGGGTTGACAGAGAAGACGCCGCAGGGTGATCCGGCAGCGCAGGGGTATCCAACCGAGGAGGGGAAGATCGGAACGCCTGCGACGATGGTGGTGTTCGATCCGCCATTAGCAGCCGAGACGGAGTAGACGGGGCTTGCACCGCCGGGATTGCCTTCGACTCCGTTGGGAGCCTGATTGCCCGGACGATTGTCGAGGAAGGGATTGAGGTTGGGGGTATCAGCAAACCAGCCGTAACCAGCGCGGACGACTGTATTCTGGTCGATCGCGTAGCTGAATCCGACACGCGGGCTGAAGTTCTTGTAGTACTGAGGATAGAGCGAGCTGATCTGATTTCCCTGGAAGGCAAGCCCTTCATTTGAGATGAGAGCCGGACGGAAGACGGCCAGATCCTTGTTGGAGTTATGAAGCGGACCTTCATAGTCGTAACGAATGCCGTAGTTTACGTTGAGCTTGGGAGTGAGCTGCCAGGAGTCGCCGGCGTTCAGGAACCATGTATTGACGAAGACCTGACGCTCTGGATCTCCGATGGTGATGCTGGCTGAGGAGGTTTCGCCAGCCAGGAAGTCGGCGAGTGCACCAGCGTAACCGGGACCGCCGACCTGGCTGCCATCGAAGGTGAAGGACCCGGTGGAGTGACGATGGTAGAACTCGTCGAGCTGCGCCTGGCGATATTCTCCGCCGAAGCGCATCTGGTGCCTGCCTTTTGTCCATGAGAGCTGGTCTGTGAGGTGGCCGGTGATGTCGTTGCGTCCTTCGGGCGGGGTCAGACCGACGGGATCAAAGTTGCTGCTTTGGGCGGTTGTGCCGCCGCCTGAGCTGGCGGGCCTGCCGATGGTGATGTTCGGAGCGTTCGGGAAGGTGGCGCCGGTGATGAAGCCGAGGCTTTGAACATCCTGGCCGGTCTGGTTGTCGTTGAAGACCTGATTGAAGTAGTTGACTCCGGCGAGAACCTGGTTGGAGATGCTGGAGGATATGACCCGGTTGTAGACGATGGCGATGTTCTGTACGTGAATTGGTGCGACTTCGTAGTAAGCGAGGAGTTGGGAGCCAACGGGCGCAACCTGACTGCCTTGACCGACGAACCAGTGAGCGCTGAGGTTATCTTTGTCGCTGATTCGATAGTCAACCTTGCCGAGACCATTCCAGCTGTATCCGAACTCGGGATCGCTGGAGTGGTAATTGTTTACGACTCCGACAGTGTCCTGAGCGAGTACGTTCGAGCCCCACAACCTGTTGAGCACAGCCACCATCACCGGATTAACTGGAACGCCTTTGGCAGCGAGGATCGCTTCGGCTTGGGTTTGCCAGCCGATCGATGGTTCGGTCGCCGTTCCAGATTGGCCGATGGTGAAGCGTTGATGTTCGAAGGTGGCAAAGCCGAAGAGCTTGTCTTTGAGGAACGGGCCGCCGAGGGAGAAGCCGGTGTTGTAGTTGCGGACCTTCTGCTTGGTTGATGAGAAGGGGCTCTTGGCACCGAAGAGTTCATTGCGATTGAAGTAATATGCGGTGCCGTGAAGTTGATTGGTACCAGAGCGGAGGGTCAGGTTGATGGTGCCACCTGGGTTACGTCCGCCTTCGGGACCGGACTGTGTCTGCGCGGAGAACTGGTCGACTGCGTCGAGTGGGAGGATGATACCGGCGATGCCGGAGACGCCGCCCTGGTTGACTGCGGGAATGTTATGCCAGAGATCATTGTTATCGACGCCGTCGATCTGCCAGTTCATCTGATTGGCGCGGGTTCCATTGAGGGAGCCGAAGCCGCCGCCGCTATAGCCGGCGTAGCCCGCCGTGAGCGAGATCATCTGAGTGAAGTCGCGACCGTTGAGTGGCAGGTCTGACACGACTTTGGCATCGAGCACGGTGGTCTGCGTGGTGGTTGTGGTATCGAGAGCTACGGCTGCTGCATCGACTTCTACAGTTGTGGCCGAACTCGAGAGTGGAAGAGAGACTGGCAGAGTGAAGATTACGCCGGCCTGGACCGCGATCTTGTCGGTCTTTACAGTCTGGAATCCAGAGAAACTGACGGTGACGCTGTAGTTGCCGAGGGGAAGATCCTGGAAGAGGAACTCGCCACCACTGGAGCTGGTGGTTGTGTGCTTGACGTCAGTATCGGTTTGCACGGCGACGACGGTTGCGTTCGCGATGGCAGCGCCGGTGCGATCAGTTACAGTACCGTTGATTCCGCCGCGGAAGGTCTGGGCGTTTGCAAACGATGTTCCGAGAATGGTTAGCAGAATGGCGGCGAGACTGTAGAGCACAGCCTGTAAGGGTCTTACCGATTGCCTACGCATAGAACCTCCGAAAAAAAGACAAAGAGTCTCTGTGATCGCTTTGAAGCGATTTTTTAGGTCGTTTTAGACAACAAGCCGACATCGCAGCGGAATGCTGCGGGTACGTCACTGTGTTCCAAGGGCCAAGCGGCTGCTAGAAGTGTGGCGAAAACGGCAAATTAAGAAAGAGTGAGCCAACCTTAAATGGCTTTCACGAATATTGCAAGAATTTTTTTGAGATATCACACAAACGTGAAGTGAGCGCAGCTGATATGGCTGGAAAATCAGGCGCAGCGCCCCAGATTTGTAACTTTGAGAGTTCTGACAAAGTCTTATGGGCTGAATGATGCCGGTAAGTTTTGCAGGCAGGGTATGAGTCGACAGAACTCTGCAGGGACGATTCGAACTTGCGTGACGTGCCGATTTTTTCGGGGGGGTCTTGCACGTCCGTATGGTTGCGGGTTATCAGCCAAATATCGAGAGTCAGAACTTTAGATTGTTGCCTTCCGGAGTGACTTCGCGAAGCGGCTCCCACATAGGGAGTTGCAAAAATAAATTATGATTGTCATGTAAAAAGTGCCTCCGGGGAGTGAACTTGTTCCGAAGCGAGGCGTTGGACATGGCCAAGGCGATGACAGCCCGTTGCAGCGAAGAGAGGGAGTTGGATGACTTCGAAGACAGATATGAGAGAACAGTTTCGCGTTGTGGTGACCGGTGTTGGGCTGGTGAGTCCGGTAGGGGTTGGCACGGAGATGACCTGGGCCGCGCTGCAAAGGGGGGACTCCGGCATCGATAGAATCTCACTCTTTGATCCGGAGAGATTCAGCTGCCAGTTTGCTGGGGAGGTGAAGGGTTTTATTCCTGAGAACTTTGTCGATCGCAAGGATGTGAAGAAGATGGGGCGCTTCATTCAGTTTGCGATGGCTGCGGCGCAGTTTGCGATGGAGCAGTCGGGACTGGATATGTCTGCTGAGGACGCGGAGCGGGTGGGCGTGTACGTCGGCAGTGGGATCGGGGCGTTCGAGGTGATCGAGCGGGAACATGCGAAGCTGCAGAGCGGAGGGCCGGACAGAATATCGCCGTTCTTTATTACGGCAACGATTGCGAATCTGGCGGCGGGGCAGATCTCGATACGGTATGGGGCTACTGGGCCGAATCTGACGTGCGCCACTGCTTGTACGACGGGAGCGCATGGAGTTGGCGAAGCATTTCGGATTATTCAGAGAGGCGATGCGGATGCGATGATCTGCGGCGGGAGTGAAGCAGCTGTTACGCCGCTCTCGGTGGGCGGATTCGCTGCGATGCGGGCTTTGTCGACGCGGAATGACGATCCTGCGCGAGCTTCACGGCCGTGGGATCGCGGGCGCGACGGATTTGTTGTGGGCGAGGGCGCGGGAGTTCTTGTGCTTGAAGAGCGAGAGCATGCGCTGCGGCGTGGCGCGCCGATTTTGGCTGAGATCGTGGGTTACGCGGCGAACTCGGATGCGTTTCATACAAATGCTCCGCCTGAGGATGGGCGCGGAGTCCGTCGAGTGATGCAGTTGGCGCTCGCGGATGCCGGGCTTGAGCCGAGTGCGATTCAGTATTTGAATGCGCATGCTACCTCTACTCCGCTTGGAGACAGAGCGGAGGCGAGGGCGATTAGCGAGACGTTTGGCGATCACGCGTTGAGCCTTCTGGTGAGTTCGACGAAGTCGATGACGGGGCATCTGCTGGGTGGCGCGGGAAGTCTTGAGGCAGGCATTACGGTATTGGCCTTGCGGGATCAGATTGCTCCTCCGACGACGAACATCGAAGATCTGGATGAGGTGGTTCAGTTTGGATTGGTGAAGGACAAAGCTGTCAGCGTGCCGATGGAGTATGCGATGTCGAACTCGTTCGGATTTGGAGGAACCAACGCTTCGCTGATATTCCGGGTACACCATCCTGATGTGTAAAGCTATGCTCCGCCGCTGCGAAGTTCTTTAGTCTTGAGAACGATGAGGTACTCATAGAAGGCCTGCAGGGTGGCGTAGGTGAGGCCGGCCGCGCCGTCGAGTATTGCACCGCGGAAGAAGACCATGTAAAGCCACTTGATGAGAGGGCGGCCTGGAAGGCGGTAGAAGATGGCCTTCTGGTGGAGGCGGCGGGTGTGGAAGTCCGGGTCGCGGAGGGCTGTGATGAAGGAGGGATTCTGCAGGCCCTGGTTGCGGACGATGAGCTCGGCCTCCATGGTGGAGTAGAGGTTGTGCTTCTCGACCCAGCGGGCGATGCCCTTGGAGAAGGGGTAGTGATCGAGTGGATAGCTGAGTTCGGCTACGGGGCCGTCGATCTCAAGGACTTCGTTGATCGCGCGGGTGTAGCGGGCGCGCTCGGGGCGTACGAGACGGATGTAGAACGGAGAGATCTGCGCGTGTTTGAGCCAGGTGTCGAAGAGGAAGTCGCGGCGGCGTACGCGGAAGGCGGCGGTCTGGTCGGGGGCGGCGAGTGCGAGCTGCTGCATCTCGCGGGAGAGCTCGGGGGTGGGTCGCTCATCGGCGTCGAGGATGAAGACCCACTGGTGTTTGAAGGGCAGGGTGGTGAGGGCGGCGTTGCGGTGGGTGGCGTAGTCGTCGAAGGGGCGGGTGTGGATGTGGGTGCCGGCAGCTTTGGCGATCTCGACGGTGTTGTCTGTGGAGTGGGAGTCGAAGACGTGAATGTCGTCGGACCAGGAGACGGAGGAGAGACAGGCGGGGAGGTCGCGCTGCTCGTTGCGGGTGAGGATGAGAACGGAGATCATCTATCGGGTATGGTATCGCGATGATCTCCGGTTGAGGTTAGAAGCGATAACGAGTAAGGCACTGCGGGTGACGGGTGAGGCCTCGCTGAGAGATACGGGGGGCTAGAGGTAGTTGGCAATGCGCCAGTCTAGATCGTTTAGTGGTGGTATCCATGCCTCCTGCCAGCGGTCGGGCATCGTTACGGATAGCTGGTATGATCGGCGGCGGTGGGAGTAAAGAACCATGCCAAATTTACCTTGTGAAGAAGGTGCGATTCGCAGCGTGGCCTCTGCGCCCGAGAAGACGCGGGGCGGGGTGTGGGTGCTCGCAGCTACGATTCTTGGATCGAGCATGGTGTTCATTGATGGGACGGTGGTGAATGTTGCGTTGCCGGCGTTGCAGACCTCTCTAAATGCAACTGTGACTGATGTGCAGTGGGTGGTTGAGGCTTACGCGTTGTTTTTGTCGGCGCTTCTGTTGGTGGGGGGGTCGCTCGGCGATCTTTATGGGCGGCGGAAGATATTTTTGGTTGGGGTCGTGTTGTTTGCAGGGGCCTCGGCCTGGTGCGGGTTTGCTTCCGATGTTCGTGCGCTGATTGTCGCGCGGGGTCTGCAGGGGGTGGGTGGGGCTTTGCTGGTGCCGGGTAGCCTCGCGTTGATCAGCTCATCGTTCTGCGCGGAGGAGAGAGGGAGGGCGATTGGGACCTGGTCGGGCTTTACTGCGATCACCACGGCGGTGGGCCCTGTGTTGGGCGGTTGGTTGATTGAGCATCTCTCTTGGCGTTGGGTGTTCTTTATCAACTTGCCGCTGGCGGTGCTGGTGGTGTTGATTTCGTTGGCGAGGGTGCCGGAGAGCCGCGATGAGGAGATGGTTCAGAGGTTGGATGGGTGGGGGGCGGCGCTGGCTACTGTGGGATTGTGCGGGATTACGTTTGCCTTGATTGAGGCTGATGGCGGCGGGAGGCGAGCGTTGGTTGCTGGTGTGGTCGGCGTGGCGGCTCTTGCGACTTTCTTTGTGGTGGAGTCGCGGTCTGAGGCTCCGATGTTGCCGCTGGGTTTGTTTCGATCGCGGACCTTTAGTGGGGCGAATTTGATGACGTTGTTCCTGTATGCGGCGCTGAGCGGGGTGTTGTTCTTTTTGCCGCTGGATCTGATCCAGGTGCAGCACTATTCGGCGACGCAGGCCGGTGGGGCTTTGCTTCCGCTGATTCTGCTGATCTTTGTGTTGTCGCGGTGGTCGGGTGGGCTGATTGTGAAGTATGGAGCGAGGCTGCCGCTCATTGTTGGGCCTTTGATTGCCGGTGTGGGATTTGGATTATTTCGGCGGGGCGGGGTGGGTGGGTCTTATTGGTCGACTGTGTTTCCGGCGGTGATTGTGCTTGGGCTGGGGCTGGCGGTTAGCGTGGCTCCGTTGACGACTACGGTGATGAGTTCGATCGATCAGAGCCGCGCGGGTGTGGCTTCGGGGATCAATAATGCGGTGTCGCGCGTGGCGGGGTTGCTGGCGGTTGCGTTGATGGGTCTGGTGTTTTCGATGAACTTCAACGGGAGGCTGGGGAGGGGGCTGGATGGGCTTGGTCTGCCTGTGGCGGAGCGGCAGAGTGTCGAGGCCCAGAGGGCGAAGCTGGCTGCTGCGAGGAGCGATAATGTGCGGGTGCAGCGGTTGATCGGGGAGTCGTTTGTCAGTGCTTATGGGGTGGTGTTGTGGATTGCAGTGGGGCTCTCGGTAGCGAGTGCTTTGAGTGCGGCGTTGCTGATTGAAGGCAGGCCGACGCCGGCGCGCGTTGAGTGAGTTTTTCAGTCGAATTATTCGATAGGACGGAAGGCGAGTACCGCGTTCAGGCCTCCGAAGGCCAGGGAGTTGGACAGGGCTAGCTTTGGAGAGGCTTTGCGGGGTGCGCCGAGGATGATGTCGAGGTTGATGGCCGGGTCGACCTGCGTGATGCCCGTGTTGGCGGGGAGGAGACTTTCCTTGAGGGCGAGGATGGTTGCGAGGGCTTCGAGGGCTCCGCTGGCTCCGATGGAGTGGCCGTGCAGGGATTTGGTGGAGCTGACGGGAATTTTTGACGCGAGCGGTCCGAAGACTTGGTGGATGGCGGCGGCTTCGGTGGTGTCGTTGACCAGGGTGCCGGTGCCGTGGGCGCTGAGGTAGCCGACCTCTTCGGGTGAGGCGTCGGCGTCTTTGAGGGCGATACGCATGGCGGCGGCGGCGCCGTCTGGGTGGGGCTGGGTGACGTGGCTGGCATCGGCGGAGCTGCCGGTGCCTACGATCTCGGCGTAGATGGTCGCGTTGCGGGCCAGGGCGGACTCGAGGGTTTCGAGAGTGAACATGGCGGCGCCTTCGCCAAGGGTCATGCCGTCGCGGTCGGCGGAGAAGGGGCGGCACTGGGTGGGGGAGACGACGCGCATGCTGTCCCATGCCCGAAGGAAGCCGAAGGTGAGGGGGGCCTCATGGCCGCCGGTGATGGCGGCGTCGATCATGCCGCTGCGGATCATCTGGAAGGCGAGGCCGATGGCGTGAGCGCCGGAGGAGCAGGCGGTGGAGATGTTGAGGGCGGGGCCGGTGATCTTGAGGTCGATGGAGATGTTGCTGGCTCCGGCGGAGGCCATGGTGCGGACGACGGTGAGGGGATGGACGCGGGCGTCACGGGTGTAGAGCTTGGCGGTCTCGGTCTCTTCGGCCTGTCGGCCACCGCAGGCGCAGCCTACGATGATGGCGATCTTGTCTGGTGTGTAGTGGTTGGTTAGCTGGGACTCTGCGGCGGCCTGGCGGGCGGCTACGACGGCGAAGTGTACGGTGCGGTCGGTGGCAGTGAGGATGCCGGAGTCGAGGTGCTGGCTGGCGTCGAAGTCTTTGACGGCAGCGGTCTGGGTGAAGCGGAGCCCCTGGGTCTTGTCGTGCGCTTCGCGGGCGGGTGCTTCCGGGTAGGGTGGGAAGGGGGCGATGCCGGTGGTGCCGGCGAAGAGGGAGGTGCGGAAGTCCGCGACGGTGTTGCCGATGGGGGTGATGCATCCGAGGCCGGTGACTACGACACGATTCACTTCTTCTCCTGGTGGTGCTCTTGGTGATTGTAGATTCTTTGAGGAATCGGCCTACCCTCCCCCTCCCCCCGGGGGTATTTTGCGGCTAAAATACTTGTTTTGAGCAGTTTGCGGGTGGTGCCTGTCTGTAAAATATTGCATTGAAAGGGTTTACTTGCAAAATATTACATCCAAAGGAGTTACGGGCGATCATAAAATAAAAAGCCCCTGTGGTTTCAGGGGCTTTCCTGTTCTGTTTCTATTATAGCGGTCGGGACCGAACTCATACGCCACGCTTTTGTGCTGGATTGACGCGGGGTTTGATGATTTCGGGGGTTGACAGGATTTTACGGACAGGAGGGCCTGCTGGTGACTGTAATCGCTAGCTGTTCCCATCTTTGCGCTTGATGGCGTCGTAGTCGTTTTATTGCGGCGGCTCTTCGCCGGATTGCTCGCGCACCATGTACTCGGCGTACCAGTCCGGCCAGTTCTCGTCGCGCAGGCCGCCGGTGCGCTTTTCATGCTCGCCGTGGGCCGCCCCCGCCCGCCGAAGCGCGCTCGCCAGATCGTTCGCCGACGCGTAGGTCGTGTCGCCGGTCACACGCCCGGGAAGCCGCGTCGTGATCTCCTGGAGTAGCCAGCCGTTGCCGTCGGGATCACGGAAGGAGGCGAACGAGCGGTAGCTGCGATGCTCGGGATCCGGACCGCTGACCCTGCGCCGCCCAAAGAGGTAGGGATCGTCCGGGCCAGCGTACACGCCGCCTGCGTCGTGGAAGACATCGCTGATCTCTGCGCCGCGACGGAGCATCTCGCTGCGGGCGGTCGCGATGTCGGAGACGATCAGGTACAGGCCCTGGGCGGAGCCGGGTTCTGCCGCAGTGACGTTCTTGCCGAAGATGACCGAGCACCCGGAGCCGGGCGGCGTGAACTGGATGACGCGGAAGTCGGTACCGTTGTCGTAGTCGGCGTCGAGGCGCCAACCGAGCCTCGCGTAGAACTCTTTCGCGCGGTCTACATCGGAGATGGGGATGACGATTATCTCGAGCTTTGTGTCGACTCTGGCGACGCTGGCCGCGTCGTTACTACGAATTTCGTTCGTGCTCATGACTCCCTCCTGAGATGCGCGGGATGAAATGGTATTACGACATTTAATTGTTGATCAAGCGGTGCTTGTGAATCTGAGTGGGTTGCGGATTGAATTTAATCTCCGGGGGCGATTCAATTAGACTTGCGCGATTGTGCCGGGGATTCCGGGATTAGGTGCGTTGCTGGAGGGTGGCCGGCAATGCGGAAGGTGAGCGGCATTGTCCATCGCGGTTGTACCCTGAGTCAGCAGGAGACGTTTTATCGCTTAGGAATGGAGCTTCCAACCGTTGATCGATCCGCTTGAGCGTCTTGTGTGGCAGTTAGAAGACGAGCCGTCGCTGCTCGAGCCGGATCGGCTTCGGGAACGTCTGGCGGCGCTGGATCGGCTTGATGCTTATCTTCCGGATATCCCTGGAGCGGTGCCTGGGGCTGAGTCGAATGACGGCGGACTCTATCGCCGAGCGAGAGCAGTTTGCGGCAGGCTGGAAGCTGTGAATTGTGAGCTGTACGAAGGCATTCGATGTGAGATTCAGCGTGGGGAGCGGCCTGAGACTTTGCTTCGGTGGATCGATTCTTCATCGGTGATGGATGAAGCGGCTGGGCCGATTAATGGGCCTGTCAGCGGCATGGGCTATGACTATCTGGATGAGCTGGTGAGTGGTGTGTTTCAGTTTGAAGAGCCTGGCGGTGGCGATGTTCGACGCGAGGTTGAGATGGTGTTTTATCAGCCGACGCCTGCGCGCCATATTTTCAGACTTATGGGATTGACTGCGCTCGATGAGGCCGATGTTCTTGTCGATCTTGGCTCAGGATTGGGCCATGTTCCGTTGCTGGTCTCGGCCTGCACCGGTGCCGGCGGCATAGGGATTGAGCTAGAGGCGAGCTACGTCGGATGTGCCCGGGAGTGTGCACAGAGGCTGAATCTGAATAAGGTTAGGTTTCTTGAGGAGGATGCGCGAGTGGCGGATCTGTCCATTGGCACGGTGTTCTATCTTTACAGTCCTTTTGTAGGGACCATCCTGAGCGATGTGCTCGACCGTCTGAGGCGTGAGGCGGCTACTCGTCGAATCCGAATCTGCACGTATGGCCCTTGTTCGTCTGTCGTCGCTGACGAGCCGTGGCTTGAGGCAGCTGCCAAGCCAGAGACAGGTAGGATCGCACTCTTCCGTTCTCGCGATTGAGTGTTTGAGTCTGGATGTTGGTCAGGGCTTATTGGCTTCAGGCGGGAGTTGCGGTTAGGCCGGGAAGAGAAGCGCTTTGTGAGGGAGTGTTTGCGCAGAGATAGTCGCAGACGAGGAGGGTGAGGTCGTCGTTCTGGGACCTGGACGACCACTGTTCGAGAGACGAGAGGATGCTGGCGGCTGCGTCTTCAGCGCGGAGGTTGGCGGCCTTCTTGAGGAGAGTGTGGAGGCGGCTTGATCCGAACTCTTCTCCTTGTGCGTTGGTGGCTTCGAGAATGCCGTCGGTGTAGAGAAGGAGGCGATCGCCGGGTTCGAGGGGGTGGATGGCGGTGGTGTAAGTCGCGAAGGAAAAGGCTGCGAGCATGAGGCCGTTTTCGGTGAGTTCGATTACGTTGCCGGAGCGAACCAGAAGCATGGGCGGATGCGCGGCGGCGGAGTATCGGAGGGTGGAGGACTCGGCGTCGAGATAGACGTAGGCTGCGGTGACGAACTGTTCTTGCGTGTTGCCGCAGAGGACGGTGTTCATTCCGGCGAGGAGAAGGGCGGGATCGGCTGCGTTGGCGCGCTGTGAGGTGGCGGCGAGTTTGACCATGGAGGCGATGAGTGCGGCGGGAACGCCGTGACCGGAGACGTCGGCGATCAGGAGGCCTGCCTGGGTTTGATCGGCGACTAGGAAGTCATAGAAGTCTCCGGCTACGGCGGTCATGGGGACGTAGCGGGCGGCTACGCGGAAGTGGGGGGATTGAGGATAGGCTGGCGGCAGAATCGAGGTTTGGATGCGGCGTGCGATCTCGAGTTCCTTTTGGAGGGCGTTGAACTGTTGATCGCGATGGAGGCCGCGCTTTGCGGCGACATAGCCGAGGGTTGCAAGGAAGAAGGTAAAGCCTAAGGGCTCTATGAACCAACGGTATCCGAGGGCTCCCCCGATGTTATCGAAGAGGGCGAAGATGACAAAGACGATGATGCCTCGGCGAGCGATGACGAAGTCTTTGTCTGCCTGCTTTCTTGTGAAGGATTGGATGATGAGCGCGAACAGACTGACGATGACGACCAGGTTGTTTGTCAGCTGAAAGGCGTCCCTTTGACCGAACAACATCGTTGCGACGGCGAGACCCAGGAACACGGAGGTGAGAACGATGGCGATCTTGCGGCCTGAGCGGCCCAGAAAGCCTGCCGCCTCAAAGTAGAAGAAGGCGGGAATTGGCACCAGGTAATTCCCTATGGCGCGAAGGTCATCGAAGAAGTGCGAGGGTGGGATGATGAGGGTGAGAAGCCCCAAGTGGAGCCAAAGCCTTTGACCGTAGAAGATGGCGAAGAGAGCGAGCCAGAAGAGCATGGCGTCGAACTTGCGACCGAGGAAGGCGAATGCTATCGAGACGAGCCCGACGGCAGTGAATGCGGCTCCCAGGAAGAGGTAGAGCTCGTCGTGATGAAAGGTCCGCAGGACCTGACTGGCCGTCAGCTGAGGGTCGCCTACGTACATACGAGCGAATGATACACGGGAGCGGGAGGGAGACTGTGAACGCTGCGTCAGGGGGAGATTTTATCGCTGGGGCAAGGAAAGCGGTTCGCGCCTTTTGCGGCGAATGCCCACACATCAGATGAGACGGCATGAACGGGGTTCCCGCCACCCGTACCCGAGGTTTAGCGGATTCGAGCAGTGGGCCACTTTTTCGAGTTGCCAGTCGTGAGACGGGAGGTGTCCGGGGAGGCTGGATGGTCAGCGGGTGGTGATGGGGGAAGGGGCGGCGGTCAGCTTTGCGACGCCTTCTACCATGTCGCCAACGGTGCGGAGGGTGCTGAGGGCTTCGTCGGGAATCTCGATGTTGAAGGCCTCTTCGACCTCGAAGGAGATGTTGATCTTGTCGAGGGAGTCGATGTTGAGCTCGTCGAAGGTGTTGGCGAGAGAGATGGAGTCCGCGGGGATGCTTTTAGATTTAGCGATGATGTCAATGCAGCGTGTGGCGATATCGTTCATGGAACTCCGGCGTCCTCGGGGATAGCCTCAACTTACAGGGAGGCGAGTGCCGCTGTAAAGTTCGTTGAGGCCGCCGTCCTGATCTAGTTTAGCTTGTCAGCATGTGTAATCCGGTAGCAAGTAGTTCGTCAATACCCGGGAAGATGCAGGGCGGTGGTCGATGTGTACCTCGAGGAGACGCTGGAAGAGGATCGAGGGAAGGCTGCATGGCGTCGTGATTTTCGACGTGGAGACCTTGATTGCGGCGGCGAGGCCGGCGGGACCTGCGCTAACGATCAAAACCTCCGCGGCAGGCTGGCTGCTGCGGAGGTTCATCGGGTGCTGCTTTTGTCTTGGGTCACGGCGCTGCAGAGGAGGCTGTTACCACTGGAGGAGAACAAGCTCCGAACAGAAGGCTGGGCCCATGGCAGCGAGGATGCTGTAGGTGCCGGGTTTGCCGGGGGCGTTGACGAGAACGTCTTCGAGGACGGCGAGGACCGACGCTGCGGAGAGATTGCCGACCTCACGCAGGCTGCGCCATGAAGGTTCGAGGGCGTTGTCGGGGAGGTTGAGGGTGGTTTCCATTGCTTCGAGAACTTTGGGGCCGCCGGAGTGGAAGATGTAGCTCGAAATGTCATCGAGGGTTAGACCGTTGTCGGTCAAAAACGATTCAACGTTCCCGCGAAGATGCTCGTTGACGACCTTGGGGACGTCGGGGGAGAGGACGATTTTGAAGCCCATGTCGCCGATGTCCCAGCCCATGATGTGCTCGGTGTGGCGATAGAAGGTAGAGCGCGTGTCGAGGATTTTGGGGCCTGAGATGCAGGTGACGCAGGTGCGCTTGGCGAGCGCGGTCTCGGAGCCTGCGATGATGACGGCGGCGGCGCCGTCGCCGAAGAGACCGCAGGAGATGAGGTTGGCGATGGACTGGTCGTTGTCCTGCCAGGTGAGGGAGCAGAGTTCGACGGAGAGAAGGAGAGCGTACTGGTCGGGAAAGGCGCGGACGTAGTCAGAGGCGCGGGAGATGCCTGCGGCACCGGCGACACAGCCGAGGCCGAAGATTGGCGTGCGCTTGATGCTGGTGGGGAAGGGCATGCGGTTGATGAGGCGGGCGTCGATGGTGGGGCTGGCGATGCCGGTGACGGAGGCGAAGAAGATAGCGGAGATGTCGGCGGGGGTGAGGCCTACGCGGGCAAGCGCGGTGTCGATCGCTTTCTCGCCGAGTTCGACGGCGGCGACGATCCAGGCGTCGTTGGTGGGGCCGAAGCCGGAGAGATTCTCATAGACGTCCAAAGGGAATACGAGGTTGCGGAAGTCGACACCGCAGTTGACGAAGAGCCGGTTGATGAGCCGGGGCTCTTCCATGCGGTCCTGCCAGCGCGCCGTAAGTGCTTCTGAGATTTGTGCCTGTGAGTAGCGATGAGGTGGATAGGCGGTGCCGACAGATGCAATGCGCATGCTTATGAGAACCCTTTGTGATGACGTAAATTGACTGCGTTTGGTTGACGTTGCGTAGTAATCGAGAGTTGCACGCCTGCAATCGTCTCTGGAGGCGTGGGATGGAGCGATCGTTTAAAGGTACACGTTGAGAGAGATTCAGTGTTGAATTTCGGCAGGGGGCTAATGAAGGCGGGCGATCTGACGCTGGTAGAGGTCGTTCTTGGGAAACTCCTGGGAGAGGCCGATCAAGATTTGTTTGCCTGATTGGGTGCGGCCGTCGCGAAGCTCTCCGACGGCGAGCATGAGGCGGGCGAAGGGGGCGAGATAGTGACCCTGTTCTGCGGTGAGTTTGAGGAGGCGGACGCCTTCGGCCTTGTTGGTGCCGGCGCCAGCCATGCCAAGGAACCAGCGGATGGGCGCGGCCTTGAGGCTTAGCATGTAGTTTTCAATGCCTACGGCGAGGTTGGCGTCGTAGAGGGTGGGGTTGATGGCGAGTGCTTGTTTGGCGTACTTGCTGGCGAGCTCGCTGTATTTGAAGGCGCCGTACTCGTGGCGGTCGATGAGGGAGGCCCAATCGGCCTGCATGCCGGAGGTGACGGCTTTGCAGTAGAGGGCGTTGGAGTCATTGGGGTTGTGCTGGAGGGCGGCGTCGGCGAGGCGGTTGGACTGGTCGATGCGATTGTTGAAGCCCTGTTTGAGCGCGGGATCGACGGGAGGACGGGTACGGGACTGGAAGCGATTGTCATCGGCGAAGAGCTCGATGTCGAGGACGCCGAGGAGGTTGAACTCATTGAAGATATAAGCGGCCGCGTCAGACGCTGAGCCAAGGCAGTCGTCTGGGTGGGCGGCCATCCATTGACCGAAGTGGGCGTGAGCGGCGTTGAAGTCCAGATTGTAGAGGGCGTAGTAGCCGTCATTGAGGGGGGTGCCGGTAAGCGGCGCGCTGAAGGCGAGGACAGGAGCTGCCAGGAGAAGCAGCAAGAGAGATCCGGAGAGCGCGATGCGCTGGGTGATTCTGGCCGAGGATGGGGCGGTCCGGGCTGCCGGAGACATAACATGCATTATCTTCTTTTACCTCATTGGCTTGAAAACGCGGGTTCGGATTTAGAGCTTTGCGAAAGGAATTTTCGCTCAAGTAATAGTGTCCGCGGCGGTTCTTTTTACTGAGATGCGAATTGGGAGGGGCAGTTGGCGGACGCGATCGCCGGGATCTATTTCGCTATTTCGGCAAGTTCGGTGGGAGAACTCTTGGGATGTTTAGCGTGGATGCGCAAGATTTGGCAGGAAAGTGGCAAAGATTGTCACATTCGCGGCAGAACTATGCAAAATCTTGCCGTCTGTTTTCACTCTTGAGCTCTAAATAATTGATTCAAAATGGTTTTCGTTTGGGTACCAAGCTGCATTAAGGGTTGCGTGATCGCCTTTCAGAGCCGCCGCTAAATCGGCTGGCCTATTGAGGGCAGTGACAGGCGCGCATGTACGAGACCGTGGCAAACCATGGTTCAGAATGAACCGCTCAAGCGGAATTCAGGAGGCCCTTTCATGCAATTATTTTCGAAACTCTCTGCCTTGGGAGTGGTGTTCGTGGTTGCAACTACGTTCGCCTCTGCCGATACTCTCTCTTTGGGAAGCTACGCTCAGGATGCCGGTAGTGGCGGCAACAATAACTCTGCTTTAGCGGTGATAGCGCCGCCGAGCTATGCGTATAACGATGGACTACCTGACTTCACAGCACCTGTAGATCCGTTGATTGGTACACAATATCTTCAGATTACCAATAGCTCGGTGTGGAGTCTGCCGATCGGTGATTCGAGCTGGGTGTCGTACGCGCAGACCAGTCCGGAGTCGAGTCCTTTCGTCAACACACCGAATGGCAATTATTTCTTTACCAGCACGTTCGATATCGAGACCAAAGATCCATCCGATTACAGTGGTGCGATCTCCGTCCTGGCGGATGACACGGCGATTGTGTTTTTGAACGGGCAGATATTGAACGTGCCAACGGGGTCATCTTATCCGCATTGCTCAAACGGAACGCCGACCTGCACAGGCTCTGGCACGTTGATCTACCTTCCTTCGAGTGATTTTGTGAGTGGGGTCAATACGCTGACGTTCCAGGTCGTTCAGGCTGGAGGAGCGGACTTTGGAGTCGACTTCGACGGGACAGTCTCGTCTGTTCCTGAGCCCAGTTCGCTCTTGCTTCTTGGGACGGGCTTGATTGGCTCTGCAGGTGCGCTGATGAGACGGATGCGCGCGTAGATTTCGGAATGACGTCCCTGCGAGGGATCGGTCTTGAGGGAAGTCGTACCGACGTGTTGCTTCGAGGGCTGCCAAGACATTTTGGCAGCCCTTTTTGTCAGACTTTGAGAGCCGTGACTTCTTTTTTCTGCTTCTCGTCGAGGTACCAGGCGACGGTCTTCTTCAGGCCTTCGTGGAAATGAGCTTTCGGCTGGTATCCGAGCTCCTGGGTGGCTCGAGTGATGTCGGCCAGGGAGTGCTGGATGTCGCCCGCTCTGGGGGGACCGTAGATTGGCTGGGCGGTGAAGCCGAGATGTTCGGCGATGGTGGCGTAGACCTCGTTGAGCGTGTGGCTTCTGCCGGTGCCGATGTTGAAGACGCGGCCTGTGGCGACTTCGCTGGGCGCGAGGCATGCGAGGAGGTTGGCGCTGACGGCGTTGTCGACGTAGTTGAAGTCGCGGCTGGTGAGGCCGTCGCCGAAGATGGTGGGGGTGATGCCCTCCATCATCTTGAAGGTGAACTGGGCGATGACGCCGGAGTAGGGCGAGTCGGCTGCCTGGCGCGGGCCGAAGATGTTGAAGTAGCGCAGGCAGACGCCTTCGAGGCCGTAGGCTCGGTAAAAGGATTGGATGTAGTACTCGCAGGTGAGCTTCTGGACGGCGTAGGGCGAGAGCGGCCGGGGGAGCATGTCTTCCTGCTTGGGCTGGGTGGGCTGGTCGCCATAGGCTGAGGAAGAGGCCGCGTAGACGATGCGGCGAACCTTGGCGTCGCGCGCGGCGATGAGGAGATTCAGGGTCCCGTTGATGTTGGACTCGTGCGAGGTGAGGGGATCTTTGACGGAGCGTGGGACCGAGGCGAGGGCTCCCTGATGGAGGATGAAGTCAACGCCTTCGCAGGCGGATCTCATGCAGGCGGCGTCCTGGAGGTCCATCTCCTGGAAGTCGATGGAGTGGCGGATGTCGGCGAGGTTGTCGAGGTCTCCTGTGGAGAGATTGTCGATGCCGCGTACGTCGTGTCCCTGCTCGACGAGAGCGTGGGCCAGAGATGAGCCGATGAAGCCTGCGATTCCGGTGATGAGATAACGGGCCATCATTCCTCCACCCAGACGTACCGTGCTGGGGTGTTCAAAAGATGTTTCGTGACGTTATGCCTCCCTTATTATCAGGGTTTGCAGGACGAAAGCTAGTGCCGAGGGCAGATGGACGACATGAATTAAATTTTGATGAGCGAGAAGATGCAAGTCAATGCGACTTTCGTGCGACCTGGACGACGGAAGAGGACTGAACGATTGGTGCGGTGATGAATTAGAAACTAAGGATAGTACTTTTTGAGTTTTCTGGTGAAATCGCCCGTATTGTTGCATGCAATTTGAGTGCGGAGTGTGAAGCCAGTTTGCGAAGGCGAATAATTTACGAGGAATTCGATTGTTTTGATCGAGTTTCAGGAGATGGAAGTGCCGAAGGTGGATGCGATAATCGAGACTATGTCGACACAGAGCCAGGTTGTTTTACCAAAGATTGCACAAGTGCGCATGGCGCGTCTGGAGAACCGTACCGCGAAGATCGGAGTGATCGGGCTCGGGTATGTAGGGTTGCCGCTGTCCCTGCTTCTGTCAGAGGCGGGTTTCAAGGTGACGGGATTTGATATTGATACAAAAAAAGTTACAGATCTCGAGGCGGGCCGGTCTTACATCTTTCGGATTCCCGCAGAAGAGATTCAGAGCGCACGGAAACAGGGTTTCAAGGCTACGGCGGACTTCGCTGGCCTCTCTGATCAGGACGCCATCATCATGTGCGTGCCGACGCCGCTGACCGAACATCGCGAGCCGGACCTGAGTTACGTGGAGAATACGGCGAAGGCGGCCGCTCCGTGGTTGCAGGAAGGGCAGCTGGTGGTGCTGGAGAGTACGACGTACCCGGGGACCACGGAGGATCTGATGATTCCGATCCTCGAGGCGGAGAACCGCAGCGGGCTGAAGGTGCAGAGCCAGGGAGCGGTGGCCGAGCATGGAGTGTTTTATGTTGCGTTCTCGCCCGAGCGCGAGGATCCGGGCAATACCACCGTGGCGCGGCACAATATTCCGAAGGTTGTGGGCGGCCATGAGGAGATTGCCACGGAGCTGGCGGCGGTGATGTATGAGGGCATTTTTACGCGGTCGGTGAGGGTGTCGTCGACGCGCGCGGCCGAGATGACCAAGCTGCTGGAGAATATCTATCGCTGCGTGAATATCGCGTTGGTGAATGAGTTGAAGGTGCTGGCGCTGAAGATGGGGATGGATATCTGGGAGGTGATCGATGCTGCGGCGACGAAGCCCTTCGGCTTTCATCCGTTTTATCCGGGACCGGGGCTGGGTGGACACTGCATCCCGATCGATCCGTTTTATTTGAGCTGGAAGGCGAAGGAGTACGACTTCAACACGCGCTTCATTGAACTGGCCGGAGAGGTGAATGAAGCGATGCCTGCGCATGTGGTGCAGTATGTTGCGAAGGGGCTGAACCAGAATAAGAAGGCTCTGAACGGGTCACGCATTCTGATGCTGGGGATGGCTTATAAAAAGGACATTGATGACTTGCGCGAGTCGCCATCGCTGACCGTGATCGAGTTGCTGCGGGAGCAGGGCGCTGAGGTGCAGTACAACGATCCTTACTTCCCGACGGTGGGCAGAGGGCGGCACTACAACCTGAATATGACCTGCACGCCGCTCGATGATCTGGGCCAGTACGACTGCGTTCTGATCATGACGGACCACACGGACTACGACTACAAGGATATTGTGAGCAAGTCGAAGCTGGTGGTGGATTCGCGGAATGCGACGAAGGGGATCAAGTCGGATAAGATCGTTCGTTGCTAGATGGGGCTAACGTAGTCGTGTCCTGCCGGACGGGCCCACTACGCGTGGGGCGGTCACTTCGTGACTTGTATACCGTTCTTTGATTGGTGAAAACTGAATCGGCCCTCCCGTTGGTCGGAATCAGGCGGGAGCTAGAGACGCGATTGCTTTCTTTGCTTTCCTCAGGTAGAGGCCCTTGGAGAAGCGATAGGGTCCGATGAAGTGGATGAATGCTGAGTCTTCGTAGGGAACGTCGGGGTGGGCCCAGTAGGAGAGGTACTTCGGGGCTGGCAGAGGTGTGGCGCCGTCTGAGTTTGCTATGAGGAGATTCGAGGTGAGCTGCTCGCTACCCCACTCGTTCCACTGCTCCTTGGCAAGACGGCGCATGAGCTCGGAGAACCACTCCACTTTTTCACGGTCGATCGATCCTCTGGCGAAGCCGTTGAAGCCGGCGTTGCCGCGTACGTAGTGGAGGGAGGCGGCTTCGGGAAGCTGGTCGAAGTTTCGTTCGCAGACTGCCTGCACCATGGGATGGAGATTGGTCTTCGAGCGCAGGCAGGCATCGGTCATGGATTCAACCTCGGGGAAGGAACGGTCGCCGAGGAGAGTGAAACTGCGGTTTGCGTCGATGCACTGCTGGACCTCGGCGATGGAACCTGTTGTGAGGGTATCGGAGTCGAGCTGGACGACGAAGGTGTTGGCTACAAGATCGCTGATGAGAAGAAGGCGCTCCCAGCAGCTTCCTTTCGGTGTATTGGCCGGGGCTACTTCAGAGATGGAGACGATCTTTGCTGCAGGAATGTGTTTGCGAATCATTGTGCAGTCGGATTCGGTAAACGATCCGTCATTAAGGACGACGACCTGCGGATTTCGGCCCAGTTGATTGCAAAAGGACTTTGCGGCGAGGAGATACATGAGGACCTCGCCGTGACAGACCATCGAGACAAGGGTCAGAGAGGTATCACTGGAGGCGATGGGAGATGTTTTGAGGAGAGACCGACAGTTGAGATCAAACCAGGCCCTTTGAAGCGCCCGCCGTGCGCGAAAAAACATGCTGAACCTCTCTCCCATCCGTGTTACTGGAGTTCATTGTTTCGTGGTTCCGATTGTTGGGCAAGTATCTTTTGGGTAGTAGCTATTCGGGGTCAGATCCTATGAGATGAATGGTGACTTAGGTTACGTCGGCCCACATGGGATTTCGACGAAGTATTCCGTGACTTGGTTTCTCGTTATCCAAATTGGGAGATAGTTCTTTGGATCGAGGCGAAAAGAGAGCAAACGTGTGTCAATCATCTGTAATACTGCGGTTATTAGGCTTTCAAGTCATTGTGAGATTTGCCGTGTCAGAATAGATCCTGACTTTGCCGATGCAATTCGGGTTGTACTAGGCGGGGCGTTTAGGAAGAGAGATTGTGGTAATGGCGACAGTTGACATTATTGTACCGACGTACAACACCGCAAAATATCTGCCGATTGCTCTTGATAGCGTCCTGGCGCAGACCTTCGAAGACTGGAGGATTCTGCTGATCGATGACGGCAGCACGGACAACACTGCCGATATTGTCGCTTCTTACCAGGAGCGATTGGGCCCTAAACTTGTGTACATCAAACAGGCGAATGGCGGGGTGTCTGCGGCGCGGAACAACGGAATACGCCACGCGACTGCGGAGTTTCTGGCGTTGCTGGATGCGGATGATGTGTGGCTGCCCTGGCGTCTGGAAGAGTCGCTGCGATGCTTTGAGGATCGACCGGAGGTTGGACTCGCGTATGGATTGATTTCGCGCATCGATTCAGAAGGCACGGTCATCGATACGTTCAAAGGCAATCGGCGCAATGCCCAGGGAAAGATTGCCCCTTACATCTACATGAGGAGCGTGCAGCTTCCTACTTCGTCGATGATGTTTCGCAAAGCCTGTACGGATAAGGTTGGGGTGTTCGATGAGACCTTGAAGCAGACAGAGGATCGCGATCTCTGGCTCCGGATGGCGTTTCACTATGAGGTTGGATTTGCTCCGAGAGTGATCTCTCTCTACAGAACCTCAGATGACTCGCTGACCACTGATTCCGACGGAATGCTTAAGGCTCAACTGCAATTCATTGAAAAGCACTATGGGTCTCCAGGATGCGGCATGACAGCTCGCAGGATTGCTTTGAGCCATATCTATCGTCAGCGAGCCGAGGCGTTCGGGCTTAGGCAACAGATGCAGGGAGCGGTACAGAGTTCGCTGCGTGCGTTGGCCTTGTATCCGCTTGACCTGAGCAACGTGCGGACTGCAGGGTCGTTTCTACTGCGGTATGCGGGGCTTTACCGATGATCTGTGGGTCTCAGGATTTGGAAACCAGGACTTCTTCGCGAAGGTGCCGGGCTGTTGTTGTGTCCTGACCTGGAACCTGGAAGAGGAGCAGATTCTCGCCTCGAAGAACGACATCGAAGTTATTTTCGCCGAGCCGCTTGAAGAAGTTTCTGCTGGTGCCTTGTGCCGGCATGAGCCAGTCGTGCAGTTCGATGATCAGCACCGCGGTGAGTTTCAGCCACTCCGCGGAGTCCTGAAAGACCTGTGCTTCGCCTCCCTCGATATCCATTTTTACCAGGAAGAGGCGGTTCTTCTCGGCGCGTTGAAGGACTTCGAGAACGGTGTAGGCGCGCAGCACGCTGGAGGATGAGGAGTCTGAAGGGGCCGATGTCTCCTGCAGACGAAACGAGGCGCTTCCTGAGAGCGGATTCTGAATCTCCAGATGGCACGACTTGTTCCATACGCCGCCATTCAGGCAGGTTACGTTTGGATATGTCGCGGTGTTTTGCTGGAGGAGGGCGAAGTTATTTTTGTCGGGTTCAATGCAGTAGAGCGCAGCCTCCGGATAACGAGAGGCAAACCATACGGAGGAGAGCCCGATGTGACCCCCGCAGTCAACGATGACGGGCTGGTTGCCTTCGGACAGAATCTTCTTGTAAGCGTCCCTCACTCGCTGGGCCTGAGGTAACGACTCGAAGTCGTTCTCTTTCATGACCAGGATCTGCCAAAAGATCGGCAGGTCCTGTTGGCGCAGGTGGATTGGCGCTGGAAGGTTTGGAAGATGAAGTTGAATTAAGGCAGACTTGCGATTCGTTTGACGGAGTAGAGAAAACCAGAGACGGATGCCCGCTGCGATGCCAAATACTCGAATGAATTTCAGGAGTTGGCGCAGACGAGATTCAGGCATGACCTAGTATGCCTGACCGCAGAAATGCTCCGCAACTACGCAATTGGGTCATTGAAAATCCTCGTACTAACGTTTCGGCGATGGTCAGTGTTGACTGGCGCCTATGTCGTAGTTGCCAGTGGAGGGCCGGGGCTTTCCTTCGTAGTCGGATTGGACCTCGGGGATGCGTGCTCCGTTACCGCGGGCTGGGCTTGAGGGTGAGAGGTGAAAGTTGAAGTCGTCGAGATCTTTTTCAGAGGAGAAGTGAGGCTGAGAGACGAACTGCGGATTTTCACACTTCTCGCCAGTGTGCCCAGTCGGGCAGCGAAGCCCTCTTAGTCCATAGAAGATATTGTTGCTGCGAACGATGTGACCGATGGGTTTTTGGAAGTAGAAGCCGCCTGGGCCCTCGGGTTTTCCGCCGAGGCTGTAGGTCTTGGGATTGTCGTATCCGAGAACGATGTTGTTCTTGAAGGTGAGAGTGCTGTCGGAGCAGCTCGGGTCCCAGCAGTCGATGTCGAAGGTGGTGGGGGCGTAGGAGACGATGGTGTTGTTAGCGAAGAGGACGGTACCGCCCTGACGAAAGTCGAATGGGAGGGCATCCTCCGCGCGACAGAAGTCTGCCAGGTGAGCGTTGAAGGTGCTTGGCTGGCCGGGGATTGGTTCAGACATCCGGACGCAGTTTCCGATCGCGATGTTGTTGGTGAAGACGGCGGGATTCTCGTTGCCGCCCCACTTGAACGAACCTCCTCCGTTACCGTAGGCGATGGAGTTGGTGATGGTGAGCGGGCAATCGGTTCCTTTATCGCCGTGTCCCAGATCGAGCCCGTCCTGCGTGTTGTAGATGAACTTTGAGTGATCGATATTTGTGGCGAGGCACATGCCCATCGGGGTTCCCACGCCGTCTCCATATCCTCCGTTGCTCTGTCCGTAGCAGGAGACGGCGCCAGGGCCAGGATAGGCCTGGTTGCATCCGTTCCACTCGATGGTGGAGTAGTTTAAGTTCCAGGTGGCGTGAACGCTAGGGGTGCCGTTACCGTCGTCGAAGTCCCAGCCGGCGCCGCCGTTGTAGGCGATATCGCAGCGGGTGCAGGTGACGAGTCCTCCGATGGGCCCTTTGACGCCGCGTCCGACGTGTCCGTGAATCCACATGTCCTGAAGGAGGAGATCGTGGGTATGGACGTCGGTGACGACGCCGTCAGAGTCGTAGTCGTCTTTGGGGCCGCCTCGATTACAGGGAGCGGGAACGGGTGGATCGCCGAAGAAGACGCATTGCGAGTGCCGGGCGACTTCAATGCATTCGATGTCTACGTACTGAGCGCCCTGAAGGTTGAGAGGGGTCCAGACTCCGAACCCGCCAAAGATCTGGGTGAGCTTTGATCTGTCGGTGGCTTCCGGGGTTCCACAGCTTGCGTAGTTTTCGCCGAGGATGCGGGTGTGATGAGCTGCTGATCCGGAGGGGATGGGAGGATTGCTGCAGCCGGAGGTTCCGCCGCCCAGGCACCAGGTGTATCCGGCACCCTTGCCGGTTGCGGCGTCCCAACCTACGCGCCACGGGCCGTCGTGGATGATGACGGTGTCGCCGCCAGCGATGACCCAGGCGTCGTTGTTGTAGGTTTGATCGTCCCAGAGATAGCGGTAGTCGCTGAAGGCGCAATGCTGGCCCGATCCCTTGCGATAGGGTGCGTCTGTTTTGCCGTCGCACTGCCCTGAGTGTTCTTTTGAGGAGCGTGTGCCTCCATCGTGGCGGATGTACCAGGTTTCTCCTGACAGCGGCAGCGAAGCTAGTAGAGCAAAGAACAAAAACAGGGCGGTGCGGTGAAAGATCATGGTTCAACGGCTCCCATGGAAGGCGGATTCGGACGGCTGACACCGTTGTAATCGGTGGCCGGAACGCCAGTATAGGTTATTCCGGTTCCCACCGCCGCGCTTCCAGAGGAGATGTTGAAGTTGAAGTTATCGAGTTCGGTAGCAGTGAAGGTGCTGCCAGTTCCCACGGGCTGACTGATGAAGTCCGGGGTGACGCACTTCTCGTTCGCGTAGCCGGTAGGGCAGGTGAAGCCGTGTCCTATGCCGTAGTAGAGGTTGTTGCTGCGATTGATGGTGCCTATGACGTAGCCGGAGGTACTGCCGTTGGGAGGGGGTTCCTGGAAGTACCAGGCTCCGGGTCCGCCCTGTTGTCCGCCGAGATTGTAGGTTGCGGGGTTGTCGTAGCCGACGATGATGTTGTCGTGGAAGTTGAGGGTGGCTCCGCCGCATCCATTACCGTTTGCTCCCTGGACGCCTGGAGCATCCCAGCAGGAGATATCGAAGATGGTGGGTGAGTAGGTCACGATGGTGTTGTTGGCGATGGTGATGGTGCTGTTCTGCCGGAAGTCGAAGGGTAAGGTATCTTCAGAACGGCAGAAGTCGGCGAGGTTGGCGTTGTAAGTGCTTGGCGTACCGGTGATGGGATAGGCCATGCGTATGCAATCGCCGATGGCGACGTTGTTGGTGAGCACTGTGGTGCCGAAGTTGCCTCCGATTTTGAAGGTTCCTCCGTTGTTGGAGTAGGCGATGGAGTTGGTGATGCTGAGCGTGTAGGGGCCGCCGGTGTCGATGTGGCCGAGGTCAAGTCCGTCCTGGGTGTTGTAGATGAACTGCGAGTGATCGATAGTGGCGGAGAGACCGGTGCCGTGCGGGGTTCCAACACCGTCGCCGTAGCCGCCGGTGCTCTGGCTATAGCAGGAGGCGACCGGGATGGTGTGGACAGCAGGGTACTCCTGGTTGCATCCACTCCACTCGATGGTGGAGTAGAGGAAGTGCCAGTCGCCGTTGACCATGGGAGTGGCGTTGCCGTCGTCGAAGTCCCAGCCTGCGCCGCCGTTGAAGGCTATGTCGCATCGCAAGCAGGTGACCAGACCGCCGATGGGCCCTTTAATGCCGCGGCCGATATGGCCGTGGATCCACATATCCTGCATGAGCAGATCGTGGGTGGTGTTGTCGGTGTGAATGCCGTCAGAGTCGTAGTCATCCGCGGAGCCACTGGTGCAGGAGGCTGGAATTGCAGGGCTTCCGAAGGCTATGCACTGCGAGTGGCGTGTCACTTCGAGGCACTCTACGTCTACGTACTTGGCGCCGGTGAGGTTTAGAGCTTCGGTGACACCGAATCCGCCGAAGATCTGCGTGAGTTGCGAGCGATTGGTAACGCCGCCGCTGTTGCAGGAGGCGTAGTTCTCACCCAGGATGCGGGTGTGCTGGCTGGCTGTTCCTGCGGGGATCGGGGGGTTGTAGCAGCCGTAGTTGCCGCCGCCGCCGAAGCACCAGGTGTAGCCGGCGCCGCAGCCTGCACCGCTGCAGCTTCCGGGAGCCTTATCGTAGCCGATGCGCCACGGTCCGCCGCGGAGGATGACGGTGTCGCCGCCCGCGATGACCCAGGCGTCGTTGCCGTAGCTCTGGTCATCCCAGAGGTAGCGCGGATCTTTGAAGGCGCAGTGCTGGTTGGTGCCGGTGCCGGAGTAAGCCACGTCGGCCTTGCCGTCGCACTGGCCAGTCGTGACATGCGCGGAGTAGCGGGTGCCGCCGTCGGGACGGATGTACCAGGTCGTGCCTGGGTTCGGCGGTGCGGCAGCTGCGATGGTGATTGCGGCTGAAGCGGATTGGGTCTGGGCGGGGCTGCTGTTGTCGGTGACGGTTGCGGTGAAGCTGGAGGTGCCGGTGGCGGTGGGCGTGCCGGAGATGATGCCGGTGGTCGCAGCCAGGGTGAGGCCTGCGGGCAGACTGCCGGAGGTGATCGACCAGGTGTAGGCCGGAGTGCCGCCAGTTGCTGTCATCGGGGCAGAGTAGGCAGTGCCGTCGGTGCCGGAGGTTAGTGTCCCGGTGGTGATGGTGAGCGCCGGAGTCGTGATGGTGAACGAGACGGATGCAGACTTCGTCTGTACGGGGCTGGAGGAGTCGGTGACTGTGACGGTGAGACTGACAGTTGTGGCTGCGGTTGGTGTGCCGGAGAGGATGCCGGTGCTGGCTGCGAGGCTGAGGCCGGTGGGCAAGCTTCCCGTCGTGATGGACCAACTATAGGGAGTCGTGCCGCCGGTTGCGGTGAGGGTCGCGCTGTATGCCTTGTTCGTCGTGCCTGAGGCGAGAGTGGAGGAAGAGGTGATCGCGAGTGCAGGTGTGCCCGCCGCGATGGTGAGTGAGAGGGTAGCGGTTGCAGTCTGCTGGGTGGAGCTCGAGTCTTTGACCGCTACGGTGATGGAGAAGCTGCCATTGGCTGTGGGCGTGCCGGAGATGATGCCGGTGCTGGCCGAGAGGCTGAGTCCTGCCGGAAGGCTTCCTGAGGCGATTGACCAAGCGTAGGGGGCTGTGCCGCCGGTTGCGGTGAGGGTTGAGCTGTAGGCCTTGTTCGCCGTGCCGGAGACAAGCGTGGAAGAAGAGGTGATCGCGAGTGCCGGTGGAGCGACTGCGAGTGAGAGAGTAGCGGTTGCAGTCTGCTGGGCGGAGCTCGAGTCCTTGACCGCTACGGTGATGGAGAAGCTGCCGCTGGCTGTGGGCGTGCCGGAGATGACGCCGGTGCTGGCGGAGAGGCTGAGTCCGGCAGGGAGGCTTCCCGAGGAGATCGACCAGTTATAGGGAGCTGTTCCGCCGGACGCGGTAAGGGTGGCGCTGTAGGACTTATTCGCCGTACCTGAGGCGAGAGTGGACGACGAGGTGATGATGAGTGCAGGCGGAGCGATGGTGAATGTAAAGGCGCCGTTTGCAGTCTGTTGGGTGGAGCTTGAATCTTTGACCGCTACGGTAATCGAGAAGCTGCCGCTGGCAGTGGGCGTGCCGGAGATGATGCCTGTGCTGGCGGAGAGGCTGAGTCCGGCAGGGAGGCTTCCAGAGACGATTGACCAGCTATAGGGAGCTGTGCCGCCGGTCGCGGTGAGCGTCTTCGAGTAGCTCGTGTTTTGGGTTCCGGCGGGTAAGGATGTGGTGGTGAGCAGCAACGCTGGAGGTGCGATGACGAGTGAGACTGCGACGGACTTTGATTGAGCAGGGTTCGATGCGTCGGTGACGGTTGCGGTGATGTTGGAGGTTCCGTTTGCCGTGGGAGTACCGGAGATGACGCCTGTGCCGGCGGAGAGGCTAAGTCCGGCGGGTAAGCTGCCGGAGGTGATCGACCAGCTGTAGGGTGTGGTGCCGCCGGTTGCCAGCAGAGCGGTTGAGTAGGTTGTGCCCTGGGTTCCCGCGGGCACCGACGTGGTGGTGATGGCGAGGGCAGGAGGAGCGATGACGAGTGAGAGTGCAGCAGACTTCGTCTGGGCGGGATTTGAGGCGTCCGCAACGGTGACGGTGATGTTGAAGGTTCCGTTTGCTGTGGGAGTACCGGAGATGAGGCCTGTGCTGGAGGAGAGGCTCAGTCCGGCGGGTAAGCTGCCGGCGGTGATCGACCAACTGTAGGGTGTCGTTCCGCCGGTTGCTGCAAGGGCGTTTGAATAGGCTACCCCCTGAGTTCCGGTGGGAAGGGCTGAGGTGTTGATGACCAGCGCCGGTGCCGCAATGACGAGCGACGCGGATGCAGACCTGGTCTGGGCAGGGTTCTCTGCGTCGGTGACCGTCGCGGTGAAGTTGAAGGTTCCGCTGGCCGTTGGGGTGCCGGAGATCAGGCCCGTGCTGGAGGAGAGGCTGAGACCGGCAGGAAGGCTGCCTGTGCTGATCGACCATGCATATGGGGTAGTGCCACCGGTTGCGAGCAGGGAGGCGGAGTAAGCGGTTCCTTGAGTGCCTGGCGCGAAGGCCGAGGTTGTGATTGCCAACGCCGGCGGTGTGATGAAGATTGAGAGAGCGACCGACTTGGTCTGCGCCGGGCTTTCAGCGTCAGTGACGGTAGCGGTGATATTGAATGTTCCGTTCGCTGTTGGGGTGCCAGCGACGATGCCGGTGGTTGTACCCAGGCTGAGTCCGGCTGGCAGAGCGCCAGAGGTGATCGACCAGCTGTAGGGTGCCGTTCCTCCAGTTGCCTGGACGCCGGTTGAATAGGCAGAGCCCTGGGTTCCAGAGGGCAGGGACGAGGTGATGATGGCCAGAGCCGGAGGTGCGATGACAAACGAGATTGGGGCGGATTGTGTCTGCGCAGGACTTGAGGAGTCAGAGACGGTGGCGGTGAAGCTGACGGTTCCGCTGGTTGCCGGTGTGCCGGAGACAGTGCCGTTAGATGCGAGGGTGAATCCGCTGGGGAGGCTGCCGCCGGTGATGGACCAGCTGTAAGGAGCGGTGCCCCCGGTGGCGTTGAGAGTGGCGGTGTAGGGGATGTTCGTTGTACCGGAGTGCAGGGTGCTGGAGGTGATCGCGAGCGGCGAGCCGGCAGCCACCACAGAGAGAGGCAAGGTTACCGTTGCTGTCTGCGCGGTTGTGGCTGAGTCTTTGACCATCACGGTGACGCTGAAGCTGCCGCTTGCGGTGGGTGTCCCGGAGACGATGCCGGTGGCCGTGCCGAGAGTAAGTCCGGCAGGCAGGCTGCCTCCGGTGATCGACCAGGTGAAGGGCGCGGTGCCTCCGCTCGTGCGCAGTGTGCTCGAGTAGCTCGATCCTTGAGTGGCGGAGGGGAGCGTCGATGTGAGGATGTTGAGGGTTGCGGGAGCGATGGAAAGAGAGACTATCGCGGACTTGCTCTGCGCTGGGCTGGCTGCGTCAGAGACGGTGGCGGTGAAGGTGAAGCTTCCGCTGGCGGTGGGTGTGCCGGAGACTACGCCAGTGGTTGAGCCGAGGGTGAGACCGGCCGGCAGAGCGCCTGCGGTGACCGACCAAGTGTAGGGGGCGGTGCCTCCAGACGCCTCAAGCGCGTTGGAGTAGCCTGAACCGTTCGTTCCGGAGGGGAGGGTGGAAGAGGTAATGGCCAGTGTCGCCGGTGCGATGGTGAGGGAGACTGCGACGGACTTGCTCTGAGCGGGGCTGGCTGCGTCGGTGACGGTTGCGGTGAAGTTGAAGGTGCCGCTTGCAGTTGGCGTTCCGGAGACGATGCCGGTGGAAGAGACAAAGATAAGCCCTGAAGGTAGGCTGCCTGAGGTGATCGACCAGGTGTAGGGACTCGCGCCTCCCTGCGCCTGGATGGGGACCGAATAGCCAGCGCCGACTGTTCCGGAGGGAAGGTTTGAAGAGGTGATGACCAGTGTTGCGGAGGCGATGGTGAGCGAAACTGGAACAGACTTGCTCTGTGCGGGACTGCTCGCGTCGGTGACGGTGGCGGTGAAGTTGAAGGTTCCAGTGGCGGTGGGTGTGCCCAGGACTGAGCCGCTGGTTGCGAGGCTGAGTCCTGCGGGGAGACTGCCTGAGGAGACCGACCAGGCATAAGGGGCGCTGCCTCCGGCCGCCTGGAGGGATTGAGAGTAACTTGAACCGATCGTTCCGGGCGCCAAGGTTGAGGACGTGATGGTCAGCTGCGTGGGTGCGATGGAGAGCGTGACCGCGGCATGTGCCGTCTGGGTGGGGCTCGACGAGTCAGTTACGGTGACGTTGAAGGGGAAGGTTCCGCTGGTTGTCGGCGTGCCTGAGATCGAGCCGTTGGAGGCGAGGCTGAGTCCTGCGGGTAGAGAGCTGCTGGGCGACCAGGTGTAAGGTGCGGTGCCTCCCGCTGCGTTGAGGGTGGCGCTGTAGGGCTGGGTTGCTGCGGCTGCAGGCAGCGTGCTTGAGGTGATTGAGAGCGGTGATCCTGCGGCCACGATCGAGAGGGACAACGAGAGGGCCGTGGTCTGCGGAGTGGAGGAGGAGTCCTGAACGGTTACGGTGATGGGGAAGTTGCCGCTCGTCGTGGGTGTGCCGGAGATCAGGCCGCTGCCTCCGAGGGTGAGGCCGGTGGGCAAGCTGCCTCCGGTGATCGACCAGAGGTAAGGTGCGGCGCCTCCATTAGCCTGCAGAACACCTGAATAAGACGAACCGCTGGTGCCGGTGGGAAGAGCGGACGAGGTAATGGTCAGGGGAGCCGTTGGCGGAACGATCGGCGCAGCTGGGGCCACCGACAAGGAGATTGTGGCGGTTGTCGACAGTGTGGGCGAGCTGGAATCGGTCACCGACAGGACAAAGGAGTAGCTGCCGCTGGTCGTGGGGGTACCGGAGAGAATGCCGGTGCTTGCGGAGAGGTTGAGACCTGCGGGTATGTTTCCCGAAACGAAACTCCAATTGTAGGGAGAGGTTCCTCCCGTCGCCGAAAGAGTTGCAGAGTACGCGGTGCCGGAAGTAGCTTGAGGTAAGGAGGTCGCCGTGATTGCGAGCGGCGTGAGGGACTTACCGGTTGCAGTTGCCGAGACAACTACGGGAATGGTCTGCGACTCAGCCCTCGTATCCTGATTCTGCACCTGCAGCTTGGCCGTGGAGGGCGTGGCGAGATTGTTGCTACCGATGGTCCCGGTCAGAGCTGTGGAACTGACCAGGGAGGTAGAGATTGGCGAGCCGTTCCAGAGAATGACGGCGGCGCTGGTGAAGTTCGTGCCCGTGACCTTGAGGGTCTGAGTTTGAGAACCCGCGGGGATCGTCTGCGGAGTGACCTGACTGATGCTTGGAGCTGCCGGTCCGGTGATGCCCGATCCGCAACCGAGACCAAAGATGATGAGGGTGATGCTCAGACTCGCAGCGATCGTCTTGATTACTTTTCCCAAATTGCACCCCGAAAAAAATCAAACTTGTTATCCGTATAACGGCATCTTTGGCAGCCAGGTTGAGGCTCTCGGGATGAACGTTACAGGTTAAAAGTGGTGACTACAGTTACCCGATGGGGGATCTGAGCTGCCACTTCCGTGTGAGTGGGCGGAATTGCTAACCGACTCATTCAGGCTTGCTTGCAGAAGAGTTGCAAAGTGAGACAGACAATCAAGGGCGGGTCAAAGTCGTAAATTGCACACAACAGTAACCACTTTGAAAAGTATGGGACTCTGTGCCAAAAAGGGAACATCCCACTTCCGTGGTATGTGGACCGGAGTTTGTCCGGAATTTAAAAGGAAATGGCGTGTCTCCTTTCGAGAGACACGCCATAGTTAGTTTCAGAATTTGTTCTGTTGGTGTTGCTTTTACACCAGGTCGAGGGGTTGGTAGAGACGCGGACCCGACGGCTGGTGATCTGGAACGAGTGGTTGAATTGCTCCAACCACTCGTTCCGCCATCGGTGCATAATTTGTAACTTGCTCGTGTTGTCGACCGGTCGCCCGACACAACAGAGATCGTTGTGAGGGGCGACAGTCACGCAGACTTGCGGCTTATGGTTCGACAGCTCCCATGGAGGGCGGGTTCGGACGACTGACTCCGTTGTAGTCGGTGGCCGGAACGCCGGAGTAGGTGACTCCTGTTCCTGCTGCCGCGCTTCCTGAAGAGATGTTGAAGTTGAAGTTATCGAGTTCGGTAGGGGTGAAGCTCGTACCGTTTCCAGTGGGCTGCTTGTCGAAGTCCGGGGTGACGCACTTCTCGCTGGAGTAGCCGGTGGGGCAGGTGAAGCCGTGGCCGATGCCGTAGTAGAGGTTGTTGCTGCGATTGATCGTGCCGATGACGGTGCCAGACTTGCTCCCACTGGGGGCTGCTTCCTGGAAGTACCAGGCTCCGGGTCCGCCTACCTGACTGCCCAGGGGGTAGGTAGCGGGATTGTCATAGCCGACGACGATGTTGTCGTGGAAGTTCAACGTGGCTCCGCCGCATCCCTTACCGTTTGCTCCCTGGACGCCTGGAGCGTCCCAGCAGGAGATATCGAAGATGGTGGGTGCGTAGGTCACGATGGTGTTGTTGGCGATGGTGAAGGTGCTGTTCTGGCGGAAGTCGAAGGGGAAGGCATCGCTTGCCCGGCAGAAGTCTCCGAGATGGGCGTTGTAAGTGCTCGGCGCTCCGCTGATCGGGTAAGCCATTCTGTCGCAGTCTCCGATGGCCACATTGTTGGTGATCATCGCGGTGCCGAAGTTGCCTCCGATCTTGAAGGTTCCTCCGCTGTTGGAGTAGGCGATGGAGTTGGTGATGCTGAGGGTGTAGGGTCCGCCGGTGTCGATGTGGCCGAGGTCAAGTCCATCCTGAGTGTTGTAGATGAACTTCGAGTGGTCGATGGTGGCGGAGAGACCGGTGCCGTGCGGGGTGCCGACGCCGTCACCGTATCCGCCATCGCTCTGGCCGTAGCAGGAGGCGACAGGGATGGTGTGGACTGCCGGGTACTCCTGGTTGCATCCGCTCCACTCGATGGTGGAGTAGAGGAAGTGCCAGTCGCCGTTGACCATGGGAGTGGCGCTGCCGTCGTCGAAGTCCCAGCCTGCGCCGCCGTTAAAGGCTATATCGCATCTGAGGCAGGTAACCAGGCCGCCGATGGGTCCCTTGATGCCGCGGCCGATGTGGCCGTGGATCCACATATCCTGCATGAGCAGATCGTGGGTGGTGTTGTCGGTGTGGATGCCGTCGGAGTCGTAGTCGTCTGCCGAACCGCTGACGCAGCTTGCGGGAACTGCAGGACTGCCAAATGCGATGCACTGTGAGTGGCGTGTCACTTCGAGGCACTCTACGTCTACGTACTTCGCTCCGGTGAGGTTGAGCGCTTCGGTGACGCCGAATCCACCGAAGATCTGCGTGAGCTGCGAGCGGGTAGTAACGCCGCCGCTGTTGCAGGAGGCGTAGTTTTCACCTAGGATGCGGGTGTGCTGGCTGGCCGTTCCTGCGGGGATTGGGGGGTTGTAGCAGCCGTAGTTTCCGCCGCCGCCGAAGCACCAGGTGTAGCCGGCGCCGCAGCCTGCACCGCTGCAGCTGCCGGGAGCCTTATCGAAGCCGATGCGCCACGGTCCGCCGCGGAGGATGACCGTATCGCCGCCGGAGATGACCCAGGCGTGGTTGCCGTAGCTCTGGTCATCCCAGAGATAGCGGGGATCCTTGAAGGCGCAGTGCTGGTTGGTGCCGGTGCCGGAGTAAGCTACGTCGGCCTTGCCGTCGCACTGGCCGGTCGTGGCGTTCGCGGAGTAACGCGTTCCGCCGTCGGGACGGATGTACCAGGTCGTGCCAGAGCCGCTCTGCTGCGATCCTTCCGCGGCAACGGCGATGGAGGTCGCAGCGGATTTGGTCTGGTCTGGGTTGCTGTTGTCGGTGACGGTTGCAGTGAAGCTGGAGGTGCCGGCGGCGGTGGGTGTGCCGGAGATCATGCCGGTGGTCGCAGCCAGGGTGAGCCCTGCGGGCAGTTTGCCGGAGGTGATCGACCAGGTGTAGGCCGGAGTGCCGCCACTGGCCTTCAACTGCGAAGAATAGTTTGTGCCGTCGGTACCTGCGGCTAGCGTCGCCGAGGTGATCGAGAGTGGCGAGGGTGAGGCGTTAGCAGTTGCAACAGCAACGGTGAGGCTGACGGTCTTGGTCTGGGCCGGCTTTGAGGAGTCCGTCACAGAGAAGGTAAGCGGGAACGATCCGTCCCTCGTCGGTGTGCCGTAGAGCAGGCCTGTGCCACCGTTGAGAGCGAACCCTGGGGGATGAGTGCCAGAAACAACCTTCCAGTGGTAAGGCACGGTGCCGCCGGTCGCTTTGAGAGAGGCGCTATAGGCCTTCTCAAGGGTAGCTTGGGGTATCGAGGTGGTGCTGATGGCAAGCGCTGTGGCGGCGTTCGCTGTCTGTGACGGGGAGGTCGAATCCAGACAGAAGAAGATAAGTGCGAGGGTGATGCTGGTTACGAGGGTTCTGAATACTTTTCGCAAAATATGCTCCGTACAAAGAGGAAATTGGTTAGTCAAATCACGCTGCCTGAGCCGAAAGTAAATCGGGGCCCGGACATCCGGATGAATATTTTGTTTTGAAATGGTTACTACAGTTACCCTGCAACGGAAACCGGGGCCCACTTCGTCTATCGCGAGGCAAAGTCTCTCATCTGCATGTCCAGCTAGGTTTGCATGCAGTGAGTTCGCAAATGACACAAAGAAACAGAGCTTGGAGAACCAAGGTTTAATTACTAAAGTAACTTATTGGTGCAGTACACCCTACTCAAGCCGATAGAACTATCCCACGTTCGTTGTATGCAGGATTTAGCGCTCGACGAGGCAGACGTCGTTATGTCCGCGGCAGGTGTTGAGGCCAACGAACCAAGTCCAGCGCAATGCATGGTGGTGGGGAACAGGGAGGATGCGAATTTATAAGTTCTATATCGAATTGGTCTTGCCCGCCTGAGAAAGATAGCTCTTGAGAGAGCGATCTCCTAACGCATCAGAACCGGCAGATAGAAAGAGCGACGACTTACAACGACGAACGCTTCAAAAAGGGATTACTTAATTTTTATACCATAGCCGGAGAGGCTGAACGAATTTGTAACACTCAATTGTTTTATCCGCAATTGACAACCAGGATTCCTCTCCAAAGTTCATCTTCCGCACATTTTCTGCAAGTCGTTCTCTTAAAAGAGCATCTTCCAGGAGCTGAACGAGCGCATCGGCAAGTTCGACTGGTCTTTGGGGGTCGAAGAAAAATACATTTTCGCGGTCGGTGAGCAGCTCACGAAAGACGGGCAGATCGCTGGCGACGATGGTTTTGCCTAAGGCTAGCCCGGTTGCAAGCGCTCCGCTGGTCGTAATCGCGCCATACGGATAGACGACGATGTCTGCGGCTCGATAGAGGGCTACGAGCTCTTCCGTGGAGATGAAGCGTGGGTGAAGCCGGACGCGCCGGAGTTTCAGGCTGCGAATTTGTTCGCGAATTTGATCGAGTAGTTCTGTTGGTCCTGTACCAACGATCAGCAGGTCGACGTTCTCGACGGTTGCTTCAACGTTCCGCCAGGCCTCGAGGAGGAGATCGATTCCCTTGTAGGGAGAGATGATGCCTTGCCATAGCACGAGCATCTTTCGTGGATCCAGCTCGAAGCTCTGCAATGTTTGTTCGGCAGTGGCAGGCAGATCGTAGAAGAACGGACCATGAGGGATGACCGCGACCTTTTCTCCTTTCACAGAGAACTCAACCGCGAGCCCCTCTCGAATACTCTCCGAGTGACAGATGATCCGGTCGACCATTTGATAGAGGTCGTGGAAGATCTGCTTGTGACTCTCGCCGGTGTTATGGGGGAGAAGATCGTGGACCGTCAGCACGATCTTAGAGCCGCGTCGGCGGCAGAACTGAACGAACCAGAGATCGAGCGGTAGGCGCGAGGTCAGCATGGGAAGAAACTGCACATGGACAACATCGGGCGAAGAGATGAGGAAGCGCACCGCCAGCGCAGCGAGATTGAGAAGTGATTCAAGGAGCTTCAGAACTCTGCGTGGGAGTCGCGGCAATCGGAACTTGCCGACTACGTCCATCAATCCTGGGTCGAGCATGATGCCGCGATTTGAAAAGCAACCGGGGTCGAGATAGTAAGAGATGGAACCGACCATGAGATTGACGTGTTTCTTCAGGAGCGCCTTCGACAGATACGCCGTGTAGTAGGGCACAGTGGCCCAGAGATCCATCATGAAGACGGTTGGTCGCCGGGTATTTTCCGTCACTTGGTCTTTCCTTGCGGGACTGCGGAGGAACTTGAGGGAGTGGCTGCGGTTTGCCTCTTGGTTGCGATCGCCTGTTCGTAGATGCGGAGGTAGTCTGCTGTCATCCGCTGGGCGGAAAACTCTTCTTCAACGAGTTTTTTCGCGGCGCTCCCGAGATTCTGTCGCCGCGCCTGGTTGGGCAGGAGTTTTATGATCTCCGACGCCAGAGTTTCGACGTTTTCCGCAGGGATGAGCACACCCGTGCGACCATCGAGAACCACGGTTGGCACCGCGCCTACTGCGGTTGCAATAATTGGCAGGCTGCTTGCCATGCCCTCGAGAATGGCAATCGGCAAGCCCTCGCGGCGAGACGCGGAGACCATGATGTCGAACGAGGCGTAGACAGAAGACATGTCGTCTCGACGTCCGAGCATGGAGACATTTCTCCGAATCTGCAACTCGTCGATGAGCAACTCAAGTTGTTCGCGATCCGGTCCCTCGCCGACTACGACGAACTTTGTAGACGGAAGCTCAACCAGGACGCGCGCGGCCGCTCGAAGAAAGATGTCTACGCCCTTCTCCGTGGCGAGCCTCCCAACCAGTCCTACGATTGGAGGTTGATCCTGGGAAGAGACACTTCGCAGCAACGGAGACGCGTTATCGAAGGGGCGGAGGTCGATGCCGTTTCGAACGATATGAACCCTGTCCTTGCGAACGCCAGCCTTCAACAGGCGCTGGCTCACCTCTTCGGACACTGCAACTACTGCCGCGTAACTCCGGAGCACGAAGCGGTCCGCCATCCCGTATAGGGAGACAGCCAGATCGTTGTCGTACCAAGTGTGGCAGGTGGAGATGAGCGGAACGGCCGATTGGCGCAGGGCGAAGTAGGAGTATATGTCTGCTTTGTAGCCGTGCGCGTGGACGATGTCCGCGTTGGTGCGAGCGATAAGCTCTCGGATGCTTGCAGGTACGGTCCGATCAATCTGTCCCGCGCAGGAGATCAGATGCGAGTCGATCCCCTGCGCAATAGCAACTTCGTGAAGCTGCAGGTTCGGGTTCGCGGAGTTCGAAAAGACTCCGAGAACGCTCGAATGCGAGCTCTGGTTCAGAGTGCGCGACATGTTCAGGATCACCGCCTCTGCGCCGTACATGCCTCCGCTACTGATGATGTGCAGGATCTTCATGAGTAGCAGCTCCTCCGTCGTTGGTGTCCGGCTCTTGTCGATTGAGGAGAGCCCAAAGCTTTTCGTAGAGCCGGTCGCCTAGCAGAGTCTTGGCGGTGGCCTTTATGTGGTGCTGTCGTTTGAGGCTGGATAAGATGCCGCTCTCCGGTTCGAAGAGTTGTGCGATCCAATCCAGCGGCATGTCGCCGCGAATGTTCAGACGACCTACGGTTGTTCCGGTTGGTTGCGGTTCTAGTTTTGGGACCGAGGTAAAAACCTTGGTGTACCCAGCCTCGCGACAGGCATCGAGAACGCGTTGATTCGATCGTCCGCCGGGCAGCGACATCCCTGTGACTGGTACTCCGAGCTTGTCTTCGAGCGTGAGTCGCGCTTCGACTAACTCTTTATGTAACTGCGCCGGGTCGCAATGGGTGAGGAGTGCGTGGGACCATCCGTGTGCGCCGATCTGTTGGCCGGCTTGCTGCAGTTCGCGCAGCTCCTGCCATCCCATGTAGCCCGGCCTCTGGCCCGTCCAGCCTGTTGTGATGAAGAACCATGCTTTGATGGCGCGCGATTGCAGGATAGGCAAAGCGAACTCGAAGTTCGAGACATGCCCGTCGTCGAAGGTGATCTCGGGAAAAAGGCCTGGCGGGTGTCTTTTTCTTAGTTCGAGAAAAAGGTCGACCTGTTTTTCAAACTGGTCTGTCTCGACGACGTAGGAGTACTCGCTTCGGCTGGGCCGCAGTTCGTGATAGAGAAGATAGAGTCTGTCTGGCGGCCTGGTCACCGGATTTGTCCCGATTCAACGAGCGATGATTTTCTCTCAAACAGATTGGGAAGCATTGGCTGAATCATACATAGATTGCATCGGCTAAATCGCAGCTTCGACGAGTTCGAAGAGTTGGTGGGAGCGGGTGTAGATCCAAGCGATTCTGCGGCCGTTGAAGGCGACTGCGGGAACCGGCGGGCTGACGATGATGCAGCCGCTATTTTTTGCGTGAGCCACGGCTTGCTCGATGTCACTGGTCTCGAAGCAGAGGTGGTAGGCCGCACCTCCGCCCTTCGCAAGCATCGCAGTGATGGGAGAGTCTTCGCTGAGAGGCGCGATGAGCTCGATCTCAGCTACGTCGTTGTCTGACTTTGCGAGGAAGTTTACGCTGACTTTTTGGATCGGGTCGTCGAATGGGCCGGAGACGACCTTGTAGCCGAACAGCGCTTCGAGCGCGTCCGTCGTAGGCCCGAGTTTGGGAACCGCTACTCCTACATGACGAAGTTTGAAGCCGAGATCCTCAGCGTTCAAAGTGTCGCTCCCTTGGCGACCAGCTCGGCCTGGATCAGCGAGACGGTGGTCAGCTCCGCGATGCGGGATGGATCGAACTGAACGCCGTACTCGCCTTCGATGGCGAGGATCGCCTGCAGATGTCGGAAGGAGTCCCAGTTGTCGATGGTGCCGACACCAAGCTCAGGGGTGACCTCTTCGGGCGAGATTTCCAGGATGTCTGCGAGAATGTCACGAAGCGACGACGGCACTTGCTGAGAACTCATTCGATTCATTTCCTTCCAGGGTTAGCCACTTGGGGCTCTCAGGAGCCGCGGTGGTCAGATCAAGTTGATAAAAGATGGAGTCAGGGGAGGCACCGCTCGATGAGGCATCTTTGACAAAGCCGTGATCGAGATAAAAGTCTGCGCAAGGAGAGTTTTTCTTCGTCGGAATAAACTCGCCTACCAGACGCGTGGCGCCCGCTCTGACGGCATTCGCTCCAAGGTGCGCCAACAGCGCGGTTTCGATGCCACGCCCAATCACTCGACACGATAACAACAAGGAATCGATGGAACACGTACCCCCTATTGTTCGCGCGAGAGCGAGCCCGACAACTCCAGCATCGCCGAATCGGTCGCGTACGCGAACGGCGATTGCCTGGCCTCCTGCGGCGGAAGCGAACTCCTCTACCTCAGCTGTGGAATGCCGGCGTGTGGTGAGATTGAACTGATTTGTCTTGGCGAGAAGTTGAACTGAACGTGCGAGGGGGGCGTCCAAAGCACTGAGGAAGGTGCAGACGATCTCGAGCGAGGCGAGAAACTCATCGCGATCTCCTGCTGTGTTGGCGAGCTCTGCTCGTTGAGCCTGCGCTTTGTATTCGTTCAGACGATTGAGGTCGTCGTCGGTGACGACAGCGGCGTCGAAGAACGGTTGAGACGAAAGGAGCTCAACCAGCTTCCATGGTTCCTCGACCGGAGCTGCGATCACGGCCACCTCGGGCAGTTGTTGACGGATTGCTTCACACTCTACCGGGTTGTCATCGACAAAGACGAAGGAGTCGAGGCCGAGAGAAAGCTCTTCTGCAAGCTCACGAATAGAGGTTGCCTTTTCGTTCCAGCTGATCTTCGTCGCGACGAAATGATTCAGGGTGAGTCCCAGGTCGGCGGCGCGGATTTGAAAGGCCTCGCGAACGTCTGCGTCGTTGTTCTTTGAGACGATGGCGAGAAGGATACCGCGAGACGATAGTTGCTTGAGATACCTCTGATATTCGAGGTAGCAGTTGCCCGGGAAGGCGCTGCCGGTAGCGATGCCCTCCGGCCCTTCCTCTCCCAGAACTCCGCCCCATAAGGTGTTGTCGAGGTCCGTACACAGAACTTTGCGGGGAGCACGAAAGAGCGGGGAGAACGAGCGAACCAGGCCGCGCGAGTAAGCTCCGAAGCAGGCAGAGGCTACGGGAAGGCGGGATGCCAAAAACATTCGCGCGTCGCGCCAGCTTGCGCGGCCGTGACGGGCTGCAAGATGATCCACATCGAAGAAGACACAGTCTGAGACGGAACGGCATAAGGCCGCGAGCTTTTGGTTCAGCTGGTAGACCGCGTTGGTTAGACTGTGGGGGAGGTTCGCCTCTCCGACGTCTCCAAGCGAGGTTTGGTCGGGAACAACGCAGCCTTGAAAGAGAATGCGCGCAGAGCTGCCGGAGCGAAAGTTTCCCAGCAGCTGAGCGATGCGCGTGACGGATTCTTCGATCTCTACCTCAACAGCGTCGCCTATACCGTCCGCACAGAGATCTGGCAGACGGCCTGCGATGTCTTCGAGATCCAACAGGATGAAGACGAGGTCAGGCTTGAACTTGGCGAGGGCGCTTAGGGGATTGAGCAGCTCATCGACGTAAGAGCCGTAGCCACCGATGTTCAGATCGAGGACATAGTTTGACAGCACCGCTTCGGTGGTCAGAGAGGGTAGGATCGGCTCAATCGTTACTGACCGGACGATGTGAGTTTTGAGTCGTCTGGCTTGCAGTTGGCTCACGAGAGCGTCGCCCAGGGCTGTAAACGACGAGGCGCAGAACATAACGTCGGCGGGTTTGCTGGAGGTGGCGAGGAGCTTTCGCGCAACACCTACCGCAGTTGCTGCATCCTGCGACGTCGCGGCCTCCTTGATAGCGCGGCGCAGTTCCTGTCGCTCTGTATCACTTTGCATCTGTGGTCTCCGCTACCGCGGGGGCGGGGGATTCGACCGCCTTCGGTGCTCTCATGATGATGCGGCCGGGTACTCCCATGACCGTCGCGCCGTCTGGAATATTGCTCATGACGAGGGTATTGGCTGCAATCTTTGCGCCACTGCCTACTTTGATCTTGCCGACCAGCGTCGCGCCTGTGCCGATGTAGACCCGGTCGCCAAGGACCGGCGCGCCTTTGCGGCCCATTGCAGAGGCTCCGATGGTTACGCGATGGGCGATATCGCAGTTGCTTCCGATGATCGCCTGCGGGTTGATGTGAACGCCGCCGATGTGCGCGATGTAGAGGCCGCCGCCGATCGTAGCCTGGGGATCGAGACACATCTCCATGACGACCTCAGAGAACATGTAGGCGAAGAAGTACAAGATCTTTAAAGGAATCCGAATCAGGACAAAAGGGTTTGCAGAGTAGAGCCAATTACCAAATCGATAGATCGTGATCGCCCATATCGCGGGGTTCAGCCAAAGCTGTCTCCCGCTATGGCCCATGGATCGGTAACGTGCTATATCTTCGGAGAATTTATTCATCTTCAATGCCCGGAAAAAATGGGCTCAGCAGCCAATTTGCCTTACGGTACAGCGATCTTATCAGTCCTCTATCCTCGCGAGGCAAACGATCTTGCGCGTTATTAATACGGGATTGATCTTCTGCGAGATTGCGGAAAGATGATCCGATTTGTGACAGTTCTGCTGCAGGACCGACGGGGCCCCGAGTATTTATGGAGTCGGGCAACAATTGCAATTGTCTTGACTGTATCAACGGCCCCAGCGCCGCCGCACTCCCCAAAAGTACCAGCGATTGATACGACATTGCTGAGATATCGATATATCTTTTGTGTCCATCCTCGTAGGATTGGAGATGAGGATACATGCGAAGCGCAGATTCCAATGTGGTTGAGGCTGAAAAGCCGACAATCGCTCATTTTCTCCCATGGGACGGCATCGGAGGCGTCGAGATTGCGACTCTCCGAATCATTGAGGCAACGCGGGATCAGTTTCGCCACGTGGCGTTTTGTAAGCCAACCGCACTGGAGTTGAAGGACGCCTGCGAAAAAGCAGGAGTGGTCGTGGTGTCGTATGTTCCGCCAGAGCCAAGCGTTCGGCATGCGCTGCGTTACTTCAAGCAGTCCCTGACTGTGGCACGAGAGATGAGGCGGCTTGGCGTAAATCTGGCCCATTGTTCCGAGACGAAGGCGACCTATCACAACAGCCTCGCGGCGTTTCTGGCTCGAGTGCCGATGATTACCCATGTGCGATCGAGATATCCCGAGATTGGTCTGCGCGATCGACTTGGCTTTCTCGGGGTGGCGGGATATGTTTTTGTTTCACAGGACTCAAGACGACAGTTCGCGCTGAGGATTCCCGATGCGAAGGCGCGGGTCCTTTATGACGCAGTGGATATTACCGAACCACAAGAGGCTTCCGTCAGCAAAGCGCTTCGCAAGGAATTAGGCGTGGCAGAAGGCGCGACTCTTATTGGAATGATTGCCAGAGTGAATCCACAGAAGGACTATGCCACGTTGGCCAATGCGGCCGCGTTGGTTCTGACTCACCGAACTGATGTACAGTTCCTGGTGGTCGGGGACAACTCTGTAGTGGAGATGAATCGAGAGCACTACCGGCATGTGCACCAGCGTCTGGTTGACCTTGGTATCGGCGACCGGTTTATCTTCACAGGCTTTCGATCGGATGTGCCGCGTATCGTTTCGGCGCTGGATCTCTTCGTGCTTTGCACTCACAGGGAGGGTCTGCCGCTCTCGATCCTCGAGGCGATGGCGCTAGGCAAGACTGTCATTGCAACCAGCGTCGATGGAATTCCTGAGGTGATTACCGATGGTGTAACCGGATATCTCCACGGTCACGAGAAGAGCGATGAGTTGGCCAATGCGATCCTCAAATGTATCGACCATCCGGAGTTGGCTAAGCAAATTGGAGATGCGGCACGCGAACATTGCAGACGCACCTACAACTCTCAGGTGTTTACAGCCAATGTGGCCAAAATCTATCGTGAATTTCTACCGAGCTGACTGATGACAGAAAGAATTACATCGTTGCCGCATGGCTGCATTTGTTTGAGATCGGAAATTTCATGAGCGAAGCCTCTCTCACTCTGCTGATGCCTGTGCTGAACGGCATGCCTTTCCTGCCGGAGACCTTGGAATCGATCGAGCGTCAGGATTACAAAAACTGGGAGATTCTGGTATGGGACAACGGTTCGACCGATGGAACGCTCGAGGAGCTGCATCGCTGGATTCCTTCGCGGCTTCCCGGACGAGTCATCTCGGGGGAACCTCTGAAGCTTGGGCCTTCTCTGGCGAAATTGGTTCTCGAGGCCAAGACGGAGTTGTGTGCCAGGATCGACGCGGACGACGTCATGTATCCGCATCGCCTAGGGATGCAAGTTGCCTTCATGCAACAACATCCTGAAGCCGGAGTTTTGGGTACAGAGGTCGAATTTATCGATTCGAAGGGTGCGATACGCCCTCATATCACACCTTATTCGACACAGGACGCGGATCTTCGCTGGCTGGTGCGATGGCTTAATCCTATCTGCCATCCCACCGTGATGTTTCGGCGCAGCATCATCTTGGAAGCTGGAAACTACCGAGATCTGAAGCCTTTTGAGGATCACGATCTATGGTTTCGTGTGAGTTTAATCTCTGAACTGGCGAATTTGCCGGAGGTGCTTCTTAAATACAGGCAACACTCCGCAAGTACGATGGGTCAGGCCAATTCGAAGTACCACACCTACTTCGATGCCATGGCGGAGCTGAATGCGGATCTCCTCTTCACCGGCTTCTCTCCGCAGGATGCGATGGATCTGAGGGGGAAAGCTATTCGCGACGCGGAGGTGAGAGTGGCTTTGGCCGATTTTGCCTCCTATCGAAGAGCTGCCGTCACTACCGCGGTTGCTGTAGGCAAGCCGAAGACCTACTTTCGCTCAACGAAGGCGTACGGAATGTTTCACAAAGAGATGATACGGAATTACCTGCTGCAATATGGTCTCGTAAAGACGATCATGACCGCGCGGCATCGGATGCTGTCTAAGTCCGAATGACGGGTGTTGGTGCGCCTATCGCCTGCGGTGACGAGCTGACGTATCTCCAGCCAGTGACAAGAGCTTCAGTGCGCGCTGGTAAACAACAAAGAACGTATTCGCGGGACGACCTGCTGTCGAACATAGCCTCGGAAGATAAAGGCAACCGCGAGAAAGTAAACCGGCAACGTAGCTAGAACCTGGATGAAAAATATCGTCAAGTTATGGACCGGGAAGGCTGCCATGGCGTAAGAAGCTATGACGAAGGGTACCCCAGCAAGAAACATGGGAGCCCAGACATTCCATATGACCTCAAAGGCACTGAGTCCGACCAGCTTTGAGATGTAGCGCGGCCAGAAGACCACATGGACGATCAAACTCGGGATCATGGTTCCGAGCGCAACGCCATAGATGCCGTACCAGCGAACCAGGACGACGCTCAGTATCAGATTTGTGACTCCCTCTGAGATCGCCCAGAGAGCGGAGGCCTTATGTTTTTCTACTCCGTAGGCAATTGATGCGGCGGTTCTGTTTGCGAACGAGAAGAAAAGCGCCGTGCAGAGAATGATCAGAACTGTTCCCGAGCTCTGCGCATACTGCGGTCCCATCCAAAGTGAAATGAAGGTGCGACCGCGAACGACCAGGGTGATGAGTATCGGCAGGGAGACCATGATCGTCGCTCGCGTCCCGTTTCTGAAGAGCGCAAGAAGTCCAGCCGTGTCGCCAGCCGCCTCATAAGTGCTTGCGGCTGGAACGAAGGATCCTCCGATCGAGCCAACGATCTGACTGGCGTATCGACAGAGGGAGTTGCCGATGGCATAGTAAGTGACTGCAGTCGCGGAGACGAAGGCGCCGACAACCAGATTGTCCGCCTGATAGACCAACTGGACTGCGATGGTCGTCAGAAAGGCATACGAGCTGTAGACCCAGAGTTTTCGCAGGGTCTCCCTCTTCGGTTTTTGCAGCTTCACTCTCAGTTCAGGATAAAGACGATGCGCGGTATACAAGAGAAGGGCACTGCTGACGATGATCGCGATGAGCTCGCAGAAAGCAATGGAGATAATCCCGTGCCCGGTGCGTAGTGCGTAGACAACTCCCATGACTCGGATCGCAGTCTGCGTGAGACCGACATAATTTTGCAGATCGTAACGATTGAGCGCAGAAAGAACAGCCGAAGCGACACCGAAGGTCATTCCAATGACTGTGGTTAGCCCGATCAAAAGAATGGCCTTGCGAGCGTCGCTCGCCAGCGCGGGTGGGACTTTGAACCACAATGGGAAGATGGCAGCCAGGCCGACACTCAGCACCAGGCAGACTGCGCCGATCTGTAAGCGTACCCAGAGCGCGGCGGAGATTGCCTCCGAGGATCCTTCATGATCTCCGGTGGTATGGCCCTTCGAGACAAACCTCAGGACAGAACTTTGCAGGCCCAGGTCCATCAGGCCCAGATAGCCTACGACCGAGATGGCCAGCACCCATACTCCGTAGGCGGCGTCTCCGAGGCGATGCAGAATGAATGGCGCAAAAAAGAATCCGACTGCCATATTGGCGAGTGTTCCCAGCCAATTGAACAGTACGTTCCGAGCAATGTGTCGTACACGCAACTGCGGCAAGTTGAGGCTCCAGAATGGACGTTTGGCTTAGAAGCGGAGGAACTTCGTGATGCTGCTTCACTCAGGGTCCCGAAAGTCGTTGCCTCACTGAGTATCGGCTACGTTGAGGCCGTCGATGACTTTCGACGACCAGTTTATATCAGCAAGATGTGTTCCTCTCGGGAGTTCGGCCATCCGGGTCGGGTCGAACGTGACTATCGTTTAAACAGAGCCCAATTTGAAATTTGCGGGCGACCCTGGAGACTTTTTACGCGGTTCCACCGACGCCGCCAATACCACTTCGGTGTAAATCATATTGTTGTCTGGTATGGAGATAGCAGCGTATCGTAGACCTGTGGGTCATCGCCGACTTCGGCTCGCAATGCAAATAGCTGTTGAAGTCCCCGGATCAGCCAATGAAACGTCTCAAGTCCGAATCTGCGTCGTTTCTTAGCCTTAGCGTACGACCGAGACCGCTCCACGCTCTCCGGAAGCATACAGTATGACAAAGTTGATCTTCTGGTACTGCTTTGCGCTGACAGTCTACGCGTATCTCGGCTACGCGATCTGGCTTTGGTTCTGTGTTCGCTTCCGCAAACGTCGTCTTCCCGGAACTCGCTCCGCAACTCCAAACGTCTCGATCATTATGGCGGCGCGTAACGAAGAGGCGAATTTGCCAGCCAAGCTGGAGAATCTTCGTCGTTTGACCTTCCCGAGAGACCGGCTTCAGATCGTCATCGTCTCCGACGGATCGACGGACCGCACAGCCGAAATTCTACGGGAGCAAGCTCCCGGCATCGTCCCGGTAATTCTCGAGAGGTCCAATGGTAAAGCTGCCGCCTTGAACGAAGCCGTGAGGCTGGCGCAGGGCGAAATCCTCGTATTTCTTGACGCGCGGCAGACCGTCGACGAGGACGCTGTCTCGGAGCTGGTCGCATGCTTTGATGATCCGACGATTGGCGCGGTCAGTGGTGAGCTTTTGCTCGAAACGCCCTCTGGCGCTGCCAGTGAAGAGGGCCTCGGAATCTACTGGAAGATCGAGAAAACGGTGCGCAAGCTCGAGTCTGCGTCAGGCTCGGTCGTGGGGGTGACGGGAGCGATCTACGCAATCCGGCGCGAACTGTATACGGAGATTCCCCCTGGGACGATTCTTGATGACGTCTTTGTACCTATGAATGTAGCGCGGAAGGGAAAGCGGATTGTGTTTCAGCCTTCTGCAATTGCGAGAGACCGGATCTTCAGCAAGAAAGGAAAGGAGTTCTCGCGCAAGGTTCGTACGCTGACCGGGAACTACCAGTTGCTTCGGCTGGCTCCGTGGCTGCTTTCGCCGTCGAATCCTCTACTCTTCCGCTTCGTGAGCCACAAGCTTCTCCGGCTGCTCGTTCCATTTCTGATGATTTTGATGCTCGTGTCCTCTGCGTTGGCCAAAGGACCGCTTTATGCGACGATCTTCTGGATTCAGATCGTGTTCTATATCTCAGCCGCGTTTGGAACGTTGATTCCATCTGCTAAAAAATTTAGACCAATCGCAATCGCCAGTACGTTCGTAATGCTTAATATGGCAGCCGCACTCGCGTTCTACAATTTCATCGTAGGACGAAAAGAAGTCTGGAATTAGGAGATAGGAAGTCGATCTATCAGTTGCGGGGTTAGTCCTTCATAGATCGATGAAATGAGACTGCATGTTAGGAACAGGAATCGGACATTACATTCCGTTGGTTGCTTATCTGGGCTTCTGCGTCATGATCATCGTGTCGCTGGTCAAAAGGCCTCTCTACGGGCTTTATTACATGATTCCGTTCCTGCCCTATCGCACGATGCGCGATCACTTCCTGGACTATCCGCTGGGTGGCAATATGCTCACCATCCTGGTGCTCGCTGTGATTGTGGGAGCCTTGATCAAAGGTAAGCGTCTGCCCAAGGGAAAGGGAAAACTCTACCTGATCTGGCTGATCTTCGCGATCTATCTTTATATCTCCATGTGGCTCGGCGTAGCGATGGGAAATGCGCCCCCACCGATCTGGCTGCAGGACATTAACTTTGTGACGTGGAAAGACTACATGCTGATTCCTCTGGTCTTTCTCGCGGCAGGTCTCGTTGTTGAAGACAGAAAGTCGGTGAAGATAATAATTTTTCTCACTGCATTTTCAGTAGTCGCCATCGACCGAAGTTGTCTGATGGACAGCATGTCCAGAAGCTGGTCCAACTTCGACGAAAACAAGCGCGGAGGCGGTCCTCTGGGCTTCGGATCGAATCAGACTGCAGCCTACCTCGCTCAATTTTCGATGTTCTTCTGGGGCTTTGCACAGTTTCTAAAAAGGAAGAAACTGCGGCTGATCTCTTACGGAATCGTCGCGCTGACCATCTTCACGGACATGTACACTTTTTCGCGCGGCTCGTATCTTGCGATCATCCTTTCGGTAGTTGTTCTTGGGTTCTTGAAGGACAGGAAACTTCTTATCGTCGCCGCCCTCTTCTTAGTGACTTGGCAGGCTATCGTTCCGACCGCCGTCCGTGAAAGAGTCAACATGACGGAGAACTCGAATGGTCAGCTTGAGTCCTCGGCCAACGAGCGGGTACGATTGTGGCAGGATGCTGAGGATGCCATCGCAGCCGACCCGATCTTCGGGGCAGGCTTCGCCACCTATCAACTGACAGCCCACGTCGACAACCTGAGGGACACGCATAACTGGTACATCAAGGTATTGGTGGAGACTGGCATCGTCGGAATGCTGATTGTGCTTGCCATGCTCCAGCAGATGCTTGCGGCGGCCTATCGCCTCTTCAAGATTGCGGAAGACCCACTCTATCGCGGTCTTGGCCTTGGCCTCTTCCTGGCGATCTGCGCCTGTCTCGTAGCGAACTGCTTTGGCGATCGATGGACGTATATCGAAATTACCTCGCCGCTGTGGCTGCTGGTCGGAACCACTCTTCGCGCCACTGAATTCTCCGAGGCGGCACCGGTGACGGAGGCGACCGCTTCGAATGCAACGATCAGTACGAATCCATTTCTCGCGTATCGGTAATGTGCGAGTGCGTTGTCTGTGCTGTTCTTCACTTTGCGTGCGGCTGGAAGATTTCTAAATGAGTATGATTCGGGCGCTCCACCTTGAGGAATCGACTGGCAGGAACGCGGCGTATGCTGAATTGCCTCACGTGCTGCTGGTGCTCGATCAGTTCCCCAAAACACTTGGCGGCGGAGAACGGATCGTACTCAAGCTCGCAGCTCTCCTTCCCCAGTATGGATACCGCGTCTCGATCCTGACCTTTTCAGCCGACCCGGCAAGCGCTGGTCTTCAGTCGCCGCCATGCTCGGTGTACGTGTTGCCTTTGCAGCGAACCTACGATCTGACGGCAATCCGAGGCAGTCTCGAGTTGAGGAAGTTTCTCAAGGAGCAGCAGGTCCGGATCGTTCAGACGTTCTTTGAGAGCTCGGACATCTGGGCAGGATTTGTAACTAAAGTGATGTCCAGTGCAAAGCTCATCTGGAGTCGAAGAGATATGGGTATCCTTCGGACCGGCAAGCATCATGCAGCCTATCGCCTTATGGCAGGAGTTCCGGACAAGGTGTTTGCCGTCTCCGAACAGGTGCGTCGGCATTGCATTGAGGTGGACGGCATCGATCCGTCGCGAGTGCAGACGGTCTACAACGGGCTCGATCTAGCAGACTGGAATGCGGACTCCAGATCGGCAGAACGCGCTGGAGAATCTATCGTGGCGACGGTTGGTAATATTCGCCGGGTAAAAGGGCACGATATTTTTATCCGGGCCGCCGCCTCCATCGCAGAAAAGTTTTCCAATACGTCGTTCCGTATCGCCGGCGATGTTCTGGAGCCGGAGTATTTTGCGGAGTTGCAGGCACTGGTCAGCGAACTGAAACTGTCCGGCCGCTTTCACTTCGTTGGAGGCGTGACCGATCTCAGAGGCTACCTCTCTGCAGCCGAGGTCTTCGTGTTGCCATCACGGAGCGAAGGTTTTTCCAATGCGATCGTCGAGGCAATGGCTGCGGCCCTTCCCGTAGTCGCCACTGACGTAGGTGGCAACGCAGAGGCCGTTCAGGATGGTGTGAGCGGCATCATCGTTCCGCCGGAGGACTCTGATGCTCTGGCGTCCGCGATCATCAGTCTGCTCTCCGACATCGCTAAGGCGAAGAAGATGGGAGCAGAGGGAAAGAGGCTGGCCGCCGAGAAGTTCACGACCGAGGCCATGATGGGCCAGATCACCAGTGTTTACGCAACTCTGCTCAGGGGAGAATAGTCCCTCATGAGCCGTTCGGAGCCGATACAGCATTGATGCCTCGGAGGGGGATTCAGCTCAACAGAGCGAGTTCCTTGTCGGCGTCCTTCGCGGTCTGTGTGTTCGGCGCCAAGGCTACCGCTTTCTTCAGGTGAGTCATTGCATCGGCGGTGTTGGAGAGCTTGGTGTAGGTCATACCCAGGTGATAGTGAATGGACGCACTGTTGGGAGCTGCTTTGACGGCATCCTCAAGAAGATCGCGGGCCGAAGCAAAGTTGCCCTTCTGATAGTAGATCCAGGCCAGGGTATCCGCGGTGTTTGGCGAAGAGGGCATGGCGCGTCGCGCTACCTGAGCCAGAGAGAGGGCAACATCAAGGTTTTGTCCAGTCTCCACCATAAGGTACGCGAGATTGTTGGCTGCAATCGGTTGTTCGGGCTGCACGGCCAGAGCCTTCTTGTAGCTGGCCACAGCCCCGTTGCGGTCGCCCTGCGACTCCTGCATGGTACCCAGCATGGTGAACCCCTGAGCGTCTGTGGGATGATCCGTGGTCCACTGTTGCCATTTGGCCACGGCCTTGGCGGGATCGCCAGCTGTAACTTCGGCTCGAGTGTAGTTGATGACTGCTGAATTGTCGTTCGGATTCAGCTGCATCGCTTTCTCGGATGAGGTCAGCGCATCTTTGGGGTCGCCAGTGCTCAACTGCAACTCAGCCAGCAGGTTGTACATGTCGGCGTTTTGCGGAGACTTCGCGATCTGGTCCTGAACTCGGCTGATCGCCTTAGCCGGCTGCTTTTGATACAGCAGAGCGGAGGCCAGCAGACGCAGAGCGCGTGAGGAGTTGGGGTTCAGCTCGAGCGACTGTTCGAGCAGGGTCTGGGCTTCGGGAGTCTTCTGCTGGAAGAGGCGAAGCTGCGCAAGTTCCAGATAGCCGGTGGGGCCCTTCGGGTCCAGCTTGATGGCCTGACGGAAGTCCGCGTCTGCCTTGTCGAACTCTTTCTGGCTGCCTTCGGCCATTCCGCGCCAGATGTAGGGTCCCGCAATCTGTGGGTTGATAGAAATGGCCGTATCGGCTACTTGATGAAGCGTGCTGAAGTCGTGGGTATCAATTGAGACCTCCGCGAGGCCGGCCTGCGCCTCCAAACTATTGGGGCTGAGTTTAGCGGCATCGCGGAAGCTCTGCTGAGCAACTGCCATATCGCCTTTAGCGCGGGCTGCCCGGCCGAGCCAGAGCTTGACGACCAGATTGTCGGGATTGGCCTTGGCCGCCTTTTGCAGCATGGTGAAGGCATCGCCGGTCTTGCCATCGTTGAGCAGCAGCATGCCATTGAGAACGGCAACCTCTGGAATATTGCTGTCGGCTTTGGCCAGCTCCGCGCCGACGGTCCTCGCCTTGGGCAGATCTTTGTTCAGAATCAGGAGCCGCAGATAAGCGATCTTGAGCGGCGCACTCTTTGGGTGTTTGGAGACAAGATCCGCGTAGGCGGTCTCGCCTTGGGGGAGCTGGTTGGTGCGGATGTAGTAGGTAGCCAACATGCCTGCGCCACTCTCGGAGTCCGAGAGATCTTCCGACGCCTGGCGAAGAGTCTGCTCAGCTTTGGCAGTGTCCTTTTGCCGCATGTAGAGATCCGCGAGGCTGGCCCGCGCCAACACGCTCTTGGGGTCGGCCGCAATGGCAGCCTTCATCTGATCCTCGGCACCCTGAAGGTCACCCTTCTTCTGCAGAAGCGAGGCCAGGACAACACGCGCTGTTACATTCTTCCCATCCAGCGAAACAGCCTTACGGAGTTGATCTTCCCCAGCGGCGGCGGTGGCTGGATCGTTGCTCTGTAACAGACCCAGGGAGGCATGGAATGCGGCGCGATTCGGGTCGGCCGCTAGAGCCTGTTTAATCTGCGCCAGTGCCTCGATGCGATCCCCCTTGGCTGCGGCGATGCTGGAGAGGAGAGCATGAGCGTCAGCGTTATTGTTGTCGATGGCGAGGACCGCGGTGGCCTGGGCGGTGGCGCGATCGATCTGTTTGCCGGCCAGCAGGATGTTGCCGAGATCGATCCGCGCCTGGAGGTTGCCAGGCTGCAGATCGACCGTGCGCATCAACTCACCGTACGCGGGCATGACCGATCCTTGTTTCAGGAAAACCTTAGAGAGCTGGTAGTGAGCATCGGCGTAGTTGCGGTCCACTTTGAGGGCGTTGGCGAACTGAATCGTCGCTTCCTTCAGCTTGCCCTGGTCGGCATAGCGCTTGCCGCTTTCGAGATAGCGCAACTTCTGTTTGTTGGGATCGCGATGACAGCCCGCGGTGAGTCCAAGGGCAAGCGAGACTGCCAGCACTGTTGCGATTTGACGGGCTGCCTGGGGGAGGGTAGTTCGCATCGCGCATTTCCTCAACTGTTCTTCAAACGATCTTGTCATTCTCGCACTGTAATTGATACTGTCGGGGCCCGACGTGGCTCTCCGATATACAACTTAGGTGAAAGTTCGGTCTGCCGGTTCTCAGTCGGGAATAAACCGGGGCAGATTTGGCGCCATCAGCTGGGTGAATTGGGTAGCCCGTTCCCTGGCGCTGTCTAACGACTCCGACGGCAGAACCTGAGTGATGACCCGAACCAGGGCTCCATCGGTGCGGTTCATGCGAATGGCATCGGCGACCATGTAGAGCTTGGCCCTGTACTCGTTGGGGATGCTGCGGCCATGCGCCTGATACCAGTAGATGACAAACTGTTTGATGTCTCCGTTGCTAATAACGTATTCGCCAACCTTATACTGCTTGCCGTTAATATCCTGCAGGCCAGTGTATCTCTGCGAGTCGAAGGTCCAACCCGCGCCCGGCAGGCAGTTTTGCGGAGAGTGCATGGTCTGGCCTGTGCGTTGGCTGGCAAAGTAGCCGATAAAGAGGCTGACGGGGGCGAGTCTGGTCGTCGAGCTTGTGGTTACTGCTGGCTGGCCTGTGTAGATCCGATTCAGAAAGTCGCCTTTACCCAGAACGGCGAGGGTATCGTCGGTAAGCGGAACATCCTGTGCGGTCCAGCCACCGAAGTGTTCCGGCATCTCGCTGAGCGGCTGGCTGATGGGTATGCGGTCCGCGTCGCCTCTGCTTTGCAGAATAAAGGCCGTCGAGGCGAGCAGAACGATCACAAGCCAGAAGCGTGGGGATCTCATGTGGTTTGTGCCCTTACGGGGGAGATCAGCTGCATGGCCCGGTGAACCAGGTAGAGGCAGGCGAGAGAGATCACGAACATGACCCAACCGGAGAACTCGTGGAAGAATCCCAACGCCTTCTCCGGGTCCCAATACTGGACGCACAGGCCGGTGCCTACGATGCGCGCAACGTTGGCCGCGACGGCGATGGGAATGCTCGCCAGAGCAAGAAGGACGCGACGCCTGTTGGTCCGCTCCAGAAAATAGCCGTAGAAGACCGCAAGCGTGAACAGGCTCATCAGCGAGCGGATGCCGCTGCAGGCCTCGGCGACTTCCAGCTTCATGACCGGCAGTTCGATCACGTTGCCCTCGTGGAGCGTCGGCACCCCCAGCAGCGGAAGAATGTCACTGGCGATCCGCGACGCCAGCAACTGCAGCGGGAAGGTGATCTGGTTGAAGAGGATGGCGGGAAAGGGAATCGCGAGAACCAGAACGAGGAGGGGAAAACGGAGCGCACGCACCATCGCCGAGCCGAAGAAGGTCCAGATCAGGCCGGTCATCAGGAATAAGAAGGACATGCGCGACGTGAATAGTTCGACGCCATAGACGCCAAGGATCAGAACCGCGATCGAGAAGACGATCAGAGGAACTCCAAACCAGCTCTGCCGGATCGGGGTGGTCTGGAGCACCTTCCTCTTGTCCCAGACTAAAAAAGCCGCGAAAAGGGGGACCAGAAAGCCATGAGAGTAATCCGGAAGAGTGGCCCAGTCGTATACCAGTTTGATAGCCACGCGGTAGTACAGAACGACGACCAGGAGGGCAATGGAAGCGTAGGGAAGCCAGCCAAGCCCGGCGGGAGCGCCGGAAGGAGAGGTGAGCGGCAGCTCGGTATTGGCCTCCTTTGCGTCTACATCCACTGCATAGGGCATGATGTGAGTTGTCCCCGGTGTTGCTCGTATGACGTTATACTTCACCTGATCCCTGTAAGCAATTCACCTGCCTCTTTCTGGAACTTCGATTTCTTCACCGATTTGGAGTCTATCGACACAAAAGTGGTAGCAAGGATACGTCCTATGGGAAAAAGTTTTCACACTGGCACTGATAATCTGCATACCACAGGGAACCCAAGGAGGGCAGCGCGGCAATTTTCCAAAGAATACCTATATTTTTCGGTTTTCTCGGGGGAAAAAGGACAAATGGTGAGTTTTGGCCCTCGCGTTGCAGGAAGCATCATATTTCGCCGATAGAAGATTAGGGATCTTCACTCCGATCCTGAGGCGATGGGGTGACAGAGTGTATCCCGGGTGTGATCTTCTAAATGGATTCGAGGCGAAGTACTCTCACGCGTAAGGGGATGCGTCAGAATAGATGAGTCAATCCAAGCGAATGAGCAAAGTGAAGGTTGAGGGCAATTTGATGAAGCGGTTTCGTTCCATGGGCGCCATGCTGCTCCTGCTACCAGTTGCGGCCGGGCCACTCGCAGCACAAGTCACATCGAACCCTGCGGCCACGACAGGTGCAGCACCGAACGCGACGCCAGCAAATCAACAGACGTCCGCTCCCGACACGTCGAAGTCTCCCGCAACGGCAAGTGCGAGCTATGCAGGTCCGATGGATGCAGCGCGTTACATTATCGGCCCCGAGGACTCCTTGCAGATAACCGTCTGGAAGGAGCCTACGCTCTCCGGTACGATCCCGGTGCGGCCGGACGGAATGATCTCCATGGTGTTGGTGGGAGATATCCCAGCGGCCGGAATGACGCCGACTGCACTGTCGACCGATATCAGCCAGCGACTCAAGAAGTACATCCAGGATCCCGTGGTCACGGTAGTGGTTCTTGGAGTCAACAGCCAGCGAATTTTTCTGGTAGGCGAGGTGGGTAAGGTCGGTCCCGTCGCCATGAGTCCGGGAATGACCCCGCTTCAGGCGATTGTCACCGGCGGCGGTCTGACGCAGTTTGCGAACTCGAAGCGCATCTACATCCTTCGAACGATCGCCGGCAAACAGCAGAAGATCCCGTTCAACTACAAGCAAGCGCTCAAGGGCGAAAATGCGGGGGTCTCGCTTCTTCCCGGAGACACGATCGTCGTCCCATGAAGGATGGTATGAAGATTCAAACACTGATTCTGGCCTTGTTGCTGTCGATGGCCACCTCCATCGCCCAGGGCCAGGCCTTGCCGACCGCAGAGTCGTCGATGGCCTCCACCTTAGGTCCGAACCTGCCCGACCTCGATGGGGTCTTTCATTACGCTCTCAGCGCATCGGAGGTTATTCAGTACGGATACTACAAGTCCGGCGAAACGACTTATGCGACCGATCTTTCCGGCAACGCAGCCTATACCTCGCGCAGCACAGCGCGACCGTTCAGCGTGCTCTTCGCGGGGGGAGTCATTCTGGGCAACCAGACCGGCAACGGAACCTCAACCTTCTGGAACATCTCTGCCTCGCAGGGGTACGTGACTCGTCACTGGATATTCAATATCTCCGACTCTTTTAGCTTTCTTCCGCAGTCTCCCACGACAGGGCTATCGGGAATCGCCGGCGTGGGAGATCTCGGAGCACTTCCGATCCAAGGCCCATCGGCGGGACCGATCGGGGATATCCTGACAACGAATGGCGATCGCATCGGCAACGGCCTGAGCGGTAGTGTTGAACGGGAAATCAGTCGCAATACCTCCATCAGCGGTTCGGGCAATTGGGGGGTGCTTCATTATCTCGACAGCAACGCGGGGCTCGATAGCAGCCAGGTATCGGGAGTCGTCGCTCTAAACCGTCGAATCGACGCTCGGAGTTCAGTCAGCGTGTCTGGTGTCTACTCGACTTATTCTTACAGCGGCTCTGGAGCAGGCCTGACTACGCCTGACTTTCAAACTCGCGGAATAAATCTCTCTTATCAGCGGGTGTTGTCCCGCACGCTCAGCTTTAGCGCCTCAGTCGGTCCACAGTGGGTATCAAGTTCCAACAGCGCCGCCATTCCCAACTCGACCGACATCGCCGTGAGCGCGGGAATCTCCTATGGAAATAGGAATGTGCACGCTGGCCTGAACTACACGCGTGGAGTAAACAATGGATCTGGGGTGCTGCCCGGTGCCCTCTCCGACTCCTTTGTGGCCTCCGCGAGCCGCACCTATGGCAGGGACTGGGTTGTCTCGCTTAGCGGCGCCTACACTCGCAGCTCCGGTCTCAACCAATTTCTACTGGGCTCTTCGATCATCGTAAGCAACGATACCTATGACACCGTCTATGGCGGCTTTCAGGTTACGCGCCGATTCAGCCCTCACTTCTCCGGGTATGCGAGCTATACCGCCGCGAGTCAGTCAAACAACAACAACCTGATTGTGCCGGTCACACAAAACGTATTGGATGGGACCTACCAGACGTTTGGGTTTGGAGTTACGTTCACTCCCCGTTCCACAAATCTGGGGCAATTTTAAGGAGACAACATGCTTGGCCATCGCGCATTGACGGTGCAGGATTACATCACCATTTTGAAACGAAGATGGTGGATGATTGCAATTCCGGCGGCGATCTTTCCCATCGTCGGATACGCTCTCACCTTCCTGGTGCAGCCGCAGTATATCTCCCAGACGCTGGTTTTGGTGGAACAGCAGAAGGTCCCGGAGTCCTATGTCAAGGCGGTCGTGACCGAGGACCTGAGCGGAAGGCTCGCCTCGATGAAGGAGCAGATTTTGAGCCGGTCGCGGCTCCAACCGATCATCGAACGCTTCAATCTCTTCGCGAATGGAAAGTTGTCGATGGACGAGCGTATTGATCTGACGCGTAGAAACATCGGGATCACGCCGATTCAGTCGGAGATTGCGCGAACCAACGGGTTACCGGGATTCTTTATCTCCTTCAAGGCGAACGACGCGCGCACGGCTCAGCTGGTCTGCGGCGAGATTCAGTCGCTCTTCGTGAGTGAAAACCTTAGCGATCGGGCGGCTTCGGCTGCAGGAACGACCGAGTTTCTGAAGAGTCAGCTGGCCGATGCCAAAGCCAAGCTGGACGAGCAGGACGCAAGACTCGCCAAGTTCCAGCAGACCTACATGGGTAAGCTGCCGGCTGCGGAGGCGTCCAACATGAACATGTTGACCAGCCTGAACACGCAGCTGGACGCCGCGACTCAGGCGCTTGCTCGCATGGAGCAGGACAAGAGTTATGCGGAATCGATCCTGTCGATGCAACAGGCGCAGCAGCCGCAGACCACAGAGCGAGGCGGGGGAGCGGTGGCACCCCAGGCCCAGCAGCTTGAACTGCAGCAGCTTCAGTCTCAACTGGCGGACTTGAAGGCGCGTTACACCGACGACTATCCAGACGTGGTCAGTACGCAGAGAAAGATCAATGAGCTGGAACGCAAACTAGCTCAGGCGCCCCCACCGTCGGTTGCGTCGGCGTCTTCCGCTCCGAAACCGACCGACTCCCTCAGCGTGCAACAGACGCGTGCTCAGCTGCGTGCGATGGAGCAGGGGATCGCTCAGAAGAAGCGCGACCAGGCAGCGATTCAGGCCGAGCTTCGCACCTATCAGGATCGCGTCGCCGCCAGCCCCGCCGTGGAGGAGGAGTACAAGAGCATCACACGCGACACCAGTACAGCGCAGGCTTTCTACGACGATCTGCTCAACAAGCTGAATCAGTCCAAGATGGCAACCGACCTGGAACGGCGGCAGCAGGGGGAGCAGTTCCGGGTTATGGATGAGCCCAACCTTCCCGAGTCGCCCTCCTCTCCCAAGCGCTCGGTCTTCGTCATCGGAGGCTTTGCCGCAGGGCTGGGACTGGGCTTGTTCATCGTAGCGTTGCTCGAATATCTGGACACGGCCGTTCGTAGCGAGCGCGATATCTGGGCATTTACCAAGCTGCCTACCCTTGGCGTCATCGGTTTTACCGGCGATCCGGAGCCGGTGGCCACCAAGCGGAACCTATTTGGCCGTCGTAGCCCTGACATAACCGCGGGCGGTAAGCCACTGATGAATGCGGGGGGCTGAGATGTATAAAACCTTCTTCAAGCTACAGAGCAGTCCGTTCGGAACCAGTCCCGACCCCCGGTTCCTCTACATGATGCCCCACACGCGCGAGGCCCTTGCGTGTCTGGAGTACGGAATCTCCGCACGAAAGGGGTTTACGGTTCTGACAGGCGAGGTGGGCACCGGAAAGACGACACTGCTCCGCCGGGCGTTGAGCTCCTTCAGCGGCCGCAAGGTCTCCACGTCGTTCGTCTTCAATCCACGCCTCGATGTGCTGGACTTCCTGGAGTTTGTGTTGACCGACTTCGGCATTGTGCCGGCGACGCGAACCAAGTCGGGCATGCTGCTGCAGTTGAATCGCTGGCTGATCGAACGCTTCCGTATGGAAGAGACCTGCGTGGTGGTTGTCGATGAGGCTCAGAATCTCTCCTGGGAGCTGTTGGAGGAGATTCGGTTGCTGACCAACCTTGAGACCTCGTCGGAGAAGCTGTTGCAGATTGTGTTATCCGGACAGCCCGAGCTCGAAGAGAAGCTGCGCCATCCGAGCGTAAGGCAACTCCGGCAGCGCGTCTCTCTCTGGTGCCGCACTCAGGCTTTGACCGAGAGCCAGACCCACGCTTACGTCGCCGAGCGCCTGAGAATCGCAGGTGCAAGCTGGCCGCTCTTCTCGCCTGAGGCGCTGGATCTGGTTCATCGTGCCAGCCGGGGAATTCCGCGCATCATCAACCTGCTGTGCGAGCACTCACTCATTGTGGCCTATGTCGAACAGGTGCAGCAGGTGACTGCGACGATCGTCGAGGGTGTCGCGGCGGAGCTTGAGCTGGAGGTGCTGCCGTTCATGCTCTCGTCGGCGGTGATTGGTAACGGCGACAAGCAGCCCGCTTTTAACTCGAAAGAAGACAATTTTATGGCAGCTTTCAATAGAGAGCCGGGAAGGCACGACCGATGAGCCGCATTTACGAAGCACTCCAGAAGGCAGAGTCCGAGCGGAGGTTGGAGCGGCGCGAGCCGGAGCCGCGAACTCCGGAGGAGCCATTCAACTCAACGATCTATGCGACGGCCGTCGCCACAGCTGAGGAAGAGCGCACAGACGTTGCTACGGTCACTGAACCTTATGTCGAGCCGTCTGTCGTTCGAGTGGACCCAAACGCGCTCGATGTCAGCAAGATTCCCGTCCGCCCCTGGGCGTTGTCGCTCGAGCACCTGCCGTCACTGCTCGAACGAGGACCCGCGGTCGAACAGTTTCGAAGCCTCCGTTCCCGAATCTTCGAGCTCCGCGACATCAGCCCGCTCAAAAGCATCATGGTCACCAGTGGCCTGCCACAGGAGGGTAAGAGCTTCATCTCAACCAATCTGGCCATGAGCCTCGCCCGCCACAAAAACAGCAAGGTGCTTTTGATTGACGGCGACATGCGGCGCTACACCCTCCATCAACTTCTTGGCTGCGAGTCGCATCCTGGCCTCGCGGACTATCTCGCCGGCAAGGCGGGCCTGGTCGAGGTGATGCAGCGGTCCGAGACATTTGAGGGAATGACCGCGGGAACTGCCGCGGTTGCGCACAACCTGACCTTTATCGCAGGCGGCAACGGAGGCGATAAGGCAGCCGATCTCTCCGGCAGCCCGCGCTTTGGCGAACTGATTCGGCTGGCTGCGCCACACTTCGACTGGATCATCATCGACTCTTCGCCCGTCCTGCCTGTCTCCGATGCCGTTAACCTTGCCCGATCCTGTGACGGCGTCCTTCTGGTGGCACGCAGCGGACAGACTAAATTCCCCACTGCGCAGCGTGCACAAAGTGAGCTCAAAGCCTCGAACATTCTGGGGTTTGTCTTGAACGCCGTGCAGGAAGCGCCCCAGGTCGGCAGCTACTATGGGTACGACGCCGCCAAATCGTAAGAGGGAGCGATTGACCAGATGATCCGGCTTTTCAATGTGTACTATCCCACGCGTACCATCGTTCTCCTGTTGTGCGAAGCGCTGATTGTGAGTGGTTGCTTCCTGCTGGCGACGGTGCTGCTGCTGGGGCCGGATACCTATCTCGTTTTGAACTATGAGAATGGTGGGCTGAAGATTCTTGGCCTTACGATCCTGACGCTGCTCTGCTCGTACTACTTCGATCTCTACGAGCCACAGCGCATCTCCGCTAGCTGGGAGATCTACTTTCGCCTCCTGCTGGTTCTCGGCTTTTTGTCGTTTCTGCTCTCGGCCATCATCTATCTCTTTCCCGCCGCCGACATCGCTCACTATGTTCTGCTGCTCGGTCTCATCTTCCTCACTTTGGCGCTGGTTGCATGGCGCAGCGCGTACGAATGGATCATCGGCCGCGAGATGTTCCGCGAGCGGGTCTATGTCCTCGGCGCAGGCGACCGTGCGCAGACGATCGTCAACCTGCTCGAAGCACGCAAGGATGCGGGCATGGAGGTCCTGGGATGGGATGGCGTGGTTGCCGACCGGGACCAGCGTAAGGAGGCGATCCATGCTGCGTTGGAAAGATTCTCCGTGCCGAAGCCGCCTGTCGACCGCGTCATCGTCGCGATCGAGGACCGTCGTGGCGAATTTCCGGTGCGAGAGCTGCTCAAGCTGCGGTTCAACGGAGTTGTCATCGAAGATGCCGGCAGCCTGCTGGAGCGGCTTACTGGCAAGCTGCATCTCGATGGCCTTCATCCCAGCAGCTTTATCTACAGCGAAGGCTTTCGCGTGAAGCCGTCCCAGCAGATCGCACGGCGGATCGTCTCGACCTTGACGGCCGCGTTCGGTTTGCTTCTGTTCCTGCCATTCTTCCCTATCGTTGTGCTGATGGTTCGGCTGTCCTCCCCGGGGCCGATCTTCTTCCGGCAGACCAGGGTAGGTCTTGGCGGCAAGAACTTTACGGTCTACAAATTCCGTACGATGCGAACCGACGCAGAGGTAGCTGGAGCAAAGTGGGCGACTAAGAACGATCCGCGCGTAACCCGTGTCGGCATGTTTATGCGCAAGACCAGGCTCGATGAGGTGCCTCAGCTTTGGAATGTGTTGCGCGGCGATATGGGCTTCGTCGGTCCGCGTCCGGAGCGGCCTGAGTTTGTGCCGTGGCTTACCGAGCAGATCCCCTACTTCAACCTTCGTCACATGATTCGCCCAGGCCTCACAGGTTGGGCGCAGGTGCGTTACGGCTACGGAGCGACGTTGGCGGAGAGCCGCGAAAAACTGGAGTTCGATCTCTACTACATCAAGCACATGACGCTTGGGCTCGATCTGTTAATCATGTTCGAAACGATCAAGACGATCATCCGGCGGCAGGGCGCGCAGTAGCTCATTCTCCTTCCGACCAACGGGAGGACGAGCGATGCCTATCCTGTCAAGACAGGGTATACAAGTCACGAAGTGACCGCACCACGCGCAGTGGGCCCGTCCGGCAGGACATCTCTTCAGAATCAGAAGAGGCAGTTAGTAGATGCGCGTCCGTGAGGACAGTGCAGGCTTCAACGTCCGCTCTTCCTTCTTCACCAAATGAGGTATCCGCAGAGGCCGGGGCGGAACCTCAGGCATGCCGACTTCGCTCAGCTTATAAAGCAGGGACCGATAACTGATCTGAAGCCATTTCGCCGTCTTTTGACGATTCCAGCTATTCTCCTGCAGGACTTTCAGAATGATCTGTCGTTCAAGATCCTGAGTCGCTTTTTTGGTGATGTGCTTCAGGGAGACAGGTTCGCTGAGGTCGATATCTGTAGTAATACCGCCGCGCGGAGTCTCGGGCATAAGCTCAGCGACGAGCGCCTCCTCGCTACCGATCAACACGTAGCTGCGGATCAGGTTCTCCAGCTGACGGATGTTTCCCGGCCAATGATAGTTCTGCATCAGGCGAACCGCGCTCTTGGAGAGTAATTCCGGTGCATTGTGGAAGATCTTTGCATAGTGGTCGATGAAGTAATCGATCAGGATGGGAAGATCGGCGATCCGTTGACGCAACGGCGGCAGGTTAATAGTGACTGCATTGATGCGGAAGAGGAAGTCCAGGCGGAAGGACCCATCCTCGACCTGGCTGCGAAGATCTGTATTAGAAGCCGAGACCAACCGGGTGACGATGCTCCTGGGTTCGTGGCCGCCCACGCGGACAAAGGTTCCGTCCTGCAGCACTTGAAGGAGCTTGGATTGAACTCCCAGGTCTAGGCTGCCTACCTCATCCAGAAACAGCGTGCCGTTGTGCGATTGTTCTACGCGTCCCAGTTTCGTGGACATGGCGCCTGTAAAAGCGCCCTTTTCATAGCCAAACAGCTCTGTTTCGAGTAGCGAATGTGGTATCGCCGGACAACTTACTTTGACCAGAGAACCCCTGGCCCGCAGGGAGAAGGCGTGCAGCAGGCGCACGCATATCTCCTTGCCGGTACCGCTTTCGCCCTGAATCAGAACAGGGACGTCGGTCTCGGCAACGCGCTCCAACTTGTTTCGCACCGCCTGCATAACGGCTGTCTTGCCAAAGAAGATCTCGAGGGGCGGCAGATTGAGAGAGGAGGCGGATTCGGCGTGGTGATCCAAGGTCATTTTTTCCTATCGGCGTTGGGCAGAAACCGCAAGTTTGCAATACCCTTCACACTGCACGTCAAGCGCCATTTCCGCGATACCAGGAGAAAAGGTTGAGGATTTCATGGCCTAAATTATCAATCGAGATATACGAAGAAGAGCCAAAATTGGATCGAAGTGTCGCTTTTACTTTGGATTTTGAGGTCACCAAGCTCTCTTTCACCAAAGTAACCCGCAAAAAAAAGTTCACATTTTTTTAGTTTCACTCGTGCCAGTACCATGTAAGCTAGGCCTACTCGATAGGAGAGTGGTAAACGTTTATCTCTTTTGTCGGCAAAGTTCGTAACATTTTTGTGTAAACGTTGTGTCGGACGAGCTAGAATTTGCTGGCGCAAGGGGCAGGATGCCTTCCGCCGCTCTTGCAACTGTCTGGATCGAGTACAGCCTGTCCCTGGGGGCCAACCAGGTTCAGGATCACCGCGGGTTTGGGAGACAGTCCAAACCGCAATTTGAGGTACTTTGTATGTCAGCTGCGCTTTCGTATCCCGTTCCTGCCTTGAAGCCCAATACGCGTGCGCGCGCCCAGATTCTGATTCTGGAGCCGGATCTCGCCGTTCTGGATTATCTTCGATCGACTCTCGGCTCCCGGTACTCACTCAGTCTCTTTTCAGACGAGCAGACCCTGCTCGAGCGTTTGGATAAGGCCGAGCAGCCGGATCTGCTTTTGCTTGCCCTGCACACCAACCGCGACCCATTGCCGCTCTTAACGCACATCCGGTGCACCAAGCCAAATCTCGCCGTGGTCGTCCTCTCCTGCTCCGCCGAACTTCGCGACCTGGAGATGGTGATCCGTCTGGGCGTCCGCGCCATCGTGATGAAGCCGTTTACTGGCAGCGACGTCGAGCAGGCCATCGAGGAGCACCTCGCCTCTGCTGAGAAAAAGATTCCCGTCGCCGATGCACTGAAAGAGATTCCGCTCAACGAGACGCACTCCTTTGTGCGGTCCAGCAAGAGAATGCGCGAACTGGAAGCTCAGGCCGCCTTGGTAGCCCGCGCCGACATTCCACTCCTCATACTTGGAGAGAGCGGAACCGGCAAGGAGATCCTCGCCCTCTACACCCACAAGATGTCTGCCCGCAGCCAGAACATCTTTCTCAAGGTCAACTGCGCCGCAGTCCCGGCCGACCTGTTGGAGAGTGAACTCTTCGGCTACGAACAGGGAGCATTCACCGGAGCGGTGAAGACCAAGCCCGGCAAGTTCGAAGTCTGCACCGGTGGAACGATCTTTCTCGACGAAATCGGCGAGATGCCGGCCATCCTCCAGGCCAAGCTACTTCAGGTCTTGCAGGATGGAACGTTCTCTCGCCTGGGCAGCCGTTCGCCGATGAAGGTGGACGTACGCGTGATCGCCGCCACTAACATCAATATGAAGGAGGCCATGGCCAACAAGACCTTCCGCGAGGATCTGTACTACCGCCTCAACGGGTTTACCCTCAGCATTCCGCCATTGCGGGAGCGCCGCGAGGAGATTCCCGTTCTGTCGGAGTACTTCATGCGCAAGGGGGCCAAGCGGTATGGTCGCGACCCGCTACCTTTCTCACAAAACCTGCTGAATGCGCTATCCGAGCACTCCTGGCCGGGCAACCTGCGCGAGTTGGAAAATGTAGTCAACCGCTATCTGGTGCTTGGCGAAGAAAGGTCCATCGTCGACGAACTCTCCCCCTCCACGGTCTATCAGGGAGGAGCGGCAACACCGACAGCAGCCCAGGAGACGCCAAGTGGCGCTGGGCTTAAGGCGATGGTCCGCAACCTAAAGGGCGATGCGGAGTCGACGGCAATTGCACAGGTACTGGAGGGAACTGGATGGAACAGGAAGGCCGCGGCAAACGATCTACAAATCAGCTACAAGGCGCTCCTGTACAAGATCAAGCAGTACGACCTGTCACCGCGGAACAACCACGCATCGTAAGGTCTCAGGCCAAATCCCAGGTCGCCGAAAAAGAGCTGTCCGAGGCGTATCGAATCGTAGTCCGTTACGAGAATCATGCCGTTCGCGGACTCGCTGAGCCACATGAGCTTGGTTCGATCGAACAGCTTCTGCGCAACGATCCCATCTATCCGCTTGACTCCATCCGGCTGAAGCTTCTGGGCTCGGACACCATCGAGGACGTGCCCACCAGAGACGCCAAGGCAGTCTTCTTCGTCAAGACCTTCGATGGCGACCTTCGCCACAGGGCTCTTCACTTTCACGAGCATGCGCCCATCGTGCCAGGCCTCTGGGTGCGCGTCTACTTCTACGACGGAGAGATGATCGAAGGCATCATCAGCAACACCCGGGACTTCGTGCTCGAATCAGGCTTCTTCCTGCGGCCGACCGATCCGAATGGAAATAACACCCTGGTCTACGTTCTCAAGGGCGGACTCAAGGACTTCCATGTCCTCGGAATGCGAAACGTTCCCAGAAGCTCCAACTAGTCCGCTAGAAGAGCGGCAACATCCATCGCGATGACACAGATCGTCAGCCCGCAAACCGCCGAGCATTACAAATGGGGTGGTCCTCGAGGAGAGGACTGCGACGGCTGGCATCTCGTCAGGACTCCAGATCTCAGCGTCATCGAAGAGCTCATGCCGCCGGGCACGAGTGAGGTCCAACATCTCCACCTCCATTCGCGCCAGTTCTTCTACGTTCTCGCGGGAGAGTTGACCATTGACGTGGAGCAACACAGCTTCGTTCTTCACGCCGGCACTGGCCTCGAGGTTTCTCCCGGGCAGCGTCATCGGGTTTTCAATCGCGGTACGAACCCGACGCGCCTGCTTGTCACGAGTCAACCTCCGAGCCATGGCGACAGGGTCAACACCTGACGAGCGATAACGGAACCACAGGAGTCGCGGCACAAGGAAGGCCATTTCAAACCACTGATGCTTTTCGCCTTATCGTACGTCCTTCCTGTGTTGGTTTATTCCCACTGCCGCTACTGCCGATCTATTGATCGACGGACGTAAATTAAATTCAATACCTCTGATGGGGAAGGGGTTCTTCGCATATCAGATAGTGGGAGAATTGTGGTCTTTCAGTTGGCTGGAATTTCATTTGGTTCTTTTTCCACGCGATCCGCTCGACCCGTCTCGCAAAGGCTGGCGTTAACTCTGGGATTGTTCGCTGTTTTATCTCAAGGGTCACAGGCATTGGCGCAAGAGGCCGCCGCCCGCTACATCGAGTATCCGCAGCTTCAGGGCAAGGTACAGCCGTTGCAGTTGGAAGCCTTGCCGAAGTGGGCCACCATAGACTTTCAGCTTCGCGGACGTTTCGAGAATCAGTCTTCGGACGACTACATCTCCGGCAACGGGCAGTCCTATCTTCTGACTCGGGTCTACGGCGGGTTGGAGATCCGTCCGACAAAGTGGCTCACGGGATATATCCAGTTCATAGACACCCACGCCCTGGGACTGCCGTTGAAGTATGTAACAGCGAATCAGCGGGACGTCTTCGATGACCGCCAGGCGTACCTCGAATTCCATTTCAAGCAAACGAAGATCTTCGCCGGACGGCAGGAGCTGAAGTATGGCGGCGAGCGGCTGGTCGGTATCAGCGACTGGACCAACAACAGCCGCACCTGGGACGGCTTCCTCGGACGATATGGAGATAACAACCGGATCGAGCTCTTTAGCACCTCGGTCGTAACTGTCCATCCGTCATCGCTTGACAAGCATGGAGCGGGCCTGACCTTCCACGGCGCGGTCGGCACTATCGGAACCTGGGTGCCCCACGCCGTGATTCAGCCGTTTGTCTTTATCAAAGCCCTTCCGCGCGTACAGGGTGCAAATGGCGTCTTCGGCACCGAGACAACGGTGACGCCTGGTGCGGAATTTGCCGGCGACTTTGGCGGATTCGACTTCGACGTCCTCGGAGCGCTGCAGCGCGGCAGCTACTCGAACGAGTCGATCGAAGCCGCTGCCGGCTATGTCAACGCCGGTTATAGTGCGGCTCACCTCAAGTGGAAGCCGCGTCTGCGGGCAGAGTATGACTACGCCTCGGGAAACCCACATACGAATCCTCTCCGCATGGGCACCTTCGATCAGCAGTATCCCAGCAATCACAACGCGTTCGGCCTGACCGATCTGTTCGGATACCAGAACATCAAGCAGGAGCGGATCAATCTGGATCTGACTCCGGTCAAACATCTCTCCCTGTTGATCCAGGAGGAGTCCCTGCAGGTCGCGTCCAGGTTTGACAACGTCTACAGCGGCAGCGCAGGGACGACCATCAAAGCGCCCACTGCTGGATTTCGCAGCGGAGATCTCGGACATGAGTTCGATGCCTCCGGCAAGTATGTCTTTCGTGACTACCTCGTGCTGAACGTCGGCGTCGGCCACCTGTCGTCAGGCACGCTGCTGCGGGAGAACTCGCATGGAGCTCCGTTAACGCTTGCCTACTTCGGATTGACCTACCGATTCAGGTTGGATCACAAGAGTGTCGCTCCGTAGCGGGTCCCCTCTGGAGGAGAAAGTCGTCAGCGCGTCGGAAGGCAACAACTGTTTCATACTTCTAATGGTGGAGGTATCTGATATCTCCGGGTACGATCAAATCATAGAGGGTAGTTCATCAGGGAGGATGTTCCAAAATGGATGAGGAAAAAGATCAGTCGAAGGTAAGTCGGCGCAGGTTTCTCGAAGCCAGCACGGCGATGTTGGTAGCGGCGGCAGGCATGCAGGTGGCCCAGGGTCAGGAGAAATCTGTAACAACCTCAAACCACACCGGCGCTAACGAGAGCCAGCCACTCCCCATCAACAGGGCGCTCGATGATCAGAATCCGTCGTCGGTGTGGGCTCCGGAGACCGACTCCGGCGGTCAGCCTCCCTTCAAGTATCCGTTTTCATTTGCCCACAAGCGTATCGAAGAGGGCGGCTGGACCAGGCAGGTGACGGTTCGTGACCTGCCCATCTCGAAAAAGATGGCCGGCGTCCAAATGAGGCTCATCAAGGGCGGCATTCGCGAGCTCCATTGGCACGTCGGCTCAGAGTGGGCATTTATGATCTCCGGAACCGCGCGCATCACCGCAGTCGACCAGCAGGGCCGGGCGTTCGTAGAGGATGTAAGCGCCGGCGACCTGTGGCTCTTTCCTGGTGGAATTCCTCACTCGATTCAAGGCGTCGGCGAAGATGGCGCGACCTTCCTGCTCGTCTTCGATGACGGAAACTTCAACGAGTTTCAGACGTTTCTGCTGACCGACTGGCTGACCCACACCCCAAAGGAGGTTCTGGCGAAGAACTTCGACGTGCCGGCATCCACCTTTGACAAGGTGCCGAAGAAAGAGCTGTTCATCTTCGAGCGCCCGTTGCCCCGTCCGCTCGAGGAAGAGAAGCGCGAAGCCTCTGCTGGAACCGGGATGGTGCCAAATACGTTCGCCTTCTTTACCGGGAAGATGCAGCCGACTAAGGTCTCAAAGGGCGGCGAGGTCAAGATCGTCGATCGGAAAAACTTCCCGGCAACAAACATCGCTGCTGCGATCGTTACGCTGAAGCCGGGCGGCCTGCGCGAACTCCACTGGCACCCCAATGAAGACGAGTGGCAGTACTACGTCAACGGCAAAGGAAGAATGACGGTCTTCACCGCGGGAGGCCATGCCCGGACGATGGACTTCGAGGAGGGCGACGTTGGCTACATCGATCGGCTGCCCCACACTACATCGAGAACACCGGCGACTCGGATCTCGTCTTCCTGGAGGTCTTCCCGACCGCTCACTACGAAGACATCTCTCTGGCAGAGTGGTTGGCCCATACTCCCTCGCGTCTGGTGGACCAGCACATCGCCACTGGCGAAGACTTTCTTCGCCAGATTGCCAAGAAGGAGACGGTCATCACTCCCGAATAAACGCCAGGAACTCGCACCCACAAGAAAGAGGCAGCCGCTATGGCTGCCTCTTCTCTATTTTTGACCGTCCAGTTGCTTACACGCCGACTGGTTCGCCGACCTTCACATTCACTGGCGTCAGCCAGTTGTGGCGGTCAGGAAGTGTGCCATGGACGATGCCGAAGAACTCATCGTGCAGCGCTTTGGTAATCGGGCCCATCGTGCCGTCGCCAACCATAATCCGGTCGACCGAACGGAGATGGGTCACCTCTGCCGCTGTGCCGGTGAAGAAGGCTTCATCGCAGATATAGAGCATCTCGCGGGGAAGCGCCTGCTCGACCACTTCGATGCCAAGCTGCTTCGCCAGCGTAAGAACGGAGCTGCGGGTGATGCCGTTCAGCACCGAGTTCGCCAGCGGTGTGGTGTAGAGTACGCCGCCGCGCACCAGAAACAGGTTCTCGCCCGATCCTTCGGAGAGGTAGCCATTCGTGTCGAGGCCAATGCCCTCGGAGTAGCCGTTGATCTCGGCCTCCATGCGAATCAGCTGAGAGTTCATGTAGTTCGCACCGGCCTTGGCCAGCGTCGGCATCGTGTTCGGGGCGAGCCGGCTCCAACTCGACACGCAGACATCGGCTCCGGAGGTGCCGGGAACATACTTGCCCCAGGGATAGTTCGCGATGTACACCTCAACGGGCGACTTCAGCGGATTGACGCCAAGCTCACCATACCCACGAAACGCGATCGGGCGAATGTAGCACGGAGCGACGCCGTTGGCTTCCACCACATCTATGACTGCAGTCGAGAGCTGTTCCACGGTGTAGGGAAGCGGCATCCGGTAGATCTTGGCCGAATCGACCAGCCGGGCCATGTGCTCCGGCAGGCGGAAGATGCTGGCAGCGTTGGGCTGGGCGTAACAGCGAATGCCCTCAAAGACGGATGAGCCGTAGTGGACGACGTGGGACATAACGTGAATCTGGGCTTTGTCCCAGGGGATGAGGCTACCGTTGTGCCAGATGTTCGTGGTGGTCTGTATGGGCATTCGTACGCTCCTAAGCGCTGAAGGATCATTATAACGGTTGCCCGTCATGGGAGAATAGGGAGTGATGTTCAATCCCCATGCCGTCAGTCTCGCGGGGTTGGAGCACTCGGCGTACGTGCAGTTTTCTGTTCTCGCGCTCAGCTCCATCTTCTTTCTCGTCGACCCGTTCGCAGCTCTGCCCACCTTTCTCGCGGTGACGGCGGGTGCGGATGCGCCGCGTCGACGAAAGATGGCCTGGAAGGCGTCGGTCACGGCGCTGGTGGTGCTCAGCGCCTTCGCTGTCGCTGGGCAGTACATCTTCAAGATGTTCGGCATCACCCTTCCGGCATTCGAGATCGCCGGCGGCATCATCCTCCTGCTCATCGGTCTGGACATGCTCGAGGCGAAACGCTCGCCTACGCAGGAGTCAACCGAGGAGACCACAGAAGCCGCTCAGAAAGAAGATGCCGGCATCGTTCCTCTCGGAATTCCGATGCTGGCTGGTCCTGGCTCCATCACCAGCGTGATGGTGCTGGTGGGCCAGGCGCAGACGCGCTGGCAGATGGTCGCGATTCTGGTGTCGATCTTCATCACGGCCGCCATCTGCTACCTCGTCCTCGGCAACTCCGACCGCGTCGCCCGCGGTCTGGGAGAGACCGGCGTCAGAATCCTCGTCCGCATCATGGGCCTGCTGCTGGTTGCCCTTGCGGTGCAATACTTTGTGAACGGCATGGTCGATCTGGGCGTTATCAACAAACCGTAAGCGATTTTTGAGCTGTCTCTAAAGGCCGTTTGCGCATATGCTGACCATAACCGTCGGGTAACTTTTCGGCAACTTTGACCTCTAACCGGGCATCACATCTCCGTCCTCGATCTCATGAAGCGAGAAGAATATGTCCCAGACCGTAGAAGCAAACGCCGCAGCAACATCACTCCTCGCTCGATACAAAGCCGTTCGCCAGGCGAGCAAGAATCTTTGTCGTCCCTTATCCCCTGAGGACATGATGGTTCAGTCCTCTCCCGAAGCCAGTCCGGTCAAGTGGCATCTCGCCCACACCAGCTGGTTCTTCGAGACCTTCGTTCTACGCGAATTCGCCGCCGGCTACCAGCCTTATCATCCCGACTTCCACTGGCTCTTCAACAGCTACTACAACTCGCTCGGCGAGATGCCGGAGAAAAAACTCCGCGCCTCTTTCTCCCGCCCTCCCCTCGAATCGATCCTCGCCTACCGCACCCACGTCGACGCCGCAATGACTGCCCTCATGCAGCATCCGCTCGAAGACGAGGCCGCCCGCCGCATCGCCCTCGGCCTCGAGCACGAGCAACAGCATCAGGAGCTCATCGCCACCGACATCAAGCACGCTCTCTTCACCAACCCGCTGCATCCTCCCTACATCGACGGACCCGCCAAGCAGAAACTCGACACTATCGCACCGCCTCTCGATTGGATCGACTTCGCCGGCGGCATCACCGAGATCGGCTTTAAACTCGACTCCGCCGATCCTATTCAATCGGTCTCCTTCTTCGCCTTCGACAACGAGACTCCGCGTCACCCCGTCTATCTCGCGCCCTACCGCCTCGCCACACGGCTGGTCACCTGCGCTGAGTATCTCGCCTTCATCGACCAGAACGGCTACAACCGCCCCGAGCTCTGGCTCTCCGAGGGCTGGACCACCAACCGAGCCGAAGGCTGGCAGGCGCCCCTCTACTGGCGTCGCGACGAAGAGACGAACTCCGGCTGGTCCATCTACACGATGAACGGCTTTCGCTCGCTCGACGACCTCAGCGAGACCCCCGTCTGCCACCTCAGCTTCTTCGAGGCCGACGCCTACGCCCGCTGGGCCGGGCACCGTCTCCCCACCGAGTTCGAGTGGGAGCACGCCGCCAGCCAGCTCGGTCTTCTGCGCAAAGAGGTCAACTCACAACCCGCGCTCCTCACCTATCAGCCCGACCCCGCGCAGAAGCTCACCGCCATCCCAGCCATTCAAGCGAACCTCTTCGAGACCGGCAACCTCCACCCAACACCGGCTTCGGCAGTCTCCGGCCTCCAGCAGATCTTCGGCGACGTCTGGGAGTGGACTGCCAGCGGCTACACCGGCTATCCCGGATACAAGCCGCTGCCAGGCGCACTCGGCGAGTACAACGGCAAGTTCATGTCGTCTCAGGTCATTCTTCGCGGAGGCTCCTGCGTTACGCCGGCGACCCATATCCGCGCCACCTATAGAAACTTCTTCTCGCCCTCCACGCGCTGGCAGTTCTCCGGCCTCCGCCTCGCCCAGGACGTCTCGAAATAACCTGAACACCCGCGCGCGAATAAGAGCCTCCCGCGAGCCACACCACGCGAGGCTTCTCCATTGAAAGCTCACCCACCGAGCTACTCCTCAAGTGAGCCGATTCGAGCCCGCAACTCGCCCATACCAGAGTCCCGAATCCTTCACGATCCGCCTCTGATCGCGGAAGTCGACATAAGTCAACCCGTATCGCTGCGTGAATCCGTCTGCCCACTCGAAGTTATCGACCAGACTCCACGCGTGATACGCACGAACCTTCGCTCCATCCGCAATTGCCCGCGCCAACTCGGCCAGAATCTCCCGATGAAACGCAATCCGCCGCGCATCAGGAACCCGCCCACTGGCATCAGGCCCATCCAGATAGCAGCAGCCATTCTCGCTGATCTCGATAATCGGGTGGTTGAACTCCCGCGAGATCTGCGTCACCAGGTCATAGATGCCACGCGGCCAGATCTCCAGCCCAGCTTCCGTCAACGGCCCCTCGGTCGGCATCTCCACATGCATCTGCGTCAGCGGATCACGTGCTGCCCCTCCTCCCTCACCCTCGGTCTCCGTGCCGAAGTGTCCCCCAACCCCCGCACTCCCGCTAGCATTCGATACGACTCGCCGGGTGTAGTAGTGGAACCCAACCCAATCCAGCGGAACCTTCATGATCTTCTCATCGCCCGCTTTGAATCCCATCGCCTCATACGGCGTCGCGCCAACAAACGCCTTGGGATACTCCCCATGCATCGCGGGATTTAAAAAGTAGAGGTTGTTCATCGCGTGATACCGCGCCGTAGCTGCTCGATCCGCCTCGCTGTCCGTCTTCGGATACGCCGGGGCCATGCCATAAGCGCTGCCCACCGTAGCCTTCGCCGCCGCCGCCTTGATCGCGCGAAACGCCTCGCCCTGCGCTAGGTTCACCGTATGCGCAGCCTTGAGAAACTGATTGAAGTCCGACTTGCACGGAGGAAAGACACCGACTCCGTAGCCATAGTAGGTAAACGTCCACGGCATGTTGAAGGGAGCCCACGTCGTGATCCGGTCTCCCAGATGCTTCGCAAGAATCCCCGCGAAATCCGCATAGTACGACGCCAGATCGCGGTTCGGCCACCCTCCCCGGTCTTCAAGCGCCTGCGGCAGATCCCAGTGATAGATGGTGCAGAACGGGCGAATCCCGGCTTCCATCAACGTATCGACGAGCCGGCTGTAGTGGTCGATACCCTTCTGATTCACCGGTCCCGTTCCATTCGGCTGCACCCGTGACCACGACGTAGAAAACCGATAGCTCTTTTGATTGAGCCGCTTCAGAATCGCGATGTCGTCTTTGTAGAGGTGATATTGGTCGCAGGCAACGTCGGCCGTAGCCCCGCCCTTCACCTTTCCAACCGTGTGCGCGAAACGATCCCAGTTCGATTCGCCCTTCCCATCGACGTTCCACGCGCCCTCTACCTGGTAGGCCGCCGAAGCCATTCCCCACAAAAATCCATCCGGGAAGCGTGCACCTTCAATCTCAGATTCTGCTATGGACCCTGGAACACGATCCTGCAAGGTCGCTGAACTCGCCGCCAGCCCATGGCTCGGCAACAAGGCCGCGCTTCCAGCGGCAAAGGAACTCCTCAGAAAAGTACGACGATCCATCCCAGACCCTCATTTGAAAATGAAGCCCCGCAGTCGCCCCACCCGCAGGTCTCAAACTGATCTAGGATTATGTCAGCAATACAGGACTCTATCAATGCAGGATTCCATCAAGCCCGTCGTCATCCCACCCTCTGTTCCACCCTCTGAAGACGCGCCCCAGGAACTCCTGCCCGAAGACTTCTACTACGAAGGCCCATACCTCGTATTCACCGCCGCCTACCATCTCAAGCGCGGCTACTGTTGTAACTCAGATTGTCGTCACTGCCCTTACAAATAGGTCAATCCCGATTTAGTTGGGGATCTGCGGCAGCAGCGGAGGAACACCACCATTGCGCGCATCGGCAACCGCGGTCTTCTGATTCCGCAGAGCATTCGCGTTCCGCACCAGGCTTATCACACGCGGATCTTTGCGATACTTCGCCAGCACCTCATCCGAATTCATCGATCCCAACACGTCGAATCCACCCTCACTGGAAAGCGTTAGGTAGCGAAGCATATTCTCTTCGTCGCCGCGATGAGCATAGAGCCTCGCTATCTCGAAGCAGTAGTGCGCATGATCTGCCGGCGAAAGCATGTGAGCCTCTATTCCGCTCGCTCCGTGGTGTTGCATCATGTCCGGATCCAGTGTCAGCGCGATATCGAACTGTCGACGCGCCTTCTCGAAGTCCTTTTCTTCAAAGTAAGCTGTTCCAAGGTTGGAGTGATAGATCGCGGACTTCTTGTCCAGCTTGATCGCTTTGCTGTAGTCGGAGACAGCGTTCCCGTAGCGCCCTTCCACATATTCGGCCGCCCCAAGGTTGTTCCATCCCTGTGCGTTCTTCTTCTGCAGGTGAACCACTCGCAGAAAATAAGTCCGCGCAACCTCAATATGCCTCAGATCAAGCTCTGTGACCCCCATTCGAATCAACAGCTCCTGTTCCGGACCGCCGCGCTGCAGAGCATAGCCGTAATAAACCAGGGCATCTTCCGGAAAACGCCGCGCGCGCAGAACGTCGCCAGCTATCTCCAGTTTTTGCGGGCTCGCAGTCGCCGGATCAGGGAGATGCGGCTCGATCGCGAACCAGTCTGCGCTTTGATGTCGTAAATCGCGAGCCGCGTCGGGGGTAGCGGATGTCGAAAGCTTCTGCGACGTCAGGGGAGAGTTGGAAAGCACCAAACCGAGAACAGGGAGGAGAAGAGTCAAGCGAAGTTGCGGTCTCATACGAGGACCTCACTAATTCGCCATCATCATCGGCCTCGCATTTATCACTGTCAATAGCCACTTCGCTAGGGTTTCATAGGACCACCAGAGGTAACCGGCGCGCCGGCAGCGCCTGCAGGAGCCACAACCGGCGCGGCTCCCGGCTCTACCCTCATCGCCATCCGGGGAAAACTGAAGCTTCCACCGGCATCATCGATCACGTTCACCTGGCATACATAGGTCCCAGGTTTCAGTGGCGTTAGCGGCACATCGAACTGGAACGCCACGGCGCCCCGCTCGGGAATGTTGACCGCTTTGGCCTCAACTAGCGGCGTTTCATACACTTTCACGCCCCCAATCAGAAATTCGATGCTGGTCAGCACCCTTACCGGTCCGCCCTCCCTCCGCGTCAAACCCAGAGAACTCGCAGGTTCGGGCGAACCCTTCTCCTTCGCCGGGTCATACACCTCGTACAGAAAGTAGAGATGCTGATCCTGCCGGAACACATGAGGCACATTCGGAATCCACTCCACTCCGTCCCGTACCAAAGGGCTCGCGGCTTTTTTGGCGGCGTTAGGCACCCGCTGGCTCGACAGCACAATCGAGCTCAGCTTCAGCGGAATCTTCTTCAGATCCGGCACCTGCAGGTCGGTCTCGAAGCTTCCCATCGCTCCCGTCTGGTTCTCCCGCACCACAAACTTCAGGTGGTATCTTCCAGGAGCCAGCGTAAAGCCGGTCGAATACTGAATCTTCTTCTGCTGAACCTGCTGCGCAGCATCCAGCGCCAGCTTCACCGTATCGCGAACATTCCCGACGACGATCCCTTCAGCGTTCTTCACCTGACCAATAATGTCGATATTTGCCTTGTCCCGGTCGCCGTTCTTCACGCTATGGATCTGCGATCCCGGAATGATCAACGACACCGGAACAAAAAACTTGTTATCCCCCATCCGGAAGTACAACGCTTGCAGATAGACCGCAACATCGGTCGCCGGGAGATCGCTTCGCAGCTCCTCCATCAACGCTTGCTCCCGGTCTTCTGTCTTCTGGTGCTGAAAGTCTGCCGGAGCATAGTATCCGGGCCGGTAGTCGAGCTTCACATCGGTGCGATTCAGCTTCACCGTCAGGTGTCGGAAGCTTCCATCCCGCGCCGTATTGGTCGACCGGAAACCGACGATGTAGTAAGCCTCTGTGTCATGCTGCACCTGCTGAAATGCAGGCGCAAAATCATTCGAATCGAAGAACGCCTTTCCGCCCGTGTCGGAGGAGAGCGTAGCCAGTGTCTCCTGCGAGCCGAAGTTCGCATCCAGCTGGCTCTGCATCGCACCTCCGCTGTAGGCCGCAGTCCCTCGCAGGCTTCCGGTCGATGCATTTCCAACCGGCGGCAGAGCCTCCAGCCCGCGCGAGTCCACGCTGTAGATCGCCATGTTGGCCTTCACTGCCTCATTCGTAGCCGCCCGCATACTGGCCTGGTTTTCGATCCCCTGCCGCGTCAACCCACCGCTGAAGTACAACAGGCTCTTCCTCTGATCCACCCTCTCCAGACTCTTCGCAATCGTCCGGATCGCATACAGCTCGCGATCCGTATTCAGCGCGTTGTACTCGCTGTCGTCCGAGGTAAAGCTCGAAGCATCGTCCGCCGTCCCACCCGAGTTGCCTCCCTCGTTCCCATTCGCAAACCCAGTGCCCTCAGTCCCGTTGTACTTGCCGAGTCCACGCAATAGAGCTGCCTTATCCGACGTGAAGTCCTGATCCATACTCAACCCGGTAGCCATGCTCACCAGCGCCACCAGATCTGCCGGCTGCATCTTCTTATTCACATAATCCTGCGCCGACTCCACCGCTCGGTCGATGTCCTCCGGCTGCATGCTGCTCAGGTCGAAGAACATCACGATCAGTCGGTGATCCCGCAACGAAGCCGGATTTGCCGCAAACTCCCCATTCACCAGATCCGCAATCGTAGCCTTCCCAATCACGGTCGACTTCTCCCGCAACACCGCAGCCTCATCGACATTTTGATAGTCAAAACTCTCAATCTTCTGCGGCTTCCCATTCTCCAGAATCGTGAAGTCGCTCGCCTTCAACCCCTTCACCACCTCACCCGTCTTCTTATCCCGAACCACCACGTTGGTCAGCACAATATCGCTCTGCACCTTCAGCGTGAAGCCCCCCGACTGGTCCGGCTGCTGCGCCCACCCAGCCACTGGCGTCCCCGCAATCACGCCCACCAGCACCGCAGCCATCGCCCGTCGGCATTTCAAATCCACTGCCCGTCGCAAGCTCATCGCTAGTCGCAAACTCATCGCCCCGCTCCTCAAAACCGGTACCGCGCCAGCACCGTCAACCGCCGCATCGCCGCCGCTGAGGTCACCTGCCCAAACGTCTGCGAGTTCAACGTCGTATCAATCCCCGAGTACTGCACCGTGTTGAAGACATTATTCGCCGTCACCCTCGCCTCAAACGACCGCGTCTCCCCCAGCGCCACCGTACGCGACAGCGAAGCATCCACCGCCACGATCCCCGGCCCTTCGATCGACCCGCGCGACGCCGTTCCATATCCGTTCGCTGGAGCCGTAAACGCCGCCGTGTTGAACCAGTTCAGAATATTTCCCCTCCCCGGAATCGGCTCAGAGAACACCCTGTCCGGTCGCAGAGTATTGTTCGTCCCCGTAGCCGTCTCCGCCACCGTCGAAACATAGTGCGGCGTAAAGTAAGTCCCCGAAGCAAACGTAAAGTCGCCCGACAGAGAAAACCCGTCCAGCGCCCTCGACCAGAATCCCCCCTTCGTCAGGAAAGCCCGATTCGGCCCGAACGGCAGCTCCAGCACCCAGTTTCCCGTCACCTGGTGCCGCACATCGAACGAGCTGTTCCCCTCCTCCGCATTCAAGTCCTTATCGTTCTGCGCCGGCACCACCGTCGTCCCCCCAATCGACGAAGCATTATCGATCGAGTGCCCATAGTGATACGTCGCCTGCAGCGAAACTCCCTTCTGCAGCCGCTTCCTCACATTCACACTCAGCTGTTCGAACCGCGAAAACCCCAGCGAATCCTCATAGTTGAACGGCTGTGCCCCCGGATTCAGCACGCCAGTCGCAGTTCGGTTCGGCGCCCGCACAATATCGAGCTCTCCACCCTTCGCCCCGTTGTATCCAATATTCGCCACGATCCCCAGCGGAAACGTCCGCTGGATATCCAGGTTCCAAACCTGCACATGCCCCAGCCTGTAGTCCAAATTCGCCGCGTAGTTGTTCTGCACCGGCGTCGTCGAGCAGCCAAACCCATTCGCCAGCGTCAGCGTCCCCGGCGTGCATCCTGTCTGCCCCACCACATTCGTCTGCGTCAGCGCAAACGGCACCTGCGCCGACAGATTCCTCGCCAGCGTCGCATACTGTCCCGTGTTGAAGTTAATCCCATACCCCCCACGCACCACCGTATCCTTGAAGATCTTCAGCTTCGGCCGATACGCAAACCCCACCCGCGGCGAGTACATATTCCGATCCGGATTCACCAGCGACCGCACCGTCCCCGCCCCGCACGCCCCCGCAATCGCCACCGGACACACCGGCGTCACCACGGTGAAATCCGCGTTGTGATCCAGATTCACCAGCCGATTATCTTTCTCGACATAAGGCGAAAAATACTCATACCGCAGCCCATAGTTCAGCGTCAGATTCGCCAGCACCCGCCAATCATCCTGCGCATACCAGTCAAAAACATTCGCTCGCAGATACGTCTTCTGCGTCGCCGCCTGTATCGCCGACTGCTGCGGCAACCCCAGTAAAAAATCCGCCAGCCCATACCCGCTCGGCGACAACACCGGACACGTCACCGTCGACGAAGGCGTACACCCACTCGCCGGATTCTGAGTCGCGTACCCCGTAAACGTAAACGACCCCACCACATTCGTCCCGCCCACCGTATCCGCATGCACCCGACGAATATCAATTCCATACCGCATGTTGTGTTTCTTATATCTGTAACTCACAAAGTCCGAGAACGAGATCGTTTGATTCACCGCATCGCTCGGCAGCGCCTGCGTCAACCCGGTATAGTTCGAGATCCCCACACTCGGCAGTCCGTTATAGATCCCCGGCTCCCCGCCAATCACCGGCTTCGGAACACTGATGCCCGTCCCATCCAGCGGATTGACGCCATTCGTAAAGTAATTACGCGCCGTAGCGTGCGATCGATTCCAGTTGATCGAAGCATTGTTGGTCAGCTTCCCATATCCAATCGTGTAGCCCGCCGTCACGCCGTACCCGTCCGTCTCAGTCGTACCACCCAGCGGCAAAAAGATATTTCGATTATCCGCAGCTGTGTGCGAATAGCTCCCATTGAAGTTGATATTCTGCCGCAGCGTCGCCGGCCCGCTCCCCTGCTGTTGCCTGCGCTCTCCGCCAAAGCTGTTGTTCTGCCCAAAGTTCCTCACATACCGCAACGCTGCCGTAGTGGCGTTGTTCCCCGCAGTCGTAATCGTCTGGTAGTTGTACCCCTGTCGTCCCGTCGCCGAGATATTCGGTGCGGGAAAATAGTTCAGCAGCGCCGCAGCCTGCGAAGACACAGGCACCTGATTATTCAAAAATGGCTGCCCCGTCGCAGGGTTATACAGCGTCACCGGAGTCGTCACGCCGCCGACTGTGTTGGTAAGCCCCGAAAAATCTCCGCTCCGCTCGGCCAGCGTCGGCACCGTGCCGTACAGATTCGAAGGTGTCGTATTCCGCTGCCCCGTCAGGTTGAAGAAGACGAACTGCTTTGTACTCGCCTTCACCACTCCCGGAATAAACGGCGACCCGGTAAAGCTCACACCAAACCTGTTCGAGCTATAACTCGGCTTCACCACAGGCGCGCCCGTCAGCGAAAAGTTCGTCGCATCCAACGCACCGTTGCCACCTTGATAGAACACCGCTCCATGCGGCTGCGTAGGATTGAATCCTCGAAACCCTCCTCCCCCACCGCCTCCACCACGTCCCCCTCCACCACCTCCGCCCCGTCCCCCGAATCCTCCGCCCGGGCCGCCAAATCCTCCCCCACCCATCATTCCGCCCAGCATCCCCGCCACCGTATTTGCGATATCGCCAACCGCTCCACCCTGCCGTTGCGCCTGTGCAATCGCATCCTGCACCCGCTCCCGGATGTCGTCTTCGCTATATCCCGCAAGACCATTCGTCTGCCCCACAGCACCATTCACAGTGACCGAATCGCTGGCCGCCGCTTCGCCTCCGCCCAGCCCCGACAACGATGGAAGTTGAGCCCCAGCGTTTCCTCCGCCCGCCGTCGCATCCGCAGACCCCGACGCATCTCCCGTCACACTTAACGCCTGCAATCCACGCGCAACTCCCGCACTCGCTGCCGCCGTCTGCCGCTCCTCCTGCTGTTGCACCCGTGAAGCCAGCTGCAACCCAAACTCCGCCACCTGCGCCGGCTTGCCGCCATTCTGTCCGGCAGCGTTGATTAGTACCTCCTTCGTCTCCGTTGCAAACGCCGCCAGCTCCGCCCTCACTACGTAGCGCCCGTTGCGTGGAACCGTCATCGCAAACGCGCCATTCACGTCCGTCGTCGTCGCATACTTCTTCCCGGTCAGGGTGTTGCTTGCTGTCACAGCAACTCCTGGCAAGGGAACCGCTCCAGCCTTCACCGTCCCCGTAATCTTTCCGCCGCTCGCCTCAACCGCAGCAGGCGCCACCCCATTCTGGGTCACCGCCAGCGTAGCCGGTTGAGTCGGCGTCACAGTCTGCCCCCACGCACTCCCAACTAACACCACGCCCAACGCCATCGATCGAATCGATCCCTGCACCTTTACCTCGCCTCGCTCCATCGCCCGACAACTCATGGCTCGCACTACTGTGGAACCGCGCCGGTCTTCGCCGGAGCAGTAGCCCCCGTCGGAGCCGCAGCAGACCCGCTGCCATCAAGCTCGCGTCTTCGCCTTCGCGCCACCGACGCAGCATCAGACACCCCCAGCTCCGTCGGCACAAACAACCCATTCTTCAGCGCCCCTCGTCCCGCTACCGCATCTCCAACCTTCACATCCGCGAGCGTAATACTCTCCCCGGCTGCTCTATCTCCGGAGCCCGCTCCCGCACCGCTCCCTCTTCCACCCCCTGGCCCCAGCTCGGTCACTCCCGCACCGCTCGCAAGTATCCCCATCCCGCGGCCGCCGCGCTTGAACGAGGTCTGCTCATCCACCCCAATCACCTGGGTCACACCATCCGGACGCAACACCGTCAGCTTCAGCGCGTCCATATCGATCGCCGTCACCCTCCCAGTGATATAGACCTTACCCATACCCTCCCGTGCCTTCTTCACCTGTTCGGCGTCCATCACGCCGACAAACACGGCATGTACCGTCTTCGTCGCAGGGTCGAGCACGCCCATCGCCCCCACACCATCGCCCGCCTTGATATCTGCAACCTTCACCGGCTGCCGGTCCTTGCTCACTCGCGTATTTGCCGAGAAAACAACCTGGTACACCTCGCCCGCCTCGGTCTTCACCGTCAAATGGTCGGCGGTCGCGGTCGTCACAGTCCCGCGTACCATCTGCCCACCCGCAAAGACAGGGCCGTCCCCGGGGTCGTCATTCCCCTGCTGAGCGCGCACTGTCGACGGTAGAACTGCCGCAACCATCAGCAGCATCACCGTTCCACAGGGCCCAATCCGCCGCCGTCTCATCTCCCGCCACCGCCTCGCCTTTTATCTCGAGTCCAATGCTCATACAGACGATCTCCCAGCGCGAAAGACTCTAGGCGTCCGCAAAACATCCGGTACAACCGCCAAAGCTCAAGGGTTGTTTTCTTCCTGCGCAATAGCTGCACTACACTACCCAAATGCATGAGGTAGCCCACGCACCCCACACCCACGGCCCCCACATCGAAGGCCACTTCGAATCCTCCGAGGCCGTTCGCGATATCGTCATCGGCCTCTCCGACGGCCTCACTGTACCGTTCGCTCTCGCCGCCGGACTCTCCGGCGCAGTCGCCTCCTCGCACATCGTCGTCCTCGCCGGTCTTGCAGAAATAGCAGCTGGCTCCATCGCAATGGGCCTCGGCGGCTACCTCGCCGCCCGCGGAGATGCCGAACACTACGTCTCCGAACGCCTCCGCGAAGAACGAGAGATCGTCGAACGCACCCGCGACGAAGAAGAAGAGATCTACGAGATCTTCGAGCACTACGACGTCGATCGCGCCAGTGCGACACCAGTCCTCAATGCACTCAAAGAGAATCCCACCGCATGGGTCGACTTCATGATGCGCTTCGAACTGGGCCTCGAAGAGCCCGCCGCGAACCGTGCTCACCGCTCAGCACTCACAATCGCAATCTCCTACATCGCCGGTGGCTTCATCCCGCTTCTGCCTTACATGCTCGTGGCGGACAACTTCACCGCACTCAAACTCTCCGTCGTCATCACGCTCATCGCCCTCGCAGTCTTCGGAGCTCTGAAGGGGAAGCTGGTAGGCACCGGCTGGCTGCGCAGCGCCCTCCAGACCGTCCTCATCGGCGGAGCCGCAGCTGCGGTGGCCTACACGTTAGCGCGCCTTCTCAACGCTCATTCAACCACATAGAACACGTCATCTCGACCGAAGCAACGAACAGCTTCATCGTTCGTTGCGCAGTGAAGAGATCCCTGTATTTCGCTCTCAGCGCCACTTCGCAGCGCGGGCCTTCTCCTATTGACCTTGACCGCCAAACGTAAGTTCTCACCCTGTCAAGCCCCCGGAAACCATAAGTCCCATCCAGTCATCAACATCCACGTGGCGTATGAGTTATCACCAGATCGCTATAATGGAATTGGAAGGTAAGAAAACCCCGACAGTCATCGGGGCTTTTTTGCATTCACCGGTAACTGCTTTAGAAAGACGTATTTGCGTCTAACTCTTTTGGAATGAATATTTTGCAATTTCGTTTAAAGCGTAAGATATTGAAAATAAGTGGCTTATCGGAAAATACCCCCCAGGGGGTACCTCACCGGACGGTAGGCTCATGACGCCAACCAGCCTTCGAAGGGCTAGATCTAGTGAACGAGCAACGCAGACACCGCGACAATGATCCCGGCTGCCCCAAGTGAGAGCCCAAGAAGAAAATAGGCCCGTTTGCGGGTGAATAGGGTTATCGAGCATAAAACCACCGCAATCTGCAGTAACGCCTCTCCAAGATCATAACGAGAGGCCTTCGCCTCAGCCCGAGTCACCTCAGCTTCGAACTCACGAGCCTTATCCTGCTCCTCGGAGAGATCTTCCTTCCACTTCTCGATGTGAGCCTCATATTCCTTACGCTTTGCTTCAGTAGCAGTTGCGTTGACGGTAGGCTCCATCGCAAGAAGATCCAGCGTGACCGCCAGATTGTCCATGCGAATCTTCTTCGCCTGGTACTCATTCCACTGGTCGCCAGCGCGCGATTGCATAAGCACAGCCTCGGTGTGAGTGCGATGCCCAAGCACAGTGACCATCGCAACCAGCACCGCCAGGATCGAGATCCCAAGCGAGATGCTCTTCAACGACTCCCCGCCGGACTCTCCCGACTCCTTCATCTGATTGGCAAATTCCGAGACTTCATTGGCTTCCATAGTGGAACGATTCTAGACCGTGGACCCCCGCCCCGACGGTGATAAACAAATTTCTAGGAGCAATCGCAGTCAACACGCAAATAAATGAACATTTCTTACCCGCGTATTTACTGGACGAAAACAACTTTTCTACAGGAAACCGAGATTATTCACAGCCTTGCGCTTGCGCAGAGGCCTAGTCGCTGATAATCTCAGGAAGTCGCAAAGAGACATACGGCAAGAAACGAAGTGATAAGCATAAAGCTTGCACGGAGACGAAAAGCACGATACTCTAGGTGAGAAGTAAAGCAACACTGCTTCGCACCTTGGCTCTGGCAACACAAGAGCAAGTAACAAGGGAAGACGGAGCGCAGTCCAAGCGTTTGATATCGGTTTAGAGCCTAACGGCCTACCGGCAATCCAAACCCAAGCCACTGCAGTCGATTTGGAAATACCAGGAGCTAAGTGCTCTGCGTTCGTTTTCGAACGTCACGATGTTTTGATATTTTGTGCTGAGCGGATAATTGTCGAACTCCTATCTAGTATTCGAGCCGAATAAAGCTTGAAGAAATAAGAATAAGTGTTGACAAGCGAGATGAAGGTTGATAATCTCGAAAAGTTCGCTAAAACGTCACACGCTACTGAATGGCACCTCGCAGAGCCAAAACAAGGCCACAGAGAGAGCTAGAAGTAGGTAGCAAACACAGACGACAACAGCGCATCAAGTTCGAGGACACGAATATGGCTTATGCCGATTCAGTCCTTGATCCAAAGCTGCCCGCTTAGGTGGATGCAGTCCGGATCTTTGACAACATAGTTGAACGTGCCAGTCGTGAGATGATACGAAATTTGGTTTAGTCATTCTCACTAGTTATAAACCTCCGGGTGTTTTCGAGCACCGGGGGCGCTTGATCCGCACCGACCCCTGTCGATGTGCGGCAAGCAAACCAAGATTAAACGAGAGTTTGATCCTGGCTCAGAATCAACGCTGGCGGCGTGCCTAACACATGCAAGTCGCACGAGAAAGGGTAGTAATACCTGAGTAAAGTGGCGCACGGGTGAGTAACACGTGACTAATCTACCCTCGAGTGGGGAATAACTGAGAGAAATCTTAGCTAATACCGCATAACACTTACGAGTCAAAGCAGCAATGCGCTTGGGGAGGAGGTCGCGGCCGATTAGCTAGTTGGCGGGGTAATGGCCCACCAAGGCGATGATCGGTATCCGGCCTGAGAGGGCGCACGGACACACTGGAACTGAAACACGGTCCAGACTCCTACGGGAGGCAGCAGTGGGGAATTTTGCGCAATGGGGGAAACCCTGACGCAGCAACGCCGCGTGGAGGATGAAATATCTTGGTATGTAAACTCCTTTCGATGGGGAAGATTATGACGGTACCCATAGAAGAAGCCCCGGCTAACTTCGTGCCAGCAGCCGCGGTAATACGAGGGGGGCAAGCGTTGTTCGGATTTATTGGGCGTAAAGGGTGCGTAGGCGGTTTGGCAAGTCTTGTGTGAAATCTTCGGGCTCAACCCGAAGTCTGCACAAGAAACTGCCGGGCTTGAGTATGGGAGAGGTGAGTGGAATTTCCGGTGTAGCGGTGAAATGCGTAGATATCGGAAGGAACACCTGTGGCGAAAGCGGCTCACTGGACCATAACTGACGCTGATGCACGAAAGCTAGGGGAGCAAACAGGATTAGATACCCTGGTAGTCCTAGCCCTAAACGATGATTGCTTGGTGTGGCAGGTACCCAATCCTGCCGTGCCGAAGCTAACGCGATAAGCAATCCGCCTGGGGAGTACGGTCGCAAGGCTGAAACTCAAAGGAATTGACGGGGGCCCGCACAAGCGGTGGAGCATGTGGTTTAATTCGACGCAACGCGAAGAACCTTACCTGGGCTCGAAATGTAGTGGAATCCGGCAGAAACGTCGGCGTCTAGCAATAGACCGCTATATAGGTGCTGCATGGCTGTCGTCAGCTCGTGTCGTGAGATGTTGGGTTAAGTCCCGCAACGAGCGCAACCCTTATCTTCAGTTGCTACCATTTAGTTGAGCACTCTGACGAAACCGCCTCGGATAACGGGGAGGAAGGTGGGGATGACGTCAAGTCCTCATGGCCTTTATGTCCAGGGCTACACACGTGCTACAATGGCCGGTACAAACCGCTGCAAACCCGCGAGGGGGAGCTAATCGGAAAAAGCCGGCCTCAGTTCGGATTGGAGTCTGCAACTCGACTCCATGAAGCTGGAATCGCTAGTAATCGTGGATCAGCATGCCACGGTGAATACGTTCCCGGGCCTTGTACACACCGCCCGTCACATCACGAAAGTGGGTTGCACTAGAAGTCGGTGCGCTAACCGCAAGGGAGCAGCCGCCCAAGGTGTAATTCATGATTGGGGTGAAGTCGTAACAAGGTAGCCGTAGGAGAACCTGCGGCTGGATCACCTCCTTTCTAAAAGAGAACGCCTCGACACACTCTAGCGTCCTGCGATTGCAGGCAGCTTGGTTTTGCGACCAAGTTGAGCATAGAGTGACGTTGTCGAGAACCATCTTGATAGGCTTCGGCAAATCTCGATGAGCCTGAACTAGACCTTCTTTTTTTCGATATCTGTCAACACCGATGGTCAATAGCGGCGTAGCTGCTATGCACGTTCAACTGTGTCCTCGAAACCTTTCGAGAGAGCTCGATTCTTGATTCTTCGGAGTCAACAACAGAGCAGCCTGCGCATCAGGCTCCTTGCTGATAAGCTGGAGGCTGGTGCTGTAGAGTCGGGCCTGTAGCTCAGTTGGTTAGAGCGCACCCCTGATAAGGGTGAGGTCGGTAGTTCGAATCTACCCAGGCCCACCACCTTTATCCCGACGGTCAGGTAATCTGATCATCGTATTTGTGTAAATCACAAGGGGCTGTAGCTCAGTTGGGAGAGCACCTGCTTTGCAAGCAGGGGGTCAACGGTTCGATCCCGTTCAGCTCCACCATACTTCTCGATTGGCATATTCGATATCTAGTGCAAGCGAAGTCTGCTTGAGGTTGAGTCTCTGCGAGCCGGAGATTGAACCTTGAGCAGGAATGCTCAAGCCGCCCGAGGGCGCGAAGTGATGACGCAGCAATGCGAATCGCTCCATGATTTTTGACAACTGAATAGATTGGGTAAATATAACTACAAGGCTGAGCAGCTAGCTTTCAGGTTGTTTCTGATAGCGACGCTGTCGTCAGTATTGAGTGTCTTTAGAATAATTTTCGTGTTACCGACTGGATTCTCGTAAGTTGAGATGAAGGTTGTACGACACAGGCGTGGACTATATCAAACGTAGATAGCTCTAGTGTTGCAGAGGTTGTCACTCTGCTGCGTGCGAGTAAATTCTATGGTCAAGCTACTAAGGGCGCACGGTGGATGCCTTGGCAGAAACAGGCGATGAAGGACGCGGCAAGCTGCGATAAGCTTCGGGGAGCGGCACACACGCGTTGATCCGGAGATTTCCGAATGGGGAAACCCACCCAGGTAAAACCTGGGTATGTCCAACTGAATTCATAGGTTGGAACAGGCGAACGGAGGGAAGTGAACCATCTCAGTACCTCCAGGAGGAGAAAGAAACCTCGATTCCGATAGTAGTGGCGAGCGAAATCGGAACAGCCCAAACCCGTACTATTTAGGTAGTTCGGGGGTTGTAGGGCCTGCAAAAGTAGAGTTACCAATCTGGTTGCTAGTCGAATCTTCTGGAAAGGAGATCCAAAGAGGGTGACAGACCCGTAGACGAAAGCGATCCAGACTCGAAGCAGGTACCTGAGTAAGGCGGGGCACGAGAAACCCTGCTTGAATCCACGGGGACCATCCCGTAAGGCTAAATACTCGTTTCTGACCGATAGTGAACCAGTACCGTGAGGGAAAGGCGAAAAGCACCCCATTGAGGGGAGTGAAAAGTACCTGAAACCGTGTGCCTACAAGCAGTGGGAGGACTATGCCCGTAAGGGAATGTCTGACCGCGTGCCTATTGCATAATGAGCCGGCTAGTTATTCTTGTCAGCAAGGTTAAGCGTGAGCGAGCCGCAGCGAAAGCGAGTCTGAATAGGGCGATAAGTTGGCAGGAATAGACGCGAAGCGGGATGATCTACCCTTGGCCAGGTTGAAGGTGAGGTAACACTCACTGGAGGACCGAACCGGTGTTTGTTGAAAAAAGCTCGGATGAGCTGAGGGTAGGGGTGAAAGGCTAATCAAATTCCGTTATAGCTCGTTCTCTCCGAAATAGCTTTAGGGCTAGCCTCGGGTGATTTGGATCGGTGGTAGAGACATGGATAGACTAGGGGGCTTTCCGGCTTACTGAATCTAATCAAACTTCGAATGCCGATCACAACCAGCCCGGGAGTCAGACTGTGGGGGCTAAGCTTCACAGTCGAGAGGAAAACAGTCCAGACCGCCTGCTAAGGTCCCAAAATTACAGTTAAGTGGGAAAGGAAGTCGGAACGCTCAGACAGCCAGGAGGTTGGCTTAGAAGCAGCCATCCTTTAAAGAAAGCGTAATAGCTCACTGGTCAAGCGGTCCGGTGCCGACAATACAACGGGGCTAAAACTGTATACCGAAGCAGCGGATGCACACCATTAGGTGTGCGTGGTAGGAGAGCATTCTGTCGTGGATGAAGCGCAACTGGGAAGATGCGTGGACGTTACAGAAGAGACCCTGCCGGCATAAGTAGCGATAATGAAGGTGAGAACCCTTCACGCCGAAAGTCTAAGGTTTCCTGAGGAAGGTTAATCCGCTCAGGGTTAGGCGGTCCCTAAGCTGAGGCCGAAAGGCGTAAGCGATGGAAATCCGGTTAATATTCCGGACCTCCCAGTTTTTCGTTATCACGATGGGGTGACGCAGAAGGATAAGCAGGGCCTCCTATGGCTATGGGGCTCGATACGCGTAAGCTGGTTTCTCTAGGCAAATCCGGAGAGACTTAACAGTGAGGCGTAAAGCAGTAAGCCGAATGGCTGAAAGCTGCTGATTTCATGCTGCCAAGAAAAACCTCTAAGGAGAGAGATTGGGAACCGTACCACAAACCGACACAGGTAGACGAGGAGAATATCCAAAGGCGCTCGAGTGAAAGCTTGTTAAGGAACTCGGCAAATTAGACCCGTAACTTCGGGAGAAGGGTCGCCCTTCAGGGTGCAAGCCCAGAGGGGCCGCAGTGAAACGCGAACGGCGACTGTTTAACAAAAACACAGGTCTCTGCAAAGTCAAAAACGACGTATAGGGGCTGACTCCTGCCCGGTGCCGGAAGGTTAAAGGGAGAGGTTAGGGCGCAAGCTCGAAGCTTTGAACTGAAGCCCCGGTGAACGGCGGCCGTAACTATAACGGTCCTAAGGTAGCGAAATTCCTTGTCGGGTAAGTTCCGACCTGCACGAATGGAGTAACGATCGTTCGACTGTCTTAACGAGTTGCTCGGCGAACTTGTAGTACCGGTGAAGATGCCGGTTACCCGCAGCTAGACGAAAAGACCCCGTGCACCTTTACTATACTTTTACTATGAGTTACGGCCACTGCTGCGCAGGATAGGTGGGAGGCTTTGATACCGGACTTTTGGGTTCGGTGGAGCCAACGGTGAGATACCACCCTGCGGTTGTTGTGATTCTAACCTGCTCCCGTAATCCGGGAGAGGGACATAGTAAGACGGGTAGTTTGACTGGGGCGGTCGCCTCCTAAATTGTAACGGAGGCGCGCGAAGCTACACTCAGGTCGTTTGGAAATCGACCGTCGAGTGCAAAGGCATAAGTGTGGTTAACTGCGAGACCTACAAGTCGAGCAGATGCGAAAGCAGGCCTTAGTGATCCGGTGGTTCTGTATGGAAGGGCCATCGCTCAACGGATAAAAGGTACGCCGGGGATAACAGGCTGATCGAAGCCAAGAGTTCATATCGACGCTTCGGTTTGGCACCTCGATGTCGGCTCATCACATCCTGGAGCTGTAGAAGGTTCCAAGGGTTCGGCTGTTCGCCGATTAAAGTGGTACGTGAGCTGGGTTCAGAACGTCGCGAGACAGTTCGGTCTCTATCTGCTGTGGGCGTAGGAGATTTGAAGAGGGCTGTCCTTAGTACGAGAGGACCGGGATGGACGAACCTCTTGTGTTCCAGTTGTCCTGCCAAGGGCACGGCTGGGTAGCGAAGTTCGGTTGTGATAACCGCTGAATGCATATAAGCGGGAAGCACGCTCTAAGATGAGATCTCCCAACCCAAAAGGGAAATGAAGGGCCCTAGAAGACCACTAGGTTGATAGGCTGGAGGTTGAAGTGCAGTAATGCATGTAGCTTACCAGTACTAATCGCCCGTTCGGCTTGTCCATAGAATTTACTCTGCGCAGTGAGAAAGTCCACTGTTCTGGAGTCATTCAATACAAGCTTTGTAGTTATATCTTTTGGAAAATACGCAGTAAATGCAACAAACGTCTAATCCCAATCTATTCAGTTGTGGAAGATCGCGAGAGCGAGATTTCTAAAGTTTGCCGGTGAGTTTACCGCGAGGGTCACACCCGTTCCCATCCCGAACACGGAAGTTAAGCCTCGTTGGGCCGATGGTACTGCACGCGTAAGTGTGTGGGAGATTAGGTGATCGCCGGCATAATACAGAGCCCCATCCTTTCGAGGATGGGGCTTTTTTATTGACCGGGTCGTTCCTTTTAGGACGTCTCCCACGCTTCCGCGGGCTGGAAAAGTCAAGAGCGGAGGACTGACCACTTGCCTGTGGATAAAACAGGTCTTCGGGGTTTGTGGTGAGTTGTGGTTGATTTTTGGTTTTGGCGGGTTCCATTTGGGCATTTGGGCTTGATTCTTTTGGCTTTCTGGGACGAAGACGACAATTTCTGTGCAGTAAAACGTGGTCATTAGCGTGGTGTTTTGCTGGTGAATGAGTGCATTTCTATGGTCACCTGTGGTCTTTCCGCTCGTACAACCGGGGGGTGCGAGCGCTCTGAAGGTGGTTTGCGGCGACTGTTCTGGATGGTCTATACGATTTTGATGACTGGTGTCATTTGATGACCGGTGAGATCGATGAGGGATGCGATCGTCGATTGGGAGTCAAGGAGACTCGTCGAAGGTGTCCCAACTTCGGAGGGTATGTTCGTAGACTTCCATGTTGACGCGCTTGCCTCGAAACTTTACGCCTTCTATGCTGAGACGAAGGCGTTGCTCTGCGGCAGCATCGCCTTTCAGTTTGATCTCGCCGCCTGCCCCTACTATTCGTTGCCAGGGGAGTCCGTGAAGCGGAGCGCTGCGTAATAGCTTTGCAACTGCCCGGTGGTACAGCGGATAGCCGGCTGCCGCAGCGACCTTGCCATAAGTCGAGACCTTCCCTTTGGGAACGGAGCGGATGATGCGCCGAAAGGCAGCGTCGCGTGGCTCATTTTTGCGGAGCGCATCTTTCAGAATGCGTCGCTTGAGATTTTGCGGAGCGATCTGGGGTCGCATGAGCTGAACCTTATCAGAACGTGATTGCCACAACTCAAATGAGTTTGTGTCTTATTTGATGTTGGTTAGTTGGGCCGGTGTGTATTCGAGCTTTGGATACCAATCGGTTCCGCGGCCTTCGGGTGCGAGGTCTAGGAATGTCCAGAGCAGGTCGATCTCCGGGGCGCCCCGGGGATCCTGGCCTGGATCGGCCATCTCGCCACTGATCTCGCCGCCCCAGAAGTGGCGGATGGTACCGTCGCGGCGGGTAAAGACGTTCAAGCCTGGGACGTCGCCGTCGTCGGCACTGACGTAGGCGCGGGTGTAGTCGCCTTTGCTGTCGGAGTAGAGTTGCAGGTTTTGCCAGCCTCGTTCTTTGCTGAATTCGAGAAGCCGCTGGATGGGTGAGCGTGCGAAGACCGCCAGGGAGACGCGTTCGCGGAGATTCCTTGCGGTTCCGTCCCACGCGGAGAGAAAAGAGGTGCATACCGGACATGCGCGTTGGCGTTCTGGGCCGAACATCATGCTGTAGATGATGAGGGTTTGCTTGTCGCCGAAGAGCTCCGACAGATGTACCGTGCCTTTTTCGCCTTCTAGGGTGTAGTCCTGTTCGAGGGTGCCACCGGGAGGCAATGCACGGCGCAGCTCTGCGACTCGCTCGATGTGACGCCTGAGTTCGATCTCTTCGGCGAGGAGGGCGTTGCGCGCCTTCCGGTACTCGGGGCTTTCATTGGGGAAGTGCGATTTGTTCTTTGCTGCGAGTTCGGTTGCTGGGATGAGAGTGCCACTGGTTGCCATTCAGTTCTCCTTTGAGGCGGAGCCGAGATATGGACTTGCGGGGGGCCGGGGTGAGGTGCTCGACCTCAACAGCATATCGACAATGGATGCAGACAGAGCCATTGGTTGGCTAGATGTACTGGATGTCGTGAGGGTGAAGGGTTCCGAGCCTCGCTCGAATGCCCACCTTAGCGCAATGAGGCAGTGCGAAGGTCGGGTCCCCAAAGTTGTGATTCGTTTGACGTGCCCTGCCTTCCTAGATATGGGCCACGCGCCTTCAAAATCAAGATCTGTTGTACGTTATAAACTTTCAAACTATGGCCCCACGTCGATACTCACGTTACATCATCTTGGGATTCTCGCTCGGCACTTGGTTTGAACACCAAAAAGATATTCCGCCGTACATTTTGTGTTCGACGGGAATCAAGAATTCCCGAATCGTGAGCCTCAGACTATCTGACCTTCGTAGTCGCCACGTTGGCCAATGGAGACTGTGTATAGAAGTTGAGCAAAACAATCTTACGTCAGCGAGACGAGTACTAAGCGACTTCGAAGGTCTATTCACCCAATTAAATCATGGCCGTATTGAAGATCTTTCTTTGCAATTGCTTCCCGCAGAAGTTGTTCGTGACCGCGAGATACTTGGCGCTGATCTTGTTCAAGCGGTAAAGATTCGAGCTCGCCGAGATGGTGATTTCTTCTTGGAGAGAACTTTTGAATCCCAGCTTTGGAGTTTTTATATGGTGCCCGACATTCTTGTCGCCTTTTTGTTCTTCCAGCTTCCAATATTGTTGCAGTCTGACTGGCTATTTGCAGCCTGTAGTTTTTTTCAGTCCGCCTGTCACGATTATGCTTTCACTGGCGACGGGAATAAGCGACATTTTGCGACAGAGAAGCATGCCTGTGAAGCATGAGCGTGATCGAGTGCAACTGGAAAACGTCATACTCAGTTCCTTTAGAACAGTCGAAGCGGTTGTTGGTGAGCCAGGAAAGGAACATCGGTTTAGAGCAATTCTTATGTCGCGGGGGCTTGATTTCAACGAACTAGTAGGTTTTCCGGGCACACGCCGGAAGAGACTCGGCGACGCTATTTACGCCCTGCAAAGTCTACGAGATGCTACCTCCGCCCACGGTGTTCGTCGTCGCTCCCACCCGGTTAGTTGGTTAGAGGCTATGCAGGCTCAACATCTTGCCGAGTCAGTATTCCACACTGCACTTTGGCAAGAGTGCTGTCGAGTTGGACGCTTAGGAGGTGGCGACGAAGAGCTGAGATATCTCTTACGGCTTATGTACCCATTCCGAAAGTCGGACGATTGGACCGAGAGGTCTTTTGAAACGCTGGGCAACTTATCACCAATTCAAGCAAGCCGACAACCCGGTGGCCTCAAGATGCTCGAAAATCTTCCGATGGGACTCTGATCGTCTGGTCTTCAGAAGGCGCTGCGGCATGACAGCGAAAGACAGAGACAAAATGCGGGGGGTCTCTCCACTACGCTGCAGACGATGAGTCTGTCTGTAGCTCCGGTCGAGATGACGTGTGGGTAGGAGATGTCTTCGGAAAGCTGGCGACCGAAGAGTAGCGTCTGAACTTTCGCCGCTTAGTTTCTCCGCTAGTAGGCGAGGGCGCAGCCGTCGGCTCGCATCTCGCTGGCGGCGGAGTAGAAACGATCGGAGCCGCTCATGCGGTGTTCGATGCATTCGTAGCGGCCGTAGCCGCCGTCGGATGGGCCCATCGGCCAACCGAGGGCAATGAGAGCGTTGCGGGTGGATTCTGGAACTCCGGCTTCCAGGCGGACGATACCTTTCGGGTCGAGGTTTGGTGGATCTTCTCCCATGCTTTGGGAGGAGCCTTCGTGGTGCCAGCGTGGGCTGTCTCCTGCGGCCTGGATGTCGAGCCCGTAGTCCACGCGATTGATGATGATCTGAGCCTGTCCCTGCGGCTGCATGTCTCCGCCCATTACTCCGAAGGACATCCAGGGCTTTCCGTCTTTGGTGGAGAAGCCGGGGATGATGGTCTGGAAGGGGCGTTTGCCTGGGGCGTAGATGTTCGGATGACCGTCCTGGAGAGAGAAGAGTTGGCCGCGGTCCTGGAACATGAAACCTAAGCCGTCGGCTACCAGGCCAGAGCCCATGCCGCGGAAGTTCGACTGAATCTGAGAGATCATGAGGCCGTCTTTGTCGGCGACGGTGAAGTAGGTGGTGTCTCCGTGGCTCGGGGCCTGGCCTGGATGAACTGGGGTGAGGATGCTGCCGAGCTTGATGAGTTTTGCTCGTTCGGCGGCGTAGGCCTTTGAGTTGAGCCATTCGATTGGAATCTTTGCGAAGTGCGGGTCTGCGTAGTAACGCGCTCGATCTTCGTACGCCAGTCGTTTGGCTTCGATCTGAACGTGGAGGGATTGAGCGGATTGAAAGCCCATGTTGCGCAGGTCGAAGTTCTCTGCGATGTTGAGCAGTTGGAGGGTCGCGAGGCCCTGGGTGTTAGCGGCCATTCCATAGACCTCGACACCACGATAGCTGGTGACAAGCGGATCGTTCCATTCGGCGTGTTGGTCGCGGAGGTCTTCGGCGGAGAGCCAGCCTCCGATGCGCTTGAAGTAGGCATCGATCGTCTTCGCAATGGGGCCGTCGTAGTAGGCGTCGCGGCCTCCTTCGGCGATGAGGCGGTAGGTCCGGGCTAGATCTGGGTTACGGAAGACGTCGCCTTCGCCTGGAGCTTTACCGTTTGGAGCCCAGGTGTGCAGTGCGTTTGCGGTCTCTTCGACTCCAGAGCCTGGGCGCGTGAAGGCGGCGAGATTTCGCTTGATGTAGTACCCGATGATTTGAGGGACGGGGACGCCGGATTCGGCGAGGTGAATGGCGGGTTCGAAGAGCTCGGCCCATTTGAGTTTGCCGTAGCGTTGATGAAGCGTCCACCAGGCATCGAGGGCGCCGGGGGTGGAGACGGTGACTGCTCCGAGGGGTGGGAGTGCTCCGTTTTTGGCGCGGGCGCGGGCTGTTTCCAGGGTGAGTGACTTCGGCGAGCGGCCGGAGCCAGCTAATCCCACCACTTTGGAGAGCTTCGGGTCCCAGATCATGGCGTAGCAGTCGCCGCCGATGCCTGAGCTGGTGGGTTCGAGAAATCCGAGACAGGCGTTGGCAGCTACTGCGGCGTCGATGGCTGAGCCGCCTTTTTTCAATATCTCGATTGCGGTCAGAGTCGCGAGCGGATGGGCTGTGCCGGCTGCACCTGAGCAGCCCATGACGGCGGATCGGCTGGCAAAGCTGGCTCCTGAGACGCGGTCGCCAGCGTGAACATCTGGACGGATAAAACGCTCAGCGCCCGCCGGCTGAAATTTGGGAGTGGAACCTTCTTCAGGTTTGCCGGCAGGGCTTTGGCCGAGACTCGGCTGCATGCGGGAGAGAGACCCAGCGGCAACCAACGGAAGAGAAGCGATGAAGGAACGACGTCGCACGATAGTTCTCCTGAAGGAGATTGAGAGAAACGCAGCAAATGATGTTGAACCATCTGTCGAGATATTCAATATATCAAGACCGACCGATTTGATTCGGCGGAAGGGCCTGGAAGATCTCCGGCTCGCAAGGTATCTGACCACAGACTGGGTATGATTGAAGAGATCCCTATTTGATTCCTGTGAGGTTGTTGGTGAGACGACTCGATTTGTTCAAGAAGATTTGTGTTCTGTTGCTGGTGGCGGGCTTCTCATGGACGGGTCTTGTCCGCGAAGTCTCGGCCCAAAGCGGCTCGAGTGAAACTGCGCTGCGGACGGTTGGTTTCATGACGGACTTCGATGTGAAGGACGATGCTGTCGGAATCTGTAAGGCGGTTATGAACGGCGTGGCGCCTGGGGTACAGATCATTGACATCACGCATCAGGCGACGCCGTACGACATTGCAGAGGGTGCGCGATTTCTTGCGGGATCTTCGCCATACTTCCCGAAGGATGCGGTGTTTGTTGTGGTCATCGACCCAACGGTGGGAAGTACGCGCCGCGCCATCATCGCTCATTCCAAGACGGGGCAGTATTTTGTATTGCCGGATAACGGCCTGCTGACATTGATCCAGGATCGGGACGGAATTGACGGTGCGAGACAGATCACTAATCCGGAGTGGATGATCGGGGCGAAGACCTCTTCGACCTTTCATGGCAGAGATATCTTTTCTCCGGCGGGAGCGCATCTTGCGCGAGGCGATGATTGGACGAAGGCTGGCCCGGCGGTGGAGGTGGCGAGTCTGGTAAGGCTCAATCTTCGAAGCGCAGTGGTGGATGCTTCTGGTCTGCATGGTGAGGTGATTGGAACCGACGGGCCCTTTGGAAACCTTGTGCTGAACGTGCCGGCTGAGACGTTTGCGAAGCTTGGGTATCGCGTGGGGGATATCGTGCCGGTGCAGGTAGGCGATCACCTTTACCAGCTGCCGTTTGTAAAGACCTTCAGCGACGTAGCGGTTGGGAAACCACTGGCTTACATTGATTCGCGCGGGCGGCTCAGCCTCGGTATCAATCAAAACAGTTTTGCCGATACCTACGGAGTCAGGGCCTCGACTCCAATCTCGATTGTTGCGAAGAGATGAGATTCAACCTGCAGTGAAGTGGTGCGGGTGTCGTTAGCAGTCACGGGAACTATTGGTTTTGATCTTTCTGCTGTTTGGCCTCGCGTCTGGCTTCGTCGGCAGCTTGTTTGGCTTCCCGTTTCGCTTCGTCGGCAGCTTGTTTGGCTTCACGCTTCGCTTCGTCGGCTTGGCGTTTCGCTTCATCTGCTGCCTGCTTTGCTTCGCGCTTACCCTCTTCCGCAGCCTGCTTGCCTTCACGGGCGGCGTCCTGCGCCTCCCGCTTCGCGTCCTGAATAGCCTGGCGTGCATCTTCCGGCATGGCGGTGATCTTTGGCATGGGAGGCAGAGGGGGCAGCGGCATGATGCTCCCCTTCTTCAAGGAGATGTCGCCCTGGCTGGTGGAGATATGCAGGAGGGGGCCGCCTTTGCCTGCAGTGCCGTTGATGGTCTTCTTTTGGAGGCCGCCATCGGGGATTTGAATCTCGGAGAAGTCGCTCTCGATGTCGCCGTTGGTGGCGTCGAGTTGATAGGCGAAGTTGGCCTGCTCGGGCAGGGTGAGGTTGACGGAGCCGTTGCGATTCTCGACGGTGACATTGCCGAGAGGGGGTGCGCTGGTGAGGTCAACCGACCCGTTGCGATTGGTGACGGTGACATCGCCGGCGACCCGCTCCAGGGTCACGTTGCGGTTGCCCGCTGTGAGCGTAAGAGGGCCGACGGCTTCACTGGCGGTGATATCGGAGTGGCTGATATCGATCTCGCCGTCGAGGCGGGCGAACTGAAGATCGGTGCGGCTGGTGTGGAATTTGATGGGGCCGCGGATGTGTTCGAAGTGCGTGGTACCGAAGAAGTCTCCACTCATGGTGACCGGGCCGGTGAGGTCAGAGAGTGTTGTGTCATGGCCGCGACCCTGAATGGCGAGGGGGCCGGAGACACTGTGTGCGGAGAGGTCGGAGTCGCTGTTGTTGACGTGAGTAACGACGGGTCCGGTGATGCCGGTGAGCTCGATGTTGCCGTGGTTGGCGGTAACCTGAAGCGGAGCCTTGAGTGCACTGACGTGGATGTCGCCGTGGTTGGCGGAGACAACTACAGGTGCAGTCGCCGGCAAGGTAATCGTGAGGTCGGCGCGGGTGCCGTCGATGGCTGGCATGGAGAGAGAGAGGCTATCTCCGGTGTTGGTCAGATTCGGACTGAGTTTTTTGGCTTTGCTGTCGGCGTCAGAGTCGGAACGAGTGTAGACCTCTTTGTGGACGGAGATGTGAATCTGGTTGTCGTCGCTGGTGCCTGAGATGGAGACGTCGCCGCGCGGGTTATCGACGGTGAAGCCGCTGTTTGCGGGGAACGATTGCGAGAGCATCTGGTCGCTCTCGTGTTTGTCGCCGAGAAATTCGTCGAGATTATCTTGATTGAGGTTGAGACCGTTGAGCACGTAACTGTGACCGTTGCCGTTGCGTACGCTGCTGAAGACGATCCCGGTTATGCCTAAGATCAAGAGCAGGGCGAAGACACCACCGCCGAGTCGGCGGCGATAGCGGGGCTGGGTGTCATCGGACTGCATGTACTGGTCGTAGGCCCACTCGAGGAGCATGATGACGCCGGCGCCTACGAGGAGGATCGGCCAGAAGCGGGCGTACCAGTCCCAGAGGCTGTGGGCTGCGACGCGACCGGTTTGCACCAGCAAGAAGAGGATGCCGATGGTGATGAGCAGCAGAGGTCCAAGGATGGAGCTGCGACGGAGGCTGCGGGCCTGATAGCGGTAGGCGTCACGCTGGGCGCGGGCCATGTCGCGCTGGGCACGGGCCTGCTCTTTGAGGACGCGGCGCTGATACTTCCAGTCGCCTCCGTAGGGTGGGCCGGGCGGTGGCGGATAGGGTGGAGGAGGATAACTTCCCATGGCCTAGCTCCCTTCCTGATCGTGCTGGTTGGAGGGGACGATGCTGGTGCCTGGAGGGGCCGGTGGGGGTGGAGCGACCGGGGAGGCCGGAGGAACCCCATAAGGGTAGGCTACGGCTGCGGCAGAGTTGAAAGAGGTGCGTTGAAAGACTGCCATGAGGCCGGCGACGATGATGAAGAGCGGCCAGCTATGGGACCAGGACAGAATGTCGAAGGAGTCGAGCAGGAAGAGGATACCAACGAGAATGACCCAGATGGAACCGCGCAAGGCGCTGAAGAGCCGGTATTGGTAGGCGGGGGTGCCGTCATCTGAGAGGCCGTTCCCTGTGCCGGTCATCTTGTGGACGAAGAGCCAGACGCCGAGTCCGATGAGGAAGAAGGGGATGATTCGGTGAATGGGGAAGTGGTGGAAGAGGCCTGCGTTGCCGATCAGGAAGATGCAGCCGAGGCCAATCAGCCAGAGGGCGCCGGCGGGAAAGCGGTTACGCGATGGCGTAAGGCTAGGATCTAGCGGGTAGGCGGGAGCGCCGTAGGGCGGGATCGGGGGTACGGGTGGGGCGTAGTTCTCCCAAGGAGTTCCCCAGGCGGCGGAGGGCGGCTGCTGGGGCGGATAGCCGGAGGGCGGTGGGGTGTAGGGGCTGCTGGGCGGGAAGTTTGGGACGTCGGGTGTCGGAGCGGTTCCTTGCGGAACGAAGGGGGCGGCTGAGCCTGATTGGGCTGTGCCGGGCCAGGACTTTCCGAAGCCGAGGCGTTCGCCGAGATCGTTCAGGCCGAAGGGATTTGGGAGCAGGGTGCCGTCTCGCCGGGCTTTGGCGGTGTGGTAGGCCTCGATAACCTGGTAGCACACCCAGCCGGCGATAAAGAGCCCGAAGATACCGTGCTCGTCGGCGAGGCTGACGAGGATCGCGAAGACGACCAGATGCACGACTCCCTTGGCGTATTGGCCGTTGTACATTGCACCTACGCCGGGGATAAAGCCTAAGAGTGCGGCGAGGCCGGGGTTTGGTGCTCCCGGCGGGATGGGGGGCGGAATGACTCCGCCGGCAGAGTAGTTTACGCCGGCTTCCGCTCCGCTATAGGCGTAAGAGCCGGCAGCGGGTGGTGGGGCTCCGGCACCTGAGAGTTTGGCGGCGAGGCAGGGTTCGCAGAAGACAGCAGAGCCGACGGTGCGGGTGCACTCCTGGCAGAGTGGCTTGCCGCAGTTCTGGCAGAAAGCAACACGTTCACGTTCAGGATGGTTTGCGCAAGTCATACCAATCCCCCTTCCGACTTAATGACACTGGGAGTAAAGACAACAAAATTCTGAGACTGGAAGGGGAGAGGGGCCCGGGTACTAACTGACGCTACTAGCTGGATATTGCCGCCGGGGGTTTCGCGACGGCTGGAGCCAGGGTTGGGTTTGGGGCTGTTCTGCTTCTGGTCATTTTTCTGGCCGGGCTTCTGATCCTTTGGATCATTCGGCTGGGTGCCAGCTGGCTTGCTGTTTGGCTGGGACGAGTCGTTCTGGTTGGTTGGGGTGCTGGTCGTTCCGGCGGATCCCTCATCGTCGGAAGAGCGCTGCAGATCGCGGACGCGCGATTCAAGTTCGTAGACGACGCGAAGATTGTCGGAGTAACGGACTACCTTGGCTTTGGCCTCGTAGCAACTACGCAGGATACTGGAGGGTTTGAGGTCGCTGGCGCGAAGCTGACTGAGGCGGACCCCGGTGAGGTTCATGGTGAGGGCGATGGAGAAGAAGGCCATGGCAGCAGTCATTGCCAAGCGCGGCTGCAGCATGGTCTGGCCGAAGGAGCGGAGCCCGGAGGTGACGCGAGTGCGGAAGGGAAGCACCTTGGCAGAGGCGAAGGGATTGGTTGCGAGGTTGCCTGACGCGGAGGGAAGCAGAGTCGGATGGCTGAGGAGCGTATTCGGAGTGCGAAGGTAGTCGGTTCGGCCGAGGACGATCGGGGGTTGGTCTTCTTTGGCGGGGCCGAGGGCGGTTTTGCCGCTCGTCTGGGCAAGAATGCTCTCAAAGAGGGTGGCGGGGGGTTCGGGGCGGGGAGACTTGAGCATCTCCATCCAGGCGGCTCCGCGCTGGGCGTCGGCGAGCAGGCCGGCGCAACTGGGGCAGCCGATCATGTGGGTGTCGAAGGTGGCCCGATCTGCTGCGGAGAGGGTACCGTCGAGTGCATCCACGAGCATTGCTTCGCATTGCGCGCAGTGCTGAGGATCGCCGGGTGCGCCGGGTTTGACGCTGCCGAATTGGTTGAAGTCTGCCACTTTAAACCACCTGCCCTTCTATACGTTGCAGAAGCCTTGCTAGTTCCCCGCGACCGCGGCTGATGCGGCTTTTTACCGTACCTTCGGGTATGCGGAGAACCTGTGATATCTCTTTGTAATCCATATCCTCGAGATCGCGGAGGATAACAGCTTCGCGAAGCTCTGGGGAGAGCTGCTTTAGCGCGTTTTGGACGCGAACTTTGAGCTCGAGACCGGCGACATGATGTTCCTGAGAGGGCCGGGGGTCGGCGAGCCGGTCGGCCATGGTGGGACCGTCTTCTTCGCCGTCAAAGGTGGCGTCGAGGGACTCGGAGGCGCGCTCGAGGCGGGTGCGGCGGAAGTGGTCGACCAGGAGATTGCGGGCCAGCGTGGTGATCCAGGTCTGGAAGCTGCCCTTCTGGGTATCGAAGCTGGAGAGGTTCTTGTAGAGCTTCAGGAAGACTTCTTGAGTGAGGTCTTCGGCGTCGGTGCCTGAGCCAGTGAAGCGGTAGCAGATGGCGTAGATACGGCGATGCTGGGAGGCAACCAGCTGCTGCCAGGCCTGCGAGTCGCCGGCCATGCACTGGCGTACCAGTTTGGCGACTGCTTCCTGCGCTGCTTCCTGTTCTGGGGTACGCTCCAACTTCGCCTCAAGTGATTTTGTCGGTGGGAGAAGTGTACCGCGTGGAACGGGCGCTGGATTGATTTGTTGCTGTTGGATATGTGGGTTCTCGACGGCCTTGGGAGCTGGCTGCGAGATGTGCTGCGTGGGGATTCTGGGCAGACGGCGCGTCGCAACTTTGAGCTCTGTGTACCGGCTCGCGGTTGGAATCGTCATGTGTAAAACGCCCATGCATTGCTATACGCATGGGCGTTCCGGTTTGTTCAAAGATGGACAGTGGATGAGGGTTAGGGGGTAGGAGCCGAGATGACGCCGCAGGCGATGCGGTTGCCGGAGTTGCCGGAGGGGTCGGTCTTCATGTCGTCGGCCTTCTCGTGGATGACGATGGAGGTGCCACCGTTGGCGAGGATGCTGTTGGCGGCGGAGGGGTCCATGGAGAGATAGTCGACGTTGAAGGTGGCCTGGCCGAGATGGCCTTCGCCGATGGTGACATTGGTCGGCAGGTCGCCCGCGTGGTGTCCCATGGGGTTCTGGAAGCCATGTTGCTTATTCTCGGGGTTGAAGTGACCACCGGCGGTCTTGAAGTCGGGTGCCTCGCAGAGCGGTTTGGCGTGGATGTGGACGCCGTGCTCGCCCACGGGAAGGTTCTTGAGGTCGAGCTTGATGTGGACACCTTTCTTCGTAGGGCTGAAGGTTGCGGTGCCTGCGTCCTCGCCGGTGGCGGTCTTGATGGGGACGACAACGGCGTCTTTTGGTTTGGCGAAGGCTGGAACGACGAGAAGACTGAGAGTGATGGCGGCGAGGATGTTGCGCATGGCTGTTTCTCCGAAAGACCTACACATGAGAATAGCGAAGTATTTGTTTGGGTTGCGCGCTGTTTCGAAACATCTATGTAAAAATTTGGATCATGATTTCAACGCGGTCCTCGATCCTGACGAAGTTGCTTGTTTTTTCGTTCCTTCCAACGATTTTTTCTGCTGTGGTTGCTCTCTCTGCGGCTGCGCAGACCGCGCCGGATACGAAGCCGGTGGATGCGAAACCCGCAGCTACACCGGGACTGTCGGTCACACTGCCACCCCTGCCGGCGGATGCTCACGTGGATCAGACGATGCAGTTTGAGGGAAAGACGCTGCACTACACCGTGACCGTAGGTACGCTGCCGGTGCGGGATGGTAAAGGCGCGCTGAGCGGGGAGGTGGTCTATACCTCGTACGTTGTTGAGGGGAAGGACCGGCCGGTTACGTTTGCGTTCAATGGCGGACCCGGTGCGGCTTCGGTGTATCTGAACCTCGGCGCGATTGGGCCGAAGAGGGTGGCGTTCGGGGCGGAGGGGCAGAGTCCGTCGGATCCAGCTACGTTGCTGGATAATCCAGGGACTTGGCTGGACTTTACGGATCTGGTGTTCATCGACCCGATCGGGACGGGGTTTTCTCGTTCGCTCGTGTCGGAGGAGGAGTCGAAGAAGCAGTTCTATGGCCCGGACCAGGATATTGCGTATCTGTCGCGGAACATCTACGACTGGCTGGTGAAGAACGGGCGGCTGCAGTCTCGCAAGTACATTGTGGGCGAGAGCTACGGGGGGTATCGCGGGCCGAGGCTGACGGCTTACCTGCAATCGCAGACTGGAGTCGCGGTGAATGGGTTGGTGCTGGTTTCGCCGGCGCTCGCTCCGCAGGCTGGTTCGCAGGATATCTCGCCGATTCCATGGATGATTACGCTGCCTTCGATCGTTGCGGCGAACTATGAGCGACAAGGGAAGCTGACGAACGAGAGTATGGCCGAGGTGATCGACTACACGCGCGGCGAGTATGCGGTGGATTTGATGAAGGGCAACAGCGATCCGGCGGCGACGCCTCGTCTGGTGAAGAGGGTGACGGAGCTGACGGGGCTTGATCCGACGTTTGTGAAGCAGTCGGGTGGGCGGCTGGAGACGCAGGCGTTTCTGCGGGAAGAGTTTCGTGAGACGGGCAAGCTGGGGAGTCGCTATGACCCGAATGTGACGGCTTACGATCCGTTTCCTTACAACCCGACGCAGGAGACGCAGGACCCGATTCTGTTGAGCATTATTGCGCCGACGACTACGGCGATGGTGGATTTTGTGACTCGCACGGTTGGTTGGAAGACGGATGCGAGCTATAACGCGCTGTCGTTCGATGTGAACAGAATATGGGATAACAGCGGGCGGAATGGCGCGTTTTCGGGGTCGGCTTCTGCGACAGATCTGAGGGTTGCGGTGGCTACCGATCCGAAGCTGCGCGTAGTGATTGCGCATGGATGGGCGGATCTGTCTTGTCCGTTTATGGGGTCGGTGCTGACGGTGAGCCAGATTCCGCCGATGGGCGATCCGACGCGGGTGCAGGTGCATGAGTACCCCGGTGGGCACATGTACTATGCGCGGCCAGCCAGTTCGCTGGCGCTGCGCAAGGATGTGATGGAGATGGTGTCGAAGCACTGACAGGGTCCTGCCGGACGGGCTGCCTGCGCGGCGGGCGGCCACTTCGTGGCGGGTGTACCTTGTCTTGGCTGAGTGGCTGTTGTGGGCCTCGCGTTGCTCGGCTTCAACTGCTGCTTTGGATCGAGAGGAACTCCAGTTGCTCGGTGTGCTGGTCGTCGAGGAAGGGCTCGAAGTGGGTGCGGCAGCGGGCTTCGTAGAGGCCGGCGGCGCCTACGAGGACGAGCTCCTGGCTTTGTCCCAGGCGCTGGGTGTGGATGGCGGGGGCGCCGCAGACCATGCAGACGGCGGAGAGCTTAGTGACCTCGTCGGCGATGGCCATGAGAGCGGGAATGGGGCCGAAGGGCTCGGCGTTGAAGGTGGTGTCGAGGCCTGCGATGATGATGCGTTTGCCTAGGTGAACGAGCTCCACGGTGAGGGGGAGGATGGTGTCGTCGAAGAACTGAGCCTCGTCGATACCGATGACGTCGATGGTGTCTAACTGAGGCAATAATGAGGCTTTGAGGTGCTCCACATTGGTGACGGTGCTGGCTTCGTGGGTTTGGGAGCTGTGGCTGGCGATGGAGGTGCGGTGGTAGCGGAGATCGATGTCGGGCTTGTAGCAGGCGACGCGCTGGCGGGCGATGCGGGCGCGTTTGAGGCGGCGGATGAGCTCTTCGGATTTTCCGGAGAACATGGGGCCTACGATGGTTTCGATTCTGCCTGGGATGGGGTGGGTCATTGTGCGGAGGCCTTTGTTGGGGGTCTCTGGTTATCCTAAACGGCGCTTGCGGTGGATTTCCGGGGAGTAATTTTTTTGCCGGGAGAAATGTGGTTTTTGCTGGGGGTTTTGGGAAAAACGGCGTTTTGATTGTGGTTTTTTGGTGGTGAGAACGTGGTGGATTGCGTGGTAGACGCGGTGATTTGGCAGCGTGTTTTTCTGATCTCAAAGATGTGACAGCTTGGTGAAGTTTTTTTTGCCTCACGCAAAAACGATTTTGACGCTTGACCGCAGCCTTGGGGCAACCGTAGTATCCATCCACCGACGACACAGCGCACCAACGACGAAGCCTTGCAATCCCACTTTGGTTGTACTCTCCCACGCTCCTCCCACAACTGCTCCAGACAGACAAACCCAATTCAACGAGGATTTTAGCTATGACGCAGCACTACTTTCGTAATCATGTCTCTCCTCGCCTTACCTTCGCCGCTGCGCTTGGAGTTCTGGCGCTGACGGCGGGTTCGGCATTTGCTGCCACGGCCGGCCAGACGAACCTGGGCCCAGAAGACGAGTCGAAGCAGATTTCAGTGACTGTTTGGCTGAATCCGCATAACAAGGCCGCTTTGGATACGGCGGTTCAGCAGATGTATGACAAGGAGTCAGCGAGCTATCATCACTTTCTGACGCTGAAGCAGTTCAACGAGCAGTACGCGCCGACTGCGAAGGAAGCCGGTGTGGTTCGCGAATATCTGGCGGCTCACAATCTGAAGGTCAAGTCGACCGAGAAGAACAATCGGTTTGTTGTGGCTGAGGGCCGGGTTGGGGACGCGCAGGCGGCTTTCAATACGAAGATCAACCGGGTGATGGTGAACGGAGAGGTTCACCATGCCAACACGGCGGAGGCTTCGGTTACAGGAGAAGCGGCTCCGCTGGTGGCTACGGTGCAGGGGCTGAGCGATCTCAAATATCGAGCGCTGGTGAAGCCTTCCGTCAACCCGGAGAGCGGCGTGCCTTATGAGGGGGTTTCGCCATCCGCGGTTGGCGCCGATGGACTGTTCTACAGCGCGGACTGTCTCCGTGGGGCTGCGTCGAAGGTTTTCAAGACGGACGGCGGATTTCCGGAGGCGTTCTACGCGGGCAACCTGTATGGGGCGAGCATTACCAATGCCAAACCGCCTAACCTGCCGCCGTGCGGCTACGATGCGGCTGAGATCCAAGAGGCGTACGGCCTGAAGCCGCTTTATAAGAAGGGCCTGGATGGGGCCGGGCAGACCATCGTTATTGTCGATGCCTTTGGCTCGAACAGTATCGTGTCAGATGCCAATCTGTTTTCTCAACTGAATGGATTACCTGCGCTCACGCCATCGAACTTCCAGATCGTGGAGCCGACTGGGCCGGCTACCTGCACAGCTACCAACGGATGCATTGCGGGGAACTGGCAGTACGAGACGACGCTGGACGTGGAATGGGCACACGCGATTGCGCCGAATGCCAATATCGTCCTGGTGTTGGGAGCAGACAACTCATTTACCAACCTCGATCTTTCCAACCTTGCTGCGATCCAGAATGGATATGGCAACGTGATCTCGAACAGCTTCGGGATTTCAGAGATAGCGCTGAAGGAGTTAGATCCGTCGGAGTTGGTGGTAGAGAACGGGATTGCGCAGATCGCTGCGGCATTGGGCATCTCGCTGAACGTATCTACCGGCGATAGCGGGGATGAACTGATCACGAATAATGCCGACTTCGGCATCAACGCGGTCTCTGTCAACGCAAATGCCGACTCTCCGTATGCGACGGCGGTTGGCGGCACGAGTACGTTTCTGGACGCCCACAACAACATCAAACTGCAGACGGGATGGGGTTTGAACCTTGCGCGAATCGCCAACGCGAATCCGAATCCTCCGGTGATTCCTCCACTCCTCTTTGGTTTTCAGTCTGGTTCGGGGGGAGGCACCAGCGTTGTCTATGCCAAACCTAAGTTCCAAAAGAGCCTGAAGGGGAAGTTCCGCCTGCTGCCGGATATCTCTATGAATGCGGACCCACAGACCGGCAACGAGGTCGTTGTTTCGCCCGATGGAGTTCCTGCTCACGGGACTCAAGTGCTGGTGTTCGGGGGGACGAGTCTTTCTTGCCCGATGTTCTCCGGCTACTGGGCGATCGCGAACCAGGCTGCCGGAGCGCCGCTTGGACAGGCTGCGCCGATTCTTTATGAGTTGTCTGAGGGTGCGATCATAGACGTCAATGTGACACCAGTCGATACGCTGCTGAACGTATCGGGACTTATCATCGATCCGCCGAACAGTCCGATCTTTGAGAGTCAGTCTGCTCTGGCGCAACCGTTGGAGAACACGAAGCTGTTTGTGAGTGCGTTGTACAACAGCCCGAGTTCGACTCGCTGGGACGTGCTGACGTTCGGGACGGACTCGTCGCTGGTCACGGGCCCCGGCTGGGACAACGTGACTGGACTGGGTACACCGAATGGAGCGACGTTCATCAACGACGTTGTCAAGGCTGTGCAGTAGAAGCAGGAGTAGATTTTTCAGGTCGGTTTTATCTAGTTGTTATCCGGGCCGGAGGTCTCAGGCGAAACGATCCGCCAGAGGCTCCGGCCGGAAGTACGTCCATCTTTGAATACTCAATGAGGACAATTATGAATGTTTCCCGTTTGTTAACCTGGGCGATCTCCGCCGCGTTGGGTATCACCCCCTCGCTTCATGCCACTCAACAGAAGCACATCGATGTACACAAGAAGGGAACGACCAGTATGGCTCAGGCCAGAGCGCTGGCTGAGGCTCCTGAGACTTCAGGGCTTTATGCGATGAAGCCGAGGGCTATGCGGAAGCAGATGCCGAAGCCGTTCGTCGGCAGATCTCATGTGGAGCTGAATCAAGCGACGAGCGCAGGTCTTGTATTTGGCGGCTTTCCTATAGTGGCTCCCGATAAGACGTTTTCCGGCTTCGACGCTCTCGACTCGACGGACTCCGGAGAAGCCAACGGATTTGTTGTGGAACCTCCCGACCAAGGTCTTGCGACCAACGGAGAGGATATTCTGGAGCCGGTGAATCTGGCGCTGCGGGTGTTCACGAAGACGGGAGCTGCTTTGACGCCGCCGGTGAGTCTGAATGCGTTCTTTGGCGTGCCGACCGCACCTAATAAGGACGGCACGACGGATCAGTTGTCCGATCCACGTGCGTTCTATGATTGGGAGTCGAAACGCTGGTTCGTGACGATACTCGAATACGCCACCACGCCTGCGGGGAATTTGAGCGGAGGGTCGGAGGTGCTGGTTGCGGTCAGCGATACGAGCGACGTTCTGGGCAGCTACACGGTGCAGTCCATCGATGTCTCTGACGCGAGTTTTGGTCAGTGCCCGTGCCTGGGTGACCAGCCGTTGCTGGGACTGAACAAGGATGGTGTGTATCTGAACACGAATGAGTACTCGAACACGACGGGGTTCTTTCAGACGGCACTGCTGATTGCGGTCAGCAAGCGCGACCTGATCGCAGGTTCGTCGAGCGTTTCCGCTGCAGGCTTTGACGGTCTGCCGGTGGCAGAAGGGCAGGCGTTTTCGATTCAGCCTTCGTTTCCTTCGCCCGGAACCTCGACCACAGAGAATCGCGGGACGGAGTACCTTGTTAGTTCGCTCGACTTCACCGGAACGGTGGACAACCGTCTGGCAGTGTGGTCGCTCACCAACACTCAGAGTCTGAATGGAAGTGTGCCTAACCTGAACCTGCAAGTGACGGTTATTACAACGCAGGAGTATGGGCAACCGGTTCCCGCGGTACAGAGACCTGGAAGCTATCCACTTGGTGAATCCCTGGGAGAGCCTGAAGAGGCGATCGACACGGGCGATGACCGCCTGCAGCAGGTGTTTTACTCACAGGGCAAACTTTACACGGCCTTGACTACAGTGCTTCTTGAGCCGAAGGAGACCACGGGACCGCGATCGGGTGCTGCCTGGTTCGCGATCGAGCCGAATGCTACCTTTGCTTCTCTGTCGGCGAAGATATGGAAGCAGGGACTTATAGGGATCGACGATGGTTCGGTCATGTACCCCGCATTCGCGGTGAACGCTGCAGGAAATGGCGTGATCGCCTTCAGCCTTACGGGCGCGAACTACTTTCCAAGTACGGGTTACGTTGATTTCAGCAAGGGGAGCGTTTCGCCCAAGGTGCATCTGGCCGGCATTGGTCAGACACCGGACGACGGTTTCTCTGGCTACCCGGAGTTTGGGGGCGCAGGAGTGGGTCGCTGGGGCGATTATTCCGCGGCGATGGTGAGTCCGAATGGAGACCTCTGGATGGCTGCAGAGTATATCCCGAATACTTTCTCTCGCCCACGGACCAAATACACCAACTGGGGTACGTTCATTTACCAAGTGCATTGAGGCAAAGGGCGGGCGTTCTGACGAACGTCCGCCCTTCATTTCGTCTGGCTGGAGAGGACCGTATGGCTGCTATTCGTGGGGCTGATGGCGGTCTTCTGGTGATGCGTAGTGGGTCGTGATGTCAGTCGCGGTGATATCGATTTTGGAGCTGGCGGCAATTGTTTGTGCGATCTGCTGATCGGTGTGCCCCTGCTTGCGGAGAGTTTCAATCTCGTCGCTGATCATGCCGACGAAAGATTGGATGGGAAACATTTCGGCTCCCAGGCCTGCGAGTTTACGGAGCGCGTTCTGGGCGCGAATGGCTTCTTCGATCGGGTAGCTCTTGCTTTCGTCGGGCATGGGATCTCCTTGTGGATGGATAAGTTCAAGGACCAGGGGAGCTGGTTTGTCCTGATCAGTATGGACCGATCGGATGCAGACGCGGAGGCTTTAGCGCGGCGGGTTTCGCGTGAGGTCAACTCTGAGGTTGCTACTTTTCGATGGGATAGAGGGATTCTTCCGGGGCGTTGGTGGGGCTCTCGAAGTCGAGTTTGTAACCGTCGGGGTCCGGGAGGATGGTGACCCACATCGCGTTGCCAACGAAGGGGCGTTGGGGCTGAAGACCTTGTGAGAGCGCTGCGTGGTAGATGGCGAGGGCGTCTTTGCATTGGAAGCAGAGAGAGACGCCTTCGCCGAGTTTGCCGGGTGGGCGTCTTTCGGGGCTGAACTCCTGGAGCATGAGGGCTGCGCCTTCGAGTTGAAGCCAGCACCAGCGAAGCTTGCCGTGGTCAATCCACTCCCTGGTCTTTTCAAAGCCCAGGCCGTCGACGTAGAAACGGAGAGAGGCGTTGAGGTTCGAGACCCAGAGGAAGGGAACTACCTGCTGGATGTTGGGAGCGAGTTTTTCCGGATAGGTTTCGACGGTCATAGGGCGGGCTCCTGTTGGTTATGCGGGAGGCTCTTCTTTCTTTTCGACGGCGACGAGGGGTTGCCAGAGTTCGATGCGGTTGCCTTCGGGGTCGGTGATCCAGGCAAAGCGGCCGTAGTCGGAGTCTTCGCGATGGGGATCGATGGGGATGTTTTCTGCGAGTTGGGCGAGGAGTTCATCCAGATTGTCGACGCGATAGTTGACCATGGCTTGCTGCGGGCCTTTCTCGTTGCCCTTGCCGAAGTAGGGGGTGTCTTCGGGGAAGAGAGACCAGATGGTCATTCCGGTGGTGGCGGGGATCTCGTCGGTCCAGAGGAGGGTGGCGCCGCCGTATTCGGAGAGGGTGAGGCCCAGGTGTTTGGCGTACCAGGCGGAGAGGGTTTTGGGATCGCGTGCGCGAAGGAAGATGCCGCCAATGCCGGTGACTCGGGCCATGAATGCCTCCTTGATTTTAAGACGAGTATATACACGGGAATTCCGGGGATGCGGGATGGAGGGGCTTAGGCGCCGACGTTGACGCTGGGGAGGGTGTCCGAGTATGCTCCTCGGCAGTTGGTGGGCCCGGGAATCTGCGCGACATCATGTGCCGGCTCGTGTGCTTGCTCTCGACTACTCCTGCGCACAACTTAGAACTGCTGTCGCGAACCCCGAATCAATTTTTTCCGAGGAGATTGCGATGGCTACGACACAGCAGGCGACCCCACAGGGGCGAGAGATTAATCCGGATGCGTTGAATGCGCTTCTGGGGCGTGTGGTTCAGGATATGGGTGCTGCGATGCAGGCCCCGCTGATTTTGATTGGCGACAAGCTGGGGCTCTATCGGGCGATGGGGGATGGAGAGCCCGTGACTCCGGCGGAGCTGGCGAAGAAGACGGGCACCGCGGAGCGCTATGTGCGGGAGTGGCTGAATGCGAATACTGCTGGGAAGCTGATGGAGTTTGACGCCGCTAAGGGGACCTATTTTTTGACGCCGGAGCAGGCGCTGGTGCTGGCGCTGGACGATACGCCGGTGCATCTTCCGGGGTTTTATCACATGATGGCCTCGGTGATGAAGGATGAAGAGAAGCTGACGGAGATCTATCGCACGGGCAATGGGATGGGTTGGCACGAGCATGAGAAGGGGCTGTTTGAAGGGTGTGAGCGGTTCTTCCGGCCGTCCTATCTTGCGAATCTTGTCTCCAGCTGGATTCCTGCGCTGGAGGGAGTGGAGGCGAAGCTGAAGGCGGGGGCGCGGGTGGCGGATATCGGCTGCGGGCATGGAGCTTCGACGTTGCTGATGGCGAAGTCTTATCCTGCCTCGAAGTTTTTTGGGTTTGATTATCATGGGCCGTCGATCGAGAAGGCTCGTGCGAAGGCGGAGGCTGCGGGGGTGGCGGATCGCGTGACGTTTGCTGTGGCTTCAGCGAAGGATTTTCCGGGGAAGGATTATGACCTGGTGGCGTTCTTCGACTGCCTGCATGACATGGGCGATCCGGCGGGGGCGGCGAAGCATGTGAAGACGACGCTGGCGCCGGGTGGCACCTGGATGATTGTTGAGCCGTCTGCCCAGGACGATACGGCGGCGAATCATAATCCGGTGGGGCGAATCTACTACTCGGCTTCGGCGACGATCTGCGTGCCTTGCTCGCTGGCGCAGGAGGTTGGGCTGGGGTTGGGAGCGCAGGCGGGGCCGGCGAGGATCGAGAAGGTGGTGCGGGAGGGAGGTCTTACGCACTTCCGCAAGGCTGCGGAGACGCCGTTCAATATGGTGTTTGAGACGCGAGGTTGATGGAGACGCGAGGTTGATGAAGAGGGACGGCGGCTTTTACTGCTCTGCCGTCAGCTTTATTTATTGCTTTTCGACAACGACGGCGGTGCCGTAGGCGAGGACTTCGGTGACGCCGTTCATGAGTTCGTTTGCGTCGTAGCGGAAGGCGATGACGGCGTTGGCACCGAGCTGGGCGGCGTGGAGGGTCATCATGGCGTAGGAGTCCTGGCGGGTCTTCTCGCAGAGTTCGGTGAAGAGAGTGATGTCGCCGCCGACGATGGTCTGGAGGCCGGCGCCGATGGTGGCAACGATGTTGCGCGAGCGGACGACGATGCCGCGGACGATGCCGAGGTTCTGGACGATGCGGTAGCCGGGGAGCTCGAGGGCAGAGGTGACGAAGGCCGGGTTGATGGAGTTTGCGGGCGGCGGGTAGGTCGACATTTGGAGCAGGCTCCTGACTTGCTGGAGAAGATACGGATTGAGGTGGGATTTGGTTCCGGCGTGTGTGTCGATGTGAGTTGCCGGCTAGTCGATGTGGAAGACTTCGTCGATGGGGGACATGAGCTGGTCGGGGTCTTTGCCGTTGGTTTCGACGAAGAAGTCCTTCATCTCCGACTGCCAGAGGGCGTTGATGGGTTCGTTGCGCATTCTTGTCTGGGCCAGCTGGAAGTCGTCGGTTTCGAGGTAGCCGATGAGCTGGCCGCCTGGGGTGAGGAAGAGGGAGTAGTTGTGCCAGCCGGTGCGCTGGAGGGCGGCGATCATGTCGGGCCAGACGGCGGCGTGGCGGCGGCGGTACTCGTCGAGGCGGTCGGGCTTGATTTGGAGGAGGAAGCAGACTCTTTGTTTGGTGGGGTGCTCTGAGTTCATGGGGCTCCCTTGTTTGTTGCTCGATGCTTGTTGCTTGACTCAGACGCGGAGGTTGGCGATGAGTCGGGTGACGGCTCCCGAGTCGATGGTTTTCGCGGCGAGGGCTATGCCGTTGGGGAGGTCGAGAGCAAGGTCTGCGGCGACGAGGACGGCGGCGGCGTTGAGCAGGACGATGTCGCGGCGGGGGCCTTGCTCGCCGGAGAAGATGGCGGTGAGGATGGCGGCGTTGGTCTGCGCGTTGCCGCCCTGGAGGGTCTCGATGGGCGCGCGCTGGAGGCCGAGGTCTTCGGGGGTGACGGTGGCGATGGTGACGGCGCCGTCGTGGACTTCGGCTAGCTGGGTGGGGCCGCTGATGGAGATCTCGTCGAGACCCTTTTCGCGGAGGGTGCTGCCGTGGACGACGAAGGCGTGATGGGTGCCGAGGAGGGACATGACTTCGGCGACGATGGGAACGAGATACGCGGCGTAGACGCCCATGACCTGCGCGGAGGCTCCGGCGGGGTTGGTGAGGGGGCCGAGGATGTTGAAGACGGTGCGGACTCCAAGGGCGCGGCGGACTGGCATGACGGCCTTCATGGCTGGATGAAGACTGGGGGCGTGGAGGAAGGCGAAGTGGTGGGTGCGCAGAGCGGTTGCGGCTTGCTCGGGGGTGAGGTCGACGGGGATGCCGAGGGCTTCGAGGACGTCGGCTGAGCCGGTCTGCGAGGTGATGGCGCGGTTGCCGTGTTTGGCGACCATGAGGTTTGCGTCTGGGGTTGCGGCGGCGACAAGGGCGGCGGCGGTGGAGATGTTGAAGGTGCCGCTGGCGTCGCCTCCGGTGCCGCAGGTGTCGACTAGATTGATGCGTTCGGCGTTGGTGAGGGGGATGGGGGTGACGGCTGTGCGCATGACGTCGACGAAGCCGGCGATCTCTGAGGCGGTTTCGCCGCGGGCTGCGAGAGCTCCGAGGAGGGCGGCGATCTCGACGTCGGTGAGGTCGCCGGCGAGGATGTGGTGCATGAGGTCGCGGGCTTGTTCGCGGGTAAGGGGAGTACGGGCTTCGATGATTTGTTTGAGATGAGGCTGGGGCGGCATTAAATAAAGCGTAGCAGGTGGGGGCTGGCTCTCGGGCCTTGAGTGTTCGTTCTGGCGATCCGATGTTGGCTGGTTTGCTGGGCGAGAACATTCGGGGGTGAACGTGATGTGGGGAAACCGGTTGTGGGCCAGTTTGAAATGCTAGGCAAGCAGAGTTAGCGATAACGTCGTTTTGCGGGATGTCGCTTCGTTACTACCGAGAAACCGACTTATCGTTACTTATCCCGGCTCGAAGAGTGACTTGGCGATTTATCAACAGTTGACCCGCTGTGAGACATTGACGCCCTACGCTGAAACATCACTTTCACGGCAGAGCGCACGCTCGTCTTCATATGGTTCCGTTTGAGTCGCAGTGGTTGATCTTATGCCCCATTCAACCAACCGCCGGTAAAGCCTGCTCGCTTCAAACCACGCACCAGGTTGGGCACTTTGCGGGTGGCGTTCCAGATGATCCCCGTTTTGTAATTCGCGATCATGCCTAGAATTGGCCCCTGATTGTCGCTGAGATAATCATTGTCAACCCAGCCTAAGCGCCCATCAACGCTGCCTGACCTAAGGCTGACATGGGTATCACGGAAGCTAGGGTTGAACGAATCGAAAAAACCGTACTTGCCGTAAAGCCGCCCACCTTGGAAATTGCGTAAGGCCCAGGCCGCAGGGATGCAAATCTCGGGTGCAAAGGGAATCGAGGCTACCGCGGCGGTGGGGGCAAGGGTGCCATAGTCTTCCTCGTCGGGCATGCCCTTCGGCCCATAGGCCGCATAGCCATAAAACTGCGTCGGCTTGCCTTTGAAATTTATGACTAGATCACCTGGTCCATCGCAGGCGCTGAGGCCCCAGATGTCCTTGGAATAACTATCCCAACCCATGGGGTTGGCCATGGCATAGTTGCGCTGCGCATAGGTGGCGCGGCGGGAATTCTCGAAATAGTCAAACCCGGCCGCGCGCGTGGTCGCATCATAGATGCCGCGATAGTCAACCCACACGGCCCCATATTGATGCGCAAAGTGCGGCGCAAAGGAGAGGTAGCGGTTCGCACCTTCTCCACGCCAATATTTTGGGAAGGGCGCAGTCCATGCCTCGAAGGCACCCTCCTTAGCCTGGTGAGACCGTGAGCCGAGCGCGAGGAAATAGAGCGCCATGCCCTCGTTATAGCCATCCCAATTTCGCTCAATAAAGCCGCTCTCCGGATGCCAGCCCATCGAGATGGCTTTGCCGCCCGTGCTATTGGCCTGCATCCAATCCCATTCGGTGCGATCCAGCAGACGTTGCGCGAGTGCACGGATCTCCTTTTCCTTCTCATCCTCCTGGTCGAACCAGCCTTGCGCAAATGCCATGCCCATTTGCAGCCAGCAGGTATCAATTGTTGAAAGTTCCCAATCTGGCAACCGTAGTCCGGTCTCCATATCGATAAGGTGGTAAAAGAAGCCACGATAGCCCGCGGTGCCAGACCGTTGTTCGCCCTGCGGTAACTGCTCAAAGAACCGCAGCGTCCGCAGCGTGATGTCTCGTGCCTGATCGCGTGTGATCCAACCGCGCTCAACTCCAATTGGCCAAGCAGTTAGAGCGAAGCCTGTCCCCGTGATGCTGCAAGCGGCCGGCGTCGACCAACGATCTGCCATCAGGCCGTTGCTATGGTTCACACGCTCCCAGTAAAAGGAAAAAGTGCGATGCGCAATATCGCTGAGCAACTGGGAATCCGAAACGCGCGCCGTAGCGGCCTTCGCCCATGTCGGACTAGAAACAATTCCGGCGGCAGCAGCGCTGAGGAAACTGCGGCGGGTCAGTCTCGGAGGCTCGCTGGGCATGGTCCGGTCAGTGTAACGGAGAGGAGACCAGAGCCGGAGGTTATGGTTAACGCTATCAGGCCTATGCACTCATTGAACGGGGCCTGGGTCCGTTTGCATCACTAGTCCCGGGAATCGAGCTTGTATTCCCAAAGCTAAATTGGGTATCTACGCAGCCCCTTCAAAGCGCCAACTTTTAGTTTCAATGTTCTTCTTCAGGATTTTGTGATGACTGTGAAGGGGGATGGATTCTCCTGGGGGCCGAGGAAGGCTGGGCGGCGGAGGTTGGCGGAGGAGAAGGCGTGTTCCCATGCTGGGGATTGGAGTTCGGGCATGGGTTTGGCGGCGAAGAGTTTGCGGCACTGCTTCGCGGTCCAGCGGGCCCAGGTTTTGGATTTTTTGCGGCGGGCGCTGTCGGTGGAGATGCCGGTGCCGGCGTACATCTGGCGGTAGAGCTTGGAGAGGAACATGAAGGCGACGCGGGCGCGGAGGGTGGGAGTGCAGGCGCTGCGCTGCCAGATGGAGGTCCAGTCGTAGAAGCGGTCCCAGACTTTTTGAGTGCGCTGGCTGATCTCGGCGGAGCTCATAGAGGGATGGGGCGTGAACATTTTGGGGCGGATGGCGGTGGGGATTAGCCAGTAGCGGGTGATGGGGATGTCGCCGGTGGGTGTTGCGACGACTTCGGGTGCTTTGGCTTGCTCCTTTTCCCAGCGGGCGAAGTCTACGGTGCCGGGGAAGGGCGTCATCATGACAAATTGGGCGAAGGTGACGCCGGCTTTGAGGGCCATCTCGACTGTGGCGTCGAAGGTGGCGGGCTTGTCGGTGGGGAGGCCGAAGATGAAGGAGCCGAGGACGTGGACTCCGTGCTTTTTGAAGGTTTGGAGCTGGCGGGCTAGCGCTTCACCGGAGTAGTTGAAGTCTTTGAAGACGGCTTTGAGGCCTTCGGGAGTGACGGCTTCTACGCCTACGAGTGCGCCTTTGATGTTGGCTTTGCGCATGGCGTCGAGGTACTCGCCGTCTTCGCCGGCTTCCATGGTGATCTGGGTGAAGAAGACCATGTCTTTGGGGAGTTTGGCTAGTTCGGCCATGAGGAGGAAGCGTTCGGCGCGGATGGCGGTGAGTTCGGCGAGTTTGGCTTCGTTGTTTTGTTCGCGTGCGAGGCGGAGGTCGGTGAGGGTGACGGGGTAGAAGTTGTCGTCGGCGAGGGCGATGAAGCGGAAGCCGATCTGGCGGAGGTTGACGATCTCGTCGATGACGGACTGGTGGGGGCGCTGGCGGGGCTGCTGGCCGTCGGTGCGCCAGACGCTGCAGAAGGAGCAGTGCTTGGGGCAGCCACGGATGGTTTGGACGGAGGCCCACATGTACTTGTCGCGGGGCATGAGATCCCAGCGGGCGGCGAGGAAGTCGGTGCCGCCGATGCGACCGCCTTCGTAGATCTTTTCGGGGTCTGCGCCGGAGAGAATATCAGTGACGGCTTTGCCCCAGGCGATGTCGCCGTCGCCTTTGACTTCGGCATGGGCTTCGCCTCGTTCGAAGGCCTCTTCGGGGAAGAGGGTGGCGTGGATGCCGCCGTAGATGACCCAGGCTCCGCGCTCGCGGGCGATGCGTCCGACCTCGTAGCCGCGGAGGGCGTTGCCGGTGTGGACGCTGATGCCGACGATGTCGCCGGACTGGATGGATTCGGGGATTATTTGTTCAATGGATTCGTCGATGAGGATGGGGTCGCCTGCGAGGGAGGGAGTTGCGGCGGCGAGGACGAAGAGCCAACGAGGGGTGATTACAGCGGTCCCAAAGGAGTTATCGCTGGGATTTACGAGATGAACACTCAAGAATCCAACTTTGCTGATTACGGTGGTTTCACAGAGTGTTTGAGAGTGGAACGAATCAGCACCTAGCTGCGGCTGGGCCCGAGTGCCGGCCGGGAAGATTCCCGCCAGACTATGTTGCCTATCATACAGAGGCAAGATGAAGGCAGGCTTAAGGTTACGCGCAGAGGGACGGGCGATAAACGCACATCTGTGCGAGTTTCTGATTGCGAGGGATTGTGAGAGTCCGCTACACTTCTCGCGCGAGCGTAATTTCAAAGGCATTCATGAAAATTCACGAGTATCAGGCAAAAGAGATTCTGCGGAAGTACAGTGTGCCGGTTCCGGGCGGCGAGATGGCGACAACCCTGGAACAGGCTGATACCACGGCGAAGAGCCTGTTTGGTGCGGGAAATAAAGTTGTGGTGGTGAAGGCGCAGATTCATGCCGGTGGGCGTGGCAAGGGCGGTGGCGTCAAGCTGGCGAGGACACTCGAAGAGGCGAATGCGGCGGCGAAGGCGATTCTGGGGATGCAGTTGGTGACGCACCAGACGGGGCCTGCCGGGCAGAAGGTGCAGAGACTGCTGATCGAAGAGGGATCGGCGATCGAGCGGGAGCTTTATCTCGGGCTGGTGCTGGACCGGGCTTCGGCGAAGGTGGTGTTTATGGCCTCGCAGTCGGGTGGGATGGAGATTGAAGAGGTGGCGCATGCTACGCCGGAGCTTATCTACAAGGAGTACATCGATCCGGCGGTGGGTTTTGCGCCTTATCAGGCGCGGAAGCTGGCGTTCAAGCTGGGATTGAAGACGACGCAGATCAACGATGCCGTGAAGTTTATGACAGGGTTGTACAAGGCGTTTGTGGAGACGGATTCGACGCTGATGGAGATCAATCCTTTCATCACGACGAAGGATGACAAGCTGCTGGCGCTCGATTGCAAGATCAACTTTGATGACAATGCGATGTTCCGGCATAAGGATCTGAAGGAGCTTCGCGATCTGGCGGAGGAAGATCCGCTGGAGGTTGAGGCGAGCAAGTTTGCGCTCAACTACATCAAGCTGGATGGCACGATCGCCTGCATGGTGAACGGCGCTGGGCTTGCGATGGCGACGATGGACATCATTCAGTATGCGGGTGGGAGTGCGGCGAACTTCCTCGATGTCGGCGGTGGCGCGAACCAGGAGCAGATTGAGAATGCGTTTGGGATTTTGCTGAGCGATCCGAATGTGAAGGCGATCTTCATCAATATCTTTGGCGGAATTTTGCGCGTGGATGTGCTGGCTCAGGGCGTGGTGAATGCCGCGAAGAAGCTGGGCGTGAAGATTCCGATTATTCTGCGGCTCGAAGGAACGAACGTGGAAGAGGGCCGGAAGATTCTGGCGGACTCGGGATTGAACTTTCAGGTGGGCACGACGATGAAGGAAGCCGCGGATCTTGCTGTGGCTGCTGCGAAAGGTGGCAAGTAATGGCGGTTTTGGTTGACAAGAATACGCGGCTGATTGTGCAGGGGATTACGGGGCGTGAGGGTACTTTTCACGCGAAGGGCTGCGCGGAGTATGGGACGAAGGTTGTGGGTGGTGTGACGCCGGGTAAGGGTGGGACTACGCATGAGGGTTGGCCAGTGTTCAACACCGTCGAAGAGGCGGTGAAGGAGACGGGGGCGAATGTGTCGGTGATCTTTGTGCCGCCGCCGTTTGCTGCGGATGGGATTCTGGAGGCTTCGGCTGCAGGGGTGCCTCTTGTGATCTGCATTACCGAGGGGATTCCTGTGCTCGACATGGTGAAGGTGTGGGAGTTTGTGAAAGGGACCGGATTAAACGGCAAGGGGACGCGTCTGATTGGGCCTAATTGTCCGGGGGTGATTTCGCCGGGTAAAGCTAAGGTTGGGATTATGCCGGGGCGGATTCACAAGGAAGGCTCGGTGGGGATTGTTTCGAAGTCGGGCACGCTGACGTATGAGGCGGTGTACCAGCTGACGACGCGGGGGATTGGGCAGTCGACGGCGATTGGGATTGGGGGCGACCCGATTATTGGGACGACGCATATCGATGCGCTGAAGCTGCTGAATGAGGATCCGGAGACTGAGGCGATCATCATGATCGGTGAGATCGGCGGGTCGGCGGAAGAGGCTGCGGCGATGTACATCAAGGAGCATGTGAAGAAGCCGGTGGTTGGGTTTATTGCCGGGCAGACGGCTCCTCCGGGGAGGCGGATGGGACATGCGGGGGCGATCATCTCGGGCGGCGAGGGGACGGCTGCGGACAAGATGAAGGCTATGACCGAGGCTGGGATTACGGTGGTGAAGTCGCCTGCGGAGATTGGTGAGGCTATGGCGAAGGTGCTGGGGAAGGCTTAGTTTCTTCGGTTGTAGATGTGGCAGGGAGAAGGCATACCCAGGGGCTAAAGCCCCTCCTGATGCGCTGATTTAGAGACCCAAGGCCAAAGCCTTGGGGGTACCTAGATGCAGAGGCAACTGCAAAATACGGGGGTCTCTCCACTGCGCTGCTCACGATGAGACTGTGAGCAGCTTCGGTCGAGATGACGCTTCTACGGTTTTGCAGGAGAAAGCAAAAGCAAAGTCAAAGCCAAATGCAAATGCAGGCGTTCTTCGCTCCACTTAGGATGACAAGATTTATTGGGCGTTGAGAGAGAAAGGCCGCAGAGTGAGTGCTCTGCGGCTCTTTTTTGTTGGGAAGCGCTGATCACTTCGTTGTTACGGAGGGTTATTTGATGAGGGTGCCGGTGGTGTCGCGGTACTCGATGGGGCCTAGGTTGAGTTCCTTTAAGCCGGGTTCGATTTTGGCGCGGTCACCTACGGCCATAAGGATGAGCTGGTCGGGATGGACGTCGGTTTGGGCGGCCTTTGATACTTCGGCGGGGGTGACGGCTTCGTACCGGGCGGGTAGCTTGGCGAAGTAGTCGAGGGGGAGGCTGTAGACGAAGAGTTGACGGAGGCCGCCGATGGAGGCTTTGGTGGTTTCAAAGTCTCCGGGGAGTGAGTGGAGGAGCGAGTCCTTTGCCAGTTTGAGTTCGGCTTCGGTGGGAGGCTCGGTGCGGATGCGGTTGAGTTCGAGCATGAGCTGCTTGGCGGCGGGAGCGGTGACGTCGGTGCGGACCTGGGCTCCGCTGTAGAAGGGGCCTCCAGTGCGGTACATCATGAAGCCTGAGGTGGCGCCGTAGGTGTAGCCGTGTTCTTCGCGCAGGTTCATGTTGATGCGGCTGGCGAAGAGGCCTCCGAGGACGTTATTCATGATCATGACGGCGGGGTAATCGGGCGTGGTGCGAGGAAGGCCGAGGCCGATGGCGAAGAGTGCGGTTTGTGGTGCGCCGGGTTTGTCGACGATGACGATCTTGAGGCCGGGTGGGGCGGGGGCAGGAGGTACGGCGATGGTTGTGGCTGCGGAGCCGGACCAGGGGGCGAAGTACTTGTCGGTGAGGTGCTTGACTTCGGATTCAGTAACGTCGCCGGCAAGGACGAGTGCGGAGTCCTTGGGGCCGTAGTGGGCTTGCCAGAAGCTGGTGATGTCGTCGTGGGTGATGGATTTGATTCCATCGGTGTTGCCGATGGAGCGGATGCCGTAGGGGTGGTCCCCGTAGAGGGTGTGGAAACCAACGCGGAGGACGGAGGCTACGGGCTGGTCGCCTTCCTGGAGGATGGCGACGAGGCGCTGCTTGCGAATGCGCTCAACCTCTTCAGGGGCGAAGGCGGGGTGCTCAATGACGTCGGAGAGGAGGTCGAGGCCCGCTTCAGTGTTGTTGCTGAGCGCATTGAGACTGGCGTTGGCGCTGTCTACGTCGGCGGCGGAGGTGAGGGTGGTGCCGATCTGCTCGGCGTTGTCGGCGAGTGTGGTAGCGGAGCGCTGGGTGGTGCCTTCGGTGAGGAGACGGGCGGTGAACCCTGCGAGGCCAGCCTTCGCGGGTGTGTCGGACTCGCTGCCGGCGCGGGCTACCACTGCGGCGCTGAAGACAGGAAGAGAGTGATCTTCGAGGAGATAGACCTGGAGGCCGTTGGCGAGGGTGAAGGTTTTGGGGACGGGGAGGTGGAAGGCGGTGGTTGGGCCGGGTGCGGGTGCGGTCTTGCGCCAGTTCTGCTGGTCTTCGAACTGCGCGGTGTAGGGGGCGGTGAGTTTGACGTCGGCGTCAGTGTTGTCCGGGCTGCGCGGGACGTCATCGACTACTTTTTTGCCGGGCACGCAGTTGACGACGACGCTTTGATCTTTGCCGAGGTACTGCGTGGCGGCTTGCTTGACGGAGGCAATGGTTGCGGCCTGATAGCGAGCAATGTCCTTAGGAAGGTAGCCGGGGTCGTCGAGGAACTGGTTGTAGCGATCGAGGGTGTCGGCTACGCCGCCGAAGCCTCCGAGGCGCTGGAGGCCGGTGATCTTGGCGGTGACGTCGACGGTGCGGGCGCGGTCGAGTTCGGCTTGCGTGGGCCCTTCGGATTGGAGGCTGGCTATTTCTTTCCAGAGGGCGGCTTCAAGGGTGTCGAGCGAGACACCGGGTTTGGCGGTGATATCGCACTGGGCGATGGAGCCCAGCTTGAGATCGTTGAGATTGCAGGTTACGGTCTGGGCGACTTGTTGCTCGTAGACGAGCTTGCGGTAGAGACGGCTGGCTTTGCCTCCGCCGAGGATGTGAACGAGAAGATCGGTTTCTGCGTCGCCGGGAGTGAAGACGGGAGGGGTGAGCCAGGCTACGGAGAGGCGCGGGAGTTGGACGGAGTCGGTGACGGTTGCGCGTTTTTGGGCGTTGATGGGTGGGGTTTTGACGGTGACGGGTTCGACGGGTGGGCCTTGTGGGATAGGGCCGAAGTATTTTGTGAGGAGAGCTTTTAGCTTTGCGGCGTCGAAGTCGCCGGCGATGGCGATGCTGGCGTTGTTGGGGGTGTAGAAGTGCTGGTGAAAGTCGCGGATGTCGTTGATGCGGGCGGCTTCGATGTCGGCGTGGGAGCCGATGACGGAGGCGTAGTAGGGGTGCTCGTGGGGGAAGAGCATGTGGTACGCCTGCTCGTCGGCGAGCGCGTAGGGAGTGCCTTCGCCCTGGCGGCGCTCGTTGCGTACGACGTCGCGCTGGTTGGTGAGCTTGACGCGGTCGAGGCCTTCCAGGAGAAAGCCCATGCGGTCGCTTTCGAGCCAGAGGCCCAGCTCGAGCTGGTTGCTGGGGAGGGTCTCGAAGTAGTTGGTGCGGTCGAAGTCGGTGGTGCCGTTGATGTCGGTGGCGCCTGCGCCTTCAAGGTATTTGATGTGGGCTTTTTCGCCGACGTGCTCGGAGCCTTCGAACATCATGTGCTCGAAGAGGTGGGCGAAGCCGGTGCGGCCAGCCCGCTCGTTGAGTGGTCCGACGTGATACCAGAGGTCGATGGCGACGAGGGGGAGGCGATGGTCTTCGTGAGTGAGGACGACGAGACCGTTGGGGAGGGTGTACTTTTCGTACTTGAGTTCGGGGAGCTTCAGTGGCTTGGCGGCCGGCAGATTGTCTGCAGCAATTGCCATTGGCGTAGTTACAAGGCCGCATAAAAGTGCTGCGGCAAATTTTTTGAATGCGAACTGGGGTGCTTTCATCTGTTCTCCACGGAGGCCCGGCAGGTTTTTTAGAGAGTGCCTGCGTACTCAGATTGCAATGGTGAAAGGATGATATCAACCTGGTGGGCGAATGACCTGAAGATAATGCGGTGTTGCGGCTCTCGGGTTTGTATACTGCCCCAATGCGTCTCCATTCGATCCCCTGCGTTCTAACGTTGGCTGCTGCGTGTGTGTGTTTGAACTCTGAGGCTGGGAATGCTCAGACCGGTGTTCAGGCGGTTTCGGTTTCTTTTCCTGCTGCGCAGTCGGCGAAGCCGCTGGACGGACGGGTGTTGCTGCTGTTGTCGAATGATCCATCGGAGGAGCCTCGGATGCAGATCGACGACACGCCGCGGAGCCAGATGGTGTTTGGGGTTACTGTGGATGGGCTAAAGCCGGGCGAGAGCGTTGTGGTGGACGATAAGGCTGCGGGTTATCCAATCAAGAGTTTGAAGGACGTGCCGGCGGGGGATTACACGGTGCAGGCGGTACTAGATGTTTATGAAACGTTCCATCGTGCGGATGGGAAGACGATCAAGCTGTCGCCGGACCGGGGCGAAGGGAAGCATTGGAATCTTGCGCCGGGGAATTTGTATAGCAAGGCGGTGAAGGTGCACGTCGGGCCGGGCAGTGCGCCGATCGCGATCTCGCTGGATCAGGTGATTCCGCCAATTGTGCCTGAAGCGGATACAAAATATGTTCGGCATATCAAGATTCAGAGTGCGCTGCTGACGAAGTTCTGGGGGACGCCGACGTATCTGAGTGCGGTGGTGCTGGTGCCGGAGGGATTCGATGAACATAGTGAGGCGCATTATCCTCTGATCATCTTTCACGATCACTTTGTGACGGGGTTTGATGACTTTAGGACGACACCGCCGGATCCGAATTTGAAGCCGAACTACTCGGAGCGATTTCATCTTGCGGGATATAACCGGATCCAGCAGGAGGAAGCTTACAAGGAGTATCAGCAGTGGGCCAGTCCGAAGTTTCCCCGTGTTTTGATTATGAAGATTCAACATGCGAATCCTTACTATGACGATTCGTATGCGGTGAACTCGGCGAACCTGGGGCCGTATGGAGATGCGATTGAGACGGAGCTGGTTCCTGCGGTGGAGAAGCAGTTTCGCGGGATCGGGCAAAGCTGGGCGCGGTTCATGTATGGCGGGTCGACGGGCGGATGGGAGTCGCTGGCGGTGCAGATCTTCTATCCGGACCACTATAACGGGGCGTTTGTGGCTTGTCCCGATCCGGTGGACTTTCATGCGTATATGTCGCGGGATCTTTATAAAGATGCGAATATGTTTTACCTGCAGGGCGCGAACAAGCAGGTGGAACAGCCGGCGATGCGGGACTATCTGGGGCATACGCTGATCTCGATGAGGGACAACATTGCGTATGAGGCGGCGCTGGGGGATCATGGACGATCTGGAGAGCAGTTTGACATCTGGCAGGCGGTGTATTCGCCGCAAGGGAAGGATGGGTATCCGGAGCCGATCTTCGATAAGGAGACCGGGGCGATCGATCACAAGGTCGCAGAGTATTGGAAGGAGCACTATGACCTGAACGCGAAGTTGCAACGGGATTGGAAGACGCTGGGGCCTAAGCTGCAGGGAAAGATTCACCTGTATGTGGGCAGCGACGACACCTATTTCTTGAACGATGCGGTTTATCTGATGGAGGACTTTTTGAAGGCGACGGGAACGCCTGGGCATGGCGTGGCCTATGACGGCGAGGTGCTCTATGGCCCGCGGGCAGAGCACTGCTGGAATGGGGATCCGACGCTGCCGAATGCGCTGTCGCGGCTGCACTACAACACTATGTACCTGCCGAAGATCATGGATCGCATCGAGAAGACGGCACCGGCCGGGGCAGATGTTACGAGTTGGCGGTACTAGGACAGACGGTCGGCTTTTGCAGAAGTTAACTTGAAATCAGCAATAAATTGGGCTTTCTTTGGATTCCGATCGATTTCAGCCTGCAAAAGATCTAAGTCAGTAAAGATTAAATTGCACAAAATCCCTTTCAAATGCATCAAACTGAGGCAGCGGTGGAGATCGATCCTTGAGGCACGCCTTCCACTCCGCTATCAAATCCGCCGGGGGACTAGACGTGCCAACAACTATCTTCGCGCCAGACGCACCGCTGATCAGTATTACTGATGCCGTCGCCTTTGAAGCACGCGTGGGCCTGTCTGCTACGCCTAAGACCCTGTCCCCGTGGCTCTTCTACGATGAGTCTGGTTCGCGCCTCTTCGAACAGATCACGGAGCTGCCGGAGTACTATCTGACCCGGACCGAGCGTGGCATCTTTGCGGCCAACGCCGATGAGATTCTTCGCGAGGCTGCGCTTGGTCAGGGGCCGAGCGGAAAGCTTACCCTGATCGAGCTAGGTGCTGGAACGGCGACCAAGACCGGCATCCTTCTGGCGGAAGCCGTTCGCCAGCAGGGGAGTGTGGTGTACCAGCCTGTTGATGTTTCCGAGACGGCTCTCGCCGAGGCCAGTGAAAATATTCTCGCCAATATTCCTGGCGTGACGGTCCGCTCTCAAGTCGCTGACTACACTCGTGAGGCTCTCCCGCTCAACCGCCTACCCGACACGCGGACGCTGGCTCTTTACATTGGTTCCAGTATTGGTAATTTCATGCCGGAGGATGCGAGGGATGTTCTTCGCAACCTCCGCGCGCAGTTGCTTCCCGGGGATACTCTTTTGCTGGGCACGGACCTGGCGCCGAACGGTGGCCCACACGCCAATAAAACTGTAGCCACGCTGCTTGCCGCATATGACGACGCCGCTGGGGTGACTGCGGCTTTCAATCTGAACGTGCTTGCGCGTCTCAATCGTGATCTGGGGACTGATTTTGCGTTAGCAAACTTTCAGCATCGGGTTCGTTGGAATCCCGCTCAGTCACGCATTGAGATGCACCTGGAGTCGGTCATCGCTCAGCGCGTTCATGTCCCGGCTAACTCCAGCGGTCCTGCCTTCGCTGTCGACTTTGCACGGGGCGAGAGTATTCACACCGAAAACAGTTACAAATTCACCTCGGCTGCGGTTGAGGAACTTCTCGCGTCGGCGAACTTCAAGAAGACCAGGTCCTGGGAGGACCCGCAACATCTGTTCGCGGTCACGCTGGCGACTGCGGTCTAATTCAGAGGCTTCCGCGCCGATAGTCGCCGCTCTTCCCGCCGGTTTTGCGCATCAATACCACCTCGCGGATTCGTATTCCTTTGTCGAGTGCCTTGGTCATGTCGTAGATGGTTAGCGCCGCGATTGAGGCTGCCACCATCGCTTCCATCTCAACGCCTGTGCCTGCAACTGTCGCTGCGGTTGCTTCGATCGCGACGCCACCTTCGACAATTTTTGTCTGTATGTCTACGAAGCTCAGCGCTATTTGATGACACATCGGAATGAGGCTTGAGGTTTGCTTCGCCGCTTGAATACCTGCGAACCGCGCCACCTCGAGGGGATTGCCTTTGGGATTTTGCGGCAGCGCCTCGAGCACCGCGTCGGACAGCTCGACGAACGCTGATGCCACGGCCTCGCGTCTTGTTGCCAACTTGTCGCTGACATCCACCATGTGCGCCTCGCCGGTCTGATCGTAGTGCGAGAGATGCAGCGGGACCGGGGACCGGGGAGGGAAGTCCGCATCATTGCCGAGAGGTTCGGGGGCGTCATCCATCAGCTGTTCGGAGGTGTAGTCTACGTCGTCCATCCTACAAGCCTACCGCAGGAGAATCGTGATGACATCCCCGGTGGAGAAGTGATCTTTGTCGGGTGGGAGGACCGCATAGCAGTTCGCTTGCGCATTCGCGGCCAAGTCGCCTGATCCCTGCCAGCCTACCAATCGTACCTCTGGGCGGACTCGGTTGGAGGTCCATCTGGCGGGGAGCACACGCATCAGGCCGGCCTTTCCTGCGAGGCCCTCTGCCAGCGTCGCCTGCAGAAAACGCGGGCCCTGGACTTCGGACCCGCCCATCGCACGGAGCACCGGTTCGACGAAACAATGGAAGGTCACTTGAGTCGAGACGGGGTTTCCGGGCAGGCCGAAAAAAAATTGGGCGGGGAACTGGTCGTCAGCCGGCAACCTGCCGAAGACCAGGGGTTTGCCTGGCTGCATCTTGACGCCGGTGAAGAAGAACTCTGCCCGCAGGCTTTGCAGTACCTCTTCGACCAGGTCGTACTTGCCCATGGAAACGCCACCGGACAGCAGCAGAAGTTCGCAATGGCGTGCGGAACGAATGGTTTGTTCGAGTTCAGGTCGCCGGTCCGGAGCAATCGGGAGCTGGACGGGTTCTCCGCCAGCGTGCCTGATCAGCTCAGACAGACCGTAGCTGTTCGAGTTTCTGATCTGGTGCGGCCCGGGCGTCGCTGCGAGGTCGACAAGTTCGTCTCCAGTTGCGACGATGGCTACCTTTGGCCTGCGATAGATCTCTAGCTCTGTGTATCCGCAGGAGGCGGCGAGAGCTACCTCCGCGCCCTCGATTTTAGAGCCAGAGGCCAATACTGTTTGGCCGGCCTGGGCCTCGCTTCCCTGGGGAACGATGTTTTCTCCGCTTCGAATCAGGCGTCCAGCAAGTAAGCGTATCGAGTTGTTGGTGCGTTCCACATGTTCGATCATCACGACAGCGTCGGCGCCTGCTGGAGTTGGTGCGCCGGTCATGATTTCAATCGCGGTATTTTGTTCGAGGGTGCTGCCCCGCCACTGCTCACCGGCCCTGACCTGGCCGACTACCTTCAATGGACCGAGCGTGTCGGACGCCCGCACAGCAAACCCGTCTCGGGTCGACCTATTGAATGGCGGCTGATCGCGATCCGCGAGCACGGGCTGGGCGAGTACGCGGTCTCCGCAGGCCAGCAGCGCGAGCGGTTCGCTTGGCGGACGTGGAAGATCGGTTGCGTGTTGAAGCACCTTCGTCAGAGCTTCATCGAAACCGAGAACTGCGGCCGCTGACTGCATCCTCTTCTCCTTCAGCTATCAGCGTGACAAATGGAAAGGCCCCGAGCGGGGTCGCCCGGGGCCTTCCGGTTTTTCCGGCGATTATTTCTTTCCAGCTTTGAAGGTCGACTTTATCGGTGCGCCGATGCCTTCGAGAATACCCTTCACATCAGCAGCATGTGGTCCGTCCGGAGCCAGTTCAAGGTATTCCTGATAGGCTTCGACGCAACCCGGTGGCGCTACAATCTTCTGGGTTTTCGGATCGACTGTTGCCTGTGGAATGAGCGCCTGTCCCTTGATGTAATAAGCATCCGCCTTCTTCGGATCGGCTGCGATTGCCTTGTCGGCAGCAGCACCCGCCTCGGTCAGTTTGCCTGAGTTGTAGAGGGTTGCGGCCTCGTTGAAGAAGTACATTCCGGCCTTTTCCGGTTGGGCCTTGGCAGCCTGCTCGTAGGCGTCGGAGGAGGCCTTGGCGTCACCCAGACGGGCCTCCGCCTGTCCCAACTGGTTGTAAGCTACGCCGGCGGTTTCGGGGTTTGGTTTCTTGGAAGCGGCATTCAGATCCGCGGCTTTTTTATAGGAGGCAGCGGCATCGGTGTACTTCTGGAGGATGGCCGGATCCGTCGGTGAGGTGCCAGCTGCTTTAGCTGCCTTTGCTGCGGTCTCTCCGCTCCCAAGTTGAGCATCACCAAGGGTGACCCACAGAATTCCCTCGTCGGGCTTGGTTTCGGTGGCCTGCTTCATGGCGGTGATTGCGGAGTCGTAGTTGCCAGCCTTGTTGTCGGCGCGGGCCTGAGTCAGAAGGGCGTTGAGGTTCTGAATCTTCGCGTTGCCGGCGACGACCTCGGCGTTCTTCTTCTTGTACTCTTCGAGCGCCTTCCGGTCTTCGGGGCTCATCTTACTGATGTACTCCGCGCGCGACATGTCGAAATCGAGGAGCTTGTCTTCGTCTTTCGCAATCGGAACACTCTCGTTGAAGTCCAAGCTCTTATCGTCCTGGAAGACGAAGACTACATAGGTCCCAGCCACGATCCCGGTTCCTTTGTAGTTGCCATCTTGATCGATGGGAAACTTGTAGGGGTACTTTCGGTCCTTCGCGTCAGACGAACGATCCGTTGTGAGCCTGACTTCGCCCTTTGTAATTGGCAGGCCGGCGGGATTGAGAATGTGGCCATGAATGCTTGCGGTTCCCGCGGGCGGGGCTGCTTGTGCTTTCAAGCGTGTGGGCTGCGCGATTGCCAGGATTACCAGCAGAGCGGCTGCCAGGGTGCTTATCTTCCATCCGATACGTTTCATGCTCTTATCTTCTCCTGGCCCATTGATGGGGGGCGTAAGTCTTCGTTGCAAAACAGTTCTTGCTTCCTCAAATTTGATGCAAAATGCAGCGGTCACGCGACCGCATACGATATGGGATCGACCGCTCCGGCGTCACGAAATGCCCGCAGTCGCAGAACGCAGCTCTCGCAAACGCCGCAGGCCTCGGTCTCGCCGGAATAGCATGACCAACTTACATGGAAGGGTGCACCGAGTTCAACTCCCAACCGGACGATCTCGCTCTTGCGCATCTGGATCAGCGGAGTGACGACCTGGATCTGTCCGTCTTTGGTGCCCATCCTGATTAGCTGATTGAACGCTTCATAATACGCTGGCCGACAGTCGGGATACCCCGAACTGTCCTGTTCGACGGCCCCGATAAAGACCTTCTTGGCACCCAGAACCTCGGCCCAGCTTACCGCGGCTGAGAGGAAATGCGCATTTCGGAATGGAACATAAGTGATTGGGACTTCGTTTCCGATGGTCGCTTCCTCCCCCGCCGCCGGTACGGCAATCGAGGCATCGGTCAGCGCCGACCCTCCGATTCGGCGAAACAGGTCGATCTTGAGATGCAGCAGCTCTTTCACTCCGACGATGCGGGCGACCTCCTGTGCGGAGTGCAGTTCCCTCGATTCCGTTCTCTGGCCGTAGCTGAAGTGGAGGGCGAAGACGTCGTAGTCTCGGGCCGTGAGCGCGGCGCAGACGCTGGAGTCCATTCCGCCTGACAGGCAGAGGACGGCTCGTGGGCGGCCTTGCTCATCCTTCGTCATCGCCTGCCTCCAACTCGCGCTGTTCGGATGGGGTCAGTTCATCTCCGGTCAACTCGCCGACGGACTCGCCGAGAATCTCCCGTGCGGTCTCTTCGTCCTGCTTGTGCACCAGCAGCCTTGCTCGAAAGGCCAACGCCAGCAGGCTATTGGCGTTCTCGCCCTGCAGGAAACACTCGATTCCCGCCGACTCGAGCATTCCTTTCGCCATCTGGGCATTCACGGGCTCGAGAAACTTGCCTACGGTTACGAACTTGTCTGGATCTTTGTCTGGATCTAATGCTGCGTCGTGTTTTGAATCTGCCATCAAAAGCCGTCTTTCTTCTTATTTTGTATCGTACGACTGCAGGTGGAAGGTGATCGTCCCCCAGAACAGCCGTGCCTGAATCTGCACGGGCATGTGACGTGCGTCGTCGGTATACCAAACCCAGATATGGCCGCGGTTTTTTACGATTCCCTCATCCGCGGTTGGCTCTACTTTTAGCGTCTCGAAGGTTCCGGCTGGGGTCTTGATCTCTTCTTTGGATTCAACCTTCATTGCCACGGTCACGGTGCGCATCGAGTCCGCCAAGGGGAACCGGATACTTTGGCCGACCGCCATTGGCTGCGACGCTGCATAAAAGATTGCCGAGAGGGAGTCGGTCACGCAGGCTGGAATCGAAGCCACTTGCTCCTTCGAGGTTCCCTTGACCAGATTTTTCTCGATCTGTTTTTGCTTGCCCTGGGAGTAATCGAAGCTCAGCTCGCTGGAGACCTTTCTGCGCCCTTCCTGTAATTGTTTGCTGAATCCGGTGGAGCAACCGGTCTTGGTGTCGAACCCGGCCTGGAACTTGTCTACGACGGGGAAGAGCATGGTCACGGCGCCGGTTGAGTCTGCGGTGGCTGTAATCTTTTGCACTGTCCCTTGCTGTTCGAGTTGAAATACTGCTGTGCCCGCCGTAAAGACACGCCAGTCAACAGTAAAAGTCAGGGTTTGTTTTTCGGGAAAGGGAAAGCCTGGCTGCGGAGGCTGTAGGGTTGGAATGACTACCGGCGCTGGTTTGGCGCCTAACCCCAGAAGCTGCGCACTCGCCGTCAGCGAACCTATGGAACACGACATCAGGAAGAAAGATGCAAGGAAAGACCGTTCCGGCTTCAGCAAAGGGCAGCACTCTCACGAGTTGAAGTTTGTGGGCCATTCAGCCCCAGCCTCCGCGCCTTCAGCGCAGACCCCCCGCCACCCCGTGGTGATGGAGAAAAAGCCGGACCGCCAGCGCTAGATAGATTGCGCCAGCACCCATTAGAGCATTGTACTCGCGGTGGTGCTGCCACTGTTGCCAGGAGAATCTGCCTCCGCTGGCATTCTGGTTCGCCGGAAATGTCGCCGGGGTCAGTCGCGGCAGCAGACGGGGCACCTTGGTGGAATAGTCGTCGAAGCCTGCAAAGTGCTCTCGCAGATAGGCTTCCTCGCTATAAATTGTGGGGATGTAGATGGCCGCAAAAAGTGCGGTCAGCGCAATAAGAATCGCCCAACTGCCTGCTGCTGCTGCGAATCCGAAGGCGATTAGCATCGAGCCCAGGTAGAGCGGATTTCGCGTGTAGGCGTAGGGGCCTGTGAATGTCAGCTCAGCGTTTTTGCGCACATAGCCAGCCGCGTAGGCTCGCAGCCATACGCCGGGTACTACCAACAGGAGGCTGAGCAGCATGGTTTTCCCGGTCGGTCGTGCCAGCCACAGAAATACGGCGGCGAAGGCGAATCCGAGCGGTACGCGGATCCGCCGGGCTATCTTTTGCCATGTTGTTCGTTCGCTCACAGCTTTACCTTATCTTGTCCGCTGCGGAGCAGCTCCAGCGCTGCTTCTACAACCTCGTCCGTTGATATCTGCATGAGCCCCGGCTCCGTCTCTGCGTGCCGCGAGTGGTCTGTTCGGCTGGACTCGTGTCGCAACACTCGCGCCTTTGAACTGTCGGTCATGTAAGGGCCGTTGCGAGAGGGATCGGTGGGGCCGTATAAACCGACTGTGGGATGGTCCAGGGTGGCTGCGAGGTGCAGTGGTCCGGTGTCCCCGGCGATCACCACTCCGGCGCGGCGCACGAGCGCAATCATCTGCTCGACGGAGCAGGGAACGGAAGTGGCAAAACCATCGCTGGCGTCAACGACTGCATCTGCAAATCGATGGCCGGGAGCTTCGTTTACGAGTGAGTGAAATCCGGCTCGGCCCAGAGCTGCAGCGACGGCGGCGTATCTCTCCGCGGGCCATTGCTTGGCCCCCCAGCCGGCTGTAGGGGCGAGGAAGACGAATCCGTCTCTGATCGATGAGGTCTGGGCTAGAAGTCTGTCGCACCATAACTCGGCCTTCGGGTTTACCGGCAGCGTTACTGCTGCTGGTCTCAGAGTTTCTCCCACTGCGGCGCCTAGCAGCTCGCACGCCTGCTCCACTACGTGGGTGGAGGTGGTTGCTATCGGATGTCGATAGAGCCAGCGCGCAGGAGTCTCACGTGGACTCGCTGGCCCGGCAAAGATCGGTGTGGCGGCCATTCGCCCCACGAGTGCGGACTTTATCGACCCCTGCATGTCGACGCAGACGTCATACCGGGCTGCACGGAGTTCACGACGCGTCGTATTGATCTCGGCCAGAGTGGAGGGAGCAAAAGGGCGGTTGCTCCAAGCTTTGGCAGGCACGGGGTGCCATCGATCGATCAATGGCTTGCTGCCGCTTCGGTCGGCTTTGTGGGAGATCCGGTTGAAGTCCGTTGAAGCCTGCAGCAGTCCGCTCCAGGCGGGTTCGATCGCCCAACCGATAAACCACTCGGGATGCTTCTCGCGCAATGCAGCAACCGCGGGCATCGCGTGGAGCACATCTCCCATCGCGCCAATCCTTACAATCAAGACGCTTCGCGAAGAATCTGACGTGTGGGTTGCGACACTGCGCGACGGTGAGGGCGTGAGTTCAGTGGCCAAGCCTTCATTTTCTCATGCAGGACCCAATCCCTAGCGGCCCTGGCGTCGGCGGCGATCGAGCCGGCCCACGAGCGCTACCAACTGCTCCAGCGCTTGCTTCTCATCCAGCAGTTCGACGCAGAGACGCGCCACGACAATGGGGCCTACCGTTTCCAGCCGGTCTCGGAGGGTGGGTGTCAGCTTCACGGCATCCTTTTCGGTGGTCACAAATCCATTCGCTTCGACCGCGCGCGCCTGCTGCATCAAACGCGCAATATCGTCTTCGTCGTAGGCATGGTGATCTTCGAAGGCCACTGTCTGCATGGCCTCATAACCCTGCGCCGCCAGCATCCGGGTAAAGTTTTCAGGTCTCGCAATTCCGCAAAAAGCAAACGGCATCGTTGGCAGCGTTACTTCGCCGCCCTCCCCCAGGCTCAACCTCCGGCGAATGATCCAGATCGAAGGCCTGCCCTTGGAGTGGCTTAATCCATCGACTACGCTTCTGAGTGTGTCCGCCTCGTCCTCTCGGAGAACCACAACATCGGCCTGCGCTATCGCCTCGAGCGGTTCTCTCAGGTTCCCGGCTGGCAGTAGCGTGTCCTCAACATCCTCCTGCGTCAGCAAGACGATATCGATGTCGCGAGCCAGCCGTCTGTGCTGAAATCCGTCATCCAGCAGATGAACTACCAACTTTTCCGAAGGCTCACCCTGCTCCGCCATCATGCCGGCCTGATAGCGGTCTGCTCCCACGTACACCGGGACGCCAGAACGCTGAGCCAGCAAGACGGGCTCATCACCATGCCAACGGGCGTCGTCGAACGGTTCGACCCTTGCAATCATCTCCGAGCTGCGTTTATACCCTCGCGTGAGGATTCGTACCGCGTAGCCGCGATGGCGCAGAATGCCAGCCAGCATCAACACAACAGGTGTTTTGCCCGCGCCACCCGCCGAGACGCTACCGATGCTGATCACAGTGCTCTCCAGATGGTTGCGCTTCAACCAGCCCCAAGCAAACAGCTGCTTTTTGAGCGCAAGCGCAGCTCCGTACAGGGGAGACATCGGAAGCAGCCATGGTCGCCGCACACTCATCGCGTGGTCCTCACCCTCTCCTCCAACAGTGAGACGACGGCCTGTGCCGTCCGCGCTGCTGCTCCTGCTTGAGCTTCAAATACTGCTCGTCCGCGTTCTCCGAGTGCCCGTGAGGCTGCCTCGTCCTGCAACATCGCGATCAGCGTCTCTGCAAGCTTTTCGTTTGCGACGATGCGAATCGCTTCTGCCTCTTGCATGGTCTTTACGATCTCACGAAAGTTCTCGAAGGAAGGCCCCATCAGCACCGGCACTCCAAACTGCGCTGGTTCCAGCGGGTTGTGTCCACCCTTTGGAACCAGGCTGCCCCCGATGAAGGCCACGGACGCCAATCCGTACACCGATGCAAGATCTCCTATCGTGTCCAGCAGAAGGATCGTTCCGCCGACAACGGGATTGGGATTCTGCGTGAGTTGGCTGCACTGGAGGAATGGAGTTCCGCTTCTTCGAATCAGCTGCAAAACTTCCTCAAAGCGGTCCTTGTGCCGCGGAGCTATCAGGAGCGACGCATCCGGAATAGCTTGCCGGATCGCAGGCCACGTAGCGAGGAGGGTCTCTTCTTCGCCGGCAAGGGTGCTCCCGGCGACAACCAGTCTTGTGCCGGAGAGTATCGACGCGATTCGCTTTGTCATCTCGTTGTCGGTCCTTGCCTGCACGTCATACTTCAGATTCCCGGTCACCCGCACACGTGTCTCGGAAGCGCCGATTTTTATCAGCCTGTCCGCGGTTTCGGTACTCTGCGCAAGAAACAGAGCAATCATCTCCAGGAACGGTCGCCAAAGTCGCCGCAGCCGCATGTATCGCGGAAACGACCGATCCGAGATCCGCGCATTCACCACTACAATCGGCATTCCATCCCTGGTGCACTCCGCGATCAGCCGCGGCCAAAGCTCGCTCTCCATGAGCACCAGCATCTTCGGCTGCAGTACGCGCAGATACTTCCTTACGGAAAATTTGAAGTCCAACGGCAGATAAAACACCGGTGAATCCGGTAGCCTCTCCTTTGCAAGCCTCTGTCCCGTCTCCGTGGTGGTCGAAACCGCCACCAGCCAACCCGGCAGCCTCTGCTTCAGTTCGCGTATCAACTGCGTAGCGGCCATCACCTCACCGACGCTTACCGCGTGTACCCAAACCACACTGCGTCCGGCTGCGCTCGCGTGCAACCCCTTCGACACCAACCCTAGTCGTTGCCGCAGCCCCGCCCTGTATCGCCCGCTGGTTGCCATTCGCACTAACCAGTACGGAGCGACTACCACCAGTACGGCCAGCAATAACGAGCTATAGATCACCATCATCACTGTCGCCGAGCCCTCGCTTTACGTTGTACGCCAGCGGAGATGATAATCAACCTTGGCTATGAAGTCCCACCGGTTCCCCACAACTCCGATCCTACTAGTAGTCATTTTCTGCCTCTTCGCGGCGAATGCCAGGGCCGCCGACAAGAAAGCGCCTCCGGTAAAACCGGCCGACCAGTACGCGGCCTTCGAGGTGCACCCGAACGAAAAGGTCACCGTCGCGGCCGAACCTTGCGACGACCCCAAAGACTGCGATTTCTTTCGTCTTCCCTACCTTCAGCACGGCTTCGTTGCGATCCGCGTAATCTTCACTAACGACAGCGACGCCGCGATTTCTCTCGACGATGCTCGTATCCAGTTCATCTCCATCAATAACGACAAGATTCCTGCGGCTACGGACGATGATCTTCAGCGCCGACTCTTCTCTACCAAAGGTGCAGCGGGCCGGAAGATTCCGCTACCGCTTCCCTTGCCTCCCGTGACCGTCCACGACAAGCCTGTCGATAAACAGATCATCAAGGACGACAAAGACTTCGGATTCAACGGGACGACAGTCAATCCCCACAGCACTCTCGCTGGCTATCTCTTCTACGACGTACGTCAGCTATCGGACCGACCCCTGAAGGGCGCTGAACTCTACGTCAAGATGGTTCACACCGTGGACGGCAAGAAACAGCTCTTCGACTTCAATATTCCTTTTGACAAATGGCTCGCGGCTCAACCTGGAGCGAAGTCCTCTGACAACGCGCCTAAACTATGAGCACAGGAATAATTCAGCGATGACCGATCCCCTCCCGAACCGCAACGACGAGCTCAATCTACGCGCTACTACGTCTGCCGACGTTTCGCAGATTCTCGAGTTCATCCGCGAACTCGCCACTTATGAGCGTGAACCAGATGCCGTTCTCGCCACGGAAGCCGATCTGCTTCGCGATGGTTTCGGACCCAATAAACGCTTTGATTGCGTTATCGCCGAGTTGACCAACGCAGACAGGACCATTGCCGCGGGCTTCGCTCTCTACTTCTACAACTACTCCACCTGGCGAGGCCACGCAGGTATCTATCTCGAAGACCTCTACGTCAGTCCCGAGCATCGCGGGAAGGGAATTGGGAAAGCTCTACTCACCCGCGTCGCCGCAATTGCTGTGTCCGAAGGGTGTCCTCGGTTCGAGTGGAGCGTGTTGGATTGGAACACTCCATCCATCGACTTTTATAAGCAGTTGGGAGCCGTCATGAAGTCCGAGTGGAAGGGTATGCAGGTTTCCGGCGAAGCTCTCGCTGCTCTTGCCACACAGTCCAAATAGGCTTGGTGAAGACTGTGAGCAATTGGCAAGCGTAGCTCTTTGCGACAAAAGACTTCTGCAACTTCCTCTATGCTGGAAGGAGCATGAAAAGAATAAAAATCATCGGCGGCGGGCTGGCCGGTCCTGAAGCAGCGCTCCAGGCAGCAAAGCGCGGCTGCGAGGTCGATCTTTACGAGATGCGCCCGACGCGTTCCACCGAAGCCCATCAGACCTCTGACTTCGCCGAACTAGTCTGCTCCAACTCACTGAAGTCTGAGTCTGAAAACACCGCTCCCTGGTTGCTAAAGCAGGAGATGCGCCGGGCAGGCAGCATCCTGCTCGCCGAAGCGGATGCTACGGCTGTCCCTGCTGGCCATGCCCTTGCGGTTGACCGCGTCGAATTCTCCAAGCGCGTCGCCCAACGAATCGAGTCAGAGCCTCGTATTCGTGTTCATCGTGAAGAAGTGACCACCCTTAACGAGGGAGACCCTGGCACTCTGACAATCCTCGCGTCAGGTCCGCTCACCAGCGCGGCGCTTGCTGCCGAACTCCAGCGCATCACTGGGTCTGACCATCTAGCTTTCTACGACTCCATCTCCCCTATCGTTGACGCGTCGTCCATTGATATGTCGAAGGTTTACTTCGCAGCGCGCTATGACAAAGGGACCGCCGACTACATCAACTGCCCCTTCACCAAAGAAGAGTACGACCGGTTTATGGAGGCTTTGACTACCGCAGAGGCTGTGGAATCGAAGGACTGGGAGAGGTTTCCTGTTACCGGTACGGCTGAGAAGCTTCAGTATTTCGAAGGCTGTCTGCCGATTGAAGAGACGGCCCGACGTGGTCGCGATACGCTCCGTTTCGGTCCGATGAAGCCGGTGGGGCTCACCGATCCCAAGACAGGCCGTTGGCCCTACGCTGTGGTGCAGCTCCGCCAGGAAAACCTCCGCGCCGACTCCTACAATCTTGTGGGCTTCCAGAATCACCTCAAGTACGGCGAACAGAATCGCATCCTCAGACTCATCCCTGGACTGGAGAACGCAACGTTCCTACGCTACGGCCAGATCCACCGCAACACATACATCCACGCGCCGTCTTTGCTCAGCGAAACTCTCCAACTCAAGGCTCAACCATGCATCTTGATCGCTGGCCAGCTCAGCGGCGTTGAGGGGTATACAGAGTCGATTGCCTCGGGTATGCTGGCGGGGATTTACGCCGCATCCATCGCGAACGGAAACACACCTGCAATTGCGCCGCGCTTGAGTGCGAACGGGTCTCTGACCCACTACATCACCCACGCTGATACGAAGAAGTTCCAACCGGCCAATATTACTTTCGACCTTCTACCACCTCTGGAAGAAGATCTTCGCAAAAAAATCCGCGACAAAAAAGAACGTCACAAACTGCAGTGCGACCGTGCACTCGCCGCCTGGACGGAGTGGCTCGCACCCACGAATTAGTGAAGGGGACTGACAATTCGATTTTGAAATTGGGAGAGCTGAGATACCCTCATCGCATCAACCTATGCGAATACTCTCAGCCGCCGAAGCTATCACGCCCGCTATCGAACGCACAAAGTCAATGTTCCGGCCCTTCTCTCTTCGAAGCTTCGTCAAGCTTGGGTTGGTCGCGCTTCTGGCGGAGATGGGCGCACAGTTTATCTTCCCTCCGACCGGCCACTTCGCTTCGCATTCGAACTCTCGGTCTGGAGCGGTCTCGTGGAGTATTAATCAGCATGCTGTGGTTGCGCTGGCAGTTGTCAGCGTTTTATTCCTTCTAATCGGCGTCTGCATGCTCTATTTCGGTTCCAGAATGCAGTTTGTTCTTATGGATCTCGTTGCTTGTCGCACCACTGTGGTCGGTCCGTCGTGGCGTCGGCATGGTCCGAAGACCTGGCCTTGGATTGGTCTCAAAGTTGCGACCTTTTTGTTGGCATTTCTGGTTATCGGCGCGGTCGCGGCTTGGCCGCTATTGCACCTCATCCGGTCGATGCCGGCCAAGACAGGCCAGCCGCCGAGCGCTATCTTCTTTGGAAACTTCCTTTTGTTATTCGCGATGGTCGCAGGCATGGTCGTAGTGCTGATGCTCTGCCTCTGGTTTCTGCGAGACATGGTCCTGCCATTTTTGGTCTTCGAAGACGCGACTATGCGACAGGGCTTCACCAGCGCGGTAGATCTGATTCGACGCGAACCGGGCGGCGTTTTACTCTACTTCCTGATGAAATTTGTGTTAACTCTGGTCGCAGCCATTGCTGCTGAGCTGTGCATCGTCGCCACTGCGTTTATCGTAGGCATCCCTGTCGGTCTTATCGGCGGAGGTCTATGGATCCTGCTCCGCCACGCGGGACTCTTCGGCGCAGTCTTTCTCTACACCAGCCTTGGGCTACTCGGCTTGATCTTCTTGGTGTGTCTGATGCTCACGATCGTTTGTATCGTGGGGGCGATATTGGTCTTCTATCAGGCCTATGCGCTTTATTTTGTAGGTGGACGTCTCGCCGCGCTAGGCGATCTGCTGGAGCCACCGCCTCCTCCGTTCCCGGAAGCGGTTCCCCAGCAGTTCTGTCCAATCTAGCTCTCGCCACGCTTATCCTATTTTTTTCTTGTTTCGAGCTTTGATCTTGAACCAGATCGGGCTTCCGATAAACCCGAAGTTCTCCCGGATCTGGTTGCCCAGAAAACGCTCGAAGGAGAAGTGCATCTTCACATCTTTGTCAGTGAAGAGTACGAACGTCGGCGGAGCAACGGCAGCCTGCGTCATGTAGTAGATCCGGACGCGCTTGTTCATCGGTACGCTTGCCTTCTGAAAGTCGACCTTCTCCAGAAACCGGTTCATCTGTCCGGTGGTCACGCGCTTCCGTCTCTCTCGCGCAACCAGCTCTACCTTCTTAAACACGGATTCTATGTTTTTTCCATCGGCTGCAGAGATAAACAGTAGCGGCGCATAGTCAAGGTACTTCAACTTATCCCGAACGTCTTGCTCGTAGAGCTTTTGATCGGCCGGCGGCTTGCCATCGAACAGGCGCATGCCGTCCTTGCCGGTGCGAGTCATTAGGTCCCACTTGTTGACGACGATAATTACACTGCGTCCACTCTCGTGGGCATAGCCTCCGATATTCGCGTCAAGTGCGGCAACGCCCTCCGCCGCATCGATGATCAGCAAGGAAACGTCTGCCGCCTCCAGATGTTTTCGCGCCATGATGACTGATAGCTTTTCGGCCATCAGCTTCGTCTTCCCCTTCCGCCTGATTCCTGCGGTATCGACAAATCGGAATGCGTGGCCGCCGCGCTCTACCACCTCGTCGACTGCATCGCGAGTGGTTCCTGCAATCGGGGAGACGATAGCTCGCTGCGTTCCTGTGAGCGCATTCAGAAGCGTACTCTTGCCGACGTTTGGCCGCCCGATGATCGCGATCTTCGTTTCGCGGCTCTCATACTCACCATGTGATCGAAGCATTCGCGGGCGTTTCGGTGTAGCGACCTCTGAGGGCTCTGTCGAGAGGGTTGCTGCGGGAGAGACGGAAAAGTCCGGGCCCGTTTCATCTTCTTCAGCTTCGTCGTTTTCGGTGAGCATCACCTCAGGCTCTTCGATGATCTCTGCCGGCTCCGGGAGTATCTCGAATACTGCATCCAGCAGATCACCCATCCCCGAGCCGTGTTCCGCGGAGATGGGGAGCACATTCCTGAATCCGAGCCGGCGGAAATTCTCCGCTTGCGATTGCATTGCGTCGGTATCCATCTTGTTTACGGCGAGAAACACCGGCTTTCCGCCGCGTAACAGCAATCGCGCCAGTTCGAGATCAGGCGAGGCCAGCTCAGTGCGGCCATCCACGACCATCACGATCGCATCGGCCTCTTCCAATCCAACCTTCGCTTGGAGGAAGATCTCTGCTGGAATCAGAGCCTCGTCGTCGGGTACCACGCCCCCGGTGTCCACGATTCTCGCCGCACGGTTCATCCACTCGATTTCGCCGTAGATGCGGTCGCGTGTGATTCCGGGCTCATCGCCTACGATCGATCGGCGTGAACCGGTTAGCCGGTTGAAGAGGGTGCTCTTACCCACATTGGGCCGACCGCAGATTGCGATCAACGGTAGTTCGCGCGCATCCGCACTCTCGGTCTCGGTGACCATCTGAGAAGCCAGCAGCTCAATGTCCCGCCAGTCGTCCTCAATTCGTTCGCGGCCTGCGACGTTCTCCGAACGCGGCGTCTGCCGTCCGACAATCCCATCTGCCGGTCTCTCGGCCTTTGGACGAACTGCTCCCGCGGGCTTTTTAGGGGTGGCTCCGTCGGGACGGATCGCCTTCCGCTTCTCCCGTTCGGGGGACTGCTTTGTGACTCGCGAAGCTCGGTCGACGGCAGCGCGCTTGGTTGAAAGGATCTTCCGCTTCCGCGGATCTACCCCCCCGGTTGTCGGGGTGGATTTCGGGGCTCGGCCTTTTTTGGGCCGCGTACTGGCCTGCCTGTGTTTTTTGCCTAACCGCTTTCTATCGTCTTTCTGAGCCACGGAACATCCAACTTTCTCCCGCGCACGCGTCAGGCGGCCAGGCTTATTACGCTAATTCTTCGCTTCCCCCTCTATTATAGAAATTGCAAAGCCTCTGTGCCGCCGATCCTTAAGCAAATCGCCTTGTCTACGACCGCTCCCATCTCGATTACGCCCGCGAAACCGGAGAATCTGCCGAATCTCCGTGATTTCTTTGCTCCTGGCGGCATTCTCTCTCGATCTTCGCTGGCTTTTGAGCATCGTCAAGGGCAGTACGACATGGCACGAGCCATTGAGGCGGCTTTCAAAGAGAAGCGTCACCTTATAGTTGAAGCTGGGACGGGGACCGGCAAGACCCTGGCGTACCTTCTGCCTGCCCTTCGTGTTGCTCGTGAGCGAAACCAGCGCGTCATCATCTCCACCGGCACTAAGAATTTGCAGGAGCAGCTTTATTTCAAGGATGTTCCTTTCCTTGAATCTCTCCTGGGCCCGCTCAAGGTTTGTTACATGAAGGGCCGCGCCAACTACCTTTGCCGGCACAAGCTCTATGCGCTCCGCGACAACCCTCTTCTCAATGGCCTCGAAGAGATCGATCAGTTCCATCAGATTGCTAAGTGGGAGAAGACATCTGAGACCGGAGATCGCGCTGAGCTCGATCATCTTCCGGAGTCTTCCGCTTTATGGCACAAGCTCGACGCCCGGACCGAGGTGTGCCTGGGCCAGACTTGCCCGGACTGGGAGCGCTGCTTTGTCACCGCGATGCGACGCAAGGCTCTCGAGTCGGACATTGTCATCGTGAACCATCATCTTTTCTTCGCGGACTTGAACATCAAGCAACAAGCGGCAGGCACGCCTGACGCAGGCATCCTGCCCGAGGCTGCGTGTGTGATCTTCGACGAGGCTCACGAGTTGGAAGAGGTTGCCTCCAACTACTTCGGTATCGGCCTCTCCACTCAACGCGTCGACGAGCTTACGCGCGATGTCGACATGCTGTTGAAGGCGAAACAGGCCAGCACGTCAGCGATCGAGAGTGCCTGCGCTACTCTCAAAGACCGCTCTCGTCTGTTTTTCTCTGTTCTTCCGACGGATCCCATGGGAATGCCGAATGGCGGAGGACGCATGCCCTTCGTTCATCGCGAAGCCTTCCTTGAGGAGAGCGGCGATACCTACATTGCTACCCTCAATGCTCTTACTCGACTTGAAAGCGAACTCGATTATCTGAAAAACGTCGAAGAGGCATCTGGGCTTCGCAAACGTGCCGCCGACATTCGCGCCCATCTGGTTTTTTTGCTTGAATCGACGGATCGCAACACGGTGTTCTGGATTGAGCGGCGCGCCGCAGGTGGAGTCCGGAACCTTGCGCGCGGAACTGGGAATGCGAGCTTTCACACGCATCTGCAGGCGACTCCTATCGACGTCTCCGAACTACTGACGACCTCGCTCTTCGATAACTATAGTTCTGTGATTCTTACCTCTGCGACCCTCACCGTCTCCGGAGGCTTCGACCACATCCGCAAACGCCTTGGCCTGACTACTGCTCGAGAACTGATCGTTCCATCGCACTTTAATTACGAAAAGCAGGCGCTGCTATACCTTCCACCCAATATGCCTGATCCGCGAGAACCGGATTTTCCGGAGCGCGCGGCTGAGCGCATCCGTCGCGTGCTAGAGATCACCAAGGGTCGCGCCTTCTGCCTGTTCACGAGCTACACGCAGATGCGCAACACATACGAGCGATTGCTAGCGGAACTCCCCTACCCACTACTGTTGCACGGCACCGCGCCGCGCCACGTTTTGTTGCAACAGTTCCGCGATACGCCTAATGCCGTCCTGTTTGGTACCTCGAGCTTCTGGCAGGGGGTAGACGTCCAGGGTGAGCAATTATCCTGCGTTATCATCGACCGTCTTCCCTTCGCCGTGCCCTCCGATCCGATCGTTGAAGCCCGTATGGAGGCCATCGAAGCACTTGGGGGGAAGCCTTTCTTCGACTATCAGATTCCCAACGCCGTCATCACGCTCAAGCAAGGCTTCGGTCGCCTCATCCGCTCGCTTAACGACCGTGGAGTCTTGATGCTGCTCGACCCCCGCATTCAGCGACAACGCTACGGCCGAATCTTTCTGGAGTCCCTGCCCCCCTACCGCCTCACGCAGGAGATTAGCGACGTCGAGAACTTCTTCAAAGAGCTTGCGTGACATCACAAAGATCGTTTCGCGTTGAACAACTAAGCGACGACCGATCCCATCTGACCTTCTGACTGCGTATGAACGAACGGCTTTGATGCCACGCAATCGCGCGGCCTGCCTTCAAATTCTGGTCACCGCAGAAAAGGACTCTCCCATGAAAGCTTTACGGTTCATCCTCTTGGCCTCGGCCGCGCTCGCCTGTACTTTTTTCACAACTACCCTCCCCACGTCGCGGGCTATCGCGCAATCGTCAGATCAGACGACCCCGCCCGATAACTCCAAACAAAATAAAGCCCAGCAACCGACGGCTGACACCCAGGCGCACGGCGGCACGTCGGATAGGCAGACAACTGCTCAGATTCGTAAGGCGATCATCGCCGACAAGTCTCTCTCAACCTATGCCCACAACGTCAAAATCATCACTGTCAACGGCACTGTAACTCTCAAGGGCCCAGTTTCATCCGACGACGAAAAGCAAAAAGTAGCATCCGTTGCGGCAAGCGTGGTTTCTGCTGACAAGGTAACAAACGATCTCACCGTCAAGTAGTAGCCCACCGTCAAAGAATTAAATCAAGACGATCAACCGAGTAGATCCATCATCCACCAGTGCTGCATCCAGCAGCAAAGGAGTAATCATGTCCAGCAAAAACACCGCAGTCTTCGGTATCTACGCGACTCCCAAGACCGCCGAATCCGCCGTAGACCACATACTCGCCAAGGGTTTTCAGAATTCGGCGATCTCCGTTCTCCTTCCCGACGACGAAAGCACACGCGCCTTCGCCCACGAGAAGCACACCAAGGCTCCTGAAGGCACAGCCACCGGCGTCACCGCTGGAGGCGTCATCGGCGGATCCCTTGGTCTCCTTGCTGGTATCGGAGCTCTCGCCATCCCCGGCGTCGGCCCGCTGATCGCCGCTGGCCCCATCATGGCATCGCTCGCCGGTCTCGGCATTGGCGGAGCGGTAGGTGGACTAGTCGGAGCCCTCGTCGGTATGGGCATCCCTGAATACGAAGCCAAGCGTTACGAAGGCGCCGTCAAAGGCGGAGGAACACTCCTCTCCATCCACTGCGACACCTCTGACCAGATCGACACTGCCAAAGCTGCACTCAAGGAGACCGGCGCAACCGACATCTCCTCCACTGGCGAAGCAGGATCGAAGGACACAACCGGCGGCCGCGGCACCTTCGGCAATCTATCTGACAGTGAGCCGATTGCCGCGCGCAAAATCGACAATGATCCGATAGACCGAGAGCGCGACCTTGTAGCCGGCGACCGAACCGTCACAAAGTACTAACTTCTTCTTGATGGATTGCTAACGGAAGAGCCTGTGTCTACTCGATGCAGGCTCTCTTTTTTCTGCGATCGCGGAGTGCCTTGCTTGACGCGCTTGAGGCTTCCGTAGACGATAGTGCGGTGAAGCCATCTACCCTCATCGCAATTCTTGCATTAGCCTACCTCGCGCCGTGCGTCCCGCTCCGGTCACAAGCCATCGCCCCTGCGCAGATTGCCCTCATCAACGGCTATCAGCCAATCTGGTGGAAGGAGGCCGTCGTCTATCAGGTCTACCCTCGCTCCTTCAAAGACTCTAACGGCGACGGCATCGGGGACATCCCCGGCATCACCTCCAAGCTCGACTATCTCCAGAAGCTCGGCGTCAACGTCATCTGGCTTAGTCCCCACTACGACTCCCCCAACGCCGACAACGGCTACGACATTCGCGACTACCGCAAAGTTATGGCGGAGTTCGGCACAATGGCCGATTTTGACGCCATGCTTGCCGGGATCAAGCAGCGGCACATGCGCCTTATCATCGACCTCGTAGTCAATCACACCTCCGACGAGCATCACTGGTTCGTCGAAAGCCGAAAATCAAAAGAGAATCCGTACCGCGACTACTACTTCTGGCGCGACGGCAAACCCGGTCCCGCGGGCCCTGACGGCAAACCCACCACGCTGCCGCCTAATAACGATCCGTCGTTCTTCTCCGGTTCGGCATGGCAGTTCGACCCCGCTACCAGTCAGTACTACCTTCACTACTTCGCCGTAAAGCAGCCCGATCTTAACTGGGACAACCCGAAGGTTAGGGAAGAGGTCTACAGCCTCATGCGCTTCTGGCTCGACAAAGGCGTCGACGGCTTCCGCATGGACGTCATTCCCCTCATATCGAAGAATCCGGCTTTCCCCGATCTGACGCCTGACCAACTTCACAACTACGGCAATGCCTACGCCAACGGCCCCCACATGCATGATTACCTGCAGGAGATGAACCGCAACGTCATGGCGAAGTACGACGTCATGACCGTGGGCGAGGCTCTCGGCATCTCTCTCGAACAAACCCCGCTCATCGTCGGCGACAACCGCCGCGAGCTCAACATGATCTTCAACTTTGACGCGATCCGCTCCAACCGCGACGGCATCAAGCTCAAACCCTTCGACCTCGCCACCATCAAATCTATCTACACCCGCCACTCAGAAGTGCTTGGCAAGCACGACTGGGACACCGTGTTCCTCTCAAACCACGACAACCCGCGCCTTGTCTCCACGTTCGGCGACGACTCGCCTGAGTTCCGCATCCCCTCTGCCAAGCTTCTCGCCACGATGCTCCTCACTCTCCGTGGCACGCCCTTCCTCTACCAGGGCGACGAACTCGGCATGACCAATTACCCTTTCAAAAACATCGCTGACTTCGACGACATCGAAGTAAAGAACGCGTATAAGGCCCAGGTCCTCACCGGCAAGATCCCTGAGGAAACCTTCATCGCCAACCTCCGCCATACCAGCCGCGACAACTCGCGAACCCCCATGCAGTGGGACACCTCCGCTAACGGCGGCTTCACCACCGCACCCAAGCCCTGGCTAGCCGAAAACCCCAACTACGCAGAGATCAACGCCGCCTCTGAAGTCGCCGATCCCAATTCGATCTACAACTACACCAGCAAGCTCATCGCACTTCGCCGGGCCCACCAGGTTTTTGTCTACGGCGACTACAAGGACCTCGACCCAGAGAACAAATCGATCTTCATCTACACTCGCGCGCTGGGCGCAGAGCGTTACCTCGTCGCCCTCAACTTCAGCTCAGGCCCTGTCGCCTACACCCTTCCGGCCAGCGTCAAAGTTAATTCGCTCATTATGTCGAACCTCGACACCACTGGCCTCGTCACCGGCACTCTCAACCTGGCCGGCTGGGAGGCCCGCATCTACAAGTTGAGGTAGGGCCGGAGTCGTGCGGGTGCTTCTCGCCGTAAAATAAGACCATCCGTATGGGCCGCAACCTCTACATCCTCGCCAGCAGCCTCATTCTCTTCGCACTCATATCCTGCGGTGTCGCCTACACGAACATTGCCCAACAGCCCGGCTCGCCCGGAGACGCCGCTCTGTGGCGCACTATGGGCTTGGGTCTCTTCGTCGTTGGCCTCCTCGTGGCCCTCGCAGGCATTCTGTCTTCACTCTTTGAGCAGGCAGAGCGCCGCAACGAAGAGGCACGCAGAGCAAAGCGCCGACGAGCCCTTTAGCCCGCAAAACGGTACAATCAAAGCAGGCTGCTGCCGCGTCCGCGAGCCCACCCATATCCAACCCAGACGCGGCCCGATCTTTTTCGAAGTATCGAACGATCGAACTACCGAAGGGACTTCCAGACTCATGTTCGAAGTAACTGTAGAAGCCGGCTTCTCCTCCGGCCACTACCTCCGCAACTATCGCGGCAAGTGCGAAAACCCGCACGGGCACAACTACAAGGTCTTCGTGACCCTCATCGGCGAAGAACTCGACGAAGCCGGCATGCTCCTCGACTTCAAACTACTCAAGCAGGTCATGCGCCCAACCGTTGACTACCTTGATCACTTCATGATCAACGACCTGCCACCGTTCGACAAAGAGATGAATCCCAGCGCCGAAAACCTCGCCAAATACTTCTACGATCAGACCAGTGCCCAACTCCACGAGATGACGAACGGTCGCGTCCGTGTCAAAGACTGCACCCTCTACGAGACCGACACCAGCTTCGCCCGTTACTACAAGTAGGGCCGCAGCCGGCCGGCTGTGCTCTGTACAGGGTCATGGCAGAGGGTTTCTTGTTCAGAACACAGTCGTTTTGACCGAAGTGGCGAACGGTTCCGTCCTGACGTCCTCTTCGTTAGCGAGATAAAAATGCATCTAATCGAGCTCTACAAATCTGTCCAGGGTGAGTCCTCCTTCGCCGGCCTCCCCTGCATCTTCGTCCGCCTTGCGGGTTGCAATCTGCGCTGTGCCTGGTGTGACTCTGAGTACACCTTTACCGGTGGTAAGGCACATACTGCCGATGAGATTGTCGCGCAAATTGAGGCCCTCGCCCCGTGCCGTCTCATCGAATTCACAGGCGGCGAGCCCATGCTTCAGGCCAAGGAATTGGTGCCACTCATGGAGCGGCTGCTGGCACAGAACTACACGTTGATGATGGAAACGAGCGGCGAGCGTCCTTTGGCGGACGTTCCCAAACTCGTTCACAAGATAGTCGACGTCAAGTGCCCGGGTGCAGGGAGTGCAGCCAACAGCTTCCGCATGGAAAACCTCGAAGCCCTCACTAAGAATGATGAGGTCAAGTTCGTTATCTCGCATCGCGAAGACTATGATTTCGCGCGCGAGTTCATCTTTTCCCATGCGCTCCACGAGAAGGCTGGTCAAATCCTGCTGAGTCCAGCCTTCCACAAAGCTCCTAGCCTGCTCCGAACAACCGATAACGCCATCCTGGACCCTCGCTTGCTCGTTGAGTGGATGATGGCCGATGGAATCGACGCCCGTTTGTCACTCCAGATTCACAAGTTCATCTGGGAGCCGATCAAGAAGGGTGTCTAGCTCGAATTAGTTGATCAGGCCCAGCGAGAAGACGGACGCCACCATCGTAATCAATACGACCGCCTCGTATCCGCGCCCCTTTTTTTCGTGCGTTTTGGGTTTCATTTCGACGATCCGGCCACTCCTGCTTCGTTCGCGTTCTGGTTGCTTTCGCATCGCCCTTCTACAACACTCGACTAAAGGAATCCAAGCGGCCATCACAGCAAAGAATGCGATGGTCACTACAACTGCAGCAGTATCTTCAGACATGTCAGTCTCCTTTCTATACTTTGCGCATATAGTGCAGGCGTCTGCTCACGCGTTACAAAGTTTTCGAGCGCTGCTGCGCTACCATTGCCTATGCGCCTCTTTTTCATGCTTCTCGTGTTGGCTGTGTCGAGCGTGGCTGCAAGTGCCTGTTGTCCGGCCCCCGTCGCCACAATCTCCAGCGCCGACCGGCACCTGACCGATCTCACCGGTGCTCCGGAGAAGGTCTCCAAGGCCATCGAGATCAAAGTCGTGGTCATCAACATGTTTGAAGTAGGTGCCGACACCGGCGATGCGCCTGGTGAGTATCAGTACTGGGTTGAGCGAGAACACCTCGATACGGTTATCCCCTTTTCCGCGGGCTACCACGACCTCCGTCTCAATGAAAAGAATGGGATTCTCGGCGTGCTTACTGGCGTCGGCACCGCCCGCACTGCCGCCACTATTATGGCGCTGGGCCTCGATCCCCGATTCGACCTTACGCATGCCTACTTTCTCGTTGCCGGCATCGGCGGCATCGACCCCAGCATGGGTTCGCTCGGCTCTGCAGTCTGGTCCGATTACATCGTCGACGGAGACCTTGCACATGAGATCGATGCACGCGAAATTCCGAAAGACTGGTCGACGGGATACGTGCCACTGGGTAAGTCCACGCCGTATGAGCAGCCCCGAGCCGCCAGGTTTGGAGACGACGGCAACATCTATCGCCTCAACACCTCTCTGGTTGACTGGGCGTTCGCACTTACCAAGGACACGCCGCTTCCCGATACACCGGCGATAGCCGCTCGTCGCCAGCAATACGCCGAAGAAGCGGCTCATCGTCCGCCCTTCGTTCTGCGGGGTGATAATCTCTCCGCTTCAACGTTCTGGCACGGCAAGCTCCTCAACCAGTGGGCGCGTGACTGGGTGAAGTATCAGACTGACGGCCATGGTACCTACGCGATCTGTGGCATGGAGGATACCGGCACCATGCAGTCCCTGACATGGCTTGCTCACGCGCATAGGCTCGATATCAACCGCGTCCTTGTACTTCGAACGGCGTCCAATTTCGATCAACAGCGTCCTGGAATCACGGCCGCCGAAAGCCTCGGCGAAACCAAGGTGCGACAGTACAGCGCGTACCTTCCGGCGCTCGATGCTGCTTATCGCGTCGGCCACCTTGTCGTGGATGATCTGATTGCCAACTGGCCCCAGGCCCGTGATCACATCCCATCGGCGCTGCCCGGTAAAATAGGCTCTGGAGCCCACCCTGAAGATCCTCATTCTCTCCCCACACCGCGATGACGCTGCGTTCTCTCTCTCGCTGGCGATGACTCACTGGCTTATCGCGCGCCACACGGTCACGCTCCTCAACGTCTTCACACGCAGCCGCTACGCTCCGTACTCGGATGCTGCCTTCGTCCACGAAAACGACGAGCTCTCCTATGTCTCGGCCATGCGCCTGCGTGAAGACGAGCTCTTCCTTCGGCGGATGAAAGAGTCCTTGCCGAAGGGTCTCAAGAACAATCTGCAGATGCTTGACCTCAACCTCAAAGACGCGCCGATCCGGCTTCGTGTTCCCCTCGATCAACTATGTGATATGCCTGTAAATCCAAGCGACCCGTCGATTGAAAAAATCCGCAAGGCTCTTACTCGTCAATCCGAGCTAGACGCGATGGAGGCTGTTGTTGTTCCGGCCGCTCTGGGCAATCAAATTGACCACCTCACCGTCCGCGAAGCTGCCATGCCCTTCGTAGGGTCGCTTCCCGCCGCCTTCTACGAAGACCTTCCGTACGCCGCTACTCACCCCAGTGCTGCCGCAGACCTTGACTCGCTCCGCGATGCGACGACTTTGCTTGACGAACCGCTCCGTTCCATCCTCTGCCGGACCGACGAATCCGCCGCCGGAGCTATCACTCGTAAGCGCAAGCTGGTTCTCAACTACGCCTCGCAGATCGACGAGGAAGCTGGCAACGTCATCGCCAACTTCGCCACTCGATACGACTCCGCCGAACGCCTCTGGGCTAATGCTCAATGGATAGCCGCTTTTACTCCTTGAAGCGATTGTGCGCTGCAGTGCTGCCAAGGTTATGCATTGCGGATTCTGTAACCTTCGGACTACATGTTGCGACAACGCCTAACCCAGCATCTTCCTCACTGCGCGACGGACGGTCTCGGTGACCATTCCGTAGACAACGTGGGTGGCCAGCTCACTGGTGCGTTCGCGGGTTGTCTGCTCTTCTGGCTCTGGCGAAATACCCAGCGCTGGAAGGGTTGTCCCATGGGTCAGGGAAGATAGTGCCATTCCGAATCCAGCACCATCCTTCGCCGTGGCTTGCGGATAGTACTCTGCCAGCGCTCCATAAGCAGCGCCAGCCGCAGCTCCGAACCCCCAGTGAAGTGTCTCCGTCGCGATGACCCTTTGGGTTCCGATAAGCTCGTGCCCGACGAGCTTCTCCGCCAGCACTGTGAATGGTTCTGGCTCTCCGTGAGTGCGCGGCGGATAGATCTTTTCCGCAAGCGTCTTTGCTGCTGTTGCCACCAAGCCACCAATCAACCCTGCCAGCAGGCCCTTCGCCAGCGACTTTGTAACTGTCTTCTCTTGCGACCGATCCATTTGTTCAACCTCTTCTCAATTTATCTAACTTACGATGCGGCAGAGCGTGCTTAGGGTGGTTGCACGAAGGGCCGTTTTACCGATGCCAGGTTCGGTGGACGAATTGTCGTGTCAACGAAAAGGCGCTGCACGAATGCAGCGCCTTGATTGTTGTGGCGGGTGACGATCTATTTGGATTCGACTTTGTCGTGCCAGGAGTGGGCCTGCTTGAGGGCGTTGTTGACGTTGGTGATGTTTTCTACGCCGGTGGTGTTGAGCCAGTCTTCGAAGGCTTTCGGGCCTTGCTTGGCGTAGATGGGGATGCCGTCCTTCCATGTGGCGCGGCCGCAGAGAACTCCGTTGAAGGTGGTTCCTGATTCGACCGCCAGTTCGAGGGTCTCGATGAAGACGGGGTTGGAGACGCCGGCTGAGAGGTAGATGAAGGGCTTGTGGGTCATGGTGGCGGCGTCGCGGAAGTGCTGGAGGGCTTCCTTGCGGGTGTACGCCTTCTCGCCCTTGAAGGACCTGGTGCCTTCAACGAAGGCCATCTCGACGGGGACTTCGACCTTGAGGACGTCTACGTTGTAGTGGGCTTTACCGAATTCCGCCATTGAGCCGGAGACGATCTCGGGCTTCTTCTTGGCGTAGGCTACGGACTTTTCATCGCCTCCTTCGGCGTCGTAGCCGACGAATTCGAGGAAGAAGGGGATGTCGTTGGCGACGCACTCAGCTCCGATGCGCTCGATCCAGGCGTGCTTGAGATCGTTGACGCTGCTCTTCTCGTAGGGGGTGTAATAGAGGAGGATCTTGATGCAATCGGCTCCGGCTTCCTTCAAGCGGCGGACGCTCCAGAGGTCGAGGAGGTCGGGCAGGCGGCCGGGGGTGGTGGCGTCGTATCCGGTCTTCTCGTAGGCGAGGAGGAGGCCCTTGCCGTTGCGGTGCTTGGAGGCGGGGAGGCCGAACTCAGGGTCGAGGAGGATGGCGGAGGCGTACCTGGTGAGGACCGAGGTGACGAGGGTTTTGAACTCCTCGAGGTCGTGGGCGTCGGCTGCTGCTCCGCGCTCTTTGGCGAGGGACTTCTGGAGGGATCCGCGCTGATCCATGGCGGCGGCGGCGATCACGCCACGATGGTCGGAGACGGCCTTGAGGCCGGCTAACTTTCCTGGTGTCAACTTGATCATGGGGTGCTTGTCTCCTGAGACGGTTCGAGTGATGGAAGGACTACGAAGGGTCATTTTACACAGCGGAGGATACGTTCGGTGTGAAGCGGAGGGCGAGGCTATGATGCGCCCGATCTTTGCAGATTTGAGGCGGTGTCCGTCGATTCGCTCAGGGATGGGATGCCGCTTCTGTGGGTTTGGCGTCATCCTGGATTTGGGCAGAGAGGCCGGGTGGGAAGACATGCCATTAATCCACGCTGGTCTCTACATCTCCCTTTCACCGAGCCAGTCAGGTAGACCTTGGGTGGCGGCGGGCCGAGTCTGGGGTACCCCCTGGGGGTATCTCTCCGTAAGCGGCTTAGATACAGTCAGATAGAAAAACAGGTGTCGCTAAATTCCTCAAAAGAAATGGGTTGCGGGCAAATTCTTCTTCTCAAAGGACTTACGGCCATCTGCTGCTGAATTCGGTTATGCACGAAACTTATTTGTTGATTTGTTGATCTGACTCTATTTTATAGGATTGGGAGGAACTCATACGCCACGCGTAAGTGGTTTTATAAGAGTGATTTGAGCGAATTGGGGACTTGACAGGTTTTTAGGGCTGTCTGGATTGGCACGGAATGGTCCATTTGGGGAGGCGAATTCGATAGTGGGCCAGTTTGAACTCCGGGGCAACCAAAGTTGCCTATAACAACGTTTTCAGGGATGCGGAACCTAAGCACCCTCAAGTGATGAACGCAGATCTCAAGATCGTTGATTCTCGGAGGCCCGAGTGGTCACGAAAATCCCGCGCTTAGGCAGGTATCTTCTGAGTGCAGCGGTCGCTATCTTGGCTTCTACGATTATTTATCAAGGGTTGCGTATGTTCCCAGAGTCAACATTCCAGTTGGCGAGTGAGTCGAGGCTGCCTAAATGGATCACGCTTCCGCCGGGACTTACACGCTCCGACGTTTCGATCAAGATGAGCTATTTCACATGGCCCAGCGCGGGATTTGTATTGCAAGATGCGAAAGGGCAAACACTGGAAAAGGCAGATGGTAGGGTGAAATGCTCAGATTTTAGAATGAAAAATCCTCCACCAGAATCCCCTCCGGGGTATCCACGCTATACAGAGATCGTTGTGAAGGGGACGAGTGAGTTGATCGAACGTCGAAAGATGGAGCCGGTGTTTTATGTAACGGATGATCCTGCTGTTTGGAAAGAGTATCGGACAGTTGGGTGTGGTTCCTAAGTCTGAAAGTGTGGTCCTCCCGCAAAGTCAGGTCTTCGGAAACTTCAGTCGTTCCCTCCAAACTGACCCGCTACCGAATTTCCCGGCGAAAGTTCTCGCCGGTGCGAAGGAGGAGCGGGTTCCTCCACTTCACTGCGCTTCGGTCGGAATGACAGATTTGTGCTGTTGCTATGAACTCCCACTTGCTTGAAGGGTGCCGGTGGGAGTTCTGTTTTAGTGAGCGGTGGCGGTGTGTGAGGGGTGTCTGGGGTCCTGATCGATGTCTTTGCGGCGGGAGGCGACGAAGCCGAAGATCGCGATGTAGATGTAGCAGACGGCGGGGATGATGAAGGCGTGCTGGACTCCTACACGGTCGGCGAGGTGGCCTTCTGCGAGGGGAAGGAGTGCACCGCCTACGATGGCCTGGACGAGGAGGCTTGAGCCCTTGCTGGTGAGCTCACCTAGTCCGGCGAGACCGAGGCTGAAGATGCTGGGGAACATGATGGAGTTGAAGAAGCCGATGGCGAGGACGCTGTAGAGGGCTACGGGGCCTCCAGTGGCCATGGTGGTGAGGACGAGGCAGAAGGCGATGAAGGCTGCGGCTGCGAGGGCTTTGCCGGTGCTGATGTAACGGAGGACGTAGGAGCCGATGAAACGGCCGATCATCGCTCCGCCCCAGTAGAAGGAGACGTAGTGGGCGGCGGTGCGCTCCGGGAAGTTCATGATGTGAGGCAGGCCGAGATAGTTGATGAGGAAGCTGCCGATGGAGACCTCGGCGCCTACGTAGACGAAGATGCCGAGAGTTGCCATCAGAAGATAGGGTTGATGCCAGATGCTTCCTGCGGCCCGGCCGACTAGTTCACCGGGGCGGAAGTCGCGGGTGAAGTCGGTGGTGGGGAGTTTGATGAGGCCGATGGCGACGGCGAGGACGAGAAGGGTGAGAGCGATGCCGAGATAGGGCAGGCGAACCGAGGATGCTTGCTGCTCACGATAGGTTTGGAGGGCTGCGGTGGAGAAGGACTGGAGCTTTTCGGGCGAGGCCTGGATGGCGCCGAGGATGAGCGCTCCGCCGAAGAAGGGAGCGATGGTGGTGCCGAAGGAGTTGAAAGCCTGGGCGAGGTTGAGGCGGCTGGCCGCGGTGGCTTGCGGGCCAAGGTTGGTGACGTAGGGATTGGCCGATACCTGGAGGCAGGTGATTCCGGCGGCGAGGATGACGAGTGCGGAGAGGAAGAGGGGAAAGGAGGCGGTGCTGGCGGCGGGAAGAAAGAGCAGCGCGCCGGCGGCCATGACGATGAGGCCGATGACCATGGCTTGTTTGTAACCGCGCCAGTCGACAAGTTTGCCGGAGGGCAGGGCGAAGATGAAGTAGGACGAGAAGAAGGCGAACTGGACGAGCAGGGCCTGGCCGTAGTTGAGGCTGAAGATGCCTTTGAGATGCGGGATAAGGATGTCGTTGAGACAGGTGAGGAAGCCCCACATGAAGAAGAGCACGGTGGCGATGCTCATGGCGCGAACGTCAGTGGCCTGGGGGTCGCGGGTGGAGGCGTTCTGCTGGGTCGTGGTTATGTTCAAGGGTTTTTTCCTGCCTCTGCAAGCTAGTTATATCAGCGTGAGAGATTCTACAGGTTTGGAGTGCCGGGTTGGGCCTCCGGTTGCAAAAGAGAGGTTGTGAGTTGTTGCAACCCGCAGTAAGGATCGGGTCATCCTAGGAGTGATTGCGGCGGAACGGGGGCTGCACATTCCCTTGCCGAAAGCCAGTGGCATGAGGTTTTTGACGAGGTGAGCCTATGTCCAGGCACAAGCGAATTTGTCTGATTGTGGTGTATGTGTTCGCTACGGTGCAGTTTGTGTGGTGCTATCTATGGCTGACAAGGCCCTACGTGAACACACTGCTGTACGAAGAGGGCCGGGAGCGGATGCCGTTCCAGGGGCGAAGCCTGATGATGCTGCCGATGCGGTGGGCGCATGAGAGCATCGTCCTTGCGTGGCTGGCGAGACCGCTGGCGAAGTCACACTTCTGGTTTCCCAAGCCGGTGTCTCCCGAGGTGCTGGTGCAGGCGGGGATCAACGTCGTGTGTTTGCTGGTGGCTGGGTACATGACGACGAGGATCTACCAGGCGAGTTCGCGGCGGCGGCTGTTGACGCCGATGGTTTATCCGCTGCTGCTGGTGGCCTGCGCCGCCACCTATGTAATGCATACGGTGCAGAACTTTCGATTCGTCTACGATCTGCCGAGCCTGGCGTTCTTCGCGACGGCGATGTACCTGATGTACTTTCGGCGGCACTGGATTTACTTTGCGGGACTGTTTGTGATCGCGACGCTGAACAGAGAGACTACGCTGCTGTTGCTGCCGTTGTTTTTGCTGAATGAAGCGGTGGAGGGTGGGCGGCTGCGATGGTCGAGGATGCTGCGCGTGCAGAGCCTGGGAGTAGTCGTGCCGCTGGCTTTATTTTGGGCGGGGTGGCAGATCTTCCTTCGACACGTGTTCGCGGGTAATGTGTCGGAGTTCTATCCACGGATCGACTGGAATGTGAAGTCGCTGCTGTTTCCACAGGCGTGGCCACAGTTGATGAGTGCTTGCGGATATCTGCTGGTGTTTGTCGTGGTGATGCGGCGGAGGATTCGCGACCCCCGGTTGGAGGCCTGGCTGTGGCTGCTGCCGATCTGGTTCGGGTTCATGTTCGTGTATGGGATTTTGATCGAGACGAGGGTGTTTGGCGAACTGATTCCGCTGATTGTGTGTGCGACTGTTTTGATCGTTGAAGAGGGTCTGCTGGCGCAGATGATGATGCCGAATCGGCAGCCTGCGCTGGAGTTGGCGGCCTCGGTTGGTACTTCGATGGGGGCACGTGAGGCGGCTTGAAGCGGTTGTCCTGCCGGACGGGCTCCCTGCGCGGGAGGCGGTCACTTCGTGACTTTTGTACCGGTCGCGGCTGGGTAGGTGCGCGGGTCCTCCCGTTGGTCGGGATGAAGATTTATCCTGCCTGGTCCAGGATCGTGCGCTGGGCGGCGAGGAGTTCTTGGATGCCCTTCTCGGCGAAGTCGAGCATCTGGCCAAGCTGGGTGCGGGTGTAGGAGTCGTGCTCGGCGGTGGCCTGGGTCTCGACGAGGCCTCCGTTGGCTAGCATGACTACGTTCATGTCGACGGCGGCGCGGGAGTCCTCTTCGTAGGCGAGGTCAAGCAGAACGTTGCCGTCGACGATGCCGACGGAGGTGGCGGCGACCATCTGTTTGAGAGGCGAGTTCTTGAGGGTGCCGGCTTTGACGAGCTTGCCGAGCGCGAGGGCCAGGGCGACGCAGGCTCCGGTGATGGCTGCGGTGCGGGTTCCGCCGTCGGCCTGAAGGACATCACAGTCGAGGATGACGGTGCGCTCGCCGAGAGCCTTCATATCTACCACGCTTCGCAAGGAACGCCCGATGAGGCGCTGGATCTCGTGAGTGCGGCCGCCGACCTTGCCGCGTTCGCTCTCGCGTGCGGTGCGGGTGAGGGTGGCTCGGGGGAGCATGCCGTACTCGGCGGTGACCCAGCCACGGCCGGAGTTGCGGAGCCAGCTGGGGACGCCCTGCTCGACGGTGGCGTTGCAGAGGACGCGGGTGTTGCCGGACTCCATGAGGACGGAGCCCTCGGCCATGGCGACGTAGTGAGGGGTGATGCGGACCTGACGGAGGGCGTCGGCGGAGCGGTGGTCGGGGCGGAAGAGCTGAGGGGAGGGTGTGGCGGTGGTTACGGACATTAGGGAATTATAGTTGCGGGGTTGTGGGAGCGATGGGATGGGTGGAGTGTGAGCCCTTTGGGGGAGTGTTCCGAAATGGGATTGGTTCCATAATGGGAAGGCTCGATTGGATTGGAGTTTTGTTGAGGATTTTGTGGGAGTCGGTGGATCTTGGTTGGATTCGGTTCCATATTGGGACGGCTCCTGATTCGGGCGGCGCAGGAGGATTGGAGGAGTTTTCGCTTGATGTGTAATCACTTAGGAAGGGAGTTCCAGTTTGGCACTTGAAGTGATTACAGAAGTGCATCTGCTATAGGTTACTAAGCAGGAGAACGGTGGATTTACGGAATGCAGGCAATGCAGAGTGGTACTGCCTCGGGGCCAGAGAGTTATTCAGGGAAGTTTGCGGCGCTTCGCCATGTGACACGCCAGATGGGTCTTGGTGGCTCGGCGATGCCGACGGTGCGGAGGACGGTGGATGCGCCGGCTGCCGAGGTGTCAGCGATCGCGGGGGTGGCCGAGGGCGCGGGGCTGGCGCATGACGCGGGTAATCTGCTGGGGGCGCTGAGTCTTTATTCTGATCTGCTGGCGCTGCCCGGAGTGCTGCATGAAGAGCATAAGGAATATGCCAACGAGCTGAGGATGTTGAGCGATCGCAGCTGGGCGATGATTGACCGGCTGGTGAATCATGCGCGTGCTGGAAGGTCGACGAAGGTGCAGGGAGAGTTTGCCGTGCTGCCAGATGTGGTGGACCGGTGCAGGGGCCTGCTGAGCCGGGTGGCCGGGCGAACGGTGGAGATCTCTTATGGCGTGGGCGCGTTTCAGGCGGTGAAGGTGCCGGTGGAGTCGGTGGAGCGGATACTGACGAACCTGGTGAAGAATGCGGCGGAGGCTACGCCGTGGGTCGGGGCGATCTCGATCCATGTGGAAGGCGTGCTGCAGCAGACGGAGAGCGAAGGCGAGGAGCCGCGACGCAGAGTGGTGATGACGGTGACGGACCGCGGCTGCGGGATGGATCAGGCGGCGGTGCGACGGTTGATGCAGACCGGTGGGATCTCTTCTGCGAATGGACGCGGGCTGGGCTTTCGGGTGGTGCGGGAGTTGGTGGCTATTTCGGGTGGATCTCTGAATATTGCGAGCCAGCCGGAGGTGGGAACAAGCATCTCGGTGGAGTGGAGTGCGATGAAGCGGTTGGATGCGGTGCTCGAGCGGGAGGAGTTGGAGATGGAGGGAACGAGGATGAACGATTCGGGAGTGAAGATGGTCGTACGGGGAGAGGCTGGATGGATCGCATGCTAAGGATGACGGGTTTTGAGACGGCGGGAGCGAGGACGAGCGGTGCAGGAGGTGTTTCTGTGTTGAACGAAGGAGCGAATGGTGAGCGGAGGAGTGGGGAAGTGGGCGCGGACTCGCCGTCGGGAGTGCTGGTGGGCGTGTCGCCGGTCTCTGCGCCGCATGCGGTGAGCTCGGCGGAACATCTTGGGCTGCTGCATGTGCTGGTGGTCGACGATGATGAGGCGGTGCGGAAGGCTTGCTGTCAGATCGCAGCGGGGATGGGGTTTGAAGTAGTGGGCGCTGAGAGTGCTACGGCGGCGCGAGCGATTCTGAAGCAGAGGCGGATCGATCTGTTGCTGCTGGATCTGAAGCTGCCGGGCGGGGGAGGTCTGCCGTTGTTGGAGCAGGTGAAGGCGCTGCATCCGGACACGGCGGTGATTGTGATGACGGCGTTTGCGACGGTGTCGTCTGCGGTAGAGGCGATGCGGATTGGTGCGGGAGATTATCTGACCAAGCCGTTTGCACTGGAGGAGCTGACGGCGGTGCTGGAGCGTACGGGACAGCAGCTGCATATGGATGTGCAGAGCCGGCAGCTGCGCGAGAGGTTGAGAACGCAGCAGGGAATGGGGGGGCTGGTAGGCCGGTCTCCGGAGATGGAGAAGCTGTATCGGATTCTGTCGAAGGTGGCTTATTCGACGCATCCGGTTTTGATCCTGGGGGAGAGTGGGACGGGCAAGGAGCTGGTGGCGCGGTCCATTCACTTCAACGGGCCGAACGCGACGAAGCCTTTTGTGCCGGTGGACTGCGGGTCGCTGGTGCCTACGCTGATTGAGAGCGAGTTGTTCGGGCACGTGAAGGGCGCGTTCACAGGAGCTGATCGAGCGAAGGAAGGGCTGCTGGCCTCGGCTGAAGGCGGGACAGTTTTTCTGGACGAGATTGGTGAACTGCCGCTGGATCTGCAGGCGAAGCTGCTGCGGGCGCTCCAGGAGAAGGAGGTTCGGCCAGTGGGAGCGACGCAGGCCAGGCCGATCTCGGCGCGGGTGCTGGCGGCGACCAATCGCGATCTTTCGACGATGGTGGAGCAGGGACGGTTTCGCAAGGATCTCTACTTCCGTTTGAACGTGGTGAACCTGCGGATCCCTCCGTTGCGGGATCGGCGAGAGGACATTGCTGTTCTGGCGACGCACTTTCTGAAGCAGATGGAGAAGGAGACAGGCGTGGAGCGCACGTTCTCGGACTCGATGCTGCGGACGATGGCAGAGTATGACTGGCCGGGCAATGTTCGTGAGCTTGAAAATGCGATCGAGCGGGCGTGTGCGCTGTCGTCGGGGCCGGTGCTGCACCTGGGCGACCTGCCGACGCAGCTGCAGAACTTTCGCATGCAGCAGGGACCGGCGATCCATGCGGTTGAGGAAGATGGGATGGAGCGGGGTGAGACGATGGGCGCTTCGCAGGGCGGCGGGATCGTTTCGATCGCGGAGATGGAGAAGCATGCCATTCTTGGGACTATCCGGCAGCTGAAGGGCGATAAGCTGATGGCGGCGAAGTTACTTGGGATCGGCAAGACGACGCTTTACCGGAAGCTAAAGGAGTATGGGATTACGGAGGGGATGGGGGATTAGAAGACTGGTCCTGGCCGGACGGGCCCACTACGCGTGGGGCGGTCACTTCGTGACTTGTGTACCTTGTTGTGGTCAGGGAACGATGCTGGTCCTCCCGTTGGTCGGAGGGAAGATGAAGCCGACCAGCGGGAGGCCCTTTGCTGGTGAGGGTGATGCGACCGGTATACGTGTCACGAAGTGACCGCCCTCCGCGCAGGAGGCCCGTCCGGCAGGATAGCTTCTCATCAGCCTCTTGGAGATAGAATCAGGCGAAGGCAGGTGCGCGAATGGAATGTACTCATCTGGATCAGATTCGTAAGGTGAAGCCGTCGGCGAAGGGTTGCGAGGATTGCTTGAAGATCGGCAGTAGCTGGGTGCATCTGCGGATGTGCCTGGAGTGTGGGCATGTGGGGTGCTGCGATTCTTCTCTGCACAGGCACGCGACCAAGCATTTTCATACTACACAACATGCGATTATGCGGTCGGTTGAGCCGGGCGAGAGCTGGGGCTGGTGCTATGTGGATGAGCTGGAAGTCGATGTTGTGTGATTGAGGTGCCTTGTCTTCGAAGGAGCGTGAAGATAGGAGGCTGCATCGTTTGGAGAGAGGTCCAATTTTTGAAGCGGGCGGGGGAGTCTGCGCGAATTTGGCCGCGACTGGATGGTGTGGATCTTCTTCGGGGTCTTGCGATTTGCATGGCGCTGATGAATCACGTCAACATGCAGCTGCTAGGCGCGGAGGTTCCCTACACGCAGGGCCTGCCGCGTCAGCTGGTGTCTTCGCTGGTCTGGAATGGTCAGTTTGGTGTCCAGATATTCTTTGTGATCTCCGGATTTCTGATTACGTCAACGACGCTGCGGCGTTGGGGTTCAGTGTCTGCGGTGAACGTGGGTGATTTTTATCGGTTGAGGTTCGCTCGCATCGCGCCGCTGCTGATGCTTCTTCTTGTGATTCTCAGTCTTCTTCACTTGGCGCACGTCAAAGAGTTTGTGGTCTCTCCGAAGACCGGCGGACTGGGGCGTGCTCTCGCCGCAGCGCTTACCTTTCATGTCAATCTGCTTGAGGCGCGAAGAGGATATCTGCCGGCGAGTTGGGACATTCTATGGTCGCTGTCAGTCGAAGAGATGTTTTATCTTGGTTTCCCGCTGGCTTGTCGAGTGCTTCGTCGCGTCAGCGCTGTCTCGGCTTTGCTCCTTGTTTTCGTCCTGTTGGGACCCTTTGCCCGGTCGCAGGCCTTCAACCATAATCCGGTCTGGAGAGAGTACTCCTATCTTGGTGGCATGGACGGCATTGCATTGGGTTGTTTGACTGCACTTCTCTCTGCGAAGACGCGTCTTTCCAGTACGACGCTGCGAGTACTCGGAGCAGCAGGGACCATGATGCTGGTTTTTATCCTCGGTTTTTCGATCAGCGTCTACCGTTGGGGCCTTGGCCGTAATGGACTGGATATGACGGTCCTGGCTGTAGGTGTTTGTATGGTGCTGATCGCGGTTGCTCAGATGCGGTGGCAAGCGCCGATATTTCTTGGTCCTCTGGTGCGCGTGGGGGCACTGAGTTATGAGGTCTATCTGACACACGTGTTTGTTGTTTTGAGTCTTTTTCATCTTTTCCTAATCATGAATAAACCAATCCAAACGGTTCCGGCGATGTTTCTTGCTGTTCTCTTGCTTTCGGGGTTGCTGGGAGCCCTTATTTCGCGGAATTATTCAGAGCCGATGAACCGCTGGCTCCGAGCGCGGTGGGTGAGAGATGCAGCGAGATATAGCGCCGTGCTCAAAACAGGCACAATTGCGAAGAGCGCGACGGCTGTCTCCCCGTAGCGACGAGGTGGAAAGGGTACTGGCTGTGGAGTGGCGCGACGGTTTGCTGCTGCCGAGGGTTTGCTATGCTGAACGCATCCTTTGTATGAGAGAGAGTAACGAACGATGTCAGAAGAAGTAGTAAAGATTACGGTTCGGCCGAATGGTCCGCTACGGGTTGAGGGTCACATCCTTTTGAAGGATGCGGATGGCAAGGAGTGGGATCTGACGGGGAAGCCGGCGATTTCGCTTTGCCGCTGCGGGGCCAGCGAGAAGCGGCCGTTTTGCGATGGGTCGCACAATCGAGTGGGCTTCCAGTGCGTGGCTAGCCCTGAAGCAATTCTTACCTAAGAAGGAGACTGCAGATTTCATGGAAAGAGGTGGGCCCTGAGTGCTACTCAACCCATTTCTTCTTGAGTGCCTGCGGTCTCTTTTGCTTTACGGCTTGACGATTTCAGTGTGAGGATGAGCTTGATGAAGATCAGCGGCTGGTGCGCGGTGGTTCTCTCCGGATGGTTGACGGCTTCGGTGGCTGTGCTGGGTGCGCAGGAGGTTCAGGCCGCGCAGAAGCCGCATGCGATTACGCTTTCCGTTGGGGCACTTGACGAGTATGTGGGGCAGTATCGGGATGAGATGGAGCCGGATGTGCTGAGTTCGGTTTACCGTGAGGGCGACAAACTCTACGTCGAAGGCGAGCGTTCACCGCGATATGAGTTGCGGGCCGAGTCGGTCGATCACTTCTTTGCGCACGAGCTGCGAGTCGTTTTCGCGCGGGACGCTGCGGGGAAGGTCTCCGGATTGACGAGCACGTTTGGCGAACGGGGCGAGCCGGGCGTCGAGAGGAAGGAAGGCCGCGTCAGCCTGGTGGGAACGCGGCTCAATCACTTTCGGGAGTACACGCGTAGCGAGGCAATGATTCCGATGCGTGACGGGGTGAAGCTGCATGTGGTGATTCTGCGGCCAGCGGGATCGGAGACGAGTGGGGAGACGCTTCCCTTTTTGATGCAGAGGACGCCGTATGGGACTTCGTGGGTTTCGTCGGCAGCGGTAAACGGCAGTAAGCCGGAGCTGGCGGCGAGTGGGTACGTCTTTGTGTTTGGAGATATTCGCGGACGGTATGAGTCGGAGGGAAAGTTCGTGATGAACCGCGCGATCGTTGCACATGCGACGAAGAATGATGTGGATGAGACGACCGATACGCGCGACACGATCGACTGGCTGCTGAAAAATGTACCGAAGAATAACGGAAAGGTGGGGGTGCTGGGGGTCTCGTATCCGGGGTTTCTGGCGATGTCGGCTGGGATTGATGCGCACCCGGCGGTGAAGGCGATCTCGCCGCAGGCTCCGATGACGAATGTGTGGATGGGGGATGACTTTTTCCATAATGGAGCGTTCCGCGAGACGTATGGCTTCGACTATGTGCAACAGTTAGAGGCACAAAAGACGGATGCGCGGGTGGAGAGTAAAGAAGACACTTTCGATTTTTTTCTTCGCAACGTGAACTTCGCTGGTGCTGCGGACGCAGCGAAGATGGAGAGTCTGCCAACGGCGAAGATATTTTTGACGCAGCCCGCTTATACGAAGTTCTGGCAGGATATGGCGGTGGAGAAGCGTCTGACGAAAGTGGAGGTGCCGACGCTCGAGGTGGGAGGGTGGTGGGACCAGGAGGATATGTGGGGGACGCAGGCCGAGTATGCTGCGTTGAAGCCACATGACTCGCAGAACGAAGTGTTCATGGTGCTGGGGCCGTGGAATCATGGTGGATGGGGGCCGACGACGCGGCATCTTGGGGTGCTCGACTTTGGGGCTGCGACGGGCGATCAATACCGGAAGACGATTGAAGCTCCTTTTTTTGAGAAGTATCTGAAGGGAAGGGCGGGTTTTGATTTGACGGGTGTGGCAAGCTTCAGGACGGGCGTCGATAAGTGGGAGCGCTATGAGGCGTGGCCTCCGAAGCAAGGGTTCAAAGAGACGAAGCTATTTTTGAATGCTGGTGGGGAGTTGACGACGAATGCGCCTGCGGCTGGGGGAGCTGCGAAGGCTGCGGTTAGTTACAGTGCGGATCCCGCGAACCCAGTGCCGTATCGGAATCGGCCGATTCAGTCGACGTATGCGGATGGGTCGAAGTGGCGGACTTGGCTGGTGGAGGATCAGAGGTTTGTGAGTGGGCGGAAGGATTTGGCGAACTTTTCATCGCCGGTGCTGGAGAAGGATGTCACTGTGACGGGGGATGTCGTTGCGGATCTGTTTGCTTCTACGACCGGTACGGATGGGGACTTTGTGGTGAAGCTGATCGATGTTTATCCGGACGATGCGCCGGCACCGATGGCGGGGTATCAGTTGATGATTGTGGATGAGATCTTTCGCGGGCGATATCAGAAGAGTTTTGAGGCACCCGAGGCGTTGACGCCGGGGAAGGTGACTGAGTACAAGTGGAGTTTGCATGGGGCGGATCATACTTTTCTGAAGGGACACAAGATGATGGTGGAGGTGCAATCGAGCTGGTTTCCGCTGTACGACCGGAATCCGCAGACGTTTGTGCCGAATATCATGACGGCTCCGGCGGGGGCGTACCGGGGGCAGACGGTGACGATCTATGGATCGGAGAAGTATCCGTCGCACCTTGAGTTTTCGGTTCCTGACGGGGATTGAGTGTGACGGAGGTGTTGTGACGATCAAAACGATTAGCAGCCGGGAGGTTTATCGGAATCCGTGGACGAGCGTGCGCGAAGACGTGATCGAGCGGGCGAATGGTAAGCGCGGGATCTATGGCGTCGTCGACAAGCATCCGGCTTGTATTGTGATTCCGCTGGAGGTGGGAGCGGATGGCGAGTTTGTTTATCTGATTGAGCAGTTCCGGTACACGGTGGGGGCGCGGCACTGGGAGTTTCCGCAGGGAGGTTGGGAGTTGGCGGAGGTGGTGCCGGAGGAGTTGGCGCGGGGAGAGTTGCTGGAGGAGACTGGATTGACGGCGGAGCGTATGACGCTTTTGTCGACGCTGCAGATCGCGTATGGAGTGATGAATCAGATACAGCATGTGTTTCTGGCTGAAGGGCTGACGATGGGGAAGCCAGACCCGGATGCGGAGGAGAGCGATCTGGTGGTGAGGCGGGTGAGCGGGGGGGCGTTCGAGGAGATGATTCTCGATGGGACGATCGTGGATAACTGCTCGGTGGCGGCGTGGGGGTTGTACAGGCTTTGGCGGGAGCGGCGGCAGGTGGGTTCGCGGCCATAGCTGGTCTCCTGGTGGAGCGGTTTGCATCTAAGAAGCCTATGACAGCGCGGTCGAACTTCGTTGTGATTGCGATCCTTCTCGGCGGCTCTCTTGCTCGGGCGCAGAATGCAGCGGTGCAGCTGGTACCGGGGCGGCGGATGCCTGTACAGCAAGTAGTTATGCTGCGGAATGCGCGGGTGATTGACGGCACGGGTGCGGCGCCGCAGGAGCATGTTTCGTTGCTGCTGCGCAATGGAAAGATTGAGCAGGTTGGTGGGGCGGAGATGGCGGTGCCGGTGGAAGCGCAGGTTCGTGATTTGACGGGAAAGACGGTGATTCCGGGGTTGATTTGCGCGCACTCGCACCTGGGTTTGATTGTGGATGATGCTGAGTCTTCTGCGACGGGGTACACACGGGAGAATGTGACCGCGCAGTTGATCCAGTATGAGCGATATGGTGTGACTACAATCTTGTCGCTGGGACTGAATCGCGATCTGGTGTTTGTGTTGCGTGACGAACAGCAGGCGGGGCGCTTGGCTGGGGCTTCGATCTTTACGGCGGGCAGGGGGATTGGAGTGCCGGACGGTGCGCCTCCGCTGCTTTCGGCGGCAGACCAGATCTATCGTCCAACAACAGAGAAGGATGCGAGGCGCGATGTGGATGAGATGGCGGCGCAACGCGTGGACATCATCAAGATCTGGGTGGACAAGCTGCATGGCAAGGTGCCGGAGATGACGCCGGAGATCTATAAAGCCGTGATCGATGAGGCTCATAAACGGCATGTGCGTGTTGCGGCGCATGAGTATGCGCTGGAGGATGCGAAGCAACTTGTGGCGGATGGTGTGGATGTGCTGGCGCACTCGGTTCGCGACCAGGTGGTGGATGATGTGTTTGTGCGGTCGATGAAGCAGCACCACGTCTGGTATGTGCCGACGTTTACGGTGGACGAGTCGGCGTACATTTATGCGCAGAATGCTGCATTCATGCAGACGCCTTTCTTTCAGCAGGCTGCGGGTCCGAAGTTGATGGCGAAGTTTAGCGCGCCTGGGTATGCGGAGAAGATCATGCAGGATCCGCAGACAGCGCAGCATCAGAAGGACTTCGAAGTGGGACAACAGAATTTGAAGAAGGTGTTTGATGCGGGCGTGAGCGTCGGGTTCGGAACAGACTCAGGGGCTTTGCCCGGGCGCATTCCGGGGTTTGCCGAGCATCACGAGCTTGCATTGATGGTGCGGGCTGGACTTACTCCGTTGCAGGCGATTACGGCGGCGACGGGAGAGAATGCGAAGCTGCTGCATGCGGGTGATCGTGGGACAATTGCGCCCGGGAAGCGAGCGGATTTGCTGGTGCTGGACGCTGATCCGCTCGTTGACATCGGCAACACTCAGAGGATCTTTGCGGTGTACCACGATGGACATAACATCGCCGATCTGCCGGGTCGTACGAAGTAGCAGTTTTTTTATCACTAGTGCACGGGCGAGTTTTCTTGAAAGACGATGGTGCAGGTTTCTTTATCCGGCGCGGCAAGCCGGTTGCAGTTTTTGAGTGCGTCTTTGCGAGCGTCGTCAGAGTTCATCTGTGCGACGGAAGATGCGTAGTGGTGGGCAGAGATCGCGAAGGCCTTGTGCGGGCCGAGTATGAGATAGCTGCGGAAGGCTTGCTGGCCGCGGTCGGAGAGGTCTGCGGGTGGTGGGATGTCGGGCGGAGTTACGTCGGGAAGCGGTTGCGGCAGAAGTACAAGGTCATGGGCTTTGAGGAAGTCGTCGACCATGGGCGACCAGATGGGGATACCGTGGCTGAAGAGAGTATGACCATCATCGCCGAAGGCTGGAGCGTGGAGGAACTGGTCTTGACCACCGGCGGAGCGAAAGGCGGTGTCGAACTGCTGAGCGATCTCGGGCCAGAAGTACTTGTCGTTATCGGCATAGATCCAGAGCATGGGCGTGCGTGAGTGCTTGCCGAAGTCGCGAAAGGCGGCGATAAGGGCGTTGGGGTTGCAGATCTCGTGATCGGCGTTTGAGCCGCGGCCACCTGCGAAGTTGATGGCTGCGACGAGGTTTTTGGGAGCGTCGGCGGTGAGGGCGACGGTGGCCATGCCGCCGGTGGAGATGCCGACCGCGAGAACACGGGTGGGGTCGACCTGGGGGAGCTTGCTACCGAAGTCGATGGCGATGCGAAGATCTTCGGCGGACTTGCGGGCGGCACCTTCGTAGTCGGTCTGGGGGCAGCGGCCGTTGCCGAGGTAGTCGGGCTTACCGCTGGAGGAGCCGTAGCCGCGGCGCACGACGACGAGGGCAACGAAGCCGCGACGCGCAAACCAACGCGCCTGGGGAAGAAACAGCCAAGGGGTAACGTTGTTGCGTGGTTCGAGGTCGCGGGAGGTTCCGTGGGTGATGACGACGAGAGGACGTTTGCCGGGAAGATCAGCATAGACAAGAAGCGCGCTAAGACCGTTTGGCGTTGCCTGAGTCCAGGGAATGCGCGTGGGTTCTTCGTGGATCTGCACAGCGTGAACAGTAAGCGGCAGCAAAAGGACCAGGATACCGAAGACGATCATGTGTGGCTTTGGCGACACGGATAAACGTAACTCAATCTCTGACGTAGGAGTATTTTTTGTTTACAAGAGCATTCTGATGGAGGGAGTTGACTGCGCCGGGGTTGCCTTCGGTTTGATTTATTGCGCCGGAACCGTGCTGCAGCTTTTTGGCATCAAAAAATATCACTGCAGTTGTGAATGACGAAAACATGAACGAAACAATAAGTGACTTGAAGACTCCGAAGCATCGCGGCGTGTGGGCTTGGATTTTGGTCTCTGTGCTGATTGCGGTTGTTGTTCTCGTGGTGATCGGCGTGATTGTGGTGCATCGGGCCATGCCGATCTTGAAGGGGCGCGTGATCGAGACGCTGAGTACTCGCTTTGACAGCAGGGTGGAGATGGATGGGTTTTCTGTTTCAGTGCTGAAGGGGCTTGAGGTCTCTGGGGACGGGCTCCGGATCTACCCTGAGGACGAGGTGGTTGCGGCAGGGGCGACAGATCCTCTTATCGCGCTTGATCATTTTTCGTTTCATGCAAACCTGTCGGGTTTGTTTGTGAAGCCGATGCGCGTTCGGACGGTGCACGTTGCGGGCATGGCGATTCACATCCCGCCGCGGGAGATGCGGCAGCAGGCGCCGAAGGGACGGAGGCATCTGGGCAAGATCACGATTGTGGTGGATGAGATAGTGTTCGACGATTCGAAGCTGATCATCGGAACGATGAAGCCGGGCAAAGAGCCGAAGGACTTTGAGATGAGCCGCATCGTGATGCGGAATGTTGGGCCGGATGCGGCGTGGAGGTATGATGCAACGCTGGTCAATGCTATTCCGAAGGGCGATATCCATGCGACGGGAACGTTTGGGCCATGGAATAACGAGAGCCCCGGCGACTCGACTGTGACGGGAAGATACACGTTTGATCATGTGGACCTGAATACGATCAAAGGCATTGGCGGGATGCTGTCTTCAGTGGGTGAGTTTAGCGGGCAGTTGAACAAAATTATTGTGGATGGGACGACGGAGACGCCGAATTTTTCGCTCGATACGGCAGATCATCCTGTGCCTTTGCATACGAAGTTTCACGCGATTGTGGATGGGACCAGCGGCGATACGTATCTACAGCCGGTGGAGGCGCGGTTGGGTAGATCGGAGTTTACGTGCAGCGGAGCGGTTGTGAATGAAAGAGGCAAAGGGCACATGATTGACCTGGATGTGAACGTACACGCGGGAGAGATTCAGGACTTTCTGCGGCTTGCGGTGAAGACTACGCCGGCGGTGATGACGGGGCGACTGCAAATGAAGACAAAGCTGCATATTCGCCCGGGACCGGAGAGCGTGTCGAAGAAGATTGGATTGAAGGGCGGATTTTCGCTGCAGCAGATTCATTTCAGCAATACCGAGGTGGAGGATAAGGTGGATATGTTGAGCCTGCGGGCGCAGGGCGATCCGAAGGATGCGAAGCCTGGCGCGGCGGACGTGCACTCCGAGATGGTGGGAGAGTTTGTGATGGATGCCGGGCGGATCAGTTTTAGCAAACTGAACTACACCTTGCCGGGAGCCGATGTGATGCTCGCGGGGGAGTACACGCTGGATGGAGAGCGGTTCGAGTTTGAGGGAAAGATACGGACCAACGCCAAGGTGTCGCAGATGGTGGCTTCGAGGTGGAAGTCGATTTTGCTGAAGCCGGTTGATCCATTCTTCAAGAAGGATGGTGCAGGCGCGGTGATTCCGGTGAAGGTGAGTGGGACGAGGTCAGCACCGAAGTTCGGGCTGGACCTGCATCGGTAGGGTCATTTGCTGAGGGATTGTCTTCTTGAGTAGCGGGTTGCGCTTTCGAGGAGGATGAGGGCGAGTCCTATGAAGAGGATGATGCCTGAGAATGCAGAGGCTGCACCAAGGTGAGGCGAGACGATGCGCATGAGGAGGAGCCAGGAGAGGAGGGCGAGGGCGAAGCTGGCGTCGTCGACGAAGAGTCCGAAGATCTCGCGGAGGATAGTTTTGATCGAGTTTATGGCGGTCTCCTTATGTGGTGGATGGGACGGCTTGCGAGCGCCTGCGGCAGAGGGGCACCATTGCTAACGCGAGGACAAGGTAGGCGGCGATGAGAGCGAGGATGGACCAGTCGGCTGCAGGCCAGTGGAGGTTCATGCCTTCGCCGACCCAGAAGGTCCCGAAGGCGGAGAGCAGGACGCCGACGATGAACTTAAGGGTGTTCTCGGGGACTCGCGCGAGGGGTCGATGCAGGATGAGGCCGAGGGCGATGACGACAAGGAGTGCAGCCACGGCGCCGAGGCTGGCGGGTAGGAGCGTGCCGGCGCGGCCTGCACCGATGGCAATGACGATGAAGACGACCTCGGTGCCTTCGAGCATGGTGATGTTGAAGGCGGCGGCGAAGGCGATCTTGTCCCATGCGGCGGGGCGGTTGCCGTGCTGACGCATGGCCTCGGTGTTCTTCGAGAAGGCAGCAGCTTCGTCGTGAAGGGGAATGTGGCCGGCGGCTCTGAGGATGGCCTTGCGCAGCCAGCGCAGACCGAAGAGGAGTAAGAGGGTGCCGACAGTGAGTTGAAGGATGTGCAGAGGGATGTGGGTGAGGGCGGTCCCAAGCGCGGCGATGATGAGGAGAAGAACGGCGATTGCTGAGGCGCTGCCGATGAGAGCGGAGCGCCAGCCGCGGACGCTGCCTACGGCGAGGACGACGGTAAGGGCTTCGACACACTCGACGAGGGAGGCGAGGAAGGAAGCTGTGACCGCGGTGCCGATATGTGCCCAGCTTGTGCCCATGATTCTCCTTTTGGTGATGATAGTTGAAAGTGCTGTCCTGCCGGACGGCCCGCTGCGCGCGGCGCGGTCACTTCGTGACTCGTATACCTTGTCTCGGTGGGACTGGCGCAATTGTCCTCCCGTTGGTCGGAAGGGGTTCTCAGTGGATGGTCTTCATTGACGCTTAGCGAGCTACTGAATGGTCCGCTCGATTTTAGTGGATGGTCTTCATGCGGCGGGACATGAAGTCCATGAGAAGGTAGTTGCCGAGATTTTCCGGAGTGGTGAAGTAGGCCTTGCCGCGGCACATCGCGCTGACCTGCTGGACGAACTGCACGAGGGAGAAGTCGCTGGCGAGCATGAAGGTGTTGATCATGATGTTGGAGCGCTTGCAGCGGGCCACCTCTTCGAGGGTTTCGGAGATGACGAGCGGGTCGAGGCCGAAGGCGTTCTTGTAGATGCGGCCGTCGGGAAGGGTAAGGGCCGAGGGCTTGCCGTCGGTGATCATGACGATCTGCTTCATGTCTTTGTTCTGGCGGGCAAGGATGCGCTGGGCCATGCGAAGGCCCTCGCGGGTGTTGGTGTAGTGCGGGCCGACTTTGACGCGGGAGAGTTGTGAGACCGGGATCTCTTCGGCGGTGTCGTGGAAGAGGACGAGGTTGAGAGTGTCGCCGGGGAACTGAGTGCGGATGAGATGTGAGAGGGCCATGGCGACGCGCTTGGCGGGGGTGAAGCGGTCTTCGCCGTAGAGGATCATGGAGTGGGAGCAGTCGAGCAGGACGACGGTGGCGCAGGAGGACTGGTAGTCGGACTGGTGGACGTGGACGTCGGAGTGGTAGATGTTGAGTGGGGCGTGCTCTTCTCCCTCGATGGCAGTGGCTAGACCCTCGCGCGCGAAGACGCTGGAGAGGGTTGCGGTGATGTCGAGGTTGAGGGTGTCGCCGAACTCGTAGAGCTTGCTGCTGCCGTTGGTTTCGACACCGGCGGCTTCGTGGCGGGTGTCGTGGCGGCCCAGGTTGGATTTGCCGAGGGGGCCCAGGAGTTCGCGGAGGGCCTTGTAGCCGAGGAAGTCCATGCCCTTGTCGGTGACCTCGAAGCGCGCTTCGCCGTTGCCGTCGCCTTGCTCGCCCTGACCTTGTTCGGGCATCTCGGCGTTGATGAAGTTCTGCTCCTGCATCTTCTGGATGATCTGGTCGATGAGTTCTTCGACTTGATCTTCGGAGAGTGCTTCGTACTTTTCCTGCGCTTCGTCGTCGAAGAGCTCGCCTGAGTCGAGGGCCTGGCGGATGGCTTCGCGGAGGTTCTCCATGGTCTGGTCGCCGTCGAACTCCTGGAAGCGGGACATGGGGTCGTTGAAGCCGGAGTCGAGCAGGAAGTCGGATAGGGCCTGCATGAGGTCTTCGAGGCCGAAGGAGGAGGCGAGGTCGCCGGTGAACTTTGTGTATCGGACGCGCTTCATGGTGTGGACCTAGTGGACCCAGCGGGTGTTGACGACGGTGAGTTTCGGGCAGCCAGCCTTGGCTGCGAGCTGTTTGTCGGTGAGGATTGGCGCTTGCGACTGTTGTCTGATTTTGGATTGGAACGACTTGATGTCCTCGAAGCGGAAGACCTGACAGCCGCGTAGGAAGTCGACCACATCGCCGGTGGTGCGGTCGATGGAGTACATGCGGACGAGGTGGGCTTTTTTGTAGATGCCGATCGAGTCGAAGCCGTCGTCGGTGTCGGGATGCATTGGATCGAGCGTGTAATCCGGGTCGCCCAGGGGCCAGCCTTCGTCGTGGGCGAGGATGGTGGCGATGTTGTTGAGTTGATCGGCGGGGATGTGGGGGCGCGGCTTCTCCGGGGTGACGGCGAGGGCGAGGAGTGCGATGGTGGAGGTGAGGAGCATGGTTGTTTAGCGATTGGATCTGAATTGATCGAACGAAGAGACATTCATAAGCTTATAAGGCCATACCGAAACCCAACCAGACAACGAGCGCGAGACTTGATACGACCAATACTGCGATTCGGGAGAAACCTCTTCCAAAGAGACTAAGGATTATGGACAATAGTGCGACAGCCAGCCCAGCACGCAGCCATAGATCGTTTTCGGACATGTGATTCCAGAACCCTCCGATTACTTTGGCACGATGCATGTAGATAGCCCCAAGTGCCCATGAAAAAGCTGCGAGCACTACGCCGGCACGGAAAAACATAATACGGGTGGAGGACATCTAGGCTCCTTAGTTGAAGCCGCGGCGGGTGCGCTTCGCGTAGTCGTCGCGTTCGATCTCGCGTTCGCGCATCTTTTCGGCGTACTGCGAGGCCTGATCGTTACGGGATTTCTTTTCGGCGGCGCTGAAGGCACGCTCTTCGGTGCGACTGAGGCGCTTGTGGGCGTACATGCCTTCGAGGAGAAACTCAGCCGCGCTTACGGTGATCTCGGGTTTGGACTTGGAGTTGATCTCGAGCGGTGAGAGTTTTTCGATGAGGCCTTGAATCTGTTTGAGCTCTTCGAGAGAACCGCTGGAGGGCTGCTCGTCGTTGAGCTGGACGGTGCCGCCGAGGTTGAACCACTGCTCAATCTGTTGCGTGTTGGTGGTGGCGAAGTACTTGTCGAAGACGTTCGCTACACTCGTGCGGATGATCTCGCGGATGACGGTGTCGGCCCCGCGCATCTCACCTTCGTACTCGAGTTCGATCTTGCCGCTGATGCCGGGAAGCGCGGTGTAGATGTCGCCTACGCGGGGTACGGCTACGGCTTCGTCATGGAGCAGGGCGCGGCGTTCGGCGTTTGAGAGGACTAGTTCCATCGTGCTGATGGGGAGACGCTGGGAGACGCCGCTGCGCTTGTCGACCTTCTTGTCTTCGCGCGCGGTGAAGGCGATTTGCTCGACGATCTGGCGGATGTAGTGGGGGATTTCGATCCTGGAGGCGGGGCGTGTGGACCACGCTTCCTGCGCGGTGATGGCGATACCTTCTTCTACGTTTTCTGGGTAGTGAGTGCGAATCTCGCTGCCGATGCGGTCTTTGAGTGGAGTGACGATCTTGCCGCGGGCGGTGTAGTCCTCGGGGTTGGCGGAGAAGACGATGGCTACGTCGAGGGGCAGGCGGACCGGGTAGCCTTTAATCTGCACGTCGCCCTCCTGCATGATGTTGAAGAGAGCTACTTGAATTTTGCCGGCGAGGTCGGGGATTTCGTTGATGGCGAAGATGCCCCGGTTGGCGCGGGGAAGCAGACCGTAGTGCATGGTGAGTTCGCTGCCGAGGTCCTGGTTACTGCGGGCGGCTTTGATGGGGTCGATGTCGCCGACGAGATCGGCTACGGTGACGTCTGGGGTGGCGAGCTTTTCTACGAAGCGGTCGTCGGGAGTCATCCAGGCGATTGGGGTCTCGTCGCCCATCTTTGCGATGAGGTCGCGGCTGAATTTCGAGATGGGGGCGTAGGGGTTGTCGCGGATCTCGGAGCCGGCGATGTAGGGGCAGTGCGGGTCGAGCAGAGTGGTGAGGGAACGCAGGATGCGGGATTTCGCCTGGCCACGAAGGCCGAGGAGGATGAAGTTATGTTTTGAGAGGACGGCGTTGACGATCTGGGGGACGACGGTGTCCTCGTAGCCGACGATGCCCGGGAAGAGCGGAGCTTTATTGCCTTCCTTCGATTGGGCGGAGGCGCGAAGTTTGGCGATCAGATTTTCGCGGAGCTCGTCTTTTACGCTGCGAGCAAGCCGGACTGGAGTGAATTCGCTGGCGCGAAGAGAGCCTAGGGTGGTCGGGAGTGTGGTCGCCATGTCTAAGTATAGATGTTTGGCGGCGACGAAGGGTTCGGATGTCGGCCCCTTGTAGGCGGATGTGAAACAAATGCGGATAATTTTCAGTGTTCGTTGCGGACGTGTTTGTAAACGGTTCTATGAGGTGAGATCGTCGCGGAGGGATTCCATTTCGGCAAGGGCGTGCGGGTTGTTGGTGCGGTTCGCGGTAGCGATGCCGTGGTGGAGGCGGTCGAGGGCTTCTTGGGTGCGGCCTAGTTTGGCCAGTGTCTGTGCGGACATCTGGTAGGCGGGGACGTAGTCGGGGCTGTGGTGGATGAGCGCGCTGAATTCGGCGAGGGCGGTGTCGGTGTTGCCCTGGCTAATGTGCTCCATGGCGAGGCCGTAGCGGGCGAAGGCGTTGGTCGGGTCGGCGGTGAGGATTTCGGTGAGAGCAGCGATCTTGTCCATGAATCGATGGTGCGTTGTTCGGGGTGGGATTGGCAAGTCTCGTATGCGCAGGATTTTTGAGGGCGAACTGGCGTCGCTGCGGTGCTCTAGGTGATTGCGTGCGGCACGCGACTTTGTGGCGATTTAGACTTGTAGGAATGAGCGATTTGGTTTTGGAACGGACGGTGGCTGAGTCGCAGTCGGAGCGAAGCGAGATTGTCTTGCCTGCGGACTCGAATGCGTTGGGAAGCCTGTTTGGCGGGAGGTTGATGCAGTATATCGACCTGGTGGGAGCGATGGCTGCTTCTCGGCATGCGCGTGCGTTTACAGTGACGGCGAGCATGGATCATCTGGATTTTGTGGCTCCAGTGCGGGTGGGGGAGTTGCTGATTTTGAAGGCGAGCGTGAACCGCGCGTTTCGGACTTCGATGGAGATTGGTGTACGGGTGATGGTGGAGGATGTGCGGGAGCAGAGATTGCGCCATGTTTCTTCGGCTTATCTCACGTTTGTGGCCGTGGATCGCGAGGGGAATCGGTTGGTCGTGCCGCAGGTGGTGCCGGAGACGGAGCATCAGAAGCGCAGGTTTGAAGATGCGGGGCGGCGGCGCGAGATGCGGGCTGGAGAGACGCAGAGGAAGAAGGAGATGCGAGCGGCGCTGGGGGCCGGCTGGCATGTGTGAGGCTCGTGCCGATGCGGTGAAGCAGATTCCTTCCCCCTTCGGCTTCGCTCAGGGTGCGGAATGACAATAAATAAGACGTTCGATTTCAGGAGATGAATATGGGACACACAGGAGCAGGAGTACCGCAGGGGCCGCAGCCGTTGCCGGGAGTGGCGCATGTAGTGGCGATTGGGAGCGGTAAGGGTGGGGTGGGGAAGACGACCGTTGCGGTGAATCTGGCGGTTTCGCTGGGGAAGCTGGGATATCGGGTTGGGCTGATCGATGCGGACATCTATGGGCCGAATGTGCCGATGATGCTGGGTGTGACGCGGCAGCCGAATATTGTTGGGGAGAACCGGATCGAGCCGATTCTGTCGCATGGGGTGAAGTTTATTTCGGTGGGGCTGATCTCGCCGGGGGACAAACCCATGGTGATGCGGGGGCCGATGCTGCACCAGATCATCCGGCAGTTTTTGCAGCAGGTGGAGTGGGGGGAGCTGGATTTTCTGATTGTTGATCTGCCTCCGGGGACTGGCGACGTGGTGATTTCGCTGGTGCAGACGGTGCCTTTGACCGGGGCCGTCGTGGTTTCGACGGGTTCAGGCGTGGCGTTGCAGGATGCGCGGAAGGCGTTGGAGATGTTTCACCAGGTGAAGGTGGAGGTGATTGGCCTAGTGGAGAATATGTCGCAGATGACGCTACCCGATGGGCAGGTGATCGACGTGTTTGGTGCGGGCGGAACGGAGCGGACAGCGGCGCAGTTTGGGCTGGAGTTTCTTGGGGCCGTGGAGCTTGATCCTCAGATTCGGGAGGGTGGAGATAAGGGGCTGCCCGTGGCGCTGGCGGGACCTGAATCGAAGCTGGCGAAGGACTTCTATCTGATCGCGGCTAAGGTTGCGGAGAGAGCTAAGGCGATTGCTTCGAAGACGGAGGATGTGCTGGAGATTTCGTAAGTGCTTGTCCTGCCGGACGGGCCCGCTGCGCGCGGTGCGGTCACTTCGTAACGTGTGTACCGCTTCGCGTGGCGCTCCCGTTGGTCGCGAGGGAAGATGATTCCGACCAACGGGAGGACCGATGCAGATCATCTTGCCGAGACCGGTATACGCGTCACGAAGTGACCGCCCTCCGCGCAGGAGGCCCGTCCGGCAGGACATGGGTTTGCGTGCTTGACGGGTGGCGTAAAGTTAAGGGTGGAGGAGCGAATGGCGGATGCGGAGCGGGTGACGGCGCGGCAGAGAGCTATTCTGACCGCCATTATTGAGAGCTACATCGAGACGGGCGAGCCGGTGGGTTCGGGAACTATTGCGCGGCTGCAAAGCGGTGAGAGCGTGGGGCTTAGCCCGGCTACGGTGCGGAACGAGATGGCGGAGTTGGCCGATGCGGGGCTGCTGGAGCAGCCGCATACTTCGGCGGGGCGGGTGCCTACGGCTCGGGCGTTTCGGATGTTTGTGGAGCAGTTGAGTGGCGGGGTGAATCCGAGAATCGATGCGGCGCGGTTGTCAGCGCGGTCACGGTCGCAGATCGACCTGAGTTTTGTTGGAGTTGCGGGGACGCAGGCGGTGTTGGAACGGACTTCGCATGTGCTGGCTACGTTGTCGAGCGGTGTGGGCGTGGCGATTGCCGCGGCGGCGGATGGGGACATGCTGGAGCATGTTCATTTTTCGCGGCTGGCTCCGGCGCGGGTGCTCGCGGTGGTGGTGACGCGCAGCGGGCTGGTGCGGGACCGGGTATTGGCGCTTGATAAAGACTTGACGGTGAGGGAGTTAGAGGTTGCGGCGAATTTCTTGAATGAGAACTTTCGTGGGTGGAGCGTGGAGCGGGTACGGGCGGAGATTGCCCGGCTGGTGGAGCGGGAGAAGAGTGAATATCAGAGGTTGCTGAATTCGGTGCAGCAGCTTTGGGTGAAGGCGGTGCCGGAGATGGATGTACCGATGCAGACGGTTTATGTGGATGGAGTGGCGAATCTCGTTGGTTCTCAAGAGGATAGGGAGAGGCTGCGGGAGGTGTTGACGGCGCTTGAGGCGAAGCAGCGGTTGGTGGAGCTCTTGAATGCTTATATCGATGCGCGGCAGGAGAGCGTGAGGGTGGTGTTTGATCTGGAGGAGCAAGCGCCTGAGATGGCTGGACTTGTGCTGATTGCCGCGCCAGCGCGGATGGGCGGAGAGAGTCGCGGGACGGTGGGAGTGATTGGGCCGAAACGGATGCACTACGAGAACACGATGAATGCGGTGAGCTATATTGCGCAGGTTTTTGACCGGATGCTGCATCCGGAGGAGTGATTTTTTTCTGGCGGGGCGCGGCGTGGTTTTGCTGGGGTTTTTGAGAAAATAGCGTGTTTGGACGTGGTGAATTTGTGGTGTGAGTGTGGTGTTTTGCGTGGTGGATGTGGTGTTTTGGACGTCACTTTTTGGGTCACGAAAAAAGTGCCAGGTTTTTGAGATTTATTTTTAGCGAGTTGTGAATGGGGTGGGTTTTGAAAAGGTTTGAGGTGGGGACGTTCGGAGTTGGAACGGCTGGCGGAGGATTTTCGCGATGAACGCCAAGGAGCAGTTCGCGCGATGGGCCCGGATGGGCAACAATAGAAGAGGTACTACGATGAGGAGTTCTAAAAAGATGCAGGATGAGATGAACGGGCAAGGAGTTGTTGACCCGGAGGTGGCTGTGGGTTCTGACGTTGAGCCGATAAATGAGATGAGCCCCGCACAGGCGGAGTTGGAGCAGGTGAAGGGCGAGCGGGACCAGTTGCTGGACCGTCTGGCTCGGCTGCAGGCCGAGTTCGATAATGCACGGAAGCGTGAGGCGAAGGAGCGGGCCGATTCGCGGGACTATACGATCTCGAATACGGTTGAGCCGTTTCTGGGCGTGATGGATAACTTTCAGCTGGCGCTGAAGGCGAATGGTACGGCCGAGCAGCTGCGGGGTGGCGTGGAGCTGATTCTGAAGCAGATGGAAGATGCGCTGAAGGGATTGAATGTTCAGGCTGTCGAGACGATTGGGACGCAGTTCGATCCTCGAATCCATGAGGCTTTGGGAAGCATCGAAACCAAGGAGTTCCCGGACCACCAGGTGCTGGAGGAGATTCGGCGGGGTTACAAGATCCGCGAGAAGCTGTTGCGGCCGGCGCTGGTTAGGATTGCAGCGAATCCGAATCAGGTTGTGGATTAGTGGCTCGACCAATGCAAATGCAACAGCAAAAATGCGGGGGTTTCTCCACTGCGCGGACCACGATGAGACTGCGGTCCGCTTCGGTCGAAATGACGGTTTGTTGAGTGGGCGATGAAAAGCAGATTCCTGCGGGATGACAAGCAAAAGAGCAACGGCAACGACAAATGCAAAAGCAACAGCAATGCGGGGGTTTCTCCACTACGCGGACCACGATAAGACTGTGGTCCACTACGGTCGAAATGACGGTTTTATTGAGTGGGGTGATGAAAAGCAGATCCCTGCGGGATGACAGGCAAAAGAACAATGGCAAGGATAGCGACTGCAACGACAGAGTGATTGGTACGAATTTTGTAGCTGCATAGAATGGAAGAGAGATTTTCAGGGATATGGCGACGGCAAACGTGACGAAGGTTGACTACTACGAAGTATTGAGTGTTTCGCGGGATGCGAGCGACCAGGAGTTGAAGACTGCGTATCGCAAGCTTGCCATGCAGTATCACCCGGACCGGAACCCGAACGATCCGTCTGCGGAGGAGAAGTTCAAGGAGTGCGGCGAGGCCTACTCGGTGCTGAGCGATCCGGATAAGCGCGCGGCTTATGACCGGTATGGGCATGCGGCGTTTCAGAACGGTGGTGGTGCCGGTGGTCCATTTGGTGGCGGGTTCAGCGGCAATGCGCAGGACCTGGGGGATATCTTCGGCGATCTGTTCGGCGAGATGTTCAACATGGGCGGCAATGGCCGTCAGCAGGCCTCAAGGGTGCAGCGTGGGCGCGACCTGCGGTACGACATGAAGCTCGAGTTCGAAGAGGCGGTGTTCGGCAAGGAGAAGGAGATTACGATTCGGCGGATGGAGACCTGCTTCGACTGCAAGGGCTCGGGCGCGTCGAAGGGCAAGGCTCCGGTGACTTGTACGCAGTGCGGCGGGCGCGGGCAGCAGAGGTTCCAGCAAGGATTCTTTTCGGTGGCGCGGACCTGCTCGGTGTGCGGAGGGACGGGGACGCTGATCGTTGACCCGTGCCAAACGTGCAAGGGTGAGACGCGGGTACAGCGCGAGCACACGATTATGGTGAAGGTGCCGGCGGGTGTGGAGCAGGATACGCGGATTCGCTACTCGGGCGAGGGCGAGGCGGGCAAATATGCAGGGCCTGCCGGTGACCTGTATGTTGTGCTGAGTGTGAAGGCGCACAAGTTCTTTGAGCGCGACGGTGACGATCTGCATTGCGTGATGCCGATCTCGTTTCCGCAGGCGGCGCTGGGGACGGAGCTGGAGATCCAGACGCTGGAGGGTGCGGCGACGATCAAGGTTCCCGAAGGAACGCAGAATGGGAAGGCGTTCAAGCTGAAGGGCAAGGGCGTACCGCATCTGAACTCGCATGGGAAGGGTGATTTGATCGTCGAGATTCGGGTGCAGACTCCGGGCAAGCTGAGCAAGCAGCAGCGGGAGTTGTTGAAGCAGTTGAGCGAGACGATGGTGGTGGAGAATACACCGACGTCGCGTGGGCTGTTTGATAAGGTGAAGGATATGTTCAGCTAGGTAGTCGGTGATCTGTTCTCTGCTGTTAGTTGTTGGGATGGAATGGAAAGAGGACGGATCGCTTGCGCGACTGCGCATCTTACGACGAAGAGACCGTCGCCCCGCCAAGTATCGAGGGCAAGAACAAATGCAAATGCGGGGGTCTCTCCACTGCGCACCTCACGATGAGACTGTGAGGTGCTTCGGTCGAGATGACGATTCGGTGGGGACTTCTAAATAAGGCTGGCTTGCTGATGTCGCCTGGCTTGCTGATGTCGCTGACTTGCCGAAACGGGGGATGGAATGTTCCTGGCTATTGGACATGCGTTGATGATGTCGTTGACGATGGCCTGGGAGATTCTGTGGGCGTTGATTCTTGGATTTCTGCTGTCGGCAGTGGTGCAGGCGGTGGTTTCGAAGGAGGAGATGTCGCGGCTGCTGCCGGACGACAGGCCGCGCACGATTGTGAAGGCGTGCGGGTTGGGGGCGGCGAGTTCTTCGTGCTCGTATGCGGCGGTGGCGCTGGCGAGGTCGATGTTCCGGAAGGGTGCGAACTTTACTTCTTCGATGGCCTTCCAGTTCGCTTCGACGAACCTGGTGATGGAGTTGGGAATTCTGTTGGCGGTGTTGATGGGCTGGAGGTTTACGCTGGCGGAGTTTGTGGGCGGACCGCTGATGATCTGGGTGCTGGTGCTGCTGTTTCGGATGTTGCTGCGGCCTGAGTGGGTGGAGGCGGCGCGGCGGCAGGCGGAGCTGGGGATTCAAGGTCGCATGGAAGGGCATGCGGCGATGGATATGAGTCTGCATGAGGGGTCGCTGTGGGAGCGGGCTGCGTCGGAGAAGGGGCGAACGGCGATCAGCCACTTTTTCGTGATGGACTGGGCGTCGCTGTGGCTGGATATTGCGGGAGGTCTGCTGATTTCCGGAGCGCTGGCGGCGTGGGTGCCGAAGCAGTTCTGGCAGGCGTTTTTCTTCGCGGGGCATCCGGTGTTGGCGAAGCTGTGGGGGCCGCTGGTGGGGCCGGCGGTGGCGGTGATCTCGTTTGTATGCTCGGTGGGCAATGTACCGCTGGCGGCGGTGCTGTGGAACGGCGGGATCAGCTTTGGTGGCGTGATTGCGTTTCTGTTTGCCGATCTGATTATTCTTCCGATCCTGAATATCTATCGCAAGTACTACGGGTGGAAGATGAGCGCGTTTCTATTTGTCACGTTTTACGTGGCGATGGCGGCTGCAGCTTTCGTGGTGGAGCTTTTGTTTGGGGCGCTGCACCTGATTCCGCAGCAGAGGGATGCGAGGGTGATGGAGGAGGCGATCTCGTGGAACTATACGACGTGGTTGAACATCGGATTTCTGGTAGTGGCGGGAGTGTTGGTGGTTAGATTTTTGAGGACAGGCGGGCCAGCGATGCTGCGAATGATGGGGAAGCCGCAGAAGGCGGGTGGGGATCACTCCCATTCTCATACTGCGGCGACTATGGATGACCACGGATAAGGGCGTGCGAGACTCTTCTTATCCGCCTACCTTGGACCTGCTCTAGAACCTGTCGTTTCGGCGATCTTGCTGGCTATAGATACCGCCTCACTCGATTGGAGTATTCGGAGTATTGTTGGCCGTAGTGACTTCTCAGGTATTGCTCTTCACGTGATACCTGGCGGTGGAATAGCCAGATGGCGGCGAGCAGATAGACCAGGAGAATCCAGTTTGAGAAGAGCAGGAATTGGCCCAGCAGGACCGAGGCAAAGGCCACGTAGATTGGGTTGCGGCTAAAGGCAAAGATGCCGGTGGTTACGAGTTTGTCCGGGTAGGCCTGGTCAATGCCAACGCGGAAGCTCTTCCCGAAGGAGATGAGACTCAGGAGTAGCAGGAGCAGACCCGCTAAACAGAGTAGGACTCCGATCAAGGAGGCTATTCGGGAGTGAAAGAGTTCTTGCCTGCTTACGGTTGGAAGATTGAATGCTGCGGCAAAGACGAGGTAGAAGTAGAAGAAGGCGAACGGCGGAATCAGGAAGTCTTTTTTGTCGATTTTGCCGAAGTTCATCGCCTGGATTCCTTTGCTTCTCATCAGCAGGACGCGGCTGCCTACCAGGCCAAGCAACAGCACAATGGTCAGAGGTCCGAAGTACTTTTGCATGGAGGCCGTCCGTTCAGATGAGATGGGTGGAGGCGATGGCGATGGCGGCGATGGCGGCGGTTTCGGCGCGGAGGATGCGGGGGCCTAGGGTGACGGGCTGCCATTGATGGGTGGTGAAGAGGCTCATCTCTTCGGGGGTCCAGCCGCCTTCGGGGCCGATGGCGAGGGCCGTGTCGGTCTCTCGTGAGGGGGTTGTCGCTTTGAGTGCGGCGGTTAGGGTGAGGGTTTGTTCGGTTTCGCTTAGAAGGATGCGGGTGGGGGAGTTCTCGTTTTCGAGGGCGGATTTCAGGGGAGTGGGGTCGGCGATCTCGGGGATGGTGGTGCGGCGGGATTGTTTGGAGGCTTCGAGGGTTATGCGGCGCCAGCGTTCGGCGCGTTTGAGGGCTGATTGGGCTAGGTGCTTTTCGGTGCGGCGGGCGAGGATGGGCGTGATCTTCGCGATGCCCAGTTCGGTGGCTTTTTCGATGGCCCACTCCATGTGGTCGAACTTGAAGACGGCGAGGAGGAGATGGAGGGGGAGGGCGGCGTCGGAGGAGAGCTCTTCGTGGAGGGTGAAGAGGACTTCGTTGTCGGAGACGGTGAGGATCTCGGCGCGGTGGAGGAAGCCGTTGGAGACGATGTCGTAGATCTGGCCGGGTTCGGCGCGGAGAACGCGGGCGAGGTGGGCGGCCTGGTCGCCGGTGAGAGATGCGGTGGTGGCGGTCCAGGCGTCGGCGATCCAGCGGCGGCGGGTCATGGAGTTAGTTTATGGGTTGGTGGGTGGATTCTCACGGAGGGTTTGGGCGCTTCGGGCGAAATGCGGGGGTCCCTCCACTGCGCTGCGCTCCGGTCGGGATGACGGGATTTGTGGTGCGTCCTAAAAGCAAGTCGTCGATTTGTGGGTGCGTCCTAAAAGCCAGTTGAGTCGGGTGGGTGCGTCCTAAAAGTTTATGGGCTGGTTCTCAAAGGTCAGTTAAGTCAGTTGGCGAGTTTGGAGGCGGGGGCGGGGATGGATTCGCTGGCGCGGCTGATCATCACCCCTTGTTGACCCTGGTGGTAGAGGTCGACGTTGAGAATGGCGGTGCGGCGGTGGTCCCATACGGCCTGGGTGACGGGGAAGTGGAGGAGGATCATGCCTTCGGCGGATTGGCCGGGGCTGATCATGGTCTCGCGGAGGAGGGGCTCGGAGGCGAGGGGCTTGAGGGCGGGGAAGGTGGTGTAGAGGTTGGCGAAGTCGTCTTTTTCGACGGCGCTGGTGGTGATCTCCTGACCGTCGCCGGTGGTGAGGGTGGCGGTGAAGTCTTTGAGGAAGAGGGGGAGGCGGAGGCCGTCGGTGATGCGGAGGGTGGTGAGGACGTAGAGGTCGTCCTGGCCCTGATCGTGGCCGACGAGGATGGATTCGCCTTTGAAGACGGTGTGGGCGGGGTAGATGGCGGTGTGGAGGATGTCGAGGTCGGCAGTTCTGCGCGGGGTGAAGCGCATGACCAGGGCGAGGGTGATGCCAAGGATCAGAAATGCCAGGAGGACCGGTGCCAGCAGGTTGCTTCGAGCGGGTTGGGCAAACTTGAGGTCGGACACTGGGATGAGAATAGCAAGGCTGGTTGGTTTTCAGAAGATTAAAAAAACTGAAATTTAACTTAATCGATTGCCCACAGGGGTTTGTAAGCCCTGATGGAGGTGAGAATGCGGGTTCTGAGGCTACTGGAGTTGGAGGCGGTCAGGGTCGGCCTTTTTGGACGGCGTACTCCTCGAGGAGAACGGTGATGAGGGCGGCGGTGGGGACTGAGACGAGTGCGCCGACGATGCCAGCCAGGGCTGTGCCCAGAAGCAGGGCTACGAGGACGGTGAGGCCCATGAGGTTGACGCTGGAACGCATGATGCGCGGGGTGAGGACGGCGTTTTCGATGTTGATGTAGATGGCGTAGAAGATGAGGACGCTGGCCATCTTGGTCCAGGAGTCGAGCGCGGCGACCCCGGCGGCGACGACGATGGTGATGACTCCGCCGGCGATGGGGATGATGTTGAAGAGGCCCATGAGGAAGCCGAGGAGGAGGAAGTATCGGACGTGAAGGAGGCCGAAGACGATTGTGCTGGAGACTCCGAGGATGAGCATGAGGAGTCCCTGGCCGAGGAGCCACTTGCTGATCTTGCGCTCGGCTTTTTTGAGGGTGTTGTTGAGGCGGTGGCGTTCGGCGTCGGGGAAGAGGGAGAGGAAGAAGTGATAGGCGTGCTCGCCTTCGAGCATGAAGTAGATGCAGAGGAAGGCGGCGGTGAGGATATCGAAGAGGTGGGAGAGCCAGAGGGGGAGCGAGGTGACGAGATAGGAGGCGGTGGCGTCGAAGGCTCCGGCGGCGCGCTGGGCGATGGAGTCGATGCCTAACTTATCGGCGAAGGGAATTCTTTTGACACGGGCGACGACTTCGGGGATGCGCTGGGGGAGTTCGGCGGAGAAGTTACGAAGGTCGCTGAGGACAGGCGGGAGGCCGGTGGTGAAGAAGACGGCGAGGACGAGTGCCACGGCAGCGATGAGAAGGACGATGGCGACGCCGCGGGAGGGCTGGTAGTTGCGGATCTTCAACTGCCGGATGCGCGTGACCGCGGGCATGAGGACGACGGCAAAGAGACCGCTGACATAGATGATCAGCAGCTCTTTCTGAAGGGTCCAGGCGAGGGCGAGCAGGAGGATGACGGCGAAGAAGAAGAGGATGTTGCCGCGTACCTGGGCGCGGGTTTTTTTCTCGTAGGGGGTGAGGTCGTCGGGTGTGGGGTTGGTCAGCCGGGTTCTCCTGTGGGTGCTGACGTTGAGATGCAGATAGTGTGCGCTTTCACTGCTCACGTGCGGGAGTGCGGAGTTTGAGTCTGGGTTTGGGGGGGAGAAGCGGCGACTAGAGCCTCTTTTCAGCTAAAGCGCGGAGGAGGGCTTCGACGGTTTGGGTGGGGGTCTGGTCGGTGGTGGCGATGGTGAGGCCGGCCATGCGGCGGTAGAGGGGGTGGCGGCGCTCGAAGCGGAGTTGGGCGGCGGCGGGGTCTTCGAGGACTGGCCGCGCGATGTCCTGCAGCATGCAGCGGTCGAAGAGGGTGGGGAAGGGTGCGTCGAGGAAGATGGTGAAGGTGGCGGGGGTCTGCTCGAGGAGGAGGCGGTTGGTGAGGTCTTCGGGGGTTCCGCCGCCGAGGGCGAGGACGATGTTGCTGTAACCGAGGGCGGAGGCGAGGGCGGTGGATTCGAGGCGGCGGAAGCGGGCTTCGCCGTGCTGCTCGAAGAGCTGGGGGATGGTGGCGTTGGTGCGGGACTCGAGGTGGGCGTCGAGATCGAGGAAGTTCCAGCCGATGCGGGCGGCGAGGAGGCGTCCGATGGTGGATTTGCCTGCTCCCATGAAGCCGGTGAGGACGAGACGTTTGAGGTGGGCTGGGGCTTCGGTCATGGTTTCGGTTTGGGGCTTGGATTCTGTTTTGGTTTGGGTTTCGGGTTCGGTGGACGTCATTGCCTCTCCTTAGTGTGCCTGTCAACGTGTGCAGAAGACGAAAGAGCCGCAACCTGGTGTGGGTTGCGGCTCGGGAAGGTCGAAGACTCTGAAGTTTTTTAGGTGTTTTCAGAGATGCATGCGAGGACTCCACTGGCCGCTGGATGGCGCCAATAGGAGCAGGTAAAAAAGGCGAACTGGAAGCGGCTCGACATGCTGGTTGGAGGATACACCGGAGGTTTGGGGGATTGCAAGGGGTTGAAGCGTTCGGTTAGTGGATCAGTTTGAAATCATTCCTTGTGGAAGACCATGAGGACCACAAACGCAACAAAAATCAAAATCGAGATTGGTATGGCTGACCACCACTTATTACCTTGCCTTGAGGCCATCCAGCCAAATAATGCCGCGAACACGGCGAATATCCATCCAAATGGAAGATTGCCAATCATGAATGGCGACACGATAAATACACCGAGGAGGAGGATTGCAGCTATCCCAAGTTTTGTTGGGCGTCTCATTCCAGTCATACTCTCATGCGGTTAGACCTTCTACAAGATCGTCGACCATCTACATGTGACAACAGAAGGACAGGCAACAGCAAAGACAGAATGCGGGGGTCTCTCCACTTCGCGACGGACGATGAGACTGTCCGTCGCTTCGGTCGAGATGACGATTTCTGGGGTGTTCTTGGATGTTGAGGGTGTTGAGGCTGTCTTGGGTGTTCGGGGAGTCGTTCGAGGTGTTGTGGGATTGCTGGGGGCTGGGAGTGTTCTTAGGGTGTTATGGAGTTGGTTCGGTGGAGGGTGCGATGGGTTTGCCCCATTCTTCGCTCAGATCTTTCCAGGTCGGATTTTGCGCGACAATCAGCCGGATCTTTTTGATGCGAGACCAGCGTTTGAGCTGTTTCTCCCTTGCAATGGCGGTGCTGATTTCGGTGTAGCGCTCGAAGTAGACGAGTTTTTCGATCTTGTACTTCGAGGTAAAACTGCCTTCGTATCTCCCTGCTTGGTGTTGGCTGGTGCGGAGTTGGATTTTGGTCGTGACGCCTATGTAGAGTTTTTGAAAGGTGCTGGAGAGGATGTATACGTAGGCTTGCTCGACCATAGCTGGATTATTGCAGGGGGCGGTGGAGAACAGGCAACAGCAAGAGCGAAATGCGGGGGGTTTTGACGGATACCGCGACATGAATCGGTTCGCTGCAACTGAGAGCTGTGGCCGCAATCCACTTCGCGACGCACGATGAGACTGTCCGTCGCTTCGGTCGAGATGACAAAGTTTTTGGAGGCGGTGGATTCCGAAGACAGCGTTGGACGCACGTCGGAGTGGAAACGGCGGGTGAGGGTTACTCGTAGCGTAAGGCTTCCATCGGTTCTATCTGGGTAGCGCGGCGGGCAGGGATGCCACTGGCGATGAGGACGACTGATGCGAGGATGGCGACAGCGATGAGGAGGGGACCGGCGCTTTGGTCGGTTGATGTGGCCCAGTGGGCCAGACTTTTTTGCAGGAGGATGGAGAGTAAGACTCCGAGGGCGACGCCCATGCCGACGCTGGTGGTTGCCGAGCGCACGACCAGCTCGAGAACGCTGCTGCGGGGCGCGCCCAGGGCCATGCGAATGCCGAACTCGTTGGTGCGTTGCGAGACGGTGTAGGAGACCACGCTGTAGAGACCGACGGCCGCGAGGAGGAGAGCGAGAATGGCGAATCCGGCGAATAGCCAGGAGAGGAGCTGACCCTGGGCGTACTCGGGTTGGGTGCTGATCCAGTGGTCGAGGTCTCTGACCTGTGCGCCTATCTGTTGATCGTGATCGATGGAGGCTATCTGCTGGGCGATGGTGTGGAGCATGGCGGTGGGGGAGCCATCTGTCCGGACGAGGAATTGGGTGTATTGCCACATGGCGAGGGGATAGGGGACGAAGGCCTCCGGTACCACTGGATTCTTCAAGCCATCGTCGAGCTTGTCTTCGATGACGCCTATGATTTGAAGCCAGTCTCCTGCGTGGGGCTGAGTGGTCACGTAGGGCGGTGCGTTTTTGAGAGCCACCATCTGGATGGAGTGGCCGATGGCATCGCCGTTGGGGAAGTACTTGTGGGCGAGGGTCTGGTTGATGATTGCGACGGTGTTGGCGTTGTGGTTCTCGGCTTCGGTCCAGAGCCGGCCCTGGAGGAGGGAGATTTTGAGCAGCGGGAAGTAGCCTTCACCTACAAAGTTGAGCCTGGCAGTGCGGTCCTGGGAGGAGGGCTGGCCTAAGAGTTCGATTGGCGTGTTGAGGCCGTTGTTCGGGGGCGTGGCGTTGGCAGAGATGGCGACCATGTTAACGCCCGGGATCTCGGCGACTTTGTTGCGAAGCAGTTCCACGTAGGCGAGGCGGGCGGTGAGGGTCGAGTAGGCGGACTCGCGCAGTGGAATGCCGATCGACATGGTGTGATGCGGGTCGTATCCGAGGCGGGTGTGGGCGAGTTTGAGAAAGCTTTGAACGGCTGCTCCGGCGGCGGACAAGAGCAGAAGGGTAAGAGCGATCTGACCTGCGATGAGCGCGTTGTGGAGCGTTCGGCCGCTGACGGTGCCGGCGACTTTGCGTGTGCCGGTCTGCATGGCCTCGCGAACATCGGGCCGGGAAAGACGCAGGGCGGGCCACAGGCCAAAGAGGATGCCAGTGAGCAGCGCAACGGTGACCGAGAAGCACAAGACGGGGAGGTTGATGGCGAAGGCGGCCTCGTGGGGGAAGGAGTACTCGGGAAGCAGCGCGACGATGCCTGCCAGGAGTTTGTAAGCGAGAAGCACACCGAGGGCGGCGCCGGTGATTGAGAGGAGCAAGGCTTCGGTAAGGAGTTGGCGGACGATGCGGACCCGAGAGGCACCGATGGCGGCGCGGACGGCAAACTCATGCTCGCGTGCGACCCCGCGGGCGAGAAGAAGGATCGACACGTTGCCGCAACCGATGGCGAGGAGCAGGAGCACGGCACCGAAGAGGAGCGCGAGGGAGGGGCCGATCGCTTTCATGAACTGATCGTTGAGGCCGATGACGGTAAGAGGGCCCGGGTTGACGGGAAAGTTACGTGGCGTTTCCTTTTCGAACTGGGTGATAAGGCCTTGCATCTGCTGTTCGGCGAGGTGGTGGCTGACTCCGGGTTTGAGGCGGGCCTCGACTTCGTTGGAGTCGGTGCCTGGAACTATCTTCATGGGGAGATAGACATCGGCGTCGCTCCAGGTAAATCTCTTTGCGGTAACGCCGACTACGCTGTAGGGCTGGTGATCCAGTTGAATGATCTTGCCGATGATGGTGGGGTCGCCGTTGAAGCGGCGCTGCCAGAACTTGTAGCTGAGCACGACGACGGGTTGCGGATCGTGGCCGTCGATTGCGTCGGAGGGGAGAAGTTCCCGGCCGAGCAGAGCGGGCACGCCGAAGAAGTTGAAGGAGTTGGCGCTCATCTGGCTGCCCTGAACGTCTTCGGGCAGGTCGCTTCCGGTGATGGTCATGCGTTTGAAGCTTAGGAGGATCGTGTCTTCGATCGCAGGAACCTGGCGGAGTTGTTGCCACTGGGTGGAGGTCAACTGGACGGGGTAGTAACCGCCGGCCGTGGCGCCGCCGAGGGCGAAGTGCACCATGCGGTCGGGTGCGGCGTAGGGGTAGGGGTTCATCACGACTCCCCAGACGACGCTAAAGACGGCGGAGGTGGCTGCGATTCCGCAGGCGAGAGAGAGGATGGCGGTGGCTGCGAAGCCGGGGCTCTTCAGGAGCTGGCGTAGGGCATAGCGCAGGTCTTGGACGAGAGATCTCATGCAGACTCCAGCGGAGCAGCGATTGAACTTATCGGTGTTGGAGCATGCGAATGCCCAAATCGGGGAGTTCTATTCGAGTCAACTATATGGGTGTTTTGTTGGTTTTGGGGGTTTGCGGTGCGTGATTTGTTCGGGGACGATGTCCGTAAATGGACGAGCGCGTCCACGGATGTACAGGGTAGCCGGGTGGGCGTGAGGGCTCAGGCTTTTATCGAAGGGGCGAGGTAGCCTTCGGTGGCGAGGTGTTGGCCCATTCTGGCGTACATTTCGGGGTCTTCGGGTTGCCAGGTGGCTAGTCCGTCGACGTAGCGGTTGAACATGCAGAAGGCTGCGGCGATGAGGACGGTGTCGTGGATTTCGAGGTCGGTTGCGCCTTGCTCGCGGGCGTTTGCTACGTCCTCGGAGGTGACGTGCTTGCCTCCTTGTTGGACCTTGCCTGCGATTGTCAGGAGGGTTTTTAGCTTTTCTGAGACGGGGGCTTGTTCGTAGTTTTGTCTTACCTGTTCGGTTAGCCCCCAATCGTTGTTGAGGTGCGCGGCGGCTGCTGAGGCGTGACTGGTCTGGCAGAAGTAGCAGTCGTTCTGGCTGGAGACGTAGGTTGCGATGAGTTCGCGCTCGCCGGGGGTGAGCGTGCTGGGCTCGTGGAGGAGGACGTGGGCGAGTTCGCGCATGGGCTTGGCGGTTTCGGGGCGATAGACGAATCCGCTGCTGATTCCGGCGAAGCCTTCGGGCAGTTTGATGTGGGGCATGGGGTCTCCTTAGCGTGCGGCTTCGGCGGGTAGATATTCCTTGCTGACGTTGACGTATCCTTCGCGTGCGATCCACTTGCCGCGTTCGCGATACATGGCTTCGTCGCGTGGCTGGATGGTGGCGAGGCCATCGACGTAGCGGTTGAACATGCAAAAGGCGGCTGCGATGAGGACGGTGTCGTGGATCTCGATGTCGGTTGCGCCCTGGGTGCGGGCGGCGGCTACGTCTTCGGTGGTGACGTGCTTGCCGCCGCGCTGTACTTTGCCTGCGATGACGAGGAGAGCTTTTAGCTTTTCGGAGATGGCGGCGTTGTGGAAGTCGTGCTTTACCTGTTTGACGAGGGCTTCGTCGCCGTTGAGGCTTGCGGCAGCTACGGCTCCGTGGATGGTTTGACAGTAGTAGCAGTCGTTTTCGGAGGAGACGTAGGTTGCGATGAGTTCGCGTTCGCCGGGAGTGAGGGAGTTGGGGCCGTTCAGGAGGACTTCTACGAGATCGTTGAGCGGCCGCGCGGTTGCGGGGCGGAAGGCCATTGCGCCGCGGATGCCGGGGAGACCTTCGGGGAGTTGGATGTGTGCCATAAGAGTGATCCTTTCAGGATGGAATTTGTTCGGGAAGTGGATTGGTGGTGAGGGTTGGATTTGCGAAGAAGAGACGGCGGACGGGGTCGCCGCAGAGCACGATGACTAAACCTATGAGCGCGGGGATGGGATCGTGCATGAGGATCATGAGGTTGATGATGGTGCAGCCGAGGAGGAAGACGATGGGTGCGGCGGGGAACCACCATCGGCGTACGGGTTGCGGCATGCGGAAGAGGGTAGTGACGGAGAGCGCGAGGAAGCAGACCGCGGAGAAGATGATGAAGGAGAGGATGCGGGTGAAGGCTCCGAAGCTGAGGACGAGGAGAGCCAGGGATGTTTGCAGGAGGACGGCGTTGGCGGGAGTTCCGAAGCGTGGGTGGAGCCTGCCGAATGGGGCGAAGAAGGCTCCGTCTTTTGCCATGGCGTAGTAGACGCGCGGGGCTGCCATGGTGAGGGCCATGAGCCCTCCGAGGACAGAGAGCAGGACGCAGGCGGAGAGGACTTTGCCTCCGATGGTGCCGAAGAGGGCTTCGCCGAATTGGGCTACGAAGGCGGTGTTGGAGACGATCTTTTCGAGTGGGACGACCATCAGGAACGAAGAGCTGACGAGGAGATAGACAGCTGTGACTAGAAGTACGCCCCCTGTGAAGGCGAGTGGCATATTGCGGCGCGGGTTGCGGACTTCGCCGGCGATCTTGCCTGCCTCCCACCATCCGCCAAAGCTGAAGAAGGCGCTTACAGTGGCTCCGGCGATGGCGGCGAAGAGGGGTTCGGAGCCAGGGCGGCGGGCAGTCAGGGGCAAGAGATTTGTTGCAGTGGCGTGGCCGGAGATCCATGCCCAGAGGACGAGGCATAGGAGGACGGCGATCTTGAGGAGGTTGGCGGTGGTCATTACGCGGCGGCTGAGGCGAGTGCCTATGTAGTTGAGGATTGCTAGGCCGATGAGGATTAGCGCGGGGATGATGATTTGCGCGCGTGGTGGAAGGCCGAAGAGGGAAAGGACATATGGGGCTGCGCCTACGGCGAGCGCGGCGGCGAGGCCGGGGTCCATGACTGCGGCGGACATCCAGCCGTAGAGAAATGCGAGGCGGGTGCCGTAGCCCTGGCGGAGGTAGACATACTCGCCGCCGGTGAGGGGATAGTTGATGGCGAGTTCGGAGTAGCAGAGCGCTCCGCATAGAGTGATGAGGCCCATGCCGCACCAGACGGAAGCGAGCAGGAGTGGGGAGCCTAGCGATCTTGCCATTGCGGCGGGGGTGAGGAAGATGCCGAGCGCGATCGATTCGCCCGTGACTACGGAGAGGGCGGCGGCTAAACCCATCTGTCGGCGTTGTTCCATCAGGGAGCCATGCTACGCGTCCGAGGAGGAATCGCCCATCCATCAAAGGGTGGAGATGAGTCGTCGCATTTAGTTGCCAGATGATCGAAGCGCGGTTGCGAGGACGGAGATGCCGCGATTCTGTCGCAAGATCGAAAAGTGACTATTCGACAGTTTGATTGTGGACCTTTCCGATGATCCGTAGTTCTTCTAGTCTGAAGATGGAGGAAATAACGATGAAAGCAAGAGTGGAACCTCACAAGGCATCTCCCGCGGCGTATCGGGCAATGATGGGGCTGGAGACGTTTGTCAGTAAGTCGTCAAAGCTGGAGCCGTCGTTGCTGGAACTGGTGAAGATGCGGGCTTCGCAGATTAATGGGTGTGCATATTGTTTGGATATGCACTCGAAAGATGCGCGTGCAAAGGGGGAGAGCGAACAGCGGCTCTATGCTTTGAACGCCTGGCGGGAGACGCCGTTCTTTACGGATCGGGAGCAGGCTGCGTTGGCGTGGACCGAGGCGGTGACTCTGGTGAGTGCGGACCATGTTCCGGATGCCGTGTATGAGCATGCGAAGCAGCACTTTTCGGAGGAGGAGCTGGTGAACCTGACGACGGCTGTGATCGCGATCAATGGATGGAACAGGATTGCGATCTCGTTTCGGATGGTGCCGGGTGAGTACCAGCCGGCGGTGCTCAAGGCGGAAAAATAAGTGAAGAAGTCTTCGGGTGCTTGGCGAGGGCGCAACTGGAAGTGGATTGTCGACCTCGCTGGCTGGGGTGATTTGTTGACCGAGTTTTAATTGCGCTTTGGAACTTCGATTGGCTGGTGGACGTATCCGGGGGCATGAGTTTACTTGTGCGCTCAGTTCTGCTTTGTGCCGCGATGGGAGCCTGCTGGTACAAGTATGGGTATGGGCAGGATGGTGTGCCGACTCAGGCGGATGCTCAATCGACGATTCGAGTCTCGGCGAAGTTCGTAATGCTTGACGCTGAGGTTGAGAACAAGAAGACAGGCAAATTGATCGGGACGTTGAAGTCTGATGACTTTGTGTTGTCGGAAGATGGAGTTCCGCAGCACATCACTTACTTCAGCCACGATCAACTGCCTCTGTCGGTGATCTTTCTGTTCGATCTGACTCAGTCGGTGCGTCCGGCTCTCGCATCGCTGGGCGGAGGCGCGAGGGAGGTGCTGGGTCATCTCAAACCGCAGGATGAGGTGGCTGTGATGGTCTTCTCTTCGCATACGGAGCTGCTGCAGAGTTTCACTACTGACCGTTCGCTTGCCGCTGATGCTATTGGAAGAGCCTCGAATATGAAGACTGGCGAAGGGACGTTTATTCACGAAAGTATGTATGAAGCTGTGGACCAGGCGATGAAGTCGACTGCTCCGGGCAGCCGGAAGGTGTTGGTGTGGCTCACGGACGGAACTGCGAACTTTGAAAATTCGCATACGCGAAAGACTATGGGGAGGGAGGCTCCGGCGTATCTGCATACGAAGGAAGAGGCGACGGCGAGCCTGCTGCGGTCGGGGGTAGTGGTCTCGGCGCTCATCGACCGCACCGCGGAGACGGATGCTGTGATGGTCGCCGCAGATGTTAATCCGTTTGCGATGTTCTTTGGCGCACGCATGGGGGATATCCGTAAGTATGCGGATCTGACGGGTGGGCCGGTTCTGAACACGAGCAAGAAGGAGGTTGCGGATCGGCTCGCCGAGTTGATCGATCAGCTTCGCGGACGGTATACGGTTGGGTACAAGCCGACGAATGCGAAGCCGGAGGGAACGTTCTGCAAACTGGAGCTTCGGCTCAAGCCGGAGGCTTATGAAGGTCTTTTGGATAGGCAGGACGTTGTTGTGCGCACGAGGAACGGCTACTTTCGATAGCTTAGTAGCAGTTTGTATTGATGTGGAGGGTTAGAGGCAGAGACCAAATACGGGGATCCTTCCCCTTCGGCTACGCTCAGGGTCAGGATGACGGCACGTGTAGGATGATGCGCCCCTTTTGCACTGATCGGCCCATCCCGGTGAGTCGGGATGGGCCGATGTGGTCAAGATGCCGGCTAAACAGTTTGGGGAATGGGGGAGTCGTCTTCGCCACTGACGCTGACGCCCTGCTTGAGCTTGTTCTGAATGTTGCTCCAGACGGTGTCGCTTGGGTCCTGATCCTCTGTGGGTTCGAAGAGGCTGCGGGCCTGGTCGGCGATAGCTTCGAGGTCGCGAACGAGGGCGGCGCAGTCCGGATTGTTCCTGAGGAAGGTCTGAAGGCGGGGGTCGGTGCTGACGTGTCCGTCTCCGTTGGCGAAGAACTCAGGCAGATAAGTCTCGAAGTCAGCCGGAGTCATGGTGTCGAAGTCGAGAGATTGGAATTCAGTCATACCGCCACCTCCTTGAGGCCGTTTGGCTGGGCAGCAGGTTCAGGCTGGCGGAGGAGCTCACGGAGTTTGAGGCGGGCCTTGTGGAGCTGCGATTTGCTGTTGCCGGTGGAGCACTCGAGCATGGTGGCGATCTCGTTATGCTCGAAGCCTTCGACATCGTGAAGGACGAAGACCATGCGATAGCCGGGGGGTAGAGAGGCTACGGCACGCTCCAGGGCTACGCGGTCGACTGAGCCGGTGAGGGCGAGGTCTCGGCTGCCGAAGTCGCGCTTAGGTGCGTCTTCTTCCGAAGGGTTGATGGTCTCTTCGAGGGAGACCAGGTTGAGACCTTTCTTACGGAGATGCATGAGCACCAAGTTTACCGTAAGCCTGTGAAGCCAGGTAGAGAAGGCGGACTCTCCGCGGAAGCTGCCGATCTTGCGGAAGAGATGCAGGAAGGCCTCCTGGGTCATGTCTTCGGCTTCGGAGACGTTGCCGAGCATTCGCAGGCAGAGGGTGTAGACGCGGCGTTTGTGGAGGGCGTAGAGGCGGGAGAATGCTTCTGCATCTCCATTCTTCGCTGCTTCGATGGCTTCGGCTTCGCCTGCGATGGGCGGGTTGCGTTTGAAGACGCCAGGAGTAGGTGGTGTTGGTTGGGTCATTTGTAGGCCTTGGACGTCCATAGCTAGACTCCGGACTAAATTAATCATTCACCGTTAAGTTTTCGCCTGCATCGAGCCTACCGCAAACGGAGGAAATATTCTGTCGTAGGTACGTTGGATGGATGACAGGCGGGAAGGGTTGTTTGTGGGGTGCACGCAGCGAATACGGGCGGACGGAGCAGGCAGAAGCAGCTTCTCCTCTACGGCGGCAGAGCGCCAACCGTTCGACTTCGCTCAAGATCAAAAGGACCGTGGTGTGGGAGGTGAAGGCAAACAAAAGCAAAGGCGAAATGCGGGGGTCCCTCCACTGCGCAACGGACGATAAAGCCGTCCGCTGCTTCGGTCGGGATGACGCTTCTTTTTGGCGGGTTGGAGGAGAATGACGACGGCAAGTGCAAGGGGCTGTGCTAATTCAGGAGCCGATGAAGCGGGCGTAGAGGGAGCGCGCGAGGGTGATATCGGTGGTGCCCTGGATGAGGGCGCGGCCGTCGGGAAAGAGAGTGAAGGTGTGTGGGCCGCGTTTGAAGCGGAGGAGAAGTTCATTGAAGCGCAGGTCGTGGATGTCGGCGTGAGGCGCGAGGCGGTTGTGCATGGCAGCGAAGTCTACGGGGCGGTGATGCTCGTGGATCTGGACTGAATTGCGGCCGCAGAGAGTGATGTGAGGGCGACCTTCGCCGGCGAGGTGGGTGAAGATGCGCTGGCCGCAGACGGTGCAGGAGGGATCGGGTTTGGTGGCGTTGATCTCGGTGCGCTCATTGGACCAGAGGTCGTGGGAGAGGAGAGTACGGCGCATCAGGTGGGGCTGGTTGGTGAGGAGCTTGAGGGCTTCGGTGGTTTGGATGGAGGCGGCGAGGTTGACGGCGGTGGAGAGGATGCCCGCGGTGTCGCAGGTCTCGACCGGGCCGGTGGGGGGCTTGGGGAAGATGCAGGCCAGGCATGCGGTGGGGGTGTAACGTGCAGCGGTTCCGCCTGTGGACTCCGGCGTCTGCGGGAGGATGTTCATGGTGGCCGCGTAGGCGCCGATGGCGGCGGCGTAAATCCAAGGTTTGGATTGTTGGACGCAGTAGTCGTTGAGGAGGTAGCGGGTCTCGAAGTTGTCGGTGGCGTCGAGGACGAGGTGGGCGGGGGCGAGGAGCTCGTGGATGTTGTCCGGGACGAGGTCTGCGATGTGAGAGTGGACGGTGACGTCGGAGTTGAAGAGGGCGATCTTGCGTCGGGCGGCCTCGGCTTTGGGGAGAGAGTCGCGGGCGTCGGCCTCGTCGAAGAGGATTTGGCGCTGGAGGTTGGAGGGTTCGACGAAGTCGCGGTCGATAAGGGTGAGGGTGCCGACGCCGGCGCGCGCCAGGAGGGAGGCGGTAGCGGCTCCGGTGGCTCCGATGCCGATGATGGCGACGTGGGCGGAGGCGAGGAGATGCTGGCCGGGGGCTCCTATGCCGGGGAAGAGAATTTGGCGGGAGTAACGGTCTGTATCGAGAATGACGGGATCTGTGGTGCGATTGGGATTGGCGTGGCTGGTGGTGCCAGTTTTAGTGGTCCTGGAGGATTGCGCGTCAGCGGGGGTGCCGATGTGGATGCTCGCGGTCGGTTCTTCGAAGGGGGGTGCCGGATGCTTTGACATGATGGGGTCACACCGTCTGAAAAAGGCGGCTGTTTCGTAGTATAGGGAAGGACGGATGTGCAGGGAACCGGCTGACGAGCTATTGGCTTTCGGCATCCTACGGGAGAACGAGTTTGCGGGCTGGATGCGGGCTTGCTGCACATCGTGAAAGACTTGCTGGGCTCCTCAAATTAGATAAGGAATGATGGGTGGTTTTTTGGGTCAGGTGCTTCGAGGTCGTGCGCGAATACCACGGTGGATGAGGTGCGAGTGTGTCGCTGCGGCGGTGTGGCTTGGTTTGTCGCTGATGGCGGGTGTGGCTTTCGGGCAGGAGGTGCCGGCGGCGTCGACTTCGGCGCGTACGCCGAGCCCGGTGCCGAGTGAAGCGACTCCGGCGCAGGGTCAGCAGACCAAACCGGTTGAGGACAAGCCGGATTCGGTTGACGAAAAGAATGTGGGACTGACGACTTCGGTTTGGCAGTGGAAGGGTCTCATCGTCGAGAAGATTTCATTTGAGGGTGTGACGTTCGATGCGACGGATACGCTGCCGAAGGAGTTGACGCAGAAGGTTGGCGTGCCGCTGGATCCGGAGGAGGTGCGGGCGAGTCTGCGTCGGCTGTTTGCGAGCGGGCGGTATCGGGATATTTCGGTTCGAGGGATCCGGCAGGGCGACCAGGTGACGCTGATCTTTGCTGGTGCGGCGCGGTACTACGTGGGCCGGGTGACGATTGCGGGGGTGAAGAGCGAACGGCTGACTTCGCTGCTGGAGTTTGCCACGAAGCTTTCGCCGGGAACTGCGTTTACCGATTCACAGATACCGGCGGGGACGGTGGGGATTAAGGAGATTCTGCAACAGCAGGGGTACTACGAACCAACGGTGGCGGTGAAGTCCGAGACCGATGAAGCGGGCGATCAGGTGAATGTAACTTATACGGTTGCAATTGGGCCACAGGCGAGAGTCGGACAGATAAAACTGGTGGGTGACGATACGGGGTTAACGCCGGAGGGGTTTCGCAAGAAGTCGAAGCTGAAGGAGAACAGCAAGGTGGGGCGGGATACGACGAGCAACGCGCTCGATCGATTGCGGAAGCTCTATCAGAAGAAGAACCGGCTTGAGGCGACGGTGTCGCTGCAGAAGCAGACGTACGACGATGCGCGGGACAAGGTGGATTACGAGTTCCATGCGAGCCAGGGACCGGAGGTGAAGGTGTCGGTGGAGGGGGCGAAGATTTCGACGGGTCGCCTGCATCTCCTGGTCCCCATCTTCGAGGAAGGCACGATTGATAACGACCTGCTGAACGAAGGTGTCTTCAACATTCGGGACTACGAACAGCAGCAGGGGTACTTCGACTCGAAGGTGGATGTGAGGGTGGTGGGGAACGGTGCGACGGCGGAGCAGGTGGTGTTTACTGTGGATCGCGGGGTGAAGCACAAGGTCGTGGCGGTGGATTTGAAGGGCAATAAATACTTCACAGATGATCTGCTGCGGGAGCGGATGCGGGTGCAGAAGTCGAATGCGTATCAGCGAAGCGGGAGGTACAGTCCGGCGCTGGTGTCGGGCGATGTGAGTGCGATCCAGGCACTCTATCGTGCGAATGGCTTTGATCAAGCCAAGGTGACGACGGATGTGAAGGATGTTACGACGGCGAAGAATGGAAAGGCTATGAAGGTGGGGGAGATTGCGGTGACCTTCACCATCGTCGAGGGGCCGCAGCAGAAGTTTGGCAAGGTGGACCTGACGGGAGTAAATGCGAGCCGCGTGCCGGATGTGCGGGGACTGATGAATACGCAGGCAGGCCAGCCGTTTTCGTTGGTAACGCTCTCTGGCGATCGAGACACGGTGCTGCAGTATTACCTGGCGCATGGGTTCGACCAGGTGAAGGTGGAGATCAGGCAGACGAAGGAGGGGGCGGACGCGGATAAGACGAATGTGTCGCTGAACGTAACCGAGGGGCAGCAGGTGTTCGTCAACCGCGTGCTGTTATCGGGAGTGGAGAAGACGAGGCCGAGCGTTGTGGCATCGCAGATTCTGGTGCATCCGGGGGATCCGCTGGACCAGACGGCGCTGCTCCAGACGCAGAGGAATCTGTATAACATTGCGCTGTTCAATGAGGTTGTGGCGGCGGTACAGAATCCTGCGGGAGACGCACCTCAGAAAAATGTGGTGCTGCAGTTGACGGAGGCGAAGCGGTGGAATGTGACGTATGGGTTCGGCTTTGAGGCGCAGACGGGGACGCCGCAGCAAGGCATGATCTCGGAGGCCTCGTGCATTCAGTTGATGCTGAACCCATGCAACCAGTTGACGCAGGAGGGAAGGGCGGGAGTGAGCCCGCGGGTGTCGCTGGATGTGTCGCGAATTAATCTGCGAGGGTCAGAGGATTCGCTGACGCTGCACACGTCGTATGGGTTATTGGAGCAGGTGGCGATTTTAACGTTGCAGAATCCGCATCTGCACGGGAGCAAGAACTTCAGTGCGGCGATCTCAGGCGGCTACTCTAACATCCAGGACATTACGACGTTTCAGGCGTCGACGCTTCAGGGCGACTTTCGGATTACGGAGAAGCTTCGGCGTCGGGATACATTTATCTACGACTTTCTGTATCGCCGGGTGGCGGTGAACCCAAACAGCTTGCAGGTCTCGGCGGATCTGATTCCGCTGCTGTCTCAGCCGGTTCGCGTAGGCGGGCCCAGCATCACGTGGTTTCACGACACGCGGTCGCCGGGGCCGCTGGATGCGGTGAAGGGACAGTATTCGACGGTGCAGGGCTTTGTGGCTTCGTCGAAGTTCGGGTCGCAGACGGACTTCTGGAAGCTGGATGGAACGAACTCAACGTACTACCAGTTAGGCAAGCTGAAGTATGTATTCGCACGTGAGACACGGATTGGATATGAGCGGGCGTCGGGACTAAATCCAAACGTAGGGAACGCTGCGTGCGCTGGCGTTTTGCTGACGACGAATCCTAGCTGCAATGCGATTCCGCTGCCGGAGCGGTTGTATGCGGGCGGTGCGAATTCGCATCGCGGATTTCCGATCAATGGCGCGGGGCCCAGGGACTTGCAGACCGGCTTTCCTGTGGGTGGGTCAGCGGCGTTCGTGAATACGCTTGAGCTGAGGTTGCCGCCGCAGACTTTGCCGCTGGTGGGGAACAGTGTGAACTTCGTGATCTTTCATGACATGGGCAATGTGTTTCAGAATGCGAAGGATATGTTTCCGAGTTTTACGCGGTTTCATCAGCCGGACAAGCAGACTTGCGCGAATGTTTCGGGGATGATCGGGACCTGCAACTTCAATTATTTTTCCCACGCGGTTGGGCTTGGCGCACGCTACAGGACGCCGGTTGGGCCGATTCGTGTGGACTTCAGCTATAACCTTAATCCGCCGGTGTATCCGATCATTTACGACTTCAACAATAACCCTCCGCATGAGGGGCAGGCTTCGCACTTCAACTTTTTTTTCAGCATCGGAGAGAGCTTCTAGATGCGTTGGATGACGCACAATACGATGAAGCAGTTGTTGCTGGTTGCGTTTGCAATGACGCTTGTGTGGAGCAGCGGGCAGGGTTTGGCTTCCTTGCAATCGCCTGCCGGACAGACGACGACACCACCGGCCGGGGCTGCGAGTTCCGCGCCTGTCACTACGCCTGGTTCGGTTGCCCAGCAGGGTGTGGTGCTGGATCGAGTGGTCGCGGTAGTGAACGGAGATGTGATTTTGGAGAGCGATGTCGATGAAGAACGGCGGTTTGAGGACATTCAACCTTATCGAAGGACTGCAGGGGACCGTTCGAGGGAGAGGACGATCGAACGATTGATCGATCGCGATTTAATCCTGCAGCAGGCGGAACTGGAGCCGGAAGATGCAATCTCCAGTAAGGCGTTGGATGACCAGTTGACGATGCTGCGGAAGGATATTCCCGACTGCAAGGAGTATCACTGCGAGTCGGACGAGGGTTGGAAGAAATATCTCGGCGACCACGGATTTACGGTGGAGGAGTTCCGCGAGCGGTGGCGGCTGCGGATGGAACTGCTGAGGTTTATTGAGGTGCGGTTTCGCAATGGAATCAAGATTTCGGACTCTGAGATTAAGGACTTTTACGAGAAAAGGATGGCGCCGGAGTATGCGAAGCGAAATGTGCCCGCGCCACAGCTGGATACGATCTCGAAGAGGATTGAAGAGGTGCTGCTGCAGCAGCAGGTAGGAGCACTGTTGGTGGATTGGCTGAAGTCGCTGCGGGTGCAGGGCAGCGTGAAGATTATGAATCCAGGTGAGGTGGCACCATGAGCGACCTGGAGAAAAAACTTAGTGAGAAGAAGGAGGAGCTCGAGGCGAAGGTTGCCGGTGAGATTGCGAAGGTGAAGAGGTCGCTGGCGAAGCGGATGATGATCTGGATCGGCTGGACCGTGGCGGCGTTGCTGGTGCTGGTGGTGGTGCTGTTCGGGACGTTCGCGTGGTATTCGAAGACGAACGACTTCAATCGGCGGGTTGGGAAGGAGGTTGTAAAGGTTCTGGAGGACGCGACGGGCGGAAGAGTAGAGCTGGCGAAGATCAGCTTCGATCTTTGGCACCTTGCCATAGAGGCCGATGGGCTGGTGATACATGGGCTTGAGGGGCCGGGAGAGGCTCCCTATATCGCGGTGGATAGAGTTCTGCTTCGCGTAGAGATCTTTGACTTCTTCACGCATGTAACGGGCAGCGGGATTTCGTCGCATATTCGTTTGAACTACCTGGACGTGGAGCGTCCTCAGTTCCATTTGATCGTTGATAAAGATGGCAAGACCAACCAACCGGTGCCGAAGCATCCTAATACGAGTAAGACATCGGTTACGGATACGCTGCTTGATCTGAAGGCGCAGGAGGTGGTGCTGTCCAACGGTGTGGCGTTGATTAATAATCGGGCGATTCCGTTCGATCTTGCTGCCCGAGATCTGGATGCGGAGGTGCATTATCTTGCTGCAACGGATCGGTATGGCGCGACGGTAGAGCTGAAGGATCTTCGAACGAAGATGGGGAAGCAGGTGGAGGCGCAGTCGGCGTTGAGCCTGGCAGTGGAGTTGGGAAGAGACGCGATGGAGTTGCAGCGGCTGAAGTTCACCACAGGCAAGAGTTCCGAGCTGGACGCAACTGGGAGCTTCAAGAACTTTGCTAAACCACAGTGGCAGGCGACGGTGAAGGGAACGGTCGAAATAAAGCAGATTTCGGTGCTGGCCGATGTGGATGGTCTGAATGCGGGCACGGTGGATCTAGATTTGAATGGGCATAACTGCACGACGTCCCCCTCGGTAGCGCAGAAGCATCCGCCGTTCTGGCGCCGGAGCCATCCCGCGGAGACGACTAAGCCGCCGCGGCCGTTGCCGCCTGATCCAGATTGTGTGGCTGGATATCTTTTGGTGGGGACGGCGAAGATTCACAAAGCAGCTTATCGGGATCAGAATGTGCGACTACATGATATCGATGGCGGTGGGACGTTGCATGTGACGCCTACGGAGTTATTGTTGACTGCGTTGACGGGATATCTGCCTGGCGGAGGCGGCGCGGCGGGTGAGCTGCGGATTGCGAACTGGCTTGGGGAGGTACCGCCTCAGGATGTTGCGGTGAGTTCGTCTTCGACCAAAGCTGCGATTACGACGGCGAATACGACTGCAAAGACGATCGGGGCGAAGGCTCCGATTTCGGAGACGGCGAAGGTGCCCCCGGTGCAGGTCGCGCACGCGTATTTGACTGCGATAGTTACGAAGATTCCGCTGCGAACGATTATGGACGTGACGGCCCCGGAGGACTATGGCGATCTGGGGTTTGATACGGCTGTGAGCGGGCCGGTGGAGGTCGAGTGGGGCGGCCCGGCGAAGAATATTGCCGATACGGTGGAGGTGGAGGGAAATTTGACGTTTGCTCCGACAGGGGTTAAACGGCGTGGGGCGTTGAACGATGTTCCGGTGACGGGGCAAACTGTGGCTCACTACACGGGCCGTAACGAGACGGTGTTGATTCAGCGGATTTCGTTGCAGATGCCCCAGACAAACTTTGAGGCGTCAGGAATTTTGGGGGTGAATGAGGGCGATCCGCTGACGGACCTGCGTGTGGATATGACGGTGCGGGATCTATCAGAGTACAACCAGCTGCTGACGACGCTGGATCTGGAGGGAAATGGAAAGAAGGGCACCGCGGCAATTCCTGTTGTGTTGCATGGCGCGATGCAGTTCAACGGAACAGCGAAAGGGAAGATTGCGGATCTTGATGTGAAGGGGCATCTGCAGGCGACGAATGCGGAGTTCGCGCTGGGAACGACTGATGTGTTGATCGATTCGCTTGTGACGGATGCGGAGTATTCGCCTAACACCGGGGTGGTTGTGGCAAGTTCGACGATCAAGCGGGGGACTGCGGTGCTGAATGTGGAGGGCAAGATTGCGCCGCGGAAGGTTGTGTCGCGATTCGGCAAGACGACTTATTTGTGGGACGACGGGATGGCTCTGGACGCGAAGGTGCAGCTGGCCAATGCGCAGGTGGTCGATGTATTGCAGATCGCGGGGCAGCAGGAGAAGGTCTCGCTGACAGGAACGGTGGCGCTGAACGGGCATGCGGTGGGGACGCTGAGGAGTTTGAGTGGAGGCGGTCATCTTTCTTTGATGAACGGTGTGGCCCACGGGGAGCCGTACGAGTCGGCGGTGGCGGATTTGACGGTGCAGGGGAAGGATGTGGAGGCGGCCAATGTCGTGCTGCGGCTGCACGGGATGCAGATTGCGGGTAACGGCGGGTACGACATGGACACGGACCACCTTCATGGGCACGTAGAGGGACATGATATTCAGCTGTCGAAGTTTGAGACGGTGAAGAAGGCGAAGAACGATGTCGATGGGACGGTGAACCTGGTTGCGGATGCGAATGGGACGCTGACGCAGCCCGGGTTGAAGGCGAATGTCACTTTGAACGCGGTGTCTTATCGCGGGCAGATGATTGGCGAGGCGACGGTGGAGGTGCATAGCCAGGGAGAGGTGATGTACTTCACTGCGAACTCGACGCTGGTGGGAGCGAAGCTTGATGCTTCAGGACAGACGCGGCTGACGGGCGACTACCAGACGCAGGCGAAGATGACGGTGGCGGGTCTCGATATCGGCAAGCCGCTAGCGATGTTTGGGCCAGGGACGATGAAGGCTCAGTCGATGATTAATGGAAGTGCGACTGTGAGCGGGCCGCTCAAGACACCGAAGGCGCTGCGAGGCGAGGCTGAGTTCAGCCAGGTAGATGTGAAGCTGCAGGGGGTGGAACTGAAGGCTGCTGAACCCTTGCGTGTTGGACTGCGCGATGGTTTGGCTACGCTCGAGCAGGTTCACATCACCGGGCAGGATACGGATATGCGCGCGAGTGGGACGGCACAGTTATTTGGCGCGACGGATCCGAAGGGAGGCAAGCTGGATGTGAAAGCCACCGGCAGCGTGAGCATGACGCTGCTGCACACCTTCGACTCGGATGTTATTTCGACTGGCAAGGTGGAGTTCACCGTGGGCGCCGGCGGATATGTGATGAATCCGGAGCTGACGGGGAGAGTACAGTTCGACAAAGTGAATGTTGCGATCGATGGCGTGCCGAATGGGTTGAGCAATATGAACGGCACGCTGGTGTTCAACGACGACCGGCTGCAGGTGCAGAGCCTGACTGCTACGACCGGCGGAGGAACACTGAAGATCGGCGGGTTCATCCGCTACAAGAATGGGTTGTATGCGGACCTGTCGGCGACGGGCGATGTGGTGCGGGTGCGGCTGTATGGGTTAAGTGCGACGGCGAATGCGAACTTGAAGTTGCAGGGCGGTCCGGAGAGCTCGCTGTTGAGCGGAACGATCCTGATTACACGATTCGGCGTGGGGGCTGATGTGGATTTCGCAGCGTTTGGTTCTGCAGGAGGGGTAAGCCCGCCTCCCGATCCGAATGCGCCTTCGAACAAGATTCGTTTAGATGTGCATGTGACGAGTGCGCCGCAGCTTGATTTTCAAAACTCGTATGCAAAGCTGGCGGGGACCGTTGATTTGCAGATTCGTGGGACGGCTGCGGTGCCTTCTTTGCTGGGGCGGATCGAGATCAATGAAGGAAGCGCGACGTTTGCGGGGACGAAGTATCTACTGCAGCGCGGGGACATTTACTTTACGAATCCAGTGCGTATTGATCCGATCATCGACCTGGATGCGACGGCGCAGGTGGAGAACTACGACATTACGATTGGGCTGCACGGGACTTCGACGAATTTGAAGCCGACGTATCGGTCGGAGCCGCCACTGAGCGAGTCGGATGTGTTTGCCCTGCTGGCGCTGGGACGGACGCAGGAGGAGGCGCAGCTATACCAGGAGCGGCAGGTGCAGCAGGGAACCGATCCAACGACTAGCGCGTTGTTGGGTGGGGCGTTGAATGCTACGGTCAGCAATCGTGTGGAGAAGTTGTTTGGCGTGGGCAGCGTGAAGATAGATCCGGCGTTTGTGGGGACGCTGGGCGGGTCGTCGGCGAGGATCACGGTGCAGCAACAGTTATCTCGGCAGATTACGGCTACGTTTGCGACGAATGTGAATACTTCGGCGCAGCAGTTGATCCAGGTGCAGTATGACTTGAACCATGACAACTCGATTGTGGTGGCGCGTGACGAGTCGGGCGTGTTCAGCATCGTCTATAAGCTGCGGAGGAGATATCGTTAGCGCGCTGAGACGGATGTTGCATCGTACTAAGTGTGGATGACGGTGCTTCACGCGGGTATCGCGACGCAATATTTTCGGAGGAAAGATATGAGCAGGATGAAGAATTTTGCACGCGTCGGCGTGTTGGGTTTTGCTGGTCTGGTGATGTTGTTCGGGACGTCGAAAGGTGTGGCCCAGAGCGCCGTCAACAACGTCGGATCGGGGCCAAACGATACGCAGATTCAGGCGGATGTGACGAAGGCGCTGGATAATAAGCGATTCAAAGATGTGAAGAGTTTGGTGCAGAATGGCGTGGTGACGCTGACGGGGACCGTGGAGCTTTACAGCGCGAAGATCGATGCGGATGATCGTGCGCACCACCGCAAGAATGTAAAGGGCGTTGAAAATCAGATTCAGGTTGCGGGGCCTGAGGTCGATGACATGACACTTCGGAACAAACTGGCAGAAAAGCTGGCGTACGACCGGGTTGGGTATGGAACCACGGCGTTCAATGCGTTTACGATCGGCGTCGAGAAGGGTGTTGTGACGCTCGGCGGGACTGCGTATGGGCCCACGGATAAAGATTCGGCGCTGAGCCTGGTGGAGAACTATCCGGGTGTGAAGGATGTGATTGACAACGTGGAGGTGGCGCCAGTGTCGCCGATCGATGACCGGATTCGATTGGCAGAGGCGCGGTCGATCTATGGGTTTCCGCAGTTGAACAAGTACGCGATTGATCCGGCAAAGCCGATTCGGATCACGGTGGTGAATGGGAGTGTGACCCTGTCGGGTGTGGTGGACAGCCAGTCGGATAAGGATGTGGCGAATATACGGGCTAACGCTGTTTCGGGGGTGTTCAAGGTAGTGAACAACCTTGAGGTGGTTGGTAGTGAGGCGGAGAAACCAGCTAAATAGGGATAGTTTCTGGCGTTCGGGCTGCGCCGGTTAGGTCGGCGGGGCCCGGGTCTTTTACGATGGAAGGATGGCATCGTTGTGGAAGAGTACGGTTGTAACGCTTGAGATGATCAAGTGGGAGCATTCGGTGTTTGCGCTGCCGTTTGCGTTGACGGGTGCTGTGCTGGCTGCGGGTGGTTGGCCGACGCTGCGAGTTTTGGGCTGGATTATTGTCTGCATGGTGGCGGCGCGGTCTGCGGCGATGGCGTTCAACCGGCTGGCAGATGCTCAGCTGGATGCGGCAAACCCGCGTACGGCGATGAGGGCGCTGCCTGCGGGGACGCTGAGCAACGGGTTTGTTGCGGGATTTGTAGTGATATCGATCGCGCTGTTCGTGCTGGGTGCGGCGATGTTGAACCGGTTGACGCTGGAACTTGCTCCGGTGGCGTTGGCTGTGGTGCTGGCTTATAGCTACATGAAGCGCGTAACGCGATGGTCGCATGTTGTGTTGGGGCTGGCGTTGGGGATCGCGCCTTCAGCGGCGTGGATTGCGGTGAGGGGATCGCTGGATATCAGGATTGTTGTGCTTACGGCGGCAGTGCTTTTGTGGGTGGGCGGCTTCGATGTGTTGTATGCGTGTCAGGATTTCGAGCACGACCGCAAGGTGGGTTTGAACAGTGTGCCGCAGGCTTTTGGCATAACAGCGGCGTTCTGGATTGCGCGTGCAATGCATGTGGGAATGCTGCTTATGCTGTGCTGGCTGATGGAGTTGTTCGGGCTGGGAAGGGTTGCGATGTTGGGGGTTGGACTGGTTGCGATGCTGCTGCTGTATGAGCACTCAATTATTTCGCCAAAGGATCTGCGGCGCATGAATGCTGCGTTCTTTACGTTGAACGGGGTAATCTCAGTGGTGTTCTTTGGATTTGTTGCCGCGGATGTGTTGATGCGCAAATAGAAGGCCCGCTCGATGGCGGACCTTCTCTAGGGGATTACAGTTCTGTTTAACTGCGGTGCTCTCGTTTGAAGTTATCCAGCTTTTCGCTCACGCTCTCTTTGACATTGTGCGCTGTGTTCGCGATCTTCTCGCGCATATTGTGAGCTGTATCTTCAGCACGCGCTTTGTAGTCTTCGCCTTTGACTTCGGCACGGGCGCGGGCATCATCATTTGCGACAGCCGCGGCATCTTTGGCATTGCCCCAGGTTTCTTTGGCGGCGCCCTTGACCTGATCTGCCACGCCGGAGTTGGCTAGTTTCTGATTGCCGACAGCTTCGCCAACGTTCTGCTTGATCTTGCCTGCTACCTGGTCAAACTTGCCTTCTACTTTTTCGGTGTTCATAGTTTGCTCCTTGGGTGTACGCGTAAAACGGGAGGGCTGCGATTTCGGGGTGGTTACAGTGCTCGCCTACCGGACAGCAGGTTGAAGATGAGCACGATGATGGCGAGGACCAGAAGGATGTGAATCCATCCGCCGAGGGTGTAGCTGCTTACAAGCCCTACGATCCAGAGGATGAAAAGAATGATAGTGATTGTCCAAAGCATTTCGTTCTCCTAAACGATTGCCGGTTTTGGGTCCCCGGTTCGCTGTGATGGTATTCAAAAACTCAGGCCCTTCTTGTGGTAAGTTGCCGGGTTCGTCGAGGGGGTTGCCAATGAGCATAAAATATGAACCTGATAAGAACGAATATGCGGGGTGTGTGGATTGAAGGTGGCGATTCAAGGGGAGTTGGGCTCGAATAGCCACATGGCGACAGTCGAGATGCTGGAGAGTCCTGGGGGCTTAGAGATCGTCGCGTGCGCGGTGTCGGCACAGGTGTTGGCGAAGGTCATCGCGGGTGAGGTCGATGCGGCGGTGCTGCCGATTGAGAACAGCCTGCACGGATCGGTCGCTGAACACTACGATCTGTTGCTGGATCTGCCGGTGCACATTGAGCGTGAGAGCCTGCTAAGGATTCGACACAATGTGATTACGATGCCAGGGGTGAAGCTGCAGGAGGTGAAGAGAGTGATGTCACATCCCGTGGCGCTGTCGCAGTGCAGGAGATTTCTGGCCTCGCATCCAGAGTGGGAGGTAGTCCCCTTCTACGACACGGCGGGGAGCGTGAAGCGACTCATGGCCGAAGGCTTGCGGGATGCGGCGGGGATCGCTCCTGCGCTTGCGGCATCAGAGTATGGCGCCGAAGTAATGGTGGCTGACATAGAGGACCATACGGAAAACTACACGAGGTTTCATCTGGTTCGGCGGGACGATTCGGTTTTGGAAAAGGCCGGAGCGGACGGGAACAAGATGAGCCTGGCATTTGCAATCGAACATCGGCCGGGAACGCTAGTGGCGGCTTTGCAACGACTGGCGAAGGCCGGGGTGGATCTGACTAAAATCGAGTCCAGACCGGTCCCGGGTAGCCCGTGGGAGTATGTTTTCTATGTCGATGTGCGGTTCGATTCACGGGAGAAGGCTGAGGCTGCTTTGATTGCGCTGCGCGAGCACTGCCGGATGGTCAAGGTGCTGGGGCGGTACTGGGCGGCTTAGGTAGCAGTGCTGGGGCAGCGATGCAGAAACTGTGCGGTTTTTAGACCTTGGGCGGCGGTGGCGAAGACGCAGAGTGGAGGCGTAATATGCCGAGTACTGTGAGCCGTTGGGAGGCTTGCCATGGCGGTCCCTTCCCTCAGGGTCTGCGTCGATGTAGGCGAATGATGGTTTTGGCGGCGTGACTGGGCCAGCACTCTCTATTTGGAACTACTCATAATACCTCTATTAGACAGTTACTCACTGATGTGAAGGGAGTTATGGCCGATGACGGAATGTGAAGAGACACGTTTTCCTGAGAGAGGGCCATAGTTTGCGACCAGACGAAGACTTGCTGCATCGAATAGTGGATAATCTGATAGAGGTACACTCAATGCCAAGCGATTTTGTAAGTGTGATTCAACCTACGGCAACAAAAAGCGGTGAAGGGTCAGGCGCGGAAGTGGTAGGCAAACGTCCTGTTCCAGTGTTGCCGGTGCGGGATACCGTCTTATTTCCTCACGCGGTGCTTCCACTGACAGTGGGGCGGGATAGCTCGATCCAGCTGATTCAGTCGCTGGGCGAGGAGAAGACCATTCTGGTAGTGGCACAGCGAGATGCGCGGCAAGACGCTCCGCAGGCTGCAGATCTGTTTGCGACCGGGACCAGAGCAACAGTGCACAAGGTCGTCAAGATGCCAAACCAGAGCCTGTTTGTGTTCACCGAGGGCAATGAGCGGGTACATCTTGGCGAGTTTGCGCAACTGACGCCCTTTATGACGGCCGAATATGAGGCCATCCCCGACGTGGATCCGCAGCAGACGCCGGAGGCCGAGGCGCTGCAACGCAATGTGGTGAGCCAGTTCCAGCAGATTGTGACCTCGTCTCCTACATTGAGCGACGATCTGCAGACGATTGCGATCAACATCGACGAACCCGGCAGGCTGGCGGACTTTATTGCTTCGTCGCTTCCGTTTTTGACGACGACGGACAAGCAGGAGCTATTGGAGACGCCGGATGTTTCGGCTCGTCTGGAGCGGATCAACAAGCACCTGGCGAAGGAGCTTGAGGTGCAGCAGCTGCGCAACAAGATCCAGACGGAGGTTCAGGATTCGGTGCAGTCATCGCAGCGGGATTACTACCTGCGCGAGCAGTTGAAGGCGATCCAGAAGGAACTGGGTGACCAGGATGATACCCAGAAGGACATCGCGGAGCTGAAGGAGAAGATTGAGACCGCTGGAATGCCGGAGGATGTGAAGAAGGATGCGCTGAAGGAACTGGGCCGGTTGAGCCGGATGAATCCTGCTGCTGCGGACTACTCGCTGACGCGGAACTATGTGGAGTGGCTGGCGGTACTGCCGTGGTCGAAGACATCTTCGGGCGAGGTGGACATTCTGAAGGCGAAGGCGATTCTCGATGAGGATCACTACGGCTTGAAGAAGGTGAAGGATCGCATTCTGGATTACCTTTCGGTGCGGCGTTTGAAGCCGGATATGAAGGGGCCGATTCTTTGCTTCGTTGGGCCTCCGGGTGTTGGTAAGACGTCGCTGGGACGTTCGATCGCGAAGGCTCTGGATCGCAAGTTTTCACGCATCTCGTTAGGCGGTATGCATGATGAGGCGGAGATTCGCGGGCATCGGAGAACGTACATTGGCGCGCTGCCTGGGCAGATCATTCAGCACTTGAAGCGGGTTGAGGTGAAGGACCCGGTGTTTATGTTGGATGAGATCGACAAGCTGGGGCGCGACTTCAGGGGAGATCCTGCGAGTGCATTGCTCGAAACGCTGGATCCGGAGCAGAACAATACATTCCGCGATAACTATCTCGACCAGCCGTTCGATCTGAGCAAGGTTTTGTTCATCTGCACGGCGAACCAGCTGGATACGATTCCTGGGCCGCTGCTTGATCGTATGGAGATCATTGAACTGACTGGCTACACGGAAGAGGAGAAGGTGAATATTGCCATCAGGTATCTTATTCCGCGGCAGATCAAAGAGAACGGAATTACGGAAGAGCAGATCGAATTCCCGAAGGATAGCGTGCATCTGATTGCGCGGCACTACACGCGGGAGGCTGGTGTCCGTAAGCTGGAGCAACAGATTGGTACCGTTTGCCGTAAGGTTGCGCGCAAGATTGCGGAGGGTCAGACGGAGAAGGTTTTGATTACTCCTGAGATCGTGCACGAGTTTCTTGGAGGTATCAAGGTGCGCGTGGATACCGAGATTGCAGAGCGGACCAAGCGTGCCGGCGTTGCTGTTGGACTGGCGTGGACCCCGGCGGGCGGCGATGTTTTGTTCATCGAAGCGAACCGGATGAAGGGTAAGGGCGGGTTCACGATCACTGGCCAGATTGGTGATGTGATGAAGGAGAGCATGCAGGCTGCGTTGACCTGGGTGCGCTCGAATGCCGCGTCGTTAGGGCTTGAGGAGGACTTTACCAAGGATACGGACCTGCACATTCACGTGCCTGCGGGTGCGATTCCGAAGGATGGCCCGTCGGCTGGCGTGACGATGGCGACTGCGCTGGTGAGTCTGTTGACCGATACTCCGGTGCATCCGCTGACGGCGATGACGGGCGAGATTACGTTGAGCGGCAATGTACTGCCGGTTGGCGGAATCAAGGAGAAGTTCCTTGCGGCGAAGCGGGCCGGCGTGCGGGATGTGATTCTGCCGGCGGACTGCAAACAGCAGGTGGATGAGGACTTAACGCCGGATCAGATTGAAGGTGTGACGCTTCACTACGCTACGCGGATTGAGGATGTTCTGGCGGTTGCGCTGCCTAAGACTCGAGCGGAGAAGGTGGAGGACGAGGTGGTTCGCGAAGAGGTACTTCACGCTACGGTGTAAGTTGGATTGAGAAAAGTGGGCGGTTCGGCGAGTGCCGGATCGCCCTTTTTTGTTTTTTGGAGGGATTTTTTTTGTTTTGTGGTGGAGAGGCGTTTTTGCAGGGGTTTTTGCGCAAAATGGGTGTTTTGGTGTGGTGTTTTGGTGGTGAAGATGTGGTGGTTTGCGTGGCTGGTGTGGTGTTTTAGCCGTCATGTTTTGAGCGTCTAAAAATGTGACACGTTTTGGAACTCTATTTTCGGGCGGTGGCTGGGATGATGACGGTTGGACATTCGACGCTGGAGCTGGAGTCGTTTCTGCGGGCTTTGCGGGAGAATGGGTGCTCGACGCTGGTGGATGTGAGGCGGTATCCGGGGTCGAAGAGACATCCGCAGTTTGGGCAGGAGAGGTTGTTTGCTTCGCTTGAGGGGGCTGGGATTCGCGGAGTGTGGCGGGTGGGGTTGGGAGGGCGCAGGGCTGCGCGGAAGGACAGCGTGAATACGGGATGGCGGAATGAGAGCTTTCGGGGTTATGCGGACTACATGCAGACGGCGGAGTTTGCTGCGGAGATCGACTGGCTGATGGGGCTGCCGGATTTGGAGACTGCGGTGGTGATGTGTGCGGAGGCGGTGCCCTGGAGGTGTCACCGGTCGCTGATTGGTGATGCGGTTCTGGCGCATGGGGAAGGGGTGGAGGATATCTTTGTGACGGCTGAGGGTGGGAGCTCGCGAAGGGTGCACGAGATGACGGAGTTTGCCCGGGTGGAGGGCGGGAGGGTTTGGTATCCGGGCGTGACGGAGGCTGGGTTGTTTGATTGATTTTTGAGATTGGGATTCTACTGTGTCCCGTTCGTCAGTGGTCCACGCAAGTGAGCTTTCTGTTGTTGAGGGGAGAGGAGCGGTTCGCGCGGGCGCGAATGCCCACATCTCGAAATCGAGATATGGGGCACCCGGCACCCGGCCTACATATTAGGAGCGGGATTGAGGACGCGGCTGTTCTTTTTCGATCAATCGGCGCTTACCGATTGATGACTGTGCAGGAGATGAGCGATGGGTTCGGGAGTCGGCTGGTGGCGGAGAAGCCACTCTGCGAAGAACAGGTTTGGTACCCAACAGGCCCAGGCGATAATTCGATAGCTTGTCGAGAAGGAAAGTCCAGTGAGCGGCAGAAGTGGAAGGTAGATGCGAAGAGTGATCGCAGCCGCAGTGAGGGCAAAGCTTCTGATCATCCACCTGCGATGGGCGATTACTTTACCGGAACGAATCGTGAAGTAGCCCGCGGCGGTGGAGCCGACCCAGAGAAAGCCGAGTGTGAGGAAACCCGCGGAAGAGATGGCTCCTGCCTGCGCATGGGCTGCTATGGGTAACGAGGCCAACCATCCCAAAAGGACCGCGCCGCAATAGATCCTTCCTATCCAGCGATGCATAGGAAGCCAACGCTGTCTTATGAGAGGAAGGAACTGCCAAGGGCCAACCAGAAGCGCGATGGAAGCAAAGATTGCATGAGCTATGAGCCACTTGTGGCGTAGCTGAAAGTTCGGCAGACCGGCAGGGAAAGGGACTTTGGGCAGGGTGTAACGAAGCGATGCCAAACCAACCAGGGTTGCGAGAAGCGCCAGGAGCGCCCAACGCCATGAGACAAGCCTTGAACTCGATGCAGCCTGAGGCATGAATTCCTCCCGTGTCGATAGAACGTCTAAAGCGACCGGTTGGTTCCACGCTTTACGATTTTGGGCGGACGCGTATCTTTTTGATCTGAAGAGCGGAAGAAGCAAAATTTTTCTGGACGATCTGTCGAATTCCGGTTCGGTCGTTCGACTATGTAGTGAAGGCAGGCAAGCGCCCGCCTGAGACCGTTACAGGAGAGATCATGACGCAGTATTTGGTCGCTACTCACCACCCCGACAACTTCGACTCGTCCACAGAGGGCGAAGCGATCCAACTGCGCTTTCAATCCGAGTTCACCGGTTAGTCAACAAAAATAGCTAAACCCGAAGATAAGCCACCCAACCATCGCTCAACCCAAAGGAGATTCCGCAATGCGATTCATGGTCATCGTCAAATCAACCCCAGAGGCAGACAAAAAAGGCGCCCTCCCCGATCCACAGATGTTGCAGGAGATGGGCAAGTTCAACGAAGAGCTCATCAAGGCTGGAGTCGTGCTCGCCATGGATGGTCTCCATCCCAGCTCCAAAGGCGCACGCGTCAAGTTCTCCGGCAAGTCTCGTACCGTCGTCGACGGCCCCTTCACCGAGGCCAAGGAGCTCATCGCCGGCTTTTGGATCTGGCAAGTCAAGTCCCTTGAAGAGGCCATTGAGTGGGTCAAGCGCTGCCCCAACCCCCATGGCGGCGAGTCCGAGATCGAAATCCGCCAGGTCTTTGAGATGGAAGACTTCGCACCCGTCCTGTCCAAAGAGGAGATTCAGTACAAAGTAGCGAAACGGGCTGAGCTGCCGAATCAGCCCGTCAGCAAATAGCCGCTCTTGCATCCACGGATTGAAGCGGTAGTGGTGCGCGCGTTTTTTCCGATGCCGGCCCGACGGGCTGGCATCGGGGTGCCACGAGCCCAGGGGCAGGACTCGAAAGGAACTCAGTCATGAGAAAGATCAATGTGCTTGAATTTGTCTCACTTGATGGCGTCATCGAAGCCCCAGGCGACCCAGAGGAAGATACCAGTGGCCCGCCATGGTGGATACGTATGCATTCCGACCCAGTTAGTTCAGCGGCCGTAAAAAAGCAGATGAACATGCCGTTTGACTTGTTGCTAGGGCGCAGAACCTTTGATCTTTGGGCACAATTCTGGCCGCAACATAATGACATTTGGCCAGGCGTCAACTCAGCGACCAAGTACGTCGCCTCGAATACCGTGACTTCTCACGAATGGCAGCCGTCCGTGTTTCTAAACGGAGATATTGCGGAAAAAATCACCAAACTTAAGCAGCAGGAAGGTCCGGATTTGCACGTTTATGGAAGCGCAAATCTCGTGCAGACGCTTATGAAGCATGATCTGGTTGATGCGTTCTGGTTGAAGATATTTCCGATCACGTTGGGCGGTGAAAAACGATTGTTTGCCGAGGGCACGATCCCGGCGGCATTCAAGGTGACGGAGAGCACAGTCACCTCGAAGGGCGTGATTTTCGTGAACTACGAGCGTGCAGGCGCGGTCCAAACCAGAAGTCTATGAACATCTGACGGAGGACTTGAGCTACGCGTGGATGGCTCGGTAGGCCAGGCAAAAGAAGAGGGCTGAGTGCTGTATACGTCGTATGCGGCGAGATTCCGAAGACCGCATAAACACGGTATCCCGAAGGTCGCGGCGGCGATGGTAGTGGGAAGGGGCTGGGCGCTTTGTCCCTTGAACGAGTCAGTAAAGAATCGCGGCTGTTGCCAGGAGTTTTTGCCATGTTCGCAGGATTTTTGGGTGGCGCTTTCATCTTCGTTTGTATTCGTACGGCGGGGGAGTTGTTGTCATGGCGAGAGATAAGGAGACGGCTTGACACTGTACCTACCGGTGGGTATGTTGGTGGCCAGAATTTGCCTGACGAGTTTTTGCTTCGAAAGTGAACTTGATCCGGGTTCGTGCGTAGTCGGTGCAGGACGGGGCTTCGTGATTGCCGGCTGGGCCTGGCCGATTTGCGGGGACCGTCGAGATGCTTTCTGTTTCATCAACCAAAGGAGAGAAGACGATGACGCTTAATAATGGCAAGGCCGGGCCCTCGAATTTTGTCTGGTATGAGCTGGTGACCTCGGATGCGAAGGCGGCTGAGGCCTTCTATCGCGGCGTGGTGGGGTGGGAGGCGGATACGCAGGCGGGCGTGACTCCGGGGGAACCTTACACCATCTTGAAGGCGGGAAAGGTGCCGGTTGCGGGGATGATGGCGATGCCGAAGGAGTTCTTTACCGGTGGGACGAAGCCGGGATGGATCGGCTATATCGGGGTTGATGACGTGGAACGATTTACGAAGCGGGTGCAGGAGGCGGGTGGGAAGCTGCATCGTCCGGTTCGGGAGATTCCGAGTGTTGGGAGTTTTTCGGTGGTGGCCGATCCGCAGGGAACGGTGTTTGTGCTGTTTCAGCCGAAGGAGGGAGCAGAGAGACCGCCGGAGCCGCCGGCGGGGACGCCTGGCTATACGAGCTGGCATGAGCTGCATGCTGTGGATGGGAAGTCGGCGTTCGAGTTTTACTCCGGAATGTTCGGCTGGAAGAAGACTGAGGCGATGGATATGGGGCCGATGGGGGTGTATCAGATGTTCGCGGCAGATGGGCCTCCGATTGGCGGGATGATGACTGCTGAGGATCAGGCGAATCGTCCGGGTTGGATTTACTACTTCAATGTGGAGAGCGCGGAGGCGGCGGCGGGGAGAGTGAAGGAGAAGGGCGGCAAGGTGTTGATGGGGCCGCATGAGGTTCCGGGCGGGAGCTGGATTGTGCAGGGGATCGATCCGCAAGGGGCTTTCTTTGCGGTGGTTGGGCCTAAGTAGGTACTGCTTTGGAGACGGCAGTAGATTTCTCCCTTGCAGAGCGACAGAAAGAAGACAGGGGCACCAGCAAAGACGAGATGCGGGGGTTTCTCCACTGCGCTGCTCACGGTGAGACTGTAAGCAGCTTCGGTCGAAATGACCGTTTTTTTGTTGGACTGGAGGACAAGCAAAGGCAACGGCAAAGGCAAAGGCAAAGGCAACGCAACGACAAAGGCAACGGCAACGCAACGGCAACGGCGACTACGGCAGAGATAAAGGAGAGTGGAATGCAGAGAGTGATGGTGTTCAACAACGTGTCGGTTGATGGCTACATCGCGGACGACAAGGGCGACATGAGCTGGGCCCGTAACGATGACGCAGAGTGGAACGAGTTTGTGCAGGGCAATGCCAGCGGGAAGGGCGTGCTTTTGTTTGGCAGGAAGACGTATGACCTGATGGTGAGCTTCTGGCCAACGTCTGCCGCGATTGCGATGATGCCTGAGGTCGCGGAGAAGATGAATAGTGCGAAGAAGGTGGTGTTTTCGAAGTCGATGGAGACGGCGGGGTGGAAGAATACGACGCTGGTGAAGGGTGATCCCGCAGAGGCCGTGCGTCAGATGAAGGGCGAGGCTGGGGAAGGGATGGTGATCTTCGGGAGTGGAACGATCGTCGCGCAACTGGCGGATGCGGGGCTGATCGATGAGTATCAGATCGCGGTGGTGCCGGTGGCTTTGGGTGGGGGAAGGACGATGTTTGAAGGGCTGGAGAAGAAGTTGAAGTTGAAGCTGACCAAACATCGCGTGTTTGGGAATGGGAGTGTGCTGCTGCACTATGAGCCGGTGCAAGTGTGAGCCGGTGAAGCCTGAGACGGCAGGTGATGGCTGCTATTGCGTCGCTGAGACGACGGTGAATCTCGAGCCAAATTGTCTTCCTGAGGATTCGAAGGCGTGGCAAACGCGGTTACGGCCGGTGGCTTTGGCGGAGTAGAGCGCTTCGTCGGCGATCTCTATCAGGTCTTCGGAGGTCTCCTTCCATCCGAAGGCGGTGGCGATGCCGATGCTGATGGTGGGGGAGCTGATGGGTTTTGTTTCGTACGCGATCATCGTGGACTGGACTGCTTTGCGAACGCGTTCGGCGACGCTCCAGGCCTCGCTGGAGGCGGATTGAGGGAGGATCACGAGAAACTCCTCTCCGCCGTATCGTCCGATGTATCTGGAGTCGGGGATGATGCGTGCGATGACGCGGCCAAGCTCTTTGAGGACGATGTCTCCGGCGCGGTGGCCGAAGGTGTCGTTGATGGTTTTGAAGTTGTCGATGTCGATGAGAAGGATGGAGAAGGGTGAGTTGCGGTCGCTGGAGAGCTGGCATTGCGCGTCGAGAAGAGCCATGATGTGACGGCGGTTGAAGAGCTCGGTGACGGGATCCACGATGGCTGCAAACTCGAGAGCAGCAATCTTCGAGACATCCTTGGCCGTGTTGAGCGCCAGGGTGCAGACGGTGACGACGAAGATGGATGCGGCGAGGAAGACAAGGCTGACGAGCCAGTCTTCGTGGTGGTTTGGGCCTTCTGTGCTGTTGATGCGCAGGAATACGGTGACGCCTGCGGCAGAGAGAAGGATGAGTATGCCCATGGAGCGCCAGGTGGAACGTGCGAATCCACGAGGGAGCATCCCGCAGATCCAACGGATGGGGAAGAGGGAGGCGAGAAGTAGCGCGACGGAGATGGCCAGTATGAATTTAATAATGAGATCTGGGATGGATGGAATGGTCATGGACGGTGCGGCTGGTTGATGTTGATTTGATGCTGAAAGGGGCGTGGATGTTGGTCCGTCTGGAGTTACTTGAACGGACGATGGGCAAGTGACGCTATCGCAGCGGTTACAGGGACGGTCGATGGAATGTGAAGACAGGGCGGATTCTAATTGGAGCCGTGGGTGGTGCAATTTGTGAGAAGTACCATGCGGCGAAGGAGTCGAAGGGAGAGCGGTCGTCCTTCGGACGATGCCCACATCTCAGAATCGAGATATGGGGGCCCGATTTTTGGGTATGTGAAGGCTGTTGATGGAGTCAGTGTTGGGTAGGGCGTTTGAAGCGGTGGATGTATTCGGCGGGGGTGACGCCGAGGATGCGGGAGAAGGTGCGGCGCATGGCGTCTGCGGTGCTGAAGCCGGTGGCGTCGGCTATTTCTTTTAGGCCCATGTTGGAGCTGTCGATCATTTGTTGCGCGGCTTCGACGCGCATGCGATCGACGAACTGGCCGGGGTTCATGTTGGTTTCGCGAAGGCAGATGCGGGTGAAGTGGCGGGGGCTTATTCCCATGCGCTCGGCGAGGCGGTCGACGGTGAGGTTTTCGCGGAGGTGTTCGAGCATCCAGACCTGGAGCTCGCGGAGGGGCTGCGAGGTGACGGCTTGGTGGGAGAGCATGTGGCTGTACTGGGCCTGGCCTCCGGGGCGGACGAGGAACATGACGAGCTTGCGGGCGATGGCGAGGGCTGTAGCGTGGCCGTGGTCTTCTTCGACGAGAGCGAGGGCGAGGTCGATGCCGGCGGTGATGCCGGCGGAGGTGTAGACGCAGCCATCGCGGAGATAGATGGGGTCGGGCTTGACGTGGACGGCGGGGAATTCGCGGGCGAGGCGGTCGCAGAAGTCCCAGTGGGTGACGGCCTGGCGGCCGTCGAGGAGGCCGGCGGCGGCGAGAGGGAAGGCTCCGGTGCAGATGGAGGCGACGCGGCGGGAGCGGGTGGTGGCGGCGGCGATCCACGCGATGTAGGCGGGGTCGTAGGTGCCGGATTCGGCGCCGGGGCCGCCGGTGACGAGGAGGGTGTCGATCTTGCCGGTGATTTCGGTGAGTGGAACGGCGTTGGTGAGGGCGAAGCCTCGGTTGGTTTGGAGGAGGTGAGTGGTGTCGGGTGTGGCGATGGTGATGTCGTAGTCGGGGGAGTGGGCGAAGACGGCGTTGGCGAAGACCTCGAGGGGGCCGGCGATGTCGAGGATCTGCACGGGTGGAGGGCCGGTGATGACGATCTTTCGCATGAGTTTCAGGGTACGACAAGTGCAAAGGCGAAATACGGGGGTCTTGACGGATACCGCAACATGAATCGGTTCGCTGCAACTGGGAGCTGTGGCTGCAATCCACTGCGCAACGGACGGTGAGGTTGTCCGCCGCTTCGGTCGAGATGACGAGTTTTTATCTGGCCGAAAGAGAGCGAGCCAGACAAAGAGAAAGTTGAGTTCGATGGTGTACGGGGGCAAGCTTCGCTGCGGAATGGCAAGAAAAGACGGAGACGGCCAGCGCGGAGGGATGTCCGAATTTGCTGTATCTGTGTCGTGGCGGTGCGGGCGGGGGAGGCGCAGGATTGGGGTGTTAGTGAGTTGTGCCAAAGGAGAGTGCCATGAGCCTTACGATTTCCGCTACTGCGATTCCTGATACCAAGCTTGCCAAAGAGGCGACAGAGATTTTGCGTGAGCAGGGTACGGATCTGTTGTTCAACCATTCGAACCGGGTTTATTTGTTTGCTGCTGAGCTGGGGCGGCAGAAGAAGCTGCGGTTCGATCCTGAGCTGTTGTATGTGAGTGCGGCGTTTCACGATCTTGGGCTGGTGAAGAAGTACATCAGCGAGACGGAGCGGTTTGAGGTGGATGGTGCGAATGCGGTGCGGCAGTTTTTGACTGCACATAACGTTCCCGAGGAGGAGGTGCAGACGGCTTGGACAGCGATTGCGCTGCATACGACTCCGGGGGTGACGCAGTATATGAAGCCGGAGGTGGCACTGTTGTTTTCGGGCGTCGGGCTGGATGTGCTGGGGGAGGGATTTGAGAGTTTTCCGTCGGACGTTCGCGAGGCGATTGTGGTGGAGTATCCGCGGGTGAACTTCAAGGACGGGATTGTGAAGGCGTTCTTTGGCGGGTTTGAGCATAAGCCGGGGACGACGTGGGGGACGGTGAAGGCGGATGTTTGCGAGCGGTTTATTCCGGGGTACAAGAGCCCGAACTTCTGCGATTTGATTGCGAATTCTCCGTTTCCGGACTCGCCTGTGCGCTGAGGATTGCTGTAGGACGATGTTGCTCCCGGTGGGGGAGTGATGTTTGAGGTTGGCTGAACGTCAAAGACTCGTGCTCGCGTATCCTGATGGGATATGCGGGTGCGAGTTCTTTATTTTGGGGTGCTGAAGGATGTCTTTGGCAATAGCGGTGAAGAGATGGAGTTGGCGGATGGAGCCTCGGTGACGGATTTGATTTCGGCTTGCCGAGGGCTTGCTGCGGACGCTGGGGTTTGGGATGCGATTGCGGTGGCGGTGAATCAGGAGTATGCGCGGGGCGTGGATGTGTTGAAGGATGGCGATGAGGTGGCTTTGTTGCCGCCGGTGAGCGGCGGGAGTTTTGGAGTTGGATGGCAGGGATAGGAAGGCTTCCAAAGGGGCTAAAGCCCCAGTTGGTTGGTCGGTAGAGGGCCAAGGCTGAAGCCTTGGCGTACCTAGAGGCAACGGCAAGGGCGATACAGCAGATCCCCTTCGGGGATGACAACCAAGGAGGCAACGGCAACTGGAGATGCAACGTCAACTTCAGCGGCAACTGCAACTGCCGAGGCAACTGCAAAGGTAAAGGCAACTGCAACTGCAAAGGTAAGGGCAACTGCGAAGGTGAGGGTATGCGGGGACGAGGATAGGATGATGCGGGTTGAGATGACGGATGAGGTGATTGCGGGGGAGGAGATAGTCGCGGAGATTAAGGCTGGTGCGGACGGCGCGGTGTGCGTGTTCGATGGAATCGTGCGGGATAATACGCGGGGAAGGAAGACGCTGTATTTGGACTATGAGGCCTATCGGGAGATGGCGCTGGAGAAGATGCGCGGGCTGGCGGGTGAGGCGGTGGAGCGATTTGGCGTGAGGGATGTGGCGCTGGTGCATCGGCTGGGGCGGCTGTACGTTGGGGAGACGAGTGTGCTGATTGTGGTGGCTTCGGCGCATCGGGGTGCGGCGTTCGAGGCTTGCCGCTGGTTGATCGATACGTTGAAGAAGACGGTGCCGATCTGGAAGAAGGAGCAGTTTGTGGATGGCGCGATCTGGGCGGATGGGGAGCCGTTTCCTGAGGCGGTAGGGTTGGGTGTTATGGATGCGGAGGAGAGCGGTCGCCCTTCGGACGATGCCCACATCTCAGAATCGAGATATGGGGCACCCGGTGAGACGGGGGATGCTTCTGAGGCTTTGGATTCGGGAGATGGGGAGCAGAGCGGTCATGCTGCGCATGATGCACCTACATCAGAAGCGACGTATGGGGCACCGGGTTCTTTGGCGAAGGTCGAAGGTGGAGGCGGTCGGTGAGATTGGTGGTCGGGGCTCTGGTTGGGTTGCTGATGGTGCAGGGTGATCTGCTGTCGCAGGCTCCGGTGGTGCGGCAACCGCCGCCGACGGTAGGGGCGCAGGCGCCGAAGGATCCGGATGATGTGCAGAGTCCTCCGGTGGCTGATGCGCAGACGAACGGCGCGCAGGCTGGTGGGAAGACGAATGGCACTGCGACAAATGGTTCCACGAATGGCTCTCCCGCGGGTGGGTTTCCTACGATTAAGGTGGAGACGCGGCTGGTGAATGTGGCGTTGAATGTGGTGGACGCGAAGGGTTCGCCGGTGGGTGGGTTGGGAAGGGACGATTTCGAGATTCTGGAAGATGGGAAGCCGCAGAAGATTGCGGTGTTTGAGAAGGAGGCTACGACGCCGCTGTCGATCGTGCTTGCCATTGATGCGAGTGAGAGCGTGATGACCAGCGAGCGGCTGGAGAAGGAGGCGGCGAAGCACTTTGTGCGGGCGCTGCTGCGGGAGCAGGATGAGCTGGACCTGATGGAGTTCTCGGATGTGGTGCGGGAGATTGTGCCGTTTACGAATCAGCCGAAGCGGATTGAGAGTGGGTTGAACGCGATTCAGCATGGAGACGCTACTGCGTTGTATGACGCGATCTATCTGGCGTCGGACCGGTTGGCGGGGACCTCGGCTGCGAACGGGCGGAGGCGGGTGATTGTGCTGATCACCGATGGCGGAGATACGGTGAAGGGCGCGCGGTATACGCAGGCGCTGGAGCAGGCGCAAAGGGCTGGGGCAATGGTGTACTCGATCATTATTGTGCCGATCTATGCGGATGCGGGCAGGAACACGGGTGGAGAACATGCGCTGATTCAGATGGCAGAGGATACGGGCGGGAAGTACTACTACGTGGTGGATCCCAAGGACCTGGAGCCGGCGTTTGCGCATGTGTCTGATGATCTGAGGACGCAGTATTTGCTGGGTTACTATGCGCCAAAGCGGGGGACGGACAGCTCATTTCGGCAGATCAAGGTGCGGATGACGGATGCGGAGATGAAGGGGAAGTATGACCTTCGCTACAGATCTGGGTACTACGCGGACGCGCGGTGAGGTTTATGCGTCGGCGTAGTTGGGGTCAATCGTGGACCGGATGAGGGTGATGACGTTGGCAGGGAAGCCGCCCTCGAAGGCGTTGCGGCGGATGATCTCTTCGTCGGGCGCGATGTAGATGCAGAAGATCTTGTCGGCGGTGACGAAGGAGGTGATCCACTTCACTTCGGGATCGATGCCTCGGAGGGTAGAGCAGGAGCTTTTGGAGATGGCGAGGAGTTGCTCGGGCGTGAAGTTACCAGCTCCGGGGATGTCGCGTTCGATCAGAAATTTTGGCATGACTGACCTCGAGAGAGATGGAGTTTCGAGCAGGCTCGGCGGGCACAGGATACTCTGGAGGACAACGATAGCACTGGAGACGGCTGCGGTCGATGGGAGGGTTACCGTGAAGAAGTTTGAGTTTGCGCATCTTGCTGAAGGGATCGCGCGGCAGGCGGGGGCGTTGCTGCGTGGGTTTTATGTGAAGGGGGTGGCAACCGAGTACAAGGGCGATGTGGACCTGGTGACGGAGGCCGATCGGGCGAGCGAGCAGTTGATTACGGAGAAGTTGAAGGCGGCGTTTCCTTCGCATGGGGTGTATGGCGAGGAGGGGACGCGGAGTGGGTTGGAGAGCGAGTTCCGGTGGTACGTCGATCCGCTGGATGGGACGACGAACTTTGCGCATGGGTTTCCGGCGTTTTGCGTGGTGCTGGGGCTGGAACGGCGCGTCGCGGGGCTGGCTGCGGATGCAGATGGAGAGATGGTTGCTGGGGTGATCTACGATCCGTTGCGGGATGAGATGTTTTCTGCGGAGAGAGGTAAAGGCGCGTGGCTGAATGGGAGGAAGATCTCGGTTTCGAAGATAGCTTCGCTGCAGGAGTCGCTGACGGCTACGGGGTTTCCGAGCAAGAAGCGGCATGAGAGCCCGAATATTAACTTCTATAACGAGATTACGCTGCGGTCGCATGGAGTGAGGCGAGCGGGGAGCGCGGCGCTGGATATGGCTTATGTGGCTTGCGGGCGGCTGGATGGGTTTTGGGAGTTCAATTTGAATCCGTGGGATACTTCGGCTGGTTTCTTGTTGGTGGAGGAGGCGGGTGGGACGGTGACTCACTTCGATGGGGGGAAGTTCACGCTGGATAGTCGCGAGGTGCTGGCGACGAATGGGCTGGCCCACGGAATCCACGGGGAGATGGTGCATCTGTTTACGGAGATGTTTGCGGGGCGGGAGCTGACGGCGATTCCTTCAGCGGCGGAGTTTGCGGCGAAGCGGTTGGCGGCGAAGTAGGGTGCGGAAGAGGCGAACGGCGCGGGTGATGCTGTTTGATGAGTCCGGAGAGGTTTTGCTGATTCGATTTGTGGTGCCGCGAGAGGATGGCGAGTTCGTCTTCTGGGCTTTGCCGGGTGGAGAGATAGAGGCGGGCGAGACGGAGACTGAGGCGGCGGTGCGCGAGGTGCGGGAAGAGCTTGGTTTGGATTTGGTGATGACTGGACCGGTCTATTGCGACAGGAATCAGTTTCTGCATCAGGGGGAGATGCAGGACAACACGGATTTTCTCTTCAGGGCGAAGTGTCGGCGCGAGGAGCCTCAACTGATGGGAGTTACGGCTGATGAGAGGGAGATCATGCGAGAGAGTCGCTGGTGGAGTGAAGATGAGATTGCGAATTCGAAGGAGAGAATCTTTCCTAAGAATCTGGCGGAGCGGATGCGGGAACAGAGCGGTCGAAGTGGGCTGGATCGAGCCTGAAGCGGGCGCAGTTGCATTGGGCAGCGAGTTGCGAAGGAGTGCGGTTGTGCTGCTAGAATCTAGCTACGAGCTGATTTTTGCGCGGCGAATTTAGACGGTGAATTTAGACGTGAGTTTACACGTAAATAAGGGAGATTTTTGAGATGGCTTATGTGATTGCGGAACCGTGCATCGGGACGAAGGATTCGGCTTGCGTGGATGCCTGCCCGGTGGACTGTATCCATCCGAAGAAGGATGAGTCCGGGTTCGGCGAGTCTGAGCAGTTGTTTATCGATCCGGTGGAGTGCATCGATTGCGGCGCGTGCGTGCCGGTGTGCCCGGTGTCGGCGATCTATGCCGGCGATGACCTTCCAGAGAAGTGGGCGGAGTATCAGACGAAGAATGCGGCTCACTTCGGGCGGTAATTGGTTTTAGGGATTTCAAAAGAGACGCGTGGCCAATGGGCTGCGCGTCTCTTTTTGCGTGCCGGCTCGGTTCAGTTCATCTTGAGATGGTGTCGATGACGAGACCGTGGGAACCGTTTTTGGCGTAGTCCTTTCCAGTGACCGTAACGTGCTCGCCTGCGTAGGGGAGTAGTCTAGCGTTCTGCGATGCGGAGGGTGTGTTGCTGTCGATCGGCAGATAGATGGTTCCGTCGTCTTGCAGAATGACCAGCGGCGAACCGTTTTTGGCGCAGGCTTTCGCGCACGCTACTCCGATGGGTTTGCTGAGGCCTTTGGTGTAGGCGCACGCGGAGTCGATGACCCAGCCGGCGACTTTGACGTTTGAGCCGCGTTCTTGTGCCATTGCGATTAGAGATACCGTCATTGCGGCTCCCACAAAGAATCCTTGGATTTTCTTCACGCTATTCCTCCCAAAGTATTGCTGGCGGCAGAAGTGGTTGCTCGCCGACGCAATCCTACACCTCGCATCGCCGGTTTCAGAGATGGCGCGGGGATCTCCGGCGATAGACCCGTGTTTGCTGGCTTGTTGCCGTGGTTGTAGCTGGCGTGGGAGGCACGGAGGAAGTTTTGGGGAGGGTTTCAGGAGGCGGCTCCTGGTTAGCCTGTTTTATTAGGACAAGCGCGTCTGCGATTTGGCTTATTTCGCGCTCATTTGGAAACCTCATTCGTTCGATTGAATCAATTAGAAGTGCCGGCGATTTTCTCGGGAAGTTGATAATTCTGTCGGCCAGGAAAGGTTCTATGTCAAAGGTTTGGCTTATTACGGGAAGTTCTCGGGGACTTGGACGCGCGTTTACGGAAGCTGTGCTGGAAGCAGGCGATCGCGTGGTGGCGGGTGCGCGAAATCCGGCGCAGCTTGCCGATCTAGAGAAGAGGTTTGGGGAGAGGGTTCGTGCGGTTTCTCTGGATGTGACGAGTGAGGCACAGGCGAAGGATGCTGTCGAGGCGGCGATTGAACGCTTTGGTGGGCTGGATGTGCTCGTGAACAATGCGGGCTATGGGAATGTAGCTCCGGTAGAAGATACGACGCTTGAGGAGTTTCGTGCGCAGATCGAGACGAATCTGTTTGGCGTGATCATCATGACGAAGGCGGTGATTCACTACTTTCGCGAGCGCGGGGCGGGACATATTATCCAGGTGACTTCGATCGCTGGACGACTTGGACCGGTGGGGCGGGCGCCTTATGCGGCTGCGAAGTTTGGGGTGGAGGGATTTTCAGAGTCGCTGTCGCGGGAGCTTGGACCGCTTGGGGTGAAGGTGACGATTGTGGAGCCGGGTGGGTTTCGTACGGACTTTGCTGGCTCGTCTACTGAACTTCGCGAAGGGCGGCCGGAGTATGACTCGACTGTGGGGGCGACGGTGCGATTTCAGAAGAACTACAACGGGAGGCAGCCGGGTGATCCGGCAAAGGCTGCTGCGGCACTTCTGCAACTTGTGTCGCTGCCGGAGCCTCCGCTGCGGCTGTTGCTGGGAAGTGATTGCTATGCGGCGGCTGAGAAGAGCGCTCTTGCGACACTTGAGGCTGACAGGAGATGGAAGGATCTTAGCGTCTCGACTGACTTCCAGAGAGATGACGGCTGAGCGGGGCCTGTTGCGTGGATTAGTCTTGGAGGGATGACAGAGCGGCAGGGAGAGGCGATCGTGTTGCGGGTGTGGCCGTTCCAGGAGGCGGACCTGCTGGTGAGCCTGTTTACGCGGGAACAGGGGCGGGTGAAGGGAGTGGCTCGTCATGCGATGCGGTCTCGACGGCGGTTTGGCGGGGCGCTGGAGCCGATGACGTATGTGCGCGCGACGTATGCGGAGAGGCCGAAGCAGGAGCTGGTGCGACTGGATGCGTTTGAGATTTTGAGTTCACCGCTGTCGCGGCCGATTGATTATGCGCGGACGGCGGCGCTGCAGTTTGTGGCGGAAGTCGTGGAGGAGGCGCTGCCGGAGCAGGCTCCTGAGGATGCGGTGTTTCGGCTGGTGCTGGCAGTGCTCGACCAGATACAGGTGGGCAGGGTGTGGATGCCGGTGACGTATTTTTCGCTGTGGATGAGCCGGCTGATGGGATGGATGCCGGAGTTGGGACGGTGTGTTGTGTGTGGACTCGTGCTGGATCCGAGAGACGGGGGCGGGGGAACGGTTTGGTATTCGTCTACAAGTGATGGGGTAACGTGCGAGGATGACCGGCGGCCGGGGAGTGTGGCGCTGTCGGCGGCGTCGGTGGGTGAAGCGGTGCGGATGTTTCGGGGGACGGTGGGCGAACTGGCGAAGGAGGAGTGGCCTAAGGGGCGGGCGGCGGATCTGCGGCGCTTTGCGGTGGAGACGCTGGAGCGGCATCTGGAGCGGCGGTTGGTGAGTGCGAGGGCGTTGGGGAGAGCGTGAGAGTTAGCCAGGAGAGCGGTTCGCGCGCGGCGAGAATGCCCACATCTCAGAATCGGGATAGGGGCACCCGGCTGTCTGACCGGGACGTTTCCGAAAACGCCGTTTCCGGTAGTCAGACGATCAAGCCGTCACCGTAGGTTTCCGATGAGCCGATTTCACTATTCCGATGCGAGATCCTATGCAACGTGCAGGTCCATGTCTAAGATGGAAGCGCCTGGCAGAGCGCTTTGATTTACTTCTTACCCCAAATCCACGTCGATAAGCGCGGAGCGCTCACGAAGTAATCGCCTCGCCGACATGAACATGCACACCGTCCTCTGAAGCGTCTTCGACAGACGCCAGAAGCACCCTGATGCAGTTTCGTCCAGCCCGTTTCGCGTTGTAGAGAGCCCTGTCCGCCCGCGCAAGCGTCGACACCGCGGTCTCGCACGGTCTGGCAAAGGTGAGCCCGATGCTCAGCGTAATCGGAAGCGCGAATCTCGAGACCGCAAGCCCACTCACCGCGTGTTCTATCCGTTCCGCGATTCGCAGCGCGTCTTCGTAGGAAGTCTGCGAAAACACCAACAGGAACTCGTCGCCTCCGTAGCGCCCGAAAAAATCATACGAGCGAAGCCGCGAGGAGATGACCTCGACAACCTGCTTCAGCGCCGCATCTCCTGCGGCATGGCCTGCCGTGTCATTAATCTGTTTGAAGTGGTCGATGTCGATCAGCGCCACAGCAAGCTCATAACCGTTTCGCTCCGCACGAACCAGCTCAAGGGCAAGCCGCTGATCAATTCCTCGCCTGTTCAGCGCACCTGAGACGTGGTCATACAGGGACTGCGCCTCAACAATCGCTACCAGTTCACTGCTCAGCATCAGCAGAAAGAACAACCCGATAATGCAGATGAACAGAAGGTTCACCACCAGCGACGGTGTCTGAAATCGGCTGGTCTGCATGAAGTCGTATGGAGGGCCATGCAGAAAAGTCACGATCGTCCGGACCGCACCAAATGACGCGTAGGCTGCCATGAGCGCCGCGAAGACGTTCAGGATCGACCGCTGTCTGGCCTGGTGGAACAACTCCACCGCGATCAGCCCGCGCGAAACCAACAGCACGCACGATACGATAACGATCCGCGCGGCGACCCGGTCCTCTACCGCACTGAAGTACGTCAACAGCAAAAGGGCGACAGCGCACAGGATCGAAAGGAAGCGAGTCGTCCGTGGACTACGAAAGAAGAGCAATATCCCGCGATAGAACAGCACAAATGTTGAGAAGATCAGGGAATGCTCGACAACGACAGCGACAGAGTTCGGCACGCCGCTTCGTAGAAGAATCAGGATGCACCCCAGAAAGCCCGAAAAAAATCCCAGCGCGAAGGACCCGGTGCCAGGCAGATGACGATACATCCGCCTCATTCCCAGAAAGGCGATCGAGTAAACCATCGTCAGCAGAATCTGACATGCGAAGAGCGTTCTGTTATCCATCCACGAGAGCCACATAATCTTGTGCAAAGTGCAATAAAGCGGTGCAGCCAGGTTAAGCGGACACGAGTTGAGGTTTGCGGCGCGTCCGACGCTCACATCACTGGGAAACAGGCTGGTTCAGCTGGTTCTAACTGCTTCTATTGATCGGCAATCAGCGAGAAACCGAGAGGAGGAGAGACAATTTGAACAACGGAGATCGACGAGTTGCCGAAAACTCGACTTTCGATTGCGTTGCGGCGATGGGTGTGGCATTTGCGCTTTGGTCAGGGTTGTTTGAAGTTGAGCCAGGCAAGGTTCATGTTGCCGCCGGTGAGGATGTGGACGGTGAGGACGCTTTTGCCGGCGGGGAGGTTGAGTTTGAAGAGGCTTGGGGTTAGGTTCCAGTGGTGCCACTGACGCCAGGCGAGGGGGTCGGCCTGGTTGAAGGTGGATTGGATGGTGAGGGGGCCGGTGGCGGGTTTGCCGTTGAGGTCGATGGAGATGGTCCCTCCGCGGTTGGAGGTGTAGAGAAGGTCGGCGGGGTAGAGGCCGGCGTGGGCGACTTCGACGGTGATGTTGAACCACTCGCCGGGCTCGGTCCAGCCGACGTAGAGCTGGTCTTCGGGCGGGAGGACGAGAGAGTAGGGGCTGTTGTCAGTGGGGTCGGGCGTGGTGTGGAACTTGGTGTAGGAGGTGTCGACGCCCTCGTGGATGCGGAACTCGTGGAGGTAGGAGCCGTCGGCGGGATTGAGCTCGCCGGAGCCGTGATTGACGGAGTCGGTGTCGTGGTAGGCGATGCCTTCGCCGCCGCTGTCGTAGAAGGCGCACTCTACTTTGCCGGGGATGGTTTGGGGTGCGTTTTTGTGGTGGTCGTTGCGGTAGGGGGTGCCCTTGTAGTCGCTGGGCAGATTGTTTTGAATGGCGAAGACGGTGGTGGTGAGGAGCGTGGCGAGGAGGGCTGCGAGCGGTCTTCTTTGCAAGAGGGTAGTGGCCTTTCGGAGACGGGTGCGGTGTTGGAGACGAGATGATGGTACACCGCACCTTCTTGCAGGCCTGGTTCGTGTGGTCGGATTAATGGGGGTCGGCGGCCATGGCGTCGTTGAATTGTTTGAAGAAGGCGTTGTACTTTTCGGGGCCGTTTTGTTCGGAGAAGCGGAGAGGCTTGACGCGTTCGACGAGGACTTCGGTGACGTCGGGTTGGGATTTGAGGATGTTGATGGTCTCGTTAAGGTAGTCGGCTAGCGGCATGGCGCGTGGGTCGGAGGCTTGCTTGCTGCCCATAAGCTCGGTCTGGACGTAGGGTGGGATGAGTTCGATGACCTGAATGTTGGTGGACTTGAGTTGATAGCGCAGGGCCTGGGTGTAGGAGTGGATGGCGGCCTTGGTGGCGTTGTAGGTGGGGGTCATCGCCATGGGGATGTAGGCAAGGCCGGAGGTGACGGTGAGAATAGCGGCGTGGGGTTGCTTTTCGAGGTGAGGAAGAAGAGCTGCGGTGAGACGGATGGGGCCGAGGAGATTGGTGGTGATGATTGCCTCGGCGTCGGTGAGGTCTTCTGGTTGAGCGAGGAGTTTCTCGGGGCGCATGATGCCGGCGTTGTGGACGACGGCGTTGAGGGCGGGGAAGTCGGCGATGAGCTTGGCGGCGAAGGCGCGTATGCTGGCGGCGTTCTCGATGTCGAGGATCGCGGAGGACATGCCGGGGTTGGCGGCTACGGTGTCGTCGAGGGCTTGTTTGCGGCGACCGGCGATGATGACGTGGTTGCCGAGTTTGTGAAAGGCCTCTGCCAGGCCGCGGCCGATTCCGGAGCCGCCGCCGGTGATGAGGATCGTATTTCCAGTGGTGTTCATGGTGTTGAATTCTCCTGACTTAATAGTAGGATTGTTTGTATCCATTGGGAAGTAGGCACCTTAAATATCTATACTTACCTAAAAGAGAGTGAAGAATTTATGGGAAAAACGAAGGTTGCGGCTAAGAAACCGGTTCGTAATAAGACGACGACAAAGGAACGGTCGAAGTATCCGGCTGAGGCGGACCCAAAGGTCGAGGCACTGGTCCGAGAGATTATTGCGCGTGTGGCGGACAAGTGGACGATGCTGGTGCTGGAGGTTTTGGAGGAGCACGGGGTGGTGCGGTTTACGCGGCTCGGGGAGCTGGTGGGCGGTGTAAGTCAGAAGATGTTGACCAAGACGGTGCGGCAGATGGAGAGGGATGGGCTGGTGACACGGAAGGTGCATCCTGTGATTCCGCCGCGAGTGGAGTATGAGTTGACGGCGCTTGGTTCGAGCCTGGGCGAGGCGTTTTGCGGGGTGTGGATCTGGGCGGAGAAACATGGGAGTGAGATTGAGCGGGCGCGGGTTGCGTTCGAGAAAAATGCGGTCAAACGGCAGGATTCCGTATAGATGGTTGTTGCCGACTAAGTTCTGGCATACTGCTGGGATGGCGAGGGCGGGTGGGTTCGCGTTTGGGTTGGGTATGGCGGGCCGGTTGGCAAAAGCTTGTGTGTGGGCCTTTGTGTGGGTATTCGTATGGGCTTTGTGGATGGCGGGGTGGGGACTGGGCTTGCCGGCCAGGGCACAGGATGCGGATATTCCAACGTTGCATGTCTATGCGAATACGATTCAGATCCCAGTGCTGGTGCTGGGGGAGGATCGGAAGAAGATTGCGCCGATCGCGCCGAACAGGTTCAGCGTAAGCTTCGACGGAGGACCGCCGTTCCGCGTCTCGCATGTTCGTCTGGAGGGGGATGATCCGATCTCGCTTGCGATTTTGCTGGACATGAGCGGGGCGGAGGCGGAGTTATCGTCGAAGCTTGAGGATGCGATTGCGGGGCTTGCGCCGTTGTCTCTGCGTTCTCAGGATCATGTCTCGGTCTACGGGCTGGATTGCGAGCTTACTCGCTATGCGAGTGACGTGCCAGCCGACCAGGCGCATTTGAAGAAGCTGGTCCATGAAGCGCTACAGTCATGGGTCGACCGGAGGCGCGATAAACAAGGGTCGAAGTGCAAACCAAAGGTGCAGCTATGGGACGCACTGGCCTTCGCTACCAATCAACTGTCGGCGCTTCCTGGCCGGCGGGTGATTCTTGCGGTGACCGATGGGAACGATAAGGGAAGCACGCATCGATGGAACGAGGTGAGGGTGTTCGCGCAGGCTAGTGCGGTTGCGGTCTTTGGCGTGACGTATGTACCGTGGCTTTCGGTTGGATCCCCCAGCGTGGGTAACGCATTGGAAGATCCCTTCCGTTCGATCTGTGAGTGGAGTGGGGGGTTGGTGTTTTCGGCGAACAGAAGTGACGTGGCGAAGAGGCTAAAAGGGTTTATGGAACTGGTTAGAGGACGCTACATCTTGGAGTTTCCTCGACCGTACAACTCGACGAAGGGACTACACGAGCTGGTGGTGGCTATCGATAAGAGCAAGGCGTTTATTCGCTCGACGGGGATCTCAGTACCTGTGCAGGATGCGAAGGTGCTGGCCGATCCGACGACGGTACATACGGATCCTGCCTTGGCCCCGGAGGTGGGGACGCATCATATTCTGACGCCGCCGCAGTGATGTCGTGAAGGCGATGAGGCGGTCTCCGGAGAGACGCCGATGTAAACCTACCCCGCACCTCTTCAGGTGGTGCGGGGTAGGTTTGAAGGGGAGCCGCGCCTATTTGGGAGGCGGCTGCTTCGACTCTGTTTTGGGTTGTGGGGGATGGGCGACTGGATGAGGAATAGGCTCGGGCTGCTCATGTGGACCGGCTGGGCGTCCGCTGCGCAGATTTTCGACCTGCTGTGGACCAAGAGGGCGGCCGGGGTCGGTCTTCTGTATGGCCTGTCGTTGCTGGACGAAGGTGGGTTGCGCGGGCGGGGGCTCGCTTCGGTTGATGAGCGGACGAGGTTGATCGACGGGCCGTGGCTGCGGCTTCGGTTGAGCGGCTTGCGCCGGAGGCTCGGGCTTCGGCTGGATGACCGGAGGTGGCGGCTGCGGTCTAGGTTGTGTTGCTTGCGCGGGCGGTTCGGGCCTTGATTGGTTGACGGGAGCCACGCTTTGCGGCTTCGGCTGGATGACAGGAGGTGGCGGCTGCGGTTTTGGTTGGGCCACTTGCACCGGAGGCTCGGGCTTTGGTTGGTTGATTGGAGCTACAGGTTGAGACCGTGGCGGGTTGGACTGGGCTGTGGGCTGTGCGGGTTGTGCCGGGACGGCGCGCGCGGGCTGGTTTGGAGTAGGTCGTTCTACGATTGCTTGTCGTTGAACGGGTGCGGGTGCGGGCTGCTGGATCGGTTTCTGGCCGCCGGGCAGAGGTTGGAGTTTGACTGCCTGCTGCTGTTGCGGGGTGAGGGTATGGACTGGGACGGGGTGGGCCTGGGCTCCGGGGACGGCCTGCGCAAGGCCAACGCGGGTTTGCAGGACGGGGCGTGCGAGGTTGACGGGAACGGCTCGGGCTGGGGCAGGCGCCACGATCTCATGGGTGGGTGTGATCATGGGGTGGGGCATGACCTGAGCCTGGACGAGCTGCTTTGGATCTACGTGAACGGCTGCTGACGCTACCGGACGTCCGGCAGCGAAGGCGCGCTGGGGAACGACGGTGGTGGCGGCGGTGCGATTGACGTAGGTGATGTTGTTGATGGTGGTGTTGTTGACGGTTGTCTTGTTGATGTAGGTGTTGGTGGTGCGGTTGTTATAGATGTTGCGGATCTCGGTGTCGTTGCGGCTATAGATGTTGGTAACGTTGACGCGGTTCACGTAGCCGGGGCTCGCGTGATACCAGGGAACATAGGTTTCGCGCGGGCCGAGTGGGAACCATGCGGCGAGGCCACCTCCGTTGCCGCCGCCGAAGCCAACGCTAACGGAGAAGTTGGATCCTCCGACGAAGGCTACCAGAGCTGGAGAGTAGACGGGACGCACGATGGTGGGGCCAGGGATCCATCCCCAGCGTCCGTTGAAGCTGGCCCAGCGGCCGTAGTGGAAGGGTGCGAATCCCCAGGGTTCGGCTTCGACCCAGGTCCAGCCCCAGGGGGCGATCCAGGCCCAGTGGCCGTTATGGTAGGGGGTCCAGCTGGCGTCGACGTTGCGGGGATACCAGACCTGACCGTAGTCCGATTGGGAGGACCATTCTCCATACTCCTGAAGGTCGCTGTATCCGATCATGTTTGGGTTGACGTACTGCTGCTGGGCGGCGCGGTCGGCCATCTGGCGGCGGTCGCGATCCTGATCGAAGCGGTCGAGGTTGTCGCCTGGGGCGAGCTCAACATATTCGACGTAGATGGGGTTGGAGCCGGTGAGGCGGAGGGCCTGGCCGGGATTGATGGCTTGAGAGAGATTGGGGCCGGTGGCTTCGGCCTCTCCGGAGTTGACGGTGACGACGGTGGTGTCGTCCTGGGGGTAGCTGTCGATGCGTACGTCGCCTGGCCGGACGATGGTGATGGTGCCGTTAGGGGTATCGATTTCGATGGTGGCGCCGTTCTGGAGGTCCCAGCTGCGGATGTGGACGGAGCCCTGGGCGAGGCCGAGTTGGGCGACCTGATCGGTCATGCTGGTGAGGGAGAGGTCGGCACCGAGGCCCATGCGGATGGCGAGGGCGTCGCTTTGAAGTTCGGCGAAGCTGGAGTTGTCGACGTAGATGCGGTCGCCGTTGGTGAGGGGATAGTTGGTTTCGGCCTGGCTGAACTGATCGACGCCAGCGGGCTGGAGGGAGACGTTGCCTTGAAGGATGCTAAGGCGGGCGACGCGCTCGGGTGGGTCTGTGTTCTGAGGATAATCCTGGGCATGCAGGGAGAGGGCAGAGAGGAGGGTGAGGACGAATGAGGCGATGATGCTCTGCTTGAAGAAGCCCCTAATGGTCGTACTACGTGTTTGTGGGGTTTTCATGGTCGTTCCTCGATACTTCGGTTGTATGAACCCGGCTTTTCCCGGATGTTGTCGCCGACAATTGAAATTGGGTTGTAAAGTACTGGGCAATCATAGATGGGAAACCCGGTCGCAGGATCGGAGAAGGCGCGGAAGTTGCTTGGATGGCGCGCCAGGGTAAGGGTTGCGTGACCACGGTTCGGTGCGGGTGGGAATTGACCGATTGCATTTAGAATCGGTGGATTGCCGTTTGTGAAGAGAGATGCATGACTGAGATAGCTGGAAAGAAGCGCGCGCTGACGTTTCAAGAGCTGTTGTTTACGCTGCAGCGTTTTTGGGCAGATCGGGGTTGTGTGCTGCAGCAGCCTTACGATGTTGAGGTGGGCGCGGGGACGATGTCTCCGGATACGTTTTTGCGGGTGCTGGGGCCGAAGCCGGTGCGGATCGCTTATGCGCAGCCCTCGCGCAGGCCTGCGGATGGCCGGTATGGAGAGAATCCCAATCGGCTGTTTCGGCATACGCAGCTGCAGGTGATTCTGAAGCCGCCACCGGTACGGATTCAGGAGATGTATCTCGAGTCGCTGGTGGCGATTGGGATTGACTTGAAGGAACACGACATCAAGTTCGAAGAGGATAACTGGGAGTGGCCGGTGGGCGGCGCCTGGGGCGTGGGCTGGCAGGTGATGCTGGATGGGCTGGAGATTACGCAGTTCACGTACTTTCAGCAGTGCGGCGGGATGGATCTGGATCCGATCTCGGGAGAGATTACCTACGGTTTGGAACGGATCGCGGGGTTCCTGCAGGATGTGGATTCGATCTACGACATTGTATGGGCGGTGGAGCCGGATACCGGGCGCAAGGTGACCTATGGCGAGATGCGGCTGGCCGAGGAGGAGCAGTTTTCGGCTTACAGCTTCGACTACGCGGATGTTGGGCGGCTTTGGGAGCATTTGAATTCGTATGAAGCGGAGTGTTTGGGACTGCTGTCGCAGGTGAAGGATTTTGGTGAGATGGATGAGCTGAAGTTGAAGCGCTTTCCGGTGTTGGGCGCGTATGAGTTGGCGCTGAAGTGCTCGCATCTTTTCAATCTGCTGGATGCTCGCGGGGCGATCTCGGTGACGGAGCGCGTTGGAGTGATGGCGCGGATTCGGACGCTGGTAGTGGGAGTGGCGAAGGCGTATGCGGCGCAGGGTGAACGAGTCAGCGAGTTAGCAAGTTAGCGAGTCAGCAAGTTAGCGATTTGGAATTTTGCGAGAGTGTGATGGCTGATTTTTTGTTTGAGATTGGTTTGGAAGAGGTCCCGGCGCGGATGATAGCCGGGGCGCAGGCGGAGCTGGAGCAGCGCGTGGTGAAGATCCTGGAGCGCGAGCGCCTGATGAGGTCGGGCGCAGGGACGAAGAGCTTTGCTACGCCGCGACGGCTTGCGGTGTGGGTTGAGGGAGTTGCGGAGCAGCAGGAGGATGTGGCTGAGGAGTTGGTGGGACCCTCGGTGAAGGTGGCTTACAAGGATGGTGTGGCGACTCCGGCGGCAGTGGCATTCGCGAAGAAGGCTGGGGTGGAGGTTGCTGCACTGAAGACGATTACGAATGCCAAGGGGGAGTATCTTGCGGCGACTTTAGTGAAGGCGGGACGCGAGGCGGCGGAGGTGATTGCTGCGGAGATGCCGAAGGAACTGGCTGGGATTTATTGGGCTAAGAATATGTACTGGCGCGCGGGGCGGCCGGAGCGATTTGTGAGGCCGGTGCGGTGGATGGTAGCGATGCTGGGTGAAAAGACGGTGCCGGTGGAGTTCGGCGGATATGTAGCTGGAAGTGTTACGTATGGGCACCGGGTCTTGTTTGGGGAGAAGGAGATTGTGCTGAAGGCTCCTGGGGACTACGAGGATGCGCTGCTGGGCGGCTTTGTGATTGCGGATGTGGAGGTACGGAGGCAGAGGATTCGGAAGGCTTTGGATAAGGTGACGCGGGCTGGTGATCCCAAGGGGTCGGGACTGCGGTGGCGCGAGGACCATGAGCTGGTGGATAAGCTGACGCAACTGACGGAGTGGCCTTCGGTGCTGATGGGTGGGTTTGAGAAGGAGTACCTGGCGCTGCCGGAGGAGGTTCTGGTGACGGTGATGCGGGATCATCAGAACTACTTTGCAGTGGAGGATAAAAGTGGAAAGCTGGCTCCGCATTTTCTCGCGGTGCTGAATACAGAAGCCGATGAGGCTGGTGTCGCGGTGATTCGGCATGGCAATGAGCGGGTGCTGAGAGCGCGGTTCAATGACGCGCGGTTCTTCTGGGAGTTCGACCAGCGGGTGCCACTAAACGAGCGGTGTATGTTGCTCGAAAATGTGACCTTTCAGAAAGACTTGGGAAGTTATGCTGTGAAGACAGGTAAAGTACGGAAGGCTGCGGCCGCGCTTGCGGGACGCGTCGTGGAACGCGGCTTGGAAGTGGATGTCCTAGCACTGGATCACGCGGCGCGATTAGCGAAAGCGGACCTCACGGCAGAGCTAGTGAAGGAGTTTACGGAGCTGCAGGGCGTGGTGGGCGGCCTGTACGCACGGGCTCAGGGGTTTCCTGCGGCGGTGGGAGATGCGATATATGACCAGTACAAGCCTGAGTCGATGGAAGATGGCGTACCTCGGACAACGGAAGGTGCGCTGCTGGCGATAGCAGATAAGGCGGATACGATTGCGGGGATGTTCGGGTTGGGATTGGAGCCTACGGGGTCGAAAGATCCGTTTGCGCTGCGACGGGCGGCGAATGGGATTGTGAAGATTTTGGCCGAGACGAAGGTAACGCTGCCGTTGAAGCTGGATGAGATCGCGGAGATGGGTAGCTACGATGCTGCGGTGGTCGCGAAGATGCGAGGTTTTTTTGCGGAGAGGCTGGAGTTCTATCTAAAAGAGGCGCGCGGGCAGGCTTATGACGTGGTGAAGGCTGCGTTGGCGGCTGGTGCGAGTGATGTTCGAGATGCGGTAGCGCGGGCAGAGGCGGTAACTGCGGTGCGCGGGTCGGATGATTTTGTTGCGGTGAGTTCGGCGTTCAAGCGGATGAAGAACATTCTTTCGCAGGCGAGGGAGAAGGGGATTTCAGCGGCGCGCGGTGTTGATGCTGCGCTCCTGACGGAGCCAACAGAAAGGGCGTTGGCGGATAGGTCGGCGGAGTTGGCTGATCGCGTCTACACGCTGCGGGCGGAGAAGAGTTACAGGGCAGCGTTGGAGGAGATTGCTACGCTGCGGCCGCAGGTGGATGCGTTCTTCGAGGCGGTGATGGTGATGGCGCCCGATGAGGCAGTGCGGGCGAATCGGTTGGCGCTGCTCGAGAAGGTGCTCGGGGATTTTTCCGGGATCGCAGACTTTTCGGAGATTGTGATCGCCGGCTAGGTTGTGATGAGCATGACGCCGAGCATGAAGAGAAAGACCGCGAAGAGGGAACCAAGTGGGATGAGGACACCTTCGCAGAGGCCGCTCCAGCGGCTGCGGTCGAGTAGACCGTCTTCAGCGCGATTGTTGGACTGGAAGGTTGGTGCTATTTCTTTCGATTCGATGTAGTTCATCTTTGTTTTCCTGTGCGAAGTGTCGCTGGCATCCGGCAAAACGTTCAGGCAGAGAATGCATTTGTCCTGCTTTGCATAAGATGCCGGATGCGAGGTGCGAAGAAGGCAGCGCGGGCTGCCATTTCTTCGACGGCCGTGTTTGTTGCTCGTCATCATGCATGACGAAAACTGTTGACGGCAAGGGTAACGTGAAGGGGTGGAGCCTTGAATGACACTTCTTGGTGATGCGCTCAGAGCTGGAGTTGTACCAGCTCTGAGTGGCGCCGGGGCAGGAAGGTGTCGTTCTGCGGGTTGTCTGGCGAGACGGGGAGCTCGCCGAGGGCCATCGCGGTCTCGTCGCAGGCATTGCGGCGGGAGCAGTGGATGCAGTCTTTGAGCACCTTGTCGTGCAGAGCTTGACGCTCGGTCACGTAGAAGTGGAAGTGTTTGAAGAAGGACGGGATGCGGGTGAAGAGGCAGACGCACCCGATGCCGCGAGCGTTGGCCTGACGCAGGAGTTCGTGGACGAGTTGGCCTCCTGCGCCACGGCCTTTGATGTCAGGGCGGACGACGATGGAGCGGATCTCGGCCAGGTGCGGGCCGTAGATGTGGAGGGCAGCACAGCCGAGGAACTGGTGCGTGTGGGTTTCGACGACGGTGAAGGTGCGGATGTTGGCGCAGACTTCAGCGTAGGAGCGGGGAAGGAGGGTGCCGTCGTGGGAGAGGCTCTCGATCAGCTGATGGATGGCGCGGGCGTCTTGCAACTGCGCCTTGCGCGTTCGCAGGAAGATGGTTTTGGGTTCGCTGCGGAGAGTGGTGGAGCGGGCTTGTGATGGGGCGATGCGCGAGCGCGGGAAGAGGGATGAGGCTGTGGGGATGATCGTTGTTGTCGGTAGGAAGGGGAACGGGGACGCCGGAGGTTCTAGTACAGGGGACAATGCCATAGGACACTGCGCTTTTCTCTTTGAGGATCGTGGGGCCCGGGGCCGGTTGGTGAAGGTTTCGGGTTGAATTTCTGACGGAGGAGTGGCTTAGCTGCCGTAGTGGCGGCCTTCGCTCGAGGACTCCCATGGAATGGGGGCGAAGGTGCGCTGGAAGAAGGTGTTGTCGACGATGTAGCGCTCGCGGTTTTCGCCTTCGATGATCCAGTCGCCGGGATAGGCTTTGCGCTGTCCGGAGTCGGTAAGGATGAGGGTGGGGTGGAGGCACTGGGTGGCGTTTACGAGGAGCGGTCTGCGGGTGCGAAAGGTGTTCATCTAACTCTCCTGTCGGTCGTTGCTTCAGCCGACTTTTATATTTCAGCACTGCGTTCGTAAAGAAGGCATAAGAGATTTCGATGAAGTTCGTAAAGATGTTCGTCTTTGTTTTCTGCGGTTCCTGGTGTTTTCGAGGGCTCTAAAAGCCGGTCTGGAATCTCTGGCACGGCTGAAGCGGATCTCTTGTTCCGGACGTCTGTTCTAGTAGTGAAGAGGCCTTTAGTGCTGGTCGATACGGAGCGAATCGCTACACCGTTGCTGGTGGCTTGTGGCCTATGCTGAAGGTGCGCTTTTTCCAGTGAGGGGATTACCAGTGACGCTCAGTAGTCCAAAGACGCAGAGGAGGCCGGAGTTGGATGCGCTGCGTGGGCTGTTCCTGGTGTGGATGACTTTCACCCATATGCCGACGCATTTCAGCGACTTCGTAAATCAGCCGGTTGGATTTGTGTCTTCGGCGGAGGGATTTGTGTTTCTGTCGGCGATGCTGGTGGGCACGGTCTATTTGCGAGACGCCTTGGAGGATGTGTCTGGTGTGATTGCGAGGTTGTGGCGGCGGACGTTGAAGATTTACGGCTATCACGTATTGATGCTGGCTTTCGCGTTTACTATTGCGGCTGCACTTGCGGCGAAGACTCACCGGTCAGCGATTTACAACCTCATTAATTTTTATCTGGCTCATCCGAAGGTGGCGATACTTGGCGGAGTGCTGCTGATTTACTGCCCTCCTTTATTGGATATTCTGCCGATGTATGTGATCTTCATGTTTCTGACGCCGATTTCGCTGGCGGTGGGTGTGCGTTATGGGTGGAGATGGGTGCTGGGGGGCAGCGCGGCGCTGTGGGTTTGGGCACAGTTCGGATTAAGGGAGCTGGTGCATGCGTGGATTGTCAGGGTGACCCATCTGCAGATTCCCTTGCAGGAGACCGGGGCGTTTAACCTGTTTGCGTGGCAGGGAGTGTGGATCGCAGGGCTGTGGCTGGGGGCAAAGAGCGCTCAGGGCGAGATGCCGTTGAAGAGGGTTCCGGGATATATGGTGGCAGGGTGCGGGATGGTGTGCCTGTTTTTTCTTGGGGTGCGGCATCACTGGCTAGGGCCTGTGCTGACGCAGGAGTCGCTGGGCATTGGGCTGGATAAGTGGCAGATTGGGCCGATGCGGGTGGTGAACCTGGCGGCGTTTCTAGTCGTCAGCTACTGGATGCGGCGGTATCTGGTGAAGCTGATCTCGGTTGAGCCGTTTCTGACACTGGGAAAGGCTTCACTGCAGGTGTTTTGCGCGCATGTGTTCTTTGTGTTTGTCGGGTTGACGTTGTTGTACGAAGACACTCCGCAGCTGCATGGTGCGCGAGCTTATGGGGTGCTGTCGCTGACCTTTGCAGGATTGATGCTGGTGGCGATGAGAGAGGCCAGGTTGCGCAGAGAGGCCAGGGCTGCTGCTGCGGCGGCGAAGAATGCGGCGGCACGGGGCGAGAGTGCAGTGACAGAGAGCGCTAGTTGACGCGCTGCAGGCGGTCGATGAGCTTTTGGGCGAGGGGTTCGCCGGACTCGGTCCAGAGGAGACGGCTGCTGATGCCGCAGTTTTTTTCGACGGAGAGGGTGAAGGCTAACAGCATCTCTACGTTCTGCTGGATGTGTTTGGTGGCGGCTTCGTCGAGTTGCTCGTCTTCGAGGGTCTCGGCGAGCCAGGGGGTGTCGAGTCCGAAGTCGACGCGGATGTGGCCGTTCTGGTCGAAGCTGGCGTCGTCGAAGTTGGGGCCGAATCCGAGGATGCGAACGGTGGCAGGCTGGAGCTTCCAGAGGGGATCGAGGGCGGCGGATTCGTACTCCGGGTCGATGTCGGAGTCGGGATCGATGTCGGGGTTGGGATAGTTGGGGTTCACCTCTGGGGACCAGAGCTTCCAGCGCATCTCGAACTCGTAGGCCATGTCGTCATGGAGCTGCTCGGTGGCTTCGGCGACGGCGTTTTCGATGATGGAGCCGGAGGTGTCCTGGTTTTCTTCGGCGCGGTCGTCGTTGACGTAGATACGCTGGTAGGTGGGGGCTTCGGTGAAGCTGATGGGGTAGACGCTGGCGGCCGCTACACGCTTTTCTCCGCTGATGAGCGCGAACTGGCGCATGACCGAGACCATGGTCGCTGGGAGGGTTTCGAAGCGGAAGTTGGGGAACCAGAGACTGAGGTAGAGCTGATCGGCCATGGTTCTAGTTTAGACCTTTTAGTTGTTTTGATGACTTGTCCTGCCGGACGGGCCACTGCGCGTGGGGCGGTCACTTCGTGACTTGTATACCGGTCTTGATAGGTTAGCTGCATGGGTCCTCCCGTTGGTCGGAATCATCTTCCTCCGACCAACGGGAGGACCAACGCGAAGCAATCACAAGTCACGAAGTGACCGCCCCACGCGCAGTGGCCCGTCCGGCAGGACTCCGGTGCGGAATGAGAAGATAGAAGGTGAATGAACGTTTCGGTAGAGCGGCTGCGTGTCTGGTTGCTGGTGGGTGCAGGCCTGCTGGTGCTGGTGATCGCTTCTTTCCTGGGGTATGCCCACTATCGCGCGCATCGGTTTCTCACGAATCTGCCTAAGAAGCTGGGAGTGAATGTTCGGCGGGAGACGAACGGATTTACTTACTCGCAGTCGGTGCAAGGGCGCACGATCTATACGGTTCATGCGGCCAAGGCGGTGGAACGTGGTGATGGCAAGGTGACGCTGCACGATGTGGGGATCGTGCTCTATGGGCTGAAGGAGGATCGGGCCGATAGGATCTACGGGAAAGAGTTTGAGTATGACCAGAAGAACCAAGTGATACGCGCGGATGGAGAGGTGCATATCGATCTGCAGGCGCCGGAGGCAGCGGATGCGAACGCAAAGATGGACTATGCCGCAGGGAAGGATCTGCATGGCGCGGGAGCGGTTGAGACTAAGGATGTGCGGCTGATCCATGTGACGACCAGTGGGCTGGTGTTTTTGCAGAAGCTGGGTGTGGCGGCGACGGATAACGAGATTGAGTTTGCGTCGGGTGGGCTGACGGGGCATGCGGTGGGGGCGGATTACAACTCGGACACGGGAGTGTTGGTGCTGCACTCGGCGGTGAGGGTGAATGGGCTGGAGCATGACAGGCCGGTGGTGTTGACGGCGTCGCGTGCGGAGTTGGATCGGCAGAATGAGAGAGCGGTGCTGACTCAGGCGAAGTATGTGGCGGTGGGCGGCAAAGGGAATTCGGGGCAGACGGCGCAGGCGAGGAATGTTGTCGTGCATCTAAGGCCGGATGGAACGGCGGAGCGGGTTGAGGCGGAGGGAGAGGTAACGCTGACCGATGGGTTGGGCGGGACGGTTGTGGCTCCGCGGGGTGAGGTGACGTTGAATGCGCAGAGTCAGCCGGCGTCGGCGGTGATGCAGGGCGGGGTGAAGTACTCGGCGGATGAACCGCTGCGGCAGGCCAAGGGAGAGGCGGCGCAGGGACGGGCGGTGTTCGACAAGGTGGGCAGGCCGGAGCATGTTGTGATGACTGGCGCGGTGCATCTGACCGAGCGGGTTCGGACAGATGCGTCGGTTGAAGCCTGGGGGGAGCGCGATTTGAATGCTGGGCAGATGGAGCTGGCATTGTCCGCAGATCGCGCAGGTAAGGCGCAGTTGCGCGATGCGAAGGCCACCGGGGATGCGCGGCTGACGGTGATGAATCCGGCTGCCAAGGGTGGGGGAACGACTGGCAGTGCTTTGGCGGGGGATGTCTTGACGGCACACTTTGTGCGTGTGGGGAACGCAGACCATCTTGCGGAGGTGCATGGCGATGGGCACACGTCGATGCGTCGGGTGAATGGAAAGGGAGTCGTCGATACGAGCTCGGGGGATTCTTTGGTGGCGCACTTTCGGCCTGTGACTGCGGGTGCGGCGCGTGGTTCGAGCGCTACAGGCAAAGGGCAAGGGGCGGATGAGATCACGAGTGCGACCGAACAGGGGCACGTGGTGATGACCGAGTTGCCGGTGAAGAAGCCCGGCGATTCGGTGGCTCCGACAGAGGAGCGAGTGACGGCGGAACGAGCTGCTTATGACGGCCAACTGGAACGGACGACGTTGACAGGCAATGTGCAGGTGAGCAACGGGACGAGCGTGTTGTGGGCGGATCGGGTGGTGACTGAGCAGCAGACGGGAGATGTTACCGCGGACGGTTCGGTGAAGGCGAGCTTTAGTCAGGTAGGTAGTGAGGCTGAGCCGGTGCATGTGCTGGCGTCGCGTGCGGAGATGAAACATGATTCGCAGGTGGCGAAGTTTTATGGGGCGGGATCTAACGGCAAGCCAGCGCGGTTGTGGCAGGGAGCTTCGCAGGTAGACGCTCCGGTGATTGAGTTTGAACAGAAGCAGAAGAGGCTGCTCGCGCATAGCGAGGGACAAGACGCTGCTGCCGCTGTGCATACTGTTTTGGTGAGTGGTGGGTCTGGTACCAAAACGGATTTAGCTAAGACCGGTAAGCGGGAAAGCGGCGGCAAGACCAGCGTGGTGCGGGTGATCAGCCGTGAGCTGGTTTATTCGGATGAGGGCCGCAAGGCGGACTTTACGGGTGGGGTTCAGGTGGATAGCGCGGATGGAAGCATGCGAGGGCAGGAGGCGGTCGTTTATCTGCAGGCGGCTTCGGGTAATGGTGTGAAGAAGCCTGATGGTGCGGCTGGTGGATTTATGGGCGGCAGCGTGGAGCGGGTGGTGGCGAGTGGACATATCGAGATGCAGCAGCCGGGCCGGCGTGCGAGTGGGGACAAGTTGGTGTACACCGCGAGTGATGGCATGTTTGTTTTGACTGGGACGCCGACGGCGTTACCGAAGGTGGTGGACGATCAGCGGGGGACCGTGACAGGTACGTCTTTGCGATTCCATACCGGAGATGAGAACGTCGTAGTTTCTAATGAAGGAGAGAGTGGCGCGGGGCAAAGAGTGCGCACGGAGACGCGGGTGAAGAACAAGTAATGAAGACCTTATCGACGGAGGAGATTGGCAAGTCGTACGGTGGCCGCCAGGTGGTGAAAGGGGTCAGCCTCGAGATCGAGCAGGGCGAAGTGGTTGGGCTGCTGGGTCCGAATGGGGCGGGAAAGACAACGAGTTTCTACATGATCGTAGGGCTGGTGCGTCCGGATACGGGGCGCGTGCTTGCGGATGGGCACGACATCAGCCGGTTGCCGATGTATCTGCGGGCGAGGAACTACGGCATTAGCTATCTGCCGCAGGAGCCTTCGGTGTTTCGCAAGCTGACGGTGCAGGACAATATTCTGGCCGTGCTGGAGGCGCAGCAGTTGAGCTGGGAGAGCCGTCGGACACGCACGGAAAAGCTGATCGAACAGCTGAATCTGGGACACGTGCGGAAGACGCGCGGCTATGCGCTGAGCGGCGGAGAGCGCAGAAGGGTGGAGATTGCGCGGTGTCTCGCGATCGAACCGGCGTTCATTCTGCTGGATGAACCGTTTTCGGGGATCGATCCGATTGCGGTGCTGGATCTGCAGGAGATCATCTTCGGGCTGAAGAAGAGTGGGATTGGGGTGCTGATTACGGACCACAATGTGCGTGAGACGCTGTCGGTCACGGACAGGGCTTACATCATTGCCGAGGGGAAGATTTTTAAGACGGGAACGCCGGGTGAACTGGGGCGAGATCCTGAGGTGAGACGGATTTATCTGGGCGAAAATTTCTCGATGGGCTGAGGAGCCGCGACGTTACAACTTCTGTTGTAAGACAGAGATGCTATCGGTGCAGGGCGCGCAGCCTTTGACAGCGTTAGACTTACAGCGAGATCCAGGCAGGGCGTGTAGACTGTGGCCAAGCCAGGGAATAGCGTTCTGTTTGTAATTAATTGCACAATGAGCACGAGACGTGCCAAATGGCACATCTCGTGCAAAGTCAAAGTAATCGGGTTGTGAGGGAATAACGTGTTGCTGCAACCGAAGCTGAACTTGAAAGTCTCGCAACGACAGGTATTGACGCCTGGCCTGGTGCAGATGGTAAGCGTGCTGGCGCTGAACAAGCTTGAGCTGAGAGAGATGATCAATACCGAGATGGTGGAGAATCCGGTGCTGGAGGAGTTGGAAGAGTCGGTTGCCACGCTAGATGAAAGAGCGGGCCTTGAAGGCGATCGGGAGCGTTCTGCGGAAGATGTTGCCGCGGAGAGCGAAAGGGTGGAAAAAGACCCGTTCGATGAGATTGACTTCGGCAGCTACTTTCAGGATTATCTCGATCCGGGTTTTCGCACGGCCTCTAATTTCGAAGAGTATGACAAGCCATCGTTTGAGAACTTTCTTTCGCAGCCGAGCACGCTGAGCGACCATCTGGCGTGGCAGCTTGGTTCGCTGACGCTGAGCCCGGAGGTCCGTGCCGCGGCGGAGCTGGTGGTGGGAAATCTGAATGAGAATGGCTATCTGACGGCAAGCGACGAAGAGCTGGTTGAGGCTCTGATGCAGATGCAGGAGCCGGAACGGTCGGAGCCGATTCCATTTGAGCGAGGGACCAGGAGCCGGTCTGCGCATGTGTGGGATCTTCCGGAGACGAGCGAGGGAGAAGACGGGTCGGTGCAGGGTAAGTCGTTGGATTTAGCGGCTGCTTCCGATGAGACGGTCGGCGTGTTTTTGGCGGCGGTCCGCGAGGCGCGGAAGGTGGTGAATTTTCTTGACCCAGTGGGAGTGGGGTCGAGGGATTTGCGTGAGTGTCTGCTGATTCAGATATGCGCGCAGCAGGGTGAGGCGGCGATCGTGCTTCGACGCCATCAGATGCATGCGGCGGATGTAGCCGCAAAAAATGGCACAGCCAGCGACGAAGACTATGGCGCGATAGAGGCGGCTGCAACTTCCGATCATCCGGGACGCGAAGATGTCTTCAGTATCGCAACGCACATTGTGACGAACTGTCTACCGCTGCTGCAGAAGAAGGATATGCGAGAGCTGACCCGGAGCTGCGGACGCACGGCGGACGAAGTGAACGCGGCGGTGGAGTTTATCCGCACCTTGGATCCGCGCCCGGGGCAGCGATATAACCACAGCGAAACGCGGCTAATTGAGCCGGATGTGGCGTTTGTGAAGCGCGATGATGTTTATGTCGTGTTGATGAACGAAGAGGATATGCCGACGCTTCGGTTGAATCAGGGCTATCGCAAAATGCTGCAGCAGAAGCAGACGGAGAAGGAAGTCAAAGAGTACGTGAAGGAGCGGTACAAGTCGGCGATTCAGCTGCTGCGGAATATCGAGCAGAGGAAGAATACGATTGTGCGAACTTGCGAGGTGATCGTCAGGCGGCAGCAGGAGTTTCTCGAGCATGGCGTCAATGCTCTGAAGCCGATGATGATCAAAGAGGTTGCGGAGGAGATCGGGGTGCATCCTTCGACGGTGAGCCGCGCGGTGGCAAACAAGTATGTTCATACCTCGCAGGGCGTGTTTGAACTGCGGTTTTTCTTCTCCGAGGGAGTGAACGGCCCGGAAGGTGGCGATCTTCCGCTGGTCTTGCTTAAGCGCAAGGTGAAGAAGCTGATTGAGGAAGAGGATGAGCGGAAGCCGCTGACGGACGATCAACTTGCTGCTGAGTTACAGCGGCAGGGGATTCAGGTGACCCGAAGGACGGTGGCAAAGTACCGGGAAGATATGCAGATTCCAAGCACGCACCAACGTCGTGTACGCTGATCGTCTGCGAACCGATCGCGGGGACGAGGTGAACGTATGGACGTGGAGTACACCGGCAGACAGACAACGATTACAAAAAAACTGAAGTCACAGGCGGAAGAAGGTGTTGAGGCGATTGCGAAGATCGTCGGCAACTCCGGCAGCGTGCATGTGATTTTGTCCACGGACAAGTATCGACAGATCGCTGAGGTGACGGTGCAGACCAGGCATCAGAAGATGGTGGCGCGGTGCGAGGCAACGGACATGATCGTCGCGTTGCACGATGCGCTGGCGAAGATTGAACAGCAGGCGATCCGACACAAGAAGAGATACGGGACGATCAAACGGCATCCTAAGTCAGATTTGAAGGGCGCGGCGGCTGAGGTTGCGGGGGCGCCTGTGGTACGGAAAACCACCGCGGTGAAGGCGGCGGCGAAGAGCAGTGTTGGACGTAAGGCAGTGCCGATGCTCGTGCACTCTTTTCCCTCGCACTCGCCGCTTGCGGAGCCGCATGTGGTGCGTTCGAATGATTCAGTTGCGCTGCGGCCGATGTCGATCGAGGAAGCGGTGAAGGAGGCTGCGTTTCGAGACCGCGAGGTATTTGTGTTTCGCGATCATGCAGGGCAGGCGATGGTGCTCTATCGTAAGCGTGACGGAAAGATGGAACTGATCGAAGTTCCGTAGAGTCTCTTGAGACTGGGGTGCTAGGATTTCTGCATGAGGAAGCGGGTCACGAAGAGTTCTGTGAAGTCATCCACTAAGACGCGCAGGAAGAGAGTCGTGGAGCTCGCGCTTCCGGAGCATCGGGGGGAACTGGTCATTTTGACTGGACTCTCGGGGTCGGGGAAGCTGTCGGCGCTGAAGGCGTTTGAGGATTTGGGGTATTACTCAGTCGATAATTTGCCGCTGGAACTGGTGCCGAGCTTTGCGGACCTTGTGCGACAGTCAGCGGAGATCGAACGTGCGGCGCTGGTGGTCGACGTGCGCGAGGGAATGCGACTGGATGAGTTTCCGGCGATTCTAAAGAAGGTTCGCAAGGTTCTTCCGACGCGGGTAGTATTTTTGGAGGCGAGTGAGGATGCGCTGATTCGACGGTTCTCCGAGACGCGGCGGCCTCATCCGATGGGACGCAGCGATACTGTGGTGAAGTCGATTCGAGCCGAGCGCAAGCGGCTGGATCCGATTCGTAATGTCGCCGACATCGTGTTGGATACGACGAAGTTCAACGTGCATGATCTGCGGGCGCACATCAACTCACAGTTCGAACGTGAGGAGAGCGGACGGGCTTTGATGATCTCGTCGAATAGTTTTGGTTTCAAGAATGGCGTACCTGCGGAGGCGGATCTGGTGTTCGACGTGCGCTTTCTGCCGAATCCTCACTTTGTGCCGGAGTTTCGCAAGCTGACCGGCAAGCATCCTAAGGTCGCGAAGTATGTTCTTCAGTTCCCGCAGACGAAAGAGTTTTTGGATAAGACGACCGAGATGCTGAAGTTTCTTCTGCCTCATTACATCAAGGAAGGGAAGAGCTATCTGACGGTGGCGTTTGGATGCACCGGAGGACAACATCGGTCGGTCTTTATTGCGGAAGAGATGAAGAAACGGCTGGCCGATGTGGGGTATCGGGTGAAGACCTCTCACCGGGATATGCCGAAGTAGCTCTGCGCGCGGTCTGGCGCAATAGAATAGTGAGATGCGCAATGCGATGGCAACAATCGGGAGAGTGACGGCTTGAAGCGCATCTGGCGATTGCTGCTGTACGTTCGTCCGTATGCGCTGTACTCAATGGCGTCGGTGGTACTGATGGCGGTGGTGGGCGCGATGGCGGCTTTCCGCGTGCTGCTGGTGAAGCCGATCTTCGACAATGTTCTGAGTCCGGATGCGTACACGCATGACGTGCTGGTGTTCCCTCATGTGCCTTTTCTTGGCAGGCCGTTGAACCTGCACTTTCTGGTTCCGAGTCCCCTTCACAATGCGTGGACGGTGGTGGCGTATGCGCTGGTGGTCTCTGCACTGGTAAAGTCGGTATGTGATTACGCGGGGACGTACCTCGTGAACTATGCGGGCTTCGGGATGATTACCGATCTGCGGAACGACCTGTATAACGCCGTGCTGCGACGTTCGGTGGGTTTCTTTCAGAAGCATACGACGGGGACTTTGCTGTCTACGCTGATCAACGATATCGAGCGCGTGCAGACAGCTATGTCGAGCGTGCTGGGGGAGTTTCTGCAGCAGATCTTCACCTTGATTTTTATGATCGGTGTGGCAATTTTTTACGGCGGGAAGTTGGCCTGGGTGCTGCTGCTGTTTGTTCCTGTGGTGATTTCCTCCGCGCGACGCATTGGTCGCAGGGTTCGGCAGACGACGCGCAAGGGACAGGACAAGCTGGCGGAGATTCAGAACATTCTTCACGAGACGATTACGGGCAATCGAATCGTGAAAGCCTTCGGAATGGAACTGTGGGAGATGAATCGCTTTCGCCGCGCGGCGCGGAGGTTGTTCAGCGCGAATCTTCGCTCGGTGAGTGTGCAGGCGATCAGCTCGCCTTTGATGGATGGGCTCGGTTCGGTTGCAATCGCACTGTTGTTGCTGCTTGGCCGCGACCGCATCAAGAGCGGTTCGATGACGATCGGCTCATTTATTTCTTTCCTGATCGCGGTGTTTACCTTGTACGATCCTGTTCGGAAATTTGCATTGTTTTACAACAGCTTTCAGCAAGCGCTCGGAGCAAGCGAAGAGATCTTCAAGTTTATGGACGCGCAGGACGATGTTCAGGAGAAGAAGCGCGCGTTTGTTTTGAAAGGGTTTAAGGAGGAGATCCGTTTTGAAGATGTCGGCTTCGCCTATGAGAGCGATGGCGAGATAAGGCAGGTTCTGCATGGAATCAATTTGAACGTGCGGCCCGGCGAGGTCATTGCGTTTGTGGGGCCGAGTGGTGCGGGCAAGTCTTCGCTGGTTAATCTCATTCCTCGGTTTTTTGATGTGAACGATGGAAGGATCTTGTTGGATGGGCACGATCTGCGTGATGTGACGATTGCATCGTTGCGACAGCAGATTGGAAAGGTGACGCAGGAGACCGTGCTGTTCAACGATACAGTGCGGAACAACATCGCTTACGGTCAGCCGGATGTTCCGATGAATAAGGTGGAAGAGGCAGCGCGGATGGCGCTGGCGCATGAGTTCATTCTCAACATGCCTGACGGGTATAACACGATGATAGGCGAGAAGGGGACTCGGCTGAGCGGGGGAGAGCGTCAGAGACTTGCGATTGCGCGGGCGATTTTGAAGAACGCCCCGATTTTGATTTTGGATGAGGCAACATCGGCGCTCGATATGGAGAGCGAACAGTTTGTGCAGGCGGCGTTGGCGAATTTGATGCAGGGCCGGACGGTGTTTGTGATCGCTCATCGCCTTTCGACGGTGCGGAGAGCTTCTCGGATTGCGGTGATTGAAGGGGGACGGATCACGGAGATCGGCACGCACGACGAGCTGATGCAGCACTCAGGGACCTATCGGCGGCTCTACAACATGCAGTTCAGTGAGGACGATGTTGTGCCGGCGAGTAACAGCGAAACTGCGCTACCGGTGGGGCTGGAGGGGATCGCGTGAGGAGTATTTATTCGATGACTGGGTACGCCAGTCTGCGCGGGGCGGTGCGCGATAGCATCTCTTTTACCTTGAGTATGAAGAGCGTGAACCATCGGTTTCTCGATCTTCATCTGAGGTTGCCAGCCTCCTGCGATGGGCTGGAGGTGCAGATGCGGAGGATGTTGAAGGAGAATCTGCGGCGGGGGCATATTGAGGTAACACTGCAGTTGGAGCGTAGGGCGAATGTTGAGATCCAACTGCATACGGGGTTGCTGGAGGCTTATGTGCAGGCGTTCCGTGAGGCTGCCGTGACGCATGGCGTGCCGGGCGATCCGGACTTGAATGCGATGCTGCGCATACCAGGTGTGATGAGTACTGAGAGCGTCGCAGGTGCCGCGGATATTGAGGGGCTTGATGCAGCGGTGCTCTCGCAGATCGTGCCGCTTGTAGGGAAGCTGAATGAAGGGCGGGCTCAGGAAGGTGCGACGTTGGCTGCTGAGCTGAAGGGTTCGATGCTGCGGCTGCAGGCGTTTGGGGAAGAGATGGCTGGGCTAAGGAACGGCGTGCGCGAGGTGCAGTTCGAGCGGTTACGGAGTCGACTGATGGAGCTGACGCAGGGCGTTCCGGTGAGCGAGGAGCGGCTGCTGGCTGAGGCTGCGGTGCTGGCGGAGAAGAGCGATATCGAGGAGGAGATCGTTCGGTTGCGGACGCATGTGGAGCGCTTTGTGGCGATGCTTGAGGAGGGCGGAGAGTTGGGCAAGCGTCTGGACTTTCTGCTGCAGGAGCTGAACCGCGAGGCGAATACGATGTTGTCAAAGACCAGTGGAGCAGCCGGCGAGAATAGCCTGCGGATTACGGAGCTGGGACTCGAGATGAAGGCCGAGATTGAGAAGGCGCGGGAGCAGGTTCAGAATCTCGAGTAGCTCGAGTGGGCGCGGTTGTTAGACTGGCAGAGACAAATTGATTAGGTGATTGAGGCGCATGGCAGGAATTCTTTTTATCATTTCGGCGCCGTCGGGTTCGGGGAAGTCGACGCTGGTGAGTCAGCTGCGGACGTTGGTGGAGGGATTGGATTTTTCGATTTCGTATACGACGCGGGCGCCACGGGGGTCGGAGACGGATGGGCGCGAGTACCACTTCACGACCCGGGCGGAGTTCGAGCGGATGATTGCGGCGGGAGACTTTCTGGAGTGGGCAGAGGTCTTTGGCAACTACTACGGGACGGCGATTTCGGCACTGGGACATGCGAAGGACGCGGGAAAGGACCTGCTGCTCGATATCGATGTGCAGGGCGCGGTGCAGGTGATGAAGAAGATGCCGAGGGCGGTTTCTATCTTCATTCTGCCGCCGAGTCCGCAGGTATTGGAGATGCGGCTGCGCAACCGGAGCGAGGCGGAGCATGTTACGTCTGAGAAGGTGATTCAGAGCAGGTTAGCTGAAGCTCGGACTGAGTTGAAACAGATGTGGGATTACAAGTATGCGCTGGTGAATGATGTGCTTGACCAGGCTGTGGCGGAGTTGCGGGCGATTGTTTTGTGTGAGCGCGGTGAGCGGGACGGAGTGCAGGCGCTGGCTTCGAGTTGCAGAACCGATGCTGCTTCGCCTCGGTTGAAGAAGGCTCTGAGTACCTTTCACGAATAAAGAGCGTGTTATCCACTACGAATTGTGTATGGCTTTTCACCGGGGTGAGTTATAACTTCTGCATCGGGGTGAAACGCATGACGATTGAGAATGCTTTCCACAATAAGTACAGTCTGGTGAAAGGTGCGGCGCGTCGCGCGCGGCAGCTACAGTCTGGCGCCTCTCCTCTGATCGTGGCCAAGTCGATGAAGGCTTGTCGCGTGGCGCAGGATGAGATCAAGCAGGGACACGTGAAGTTCGTTTTGCCGGAGAAGGTTGTAGAGCCTGTACTTGATCTTCCTGTGCACTAAGCGCGATACCATAGAGCCATGGCAGGTGAAGTAGAGCAGCAGCTGCGGGCTTACGTGGAATATCTTCGCGACATCGGCGTCCATGACTTCTATCGTCGGGGCGAGCCGGTGTACGCGGAGACCGTTCCGGTTGCTCCTCTTGATGCCGTTGATGCGGTTTCTCCCGTCGACGATGCGGTGGAAGCGCGACCGTTGCCTGCGAAGGCGGCTGTGGCAGAACAGCGGGCTGTTGCTGTTTCGAGTCGACCTCAATTTCTGGAGCCTCCTATCGCGAAGCTTGTGAGTTTCGATGATCTTGTTCCCCTGCCTGCAACCCGGGTGGCCGCGGCGCATAAGGCTGAGGCACTGATTGGAATCAAAACTGAGATTGGCGATTGCACGCGGTGTCCGCTGGCGTATGCGGGCAGGCGGACGATCGTGTTCGGCGATGGCGATGCCAATGCGCGGTTGATGTTTGTCGGCGAGGGGCCGGGGGCGGATGAGGACACCACGGGGATTCCTTTTGTCGGGAAGGCTGGGCAGCTGCTCAACAACATGATCCAGGCGATGGGCCTCAAGCGGGAGGAGGTTTACATCGCCAACATCGTGAAGTGCAGGCCGCCGGCGAACCGGGTTCCTGAGCCGGTGGAGGCTAATACCTGCGATCAGTTTTTGCTGCAGCAGATAGACGTGGTACAGCCCCAGGTGATCGTGGCGCTGGGGTCTACGGCGGCGACGTACCTGCTGGGTGTGAAGCAGTCCCTGAGCGTGCTGCGGGGCCGCTGGCATAGCTGCAGGGGAGCGAAGCTGGCGGTGACCTACCATCCGGCGTTTCTGCTGCGGGATCCGGGGATGAAGGGTGAGGCCTGGAAGGATCTGCAGAGGGTGATGGCGGAGATGGGGTTGAAGGGCGCGAGCCGGGGCTGACAAAGTTGTGGTCCTTTTGGGAAGTGTGGGGGTACCCCCTGGGGGGTATTTCCGCGCAAGTTGTTTGTTTATAGTTACTTGCATTTTTTGAAAATCTCCAAAATCTTCTAAACAAAAGGGTTACAGGTAAATAAGTCTAAACAAAAGAGTTACGAACCTTTAACGACGAAGAGCCCGAGCAGAAGCTCGGGCTTTTTCTATCTTTATCCAGTTTACGGGATTGGAGGTAACTAATACGCCACGCGAATCTCCCTTATTGGCGCGGGGATTTGCGATTTGAGGGCTTGACAGGTTTTTGCGGGGGTGGGAGGACGGGCAACGACAAAAAGCAGAAGCAGATCCCCTGCGGGGATGACAACAAGAAAGGCAACCGCAACTGCAACTGCAACTGCGACCGCAACTGCAACTGCGACCGCAAGTGCAACGGCAACCGCAAGTGCAACGCAACCGCAATTGCAAGCGCAACTGCGAAATACAGGGATCCTTCCCCTTCGGGGACGCTCAGGGTCAGGATGACGACTTCGGGGAGAGGTTCGTGGGTCAGGGTGGTGTGATTCGGACGGAGTTGGCTCGGCAGGAGCGGACGGGTCCGCAGGGGGTGGGCTGAGCGCGCTTGTCGAGGCAGACCTCGACGGCGGTGAGGTAGTTGTTGCCGCAGCTGATGGCGAGGCTTGCGGCGGGGATGGAAGGGTTCGCTGTCTGGAAGAGGTCGATGAGCTGGGCGGGCGTGAGCGAGATCTGGTGATTGAGCTGAGCGAGCGTTGGCGGGACGGCGACCGCCTTGTAGGCGGTGCGGGCGAGGGTGAAGAAGGCGTCCGGAGAGAGGCCGGAGCAGGTGCCGTGGGTGCGCCACTCGTGGCGGAGGAGACCGGGGTCGGGATAGATGTCGGAGTAGGAGGAGGGATCGCGCGGACCGGGGTCGGTGGAGCAGTTCTGCGGATAGCCTCCGTTGGTGTTTTGAGGCCAGAGGCCGTGCAGTACGAAGGCGGGGCGCTGGGCGCACTCGGTTGCGGTGGGGTGTGAGTGGCAGAATTCGGGGGACCAGGAGAGGTTGAGGAGGTAGTAGTCGAAGGGTTGAGTGGTGATGGGTTCGATGGCTTGCGCTGCGGCCGCACCTGGACGTGGAGCGGGCTCAGGCGTGGGTCGAGGAGGCGGGTTGCAGGCGGTGAGCAGAAGAAGGATCAGAAGCGAGAGTGCGGCTTTCTTCTTCATAGTGGGAGAAGGATAGCGTTTGTGGATGGATGACGCCAGCGAACTAACGATGCCATGTTCTGTAAGGAGTGGACTTGTTGTTGTGCGTCTTCGCAGGGTTGGCGGTGCGTTTCCGGATGTCACCGAATATTTTTGAATCGAAGAGTGGAGGCGTATTCTGCATATAGAATGGCGTGTTTCGCATATCAGTGACCAGTTGTGACGGTCTACATTTGAACCATGTACAACGCAAAAGCATACTCCGCTGCCAGTGCGTCATCGCCGCTTGCATCCACTACGATCGCGCGGCGCGATCCAACCGAGACAGACGTGCAGATCGAGATTCTCTTCTGCGGAATCTGTCACTCTGATCTACACCAGGCCCGTAATGAGTGGAGCGGTGTGATGCCCACTGTTTATCCGTGCGTTCCCGGTCATGAGATTGTGGGCCGTGTAACCAAGACCGGCTCGGCTGTAACTAAATTCAAGACCGGCGACGTTGTTGCGGTCGGCTGCATGGTCGACTCGGATGGTGTGTGCGAGGAGTGCAAGGCGGGCCTGGAGCAGTTCTGCCCGAACTTGACGCTCACTTACAACTTTCCTGACAAGCATACCGGCGGCGTCACGTATGGCGGCTACTCGGACAGTGTTGTTGTGGACCAGAGATTTGTCCTTAAGGTTCCGAGCAATCTTGATCCCGCGGGAGCTGCTCCTCTGCTCTGTGCCGGCATTACGACCTACTCTCCGATGCATCACTGGGGCGTGACGAAGGGCAAGAAGGTTGGCGTTGTGGGCCTTGGCGGACTTGGCCACATGGGAGTGAAGTTCGCTCATGCGCTGGGTGCGCATGTCGTACTGTTTACGACTTCGCCTAACAAGAAGGACGATGCTCTTCGTCTGGGAGCAGATGAGGTTGTCATCTCTCGCAATGCGGACGAGATGGCAAAGCATGCGGGCAGCTTCGACTTTATCCTCGATGCGGTGTCGGCTGACCACGACATCAACGCTTATTTGAATCTGCTGCGCCGCGACGGGAATCTCTGCCTGGTGGGTGCGCCGGAGAAGCCGTTGTCGGTGTCTGCATTCGGCCTGCTGTTCGGTCGCCGTAGTCTGTCGGGTTCGCCGATCGGGGGCGTTGCGGAGACACAGGAGATGCTTGATTTCTGCGGCAAACATAACATCACCGCGGATGTCGAGATCATTCCTATTCAGAAGGTGAATGATGCTTACGAGAGGTTGCTGAAGGCTGACGTGAAGTACCGGTTCGTCATCGACATGGCCTCTCTGAAAGGTGCGGCGTAGTTCAACGATGAGTAAGCATTTTCGGGTTTCCGGCCGTCTAGCGTCGAAGTTGAACGAGTCGGGAGTTCGTGTGTCCTCTGTTCTGGAGCGTGCGGGGTTGCCTTCGGGTCTGCTCGATCAACCTCGCATTCTCTTATCGACAGGAGAGTTCTTTGCGCTGTGGCGGGGGATTGGGCAGGTAAGCTCTGATCCCGCCATCGGGCTTGTGTTGGGCACGGAGACGAAGGCTGAGCACTTCGATCCTGTGGTGCTTGCGGCTCTTTCGACGGGCAGCTTTGGTGAGGCGATGCGGCAGATCGCGCGCTATAAACAACTCTCTTGTCCGGAGGAGGTTGTGCTTGAGCCGGGTGACGCGGAGTGGACTATTCAGTTTCGTTGGCTGCTGGCGAACGAGGCTGAGCCCGCGGTGCTGACGGATCTTTGCTTCGCGTGGGTACTTGGGATTGCGCGGCTTGGGACGGGAGTGCGGGTTTCGCCGTTGCGTCTTGAGCTGCAACGGCCGCGTGCGAATGCAAGATCTCTTGAGCGCCACTTTGGCTGCGCGGTTGTGTTTGGTGCGGCGCGTAATGCGATTGTGTTTCGCCCGTCGGATGCTGAGCTTCGCTTTGTGACTCGTAATGCGGAGCTGTTGGCGATGCTTGCGCCGCAACTGGATGAGGAGTTGAAGCAGCATAAGGGCGAGGAGAGTTTTCCGGAGCGGGTTCGCGCGACGATTCAGAGGAAGCTTACGGGGAGCCGTCCGAAGATGGAGGAGATCGCTCGCGAACTTCATATCAGCTCTCGTACGCTGCAGCGGCGGTTGCAGGATGCCGGCTCGAGCTTTCAGAAGGCTTTGGAAGAGGCGCGGCATCAGCTGGCGCGGCACTATTTGACCAACTCGTTGCTGGAGTTGGGTGAGACGGCACACCTGCTGGGATATGAGGATTCGAACTCATTTGTGAGGGCGTTTCGGATATGGGAGGGTGTTCCGCCGGCGCACTGGCGGGGAGCGCAGCGGGCGAAGGCTGCTTTGTAGATTCTTCGCGAGGGCAAGGGTGGAGATCGGGCTGTGGGGGCTGGTCGGTTAAGCTGGTGGGATGGCTTTGTTTTGCGATGTTGCTTTGCCGGTGCCGCTGGATAGGACGTTTACCTATGCGGTGAATGGGGTGGTGCCGGTGGTGGGGGCGCGGGTGCTGGTGCCGTTCAGTGGGCAGAGGCTGATGGGCGTGGTGGTGCGGGTGCATGAGGATGCGCCGGTGGAGGAGTTTGAGATCAAGCCGGTGCAGCAGGTGTTGGATGATGCGGCGCTGCTGCCGGAGGAGCTGATGAAGCTCGCGGGGTGGATCGCGCAGTACTATGTCGCGCCGCTGGGTGAGGGGCTGCGAGGGATGCTGCCGCTGGCGGCGGAGGTGAAGCGGCATTTTTCTTATCGGATCGCGGAGGCTGGGAGGAAGGTGTTGTATGAGGGGGCGGTGAAGGGGTCTTCGCGGCGATCGAAGCTGACGGTGGAGGAGCAGAATCGGGAGTACGCGGTGCTGAATTATCTGGAGGGGGGCGAGGCGGCGAAGATGTCGGCGCTGCGGTCGGCGACTGGGGCGAATAAAGGGCTCTTGGAGGGAATGGTTCGAAAGAAGTGGCTGGTGAGGGAGGCAGTGGCGGAGGAGCGGGATGCGAGGCGGCTGGAGAAGGTGGCGGTGCTGGTGGCGGAGGCTCGACTGCCGAAGTTGAATGAGAATCAGACGGCGATTCTGGCGGAGCTGGCAGCGGTGGGTGGGCGGATGCGGGTGCGGGATCTGCGGTTGAGTTTGACGCGTGCGGGAGTGCCGGAGTCTACGTTAGGGACGCTGGTGAAGCGCGGGCTGGTGGGGGTTGAAGAGGTGAAGCGGGAGTTCTGGATGGGAGGGCTGGTTGCGGAGGGTGGAGAAGAAGCAGATTCCTCCGCTGCGCTGCGGAATGACAACCAAAAAAACAGGAACTTGCGTGCCCCCGAGGACCGGACGATGCGTGCGCAAGAGGACACGACGTTGCATGCGCAAGAGGATACGACGTTGCATGCGCAAGAGAACAGGACGATGCATGCGCAAGAGAACAGGACGATGCATGCGGGCGAGAAGAGGAAGAAGCATGCGCATGAACATGCTTTGAATGAGGCGCAGATGGAGGCGCTCGGGACGATCGCGGCAGCGATGGAGAAGGGTGGGTTCAGGCCGCATCTGCTGTATGGGATTACGGGGAGTGGAAAGACCTCGGTTTATTTTGCGGCGATGCAGAGGGCGCTGGATGCGGGGAAGAGCGCGTTGCTGCTGGTGCCGGAGATCGGGTTGACGCCGGCGATGGCAGGGCAGATGGTGGCGGCGTTTGGCGGTGAGGTGGCACTGCTGCACTCGCAGCTGACGCCGGATGAGCGGGCAGAGCAGTGGCACAGGATTCGTCGGGGTGAGGCGAGGATTGTGGTGGGGACGCGGTCTGCGGTGTTTGCGCCGATGGTGGATCTGGGGTTGATCATCGTGGATGAGGAACATGACTCGAGCTACAAGCAGGAGGAGACGCCGCGGTATCACGGGAGGGATGTGGCGGTGATGCGGGCGAAGTTCAATGAAGCTGTGGTGGTGCTGGGGTCGGCGACGCCTTCGCTTGAGAGCTGGGCGAATGCGGAGAAGGGGCGGTATGCGCGGGTGGAGATGCGCGCGCGGGTTGCGGACAGGCCGATGCCGCTGGTGGAGCTGGTGGATATGCGGGAGGAGTTTCGCGAGACGGGGCAGGAGCAGATCTTTTCGCGGAGGTTGATGGAGGAGACGCAGGCTACGCTCGACCGCGGGGAGCAGGTGATTTTGTTGTTGAATCGGCGGGGGTACTCGTCGACGGTGTTGTGCCGGAGCTGCGGGGAGAAGATCGAGTGCGAGAACTGCGCGGTGTCGATGACTTATCACAAGCCGGTGAGTGGCAATGATGCGATTGCGCAGCCGGGACAGCGATTGGAGTGTCACTACTGCGGATCGCGACGGGCGGTGCCCAAGGCTTGTCCGAAGTGTGAGAGTGAACATCTTTATTTTCTTGGAGTGGGCTCGCAGCAGGGAGAGGAGAGGCTGCAGGAGCTGTTTCCGACGGCGCGGATTGGGCGGATGGATCGCGATACGGTGCGCGGGCGAAGTGATATGGAGCGGCTGCTGGCGAGGCTCCATGGGGGCGAGATCAATCTGTTGGTGGGGACGCAGATGATCGCGAAGGGACATGACATTCATGGAGTGACGCTGGTTGGAGTGATTGGGGCGGACTTCCAACTCGGGCTGCCCGACTTTCGCGCGGCGGAGAGAGTGTTCCAGTTGCTGACCCAGGTGTCAGGCCGGGCGGGGCGTGGGGATCTGATTGGGAAAGTGCTGGTGCAGACGTACCATCCGGATCACTACGCGATTCAGTTCGCGGCGAAGCATGACTATCTTGGGTTTGTAGCGAAGGAGATGCAGTATCGGCGATGGATGCACTATCCGCCGTTTGCGGTGCTGGCGAATGTGGTGGTTCAGAGCGAGAAGCTGGAGGAGGCCACGGCGTGGGCGGGAACGCTGGGGCGATGGTTTCAGAAGGCTCGGTTGGATAAGGTGCGAGTATTGGGGCCGGCGGCGGCACCAATTGTCCGGTTGAAGCGGATTTACCGGTACCACTTTGTGCTGAAGGCGGAGCGGCGGCAGACGCTGGGCGAGACGCTGCGGGCGATGCTGGCTTATGCGGAGACGCAAGGGATTGCGCGCCGAAACCTGATGGTCGACGTGGATGCTGTGCACCTGATGTGACGCATCGTTGGCGGTGAAATGTTGGGGAGGTTAATGCTAACAAGTCGCGACTGCTGGTGCGTCAAGACTTAGCCAAATGCTCTAGTCAAGCAGATGGAGTTCTTTGCCTGGCTTGAAGCGAACTGCTTTGCCTGGGGCAATGGTGACTTCGGCGCCGGTCCTGGGATTGCGGCCGATTCCGGTTTTGCGCGGCTTGACGGTAAATACACCAAATCCGCGGAGTTCAATGCGATCTCCCGCGATGAGAGTGGCTTTCATGCTTTCAAAGATCGCATCGACAGCCGACTCTGCTTTTGTCCTTGGAAGGCCGGTTCTTTCTACCACCCTCTGTATGAGATCCTGCTTAATCATCTGGGCCGCCCTTGGGCTGTAATTTTTTTGAAACTGGATGCTGACCTGGTAGTACGGTGATGTTAGAAACTCAAACTCAGATTGTCAACGAAAGAACGCTACCGTAAGATGAAGAATCTAATGACGCAATGGGACCTGGGACACTACCGCACCCAATTTACACCCTTCTGCGACAATTAGGGATATCACCTTCTGCGAGAATTGAAGAAATTTCAAAAAGCAGGACTGAAGGGGCACACCAGAGTGGCAATTAAAAGCGACCGTTGGATTCGCCAGCAGGCGAACGAACACGGAATGATCTCTCCGTTTAGCGAAAAACAGGTTCGAGAGGGTGTTATCTCTTATGGACTCTCTTCTTATGGGTACGATCTGAGGGTATCGGACGAGTTCAAGATCTTTACCAACGTCAACAGCGCGATCATCGATCCGAAGGCTTTCGATGAGCGCTCGTTTGTGACGGTGCAGGCCGATAGCGTGATCGTTCCGCCGAACTCTTTTGCGCTGGCGCGGTCGATTGAGTACTTCAAGATTCCTCGCGATGTGCTGACGATCTGCGTAGGCAAATCGACGTATGCGCGGTGCGGGATTATCGTGAACGTTACGCCGTTCGAGCCGGAGTGGGAGGGCTATGTGACTCTGGAGATCTCGAACACAACGCCTTTGCCGGCGCGGGTATATGCGAACGAAGGCCTCTGCCAGATCCTTTTCTTTCAATCCGACGAGGTGTGTGAGGTCAGCTATGCGGATCGGAAGGGGAAGTATCAAAATCAGCAGGGAATCGTGCTGCCTAAGCTATAAAACTACAGAGTTACGATTTTTCTGAAGCGCTGAAGACGGCCTACTAAATGCACGATGCTGAGTAAAGGGGCTGCGCAGGCGATGAAGGACACAAAAGACAAGAAGGTTAAGAAGGCCAAGGGATCTCTGCGCGTCGGACTCGTGGCTGCGGATCCGTTGCGAATCTTGGGATTGCAGACGATCTTTCCTGACGGCGGACCGGTGGAGGTTGTTCCTCTGTCGGTTCCGGGGGCGCTGGATGCGTCGGGAGTGTCGTTGATCCTGATCGATTCGGCTTGCACCGAGCACATCTTTGAGCTGCTGGCAACGTTTCGCAGAACGCGCCCCCGTTTTCGGCTGATGGTGCTTGGGCTGGAGGAGGATCACGAACACATTCAACGAATTATCGGCGCCGGAGCGAAGGGCTACCTGGCCCATTCGGCGAAGGAGAGCGAGATTCGGATGGCGATCGATGTGGTGCAGGATGGGTCGGTGTGGGCTCCCCGCAAGGTTTTGGCGCGGTTGCTGGAGTCGACTTCAGCTGGCGCGGAGACGACGACCAAACCAGCCAAGGAGCCGAAGTTCACGAAACGGGAGCTGCAGGTGCTGCGTTTGCTGGCTGCCGGGCATCCTAACCCGACGATTGGCCGGGAGCTTGGAATCGACGTGGGCACTGTGAAGAAGCATGTGGGCAACCTGATGCGGAAGGTCGGGGTTGATAATCGCATCGCATTGTCTGTTCAGGCCGTCAAACAGAAGCTGTTGCTGAAGCGGTAACCCGGAATTTTGGTAAGAAATTTGATCGACTGGAACCGTTGGTGGGTCTCGTTCGTTGCAAATGCTGATACAGGATGAGTTAGTGGATTTTTATTGTCCAAATAGCGTTAACTACTAAGTTAACAAAAACCGCTCAAAGGTCTACCCACCTTCGTACCGTTGTGAGCGAAGGTAATGTGGGGCAAAGTACTACCAAGCAACACAGACCTGGGAGAGGGGTTGTAGAGATAGCGTCGGAGTTCTGCCGACACTATCTCTACAACCCCCATTTTTTCGGGTGTGTGTGGTCATATTGACATATGCTGGTTCCGTTTGTGTTGACGGACAACTTGGAGCGGTTTCGGCCCATCCTACATATTGTTGGAAATAGGCAGCTTGCTGAGCCCTCTCCAAAATATAGACAAGAACGTGAAAGGGATAACGATAATGTTGAAGAAGATTTCAGTGGCACTTTGTGGTTTGGCGATGATGGCCGGTTCTCTGTCTGCGCATGCGCAGGGCGATAAGGCGAAGATTGCGGATCGTATGACCGCTGCTGGCGAGGTGCTTAACCAGATCATGGCGACACCAGATAAAGGCATACCAAGCGGGATTCTGTCGGGTGCATCGTGCGTGGTAGTGATTCCGAGCTTTAAGAAGGGCGCCTTTGTTGTGGGAGCGCAGTACGGACAGGGTGTCGCGACTTGTCGTACGCCTAGCGGAAAGTGGAGCGCTCCGGTTTGCGTTCAACTAGCCGGGGGCAGCTTCGGGTTCCAGATTGGCGGTCAGGCGACGGACCTCGTGTTGATTGCGATGAATCAGCAGGGTCTGCAGGACATGTTGAAGAACAAGTTCAAGCTGGGAGCTGATGCTGCTGCCTCTGCTGGTCCAGTGGGACGAAATGCCCAGGCTGGAACGGACTGGAAGTTGAATGCGGAGTTTCTAAGCTACTCGCGTAGCAAGGGGCTGTTTGCCGGCATCGATCTCGATGGCACGGTGCTGTCGCAGAATCAGGACGACACCCGCGCGCTGTACGGTTCCGACATTCAGTTCGAACAGATTCTTGGTGGCAAGGAAGTGACTCCGGTTGAGGCTCGTCCGTTTGTGCGAACGGTGGCGAAGTATTTTGTGGTTGCCAAGAACCGGTAGTGGCATTTGTTGTTTGATCATGGAAGGGCGGCTGATTTGGCCGCCCTTTCTGTTTTTAAGGCGTCGAGGATGGGAATCGGTAGACTAGAGGCTTGAGCAAGGTTCCAAAAAAAGAGCAGGTTGACGCGGAGGTGAGCTTCCGCGAACGAGTTGAGTTTGCCGTGGTGTGGTTGGCGGTTCGTGGGATGCGTTTGTTTCCGCGTGGAGTGGCCAGGTCGGTGGGCAAGGGGATTGCGACGATTGCGTTTCACGGGTTGGGACGGCTACGTGGAGTGGGCGCACGGAACCTGAAGCTCGCGTTTCCTGAGATGCCGGAGGTGGAGCGTGAGAGGATTCTGCGGTCGTTGTACCGGCGTCTTGGCTGGCTGCTGGCGGAGTTCTGCCTGATGCCGGGATACACGCCGGAGAGTGCGAGCAGGTTTATTCGCTATGAGGGACTGGAGAATTACCTGGCGGCTCGCGAGCGCGGGAAGGGGGTGCTGGTGTTGACGGGACACCTGGGGGCGTGGGAGCTGTCGAGTTTTTATCACTCGCTGATGGGGATGCCGATGGGGATGGTGATACGGCGGCTGGATAATCCGCTGGTGGATGAGTTTGTGAACCGCATCCGGTGCCTGCATGGAAATCGAGTGATTCATAAGGACGACTTTGCGCGGGGATTGATTGCGTCGATGCGTGCGGGGGAGACGGTTGGGATTCTGATGGACACGAATATGACTCCGCCGCAGGGTGTGTTTGTGCCGTTCTTTGGAGTGCAGGCTTGTACGGCCTCGGGGATGGCACGGATTGCAGGCAAGACGGGAGCGGCGGTACTGCCGGGGTTTCTGCTGTGGGAGGAGAGCGAGCAGAAGTACGTGCTGCGCTTCGGCAGAGAGCTTGAGGTGACGCATACGGGAGATTCTGAAACCGATGCGGTTACAAATACAGCGGCGTTTACGGCGGCGATTGAAGCAACGATTCGACGGTATCCTGATCAGTGGCTTTGGATGCATCGGCGATGGAAGACGCGGCCTCCGGGAGAAGAGGGGATCTACTGATGGCGGGGATTTACTGATGACAACGATGAGCAAGATCGCGGACTGGGTTGGGGTGAGCGCACCGCTGTTGGAGGTGGAGATTACGTCGGTCTCGAGTATCGAGGACGCTGGCGAAAGCTCTGTTGTGTTTGCGGTCGATGGGGAGGCGCTGGGCAGGGCGCTCCGGTCGAGGGCTGGCGTGATTCTGGCGAGCAGGAAGCTGGAGTCGGCGGAGCTACCTCCCTATCGGACGCCGGATCCGCGGATTTTGTGGGTGGCGGATGCGAGGTATGCGTTTGCCTTGGTGGCGCGGAAGTTGAATGTGGATGGGGTTCGGGCGGGAGTGCATGCCTCGGCCGTGGTGGGGCAGAAGGTGGCGATTGGCGTGGGGACGGCGGTTGGGCCGGGTGCTGTGCTTGGCGACGGTGTGGTGATTGGGAGTGGATGTGAGATTGGTGCGCGGGTGACGATTTGCGCGGGTACGATGCTGGGGGACCGCGTGGTGGTGCAGGCGGGGGCGGTGCTGGGGTCGACAGGATTTGGGTATGTGAGGAGTGCGGAGACGGGAGAGTATTTGATTTTTCCGCAGCAGGGGCGGCTGGTGGTGGAGGACGATGTTGAGATCGGGGCGAATACGACGATCGACCGTGGTGCGCTGGGGGAGACACGGATCGGACGTGGCACGAAGATCGATAACCTGGTGCACATTGGGCATAACTGCGTGATTGGGAAGAACGTGATCATCGCGGCACAGACGGGGATCTCGGGTTCGAGTGTGGTGGAGGATGGCGCGATTCTTGGTGGGCAGGTGGGGATTGGAGAGCACGCGACGGTGGGAGCGGGTGTGATCCTGGGCGGTGGGGCTGGCGTGCTGAGCGGGAAGAAGATGCGGGGGCCGGGCGAGGTGTTCTGGGGCCGGCCCGCGCGACCTTTGAAGGAGTATCTGCGGGATCTTGCGAGGTTGAAGCGGCGTTGAGGTGTCCTGCCGGACGGGCCCACTGCGCGTGGGGTGGTCACTTCGTGACTCGTATACCCCTTCGGTTGGCGCTCCCGTTGGTCGCGAAGGAAGAGGACTCCGACCAACGGGAGGACCGCGCGAAACTCTAAAAAGGCGTGCGAACGCCCGCGCCACGCGCAGTGGGCCCGTCCGGCAGGACATCCGCCTGGCAAGAGCGACTAAAATTACTGGATTGTGCGGTGAGTGATGGCGATTGTGGTGGTTGGCGGACATACGAGGAATATCGGAAAGACAAGCGTGGTGGCTGGGTTGATCGCCGCGATGCCGGAGATGCATTGGACCGCGTTCAAGATTACGCAATTCGGGCATGGGATGTGCTCGGCTAATGGCGAGCCGTGCGACTGCGAGACCGCTGAGCATACGGTGGCAGTCAGCGAGGAGCGAGTGGGGGGCGATGCTACGACGGATTCGGGACGGTATCTGGCGGCGGGTGCGATGCGTTCGTTCTGGGTGAGGACGCGGCAGGGCGACCTGTCGGAGGCGATGCCGCGTATTCGGAAGGAGATCGCGCGAGCGGAGAACGCGGTGATCGAGTCGAACAGCATCCTGCGGTTTCTGCGGCCGGATCTTTATCTGAGCGTGCTCGATCCGGAGACTGCAGACTTCAAAGATTCGGCTAAGTACTTTTTGGACCGCGCGGACGCCGTGCTGGTAGCTGAGGGCGTGTTGGGAAGGCCGGAGTGGAAGGGAGTTTCGCTGAAGCTGGTAGAGGGGACGCCGGTACTTGCGATGAGACCGCCGGTCTATGTGACGGAAGAGGTGGCGGGGTTTGTGAGGGAGCGGCTTCGAGTTCGTGCGGTTGTTTGAGTGAGTTCGCTGGAGATGCAAAAGAGCCGCGGCTTTGAGGCCGCGGCTCTTTTCTTGTTGATGTGGTGCGTGGAGCTATGCGATGAGACCGTTGAGGCCATTGGGGAAGAAGACTCCCTGATGGACTGTTGCGGTTGGCGTCGTACCGGTGACGATTGCGAGGATCTGGGAGGTGTTACGGGACCAGCCCAGAGAGTTCTGATCGCAGTCGACGATGGTTGAGGCTGTTATGTTCGCGGTGGCGGTGTTGAGCGCTACCTGGGTCGTGGAGACTCCGATGTCGTCTGCCGCTGAGCCTGTGAAGGTTACAAACGGAGTTGTGATCGGGTTCTTAGGATCAGGATTGGCCAGCGAGGAGCGAGCCGCCGAGATCATCTGAGTCAACGTGCTGAGCGGTCCGGTGCCACCGCCGCCATCGAGACCGTTGATGGTGGTGCGGATGAGGCCGGCGTGATAGGCCTCGACGGCGTGGATACCTACTGCAGCCGGGAGGACATTGACCTTGTCGGTGATCAAGGGGGCAGCACCGTGGTATGCGGAGACACCCACGTCCTCGAAGATATAGGCGCCGATGAGGAAGTTTGCGTCGCTTGCGAAGGGGTTGAAAGTCCCGCCTGCGATGTTCGCTGCAGCTGCGAGAGCGTTGAAGGAGTTGAACAGGTCGATGTTGGGCATCGAGACTGCCTTGGATCCGAGAGCGCCCTGGAGAAAGGTGACGTGCTTGCCTTCTTCGGTAGCTGTCTCGGTGGCATAGGCCTGAACGTACGAAAGCGCGAACGGGACCTTGGAGAAGGTCGGGCTTAAGGTGACGGTTCCAGCGGCTACGCCGTTGACGCTGACGGGGATCGGCGTCGGCAGCTTGTCGATGGTGACGCCATAGACTGCGAGGTTGTAGAACTGTGCCTCGAGATACTCCAGGTTGAGGGCGAAGTTGAGGATGTCCGAGTCACCGATGGCGGCTGCCTGGGCCTCTGCTTTGGGTGTCGTTGTTGCGCCGAAGGCAAGAGCAGCCAGCGCGGCGCCTCCCTTGGTGAGCATCTTTCGGCGGGTACTTACGATAATTTCATCGAGTTGCTGTGTCTCTAAAGTTGCCATGATGTCTCCGTCCTTAGGAAGCTGTTACTGAGATGTTGCCGTTGAGACCATTGGGAAAGAAGCCGCCCTTGGAGAGGCCCGCGCCCAGTGCGCCGTACACAATGTGCAGAACCTGGTCGGTTGTGCGGTGGAAGGCGATGGCGTTGGTGGGATCGGCCGCGACGATACTGCTGACGCTGAGGGTGGTCTCATTGCCGCCGCCGAGCTTACCGCGGAGAGCCGACACCTGGTTGGCAATCGTGGTGTAGGTCTGATTGCCAGCCGCACCATCAACGGCAGTGATCAAGGTGCGGATCTCTGCTGCGTGGTAGGCCTCCGTCGCCTGGATGCCGGCGGCGGCGGATAGGATGTTGTTGTTGGCGAGCAGGGGAGCAGCGCCAGTGTAAGCGGTAACGCCTACATCTTCGAAGACGAATGCTCCGATGAGGAAGTCGTTGTTGCTGTCGAAGGGATTGAAGGTGGGTGCCGTTGTAATGCCTGCGGCGACCGCGAGGGGACCGAAGAAGGTGAGGTCGAGAGCAGGACGGGGAACTGGCGTTCCACTGTTTTTTGTGATGGCTGCCTGCAGGAAGCGAACGTGATTCAGTTCATCCTGCGCGATCTCGGCGGCGTACTGAGCGAAGACCGAATTGGTCCATGGCACTGCCTTGATTCCCTGAGGAACGGTGGTGGTACCTGCACCCGTGAGTGCATCGGCCGAGGAGAGACCAGAGCCGGTTGATGCGTAGAGGTAGAACTCGGCCTCAAGATATTCGAGGTTGAGGGCGAAGTTCAGAATGTCGTTGTCGGGAATGTCGAGCGGGGTTGGCGTCGGTGTCGGCGTGGTGGTGGGCGCTGGTGTGCTGCTGTTGCAACCGATGATCATTGCCCCAGCGGCTGCTGTACCTGCTCCGGCCAGAAACTTTCGGCGGGACAGAGCCTTATCTATTAGTTCGTTTAGCTTTTTTTCCACAATATACCTCTCCTCAGTGCGTGGTGCTGGCTTCCTATGTCATTTGGATGACGCACTGTGGAGTGTATCGGATTTACAGATGCTTTGAAAATAAAGGTTAGATTGATGGAACAGAAAGAAGCATCACGTCATCAACGAGACTGACTTCCTTTTGAACGAAGGGTTCAGCGTAGCGGACGCCGGCAAGCAGACCATAGTGGCGGGCGGTGGCGAAGGTTCGCTCGCGAATCTCATCTTCGGGGACGAAGAGGCCGGTGCCCTCCGGTTGAGTGCCGTATTGGGATCGGTAAGCCAGTAGAGATTGCAGGCGCTGCTCGGCGAAGGGTGTGATGTCGACGACGAAGGTGGGGCGCACATCTGCGTAGAGGCTTGCGTAGAGGATCTTGTAGGGCCGATGAGGTGGGGCGGGGTCGCCGGGCGTTATGACTTTCGCAAGGCCGCTGACGAAGCAGGCTTCATAGCCTAACGTGGCCGAGGTGTAGTGGTCGGGGTGACGGCCTTGCCAGTAGGGAAGGATGACCACGCGGGGTCGCAGGCGGCGAAGAACGGCGGCGAGCTTGAGGCGGTTGAGCAGGGTGTTCTCGACGTTGCCGTCGGGAAGGTCGAGAGCCTCGCGATGGGCTACGTTGAGGATGCGGGCTGCGGCGGTGGCTTCGGCTTCGCGGTCGGCTGCGGTGCCGCGGGTGCCGGACTCTCCCTGGGTGAGATCGAGGATGCCGGTGGTCCAGCCGCGAGCGTGCATGGCGAGAAGAGTGCCGCCGCAGGTCTGTTCGACGTCGTCGCGATGGGCTGCTATGGCGAGGATATCGAGTTGGGTGGGCGAGGGCATAGGACTTAGGGCGTACAGCCTAGGGTTCAGGCGGGGAGACCAGAGGCGGGATCTTCTCCGGACCTAAGGCCTGTTCCCTAAGCCGGGCATTAGTTGGCAGCGTCGGTAACGGCGTCCATGTAGGCTACGTCGAGGGCTGTGCCCTGAACGGTGATGTTCGCGTTGTTGATCTCGGAGCCGTCTGCAGTGTTGAAGGCATGAACCTGTCCACCGTAGGCGGTGTAGACCTTGTGGAAGCCCTGGACCCAGCAGAGTCCTGTCAGGTCGCCGTAGTAGAACTGGTTTTGGTTCGTATTTGGATAAGGGACGACGACCGGCGACGTTGTGCTTTGCGTGACCGCAGGAATGATCGATGCACTGGGGCCGGCCGAACCTGAAGGAAGAACAACGCGGGTGAGGCAGTTGTAGTTGGCGCTCTGGTCGGTGGCCTGGCCTGCTGCGATCTGTTGCGCTGCGCGGGCCGCGCGTTCGCCTGTGGCGCAGAACTGAGAGCCGATCCACAGAGTGTTGTCGTCGGCGAAGAGGATTTTGGTGTGAGTGCCGTCGGAGATGGAGGTGGTGCTGGTAACGGCGTTGGTCGCGAGGCTGATGATGGAGAGATTGCCCGCAAAGAGACCGTCGGGCTGTCGCTGCTGGCCTGCGACGTAGAGATTATTTCCATCGGAGACTGCCGTTGTGACGCCGCCAGCAACCGGGAGATTCGAGACGAAGGCGTTCGGGTTCTGTTGTGCAGGCACAGTGCTGTTGGTGTAACTGTTAACTTGAAGCGCGCCGGGCGAGAGATAAGTGACGCTGGAGGTGTTTCCACCGCACTCTGCTCCACAGTTGAGAACGTAGACAGTGTTGCCGTCGAGGGAGAAGTAGGCTCCGGTAGGGCGGTCGAAGGCGTTTGCGTTGGTTCCGGTGTTGACGGGAATGATGCAGTAGGCGGGAAGGTTGAAGGGCTGACAATCCACCGCGCCAATTGCGGCGATGGCGGCGGTCGAGGTGAGGTACTGGTTGGCGTTCAGCTTGATGACGCGGTAGAGCGAGTTGGAGTTGCGGACCATCGCAAGTATGACGGTGTCGCCCTGGTTGACGACGACCTGGAAGACGTTGGGGAGATTAAGACCGTAGGTTGCGCCGGTGGTCTTGTCGATGATGCCGAGCAAGCCTGCGCCCTCTTCGGCAGAGTAGACGTGGCCGAAGGTTGGAGGGACAGCGATGCTGGTTGACTTGGCCGGGAAGGTGCCGGCAGAGCCGACGGTGGATTCGGTACCGTAGTTGATGATCTGCACGTCGCCCAGCGTGTTGGAGTACACGTAGCCGGTGATCTCAGAGGGGAAGTTGAGGATGAGATTGGGGAAACCGGACGAGTATCCGCTGATGGAGAATGATGGTTTGGTGTTCTGTACGTTGTTGCGGAGGTCGCGAAACGCATCGAGGATCTGCAGGCTGCCGCTGGTGCCGCCGTTGGCAGTGACACCAACCATCACCCGTTGGGCAAGCTTGCTGGGAGGAATGGGCCGATTGGCGAAGGTGTATTGCGGGAACTTGTAGAACTGCGTGCTGCAGGCTGTGAGGCCCAGCGTGACAGCGGCGATCAGGAGGCCGCAGAAGATCTGGGCACGGAGAGACTGGGTAAAGAGACTTCGATTCGTCAACGGTAACTAACTCCAACCTGAGCGCAGCGGCATAATTTTGGCGGCCACGGCTATCTGCCGAGTATAACAAAGGACTCGGCCAGTCCACGGTTTGGGAGCAATCAGCAAAGGGTTGAGTTTTATTGGTTTGGAGCGGATCCGCCGGGTGGCTTAAGATGGTGAGAACACTTGGAGACGGCTATGGCGGATGGCGTAGGTGGTGAGGAGTTGGTGTCTGTTGCAGGATATGCTGCGGCCGACCGGCTGTTTGACGGCGGGACAGTGCTGTGCGATGGAGCCATGGGCACGATGCTGTACGCGCGGGGCGTCTTCATCAATCGGTGTTACGACGAACTGAATCTGTCGCAACCGGAGTTGGTGCGGGAGATTCACGCGGAATACCTGCAGGCGGGTGCGGAGGTCGTCGAGACCAATACCTTTGGGGGAAACAGGTTTCGCCTGGGCCAGCATGGGTTGCAGGATCAGGTGCGTGCGATCAACGTAGCTGGCGTGAAGCTGGCGCGGGAGTGCGTGAACCAGATACGGGAGAAGCAGGCCTGTGAGGCGTTTGTGGCGGGGTCGATCGGGCCGCTGGGCGTGAGGCTGGAGCCGCTGGGTAAGGTTGGACTCGAGGAGGCTCAGGAGGCTTTTGCGGAACAGATTCGTGCTTTGGTGGAGGGTGGGCCCGGCGTGGGCGTGGATCTGCTGATTGTGGAGACGATGACGTCGCTGACCGAGGCGGAGCAGGCGATTCTGGCCGCGCGCAGTGTGGCTCCGGGAGTTTGCGTCGTCGTAATGATGACGGTCGATGAAGACGGGAACTGCCTTGACGGTGCATCGGCGGAGACTGCCGCGATCAAGCTGACGGAGTGGGGCGCAGACGCTGTGGGATGCAACTGCAGCGCGGGTCCGGCGACGGTGTTGAGCGTGATTGAGCGGATGCGTCCGGTGACGACGCTGCCGCTGGCTGCGATGCCGAACGCGGGAATTCCACGGGCCGTCGAGGGGCGGACGATCTATCTTACGTCGCCCGAGTACATGGCCAGCTTTACCCGCAAGCTGGTAAAGTCGGGCGCGAGCATCGTTGGCGGATGTTGCGGAACCACGCCGAGCTATACGCGTGCAATGAAGAGTTCGCTGCGGGCGTTGGGAGCGATGGAGGGCGGCATCGAGGTGATGCAGCGCGACGGAACGCAAAAAGCTGCGAGCCAGAAGGAGAGCAAAGTTGTTCCACCACTGCTGGCCGAACGGTCGAAGATCGGATCGATGGTAGCGGCGGGCGAGTTTGTCACGATGGTGGAGATTGTGCCGCCCAAAGGCATTGACTGCAGCAAGGAACTGGACGGCGCGATGCAGATGCACCGGCTCGGCGTCGATGCGATCAATGTGCCGGATTCGCCACGGGCCAGCGCGAGGATGAGTGCGCAGAGCCTGTGCGTGCAGATTCAACAGCATGTCGGCATCGAGACGATTCTGCACTACACCTGCCGCGACCGCAACGTGCTGAGCATCCAGAGCGATCTGCTGGGTGCGTCATCGATTGGGTTGAAAAATATTCTGTGCCTGACGGGCGATCCGCCGAAGCTGGGCAACTATCCGAATGCGACGGCGGTGTTCGATGTCGATGCGATCGGGCTGGTGAATGTGGTGAGGAATTTGAACTACGGGCTCGACATCGGTAACAACTCTATTGGAGAGTCGACTGGCTTCTCCATTGCGGTAGCGGCGAACCCCGGCGTGCAGGATATGGATCAGGAGGTTCGCCGGTTCGCGTTCAAGGTAGAGGCTGGGGCGGAGTACGCCATCACGCAACCCGTCTTCGATATGCGCGTGCTTGAAGAGTTTTTGCGCAGGATTGAAGGCTTCCGCATTCCGGTGATCGCGGGCATCTGGCCGTTGACTAGTCTGCGCAACGCAGAGTTTATGAAGAACGATCTGCGCGTGAGTATGCCGGATGAGATTATGGCGCGGATGGCCAAGGCGCTGACCCCCGAAGCAGGCAGGCTGGAGGGCGTCAAGATTGCGCAGGAGATGCTGGCCGAGGCAAGGCCGATGGTGCAGGGCGTTCAGGTGAGTGCGCCCTTCGGACGCTACGGCGTCGCGGCTGATGTGCTCGGTCTGGCGGAGGTTGAGGTTGTGTAATGGCGAACTTTGAAGAGCAGTTGACGGCGTTGGAGACGGTGGTGGAGAAGCTGGAGCGCGGAGACCTTTCGCTCGACGAGTCGGTGCGTCTGTTCGAGGAGGGTGTGAAGCTCTCGAACGCATGCAAGAAGGAGCTGGAGGCAGCAGAGGGAAAGATCCAGGTGCTGGTGGAGCAGGGTAAGGGTAAGAAAGGGGTGGAGGATCTGGATATGTCTGAGAATGGTCAGTTGGGTGACGACGAGGAGTAGAGGCTGGGCCGTAGGGAGGGCAGGTCCCGATCATGTTTCTCGGTCATTTCGCAGTCGGTTTTGCGAGCAAGAAGTTTGCGCCTCGTACCAACATGGGTGCCCTGATTGCGGCCCCCATGTTTCTGGATATGCTGTGGCCGGTGTTTCTTCTGACTGGCTGGGAGCGAGTACGTATCGACCCTGGCAATACGCGGTTTACTCCGCTCGATCTTGAATATTTTCCGTGGTCGCACAGCTTGTTGATGTCAGTTGTCTGGGCCTCGGCGTTCGGGCTTCTGTACTACCTGACCACACGCTATCGGCGTGGCGCGGTTGTGATTTGGATTGGCGTGGTGAGCCACTGGTTACTCGACTGGATTACGCATCGTCCGGATATGCCACTCTATCCTGGCAGTCCTCTGTTCGGTCTGGGGTTGTGGAACCATGTGGGCGCAACGCTGGCCGTCGAATTGACCATGTTTCTGCTGGGCATCTGGTTGTATGTTGGCGTTACTCGCGCTCGCGATCGAGTTGGGCGATACGGATTTCTCGCTTATGTCGTGTTGCTGCTGGTGCTATACCTTGGAGATCGATTCAGTAGTCCACCTGCTAACGTCGCACAAGATATTGCGTGGCCTGGAATCGTTGCTGAGTTAGTTTTGATTCCGTGGGCGTGGTGGTTTGATCAGCATCGTGCGCTGCGCGCAGAGATGGGTGAGGCAGTGATCTAGTTTCTCTTTCGCGGGATCTTTCGATGTCAGCGGTCGCGGCTGGTGACGAAGCCGGGTACCCAGAGGAGCGCGCGCTTGGCGTCGGAGTCGGGCAGCTCTGCGATGGTGAGGCGGGCTGCTTCGGCGTAGGCGCAGGCGGTGTCCATGGCGTAGTCGATGGAGCCGTGGCGTTGCAGAATCTCAAGGATCTGCGGGTGGGAGACACGGGCGAAGCTGCGGTCGGCGAGGACGGTGCGGATGGCCTCGCGGTCGGCTCCGGTGCCGCGCTCGAGCGCGTGGATGACGGCGAGAGTGGCCTTGCCTTCGCGCAGGTCCGAGGCGACAGGCTTGCCGAGGACATCTTCAGCGGCGGTCAGGTCTAAAACGTCGTCGACGATCTGGAAGGCGAGGCCCAGGTTGCGGCCGTACTCGCCGAGCTGGGATTCGAGTTCATCGGGGTCACCGAAGCCGTGAGCAGGCGTGATCGCCGCACCGAGCTGCATCGAGACCTTGAAGAGGCAGGCGGTCTTGCGGAAGATGAGGTCGAAGTACTCCTCTTCGTTGATAAGGTGGCCGAGCTTTTCAATCTGGAGCAGCTCGCCCTCGACCATCTGCTGGGTAAGCGAGATCAGCAACTCAAGGACGCGAAAGTTCCGCTCCTCAAGGGCCGCCGAGAAGGACTGCATGTAGAGCCAGTCGCCCGCGAGAACGCACTTGGCGTTGCCCCATGTCGTGTTGGAAGAGGGGCGTCCGCGGCGCGTGTCGGCTTCATCGATGATGTCGTCGTGGACCAGGGTTGCGGTGTGAAGCATCTCGACGACGGCGCCGAGACGGATGCGGCTCTCGCTGGTACAGCCTAGAGCCTTGGCCGAGAGCAGCAGAAGAAGCGGCCGGATGCGCTTACCGCCCCCAGCGATCAGGTACCGCGCGATGTCGGTGATGACCTCGACGTTGGAAGCCGATTGGCGGGAGAACTCCTGCTCGATGGCGGCTAGATCGTCACGGAGGAGGTCGAACACCTCGGCTGCGGTCGCGATGGAGAGCGTGCTCACTTACTAGTCAGAGTATCAGGATGTGGATTTGGCTTCAGAATAGGCTCGAAAAAGTAAGTCAGAATTTTGATCGCAGCAATGGGTTGGTGAGCGGCAGCGAAACGAGGCCTTCTGCCGCCTTGAGGAAGAGGACGCAGGTTAGTTGGAGCGGAAGTTGGTGAACTGAAGGTCGACGCCGATATCTTTGCCCTTCAGAAGCGCCATGACCTCCTGCAGAACATCGCGGTCTTTGCTGACGACGCGCACGGTGTCGCCCTGAATGCTGGCCTGCGCCTTCTTCTTCGAGTCTTTGATCGCCGCGACGATGATCTTCGCCTTCTCCGACGGAATCCCCTGGACGAGCTTGATCTTCTGGCGAACGCTGGAGTTGGCTGCCGGCTCGATCTTTTCGAACTCGAGGTTCTTGAGCGAGACGCCGCGTTTGACCAGCTTCTGCGAGAGGATCTCGGTGACGGCCTGCAGCTTATACTCGTCCTGCGAGGCGAGCTGGATGGTGTCGGTGCCTTCGAGCTCGATCTTCGACTTCGAGTCCTTGAGATCGAAGCGGGCGTGGACCTCCTTCGAGGCCTGATCGATGGCGTTTTTCACTTCCTGAATCTCTACTTTGCTCACTACATCGAAGCTGTTATCGGATGCCATGGGTGTGTTCCTTCTTATGTAACTTTGTCGATCTCTATTCGTCTGTAACTCGGTCGATCTCTATTATGTCAGCGCTTGAGAGCTTCGCGGGTTGTGGGGAACAGATTTTTGAAGTTCGCTGTCGTCTGGGTGGCGAGCTCTTCTGGTGAGATGCCGCGAAGTTCCGCCAGGGCTGCCGCGGTATGTGTGACAAAAGCAGGCTCGTTGCGTTGGCCACGAAGCGGAATTGGCGCGAGAAACGGCGCATCGGTTTCGACGAGGATACGGTCCGGCGGGGCCATGGCGGCGGCGTCACGGATGGCCTGCGCCTTCGGATAGGTAAGGTTCCCCGCGAAGGAGAGATAGAAGCCTGAGGCGAGGGACCGTTCCGCCTGGTCGACGGTACCAGAGAAGCAGTGCATGATGCCGCCTAGCGCATGCGGCGTCCAGTGTTGGTCGATGAGCGCAAGAAGGTCCTCCCAGGCGTCAGCCTCGCCGAACTTCTCCTTGGCCTGCGCGGTTGCGAGTTCGCTGGTCCGGCAGTGGATCAGGATTGGCTTACGCATATTCGCCGCAAGACGCATCTGGTCGATGAAAGCCTGCTTCTGCGTGGCGATGTCGGGGTTGTCGAAGTGGTAGTAATCGAGCCCGATTTCACCAACTGCGATACACCTCTCCTGGTCAGCCAGCGCGGCCAGCTTGTCGAGTGCTTCGGGGGTGGCGTGAGTTGCCTCCTGCGGGTGAATCCCTGCGCTTGCGTAGATTTGCGGAAGTCCTACGCCTATGGCCGTGCTGGCGATTTCGAGCGCCTGGTGCATGGTCGCGGGACCATCACCGATGCCGATCGCAAGGATGGTATGGACGCCTGCGGTATAGGCGCGGCGCAGCACTTCTTCGCGCTCCGTTGGGGTCTCGGTGTAGAAGTCGAGGTGAGCGTGAGAGTCGATGAGAGGCATCTCTTTCAGGGTATCCCATCGGGGCGCGACATTGAGGCCGACAGGGAGGCGGCGAAGGAGTGCGTGACTGGTATAGTTCGGACCGCGTAGTATGTCGGCATGAAAAATCTTAATCGGCGTGATCTTTGTGTTGCTCTTTCGGCTCTGGCGGCGATGGGCGGTGTGATGGCGGAGGGGCAGAGCGGTACCGGGGCGGCAGAACCCGTGCTCGCTCACTCGGAGATATTTCCCTTCGACAAGCTGCCCGTGCATGCTTCGGCGAATGGCGGAGCGAGCCGTGCGGTGATCCAGGGGCGGCTGGCTACAGGCGAGTTTGTTGAGGTGCACGAGACTGCGCTGCCCCCCGGCCAGATGCCGCACCAGCCGCATCGGCACACGCACTCGGAGTTCCTGATGATTCGCGAGGGGAAGCTCGAAGTCACCAGTGACGGACAGACGGGCATCGTCGAGCCGGGCGGAGTCATCTTCACCGCGTCAGGCGTCTTGCACGGATTGAAGAACGTTGGCGACGTGATGGCGAACTACTTTGTCGTTGCAATCGGCGTGCAGAAGGCGATCGTCTGAATGAGGATGCGGCGAGTGGTCGATGACAGACTAAGGATGGCAGATCAATGGGATGAATCCAACTAACGCGAGTCCCGGCTATACTTCCTTCGCGCAAGGCTAACGAGGCCGAGGACACCAGTGGTCAGCAGGGCCAGCGTCGAGGGCTCAGGCGTCGGTGCGGTCGTCTCGGGCGTAATTGTGAGGCTGTAATCGAGGAAAGGTGGGGACCCTTTGGGGTTGAGCGCAGTCAGGTCAAAAGTCCCTGTCAGGAAGGTAGGATTGGCGGCGTCCGGTGCGAAGAGCTGCTCGCCGAACAGTCTTCCAGGGATCAGGCCAAGGCTCAGGCCTCCGAGGAAGCGGCCCGTCGGGAAGACGATGCTCTCCTCGCTGGAGACGCCGTTGGTTGTGACCATTGTGGACGCGGAGAAAGAGGTCTCCGAACCCGGGAGGCAGGAGGTGATGATGCCTGTAGGGCAAGTACTCTCATTGCCCGGAGGTGAGGCCGGCAGGGAGAACGTGATGTCGAGGCCATTGCCGGTTAGGACGAAGCCGTCGATCGTGTCGGCGCGGGCGGTTAGAGGTTGGACGAAGGCAGAGAAAAGAAGAGCAAGTGGGAAGACAATATTTCTCATAATGAGAGCTTCCTTCTTGAAGCTATTCGAATTTACGGACAAGGATGCGACCGGCCTGGCGGGATGTCAAGGAGATTCTTGGTCTTGTTTTACGCAGCTTTCCAATGATGCGAGTACTGGCGCGGGTCTTCGTGGCAACAGTGATTGGGTATACGACGACGATTAAAACGGACTTGCTGCGCTGGATGCCGCCGTCGCATGAGACCGGCAAGGTAGCATCCAGCTTGCGGCCTTAACGATGTCTAACGTAGGCGAGAGCCCAGGGCAATCTCTTCGCCGAAGGTTGCGAGGACGGGCTTTCCGTCTTCACCGTGCGAGGCGGCCAGCAGCATGCCGTGAGATTCGAAGCCGCGCATCTTGCGTGGTGCGAGATTGGCGATGACGACAATCTTTTTGCCGAGGAGCTCTTCGGGCGTGTACCACTCGGCGATGCCGGAGAGGATCTGGCGTTTTTCGTAGCCGAGATCGACCTCGAGGCGTAGGAGCTTGTCGGCCTTGGGGATGCGCTCGGCGACGACGATCTGCGCGACGCGAAGGTCGATCTTGACGAAGTCGTCGATGACGATCTGCGGGGTGTCGGGCGCAGTGCCGGAGATGTTCGACTGCGCGGCAGAGTTGGCGAAGATGCCCGAGGCGGGGGCTTCGGTGTGCGAGGGCGTGCCGGTGCGCTCGGTGCTGACGGCGTGACTTCCGCCGACGGTGGTTCCAGGCGCAGCTTCGGCGAGGTAGGAGGTGCGGGGGGCGGCGGCGGGATCGGTGGGGTCGGTGGGAGCCGCGGAGGTGTGGGTGGTCGTCTCGTCGACGAACTTGGAGGGCTTCGGATGCTCGGGCTTTGGTGGGGTGGTCGGGGATTCCATGTCGGTCATGATTTGCGCGAGTCCTTTGTCTGCTCGGGGGAAGATGGGGGCGAGTGGGCCAAGTTTTGTGCCGGGTTTCAAGCCTCCCCATTTAAGATTTTTCAGTTCGCCGTTTTTCGCGGCGTCTTCGATGTCGCCGAGGCCCAATTGGGCCCACACTTTGGCTGTAGAGTAGGGAAGGACGGGGTAAAGCAGGGCGGAGATAACCCGAATGGATTCGGCAGCAGTGTAAAGTATGCATTCAAGCTGGATGACGTCTTTTCGCAACTCCTCCTCAAACTCCGTCTGCTTCGCTGCATCTAGGTAGGTCGTCGTGGACGATGCCTTAAGCTGCGCTGCGAGCTTCCAAGGCTTTTCCTCAGTCATGAAGACATCAACCTTTTGAATTAGGTCGAAAATCCTTTGAAGTCTCGATCCAAAAGTGTATTCATTCTCCGTCGCATCAAGATCCGCTAGAGTATCGGCGTGCGCACGCAGATTATTGCTGTAAATGAACGCGAGCGTATCGTTGCCATCGGTCAAGGGAGGGACCCGAGCAACCCCCCTTGGCGAACCCTCGATATCTCCCGCGCTAAAATTTTGAACTATCAGCCCGAGAGTACGGCTAACTAGGTTGCCGTAGCCGTTGGCGAGGTCGGCGTTGTAGCGGGTGATCATGGCGTCGAAGCTGAAGCTGCCGTCTTGTCCGAAGGGGATCTCGCGGAGGAGGAAGTAGCGGAGGACGTCGGCGGCGAAGAGGTCCTGTTCTTTCTTCGTGCTGTCGGGGAACTGCTTTTTGTAGACTTCGGTGCCGAAGGCGTCGAGGATGGTCTCGGTGCGGACGACGTTGCCCTTCGATTTCGACATCTTGCTGTCGTCGAAGAGCAACCAGCCGTTGGCGACTACGGATTTTGGAGTGGGGATCTCGGCGGCAAGCAGGACTGCGGGCCAGTAGACGCAGTGGAAGCGCGTGATCTCCTTGCCTACGAGGTGAAGGTCGGCGGGCCAGTAGCGTTTGAATTTTTCCTGGTCGGCGGGGTTGTCGCTGCCGTAGCCGATACCGGTCAGGTAGTTGATCAGAGCGTCGAGCCAGACGTAGATAACGTGCTTTTCGTTGCCGGGCACGGGGATGCCCCACTTGAAGCTGGTGCGCGAGATGGAGAGGTCTTTGAGGGCGCCGGGAACATAGGGCTTGCCGAGGGCTGACAGTTCGAGGACCTCGCCGCGGTCGGTGGCTTCGGCTACGTTGCCGCGAAGGAAGCTGAGGACTTCGTTGCGGCTCGACTCGGGCTGGATCAGAAGACGGCTCTCAGGGTTCTCGCTCTCGATCAGGTCGATGAGGGGAAGCTGGTATTCGGAGAGGCGGAAGAAGTAGTTCTCTTCGGTGACGGTTTCGGTCGGCTTGCCGTCGGGGCCGATGGTACCGGGAGGTCCATCGACGAACATCTCCTCGCCGATCGAGTACTGGCCGGTGTAGCTGCTGAGGTAGAACTTGTCACGGTCGAGGAGTAGTTGGAAGAGCTTCTGGACGGCCTCGGTGTGCCGGAGCTCGGTGGTGCGGATGTAGTCGTTGTAGGTGATCCCCATGCGGTCCCAGAGGGCGCGGAAGGTGGCGGAGACTTGGTCGGCGAACTGGAGGGGCGGAATACCGGCGGCGGCGGCGGAGCGCTCGACCTTCTGGCCGTGCTCGTCGGTGCCGGTGAGGAAGAAGGTGTCGTCGCCAAGCAGGCGGTGGCGGCGCGCGATCACGTCGGCCGCAATGGTCGAGTACGCATGGCCGATGTGAGGGCGTGCGTTGACGTAGTAGATAGGGGTCGTGAGATAGAACTTTTGCGGGGCTTCAGGCATGACGATATGCCTAAGTCTAGCAGGGCAGAGGGATGATGTTGGCTGGTGGGACGGGAGGTTGCCGCTCGCCCGGTGAGAGCGGAGCGGCGTAGGCGCTAGGGGCGCGAAGGGAACATTCCGTTGACGGCGATGATATTGTGCACCGGGGCTGCGGTGTCCTTGCCGGCTACGGCGTGAGTCTTTGCGTCGGGCAGGTTGGGGAGGTTGAAGGTGGTGGTGCCGTCCCCGCCATACTGTGTGCCGAGGAGGGCGAAGAGTGCCTGATTTTGATTGATGGGCAGAGACGCGCCGTTGCAGGCGGCCCAGCCTGCGGGAACGAAGTTGAAGGCGACGACTCTGATTTCGCCTAAGAATGGATCCATGGGGAACTCTCCTGGCCCGAAGGCCGTGCGTCATGGTGTAGCGCTAAGTTGATCAGGACGTAGAGATAGTCCCGAAGAGTGAAGCAACTTGACGATACACAGCGGCGTGGAGGGGCGGTATGACTTGCAAGTTGTAGGGTCAGCGGGCGGGGGTTGATTGAGGGGTCTCGGTTTCGCTCGCGGCTGAGATTTCGGCTTGGCTGGTCGGAGTCGTCTCGTGTGCGGCGGGAGGGTTCGACGGGCTTTCGGCGGCCTGAGCGATGCGGGCGAGGTTGAGGTGCTGCTCCATGGAGCGGCGAGCCTGCGCGGGGTTGTGGGAGCGGATGGCACGATAGATCTCGCGGTGCATCTCGGAGGATTCTTTTAAATCTACGGCGTTCTGGATGGTCTTGCTGCGGATCTCATAGAGATTGGCGATGAGAGTCTCCATGATGGCGGCCAGGATGGGGTTGGCCGCGGCGCGGGCGATGGCGCGATGGAAGCGGACGTCATGGATGAGGTACTCGTGGGGATCGTCGAGCGCGGCGTACATCTCGGCGACCTCTTCGGCCAGCTCTGTCACCTGTTCCTCGGTAGCGCGTTCGGCGGCGAGAGCGGCGAGGTTGGATTCGATGATGATGCGGGCTTCGAACATCTGTCCGGGAAGGAAGCCGTGGAGCGCGCCGAGGACGGAGAAGGAGCTGGAGTCGAACGAGGGCGGACCGGAGGCGACGAAGGTTCCAGCGCCGTGGCGGCTTTTGAGGACGCCCATGGCTGCGAGAAAGCCGATGCCGGACCGCAGACTGGAGCGGCTGATCTTGAGCTGGCGAGCCAGGTCGCGCTCGGGGGGGAGGCGGTCGCCGGGGCGAACCTCTCCCGAACTGATGAGCGAGCGGATGTGTTCAACGACCTGCATGGTGAGCTGGCTGTGGCTGGAGACCTCGTCGAACTGCTCTTTGACCTCTTTTTTCATGCTGAACGAAGCTCCCTTGCGCCTGATTTGATGAAGGGTAACACGGCGGTGCGGCGCATGTTTCAGTGGGACGGGTAGGGGAGCGAGACGTTTCGGGCTGTGTTCGACGCTGCTCATTGTTGCGATTGGGAAGACGGGATTTAGGCAGTTTGCCGGCCGCCGAGACGTGGAACCAGGAGCTGGAAGATCAGGAGAGCAGTGACGTAGGCGAGGCCTCCCATGGTAAAGATCAGCAAAGGATGGAGGGAGAAGTAGTGAGAGACGAGCCAGGTGAAGCACGCTCCGCCGAGGGCTCCGGCAGCGCCGCCGATGCCGACTACGGTGCTGACGCTGGTCGAGGGGAACATGTCCGTTGGAGTGGAGAAGAGGTTGGCAGACCAGCCTTGATGGGCGGCGGTGGCGAGACAGAAGAGCGCGATAGCGGGCCAGGCATTGTGTGGGGAGATGGAGTGCATGTGCGGGACGAGCATGATGGGAAGAACGCAAAGGGCACAGATGAGAAGGGCGAACTTGCGACCGGAGTTGACGGTGTGGCCGTGCTTCATGCGAAATCCGGAGAGCCAGCCGCCAGCGATGGAGCCGATGCTTGCGGCGGTGTAGATGACGATGAGCGGGTACTTTACGTGGCTTAGATTGAGGCCGTAGTTATCGTTGAGGAATTTGGGGAGATAAAAGAGATAGAACCACCAGATGGGGTCGGTGATGCCTTTGGCGATGGAGAAGGCCCAAAAGCCGCGGTGGTGGAGAAGGATGGGGTAGATGGAGCCGCCCTGCGTGACGGGGGCAAGGTCAGTCTGGGTTTGCGTCGCGCTGCGGCGAAGTTTGTTGTAAGGGAAGATAAGCCAGATGATTGCCCAGATGAGTCCCATGGAGCCGGTGCAGATGAAGGCGGCGTGCCATCCCCAACGGGCGGCGACCGCTGCGATGAGAACCGGGGCGATGAAAGCGGAGGCGTTGGAGCCAGAGTTGAAGAGGCCGGTGGCGAGGGCGCGCTCTTCGGAGGGGAACCACTCGGTGGTGGCCTTGATGGCGGCGGGGAAGTTGCCGGATTCGCCGAGGCCGAGGAAGACGCGCGCGATGCAGAAGCCGGCGACGCTGGCCACCATGGAATGGCTGATCGAGGCACATCCCCAGATCAGGATGGCGAGGGCGTATCCGGTTTTAGTTCCGAGTTTGTCGATGATGCGGCCGGCGAAGAGAAAGCCGACGCCATAGGCGATCTGGAAGCAGATGAGGACGCGTCCATAGTTGAGGTTGTAAGCGGTTTGATGAGCGGCGTCGATGCCGGGAATCCAGCCCATGAAGTCGAGGTGGAGGAGCGGCTCGATGAGGGAGAAGACCGAGCGGTCCATGTAATTAATGGTGGTGGCGAGGAAGAGAAGACCGCAGACGAGCCAGCGGACGGTGGATTTCTCCGGGGCGGTGGTGGTGAAGCCCGAGTCAGGCAGGCTGGCAGTGTTGATCGACATTAGTTGTAACTCCAGCGTAAATGTTGGTCCGACGGCTGCCCGGATTGCGCCTGCTGCGGCAGATTCGGGTCAAGGGGTGTCGAGGATGAGGATAGTCTGTGCTGGGCAGTAGGTGTCAAGCGCCGTCTCCGATGATCTGGAAAGATCATTTTTGATTACAAATGAATGCGTTGGAGCGCTGGCGAACGAAGGAAGGTGGGCGACCGGGTTTTGAGAAGGGTCCATTTGAAGAGTTCAAGCACATGAATGTTAAGGGCGCTTTGCCGGTGAGGAAGGTGGGCATGGGAGATGCGAGGTGGAGCACGTTATTATCGCTAACGTGCCTAAGGATTTCAGGACGAGTGGGGTTGAAGTTGCGCAGATGATGGCGCGGGTGCGGGCAGGCGATGTTCGTGCTCTGGCTCGGGCCTTATCTCTCGTGGAGGATGGCGGGGGAGCGGAGGTGCTTGCGGCTTGCCGGGAGTTTGCGGGCAGATCGCTGCGGGTGGGAGTGACGGGGCCTCCTGGGGCGGGGAAGAGCACGCTGGTGGACCAGATGGTGAGGTGGCTTCGGCAGCAGGGGCAGAGTGTGGGGGTGGTGGCGGTCGATCCGTCTAGTCCTTACACGGGTGGGGCGTTGTTGGGGGACCGGATTCGGATGCAGGATTTTGCCGGGGATGATGGGGTGTTTATTCGCAGCATGGCTTCGCGTGGGGCTATGGGGGGCGTTGCGCGTGCGGCTGCCGATGTTTGCTCGGTGATGGAGGCGGCCGGGCGGCAGACGATTGTGATTGAGACGGTGGGTGTGGGACAGGATGAGGTGGATGTGATCGGCCTGGCGGATGTGACTGTGCTGGTGCTTGTGCCCGGAATGGGCGATGAGGTGCAGAGTCTGAAGGCTGGCGTGATGGAGGTCGCGGATGTGTTTGTTGTGAACAAGAGCGACCGTGGGGGCGCGGAGCTGGTAGAGCAGGAGATTGTTGCGATGCAGGCTTTGGCGGTTGGAGAGGGTGAGTGGGTGCCTCCTGTTGTGCGGACGGTCGCGACTACGGGGGAGGGTGTCAAGGAGTTGATGGAGACGGTGAGACGATGCGCCTTGGAGAAGGGGTCGCGAAGAGTAAGGCTTGAGAGCGCTGACACTCTGTGCGTGCTGGGGCAGGGCGGGCTGCGGCTGGATCATCTTGGCGTCGCGGTGAAGAGCATTGCGGGGGCGCGTGGATTTTATGAGGCGCTGGGGCTGGTGGTGAGCCATGAAGAGACAGTGGAGCATGAGCAGGTGAAGACGGCGATGCTGCCGCTGGGAGAAAGCCGTATCGAGTTGTTGGAGGCGACCGAGGCAGATTCCACGATTGGGAGATTTTTGGCGAAGCGAGGTGAGGGGCTGCATCATATCGCCGTCCATGTGGATGAGATTGACGTGATGTTTGCGCGGCTGACAAAGCAAGGGGTGAGGTTGGCGAGCAATGCGGTGAGAGTGGGGGCTGGCGGGCATCGGTATTTCTTTGTGCATCCGGCCAGCACAGGGGGCGTGTTGCTGGAGATTGTCGGGGATGCAGTTGAGCCGCGGAAGGGTGGGGAGTGATGCGGTTTCTGATGATTCATACGGCAGGGGGTGAGGGGAGCGTTGCGCTGGCGGATACCGAGATGGCGTCGGCGATCGTTGCGACTGAGGTGTTGCCGGGAAGGAGTTCGTCGGAACGGCTGGTTCCAACTGTGCGGCGGCTGATGGCGTCGAGTGGATGGCTGCTGAGAGAGTTGGCGGCTGTGGTTGTGGTGTATGGGCCGGGATCTTTTACCGGGGTGCGAGTGGGGGTGAGCGCGGCGAAGGGGCTGAGTGAGGCTGGAGCGGTGCCGCTGATTGCAGTGTCGCGGCTGGCGCTGCTTGCTGGCGCCGTCGATGGCGGGGAGCAGAGGGTGCATGCCGTTCTGGATGCTGGTCGCGGAGAGTTTTATTACGGGGAATATATGGGGAGGAGATGCGTACGGGAGGTCTTGGTAGGCGCGCAGGATGTGAGGACGGCGGCTTCGGGTGGGTTGGTGGTTGTGTGTGAATTGAAGGTGGCGGAGGCTTTGCTGGAGTTATGTCCGAAGTTGGTGGATGAGCCGTTGGCAGGGGATGCTCTGCCGTTTGCGGTAGAGCGAGTTGTGTCGGGGCGATTTGATGATGCTGCTGCGCTGGATGCGAATTATCTGAGACGGACCGATGCTGAGATATTTGCCAAACCTACTGCTCCGCGAGCCACTCGATGAGTTCGGCCAAGTATAGGGTTCGCTCTGGTCGTGCTGAGGACTTTGTTGGTGTGATAAGGCTGGAGAGAGCTACGCCTGACGCTCCGCATTGGGCGGAGGCCGAGTATGCGGCAATTGTGGGTGCCGATAGAAGCTCTGAGGTTGCGGTGACGAGGTGCTTGTTCGTTGCGGAGTCGGATGCTGGGTTGTTGGGTTTTGCAGTTGGAAAGGTTCTTGTTTCCGGGGCTGTGAGGCTGGCCGAGCTTGAAAGCGTGGCAGTAAGTGCGTCGGCCCGACGAGTGGGCGTGGGAAGGGCGTTGTGCGGGGGGGTCATTTGCTGGTGCAGGGAGCGGGGTGCGAAGGAGATGGAACTCGAGGTGAGGGCGGGGAGTGGGGGTGCAGTTGCGCTTTACAGGGGGTTAGGGTTTGCGGTCGTTGGACAGCGCGATAACTACTACCACGATCCTACAGAGGACGCGTTGCTGATGCAATTGAAGTTAGCTGGAGACGAGTAATCCACATTGCCGGTAATTATCGCGCTGTGATAGCGTGTCGGCCATCAGTGCGAAGTCGTCTGTTGCTGGAGGTACTCTCACGTGCAAACTGGCAAGTTCACCGAGCTGCCCCATCCTGCGTCGTTCCCTTCCATTCAACAATTGATGCAAGAACATAGCCTTTATGATCGCAGGCTGGATACGCTGCGGTCCAAGTTGTTTCTCACTGACTCGGAACAGTTGGAAGAGGTGAGATTGAAGAAGCTGAAGCTCAGTTTGAAGGATGAGATCGAGCGGCTTCGACGCCTGGGAGCATCCTAAAGCTAGAAGACGCGGTTTTGACCGTATGGAGGCGACAGGCCTGACTAGCGTTACGCTCAGGTCCGAGGTGTACGTGGCCTTATAATCGAGTCACTTATGGTGCGAGACGGTTTTTTCTATGCCTTAGGGCTTGGGGTTGTTGCGGCGGCACTTTGGTATCTGAATATGCCGATTGCGCTGGTGGCGTTGCCGGTGGTGCTGGCGGCTTTCTTTTTGTGGTTTTTTCGCGATCCGAACAGGACGATTCCGCAGGCGCCGGGACAGATTGTGTCTCCTGGGGACGGGGTGGTTACGGAAGCTGAGTGGATCGAAACGGTTAGCGGGAGTCGGTTGCGACTTAGCATCTTTCTGAACGTGTTTGATGTGCATGTGAACCGTTCGCCGGTGGGCGGAGTCGTGAAGGTGTGCGAGTTTCGCAAGGGCGAATTCATGAATGCGATGAAGCCGGAGTCTGTGTTGAACAACGAGCAGACTCTGATTACGATCGATGCCGGTGGATATGAAGTCAGCTTCAAACAGATAGCCGGGCTGCTGGCTCGGCGTATTGTGTGCAACCTGAAAGTAGGTGACCGAGTGGAGCGTGGACAGCGGATCGGCCTCATCAAATTTGGGTCGCGGGTGGATGTACTGATGCCGGCAGCGGCGAACCTGAAGGTGAAGACGGGGGCTCGCGTTAAGGGTGGGTCGACCGTGCTGGCCGTGCTCCCGGAGCAGTCGCTGAGAGACGCACCGGCAGTGGTGGCCTAATGGAGGACGCGCAGATCGAGACCGACGAGAAGGTGAGGCGTCAACCTAGTCGGGGGATGTACGTGCTGCCATCGCTATTTACGGCGGGCAACATGGCCGCTGGGTACTACGCAATTACGCAGAGTATTCAGGGGTCCGTGGCGGATCAGAGTTACTTCGATCGAGCTGCGTTGGCGCTTGGGATTGCCGTTCTGTTCGATGGTCTTGATGGCATCATCGCAAGAATGACCCACACGACCAGCGACTTTGGAAAGGAGCTTGACTCGTTGGCAGACGTGATTACGTTTGGCGTGGCGCCGAGTCTGCTGGCTTATATATGGGGTTTTCGGATGCTGCCTTTGATGGCGCATCCGGAGGCGCGACAGCAAATTGTACATATCGGGGTGTTTGTCTGTTTTATCTTTTTGATATGCGGCGCCAGTCGGCTGGCGAGATTTAATATCAGCATCAACCCGCAGCCTCGCAATCCGGGGCGGCCGGGCAAGAAATATTTTGTGGGCATGCCGATTCCGGCAGGTGCGGGCGTGATCAGCTCGGTGATTCACTTTCAACACGGATCGCCGATCGACAGTCCCTGGATTGCGTTGGTATGGCTATGTCTTCTGCTCTTCACCAGTTTTTTGATGGTGAGCAACTGGCGGTTCTGGAGTGCGAAGGAGATCACGCTTGGTAAGCGTCATCCCTTTCAACTGGTCGCGGTGATAGCGTTTATAGGAGCGCTGATCGTGCTGTATTCGGAGTACATGCTGATCATTCTGGCAATGGCGTATCTGGTGTCCGGTGTGGTGGCTCGGCTTGCGTACTCGTGGGGGCGAGAGCGGCGGCACTCCGCGGTGTAAGTCGGTGACGGGAGATGAACAGATAAGATAGTAATCTGGCGCTCAGACCTTACGTCTCGTCGGACATCAGGAAAATATGACGGAAAGAATGTATCGAATCGGAATCGTTGGGGCGTCTTCGCTCGCTGGTAAAGAGCTGAGCGAGGAGTTGGCCGAGTCGGTGCTGGGAGCATCGGACTTTGTCCTGCTCGACGAAGAAGAAGCCGCTGGCCAAGTGACCTCCGCTGGCGATGAGGTTGTTTTTATACAACGACTGGAGACATCTTCCTTCGACCGAATGGACTTTGTTTTTTTTGCGGGCAGTGCAGAGGTGACGAAGAAGCATTGGCAGGCCGCGCGGCGCGAGGGGGCGAGCATTGTCGATCTAACGTACGCGTTGGAGGGCGAGAAGGATGTTCTGGTGCGGGCTCCTTGGGTGGCTGAGGTGCTTGCAGATAAGAGCGAGCCTGGAGGCCCAGAGCCGGATTTGAAGACGCCAGCTCTAGTAGCTGCGCATCCGGTCGCTGTGATGCTTGCCCTAGTTGCCGGAAGACTGCAAGCGAAGATGGCTTTGACGAGCGTTGCTGCGACCGTCATGGAACCGGCGTCCGAGTATGGCCGCGCCGCGATGGATGAGTTGCATCAGCAGACTGTTACCCTGCTTTCATTTCAGACGCTACCACGGGAGCAATATGATGCGCAGGTGGCATTTAATCTGTTGCCTTCGCTCGGCGATGCCGCGAAGGTGAAGCTGAGCGCCACGGAACGGCGTATCCGCAAACACTACGCTGGGCTTGCTGATTCGCTGTTACCTGAACTGGCGCTGCAGGTCATTCAGGCTCCGGTGTTTCATGGGTATGTCGTTTCGATGCTGGTGGAACTCTCTGGTGAAGCGACGCAGGAGGAAGTAGAGGCGGCGCTTGCCGGGGAACATATAGACGTAGTAAGCGAGGAATCCGATCCGCCGAGCAACCTGAGTGCGGCGGGGCAGGAGGACATTATGGTACGAGTGAGCGGAGACTTTGATCAGGGGGAGCGAGGAACACGCTTCTGGCTGTGGCTCGCTGCGGATAACCTGAAGCTCGCGGCGCTGAATGCGATTGCATGCGGCGGGGAGCTAAGCAGGTTGCGTCCCCGTGGCAAGGTGCAGTAGGGTTCGTTGTGCCCACTTTTTAGAGTGGCAAGTGAAAGGGACTGGAAGGCTCAATGACGGAGATGGGGATGCGCATCGGGATTGATCTTGGTGGGACAAAAATCGAGGCACTCGCTATCGATGATCGCGGCACAGAGTTGGCTCGGCATCGTGTCGATACTCCGCGGGACGATTATGAAGCGACGGTGAAGGCAATTGTTGCGCTGGTCCACCGCATAGAAACGGAGACTGGAAAGACAGGCACTGTGGGTGCCGGTATTCCAGGTACCATCTCGAGAATTACCGGGCTGGTTAAAAACGCCAATTCAACGTGGTTGAATGGCCAACCATTTCATAGAGATTTGATCGCTACGCTTGGTCGCGAAGTACGGGTCGCCAACGATGCAAATTGCCTTGCGGTATCAGAGGCGACAGACGGCGCGGCCGCCGGTGTGCGTTTTGTGTATGGAGTCATTCTAGGGACCGGATGTGGAGGCGGAGTCGCTCTGGAGGGATGCGTCCACGACGGACCGAATGGAGTTGCGGGCGAATGGGGGCACAATCCACTGCCGTGGCCGAAGCCGGAGGAGTCCCCTGGACCGGAGTGTTATTGCGGAAAGAAAGGGTGCATGGAGATGTGGGTCTCGGGCACGGGGATTGCGCGGGATTACAAAAATGTGACCGGCAGAGCGCGGACTACGCGGGAGATAATTGCTGACTTTGCCGCGGGAGATCTAGTGGCGGCGGAGACCGTTGAGCGGTTCGAAGATCGTTTGGCGCGCGGTTTGGCTAACGTGATCAACATACTGGATCCAGATGTCATTGTGGTTGGTGGAGGCGTATCAGGGGTGGAGCATATCTACGAGGCACTGCCTAAGTTGCTGCCGAAATATGTGTTTGGAGGAGAGGCATCCACGCCGGTCGTGAAAGCAAAATATGGAGACTCCAGTGGAGTCCGCGGCGCGGCGTGGCTTTGGCCAAACAGACGAGTTTGAGAAGATGCGGATCAGTGAATGTTATACGATACTTAAAGGCAAAGCCCGCTGATTCGATGATCGAGCTCAGCGCAGCGGTATTTTTTGCGATTTGATTAGCGGTGAGGTAGAACATTCACTCTTGCAAGTTGCAAGCAAAAGCCGGGATGGCGGAACTGGCAGACGCAGCGGACTCAAAATCGTCTACGATACAGTCTGACAGTCGGCTAAGCTACTGCAAATACATGTAATTGACTCAATCAAAAGACAAGCGATATCCTTACACAACTCTTCCACACTTTCGCAATTCCGGGGGAGTCTGGAGGTGCTTAGGCATGTCCGAACATCACACCATCCTTGGTGGCAAGGTTCACGTCTACAAGCGTCCGAACAGTTCTAGCTGGCAATGCGCAACCTATCTTGGCGGGAAGAACCGGCGCACAACTACCAAAGAAGACAGCCTCTCAAAAGCGAAGGAGTTCGCTGAAGACTGGTATCTGCAGTTGCGGGGCAAGCTCCGTGACGGTGAGTTGAAGAGCGGCAAGCCGTTCCGCGAAGCTGCGAAGTTGTATCTGCGCGAATTCGACATCATGACACAGGGACAACGGAATGCGACCTATGCGCGTGGACAGCACGCGCGCACCAATGGTCATCTCGTGCCGTTCTTCGGCAACATGGTTCTTCCTGAGATCACTGCTGGCAAGATCAACGAATATCGCATCCATCGCCTTGAGGAATCTAAGGCGCTACGCGGCAGACCTCCAGCGCATAACACCATGCACCAGGAGATCGTGACGTTGCGCCAGATTTTTAAGACGGCTCTGCGCCACGGATGGATCGATCATTTACCGGATATGTCAGCGCCCTATAGGGCGTCGGCCAAGATTTCTCATAGAGCATGGTTTTCGCCGGAAGAGTACAAGCAGCTTTACGAAGCTACTCGCAAACGGGCCCAGCATCCAAAACAGCCGCGCTTCCGCTGGGAAGCGGAGCAGCTTCACGACTACGTTCTGTTCTCCGCGAATACCGGGCTCCGGCCTGATGAAGCGATGCGTCTGCAGTTCCGCGATGTAAAGATTGTCGAAGACGAGGGTAGCGGCCAAACGATCCTGGAGATCGAAGTTCGAGGAAAGAGGGGCATTGGTTTCTGCAAGAGTACGGCAGGGGCGGTGCGACCGTTCGAGAGGTTGAAGACTCGCCTTCGTCCCGATGGCGGGCCGGGACGGACGGGAAACCGTAAGGAGTCGATGGACAAAGGGGAGTGGCAGCAGCCAGGAGCGACCGATCTTCTGTTCCCCAAGTGGTCGCGTGATTTGTTCAACGCGATTCTTGAGGAAGAGAAGCTTAGGATTGACCGGGATGGCAGGCCGCGAACGGCCTATAGCCTTCGTCACACGTACATTTGTTTACGTCTTCTCGAAGGGGCCGACATTTATCAAATCGCAAAGAACTGCCGGACAAGTGTGGAGATGATTGAGAAATACTACGCGGCGCATCTGAAGACCCAGCTCGATGCATCTGCGATCAATGTGATGAAACCGCGTCCGAAGAAAGACGCGGCGAAGAAGGGGCCTCGTAGAGTTGAGTCTCAGCCATTCGCTGATGCGATGTAGAAGATTAGTTCTGAGGCGGCGTTACTCTCTCCGCCGCAGTACTTACGTTGCACCTGCCCGGATGGAACCATCCGGGTTGCTTTGGCACCGGATCAGGGCCGCTACGGCCCGTTTTGATCCGGTGCGGCCTCTGCATACGGACGTATGCAATAGAAATGTCTCTACTGACCAAAGCCTTGTATACGAGTCAATTATCTTGATTTCGCAATTATTGCGCTGTATATTAGGCAAATGCTGCAGCTGACCGTCATTGCCGAACGGATTGCCCAGAAGCGGAAGGCGCTCGGTTTGAGCCAGACGGCGCTTGCTAAGAAGGCGCACGTCGGTCGTTCCACTCTGGATGCTCTCGAAAATGGCCGCATGGGAGAGTTGGGATACACCAAAATCAACAACATCCTTAGCGCACTGGGCCTCGAATTGAGAATTCAGGAAGCCACCTCTCACAGACCGACTCTGGAAGAGCTGAGCGAGGAGAGCCATGATTAAGGTCTGGACCGACTCCCAAGAAGCGGGAATGCTGGATCGTTCGGGCGAACGTGGCAGCAGCTTTGCCTATAGTCCAGAAGCCCCTTCTACACGTGCAGTCTCTGTGACGATGCCGGTTCGGCTCCCCTCATGGGATATCCGTTTTGGATTACCGCCAATCTTCGAGATGAACCTGCCTGAAGGTGTACTTCGGGAACGCCTGCGTTTAGCCTTCGCCAAGGCCACGGGAACCTTCGACGAATTTGACCTCTTAGGAGTTGTGGGGCGTTCGCAAGTCGGACGCGTTCGATACACCGGACAACGTGAGCAGCTTCAGGAGGATGTTCCGTTCCAGTCGGTCGATGAGATTCTAGAGCAACGGCGGGGTGGCGATCTCTTCCATTATCTCATCGAAAAGTTCGCCACCTTTTCCGGCATCAGTGGAGTGCAGCCGAAAATTCTCGTGAGAGATGAAGCAGCGTCCTCCGCTCTCCACGACTCAGGCCATCGCTTCTCCGAGAGCTATCGGGGCGCGACACACATCGTGAAGTTTTGGGAGCAGAACGAGTATCCGCAGCTCGCGGCGAACGAATACTTCTGTCTCGAAGTCGCCAAAGCGTGTGGGCTTGAAGTACCGTCCTTTCGGCTTTCGGAAGATGCGCTCGCGCTGGTGATCGACCGATTCGATCTGCGTTCCGATGGCACCTATCGAGGCTTTGAAGATTTTTGCGTACTGAATGCCAGGCGCACCGATGAGAAGTATCGCGGGAGCTATGAAACATCCGTCATGAAGCGCTTTACGCAGTTTGCGAATTCACCGCATCTCGTCGAGGACACGGAGCGGCTCTTCACGCTTATCGCGCTTAACTGCGCGTTGCGGAATGGAGATGCGCATCTGAAAAACTTTGGCATCGTCTATAACGATGTTCAAGGCGAGGCACGACTCGCTCCCGTCTATGATCTGGTGACAACGTCAGTCTACCTTCCGAAAGACAGCATGGCGCTCACGTTGAATGGCTCGACCCGCTGGCCAAGCGTCAAAGACCTTCAACGTCTGGGCGAGACTCGTATGGGTGGCTCGCCCGCCAGAATCACCGCGATCCTCGAACGCATCGCGGATGCGATGTCTGGGGTCGCGTCAACCATAAGGCAATACATCAAAACCCGTCCTGAGTTTGGTCAAGTAGGTTCTCTGATGCTGGCGCAATGGCAGGTTGGAATCGCATCTTCAATCAGAGAGCGCGCCTAGAGTCCAATGGCCCCATCCTTTTTTCCCGCCGTGGCTGCGAGGCCCCTAGTCGGTTGCTGGTGCGACCTGATCCCTCCTAGACTTCGGCCAGGTATTGCCTGTAACCTGGAAGAGTTCAGGAGGTTCCCAATGCCGCTTCAGGAGACATATTTAGAAAAGCCGGTGAACGGTGGCCGGGCTCTGGTCATCAAGTCCTACGACGAGAAGCTGGCCCGTGAGGCATTTGAATCCATTGGTGACGACACTCTCGAATCGATCGCTACAGCTCTTAAGCTTCACGATCTTTTCGAAGAGGAAGACATTCCTAACGCACAGTCCCCTGAATACCGAGACTTCCTTTGGGAAACCCTTTCGGACGAAGCACGTGAGGACGGACACACCAAGTCGTTTTTCATTGTGGTGAAAGAGATAACGGGACAACTTCCCGCAGCACTGTACGTGAGCCCGGATTGGCCGAGTGCAGAACTTTTCGCGCAAGGGCTATCGCAAGAGTGATTCCAGTAATAGACATCTTTGCGGGGCCGGGCGGCCTCGGCGAGGGCTTTTCAGCCCTCGGAAATGGTGGGGTACCCGCGTTCAAAATCAGGCTCTCATTGGAGAAGGATTCGAACGCTCATAGCACCCTGCGCCTGCGAGCCTTTTACCGGCAGTTTCAAAAAACTGACGTTCCCGATGACTACTACAAGGTACTGAGGCGAGAACTGGACGTCGCCGAACTGTACACCCGATATCCATCGCAAGCTCAGGCAGCGAACGACGAAGCGGTTCAATTTACGCTCGGCGAGGAAACCTGGACGGAAGCGGAAGGCCTCATCGAGAAGGCGTTGAACGGAGCGACGAAGTGGTTGCTCATCGGCGGACCGCCGTGCCAAGCGTATTCGCTGATCGGTCGTTCCCGAAACAAGGGCAAAGAAGAGTACAAAGCTCAAGATGACGCGAGACATTTCCTGTACCGCGAATATCTGCGTATCCTTGGCCGATTCCGTCCTTCCGTTTTCGTGATGGAGAACGTGAAAGGGCTCCTCTCATCCAAGCCGGAGGGGTCTTTGATCTTCGACACGATTCTGAATGACCTTAAAGCCCCTGTCGAAGCACTTGCGGAAAGCCAGACTCCGCTGGCAGCTCCCACCGTTGGGTACAGGTTGTTTTCCCTTGTGGAGGATGACGCCAAAGGCAAACGAACTTATGTCGTTAAGGCTGAACTGCACGGAATCCCCCAGGCGAGGCACCGAGTCATCATCATTGGTATTCGAGATGACCTAGGAGCGTTTGTCCCTGATCGCCTATCCGTCACCGATTCTGTTCCGGTAAAGGACGTGATCTTCGGGTTACCCCGATTGCGCAGTGGCATATCACGTTCAGAGGATAGTTCCGAAGCCTGGCTTCAACTCATTAAGTCGTCGGTCAACCGGCGATGGTTTCAGACTGCAAAAGGGATGGGGCCAAATATGGAGCAGCAGCTAAGCTCCGCTATTTCGCAGATGACCAAGCCCCAGAATGACCGTGGTGCGGAGTTCATTCCACATCCGCCGTCCGTCTCCTACAAGCCTGAGTGGTTTCTCGATGAGCGTATACTAGGGGTCTGCAATCATGCCTCGCGCGCCCATATTGAAAAGGATCTTTACCGGTATTTTTACGCCGCTTGCTATGCCAAGGCACAAAAGACGAGCCCCGTCCTTCGAGACTTCCCAAAAGATCTGATTCCCAACCATGGCAACGTGCTGACAGCGATTGAAGAGGGGAACCTCTTTGAGGATCGGTTTCGCGTGCAACTCAGTACGAAGCCGGCTACGACCGTAACCTCTCACATAGCCAAGGATGGTCATTACTACATTCATCCGGACCCGACCCAGTGCAGAAGCTTGACCGTCAGGGAGGCCGCTCGGCTACAAACCTTCCCAGATAACTACCTGTTTACGGGGCCGAGAACCGCGCAATATACCCAAGTAGGGAATGCTGTCCCTCCACTGCTCGCGAACCAGATTGCCGCCATAGTTTTGAAACTCTTTCAAGATTTGGGATAGTCCTATGGATCGACTCGATCAGACCAGACGAAGCTGGAACATGAGCCGCATCAAGGGGCGGAACACTGCGCCCGAGGTCCAAGTTCGATCGATTCTTCATCGGGTGGGCTTTCGATTCCGCCTTCACCGCAAAGACCTTCCAGGTAAACCAGACATCGTATTGCCGAAACGGAGAGCAGTCGTTTTCGTGCACGGCTGCTTCTGGCATCGTCATCAGGAGTGCAAGAATTGCACGAATCCGAAAACTAACGCAGATTTCTGGCAGACGAAGTTCGATGGGAACGTGGCGCGCGATGAGCAAAACGCGAAAGCCCTCCGGAAGGCCGGCTGGAAGGTAGTCGTGGTGTGGGAATGCGAACTTGCATCGCCAGCCAAGTTGCAGCGACGCCTACTCCGGCTACTGGGCAATCCCAGCGGGTAACCTCGACCACATCCGCTCCATGAAATACAATTCTGTCTCACGCCGAATTCGGGATGCAGAGGGCCTCAAAAGTATTGCCTTCGCTGTTGAGTCATCTAAAACCCTCGCGGCGAACGTCATCAGGAGGCGCGACCACTCCAGCTTATCTATTGGGATAGTAGCCGTAATACCCCATCCATTTGCTGTAATTGCTCAACTGATGGCCAAATATCATCCTCTACCTCCAAGCGCCGCCAGTCTTTCCGCTTCCCTTAGAGACCTTGGTTATTCTCTTGAGACCGCCGTTGCGGATCTGATCGACAACAGCATTTCGGCTGATTCATCGGTTATCCAAGTATTCTGCGAGACGAGTCGAAGCGTTCCCGTCCTAGCCATTAGCGACGACGGACGTGGTATGACGGAGGAAGAACTCGTCGCTGCCCTCCGCCACGGGGCAACTGATCCTCGAAAGAAGCGCAGTCTCAAGGACCTCGGCCGGTTTGGATTAGGTCTTAAAACGGCTTCGTTTTCCCAATGCCGGAGACTGACTGTCGTCAGCAGCATCAACGGTTCGCGTTCCGCTGCAGAATGGAATTTGGACGATGTGGAGAAAATGGACGATTGGTTCATCTCCATTCTCGACCAAGACGAAATTGCGGCGCTGCCCTATCTGGACTCTCTTCAAGAGACAGGCACGATGGTGATCTGGCGTGATCTTGACCGCCTCTCGGAGGACGAATCCGGCCGCAAGCGTGACGAGATCGTAAATGAAAAGCTCGCAATTGTTGAACGGCACCTTGCCCTCGTTTTCCATCGGTTTATCGCAGGGGAACTCAAGGGACGGAAGAAGCTTCGAATTTGCATAAATGGCCACGAGATCGAACCCTTCGATCCGTTCTGCCGAAAGAACGACGCAACCCAAATACTTCCATCCGACACCGTGTGGATTGATGACGTGCCTATAACATTGCAGCCCTATATTCTTCCGCATCACAGCCGATTGTCGGCAACCGAATATGACTACTATCAGGACCGCAGCGACTTCATCTCCAATCAGGGCGCGTATGTATATCGAAACGGTCGCCTCATGGCATGGGGAGATTGGTTCCGCATGGTTCCGAAGGGCGAGGCGACCAAATTAGCCCGTGTCCAGATCGACTTTCCGAACAGCCTCGATGAGGCATGGACGATCGACATCAAGAAGTCACGCGCTCGTCCTCCCCATGCCGTTCGTGACCGACTGCGCCACATTATCGCGAAGATCACCGCGAGAAGTGTCACGGTACATCGAGGGCGCGGCCAGAGGCTGTTTCAGGAAGTACAGGCGCCCCTTTGGGAACGCTATGCGGATCATAGCGGAATCCGGTTCGCGCTCAATATGGAGCATCCCTTGATCGTCTCGCTGCGCAAGAAGCTGCCACCCGATGATGTTGATGCGCTTAGCATCCTGCTGAATTCGATCGGATCATCACTTCCTGTGGAGATGATCTATTCCGACTACTCCACACATCCGCGAGAGTTCGGCCAGTCCACCGGTGGCGACCTGACCGTGATACTTGAGCGACTTAAAAATCTCAAGCAGACACTCTACGGGGACGGCCCCGTTGATGCGAAGGACTTCCTTCAAGTCGTCCAATCCACTCATTTGTTCGATGGTCATCTCGACATTGTGAAGACTTTCATTCAAGAGACCCTCCTATGAGCCAGCCGAGCAACGCCGCAGAGCAAAACATAACGAATGCCCTCATATCGGGTTTGGCGAACTTTGCCGAAACCCCAACACGAGACGATGTCGAAGCAAAGGCAAAGCAGCTAGCCGATATTTTCGGCTATACGGGAGACATGCGAGGTATTGTCACCGCCGCCCTCATTTCGGTCGATACCCGGATGGGAGCGGGCGTTTCCCTAGTTGATGTTGCTGCGAAGCACGATGATCTATGGGTTCGCAAGCGCGAAGACATCGAGTGGACCTACAGCAATGCTTACGAAGGCTTCCTTCGGGAAGACGGATGGCCGCCGTCCATGGTGACCTCCTTGGGCGACGTGACGGGCCGCATCCTTGGCTTGTTGCAGGACCCCCACAGCGAAGGCACCTCTTGGAACCGTCGCGGCCTGGTTATTGGACACGTCCAGTCGGGGAAAACGGCCAACTATACCAGTTTGATCGCCAGGGCAGCCGATGCCGGCTACAAGTTCATCATCGTGATCGCGGGTATTCACAACAATCTCAGGAAACAGACTCAGGAGCGGATCGATAAAGCCTTCATCGGCCGTTCGAGCGATCCAGAGGACCGGCGCAACATAGGCGTGGGACTCAACCCCAATTACCCGCACCCCGCCACCCTTACCAATATCAACGAAGATTTCAACAAGAACACAGCGACCAAGAGCGGCTGGAAGATCAACGATTTCAGCAAGCCGATCATATTGGTCATCAAGAAAAACGTCACCACTCTGACAGCTCTACACAAATGGCTCAAAGACCTTAATGCCAAAGGCGACGGTAGGATCTCCGACGTACCGATGCTCTTGATTGATGATGAAGCGGACAACGCCTCGATCAATACGAACAAAGAGGATCTCGATCCTACGAGAACAAACGGAAAAATCCGAGAGATTCTCAGCCTTTTCGCCAAGTCCTGCTATGTCGGATATACAGCGACTCCGTTCGCGAACATCTTCATCAATCCTGATGCCTATACCGATGAGGTCCGCGAAGACTTGTTCCCTCGGGACTTTATCTATTGCCTCGACGCCCCGACGACCTATTTTGGCGCGGAGAAAGTTTTCCTGGATGAGGAGAGCAGTCAGAACATAGTCCGGCCCATTGATGACTGTGAAAACTTCATCCCGTTCGCGCACAAGAGGGACGACAAGCTTCCGGAGCTGCCCGCCAGCCTCTATAGGGCTCTCGATCAGTTCATTGTGGCGAGGGCCATTCGAAATCTGCGCGGACAGACGAATAAGCATTGCTCCATGATGGTGAACGTATCCCGGTTCGTGCCCATTCAAAGAGCGGTGCGCGACTTCCTCAGCCTACGAGAGAAGAGGATACGGGAGGCCGTTAAAGCCAACTATCGGATGCCGGAATCGGCATCGTCAACGAACGAATACATGCAGGGCTTGAAGCGAGCTTTCGACGACGAATATTCGGCGGCCGGCTTTGCCTGGAGTGAAGTTAAGGCCGCGCTTCACGGTGTGTTTGAGCATCTGCACCTATATGTCATCAACAGCAAGAGCGACGAAGTGCTCGACTATGGACGCTACGAGAAGGAAGGCGTCGGCTTAACAGCCATCGCTGTCGGCGGACTCAGCCTGTCGCGCGGTCTAACCATTGAAGGGCTGACTGTCAGCTACATGTATCGCAATACCAAGATGTATGACGCTCTCATGCAGATGGGGCGCTGGTTTGGATACCGGCCCGGGTTCGAAGATTTATGCCGGGTTAACCTCTCGAGAGATTCGATCAACTGGTATGCCCACATTGCCGACGCCGCCGATGAGCTCACCCAGCAGGTCAAGAGGATGCGCCGTGATGGTTTGAGCCCTAAAGATTTCGGGTTGTATGTACGTTCCCACCCGGACAGTCTGTTGGTGACCGCAGCCAACAAGATGCGCTCCGGCGAAGAAATAACAATCGAACAGAGCTTCAGCGGGGTTCTGATCGAAAGCTATATCGTATCGACGGACGTGAACGCGAACAAAGACAACTTCAAACTTGTTGAGGAGCTTTGGCGCCAGGGCTTCGGGGGGAGAAATGAAGAGGAAACGTCGAAGGGGTTCATATTCAGGGATGTGCCGATTGGGATCGTTGAAGCGTTCGTGAGACGGTTCGAATGCCACACGAACTTCAGTCCGAGAAAGTTGGACGTTCTCAACTATATCGAGCAGATTGCCGATCACCGACTTGAAGCGGATGTCTTGCTGATCTCGCCTAAGAACGGGACAGGCGGTGGAGATTTCGTACTCAGGCATCAGGCACGTGCGGTCGGAGAAGACCAACCTGTCGGTACAGCGTGGCTGTTGAACAAGTATCGCGTAGCTTCGCGAGGCGACGAAGGGCTGGGCCTGACTGACGAACAGAGAGAAGAGGCAACGCAATTCGCCCGCGAAGGTAAAGCCGAGCAACTCGCGCGGAAGAAAAGGGACAGTAAGGATGAGGGCGGAGAGGTCTCCGTGTCAGACGCACATTTCCGGATGGTCCGTAAGAAACCCCTACTGATGGTCCACAGTCTAGAGCCAAAAGGCAAGCAAATACCGGGTCCGGTCGCGGCCTTCGGCATCAGTTTCCCCTATGGGGATTCCGAGACGATCAAAGCTGTTGTAAACATTGTCTGGCTCAGGCAGATGCAGGGATACGGCGATAATCCGGATGATGAGGAGGACTACGATGACTGAGACATCCCCGTGGGACGACATCGCAGTTCCTGGTTCAGACTTTAATGTAAGGCAAGTTTCCGACAAGACTTCCGTACCTTGCTTCTGGGGTAGGGACACGACCGGGGCATGTCTCTTCATCCTGGAACTTGAAGGGGATCACACTGCCCAGTACCGAAAAGAAAACGTAGCAGTCCGCGGAATCCAAGTTGATCTGCGAGTGGGAGAGAACAGCCGACAGCGCCTTATTCTCAGTCTGGAAAGACAGGTAGATCGGGACCTTTTCAGCGGGCTCTGCCGCTCCTTAGCGGGCGCACTGGAAAATGCTGGCGACTCAGCCGGCGCTCTTGGCGTCGCTCTCACGCATATTCGCAGATGGAAAGCATTTCTTTCCGGTTCTTCCCAACGCTTATCGGCAGAAGAGATTCGTGGTCTGTTCGCGGAATTGGCTTTTCTGTTGGAACTCTTGAACCGGCCACTTGAGCCTCATGCCGCACTGACCGCGTGGCTCGGCCCTGAACGTGCCCAACAGGACTTTGACTTCGGAAACAGCGCAGTCGAGATCAAGTCGCTTTCGGGCAGCGAGCGTAACTCTGTCCGTATCTCCTCTGAAGACCAGCTCGACTCTTTGAAAGATCATCTCTTCCTTCGGATTTACAGGCTCAGCAATCTCACGGAATCCCCCACGGCACGCTCGCTAAACCAGATGGTCAGAGAAGTTGAGGACGGAATGGATTCCGACTCCATCGCCGATTTCGACCGGAAACTAGTCATGCACGGCTACGCGCCTCTGCCGGACTATGAGGAACCGCTCTTTGCTATCGCTGAAGTGAGCACCTATCTGGTTGCGGGCGATTTCCCCAGACTGATTCGGTCCAGCCTGCCTACTGGACTCAGAAAAGTGAGCTACGAGATTGAGTTGGAAGACATCTCTGATTACCGTTGCGACGATATGACCGTCTTCAAGGAGCTCTGATGGAACAAACTGTTGAAGAGTTTTCCCATGACTTCCGGCAGGAGCTACTCGCCGGGGCAGAAGCCAGCAGCACGTATCAGTTGGAGGCTTTCATGGAGACCATCTCAAATGAGCTCATCGAGACCGGCTTCGTTGAAGGCTTCGAGCACTGCCATTTCCGCGCCCAACGCGGCGTTCGCGTCGACGGTTTCTGGTTCAATGATGAAGGGTCATTAGACATCTTCGTCGCAGACTTTGAGTGCCGCCGTGAGCTGGAAACCCTCACGCGAACTGACGTGGAGGCGATCTTCAAGAGAGCCGTAAATTTCGTCGAAGCCAGTCTGATGGGAAAGCTCGCACCCGATGTCACGACTCCGGAATATGGACTGGTTCGGCAGATTTCGGACCGGCGGTCGGAGCTTCGTCAACTCAACTTCTTTCTCTTGTCGGAACGTGTGCTCAGCGATCGCTTTCAAGCCTCTCCAGATGGCGAAGTATCCGGAATACGCTCGACGTACCACATCTGGGACATAGCAAGACTCCAGCGACAGCGCAGCTCGCGAGGTCACAAGGAACCACTCGACATCGATTTCGTCGAACTTTTCGGCAATGGCATTTCCTGCCTCCCGGCAAATCTCGGGTCCGACACCTACCAGTCCTACCTCATTGTCATGCCGGCACCGATTCTGATCGCTCTCTACGATCGGTACAGCGCGCGCCTGCTGGAGCAAAATGTTCGAACGTTTTTGCAGGCACGAGCGCAGGTGAACAAAGGGATTCGTAAAACAATCCTGGACGAGCCCCACATGTTCTTCGCCTACAACAATGGAATCACTGCAACGGCCCAGATGGTTGAGACTAGGGCGACGAATTCAGGCCTTCAGATCGTCCGACTGACCGACCTCCAGATCGTCAACGGAGGTCAGACAACAGCATCACTCTTTCACACCCAACGCCGAGACAAAGCAGATGTTTCAGAAATCTTTGTCCAGATGAAGCTCTCCGTCATAGACAGTGAGGAGAGCGAGCTCGTCGTGCCCCGGATCTCAGAGTATGCAAACACTCAAAACAGAGTGAATGCAGCGGACTTTTTCTCCAATCATCCTTTCCACGTTCGTATGTCTGAATTTTCGCGACGCATCTGGGCGCCAGCCCAACAGGGCGCTCAGAGAGAGACCAAGTGGTTTTATGAACGGGCGCGAGGACAATACCTTGATGCGCAATCCAAGCTGACACCAGGCGAACAGAAACGCTTCAAGGCGGAGTATCCAAAGCCTCAAATGTTTACGAAGACCGATTTGGCGAAGTTCGAGAACGTGTTCGACGACCATCCAAGGTGGGTCAACCTCGGAAGCCAGAAGAACTTTGGACGGTATGCCGTCAGGATCGGTAAGGAGTGGGAGAAATCCTCCGACGCCTTCAACGAACTCTATTTCCGTAGAGCCGTGGCCCGTGGGATTCTGTTCCGCGCGACAGAGAAGCTCGTCTCCGAGCAACCTTGGTACAACGGCGGATATCGTGCAAACATCGTCGCCTACACGCTTGCGATGCTTGAAGAAGTCACAAAGCGCCGTAAAACGTCCGTCAACTATGCCAGGATTTGGGCGGCACAGACCTTGGATGATGTTCTCATGGACACGTTGACCATCATCGCCGCTGCTGTGAACGATGACATCACTCAACCGCCACAGGGAATTTCGAACATATCCGAATGGTGCAAGCGAGAAGGATGCTGGACGCGGTTGTTGGAAGAAGCATCGGGGATCGCGGCATTGCTCCCAGCGGAGTTCTGGAAATCGCTTTCATCGTCGGAAGACAATCAGCATCACGCAAAAACCGCCCGACAGAATCAGAAAATTGAGGACGGGATTGAAATGCAGACCCGAGTCCTCGAAGTGCCGGCTGCAAAATGGAGGAGAATCCTTAGTAGGGGCGCTCTTGAAGGGCTGTTTACGCAGAAAGAGATGGACATACTGAAGATTGCTGAACAAATTCCCAATAAAATCCCATCCGAGAAGCAAAGCTCAATCTTGATGGAGATACTCGGACGGGCCAAGGAGGAGCGGTTGCTGAATTGACACATCGACGAGCAGCTGGCACTTGGCTAGATCAGGTGGACCTCCCTCCGGCGTCCGAGTCTGTAGGTGGCCAAGCTAGATAAAGTATCAGCGCTGCAGATAGTGCAGACGCCAAGCCGTGGCCTTTGTTGTCGGCAAGGCCGTTGGTTTGGTCAACGAGAACGCATCAGCGGATTACATCAGCGTGTATCACGGCAATGCGTCCCTGTTGGTCGAGAGCTTGGAAGTCATCGCAGACTGCAGGCGTCATCCTTGTCGCTCTGGAGTCATCCTTCGAAGCCGAATAAAGAAGAGACAGAAGCCACGCCGGAGCCTACCATTCATTTGGGATGAAATGGCATCAAGTCCTGTAGAAGATACTCCGTCACGGGGCCATTTCTTGCGGCTTGGCAAAACACCATACAAGTTTCTGGGTCAGCGAATTGGAAGATCCAATCTAGGCATGCTCCACACGGGGTAAACCTTTCTCGCTCGGCTACAACCGCAAGAGCAAGCAGTCGGCGTTCACCAGCCGCTACCATGTTCGTTATTGCGTTGACCTCAGCATGAACATCGTGAGATCGATACCGGTGTTCGACATTGCAACCGGAATAGATTCGCGAGCCTTCAGAGAGCACAGAGCAACCCACTTTTGTCGGGCCAATCACGTAGGCAGAATCCCGTGTCACCCAAGCTGTATTTAACAGTTCGTCAGACCGTAATTGCATTTGCCTCCGTCGTCACTTCAGATTCGTTTTCTGAGAATGGAAGATCGAAAAGAGATTGAGCGGTGCGTGTCCACTTCTCTTGATCATCATTTGATTCCGATGGCTGCCAAGTCGAGATCAAACGTACGCAGGACTTGATCCACGACTTTGGTCGCTTGGCCCGAGGAATCAACATCGCCCTCCTTATCTCATCTTTGAGGAAAGGATATTCCAAGATGAATTTACTGTTCTGATTGAGTATTGCGAATGTTTCTCCTCTAACCTCTTCGGACGCCTGAGAAGCTGATTCGAAACAAGAGCGAATGCCGCCATAACGGACTAGGAGGTCTTTGTCCCGTATGGCATCTGCCAAAGCAGTCAGATTTTCGTGGGATGGGAACGCGCCGAGCGTATGGATAGCCCTCCATCTCACTACCGCTAAAGGTTCACCGACCAAGCCTCGAAGATATGCTTGCTGCGCTTCCGTAAGAATGCATCTTCTAAGAACGTTAGACGTTGTCCATCCGATGACCGAATCCTCATCTTTGATTTTGTGTTGGACCGCATCACTCACGGAAGATTTAGGCTTCGTTGTAAATAGCTCCTTCCATTGCGTAAACCATGATGGTCCTTGCCAGGAGCGCCCGATGAAATCGAGTACCTCATCCAAACGTTCATATCTCAAGAATCGTTGAGAATCTGCGTCGTCTCTAAGCAGCTTCAGAGTGTCTCGAGCCTTGAGTGCGGTTGGCTCAATAAGGTCCCAACGGCGCTCCGTGAACATAGCCACCATTACATGACGCATCTGTTCCGAAACGTTGTGGTGTCGACTCTCCGACAGTGCGTATCCAACCCCATATAAATTCCAATCGTAGACACTACGAATAAAAGCATCTGCCTCCGATTCAGCTACCTGCTCCAAGCACATCATGATCGCGTCGAATGAGCTTCCCGAGAATGTCACAAGATCAAAAGAATCTTTAAACCAAAGCTCGCGATGATCTGCTAAGTAGTGTGAGGCGAGAAAATCGTGTTTCAGATGATGGTCGAAAAGCGCATCCTCTCCGCTAAGGGTTAACGCTCCGGAAATTAAAAGCTTTTGAGTCGTAGACTCTCCAGCGATCGCTTGGAATTCATCTACTGGAAAGCTCCGCGATCTGTGACTGTAAACTCGGAAGGCTGCTTCAGCCGCTGCAGGCAGTTCATCGGCGGATATCGAGTGTTCGACGAACCAAGCTTCCATCTCTGCTGCACTACTTGACCCAAGCGACCCATTCGCCAGGTAGAGGTCTAAAAAGTATGGGCTGCTCAATAGTGTTTGTTGGTCGTTCGTAATTGTTTTGTGCGCAGACTTAATCTGTCCCCGAACCTCACCCAGGGATAAGGGTTGAATAGCATAGAGCGACCACCGGTGTGGCGAAATAAACTCTCGTCGGACGAGACGATCTGAAACTACGACTGATGTACTGATAGCGGTCCCGGCATATTCATCGAGGCAGAAGATGAGCTCTTGCGCTACCTTTGCGTCTACCTCATTCAAACCGTCGATTAGGAGGACCCTTTGCACCGACGGCGTAAGGCTGTCGAGCTCAGCTATGCCCAATTTTGCAGAAGACAAGCTCCGAAGTAAGAAGTCGACCTTTGCCAATCTGCTTTGAAGATCTAGCCACACAGAGGCTTTCTGCTGTGTAAAAAACTTGAGAGAGATGAAGACAGCGACGTAGCCAAGTTTCAAGCATCGCTGCGCGCAACGTCTCAGAAATACAGTCTTGCCGCCGCCACCTCGCCCGGCAAGCAATACTCTTCCGTCCCGGATGGCATTGCTGAGAAGTTCTTCTTCACGGAGCAAACTTTCGTCCGTGAGTTCAAATAAGCGGTCGTACGTCCTCGCGAACTCGACATGAAGGTCAAACCGAGGAGATGGCATTTCAAAAGCGGAGACATCCTCTTCGAGATTTGCTCGCCACGTAGGAACCGTCGAGACACTTTTAGTCTTCTTGACAAAATTCATAGACGCCCCTTTGATTGAGTGTTTCCCTTCGAGAAGCCAGGCCCCAAAAGCCTCTCCACTAAGACCAAGGCAAACGTCGCAGCGGCATCAACAGCGAACGGGGTCCACTTAGCGCGTGTAGCGTTATTTTCATCCGCCCCTTCATTAACGAGGTCAGAGATCCCCCGGATGATCAGGAATTGAGGGTTGTAATGCACGGAAGACCTGTATGCATATACCGTTCGCGCAACCCCATAGGACTCCATCTCGAACGCGAGTGCCTTGTCGTATGCTGTCAATATTCTTTGCTGCTCTGCATTATCGGCATCGCCCAAAAGCAGATCGCCTGCAACGACTGCACCAGTCAGAACGTTAGGATAAGGTTCACCGTCTTTGTGTGAGGCGAATCGATGTTGCCAAGCCTCCGGATTGCAGCTGAGACCTTCAGCAAAATTGGCGAGCAGGTGCAGCGAGGGATGATCGCAAGCATTTCGGCGCGCGTGAAAGACCCCGTCCTTGAGCTTCCAGTAACCCGAATAGTCGATATAGTCCGCGACAACGATGTCTCCCAGCTTAATATCGCGCCCAGAATGCCCCCCAGCGGTTCCAATAACGAGCAGGTACGATGGCCGGAAATCTTCCAAAATATCTCGCGTCATTTGGCTGGACAAGACATTCGTCTGACCCGATGCTCGCCGAAGAACTACCGGGTAGTCATTCTGCTCGTTTAGTGCCTTGACCGCGTACGCCGTTGAAACCAATTCCTGATTCAATCCAAATACGGACCGCACACCTTTAAATTCCTCGATCGTCATCGTGAGAATCGCAACGGTTGCGTGGCCGAGCTTTCCGGTCAAGTGAGCTGGTTGTGTCCGCTTTTGCATCGCTGAAGTCATTATCTCAATAAGGCGAATGAAAAGCGAATCCATTCGAGGCCCCGATCATAAACTTGCTAGAGACAACAGACTACAATACGGCTGATGGCTCTGCACTTTGACACTGTTGTGTCGGAAGTGCGGCCAGTGTCGAACCGAGCGCACCATACGGCGGAATTGAATCTGCGCTGCGGGCAGTGCTCGGTGGTTTCCTAGCAGCGTCTTGGGTGAATCTGGCTGCGGCTGCGGGCCGACAGCGACGCTGCTGCGCAGCGGATACAGGGTGACACGTCACCCCAGAATGGGAGCTGCACAGTAACCTGAAGTTACTGTGCAGGAACTATAAGAAAACAGGCGGCTAAGTGGAAAAGTCCGGGAAACCGGGTTACTCTATATGCGAGCGCACGTTGCTGTAGGGGAACCTCATGAGCTGCAACCCCTTAGCCTGTCTCCGGCCCCTTCGCTGTCCTTCCTGCGACGCGCGGCCACCGTATGGCCTCCATCCAAAATCCAGTTCAGGCGGTGCTCACTGAAGCCGCCGCTCCGTACAAAATCCGTAGGCACCAAAGTCAGCGAGGCGGAGTTCGCGTTGCTGGAAGAGCGTGCGTCTGGTGCCGGGTTGCGCCTGGCCGAGTGGGTTCGGGAGGCGTTGCTGGCCGCGCCGGCGGAGCCGGGCGTGGACTCCGGCGAGGTCGCTCTGGCCGAGGTTCTGGCCCTGCGGTCGCTGCTTCTCAATCTCCACTTCCGGGCCGCGAAGGGTGAGCCAGTGGCCGAGGCGGAGATGCGCGGCCTGATCGAGCGGGCCGACGGGGTGAAGATGCAGCGGGCGCGGGAGCGCCCGGAGGCAGTACGAACGGAGGCAAGGAAGGCGGACGGCGAAACCAATCCAGAGGAGGGCTGACGATGGCGGAGTGGGGACGGAAGGAATACTCGAAGGCATGGCCGAGCCGGACGCCGGTGTGGACGTGGACGGCGATCCTGCTGTCGTTCGTGTTCCTGGCCGGGATGCTGACGCTGGAGTATCAGGGGAGCTGGACAGCCGCCGAGCGGCTGTACCTGTCGGACTACCTGAAGAGTGGGGCGCGGGGCAAAGCGTCGGCGACGGCATCGAGCAAATACACGTTGTTGGAGGCCGTGGTCGGAAAGGGCCAGCAGCGGCTCGTGATACGGGACGAGATCGAGGCGGTGCCGGAGTTGGACGGCAGGCCGGGATACCGGCTGACGGACGAGGGCGTGAAGGACGGCATCTCTCGGCTGACCTGGGTGGCAGGGGTGTTCAACGACCGTGGCCTGCACCGGGTGATGAGCGAGGCGGTGTACGCGGATCATGAGTCGTGGGAGTTCTATCAGAAGCCGGTCTATGCAACGCTCGCGTTCTTCGTGTTGGCCTTGTTCGTGGCGGTTCCGAAGGATCGAGCGCGGCGGATGATCTGGAAACATGGCCGCAGGTTGCGCGGGCCGGAGCTGGTCACGACGGCGGAGTTTAACACGAAGCTGGGCCGGTCGAAAGGGCTGATGTCGTACCTGCCGGATGGGGTCATGTTCATCAACGAAGAGATGAGCTGGAGCGACAAGCTCTTCCACAAAAACGCCAGCCACTGGGCACGCATCCCGCGCGAGCGCGAGGCGATGCACTTCCTGATCGTGGGCGACAGCGGCACGGGCAAGAGCGCGGCCATCCGCCAGATGCTCTCGCAGATATGGGAGCGCGGCGAGTCGGCCATCGTGTACGACCCGGCGATGGAATATCTGCCGCAGTTTTACAACGAAGCGCGGGGCGACGTGATCCTGAATCCGATGGACGCGCGGTGTCCGTTCTGGAGTCCGGGCGATGAGGTTCCGCACGAAGCGGAGGCTCTTACCTTAGCAGCCAGCTTGTTCCCGGATCAGGGCCGAGAAAACCGCTTCTTCGTCGAAGCTCCGCGCAAAATCTTCGCTCATCTGCTGAATCTTAAGCCGACGCCGCAACAGCTTACCTACTGGATGAGCAACGCGGAGGAGATCGACAAACGAGTCGAAGGTACCGAGCTTGCGGCGATGATCGACCGCCACGCGGCGAACCAGCGCAGCGGTGTCCTTGGCTCTCTGAACATGGTGGCCGACGCCTTCAGGCTGCTGCCCAAAGAGAGCGAAACGACGCGGCGATGGAACACGGTCGAGTGGGCGCAGGCGCGCAAGGGCTGGGTGTTCTTAACGTCGAAACCGACGATGCGCGAGAGGATGCGCCCGCTGATGAGCCTGTGGCTTGACCTGCTCGTGTTGCGGCTGATGAATGAGGAATCAACGAAGCGCAAGACGTGGTTCGTGCTCGACGAGCTGGCGAGTCTGCAACGTCTTCCGCAGCTCACGACGGCGGTTACAGAGAACAGGAAATCGAACAATCCGATGGTGCTGGGCTTCCAAGGAAAGAGCCAGGTCGAAGCCCTGTACGGCCATGTTGCCGAGGCGATGCTGTCGCAGCCTGCGACGAAGATCTTCCTTAGAACGAGTGAGCCGTATGCGTCGGAGTGGATCTCGAAAGCCATCGGCGAGATCGAGGTCGAACGCTTCCGCGAGTCGCGCACGCGGGGCCGCTTCCCGCGCAACACGGAGAATGAGCAGCGAGACATCACGCGCGAGCCGTTGGTCATGGCGTCCGAAGTCGGCGGCCTCGATCCTCTGCACGGCTATCTCAAGCATGGCAATCTCGTCTTGCGGATGCGCTTCCCGTACCTGGAGCTGGCGAACAACGCGGAGAAGTTCGTCGAGCGAAAGATGACGACGGCGGTCGTAAAGCCGACCGCGCAGCCCGCGCCAGTCGAGGTCAGAGAGCGCGAGCCGGTCATGCAGCGGAAGCCTCCGCAGACCGTCCAAAAGAAGCAGGAGCAGAAGCCCGCAGAGGTCAACGAACAGCATCCTTACTTCGAGTAAAAGAACATGGTGACGCTCTCCAAACCGATCAGCGCGAGCCAGGCGCAGGCGTACCACAAAGAGGAGTTCGCCAACGCCAAAGAGAACTACTACACAGAGGGCGAGCGTGTGCGCGGCGAGTGGCAGGGCCAGCTTGCGGAGCGGTGGGGCTTAGGGGGCGAAGTGCAGGAGCAGCAGTTCGCGCGGCTCTCCGAGGGCCAGCATCCGCAGACTGGCGAGCAACTTGTGCGCTATCAGGCCGCGCGGGAGTACACGAACGAGCGCGGCGACGTGGTGCGTTCGATGGAGCACCGGGCCGGATGGGACGCAACATTCAGCGCACCGAAATCTGTATCGCTGACGGCCTTGGTGGGCGGCGATGACCGCGTGCGCGAAGCACACAAAGAGAGTGTGCGCGTGGCGCTCGATGAGATGGAGAAATACGTGCAGGCCCGGATGGGCGGCAATGCTCCGGCACAGACGACCGGCGAGTGGATCGTCGCAAAGTTCGAGCACGACAGCAGCCGCCCTGTTGGCGGCTATGCCGCGCCGCAGCTCCACACGCACGCGGTCATCTTCAATATGACCGAGACATCCGATGGGAACAACCGGGCGTTGCAGCCACGGGAGCTGTACAAGACGCAGCAGTACGCGACGGCAGTCTATCGGTCGGAGCTGGCGGCACACTTGCAGAGGCTCGGTTATGAGATCGAGCGCGGCGAGCATGGGCAGCCGGAGATCAGAGGTTACACGCGAGAGTATCTGGAGGCGTCGAGTCCGCGACGGGAGAAGATCAAAGAGCACATGGAGGCTGCGGGCGTGAGTGGCGCTGGCGCTGCGCAGATTGCGGCGCATCAGACCCGTGAAGGCAAGCAGCATCTCTCGCAGGACGAGGTCCGGGCTGCACATCAAAAGATGGCCGTTGCGTATGGTCAGCAGCCGCAGCGTGTGCTTGCTGAAGCTGCGCAGTGCGACGGCGTGGAGTTAAAGCCGGAGTCGTCGCAGCGTGCAGCGCACCATGGTATGAGCTACGCGCGCGCGCGTGGCATGGAGCGCGAGGCCGTTGTGGATGAACGCTCGCTAATGCGCGATGCGTTGAAGCACACGATGGGAGAAGCACGCTTGCCCGAGATACGCGCGGAGTTCGAGCGCCGCACCACAGACGGGAACCTTATCGAAGTAGAGCCGTCAGACGGACGCGTTGGCCGCGCGTACACGACGCGCGAGATGCAGGACGATGAGCGCGAGCTGATCGAGCGCATGAAGCAGGGCCAGGGCACGCGCGATGTGCTGGCCGATGGCAACGTGCGCGAGCAGGTGATGCAGGAACACATCCATTTGAGCGTGAGCCAGCGGCAGGCGGTCGAAACTGTATTGACGAGCCGCGACCAGATGATGGCTCTTGAGGGAGTGGCTGGCGCGGGGAAAACAACCTCTCTGGCCGCTGTCCGGGAGGCTGCGGAACGTGTGGGTTATCAGGTGGAGGGTGTGGCACCGACATCCCGCGCGGCGCAGAAGCTCGCAGAGGCCGGGATCGACACGCAGACGTTACAGCGCCATCTGGCGCAAGACGACAGAGAAGATGATGGACGGAAGCGGCTCTATGTGGTCGATGAGTCGAGCATGGCGAGCACGCAGCAGGTGCACACATTTGTCGAGCGGCTGAAGGAAAATGACCGTGTGTTGTTCGTCGGCGACAAGCGGCAGCATGAGGCAGTTGAGGCTGGCCGACCGTATGCACAATTACAGGAAGCTGGACTGCTGACTGCTTACCTCGAAGATATCATTCGGCAGAAAGACCCGACATTGAAGGAAGTCGTCGAGCAGCTTGCGCGGGGCGAGGTCCGCGAAGCTATCGGCAACCTCAACAGCCAAGGGCGCGTGCTAGAGATCAAAGACCGCGAAGAGCGCATCGCCGAGATAGCCCGCGAGTACGTGTGCGCGCCGGAGCGGACGTTGGTCGTGTCGCCGGATAATGAATCTCGCCGAGAGATCAATACTGCAATCCATCAGGCGATGCAAGCGGAGGGCAAGGTCAGCATCGAGGAGCATCGCGTACATGTACTCTACGCGCGGCAGGATGTGACGGGTGCGGATCGGCAGCACGCACAGAACTACGCGAAAGGCGATGTTCTCCGTTACTCGAAAGGCAGCAAGCCTCTCGGAATCCAAGGCGGGGAGTATGCTCGCGTCACGGCCACAGATCGAGAGACAAACACGGTTACGGTGAAGCGGTACGGCGGCGAAGAACTGAACTACGATCCCCGGCGTTTGCAGGGAGTGACGATCTACCGTGACGCGGAGCGCACGTTCGCTCAGGGCGACCGCGTGCAGATGACCGCGCCATATCACGAACAAAAACTTGCAAACCGTGAACTAGGCACCGTGGAGCAGATCTACAAGAACGGAAATCTGAAGCTGAAAATGGATTCAGGCCGTGAGATCGAGTTCAATGCCAAGCAGCATCCGCATCTTGACTATGGGTATGCGGTGACAAGTCAAAGCAGCCAGGGACAGACAGCCGACCGCGTATTGATCTATGTAGACTCCGAGCAGGCACACGGTGAGTTGCTGAATAGCCGTATGGCTTATGTCTCCGTCTCGCGCGCTCAATTCGATGTGAAGATGTATACGAACGATGCGAAGACACTTGGCCAAGAGCTGAGCCGGAATGTGACCAAGGCTACGGCACTTCAGGAACGGCCATTTCTCCAGGACAAGGATGTGAGTCAGTCCATCAAGCCGCAGTCGGTTGGCGTGGAAATATCGCGGGGCTTGAGCATTGGCTAAACACTTTCTTCGCCGATAACAGTGATAGCCGGCCTCTGCGGGGCACAATGGTACGAAAAGGAATCGCTGGGGAACCTCTACCGGGAGTGCCGTAATCATTCATCCGCTCGGAATGACGCATAGCTCAAGCGGATAAAAGACGACGCTCAGCGTCCTCCTTGCGATACAATCTTGATTATGGCCGAGTGGTGAAATTGGCAGCCACAGCAGACTCAAAATCTGCCGAGGGCAACCTCGTGTCGGTTCGAGTCCGACCTCGGCCACCATCTCTCCAAAATTCAGGCATCCGTCGACCGCCAGCCAGTAAAGCAGGCTGTGGACGCGCTCGGATCGCATAGAGGGTGGCTTCACCTGTTTGATCGGGACCGGTTTTGACGATTTCAAAGCTCCGCCGTTAGTAGATGACGAGGATCCCTGCCGTCACTTTATTTAGGTACTGGAACGACGGTGCCGTCCGGCCGTTCTCCCACGAGAGTGATCCTGAAAAGTGTTTCGCCTGGTCAAGGCTGATGTTGTAGGTGCCCTTAGCATGGGGTTGGAGACCTGAGACTGTTCGCGAATAGACAATACTATTGGTTTTGAAGGGAGCCGTTTCCGTGTTGAAAAGCTCAACCCATGAACCGTCAAAGGTTACGGAGTTGATTCCGTATGTGGCCGTTGCTTGTGAGCCAAAGTAGAACCTCGAGATCGAATAAGTTGGAATGTCTATGTTCGGCAGATTCGCCGTCGAATTCGAAATCGACTGCGCTTTTACGTGTCCGCCGCCGTCGTATTGAATGTACGGAGTAACCGACCAGCCGTTCGCAGGAAGATTGAGCGTACTGCGAATAGACGGATTTGCAGCTGAGACAGCCGCAGTTCGCGCGTTGGCAGTAGCGTACAGCTTTGACAGGTAGAACTCGGCGCGTCCCTCTCCAATAAGATTAGTTCCCCCATACTGAGTATCAATCTCCGCTCGTAGGCCTCCCATCGCATTCAAGATTGAGATATGGGATGGCTTACGCGAATCCAGATCTGCTAGGTTCTGTGGAGGTCGTGGACGTCCAAGGAGGAAAGGACGGATGAATTGGGAAGGTATCGTCACCGCGTTCGTCGTCGTTGCATTTTTTGACCCGACATCAAAGGTGATGGATGGATCGAAGTGAATCAAGTACGGCAAAACAACGGAGCTCTGCGCAACATGAAGTGGAGCGACAGCTCCGGTGGCACTGTACGTGGGACCGCTGTGGACGGCACCGATCGCAGAGATCTGAATGGAGATAAAATCCTTTGTCGCGTCCGTTGGCGCGCTGGCAGCACTTGGAAGGGGGCCTGACACCGGCACGGCTACCCCGTAGAGATCCATGAGCCCGTCAATCTTCAATTGAAGCGAATTTGAAAGTCCTGCGGGTAACGGCTCATCAATCCATAATTCGAGGCCTAAGCTTGGCCTCGCACCGAGTACGCGTGCAGGATAGATCGTCTTCGGACCCTGTCCGGGGTCATACGTGACGGTAACGGTGTTTGCAGGATAGGTCGCCTTGAGCGGCACGTTCGCATTTACATACATGGCATTGCGAATGTGCTTCTGATCCGAGGAAGCGAGGGTCGGCGAAGCTGAAATTGTTGCGTCGAGATAGTTTCCTTGCGGGTCTTTCGCCTCGATCAGATAGGTCTTATCTGACCGCAGAGGCTGCTTGAGTGGTAGGACTGCCCTGGTTTTGTCCAACACTATCTGAACCTGGCCTGAGGAATTGAGAAAGTCAGGCGAGACATCCTTGAAGCTTACGCGGGAGGAGTTTGCGTTCGTCACCTCGTAAATGGTGTAGTTGTCGATGTTTCCTCCGGGCGAACTCGAATCAGCAAACCATTCTGCTGAGGCCGGTGTGCCTGAAGGAGCGATCAATAACCAAACCTGCTGGTTATTGCCCTGCTGAGGGACGACTGAAACAGTGGTTAGGCTGGGGGATTGCGGCCCGGCACTAACCGGAGTTTGGGCAACACCACTTCCACTCGCGACAAACAAGCAAAGCCCAACCAGGCCGATTACGTCGAGTAATCGGACGAGAGAATGACTCATGGTCTTACCCTTTCTTCTCTGCGGGCTTTTTGTCTGACTTTTTCTTAGCAACAGACTTCTTTGTCGCCGCCGGCGTATTCGTCCCGCTGCTCACCGAAGCCACAGCTGCAAAAGCCAAATTGGCCTTCGCGAACGTAGGTGCAAAAGGCAAATCGGCCTTCGCGAACGTGGGAGCGCTTGCGCACGGTGTCAGTTCCATATAGACCGCACTGAAGGTTTGCAGTCCTCCACCTGTGATCAGCTCTCCTGAAGTAATGTTGTGAGCCGCAGTGCAGGACGAAAATAACGAGTCCTGATACATCTGCTTCATGAAGCTTGGGACTCCATAGGTGTCGTAATCGAGGTTAGGAACCTGTTCCTGCCAGATATCACGCAATTGAGAGTCGACGGTATATTGCGAGGGTGCCGCTCCGCACCAAAGATTAATTACCAGCTTCAAGTGATACTCAACGAGATCCATTGGACTTGCTCCTGGAATGAGAAGCAGTGTTGGGGAGGGGCACCCACAGCATAACATTCAAGTCCGAGGTTTCATTTCAATATTCGTGAGTTGTCAGTACCTGCGATAGGTAGCTTTCACTTGGAAGATAGCTTCCTAACAAGATTCGTGAACCTTAGGCGTTTTCAGAATGGATTTCTCGAACTCAATGTCGGCCAGCGTGACTTCCCATTGTTACCCGAACTCCTCGTCATCGAGCCATGCCCCGACTTCATCGATTGCCATATCAGACCATGTTGCCTCCGACCTTGCAATCGAACCTCGACATACGTTCCGAACCTGCTTTTGCTTTCGATCAGAAACTTGTGTGCATCGAGGATCGCACTGTGCTTTTCAGCAGGAGACAGTCCTGACAGCGGACGAAAATATCTCCCATATTCAGTGAATGGTGTTTGGTCTCGAACGTAGTCCAGGAATGCCATCGACATCACGTTCTTGAAGTCTCCCGCGCAGGCCATTACGGCGCGCTCAAGGATCTTGGGCTTGAGCATATAGGGTTGGCCATATGCGTCGGCGGTTTTGCTCTTCCTTTTCTTGCGAGTTCCCCCTGTCGAAGTCGAGGCAGGCTCCTGCACAGAAGCACAGACAAAAGGAACGTGATATTCGAAACTGAGCTGTCTGAAGAACTCACGCATGAGGTCTTCGCAATCATCGGAACTCTCGAAGTCTTCGAGCCCTCGGTTACTCCCGACAACAAGTACAAAGTTGTCGAGCAAAACACCGCCAGTCGCTGTAGGTTTTCGTCTCATTTCTGGTTCGGTATCCGACATATGTCAGCCCTCTGAAGTGTTAACACCTGGAGCGTCTGCGGGCTGCGTCGGAAATGCCTGCACCGGGCCCCTCGGTGGAATATGGACGATCCACGATCCGCCATCCAATAGGACAACCTGGTGCCATGACAGCAGTGTCTGGATGCGTGATATCCACTCACCAACGGTGTACTTTACATGGATGGTTGGGTCGCCCTCGCGGTAGGGATTCCGTGTATGCAAGACTTCCGAAGACGCCTGGTAAAGAATTGCGAACTCATCTTCAGTCAGGAAGCCGCTATCGATTGGTTCGAAGTGTATCTCTCCATTCCAAGTTGGAGCTCCTAACGGAATCGGATAGAAGCCAGGGTTGAGCTTACTCACGGCTTCGAGGATTCGCGATGCGTTCCAATGTTGGGAAAACGTCGCATGAGCCTCAGAGTATTTCTCCTTATTCGCAGCCAGAGATGGAAAGGCCATCTCCTCAAGTATTTTCCGGAACTGCAGGAAAATCAATTCCGCAGTAAAAGCATCCGAATCCAGATCCATACTTCCCTTGAAAACCTTCTCGATCAGGTCGACGCGCTGGCGAATCCTGGACATGCTGTTTGTGTAGAGAGTTGCGTCACTTCGATTCGACATCTTCATCAAGTCCCATCACCAATATTCGCAGCTCATGCGCGTTCGATGTCGCTAACCGTGACGCTCTTGAGAGATTTATTCGCCACTTCGAGTTGGAGATCGGCGGATATGACGGGGTAAACCACTTTGACCTGTGACGTCGGTCCCTTCGACCTAGACAACCAGACATCCTGACCGATTTCAAATTCGATTTCGATCTCAAGTTCCGCCCAGAGCGAAACTCCCACCATCATTGCCCCGGATACCATGTCGGATACGAAAAAGTTTTCGACATCTCTTTGAACCACCTGGACGAAGTTTGAGTAGCCTGTGAACTTTGCGCCTTCATGGTCTACAGATGGCATTACCAATCGGTTTTCTTTGCCGTTGATGTATCGTTCGATCGCGGAGTCTACGAGGGAGCTCTCCACTTGGGCCTCCACCCATTCCTTGTCAATCCAGGATGACCGGGCATGATGAACCTTCAGAAAGGCATCCAGCCCCTCATAAACCGCGACTGCATTCGAGACTGAGTTGAGTTCTTTTTCCAGCTCCGGCTTCAGATTTCCGTCTTTGTGAAAGGCCTTTTTGTCTCCGGTTACGAATGCTAGTTCGTCCTTTCGAGCGAGTCTCAAAACCGCGAGCCAAATAAGCACGTCTCGTGCTTCTTCTCCGGCTGGCGAGGCAGGTGGAATACGGTTCGCGAGTCGCCGAACAAGTTCCTTCAAGTCTGCCGGCTGATTCTCGACCGTGGATACCTTGTCAGTCAGAGTCTTTAGATCAGCTTCGAGTGCGTCAGCGGCAGTTTCGGGATCGATGCGGTTCAGGTGTTTCACTACGGGCCGATAACCAGGAACGGATGCCGCCAACTCTTTGTCGGCTTCCAGACCTTTTCGGACTGACTTGCTGACAGCCGATCTGCGCTGTGCACGGAGTTCCTCCAGCACAACCTCAGGCAGCAAGAGGCGCGATTTCGTCTTCCGGAGATAGTCACGGAGAGAGCCAAACGCCGGGTTTGTGAGCCCAAGCGAGACTATAGCGTTGGTGTCTAGAACGACATTCATGAATGTAAGAGTAGCGGGTTAGCCAACTGCATAATGATCTAAAATTTACACATTTTCTTACACAGAGCTTCGTTGCTTCTCGGTAACTATCAGAATATAAATGGCTTGCTGTTTTACCCGAAGGACTCAAAATCCGCCGACCGCAAGGTCATGGGGGTTCGATTCCCCCTCCCGGCACCATAAATACAACAACTTACATAATCGTCGGTTCCAAGCCTGGATCCGACTTTGTCCATTCTTTGTCCAAACGTTAGAAACAAACCGAACGACCGGCAGAGCCGCACATCGTTCGCCCCTTCTCCCTCTCAAGAAAATCCATCATCTTCGCCCTCGCTCCCATTGGGAGAAAGAGAGCCGACTGAGAACCCTGCAAACTCAGCAGCTCAGCGTCTCCTGAGGGGACGAGTCGACGACTGCCTAGACATCGGCGGAGCGGGGCCTTCCTCCGGCTCACGCGGAGTGGTCCTGCGCACTCCCTCGCCCCAAGGGCAGGATCCCTACGCCAGACATTTGACCGAAATCCGGAACAGCCCCATGATCCCCACTCGACCGGCTTGCTGGTCGAGGCTGACATGTGGGTGCGGAACTGCCCGCATGCGAGAGGACCCCGCTATGACCGTTATTCCCATGGTGACCAGACGGCTCTTGCGCACCAAGCAGGCCGCTGGCCAACTTCATATGCACAGCGCCGAGATCGGAAACAGCATCGATCTGAGCGGCGCGACGCTGACCGAGGCGGTGAGCGCCATTTTCTCCAGGAAGCCACGATCCGTGGGACGGTTTCCATCTGCGACAGGTTCTCGAGCTTCGGACGAGTGGAAGTGCAGAGCGCGCAGTTCGAAGGCAATCTCGTTTGCGATAGTTGCAAGTTGGCCGCGCTGTATTGCGCAAACCTGAACCTCAAGGGTGACCTTCAGTGGACTGGTATTCAGGATGCGAAGTTGACCTCGCTTTGGTTGAACGGCGCGACGATCAAGAACCTGCGCGATGAGCGTGAAAGCTGGCCGAGTGCGGGTGGATTGCATCTGGACGGCCTCCAGTACGAAGAGTTAACCCTGCATTCTGTCCGAACCGATGCGGATCGGGGGAATAACAGTCTAGGTCGGGAACATCCCTTGAAGATTGAGGACCGGGTCGAGTGGCTCCAGCTTCAGCCGTCTTCTGATCAAGTCGAGCCGCAACCATGGATGCAGCTTGCCGCTCTGTTGAGAGCGAAGGGAGATGAGGATGGCGCAAAACGCATCCTCTTCGAACTTCGACGTGCCCAAGCAAAATCCGCCAACCAGACTGTGCGCGTTTGGAAGATCGGCTTTGCCCGGCTACAACAACAGCCGTTGTGGGTATTGCTTCCCATTGCTCTGACCACGCTGCTAGCAAGCTGCCTTTTCTGGTGTGCGAGCGCCCGAGGCGCGATGGCTCCCACGAACAAAGAAGCCTACTTGGCGTGGTCGACCGGCGCTCCGCTAAACACCGTCTATCCGCGATTCAACCCCTTTTTCTACTCTCTCGAAAACGATCTGCCTCTCGTGAAGTTTGGCCTCGACGACAAGTGGGCACCTGACCAGACATACAAACCCAAAGATTGAGTCGTGTCCTATACCACCCTTCGGTGGGCGAGGGTGTTTCTCATCCTCTTCGGCTGGTTGCAGGCTACCGTACTTGCCGCTGCTATCGGCAGTCGGTTCAAGAACTGACCTGCTCACATGAAAGCGCGTGGCGCGGCACAGCGCTTGAGTTGGAGCCGTTGCCCCAAGAATCCTCCTGCGCAGAAGTAGGAGGGCTGAGTCCAAATGGTTAGATTACTGCCTGTGTAAGGCGATCAGCTTCAATGGAAGTCATGCGACTGCATGTCCACATTGCTAAGAGACAGTACATGCACGGCTGACGCCCTGACGTTGATAACACCGTCTTGATTTTGGAGCGTTCCATCGACACGTAGAAACTTTCCCCGCGTCACTGTGATGCGGTTCCGTTCGTAGAGCTGCGGGTTGATGATTGCGTTCGAAATGCCCGTTTCATCTTCGAGGCTAAGGAAGATAAAGCCTTCGGCTGTGCCCGGACGTTGCCGAGCAATCACCGCTCCTGCGATGCGGGCATATGTTCCATCCTGCATCCCGCGCAGACTTGCGGCCGGCAACACACCAGCGGCATTCATCTCTGCCCGGTGATACGCCATCGGGTGAGGGCCTAGGCTCACTCCCGTACTGTCAAAATCAGCAACCAACCGCTCTTCCGTTGTCATTGGCCTTAGCGGAGCGGCAACTTGCAGTTCATATTCGTCCCGAACATGCTCGAAGAGAGGTCCTGCCGATTGTCCAGCACGCTCCGCAATCCATAAAGCGGTGCGCCGATGATGCTTCTCTCCCGTCCAGTTGAAGGCTCCGGCTTTTGCCAAAAGCGTTAGCTCAGGCTTCTTGATCGACCAAACACGGCGTCGCAAATCGTACTCAGAGGCGTATGGTCCGTCTAACAATCGGCTCTCAGTGATGGCGTCCGCGACTCTCTGTCGTAGCCCCTTCACATACTTCATCCCCATGCGAACTGCGTAGCGACCGGCATATCTGACGCGATCATCCTCGCTCAGTTGTTCGAGTGTGCAGAACCAATCAGACCGTTGTACGTCGATAGGTACGATCTTGATGCCATGCCGCTTTGCATCGTTCGCTATCGTAGCTGGCGAGTAGAAACCCATTGGCTGATTGTTGAAGAGGGCACAGGTATACGCCGCTGGGTAGTAAAGGCGCGTGTAGGCGCTGGAGTATGCGATGGAGGCGAAGCTGTGCGCGTGGGATTCGGGAAACATAAACTCCTTCACGGTCGCGAGTACGCGCATCACCTCCTCCTGCGCAGCAGCATCAAATCCGTTTGCCGTCATGCCCTCATGCAGCCGTGTCTTCAGCCCGGCAATGATGGACTCCGAGCGTTTACCACCCATCGCCTTGCGCAGCTCCTCGGCTTCACCGCCTGTGAGATTCGCTGCGACCATACCAATCTTCATCACCTGTTCCTGAAACAGAGGCACGCCAAGCGTCCGTTCCAGAAACGGCTTGAACGATGGATGGAGATAGCTAACTGGCTCTCTGCCGAGCCTGCGCGCGATGTAGGGATTGACGAACTTTCCTGTCACCGGGCCAGGGCGGATGATGGCAACCTGCATGGATAGATCAGCAAAGCACTTTGGCTTGGTGCGGGGCAGCGCAGACATCTGAGCCCGGCTCTCAATCTGAAACAAGCCAACGGTATCGGCCTGCTGAATACTGTCGTATACAGCGTCATCCTGCGGAAGCTGCGCGTAGTCGAGTTGTTCGCCGTAATACTGCGGGACGAGGTAAGCCGCATCCTTGAGTACGGCGAGCATCCCAAGCCCGAGAAGATCGACCTTGATGATGCCCATGTCCGAGCAGTCGTCCTTATCCCACTGCACCACCGTCCGGCCAGGCATCGTAGCGCGTTCGATCGGCACGACCGAATCGAGATGCCCCTGGCAGATGACCATTCCCCCGGAATGCTGACCGAGGTTGCGGGGCAGACGCAGTACATCGCCGCACTTCTGGAGGTAGTGAGCGATTCGCCGGTGCTTCATATCGAGACCAGCTGCTTTGAAGCTATTTGCGAGCGTATCGCTTGGAGCCTTCCACTCCCATGCGCTCATAAGGCCGGCGAGCTTCGCCGCCGTCTCCTGATCGAAGCCAAAAGCTTTGCCGACTTCCCGCGAAGCGGACCGACTGCGGAAGGTGATGACGTTCGCGGTCATCGCGGCTCCCAACTCGCCGTAACGCTGGTACACATACTGAATCGCACGCTCACGGTCGGTATCGCTGGGTAGGTCGAGGTCAATATCCGGCCACTCGCCACGCTCTTCCGAAAGGAACCGCTCAAAGAGTAGGTCCAGTCCGACCGAATCGACGATGGTGATTTCGAGCGCGTAGCAGACAACACTATTCGCCGCCGAACCACGACCTTGAATGAGAATCCCGTTGTCCTTGCAGAAGCAGACCACGTCCCACACGATGAGAAAGTACCCAGCCAACCCCAGCTTTTCGACAAGCCGCAACTCGCGTTCCGCTTGCAGCTTGGCTTTCTCGTAAAGTGCCGGATCGTTCTTGGGAAGATAACGGCGGCGCACCCCTTCATCCACGCGCTTGCGGAGAAACGAATCCATCGTCTCTCCGTCAGGCACGGGATACGCTGGGAACTCGTATCCGAGTCCCGTCATCTGAAATTGCAGGCGGTCCGACAGTTCGCGGGTATTGGCAACAGCCTCGGGATAGTCGTAGAAAAGCCGGTGCATCTCGCCTGCTGTGTGTAAGTGCCGCTCTGCGTTGCGGCTCAGAAGACGCCCAGCCGTATCGAGAGTCTTGCGATGGCGGATGCAAGTGAAGATGTCGAGCACTTCGCGTTCATACGGAGTGCCATAACTGACGCCGCCCGTCGCCAGCAGCGGCAGGTTTAGCGAACGCGCAATACGGATCGCCGCACGGTTACGGTGCTCTTCTTCGCGGTCGAAATGGCGCTGCAACTCGACATAGACATTACCAGAACCGAAAAGATGTTCCAATTTCTCTACGGCCTTGTATGCGGCGTCGTAACCGCCGCGAGTCAATGCCGCAGCCAGCGGGCCTTCGATACCACCCGTCAGGCAGACCAGACCCTTGCTGTACTCTTCCACGTCCGCAACCGCCGCCGCGCCTTCGGCCTTAGTTGTCTCGCGTAGTTTGAACTGCGTAAGCAGTCGCGAAAGATTCTGGTACCCAAGGCGTGACTCAGCCAACAGCGGCAAGCGTACAGGCTCAGCAGGAAGCTGATGGGGCAGATACGCAGCAGGTTGAAGGCGTTGGCCCAGATCGCTCACCGCAATCTCAGCACCGATATGCGCGCGCACCCCGCGACGTTGCCCTTCCATGTGAAAGCGCGCTGCGCCATAGAGACCGTTGCGGTCAAGGAGCGCCATCGCCGGCATCTCCAGATGCGCGGCCTGCTGCATCAGGAACTCCGGCATAGTGGCACCTTCGAGGAAACTGAAAGCCGACCGCGCATGCAGTTCCACGTAGTCAGTCATAGGTTCCCTGCACATACCAACAGCGGGAGCGTGGATCGAAGGCAATGCGACAGAGCCGTTCCACCGTCCCATTCTCCAACCGGACATCCCACTCTTCGCGGCACCAGTTGGCCTCGGACCACCACTGCCCGCTCACGCGGACCGGCCCAGCCGCATCGCGGACGGCATAGGCCGCTCCGTCCCATAAGACCCGCACAGGTGCATGGTTCGCAAGTGAAACGCCGACCATGTGCAGTGGACGCGAGACGCGCAGAGCTAAAGGCGTCGGGAGCGACTGCCTCTCTCTCTGACATGGCGGCGGCGGCTCGAATGAGACCATGCGAAAAGCGTTCGGTCGATGATCGTCGGTCAACTCCGGTGAGCCGACACGTTGCTCTCCCAAGAGCTTCCGCATTCGAGCCAACATCACTTCGAGCTGTCCCGACTCTGGCGCTTGCGGGAGGAAGAGACCATGCTGCGCTCGATACGGCGCGGCTGACTGCGCGTGAAGTTCTAAACCTACAATCCCCGTACTCGGAGGATGCGTCTCCAGATCGAGTTGAATGAGCTTGAGCAGTGTCGCCGTATCCTGCAACGGCAGCGCAGGACGAACGGTGCGCTCATGCTGAGCGCCGCCGTCGAGCCGGAGCACAACCCGGAGCGCGGCGATGGCCCGTGCTTTCCCGCGAACCCGCTCCAGCAACATCGTTGTCATGCGGGAGAGCAGAAACAGCAGACGCTCCAGCTCCTCTACTGGAAAGTCCAGCTCCATGCGCTCCACTAGACCGGCCTCAAAGCTCGGTTCTATCGGGAACATCAGGTGAGGCCACGCGCCACGCGCGAGCGAATGCAGCTTCTTTCCGACCTGTCCGAGACGTGCAATGACATCGGTCTCAGCCAAGGCGGCCAGTTCCGCACAGGTGCGAATACCCCAGGCTGCAAAGGTCGCCTCATACTCCGGCGCAAGATGCAACGCCGTGACCGGAAGCTGACCGATCGCGTGCGCCTCGCAACCGAACGGCACAACAGAGACGCCAGTCCTGCCACACGCAAGCGATACCGCAGCGTGGAAATTTTCGGCGACGGCGATGTTGGCGAGGAAGCCCGCCGCCATCACACTCCGTCGTAATTTGTTCGCGAGTTGTCCGGCGTCGCCGTACAGAAGATCCATGCCGCGAATGTCCAGAGCATATGTGCCGGGCCGTTCTTCCACCGACTCGATACGGGGTGAGAACATGCACGCGACATCGTGAAGTGTGGCATGGGCTGTACGCTCATGCTCGACAACACGACAGAGCGCGACGACGTTCGAGAATGTTTCGACCTGTAGCCGAGTCATGCCAATTTCGACGCCCTGAGAATGAGCTGCATGGTTCGCCGCAAAAACCATCTCGGTTGGCGGCTCTCCATCCAGCACTACAAACGGTCTCTTCCGCAACTCCGGGCGCTGATGCGCCGCGGCCTGTGCGAAGAAGTTCGATGGATGGAGAACGGCGTACATTACCGCACCCTCGACCAAAGCGTCTCCGCCGACCAGCTCACGCGTTGCGCCGGCTTGCGTTGCAGGAACGGAGAGCCTTCGTTGCGATTGCGTTCCCGCGCGAACTGGTACTGCTGTCGCTCGAACAACGGAGTCTCACCCTGGCTACTGAATGGCACAATCGAGGCCGGGTCACAGCGCAGAGACAGCGTCGCGCAACTGCTGGCGCAGGGCGATTGCGTGAGGAAGACCAACGCGGTGCGTGCATGTTCAGCCGCCAATCGAAAGCGATACCACGTCCCCAGCGGGATGCGTTGCGTGTGTTGCGGCAATACATCGCTCATATCGAGCACGACCGCTGCAAAGCCTCCGGTCTGCAAGATGAGGTCGGTCGCCTTCAGAGCTTGTTCCAGTCGTGACCACGGCTTATCCGCCAGCTTCGTCCGGCGTTCCGCAGACATGCGAAGCCATAGAAGCCGCCGCAGCTCCACACCGGAAGCCGCGGCTGTCTCCGGCGACAGGGCATCGCTCACATCGACCCAGGCGCACGCATTGCCAAGCTGTGTGATCGAGGCGAGAGTACAAAGAGCAAACGAGGTCTTGCCCGTGGAGGACGGGCCGCTGACTTCAGTGATGGTTCCGCGAGGGATACCACCGCCAAGCATGGCGTCCACCTCCGCCATGCCACTCGCAAAAACCTCCGGCGCCTGTTTGATCTTGAGCGTAAGCGCGGCAGGCACACGCTGCGCTAACTTAGTTTCGATCTGGACCCGGATTGCGGAGGCGGAAGGCATAAGCGTATTCGTCTTATCTTCGCCTGTCCAGCAGCTGGTCCGCTAACCATCTTTGCTCCACAAAGAGTGCATTTGCTTGTAAGTCATTGGAGAATAAGGGAAGAATAATTACGGCGACACTGGTTGTGCAGGCGTTTTGCGATGTGTGGACGCTTCAAACGCAAGTCGGACAAGCCAAAAGTGGCACGCGTCTAGGGGCAAGGGTGCTGCGAAACGCAGGATTATGCTGGCAGCTCAAAATTGGCCAGTTTCTCTACTTGACGGAGAAAGACTGATGGACGGATATCCAGAGCCGTACAGATATCGAAGATAGAGCGCAGGGAGGGGTTGGTCTTGCCGCGTTCGATCAGGCTGATGAAAGCTCTTTCATATCCAGCCTTCGCCGCGAGCGCATCTTGACTCATCTTCAGTCGCGTCCGTCGCGTGCGCAACAGCTCACCAAAGGCGACAGAAGGATCAGTCCTCGAATTGGTTGTCCTTGAAGCCGCCACACCCCACTGTGGCACCGCAAGTATATTACGCGCTGCGTATAATACTCTCGGAGACCGATGAGGGATAACGCTCGGTTTTCACCACATGCCAAAATCCGGGCAGTAGGTTGGCAAGGGACAGTCCGAAACTAGCCGATTGCATTGAGAATCACGGCTATTGATTTCGATAGTCCAGTGACTGCGGCCTACATCCCGTTGAGAGGATGTCCCATGATCGAATGCAACGAACTCGTTGGGAAAGTCATTCGCGCCTGCAATCTCTTTGAAGATGGTAGTGGTGGACCTGAATTGCAGATCGATTTCACCGATGGCACCAGTTTCGTTGCTGGTCTAAAGGTTGAGATTTCTCTCGAAGCGAAGTATCTGCGAAGCGACGGCGGAGGGTCGAGAATCCTCAAGGAATATACGCCGCCCGTACTCCCCCGTTAGCTGTTCCAAAAGGCTTGATGGCTAAGGGATGAAGTTTCCTCCCTGGCTTTGGACGCTCTGCGTCCTGCGCCACCCACCTCAGCGGGGAGGTCCACGCTCCCCGCAACGCCCCTCCGCGAAAAACAAAGACGACCGCAAAAGCCGCTAAGGGGAGCTCCGCCCCTCGCGCCCGCAAGCCACTCCCCAATCTTCCGCGCTTCGCTTGTGCAGACCTCCGCTGCGCTCCACCCTTCCACTGCGTTTCAGGGTGGGGATACCCCTCGGCTTGCAGTTGCTACCCCCCGCCTTCGCCAGGAGGCGTTCGGCATGTAGGTACATGCCACGCATGGCATGAAAAGCAACGGCCAAGGCCAAGGAGGAAGCACCCATGAACAGCGCAGCCACCACCAACACCGTCACCACCATCGACAGCAAGAAGCCCAACACGAAACAAGAACTCATTGCCGCCAATATCAAACTCCTCATCGAGCAGTTGGAGGCGGGACACTCTGACACCCTTACCAACTACCTCACGGCCATGAGCCGTTTTCACAACTACAGCTTTGGGAATGTGCTGGAGATTGCGCGGCAGATGCCAACGGCAACCCGCGTTGCCGGGTTCTGGACGTGGAAGAACCTTGGCCGCTCCGTCAATGCGGGAGCCAAGGGAATCCGCATCCTTGCCCCGATTGTGGGAGTGAAGCGCAAGAAGGACAGCGAAGCCGAGAAGGACATCACTAAACAGAACACCCGCGTCCTTCTGGGCTTCCGAAATGCTTATGTCTTCGATATTTCACAGACGAACGGAGTAGACCTTCCCGAGATGCGCGAGATTTCCGGCGACCCCGGCGAGAGCATCGACCGTCTAGCCGCCTTCCTCAAAGGGCAGGGCATCCAGCTTGTTTACAACCCCAGGATTGCCCCCGCGCTTGGCATGAGCTACGGAGGACGCATCGCCATCCTGCCCGGACAGTCCAAGGCTGAGGAGTTTTCAACGCTCGTCCATGAGACGGCGAATGAACTCCTGCACAAAGCCGAACGCCGCACGGCAACCACCAAGACGGTACGCGAGACAGAGGCCGAGGCCGTGGCCTTCGTGGTCGGCAAGGCCGTTGGTCTGCGTCTACGAGAGCAAAGATGCTGCGGCTGACGGAGACGCGCGGAGTCCGAGTGTGACCGGCCTCTTTCCAGGCTGCGCTAAAAGCGCGGATCTGATTGGCTTGCTGAACGTGAAACGGCTCACCGGTCTCGTCGAATTTGAGTGTTGACGATTGAAGGTTCATTCCGAGCTTCGCGGCCCAGACAGCCGTCGCATTTGTCCCCGCACCCCACCAGATGCGGTCCCGCAGGCCTTCAGAGTACGGTTCAAGCCGCAGCAGACCCGGCGGGTTCGAAAACATCGGGCGAGGGTTAGGTTGAGCGAAGCCTTTGCCGCTGAGCAGTTCGAGAAAAGTCTCAGCATGACGCCGAGCCAAGTCTGCGTCGGTCTCGCCTTCGGCCGGGTGGTGGCCAAAATGACGCCATCCCTCGATCACCTGCTCAGGTGAGCCGCGGCTGATTCCCAGCTGCAGGCGTCCACCCGCAATGAGATCTGCGGAGCCTGCGTCCTCCGCCATGTAATGAGGGTTCTCATACCGCATATCGATCACGCCGGTGCCAATCTCAATCTTTTTCGTTCTAGCACCGACCGCCGCAAGTAATGGAAACGGTGACGCAAGTTGCCGAGCGAAGTGGTGAACGCGAAAATATGCTCCGTCCACCCCTAAACGCTCGGCCTCCACAGCCAGATCAATCGACTGCAACAGCACGTCGGCCGCAGACTGCGCCTGTGACTGTGACTGTGACTGTGGTGAAGGTGTCCAGTGGCCAAATGAAAGGAAGCCGATCTTTTTCATACGAGATAAAGCCTTTCGCTGCTCTTAAGATAGTTTTGTTCTGATTTGATCGTTGACCTTGAGAACAGTCTTTAGGTCGCTGATCGTAGCTCCAGTAAAGAGCGGCGTCACAAAATCGCGTGTCGGCGTTTCCAGTCTTGCCAATAATTCCATACCAGACTTCGTAATGTGAGTGGACACCTGGCGTCGATCTTCTTCCGCCCGTTCTCGCGTCACCCATCCTGCCTTCTCCATGCGATCCAGCAAGCGCGTCATATCGGGAGTCGCCGTCACCATTCGTTCTGATATTTCATTTCGGCAAAGTCCGTCCGCCCCAGCTCCCCGGAGTATCCGCAAGACGTTGTACTGTGACGGTGTGATGTCGAAGGGGCGAAAGAATTGATCGACGGCATAGGACAGCTCAGAGGCCGTGCGAAGAATACTCAAGTACACTTCCTGCTCTAACGATACAAACGGTCGATTTTGCTTCAGAGTCGTCGCTAGAGAAGATTTCTGCGTGCGCGCCATGGTCTATTCCTTTATTTCCGCTCAAGCGGCCAATTAAGGCTGGCAATCCACCAGAACTTCATCCGGGGACGGGCCAGCCTCTTTCAGCTTACGGGTGAGAGTCGGATTAGTAGCCGATGGACAACTGACCGCGCTCGTGAGCAGGCTTTTCGATCTCGTCGGCCAAGGCAAGAGCATAATCTTCAAACGAAATCCGGCTATCGCCCTTCTCATTGGCAATCAGGTTCGTCGTTCCGAGACGGTACTTGCCGGTCCGCTCACCAGGCTCGAAGAATCCGGCTGGACTGAAGTAGGTCCAGTTGATATCCGATCCCTTGAGAATGCCCAGCGCTTTTTCGTGCGACGTGGCAATCGGAAGGAATGCTTCGGGCAGATAGCCGGAGGCGATCAGAGTCACGCCCGGTGCGACTTCGAGGAGCCCAGCGCCGCCCACCACGATCAGACGGGACACGCCCGTCTTCTTGACTGCTGCAATCTGGCGCTCTGTTACTCCGACGAGTGCATCGGTGTTGTCCTGCGGAGGAGCGTAGGCGCTTACGACGACGTCTGCGCCGGAAATGACCGATGCGATCGCATCGACGTTGCTCAGGTCATCCTTTACCGCCTTTACCGCCGAGGGCACCTTTGACGTGTTGCGGGCTACCGCCGTCACTTCGTGGCCGCGATTGGTGAGTTCCTGCAGAATCCGTTGACCCGAGTTTCCTGTTGCTCCATACAGTACGACTTTCATTTTGATTCTCCCTTTTCCTTTTGGCTTGCATCCCGTAGGCCGGAGGCAATGCGTGTGACAACACGTATATGAGTGTTGCAACATGCATCTGGATTCAGAAAGAAATATCTCGAACGTTTTTTTGAATCGCAATCTTTTCGTGTGTATCATATACATGTACACACCGGGAGGGCACATGGCTACGAGTACGCGATTCGTTTTAGCGATTCATGTGCTCACCTCACTTGCAATTACTGACGGCAAACCAATGAGATCAGAAGATCTGGCTTTTAGCGTTCAAACGAATGCGACATTTATCCGGTCTCTCCTGTCACGATTGCAGGAAGCAGGCCTGACGACCTCGCAACTTGGGACTGGGGGCGGTGCGCTGCTGGCGAAACCTTCCGCGAAAATTCGCCTTCTTGATGTTTATCGTGCAGTGGAGGATCGCGAGGTCTTTGCATATCATCGTCAAGGTCCGAACGAGTCCTGTGTCGTCGGGAAGAACATTCAGCAGGCGATTCGCCCTTCGCTCGATCAGGCGACGCAGGCACTCGAACGCAAGCTGGGTGGAGTGACGATCGCAGACATCGCTCAGGAAGTAGCCCGTCTCGGGAAGTTCACAATTCCATGGAGCGGATGCTAAATATTTTTCAAGTTTAATGTACTTCTGTACCACACACACAAACACTAACTAAAAGGAGAATTACCATGCCAACTCTGCTCGCTATTGAAGTAAGCCCACGTTTCGACTATTCGGTCTCGCGCAAACTTACAAGTAAGTTTATTGAGGACTGGAAGACTGTTCATCCGGATGGCAAAGTCATCGTGCGCGATTTGATGAAGACGGAGCTTCCCTGGGTCGATCTACCGTGGATTGGCGGCTCCTTTACTCCTGTTGAGCAACATTCGGAGGAGATGAAAAAGGCGATTCGGGTTTCGGATGACCTGATCGCGGAACTTAAGGCGGCAGATGACATCGTTATTGGCACGCCGATGTACAACTTTCTAATCCCCGCGATCTTGAAGGCTTACATCGACCACGTCGTCCGCGTCGGCATCACGTTCACAATGAACTATGAAGGATTGCTAACTGGCAAAAAGGCCACCGTCATCATCGCATCTGGCAGCGATTTTGGACCTGGAACGAAATACGAATCCGCGAATGTGGCTAGCAGTTACATGCGGCAAATTCTCGGCTTCATCGGCATCGTGGACGTGAAAATTGTGCTTGCTGGCGGCACACTGGCTGTTGATATGGGACAGAAGTCGTTGGACGACTTCATCGCTCCTATCGAATCAGGACTATCGGCCAGCGCGAGAGCCTAGTCAACGTCTAACTGTGGTTTCACGGGAATTGCAGCCCAGATCTGCGTTCCCTCTCAAATCGTCGCGGACGACATGGATTCCGCGCCCGCGACGATTTTTCTTCTCGCTGGAGATATGTGATCGAAGAGAGGTTTGAAGTGCCGCTGAGGATAGAGTATGAAATCGCGAACCTTGGGTTTGGATTGCTAGAGCCGATGCAGCACCTCGTGAATTGGATTGGGGGCCACTGGCCTTCGATCAAAAGGGCGCGAGAAAAATTCGACGCTGGTACGGCACATGAGGCTGCTGCGCGCAAAATCAAGCGAGTTGCGCTATGAAATCATCAGAAAACTCTCCTAAGCACGCTAGTGCAAAATTGGATTCGGCGGGACAGGTTCCCAAGGCAAAAGTCTGGATCGTGCTTCGACGTGCTTATCACTCGCTCGTAGGCTTCCTTGAAAGCGGAATCACTTCAAGAGGGGTTGCCCTCAGCGACTTTGTTGTTCTTGAAGTCCTTTTGCACAAGGGTGAATTGACTGCTGCGGAGATCGCGAAAAAGACTCATTTGGCCGCCGCTTCAGTCGAAATCACAATTGTCAGTCTTAGAGAGCAGAAACTGATCAGGCTTCGATCTCACGCGGGAAAACAGCAGAGCAAACCTTCTTTCAGACTAACCGAGCGGGGACGTGAGTTGATCGAGTGGTTGTATGAAGGACATGAAAAGGACATTGCGAGCCTGTTCGATGTTCTCTCCAACCAGCAACAATTCGATCTGTATCAGTCGTTACGGAGGGTGGGCCATCACGCTGCAGGGCGCCGGGCGGTGCCCACAACGAGTCAGAAGGGTGGTCTGACGCCATGGCAATTAAGCCGGGCGGTCGAGTACATCCGAAGACAAGCCGCCCGTCCAATAACGATCAGCGAGGTCGCTGCTTCCATCGATTTGTCGGACTCTCATTTCCGGAGAGCATTCAAGATTGCCACGGGCCTCCCTCCACACAGATGGTTGCCGAGCGTGCGCATCTGCGAAGCACAGAGACTCCTTAAAGAGGGCGTCACGTCACTGTCGGAGATTGCCATTGAGACCGGGTTTGTCGATCAAAGCCATTTTTCGAGGGCATTTCAAAAGATTGTCGGCGTTTCCCCACGAGTGTGGCAGCGGGATCACAATCTGCAATAGATTGTGATCTCGCAGGGCCCGACTGCCGCTCAACTGAACGCGAAAGTTGGACCGGACAGCGATACGATTGTCGCGATCACATTGGCGCCGGCGATTTCTACATCCTCGATTCAGGGTTGGGCACCGCGAGTAGCTTCAGTACATCCGTTAACACCCCGTCTCCCTATCTCACGGAACCATCCACCCTGCACATGACGCAGAGTCTTTTGCTGCACCCGAACAAATGGTTCGGGTTTTCATCTTTGGACACCTATCAACGTCGGCAGGATGAGAGTTCTGGGGGATGGAGTTGATCAGTGGTTATCGTTCGCAGCGAAGCCGACCTTCTTTCACTAAACATTCATATCTCTTGCGCTGGAAGACGATCAGTTCTCACCGAAGAAAGCGGCTTTGTACAAGACGCTTTCTCGAAGGCCGTTGATCCTTGGAGTGCGGAGCCGACGTTGAACACCCTCAGCTATGGGGAGAACATCAATGACTCCCTGGTCAATCCGCTGGAGGCCGGCAAAAGCGAAGAGGACCTCACGCGCCAGGTCTCAGGCATCCTGCATGCAGTCAGGATGGATGGCGGTAGTACCGTTCGCTGGTTCGTAACGGCAGCGTGGCCGCAATACCGTTGTAGCCGGGATCCGGAAGACCAGGCGACCGGAGAACTGGATCCTGCATGGTATCTCATCAGCAAGACGTTATTGGAGCAGGCTCAGCGAGAGGCATATCCGTTGTTGTCGTGATGGCCGATACCGCCAACGATACGTTCGCTGGCCTGCCCGCAGACGAGAAGAAGCGCGAGGCCACGATCTCCCAGTGGTATAGCTACGAGAAGACCCAGCAGGGCCGCGACCGCTATCCGGCATCGGGGACCCCGTGCGACCGGAGTTTCCAGAATGGCTACCTCGGTCGCCTCTACGCGAACGAGATCTTCGAGGACACGGCATTGGTGCCGCATTTCACCAATCGTTTTCTGAAGATGGCGCAATACCTCAAGTCGTTTCCCGCGCTCGGCGCGCTTGAGATGTTCAATGAGCCAAACTTCGTGGAAACTCACAAGCCGGGGTTTGCCCGAACCATCGCGCAGATCCGCAAATCTCTCTATGAACGTGATCCCTCCCTGCGCGCGATACCGTTGTATTCCGGGGTGGCAGCTTGGGACGAAGCGATTGCAAAGAATCTCGAAGCCGTTGGCGATCTGGCCTTGGAACCCTACATCAATGTCCACAGTTACGCCAAAGCTGAAGCCGACCCGCAGGTAGTCCAGCAAGGTATCGAGAAGACTGTTGCGTATCTCCGGCGGGTCGCTCCGAACAAGCAAGTTGTCATCGCTGAGGCCGGCGTGTCAGACGCCATTTACGATCTAAACAGACATGAGGAGTTTTTCAATGCGTTCCTCAATGGCAAAGTAGCAGCGCATGCCGGCATTTGGATGTGGGGAACCTTTGCAGACGATGCGATACCGCAGCCCAATTTCAAGTGGGAGTACAACTCCACAGCGTTATCGGGGGGAGCGTATCGCAATCTGCTGATCGCCACGCAGGTCGAAGATACTTACCGTCGCGGCAAGCCAGCCGAATTTACGGGCGCGGTGTTGCACAAGGCACACACCGAACCTGTAACCATCAACCAAATTGGGGAGCAGGACGCCAATCCTCTGTGGCGCTTGCGCTGGCAGATTACTGTAGGCCCTGAACACTTCGTCAGTATCTCTCGCGCGGGCATCCTGACACGAGTCGCTGCGGCCATGCGAGGCGTGCTGAGCGATCCAGGCTCGATCGTCGCAATCGATGCGGCCGCAAACAAAAGTGCATGGGCAGAGATAGTCGCGCACGGCAATGGTTGGGAGATGAACATCTACCAGTGCGCGACCGCAGGATCGAACGCCCCTACTGCACCCACTCCACCGTATGTGATCGAGTACGCCGGCAGGCTCGGACGCGCAGATTTCAAGACTTGCAGTCAGTCGTCCTTGGTAGATCGCGGCCTGCTGTGAACCTACTACGGCGCGGCCAAGGCGTTCCGAAAGCTGGCGTGGACTATGACGCGGCAATGTGTGGAGACCTGCTAACTATCCTTCAAGCACTGGAGCCTCAGCAAGGTACCGACGTTTCTCGGAACGGACAGAGAATTCGTTCATCGGCCTTGTCTCTTCATTAACCAGTTCAACTTAATCTTTTGCCGAAACAAAACACGTTGGTAGGGACCGTGGTTGACGTCACTTCGGACGTAATAAAGGTAAGGAGTGTCCGTGATCGTCATAAAGTTCGAATCTGTCGATCTCGGATCAATCAGAGAAAAGTACGCATAAGACCAATTGCCTTCAGGCTCCCGCCGGAGCATCTGGTTCATAGTCAGAGCGAGTGCGGGCTTGCTCCAGTGCACAAAGTCCGGCGATGTCGTGAAGTACACCCCCGGGGGACCATACGCGGTCTCTACTGGCGTGAACTGTGTCCCAATAAACAGATGCGTTGCCGGGTAGTAGTTGAATCCTGTTAAGAACTCGATATTCGGCGCTTGGGGGCAGAGATGCGCTGAGGAATTCGCTATCGGGCCGCGATACGGATCTGCGAAGGCTACATTGAATCCTTTGCCATCCCAACCCCGCCACGAGGATGGATCGAGAATATTCGCCGTGCGAACCGGGCAGGTGCCTCCGGGATTCAGACACGGCTTCTGCCCTTTTCCGCTACCGCAGTTGGGCGGCCACGGCCAGCCACTCATCGCGGTATAGTACCAGTTGCCAACCTTGACGATGTTGGCGTCGACGCTGACACCTTCCGGCCCCTGGTTGACCTGGTACTTGTAGGGAAGGCTCAGGAAATAGTTCTCCGGCGGCTTGGGACGAGTAAAGTGATAGCCGCCGTCTTCCGACAGATTGAATGTCTGCACGTTATACCAGCAGGTAATGGTGTCGGTCTTACCGGCGCACTGACCATGCTCCCAGCCGTGGTATTCCATATGCCCCAGTGCCACAATCTGCTTACCATCCACGTTGTAGAAAGAATTCAACCATGTGTAATCGTTGAAGTCTGCGATATTTCCGTCCTTCGGGGATTGATAGACAATCTGACAGTTGTGCTTCACGGTCTCAAGCGTTGGCCCAAGCCCCGCTCGCGTCACATAGTGTGACGCGATCAGATGGATCGTTCCTCTGTAGTCGCGGAAGGCTCTGGCCGCGGCATCCGGAATATCGATTTGCTCGCAAGAGTCCTTCCTGGTGTCGAAAGCCGCGACGGAAGGGCCATCGAGAAAGTCTGGCGTAGGCGGATCGGGTGGCCATCTGGGAGCAGGTAGCTTGAAATTTCCCGACCCGGCAAGCAGGGTGTTCTCCACGTTGCCCGCGATAGCGATTCCATGTGCAAAGAGCGCTTTGCTCTGAAAGCTCCTAAGGAGTTGGTTGGGCAACGCGATTCGAAACCTGTGTCGGCCCCCATCTGCGTCGTGGCACTCATGGTCTACGGCCGGTTCGTTTGGCAGGTTTGCTGCGTCTGCGGTGACAAATGTTCCCGGTGGCTTGTCGTTTGCGCCGTGTTCAGCATAGATATGAACCTCGATGGAGTTCCGCTGTCCCTCTTGGCACGCCCATCCGTGAACGTAATACTGGTCTCCCTCAAACCCAACCCCATCGATAACTCCAATCACGGGGCCTGCATGGGCGTTCTGAGCCTGCATCGCGGGAGAGTTGAACGCAAAATGAATCCCTACGATCGCAACAGCAATAAACAGCCGATACAGCTTCAACTTGCGTGCAGCAACATGCATAGCAGCGCCTCGGTTTCTACGAACGGCATGAATCGAAATCGGCCCATCGCACCCTTCAATCATCACAGGCTTGCGAAAAGCTCAGTAATGAAGACCCTAAAAGCACACCAGAGTTTCCAGCCAAATGCTGCAACTCGGGCAGAGTGTGCTCGAACGGCTTCTTGGCGTCGCAATCCTCACCTGACGATAGATCGCCGATCCACTCATCAAAGTAGGCTTCATCTTTGCGAGCATGTTGATGGAATTGAGGAAGACCGCTGCTCGTGCACGGCATAGGTTCTGTCTGAGAATCACTGCTATCTTTCAAGATAGTGAGGCAGAAGGCTGATCCTTTTAGTCGTTTGGGAACCTGGCCAACAGGCTGCCACCGCCGGATTCCGATCCGTCCTTGCAATCCTGGAAGGATGTATAGTCTGTCGGCTGATAACTGGTATGGTCTTTGACCAGCTTTGCGGATGTATCGATGGACCAGCCAAGCACGCTCACATGCAGCGATGCCAGCAACCGCATGAGCGCAAGCGATAGCTCTGGTGTGCTGGGGCCAGCGCAGCCGCCGTTGGGCGTTGCGTTCCACTCCGTCGTGATCATGGGAACCTGCGCGGCGCTCAGGCTGAAGTGTTTGCGCCAGTATTCCTGCGGGTCGAGATGAGCTTCGTTGCGCATGGGGTCGAGGTAGGGATGGACGGCCATTGCCATGCGATTGGGCAGGCGATCATGGACCAGAGGAAAGAGATCGTTGGTCCACTGCGCATAGCCCAGGCCATCCAGAAGCAGGATGTTCGTCGCGCCCAGCGAACGCACTTCATCGATGAGCGCTTGCATATCCTGCGCCCAGATCTGGTGGCTGCCTGCCTTGTTCCAATCCAGCTTAGGCTCGTTGAATAGCTCGAACATAACTCCCGGATCATGGACAAATCCAGGCGCCAGCGACTGCCACGCGCGCGTTGTGCCATCGTCCGGCATGCCCGCCATGTTCTGCAGTCCGCCACTATCTCCCCAACTCATCGAGCAGATGACGACAAAACCGGCTGCGCGCGCCTGCTTGATGGCTCCAGTCAGCTCGGTCAAATATGCGCGGTCGTAGATGGAGGAGTGGGGATCAAGCGCGGCCTGACTGATCTGGAAGCGAATCACGCTGCCTCCCAGAACGCTCTTGATCGCGGCAAACTCAGCAGGGCCCCACCATTCCCGCCCCGGATTGTTGCTCTCATCATTCATCCACTTGGGGGCGGACGGAATAAACTTCGGCCGAACAAAAGCGGCGACGTTAACACCCTTGGGCAGCCAGGGCTTGCCATCCAGATAGAAGTCCTTGCCTTTGATCGTGACGTCTTGGACAGCCACGGCAGGAAGAGAAAATAGTAAGGACACAAGGAGCGCAACATATCTCATCACGTTTTTCCTCAGTTGTTTGGGAAGTTGGCGAGCAGCTTGCCGGCACCGGAGAAGACCGGAGGCGTCGGCTGACCTTTGGGCGTGTGCGGGCACCCATGCCAGTTCTGGTAATCGGTTGGCTCAAAGTGCAAATGATCCTTCACCAGCTTTCCATGATCGGAATCGATGGCCCAGCCAACCAGTCCGATATGTAGCCGTTGCAGATAGCGCACTAACGCTAGAGCAATCTCCGGCGTTCGATCATCCACGCAACCATTGGTGTCGGTGGCGTTCCACTCGGTGGCGAGGATCGGATACCTGCCAGCATCCTTGCCAAAATGATTTTCAAAGTACGTCTCGGGTGGCGTGGATGGCTCCTTGCTCAAGCCGTTGAAATAGGGATGGACGGCCATCGCAAGACGGTTGGGGATGGAATCGTGCAAGAGAGGAAACAGCCCGTTGGTCGATTGACTGAAACTCAGGCCGTCCGCCAACAGGATATTCCTGGCTCCCATACTCCGGAACATGTCGATCAGGGTCTGCATCTCGCCTGCCCACTCCTTGCGTCCCTGATCCCAGTTGTCCCGGCAGGGCTCGTTGAACAGTTCGAAGATCACCCCCGGATCGTTGATGAGCGAAGGTGCAAGCGCCTTCCAGGCCCGCGCCGTACTGTCGCTCGGCATGCAAGGCAGATTGGGGATGCCGTTCTCGGCCTGCGCGTCCATAGACACAACGAGGACGAAACCGGCATCTCTCGCCTCCTTGAACCCCGCAAGCACTTCGTCACGGTAGGCCGCCGAATAGATCGGCGATTGCGGATCCAGCCCCGGCTGACTGACAGTAAAACGGATCATCTTGCTGCCAAAGACCGTCTTGATTGCACTCATTTCGGCAGGTCCCCAATCACTGCGCACTTGCTTCGCCAGCTGTTGCAACGAGGCAGACTCATAATTTCCAATGGGGCGATTGAACGCCTCAACGTCGATGCCCTTCGGCAACCACGGCTTGCCGTCCAGATAAAACTCTCTGCCCTTAAGAGTGACATCCTCGGATGCAAGGACGGTTGGCGGAACCAGAAATGCTAGGACTGCAACCAAGCGTCTGCGCTTCTTCATGAACCCAAAATCTCCTCTGAACTTCGATGAGCCGAAGATTGCCTTTTACAACCCTTATAGCAAAGAAGAAGTTGCGGTCATCTCGTCCATGCCATCAGGGAGTGTACCCGACGCACAATCTCCCTGAATCATCTCCAGAAGCGTTTACGCACCTCATCGACTACTACTTTCAAGGGCTGTACGGTATCCACTAGGCGGGTTCTCTACACTGAAGTGAACTTAAATCAGTGTCAAGTCGCCGATGCTTGGTTCCAAGCTGTTCGGTCATGGAAACGTGGTGCGCCCTGTTTGCGGCATTGTAGAATCGACTCAGTATTCGCCGCCCCGGGACGTTCATCATACACAGTGAGCATTATGGAGTTCCGTAACGGCAAGGTCGTGCATGAGGCACAGTATTTCGCGGATAGATCTCTTCAAGGCGCCGCCTTGGCGGAGCCAATGGGTTCAGAGGATCGTGTGACGAGGAATTCAGGCGGGTCTGCCTCAGTTGGTGATAAACCACCAGCAACGAGTGTGCAAAGCCGTTTGCGCGGGGAAGTGTCACATCGCAATGCCAGTCACTGTTTGAGGTCGTAGCCGAGGAGTGCCTCGCGTTTGCCCATGCCGTTGCAGTTCTCGTCATTTGCTGCAAAGTGGGCGTGCTCGGCGTCGGAGTAGCAGCGATAAAGCGGCTGCGTGTCGGGCTGAGCTGTGGAATAGACGAATCCTGCGCTGCGCAGTCGCTGGTAGTCCTGCGTTTCGCAAACGCCCTTTTGAATGAGAATGCGGTCGGGATGACCGAGCGACCTACTGAGACATTCTTCGAGCTCAACGGTGGGTTTGGCAGGATCTGCCGCAGTCATCATGTAGCCAAGCTGGGCGACAAGGCGGTAAGAAGTGTAGTTGCCAGGCACGGGAGCAATGGTGGTCCAATGGTCATGGTGGGTCGCGTCGTACCAGTGCGTGAGCATTTCAGCCACTACGGGTTCGCTCGGTGAGCGGGACCAGGAGATATCGACCGGACGGAAAATCAGATAGCGCTTGTCGAAGCCCTCGCCAGGGTTAAGGTACATGTAAGCGAGTAGCCAATGGTCACCGAGCTGATTAAGACCAGTTTGTGCGTCGATGACAACAGGATAAGAGACAAGTTCCAGGCCGTCTTTGCGCCCCCAGTCGCCACCCGCAGTTAACATGAGAGGTTGAGAAAAAGCTGGCTTGAAGTGCAGGCGATCCGCGGACACCTGAAGCCCCATGCCTCCGTGGGCCCAGTTGAGACTGATGGTCTGATGCGTTGTGGTCCAATAAGCGACGCCCAGCCCATCGACGGGGCTTGATTTGCCACCAACTCCCGGCTCGGACCAGGCGCCGTTGAAAAACTTCTTCCACTGGCCGGGGCCGGGGTTGGTGGAAGGCGCACGCGCAATGAACGTGTAACCGCCATTCCAGGATTGCCCGCCGTTGCGAAGGCAATACGCATAGTCATAACCGTCCTGCCCCTTCACTGTGGCAGGACAACTATCACCTGTACTTTTACCGGCGGCGGGCGGGTCAGTACCAGCGATGACCGGTCCTTCAATCTTCCAGGTAAGCCCATAGTCGGCGGAGGTAGCAATGGTCATGGAGGAATGTGTCTGGCCCTTTGCGTAGTTGCAGGCGGTTTCATTGTGAACCCAGCCGTACAGTGTCTTGCCTTCGAGTTCGACGTGCTGGATCCATTGACCGCAAGAGGATGGGCTGCCCGGTAGCCCCGGTTTCAGGACTTTGACCCCTGGGCTGCTCATTTCGTAGGGATGATGGCCGTCAACCGCCCATGTATCTCCAGTTCCTGTAAAGCCGCGAAAGCGCCCATCGGGAAGTCGGGTTTCCGTAAACCAATTGTCAGCGACATCGCCAGAGGGCCCACGAGCAACCAGAGGCGTTCCCACGCGGACCCGAATCTTGTCATTCACACCTGCGACAATCTCCTGCGCGCGCACCGGTACGGGCAGGAGTGCGAGAACCGCCAAGGTTCCAAGAAGAGCGTGAATCGCATTTTGCTCTTTCTTCTTCATGAGCTTGCTTAGACCCGATGGAGTGAAGTAAGTTTTTGCGCCGTATGTAAAGCCTAGGTGAAAGGAGATGTGATGTATACGCAGGCCGACCGGCGCAACTTGGATGTAAGCGGGCCGTCACTCTCAAATGACGCATCATCGCCAATGCACTCACCAAAGAGCTGAATGGTACCAAGATGTCGTAAACATCGGTTAGGATAGTGCCCACAATTCTCAGGTGCTATCAGATTGGATACGACTCATACGCCGCTCTTCCAACTGCACCCGAGATTTCTTCAATTCGTTGGCAATCACCTTTTCATCAGGGAGCACCATCTGGTATTCGGCGGCGAGAACTTTATTGGGTAGACTGTCGAGAGCATAATGAGCCTCCGCTGTGCCCTTTTCTGCACAAAGAATCAATCCCACCGGAGGGTTCTCTCCCTCTTTCATCCAGTGCTCGCGTGCGTAGTTCAAGTAGAGGTGCATCTGTCCGGCATCCGCGTAGCTGAACCTGCCCACTTTGAGATCGATGACAACCAAGCAACGGAGCCGACGATGGAAGAAAAGGAGATCTATTCGGAACCAGGTGTCGTCAATGCGAAGCCTCTTCTGCCTGCCCAGAAACGCGAAGTCGTCTCCTAGTTCTAGCAGGAAATCGGTGAGGTGTTGGATGAGCGCCGCTTCAAGGTCCGTCTCAGAATACTCGTCCTTGAGGCCAAGGAATTCGAGCACGAACGGATCTTTGATGGCTTGCTCAGGTGTAACGGTATCGCCGGATTCGGCGGTCTCCGCCTTTTGAAGCATGGCGGCCTTGTTTTTAGAAAGTGCGATGCGTTCGTAAAACTGGCTGCCAATCTGCCGGTCGAGCTGACGAATTGACCAGCCGGAACGAAGAGCTTCGGTCTCGTAGAACGCACGAGTCTCCAGATTCCGCACCGAGAGCAGCCGGACGTATGCCGACCAGGGTAAAGGGAACTTTTGAGCCAGTTCAGGAAGAGGGACAGATTTTGCAGACGGTGTCTGCAAAATCTTCGAGGCGGGTCAAGCGAGGAAGAACGCCCGCATTTGTGTGAGGTTGCGCCACCCAAAGCCCCGCCCGAAACGTGGCTCCAGATCTTCGGCGAGTTGCTTGATAAGGGCCTCGCCGTATTCCGCCCGCTCCTGCCCCTGTTGTTCGGATTCCACGATGCGGCGTCCGATCTCCCAATAGGCGGCAGTCATCAGTGCATTCACGCTTCGAGCGGAAGCGGTTCTGGCAGCCTGGAGCAGTGCGACAATATCGTTACGGATTTCGCCGTATTGGAGGGTGTCCATGTCGTCTCTAAGGTTACGTTCTGTCCATCGGTGAATGGAAATGATGGTGAGCTGCTCCCGCCACAAGCGCAGCCCACGGCCCGAAAAGTTTGTGTCAAAGTTTGTGTCAAAGGCCGCCCAGAAGGCCGGTTTTGCCGGTTTATAACTGCTTTACCGTCAATAACTTATGGTTTTGCCATTTCCATGGCATGGAAGAGGAACCAAGCAAAACCAGTTGGGAAAATCAATGATTTAGCGGCCGTTCCCTTTCGCACTTGCAACCAATGCAACCAGTGCTGGGCGACTAAAGAAGGTTGCCCTCCGTGTGTGGAAGAGGTCAAACGACACGATTTCCTACCCTCGTTACATATTCATTGCCACCTCAAATTCTAGAGAAGACTCTATGGGTTGGCAGCAGCTTCCATTTGGCTCCAAACTGGATGAAGAGGGAATTGCCCTCAGTTCATTGCTGATGGATAACAAAGTCATCTGCACACGCTCGGAAATTTCCTGCATGTAGACATCTGCAGTTGTTGACGCAGACGAGTGCCGAAGTATGCCCTGGATGTCTCTAACCGAGCCCATCGTTTGAGCGAGTGTTGCAATCGAACGACGAATGACCTGGAACGTCAGCTTAGGCAATTTCAATTCGGCAGCCAGTTTGTGTAATACCTGTTTGCGGAATCTGTCTGCATCAATAAAGTTTTCCCTGCTATTCGAGAAAATAAACGTATCAGGAGTAGGTGTTGGACATTGCTGTTTCCAAAACAGTAGTGCCTTGGCTAACTCCTGAGTGATATGGATCACTCCCATGCTCTTTGGCGTTTTACCCCATGGACGAATTTTCCCTTTATATACTGTCTCACTCAACGTTATGGTCAGCTTTTCATAGTTGAAACTTTGCCACTTGAGAGCAAACATTTCACTGGGCCGCAATGCATTCGTCATACCAAGCTCTAATAGCAGACGATCACGGGGACCCAAGCGAGAGAGAACTTCTCTGAGCTGTTCCCAGGTCAAAAGTTGTTTTATCAACCCCGCGTAGCTGTGTCGGAACTCGGAGCCTTCGCGCTGGATCCTTCGCAAGAAATCCCTGCTCCTCTGCCTCTGCAAAAATATCGCGCAGATATGCGTGAATTTGAAGGACACGATCTCTGGATCTTTCTTTGGCCAAATTATGCAGATGAATCTGCAGGCGAAATTTATCGAAGCTCTTCAACGAGATAGCGTCAAAGCTATCGATTAGGTCACGCTCGATGAGAAGTTTCTTGACCTTGGCGGTCTCAACCCTCCACATTCCTTCTTTCAGAGGAAGAAAGCGATTGCGAACAAACCATCCGAAAGTTACCGAACTGTCGATCCAAACTCCTTCCTCATAGCGTGCTCCTGTTTGTTTGAAGAGGTGGAAATCCAGGATCTCTCGTGCTTCTGCCTTGTTCATGTGAGCCTGGAATCCCAGGATCACCGTGGCGGTCATGCGTCTTTGTTCGTTTGTTGTCGGATCAATCACTGTCTTGCGGAAATATCCATACCACTTCTTCCCGCGGAGCTCGATCCAGCCTCTTTGGCGTGACTTTCTCATTTGTCCCTCGATTGTTTAGTGGGGGGACGCTGATTGGGTCAGCAATCATTCTATTGAGCGGCGAGCCTCTGACTCTGACCTCTGCTGTGACAGTTACGCTAACTGGTTGTATCTAAATAATTTAATGGGCGTTGATGGCTAACTACGGCACCCAAAGACATTCAAAAACACGGGGAAAAACGCGAATCCCAAATTTCAGCACCCTCGCCAGCACCCTCGCAAATTGAACGTGCCGAGATTCAGACCTCTGCCGTGCAGCGACAGAGCTCTGGACTACGGCAGAGGTCCAGTCCAAATCGATCTTTTTCAAATTTTTAGGGTGCGGAAGGGTGCTCAAGCACCCTCGCGACGTTCCAAGTTTCAGCGAATCTGATGCCTACGGCGTCTGTTCCTGCCTATCGAGCCTATCTCGCACCGCTGGCAAATCGTCTCAGCGTTGCCGAGACATTTTATTGGGCGTCTTCGACCGGGCGTGCATGAAAGCCTGTGGCCCCCTGCCCAAAATACCGGTGTCTAAGCCAGAAGGCCACGTTGACCAAGCCGATCAACGCTGGCACCTCTATGAGTGGGCCCACGACACCGACGAACGCCTCTCCAGAGTTCAACCCAAAGACTGCCACCGCTACCGCAATAGCCAGCTCAAAGTTGTTACCGGCAGCCGTGAAGGAGAGGGTAGCCGATTGTGCATAATCCGCGCCAAGCCGCTTGCCCATCCAAAAGCTGACCAGAAACATAATGAGGAAATAGACGACCAGAGGAACAGCAATCTTCACTACATCAAGAGGCAGTCTCACAATGAGATCGCCTTTCAGCGAGAACATGACCAGAATTGTGAAGAGCAGCGCGACTAGCGTGAGCGGAGTCACCCGAGGAAGGAAGCGCGCCCGATACCATTCCTCCCCTTTGAGGCGAATGAGAAAGAACCGTGTCAGGAATCCGGCGACAAATGGAACACCGAGATAAAGGCCGACGCTCTTCGCAATCTGGTCGATTCCGATTTTGACAATGCTCCCCTCAAGGCCAAACCACTTCGGGAGCACCGTAAGGAAAGCCCAGGCGTAGATACTGTAAAAAAGCACCTGAAAGACGCTGTTGATAGCGACCAGTCCGGCGACGTAATCCGTATCGCCTTCTGCAAGCTCATTCCAGACGAGGACCATCGCAATACAACGTGCAATGCCGATCAGGATGAGGCCGCGCATGTATGCCGGTTCATTGTGCAGGAAGACAACTGCCAGGAAGAACATGAGTGCCGGTCCGATGAACCAGTTTTGTATCAGCGACAGACCAAGTACGCGCTTGTTGCGGAAGACCTCGCCCAACTTCTCATATCGAACCTTCGCGAGTGGCGGGAACATCATGATGATGAGTCCGATGGCGATCGGAATATTGGTCGTGCCGGTCTGAAATCGATTGACGAAGGCCGCCGAATTGGGGATGAAGTGGCCGATGCTCACACCGACGGCCATTGCGAGGAATATCCAGAGCGTAAGAAAGCGATCCAGAAAAGATAGCTTCTTTCGTTGCGCGGGAGCGCATACACGTCCTTGCGTTATGGCTGTGGTCATATCTAGCAAGCCTCGCAGCACGGTTCCGTAATAGCCGTGGGGAGTGGAGCACCTTCGAGCGCGGGGTATTTCGACGGAGAGCAGCAAGCCTTGGTGAGACGCGCCTTATCTGCCTGCATAGACTTGTCTTCCTTCAACCAATCGAGGGTCTGTCGAAGGATTTGCGTTGCCCCGATGTGGGGCGGCATAACGATGCGGTAGTGCATCCACTTGCCTTCTCGGCGCACCGAGACGATGCCAGCCTTCCGCAGATACGCCAAATGCCTAGAGATTTTCGGCTGCGGGCCACCCAGGATTTCCACGAAGTAGCAGACGCAAACTTCCTGATCTCCCATGAGGTTGAGGAGCCGGATGCGGGTATTGTCTCCCAAAGCCTGAAAGAACTGCTGCATGTCGAATAGTTGCGCTCGCCTTGCCATAGAGAATGTATACGCCTTGACGAATACGAAAGCAAGAGATACATTCACATTGGCGAATATGTCCTCGGAGGTGGTTGCATGGCAGAACAGATTCTTGATTCCATTCGATCGAAGTACGGTGCAGTTGCACAGAGCACGCTATCGAGCGACGATGACGGTGTAAGGGCCGTTGCAGAAGCCTTTGGCTATTCGACAGAGGAACTAACCTCGATCCCAGCCGAGGCAAACATGGGCCTGTCTTGCGGCAATCCCGCGGCGACCGCGCACATTCGGCCCGGTGAGGTGGTAGTGGATCTCGGTTCCGGGGGCGGCCTCGATGTCTTTCTGGCGTCAAAGATGGTGGGGGCGCAGGGACGTGCAATCGGCATTGATATGACTCCGGCCATGATTGAGCGGGCCAGAGCGAACGCAATGGCGGGCGGCTATACCAATGTGGAGTTTTACCAGTCCACTATCGACCACATCCCGCTTCCCGATGCTTCTGTGGATTGCGTCATGTCGAATTGCGTCCTGAACCTCGCACCGGATAAGTCCGCTGTCTTCCGCGAGATTGCCCGTGTGCTCAAGCCTGGAGGCCGTGTTACCGTGAGTGACATAGCCTTGAAGGGCGAGCTACCGGAGGCCGTCGCTCGCAGCATGGCCGCCTATGTGGGCTGCATCGCTGGCGCGATCAAGATCGACGAATACCGTGCCGGTCTTCTCGCAGCAGGATTCGAGCATGTTGAGATCTTGGACAGTGGAGCGGACCTGAACGCTTACACCAAAGTGGAGAATCAGTCGGGTTGCTGTTCCCCCGCGATGGATGGAGAGTCCTGCTGTGCGCCCGCGCCAAATATAGCATCACTCCACACGGAACTGAATGATTTGCTGAAGAACCATGACATCAATGCCGCGGCCGCAAGTGTAAAGGTCTACGCCGTCAAGCCAAAAGCCACAGCGTCATCCCCTTGCTGTGGCCCGTCTTGCTGTGCGTAGGAGAGCATGATGCCACACTACAACGTATTGTTCTTATGCACCGGTAATTCTGCACGCTCGATCATAGCCGAGGCGATCATGAACCGCAAAGGCAGAGCCAACTTCACAGCTTATAGTGCAGGCAGCCACCCAGCAGGCATTGTTCGCCCCGAAGCGCTCAAGCAGATCGCGACTGCTGGACTCAGTACGGACGGGTTCTCCAGCAAGTCATGGGATGAATTTGCGAAACCCGATGCTCCCCAACTTCATTTCGTCTTCACTGTCTGCGACAACGCTGCCAAAGAAATATGCCCGGTTTGGCCGGGGCAGCCAATGACGGCCCACTGGGGAGTGCCCGATCCCGCTACAGCCGTGGGCAGGCCGGAAGAGATTGACCGCGCATTTCGTGACACCTTCTCCATCCTTGATCGGAGAATTGCTCTGTTTCTCTCTTTGCCGCTCTCGACACTTGACCAGCTTGCCTTGCAAAAGGAAATTGACAATATAGGACATCAGTAGAACCGTTCAACCGAAGGAGCTTGACCAGGGATGCGTACTTTCATTTTTGCCTGTATTCATAACGCTGGTCGTTCACAGATGTCGGCTGCCTTCTTCAACCAACTCGTCGATCCTGATTTGGCGCATGGTATTTCTGCTGGGACTCATCCCGCCGAACATGTTCATCCAGTAGTCGTGGACGCAATGCGCGAGGTGGGAATCGACCTCAGCAACGCGAAGCCTCAGAAGCTTACGGCAGAGTTGGCGAAAAATGCCGAAATGCTGGTCACGATGGGTTGCGGAGATGAGTGCCCCTACGTCCCTAGCCTCAGGCGTGACGATTGGCCGTTGCCCGATCCCAAGGGACAGGGAATAGAAATCGTGCGCCAAACTCGTGATGAGATCAAGCAGCGTGTTTTGAAGTTGCTGGCGCGGGAGCAGTTGAACACGATTCCAGCGTAGGTATGGCGATAGACTTAGTTGTGGCACAGTTCATCCAGACCGAAGCTCATTTCAATAACAGGACAGCCTGCTCCCCTCCTGCGACGATGACGGGTACGATTGCCTGGCTTCAGGGAATCACCTTGGTATGGATGTTGGTAGAGTGCGGAGTATCTCTCTACGGAGCTGTGACGGCGCACAGTTCGGCGCTGCTGGCATTTGGCGCTGACAGCTTTGTGGAACTGCTATCGGCGACGGTGGTTCTCTTAGCGCTTGTCCCATCATTTCCACTCACGAAAGACCGTGCCGCACGGTTGGCTGGAGTCCTGCTCTTTGTCCTTGCAGGAATAGTCGCACTCGTGACTGTCCTTTCACTCCTATACCGTGTCAAGCCGGAGACGAGTTGCAATGGTATTGCTATCACGTTTGCTGCCCTTATCGTGATGCCGATTCTGGCCTGGGCAAAGCGTAGAACCGCGCAACGGACAAACAACCGAGCCTTGGCTGCGGATGCGGTACAGTCCGCCACCTGTGCTTATCTAGCGCTGATAACTTTGGCGGGACTGGCTATCAATGCTGTCTGGCACATTAGTTGGGTGGATTCAGCAGCAGCCCTCCTGGCGTTGCCCATCTTGATAGTCGAGGGACGACGTGCTCTCCACGGCGAGAGTTGTGGCTGCTGCTGAACCTAGAACGGGCCAAATACCTCTCAATCCGTGACGCCAGAACCCTGATTCCGCGCTTGTAAATGTCCTTTACGCAATGCCCGTTCCTTCATCATGACGAAGAAGACGGGAACCAGAATCAGGACGTGGATGGTGGACGTAATCATGCCGCCTACGATAGGCGCGGCAATCGGCTTCATCACATCGGAGCCGATGCCGGATTCCCAGAGAATCGGAACAAGACTGGCAAGCACAGCGCAGACGGTCATAAGCTTTGGCCGCAGACGATGAACAGCACCTTCAATGGCTGCGTCTTCAACGTCAGCATTCGTCAGCGTCTTACCAGATTGCAGTTTGTGTTCGAGAGCTTCATGAAGATAGACGACCATCACGACACCTGCTTCTACCGCAATTCCGAAGAGTGCGATGTAACCGACCGCCACGGCGACGCTGAAGTTGTAGTGAAGAAGCCATTGCAAGAGCAACCCTCCACTCATCGCATAGATGGTTGGAAAGATGAGAACAAGCGCTTCGGCAACAGAGTGAAAGACCAGATACAACAATAGGAAAATCACGAAGAATACCACCGGGAGGATCAGCTGTAGGCGTTTTTTTGCGCGTAGTTCGAGTTCATATTCTCCCGACCATTGGAAAGTGTAATTTGCGGGCAAGGCTAGTTTGTTGTGAATGAGTTTGTCTGCCTGTGCAACGAAGCCACCGTAATCGGAGTTCTTGAGATCGATGTAGATGTATCCCGTCAGCGCACCGTCTTCATCCCGGATCATGGCAGGGCCATGCGAGAAGGAGACCTTCGCTACCTGTCCAAGCGGAATCTGAGCGCCGGGTGGGGTGCCGATCAGTACCCCACGCATCTTGTCGATATTGTCGCGAAAGTCGCGCTGATAGCGGACATTGATGGGGTAGCGTTCTCGGCCCTCGATGTTCTCTGCAATATTCTGTCCGCCGATGCCAGATGAAACCGCTGTCTGAACGTCCGCAATCGTTAGACCGTAACGCGCTGCCTCTTCCCGTTTGACTTCGACATTGACGTAGAAACCCTGCGCGACCTTTTCAGCAAAGACAGATCGCACCTGGGGCAGCCCTGAAAGAACAGTCTGAAGCTGCGAGGCAAGTTGCTGAATGCCATCCACATTTGGCCCCTGCACCTTCATGCCAAGTGGTGTCTTGATGCCGGTCAATTCCATGTCGAGGCGGTTTTCGACCGGGCTTGTCCAGGTATTGGAAAGCCCCGGAAACTGGAGCTTCTCATCCATCTGCTGAATGAGCTTTTCGTAGGTCATCCCAGCGGGCCATTGCTCCCGTGGTTTGAGCATTAGCGTGGTGTCATACATGTCCAGAGGTGCATTGTCGGTTGCGCTGTCTGATCGCCCAACCGCTCCGAATACGCTGGCCACCTCCGGAAAACTGCGAAGAATGCGGTCCTGCTGCTGCAGGAGCACCTTCGCTTGTTCGATGGAGATGCCTGGAAGAGCGGTCGGCATGTAGAGAGTGGAGCCTTCAAAGAGAGCTGGCATGAACTGACTGCCCAAACGTGTTGCTAGTGGAAACGTGACCAGCAGAAAGATCAGGTTAACCACGATGGTGAGCCAGCGGTGTCGCAGGCAGAATTTCAGGATGGGCAGGTAAATCGCCTGCGTGACTCGTGAGATAGGATTCGCATTCTCCGGCTTGAGCCGCCCTCGAATCAGCATCACCATTAGGACCGGCACGAGCGTGATGGCAAGGATGGAGGAGGAGCCGACCGCCAGGGTCTTGGTCCATGCCAGCGGCCGGAACATGCGTCCTTCCTGCGCTTCGAGCAGGAAGACCGGCAAGAAGGAAACGACGATGATAATCAGTGAAAAGAAGAGTGCAGGACCAACCTGCTTGGCCGAGTTGATAAGAATGCTTTGCCGCTCTAACTCAGATACCGGGTTGGCATCGTTTTCCTGCCGTTCCGACAGATGGCGATAGCCATTTTCGACCATCACAATGGAAGCATCGACAAGCACACCAACCGCTAAGGCGATGCCGCCCAGGGACATGATGTTCGAACTCACCCCCAGCCAGTACATCGGGATAAAAGACATCAGCACCGCGATAGGCAAGGCGACGATGGCAATGAGCGCAGAACGGAAATGAAACAGGAAGACGATGATGACGAGGCTGACGATAATGGCTTCTTCGGTCAAATCACGCTGCAGCGTTTTGATAGACGCCTCGATCAAGTCGGATCGATCATAACCCGTCATGATCTGGACGCCGGGTGGAAATGAGGGCGCTATCTCACGGAGCTTCTGCTTTACTCCATTGATGACGTTCAATGCGTTCATGCCCTGGCGCATGACGATGATTCCGCCGACCGTCTCCCCGTCTCCATGCCACTCCGCGACCCCCTCGCGTATATCCGGGCCAAAGCTCACCGTTCCGAGATCGCGCAACAGAACAGGGGTCCCATTCTTGCTGCCGACGGCAACTGTAGCGAGATCGTCCAGTGAGCGCAGATATCCGAGACCACGGATCATGTAGTCCGCGCCGCTCAAGTTAAGGACGCGACCGCCGACTTCATTCGTGCTCATCTTTACTTTGTCGATGACGGTAGAAAGCGGAATGCCGTAGGCAAGTAGCTTGTTGGGGTCGAGCTGTAGCTGATATTGCTTGACGAAGCCACCGATGCTGGCTACCTCGGCAACTCCGGGCACAGTCTCCAGCCCATAGCGCAGATGCCAGTCCTGCAAACTGCGCAGGTCGGCAAGACTGTGTTTGCCGCTCTTATCGACGATGGCATACTCATAGACCCAGCCTGCGCCCGTCGCATCAGGGCCGATCGAAGGATGAACGTTCTCCGGCAAGCGTCCGCTTATTTGTTGCAGGTATTCGATGACCCGCGAGCGCGCCCAGTAGAGATCCGTGCCGTCCTCGAACACGACATAGACGTAGGAGTCGCCAAGCATGGTCTGCGCGCGAACGGCTTTGACATGCGGGGCAGCCAGCAAACTCGTGACGATGGGATAGGTCACCTGGTCTTCGATGACATCGGGCGGCTCGCCTGCCCAACCCGTATGAACGATCACTTGTACGTCCGAAATGTCCGGTAGTGCGTCCAGCGGCACATGTTGCAATGACCAGATACCGGCAAGTGTGAGCAGCAATACTCCGGTGAACACGATAAAGCGATTGCGGGCGCAAACGTCAATAATTCTGGAAAGCATTACATGCCTCCTGTCGCGTTCACGCGCAATTGCTTGGTTGCGATCACCTGGCCGTTTTTCCGAGCGGAGACGGTCACCTGATATGTGCCGCCCGAGCTTAGCGAACCGCTTCCTTCATACATGCCGTTGCCTTTATCGATGAGCTTGGTGCTTGTGTTCATTGCAGCCATTCCCATCGCCGGCATCGCTGCCATATAGAACGTGACCGTAATATCAGCTCCCGTGGTGGGAGTTCCGTCTGCGCCTGTGAGCTTCACCCGAAAGATGTTGTTGCCCTTTTGCGGTGGGTTCGGATCGGTGGCGAAATCGACGTTCGTCTGTACAGCAGCAGGCACTTTCGCTGTTGAAGCCGTACCCCCGGCACCCTGCGGTGGTGGCACGAAGGAACCCGCCGCGGCCTGTAGCTGACTTTCCGAGTCGATAAGGAAGCTGGCTGATGTCACGATGGATTCATGTGGTTTCAGTCCCTTGAGCACGACAAAGTCATCGCCAACGCGAGGACCGATTGTGATCTCCTTTGGTTCAAGACTGCCGTTGCCATGATTGAGGAACACGAGTTGCCGCGCGCCGGATTGAAAAACAGCAGACGCCGGAACAACCAGCTGACGCCCCAGGTTTGTTTTTAGATCAACGTTCACAAACATACCCGGCTTCAGTTTGAGTCCCGGATTCGCCATTGCCAGTCGCACACGGACCGTGCGCGTCGTCATATCCACCTGCGGCAGGATCTCTTCGATCTGCCCGGAGAAGACGCGGCCTGGATACGAATCGACGATAATCTGCGCGGCATCGCCGGGTCTTATGCGACCTATGTCGTTCTGGAATACCTGTGCATAGACCCATACGCGCGACAGATCGGCGACGGTGTAGAGTTTGGTCGAAGGCTCGGCATACATATTTGGCAGAGCATTTCGCTCGGTAATGTATCCCTCAACCGGCGAGTTGATGGTGAGGTCCGTAACTGGTTTGCCGCTTTCTTTCAGCTTTGCGATCTCACTTTCGGGTATATCCCACTGCTGGAGTCGCTGTTCTGCTGCGGTCGAAAGAGTGGCCGCACCGTCCGCGACACCATCGATAGTGCTTGCGCTCATGGCCTTCTGATTCTGCCGTGCCAGCAGATACTCTTGCTGGGTCGCCACGAGGTCAGGACTGTAGATCGTAAAAAGCGGTTCTCCCTTGTGCACATACTGATAGGTGGCATTGGCGAACACCTTGCGGATGTAGCCGGGGAAGCGCACCTGCACATAGGAGAGCAGGCGCTCGTTGATGTCTACCGTGCCGGTCGCGCGGATATCGTCGCTCAGTTGTTTGTATTCGACCATGCCAGTCTGAACACCGATGCTCTGCATCCTCTCGGGCGTGAGCTGCACTGGAACGAGCGAAGCATCCATCTTCATATTTCGCATATCCGACATGGATGGCTTTGGCTCGTTCGCAGTATCGGGAGGACCAGAGGCAACAGGCTGCATGTCCCCGGACATCGACGACTTCTGTGACATTGGCAGCTTGATTGAATGAGAGCGGTATGCCCAGATCCCTGCGATAGCTGCTAGGACAATGATCCAAACGAGTGAGGTTCTCAAGACATATTTGTTCATCGCAGTGTCGCTCCTGTCAGAGATTCGAGGTGGGCCAAAGCAGCTTCGTGATCCATGAGGGTCTGCGCGTATTCGAGCCTCAGACTCAGAATGTCGGTGAAGTACGAGAGAACATGAATGAATTGCTCACGATTGGACGCATAAGCGTTTAGTGTTGCCCGGTACGCGGCATCCGATTGTGGGATGAGACCTTCCCGATATTCCTTTAGCAGCTCCGCATCGCTCGTCGCTTTGACATATCCTTCCTTCACCTCAGCGAGTTGCTGTTGCAGATGCGCATTGAGGGTTTGTCGTGATTCGGAGCGCTTCTCCGTGGCCTCTGCGATCTCCGCATTCACCCGTGCCCTGCGCGGGAAGCGCACATCAAAGGTGAACATGTAGTAATCCCGGTACTTACGATCGGTATTCTGATAGATATAGCCAACTTCAAAATCCGGTTTCCCCTCACGCTTCGCAGACACCAACTGCGCGTCCTGCTTCCGGATGGAACTTGCATCGACTTGAATCTGTGGGTTGGCCTGGCGGACCACTGCAAGCAACTCATCAGACGTGCGCGTGAGCGGTGTTTCCATCATGTCTTCCGTAACAATGTCTGGAGATCCCTGATCCCGACTGAGCAGGCCCTTGAGATGGGCTTGTGTCTGTCCCATTAGTTGATGGTGCATCGTGATCTCCTTCACGATCTTGGTTCGGTTCACTTGCGCCTGTAGGACATCCTGCTGCATCCCCTGACCGACCTGATAGTGCGCCGTTGCATCCTGAATGAGTTGGTCAAGCACGGTTTCGTTTTGCCGGAGGATGCCGAGCGTCTGTTGCAGATATGCCAGTTGCAGATAGTCAGCCTTGATCGAGTCGGCGATACTCGTTTTCGTGACTTCAACTTCAGCCAGCTTTGTGTCGGCGTCGCGTTCGGCGACTTCTCCGCGCGCCCGTAATTTCCTTGGATAAGGCAATTCCTGCGACGCTCCGACGCCGATGTAGGCAAAGTCGCTGTTGGTATAGCCAGCAAACGGCTTCGGACTGCCCACACTCAACTGCTGGTAGGTGAATTTCGGGTCAGGCAACGTAGTGACCTGCGGCGCCATTTGCCTGGCAGCTTGTGCGCCGTGATCGGCCGCGGAGATCTGTGGGTTGTTCGCCCCGGCCTCAGCTAAAAGCTGGGACAAGGGCGTGGGCGGGCTCGCCACCGGCGTCTGCCCGAAGGCAGAAAATGCGGTGGCTAGCGCGAGCGTGGCGGTCAAAGAGACCACGTTCATACGGAAGCTCCAATCTCAAGTGCAGTTCAAGACATTTGGCGAAACACACGCGTATAGGCGTGCGTGCTCGGCAAAGGTAGAGTGCGAGAGAGGAGCTGACTAGATTCTTAGGATGGAAATGGTTGTAGGTGGAGACTCTGGAGGAGAGTAGTCGGGGCGCTCGACCCACCCAGTGACAGTGGAGGCCGGATTCACCAGTTCAAAGGCAGCCAACCAGATGACAGGGGCTACAACCGGGTGAAATGTCACCGCCTTCGTATCCAGCGCGTTATCGTGGACGCTCGGCGGGGTCTTTTGGCAGCAGCCATGCGACCCAGGCATATTGTCCATCTGCCCGCATTGATTCTTCATCATGCGGCAGCAGGCACGTTCTTCGGGGTTCATTTCCGTACTGGAAACCACGCAGGCCATCGCCGGAGCCAGGCACGACACCAGCAGTAAGACCAGCACGCCGAATTGCCGGAAAATACGCATCGCCATAATTAGACTACGTCTACCCAGACGTATTGAGCAAATGGCGATTCCGCACCCTCCAGGTTTCCGGGTCAGAGGGAATGTCTTGTCAAATGAGTCGCTTGTTTCAGCAGGCGGAACAGACCTCTGCCGTGGATAGGTAACGATCGGCCGCCATCACTTCCCATAAGCCGACTTAGCATTACCAATCGAATGCCAGTGTGCTTAAGCGATCAAGGCCTATGTATCTCGCACGCACAGGCTCTGATTGCGTTTCATCTCGTCGACCTGTCTCAATACTTCATAGCGTTCAGATCTACGCACTCTCACGGTTACCTCCAACAGCTCCTAAGTAGACAGAAGCTGTTATTGCTTTGAGGCACTGGATCGGCCGGATCGCTTAGAGATTGCACTCTTCGGCAATCGCGGAACAGCCTGAACGCCCGCCCAAAGCGTTGCGATCGTTTGCTCTACCACGAGAGTCTGGTCAGGCAAGTCAGGCACAACCCCTTGAATGACCATGAGTGTGGCGAGACCAAAGATCGAAAACCACCAAGTGTGAGCTACCACTATGTCATCTCTGTTTGGCAATCCTTCCTCCTTGGCAACATCGAAAAAGAGCTGCACGAAACGTCCGAACAACGGCGCGCCAATGTCGTTGATATATTGTCCAGCGCGGACGCCATTGCGGTTCTCAGGTCCGAAGAAGACGTTACGGAACTGTTGCGGATGGGCAATGCAGAATTGAATCAAGCCGCGTGAAGTCGCAAAAAGACGATCTTTCGGTGCAAGATGTTTAGCGGCAATCGCGTCGAAGTTCTGAACCATCAGCCCGATCGTCTCGCTGCTCAACTCAACAAGAATGTGCCACTTGTCGGGGAAATGCTGATAGATCACGGCGTGCGTATAGCCGATCTCTTTAGCGATCTCGCGAAGCGTCACGGCTTCGTAACCGCGATCGGCAAACATTTTGCTTGCAGCCGCAAGGATTTCGCCCCGCAACCTCTCCTTGCGCTCTACCCGACGACTTGGTGATGTGGATGTCACTTCAGTAGCTTAGTCTCCTTTGGCGATTTTTGCGACCAAATGTTGCTTTGCGACCATTGGTAAATAAAACCAACGATTATTTTACAACCAATGGTTGGAATAGATATCTAATTGTCAGGTCGCGTATTTGGATGGGCGGCCATGTACGAGGCAAAGGAGGATGCGATGAAAGTTCTAGTGATTGGAGCAGCGGGCAAGAGCGGAGAGGCGCTGGTAAACGAGGCGTTGGCTGCTGGGCATAAGGTGACGGCTTTCGTGCGCGGTGCCGCGCAGTACAAGAAGGCGAATGTCAGAGTTGTTGCAGGAGACGTGCTAGACGCGGCTGCGGTCGACGTTGCGGTAGCCGGGCAGGATGCGGTCATCGACGCGCTGGGCGGCAAGACGCCGTGGAAAGTGACGACGATGGAAACGAGCGCGGCACACAATATTGTCGACGCGATGCAGCGCCATGGCGTGCGGAGACTGCTGAAGATTTCAGTAGTGGGTGCGGGCGAGAGCGTCAAGAACGCTGGCTTCTTCAACGAGCACGTACTCATGCGGACGTTTCTGAGGGTCTGCTGGTAGACAAGGCGGGCATGGAGGCCGAGATCGAACGCAGCAACTTGGTCTGGACGCTCGTGCGGCCGCCGATGTTGACCGACCGCGAGAAGACCGGCGTTGCCAGGGTGCTGAGCACGGAGGGCGGCGAGAAGGCTGCAAGATCGGGCGGGCCGATCTGGCAGCCTTCATGGTGCAGCAACTTGAAAGTGGCCTGTATGTGCGTCAGGCAGTGACGGTGACGACCACATAGCAAGACCTCGGCGAGGATCAACCACCTCTCATCGAGGCGATCCAATCGACCCTGTAAAGGCCTGTAGCGATGCGACAGATAACTGTGAAAACCCACGGGACTAGCGGAGTGCTAGCTGCGCAACTCACAAGCTCTGGGATTCACGTCAGAGCACCAACTTCGTTCACGAAAGGATTGTTTTATGTCGAATTTCCCCACACCGCTTGAAGAAGTCATTCATCACAACGTTATTAAGAACAACAAAACAGGCGGCCCGGCGCTTGATATCGGGCCTATGCAGTTGCTGTGGAGGGCACTGGGAGAAAACACGGGCTACACGTTCTCCATTTTTGAAACCACGGTCGTGCCGGGCATGGGGATTCCCCTCCATAAGCATCCCTTTGCAGAGTTTTTCTATGTGCTGGAAGGCACGCTATCAATTGGACACTGGAACAGTCAGGGCGCCGCTGAGTGGAACGTGTATGAAGTCGGCGAGAGCTTGGTGGTGCAACCCAATGCACCTCACTCGTTCTTCAATAAGAGTGAGCGTCCGTGCCGCGTGCTGAGTGTGTCAACGTATCACCACGAGCGAATGATGAAGGATGCGGTGCATCCGGATGGCAGGACAGACTTCTTGCCCGCCCAACTCACTCAGGCCGACTTTGAGAAGTTGACCAAGTCCATGGAAAAAAACCAGACATTTCTCGTCACCAACCATGCTTAGCGTGGGGCATCTCTTGAGTTCACCTTTGAACTAAAGAGATGCGTCGCGACGCAAAAACGGGGCTGCAAATACGGTCCCATATCGCTGCAAGAACAACAAGGAGAAAACGAGCATGTATTTAGTCATGGGCATTACTGGAAAAGTTGGGGGCGCCACCGCGCGGCATCTGCTGAAGCAAAGCAAAGAGGTGCGGGCGCTTGTGCGCGATCGCGAGAGGGCGGCGAAGTGGGCAGACCAAGGTGTGGAGTTGGTCGAGGGAGACTGGAACGATTCGACGGCCATAGCGGCGGCGCTCAAAGGTGTTGAGGGCGCGTTTGTTATGTTGCCGGCTGTATGGGCACCCTCTCCTGATTACAGAGAAGCAAAGGGCGTGATTGCGAACTATGTCGAGGCGCTGACCAAGGCAGTGCCCCGCGGGTGGTAGCGCTCTCGTCGATGGGCGCGAATAGAACAAGCGGGGTGGGGAATGTCACGGCCTTATCACTCTTGGAGCAAGGTTTTCGCAGCTTGCCATCTCCAGTTGCATTTGTGCGCGCAGGCGGCTTTTTCGAAAACTTTCTTTTCGGCTCACAGGCCGCCCAAGGCGGAACACTACCGGTCTTCTACAATCCTACAAACCGGAAATCGACAATGGTCGCGTCAGACGACATCGGCGCGGAAGTGGCAACGCTTCTGACCGGGCCGGCGTGGTCAGGGCCTCGCGTCATCGAGTTGGGTTCGATTGTAAGCGCGGACGAAGTGGCCGGACAATTGGGTGAAGTCCTGACACTCGACGTAAAAGCCTTTGCAGTCCCGCGTGCAGGGTGGGCGGAAGCGTTCGAACAGTTCGGCATACCGAAGGGCCACACTGGGCCTGCCGAAGAAATGTATGAGAGCGTTAACGCCGGATGGATGGACCTCGGAGTCACGGGTACGGAGCACATAGCGGGTACGACGTCCGCACGCGATGTATTTGCGGCTGCACAGAACGCCGTCAAGGCGTAAGTCCGGGGCAGGCTTAACCACGCCGGTTCCTTGGAAACTGCGGCGCTAACGTCAAAAAAGATTGAGCTCAAACATGAAAGTTCTTGTTTGGGTGCAACGGGCGGAACCGGACGGCTGATCGTCTGGTTCCGCGCTGGCGAAAGGCCATCCCATCGTAACCGCAAGAAGAGGATCCTTTTACTATGAAAGCTGAACAAACAATAGATAAATCCGTGCAGGCAGGTCGAGCAACTCAAATAGCCGCGATGGTAACAACCGGCCTTGTCGCCTTCATGTGGGTGTACTTCGGAAGGCTATATTTAATTCACGATCCTGGCGAATGGAGGATCGCCAATCAGCAGCTCGGATACCCGCTCTATATCATCCCTCTGATTGGCGTAACCCACATCCTTGGTGGAGTGGGCCTTCTGATTCCCAATGTACCTCGATTGACTGAGTGGGTTTATGCTGGTTTCGCGATCACTCTTTTACTCGCGTTCTATTCACAACTGAATGGCGGTGGCAGTACTTGGGATAAATATGATCCGATTCTCGTCATGGCGTTCGTCTTCGCTTCGTATGTGTTGAGGCGCTGCATGCGCGCAAACAGGTGGTCGATTTGAAGAAAACGCTCGGTGCAGTTTGCTTTTTCCAGACACGCCGCCGGCGGCACTATCAGTCATGCTAAACGCGCTTCTCTTTACCAAACCGCTAAGTTCCGAGTTGCGGACTACCCGGGACTTACCAGTCTCTGTCGAAGAGGCTCTCAAACTCTGCTGAACACATCCTAGCCCTTTGCGGATGTCAGGCAGCCGCCCTTTCCAGCGGAGTCGCTGGCTCTTCCGAGAGCTCTTCGAGGCTCTTACCCTTGGTTTCGGGCAGGAGGAAGATTGTGACGATCAGACCCAGGGCGCTGACGATAGCGGCCGCACCCTCTGCGGCAGGCAAGCCGTGCCAGTGCATAAAGAACGGGAAAGTGAAGACGCCGAAGAAGCCACCGATCTTGCCCATGGCAGCAGCGATACCATGACCAGTAGTTCGAACCTTGACTGGAAAGATCTCCGAAGGGTAAACGAAGGTGGTGGCATTCGGGCCGAACTCGGTAAAGAAGTAACTGAAGCCGTAAATAATTAGGAATGGGTACATCAGCTTCTCGACATTGGGAATGAGGGCGAGCAGGCCAAAGCTCAGCGCCATCATGCCGAAGCCGAGGCCCTGTATCGTCTTGCGGCCAAGCTTATCCATCGTCAGCGCCGCGATCGCATAGCCGGGCGCCGCGAACACAGTGAAGATGCAAAGTTGGGTCAGTGTCTTCTGCAGGACCGAGTGGTCGCTGCTTAGGGCCGAAAGCACGAGCGGGCTGGAGACGGTATTGCCGTAGTAGGCAAAGTCCATCAGAAACCATGCGGCACTTGCACCGATAAGACGGATCACAATCATCTTGCTGTCGACGAGACGGGTAAAGCCGTCCCAAAAGGAGATCGAGTGCGTCTTTTTATCAAAATGTTTTGCCTTCTTGAGATTACCGGAGTCGTCCTCTTCATGGCCTGCAGCTTTGAGAAAACGCGGTGACTCTTTCAGGTGGCGACGTGCACCATAGACGGCGAGGGCGGGCAATGCACCAAAAGAGACCAGAATGCGCCAGATGATGTCATGCGAGAGATGAGTCGAGAGTAGAACAGCAGCGAGAAGAGGACCGACGATGAGTCCGGCAGCCTGCATCGCGAAGACCAGGGTGACGAGCATCCCGCGGTGTGCCTTGCCGGCGTACTCGCTCATGATGGTGGCGGAAACTGGATAGTCACCGCCAATTCCAATGCCGAGAATGAAACGAAATCCGATAAGCCACCAGATATTGGGAGAGAAGGCGCAGGCGATTGCGCCTGCGGCGAGAACCAGGACTTCGACGCCGTAGATCCGCTTGCGGCCGACCATGTCCGCGACTCGACCAAAGAGGAGCGCGCCAATAGCTGCGGCAAGCAAAGCGGTTGACTCGACCAGGCCCTCTTCCACTTTTCCCACATGCCACATGGGTTTTAGGAGCGCCATCACAACGCCGATGACGAAGAGATCGTAGGCGTCGGTGAAGAAACCCATGCCCGAGATCAGCATGATCTTCCAGTGCTCTTTAGAAATCCCCGCATTATCCATCTCGGAGAAGTCGGTCTGCCTGGTGTCGATCGACGTTGCCATGAACGTTACCTCGCCCTTAGTCTGATGCCTGCGCGCATTTGCGCCGTATGAATGGGGCATGAATATGCAGGAGGAAACAGCGTCCGCAGTTTGGAGGCCCATGGTCCGTGAGATAGACGGGCTATTCGAGATGATCTACACACCGTCTGATTCGGGACATGGCTCGGCGCTACTACACAATGGGCCTATGAGGGATTCAGATGACTCCCGGTTGACGGGCTATCTGGACGTGATTCCGTGGTCGCCGCAAAGTCGAATTTTTCGGTACTTTCACCCAGCGACGCGATTCGGGAAGCCGTAGTTTCCGATAACCCCCGCGGTCTCAACTGGTCGATGCAACGCCAATTTCGGAGCCTGCGATCAGGCACACAGAAGGGAGGCACTGCGGGAAAAACAACGAAAGGGAGCCCATGTACAATTTCCAATTGCGAGACAAGGTCTCGTCCGAGGGTTCCCACGATGGCGAATATCAAGGCCAAAAGAAGGCAACAAAGAAAGTAGAAAAAGCGGTCAGGAAAAGCCGTGAAGAAGGGCGTAACCGAGGACGCGGTCGAGAAGGCCGTATCGCAGGGTATGGCTAACAGCGCCAAGAAGAAGTCGGTTGGCAAAGCTGCGGCGGCGGCGGATGCTCAAGAAGCAGAGACGGCTTGAGGTTCTTGGACCGCCTTCGCCCCTGACCTAACCTTGTCCAAGCACATCGTAGGTCGGCATAACGGAAGGAATCTGCGCTGGCTCACACAGAGTTTCTCTGGATAGCTCCCGGATCTCGGACTATCGAAGGTTAACTGACGAGAAGCCGACTTCTTGGTAGTTATCGTGTCTCAGTGAGTGCATTGGCGAAAATGCACTCACCGAGATCCGCCAATTTCAGATGGGTTAAAGCCGGGGGCTCACGCCATCTCGGAGGCCCGCGCCAGTGCTTGCGTGTCGATATACTCCCGGATGTTCGTCAATTTGCCATTTCGAACGCTAATGGCGAAGACCCAATGGTCCTCGAACTTCCTATTCGTGGCCTTGATTCTCCCCGTAGCGAAGCCGACGACTAGAACCCGGTCTCCCTGCGCTATGAACTCGGGGGGCTCTGGGTACGAAGTTTCCACCGTTTCGTTAGCCTTCTGAAGTAAATTCTCCAATCCCGCGTGCCCGCGGTGCGTGCCGGCCAGCGGCCAGTCCTCGCCCGGAACGATCCACTCAATATCTTCGGCAGACAACGCCAGCAGACCTTGCTTATCGCGGCGGCCGAGTGCCGCAAGAAAATTCTTCACAATATGGACATTCTTTTCGATGCTCATCGAAATCTCTCCTTTTCCCTTACATCAAGTGTGTCCGATCTAATCGGACGTTTTGGGACCATCCGTCTCGAGCCAAATCACACGGTCGTAGATCGATTACTGCTCCTTCTTGAATAAATCCTGGAAGATGAGCCGACCCCAAGTTTGGCCGCGTGCGTGCACCAGCGCGCCACCCTCGTTGAACTTTCCCAGCTTGACGGGTGCGAACCCAAGTTTTTTGGCCAAATCCGCCACGGGAGCGATAGCGTCCTCGTCATCGCTCGACAGAAAGACGACCCGGTGGCCGCCCTCGACGATCGGGTCGGTAGCCAGTGTGGCCGCAACCAAGTGGTTAAAACCTTTCACCAACTTAGCGCCGGTGAACGACTTCGCAACGAATGCGGAGGACGGAAGACCGTCCAGCTCCTCAGGTGGGACTGGAAACGAGTTCATCGCGTCGATGACCGTCTTGCCTTTCCAACTCGGCAGGGCCTTCGCAATCTCGCGATGTTCCCCGAACGGAACCGCCAAGATGATTGTGTCAGCCTCGAGTGCATCCCGCAACGACTTGGCGACGACCGTGGATCCAATCGCCCGAGCCTGCGGTGCCAACGCCTCGGGGGGCCGGCGACTCGCAACGGTCACGTTGATGTTCTTACGGGCGAAGGCGTGGGCGAGTGCCTGACCTATCTTTCCGAATCCTACAATTGCATAGCTCATAATGTTTCTCCGATCCTTGTTGATATTGATTCCCAGCCTTCGACGGCGCGGGACATCAATTCCGTTTGTGGCGACCTTCCGTAAACGTCTCGCAGTAAATCACTTTGCGGGCGGCCGGAAGGTCAGTCACTAGCTGAGGTCTGCAGACGTTAGATGGCCGTCATGCCGCCGTCGACGAACAACTCCGCCCCGTTCACGAAGCTCGAGTCGTCTGAAGCAAGAAACAGCGCGACCGTCGCGACTTCCTCAGATTGACCCATCTTTCCCCGCGGGATCAGGGATTCGAACATCGCCTTCGCCTCCTTGGTGAGAACTTCTTCCTGCATCGGTGTCGCGATCGCCCCCGGGACCAGCAGGTTCACCCGGATTTTCCGGCCCTTCAGTTCGTTGAGCCACGTGCGTGCGAAGGAGCGCAATGCTGCCTTGCTCGCCGCATACACGCCCCAACCAGGAAAACCCTTCACCGAAGCATTTGATCCGGTCATGATGACCGATGCGCCATCGTTCAACAGCGGCAACGCCTTCTGGACTGTAAACAGCGTTCCGCGCGCATTCACGTTGAAGGCCGCATCGAAGTGCTGCTCGGTAATCTCGCCCAGTGGGGCGGCCTCGCCCTGGCCAGCGTCGCGAACAGGACGTCGATCTTGCCCTTTTCTCGCTTAACCGTATCGAACAGACGGTCGAGATCGTCGAGATTTGCCGCGTCACCGCGCACGCCGGTCACGTTCCGGCCAATCAATTTGACGGCCTCATCGAGCTGCTCTTGCTTCCTACCCGTGATGAAAACGTAGGCGCCCTCTTCAACGAAGAGCATGGCGCTCGCCAGCGCCATGCCGCTCGATCCACCCGTGATGACTGCAACTTTTCCTTCAAGCTTTCCCATAATTACTCCCTTCGGTAGATGTCTAGCATTCAGTCGTCCAAGCAAGTTCTTTCATCGTGCGTCAACTGGATAGCGCGGGCCGACCGTTCAGCGCGGAAGTCGTTCCACCATGAACACGCTAGTCCCGCGGATCAGCGACTTCCGGCGATCGGGCGCGATTTCAGATGGCCGAGAAGCCGCCGTCGACAGCCAAATCCACCCCATTCACGAAGCTCGAATCGTCTGAAGCAAGAAACAGCGCGACCGCCGCAATTTCCTCAGGACGACCCATCTTTCCCCGCGGGATCAGGGATTCGAACATCTCCCTCGTCTCCTTGTCGAGTCGCTGGGAATCCGCTGTGTCGACCTGCCCCGGGCTCAGCACGTTCACCCGGATCTTCCTGCCCTTCAGTTCGTTGAGCCACGTGCGTGCGAATGAGCGCAATGCCGCCTTGCTCGCCGCATACACGCCGAAACCAGGAAAACCTTTCACCGAAGCAACTGACCCGATCATGATGATCGATCCGCCATCGTTGAACAGCGGCAACGCCTTCTGAACCGTAAACAGCGTTCCGCGCACGATCAGGTCGAAGCCCGCATCGAAGTGCTGCTCGGTAATCTCGCCCAGTTTGGCGGCTTCGCCCTTGCCCGCGCTCGCGAACAGGACGTCGATCTTGCCCTTTTCCCGCTTGACTGTGTCGAACAGACGGTCGAGGTCATCGAGATTGGACGCGTCGCCGCGCACGCCGGTCACGTTCCGGCCAATCAGCTTGACGGCCTCATCGAGCGCCTCCTGCCTCCGGCCCGTGATGAAAACGTAGGCGCCTTCTTCAACGAAGCGCTTGGCGCTCTCCAGCGCCAAGCCGCTCGATCCACCCGTGATGACTGCAACTTTTCCTTCAAGCTTTCCCATAATTACTCCCTTCGGTAGATGTCTAGCATTCAGTACAGTAGAGTAGAGTTCTTTGGCGGTGGACGAGAACTGCTCGGGGGTCCTAATCTTTTGTCTATTCGTCCAAAAAGAGGGCCGACCCGAGCTGTGTTGCACCTTTAATTGAGCTGGGACGCGCGGCTCGAGGAAAAGGAGTGTAGGAGTTGTGACGCTGGAAGGAAGGAGCATGTCCGTCATGGTTGAGGCCTCTTCTACCTGATGCTGCGCTTGTCCGACAAGCGAAGCTGTGCAGTTTCGTACAGTTCTCGCAGAACACTATGGCTTTCAAGAGCAGATGGAGTCTAAGTTGGATCCGATAACAGATATCTTCAGAACGATGCACGTAACCGCCTTCGGTCTGCACAGGCTCGAAGCCACAGCCCCATGGGGCGTAAAACAGGAAAATCAGACCGAAGAAAAAGTCACGCCTTCCGACAAAAAGATGTCACCCACAGATTTGGCGCACTTCGCGATGCTTTCGCGCGGCAACTGCTGGCTGAGTGTGGAAGGGATTCCGGACCCGATTCCGCTCACCGGTGGTGATTGCTTTTTGGTGGCTAAGGGGACTTCGATTGTTCTGCGCGACAGCCCGCGAACACGTCCGAGGTGGAGTTTCCGCGAGATTGGGGCCAAGGCCAACAGCAATGTCGCTCATTGTGGAGGAGGTGGCGCACCGACGACAATCGTCTGTGGGTCCTTCAGTTTCGATCGCGCCAGCCTGAGGCCGATCACTCAGTTATTGCCGAGCTTCATTCTGATTAAGGCCGATCAGAAAAGCACGCTTGCTCTTCACAACGCAATGCAGGCGCTGGCATCAGAAATGGCAGAACAGGCGCCTGGCTCTGAAGTAGTCGCGAGTCGGCTGGCCGAGGTTCTGTTTATCCAGGTACTCCGGACGCATATCGCGTCGGGACCGGAACGCAACAAAGGATGGCTTCGTGCTGTTTTCGATCCTCAAATGGGCACTGCCCTGAGTGCCATTCACGACAGAGTGAATTCGCCCTGGACGGTCGAATCCCTGGCCGAAGCGGCGGGCATGTCTCGCTCCGCATTCGCAGCGCGTTTTAAAGAGTTACTCGGACAAACACCACTGGAATATGTAACCGAGTGGCGGATGCAGAAGGCGATGCAGTTACTCCAACAGCGTGACAAAAAGCTCATAGACGTCGCTCGGTTGGTCGGTTACGAGTCCGACGCTGCGTTCAGTAAGGCATTCAAGCGAGTTGTCGGGGCCAACCCTGGTGAATACCTCAAGCGTGGTTTTGAAGGCCACGGTAATGCCGGAACGGCGGAAGATTTTTGAAGCGGAGGATTCTGACTTTGGCGGCGGGGCCTAGGTACCCAGGTGCCTCGCATTCGCGAACAGAACATCGCGGGTCCAAAACCGACCGAAGCAGACCACGATCAGTCCCGATAAACGCCGCAGTGTCTCGTTATCCCGGCGTTGACGCCCCATCAGAATTCCTGAACACTGGCTGACTCCGCAGCACTGGTCTCAGTAGAACAAGATGAAGGGTGCTACATTCGCAGCAGGTGCGAGACGATGGGACCACGAAGCATCGCGGGAAATCGCATGGGTTTGATAGTCCGCGGCCCTGCTCCTTGTAGGCCTCTCTACCTACTTAATCTCCCCGGATGATGTTGTGTGGCGTTTCATAAGAACTGCTCCGCACGCTCGCGCGTTGGAACATGCCCTATTCGGGATTGCAGCTGCCATCCTCGGCATTGCCTTGCTCCTCAAATCTGCATCCATCCAATCGAGGAGAATTTCCGGCAGGCGCGGCGGCTCGACCGATCTTGAGTAGCTGCCAACCTGAGGCTGTGTCGCTTGAAACTGGGGGAGTGAACTGGATGGCTTCATGCTGCGGTATCTCGCCGAGATACTGGGACCAGGGTTGCTGCACAATATTCCGCGCATACGGTGATTTGATCTGTGTATAAGCGATGACGTAATCGAACAGACTGCGAACGAGTTCCTGTCCGGTTGATGGCATGCTCGTCCTCTGCGCGTTTCCACATTATTGAACGTTGCGACGGGTAAGTCGACAAGGAAATACGCGAATGAGCCCACTCAGAAACGCTTTCGATCTGTACGTTGGCCCTAGATCGAATCACCTTTCTTTGGATAGTAGGCCTCACACTGGTTGATTGAGAATGTGGCATGGGAGTAGCGAGTTTTAGAATGCACCAGACCTTTCTGGGACATTGTTTTGACTCTCTATCATAGGGATTACGATGGAATGTGGAATTGGCCATTTCACGCAACAGGAAATAAAATGCGCATATATTTGTTATTTTGTGTATAATAATTCTCATTATGGGGAAGACGATGCCAGCCATACTCCCTCGTATGGCGCGCCTGCTTGAAGGCTTCGGTGCGAACCTCAAGCTTGCCCGGCTGCGGCGAAAGTATTCGTCGGAGACCGTTGCGCAGCGCGCCGGCATTACGAGGCGAACACTCTCGAAGGTGGAACAAGGCGATCCAGGTGTCGCGTTGGGTGTCTACGCACGAGTGATGCAGGTTCTACGACTGGAGAACGATCTCGCGCAGTTGGCTGTCGACGATGTTCTGGGCCGGAAGTTGCAGGATGCGGGGCTCACTCCAAAACGCCGCGCACCAAAACGGACATCCAGTAAATTAGCCAAGGAAAGACCTGCCGAGAACGAACCGAGGGATGCATGACTCGTTTCGATACCGTTCAAGTCTATGTCGATCTCGAACGTTTTGCGCAACCGGCCCTGATGGGAGAGCTTCACTGCCAGCAAAGCCGGTCAGGGGAAATCTTCTCCTTCAACTATGATGAGGCATGGCTTGTAGGGCCGGAGACCTATGCGTTTGATCCGGATCTTGCCCTTGTGGCAGGCCATCAATACCCAGCGTCCGACAGAGCAAACTTCGGCATTTTTCTCGATTCGTCTCCCGATCGATGGGGACGCGTGCTGATGCAGCGCCGTGAAAATTCACGCGCACGGCAAGAGCAGCGAAGGGCCCGCACCTTAACAGAATGGGACTTTCTGTTGGGTGTGCATGATGAGACCCGGCTTGGAGCGTTACGCTTCCGTGTGCCACCTGAGGGTGCGTTCATCGATAGCGATGAACACCTGGCTGCTCCTCCGATCACTTCGCTTCAGGAACTGCAAGCTGCCAGCCTCCAATTTGAGCAGCACATCAACGAGGAAGAACATCCAGAGTATGAAAGATGGCTCACTCAGCTATTTGCTCCCGGAACTTCGCTGGGTGGGGCGCGGCCTAAGGCCTCGGTGCGAGATGAAGAGGGAACGCTATGTATCGCTAAATTTCCAAGCCGGCAGGACACGCGCGACATCGGAGGCTGGGAGTTGGTGGCACACCGACTCGCTTTGAAGGCGGGTATTGTTGTTCCGGAAGCTCGTCCGCTCCGGCTTCAGGAAAGCACCTATACAACTTTTCTTGTGAAGCGATTTGATCGCACCCCGCATGGGAGGCGGCTCGCCTTCGTCTCTGCTATGACGCTCACGCAGCATAAAGACGGAGAGCCTGGGGCGAGTTATTTGGAGCTTGTCGATCTCCTGCAGTCAAGAGGCGCCGACACAGCTGCCGATTGTGAGCAGCTCTTTCGCCGAGTTCTCTTCAATATTCTGGTTCACAATACAGACGATCACCTGCGCAATCATGGCTTTTTCATCGGTGAGCAGGGTATCCGGCTTTCCCCTGCCTACGACATGAACCCGTCGATCGACCGCACGGAATTGACTTTGGCAATCAACGAAGTTGACACAACTTGTGATGTTGCGATTGCAATGGATGCCTATAGAGATTACAGCCTGACGACCCAACAGGCTGATCGTGTGCTACAGCATGTTCAGACGGCGATCCATAGCTGGCGCAGTGAAGCTAGCCGATTGCATATCCCACGTGCGGAGCAAGATCTGATGGCGTCAGCTTTTGAATAGCGAATCAATGGTTTATGGCCGATTTTCGCGATCAAGACCTATGTCGATGCAACTAATGGATTTCGACGATCGAGTGAGCTTCAATTGCGTCGTTACCATCTATTAGATGTCGTATCAATTTGCAATCTGCTATAGAGTCTTCGAGCAGAGCTAGTCACATTTTGTAGCACAAAAATTAACATTAGAGATCGCGTTGGCACAATGACAGGATTCGAGAATTTGAACGTGGGCGACGTGGTGACCAGGATGCTGGGCGGCACTATTCCGATGAAGCTGCCGGTATCTGCAATCACTGATCGAATCATCACATGTAGTGCTTGGCAATTTGACAGGGTGACTGGCGCTGAGATCGACGAGGTCCTGGGCTGGGGACCGCCCCCGCTCATGACCGGGAGCTACCTTGATCCGTCAAAGACTGAGTGTGCCACTTCGTGCGTCCGAGCAGACGATGCTGAAATCAGAACTCAAGGCAGGTAATGAGTATGCATTTCGTGAGAAGCGAATCGCTGGCGACCCGCTTGCGCGGATACGCCTGATCGAACATATCAGGGGAAACAAATGGAAGGCTCAGTGGATCGATACCCATCCAGGCTTGGTGGACTATGTGACAACGGCACAAATCCTCGTCCCCTGGAAAGAACATAAGCTATTCCTGCAAGAGGAGACAGATTTCGCCCGTCTTCGCGAGTACAACTCTATCCATGGTTATGAGGGGAGTTCACCTGTCTCTGAAGCTCTTCAACAGGTTTTCGAAAGCGTTGGCGAAGGAATCAGCTACGACCGCGGAATTCTACGAACAACTCGGGACTGGCTGAATCGACTGCGAACGCGCTGCCAGCTTCCTGAGTACACGCTCAAATGGCCGGCGTTTGCAGGTCGAGATGGCGTTCTACATCTACCGCATGACCAAGCTGCCGAGCTGGCACGCAGCTTTTGCATGGTGGAACCCGCGCCAGTCTTGATTGCGATAGAGGCCACGGAACGAAACTGGTCTATGGATGTTGCCCGCCCGGGTCATGAATATCTCATTCCTTTGTTGAATCAATATTGAGCGTCATGGGCAATCATTCGTCAATGGTGTGGCTCAGATGCGGCTGTAGCGGAGCGGGACAAGCGCATCGAGATTCTTGAGCGCCTGGTATGGGATGCAATTTATGCCTTACAAAAGGCTGGGTTGGATAGCGAAGCGGCTAGGTTACGTCGAACGATTGAGAGCCGTTGATCCATCTCCCACAAAACCATGCAATCCTTCCACACAAATGGCAGGATTGCATGGTTCAGTACATATGTTTAAATGAAGGGGTTATTCCTGCCGCGCATGGGTTTGGGGAAAGAAAAGTGAGCGCTCTTTTGAATGGGAAGCAATTTTTCCCATATTTGCGCGGCTTACGCTCATCGTCTTACGAGAAAGAGAACCGGCGTTAGAACCAATTTCTCTGCTGTAGTTTGGCTTGTTTGATATGCTAATTTAGCACTTGAGGGAAGGGCTCGATGGACTTTGTCCAAACTTTGTCCCAACCGAACTCACAGACCCTCAAATAACCTTACGGAACCGAACGATGACGTTTCGTAAGTTGCTGTATCCATATGATTCTGGGCGGTGAACCTGAGGCTCCTACGGTCTCAAAATCCGCCGAGGGCAACCGTCTCGCCGGCGGATGATCTCCGTCCTGTACAAATACGGTACAATGCGCATCTCTTTTATTTTTATATACTTAGATGATTAGCGCGTCTTCGGCGGCTCCGCTCGACTGTCCCTCGCTAACCTCATATACTACAGAATGCGTGGCGGAAAATCGGTCCGCGTGAATCCCATTTTCCTGGGACTATGGAGTGCGATTATTCAGATCGTTGGCGCGCCGGGGCGACGGTTGCGTAGACAAGGCGAGTCGACCTTCAATGAGTCCTACGCCCTGAAGTCACCAGTTGATACTGAGCTGCCTTCCGATTGCGAGACACTAACCCAAAGACTTACCTGGAGCAATTACGTCGCTATCGATAGGTCATGCGCTCAAGGTCCGGGGGATACCGGTCGCCCTCGACAGGAATTTCGGCAGTCGCTCTGTCCAGCTCCTGAAGATCATCCGCTGTGAGTTCGACGCAAGTCGACCCGATGTTCTCCTCCAGTCGCTGTAGTCTTGTAGTACCAGGAATCGGAACGATCCAGGGCTTCTGCGCAAGCAACCACGCGAGCGCTACCTGGGCCGGTGTCGCATGCTTCCGCTCTGCGAACGCTTGAATGACATCGATCAAACCACGATTCGCCTTTAGAGCCTGAGGTGAGAACCGCGGGAAGGTACCCCGGTTATCATTTGGATCAAACTTCGTATCTTCCGTGATCGTTCCGGTGAGATACCCCTTTCCCAGAGGGCTGTAAGGAACGAGACCGATGCCCAGTTCCTCAAGCGTCGGGATTATCTCTTCCTCGGGACGCTTCCACCACAGTGAGTATTCACTTTGCAGCGCCGTAACAGGTTGGACGGCGTGGGCACGCCGGATCGTCTGTGCTCCCGCTTCCGAGAGCCCGAAGTGTTTGACCTTGCCCTGCTGGATCAGATCTCGAACCGCGCCTGCAACCTCTTCAATCGGCACGTCGGGGTCAACGCGATGCTGATAGAGAAGGTCGATCGCTTCAACGCGGAGCCTCTTCAGCGAGTCCTCCACGGTCTGTCGGATGTACTCGGGACGGCTGCAAAGACCCTGTGGCTTAGAGTCTGCCCTAGGCCCAAAGTCGAAGCCAAATTTGGTCGCGATGACCACCTGATCCCGTAACGGCGCGAGCGCCTCTCCGACGAGTTCTTCGTTTAAAAATGGACCATAGACCTGAGCCGTATCGAAGAAGGTGATACCCCGTTCGACTGCGCCTCGGAGCAGGGCAATCATCTCCTCTTCGGTCCCGCTCACTTCTCCGTGGCCAGCGCTCATGCGCATGCATCCCAGCCCGATGGCAGAGAGCTCGAGCCCACTGGTTCCTAGCATCTTCTTTTGCATCGTATCCTCATCTCCCTGCGTTTATGTCTTGCTGGTTCGATTTTCACCGTTGCCGAACAGCTACGCCTACTGATCATTGGTTGAAGGTAAGGGCTGGCCTTGTACTTTGCTCGATAGGCATCGTCAATCCGATCGTTGATCGTTCCGTCTAATGCCTCGAATGTGACGTCCTTTGTTATCGCCGCTGCGGTGATCCGCCAACGCTTCTGTTGCATCGCGGCTTTGTACCAACGCGAAGCCGTGCCGTGATAAGCGCGCACATAAAGCGAGTCGTCTACAACGACCGACCAGATCCAAGTGGGCGTGCCGTACGTCATCCCATCCTCTCGGAACGGCGAGATGTGCAGATCGTCGGTGTCGGCGATCTTTCTCAATTCGTCTTTTCGGCCAGAAACTCATTCGTTCGATCCTCCTGCTTCGATGTGCTAGTGTTTCTGTCGTTTTTCGAAGACATCCTTGACAACGGGCAGAGCGGAAAAGGCATTGGGCCAACCAGCATAGAAGGCAATGTGCGTCAGCACTTCAGAGGCTTGTCCCTGGGTCAGTCCGTTATCCATCGCTCGACTGAGGTGATAGGTGATCTGCGCGACCTGCCCGGAGGCAATCAACGCGCTCACGGTAACCAGGCTTCGATCACGAGGCGCGAGAGCGGAGCGAAGCCAAAGATCGCGGAACAGAAGATCGGTCGTATTCTGCACGAGCCCCGGAGAGGTGGCGCCAAAGTTGGCGCTCACTTGCGTTGCCCTCTGCCCTCTGTCTCTCTGCTTCTTCATTCAGTGTAAGTAGTTTGTCTTTCGCTGGAGGTAACTGGTCGATGCCGATTCCACGTTGATGAAAGATGTCCTTCGCCACGGCAACCGCAGACATGGCATTCGCCCAGCCGGAATAAAACGCCAGGTGCGTGATGATCTCTGACAGTTCGCTGGGTTTTACATCGTTGTTTATAGCCAACGCGAAGTGATACGGCATCTCGATGGTCTGTATGCGAGCAATCAAAGCCGCCACCGTGACGATACTGCGGTCACGCGGGGAAAGCTCGGGCCGTTGCCAAAGACCATCGAGCAGTGCGACCTTCGTATAGTGCTCCAACGCCGGCGAGACCGCTCGGACGTCGTCATAGGTCAACACGGACGGTAGTGCATAGGATTTCGTTGTAGTCGTCATTCTCTCCTCCTCGGCGTAAGCCGGGCTACCTCCCCAAAGCGTGGCAATCATGCCGTCCATGGCTGCCTTCAACACGTCACGCCGTGTTGGTGTATTGATTCTTTGGACGCTGCCCGGCTGGACGCTCATCACTTTCTCTAACGCATCACATAACCGCCGTCGACCGAGATCGACTGGCCGGTGACATAGCTGGCGGCTGAACTGCAAAGCCATAGAACGGCATCCGCTATCTCTTCGGGTTCGCCCATGCGTCCCATCGGCACCAGGGTCCTGAGCATCTTGTCGAGCTCCTCCCCCTGACCTTCCTCGACCATCTTGTCTAACATCGGGGTCCGAATCATGCCTGGACACACGTCGTTCACACGAATGCCGCGTGTTGCGTATTCAAGGGCGGCGCTCTTGGTCAAGCCGATCACACCGTGTTTGGCAGCGTGATATGTTGCACGCTGAGCTCCGCCAATGAGACCTCCCAACGAGGAGCAGTTCACTATAGCGCCACTGCCTTGCGTCCGCATCTGCTGCAGCTCGAACTTCATGCAGCTCCATACGCCACGCAGATTGACCGCCATGACGCGATCATAATCATCGCGCGGGTAGTCGGCAGTTTCGACGAGCACGTTTTGAATGCCCGCGTTGTTGTAGGCCGCATCGAGCTGACCAAAGGCCGCGACGGTCTCTTTCACCATCGCTTCTACTTGCGTATCATCCGATACGTCACAGCGGAGAGCCAACGTCTTGTGTCCCTTATCTGCAAGGCTCTTTGCCGCGGACTGCACTTCCTTTTCGTTCCAGTCAGCCAACACTACAGACGCACCGGATTCAGCAAACGCCTTGGCTGTAGCGAGTCCCAGTCCGGACGCGGCTCCTGTCACAAGTGCAACTTTGTTCTCAAACGAGATGTTCATCTGCATTCCTCCAAATTCTTGTCTTATTTGTTGAGTTGGTACTGCTCATTCGTGACATGTTCGAGCCAGTTCACCGCGACACCATTGATGCTCTCCTGCACTGCGATATGGGTCATCGCGGTGGTCGGCGTGGCTCCGTGCCAGTGCTTGATTCCCGGCGGAATCCAGACGACATCGCCCTTGCGAATGACCTGAACAGGACCACCCCATTGCCGTATCCAGCCAACACCATCCGTCACGATCAGGATCTGGCCGAGCGGATGGGTGTGCCATGCCGAGCGTGCACCTGGCTGGAAAGTCACTGCGCCACCGCTGGTGCGGCTTGGCTCAGTCGGATCGAAGAGCGATTGCACACGAACGGAACCAGTAAATCGCTTGGGGGAGCCCGTAATAACGTTTTGCGCAGTGGCCGGCGTGATCGTGATCTGCGGAGTGCTCGTCTGGGCAGCAGCAACGTCGTTCATCACTATAGAAGCCAGCAAGAGTGTTACGGCAACCGGGTTTCTCATTTTCAACCCTTCCTCCTACCCAAAGGTTAGTGAACTGAGCGGTGTCGACGCCTTCCCGATCCTGCCAATTCTTTGCACGATCCTGTCTGCTCGTTGGATTTCATGCACATGCTTGGTTGCCTGGAGTTACGCTATTTTGGGGAGGCGAAGGATGCTGAAGCCCAAAAGAACTGCGGGATCGCGAGATTTGGCCGCGATCGAAATGAGGCGCTCTCTTGCGCAAAGAATTAAAGAGCTGGCAGAGGAGCCTGGAGAACATCTGACGCCGATTCCTGGACTGTCGCTCTATCACCGGACGAGTCCAACTCCTTGTTTCCGGGCTTCTTACGAACCGGGCCTAAGCATCTTTGTCCAGGGACGAAAGCGCATCCTGCTCGGCGGAACGGAGTATCTGTGTGATGGTTGGTCGTTCCTGCTCTCATCAATCGATGTGCCCGCTCAGAGCCAGATCATCGAAGCCTCGGAGAAGACGCCGCTACTGTCAATTTTCCTGCGCCTCGACATGCCGATGGTCCGGGAAGTTCTGAGCCGAGATGACATTCCAGAGGGGCCACCCTCTGCGCATCGTCAAGGCCTCGTTGTTGGTGAGACCACCGTTGGGTTGCTCAGGGCCGCGATGCGTATGCTTGAGCTTCTCGACACGCCAGAGGATATACCGTTTCTTAGTCCGTTGGCTCACCGCGAGATCCTGTATCGTATTCTTCGGACACCGCAGGCAGGTAGACTCCGCGCCATCGCAACGAGTGGCGATCTGGTTCAACGAACAGGACGAGCAATCTCGTGGCTGAGAGAAAACTATGCGAAGCCTCTGCACATGGAAGCACTCGCTTCTACAGCGAGGATGGGCGTTTCAACCCTTCATCATCAATTCCGGGCTCTCACAGGGATGAGTCCGTTGCAGTATCAAAAGCAATTGCGCCTACAAACCGCGCGCCAGCGGATGCTGATGGACGGATTCAACGCTACGACTGCTGCATATGAAGTGGGTTATGAGAGCGTTAGCCAGTTCAGCCGTGAGTACAGCAGATTCTTCGGGTTACCACCAATCCGAGATGTTAAGGCGTTGAAGAACGTCAACACAGCTTTGGAAAGTGTCGTCTGAAGTTTCTGGCGTTCTGAGCCGCGAGGCGAAGGAACCTCAGAAAAACTTGCTGAGCTGGTACAGGCAGCCGAGCGGGCCGTCAGGAGGTGAGTATGAAAATGAAACAAGCCTTAGTTCTTGGGCTACCGCTGATCGCCTCTTGTCTCTTCCTGGCAGTCAGGCGTGGATACACCGAACCGGTGGATAACCGCATTGTGAGACTCGCAGAACTGGAAATTTATCCTGACCAATTGAACGCCTACAAAGCGGCGCTGAAAGAAGAAATAGAGGCTTCTATCCGAACGGAACCGGGCGTGTTGACCTTGTATGCCGTCTCCGTAAAAGCTCATCCCGAACAGATTCGTCTTTTCGAGACCTATCGCGATGCTGCTTCATATCAAGCGCATCTGCAATCTCCCCATTTCAAGAAATACAAAGAACAGACACTGCAAATGGTGAAGTCACTCACGCTTCTCGATACTGACCCGATTCTGCTCGGCACGAAAGCTCAAAAATGAGCCCTGAGCGGGTAGTTCGGCAATTGATATCTTTGGAATCGGTAACAGCAAACGTGCTTCTCAGAAGTAATCCAATGCCTTAGCTTTCATGGTTCGATGAGTGAGTTGGCCTGATAGCGCCAATTGAGAAAAGCGATGCTTCACTGGCTCAATGTATAACCGAGACCAAGTATGCTTCCCTCTGGAGTGAACGGGGCTGTTGCATCCTTATCGAAGCAGAGGTCCTATTTGTGAAGCAGAGTTTCGCGGCAATTATCCTTGGTGGTACCGGACAAGTCGGCGGTGCAGCCGTCGCGGAACTGCTAGCAACTTCGGAATGCCGGCAATCTGAAACTAAACCATATGACCATTCATGTTAGTGAGCGCCATCTCGCTCACTAACGGACCGTTTGCATTCGACGTAGATCGATATCTTCTAACGCTGCCCGATAAGGCAGAAGATGGTAGCCGCGGTCCGAAGCGCAGCGGCGTCGGCTCAGATTAGAGATTGCGAAGGGCTGTCATAAAGTTTTCGATCTTGCGGGTCGACGAGGTTTTTCCGGATTTGAGGTTGCGTTCAATGCACAATCCGGAGAAGAAGGACAGCACCATCTCCGCAATTTCTGAAGGAGCCATCCTGGGTTTTTCGGCTTCGATGTTCATGGCGAGAAGGCGCTGCAATAGCGCTCGATTGTCCGTCACGACCCCGTAAGCCTCATCCGGAAGAATAGCGAACTCCCGCATAGAATTGACGGAAAAACACCCCTGCTGTTCCCCCTTGTTAAGAGGACCATTCTTGAGAAAATTCTCGACGTTCTTCCAGCCAAGAGGCTCTCTGGTAAGAAATCCTCTCTTCTCCTGGCTCTCAAGATAGTGGCGAAGGCAAGCAACAAAAAGATCTTCCTTGTCTCGGAACTCGCTATACAGCCCTGACTTGTTCACGCCTGTGGCTCGTTCCAGTTCCTGAAGACTGGTATCTGCGAACCCATGTTTCCAGAAGACAGGCATCGCCTTCTCCAGCACTTCCTCACGACTAAAGTTCTTCGGGCGCCCCATAGACACACATTATCCGATAAAGAACTAAATAGTTCAATATTTCTGCATCCTCGCCCCGCCTTCATCATCGTATAGAACTGAATGGTTCATAACGGGTCCGACACGATCGGGCAAGATCGCTACCGAACCGACTTCGTGAATTGTTCCGAGAAATACCAAAGGAGATTCTATGTCTAAGTTAGCGAAGAGAGTGGCATTGGTTACTGGCGGTTCGCGGGGCATTGGCGCAGCTATTGCGAAGCGTCTGGCTGCCGATGGAGCAAGCGTAGCCATCACATATGCAAAGGACGCCAGCGCGGCCTCGGCCGTAGTCAGAGCGATTGAACTCGGTGGCGGAAAGGCCATCGCGATCCAGGCGGACGCTGCTAACGTTGAAGCAGTCAAGGGTGCAGTCGAAAAGGCCGTCTCGACCTTCGGTCGACTTGATGTGCTTGTGAACAATGCCGGCACCGCCATTCCGAAACCGTTCGAGGAGGCGACGCAGGAGGAGATGGATCGTGTGATCGACATCAACGTCCGCGGTGTATTCGCTACCACGCAGGCGGCGCTGAAGCACATGAAGGATGGTGGTCGTATCATCATGGTCGGTTCGGCTGTGGGTGAGCGTGCTGTCGCTCCCGGGCTTGTGCCCTACGCGGCCACGAAAGGAGCCGTCAAGATGTTTACCCAGGCACTATCCAGAGAGGTGGGGAGCCGGGGCATTACGGTCAACAACGTCCAGCCGGGTCCGATCGACACGGATTTGAATCCCGCCTCGGGTGCTTGGGCGATACCACAGAAGGCCGCAACAGCGCTCGACCGTTATGGACGCGTAGATGAGATCGCCGCGATGGTGGCTTTTGTCGCCGGTGCGGAGTCCTCGTACATCACCGGGGCGAATCTTACCGTGGATGGCGGAATGAACGCTTGAACCAACGCGCACTCAGTCAATGGGCCTTACGACAGAGGTATCCGTGCTGACCTGGTTGAGATCCGACGACCTAAAGGAGTCGGCTCTCCTTCGACTTCAGGTGCGCACTCGTAACTGACATCTGAGAGAGGGGATTATGGCTATATTGCAAAACAAAACCGCGCTGGTAACGGGGGCCTCAAAAGGGATCGGACGCGCAACTGCGGCTGCGCTTGCCAGGGCCGGGGCCCACGTCCTGGTTCACTATGGCCGCTCCACGCAGGAAGCGGAATCTCTCGTCGCCGAAATCCAAACGAAGGTGGACGCGCGACTGCAATCTCGGTAGACCTAAAAACTCCAGAGGGCACTTCGCTGCTTGCCAAGAAGGTTCGCTCCATCGTCGGCGATCGATTGGATGTGCTTGTGCTCAACGCCGGAATCAGCAAGGCGGCACGCATTGCGGATTACACGGTAGAGGATTTTGACAGCCTCTTTGCGACAAACGTCCGAGGCCCGTTCTTCCTGGTACAGCAACTGTTGCCGGTTCTTGGCGACGGTTCAAGCATCGTTGCTGTCTCATCTGCTGTTGCCCGTACCGTGGTTGGCAAGCCCGACGTGGAAAATCCCTCGATTCTTGCCTACGCCTCTACCAAAGGGGCAATTGAGACTTTGGTCGATCGTTCTCGAAGTCTTCGACACTCTCTTCAACAAACGCGACTACGCGGCAGCAGAACAATTCTGGTCGCCGAAGTACATCCAGCATAGTGCGCACATCGCGCGGGGACGCGAAGGGTTGTTCGCTCTGGTCCGTCGTCGCCAGAAACGTTGCGCTACGAAAACCAACTCATTGTCGCAGAAGGCGATTACGTCATCGCGCACGGCCGTTTCTCGGGAAACGGAAGGCCCGCAGCTTGGATTGCGGCCGACGTCGTCCGATTCGAAACGGTCTTCTTAGAGAACATTGGGATGTTCTGCAGGACGAGGCGACCAAGGCCGAATCCGTCAGCTGCCTTCCCATGTTTGGCGACACATTCACGAAGTGACAGTCGAAAAACAACGCGCTTATCCTGAAGACGTCCGACACCCTTTTTAAGAGATTAAGGAGGTACTAGCTATGATTTCACCCGTTGCTTTGAATGGCATGTATGTGATTTTGGGGGCAAGCGGGAACACCGGCTCGATCATCGCCAATTCCCTGCTATTGAAGGGCGAGAAGGTGCGCGTCGGGGGACGCGACGCGGGGCGACTACAGCGCTTTGTGGACAAAGGCGCGGAAGCGTTCACGGCCGACATGAGCGATGCGGCTGCGCTCACCAATGCCTTCACAGGTGCGCGCGCGGCATACTTGCTGTTGCCGCCAGCGAAATCCCGGGAGGACCAGGAGCGAGAGAGTAGCGCGATCGCGAAAGCTGTGAAGGAATCCGGCCTTCGATACGCGGTGCACTTGAGCAGCTATGGTGCGCAAGTTCCGGAAGGTACGGGGCCAGTCGCGGGACTGCATTCTTCGGAACAAAAACTGAACGCGATCAGCGGTTTGAACGTTCTGCACCTGCGCGCCGCCTATTTCATGGAGAACAATCTGGCGGCGATCGGCACAATTCATGGGATGGGAGTGTTCGGAAATGCGTTGCTACCCGACGTGAAGCTGCCCATGATCGCGACGCGCGACGTCGGCGACTACGCAGTCGAACGCCTCCTGCACCTGGATTTTTCCAGCAAACAAACCCGCGAACTGCTTGGCGCGAGCGCGACCTGTCGATCACGGAAGCTATCGCTGTGATTGCGCGCGACATTGGCAAACCGGATTTGCGTTACCAGCAGTTCCCGTATAACCAGGTGCAGCAGGCCTTGATGCAAATGGGTGTTCCGCCGAAGGGAGCCGCTTTGTACATCGAGATGTACAAGGCCATCAACGCAGGAGTCCTCGTTGCGTTAGAGCCGCGTTCACCGGAAAACAGCACACCGACTTCGTTTGAAAAATTCGTGCAGGATGTTTTTGCGGCTGCGTATCAAGACAAGCCCCAGCTGAATAAGGGACAGTGAGGAAGACTACCGATGGCCGCAACTAAAAAGCTGCAAGGAAAAGTAGCAGTGATAACTGGTGGCACAACCGGGATAGGGTTCGCTGCAGCAAAGCTCTTCGTGAACGAGGGTGCCTACGTATTCATCACTGGCCGTCGTCAAAAGGAACTCGACGAGGCCGTGAAAGCAATCGGTAACAACGTTACTGGCGTTCAGGGTGACATCGCCAAACTGACCGACATTGATCGTCTTTACGAGGCCGTCAAGTCGAAGGGGAGAATCGATGTCGTTTTCGCCAACGCCGGCGTCGCTGAATTTGCTCCCTTGGGAAAGATCACGGAAGAGCATTTCGACAGACTCTTCGATATCAACGTCAAGGGAACGCTGTTCACGGTACAAAAGGCCCTTCCTCTCATGAATGACGGTGGATCTATCATTCTCAATGGCTCGGTCGCAAGCGTGAAAGGTACGCCGGCCTTCGGTGTCTACGGCGCGACGAAGGCCGCTCTCCGTTCCTTTGTGCGGACCTGGACCTCGGATCTCAAGGATCGTCATATTCGCTCAAATGTCGTTAGCCCCGGTCCGACCGATACGCCAGCTATCGATGGACAACCTGAAGATGCCATCGTACGGATCGTGTCCACCATCCCGATGGGACGGATGGGGGAGCCCGATGAAATTGCCAAAGCGGCGCTGTTTCTAGCTTCAGATGACTCCAGTTTCGTCACGGGTATCGAACTGTTCGTTGATGGCGGCAGAGGGCAAATCTGATCGAGGGCTACTGCGCTGCCTCGTTACTTTGAGCGAGCTTCATAAACCCGCTCATAACAAGAACGTCCAATATTGATTCGTAAGAAAGGAAGAACAATGAGCAATTCAAATGCGGAGAAGAATAAGGCGGTCGTACTGGAAGCATTCGATATCCTGTTCAATAAACGCGATTACGTGACGGCGGAGTCGTACTGGTCTCCCAACTACATTCAACACAGCGCCCATATCGAGCCGGGACGAGACGGGCTCTTCAACCTCATCAAGGCTGCTCCGCCGTCGCTAAAGTATGAGCCCGGGGTGATTCTTGCAGAAGGTGACTACGTCATCGTTCACGGCCGATTCTCCAACATCGGACTGCCGGCGAACTGGATCGCCGCGGACGTCGTTCGCTTGAAGGATGGAATTCTCGTCGAACACTGGGATGTCATTCAGGACGAGGCTACGGAGCAACAGTCTAAGAGCGGGAATCCGATGTTCGGCGACTCATTCCCGAAGTAAACACGAGCGGCACGTCACTCAACAACCCTCCTCTCTGCACAGCCAAGGTTCTATGGACGACCTACTCAAACTCGCAAACGAAGCTCATGGCGGGCTCGAACGTTGGCGTCGGCTCAACTTGGTAAGAGCCGGCGCCTCGATCACGGGCGCGCTCTGGCACCTCACGGGACAACCGGATGTGCTCAAAAATGTTCAGGTAGTTGCTCAACTCCATCGCCAACATTTGGTCACTCACCTCATCGGGAAAGATCGGCGAACGATATTCACTCCGAGCCACGTCTCAATCGAGTCAGAATCCGGGGTTGTCGAAGAAACCCGCGTAGATCCGGCTACCTCGTTTCGAGGGGAGAGCCTCGATAGCCCATGGGACATGCTGCATGTCGAGTGTCGAACGGGGATGTCTATCGCTGGCGGCAACTTTGGAACGAATCGGCAGACATCCGCGTCCACGTGTAGGTACCGACCTTAGTCTCTCATCCCTCCATAGGAAGTCGCATAGGGACAAGAAAGTTGCTGGCGAGAAGATAGGCGAATAGATGTCCGAGAGGTGGCGCGCGACGCAGCTCGTTTGCCGAAACCAATCCATTGGTCTCATTCCACTCCCAACCGTTGACGGAAGCACTCTTCAGCCATTCCCGCAGATCCGCGGCGGTCATCGGATAAACGTAGATGCGAACATTCTGGGCGAAGAGACGGGCGAGGGCTTCGAGAAGTCTGCCTTCGAGATTGCCGTAAATGTCTTCAAACGCTCGAATCACCATGGAAAGGCCTCCGACGACGCGTACAGGCGCCTTTGTATGGCGGTTTACGAGAGCTGTCATTTGGTAGAGTTCGGGTTTACGAAAAAGCAGCACGTCGCCTGCGGCGAGAAGCGAATCGATGCGACGAAGCACGTCGGGAGTTTCAGGGGCTGGTTCTTCCGGCACGAGCGGAGCAACGGTGAGGCAAAAAAAGCCAGCGGGTGTCGATTTTGTTTCGCCGAGGTCTCCCTGGAGCTCTTGAATCGCCGAAGCCAATAATCGCAAATGAACGTGCGTGTGAACTGAATCGGTGTGGCCGAAGTATCCCGGTGCAAGGACGACGGCTTTGTTGTGGAGAACCTCGGTAGGGGGAAGAGCTGAGCCCTTGGTGGAAAAAAATACTGACTCTGCGAATCCCGCACGAACCAGGTCGACCAGCAGGGCCCGGCGATCCCAAGTCTCGAATGCTGGCCCGTGAAGATCCATGTAATCGATCTCGATCCGCTCCGCGACGACGTCTTGTGCCAGACCTTCCAGAAATAAGTCTTTGATCTGCACATCATAGAATGCGGCATAGATGAGGTTGACGCCCAGAATACCGATGGCTTCCTGTTGGAGTGCATTCGAAGGATCGCGCATATTGATGTGCAGCAGGACATCGTTGGGAGTGCCACCGGGCTGCAACTGGAATCGCAGACCAATCCAACCATGTTGGTCGTTGGTTCCGGCGAAGTTACGGGCGGAGACGGTATCAACAAAGCAGAAGAACCGAGTCTGCGGCCCACGAGTCTCGTTTAATTGCGTGAGAAGTTGGCCCCATTCGTTGTCCAGCATCGCCTCGAGTCGCTGTTTGGATACATAGCGCGACCCGGAGCCGTAAAGATCATCGCTGACTTCCTTATCGTACGCGGAAATGGTTTTAGCCACAGTGCCGGAAGCCCCTCCCACGAGAAGAAACCAACGTGCGACTTCCTGTCCGGCGCCGATTTCGGCGAAAGACCCAAAGGTTGATGTATCAAGATTAATAGTGAGCGCTTTGTGGTGAGTGTCGAGTTTTTGAGCAGAAGGCATAGCCATCACCTCGTTGAATTGCGGTTTACCGAGTGGGTTGTTGCACATCAATGTCCACCGCCCGCACCCAAGATACGTGCTTTTTTCATAAAGAACAAAGCAATTGCGCTTGAGAGTAGCACGCAGCCCATCGCGAGGAAACAATCGCTGTATGCGAGCAGGAATGCTTGGCGGCGGACCGCGCCACCTATAGCACCAATTACGCGCACGTGAGCCGAAGACGGGGCGCTGCCCTGAGACATGAGCCAACTGCAGCAGGCGTTCCTGCACAGCACCTGAGTAAATCGTCACGGACTCTCCGATGCGGGCCGAGTGGAAGCGTTCTCTCACGGAAAGCAATGTCGAAAGTCCGGCGATGCCGATCGAGCCTCCAATGTTTCTCATCGTGTTGAAAATTGCACAGGCTGAACCGGGTTAGCGTCCCTTAGCCATTCCAGCCGTGGAGACGGCAGAGAGTGGAACCATGATAAGAGGCTGACCCAGCGCGCGGATAGCGAGTGGGATATAGAACTGTGGTCCCGCAAAATTCGAATCGAGATGAGAAGTGAAAAACGAGCTACCGCCAAATAAGAGTATTCCGATGCCAATAAGAATTCGCGCGTCGAAGCGTTGCATCAACCTCGGCACCAAGGGAATGACGAGGAGTTGCGGAAGGCCCAGCCAGATAATGACCTTGCCGATCTGTACTTGATGAACGCGGTGGTATCGCAGGACCGCGATCTTCAAATTCTGACGCAGAAACGTAATGAAGTGCAGTCCGTTACGAGCTGGACTATCAACAGACGAAGACCGCGGCGGTGCCGGGTGAGGGCTTACGCGCATGGCTGAATGGGCTTCAGTTTGCAAGCCTGTTCCTGCTCGGTATGCGTCACATCGCCGACGGCACCGACCACCGTCTGCCGCCGGTTCACGAGAAATGGCCTGATTAACACTGGCAATAGCCAGTAGGTTGTCTTGTGAGAAGAGAATGGTATGCGTAGCAGATCGTGGCTGAAACTTCGCGTTGGACCTGATGTTCTTCCATTGCGGCCCCAACTGCTTGGTTGCCATCGAATTGAAGGCGGGACGGTTTGAGCCAGAATATCTCGGCAAACTGGCCTTCTATCTTGCAGCCTTGGACCGCGACCTCGCAAGGCGAACGAGCAATCCGTTCAGCTTCGGTCGGTGCTCACTGCGCGCTGTCTGGTGCTCATCGGTTTGGTTCACACAACAGGTCGTGGATATGAAGACAACAGGCAGTCCGCATTTATTTCAGCGCACAGTTTCTTTGAGACGATGCATCTTCTCCATGCACGTGGCTGCCAATGCCGTCCAGCCAGTCTGATGACTCGCTCCGGTGCCCCGACCGGTGTCGCCACAGAAATATTCGCTGAAGAGCACCAGGTTTTTCCAGTGTGGGTCATCAATGTAACGTTGCTCGTTGCCATGGGATGGACGACGTCCGTCGGCATCACGCAAAAATAGGCCGACCAGCCTTCGCGCTATCTCTTCCTGGACTTCCTGCAGTGTGAGCATCTTCCCGCTTCCAGTGGGACACTCGACCGTGAACGTGTCTCCGTAGACAGCGTGATAAGTCGCCAAGGAGTTCAAAAGCAAGATATTCATCGGGAACCAGACGGGCCCGCGCCAGTTACTATTTCCGCCGAACATGCCACTGTCTCCTTCACCCGGAACGTACTTTACTACAAGAGTCTTTCCGGCTAATTCGACCTGATATGGATTGCCGTCGTGGTATTTGGAAAGACCGCGGACGCCATGATCCGAGAGAAATGCAGTTTCATCGAGAAGCCGCGTGAAGATCCGCAAAAGACGTTCCTTGGGCACAAGAGCAATAAATTTAGAGCCAGAGAGTAATGGATCTGAGGTCTCTACGTCGGAAACATGTCTCGCCAGCTCAGGCTTGTTTGCAAGAAACCACTGCATCCGCTTGCGAAACCCCGGCAGACGATCAACATCTTCTTTGTGAAGGATACAGATCGCATACAGAGGAACGATGCCAACGATCGAATGGACCTTAAGCGCCCTTGGCGGCTGATTCGCCGTAGTCAATTGGTCGAAGTAGAAGCCATCCTCTTCGTTCCACAGGCCGGTTCCGCCAAGTCCATTGATGGCATCGATGATGGCAATATAGTGCTCGAAAAATTTGCTGGCGATGTCTTCGTAAGCAGGTCGAGTCTGTGCAAGTTCGAGAGCGATCAGCAGCATGGAAGAGCAGTAAAGTCCCATCCATGCGGTACCATCTGCCTGATCGAGGCTTGTTCCATCGGGCATTTTGATCGAACGATCGAAGACCCCGATGTTATCTAATCCGAGGAATCCGCCGCCAAAGAGATTGTGCCCCTTCTGATCGTTACGATTGACCCACCAGGTAAAGTTCAGCAGCAACTTCTGGAAAGCACGTTCTAGAAACTCAATGTCCCTCACGCCTTCATTTCGCCGCGCGTCTATCAGATAAACGTGCATCACCGCCCATGCATGTACAGGCGGATTGACATCCCCAAAAGAGAACTCGTAAGCGGGCATCTGGCCGTTCGGATGCATATACCACTCGCGCAAAAGAACAAGAAGCTGGTTTTTCGCGAAAACTGGATCAATTTCGGCCATGGGAATCATGTGAAACGCAGTGTCCCAGGCAGCGAACCATGGATACTCCCACTTGTCTGGCATGGAGAGAATGTCGCGGCAGTAAAGATGTCGCCAATCGGCATTCTTGCCCACTAGTCGTTCTTTTGGCGGAGCTGGTTGAGCAGGGTCTCCTTCAAGCCAGCGCTCTGAGATGTAGTAATAAAACTGCTTCGTCCAGAGCAGTCCCGCGTAGGCCTGGCGCGAGACGTTCCGTTCATCATCGTTAAAGCTATCTGGAATACGTTCTGCGTAAAACGCATCCGCTTCTCTCTGGCGCGCTGTTAAAATTTCATCGAACGCTTTCTGATTGATGTAGGGTGGCTCACCGTTGTCTTCGCGAACTAGCCGTAGCCGCAGCACAGACGAGTCCCCCGCACCCAGCCTCAGACGATATACGAATGCAGACTTTGTGCCTTGTAACTCTTTATTGACGGCCTCCAACTCTCCTCGAACCAAATACCGGTCGAAGCCGTCTTTCGAATATCGGACTGAGCCCTGATAATTCGAAACGAGTCGATGAAAGTTCGTGTCATTCTCTGTAAAGATGACTTCTTCCATCTTTGGTCCAGATTCATCAATCGCGCAAAAGCGAAAACGACCAAGTATCTTGTGATTCGCAATCACAATACGGTCGCTACTCTCCTGCATGCGCATCCAAGGGCGTGTCTCTTCACCCGGTTCCAAGTTGCGCCATGACCAGTTATTTCGAAAGGTAAGGGTGGGTGCAACGGTAAGGTCAGAAGCAGCGGGGCCGCGGTTCGAAATTGTAAGCTTGATCAGCGTGTCTTCGGGGCCGGCTTTTGCATACTCCACTTGCACGTCGAAGTAGCGTTCCTCATCAAAGATTCCCGTATCCAGAAGCTCGTACTCCGGTTGATCGTATCCGCGCTTGCGATTGGTCTCGACGAGATCATTGTAAGGAAAGGCCCTTTGAGGATACTTATATAAACCTTTGCAGTAAGAGTGCGTTGGTGTGGCGTCGAGATAGTAGTATTGCTCCTTGACGTCCTCGCCGTGGTTTCCCTCTGGATTCCCCAGTCCGAAGAGACGTTCCTTTAAGATAGGGTCGTTTCCGTTCCATAGCGAGGGGGCGAAGCATAGCCGACACTCACGATCGGTCCAACCGAGGATTCCATCTTCGCCCCACCTATAGGCACGATATCTCGCCATGTCATGAGTAAAGTTCCATGCATTTCCATCAGCCGAATAATCCTCCCGCACAGTGCCCCACTGCCGCTCTGGAAGATAGGTTCCCCATCGCTGCCAATTCTCCTCGCGAGAATTGGATTTCGCAAGCCTGGTATCTTCTGCCGTACTCGGTAATTGACTGAATGCTCCCTGCCGTTTTGACGTCGCATTATCAATCATGATTCTTATACCGTCCGCTTGGAGTTTGAATGCCGGGAAATACACGATTCTGATCTTGCGGTACTTCATCAACGCAGACTATTCACCCGTCCAACGGCTGTTCCCAGCTACTCCTAATTTAGCGCGCAACGCGAATTACTCAAATGGTTACTCCCTGTATCAACGGAAGTACATCGGCTCGACGATCTCGGCTGCCTTACATGCTGGCGTTGTCGTTTTTCAGGTCGCTACAGCCACTTCAATCTGACGCAGCAAGTTCACTGCCTGCTCAGGTTAATACCGTTCGTCTCGAGCCACACCAAGCTTCTCGTGCCAGCTGCTTATCTTACTCCTGATGCAAAATTGCGAGCACTCTAACGCGGTCGCCTAGGAGTCGTGAAATGCGGTGGGTCGGATAGAAGACTGACGATGTCCATGTAGCGGCCGCGACCCAGGTTGGTGTAGTTGCTGGCGTTGCCACTCAGACCGGAATTTCTTCAATGCGTCCTGATCCAACGATCGCAGCGCTATCGGCAGGCGCAGCATCGATGGCGCGACCACCGGGAGCTATCCAGGAACGGGTCCAGGAGCGGGCGACGGTCCGTATGATGAGAAGCACCCCAACTGCGAGGACGGCATAGAGCAGGAAGCTTGCGTGGTAGGAGCCAGTGTGTTGTTTGGATTGTCCGAGCAAGTTGGGGAGGATACCACCGCCCAGAGCCCCTATCTCGCCGATCATGCCACCGGCGACCGCGGTGGTAAGTGGCCAGCGAAGGGGGACAAGTTGGAAGGTTGCCCCGATACACGCTCCGAGCGCGGCAAAGCAGAGCATGAAGAGCAAGGTGGTGGCGATGAGTGGTGGTGTGGTCATCAAACCGAAAAGTCCAGCGATGGCTATGAGGAAGACGACGGAGAGCGTAGTGATTCCGCCCACGCGATCGGCGAACCAGCCTCCGAGAACGCGGGTGAGTGAGCCGGTTAGAGTTGCAAGTACGGTGAGGCTGCCGCCTGGGCTTTCGTGACGTGGAACTGCGAGTAGTAGAAGGAGGGCAGGAAGGTGGCGAGTCCGAGGAATCCCCCGAAGGTGATGTAGATGAGGTTGAAGGTCCAGCCATCGGATTCGAAGAGGCAGGAGAGATGCTGGCGTAACGGCTGGCGCTCGATGTCGGGCGGCTCTTTGGCGAAGATGACCATGACGAGCAGCGGCAGAAGCATCATGGCTGCTGCAAATCCGTAGACGTGCTGCCAACCGAAGTGCATGGCGAGGCGAGGCGCAAAGAGAGCGGCTAGAGCGGTGCCGCTGTTGCCAGCTCCAGCGATGCCCATGTGGAACTACGACAACGGCGAGGGTGTAAACCTCATTCCGTTTGCCCGGACGGAGTTCGACATCAACCTGCCGCCGTACATCCAGCACAATACGCCGAAGGCGGCGGATGGCGCTGGAGACTTCTCGGTGATTGCGAAATATAGGCCGTTTGCGGCAAATGCGAAACAGGGAAACTACTCGACGCTCGTGCAGGTAGCGTTCTCGGTGCCTACGAGGAGCTACAAAAACGGGACCGCGGTGTCGACGATAACTCCCACGGTGGTACTCGGCGAAGGCTTTGGCAATTTCGACGTACAGTCAGCCCTGGGTGCAGTGTTACCAACGAGTTCTGTGCAACAGATTGACAGAACGATGCAGTTGAATACAACTGCTGAGTGCAAGATGGGAAAGTATTTCTGGCCGGAGGTTGAAGTGAATGCAAGCTATTATCACGGCAGCACCAATGATGATAAGAGTCAGGTGTTATTACTCCTTGATTGATGGTAAGCAAGATCAATTTCGCAAAGACCGAAGGACAGATTGGGGATAGTGTTGGGGACGGGGATGCAGATTGCGACATCCAGCTTCCACGCCGATAACCACGGGCTGGTTTTGACTGGACGTATTGTGTTTGAGGCAGTCGACTAGGCTCATCTTGACAGCCGCCTCTATTATCAGAAGATGGTCTTTCTCTCAAAATAGATGTATTTGAACGGACATCGCTTCTGCAGGCGGTGTCCCGATGCGGGATGAAAGTCCACGATCTTGATAAGGCTGGAGATGGAGGAAGCGTGGCGCATGCGAGCTTCAACGGACTTCGCGTACTTTCGCTCGAATCTCGCCGAGCGAAAGAGGTCGAAAAGCTGATCCGCACGTACGGCGGCGAGCCGATTGTTGTGCCGTCGATGCGTGAGGTAGGGTTGGAATCGAACGAGCATGTGTTGGAGTTTGCCGCGAAGCTGCTTGCGGGCAACTACGACCTGATCCTCTTCATGACAGGCGTGGGTGTGCGTGCGATGCTGGAGATCGTTCAGACTCGCTATGACCGGGATGAGTTTCTTGCGGCGCTCCGGAAGGTGAAGATCGCCGCGCGTAGTGCGAAGCCAAGTTCGGTGCTTCGTGACCTGAAGATTGCGGTGGATGTCACATCGGAAGAGCCTTCAACACTGCACTCTTTCCAGAAGAAAATCTCGGCGAACTCGGAAACGCCAAGCACCGAATCTTCTACGGCCCCGGCATCAACAACTTCGACATGGCCCTCCAGAAAAACCTTCGCTTCGCAGACGCAAAATCTCTGGAGTTTCACCTGGAATCCTTCAACACCTTCAACCACAGTCAGTTCTACGGCCCCGCCTCAGTCGATGGACAAGTCGAAGACACACAAAACTTCGGCAAAATCGTCAGCGCCGCAGCCCTCGTCTCGTCCAGCTTGCAGCTAAGTTCTCGTTTTGAAGTAAGCGCGCGCAGAAAACTCTTTTATGGACGGGCCGGAAAATGTTCATCTGTCTGAGGACTACCTATTCAACCCGCATGCGTCGTATCAAGCTCACAGGAGCGGTCAAGAGTATCCTCGAACGGCGCATGAAGGAGACGGCAAGCTGATGTGTCGACTGAGCTGAATACCGTTTTTTATTGGAGCACCGAATGGGATTTGAACCCATGAATACTGGTTTTGCAGACCAGCGCGTTAGCCACTTCGCCATCGGTGCCCTTGTTCGCCGCGAAACAAACTTATAGCGGCAACCCTGGTCTCACTCTACTCCGGTTGTGCCACCGTACGCAGATAAGGCTTCACCGTTTTGTAACCGGGAAAGATCTTATCGGCGTCTTCATTGGAGACCGCTCCCGTAATGATGACATCATCGCCCTGCTTCCAGTTGGCTGGTGTCGCCACCTTATGCTTGGTCGTTAATTGCATCGAGTCAAGCACGCGAATGATCTCATCGAAGTTGCGTCCTGTCGTCATCGGATACGCAAGCGTCAGTTTGATCCTCTTATCCGGTCCAATCACAAACACAGTCCGCACCGGCGCGTTGTTCGCCGGCGTCCGCCCCTCTGAAGTCTCGCCCGCATCGGCCGCAAGCATGTCATACAGCTTTGCAATCTTCAACTCCGGATCGCCGATCATTGGATAGGTCACCTTCGCGCCTCCGACCTCTTCAATATCCACGGCCCACTTCTGGTGGTTGACGACCGGGTCCACGCTGAGCCCAATCACCTTGGCACCGCGCTTTGCGAAGTCGCTCTCCAGGTTCGCTACCGCACCGAGTTCGGTTGTACACACCGGCGTAAAATCCTTCGGGTGCGAGAAGAGAACAGCCCAGTTATCACCAATCCACTCATGGAAATGAATCGTGCCCTGGGTAGTTTCAGCGGTGAAATCGGGAGCAATATCATTAATGCGGAGTGACATAGTCGATTCGCCTTCTTTGGGGTTCACCCAATCTTCCTTTGCTAAAAATAAACGCGTCCAACGATGGCTCGAGTTGCCCGGCTCAACGTAGAAAACCCACCCGGCTCGTTCGCTCTGGGTGGGTCTCTGTGCTGCTCGAAGATGTCTGCTTCGATTAGCTCATCCACACACCCACACTGGGCTACAGCAACAGCAGCAGCAGAGAGTGGGCATCGTGTTTGGCATTATCGTCATAGTCAAATGTTTTATACCGCAGCCAGCTAAGCTAGCATGAGGCCGGTTTGCCCCATCGCGGTCTTTTCAAACCATACTTCCGAGGAGACTCTATGTCAACTGACGATCCCGCGGCTGCCCCTGCAGCTTTCGCCGCAAACCACTCCGCGTCCTCTCGCATCTACGACTTCGCCCAGGTGGACGTCTTCGCCGAACGCCCTCTTGAAGGCAACGCCCTCGCCATCTTTACGGACGCTCGTGGCCTTTCCACCGACGAGATGCAAGCCCTTGCGCGCGAGACGAACCTGAGTGAAACCACCTTCATCCTTCCCCGAGATCCGGAGATCGAGCGCGAACGCGGCATTCAGGTCCGCATCTTCCTCACCACCGAAGAGGTCCCCTTCGCCGGCCACCCAACCCTCGGAACCGCCAGCTGGCTCTACTTCAATCATCCAACCTTCCGTGGCGCGGAGCAGATCACTCTCGATCTTGGTATCGGTCCAATCCGGATTCGCTTCCAGACGCCTCTACCTCGAGAGATCGGAGTCTTCGGCACCATGCAGCAGAACGATCCCACCTTTGGCGAAGTTCTCAGCAGCCTCGACGACCGTGCAGCTGTCGCCAACGCGCTCAGCCTCGCCATCGACGACCTCGATCCGCATCTATCCGCGCAGGTCATCTCCACCGGCATGGCGTTCTGCATAGTGCCCTTGCGATCGCTCGAGGTCGCGAGCCGGCTTCGCATTACCACGCAAAACTCCCGTCCATTTCTCGACCGAGTCGGTGCAAAATTCTTTCACTGTATTACTCCCGCTAATGAGAACTCAACAGCACAATGGCACGCACGCATGCAGTTCGATTCAGGCGAAGATCCTGCAACCGGCTCTGCCTCTGGATGCACGATCGCTTACCTCGTCCGTCATGGCCTCGTTGCGAGTGGTCAACAGATCGTCATTGAACAGGGAATCGAGATGCTTCGTCCCAGCCGCATTCATATCAGCGCAGTGATCGAAGATGGAGTCGTCACAAAAGTGTTCGTCGGTGGCCGCACCATTCCTGTTGCAATGGGACGCTTTTTCCTGCCGTGATGCACTCGATTTCAACAGGCGACCATCGTGAATCGTCAATGAATACGGTGGCTTCCGCGCATCGGTGGATGTGCAAGCTCTAATATTGTCAGTCTTCGCTCAAACTTCGCCGCTTGCCAAGTGACCGGCTCATTCGTACTGTTGGAAAGCGTTGACGGCGACCTTGCATGCAATATGTAGCGTCGTTGGAGATGAGTGCTTTCGCCTGTTATCTGACAATTTGAGTTGAGAGAAGCTCGACTGCCTCGCAGTCGCGACTCCCCAGCGCAGTCTCGCTGCCTGCAAACGCAGTGAGGTCGATGTGGACATTCCCATCATCGGCACTCACCGTATCCGCAGCAGAAGGATCTCTTGCGCTCCTGGAGCCGCGTGGCAACCTGCGCCGGCCTACAGCCTCTCTCGCACCCCGCGGTTCGGCAGCTTAGCTCGCTGGACAGTTGGCCCTGATCCCTTGTGGAGCAGATAGGAGAGCTTTGCTCGTTCCGTCTTCTCTGCTCGGGAGCAGCGGACCCACTACGCACCGAAGAGCCGCATCCGGCTGAGCCACGGGGAAGTTTTGAACAACACCAGACCGGCGTGCCTGCAAACCAGCAGACACGTCGGACTGGCCCCATCGGCCGCGAGCCACCAGAAGGTGGTGTCCGGCAGAAGCGAGACTGCATGCGACCCAAGAAGACGATTCTCTGCGTAGATGACAACGAACAAATTCTCTCCGTCCGCACCTTCCTGCTCGAAACCCGTGGCTATCGTGTCGTCGCTGCCCGCAGCGCACAGGAAGCGCTGACCATCCTCGATCAATATCTCCCAGGCACGCTGGATCTCATCCTTTGCGATCTCATCATGCCGCAGATGGACGGCAACGAGTTGGTTCGTCGAGCCAAACAACTCCATCCCGGCTTGCCCGCGATGATTGTCTCCGGCACCGTCAATGCCTTCGACCGCGCAGTCCATGCCGACGTCTTCCTCCCCAAGGGAGCCTCGTCCCCAGCGGAGATGATCGAACGTATTCGAGTCCTCGTAGCGCGCAAGCGTGGCCCGAAGAAGGCCATCGTTGCGTCGCCATCGCAATCTCCGCAGCTTGGTTCTTTTACTCACGCCACGGCAAGTTGACGTCGTTGGCAAGGGAGAGCGGTCTCTAGGTTGGCAGTGCAGTTGGGAAAATCACGCCTCGACCAAACCATACTTTCTTTGCCACTGCATCTTCAGCCGCGCCCACACCGCTTGCTTCTCTTCACTCGAAACGGCTGGATCGGGCTCTGATGCAAATCGGGTTGCCTCTGTCTTCGCCAACTCCAACAGCGCACGATCGCGTATCAGATTCGCAACACGAAACTCCGGCATTCCGGCCTGGCGTGTCCCGAAGAACTCTCCTGGTCCGCGCTGCTGAAGATCAAGCTCGGCCAGCTCAAACCCATTCTGAGTACGAACCATCGCATCCAGCCGAGCCTCAGCCTGCTCACTCACCGTTCCGCCTGTCATCAACACGCAAAAACTCTTCGCCGCGCCGCGTCCAACACGTCCGCGCAGCTGATGCATCTGCGCCAACCCAAACCGCTCCGCATGCTCGATCACCATCACCGAAGCATTCGGTACATCGACGCCGACTTCAATAACGGTAGTAGCGATCAATACATCAAGGTCGCCTCGCTGAAACCGCCGCATGGTTACGTCCTTGTCGTCGGCGCTCAAGCGTCCATGCAGCAATCCAAGGCGAAGTCCGCTCAGCGGACCCATCCGCAGCTCCTCATACATATCCGTCGCAGCTCGGAGCGCCCTCTTCGGCTCAAACAGCTTCTCCGTCTTTATAGAAGACTTCGTGCCCCTGGCCTTCACACTGCCGCCCTTCGCACTCCCGGCTTTCGAAACTCTCGTCTTCTTTCCCGCCGCCGTTTTTTTGTTGTCATTCCGCAGCGTAGCGGAGGAATCTGCTTGTGCCTTCAGGCTTGCCTCGCCCGCGTCCGGTTCAACATCCTGCGGAAAATCCAACTCTGGCTGATCGTGCTTCGGCCCTTCAATCACCGGGTAGACGATGTAAGCCTGGCGTCCCGCCTCAACCTGCTTACGGACAAAACCCCATACATCCTCCGCTCGTTCCTCCGTCGTTCGTCTGGTCACAATCGGAGTTCGTCCCGGCGGCAACTCATCAATCACGCTCGCATCGAGATCGCCATACAGAGTCAGAGCAAGCGTTCGCGGAATCGGCGTAGCCGTCATCACCAGCACATCCGGATCGAGCGCTCCCGGCTTCTTCATCAATCGAAATCGTTGCTGCACGCCGAACCTGTGCTGCTCATCAACGATCACGAGACCAAGGTTCTCAAAGTCGACTTTATCCTCAATCAACGCATGAGTCCCAATCGCAAGATCAGTCTCGCCGCGAAAGATTCTCCCGCGTGCCTCGCGTTTCGTTGCCTCATCCAGCGATCCGGTCAGAAGCGTCACCCGGTAAGGCCTTCCGGTTCGCTGCGACAGTACATCGCCCAGCAGCTTCCGAGCAGATAGGTAATGTTGCGTTGCTAGAATCTCCGTTGGCGCCATCAGAGCCGTCTGGTAACCATTCTCAATCGCCACCAGCGCAGCCTGCATCGCGACGATCGTCTTGCCCGATCCCACGTCGCCCTGCAGCAATCGCCGCATTGGCTGTGGCCTGCGCATATCGCTCGCAATCTCGCCCAGCACGCGCTTCTGCGCCGCAGTCGGATGGAAGGGAAGCACCTGCTTGATCGCCTCCCGAACCTTCACATTCGTCACGAACGCCGTGCCCTCCCGCTCCCGCATCCGGCGTCTCTTCAACTCCAGCCCAAGCTCAAGATAAAAAAACTCTTCAAAGATCAGTCGTCGATGTCCAGGCGTCGTCGCTGACACCAGCTCTGCCATAGGCGTTCCGGCTTCAGGAAAATGCACAGCCTTCAACGCCTTCAACCGCTCCGGAAACGAAAGCCTGGCTCGCATGGCGCCAGGCAAGGTCTCAGCCTGACTTGCTGACTCGCTGACTTGCTGCTTTTCCAGTTCTTCAAACAGAGCCCAGATCACCCGCCTGAGCCACTTCGAACCCAGCTTCGCCCCCCACGCAGTCGTTCCCCCCAGCGACTCGTATACGGGCACGATCCGCCCGACCTCGAGCATGGAAAACTCAGCTTCCGCGCCACCGCCGGAAGGCAGCACTTCAAACTGCGGCTGAATCATCTTGAACTTTCCTGCGCTGCTCCGCGAAGGTTCCAGCTTTCCATACAGCGCAACCATCTGTCCCACGTGAAACTTATCCCTCAAATAGGTCCCGCGAAACCACATGCACTTCACCGTGCTAAGTCCCTGTCCCACCGTCATCTCAAACAGCGGCATACTCCGCGTCTGTAGCAGCACCGTTCCCCGCACCTCGCCGATCACCGACGCCATCGTTCCCGCCCTCAGTTCACTCATCGGCACCGGATTCAGGCGATCCTCGTACCGAAACGGCAGGTGATACAGCAGATCCTCCACGGTTTCGACGCCGCGCTTCGAAAGCTCGACCGCAATCCGCTCCCCCACGAGCTTCACAAACTTGATAGGTGTAGAAAGTTCCAGCACAGACCGATGCTACCAAGAACCCGCCGTCTCCAATTGCCGCACTTCCACAACAGCCTTTCAGTATTGACAGAAGATATGTTGCAATAAAAGAATGCCTCCCCCTGAAGAGAGCTCAGAACTAATCGCCGAGCGTAAGAACATCCTGCTGCACACGCCGCTGATGGCGCTTGCGGTAGCCGCCTTCGGCATCGGTACCTCCGAGTTCATCATCATGGGTCTGCTGCCCAACCTCGCCGACGACTTCCACGTCAGTATTCCCAAGGCCGGCGTCCTCGTCACCGGCTACGCGCTCTCTGTCACCATCGGCGCTCCTATCGTGGCCATCGCCACCGCCCGCCTCGAGCGCAAACTCGCCCTTCTTCTCCTCATGGGCGTCTTCACCCTCGGCAACCTGGCCTGCGCCATAGCTCCGACCTATAACCTCCTCTTTGCCGCCCGCGTTCTCACCGCCCTCTGTCACGGAGCCTTCTTCGGCATCGGCAGTGTCGTCGCTGCAAATCTCGTCCCGCGCAATCAGCGCGCCCAGGCGATCGCGCTCATGTTCTCCGGCCTCACGCTGGCCAACGTCCTGGGAGTTCCAGCCGGCACCGCACTTGGCCAGGCCTACGGCTGGAGAGTCGCCTTTTGGGCCATCGTCCCCATCGGCCTCCTCGCCGCAACTGCAGTCTTCTTCCTTGTCCCCCGACAAGCTCCAGGCTCAGGCGGTCTCCTCCACGAGTTCCGCGTCCTCCGCAAGCCGCAGGTCCTGCTCGTCCTCGCCATGAGCGTCCTCACCTCAGCCTCGCTCTTCTGCGTCTTCACCTACATCGCCCCCACTCTCGAAGCCGTCACTCTGGTCTCTCCTCACGCCGTCACTCTCACCCTTCTGCTCTTCGGAGTCGGCATCACCGTCGGCAACTTCCTCGGCGGCACCCTCAGCGACTGGCGCCCCATGGCCTTCCTCATCGGCGCACTCCTCACCCTCCTGGCCTCTCTGGCAGCTCTCTACTACGCCGAACCCCACGTCGTCCCCGCCATCGCGATGATCCTCATTTGGGGAGCGATCCAGTTCGCCGCCGGGGCCCCGCTCCAATCCCGCATCGTCGACCAGGCCGCCGCCGCTCCCAACCTCGCCTCAACGCTCAATCAGGGAGCCTTCAACTTCGGCAACGCCACCGGAGCCTCTCTCGGCGGCATGATGCTTACCGCCGGCTACACCTACCGCCAACTCCCTCTGGCCAGCATCATCGTCACCCTCGTCACCTTGATTCTCGCCATCCTCTCCGCCCGGCTCGATCGCAAACACCGCGACGCCCGCATCGCCGAGCAGCTATCCGTACTTTGACGACACACAAAGATCCCTGAACCCCCTGCTAAACTTGCATTAACTGAATACAAGAGAACCCATGTCCATCGTAGAACTGCAACACGTCCGCAAGGCCTACGACACCAAGATCGCCGTAGCAGACCTCAGCTTCACCATCGAGCCTGGCAGCATGTTCGGCCTCCTCGGCCCCAACGGCTCCGGCAAGACCTCCTCCATCCGCATGATGATCGGCATCACGGTCCCCGACTCCGGCACCGTCAGCCTCTTCGGCAAGCCCTTCAACCGCGACCTCCTCAAGCGCGTCGGTTATCTCCCCGAGGAGCGCGGCCTCTACAAAAAGATGAAGGTCATGGACCAACTCATCTTCCTCGGCCAGCTCCGCGGTCTCACCGCCGCCACCGCCTCAAAGCGCGCACACGACTGGTGCGACCGCCTCGGAATCACCCCCTCCATCGACAAGAAGACCGAAGAGCTCTCCAAGGGCATGCAGCAGAAGATCCAGTTCATCTCCACGCTCCTCCACGAGCCCGAGCTCATCATCATGGACGAGCCCTTCAGCGGCCTCGATCCCGTCAACGCCGTCCTCCTCATGGACACCCTCGTCGACCTCCGCAAACAAGGCCGCACCATCCTCTTCTCGACCCATCGCATGGATCAGGTCGAAAAGATCTGCGACAACATCTGCCTCATCCACAACAGCCACCTCGTCCTCTCCGGCTCCATGCGCGAGATCAAATCTCGCTACCCCGTCAACCGCGTCCTCATCAACTTCACCGGAGACGACTCCTTCCTCAACCACCCCACCATCCACTCCGCGAAGAACTACGGAGGCCACGCCGAGATCCGCCTCAACGAAGGAGCCGATGCTCAGGCCCTCCTCGCCGACGCCATCCGCACCGGCGCCCGCATCACCCGCTTCGAAGTCATGGAGCCGACACTCGAAGAGATCTTCATCGAGAAGGTCACTGAAGAATCTACCGGCGTCCCGGCTGGAGAAAAAGTTCATGCATAACATCTGGCTCATCGCCAAACGCGAGTACCTCGAACGCATTCGCACCAAAGCTTTCCTTATCGCCACCATCCTCATTCCGCTCTTCATGGGAGCCTTCGTCTTCGGCAGCGGCTATCTCGCCTCTCGCACAAAGTCCTCCGCCCACATCGCCATCGTCTCGCCCGACAAGTCCTTCTCCGCCGACCTCAAGCAGGAGCTCCAAACCGGGAAAAACAGTGGCATGACGATCGAAGTTCTAGCTCCAACCTCCCCATCCAACAGCAACGAAATCCGCGCCAACCTCGACCGCAATCTCCAAAGCAAATCAGGAGACCTCACCGGCTATCTCGTCGTTACGCCTGCCCCACAGCCGAACGCACGTCCCACCTTCACCTACGTTCCGCGCTCAGCCGGTGACATCACCACCGAAGACACACTCTCCACCGCAATTCAAAATGTTCTCACCCGCGAAGGCCTTACCCACCAGGGGATGGGCCCGTCCGACATCGCCGCCCTCATGGCTCCCGTCGCCATCGACACCAGCAAAACAGGCGACAGCCGCGCCGCCTTCGGTGCCGCCTATCTCCTCTTCTTCCTCATGTACATGGTCATCATGCTCTACGGCATGAACACCGCGCGCTCCATCATTGAAGAAAAGACCAGCCGCGTCTTTGAGGTCATGCTCTCCACCATCAAGCCCGACGAGATGCTTGCCGGCAAGATTCTCGGCGTCGGTGCAGTCGGTATCACTCAGGTGGGTGTATGGATGCTGGCCGCCGCAGCCCTAGGCTCAACCTCGCTCGCAACGGGCGTTATCGGCAGCGGCCACGCTCTCATCAGTGCCACACAGATCTTCTTCTTCGTCGCCTACTTCATCTTTGGCTTCCTGGTCTACTCCAGCATCGCCGCCGCTCTAGGGGCCATGACGAACTCCGAGCAGGAACTCCAGCAGCTCAACATGTTCCTCGTCATCCCGCTCGCCTTCTGCTTTCTCATGATCTTCGTCATCGTGCGCGCACCCAACTCCACCCTCGCGCAGATCGTCTCCCTCATCCCCTTCTGCAGCCCCCTGCTGATGAACTTCCGCATCTCCCTCACCACGGTCCCACCCTGGCAGATCGGTCTCTCGTTCGTGCTCATGAGCCTCACCATCCTCGCCATCCTCTGGGTTGCGAGCCGGATCTACCGCGTCGGCATTCTCATGTACGGTAAGAAGCCCAACCTCCCCGAGATCCTCCGCTGGCTCAAATACAGCTAGCTGCTCAGCTATCGGCTGGACAGAACAAACTGATTTCCATCGGCGTCAGCAAAGATCGCCGACGTTCCCCAATCTTCCTTTCGAGGAGCCTGCACAAAGGCCACACCGCGCGACTCCAGGCTCTTGGCGGTTGCGAAGACATCATCGCACCAGAAGCTGATGGACTGGAACGTTCCGACGCGGTCTTCATGTCCCTCTGGGGTAAATAACGCAATACCGGTCTCCGTTCCAGGGAAGGCAAGCTCAATCCATCGCTGCCCTGGACCCATCTCCTGGTCCGTCGAAATCTTGCATCCCACCTTCTCTGTCCAGAACCGTAACGCCTCATCCTGATTGCGAACTGGAACTCCAACAAATTTAATGCCTCGAATCATCGCCGTTCTCCTTGTCCTGCAGACTAAAGCGACGTGAAGTGTCAGTGCAATTGCCTCCGTAAAACTATAGTATTGGCTGGTACAGCCATGACCGAGATCGATCCTTACATCATCGACGTCCTGATGCGCGACCTCGTCGGACACGATCGCCGCCCTGCCAGTTTCCTGGTCTATCTCTGGCTCGCAGCCGAAGCCGAACAGCGAGGATCCGAGGTGCAGATCGGGTATCGAGAGTTGGCCGAAAACATCGGCATCAGCAAAAGTGCGGCACAGAGCGCAGTTCGCTGGCTGATCAAGCGCCGTCTTCTCTCCGCAAAAAAATCCAACGCAACGGCTCTACCCAGTTACAAGACACTCTCTCCGTGGAAGGGGCGAGCGCAACGCTGATCCGCTATCCCGAACGATCGCAGCTACCAGGCCCCCTGTTTCCCACCCACCCACCACACCATCCCCACGGTTAGCGTAGGCTGATCCGGCGACAGCACTACAGGCTTATTCGTCAAAAAGAACGGAACGTTGCTCCAGTCTCTTCGATACTCCACACGCGTCAGGAAACCCTCGCCAAATTTGTACTCATAGGTCCCGGTGAACTCCTTCAAAGCCTGCGTGGTCCCGGTGAAAAGCCCTCCGCGATCCGATAGATACTCGAAGCGGCCGCCTAGCGCCGTCTTCGGCGTCAGCTGATACCGCGCGTAGGCCGCCCCGCCATCAACGTGCGAAGGCGCTGAAGATTCGCCAGGTGCCGCACTGGCCCACTCCCGCGAGATCAAATAATCACCCTCAAGCGAAAACGCCAGCTTCGGGGTCGCATTCCAGGTCACGTAGCTGTCGAAGATATGCTGCTTGCCATCCGGTGCAGGGGTAATCGCCTGAAGGCACAGCCCAGGCTGCACCGGAGCAGTGCAGTTCGTAGCCGGGGCAGCATCGGGATGGTCCTGCCCCAGGTAGTAGTTGAAGTTCCAAAGGACGCTCTTTGCGGGCTGCGCCGTAAATCCAAACAGCTCGTCCTTGAACGAGTTCGTAGGCTCCGACTGATCGGTCCCATTCACCAGCCAGTAGTTCACCGCCAGCTTATCGTTCACCTTGTAACTCGCTCGAACGCCCGCATGGTAGAACGGCAGATAATCGAAGAAGAACGACCGCGAATAGTTCACCTGGTCCTTCGTATAGTTGCCTTCGATCCCTAGCGAGCTCGCCCACTTGCCGACGTCCACGGTCAGGCCTTTACCAAGGGGCACGACGTACGTTCCATAAACCTGAAAGATATTCCTGTAGATATCCGGCCGTGGCTCATTCTGCGGGTTACCCTGCAACGTCTCCGTCGCCTGCCCAAACTGCAGATCCAGTCGAACCCCATACCGCCTGCCCGCCGCCACATCCGGATCGAGCGCAAGCACCACATCAGCCTGGTTGATGCTGAACGCGTTGCTGAGCACATCGTAAGCTCGCAGATACTGCACACGCCCAATCGGGTGATTGAAGTCGTAGTCGTAGTAACCGTCAAAGGTGTAGTTCAGCGTAGCGCCGCCGGGCAGTTGTGTCGGAAGGACCGATGCCAAAGGCGAAGTCGGTGTTGAAGCGGTCTGCGGATTCACTGCTGCAGACGACGGAACAGACGCGACGCTGCTGCTCGACACACCTTCCACGCTGCTCCGAACATCCGCAGCTGGGCCAACCAGCACCGCCGGCCGCAGCGTAGCCATCTCCGTCGTCGCAACTGGCCGCTCCTTGTGCAGCTCTGCCTCCAGCGCGCTTACCCGCAGTGCAAGATCGCGCACCGTCTGCCTCAGCTCCTGAACGTCGGCATTCGTGGGCGCAGTCGCCACTGTCTGCGCGGCGGCTTCAAACCGGGAGAACACAACAAGAAAAAAAGAGAAAAGGAGTAGTCGATTGAAGCAACGCATAGGCACGCCTCTCGCAAACGCATTAAGCAAATCACGTTCGCAGTAAATTCATCGTAAAGGGCATAACTTCTTCTTCATTCTTTTTCTGGAGACCATGTCCTGCCGGACGGGCCCCCTGCGCGTGGGGCGGTCACTTCGTGACGGGTATCCCGCTTTGCTCGGCGCTCCCGCTGGTCGCGGGTCAGGATCTCGTGCCGACCGACGGGAGGACCAGGCGAAGCTCTAAAAAGGCGTGCGAGCGCCCGCGCTCCGCGCAGGAGGCCCGTCCGGCAGGACAAGATGTCTGCCATCGCGCTTCATAGGTAAACTGAACGAAGTGTCCTCCACCTACACCCTCAAGCAACGCCTCGCCCTCGCCCTCGCCCCCCGCCTCGCGAGTGCGGTCATCCGCGTCCTCGGCATGACCCTTCGTTTTGAAGACGTCCGCGACCCCGGCGCACCCCTTGGCTTCGACGCGCCGCCCCCAGCCGTCTACGCCTTCTGGCACCGCTGCCTGCTCACCAGCGCCTGGCACTTCCGCAACCACGACATCGCCATCCTCATCAGCCCCAGCTTCGACGGCGAACTGATCGCCCGCACCGTAGAGCGCCTCGGCTACATGGCCGTACGAGGCTCCAGCTCGCGGTCAGGCTCCCTCGGCCTGCGCAACATGCACCGCGCCTACCTGGACGGACACTACTGTGCCATCACAGCCGACGGCCCCCGTGGCCCCGCCATGGTCGCTAAACCCGGCGTCACCCAGCTGGCCCAATTGGTAGATAGCCCCGTCGGAACCTTCTACGTCCTCCCCGAGCGAGCCTGGAAATTGCGCTCCTGGGATCGCTTCCTGATCCCCAAGCCCTTCTCAAGAGTCTTCATAGGCTGGCCCCTCCTGACGACCGCCAACGAGGAAGCCGTTCAGGCCTCCCTTGATCGCGCCGTCGAATTGGCCGAATCCAGAATCAGCAATCCTCAAAAAAAAAGTTGAAAAGGTTGGCGTATTTTTCGTCGTCAAAATCCACCACGCAAAACACCACATCGTCACCACGTTCCACCACACAACTCACCACGATTTCACCACTAAAATTGACATAGATTGCTCGTATCCGACTTCAATTTCGACCTCCCAGAAGAGCTGATAGCCCAGTCCCCACCGGCGATTCGTGGCTCCAGCCGCATGCTGGTCCTCGACCGCGCCACCGGCCTGTACCACGACAATTTTTTTCGCAACATCCCCCAAATCCTCGAACCCGGCGACCTCCTTATCCTCAATGACAGCCGTGTCTTACCGGCCCGACTCTACGCCACCCGCGCCCGCAGCCACCAAACCCAGCAAAGTTCTCCCAATCCAACCGGCCGTATCGAAGTCCTTCTAACCCAGCAACTTGCCGTGAACGATTGGACCGCACTCGTCCGCCCCAGCCGCAAAATTCAACCCGGCGAACGCCTCCTCTTCCACGCCCCCAACGAAGCAAACCCCTTACTGGAAGCCGAAATTCTCTCTGCCTCCGAATTCGGCGAACGCACCCTCCGCTTCTCTCCCGCCCCAGACTTCAGCGCCATCCTCAACAAAATAGGCCACATGCCGCTTCCTCCCTACATCCACCGCGAGGACAGCGATGCCGATCGCGACCGCTACCAGACCGTCTTTTCGCAAGAATCCGGCAGCGCCGCCGCCCCGACCGCAGGCCTTCACTTCACCCCCGAGATCCTGGCCCAGCTCAAGCAAAACGGCATCCAGATTGAGACCATCACCCTCCACGTGGGGCTCGGCACCTTCCAGCCAGTAAGAGCGGAAAAGCTTAGTGACATCCGCCTCCACGCAGAACATTACACGCTTCCTCCCGCAACCGCTGAAGCCATCAACGCCGCGCTCAATGATGGCCGCAGGATCATTGCAGCCGGCACCACCACAACCCGAACGCTGGAACACTGCGCCCAAACGTCTGGGGGAGATCGTCTTACGCCCCACACCGGCCAAACCAGCATCTTCATTCAACCTGGCCATAGGTTCATGATCGTGAAGGGTCTCCTCACAAACTTCCATCTTCCACAATCCACGTTGCTTATGCTAGTCAGCGCCTTCGCAGGAAGTCAGACCGGAAAAGAATTAGTACTGTCTGCCTATGCACACGCCATTCGGGAAAAATACCGATTCTTCAGTTATGGTGACTGCATGCTTCTTCTCTAGAAACGGAGTTCCGTGGTTACGGCATCTCCGTGTTTGAAGTCCTACCACTCGCGCACGCGCTACCATCTAACAAGCCATGTCGAACTCAGCAAATCGAGAAAAATCAGCCACTTCGTCCGAAAACAAACCTCCTGTTTACCTACTTGATAGCATGGCGTTCATCTTTCGCGCATACCACGCAATGCAGCGCCAGCGTCCAATGTCCACGAGGACTGGCATCCCTACTGCGGCGACCTATGTGTTCGTCAACATGATCAACAAGCTTCGCAAAGACTTTTCCCCTCACTACCTCGCAGCGATCTACGACCTCTCTGGCCCGGTCTTCCGCGATGAGCGTGCTCGCGAAATGAAGTCGGTCAAGAAGTTCAACATTAAGACTCAGCAGTTCGAAGAGATTGATTATCTCGGCTACAAAGCCAACCGAACTGAGATGCCGGCCGACCTTACACAACAGCTCCCCTTCATTCGCCGCGCCCTTGAGGCCTTTCGCATTCCGATTCTTAGTTACGAGGGATTCGAAGCGGACGACGTAATCGGAACGCTGTCTTGTAAGCTCTCAGCTCTTGGCCACAAGGTCTACGTTGTATCTTCCGACAAGGATATGATGCAGCTCGTCAACGAAGATGTGTTCATTCTCAATCCAACGAAAGACAACCTGATTCTTGACAGTGCCGGAGTAGAAACTGCGCTCGGAGTCCCACCCGAACTTGTGGTTGACGTGATGGCCCTCCGCGGCGATTCCATCGATAACATTCCCGGTGCTCCAGGCATAGGCGATAAGGGATCCGTCGAGCTCATTCAGCAGTTCGGTACGGTCGAGGCCGCGCTCGACCGCGCCGATGAGGTAAAACGTAAAACGTATCGCGAATCGTTGCAAAACAATCGCGACAATATTCTCCTTTCAAAAGAACTCGTCACGATCCACACCGGCGTGCCTATCGACTTCGAGCTAGACGATATGCTTACCCAGCCCTCCGATAATGCTGCGTGTCGTGAACTCTTCTCGGAGCTCGAATTTACAACTTTGCTGAAGGAACTTGCTCCTTCTACCGCCAACACTCCGATCACATACAATCTGATACCGACATCAGCGCAAATAAGTGAATTGCTGGCAGACGCCCGCTCGGCCGGTCTTTCCGGAGAGATTAAGGGATTAACATTAGCTGTCTTTGAAGACGCCCGTGCTCTCGCGGAAGAGGTCTGCGCGGACGTATCCACGGAAGAAGACGCTGAGCCCGAGCCATCGCCATCCAAGTCCATGTCCCTCTTCGCAACCCAAGAACCGGAACCACTGGACCAGCGAAGGCCAGCTCCCTCGACCGTCCTTCAGATTGGCCTAACCACGTCTGCTGCCTCTGCGACGGTCGTATCCCTTCAGGCGCCCGGCCTAAGAGAGGCGCTTGAAGACGCAACACTTCCCAAGCACGTTCATGATCTCAAGGCCGTTCTCCGTGCGCTCGAGCCTCATCAGATCACATTGGCTGGAGTCCGCGACGATGTCATGCTCTACAGCTATCTCATCAACCCGACGCATGGCTCTCACATTCTTCCTGACGTGACAGCCCGCTTCACCGACCGCGCCCTCCCCCATGCTTCGAAGACGCCTAGTGATGCCGAGATTTCCAATCTCCTGCCTGAAGCCGCCAACGCTGTCCATCGCCTCTCCGGCATCCTTCGTAGCCAGATCGAATCCGCTCACCTCACACATATTTACGAGACGATGGATCTCCCGCTGGTTCCTGTTCTCTTGCGGATGGAGCAGGCTGGTGTTCGGATCGACTCCGCTGTTCTGGGTGAGATGTCCACTCGACTCGCCGTTGATATGGATAATCTCGCCGATCGAATCTATGCAGATTCGGGCCATCGGTTCAACATCAACTCGCCTAAACAACTCGGCGATATTCTCTTCAACAAGATGCTCCTTCCCAAGCCGATGAAGTATGGCAAAGGCAAAGTCGTTTCTACGGCTCAGGATGTGCTTGAGGAGCTTGCTGAACATCATGCCGTTCCAGCACTGGTGCTCGAGTACCGCCAGCTCGCGAAGCTGAAATCCACCTATATCGACTCCCTTCCGCAACTTACCGACGCTATGGGCCGTGTTCACACCACCTTCAACCAAGTCGGCACGGCAACCGGTCGCCTTTCCAGCACTAATCCAAATCTGCAAAACATTCCTGTTCGCACTGCACTTGGCCGCGAGATTCGTGCCGCATTTATTCCTGCTCCGGGTAATGTTCTGATGTCGGCGGACTACTCGCAGATCGAACTGCGCCTGATGGCCCATTTCTCGCAGGATCCTTTGTTACTCGATGCCTATCGAACAGGCAAAGACATTCACACGTTGACTGCGAGTGAGGTGTTCGGCGTCGACGCTGCCACCATGGATAAAGAAACCCGTGCCCGCGCCAAGGCTGTTAATTTCGGGATCGTATATGGCATCAGTCCGTTCGGACTCGCTGCGCAGCTGAACATCGATCAAAGAACCGCCAAAACCTATATTGAGACCTATTTTGACCGCTACAAAGGGGTCCAGCGCTTCATTGAGGAGACCCTCGAGACAGTGCGTCGCGATCAGGCCGTAAAAACGCATTTTGGTCGCATCCGGCCAATCCCGGATATTCAATCCCGCAATCCCAATATGCGCGGTTTCGCGGAGCGGACTGCGATCAATACTCCTTTACAAGGTACTGCTGCCGACCTCATCAAACTGGCTATGCTTAGAATCGACCAACTTATCCGTGATCGTAGACTGAAATCGCAGATGACTCTGCAGGTCCACGATGAGCTGCTGTTTGACGTAGTGCCGGACGAGGTTGAAGAGCTTCAGGAACTTGTGAAACAAGAGATGGAGCAGGTTGCCGAGTTCTCCATTCCAATAGTCGCTGAGGTGGGCGTCGGTCAAAACTGGCGCGACATGAAATAATAGTCTCCTCCATTTTCGACACGCTGACGAATCGTTCTACGGGTGATTATGGTCTCCGCTTCTAAAGAGAGTGGATACTCGATAGCGGATCAGGTTGCGTGGCGATTTGGCTGACGCGCGCGTGCCAGATGTCGAGCAGGGTGGAGGCGATGGTGAAGATGACGGGGCCGAGGATGATGCCGAGGGGACCGAAAACTGCGATGCCTCCGAGAATGGTGATGAGGATGATGGCGGTGTGGGCGCGCAGGTGGCCGCCGATGAGGATGGGGTAGAGGATGTTGTCGATGGTGCTGACGATGAGTCCGCCCCAGATGGCGAGGAGCGCGGCCTTTCCCCAATGGCCGTTGAGACCGAGATATATGGCGATGGGGCCCCATACGAGGAAGGCACCGAAGGCTGGGATCATGGCGAAGGCGGTGAGCGTGATGGACCAGAGGATGACGCCGGGGACGCCGAGGGTCCAGAAGGCGAGGCCGGCGAGGACTCCCTGAACAAGGGCTATGGCGAGCCTTCCGAGGAAGGTGGCGTAGATGGTGTCGTCGATGCGTTCGAGGAGTTCGTTGGTCTCGTCTTCGCGCAGCGGGATGATGGAGCGGAGCGCCGCGAGGGCCAGATGGCGGTCGCGAAAGAGGAAGAATAGGAGGAAGAGCATAACGACCATCTCGGTGATGAGATGGACGGAGTTGCCGAGGATCATTGCGGCTTTGCTGCCTACGTAGGCGGCGGTGGTGCGGGCGGCGTTGTTGATGTCAATGGAGGCGGAGAAGGCTTCGATGCGATTGGCGAGGGCGGGGTGGTTGCCGATGTAGTCGGTAATCGTGTTCTGCGCGTTGGGATTGCGGAGGGAGACGATGGCCTTGAGTGCTTGCTCGCCGAGTTCCTGCGCCAAGAAGAAGCCGGGAACGATGACGGCGAGGATTACGAGAATGAGGGCTACAGTGGCGCAGGTGGTGCGGTGGAGGATGCGGGTGGAGAGCCAGTTATACGGGATCTCGGTGACGACCGCTAGTACGATGGCACCGACGATAGCAGAGAAGAAGGGCTGGAGGATCAAGGCGCAGAGGATGAGGATGGCGAGGGTGAGAAGGTAGAGGGTGATCTGTCTCCAGGGCGGGAGTTCTCGGTCGTCTCGGCCTTCTTGCATGAGGTAAACGCTCCGGTGGTTGGGTTAGATGCGAATGTATCTGGTATTGGCTGAGATTAGAATACGTGGTCGATTGAGGAATCGATTAATGTCCGAGGAGGTTCGCTGATGGCGCATCTTGAACCCTGGCTTGCAGTTGGGGTGTTGTTGTCCACCGCTGCTACGGATGCTGTATACGTGATGTTCAACGCGGCGGTCTCTTCGCAACGGCGCGTGCCGGCGGCTACGTGGAGCAGCATCTGGTATCTGCTGTCGGCGTTTGCCGTGATCAGTTATACGAAGAACTGGGTTTATGTCTGCTTTGCGGCGGTGGGGTCGTGGATTGGGGCTTATGTATCGATGACGGTTTTGCGGCGCGCGAAGGGGCCGCGGGGGCCGGAGGCGGCTTCGTCGTGAGTGGAAGGGTAGATGCAGATCCCCTTCGAGGATGACAACAAGAAAGGCAACGGCAAAGACGCTTCAACTAGCTACGGGTCAGCGTTTTTTGAGGGCTTCGAGTTCGTCGAGGGTGCGGGGCCAGTCTTTGCCGAGGAGGCGGGAGAGGCTGCGGTCGGCGAGGACTTTGCCTCCTGTCTGACACTGGGCGCAGTAGTTGGTCTCGTTGTCGGCGTAGCGGATGCGCTGTATGGGCTGACCGCAGGTGGGGCAGGGTTGGCCGAAGCGTCCGTGTACGGTCATATCTTTGCGGAAGGCTGTGACCTTTTCAGGAAAGGCTTGTGCGGCTTCTCCGTTGAGGCGGTCGATCCAGAGCTGCATAGTGTCGCGAGTTGCGTTGTAGAGGCGCTTCCACCGCTCGGGGGTGAGCTTATGGGTTTGGAGGATGGGGGAGAGCTGGGCGGCGTGGAGGATCTCGTCGGAGTAGGCGTTGCCGATGCCGGAGAGGATGCGCGGGTCGGTGAGGGCTCGCTTGAGGGTGCGGTTCTCTGCGGTAAGGGCGGTGCGGAAGGCTTCGAGGCTGGCAGTGAAGATGTCGATTCCGCCGGGGTCGATCACCTGCGCGGCGGCTTCGTTTGTGAAGAGGTGCAGTGAGGCGCGACGCTTGGAGCCTGCTTCGGTGAGGACGAGGGAGCCGTTGGGGAAGTCGAAGGCGGCGAGGTTGTTGCGGCCTCCGAGTTTTGCGCCGAGGGGACGCCAGTGGAGGCGGCCAGCGATCATGAGGTGCAGGACTAGCCAGATACCGTTGTCGAATTCGAAGGCGATGCGTTTGCCGATGCGGTGCACGGCGCGAACTGTCTGGCCTTCGATCTCTTCGATGGTGGGTCGGACCGTCCGCAGGAGGAATGGACTGGCTATGCGGAGGCGCGTTAAGGGCTCGCCCAGGATACGTGGCTCGAGTGCGGTGAGGTAGGCCGTGATGTCGGGTAGCTCTGGCATGGTTGGAGGGGTTGTTAGATGGTTTTTTCTATGAAGGATTCGGGCCGTTGGGCGTACTCAGCCCAGGATCCGTCGTAGAGGCTTACGTCTTTTGCGCCGGCAAGTTCGAGGCCGAGAGCGATGACGGCAGCGGTTACTCCAGAGCCGCAGGTGGTGGTGATGGGCTGGTGCAGGTCTATCTTTTTTGCGGCGAAGAGTTGCTGAAGTTTGTCTGCGGGTTTGAGGCGGCCGTCTTCTACGAGTTCGGTGAAGGGGACGCTGATGGCTCCGGGCATGTGGCCGGAGCTTAGACCGGGACGTGGCTCGGGTGCGGTGCCGTTGAAGCGGCCTGCGGAGCGGGCGTCCAGGATTTGTTGGCGGGCGGTGATCTTTTCTTTGAGTTGGGTGAGGTCTTTTACGGCTTCATGGTGGCGGTTCGCGCGGAAGGTGGATTGTACGCGGAGGACGGGGCCAGATTCTGTTGGCAGGTTGGCTTCGGTCCAGGCGCGGAGGCCGCCGTCGAGGAGGTAGACCTTTTGTGCGCCGAGGGTGCGGAGCATCCACCAGGCTCGTGGGGCGGAGAAGACGCCTTCTTGTTCGTAGACGACGATGGTCGCGTTATCGGCGACACCGAGGGTGGACATGCTGCGGGAGAAGGCTTCGGCTGTGGGCAGCATGTGGGGGAGCGGGGTGGAGTGGTCGGAGAGCTCTTCGATGTCGAAGAAGATGGCGCCCGGGATGTGGTTGGCAAGATAGCGGGCGTGGGTGTCGATGGCTGGCGTTACGCCTACGTTAGGGAGGGTGGCGTCGAGGATGATGGTGTTGGGGTTTTCGAGGCGGGCGGCCAGCCATGCTGGGGTGACTAGGGGGTCCATGTGACTAGATTACTGCGTGCGTGGCTGAGAGAGGCTGGAGGGGGAGTGCGGTCGTCCTTTGGACAATGTACCCATCTGGAGAATCGAGATATGGGCACCTGGCTAATGCTGTCGACGAGGATTAGGCATAAGATTCTCCGTCAAAGGAGAAACTCATGGTGCGTCGACTCTTCCTGTCACGATTTGCGCAATTGGCGGCTCTGCCTCTTGCTTTGGGTGGTGGTTCTCTTAGGGGACAAGCTTCGCATAAGACGCTGAAGATCATGATGAAGAGCGCGTGGGGTTCCGACGATCCCACCAAAGCGGCGTTTCCCTTTCTGCATGGGCTGGCGCTTGCGGAGGCTGGACACGAGGTGCAGTTTTTCCTGCTAGGGGAGGCAGTTGGATTGATGCGAAGGACGCTTGCCAACGCCGTTACGCCAGTCGGATGGCCGCCAGTGGGTGAGACGCTGGATAAGCTTGCTGCGAAGCATATTCCGATCTACGCTTGCGGGACGTGCTCCCGTGCAAGAGGAGTGACTGAGGCGGATCTGAATAACTATGGGGCGAAGTTTGGTAACCCAACGATCTTTGTGTCGCTGGTTGAGTGGGCGGATCGGGTGATCACGGAGTAGTGTGTCGGAGTTGGAATGCGGTCGTCCTTGGTCGGATGCCCACATCTCAGAATCGAGATGTGGGCATCTGACACTGTGGGGCACTAGAGCCTAGAGTTCCATGGCGAATTGGTGGGTGGGGTCGTAGGGAGTGGGTTTGGGTTCGGTGGAGAGGTCAAGGATGAGGCGCTCGAGGACGAGGAGTTTGTTGGCGGGGGAGCTGCGGAGTTCGAGGTCGGCGCGGGCGACGAGGCGGATGGCGCGGGTGAGTTCGCGGCGGGATTTGTAGCGGCGGGCTTGCTTGATGAGGTCTTCGGCGGCGAAGGGGGGCATGCGAAAGCCCTGCCATAAGACTTGCCAGATGGCGCGGGGGTCGACGTTTTTTTCGGAGATGATGAGCATCTGGCGGAAGGTGCGGGCGAGCATATAGAGGTGGCCGATGGCGGCGTCTTCGCCACCGTCGGAGGCGTTGAGGAGGCCGTGGAGGAGGAGGAGGGCGCGGGGGCGGTCCTTGGCGGAGATGGCGTCGGTGAGCTCGTAGAGGGAGCGCTGCTTGGCGGCGAGGACCATGGTTTCGACGTCGCCGAGGGTGACGCGGTTTTTGGTGATCTGCGTCGCTTCCTGGGAGATGGGGTGCCCTTCGGACGAGATGCGGGGGGCCCTCCACTGCGCGCTGCGCGCTTCGGTCGGGATGACGCTTTCCAGTGGCTGGGCGGCGGGGGCGGAGACGTAGAGGAGGAGCTTTTCGAACTCGCTGGCGATGAGCATCATGTCGGCGCCGAGGGAGTCGACTAGCTCGCGGGCGGCGTCGGGGTCGAACTTTATGTTGCGGGATTCGGCGGTGGTGGTGACCCACTTGATGGCGTCGTTTTCGTCTACGCGGGCTAGTTCTACGAAGCCGCACCAGTCGCCGAGGGTCTCGCGGATCTTCTCGAAGCGCTCCTTGTCCTGGTAGTCCATCTTGCGGAGGTCGGTGGGAATGCGGAGGTGGTCGGCTACGAAGAGGATGAGGGCTGAGGGGTTGGGCGAGCGGAAATAGGTGTCGATGGCGGCGAACTCTTCTTTTTTGCTGCCGCGGCTGTAGAGGGTTTTGAGGTTGCGGACGAAGAGGACCTGGAAGGGCGCCATGAGGGAGGGGGTCTGGGCGCGGTCGAGAATTTCGAAGATGCTGGTTTCGGCGAGGTCGAGATCGTGGAGGCAGAAGTCGCGGGTGTCTTCGGGGGCGAGGGTGGCGAGGACGGCTTTGCGGCAGCGGTCGTAGAGGAAGACCTCGTCGCCGAGGAGGACGTAGGCGGGACGGAGGGTAGCTGGGGAGGCGATCTCTGCGATGAATCGGTCGACGGAGGCGAAGGACTTGAGAGAGGCCATTAGAACGACTCCAGCATATCGCTTACTACGGCCTGGGCGAAGTCTTTTGCGACGCGGTTGACGGCGTGGTTATCTTCCTGGATGAAGCCAGAGAGGTCCTGGGTGGATTGGTACTGCTCGCGGTAGACGAAGGCGTCGTTGCGGTATAGGGTGTGGCCGTCGTGGGCGGTGAGGAGGACTTTGGCGGTGATGGTGATGAGGTAGCTGGAGGATTGGCCGGTGGCGCCGTCGTAGGTGAGGGGGGCGACGGTCTGGGTGAGGATGGTGCCGTGGAGGGTGGCGTCGGCGGAGTCTGAGTCGGAGGTGAGGATGTGGTATTTGGTGCGGGTGTTGAGCTCGCGGATGGTGGCCTGGGTAAAGGCCATCTCGGTGTGGAAGGCCTGGGCGTTGGTGGCGAAGACGGGGACGGAGAGGGTGCGGACGCTGGCGGGGATGTTGGTCGCGGAGCCGGCCTGGTGGTAGCCGCAGCCGGTGAGCGTGAGGAGGAGGATAGGAGTGAAGAGTCGCATGCGTCTGTTTCTATTGTCGCATTGGCGGATGGACGGGGGTTTTCTGAGAGAAAAAAGTGGTGTGGTGGGAAAAGCCTGTTTTTATTGGGGGTTTTTGAAAAAAGCGGCGTTTGGACGTGGTGTTTTGGTGGTGAGAACGTGGTGGATTGCGTGGTAAACGTGGTGTTGGGGATGGTGAGTTTTGAGGGGTAAAAAATGTGACACGATTTTGAACTTTATTTTCAGGGGATGTGCTGGAGGTGGGTGTCTTTGAAGAAGGTGGGATATTTGAGGCCGAAGCCGAGAAGGCGGTCGAGGGCGATGTGGGCGATCCAGATGAGGGCTATAGCAGGGGCCGAGGGCCAGTGCAGGAGATAGCCTGCGAAGAGAAGGGCGATGGGGAGCCAGAGGGTGTGGACGAGGTTGTAGGTTGTTGCGCCTATGCGGGGGGTGAGGAGGTAGCCGAGCATGAAGAGATCGGGAGCGAGGAAAAGGATGGCGAACAGGAGCCAGCTGTAGTGCAGGTGTTGGTAGAGGAAGAGGACGGCGGCTAGAAGGAAGGCTTCTTCGATGCGGAGAAGGATGGATGGGCGGCTCAGCATGTGATGTTTATACGTTGTTCTTAGGGATGGCCAGGGGTATTGGAAGTAAGGCGGAATACAAAAGCAACAGCAGATCCCCTTCGGGGATGACAACAAGAAAGGCAACAGCAACGGCGCCTCTCCTACGGGATGACAACAAGACGGCAAAGACTAAGCGTATTGGTTGGAAGATCCGCAAGGTTGTTGTTGGTGGGCTTCTTCGGGATCCTTCACTGCGCTCAGGATGACGGCAAGAACTTGCAACGGCAAGGGACAACGACAACGGCAACGGCACAGACAACGGCAACGGCAACGGCACAGGCAAAGGCACAGGCAAAGGCAACGGCAAAGGCAACGGCAAAGGCACAGGCAAAGGCAACGGCACAGGCAACGGCACTGCGATTGTGGCTGTTGCGGATGCAAAGAGAAGAGGCAGCCGCTTTGGCTGCCTCTTCTCTTTGATGCTGGGGTAGATGTTACGCGGGGGAAGGTTGGCCTTCGCCGAAGCCGGGCTTGCGTCCGCCTTCTGGTTTGAGGATCTTCTGGGTCTCGCCGCCGTTGCCTGGGTCTACGCCGGAGAGCGCGGACTTAGCGGCGGGAAGCTCCTTGCCTTCGATGATCAGCTTGATCTCGGCGGCGTCCAGGGTCTCGCGCTCCAGCAGGGCGGCTGCCATGCGGTGCATGATGTCCTGGTTGGACTCGAGGATGGTGTAGGCAGACTTGTAGCCGGCGTCGACGAAGAAGCGGACTTCGGCGTCGATCTGCTTGGCGGTGTCGTCGGAGAAGTCGCGGTGCTGGGCGATCTCGCGGCCGAGGAAGATCTGCTCTTCCTTCTTGCCGAAGGTCATGGGACCCATCTTGGACATACCGAACTCGCAGACCATCTTGCGGGCGAGTTCTGTGGCGCGCTCGATGTCGTTGCCTGCTCCTGTGGTCATCTGCTTGAGGAAGATCTCTTCGGCGCAGCGTCCGCCCATGAGGGTGGCCATGCGGGTTTCGAGATAGTCCTTGGTGACGGTGTGCTGGTCTTCCTCGGGGAGGTAGACGGTGACGCCGAGAGCCATGCCGCGGGGGATGATGGTGACCTTGTGGAGCGGATCAGAGTGCTCGCGCAGGGCGGAGACGAGGGTGTGACCGGCCTCGTGATAGGCGGTAACGCGCTTCTCTTCATCCGTCAAGAGCATTGATTTGCGCTCGGCGCCCATCATGACCTTGTCCTTGGCAACTTCGAAGTCATACATGTGGACTGACTTTCGGTTGTAGCGGGCGGCGGTGAGGGCGGCCTCGTTCACCATGTTGGCGAGGTCGGCGCCGGAGAAGCCCGGAGTTCCGCGAGCGAGGATGTTGAGGTTCACATCTTCGGCCATGGGGACCTTCTTGGAGTGGACCTTGAGAACTTCTTCGCGGCCACGGATGTCGGGACGGTCGACGATGACGCGACGATCAAAGCGGCCTGGACGGAGAAGAGCAGGATCGAGAACGTCGGGGCGGTTGGTCGCTGCGACGAGAATGACGCCGTCGTTGGACTCGAAGCCGTCCATCTCAACGAGGAGCTGGTTGAGGGTCTGCTCACGCTCATCGTGTCCGCCGCCGAGGCCTGCGCCGCGGTGACGACCGACTGCGTCGATCTCGTCGATGAAGATGATGCAGGGGGCGTTCTTCTTGCCCTGCTCGAAGAGGTCGCGGACGCGGGATGCGCCGACGCCTACGAACATCTCAACGAAGTCCGAACCGGAGATAGAGAAGAAGGGAACGTTGGCTTCGCCCGCTACTGCGCGGGCGAGGAGGGTCTTGCCGGTTCCCGGAGGCCCGACGAGGAGAACGCCCTTGGGGATGCGACCACCGAGACGCTGGAACTTCTGCGCTTCGCGGAGGAACTCGATGATCTCTTTGAGTTCTTCCTTGGCTTCATCGACGCCGGCGACGTCCTTGAAGGTGATCTTCTTCTGCTGCATGGAAAGCAGACGGGCGCGTGACTTGCCGAAGCTCATGGCCTTGTTTCCGCCGGACTGCATCTGGCGGAGGAGGAAGAACCAGAGGCCGAGGAGCAGGGCGAACGGCGCGATCGAGATCAACAGGCTGAGCCACTGGTTGGGGCTCTGGTCCTTGATGGTGATGTTGACGCCGTGATCGCGGAGCGTCTTGTACATGTCGGGGTAGTTGCCCGGGATGGTGGTGTGGAACTGATTCTTGTCGTCGCGGTAGTGGCCGGTGACTTCAGCGCCGTTGACTACGACGTCCTGGATCTTGCCTTGGTCGGCGTCGTTGAGCAACTGGGTCAGGCTGATGTTCTTCTCCTGAGTTCCGCCAGTCGTTTTTACGACGACCTGCCAGAGGAAGACCAAGCAGGTGATCATGAAGACCCAGATCAGAATTTGTTTGACGGTCGAGTTCAATCGAATTTCCTCATTTTTCTAGTCTGCAGCGGCCTCGAAATCGACTGGCGCTAGTCAGATCCAGTCTTCGCAAGCGAAGACGTACTACGGTTAGACGACGGCGGTGAGGGAAGGTTCTGTGCTGTTGGTGACCCTGATTGTCAGCAAAAAGCCCTGCCTCGGTCAAGTAGTTAGATTCTACTCTTGGTGGAAGGATTCGTGGGTTTGGAGCGGGAAATATTGATGTGACTTTAGGGGGATGGGGGTTGAAGGGGTTTGGGGGTGTTCGTGCCTGAAATGGCTTGTTTGGGCGAAGGCGGAGGTGGGGGCAACTGCTTGGCGGGTTTGGGGATAGGGTTTTGTTTGTCCTTTATGGGTGATGGAAATGTTAGACGAGCAACTACGAAATACAGGACCATCCCCCTTCGACTTCGCTCAGGGTCAGGATGACGACGTAAAAGAAACAGCGGCGAAGATGTAAGGCGGGCAACGGCAAAGGCGAAATGCGGGGGTCTCTCCACTACGCCGTGCGATAGAACCGCACGGCTCCGGTCGAGATGACGCATTTTATGGGTGGAGATGATGCGTTGTTCGGGGTGGAGATGAGGCGTTGTTCGGGGTGAGATGACTACACCTCGCGATAGAGGCGCAGTTCGCGGGGGGAGCGGTCGGCGCGGAGGCCGCTGGGCAGGTGGAGGGTTGAGCCGGTGCGGGCGGCTACGGTGGGTGCTCCGATGGCCGGGTAGGGGCGAAAGCCGCAGAGGGCGAGGAGGCGGGATGTTTCGTCGAAGCTGAGGCGGGCTCCTAGCTGGCGAGCGGCGGCGCGGAGGACTCGGCGGCGGAGGGCGGGGTCCATGGCGCGAAGGCGATCGAGTTCGATGGAGACGGCGGAATGGGATTGGCCGGGGGTGGTGCTGACGGCGCGGCCTCCGCCTCGGACTGGTTTGCCGGGGAGGAGGAGTTGGGGGAGGAGACGGTTGAGCTCGGTCTGCCAGCGGGTCTCTTCTTCGCGGGCCAGCTCGGCCATGTTGGCAAGGGTCTGGTCGAGATTTGGGTTGTAGGTGCGAAGCTGCGGGAGGAGCTCGCGGCGGATGCGGTTGCGGGTGTAGGCGGTGTCGGTGTTGGTGGAGTCGTTGCGCCAGGGTTGGTTGAGTTGGGTGAGATAGGCTTCGATTTCGGAGCGGCGGGTTTGCAGGAAGGGGCGGAGGATCTTTCCTTTTGCGAGGGTGATGGTGGGGTGGATGGCGCTGAGGCCTTCGGTCCAGGCACCGCGGAGAAGCTTCATGAGGACGGTCTCGGCCTGGTCGTCGAGGGTGTGGGCGGTGAGGACGGTGTCGGCGTGGCCGGAGGTGAGGAGGTTAGTGAAGATTTCGTAGCGGAGGTTGCGGGCGGCCTCTTCGATGGTCTCGGCGTTGCCGGAGGCTCGGGTTTCGGAGACGCGTTGTGGCACGCTGGCTTGGTGGAGGTGGAGGGGGATGTCGTGGGCGATGCAGAGGTCTTCGACGAAGCGCTGGTCGGCGTCGGCCTCTTCGCCGCGAAGGCCGTGGTGGACGTGGACGGCGGAGAGACCGATGCCGAGGGACTCGCGTTGTGCGTGGAACGTCAGGAGGAGGGCTACGGAGTCTGCTCCGCCGGAGAGGGCTACGCAGAGACGATCGCCGGGTTGGAATTGTGTGCGGTCGAAGGGGAGGGTGGGGGACATTTGTGTCTATGTTAGTTGCCTGGAAGAATCGTGTCCTGCCGGACGGGCCCACTGCGCGTGGCGCGGCCACTTCGTGGCGGGTGTACCGGTCTGGGTTGGGCCAACTGCATGGGCCTCCCGCTGGTCGGCTTGATATTCTCTATTACTTGCCCACAATGAGGGACACGAGCTGCGAAGTGGCTGCTCCGCGTCTTTATATACTGCTTTGATGTTCGAGACGAGATTGGCTACGGTTGAGGATGCGGAGTTGATTGCGCGGCAGCGGCGGCAGATGTTTGTGGATGCGGGGCAGGCGGAGGACGCGGGGCTGCAGGAGATGATGGAGAACTTTGTGGCCTGGGTTCGGCCGCGGTTGAACGATGGCAGCTATGTTGGGTGGATGGTGGAGGAAGAGGGCTGCGTGGTGGCTGGGGCGGGTATGTGGATGATGGAGTTTCCTCCGCACTGGATGGATGCGCAGCCGATGCGGGCTTATCTGCTGAACTTCTATGTCGATCCGAAGTTTCGCGGGCATGGGCTGGCTTATCGACTGCTGAAGATTTCGGTGGAGGCGGCGCGGGGGCGGGGAGTGAAGGTGGTTTCGCTGCACGCTTCGAAGTTTGGCAGGCCTATTTATGAGCGGAATGGGTTTGAACAATCGACCGAGATGATGCTGCGTCTGGAGTAGGTGCGCGCATCTTGTATACTTCGCAGGTTATGAGAGTCTTTGTGATTCTTCCAGCAGCAGGTATCGGGACGCGGATGGCCGCGGGGGGTGCGTCGCCGGCGGCGCCGAAGCAGTTTCTGTCGGTTGGCGGGGTGCCGGTGCTGATTCGGTCGGTGAGGGCGTTTCTTGCGGTGCCGCGGGTGGATGCGGTTTGCGTGGCCGTGCGGGCGCATGAGCGAGAGCGGATGGAGGCCCAGATGGTGGAGTACAAGCTGGGGCCGCGGGTGCATATGGTGGAGGGTGGAGACGATCGGCAGCACTCGGTGGGGAATGCGCTGGCCGCGCTGGAGTGCGATGCGGACGATGTGGTGTTGGTGCATGATGCGGTAAGGCCGCTGATTGATCCGGCGACGATTGAGCGGACGATCGATGCGGTGGTGAAGCATGGCGCGGCGATTGTGGGGTTGCCGGCGGTGGATACGATCAAGCAGGTGGAGCGGACGGCGGATGGGGCGATTGTGACGGCGACGATTCCGAGAGAGAGGATTGTGCAGGCGCAGACGCCGCAGGGTGCGCGCTTTGGGTTGCTGAGGGCGGCGTTTGTCGAGGCTGAGGCGGATGGGTTTTCGGGGACCGATGAGGCTAGTCTGTTGGAGCGGGCCGGGGTGGAGGTGGCTGTGGTGCAGGGGTTGGCGAGGAACTTCAAGATTACGCAGCCGGGGGATATTGAGCTGGCGGAGTTTTATCTGGGGCAGGGAAAGGTTTGAGGGATTTTTGTACGGTGGTCGTGGTCGCTCCGCGATTTATCGAAGCATGGGAAGATAGCTTATGGGTATGAGGATTGGTTACGGATTTGACTCGCATGCCTTCACGGCAGGTGTGCCGCTGGTGATTGGCGGACTTGCGATTGAGCATCCTGAGGGGCTGGCTGGGCACTCGGATGGCGATGTGCTGCTGCATGCGATTACGGATGCGCTGCTGGGTGCGGTGAGCGCGGGGGATATCGGGACGTTCTTTCCGCCGAGCGATCCTCGGTGGAAGGGTGCGGCTTCGAGCGTGTTTCTGCAGACGGCGTTGGAAGAGGTGGCGACGGCTGGGTACAAGATCGTGAATATCGATACGGTGCTGGTGATGGCGAAGCCGAAGATTGTGCCGATTGCGGGGGAGTTGCGGGAGAGCGTAGCGGCGCTGCTGGGCGTGAAGCCTGGTGAGGTGGGGATCAAGGCGAAGACGCCGGAGGGTTTGAATCAGGACAACGTTGCAGTGGCGCATGTGACGGTGCTACTGGAGAGCCTGGGGATTCCGGAGCCGGTGGGCGCGATGGTTGCCTCGGCTGAGGTTGATGATGAGATTGATGTAGTGGTGAAGACGCTGGTGGGGGATTCGCGCGACGTATCGGCGTTGGGACGAAAGGTGACTCCGTTCGATACGGATGATCTTACTTAGCTGATTGATCGAGAGGAGAAAGCGTCCTGCCGGACGGGCCCACTGCGCGTGGCGCGGTCACTTCGTGACTTGTATACCTTGTGTAGGTGAATGGAACTGTAGCGGTCCTCCCGTTGGTCGGTTTAATCTCTCTCTAAACTAGCAGACGGGCTATTCGCTGACTATTGCGATGGCGAATCCGTCGTAGCCTTTGCTGCCGACGGTCTGGAGTGCGGTCGCATCGAGCCGGGGATGGTTGCCGAGGCGCTCGAGGAAGGTGCGTGTACCTGAGACGCCGGGGTCGGAGCTGTTCGGATCGAGGATGGCGCCGTCGCGGATGACGTTGTCTCCGATGATGACCGTGCCGGGGCGCGAGAGTTTGATCGCCCACTCCAGGTAGGAAGGGTTGTTTGGTTTGTCCGCGTCGAGGAAGATGAGGTCGAAGGGCGCGACTTTTTGGGCGTGCAGGTTGGCTAGAGATTCAAGCGCATTGCCGACTCTGAGGTCGACCAGAGAGGACAGTCCCGCGCGTTTGATGTTTGCCGCGGCTACTTCGGCGTGGGTGGGGTTGAGTTCGAGGGTGACCAGTGTGCCGTCCGGCGGGAGAGCACGTGCCAGCCAGATGGTGCTGTATCCGCCGAGGGTTCCGACTTCCAGAATGCGCTTGGCTTTATGGATGCGGGCGAGCAGATGCAGAAACTTGCCCTGGTTGGGAGCTACGTCGATGGCGGGAAGTCCTGCGTCTGCGTTGACGCGAACGGCTTCGTCGAGTGCTTGATCGGGATGAACGAGAGTGTCGGTGAGGAAGCGGTCGACTGAGGTCCAGAGATCTTGATTCATATAGTGACGAGGATAACGGTGCTTGACTGGCGGGGCAAATTGCGCGCCGGGGTCGCTTGCATTCGTAGGAATGTTAGCGTGTTCGTAGAGAGTTGATCGTGCGAGGAGTTTGAGATGCGAATTGGTTCCGGCGTTGGCGTGGTTTTTGTGGCGGCTTTGGTTTTGGGTGGAGTGGCGCGGGGGCAGACGGTGGCTGATATAAGTTTGCAGCCGCATGCAGCGGGTAGTGTGGCTTGCACCCCTAGTGGTGATGCGGCGTGGATGACTCCGGCGGAGAAGAGTTGCTATGCGACGACTCCGGATTATGCGGAGACGATGGCCTATCTGAATCGCGTGCAGGGTGCGGCGCCGGGGCAGGTGAAGATTGAGGCGTTTGGGAAGACAGGCGAAGGGCGCGAGTTGGATGTGGTGGTGGTTTCGCGGGATGGAGTATTTGATCCTTCTGAGTTACATAAAGCGAAACGGCCGATTGTGCTGGTGCAGAACTCGATTCATGCGGGGGAGATGGATGGGAAGGACGCCTGCCTTGCGTTGCTGCGGGATATGGTGATCTCGAAGACGAAGGCGAACTTGCTGGAGCGGGCGGTGTTTGTGTTTATTCCGATCTACAATGCGGATGGGCATGAGCGGAGGAGCGCTTATAGCCGCATCAATCAGGCTGGTCCTGCGGAGATGGGTTGGCGGGGCAATGGGACGAACCTGAATTTGAATCGTGACTATCTGAAGCTGGATACTCCCGAAGCGCGTGCGTTCATGACGATGTTCCATCACTGGCTGCCGGACTTTTTTGTAGATGATCATGTGACCGATGGCGCGGACTATCAGTATGACGTGACGTTCACGATTGATGACGGGCCTAATGTGCCGAGGGGAACGGCGAAGTGGGTGGATGAGGTGGCGACGCCGACGCTTGAGAAGTATGTAGACTCGCATGGGCATCTGGCTTCGCCTACCTATATCAATTTTGTGAACGACAATGATCCGGCGGATGGGCTTGGGTTCAATGATGATCCGCCACGATTTTCGACGGGGTATGTGATTCTTGAGGGCCGGCCGGGGATGCTGGTTGAGCTGCATATGTTGAAGGACTACAAGACGCGGGTTACGGGGAACTACGAGATTCTGGCTGGATTGATGGAGTTGATGAATCGCGATGCGGACAAGGTGGTTGCGCTGAATGAGGCGGCCGACAAGGAGGCAGAGGCGCTGGGCGCGCACCCGCTCGGGAATGTCGTGTATCCGCTGGGGCTGGAATGGAGTGGGGATACGACGCCGTTTCTGTTTCGCGGGTACAAGTACACGCGGGAGTTGAGTGCAGTTTCGGGGGCGATGCGTGTGGAGTATTCGCATGAGCCGTGGAATGTTTCGCTGCCGTTTCAGACTGGGTTCAAAGTGAAGGCGGAGACGAGGGTGCCGGCTGCTTATATTATTCCGGCGCAGTGGGTGAAGGTGATTGATGTGCTGGCGGCGCATCAGGTGGAGATGGAGCGGACGACGGCGGTGTGGACGGGTGATGTGGAGACGTATCAGTGCGCTGGGATGGCGTGGCAGGAGCCTCCGTTTGAAGGACGGCATCCGACGTTCAACGGCGAGGCGATGCATGATCCGGGGAAGTATGGGAGCTGCGTGCTGGTGCGGGAGAAGAGGACGTTTCCGGCGGGGTCGGCGGTGGTGCGGCTGAATCAGCGGCTGTCGAAGGTTGCGCTGGAGTGGCTGGAGCCGGCGGGGCCTGACTCGGCGTTGCAGTGGGGGTTCTTCGATTCGATCTTTGAGCAGAAGGAGTATGGCGAGGCCTATGTGCTGGAGTCGCTGGCGCGCGAGATGATGGCGAAGGACCCGAAGCTGAAGACGGAGTTCGAGAAGAAGGTAGCGAGTGATCCAGTGTTTGTGGGGAACCCATATGCCCGACTGGAGTTTTTCTATGAGCGGACTCCATGGTTTGCGGCTAACCAGGTGGGACAGTATCCGGTGGGGCGTTTGCTGAGTGTTGAAGGAGTGCCGGTGGGGCGGTAGTCGGTCGATGTTCTATGATGGTGAGCTTCCGAAGAGAGGTGAGCTATGCACGATCTTGTTGTAGATCTTATGGCGGTCGCTGTGTGCGGAGCGCTGGGCGGCTTCGTCAATGTGTTCATCGGGGACTCAGGACTTCACCTGCCGGTGATAGAGGAAGGTGTCTTTCGTCCGGGCTACATCGGCGTGGTGATAGTGGGCATCGTTGCGGCGGTTGGGGCGTGGCTTGCGACGCAGACCTCGGCGCTTACGGGGAATTTCGCGCCGTCTCCTGCGGTTACGTTGAGGTTGTCTGAGTTGAGTACGGCGATTCTTGTGGGTTTCGGCGGGGCGCGGTGGTTCAAGTCGGAGGCCGAGACGACGATCTTTCGCAAAACTGCGGCTGTTGCGGCGAGCAAGTCGGCGGATAGTGAGGCCGCGGCGACGATCGCTGCGGGAACTCCTATTCAGGCGTTGACCGCGGCGAACAGGATGCGGTGAATTGTGGCGTTTTTGAACATTATGAGAAGAAGATAAGGACGTTCGCGTATAGATGTGAAATATCGTATGTCAGCAAACGTTTAGTCGCGATAGACTTCCACTATTCTGTTTTTCCCTCGAGGGTTGATGAAAAGTAAGATCGCGCTTGTGCTGTGTTTGCTGACGATGGTTGCTGGTAGAGTGCTGGCGCAGGCTCCAGCGGCGAGCCAGGAAGAGTTCATCAAGACCCACTATGCGAAGTTTGAATATCGCATTCCGATGCGGGATGGGGTGAAGCTGTTTGTGTCGGTATATACGCCACAGGCAGGGGCTTTCAAGGACGCGGGGCCGTATCCGTTTCTGCTGACGCGGACGCCGTATAGCTGCGCCCCTTATGGTGAGGACAAGATGCCGACGCGGCTGGGGGTGAGCCAGGAGCTGTTGGAGTCGGGCTACATCTTTGTGTGTGGCGACGCTCGTGGGCGCTATCAGAGCGAGGGGGTGTTTCAGGAGATGAATCCGCATATCGATGATAAGAAGTCAAATAAAGATGTGGATGAGTCGACGGATACGTATGACACGGTGGAGTTTCTGCTGAAGCATGTGGAGAACAACAACGGCAAGGTGGGGATTACGGGAATTTCGTATCCGGGATTTTATACGTCGGCCAGCATTATTGACTCGCATCCAGCGATCAAGGCGGCTAGTCCGCAGGCTCCGATGACGAATCTATTTTTCAATGATGATGCGTACCATGGCGGCGCGTTTATGTTGTCGGCAAACTATGGGTTTTACATCTTTTTCAAGCCACAGAAAACGCCCGTTCTGCCTGAGAAGCGGGCCTCGTACGACTTAGGTGTTCCAGATAGTTACAAATTTTATTTGAAAGCCGGACCGACAGGAAGTTTGGATAAGGCGTTCGACGGATCGAACTTCTTGTTTCACGATCAGTTGGTGCATACAACGTACGACGAGTATTGGAAGAAACGTGATCTTTCGCTGCATATGAAGAATGTGCATGCGGCGGTGATGACGGTCGGTGGATGGTTCGATGCGGAGGATCTGTCGGGGCCGTTCAAGACGTTTCATGCGATCGATGAGTTCAATCCTGGAGCGGTGAATACGCTGGTGGTGGGACCCTGGACGCATGGCGGATGGTCGCGCAACGACGGCGATCGTCTTGGCGATGTGACGTTCAATTCGAAGACTTCACTGTTCTATCGAGAGAACATCGAGTATCCGTTTTTTGAGCATTATTTGAAGGGGCGTGATGGCGGAGTGCTGCCAAAGGCCTATGTGTTTGAGACGGGAAGCAATGTTTGGAAGAAGTATGATGCGTGGCCTCCAAAGTCTGCGGCGGCGAAGATGCTCTATTTTCACACGGACGGCAGGCTCAGCTTCGATGCTCCTAACGAGAAGGCCGGTGTGGATGAGTATGTGAGTGATCCGGCACATCCTGTGCCGTTTGTGGATTACACAACGGACACGGTGCCGCAACGGTATATGGATGACGATCAGCGGTTTGCCTCGCGGCGACCTGATGTATTGACGTATGAGACTGAACCGTTGACGGAGGATGTGACGGTTGCAGGGCCGGTGCGGCCGAAGCTAAAGGTGTCGTCCAGCGGGACAGACGCGGATTTTGTGGTGAAGCTGATTGATGTCTATCCGGATGACTATCCTGATCCTTCGAGCGACGCTGTGGGTAAGCGAGTGGTTGGTGCTGCGCCGGTTCTGATGGGCGGGTATGAACAACTGGTGCGGGGCGAGCCGATGCGGGCGAAGTTTCGGGATAGCTGGGAGAAGCCGACTGCGCTGACGCCAGGAAAGATGGTGGAGGTGGATGCAGAGATGCCGGATGTCAATCATACGTTCCGCACGGGGCATCGGATTATGGTGCAGGTACAGAGCTCGTGGTTTCCGTTGGTGGACAGGAATCCGCAGACGTTTGTGGATATTCCGTTTGCGAAGCCTGACCAGTTCGTGAAGGCGACGGAGAGTGTTTACCGGAATGCGGGCGCGGCTAGTGGAGTTGAGGTGCTGGTGGTGCCGCAGCGCTAATACCTGCGATTACAAGGAAGGTGCGGTCGATCGTCGGCGTGTTTCACGATCGCCCGTTGTTTTAGCCGCGGAAGGCTGGTCCGCCAAAGGGAGTGCCTACGACGCCGCCGTCGACGAAGAACTCGACTGCGTTGACGTAGGAGGAGTCGTCGGAGGCGAGGAAGAGGACTGCTTTTGCGAGCTCCTCTGCTTCGCCTAAGCGGGCTAGCGGAATCGTAGAGGCGATGCGCGTTGCTAGAACATCGTTCTCTTCGCTGGTGCGGGTGTTGCGGGTCCAGATGGGTGTCTTGATTGGTCCGGGAGCGACGACGTTGACCCGGATGCCGCGAGGAGCGAGATCGGCGGCCATGGAGCGGGAGAGACCGCGGAGGCCGGCCTTGCTTGCGGCGTATGCGGCGTAGCCTGGCTGGCCAAGCGATCCGATGACGGAGCCATTGAAGATGACGGAAGAACCGTCTTTGAGGATGGGGAGAGCCTCTTGGACGGTGAAGAACGCGCCGGTGAGGTTGATGCGGATGATGTTTTCGAAGGTCGCTTCGTCGGTGTTGCCGGTGGCGGTTTGTCCGGCGATGCCGGCGTTGGCGAAGACAATGTCGAGGTGGCCGAAGTCTTTCTTAATTTTGGCGAAGAGATCTTTGCGCGCTTCGAAGTCGACGACGTCGGCGCGGTAGGCTGTGGCCTTGGGGCCGAGGAGTTTGGCGGCTTCGTCGAGGGTCTTCTGGTCGCGGCCGGTGATGGCGACTTGTGCGCCTTCCTGGATGAAGAGTTGAGCGGTGGCGAGGCCGATGCCGCTATTGCCGCCTGTGATGAGTGCTTTCTTTCCTTGGAGTTTCATGGTGTTTTCCTCTTGTCAGGTTCGATGTCTTTGATTGCAGACTGCCAACGTTTGGGTGCAGTTGCATTTTATTTAATCAATGCATGATGTTTGTCATGTTTCATCTTAATTAAGCATGACGTGTATCATGTATAAAGTCAAGCGGGAGGTTGGGATGAGATATCCAGCAGCAGAGACGGCGGAGAAACATGCGCGGATTCTGGAAGAGGCGTCGCGGTTATTTCGCGAGAGGGGATTTTCCGGTGTGAGCGTCAGCGAGATTATGAAGGCGACGGGTTTGACGCATGGCCCTTTTTATAATCACTTCGACTCGAAGGAAGAGTTGATGGCGGAGAGCGTGTTGCTTGGATTCGAGAACACGTTAGACGGATTGAATGCGACCGAAGGCACGGCCAAGGGGAGAGCGGAGTATGTGAAGAGGTATTTGAGTGCGGCTCATCGTGATGCTCCCGGTACGGGATGCACGATGGCGAGTCTTTCGGCGGAGATTAGGCACGAGCCGCAGGTGAGGGGTGTGTTCACGGACCGGCTGAAGGCCTTGATTCAGGCTGTGACGGCTCACTTTCCCTGGCGTTCCAGGAGGTCGGCGCGGGGAGATGCAATTCGGATGACGGCTTCGATGGTGGGGGCGATGATACTGGCCCGTGCGGTGGAGGACGAGAGATTCTCGGACGAAATTCTGAGTGAGGTGCGGAAGGGTCTGGTATGACAGCTTCCATGGCTTCGAAGATCTCAGGATTTTTCCCAAATTAGATGCGTAAGGGAGTTGCATTGAGGGATGGGTTGAAGAACAGGCAACACCAAGTGCAAAGGCAAAATACAGGGATCCTTCACTTCGTTCAGGATGACGACACAAACGAACAACAGCAAACAAAGCTTCAGTTGCAGTTTTTAGACAGGTTTTGAGGCTTATGCGAAGGGGTGTTCGAGCGAGGGGCTTTGCGGGGTGAACATTTTGCCGCCGTCTTCGGTGACGTGCCAGTCGTCTTCGAGGCGGACGCCGAACTCGCCGGGGAGGTAGATGCCGGGTTCGTCGGAGAAACACATGCCTGTGGCGAGGGGTGTGGTGTTGCCGCGGACGAGGTAGGGCCACTCGTGTCCGTCCATGCCGATGCCGTGGCCTACGCGATGAGTGAAGTACTTGTAGTCGGGGCCGTAGCCGGCGGCGGCGATGAGGTCGCGTGCGGCGGCGTCGATGGTGTGGCAGGGTGCGCCGGGATGGGCGGCGGCGAGGGCTGCGGATTGCGCCTTCAAGACGATGTCGAAGACCTTGCGGGCTTTGTCGAGCTTGGGGATGGTGGGGTCTCCGAGGACGAAGGTACGGGAGATATCAGATTGATAGCCTTCGACGGTGCAGCCGTCGTCGATGAGGATGATCTCTTCCTCGCGGATTACTTGCGGTTGTAACGACCCGTGGGGAAGCGCGGAGTACTCGCCTACCTGGCAGCTAGCGTCGCCGGTGACACCGCAACGGGTGTAGGCGAGGTCCACCATCTGGCTGAACTGGCGGTTAGTCATGCCGGGCTGCGCCGACTCATAGCAGGCTTTGTAGACGGATAGGGTGATGTTGTTGGCTAGCCGCATGAGGGCTAGTTCGGCTGGAGACTTGATGCCGCGACAGCCGAAGGTGATGGGGGTAGCGCTGGTGGTGGTAAGTGCGGGGCTGGCGTGACTGATGCCGTCGGCGAAGACGAACTGGGTGCGTTCTTCGATTCCGATCTTTCCGGTAGCGAGGCCTGACTCTTTAAGTGCTTTGGCGAGGAGTTGGTAGGGGTCTTCGTCTTCGTTCCAGGTGTAGACGCGGGTGGTGGAGGCGGAGGGCAGAGCTGCGGGTTTGGCTTCCATACGTTCGCGAACGCGGCCTTCTTCAAAGACGGGGCAGACGATGAAGGGAGCGCCGGTGGCGGGGAGGGACCAGGCGAAGAAGCGCTCGGACTGGCCCCAGCGGAGGCCGGTGAAGTAGGTGAGCGAGGTGCCGGTGGTGATGACGATGGCGTCGATGCTGTGCTGGTGCATGAGGGCGCGGGCGCGTTCGAGGCGGTGTTCGCGCTCGGCGAGGGTGATGGGGACGGCTTCGGCGCGTCGGTTAGTGAGAGCGGAGATAGCGGGTGGAAGCGAGGCTTCTGAGGTTGATGGGGCCGAGAGGCGTTGCGCTAGGAGAGGAGGCGCTGGGACAGAAAGAGACGAGGTGGCTGCTGCTGCTGTAGCGGACAGAAGGAAGCTTCGTCTGGAGGGCATGCGCGATTATAGCGGGTGATCATGCAAGGGAATTGATTCGCATGCAGACCTGCCAGTGCGGATGTGGGGTTGTGACGGTATGTGTGTCGAGGAAGGGATTCAGGCGGTCCCATCCTCGACAGGCGCACTGATCTACCCTATGACGGGGCCGCCCGCCTCCGGGGGTGAAGCGGCGAGAGGTACGCTGAGGATTGACTGCGGGATCTGGAGCTTTTGCGAAAGGTATTTGGTGGTTGTAGCGGCGAGCTTGCTGTTTTCGCCTCGAAGCAGCTGGAGTTCCTGGATGATCTCGACCAGAATGCGGATGCCGTCGCCGAGCTCGGGAGGAGGATCGGGCAAGTTGAAGATGAGGGGGATGCGGTTGACGAGTTTGTATTTGCCTAGCTCGTGGACGAAGTTGTGGAGGCATTGTTGGCGGTCGGTGTAGAAGCTGGGCTCGTAGACGATTTTTTTGGTGTCGAGGGTGCCGCTCCCTATCTGGGAGACCGAGTCGGTTGAGCCGAAGGCCTCGGTTACATCGACCTGGATGGTGAGGTGCTCGTGCCCGGGGTGGGGGGAGCCGGTGTTGGTGAGGTCGAGCTCGCCAGCCGGTCCGGTGTAGGTGGAGGAGTTTGTCGGGATGCTCCAGTAGAGGTTGTCCTGACCGGTGGTGCTCTGTGGGGCTTCGGGATGGGCGGCGAGGTCTACGGTGACGGGGGTCGTGATATTGATGGAGCCGCCGTTGTCGGCCTGCAGGCTGTTGACGTGCCAGGAGAATTTGGGTTGGGCAAAGCCGGTGACCGAGGCGACGCAATGCAGCTTGCAGGTGAGATCGAGGACGGAGTAGCGGTAGTCTTTTGCGGGACAGGTGAGGAAAGGACTGACGGTGACCCTTGGATCGACCAGCGGCTCGGCTACGGATTTGATCAGGTCTTCGGAGAAGCTTAAGAAGATGCTCCTGTTGTTGCCTTGCAGGATCGGGAAAGGGTTGTCGGAGAGGAGGCTGGTGTAATGCTGGGCTGTGTTGTAGGGCAGGTAGGTGTCGAGGAGCTGCTTAAAGGGGGTGAAGCCTCCGTTCTGGCCGGTGAGATTCTGATAGGTCAGCTCAGGGGTTGCCCCGCCTTTCTGAATAATGTTGGGAATGGTGAGGTCGAGTTGATCGTATAGGTAGTAGAGGAAGAGGAGGGAGCAACCTAAGCTGGGCAGATCCGTGTCGGAAGCTCCGAGTTTGGTGACCCAGTCCGGGCGGGTGCTTTGCAGCCAGGTGTTGACGAAGGGAGCGCCGAGAATGTTGTAGTAGCCGACGGGATGGAGGAGTGCAGCAGCAAAGCGGGAGAGGGCCTCTCCGTCGCTCTGGGAAGGATGCCAGGTTATATTACCCGGGCCTGCTTTGATGTTGCGGTAGTTCATCAGGACCTCGATGATCTCAGCCACAAAAAGAGCCTGGACAGCGTCGTTGGCCTGATCTTGATTGGTGGAGGAGTCGAAGGGGTTCATGCGGACGAAGGTGGTGCCGTCAGACTTGTAGCCGAAGTTGTGCGCGTAGGAGTCAGGTTCAATCTGGAGGGTGACGAGATTAGTTGGTCCGAAGCCGTCGTGGATGGCGAACCAGCTTCTCAGCTGGGTGAAGTCGGCCTCACAGGTTGCTTTGAGCTGTTGGGCGCGCTGCAGGACGTTGACGAAAGGGGTTGGGGGATTGGTGGTGTAGTTGGTGTCCTGGTAGTTGATGGTGAAGTTGGTGGTGTTGCCAAGGGTCTGGATCATGGGAGGGCTCCTGGGGTGCAGGATTTGAGAAGCGTGGCCCAAGAAGGTGGCGACGACGAGGGAAGGCCGGAAGTCCCGGGGGAGGTACTGTTACCCGATGAGGGGGAAAAGATAACACTCCAGGGATGGCGTGTAAAGTGTGGTGTTCCCAGCTAGCGGCGCGATAATCGGCTTACTGTACTGAATATTGCACGGATGATAGGCTTCGATTCTGGGATCCGAGCAGACCAAAATTTCAAATGCGAGACGTGAGCATGGCGATGATTACGACGGTGCAGCAGCATATTTTGCAGCAGCAACAGGAGATGTTGAAGTCTACGGGGCGTGAGCCTACGGGGACATTCAGCTGGTTGCTGAGCGGGATTACGCTGGCCGCGAAGATGATTGAGGCAAAGATTCGGTCGGCGGGATTGAGCGATGTGTATGGCGCGTTTGGCGCGGAGAATGTGCAGGGGGAGCAGCAGCAGAAGCTGGATGTTTATGCGAATCAGGCTCTGCTGCATTGCCTGGGGCTGCGGGACAGCGTTGCGGCGCTGGTGAGCGAAGAGGATGAGGAGCCGGTGACGTTCAACCGGGATGCGGAGACGGGGAAGTACATTATCGTGTTCGATCCGCTGGATGGGTCGAGCAATATTGACGTGAACGTAAATGTGGGGACGATCTTCAGCGTACTGCGGAGGATGCCTGCGGAGCTGGGGACGCTGGAGGAGTCGATTCTGCAGCCGGGGTTTCGACAGGTTGCTGCGGGTTATGTGGTGTATGGGCCTTCGACGGTGCTGGTGTATACGACGGGGAATGGTGTGCACGGATTTACGCTCGATCCCACGATTGGGGCGTTTGTGCTGAGCAACGAGAAGATGAGGATGCCGGAGCAGGGAAGTTACTACTCGGTGAATGAGGCGAATGCTGCGGGGTGGCCGGAGGAGTATCGCGGGTATGTGGAGATGTTGCGGACGGGTGGGTTGAAGAAGGAGTATAGCTCGCGGTATATCGGGAGTCTGGTGGCGGACTTTCATCGGACGCTGTTGAAGGGGGGGGTGTTTTTGTATCCGCCGACTTTGAAGCAGCCGAAGGGAAAGTTGCGGCTGTTGTATGAGGCGAATCCGCTGGCATTTATTGCAGAGCAGGCGGGTGGGATGGCGACATATGGTGCGGGGCGGATTCTGGATATCAAGCCGGAGGGGATTCATCAGCGGACGCCGTTTTGTGTGGGGAGCAGGCGGGAGATGGAGGCTTTGGTGGCGGCGGTTAGTCCGGCGGCTACTTCGGCGAGTGCACGGTGAGTTCCTTTGCGGCTGAGGTGATTGATATTCGTGAGGAGTCTCGCGTGGCGGGGCGTCAGCGGTGGCAGATGGCGCTGGATCGGACAGAGTTTGTTGCGGGCGATGTTGGGGTGCTGGAGGCTGTGGCGCGGAGTGGGGCTCGGCTGGTGGTTCCGGTGCTTGGGGTGGTGATGGATGCGGGTGAGGTGTGGCATGTGGTGGAGAAACCGCTGGCTGCTGGGACTGCTGTGATGGGGCGGGTGGGTGTTTTGCCGTGAGTGGGTTTGGCGTGAGGCGGAAAAGATATAGCCTTTTATCAGTCCTAGGCAGATGCCGGAGGGATTTGCGATGAAGAGATCATGGGAAACGGAGAGTGGGCATCTCGCCTGCAGTTGGTCTGAGGAAGGGCAGCAAGTCTGGTACGACCTGCGTTGGATGCAGGAGACTTCAAGTATTCAGGGCGGGTACCTGTTGCCCGTTCCGGATTTTGCGAGTAAGAGTCCATTTGGGGGAGGCTCCTGGTTCCAACCTCGTACCGCCTACGGCGATTCCGAATAGGTCTGGAGATTCAAACTGACCCTTTACTGTAAGGTCTCCTCGGTTTGAGGGGATAGGAGATAGGGGTCTGTAAAACTGCCCTTTCGCCGCCCTGGGTGACGATTTGCCGCGAACAAATGAGAGGCCGAAGTGCGACTAGCTATCAGAATGCCCGCTGTCACCATCCCCGATGGCTGAGCGCCTATCAAATTCAAAATGCTTTATAGTGTCGTCATGCCTCGCGGACTGAATATGACTTTTAAAGCAGAGCTCTTGCATGAGGGGCAAAACTTTCTTCTCGAATTCATTCAATTGTTGGGGTTTTTGTTGATTTTGAAGGTTGGTGAATTTTTGGTCGGACTTCTTTTCCATAGCGCGTTTGTTTTCGGGCGCTTTCCTAAAGAGTGGCTGTTTGATGCAGGGGACATAGGTTTAGTAGCTTGTTTTAGCCTACGAGCCTGTCTGCGCCTTTTAGGCTTACGAGCTTGAATATATGAGGCGAATCCAGATTATTTTTCAACGACTTGTCGACCGTTTGACGGTTACAGGCTTCTTAGGCGCGACCTACGTATATGCATCATTCGTTTTCGGTTCAATACTCCTCGCAGTTGCTATATTGGGTGCTTACGCCTTCATCTATCCTGCTGATGGCGTCAGGCGAAACGATGTTCCAGTTGGGGATCGCCCCGCCCCACCGGTTCGTACCCAACCCGTAGAGCAACCATCAGAACAAAAGAACGCGCCTCACTCTAAGGTAGAAGCTAACATGTCGGAACGGGAGCGCCCACAAGCCACGGATCAAAAAAATCCATCTACGGCCGAATCGCTCGGCACTTCAAGGACGACACGGCACTTGTGGTGGGAACTCATCGCCGTGGCAATCTGCGGAGCCCTTGGTGGCTTTGTGAATGTATTTATTGGAGACTCTGGTCTCCACTTGCCTACAATAGATCAGGGCGTCTTTCGCCCAGGATATATCGGGGTCGTGTTTGTGGGATCGATGGCTGCTGTGGTCGCTTGGCTAGCGACACAAACTTCTGTACTTGTGGGAGAATTAGCATTGTCGCCAAAAGCTTCGCTGCGACTTTCTGAGTTGAGCACTGCGATCATCGTGGGCTTTGGTGGTGCACGATGGTTCAAGTCCGAAACTGAGACGACGATTTTTCGCAAGATTGCTGTGGTTGCTGCGAGCAAAGAGGCCAATACCGAGGCGGCGGCGGCAATCGCGTCAGGAACTCCCCTTGAGGCTCTCACAGCTGCTAACCGAATGCACTGACGCTGGTGGACTCCACCCGTTTTCCATGGTGTCGTAAGAGATCAATTTGGATTGACCCTAGCCAGGTCCCAAATCCGCGCACCGCGAGTGACGCGGACCGCTGGCCGAGAGAGAGCCCCAAAACTGCCCCTCCTCAAGATTCTCCATAGCAACAGGAAGTCTTACCCTACCCTCAAAAATAACCGAGTAACAACGCTTACTTCACCGATGGGGGTCTAAATGTTCCGGACTGCTAGTGTCAGATGAACGATGACATCGTTGATTTTTGCATTTTGCCCGTAAACAATTTTAGGACTTTGTATTGGCGGTGGATTTGCTGAAAACGACAGCGGCTGGGAACTGGATGCCACTGCCACCATCCATTCTCCAATCGGACTGACGTTGTGAAGAGAAAGTGTACCCACTAAATCTGGTACACGCTGGCTATCTAAGCGTTGTACGCGTCCAACTCTGACAGGAGGCGTTGTACTTTGATCGATCGTCCTCGATGTCCCGTCTAGGTGCACAACGGTTCCCTTTATCGGAGCCATGAGTAATGATTGAAATATTGCGTTGGAGCTTTCTGATTCAACTGTTACGCTAATACCCCTTAGTCGAACATGGGCTTGGGATGGAAATAGGGATAGAGGGATCGTAATCTTCCATTTTCCCCCCTGCTTATCTGGGTCTAAACCAGCACTCCAACCTGCGCCTATCAAACTTCGTACGGATACGGGAAAGATGTAATTTTGCTCTTGAGCACTGAATCGTAAGAGCCATTCCATTCCTGCGCGTATAGCTAACAGGGAATTATCGAAAATGCAGTCTGCATCGTCCAAAGCGAGTTTGTACCCATATATATCCCTAACTTGATCGACGGGATGCGAGCTAATGCAGTTTCGAAATCCTGTTTGAACCTTTTTTGCAAAATTGTACGTCGCTCTTCAAAGTTAATAATTCCACCGTTATCAGTAAAAGCTTGCAACTTCAGCGCATTGATTCTTCTTGCAGCCTCGGTTCTACGTCGGCGGTACGTGATGTCAACATTATCGTAGCTTGCCTTGGACACTGCTGCAGTGGCTCGATCCCAAGACCCCCACTGTGTCCCCTCGGTACTGGTAGCTTGTAGGAAGGCTTCAGTACCCGGTATATCTGTGGGCAAAGCAGGATAGCCCTGTCCGTTCGTCGCAAGACTTGCAAGCTTATCGATGATTCGATTACTCGGATCTGGATCACTGTCGCTTTGAGCAATAAAATCCCCGAGAGATTGAATGAGTGGAAATGCATAGTATCCGCTCGCAACTTCATCTCCATGAACATCATCTAGATCTGAGAATTCCAAAAGCTGAAGTTGAGTAGCTAAGCTTCTTTCTCCTAGTCCTTGCCATTCCGCTCTAGTAGCAATACCTCTTTCAAGGAGGGATGCCATCTGCCCTAGAAGCTGTTCGACTTGGTGATAGCGAAAATCGGTGTTTGGCACCTGAGGCAGCCTGATACCACTATCTATTCTTCCGGTCTTGAGGCCTATCCCTCTGACCGTTTCTTTCCTCTTTTTCAATACATCACCTTGGTTTAGGTCTTCAAGTGGCGCAAAAGGATCTACCGCTGGCCCAACCGGCACAAGGGAAGCTTCACCCTGCCAGTCGCGTTGGGTAAAGGGAATAAAATTCGGTCCCGGAGGTGCGTCAGCTGTAATTTTTATTGCCTTGCCAGGCTTCTTCTTGTGAGTCAGTGTCGATTGTCCGGCTGTCATCAGAGCTATAAATCCTCTTCGCGATATGTTATTTGTCATGGATTTCCTCGGTCATTTCAATCTCGACAGCTGTTGACGATCTTCGTCCCAAAGGTTTGGGGACGGTGTGGGGAAACCAGTCGGCACAGGCCGCGAATCCTCAGCATCGGTCTCGTGTTCGATACCCATGACGGCGGCTGAACGTGTGAGCACGTCATCAATTCCCTCTTGAACAGTTACGCCAATCTCGAAACCAGGTTCAAGTAGGGCGTCAGCACCCGCAACACCACCGGGTAGGCCCCCGATCATGGTGCCCGCTGCGAATCCTATGAGCGCGCCAACTGCGGCACCAAGCGCACCTGCCGCAAGGGTATTGGTATCGGGTAAGTACAAACCTGACAGATCGGTATGACCGGTGGAAAGGCCTCCAATCGAGACGCCGAGAGAATAGAAATCCAGGGCGTCACGCGCAAACTCCTTATCGAAATCTCCAAAGGCGCTAGCGAACTGAAAGTCCTGGGGGTTTCCCAAACGAAAATCTAAGCTTCCAGCGGGATTTGCGAAATCGTTTCCGATTTCTGGGAGCACCAGCCCTGTACCGTTTGGATTATCTATTCCAGAACTCTGCTGATTGAGCAAATTCGGCGCTTGGTCCGAGCCTGGAACGGCAGATCCTTCGCCTGCAGCCGGAGACGTCGAATCGTTGGGCTGGGGCGTGGGTTGCGGGGAAGGAATATCGTCATCGTCATCATCGTCATCACCTGCTAGGAAAAAGCTGACCAGCCGTGAGCCCAATCTCCATGAGGCTAGCATCCGATCCTAATCTCCACGCAATGGGGCTCTGACAATAGACGTAATCTTCCGATTAAACTGGCTGGTCGTCAACGCATTTAACCATAGTTATGCCGGGAAGTGTTGTGCACGTCGTAAGTAGCTTGGTGTCGCTGAGCACTAGCGGAGGTCTACGGACTTAGGCATCTATACGGACAACCCCTAGCAGGCTTGCTAAGGTACGCCAATGTCGTGGATGCGGCACTCGGCCATGTCGAATTTCAATCGCGTAGCCATGTGAAACCTTGAGATGACGAGCGAGTGCTCGGCCTGAGAGCGAAGAAACGATCGGTTGAATCCTATCTGAGTAGAATTCAGCTGTGAGCCAAGTAGGTTGGTCGGAAGCTGACCACGCTCGTTGACTTGCTCGATTGGCAAGCTGCGTCTGGGACCTCTTGGACTCGGCTTGTGCCGTGTGGGATACGATACGGCCTTGAGATGCGGCTCTGATTAAGTTCAGAGTCGTCACTTCTAGGGCGCAAGATTTACATTTCTCGCTTCCTCTTACGATCTCATTGTCGCAGTTGCCACACACATTTGGGAGTTTCAGTGATGGCTTGGGAATAATTTGAGGCTTCCCGCCTCTAACCTCACGTTTGCGATTCTGGGTCAACCGTGTTGCGGGACTTGTTCTCCTGGTTTTTGTCGTTGAAGCAATCTGCTGCATTACCCATTCTGCGACTGGAGCGACGAGGCGTGCCCATGTAGACGTCGTTTCTGCGAGCCGTTCCGTCAAGTCAGCCATCAGACGGCAGTTCCCATTACGTTCGTCGAAGAACCAGCGCCGCTTGAGGGGTCGGTTTATGATCCGATTGAGCACATACGCATCGACATCCGGGCGGATGGGTTCCATCAGGTCGCAAGCCAAGCTATCTCGATTAGCCGTATCCATATGCAGGACACCCATTCCGGGATCGAGACCAAGTGCAGCAACAGCAAGACGACACTCGGCCTCCAGCAACGCATAAAGATAATTCAGAATTGCATTAACAGGATTAGTGGCGAGTCGAGGTGATCCCCCTGACAACGGAGAGACGCGGGACCCAAAGTTGCGCCAATGCTCAGGGACGCGGATCAGCTCCTTTTCTGGAAAAGTTATAGAGTGCGTTCGCCATGCATTCCAATAAACTTTGGCCGCACGCGCTTCTGTAAATCGGATAGCTTCGATGGAATCGACTTCAGCCAATTCGGACCGAATTTCGGTGATGCGTCTTGCGGTCTGTTCATCGTGTAATGATTCTCGTGCCACACGCTCTTGCCCCGCGAGCTTACGATCAATCAGCTCTCGGCTGATCCGGAATGACACACCGGTGTGATGGGCTAGTGCCTGCGCTCGACGTAATCGAATGTCCGACGGTCGTACAGGACCGGTTGTCGCTAGAACTCTACCATTCCGCTCCAGCATGACGAACGATGCGTTTTGATCGGCAAGCCAACGCAGGGCAGCGAGTGACACTACTCCATCTGCACCAATCACGACCAGACGCTCGAGTCCATTTCCGACTCGTGGGAAGCGACCGATGTAACGATCAGAGCCCACTCCATCTTCGATAACTAGGTGACCTCGATCTACGCGAACGCTAGTCCCATAACCATAGAGGACTATGACACCCTTGCGGGGTCGCATCGAAACTGGGTTGATATCGCTCGGTTGTGGACTAAATTCAACAGATTTGCGCAAGGCTGACGCTTGCGCTAGGGTCTGAGTAGCTGCCATTGGAGTTCGTGCTCCTGTGTCGGTCAGGGCTTGGCGCCTGCTCTAACAGGTAACAAGCCCGCTCTTCTTCTATCAAAAGTTTAATCGTTTTCCGAGGTTCCCTTCTTAAGAATTCTCTGAATAGTTGACACACTCGTACCTCGGTTGCGTGCCACCTTTTCCTTAGCTTTCGGCAGAGAATAACCATCTTTGAAATATCGCGCTACTTCTTCGCGGACTTTAGGCTCTTCCTCCAGTGGAATTTTTCGAGGGGGGCCACCCGGAGGGGGAGGCAATTGTTTTGCAAAGGGAACCAGAATTTGGCGAACCGAAGGCAGAAATAAATCCACTTCCCGGAGGACTTTTTCGAGATTTCTTGGGTCCGGATCTGGGAAGCTGGCCAGGAGATCCTCAGCCCTTTGCCAGGTATCCATGGCATCGAGAAAATTAGGAATCGATTCGGAAGTCAGAGTTTGTTCCTGACCAACCACCGGCAGCATTCTTTTAATAATCACCAGCAATAGATCGAAAAGCGTTCTGTTGCCATACTCACGGATAAAGCGAATTCCTTCTTCATAGCTGCAAGGCTCGCCGTCCATAGCGCTTGATACGGCCCTGAACAATCGTGAGGTAGCCTCCAGAATCTTCCTTTGGTTCTCTGCCGTCAATGAATTCTCCAGTGATCCAGTGCCATGTAAGGGTACCAAACCGCTCTGGGCCGCTAGTCCTTTGCGTCACAACCGGTGGCACCCCTTATGACTCAAGGAAGCCAGATGTGTTCGACCCCTTCTGCCGTACAGAAAGCACTCGTTATCCAATTGTTGTGACTCAGTAAACCATTCATACTCGCGATCGTTGACCAGTGTTGAGATCGAGAGGACAGTGAATTGGAAACGAAGAATCATAAGCGCAAGAAGCCTGAAAAAGCTGACGCACGAGAAGTATCAAAAAAGCAGAAAGCGAAGCTTGCGATGCGCAAAAAGCGATCCAAAGCGAAGCTTGCTGCTCCTCGCACAGAAGCCGAATACTCGGCGAAGCCCGAAAGATTCAAGGATACCTGGGACCGAGTTCTCGGCGTGGTCTCGAAGATGCGCCGCGAAAAGGTCTCACTCACCCAGGCTTCGCGCAATGCAGGCATCAGCCCACGCACCGTAACCAGGTGGGGTAAAGCAGCGCTGCAAAAACAAATGAATGGCAAATACGTGGCTAAGAAGTCCGACAATTTGCTCCGACTAGTCATGATTCCGACACCAGACGGACCGCGCGACATTGCAGTGAAGGGTTCCAAACAAGTGACGCTGCTTGCCGAATATTGGAACTCTCTCCACCGCTATTTGCAAACTGGCGACTCATCCTCGCTCAAGAAGTTTCAGGGCAAGCACATCAGAGATGCAAATGGCGTTGATATACCGTTGTCGGTTGATCTCAGCGCTTTGAACCGTTTGGGATCTGCTGGTGTTTTGTCGTTTGAATCCCTGTACGCGAGGACTACATGAAGAATATGCCACCACCACCGTCAGATCCCATAAAGGCCTACCAACGCAAGTCGTCTGCTGCACGCCGCGTTGGAAACAACAACCGCTGCACGTGTGGCGAGACACGAATTGAAGCACTTGCAGGAAACAAGGGTATCTGCGCCGCGTGCCAACGAAAGAAGATGGGACGTCCCATCACGGACAAGCATCACGTTGGGGGAAGAGCGAACAGCCCCGTCACTCTAGAGATGTGGATCAACGATCACTGGGCTGTGTTAAGCGTCGCTCAGCATGAATGGCCAAAAGAAACACTCGAAAACCCTATGGGCTGTCCGCTGCTGTCTGCGGCAGGATGCATTCGAGGATTCATCGACACGATCTGTCACCTCATTAAGAGGTTATTGAGTTGGATCGCCGAGATGCTGGAGTTATTGAGCACACTTTTGATCGAGCGACTAGGGCCAGACTGGTGGTCCGGTACGCCTATAGCTCAGTTTGCAAGGAAAGGGTAAGAACAAATGTCACGAATTACATCGCTTCCAATAGCAGTTCGCGTATATCCAGAGATAGCAAGCCCAGCAGCGGAGAATCCACGATCAGGCTCTCAACGTCCCAAGAAGTGGAGACGGCCTGATGCCATGCTGGTGTTCGATACAGAAACGCGGATTGATGCAACTCAGCGGCTCACGTTCGGGAGCTATCGGTTTTTGATCAAAGGAGAGTGCCATGAAGAAGGATTATTCTTCGCCAACGATCTGCCAGAGCAAGAGCGTAAGGTTCTTGAGCGTTACGCTGCGGAGCATCCAGCAGAAGCTAACAACACAAAATTAAAGCTCCTCACATTGCATCAATTTCTTTCGAAGTTTTATTCGGCAGTGTATAAGGGCCGCTGCCTACTGGTTGGCTTTAATCTCCCATTTGACTTGTCACGAATCTCTCGCGATGCGACCTCAGCGCGCGGAAGGTTCGCTGGTGGATTCTCCTTCAGTCTTTGGCCATATATTGACAAGTTAGGCAATCAACTCGAAAACCGGTTTAGGCCGAGAGTGGGTATAAAACACATTGATGGAAAACGAGCCCTTAAGGGATTTACGGGTCGTAACGGATGTGACCCATCAGACCTCATTCCTGATGGATCGCCAACCGGTGAGCCAGAGGAAGGATATAAATTCCGTGGGCATTTTCTTGATTTGCGAACGTTGGCCTTCGCGCTAACGGATCGGGGATATTCTCTGGCCGATGCGTGCAAAGCATTCGAAGTGGAACACGGAAAACAACATGCCGAACACAATGGCGGAATTACAAGCGAATACATTGATTACAACCGCCGAGATGTTTTGGCCACGGCGGAATTAGCGGAAAAGCTGCTTGCAGAATTTGATAAACATCCGATAGATCTGCAGCCAACAAAAGCATATTCACCAGCTTCGATTGGTAAAGCTCACCTGCAAGCAATGGGAATTAGGCCAATTCTTGAGCGACAGCCCGATTTTCCGAAGAAATATCTTGGATACGCTCAATCGGCATTTTTCGGTGGACGCACAAGCGCGCATATCAGAAAAGTTCCAATTCCGGTGGTTTACACGGATTTTCTTTCGATGTATCCAACCGTGAACATTAACATGGGTCTTTGGGAATTCGTAACTGCTCGGGAAATCACAATTGATGAACACTGCGAAAAAGAAATAACAGATTTCCTTAATTGCGTTTCGGCTGATCATTTATTTAATCCGGATACCTGGAAAAATCTCGCGGCGTTTGTCCAAATAATCCCCGACGGCGATATTCTGCCTTCCAGGAGCAAATACGCCACTGCAAGCAATGATTGGCAGGTCGGCGCAAATCACATTTACAGCGAAGTAGAGAACTCGACTGCGCTCTGGTTTGCATTACCTGATGTCGTTGCGTCCATGATTTTAACTGGTCGCGTTCCGAAGATCGTCGATGCCTTCCGGTTGAAGGCAAAAGGCAAATCTAAGGGACTAAAACCAATTAGTCTCCGTAAGGCGATCAAGGTTGACACTCGCAACCAAGATCTCTTCAAGGTCGTCATTGAGGAGCGCAAAAGATTAGATTTTGGTACAGACATGCCAAAGTCTGAAAAGAGTCGGCTGGACAAAGCACTCAAAGTGCTCGCGAATTCCACAAGCTACGGCATTTACGCGGAGATGAACCGCCAGGAATCGGATGAGAAGGTTGATGTTCTTTGTCATGGCATCGATCCTGATCCGTTTGCCTGCAAGGTCAAACATCCAGAGATTCCGGGCAAATATTGTTTCCCACCCCTTGCTGCTCTGATTACAAGCGGTGCACGACTCATGCTGTCGCTGCTGGAGCATTGCGTGTCCGAGAAAGGAGAAACGTATGCGATGGAAGATACCGACTCGATGGCAATCGTGGCAACAGAGCGCGGCGGACTCATTCCGTGTCCAGGCGGATCGCATCTAAAAGATGGCCAGCCCGCGATCAAAGCCCTCTCGTGGAAAGAGGTTGATAAAATTGCTAAGCGGTTTGAGGCTCTCAATCCCTATGATCGTCATGCTATACCTGGATCAGTTCTGAAAATCGAAGGAGATAATTTCGACCCGAAAACCAGAAAGCAGCGGCAACTTTACTGCTATGCAATCTCCGCCAAGCGGTATGCTCTGTTCCTCAAAGACAAACATGGCAATCCTGAACTGCTCAGAAAGGGTGTCAACAACGATGAGGATCGATGGTCTGAGCATGGCCTTGGGCATCTACTAAATCCAACCGATCCCGAAAGTGACGACCGGAAGTGGGTCGGACAGGTATGGCTCAATATGGTGCGCAACGCACTCGGTTTACCGGCGATGGCTGTCGGATTTGAAGATTTGCCTGCTGTTGGCCGACTTACTATAAGCAGCCCCGCTGTCATCCGGCCATTGGCGAAACTGAACGAGGGTATACCCTATTCGGAACAGGTCAAACCTTTCAATTTCCTATTATCCTTCCACGTAAAGCCGTTTGGTCATCCCAAAGGAGCGGACCCCGAACAGTTCCACCTCATCGCGTCGTACAACAATAAGCCTTCTCAGTGGCTCAAACTGGAACCGATTGATCAGTACACGGGGAACAGTTATAGGATTACGACCTCCGGGCACACAGGAAGCGCGCGAACGGCTCTGGTCAAAACTTACGAGGACGTTCTTCGTGAATATGAATTTCACCCTGAATCGAAATGCTCAGATGCAACGGGAAATCCCTGTGACAAGCAGACGGTCGGATTGCTTCAACGTCGACACGTTCGCGTCGATCAAATCAAATACATTGGCAAAGAATCTAATCATCTGGAAGATGTCGATGCGGGACTCGTTCATTCCCATGGAAGCGTCTATACGGAATATGTCGACCCGAGCCGTGATGAATGGCAAACGAAGATTTTGCCCGCGTTGAAACAAATGCCGCTGCCATTCTTGGTCAGTGAGAGCGGACTTTCTCGACGCGCATTGATGGACATCAGAGCTGGTCGATCCCGGCCTCATCTTAACAATCAAAGATGCCTTACCGACATAGCTCGTAATGCGACAAGCAGAACTGAAAATGGGTTATAAAGTCAACTTCCTGGTCGGTTGTTGCTCCAAGTCCGGATTGGTGGCCACAGCGTAGATTCTCTAGTCTGTCAGCACCTTACGGTGGTGCGATTCTCGGCTACCGAACGAAATTCTTCAGTGCAATGGTGTTGCTTGCCCCGATAATGATGTTAGGTGCATTTGAGGAGCTCCATTTGGGCGTCAGCTTTACGGTGGATACGCATGTTTTTCGAGAGCTAGGAGAACTGCTCGTCGCACGCGACTCAACTGCTCTTATTGAGTTGATAAAAAATTCGTACGATGCTGATGCCACGGAAGTGATCGTGTATGGTCACTCTCTGAGCAATAAAAAAGTCTCTTTCATTCAGATTTCGGACAACGGAACGGGGATGACCGAATCAGCGTTTTCTCAGGGTTTTCTGAGGATCGCATCGCGCTCTAAGGAACAAGGTGACCGCCGATCGCTCCGCTTCAAACGGCGCTTTACAGGGGCTAAAGGAATAGGAAGACTGGCAGCGCACAAACTGGCTGAAGTGCTCAAAGTGGAGTCCATTCCGGGTTCTGAAATTGGTTCCACAATTGGCGTAAAAGCCAAGATCGATTGGGCTTTGGTGGAACAGTACCTAACGTTGGAAGATCTGGCGTCCGAGGACAAGAGCCTTGCGGTGATTGTGGAGCCGAAGCCAAAAAGAGAAAAATCGAAAGAAGGTACAGAGATCCGGCTTGAGCGTCTTCGTCGCTCATGGAGCGATAGAGAGTTGCTTCGCTTCGTGTCAGAGGTACAAAGCTTTTCCCCTTCGGAATTCTTAATAAATCCGACCAAGGAGAGCATCAAGCCCTACAGTTTTCTTCTCCAATCGCCGAAAATCTCCGACGTAAAAAGGACGGCTCCTTTTGTCTCAAAATTACAAGGAGACTTTGCAACGGGAGAAAATTATTGGCCTACCTTCGCTGCAAGCGCCGACTGGTTCATCGAGATTGATGCCGCGAGCTTCCCGAACTCGATAGATTATCATCTAATTCCCACGGTTCAATTCCGCAAAGCCTATCCGACAGCGAAAATTCAGAAGCATTCAATTAGACGAGATAAGGGCAAAAGCGCTCCTAGTTTTCAAGCGCGGATCATAGTTAAGGAGGGACAGCAGGGCGGCGGTCCTCTCAAGGAATGGGCTGCAGCAAACTCCGGTATTCGCGTATTCATGGAGGGCTTTAGAGTCCTACCTTACGGCGAAAGATCGAACGACTGGCTTCAACTTGACCGCAGCTATGCGGAACGTGGACGGACATCGCCTTACCTCACGGAATTCGGCTTCGCGACTTCAGAGGAGCCTGACGATAGGGACGCGCTGCTTTCAATTCTCCCGAATCGCAGTTATTACGGCTGTATCTTTCTTACTCAAGAGGGAGCGCCCGAATTGGAAATGCTTGTCAATAGAGAGGGTTTTATTCCGAACGACAGTTTCGAGTCTCTCGTGAGTCTGATTCGGTTGGGGATCGACTTGAGCGTCCGCGCCCGTGCCGCCGCAAAAGCGCCTAAATCTGACCGGGCGATGCTCATCCCGCCGCCACTTCCAGAACTACCAGCAGAGATCATCGAACCCGAGACTCTCGAAGTTGCTGTGAAGTCCTTGTCCGGTGTCCGAGAGCTGATCGCGAAAGGACAGGTGGAACTTGCGAGGACCGCATTAGAAGCGAGTGAAACTCGTTTGCAGTCGATTTCAAAAAACATCGACACAGAGTCTGCCATGTTGCGAGTTCTAGCTTCGGTCGGATCTCAAATGTCCGCATTCGTGCATGAGATCAACGCGGCACTGGGGATGGCGCAGGGAGTCGAAAAATCGATCGAACGTCTCCTCGAGCAGGAGTTTTCCGCCGTCACCAGACGGGAACTCAACCGTGCTCTTAAATCGATTGCAGATTTACGCCGCCAACTGGAGCGACAGGCCTCCTATCTAATCGATGTAAACAGTCCAGACGCGCGCAGGCGTCGGGGAAGGGTCTCAATTTCTTCACGTTTCGATTCGGCAGAACGACTCCTCCAGCGAGTCGCAGAACAGAAGGGTGTAGAGATCGTTAGTAGCATTCCGGAAGGCCTTAAATCCCCTCCGATGTTTCCCGCAGAACTAACCAGTGTTTTTACCAACCTTCTGACGAATGCTATCAAAGCAGCTAATCGCGGCGGTAAGGTAAGTGCTTCCGGTCGCGCTATTGAGAGCGGGGGAGCATCGGTTCGTATCGAGAACACTGGCATCCGAGTTGATCTAAAAGATTCCGAAAGATGGTTTGCCCCATTTGAATCGACGACTACGAGCGTAGACAGCGTTCTAGGGCAGGGTATGGGACTGGGGTTGACGATTACGCGGAACATTCTCGAGCAGTATGATTGTTCCATCTCCTTCGTAAAGCCATCGCCACCCTATACCACTGCCGTTGAGATCCAATTTGCGAAGTGATTCTATGCCAAAAAATCCACTACCGACGATTCTCTTTGTAGATGACGTCATTGAACAAATTGACGGAATAGCCCGTCTTTGTGAATTGCAGGCTCACATACTGAAGCGCTCCTTCGACGATGTCGACGAGGCGGATCTCGATTCTGCAGACTTGATACTTGTGGATTTCAATCTAGAAGATTGGGAGAAGCGGGAACATGTCACTCAAGTGACATTAAAGCCAGGGGACGGTCTAGCAGTAGCTGAAACTTTACGTTCGTATTACAGGTCGAAAAAATCGGATAGACCCGTCGCGATCGCGGTCCTTAGCGCAGACCTTCAGAGTCTTACCGAACCATTCCCTCCGACGCGCCGCGAGCATATGGTAGCCAGCGTGGCTAAAATTGAATGGGCCTTTCAGAAGACCAGCTCATTTTCGGATACCTCACGGCAGTTGCTAAGTCTTGCAAATGGGGTGCGGCAGCTGCCTGCTATGTGGCCTCACGACTCAACTGCGCGGAAGGACCAGACCCTTCATGAATTGTTGGCTCTACCAGAATCAACAATCTGGGCTTCCGCAGCGGTTTTAGACCTAGCACGATGCCACCCTCCCGTTCAGGAACTCTCGACATGGAGTCACGGTCTAGCGTTTATACGATGGATGTTGCAGCGTATTCTGCCTTATCCGACCTTTCTCCTTGACGGGGCCCAAGTGGCAATCCGATTAGGTATAGAACCGGACAGCTTCCAGGCGGGGCAGAGGGATAATCCGGACTTTGGTGATTGGTTAGCTCCTACGGTCTTCAAAGGGCTACTCCACGATTTCCATGAGACAAGATTTTGGAAGGCCGGAGTAGATTTGCTGATTTGGGAGCTTACTCGAGAAAATCCTTTCGATAGATCAGCGCTGGCTGCGTCTTTAGTGTCCAAGCTACCTAATGCGCGCTTCATCAATGCGAAAAATCCAGTCGCAAGCGTCGGGAAGGACTATGAATTTGTAGGCGTGGCTGATGCTTCTGAGTGTCTTCGACTTCGTCCGGATGACTGGCCTCCCTACGCAGACTCCGCCTGGGCCAAGAAGACACTCGTCAGAGAGAGTGAAGCCTTGCAGATAGCGCTGGAAGACGACTCGGACCGTGAAGAGCTGGGGGCGGAAGTTAGTGAGTGAAATTGCTTTCAAGTTCTCCGACATGATTCGAGAAATCCAAACGTTCGAGGCCGTTGCGAGGGGGTTCCTCGATGAATCTGCGCCCGGTGTGTTAGCGAATTACTCGCGGCAGCTGCAATTCATAGAACGCGAGAAGCCGCAGGGCGTCTCCCACTGGATCATTTCAAAAGATCGGCCGCTGAAGACTGCCGTCAGCAGGGGACATTACGACCGTCACGGCCAATTGGATGTATTCGCGACGATTTCCACAAAATGGGAGATCAGATGTCCGGCGGAAAAATCAAAGAAGAAACTACCACAAAAGATTTTCCATCTTACAGGATTGGCATCAACTACAGTAAAGGTCTTCTCGAAACGCGACGACGATACTGAGGAACTGTTGACTGCTTGGCAATCTGATATAGGTGATGCAGATTCTCCCGGTTGCCATTTTCATATCCAAGTGCAACACGAAGATGAACAACCCCCTTATCCGAAAACATTTCCAGTACCCCGTTTCCCAAGTCTTCTAACATCGCCGTTAGCAGCCGCCGAATTCGTCATCTCAGAGCTCTTTCAATCTGAGTGGATCAAATCTGCGCGCCCAACCTCGTCAGATCATATTAAATGGTCAGCAATTCAACAAAATCGCATGAGGAATCTTCTTGAATGGCAAAGAGACATCGTGGCGGATTCCATATGGTCCCCTTGGACCTTTCTAAAGAGGGCAAAGCCTCATTCTGACATCTTTGGGCTAAATTGAAGTTTATGAACTCATGTCGCGTCTATACACCTGCGCCATTAGCCTCGGCCATGACACGCGCTCTTGGACATCAAAGGGGAGCCTTGTGGCTGGAGCCCAGCTTTGGACGCGGTGCGTTCGTCGATGAAATTTCAGCACTTGGAGTTGAAAGAGAGACAGTATTCGGTATCGATCTCGATCGACGAAAGTCCAAGAGCGATCAAAAGTGTATTCCAGTTCGAGGAGTCGATTTCTTGTCTTGGTCTTCAGAGGAGCCAGCTCGCTTCGACCGAATCATCGGCAATCCGCCTTTTATCGCAATCGAGAGACTGCGGGGAGCGCTTCGAACCAGAGCTTCAGAGATTGAATGGCGTTCACTGAAACCTCTAGGTTCAAACGGCAATCTTTGGGCCTCTTTTCTGATTGCAAGTCTCAAAGTTCTCAATGCGGGCGGTCATCTTAGTTTTGTACTGCCGGCTGCGTGGGGATATGCGGACTACGCCGCCGATCTTAGACACAAATTACCGTCCTTGTTCAAAGAGTTTGTTTGTCATAGAAGCAAGCAACCGCTTTTTGACTCTGTTCTAGACGGGAGCTACGTAATCCAGTGTTTTGGTTTCGGACTTAAAAACCGAATTAACAGCTTTCACACTTACGAACGAAAAGAGGATTTGGTCAGAGGTTTGAGGCCACCGGTTCGGCCTTCTGCTCCCGCAATTCGTACTAATATTCAAGCGCCGTCAAGAGAGGTCCGTAGAGCAGGTGACTTGCTCCAAGTTCGATTGGGAGCGGTAACCGGTGATGCCAAATATTTTCTCCTCTCGGAATCAAGACGTCAGGAACTACGGTTACCAGAAAGCTGCCTGATTCCCGTTGTTACGCGAGCTCGGCATTTGACGGCTCCTTCAATACGCACCAGCGTCTGGAGGCAAATTAGAGATTCAGGAGATCGCTCCTATCTATTCAATCCTCAGGCGGGAGACCTTTTGAATGAGGCCGTGAAAGCATACCTCCGTCTGCCTCATAAAAGAGGCGGATGTGACCGGACATCTGGTTGGGTCAGTAAACGCACGCCTTGGTATTCGGTAGGTCTTCCATCTGATTTCCATGGATTTATGAGCGGTGTAAGTACAGATGGACCCTGCATCGCCTTGAATGAAATGGACAGACTTGCAGCTACCAACACGCTTTATGTGATTCGTTTCAATAAAAACCTTAAGAGTCGAGATGCAAAAGCCGCATGTTCATTTTCTCTACTGACAACCTATAGTCGGGCTCAGCTTGCAGCGCGGACTCGAAATTACGCTGATGGGCTGAGAAAGCTCGAGCCATCGGACATTGCCGGTATAACGCTTCCGGTGAGAACTGAAGTGCATGGCGCTTTTGACGCCTATCGATCCGCTGCTCAATTATTTATTGACGGTGATACTAAGTTGGCGATCGAAATGGCCGATGAATGGTTTGCGAAACACTAGAAGAAATGCTGTAAGGCAGGAACGGTCAAATCCGCTTGACCGCTAACCGGACAAAGGCAAGACCCTTAGAGGGCAGTTTTAACGCCCTCTATCTCCTATCCCCTCCTCGGTTTGAGTGTGAGGTTGGTTGCTGATACACTCGGAGATGTTGTTTCGGCTGTCTCGGGCCTGCGAAAGTGGTGCGTGAGGCGAGTTTGGTGGGGGGCTGTAGCTCAGTTGGGAGAGCGCCTCGTTCGCAACGAGGAGGTCAGCGGTTCGATCCCGCTCAGCTCCACCATAGAAATAACTTCATAGATAATTTTTTTTGAGGCAAATGTCCTGCCGGACGGGGTCCGCTGCGCGCGGCGGTCACTTCGTGACTCGTCTACCTTGTCTCGGCACGATGAGTGCCTGGTCCTCCCGTTGGTCGGAGGTAGAGGTTGGGTGCGCCTCTAAGAGAGGCGGGTCTTCTCTTGGTGCAGGAGGCGGAAGGTTACGAAGATGGCTGGGATGAGGAAGATGAGCGAGCCCAGGACCCACATGATGACGGCTCCGGCGCGCTGGTCGGCGATGGGGTCGATGTGGAAGGGGTTTGGACGCTCGAGGTAGTAGGTGTAGACGGGGCGGTCGCAAAAGGCGAGGAAGGCGGAGAGCGCGGTATTGACGATGTCTGCTACGACCAGATACGGCAGCATGATCCAGCCTGGATAGCGCGAGGTCGTAGGCCAGGGGCGGATGAGCGGCCACCAGAAGAGGATCGATGTGGAGAGGAAACAGATGTGCTCGAACTCATGCCAGTGTTCGTGCTCGAGGGCGAAGTCGTAGCCGGCGGGGATGTGCCAGAGGAGGAAGGTGAGATTCATCGCGAGCCATGCTACGAGAGGTCGAGTGAGAAAGTGGCCGAGGGTGCGGAGCCACTTCATGCGCAGGAAGGGGGCGAGCAGATGGACAGTCACGTCGTGGGGAAGGCCGCGGAGGAGTGGGACCTGTGGGTAGCCAAGGAGAAGAAGCGGTGGGACGAAGGACATCAGGAGGAGGTGCTCGACCATGTGGGCGCTGAGGAGTGCGTCGGCGAAGCCGTCCATGGGTGAGGCGATGGAGACCCAGATGGTCGCGATGCCGAGGTTGAAGCAGACGAGGCGCCAGGTGGGGAAGAGTGCGGGCCTCGTCTTGCGGATGGCGTACCAGCCGCGTGTGTAAAGGACGACGCTGAGGAGCAGCGCCGTGGTGAGGAAGAGCGGAGGGGACCATTCGTCGAAGATCGCCCTGTATTCAGGAGGCATTTGAGTAGGTTATATGCGGGGTTGATTCGTGTTTGGCGATTGTTGCGGAACGGAGACTTCGGCTGGGATGGGAATGCATACCCCAGGGGCTAAAGCCCCACGTCAATCGCTGATGGAGAAACCCAAGGCTAAAGCCTTGGGGTACCTAGATGCAATGTGCCGGCGTAGCTGGATGCGACGCCACGACGTACTTGGATGAGAAGCCCTGGCGTGCTGGATGCGAAGTCGTGGCGTACTGGATCAAACCTCGACGTACCTGGATCAAAGCCACGACGGAATGGATGCAAGCTCTTTTCTCGTGCGGTCTAAGGGGCACTGGAGGGCGGTGTGTGTTCCGTGGTGAGGGCCAGGTGGCGTGAGGCGTCGATGGCGGGTTGCAGATCATTGCCGCGCAGGGTGGTGAGAAATTTGACGAGTGCGGTGGTCTCGGAGGGGTTAAGGGCGTTGCCGTAGGCGGGCATGTTGCCGCCGCCCTGCAGGACCTGGCGGATGATCTGGTCTTCGGTCATGTGGGAGGCTACGGCGTCGAGTGCGGGGCCGCGAAGACCGCCTTCGCCGCCGATCGAATGGCAGTTGCGGCATTGCTTGTTCTGGAGGACGAGCGCGCCTTCGCGTTCGAGTGGGGTGCGGTTGTGCAGGTAGGACACGGGGATGGGATCGCTGGTCCACGCGTTCATGATGGGACTCCACGGCGTGTAGGTGCCTAGGTGGGTGAAGACGCCGAGCGAGACTGCGAGGACAGATACGATCAAGACGGCTGCGGGTCGGCGGGACACATGCTTTTCGCCTTCTCCCGAGAGAAGCGGGAGAAGGATGAGAGCGGCGATGCCGACGACCGGCATGATGAAGAGGACGGGAGTTTCGAGGGCGGGCGGGAGGTAGGCGAGGACGGCGTAGAGCCAGAGGAAGAAGTAGTCGGGCTTGGGCGCGGTCTCAATGATGGTGGGGTCGGGCTGGCCGCTGGGACCGAAGGGGCCGAACCAGAGCGCGCAGGCGATGACGGCCAGCATGATGGCGGCGGCGAAGGCGGCGTCCTTCCATGCGGCGTCGGGGACGAAGGGGATACCGGTCTTCTTCTCGAGCTCGTGGTACTCGCGCTGGTAGGTGGATTTTTTGACGAGGCGACCGGGCATGGGCCAGTCGTTGATGCCGAGACGAAGGACCATCCAGACGTGCATGCCGACCAGCGCAAGCAGGATGCCGGGGATGACGAAGACGTGGAGGGCGAAGAAGCGGGAGAGGGTATTCCCCGCGATAATGGGGCCGCCGAGCATGAGTCCGACGAGTGGGCCGCCGATGAGCGGGACGCGGCTGAGGATGGAGGCGCCGATGCCGAGGCCCCAGTAGGCATCCTGATCGAAGCGCAGAACCTGTCCGGTGAAGGCCATGCCGAGGGTTAGCAGGAGGAGGAAGACGCCGATGATCCAGGTGAGTTCACGCGGGAACTTGTAGGCTCCGAAGAGGAAGACCTGCACCATGTGGATGAGGACGATGGCGACCATGAAGTCGGAGCCCCAGCCGTGCATGGCGCGAAGGAACCAGCCGAGCTTGACGTTGTGGTCGAGGAACTGGAGGCTGTTCCAGGCGTTGCTGGCGGTGGGGGCGTAGACGAGCGCGAGCAGGACGCCGGTCATGATCTGCAGGACGAGGATGACGGTGGCGGCGCTGCCGAAGACGTACCACCAACTGGCGGTGTTGGCGGGGACTTCGTGCTCGGCTGTTTCGATGAGAGGGGTGCCGAGTCCGAGCCGGGCTTCGAACCAGTTGTAGACCTCGAGGCTGCGTTGCTTTAGGTCTGGCATGAGCTGCACCTCGGCTGGGGTTGGTCGATGGTGTTGAGGCGAGCGGCGATCGGGGCTGCGGGGCTGCCTTTGATCTTTGTGTCGATCTGGGTTAAGGGACTAACGTTCTTTGCCTCGTTGGCGAGGGTTGGCATTCTTCCGGCGCTGATCATGAGGGTGCCGTTCGAAACTTTGTGTTGGTACTCGAAGAGGCCGCGTTCGGGTGGTCCGGAGGCGCGGGCGCCGTCGGCGTAGTAGGCACCGCCGTGGCAGGGGCAAAGGAAGAGTTTGGACTGGGCGAACCAGCGGACTGGGCAGCCGAGGTGGGCGCAGTTGATGGCGAAGACCTGGAAAGTGTCGCCGGAGACGCGGCGGACCCAGCAGGGGATGTCGCCTGTCTGGCCGTCCCATTTGTTGGTGATGGGGTTGCGGTAGTTGACGAGGCGCGTTTCGCCTTCGGGGAAGTCCGAGAGCGGGCCGAGGTTGATCCAGGAGTTGTCGGAGGAGGTTTTCTTGAGTGCGGGTCCGAGGAGGTAGCCGACGATGGGGATGGCAAGGACGAAGCCTACCAGCCCGTTGACCGCGAGAGCCAGCTTGAAGAGAAAGACGCGGCGGGAGTGGCCTGCGGCGATGCTCGGGTCTTTGACGGAGTCGGGGTGTGGCTCGGTCAAGGTTTGATCGGTTGGTGGGAGCTGTTCACTCGGTATCATTGCTTGCTGCTCCTGCGTTGCTTCGTTTTCAATTCTTCTGATCGTCCGAATCTAGAGTGAGTGCTTAGTGGGAGTGATAGGGCTGGCCGGGCTCGGCAACGCGTTTGGAGGCTAGCCAGGCGATGATGTCGGTGATTTGCTGGTCGTTGAGGGGCTGGGCGGAGTCAGAGCGCCAGTCGGGCATGCCCTCGTCGGGACGGCCTGCGATGACGATGCTGCGCAGGTCCTGATCGCTGATGAGGGCGAGATAGGATGGGTTGACGATGGAGCCAAGTTTGCCTGCGGTGGCTTTGGGATCGCTGGTTTTAGAATCGGCGGAGGTGCCTTCGCCGTCTGCGCCGTGGCATCGGGCACAGGCTGCGGAGTAGGCTTGCTGTCCGCGGTTGGCATCGCCCTGCAGCGTGGCGGCATAGGGTGGAAGGGTCGTGCCTGCGAGTTGATCGGAGGCGCTCCACTGCTGCATGGCGCCTTGCGCCAAGATGGTGACCTGTTGATCGGTGAGCGATCCGCCGGAGGCTTTGGCGAAGGCAGGCATCAGGCCGCCGGGGACGCCTTGGGCGATGGTCTGGTGTATGGTCTGCTCTCCGGCTACTGCGAGGTAGACGGGGTTTGCGAGCGATATCGCTGCGCCGTTCTTGCCCTTGTTCCCGTGGCAGGCCGCGCAGTTTTGTTTGTAGAGGGTTGCGAAGTCCAGGACCTCATCGGGGCGTACGACTTCAGGACCTGGTCCGGGGCGGCCGGGGATGCGACTGCAACCAGTGGTGGTGATGCAGACAGCCGACAGCATGAGGGTGCCGAACACTGCGAGTCTGTGAGGGGCGGATCTCATTGTTGTTTGCTCATTGTTTCTTTGCTCATTGTTCGTCGTCTTTCGTAAGAGGTACATCGCTGTGGATACCGGCGCGAACGGCGAAGGGTAGGGATCGAAACTGCGGAGTGCGCACCTTGACCTGAAGGTTAACGACGAAGCCGCAGACGAGGCCGAAGGCGATCTGTGAGATGACAAACCACAGCCAGTTGATGCGGGCGTTGAGGACAGGGCTGATGATTCCGAGCGCCGAATAGAGAAGGCCGGTCCAGAGTAAGGGAGCGACGAAGCCGGCGGTGAGGATCGGTTTCCTGGGGAACATCGGCAGCATGGCTCCGTAGAGTAGGCCGATCAGGACGGAGGTGAAGGCGTGGATGCCGGTGGCGGCTAGAAGCCCTTCGAGGTGAAACTGACAGAGAAAGGCGGTGGTGGCGCTCGCCCAGCTGACGAAGCCGCCCGCGGCGAGTAGATTCACGGCGTACCAGATGCTGTGATATTTGAGCAGGCCGAAGAGAGCTGCGGGAACGATCATCGCGATGCCGCCTACGATGCCGCCCTTGATGCCGGAGGTGATGCTGAAGGTTTCGACCGGCAATAGCTGGCGGTGGGTGGCGCCGACGGGAAGCTGCTCGCGTGTGGTGCGGGTGCTCGAGATCTCCATGACGCCGGTTTGTACGGGGACAGCGACGTGAAGTTCGTGCGGGAAGATATCGAAGAACCATCCGACCATGGAGCGGAGCGTGAGGATAAGACCTAACAGGCTGATGACCCAGTGCGTGACCATTCCGGCGATCATGAGCGAGAGACCGAGCGCGAGGACCATGGGCCAGGGTGTCGACGCCGGGAGGATGACGGTGTCGGATCGGTGCTCGTGTTGGTGGCCTTGGGTGGACTGTTCTTCCTGCATCGTGTTCCTCCTTCCCTGAAGCTATCTGCCTATAACGTAGACGACGAGAAATACGACGACCCAGACGGCGTCGACGAAGTGCCAGTAGAGCGAGAGGACTTCGAGCTTCTCGGAGTGCTCTTCCTTGACGCGGCCTGCTAGAGAGAACGCAAGGACGAGAGAGAGCATGATGAGGCCGACAACTACGTGGGTCGCGTGCAGGCCGACCAGCGAATAGTAGGTGGTGCCGAAGAGGTTGGTCTTGATGGTGAGACCTTCGTCGTGGATGAGGTGGTACCACTCGCGGGCTGTGGTGAGGAGAAAGATGCCTCCTAGCAGCACAGTGCCTGCCATGTTGAGCGTGAAGGCGCGGAGGTTCTCTTTGCGCAGAGCGCTGACAGCGAAGTGAACGGTGATGCTGCTGGAGAGCAGACAGATGGTGCCGAAGATGGGGAGTTCGAGCACCTGCGCGGGGGTTGGCCCGCTGAGGCTCTTGCCGATGTAGTAGATGTAGGCGACGACGAAGATGATGAAGATCGCAGACTCGGCGATGATGAGACACGCCATGCCGACGGTGCCGCGGTAAGGCAGCTTCCATGGGGTTTCGATCGGCCCATCGATTGGGATTCGGCTTGCAGTTGTAACGGTTGTAATCATTCGTAGTCCGAGTCTGGATCTTCAGGGTGTTTCAGATCCCATAGTGGCCTGCGGCTGTTGACGGTCGGCTCGATGGCAAAGTTATAGGACGGCGGCGGCGAAGGGACGGACCATTCGAGGGTCCAGGCGTCCCATGGATCGTGGCCAGCCTCTTTGCCTTTGAAGTAGGAGTGGATCATGTTGTAGACCAGGACGATGGTGCCTGCTGCCTGAAAGATAGCTCCGATGCCGACTATGAGATTCAGAGTGTCCCAGCCGCGGCCCGCTTCGTAGGTGTAGATACGTCGCGGCATGCCGAGGATGCCGGGGACGTGCATGAAGTCGAAGGTGAGATGGAAGCCGATGAGGAAGAGCCAGAAGTGCCACTTGCCAAGCGTCTCGCTCATCATCCTGCCGGTGACTTTGGGGTACCAGAAGTAGAAGGCGCCGAAGAGCGAGAAGACGATTGCTCCGACGAGTACGTAATGGAAGTGAGCGACGACAAAGTAGGAGGCGCTGAGCTGCCAGTTGAACGGAGCGGCGGCGAGCATGATGCCGGTAAGGCCCGCGATGAGGAACTGAAAGAGAAAACCGATCATGAACATCATGGGGATAGCAAAGATGATCTTGCCGCCCCATATGGTCGCGAGCCAGTTGAAGATCTTGATTCCGGTCGGAACCGAGATGACCATGGTGGCGAAGACGAAGAAGGTGTTGCCCGCAGGGCCGAGGCCAGCGGTGAACATGTGGTGCGCCCAGACGCTGAGGCTGATGAAGCCGATGGAGACTGAGGCCGCCACCATCGCGGGGTAGCCGAACATGGCCTTGCGGGAGAAGACGGGGATGATCTCGTTGGCGAAGGCGAAGGCGGGGAGCACGAGGACGTAGACCTCGGGGTGGCCGAAGATCCAGAAGAAGTGCATCCACAGGATGGCGGAGCCGCCGGCCTGCGTGTCGAAGAAGTGAGCGCCGAGGTAGCGGTCGAGCGTGAGCATGATCTGCGCTGCGGTGAGCGGACTGACGGCAACGAAGACGATGCCGGACATGACGAGGTAGAGCCACGGGAGCAGCGGCATGCGGCTCATCTTCATGCCTTTGCAACGCATGCAGAGGATGGTGGTGACGATGTTGAGTGCAGTGCCGATGCTTCCTACACCACTGAGAAAGACGGCGAGCGTCCAGTAGTCGGTGCTGTGACCGGGCGAGAAGACCTTTGAGGTGAGAGGGGCGTAAGCGAACCATCCGACGTCGGGCGCAGAGCCTGCGGCGTAGAGGCCGCTGCCGCCGATGTAACTGAAGTAGAGCAGGAGGCCGGCGAAGGCGGAGATCCAGAAGCTGAAGGCGTTCAGCCGCGGGAAGGCCATGTCGCGCGCGCCAATCATGAGGGGGACAAGATAGTTCCCCATGCCGAAGAGGATGGGCATTCCCATGAAGAAGACCATGGTGGTGCCGTGCATGGTGAAGAGCTGGTTGAAGACCTGAGGCGAGACAAAGTGGTTGTTGGGAATTGCGAGCTGAATTCGCATCAGGATCGCTTCGAAGCCAGCGATGACGAGAAAGATCAGGGCGTACACGATGTACATCAGCCCGATTTTTTTATGATCGACTGTCGTTAGCCACTCGTAGATGACGTTGAGCGGTGGTCGACTCTGAGTCTCCAGTGTCTCGTCGACTGCTTCCAATACAGGAGTTGTGGTCATGCTTCGCTTCTTTCCGGTAAAGGGTTAGTGAAGCTGAGAGAGATAAGCGGTGATGACGTCGAGATCGTGATCGTTCAAATGCATCGCCGGCATTAAGGAACCGGGCTTCATGGAGTTCGGGTCATCGACCCACCGCCTCAGATTTGCCGGCGTGTTTTGAATCGGCCCGGAGGCGATGGTGTCGCGGCTAGCGAGGTGGGTCAGGTCGGGGCCGAAGCGGCCGGTGGCGACGGTTCCTTTGATGGCGTGGCAGTTGATGCAGGCGTTTTTCATGAAGACGGCCTGACCGTCGGTTGCGGCGGCGTTGCCGGGGAAGTCCTTCTGTGCGGGCCTATTTTGCTGGTCGAGCCAGGCGGCAAAGTCTTGCGGGGTCTGCGCGTAGACGCGGAGGAGCATCTTTGCGTGTTGGGTTCCGCAGTATTGGGCGCACTGGCCGAGATAGAGGCCCGTCGCTTCAGGGTCGATCCACATTGTGTTGACGCGGTTTGGAATCAGGTCCATCTTGCCGGCGAGACGAGGTATCCAGAAGCTGTGGGAGACGTCGGCCGAGGACATCGTCAGATAGGTCGGGGTTGGCGATGCTGGGTCGCTGATGGGAACGTGGAGCTCGTTGGCTGTAACGACGCCGGACTTGGGATAGCGGTACTCCCACCAGAACTGGTGGCCGATGATCGTTACGTCGAGTGCACTCGCGGGCTTGGGAATCGCCTCGGTTCCGAGGATGACGCGCGTGGTCGTGAGGAAGAGCGTTACGACGATCAGGATCGGGATGACGGTCCAGGAGAGTTCGATCTGGTTGCTGCCGTAGATCTGGGCGGGCTCGCGATTGGAGTCTGTGGGGCGGTGCCGGAAGCGGATGAGGGCATAGAGCAAGAGTCCGGCGACGATGAGAAATATGACCAGCGTGATGGAAAGAACTAACATCGACAGGCCGAAGGCAGAGCGCGCCGGCGTGCCGGCAGGATCGAAGATGTTGGTGGGAGATTGGGCGTAGGCTGTGCCGGTAAGCAAAGACACGCCGCACACCGCTCTCCGTAAGATCCATGCAGGCATGGTCTTGGTTTTAGGGATATCTGCCGGCGAGGGTTTGGCGAAAGGAGACAAGGCGGTATGACCTCGATACGCAACAGGTTGAAGGAGCATCACTAAAGCCAAGGGTCTGAGTAGGATGTTAAACCAATCCAGCCATTGTTGATTGACGTTGCGAAACATTTTGTTTCGTTTATGACATTCACCGCGTTAGATGGGGATGACGTTCAAATGGCGGCAGGTTTGTCAGGAGAAATTTTTGGGGTGTAACGCTGGTGGTTGCGAGGAGCTTTACAGCGGCTAACTCAAGCCAGGTGGAGAGAACGCTGCTGCCACAGCCATGCCACCTTCTTGTGGTGGTTCTATTCGAACAGGGGAGATTGCAGACCTTCAGCGTCTCGAAAGTTACTCAGGCCGACGCCCACCAAACGAAAACGTTGAGCTGGTTCGAGATTTATACGCTCTCGGAGGAAGAGAGCGATTGCTGTGAGTTCCTCGCAGGATTCCGGAGGAATAGGCGGAGTGTGGCTGCGCGTGAGGATGTTAAACTCGCTGGTCTTCAGTTTCAAAACCACAGTGCGAGCCACTCGGCCATCCTGGCGGGAAGCGGTCCAGACTTTTTCTGCGAGCCGTCGGATCAAGTCCTCGGTTTCGGACAGCCGGATGTCGCGTTCGAAGGTGTCTTCGGCAGAGATGGATTTTGTTGGTCTATCTGGGATGACCTTACTGTGATCGATCCCACGGGCGAGCTCGTAGAGCCGTATTCCGTAGCGTCCGAAGTGTGCTTCCAGTTGGCTCGGCTCCAGAGCCCGCAGGTCGGCGATGGTCATAATGCCGATCTGCTTCAGCCGGGTTTCGGTGACCTTTCCGACGCCTGGAATACGTGCGACGGGAAGTGGAGGGAGGAAGGTCTGAACCTCTTCGGGTTGAATGACGAAGAGACCGTTTGGTTTGCGCCAGTCGGAGGCGATCTTGGCGAGGAACTTATTCTGCGCCACGCCTGCGGATGCGGTCAGGTGCAACTCGTCGTGAATCTGTTGCCGGATGGTGATGGCTACTCGCGTTGCAGTGGGGAGGCCTGTCTTGTTTTCGGTGACGTCGAGATAGGCTTCGTCGAGTGAGAGAGGCTCGATCAAATCGGTGTGTCGCTGGAAGATCTCTCGCACTGCGCGGGAGACGGCGCGGTAGCGAATGAAGTCGGGAGGAACGAAGATCGCGTCCGGGCATAGTCGTTCGGCGCGGGTGGCGGGCATTGCAGAATGAACCCCGAAGCGTCGCGCCTCGTAGGAGGCGGCACACACAACCGACCGGTTGCCGCGCCATGCTACGACGACGGGTCTTCCGCGCAGCCCCGGATCATCACGCTGCTCGACCGAGGCATAGAACGCGTCCATATCTACGTGAACGATCTTGCGAATCATGATTCAGGTCCATGATAGGCCTCGGAGTTTGAGATGGAGATATGCAGCCTCTATGCCAGGTGCATTTCTGTTTGAGGGAAGCTCCGTGAAGCGGGGAGGCGTTCGAGTCTTACCTGAATCTTTTTGCGTATAATGGGATTCGATGCGGGAGTAGTTCAGTGGCAGAACGTCAGCTTCCCAAGCTGAATGTCGCCGGTTCGATCCCGGTCTCCCGCTCCAGATTTGCGAAGCATAGAAAAAGGCGCTCAAGCTGATGCTTGAACGCCTTTTTCTATTTTTGCGATGAGTTGAAGTTTAGCGGCTGGCGGTGTTCTTCTGAGCCAGCTTGGAGTGATCTTCGAGGGTCTGGGCTTCGGGCAGGAAGGTAACTGCCTTGGCGATCTGCGGATCCCATTCGGCGCGGACCTTGAGCCCTTCGAGTTGACCGAACTGCGAGGTGAAGAGCTCGCTCTTGATGCTCTCCTTAACCCAGTCGCTGACTCCTGCGATGTCGGAGTCGGTGTAGTCGATTTGATTGTCCTTGAGGAAGGCCTTGAACTGCTGAAAGACTGCGTCGTCGACCGCGAAGTCTTTGGTGACGGTGTGGCTGGCGAGGTAGTGCTTGCTGAAGTTGAAGAAGGCGTAGTGGATGAGGAGATTGTCCTGGAAGTGGTTCAACTTCTGGTTGTCGATCTTCTCATCGGGGGTGATGCCGCCGCCGCCGTAAACGGTACGTCCGGAGTCGGTGAGTTTGACCTCCAGGTTGTTCTTGTTCTTCGCTTTGTCGGAGTCGTCGCGCACGTAGTAGTAGTCATAGAGCGAGACATGGTCGTAGTTGCGCTGGATGAGACGGCCCGACGGCGTGTAGTAGTGATAGGTGGTGAGGGCGAGGCCAGTGTTCTCGGTGATCTGGAAGACAGTCTGCACGAGGCCCTTGCCGAAGGTGGTTTCACCGACGATCAGGGCGCGGTCGTGATCCTGGAGGGCGCCGGAGACGATCTCAGCGGCTGAGGCGGTGTTGCGGTTGACCAAGACGACGATGGGGAACTTGGGACCCTCTTCGCCACGGGTGGCGCGATAGACCTGATCAGGGAAGGCGCGGCCGCGTTGGGAGACTACGATCTGTCCCTTTTGCAGGAATTTGTCGGACATATTAACGGCTTCGTTGAGCAGGCCGCCGGGGTTGCCGCGGAGGTCGAGAACGAGGCCATGGATGTCGCCGAACTTGTCGAGTGCGTCGCCGACCTCGTGGCTGGTGGTTTCGATAAAGCTGGAGACGTGGATATAGCCGACGCCGGGGCTCAGCAAGAAGGCGAGATCGACTGAGGGGCGCGGGATTTCATCGCGGACGAGATCGAAGACCAGGGGACGGGCGGCGCCCTCGCGGATCATGGTGACTGAGACGTGGGTGCCGCGTGCACCTTTGAGAAGAGTGGCGACTGCGGCGGAGTCCATGCCTTCGGTGGATTTGCCGTCGACGGTGAGGATCTCGTCACCAGGGCGGATGCCGGCTTTATACGAGGGAGTTCCTTCGAAGGGGTAGAGGACGACGATCTTGGTCTTGCCGCTGGCAGTTGGCTGAGGCTGGATGGTCATGCCAACGCCGTAGTACTTGCCGTGCTGGTCCTCCCGCATCTGGGCGAAGGCCTTGGGGTCGTAAAAATTCGAGTGAGGATCGAGGACGTGGAGCATGCCTGGGATCGCACCGTCGTAGATGGCCTTGTCGGTCTTGTCGGTGTTGAGGGGCTCGGCGTAGTTCTGCTCGACCAGGGAATACACGTTGGTGAAGGAGTGAAGCGAGTCGCGCAGGGTGGACTCATCGCTGGCGGACTGGGCGGCTACCTTCTGGTTGATGAAGGAGCCGATGACGGCGCAGGTGGCCAGAAAGACGGTAGCAGAGAAGAGTGCGCGGCGAGTACGGGGAGCCATGGGCTTGGGTTACCTCAAAGGGTGGAGACGGCGCTTAAGGATGCGCTGGGACAGACGTCCTATCTTGGACGGAGTATAGCATCCTGGGGTGAGCCGGGGCTGCGCTCGAAAGAGGGATTCGCTTGTTCGGGGCATGGCAGTTAGAATTGGGTACGGATACCGTCCAATCCTGGGTTGAGTCTAAAAAACCGGGGGGACGTGTTGGGCGATAAGGGTTCGGACCCGGTATATGGCTGGGATTTTGATGTTGGGATGTTGATAAAGATACGAGTGACGATGACCTTGAGAATTTCGCAGTTTGCGGTGGTGTGCGGGCTAGGTTTGCTGACACTGCCGGGAGTGGTGCAAGCACAAGCGCCGCGGTACCAGAGCCCTTTGAGCGTTCCGAACGCGCCGCAACCTGTGCTGACGCTGCCAGTTACCCAGCCGATTACGCCGAATGGAACCGTGGTGGAGGATGTGGTCGTGCATGTGAACGACCAGATCATCAGCCGGAGCGACGTGGAGCGGGCAGAACAGCAGCTTGCCGAAGAGACCCGGCAGACCGGAGTGAGTGCTGCTGACGTAAACGAGAGGCAGAAGAACCTGCTGCGCGACATGATCGATAAGCAGCTGCTGCTCTCGCGTGGCAAGGAACTGGGAATCAACGCGGACGCCGATGTGATTCGGCGTTTGGACGAGATTCGCAAGCAAAACCACTTGGACACGATGGAGGACCTGGAGAAGGCGGCGCGGCAGCAGGGCGTCTCGTTCGAGGACTTCAAGGCGGGGATTCGCGATAGCGTGATTACCCAGCAGGTGGTGCGGGATGAGGTAGGCCGCCGTCTGCAGATTACGCAGGGTCAGGAACAGGCTTACTACGACGCGCACAAGCAGGAGTTTACTCAGCCGGAGCAGATCAAGCTGAGCGAGATCTTGATTCCTACAGCTGCCGATGCCGATGATGCTGCGGTCGCGCAGGCGAAGGCGAAGGCGGAGTCGATTGAGGCAAAGCTGAAGGCGGGCAGTAAGTTCGAGGATTTGGCTGAGGCGTTTTCGGGTGGGCCCACGGCGGATAAGGGTGGGGATCTGGGACTTTACAAGCGCGGAGCGCTGGCGAAGGTGCTCGAGGACCAGACGTTCGATCTGAAGGCGGGGGAGTGGACGGCACCGATTCGGACGCGGCAGGGATTTGTGATTTTGAAGGTCACCGACCATGTATCTCCCGGTGTGCCACCGCTGAAGGAGGTAGAGCCGCAGATTCAAGAGGCGATGTACTCGGAGCAGATGCAACCTGCGTTGCGCGCGTACCTGACGAAGCTGAGGGAAGAGGCTTATATCGACATTCGCGCTGGGTATGTGGATTCGGGCGCAAGCGCGAAGCAGACCAAGCCGGTGTTTACCGCGTACGCTCCGCCAGTCGCGAAGAAGAAGACGGTTCAGCAGAAGAAGAGATTTGACCGAGGTACGAAGTTCTCCACTGCCGCGAAGACGACGGCGGCGCCTGTGGCTACGCCGGCTGTCGCGGTGACGTCTCCGACGACGACTACCACAACGAAGAACGGCAAGGCTGCTAAACCGGCGAAGGTGAAGCGGGAGAAGGTCCGGTTTGGGCAGGCTCCGCGCAACTCTTTGCCGGCGGGGCCTGAGGAGACGGCTTCGGGAAGCGATGTAGGTGCTGGCGCGGCGTCGGCTTCTGCTGCCCCTTCGCAGGCCGCTGCTCCCGGGACGGCGATTGCACCTCTGGAAACGGGTGCGCAGGAGTCGAGCTCCGATGTGGGACCGAATCCCCTAGTAGCGACTGCGCCTGTAGTTGGTAAGACCCGCATGAGTGACCGCGCGAAGGTTGATGCGGCGGCGAAGAAGACGGCAAAGGTGAAGAAGGTGAAGGAGAAGGCGGCAGCTGCGCCTGCCCCTGCGAGTGCCGAAGAGAAGGCGACCCAGCAGACCCAGGCTGCACCGCTGGGACTGAACGGAGATACAGCCAAGAAGAAGAAAAAGAAGAAGGTGAAGGGCGCGAAGAAGGAGCGGCTTCAGGATAAGCCTCCTGCACCGAAGGCTGCCGCGCCAGAGGAGACGCCGTCGAAGGCTCCTGACCGCGGTACTCCACTCGAAGGAGTTCACGGGACGGGTACTCCTGCGCCGAAGCCGAGTGATAAGACGACGCTGCCTCCGGCGACTGCGCCTCCGGCTAGTAATCCTCCAGATGGGGGGCAGCCTCCAGCTACGCCGGGGTCACCGATACCGACTCCTCCACCACAGTAAATAGACGGTTTGGTATACAGCGCGAGGGCTTCGGCTCTCGCGTTTCTGTTTGTGGTGATGCGACGTGGTGCGCGGTATTCTGGTTGAGATGAAAGACTTTTTTATTGAAGATGCGGCGCGGTTCGATAACGCGACAGTGACGACCTATTTTGTTTTGACGTCGATGCAGGTGAGAGACAAGAAGCAGGGTGGACAGTACCTAGCGTTGACGGTGAGTGACAAGACGGGCTCGCTCGAGGCACGTATGTGGGATGACGTGACGGAGGCGATAGCGACCTGCGATGAAGGTTGCTATGTAAAGGTGCAGGGGGATATCTCCAAGTATCAAGGGAAGTTTCAGATCACGTTGAAGAAGCTGAGGCTGGCGGCTGAGTCGGAGATCGATCCGAAGGATTTTCAACCTTCGACGAAGTTCGATGTGGAGGAGATGTGGGGGGAGTTGCGGGGGTATGTCTCTGCTTTCAAGAACTTGGAGTTGCGGCGGCTGGTGTTTGCGTTTCTTGATGATGAGCAGATAGGGCCTGCGTTCAAGGCGGCTCCTGCGGCGAAGCGATTGCATCATGCGTGGCTTGGGGGGCTGTTGGAGCATGTGTTGACGCTGGTGCGCGTGTGTCTGGGGGCGGCTCCGTTTTATCCGGAGGTGGATGCGGATCTGCTGGTTACGGGCGCAATTTTGCACGATATTGGGAAGGTTCGTGAGTTGGAGTGGAAGTCAAGCTTCAGCTATACGCTGGAGGGCCAGATGATTGGCCATATCAGCATTGCGCAGGGGATGCTGCGGGAGAAGGTGCAGCAGTTGGCGCCGTTTCCGGAGAAGCTGCGGGTGCTGGTGGAGCATATGATTCTGAGCCACCATGGGAAGTATGAGTTTGGTTCGCCGAAGCTGCCGATGACGCCGGAGGCTATTCTTTTGAGTGCTTTGGATGATCTTGAGGCGAAGATGCAGGCGATGCGGAATGAGTTTGCGGCGGCGGTGGCGAGTGGGAAGAGCAGCGGTGAGGTGACTGATTGGGTGAGGAGTATGGATCGGCCACTGCTGAATACCCAGGGGTATTTGAAGGACGAGTAGGTGGTTTTTTCGATTTGAATCGGGAAAAAATATGGAACGTGGTGGAGTGGCGTTTTTGCGGGGGTTTTTGCGAAAAATAGGTGTTTTTGTGGCGGTAAATCATGGTGTGGTTGTGGTGGATTGCTGGTGAGAACGTGGTGTTTCGCCGCCATATTTCCGGCCGCTAGAAATGTGACACGGTTTTGAACTTTATTTTGGGTGGATTTGGAAAAGCAGCGGCAACGGCAAAGGCCGTGAATTAGTCGCTCTGCCCTTCGGGCTTCGCGCCGGCGTGCGGCAGAGTGGTGGCCGCTGCGCGGCTGGCTTAGACGCGGGACTGAAGCCCCACTGTACCTAAAAGCAGAAGCGGATCTCAGGAACAGGCAAGAGCAAGTGCAACAGCAGATTCCTCCGCTGCGCTGCGGAATGACAACAAAAGGACAGGCAACGGCAAAAGCATAGGGGAATACGGGGGTTCTTCCCTTCGACAAGCTCAGGGTCAGAATGACAATTGAAATAAACAACCGATGTCCTAGAACTTGTAGAGGGATTCGGCGTTTTGGTGGAGGAGCATGTTGGCTAATTCTGTGGCGCGGGTGTCTGTGATCTCGTTGTCGCGGAGCATGCCGGTGAGGGCTATGCCGAGGGACTCGCGGAGGTTGCGGTTGGCGATCCAGGCGGCCTCTTCCCAGCCCATGGAGGAGGAGTAGGGGTAGGCGTCGGTGGCGTAGAGGATTTTTTCCGGGTAGAGCTCGAGCCACTCGCGCAGCCAGGCGGACATGGTGCGGGGGCTGATCATGAGGGACTGCTGGGAGAGATCGAGGTAGACGTTGGGTTTCTGGAGGAGCGCTCCTATCTCGTGGACGAAGGGCCAGCCGCCGTGGAGGAGGACGAAGTTGGTGTGACGCAGACGCGGGTCGTTGAAGAGAGGTTCGAGGAGGAGTGGGTTGTCGCCGGCGATGGAGAAGTAGCCGCCCCCGCCTGCGGTGGTGTGGAGGTGGACGGGAAGGTTGAGGCGGCCGCACTCGGCGGCGATGTAGCGGAAGAGGAAGTCCTGGAGGCGCTTGTACTGGGCCTCGTTGGGGTGGGGACGGTGGAGGAGCGTGGCGTAGATGCGGGCTGCTTCGGGCTGGGGGACGTCGTCGAAGCCGAAGGAGCGGAGGTAGGCGATCTCGAACTTTTCGGCGACTGCGCCGTTGGCCTTTTGTTGTTCGAGTAACGGGATGACGAGTTGTTTGAGGTAGGCGTCGAGGGTGGGTGGGAGAGCTTTGAGGCCGACTTGTTGGAGATACTTTTTGCGTAGCGCGTCTTCGAGGGGGAAGAACTGTTTGCGGTCGGGGGTTGCGGCAGCGAGGGCGGAGTTGTCGAGAGGGAAGAGAAGGGTGTCGACGTAAGGGACCCAGCGGAAGCGGGGTGACTGAACTCCGACGCCCATGGCGACGCGGTTGGCGAGCATGGTGGCGATGTTGGACTTGTCGAGGATGTAGGCGGAGTAGTTGGTGCCTTGTTTTGTGCGGATGCTTTCGCGGGCTGCTTCAAGCTGAGTGAGACCGGCGGCGTCGAGTGGAGGCTGGCCGTTGAAGTGGAAGAGGGTCTGCCATGCGTCGTGGAGCTTTGCTAGATCGGGACGCATGCCGACGGGGTCCGTGTACGGTTCCATATTGTCGACGGGGAGGGCGTCGAAGTTGCGGTCGGTGGCGTAGGCGGGCGGAGACAGCGTGGGGTGGGCGTGATTGTCGATGGCAGGGATTGTGGCTATTTGCGCGGCGAGGGTGGGGTCGATGGAGAGATCGCCGGATTGTGCGGGGGCCTGTGCGAAGGTGGCGAGGAGGAGGGTGAGGGTTGCGATGATGGGATGGCGCGAGGGGCTCATAGATTGTGGTCTTGATTTTACGGGGTGGCCGAAATCCGGGTGCTTGGTGTCTATTGCTATAGCAAACGGGGTGAATGGAATGGTCCGCGCTGACGATGTCGCTTCTCGTGTCAGGCTTGTGGTCGGAGTGTTGTTCGTTCTCGCTTCGGTTGGGAGCGGATTGTGTCAGGCTCCGGAGACATTCTCTCAGGCTCTAAGTCGTCATGGCATAGTTCTTACGAAGCCGTCTCTGATTGAGGCACTGAGGAATCCTGATAAGGAGGTGCGTGGGCTGGCTGCTGCGGAGTTAGCTGAGTGGAAGGCGACGGATAGTCTTCCAGAGATCCTGCGAGCCGGCGCGGCTGAGCGGAACGAGCCGACGAAGGTGAATATCGCTGCCGCCGCAACGTGGTTGGGCTCCTCGGAGGGGCTGGGATTACTCAAAGAGATGTGTCTGGATCAGACATTAGATTTTTACGTGCGCCAGAACGCAGCACGGAACGTGTTCGACAAGCGGGATCACGCCTGCTTCAGGGCAGTCGCCGATATGATGCTTCCATCGGCAAGTCCAGACAGTCGGATTGGAGCTCTGTATCTTCTCTCGCAACTCAATGACAGAACGGAAGAGGAGACGGGGGTTGTGCTTAACCTTCTGGTGGGAATGCTGACCGATGCCGATCTCCGGGTGAGACTGGAGAGTTGTGAAGGACTTCGTTGGCTCAAGAGGCCAGAGGCGATCGCACCCTTGCGCAATGCTCTCGCGAATGAACGAGAAGATATTGTTCGGCAGCGGATGGAGTCGACGCTGGATTTTCTTGGTAAACCACGGACGTGAGTTTGATATTGAAATGGAAAGTTGTCACGAGTCACGACTGAGTTGCGTTGTCGTACCAGCGTAGAACCCGGAGAGCGCGCAGGGTGTTCCAGCGGCTTGCCCTGGCGATGCTGATCTCCATCTCCAATGGAATATGTTCGGGATGAAGGAGGTTGAGGGGCCAGCGTCCATTCTGGTGGCGGCGCTCCGTCACGACTTCGATGGCTTCGCTGACGCGGCCGTCTGGTTTGATTCCCGCATCTCGCAGATAATCGAGTCCGCGCAAGACGTCGTAGTGCCAGAACGTCGGGAACGAGAAGCGCAGCCAGCGTTTGTTGATGACTTTGCCAGTTCGAAGTGAGCGGAACATGTGGCGCTCGAGCAGATAGTTTTCTGCACGCTTGCGGGCCCTGGTGATGGCCGCTGATTTGTTTCCTGCTCGTTCGTGTTCCAGCAGACCTTCGAGCACGCAGATGGTGGTGTGGAACGAAGAGCGCTGGCTTTTAGGCGCTTCGCAGTTCCAGCCGCCGTCTTCGAGCTGCTCGCGCAGGAGTTGATTGGCGAGTGCGTCGTTCGGTTCTTTGAAATAGGCGTTGATGCCGAGGATTCTGCCGTTGATGCACGGCTCGGTTTCGCCGTGAAGGAAGGGCCGATTGTTGAGCGGCTTGAACACGAGCCCCTTGTCGACGCGATCGATCATTTTGCGGGCTTGCTTGCTGGCGGGGTCGAGACCGAGGTCCTTGAGGACGACGAGACTCCAGAGAGTGATGAGATCCCACTTTGTCCCGCCGCCCCAGTCGCCGGTGGGAGATTGGCGTGCGAGAAGCTGGGCTCCCCAGCCTTCAGTTGCGACGCGCGACCGTTCGGCTGCGACAGCGTTGGGAGCTTCGCCGGTGAGGTCCCGCATGACTTGCCAACGGATGGCCGGGTCAGAGTCGAGGAGCCATCTGATGTGCGCGGCGCTGGGAGCATAACCCTTACGCATTGGTTTGTTATAGCAGGTGGTATGGAAGTTTTGACTGTGGCGAGCTGAGTTCAGACGGCTTCCTTGTCCGGCCGAATTTGGAGCAGGGAGCTGCGCGATTTGGGAGTGTTGCGTCGCGAAAAAGAAGTGGCCCGCTTGTGGAAGCGGGCCACGATTGCCTGGTTGGCTGGGGCTTAGTGATGGCCGCCGCCGCCGTGATCTCCGCCGCCGTGGCTGCTACCGCCGCCGGGGTGACCGCCGCCCTGATATCCGGCGCTATGTTCGTTGGTAGGTTCGTGGCCGGCGTTGCCGACGTGGCCTTGTGGGTCGCGGGCTTCGTTCGCCTGGAAGTGGTTGAAGGGCTGGGCGCCGCGCTCCGGCATTGGACCTGCATATCCGTGATGAGGATCGTAGCGGTTGTCGACGTGGCCGTAGAAGTTGCCGTGACCGTGATACCAGGGGCCGGCGCCGATGAAGACTCCTCCGGTGAACCAGTCGGGTCCGTAGTAGCCGTACGGAGCACAGGGGTATGGAGCGTAGTCAAAGTATCCGTAAGGGCATATCGGAGCGGCTCCGATGCTGATGGAGACCTGGGCGGGTGCTACGGAAACGCTGCTCACCAGCGCAACGGCGAGAGCAGAGAGGGCGAACGACTTGCTTAGGGACATGTGTTTCTCCTGGATCACTTTATTTCGATTCCGGAGGAGAGGGGCGAGTTGTGTTTGCGGGACCGATTGTTCGTGAGATGGGATATCAGATGGAAGGAGCTGCTCGTGGCAGGGGTAGCCGGTGTAGCGCGTGAGGTTACGAATGCAATCGCGGAGTGGGTGGAATGGGTTGTTACAATTTAGGTTTGGGTGTTTGTTTCCTGAGGGATTGATACAGATGTTGCGATTTTCTACGGCGGGAGAGAGCCACGGGGAGAGCCTGGTGGCGACGGTGAGTGGGATGCCCGCGGGTGTGACCGTGGATCAGGAGTTTGTCGATCGCGAGCTGTGGCGGAGGCAGAAGGGTTATGGCCGTGGTGGAAGGATGCGGATTGAAAAGGATACGGCGCATATTCTGAGCGGGGTGAGGCATGGGAAGACGATCGGGTCGCCGATTGCGATGGTGCTGGCGAATAACGATTGGAAGAACTGGGTCGACATACTGCCTGTAGAAGTTGGGGACGCCACAAAGCATAAGGCTGTCGCTTCGCCGCGGCCGGGGCATGCGGATCTGGCGGGGAGTTTGAAGTACGACTTTCCGGATGCGCGGTATGTGCTGGAGCGGGCGAGTGCTCGGGAGAGCGCGGCCCGGGTGGCGGCGGGTGCGGTGGCGAAGCTTTTGCTTAGGGCCGTGGGCGTCGAGGTGGCGAGCCATGTGATTCGCGTGGGGAAGGCGGAGCTTGGAAGGGCGGCGACCTGGGAGGAGATTGCGGCGTTGCAGTTGAAGGATGAGGTTTTGTTGAACTGCGTGGATTCTGAGGCTGAGGCTGCAATGAAGGCTGAGGTGGATGCGGTGTTGCGGACGGGCGATACGGTGGGTGGGGTGTTTGAGGTGGTGGTGCATGGTTTGCCTCCTGGTGTGGGGACGCATGCCAATTGGGATGAGCGGATGGATGGGTTGTTGGCTCAGGCGGTGATGAGTCTGCAGGCGGTGAAGGCGGTGGAGCTGGGGCGTGGGGTGACGGCGGCGGAGTCGGTGGGGTCGGCGGTGCATGATGCGATTGGGTATGAGGGTGCTCCTGAGGAGGGGCGCGGGTTTACGAAGTTTTCGCGGGAGCAGAATAATGCTGGGGGGATTGAGGGCGGGATCTCGAATGGCGAGGATGTGGTGGTGCGGGGGTATTTGAAGCCGATTTCGACGTTGCGGCGGCCGCTGGGTTCGGTGAGTTTTGAGACGCGTGAGCCGGTGAAGGCTGCGTATGAGCGGAGCGATGTTTGTGTTGTGCCTGCGGCTGGTGTTGCGGCGGAGGCGATGGTTGCGCTGACGGTGGCGCGACTGGTGGTGGAGAAGTTTGGTGGGGACTCGCTGCGTGAGATGCAGCGAAATTTCAATGGCTATTGTGAGCAGATTCGAGCGTATTGAGTGACTGGAAAAGTGAGCGAGAAGAAGACGAAGATTCATGAGGTAGTGAAGTGGCCGGATCCGGTGCTGGCGAAGCCGGGTGCGACGGTGACGGTGTTCGACGCGAAGCTGAAGAAGCTGGTCGACGAGATGTTCGAGAGTATGTATGCGGCGCAGGGGATTGGGCTGGCCGCGCCGCAGATTGCGATCTCGCAGCGGATTACGGTGATCGATGTGAGCTTCAGGAAGAATCCGGAGGAGAAGATTGTGCTGATCAATCCGGAGATTGTGGAGCGCGAGGGCAAGCAGGTGGAGGAGGAGGGGTGCCTGAGTTTGCCGGAGATTCGTGAGAAGGTTTCGCGCGCGGAGTGGGTGAAGGTGAAGGCGCAGGATGTGACGGGGAAGTGGTTTGAGATTGAGGGGACGGAGTTGCTGGCGCGAGCGATGCAGCATGAGATCGATCATCTGGAGGGGGTGCTGTTTATTGATCGGTTGAGTCGTTTGAAGCGGGATCTGGTGATTCGGAAGATAAAGAAGCTCATCAAAAACGGAGAATGGTGATGGTGTCCTGCCGGACGGGCCCGCTACGCGCGGCGCGCCCACTTCGTGGGGGGTATACCTTGTCTTGGTGGGATGAGCGGCTTGGGTCCTCGCGATGCTCGGGCCGACCAGCGGGAGGATCTACGCGGATGATGGTGCCTTGACCGGTATACGCGTCACGAAGTGACCGCCCTCCGCGCAGGAGGCCCGTCCGGCAGGACAGAGGATTATCAAAATGAAATTAGTTTTTTGTGGCACGCCGGAGTTTGCAGTACCTACGCTTCAAGCCGTGATTGCAGCAGGGCATGAGGTTGCGCTGGTGGTGACGCAGCCGGATCGTGCGGCGGGGCGCGGGCTGGAGGTGCATGTTCCTCCGGTGAAGCAAGCGGCCGTGACACACGGTTTGCCTGTGGTGCAGCCGGAGAAGATCAAGAACAATCTGGAGTTGCGCGCGCGTTTGGAGGAGATTGCGCCGGATGCGATTCTTGTTGTTGCGTATGGGCGGATCATTCCGCAGTGGATGCTGGAACTGCCGCGGTTTGGGAATATCAATCTGCATGGGTCGCTGCTGCCGAAGTATCGCGGGGCTGCTCCGATTCAGTGGGCGGTGGCTTGCGGCGAGGTGGTGACGGGTGTGACGACGATGCGGCTGGATGCGGGTCTTGATACGGGCGATATGCTGCTGGCGGCGGTGTGCCCGGTGGGGTTGGAGGAGACGGCGGTGGATGTGTATGGGTGTCTGGCTCCGCTGGGCGCGGAGCTGATGGTGGAGACACTGAGGCGGCTGGAGGCGGGGACAATCTGTCCGGAGGAGCAGAACCACTCGCTGGCTACGCTGGCTCCGATTCTGAAGCGGGAAGATGGGCTGGTGGATTTTTCCCGGTCGGCGAAACAGATTTATGACAGGTGGAGAGGGTTTCAGCCGTGGCCGGGCGCACATACGACGCTGCGGGGGAAGAAGCTGATCGTGTCGAAGATGGGGATTTGTAGTGGGCGCTCGGTTGCTGCGGGGGAGTTGCTGGTGGACGGAGAACAGATGCTGGTTGGTTGCGGTAGTGGGACGGTGGCGGAGTTGCTTGAGCTGCAGATGGAGGGGAAGAAGCGGATGAGTGCTGCTGAGTTTTTGCGTGGGTATCAGGTGAAGAGCGGCGAACGGTTGGGGCTATGAAGGACGAGTCGACGTCTGGAGGAGGAAAACGGAAGCGGGGTGCTGGTGCGGGAAAGCCTGGTGCGGTGAAGGCGGTTTCGGGTAAGGCGGTGGTGGCGCGGAAGAGGCCTGTGTCGGCTGGGCCTACGGCTTCGGTGGAGGCTGCGGTTGCGAAGATAACGCCGGCTCGGCTGGCTGCGTTTGAGATTTTGAAGCTGGTGGGGGAGAACAAGGGTCATAGCGACGAGTTGCTGCATTCGCCGCGGGTGGATGGCTTGTCGCCGGAGGATCGGAACCTGACGACTGCGCTGGTGATGGGGGTGCTGCGATGGCAGATTGCGCTGGATGCGCGGGTGAGGGGGTTGCTGCAGAGGCCGGAGCAGAGGCTGGCGGAGCCGGTGGCGATTGCGCTGCGGATGGGGGCGTTTCAGTTGCTGCATCTGGAGAGGATTCCGGCGCATGCGGCGTTGAGTGAGAGCGTGGAGTTGTGCAGGGCAGCGGGGGAGCCACATGCGACGGGGATGGTGAATGCGGTGCTTCGGAAGCTGGCGGGGACGCAGAAGCCGGGAGTGCGGATGCATGAATCGGTAGCGGCGTTTGCGGAGAGGCTGGGGCATCCGCGATGGCTGGTGGAGCGATGGGTGGCGGCTTATGGGCGCGAGGCGGCGTTGAAGATCTGTGAGGCGGATCAGCAGGAGCCGGCGGAGGGTGGGATGTTTGTGGAGCGCGGTGGGGATTGGCCGGTGATGGATGATGGGTCGCGGCTGGTGGGGGAGATTGCTGCGGCAGCTATGCCTGAGGCGAAGAGAGTTTGGGATTGCTGCGCTGCCCCTGGGGGGAAGACTTTGATTTTGGCGAAGCGGTTGGGTGGTGCGGAGATTGTGGCGAGTGATGTGAGTGTGAAGCGACTGGCTCAGGCGCAGGCGAGGCTGCGGCGGTATGCGTATGCGGAGCGAGTTAGGTTTTCCGTGGCCGATGCGTCGGATGCTAAGAGTGTTGCGGGGGAGTTTGATCTGATTTTGTGCGATGTGCCCTGCTCGGGGACGGGAACGATGGCGGGGAATCCGGAGATTCGGCATCGGCTGAAGGTGGAGGAGTTTGTGCGGCAAGCGGAGAGGCAGAGGACGATTTTGAAGGGGGCGTTGAAGCGGCTGGCTCGGGGTGGGCGGCTGGTCTATTCGACTTGCTCGCTGGAGGCGGAGGAGTGTGAGGGTGTGGTGGATGCGGTTGTTGGGGCGGGTGGGGTGGTGAGGGTGCCGGTGGATGGGGTGATGGCGGAGCTTGCGGAGCGTGGGGTTTTGAGTGGGGAGATGGGTTCGGCGGTGCGGGATGGGGCGCTTCGAACGCTGCCTGGTGTGCACGGGGGCGATGGGTTTTATGCGGTGATGTTGGAGCGGAAGTAGGCGGTTGAATAGGTAAGGCGGTTTGCGCGGTGCGCGAAGGCCCACATCTCAAAATCGAGATATGGGCACCCGGCACCCAGAGGAGTTGAGTTCAGCGGTGAGAGATGGGGCGCTTCGGACGCTGCCTGGAGTGCATGGGGACGATGGGTTTTATGCGGTGATGTTGGAGCGGGCTTAAGAAGACGGTTCGCACTGCGGCGCCAGTGCCCTATTGCGATGAGACCGCGAAAGGATGGGGCACCCCGGGAATCGCTTCAGCCTAAGGAGTACAGGCAACGTCGGACATAGCTGGGGAATAACCAAAAGCAAATACAGGGATCCTTCGACTGCGTGGCTCACAAAATGCCGTGAGCCACTTCGCTCAGGATGACATGGTTTTTGTGTGGGGTGGGAGAAACCAGCCGCGGCAACGACAACAACAACAAAGACAACAACAAAGACAACAACGACGACAACAACAACAACAACGACAACAACGACAACAACGACAACAACGACAACAACGACAACACAAAGGATTGCTGGGAAGAGGAATACATTCCCATCCATCGCGATGAGACTGCGATGGATGGGGCACCCGATGGCTTGGGGCTGGTTGGGATTTCAAGAATAGGGAACAGACAATTAATCGGTGAGGGTGATGTGGACTGGGTCGCCTTTGACGACGCGGTGGCCGGCGGGTGGGGTTTGCGCGATGACGGTGCCGATGGATGAGACGGTGTGGGCGATGGGTTCGGTGAAAGACGGTGTGGTGGCGCTGGGTGGGGATTGAGATGTGAGTGGGGCGGAGTCTGAGGTGGAGTTGAGGTTGAGGTCTTCGGCGCTGGCGATGTGGAGGCCGGCGGATGCGGCTCTTGCGGCGGCAGCGGTGAGGGTGAGGCCGGCGAGGGAGGGCATGACGAAGGCTTCGGCGGAGTTGGTGGATTCGGGGTCGCTGAGGAGGAGGCTGACGCGGGGACGGTCCACACCGATGGCGTTGGGGGTGGGGGTTTGGGCGATGATGACGCCGGGTTCGCCGGGGGCGGCGATGTGGGAGACGGCACCGAGTTCGAGGCCGAGACGGCGGATGTTGATGGTGGCGGTGCGCTCGGTCTGGCCGAGGAGGTCAGGGATGGCGACTTGTTGCGCGCCGAGACTTTCGGTGACGCGGACGGGCCACTCGCGGCGGACGGTGAGCCCCGGGGCGGGGGATTGTGCGAGGACACGGCCGGGTGGGGTGTTGGGAGAGTAAAAGCGGTTTTCGAGGCTGAGGACGAGGCCCAGGGAGCTGGTCTGCTTGCTGGCTTCGGAGAGGGTGAGCCTGGTGAGGTCGGGGACCTTGACCTCGTGGCCGTGGATGGCGAGGCGCATGGTGATAAAGGCGGAGACGAGCGCGACAGTGAGCATCGCGAGGGCGCCCAGAACGATGTTGAAGAAGCGATTGATGCTTCGGGTGACTTTTCTGGGGATTCGGAGCTTCATGCGTTTTCAGAGTATATCTTTGTCCTGCCGGACGGGCTCCCTGCGCGGGAGGCGGTCACTTCGTGACTTGTGTACCTTGTCTTGGTAGGATGAGCGGCTTGGGTCCTCGCGATGCTCGGGCCGACCAGCGGGAGGACCTTGGTTGATGACGGTGCCACGACCGGTATACGCGTCACGAAGTGACCGCCCCGCGCGTAGCGGGCCTTTCTCTCAGTATTTGAAGCGGTAGCGTAGTTCGGCGAAGATCTCGCGGGGGTCGTTGAAGTGGAAGCCGCCGAAGGTGAGGCTGTTGTCAAGCAGCACGCGGCGGTTGGCTACGTTGGTGGCGGTGATGGAGGCGGTTAGTTTTTCGGTGAAGGTTTTGCCGATAGAAAGGTCGAAGGTGGTGTGCTGTGGCAGGTAGGGGTTGGGATAGCGTGGGTCGGCTGGCGGGCCGGTGGGGTCGAAGCCGCCGTTGGTGAAGCCAGAGCCGTAGTAGACGTTGGTGGAGGCGGTGGTGCGCCAGGGGAGGGTGGCGTTGAAGCCTACGTTTAGGGTGTTGCGCTGGTCGTGGTCGACGGGGTGGTAGCCGGGGGCGGCATCGCACTCGGCTGAGGTGGGAGGAGAGCAGATGAGGCCGCCAGTGATGGCACCGCGCTGCTCGGCGATCTGGTTGGAGTAGGCGAGGTGGGCCTGTCCGAAGTTCCAGAGACGCGGGCTGCGGAGGGTGAGCTCCCAGGCGCGGACTAGAGCGCCGTCGACGGTGACCGGGAAGTAGATGCTGGAGTCGCCGATGTTGGAGTGGTCGAGGAAGTTGTTGATGCGGGTTTTGAAGGTGTCGGCGTCGAGGAGCCAGCCACGGTAGGGGATTTGGACGCCAAACTGATGCTCTTCGTCGCGCTCGCCATGGAGTGGGGCGAAGCTGGTGCCGGAGCTGAGGGCGAAGTTTTGCAGGTTGCAGGTTCCGTCAGCGATGGAGGCAGCAGTGCAGCCGAAGGTGAGCAGAGGCGGGGGTTGGTAGAAGCGGCCGTAGAAGCCGCGGAAGACCCAGTTGAGTTTGGGAATGCGGAGAGCTACGCCGAAGCGTGGGGCGGTGTAGTTCTCGGTGAACTCGGCTTGAAAGTGGGTTTGGCGCAGGCCGGCGATGAGGGTGAGCCAGGAGGTGGGTTTGTAGTTGTCGGAGATGTACTCCTCGATGACGCCGCCGGAGGCTGAGTCTGGTGTGGAGAAGGCGGGCGTGTTGGTGCCGTCGTTGAAGATGGCGCCGAAGAGGTAGCTGTCGTGCTGGCCGAAGGAGTAGAAGCCTGCCTGGATGGTGTTGCGGGCGATCTCGGTGGTGATGTTGGCTTGTGCTCCGGCGTAGGTGGAGCTGCGGTCGGAGGTGGTGGCTACGGGAATGTCGTTGGGGTGGGATTCGTAGTCGGCGCGGTTGTAGTGGAAGAAGGGTGAGACTTGCAGGACCGTCGCGGGGTTGAAGGTGTGAAGCCAGGAGAAGGCTAGGGTGCCGTCGAGTTCGTGTTGGCCGTCGCGGAGGCCGCTGGATTGAAACTGCTGGTTGCCGGGGCTGTTGGGGTCGGGGTCGTAGGGGATCTGGAAGTAGTCGGCGCGGAGTTGGGTGATGAGGCGGAGCTGGTCTTTTGGAGTGGCGTTGTAGAGGAGAGAGGCGAAGCCGCCGTAGCCGTTGGTGGCGTCGTGGATGACAACTCCGGTGGGTGGGGAGAGGCCGTAGTCGCTGCGGTTGCCGGTGAGGCTGGCGTAGTAGGCGAACTTTTCGGTGTGGTCGCCGAAGTTGAGCTGGTCGTTGGTTTGGAGGAAGCTGCCGGCGCTGAGGATGAGTTCGGCCTGTCGGTTGCGCTCGAAGCCGGTGCGGGGGACTACGTTGAAGACGCCGTAGGTGCGGTCGCCTACGTCGGAGGTGTAACTGCCGCGTTGAATTTCGATGTAGTCGATGTCTTTGGGGTCGATCTGCGCGCCGAGGTTGCTGGCGATGTTGGTGTTGGGGATCTGGACGCCGTCGAGGAGCCACGAGACCTGGTGGCCGCCGCGCATGTGGAGCATGTCGTGGGTGATGTAGGCGCCGGGGACATAGTCGGTGATCATGGCGAGGGAGTTGGTGCGGTCGGCGCCGGGGGTTTGGGTGATGTCGTCGCGGCTGATGAGGGTGGTGGGGGTGACGGTGTTGATGTTGGCGGTGTTGGCGTCGGTGGTGACTGAGGTGGTTTGCTCGACGGTGCCGAGGTGGAGCTCGATGTGGAGGATGGGTGCGGTGTCGGAGGCTAACGTAAGGGATTGTTTTGCTGTATCGAAGCCTGGTTGCGAGATGGTGATGGTGTAGTCGCCGAGGGGGAGGGATGGAATGGTGAAGGAGCCGTCCTGCGCGGTGGTGGTGGATTTGGTGAAGGCTGAGTTTGCTGCGTGGAGTTCGATGTATGCGTTGGCGATGGGGCGGTGTTGCGGGTCGTGGACGACTCCGTGGAGCTGGCTGAAGATGGTGGCTCGAGCGGTGATGGCGGCGAGAGATGAGAAAAGACAGAGTAGAGCGAGCTTGCGCATGGGGCTTCGGACTTCCCTCGTCAGAGAGGCTGACGGAGTTGGAGCTGCGGAACGGGACGGCAGGGCGATGGCTCCCGTTTTGTTGCGGGAGGTGTGTCGGCTGCTGGTCGGGTCGCTTAGAGGGAGTAGGAGGGAGGGCCGCGCTTTTGGCGGGAGCGATCGAAAGCTACGCGGGCGCGGGCTTCGGTCTGGGTGGTGACGGAGGGGTGGCTTACGATCTCTGCAAAGATGAGGGAGGCAGTGTGGGACGAGAGATCTCCGTGCTGGATCGGAGTGACGGCCGCTGGGTATGCGGGGCACTTTTGCGGGATCGTCGAGACGTTGATGCTCGAGCTGGAGGACTCTGTTTGCTGCGTGTTCATCGTGCAGTGATGCGCGCCGTTCCGTCTGCAACAGGCCGGAAGATTCGCAGCAGTGCTGGCGGTGAGAGCCAACAGAGGCGAGATCAGCGGTGAGCTGAAGAGGAGAAGTAACGTGATGGCGATGAGGCGTCGCACGGCTTTCATTGTAGCGAACCTTTGTCAACGGATTGTCACGGATGGCTCAGACGACTAAGCGGATTTGCTGTTGGTGCGGAAGGCAACAGCAGATTCCCTTCGGGAATGACAACAAAAGGGCACGGCAGACTCTACGCCAACCGCTACTTTGCTCTAGGTTCAAAGATCGGCTGCTGCCGGAATCAGCGGATGGTTGATCCGGTGTGCACACGGCTTTCCGCCAAATCGAGCTCTCTCTGCAAGGTACGCAGGACTTCATCGTCGATCTGCTCCTCATCTCGCAGTCTGATCAGCGCTTCGCGTTCGGCCTGCAGTGCGGTCAGAATTGCATCGTTTCGTCGAGCCTGGTTGATAAGTCCCGTCGTGGTCCGATCGCGTTCCAACGGCATCGCATCCAGTCGCTTCTGGTAACCGTCAATCAACTCCTGGAAGACTGAAGACTGGTCGCGATTTTTCGAGCGGGTGCGGTGCAGATGGATGATGGCCTCGGTAGCCAGGACACGTCGCGCCTCTTGTTCCTCGCGGTCTGCGTGTCCCGACTCGGAGAGGCCCATGATTCGAATCAGCCAGGGCAGCGTCAGGCCCTGCACGACCAGCGTTGCTACGATCAGGCAGAACGCCAGATAGATGATCATGCTGCGCTGCGAGAAGGTTCTGCCGCCTGGAAGAGCGTACGGGAGCGAGATGGCCGCTGCGAGCGATAGCACACCGCGCATGCCACCCCACCCAATGACAAACATCTGTCGCGGCCGGGGTGGCTGTACGTCCAACTTCCGGACCCATCGCCGGAGCGCGTAGGCGACGTAGGTTTCTGCGAAGACCCACGCCATGCGCAGACAGATCATCAGCGCGGAGAAGCCGATTCCGTATTCAAGGAGAACCGGGCGGCTCATGCCGACGATCTGCCCGATGACATAGGGAAGCTGGAGTCCGATTAGAACGAAGACGATGCCGTTGAGGATGAAGGTCAGTGCATCCCAGACAGCGGTCGCCTGCAGGCGGACCTGGGGCGACATGTACTCGGGACTTTTGCGGCTCATGTACATACTGCAGGCGATGACTGCCATTACACCGGAGACATGCATGCGGGCGCCTAAGAGGTAAGCCCCGTAGGGCACCAGGATGCTGATTACGATCTCGATTGGCCCATCGTCCACCCATTTTTCAAACCACGCGACGACAGCTCCGATGGCCAGCCCCACGGCTACTCCACCGCAGGTCAGGAAGACGAGTTGACCGAGTCCTTCGATGAGTGATGGCGTTCGGCCTGTGACCAGCAGAGTGAGGCCGAATTGCAGAGCGAGGAGGCCGGTGCCATCGTTGACGAGGCTTTCGGCTTCCAGTATGTCGACGATTCGTTGTGGAAGGCCCACTCTTCGCGCGATCGATGTGGCTGCGATGGCGTCAGTGGCTGCGACTACCGCACCAAGTAGCACGGCGGACTTCCAGTCGAATCCAGGAAGGAGAGACCCCGCGACCATCGCGAGCCCTAGGATGGTGAACAGCACCAGGCCGACGGCAAGCATGGCTATGCTGACAAAGTTGCGCTGAAACTCTCTCCATGACAGGGTCCACGCGGCGGAGTAAAGCAGAGGAGGAAGGAAGACCAGAAAGACCAAGTCGGGATCGAGGCCGATGCGCGGCATGCCTGGCAGAAAACTCAAGAGAAGGCCGGCAATTACGAGCAGGATCGGATACGGTACTTTGAGTCGTCGGGCCAACCCGGCAAAGACCGCCACGAAGAATAGAAGAAGAAGGAAGACCGCTTGTACGGCCTGCACTCCGGCACCCGTCATCGGGCCAGCCTTCGGATGCGAGGTGCGGGCGATCTTCTAATCCAGAGGGGGAAGGACGAGGGCATGGGTCATTATCTCGCGCTTAAATGGGTAGAGAGTTGAAACGAAAGTGCGATAACGTCACTCACTCGGTTGACCTGATCGGAAGAAGATCGAAGAGTCGGATCAGCGGCGGTTGTCGGTGGCGGGCTCGGGGTGGATGAGGAGGCGGGAGACTTCGGGGCAGTCGAGTTTGAAGGCGTTTTCGAGGGCGGTGATGATCTCGTGGACCTTCGACATGGGGAGGTCGTCGGGGAGGGTGCAGTGGCAGTTGACCTGGATGCGATCGGCTCCGTTGTTGTGGGCGCGGGTGACGAAGACCTCGTGAATGTCGAGGATCTCGGGGAAGGCTTGAGCGGCGCGGCGGAGACGGACTTCGAGCTGGCGATCGCGCTCGAGGGAGGCGGGACGCTCGATGGTGGCGGGTTCGCTTTCGATGTGAGTGAGGATGGTGGAGATCTCGGGGATCTCGCGGCGGATGTCGGACTCGAGTTGGGTGACGAGGGCGTGTGCGGCGCTGAGGGACATGTTCTCGTAGACTTCGAGGTGCTGCTCGACGTGGAGCTCGTGGTTGTACTCCTGCACGGCTACGTCGTGGATTGCCAGATTTGAGCGGGCGGCTACTGCGCGGATGCGGTCGTGGAGGCTTTCGGCGATGGAGGCGGTGGGGATGGAGTGGACGACGACGTCGGCTCCGGGGAGATGGCGGCGGACGGCGGCGGTGGCGGCCATGGTGATCTGCTCGGAGCGCTGGAAGGTGAGGTTGCGTGGGAGGCCGAGGGTGAGGTCGGCGAAGTAGTTGGGGCCGGCGCGGCGGGTGCGGATGCGGTCGACGGAGAGGACGCCGTCGATGGCGGCGATGTCGCGGGCGATGTCGCGGGTCTGCGAGCGGGTTTCGATGGGGGTGGCGTCGGTGAGGGCGTCGATGGTGCGGCGGGCGAGGTTCCAGGTGACGTGCAGGATGATGCCGGAGACGATGATGGCGGCGATGGGGTCGGCTAGTTCGAGTTGGGGAATTTGGAAGCGCTCGCCTATGTAGCTGGCGGCGAGGCCGAGGAGGACGGCGATGGAAGACCAGATGTCGGTGCGGAAGTGGATGGCGTCGGCTTCGAGGGCTTCGCTCCTGGTTTCGGCGGCGATGCGGTGGAGCTTGCGGGAGCGGGTGTAGTCGACGGTGATGGAGAGCAGGAGGACGAGGAAGGGCCAGAGGGAAAAGTTGAGTGCGAGATGCTGGCGGTGGGCGATGCGGCGGATGGCTTCGGTGAGGATCCAAACGCAGGAGCCGAGCATGAGGACGGATTCGATGGCAGCGGAGAGGCTTTCGATCTTGCCGTGGCCGTAGGTGTGGTCGGCGTCGGCGGGGCGGTCGGAGACCTGAACGGAGAAGAGGGTGATGGCGGCGGCGATGAGGTCGATGCCGGAGTGGGCGGCCTCGGAGAGCATGCCGAGAGAGCCGGTAAGGAGGCCGGTGAGGAGTTTGAGGAGGGTGACGGCGAAGGCGGCGAGGACGGAGAAGAGCGCGGCGGAACGCTTGGCGCTATGAGGGGTCGCGGCTTGTTCGGGCTGGGCCGTAGTGCTCATCAGGACGATGGTACAGGGTTTTCCGTACGGAGTGCTGTGCTTCGGAGGCGTGTTTCGGCACGGAGATAGAACATGATGGCTGCACCGAGGAGCATGGGGAGGCTCATGAAGAGGAGACCTCGTTGATAGTCGCCGGTGAGGTCTTTGGCGAAGCCGACGAAGTAGGGGCCGAGAAAGCCGCCGATCATGCCGATCATGTTGAGGGTGGCGATGCCGGCGGCTGCGGATCGTCCTTGAAAGAAGCTTCCGGGCAGAGACCAGAGGGGACCCTGCATGGCGTTGTAGGCGATGATGATCGCGCCGATGGCGGTGACGACATTGATTGGATTTGTTGAGAGGCCACAGGCGAAGAATCCGGCGGAGATAAGGAAGGCCCAGGGGATGATGTGCATGTAGCGGGGATAGTTGCTGTGTGGCGTGCGGCGCTGGATGCGGTCGGAGTAGATGCCGTTGATCAGCATAGCGGCTGCTCCGAGGAGACTGAGGGTTGCGATGAGGTAGCCGACCTTTGATGTGCTGAGATGGGTTGCTCGCTGGATGACGTCGGGAGCGACAAAGGTGTAGGCGTAGGAGGAGGCCAGCATCAGCAACATGAAGAGGCCGAGCTGCCAGACGCGTGGATCGAGGAGGGCGGCGCTAAGATCGTGGCTGCGCTGGCCGCTTAGAGAAGGATCGTTGTGGACGTGGTGGATGATCCATGCGCGTTCGTCTTCGGTGAGCCACTTGGCCTGCTGGGGGCAGTCGGGGAGCAGGTAGAGGAAGGCGATGCCTAGCAGGATGGGAGGGATGCCTTCGACGAGGAAGAGCCATTGCCAGCCGCGGAGGCCGAGGTGGCCGTCGAGGTTGAGGAGTGGGCCTGCGATGAGGCCTGTGACGACGGAGCTGAGCGGCAGTGAGATGTAGAAGCGGCTGATGGCGCGGGCGCGGAGCTCCTGCGGGAACCATTGCGTGAGATAAAAGATGACGCCGGGGAAGAATCCGGCCTCGGCTAATCCGAGAAAAAAGCGTGCGGTGTAGAACTGCCATGGAGTGCGGACGAGCAACATGGCTATGGCAAGAATTCCCCAGGTGACCATGATGCGAGAGAGCCAGCGGCGGGCTCCGAAGCGATAGAGGAGGAGGTTCGAGGGGATCTCACAGGCGGCGTAGCTGAGAAAGAAGAGACCTGCACCGAAGCCGTAGACTGTGGCGCTGAAGTGAAGGTCGCGGTTCATTTGGAGGGAGGCGAAGCTGATGTTGACGCGGTCCATGTAGGCTGCGCCGTAGCCGAGGGCTATGAGAGGGATCAGGCGGCGGGTCGCTTTGCGCATGGCGGATGCGCCGACGGCTGCGTCAGCTGAGATCGGTGGCCTGTCGAGGATCGGCTGCGGAGTGGAGGCCATTGGGGTCCATCTCATCGGGCGGGTGAACGTGCGATTAGGGGGTGGGGAACTGAGGGAAATATATCACTGGAGGTGGATTGAGGGGTGCGTGTCTTGTTGTATGGTCGCTTGATTGGGTGAAGGCTCTGGAGGTTTCAATGTCGCTGAAGGTTCGAATAGTTTTGGCTGCGACTTTGCTGTCGCTTATGTTTTCGTCGCGGGGGCGCGATTTGATGGGGACGCGATTATGACCTTGGTCAAGGCAGAACATGCGAAGGGGAGACGGTATGAGTGGAATGTTAGGGAGCCCGATGTACATGTCATCGGCGACACGGCGTGGATTGCTTATGTGAATAAAGGCGCCGTGACGGATGAGTCAGGGACTAGAGCGCAGAGCTGGCTTGAGTCGGCGTTCCTTGAGAGACGCGGTGGGGCTGGAAGATTGTGTTCATGCATAGACCCGCGTGCCTGTGGCTCCGCCGGCTTCGACTGTGTCGAAGCGGTAGGTGGTCAGGGTTTGGTGGCGTGGTAGAGGCCGGCGGTGCCGAAGGTGTAGCTGGTCCAGGTGGCATTGGTGAAGCCGGCGGCTTTGATGAGTTGGAGCATGCGTTGGGGGCGGGGGAAGCGTTCGACCGACGCGGGGAGGTAGCTGTAGGCGGCGGGTTTGCCGGAGATGAGGCCGCCTAGCCGGGGGAGTATGGATTTGAAGTAGAGATTGTAGAGTGCGCCGGTGAGGCCTTCGGGCTGGTTGGCTTCGAGGATTCCGAGCTGGCCACCGGAGCGGAGGATGCGGTGGAGTTCGGCGAGTCCTTCTTCGTAGTTGGCTAGATTGCGGAAGCCGAAGGCGGAGGTGACGAGGTCGATGGACGCGTCGGCGATGGGTAGATGGAGAGCGTCGGCTTCGATGGGGACTATGTTGTGGGGGGCGAATTTTTCTGCGCCGCGGGAGAGCATCTGGTGGGAGAAGTCTACGGCGAGGATGGGGGCGGCTTCGGGGGTGTGAGGGCGATGCTGGTAGAGCGCCATGGTCATGTCGCCGGTGCCGCAGCAGAGGTCAAGGATGACGGCTTCGGGGTGCTGGAGGATGGGGCGGAAGAGTTTGGCGGTGCGGTTCCACCAGTAGCGGTCGATGCCGACGGAGAGGACGTGGTTGGCGTGGTCGTAGGTGGGGGCGATGGTGTCGAACATCTGCTGGACGGAGGTGGCGGCGGCCTGCTCGGTGGTGATGCCGGCGGGGCGGGCTCCGGTGGAGCATTCGTGTTCGTGTTCGGGTTTGATTGGGATTGTCACAACGCTAATGTTAATCGCGAATGCTGATTAGGTTGGTTTCCAGGGCAAGTAGACTGATTGCTATGGCTGCCTTCACGGAAAACGAAGTAGACAAGACTCTGGATTGGGAGATTCTCCTCTATGGAGGTATCTCCATGTATCGAAATCGTAAATACCTAAATGATGACCTGCAATGGCTGCGACTTCGCGGCTATCGCGTTTATAGGATCGATTGCAAAGCGTGGACGTCTGAAGCCATGATGCTCGAGAGTTTTGGAGAGGTTCTTTCCTTTCCCGCTTATTACGGGCGGAATTTCAACGCCCTTAGAGACTGTCTTTGGGATGTTGAAGTTCCTAATGACAGTGGCTTAGCAATCATCCTCGATTCTTATGACTTGTACGCGCGCAACGCGGGATTAGCATTAAAGAACCTTGAGACTCGAGCCGCTGAGACTGTCCTCGACATTCTCGCTGAATGTTCACGCTACTTTCTCCTGCGTGGCCGGCGGTTCATCACACTTGTTCAATCGGACGATCCATTGATGGCTTTTGAAGGGCTAGCAGGTGTTTCGACGCATTGGAACAGGCGCGAATGGCTCAACAAAGATCGTGGGCTCTAGCCAAATTCTTGGTCTCTGTCGGCTCTACGCATGAAGGTAAGCATGGATTCGGTGGCGGCCAGGAGTTCGGGTTCGGTGACGTTGCGGACGATTTCGGTGTGGCCGATGGCGGTGGGGAGGATGAAGGAGCGGATGCCGCTGCGGTTCTTCTTGTCGCGGCTGGTGAGGGATACTAGGTTTTCGGCGGTTGCTTTGAAGGTGGGAAGCGGGCCGTAGCAGAGGATGAGTTTTGTGATGCGCTCGGCTTCTTTGGACTTGATGGCTTTGCGGGCTATGGCTACGTTGAGGGCGGCGATCGAGCCCCAGGCTACGGCTTCGCCGTGGAGGAGCTGCTTGTAGTTGGTGGCGGCTTCGATGGCGTGGCCGATGGTGTGGCCGAAGTTGAGGATCATGCGGAGGCCGGATTCTTTTTCGTCTTTGCTGACTACGTCGGCTTTGACTCGCACTGAGGCGGCTACTACTTTCGCTAATGCTGTCGGGTCTGCGTTCTTTTTTGTGTTCAGGATGGCTTCGGCGTTTTGTTCCATGTAGCGGAAGAGCTTCGCGTCGTAGATAACTCCGGCTTTGATGGACTCCTGGAGGCCGGCGCGAAGTTCCGCGGGGGGGAGGGTGCGGAGGAGGTTGGTGTCGGCGAAGACGGCTTGTGGATGGTGGAAGCTGCCGATGAGGTTTTTGCCTGCCGCGAGGTTGACGCCGGTTTTGCCGCCAATGGAGGAGTCGACCTGGGCGAGGAGCGTGGTGGGGATTTGCACGTAGCGGATGCCGCGCATGTAGATGGCGGCGAGGAAGCCAGTGATGTCTCCGATGACGCCGCCACCGAAGGCGAGGAGGAGGGCGTCCCGGTCGGCTCCGGCGATGGCTAGTTGCTGTGCGAGGGATTCGACGCTGGCGAGGCGCTTGTAGCGCTCGCCTGCGGGATGGAAGAGGACGGTTGGGGGTTCTTTGAAGCTGGAGAGGAAGGGCTTTGACCAGAGGGCCCAGATGTTGGGCGAGGTGACGACGAATGGCCGGAAGGGTTTGCCGGGATTCAGTTTGCGGAGGCGAGGGTGGAGGGTGCGGAGGAGGTCTGGGGCTATCGTGACGTCGTAGGTTGCGGAGGGCGTGTTGACAGGGATGACAGGCACGGTGTCTTCATCGTATCGCATGGATTGAGTCCTGCCGGACGGGCCTCCTACGCGGAGGGCGGTCACTTCGTGACTTGTGTACCTTTTCTCTGTAAGTGAGTTGCTTTGGTCCTCCCGTTGGTCGGAAGGACGAGGTGTGATTTGATTGGACACGATAAAACGTCCGCGTCGTTGGCGCTGTGTCCGTTCGGCGGGACATCCTCTTCTAAACTCCGGTAGCATCGACTTATGGAACGGGTTGACTTTTTGGTTATTGGGGCAGGGATTGCGGGGCTTAGCGCGGCGATTCGGTTGGCGGAGACGGGCACGGTGCTGGTGGTGACGAAGGAAGAGCTGGCTGAGTCGAATACGGCTTATGCGCAGGGCGGGATTGCAGTGGCGATGGGGGGCGACGAGGATGTCGCGCTGCATTTGGAAGACACGATGGCGGCCGGTGATGGGCTGGTGAATCGTGAGGCCGCGGCGGTGCTGGTGACCGAGGGGCCGAAGCGTGTGGAGGAGCTGCTGGAGTGGGGGACAGCGTTCGATCGGTATCCGGAGGGCGAGAAGGAACATAGCGGGGAGCTGATGCGGACGCGTGAGGGAGCACATAGCCTGTCGCGGATTCTGCATGCGAATGGGGACGCGACGGGGAAGGAGATTGCTGTGTCGCTGCTGCGGCATGTGCGGGAGGCTGGCAACGACGGGAGGTCGATAGAGTTGATGGAGTGGACTACGAGTGTGGATCTGATGGTTGAGGGTGGGCGCGTAGTGGGGGCTACGCTGCTGGATGGAGAGGGTGGGCTGAGGGTGGTTCGGGCCGGGGCTGTGTTGCTGGCCAGCGGTGGGGCGGGACAGGTCTATAGCGATACGACGAACCCGGCGGTGGCTACGGGGGATGGGATCGCAATGGCTTATCGGGCTGGAGCAGCGGTGAGTGATATGGAGTTTTATCAGTTTCATCCGACTGCTTTCAGCGAGCCGGGGGCGCCGCGATTTTTGCTGAGTGAGGCGCTGCGGGGTGAGGGCGCTTACCTGGTGAATGCGAAGGGGGAGCGGTTCATGGAGCGGTATCATCCGCTGCTGGAACTGGCTCCGCGAGATGTGGTGGCGAGGGCGATTACACGGGAGGGGATGGACGGGCCGGTGTATCTGGATATGCGGCATGTGGCTTCGAGTCCGACTGCAAGAGATTTGCAGACGCGGTTTCCGGGGATCTCGAAGTTTTTGGCGAGGTATCGGCTGGAGTTGGGGCGGGATCTGATTCCGGTGCGGCCGGCGGCACACTATCTGATGGGTGGGGTAAGGACGGATGTGCAGGGGAGGACCACGCTGCGGGGGTTGTATGCGGCGGGTGAGGCGGCGTGCACGGGGGTGCATGGAGCGAATCGGCTGGCGAGCAACTCGCTGCTGGAGGGGCTGGTGTTTGGTGCGCTGGCGGCAGAGACGATGGTTGCGGAGACGTCGTTGACCGAGCTTGATGCTAGCGCTTCGGTGGTGGCTGCGAGTGGGGGTGTGACGCCTGAGGCGGCGACAGAGAGATGGATCAAGGAGCTGCGCGATCTGATGTGGAAGGATGCCGGGCTGCTGCGGGATAAGGGTGGTTTGGAGCAGGCTAAGCGCGGGCTGGTTGCGTTGGCGGCGGCTATGCCTAAGGGGTTGACCCGGCGGGCGGTGGAGGCGAGGAATCTGCATGTCGTGGCGGAGTTGATCGTGGCTTCGGCGCTGGGGCGGGAGGAGAGCCGGGGAGCGCATTTCCGAAATGATTTTCCTCTGCGGGAGGAGGTTGCGAAGCACTCGGTGATGCAGGAGGGGAGGCTAGAGTTTGTTGCTTGAGATGGGGATGGTTGTTGTGGGTACAGATTGGGAGTGAAAGGAGGTTTGGGCTTGAGTCGGGGACGGGGTCTTCAGCAACTGGTTGCATCGCTTGTCGGGGCGATGTTGAGTTTTTGCGTGGTTGCGGTGCCGATCTACTGCAAGATTGCGGATGTCAGGGTGAACGGATTCTTCCATGGTGGCCCTGTGGCGCTGGCGGCGGCTATGGCCGGACTATTTGGGGGCGGCATCGTTGCGGTGATGGTGCTGGTGTTTCTTTTGCGATGGGCGAGTGGCCGTGAACAACGGGAGCTGGAGCCCAGAGCTGCTCCGACTCTGGAGCTTTTCGGTAAAGCACGGATCGTGACTAAAAAACGGTTAGAAGTACGGGAAGAACGACACCGGCGATCAGGAGGATCGTGATCAGACCTCTGCGGCGGATGTATTTGTAGGACATGTAGATGCCTGAGATGGTCGAGATGAACAGACCTATGGAGACGAGAAGGAAGAAGATCTTGAGGGGCAGCGCGTTGTGCGGCTTTGGCGCGGGTGTGTCCGATGATTGGGGCGACAGGCTTTGCGCCGGCTCTGTGGCGGCAGATGGGGATTTTTCAGGCTGAGTGTCGCCGCTTTTGTTTGAAGGCCTGTCTGGTGATCTGTCTGGAGACCTGTCCGGCGGCGGGAATTTTCTTGCTGGAGCGATTGTGGTCTGCTTCTTGTGGACCTGGCCCAGCGTGACGGCCCAGGCGGGTGGCTTGTAGCTGCTGCCGCGAGCGGTTTCGTGGAGGCTGAAGGTCTGGAGCGCTCCGGTGAAGGCGAAGAAGAGCAGGGCAGGTGCAATGAAGACACCGAGATAGAGGTGAACGAGCTTGGTGTACTTCAAAAGGGTATGGGAAGAGGACATTAAGTCTTTTTTACACAATAAATTGATATCCGACAACTTCAGTCCTAGTTAGGCTTTCGTGCGCTTCGTATATTGCTCAGCACTTTGTAGAAGAATTTGAGAGGTGGGACTCTTCCGGCATTTTTTAGGGGGAGTTTCCGGATCCCCGATAAGGAGTTCGCATTGAAGATGGATTCAAAGTTTATGAATTAACTCGAGGTTTCGACCTTCTGCTCCAAAGGAGAGGAAACTCTTTTTCCATACGAGATAGGCAAATGTTGCCTCATTTGTAGGCTTCTCCTGCGATCGATACCGTTTGAGTTCCTAGGATGGATTTGCGGCAGATTAAAGCGAACGGTTCAGGATTGCTGGTTGGTCGCTTTCGAGAGAAGCGACAGAACGATGGTGATTCCCAGGATGGTAACGATCGTGGCAAGCGAGAGCAGAGGGCCGATCTCAATCCAGTGGACGGCGAGCATCTTGAAGGCGGCGAAGGCAAGGACTCCGGCGAGGCCGAAGTGGAGAAAACGCAGCTTGGCGAGCAGGTGAGCGAGAAGGAAGTAGAGCGATCGGAGACCCATGACGGCCATGATGTTCGAGGTGTAAGCGAGGAACGGGTGGCGAGTGATGGAGAGGACGGCGGGAATGGAGTCGAGGGCGAAGACGACGTCGGTGAGTTCGATGGCGATCAAGGCCAGAAAGAGGACTGTGATCATGCGTTGGCCGCTCTCGAAGACGAAGAACTTGTCCTGACGAAGGCTTACGGGGTGGAGGCGGGAGAGCCAGGCGATCCAGCGGGGCGTTTCGGTTTTTGGCTTTTCGGCGCCCGGGAGAACGAGACGGATGGCGGCGATGAGCAGGATAGCGGCGAAGACGTAGCTGACCCACTCGAAGCGGGCCAGGAGGCCGAGGCCGGCGGCGATGAAGGCTCCGCGCATGAGGATGGCGCCGAGGACGCCCCAGAAGAGGGCTTTGGGCTGATTGGCGGGCTCGATCTTGAAGACACGGAAGAGGAGGAGAAAGAGGAAGAGATTGTCGACGGAGAGCGACTCTTCGATGGCGTAGCCGGCGAGGTATTGCGTGGCGGATTGGCCGCCCATGGAGCGGAAGAGGAAGAGGGCGAAGGCGAGGGCGGCGGCGATCCAGAGGATGGTGGCGGCGACCGAGGTGGATTGAGTTTTGGAGGGGCCCCGGTGGCGCACGTAGAGTAGTTCGGCCCCGAGGAGGATGAGGATGAAGAGGTGAAAACCTATCCAGTGGCTGATGGGGGTCGCGTCGAGCATCTCTTTTGGATGCTACAGTGCGGGGCTGATCGGGGGGTCGTCGGTGTTGCCGGGGCTCGTCTGGGGAGGGTTTGACGGAGCTTTCGGCAGCCGCAGCTTACGGCCTTGCCATGATGGACGACTGGCTAGCGTGCGCCAGCGACCATCGAATAGACCGTGTAGACGATAATTGCGAGCGCCATCCACAGGAGGGAGGACAGGAACAGGCTGCGCGCGATATCGACTATGTGATGGGTCTCGAGGAAGCCGTCTGCATTGTTCTGACGAGCGGTGCGGGTGGTTAGTTCTCTGTATCGGTTGTGTATGTCTGCGTACGATGGTGTCTGCATGGTCCCTCCTATCGGCCAAGACTAGGGGGAGCATTAGCCAGGTGCCATCCCTCGAATGCAGTAGTTTGTAACTCGTTTGGGTCACAATTGGGCCTGTTTTTGGGGGGGTGATACCGTTTTTCGGGGTTTTTGATGACAGGGTAGGCCGGATGGGGTAGGATTTGGCGATATTCGGGCCACCTAAATTTAAATCATCGGGAGTATTTATGAAGATTGCAATCTGTTTGATGGCGGTTGCGGCAGGGCTGGTCGGTACACAGTTGGCTGTGGCCCAGGCAGCGCCACCGGCGGGATCTACGGGGATGTGCAAGGACGGAACCTATTCGACGGCCGCGAGTAAACAGGGGGCATGTCGAGGCCACCAAGGAGTGAAGGAGTGGTATGCGGCTACGGCACCGGCTACTGCGGCTGCTACGGCACCCGCTGCTGCGGCTAAGACAGCTCCAGCTACTGCGGCTTCTGCACCTGCTGCTGCGGCGTCGTCCGCACCGGCTGCGGCGGCTTCTGCTCCGGCTTCGTCGGGCGGGACATCAGGGAAGATGTCTCCATCGCAGAAGGCGGCGGCTCGTACGCAGGCTGCGGGCGGTGGTCCCGGCCTGGTGTGGGTGAATACGTCGAGCAACGTCTACCACTGCTACGGGACGGATTTTTACGGGAAGACGAAGGAAGGGGCTTACATGTCCGAGGCCGATGCGAAGGCTAAAGGCGCGCACGGGGACCACGGAAAGAGCTGCACCAAGTAAAGACGGTCCTGCCGGACGGGCCCGCTTCGCGCGGAGCGGTCACTTCGTGACGCGTATATCTTTGCTTGCCGAGTAGGGCTGCATGGGTTCTCCCGCTGGTCGGGGGAAAAATTCTCATTCGACCAGCGTGAGAACGCATGCCTTCCGATTTAGCGACGCAAGGTATACAAGTCACGAAGTGACCGCGCTTCCGCGCAGGAGGCCGTCCGGCAGGACATTATCGTTTACGGGCGCTGGTTGATTAAGCGGATCATCTCGAGGAAGATGTCGCCGGAGATCTGGAGGGAGTGGGCACTGATCTTGTCGAGGGTGTCCTTGTCGGTGTGGTGGTAGCCGTCGGGCATGGCGTCGGTGACGGGGCCGTAGTGGGCGTCGATCAGATCGAGGACGGGGATGCCGCGCGCTGCAAAAGGTAGATGATCGTCTTCTTCGGCTTCGCGATACTTGAAGATGTAGGCGGAGTGGCCGGTGTTTTTGGCGGCGACTTTTAGCAGGTCGAGCAGCCATGGGGTGGAGTTTTCTACGTAGTCGATGTTGAGGTCCTTGTCGGCGATCATGTCGGCGACGAGGAAGGCCTTGATTTTGGCGAGGGTGCCGTCCTGCGACCACTTTGCGGCGAGGTGGCGGGTGCCGTAGAGAGAGTCGGAGTTGGACCAGGTTTTGACCGCCTCTTCGCCGTCGTCGAAGACGAGCCAGACGGAGTAGCCTTCGGGGGGATGGGCGCGGAGGATGGTGCCGATCTCGATGAGCAGGGCGGAGGTGGCGGCGCCATCGTTGGCTCCGTAGAAGTTGATATCGCGGAGGGGGTAGTTCGTCTCGTAGTGAGAGGCCAGGACGATGATGCCGTCTTTTTTGCCAGGATATTTGACGATGTAGTTGGTCATCGTCTGGAGACCGGCGGGGGTTGTGGCAGTGAAGGTGTCGGCGACGAAGTTGCCTTTGGCGGTTTCGGGGGCGAAGTGCTGTTTGAGGAATTCTTCGGCTTTGGCGTGGCCGGGGGAGCCGTTGAAGCGCTTGGGGGCTACGTCGAGGAGTTGCTTGGTGAGGGTGTAGGCGGCTTGTCCGCTGAACTGCGTGGTGGCGGTTTTCTGGGCGTGGGCGATTGGCCCGAGAAGGACGAAAAATATCGCCAAGACGAGGGATCGATGGCGCGGATGCTGTGATGAGAGAACCCCGGTCCTAGAGTTCAGACCTGGGGAACTCGGTTTTGTGGCGCAGCAATGATGTTGAGAGCGCAGATTCGGGAGAAGGGTCATGCGGCTTTATTGGCCTCTTTGGCTTTGCGACGCGAGGGGTGAACGAAATAGGCGACACCCACGCCGAGGAAGTAGAGCACGAGCATGGGACTGGCGAAGAGGATCATGCTGAAGGGATCGGGCAGCGGGCAGATGATGGCCGAGATGAGGAAGATGACGAGGATCGCGTAGCGGATGTGTTTGAGCAGGAATTTGGCGTCGACGATGCCGAAGAGGGAGAGAAAAAATATGAGGATCGGCAGTTCGAAGCAGATGCCCAGGCCGAGGATTACGGCAAGAAAGAACTGGGTGTAGTCCTCGATGGTGAGGATAGGGTTGAATTTTTTGCCGAAGTCGAGGACGAGGACTTTGATGGCGCCGGGAAGGACCCAGTGGTAGCCGAACCATGCTCCAGCGAGGAAGAGCCCGATGGTTGCAGCCATGAACGGGACAACGTAACGCTTCTCGTTGGCATACATGCCGGGCGAGATGAATAGCCACAGCTGGTAGAGGATGAAGGGAGATGCGAGGATCGCGCCACCGAGCAGGGCGGTCTTGAGGTAGAGGTTGAGGCCATCGGTGGGATGGGTGAAGTTGAGGGCGATATGGAGGTCGTCGAGGGGTTTCTGGACGAAGCCATAGAGGCGCTCGTGAAAGGCGTAGGCGACGGCAAATCCGATGAGCAGATAAATGGTGGAGTGGATGAGGCGCTTGCGGAGCTCGGTGAGATGCTCCATCAGGCTCATGCCGGGGAGCTCGGCGCGGTCGGTGACGGCGGCGCGGACGCTGTCGACGAGATCAGCCATGTTGGGTGGCCTCGCTGGCGGTTACTTCGGCCGTCGATTCAGATTCAGGCGTGTGGGGGATGGCGTCGAGGACGGGCGAGAGGGCCGAGTTGCTAATAGGAAGACCGGTGGATGGGGGCATGAGATTGAGGTCACCGGAGGTTGCGATAGGAAGAGGCGTGGAGGGCGGGGGTGGCATGTGGGGGTGGTCTTCTACCAGTTCCTGAGTCAGCTGGGCGATGCGCTCGGGGGTGACGTCTGAGCTGGAGGCTTCGGGCAGGGAGGGTGGTGCGATGGTGTCTTCGCCGGCGGTGATGGCTGGTGTGACTGGTGCGGCGGCTTCCATTGCTGCGATCTTTTTGCGTTGTTCCTCCTGGTCGGCGACGCGGAGCTCGTCCTCCATCTGCATGCGGAACTCGTTGGAGGCGCGGCGGAACTCGGCCATGAGCTTGCCGAGTTGGCGGGCGAGTTCGGGCAGCTTCTTCGGGCCGAAGAGAAGCAGGGCGAGGAAGAAGATGACGGCGCTGTCCTGAAAGCTAGGCATAAGTCAGTCCCATGATACGGCTTACGAGTTGACGGAACAAATGGATGGAGGGCATTGATACTGTTGTAAAATTTCTGGTGTAGGGCAGCAGGATCGTTTGAAGAAAGGCGCATCGTCTGATTACAGATTGCGTCTAATTGTGAACGAGCGATCTAACGGGTCGCGAGTAGAGAAGTGGTAGGAGTTGCAACACCCCCGTGGGTTGGGTGTCGGCTTGCAAGAGTCGACACAGTGAATCCACTGCAACTCAAGCAGTGCATGCTTTCAACATCCCCGTCTCAGAGGCGAAAAGACGGTATCGGCTAAGCCGCTGCCAGACGACCTTGCGAGACTGAAGGCGGAGTACTTTGAACGGACTATTGGATATCGCACCGGCTGAGGCCGTGGCGGAGAATGTTGCAGACTCGTGTTCCTTAGACAACTACCTTGCGCAACCCGACCATACGATGGATGCGCGGATCGCTGCTGCGCGGGAGAAGCTTGGCACCGACGTTGTTTTGTTGGGGCATCATTATCAGCGGGATGAGGTGATTCGATTTGCTGACTTTACCGGCGACAGCTACAAGCTTTCGAAGGTGGCGGCAGAGACGGATGCAAAGTACATGCTGTTTTGCGGCGTGCACTTTATGGCGGAGACGGCGGATGTGCTGGGGCGTCCGTGGCAGCAGGTAATTCTGCCCGATTTGAACGCAGGCTGTTCGATGGCCGATATGGCGGAGATCGGGCAGGTGGAAGACTGCTGGGATTCGCTGGAGCGCGCGGGGATTACTGATGAGGCTTCGGGTGGATTGATTCCCCTGACCTATATGAACTCGGCTGCTGCGATCAAGGCTTTCTGCGGCGAGAGGGGCGGCTTGGTGTGTACGTCTTCGAACGCTCGTGGGGCCTTTGAGTGGGCGTTTGCGCGTGCCGGGAAGATTCTTTTTCTGCCGGATCAACACTTGGGACGGAATACAGCGTTTGCGATGGGGATACCGCTGAACGAGATGGTGGTCTGGGATCCTTATCAGATCAATGGCGGCCTGAGTCCGGATCGGTTGAAGGCGGCTAAGGTGATTTTGTGGAAGGGACACTGCTCGGTGCATCAGCGGTTTCTGCCGGAGCATGTCGATCGCGTGCGCCGGGAGGAGCCTGGGATGCAGGTGATTGTGCACCCCGAGTGCCGCTGGGAGGTTTGCCAGAAGGCGGATGATGTGGGTTCGACCGAACACATTATTCAGGCGATTGAGCGGGCGCCGGAAGGTTCGAGCTTTGCGGTTGGAACTGAGATTCACCTGGTGAACCGGCTGGGGAAGCGGTTTGCTCCATTAGGCAAGCGGGTGATTACGCTCGATGACTCGGGCTGCTTGTGCACAACGATGTACCGGATCTCTCCGCAGCATCTGGCGTGGGCTCTGGAGAATCTTGTTGAGGGACGGGTTGTGAATCGCATCAAGGTGGACGATGATGTGAAGCAATGGGCGCGCGTTGCGCTGGACAGGATGCTGGAGATCAGGATTTGAGTAAGACGTTTACGTTGGGCGAGGCACAGACACTGTTGCCAGTGGTAGAGGCTCTGCTAAGAAAGGCTCGGGAGGGACAGGCTCGGGCCGCGGAGTTTGAGTACGAGATGCAGCAGTTGAGTCACAGGATCTTTCTGTCTGGTGGGATGCATGTGGATGTGAGTGTTGCTGCTCGGCGCCGGGCGGAACGGGACAAGGCCGTTCAGGGGGCCAGGGATACATTGGCTGAGATCGACGCGATCGGGGTGCAGGTGAAAGACCTCGAGGAGGGGCTGCTGGACTTTCCTTACGTGATGGATGGGAGAACGGTGCTGCTTTGCTGGAAGCTGGGTGAACCGGCGATTACTCACTGGCATACCGAGGAAGAAGGCTTCGACGGCAGAAAGCCTTTGGACTCGCGGTTTGGCAAGACAGAACGATTGAATTAGGTCGCGGTGGCCGATTTCTGCTGTGGATAACTAAATTTATTGAACGATAATCTTTATCGTTTATACTCAGTCCATGTTGGTGAATGAGGCCAAGTCGTTTCGTGAGCTTTGCCGGGAGAACGGCATCGCGGTGACGCACCAACGGCAGGTCTTGTACGAAGTGATGAAGACGATGCATGGCCATCCGAGTCCGGAAGAGGTCTATGCGCAGGTGAAGAAGAAGGTGCCGGCGATCTCGCTGGCTACCGTTTACAAAAACATACATCTGTTTGTGGAGAGCGGCGTCTTCCGCGAGGTGAGCATGCATCACGGCTCGCTGCGCGTGGAGATGAACGATGAATCGCATCACCACATGGTGTGCTCGAAGTGTAAGGCGATTACCGACATCGGAGAAAAAGAGCCTGGGCTGGTGTCGAAGCAGGACAGACTGCCGGGCGGATTTCTGGTGGAGCGGTATGCAGTGGATGTGATTGGCATTTGTGCGAAGTGCCAGCAGGCTTAGGGCGATTTCCTAACGAGTGTAAGAGGTGACTTATGGCAGAAGACTTGAAGAGCAAGCAAATGACTACCGATGCCGGGCGACCGGTTGGCGATAACCAAAACTCCATCACGGTAGGGAATCGTGGGCCGATCGTGTTTGAAGACTATCTTCTGTTTGAGAAGATGGCGCACTTCAACCGTGAGCGCGTACCTGAGCGTGTGGTTCACGCGAAGGGTTCGGCCGCGCATGGCACGTTTACCTGTACCCACCCTGATATGGCGAAGTACACGACCGCGAAGGTGTTTGAGAAGGGTAAGAAGACACCGACTTTCCTGCGCATGTCTACCGTTGGCGGTGAAAAAGGTTCGGCTGACTCTGAGCGCGATCCGCGTGGGTTCGCGTTGAAGTTCTATACGGAAGAGGGCAACTGGGATCTGGTGGGCAACAATACGCCAGTGTTCTTCATTCGTGATCCTTTGAAGTTTTCGGACTTTATCCATACTCAGAAGCGTGATCCGGAGACGAACCTGAAGTCGCCGAAGATGATGTGGGATTTCTGGTCGCTTTCGCCGGAGAGCCTGCATCAGGTGACGATTCTGTTCTCGGACCGCGGCACTCCCGATGGCTATCGCCACATGAACGGATACGGCAGCCATACTTTCTCGCTGATCAATGCGAAGAACGAACTGTTCTATGTGAAGTATCATTTCAAGACGAAGCAGGGAATCAAGAACTTCAATCGCGAAGAGGCCGACCACATGAAGTCTGTGGACATGGATCACTCGCAGAGCGATCTCTTCAGAGCAATTGAGAAGGGTGACTTTCCCAAGTGGACGGTACAAATCCAGGTTATGCCGGAGGCTGAGGCGGAGACGTATCACATCAATCCGTTCGATCTGACGAAGGTCTGGCCTCACTCGGACTATCCTGTGATCGAGATCGGCGAGTTGGAGTTGAACCGAAATCCGGTGAACTACTTTGCTGAGGTTGAGCAGGCTGCGTTCGATCCGAAGAACGTTGCTCCGGGCATGGGCTTTTCGCCGGACAAGATGCTGCAGGGTCGTTTGATCAGCTATCCGGATGCACACCGGTATCGCATCGGGGTGAACTACAACCTGCTTCCAATCAACGAGCCGAAGTGCCCATACAGTACGTACAACCGCGATGGCAGCATGCGTTACGGCGAGAACGGCGGCAGTGGTCCGAACTATGAGCCGAACAGCTTTGGTGGACCTACTCAGGACAAGAAGTATCTTGAGCGTCCGGTGACGTACAACACGGCGACCGTGGGACGTTACGACCATCGCGAGCATGATGGCGACTACTACACGCAGCCGGGGAACCTGTTCCGTCTGATGACGCCGGATGCGCAGGAGCGGCTGTGCGGGAATATCGCGGCCGGTCTGGGGCAGGTCGAGACGCGGATTCAGGACCTGCAGATCAATCACTTCTACAAGTGCGATCCGAAGTACGGCGAAGGCGTTGCCAAGGCTATCGGACGCAAGATCGAAGAGATTGTGAAGAAGGAAGAGCTGGTTGGTGCATAAGTAACTGATTGAGTCACATAAAAGCGGCCCCTTTGCGGGCCGCTTTTCTCTTTTTTAGAGGATATGTCCTGCCGGACGGGCTCGCTGCGCGCGAGGCGGTCACTTCGTGACTCGTGTACCTTTTTTCGGCGGGATGATCTGCATTAGGGCCTCCCGTTGGTCGGCATCACCTCTCTTTCCGACCAACGGGAGGACGACTGTCCTTCACTCGCCATCACAGGGTATACGCGCCACGAAGTGGCCGCCCTCCGCGCAGGAGGCCCGTCCGGCAGGACTTTTAAGGTGTTGGGCCCGTGGGATTGGCTTCGGGTCTGCGGCCTGGGTTCCATTCGGGTCTCCAGGTGGAGTCGGCCAGCCAGCGGATGGGATTGACCATGGAGGCGATGGCGTTGGTCATGTGGGTGAAGTCGATGGTGCAGATCTCGTCGCTGGGCTGGTGGTAGTCCTTGTGCAGGCCGTAACTGGAGACGGTTTGGGCGATGATGCCTTGCTGGGCGAGCGCGTAGTTATCGGAACGGCGGAAGAAGTTTTCTTTGGGGTGAGGGTCGTTGACCAGATGGGCACCGTGTTTTGCAAGCTCGGGGCCAAGGTTGGAGCGGTCGAAGCCGGTGAGCCAGAGGGTTCCAGCGGGTACTGCCGGGTCGGGTCGACCGATCATCTCGAACTCGAGGTTGGCGACGATGCTGGTGAGCGGTACCGGCGGATGGGCAAGGAACGCGCGGTTGCCGAAGCCGCCGAGTTCCTCGGAGCCGAAGAGTGCGAAGACGATAGTGCGCTTCGGGCGTGGACCTGTGGCGAGAATGTGGGCCAGGGTCAGCACGGCGGTGGTGCCGGATGCGTCGTCATCGGCTCCGTTGTAGTTGGTGTCGCCGGAGCTGTTGGCGGGACCTATGCCCAGATGGTCGAGATGCGCTGTGAGAAGGATGACCTCGTTGGGTGAGGTAGTGCCGCGAAGGACGGCGACGGCGTTCCAAGTCTCTTTGCGTGGGACGTCCTGAAATTTTGCTATACGTTGCTGGGTTCTTGCGGGCAGAGGATCGGGAAGGGCGGATTTCTGGAGGAAGGTTCCATTATCTCCGCCGGGTTCGAGGCCGAGGGATTGAAGCTGTGAGGCGACGAAGAGGGCGGCGATGTGCTCGTCGCGCGTGGCTGAGCCGCGGCCGTGAAGTTCATCGTCGGCGAGAAAGTTCATATCTGCGTGAACTTCCTGTTGCAGCGTGGTAGAGAGCGATACTGTTTGCCGGGCTGCTGCGTCGAAGGAGTGAGACTGCTGTGCTTGTGATGTGGAGGGAAGAGTTTGTGTCAACAGAATCGCGGCCCAGGGCAGAAAATATAAGAGCTTCGAGGAATACATTGAGAAAATTATAGAGGAACGCCAATTGAGTTATTCTGCGTTGGCTTTGGCTGCTGCAAGATAGAGAAGAGGCTTTGGTGACGATGGAACGACGGGGAAGCTTGCGGCGATGGACGATGGCGGGCGCTGCGATGATGTTGCTGGGCTTTACGGGGTGTTCGGGATTCTTTCCTCCGATCAATAACTCTGGTGGCGGTACCGGAGCGACCGGAAACCAGGTGTATGTGCTGAATCAGACGACGAAGTCTGTAAGTGGCTTCGTGGTGGGTACGGGGACCTTGACTGCGGTGAATAGCTCGCCGGTGGCGCTTGCGATATCGCCATTTGCGGAGGTTGTATCCCCAAACGATGCGTTTCTTTATATTGCAGGGCAAGGGTCAATCAGCTTGTACCTGATCAATGCCAACGGATCGTTGAGCGCTCCGAGCGGCGGCGCTGTGCAGGTTGCGGTGACTGCGAATTCACTGGCTGTTTCACCGGACGGCCAATGGTTAATTGCGCTGGACAGTTTTACGCAGCAGCTTGATCTCTTCGAGATCAACGCCACGACGGGTGCGCTGACGGCTGCGGCTGAGTCGCCTGCGGCTTATTCGCTTCATTCGGGAGCGGGAACGTGGCAGCCATCGATGGTGCGGGTGTCGCCGGATGGGACGCTGATCTTTGCTGCGCTTGGAACTGCGGGAGATGTCGTGTTTACGTTTAACACAACGACCGGCGCGGCTGTTCAGAGCCAGAGTCTAGCCAACGTGAATGCGAGCACTGGTGATTATGGGCTGGCGGTGGACCCGAAGACTGCCTATCTCTATATCGCGCGGAGTGGGACCAGCGGGGGAGTCGGAGTGTACTCCATTGGATCGGGAGGGGCCCTGAATGCGGTCACGGGGTCGCCGTTCGCAGCGGGGAGCGGAACCTTTTCGGTGGTGCTCGACAGTACCGGGACCTATGTCTATGCGGCAAACCGTACCGATGGCACGATCTCTGGATATACGATTGCAGCGGGGACTACGCCGGCGGCTTTGTCGTTGACACCGCTGAGCGGATCGCCCTATAAGAGCGGGACGTCGGTGCAGTCGCTGGGGATTGATCGAACCGGGAAGTATCTGCTGGGGGCGTCGCAAGGGGGCGGTCCGGATCTAACGATGTACAGCTTCGACATTACGACTCCGGGCAAACTCGATCCGGCAACCAGTATTGCTACAGATGCTGATCCTGCTGGGGCTATCGCGATCGCGCTGACTCACTAGTTCGTTTCCTGACCTGGGTAGAGGTGTTCGAGTTGATGCCGACACGTTATGGATTTGGCGAGGCCGCCGTTAGTATGGAGTAAGTGGTGTGCTGTGACGCGGAGTTTCAAGGCTATCGTTTCTTCATCTGGACAATTCGGTTTTGTGCGGCGCTTTTCGCGGATTTGCAGCGTAGTGGCGGTTTCGGTGCTTTTGGTGGCTGGGGTGAGCGGGTGCTCGCGGCTGCGGCCTAAGCCCGCGGCACAGTATGTGTATGTGACGGCGAAGCAGACGTTTCTGCGTGACCGCGTGGCGGCAGTGTCGAACCGCACAGCTACGGTGGAGAATGGGGATCGGCTCGAGGTACTGGACCGCGGGCGGCGGTTTGTGAAGGTACAAACAGCCAAGGGGGAGCAGGGTTGGATCGATGAGAAAGTCGTTGCGACCCAGGATATTTTCGACCAGTTTGAAAAGCTGAAGCAGGATCACAAGGCTGATCCAGTGGTTGCGTCTGCGGTGGTGCGGGACGAGGTTTATATGCATGCGAAGCCTGGCCGCGACACGGAGAGATTCTTCCGGCTGGCGGAAGGCGAAAAGCTGAAACTGCTGGCTCGAGCTACGTTGGCCAAGCCTTTGCCGCCGGGAACGCGGGTGGCGAAGGCTGCACCTGTTCCAAGTCCAGTTGCCACGACGACCGGTTCTGGGGAAAAGGCTCTTGCGACTGCTGCTCCGACCATTCCGGAAGAACCTGCGCCACCGGCGATGGAAGATTGGTGGCTGGTTCGTGACTCGAAGGGCGACACGGGTTGGCTCTTTAGCAGGATGATGGATGTGGATGCTCCCGATGCAATCACGCGGTACTCCGAAGGGCAGCGGATCGTCGGTTCGTATGTTCTGACTAAAGTTAATGACCCGGAGGCGGAGCAGGATGACAAGAACATTCCGATCTATGTGACGGTGTTGAGCCCATATAAAGCAGGGCTAACCTATGACTTCGATCAGGTTCGAGTCTTTACTTGGAATATAAAGAAGCATCGCTACGAGACTGGCTTTCGCGACAGAAATATCGAGGGGTATCTGCCGGTTACTGTGACGATGGCGACAGATCCTTATGGGAAGTCGCCTACGGCTACTACGCCGGCGCCCACCTTCTCGTATCGAGTGCTGTCGGATGAGGCGGGGCCGGTCGTTCCGGATCCTGTGACCGGAGCGATTGTGCCGGGGAAGACCGTGGTGAAGACTTATCGGCTGGAGGGCAACCTGGTGCGGCGGGTCATTCAGCCGGGGACGACTGCGGCGGGAGAGGCCCATCCACAGCCGGTGTCGGACAAAAAGAAGGCTGCCGCTGCGAAGGGTGGCAAAGGAAAGAAGAAGCGGTAGGGCGGCCTGATACGGATTCCGCGCGTGAGTCAAAGTGACAATGAGCGATTGAGCAACGGCTTTACGGTGGCAATGTAGCGGCTTCGGTAGTCCGTGGCGGGCCGACGGTTCGCAAGCCTGTGACTTCGGTGACTCGCAGCGTCGGATCGCTTCTGGAACCTCTCTTTGGAATCTGGTGCGCGGCGGAGATCGTGAATCTTCATCGACTGGGATAGGAGTGGGCCAAGATCCGTTCTGTGGGACGTGGCTTATGCGGCGCAGACCTTTGGTGGAGAACCTGCTACGGACGGATTGCGACTACGCCGCTTTGTGATGGATATGGGCTTGATCGATCGCAGCGTGAGAGGTTGACAACCAAAAAGACAGACAGGTCACGACGACCCAGGAGCCGCGATATATGGAAAGGAACCAGTGCGGGTTGCTCAGGCGTAGAAGGCGGCGATGGCGTCGACTACGGTTTGTTGCTCGTCTTCGCGTAGCTCGGGGTACATGGGAAGGGCGAGGACTTCGTGGGCGGCGGCTTCACTGATGGGGAAGTCGCCCTGCTTGTAGCCGAGGTGAGAGAGGCTGGTTTGCAGGTGGAGCGGGACAGGGTAGTAGATCTCGCTGCCGATCTTACGCTCTGCGAGATACTGGCGGAGTTCGTCGCGACGGGAGGTGCGGATGACGTACTGGTGGAAGACGTGACCTGCGCGCGAGTCGGTGATGGGTAGGACGACGCCTTCGTTTACGTTGGATGCAGTCAGGTTCGCTACATTGAAAAGCTGGTCGTACCGGGCGGCGTGGTCGCGGCGCTGCTGGTTCCACTTGGGCAGGTAGCGGAGTTTGACCTCAAGGACGGCGGCCTGGATGGAGTCAAGACGGGAGTTCCAGCCGATCTCCTCGTGATAGTAGCGGTGGCGCATGCCGTGGGCGCGAAGGATGCGGGCGTGGTCATCGATCGCGGCGGAGGTGGTGGTGACCAGGCCGGCGTCTCCCATGGCGCTTAGATTTTTTGTGGGATAAAAGCTGAAGGCGGCTGCGTCTCCTAGTGCTCCAGCTGGGACGCTGTTCCATGTGGCTCCGAAGGCCTGGGCGGCGTCTTCGATGAGCAGGAGGTTGTGGTTTCGTTTCAGTGCGGCGAACGCGTCCCAGTCGGCGCACTGGCCGTAGAGGTGAACAGGGAGGACAGCTTTGACGTTTTTGCCCGCGGTGGAGCGGAGCACCTCTTCGACCGAGGCGGCAGAGAGATTGAAGGTGGCGGGGTCGATGTCGGCCAGCAGAGGTGTGGCGCCGCAGCGGAGGATCGCGCTGACCGTGGCGAAGAAGCTGAAGGGGGTTGTGATGACTGCGTCGCCGGGGCCGATGTTCGCGGCTGCGAGGGCGAGCCAGATGGCGTCGGTACCGCTCGCGCAGCCAATGGTGTGAGGGACAGCGCAGGCGAGGGCGGCGGCGTGCTCGAAGCTGGTGACCTGGGGTCCGAGGATAAAGTGTTGCGAGGCACAGACTGCTTCGATGGAGTCGAGGATCTCCTGTCGGAGGATGGCAAACTGGCGGGAGAAGTCAAGCATTGGAACGGGTTGCGGATCGCGGATGGTCACATCTGCCATGGTATATCGCTGGTATATAGCTGTGGAGACTGCGGTAGACTCTCGTTCTGTCTTGCAATGCGTCTAACGAAGTATTGCGTTCGTCGTTACAATGTGAGGGCGCAGGTTGATTATTGCCGTGGATGCTCGTATTGTTGACAGTCTTGGCTTCAGACTTAGCCGTTGAACACGCTGAGTTTTGTTCTGAAGCCGATGGGTCACGGCAAAACCTCATCGAAGTATGAACACTTGACAAAGGAGATCGGCCCCATGGAATCAAAGCCGGCACAGAACATTCAGGATACTTTTCTCAATACAGTGCGAAAAGACAAGAGTCCGATCACGATTTACCTGGTAAGCGGCGTGAAGCTGACAGGAAAGATTCGGTCGTTCGATAAGTACTCGGTGTTGCTGGAGAACAATAGCCAGGAGCAACTGATCTTCAAACATGCGATCTCGACTGTGGTAAGTGGGCGAGCGGGTGCGCATGGTGATGTGCGGAGTGATGCGAAGCCAGAGGTGCGGGCGGCGGTCGGTTCGGCGCCTGCTACGGGTGCACCGGTACAAGAGGCGACAGGGACGCAAGGCCGTTAACCGTTGACAACCGAAGGTGTGAAGATCGATAGAGTGAAGCCTGCGAGGCGCAGCCTGGTTGAAGCGCAAGAGACGGCGATGCACCATGGGCGGGTAGGCCTGTCCCAGGCGGAACGCGCGGTTCTGGTTGCCGTGCAATTTACTGGTGAGCGGCGCAAGCTGACTGCGGCGGCGAGGCTAGCAAGGACCGCGGCTGCGGTTTCGGCTGGTACTGCGCTGGAGGCCGTTGATCTTTCCGCGACACCAAAGGCGACAGTTGACCTTGATTTCGATTCTTCTTTGGCTGAGTTTGAAGAGCTTGCGAGGAGTGCGGGGGCTGAAGTGGCTGCAACCCTGATTCAGCGGCGGCCAAGGCCGGATCCGGCGACACTCGTGGGACAGGGAAAGCTGGAGGAGATCGAAGGGGTGATTGCCTCGACGGGAGCGGATCTGGTGCTGTTTGATCATGATCTTTCTCCGTCGCAGTTGCGGAATCTGGAGGCGAAGCTGCCTTGCCGGGTCATCGATCGAACGCAGTTGATTCTGGATATCTTCGCGAGACATGCGCGGACGCGGGAAGGTCAGCTACAGGTGGAGCTGGCACAACTGGAGTATCAGCTGCCCCGGTTGGCTGGACGCGGGAAGTCGATGTCTCAACTGGGCGGCGGTATCGGGACCCGTGGACCGGGTGAGACACAACTGGAGACGGATCGAAGGAAGATCAATCTGCGAATCGATCATGTGAAAGAGCAGCTCGAGTCAGTGCGGCGAATTCGCCGGCAACAGAGGCAGAGGAGAGAGGCGGTTCCGGTGCCGGTGGTGGCGCTGGTCGGCTATACCAACGCAGGGAAGAGCACACTCTTCAACGCACTGACAGAGGCGGGAGTGCTGGAGTCTTCGCGTATGTTCGCTACGCTCGATCCCAAGCTAAGGCAGTTGACGCTGCCTTCGCGGAGGAAGATTTTGCTGTCAGATACGGTAGGGTTTATCCGCAATCTACCCCACACGCTGGTTACGAGTTTTCGGGCCACGCTGGAAGAAGTAGAGCGAGCGGAGCTGCTGCTGCATATTCGCGATGCGTCGAGTCCAATGGTGGATGAGCAGAAGATGCAGGTTGAGAAGGTGTTGGCCGAGCTGGATGTTTCGAAGAAGCCTGTGATCGAAGTGTTGAACAAGATTGACCTGGTCGGGAGCGACGATGGTATGCCTATGGGAGCGCCGGGAAGCATCGCAGTCTCCGGCTTAAAAAAGCTCGGGCTAGACCATTTGCTGGGTGCGATCGATGCTGCATTAGTTGTGGATCCACTGATTGAGATGCAGTTTCGTCTGCCGCAGTCGGAGGGAGCGGTGATGGCCGCTCTGGAGGCGGGGGCCGTCGTGGAGGGAAAGCGGTTCGAGGGAAATCTGGCGTACGTTACGGCGCGAGGGCCAGCTTCTCTGCTGAACCGGTTCAGAAGATTCCACGAGCGGGTGGGCTGATTATCTAAAAGGCTCTTTAACTAGCATAGGCCGCCTGACGAGGAGCGGAGGTGGTGTCCTCAATCACGCGACCTATGTGACCCAGAGCTTAGGGTCCAGGTGGTAGCTTTAAGTCTAGTCCTTTGTCTCAGGAAGTCAAAGGAAAGGTGGAAATAATTCCTCGATATAACTGGCAGAGGCGGTCGTGCGAATATCGTTCAATGTGGCCGATATTCATCGACGGGTTGGTTGACACCCTTGTAATCGCTTTGCTAAAACTAGGTGTACCTCGAACTATCATGCAGCTTCTGCGCCAGTGTTTCTGGAACAGAGTAGCGGTGTGAGACCGCTCACGACAGGACATCCAAGCGGCCCCGGCCGACCCCATTCATGGATCAGATACTGAATCAACTCGGTGGACTTGTGCTCGGCTCTGTGCCGACGATTGTCCTATTTATTTTGTTAGTGGCAACTTATGGGCTCCTTGTCCGGCGCCCGTTGGATCGAGTGCTGGCTGAGCGGCGCGCACGGACCTCAGGCGCAATCGAGCAGGCTCGACGGTCGATTGCCGCTGCTGAGGCGGAGACCGCGGCCTACGAAGAAAGGCTGCGCAACGCCAGGGTCGAGATCTTTCAGATGCGCGATAAGAAACTGAAGCAGTGGAATGCGGAGCGTGAGGCGGCACTTGCGCAGGTTCGTCAGCATACACAGGATCGAGTTCATGGAGCTAAGCAGGAGATTGCGCAGAGCGCCCATGAGGCGCGGCTCCAGATTGCAGAAATGAGCGAAGAGTTAAGCTCGCGCATTCTCAATGCGGTGCTTCCGGCTGGCGTTCATGCGACGGAGGTTGCACAGTGAAGACTTCCTTTGTAAAGAGGTTTTTGCCCGTTGTTATTTTGATTGGTTTTCTATTTGCGCCGACCTGCCAGGTGAAGGCGCAGGATGCAAGTGTTTCGAGCGCAAACGCCGGACAGCAGGCACCTGAGGCGCAGTCGCCGGAGAAGAGTCAGCAGGAAGAAGATGAGAACGACAAGTATCTCCATTCGCCCATGGTGCGTGCTCTTGGGGCGAAGGTTGGCTTGAACGCTGAGCAGGCGGCCACGGCGTTTACGGTTGCCAACTTTGTGGTCCTCGCTGGGCTCGTGGGGTGGTTCCTGGCAAAGACCTTGCCAAAGACGTTTCGCGATCGGAACACGTCGATTCAGAAGCAGCTTGTTGACGCGCGTTCGGCGACTGAAGATGCCAATGCCCGGCTGAGCTGTGTCGAAAGTCGTTTGAGCAGGCTGGACGGTGAAATCGCTGCGATGTGCGCCCAGGCAGAGAAGGATTCAGCGCTTGATGAGCGGCGCATCGCTGCGAGCGTGGAAGAGGAGAAGCAGAAGATTTTAGCGGCTGCGGAGCAGGAGATCACAGCCGCGACGGCTCTTGCGCAGCGACAGATTCAGCAGTATGCGGCAGAACTTGCTATCGAACAGGCAGCACGCAAACTGGTAGTAACGGCGGAGACTGACCGTCTGCTGGTGCAGAGTTTTGCGCAGCGGCTGACAGGCGACGATTCAAAGAAAGGGCAAAACTAATGTCTGTCCTTTCGTTGCGATATGCACACGCGTTTGCGTCGGTTGCCGCTTCTGCTCACCTTAACGCAGCTGCGGCTCAACAGCAGCTAGGTGATTTCAGTGGAACGCTTGCCGGGAGCCATGATCTGCGCGAGGTATTGATGAATCCTTCGATCGCGAATGAGCAAAAGTTGAAGGTGCTCGATGCGATTGCCAGCCGTATTGGGATGTTCCCGCAGGTGCGGAACTTTATTGCCGTGATCATGGATCATCAGCGCCTGGATGAGTTGGACGGGATTCTCAATGAGTACCATGTTCTTGCCGACGAGCAATCCAACGTGGCGGAGGCGGAGATTACGAGTGCACGACCTCTGAACGACCAGGATCGTGCGGAGCTCGAGGCTCAGGTTGCGAAGCTTGCAGGGGGACGCGTTCGGGCTACCTATCACCAGGATGCAACCTTGTTGGGTGGGGCTGTGGTGCGACTTGGTTCCACCGTCTATGACGGGTCGATCCGGGGACAGTTGCAGCAGTTGAAGCAGAAGCTTGTGAACGCGTAGAGTCTTGCCGGTGACGGCGCTAAGTTTTTTCAAGATTTGACACGAATCGAGTAGAAGGAAGACATGGCACAGATCAAGGCGGATGAGATAACGGAGCTGCTTCGCCAGCAGATTGAGAACTTCGAGCAGCGCATCCAGGTGGATGAAGTTGGAACGGTCATCTCGTTGGGGGACGGCATCGCGCGTGTACATGGCCTGGATAAAGTTATGGCCGGCGAGTTGATTGCGTTTCCGCACGGCGTTGCCGGACTCGCAATGAACCTCGATGAAGACCAGGTCGGCGCGGTGCTGCTGGGCGACTACACGGAGATCAGCGAAGGCGATCAGGTAAAGCGGACCGGGAAGATTATGTCGGTACCAGTGGGCGAGGCTTTGATCGGCCGCGTCGTGAATGCGCTGGGTCAGCCCATCGACGATAAAGGTCCGATCAACACGGACAAGTATCTGCCGGTAGAGCGGCTTGCTCCTGGTGTCATTGATCGTCAGTCGGTGCGTGAGCCGATGGCGACTGGTATCAAGGCGATCGATACGATGATTCCGATTGGCCGCGGCCAGCGCGAACTGTTGATCGGCGACCGGCAAACTGGCAAAACCGCGATTGCGCTCGACACGATCATCAATTCTGCCAAGAACAACCTGATCTGCATCTACTGTGCGGTTGGACAGAAGCGTTCTTCGGTAGCGCAAGTGGTACAGACGCTTGAAGAACATGGTGCGATGGCTTATACCATCGTCGTTGCTGCAACTGCCTCAGAGCCAGCGCCGATGCAGTATCTTGCTCCTTTTGCGGCGACCGCAATGGGCGAGTACTTCCGAGATAGCGGCAAGCATGCGCTGGTGATCTACGACGATCTTTCTAAGCATGCGGCAAGCTATCGCGAGATTTCTCTGTTGCTTCGTCGTCCTCCTGGACGTGAGGCGTACCCGGGCGACGTGTTCTATCTCCACTCACGTCTTCTGGAGCGCTCGTCGAAGGTTTCGGACAAGTTGGGTGGTGGTTCGCTGACAGCACTTCCGATTATCGAGACACAGGCTGGCGACGTTTCGGCTTACATTCCGACCAACGTGATCTCGATCACGGATGGACAGATCTTCCTTGAGACAGACTTGTTCAACTCGGGCGTGCGTCCTGCCGTCAACGTTGGTCTGTCTGTGTCGCGCGTGGGTTTCTCGGCGGCAATCAAGGCGACCAAGCAGGTGGGTGCAACGTTAAAGCTTGATCTGGCGCAGTATCGCGAGCTGGCTGCGTTCTCGCAGTTCGGTTCGGATCTGGATAAAGTAACGCAGCAGCAGCTCAACCGTGGACAACGTCTGACGGAGTTGCTAAAGCAGCCTCAGTTCCAGCCATTGACTGCGGAGAAGCAGGTTGCGATTCTTTTTGCTGGTGTGAACGGACTTCTGGACGATGTGGAAGTGAGCGATCTGCGTGCGTTCGAGGACGGATTCTATCCATACCTCGAGTCCGCGCAGGCTTCAATTCTTACAGACATCGCTACGAAGAAGGCTCTGGACGACGATTTGAAGGCTCGTTTGACCGCGGCGATCAAAGAGTACAAGGGCAACTTCCTGGCGGATCGCGCCGACAAGAACCAGCAACAGAAAGAGACGGCTGCGGCCAAGTAAACCATGGCAAACGTACTCGATTTACGGCGTCGCATCCGCAGTGTGAAGAACACGCGGCAGATCACGAAAGCCATGAAGATGGTTTCGGCGGCTAAGCTGCGCCGCGCGCAGGAGCGTGCCATGCAGGCTCGGCCCTACGCGCAGATGCTGATCAACGTGCTGGAGTCCCTGGTACGCCGCACCGATATCTACAACGAGCAGACCGGCGAGATTCTTCATCCTTTGTTGATTGAGCGTGAAGAGAAGAACGTACTTGTCGTTGTGATTGCCGGTGACAAGGGATTTGCAGGCGGTTTCAACTCCAATGTGGGGAAGGCAGCGCAGAAGTTCATCGATACTCGCGTAGCGAGAGGACAGAACATCGATCTTGAGCCCATTGGCAAGAAGGCGATTGGCTTCTACAAGAGAAAGTTTCCAGCGGCGAACTACGAGAAGACCGAAGAGCACTACGACAACGATCTCGCAATCCACTACGATACGATCCGTCATCGTGCAGCACAGATCGAAGTTGCGGCGGAGCATCCGGACCTGCTGGTTAAAACCGAATTTGAGGCTGTCTCCAAGCTGGCGCACTCGATCATCGAACGTTACGAACGGTCGGAGATTGACTCTGTTTATCTCGTCTACAACGAGTTCAAGTCGGTGCTGCAGCAGAGGATCGTCGTAGAAAAGCTGCTGCCGATTGTCGAGCTTGGAGCTCACAACGTTGAGTCTTCCCTGGAGCCTACCCAGGAGGAGCGCGATGCTGCTGTTCGGGCGGCGCAATCGGAAGGCATCAGCGTTCACGTGCCCGAAGCCAGCGAGATGGAAGAAGAAGCCAAGAAATTTGGCACCGCCGATGTCGACTACATCTTCGACCAGTCGCCGGAGAGACTCTTCCGGCATCTGATGCCTCGTTATGTGACGACGGTGATCTTTCATGCTTTGCTGGAGTCTACTGCTGCGGAACACGCAGCGCGCATGACGGCAACCGATGCTGCGACGAAGAATGCGGGCGATCTGATTGACAGCTTGAGCCTCACCATGAACCGCGTAAGGCAGGCAGCAATTACCAAAGAAATTATCGAGATTGTGAGTGGTGCGGCTGCCCTGTAAGTGAGAGAGCCGCAATAACGAAAGAGACCTATGGCAGAGAATATTGGAAGAGTAATTTCGATCAGCGGACCGGCCGTTGACATTCAATTCGAAGAGTCGCATATGCCGGCTATTTTTCAGGCGATTCGCATCGTCAGCGAAGGATTCGACGTTCCCACCCCGCTCGATGTCATCGTCGAGGTGCAGCAGCATCTTGGCGAGGGCCGTGTGCGCTGCATCGCGATGGTTGCGACGGAGGGCATGGTTCGCGGGATGAAGGCGATCGATACGGGCGCGGGCATTATGGTGCCGGTGGGTCGCGAGACGCTGGGTCGCGTGCTTAACGTGTTGGGTGAGCCAGTAGATGAACTTGGGCCTGTCAATGCAAAGGTTCACATGCCTATACACCGGCAGGCGCCTGCGTTTGACGAGCAGTCCACCAGCGAAGAGATGTTCGAGACCGGCATCAAGGTCATCGACCTTATCCAGCCGTTTATGAAGGGCGGTAAGGTGGGTCTCTTCGGCGGCGCCGGTGTGGGCAAGACGGTCATCATCCAGGAGCTGATCAACAACGTTGCGAGTCATCATGGCGGCTTCTCCGTGTTTGCTGGAGTTGGTGAGCGTACTCGTGAAGGCAACGACCTCTGGATGGAGTTTCAGGAGTCCGGCGTTATTGATTTGAAAGACCTGCCGAAGAGCAAAGCCGCGCTGGTGTATGGACAGATGACGGAACCGCCAGGGGCGCGTCTTCGCGTGGCGCTGACCGGCCTGACGGTTGCGGAGCACTTCCGTGATGAAGAGGGAGCGGACACGCTGCTGTTCATCGACAACATCTTCCGGTTTACGCAGGCGGGCTCTGAGGTTTCGACGCTGCTTGGCCGTATGCCTTCGGCCGTAGGCTATCAGCCGAACCTTGCGACCGAGATGGGTGAGTTGCAGGAGCGGATTACTTCGACGAAGAAGGGCTCGATCACTTCGGTGCAGGCTGTGTACGTGCCGGCTGACGACTTGACTGACCCCGCACCGGCGACGACCTTTGCTCACCTTGATGCGACCACCGTACTTTCGCGTCCGCTGTCGGAGCTTGGTATCTATCCCGCGGTCGATCCGCTGGCTTCGACCTCGCGCATTCTGTCTCCGCGTATTGTGGGCCAGGATCACTACGATGTAGCGCAGGGTGTGAAGAAGATTCTGCAGCGCTACAAGGACCTGCAGGACATCATTGCGATTCTCGGTATCGACGAGCTCTCGGAGGAGGACAAGATCACCGTGGCGCGTGCGCGTAAGGTGCAGCGGTTCCTGTCGCAGCCTTTCCATGTGGCGGAGATCTTTACCGGTATCCCCGGCGCTTATGTCAAAGTTGCTGATACTGTTCGGAGTTTCAAGGAGATCATCGAAGGTAAGCATGATGATATTCCGGAGCAGGCTTTCTATCTGAAGGGTGGCATTGAAGACGTGAAGGCTGCCGCAGAGAAGATGAAGCAGACGGCATAACCAATGGCAGAGACGACGAGCAATTCGGGTTTGTTAGCGGTTCGGCTGGTTACGCCGGACCGTGTTCTGCTGGATGCGACGGCGGAGGCGGTGGAGTTGCCGTCGATGTCGGGGTATCTCGAAGCGCTGTATGGCGCGGCGCCGCTGCTTGCGGAGCTTGGTGCTGGTGAGGTCCGGTTGCATGGTGGAAGCTCTGGCGATCAGAAGTTCTTTGTTGCCTGGGGCTTCGTGGAGGTTCTGCCGGAGCGTGTCACGATTCTGGCGGAGACCGCGCTGCATCCGAACGAGATTGACACCGCCGAGGCTCAGAAGGAGCTTCAAGAGGGGCAGAAGCTCTGGAACGAGGCTGGCGACGACGGTGAGAAGTACGACGAAGCTAACGCGATTACTCGGAAGGCTGAAGAGAAGATCGCTTCGGCTCAGGGTAAGAGCAGCTAGCACACGAGAACTTCAAAAGCCGCCTGCGGGCGGCTTTTTTCTTTTTAGAGATTCCCTTTCCGGGGGTACCCCCTGGGGGGTATCTGCGTGCAAGCTCCCTTAAATGAATGAGTTAAGAATTTACGTTTTTGCAAAATAGTCTAAACAAAAGGGTTGCGGGTAAATTCGTCTTTCTAAAAGCGTTATGAGTTTTCGGCCTGATTAGATGTTTTTATTTCCTCTACTTCATAAGCATAGCTGATTCGGCATAACTCATACGCCATGCGTAAGTGCATTGTGATGAATGAGATATGTGATGTAGGGGCTTGACAACGACTTTTGTCCCTGCCGGACGGGCGCCCTGCGCGGGCGGCGGTCACTTCGTGACTTGTGTACCTTGTTGTGTCGCGTTAAAAAGCTTTGGTCCTCCCGCTGGTCGGAGAGGATGGTGCCGACCCAGCGCGAGGACCTGTGGTGCTGGTGTTGCCAAGACCGGTAGACGAGTCACGAAGTGACCGCCCCACGCGTAGTGGGCCCGTCTGGCAGGACACTTTCTTCAGGAAGCTTTTTTCGTCTTGGCTGTGGGTGCAGGAGTCTCCGCGGCAGATTCGGCCTGCTGGCGTAGAGCGTGGATGACGACGCGCAGCATCTCCTCTTCTGGAGCAGGTTTTCCGGTGAAGATCTCGAACTGGCGCGCTCCCTGTTGTACGAACATCTCGATGCCCGTGATGATGGGGATGCTGTGCTGGCGTGCGAGGCGCAGGAGTGGGGTTTCGAGTGGGTTGTAGACGAGATCAAAGACCAGCTTGGTGTTGAGATCTGCAGCTTCGAGGATTTGCGCGCCCTTGATGCCGGTCATGCCGATGGGAGTCGCATTGACGATTACGTCGAAGGTGGTCTTGGAGAGGGCGTCCTTCTTGATGGTCTTTGAACCGGACTGCTTCGCCAGCTTTTGCGCTGTTTCGGCGGTGCGATTCAGAATGAAGACCTCGGCTCCCTTGTCACGCATACCGAAGACAGCAGCGCGAGCGGCTCCGCCAGCCCCGAGGACGAGGGCCTTTGCTCCGCGAAGAGACAGGCGCTTCTCAATAGGTCCTGTAATGCCGGCGACGTCGGTGTTGAACCCGTAGAGCTTGCCGTCCTGGCGGAGGACCGTGTTACAGGCGCCGATTTTGGCGGAGAGGGGATCGGTCTTTTCGAGGTGCGCCATGATCTCCTGCTTGAGCGGCATGGTGACGCTGAGGCCCTGGATGGGAATCTCGTGGACGAGCTTGAGGAGGTCGGAGAGTTTGTTGGCCTGAAGCGCGAGATAGACAGCGTTGACGGTCTCGCGGCGGAATGCTGTGTTCATCATGATGGGCGAGAGCGAGCTTCGGATGGGATTGCCGGCGACGCCGTAGACCTTGGTGGCTGCGTCGACCTGATCGATGCGATAGGTTTCGATGAGTGTGCGGGCGGCGATCTGGCCTGGTCCGGTCTCTTCGCCGGTGGTTGCGGCGGCGAAGGTAAAGGCGCTGCCGGCGCGGACGCCGAGGACACGCGAGATGATGCCGGCATCGCCCATACAGATGCCGATGATGTTGGAGTGATCGTCCATGCGTTCGATGAAGCGCATGAGGGTTACGTTGTCGGTGAGCGTCTTGGCAGTTGGGACTATTTTGATGAAGTCAGGTTGGAAGGGCTCAATGCGTTTGAAGATGTTTTCAAGATCCTTGGTGGCGGTAAAGTCGTGGTGGCTGACGATCAGCGCGACGCCTGTTTCACGAAGCTTTTGAAGCTCGCCTTTTTTCAGACTCTCAGCGGATTCGAGCTCAAGATCGACGAGGTGGAAGCCGGAGGTTCCTGCCTTGGAAAGAATCTCCATCTGGGCGGCGAGGTTGCCGGCAAACTTACCGCCGTTGGCTGCGCGGCGGCAGGTGGCGATGGCGGTAACGGCGGTGTTTTCGCTAAGGAAGTGTTTCAGTTTAGGCAAGGCGAGGAGAGGCTTTTCCAGATAGTCGAGGCGAAACTCGAGGAAAGGGGTCTCTTTGACAACGGCGCTGGCTTTTTCAAGCATCTCGACGGGCGTGCCGCCGATGATGGCCACGCAGACTTTGCCGATGCGGGAACGAAGAAATTGGGGGGCTACGGTGGGCACATTCACTCTCATGTCTACAATCGCGGTATATTACAGACCCGCGGGGAAGGATGCAAATTTTTGTTGAAATATAAGGGGGTTAGTTCATGCCCCTGCATCGTCAATTGTTTCCGTCTCTTTGGATGCGCGAAGCCTTGTTGCGGTACCTATAAAAAGTAGACTCTGCATCTTGAAGAATGTTACTGGGTACTGTTCCACTGGAAGAATGCGCGATGACATGACTGAGCGGACCCGGATTCCGGAATCGTTTGGTGAATCTCCTGGTAGGGAGAGACACTACGATCCAAGCTAAGGTACGTTCGAAGTAAAGGAGTTAGCGTGAGCGATGGGATTGAAACTATACGGGTTGGGGCCTGGCGGAGGTTTGGGTGGCTGAGACATGGGTTTAGTACCCGAGGCGGGGGTATTTCCACGATTTATGGGGGAAAGTCGCTGAATCTAGGGTGGACCAAGGAGGATGAAACAACGCTGGTGGCGGAGAATCGGCGTAATTTTTTGCGGTATGTCGATGGTGATTTGGGGGATAAACGTGGTTCCGTGCTGGTGGGAGTGCGGCAGATTCACTCCGATGTCGTGCACATCGTTCGCGAAGCGGATGGGGCGCTCGATGGGAAGTTGCAGACGGCGGATGGGAGGGCTGTGCTGGAGGGCGACGGGTTGATTACTAACGTGCCGGGAGTGCTGGTAGGGGTGGGGACTGCGGATTGCGTTCCGGTGCTGGTGGTGGATCGGGAGAAGATGGCGGTTGGAGCGTTTCATGCCGGATGGCGGGGGACGGTGGCGCAGATCGTGCAGCGTGGGGTGGCGATGATGATGACTGAATACGGGTCACGGGTGGAGGACCTGGAGGCGGCGGTGGGGCCTAGCATCGGGGCTTGCTGCTACTCGGTGGGCCGGGAGGTTCACAGGGAGTTTAGGGAGCGATTTGCGTATGGTGAGGAGCTCTTCCGGGTTGGCGTGGGTGAGGAGGAGGAGAAGTTGTACCTGGATCTTTGGGAGGCAAATCGGAGGCAGTTGCTGGAGGCCGGAGTGGGCGAGGATCGCATCACTGTGGTTGGGGAGTGTTCCGCTTGCAAGGTGGATGCGGTGGGGGAGCTGAAGTACTTTTCGCATCGTGGGGAGAAGGGTGTTGCTGGGAGGATGTTGAGCGTGGTGGGTGTGGTTGGGTAGTTCTGAAAGTCAACGGTTCGATTGCTTAGGTCGAGACTTTTGGGTTGGCGAAGAAGGCGACGGCTGGAGTGTTTGGGCTGGAGGGTTCGAACGGTATGGGGAGGTGGAATGTGTTGGGATCCTTCACTACGTTCAGGATGACAGCTAAACTCAAATGGCGACTTCGGTTCAGGGTGACGACTTCGGTTGTTGCACGACTTCGCTCAAGGTTGGGATGACGGTTTCAGTTGTCGTGATCGTTCACTGTTCGACTTCGCTGATGCTCGGGAGTGTTACGCCGCCTCGTGGCTGCTTTAGTCCATCAACTTTCGGGTTAGGTAGGTGTATTGTTCGGCGCGGGTATTTGCCTGCTCTTTGAGGTTGGCTCCGGCGGCGTGGCCGCCTTCGACGATCTCGTCGTAGAAGAAGGGCTTGTGAAGCTCTTCGAGGCGTGCGGCGAATTTGCGTGCGTGGACGGGGCCGACGCGGTCATCTTTGGTGGTGGTGAAGATGAGCGGCTCGGGGTAGTTGGTGTTGGGGTTCAGCTGGTTGTAGGGGGAGATGGATGCGAGGAACTTTCGCTCGGCGGGGATGGTGACGGTACCGTACTCGCCGACCCAGGAGGCTCCGGCGGCGATGTGCTCGTAGCGGAGCATGTCGAGGAGGGGGACCTGGATGACGACGGCATTCCACATCTCGGGGTGCTGGGTGAACTCGACGCCCATGAGGAGGCCGCCGTTGGAGCCGCCTACGATACCGAGGCGGCGAGGCGAGGTGATCTTGCGGGTGAAGAGATCCTGGCCTACTGCGGCGAAGTCGTCGTAGATGCGCTGGCGGTGGATCTTGAGGCCGGCGTCGTGCCAGGCGGGGCCGAACTCGCCGCCTCCACGTATGTTGGCGAGGACGAAGGTGCCGCCGCGCTCAAGCCAGAGCTTGCCGAGGATGGGATTGTAGAGAGGCGTCATGGAGACTTGAAAGCCGCCGTAGGCATTCATGATAGTGGGGTTTGAGCTGTCGTACTTAATGTCTTTGTGGCGGACGAGGAAGTAGGGGATTTTGGTCCCGTCTTTGGAGGTGGCCTGGAGCTGTTCGACGATGAGATTGGAGGCGTCGAACTGGGCCGGGAGAGTTTTGGCGGATTTCAGATTCGTTGATGCGGCGTCGCCCAGGAGGAGAGAGGAGGGCGTCAGGAAGCCGGTGGTTTCGAGGAAGAACTTATTGTCGGAGGTGTTGGTGGTGGCGATACTGACGCTGAAGTTGTCGGGGATGTCGAGCTTCTTGCGTGTCCACGTGTTGTTGGCTTCGTGGGTGTAGATGTAGGCGCGGCCCTGGACGTGGTCGAGCGTGGTGAGGAGGAGGTGGTCTTTGGTGGTGGCCGACTCCTGGAAAAACTCTTCGGAGGTGGGAGTGAATACGACGCTGGGCTTGAGGTGGACGGGGTCCTTCTTCACGGCTTCGAGGTCGAGCGCGACGACTGAGCCTTGGGGGAATTTTCGGGAGAGGCCTTCGGGCTTCCAGTCCTGGTTGAGTTCGACGATCAGCATACCGTCGAGCATGCCGTGGAGTTGGGACTTGCCGGGCACAAAGATTTTTTTGGGGCCGCTGTCGGTGTAGAGGTAGGTTTCGCGCTCAAAAAAATTAACTCCGCGATCAATCACCACGGCAACGTGGCCATGGCTATCGTGAATTGCTGTTGCGCCGACTTCTACGTCAGCGGGGGTGCCACGGTATACCTCTTTGGCTTCAGCCAGCGATTGGCCGCGCTTCCAAAGCTTGACGACGAAGGGATAGCCGGATTGAGTCATGGTGCCCTCGCCCCAGTCGCGGGCGACGAGGAGGGTGTCTTTGTCGACCCAGGTCACGTCCTGCTTGGACTTTGGAAGGACGAAGCCTCCTTCGACGAAGTTGCCAGTCTTGAGATCGAACTCTCGGAGAGTGTCGGCGTCTTCGCCGCCTGCGGAGAGAGAGACCAGACAGAGGCCGTCTCCGGGGTAGAGGCAGTTGAGGCCCTTCTCGACCCATTTCTCGTTGTCTTTTGCGGCGAGGGCGTCGTAGTCGATGACGGTTTGCCATTGGGGCTGGCCGGTGAGGTAGCTGTCGAGGGAGGTTTTGCGAAGAATGCCGCGGACGTGCTGGGCGTCCTGCCATGTGTTGTATATCTCGCCGACGCGGAAGTCCGGGGAGGGCAGCCGAGTGGGCGATTCAAGCACTTTGAGCGCTGTTTCGGCGAGTACGGGGTATCGCGGGTCTGCCTGGAGGACTTTGGCCGAGCGGGCATTTTCTTCGTTGACCCAGGCCATGGCTTTGTCGCCAGAGACGTCCTCGAGCCACTGGTATTTGTCTGGCTGCTCTGGGGGCGTCTGGGCGGTGACGTGGAGGCAGGCAAAGGTGGTTGCTATTGCGAATGCGATAAGGACTACGGTTTTGCGGCACCTAATCTGCATCTCGTTGTCTTTCCTTTTCGATACTTCGTGTGGTCTTACCGTTTTTGACGCATTGTTCGCCTGGACGTCGGTGGGTGACCTGGTGTGCGAAGAAAGCCAGTGTAGCGCAGGTGTTGTCTGGGATTTGTCATGAACTGTTTCGTGGATCGTTGGGGAAGACAGCAGATCCGTGAAGTGGGTGGGTGGGAAGGGACGGAGCGGCTTGGGCGGGCGGAGTTATTCGGGATCCTTCGCTGCGCTCAGGATGACAGCCAAGGCTCAACACGGGACTCACAGCGGAGGCTTAATGCGGAATGACAGCATCCGCTTAATGCGGGCTTCGTTAGATGACACGGCTTCGCGTGAAACCAGGGCCCTAGGTTTTGCACAGTTCTTCAGCGATTGCTTCTCGATGGTTCAGCGCTATTGCGTCAAGACGGTTCAGAACACGGATGTAAAAGATGAGGGCGGCTATGGCGAAGGCCAGGAGAATGGGGATCATAAGCCAAGGTTGGCCGAGGTGCTGGCAGAAGAGGACAGTTGCAAAGCCGATAGCGAAACAGGCCAGAACCACGCCTAAGGCGATTATGGCGCTCAGTTGCGAAGTCTGTGCGCGGTTGATCTTCGACAGGTTGATTTTTTTTGGTGCGCTGAGGGATCGGAGATTACCAATGGCTCCGTTGGTGAAGGTGGTGAAGAGGAGCCAGCAGAAGGTCGCGACGGCGATGAGCGGAGGCGGAGTACGGGCGCCGAAAGCGAGAACTCCGAAGATGAGGATGAATTCGATAAGGCTGAGGAGAAAGCCAATCAGGTTCTTTGCTAGGAAGACGTCGCGAATGCGCGTGGGGCTGATGAAATAGAACTGGACGCCTGGGCCGTCCATGCCGAGGCCGTTATAGGAGAGGATGGAGACGCCGAGCAGAGAGTAGGCGACGGAGGCAGGAAAGATGAGGCTACCGCCGACACCGCTGGCTCCGATGCGGTTGGCGAAGAGGAAGACCATGAATACGGGAGCGATGAAGCCGTAAAGCTGATTGGTGTTGCGGCGGAGGTAGATGAGCTCTTTGTGGAGGCATGCGGAGAGGGTGGGGCTTAAGCTGAGGGGGCCGCGGGTGGACTGAGTCGTTGCTGATTGCAGGCCGGAGATACGTTGTGACGGTGGGATGCGGGTTGCGGCGGGTTGGTGGGAGACCTGGCTTAGACTTTCGCCGCGGAACTCGCGATGCATCCGCCAGGCATAAATGGCCAGGAAGAGGCACCCGAAGGCGGCCAGGCCCAGCAACGAGGCGATGGCGTCGAAAGGGCGTGCTTGCGCAGAGCTGACGATCGATGTTGCGGCCAGGCCCGGGGGAAGGAGTTCGGCGACTGGGCGAAGACGGTTAAAGATTTTGATGAGGATGGGAGATTTGTGGACGTGACCATTTTGGAAGGCTGGGTTGAAGTTCAGGTTGATGTATTGGAAACCGAGGGAGCCGAAGATGATGAGCGCGGTGAAGATTTCGCTGGCGCGGCGGGTGGAGAGCCAGCGCTCGACCCAGGTGATGGCCATTCGTGTGAAGAAGATGTTTGCCAGGGAGAAGACAAAGAGGGTGAGAGTGGCCCAGGGGACGAGCGAAGGTTTGGCTACACCGATGCCGATGTCGGCGGCGATGAGGGCCAGGGTGCCGATGACATTGGCGGCGGAGAGCAGGCCGAAGAAGAGGCGGGCTGTGAGGTAGCGGGGGAAGCTGAGGGGGAAGCGGATGATAGTGTTGATGTCGAAGCTGAGGCCGGGCGCTGAGATGTTGAGGACGACGAGTTGCCAGAGCAAGAAGACTCCCCAGGTGATTGAGGAGAGCATGGCGAGACGATCCGTGGAGACGAAGAGGTAGGCTCCGAAGCCTGCGCCGAGAATGGGAAAGATGGCGATGAGGGCGAGGACGGGGAAGATCAGGATGCGGGCGATGAGTTCGCCGACCCCACCTTTGCGGCGAAAGGCATTGCGAAAGATGCACCAGCGAAGTTGAGCGAGGGCGGCGAACTGGGCTCGGCTTTGGGCTGAGGTCCAGGGTGGGTTTGGAGGTTGGCCCGGTGTGTCGGTTAGCCCAGCCATGAGAGTTCCTGCTCGGGATGGGTAGTGGCGGGATCGCCGCCTACGATGCTGAGAAAGATCTGCTCGAGCGTGAGGATCTGGTTGCCGCCGTTGTCTTCGGGATTGCGGGCCTGGACACCTGCGCGGAGCTCTTCGAGCGAGCCGTTGGCGATGAGGTGGCCGCGATCGATGATGGCGATGTGGGTGCAGAGGCGCTCGACGATCTCGAGAACGTGGGAGGTGAGAAAGATGGTTGCGCCGCGAGCGATCATGCCCTGAAGCATGGCTTTGAGTGTGCCGGAGGCGATGGCGTCGACGCCTTCGAAGGGCTCGTCGAGGAAGAGGATGCGGGGACCGTGGATGACGGCGGCGGCGAGGGCGAGCTTTTTTTGCATGCCGTGGGAGAAGTCGGTGATGAGTTTTTTTGTTTCGCCGGCAAGACTCATGAACTCGAGAAGTTCGGTGGTGCGGGCGGCGGTGGTGGCGGCGTCGAGGCCATACATACGGCCGACGAATCGGAGGTACTCGGAGGCGGTGAGGCGACCGAAGAGGGCGAGGCCTTCGGGGACTACGCCGATCTGGCGCTTGACCTCCAGAGGATTTGAAATAGCGTCGAGGCCGAGGATCTGGATGGAGCCGGAGGTCGGTGCGAGGAGGCCGGTGAGCATCTTGATGGTGGTGGATTTGCCTGCACCGTTGGGACCGAGGAAACCGAAGAACTGGCCCGGGGCGACTGTAAGGTTGACGTCCTGAACTGCGGTGAATTCGCCGAAGCGGCGGGTGAGGCCTGTGGTGGTGACGGCGGGGACCATGTGAGGGAAAGCATATCGCAGTGGCTGAGCTGGTTGGAGCAAATTCAGGTTCGCTTTGGCTTGCCGGCGCTGGCATTCTGCTGACTCGCGATGCGGAAAAGACATCGAATGACGGAAACGAACGTCTAAGAATCGGGTTTGAAAAATGCAACACGCGAAGTTGTGGGTTGATATACTTAAAAGTCACCTCATTTCGCCGGGTTGAGGGTATAGCTGTGTTTTGGGCAGGACGCGACGCTCGGTTAGCGAGACTGCAGAACAGGTTTTGAATGAGCAATATTCTCGAGACAATCAACTCTCCCGCTGACGTCAAGAAGCTTTCGATTGCGGAGCTGACCCAGTTGGCAGAGGAGATCCGGGCGCGTCTGATTGTGGGGGTTGCAAAGACGGGTGGGCATATTGGTCCGAATCTCGGCGTGGTTGAACTGACGCTTGCGATGCACTATGTGTTCGACACACCGACTGATAGCTTCGTCTTCGACGTGAGCCATCAGGCCTATGTACACAAGCTGCTGACGGGGCGAGAGAAGCTGTTTCATACGATTCGGCAGCCGGGTGGATTGAATGGGTTTATGCTGCGCACCGAGAGCGAGCATGACAGTTATGGTGCGGGACACGCAGGAACGGCGCTGAGCGCGGCTCTGGGCATGGCTGTTGCCCGCGACATGTCGGGCGGCAAAGAACATATCGTCGCGCTGGCGGGGGACGCGGCGTTTACGAATGGTATCTCGTTTGAAGCGCTGAACAATATCGCGGCTCAGACCAAGCGGTTGATCGTGGTGTTGAACGATAATGCGTGGTCAATTGATAAGAACGTTGGGGCGATCGCTGAGTACTTTCATAAGATCGTGACGAATCCTACGATCTCGAGCCTGCATGATCGGGCGGCCGATCTGCTGGAGCGCTTTGGTGGGAAGACGGTGCGGCATGTTGCTCGCAAGGCGGAAGAGGCGGCGAAGGGTTTGATTGGGCCGGGCACGCTCTTCGAAGAGTTTGGGCTGAGCTACTTTGGACCGCTCGATGGACATAATCTGCCGCTACTGATTGAGACATTCAACTTTTTGAAGCAGCAGAATAAGCCGGTGGTGCTGCATGCGATCACTCAAAAAGGAAAGGGTTTTCAGCCTGCGATAGAAAAGCAGAAGAAGTTTCATGGGCTGGGGCCTTACGATGCGCAGACCGGTGAGACCAAGCCTGCGGGGCAGAAGACTTATTCCGAGATATTTGCGGAATCGTTGACGAAGCTAGCTACGATGAACGATAAGGTTGTCGCGATTACGGCTGCGATGCCGAATGGGACCGCGTTGGATCTCTTCAGGCCGCATCATCCGAAGAGGTACTTTGACGTGGGGATTGCTGAGGAGCACGCGGTCATCTTTGCCGCTGGAATGGCGACGAAGGGATATAAGCCGTTTTGTGCGATCTATTCGACGTTTCTGCAGCGTGCCTTCGATCAGATTGTGCATGATGTCTGTCTGCAGAATCTGCCGGTGGTGTTCTGCATGGATCGCGGCGGGTTGAGCGGTGATGATGGGCCGACGCATCATGGGCTGTTCGATATCAGCTATCTGCGCAGCGTGCCGAACCTGGTGCATATGGTGCCGAAGAATGAGGATGAACTGGCCGACATGATGTATACGGCGATGCTGCACGAGGGGCCAAGCGCGATTCGATATCCGCGGGGCACCGGACCGGGGATTGCTGTGAAAGAGCAGCCGGTAGCGCTTGAGATCGGCAAGGCTGAGGTGATTCGCGACGGAGCGGATGTTGCCATCTTCGGTTTAGGAGCGATGCTGCCGGAGGCGGTCCGTCTGGCAGAGATGTTGAAGCTGGAAGGGTTTTCTGCAGCGGTGATTAATCCGCGTTTTGCGAAGCCGGTAGATCGTGATTGCGTCGGAGAGTTCGGTGGCCGCTGTGGGTTGGTGATTACGTTGGAAGATCATGTTCTTGCGGGTGGTTTTGGTTCTGCCGTGATGGAGACGTTGAACGAACTTGAGCTGCAGGTTCCGGTGGTGAGGGTGGGCTGGCCGGATGCGTTCATCGAGCATGGGAAGGTGGAGTCGCTGCGAGAGAAGTACGGCCTTACGGCTGAGGCGGCGCTTGAGAGGTCGAGACCTTATCTCAGCAAGCTGATGGAGCAGGTTCTCGCCAAGCATTAGGTGATGGGATTATTGAATGCGGGCTCCAAGCAACTGGGTGGTGCGTGCGTGACGATAGGCAAAGGTGCTGCGAAGCTGAGAAGCGACGAAGAGGCTGTTGGCGATATTTCCAAATACTCCCAGCGGTAGTTCGTAGTCGACTTTGTCTTCGAGCAGAGTGCCGGGGACAGGGCCTCGGGAGTTTTCTGTTCGCGTTTCTGACTTTACATGGTGGCAATGGTGCCAGTAGGCGAAGGGACCTCGGAGTTGCCGGTCACAGAAGTGATCGTTCCAGAGGAAGTCGGAGATCTCTGCGTCCCAGCGGAGTCTGATGGGGGAATATGGAAATGGGCGAAAGCTGATTGTGAGCTTCGTTCCGGCACCTGCGGCGATGCTGCCGGGTCTGGAGGATGTGACAGGGTGGGGAGGCGGGGGTGCGATGGAGATCTCTTCGATGCGGGCTTTCTGCCACGCGGGCATGAGGCGTGGGAGGTTGTCGGGATTTGAGAAGAAGGCGAAGACTACTTCAACAGGGTAGGGGAGCCACTGTTGGGATTGGAAGGTGTGGCGCATCGTTGAGTTGGTTTATAGCGTGTTTCAGCAGAAAGTGCGAGTGGTGTAGGGGCTGCCAATCATAGTGTGTTTTGTGGGATAAGAAAAAAAGGCGCCTCGTGATGAGGCGCCTCAAGGGATTACCGGAGGAAACACTTAGTTGGGCATGAGGACGGTGTCGATGACGTGGATGACGCCGTTCGACTGGAAGACATCGGCTGTGGTGATGGTGGCCATGCCGCCCTTGGCATCGGTCAGCATGATGTTGCCGCCGGACATGGTGGCTGTGAGATCTTCGCCCTGAACGGTCTTAAGAGTAGCTTTGCCGCCGCCCTTCTGGATCATCTTTGCGAGTTCCTTCGAGGAGATCTTGCCGGCTACTACGTGGTAGGTGAGGATTTTGTCCAGAGTGTCTTTGCTCTCGGGCTTGACGAGGGTGTCGACGGTGCCTGCGGGAAGTTTTGCGAAGGCATCATCGGTTGGTGCGAAGACGGTGAAGGGCCCGGGGCTGTTGAGCGTATCGACCAGGCCGCCGGCCTTGACGGCAGCGACGAGGGTCTTGTGGATGGGTGAGTTGACGGCGTTCTCGACGATGGTCTTGGTGGGGTACATCGCAGCTCCGCCGACTTCAGGGTCCTTCTGGGCGTGTGCGGTAACTGAGGTGATGGCCAGAGCGGCGACTGCAACGGTTGCGAGGAAGGTCTTCTTCATTGTCGTTATCCTTTATCGTTCCAGATCATTTAGAAGTTGGTTCCCTGCAGGGGCACTCATAAGCATCTACGTCTGCTTGCGGGGACTGGATTGGTCTAATTTCCATCATGCTCGTGATATGCCGTCTGAAGAGAGAGCGTTGCGACGTCGGTTGTGTGCGCCTAACGGTTAGCGAGAAGATGTTGATGCGGTGAAGATGTGCATCACACGAAGGGGGCGTTGACAATTCCATTGAGTCCTCGTCAACTGAAGGTCTGATGATGCTGAAAGAACCGATAAGTAGCCGCGAGTTGATACAGGCACCGGAGCAGGGGGATCACCCGGCCGGTGCTCACGATCGCGGTTTGTTGCTGATCGGGCTTTTCAAGCTGGCCAAGGCGATCTTCTTCTTCTGTATCGGTGCGGGTGCGGTTCACCTGCTGCATAAAGATGTTGGTGATGAGGTGACGCGGCTGGCTCTGAAGTTGAGGTTTGACCCTGAAAGCCGGCTGGTTGCTTTGTTGCTGCACAAGGCTGACCTGATCGATGCTCATCGGTTGAGACAGATCAGTGTGGGGACGTTCGGATATTCCGCGTTGGCTTTGACGGAGGGGATCGGACTGCTTCTCGAAAAGGTTTGGGCTGAGTATCTGACGCTGATTCTGACGGTGTCTTTTCTGCCGTGGGAGCTGTATGAGCTGATCCGGAAGCCGGACTGGTCTCGTTTGAGCCTGCTGGTCATCAATCTGGCAGTGCTTGCGTACCTGATCTGGCTATTGCGCCGGAAGAACTTATTGGGAAAGCGTTAGCTCCCACCCCCGTCGATCGCCAAACTCCAACGGCTCTGAATTGCCGCCGAATACGGAAAGAGGATGCGCGCGAACAAACGGAGGTACCCTGGGCGAAGTGCTCAGGCCCTGTCCTCGCTATGGGATGGAGTTGGGGCGAGAGATCTGCGCATACACTCGCCTACCTGTAAACCATCGTAAATACAGCGTGTTAGGCTTCTGAAATGCCGAGTGGTTCTGCACGCGATCGACGTAAATATAAGAGACTCCGCAAACAGTTGGGCATAGACGTCGCTGCTGACATAAAAAAGACGACTGCGCCCGTTCAGCTTGTCGAGAAGAAAAAGTGGAATCTGTGGGCGATCTTTTTGGGTGTGATCGCTGTGATCGGGTTCATCGCAGAGATTCCATCCATTCGATATAACTTGCAGCCGCATTTTCAGCTGGAAACGTTACAGCCTGTGGACAAAGACAATATGTACAACTTCGACCACTTACTACTCAAAAACACTGGAATTCTAGACATTTCCAACGCCGAGGTAAAGTGTGAACCGCTCATCAATGACACTGCAAGTCATATTTTTATAAGCGATCTCGTTGTCGGATCGCCTCCCATTCCGCTATTGGAAGCTGGCGGGGCAGGAGCGACTATTCCTTGTTTTTTTCTACAGGATCGACATCCCTTTCCCCAGGATTCTCAGATGAAGATCACAGTGCACATGAAGGGTACTTATGGGTTCAGCGTGTTCAGAAAACACTTCGATAAAGATTTCCATTATCTTTCGACTGCAAACTCTGAGGGCCGTTTGATCTATCACGAACAACCGTAGATGGCGGCTGAGGCTATTTTCGCTTTTATTTCGCTTATCAGATCGATTCACGCTCTGCAAGTAACGGAGATGGCATGAATCACCAGAGCCAACACTACAGCTAGCGGTTACCTCTTCGGTACACACAAGTAGCTGAGTTTTCCACATTCCAATATGGGAAATGCACAGAAGTTGTACAAATTAGTCCTTTACAGGGCTGGGTAGCTCGGCGATGCTGGTGGAGCGAAGTAGAAGATTTTGGAGTTTGGTGGACCAAACTAGGTTCCCTGGCAACAAAATTCTACGATGCGGAGCAGGTTTTGAACCAAAGATGAGGCGAGAGAGGTATCGAGGTCGTTATGTTTCGGGGAAATCACCCAACACGCGTTGATGAGAAAGGGAGACTTAAACTCCCTGCCGAGTTCAAGCGCCGTGTGGATGAGCTGTACGGACCCGAGTTCTACATAACGAGCATGGATGGGAAGCGGGCGCAGGTTTATCCGCTGAAGGAGTGGGAGCAGATCGAGGCGTCGCTGTCGAAGATGTCCCCGATGGATCCGGTACGAAAGAAGTTTCAGGATGTGACGAACTTCTATGGGCAGATGGCCGAGATGGATGCACAGGGCCGGGTGCTGATTCCGCAGAAGCTGCGGGAGTTGGCGAAGGTGACGGGCGAGGTGAATGTTCTGGGGTCGCAGACGTTGTTGGAAGTTGTAAATGCAGAGATGTTCGACGCCGAGATGAAGAAGGCCAGTGGAGCTGTTGAGCTGACAGATGTGGATCTGATGGCGTTCGCAGAGAAGACCAAGGTTGTTGCTTAGTAGTAGCAGGTTGGCCCCCAGGGGCAGCACAGAAGGCGGGTGACAGATGAAGAGTCCGCAACATGTGCCGGTTCTTTTAGAAGAAGTTTTGGAGTATTTGAATGTGCGGCCGGGCGGCGTGGTGGTTGACGCGACGTTGGGTCTGGCGGGGCACTCTTCGGAGATTGCGAAGAGGCTGGGCGGCAAGGGCAAGTTGATTGGCTTTGACCGTGACCCGGAGGCGATGGAGATGGCTAAGGCAAGGCTTGAGGTTTTACGGGCTGAGCTTGGTGAGGAGATGCCGGAGGTGGTGTTCGAGCCGAGGGCGTTTTCGGAGGCTTCGAGCCTGATTGAAGCGGGGAGCCTGGATGGATTGCTCGCTGACTTTGGCGTGAGCAGCCTGCAGCTGGACGAGGCGCACAGAGGATTTAGTTTTCGGACCGACGGACCACTAGACATGCGGATGGATACGCGCAGTGGGGAGACGGCCGAGCAAGTGGTAAATCAGGAAGACGAAAACGAACTCGCCGACCTGATTTACGAATTCGGAGAGGAAAGGAGGTCGCGGAGAATCGCCAGAGCCATTGTTAGGGCCCGGCCGATTACGACTACAGCAGAATTGGCTCGAATCGTATCGGCCGAGGCCCCACCAATGAAAGGCGAGAAGATTCATCCGGCTACCAGGACCTTTCAAGCACTCCGGATTCGAGTGAATAACGAGTTGGGAGAGATTCAATCGCTGCTGAAGAGCGCGGGGTCTCTGTTGAAGCCGGGCGGAAGGCTGGTGTTGATCAGCTTCCACTCTTTGGAGGACCGGCTGGTGAAGGATGCGTTCAAGGCTGCGAAGGACGCGAAGATATTTGAGGTTTTGACGAAGAAGCCGGTTGTGGCGGCTGAGCAGGAACAGATGAGGAATCCGCGGTCGCGTAGTGCGAAGTTGAGGGCCGCAGAAAAAATTTAGGTACAAGATTCTCTATTGCACAAAAAATGGTGCAGTCTATAGATAGAGAAAACATGTGATCGGGCCGGGGTTGTCCCACCTTCTTTCAGGCGAAAGACAACTCTGCAACAAAAAGTCCCTTCCTCCATAGCGATCCCGGCCCGGTTCGTACGTTGAGGAGAGTGGCAAAAGATTTTGGGCTCAGGATTTAGCGGCGGGTTGAGAGAGGTGCAGGATGGCAGCTTCGGCGATGGCGGGACAACAGTTAGAGATGCTAGGGTCGCGGGCGCAGAGCCGTGCGGAGTCGCTGACGGCGCGGAATCGTGAGCTGTATGAGACGCAACGGCGTGCTCGGCGTGGACCTACGCCCGAGGTCTTCTTTACGAAGCACATCGACAACAGCCGCATTGTGAAGGCGGACGATCCGGAGCGGCGGCGTGAGATGCGCACGTTTACTGCAGTGATGAGTGTGTTGTTTGTGCTGGTGATGGTTTATGTCTGGCAGCACTTTTCGGCGATTGAGATTGGTTATCACGTCGAGGCCCAGAAGGCACAGGTGGAGCAGTTGCGGGAGGAGAATAGGCAACTGCGGTTGAATGAGGCGCAGTTGACGGATCCTGGCCGGATCGACAGGATTGCCAAGCAGCTTGGTTTGGGCGAGCCTCAGCCCGGACAGGTGGTGCGGCCTGAGGGCGGCGGAGATCCGAATGCTCCAGTGCTGGCGCAGGCTAGTGCTCCGGCGATGCAGATTGCGCAGTAGCGGATTGTCGGCAGTGTGTTCGAGTTTGTAGAACGTCTGACGGTGAGGGATCGGGAAGTACATTAACGATAAAGCAGGGATGAGATGAACAAAGCGCCACGGCAGACGTTGACCGCTCCAATACGGAGGATCCGTTTCGCTTATGTGGCGCTGTTTTTTTGCGCCTGGACGTCGCTGATCGCGGTACGGCTGGGATGGCTTCAGGTGGTGCGGCACTCGGACTTTGTGCATCGGGCGGCGCTGCAGCAACAGAGGACGTTCGAGGTGGCTCCGCGGCGGGGGATGCTGTATGACCGCAATCTGCGGGAGCTTGCCGTGACGGTGCAGGTGGATAGTGTGTATGCGGTGCCGTCGGAGCTTGGGGATAATCGTGCGAGCGCGGCGGAGATACTGGCAGAGATTGTGCACGCGGATCCGAGAGACAACTTTACATCGCAGCAGCAGATGCTGGCGCGATTCAATGCTTCGAAGAACTTTGCGTGGGTGGCGAGGAAGGTCGATCCCGGTATTGTCGACCGCTTGCGCGAGTTGAATTTGAAGGGCGTGTACTTTCAGAAGGAGTTCAAACGGTTCTATCCGAATAATGACCTGGCTGCACAGGTGTTGGGATATGTGGGTACCGACGATATTGGACTGGGTGGTTTGGAGCGGCAGTTCGACGAGGATATGCACGGGGAGCCTGGGCATATGCTGACTGCGCTTGATGCGAAGCGACATGTGTTGGGCAGTGAAGAGAACCAGCCGATGCCGGGTGAGAATCTTGTGCTGTCGATCGACGCGAATATTCAGTACATGGCGGAGCGGGCGCTCGATGCACAGGTGGAGAAGGTGAAGGCTTTGCATGGGACGGTGGTGGTGCAGGACCCGCACACGGGGCAGGTTCTGGCGTTGGCGGTGTCTCCGCGGTTCAATCCGAACGACCAGAAACACATGGACTCAAGCGTGTTGACGAACCTGGCGGTGAGCGATGTGTATGAGCCGGGATCGACGTTCAAGCTGGTGACTTACTCGGCTGCGATCGATGCGGCGGGGGTGCAGCCTACGGACATTGTGGATTGTCAGGGTGGCGCGATGACGATGTACGGTCGCACGCTGCATGACGACAGGAGCGATCACTTTGGGCGGGTGACGGTGCAATATGCGCTGGAGCACTCGAGCGACGTCGGCGCGGCGAAGATGGCGTTGAAGCTGGGGAATCAGAAGTTTTATGACTATATGAGGGCCTTTGGATTTGGGGATCGCTCGGGGATCGAACTGCCGAGTGAGACACGTGGCCTGCTGCGGAATCCGAGGAAGTGGGGAGCGACGAGCATCCTGTCGATTGCGATTGGGCAGGAGGTGGGCGTGACGCCGGTGCAGCTTGTAACGATGGTGAGCACAATTGCAAATGGCGGAGTTTATATGCCTCCGCATGTGCTGCTGCAGTCGACCGATGAGATGAAGGGCGATCCGCGGTTGAAGCCTGCGGCGTTCCGGCCTTCGAATGGACTGCCCTCGACGCTGCCCGATGGCGCGCATCGGGTGATTACAGAGATGACCTCGGCGAAGATGCGGATGATGATGCAGGGCATTGTGACCGAGGGCACGGGGCGGCAGGCGGCGCTGAACGGTTATAGCTCGGGTGGTAAGACGGGCACAGCGCAGAAGATTGATCCGGCGACGCACACCTACTCGCATACGAAGTTGGTGGCGAGTTTTGCGGGCTTCGCGCCGGTGAGCAATCCTGCGATCTCGGTTGCGGTCGTAATCGACACTCCGACGGCGGGTAGCGAGGTGCAGCACTACGGCGGTGCGGCGAGTGCGCCGGTGTTTGCTGAGGTGGCGCAACAGGTATTGGAGTATCTGGGTGTTCCGCATGATCAGCCGTTGAAGACGAAGAAAGAGTTGACGGTGGCGGCGAAGACGGAGGAGGCCGGGGATGCGCCAAGCGAAAACACGGCCGATCTGAATGCGATGTTCGATGATGTGAATAGCTTGCCAGCGGATGATCCGCTGCGCGCGCCGCAGTCGAACGCTGCGCCTGCTGAGGTTGCGGCGATCGAGAAACCGGTTGCAGTTACGCAGAAGGCGCCTGCTAACGGGAAGACTTCAGGGATTTTGGATATGTTGCCGGCGAAGGTTGTGGCGGCGTTTCATGGGGGCGATGGTACTGGCTCGGCGGCACCTGATGCGTCTGCGCAAACGATGCCGCAGAAGGCTGCGCCTGCCGTTGAGGCAAAAGAGAAGGGCGCGGTGGTTGTGGATGCGGGGCTGCGTGTGCCAGTGCCTTCGTTCGAGGGATCGGGGCTGCGGGGTGTAGTGGAGCGGGCGGATTCGGCGGGTTTGCGGGTACAGGCTGTCGGGAGCGGTTTGGCTAGAGAGCAGGTGCCGGCGGCGGGCACGATGGTGCCGGCTGGGACTGAGATCGTGGTGCGGTTCAGTCGATGATGGTTTTGTGCTGTGACAGATGCGGGTTCTCGGCTAGCATCCCTCTATGAATTGGAAGACTGTTTGCGACGGCCTTAGTGCCGTGGAACGCTTTTGTGCTGCGGTAGAGGTTTCGGGGGTGGAGTATGACTCTCGACGGATGGGGCGCGGTGATGTGTTTGTCGCGATGCGGGGTGAGGCGACGGATGGAAATCGTTATATAGAGGCCGCTATCGCGAAGGGGGCGATGGCCGTGGTTACGGACTCTCGCGAGGCTTACGAAAAGCTGCGTCGAGAGCATGCAGGCGTTGGGGCGGCTTTGGTGGAGCGAGGACGGCGGGCGCTGGCAGAGGTCAGTGCTGCGGTGATGGGACATCCGGAGCGTGGTCTTGCGTTGAGTGGGGTGACCGGAACGAATGGGAAGACAACGACGGCATTTTTACTGGAGGCGATGCTTCGGAGTGTGGGGCGGACGTGCGTGTTGATTGGGACAATTGAGACGCATGTTGGAGATGAGGTGCGGGTTTCGCCGCATACTACGCCGGAGTCACGGGATGTGCTGGAGATTTTTGCGGATGGGGTGAAGGCTGGTGCTACAGAAGCCGTGATGGAGATGTCGTCTCATGCGCTGGAGCAGGAGCGAGTCTGGGGGTTGCCGGTAGACGTCGCGATGTTTACCAATCTGACCCAGGACCATCTGGATTATCACGGGACGATGGAGAAGTACTTCGCAGCGAAGGCGCGATTGTTTGAGGGAGTTGGGTCGCCGGCGCCGCGAGTCGCTGTGATCAATGGCGATGATAGCTATGGGAGGCGCCTCATCGCGGCGAATCGGCAGTCTCAGATGATGGGATATGGGTTGGAGCCGTTGAGCGGAGACTATCGGGCGGAGGACATCAAGCTGCAAGCGGGCGAGACGCGATTTATCTTCAAGACGCCGAATGGGGATGCGCTGATGAGGTCTTCGCTGACGGGAAGGGTGAATGTATACAACCTGCTGGCTGCATCTTGTGCTGCGCTGGCCAGAGGAATGACTCTCGAAGAGGTCGTGGCAGGAGCGGCTTCGGGAGCGCAGGTGCCGGGCCGCTTTGAGGTGGTGCCTTCTTCCAATGACATGACGGTGGTGGTGGACTATGCGCATACCGATGATGCTCTGCGGAATTTGATCTCGCTGGCGCGGGAGTTAGTGAAGGAACGCAGTGGCAGGGTGATTACTCTGTTTGGTTGTGGCGGAGATCGAGATAAGACGAAACGCCCGCGGATGGGCCGGGCGGCGGGGAAGGGAAGCGACCTCGTTGTGCTTACGAGCGATAACCCACGTAGTGAAGATCCGATGGAGATTATCAACGAGGCTCTGGCTGGAGTTCGGGAGACAGCGACGAGGTGCATAGTAGAACAGGATCGAGCCGCGGCGATCGAGATTGCGATTCGTGCGGCGAAGGCTGGAGACATTGTTTTGATCGCGGGTAAGGGCCATGAGAAGGTGCAGATCCTGCGAGAGGGAACGGTGCCGTTCGATGATGTGGCTGTAGCTGCTGGAGTTTTGAGGGAGATCGCGTGAAGCTGACCTTGGGGAAGATTGCTGACTGGATTCATGCGGATGGCGAGTTCGATACATCGGCCGAAGCGGTGGGGTATGGGATAGACTCGCGCACGATTGGTGGCGGAGAGCTTTTTTTTGCAGTTCGCGGCGAGAGACTCGACGGGCATGAGTACGTGCATGCGGCGCTCGCGAATGGGGCCCTGGCTGCTGTGGTGAGTAATCGATGGGTTGTGCCGGCTGAAGTGGATGAGAGGCGATTGCTGCGCGTGGCAGAGTGCGACGATTGTGTGTTGCGGGCGCTGCAGCAATTGGCTCATGCGGTGCGACGCAAGTGGGGTGGGAGAGTGATCGGAGTGACCGGGTCGGCCGGGAAGACTACGACCAAGGAGGCTGTGGCACAGGTTCTGGGAGCGAAGTTCAAGGTGTTGAAGTCAGCCGGCAACCTGAACAACGCGTTTGGTCTGCCGTTGCAGCTTCTGAAGCTGGAGCGGGAGCATGAGGTCGCGGTGATCGAGATGGGTATGAACCATGCGGGTGAGATTGCTGCGCTGGCACAGATTGCCGAGCCGGATTGGGCCGTTGTGTCGAACGTGGGGCCGGTGCATCTCGAGTTCTTTCCGGAGGGGCTGATTGGAATTGCACGGGCGAAGTATGAGTTGATTGAGGCGCTGCCTGCAGATGGTATAGCGATTCTGAACTTCGACGACGCTTACGTAGCGGCGTTTGGCCGTGGGTTGGATAGACGCGCGGTGTTTTACGGGTTTGGTGAGGGAGCAGGGGTAAGAGCTGTCAACGTCGCTGAAGTAGGCGCGGAGGGCGTGGTATTTACGGTGGAGGCGAAGGGGCAGCGCGCGAGTGTGCAGTTGAAGATGTTGGGACGGCACAACATCCCTAATGCGTTGGCTGCGATTGCTGCAGGCCTGCAAAGCGGGATGGAGTTAGCGGAGTGCGCGGCGGTGGTCGGCGAACTGAGGGCAGGGGATAAGCGTGGGGAGGTTCTGGAGTGGCGCGGGGCGACGCTGATCAATGACTGCTATAACTCCAATCCGACGGCGCTTAACGCGATGATCGATGCGTTGGTGGCGATTCCGGCGGAGAGGCATATTGTGGTTGCGGGGGAGATGTTGGAACTTGGTCCGGATTCGGCTGCGCTACATGCTGCGTGCGGTGCGCGGATGAAGGAACGCGGGGTGGATTTTGTGCTCGGAGTGCGCGGTGCGGCCGAATCCATTGTGGGGGCGGCCAGGGCAGGCGGCGTGGAAACATTATTTGTAACAACTCCCGAGGAAGCGGGTGAGTGGCTGGTTGCGAATGTGCGCGCGGGCGACGTAGTGTTGTTGAAGGCTTCTCGGGGCGTGCGTTTGGAGAAGGCTTTGACAGTATTAGCGGGAAAGCCTAGTGACGCATCGAAATCAAACAGCATCTGATGATTTATTGATTGGCGAAACGAGATCATACGGAGCAGAGATATATGTCGAGCAACGGGAATGCACTGGTGAGGAAAAACTCCAGTTCGGCGATGAAGAAGCATGCGAAGAAGGCGATTAAACACGCCGCTAAAAAGCAAGCTACCAAAAAACACGCTGCGAAACACGCCAAGAAGATTGCTAAAAAAGCGGCGAAGAAAGCTGCAGAAAAGGTTTCTGGTTCCGGGGCTGTTTATGCCACTGATTATGGACTTATGACGGCGTTTCACCATATGCAGAGAGCTACGGTCGTGATTTCGCTTATGGAAAAAGGAACGGGGGAAGACCTGAGGGATCTGCTGGAGCGTGGAGTGAAGCTCTACCGCAAGGCAACAGAGGGCGAAGAAGGAAACAAGTTTGTGTTGCGGGCGATCGGGGTTTTGCGTGCAGCGGAGCATCTGTCGCTGGCAGGGCTCTATGCTGCCCGGGAAAAACATCGTCAGAAGGTCGCGTCGCCTTCACCGGCTTGGCTGGAAAAGTTTATTGGGGAGGCGGATCAAAGATTGGAAAAGATTGAGCACGCTGAGCGCGGTAAAGGGACGGATCTTTTTCCGGTGACTGTTGAGTTATTGCGGCAGGCAGAGGACTCGGATCACGATGCTCATCTTGCGTTCGAGCTTGCGATGGCTGCCGATGCGCTCTGCTTTGCGCTAGAGAACGGGCTCTGAGCGGAGAATTTCGAGATTCGGCGGCATTCGGATTGGTTCGCGGATGAGATAACCACAGGATCCGGGCGATGGTGCTGTTAAGATAGCCGTGACTCGCAACAGAAAACGGGCATAAGCTGCGAGTAAAAGGCGGAGGCGTTTTGCTCTATTGGTTGCTGTACCAGAAGCTGTTCCCTTACTTTCGGCTGTTTCGCATCTTCCGATATCTGACGTTTCGTACTGTGTTTGCGAGCCTTACGGCGCTACTGATCGGCTTGCTGATCGGCCCGTATGTGATCGAGAAGCTGCGCGAGTTTCAGATTGGGCAGTATATCCGGGAAGAGGGACCTCAGTCGCACCAAAAGAAGAGCGGGACGCCGACGATGGGCGGGGTGTTGATCTGTATCTCGATTTTGGTGCCGACGTTGATGTGGTCTGATCTTTCGAATCCTTATGTCTGGCTGGTGATGTTGTCCACGCTTGCGTTTGGGGCGATCGGATTTGCGGATGACTATATCAAGGTTGTGCATCGACAAAACCAGGGACTGACGGCGAGGGCGAAGCTCGGTCTGCAATTTGTGGTGAGCGCCGCAGTGGCGGCAACGCTGGTTGTGATGGAGATTCGCGGCGGCTACTCGACCCGGCTGATGGTGCCGTTTGCAAAACGATTCAGGCCGGATCTGGTGTGGGAGTGGATGGGGTACATTCCGCACATGCACTGGCTGGTTTTTTTGCCGTTCGTGGTCTTTGTGATGATCGTGATCGCGGGTGCAAGCAATTCGGTGAATCTGACCGACGGACTGGATGGGCTGGCGATCGGATGTACGATCATTGCGGCCGGGGCTCTCACGGTTCTGACCTACGTGAGTGGGCATGTGGTGTTTTCGGATTATCTGGAGCTGCAACGGATGCCGATGGTGAGCGAACTCACGGTATTTTGTGGGTCGATGGTGGGAGCAAGCATTGGGTTCCTTTGGTACAACGCTCATCCGGCTGAGATTTTCATGGGAGACGTTGGTAGTCTTGCGCTCGGTGGGGCAATTGGGACGGTGGCGGTTGTGATCAAGCAGGAGTTGTTGCTGCCGTTTATTGGCGGTGTTTTCATTCTTGAGGCGGTGAGCGTGATGCTGCAGGTGGGGAGCTACAAGCTGAGGAATGGAAAGCGCATCTTCAAGATGGCTCCGCTACATCATCATTTTGAGTTGATGGGCTGGTCGGAGTCGAAGGTGATTGCGCGGTTTTGGATTCTAGCGCTGGTGTTTGCGTTGTTCGCGTTGACTACGTTGAAGCTGCGATGAGAGTGTGAAGGCATGATGGATTTGAAGAATAAGCGGGTATTGGTTGTGGGGCTGGGGAAGTCCGGCTTGTCGGCGGCGATGTTTCTGCGTGGGCTGGGGGCCCGGGTGACGGTGAGCGATACGCGGAGTGCGGTGGCGCTGGCGCAGGAGATTCCTGCGTTGCTGGAGGCGGGGATCATGGTTGAGTCCGGCGGGCATGGGCTTCTGACGTTTCGGCGGCAGGATCTGATTGTGGTATCGCCGGGTGTGCCGATGGATACGCCTGAGGTGAAGCAGGTTGTTGCGTTTGGTCTGACGGTGATTGGGGAGCTGGAGCTGGCGAGTCGCTATCTGCAGGGGCAGGTGGTGGCGATTACCGGGTCGAATGGGAAGACAACGACTACGACGTTGGTGGGAAAGATCCTCAGCGATGCAGGTTTGCCGACGCAGGTGGGTGGGAATATTGGTCTGCCGGTTATTGATCTGGTGGCGAAGAGCACGCCGGAGACGGTGAATGTGCTGGAGGTGTCGAGCTTCCAACTGGAGACCATTGAGGAGTTTCATCCGCGGATTGCGGTGATCCTGAACATCACGCCAGACCATCTGGATCGACATGGCAGCTTCGAGAAGTATGTGGCGGCGAAGGAGCGAATCTTCGAGCGGCAGGGCGCTGGAGACGCGCTGGTGTTGAATGGGGATGATCGCGTGACGCAGATGTGTGCGGCGCGGGCGAAGAGCGAGGTGTTCTGGTTCAGTGGGACGAAGGCCGTTCGACGCGGCGCGTTTGTAAGGGATGGCGTGATTGTGTGGGTGGAGAAGGAAGGCGGAACAACGGAGCCGGTGATGCCGGTTTCGGAGGTGCATCTGAAGGGTGCGCACAACATCGAGAATGTGTTAGCGGCAGTTTGCGTGGCGCGGTTGGCGAAGGTTTCGGCGGAGAGTATTCGGGCTTCGGTGGCGAGCTTTAGGGCTGTGGAGCACAGGCTGGAAATGGTCAGGAAGCTGAATGGGGTCGAATTCTATAACGACTCGAAGGCGACGAATGTGGATGCGACGATGAAGGCTGTAGCTTCGTTCAGCAAAGGGATTCACCTGATTCTTGGGGGGAAAGATAAGGACTCGGACTATGGGTTGATGGCCGAGTTGCTGAAAGAGAGGGTTAAGGCTGTTTATACGATTGGTTCGGCAGCAGAAAAGGTTGAGCACCAGCTGCATGGAGTCGTGAAGATGGTGGCAGCGGGAACGTTGGAGATTGCGGTGGCCGAGGCGGCGAAGGCTGCGATGGCTGGTGATGTAGTGCTGCTGTCGCCTGCCTGTTCGAGCTTTGACCAGTTTGAGAACTATGAGCATCGCGGCCGCGTGTTCCGGCAGTTGGTGAACGAACTAATTTAGTGAAGAAGTGGAAGTGATGCATGGCGAAGAGAGTTGGGGTGGACAAGTGGCTCTTCGGAGTGGTGCTGCTGCTGGTGCTGTTTGGGCTGGTGATGGTGTTTTCTGCGTCGGCGGTGATGGCGCAGTCGAGTCTCGGGTCTCCGTATCCTTATGTGATGAAGCAGGCGATCTGGGCCGTGTTGGGGCTGATTGCGCTGGTTGCGTTGATGCAGGTGGACTATCGGACTTATAACAATCCCAAGGTGGTGTTTCCTGCGGTTGCGGTGACGATGCTGATGTTGATCGGCGTGTTTGCGATGAAGGACTCGCATGCGACGCATCGCTGGGTTCGGTTTGGGAACCTGTTTACGTTTCAACCTTCGGAGCTGGCTAAGCCTGTGCTGGTGTTGTTTCTTGCTTATTTTTTGCAGACTCGAATCCACCAGATGGACGACTGGAGGGGAACGATTCTGCGGGCGGTTGCGGTGCCGCTGGCGTTTACGGCTTTGATCTTGAAGGAGCCGGATCTGGGGACCGGCATGGTCTGCATGGCGGTTACGGCGTTGATGCTGTATCTGGCCGGAGCGAAGACGAAGTACTTTGCGGTCGGTGCGGCGTTTGCGGCTCCTGTTCTTTACTTCATGCTGTTTCATGTTGCGTTTCGACGGGCGCGGATGCTGGCGTTTGTGAATCCTGAGGCTGATCCCCGCGGGACCGGGTTTCACATTCTTCAGTCGTTGATTGCGGTTGGGACGGGTGGGATTCGCGGGCTCGGGTTGATGGAGGGGCGGCAGAAGCTGTTCTATCTGCCAGAGGTTCAGACGGACTTTATCTTTGCGAATATCTGCGAAGAGCTGGGACTGATCGGGGCGCTGCTGGTGGTTGGATTGTTTGTTGCGCTGGGGTATCGCGGGTTGCGGGCGGCGTTTCTTTCGACCGATCCGTTTGCGCGGTTTCTTGCGTTCGGGCTGACGACTGCGATTCTGATCCAGGCCTTCTTCAATATGAGCGTGGTGCTGGCGCTGCTGCCGACGAAGGGGATTCCGCTGCCGTTCATCTCTTCGGGGGGCACTTCGATCTTTATTACGCTGGCGAGCATGGGTGTGCTGCTGAATATCACGCGCGAGATCGATTGAGGTGGAAGAGAGGCAGATCGTGTGTCCTGCCGGACGGGCCCACTTCGCTCGGCCACCCCGCAAACGAAGACCTGTTTGCGGGGACCCCGGTTCGCGCGGTCACTTCGTGACGGGTATACCTTTTCTGCGTGGGTTGAGTGGCGTCGGTCCTCCCGTTGGTCGGAGTAGAGCTCGGTGAGCGAATTGGGACAGCCATTGCGGGTTTTGATTGCGGGTGGTGGGACCGGAGGGCATGTCATTCCGGCGCTGGCGATTGCGCGGGAGTTGCGCGATGAGCATGGGGCCGAGATGCGGTTTGTGGGGACGGCGCGGGGGCTTGAAACGCGGCTGGTGCCGGAGGCCGGGTTTCCGCTGGAGTTGATTCGGGTGGGGCAGTTGAAGAATGTAAGTTTAGCGACGCGGGTGCGGACGCTGGCGGATCTTCCGCTTGGTGTTGTCCGGTGCGTGGAGTTGGTTCGGAGCTTCAAACCGGATGTGGTGGTGGGAGTTGGCGGGTATGCATCGGGGCCCGCGATGATGGCGGCGATCCTGTTGCAGGTTCCTACGCTGGCGTTCGAGCCGAACGCTGCGCCGGGGTTGGCGAACAGGCTGGTAGGGCGATTTGTGTCGGCTGCCGCGGTGAACTTCGAGGAGACTCGGAGGTACTTTCGTGGTGCGACGGTGACCGGTATTCCGGTACGGCGGGAGTTTTTTGGGATAGCTCCGCTGCCCGAAGCGGAGAGGGCTCGTGCCTCTTCTGCAGGTAGCATCTCGAAGGATGGACTGACATCGACTCGGCGGCTGCTGGTGTTTGGCGGAAGCCAGGGGGCGCGTGTCTTCAATACGGTCATGCCGCGGATCGCAAAGGGGCTGCTCGAAGAGGTGCCCGGACTGAGGATTCTGCACCAGACAGGGAAGGGACAGGCGGAGTCGACGGAGGAGGCGTATGGGGCGAGTGGCGCGGACCCCTCTCGCTGGAAGGTGGCTGCGTATCTTGACGATATGCCGAGGAGATTCGCCGATGCGGATCTGATTCTTTGCCGCAGCGGTGCGAGTACGGTCGCGGAGCTTGCCGCGGCGGGAAGACCGGCGGTGCTGGTGCCGTTTCCGGGAGCAGCGGACGACCACCAGATGAAGAATGCAGAGGCCTTCGCACGTGTCGGCGCTGCGGAGTTGCGAGTACAGGCTGCGGACGACCTGATGGAAGCGTTTTTATTGAGCGATCTTTCGCGGCTTTTGCTGGATGCCGGGAGACTGGTGGAGATGGGCCGGAGAGTTCGGGGGCTGGCCCATCCGGATGCGGTGCGGGTGATTGGGCAGATGGTGGCGACACTTGCAGGGCGTTGATTCATCCATCTGATCTTCCTCACCCGACCTCTCCTTTTGGGGTACCCCCCTCCCCCTATCTCGTGGCGTAACCCTCTTTGAATGAAAGTTTTACAAAAAACGTCAAATCGCAAAATAGTCATTCTAAATGGGTTGCGGCCAAATACGTCCAACCAAAGGGGTTACGGGCTTTAATGCGGAAAAGCCCCGGTTTTGGCCGGGGCTTCCTTGATCTGTGTATCCAGTATAACGGTTGGGGTATAACTAATGCGCCACGTGAATGTGCTGGATTGGCGCGGGTTTTGGTGATTCAGGGGCTTGACAAGGTCTTTAGGGTGGTTCGGGCTAGTAATGCAAAAGCAGATCCCTACGGGATGACACCAAAAGACGCCGGCAGTGGCAAATGCAGGAGCAAGTGAAATTGCCAACCCAAATGCAAATGCGGGGGTTTCTCCACTGCGCGGACCACGATGAGACTGCGGTCCGCTTCGGTCGAAATGACGGTTATCTGGTGGGGGATGGAAATTAGATAGCCGCGGGATGACGAGCAAAACGAAGGAAGCGGACTACCGGGGATGACGAGCAAAAACAAAGCAGATCCCTACTGGATGACAACAAGAAGACACAGCGGGATGACGTGCAAACGGCAAATATTTCGAGCAAAAGAAGAGGGCTGAGGATTTGATGCCTCAGCCCTTGATTTGCCGGCATGGATTAGCGATGACCGCCGCCACCACCGCCGCCGTGTGAGCCACCGCCGCCACCGCCTCCGCCGTGGAAGCCTCCTCCTCCGCCGCCACCGCTATAGCCGCTGCCTCCGCCGTGGGAACCGCCACCATAGTTTCCTCCACCAGAGTATGAGGCGTGGGGAGCACTGGCGTAGTTGCTGTGGCTTTGAACGGCAGCCGGCTGCGAGTAGCTGCGGGATTCGCCGCTGTAGGCGCTTCCCGCGTAGGCATTGCCTCCGGTGTAGGAACGGCCTGCATTTGCGTTGTAGTTAGCGTTGCCTCCGGTGTAGGCGCGGCCTGCGTTTGCGTTGTAGTTGGTGTTGCCTCCGTTGTAGGCGCGACCCGCGTTTGCGTTGTAGTTGGTGTTGCCTCCGTTGTAGGCGCGGGCTCCGTTATAAGAGGTGTTGGCGCCACCGGGGGTGGAACGTATGCTGTGGTCGCCGAAGCCCTGGGCAGTGGTGCGGCCAGCGTTTGTCTGAGCGAAGGTGCGCCCGTTGATGCTGGAGCCACGGTAGGCGTTGGAAGCTCCGCCATGGTTGGCGACAGAGTTGACGTGGGTGAAGCTGGCGCCGCCGGGGTGGCCGGAGTATCCGTTATAGGAGTGGTTGTAGAAGTTGCCGCCGTGCCAGCCGCGGCCGACGTTGCAGTAGGCGCGGTTGTAGTAGAAGCGTCCGCCGCCCCAGTATCCGCCGTAGAAACCGATGCCGAAGTAGCCAAAGCCGTAGTTGATGCCGCCGTAGTAGCCGACGTAGGGGCCCCAGTAGCCGGCGTTCCAGAAGTAGCCGTCGTCAAAGCCCCAGTAGCCGGGGGTCCAGAGGGCTCCGGTGTAGGGAGCTGCTACCCAGGCGCCTTGAACCCATTGATAGCCGTCAGCGGTCCAGGCCCAGTAGCCGGGGGTCCAGATGTAGCCGTCGCCGGGGGCGGGGGGCTGTTCGTAGTCGGGGATTGGGGGTGGGGCCTGCTCGATGCCCTGAGGTTGGCCGGGCTGCGGTGCGCCGTATTGCTGGGGGGCGCCCTGGTTTGGGTCGCCGTATTGCTGCGGCGCACCGTACTGCTGGTCGTATTGCGAGGGTGCTGTATTGTTCTGCTCGGCTCCGTATTGGGGATCCTGCTGAGCCTGCTGAGCGGCGGGCGAGCCGTACTGGTCGTTGGGGTTGTACAGCTGAACCTGGGCCAGAAGAGGCATGGCCAGTGTGAAGCCGGCGAGTGTTGCTGCTCCAACGGAGTTTCTGAAGAGGCGGGTGAACGTCATAGCGCTACCTTCCTGCTCAGCCTTCGTTTATCCGGGTGTTGCGTCGTGCGGCGGACTTCGCGGAGAGCAAGGATGAGTTCCAGCCCGGCTGGTTGTTCCGGGTCAAGTGCTCAGTTGATTAGACACGATTCCAGGTGCTTTGTTGCGAAATATTGATAGTGTCGCTTTATGAGTCAGGGCGAAAAGGTTGTAGCGATTTGATCGATTTGGTGTGCAATTAGTGACGATTTGAACTGCGGACGAAGAGGTTTTTGGGGCAGAGGACGTGGACGCCGCTTTTGGTGTCGACGAGTTGGGTGATGTCGACATCGCAGGCGGTGGAGATGAGGGCGTAGGCGTCGTCGCGGGTGAGAGGGGGGTGGCCGGGGATCTGGTCTGGTATCTCCTCTGACAGGAAGGTGATCATGTTGCGGACGGCCATCTCGGTGGCGGTTTTGAGGTCTTCGTCGAAGCCCATGGCAATGTAGGCGGTGGGGGTTTCGCCGCGGGGCCACAACAGGTGTTGATCTTTATGGACGATGAACTGGAAGGTGCCGGTGAGCTGGGTTTCGAGGGCGGTGATGTCGACTTCGCCGTTGCCCTGGCCGGCATGACCGTCGCCTGCTTCGAAGAGGGCTCCCTTGGCGTTGACGGGGATGTAGAGGGTGGTGCCGGCGACCATCTCCTTGTTGTCGATGTTGCCGGCGTGCATCCAGGGTGGGGCCGAGTTGTACTTGCCGGTGGATTCAGGTGGAGCGATTCCCATGGAGCCGAAGAAGGGGTGGAGGGGGATGTCGATGCCGGGGGCGAAGTGGCCGATCATCTTTTCGCGGTCGAGGGGGATGATGCGGGTGCGGCTGTAGGGGAAGTCGTTGGGGAGGAAGCCGCGGCCGGGACCGAAGCCGTTGCAGGCCCAGGGTACGTCGATGTTGATTTTTTGGATGCGAACTTCGAGGACGTCGCCGGGTTCGGCGTCGGTGATGGCGATGGGGCCGGTAAGGATGTGGCCGCCGGGGCCTTTTTCGGAGGCGGGATAGTTTTTGTAGATGTCATCGACGTAGGGCGGAATGTCGGAGGGGGCGATGCCGAGGGATTTGAGGCGCTCGGGTGAGCCGCAGGTGGAGAGGGTCTGGATGGTGACGGTGTCGCCGGAGTGCACGGTGAGGACGGGGGTGGCTTTCGCGGAGTAGAAGCCCCAGGCTACGGTGGTGGGAGTGGCTAGGAGGGTTTGGGTTTGCTGTGCGGCGGCCGGGAGGGTGAGGAGGGCAGCGGTGGCCAGGGCGGCGAGGCGGGCGGGGTTGGCAGGCATGGATTTTATATATCACGAGTGCTTGCGGTAAGCTGTCCTGCCGGACGGGCCACCGCTGCGCGTGGTGCGGCCACTTCGTGGCGTGTGTGCCTAGTTTTCGTGATGTGTTCGGGTGTGGTCCTCGCGTTGGTCGGAAAGAAAGCCGGCCACGTTTCGCGGGAACGTATCGTTCTCTTGTTCACAACAGTTCTGCCTGGGAACGCTGATAGTCTGGAGGATCATTACTCGCGTTGATGATGTCTTGAAAGTAGAGATTACGAAGCATGTTTGTGCCTGGGCATTTTTTGTTTGCGCCGTCGCAGCGGATTCATTTTATTGGGATCGGCGGAATTGGGATGAGCGGGATCGCGGAGATTCTGCTGACGATGGGGTATTCGGTCTCGGGCAGCGACTTGCGGCGGAGTTCGGTGACGGATCGTCTGTTGGGGATGGGGGCGCGGATCTTTGAGGGGCATGTTGCGAGCAATGCGGCGGCTAGTGATGTGGTGGTGACCAGCTCGGCCGTGGCTAAGGACAATCCCGAGGTGGTGGAGGCGCGGGAGCGGAAGATTCCGGTGATTCAGCGGGCGGAGATGCTGGCGGAGTTGATGCGGCTGAAGTATGGGATTGCCGTGGCGGGGATGCATGGGAAGACTACGACGACCTCGATGGTGGCTGCGGTGTTGGCTGGGGGCGGGCTGGATCCTACGGTGGTGGTGGGTGGACGGGTGAATGCGCTGGGGTCGAATGCGCGGCTGGGGAACTCGCAGTACCTGGTGGCGGAGGCGGACGAGAGCGACCGGAGTTTTTTGAAGCTGTCGCCGGTGCTGGCGGTGGTGACGAATCTGGATCGCGAGCACATGGATTGTTATCGCGATATGGAGGATGTCGAGGGAGCGTTTGTGGAGTTTATGGACAAGCTGCCGTTCTATGGAGCGACTACGGCTTGTGTTGATAATGCACTGCTGCGAACGGTGCTGCCGAGGGTGAGGCGGAAGGTCTATACGTATGGCGAGAGTGTGGATGCGGATTTTCGCGTGGAGATGCTGCCGAAAGATGCTGAGTGTCACTCGTGTTTTGCGGTGAACTACAAGGGACTGGTGCTGGGAACGTTTCGGCTGCATGTTCCGGGACGGCACAATGTGCTGAACGCTGCGGCTGCGGTGGCGGTAGGGGTTCAGTTGGGAGTGGCTCCGGACCAGATTGCTGCGGGGCTGGAGACGTTTCGTGGGGTGGATCGGCGATTTCAGATCAAGGGTGAGGCGCGGGGTGTGACGGTGGTGGATGACTATGGGCATCATCCGACGGAGATTCTGGCTACGCTGCGGGCGGCGAAGGATTGTGGGTACTCGCGGGTGCATGTTTTATTTCAGCCGCATCGATTTACGCGCACGAGGGACTTAATGGCGGAGTTTGCGGGAGCTTTTGAAGACGCGGATACGGTTGAGGTTCTGGATATTTATGCCGCTAGTGAAACTCCCATTGCGGGTGTGGATGCGCATGCGCTGGTGAGGGCGATTCGGGCCACGGGTGGGGTGCGGGTGGAGTATGCGGCTTCGGTGGCTGAGGGTGTTGACGTGCTGGCGCGGGAGGCTAAGGCGGGAGAGGTGATTTTGACGCTGGGGGCGGGGAGCGTATCGCAGGCGGGAGCGGCGCTGCTGGAAGTTTTATCTGAAAATGGGGCGACGAACGGGTGAGTTCCTGAAAGGGTACATGCTGAAGATGTCTGAGAGTGGTGGGCACCGTGCGGGTTATGCTCAGGATGGCGATTCTCGCGGCCTTGCTCAGGCGTGCGACAAAGCGATGCGGTTTCGAGGGGTGGAATAACGGTGCTAGAGGCGCCTGAAAAGAACTACGTCTCGGAGTCTCGAGGTTCGAGATGGCCGCGGCGGGTGTCGGCTTCGCCGGAGCGGAGGCTGCGTCGCGATCTCAGCGAGGATTTTGCGGATGATCCGCACTGGGACGATGATGCTCCGGTGGGACGACGCAAGGCTGGGGTGCGGGTGCGGTTTCGCGGTGTGCCTGCCACGAAGTGGGGAAGGATCGCTGCGGGCTGTGGGGTGGTGGTTCTACTCGGGGTTTGCGCCGGGTTGTTTGAGATGGCGAGGAGTTTTTTGTTGCACGATGAGCGGTTTGTGATTCCGGCATCGTCATCGATTGAGTTTCAGGGGAATGCGCATGTGACGCGGGCGCAGCTGCTGAGCGTCTTTGGAGAAGATGTGGAGCGGAATATCTTTACCGTGTCGCTAGCGCAGAGGCGCGCGGAGCTGGAGCGGCTGCCCTGGGTGGCGCATGCGACGGTGATGCGGTTGCTGCCGAACCGGATGCGCGTGTCGATTGTGGAACGGACGCCGGTGGCGTTTGTGCGGCAGGGAAATCATATTGGTCTGGTGGATGGGAACGGCGTGCTGCTGGATATGCCGGTGGAGGCCAAGCCGGATGGGAAGTACTCGTTTCCGGTGGTGACGGGGATCTCGGCGGACGATCCCTTGTCGACGCGTTCGGCGCGGATGAAGATCTATGAGCGGTTTACGACGGAGCTGGATGGATCGGGAGAGAAGATCTCGCAGGGGTTGAGCGAGGTGGACCTTTCGAACCCCGAGGACGTGAAGGCGCTGATTCCGGATAAGTCGAGTGAGGTGCTGGTTCACTTTGGCGACGCGGATTTTCTGGATCGGTACAAGAGATTTGAAGAACATCTGCCGGAGTGGCGGACGGTTTATCCAAAACTTTCGTCGGTGGATATGCGGTATGAGCGGCAGGTGGTGCTGGAGATGCAGCCGGGCGCGGGTGTGCCTGTGGCGTCATCGCCGAACGGTGCGGCGGTGATGGCGGCTGATTCGAAGGCGGCTGCAGCGACGCCCCAGGATGCGGGGACCGCTGAGGCCAAGCAAGTGACGAAGCCCGTTGCGAAGGTGGCTGCAAAGCCTCGGCTTGCGGTACATCCTGCGCCGGTGAAACATGCGGGTGTAGGGGAGAGACCTGGGGCAAAGGCTCCGGCGAAGAAGGTTGATCCGAAGGCCAAGAAACATGTTGTCGTTGCGAAGCACCGTCCGGTTGTTGGTAAGCCATCGGCTGGTTCGACGCAGTATCATCCTCCCCAGGCGGTTCAACCATGAATCAGAAGCAGGACAATCTGATCACCGTGCTCGACGCGGGAAGCACGAAGAGTTGCGTGCTCGTGGCCGAGTTGCAGGACGGCGTGCTGCGGTATCGCGGCCATGGCGTGGAACCGTCGCGTGGAATGCGCAAGGGTTTGATTGCGGAGCTGGGGCCGGCAGCGGAGGCGATCAATCGTGCGGCGCTTACGGCAGAGCGCGTGGCGAAGGCTGGAATTGAGACGGCGATTGTGGGGATTGGCGGGACGCATGTGCGCGGGGTGAACTCACGCGGCGGCATCAGCATGGGTAGCCGCATGCGGGAGATTACGCGGGAGGAGGTTCGTGCTGCGGTGGATCGTGCGCGGTCGGTTGCGCTGCCCCCGGACCGCGAGGTGCTGCATCTGCTGCCGCAGGAGTTCATCCTGGATGACCAGCCAGGGATTCATGATCCGGTGGGGATGGTGGGGAACAGGCTTGAGGTGAATCTGCATCTGTCGACTTGCTCGGGTGGTGTGGCGCAGAGCGTGATTACGTGCGCGAACCGTGCCGGGCTCGAGGTGATGGATACGGTGTATGAAGGAATTGCTGCGGCTGAGGCGGTGCTGAGCGCAGATGAGCGAGAGCTGGGCGTTTGCATGGCGGATATCGGATCGAGCACGACGGAGCTTGCGGTGTTCTTTGAGGGCTCGATCGCGCATACGGCTGTGCTGCCGATTGGCGGGGATCATTTTACGAACGACCTGGCGGTGGGACTGCATGTGACCGTTGAGGAAGCCGAGTATCTGAAGAAGATGTATGGACACTGCGTGGTGACGGCGGTGCCGCAGTTGAACGAGATCGAAGTTGGCGGGAACCTTGCATTTTCTGGCGGGCAGCCGGCGCGGATGGTGCGGCAGAGATTTCTGGCGGAGATTCTGGAGCCGCGTGCGCGCGAGTTGTTTACGATGCTGCGGGATAATCTGCGGCAGGGTGGAGTGCTGGAGGCGTTGGGCGCGGGCTGCGTGGTGACTGGTGGCGGCGCGAATATGGCTGGATTGCTGGATAATGCGGAGAGTCTGCTGCGGGTGCCTGCTCGTATTGGATATCCGGTGCCGCTTTCGCGAATGCCTGCGGAGCTGGCTGTGCCGGAGTTTGCGGCGGCGATTGGGATGCTGTTATATACGCATCGGACGCAGGTGCGGCGCGCCAGTGAAGAGCAGGGGCTGAGGGCTAAGTTAAAGGCGATCTTTGCGGGAAGCTTCTAGACTCCTGAGTTGAAGGATCAAGACCTTTTGAGTGTGTCGATTAACTCCGCTTCACGCTTTTAAATGCCAGGGAAGTGCTTGCGCAAATAAGTGCATCTGGATTTCGAGCCAATCTCTTGTAATACTCCTTCGAAGCGAAGCCAGATTTCAGCTGAGATAGAGCTGCGATCGCGATCGACGGCCCCTGGCGGCGAATATGGCGCTTGAGCTTCAATCAGCAGCGACGAGCGAGAGATGAGGCTGGATGGTTCCATCCTTCGAGGGTGGTACATATGGTTGCGCCTTTTAGTGAGCATCGCGGTGCTGGTGGCGGGGGCAATCGAGGGTGGATACGGGAAGTCGGAGTTATATGGCGATGACATCTCCTATCTCGATGTAGCAAATATGATTCGTGAGGGAGATTGGCGAGCTGCACTTAATCCTCTTTGGAGTATCGGATACCCTTTATTGCTATTGGTTTTCCGGCGTTTGTTTTCGCCAACGCCGCATGGTGAGATGGCAGCTGTCTTCTGGCTGAATTTATCGATTTACTTCATCGCGTGGGTTGGGTTTTTATGGTTCCTGGGTCTGATGTCGCAAAGACTAAAGGGAGATTTATCAGGAGAGCGAGCGGCTGTATTGTCGCCATTTCTTCTGGTCTGCGCGGGTTGTATCTTTGTCACCGTCCAGACAGGAATAGGACGAGTATCTACCGTCGGCCCGGATCTATTGGTGACTTGTCTCTTTTTCTTTGCTTCCGGGCTTGCGCTGAAGGTCTTGTCGCGACCAACCGCGGGGCACGCGATCTTATGGGGGGTCGTGCTTGGTTTGGGGTTCCTGTGTAAGGCAATCTTTTTAACACTGGCCGCTACATTTTTTGCGATTGCCATCGTCTTGACCAGCAGGCGCAGAGTCTCGGCTTCGCTTCTTCGTGCGGTGGGAGTGTTTTTGCTCTTTGTCGTTTCATATAGCGTGGGCCTATCGTGGGCGCTTGGACGACCGACGCTGGGTGAGGCCGGAGCGTTGAACTATGCATTTCATGTGAATCATCTGAAGCATTGGATGGGGTGGCAGGGAGGTCCGAAGGAGTTAGGATCTCCGATTCATCCAGTGCGGCTGCTTCGCACCGATCCGCCGGTCTTTGCGTTCGGGGAGCCCTTTCATGTGACCTACCCGCCGCAGTTCAACATGGTGTATTGGTATCAGGGGTATCGCCAATTCTTTAGTTTCAGAAATGAAATTCGAGCTGTATTTGAAAATCTACGCGCCTTGAAGGATGTTCTTCGAGAGACTCTCGCAGTCACTCTTGCGGTCGCTCTCTGCTTCTGTCTGGTGTTGTGGGATGCCATATCTCATCGCGACTCGGGGACGCGATCTGTAAGTACGTGGGTCCTGTATTTGCCTTCCGTGCTTGGCGTTCTCTTCTTTTTGCTGGTCCACATGGAGGGGCGTTATGTGGCGGGATTTCTCTGTGTGTTGTTTCTGGCACCCTATCTTGCGCTGGATGGATGGAGTGGGTCTACGCGGTCAGCACTGCGTACAGCTGCGCTGGTCCTTCTGGTGGTGGCTACGGTCTACAATTCGTCGAAGCAACTCTCCGGGGCAGTTCAATCGGCTGTTGGTCGAGTAGATATGCAGAGCGGAGGGCAATGGGCGGTCGCAGAATACCTGCAGGAGATGGGTTTGAAGGCGGGAGATAAGGTCGCCTCCGTCTCGCCAGGAAACGACATACGATGCGCGTGGGCTTATGCGTCTCGGGTGCATGTTGTGGCTGCTATCGGCAACGACGCCTACGACCCGGAGCACCAGAGAGAGGATCTGCATCTTTTTTTTGACAATGCTTCAATTCAGGACGAGGTCTTAGAACTGTTCCGTGAGCAAGGAGCTGTTGCTGTAGTCGCAACAGGGATTCCGTTTGATGTTTCGTCGCCGGGGTGGAGGCGGGTTCCTGGAAGCAGGGCGTGGGTGTTCCGCTTAGGGCCGCAAATTTCCGCGGGTCGATAGAGGTGTGGAAAGTTCGAGCCTGAAGTTATTTGTTTGGAGGGGAGATCTCGTTTTTTTTGGTTTTATCGATTTTTTTGTTTACAGGTTTTGTATTTAACGATATGGTTATTTAACTTAGTTGTTAATAAAGATATGAGCGATCAGATTACCTCGACGTTTGCTGCATTGGCTGATCCAACCCGGCGGGCAATTCTTGCGCGGCTGGCGTTGGGAGAGACCTCAGTTACGGAGATTGCCGCGCCGTTCGAGATGAGTATGCCGGCGATCTCACGACACCTGAAGGTGCTGGAGAAGGCTGGGTTGATCTCGCGCGGGCGGGAGGCGCAGTGGCGGCCTTGCAAGCTGAAGGCAGAACCTCTGAAGCAGGCTGCCGACTGGCTGGATGAGTACCGCAGGTTCTGGGAGGAGAGTTTCGATCGATTGGACGAGTATCTGAAGACCCTACAGATAAAGGAGAAGAAAGATGCCCGAAACAAAAATGGAAGTGGTAGAAAGCGCCGCTGAGCGGGAGATTGTGTTGTCGCGAGTGTTCGATGCGCCGCGCCAGATGGTATGGGACGCCTGGACAGATCCGAAACAGGTTGCGCTGTGGTGGGGGCCGAAAGGCTTTACGACGACGATTGAAGAGATGGATGTGAGGCCAGGCGGCGTGTGGAAACAAGTGCTGCACGGGCCCGACGGCACCGATTATCTGAACGAGAGCGTGTTCCTCGAGGTGGTGCAAAATGAGCGGCTTGTGTACACGTTGACCGGTGGAAGGAAGGGCGGGCCCGTGGTGCAGTTTGAAAAAGCCACGACTTTTGAAGAGGAGGCGGGAGGGACGCGGGTCACGATGCGTCTAATCTTTGCCTCGGCTGAGGCTCGGGATCAGAATGTGCGCGATTACGGCTCGATTGAGGGCGCCAAGCAGGCGTTCCAGAGGCTAGAGGACTATCTGGCAGGCCAGTTTGTGGAGACGACAGCGAAGGCTTAGACACTGGGGTTGAAAAAACGAGGAGGAATGCGATGGGTACAGCGACGGTATCTCCGAAGGTGAGGACTCAACATGAGCTGCAGATTACTCGGGTCTTCGATGCGCCACGCGAGCTGGTTTGGAGGGCGTGGACTGATCCTGCACAGATGAAGCAGTGGTACGGGCCACGCCAGTTTGAGGCTCGAAACCTGACCGCAGATGTTCGACCGGGCGGCAAGTGGCGAGACTGTTTGCACAGCGATGGATTCACCGACAGCAGTGGCGAGTGGCGGACGGCCGACGTGTGGCAGGGTGGCGAATACCTCGAACTGGTTGAGCCGGAACGGCTTGTCTTCACCTTTCACTGGGAAGAGGGCAGCGGGCTTCCGGAGCACGACACTGTGATTACGATCACTTTTGAAGAGCATGCAGGCAAAACGACGATGAACTTTCACCAGGCCTTCTTCGTAACTGAAGAAGATCGAGATGGGCATATGAAGGGCTGGAACAGCAGCTTCGAGAAACTGGACGAGTTTTTGCGCGAGGTGAAGCATGGCCATTGAAGGAGGCGTGATGGAGGCGGGGCTGCTTGAGGTCTGTCTGACGCGGAGAGTCGCAGCCTCGCCAGAGGTGGTGTTTGCGGCGTGGATCGATCGGGAGCAGCTGGCGAAGTGGTGGGGACCGAAGGGCTTCACCACTCGGGTGTACCAAGTGGATGCGCGTGTGGGCGGCGCAATTTTAGTCGATATGCGATCGCCGGATGGTGTGGTGTATCCGATGTCGGGACGGTTTGTGACGATCGATCGGCCGCACAGACTGGTGTTTGTGACGGCTTCGATCGATGAGCACGGCAAGCCTATGTTCGAAGTTATGAATACGGTGATCTTCAACGAAGCGCGTGGCGGAACGGAGATCTCGCTGGTCGCTCGGGTGATCAAGACAACGACTGCTGCGCCGCAATACTTTGCGGGGATGTCGCAGGGTTGGTGCCAGAGCCTAGATCGGCTGACGGAGCTGGTCGCTTAGGTTTAGTTCGGTTTGGTGCGGCTGATGAGCTTCAGGTTTCCCTGGGAACGAGTGTGTTGTTGGTCACGTTCGAAGGGAGGGCTGAGGCTCTCTTTGTTTCTGGTTCAGGGTTCGTGTTTTCAGGCCGCGAGTGCGGCGTCCAGAGTTGGGTCGATGGGAAGGATGGCGTCGGTGCAGGTCATCTTGAGGACCTCGAGGACGCGGTCGGTGGGGGCGACGAGGCGTAGTTCGCCGCTGTGAGTCTTCATCTTGCCGTAGAGGATCATGAGGAGACCGAGACCTGCGCTGTCAAGGAACTCGACGCCGGAGAGCTCGAGGATGAGTTTGGGGACGCCTTTGTCGGTGACGGCGGTGATCCTGGATTCGACCTCGCGCAGGCGCAGGCCGAGGGTCATGCGTCCGGTGAGGCGGAAGATGGCGGTGGTTGCGTTGGCGTGGTCCAGCTCAGCTTCGAGGATCATGAGGTGGGGCTCTCCTAAGTGTTTGCAAGCATACCGCAGGTACGGTTGCAGACTTTTGCGTAGGGATTTCGTTCGTGAATTTTAGATGCGGGGCTATCTGCTTCAGGCGCGATCTTCGTGATCTTCGAAGAACAGAGCGTGGGTTGCGCCTGGGTCGTCGATGGGAGTGAAGCCCATTCTTTCGTAGAGGCGTGCTGCGCCGGCGTTTTCGGCGCGGAGACGCACGCAGCGGAAGCTCTTTCGGGCTTCTTGTACGAGGGTTGAGACCAGAGCCCGGCCGACTCCCTGGTTGCGCCATGCGGAGCGAACGTAGACGCGGCGGATACGGCCTGTTCCCGGTTCGGAAGTGAAGGGGTCGATGGTGAGTCCGCCGACTGCGACGAGTTGGCCGTGGTCGAGGTGGCCGCAGAGAACTTCGCCTGGGGCTTCGAAGCGATTGACTCCGCTGGCCCACTCGTCAACGAGCGTGTCGATGAAGTCGTAGCCGTCTCTCTTTGCCTCGGCGTGGAGTTCTTCTAGTCCTGTGGTCGGCAACTTGATTTGTTGAATCGGGATCATTTGTGATTGTAAGAGCGATGGGTTGGATGCGTGATTGTGCGACTTAGTTCTTGCCCCAATCGAGACGACAGACGCTGACGCGGAATGGTGATGGCACTCTCTGCGTGCCGCACCATATCAAAAGCGGTGCAAATTTGCAGGGTTTGGAACCATGCGTGGTACGGGCGGTGGAAAACGGGGGTCGTGTGTTTGGCAAGGAGGTGGGAGAATTAAACAACTTTCAAGGAGTCCTGCTGCTATGTCGAATCTGCCCAATGATCCTAACGATCCGAACGATCTCCGCATTCACTATCACGATGAGATACCGCATGGAGCGAGGATCAAGGTTATTGGGGTAGGCGGCGGCGGGAACAATGCCGTGAATCGCATGATCGCGGCGAATGTGGTTGGGGTTGAGTTTATTGCGGCGAATACGGATGTGCAGGCGCTGCAGGTTTCGAATGCACCGGTGAAGCTGCAGCTTGGCGTGAAGCTGACGAGTGGACTAGGCGCGGGTGCAAACCCTGATGTGGGTCGGCGTGCGGCGCTGGAGGATTCGGACAAGATCATCGAGGCGCTTGAGGGCGCGGATATGGTGTTTGTGACTGCGGGGCTGGGCGGTGGTACCGGGACTGGAGCTGCTCCCGTGATTGCGAGCCTGGCGAGTGAGATGGGCGCGCTGACGGTGGCGGTGGTGACGAGGCCGTTCGCATTTGAAGGCAAGCGGCGGATGCAGCAGGCTGAGCGTGGAATGCAGGAGCTGCTGGAGTCGGTCGATACCGTGATTGTGATTCCGAATGAGAAGCTGCTGGCGGTGGCGAAGGATGCTGGATTCTTTGAGAGCTTCCGGATTGCGGACGATGTGCTGCGGCAGGGCGTGCAGGGAATCTCGGACATCATCACGATTCCTGGTGTGATCAATCGCGACTTTGCCGATGTGAAGACGACGATGGCGGGGATGGGCTATGCGGTGATGGGAACGGGCGTTCGGTCGGGCGCGAATCGTGCGGTGGAGGCTGCGATGGCCGCGATGGCTTCGCCGCTGCTGGAGGCGGGAGCGATCGATGGGGCGCGTGGGATACTGATCAACATCACGGGCTCGAGCAGCTTGAAGCTGAGTGAGGTGAATGAGGCTTCGAGCATTATTCAGAATGCGGCGCATGAGGATGCGAACATCATCTTCGGTGCGGTGCAGGATGAGTCGATGGGCGATGAGGTGAAGATCACCGTGATTGCCACGGGGTTCAAGCAGCAGGAGATGCCGCAGCGGCGGGAGCGCATGCTGGCGGAGGCGACGCTGCCAACGATGCGGTATGACGTGCCGATTCAGCCGCGTGTGGTGACTCCTCGGCCTGCGTCGACACGGTTTGCGAGTGAGATGGAACCGGCCAGACCGGTGCACGAGGCGAACGAAGTGAAAGAGCCGGTCGGGAAGATGGAGATGAGTGGCCCGGTTGAGCTGGTTCCGGTGCCCGCGTCGGTGTTTGATGACGACTTTTTCCGTGCGCCTGCGGCGCGGGGGGAGAGGGCTGGTGAGGTGAATCGGTCGGAGGGTGGACAGGTAGACCGGGCGAGAGAGGCGACTCACTTTTCTGCGCCGGTGCGCGTCCAACAGGAGAACGTTCGCGGTGGGACGGACGAGGTGGGGGACTCCCAGGTTCGTGTTCCCGCATTTGGGACTGTATCGGTGGCGCCTGCGGATCAAGCGGAGCCGGACGAGCTCGATATTCCTGCGTTTTTGCGACGCGGGAACTGATGGTACAACTGATTTCTGTACGAGTAGCACGGATGGGGAAGGGTGCTGCTCGAGAGATTGTGTTGAATTAGTATTTTATTAGATGAATTGTGGATCGATGGCAGTTCGATTGCAGTCAAATCAATAAGAGGGATCGCCTGTGTCGAGATCAATGAAGGTTTTTGGCGCGCTCCTCTTCGGCCTTGTCCTTGGTGCTGGAGTGGGTGCTAACGCAACGACGAGTACCACTGGGAAGGCCAGGCGGCACTCTGCTGGGACGGCTCGGGTTGCGACTACGGTGAAACCTCATTCGGGGGCTTCGCGCTCAGCCGCGAGGGGTACGACGCACGTCGTTGCAACGCATGGGTTTGTGGGGCATCATCGAGGAGCCCGGCCGACTCTGGCTGTGCGGCGGACACGATATCAGGAACACTTTTCTGCAAGTTCGTTTGCTGACAATCTCACATTGGGCGACATCGTCGATGGAGAAGACCCGTTGGTTCGGGCGGCGGCGATTGAGGCGTTGGGCAATATGAACGGCACTGCGATCGCGATTGATCCTTCTACGGGACGGATTCTGGCGATGGTAAACCAGAAGCTGGCGCTGTCGAGAGGGGCTGAGCCCTGCTCGACGATCAAGCTGACGGTGGCTCTGGCTGCGCTGGAGGAAGGTATCGTTCGCAAAGATACACCGGTGAATCTGGGCGGGCACTATCACCTAACGATGACCGAGGCTTTGGCTCACTCGAATAACCTTTATTTTGAGACTCTTGGGCGGCAGCTCGGATTTGAGCGCGTCAAGCACTACGCCAATGAATTTGGACTTGGCGAGTTGGCTGGATACCACATTCAGGGCGAGCAGCTCGGGACTTATCCGGATGAGGTATTGCCGGCGTCGCTGGGTGGAGTGGGGAGAATGTGCTCGTTTGGCGAGAGCGTTTCGATGACTCCGCTGCAGCTTGGAGCGCTGGTTTCGGCGATTGCGAATGGCGGGACGCTTTATTATCTGCAACATCCCGAAACTGCAGCAGACATGGCCACGTTTGAGCCTAAAGTAAAGCGGGTGCTGGACATAGCCCCGTTGATTCCAGAGATTTCGGTGGGTATGTCGGGAGCGGTGCAGTATGGAACGGCGCGTTCTCTGCGGGCTAACTTCAGCCAATTTCCAGTGATGGGCAAGACGGGTACCTGCTCCAATAATGGCACTCGATTCGGGTGGTTTGGGTCTTTTGCGGATACGCCGAAGGGGCAGATTGTGACCGTATTTTTCCTGGAGGGCGGACGGCCCACCTTTGGTCCAAAAGCGGCTGAGTTGACCGGGGAGTTTTACCGGGCGCTGTGGGATAAGGATTATTTTTTACAGAAGCCAACGGTCGAAACCAGTGGAGTTATGGGCGGTTCTGAGTAGAGTTGTGGCTTGGAGTGGTGAAAAACGCTGGTAAGAGCGTGGTGTTTTGGTGGTGAAGACGTGGTGACTGGCGGCGTCTTTTTGAGTTGCTAAAAAAGTGCCACTTTTTTTGAATTAATTTGCTCTTCATCCCTCCTGAGATTTGAATTTCGACTGGCTCGGCCTCGCGGTGAGGTTGAGCCTTTTCCTTTTGATCGCTTTGTGGCTGCGATGTAGTAGTCGATGTTCCAGCATTCGCGGCACGGTGGCAGCCGGGTGATCATGGAGCCGCCATTCGCTGGGGCGACCGGTGGAGACGGGGCCGGTGTGCCCCACGTACATCTTCTTTGTTGGGGGCGGAATAAACTTCTATTTGGACTCGGTGAAGGTGCGGTGGTCGTCGTCTTGGCTTCGGCGGGGGAATCGCGTAGAAGGGAAAGATGAAGATTCTTACGGCGACAGAGATGCAGGCGGTGGATCGGTGGACTGCGGAGGAGTTTGGGGTATCCCTGGATAAGTTGATGGAGGCGGCTGGCGAGGCGGTGGCTCAGTTCTGTCTGCGGCAGTATCCGGTGGCGATGCGGGTGGTGGTGTTGTGTGGGAAGGGCAACAACGGCGGGGATGGTTTTGTTGCGGCGCGGGTGCTGGCGCAGGCGGGGCGATTGGTGCGGGTAGTTTTGCTGGGACGGGTGGATGAGGTCAGGGGAGAGGCGGCTACGGCGCTGAAGCGGCTGATGAAGGAGTTTTCGTCTGTTGAGGTGGATGAGGTGGGGGATGAGGCCGGGCTGACGGCCTGCGCAAATGCTGTGGGGGAGGCGGAGTTGTTGCTGGATGCGTTGGTTGGGACTGGATTCAAGCCGCCGCTGCGTGGGCTTGCGGTTTTGTTGCGGGAGATGGTGGAGAAGCTGGAGACTCCGGTGGTGGCCGTGGATCTGCCTTCGGGGTGGGATGCGAATTCGGTGGAGCAGACCGCAGAGGGCTCGTTTCGGGCCGACGCTGTGGTGACCTTTACGGCGCCGAAGATAGCGCATGTGTTTGGGCACCTGACGCGGAGTGAAAAGAGCGGCGGGGCGTTTGGGCCGGTAGTGGTTGCGGCGATCGGGTCTCCTGAGGATGCCGTGGTTTCGGCGAGTGGGTTGACGTGGGCGGGTGCTTCGAAGGCGCTGGCAGAGAGGCCGCGGGATGTGAATTCGAATAAAGGCAAGTTCGGGCACGTGTTGGTGGTGGGGGGAAGCTATGGGAAGGCGGGGGCTCCGGCGATGGCGTCGTTGGCGTGTTTGCGGGCGGGGGCAGGGCTGGTGACGGCTGCGGTGCCGAAGAGCATCCTGGATTCTGTGACGCGGATTGCGCCGGAGTTGATGATGGTGCCGCTGGCGGAGGGGACCAAGGGCGCGGTTTCGTTCAAGAATCTGGATGGGGCGAAGCTGGATGCGCTGGTGAAGAGGATTTCGGTTGTGGCAGTGGGTCCTGGGCTGTCGACCGAGGGGGATGCTCCTGCATTTGCGCGACAGATCGTGGAGAAGACCACGGTACCGGTGGTGATCGATGCGGATGCGCTGAATGCTTTTGAGGGAAAGACGGATTTGCTGAATGGGGAGGGACGGGTGATGGTTCTGACGCCGCATCCAGGGGAGATGGCGCGGTTGGCTGGGATGACGGTGAAAGAGGTGGAGGCGGATCGCGTGGGGCTGGCACGGAGGTTTGCGACGAAGCACAAGCTGACGCTGGTGCTGAAGGGGTGGCGAACCCTTATTGCGCATCCGGATGGTTCGATTGCCGTGAACACGAGTGGCAATCCGGCGATGGCGAAGGGCGGGAGTGGGGATATTCTGACGGGGATTGTGGCCGCGATGCTTGCTCAGTTTCCGAATGATGTGGCTCGCGCCGTCGAGACAGCGGTGTACCTGCATGGTCTGGCTGCGGACTATGCAGCGCATGCGATGGATGAGCATACTGTACTTGCAACTGATACTGTTACACATCTGTCGGATGCTTTTCGATATCGAGTGAGGGATGAGGATGGGCTGGTTTGGATTTGCGGGTTGCGAGGATAGAGCTAGAAGTGGATGCGGTTTGCGTCGCTTTTAGATTGTGTGGAACCAGAGTCTGTTTAGCCCGCAACGCACGAGATGCGCCATATCAACTGCCCGTTTGCTATTTGCTCCGCGATTATGTCGTTCCTCTCGCGCAGCAATGCCGACATGTATAGAGCTAGTGAGCGGACGCCTGCATTCCTTTGGGAGGTTTCTGCATCAGCAGTGCCATCGGGATCATGCATGCGCAGAAGACGGCCAACATACTAAGAACATCGATATAGGAGAGCACGCTCGCTTGTGCCTCCAGACTTTGATAGATGCGCAGACAGGCGCCTCTCTGCGCATCGGAGAGCGCGGCCGAGCCATGTTGCAGGCTGGACGTGAGTGCGTGTACGGAACTCATCCATTGCTGGCTGCTGCCGACGACATTCTGTACCAGGTACGTCTGGTGGACCTGCTGATGACGAGCGAGCACGGTGGTGAAGAATGATGTTCCGGCTGAGCCGCCGATATTGCGCGCGAGATTTGATAGCCCGGAGACATCGTTGTTCTTACGAGGATCTATTCCCAGATAGATCATTGAATTGATGGGCACGAATAGAAACGCTAAGCCAATGGATTGATAGAAGCGCAGGACGGCGGCGTAACTAAAGCTCATCTGCAGATCGAGACTGGTCATGTGAAAGAGCGCAACGGCGATGCTGGCGAATCCAAACATAATCAGGTAGCGGCCATCGATGCGAGAGATCAGGATGCCGACGATTGGCATGCAGATGATCGTCGCCAGACCACCCGAGGACATTGCCATCCCAGCGCTCTCGGCGGTGTATCCCATCAACGATTGGAGCAGTTGCGGCAGCAGGACCGTAGTGGCGTAGAGAGTAAAGCCGAGAACGAACATCATCAGGAATGAGACGGAGAAGTTTCTTCGGGTGAAGAGCCGGAGATCGAGAATCGGCTTGCTCTCAACTCGTTCCTGTCGAAGCTCCCAGATCACCAGACAGGCGAGGCCGATTACGGTGACCGCGAGGAAGGAGACGATGAAATGCGATGAGAACCAATCGTCCTGCTGGCCTTTGTCGAGCACGACCTCCAGCGAGCCGAATGTCAGGGCGATCAGACCGAAGCCGACGTAGTCGAGCTTGAATCCTCCTCTGCGCGCCGCCTTTACTTCTTCTTTGATCGCGGGAGGATCTTCAATGAGGCGATGGGTGAGAAAGAGAGACAAGATGGCGACGGGGATGTTGATGAAGAAGATCCAACGCCAGTCATAGTTGTCGGTTATCCAACCTCCCAAGGTCGGGCCGACGATGGGTGCTGTGATGACGGCGAGTCCGTAGACGGCGAAGGCCTGTCCCCGTTTCTCTGGCGGAAACGTGTCGGCAAGGATTGACTGCTCCGACGGCTGCAGACCTCCGCCACCTAGACCCTGGATGACTCGGAAGAACAAGAGGAGAGGAAGCGACGGAGCCAGCCCGCACAGGAATGAGCTAATACCGAAGACGGCGACGCAGGTCATGTAGAAGCGTTTGCGCCCGATGATGGTGCCCAGGTAGGCCCCTACAGGAAGTACGACTGCATTCGCCACAAGGTAGGAAGTAATCACCCAGGTTGACTCGTCCTGGGATGCTCCGAGTGATCCAGCGATATGGGGCAAGGCCACGTTGGCGATGGAGGTATCCAGAACCTCCATGATGGTCGCCAATGTCACGGTCACGGCGATGATCCAGGGGTTGTGTTTTACCTTGTACCCAGCTGTTGCGTTCATATTCAATATTTCCAGCTATCCAAATATTGTACAAGACCGTATGGTATCGTCCAATATTTGGATCGCCTCTCGGCAATAAAGATTCAGGAAAAACTAAAATGGAAGCATGAAGAAGACAGTGGCAAAGGACCCAGCAAACAGCAGGGTGCCGCCCCCAAGATCCCGATCCGATTTGCGTCTTGAAGAGAGCCGTGTCGCAGAACTTCTGGACATTGCGTCCCAGGTCTTTCTCGAGAACGGCTTTGCCGGCGCCAGCATGAACGAAATCGCGAGACTCTCGAACTCTTCAAAGACGACCTTTTACTCTCGTTTCCCCACGAAAGAGAAGCTCTTCATCGCTGTGATGGAACGACGAATGGAGACTGTGCTGGGAGAAGTGACAGCTCCTCTTCCGGCCGAATCGCCGATCGATGTCGCTTTGAAAGAATATGGCACCCGGTTTCTCCGGTTCGCTCTTTCAGACGAGCAGATCACCCTGTTGCGGATCATCTCCATGGAGTCCGTACGCTTCCCTGAGTTGGGTGAGCGCTTTTATGAACTGGGCCCAAAGCGAGGGCAGACATTTCTGGCGGGCTATTTTCAGGAGCAGATCAAGTTGGGACATCTGGTGAGAGATGATCCATGGACCATGGCAGAACATTTGATTAGTCTGCTCTCTGGTGGCCTTGTCCGTTGGCGTATTCTGGGCCTTCAGACTGGAACCCGAACCAAAGACAAACAACAGGAGCATATCGCTGGAGTTTTAAGGGTCTTTCTACGAGCCTATGGAACTCCCACTCTGATGAAGGGCCACCAGGTGACGCGATCGAGAAAATAGGGGAGGCGAGCACTGCCGAATTTGGACTCTTTCCCTGGTACACCGTTAGGGTGTCCTGGATCCGGTCCATCCTCCGCCAAGAGATTTGATGAGGACCACGGAGGCAGTCATTCGCTGCCCGGCAATCTGAGACGAAGTTCGCTCATTCGACAAAACGCTCTGCTGCGCGATGACAACATCAAGATAGCTGACGAGTCCGGCCTTGTAGCGTTGCATCGCAATCTGTTCTGTGCGCTCGGAATCGGCCACTGCCAGCGCCTGCGAACGGGATTGGTTAGAGAGGTACTGGAGCGCCGATAGCTGGTCCTCGACCTCCTGATAAGAGACAAGGACTGTTTTCTCGTATTGGGCGAGTGACTCGCGATAGGCTGCCTGTGCTTGATCGACTCCCGCTCGCAGCCTACCTCCCGTAAATATGGGAGCAGTCGCAGAGGCGGCGAGAGATGCGATGGTGTTTTGCCAATTCAGCAGACTGACGGCGTTGGTGCTTTCGTAGCCGACCAGACCTGTAAGCGAGATCTGGGGAAAGTATGCAGCCTTTGCAACGCCGATGCGGGCAGTCGCAGCAGCAACATTGCGATCCGACTCCGCGATGTCGGGTCGTCTCGTAAGTAGATCAGCCGGCAATCCAACTGGAGTCTCTGGCGGCGTAGGGTTGTCGGGCAGGATCGGAACAGACAGGCTCTCCACTGTGCGCCCCAGCAAGACGGCAAGTGCATGTTCCAGCTGCGCGCGCTGAATCTCGAGCGCTTGCTTCTCGGCGGCTGTCTGATCGAGAAGCGTCTTTGCCTGCGCTACCTCCAGGTCACTGCTCAGACCATGTTGAAAGCGGCTCGTGGTGAGATCGAATCCTTGCTGAAGGTCAGCCAGCGTCCGATCGAGAATCCGGAGCTCCTGATCGCTCTCACGAAGACTGTAGTAATCGATGGCTATGGTTGTCTCGGTCTCCAGGCGAACGAATCTTAGGTCGGCCTCCGATGCCTGTTGTGTCGCACGCGCGGCCTGAAGCGATCGTCTTAAGCGCCCCCACGCGTCGACTTCATAACTTGCAACCAAAGGCAGCACAATATCGTTATAGGTTGCGGCATGACCGTTGGTATTTCCGTTATTCGGACGATTCTGTGCCTCGCGTGTACGAGAGACTCCAGGCGCAGCGCCCACAGTTGGGAACAAATAAGAACGTGCGGAACTGGTGAGGGCTGTCGCTTCATCTACATGCGCGATGGCAATTTTTATGTCTCGATTTGCTGAGTCGCCCTGGATCTCGAAATCATCGAGCACCGGGTCGTGAAAGACCTTCCACCAATCGCTATATGAGATGGCAGCCGGTGGGACGGTCTCAGAGGATGTTCCAGTAGTACTCCCATTGAATGCTGGTGGGACCGGCGCGGACGGCACGTGATAGTTAGGCCCAACCATACATCCGGAGATCATTACGGTCAGCGCTGCTGTCAACGCGAATGAGGTTAAGCGGCTGACATCCATGTGTCGGTGTCTTAGTTTTCGCATGGTCTCCCCTTAGCTCTTCTCGCCGCCAGAGGCTGGTTGGATAGTGACATGCATTCCGTTCACCAGATAATCGGGTGGGCTGGCGACGATCCGATCGCTCTCGGTGATGCCATTGGTGATTTCGATCGTATTGCCGAAGTCGCGTCCCAAAGCGACCTTGCGCAACTCAATCTGATTGCTCCCGTTGGCGACAGCGATCTGCGGTCCTGCGGACTGAAAGAGAATGGCTCCCACTGGCACAACCAAGTGCTTCACGGGGGCACTAAGGTGGATGTGCACCTCTGCGTATGCGCCTGGCAGCAGCTTGCCGGACGGATTGGGCACGTCGATCTCGGTGAGCAGCGTGTGAGAGTCCAGAGCAATGGAGTGGCTGCTCCGGGTGACAGTTCCCTCAAACTGCTGGCCTGGCAGGGCTATCAGCTCCAAAGTCGCTTTCAGACCGTCCGAGATCTGGTCGCTGTAGCTCTCTGGAACAGGCACAAAGACACGCACGATGTTGATCTTGGAGATGCGGAACAGCTCAGCACCCATGCCGCTATTGCCGGCGTTGATCAGGTCACCGACGTCGGTGCGACGCTGGGTGATGACGCCATCGAACGGGGCGACAACCTTTTCGAAGCCCTGCAGCTGCTCCAGGCGATTGACATTGGAGGTCGCTGCCTGAACGCCGGCCTTCTGAGCATCGAGATTTTGATTGTTCTGGTCGACCTCTTGTTGAGCGACGGCGTTTGTGGGGATCAGTTCCTGATACCGCTTGGCGGTGATGCCAGCCAGTACGAGGTTTGCCTGGGTTTGGCTCAGGGCGGCTCGAGCCTGGTTCAGCTCCTGATCGACCTCGGGCGATTCGATTTGTGCCAGCAGTTCGCCCTGGTGAACATGGGTTCCGATATCCGCATACCAGTGGGCGATGTAACCACTGGTGCGAGCGTAGACGGGAGAGTCAGAGTATCCCTGAAGCGTAGAAGGCAGGCTGATCTCACTGTCTGGCGCACCTTGTTGTGCGTGGGTGAGGGTTACCGGTTCGGTATCGAGAGCGTTGGTACCCGCGGTCAGTTTTTTGGCATCCTGAGCGCGCAGGAAGAAGGTGACCGCCCCGAAGAGGCAGAGGACTACAGGGATGAGGAGGAACCACTTGATGCTGTCTCGGCTGGTTTCAGTTGTGGGTGGTGGTGTTGCCTGCGTTTGATTTGTCATAGTTCCCTCATGCCTCATGACTCACCTCGGAGATAGGCAAGCGTGGTTTGGTGTTTCGCCGGAGGACGGCGAAGACGATTGGAACGAAGAAGAGCGTGGCGACGGTGGCGAAGAGCAGGCCGCCGATGACCGCGCGGCCTAGAGGAGCGTTCTGCTCTCCGCCGTCGCCGAGACCGAGGGCCATGGGAATCATGCCGATGATCATGGCCATCGCCGTCATCAAGACTGGACGCAGACGCGTGGCACCTGCCTCAAGCGCGGCGCGGAAGGAATCCCGGTTCTCGGCGAAGTGTTCGTTCGCGAAGGTGATGACAAGCACGCTGTTCGAGGTCGCGACACCGATGCTCATGATCGTTCCCATCAACGCTGGAACACTGAGCGAAGTATGGGTCAGGAAGAGCACCCAACAGATTCCGGCCAGCGCCCCGGGCAAAGCGGTGATGATGATGAAGGCCTCTGACCACGATTGGAAGTTGACGACCAAGAGGAAGTAGACCAAGGCTATGGCGAAGGCAAGGCCGGCGAAGAGGCCCACGAACGACGAGTGCATGGTGGCCACCTGCCCGCGAGTGACGAGGTGACTGCCTCTGGGCAGGTGCTTCTCGGCCTCCGCGGTAATTCGCTGTACGTCCTTTGCGACGCCCCCAAGGTCACGCCCCTGTGTGCTCGCATAGATATCGATGACGGGCTGAACGTCATAGTGGCTCACGACTGCCGGTTCGCTCTTCCGGGTCATGCCAGCCAGATTTTCGAAGAGCTGCGGCGAGGTGACCGTCGGCGAATTCACCGGGATCGTGCGGAGGGTGTCAAGAGAGTTGATCCTGTATTGCGGTGTCTGGACGGCAATATTGTAGGAGACGCCGTTCGCGGTATTGAGCCAGAAGTTAGGCTGCGTTTGAAAGCTTGAACTCAGGGATACGAGTACGTTGCTGGCAACGTCCCGCTCGGTGAGTCCGAGCTGTTGGATCCGTACGCGGTCCACGTCGAATTGCAACCTTGGTTGGTCCAGCAGTTGTTGGATATGGACGTCCACTGCGCCCGGTACGGCACGCATCTGCTCGGCAATCTGCGATGCGATTGCGAAGTTAGCGTTTACGTCATGTCCGACGATTTGAATGTCGAGGGGAGCGGGTATGCCAAAGTTCAATGTCTGCGCGACGATGTCTGCAGGTTCGAAGAAGAACGATGTCCCTGGAAAGCGCTTAGGGAGTTCCTCTCTTAGATGTGCAACGTAGTCGGCGGTAGGGTGATGATTTGGCTGGAGAGAGCCGAGTATCTCCGCGTCCGCGTTTCCGATCGTTCCGCTATTGCTGTAGGAGAGATTGATGCCGCTGGTCGGCAGGCCGATATTGTCGAGGATTCCACCGACTTCATTCGCAGGTATCTGGGTGCGGATGTAACGATCTACCTCATCTACCAGCCGGGCGGTTTCCTCAATGCGTGTGCCGGTCTTGGCCCGAAGGTGCAGGCGAAATTGTCCGGCATCGACAGCGGGAAAGAAGTCCTGACCGAGAAAAGGTATCAACACGAGACTGGACAGGCAGAAAACCAAGAAGAGACTGAGGAAGATTCTGCGGTGGTCGAGGCACTGCTGCAGTAAGCCTGTGTATCGGACCGTGAAGGCCTCAAACGCATGTTCGAAGCGTTGATGGATGCGCGCAAAGCGGCTTGTTCGCTCGCCTGTAATAGGGTGCCGATGCTGTTCGAGTTCCTTAGGCAAAAGAAACATGACGAGCGTGGGAATGATGGTGCGGGAGAAGAAGTAGGAGGCGAATAGAGCGAAGACCACTGCTTCGGCAAGTGGTACGAACAGGTAACGCGCCACGCCGGAGAGGAAGAACATGGGGACGAAGACGATGCTAATGCAGACGGTGGAGACGAACGCGGGGACTGCGATCTCCTGGGCGCCATCGAGGATGGCCTGCCGCAGATCCTTCCCCATGGCGACGTTGCGCTGCATGTTCTCGATCTCTACGGTTGCGTCGTCGACCAGAACGCCGACCGCCAGCGCCAGCCCACCTAGCGTCATAATGTTGATGCTTTCGCCCAGTGCACTCAGTAACAGCAACGACGTGAGGATCGAGAGTGGAATGGAGATGCAGATGATCAGAGTGCTTCTCCAGCTTCCGAGAAACACGAGGATCATGATCGACGTGAGTGAAGCGGCGATGGTTCCTTCACGTACGACTCCATTCAGGGATGCACGCACGAATACCGATTGATCAGAGAGCGGATGCATCTGCAACTCGGGTGGCAGCGTGGACGCGATGCGGGGTAGCGCTGCGCGAATTCCGGCGACAATGGCCAGCGTCGAGGCGCTGCCGGTTTTTTCGATTGTGAGCAGAGCTCCACGCTGCCCGTCCTGGCGGACGATGTTCTGCTGCACGGCGAAGCCGTCTCGCACATGCGCGACGTCGTGCATAAATATGGTGCCGCCATTGATCGTCTTCACGGGGAGGTTATTGAGCTCTTGAACTGTGACCGGTGTGCCGTTGAGACCGACGTTGTATTCCGTCTTGTCGATCTTCGCTGTTCCCGAGGGCAGGATGACATTTTGGTCATTGATCGCGTTGACGATGTCCATCGGGGAGAGTCCCTTGGATTGCAACTGGGACGAGTCGATGTCCACCATGATCTGGCGAACCTTGCCGCCATAGGGAAGCGGAACTGCAGCGCCTGGAATGGTCGACAGTTGAGGGCGGATGAAGTTCGTCCCGAAGTCGTTGAGCTGCTGCTCTGAGAGTCCTCGTCCACTGAGACCGAGTTGAAGAATCGGTACGGTAGATGCGCTGTAACGAATGACAAGAGGTGGAGTAATTCCGGCTGGAAGTTGTTTGAGTGTCGCCTCTGCTTCCGCATTCACCTCGGCGATGGTTCCATCGACGTTGGCCTGCGGTTGTAGAAACACTTTGATGACGGCGACACCGTTGAGAGATTGCGACTCGATGTGGTCGATGTTGCCAACGGTCGTTGTGAGAGCGCGTTCGTAGATGGAGGTAATCCGGGACTCCATCTCGGAGGGCACGAGACCTGTAAATGTCCAGATGATGCTGACCACCGGTATGTTGATCTCGGGAAAGATGTCGACGGGCGTGCGCATCAACATCACGGGTCCGGCGAGAAACAGCAGGAGCGCGAGTACTACGAAGGTGTACGGCCGGTTGAGTGCGAGTCTAACGATCCACATGGCAGTCCTCTAAGAAGCATCTGAGCGGTTGCGCAGATGATTGCGAACCACGCTTTGCTTGAGAACCACTCTATGGATTCTTCGTGTGCCTTCGATACCCCAAACCGGGCGTAGAAAAGGTAACTCTTTCGGGTGTATCGGTGGGCTAGTTCAGGTGGATGATGCCACGGCGCAGAGCGTTCGTAACCGCCTCGGTGCGGTCATTCACGCCGAGCTTCATCAGGATGTTTTTTACGTGCATCTTGACCGTGTCTTCCGCGATGGAGAGCGTTGCGCCGATCTCTTTGTTTCGCTTGCCCCGTGCGACTTCCTTCAGCACATCGAGCTCACGCTGGGTGAGTTTCTCTGAGGCGAGGTGATCGACGAGCTTCGCCGCGACGGCGGAGGGCACGTGCTGCTTGCCGGCATGAACGGCCCTGATCGCATGAAGGAGTTCCTCGCGGACCATGCCCTTCACCACATAGCCTCTTGCGCCCGCAGCGAGGGCGCGCTCAATGTCCACGTCACCTTCGAAAGAGGTGAGAACAATGGTGCGAGCAGAGGGAGAGAGCTCCAGGATGTTGCGAATCAGGTCGAATCCGGTGGTATCACGAAGACGAAGGTCGACCAAGGTTATGTCCGGGTTGATGTCTCGAAACATGCTAAGGCCCTCCGCACCAGAACCTGCCGCGCCGACGATCTCCATGTCCGGCTGCAGGTTCACGATGCTGATCAACCCGTCGCGGACGATAGGATGATCGTCTATGCAGAGGATTCGGATTCGTGGAGTTTTTATCATCTCTGGTGAATTCTATGGTTGACGGTGTGTGCCCGACCAACGTGCCTGGAGTCTGCCCCAGATGCTCGGACTCGCGTTGTGGTCGGGATAAGCCATGCGTCCGGGAACCGTGAGCCGGATCTGTGTGCCGTTGCCGCGCTTTGATTCAATGGTAAGGGTAGCCGCAATCCTGGAGGCACGCTCCCGCATGCCCGTCAGGCCGAAGTGTCCGGGCACGCCCGATTCAAGGATCGGCTGGCTGATGCCTGGCCCTTCATCATGGATATGTAGGGTGAAGACGTTGGGGGTATAGCTGAGTCGCACATCAACGCGGCCGCGCGTGTGCTGCAGGGCATTTCGCAGGGCCTCGCACGCAATCTGGATGATCTCATCGCCGACGCCGGCCCGGAGCGGGAGTTCTGTTCCCTCGGTGATGTAGCGGATCGCCTGGTGCCGGTCTTCCGTGAAGTGCGTCGCGGTAAGTTTGAGGGTCTGGAGCACGTCCTGTGCCGAGACCATAGTTGCTCGCAGAGTTGTGAGTGCGCCACGCCCTTGCGCCAAGGCTGATTCAGAGAGCTGAAGGGCCCGACTGAGTATTGGCTTGCCTGCCGCTCCAGGAGGAGTCAACTCATCGGCGATCTCAAGTTGGAGGCTGATTCCCATGACATCCTGCAGCAGATTGTCATGCAGATCCTGGGCCACGCGTGCGCGTTCGTCCAGCCGCTCTTCGAAACGCAGCCGAAGCCCATCGGCTACGGAACGAATTCTGAACCGGACCAGGAGGAGGATAGCCAGCAATAGCGCTAAGAGGCATAGCGCGATGAACCATTTCGTCTGATAGAAGGCTGGTAACAGGGTGAAGTCCAGGACTGCGGGCTCGGTACTCCACACGCCATCGTCGTTCGCAGCCAGCACTTCAAAGCGGTACTTGCCTGGAGAGAGATTCGTGTATGTCGCGAAGCGGCGAGTGGACTCAATATTCCACTGGGAATCGAAACCGAGGAGCCGATAACGAAACGTTACCTTGCGCGGGTTGGTGAAGCTGAGGCCTGTGTAGTTGATCTCGATGCGGCGGGTTCGCGGAGGGAGAGTGATTGCTTTTGCGACGTCTACGTTCGCATCGTCCACTGTGATCTGGACGATATGTACGGGCGGAGGGACAGGGTTCTTGCGGATGTGCGCAGGATCGATGGTGGCGAGGCCTTCCGATGCCGTAAGCCAGATGCGGCCATCGGGGAGAACCGCAACGGGAGTACTGCCGTGCAGGTCTGGGTTGCTGTGAAGACCATCGCCGTCGTCATAAAAATCATACGGAACAAGGAACTTTGGATCAGTTGCGGCATGCAGAAGATCACTGACAGTCACCGAGGCGACACCAATGTTGTAGCCGAGCCAGAGCCGGCCGCCTGGGCCTGGCACTGCCCAGAGAACTCGGCTGCCAGGCAGCCCGTTCTTTCTGGACCAAGAGGTAAATCTACCTCCGCTGTAGCGCGCTAGGCCGCGTTCTGAAGCGATCCAGACACCGCCGTCGCTGTCGGCGGAGATGGCGTGGGGTGATCCGCCGGGCAGGTGATCCGCGGCGGTGAACTGGTGGAAGGTGACACCGTTATAGAGGACGATCTCGCCGGTACTGAGTCCGAACCACACTTCTCCGTGCGTGCCTGCTGCAATGACCGAAACGGCCTTGCTTTGGAGCGCAGGCGTGGTGACTGCGATGGCAACTTGCCCCGGCTCCCAGCGAAAGAGACCTCCGTGCTGGTCGTAGAACCAGAGTTCGCCAGTGGAAGATTGCGCTATGGATGTGATCTGTGTGACCTGAACGCCGGGCTGGACGACGTGACTGCGGCCATCCTTTACTACGCTTAGCCCGTGGGGCGTACCTGCGAACAAGGTGCCGTCGATGCCCCCCGTAAGGGAGAGGATGCTTTCGCGCAGCACGCTCTTCGCGCCTGTGGCCGTTATCTCGTTGAGGCCGACTGCTGATCCGGCAAAGACCTTGCTCCCGACTACCGCCAGCGAGGTCATGTTGTCGCTCAGAAGGCCTGAGCGGCGGGTCATGGTGGCGAACTTGTCATAGCGAAGTCGATTGAGTCCGTTCTGCGTCCCGATCCAGAGATTGTGTTCGCGGTCCTGAAAGAGGGTCCATACGGAGTCACTCGACAGGCCATCGACGACGGAGAACTGTTCCTTTTCAGCGCGAGCTTCACCCACGGTAGTACTCACGCGGATGACACCGCTCTCTCGGGTTGCCAACCACAGGTTGCCATCGGTATCGGGCAAGATGCTGCGGATCTGATCGGAGGCGAGATGCGTCCTGTCGAGGATGGACGGTGCAATATTGTGGGCGGACTGGAGACCGCATTCCGTTGGGTCGACTTTTGCCAGTGGCATCGACTGAGGTGGATGGGGCGCAGAAACGAGAGCCGAGGCCGACCGTACCTGACATGTTGTTGTAACCTGCATGGTCGCGGGAGAGACGCGGAAGACCTGATTCGAGGCCTCTACCTCGATCAGGGAATCGGGGCGCTCCCGGATCGACGAGATAGGCAGGTTGAGTGTCAGGCTTTTCATCGCGGGGCCATCGATCCGGACGAGTATCCCGGTCTCCGTGCCGACCCACAACGCACCATCTGCGCTTGCTGCAAGCGCTTTCACTTTACCGAAGGCTGTGTCTCCCTTGCCCATGAGCGGGACCTGGAAGAAACGAATGCCGTCAAAACGAATGAGACCGTCGGCTGTTCCCAGCCAGAGGAAGCCGTCGGGGGTCTGGGCGATGGCATAGATGGCGGCGGAGGGCAGGCCATCGCGGTGGCCCCATTGAGTGAGCGAATACTGGCTAATTCCTTGTTTGGCAGCTGGTCCGGCAGCCGTGCATTCGATCGGGCACAAGAAGGCGCAAACACAAACGAATACATGAAGTGACCGGCACGTCGGCATGCCGTCATTTTAGCGATGCCTATTGATTGGTGGTTGAGGTAGTGGCGGCTAACGGGCGGTGATGGTGGTGGGGGCTTCGTTGGCTTTGAGGTAGTTGCCGTAGCCGACGACGATGGTGGAGCTGATGAGAAGGAAGAGGCCTGCGGCTACCAGGGTTTTGGTGCGGCGACTGGTGCCTCGCCACTCTTTGAGGAAGAGACCCCAGAGGGTGGCGAAGATGATGATGCTGGCCATGTGGAGGGTCCAGCTGGAGAAGTCGTACTTGCCCATCTTGGTCTGGCCCATGGAGTAGAAGAAGAACTGGAAGTACCAGATGACGCCGGCGAGCGAGGCGAAGATGTAGTTCAGGACGAGGGTTTTTGGGGCGAGATGGTCGTAGGTGGAGGGGTCGAGTGGGTCGAAGTCGACCAGGGTCTGGCCGGAGGCGTGGGTGGCGCGCATGGGGTTGAGGCCGGGTTGGCCTGTGAACTGTTTGATCGAGCCGTTTTTTAGGATGAGAATGGCCGACCAGACGAAGTTGGTAAGGAACCCTCCCCAGAGGACAACGATTAGGATGGGCAAGTTCTGCCAGAGGTCGAGGCGGTTGTGGGCGAGAAGTTCGGTTTTGGCGAGTGCTCCGATGGGGGCTCCGGCTTTGAGGCCGAAGGCGAAGAAGGAGCTCATGACGCCGGCGAAGATGGCGACGGCGAGGCCTTTGCCGAAGTTGTAGTCGGTCTCACCGGCTTCGGCTTTCTCTTCGAGGGTGACTTCACGCTCTTTTGAGAGGCCGGCGGCGCCGTTGACGGCTACGGCGATGAGACAGAGGAGCACGCCGGCGAGGATGATCTGGCCGGAGGTCTCGTGCAGGATGACGTGGATGGAGCCGTCGTAGATTGGCGGGATGAGGGTGCCGAAGGCGGTGCAGAGGCCGAGGGCGATGGCGTACCCGAGGGCGATGCCGAGGTAGCGGATGGCGAGGCCGAAGGTGAGGCCGCCGGCTCCCCAGAGGATTCCCCAGAAGATGGCGTAGTGGATACTGGATGGGGGCGCGGCGTGGAGGATGCCGAAGAGATTAGGGACGAGGAGGGTAGCGAGGACGACTGGCGCGACGATCCAGGCGGCGAATCCCTGGATGAGCCAGTAGATCTCCCAGGACCAGCGCTTGATGCCGCGGAAGGGGATGAAGTTGGTGGCGGAGGCGAAACCGCCGATCCAGTGATAGATGACGCCGATGAAAGGATTGGGTCCCACGAGGCCTCGTTCTGGTGAATGATGGTGATGCTAGGGTTGAGCGGGTACTATCGTACCTGACGCGAGTTGCGTTAGGGAAATATACTCTCTATTGAATCTAATTCCTGGATCGCTGCTTCGTTGGAGGTTCGTCTGCGAGTTTCACTGTTTATCACCTGTTATAACGACACTCTGTTTCCTGAGACCGGTAAGGCTGTGGTGAGGGTGCTGGAGCGTCTGGGGCATACTGTGGAGTTTCCACGAGGGCAAACATGCTGCGGGCAGATGCACTATAACACTGGCTACCAGGCGGAGGCGATGCCCCTGCTGGAGCGGTTTGTTGCGCAGTTTCGTGGGGCGGAGGCTGTGGTGGTTCCTTCGTCCTCGTGTGTGGCGATGATGCGAGATCACTATCCGAAGATGGCTTTGGCGATCGGCCGGCGGGAGTTGATTGTGGAGGTTGAGGAACTGCTGCCAAAGGTGTTTGAGTTTTCAGAGTTTCTGACGAAGCGGCTGGGGCTGGAGGATGTGGGGGCTTATTATCCGCATCGGGTGACGTATCACGCGAGCTGCCATGGGTTGAGAAATCTGTTGCTGGGTGATGGACCGATGCGGCTGCTGAAGGCGGTGAGAGGGATTGATCTGGTGGAGTTGGAGGGGCTGGAACAGTGCTGCGGATTCGGCGGGACGTTTGCCGTGAAGAACGCTGATGTTTCGAGCGCGATGCTGGCGGAGAAGACGACGGCGGTCTTGAATACAAAGGCGGAGGCTTGTACGGCTTGCGATAACTCTTGCCTGATGCATCTTCAGGGAGCGTTACATCGGCAGAAGACGGGAGTCAGGACAGTGCATCTGGCGGAGATTCTGGCAGGGGAAGACGGGGATAGGCAATGAGTGGGGTTGGGTTGGATCCGAAGACCGCTCCGACGTTTCCGATGGCGGCGAAGGCGATGCTGGGAGATACGCAGCTGCGGAAGAATGTGCGGCATGCTACGGATGTGATCCAGGGCAAGCGGGCTCGTGTTGTCGGCGAGATGCCTGATTGGCAGGAGTTGCGTGAGGCGGGCAGGCAGATTCGCCAGCACACGATGGAGTATCTGGATTTTTATCTCGAGGAGTTTGAGGCCAACTGCACGCGCGCTGGTGGAGTGGTGCATTGGGCTCGGGATGCGGAGGAGGCGCGAGGGATTGTTGTCGGACTGGTGAAGGCCTCGGGATCGGATGAAGTGATCAAGATCAAGTCGATGACGACGGAGGAGATTGAACTGAACACGGCGCTGGAGGCGGCGGGGATTCATGCGTTTGAGACCGATCTGGCGGAGTTGATCATTCAGTTAGGGGAGGATCGGCCTTCGCATATTGTTGTGCCTGCTCTGCATAAGAACAGGCAACAGATTCGTGAGATCTTTCAGCGCAAGATGAATCTGCCGGAGTTGGGCGAGAGGCCGGAGGATCTGGCGGATGCGGCGCGAATGTTTTTGCGGGAGAAGTTTCTGCGGGTGAAGACGGCGGTGAGTGGGGCGAATTTTTTGATTGCGGAGACGGGCGGTGTTTGTGTGGTGGAGAGCGAAGGCAACGGACGGATGTGTCTGACGCTGCCGGAGACGCTGATTACGATTGCGGGGATTGATAAGGTGCTGCCTAGGTTTCAGGACCTTGAGGTGATGCTGCAGTTGCTGCCTCGGTCTGCTACCGGAGAGCGGATGAATCCTTATAACTCGATCTGGACTGGGGTGGATGCTGCGGATGGCCCGCGAGTGTTTCATGTGGTGTTGATGGATAATGCGCGGACGGAGATTCTGGCGGATGAGGAGGCGCGGCAGACGTTGAACTGCATCCGATGCGGGGCGTGCCAGAATGCCTGCCCGGTGTATCGGCAGACGGGTGGGCATGCGTATGGGAGCGTGTATGCGGGGCCGATTGGTGCGATTTTGACGCCGCAGTTGCAGGAGATGCAGCATGCACAGTCGCTGCCCTATGCGTCTTCGCTGTGCGGAGCGTGCTACGAGGTTTGCCCGGTGAAGATCAACATCCCGGAGGTACTGATTCATTTGCGGAATAGGGTGGTGAGGCAGAATACGGCTGGGGTCGCGGGATTCTTTGACGTGGAGGCCGGCGCGATGAAGGCGATGGCGATGATCTTTCGGAGTGAGAGGAGATTCAGGGCGGCGCAGCGGCTGGGGCGGGTGGCGGAGAGGCCGTTGGTTCATAAGGATGTACAGGGTGAGGGATGGATTGGATGGCTGCCGGGCCTGCTGGGTGGTTGGACGCAGGTTAGAGATCTGCGGGAGATGCCGAAGGAGACGTTTCGGGAGTGGTGGGAGAGGCGGGGTGGCAATGGCAACTGATACGGTTACAAATTCGGCGCGGGACGAAGTGTTGCGGCGAATCAGGGCGGCTACAGGTGGAGCGTCGGATGGAACTGCGGCGAAGATTGGGTGGGATCGGATTGTGCGGGAGTATAGGCGGAAGGGAACGGGGGAGCGCGAGGGGGTTCTGAAGCTGCTGGAGGATCGACTGCGGGACTATGATGCGCGGGTGGTTCGTGCTGGGAGTGGGAGAGTAGAGCAGAGTGTGGCGGAGATGCTGGCTGAGCGCGGAGTTCGGCGGATGGTGGTGCCGGTAGGAATGCCTGTTGCGTGGCTGCCGGCTTCAGCGGGTGGGGTGGAGTTTGTGGTGGATGAGGGTTTGTCCTCGGAGGAGTTGGATGGTGTCGATGGGGTGATGACGGGGGCGACGCTGGCGATTGCAGAGACGGGGACGTTCGTGCTGCAGAGTGCCGCGGGGCAAGGGAGACGGGCGGCGACGCTGGTGCCGGATTACCACCTCTGTGTTGTGAGGGCGGAGGATGTGGTGGAGACGGTGCCGGAGTCTATGGCGCAGCTACAACGGACCGCGGGGCTGGCGACTACGTTTGTTTCGGGGCCGTCTGCGACGGCAGATATCGAGATGACGCGGATCAAAGGGGTGCATGGGCCGCGATTTCTGGATGTGATCCTGATTGTTTGAAGCGTGGAAAAAATCTTTTGACAAATGGGAGTAAAAAGGCGCAGTCTGCTGATGTTTCAATAGAGAGTATATTTCTATATCGTAATATATTGGATCTGTGAGGGATTGAGTGATGGGAAACAACGGTGCAGGGATTGCAGAGCGGGATGCACAAAGAGTGTTCAGTGCACTGGATAGTTTTCGAATCGAAGTTCCATCATGGGGATTTGCGAATACTGGTACGCGTTTCGGGAAGTTCGTCCAGAGTGGGGCTGCGACGACGATTGAAGAGAAGTTCAGCGATGCCGCGCAGGTGAATGCATTGACTGGGGCAAGCCCTACGGTGGCGCTGCACGTGCTGTGGGATCTACCAAATGGGACGGCCGATATTCCTGCGATTCAGGCGCTCGAGAACAAGTACGGAATGAAGGCAGGATCGATCAATCCGAATCTGTTTCAGAGCGCTGAGTATAAGTATGGATCGATTGCGAATCCCAGCGCAGAGATTCGTGGGATGGCGTTGAAGCATCTGCTGGACTCTGCGGAGATTGGGCGGGAGCTTGGGTCGAAAGATTTGTCGTTGTGGATTGCGGATGGGTCGAACTATCCCGGGACGCAGAGCATCCGTAAGCGGATTGGATGGATGGAAGAGGTGCTGGGTGCGGTTCATGCTGCGCTGGGTGAAGACCAGCGGATGCTGATTGAGTACAAGCCGTTTGAACCGGCTTTTTATCACACTGACATCGCGGACTGGGGGATGGCGCTGGAGTTGGTGCGACGGTGCGGGCCGAAGGCGAAGGTGCTGGTGGATACGGGGCATCATCCGCCAGGGACAAATATTGAACAGATCGTGACGTGGTTGCTGCATGTGAAGGAGCTTGGTGGATTCCATTTCAACGACCGGAAGTACGCGGACGATGACCTGACGCTGGGCTCGATCGATCCTTACCAGGTGTTTCGCATCTTCCATGAAATTTTGAGTGCGGACGAGAAGGATCGTGCGGATGTCGCGTTTATGATCGACCAGAGCCATAACCTTAAGGGCAAGGTGGAGGCGATGGTGCAGACAGTGGTGACGGCGCAGGAGCTATATGCGAAGGCGGCGCTGATCAATCAGGCGAGGCTTGCGGAGTTGCAGCAGGAGTGTCGGCTGGTGGAGGCGGAGGAGTGCTTTAGAGACACCTTCTGGCACGATGTGCGGCCGGTTGTGAGGGAGTGGCGTGTGGCACGTGGACTACCGGTGGAACCGCTGAAGGCGTTGGCGGAGAGTGGGTATGTGGAGAAGATTACGCGTGAGCGAGCGAGCAGGAATGCACGTAGCGTTTCGAGCTACGTCTGAGAGATGTTGTCGTCATCATGGCGGTCGCGAGTGGTTACGGGTCGCTAGGTTGTCTCGTAGAGAGCGCCTGGCTGTGGGGGCTGGGGTGGAAGACGATGCGGTTGCGGCCAGAGGCCTTGGCGGCGTAGAGAGCTTCGTCGGAGTGGCGGATCATGTCTTCCACGCTGATGGTTTCGAGGTTGATCCAGGCTGCTCCGAAGCTTGAGGTCACGTGGATGGACTCGGCGAGATAGAAAAATGGCGCCTGGGAGATGGCGTGCTGGATCTGGCTGAGGCGCGCAGGGGGATCGCCTTCAGGAAGTCCTGGCAGAACGATGAGGAACTCTTCTCCGCCGTAGCGCCCGATGAAGTCCGAGGGGCGGATGTTTTGTGCCATGCGATGAGCTGCGTCGCGCAGGATGAGATCGCCGGCGAGGTGGCCGAGGGTGTCATTGATTTTTTTGAAGTAGTCGATGTCTGCCAGAACGACGGCTAATTGAGTGCCGTCGCGGCGGGCGTGGTCCAACTCGCGCTGAAGGATGTCGAGGATTGCGGACCGGTTCCACAGGCCTGTCAGTGCATCGTGAGTGGCCTGGTGGTGGAGGGCTTCGCGGGTTGTGAGGAGCTCCCTCTTTTCGGCTTCGAGTTCGCTGGTGCGCTGTGCGACGAGTTTTTCCAATAGCAGCTGTCGCTTGATGAGCCGTCGCTCGCGCAGATGCCAGAAGAGAAGAGAGCAGAGGAAGGAGAAGACCGCGAGGCAGAGATAGAAGGTGCGGGTGCGCCACCAGGGAGGCCGGATGGAGACTGCGAAGGAGACGATGGCGGAGTGTCTTTGCTGATCAGGGTCAATTGCTTCGACTTCGAAGCGGAAGCTGCCGGGTGGCATGGCGGCGTAGTGCAGATGGTGCGAGGCGGTCTGATTCCATGCGGGCTCGAGGCCGAGGAGGCGATATCGAAAGAGCGTGGAGCCCTGACGGTCGTAGTTGAGTGAGGTGAATGCGACGTCGAGTGGAGCGTCGCGCCAACGCCATACATCTTTGTTGGCAGCGAGATTGAGAGGGCGGGTGCCGAGGGTCGCGGACTCGATCATCACCTTGAGAGGCACGTTGGAGAAGAGGTGTTCGGGATGGAGGAGATGAATGGCTCCGCCGTTGACGCCGACCCAGACGGAGCCGTCGGCGTCGGCGAGGAAGGCTCCTTCATTGGTGTCGTTGGAGATGAGACCGTCGCGTTGGGTGAGGAGCTTCCAGACTGTTCCGTTGAAGACGTTGACGCCGAGGTCGGTTCCGACCCAGAGCCAGCCGCGGCGGTCGAAGCGGACGAACTGAACGTCGGTAGAGACAATCTCGGGGCTGGCAAAAGACGCAACGAGATGGCCTTGATTGCTGTCGATGCGGAGATGGAGCAGGGAAGGAAGGCCGCCGCCGATCCAGAGGGTGCCGTCAGCTGCGGCGGCGATGCCACGCATCTGTCCCTGGATGAGGGATTTGTCGAGGGTGATCTCGGTCCATTGATCGGGCTCGTTGAATTGGTTGCGCGAGAGACGGTAGAGATGATGGTCGGAGATGAACCAGAGTGTGCCATTGGCGGCTTCGGTTGCGTTTGCGAAGGCATCGGTGGCGGTGAGGGCGTTGTCGACCTTTTCGGGGTGAGGATCTGAGACCGGATCCTTGATGACGTATAGGCCTTCGCGAGAGAGTAGCCAGATGCGATGGGAGGAGTCGGTGAAGAGCCTGGCGATGGTTGGCAGCTTTGCGATCTGGGTGAATCGCCGGGTGGCGGGATTGGAGTGCAAGAGCTGGCCGTAGATGTTGACGATCCAGAGGGAGCCGTCGGGAGATTGGGTGATGCCGTCTGTCTTTTCGAAGGGAGCTGGCGGAAGAGCCTTTGACGGGAGGATGTGGTTTTGAGCTTCGTCGAGCTGGCTTACCTGAGATTCGTCCCCGAACCAGATGTGTCTTTGACGATCGCGGAAGATGGTCCAGACGATGTCGTTGCTGAGGCCCTGAGAGACTGTCCAGTTTTCTACGTCGTCGTAGCCGAGCCAGCGGCGGAGACCATGTCCGCGGCTGCTGAACCAGAGGGAGCCGTTCTGGTCGGAGAAGATGGTGCTGATGTCGGGGAAATCGAGGCCGTTGGCGCGGTCGAAGAACTGCCAACGATCGCCGCTCCAACGGGCTATGCCGGAGGCGGTCTGCGTCAGGACGCATCCGTTGCGATCTTCGGCGATGGTGAGGATACCTGATCCGCTGAAGGTCCCGAGGGTGTCCGGAGCTATGCTGCGGTCAATGAAGGCGCTGCTTCCGGGGGTGAGAGCGCGGATGTGCTGGCTGTCTCTTATCCAGAGCGCATTCTGGCGATCACGAAAGATAACTCGCCACGGCTCGGCGGAAACTCCTTGTTGAGCGCCCAGTATTTCGATCTGACTTCCGTTGATGTGACAGAGCTGTTGTGCGCAGCCCAGCCAGAGGGTGCCGTCGCGATCTGCGAAGACGTTGTGCAGCTGGGAGAGCGCGGGATGTGTGGCGATCTGCTGAGGATTGAAGTAGGGCGTGACGATCCAGTGTTGCGGCGTGCCGGCGGGCTGAGCGAGCATCAACGCGCCCTTGTTGAGGAAGAGGATGTGGCGGGAGTCGATGGAAGTGAGATGCTGGCCGGGGGTGAACTGTGCGCCGGGTGTGAAGGGAATGGCTTCGAAGCGAGAGCCCGAGAGATAGTAGAGGTGATCGTTGGTCGCTACCCAGATGCGGCCGGAGTCGTCCTGATAGACGTCGATGACCAGGCTTTCGAGGATTCCGTCAGCCGCACCAAAGCGATGAAACTCTGCGCCGTCGTAGCGAAAGAGGCCGTTTTCGGTGGCGGCCCAGAGATATCCTGTCTTGTCCTGTATGAGTTTGAAGACGTCGTGATTTTTGAGGCCTTCGTCCTGATCGAAGCGTTGAAAGGTAAATTGCTGGGCGTTGAGATGGAGCGTTATGGCTAAGAGGATCGCTATGATCGACGGGAGCGGGAAGGTAAAGGGAAAGGCGGGTGTGTTGGGACGGGGCAAGGTATTTCTCTTGTAGCACACCGCAGATTGGAAAACACAGAGGGTTACATTACCGTCTTTCTAGGAACTGTAGGGAGCGAAAGTCGACGGTGCGTACTGTTTGCTTCCGGGCCAGACGGGGAATTCCATTAGCGAAACTAACGCATGTGCCGCATAATGGATCGGCTGAGTGGTTGCTCCTCAGCGGGAGACTATGGCGGTACGAAAGACCTCGAAAAGACTTTATCTGATTCCTGTGTTGTCGAAGGCGCTGGATATTCTGGAGCTGCTGCAGTCGGAAAATCAGCCGATGACGCTGGAATCGATCCATCGACAGACGCGGATCTCGAAGACGACCGTCTACCGGGTGTTGAAGACGTTTGTTCATCGCGGATATCTTTCGCAGTCCCCCGATGGGATGTACCGGCAGGTGACGCGGCCGAAGAAGATGCGTTTCGGGTTTGGCGGGCAGAGCGCGGATATGCCGTTTTCGGTGGAGGTGACCGAGAGTTTGAAGGATGCGGCTGCGGCGGTGGGCGTCGATCTGCTGATTCTGGATAACCGTTATGACTCTGCAACTGCTTTGAGGAACGCAGAAGAGTTTGTCTCAAGCAAAGTGGATCTGGTGATCGAGTTCCAGGTGGAGCAAGAGGTTGCGCCGATGATCGGTGACAAGATTGCGGGAGCGAAGATTCCGCTGATTGCGATCGATATTCCGCATCCTCACGCGACTTATTTTGGAGTGGATAACTACCGGGTTGGAATTGAGGCGGGAGAGACGCTGGGGGCGCATGCGACGACGAGTTGGGAGGGGAAGGTTGATTGGGTGATCGGGCTGGATCTGGCTGAGGCGGGGCAGCTGGTGCAGAGCCGGATTACGGGTGCGTTTGAAGGAGTGAGGAGTGGACATCCGGAGTTACCGGTGGAGGTCTTTGTTCGGATCGACGGGCGGGGGATGCGCGACCGGAGTAAGAAGCTGATCTCGGATTTTCTGCAGCGACATCCCAAGGACAGACACATTCTGATTGCTGCGGCTACGGACTCGAGTGCGCTGGGTGCGGTGGATGCGGTGCGAGAGCAGAAACGCGAGAAGCATGTGGCGATTGTGGGGCAGGATTGCATTGCAGAGGCCATGCAGGAGATGCGGAAGGACAAATCACCGCTGATCGGATCGGTTTCGCATGAGGCGAGCTCGTATGGGCCGAGTTTGATTCATCTTGGACTGTCGCTGCTGCGGGGACAGACGGTTCCTCCTTACAACTATGTGGCCCATAAGATGGTGACCCGGGAGTCACTTAGTGTAGTGCGAGTTTGAGGGTTATTTTCTCATTGGAAATAGTTGCCGTATTGGTGTTGTGTGTGGAATGATAGTCGGGGCCTGGAATTGGCCGAGACGATAGAGGTTGACACATGACGACGGCACAGAGTGGGCTGCGGTTTTTGGAAGATCGTTGGGACGAGGCGGTCGCGGCAAAACTGGATGCACCGGAGCTGCTGAGATATAGATCGAACCTGTTGGGTTCGGATCTGCGGATTACCAACTTCGGCGGTGGAAATACCAGTTCGAAGCTGGAGCAGGTCGATCCGCTGGATGGAGGGACGAAGCAGATTCTTTGGGTGAAGGGGAGCGGAGGAGATCTGGGCAGCATCAAGCGTGCGGGGTTTGCGACGCTTTACATGGAGAAGCTGCTGGCGCTGGAGAAGGCGTATCGCGGGGTCGATCTCGAAGACGAGATGGTGGAGATGTACCCGCTGTGTACGTTCGGGAATAATCCTGTTGCGGCTTCGATTGATACTCCGCTGCATGGCTTTTTGCCGTTTGCCCATGTGGACCATCTGCACCCGGACTGGGGGATCGCGCTGGCGGCCTCGGCGAATGGGAAGATCAAGATGGAGGAGTTCAATAAGGAGTTTGGACACAAGCTGGTGTGGCTGCCTTGGCAGAGGCCCGGGTTTGAGCTGGGCATGATGTTGAAGAAGATCGTGGAGGAGATGCCGGGGTGCGATGGCGTGGTGCTTGGCGGCCATGGGCTGTTTACGTGGGGAGATACGCAGCGCGAGAGCTACCTGAATACGATTACGATCATCGATCAGCTGGGGCAGTTTATTGAACGGCATGGTTCCGTTGCGGGGCATGTGCACTTTGGCGGGCGCGAGGTAAAGATTCGCGAGGACAGGGCGGACGTGGCCTTGCGGGTGATGCCCTATCTGCGTGGGGTTGTGTCGCGTAAGCAGAGGTGGATTGGGAGTTTTAGTGATCTGCCGCAGGTGATGGAGTTTGTGAACTCGGCGCAGGCGGAGAGGCTAGCACATTTGGGGACGAGCTGCCCGGACCACTTTATTCGTACGAAGATTCGGCCGATGTTTATCAAGTGGAACCCGGCGGGTGAGCCAGCGGAGTTGAAGGAGCTGATCGAGACGTCGCTTGAGACGTATCGTGTGGAGTATGCGGAGTACTACAAAAAACACGCGGTGAAGGATTCGCCTGCTGTGCGCGATGCAAGCCCCACGGTGGTTCTGGTGCCGGGTGTGGGAATGTTCAGCTTTGGAAAGAACAAGACGGAGTCGCGGATTACCGGCGAGTTCTATATCAATGCGATTGGCGTGATGCAGGGCGCGGGGGCTCTGGGCGGGGGTGTGGTCTGCAACGATATTCCACAGGCTGGACCGGCGGCTTCCGCGGATCAGTTTACGGTGCATGCGAACTATGTTGCGCTACCGCCGAGTGAGGCGTTTCGGATTGAATACTGGAAGCTGGAAGAGGCGAAGATTCGGAGACAGCCGCCAGAGAAGGAGCTGAGCCGTCGAATCGCTCTGGTGGTTGGCGGAGGTAGTGGGATTGGGCGTGAAGTTGCGCTAATGGCGGCTGCGAGGGGGGCGCATGTTGTGGTTGCTGACCGCGATGTGAAGGGTGCCGAGGCGGTTGCTGAAGAGGTGAAGGCGATTGCCGGGAAAGAGGCTGTCAGCTGGACGAGCATTGATATTCGTGACCGGAAGACGATCAAGGCTGCTCTCGAGTCGACGGTGAAGCAGTTTGGTGGAATCGATATCTTGATCAATACAGCTGCCTTGTTTCCTTCCTCGCCGGATGGTGTGATCAGTGATGCGCAGTGGGCTTTGACGCTCGAAGTTAATGTCACGGCGAACTACCTGCTGACGGATGAGGCGGCGAAGATCTTCGCGGAGCAGGGACTGGACGCGAGCGTGGTGCTGACGAGTTCGGCGAATGCGGTTGTGGCGAAACGTGGCAGCGAGGCGTACGACGTGAGTAAGGCGGCGTTGAGTCACCTGGTTCGGGAGCTGGCGGTTTCGCTTTCGCCTAAGGTGCGGGTGAATGGGATTAGTCCGGCTACGGTAGTGAAGGGCTCGACGATGTTTCCGCGGGATCGCGTGATTGCTTCGTTGAAGAAGTACAAGCTGCCGTTTGAAGAGACCGATACGGATGATGGATTGCGAAATGAGCTGGCGCAGTTTTATGCGACGCGGACTTTGACGCATCAGCCTATTGATCCGAAGGATTGTGCAGAGGCGATTATGTTCCTTGCGGGGCCTCTGGCTCGCTGCACAACGGGGCATTTGATTCCGGTGGACGGCGGTTTGACGGAAGCGTATCTGCGATAGGAGAGGCACGCGATGAGACGGACGCCAGATAGGGCGCTGGTTCCGCACGATACGCGGGCTTTGGTAGCGGTGGACCTGGGAGCGGAGAGTTGCCGGGTTTCGCTGCTGCGCTGGGTGGCGGGACGGCCGGTGATGACGGTGGTGAATCGGTTTGCCAACGCTCCTCGTGAGGCGGATGGTGGACTGCGCTGGGATTTAGGGATGATCGAAGCCGGGTTGAAGCATGGGCTTCGACTCTGCGCGGAGATTGCAGTGGAGGGCGTGCGCTCGATTGCGGTGGATGGTTGGGCAGTGGACTATGTGCGCGTGGATGCAGATGGAAGGGCGCTCGCTGATCCATTTTGTTATCGCGATGAGAGGACGATTGAGGCGGAGCAGAGTCTGCACCTCGAGATTGCGCCTGAGCGACTGCGCGAGTGCACGGGGGTGCAGTTGCTTCGTATTAACACTCTGTATCAGCTGTATGCGGATCGGTTGCAGGGACTGCCTGCGGGTAGTCAGTGGATGAATCTGCCGGAGTATATTTTGTCGCGTTGGGGTGGGGCGCCGGTGGCGGAGTTTACGAACGCGACTCACTCGCAGATGGTGGATCTGAAGACCCGGAGGTGGTGCGAGGAGATCTTTCAGGCGGCGGAGCTGAATGTTGAGCTTGCGCCGAAGCTGGTTCCTTCGGGGACTGAGGTTGGCAGGTTGAGTGGCGAGTTGGCGGAGCTGGCGGCGTTTCGCGATACGGTGCTGATCGCTCCGGCTTGCCATGACACTGCTTCGGCGATTGCGGGAATTCCTGCGGTGGGGGACGACTGGGCTTACATCAGCTCTGGAACGTGGTCGCTTGTGGGGACTGTGCTGGAGGAGCCGAGGAATGATGCGGCTGCGGCGGCGGAGAACTTCACGAACCTCGGCGCGGTGGGAGGAAGAGTCTGCTTTCACAAGAATGTGAACGGCATGTGGCTGATCCGGCAGTGTCTACATCAGTGGGCGGCGGAGGGCCGGGAGTGGAGTGTGCCGGATTTGGTGGCTGCGGCGGAGAAAGTGGCGAAACCCGTTGGGCTGTTGGATGTGGATGACTCTGATCTGCTGCTGGCCGGAGGGATGCCACAGAGGATTAATGCGCAACGGGTGAGGATGGGGTTAGTGGCTTTGGGGGAAGGACCGGAGAATGCTCCGGCTTTTGCGAGTTTGATCTTTCATAGCCTGGCGGCTCGGTATGCGGAGGTGCTGGAGCGCGTGGCGTACCACAGTGGCAAGAGGTTGAAGCGACTGTTTGTGGTGGGTGGTGGGAGTCAAAATGATTTTTTGAATCGGCTGACGCAGGAGGCTACGGGGTTGGAGTTGTTTCGTGGCTCGGCGGAGAGCTCGACGGTTGGGAACTTTGCGGTGCAGCTGGCGGTGCTGGAGGGTAGCCGGGATGATGTGACCGGTGCGGATGCAGAGCAGGTTTCGCGTTGGGCGGGGCGATTGGCATTGGCGCTGGAAGAGGCGGTTACGAAGAGTTAGCACTCGCGTGGTAGGCTTCCCTTGCATGTCTGCTCATCCTTTTGATCTTGTTGCTTCTGCCTCCGCTGAGATGGTTCGCGAAGGTTTTCGTACCGATTTTCCTGACGGCAGCGACGCGCAGGTGGCGGCGATTCGTGCGGCTGAGGGAGCGAAGGCCGATGCGGATGTTCGCGATCTGCGTGGGCTGTCGTGGTCTTCGATCGACAATGACACTTCGCGGGATCTGGACCAGATTGAGGTAGCCGAACGCGTGGAAGGTGGGGTGCGCGTTAGGGTCGGGGTTGCCGATGTTTCGGCTTCGGTGCTGAAGGATACGCCGCTGGATCGTCATGCGGCGGAGCAGACGCAGACGGTGTACACGGCGGTGCGGAACTTTTCCATGCTGCCGACGGAGCTTTCCACGGATCTGACTTCGTTGAATGAAGACGAGGATCGGATGGCGGTGGTTGTCGAGTTTGTGGTGGACGGTCGAGGGAAGGTGCAGGACACTGCCATCTACAGGGCGCAGGTTCGGAACACGGCGCAGCTAGCGTACAGCCACGTCGGGCCGTGGCTTGAAGGGAAAGCGGGGCCGGATGCGAAGGTGGCTGCTTCGGCGGAGTTGCAGGAGCAGTTGCGATTGCAGGATGAGGCGGCGGTGGCGCTGCGGGCTGAGCGAGTGAAGATGGGAGCGCTGGAGTTCAACCGGGCGGAGGCCGATCCGGTGGTTGTGGATGGCAAGGTGGAGTCGATTGGCACGGCGTTTCATAACCGGGCGAGCGATTTGATTGAAGAGTTGATGATTGCTACGAACGAGACGATGGCGCGGACGCTGCGGGCTGCGAAGCGATCTTCAATTCGTAGGGTGGTGAGGTCGCCAGAGCGATGGGCGCGGATTGTGGAGCTTGTGGGGAGGTATGGGACGGTGTTGCCGGGGAATCCAGACTCGGGCGCGCTGAACGCGTTTCTGCAGGCACAGAGGCAGTCAGATGCGGTGCATTATCCGGATCTGTCGCTGGCGATCATCAAGCTGATGGGGCCGGGGGAGTATGTTCTGGCTAAGGGAGATGAGCCGGAGCAACAGGGGCACTTCGGGTTGGCGGCGCAGGATTATTCCCACTCGACGGCGCCGAACCGACGCTTCGTGGACCTGGTGACGCAGCGGGTGGTGAAGGCAATGCTGGCGGGGGAGGCTGCTCCTTATACCGACGATGAGCTTGAGGCGATTGCGAAGCACTGCAATGAGAGGGAGTCGGCTGCGCGTAAGGTGGAACGGGCGATGCTGAAGCGAGTCGCAGCGGTGGCTCTGGCCGGTAGCCTGGGGAAGAGCTTTCATGGAGTGATTACCGGCGCGAACGATAAGGGGACCTATGTTCGGGTATTCGATCCTCCGGTGGAGGGTAAGGTGGTGCGAGGCGCGCAGGGGCTGGACGTGGGGGACATGGTAGATGTGACGCTGCTGCATACTGATCCGCAAAATGCGTTCATCGACTTCGCACATGGGTGAGGCTGGAGGACGTCTATGGGGTTGCTAAGTTGCGTTGCGGAGGTATTTTTGTTTTGCGCGGCGCAGATCGTCCAGTTGATCGTCGCTCAGGGTCTGCGAGGAGCCTAGCTGGTGGGCGACGAGGCGGATGTGGGCGAGGTGCTCGACGGTCTCCATCTTGAGGAAGGCGTCGAGGAGCGTGGGACCATACGCTACGGCACCGTGATTGGCCATGAGGATGGCGGTGTGATGGGGGATAAAGGGTCTGAGGCTGGCCGCGACCTCGTCGGTACCGGTGGTGGCATATTGTGCCAGTGGGACTGAACCGAGGGTCATGACGGCCTCCTGGCAGAGCATCTCGTCGAGGGCGCGGCCGGCGCAGGCGAAGGCGGTTGCGATGGGGGGATGGGAGTGGACGACGGCTTCGATGTCCGTTCTCATCTGGTAGACGGCGAGGTGCATGCTGAGTTCGCTGGTGACCTTTCGTGAGCCCGTGAGCTGACGTCCTTCGAGGTCGACGATGACCATGTCGGAGGGGCGCATGAGGTACTTGCTCATGCCGGTGGGAGTGACCAGCAGGCGCTCCTGATCGAGCCGGACGGAGAGGTTTCCTGAGGTTCCCGGCATAAAGCCGAGCCGCGAGAGCCATCTGCCGAACTGGACGAGTTCGCGCCTCAATTCAACTTCTGGTCGGCCGATACATTCTTCGATCATCGTTCCTCTTTCGTTGCCATGAAGTGTAATCCCATTCCGGTTTTCAAAGTGCATGTTTCCTCACAGGATTTCGAATGGAGATGGTTTTATTTGGATGATCGGTTTTGGCGAAGAGGAGCTTTGCCGGTTTCGCCTATTTTGGCGGAGGCCATGAAGAGGTGAGCGGCGGGAGCGGGCCGATGACGGACGGCGCACGGCTGCCAGTCCGATGGAAGCGATGTAGTCATACTGTCCGCAGTCGGGGTTGCTCCCAAACTGGCGGGGAAATGATTTGGTTGAGAGGTCCGCATAGACGGTCATAGTTGTTCAGCGAAGATACACTCTTCGGGGGTCTTTGGTAGAGGAGAGATTTCTTTTATGACAATATTCGCCAGGTCGAGGGTTCTTGAATCTCTTCCAGTCGGTCGAATGATGCGGAAGACAATGTTGACGCTCTGGGTATGGATGCCCCGAGCCTCGCTCTGAGCAAGTGTGATGGCTTGGGCTGAGCCGATTCAATGTCGTGAGTTTTCGACGTGGATCAGTAGCAGCGCGTTCGGACTGAGACTAAGGTGTAAAGTTCCATTGCTAAGTGCCATCTCTTCTGGGGCGGGGAGTGCGGTCTCGCGGTTTAGCTGCTCGGCCTGTTCCGGTGTCGGGTTTTTGGGCTTACCCATGGCGGCCCACTGCGGCAGAACATTTCCATGGGTCAGGTCGACTCGTTGAATCGCGGCCTTTGCGTTTTGTGGGACGCCGAGCAGATGGAGGGTTAGTTCGCGGGAAGTTCCCTGTTGGCCGGGGTCAACCATATTCCATGCCGCGATCGCCAAATCTCCGTTCGCCGTTCGCGTGACGATAACGTTGTTGGAGACGTTGGCAAGGCGTTGATCGCCGAGTTGGTGTAAGAGCCCGTAGGCGTAGTAGCTGGGCTTGTTGATTCCGTCGAAGGCGCGTAGGCCGAAGTCTCCGCGAAATGGGGTGCTGGTGGGACCGCCTTCTTCGAAGACGTCGGAGAAGGTCCAGAAGGAGAGCATGTCGACGTTGCCGTCGCACTCGCGTACTGTGTTGGCCAGGGCGGGGCCGACGTAGATCGTGTCGCGAGCCTCCATCATGCCCGGAACGTTCCATTCTGTCCAAAACAGCGGCAGGTGAGGTGTGGCGGAGCGGTTGATCTCTCCACGAACCTTTGCGATGGCGCGACCGACTCGGTCGTCCATGGGGATGTCTTCGTTGGTGCCAAACATGTTGTGGACGGTGTCGTCGGCGTATCCATGGGTGGAGACGAAGTCGACGGGGATGTGATTTTCCGCGGTGTGCTGGAGAAACTCGGGGATCCATTGAGCCGCGGCCGTTGCTGGTCCGCCTACACGCAGACGAGGGCTGACGGATTTTAGAGTGCGTGCGGTGTGGTCGTAGAGTTCGAAGTACGATTCTTGCCGGGGGATGCCGTTCCAGAAGTCGATGTTAGGTTCGTTCCATACTTCGAAGTACCACTGGGCGACTTCGTCGATGCCGTATCGCTCGACCAAGTGCTGGGCGAAGTGTTGGATGAGGTCGTCCCAACGCTCCATGCTCTTTGGTGGCGAGACGTTTTGTTTGTACCAGAAGGGGTGGAGAGCGTCGGGGTTGAAGGCAAGCTTCTTGGGCATGAAGCTGATCTCTACGACCGGACGAACACCGTTCTTCAGGAGGCCGTCGTAGATGGAATCGACGTAGGCGAAGTTGTAGACGGGGTTGCCATGCTCGTCCTCGTTGTAGACGCCGACTTCGTCGTGAAGGATCGCGTGAAAGCGTACGTAGCGGAAGTCCGCTACTTTTTTAACAGCGCGCAGGTCTTCTCGGTAGGCTTCGCGCAGGGTGAGGATGGCGCGACCGGAGCCGAACATCTGCTCCCAAAAGTGCGGAAATGGAGTCGTCGTCGCGTGGGGGTCGATGGTGACGACTTCGTCGCCGGACGCCTGAGATTGAGCGAAGGTCGGCCACGCAATGCACAGAAGAATCAGAGAGAGCGGTAGGAACTTGCTTCTGCGGCTAGTCATTGTTACCTCGTTCTGGACGGAGGGAGGCGTTTGGAGAAAATTTTACTTGTGACGCAAAGCATTGTGACGAGTCGTTAGTCTGCGTTTCACTTCACGTCGAGGAGGCACAGGCTTAACTCAAGAGTTCAGGACCGGGCCCGGGTCGCTCAAACAGCGGCTGTTTATTTGACTACAAGAAGAACGAGGCCGTGTGGCGGCACAGTGATCTGCAGATGACCGCCCGAGAGCCGCAGTTGTTCTGCAGGTGCCATTGAACCGGCTGCTTTCAATTGTTTGATCTGGCCCTGCGTGAGGCTGCCACGCGGTCTTCCCATTGTGTCAAATGCTTTTACTGCATTTCCGTGGTCGTCATCCAGTCGCAAGAGCTCAACTTTAGCGTTTGATGGAACGCCGGCGACAGTCACCTGGAAGTTTTTGTCTGTGCCCTTGCTGGTGGGGGGTGGGGTATAGGCGGCGCCCGTTCCGAAGGGTGGGGCATAGTTCCAAAAAGCGACTTCTACGGCGCCATCGTCCGATCTGGTTGCCAATGCATCCTCATTCTCGAGTTTGATTCTGTGGTCTCCAAGGCGATGCAGCATCGCGAAAGCATTGAGGGATGGCTTTGGAATGCTGTCGGCGGCGATGAGGCCAAAGCCACCGTAGAATGGCGTTCGAACGACCCCCTGTTCCTCGAAGACGTCGGAGAACGACCAGTAACTCATCGACTCTGTGAGGCCGTCGCATTGGCGGATGTTATTCGCTAACCAGGGTCCCATGTAGGTGGTGTCCGTTACGTCGGGCTCGTTCGAATAGCTGGCGTTGTACTCACTGAAGAGTAGCGGCATCGTGGGGTAGGGAGAGGAGGCGATCTCGTCGTGCACCTTTTTTACTGCGCGATAGACCATGACGTCTCGCGGAATCTGTTCGTCGGTGTGGAAGACATCTTTGGCGGTGTCGTTTGCGTAGACGTGCGTTGAGGCGAAGTCGACGGGAATGTTGTGGTCTTTGCAGTGCTGGAGGAAGTCCGCGACGTATGCGGCCTGGGCCGTCGATGGTCCGCCTACGCGAATCCTTTGACTCACTTTCTTGAGTGCGAGCGCGGTGTGATCGTAGAGTTCGAAGTAAGTGGGCATGTTGGGTCGGCCGCCCCAGAAGTCGAGGTTCGGCTCATTCCAAACCTCGAAGTTCCAGGTGGCGACTTCGTCGATGCCGTAGCGGTCGATCAAGTGCTGGGCGAAGGCGGCGATCATTGCATCCCAAAGAGCGTAATCCTTTGGTGGAGATACGACTGGTTTATAGAAGAAGGACTGCGTCTGGTTTGGGTCGGCTGCCATCTTGCGGGGCATGAAGCTGAGTTCTACGAAGGGGCGAACGCCGTTTGCGAGAAGGCCGTCGTAGATCTGGTCGATGTAGGAGAAGTTGTAGATGCCGGCGCCCTGGACCTTTTCGGGAGGCAGTCCGGGATTCTGCGTCGTTGCGTCGGGGTCGTAGAGGCCGACCTCGTCGAGAAAGATGCCGTGGAATCGCACTGATTTGAAGTCGGTTACGTTCTTGACGGTGCGGAGATCGTCGCGGTAGCTCTGGCGGAGAGAGAGGATGGCGCGGCCGGAGCCGAAGGTCTGCTCCCAGAAGTGGGGGAAGGGGGTGGTGGGGGCGCCGGCGTCGATGCGGATCTGCTCGGGCTGCTGGGCGGCGAGGGGGAACGAGCTGAAAAGGGAGAGGCTAAGCGCGGCAAGGGCGAGAGTGCGGGATCGAATCATGAGGGATCTCTCCAAGGGTGTGCAGCTTGTGGTGAATTCATGGTGACAACGTGATGTTTCGGTGGTGCGACGTGGTGAACTAACACCATGTTCGCGTGGTGCGGGAGCAGGAATGACGCGGGTTTCGTGGTTTTTGTGTGTAGAAAAATACCTGGATAAAAATGCACTATAAATGAGGCAGCCACTTTTCTTGGGACCTTGCCCTTTGAGTTCAGGGAAGGCAAAGGTAAAGACGAAATACAGGATCCTTCGGCTTCGCTCAGGATGACGACCGAAAGGATCTTGGGTGACGATTCAAAGTGACGACGAAGGGCTCTGGTTGTCCACAAACAACTTAGGTTACGACGAATAACTTTGCAATGACGGTGAAGAACTCCCCGTCTGCACCTGGGTGGATTTGGTGCAGACGGGAAGAGGTTGGCTAGAAGCTGAAACGGGCCTGGATGTTGACGGTTCGTGCACCGAGAGCGGCTTGTGCCTGGCCAAAGTTTTTGGAGGTGATGACGTTGGAGATGCTGGAGGTTTGAAAGTTGAGGTTGTTGAAGAGATTGAAGGCATCGGCGCGGATCTCGAACTGCGCGTTTTCTCCGAGGATGGGCATTTTGGGAAGGCCGAAGGCTTTTGTGATGGTGCCATCGACATCTTTATAGCCGGGGCCGTCGAGGGAGTTACGAGCTACTCCCGGGAGTTGTGGCAGGGCTGCCATTGCGAGTGGACCCGATCCGGTCGGGACGGGTGCGGTCGGTGGGACGTAGTACGCGGTCCCGCTCTCAGTCTTGGCGAGTGGGAAGTTCTGGTTCAGGCCGTTGCCTACACCGGGTCCTGATTTGAAGGCGTCGTTGCTGGTGCTGTGACCTGCTCCGCCGAGATAGGTGGCTGGACGCAACTGGCTGTAGCCGCTGCTGGCGTAGTAGAGGCTTCCGGGTGCATTGAAGACGGGGGTCCATGGGAATCCAGTGTGAATGTTGAAGATGCCGCTGACCGACCATCCGCCGAGAACCTTCTCCATCCAGGCGCTAGAGCCGTGGAAGAAGACGGGCTGCCAGAGGCCGTAGATCTTGAACGCTTTGCCTACGTTGTAGTCTGAGCGGCCGCGAGCTAAGTATGGCGCATAGGGGTAGGGGTCCTGATAGTAAGGGCCGGAGCCGTCATCCATACTCTTGGCCCATTGGAACTGAGCGTCGATTTGGACGTGATGCGACATTTGATGTTTGAGGCCTGCGAGGAAGGCGTTGTTGTTGGACGCTCCATTGTTTCCGAAGAGCTGGAGGCTGTTGACGAGTGGGTTGAGGGGAAGACCCTGAGCGACAGCGGTGACGTATTGGTTGGAGTTGACGATGACGTGGCGGGTGGTGCTGCCCTGATATCCGACCGTTGCGACGAGTTGGTAGGGAAGCTGGAACTGAGTATCGAGCGAGTAGTGCTGGGTATAAATGGTGGGTAGATTGTGAGGGAGAGATACGAGTCCGACGCCGCCGGCGACAGGCAGGTTAGCACTGTTGAAGGTGGTGATGGTGTGCGGGTTTGGGGGATAGCCGAAGAGTGAGTGAGGATCGGACGCTATCCCGTAGACGATGCTCGAGTTGATGTTGGCGGGGCTGGCGCTGGAGAAGTTCGGACTGACGACCGTCGGCGGGTTGCTCGCAACGTTGCCTGCAATGGCAATCTCCTCCTGATTGTAGTTGAGGCCGTAACCGCCGCGTACGACGAACTTCCCATTGAAATGAGGCGGGCTGAAGTTGAAGCCAAACTGCGGTCCGAAGTTACCTTTCTGTGAGTTGTAGAGTGTGCTGCTTGGCCTGATGCTAAGACCGCTGAAGGTGCTGGTGCCGGAGCCCAGGATGACAGCGTTAATGTTATTTTCCTTCGAACCGAAGGGCCCAAAATAGGAGTAACGAAGGCCGAAGTTGAGAGTCAGATTGGGAAGAACCTTCCAATCGTCCTGAGCGAAGAAGCCCCAGAGGTCTTCGCGGGTGTCCTGACGGTTGGTGGCTGGAGTGCCGGTAAACGGATTGAAGCTGCCACTTTCGGAGCTCGGTGCATCGTTCAGGAAGTCCCAGTAGTTATAGAAAACATAGCTGGGACGCGCGGAGTAAGTTGGGTTGTTGAGGTAGTAGAGGCGTGTCAGTTCGCCGCCAAATTTGATGGTGTGGTTCCCTAAGATTTTGGTTGCGATGTCTCGGTAACTATAAGTCCACTGGTTGTAATCGCCGGGGCCGGGTGCGCCGAAGCTGCCGATGGAGGTTGTGGCGATACTGCCGAGTGCTCCGATTGAGTCGGTGGGTAGGCCGAAGGGCGCCTGCGGGTTGGAGCCGATCTCGTTGTAGCGATATCCTGCCGCGTTGGCACGAGCTTCATTCAGGAAGGAAGGCGTGAAGATATGGTTCCAGATGACGGAGAAAGCGTCATTGATCTGTTCGTGATGGAAGAGATTGTAGGCGCGGATGGAGCCGTTGTATTGAGTGACAGTCTGCGGCACCCAGTAAATGGCAAACGCTATGTGATCTTTTTTGGTGACGTCGGAGTCGAGGCGACCGTTGTACTGGCTCTCAGTGATGGAGCTGGGATTTGACAAGGTGTAGTTGGCGATATCGGCTACATTGGAGAGTCCACCGCCGACTCCAGGATTCGCGGTGCTCTGCCATGTGAGGTCCTGGGTGCCGAGACCTGTGGTGATCGGCGAACCGATGTTGAGGCCCTGGCCCGGGATGGTGCGGCAGTTGACGTTTTCGGTTAGTCCTACGTTCGCGCAGGTCTGGTTGATGAGGCCGGCGGAGCTGACGCCAGCCCCCGGGAATGTGAGGAAGGTCTTCGAGATACTGTTAGCGGGTGCAAGGGCCGCGAAGGCTGAGGTTTCATACCAACCTGTGCTGGTGACGGAGGAGCTGTTTCGCTGGGTTTCGTAGGCAAAGAAGGCGAAGAGGCGGTTCTTTAAGATGGGACCGCCGATGCTGCCCCCGTACTGGTTGAATCGTTGAGTGTCTCTAAGGAGACCGCGTTCCGAGGCCGTGCCCGGAGTGAGCGAACCGGGGCCGTTGTACTTCTGGTAGGCGTTCAAGCCGGGACGGCTGGCGCGAAAGAACAGACTGCCATGGAAGTCGTTGGTGCCGGCCTTGGATGTGACCTGGATCTGGGCTCCGCTGAAACGGCCGTTCTCTGCATCGTAGGTGTTGGAGACGATCTTGACGTTACCTACGGAGTCTTCAGTTGGGGTGATGACGGAGGTGCCGCCCCACACTGCGCTAACGGTACTGATTCCGTCGATCGAGATGCCATTGGTTTCGTATTGACCGCCGTTGGAGACGGCCTGGGGCCCGTTTTCGGTAGCGAAGATACCGGCACTGGCGTTGGTGCCGCCTGGACCCTGAGTACCGGGTAGATTGTTCGTGCCACCGGCGCCCCCCTGCGAGCCGTCGCCGAAGACTCCGGGCGCGAGTTGGACAAGTTGGAAGACGTCGCGGCCGGCGGATGGGAGATGCTCGATCTGGTTGCTGTCGACGGTTCCGCTGGTTGAGGCGGTCTCGGTTTCAAGAGCGGAGATCTGATCACCATTGACGGTGACCGAGAGAGAGGTATCGCCGAGCGCCATGGTTATGTTGATGGCGTTTGACTGCTCGGGAATGATATGCACGTCTTTGATGATTTGCTGCTTGAATCCCTTCGCGTCTGCGGTGAGGGTGAAGTGGTCCGAGGGAAGAGCGTTGAAGTTATAAACGCCGCTGTCGTTGGAGGTTGCGGTGAGTGCGCGGCCGGTGTCATTGTCGGTGAGGGTGAGGGTTGCACTTGGAATGACGGCGCCTTCGGGGTCGGCTACGGTTCCCTGGATGGACGCGCGGAATTGAGCGTGAGCGGTGACGGCGCACAGGCTGAATATGATCGCGACAACGGCCGGGCCCAGCACAGAATGCAGGAACCTCGTGAGATGAGTGGTGTTGCTGGAATGAAAGTGTTGCATTATGCCTCCTGATTGGAAACGTTTGAGGAAATCTTCGCCATGGCTGAACTCTCTTTGGAGACAGGGTGTGATTTAGGCAAACGTTTGACCGGTAGAGACTATGCACGTCCCGACAAATGACTGTCAAGGTTGGGCTTTGAGGCTTACAGGCTCATGAAAAGATCTGGAACCTCTCCTCGCGAATATTGGTCATAGTGCCCGGAACGGCCCTGCGGAGGGCCCAGTACATATGATTGCTCTTCTATGCGTCCCAACGTGGATTTCGAATGGCAGCGTCTCCCTCCACGGGACTAAGCGGCGAGGGTCTATGACCATTGGCTCGCTGTCTCACAGACGCGACGGTTGGAATTTGGACCTGAGTTGGAATTTGGACTCGAGAGGATTAGTGCAAGGATCTCTGCAGGCGGGTTATGCTTCTTCCGCAACAATCTCTATCGCGACAGGGGGGAAGGAACGATACAGAACACTGTTGCCTAAGGCGATCGTGTGCGTGGACCCTGGAGCCAGCGTTTGAGAGGCGCGGTGTTGTGTGGTCACTCAGGATTTAGAGAAAGAGGATATAGCTTCCTGTTCCTCGGAAAACACCTCAAAGAGCGGTAAAAGGTTGCACATCTTCAAGGTCTGCGTTACTTGCTTCGATGGATTTACGAGTTTCAAGGCCCCGCCCGCCTCTTTCGTTGAACTCATGATCATCACCAGGAGTCCGATGCCGCTCGAGTCCATGCGGCTGATGCCGGTGAGATTGAAGACGAACCGGGTCGCTCCATGAGCAGTCAGACTGTCTATTTTTTGTCGCAGGTTATTGACCGGAACGCCGAGGACGAGTGCACCGCTCAGTTCAACGGCTTCTATTCCCTCGTGGTTCCTGATGTTTATCTCAAGTGTGTTCAATGCTGCTCCTTCATCTCGACGACCGCCCCTCTGGATTAGCCCATCGTCATTGCTTGTGTCGACTGTCAAATCCGTCGGCAGCAGAGAACTCAGCCGCGCCAGCCAGCGGCAGGATAACATTCTCGCGCTAACAATGACATCGGACGACGAGATTCATATCGGGGCGTGACTCGGATTTAGGGTTGCTTGTAGTGGAGATCTGGCGGGATCAGCCGTGGGTTAGATATCCCATTCCGGCCAGGACGCCTCGCATGTAGGAGAAGCTGGCGATGACACCTGGCATTGGGTCGTCGGCGTGGACCTCGTATTCCAGGTCGACGAAACCTTTGTATTTGGTTTTGATAAGAGCCTCGAAGATTCCTCTCACCGGCATAATTCCGTCTCCCACGGCAACTTGGCTTTCTTTGCTTTCGAAGTTGGTGAGGTCCTTCATGTGGACGTTGAACAGGCGTGGACCGACCTCGTGAATGGCTTGAACTACATCTGTGCCCGCACGGACGGTGTGGCCGACGTCGATGCAGCAGCCGATGCGTGGGTCCATGTTTTTGACGGCCTTGAGGATATCGAGCGGGGAGTGCCAGAGTTTGTCTTCGGGGCCGTGATTGTGGATGGCGATGCGGATGTCGTATTCCTTGACGAATTTTTCTACGCGGGGAAGGGTGTCGGGCGCTGGGTCGCCGGCGACGATGACGGAGATTCCGGCGCGTTTGCAATACTCGAACTTGCTGCGGATGTCAGCATCCTCGTCTTTGGCGAAGTAGATCGCTCCGGCGGCGTGGAGCTTGATGCCGGCGGCGGTGTAGTCTGCGAGTGCCTTGCTCTCCTCCGCTGGATCCATGGGAAGATGATCCTTGGTGTCCTTCACGTTGAGTTCCGTGACGTTGAGCTGCTTCATGAAGCCGATCATCTGTGCGCGGGTGAAGTTGCGGAAGGTGTAGCTGGCCAGTCCGAGTTGAATGGGAGACGGCGCTCCGGCGGCGTGCGAGGGTTGCAGGGCCAGGGAGGGAAGGGCGTTGGAGGTGATTCCTGCCGCCGCGAGGAGAGCGCCGGATTGGACGAAGCTGCGACGTGAGAGCGTATTGGTCATGAGTGGTTGGGACTCGCGCTTTCTTTGAGTGTGTGGCAATGGTCTTGGCGTCAGGCGCTCGAATTGTGCCTGCAAATACAACGACGACGGAGTTGATACACGCTGACCTGCGGACCGCTTATAGAAGTCCGCAGGTCGCGCTAAAGAGCTAAAGACTAGACGTGTGGCGCCCAACCTTTTTCGTAGTCGCGGCCCCACATCTTCATGGCTTCGGAGTCGTGCAGCACCTTCCCGTCGGTGTTATCGAGTTGAAGCTCGCGGTTGACCTCCCAGGCGACATTGGAGAGTTGAAGCATGGTAACGGCGACGTTTCCAATGGAGACGGGAGCCTTGAGTTTTTCACCCTTGCGAACTCCGGCGATGAAGTTCGCGAAGTGAGCGTCGGTCATGGAGTCGCGGCCGGTGAGATCGGAGGAGGATGTTTCTTTTCCAGTTGCAAACTCGCTGGTTTTGTTTCCTTTGAGATCGTAGATCTCGTATCCGTCGCGATCGACGAGCACGGTGCCGGTGGTTCCCATGATGGCTGATCCGCGGTCGCGGTTGTAGTACTTCATCCCCTGGCAGCTCTTGCCCTCCCAGGTGATCATCTTGTCGGGGTAGTAGAAGCTGGTGACGAGGGTGTCGTAGAACTGCCAGTCGTCCTTGAACTGATAGCGTCCACCGGATGAGGTCACCCGGTCGGGGAAGTCGACACCGAGTGCCCAACGGCAGACGTCGATCTCATGAGTGCCGTTGTTGAGGGTTTCGCCGGTGCCATAGGTTCGGAACCAGTGCCAATTGTAGGGTTGAATGTTGTCGGTGTAGGCACGTCGCGGCGCGGGACCCTGCCAGAGATCCCAGTCGAGCTGCGGCGGTACGGGCGCTTCCTTGCCTGTGCCGATCGACTTTCTTACGTTGCTGTACCATGCCTTGGCGAAGTAAGCACGGCCAATCAGGCCGTTGTGAATCTTGTCGACGATCTCAATGGTGTGGGGTGAGGAGCGCTGCTGGGTGCCCATCTGGACGAGCTTTCCGTACTTCTGCTGGGCTTGTACGAGGAGCGCGCCCTCGGCCGGGTTGTGGCTGCAGGGCTTTTCGACGTAGACGTGCTTACCTGCCTGTAATCCAGCGATGGCCATTGGGGTGTGCCAGTGGTCGGGCGCAGCGATAGTGATCGCGTCGACGTCTTTCTGCTGAAGGATGTGGCGAAAGTCTTTTTCGGCTGCAGGTGCTTCGCCCATCTCTTTTTGCGTGTCGTCGGCGAACTTCTTTAGCGTGTTGCTGTCCACGTCGCAGACATAGGCGATGCGCGCATCTTTCTTGTTCGCCTTGAGCGCGGAGAGGTGAGCGTAGGCTCGGCTTCGAACACCGATGACGGCAAAGTTGAGGCGGTCGTTGGAGCCGAGGATCTGCGCGTAACTCTTTGCGGTTGATGCGACAGCGAGGCTCGCTGCTCCTACTGCTAGTGTGTCGAGAAACTCTCGTCTGGTAATCATTGTTTTTCTCCCATGGTCTGAAACGGCACAGAATATCTTTCGAAGTGATGGCTGTCGCTCGAGACGGTCTAAAAGGTTCCCGAGTTCATCAGGCACTGCTTCATGCCAGCCCAGCTGATTCGCGTGGAGGCTTCCGGGGTGCCCGCTCCGCGCCAGTGCGTTTCGAGGCTGACGGCGTCGCGGTAGCCGGCTTGTTTTAGGGCACGGAACTGTGCGGTCCAGTCGACGTAACCTTTATCCACGGGCGACCAGACGATCTTTCCTGTGTCGTCCTTGACGGCGTTTTTGCAGTGGCAGTGGTGGATGCGGTTTTTGGGCAGAGCGTCCCAGCCACCGGGGAAGGCGTCGAGTTCGCCGCGCATGACGGCGTTTCCGGCGTCCCAGTTGAGGACGAAGTGCGGGGATTGAATGGCTTCGAGGGTCTTTGCTGCCTCGCGGCCGGTGGCAGTGTTGCATGCGAATTCGTTTTCGATGACTAAGAGAATGCCTTGTTGGCCGGTGATCTCAGCGGTGGCTCGAAGCTTCTCGTTGATGGCTGCACGGTAGGGAGCGACGTCATCCAGGCGCCAGAAGTCGAAGCAGCGAATCTTGTCGGTCTTGAACTGTTTTGCGAGAGAGATGGAACGAGCGAGGACTTCGTCCTGCTGCTTGTAGGCGGACTCGGCGGCGCCGTGGAGGTCTTCCTTGGAGCTGTATTGGGACTTGGGGGCGCCGGGCCAGTCGACTTTGAAGAGGGGGCTCGCGATGTCAGTGACCTGGAGGCTGTATTTCGCGAGGATTTTCTGAGCTTCGGCAATCTCGGCGTCGGAGACGGTTTGGAGATTCTTGCCCCACATCTCGCGCAGCTCCACATAGTGCAGGCCGAAGTCGTTCGCGATGACGGAGCAGGCATGATCAAAGTCTTGCGAGATCTCGTCCGAGATGACTGCGATTTTGAAGGGGGATTGCGCCGCGGTAGGGAGGCCAAACAATGGTCGGGCTGCGGTGGCTGCAACGGCCATTCCGGCTCCTGCTAGAAAATTTCGTCTGGAAACGCCTGGCATGTTTCTCCTGTTTGTTCGTGGTTGAAAGGAATCGATAGTGGTACGACGGGTTGAGTAAAGGCCGGTCAACTAATGGACGCGCTGACCGGCCAATAAGTTGATTCTCAGAACAGGAAATGCACCGACGCCTGCAGGGTGCGGCCTCCTCCGACCCCGTTTACGCTGCCCTGGCCGCTGCCGAGGGTGTTTGTGATCTGACCGAAGCTAGAAGCCGTGCAGCAGTTGTTGGTGTTGCTGAAGTTTGGATTGAAGACGAATTGCGGGGTATTGCTCAACTGGAAGGCTTCAATGCGAGTCTCCATGGTGGCTTCTCGGAAGATATTGAAGCTCTTGAACAAGGAGAAGTTGTCCTGAATATAACCAGGGCCGCGGAACTGATTTCTTCCGGTGTTGCCGGCGCCGACATTCTCAGGTGTGCAGGTGGTATTTGTAGGGCATCCGCTGGGGACAGAGAAGGCTGTCGGGTCGAACCAGTGCGCGTTCGCACCGACCTGATGCGTGACATGGTATGTGCCTGTGAGGTTCGCCGTCTGAGAGGTTCCGGGAGTGTTGAGGTTTGCACCGTTTGTGAGGACGCTGAAGGGAAGGCCGGAGAGGACAGAGATTATTCCGGAGATCTTCCAGCCTCCGAGAGCGACGTTCGCGAAGCCGGAGTTGAAAGTGCTATGGCCACGACCAAAGGGAAGCTCGTAGGTAAAGCTCTGCTCGAAGTTCAGGGTGCGGTCGAAGTCGAGTGGAGCGTAGTTTTTGCGAGGGTTCGCATAGAACAATAGGCCGCCATCGTCAGGGCTGTTCGCTGGCGAGACGTTATTGCTGATGTAGCCCATTGCTTTGCCCCAGGTGAAGGCCGAGGTAAATGCCAGGCTGTTTGAGAATCGTTTTGTCAGTTGCGCCTGAAGGGATTGGTAGTTGGAAGAGAAGGGGAGGAAGTATTGATTGGTCGCCGCAGTACGTCCGAACAGGATATTTTCAGGATCAGACTTTGCGCCCCCGCCGTAGGTCGTCGGTTGGTTGATGTTCTGAGCGCCGGAGATATCGACGCCGTGGTTTGCGACGTATGCGAGTTGAAGCGAGAGATTTCCACGGAATGCCTGCTGCACTGCGACGTTCCAGGATTCGGCGTATGCATTCTTGAAGGTTTTAGGGATGTAAAAATAGGCTTGATTTTTCAAGAAGCTGGTGTTCGCGGGAATGATGCCGCTGGAGGGGATAGTGACCTTTACCGGGGCGGGGAAGCCGGCCTGGAAGGTAGCTGGCGTTACCCCATCACCAAGTACTGCAGGAGTGAAGGGCGATGCTCCCGCCGGCTGATAGCTGTTGTTGGCGCGGATCGGGTAGTTATAGGCGTAGACGTTGTCCGGGAACGGCATGTAGCTGATGCCGAAGCCTCCGCGGATGACGGTATCGTCTGTCGCGCGGTAAGCGAATCCTGTACGCGGTGCGAAGTACCTGTATCGAGTCTCTAAACCGAGATTGTCCGGGTTGCCGCCGGTGCCCGCGATGACGATGTTGTTGGTCGTGGGATCGTAGTTGGAAAAACCACCGGAGTGCCTTGGCGTTGCAGGCGGATAGAACTCCCAGCGAATGCCGAGGTCGACGGTCAGCTTTGAGGTTGCCTGCCACTTGTCGCTGGCGAAGGCGAAGAACCACCATTGACGGTAGGCCGGAAAGAAGGTGTTGAGGTCGCGTCCCGTCTGACTGGGAAGGTCGAAGAGGAAGCTGGCGATGTCGTTGGAGATGTTTGTTTTTGCCGCGACACAGCTGGCTGGTCCGGACGGGCAGACGTTGCTTGAAGTCTGAACGTCGGAGAAGGTGAATGCACCGCGTGGGCTGAAGGTTTGATCCTGGAGCAGGTCGTCGCGGACACGGCGAAGGTCGCCACCAAATTTGATGGTGTGGTTGCGGATGACCTTAGTCCAGTTGTTAACGAAGTCGATGTTCGATTCGCCGCGAATCCATGGGACCGAGGCTGAGTATCCGATGAGAGTTCCGGAGAAGCCGCCGTTGATGGTGAGGCCAACCTGTCCGGAGGTAAAGGGCTGTCCCGCGATGTTTACGCCTGGGACACCCAGAGCGTCCGCGTCGTTGGAGCCGTAGTCGCTTGGCTGTGAGTTGTTTCGCAGGTGGGCAACGCCGAATCGGACTTCCGTGAAGAGGGTCGGAGAGAAGATGTGATCGTAGTTGCCGCCAGTGCTGTAAGAGGTCTGGAGGCCGGTACCTTCAAAGCCGCCGCCAGCAGGGCCACCCAGGAAAGAGCCAAATGCGGGAGCCTGGAAGGTGTTGACACGCTGATAGCTGTATCGGCCACTGAGGTGGTTCCGCTCGTTGATGGTCCAATCGACCTTTGTATCGAAGCTGTTTGTGCCCTTGGTGAAGGGAAGGTTGGTCGTGTAGTTGTTGGCAGGGTTGATGAGAGGCGCGCTATGGTTCAGGGTTCCATTGGTAAGGGCTGCAGCGTTCACCATCTGCAGAATCTTTAGCGAAACGGGATTGACCGCACTGATCGGTATCTGATTGTTCGCGAAAGGTGTGCGCGGTGTCGTCTTACCATCTCCACTGGCGGGATCGAAGACCTGGCCTATCTTGGTTTGGCTTGCCGGGTCGACTGCTCCGAGGGCGGCGCTGAGATCGATGTTGCCCTGAGCGTTCGGAGTGTAATAACGCGAATCTGGAATGGTGAGAGTGCTGCTAACGCGCTCATGATCTGAGGTTCCGAGATAGTCCGCGAAGAAGAAAAGTTTGTCTTTGATGATGGGACCGCCGATGCTGCCGCCGTAGTAGTTGTACGACAGATGACCGAGGGGGCCACCGAAGTAGGAGCGAGCGTTTACGGCGCTGTTCTGAATAAATTCGAAGGCCGAACCGTGGAAGGCGTTCGACCCAGATTTCAGGATGACATTGGTGACGGCGCCGGTGGCACGGCCAAGCTCTGCTTCGAAGTTATTGGTTGAGATATCTACAGTTTGAATGGACTCCGCCGGCGGGATGATGATCTGGAGAAGTCCGGTGCGCTCATCGTCATCGATGCCTTCGATCTGGTAGAGATTGCCCATGCGTGGCAGGCCGTTCGCTTCAGTTTGCAGGGTGCTTGCGGCATTGAAGAATTGGGAGTGTTGAAAGGTCGCAGGCGCCATACCGGGAACGAGATTAAGCAGTGTTTGAAAGTTGCGGTTGGTTCCGAGGGGTAGATCAGCGACCTGTTTGGACTCGATCTTGGTGCTGATGTCGGCACGGTCGGTCTGAAGGAGAGGGGGAGCGGTCGTCACAAGAACGGTCTCCGAGACGCTGCCAGTCACCATGGAGATGTCGATGCGTGTGGAGGAGTTTGTGAGGAGATCGATGTTCTGATGCGTGTCCTTCTTGAATCCCGGAGCCTCTGCGGTGATGTTGTAGGTTCCGGGCGGAAGATCGGGAATGGTGTAGTTGCCGCTCTCGTTGGTCACAGTTTGATGAACGGCGCCGGTCGCGGCTTCTATCACGGTGACTTTGACCCCGGGAACAGTTGCCCCAGTTGGGTCATTGATCGTGCCGAGCAGTGTTGCGTTGACCGCCTGCCCGAAGACACAGGGTGATAGAGCGAGGACGAGAAGGGGAATGATGAGTCTTAGTTTCTTTAGCGTGATCACGTGAAAACCTCCGAAAGGTGTTACAACTTTTCAGGCCCGGAATAGTTATTGTTTGAAGAGCGAACGAACCCTACCAGCGGCGATGGGAGACAGTCAAGAAAATAAACAGGAACTTCCCTTGGCAACGCGTTTATACAGCGGAAAACGGCGAATGCGCGAGGCTTGTTTGGAGAGGTGGGAGATTGCCTTATTGCTTGGGCCGGCGAGGAATCCAGCGCTGCGGGGGAGGGCTGATCAGGAAAGCAATGAAGCAGAGGGCGAGGACGGAGTTCTCGAGAGAGGCACCGAAGAACAGCCAGAAGGGGGAGTTGGGGCCGGGATAGTTCGAAGAGAAGAGGAAGAGCAGCACCATGGTCAGACCGCCGAGGCTAGCCCAGCGGACCAGAACTCCTGCGAGCAAGCTCAGTGCAATCAATAGTTCGGAGATGGCGACGACGGCGCCGAAGAAGACGGCGTGCGGGAGGATGATGTTTTTGAGCAGGGGGCGGATGAAGGCGTAGGAGCCCTCTTTGAGGAACCCTCCGATGTCCTGGGCCATTCCTCCCCAGATGAATTTGGTGCTGGTGAGTTTGTACTCGGCCAAGATGAGGAAGAGAAGGCCGATGGAGATGCGCAGGAAGGCGAGCGCTCTGGATTGTTGTTCGGCTGCGCTCATCTCGATTTTTGCTGAGCGATGTGAGCGGCGCGGACGTCGGAGGCGGTGAAGACCGAGTGGAAGGGGACGCCGGGGATCGCGGCTTCGATGTTGGTGCGGCCGCCCTGTTCGCGGTCTACCAGGCAGAGGACTCCGGCGACGTGCATGCCGGCTTCACGGGTGGATTCGATGGCGGTGATGGTGGAACCGCCGGTGGTGCAGACGTCGTCGACGATGACGACGTAGGCGCCGGGTTTGAGAAAGCCTTCGATGCGGCGGCCGGTGCCGTGGGTTTTCTCGGCTTTGCGGACGAGGAAGCCGTGGATGAGGGTGGGTGCGGGGCCTTCGTTGCTACGTTCGTCGGCGTCGAGTTCCAGGGCGTCGGAGAGTTCGGCGATCTCGTTGTAGTCGGCGAGTGCCCAGGCGCTTGCGCTGGCGGTGTTGGAGACCAGGGGGTCGGCACCCATGGTCAGGCCGCCTACGGCTTCGATCCTTTCGGGATTGGGGAGGATTTCGCGGATGAGGTCGTAGAGGACGAGGCCGGAGAGGCGGCCGCCTTCGGCGTGAAGGGTGGTGATGCGGCAGTCAATGTAGTAGTCCGACTTCTGGCCGCTGGCGAGGGTGAAGTCACCAAGCTTAAAGGAGTGGGTGGCGATGAGGTTGAGGAGGGTGGTGCGGCTGTCGGTTGACATGGTCAGGGTCGATTGTAGAGCAGGTTGTGGCCAATTCCGTCTGAGGGGGTACCCCCCCGGGTGATATCCAGGAGTAAGTCTATTGTTTGCAGCGGTATACGTTTTTATGGATCGCTAAATTATTCCATCGAAAGTGGTTGTAGCTAAATTCTTCTCTTGACTAGGGTTAGCGGGGTGAATGGAGAAAGCCCGGTTTTGTCCGGGGCTTTTTCTGATTTAAATCAAGTATAGCGAATTGGTTGAAACTAATACGCCACGTGGAAGTTGTTTGTTTGCAATTAGTTGAAAAGGTGGGGAGCTTGACAGGCAAAATTGACTGGAGCGGCTGATAGAGCGATGGCGAGGCTTAGATCGCTTTTATCAGTTCGCGGCGGAGGGCTTCGTTAAGCCAGGTTTCGTACTGCTGGGGAGTCCAGTTTCGGTCTCGGACGAGCATGCGATAGAGGTCGCGGCTGGTGAGGCACCAGAGGATGTCGCGCGCGGTGTCGCGGGTGAGACCGGGGCGGAATAGTTTTGCCTTGTGGAGGGCGTCGATGACGAGGAGCTGGCGATCGTAGCGCTGGCAGTCGCGCTCCTCTTCGACGGACGCGAGTTCGGGAGCTAGCATGCCGGCTCCGCGGAGAAGATCTTCGACGGGAACTTCGGACTCGTAGACGCGGCGGGCGATGCGCGAGACGAAGGTGAGGCGCTCGAGGGGGGCGGTGACTTGCTGAACCTCGTTGACGAGAGCGTGGTAGTCGTCGCCAAAGCGGGCCTGATCGAGCAGCTCTGCAACGATGCCTTTTTTGGAGCCGAAGATGGCGTAGACGGTGGGGACGGCTACTCCGGCGGCCGCTGCTACGGCGGGGATGGTCATGCCGGCGTAACCGTTGCGAGTAAGGAGCAGGCGCGCGGCTGCGGCGATGCGGCTGCGAGTTTCGTCGGCCTGACGCTGGCGGGCGGGGGACTCGTAGGTTCGCTTCTGCCTGGGCTTCTTTTTTGCGGTTGAGCCGGGGGTGGACTTTTTCTTCACATTCGCAGTATAGTCAATTATTCGATATAGACATATATATCGAATATGAGGTGCTGTTGTGAAAATCGATGCGTTTCGCTTGAAGTCTCTTCCGATTGCGTTTTCGGTGGCAATCGGCGCGTTGGCTCTCAACTCCGCGGCGCAGCAGCCTGCGGCCCATTCCATGCAAGGAGGAGGACAGATGTCGAACGTTGATGCCCATGCTGCTACGATCCATCGTCTTTATGAGGAGTGCCTGAATCAAGGGCGGACGGATTTGTTGCCTGAGCTGGTGACGGCGAATGTGGTGAATCATACGGGGTCGAACGAACAGAGGGGACTGGCTGCGTTCGAGCAAGGCATGCAGCAGGTTCGGGCGATGTATCCGGATCGTCACTTCACGGTGGACGATGTTTTGACCAATGGGGACAAGGGCGCGGCGCGTTGGACGATGGTCGCGACGAATACTGTTCCTATTCTTGGTGTGGCTCCGACGGGGCGACAGCTGACCAATCATGGCGTGGTGTTCTACCGGTTTGAGGGAGCGAAGATTGCCGAGGTTTGGATTCAGGTGGACCAGCTTGGTGTGCTGCGTCAGATTGGCGTGCAGATTCCTGGTCTTCCGGCGAAGGCTGGAGCGGAGCGCTAGATGCGAAGGCGCTAAACAAGAGGGTGCTGGACAGAGTGAGTGAGAGGAGAATGCAATGCGATTAATGATTCTTGGTGCGACGGGCGGGATCGGACGGCTGCTTGTTTCCGGTGCGCTCGAAGCAGGGCATGAGGTGACGGCGTTTGTGCGTTCTCCAGAGAAGGTAAGCCAGAAGAGCCCGCGGTTGCGTGTGATTGGCGGCGATCTTTTTGATGTGCAGCAGATGGCTGTTGCTGTCCGCGAGAGTGAGGTGGTTATCTCCGGATTTGGTCCGTCTACCCTGCGCAAGACGACGCTGCGGCGTGATTTTGGGCATGCAGTGGTGCAAGCGATGCGGGTGGCCGGAGTGAGGCGTTTGATCCACGTCACGTCGGCGTTTTTGTTTTCGGACGCAGGAGCGATGGTTGCGTTATTTGGCGGCACGCTGTTTCACAATGTGGTGAAAGACCATGTGAGGTCGGAGGCTGAGATGATGCAGCCTGATCTGGAGTGGACGATGGTGCGGCCTCCGCGGCTGGTGAACCAGACTGCAAAGGGTCGGATACGAGAGGTGGCAGGGCACCTGCCGAAGGGCGGCACCGTGATCTCGAGAGGCGATGTGGCGAGCTTCATGCTGAAGGAGGCGGCTGCGCCGCGCTACGTGAGGCAGATTGTCGGGATCAGTGATTGAGTGAAACGACGGGCCAGGTGTTCGAGCTAGAGCAAATTTCGAGTTGATGTAGAGGATGCCGAACGGAGGGCAAAAGCAGATTCCTCCCCCTTCGACTTCGCTCAGGGTGCGGAATGACAACAAAAATGAGCGGTAGAACACCTCTATAGCAACAAGAAATTTGCTTTTAGCGCGTCATGCGATCGAGGTGGCGGTAGCCGCCGGTGGCGATGAAGGCGGTGAGGAAGATGGTGAAGTTGTAGCTGGCGTGGATGAGGGTTGAGGCCAGAACAGAACGAAGGCGGATGCGTATGGCGCTGAGGATGAGCGAGACGCAGAAGAGCAGCAGCAGTACGGGCCAGGTGAAGGCTGTCTGCTGGCCGTGGAGCGCGGCGAAGAGGATGCTGGTGAAGACGGCGGAGAAGACCAGGGCGGGCGTGGAGATCTTGTTGTTGGAGTACCAGAACTCGCGGGCGGCGGGGGTGCGGGGGAGCGAGAGCCAGTCGTAGGCGATGGCGACGGCGGGCAGGAGGAAGCCGCGGAAGAGGATCTCTTCGAAGAGGGGGGCGAGGAGGATGCCGAAGAAGGTGACCAGCCAGACGTCCGATGGCGTGCGGAAGAAGTCGTCCATGGGGATGTCTTTGGGGATGGCGATGACGGACGAGATGGCCTGCACGGCGAAGGAGAGGGTGAGGCCGATGGGGATGAGGCGGAAGGCGTTGCGGCGGGCGGCGTCGGGGTTCGCGTCGATGCCGTTGGCGAAGGGACGCTTCCAGAGGAGGGGGAAGACGAACCAGGAGATGGCGAGGGTCGCGAGGTAGGTGAAAGCCTCTGAGGCTATGAGCAGCTTGGGCGGAAAGGAGGCGGCTGATAGTTTGCCGCCGATCGCGGGACCGTGAGTGAAGCCGAGGAGAAGTAGCTGGGTGAGGAAGAGGAAGAGGCCGGCGATGGCGAGGAAGAGGAGGGCGTGGCCGAGGTTGGGGATGCGGTGAGGAGCGTCCTCGGGCGCGTCATTGGGCGTGTTGTCCATGGGAGGCTGAAGGATGGCCTCGCCTTCGGGGAGTATGGGGTGCACGACGGGAGCGTCTGATTGGCTTCGGGTCTGGGGTGGGGCGGGAACCGGGTTTGGAGAAAGAAAAGCGGCCGTGTGTTGGGCGATGTCCGAGCTAGCGGATCGGGACACGGGGGACCCGGAGGCTTGGGTTGCGGGGTTCGGGGTTAGTTCGCTCATGCTTTTTTCGTGCTTGGGGCCGGCTTTGAGGCGGGTGGTTTGTTCTTCGATCCTGAATCTTTTCGAGTCCCTGCATTGCTTATTGTGGACTTCTTTGCGGCTTTTGGCTTGATGCTTTTGGGGGATCTTTCGGCGGGTTTGGTGGTGCTGGCTTTGGCGAGACCGGTTTTCTTCTCTGGTGCGATGAATTTGGCTTTTGGCTGTTTGATCGCGTCGGGGGCGGCGGCGATGGTTCGGGGCTGGGGGCCGGCGTGGCTGGTGCCGTTGCGGCTGGCGAAGTTGGATTTGTGGGAGGTGTAGTAGCGGGCGAGGAAGCCTCCGGTGTGGGAGGCGGCGACGGTGGCGATCTGCTCGGGCGTGCCGTGGGCGATGACGCGGCCGCCGCCTTCGCCGCCCTCGGGACCCATGTCGAGGATGTAGTCGGCGTTGCGGATGATGTCGAGATTGTGCTCGATGATGACGACGGTGTTGCCTAGGTCGGTTAACCGGTGGAGGACCTCAAGCAGTTTTCTGACATCGTCGAAGTGGAGGCCGGTGGTGGGCTCGTCGAGGAGGTAGAGGGTGCGGCCAGTCTGGCGCTTGCTGAGCTCGCGGGCGAGCTTCATGCGCTGGGCTTCGCCGCCGGAGAGGGTGGTGGCGGACTGGCCGAGATGGATGTAGCCGAGGCCTACGTCGACGAGGGTTTGCAGCTTGATGTTGACGGTGGGGATGTCTTTTAAGATTGGGACGGCGTCGGCGATGGGGAGGTCGAGGAGGTCGGCGATGGAGTAGCCGTTGAACTTGACGGACAGGGTCTCCTGATTGTAACGACGTCCGTTACATACTTCGCAGAGGACATAGACGTCGGGGAGGAAGTTCATCTCGATGCGGCGCTGGCCTTCACCCTGGCAGGCTTCGCAGCGTCCGCCCTGGACGTTGAAGGAGAAGCGACCGGGCTTGTAGCCGCGCTCGCGCGATTCGGGGAGCATGGCGAAGAGGTCGCGGATGGCGGTGAAGACGCCGGTATAGGTGGCGGGATTTGAACGAGGAGTCCGCCCAATCGGGGACTGGTCGATCTGGATTACTTTGTCTAGCTGATCGATGCCGATGACCTTGCCGTGCTGGCCGGGCTCTTCGCGAGAGCCGTAGAGTTCTTTGGCGAGGGAGCGGTAGAGGATGTCGTTGACGAGGGTGGATTTGCCGCTGCCGCTGACGCCGGTGATGACCGTCATGACGCCGAGGGGGAAGTGGGCGGTGACGTTTTGCAGGTTGTGGGAGTGGGCGTCTTCGACGGTGACCCAGTTGTTGGTGAGTTCGCGGGGTTGGGTCCGGGCAAGGATCTCGATCTTGCCGGCGAGGTACTGGCCGGTGATGGACGCTGGATTGTCCATGATTTGTTGGGGGGTGCCGTCGGCGATGAGGAGGCCGCCGTTTTTTCCGGCGCCGGGGCCGAGGTCGAGGACGTAGTCAGCCTTGCGGATGGTGTCTTCGTCGTGCTCGACGACGAGGACCGTGTTGCCTAGGTCGCGGAGGTTTTCGAGGGCGTTGATCAGGCGCTGGTTATCGCGCTGATGGAGACCGATGGAGGGCTCGTCGAGGACGTAGAGGACGCCGCGGAGGCGCGAGCCGATCTGGGTGGCGAGGCGAATGCGTTGGCCTTCGCCGCCGGATAAGGTGGCGGCGGAGCGGTCGAGGGCGAGGTAGCCGAGGCCGACGGCGTTGAGGAACTCGAGGCGCTCGATGATCTCGCGCTGGAGGCGGTCGGCGATGATGCGGTCGCGACCTACGAAGTTTATGTTGCGGGCGGAGGTAAGAGCGCGCTCGAGAGGTAGGGCGGTGAAGTCGGCGATCGATGCGCCGTTTACCGTCACGGCAAGGGATTCGGGGCGGAGGCGGCGGCCTTTGCAGACGGGGCAGATGGTCGCGGACATGTACTGCATCATGTACTCGCGATAGCCCTCGGATTTGGTGTCTTCGAGGTTGGAGCGGAGGTATTCGAAGATGCCATGGAAGCCCGTGCGGCCGGCTTCGGCGCGCGGGGGGCCGTAGAGGAAGAGGTTTTGCTGCTCGGTGGTGAGGTCTTCGAAGGGGAGCTTAATGTTGATTTTTGTTTTTTCGGCGAAGAGCTTGATGAGGCGGAGGAGGTAGGCGGAGCCGCTGCCGGGGCCCATGGCGCCGTCGAGGAGCGGCTTGGACCAGTCGGTGATGGTCTTGGCGGGGTCGAAGTCGTAGATGCTGCCGAGGCCGTGGCAGTTGGGGCAGGCGCCGTAGTTGGAGTTGAAGGAGAAGCTGCGGGGCTCGAGGCGGGGGACGTTGATGCCGCAGTCTGGGCAGGCCATGGAGGAGGAGTAGAGGGTTTCGTCCTGCTCACGGGTGTTGGGGTTCTGAATGCCGATGAGGACGAGGCCGTTGGCCATCTGGAGGGCTTTGGTGACGGAGGTCTCGAGGCGGCGGGTGTCGTATTTGGAGGTTGCGTTGGCGAGGGCTGCGTTGGTGTTGGGTTCTCTCGCTTCGGGTGGGAGGGGCTTGAGGATGATGCGGTCGACGACGGCTTCGATGGTGTGGTTCTTGCGCTTTTCGAGGCGCATGCCTTCGGTGAGCTCGGTCATCTCGCCGTCGATGCGGGCGCGGAAGCCTTGCTGGTCGAGGGCTTCGAGCTCTTCGCGGAACTCGCCTTTCCGGCCGCGGACGATGGGGGCGTAGACGGTGATGCGTTCGCCGGGGGAGAGGGCGGCGATGCGTTCGACGATCTGCTCGGCGGACTGGCGGGTGATGGGGCGGTGGCAGTTGGGGCAGTGGGGCTGGCCTACGCTCGCGTAGAGGAGGCGGAGGTAGTCGTAGATCTCGGTGATGGTTCCGACGGTGGAGCGGGGGCTGCGGGAGGTGGTTTTCTGTTCGATGGAGATGGCGGGGGAGAGGCCGTCGATGGCGTCGACGTCGGGGCGCTCCATCTGGTCTAAGAATTGTCTTGCGTACGCCGATAAGGTTTCTACGTAGCGGCGTTGGCCTTCGGCGTAGATGGTGTCGAAGGCGAGAGAGGATTTTCCGGAGCCGGAGAGGCCGGTGACCACGGTGAGGGTATTGCGCGGGATGCTGACGTCGACGTTGCGCAGATTGTGCTGGCGAGCGCCGCGGACGGTGATGTGAGTAATGCCCATGTGAGTTCTGTGGCGATGTTCGGCCAAGTCTCTAGAATACGGCATTTTTAGGGGGAGAGATTTGCTGGAAGGATCGTTGGTTTGGATCGAGGCAACCCCGGAATGGGAAAGATGTATCCGAAGGAGCAATAACAGCTACTTTCGGGCCATTGTAATCACACAGAAGTTTGTAACAATAGTCACGATGTAAAAGTCTTGTTGCTGGCGGAATGGGCTGGCAGCCTGGAAATCCGAGGAGTGGGTGTGAATTCGTCGATTGTGTTGGTGTCTGCGGTGTTAGCTTCGTTGGCGGTGGGTGTCTTGGTGGCCTACGGAGTTTGTATCGCCATGTTTAGTGCGTTCCAGATGCACGCGCGTCAGATCGCGGGGAATGCTGCCCGTCAGGTCTCGGCTACTGTGCAGGTTCTGAAGAGCTAGACGGCGACGCCGAGAGCCTGGAAGCCGCGGTTTGTCTGCATTTTCAATCCTAAATTGGGCGTTATTGAGGCGGAGCTGGCTGGCGGAGGCGCTGGAGCTGCTCGTAGATCTGCTGAGGCGTTTTGACGCCATTGGGTGAGTCCGGCTGGGAGGTGTCGGCCGGAGTGGCTGAATCTGGTGTGGCGGGAGTGATGGGCGGGGCCGTTCGATTGCGGGTGGAAGGTGCTTCAAAGGTGGAGGGCGGCGGGGGCTCTGGTGCTGGTTGAGCCTGTTCGGTATCAGATTTGTCGTCGAAGGTTTGCGCGTTTGGGTTGGGAGGCGTTGGACCGCCCTGGCGCGGGGTGAGGATGAGTTCGGCGGGCGTCGTGCCATCGCGAGCCACTAGGAGCATATTGCTGCCGGTGCCGTCCAACAGATCGGCTAATACCTGATCCGGCGCGGCGGGACCGTAGTGGCCGAAGACGCGCTCGTCCATGACGCCTCCTGTGATCTTTATGCCGGTCTCGCGGGAGATTTGACGGAGGATCTGATTGAGGCTGGAGTTGTCGGCGGTGACCGAAAGGATGCCGTTGGCCAGAGTGACCTGGGCGTGCTTTGGCTGCTCCTGGGATGGAGTGAGGGGCGTGGCGGGCGTGGGCGGCGGCGTGGGTGCAGTGGTGAGAGCTGTGGCTGGGAGGGTGGACAGCGTCTGGACCGCGCCCGCGGGTTTAGCCTGCGGAGCCGGAGCGGTCTGCGCCGACAGCAGAGCGGAGAAGGCGAAGCTGGCGGCGGTGATGAGACGAATTGGCGTGCTGCTCTGCATGTAGTTGTAGGACGAGTTGCGGCGAAGGAATGTCATCCGTGACGAGTACGTGCTCTCATGATCAGCTTATCGCGGACGAGGCTCGGTAGAGTTACTTTTCTATCGCAGCCAGCGGGTTGGTCCTGTTCGTTCCGGAGCTTTCGAGTGGCCTGCAATCATGAGTGAAGGATCCGACTCTTTTGATTCAGGTGTTTGGTGACGACGACTTTGAAGACGCCGCCTGTCTGGATTTGTGAGAGTGGCTGTAGACTGAGGATGCCTTTGGCGAGTCTCGAATCAGTCCGCTGAGTCCTCGAGGCACCGCAACAGGCTGATATGGCGGGCGTGATGATTAGATTGAAGACCGGATGGCTGACGTTGGGGCTACTAGTGGGAGGGGTTGCGTCGGCTGAAGTGTGCACGACGCAGTCGCAGATGACGGGGGCGGATCGGGACGCTTTGGCTGCAGCGGCTCGCGGGCTGGCAACGAAGGTTCAGGCCGGTGATGTGAATGGTCTGCGTGCGGCCACAGCTGCGGAGTACGCGAAGGACTTCGGCGGCATTGGAGATGTTGTGGGCAGCACTTCAGCGCATGTGAAGGGCGGCGCGTTGCAGGTGGAACAGGTGTATCTGCTGGATGGGTCGCAGCTGAAACGTGGTGCGGATGGGTCGGTGCCCGATGCACAGTTTTTCTGTTCGTTGAATAAGTCAGCGGCTGAGGCAGATTTTATTATCTCTGGACTCGCTCCGGGACGTTACGGATTTGCGATGGTGGATGTCCGGGATGGAAGCTCGCCGTGGCGGCTGTCGTTTCTTTTACGTCAGGATCAGGGGCAGTGGGTGATGGCGGGGTTTTATCCGAAGCCTCTGCTGGCGGCGGGGCATGATGGGTTGTGGTACTGGACGCAGGCGCGATTGATGACCGCGCAGAAGGAACACTGGAATGCATGGCTCTACTATCAACAGGCGGAGAGTTTACTGAGGCCAACAAACTTCATTCAAAGCACGCACCTTGAGAAGCTGAAGGCAGAGGAGACTGCCGCTGCTCCGCCTGCATTGTCGGAGGGCGTGAGTGCAGAGTCTCCGCTGGTGGTGAAGGGAACTGATGGAGCGGAGTACCGCTTTACCGCGCTTGGCGTTGATGACTCCCTGGGGAATGACAAGGTGGATGTCACAGCACACTTGAAGGTGGACCAGCTTGGGGATGCAGCTGCGGCCCGGAAGCGAAACTCGGATGCGATGAACGCACTGCTGGCTGCGTATCCGGAGCTGAGGAAGCCGTTTCATGGAGTCTGGATGATTGCGGAGGTTCCCGGTCAGAACCCCTTCGCGACGGAACAGGCGATGAGCCAGATTCATTGAACACACGGCGAGGATCGCAGCATCATTTCAGATGACTGATAAGGGTTTGATGGGGTAGTGATATCTTGAGAATCGTTTCTGCAGGACGATAGGCAATGCGCCGGACGAAGACTCACCTTCCAGGTTAAAACTGTCACTCTATTGATATGGATAAGAAAGAAATGACGACAAAAAATAAAAAGACATTGAGTCAGGCAATTCAGGAGCGCAGAGCGACACCAAGTTTTGATGGTGCGTCGATTCCTGTTGAGGACCTGCGCCAGATTCTCGATGCGGGTCTGCATGCACCGAGCGGGTACAACCTTCAGCCCTGGCGGTTTGTCGTGGTGCAGTCGGTGGAGCAGAAGAAGAAGCTGCGTGGAGCGAGCTACAACCAGGGCAAGGTGGAAGAGGCGTCGGCGGTAATTGTGGCCTGCGGCGATACAGATGGATGGCGTAAGGATCTGGACCTGATACTCGAGAAGGGACGCAAAGGCGGGATGCCGGAGAGTTACGCGGCGCAGGCACAGAGCAGCGTGCTGAACTACATGTCGAGCTTCAGCAGCGGACAGATGCAGGGTTGGCTGAATAAGCAGGTGATGCTGGCGTTTACGCACATGATGTTGATGGCGGAGGTGATGGGATATGACACCGCGCCGATGGAAGGGTTCGAACAGGACAAGGTGCATGAGGTACTGCGGCTTCCGCTGAGCTATTGGGTAGTTGCGCTATTGGCGATTGGGCATGTAAAGGGTCCGGACAAGTTCGATGGCGGTCGATTTGAGATCGGACATACCGTATTTGGCGAAGAGTTTGGCAAGCCTCTGAAGCTGTAAGGTGGAGATGATTCTGCTATGAAGCTTGCACTGCGCGTTTTGGCTGTTCTCTTGCTTTTGATGATTTCGGCCGGGCTGATCTTTTATCGATATCCCCTTTGGGTTGCGGATCAGCACACTCGGTTTCATCTGTGGCGCGAGGGCGTGAAGAGCGAGTATGTCGAAGCTGGCGGGTACAGGCTTCATTATTTTGAGGCGGGACCGGTGGGCGGGGGTGGCACGCCGCTGGTGTTGGTGCATGGGCTGGGAGCTCGGGGGGAAGACTGGGGGGCGATGATTCCGTCGCTGGCAGCGCAGGGATTTCATGTGTACGTGCCGGATCTGCTTGGTTTCGGCCGATCGCCTAAGCCCGATGTGAGCTACTCGATCTCGCTGCAGGAGCAGACTGTGGCTCAGTTTATGCAGGCGGTGCATGTTGCGAGGGCAGATGTTGGCGGATGGTCGATGGGCGGCTGGGTCGTGATGAAGCTTGCGCTGGATCATCCGGAGATGGTGGATCGGCTGATGGTGTATGACAGTGCGGGGCTGTATTTTCCGGCTACGTTTGGGCCGGAGTTGTTTACTCCGAGCGATCCGGCTGGGGTGAGGAAGTTGATTGCTATTCTGACGCCGAAGCCTCGGGTTATTCCTGACTTTGCGGCGGAGGCTATGGTGCGGAAGCTGCAGGCCAATGCATGGGTGGTGAATCGGAGTACGGCTTCGATGATCAATGGGCGAGATCTGCTAGACTTTCGTTTGCATAATATCTCGCAGCCGATGTTGATCGTGTGGGGCGCGCAGGATGAGTTAATTCCGCTGGCGTCGGGCGAGGCGATCCATAAGAGTGTGCCGCAGTCTGTTTTGAACATCGTTGAGGGGTGCGGACATCTTGCTCCTGCTGAGTGTGCGAAGCCGGTGGTCGAGGGGACGGTGGAGTTTTTGCGAGCGCAGCCGCCTATGCGCGGGGGTGGCAGGACGTTTGCTGCGGGGTATTAGAGCGGTCCTGCCGGACGGGCCCACTTCGCGTGGGGCGGTTACTTCGTGACTTGTATACCCCTTCGGCTGGTCCTCCCGTTGGTCGGGGGAGAGATTGATTTCGACCAACGGGAGAACCTTCAAGGTTCGTTCTGCCGTGACCGGTATACGCGTCACGAAGTGACGCTCTCCGCGCAGGAGGCCCGTCAGGCAGGACAAAGGTTTCTAGTCGGGTTGCCACTGATAGGCGTTGGGTTGGGGCAGACCGATGTGGGCCAGGACTCGGTGGATGAAGTTGCGGGCCATCTCTTGTGTGCTTTGGGGATGGTTGTAGAGGGTGGGGATGGCGGGGAAGATGGTGGCTCCGGCGTCGGAGGCCAGCTGCATGTTGCGGATGTGGATGCGGTTGAAGGGTGTCTCGCGGATGCAGAGGATGAGGGGGCGGTTCTCTTTGAGGCAGACGTCAGCGGCGCGTTGGATGAGGTTTGCGGCTAGGCCGTTGGCGATGCTTGCCAGGGTGCCCATGGAGCAGGGTAGAACGATCATGGCGTCGGTCGGGTAGCTGCCGCTGGCGATGTTGGCTCCGATGTCGGTTTCGGCGTGCTGTTGGAGTTTGGGGCAGGAGGAGCCGAGGAGCTTTTCGGCGAGGTCGTTGCGGCCGCTCAGGTTGAGCTCTTCGGCGAAGACGCGGAGGGCGCTGTCGGAGGCGACGAAGTTGATCTTTGCTACGCGCTCGTCGGCGGCCAGGGCGCGGAGGATCTCGGCGGCGTAGATGCTGCCGCTGGCTCCGGTGATCGCTAGGGTGATTTTGCTAGGTTCTGGCATCAGGTCTGATTATCACCCCTTGGGGCTACCCCCTGGGGGTATCTCGAGCGTAAGCCTATTATTTTGAAGTACATGGCGGTTTTCCGTTTCGGTAAAATCTTCTAAATAAAGGGGTTACTGGCAAAATCGTCTAAACAATGGGGTTACGGCATTTCCTTTCGTAGGGTGAAAAGAAAAGTGGCCCAGCAGGTTCGCCGGGCCACTTGCTTTGATGCTTCTACGTTCAATTATAGCGGACCGGCTGTAACTGATACGCCATCTCTCGGGGCGAAATTTTTGGGGTACAGGAGTTCTATTTGCAATGAGTTACGCGGGGATCGCATGTCAGGGATGACTGGCGAGGGCTTGACAGTTTATTTGGCTGCTTTGCGATTTGGCGAGGTCATTGGCGGAGGGCGTAGGCAATGAGAGTCTGGCCGTGGAGAGCGTGGGCGGCGTTGAAGGTCTGATTGCTGGCTTCCTCCTGGGCGGGGATGGTGGGGTCGAGTTCACAGGTGGCGATCTCTTCCGCGGTGGCGTGGATGAAGCAGAGCTCGCAGGTGGCGAGATTGACTTCACCGTTGTCGCCTTCGCTGCGCATGGGTGGTCCGAAGGTGCGGCAGAGGATGGGGCGGTATTCGTAGAGGTCGCAGGTGCCGTGGTCGGGGTCGAGGACGGGGCAGGGCTCGTCGTTGGCGAACTCTTCGAAGAGGATGGCGGCTTCGTGGTCCTCGCTGAGGATGCCGGTGGTGAGGTCGCCGGGGAACCAGGGGTCTAGGCGGGTTAAGGATTCGGCTACTCGTTTTTTGATGCGGAGGGATTTGGCCGGGTCGGTTTGCTCGAGGACTGCGAGGCCTTCGCGGAGGCGTGCTCCGTCTTCGTGGGCGATGGGGAAGACGCCGATGCAGCATTGGGAGCAGCCGGGATGGCAGACGAGGTGATGGCCTCCGCGCTGGTAGGCGTCGGCTGCGGCTGTGTCTACGATTTGGATGAGGGTGTCTGACATTTGCAACGAAGTGGAAGGATTTGCGTTTTAGGCGGATGCTCACATCTCGGGACCTGTGTCATACGATTTGAGAAGGTCATTCGTGCGGAAAAGGGAAACGTGCGCTCGTTGTCCATTTCTTTCCGTCGATCTCTACCGCCTGTGTTGGTCGCAGCTTCGCTACAAACGTTTCGTACTCGGCAAGTTTTGCAATCGGTACGAACAAATTGTATCCGTGCTTCGTTTGTACGGAGCGGGCATCTCTAACGGTCGGAAGATCGGCTGGCCAATTTGCACTGGATTTTGCGTATGCAAATGGCCATATGATTACTTCGAAAAAAGGGGGCTGCCAAGGTTTGGGATCGCTGACGCGAAAAGCGAATAGTGTTTCGAATGCCGTCTGCAGATCGGAAGGTAGTTTTCTTGTAAGTAGATCTGGAATGCTTTGGCGAAGTGGACCGTACACGGAGACTGTCTTGAAGCCGTTCGCGGCGTTTACAACGAGAACGTTGGTTGGCATATCAGTTGCATCGACAATGCTGTAGCAATCGTTGAATTCGGAAGCGTGATCGAGATGCGAGAGTGAGAGTAGATTTTCTATTTCGATTTTGGAAAGGTGGCCTGATACATAGTGGCCAGATCGTCGATTTCCTTGCCAATAGATTACGGTCCCATCGACGTAAAGAGCGAAGGACGGAGAATCGGAGCCAATCGCCATCGCCCAAGGATTGTATTCTGTGAGGAGAACGATCGGCTGTAAGCCCTTCCATTGATTTTTCTTGTTCGATGCGGAGAGGCTGCAGTCTTGGGCATGCGTTGTTGAAACCAGGGTAGCCAAGAGCAACGCAATCCGAAGAAAGTAAGTGGAGCGTAGCGCTGTCCTTCTAGTCGCGTTCATTAGTTTCTTAGACTCCGGAAGCGATTGTAAAGGTCCATCGTGCGGAATGTAGGTTCGCAGCGCTTATTGATCGCCCTTTTCAAGGGGCGACTAGGGGATGATGCGGTCTTGGCGGAGGCGGGTGAAGAGGTCGTGGAAGCTTTCGTCGGTGGGCTGGTAGTCGAGGAAGCCGAACTTGCGGCTCTTGCTCATGTCGGTGACTACTTCGATGGGGCGGCCCAGGTCGGCGTCGGTGTGCCATGCGGAGATGAGATTGTTGAGGTCGGGTTCGATGAGGTTGTGGGATTTGGCGATGTTGCGCCAGATCTCCTCGGTGCCGGTCAGCTGTTGTTCGAGCGGCGTGATCTGTCCGGGGAATGGAGCGGGTTCGATGTCGAACCAGGCGGCGAGGCGAGACCACATCCAGCTCCAGCGGAAGACGTCGCCGTTGACTACGTTGAAGGCGTGGTAGCGTGCGGCGGGAGTTGTTGAGGCCCACTCGAGATGGCGGGCCAGCAGAGTTGCATCGGTCATGTCGGTGAGGCTGTTCCACTGGGCGCCTGAGCCGGGGAAGACGAAGGGACGGCCGGTTTCGCGGCAGATGGCGGCGTAGACGGCGAGGGTGATACCCATGTTCATGGCGTTGCCTAGTGCGAAGCCGATGATGGTGTGCGGGCGATGGATGGTCCAGCTGAACTGATGATGGGTGGCGGAGGCGAAGAGCTCGTCTTCCTGGGCGTAGTAGAAGTTTTCGATGTCGAGACGGGGCTGGTCTTCGCGAAAGGGTGTGGCGGGGAGTTTGCCTTTGCCGTAGGCCTCGAACGGACCGAGGTAGTGCTTGAGGCCGGTGACCAGGGCTACGTGACGGACGGACTTGGCGGGCGCGACGGCCTTGAGGAGGTTGCGCACCATTGAGGAGTTGACGCGGATGTTTTCGGCTTCGGTAGGTTGGCGGAGCCAGGTAGTGATGAAGACGTGCGAGGGCTTGAGATGGGCGATGGCGGAGCGCAGTGCGGCGGCATCGAGGAGGTCTGCGGATATGAAGTTTAGGCCTTCGATGCCGTTCGAGGATCGACGGGCGAGGCCGTGAACTTCCCAGCCATGGGAGAGGAGCTGCTGTGCGAGGTTGATGCCGACGATGCCGGTGACTCCGGCGATGAGAGCGATGCGGGACATAAGCGATCCTCTCGGTCAGGAGTTGACTGCGATTGGATGACGTTTGCGTGTGGGGCGATTCGGAGGCTGCGGGTTTGCGCGTGTGAGGCACCGGTCTGGTTTGGTTGCCTGGGCGACCGGTGCCACGTTGCTACACAGCTTTGCGCTGGAAGGTTGTTTTTTTGGTTCCAGCGAAGGAGTCCTTCGCCTTGACGGATGCGGTCGACGATCCGGCGAGGGATTTGTCGCCGCCTTTTGCCTGAGCTGCGGCCTTTTCACGTGCGGCTTGAAGCTTCTGTGCTTTTGGGCTTAGCCCGCGTGTCTTAACTTCGGCTGCTTTTGGAATGAAATCACTCATAGAACGATCGTATAACGGGCCGATGGTTTCGAACAGGGTTTGGCTTTGTGGTGAAGTAGCCCTTACCTTCACTGAAGGCTTGGCAGGGTCGGCTAGTTCGAAATTCGCTTGATTCTTCCCCTCGCGCGGAGATACAGCAATGCAAATCCGCACATGCCTGCTAAGGCTGTCCACGGATCATTTGGTTTGGGGTTAATTGTCAAATCTCCGACTAAGACGAGACCGCAGAAAACCGAAACGATCAGAAAGAACCATTTACCTATTCTCAGCGCCGTCAGAATATTCACGGGTAAGTTCTCACTCTTCTAATCGTCACTTCAATCGGCCAGCTTTTTTGGAGCGTTGCTTTGTTTTACCAGATTGATTTGAGCTCCCAGAGTTGGCCTTCGCTTTGGATTGGCTTGGCGTCGTCGGGGAAGATCTGGATTTGAAGGTTGTTGGAGACGGGGAAGACGAGGTCGGTCATGGCGATGGTTCCGTCCTGGGCGAAGGCTTCGACGGAGGAGCGGTCGACGATCAAGGTGAGGTCGTAGGGGCGAGTGATGATGAGTGGCGCGGTGGTGCGGACGGGGAAGTCGGGACTGATGGCTGCGCCTGAGTGGGTGCGGTCGATGTAGAACTCTTTCTTGTTGGTGTCGAAGGCTACTTCGGTCCAGTGTTGCTGGTCGGAGTAGATCCTGAGGCCGAAGACCGGTTCTACGGGGTGGCCGAATTGGAGTCGGATCTCGAAGGGAGGTTGGATGGTATGGCCGCTTCCGTAGAGGGCGGAGGAGTTGATGGAAAGGGCAGAGACTTCGTAGTTTTTTCCTCGGAGGGGAGCGACGACGGGCTCCTGAATGAGGGCCAGGCCTGCGGAGTCGCTGATGTAGGAGAGACGACGGGGAAGACTCATCTGTCCTCGCCAGGGTGTGGTGGGGATCTTGGCGGCGTACTGCCAGTTGCTCATCCATCCGAGGAGGGTTGGCTTTTGATCTTTGGGCAGATTGTTGAAGCTGATGGCGCAGTAGTCGTCTTTGCCGTAGTTGGTCCAGCCGTGGGAGCCGCGGAGGTGGGACTGATGGAAGGCTTTGCCGTCGAAGTCGCCGAGGAAGTACTGCTCCCCGGAGCCGCCTTGCGGAGCGCCTGGGTTGAGGCCCACTTTGAGGGCCCAGATGGTCCTGGCCCTGTTTGATGAGGGGACGCGGATGAGGTCGGGACACTCCCAGTCGCCGTTGGTGTCGCCGGTGGGGCCGAAGTCGCTGAGGAGTGTCCACTGCTTGAGGTCGGGGGAGGAGTAGAAGCGGACCTTATGTTCTTTGGGGAGGGAGACGGCCATGATCCAGTGGTGCGCGATGGGATCCCAGGAGACGCTGGGGTCGCGAAAGTCGGCCATGTGGAGATCGAGGACGGGGTTGCCGGGGTACTGCGCCCAGTTGCGACCCTTGTCGAGGCTGACGGCAAGGTTTTGGGTCTGGCGGATGCCTTCTGGAGTTTGGGTGTGGCCTGTGTAGATGGCGACGAGGCAGTCGCCGTGAGTGCAGAGGCCGCTGGTGTTCTGGTGATCGACGACGACGCTGCCGGTGAAGATCATGGTGTCGTCGTGCTCGGGGATGGCGACGGGGAGCTCGTGCCAGTGGAGGAGATCGGTGCTGACGGCGTGGCCCCAGCTCATGTGTCCCCACTGGTTGCCGAAGGGGTTGTACTGGAAGAAGAGGTGGTACTCGCCCTGGTAAAAGACGAGGCCGTTGGGGTCGTTGGTCCAGTGTTCTTCGGGGGAGAAGTGGACTTGCGGGCGATAGGGCTGGTCGTAGTCGGAGGTCTGCGCGCAGAGGGGCAGGACTAAGAAGGCCAAAGTGGCAACGACTCGGATTACTTCGTGGAAAAGCCTCTTCTGCATGAAATCTCCCATAGATGGGATGCGGGAATGGGATGAGGAAGGACGTTCGTTCAGGTGGAAAAAGTCTATTGATTGAGGACGCGGGCGAAGATGGCGTCTACATTGGCTAGCTGGCGGTTGTAGTCGAAGGCGCGGGCTAGTTTTTCGGGGGAGAGCCGGGCGGTGATCTCGGGGATTTTGGCGATCTCGTCGCGGAAGATGAGGTCGTTCTTCCAGGAGTTCATGGCGTGGCCCTGCACGAGGCGGTAGGCGTCCTCGCGGGACATGCCGGATTCGGCGAGGTCGAGCAGGAGCTGGCCGGAGAAGATGAGGCCGCCGGTGGACTCGAGGTTCTTCAACATGCGGGCGGGGTAGACGAGGAGTTTGGCGATGAGGTTCTCGGTTTTGGCGAGGAGGTAGTCGGCGAGGATGGTGGAGTCGGGGAGGATGATGCGCTCGGCGGAGGAGTGGGAGATGTCGCGTTCGTGCCAGAGGGCTACGTTTTCGAAGGCGGTCTGCGCGTTGGCGCGGATGACTCGGGCGAGGCCGGAGATCTGCTCGCTGGTGATGGGGTTGCGCTTGTGCGGCATCGCGCTCGAGCCTTTTTGTTTTTCGCTGAAGAACTCTTCGGCTTCGCGGACCTCGGTGCGCTGGAGGTGGCGGATCTCGGTGGCGATCTTGTCGAGGGTGCTGGCGAGGACGGCGAGGGTGGAGATGTAGGCGGCATGGCGGTCGCGCTGGACCACTTGTGTAGCGATGGCAACAGGTTTGAGACCGAGTTGGTTACAAATGGCTTCTTCGTGCTCGGGCTTGAGGTGGCCGAAGGTGCCGACGGCTCCGGAGAGCTTGCCTACGCGGAGGTCTTCGGCGGCGGCGTCGAAACGGGTGAGGTTGCGCTGCATCTCGGAGTACCAGAGGAGGAGCTTGAGGCCGAACGTGCTGGGTTCGGCGTGGATGCCGTGGGTGCGGCCGATGATGGGGGTGTGCTTGAACTCTAGCGCGCGTTTCTTCAGGGTTTCGGAGAGGGCTACGATGCCGGCGCGGATGATGGCGGAGGCTTCTTTGAGCTGGAGGGATTGTGCGGTGTCGACGACGTCGGTGCTGGTGAGGCCGTAGTGGAGCCAGCGGGAGGCTTCGGGGTCGGCGATGTGCTCGGCGACGGTGGTGGTGAAGGCGATGACGTCGTGACGCACCTCGGCTTCGATCTCGTTGATGCGGTCTACAGTGAAGGCGCCCTTGTCGCGGATGGTGTCGGCGGCGGACTGGGGGACTAGGCCGAACTTGGCGAGGGCTTGCGAGGCGGCGACTTCTACGGTGAGCCAGCAGCGGTACTTGTTGGCGTCGGACCAGATGCGGCCTAGCTCGGGACGTGTGTAGCGGGCGATCATGATGTTTCCTTCTATGGGTAAAGTCTGCGGCTGCGCATTCGAATGTGTCGATCTTGGTTGGTAGTGTTGACTGTCGGCGGAGGGTATATCTCAAGGGCTAAAGCCCGGCCTATCAAAAAAACAACAGTGAACGGCAAGAGAAACGGCAACTGCAGCGGCAAAGCAACGGCAAACGCAACGGCAACAGCAAAGGCAACAGCAACGGCAACGGCAACAGCAAAGGAACGGCGACAGCAGATCCCTACGGGATGACAAGCAAAAAAACTAGCAACAGCAACGGCAAAGGCAACAGCAGATCCCTACGGGATGACAAAAGAACTGGCAACCGCAACAACACAGGCAACAGTTATTAAGGGTCTTAGAGCAGAGCTTGTGGCTTGTGCTTCGTCAGTGACTGCTGCGGGTGCGAGGAGTTTAGTTATTGAGAGACGCCGAGGAGTTCGGCCATCTCGTCGTGGAGGAAGCCTTCGCCGGGGCGGTAGGGCTGGACCCACTTGCCGTCGATGACGAATTGGGGGATGGCACGCTTGCCTACGTTGGCGATGACGAGGTCGGCGGCGCCGGGGGTGTTCTCGATGTCGATCTCTTTGTAGGGGATGTTGTGAGTGGTGAGGAAGCGCTTGGCTTCGCGGCAGTCGCGGCACCAAGAGGCGGAGTAGACGGTGAGATCCATGTTTCTATTTTACCGGGAGTCGCTGGTTCCCGGAACAGGGATGGCGCTAACAAGGGCAGAAATAGTCGCGAGGTCTGTGACGATGGTGTCTCCCATGTGCTGAAGGGAAGCGACACAGTGGTTGGCGGCTTCAGCATTCCCTGCACCGCATGCATCGCGGATGAGGATGGGGATGATACCGAGGTCTGCGGCTTGACGGCAGGTCGGTTCGATGCCGATTTCGAGGGCTATGCCGACCAGGAGAAGGCTGCGGATGCCACAGTCGCGAAGAGTGAACTGCAAAGGAGTGCCTTCAAAGGCGGACATGGACAGCTTGTCGAAGATTGCTTCGCTTGGGAGTGGTTGGAGTTCGGGAGATAATTGGAAGGCCTGGGAATCGCGAAGAAAAGGAGAGGAGATTTCAGCGGGGTTCTGTTTGCCTTGCCAAGCCATGGCCATTCGGTATTGGAACGACCCCATCAGTTCGGGAGGCAGCGACATGTGGCGGGTAAAGATGGTTCGTATGCCCGCGCGGCGAGTGGCTTGGAGGAGACTGCTTACCTTTGAAAGAATCTCGGCTCCCTCTTTGATCTGCGGGATGATGCCGACTTGCATGTCATAGACCAGCAGAGCGGTACGCTGCGGATGAACCAGGTCTTGAAGAGCCGTGAAGATTTCTATTCCGTTGTCTGTAATCATCGTCAATCCTCGTTTGAGGCGTTGCAATTATTGCTCGTGGTAGTTGCGGATCAGGCCGCCGTCGACGAAGTAGGTCGAGCCGGTGACGTAGGCGGCGTCGTCGGAGGCGAGGAAGAGAGCTACGCCAGAGACATCGTCGGGAGTGCCCATGCGGCCGAGGGGAATGTTGGCGAGGAGGGCGTCGAGTTTCGGTTTGTCTTCCATGAGCTTGGTGTTGATGGGGGTGGCGATGGCTCCGGGGGCGATATTGTTGACGGTGATGTTGAGGGGGCCGAGTTCAACCGAGAGGTCACGCATGAGCATGCGGATGCCGCCCTTGGAGGCGCAGTAGGTGGAGAAGTTGGGGAAGACCATGTCTTCGTGAACCGAGGAGATGTTGATGATGCGGCCGGGCTGTTTGGCGTCGCGGAGACGGCGGACGAAGGCCTGGGCAAGGAAGAAGGCGCCCTTGAGGTTGACGTTGAGGACGGTGTCGTAGTCGGCTTCGGTGACGTCCCAGAAGGCGGCTTCTTTCTCGATGCCGGCGTTGTTGACGAGGATGTCGCAGCGGCCTAGCTGGGTGTAGGCCTGATCAACGAGGTTTTGTGTGTCGGCGAGAATGGAGACGTCGGCTTTGACGAGGATGGCTTTGCCGCCGGCGGCTTCGGCTTTGGAGACGGTCTCCTGGGCCTGGTCGATGTTGTTGCGGTAGTCGACGACGACGGCGGCGCCTTCGCTGGCGAAGCGAATGGCGATGGCCTGGCCGATGCCGGAGCCGGAGCCGGTAACGATTGCTACTTTGCCTGCGAGACGAACTGACATGGGAGGCTCCTATCTCTTGGTGGATTTTTTGGTGGCCGATTTCGCAGGGGCTTTTTTTGCAGCTTTCTTCGGAGTCTTCTTCGCAACTTTCTTTGTAGGTTTCCTGGTTGCGGATTTTGTTGCTGGCTTCTCGGATGCTGGTTTCTGATTTGCGATGATCTCGGAGAGAAGGGTTTTAGCCTTTTCCAGTTCCGCGTGGCGTTCCTGCGATAGGTTTTTGCCGGCGCGGTTGATGTAGAAGTTCAACATCTGCATGCCTGAGGCTGGGCCTTTTGGCGATACTTTTTTCGTGGCGAGGGCGTTGGCTATGGCCGACGCGCTCTTTTTGAAGAGGCCTTCGTCGGGATGAGTTGAGTCGGTGTCTACCTCTGCGGACCATTTTTTCTTTGTCGTCATGAGCGTCTCCTTGACGGTCTCTCTGCTCGCTGCTTCGTTTTGTAGGATGCGAGCTTGTGACTTTTCCTGGCGGCGTTTACGGAAAAATGTTGTAAGGAGAGTGCCGCATTCTTCGGCGAGAAGGTTGGGGGTGACTTCGACCTTGTGGTTGAGCTGGGGATGGTTCATGACGGAGAGCACACTGCCGCAGGCTCCGGCTTTGGGGTCGGGGGCGGCGTAGACGAGGCGCGCGATGCGTGCGTGGAGGATGGCTCCGGCGCACATGGCGCAGGGTTCGAGAGTGACGTAGAGGGTGCAGTCCGCGAGGCGATAGTTGCGGAGCTGAAGGCCTGCTTGACGGAGGGCGACGATCTCGGCGTGGGCGGTGGGGTCGCTGTCGCGGAGGACGCGGTTCTGGCCGCGTCCGATGATCTTGTCTCCGTGAACGACGATGGCGCCTATGGGAACTTCGCCGTTGGCTTCGGCGTCGGTGGCTTCGGCGATGGCTTCGCGGAGGTGGGCTTCGTCGTTGTCGGTTGTGTGGTTGTGAGATGGGGTTGGCATCGGCTATTGTCTTACCTATTATGCGTCTGGTGAAGCTGTCAGTAGCGTGCAGCCTGGATGGATTCATCGAAGGGCCGGATGGGGGGATCGACTGGATTCGCGGGGGTGCAGATTATGGGATGGGTGCATTCCTGGCATCGCTGGATACGACTCTGATTGGGCGGCGGACATTTGAGTTTGCGCGAAGAAGTGGGAACAAGTTTTTTCCGTCGATGACGAACTATGTCTTTTCGACGAGCTTGCCGGCCGGAGCAATGGATGAGGTGGAGATTGTGGGTGAGGATGCTGTCGAGTTTGTAAGTGGGCTCAAGAAGCGGAGGACAGGGAAGGACCTGTGGTTGTTTGGCGGGCATGAGCTGATTGCATCGATGCTGCGATCCCGCTTAGTGGACGAGATTTTGCTGACGGTGCATCCGGTGCTGCTGGGCGGAGGGTTACCGCTGTTTGGTAGCCTTGCGGAGCGGCAGGAGTTGAAGTTGGTTGAGGCGAAGCCATTGAAGAATGGGGTTGTGATGTTGTCGTATCGCGCGATAGTGCGAGCGGGTCAGTAGAGGTTTGGGCCGGCTTCGGATTCGAGGGCATCGAGGAAGGATTGCATGATGTGAAAGCGGGGTATGGCGAGGGCTCTGGAGGTGTCGAGTTTGAGTTGATCGGGGAGGGTGGCGAGTTGTTTTTTGAGGGCGTGGAGGGCTTCGGTGAAGGTGCAGAAGCGTGTGTCGCTGCCGAGTTTGGCGAGGGTGCGGGTGATGCCGATGGCTCCGAGTTGCTCGAGGATGTCGGCGTCGCGGGCGATGGTGGCTTCGAGGGTTAGGGGAGCGTCTTGCGGCTGGTGGGTGCGGATGACTTCGAGGACGGCGGAGATTTTTTCTGAGGGGAAGCCGGCTTCGGTGAGGATGGCGGGGGCTTTTTCGATGATGCAGGTTACGTGGTTCCAGGTCTTGAGGGCGGCTTCGTCTTCGGGGCGTTGGCCGATGAAGACGCCGAGGTCGTGGAGCCAGACGGCGGCAAAGACTACGTCGTCGTCGTAGGTGAGGCCGCGGCCGATCTGTTGCGTGAGGGCGTAGAGGCGAGGCTGATGGCCGAACTTGTGGGTCGGGTTCGCGTGGGTGGCGATGTAGGTTTCGAGTGCGGCGCGATAGGGTTGAATGGTCACCGTGTTATGCGGGCTCCTGTTGGCTGAGGCAGTGGAGGGTGCCGAGGCCCCAGACGAGGTCTACGGCGTGGATGCCGATGATCTCGCGGTCGGGGAAGCAGGCGGCGAGGATGTTGAGGGCGCGGCGGTCGTTGGGATCGTTGAAGGTGGGGACCAGGACGAGCGAGTTGGCGATGTAGAAGTTGGCGTAGCTGGCGGGGAGTCGCTGATTGTCGAAGATGACGGGGGCGGGCATGGGGAGCTCGACGATTTCAAAGGGCTGGTTTTCGAGATTGCGGAAGCTGCGGAGGCGGTCGAGATTTTCGGCCAGGGGTAGGTGGTTTTCGTCGTGGGTGTTGGGCTCGACGGCGGTGAGGATCTTGTTTTCGCCTACGAAGCGGGTGATGTCGTCGATGTGGCCATGGGTGTCGTCGCCGGCGCAGCCTTTGTGGAGCCAGAGGACCTTTTCGATGCCGAGGTATTCGTGGAAGGCGTGCTCGAGGCGCTGGCGGGTTTCGGATTCGTTGCCGAGGCCGGGGTTGCGCTCCTGGATCTTGGATAGGAGGCACTCTTCGGTGGTGAGGAGGAGGCCGGCGCCGTTGGTGTCGATGCTGCCACCTTCGAGGACGAGGCGATGTGCGCTGCCGTCGGGAAGCTGGACCTCGGGGCGGATCTGCGGGATGTCGTAGTGATGGGCAACGTGCACAGGGATCTGGTCGTCGCGTTGCCAGTTGTCATACTTGGCCCAGGCGTTGAACTTCCAGTTGGTGGCGGCGAGGTCGCCGTGGGGATTCTTGACGAAGATGGGACCTGAGTCGCGGAGCCAGACGCGGTCGGTGGGCCATTGGTGGAAGTGGAGGCGGGCGAGGTTGGCTCCGGTGCGGCGGAGAAGGTTGGTGACGCGGCGCTCGGCGGCGAGATCGTTGACGAGGATGTGTACGTCTTCGACGCGGGAGAGATGGCGGACGATTTCGCTGTAGACCCAGGGGATGGGTTGGAATTTGCTGGGCCAGTCCTCGGCGTTGTGGGGCCAGGCGATCCAGGTGGCGGCGTGAGGGGACCACTCGGCGGGCATGCGGTAGGTCGTCAGTTTGTGGTTGGTGCTGGTCACTCGAGTGCCGTTCCTTTCGGGAAGGTACCCCCCTCCCTCCCGTCTTAGTTGCGTAAAGTCTTCCATCCAAAAGATTTCACGTCGTACTTTGGGTACACGATTGAGGCAAGGTACCAGATTTGAGTCACACTCTGGTGAACCGGGGCCGTGCTTTGCACCTGTCGGTACTCTGTTTTTAAGTATAGCTGGCGGGGGGTAACTAATATGCCATGTGGATGCCGTTGATGGATGGGGGTTTGGGTGAGTTTAGGGGTTGACAGAGAAGCTTAAGAAAAACAACAGGAGAGGTGGGGGGCTCTCTCTTTGAGCGTCCCCGCCGCACTGCGTCTACCTTGGCATTCCTTCTTGACATTCCTTCTCCATGGACTCATAATCTTTCGGCACGTCAGATAGGCCTAATTGTTTCCGGGTGATTTCCAGGTCAGTCTTTCTCAGTGCGATTGAGTGTTTCATTGGCTCCCTTTGTTTGAGGAGCAGCTCCCAAGGTCCAAGAGTTACCTCCCTGTTCGGGTAAATATCAGAAGTATCCGCGAAAGCGTCGCTGCGATCGCCTAGCTTGGGCGAGCCATTCGTCCTATCCGAACCCTAACGACCTAAATAGGGGTTCCCCATGAACCAGACTAGATTGCTAGCACTAGCCGCGGGCTGTGCGACGGTCGCGGCTGTCATGTCCTTTTCCCATCACATCGTGCACGGACAAAGTCAAGCATCGCCATCCGCCGCAACGGTCATACCGCCATTCTCCGTGTGCAGCAGGAATGTGAACATTGCTTCGTTGCTCCCTGGCGGAGCCCACGAAGACCCGGATGTCGTGATTGCGAACGCGTTTATCACCCTCACTGAATCAAGCCTGCTCCAGCAGGTCGAACAGGCGCCTTCGCTGGACCTGTATCACCAGCTCACCTTGCTCGGTAAAACCGAGATTTACGATGTGAACCTGTCCCCCGCCAAGAACATAGCCTGCGCGACCTGCCATGTACCGTACACAGGATTCAGAGGCGCTTCGAGTGTCTTCAATGCAACCACCGCTGCTCAGCCTGGAGGGACTGCAATCACCAATGCAACTCCGCCAGAGCCGAACTACCGTATCGGTCCAAGAAATCCCCAAAGTTATGCGTACGCCGCCTTCGCGCCAATCCTGCACTACAACGCAACGCAGAATAGTTTCTATGGCGGCAATTTCTGGGATATGCGCGCCACTGGAATCCGCCTCGGCAATCCAGCGGCAGAACAGGCAGAAGGACCGCCGGTGAATCCTGTGGAGATGGGAAATATCGACACGGCATGCGTGGTTTGGAAGGCGTCAGAGAGCCAATATGCTTCGCTGATCACACTGATCTGGGGCGCTCAATCGTTCGCGATCCGTTGGCCTTCGAATGTGGCCGCTGTATGCGCCAAGCCAGGCCCACCTCCAACGAACGATCCACTCCCGGTACATCTCAGTACTGTTGATCGGGGAACATCAGACACCACGTATGACCATATAGCGATGTCAATGGCATCGTATGAATCTTCCCCCGATGTCAGTGGTTTCTCCTCGAAGTTCGACGCCTATCTCGCCGGCAATGCGACCTTGACTCCCGCAGAACTGAACGGCTACACGTTGTTCAATGGCAAAGCGCGTTGCAATCAATGCCATCTGAGCGGCACCGCGGTAGGTTCGACCAATAGCCAGGCGCCGGCCGATGTGGGACCGCTCTTCACCGATTTCACGGCAAACAATATTGGGCTCCCCAAGAATTTGGCTCTTCCGTACTATTGCGAGAACAAGCCTGACCAGTTTGGATACACCGCGAATCCCCTGGGCTTCGCCTTCGTCGATTTGGGAGTAGGAGGGTTTCTGAACGGCACGGGCGCTGCGCCCAATCCGAATACGCTGCAGTGGAAACAGCTTGCGCCACTGTTTAACGGTATGTTCCAAACGCCCACCGCGCGCAACGTCGACAAGAAGCCGAGCCCCACCTTCGTGAAGGAGTATATGCACAACGGGTATCTAAAGAGCCTGAAAGAAGTCGTTCACTTCTATAACACCTCACAGGCACTGCCGCGTTGCGCGCAGGGTTCACCCGGCGAGAAGGTGACCTGCTGGCCAGCGCCTGAGTACCCGGCCACCCTGAACACGACGCAGTTGGGCAATCTGGGCTTAACCAGCGCTGAGGAAGACGATGTTGTTGCCTTCCTTCAAACGCTAACGGATGGCTTTGTCACCTCGCCAGCTACGTTTGCCCGTCCGGCGAAAAAGGAATAGCGATCAAGAGTCAGACCTACGCCAAGCAGATCCTTCACTTCGTGCAGAATGACGCCGCAGTGAAGGATCTGTGAAGTCGTGAGTTCTAGTCGATGAAGCGGCTGGTGATGCCGTTGTAGGCGTCGATGCGGCGGTCGCGGAGGAAGGGCCAGTTGCGGCGAGTGTCTTCCTGGAGCTTGAGGTCGATCTCTGCGATGAGGATCTCCTCTTTGTCGTGGGAGGCTTGCGCGATGACACGGCCGAAGGGGTCGGCGATGAAGCTGCCGCCCCAGAACTCTAGGCCTGAGCTTGGGGTGTGGTCGCCAGGGCCGCGCATCTCGACGCCGTTGTGGATGACGTCGCCGTGCTCGTGGCCTACGCGGTTGACGGCGCCGACGAAGACGCCGTTGGAGATAGCGTGGGCGCGCTGGGTGATCTGCCAGGCGGAGTACTGGGCTTCGCCGTACTCGGCTTTCTCGGAGGGGTGCCAGCCGATGGCGGTGGGGTAGAAGAGGGTGTTGGCGCCGCGGAGGGCGGTCTCGCGGGCGGCTTCTGGGTACCACTGGTCCCAGCAGACGAGCGTGCCGATGTCGCCCTGCGTGGTCTTCATGGCTTTGAAGCCGAGGTCGCCGGGGGTGAAGTAGAACTTCTCGTAGTAGAGCGGGTCGTCGGGGATGTGCATCTTGCGGTAGATGCCCTTGATGCTGCCGTCGGTTTCGAGGATGGCTGCGGTGTTGTGATAGAGGCCGGGTGCGCGGCGCTCGAAGAGGCTGGCGATGACGACTACTTTTTCTTCGTTCGCGATGGCGCTGAGGCGTTCGGTGGAGGGGCCGGGGATGGACTCGGCGGTGTCGAAGAGGGCGTGCTCTTCGCGCTGACAGAAGTACTGGGCGCGGAAGAGCTCGGGGAGGCAGATGACGTTGGCTCCGGCGCGGGCGGCTTCGCGGACACGGTCGGCGGCTTTGTCGAGGTTGGCTGCGGTGTCGGGGACGCAGGACATCTGGATGAGGCCGATGCGTTTGTTGGGGGTGGTCTTGCTGCTGGTTGTCGTCATGATGATCCTGATTCAAGTTTATAGGCGTTTGTTGCGCGAGATGAGGCTGTTGGCGGCCAGGAAACGGGTTATTTGCAAGAGGTTAATCTTTGGGTGATTGGCGGCTCGATGGAAAGCGGTTCGCGCGGGGCGCGAATGCCCACTCATGCGATGAGACTGCATGAATGGGGCACCCCGGGGTCGAAAGGCTTTGATGGTATGGGGGATGTGAAGCTTATCGGGATCCTTCGCTCCCGCTCAGGATGACAGCAAAACTCGGGAGCGGCGCTTAATCAGAGTTTCATAAGGCTAGCTCTTCGGCGTGACTGGCACGGTGCGGGCGATGGGCTCGATGCGGTTGGAGCTTTGGAAGGGGAGCATCCAGCCGGGGTATTCGGGTGGGAGTGCGCTTACTTCATCGAGCTGTTTGAGTTCATCGGTGGTTAGCTTTAGGTCGACTGCGGCGAGGTTGTCTTCGAGTTGGTCGAGGCGTTTCGCTCCGATGATGATGGAGGTGACGACGGGCTTTGCCAATAGCCACGCGAGAGAGATGCGGGCTGGGCTGCAGTTGTGGGCCTTGGCGATGGGGGCCATGACGTCGAGGATGCGCCAGGTGCGCTCTTTGTCGACGAGGGGAAAGTCGAACTCGGAGCGGCGGGAGCCTTCGGGGCGCTGATTTTCGCGGGAGAACTTGCCGGAGAGCAGGCCGCCGGCGAGTGGGCTCCAGACGAGGAGGCCGGTCTTCTCGGCTTCGAGGAGAGGAACGAGATCGCGCTCGAGGTCGCGGCCGGCGATGGAGTAGTAGGCCTGGAGGGTGTCGAAGCGGGCGAGGTTTTTGAACTGGGAGATGGCGAGGGCCTTGGCGATCTTCCAGGACTGCCAGTTGGAGACGCCGATGTAGCGGACCTTTCCTTGCTGGACGAGGGTGTCGAGGGCGCGGAGGGTCTCTTCGATGGGCGTGACGGTGTCGTTGCCGTGGATCTGGTAGAGGTCGATGTGGTCGGTCTGGAGGCGGCGGAGGCTGGCGTCAACGGCGTCCATGATGTGACCGCGGGAGGCGCCGACGTCGTTGCGGCCTTGGCCGGTGCGTCCGAAGACTTTGGTGGCGATGACGACGCTGTTGCGGGCGATGTTGAGATTTTTTAGGGACTGGCCGAGGGCTTTTTCGCTCTCGCCTTCGGAGTAGACGTCAGCGGTGTCGAAGAAGTTGATGCCGGCATCGATGGAGGACTTGATGAGTTCGTCGGCTCCGGTTTGGTCGACGGTGCCGATGGCGCGGAACAGGCCGGTGCCGCCGTGGAAGGTCATGGTGCCGAAGCAGAGGGTGGAGACGAGGAGGCCGGTGTCGCCGAGAGTTTTGTATTGCATGGGTATCCTTTTCGCCGAGGGTTCGGACAGACAAGTGATTAGACGTTGTGACGGGGCGCCGCGATTCAGACGTGGGGAAGAGCGATTGTCGCGCGGCGTCTTTGCGCTGACTGGCGAAGTTTGCTTTATTGCCGGTGAATTTTCTGTTACTTTTGATTGATAGAGCGGTCAGATCACGGTCGGGCACGCCCTCTTCCAATCACCTAAAAACATCTTTCCCAGCGGTTGCAGCAGGACGTGTATCTCATTGCAGAAGGAGTGTTATTTTGAGCGAATTTCGTGATTTTCTGGAGCTTTCGTATGGCGAACTCGAGGACCTGAACCTTGCGGCGAAGGAGCAGCGCAGGAACCGGGTTGCGGCCGATGTGATTCGTGAAGAGCGGTTGAAGTACCTGACCGATGAGAGGCGGATCAAGGCCGTGACGGTGTTGTTCAGCGATCTCGAAGGCCGTCTGCACATGCTGGACTACGACAAGAAGTTCCTGGTGAAGAGCTACGACAACCTCACGTTTGACGGCTCGTCGATTCGCGGATTTACGGCGCAGCGGGAGAGCGATCTGCGGCTGGGGATCGACTGGAGCGCATTTTACTGGGTGCCGGCGGATGTGTTTGGCGCGGGCAAGGTGATGGTGTTCGGCGAGGTGATCGATAAGAACGGCGCGACGTACAGTGCTGATATTCGCGGGGTGCTGAAGCAGTTTTCGCAGGAGCTGTTCGATAAGAACGGCTACACGTTGAATGCGGCGAATGAGATTGAAGGGTTTCTGTTTGAAGGCATCGACGCTGAGCGGAGCTATCACGATACGGGGAGCTTCGAGTATGTGAACAAGGGCGGGTACTATCACTCGCTGCCCGGGGATCCGCTGCGGGAGTTCATCGACACGACGGCTGAAGTTCAGCGCTCGATGGGTTTTGAGAATGAGAAAGACCATCCTGAGGTGGCGCCTTCGCAGTTTGAGATTAACTACAGCTATGGCGAGGTGGTTGCAGCTGCGGACCAGATTCAGCTTTACAAGCTGATCTGTCGGCAGGTGGCGACACAGATGGGTATGACGGCGAGCTTTCTGCCAAAGCCCGTGGTGGGCGTAAATGGCAGCGGCATGCATACGAATATCTCGATTACCAAGGGCGGGAAGAATCTTTTCTGGGATCCGAAGGGTGAAGAAAAGATCTCGAAGATGGCGTGGCAGTTTACGGATCGTATCTTGACGCACGGCAATGATATTTGCCTGCTGCTGAATGCGAGTGTGAATGCATATCGCCGGCTCGATCCTCACTTTGAGGCGCCGAATCAGATCAAGGCTTCGGCGACGGATCGAGGATCGATGGTTCGGATTCCGATTGGGAATGAGAAGTCGGCGCGCGTGGAGGTTCGTTCGGTTGGGCCGGATGCGAATCCTTACCTGGTGCTGTACTCGATCTTCAAGAGCGGGCTGCATGGTGAGACCTCGAAGATCAAGAACCTGCGTCAGGCGGAGCGATATCTTCCAGATAACATCTACACGGCGCTTGAGAACTTCCGTGAGGCGGAGTGGACGACGGAGCTGCTGGGCGAGGATGTGAAGGCTCGGTATGCCGACCTGAAGCAAGCGTCGGCGGATCGTTGTGCGCGGTTGCTGGGGACGATCGTGAAGGCGCCTGAGGTGCAGTTCCACCACGATGTTTATAACCAGCTGCTCTGGAATATCTTCTGAAGTTTGCCCATGTATGTTTGCAAAGCCCTCGCTAATCGCGGGGGCTTTCGTTTTATCCCAACAAAAACGGGAAAATCCGGTCAATTCGAATTAGGAATGTAAAAGCGCCTTACCAACTCCGCAAAGCAAATGTTAAGAAGAGCCGACAAAAAAAACAGCGGGAGATCATAGAACGCCGTCAGAAAAGAAAAAAGCCAGTGCGGTAATGAATCAATGGAGGAGATAAAAAACCACGGAAGCGTAACGATGATAGTAGGGATAAACGACACTCCGTCCGCATCCTTGACGGCCAATCCAAACAAGAAAGTCAGAGCGACAACCGCAATATATGTGCAGCATGCCACGGTGAATCTGCGGCTGGGGGAGTTCGTCATGCCAGCCATCCTCTCACTCGTACAACAGCCTTACAAGCTCTCCGATTGATTGAGGGCAACAAGCAGTCCGGTTCACATAATGTTGACATAAGGAATCGGGTGCTGCATTCTGCTCGTGTTGTGCGGACGGAGGGTTCAGTTGGAGACGGAACGATCTTCGTTGTTGGCGCCTGCGGCGGTGGTTGGAGTTTGTTTGCTGCTGGGGTTGGTGGTGGGTGGATGGGTGTTGGGGTCGCAGATTAAGGACATCAAGCTGGCGGATCGGTACGTGACGGTGAAGGGGCTGGTGGAGCGGACGGTGAAGTCCGATAATGCGATCTGGCCGGTGAGTTTCAAGGAGGCGGGGAACGATCTGCCGCAGGTATTTGCGAAGAGTGAGACAGATAAGAATTCGGTGTTGAAGTTCTTTGCGACGCAGGGAGTGCAACCGAACGAGATTTCGGTGGGGCAGATTAAGGTAACGGACAAGCTGGCGAATGAATACGGCGGGACTAATACCGGGCCGCGATACATTGTGGAGCAGACGGTGACGGTGCAGTCGAAGGACGTGGACAGGATTGCGAAGGCGGGGCAGAAGACGGCGGAGCTGGTGCAGGCGGGGATCGTAGTTGGTGGAGGGAACGGGCAGGGTGGGATTCGGTATGAATTTACGGGGCTGAATGCGTTGAAGCCGGACATGATTACAGAGGCGACGAGGAATGCGCGGGCTTCGGCGGATCGGTTTGCGGCGGATTCGGGAAGTCAGGTGGGGTCGATTCGTTCGGCGAATCAGGGAGTGTTCTCAATCTCGCCTGCGGGTGGAATTGAGGAAGGGGTCGTCGCACAGGATGAAGGCGGCTCAGGCATGCCAAGCTCGGACGCGAGCATCATGAAGAAGGTGCGCGTGGTGTCGACGGTGGATTATTATCTTGTTCGATAAACGCACGCGTGTGCCGCATACCGGTTGCCACTCGTCTTGCGTGGATGGTAGCCTCGGTCTTCGATTTCTTCTGCGGAGACGATGACGATGCAAACGAGCTACAACGGGATTCCAGTGCCGGCGAATGGGCAGGCGATCGAGTACAGCAACGGGAAGTTTACGATTCCCGACCATCCGATTATTCCGTTTATCGAGGGAGATGGGACGGGGCGAGATATCTGGAAGGCTTCGCAGCGAGTGTTCGATGCGGCCGTGGCGAAGGCTTATGGCGGGAAGCGGTCAGTGGCGTGGTATGAGGTGCTGGCAGGGGAGAAGGCTTATCGCCAGACGAAGAACTGGTTGCCTGATGACACGGTGAAAGCTACAGTGGATTTTCGCGTGTCGATCAAAGGGCCACTGACGACGCCGGTGGGTGGTGGGATTCGCAGCTTGAATGTGGCGCTGCGGCAGTTGATGGATCTTTACCAGTGCGTGCGGCCGGTGAAGTACTACGCGGGTGTGCCGAGCCCGGTGAAACATCCGGAGAAGTTGAATGTGGTGATCTTCCGGGAGAATACGGAGGACATTTATGCGGGGATCGAGTTTCGGCAGGGTACGCCTGAGGCTGACAAGTTCATCGCGTTTGTGAACGACGACATGCTGAAGGGGACCAAGAAGAAGATTCGGCTGGACTCGGGTGTGGGGGTGAAGCCGATCTCGATTACGGGGTCGAAACGACTGGTGCGAGCGGCGATTCAGTATGCGCTCGATAACAAACGCAAGACCGTGACGCTGGTGCATAAAGGAAATATTCAGAAGTTCACCGAAGGGGCCTTCCGCGAGTGGGGGTATGAGGTTGCTTCGCAGGAGTTTCGTGAGCAGACGGTGACAGAGCGCGAGAGTTGGATTCTGGGTAACGTCGAGGCGAATCCTAAGCTGACGCCGGAGGAGAACGCTGCACTGATTGAGCCGGGCATTGAGTTTGCGGCCAAGGAGTTTGGTGAAGAGGTGATCGCTGAGGTGAAGTCGGTTCTGGCTTCGATTGGTGAGTCGCACGGCGGCGGCAAGTGGAAGACGAAGATACTGATCAACGATCGGATTGCGGACTCGATCTTTCAGCAGATTATTTTGCGGCCTGAGGACTACAGCGTGCTGGCGACGACAAATCTGAATGGAGATTATATTTCGGATGCTGCTGCGGCCCAGGTCGGCGGGTTGGGAATTGCGCCGGGTGGGAATATCGGCGATGGATACGCAGTGTTCGAAGCGACACACGGCACGGCTCCGAAGTATGCGGACAAAGATGTGATCAATCCTGGGTCGGTGATTCTTTCGGGCGTGATGCTGTTTGATTTTCTGGGATGGACCGAGGCGGCGAGGCTGATCGAAAGCTCGATGGAGAAGACGATTGGGCAGAAGTTCGTGACGTACGACTTCGAGCGCGGGATGCAGGGTGCGACGAAGGCGAAGACGAGCGAGTTTGCGACGCGCATGATCGAGAACATGTAGTAAAGGGTGGGGATGGCTTGCAGTTTCTAAGCTGTCCCCATTTTGTTTGTCTTGGGGAGTGTGCGGTATTCGTTCGGCGTGGGCGATATTGAACGCGAAGCCCGCGGGTCGACTCTAGAATAGAGAGTGATAGCGGTACGCGACGCGATAAGGAGAGATGATGCGGAAGAAGGTAACTATTGTTGGTTCAGGTAACGTGGGAGCGACTGCTGCGCACTGGATTGCGGCGAAGGAGCTTGCGGATGTGGTGTTGCTGGATGTTGTCGAGGGGGTGCCGCAGGGGAAGGCGCTCGACCTGCTGCAGGCGATGCCGATTGAGAAGCGAGACTGCAGCATTATCGGGACCAACGATTATGCGGATACCGCGAACTCCGATGTGGTGGTGATTACGGCGGGGATTGCGCGCAAGCCGGGGATGAGTCGCGACGATCTGCTGACGACGAATCATGGGATTATGTCGAAGGTGGTGGGCGAGGTGGTGAAGGCGTCGCCGAATACGATCATCATTGTGGTGTCGAATCCGCTGGATGCAATGGCGCAGACGGCGTTCAAGCAGGCTGGGTTTCCGCGTGAGCGCGTGATTGGGATGGCTGGTGTTTTGGATTCGGCTCGGTTCCGGACGTTTATCGCGGAGGAGTTGAAGGTTTCGGTGGAGAATGTGACGGCGTTTGTGCTGGGGGGCCATGGCGATACGATGGTGCCGCTGTCGCGGTACTCGACGATGGCGGGAATTCCGATTACGGAGTTGATTGCGCCGGATCGGTTGAAGGAGTTGGAGACGCGTACGGCCAATGGCGGCGCGGAGATTGTGAAACACCTAAAGACAGGTTCGGCTTACTACGCCCCGAGCGCTGCGGCGGTGGAGATGGTTGAGGCGATCCTGAAGGATAAGAAGAAGATTTTGCCTTGTGCGGCTTATCTGCAGGGAGAGTACGGGATCACGGGCTTATATGTTGGCGTGCCTTGCAAGCTTGGGGCGAAGGGACTCGAGCAGATTATTGAGATCAAGCTGACGCCGGAGGAGCAGGCGGCGCTGCAGAAGAGTGCTGATTCGGTGAAGGAGCTTTGCACTGTGATTGGGGTGGCGTAAGAGCGCTGCTGCGAAGTCAGAACGTTTAGAGCGGCCCGCTAAAACGGACCGCTCTTTTTTTGAATCATGCCCAGGATGAGGTGAGCACTCTTTACTTTCTTGCGATGAGGACAGGCTGATAGAACTTTGTCTCTGCGGGTTCAAGCCACTGAATCGTGGTGAAGCCGGCATCGTGAAGAGAGGTGGAGAGATCGTTTCGGAGTAAGGCGCGATAACGGGAGACGTAATGCTTTACCGTCCATTGTGCTGATCTTTCGAAGGAGAGATAGAGATGGACGTCGTATTCCTCGCCGTCCCAATCCCAGACCTGATGAACGATGCGGCGCTGGCCTCTTGGTCCGTACATTGAGGGGGCTTGTATGGACGGACGTGTTTGAATCAGGTGATCGTAGTCTCGAATCGTCGCTACCACTATGCCGTCGGGTCTCAGTTTGCCAGCTATCTCGCGTAATGCCTGATCGCGATCTTCTCTGAAGAGCAGGTGGGGTAGCGCATTGTCTGCGGCTAGAACGACATCAAAGTTTTCTTCGGGGATGGGACTGAGATCACGCATGTCTGCTACGTGAAACTGAATCTTCAGTCCTCGAAGGCTGGCTTCTCTTGCTGCGCGTGCGACGGAGGCTCGGCTTTGATCAGAGGCGACCAAGCTGTGCCCTCGCATGGATAATCCAAGCGTTTGAGTTCCTATTCCGCAGGCACAGTCCAGAACAAGAGGCGCGACTTGGTTTGTGTATCTCTCCAACAACGGGCCGAGAGTTGCTGCCTGTCTCTCGATGCTTTGGCTCCAATCCTTGAAGATGAGATGGTAGTGGTCGGCCAAATCGTCATAGAAGGTGTCCGTCGATGTGTCCATAGGCTTCTTGGTAAGTGAAGATATCATGCGTTGCCGATGGTGTTGCTTCATGAGAAAAGCCCGCTCTTGTGAGCGGGCCTTTTGTTGGATTGCGAGCTGTTGGTTAGGCGATACGTTCGATGGTGACGGACTCGAGGACGACTGGGGTTTTGGGGCGGTCCATGCCGTCTTTACTGACCTTGGAGATTTTCTCGACGATGTCGTAGCCTTCGACTACTTCGCCGAAGATGGTGTGTTTGCCGGTGAGCCAGCTGGTGTCGGCGACTGTGATAAAGAACTGGCTGCCATTGGTATTGGGGCCGGCGTTGGCCATGGCGAGCTTGCCCTTCTCCTGGAAGCCATGCTTGGAGCCCTTGGTCTCGTCGGCGAATTTGTAGCCGGGGCCGCCCATGCCGGTGCCTTCAGGATCGCCGCCCTGGATCATGAACTGAGGGATGACGCGGTGGAAGATGGTTCCGTCGTAGAGCTTTGCGCCCTTCTTGCTGCGGCTGTTCCACTCCTTCGTGCCTTCGGCGAGGCCGATGAAGTTGGCTACGGTTTCTGGTGCGTCCTTCTCGAAGAGCTCGCAGACGACGGTTCCTTCACTGGTCTTGAAGGTGGCATAAGTGCCTGGTTTGGTTGGCATTTCGAAATCTCCTTGCAGTGACAGGTTGATTGCTTTGTTAGCAGAGAGGCGTTTCCGTTTGGATCGCGGAGGCCGGAAGGTTATTTGGGCGGTGCTGCTGCGGCGGCTGGAGTCGCGGGCGCTGCGGTGGATGCCACGGGGAGAGGAGGAATTGGCTGTCCCTCGCGGACGATGGTGACGCGATTGATGACGACCGGGGTAAGCGGCTTGTCGCTGGAGTTGCGATCGACGCGCGCGATGGAGGCTACGAGCAGAATGGTGTGGGCGTCGCACTGGCCGAAGATGGTGTGTTTGCCGTTGAGTTGCGGGACTTCGGCTTCGGTGATGAAGAACTGTGAGCCGTTGGTGCCGCCGCCGGATGGGCCGGGGCCTGCGTTGGCCATGGCGAGGAGGCCAGGCTGGTCGAAGGTGAGGTCGGGGTCGATCTCATCCTGGAAGAAGTAGCCGGGGTCGCCGGTGCCGTCGCCAACACGATCGCCGCCCTGAATCATGAAGTTGGGTATAACGCGATGGAAGGTGGTGCCGTTGTAGTAGGGCTGATGGTGCATCTTTTGAAGGGTTTTGGGGTCGGTCCAGTCTTTAGTGCCCTCGGCGAGGCCTATGAAATTGGCGACGGTGACGGGGGCTTGTTTGTCGTAGAGCTTGCAGGTGAGTCGGCCCATGGTGGTGTCGATGACGGCGGTGGGGCCGGTGGGGACGACGGGAGCCTTGATGTTGCTGGTGGTGCTGGGAGCGTCGGGTAGAGCGTCGGCGGGGGGCGGCGGGGTCGACTGCGCCTGGACGGATGCGGCGAAGGCCAGGGAGAGTGCGAGAGTACGAAGCATCATGCGGTTTGTAGCTCCAATAAACAGGCTAACGCAGACGGGCGGTGGGGGCAATGTGGGGTGTGATCACAGAATGCGTCGAATGAGGCTGCGCATGAGTTCCAGACAGCCCCCGTAGACGACGTGCGCGGCCCAGTGTTGGAGATGGTCGGTGGCTGGAGTGTCTGTCTGAGACGGCGAGAGTTGGAGGGCGGGCACGGCGACTTCGTCTGCGGCGAGGAAGAGAAGAGTGCCGAAGGCGGTTCCGGCGCCGGTGGTGACTTCGGGAAGGAGTTCCGCCGAGACGCTATAAACGACTCCCATCAGCGTGCCAAAGGTGTAGTGAACGGCCTGGCCGGCGGCTTTCTTTTTTTCGTCGTCGAGTTGGGTTCCCGAAACTTCCGCGATCTTACGAGCAACGATTTCAGTTGAGCCCTCTTGTTGAGCGGCCTGGCGTTCCTGTTGCTGTTGATCATGGACGATCTTGTCTTCCGGCTCTCCCTGGGTCAGTTTAATCTGCTTCTCAGCAACTTTTTGGCCTGCTGCAACGAGCTTTTGAAACTGATCCATGATGAGGGTCGCGGTGATACCCGCAGCGATTCCTGTGACGATTCCTCTTAGGACAGATGGTTTGTCTCGACGCATGTGGTACCTCTTGCGACTCAGATGCATAAGCTTGTAACGGAGTTTGAATTTCGGCATCTCACTGGCAGGAGGATTTTGAGATGGCGAAGTTTGCGTTGTATGCGGAGTTGAAGGCGAAACCGGGGAAAGAAGCGGATGTCGAGGCTTTCCTGAAGAAAGGTGCGGAGATGGCGAAAGCAGAGGCTGGGACCGTGCACTGGTATGGGTTCAAGGAAGATAAAGGTGGGTTTTTTGGCGTGTTCGACACCTTCAACGATGAAGCAGGGCGCGATGCTCATCTGAATGGGGAGATTGCGAAGGCGTTGATGGCGAATGCGGAGACGCTGTTTTCGGAGGCTCCGAAGATTCACAAGATTAGTTTGATCGCTGAGAAGGTTTAGTTTTCTCTGCGCGTCAGATGGCAGATTGGCTATGGGTTGTGATCGGAGGCGGCTTGCACATCGCGGAAGACGCGGAGCAGGTTGCCTCCGAGTAGTTTGTGCATGTCGTCGGCGGTGTAGCCGCGAGCCATGAGAGCGGCTGTGATCTTTGGCAGGTCGGCTGCGGAGTCAATGCCGGCGGGTGGGACCGGGATTCCGTCGAAGTCGGTGCCGATGCCGACGTGATCGATTCCGGCGATCTTGATGACGTGATCAAAGTGATCGATGAGTGAGTTGAAGGGCGCGCGGCCGATCTTTGCGGCGAACTCGCGGTCGACCTTGTCGGAGGCGGTGTAGGGGACGGGGAGGCCCTTGGCTTGGTAGTCGGCTTCGAGGGCCTGCTGTGCTTTCTTTCGTTCGGGTTCCTGTGCGGCCCAGGCTTTGCGCCAGTTCTCGTCGATGAAGGCGGGGAAGAAGTTGACCATGACGACGCCGTTGTTCTTCTTCATAGCGAGGAGCATCTCGTCGGTCATGTTGCGGGCGGCGTGAGTGAGAGCGCGGGCTGAGGAGTGGGACGCGATGACGGGAGTGCGAGTTGTGGCGATGACGTCCCAGAAGGTTTTATCGGAGACGTGGGAGATGTCGACCATCATGCCGAGGCGGTTCATCTCTGCTACGACTTGTTTGCCGAAGGGGGTGAGGCCGTTGTGATGGTGGACTTTTTCGTCCTCGATGTCGCCTGAGGAGTCGGCCCAGTTGTTGGTGTTGGACCAGGTGAGGGTCATGTAGCGGACGCCGAGGCGATAGTAGTCGCGGAGAAGGCCGAGATCGTTTTCGATGGAGTGGCCGCCTTCGATGCCCATGAGGACGGCGAACTTTCCTTGTGCGTGGGTGGCGATGATGTCGTCGGCGGAGACGCAGAGGGCGAGTTTGTCGGGGTGTTTACGGACCTGCTCGAGGGTGCCGTCGATGAGCGAGAGAGTGCGGTGGGCGCTGGCGTTGGCGGAGTATTGGCCGGGGTCGACCCAGATGGAGAAGAACTGCGCGTCGAGGTTGCCTTGTTTGGCGCTCGAGTAGTTGAGCATGCCGCCGTTGAGGGGATCGGTGAAGTCCCAGTGTTCGTCGACGAATCGTTGAGGGGTGTCGGCGTGAGTGTCGATGACGATGGCGGATTGATGGACGGCGGCGGGATCAGTCATTGATTTTGTCTGGGGGTGGGCCTGGATGGTGAGAATGAGCAGGGCAGAGACGAAGATGCCGCGTTTGTGCATGTTGGGTCGCCACACTTTCCACTGATGGGATAGCCGATTGTAGCAAGGGATGGTTTTGGTCTGCTTAGGATTTCGCGGCGCGATTTTTTTTGTTTTTTTATGCGTGGGGAAAGATGATTTTTGGGGGGATTTTGAGAAAAAGTCGGTGATTGGTGTGGTGTTTTTGGGGTGTGGTTGTGGTGAATTGTGTGGCTAACGTGGTGTTGTTGCACCACATTTTTGAATGACGAAAAATGCGCCAAGTTTTTCGAAGTTTTTTATTTTTTTGACGTACGTAAGGCTTGGATGGCGGAGCAACCTCGAGACAGTGCGATGCCATCTGTCTAGGGAGAGGTGATGTATGGCACAGGGTATGAATTCTTCGAAGACCGGAGCACGTCCTTCCCACGAAGCGATTGAATCAAACGCATCTGCAACTGAAGTTGGCAAGACGAAGCAGGAGAAGATGGACCACGCGGCGATGCAGAGTGCAAAACGTGCTGAGAACCGGATTCATTCGAACGAAGAGACCACTCCGGCTAACTCAATCTTTTCGAAGTGATTGCTTAGCAGAGCAGTAACGAGGCGGAGATGCCCCGCGGGCCGGCGGGGCGTCTCCGTGTTTGTTTGAGGGCTTTTTAGAGAGCGGCTGCGCCGGCTTCGGCTACAGAGTGATCCTGAACTCCTGAGCCTCCGCTGACTCCGATGGCGCCTACTACCTTGCCTTCTTTTTTGAGGGGAATGCCACCGGCGAAGATCATGACTTTGCCGTTGTTTGAGGCATGGATGCCGAAGAACTGGTTGCCGGATTGTGAGTTGTCGCCGAGGTCTTTGGTGGTGATGTCGAAGGCGCGGGAGGTCCAGGCCTTCTTTTGGGCGATGTCGATGGAGCCGAGCCAGGCGTTGGCCATGCGCTCGAAGGCGATGAGGTTTCCGCCTTCATCGACTACGGCTACGTTCATGGGCTGGCCTAGTTCTTCGGCCTTCTTTTCGGCGGCGGCGATGATGCGGCGGGCGTCTGCTAGTTGGATCATTTTTTCTCCTGATACGAGCTTATCGGTTTGACGCTTATGGTGCGGTTGAGTGGCTTGTATTTTGACGCGAGCGAGGTGGGATTTTACCTTTCCATCCCATCACGAAGAGACTGCGATGGATGGAGCACCCGGCTATTTGTTGGAGCGAGAGAAGCTGATTAGTCTTGCTAGGCATACTGCGATCAGGAGGGCGACGCCGAGTGCGGTGAAGCCGTACATGCCCAGGACGACCAGGTACTTTGGTGTGCTGGGCCATGAGCCTCTGCCGTCGGTCATGACGAAGGCTGTGTAGGAGAGTGCGCCGAAGAGGAGTGAGAGACAACCAAGTCGAAAAAGAGTGCGCATGTGTGAGATGGCGATCTAGAACATCCGGCTAGCTTTCGAAGTGGATCTGAACGTTGAGTTCGACGCGAACCGGCTGCCCGTTTTTTCTGGAAGGTTTGAACTTGTAGCTTTGAACAGCACCGATAGCTGACTGTTCGAGTTCTTTCACAGCACTTGATCAGGGCTATTAGCTCCTTTGATGATGGTGCGGTAAATGTGAACGTTGCTCGTTGTTCCGTCAGGTTCCACATAGAAGTTCACAATCACAAAACCATTAAGCTTCGCTTTGTGAACAGACTTTGGGATGTTTGGATTGGTTGAATGAATCAAAACAGGTGCTGAAACGTCTTTTCCAATTTTAGCGATTTCCAGCGGTTGTGATTGAGAAGCCGTTGGTGGCGCCGCAGCTGCGGGATTATCTTGCAATGACTCTGGTCGTGCCAGAGACGGAAGAAGCAGGAAAACGACTAGAGAACCTGTACTCCTAAGCGATCGCGGCATCAGAGGGTGATTCAATCTACATCCTATCTTGCGAAGAGGTCTTTGACTTGCTGGATGAAGACGTCGCGGCCCATGTCGGAGATGGCTTCGGTGAGGGGGAGCTGTTTGGGGCAGGCCTGGACGCAGTTTTGTGCGAAGCCGCACTCCTGAATGCCGCCATCTCCTGCTAAGGCGCGGAGGCGTTCTTCTTCGAGGACGGAGCCGGAGGGGTCCATGTTGAAGAGCTTGGCCTGAGCGATGGTGGCTGCGCCGACGAAGTTGGTGACGTCGTTGAACTGGGGGCAGACCTCCATGCAGATGGTGCAGGAGATGCAGTTCGAGAGGGGGTAGCGCTGCTCTTGGATTTGAGGAGCTTGGCGGGGGCCGGCGCCGAGGTCGTAGGAGCCGTCGATGGGGACCCAGGCTTTGACCTTCTTGAGGTTTTCGAAGAGGACGGAGCGGTCTACGGCGAGGTCGCGGACTACGGGGAACTTGGAGAGCGGGGCGAGGGTGATGGGCTGATCCCGATTTGGTCCGGTGAGCTTGTCGACCAGGGCGGAGCAGGCCATGCGGGCTTTGCCGTTGATGAGCATGGCGCAGGAGCCGCAGATCTCCTCGAGGCAGTTGGCATCGTAGGTGATAGGCGTGGTGGCGCGGCCGGAGACGTCGACGGGGTTGAGCGCGATCTCGCCGAGGAGCGAGGTGATGTTCATGCCCGGGCGATAGGGAATCTCGAATTTTTCGGTGGTGGAGGGGGCGTCCGGGGTGGACTGGCGCTTGATCTCGACTTTGATGGTGCTGGGCATGCGACTGCTCCTTAGGGCCTGCACATATCCTGTGCCTTCGGCGTGGGGGTTAGCTGGAGGCGTTTGGTGATGCGGGCTGCAGTCGGCGAGGCGTGGATTAGAAGCTGCCGGTTTTGTGCAGGCGTTCTTTCTCCAGAGTGGCGACCGCTATGCCCTCTTCTTTGCTGATCGGAAGACGGCCTTTGAGGGCCATGGTCCGCTCGTTGGGGTGAAGGTGCGTGGTGTAGAGATACATATACGTCATGACCGCTGCGTATACGAGGGCAAGGCCTATGTAGACGAAAGTGATGTTTTCCATGCCCGGTTAGACGGTGTTGGCGGGTTTTAGGGAGATCCGTCGTGTTGGGTCTTTTTGTTGCTGGCTGCCACTGTGGTGCAGCGACGAGGCGAAAAGCAGATTCCTCCGCTGCGCTGCGGAATGACAACAAAAGAACAGGCAACGGCAAGGACAACAAAAGAACAGGCAACGGCAAGGACAAATACGGGGGTCTCTCCGCTTCGGCGGCAAAGTGCGCCACCTTCGGTCGAGATGACGATTTTTGTGGGTAGGCTGGCATCTGTTTAGGACGGTGTTTGTCAGGCTATGAGCGGGGTTGATCAGGATCTTAGGGCGTTTGTCAGGCGGTGGCGTCGTAGCGGCGGGGACGTGGGGTGATGTGGCTGATGTCTACCTCTTCGAACTCGAAGGCGGGGGCGTCGTTTTTGTAGCTGGCTTTGGTGGTTTTGAGGAACTTTTCGTCGTTGCGTTCGGGGAAGTCGGGTTTGTAGTGGGCTCCGCGGGATTCGTCGCGGAGACGTGCGCCCTGGACGATGACGCGGCCGAGTTCGAGCATGTTGTAGAGCTGGCGGGTGAAGGCGAAGCTGGTGTTGGCCCACTGGCTCTTGTCGGAGAGGTTGACGTTGCGGTAGCGGTCGAGGAGTTCGACGATCTTGGCGTCGGCTTCGTCGAGGCCAGCGTTATAGCGGATGATGGTGGCGTGCTTGGTCATGGTGTCGCCCAGTTCGCGCCAGAGCTTGAAGGGGTTTTCGGTACCCTTGTTGTTGAGCAGGGCGTTGTTGAACTCCTTCTGACGGGCGAGTTCGGCGGCGTGGCCACCGTCGCCTTCCGGCGCGGGGAGGGCCTTGGCGTAGGCGAGGGCGTGGGGGCCGGCGACGAAGCCTCCGTAGATGCAGGAGAGGAGGCTGTTGGCTCCGAGTCGATTGGCGCCATGAATCGAATAATCTGCTTCTCCGGCTGCATAAACGCCGGGGATATTGGTGCGCTGGTCGAAGTCGATCCAGAGGCCGCCCATGGTGTAGTGCATGCCGGGGAAGATCTTCATGGGGACTTCGCGGGGGTCGTCGCCAACGAACTTCTCGTAGATCTCGAGGATGCCTTCCAGTTTGTTGAGGCGTTCCTTGGGGAGGTGGGTGAGGTCGAGGTAGACCATGGGCTGGCCATCGATGCCCATGCCGTGCTCGTAGACGACTTTGAAGATGGCGCGGGTGGCGACGTCGCGGGGGACGAGGTTGCCGTACTTGGGGTACCACTCTTCGAGGAAGTACCAGCGATCGGACTCGGGGATGGAGCGGGCTACGCGCTTGTCGTTCTTGTCTTTGGGGACCCAGACGCGGCCGCCTTCGCCTCGGGCGGACTCGGACATGAGGCGGAGCTTGTCTTCGCCGGGGATGGCGGTGGGGTGGACCTGGATGAACTCGCCGTTCGCGTAGAAGGCTCCCTGCTGGTAAAGTGCTGATTGAGCTGAGCCGGTGCAAACTACTGAGTTGGTGGACTTTCCGAAGATGGCTCCGTTGCCTCCGGTGCAGATGATGATTGCGTCGGCGGGGAATGTTCTCGTCTCCATCGACCGGAGATCCATGGCGCAGATGCCTCGGGCTTCGCCCTTGGAGCCCAGGACGGCGGAGAGAAACTCCCAGCCTTCGTACTTGGTGACTTTGCCTTCGGCTTCGTATCTTCTTACTTGCTCATCCAGGGCGTAGAGGAGTTGCTGGCCGGTTGTTGCTCCTGCGAAGGCGGTGCGCTGGTAGAGGGTGCCTCCGAAGCGGCGGAAGTCGAGGAGGCCTTCGGGGGTGCGGTTGAAGGGGACGCCCATGCGGTCGAGGAGATCGATGATGGCGGGGCCCTGGGCGGTCATGTTTTTGACGGGGGTCTGGTTGGCGAGGAAGTCGCCGCCGTAGACGGTGTCGTCGAAGTGCTTGAGGACGGAGTCGCCTTCGCCTTTGAGGTCCTTGGCGGCGTTGATGCCTCCCTGGGCGCAGACGGAGTGGGAGCGCTTGACGGGGACGATGGAGAAGAGGTCGACCTTGCCGCCCGCTTCGGCGATCTTAATGACGGCGGCTAGTCCGGCTAGTCCGCCGCCTACTACGATGATTCTGGGTGTTGCTGCCATGAGCTTCTTCCTAGTGAAATCTGATTATCTATGTCTTTGTCGAAACAACCACAGAGCAACGAAGCTCCATAAGAATCCGATCACGATGGTCGTCGTCAGCCGGATATAAAATCGCGCTCGCCATTCGGTTGGATTTGCATACGGGTACGCTGTCATCCATACGTCGAACATCACCTGATAGAGACTGCACAGGCCGGCGAGTGACAGGGCGACCAACGAAAGACTGGCCCATTTGACCTTAGAACGAAACATCCCTTGAAACATCATGATTGCCTTCAGCTTTACGAACGATCTGAAAATTCAAACAGGAACGAAGAATTGATCAATCAATCCAATAGCCAAGCAGCTTTACCGAACCTCGCCCGGTTGGTCTGGGTTTGTTGAATTTGGTGGTGGGACTGTTGGGGCGGGTAGGGCTATGCCGGCCGGTTGGGCGGGCATTACGTCGACGGGAGCGTTCGGGTACATGTAGACGACGGCGTAGATGCTGGCGAGGCCCATGATGCAGAGAGCAAGGCCGAAGGCGGTGCAGACGTAGCCGAATTTCTTGCGAGCCTTTTCGCCGGGGGTGATGCCCCACTTGGCGGCGAAGAGCCAGATGCCGTAGGCGAAGTGCCACGTGGTGGCGATCATCGCGATGACGTAGATGGCGAGCATCCAGGGGTTCGAAAGTTCAACCTGTACTTTATGGAAGGCTGCGCCGGGGTTCTCGGGGAGGGAGATGCCGCTGAAGCGCTGTCGCCAGACGTGCTGGACGATATAGAAGAAGGCGATGATGCCGGTGATGCGCTGGGAGAGGTACATCCAGTTGGAGGCCCAAGGGTAGACGTTGACGCTGACGCGGCCGCGGAAGGCGATGAAGAGTCCGTAGAGGGCGTGGAAGGCGAGGGGGATGAAGATGAAGGCCCACTCGAGAACGCGTACCAGCGGGAGGGAGTTGAGGAACTTGACCTGCTGGGCGTAGGCGAGGGGCCCGTTGAGGGTCTCGAAGTTGGAGACGATGTGCTCGACGAGGAAGGCGCCGATGGGGATGATGCCGGAGAGGGAGTGGAGTTTGTGCCAGAGGAAGGAGTGGCCCTGGCCGGCGCGGAGAGGTTGCACACCCTTGAGCGTTCCCTGGGAATGGGGGGTGGCAGGAGGTGCTGGCGAGGCGGCGGTGGCCATGGGGACTCCTTGAAATCGTGATGGATGCACTTGGGCTGAGGTGTAAAAAGTGCAGCACCGCGATTATTCCGCCTGGGATTGGCAGCGTCAAGGAAAGTGCTGGATTTTGTGCGGTTATCGTTATGTTTGTGCGATTAAGTCGCATCGCGTCGATTACCGGTGTGCTTCTGATTCTTGCGAGGCTTTATTCCGACGCTGGGCGGCAGTAGAACTCGAGGCGGAATCCGTTGGGGTCGTTGAACCAGATGTACTCTTTGCCGCCGTGGGAGTCGATGCCGATTCCGCTGTGTTTGAGGCCGGAGTTGTTGAGGTGATCCTCGATTTTGCGGAGGTCGGCGGGATCATGAACTCCGAGGGCGAGGTGGTTCAGGCCGGGCAACTCTTTGTTGTAGGGGGCGGAGGGTTTGGCGGAGGGTGTGAAGAAAAGGGTGGCGTCACCGATCTTGTAAACCAGGAAGTCTTTGCCTTGTGCGGTGGGTTCGCCGAGGAGTGCGCGATAGAACTTTGCTGTCGGTTCTAAGTCTTCGACGCGGAAGACGAGGTGATCGATGTAGAGAGTGGGTAGCATGCGGGAAGTCTATCAAGCATGTGGAAGCAGTTGCGGGAGCAGGGCGGCGAAGGCTCGGCCGCGGTGGCTGAAGGTGAGCTTGGAGGTTAGGTCGAGCTCTGCCATGGTTTTGTTTTGAGCGGGGAGGTAGAAGAGGGGGTCGTAGCCGAAGCCTTCGGTGCCGCGTGGGGCGGGGAGGATCTCGCCTTCGACGGTTCCGTGGCCGATGGCGAGGATGCGGCCGTTGCGTGCGGCGGCGAGGACGCAGTGGTAGCGGGCGCTGCGCTCGGTGAGAGGGATGCCGGTGAGGTTGGAGAGGAGATAGAGGTTGTTGCGCTCGTCGGGGGTGTGAGGAACGTTGTCGGGCAAGTCTCTCGGGGAGAAGTTGTGATCATCGGCGTAGCGGGCGGAGCGGACGCCGGGCGCTCCGTGGAGGGCGTCGACTTCGAGGCCAGAGTCGTCGGCGATGACGATTTCGCCGGGGGCGTGGTGGGAGTAGAAGATGGCTTTAATGCGGGCGTTGCCTTCGAAGGTGGGCTCGTCTTCTGCGGGTGCGGGGATTTGTTTGAGGTTGGGTAGGGGAGTGAGTGTGATTTGCGGAGAGGCTGTGGCGGCGAAGTCGCGAAGCTTGCCTGGGTTGGTGGTGGCGACGAAGAGATTCATGATCTATTGGTATAACTTTAGCGGCTTTGCTGGAACTTGAGTGACGATGATTTGCAGTGGTATAAGGGTCAACTCATTGACGTTTCCTGACGATGGTCGTTAATGCCAACGGCAACCGCAGATCCCTACGGGATGACAACAAAAGAACAGGCAACGACAAATGCCAACGGCAACTGCAGGTCCCTACGGGATGACAACAAAAGAACAGGCAACGACAAAAGCAAAGGCCGAGGCAGTGGCCTTGGGCGGATGAAGAGCGCCAGTTACCTGGTGATGCGGAAGCGGACGAAGGCTACGACGCCAAAGGGGTGGGCTCCGTAGGTTGAGATGAGGGGCGCGGGTGTGGTGTAGGTGGTGAACTGAGCTCCTGGGGCGGCGAGGAGGTGGGGGGCTACACGGTAGTCACGGTCGTAGCCGAAGGAGTAGGCGGCGACGTGGCCAATGGGAGATTCGGTGAAGTTGGGTGGGAGCGCCGAACCGGGGGTGAGGAGGAGTTCATTGGAGCGGCCGGCGTTTTCGATGCGGGTCCAGACGTAGTTGCGGGTGCGGAACTTCAGGAGCGATTCGAGGAGGTAGGAGTTTTCTTTGCTGTTGTCGGTGAGGGATTTTGTGCGGCCCCAGATGAGGCTATTTGACCAGTTGTTGGCGTGGCCGCCGTCTGGCGTTGAGCGGCCGAAGGGGAGGTTGTACATGATGGAGGCGGTTTGGCGCTGTTGGTCTTCGCGTGGGTAGAGGGCTTCGGGGCTGACGATGTGGGCGATGGAGAATTGGGTGCTGATGTTTTTTGTTGGTGCGAAGGTGATGCGGGAGGAGTAGCTGTCGATGGCGTGGCCGTTGGGGGAGGGTTGGAAGCCCCAGCGCTGTTCGGTGGGTTCGGCGCCGTGAAAGCCTGACTCTTCGAAGCGAAGCCAGCGCCAGGTGATGCCGCCGGTGAAGACGTTGAAGGCGATGTGGGTGGAGTCTTCCTGATGATGACCGAGAGCGGCGATAGGATCTTCGGAGGCCGAGAGGCGATGCGGGTAGGCGGTGGGGCCAATGGCGGGATCGCCTACGGGGGCGGCGTAGAGGCTGAGAAGGGTTTGTTTGCCGAGGCGGAGGTCGTAGAGGGCGGCTACTTCCATGAAGAAGTCGTGCGGGTGCTGGCCGTCGATGATGGGTTTGCCGAAGGCGGTTTCGCCTTGCTGAAAGAGCTCGGGGAACCGGCGGCTGCTGATGGTGGCGGGTTCGAGCGAGAGCATGGTGCGGAGGGTGAGTTGGCCGTATTGGCCGTGGTCGCCGAGTTGGCGCATGGCCATGGGCATGATCCAGTTGGTGGAGAAGAGCTTGTCGCCGCCGCGAGTGACGGGGGTTGCGCAGGGGAGGTTGAACTGCGTGCAGGTGTCAGGGGATGGGCCAGTGGGGTTGGAGGCGGCGTGCTGCTGCGTCTCGGAGATGGAGGCGGTGCCGTGGAGCATGAGCATCCATCCGCGATAGCTGCGCATGATCATGGAGACGGGAGTGGAGGCGGGTTCGGCGCTGGTGCCGGAGGTGGTGTGATTGAGGATGGTGTCGATGAGGTTTGATGGCGGCTTCATCATGTCCATGTCCATCTTCATGGAGGGCGTCGCGGTGGTGGATGCTTGAGGGGAGTCCATTTGCATGCCTGGCATGTTGGGCATGGAACTTTGACCTGTCTGGGACAGGGCGAGAGGCGGAGCTAAAAAGAACGATGAGAGCAGGGCCGCTTGCAGGATGGAGCGCATGGAGATTCCTTGTCTTGAGGCGTGCGTTGTCGGGAGGCAGCGCGGGAGGACGCTGTGACACGGCGCTAGATCAAGAAGGAATCAGATTCGAAGCGGAGTGCGGGGAGGAAGCGGCGGTGGAGCGGCCCATCGTGGGGCGGCTGCGTCCAGCGGGATGAAGATTTTATTGGAGGATGCGAAGACGGCGACAACGTGAAGTTGGGCCTGCGTCTCGACCGGTTTGGAGACGATCGCAGACGGCTGTTGTTGCTGCGCGCTACAACAGGCGGGAGAGTGGTGATCGAGCGGAGATTGTTTCGGGCAATGATCGCATGAGGATTGCTTCGGTAGCGAAAGCTCTGCACAGGTCGCTGCGCTGACGGCGATCGTCAGGAGGCAGAGCAACGTTGCGAAGAGGTGAAGAGCTTTTTTCATCGTTGTGAAGTTTGACGAAGAAGCGAGGGCGTTGGATACATTTGTCCCAAGAATTATTTTTTTGCTGTTGCGATTGTATTCTCAAGTGAGTTTTAGCGTAAGGTGTGCGGGCTGGTGTTTGTTTTCATGCTCCAGGAGCCAGCGTTTGCGCTCGATGCCTCCACCGTAGCCTGTGAGGGAGCCGTTGGATCCGATGACGCGGTGACAGGGGACGACCACTCCGATGGGGTTGGAGCCGTTGGCGAGCCCGACTGCTCTGACGGCTTTGGGCCTGCCGATCTGCGCGGCCAGCTTTCCATAGGAGAGGTTTGTGCCGTGTGGAATCTGTCGCAGTGCGCGCCAGACCTCGCGTTGAAATGGCGTGCCAGCTGTGCGTACCGGGAGCTCGTTTATCGCGGCAAGCTCTCCTGCGAAGTAACGCTTCATCACATTGGATAAGCCAGACGGATTATTGGCTGGCTCAAGCTTGAACCCGTTGCGACCATAGTGAAGCCGCAAGGACTTTTGCAGGCGCTCTTCATGATCTGTCCATTCAATGGCGCGTAGGTTTCCGTCATGATCGGCCACGATGATCATCTCGCCGATTGGTGTGTCGAATCGATCTGTTAGCAGACTCAAAGGTTCAGGCATGTGCTCCCTCGGTGTGCAGGATTTCGTTTGCGTTTGCGGCCCACAGGTGCTGAGCCGCATAGGCGCGCCACGGTCTCCAGGAATCGGCGCGATGAAGAAGACTCTTTGGAGTTGCTGGTGCTCCATCGACCTTTGCAACGCCGCGAAGTAAGCCGATGTCCGAGGCGGGGAAGGCGTCCATCTCGCGGATTGCTCGGAGGGCGATGTATTGGGCCGTCCACTCGCCGATGCCGGGAATGGTGCGCAGACGTGCGATGGCTTCTTCGATTGTCCCAAAGGGACGGAACAGGTTGGGGTCATCGGTGGCAGCCTGCGCCAGCGCCTTCAACGATGCTAAGCGTGCAGCCGGCATGCCCAGTCCTAGTGACTTTGCGGTGGCGAGACGCTTCGCGGTGGGGAAGGTATGCGTCAGACCTGGAGAGGCGCTGGGGTTTTTCGGTAGCGGCTTGCCGTGAAGCGCGACGAGTTGTCCTGCTAGCTTGCGTGCCGAAGCGACGGTGATTTGCTGGCCGAGGATTGCGCGCACAGCCAGTTCGAAGCCATCCCAGCCTCCCGGCGCTCGCAGGCCTGGATGAAGCGCCACCCACGGTGCGAGCTGCGGATCGTGCGAGAGGTGTGCGTCGATCGTCTCGATGTCCGCGCCGAGGTCGAAGAGGCGACGCACCCGAGCTACGATTGCAGGCAGTGACTGCACGGACGTGAAGTGGATGGTTACGCTGAGGCTCTGTTGGTGCGGGAGGTGAGTCACGGCGATACTCCCAACTGATCCGTCAATCTCAACGGTGCGCCGGTAGCATCCCTTCTCTACAACTTCGACACCGGGAATGGCACGCGCCTGTAGAAAGGTGAGCATGGACTCCCAGTCGTAGGGCGGGCGATAGCGGAGGCGGAGAGTGATACCTGCCGAGGCGTTTGGGCGGCTCACGGACGATTTTCGCCGGAGTGCGCTGGGAGGGCGATGGAAGAGCTGTTGAAACAGTTCGTTGAACCGGCGCAGGCTGTTGAAGCCCGCGGCGAGTGCAACTTCGGTCATGGGCATTCGGGTTTCATGGACGAGATGCTTGGCGAAGAGCACGCGCCGGGTCTGTGCTACGGCGATTGGAGAGGCTCCGAGGTGCTGAAGGAAGAGTCTGCGTAAGTGACGCTCGCCGACGCCCAGACGTTCGGCGAGCGCGTCTACGGTCTTGCCTTCGCTGTCGAGGGCACCGTCGGCTATAAGCGCAAGCGCGCGTGAGACGGTGTTCGAGGTTCCGCGCCACGAAGCCAGTTCGGGTGCGGTCTCCGGACGACAACGCAGGCAGGGGCGGTAGCCGGCTTCATGTGCTGCTGCTGCGGAGGGATAGAAGGTGCAGTTTTCGTACTTCGCGGTGCGGGCCGGACAGACGGGGCGGCAGTAGATTCCGGTGGATTTCACGCCGACGTACATGAGTCCGTCGAAGCGCGGATCACGGCTCTGTAGAGCCCGGTAGCACGCCTCTTTGTCGGGCAGTTCCATGTACGAAGTTTCGCATGTTGAGAGTCTCAAACTAGCGGTTTTCGGACATGGTCATTTATTGGTTTGTGACTTGAAGCTGAGCGGTCGGAGGGATCTTCTGGTCGAGTCGAAGCGTCGCGAGGAAGAGATCTCAAAAACTTGTCATTGTGAAGCTGGCTGCTTTCGCAGAAGGATGATGTCGACGCGGCGGTTCTGGGTGCGGCCGTCTTCGGTGGAGTTGCTGGCGACGGGGTGAAACTCGGCGTAACCTGCGGCGGCGAGGTTGGCGGGGTCGATGGGGCCGTGTTCGAGGAGAAGGCGCGCGATGGCGGTGGAGCGTGTGGTGGAGAGCTCCCAGTTACTGGCGAACTGCGCGGTGTGGATGGGGACGTTGTCGGTGTGGCCTTCGACCCGGAGTGGGCCTGCGGGCAAGGTGGTGGCAAGGATCGAGATCATGGGGATCGATGCCGGACGGACCTCTGCGGAGCCGGAGGGAAAGAAGCCGGCCTCATGGAGGGAGATGACGAGGCCGTCGGGGGTGATGCGCATGGCGATGCCGCCGGGAGGGATGCCACCGGCGGCGACTTGCTGGGCGATGAGTTTGCGGAGGCGGGCTTCGGTTTCTTCGAGAGTCTCGGTACTGGCTGAGGGAAGCGGCCGCACGATCGGCGAGGGAATGGAGTTGGTGATGGCGGAGGCGTTGATGTCGGTGAGCGGCGGAGTCTTCGAGTGGGCGTCGAAGGTGCCGAGGGGAGTGAAGGCGGTCTGCATCGCCTCGGAGAGCTTGAGCTGTTTCTTCTTGTCCGACTGGCTGGAGGCGAAGAGGACGACGAAGAAGGCGAAGAGCAGCGTGATGAAGTCGGCGTAAGAGACCAGCCAGCGCTCGTGGTTGACGTGTTCGGGATGTTTCTTCTTGCTCATGCGCCAACCTCTGTGGCTTTGCCGGGTTTGGGTGGATGCGAGTCGAAGAGGTAGGTGCGGAGCTTGGTCTCGATCATGCGCGGGTTCATGCCTTCGAGGATGGAGATGACTCCTTCGAGCATCATCTCCTTGATCATCTGCTCTTCGCGATGGCGGAACTTGAGCTTGCCTGCTGCGGGGAGGCAGATGAGATTGGCCATGGCGACGCCGTAGATGGTGGCGACGAAGGCGACGGCGATCCCACGGCCGACCTCATCGATGTTGGAGAGGTTCTTCATGACCTGGATGAGTCCGAGGACCGCTCCGATGATGCCGACGGTGGGAGAGTAGCCGCCGGCGGCCTCGAAGACGGCGGGGATTTTTTCTTCGATCTCGGATTTGTTGTCGAGTTCAAGCTGCATGATCTTGCGGACTTCGGCGGGTTCGGTGCCGTCAACGGCGAGCATAAGAGCTTGTCTGAGGAAGGGGTCGGAGACGGTGGAGAGGTCTGCATCGAGCGAGACGATTCCGCTTCTGCGGGCCTTGTTGGCGAAGGCTACGATCTGAGCGAGCGTGGCTTCGCCGTTCGAGCCCTTGTGGAGGAAGACTTTTACAACGGCCTTGATGGCGGCGAGAAAGATGTTCATCGGAAACTGGAGCATGACAGCGCCGAGAGTGCCCCCGATGACGATCATGGCCGCAGTGGGCTGAGTGATCTGGGCGATGCTGCCGCCTTCAACCATCATGCCGGCGAGAATGCCGATGAGGGCGAGAGCGATGCCACCAATGCTGGCGATGTCCATGGGTCTCCTCTTCCAGGATGAAGTTGGTTATTCGTGCGAGGCCTTGTGCTGTTGTTCGCGCACAATCTGTTCGGCATCGTGGGCGGATCGTGCGATGACCGAGGGGGCAGCCTCGGGCCATGCCGTGCGCAGAACGGCGGCACGGAACTCGAGAGTGAGTTGCGAGACCTCGCTGCAGGGTTCTAGGACGACGAGCTTTTCGCCGGTGACTAAGGTGAGGACGGTGTCGGGTGCGGCTTCGGCGTATTTGATGAGGTCACAGTTTACGGCGAGAGGACTACCGTTGAGGCGTGTCAGTTCGATCATGTGTGTGAGGACTCCTCCCGGATCTCTCATCGGCAGAGAAGTGACGGTCAATAGGGAGCAGGAGAGGTGACCATGACGATGGAGCGAAATGAGATTTGCGTAAAGTCGGCGCGGGGGACGCCGATGAGGGGTTTGAACGCGGAGCCTACCGCTTGGTGAACCGGATCTCACAGACTGCTTCGGCAGGGAGGTGAGTTCGCCGGTCGGGCACCAGGGACTGGCGTCGCGGTAACTCAAACCGAGCAGTACAGGAGCGTTTCCACATGTCCTTGGGCATTCTTACAAACGTTGCAGCAACCTATGCTGAGAACAACCTCAACTCGACGCAGAACAGTCTTCAGAATGTTCTCCAGCAGCTCTCCTCGGGTTCGCGCATCAACAGCGGCGCGGACGACGCGGCCGGCCTTTCGATCGCGGACGGCCTTACCGCCAACCAAGCTGCGCTGACCCAGTCGGCACAGAATGCACAGAACGGCGTGGGCTTGCTGCAGACCGCTGACGGTGCGTTGTCTCAGGTGACCAACCTTCTCGATCGCGCGGTTACGCTTGCTACCGAGGCTTCCAACGGTGGTTTGACTGCCGCTCAGTCGACTGCTGCCAACACCGAATTTCAGAGCATTCTGACTGAGATCGGCAACATCGGTAGCACCACGAACTTCAACAGTACCGGTGTCTTCAATCAGGCAGCAGGAACGACTTTCAATCTCACTGATGGTACGGCTACCGGACTCACAACCATCACCGCGGCGGCGACAGCACTTACTGCCACAAGCATCGGGGGACAAGCCTTCACCGCTGCCGACACTCTGGCTGGCGCGACGCCGCAGGCTTCGGCGCTGACCACGCTGACCGCCATTACCGCGGCGATCTCCGGCGTTTCGGCCGACCGTGGCGCGATCGGTGCCAACATCAACCAGTTGAACGCGGCTGCCAGCGTTGCCAGCTCGGAAGAGGTGAATCTCTCCTCTGCCAATAGCGCAATTCGTGCGACGAACTTCGGTCAGGCGACGAGCGATCTGGCTAAGTTCCAGGTGCTGAGCCAGACCGGTATCAGCGCTCTTGCCCAGGCGAACAGCTCACAGCAGGAGATCCTGAAGCTGCTGCAATAAGCGGATGAAAGCGACGGTGGCCACGCGAAGAGGCGTGGCCGCCGTTCTTTCGTTTTTGTGAGGGTTAGCTGCTTCTAATCTTCGATGGTCAGATCTGGCAAGGCGCTTGCTTCCTGACCGTGCAAGAAGAACGGAAAGGTGACATGGGCACTGTTGGATTAAGTTTCGGGTCGGCGACGAGTGGTCAGGGATTCGACGTGGCGTCGACGGTGACGCAGATTCAAGCGGCAAGCCAGGCCATTGAGACTCCGTGGCAGAATCAACTTACGGCCTTGAAGGCTCAGGATACGGTTCTCTCTTCGCTTGGAACAGATCTTTCGACCCTCTCTACTAGTTTGCAAAAGCTGACGGATTTTGAGGGTGTCTTCGCCGAGAAACAGGGGTCGAGCTCGAATACGGACGTGCTCAGCCTGACCTCGGCGAGCTCGACGGCGGTGGCAGGAAGTCACACGATCGTTATCGGGCAACTGGCGCAGACCTCGTCCGATGCGTCTACTTCTATTTCGAACGCGAACGACACGCTGTCGGGGAGTGTGACGATTCAGGGGCACACGTTTAATGTGGACAGCACCGATAACGACACTACACTCGCGTCTCTCTCTGCTGCGATCAACTCCGCCGGGATCGGCGTTAGCGCAAGCGTGATCACGGACTCAAGCGGGTCGCGGCTTTCGATTGTAAGTGGGACCAGCGGAGCGGCGGGACAGCTGACCATCTCTGGTTCTTTGTCTGGCGCATCCTCGGGAAATATTACCTTCCAGACTGGTGAGAATGGACAGGATGCCAACCTGACCGTCGATGGAGTATCGATTACAAGTTCGTCCAATACTGTGAGTAACGCGATTCCCGGAGTCACATTTCAACTGCTAGCGCCCTCTACCAGCCCGGTGCAGGTACAGATTACGGACGCCACTACGGACATTGCAACCGCGATAAGCAGTTTTGTTTCGGCCTATAACACGGTGGTAGGAGACATAAATACTCAGGAGCAAAGCGGCGCGGGGGGAACCTCTTCGCCGCTCCTGGGAAGTCCGATCATAGCTCAGTTGCAGGAGTCCATTACTGGATCCCTCTTCTCCGGTTCGGCAAGTGGTTCGATCAACAACATTACCCAGTTGGGAATCAGTGTCAACAATGATGGAACTCTGACACTGAGTGCGGATACCCTGACCAGCGCTCTGAACTCCAATCTGGCCGACGTGACCGGCTTTTTGCAGAACTCGGGAAGTTTCGGCCAGACGTTGGCCACCGCTCTGAACAATGCCGGGACGCAGGCGCCGAGTGGAGCCATCTATCTTGCACAGCAACAGAACAGCAGTGAGGAGACGGCGCTGAATGCGGATATTACCAACGAAAACGCAATTCTGGCGACGCAGAAGACGCAGCTGACGAATGAATTGAATGCTGCGAATCAGATTTTGCAGTCAATCCCGAGTCAACTTAATGAGGTCAATTCGGTCTTTGATTCCTTGACGGGTTTCAACCCAAATACGCAGGCATAACTTAGGAGCAAAGATGAGCTACCAAGATCAAAGTCTGTCCGGTGCGACCGGCGTCGAACTTGTTGTCGCGCTTTACGATGGTACGATTCGCTTTCTTTATCGCGCGATGCAGTGTGTGGAAGAGGACGACGTGCGGGGACGTCGCATCGCGGTGAAGAAGGTGCTCGATATCCTGACGTATCTTCAGGCGCGATTGCGGCCGGATCTCGGTGGGACGGTAGCTGCTTCGCTCGCAGACTTCTACGCGACGATGTTCACGATGACGCTGGAGGCTTCGCACCTGGAGTCGAAGGAGCAGTTTGAAGAGGTGATTGGCTTTGTTCGCAATGTCCGCGAGGCCTGGGTGGTCGTGGCGCGTGATCCGGAGGCGGGCAAGGTGTTGCCGCGAGAGCTGAGAACGCGGGAGGAGCGGTTCGTTCCGCAGACGGAGATGTATGCGCCTGTTAGCGAGGCTGCAGCTTCGGGCTGGTCGGCTTAGTTTTGTTAGCTAGTCAGCGAGTCAGCGAGTTAGCAAGTCAGCAAATCAGCGAGTTAGCAAGTCAGCGGTTGGGAAATGCGATTCGTTTCCTTGTCAGGCTTGCAGTAACTAGCTAACTAGCTAATTAGCTGACTCGCTACGTGGCTACGGCGAGCTCTTCTTCCAGACGTTGCTTTTCGAAGAGGCTGGTGTAGTAGCCGTTACGCGCGATGAGTTCTTCGTGGGTTCCCAGCTCTGCGATACGGCCGGCTACGAGGACGGCGATCTGATCGGCGTTGCGGGCTGTCGAGATTCGGTGGGAGATGAAGACGGTGGTGCGGGTGCCCATGCCTTGGCGCAGTCCGTTCAGGATGCGCTCTTCGGTGTAGGTGTCGACGCTGGCCAGGGCGTCGTCGAGGATGAGGATGCGGGGTTCGCGGATGACGGCGCGCGCGATGGCGGTGCGCTGCTTCTGGCCGCCGGAGAGGGTGATTCCGCGCTCTCCTACCATTGTCTCGAAGCCCTTGGGGAACTCAAGGATTTCGTTGCCTATGTGCGCGATGCTGGCTGCGTCCTGGACCTGCTCCTCAGAGGCGTCGGGCCTGCCGAAGGCGATGTTCTGGCGGATGGTGTCGGAGAAGAGGAAGGTCTCTTGCGGGACGAAACCGATCTGCCGGCGGATGTCGGCGAGTGGGTACGAGCGGATAGGTTCGCCATCTACCAGGACCATGCCTGGAGCTGCGTCGTGAAGACGAGGGATGAGACCGACGAGGGTTGATTTTCCGGAGCCGGTGGGGCCGACGATGGCTAACGAGGAGCCGGCTGGAATGCGGAGGTTGATGTTTTTCAAGACCGCCGGGGCGTCAGGATAGGCGAAGGTGAGATTGCGGAACTCGATCTCGCCGGCGATCTCTTCCGCGTTTTCGAAGCGATGTACTTGCTGCGGGGTGACGTCCTGATCGGTGATGGCTGGTTGCTGTTTGAGGAGCTCGTCGATGCGGACCACCGAGGCGGTGCCGCGCTGGAAGAGATTGACGACCCAGCCGACTGCGATCATGGGCCAGGTGAGCTGCACCATGTAGACGTTGAAGGAGGTGAACTGGCCAACGGAGATGTTGTGGGAGACGACTTCGTGGCCGCCTACCAGCAGCGTGATCATTAGCGAGAGGCCCAGGACGAACTCGAGGGTGGGCCAGAGCATGGCCATGAGGCGGACGAGATGCAGGCTGCGCTTGATGTACTCAAGGTTGGCGGTCTCGAAGGAGTCGATCTCAGCATCTTCCTGGGCGAAGGCTCGGATGAGGCGGGCGCCGGAGAAGTTCTCCTGTGCCTTGGCGGAGATGTCGGAGAACATGGCCTGAATGCGCTCGAAGCGGCGGTGGATGCGGTTGCCGAAGTACTGGACGAGCACCGAGGCCATGGGGAGGGGGACGAAGGCGAAGAAGGTCAGCTTCGGACTGATGCGATACATGAAGGGCAGCGCGGCCGCAGTGAAGACGATGGTGTTGGCGCTGTACATGATCGCGGGGCCGAGGAGCTGGCGGACGGCGTTGAGATCGTTGGTGGTGCGCGCCATGATGTCGCCGGTGCGGGTGGTGTGGTAGAAGCTGGGGGCCTGGCGTTCCAGATTGCTGAAGAGGTCGTTGCGGAGGTCGAACTCGATCTCGCGGGAGGCCCCGATGATGACCTGACGGGTGATGTAGAGAAAGATCGCGGACAGGACTGCGATGAGAAGAAGACGAAGGGTGTGGTGGACGACCTTGGCTTCGGTGATGCCGTGCTGCATGTCGTCGATGGCGTGGCCGATGACGATGGGGATGAGCACTTTGATGGCGTTGTAGAGGATGACCGCGACCCCACCCCAGGCGAGATTCTTCCAGTATCGCCGGAGGTAGGGTACTAGCGGTTTAAGTCGTTCCAACATAGTGATTTCTGGGTGTCCTTGGGATCAGATGAGGCTAGAGGGTCTCAGGATGCGGGGGAGTGGTTGATGGAGGGGTCGGGGACGTCGGGTTTGCGGGTGGCGTATCGGTTGCTGGCTTGGCCGGCGGAGTGGACGGGGTCTGCGCGGGCGGAGTGGCGGAGGGCTGCGCGGGTGTCTCGGATGGCTTCGGCGCTGCATTTGGAGGAACGGGAGCCTGCTTTGGCTGCGGTGGAGTGTCGGACATGGAGACCAGCTCGACGTCGAAGATGAGGTCTGCTTTCGCCGGGATGACGGGGGGCCGGCCGGATTCTCCGTAGGCCAGTTGGTACGGGACGAAGAGGCGGCGCTTGCCGCCGACATGCATGCCTTGAAAACCTGTGTCCCAGCCCATGATGACGCGGTGTGCGCCGTAGGGGAAGGTTATCGGTTCGCCGCCGGGGTGATCGAAGGAGGAGTCGAACTTGGTGCCGTTGGTGAGCCAGCCGGTGTAGTGGACAGTGTAGTACTTACGCTCTTCAGCGGGGCCTCCGGTGCCGATTTTGGTGTCGATATACCTGAGCGTGTAGAGAGGCTTGGGGAGTCCGACTACCTTGGGGATGTTGGGCGGCGTGGTTGCGGTCTTTGCAGCGGTGGTGTGGTGCGGGGTGGTCGTGGTTGCTTTTGGGGTGGTTTGGGCGGTGGCGACGGTTGTAAAAGCGGCCAAAAGGGTGATCGAGGGGAGCTTTGCAATCATTGTGGTTCCAGTTTAGGACGTTTGCGCTTAACAGAGGTGAACAGTATAGGATTTTCGCCTTGAGTATAAAACTATTTAATAATTTGGTTGAATAGTTTTAGTTTTTGAATTATATTCAACCACATGGTTGAATTGTCAGTTGCTTCTTTGGATTCCGTGTTTCATGCTCTTTCGGACGCTACGCGTCGCGCGATTCTGCGGGACGTGAGCCGGGAGGCCAGGACGGTGGGGCAGATTGCAGAGCCTTACAACATGTCGCTGGCGGCAGTGTCGAAGCATCTGCAGGTGCTGGAACGGGCGGATTTGATTCGGCGGGAGAAGAAGGGCAACTTTCGGATGGTGCAGTTGAATGCGGATAGTTTGCGGGCAGCGCAGGAGTGGCTTGCCTACTACGAAACATTCTGGACGGGCCAGTTGGATGCCCTCCAGAATTACCTGGAGACGGCGGAGACGCCGGGAGAGGATGTGCGGAATGGCAACTCTGGAGATGGATCAAAATAAAGTTGACAGAAGCGCTTTGAAGCTTGAGTTGACGCGGGTGATTCGGGCGAGCCGGGCACGGGTCTACGAGGCTTGGACGCGGCCGGAGATCTTGCAGAAATGGCATGCGCCGGGCGATATGAATTTTGTGAGCGCCACGCTCGATGTGCGCGAGGGGGGAACTTACGAAGTTTTATCGCAGGGGATGATGTGTGCCAAGGAGGGGATGACGGACGAAGAGAGAAAGCGTCAAGTAGCGGTTCGTGGGCAGTATTTAAGGGTGATTCCGAACGAGCTGCTGCAGTTTACGTGGAACGGAAGTTGGGCTCCAACGGAAACCTCGATGGTGACGGTGTTTCTGAGAGATGTCGAGGGCGGAACGGAGATACGGTTGCAGCATGAACAGTTCGCTACGGAGAGCTCGCGAGATGGTCATGGGATGGGCTGGGAGAGCTTGTTTGGGAAGCTGGCTACGGCGCTGGAGGGCTGATGGGAGGAACGGCGAGTGGCGGACGGGTGGGTCCGCTGCCGTCGACTGCTTTGCGACGGGTTGCTGGCGGGCGGAGCTGGTAGTGAATTTGGAGAGTTCGAGACAACAGCAGATTCCTCCGCTTCGCTGCGGAATGATAAACAAAAAAGCAATTACAAACAGAAAAGAAAAACAATTACGAACGAAGAGCAACGATGACAAACGAAGAGCGATAATGACAAGCGAAATGCAGCAACAAAAACGGGTCGAGGTGACGCCGTTTTTGTTCGAACGACGGCTACGTCGGTGTGCGCAGGAGAAGATAGGCGCCGGTGATGCCGAAGAGGAGATCGGGCGTCCAGGCGGCGAGGACTGCGGGTAGGGTGTTGACGTTGCCGAGGGATTCGAAGATGAGTGCGATGACCCAGTAGGTGATGGCGAGGCCTATGGCTGTGGCGATGCCGGTGAGGGATCCTTTCTTACCCATGGATAAAGCGAAGGGGATGGCGAGGATGGCCATGACGAGGGTGATCAGTGGGTAGGCGATTTTTTTGTTGAGCTGGACGCTGAGGCGCTTGGTGTCGAAGCCGGACTGCTTGAGGTCGGTGATGTAGCGCGAGAGTTCGGTGTAGCTCATCTCCTGCGAGGGGATGTACTCCTTCTTGAAGTAGCCGGGTTGCTCGCGGATCTCGGGGAAGGTGGCCACGGTGAAGGGTTGATAACTGGCGATGGTCTCGCCGGAGAAGGTGCGCTGCCAGCCGTTGTCGAAGACCCAGTTGTTGACTTTGGGGTCCCATTGGGCGGTTGCGGCGAAGATGCGGCGCTGGAGGGTGAAGGAAGCGGGGTCGAACTCGAAGACGGTGAGGTTGGCGAAGGTATCTTTTTCGGCGTTGAAGTACTGGTAGTAGAAGATGCGGGAGGGTTCACCGGCGTTGTTGGTCTGGCCGGAGATCCACTGGCGGTCGGGTCGCGAGAATGTCTGGGTGGGTTTGTCTTTGATGATGGAGAGGAGAGCTTCCTGGCGGCGGTTGGCGGCGGGGAGGTAGAGCTCGTCGAAGGCAAAGAGGCCAGCGGAGATGAGGATGGTAACGACCAAAACAGGGGTAATGATGCGGTAGAGGCTGATGCCGCTGGACTTCATGGCGGTGAGCTCTGAGGTTCGGCTGAGAGAGCCGAAGGTAACGAGGACCGCGACGAGTGCGCAGAGGGGCGTGATGTTGTAGAGGATGTAAGGGATGAGCGTGACGAGGTATTCGCCGACGGTGATGAGCGGCGTGCGATTTTTGAAGATTGGGCCGATGAGCTCGAAGAAGGTAAAGATGAGGAAGAGTGTGGAGAAGGAGCTGAGGACGATGGCGAAGTTGGTGGCGTACTCGCGCATGACGTAGTCGTCGAGCAGGAGAGGGAATTGAATGCGTACGATGCTGCGGAAGCGGCGGAGCAGGGTGGCGACGTCGTGATTGGAGCGAATGTTGTTGGATTCGTGGCCGTTGCTGGTGAGGCGGGTGATGAGTTTGCTGAGCCAGACGCCGATGGTAGAGACGAGGCTGAGGGCGATGCCTCCGCGGGACATTTGGTAGAGAAGGATGGCGCCGGCGGCTGCGAAGAGGAGGTTGGCTCCCCACACGCCGAGGAAGGGTGAAAGCCTGCCGGATTGCGCGAAGGCTACTCCAACGGAAGAGAGGAAGTAATAGATGAAGACGAGCAGGATAGTGAGGACGAAGCCGGTGGATTTGCCGCCGCGTTTGGAGGAGATGCCTAGCGGAACGCCGACGAGCATGAGCACCAGACAGGCGAAGGGGTAGGAGAAGCGCTTGTTGAACTCGATGCGGTAGACGGAAGATTCGTGGCCGCTGGAGGCTTTGATGGCGTTGGCGCGGCGCCAGAGGTCGGGCAGTGAGAGGGCCTGGATGGGAGTGTTGACGCGGCCCAGGTGAGCTTCTTCGGGAGCTTCGGTCTCGATGGGGACGTCGGTGCTGGTGAAGGTGGATATGTTGTATTGGTTAGGGTCGCTGGAGGAGGTGTCGTGCTGGCCGCCGTTGAGCAGATGAAGGCGGATGGTTTGGGCGTCCTGCGTGTTGGGCGCGCCGCTGACGACGACGGCTTGGTCGGCGGTGGTGATGTGGGGATCGGCTGGTTCGGTGAGGTCGGCGAGAAAGACGTGATGCCAGAGAGCGGCTCCGGCTGCGGGGCTGACGTCCTGGATGTAGAGGACGCGATCTTTGAACTCTTCGTAGAAGACGCGGGGCTGAACCTCGAAGGAGGCCTGCGAAGACTTCAAAGATTCTCCGAGGGCGATGAGGCCGGAGGCGGCGCGTGGGGCGAGATACAGCGAGTTAAAGAGGCCCAGCGCGAGGGCCACCGCGGAGACGATGGAGACGATGCGGACGAAGTCGATGGCTCCCATGCCGCTGGCGCGCATTGCGGTGATTTCGCTGTCAGCGGCCAGGCGGGAGAGGCCCAGAAGGATGCCGACCAGAACGGCCATGGGGATGGTGACGGTGAGGGCTGGAGGAAGGGTGAAGGCAATGATGCGGGCAACATCCCCCATAGTGGCGGAGTCGCGTACGACGAACTCGAGGATACGGCCGAGGTCGCGCATGAAGATGATGAAGGTAAAGAGGGCTCCGCCGAGGAGGGCGTGCGAGGTGACTTCGCGGAGAATGTACCGGGTGATGATGCGCATTTGTTTGCTGCTTAATGTGGCTGGTTTCAAGTGTATCGTGTGCGCGGTGGATTGCTGGTTGATGGGGAAGGAGTTAGGTGCTGATTCGAACTCGAGGCAACTCGGAGAGAGATTGTGCACTCCATCTTCAGAGACAAATACTGCATGGGGTGAGTTCGCGCGGCAGTTGATGCCGAGTGCGAAACTGGGAGTTTGAGACGGGATTGAAGTTAGAACCGAGATTCAGAAATGATGATTCGCCGATGTCGCTAGATATTTTTGCCTCTGAGCGTGTTGCCGCTGAGCTTTCGCCGAGCAGGATTTTGCTGGTCGATGACGATCCGGATATGCGCGCGTTGACGCGGACGTTCCTTGAACATGAAGGTTATGGGGTTTTTAGTTCGGGGGACGCGGAACGGGCAGCACAGATCTTTCGCAGCGTGCCGGAGATCGATCTGTTGGTGACGGATTTGTATATGCCCGGCAGGTCGGGCATGGAACTGGCACGCGAGTTGAAGGTGATCCGTAGTGAGTTGCCGGTACTGATGATTTCGGGTGGGATGGTGGATGGCGCGCAGAAGTTGCGGTTGGAACAGGAGGGTTGGAGCTTCCTGGCGAAGCCGTTCCGATTGCCGGAGTTGTTGAGCACAGTGCATCGGATTCTTGCGCCGATGGAGGCGCAGAGGTGGAGAGAGGCGCGTTAACGATTGCTTGCTGCCAGTCTTTCGGCGACGAGTATTAGCGCTCTTGGTTGGTGGATCGGAGTTCTTTTTCCATTAAGATGAAGTGGCACGGCAGGATGAGAACTTCAGGGCGTATGTAAGGAGCTTCGCCAACGATTTTGTAACCTTGTCTCTGATACCACGCGAGGAGTTCCGGCCTGAGATCGATAACGGAGATCTCGATGAGACGGCAGTCGTGGTCGCGACAGAGTTGCTCGCCTGCCTTCATCAACTCTCTGCCGGTTCCCATGCTTTGCCAGCCGGGATCGACGGCAACCATGCCAATATAGCCGTGGCCGTTATCGCGCAGCTCGATGTATATCAAACCGAGCAATCCATCTCCATCTTCCTTGAGGAGAAAGGTGCCTTTCTGAAGATATTCCGCGACCTGTTCAGCGTTGGTTCGTTCGGTGCGCTTGAAATAGTTGTCGCGGGCGAAGGCGCGATTGATGAAGGGCACCAGTCGACCAGTGTCTTCAGGCGTGGCCGTCCTAAGTTGAGTGGCGAGGTCTGACCCGAGTGCCGGTGTCGATGTATGGGACAAGGTTATGTGTTTTCCTTCGATCGATGATGGAACAGGTCAGGAATGCTCAATGGCTCCCTCAAATTCGATAGCCACGTTGTTGATGCCAAGACTTCCTTAATTATAAATACGCCTAGGGATTGGCGAGGAAGCGGTAGCCGACGCCGCGGACGGTGACGAGGTGTTGGGGATCGGCGGGATCGTCTTCGATGTAGCGGCGGAGTCGGACGATAAAGTTGTCGATGGCACGGGTGTCCGTGTCTTCGTGGACTCGCCAGACGTCTTCAAGAATGGCTGATCGCGAGACGATCTGGCCTTCTCGCTCGGTGAGATAGCGGAGAAGATCGGCCTCCATCAGGGTGAGGTGGGTGATGCGATTGGGTGCGATGAGTTCCAGGGTGTCGAATCGGATGGTGCGGTGATTGAAGGCGTATTCGTCGGTCTGATCCACGATGGCGGGTGGTGGAGTCTCCGGAGTTGCTGCGTTTTGCCAGGCAGTCCGGCGCAGGAGTGATTTGAGCCGTACGAGAAGGATGTTGAGGTCGAACGGCTTGGCGAGGTAGTCGTCGGCGCCGGCCTCGATGCCTTCGAGAACCTCTTCGGGGCGGGAGCGGGCGGTGAGCATGAGGACGGGAGTGTAGTGATGGGCTTCGCGTAGTGCGCGGACGATGGTGAAGCCATCAGCGCCGGGGAGCATGCCGTCAAGGATGATGGCGGCGATGTGTTCTTCGGGAGTGTGTTTTTCGGCGAGAAGATAGGCGAGGGCGGCGTCGCCGTCGGATTCATGATGAGTGCGATAGCCTTCGGCTTGAAGGTTGAAGAGGAGGCCCTGGGCGAGATGCTCCTCGTCTTCCACAAGAACGATGAGTGGGGCGGTGGGTTCAGTCATGGCTTTTCGGTCCGGATCTTCTGTGCTATTTTGTAACTTTAGACGTTACGATTTCTTCAAAAGCTCGGTGAACAGACCGCTGAGGCCGTTCCATGCTATCTGAACTCCTATGCAGAGCAGAATGAAGGCCACGACGCGAAGGATGCCGTGCGCGGTCGCGGGCGAGATGGTGCGGGCGATTTTGGGAGCATAGGCGTAACACAGATAGATAAGAGCGCTGAGCACGATGACGGCGATGAAGAGGCCTAGATGGGCGAGGACTTTGTCTTCGAGGGTGGTCTGTTCCGTGTGCACGCTGAGGGTGAGCATAACTACGATACAGCCAGGGCCGGCGGTGATCGGGAAGGTGAAGGGATAGAAGGCTTTTTGTCGAAGGCTGTCGATCTCTGCGGGTGTGACGGCAGGGGCGGCGGCTGACGTCTTCTCGGGGTTGGGGGTGCTGTCGGGTTGATTCAGGAGCGCCCAGGCGATCATGGCGATGACGATGCCTCCCGAGACTTGAACGATGGGAAGCGAAATGCCGAAGAAGCCGAGAAGATAAGAACCGATGAGTTCGATAACGGCGAAAAAGATTACGGTGTTGATTGCGATGCGGCGGGCGAGGCCACGATAGATGTCGATGGGTGCAGCGCCGACGAGACCAAGGAAGATCAGCGCGGAGCCGAGGGGGTTGATGAGCGGCAGAAGCGCGCTGAATCCAAGGGCGAAGTATTTCCAGAGCAGAAGCATGGAGATCACGAAGTCGATTGAGATTAGCTACAAGCTTTGATGTGATTGTACGTCTCGTATTCTTTAAGGAGTCCTTGAAGGAGAGTACAAGATTGCCTAGTTGTTGACCGCTGAAGAGGCTGGCGCGGCGAGCGGAAGGGTGATGGAGATGGTGGTGCCGAGGCCAGGACCGGGGCTGATGGCGGTTGCCTCGCCGCCGTGTTGACGGGCGATGTTACGAACGAGAAAGAGGCCGAGGCCTGTGCCTTTGATCTTGGCCATGGCCCTACCGGGGACTCGGTAGAAGCGTGTGAAGATGCGTTTGAACTGGTTGGCGGGCAGACCGACGCCGGTGTCGGTGACCCGGAGGGCGACCCAGGTGTAGTTGGATATGGAGAGCGAGCAGCGGATGTGAACTCCTTCAGGGGAGTATTTGACGGCGTTATCGAGAACGTTGAGGACGGCGGTGCGAAGATCTTCGGCGATGCCCTGGGTATAGAGGCGGACGACGCCCGAAATCGGTTCGAGGACGATGCTTTCGGCAGGAAGGTGGTGCCGCTGGAGGGTGATGGCGATGCAGTCGGAGACGAGGGATTGCATGTCGATGAGGGTGCGGTTTTGTTGACGGTGGCGCTGCCCGAGCTGGCCAGCTTTGAGGACCTGCTCCACGGTGGCCAGGAGACGGTCGGAGTCAGAGAGCATGATCTTGTAGAACTCCTGGCGCTGGGACTCCTCGACGGGGCGCCGCTGGAGGGTTTCGAGGTAGAGGCGGATGCTGGCGATAGGGGTTTTGAGCTCGTGGGTGACGGCGTTGAGGAAGGAGTCCTGGCGTTCGTTGCGGCGGATCTCGCGGACGAGGAAGACGGTGTTGAGGACGACGCCGGCGATAAGGGCTGCGAAGAGAATGACGCCGAGGACGGCGATGGCGACGGTGCGCTCGTTGAGAACGATCCAGGTGATATTGAGGGTGATGGCGAGGCCGACGGTTAGGACGCCCAGGGTGATGAAGGTTGCGATGGCTCCGCGGCGTCGGGTGATGTTCATGGCTTGCTGGAAGTATAGCGGGGGAGGTTTAGAGAAGGAGATAACGTCGGGCGAGATTGTCCATGAGGTCTGCCGGGGCGTCGCAGAGACCTGTGTGGACGGGCGAGACCTGGATGATGGTGCTGCGAGGAGAGACGAGCCAGTGGAAACGTTCGCGTTGGCTCAGTTGCGAGATGGGGCCGCCAGCGGGGTCTGCGGCGCAGATTCTAGGGAAGGCCTCAAGGTGGTTGCGAACCAGATCGAGATCGATCTCGGGCCAGAGGGTGCGGAGGCGTTGATTGTCGATGTGGATGCGGGCTTCAAGGAAGCGTTGCTGCAGGCAGAAGACGACAACGCCCGCGTTGACGAACTCTTCGCGCTCGACGCGGGGAACGACGCGAACGACCGCATAGTCAAATGAGATGGGCGCGAGCACGGATGGCCTCCTGGGTGAAGATGGGGGATGCAGCCAGCCGCCGGGTGAGGAGATCGAGATAGGCTGCGCGTGCCTCGGCGGGAGTGGGATGGCTGGACTGAAGCCACTCGTCGGGAATCTGCGCGAGGATCTCGGTGAGAACCTGGCGGTTGAGGCGGCTGGATGCATGCACGGCAGCTTGTTCCAGATCTGTGGCCCAGGGCAGAAGGATGTGGTTGCGGACGTCGGAGAAGGGAGAGTCGGCGAGGCGGCTGGCGTCGGGCCAATTGTGGTGAAAGTAGAGTGCCGCGCCGTGATCGATAAAGTAGAGCTGGGTGTGCCAGTTGAGGAGATTGGCATTGCGCGGGGTGCGGTCGACGTTGAGGGTGAAGGCGTCGAACCAGACGGCGAGTGAGGCGGTGTGCGGGTCGGCTTTGTCGCCGGCTGCCCGGTCGAACATGGAGGAGCCGGGCAGATAGTCGAGGGCGAGGTTGAGCCCGGAGCTGGCGCGAAGGAGGTCGCGGATCTCTTGGTCGGGTTCGTTGCGTCCTAGCGCGGGGTCCACTTGGGCGAAGACAAGTTCAGGAACGTTGAGGCCGAGGGTGCGGCCGATTTCGCCGGCGACGAGTTCGGCGACGAGGGCGAGAGGACCCTGGCCCGCGCCGCGGAATTTGACGACGTAGAGGCCAAGGTCGTCGGCCTCGATAATTGCGGGAAGAGAGCCGCCTTCACGAAGAGGAGTGACGTACTGGGTGGCGCGGATGGTACGAAGCATTGGTGCTTAGTGTAGCTGGACGGTAGTCATCTTGGAGCAGGTGACTACCGTCGAGTTCGGCGATCAACAGGCGATCAATAGCGGACGCGGAAGTCGGCGCGACAGCCGCGGTCGACCCAGAGGCCGCGACGGTCGAGGCCCCAGGTGCTGTCTCGGACACAGGGGGAGCCGCTGATCTGTCGATTTAGTCGGACGTCACGACTAGGCCCGATGTCGCACCAGTTTCGCCTGCCATCATTCGAAGAGCAGGTGACGATGCGGGCTGGTGGTGGCGGTGGTGGGCCTCCCCGGCCGACGATAAACTCTGCGCGGCATCCGCGGTCGACCCAAAGGCCGCGACGATCTACGCCCCAGGTGCTGTCACGAACACAGGGAGAGCCGCTGATCTGTCGCGCCATGCGGACATCGCGAGAGGGGCCGATATCGCACCAGTTTCTGCGGCCATCGTTGGAGGAGCAGGTGATCCTTGGTGGCGGGCCGCCGTAACCAGGTTGTGCTGTCGCGGATGTGGTTACGACGGAGGTGCCGGCGATAAGCAGGGTGGATATCAGTAGGAGTTTGATTGTGCGCGTCATCTTTCCTCTTTCGAGTTGAAGATTGCCACTGATGTTGAAACGTGCGGTTCCGGATGAGGATAGCGCGGAGTGGAATGCTTGTCGAGATTGGATGAAGAGATTTAGAAGACTGTCAGTCCTTTCGGAGGACGGGTTTTTTGGTTGCTGATGTTCGGTCAGAGACATGGTGCGAAGTATTGATGCTCGTGCTAGCGAGCCTGGAAGTCGGCACGGCAGCCCTGGTCTACCCACAGGCCGCGATTGTTGACGTTCCAGGTCTGGCCGCGAACGCAGGGAGATCCGCTGATCTGCCGGATGAGCCGGACTTCGGTTCGGGGACCTATGTCGCACCAATTTCTGTCTCCGTTATTGGAGGAGCAGGTGACAGTGATGGGAGGAGGTGGTGGTGGTCCTGTGCGAACGAGGAAGTCGGCGCGGCATCCGCGGTCGACCCAGAGGCCGCGTTGATCGATGCCCCAGGTGTCGTCCTGGATACAGGGGGAGCCACTGATCTGTCGCGCCATGCGGACATCGCGAGCGGGGCCGATATCGCACCAGTTTCTGCGGCCATCGTTGGAGGAGCAGGTGATGGTAATGGGAGGAGGAGGTGGTTCGCTGCGGCCGAGGATGAACTCTGCGCGGCATCCGCGGTCAACCCACAGGCCGCGGCGGTCGACGCCCCAGGTGTCGTCCTGGACGCAGGGGGAGCCGCTGATCTGTCGGACCATGCGGACCTCGCGATCGCGAGTCGGTCCGATATCGCACCAGTTTCTGTGGCCATCGTCGGAGGAGCAGGTAATTCTCGGGGGACCGCCGTAATCAGGTTGCGCCGCTGCGGTTGCGGGTAGGGCGCAGAAGCCGGCGATGAGAGTCGTGGCTGTGAGGAGGAGCTTGATTGTGCGCGTCATCTTTCCTCTTTCAAGTCGGCGATTGCAACTAAGGGCCCTTGAAGCGTTTGCGATTCCGGATGAGGATAGTGCGGAGTTGGATGCTTGTCGATATTGGATGCAGAAATAAGAATGGCCGCCACCCTTTTTGGATGACGGCCTTTTCTTTTTTTGTGAACGGTGGACTAGATGACGCCCGCTGGTTTGGGATTCTTCGGATCGAATTTGGCGATCTGGATCTTGTCTGCGAGACCGACTTTGCTGAGAACCCAGATGCAGTAGTAGTTGATGTCGAACTCATACCATTCGAGACCGTGGCGCGCGCTGACGGGATGGGCGTGGTGGTTGTTATGCCAGCCTTCGCCTCCGGTTAACATGGCGACCCACCAGTTGTTGCGGGAGTCGTCCTTGGTCTCGAAGCGGCGCTTGCCCCAGAGGTGGGTGGCGGAGTTGACGAGCCAGGTGGCGTGGAGACCGATGGTGACGCGTAGGAAGGTTCCCCAGAGGACCATGCCGAGAGCGCCTACAAAGTGGTGACCTGCAGGTGCGAGAGCTGCGCCGAGCGCTACCTGGAGAAGCCCGGTGACGACGAGGGGCACGTAGTGGTATTTGCTGAGCCAGACGTGGACCGGGTCTTTGGTGAGGTCGGGAGCGTAGCGGCCGAGGAGGGCGGTTTCGGAGTGGAGGGCGCGACCGGAGAGGATCCAGCCGGCGTGAGCCCACCAGGTGCCGTCATGCGGTGTGTGCGGATCGCCTTCCTGGTCGGAGTTCTGATGGTGGACACGGTGGGTGGCTACCCAGAAGATCGGGCCACCCTCGAGCGCGAGGCAGCCGCACATGGTGACGAAGTACTCGACCCACTTGGGAACTTTGTAGCCGCGATGGGTCAACAGGCGGTGATAGGCGACGCCGATGCCGACGTTGATCGCGAAGAAGTACATGACGAAAAAGACGGCTAGATTTTTCCAGGAGAAGAAGAAGAAAGAGGCGATGGCTCCAACGTGGAAGAGTCCCATGGCGATCGTGGTGATCCAGTTGATGCGGCCTTCCTGGTGCTCGCGGCCCATTCGCAGATCCTGCTTGATCTTCTGGGTAACTTCGGCGACGGCCGGAACGACGGCGGCGAGCTTGGGTGCTTTTACCTGGGCTTCTTCGATGGTGGTGATGGGGGTCATATATGTATCGCTGTCCTTGTGTTTCGGGTACCGATGAACTGCTAATACTGACGCTATCAGGGGCGAAGGGAGACGTGGTGTAAGACTTTTGTAATGCCACCCAAAGGTGGGAGTTGATAGGCTTGAAGTATGACGATTGGGACCAAAGTTGCACCGTTTAGCCTGAAGCCGTGGTTTAGCGAAAGAGTATGGGGAAAGAGCGATCTGAAGCCTTGGTATGAAGAGACTGGAACGACCGAGTTGGTGGGGGAGGCCTGGCTGACCGGGCCGCAGTGTCTGGTGGAGAGTGGACCGTATACGGGGCAGACGCTGGCTTCCGTTGCGGAGAAGATGGGTGGCGAGTTTCCGCTGCTTGTCAAGATTCTGTTTCCGGCGGATAAGCTTTCGGTGCAGGTGCATCCGGATGATGCGCAGGCGACGGCTATGGGCGAGACGCGGGGAAAGACCGAATGCTGGTATGTGCTGGAGGCGGAGCCGGGTGCGACGGTCGCACTCGGGTTGAAGCCGGGTGTGGGTGCGAAGGAGGTTGCGGCTTCTGTGGAGAGCGGGACGATGGAACTGCTGCTGGAGCATGTTCCGGTGTCAGTGGGGGACATGCTGTTTGTGGATGCTGGGACTGTACATGCGATCGGACCTGGGGTGGTGCTGCTGGAGACGCAACAGACGAGCGATGTGACGTATCGGCTATATGACTACGGACGGCCGCGGGAACTGCATCTGGAGAAGGGCCTGCAGGTGATGAAGTCTAAGACAGAGGCGGGCAAGGTTGCGCCGCGGAAGATGGACGGATTTACGAGATTGATTGAGCAGAAGTATTTTGTCGTTGATCGATTTGAGATCTCTTCGAGGAGTGAAAGAACGGTTTCTTTTGCGGGAGCGGGATGTCTTGTCGGGTTGACGGGTAGTGGAGTGGTCAGGACTCCTGATGGAGAGTTAGCGTTGACTCCCGGGAGGGCCGTGGTAGTGCCGCGGGGAGATGGTGACGTTGTTGTTGAGACGAAGGCTGGAGTTTCGTTTGTGCGGTGTGTGGCTCCAGTTTAGAGGAGTGCATGATGAAGGATCGAGTCGCCGAGACGCCTTTGAGATATGTCGCTTTGATGCGTGGCATAAATGTTGGCGGTAAGAACATGTTGCCGATGAAAGATCTTGTGGGGTTCTTTGAAGCGGCTGGATGTGGGCAGGTCGCGACATACATCCAGAGCGGGAATGTCGTCTTCTGCGCCGACGACAAAGTGGTGAAGCGATTGGAGACGGTGATTGCGATGAAGGTTGAGGAGCGGTTTGGGTTGAAGGTGCCGGTGGTGTTGCGGACGGCTTCGGAGATGAAGGCAGTGGTTCGGGGAAATCCGTTTTTGAAGGCGGGAGCTGCGGAAGAGATGCTGCATGTTTCTTTCCTCGCGGATTGTCCAGGAAAGAATTTAGTGGCGGGGCTGGATGCAATGCGATCACCGCCGGACGAGTTTGCAGTGATTGGGAGAGAGATCTACATGAAGCTGGTGAATGGGGCGGCGAGGACGAAGCTGACAAATGCTTATTTTGACTCGAAGCTGCAAACCGTGAGCACGATGCGGAACTGGCGGACGGTTTTGAAACTCGCCGAGATGATGGCATGAGATGCGATTCTCATTCGACTGAATTTTGGTGACGATTAGTTGAGGAAAGCGCTTAGCTCGTTGGCGGCGTTGCGAAGGTGATTGAGGAATCGGCTTTGCATCTCGAGGACGGAGAGACGAGGCGCGTTGCCGCTGAGATTCAGCGTGGCGACGACTCGGCCTGAGGCGGCATAGACGGGCACGGCGAGGGAGCGGAGGCCGACCTCGTACTCTTGATCGACGAGGGCGTAGCCGTTGCGACGTACGTTGCGCAGAGCGAGGCGGAGCTTTTCGACTGAGATGATGGTGCGAGTGGTGTGAGGAGTGAGCACGGCTTTGGCGAGATACTGCTCGAGCTGCTCGGTGGGGAGATAGGCGAGAAGGACGCGACCCATGCTGGTGCAGTAAGCGGGGAGCCGGCTGCCAATGTGGAGGTCGACGGCCATGACGCGGCTGACTTGAGTGCGGGCGATATAGACGATGTCTTCGCCGTCGAGGGTGGCGACGGAAAAGGACTCGCGGAGAGCGGCGGACATGCGTTCGAGGATGGGCTGCGCGGCAGTGGAGAGGGTGTTCGAGGTGGTGTAAGTCTGGGAGAGGGTGAGCATGCGCGGACGAAGGGAGTAGCGCGAGCCGTCTTCCGCGCCGGCAAACCCTAGCTTGGTGAGCGTGTAGAGGCAGCGGCGGACTGCTGCGCGAGAGAGGCCGGTCTTCACACTAAGTTGCGAAATGGTCATCTGCGGGGATTGCTGGGTGAATGCCTGGATGACAATAAGACCGCGAGCGAGCGAGGTCATGAAGTTGGGATCGCCGGTGAAGATGTCGAGAGAGGATGCGGGGGTGGGTTTGGGAGCAGGAGGTGGAGCGGGCGGGAGGGAGGTTTCGGATAATGTGAGGGGTTGGCGGGGGGTGAGGCTCATGCGGGTCCTTTTCCGTGACGTTGTCGAACAAGACTGTTCGATAGACGGACTATCACTACGATAAACGCACGCTTAGGATATCGCAAGATCTCGCCATGATCGGGCTTCAATATTGCGGGAAGATTGGAAGTCTCTAGAGGAATCAGCGACACGTCCGTCGGCGGAAAGCTGGCTATCGTGGGGTGTGAGCTGTTTTATCTCTGGTCGAGAGTTGCAAGGATGTCGGCAGGTTCAGGGCGGACACGGAAGTCGGCGTGGCCTTCGGCGAAGACGATGGTGTTGGTCCGGTCGATCACGAAGACGGCGGGGAGCGGGAGGCGCCAGCTGGCTTCGGTGGCGTTGTGATAGCTGAGGCCTGCGTTGTTGAAAGGGATATTGATGAGGATGGACTGGTAGTAGCTGCGGAGGGCTTGCGGGATGGTGTGGGCTATCCCAAATTTGTCTGCGATCGTAGCGCCGGGGTCGGAGAGGAGGGGGTATTGCAGGCCATGCTGCTCGAGGGTGAAGTTATTTTGGCGAGTAGTTTGCGGGGAGATGGCGACGAAGATGGCGCCGTGTCTGCGGAGGTCGGTGTGCAGCTCGCGCCAGGCTTCGAGTTCTGTGACGCAGTAGGGATCCCAGCGCCCACGAAAGAATTTGATGACGAGGGGTCCGAGGGCCAGCAGATCGGCAGAGCTGACGGACTTGTGGGTGAGGGCGTCTTCGAGTGTGAAGGCCGGAGCTTGCGCCCCGGCTTTGAGGGTACGGTCTTCAATGCCGGTGTTGAAGAGGTCTTCGGTCGCTTTTTCGGAGATGGCGAGACGCTCGGGCTGGACTAGAGCACGAGTGTTTTGCGTGATGCGGTCCAGTTGATCCTGAAGCGAGATGTTGAGAGCAGCGGCCACGATTACATTATTGCAGCTGTCTCTGTGGGTTGGTTTGTTGGACTGGCTTTCGCAACTTTCGTGTTGGTGTGGCAGGAGATGGCGGGCTGTGCTTTTTGCGCTACGGTCTTATTGTGATTTGCGTTGCTGGCAACCGGGGCCGCCTTCATCTCCTTAATCAGAGTTACGAGACGGGTGAAGGCTTGTTCGCGTGCGGTTTTGTTTCCGGGGACTGTGTTGCCTGGGTCTTCGCCGGCGCGCATGAAGCCGTGGCCTGCGCCGGCGTAGGTGATGGGCTCGTACTTCTTGCCGGCGGCCTTCATAGCATCGGTGGTAGCGGGGATGGTTGCGCCGATGCGGGCATCATTGCCGGCGTAGAAGCCGTAGACGGGAGCGGTGATCGTGGTGACGTCCGAGGGGCCGGGGCCGTAGAAGACGAAGGCGGCGGAGAGATCTTTGCGGTGAGCGGCGAAGGCGAAGGAGTTACCACCTCCCCAGCAGAAGCCCGTCACAGCGATCTTGCCGTTGGCCGCCGGTAGCTTCTTGCCGTAGTCCGCTGCGGCGTCGAGGTCGGCGGTGACGACGGCGGGATCGAGGCCGGAGATGGCTTTGACGGTGGCGTCCTGATTGGGGAAGGCGTCGGAGCCGCCGCCATTTGGGCCGAAGCCGGTAAGCAGATCGGGAGCGATGACGATGAAGCCCTGGGCGGCTAGCTCGTCGGCCATCTCTTTAGCCCAGTCGCTGAGGCCGAAAATCTCGTGGATGAGAATGATGACGGGGGCCTTCGTCTTTACCTCTGGGTAGACGACAAAGGCCTGAACGGTGCGGTCGCCATGCTTGAGAGGAACATATTCGTGGTGGCGGGGCGAGGCTTCGAGGCGGGTCTTGGCCCAGTCCTGCGCTTGGATCGTAGATGTGAGGGGGAGGAGCAGAGCAAGGGCTAGGAGGTGCAGAGCAGGTCGGCGCATGGGAGGAGTTTAGTCCTGCGGTAAGGACTCGACAAGGCGCACGGAAAGTTTTCGTCAGGCTTTGATGGATCCGTCGTCCACAGGATATGGTCCCTGAGAAAATACTTCGTTGTGATAGCCCTTGGCTCCAACCGCTCTTGCGAGAGGACTTCGAAAATCAACCCCCGCGTTGAGACTATTTATGACAGAGGTGAAGTCATATTGCGGCAACCATCTCAGTTCGTCGCGGGCACGTTCGTTCACATAAACCCGTTCGATACCGGGAAACATCTTCCAGCCCCGATGACTGTATTTGACCTCGTAGTCCGGAACCCGCTTCCGCACGACTCCGGGTGCATCGTGTCGTAGCTGTTCTAGATCGTCGCGGTGGAATGGGGTTGTTGCGCTGACAATATATCTTCGGAAACCAAGATCTGGCGCGCGTTCTGCAGCCAGCAAATGTGCGCTCACGACGTCTTCGATATCAACACGCCGGTAGAGGTACTCGTTCGCCTTTGAATTCAGATCCGAAAAAGCTTCGCGCACTTCCTGGTTGTCGTCCTCCTCAGGAAAGAATCGAGACGTCCTGAGCACGATGCATGGGAGATTTTGATTGCGATGGAATAACTGACAGAGATCCTCGGCGGCTGCCTTGGTCGCGCCGTAGATATTCTTGGGAACCGGCGTTACATCTTCGGTGATCCATGCCGCAGGATGTCCCGAAGGGGGCACAAGAGCGTCGCCAAACACACTGGTTGTGCTTGTGTGGACAAAAGACTTCACGCCTGCGGAGACAGCGGCTTCCAGCAGATTGAGCGTGCCGGTGATGTTGGTGTCGACAAACTCCTGTCGGCTATGTGTGGCAATGTGTGGCTTGTGCAGCGTGGCAGCGTGGAAGACCACCTGGACCTCTTTCATGCAGTGCGTTACGAGAGACCGCTCCGATATCGAGCCGATGTGAGTCGTAAAGGGAGATTTCAAAATATCCAGTCCCACAACTTCATGATCCAAGCTGTGCAGAGTTCGAACTAAAGCCTCACCCAGGTGACCTGCACTGCCCGTGACTAGAAATTTCATAAAGTGTCGTTCCGTGCATCCCAGGATTGGTCGGAGATGCGGCTGTTTCCGTCATGGTAAATGAATTAATTAAGGCTACTAATCGCGAAACAAATCATTGAGGTGCAACCCGGAAGATCGTCACGCCGGATTCCGCTGCAGTGACATGGCTCGCCATCTGGGCTTTTATACTTTGCTGACCATGCGATTTCAATTGAGAGTGGCTACGGCGAAGGATGTGGGAGCGATTCGCGAACTGATCGAGGCTTCGGTGCGTGGGCTTCAGGCGAAGGATTATTCGACGGCGCAGAGGGAGGGTGCGTTGGCGACAGTATTCACGGTGGACAGTCAACTGATTGCGGATGGGACTTACTTTCTCGCGATTGCTGAAGGTGGTGAGATTGCAGGGTGTGGTGGATGGAGCTTTCGGAAGACCCTGTATGGAGGAGATCATCAGGTCGAGAAGATTGCTCTGGAGAGGCTGAATCCGGTGGTGGATGCGGCGAAGATTCGGGCGATCTTTGTGCATCCTGATTTTGCGCGAAAGGGCTTGGGAAGTCTGATTCTAGCGGCTGCCGAGGATGCTGCGATCGCGGAAGGGTTTACGCACTTCGAGATGGGCAGTACGTTGACGGGCGTGGGGCTTTATGCGCTGAAGGGGTATCTGGAGTTGGATCGTCGGCAGGTTCCGGTGGGCGGTGGGGAGACCATTGAAGTGGTGAGGATGGTGAAGCGGCGCGGCTTTGATGTTGGCACGACGCCGTGTAGTCTTCAGGCAGATTGAGAGTTGGGAGTGAACCGATGATTGAGATGCCAATGATTGCGAAGGGTGCAGACGAGCTCTATTTGCTGCCGGGAATGACGAATCGACATGGTCTGGTCGCCGGGGCCACGGGGACTGGCAAAACTGTCACGCTGCAGGTCATGGCGGAGGCGTTGAGTTCGATTGGGGTGCCGGTGTTTGCCGCGGATGTGAAGGGAGACCTGTCGGGAATCTCGCAGGCGGGGAAGAGTTCGCCGAAGTTTGATGCGCGGGTTGCTGCGATGGGATTGGGGGAGTGGAGCTTTGCGGGGTGTCCCGTCGTGTTCTGGGATGTCTTCGGCAAGCAGGGACATCCTGTGAGAGCTACCGTCAGTGAAATGGGGCCGCTGCTGTTGAGCAGGATTCTGAATCTGAACGATACGCAGACGGGTGTGCTGACATTGGTTTTCAAGATCGCCGATGACAGTGGATTGCTGCTGTTAGATATGAAAGATATGCAGGCGATGCTGCAGCATGTGGGTGAGGGCGCGAAAGAGTATCAGACGCAGTATGGAAATATTTCGGCGGCGAGTATCGGGGCGATTCAGCGTGGGTTGGTGGCGTTGGAGCAGCAGGGAGGCGACCTTTTCTTCGGCGAGCCGGCGCTGAATATCGATGACCTGCTACAGGTAGATTCCAGCGGCAAAGGTGTGGTGAATATTTTGGCTGCGGATCAGCTGCTGCAATCGCCGCAGTTGTACGCGACGTTTCTGCTTTGGCTGATGAGTGAATTGTTTGAGAAATTGCCCGAGGTTGGAGATCAGGAGAAGCCGAAGCTGGTTTTTTTCTTCGATGAAGCTCATCTGTTGTTCAACGATCTGCCCTCAGTTTTGCAGAATCGCATTGAGCAAGTGGTGCGGCTGATCCGGTCCAAGGGAGTTGGGGTATTCTTTGTGACGCAGAACCCGATCGACGTGCCGGATACGGTGTTGAGCCAGTTGGGCAACCGTGTTCAGCATGCGCTGCGGGCGTTTTCTCCAAGAGATCAGAAGGCAGTGAAGGCGGCGGCGCAGACGTTTCGCGCGAATCCGAAGGTGAATGTGGAGGCTGTGATTACAGAGATGGGTGTGGGGGAGGCGTTGGTCTCGTTCCTGGATGAGAAGGGGATTCCGGGAATGGTGGAGCGGGCGATGGTATGTCCGCCGCATAGCCAGATTGGGCCGATTACGCCGGAGCAGAGGGCGGAGATTATCAAAAATTCGGTGGTGGCGGGGGTGTACGAGACAGTGGTGGATCGGGAGTCGGCGTATGAGCGACTGAAGGGGAAGGCCGTGGTTTCGGGGGGTGGGGCTGCCGGTTCGGCAGGGTCTCTCACAGGTTCGGGATCGGGTTGGATAGAGGCGGCTGGGACGGCGTTGGGTGGGGTGCTGGGACAGGGGAGTTCACGGAGAGGGGATACTGTGTTGCAGGCGGCGGTGAAGAGTGCAGCGCGGACGATGGGGAGCACGGTGGGACGGCAGCTGATCCGCGGGGTGCTGGGATCGTTGCTGGGAGGATCGAAGAGGTAAGCTTGGCTACTTGGCGCAGGAGGAGCAGGTGCCGTAGACGAAGAACTCGTGGCTGGAGTACTTGAAGCCGCGGGGTAGCTTCGGTCTGGACTGCATCTCGCAGCCTTCGAGTTCGTGTACGGTGCCGCAGGTGTTGCATTGGAAGTGGTGATGGTGGGCCTTGCCGGCTACTTCGTAGCGGGTGGAGTGGCCGGGGACGTCCACTGGGGTAAGCCACTTGTCGTCGACCAGGCTGCCGATGTTGCGATAGACGGTGGCGATGCTGAGCGCGTCGACCTCTTTCTGGGCGAGGGCGAGAGCCTCGTCGGGGGAGAGAGGGCGGTCGGCCTCAACGAAGGCTGCGCGGATGGCGTCTTTCTGGCGGGTGTTACGGGTCTGGACCGATATTGGCATGAGCGCGCTTGGCACGCTTATCTTAGCGTGTTGCGAAGATAGTCTCAACTAGAAGGGGAAGGCGCGGAGGGCTGGGTCGGCCCATTCGTTGCTTGAGGGCTGCGCGGAATGGGCCGGTCTCAGTTAGATAACTTTTAGCAGAAGCAGGATGAGAACGATGAGCAGGATGAGGCTGATGCCGCCGCCTCCGTAGTAGCCGAGGCCAGGTCCCAAACGATAGCCGCCAAAGCCGAACACCAGAATCAGAATGATCAAAAGGATAAGCATCTTTAGTTTTTCTCCGTTCGGCGAAGTTTCGCCAGTTGGAGGTGTGATGCAGATTTTGTTGCGGACGCAATAACAATTTCTCCCGTGCTCCACTGATTGTCTTCAGGCCGGGCTCGAACTCGTTGGTACCCCCTCCCCCTCCCCCCAAGGGGATCTTGCGGCTAACTTATCTATTTTCAGTAACTTGAAGGGAGGGTATATCTATAAAATATTCAAAACAGGAGACTTGCGTGCAAAATACTTGTTTTGAATGAGTTGCAAGATTTCTATCGAGCTACACATCCCTCGCTGCTTAGGTCCATCCATCCCATCTCATGACCGCTGTTAACAGGATATCTGTTTCAAGCGGGTAGATACGCCACGCGAAAAACCGCATCTGGAGCGGGTTTTCGCGTGTATGGGGCTTGACATGCGATTTATGGGTTGTTTTTCAGGTATGTTGCAGGCTTGTTTCTGGTGTCTGCCGAGGAATGCCGGGTCTTCTGCTGGCGATCAGGTTTCGACATACGGGACAGCGGACGAGGTGGTCGGCGGCGTGACGGTATGCGGCCTGGAGTGCTTCTGCTGTATCCATCTCGAGGGCGATCTCGTAGCTGGATCTTGTTTTGCCGGGGAGTTCGCACTGGCGGCGGAGGGATTCCACCAGGTTTCCTATGAGCAGGGCGGCGTCGGGACAGGAGTGGATCGACATATCGTGCCTCCTTCTTCGAAAGAGACTTGCGATAGAGGTACGACGCGGCGAGGTGCCTGGATGGGGGTCTGCGAGAGTTTTCTTCTCTAAATGGGGATACGTCGGTGGATAGCAGTGGAGCGACCGGCCGGTTCAAAGGAGATTGCCGCAGTCTTTGCGTAGAGGAGCTACGATCTTCGCTCCGGGCTAATCAATCGTTGTTGAGAGGGGTGCTGTGCTCCCTTGCGGTTGAATTGGGGAGGGTTTGCGATTATTTTTCCTTTTCGAGTTCGACGACCATGACTTCCATTGGTTTGTCTCCGGCGTTGATGTCGGAGTGGAGGGTGTTGGGTGCCATGGCGGGGAGCCAGTAGGCTTTGCCTGTCTCCCATACGTGGGTCTCGGTTGCGCCGGAGGGCTCGACGATGTTCATGGTGCCGCCGGTGAGCGCGATGATGACGCGGGGATGATCGTGGTGGTGCATGGCGAGTGGCTGGTGCGGCATGACGATCGTCTTCCAGACTTTGACGTCTTCATTGTCAAACTGAGGGAATCTTTGGGTCTTCTGTTCGACCTGCGAGATGAGAACAGACGTGCTGAGGGCGGCCGCTAAGAGGGCGGCCACGCGGGTGACGTGCTTCATGGGTGTCTCCTTTTGGCGAGGAGTTTAGCACGCGGTTAGACGGCTGGCATCTTCGTTCGCGCGTGGCGCAAGTGCCCAGATGTCAGGATCGAGATATAGGCATCGGGCATAACATTGTTGCGTCTGAACGGTCTCACAGTTAGGAATGACGGCCCGGGCAGGTGAATCGACTTATTCAAGGAGGCAGGTGCAATGTCAAATCGAATGGTTGGAACGATAGTGTCTGGCGTGGTGTGTGGCGTGGTTCTACTCGGTGCGGCTGGTGTCGGCTGGGGGCAGGGAGCGAAGGCGCTGTATCCGGCGATGGCTCCCATAGAGCAGTACCGCGTGGCGAGCGTGGCGGAGGAGGTTGCGCTGGCGCGCAGTGCGGCGAATGCGGCAGTGAGCGGCGATGCGGAGGTGATGGTGCTCGGTAGCCACGGCTACGAGACGGCGGCAAAGGGGAAGAACGGCTTCGTCTGCCTGGTCGAGCGGTCGTGGGCTACTAACTTCGACGACTCTCAGTTCTGGAATCCGAAGCTGCGTGCGCCGCACTGCTTCAATGCGGCTGCTGTGCGGTCGGTGATGCCGGCGTACCTGAAGCGGACGGAGTTGGTGTTGTCCGGATTGCCGAAGGATCAGGTGGAGGCACGTATGAAGGAGGCGGTGGCGAAGAAGGTCATCGGGACGCCCGAGCAGGGGGCGATGTGCTACATGCTGTCGAAGCAGGGCTATCTGAACGATCATGACGGCCACTGGCGTCCGCATCTGATGTTCTTCCTTCCCTCCGTGGATGCGGCGAGCTGGGGTGCAAACCTCGACGGGTCGCAGGTCTTCGCTGCGCAGGGAGACCCCGAGCCGGTGACGATCTTTATGGTTCCGGTGATGACTTGGTCGGATGGGACGGTGGAGGAGATGAAGTGATGGAGTCTCTTTGCGGCACTCGGCTAGCGGTTTGCGATCCCACCCTTCGCAGAAAGGGCGAAGGATGGGGCACCCGAGCATTAGTTTGAGAGTGCGGGCGGGCCACCCGAATGTTTTCGCGTTCTTACTATCGGCCGGCCGCCGTGGAATTTATACTTAGCCGTCACTGTTATCAATGCATTTATGAACCGAGGGCCGATGTCCGAGAACTACGATTATTTTCGCCGACGGTTACCCAACAAAACGTACATAAGTAGAAAATTTCCTGAGACCGCGAGCGACGAAGATAGTCGTTCACTTCGAATTGCATACAAAGTGTTTGACACTGACGGGGGCATTTCTTTGATAAGACGGCTAGGCGAAACCATCATTCAAAAGTCTCCGGCTGAGCGCAACCAAATAAAAGCTACTTTTTACGAAGATGATCGAAGCTTATCTCGTCTGACAATCCAAAAGTTTATCCGCAAAGGAACCAGTCCTCAAGAGCTTTATTTTTCATTCGGGCCAGCCGAAATTCTTCGGTTATTTAGATTTATTCAGAGTCTCCAGAAGGTTCCGCTTCTTGATGGTCAAACCATGTCGGTAACTGACGACGAACTGGAGAAGATATTGCTTTCTTCTGATCAAGTCAGACGATTAGTTAGTGAAAATCAACCTCTTGTATTAGAGATGCTTCGTTCCGAAATAACACCGAGTGATATCGTCGCCCTAAGCTATCGAAAAAAACAGTTGGATCGATTTCACAAACTACTGTTTGATCCTGCATATTTCAAAGAGCAGGCATCCGATCTCAACAAGACAGAAGAGGCCCTGTGGCAGGCGTTCTTTGAAGAAAATAAGTGGGTATTTGGCTACGGATTGACCTATTTGTTCTTATCGAGTTTGGATGGCAGTAAGCTCGAACAAACTGTCGCCGGATCCGATATATGGGGGAAGGGTAAACGGGCCGATGCTCTCATGAAAACTAGAGGCGCGATCGAAGCGCTATGTTTCGTGGAAATCAAAAAACATACGACCTCGCTCTTAAAAAGCGCCCAATACAGGTCTGAATGCTGGGTTCCCTCTGATGAGTTGGCGGGTGGCGTCGCACAATCCCAGATTACCGTCGCAAACACATTAAAAAGGGTTGTTGAGAAATTTGAAACTACCGATGAAGATGGCAACTTGACCGGCGAGCAAGTTTTTTCTTACCAGCCTCGCTCATTCTTAGTTGTGGGCTCTTTGAGTGAATTCCAGTCTTCTAACGGTACGAACTCTAAAAAATATCGCTCATTCGAGCTATATCGGCGAAACACAGCTCGACCGGAGATAATTACTTTCGACGAACTCTACGAACGCGCGAGATTTATCGTTGCTTCAGAAGAACAGGCTTAAGCATCATCTGCCGAATTTTTGTTTGCCTTGCATTTGGCTCATCATGCGTTGCTGGGCTTTGATGCCGCCGCCGGAGCCCATGGACTTGAACATCTTGCGCATCTGGGAGTACTGGCGCAGGAGGTTGTTGACGTCTTGAACGGTGGTTCCGCTGCCGCGGGCGATGCGCTTGCGGCGGTTGCCGTTGATGATCTCGTGGTCGAGACGCTCTTTTTGCGTCATCGAGTTGATGATGGATTCGACGCGGGTGAACTGGCCCTCGTCTACGTTTTCGACGGCCTGCTGCATGCCCGCGAAGGGGCCTACTGATGGCAACATCTTTAAGATTGACTTCATGCTGCCCATCTTTTTTATCTGACGGAGCTGGTCGCGGAAGTCGTCGAGGGTGAAGCCGTCGCCGGAGAGGGCCTTCTTGGCGAACTGCTCGGCTTTGCCGCGGTCGAGGGTGGATTCGGCGCGCTCGAGGAGGGTGGCGATGTCGCCGTGACCCATGATGCGGGAGACGATGCGGTCGGGGTGAAAGGGCTCGAAGGCGTCGGGCTTTTCGCCGGTGCCCAAGAATTTGATGGGGGCTCCCGTCACGTGGCGGATGGAGAGGGCAGCGCCGCCGCGGGCGTCGCCGTCCATCTTGGTGAGGATGGCGCCGGTGATGGTGAGGAGATCGTTGAAGGCCTTGGCGGAGTTGACGGCGTCCTGGCCGGTCATGGCGTCGGCGACGAAGAGGATCTCGGAGGGGTTGAGGAGCTTTTTGAGCTCGGCCATCTCCTGCATCAATGCGGCGTCGATCTGGTTGCGGCCGGCGGTGTCGACGATGAGCATGTCGCAGCCGAAGTTGGCGGCGTCGCGCTTGGCCTCTTTGGCGAGGCGGAGGACGGCTTCGGTGCCGGGCTTCGCGATATCGGAGTCGGTGAGTTTGCCCTCGTAGAGCTGGGCGGAGATGGAGCGCGCTACGATGGCGAGCTGCTCGCGGGCGGCGGGACGGTAGACGTCGACCGACACGAGCATGGGGCGGTGGCCGGCTTTTTTGAGCCACTGGGCTAGCTTGCCGCTGGTGGTGGTTTTTCCGGAGCCCTGAAGGCCGGCCATGAGGATGACTGACGGTGGCTGGGAGGACTTCTGGAAGCGGGCGGTGTCTCGGCCGAGGACGTTGACGAGTTCGTCGTGGACGATCTTGACGATCTGCTCGGAGGGCGAGAGGGCGGTGGCGACCTTTTCGCCGATGGCGCGGGTGCGGATGTGCTCGACGAGCTCGTTGACGACGGTGAGGTTGACGTCGGATTCGAGGAGGGCGAGGCGGATCTCGCGGATGGCGTCGGAGATGTTCTCGTCGGAGATGGTGCCCTGGCCGCGGAGGGTCTTGAAGGAACGCTGGAGTTTGTCGCTTAGGTTTTCAAACATGACTGCTTCAAGTTTACAGGGAAGAGGGGGAGGACGCGCGGCGGGAGGGGAAATGCCCGCTACGCGCGGGGCGGTCACTTCGTGACTTGTATACCCCTTCGGTTGGTGCTCTCGTTAGTCGCGAGACGGAGCTGGGGCAGCACGCCGTGCACCCCTTAGTTCAGGACGCCGCCCTTGGCGAAGGTGATGGTGAGGTCGACGAGGTGAGTGTCGGGGTCGGAGGTGGCTTTGTAGGTGGCGGAGTAGCCGGCGAGGGACTGGAGGGCGCTGTTTTTGTGGAGGAACTCGGTGAGGTAGGTGGCGTCGTAGAAGTCGCCGGGGTTCATGTGCCAGGCGGAGTCGAACTGTTTCTGCTGCTCGTCGGAGAGGCCGAGGGCTTTGACGCTGTGGATGTGGTACTGCGGGCCAGGGTCGACGGTGATGGTGTAGGAGACGTGGTGGCTGAGGTGGTCGAAGGTGGCGGGGGCCTTGACTTTGGCGTCCTGAAAGCCTTTGGCGAAGTAGGCGCCGGCGATGATGGAGAGGCTTTGGCGAAGGGCTGCTTCGGAGGCCATGTCGCCGGGCTTCATTTTGGTTTGTTTGTTGAAGTCGGCGGTGCTGATGATGTCGGAGCCTGGCCAGGTGAGCTGAAAGAGCTGGTAGGGCTGGCCTTCGCTGAGTGTGGCGGTGAGGTCGAGATCGATACCACTCGGGGTAACTTGAGGCGGGGCCTCAGTGAGTTTGAGCACGGCCATGTCGAGGTAGCCCTGGTTGTGGTAGGCCGAGGTGAGTGCGGTGGTGATGGAGGTATGGGTGGTGTTGGTGTCGAAGGGTTGATTGGTCTGGTCTTTGATTACGGTGTCGAGCTTCGGCCGCATGGCGGGAGAGGCGTGCACCAGGGTGAGGGTATGGACGCGAACCTGGGGGGAGTCGATGGCGAAGCCGATGGAGGATGGGGTGGCACCGGGTTGTGAGCTGACGGCGATTGCCACGATGTTGGCGGTGACGCCCTTTTCGGCGACCATGGCTTTGAGGGCGGAATAGATGGTGTCCTGGAGGTTGCCGGCGGTGGGGACGAGGCCGGTGTAGAGAGGGACTCGGGCCTTGAGCGCGGCGGTGAGTTCGGCGGGAGACCACCAGACGAAGTTGGTAAAGGAGGCGGGGAGGAGGTTTTCGGGCGGCATCGGCTTGAGATCGTAGACCAGGCCGGTTGCGTTGGACTCGAAGCGGATGTCGGAGAAGAGACCGGTGTCGCTGAGGTGCTGGGCGGCGGCTTGAACGTCTGCCTGGGTGGCGGTTGCTCCGGGGTGCAGGCCGCTGACTTTGAGGAGGTCTGCCTGCGAGAAGGTGGGAGCGCCGGTGAAGGTGACGGGCGGCAGTGTGAAGGACTGTGCGGAGAGGTGGAGGGTGGGGACGGAAAGGCAGAGAGCGAGGAGAGTGAGCCTGAGAGTGGTCGAGCGCATTTGAATGGAAGATACCCCATGCCGCGATGGGAGGAAAGATGATTTATGGGAAGAGACTTTTGAGAGAAGTCTGTCCTGCCGGACGGGCCCACTGCGCGTGGGGCGGGCGTTCGCACGCCTTTTTACTGCTTCGCTCAGGTCCTACCGTTGGTCGGAGGAGAAGTTGACTCCGACCAACGGGAGGACCTGAAGCAGCTAGTCTCGCCGAAACAGGGTATACGCGTCACGAAGTGACCGCTCCACGCGCAGTGGGCCCGTCCGGCAGGACGCCTTCTGGCAAGTGGCGGACTTGGTGAGTGGCCAGGTTGGTTCGGGTCGTGAGTCGGCAGGCACGGAGGATTGGGGAGCGGGATAATCGACTTCTATGCACGAGATTGGTCAGGCCGGCGGGAACGCGCGGACGGTAAAGGAGTTTCTGGCGTATCTACGAGTCGAGAAGGGTCTGAGACCAGCCAGCTGTGAGGCTTATCAGCGGGATCTTGAGCAGTTTGCTGAGCATGTCGAAGGGCGGAATGGGTTGCTGGTGGGAGCGACCCAGGCGGATGTGAGCGAGTTTATGGAGAGGCTGCGGGGGCACGGGGTGGAGTCGCGGTCGATTGCGCGGAAGCTGAGTTGTCTGCGCGGGTTCTATCGCTGGCTGCTGATGGATAAACGGATTGCCCATGATCCTACGGTGAACGTGGAGACTCCTGCGAGTTGGAAGGTGCTGCCTAAGTCGCTGGCCGAGGGCGAGGTGGCCGAGATGCTGGAAAGGACAGGTGTTGCCGCTCGAAGCGCCGATGCAGATGGGCTGGCGCTGCGGGATCACGCGATCCTGGAGTTGCTGTACGCCGGGGGGCTGCGGGTGGGGGAGATCTGTGCTCTGCGGGTGGAGGATCTGCATCTGGACCAGGCGAGGGCGCAGGTGAGGGGCAAGGGCGATAAGGAGAGGATTGTGCCGCTGGGGCGGTCGGCGGTGGAGGCTTTGGAGAGGTATCTGGCCTTGGGCAGGCCGGGCCTCGTGAAGGGTGGGTTGGAGCGGGGAAGCCATGCGGTGCAGAGGGCACTGTTTCTGAGTGTGCGTGGGCATGGGCTGACGCGGCAGTGGGTCTGGGAGATGGTGCGGTCGGTTTCGGGGACGGGGAGTAAGGCCAGCCCGCATATGCTGCGGCATAGCTGCGCGACGCACATGGTGGAGCATGGTGCGGATCTTAGAAGTGTGCAGACTTTGCTGGGGCATGCCGATATTGCTACGACCCAGGTTTATACGCATGTGGCGCTGGGGCATTTGAAGAAGGTGCACCGGGAGCATCATCCGCGAGGGAAGAGGCGGGTGGTTTGAAGGGTTGGGCTGAAGGTTCGGATTGTCGGGGCGGGTGAGGGGCTTCGGGATCCTTCACTACGTTCAGGATGACGGCAAAAACAAAGGCTAAGGCAGCGGCAAAAGCGAAGGCTCAGGCAGCGGCAGAAACGAAGGCTCAGGCAGCGCAAAAGACGCAGGCGGCGGCAAAGACGAGAGCTAAGGCAGAGGCAAATGCGGGATAAGGCTGACGAGATCGAAGGATTGGCCGAAGGGTTTCTGGCGATGCTCGCGAATGAGCGCGGCGCGTCGGAGCATACCGTGCGGGCTTATGCACGCGAGGTGAGGAGCTTTGCGGCTTATCTCAACGAGACGTTGGGCAAGGGTTCGAAGGTGGGAGCGGTGGAGCATCTGCATATTCGCGCTTACCTGGGAGCGTTGTACGAGCGAGGGCTGACGAAGGCTAGTGCGGCGCGGGCGCTGGCGGCGGTGAGGAGCTGGTTCAAGTGGCTGGCGAAGGAAGGGAAGGTGGCGCAGAATCCGGCGCTGCTGGTGAGCACGCCGAAGCTGCCGAAGCATCTGCCGCGGGTGCCTAGTATGGAAGAGGTGAATCGGGTTTTGAATTCGCTGGATGGTTCGACCGAGAAGAGGGCTGGCGGGTTGGGAGGTGTCGTCTCCCACCCTTCGCAAGGTGCGCGAAGGATGGGGCACCCGGATGGTGGTGGAGATTCGGATGAGGGAGATGCTTCGGCGTGGCCGGAGCGGGATCGCGTGATCTTCGAGATGTTGTATGGGTGCGGGATTCGCAACTCGGAGCTGGTGGGTTTGAATATGGGCAGCGTGAAGTGGCGCGACGATGCGGTGCTGGTGCGTGGCAAGGGACGAAAGGAGCGGCTGGTGCCGCTGGGAGATGAAGCTGCCGTGGCGCTTCGAGCGTATCTGCCGCTGCGGGAGGCGAAGCTGGGGGCGGCAGGCAAGGGCGCACTGGTGCATGATGGGCCGTTGGTGCTGAATCTGCGAATGCGTGGGGATTGCCGGCTGACGACGCGGAGTGTGGGGCGGATTGTGAAGGCGATTGCGTTGAGCCGGGGGCTGGCGGCGGATGTTCATCCGCATACACTGCGGCATGCGTTTGGGACGCACATGCTGGAGGAGGGTGCGGATCTGCGTGCGATTCAGGAGATGCTGGGGCATGAGCGACTTTCGACGACGCAGAGGTACACGCAGCTGACGGTGGGTCAGGTGCAGAAGGTGTATGACGAGACGCATCCCCGGGCGAAGTGAGGTTTGTCTTCAAATAATTTTTGGATTGCCGGGAGATTTTTTAATCTTGTGGCTGTGGGGCGTTTTTGCTGGGGGTTTTGCGAAAAAGGTGTTTTTGAACGTGGCTTTTTGATGGTGGGATTGTGGTGGATTGTGGTGAGTTGGTGGTTGGTTGATGGTGTTGTTTCTGGTGGCGAAAAAAGTGACACGGTTTTGAGATTTATTTTCGTGTCATGAGATCCGCTCCGGCCGCGCTGATCGGATTCGCGGAGGTTGTGGTGGGTTTGCTGATTGCGATGGCGCGCTTGTAGCGGATTTGCTGTTGGTGTGAGGAAGGCAACAGCAGATTCCCTTCGGGAATGACAAACAGAAGGGCACGGCAGACTCCAGGCCAACGACTACTTTGCTCTAGCTGGTGGCGGCGAAGACGTAAAAGTCGGCGAAGGAGGTTTCTTCGGGATTGGCCGGGTCGTAGGGATAGGCGTTGGGGGTTTTGGACAGGAGAGACCACCGCGGTTGGTTTCGGGCCACCCATTCGGTGAACTTTCGATGGTGGACGTGCTTGTAGGGCCAGTCCCGCTCCATGTTGCTGGAGTAGACGATGACGAAGCGGCTGGCGGAGGCGAAGAGTTTTTGCATGTAGGCGTCAAAGACGTGGTCCTCGACGACGTGGTAGATCACGTCGAGGGACAGCGCCAGATCGGCCACGGTGCCTGCGGGAAGGAGACTGGCTTCGAAGAAGCGTTTGGTGGGATCGCTGGCGAAGAGAGTGCGACATATCTCAACGGCTTTGGGGGAGATGTCGACGCCGGTGTAGCTGGGATAGCGGGCGAGTTTGAGTTGGGCACCGTCGCCGGAGCCGTGCTCGATGACGGAGGAGATGCGGTGCTGCTCGACGAATGTGTTGAGGAAGTTGGCTTTGAACTCGGCCAGCCGGTTGTAGCTGCCTGCGCCTGAATCGCCGCCCTTGCGATAGCGCTGATCCCAGTAGTCGACCGAGCTCCTGAACCGCGCTCTGCGGAGTTGAAGGAGACCCTGACCAAGAACCGGGACGTTCTTTAGGAAGGACTTGACGCTTCCTAGCATTCGGTTTACCTCATTTACCTGGCGATGGGACGGCCACTTTTAGTTTGGACCCGAGGAGCAAAAAGAAGTTAGTTGAGCAAGTATGTTTCGCCGGATTTTCACAAAGCTTATCATGATGCCTAAGTGAGGACCCTGTGCGATTTGTCGCAGGTCTGCAGTTGAACCTCAAGTGCAACGGCGTAAGGCACGGGCGACTGCTTTTCGAGTATTCTGCGGGGAGATTCGAGGTGCGGCGTGTGGTAAGCCTGCATCCAATGGGGACGAGGTACGGGATGCTGGCACGATTGGCGAAGGGCGCGGGGTTGGCGGCGGTGGGGTTGGCGTTGATCGTGGGGCAGGGATGTAAGAAGAAGCAGGCTCCGGTGGTGGTGCAGCCTGTGGTTCGCACGGTGCCCCGCGCTGCACAGCCGGATTTTCCTGATGATCCGCCGCCGGTGCCAGTGGTTGCGGATCAGAGAGCGCATCACGCAGTACGGCGAATGGCGCCACCTGTGGTGCAGGCTCCCAGGCCGGTGGTTGACCCGGAGGCGTTGGCCGAGGCGCAAAGACAGAGGGATGCGAGTCTTTTGCAACGGCAGCAGGCGGCTTCGCAGAGGCAACAGCAGGAGCTGAATGGGGTGGTGCAGCGGAGCTTGAAGATTCAGCAGGACCAGCAGGCGGAGCCGAGGATTCAGGAGGCGCCGCAGGTTCCGATCACGCAACAGCCGGTGCCGGGGCAGGAGGGTCCGCGGATTTCGGATAATCCGAATGTGCCGCCGCCGCAGCAGCAGGCTGAGCCCGAACAGCCGGAGCAGCCGGGGACAAATCCTTCGCCGGAGCAGCCGAATCAAGAGCAACCGCAGGTGCCGCCGCAGAGTTAGCAGGGATTTTTGACCGGTCAGGGTCTTGTGGATCAGTGTCTTGAGATGAGCAGGATGTGGGCGGGCTCGGATGCGACCGGAGAGATCTGGAAGGATTGGCTGGGGGCTATGGGAAGGACGGTGCCTATCGCGATCTTCGTGGTTTGACCGTCGTGGGTGAGGGCTGTGGAGGAGAAGGCGATCAGGACAGATGGGGCTGCCGTGGGTGGGACGTTGCAGGGCGCGGGGTTGACGCAGACGACGCGGAGAACTGTGACGTGCGGGGAGGAGAACTCGGTGGCGCTGATGTTGTGGGTGAGGTCGGTGGGGGCGGGGCCGCGGAAGTCGGGTGTGGTGTCGGGCAGGGTGAGGTTGGGGAGTTCGACGCGGAGAAAGAGGGAGGGCAGGTCGCTGAGGTTTTCGATGGAATGGCGCTCGATGATGCCGCGGTTGAAGCGGAAGGCTCCGAGCTGGGTGGGGGGACGGGTGACGGTGGAGGGCGGTGTCCCGTCGTGGATGATGTTTACGGGGCCTGAGTTGTTGAGGTAGACAAAGACGGTTGGGGTGGCGGGGTGGTCGTGGACGGGAACCTTTTCATGCGGGCCGTACTGGACACTGATGACTTTGAAGGCGTCGTTGGTGAGGACGGTGTGGTAGTTGGAGGGAAGGGGGCTCGGGTTCTGCTGGGCTGCGAGGGGCAGCGAGCTTGAGAGAAGGACGATCAACGGAAGGATCTTATGCAAGCAAGGCCTCCTGTGGGTGTGATGCGTTGAGGGTGGGAAACGGGCGATTGCAGCGGTGGGACGACAGCAGATCCCCTTCGGGGATGACAACGAAGAACGGCAACTGCAACGGCAAGGGCAACGGCAGATTCCTCCGCTGGCGCTGCGGAATGACAACCAAAAAAGCGGAACGACAGAGCGACAGCGAGAGAAGCGGCAAAGGGACGTTTTGGGTTAGTAGCGGGGGATGGCTGGGTCGATGGTGCGGGACCAGGAATCGATGCCGCCGGCCAGGGACTGGACGTGTTCGAAGCCTTGATTACGCAACCACATAGTAACGCTGAGGGAACGGGCTCCGTGATGGCAGAGGACGACGATGGGGGCGTCGGGGTCGAGTTCGGTGTGGGCGCGGGAGGGGATCTCGCCCATGGGGATGAGGGTGGAGTCGGGGAGGTGGGCCGTCTGGTACTCCCAGGGCTCGCGGACGTCTAACAGGAGGGGGGAGTTGGGCTGCTGGCGGAGGGCGGAGAAGGCTTCTACGGTAATTTCGGGCTCTAACATGGTTTCAAGGATATCCTTAGAGATGGCGTACGGCACAGGTCCCGAGACGGGGCCTGGGCGAGGATTGAGTTAATGGAGTCGGTTCCGCGAAGCGTGCCGGGCTGAGGATGTGATTGAGCAGGGTGCATCCTGTTTGATAAGCTCTCGAATTTAATTGCGGACGGTGGCTGCTTTGGAGACTGTCTTGGGTTCGACTACTGGTTTTGGTTTGGAGAGTGTGTTGGAGAAGGTACTGATTGTTGAAGATGAGGTTCATGCACGGAGTGGCCTGACGGAGCTGATTGAGAGCTGGGGCTATAGGGCTGAGTGCGCGGCGGATGGCATGGAGGGTCTGGAGAAGGCGGTGTCGTGGGCTCCCGCGATCATTGTGACCGACCTGAAGATGCCACGGATGGATGGGATGGAGCTGTTGAGCAGGATTGGCGAGCTGCCGCAGAGGATTGCGGTGGTGATGCTGACGGCGCAGGGGTCGATTGAGTCGGCCGTCGATGCGATGCGGATGGGGGCGTACGACTATATTCCGAAGCCGGTGGACCCGCATCGGCTGAAGACGATTCTCCATAATGCGAGCCGGCAGCGGGAGGCGGATGCTGAACTGGAGGCGACGGGTCGGCAGCTAAGGGACACGGGCGTGCTGGGGCCGATGGTTGGGTCGTCGCCGCAGATGGTGGATATCTTTTCGATGATCGAGAGGATCGCTCCGTCGAATGTGTCGGTGCTGGTGACGGGTGAGAGTGGGACGGGAAAAGAGCTGGTAGCGCGGGCTCTTCATGACCTGAGTGCGCGAAGGCTGAAGCCATTTGTGGCGGTGAACTGCGCGGCGATTCCGGAGACGCTGATCGAGAGTGAGATCTTTGGGCACGAGAAGGGCGCGTTTACCGGGGCGCTGGAACGTCGTGCGGGGTGCTTTGAGTTGGCGGAAGAGGGTACGCTACTGCTCGACGAAATTGGCGAGATGCCGATGGCGACACAGGCGAAGCTGCTGCGTGTGCTCGAGGACAGAAAGCTGCGAAGGCTGGGCAGCAAGATTGAGACGCCGGTGGATGTGCGGGTGGTGGCTGCGACGAATAAAGATCCGGAGAAGGCTGTGGCGAGTGGGGAGCTGCGTGGGGATCTTTACTATCGACTGAATGTTTTTAATATCCAGATGCCTCCGCTGCGCGATCATTTGATGGATGTGTCGGCGATTGCGGAGAAGATGATCGACGATATGAACGAGCGGCATCACTGCACGGTTGCGGGATTGAAGGATTCGCTGATGACGCGGCTGGAGAGCTACAAGTGGCCGGGCAATGTTCGGGAGCTGCGGAATACGATTGAGCGGGCGGTGATTCTGGCCGGGTCGGGGATGCTGGGGATTGAACATCTGCCGCCGCACTTTGGAGAGCCGGGATTTGCTCCTCCGCCTAATCGGGTTGGCGTAGCGGAGGCTGCTGCTGCGCAGATGGCGCACTTTGAGGACGGCCAGCGGCGTCTGGATGAGTCGAACTCAGTGCGGGTGGAGGTGGGAACGACGGTGGACGAGGCAGAGAGGCAGCTGATTCTGAAAACGCTGGTGGCGACCCATAACAACAAGACCAAGGCCGCTGAGATTCTGGGGATCAGTTCGAAGACTCTGCAGAATAAGCTGAAGGAGTACTCGAACGCTGCTGCTGTGACGGAGTAACGATGCGGCTGAAGACGAAGCTGGTGCTTGCGGCAACGGGGTTGACGTTTGCGATCGTGCTGGTGCTTTCGGCGCTGTTCGTAAGCGAACTGCTGCGGCAGAGGATCGAGCAGACGGCTGCGGCGAACGATGTGCTGGTGCATGAGGTCTGGCTGGAGATGCGGAAGGCAATCGAGACGGGGCTGCGGGCGAATCCACCGGTGGACCGAAGCGATGAGGCGCTGCATGCGGCGGTGGTGGATGCGCTGAGGAGTCATACGGCGCTGATCGAGGTGATGAATACGATCGTGCGGTACTCGCCTACGGTGCAGGACGTGAGTGTGACGGATGCCCACGGAATGACGCTGCTGAGTACGGATCCGGACGCGGTGGATCAGCCGTCGGTGTTTCGGTTCAGCCTGGCGAGTGTTCAGAACGGGCCGATCCCGCGGCAGATGAGAGTGGTGTTTGGCAAGCCGCGAGTGCTGGATATCTCGCAGGCGTTGCAGCGGAACGGGGCTGCGTTTCTGGTGGTGCACGTTGGGGTGCGGTCGACGTTTTTGAAGAACTCGTATGAGCCGTGGTTGCTGGATGCGCTGATCTTTGCGGCACTGGCGGCGCTGGCGGCGATGCTGTCGGCTGGGCTGCTGGCGAATGTGGCGTTGCGACCGCTGGAGGCGATCAGCGCGCGGCTGGAGAGCTTGACGTTGGCAGGGGGAGCGATTCCGGAGAAGTTGCTGGAGAGTCGGAATACCAGGAGCGACGCGGTGGTTCGGGTGACGAAGACGCTGGATCGCCTAGGAGAGCAGATGCGTACGCAGGAGGCCGGGTATACGGCGCTGCAGGCGAATCTGAACCAGATGCTGGATACGCTGCGCGATGGAGTGCTGCTGTTTACGGCGGATCGGCGGGCGGTGATGGTGTCGGATGCGGTGGCTTATTTTCTTGGCGCTCCGCTGAATGAAGATCACGAAAAGCTGGTGGGGATGCGGCTGGAAGAGATCTTTGCTCCGGATAGCATCCTCGGAGAGGCGGTGCTGGAGGCGTTCGCCGAGGGGGGCCAGGTGAGTGCGCAGGCGGTGACGCTGGAGGACGGACGGCAGGTGCAATTCTCGCTGGACCGAATCGACGATCGGTTGAGCGGGGTGGGGAGTGTGGCGACGCTGTTGACGCTGCGGGATATGGAGTCGGTGGCGCAGTTGGGGCAGGAGCTGGAGGTCGCGAGGAGGCTGGCAGCGATTGGGAGGCTGACGGCTGGGGTGGGGCACGAGGTGAAGAACCCGATCAACGCGATGGTGCTGCACCTGGAGCTGCTGCGTGGGAAGCTGGCGCCTGGCGGGGCCGAGGCGTTTGGCGGGGCACAACGGCACGTGGAGATTCTGGCGGGCGAGATGCAGCGGCTGGACAGAGTGGTGCAGACGCTGGCGGACTTTTCGCGACCGATGGAGCTGCATCTGAAGGAGCAGGATCTGCGGCACGTAGTCTCGGTTGTGATGGATCTGACGTCGGCCGAGATGCAGGAGAGTCGGGTGCGGGTAGTGGTGGATGCTCCGAAGGATCCGTTGATGGTGAGGGTGGATGCGCAGCTGATGCAGCAGGCGCTGCTGAACCTGTTGCTGAACGGTATGCAGGCTATGCCCGAGGGCGGGGTGATGGTGGTGAGGATGCGGCGGGATCACCAGTTTGCAGTGGTTGAGGTAATTGATGAAGGAGAGGGTATACCTCCGGAGCTATTACCGCGTATCTTCGAACTGTACTTCACGACAAAACCGAAGGGCAGCGGGATCGGGCTGGCGATGACGTACAGGATTTTGCAGCTGCATGGCGGAGCGATGGACGTGCGATCCAATGCCGACCCGGATTCGGTCGAGCGAGGGACGACTTTTACGTTTCGGCTGCCGGCTGCGGCGGGAGTTGGCGGCGAGAGCAGGAAGGCCGCAGGAGCAGTTCACAAAGAACTAGGGGAACGGGTTTGAAGGGTACGAGCAACATTACGCAGAAGATCGCATGGACGGCTCTCTGGTTTGGTTTGGCGATGGGGATGGCGGGATGCCGGCATAAGCAGCAGCTTGCGCCTTTGCCTCCGGTGATGGCTCCAGTGGCGCTTGAGGAGATTCCGGAGCCGGATGATCTGCCGATGGTGGAGGCGCCGACGGAGAAGCTGCCGCCGGTGCCGGTTTCGACTGAGGCAGGGAAGCCGAAGCGGAAGAAGAAGACGCCTAAGGTTGTCGCGCCACCTGAACCGCCACCGGAGACCCAGGTGGCCAGCGCCGCTGCAGGACCACCCTCGCCGGATGCAGCGGTTGGTGCTTTGACCGCTGGCGGAGAGACGAACCCGCAGACGAAACATGAGGCAGAGGACTTGATTGCTTCGATCGACAAGAGGCTGAATGCGCTGCCGGCGCAGAAGGCGGAAGAGCAGAAGGCGCAGGTGAGCAAGGTGAGGAACTTCTGGAAGGATGCGCGGGATGCGCTGAAGTCCGGCGATGCTGAGGGGGCGAAGACGCTGGCCACGAAGGCGAAGCTTTTGCTGGATGATCTGGAGAAGTAAGGCTCCGTAACTTCCCTCGTTCTTAAAAGTTGCAAGCTAGCGCCCTTTCAGCGCTGGCATCCCCTCGGTGCGTCGTCCAATGATGAAGTTGACACACGTTGGACAGGGCCTATAATTCCTGCCGGGCTCCGGGCCTGCTCCCCCAAAATCTATATTTTTCAAGAGGCGATCATGAGATCGAGAAACTCGATGTTTGTGTCGGTGGCGTCGCTGGCGGCGCTGGTGGTTTGTATCCCAAGCAGCGCTTGTGCCCAACAAAGCTGGAAAGCGCTGTTGGGCGGTCAAAGTAAGGATATGGGCAGGCAGGCAGTCGCCTTTCTTCCCAACGAGCTGTGGATCCACGAGGGCGACAGCATCACCTGGACGTCCGGCAGCGGCGATATTCATACGGTTTCCTTCTTCATCGCAGGTCAGCCGTATAACGATTTCACGGTGGGTTGTCCGGGTTTCTCGCCAAGTGGGGCAAGTTTTAACGGCTCCAAGTGCGTGAGTGCGCCCCCGCTAGTGGAGGGGCAAAGCTTTACCGTGAGCTTTCCTAAACCCGGCAACTATAGCCTTATCTGCCTGGTGCACACGCACATGACCGGAGTCATACACGTCCTTGACGCGTCGGCGACTTTACCGCACGACCAGGCCTTCTATGACGCGCAGGCAGCGGACCAACGGAAGAGTCTGCTCACCGATACAGACAAGCAGAGGGACATGGATGACATGCTCTCCGCGCACGTGCTCTCAAACAAGAACAGCGTGACTGCCGGCATTGGAGAGATGACGGTGACCGGCGCTGGATTTGAGTCGCTTTCGGTCGTGCGTTTTCTGAAGGGGACCATTGAGGTCCATAAGGGGGACACGATCGAGTGGACCAATTTAGACCCGGCTTTGCCACATACGATCACCTTCGGAAAGGAGCCGGCGAATCCCGGGCCTCCGTCCGGCAATGTGCCCATAACTCTCGATGCGGATGGCGTATTGCATGCCACGATCAGTTCGCAGGGGGACAACGTGCATTCGGGCCTTATTGTCGCATCGCCGCAAAACCAGGTTGGCGTGGCTCAGTCTCCTCCGGGCAATACGCGTTTTCGCATTACCTTCACGGAGGCGGGGACGTACAACTACATATGCGCGTTGCATGACAATCTTGGCATGATTGGCAAGGTGATTGTCCGGGTCTACTAGCAGACCGACAAGGGGCGGCGTCAATAAGCGTCGCCCCAACACTTCGGGATTGCGGCACAGAGCGACACGCATGGTTGGGATGGTTCAAACGCACGTCTCTGCGATGCATCGCATCTTGGTTCGCGGCGGCGGGAACTGCTGCAGGCTAGGCGGTGGCGCCGTGACACTTTTTGTACTTCTTGCCGGAGCCGCAGGGGCACTCGTCGTTGCGGCCTACTTTTTCGCCAGCGTGACGCGGGCCTGAACCGTTGGTGGCGGATGAGGAGGAGCTTACTGAGCGGGCTTGCTCGAGTTCGCGCTGCTTCTTCTTTTGGAACTCACGCTCGAGTGCGTCGATGGTGGTGGAGGGTGCGCGATTGGATGGCGGTGCTGGTGGATTTTGACGCGCGGCCGGGGCGTTGGTGTGTTGCGGCGGGCCGGAGGGTGGGAGCGCATTTTGGGCGTTGGCTGCGGCTAGCTGCTGGGCTTGTTGGGCCTGCGCGAGAGCCTGCGCGTGGGCCTGGGCTTGAGCGAGCTGCTCCGCGGACTCGATGGGTGTGCCGTCGGGGCCGATGATCTGCATGCGGAAGAGGTGGCGTGCGGTGTCTTCCTGGAAGCGCATCATCATGCCTTCGAACATCTCGAAGGACTCTTTCTTGTAGGCGACGAGCGGGTCTTGCTGGGCGTAGCCGCGGAGGCCGATGCCTTCTTTGAGGTGGTCCATGGCGAGGAGGTGGTCTTTCCAGAGGCCGTCGAGGACGGAGAGCATGACGATGCGCTCGTGGTAGCGCATGGCTTCGGCGCCGAGGATATTCTCCTTGATGTCGTAGCGTGCGCGGAGGTTTTGGAAGATGGCTTCGCCTAGCTCGTGGCGGTTGAGTGTGGTGGCGTCGATCTCTTTTTCGAGGTGTGCGCCGAAGATGTCGTAGATCTGCGCGAAGAGAGGTTCGAGCTTCCACTCATCGGCGTGGACTTTTTCTGGGGCGTTCTCGTCGAGGATGTTGGAGAGGATGGTGGAGGTGTAGTCCTCGGTGATGAGCTGCTTCTGGTCGACGCCTTCCATGAGTTGGCGACGGAGGCCGTAGACGGCTTCGCGCTGCTTGTTCATGACGTCGTCGTACTCGAGGACGTGTTTGCGGGACTCGAAGTTTTGAGTTTCGACGGCCTTCTGTGCGGCTTCGATGCGGCGGGAGATCATGCCGGATTCGATGGGAACACCCTCTTCCATGCCGAGGCGCTGGAGGAGCGTGGAGACCCACTCGCGGGCGAAGATGCGCATGAGGTCGTCTTCGAGGGAGAGGAAGAAGCGGGAGGAGCCGGGATCGCCCTGACGGCCGGCGCGTCCGCGGAGTTGATTGTCGACGCGGCGGGACTCGTGACGCTCGGTGCCGAGGATGTGGAGGCCGCCGGCGCTGATGACGGATTCGTGTTCGGCTTTGGCTGCGCCCTCGTGGGCTGCGGTGGCGGCGTCCCAGTTGGCTTGCGTGGTTTCGAACTCCTGGCCGGTGTAGTAGAAGCGAACCATGCCGGGACCGGCGACGGGGCTGATGATGCCTTCGGCTGCGGAGACGGCGCGGGCCTGCTGCTTGCGGACGAGATCTTGACGGGCCATGAACTCGGCGTTGCCGCCGAGGAGGATGTCAGTGCCGCGGCCTGCCATGTTGGTGGCGATGGTGACCATGCCGAGGCGGCCGGCCTGGGCGACGATCTCGGCTTCCTTCTCGTGGAACTTGGCGTTGAGGACGACGTGGCGAACGCCTTTGCGCTTGAGGATCTCGGAGAGGAGCTCGGATTTTTCGATGCTGGTGGTGCCGACCAGGACGGGCTGCTTTTCTCCGTGGAGGCGGGCGATCTCGTCTGCTACGGCGAAGTATTTCTCCTGCGCGGTACGGTAGACGACGTCGGCGTTTTCGATGCGGCGCATCGTGCGGTTGGTGGGGGTGACGACGATGTCGAGCTTGTAGATCTTGTCGAACTCGGCGGCTTCGGTCTCGGCGGTGCCGGTCATGCCGCTGAGTTTTTTGTACATGCGGAAGTAGTTCTGGAAGGTGATGGTGGCGAGCGTCTGGTCTTCCTTGCGGATGGCGACGCCTTCCTTGGCTTCGACAGCCTGATGGAGTCCGTCGGACCAGCGGCGGCCGGGCATGAGACGGCCGGTGAACTCGTCGACGATGATGACTTCGCCGTCTTTTACGACGTACTCGACGTCGCGCTTGTAGAGGGAGTGGGCCTTGATGGCGACTTCGACGTGATGCTTGAGGTCCCAATTTTCCGGGTCAGCTATGTTTCCAATTCCAAGCAACCCTTCGATCTTCTCCCAGCCCTCGTCGGTGACGGTGATGGAGCGGGTCTTTTCGTCTACGACGTAGTCGCCGGACCAGGTTTTGGTTTCGACGGTTTCGATGAGTTCGCCGAGCTCGAGCTTGGGGATGATGATGTTGACGCGGGCGTACTTGTCGGTGGTCTGGTCGGTGGGGCCGGAGATGATGAGGGGGGTGCGGGCCTCGTCGATGAGGATGGAGTCGACTTCGTCGACGATGCAGTAGTAGTGACCGCGCTGGACCTGATCCTTGAGCTCGAACTTCATGTTGTCGCGCAGGTAGTCGAAGCCGAACTCGTTGTTGGTGCCGTAGGTGATGTCGGAGGCGTAGGCGTCGCGTCGCTGCTCGTCGGAGAGGTCGTGGACGATGACGCCGACGGTGAGGCCGAGGAAGCCGTAGATCTTGCCCATCCATTCGGCGTCGCGTTTGGCGAGGTAGTCGTTGACGGTGACGACGTGGACGCCTCGGCCTGCGAGCGCGTTGAGGTAGCAGGGGAGAGTGGCGACGAGGGTTTTGCCTTCGCCTGTTTTCATTTCGGCGATCTTGCCGGAGTGGAGGACGATGCCGCCGATGAGCTGGACGTCGAAGTGGCGCATGCTGACTGCGCGCATGCCGGCTTCGCGGACTACGGCGAAGGCTTCGGGCAGGATGGCGTCGAGGGCCTCCTTTTCGGCGGCGTTGCGCTCGTCGGCGTTCTCTGGGGTATCAGCGATGTGGGAGATGGCGGCGGCGATGCGCTGGCGGAACTCGGCGGTCTTGTTGCGCAGAGCCTCGTCGCAGAGCGCCTGAATGGTCGGCTCGAGCGCGTTGATCTGCGCAACCGTAGGCTGGATGCGCTTGACGGCGCGTTCGTTACTGGTGCCAAAGACTTTTGCAATGACTGAGTTGAGCAAAACGGTATCCTTCGGGGCGCACTTAATCCCAAATACTAGTGTAACTGGTATGGGTGGCGCGGTTGGAAGTGAAGTTGGCCGTTGGAGATACGGCGAATCTGAAGCGCGCGGGTGCCAGGGATCGAACGGCTAGGATTTCGAGCGTACGTAGACCGGATCGCGCTTGAGGTAGGCGAAGCGATACTTGGCGTCTTGTCCTGAGGGCGCGCAGAGATGGCCGGTGAAGGGAGCGCGGAGGGTCTCGGTGCCTAAGGCTATGGCTACGAAGGCAGGGGTGAAGCACTTGCTGTTGTCGAAGACCTCACCGGAGACCCAGTGAAGTTCGCCTGTGGCCTCGGCGTTTGCAGGAATCGCGACGGACAGAATCACCGGGCCGGGGTGCATGCCGGGCGGGGTTTCGAGGGAGATGGGGAGTTTGGTGTTGGAGCCGTCTTCGAAGGCGAGCGTGGGGCGGCCGGGGACGGTGCAGGTTTGCGCGCCGATGTTGCGAAGGACCAGCAGAGTTCCGGACTGCGACATGCCGTCGAAGTTGCCACCTTCGCCGTCGAAGGAGAGCGAAAGCTGCGCGGCGGTGCAGGCCAGCAGGGTGGACGCGGAGGGCAGCGGGGTCGCGCTCGCTGAAGATGCGAGGATGAGCACCACTGCGACAACTACATAGACCGCGTTTGAGGCCGGTTTGGTCACTGCGAGAATTTTAGTCTTTCTTTGCTCCTCTGTTGAGATGTTTTCAGGTGGGTGTCCGATGGGCGTGCCATTTCGACGAGCGCTCGAAGCGGGGTGAATGAGCGGTTCCTATTATTGACGAAGGGTGTGAACCGCGTGTGACGGTTAGGACAGCCTCTGGCCCGAGTCGTTCAGGTCAAGGTCGGAGCGCTCGAAGACTCGTTGGAAGAAGGTGCGGGTGACGAGGTATCCGCCGAGAAAGCCTTCGACGAGGAAGAAGACGAGCAGAGCGGCGGCGAATGGGACCAGATGGGAGTCGTCGCCCATACCAGCAGCGACGAAATGGGATGCGGTGCCGAGTCCATGAGGCAGGTCTTTGAGTTCGACCAGACCGACGCCGACGAGTAATTTGGTGAGCCAGTCGGAGATCTGCTCGATGTTGGTGTTGGCAGAGAGGCCGGCGTGGGACTGCGGCGCGTCGGTTGCTGAGCCGGTGGCGGCTCGGGGGATGCCGAAGACGAAGCCAAGCAGCGAACCGACGGCGAGGCAGGCAAGGGTCCACATCAGGGCGGCGGCGGGCTTTGGGACTTTGTAGAGGAGGACGGTTATGAGGCCGCTCAAGATCGAGCCGACGACGAGAACGCCGGTGAGCCACAGATCACGATCAATGCCAAGCCATTGCTTCGAACGAAGAGAATGGTTCAAGTGCTAGACCTCGTTTTTGAAGGAAGAGTTGGAGAATGATAGCGCATACGGGTTTTTAGCGATCTCACCGGATTGTGTGGGCCCGTTTCGGCGTGTTGACAGGAAGGCGTTTTGGGAATGGTGTGATGTGGAGGCGGGATGTAGTCTGATCTGTCAGTTGCAGCTTTCCGTTCAGGTGGACCCTATGCTGAGTTATGCGCAGAGTAGCTTGCTGGTTGTGTTGGCGCTGCTGGTGTCGGTGGTGATGGTGCTTTTGTTGAACCGAGTATGGCCCATTCCCAATCGCAAGCTGATCAATGATGTGACGGGATGGCAGCTGGGGATCCTGGGGACGACGTATGGGGTGATTCTGGGCTTCATGCTGTACACGGTGTGGTCGGATTTTCGCGCGGCGGAGGTGAATGCGACGCAGGAAGCCAGTTCGCTGCTGACCGTTACGCGTGTGGCGTCGGCTTTGCCAGCTGCGGAGCGAGAGGCGTTTCGGGTTCTTGGGATGAAGTATGCGGACGCGGTGGTGAACCAGGAGTGGCCGGCGATGCAGCATCAGGAGGAGAGCCGCGCGGGAGAGTTGATCGAGGTGGATATGTGGAAGCTGCTGGCGGCGGTGAAGGACGATGCCAGTGCGGCGAATAGCGTGGATCATCTGACGCGGGTGCTGAGCGAGCTTTCGGAGAGGCGCAGCCTGCGGGAGGAACAACTTCGTGTGAGGCTGCCTGTGGTGCTGTGGATTCTGCTGCTGGCGGGCGGAGGAGCGACGGTGGGGTCTTCGTGCCTGTTGGGGAACGACAACAAATGGCTGCACTATTGTCAGGTTCTGGCGCTGACGTTTGTGGTGGCGGTGACGCTGTCGGCGATTGCGGATCTGGCGCGACCGTTTGAGGGCGCGGTGTCGGTGAGCCCGGTGGCGTTTGAACGTGCGCAGACGATGATGCAACTGGACGCGGCTCGTTAGCGCTTTTCTGATGATGCATAAGTGTCGCGGAAAAACCCACATCTCAAAATGGAGATGTGGGGCACCCGTTTTTTTCCGCTGTTGAGGTCCACCGCTTTAGACAGCGTGGGTTAATCGAACGACGTTAGTGTCCGCCCATGGCTTCGGGGTCGGGTTTGGCGGCCTTGGTGGGGAGACGCATGATGAAGGGCAGCGGCGTGAGCAGGAAGATGGTGCAGGCGAGAATGGCGAAGGCGTTTTTGTAGCTGAGCATGGATGCCTGACGGAGCATCTGCTGGTAGGCCTGGCCGATGGCCATCTGCGAGGCGCTGGCGGCAGACATGCCCTGCGACATGAGCATCTCTTTCATGCGGTCCATGTAGAGGTTGTAAGGGACGCTTCCGCGAACGACGTTGGCGGAGAGCGCGACCTGCTGAACCTGGGAGTTGCGCGCGAGATAGGTGGTGAGGAGCGCAGTGCCGGCGCTGCCTCCTAGGTTGCGGGCAAAGTTGGAGAGGCTGGAGATCTGGTTGGTTTTACTGGCAGGGACTCCGACGTAGTTGAGTGTGCTGATGGGGATGAAGATGAAGGCGAGGCCGATGACCTGCAGCATGCGCCAGAGGGTGACGGTGCCGAAGGCGGCGTTGAGATCGAGGCGTGTGAGGTTGTAGATGCCGATGGCGGTGACGAGGTAGCCGAGGCAGACCATGAGGCGGGGATCGAATTTGCCCAGGGTGCGGCCGGCAACGAACATCATGAGCATCATGACGAAGCCTGCGGGGGAGAGGACCATGCCGGCGCGCTCGGCGGTGTAGCCGAGGAGGCCCTGGAGGTACTGCGGGATGAGGACTGTCGAACCGAAGAGGACCATGCCGAGGATCAGTTGGAGGAAGACGGCAGTTCCGAAGTTGCGGTTCTTGAGGAGCTTCAGGTCGACGATGGGGTCGGGGTGGTGCCACTCCCACCAGGTGAAGAAGATGAGGGTGACGGCGGCGAGGATGGCGAAGGTGCGGATCATGGGGTCGCCGAACCAGTCTTTTTCCTGGCCTTTGTCGAGGGTGAACTCGAGGCAGCCTACACCGAGTGCGACGAGGCCGAGACCGAGGAAGTCGATCTTGAGATGCTTGGCCTGCTCCATGCGCTCCTTGAGGTGCGGCGGGTCTTCGACCATGCGGTTGCTGAGAAAGAGCGAGATGAGGCCGATGGGGATGTTGATGAAGAAGATCCAGTGCCAGTTGAAGTTGTCGGTGATCCAGCCGCCGAGGGTGGGGCCGATGGCGGGTGCGACGACAACAGCCATGCCGTAGACCGCGAAGGCCTGGCCGCGCTTTTCTACGGGGAAGGTGTCGGCGAGGATGGCTTGTTCGCTTGGGGCGAGGCCTCCGCCGCCCGCGCCCTGAAGGATGCGCGCGACGATGAGCAGGGGAAGCGTGTTTGCGATGCCGCAGAGGAAGGAGCAGATGGTGAAGAGCGCGACGCAGACCATGTAGAAGCGCTTGCGTCCGAAGCGGTTGGAGAGCCAGCCGGAGATGGGCAGGACGATTGCGCTCGAGACGAGATAGCTGGTGAGTACCCAGGTGGCTTCTTCGGAGCTGGCGCCGAGAGTTCCGGCGATGTGGGGCAGGGCGACGTTGGCGATGGAGGTGTCGAGGACCTCCATGAAGGTCGCGAGTGTGACGGTGAGCGCGACGGCCCAGGGGTTGTGATGGGGCTTCCACGCGGCGGCCGCGGCGACGGGCTTAGGCCGGGCTAGCGCGGGCGAAGGTGCGGTCATTGTTGCCATATCAGTCTCCTGATATGATATCAGGAGACTGATATGGTTTCTTTAAATTCTAACGGGACGAAGAGACAAGCTGAAAGGCGGCGAGCTGCGCAGATGATGAAGCGCATCCTGGTCCACTTCCGCAGCCAGATGGATGAGGCGCTGCGCCCCCAGGGCGTGACGACAGCTCAGTTACACATACTGAAGACGATTCGGGAGGAGCCAGGGGTGTCGGGCGCTCAGTTGGCGCGGTTGTGCTATGTGACGCCGCAGTCGGCTCAGTCAATGTTGACGGGGCTTGAGAGAGGCGGGTGGATCGTACGGAATAAAGGGCGGGAGAATGATCGGATTCTTGCGGCGCGACTGACTGCTGAGGGGGAAGAGCTGCTTCAGACGGCGGAGAAGATGGTGAAGGTGATCGAAGGGAAGTTGTGGCGGGGGGTGGCGGAAGGTTCAATTGAGGCTTTGAATGGAGTGCTGGAGCAGTGCCTTGCGAATCTTGGGCCGGAGGATGTTCGCTAGCGTCTGAGAAGATAGGACGGCCTGCCGCGGTGGAGGCAGGCCGTTGGTTTTATTGGCTAGGCTGTTTGCCGTGGAAGAACTTGTGGTTGATATCGGGCCAGAACTCGTGAAGGAGGAAGGTCCCGGCATCGATACCGACGCTTGTGCCCCATCTGCTTGCGGTATTGCTGAAGGTGCGCTGGGACTGAGGATAGTAGAAGTTCGATATTCCGGCCGCGGCGCCAGCACCCACAATTTCGCTGATGTTGAAGGTATTATGCCCGGCATCGTTTCGAGTAATGACGACGCGGCTGAGGGAGTACTCGGCGCGCTTGATAAAACCGCCGCTGCCGAGGGTGTAGTAGCGCGTGTCTTCGCGGGTGATAGTGGGCACAATGAACTCGACGAGGTAGTTTTCACTGGTCTGGTCGACGAAGGTGTGCCAGAAGTAGCGGCCGTACCCGGCTGCGCCCTGGTGAAATTCCGGTACGGAATTCGTAGCCTGGTTAATGCCCGCGACAAAGGCGGGAATGAAGAGGGAAGAGTAGTCGAAGCTATCGTGAGTCGCGGTGATGAACTTCTCCTTGACCGACTGAGGGGGCAGGTGGACGTTGGCACTGACCGCTCGAAAGTTGGGAAAGATCCCGAGGATGCGCTTGGTCTGCTGACCTTCTTCGGAGGCCACTGGTCCTGACACTGGTCCCTGGGGGGCGTCGGGCAAGTCCGAGTTATTGAGCGAAGAGGAGGAAGTTGTGTCGGCGCTCACTGTCTTGAGCTTGACTGTCGGGTCCGAGGTGGAATTCGATGTGTCCTGTCCGTTTGCGTTTCCGCAGAAAAGATACAGTAACAGGAACAAATTGGCGACGCAGAGAGACTGACTCGATTTTATTTTCATAGGCCTGATTGTTTTGTTAATTCATTAGACGCAGAAGTATGATGTTTCGTCTAATTGAGATGATTCATCCACTTTTAATTGACTCTGAGGCACGGAAGCGGCAAGAGATTGAGGTAAGATGCCGGACTCGCTCTGGGCCTAGCGGAGGGTGGCGTGGAAGCGGAGTCGAACGTAGTCTGCTGTCCAGTTTCCGTCGGCATCGCGGAGGATGGGCTCGAGCAGCGCGATGGTGTCAGTGAGTGCGGCGGCGCGATCGTGTGGATTGAGGCGGTCGAGGACTCCGTTACGGAAGGTGTTAAGCCATGACTCCATGCCGTTGGGCAGCGGCGTGGGGCGAGGGATGAGTTCGATGGATTGAATCGTGAAGCCAGCGGATTCGAGCAGGCGGCGATAGAGCGCGGGCGAGGGGAAGAAGCTGGCGGCGGTGGCTTCGGCGTCTATGTGGAAGGGGGCGAGGGTGGCCTGGAGTGCTGTACGAATGGCGGCGATGTTGCCGTGGCCGCCCATCTCGGCGACGAAGCGGGCTTGTGGATTTTTGCTGCGGAGGGCTCGGTGAACACCGGCGAGCGTGGCCTGCTGGCCGGAGATGCCTGTGATCCAGTGAAGGGCGGCGTTGGAGAAGACGGCGTCAAACTGCTCGTGGTAGGGGAGGGCGGTGGCGTTGTGTTGTTCGACAACAAATTTGGCGGAGCTGTGAAGGCTGCGTTGGCGAGCGGCTTCGAGCATGGTGGCTGAGGCGTCGACGCCGGTGAGGATGGCGCCGGTGGCTGCGAGTTGTTCGGTGAGGGCGCCGTCGCCGCAGCCGAGATCGAGTATTTGTTCGCCGGATTGCGGGGCGAGGAGAGCGACGACCTCGGAGGCGAGGGTGGCGACGAATCGGCCGTTGGCGGCGTAGGCCTCGGTGTTCCAGGTTTGGCCGGTTTTGAATGAGGCTGTGTCAGCGGGGGGCGTGGTCGTCATAGAGGCATTGTGCGCCACTGCGATGGGGGACGCTATGAAGATAAGAATTTTCGAAACGATGATAAGCGAGATAAGCGGAGACGGTTCAGGTTCGGATGGTTCCTTCGTGGCGCAAGAGCTCTTGAAGCACGACGGCCTCATTGTGTTCCGTATCTCGGGCGCCGTATAGCAGGGTGGATCGACCACGACCTGTGGCTTGTCTAAGGAGAGCTAGCTGCTTGGCGTTATGTTTGAGCTCCCTCTTGTACCGCGCTTTGAACTCCGGCCACTTTGCGGGGTCGTGATCGAACCATCTTCGAAGTTCGTTACTGGGGGCGATCTCTTTGAGCCAGAGGTCGACGCGAGCCTTCTCCTTGCTTAGACCTCGCGGCCAGAGTCTGTCGACTAAGATGCGGGTGCCGTCTTCGAGGGAGGGTTCTTCGTAGACGCGCTTGAGTTCAGCTTCCATCGTGTCTTCGCTTTTGCTTTGCGTGGCTCTAGGTGCCGTAACCGCGGTGCTTCATTGCGAGCAGATCCTGATTGCTGGGCCAGGAGATGGTGAGGAGGAAGGCGGAGTCCTGAAGGGCCTCTACTTCGTGCCGGATGGAGGCGCTGAGAGTGATGAGGTTTCCTTCCTTGAGGTCATGGGATTTACCGTGAACGGTGAAACGTATCTGCCCCTTGAGTACTTGGACAGAGAGGGTTCCGTCTGCGTGATGCTCCTTCATCCTGGATGCGTCTTCCATGACGACGAGGACGACTCGGAGGTCGTGCTTCTTGAAGAGGGTCTTGGCGTAGTGGCCGGATTGCCAGGGTTTTTTCTGCTCGGAGTCAGCGATCTCCTGATGGAGGTCAAACTGCGCCATCTTGTCGATCATGGTGCCGTCTTTGAGGGAGGTGGTCATTTTGTTTTCCTCAGCCCGCATTAATTACGCTTTGTGATGGATGAGATGCAAGGGGAATGATTGGGGAGTGGGGCGGACATATACTTGTGTTTTGCCGGGAGAGGATTTGCCGGCGGGAGAATACTCTCCGGGAGTGGACAAGTGACGACGAGGATGATGACGGCGGTTGCGTTTGGGCGGGAGAACAAAGCACGGTTCGTCGAAGAGTTGAAGGCGCTGCTGCGGATTCCTTCGGTGTCTACGGCTCCTGAGCACGTGGGGGATGTGCGGCGTGCGGCGGAGTTTGTGGCGGCGGAGCTGAAGAGGATCGGGATGGAGAACGTTCGTCTGATTGAGACGACTACGTCGAAGCGGAAGGGGCATCCTCTAGTGTATGCGGACTGGCTGCATGCGGGGGCGGGAGCTGATGGAAAGGCTAAGCCTACGGTGCTTTGCTATGGTCACTACGATGTTCAGCCAGCGGAGCCTCTGGATGAGTGGAAGTCGCCGCCGTTTGAGCCGACGGAGCGTGATGGGAACATCTATGCTCGCGGTGCGGTGGATGACAAGGGACAGATGTGGATGCATGTGAAGGCACTGGAGTCGTTGATGACGGCGGGCGGGGGGACGCTGCCGGTGAATGTGCGCGTGATTGTGGAGGGCGAAGAAGAGGTGGGCGGCGAGGGGATCGCTGCGTTTGTGCGTGAGCATGGAGATCAGCTGAAGGCAGATGTCGCGCTGGTGAGCGATACGGAGATGTTTGCGCCGGAGCTGCCGACGCTTTGCGTTGGGTTGCGCGGGATGATCTATACCGAGATCGAAGCACGCGGGGCGAAGACGGATCTGCATTCGGGGATGTATGGCGGAGCGGCTCCGAATCCTTTTGTCGCGCTGGCGCAGGTGATTGCGAAGTTGAAGGATGAGAACGGGAAGATTTTGATTCCGGGATTTTATGACGAGGTGCAGAAGCCGACGGCGGATGAGTTGAAGGCGTGGAAGGCGCTGCCTTTTGATGAAGAACATTATCGGGCGACTGAGGTTGGGTCGAGCGTGCTGACGGGAGAGCCGGGGTTGAGTGTGCAGGAGCGGACGTGGGCGAGACCGACGCTTGATGTGCATGGAATGCTGGGTGGGTTTATCGGAGTTGGTGCTAAGACTGTGATTCCCGCGAAGGCAGTGGCGAAGGTGAGCATGCGGCTGGTGCCGGATATGACGCCGGCGGCGAGCTTTGCGAAGTACAAGGCTTTTGTGGAGTCGATTGCGCCAAAAGGAGTTGCGTTGGAGGTGCGGTTGATTCATGCGGGCGATCCGATTGTGGTGAGCACGGACAACTCCTACGTGAAGGCCGCGACGGAGGCGATGCGCGAGGTGTTCGGGAAGGAGACGGTGTTTGTGCGCGGGGGCGGGTCGATTCCGATTGTGGGCGACTTTGTGCGGGAGCTGAAGGTGCCGACGGTGATGATGGGGTTTGGATTGCCTGATGACAACCTTCATGCGCCGAACGAGAAGTTTCATCTAGCGAACTTTCATCGCGGAATCGAGTCGATTGTACGGTTTTTGAGTGGTGTGGGTGCCTGATGGCTGGCCCGGTCGCGGATGAGGTTGGCGGCTATGTGCTGGCTGGTGGGAAGAGTTCGCGCATGGGAAGAGAAAAGGCTTTGCTGGAGCTGGCTGGGAAGCCGCTGGTACACCATGCGGTGAAGAAGCTGCGGCGGGTGTGCATGGATGTGCGGATTTTGAGCAGTAACCCGGAACTGGCGGCGTACGCACGGATTCTTCCTGATCTGCACCCCGGTTGCGGGCCAATGGGAGGGATGGAGGCGGCGCTTGCTCATTCAGTCTTCCATTGGAACCTGTTCCTGCCGGTAGATATGCCGTTTCTTCCTTCGGCATTCTTGCACCACTGGGTTCGCAGAACGCTGATTGAGGAGAAGAGGGGAGCGAGGCTGGTAATGTTTACGGTCGATGGCCTTGCGCAGCCCACGCTGGCGATGATTCACCGGGACGTCGCCCCATTTTTGACGAGTGCGATAGAGCAAGGGGAGTTGAAGTTGTATCCGGTGCTGGAGCGTGCGGGCAGGGAACTGGCGGCGAAACATGGGGTCGTGCTCAGGATGACATTCCGCAATTTGCCATGGAACGATCACTCGACGTTTCGGGCCACGCCAAGCTTGCACGGTCCGGGGCGAGAAGACTGGATGGCAACGACGGAGTTCCAGCAGTCAGCGAAGCATCTCTGGTTTGCGAATCTGAATACTCCGGAGGAGTTTGAGGAGGCGGAGCGGCATGTCGATGCGTTGGATACTTAGCGGGGACCAATGGGTTAGGCTAGATTTGTGTCGTGATTTGGTTGGTGGGAGTCGCTGAGATGGCAGAGCCGGATGACAAGATCGAGGAACAACAGCCTGAGGTGACCGCGGATACTCCGCTGATTGAGAGTGTTTCGGAGGACGTGTCTGCGGAGGTGGGTGATTTTATCCAGCAGGCGGCGGAGCAGAATGAGGCTGCCGCCGAGGCTGTCCCGGATGTGAAGAACAAGCCCGGGCCGTACATCTCGTTCGAGCATGTATATAAGTCGTTCGGCGAGTTTGTGGTGCTGGAGGATGTGAGCTTCTTTGTGCTGCCGGGGGAGACGCTGTGCATCCTGGGACGAAGCGGCGTGGGCAAGTCGGTCTCGCTGCAGATGCTGCTGGGTTTTTTGAAGCCTGACAAGGGGATGATCAAGGTTGCGGGTGAAAATATCTGCGGCTTCCGGGAAAAAGAGTTACAAGAGATTCGTCGGAAGGTGACGATGGTCTTTCAGAATGGAGCGCTGTTCGACTCGATTACGGTGGGAGAGAACGTTGCGTTTCCGATGCGTGAGCGCGGAGAGATGGCGGAAGACCAGATTCTGCAGGTAGTGAAGGGTTTGCTGGAGATGGTGGGTGTGGCGGGAATGGAAAGCCTGCTGCCATCTGACCTCTCGACAGGGATGAAGCGGTCCATTGCGATCGCGCGGGCGTTGGCGTCGCAGCCGGAGGCGGTGCTGTATGACGAGCCGACGACGATGGTTGATCCGCTGATGGCGCATCTTCTCGGAGATTTAATCGAACGGTTGAAGCAACAACTACATCTCACCAGCATTGTGGTGACACACGACATGCGGCTGGCGAAGAAACTGGCGGACCGAGTGGTGTTTTTAAGCGCAGGTAAAGCGATTTTCTTTGGAACCATGGAAGAGATGGAGCGCAGCCAGGATCCGATTCTTCAGGAGTTTTTGACGCTGGATGAGCTAGTTACCCCTGTCTGAGTGCGCAACGTGAGGTAGGTTACAACCGAGTAAAGCGTCTCCCCTGAAGGTGTTAGACAGTTGCTGCCAAGTGTTGCCGTACCCTGTTGCCAAGCCCCTGCCTGAGACGTATGCTCCAGATAGTCTTCAATTTTTCTATATTGCCCGCATAACTGCTCGACTGGCGACTTTTTTTATCGACGGTATTCCTGAGCTTCAATTCAGGCATCCTACCGACTATAAGGCCCTGGGATTATTGAGTTGAAAGGCGTTCGCTATGGCGACACCGGATTATCTGCAGCAGGTCATCGTTTCAGAGAGAAAATACGCGGGGAACGGAAGGCGTGCGTCGAGGACCGACGGCGGAATCTTCCGCAGGCCGTCGATCACGAGCACGGTCTGGGCTTCCCTGGACCTGCTGACGGTGGTGATTGCGGCGGTGGCAGCTTTGAGGTTCCGCGTGGCGACGCCTGCCGATGTACCGACGCTGCATGTGCTCCCGCATCTGATCAAATCTTCTCCAAATCTTCTGTTTTTTTATATTGGCTGGTATGGAATCTGCCTGATCTTCCTTACGCGTTCGTATGGGCTGTATGGGACGATTCAGCACCATAGCGGATTGCATGAACAGAGGATGACGATTCAGGCTTCGCTGACCTCAGGGCTGCTTTTGTGTGGGACGCTGTACCTGTCGAGTGGAGAGGCGATCTCGCGAATCGTGGTTGGACTGATGGTGGTGTTTACGACGGCGCTGCTGTGCGTGCGGCGCGCGTTGTGGCGGAGGATGGTCTATCGGCGATTCCGGGCGGGGATCGAGACGCGGAATGTTTTGATCGTGGGCGCGGGTCGGGTGGGGCATGCGCTGAGAAATCATATCGACACGCTGCAGCATCTGGGATTCCGATTCAAGGGCTTTGTTGCGCTGACCGAACGTGAGGCGGAGTCCGGTAATGCAGATGTGATCGGCGATGCGAGGAACTGCCTGTCGCTGGCTCGATCGTTGTTTGTGGACGAGATCTTCTTTTCTGTTCCGGCCGAAGAGAAGATGGTGATCAGCATGGTGGAAGAGGCTCGGATTGTCGGCATTGATGTTCGTGTGGTTCCGGATATGTACGACGGCCTGGCGTGGAATGCGAAGGTTGAATATGTCGGTCAGTTTCCGACGATTCCACTGCACCGCAGGGACTTTCCGATCGGTGGATTTTTGCTGAAGCGCGTGCTTGATACGACGGTTTCCTTGATTGGGCTGGCATTGACTGCGCCGGTGATGCTGGCGATTGCGATCGCGATTCGGCTGGACTCTCCTGGGCCGATCTTTTATAAGGCGCAGAGGATTGGCCGGAAGGGCCGCGCGTTCTCCTGCTACAAGTTCCGGACGATGGTGCAGAATGCGGACAAGCTGAAGGCTGATCTGGAGCATATGAACGAGCGCGATAGTGTGCTGTTCAAGATCAAGAAAGATCCTCGGATTACAAAGGTGGGCAGAGTGTTGCGGAAGTACTCGCTCGATGAGCTACCGCAGTTTTATAACGTTCTGAAGGGTGATATGAGTCTGGTAGGGCCGCGGCCTCCGATGGCGGCTGAGGTGGAGCAGTACGACCTTGCGCATCTGCGGCGGCTGGATGTGTTGCCGGGCATTACCGGGCTGTGGCAGGTGGAGGCTCGGCAGGACCCGTCGTTCGACAGCTATATCTCGCTGGACACGGCGTATGTGGAGAACTGGAGTCTGATCATGGATCTTCGGATTCTGGCGCGTACGGTGGGCGTGGTGTTGAGCGGGACAGGCTCCTAAGCGGTAGACTTGAAGGGTGAAGATAGCGCTTGCCCAGATCAACCCGACGGTGGGGGACTTCGCCGGGAATGCGAAGAAGATTCTTGAATATGCGACTCGTGCCGACACTTTAGGCGTGGGTCTTGTGGTGTTTCCGGAACTTGCGGTGTGTGGGTATCCGCCGGCCGATCTTTTGGAGAAAGCTTCGTTCGTTGCGAGGGCAGAGCAGGTGGTGGCTGAGCTTGCAGGCTGGACCGCAACTGCGGGTCGACCGGCGATTCTATGCGGGACGGTGATGGCTACCAAGGCCAGCGTGGGCAAGCAGGTAAGGAATGTCGCGGCACTGCTGGATGGGGGCAGGGTGAGCTTCGTGCAGCAAAAGATGCTGCTGCCGTTTTACGACGTCTTCGACGAGCAGAGATACTTTGAGCCGGCCGCGGAGCAGACGCTGGTCTGTGTCGGCGGTGAGCCGCTGGCGATTACGATCTGCGAGGATGCCTGGAACGACAAGGGATTCTGGCCGCGGCAGATGTATCCGGTCGATCCGGTTGAGAAGCTGATGGGGCGGTGGGAGTCGCAGCCGAAGGAGCTGGCGGGACAGCAGCGGGTGATCTTGAATATCTCGGCGTCGCCTTATTGGCAGGGAAAACCGCAGGTGCGGCAGAACATGCTGGCTGCGCTGGCGCGGCGGCATCATGCGTTTGTGGCGATGACGAACCAGGTGGGCGGGAACGACAGCCTGGTGTTTGATGGCTCGTCGCTGGTGATTCGGCCGGACGGTCATGTAGTGGCGCGGGCGGCTTCGTTTGCTGAGGATCTGGTGGTCTTCGATACACGGGATGGCGAGGCGATCGCGGCTGCGACTCAGGTAGACGAGGTCGCTGCGATGTGGAGTGCGCTGGTGCTGGGCACGCGGGACTATGTGAGGAAGTGCGGGTTCAGCAAGGCTCTGGTGGGGTTGAGTGGGGGGATTGATTCGGCGCTGGTGGCGGCGATTGCGGTGGAGGCTCTTGGGAAGGAGAACGTGATCGGTGTGGGGATGCCGACGGAGTACTCGTCGCTAGGCTCGATTGACGATGCGCGGAAGCTGGCGAAGAACCTGGGGGTGAGGTTTGAGCTGCTGCCGATCCATGATGTGTTTGCGCAGTTTCAGCATGTGCTGCAGCCGCTGTTTGCAGGGACACCGTTTGGGCTTGCGGAGGAGAATTTGCAGCCGCGGATTCGTGGGACGCTGCTGATGGCATTGTCGAACAAGTTTGGTGCGCTGGTGTTGACGACGGGGAATAAGAGCGAGATGTCGACCGGCTACTGCACGCTGTATGGCGATATGGTGGGCGCGCTGGCCGTGATTGGCGATGTGATGAAGATGCGGGTGTATGCGCTGAGCCGGTATGTGAATCGCGTGAAGGAAGTTATACCGTGGGCGACGATCTCGAAGCCGCCTTCGGCGGAGTTGCGGCCGGAGCAGCGGGACACGGACTCGCTGCCGCCGTATGAGGTGCTGGATCCCATTCTGGAGGCATATGTGGAGCGATATTGCTCAGCGGAGCAGATTGCCGAGGAGCAGGGAGTGGACGTGGCACTGGTGAGGTCGGTGTTGCAGCTGGTGGAGAAGAGCGAGTATAAGCGGCAGCAGGCGGCTCCGGTGTTGAAAGTTACGAGAAAGTCGTTCGGAATGGGGCGTCGGTTTCCCATTGCGGTCAAGGTTCAGGTGTAATAGAGGAGCTGCGCGGATAGCGACGGCGAAGGATGGTGTCTTTGAAGATTTCGAATTGGATGTTGGCGGGATTGGTGACGGCTCTCAGCGTTACGGCAGCGGCGGGAGCACAGACGTCAGCGGGTGCGGGAGCGCAGACTGCTCCTGCGGCGCAGACTGCTCCTGCGGCACAGAAGCCTGGAGCTCCTTTACAGCTGCAGAGTCTGGGGCAGGATACGAAGGCGGATCCGTTTCCTCCTGTGAATCAGAAGTACTTTACGGCGTCTACGCCCACGGTGGATACGGTCAATGCGTTTTTGAAGGCCCTGTGGGGATATGACCCGAACCGGATCTGGCGGGTCGAGGCGATCCAGTCCACCACGGCGCCGAGTGTGAGTAAGGTGATTGTGTTTGTCACGGACAAGACAGCCAATGCGAAGGTGCAGCCTACGGCGTTTTTTGTGATGCCGGATGGCAAGCATGCGGTCGCGGGCGACGCGGTGGTACCGTTCGGCGCGACTCCGTTTGCTGATCTGCGTAAGACGCTGCAGGCTCGCGCAGACGGTGCGACGCGCGGCGCGACCAGCAAGGATCTTTTGCTGGTTGAGTTTGCAGATCTGCAGTGCCCGCATTGCAAAGAGGCGCAGTCGACGATGGAGCAGTTGGTGAAGGACTTCCCGAACGCACGCGTGGTGTACCAGAGCTATCCGCTGGTGGATCTGCACCCGTTCGCGTTCAAGGCGGCGGCGTATGGGTATTGCGTGCAGAAGCAGAAGAACGATGCCTACTTTGTCTACTCTGCCGGGGTGTTTGATACCCAAGGCGCTTTGACTCCTGAAACTGGGGATCAGACGTTGAAGAATGCAGTGACTAAGGCTGGATTGGATCCGGCGGCGATCGACGCGTGCGCGGCGACTCAGCCGATCAAGGACCAGGTGAATGCTTCGATCAAACTGGCGCAGGACATCGATGTCGAACAGACTCCGATGCTTGCGGTGAACGGGCATCTGCTGCCGTTGGCCGGGATTCCATACGAGACGCTAAAGACGATCATCTCGTACCAGGCGTCGCTCGACGGCGTGAGCACGGGAGCGACTGGGGCGGCTGTGGGTAGCAGTTCGAATCCTCCGACTCTGGGTAAGTAACGAGTCCAGGTCTCCGTTTGTTGGAGTAATTCAATCAGAAGCCTCGGTCACTACGACCGGGGCTTTTTATTGCGCGAAGTTGGAAGTGTTAGCGGCGGCGGTCGCCGATGAGTTTGACTGCCGCCAGAAGAAGCGTGAGGAAGCCGGTGGGGAGACAGCCCATTGCGAGCATCAGGGAGAGCCATCCGAGGTTGGTGTGGGGGCCTTGATGGCGGGTAATGCCGCCGAAGCTGGTAAAGATGAGTGCGGCTGCGACGACTCCGGTGCCGAAGATAAGGAGGCCGGTTCGGAGGAGCTTGCTGGTGTCTGGCTGCATAAGAGTCGTGCTTGGAGTTTGCGGTTTCAATGACTGATTTATCGGTATGCGGCAAGCATCGCGTACACGATGACTCCGGAGACCGAGACGTAGAGCCAGATGGGATAGGTCCAGCGGGCGAGGCGGCGATGTGCGGGGAAGCGGCCGGTGAGGGACAGGAAGAAGGTGATCAGGATCATGGGCAGGCAGATGATCGCGAGCAGAATGTGCGGCGTCAGCAGGATCCAGAGATAGATGAAGCGCGCTGTGGGATAGGCCTTGGGAAAGAGCATGTCGCCGTGGAGGACATGGTTGGCGATATAGGCGACTAGAAAGACGCTAGACACGATGAAGGCGCCGAACATGCTGTTGCGGTGGGCTGTGATCTGGCGACGACGGATGAAGCGATATCCGATGACGAGGAAGACAGCGCACAGGGCGTTCAGGATGGCGTCGAGCGCAGGAAGGAAGGCCAGGTGAGTGCCTGCTACGTCGACCGGAGGGTGATAGTAGACAAGCCATGCGAGAAAGAGCGATGCAACAGCGCTGACGGCGATGATCGAAGCGATGACGGAGGGCGGGGTGCGGTATTCAGGGCTGATTTGTTGTGTGGAGAAAGGCATAGGTCTAGAAGAGCAAGCGTCCTTTGGCGTCGAGCATCATGGCGGCTAAAAGTAGCGGGAGATAGATCACGGAGGCGCGGAGGAGGTCGCGGGCTACGAGGCGGGAGGAGTCGGAGTCGGGATTGCGGAGGATGCGGGCGAAGCGGACCGTGTACCCGAGGTAGCCGGCGCCCAGGAGCGTTGCAGCTACGGCATAGAAGTAGCCGGTGGTGTGGAGAGCTGCGGGCCACAGGCTGACCGGGATCATGAGGACTGCGTAGAAGAGGGCCTGGATGACCGTGCTCTGGGCAGCGTACTGGGTATTTGGCAGGTTGGGCGTGAGGCGGATGCCAGCGCGGGCGTAGTCCTCGCGGTACATCCAGCCGATGGCCATGAAGTGAGGGAACTGCCAGACGAAGAGGATGGCGAAGAGTGCGACGCCGGGCCACTCGATTATGCCTCGTGCGGCTGTCCAGCCGATAAGCGGCGGGAGTGCTCCGGGAAATGCCCCGATGAAGGTGTTGATGGTGGTGACGCGCTTGAGCGGGGTGTAGATGGCGACGTAGCCGATGGCTGTGAGAAGGGTCAGGGTTCCGGTGAGCAGGTTGGTGGTGTAGGCGAGGTAGAGGGATCCCAGAAAGATCGCCGCGAAACCCAGAACGAGGCCGTGCGTGAGAGAGATTCGACCTGCTGCCATGGGGCGTGAGGCGGTGCGGCGCATGAGCGAGTCGGTCTTGCGCTCGAGGGCCTGGTTGAGAGCGCTGCTGCCGCAGGTGACGACGGCGATTCCTGCGAGCGCCTGGAGGAGGCCGGCGTGGAAGGGGCTGATGCCGCTGCGGAGGCTCCCCAGGTAGAAGCCGGCTCCCGCGGTGATGATGACCATGGTGGAGACGCGGAGCTTGAAGAGGGTGGCGTAGTCGGCGAGCAGCGAGTGGGGCTTCGCGGGAGCGAGGACTGCATCGGTTGTCGCGGAGGTAGCCACAGGGTAAGGATAACGCGTTTGGAGCGCGGCGACCGGACCGGCGTCGCCGCTTGTGCGCTATTCGGCGGACTCTCCGTGTTTAGTTTCAGCGGCCTCGGCCTGTTTGACCTGAGGGCGGAGGAGCGGGAAAAGGATGACGTCGCGGATGGACTTAGAGTCGGTGAGGAGCATAGTGAGGCGGTCGATGCCGATGCCTTCGCCCGCGGTGGGGGGCAGGCCGTAGCCGAGGGCGCGGACGTAGTCCTCGTCCATCTGGTGGGCTTCGTCATCGCCGCGAGCCTTTTCGGCCATCTGCTGTTCGAAGCGGGTGCGTTGGTCGTCCGGATCGTTGAGTTCGGAAAAGGCGTTTCCGACCTCAAAGCCGCCGATGTAGAACTCGAAGCGCTCGACCCAGTCGGGCTCGTCGGGCTTGATCTTCGAGAGGGGGCTGACGGCGAGGGGGAAGTCGTAGATGATGGTGGGCTGGATGAGAGGTTCTTCGATGCCCATTTCGCCGCCTCGCAGAGCCTCGGCTCTTAGCTCGAAGAGGTCGGAGATGGCTTTGCCGTACGGTGCGCCTTTGTCGAGGACGAACTCACGAACGAAGTGGCAGTCTGCGCCGAGGCGATTGAGGGCTCGATCGAAGGAGGACTTCTCTGGATCGGCAAACTTCTCGCCTTCGTTGATAAGCGCCCTGAACTTCTCCTCGGAAGAAAAGTCGTCTTCGGTCGGCTGAATTGGCGCGTTTGGCGGCCACCACTTCATGATGGCCTCGCGCATGGAGAGTCGGGTCCAATTGCTGAGGTCGATCTCGTGGCCGTTGAAGTGGGTGATGGTCGTGCCGTTGACCTCCTTGGCGACGCAGATGACGAGTTCTTCGCTGAGGGTCATCAGGTCGTGATAGTTTGCGTAGGCCTGGTAGAACTCGAGCATGGTGAACTCGGGGTTGTGGCGGGTGCTGATGCCTTCGTTGCGGAAGTTTCGATTGATCTCGTAGACGCGGTCCATGCCGCCTACAACGAGGCGCTTGAGATAGAGCTCGGGCGCGATGCGGAGGAAGAGGTCGAGGTCGAGCGCGTTGTGATGCGTGGTGAAGGGCTGGGCCGCTGCGCCTCCGGCTATCTGATGCATCATCGGGGTTTCGACTTCGAGGTAGCCGCGGCGATCGAAGAACTTGCGGATTGCGCGAAGGATGGCGGCGCGCTTGACGAAGACCTCGCGGACGTTGGGAGTTTCGGGCTCGGCAGGTTCGTTCGACGTTTCGCCTGAGGTGGCGGGTTTAGCGGCGCCGGTGTTCATGAAGAGGTCGACGTAGCGCTGACGGTAGCGAAGTTCGGTGTCTTCCAGGCCGTGGTACTTGTCGGGAAGGGCCAGCATGGCCTTGGTGAGGAAGGTCAGGGCGGGTAGATTGTCGAAGCTTCCGACGTGGACGGTGAGCTCACCGGTCCGGGTGCGGAAGAGATGGCCGCGGACGCCGATATGGTCGCCGAGGTCGAGAAGCTTGTAGAGGGCGAAGGTGTTTTCGCCGACGTCATCTTTACGGACGTAGATCTGGAAGCGCTGGCCGCCTTGTTGCAGCTGCGCGAAGCCGGCCTTGCCCTGGACGCGGATGGCCATGATGCGCCCTGCGATGCTGACGAGGATAGGGTCGGCGTCGAGCTGCTCGGCGGTGAGGAGGTCGTAGCCGGCACGGATCTCGGGGATTGTGTGGCTGGCGGCGTAGTGATTGGGGTAGGTCGCCTCGGCGTGGCTGAGGCCTTCGAGCTGGCCGAGGGCGGCGATCAGTTGGAGCTTCTCGCGGCGCTGTTGATAAAGATTCTTTTCGAACTCCGACTCGTACACAGGGATTCCTTTGGCTGGATGTTGCCGACACTCCAGTATAGCGAGGCGTGAGGATCTCGAAGGATACATAGAATGTGTCAGTCGGCGTTGTGCGTGGTGTAATAGTCCTGCTATGGCGGATGATGGAGCAGGGAACGGCGGTAACGGTGCGGGTGGCGGCGGGAAGGGTGCGCTCGGTGAGTTGGTAAAGGCCGAGTCGATGATCCAGCTGGCGATCGCGCTGCCGGCTGGGTGCGTGATCGGATGGCTGGTGGGGAGTTGGCTGGATCGGCACTTTCATCAGGGCTGGATCGCGATTGTGGGGATTTTGCTTGGGGCCGCGGCTGGCTTTGTCCAGATATTTCGAACCGCATCTCGGTATATCAAGCGTGGATAACGGCACAGGCGAGGACGATCTTGTGAAAACGTTGGAGAGTTTCAGCGATGCGGACTTCAAGCGGACTATTTTGAGCGCGTTGCGGTTGCTGGTGGTGATTACCGTGGTTGCGGCACCAGTGGTGTGGTGGAAGATGGGGTGGCAGTCCGCGGTTTTGCTGCTGGTGGGGGCACTGATCTCGGGATCGGGGCTGTTCGAGTGGCTTCGGCTGATGACAGCGGTGATGGTCAGGATGGATGGCGGAGGAAAGGCGAAGCCGATGGGGCTGATTTTGTTCGGTTTCTTCCTGCGGCTCGGGCTGACCGTCGTGCTGCTTTATGTTAGCCTTAAGATTCTGAATGGTTCGGTCTATGCGCTTGCCGCTGGCCTCGCTCTGGGTGTGTTTGCACTGACGGTCGAGGGTTTGAGGCTGATGAAGGCGTGGACGGTTTAGGCCGGACGTTCGCAGATTACGTTTCGCAGAAGCTTTATTTATATGCCTACACAAACAGCCATCACCCTATTTTTGAATCAGCACTTTGGTGCGTTCACGACCTCGTTTCTTGAGGCGCTGCATGTGCATCCGAAGTATCCGGCTTATCCGATCTCGGATTCCTTTGCGATGGAGCTGCTGGTGTTTTTCGTTCTGATTGCTTACTTCATGCTCGTACGGATGACGCTGAGCGTTGAGAAGCCTGCCGCAGCGCAGCATCTGGCAGAGATGACCCATGAGTTCGTCTCGGAGCAGGGCGAACAGATCATCGGACACGGTTCGGAGCGGTTTACCAGCTATCTGACGGCCCTGGGTTTGTTCATTCTGCTGGCCAACCTGATGGGTGTGGTTCCGGGACTGAAGTCGCCTACCGCGTATGCGGTGGTGCCTCTCGGCTTTGCGCTCTGTACCTTCATTTACTACCACTACCACGGCGTTCGGGAGAACGGCTGGGCATACATCAAGCAGTTCCTTGGGCCGGTATGGTGGTTGTATCCGTTGCTGTTGCCGATTGAGATCATCTCGCATTTTGCCCGTGTACTTTCGCTGACGGTTCGTCTCTACGCAAATATGTTTGCGGGAGATCTGGTGACAATCGCGTTCTTTTCATTGGTTCCGGTGGGAATTCCGTTGATCTTCCTCGGGCTGCACGTCGGTGTGGCTGTGGTGCAGGCCTATGTGTTCTTCCTGCTGGCTTCGATCTACTTGTCACTGGCCGTAGCGCACGATCACTAAAGACTTTGAGTTTCGCTGCGTTGGGGCCTCCTCTCGCAGTGTGCAACAACGCCGCATAGCGTGAGGGTGCCAGCACGGTGAGCATCAACCACCCACTGGCGGCGTATCCACGGAGGCAGGAGTAACACCATGAAGAAGCAGCAATATCTGTTTATGTCGTTGGCCGCGCTGCTGTTTGCAACGCCGGCTTTTGCGCAGGGCGCTGCCGCTGTAAGCCCCGGAGCCCAGTGGGTTCCTCTGGCTGCTGGTTTGGGCATGGCGCTGGCTGCTGGGCTTTGCGGTCTGGGTCAGGGCAAGGCGACCGCGTCGGCAACCGAGGCGCTGGCACGCAACCCGGGTGCTCGTCCTGGAATCTTTATCTTCCTGATTCTTGGGCTGGCGTTTATTGAGTCGCTCGCGCTGTTCACGTTCGTCATCATCTTCCTGAAGGTCCAGTAAAGCTTCGGCCTTTGGAGTTTGTGAGCATGAAAAGCCTCCGGAGTTCGCGGAGGCTTTTCTGTTGTCCTGCCGACGGGCCCACTGCGCGTGGGGCGGTCACTTCGTGACGGGTCTACCTTGTTTGAGTAAGAGATCTCTGGTGGTCCTCCCGTTGGTCGGAAGGATGCTCTTGCCGACCAACGGGAGGAGTTAGATCTATCTGTTTGCAAGACCGGTATACGCGCCACGAAGTGGCCGCCCCACGCGCAGTGGGCCCGTCCGGCAGGACGCAATTACTTCTCGTCGAACTGGAGCTGGAGGTGGCAGCTATCAGGAGAGGCAGCACACTCCTGCCGGCCTTGTTCGATCAAGGTGGAGTGGCTGGCGTACTCCGCAAACGAGACCGCACCGCTAGGCAGAATACCGAGTGCGCCTGTTGCTACAGCGGCAAGAGCGATACCGATCGCCGCAGGAACACTGATGCGGCGAAGCTGGTTGAGGCGAGTGCTTTCGCTGCCAGGGCGCGTGTAGATCGCAGCCAGCAGACGGAGGTAATAGAAACAGGCGACGCCGCTGTTGAGAAGACCGATGACGGCGAGCCAGACGTTGCCGCCATGGATCGCTGCGGAGAAGACGTAGAACTTGCCGAAGAAGCCGCCGGTGAAGGGAATTCCAATGAGCGAAAGCAGGAAGAAACTGAGCAGGGCGGCGAGGTAGGGGCGCTTCTGGCCGAGGCCGGTGTAGTCGTCGATGCTGCGGGCGCGCTCGTCGTAGCCGGCGATCTGGGTGACTACAGCGAAGGCTCCGACGTTCATCGCGGCGTAGGTTGCGGTGTAAAAGCAGGCCGCGGCGATACCGTCGAAAGGGAAGGCGGTGAAAGCGACCAGCAGGTAACCCGCGTGGGCGATGCTGGAGTAGGCCAGCATGCGTTTGACGTCGCGCTGGAGCAGGGCGCCAAGGTTGCCAACCGTCATCGATAGTGCGGCGAGAACCCACATCATGATGGCCCAGCGATGTTGATAGGTTGGGAAGCCGGTGAAGGTGATGCGGAGCAGGACGGCGAAGGCGGCTGCTTTCGGTGCAGTCGACATGAGGCCGACGACCGGAGCCGGTGCGCCCTGATAGACATCTGGGGTCCAGACGTGGAATGGGGCGGCGGAGACTTTGAAGCCGAGACCGATCAGGATGAGGGCGAGAGCCGTGAAGGCTAAAGCAGGGGTTGCTGTGGTCTCGAGGCCGTGGGCGATGGCGTAGATGTTGGTCGAACCGGTGGCTCCGAACGCGAGGGCTACGCCGTACAGGAAGAAGGCGGTGGCGAAGGAGCCGAGCAGGAAGTACTTGATGGAGGACTCAGTGCCGGTCGCCTGACCCTTGCGGAAGCCGCACATGATGTAGGTGGAGATCGAAGAGATCTCCAGACCGACGAAGACCATGAGGAGTTCGACCGAGCAGGTCATCAGCATCATGCCGACTGCGCCGAAGAGCGTGAGGGCAAAGTACTCGCCGGCGTGACTGGCGTTGCCCTCGAAGTAATCCAACGATCCCAGGAGCGTGACTAGGACGACCGAGCCAATGACGAAGTGGAAGAGGACCGAGAAAGCGTCGATCTGAATTGTGCCGGAGAAGGCGTGGACGGTCCCAAACTGGATCTGATACCAGCTTGCGGCGAGAGCGGCGACGGTGCCGGCGATTGCTAGCCAGCCGAGAGGTTTGCGGCTGGAGCCTGGCTTCAGGCACGGCTCTGCGAGCATGACCAGAACACCGACAAGGGTGAGGATGAGCTCGGGAAGGAGGGCCAGGACGTTAGGGGACATTACTTCGTGGCCTCCTGCTCGGCGGATATCTGTGTCTGTGGGACGATGGTGCTGACGGAGGCTGCGGGCTCGATAGTCTGAGGTTCCTGCGCGAGATAGGTGCCTGCGGTGTCGATGGCGCGCAACCAATAGGGCGAAGCAATGCCCATGAACAGCATGACGGCGATCAGGGGCCAGAGTGCAAGGTGCTCGCGGGCGGTGACGTCAGGGACTGGCACGTCGGCTGTGTTCTCGTTCAGGTCGCCGTAGAAGACGCGCTGGATCATCCAGAGCATGTAGGAGGCGGTGAGGATGACGCCGGTGGTGGCGAGCACCGTCCAGCGAGTGTGGTGGGTGACTGCGGACTGCATGCCGCCGGTGAGGACGAGGAACTCGCCCACGAAGCCGTTGAGCATTGGCAGACCGATCACCGACAGGGTTGTGATGACGAAGAGGGTCACCATCCAGGGGAGCTTGGCCGCAAGACCGCCGTAGTCGCGCATGTCGTAGGTGCCGTAGCGCTCGTAGAGGATGCCAAGAAGGATGAAGAAGGCGCCAGCGCCGATGCCTTCGTTGAGGGTGGCGTAGATGCCTCCGTCGATGCCGGTGATGGTGAAGGTGAAGATGCCGAGGATGACGACGCTGACGTGTCCGAGTGCGCCGTATGCTGCAAGTTGCTTGAGATCTTTCTGGACGAGAGCTATGAGCGCGCCGTAGACGATGCCGATCGCTCCGAGGGCGATCATAAGCGGGGCGATCTGGCGGGACTGCTCGGGGAAGATGCTGAAGGAGAAACGCAGGATGGAGTAGAGGCCGAGTTTGCCGACCAGAACCATCACGGCAGCGGTGGGTGCTTCGGCGATTGCGTCTGAGAGCCAGCCGTGAAGCGGAAAGACTGGTACCTTGACTGCAAAAGCTACGAGGAAAGCGAGCGAGGCCAGCCAGAGCGCTGCGCTGTTGCTGGAGATATTGTGGGCGGCGGCAAGCTGGGCGAGCTCGGGCAGCTGGAAGGTGCCGGTGCGGGCGTAGACCCAGAGCATGCCGACCAGCAGGATCGCTGACGGAATGAAGGTGTAGAGGAAGTATTTGATGGCGGCGCGGCGGCGGTTGGCGCTGCGGCCGAAGGTGGCGATGAGCAGCGTCATGGGAACGAGTGAGAGCTCCCAGAAGGCGTAGTAGAGGAAGAGGTCGAGCGAGACGAAGATGCCGATCATCGCAACCTGTTGCAGGAGGAAGAGGGTGTAGAAGAGCTTCTTGCGGTCGCCGATGGTGTTCCAAGAGACGAGGACGCCGAGCGGGGCGAGGAAGCCAGTGAGAACGACGAGCCACATGGACAGGCCATCGACGCCGAGGTGATAGCGGATGGCGGGGGAGTTGATCCACTCGTGATTCTGTTCAAACTGGAAGCTGCCAGCGATAGCCGAGTAGTCGTAGCGTGCGGGCAGGTGCAGGGTGCAGATAAAGGTGATGAGGGTGACGGCGAGAGCACCCCATTGCATCAGCCTGCCCTTGTCGGGCAGCAAGGCCAGCAGGACCGCACCCGCGAGCGGGACGAAGATGAGTACGGTCAGGATGGTGTGGTCGATATTCATCGTTTCCTTTGGGTGTTGCTAAAGCAAGATACTGGTAAACGAGCTTCTTTAGTGCATCCAGATGGAGCGGCCGAAGATCATGACGAGCAGAACGGCGGCGGCCCCGAGTGCGAGCCAGCCGGCGTAGGAGCGAATGTTTCCAGACTGAACGCGCCGAACGAGAGAGCTGAGGCCCCGGGTGGTTGCGCCAGCGGCTGCGCCTGCGCCGTTGACGATGCCGCCGTCGATGATGCCGCCGAGGAAGAGACGGCTGAACATGAGCAGGGGGGAGACGATGACCGCCCCGTAGATCTCGTCGATGTAGAACTTGTGGTCAACGAGGTTGTAGAGGGCTGGCATCTTTGCTGCGAGCGCTGCGGCGGTGCCGGGCTTCTTGTAATAGAAGAGGTAGGCAATGCCAAGACCTGCGAGTGCGACGAGGACGGAGACTACGGCAAGGCCCAGCTCGGGGCCGCGGCTGATGGTTGCTGCTTCGACCGCTGCGCCTGAGCTGAAGACGGGATCGAGGAAGTGTTCGATCTCGTTGTGGCCCCCCATAGCGGCGGGAACGCCTACCCACCCGCCAATAATCGACAATAGAGCGAGGATGGCTAGTGGAACGGTCATAATCGCGGGGGACTCGTGGACGCCGTGCGCGTGATTGTCTTCCGGGTCGACGACCATAACTGCGTGGCTGCCGGAGTGAGTGTGGACGGCTGCTCCGTGGGCGTGAAGGTCGGTGCGCTCTTCAAAATGCTCTGGGCCAAAGAAGGTCTTGAACCAGAGGCGGAACATATAGAAGGAGGTCATGCCGGCTGTGATGAGACCGACGAGCCAGAGGAGTTTGCCGAGGGGATTGGTTGAGACAAAGGCCTGGTAGAGGATCTCGTCCTTGGAGAAGAAGCCGGCAAGCGGCGGAATACCTGAGATGGCGAAGACGCCCATCGTCATGGTCCAGAAGGTGACGGGAATGCGCTTGCGGAGTCCACCCATCTTGCGCATGTCCTGTTCGCCGGAGAGTGCGTGGATGACCGAGCCGGCAGAGAGGAAGAGAAGAGCTTTGAAGAAGGCGTGGGTGAGCAGGTGGAAGATGCCTGCGGTGTAGGCTCCAACTCCGCAGGCCAGGAACATGTAGCCGAGCTGGGAGACGGTGGAATAGGCGAGGACGCGCTTGATGTCGTGTTGCACCATACCGATGCAAGCCGCGAAGATGGCCGTAGCCGCGCCGATGATCGCAACGACGCCCAGAGCATAAGGGCTACGGTCGAAGAGCACATGGCAGCGGGCCACCATGTAGATGCCGGCCGTGACCATCGTTGCCGCGTGGATCAGCGCAGAGACAGGCGTGGGGCCTTCCATTGCGTCGGGGAGCCAGACGTAGAGCGGAATCTGGGCGGATTTTCCAACTGCGCCGAGGACAAGCAGAAGGGCGATCACGGTGAGGATGCCGCCATTCCAGCCGGGATTGACGCTGATGGCCTGGAAGATGTGGGTGAAGTCGAGGGAGCCGAACTCGCGGACGAGGAGGAACATCGCAAGGAGAAACCCGAAGTCGCCGATGCGGTTGACGATGAAGGCTTTTTTCCCCGCGTTGGCGGCGGAATCCTTCTGAAAGTAGAAGCCGATCAGCAGATAAGAGGCCAGACCCACACCCTCCCAGCCGACGAAGAGCAGGAGGAAGCTCTCGGCAAGGACGAGGACGAGCATGAAGAACATGAAGAGGTTCAGGTAGGCGAAGAAGCGCCAGTATCCCTCTTCGTGCGCCATATAGCCGACGGAATAAACGTGAATGAGGAAGCCGACGCCGGTGACGACGCCAAGCATGATGAGAGTAAGGTGATCGACGGTGAGGGCGAAGTCGATCTGGAGGCCGGTGATTGCGATCCACGGCTGGCTGACGACCCGGAGGACTTCGGGCGCGCCTTCGGCCTTCATGACGATCCAGAGCCATGCGACGATGGCGGCTGGAATGACGGTGCAGATCAGCGCGACGGCTGACACGAGTGCGCGGGGCAACTTGCGGCCTACGGTTCCGTTGACGAGAAAGCCGGCGAAGGGAAGCAGCGGGATCAGCCAGAGGTAGTCGGAGATCATGGAGGCAGAGGGCATAGAGTTCACGATTTCATCAGGTCGATCTGGTCGACGTTCAGCGTTTCACGCGTGCGGAAGATGGCGATGATGATGGCAAGGCCGACGGCGGCCTCGGCTGCTGCGACGACCATCACGAAGAAGACGAAGATCTGACCGGAGAGCTGATGCCACATGTGCGCGAAGGCGACGAAGGTGAGGTTGACGGCGTTGAGCATAAGCTCAATCGACATGAAGATAGTGATGAGGTTGCGTTTGATGAGGAAGGCCGCGACGCCGACCGAGAAGAGTATGGCAGCGAGGATGAGATAAGCGGCGATGGGCACCTGTGGGAGCATCTCTACTGCTCCTTTCGCGCGAGCACGACGGCTCCGAGGATGGCTACCAGGATGAGGATGGAGGTGACTTCGAAGGGAAGCAGCAGCTTGGTGAAGAGAATGGTGCTGATCTCGGAGATATTGCTGGTGACGTGGTTGAGATAGCCGCCGATGTTGGTGTAGCCGAGAGCCTTGCGCTCCGACAGGAAGACGAAGCTGAGCAGGCAGAAGATGGCTGCGGCGCCGGGAAAGCCGACGAGGTAGGCGGCGCGGCTGCCTGTAGTTCGCTCCTCTTCGCCGGCGTTCAAAAGCATGATGACGAAGACGAAGAAGACCATGATGGCGCCGGAGTAGACGATGACCTGGGATGCGGCGAGGAACTCGGCTCCGAGCGACCAGTAAAGGACGGCCAGCGACATCATGACGACGACCAGCGACAGTGCGCTGTTGATGGGATGGCGCTGCAGGAGGAGGTTGAGCGCTCCCGCTACGGCCAGCCCGCCAAAGATGAGAAAGAGTGCCAGTTGCATGATGTTCCGTCAGGTCCTTTGTGAGTCGCTTGAGACGCTTGAAACAGGGCAGAGGCCGATTTCGAAGAACTGGGCTATCTGCTGATTGTAAAACACCTTGTTGCGTATTCCGTGGAGCTAACTCCGTAAAGCAATGACAAGACTCGTGACGATGATGTTGGCCATGGCGAGCGGCAGGAGAAACTTCCAGCCGAAGCTCATGAGCTGGTCATAACGGAAGCGGGGCAGTGTGCCGCGGACCCAGATAAAGAGAAGCAGGAAGGCCAGAACTTTGACTACGAACCAAAGAATGGGGAAGATGGCCGAAAGGATTGGGCCGCCGAAGTCCGCTGGGAGGAGATGGCCGAGGGGGCTGGAGGCTCCGCCGAAGAAGAGCAGCGAAGCAACGCAGCTTACGGTGATCATGTTGGCGTACTCGGCCATGAAGAACATGGCGAACTTCATGGAGCTGTACTCGGTATGGTAGCCGGCGACAAGTTCGGATTCCGCTTCGGGAAGGTCGAAGGGCGCGCGGTTGGTCTCGGCGTAAGCGGCCATGATGTAGATGAAGAAGGCGACGAGCTGGCCCCCACCAAGGATGTTCCAACTCCAGGCGCCGTGTGCGCCCTGGCTGTTCACGATCTCGCGGAGACTGAGAGATTGTGCGCGGAGAACAACTCCGACGAGCGAGAGGCCAAGGGCGAGCTCGTAGCTAATCATCTGCGAGGTGGCGCGGAGACTGCCAAGCAGGGCGAACTTGTTGTTCGACGACCAGCCGGAGAGCGCGATGCCGTAGACCCCGATTGAGGTGATGCCGAGAATGACGAGGAGGCCGATGTTGAGGTCGGCGATGTTGAACATCTCGACGCCCTTGACGGTCTGCATTCCGCCGAATGGGACGACCGCGATAGAGATAAGCGCACAGGCCAGCGCGATGATAGGTGCAAGGATGAAGAGAGGGCGTTCGGCGGCGATAGGCAGGAGGTCTTCCTTGAGGAAGAGTTTGATTCCGTCGGCGAGCGGCTGCATCAGTCCGAAGGGTCCGACGCGAGAAGGTCCCCAACGGTTCTGGATGCGACCCAGAACCTTGCGCTCGAGTAGCACCGTGTAGGCGACCGACATCAGCGTGATGACGAGGACGACCACGACCTTAAGGATGCTGAGCAGCAGGAACGTCTGAAATGGGCTGAGGTGGCTCACGGCGGTGGGTTGGGCTCCTGTAGTTGTTTCGAGTCTGCTGTTGAGTCTACTTAGTCGGCTGCGGGCTGGATCTGCGTGAGGCCGGTTGGAGGACGTAGGCTCTCGTTGTGCTGCAGATCGGAGAGCATGGCGGAGTAGCGACCCAGGGTGCCCGAGGTAAACAGTGTATCGTTCGCCGGCAGGACGAGGTCGCGGCGGTTGCCGATTTGAACGAGGTCGTGGGTAGCTACGGCAGGCTGCAGATGCTGATCATTGCCGCTGAGCAGCTGAAGTCGCAGCAGGTTGTAGCCGGGGACTAGGCGCTGGATCTCATCGAGAATGGCGAACGGATCGAAGGGGCTGAGTTTCGGCTCCATGTTGTTTGCGGCAAGCCATACGGCATGACGGTCGGCCTCGCCGGACTGTGCGCCGCGGGACTGGCCCATGTCGGCGCGAGTGCCTTTGCCGAAGGGAATGAGGGCTTGCATATTTGCGCCCATCTTGTCGGCGATACGAACGATCATCTCGAAGTCGGTGCGGACTCCGGCACGGTCACCAGCCTTGTTGACGAGCTGGAGGTCGCCATAGCTGTTGGTGACGGAGCCGGATTTTTCGTAGAGATTCGCGGCCGGGAGGATCACGTCCGCGAGGGCTGCCGTCTCGGTGAGGAACATGTCCTGCACGACTACGAATGTGTCTTTGAGAGATAAGGGATCGATTCCGTAACGGGAGACGGGGTTGGAACCGACGACATACAGAGCGGAGAGTTCGCCGCGTTCTGCTGCTTCGAAGATCTCAAGCATGTCGAGACCCGGGGTGGTTGGAGTGTTGTATTCGGCGAAGGTAGTGTTCCCTGCGAGCGGAGTGTAGCCGGGTAGCAGGTCGGGCAGCAGGCCCATGTCGGCGGCTCCGCGAGAGTTGACGTAGTCGGAGATCAGCGCGAACTTGCGGTTGGGCAGAGTCTTGCCGAATGCGAGCAGGCGCTGCAGATCGCCGCCGCGGAACTCCGACCCGATAAGGACTAGGAGACTCTCCTCCGAACGAACGGCCTTACGGAAGTCATGGAAAGAGGACGTGTCTGCGCCGGAGTGGGTGAGGGAATCGACGGCGCTGTCATCTCCGGCCATGAAGCTTGCCAGTGCGCTGTAGCTGAACGGCGCGATGTGCGCGAAGGCTTTTGCCTGGCGGCGAAGCTTGATCTCGGCGGAGTTCGCGATGTAGAGGCGGGCGCGGTTGTTGCGGACGTTTGTGCGGATGTTCCAAGCTGTCGCGGGTGCCTGAATCGTTGGGTCGCCGCCGAGGATCATGATGGCCGGCGCGGTCAGCGTATCGTTCAGACTGGCTGTGCGGTTGGTTCCGGCCAACGCCCGGGCAAAGGCAACATAATCGGCGGTGCGATGGTGATCGATGTTGTTGGTGCCGAGGACAGTGCGAGCAAACTTCTGCAGCAGGTAGGCTTCTTCGTTCGTGGTGCGATTGGAGCCGATGACTCCAATGCTCTTACCGCCACGGGTATCGCGAAGTTCGCGGAACTTCTTGCCGACGTAGTCGAGTGCGACCTCCCAGCTGACTTGCTTCATCTCGCCGCTGGGCTGGCGGACGAGCGGCTGGGTGATGCGGTCTTCATTGTTTGCAAAGTCGAAGGCGTAGCGGCCTTTGTTGCAGAGGAAGTCGACGTTGATGCCGGACTTGTCGCGGTTATCGCCCCGGACGATCTCGGAGCCATCCGTGGTGCTGCGAACGCCGAGGGTGGTCTTGCATCCATCGCCGCAGTGCGTGCAGATGGTCGATACGTGATTCATCTCCCAGGGGCGGGTCTTGTAGCGATACGTGCCGGAGGTCAACGCGCCGACCGGGCAGGCGTCGATGCACATGCCGCACTGCTCGCAGTCTACGTGGGCAAGGTCGTCGGGAGACATCTGCGCGGGGACGTTAGGGGCGATGACCGAGGAGCTGCCCCGGTTTTGAATGCCGAGAGCGAAGACGTCCATGCCTTCGCCGCACATACGAATGCAGCGATAACAGAGGATGCAACGTGGGCGATCAAAATAAACGACGGGGGACCACTTCTGCTCTTCGCGGTGGTTCTTGGGCTCAGCGTAGAAGCTGTCGGCGGCGCCGTACTTGAACGTCATATCCTGCAACTCACACTCGCCCCCGGCGTCGCAGACGGGGCAGTCGAGAGGATGGTTGCCGAGAAGAAGTTGCAGCGTCGCCTTGCGCGCCTGAGCGATCTCCGGAGACTCGCTTGTGACGACCATCCCCTCTGTAACCGGTGTGGTGCAGGCCGTTTGGAGCTTGGGCATCTTTTCAATACGCACGACGCACATGCGGCAGGCTGCCTGCAGAGAGAGGCCGGGATAGTAGCAGAAGGCGGGAATCTCGATACCGGCGGACTTGCAGGCTTCCAGAAGAAGAGTGCCTGCGGGTGCGGTAAGTTTCTTGCCGTCTACGGTAAAGGTTACGTCTGCCATGGCTTAGTGCGCTCCGACCAGCTGTTCAACGGTGATGATGGGGGTTCCGGCTTTGTTGCCTTCGATATAGTCTTCGAACTCTTTGCGAAACTTCTTGACGAAGGCGATGGTGGGCATCGCTGCTGCGTCGCCTAGAGGGCAGAAGGTACGGCCCAGCATGTTCTCGGCGAGATATTGAACGTTGTCGACATCTTTCTTATTGCCGCCGCCGTTATAGACGCGGGTGAGAGTCTTCTTGATCCAGTCGGTGCCCTCGCGGCAGGGAATGCACCAGCCGCAGGATTCATGCTGGTAGAACGCGATGGTGCGAAGCGCAAATTCGACGATCGAGACCGTCTCATCGAGCACGACGATTCCGCCCGAGCCTAGCATGGTGCCGGCCCTCCCCATCTGGTCGAAGTCCAGGCCTACGTCGATCTCGTCAGCAGTCATGACGGGACAGCTTGAGCCACCGGGGACGACAGCTTTGAGTTTCTTGCCGTCCTTAATACCGCCTGCTACCTCATAGATAGCCCGCTTGAGGTTGTAGCCCATCGGAAGTTCGTAGACGCCGGGGCGTTCGACGTGGCCGCTGATGCCAAACAGGCGCGTGCCGCCGTTGCGCTCGCTGCCTAGCTTGGCATAGGCCTCGCCACCCATCAGCAGGATGTGCGGTGCGTTGGCGATCGTCTCAGCATTGTTGATAACCGTAGGACCACCGTAAAGCCCGACGACAGCAGGGAAGGGAGGCTTGATGCGAGGCACTCCGCGTTTGCCCTCGAGCGACTCCATCAGGGCAGACTCTTCGCCGACCTCGTACGCCCCAGCTCCCGTCTGCGTGATGATGTCGAAGTCCACGCCGGTGCCGAAGATGTTTTTCCCTAGGAAGCCCTTCGCGTAAGCGTCCGCGACCGCCTTCTCGACGATCTTGAGCAGGTAGCGGTACTCGCCGCGGAGATAGATGAAGCCCAGCTTGGAGCCGATGGCGAGGCCGGCGATCATAGTGCCTTCGATGACGGCGTGGGGATCGTGCAGGAAGAGGACGTGATCCTTACAGGTGCCGGGCTCGGATTCGTCGCCGTTGACCAGCACGTACTTCGGCTTTTCGGACTGTTTCGGGACGAAAGACCACTTCATGCCGGTCGGGAAGCCAGCGCCGCCACGGCCACGCAGACCGCTGGCCTTCATCTCGCTGATGATCCACTCAGGACCCTTGGCGATGGCCTGCTGAACGGCTTTATAGCCATCGAGTTCGACATACTTGTCGATGTCGGTCGCGCCCAGACCGAAGCGGCGGGAAACAACTTTTACCTCATCGGGGTGCGAGACGAGTGATGGCATCTACTTCACGTCCTTTCCCTGGCCGTCGCGATAAATCTGGAAGAGAACGTCGACTTTCTCTGTGGTGAGGTCGTCGTGGAAATCATAGTTGATCTGAATGGCTGGAGCCCAGCAGCAGGCGCCGATGCACTCGACCTCTTCCAGTGAGAAGACGCCGTCCGGGGTCGTGCCTTTGTGGCCGATGCCTAGCTTGTGCTTGCAGTGGTCGAGGATCTCGTAGCCGCCGCGAAGCATGCAGGAGATATTCGTGCAGACCTGCACGTTGTACTTTCCGGCCGGCTTGGTGCGCAGCATGGAGTAATACGAAAGCACGTTGCGTACGTCCAACTCCAGAAGGTCGATGCGCTCCGCGATCTCGGCGATGACAGCATCAGAGATATAACCGATCTCATCCTGTGCGTAGAGCAGCATGGGCACAAGCGCCGACCGCTTGAGCGGGTAGATGGTGACGAGATGGTCGAAGCGTGCGGCCGTCTCTGGCGAAAAGATCGTATTGGCTATTTCACTCACTCTGCATCATCTCCCGCGCCAGCCTCTCGGCGGCAAGGTCCATCTCTTCGGCGATACCGTTCAGTTTAACCGTTCCATCTTCCTGCATCTTGAAGGTAGAGCGGCTTCCGTCACTTGATTCCAACGCCTCGTGCGTGAAGCGAATCCAACGGCTGGCCACACGAAGTGTAATCTCTTCTGCCCCGACTTCAACTACCGCATGATGCCTGCTGTTCATTCCGTGGGCGGCGGCGTAGGAGCGAAGCAGCGACGCCCACGAGGTCCAAAGTTCAGCTCTGAGGCGCGCTTCGAGCATCAGAGGTTAGCGGTCGATCTCGCCCAGAACGATATCGATCGATCCGATGACGGCGACGACATCGGCGAGGAGACGGCCTTTGCACATGGTTTCGAGTGCCTGCAGTGTTGCGAAACCCGGGTTGCGCATGTGAACACGGTAGGGCTTTGCGGTGCCGTCGGAGACGACGTAGTAGTTCATCATGCCGTGCGGTGCTTCAACGGAGCTGGTCGCCTCACCGGCTGGAACACCAAAGCCTTCGGTCACAATCTTGAAGTGATGGATGAGGGACTCCATCTGGGTCTTCATCTGCTCGCGATTCGGGAGGATAATCTTCGGTGCATCCGCGACGATGTGGCCTTCGGGAAGGCCATCGAGAGCCTGTAGGCAGATCTTGACCGACTCGCGGAACTCCTGCATGCGAACGATGTAGCGCGCCCATACATCGCCGACATCCGAGACCGGCACATTGAACTGAAACTTCTCGTAGCCGGAGTAGGGCATGTCGCGGCGGACGTCAAAATCGACTCCAGAGGCGCGTAGCGGAGGCCCGGTGACGCCCAGCGCAATCGCATCTTCTGCTGAAAGATAACCAACGCCTTTCAGGCGGTTCATCCAGATGGGGTTGGTCTGCAGCAGGCCTTCGTACTCCTCAACGTGTGCAGGGAAGTTTTTGAGGAAGGTGCGGATCTTGTCGTAGATATCCCGCGGCGGTTCGAGGCTCAGGCCGCCGACGCGGACGTAGCTGGTCATCATGCGCTGGCCGGCGACTGCTTCAAAGATACGCAGCAGGTCTTCACGCTCGCGGAAGCAGTAGAGGAAGACGGTCAGCGCGCCGATGTCCATGGCGTGGGTGCCGAGCCAGACCAGGTGCGATTGGATGCGGGTGAGCTCGTTGAAGAGGACACGGAGATACTGCGCGCGCTCGGGAATCTCAAGGCCCAGCAACTTCTCTACCGCAAGGCAGTAGGCGAGGTTGTTGGTCATGGGACAGAGATAGTCGATGCGGTCGGTCATGGGAACGACCTGCTGGTAGAACTTGGCCTCGCAGGTCTTCTCGATACCGGTGTGAAGATAGCCGATATCCGGAGCCAGCCCTACGATGGTTTCACCGTCGACCTCGATGACCAGCCGAAGCACGCCGTGGGTCGAGGGATGCTGCGGACCCATGTTGATGATCATGGTCTGGTCGCCGGACGGAGGGTTCTGTCGATTTCGTGCTGAGTTGGCGATTAAATCATCTATGCCCGGATTGATAGCCGCCACTCCGGTAAGTTCTTCAACAGGGGGAGTCATTAGCGGTAGCCCTCCACGGGGTAGTCCTTGCGTAATGGATGCCCGTTCCAGTCTTCCGGCATCATGATTCGGCGAAGGTTGGGATGGCCGCCGAAGTGGACGCCGAAGAGGTCGAAGACTTCGCGTTCGTAGAAGTTGGCGGAGGGCCAGACCGAAGTAATGCTGTCGAGCGCGGCATCGTCTCCGTCGAGACGAACCGCGAGGCGCAGACGCTCCTTCAACTTGAGCGAGAGGATGTGATAGGTGATCTGGAAGCGTGGCTCAGACGGGTACCAATCCACTGCAGTGACATCTTCAAGGAAGTTGTATCCGGCCTGCTGAGCGGCTTTGGCTGCTGTGATGATGTTCTCTCGAGCCACCGTGATGGTCAGCTCAGCGCGGTCATATTTGGCATCTGTCGCGAGGTCGGCCAAGGCCTTGACCGCGGCGTTTTCAGGATGCGCCTCGAAGACGGCCTGTTTGCCTTTAATCGCAGAGGCTGGATCGTACATTAGAGGTCCCCTTTATCGTTCGCCCAGTTCAGGATGCCCTTTTTCCACACATAAAAGAGGCCGACGGCGACGAAGCCGAGATAGACGAGCATCTCGTAGAATCCGAACATGCGCGAGCCGGTGATGGCTGGGAGACGGCGGAAGATCACGGCCCAGGGAAGCATGAAGACGGCTTCGACATCGAACAGGATAAAGAGCATCGCGACCATGTAGAAACGCACGGTAAAGCGGCCTCGAGCGTCGCCCACCGGGTCCATGCCGCACTCGTACGCTCCAGCCTTGGTGCGTGAGTTTTTGTGCTTTCCGATGAGAAACGAGGCACCGACCATGCCCACAGCAAGCCCGAGCGCGACCAAAATCTGAAGCACGAGTGGAAGGTAGTTCCAAATGTAGGGGTAACTGTGCATGGCCATCTTCGACTCTAAGATTGCGGCTGGCAAGTGTCAAGCGATTGTCGGGCCGGTGTGCGGCTATCGAAGCAACGCTATGTACATATTGATCAGGTAATTACCGAAGAGCGCGCTTACCAGTCCGCCGATTGAAAGAAAGCTGCCGAAGGCAAGTCTGGAGGTCGCTCCTGCCTTGCCACGCGCGAGAAGTGCCGCACCATAGACCGCAGCGGCCAGGGTTCCGAGAAAGAGAGAGAGGATCGCCGGCCAGAAACCAAGAAAGGCCGCGATCATGGCAAGCAGCTTCACGTCACCGAGGCCCATGCCGTCGCGGTGGCGAACTGCCTTGTAGAGCCAGCGGATGAGGAGCAGAAGAAGTGCTGCTCCACAGACCGCCGCGATGCGTCCGAAGATCAGGCTCTCCGGACCGGTAAAGAAGAGATTGCCGCGATCGACCACACCGCCGGGACTGGTGAGCTGGATGTGGTGCTTGGTCAGGACAACTTCATCTTCGTTCGGGCCGAGGAAAAGGGCTTGGGTGCAGACGAGGAAGAGAGCAATGGCAATGCCGCCGAGCGTGAAGGAGTCAGGCAGGATCATCGTCTGCCAGTCCATCACCATGAGGCCGATGAGGAGAAAGCCGACGATTGCTAGACCTATGCCGGTCAGTATATGAACTGCCCACCATTCCGAGGAAAGCTGAACGTATTGGCCGATAGACGAAGAGGACGTCACTTCAAGTGTGACAACTGCGAACCATAAACCGGTGGCAAGTTCTACAAGAAAATAGCGCCAAGAGATAGGTTGACCGCAGTCGCGGCAGCGGCCACGAAGAATAACCCAGCTCAGCAGCGGAATATTGTCGTACCAGCGAATCGGCACTCCACACTGCAGGCACCGTGAGCGCGGATGGACGACCGACTCATGCTGCGGAAGTCGTGAGATACAGACATTGAGGAAGCTGCCAAAGAGAAGTCCAACCAAAAACGCCGCGAAGAGAACTATGCCGAGCTGGTCCACCCGATGAGTATACGGTTTCATGGCCGAGTCTACGGTACCGGCTAAATGCGGAAGTCCGTACCTAAGTCTCTTCCTTCGAATACTTTGCACCAAAAAAGTACAGGTAGGAGTAATACCTAGAAATCGACGTGCATGCGGACTGATTCGACAAGCACAGGACCTCGATCCTGGTTGTAGCCCGGATGCTCGATGAACTGCAGGTCCAACGCATAGTAGATTCCGCGCCAGGTATGGAGGTTGTAGTAGCTCTCCAGAATGTCCTCTCGGGCGTAGTTCAGTTTGCCGTCGCCCAGGAGAAAGCCGAGACCTCCGAGCTTGAGGTACGCCTGGTGATCTTTCTTAATGGCATTGGAGACGAAGACTAGACCCAGCTTGTCATTGGGACGAGACCACCTGCGGCCAGAGTAGTCGCCGCCAAACTCCACTGTCTGGTCGACCTCCGTATAAGCAAAGGACTCGTGCTGACCTTCGTTCCATCCAAGACGGCCAAACACCCTCACATCCTCCGTCAACTCCTGTTCGGCATTGAAGGTGAAGCCGTACTTTACCGCGCCGAATCTCTCAGAGTTCTGGATGACCGGCCGTGTACCTTCGCCGGCGAGGAAAGCTTTGTTGGAGTCGCGATACAAACCCATGTGAGCGTGATTGACGTAGCTCAGGACGCGGATGGTGCCTTTGCGTTCGGGCGGTAGCAGCCTTCCGAGCAGTGGCTTGCGTAGCTCGAACTCCCAGTTCTGCCCGCTGGCACGACGAAGAGCCCAATCCAGATCGATCCCATTGGCTACGGTCGGCATCAGTGCGAGCGCGTATCGTGCGGACCAAACCTTGTCATCGTATTCGCTGACGATGCCATAGGTGTAGCCGCGAGTGTCGGCAGCATAGTCCCAGGCACCGTTGTTGTCGACGGTCCAGTTCATGAACTGCAAATGGCTGTCGCTGCCGATGCTGTTGATGTCGAGAAAGTCGGGCAGGCTCATCTTGCCGACGTGGAACTCCAGACGTCGCTCCGGCACTTCGCGGGCTACGGAAAACTGTGTTTGCGAATTTTCTACGAGCTTGTTGGTGAAGCCGATCGTCTGATGGAGTTGCGCGCGGGCCATGTAGGGTGTCGAACCCAGGTTTGGATTACGGACCACATCAAGATTCGTGAAGCCGGCCAGTCCCAGGGCCTCGCTGTCGCCCCGGCCGCCTGCAGATTCGAGGTCGAAGAGAGCGTCCAGCGCGAACTTCGGATCAGTGATTACTTGCGCACCCAGATAAAGCGTGCCGAGCAGTGAGGTCTTGTATTCGCCGCGGGGCAGCAGGCTGTTGACGCCCTCGTAGGGCGAATGGAAGGGCCCATGCGCCTGGAAGATGATGTTTGCCTGACCGCCGATGAAAAATCGTGAATGCTCCCAGTGCGGAAACATGGTCGGGGAATCAGTTTGAACAGCGGCTGGAGCAGGAGCATCGATCTGTGATGGCTGCGTCGTCTCTGTTGCGAACTGCGTCTGCGCAGCCGAAAAAAAAGAGGCTGATAGCCACATCGCGCATGTGCCAGCAAGCAGGCGACTCCGGTTGAGGTTTCGTGTCATTGAACTGTTATCTTCAGCCCTGAAAGTGAACAGAGTGCAAATTGGCCGACGGATTGAGCCTTTCGAAGGTCGGGCGACTCTGATTACAAGATTGCATCTACTTCGCCCGTCACGGTAGTATACCCCGGTAGGGTACATGGGGTGAAGCAAATGTCACACACAAAGTCGGCTCAGATCAAATTGCTCAACAGGGTCAAGAAGATTCGAGGCCAGATAGATCGTGTGGATCGCACCCTGTCGTCAGAGGATCACGAATGCGCCGAGGTGCTGATGTTACTCGCGGCGGCGCGTGGTGGAATCAACGGGCTGATGGCTGAGGTGCTTGAGGATCATATCCGGCTGCATCTGTTGCGCGACGGACATGCTCCTCTCACTCCAGAGTTAGGGGAAGATTTGATTGATCTCGTGCGCGCCTATCTCAAGTAACAGTTTGCACAGTTTCGGCTCGACTGCCTTATGAAACTCGTGACTTCATCGCCGCACTCAAAGATCGCTCAATTCGACTTTGCTCCAACTACCACCAGACCAATCCCAGCAATGAGCGAGACCGTGCTCAAGATCGGAGAGAGCGGAAGGGTGTCCTGAGTCTTACGCGAGATCTGAACCGGTCCTGCGTCGACCACCTTCTTCTCGTGTGTGAAGGAGAGTCCGCCGGTGGCGTACCCGATGATGCCAAGGACGATGAGGAGAATTCCAACAATAGTTGCTGCCTTCATGGAGTGAGGCCTTTCTTCTTCGAATGAGGATCGCGACTTAATTTCTGATGCCGATTTCGACTTGCGCAGATGCTCCATTACTGTTTACCGGCGAACTTGCATGCAACCGGACCTCGGGAGTACTCTGCTTTTACACGGGAAAGGAGGATGGTCCAGCCTATGAAAATTGACGGTACATGTAGTTCAACGCAACGTGAGGTGACTGAGGCTTAGAGCGTCCATAGCTCTAGTCCTGGCGGTCTTTGTACAAAAGTCCACGCCGAGGCCCAGTCCGAGTATGGACGCCTCAGGTCAATCTCAACAGTTCACCGCCGGACGGCTCGCTGCTCTCCTTAGAGTGCGAGCCGTTTGCGTTTACCCCGCACTCTAACGGTAGGATATTAACCATGAAACCTCTGGTGATTGCAGGACGGGCCTTTCAGTCGCGGCTTATCGTTGGCACGGGCAAATACAAAGATGGCGCTGAGACCCAGGCCGCGATCGAAGCCTCTGGAGCCGAGATGGTGACAGTCGCGGTACGCCGGGTCAACCTTGACCGGACGAGCGAGTCACTGCTGGACTTCATTGATCCAAGGCGTTATTTTCTTCTGCCCAATACGGCTGGGTGCTACACCGCCGATGAGGCGATTCGCGCGGCGCGACTGGGACGCGAGGTGGGCCTGTCGGACTGGGTCAAGATCGAGGTGATCGGCGACAAGCAGACTCTCTATCCCGATGTGCAGGCGACGCTCGAGGCGACCCGCGTATTGGTCAAAGAAGGGTTCACCGTTCTGCCGTATACGTCGGACGATATTGTCTTTGCCAAGCGGCTGATTGACGCTGGTGCGGCGGCCGTTATGCCTCTGGGTGCACCCATTGGCAGCGGGCTTGGGCTGCAAAATACGGCCAACCTGCGCATTCTACGGGAGCTGATCACCGAAGTGCCGTTGATCGTCGATGCAGGCGTTGGCACTGCCTCTGATGCTGCGGTCGCCATGGAGTTAGGCTTCGACGCCGTGCTGATGAACACCGCGATAGCTGCGGCGAAGGACCCCTTGCTGATGGCCGAGGCGATGCAGCACGCCGTGCTGGCGGGGCGGCAGGCCTTTCTGGCAGGCCGAATGCAACGCAAACTCTACGCCACGGCCAGTTCCCCGTTGGAGGGGATCTCCCGCTAGTGCACTTAGTCCCTTGGTGGACTCAACCTCGATAGTCCGAAGCTGGCGCCAGATGCAGTAAACTTCGCCCATGCGAGTCTTCGGCATCGACTGCGGAACGGAGTTCACCGGCTACGGGGTGGTGCAGGTGGATTGCGGCGCCCGCATGCCTCGTCTCGTTCACCTCGCGGCGGGTACGATCCGGCTCAACAAAAAAGAGAAGACACCGCAGCGGCTGGCTCAGGTTTACGCTGAGCTGACTTCCTTGATGACCCTGCACCAGCCGGAGATTGTCGCTATCGAGGAGGTCTTCTTCTCGGCGAATGCAAAATCTGCGTTGAAGCTTGGCCAGGTGCGAGGCGTCGCGATGCTGGCCGCGGCGACTTGCGGAATGCCAGTAGCCGAGTATGCGCCGCTCTCGATAAAAAGTTCGGTGGTGGGCTATGGGTTGGCCGCCAAAGAGCAGGTGCAGTTCATGGTGAGGCGTCTACTCAACAACGAAGACGCCTTCGACTCCGCAGATGCAGCAGACGCGCTGGCGATTGCGATCTGCCATATCCACACCGCGCAGACACTTGAACTCCAGGGCGCTCGCCGATGAAAACGACAGCGAGCGTTGTGTTTTGCACCGCTCTTCTCCTAACCTCGGCTTTTTCATCCGTGGCCCAGACACCCGAAGCACAATCTGCTGTGCCTGCAAATCAACCGGCTGAGGTTAGCTTTCAGTTCGACCACACGGGGCTTCCTGTCCCACGGTTCACACTGCGGATCCATGAGAACGGAACAGGTACCTATCAGGCGGATCAGGCGGAGACTCCAGCCACGCAGACATCGATGCGGGGTCAGGCAGCGCAGCATGTCGATCGGCCGATCAACCTGACTCCAGGCGTCGTCGCAAAGATCTTCAAGGCGGCGCGGGGGCTGAATCATTTCAATGTCGAATGTGCTTCCAAAGCGAAGAACATAGCCGACACGGGCACGAAGACGCTCACTTACAATGGCTCAGATGGGTCGGGATCGTGTGTCTACAACTACTCAGAGAACAAGATGGTTGGTACGCTTACCGATATCTTCCTTGCAATCGCTTCCACGCTGGATGAAGGCCGTAAGCTGGAATTTCTGCATCGTTACGACCGCCTCGGCCTCGATGCCGAAATGAACTCTTTCGCCGACGAAGTGAAGGAGGGACGTGCGCTCGAATTGGGAACGATCTCGTCGACGCTGGCCTCAATCGCCGACGACACTGCGGTGATCCAACGCGTTCGCTTGCGGGCGGCAAAGATGCTCGAGCAGGTTGCAGCGGATCGTCCTTGAAGCTTCTGCTGAGAAGGTGCAGCAATCACGCGTAGACCTTACTCATAAGACATCGGCGGTATAGATAAGGATCGATAGAGCTCTGCCATCGATTCCAGCGCGATTGATTCGGCGCGTGCCTGCACAGGGATACTGCGTGGCCATGCCGCGGAGAGCTGTTCAGCGGAGTGGCCAGCGGCACGGAGGTTATTCTGAAGCGTCTTACGCTTCTGCGCGAAGGAGTGCCTGAGAAAGATGTTGAATCCGTCAGGATCCACTCCAAGCTCAGCAAACCTCGGCGCGAAGTGCAACCGGAGCACGGTGGAGTAAACGTCCGGAGGAGGCGAAAAAGCGGACGGCGGCAATGTAAAGAGGTCGTCGACCTGCGCGTTCATCTGCGCCGTCGCGGAGAGCAAGCCATAGTCGCGAACCCCCGGTGCAGCCGAGACGCGTTCGGCTACCTCTCGCTGCATCATCAGAACGGCGCGGGCGAGCGTGCCGACTTTGCCAGCCGCGAAGAGCTGCAGCAGAATATCCGACGTGATGTAGTACGGAAGATTCCCAATCACGTCTGCCGTCTCCCCCGCGGGCACAAGTGCTCGCAGGTCCGTCTCTAGAACATCGCACTCGAGAATCTGTACCTGCGGGTGATCGCGAAAACGAAAGGTCAATTCGGCTGCCAGAGCACGGTCGAGTTCGAGCGCAATCAGCTTGTGACAACGTCCTGCCAGTATGTCGGTAATCGCCCCGTGCCCAGGGCCAATCTCGATGACGGTACGCTTGCTAAGATCACCAAGGGCATCAACGATGGCGTGACGGGCGGAGTCGTCAACGAGAAAATTCTGCCCCAGCTTCGGCTTACGTTTCATCAGCATCCAATGTGTGCGGTTTGTTCCTGTGCTCTTCTATAGACTAACGGTTTGGTTGGAAAGATAAAGGACTAAGGTATGCATATTGTTTTCGCAGCATCGGAGTGTTCCCCCTGGGCCAAGTTGGGCGGTATGGCAGATGTCGTGAGCGCGCTCCCACGTACACTGGCCAAACTCGGTCATCGCGTCAGTGTCTTTCTGCCCTACTACCGGCAGGTCGCGAAGGCTGTACCGAACCCTCCGGTGGTACTGCCCAGTGTCACGATTCCTTTCCCGTCCTATAACCGCTTCGTGCGTATTCTCGACGGTGGAATCAAGGGCGGAGTCCAGACTTACTTTATCGATTGCGCCGAATTATTCGATCGCGAGAACTTCTATGACACCCCCTCTGGCGATTACCCCGACAACGCAGAACGCTTCGGGCTGCTCTGCCGCGCCGTTATCGAAGCCTCAAAGATGCTCGGCATTCCTGACGTCTTCCACGTTCATGATTGGCAGGCGGCGATGCTCCCGGTCATGCTCGGCTCCATCTACTACTTCGACCCCGTCCTGCGCCACGTTCCATCGGTCTTGACCATCCACAATGCCGGACATCAGGGGGTGTTTCCTCCGCAGACCATCGAAACCCTGCTCCTCCCCTGGGATTTATTCACTGTTGAGAAACTCGCACACTATGACAAAGTCGACTTCCTGAAAGGCGGCGTCTTGTATGCAGATGCCATCACTACGGTCAGCCGTAGGTATGCCGAAGAGCTCCAGACGAGCGAGTTTGGCAACGGGCTTGACGGAGTCTTTCGGCAACGTAGCGGAGATCTCCTCGGAATAACGAACGGCATCGACACCGACGAGTGGAATCCGGCGACCGACTCACACATTGCAGCGCACTACACGGCTGAAAACCTTGCCGGCAAGAAAGAGTGCCGTCGAGATTTGCTTCATGCTTACGGGCTGGAAAATGTCAATGACGACACCGCCATCATCGGAGTCGTCTCCCGCTTCGCCACGCAAAAGGGCTTCGACTTTATCGTCGAGATCATGGATCGTTTGGTGCAGGAGGACATGGTGCTGGTGATCCTGGGCAACGGCGAAGAGTACTACGAACGCCTCCTGGGGGAGATGGCCGACCGCCATCCCGGCAAGGTGCGCGTGCAGGTTAAATTCGACAATGTAATGGCGCACAAGATCGAGGCGGGGGCCGACATCTTCCTGATGCCCTCCCGGTATGAACCCGGCGGTCTAAACCAGCTTTACAGCCTCAAGTACGGTACGATCCCGGTTGTCCGGGCCACTGGCGGTCTTGACGACACGATCGATGAGCAGCCTAACGGCGGCGGTAATGGCTTCAAATTCTGGGGCTACAGTGCGGGGGCACTCTTCGATGCGCTCAAGCGCGCTCTTGAAACCTTCCGGAATAAACAGGAATGGCATCAAATGATGCAGAGAGGTATGGCGCAGGACTTCTCCTGGGATAAGCCGGCGGCCGAATACGTGCGCGTCTATGAGCGGGTTATCGAGAATCGCAGTTAGGCTGTTCGTCTTCGTTGCAGGAGATAGTGCAGCGGAACTCCAAGCAGGATGATCCCGGTTCCAACAAGGGAGTTCCGCGGTTGATCTGCAAACGAAAAGACCAACAGGACCGCGGCCGCGAGGATGAAAAGGGCCGGCAGAACCGGGTATCCCCAGATGCTATACGGACGCGCTATGTGTGGCTCGCGACGGCGAAACACAAAGATCGTACTGGCTGTGAGCATGTAGAACAGCCACTCGCCGAAGATGGCCAGCGAAAAGAGCGCCTGAAACTTTCCAATCGCAAGTAGCAGCAGTGAACTCAGAACGGCCTGAAGGATCAACGCAGTCGACGGCGTTTGAAACCGTGAGTTGACATGCGCAAGCTGCTTGAAAAATAGGCCATCGCGGGCCGCTGCGAACGGAACGCGCGCACCGGAGAGCGAAGATCCCACAAAGGTCGCGCAGATACTGACTGCCATCCCGATCGACACCAGGGTTGCTCCCCACGGTCCGGCGACTAGTCGCATCGCATCGGCTGCAGGTCGATCCGCTGCGGCGATGGTTGCTGCGGGCAATACGTATTGGATGGCAGCGTTGGTCAGCATGTAAAGCGCACCGACGATGGCAACGCCTCCAACCAACGCGAGCGGCATGCTGCGCTGCGGCTTCTGAACCTCGCCCGCCATGGTTACGACATCGCTCCACCCGTCATAGGCCCATAGTGCGGCGACCAACGCAATCATGAACCCAGTAAAACCTCCGCGTGCTCCTGTGAAGTCTGTGCTGAAGTTGTGCCACGAGCCATGTTGGCCTGCGGCTCCAAAGCAGAAACCCGCAATCACGAGAATCAGCAGTCCCTTGAGCCACGTGAGCAGAAGCTGCACGTTGGCAGATCTTCTCGTCCCGATAATGTTGAGTATGGCGATGAGCCACGTCACCATGATGGCAAAGATCTGTCCCCAGAAAAGATGGAGGAAAGCTGGACGCGCAAAGAAGCTGAAGACTGCGAAGGTACCCAACACCCGCGCCAGGCCGGCGGCGATGGTAGCAAGCGAAGCAGGCTTGGCCACCGTAATCTGGGTCCACATGTAGAGGAAGCCGGTCAGATCCCCGTAGGCCTCGCGCAGAAAAGCATATTCGCCGCCGTACCGCGGTCTAGCGGCAGCGATCTCCGCATAGGTCATGGCGCCAAAGAGTGAGAGCAGGCCCCCCACAATCCAGACCACGTAAACCATGCGAGACGAGCCCACCGCAGCCATCATCTCCCGCGGCACCAGAAAAATGCCGCTTCCGATAATGATGCCCACGACGATGGAAGTCGCGTGGGACGCGTTTAGAACGCGAGGTAGTTCGGACTTGCTGTTTGGCATCGGTTTCCGGAGAGTAGCACACCCCATCCGCCTAAACTCGCAAAATCTGTGAGAAAGCCTGACTCAAACAAGACGGAATAAAACATCTTACTTATAAGATGGAGACGCACCTACTGGAGTGAACTATGGACTGGACACCTGGCGGCGGACTCAGCGGCGACATTGAAGACAGACGTGGTTCTTCCGGAGGCGGTGGTGGAGGCTTTGGTGGCGGTGGGATTGGGATCGTCGGCTTTTTGATCCTGCTTGTCGTCAGCCTGGTCACGGGCCGCAACTATATCGGCAGCTATCTCTCCGGCCATAGCGCGTCGCCATCCTACACGCAACAGAGTGCGCCTTCCGCAGCCAACCGCCCGCCGACAACTGAATCGCCTCAGGAGAAGAGAGCGGCGCAGCTCGTCTCCTGGACGTTGGATGATGTGCAGAACACCTGGACGAAGCTTCTCCCCACGCAAACAGGCAAAAACTACCAGCGCTCGACGCTCGTGCTCTTTCGCGGTCGTACTTACTCAGGCTGTGGCACCGCTCAGTCGCAGAGCGGACCTTTCTACTGTCCAGCGGACGAGAAGGTTTACATCGACCTTAGTTTTTGGGATGAGCTGAGACGCCTTGGGGGCAGCAACGCTGACTTTGCCCAGGCCTACGTCGTCGCTCACGAGTTAGGCCACCATGTGCAGGACCTTCTCGGGATCGAAGGGAAGGTGCGGCAGCTATCAGGTCAAAATCCTTCGGAGAGGAATCGCCTCTCTGTCGATCTTGAACTGCAGGCAGACTGTTTCGCAGGCGTGTGGGCCCACAGCACGGCGCAACGCAACATCGTTCACGACTCCGATATCACCGCTGGTCTGCAAGCCGCGGCCGCAGTTGGCGACGACCATATTCAACGCCTGGAGCGAGGCACGGTGAGCCCGGAGAGCTTCACCCACGGATCGTCGGCGCAACGCGTCGGCTGGTTCAAACGAGGATTCCAGCAGGGAACGATCGCAGCCTGCAATACCTTCAAATTCGGTGGTGCAGTACCGCCGACCGACAGCGCCGAATAACGTCACGACGCTTCGTTCAATACGGGCAACACCGCATTGCCAGACGCCTCCGCGGCAAAGTAGTTGCGAATTCGCTCAGCAGTTGCGGTATTCACTACTGCAGTGAGCGCGTCCGGACCAGCCTGCTTGATCCCACGCACGCTGCCGAAGTGTTCGATCAATCGTTGACGAGTTCTCGGCCCAACACCGGGTATCGACAACAACTCACTATCCCGGTCGCGCATCTGGCGCCGCTTGCGATGATAGGTCACGGCGAATCGATGGCTTTCGTCGCGAATCTTCTGCATCAGGTGCAGCACGGGAGACCGGCGATCCAGCACGACCGGTTCATTCTCCTGTCCGTACACGTAAATAATCTCCTCTTTTTTCGCGATTGATGCCAAGGGCTGCAACGTAACCCCGATCTCCTCGAGCGCCGAATAGGCTGCGTTCAACTGCCCTAATCCTCCATCGATCAGGATCAGGGAAGGGAACGGCTTCTTATCTTCCTGTAACCGTTTGTAGCGACGCTGAATGACCTCGCGCATGCTCGCGAAATCGTCGACGCCCGTAACCGTCTTCACCTGAAACTTCCGGTAGTCGGACTTCTTCATCGCGCCATCCTCCCACACCACCATGGAAGCCACCGTCTCGGCGCCTTGAATGTGCGAGATGTCGAAGCACTCGATCCTGCGCGGCAGTTCCTCGAGCGTGAGCGCATCCTGCAGCGCCTCTTGGATCGCCTTCATCCCAGGTTGCAACACGCGGAATCGCTGATCATACGATTGCTTCGCATTCTGACAGACAAGATCGACGAGGGAGCGTTTTTCACCACGCTGCGGTGCAAGAATCTCAATACGTTTGCCTGTCCGCTCCGTCAGAGCCTCAGCCAATAGCGCTCGGTCAGGAAACTCGACGGGCACGAGAATCGATCGCGGTACATAACTCTGATCGAGATAAATCTGTTTCAGAAGCGCAGAGAAAAATACTCCAGGACTGAAAGTGCCTCCCAGCTCCGATACCGCGGCATGCTGCACGATGGCGATACCCTCGCCGATCTCAGGTGCCGGCGCAGCAGGGTCAGGCTCCATGCGAGGCAGCGCCTCCAGTTCCTCGACCTCGGCGACAGCCTCCGTCGCAGCATCCAGCAAGGACTCCGGCAGATCCTCCCAGAAGAAGTCGCGGCGATCCACGATCTTTCCGTTGCGCATGTGAAAAAGATTCACCGCCAACATCTCGTTCTCGTAGTGATAACCGAATACGTCCGCGTCCTCATTATCGGCGCTCGCCATGCGCTGTTTGTCCTGCATCTGGTGTACGGTAACGATCTGATCTCGCAGTCGAGCAGCCATCTCAAACTGCTCTGCCTCCGCCGCCGCTTCCATCCGCTTTGTCAGCGACAGCTCGAGCTCGTTGGGCCTTCCCTCCAGAAAGAGCTGCACGTCACGAATGGTCTGGCGGTAGGCCTCGGGCGTCGTCAGCCCTTCGAGACATGGCCCCAGGCAGCGCTTGATGTAGTACTGCAGGCACGCCCGTGGATGATATCGCGACAGGTCAACCTTGCAGCTGGGAATCAAAAAGCTCCGATGAATCAGATCAACCAGTCGATAAGCCAGATTGCCCGGGAAATAAGGACCGTAGTAGGCCCCTCCATCCTTGCGCAACCTGCGCGTCACAAAGACCTTCGGGTAACGATCGTTCATCGTCAGCTTGATGTAGGGGTAGGTCTTGTCATCGCGCAGCAGAATGTTGAAGCGGGGCTTCTTCTGCTTGATGAGATTGTTTTCCAGCGCCAGCGCCTCGTGCTCGTTGGCAACCGTGATGTACTCCACGTCGACTGCTTCACGCATCAGGGTGCCCGTCTTGGCGTTAGCCTGAGACGCCTCTAGGAAATACGAGCGCACCCGTGCACGAAGGTTTTTCGCCTTACCGACGTAGATGACCTCCCCTTCGGCATTTTTGTAGAGATAGCAGCCTGGCTGAGTGGGGAGAGTGCGAATTTTCTGATGAAGATCCATGCCTGAGTGTCAGAGCCCGCATCTGAAGTGTAGACGCAGTCCATTAGGGCTGCTGTGTGCAGTTGTTTGCTCAGTAGATTTGACGCGGCAGCCGATCAAAAGTTCCCGCCCGACAACAAACACTCCACTCGGCTATTCGCTCTAACTGCTGTAAGTATTTGAGAGGAGTGTAGTTAATTGTGCCAACGCTTTGGCACTCTGATTGCATCTTACCAACTGCTGTGGATGAACTGTTGCAGCACTTACTACCAGGAGAGTGAAAGAGAATGAGCTCCAATACATATAGGGACATGAAAAGAAAATCTGCCTGCACCGCCGCTTTAGCCAGTGCTCTAGCCCTCACGTTTACGGTAGGTTGCTCCACCAAAAACTACGTCCGCTCCCAGACCACCCCCATCATCCAACAAACCAACGACCTGGACACCAAGACCGCCGCTGATCACCGCAATATTGTCGACACGGACGAGCGCGCCAAGACCGGAATCGCCGGCGCACAGTCTGCAGCGAACACAGCCGACCAGCACGCCCTTGCAGCAGGCCAATCTGCAGATGCTGCGAATCAATCCGCGAAGGAAGCGTATAACCGGGTCGACAGTCTCAGTGGCGTCGTAGCCAACCTGGACAACTACAAGCAGATCTCCGACGTGAGCGTTACCTTTGCGTTCGATAAGTACGTTCTCACCGCCGCTGATAAAAAGCAGCTCGATGACCTGGCGGCAAACCTCACCAGTACTCGCGGTTACATCCTTGAGGTGACCGGCGGGACAGACTCAGTCGGCGATGCGGCCTATAACTACCAGCTTAGCCAGCATCGTGCGGATGCCGTCGTCAACTATCTATCGTCGAAGTACAACATCCCGCCTCATAAGTTCTACTTGATTGGCATCGGGAAGGACCAGCAGGTCGCAAGTGACAGCACAGCAGCAGGTCGCGCAAAGAATCGTCGTGTCGACATCAAGCTGATGACAAACATGAACAACGACCAGCCGAGTACTGCTTCCTCCGCGAAACCAAACGGCCAGATGTAGTCAGTTCGCTAAACTCGAAGTCAATGCAACCATCCTGAAACGCGCCGATGTTCCTGTCGGCGCGTTCATCTTTAACCCCGACCCCATGGTGGAAAAGCACCAAGAGTGCCCGACTCCAGAGACTACGTTTTGAGTTTGCGATAGACGATAGCCAAAAGCACAGAGGCCAGGATGACCCACGCAAACTGATACCAATAGAAAAACGGAAAGCCCCAGAGCGCCGGTGTTGAACGCGCATAGACGATCGGGAAACACAGTCCAAGATAAGGCAGTAGGAGCAGTAGCACCCAGCGGCTCCTGCGTTGCCTCGGTTTAGAGTTCGCTTCCTGCTCTGGCACCATATGGTGCAAAGGATAATGCATTTACCTCGAGGCCGGAAACCATGTCGTCGACTAGTTCATCGGGTAAAGTTGAAATATATGTCCGAGTCTAGCCCGGAGAGTCTCCCGCAAGATGTCGCTTCACCTACCGCGGACCCAATCGCTGAGGCCGTAGCGATCATGGCACGTCTGCGCGCACCCGATGGTTGCCCCTGGGATCGCGAGCAGACCTTCGACTCCATCAAGCGACATACGCTTGAGGAGACCTACGAGGTCTTCGATGCTATCGAGCGCCACGCGTGGCCCGACCTTAAGGATGAGCTCGGCGATCTCCTCCTCCAGGTGCTCTTCTACGCTCAGATGGCCTCCGAGGCGGGCTACTTCACGATCCAGGATGTAGCTGAAAATCTGAACACGAAGTTGATTCGCCGCCATCCGCACATCTTTGCCGACGCTGAGGCGACTGATTCCAACGCCGTTCTGCGCAACTGGGAAAAGATCAAACAGACTGAAAAGAAGGGATCTGCATCCACGCAAACCTCCATGCTCGACGATATCCCTCGCTCGATGCCGGCCGTTATGGAAGCGGGCAAACTCGGCTCCCGCGCCGCAAAAGTAGGATTTGACTGGCCCAACCCGGACGGACTCTTCGACAAGCTGCACGAGGAGATCGGCGAACTCAAGGCCGAGTTGGATCCCGCCTTAGCCGCAAGCTCCATGACCGCAATCGAAGCAGAGCTGGGAGACATTCTCTTCACGGTCGTCAACCTCGCCCGACACCTCAGGGTCGACCCCGAATCTGCCCTGCGTGCTACGAATGCAAAGTTTCGCCGCCGCTTCGCCGCAATGGAGTCTGCTGCAGGCAATAGCGCTGCCCTGGCGGCTTCCACCCCCGATCAGCTCGAAATACTATGGAATCAAGCGAAGAACGTCGCCACCGAACCGACAAGGTCATGAACGCCAGCCCTCAGACAGCTATCCACATCCAATCCCTTACCAGCCTCGAACACTTTGAGCGCTGCGTCGTCCTCCAGCTCGAAGTCTGGGGCTACAGTGACGGCGATGTGATCCCCCGGCGGGTCTTCGTAGTTGCACAGCGCATCGGCGGGCAGGTGCTGGGAGCCTTCGATGGCGATAACCTTGTCGGCTTCGCCATGTCCCTGCCTGGCTACCGCGAAGGCAAATCTTACCTCCACTCCCACATGCTCGCCGTCCTCCCGCAGTATCGCAACGCGGGCATCGGCCGCCGGCTCAAGCTCGCCCAGCGCGACGAGGCCATCGCCCGCGGCTTCGATCTGATGGAGTGGACCTTCGATCCTCTCGAGATCAGGAACTCACATCTGAACATCAATCGGCTCGGCGCTATCGTTCGGCGCTACCAGCCCGACTTTTACGGGCCTTCCTCCTCCCCGTTGCAGGGTGGCCTCCCGACCGATAGGCTATACGCGGAGTGGTGGTTGCGCTCCCGTCACGTAACAGATCTGCTACAAGGCGAACCTCAGCCTCAGCAGGTACTTGAACGCATCACGGTCCCGCACACCATCTACCAATGGAAGCAGGACCCTCAGCAACGAGGCCTCGCCAGAACCCTCCAGAGCAACAACCGGACGGCCCTCGAATCGGCGTTTCAACGCGGGCTGGCCGTCGTCGGGTACGAACGGGATACACAGGGCAACGGCAGTTTCCTCCTCGGCCCCTGGAATAACACCTCGGAGATCTGACATATCAGCACCACGATCGCAGTACAATTCCACTGAGCCAGGCCCACCAGACCCGCCACGATCCAGCAATTCGGAAAGACAGGACTGCAAATGCTCAACATCGATGCGATTCACCTCCGAGAGATCAACCTGCCCTTAGCTCATCCCTTCGAGACCAGCTTCGGCATCACCACCAGCCGCCGTATCCTCCTGATCGAACTGGAATCCGAAGGCCTCACCGCGTGGGGAGAGTGCGTCGCCGGTGAACACCCCTACTTCAGCGACGAGACCATCGACACAGCCTGGATCATCACCGAGTCGGAGCTTGCCCCGCGCCTGCTCGAAGCTCATGTGGAACGCGGCGGGGACTGCCCGAACATCTTCCGGCAAGTCCGCGGCCATCGCATGGCCAAGGCTGCGCTCGAAAACGCTGTCTGGGACCTTGAAGCGCAGGTCAGGCGCGTCTCCCTGGCTGAACTCCTTGGCGGGACACGCGACGTCATCCCCTGCGGAGTCTCGATCGGCATTCAACCTTCGCCCGACCATCTGATGGACAAAATCGCCACCGAACTCGCGGCAGGCTACCAGCGCATCAAACTGAAATGCAAGCCAGGCTGGGACGTCAGTATCTTTGAAGCCGTCCGCGACCGGTGGCCCGACATTACCCTCAGCTGCGATGCCAACTCCGCCTACCGCATGAAGGACCTTGAAAATATCGTCGACTGGGACCGCTTCAATCTGCTCATGATCGAGCAGCCCCTCTGGTACGACGACTTCTACTTCCACTCCATGCTGCAGAAGCGCCTCTTAACCTCAATCTGCCTGGATGAATCCATCCGCAACCGACGCGACGCTCTCGCTGCGATCGACATGGAGTCCTGCCGCATCATCAACATCAAAGTCGGCCGTGTCGGTGGTTTCAGCGAGGCCGTCGCCGTTCACAACGCGGCAGAGGAACGCGGGATCCCCGTCTGGTGTGGCGGCATGCTGGAGACTGGTATTGGTCGATCCCACAACATCGCCCTCGCATCCCTGCCCAACTTCTCTCTTCCCGGCGACGTCTCCGCCTCCAGCCGCTATTGGGCACAGGACATCATCGAGCCACAGGTCACCGTCAGTGCCAAGGGCGAGATCGCGGTACCAACCACGATTGGCAGAGGCTTCGAAGTACAGCGCGACCGCGTCGAGTCCCTCACTGTGCGCCGACAAACACTCCACGCCAAGGCTCGTGTAACAGCGTGATTCGCCCTACCGGTCCGGCAAAGGCGTATTCAGCATCATGCGAATGGCGTCCTGGTAGCTCATCGGCCCAAGCTTTTGGAAGTCGCTGGCCGTGGACTCGGTATGCACGTTTACCGTCTTCAACATCAGCGCTCTCACGCTCAGCTTCATCGAAAAGTAAGTGAAGATCCATCTGTTCTCACCAATATTGGTCTGATCCAGCACCAGTTTGCCTCCGGGATAGATATGCGCCAGCATGCCCCAGCCGAAGTTCACCCCACGCGAGATCGTCCCCTCCATGCGAACCAGATAATGCGACTTGGCATCGATCCAGACTCTTCCCTCGAGCCCCGTCAGTGCCTCGGCTTCGGTATTTGGCGGATTGAACTTCGGGTTCGGCTTGTAGTCGATTACGATCTCCCGCGCGCCGCCGTTTTTGCCGGACTGCGGCTGCCCCGGGGTGTAGGTATAAACCGCCGCATCTGGCATCAAAGGCACTAACTTGTCCGCCATCTTCCGCTCCGCGTCGCTATTCCGAATATGCCTGAAGTAGGCTGACGGCGACGCGATCATGTCGTTCAGCCGTTGCCGCTCGCTTTTATCCTGCTCCTCAGTCAGCGGTTTTCCCTCCCTCATAATCAGACGCGCCACAGTCCCGTCTTTACTTTCAACGACGTCGCGAACAACGTCGCCCTTCTCGCTGAGTGTGTGGGTGCGATACCGCAGGTACGAGTCGTTGTGGTGAAGCGCTATTAGTTCATTCTTCGACGCGTCGACTACCCACGAACGGGGTGGCACCGTTAGCAGGGCCGCCTCATCTACATCTTTCGTCGTAGCGACACTCTGTGCGCTTGTTACCCCCCCGGCTATGGTCAACAGCAATAGGACAGATCCAACGACGGTCCGCTTCCGCGACCTCCCGTGCCCTGAAACTGCCATGAATCGGGGCTTGCTGACTGAAGCCCCCCTACATGCGTCCACGGTAGTTCTTCCCAATCCACACCTCTCGTCTCTCCATTCTATGGTTCTCTCCTATGACTCACGAGGCCCGACAAAGGATGCGCGGTTTGCCTCACGGCATCAGCTTGGGTATAGTTCGGGCAAGGTGCATGTGAAGCAGGCAGGACCTCAAGGGAGAACAAATCGATTATGAAACCAGCAGAGGGTTCCACCGTCATCGGTAAGTCGGTCGTCATCCGCGGAGAACTCTCCGGCGATGAAGACCTCTACATCGACGGAGACATTGAAGGGACCATCACTCTCAAAGAGAGCGGTTTGACCATAGGACCCAACGCTCGGGTACGGGCCGACATCAGCGTCCGCGATGTCACCGTCTTCGGTCATCTTACCGGCAACGTTCAAGCGACGGGTCGCGTCGACCTGCGCCAGTCAGCAATCGTAAACGGAGATATCCTTGCCGGCAGGCTCTGCATTGAAGAGAGCGCGATCTTGAAGGGAAGCGTCGAACTCAAAGCAAACTCTGAAGGGAAGCCGAAGTCCTCAACTCCAGTTGCGACGCACTCCGCCCCAGTCGAGTCGGGCGCTCCTCTGTTCTCTCAACCACAGGCCTAGGACCAGAAAGGGAAGCGGGCTCAATGCGCAGCCTTTTCGGCGGTAGCGATAGTACAAGTACTCAACGAAGTGGCGACACCGGTCGTATTCCGCGTCACTCCAGCGGGTGGAAAGAGCTGTTGAAGCATCTCCAGACGCAGGAATCACTGCGCATCCTCGACATCGGACCAACGTCGTCCACCAACATCAACTACATCACCAGCCTCGGCCACAGCATCTATATGGCGAGCGTTGTAGACGAAGCCTCCAAACCGGAGTGGCTTACTCCCGGCGAAGAGGGGCAGGAACCTAAGTTTGATGTGGATCGTTTTCTCGAGAGCAATCTCAATTTTTCCGGTCGCGTGTTCGACGTCGTCATCTTTTGGGACACGGCGGACTATCTGCCCGAACCCCTGATAGGGCCTGTACTATCCCGTATCCACAAGGTGCTGCAACCGGGAGGCCTTATGCTTGCTTTCTTTCACCAGACAAGCAGTCCCGAGACCTTCTTCTGTCGATATCATCTGACCGATACCGATGTAGTTGAGATGCAGCGTGCAGGAAACTATCCATTGCTTAACATCTTCAACAATCGCAAGATCGAAAACCTGCTCAGCGAGTTTAGTAATTTCCGATTTTTCCTCGCAAAAGACAGTCTTCGCGAGGTCATTATCACCCGGTAATAAGATAAGCCTGAATCTTCGCGCGGAATCGCACGCGTCTAAAGAAAATAAGGCGCCTCGACTAGAGGCGCCTTATTTCTTTAGCGGAAATTCCAGAAAAACTCTATCCCTTCGCACTCTGTTTGCGGCGGTCTGCCCAGCGCTTCTTCATCGCATCGGCGATTCGTTTACGGCCCTCAGGGCTCAATTTGCGTTTGCGAGGGGCGGTTGCTGCTGGCGTTGCGGCAGCGGCGTTCTTACTGCCTTTGGGACGGCCAGGGCCCGTTCGCTTTGCTGTTGCCGTCGTCCCCCCCAGTAGCGCGCGCGCCTGCTGAAGCTTCACGATCTGTGCATCAATCTCGGCAATAATACGGCTAACTTCCACGTGTTACCTCCAGTGGCATCACTAGGTCGAGTTACTCGAGGGTGTATCTGCTTCGACTAATTCTTCTTGCCACCTAATGACGATACAGAAGTAACTAACGTGATGCAAACAAGAAGTAACTCATCCGACTATTTCGTTTTAGCCGCAGTCACTTTAAGGTCTTCGGCTCTATGTCCTGTTTTGGGAGCGCGGATCGCATATCCCGGTCCAGCTTCATCCAACTCTTCGTGCCGCGAGCCCCCCAAACCACGACGATGATGCGACTCATCAATGCACCGTTGCAGATCTTCCAGGGTTCCTTGTTTGTCTCGCGCAAACTCAGTCGCCATGCGGGTCAGGGCATATGCGAGTATGTCGCTGTGGTGGAGGTCCTGCATATCGGGCGCGCGACGAATGTTGAGCCACAAACGGTGTACAAGCTGCACTTCGTGCGGTTCGATAGTAGGTGCATGCGGACCGATGTGGAAGCTGAGTGACTCGCCATCCGGTTTCACAACGTAAAAAGTAAATTGCCGCTTCGGCTCAGGGAGAGCCTCCCACGCCTGGCCAACATGGTAAGCCTGCTCCTCTGCAGTAAGCTTGGTCGATAGTCCGGAGACGACAGCCGCTGCATCAAGAGAGTTAGCTGTCTGCACCAACGCTGAAAAGATATCTCCAGCTGGAACTACCAGCAGCGAAATATGCTTTCCGAAGCTCTCAGCGACAGACACTGCCTTCGTAAACAGCATCTGCTCATGTTCGCTGAATAACTGCTCCGACGCGTCGACATACTCCGGTCCGCCTGCGCCCATCATTCGAGCAGCCAGCACCACCAGATCCTGATCGTCCGTATTGGTATGAGTCAAAGCCCACTTCAACGCAAACGGCGCGGCCGAGTCTCGCATCGTCACCACGACTGCGCCCGGACGAATCTCCAATGCTTCACGTCCCACATTATCCTGATGCTCCAGCTGAAAGTGTTCTCTCATCTGGAGTGTAGTTAGATCGTGACGCCTCTTGTTATCTCTCTCCGAGAGCGAAAAAATTACGAAGAAGGCTGCCGCAAAAATAACTCCACTTACCGTAGCTACCGATTTCGTAAATAAATTGACGATTGCAGTCGTAAGCAGTACCAGGAAGACAGAAAGTAGTCCGAGAGGAATTTCTGTCTTCCCGATCCGGATATTCAGCGGCACCTTCCAGCCACGTTCGCCCTTATACTTCCACCGCAGCACCAGCATCGCCAGCGCATTGAAGGTGAAGCTCCAGATCACGCCAAACGCATAAGCCTCACCCAGCATGATGACGTTGCCCCGAGTTACAACAATCGTGAACAACTGCAGCCCAGCAACCAGATTCACGATGCGATAGCTGGTTCCATATTTGCGCTGCGGCTTACGAAACCAGTCGGAGAGTACTCCATCCTCGGCCACCCGCATCAGTACGCCGGTCGAACCGACGATTGCGGTATTAACAGCGCCGCCAAGAATCAAAAACCCTACGATCACCACGAAGACACGGAAACCAATCCGAACCGCTAGCGGCCCCACCATGAACATTGCCATTCCGGCGATCAAATTGTCACGATAAACCGGCACCCGCACCGCATCTGGAATCAGCATCACAGCCAGCAACGTGCCGATGCCCGTAAAGATGAAGCTGTAGATCGCAATCACGATCGCTGCCCGTTTCAGATTCTTCAGCTTCGGATGTTCAATCTCACGATTTACCTGCGCCAGCGATTCTTCGCCGCTCATCGCCAACACCGAGTGTCCAAACGCCATCAACACTCCGAAGAGCCCCAGGGACCGCATGAATCCTGTGTGCTTCAAAAATCCCAGAGCATCTTTGCTGAAGTGGAGATTGTCCGGAGTAGGCCAGGGCGGAAGGTGCGCCCCCACATGGATCGCCGAGAAAACTCCCCAGCTAAGTAGAATCACAACCATCACGGTCGTGATCTTCATCACCTTCAGAGCCTTATCGCTTGACTCCTCGATCCCCTTGGTGTTCTGCCACCAGAAGTAGATGGTGATAAGTCCCGCAATCACAGCCGAAGTCCCATCCACCGGCAACTGTCGAGCCGAGCCGCTCGAATGCAGCACCAAACTGCTAGCCCAATGATGCGCCGCACACAGCCGCAACAACTCATTCAGCAGACCGACAATGTACTGCCCAGCTGAAACGCCCGAGATCGGTCCCGTCAAAATGTAATCGAACATCAACGCGGACACGCTTAGCTTCGCAAACGTTCCCCCCAATGCCTCCTTCACGATCCGGTAGACTCCGCCGCGCGTGAACATGCTGCAGCTCTCGACATACACTGCACGCACCGCAAAGCTGAACAGCATGACGCCAAGAATGAACCACGGCGCAGCCTTGCCCACCGCCTCTTCCGCGATGCCACCCGCATAGAACGCCGAAGACCCCAGGTCGTTCAGCACAATCGCCGCCGCTCGCCAGAAAGAAATAAAGGTGAGCATCACCGACGACGCCACGACCAGGCGGACGCGGTTCGATTGCGGCTTATTGATCGTTTGTTTAGATCCCATTATGGTTTGCTGTTTGATAACGCGAACAGCCAGCGATACTGAATAACTTCAGCATGTTCGACGGCCACTCCCCCAACCTAAGTGGAACACTGCCAACACCCACCGGCAAGAGCAGAGTGTGATCCTGCTTCCGCCGTTGACAGCTATTCTTCATCCCCCAGCAACTCCTTCAAGTCTTCTGCAAAACTCACCACGATCACAACTGCGGAACCCGCCATCCCGATAAAAAAGAGAGGGACAACAATCTTTGCAACGAGATGAATGACGAAATCCATGCGCATCCCATTGTATCTCTCAACCAGCTGGAAACTAACTGGAAATTGCTATGTCAATGTTAGACTTCAGACGCGATGCGACTTATCCCCCCGCGACTTTGGGCCATGGCCGTACTCTCCGGCATTCTCCAGGTTTTACCCTTTCCCATCGCGGGGCCCGTCCCTCTCTGGCGAACCACCTTTTGCTGGGTCGCACTCCTTCCCCTCATCTGGGCGATGCTCGCTAACGACAAGCACGCCAACCCACTTACCTTCCGTCAGGGAGCAGCCCTCGGTTATCTCTGTGGCTTCCTCTGGTATCTGGGCAACTGTTACTGGATCTACCAGACCATGTATCTCTATGGCGGCCTCGCCAAACCCATCGCCGCAGGCATTCTCGTCCTCTTCTGTCTCTACCTCGGTCTCTATCACGCCCTCTTCGGAGCTCTGCTCGCCGCATTCCGAAGTCGCTTCGGCCGTCAATCCGCTCTGATCTTCGTCCCCTTCGCCTGGGTCGCCGTCGAACTCGCTCGTGCCCGCATCACCGGTCTGCCATGGGACCTTCTCGGCATCGCTCAGGTCGACAACCCCATGCTGACCCGCCTCGCTCCCATTACAGGAGCCTACGGTCTCTCCTTCATCATCGCCGCTGTCAACGCTCTCTGGCTCATTCGTATCCGCCTCCGCGAGCGCCGCTACACGCGTCCCGCGCTCACCGTCGCGGGCGTCATCATCGTTGTCGTCCATATCCTCGGCCTTCGTCTCATCGCCAACCCAAAGCCGTCGCCCACCACCGCAACCGCAACGCTCGTCCAGGAGAATCTCGAGGTTGGAGCCGCGAACACCGGTCCGCAACCTACAACCCAGCAGTTCCTCGACTCCTTCTCCTACCTCAGCCGCCATCCCTCAAGAACGTTTCTCCTCGGCACCCCCGAGCTCCGCGACACCCAGACTCTCTACCTCGTCCGACCTCGCGACGAAGAAGAATCCGAAGCCAACCCTCCCATCGCGACCAATCTCATCGTCTGGCCCGAATCCCCAGCACCTTTTGAAGACATAGACCCACAGTTCCGCAACGCGATGTCCGCCCTGGCCCTCTCCGCACAAGCGCCCGTTATCGTCGGCAACACCGGCTTCGAGCCCAGCCCCACCAATCGATCCGGCTACACCCCATACAACCGCGCCTCTTTCATCAATCCCGACGGCACCTTCGACGGCCACTACGACAAGATGCATCTGGTCCCCTTCGGCGAATACGTCCCGTTCAAAGACCTCTTCTTCTTCGCAAAAAATCTTCTCAACGAAGTAGGCACCTTCTCCCCCGGCGCGCAGCGCACCGTGTTCTCCACCGGAGGCCACACCTATGGCGTCTTCATCTGTTACGAGTCCATCTTCGGCGACGAGATCCGCCAGCTCTCCCAGCAGGGCGCCGACGTCCTCATCAACATCTCCAACGACGGCTGGTACGGCGACACCAGCGCCGCATGGCAGCACCTCAACATGGTCCGCATGCGCGCCATAGAAAACCACCGCTGGATCCTCCGCGCCACCAATACCGGCGTCACCGCAGCCATCAACCCCCTCGGTCACGTCACCGCCGCTCTCCCACGCCACCAGCGCTCCAGCCTGCGCGTCCACTTCGGCTACGAGCACGACCTCACCTTCTACGCAGCCCACGGCGATCTCTTCGCCTACGCCTGCGCCTTCCTCACCACGCTCGGCCTCGTCTTTAGCCTGAAGTCGAAATTCACGTAAACTAGAACTCATGCTTAGCGATCTCGAATACTCCTACTCCCCGGTCCGCGACAAAGTGCGCGATCTGCGGGAGTATCTTTGACTCGGCCCGACTCCGCCGCGAACTCTCCGTTATTGAAGAAAAGATAGCCGACCCCACGGTCTGGGCCGACGCCTCCCGCTCGCAGCCCCTCATGCGCGAACGCAAACGCCTCGAAACCCTCCTCGCCGACGACGCCGAACTCGCTCGCCGCTCCGACGACATCGAGGCCTACTTCGAACTCGCTAAAGAAGGCGAGAACACCGAGCCCGACCTCGTCCGCGAGATTCCGTCTTTAGTCGAATTCTCCGAAAAGCTCGAATCCAAGACCATGCTCTCCGGCGAGACCGATCCGCTCAACGCCATCGTCACCGTGCATCCCGGCGCTGGTGGTACCGAGAGCCAGGATTGGGCCGAGATGCTCATGCGCATGTACATCCGCTGGGGCGAGCGCCAGAACTTCAAAGTCGAGATCAACGAGATCCAGGACGGCGACGAGGCCGGCATCAAATCCGCCACCTTCACCATCACCGGCGACTTCGCGTTCGGCCTCCTCTCCGGCGAAACCGGCGTCCATCGCCTCGTCCGCATCTCTCCCTTTGACTCCGCCAAGCGCCGCCACACCAGCTTCGCCAGCGTCTTCGTCTCGCCCGAAATCGACGACACCATCGTCATCGACATCAAGACCGAAGACCTCCGCATCGACACCTACCGCTCTGGCGGAAAGGGCGGTCAACACGTCAATACCACCGACTCTGCGGTCCGCATCACCCACATCCCCACCGGCCTCGTCACCGGCTGCCAGAACGAGCGCTCCCAGCACAAGAACAAGGAGCGGGCCATGAAGATGATGCGCTCCAAGCTCTACGAGTACGAGCTCGACAAGAAGAAGGCTACCGCCCGCAAGCTGGAAGACTCCAAACTCGACATCAAGTTCGGATCACAGATTCGCAGCTACGTCCTACAGCCCTACCGCATGGCAAAAGACCTCCGCACCCGAGTGGAAGTCGGCGACGTAGACAAGGTCCTCGATGGCGACCTCGAGCCCTTCATCCGCGGCTACCTCCGCATGCGCCGCGAGGGCAACTTCCCAGCGGAGGTCGCTGAGGACGACGACGTTGCATGACATCTGTCATCCTCCGGTGTGACAAGCTGCACTACTGGCAGAAGCTGAGTACAAGGAATACTGATTCCAGCTGACGTCCAGCATCGAGAAGACGTCGCTTTGGAGAAGGCGTTGTCCAACTCACCAGCAACGAAACCTGACTACGGTGTAGACGCACCCGCCGTCATGCGCAACTTCTTCCTCATCGGCGGAGCCTGCCTGCTCCTTGCAATCTTCTCTCCTCACATCCTTCACCTCGGTCCCGTCGATCTGAACGCTCGCAGCTTTTACTGGCCTGCAGGGTTCCTCATCGCAGAGGGTTTTCTCTTCCTTCTCTACGTCAAGGTCGGAAAATTTCGTCACCGCGACTTCATGCTCAGCCTGCATCCGTGGCGTGGCGACGAGCAAGTCCTTGATGTAGGCTGCGGACGAGGCCTCCTTCTTGCCGGGGCAGCCAAACGGATCTCCGCGCTCTCAGGCACTGGCCACGCCACCGGCATCGATGTCTGGTCCAATATAGACATGGGCGGCAACTCCTCCGCAGCCACGCAACATAATCTCGACCTCGAAGATATCTCTCGATACTGCACACTCCTCAGCCAACCAGCACAGACGATGTCTTTCCCAGACGCCACCTTTGACGTCGTCCTCTCCAACCTCTGCATCCACAACATCTACGACCAGCCAACCCGCCGCCAGGCGCTTCAACAAATCGTCCGCGTCTTGAAACCCGGCGGCATTGCGCTCCTCTCCGACTACAAACTCACCGGCGAATACGCTTCGGAATTAGCTAACGCTGGCCTTATCGTCGAAAAGAAACGGGGCAGTCTGATCACCACCTTCCCGCCGCTCACCGTGGTGATGGCCCGCAAACCGATGTAACTCTGCCGCCTCCGCCGCATCCAACAATGGGACATCGGAGGTAAGACTCAGTGAGCATATCCAAACCGAGCACAGCTAAGACCAGCGACAAGAAGAAAACACCAGACGAACAAGTGCCTCTGCGCAAACAGTTGATATCTCTTCTCCACGGCGGTCAGGCGCACGCTACCTTCGACGAAGTCATCAACGATTTTCCCGCCAACCTCCGCGGCACCGTTCCCGCCAACCTTCCCTACTCCGCGTGGCAGATCCTCGAGCATCTCCGCATCACTCAGCGCGACATACTCAACTTCTCCGCTCCTCCAACCGGCGGCTATCACGGCATGAAGTGGCCAGAAGAGTACTGGCCCAAGTCCCCGCAGCCACCCGCCACCAACTCTTGGGACCAGTGCATCGCAGCAATCCGCTCCGACGCTGAACACTTCCACTCGCTGATCGAAAACCCCAACTCCGACCTCTACAAGCCCTTCCGCTGGGGCGATGGCCAGAATCTACTCCGCGAGGCTCTCCTCGTCGCCGACCACAACGCCTATCACCTCGGCGAACTGCTCGTCATCCGCCGCCTTTTAGGCGCATGGCCCAAATAGACTCTGACGCAGAGGCCCTCAAAACAAAATGAACGAACCAGAGATCATCCGCAGCATGCTCGGCGTGACCGCCAAAGAAAATCCGCGCACCATCGCAGTCATCGGCCTCTCAGAAGACTCCGCCAAACCCAGCCACTACGTCTCCGCCTACATGCAGCAGCACGGCTACAAGCTCTACCCGATCAATCCTTCCATCCCCAAGGTCCTCGGCGAGAAGTCCTACGCCTCACTCTCCGACCTTCCCATCAAACCCGACATAGTCGATGTCTTCCGCCTGCCAAAGTTCATCCCCGCCATCGTCGACGAGATGATTCAGCTCGGTCTTCCCAACCTCTGGGTCCAGCAGGGAATCATCAACCTTGAAGCCGCCAACCGCGCCGAAGCTGCAGGAATTCAAGTCGTCATGGATCGCTGCATCATGGTCGAACACCGCTACCTGGCACCCAGATGACAACACCCCACGTCGATACCCCTACAATTGGAACTGAATGACTAACGTACGCAAACTATCCGCACTTCTGGCCCTCGCCTGCGCCCTCCTCCTCCAGACACCCGCGCACGCCCAGCTCCAGGTCGTCGGCGACGGCGGCCCCGGCCCCGTCAAAGCCCAGCATCTCACAGCGGAACTCGTCTCTCTCTCCCCCAGCATCGCCCCCGGCGGCACCGTCCAGGTTGGCCTCGTCCTCACCCTCGAAGAGCACTGGCACGTCTACTGGATCAACGCCGGCGACTCCGGCGAGCCACCCAAAATCACCTGGACCCTCCCCGAAGGCATCACCGTCGGCCCCATGCTCTTTCCCATCCCCAGCCGCCTTCCGCTCGGTCCGCTCATGGACTTCGGCTACGAAGACGAGGTCGCCTTCCCCGTCCAACTCACCGCCGCCGACTCCCTCAAGCCCGGCCCCGTCCACCTCGACGCCAAGGTCAGCTGGCTCGTCTGCCGCGAGGTCTGCATCCCCGGAAAAGCCCACCTCGGCCTCAACCTCAACGTCGTCCCCGGAGCCCCTCCAGCACAGCCTGTCGGCCCTGTAGGCGAAGCCCTCAGCCTCATCCCCAAGCCCCTCCCCGCTGACGCTAAACTCACCATCACCGGCGGCAAGACCGACTTTGTCTTCAACCTCGTCACCGGCGGCCGCGAGACCAACGCCGAGTTCTACCCCGCCGATCAGGATCAGATCGCAAACGCCGCCCCGCAGGAGATCGAGCCCACCTCAGACGGTGTTCGCCTCCGTATCCGCCGCTCCGAAGACCTCAAAACCCTGCCCGCCCAGCTCCACGGCGTCATCAAGCTCTCCGACACCGAAGCCTACGAGATCACCGCCCCCGTCACCCCCGGCGAAGTCGCTCCCTCACCCGGCAGCAAAATCCCCGGAGCCCCGGCCACCAGCAGCGTTACCACACTCAGCGCCATCGGCCTGGCATTTATAGGCGGCATCATCCTCAACCTGATGCCCTGTGTCTTCCCGGTTCTCTTTCTCAAGGGTCTTGCCCTGGTGCAGTCCTCTGGCGAAGAGCGCAGCCGTCTCCGCAGCCACGGCATCGTTTACACACTCGGCATCCTGGTCTCCTTCTGGATCATCGTCGCCGTTCTGCTCATCCTCCGAGCCACCGGCAGCCAGGCCGGATGGGGCTTCCAGCTTCAATCCCCAACCTTCATCGCCGTCCTCGCCGCGGGCCTCTTCTTCTTCGCGCTCTCTCTCGCCGGCCAGTTCGACCTCGGCCTCTCCCTCACAAGCGTAGGCGGCGGCCTCGCACAGAAGCAGGGATACACCGGCAGCTTCTTCACCGGTGTTCTCGCCACCATCGTCGCCACCCCCTGCACCGCGCCGCTCATGGGAGCCGCCATCGGCTTCGCCCTCGCCCAACCCGCCGGAGTCACCTTCGCCGTCTTTACCGCCCTCGGCCTCGGCCTCGCCACACCTTACCTCCTCCTCAGCTTCCAACCCGCATGGACACGCATCCTCCCTCGTCCCGGCGCATGGATGGAGATTCTCAAACAGCTCACCGCCGTCCCTCTCTTCGTCACCGCAATCTGGCTCGCCTGGGTCTACGGAAACCTCCACAGCGGCAATAGCCAGGGCGTCGACCATCTCACCCGGCTCCTCTGGTGCTTCCTCGCCTTGGCCATAGCAGGCTGGGCGCTCGGCAAATGGCCCGCAAGCTGGAAGAGCGCCATCGCGGCCCTCCTCATCGCCGCCCTCGGCCTGGCCATCCCTCTCTATCAACCGAAGGACACCACCCTTGTCTGGGCCCCCTACTCGCAACAAGCACTCGATCAAGCCCGCGCAGCCGGCCATCCCGTCTTCATCGACTTCACCGCCGCCTGGTGTCTCAGCTGTCAGGTCAACGAGCGCGCCGTACTCAAATCCGCCGACGTCCAGCGCCAGTTCAGCAAAAATAACGTCACCCTCCTCAAAGCCGACTGGACCCAGTACGACCCCGAGATCACCAAGCAACTCGCCTCGGTCAATCGCAGCGGCGTTCCCACCTACGTTATCTATCCCGCGATGAAGAACTCCTCCGCCGACGTACTCCCCGAACTACTCACGAAAGACATCGTCCTCACCGCCCTCGAAAAGGACGTGAAACCATGACCTCGCAACCCGCCGATTACAAATCATCCGACGAGCAAAAGATCCGCGCCCTCATCGATGCCTGGGGTGAAGCCTCCGAAGCCGGAGACCTCACCGCCCAGATGCAGCTCATGACCGAAGATGTAGTCTTCCTCACCTCCGGCAGCGCGCCCATGCGCCGCAAGCAGTTCGCTGAAGCCTTCTCTGCCATGATCGCGATAGTTCATCTCACCTGCCGCTCCAACGTGCAGGAGATCACCATCAGCGGCGACCTCGCTCTCTGCTGGAACCTCCTCGAGGTCTCCTTCATTCCCGTCGAAGGCGGCGAAACTCGTAAGCACGCGGGCAACGTCCTCACCGCCCTCCGCCGCGGCTCCGACGGCCAGTGGCGCATCTGGCGCGACGCCAACCTCCTAACCCTCGCCTGATCACCGCATCCGCTCAGTCGAGCGAATCCAACACATCTTCAATACTTCAGCGTCTAAACACCCAAGGTCTGGCGAATCTCGTATCACTGTTTGCTGGCCTCGTTTGCTAGCCTCGATATGGCCATCCGCAGTCGTGGAGGTGTCCCTTGAACATCAAGCCACAACGCAATCTCATCTTCGCCTTGGCCTTCCTCATCGGCGTTCCTGCATTCGCGGTCGTCCCCGGCACTCCCGCGCCCGACTTCAAAGGCACCGACTCCAACGGCATCCAGCACACACTCTCCGAATACCGCGGCAAGTTCGTTGTGCTCGAATGGGCCAACCAGGGCTGTCCCTTCGATCGCAAACACTACCTCAGCGGCAGCATGGAGTCGCAGCAGCGCGATTGGACCGCCAAGGGTGTTGTCTGGCTCTCCGTCATCTCCTCTGCGCCCGGCCAGCAGGGCTACGTCACCCCCGCGCAAGAGAACACCTATCTCAAGACCATGCACGCCGCACCCACCGCCGCCCTTCTCGATCCCGACGGCGCCATCGGCCGCCTCTACGGAGCCAAAACCACCCCGCACATCTTCGTCATCGACCCCACCGGCAAGCTCATCTACCAAGGAGCCATCGACGACAAGCCAACCACAGACCAGGAAGACCTCAAAGGCGCGCGCAACTACCTCAACGAAACCCTAACCGCCGCCATGTCCGGCAAACCCTTGCAGATCGAGAGCACCCGCCCCTACGGCTGCTCCGTCAAATACGCCCACTAACGAAATGGGTCAGCCAATGAAATCGATGAATCTTCCGTCGGGAGTTCGGACCATATATTTCGAGCCGGGATTCTCATCTCTGAGGTTAGCTATGACCTCATCTATTCGGCGAAAGCTTCCAAGTAGGCTTGCTTCATCGAAATTTGGCCAGTAGTCAGATTCATCCACAAGGATGAATTCGACGAAATGCGGCTTTAGCTCTTCAATAAGATCGATCAACGCGATGTGTATATCGGGCCCAGCAAACTGCGTTTTGGTGTAGTCCTGACAATAAAGCGATGCGTCGAATTCGAGCGTAAACGGTTCGCAATAGGGATGCGGATTGAGCTTTATCCCGTAGACAGGACCGTCATACAAGATGGACTCCTCTTCAATGACCCTCTCAAGATGCTTTTTTGATTCGGATATAGTTTCTAGCGGCCATGCGTGTTTTTTCGCAAAGACAGTTGCGATGTCACGGACCGTACCGTAAGCCATCTCATCCTTCAGGCGGCCTTGATAATGAATTGTTACACCCATTAATTCTGTCTCCGAGAACCGTTAGATCTTGAACCAAACCCGCGCAGCCTCTTTCAACTGGTCTTCGCTCAGCGAAATCTTCGTGTGCCCCACCGACCACTTATGCCCGAACGGGTCCTGAAACTGCCCGTAACGGTCGCCCCAGAACTGGTCGGCCAACGGCATCGTCACGATCACGCCATTCTCTACCGCACGCTCCCAGAACCGGTCCACATCGGCCATCTGCAAATGGATCGTAACCGGCGACCCGCCCAGGGCCTGTGGTGTCGAAGGCTTGCCGCCCATCGTCTCCGAGAAGTCATCCGAAAGCATGACGCTTCCGTCATTGATCACGAGATGCGCATGAGTAATCTTGGTCGACTCCGGCGCGTGGTGCCGCACAATCTCCAACGCCCCCAGTGCGGCCTTGTAAAAGTCGATAGCAGCAGCGGCATCGGGCACAACGAGATAGGGAATAACCGGCGGATACGATTCCAAGCAGCACCTCGGAAGAGTCGTTGATGAGTCCAGCTAAACTACCACGTCAGGGCTTCCGCTTTCGTCCCTTGATCTGTGAAATCTCATCCATCCGCTGCGCCAGCAGCTTCTCCCGCCCCTCATTGGTCGGATGATAGTAGCGCCGCCCCGCCAACCCCGCCGGCAGACACTCCATATCCGCCACACGCCCCTCCACATCATGCGCGTACTGATAGTCCTTGCCGTAGTCGAGCGACTTCATCAACTTCGTCGGAGCATTCCGCAGATGCAGCGGCACCGGCTCCGCAGCCGTCGCTTCAATATCCGCCTTCACCGCACCATAAGCCGTATAAACCGCATTCGACTTCGGAGCCAGCGCCAGATACACCACCGCCTGAGCCAACGCCAGCTCTCCCTCCGGATGCCCCAGAAAGTGCATCGCATCCCGCGCGCTCAAACAAAGATTCAAAGCCTCCGGAGCCGCCAGCCCAATATCCTCCACCGCCATCCGCACTATCCGTCGCGCACAGTACATTGGATCTTCGCCAGCCTCCAACATCCGTCCCAGCCAGTACATCGCCGCATCCGGGTCCGAGTTCCTCACGCTCTTATGCAGCGCCGAGATGATGTCGTAGTGCTGCTCCCCCTTCTTGTCATAGAGCAACACCCTTCGCTGCAAAGCCTCCGCCGCCAGCGCCTTCGTAATCAGCTTCTCTCTGCGCCCCCCTGGTTCCAGGGAGACAGCAAGCTTCGCCGCCACATCCAGCGCATTCAGTGCATTCCGAGCATCGCCACTCGAGTAAGAAGCAATCGTAGCCAGCGCGTCATCATCCGCTTCAACCCCACTCGCAAGCCCATGCGCAACATCCACCAGCGCGCGACGAAGCAGCCCCACAATCTGCTCCTCCGTCAGCGCCACCAGCGTATAAACCCTGCACCGCGACAGCAGCGCCGCATTAATCTCAAACGAAGGATTCTCCGTCGTAGCTCCGATCAACCGAATCGTTCCCCGCTCCACATAAGGCAGAAATGCATCCTGCTGCGCCTTGTTGAAACGATGAATCTCATCCACAAACAGAATCGTCCGCGAGCCGAAGCTCGCCGCCTTCTCCGCCTCCACCATCACGTTCTTAATCTCTTTGATCCCACTCAACACCGCAGAGAACTCAATAAAGCTGGCCTGCGTCATCTGCGCAATAATCTTCGCCAGCGTAGTCTTCCCCGTGCCCGGAGGCCCCCAGAAGATCATCGACGTAGGATCATCCCCTTCAATCGCCAACCGCAGCGGCTTGCCTGGCCCCAACAGATGCTCCTGCCCGACATACTCCGCAAGCGTCCGCGGCCGCATCCTCTCCGCCAACGGCGCTTGCCGCCCACGCGCAGCCGGAGCGGCCATCGGACTAGCATCAAACAAACTCATTCCTCTCCCTCACTCCCTGCCGCTACGATCTTTTCCCAAATCTCAACAACTAGTCGTCATCTCAACCTCAGCAAAATCATCGTCATCTCGACCGGAGGCGGCGTACTTTGCCGCCGCAGTGGAGAGACCCCCGTATTTGGTCTTTGTTGTCGTCTGCTCCGCGATATCGGACATATCAAACATCCCTCTGTCGACTTGCCTCATACAACAACAGGCTACCCGCCACCGCAGCATTCAAGCTCTCCACCGGCCCGGGGCAGGGAATCGTTACCCGCCCATCGCACATCTCCAACCACTCCGCCGCCAACCCACTCCCTTCATTCCCGATCATCACCGCGCAATCCACCGCAAAATCCATCTCCCGCGCCGCAACCACGCCAAAATCCTCCACCCCCACAGCAGCAATCAGCCGAACCCCACGCCCCTTCAACTCCGCAACCTCAGCAGCCGTCACCCCAACCACCGGCACACGAAACACACTCCCCACGCTGGCCCGCAGCGCCTTCTGATTCCACGCACTCACTGTCCCCGGCGTCGTCAACACCCCACTCGCCCCAAACGCCTCCGCCGACCGCACCAGAGTCCCCAGATTCCCCGGATCCTGCACTCCCGCCGCAATCAAAATCAAAGCGGCCCCCGAGCCTTCAAACAAATCCGCCAAAGTCCTCACAGGCGGCACCATCAAAGCCGCCACCCCCTGCGGCGACTGAGTCTCCACCACGCTCCCGAACACCTCCTCCGTCAGCCGCAGCACCTCAACCCCACGCGGTACAACCCCCGGCACCGTCCGCCGCTCACTCACAAACACCGTCTTCAGCACCATCCCGCTCCGCAGAGCCTCTTCAAGCAGATGATCACCTTCAATCGCGACCATCCCGCCACTCAACCGCGCATGGCCCTGAAACGCCGCCCGCAGCTGCTTCACCCGCGCATTCGCCCTGCTCGAAACCACCAACTCCGGAGTCTGCATCTCCCCAAATCTTACGCCGACCCTCTTCTCCGTCCGCTCCACTGTCATTGAGCCCACAGAGGCGGTATGCTAAGGTGCGAGACTGCGGCATCGCAGCAGAACCCGGCCCCAGCGGACGGACTTACCGGCACAGGAGCAAGATTTGACGGCCGAAACACTCCGTATCCATCCCGACGAGCCCGAACCAGCGCTCATCGAATACGTCGTCGCCAGCCTCAACAACGGCAACGTCGTCGCCCTCCCCACCGACACCTTCTACGGTCTCGCCGTCGATCCCGTCAATCTCCAGGCCGTCGATCGCATCTACGACCTCAAAGCCCGCGCTCGCCACAAACCACTCTCCCTTCTCATCGCCGAGGTAGCCCAGGCCTACGAGCTCGCCCGCCAGCTCGACTCCGCCTTCGACCGCCTCGCCGAAAAGTTCTGGCCCGGCCCCCTGACCATCGTCGTCAAAGCAGGCTCCAGGCTTCCCCTCCGCGTCACCGCCAACACCGGCAACCTTGCCCTCCGCGTCCCCGAAGCCGCCATCCCTCGCGCCGTCGTCAGCCGCCTGGGCCTGCCCATCACCGCTACCTCCGCCAACCTCGCCGGCTTTCCCGAGTGCGCCTACGCCAGCGGCGTCCTCGAGCAGCTCGGCGACAAGATCCCCCTCATCGTCGACGGCGGCCCCACCGCCCGCACCACCGCCACCACCATCGTCGATCTCTCCGGCGGCGGCAACTCCTGGATGATCCTCCGCGAAGGAGCCATCCCCACCCACGAGATCGCCCTCGCCCTCCAGCACTAGCGATTTATCTCCTCCCCCACCCTCTACAACTTTTGCATCGAGCCTCACGGGTCCGACCCTGTAGACTAGCTCGATGCAAAAGTTGAACTCTCTGGCATAGCCTTGGGCCTTCGCACGCTCTCTGGACAAACATGATCGCGCCTCAATCCAATCTGCGCAGCAGAAGCACAACCCGCGGTCTCCTCCTGCGCCGCCTCTTCGCGCTTTTGCTCATCATCGCCACAGCCTGGTGCATCTGGGTCTACGTGCAGATCGACACCGTCGCCCATCAGGACAACGCGCAGCCCGCCGACGCCATCGCCGTCTTCGGAGCGGCGGAGTATCTCGGCCATCCATCCCCCGTCCTTCACGCTCGTCTCGACCACGCCGTCGAGCTCTACCGCAAACAGATCGCCCCGCTCGTCATCACCCTCGGCGGCGGCACCGACAAAGACTCCGGCAACACCGAAGGCGGCGTCGGCCGCGACTACCTCCTCGCCAACGGCATACCCTTCGCCAACATCATCGCCGAAACCCGCTCCATCGACACCGAGCAGCAGGTCCACCGCCTCGCCGCCATCGCCCGCGAAAATAATCTCCACCACATCGTCGTCGTCTCCGACGGCACCCATCTCTTCCGCATCCGCCAACTCTGCGAAGACGCCGGTCTCGACGTCTACACCTCACCGCGCCCCCTGCTCGGCCACATCAGCAACTACGACCTCACCATGCGTTATGTGCACGAGATCATCAGCTACACGGCCCTCCGGCTGAATGTGAACGTAAGCTTCCTGCACAGCTGGCTCGAAGGCAAACCCGACGTCTAGTTTGCTGCTGCCTTTGTCGTCGCCGTTGCCGCTGTTGTTGCTTGTCCCTTTGTTGTCATCCCGTGGGGATCTGCTTCTGCTGCTGCTGCCTTTGTCGTTGCTTGTCCCTTTGTTGTCATCCCACAGGGATCTGCTTCTGCTGTTACCTTTTCTTCCTAACTCACAGACTCCGTCATCTCGACCGAAGCAATCGACAGCTTCACCGTCGGTTGCGCAGTGGAGAGACCCCCGTATTCCTCTTCAAGTTTGTAGAAGCCAAATAGAAGCCCAACATGAGCACTCTCAAAGCCACAACCAAGCCAAGCCCGCAGCAAACAAAGTCGATAAAAAGTTAACCAGATCATTCCCCACCCACCCCCACTCCTCCACCGTAGCCCCCAGCACACTATCAAACACCAACCCCGCACAAGCAGACGCGAACACAACACCCGCATCCGTCCAGCTCGCAAACCCACGCGATCCCACCAAGACCACCAGCCCCGCACCCACCACCCCACTCAAACTCCCCGCAAGACTCACGCCCCCATCTCTTCCCGCCTGCACCCGTCTAAGCTTCGTGATCAACCAGGTCGGTCCACCCAGCGCCTGCCCAACCTCCGACGAAACAGTATCCGCCGTAGCCTCGGCCAGCGCCGCCAGACACCCGCCATACCATCCCACGCTATATCGTCCCATAGCCGCGCACAACGCCGCGACTCCAAGATTCGCCACCACCTGCGAGGCGCGCCTGCCGCTCCGAGCCTCCGCCAGACCACGTGCCTCTTTTCTCCGCCTGCCGAATCGAGTCGCGGCGAAAGTCAGCACAAACAACGTAATCAAGGCAGACAAGGCAGGTCTCGCAAAAACTCCAGAGCCGATCGGCACTCTCACCACCACCAGCGCTGAAATGAGACATACCAGCAGTCCCACCCCGGCCGCCGGCAGCGTAGCCGACCGCAGCATCCACACCAACCCCGCAAACCCTACGCTGAATACAACAGGGAAGAGAAGCGACCGTACCGAACCCGCCTCCGCCGTCGAAAGACCGCTCCACGCCGCTCCCACCAGCAAAGGGACCATCGCCCAAACCAGCCACCCGGACTGCCTCCGGTCTCGCGCCCTCGGAATGGCCTTTGTCCAGTGCGCATCTCTCAGAGATCCTTGTATTTCCTCGCCCATCCCAACCTCATGCCATTCCGTGATTTACAATCGAACCTTGAGCATAGCCAACACCAGCACCAACGCGGGAGCAGTTTTGCACTTAGCAAGTATCGAAGCAAAAGGATCCACTCAGTCGCGGTCGCACCTGCGCCACGTTCGGTCTGCAACTCAGACCCTCCGGTCTACACTCAGCTTCGCAGCCGTCGTCGCCGTCCTGGCCCTGAGCCTGGGATTGCTCAGTGGTTGCGGCAACAACTACCGCCCCGTCGTCAGCGCCATCAATCCCGTCGGCCCTGCCGCCCAGCCGCAAAAGTTCGCCGTAGCCATCTCCAGCACCGGCACCGCGACCAATCCACAACCCGGTCTGCTGACCTTCGTCGACTTCTCGGGAGACACCATCCTCATCACGGCCAATGTAGGCGTGGATCCCTACTACCTCATCCTGAACGGTGGAACCACCACGAACTCGAACGCGAGCACCGGATTCACGCTCAATAGCGACCACACCTTCACCAGCTTCGACATCGACACCCAGCTGCTCACCAGCCAGATCCTCCAGACCACACTGCTCCCCGGCGCCAGCCCGGTCGCAATCCTTCCCGAAGGCATCAACACCTACGTTACCGACCCCACCATTAATCCCGGACAAGGTGTCATCTCGCAGTTCACCGGCTCCCCCCTTGCACTCCGCCAGCAGCTCAATCCTGCTCCTCCTCTCGCCCCTTGTCCAACCTCGACCCCTTTCACCCCCGTCTATACCGTCGGAGTCGCGAGTGCACCGCGCGTCTACGCCATCAGCAAGCCTGTTAGCGGCGGCTGCGTAGGTCAGGTCTCCACTATCGAAACGGCCAGCAATACCATCGACCCCGCGGCGATCGCCGTCGGTCTGGACCCCGTCTACGGTGTGATGACCGCTGACGCCAAGCGCGCCTTCATCCTCAACCAGGGCGACGGCACCGTCTCGGTTATCAACGCGCAGACCAACGCGCTCGACACTGTCCCGCCAGGCGCAACCAATCCCATCGCACTCTGCATCGCCCCCCTATGCACCAATCCCGCGACGGCCAACCCGCTCTGGGCAGACTTCGCACCCGTTCGCAACGAAGTCGTTGTGGCCAACGCAGGCGATGGCGTCAACCCGGGCTCGCTCAGCGTCATCAGCATCCCTCTCTGCTCGGCGACTGCTCAGGTCGGCAACCCAAACTGCGACCTGAATAATCCCGTCGACGCCATCGGCTTCGGCACCGTCGTCGCGACCGTTCCAGTCGGCGTCAACCCGGTCATGGTCGGCGTCCTGCAGGACACCACCAACAGCCGCGCCTACGTCGTAAACAAGGGAAACACGAGCCTGCCCTGCGCAGCTCCTGGCGTTGCCGTCACAGCCGTCACCACCACCTGCACGGTCTCGGTGATTAACCTCAACACCAACACCGTCATCGCGACCATCCCACTTCCTCTTAGCCTCAGCCCAAACGCATCTACCCCGGCCAACAACGGCCATCCGAACTACATCGCTGTCACCAGCGGCACCCCCACTGGCAAGGTCTACGTCGTATCGCCGGACTCCAACTTCATGACCGTCATCCGCACCGATACGGACGTCATAGACACCACCGTCCCGTTGCAGGGTGGAGGAGTCGCGGTTCGCGTCACCCAACCTTAGAGCAAAGCAAACGACGGCTGTAGCAGCACGATAATCCCAATAAGCAACCGACACCCCCTGCAAGTCGTCATCTCGACCGAAGTCGCGCAGCCTCATCGCGCGACGCAGTGGATTGCGGCCACAGCTCTCAGTTGCAGCGAACCGATTCATGCTGCGGTACCCGTCAAGACCCCGGTATTTCGTCTTTGCCTCTAGCAGCCAGTTCGAAGCCCTGAAACACCGCAGCGGATTCATCGGACACAAAAAGAAGCCATCCCGCAGAGGATGGCTTCTTTCGTTCTATTCGATCCAACGATGAGGCTTACTCGCCGGCAGCCGCGCCGACCAGGATAATCGGCAGAGTCGGTGTCGCCGCTCCGCCCTCATCCTCCACGGTCACACCGAACGCCTTCGCCTCGACGCCCTTAGGCAGCGGCGGCATAATCACACTGGCGTTTCCGCGCGCATCCGGACGGAACGTACCCGCCGGAATCGGATTCTGACCTTCGCCGGCTGGAATCAGCCAAAGCTCATACGTCTTCGACGGCTGCAGCGGTTGAAGATTCGCCGCCAGGAAGATCAGCGTTCCCTTGCTCGCAACATAGGTTGCTCTGCCTTGCGGAACAGCCGGTGGCGCGCCCTTCACGTTCAGCGTCACTCTCAGCGCGGAGCTGTCGGTGATCGCATCCAGAACCTGGCGCGCCGCCGCCGCATCCGCGGTCAGGTGATCGATCCTGCTGGTCTGCTCGGTCACAGCGCTGCGAAGCGTCTCCCGCTCCTTGTAAAGATCGCCCGCTGCCACGGCCAGACCTGCGGCAACCGCCCAGCCGACCCACGGCAGAACCCCGCCGGCAAACCCGCGCTTCGGCGGTTCTTCCTCAGTCGAGTAAATGCTTCCCGCCCCACGTCCAAACCCTTCGTTCGCAGCAACGCTCCCACTCGAACTGGCAACAGCGGCAGTCTCGGCAGAACGATCGATCGGAATTGCCTTCTTCTCGCGGCCCACCTGCTTCATCAACCGCTCGCGAGAGTCTGCAGACGGCGACTGCATCTCCACCGTATGGGCATACACTGCGAGATCGCCTTGAATCTCGGCCAACTCCCGCCGCGCCTCCCCGGACCGCTCCACATAAGCGGCAATCTCCGCCATCTCTTCCGGGGGAAGGAGCTGCATGGCAAACAACGCAAGATCTTCTGATGTGATACGCCGTGGCTCGCTCATGCTGGGAACGCCTTTCTCAGCGAGGTCAGCGCGCTGCGGATTCTTGTCTTCACTGTCCCGAGTGGATCGCCCGTCATCTCCGCGATCTCAGAGTGCGTCAAGCCATCAAAAAATGCCATCTCCAGCGTCTTCCGCTGCTCCACCGGCAGCAGATTGATCACCGCTCTCGCCTTCTCCATCAAAGAATTTCGTTCAGCTTCGTTCGCCAGGTTGTAGTTCGAAGCCAGCGACATATCGTCGACCGATTCCATCGGGCGCTTCCTGCGCAGTGCATCGATCGACCGATTTCTCGATACCACCGCGAGCCAGCCACCAAGACTTCCGCGAGTTGCAACAAAGCCATCAGGATTACGCCAGATCTGCATGAATATTTCCTGGAGCACGTCCTCCGCCGCGGCCGGGTCTCTGAGGACCCGAAGGGCCACCGAGTACACAACCTTCGAATAGCGGTCGAACAGCGCCGCCATGGCGTACTCGTCCCCCCTCTGCACAAGGCCAAGCAGAACAGAGTCGTCCTGCCCCGAGGGTGGTGGTGAATTCACGAGTCCCGTTTCTCTGTACATAAAACGCACCCACTACAATTGCAGATTGCAAAAAGCGCCAAGTATTTAGGTCCCCTCAGGCAACCCTATGTAACCACAAAGAAGTTACTCTATCTACTGCACACCAGAGCTACTTTACCCGAAAAATCAACCTGCGGCAGACTTCATGCTTCCCGCGTATCGAATATGCAATGTCATTCTCATAAAGAAATTCAGCCGACTTTGTTCGTTCCGATTCAGACAGCAGACCCAACCCGATGAGCAATCCCATCCACCTTCAGCGCAGCAAGTCACCAAAGTCCCGCATCGACAAGCTTCTCGTCGATCACGGCCACGCAGCCTCCCGCGAACGTGCACAAGCTCTCATCCTCGCAGGCCGCGTCCTCGTCGACGAGCAGCGCATTGACAAACCCGGTACTCCTGTCTCCTCCGATGCAGTAATCCGCCTCCTCGGCTCCGACCTCAAATACGTCAGCCGCGGCGGCCTCAAACTCGAGCGTGCCCTCGCCCACTGGTCCATCGACCTCACCAACCTCCCCTGTGTCGACATCGGTGCCTCCACCGGCGGCTTCACCGACTGCATGCTCCAAAACGGCGCACAATCTGTCCTGGCTATCGACACCGGCTACGGCCAGATCGCTCAAAAACTGCGCGACGATCCCCGAGTCACTCTCCGCGAGCGCACCAACGCGCGCCTTCTCACCCCAGGCGAACTCCTCATACCCCACACGCCCACCCCATCCTTCATCGCGATGGACGTCTCCTTCATCTCCGCGACCCTCGTCCTGCCCGCAGTCCTCGCAGCCCTCAGCACTCCCGATCAACCCTGGCAGGGCACCACCATCATCCTCGTCAAGCCCCAGTTCGAAGCCGGTCGTGCCAACATCGGCAAGGGCGGCATCGTCCGCGATCCCGACGCCCGCCAGGCCGCCATCGAGCGCGTCCGCGAGTGTGTCGTCGAGCAGCACGGCACCGCCATCGACCTCATCGACTCTCCCATCCTCGGCATGGAAGGCAACCACGAGTACCTCCTCCACACCCGCTTCCTCTAGCGTTCTTTCGTTGTCATTCCGCATCGAAGCGAAGGAATCCGCCTTTGCCTTCGCCCTTCACCCATCACCCCTTGCCCTTCGCCCCTTGCCGTTGCCTGTTCTTTTGTTTGTCATTCCGCAGCGAAGCGGAGGAATCTGCGGTTGCCCTTGCCGTTGCATGTCCTTCCTATTTGTCATTCCGCAGCGAAGCGAAGGAATCTGCTTTTGCCTTGCCCTTCGCCGTTGCCTGTTCTTTTGCTCGTCATTCCGCAGCGAAGCGAAGGAATCTGCTTTTGCCTTCGCAGATCGCTCTCGCCTGTTGTAGCCAATCGATCAGTGCTTACCGAGCAAACCACCCAACGCATTGCTCAGAGGATCAGCAGCATTCGTTCCCTTCTTCTGCCCCTTCGCGCCGCCAAGCAGACCCTGCGCCGCACCAACTCCCACACCTGTCGCAAGACTCGCAACATTCGGGCTGAACGTAGGATTGCTCGTCGTCCCGCCAATGGCCACAGGAATCCCCGACTTCAGTACACTCCCCGCAATCCCTCCCAGCGCAGCTCCACCTGTACTCCCGCCCGGAATGAACCCAGACAGCGCCCCAGCCAGCCCAGCGGCGGTACCACCTCCAGAGCTGGCCTGCTGCGTCCCGCCTCCGCCAATTGACAAGCCCGTCAGCTTCAGCACCACGTTGTAATTCAACGCGCCCCCGGCACTCACACTCCCCGCGCCAGTCGCCGTCCCCACGCCCGCCACATCCAGGGCGATATTATCCGTCCGAATATTTCCGCCCTCTTCCCGCACATTCATACTCAAAGAACGAATCGTAGTCCCCGATCCGGTAGAAGAAGTAATCCTCCCTCCCGTAAACGACGACAGCGCCTGCAGCTTCGATCCCAGATCAAACCCCGCAAGCTGCGTGTTGTTAATCTTCACCGGACCGCTGATCACAGGAGTCGCCGTCGTCCCCGTCACTGCGAGCGTCGTCGTCACCGTTCCTCCCTGCAGCCGCGAGCCCTGCGGCAGATGCACTCCGAGCGCAGGCAGAAACGCCTCAAGCTCGTTGATCGAAAGCGCGTTGCCAACCACCTTCAGATTAAGCGCCGTTGAAGGTCCACTCATCTCATAGGTGCCCGAGAGATTGATCACCGCGCTACCAATCGTCACCACCGCCTGCTGCACCACGCCGTTCCTCGCCTGCTCATTCTGCGACAGCGTGAACTGCAACTGCACCGGCTTGGCCGACGGAACACCATCCTTCGCCAGCTTGATTCCCGCAACGCTCGCCGCTCCCTGCGCGTTCAACGTCTGCCCATTCGACTGAATCTTTGCTTGCACATCCGCCACGCCGCTAATCCCCGCATCCGGCGGCACCACTCCCGCCGTGCCAATCTCCACATGCTTCAGGTTCACCACCGCATTCAGCGGAGTGCTCGCATTATTCGCCTGATTGAACGGACCAGCCGTACCGTTCGCGCTCACGCTTCCGCCATTCGGCAACTGCCCGCTCAAGCTGAACGGCGAGGCGCTCTTCGGAGACAGATTCGTCACCTGAGCATTCACCTGGCTGTAGACCGCACTACCCTGTTTGCCCGCCGTCGCCAGCGTAATCGTTCCATTCTTCAGCTGCGCATCGTCGACAGAGAGGTTATCGAGCATCGTCGCCCCCTCTGCATTCGGATTTTTAGGCTTCGGCTGCTTCGGCCCATTACTCTGGACCAGCGTCAGCTTCGGAGTATCCACCAGCAGCTTCGTCACATGCATCTGCGTCCCGCTCCACGCCGCATCCAGCACCAGGTTATCTATCGTCCCGGTAACGCCATCGGAAGCGTCCGCAAACCCCGCGGCCAACGGGTCCAGATGTTTGATCTCAAGATGTCCCGAAAAAGGCGTCGCAGACGCATCCTGCTGATTGAACGGCCCCGCCGAACCCTTCAGCTCCACCGTCCCTCCAGCCGGCAAACCAGCCGAAGCCTCAAACGGAAACGACTTCGTAAACGCAAAGTCCTTCACCTTCAAGTTCACATTTTCGTACACACGATTGGGCGCGCTCGCCGCTCCCGTTGTTCCCGGCCCGGCCCCGACGGTAATCCGCCCATTCTCGACGTTCACCTCGCCCACCGTCAGGTTCGGAAACGCCTGCTTCGTCTCCTCACTCTGCGCCGGCTGGCTTCCGGTGCCAATCGTGGAGTAGTTCCAAGTGCCATTCGCCGCGCGCAGCAGCTGAATCTTCGGCGACTGCATCGAAAACCCGCGAATAATCACCTGTTTACTCAGAATCAAAGGAAACAGCTCCACCCCAATCTTCACCGTATCGGCCTGGATGAAGGGCTGCGTGCTGAACCGCGGATCATCGGCAACCACAGTATTCTCCGCCACCAGGCTACCCGTCAGCACCGAAAGATTCACTTTCCCGATCGTCACCTTTCGCCCCAGTGACTTGGTCAACGTCGACTCAATCTTTGCCTTGAAGCTATCCGTGTTGAGGAACAGCGGCACACAAACAGCCGCAAGGACGATCAGCGCCAGAACAGCACCCACCGCAATCAGGATCAACCGTGCCGGTTTTCCCATGCCATCACCTCGTCCGTACCGTATCCAATTGTGATGCCACCGCCAAAATCGATGTTGCACGCCAACTCGAAAGCGGTTCGAGACAGAAGGGAGTGCGGTTCGGAGAGGACCTCCTCTCCCCTCATCCGGCAAAGGTATAGCCGCCGTTTTCCTTCAGAGCTAGAGATTACGTCTCATGGCGAATCGACGCAAACGGACCGGCTCGCAAACTGACCCGCTCGCTGACCCGCTGACTCGCTGACTAGCTGACTGGCCCACCATCTTCGGCGCAGCAATCCTCTACGAAGCATTGCCACCCTACAGTTACACTAAAGATCCATGCTCCAGGCCGCCATTATCTCCAAGCCGCAGAAGCCGGAACTCGCCGGGATCCTCCGCGATCTCATCGCGTGGCTCGAAGCTCGCAACTACCACTACCTTCTCGACCCCGACAGCGCCGCCTACGTCTCGGGCGTCAACCCCATCGCCCGCGTAGACCTCCCCAACCACAAGCCAAACCTGGTCATCGTCCTCGGTGGCGACGGCACCCTCCTCGCGGCGGCCCGCGCCTTCGCCCGCACCACCACCCCCATCCTCAGCGTCAACCTCGGCTCCCTCGGCTTCCTCACCGAGATTCCCCTCTCCGAACTCTACCCCACCCTTGAAGCCTGGTGCGACAACTGCGCCGAAATCGAGGTTCGCAGCATGATGCGAGCCGAGATCATCCGCGACGGCCACATCGTCAAGCAGTGGGACGCCCTCAACGACGTCGTAGTCGCCAAAGGAACCATCGCCCGCATGGGCGACTTCTCCGTCGAGATCGACCAGCAGGCCGTCGCCACCTTCCGCGCCGACGGCATCATCGTCTCCACCCCTACCGGCTCCACCGCATACAACCTCGCCGCCGACGGGCCCATTGTCATGCCCAGCGTCAACGCCATGCTGGTCACCCCCATCTGTCCCCACCTGCTCACCATTCGCCCCATCGTCGTCCCAGGCGACTCCACCGTCAGCGTTGAAGTAGTCGGCGTCCCCAACGAGATCTACCTCACCGTCGACGGCCAGGAAGCAGTCCAGCTCAAGCTCGGCGACCTGGTCCACTGCCAGCGCTCCGAAGCCAGCGTCCGCCTCCTTCGCCACAGCCCCAACGGCCTCTTCAGCGTCCTACGCTCCAAACTCAAATGGGGCGAGCGCTAGCACTTCGTGCGGTATACCCTTCGGGTGGGCCTCCCGATGGTCGGCATCAGGGTCCTTCCTCCGAGCAACGCGAGGACCAGCAGCCATCATTCCAGAAAGAAAAGGTATACAAGTCACGAAGTGACCGCCCTCCGCGCAGGAGGCCCGTCCGGCAGGACACCCGCGCAGCGGGCTCAAAAATAAATTCGAAAAAGATGGCTTATTTTTCAGCGTCCAAAAAGTGACTGCTAAAACACCACATCAGCCACGCAATTCACCACAGTCACACCAGCAAAACACCACATCAAAGCACGTCTTTTCGCCAAAACCCCCAGCAAAAACGCGCATTCACCACAAAAAATAAAAAATCCAGTTACAAACGATCCGTCGCACGGCGCAGGGTGACCATCGGCCCACTGACGGGATGGCAGAATACCTGTCCATGGCTCAGTGCAATCCTTCTCTGCGCCAGTCCAGCCATCTCCGGATCATGCGTCACCATCACGATCGTGTGGCCATTCCGATGCAGATCCTGCAGCAGTTCCGCCACAATCTTCTGATTGGCCGCATCCAGATTCCCCGTAGGCTCATCCGCCAGCAGAATCGGCGGATTATTAATCAGCGCGCGCGCAATACAAACCCGCTGCTGCTCTCCCCCTGACAGCTCACTGGGCAGATGCGAGACCCGGTCGCCCAGCCCAACCCGCACCAGCGCCGCCCGCGCCTCCGTCTCATCCGTCATCGAGTGAAAGTACTGCGCCAGCATTACGTTTTCGAGAGCCGACAGGTAAGGAATCAGATGAAACTGCTGAAAGATAAACCCAATCTTGTCCGCCCGAAATCGATCAAGCTCCGTAGCAGTCATGGATGCCGTATCGATGTTGTCGATCTTCAGCTCGCCAGCCGTGGGCCGGTCGAGGCAGCCAATGAGATTGACCAGCGTACTCTTGCCCGAACCGGAGGGTCCGGTGATGGCGACCCACTCCCCGGCAACGATCGAAAAGGTGGCATCCCCAAGCGCACGCACGACGCCGCCATGCCCGGCGTACTCGCGGGTCACGTGCTTCAGTGCGATGACAGCGCAGTCGTCCCGCGTGCTTCCGGTTGGATCAGCCAGCGGCCCCGTGACTATCTTCGCTTCGCTCACAGTCATATCTTCTCACTCACCTTTCAGCAATGCAGCCGGCTGCAGCCCCCGCAGCACCCGGGCAGGGAACAGCGCTGCCATCGCGGCGATCGCCACATTCAGCAGCAGCACCAGCGGCAGGACCGACGGTCGCGGCCGTGTGGCCGTGTGGAAGTTCCCCTCGCTGATCGCCCATGCTGCTGCAGACCCGACGACGAAGCCCACCGCTACGCCTGCCAGCGCCAGCACCAAAGCCTCCAGCAGGAACATCCCCATCAACTGCATCTGCGATCCGCCCAGCGCCTTCATCAAGGCGAAGTCTCGCCGACGCTCCAGCACGCTCGCTGACAGCGTCGCCAGCACACTCACCGCCACCGTCAGCGCGATCAGCAGCACCGCTCCGTACATCAGCGCGTGGGTGCGATCGACGATCTTCGACTCTCCCTCAACCAGCTGCCGCACGGGCTGCACCTGCATCTCGGGGAAGTCCTGCTGCAGACGCGCTATGGTTGCCTCGACCTTCGTTGCGCCTCCCGGCACCTGCAGTTCAATCACGCTTGGTCCAACTCCGGTCCACGCGGTGAAGGCGGCGAGCGGCATATAGATGCGACTGTCTTCGTCGCCGCCGGTCTTGATCCGTCCTGCTCCGTTCAGCGTAATGGAGTGTCCCGCAAAGGTCAGGGCAACCGCGTGTTCATTCCCAACGAACTGCGCCGCCCTCTGACCAAGCAACGCAGCGTCCGAGGCTGTGGCATCAGGCCATGTCTGCACCTGCCACCACGAATCCAGCCGCCTGACCGCAGCAAAGTCTGTTCCAGCCACGACTACCGGTGTTCCGGTATCGGTCGTCGCCACGGCATAGGCAAACTCTGCTGCCAGCGCATCAGGCCCCGCCGCCTCCTGCACGCGGGCCAGAGCATTGGTGGGCAGAGGCGCAGAAGCCGGAGCAGAGAGGACGATGTTCGCGCCGAAGCTGCGAAACTCCTTATGCAGCTTGGCGTCGAGATCCGCGTAGAGCGTCAGAAGCGCTGTCGCCACACCAGCCGACACTGTCATCGCCACCAGGGCCGAGATGCTTCGCGCTCTGCGATGCACCAGCGACCGCCGCAACATTCCGAAGAGGCTCAGCTTGACCATCAGGCGTCTTCCCTCAGGATCGCCGAAGGCTCCATGCGCAGAGCCGTCCGGATCGACGGCGTACTTCCCGCAATCGCGACCACCAGCGCCAGCGCGACGACAACCGGCAGCAAGACAGGAATCAACACAGCCTCCGCCGCACCACCGTCACCGGCAAAGATCCTCGCGCCGAGCCAAGCGGCAAGCCCCGAACCAAGCAGATAGCCCATGCTCCCCGCGATCAGCGCCAGCAGACCTGCCTCAGCATAGAACAGCAGAGCAATCGAGCCTTTACTCGCCCCGAGAGAACGCATCAACCCAATCTCCCCACGCCTCTCAAGAATCGCCGTCGCCATCGCCGCGCTCACCGCAAACCCCGCAGCCAGCAACGCTGCCGCGCTGATCAGCCACATCAGCCCCGAGATTCGCTTCAGCACATTGCCTTCGCTCTGCTCCACGCGTCTTACTTGCTCCGCCTGCGCTCCGGGAATCGCCTCGCGAATCTGATAGGCAATCGAGTTCGCATAAGGCCTGCAGTACCAGATCTCTCGCTGCTTCGGGGGGAGGGAGTCAGGATCGACCCGCGCAAACGCATCCTCCGGCTTGGTCCGCGCACTTACTTCGACGCGGCGGACAGCATCGTTCGCGCCCACGAAGGCTTGCGCATCGTGGAGCGTAAGCAGAATGCCATTGTCATCTTCGCCGCCCGTCGTGACGATGCCGGCAACGTCTGCGGTCAGTCGGGAAGAGGGCGCGGCCTGCGTCTCTTGCATGACGAAGGTGTCGCCAATCTTGATGTTGAGCTTCTTCGCAAGATTCGTACCAACGACCACACTCCGGCTGTCCGGATTGCTCTGCGGAACAGGCCATGATCCTTCGAGATGCCACCACGGATGCAGGGCCGGCCCTCCAGTCTTCAAACCATTGAAGTCGTGATCGAACCAATATCCGACCGCATTAACGGCAACGAGCGGATCGCCTGCGTTCCGGGCAACCGCCATCTGGGCTGGCAACTCCGGCGAGACGCCAGTGATGTTGTTCGCCCAAAAGATTGTCTTAAGTTTTGCGAGATCACTCTCTTTCAGGTAAGCGCCACCCGAGGCCGGCTTCAGATCCACACCACCCACCTTCACGTCGAGCAGGTCGGCCTTGGGATAGACGATGATGTTGGCTCCGTAGACTGCAAGCTCTTTATGGATTCGATCGCCGATCGTGGTTGCGAGTGCGAGCATCGCCGTCACCGCCGTGGTTCCGAGCAGGATCGCTACGCCGGCCAGCATCTTGCGGCGGCGCTGTCTGCGAAAGCTCTCCATGAGGAGGCGAAAGAACATTTAGTGCTCCCTCATCGTTCGAAGACCGGAGCGAGCGACCGAAGATCCGCAGCCTCAATGATCAGTTGACCGCCACCGACGGTCGACTTCAGCGGGATGGGATTGCAGCCACCCTTCTGCCCCATCGAAGACACGTTCAGAGGCGAAGCGCACATCTTGCAGGTGACTCCCTGATCGCCGATGTAGAACCCAACCGGCCCGCAGATCTGGCAGGCATCCGCGACAGAGACTATGTTTCCGTCGGGCTTTTTGAAGAGCAGAAATCGAATCTCTACGTTCCCGCCCTTGCCGTCGTCAAGGTGAACGCCGTAGCGGTGCAGCTTGTCGTCGTTGACGTCAGCCGTAGGCAGAGTCACCTGGGAACCGACCAGCGTTACGGCAGCGGTTGGAGAGAGTGCGGTCGAACTCTTCGCGTAGATGAACTCTGCTGTCGACAGAAAGATGAAGACGAAGCACGTCGCAACAACGGCGGTCATCCACATCTTCTCGCGCCGCTGGGTCCACTCGGCGCGGCGCTTGTCGGCAGGAGTCGCGTTCGCGTTTAGCACGGGGGGAGTGCGGCGCTTGTACTCCAGAAGCATCATTAACCCCGCTAGCGCGAGCATCGTTACGAAGAAGAAGAGATCGTTGCGGACGATGGGGCCGATGAGACGCATCTCGGTCGGGCTCGACGGCAGCACGCCATTCTCGCTCAGCTCATGCAGACCGCTGACGATCAGCTGGAACGCAACGAAATAAAGGATGACCGTGGTGACGCGGAAAAACCGCTGCAGGTTGATCTTCACGCTGCCCCGAATGAACAGAATGCCGAACACAACGGCAACGGCGACTCCTAACAGTGTTCCGGTAAAGCTCAACAGCTCGGTCGAGTTCAGGGTGACTGCGGAAAGAATCAGAACGGTCTCGACGCCTTCGCGAAGGACCAGCAGAAACACAAAGAAGAACAGCCCCGCCTTCGATACGCCCCCCGCGCCGGTGTACTTGGAGATCTTCTCCTCGATCGAGCCCTTCATCGTGCGGGCCGTCTTATGCATAAACCAGATCATGCTGATGACGAAAGCGGCGGCGCCCAGCATCACCCAGCCCTCGAAGATGTCCGTATTGAACTGGCTCCGGGCAATTACCACTGCCCCCGCGACGCTGGCAGCAATTGCTGAGCCCAGGGCCCAGAAGACAGTCCGCTTCAGCTCCGGCCTTCCGATCTTGGACAGGTAGGCGAAGACGATGCCGACGATCAGCGATGCTTCGACCCCCTCGCGGAGCGTGATGATAAATGCCTGCAACATAACGTCTTTCTCTTCCCTGGCGGCGCTCCGGCAGGCCGGCAACCGCCAGCCCCGAGCCCATCTCCACGAGGTTGGATCAACCCCTCGTTCCACTACCTAGTGTAATGAGGACTAAATTGGTCGTCAATCAAAGCTGCCCGATTATCAGCCGGAATTTCTACCCGCCAGATACTCGAGCCAGACGGTCGAACACCGTATTCTCTATAAGAATGACCGATCTGCCCGAGAGCCTCTTTGCAAATCCGGTGTGGAATGCCCTCCATACGAAGCACCGCCGCTTCGCCCTTTCAGCTGGGGAGGCCTGCCGCTATCCCGCCGACGTCGCTCCCTTTGCAGCCGTAGCTTCGCCGAACGAAGCCGCACTGAAGCAGCTTCACTCTCTCCTGGTACCGGGCGAATCTGTCTGGATTGTGGGCGAAAGCTACCCCCATCTGCCGGAGCTCGTCTTCGAACAAAGGCTCGAGTGTCTCCAGATGGTCCTTCCCGCAGAGATAACATCGCCTGTGCGAACCGTCGAAATCGTCCCACTTACAAACGAAGATGCGCCAGAGATGGTAGCCCTCACCGACCTCGCATTCCCCGGCTTCTTTCGCACCAGAACCTGCGAGATGGGTTCCTACTTCGGGATACGATCTGAAGGCCAACTCATCGCCATGGGCGGCGAGCGTCTCACCCTCGACGGCTACCCGGAGGTCAGCGGAATCTGCACTCACCCCGACCATCGCGGCAAGGGCTACGCCGAAAATCTAATCTGGCAGCTTGTAAGAAACCATCGTCGCGATGGCCTCGTGTCCTGGCTTCACGTCACAGCCACGAACGATCACGCCATTCAGCTCTATCTTCGAATGGGATTCATCGAGGTCCGCAGAGTGATGCTTCACCGCATCTCTCGCAAAGTTTGAAAAGGGTTCAGTTATCGCAGTTTGGGCCAGTAGATTTCGATCGTTCGAGGCTTCACGCAAGCAGCAATTGGGATCGAATACGTCTAAACTTAGGGTTCGGGGGTTTTGCGGGCGAAGTTTGAGCCGCCTGCACACTTGCACTTTCGAAATGTCACAAAAGTCTCATCGACCGTGACACCACCGAATGAGACCATCGATAAATGAGACCATCGATATATGTTGGAAGAACGTAAGCATATGTTGGAAGAACGTAAGCGCCGCTCTACCGTCATCGTTCTGGGTTGCGTCTGGATGGTGATGCTTGCCGTCTTGTCCTTTTTGCCCAACCACGACAAGCTACTGTTACACACGACCGGGCACTACCATCGTTGGGGCCATGTCGTGGCCTTTCTTACCATGACCCTTCTGCTGGTCAGCAGCGTAACTTCCCTGCGGTCTCGAGTTGCTCTGGCCGCGGTCGTAGTGTTCTTCGGATATCTTCTAGAATTTCTGGAGCACGTAATCTACAACAACGCGTTTGAGCGGTCCGACGTGATGATAGACACACTCGGCGTCATCTTTGGACTGATCATCGTGCTGGTCCGCGATGAATACAAACGTCTCCGGCAGTTCGAATAGGGTCAGCAAGCTCTCACGGAAAGATCTTTGGCTGCGGCCCTAACGATTCTGGATTTTGAGATCTGGAATTTGGGATGGAATGGTGCGCCCGGAAGGATTCGAACCTCCGACCCTTTGGTTCGTAGCCAAATGCTCTATCCAACTGAGCTACGGGCGCACATTGCGTGGGTTGCAACCTTTTAAAGATATAGGATTTCGCTCTTTGCGGCAAGCCGAGCATACATCGAAAGTGAGTAACGACAAGTCCTTCCCGAAAAGCAAAGGCCCAGCGAAAGATCGGCCAACGAAGGGGAAAAATGCTGTGAACATGGGGACCCCTGAGAGATTTGATGTGCCGACCCTTGCGTGCTTGAATGACGACCGCTCTTCACCTCGATTCACCGACAGGAAATCAGCAAAAGTCTCCGGAGGTCACGGCAGTTGAGAAGTCGCTATGTATGAAATAATTCCGTACGTTCAAAGAGCGCCGTGTCCGGAGGTGGAACTTGGCCGTCGATGAAAGAGACACAAAAGAACCAACGTCTTCCTTAGGGAAGCTGAGCCGCAGATCGTTTCTGTCGCACATGGGAGCCGCAGGCGTTGCTACCGCCGCGACAGCGGTCACTCCGCTAGTCGTGTCTTCAGCGATAGCTGAGACGCAGGAGAGGACAGTTCATGACGCGCAGGCCATCCCAGGAACGATGCCAGTGACTCTCAAGGTGAACGGCCAGTCATATTCGGTTCAGATTGATCCGCGTGCGACGCTGCTGGACACCTTGCGCGAGACGTTGCATCTCACCGGCACCAAGAAAGGTTGCGACCACGGGCAGTGCGGCGCTTGTACGGTGCACATCAATGGCCGACGCGTGAACAGTTGCCTTACCTTTGCGGGCATGCAGCAAAACGTGGAGATCACCACAATCGAAGGTCTCGGCCAACCCGGTCACCTGCACCCAATGCAGGAGGCTTTCGTGGAGCACGACGGTTTTCAGTGCGGATATTGCACCTCCGGACAGATCATGTCTGCTGTCGCCATGGTGAAGGAGCCGTGGGGAACAGGGGATAGCGATGTGAAGGAGGCGATGAGCGGCAATATCTGCCGTTGCGGAGCGTATCCAAATATCGTTGCGGCAGTTCAGGCAGTTCGGCGAATGGCATAGGAGGAGATCGGCGATGGAACTCTTCGAACTGGTGACGGCCAACACGATTCCAGATGCGGTGAAGGCTCAGGCGAAGTCCTCCACGGCGCAGAATGGCGCAGAGGTGCGATTCATCGCTGGTGGCACCAATCTGATTGACTACATGAAGCTGAACGTCGAGCGGCCGACACGATTGGTGGACATCAACGGTCTGCCGCTTGACCAGATCGAGAAGACTGCAGACGGTGGGCTGAAGATCGGAGCTCTCGCACGAAACTCAGACGTGGCTCAGGATCGAACGGTGAAGGAGCAGTATGCGGTTCTGTCGCAAGCACTGCTGGCTGGTGCGTCTCCGCAGCTGCGCAACATGGCGACGACTGGAGGCAACCTGCTCCAGAAGACGCGCTGCGTCTACTACAGGGATACCGCGACTGCGTGTAACAAGCGTGAACCGGGCTCTGGCTGTTCAGCTATCAGCGGCTACAACCGCATGCTGGCGATCCTGGGGACAAGCGAGCACTGCATCGCGACGAACCCTTCCGACCAGAACGTCGCGCTAATGGCGCTCGATGCCTCAGTCCATATCGAGGGAGTAAAAGGCCAGCGGACCGTGCCGATTGCGGAGTTCTACCTTGTTCCTGGGTCTACCCCGCAGCGTGAGACTGTTTTGGAGCCAGGCGATCTGGTGACGCAAATCACGCTGCCCAAGCTGCCCGTCGGCGCAAAGAGCGTGTACTTGAAGCTGCGTGATCGCGCCTCCTATGAGTTCGCGTTGGCCTCAGCGGCAATAGTGATGAAGCAGGACTCAAGCGGAAAGATCGAATTCATTCGCGTTGCGATGGGCGGGGTTGGAACCAAGCCATGGCGCTCCACGGAAGCTGAAAAGGCGCTTCTCGGAAGGTCTGCGACCTCGTCAACCTTCCTGGCTGCAGCGGACGCGGCAATGCACGGCGCGAAGCCTCAGAGCCAGAACGGATTCAAAGTTGAACTGGCAAAACGCTGCCTGACGCACGCGATGGGACAGGCGAGTCAAAGCGCCTAAGGAGACGACGATGGACCAGGTAACGGAGTCGAAGGTGATTGGCGTTGCGACGCCCCGGATCGATGGACCGCTCAAGGTGAGTGGCTCGGCGATGTACGCCTCGGACTATAACTTTCCGGGCCTGCTCTACGCGTGGCCCGTCTGCGCAACCATCTCGAACGGGACGATGACACACCTGGACACGGTCGGAGCGGAGAAGATGCCCGGCGTTATTGCTGTCTATCATCGGGAGAACATCGGGAAGCTCTACCGAGTACCTCCTTCCACTGGCTTCACGCTCATCATCGATGAGAAGCGCCCCCCGTTTGAGGACGATACGATTCGTTACTACGGCCAGTACGTCGCCGTCGTCGTGGCGCAGACTGTCGAACAGGCGCGGGCCGCCGCCGAGAGTGTGAAGGTGACCTACAACAAAGAGAAGCCGGACACCGGGGAAAAGCTGCTGGGAACCCCGCTGACGACCGACAAGCCTGATGAGAAGAGCAAGCGCGGTGACACGGCTGCCGCGTTGAAGGTCGCGAAGGTGAAGGTGGATGCGGTATACAAGATTCCGGTCGAGACCCACAACCCGATCGAGTTGCATGCTTCGGTAGCAGTCTTCGACGGAAAGAAATATACGCTGTATGAGACCTCGCAGGCAGTTGTGAATCATCGCGATGTGATGGCGCAGATGCTGGGCGTTCCCACCGAGCAGGTACAGGTGATTACCCGATTCCTGGGCTCGGGATTCGGAGGCAAGTTGTGGCCGTGGCCCCATGGATTACTGGCTGCCGCGTGTGCACGCAACCTCGGGCGTCCCGTCAAGCTGGTGGTGAGCCGCCAGATGATGTTCCAGAGCGTCGGCCACAGGCCCGCAATCGACCAGCGAATTCAGCTCGCGGCCGAACCCGATGGCAAGCTAACCGCAGTGCAACAGGATTACGTCAATCACACATCGATGCTTGATGACTACGACGAAGGTTGCGGAGAGATTACGCCGTTCCTCTATAGCACGCCAAACCTGCTGGTGACCGGAGGCCTCGCTCGCCGTAACGTCGGCAACCCAACGGCGATGCGAGGGCCGGGTGCAGTGCCGGGATTGTTCGCGTTGGAATCGGCCATGGATGAGCTGGCGATCGCGCTGAAGATGGACCCGGTGCAGCTGCGCTTGAAGAACGAACCAGCGCTCGACGAGAGCCTGAATATTCCATTTTCTTCCCGTCACATGAAGGAGTGTCTGACGGTTGGGGCGGAGAAGTTCGGCTGGGCGAAGCGCACTCCAGAGATAGGCTCGATGAAGCGCGATGGCCTGACGCTGGGCTGGGGTATGGCCGCATGCTCGTGGCTGGCGGCGCGAATCGAGACTGAGGCGACAGTCGAGCTTCTCCAGGATGGCTCAGCGCGAGTCGCTTGCGGCACGCAGGACATCGGCGGAGGAACCTATACCGTCATGGCTCAGGTCGTTAGTCATGAGACGGGTATTCCGGTTAACCGGATCGATGTCGTACTCGGCGACTCCTCGCTTCCGCCGGGGCCGATCTCGGGCGGCTCCTGGGTCACGGCCTCCATGACGCCGGCAGTGCTTGGAGCAGCCCAGAACGCAGGCAAGGCTCTCTTGCTCGCAGCGATCAAGTCTGATGGGTCGCCGTTCAAGGGCAAGAAGCAGGAGGACCTCGAACTCGTCAACGGAACGGTTCGCCTGAAAGGACAAGGGCAGGACGCAGTGCCAATGGCCGAGATTCTGCGGATCGCCAAGGTCAACTCAGTCTCCGGCACCAATACGTCGGATGGCACCTTCGGAGCCGCTAAGCCAAAGGTTTCGTTCCACTCCTACGGTGCGCAGTTTGCCGAAGTGACGTGGCAACCAGAGATAGCACGCCTTCGTGTCAGTCGTGTCGTAACGGTCATCGACGCTGGACGCATTCTGAATCCGCGGCCGGCTCGCAACCAGATTGAAGGTGCGGTGGTGATGGGTGTCGGTATGGCGCTGTTCGAAGAGACGATGTACGACGCACGCTCGGGTGCTCCGATCAACAACAATCTCGCAGATTACGTCGTAGCCGTGAATGCGGACACGCCGGATATCGATGTCACGTTCCTCGACTATCCGGATTATCAACTCAATGCGCTCGGAGCTCGCGGCGTCGGAGAGATCGGTCTTGCTGGAATCGCCGCAGCGATTACCAATGCGGTCTATCACGCGACCGGTATTCGCGTGCGAGATCTGCCAGTGCGCATCGAGGACTTACTGGTTCCGGCGAGCAAAACCACGCATCTCGCTTGATCGGATCACGCCTTGCTGCCAAAGACTGCGTGGATCTGTTCAAGGTACGCATATCCGTGTTCCTTGTCCGGCTCAAGATAGCTCCCCTCAGTCCATTCGTTCCATGAGTTCACGGTGAGCAGCTTTGTCTTGAGGTCGGGAGAGTCGTCGAGGAACTGTTTTGCCGAGCGAAGGGCATCGCCAAACCGTTGCGGCGTGTTTCCTTGCACTACCGGCATGAAGGGATACGACGATTGGGTATAGATGTCTGATTGACATGCCCGTGGTGAGGAGTCCCATCCCATCGAAACGTTCGGGTAATAGGGTTTTCCCAGCTTGGCGGATGCTGTAGCTCGATAGACTTCGTAAGCGGAAGCGAGATCTTGGTACTCCGAGGCGGGAAAGTTTTTCAGCTGGGCGTGATGGATCCAGACATAGGAAGTAGTGCTGTCGACGTTCAAACGCGCGAGCAGATCCTTCAGGTCTGTCACCTCCGTCTGCCCCGGTAACAGTTGGACACCCCAGGTGACCGCATTAAAATGCAAGTCTCGGAACCCTGCGGCCTTCACCTTATCGCGAAACTGTTGTAGTGCTGCCGCGGCTTTTTCAACACCACCCATTCCGAGCACAAATCGATACAACTCATAGATGGAAAAGTAGGGACACCCATCCACCTTGAGATAGCTGTCCTGGCTGAAGTAGTTCTTGACGATGTGGGTTGTGAGCTTGTCAAACGTGGCAGCCGTGACCTCGCCCGGATACTGAAGGTGTGGCGGAGCCGTCAACTTCGCAGGATGCAAATCGAACCAGTCATGATTGGCCCACATGATGGCGAACTCGACATCTGCGCGGTTGATCGCGTGCAGATAGCCGTCTTCGAGAGCGCCCTGCAAAAAAGGGCCGTCGTTATACCAATACCAATCGAAGATGAAGGCGGAGATTGACGCACGAGCAGCTGCGCTGATCTTTTGTTCAAAGACCTTTGGATCAGACTCATTCCCGTACCCCCATAGCGGAACCTTTGGTTGTTTGTGGCCTGCAAAACGCGGCTTGGCGTCCTTTACCAGTTGCCACTCCGTCCACCCCTTGCCGTGGGCGAGATCATTGCGGGGATCCTGGTGATAGTTGCCGAAGTAGTAAGCGGCGACTACGTACTTCTCGCTCTCTCGATGAGTTCGAGACTGCGCAATCCCGCTCTTCGCAATTGAAAGCGCGATCGCATTTGACGCCATACTCTTCAGAAATCTCCTGCGGCTTTGGGTCGACATCTGAGACACGCTCCATTCGAGGTTGCAGACCATGTAAGACCCCACGCAGCAAGCAGGAGCCGACGATCTAGATTCTCATAACTGAAGGCAATCAACCGGACCGCAGATTTCAAGGTATATTCAGCGGCGCAATACAACATCAGAGCGTGCACAGCACGCTGCGACGATCATCGTCTCAAGGCACAACTGGCACCGATACGAATGTAGCGGTAAGCCTGACCAATTGATATTTGTGGTGCGCCCGAGTTCCGCTAGTTTGAACTCTCTGGCCGAATTGCTGCGTCAAGCTCAACCCCTCTACAGCGAATGTCGTTCAATTCTTAATCACCCACCTGCGAAGGATGAAATCGGACTCCTGCCTCCCTCGGAAGACCTCGCAATTGGCGAAGTTGGGCGCGTAACCAACAAAGACGGCGCTTATATAACCCGTACGATATTAAAGCCCATTCCACGTATCCGGAACAGGATCATGTAAGCGACCCCAGATAATGGGGTATACGATGCTTATGGGTGACGACTGGGTTGCGATAAAGCCACCGAAGAACCTCGAAGAGATGATCGACAGGTGGCTCTCCATCAAGGCGAGTCTGTGGGGTACCGTTTAGTGTGAGATTCGATCATCAAAAACGCATCCGAGAGGTGATGAAACTCAAGCTAACGGACGAGCAGTCCCGCAATCCAACAAATTAGCCGCGATTGAGGGGCATTTTTACATCATGTGGGGACTGTGGGATCGCAACAACCTCATCCGAGCCAACCGCGACGTCAACCTCATCTTTTACGACTATTCCCGGTTTGGCCGCAAGGTGCTTCCTGCGTTGGAGGCGTTTGACCGGCTAGACAAGCTAGGTGTGTTTACCATTGCGGCCAATAATCCGGGCATCGATTGCAGAACAGCGTCCGGTCGAACTGCCAGGCGGGATGAACTCAGTCGCGCAGAGGATTTCAGCGATCAGCATTCCAAGAAGACCTCGGCGCGAATGAAGGCCGCGTTTGAAGACGGACGGTGGTGCAGACCTGCTCCTTTGGGGTACCTCTCCGTCGGTACCAAAACGAAAGGGCAGCCAAATATCGTACCGCTGGAGGGGGAAGCGAATTTAGTGGTGAAAGCGTTTGACCTTGTGCTACTTGGCCATGACCGTCCCTCAGAAATTCTCCGCATGCTCACCGACTTGGGACTGCGGTCGAAGAAGGGAAACAAGCTCACCCTTCACGTATTCCTACAGGTGCTGCGCAACCCCGTCTACATCGGTCAAATGAAGTCTAAGAAGTGGGGGACACGAAAGGGCCTACATGAGCCGCTAGTTAAGGAACAAGTCTTCCGCAATGTGCAATTGATTCTTAAGGGCAAGAAGCCTGTCGTAGCTCCGTACAAGCGGAACCGAGAGGACTTTCCGCTTCGCCGGTTCTTGCGCTGCGGTGAATGCAACAAACCCTTGACCGGCGGGACATCAAGGAGCGAGACAGGGAAGACCTATAACTACTACTCCTGTTACAGCTGTCGCGCTGTGAAGTCGCTGCTTGCGAGTAGGGCGGCAGACGAATTTCTGGAGTTGCTGGGACGACTGCGGGTTGATGCGGCTTTTACTACCGAGTTCGCTGCTGTGCTTGCCCAAGAATGGACGAATATGACGGGCGAGAGTGCCAAGCTTAAGCCCCGGTTACTGGCGCAGTTGAAAGAGCAGCAGGAGTTGCAAGAGAAGCTGGTGGCGGCCTACCTGAGGGGCGACAAAGCCATCATGCCGGTCTTCGAGAGGATGAACGCCAAGTTTGGAGAGGACATCGCCGCCATCGAGAGTCAGATTGCCGAAGCGGACGTGGAAAAGGCCACGTTTCAGGAGTTCCTTGAGTTCTCCAAGTCAATGCTGGTGGACATTCCAATGGCTTGGGCGCACGCCGATCTCGACCAAAAACAAAGAGTTCAAAATGTTCTCTTTCCCGGCGGCTTAAAATACCACCCCGAAAAAGGGATTTTGAACTCGGACAACGACTGCCTATTCAATCAGTTGGAATCGTTTCTGGGTGGAAAAATGAGTATGGTGCGCCCGGAGAGATTCGAACTCCCGACCCTTTGGTTCGAAGCCAAATGCTCTATCCAGCTGAGCTACGGGCGCGCAAAACAGGGAAGTGAACTACAAGAGCATCCTAAAAATACCGGAGAAACAATCCTCTAGCAACTAGGTTGTAACCGCAGGCTCAGCCGGAGGGGGTGGAGTGAACATCGGCATCGTCTCGACGATATCCAGCCCAGCGCGACGCAGCAGCTGATGGATCACCGGCTCGGTCAAACGAGTCGCGTCGTATTCGATTCGCACTGTCTTCTTCGCCTCGTCCAGCGCCATGTGACGCACCCCGTACACCTCGCGCATCTTCGCCATCGCCACAACAGAGGCTTCGGTCGGCGGAACTCCATAGCGGTAAAGAACATCAAGCTGTGTCATGGCTTCGATGATACCAGTCACGCCGTCACCCGTTTCGCCATATCTGCCAGATTTCCCTTTGCGGCCGGTAGGACGAGGATTCAGGGGTAGTCGCTAATTTTGTGAAAACGGAAGGTTTTCAACGGCCTCACATCTTCGAGAGATAGCTGGTGATCTCGGGACTGGTCCATACCTGCGCTCCGATGAACTTCCGTCGCAACACGCCCTGCTTATCGATGATGTAGGTCTCGGGAATCTGCACCGTCCCATAGAGCGCGTTGACCTTCTGCTCCTCGTCGCGAACAGTCAATAGGTCGACATGATGGTCCACCAGAAACCGTTTATACACATCCGGATCCTGATCCATACTCACCGCGACGATCGCCAGCTCCGGCATCTGTTTTTGTAGCGCCAGCAGGCTGGGCAGCTCCTCGATGCAGGGCGCGCACCAGGTCGCCCACAGATTCAGCACCACCACCCGCCCGCGCAGCTTGCTCAAATCGACCGTCCGGGTGCCATCCCCCATCACAAACTGCGGCGCGGGCTTATCGATATTTCCGGGATGGCTGCCGCGGTCGCACCCCACCACCAGCAGCGGTCCCAACACTAAACTCATCAACAATCTACGCACAAGTCACTCCACTTCCTATAATACGAAGTCGTGAGCGACACCGACCCCGCGCAGGAACCGAATTCTACCGAAACACCCGACCTCGAACTCTCGGTCATCATTCCCGCCCGCAACGAGCAGCGCTCGCTGGCCGCCTGTCTGGCTTCTATTCTGAGCCAGTCTGAGCCCGGCTTCCTCCTCGGCCAGCAGTGGGAGTTGATCGTCGTCAACGATGACTCAACCGACAACACCCGCACCATCGCCGCCGAAGCAGCCTCTACCCACGAAGGGGTCCTCGTCTTCGACGCCCCTCCATTAGACCTTAGCGCCAACGGAGGATTCACCGGCAAGACCAACGCCTGCTGGACCGGCGCGCAGGCCGCACGCGGCAGATACCTCCTCTTCACCGACGCAGACACCATCCACCAGACCAACGACATCTCCCGGTCCCTCCGCGAAGCCGACCGCCATGACGCATCTCTGCTCTCCTACTCGCCCCGCCAGATCGTCACCGGCTTCTGGCAGCACGCCGTCATGCCGTTGATCTTCTCCGAACTGGCCTCCGTCTATCCTCCAAAGCAAGTCAACGATCCAGCCAGCCGCCTCGCCGCTGCCAACGGCCAGTTCCTCCTCGTTGAACGCGATGCTTACTTCTCCGTCGGAGGACATCGTGCCGTCGGCAGAAGCGTTCTCGATGACGTCGCCCTCGCCGAAAACATAAAACGTGGCTCTCGGACCATCCGCTTCCGCTACGCCCCCGAAGCCCTCTCCACCCGCATGTACTGGACGACCTCAGAGATGGTCGAAGGCTGGACCAAAAACCTCGCCCTCCTCTTCCCGAAGCCCGTCGCCCTGGCCCTCTGGCGCGTCCTCGACCTTCTTCTCTTCTTCGGCCTGCCCGTTGCGGCGTTTGGCCTCTACTGGCTGCAACCCTGGCAGAGAAACGTTATCCTTCTCATCTGGGTCAGGACGCTGTGGCGCTTCTACTCTCGCGTTGCCCGTTCCAACTTCCCGGCACTAGATATAGCAATCTCCATCCTTGGCGTCCCGTTTTTCGTTTACTTACTTTTGCGCAGCGTGAGCCGTCATCGTTTCAAGAAAATCGTTATCTGGAAGGGACGTAACTACAACACCTCCCCCTAGTTACCATGGTTTGCATCCGCCAATCCCACAAACACGTCTAACCACAGGAATAACGATGATCTTTCTTACTCGCAAAGCCGAATTCTCCTCCGCCCACTTCTACTGGAACGAAGCGTGGTCGCCTGAAGAGAATCAACGCATCTTCGGCAAATGTGCCAATCGCAACGGCCACGGTCACAATTACACCCTCGAGGTCACAGTCGCAGGCTCGGTAGATGCCACCTCCGGCTTCGTCGTCGATCTCAAAGAATTGAAGGACATTCTCGAGCGCGAGGTCGTCAGCGTCTACGATCACCGGCATCTAAACCTCGAAGTTCCCGAGTTCAAAACCGCCATCCCCACGACCGAGAACATTGCTATCGCGATCTGGCAGCGCCTCCACGACAAGATCCCTCACGCAAAGTTGCACCGCGTCCGCGTCTACGAGATGCCGGATCTCTTCGCGGACTACTATGGAGAATCATGAAGGCGCATCTCAATCGCCGCTACCACTTCAGCGCGTCGCATCGCCTTCACACCGAGGCGTACGATGCCGCGAAGAATCGTGCCGTCTTCGGGAAGTGCAATAATCCCCACGGCCACGGCCACAACTACACCGTGCAGGTAACCATGAGCGGTCCGGTCGATCCGTCCACGGGAATGGTCTGCAATCTCGCGGAGCTTGATGCCTTTGCGCAAACAAATCTTCTCGCCCGGTTCGATCACATGAACCTGAATACCATGAATTGCTTTGCGAATATTGTCTCCACGACGGAGAATCTAAGTATCGAGATCTATCGCATCTTTCAACACTTTCCCGCTGCTCATCTGGAGCGGGTTCACGTTGAGGAGACCAGCAACAACTCGTTCGACTACGCCGGCGACGCGACACCAACGCCAGGCACGATGTAAGAAAGGCCCGTCCTATGGCACGCACCTCGGCCACAATTGAACCATCATTACTCGACACCGTTTCGACTCAGGATCTCTACCGCGAACTGCTTCTCCGCATCGGAGAAGATCCCACGCGGGATGGCCTGCTACGTACCCCCGAGCGCATGGAAAAGTCCATGGCGTTTCTCACGCGCGGCTATTCGATGAACGTCACCGACGTCCTCCACGAAGCCCTATTCGACGTCGATTACGACGAGATGGTCATCGTAAAAGATATCGAGTTCTTCTCGCAGTGTGAGCATCACCTTCTCCCCTTCTTCGGCAAAGCTCACATCGCTTACGTCCCAAACGGAAAAGTCATCGGATTGAGCAAGATTCCGCGCCTGGTCGATGTCTTCGCCCGAAGACTGCAGGTGCAGGAGAGGTTGACCCGCCAGATAGGCGAAGCCATCACAGATGCAATTCATCCGCAGGGCGTAGCCGTAATCCTCGAAGCGCAACATCTCTGCATGATGATGCGTGGAGTCGAAAAGCAGCACTCCTCAACCGTCACCTCGGCCATGCTCGGCGTCTTCAAAACGCAGCTCCAGACGCGTAACGAGTTCCTTTCGCTCGTCCGCCGGCAGGGAAACTCGTTCTAGCGGCTAAACTGGAGACTGCATGAATGGTCTCCTTGTACTCGATAAGCCCACCGGCATTACCTCGCATGACGTCGTCGCCATCGTCCGTCGGGCCACTGGCGAAAAGTCTATCGGCCACCTCGGCACGCTGGATCCAATGGCCACCGGCGTCCTCCCCTTGCTCCTTGGAAAATACACACGCCTCGCGCAGTTCTTCGGGCAGGCAGACAAGCACTACACAGGCCACATCCGCTTCGGCTTCGCCACCGACAGCTTCGACGCAGACGGAACGCCGGTGGCTGAGCCACTTCCGCTGCGCCAGACGCTCGAAGAGCTACAGGCACTGAGTCAAAAATTCCGCGGGGAGTTAGACCAGGTCCCCCCAATCTTCTCCGCGAAGAAGATCAACGGAGTCGCTGCCCATAAGCTGGCGCGAGCAGGCGCCGAGGTCGCGGTCAAACCGGCGCGCATCACGATTCACAACTTCGAGCTAACCTCTCTCGAAGGCGACACCGCATCCTTCGTCATGTCAGTCTCCGCCGGCGGCTATGTGCGTTCTGTAGCGCACGAGCTGGGCCAATTAGCGAACTGCGGCGCGCATCTCTCCAGTCTGCGAAGAACCCGTGCCGGAGCATTCTCCCTCAAACACTCGATCACCATCGACCAGCTCAAGACAGCCTCGGTCGCCGAACTTGAGGGGATGCTGCCGCACCCGCGCACGCTGCTCCCCGAGATGCCGTCCGTTACCGTGGACGATCAGCTTGCCGGTCGATTGCGAAACGGAATGCAGGTCAATCTCCCCGATTTCTCGCAGGCACCTCTGGTTAAAGTATTCACTACTCCAACAGATTTATTGGCAATCACGCGCCGTATCGCCGGCACGTTGATGCAACCCATCGTCGTCCTCGGGTAGCTTTATTTTTTCAGCAGAGGCGTCACGAGAGGGAGCACATTCTTCGCGACGATCCGATTCCCCGCGCTCGTTGCGTGGGTCCGATCAGCCTGCATCATGCCGTCCACGCCGAAGACGTCCTTCAAAAGAAAGGGAAGTATCGGCACATGATACTTCGCTGCAAGCGTGGCGTAGGTGTCATTGAACTGCTTGATGTAGTCAGGGCCGTAGTCGGGTGGCAGAGTAATTCCAGCGAGAACGACCTTTGTTCCACTTGCCTTCAGCGTGCCGACAATCTTGTCCAGGTTTGTGCGTGAATCTTCAATGCGAAGACCGCGTAACCCATCATTCCCGCCAAACTCAACCACCACCACCGCAGGATTTAAAGCAAGCACCCTGTCGAGCCGCTCGACGCCGTCCTTGGTCGTATTCCCGCTAATCCCCTCGTTCACGACGCGGTAGTTATATCCTTCCGCGTTCAGATCCGTCTGAAGATAGTCAGGATAGCTCTGCCCGAGGTCCGTTCCGTAGCCTGCAGTCAGGCTGTCCCCGAAGCAAACGATGACCGGCCGCCCATCGTTCGCGGCTGCCGACGAGGGCCGGGAAGCAGGATCTGGAGCCGCGCTTTCGGCAACCGGCTGGCTCGAATCCGTCACCTCAGCCTGTTTCGCTGTCTTATCACCGCGGCAGCCACTCAGCGAAAGCGCCACCAAGAGAGACAAGACCGTTAGAATAGCTACAGATTCTGTTCTCCGCATCTTTACAAAGTAACAAAACCGTTGCCGAAGAAGGAGAGTCCCCGAAGTTGACATACCAAACTCCCATGATCGCTGTGAAAGACCTCCGCAAGTCGATCCGCAACGGCCCCCGAACCGTCGACATCCTCAAAGGACTGGACTTCACAGTTCCGAAAGGTCAGTTCGCCGCAATCATGGGCTCGAGCGGGAGCGGAAAATCCACTCTTCTCGGTCTGCTGGCAGGCCTCGACACTCCGAGCGCGGGCAGTGTTCGACTCAACGGCACCGAGATAAGCTATCTTCCGGAGGACAAGCTCGCCCAGGTCCGCGGAAAAACCATCGGATTCGTCTTTCAGTCCTATCAACTGATCCCAACGCTGACCGCACTGGAAAATGTCCTCCTCCCTCATGAGCTCAACGCCGACACAAAAGAAAGTGGCCTTGAACGCGCACGCGATCTGCTCACCAGCGTTGGCCTCGGAGACCGCATGGACCACTACCCCGTTCAGCTCTCCGGCGGTGAGCAGCAGCGAGTAGCTCTCGCCCGAGCCTTCATCCTCCGCCCCCCCATCGTCCTGGCCGACGAGCCTACAGGAAATCTCGACACAACCAACGGCGCGCATGTGTTGGAGCTTCTGCTAAATCTAAATCGTACTGAAGGCACAACCCTCGTCCTGGTCACGCATGACCCCATGCTTGCGACCTACGCCAACCGCCGCATTACTCTGCGCGATGGGTTGATCATCGCCGACGAGATCAACCCATCGCCGGCCGAGACCTCCCGCGAAGCCGCCTTGACCGAGGGCTGATGGCGACTCTCTCCTATCGTTCCGCCGCGAAGATCGCCGCCCGCGAGATGCACTCGTCCCGCGGAAAGTTTTTCTTCGTCATTCTCTCCGTCGCCATCGGCGTCGCTGCGCTAACTGGAGTACGCGGCTTCTCTTCGTCCTTTCGAAGCACTCTGCTCAATCGAGCCCGCAGCATCATGGCGGCTGACCTCTCCGCCAGGATGTTTCAGCAGCCGACCCCGGACCAGCAAAAAGCCCTCGACGAGATCGCAGCAACCGGCGTCGAGATAACTCCCGTCACAGAGCTGCTCTCGATGGCGTCATCCGCGAAGACACTCGATCCTCTACTCGTATCTCTCAAGTCGGTCGATCCCACAAAGTATCCCTTCTACGGACAAGTCGAACTCAGCCCGTCCGCTCAACTGAAGACCGTACTCAATGCGAACACGGTCGCAGTTGCTGACGACCTCCTCGTGCGCTTGAATGTCAAAATAGGAGATCAGCTGAAGATCGGGACACAGCTCTTTCGCATCGGGTCGGTTGTCGTCAATGAGCCGGATCGTCTCTCGGGCAACTTCGCAGCTGGGCCACGTGTACTCATCTCGCGGGAGGGCCTGGACGCAAGCGGCCTCCTCGCGCCCGGAAGCCACGCCGGACAACGCTATCTCTTCAAAGTTCCTCCGCCCAGTAACGGCGCACCTATCTCCGACAAAGCAGTGGCAGACCTGAAAGCCCGCCTGGAAAAGCTCCTTCCAGAGGCACAAATTATCGACTACCGCGAGACCAACCCAGCACTCACGCAAGGTCTCGATCGTGCCACCAGTTTACTGTCGCTGATGAGTCTCGTGGCCCTGGTCCTTGGCGCCATCGGTGTCGCCATGGCGATGCGAGCTCACCTCCAGCAACGGCTCGACACCATCGCAATCATGAAGTCCCTGGGCGCACGCTCAGGCCAGATCATCAAAATCTATCTTCTGCAGACGCTCCTGCTAGGCCTGGCCGGAGGTCTCCTGGGCGTTGCGCTTGGCGTCGCAGTGCAGCTCAGCTTTCCCCACCTTCTGGCGCGGCTCATCCACGTCGACACCGAGCTTCACGTCCAGCTTCGCACCGTCATCACTGGACTCGCAGCCGGCCTGCTCACGACCCTTCTCTTCACCCTGCCTCCGTTGCTCGACATCCGCGGAGTCCGTCCCATCTTGATTCTGCGCCGGGCAGTGGAAGATAACGACGACCCATTCGTGACCGCAGCCTGGCGCAAGATCACCAAAAATCTCGCGCAGGTCGCAGCCGCGGTGCTCATTCTCGCAGGACTTGCTGCCATCGCCACGACACTAAGCGATTCGCTTGTCGTGGGCGAGGTATTTTCGATTGGCCTGGTAGCCGTTCTTGGAGTTCTATTAGTCGCCTCCGTAGCCGTACTGGCCGGACTCCGCTTCTTCCTCTCCAAAACTCGTCTCCATCTGCCGTCCTCGCTTCGTCACGGACTCGCAAACCTCTATCGTCCGGGCAATCCCTCTGCAGCGTTATTGGCCGCACTCGGGTTAGGCGTGATGCAGATCATGACGGTCTACCTCGTTCAACAGGCCGTAGTCTCGGAGCTCCACGTTTCCGCCGCGCCGAACCTTCCCAACGTCTTCCTGATCGATATCACCAACGAAGAGATCGGCGGGATTCGTACGCTGCTAAAGTCACAGCCCAGCGTCACCGCACCACCGGAGCTCCTTCCCGTCGTCTCATCCCGCATCGTCGACATCGATGGCGTCCCCGCAAACGAAGCGAAGCTGAAGAACTTTCCCAAACGAATGTTGCGATCGATAAACCTTACCTGGTCCGCCGCCTCGCCCCCCGGAACGAAAACGGTGGAAGGGAACTGGTGGCCAACAGACGAAAAGCGTCCTGTAGTCGCCGTCGAAAAACGTCAGGCGGACAGGCTAGGCGTTCATGTCGGCTCGCACATCACCTTCGCCGCGCAAGACACTCAGTTCGTCGCCACGGTCGTCGTTCTCACTAAGTCCGACGGCCAGCACGCTTACTCGCGAGCGGAGTTTATTCTGCCGCAACCTGCCCTCGCAGGTCTGCCGGTCGTCTGGTACGGTGGCGTCCATGCCGATCCAGATCACGTTGGCGAACTGCAGCGCGCACTCTACAACTCCTACCCCACCGTCACCGTGATCAACGTCGCGCAGGCGCTCGAAACCGTACGAGCCGTAGTCCTCCAGATCACCTATGTGATCCAGTTTCTCGCAGCGTTCTCCATCTTCGCCGGCATCATCATTCTCGCCAGCTCGATCGCCGGAACCCGCTATCGCCGCATCCGCGAGGTCGTCGTCCTCAAGACTCTGGGGGCCACTCGAGCGCGTATCGCCTCCGTATTCTCCATCGAATTCGCCGTCCTGGGGCTCGTTGCTGGCATGGTCGGCATACTTTTCGCGAACATCATTGCGCGAGTGCTGCTAACCAGGCTCACCGTAACGTACCACTTCCAATGGTTGTGGACACTCGCCGCACTGCTCGGAACAGCCGCCTTGACGGTCGTAACCGGCTGGGTGGCAAGTCACCGCATCCTGGGCAGAAAGCCGCTGGAAGTCCTCCGCGAAGAGTGACGAAAAAGCCTTACGTGCACGTTCACGATTGTGAGATGATCTTGTCAATAACTTTAGGGATGCAGGTACTGTGAATGAAGACGTACAACGAAGATGCGCTGCGTCTTCATCATCAGCGATTCGGTCACGAGGGCAAGCTCTTCGCTGCTCCTGCGCGAGTCAATCTGATCGGCGAGCACACCGACTACACCGGCGGCCTGGTCATGCCCATGGCGATAAACTTTCGAACCGCCGCCGTCCTCAGTAAGAGAGACGACCAGCGCGCCGTCTTCTACTCGGCAAACTACGAGGAAGAAGCCTCCTTCGAAGTTGCCTCGCTGGAGCGCGCGCCGAAAGGGCATTGGTCCGACTATCCCGCTGGCGTTCTGTGGTCTCTCCAACAGCAAGCCATCAGGGTAAGTGGCTTCAATATGACCCTCGCAGGAGACGTTCCTCTGGGAGCTGGACTAAGCTCCTCTGCCTCCGTCGAAGTGGCGACGGCATTGGCACTCCTGGCCCACGCAGGAGCGGCCCTGCCCCTCGAAAAACTCGCGAACCTCTGCCGTCGCGCCGAAAACGAGTACGTCGGCGCAAAGAGCGGCATCATGGATCAGTTCGTCGTGGCAGGCGCCGTAACGCATCGCGCGATGCTGCTCGACTGCCGCTCTCTCACCTTTGAGCTTCTCCCCTTGCCGGACCAGGTGCGTGTGGTCATCTGCAACTCGATGGTGAAACATGCTGTGGCAACCGGCGAATATGGAGACCGTCGTGATGAGGTCGAGTCTGGTCAGTCGGTCCTGCAGCGCGAGCGGCCGGGTGTGCAGCTGCTGCGGGACGCAACGCTCGAAGATCTTGAAGCCTGCAAAACTAAGATGTCCGCGGCCAGCTTCGCGCGATGCCGGCACATCATCACAGAAAATCAACGGGTATTGGATGCTCGGGAGGCGCTGCTGCGCGACGATATGAAGCGGTTCGGAAGCATCATGGTTGAGGCTCACAAGAGTATGCGCGATGATTTTGCCGCAAGCTGTAAAGAGGTCGATACGTTGGTTGAGATCGCCACGCAGCAGCCAGAGTGCTTCGGGGCTCGTATCACAGGGGGCGGATTTGGAGGATGCACCGTGAATGTCGTCCGGACCGAGGCCGCGGAGCAATTCGTTACCACTTTGAAGAAACAGTACGCAGCAAAGACCGGAATCGAAGCACAGTGTTTTGTGAGTGCTCCCTCCGATGGAGCGCTCGCCATGGCTGCAAACGGCGGTGTCCTGTGATTTCGTTAGCGCAGCAGAACCCTCACCGTCGGTTCAATCCCCTCAAGCGCGAGTGGGTGCTGGTATCTCCGCACCGCACACAACGCCCCTGGCAAGGTCAAACAGAGGCGAAGACCGCTGAGGTCGCACTGACCTACGATCCAACCTGCTATCTCTGTCCGGGAAACGTGCGCGCCGGCGGAGTGCGAACCGACAAGTACACCACCACCTATGTCTTCGAAAACGACTTCGCCGCATTGAAGCCGGACGCTCCGCAATTCTCCAGCGATGAAGGCGGCAAAGGCCTGCTCCTTGCAGAAGGAGAGAGCGGCGTATGCCGCGTCATCTGTTTTTCTCCGCGTCACGACCTCACGCTGGCGAAGATGTCCGTACCCGAAATTTGCTCTGTCGTCGATGTTTGGAGCGAGCAGTACGCAGAGCTGGGCGCACGCGATGACATCCGTTATGTGCAGATCTTTGAAAATCGTGGAGCGATGATGGGAGCCAGCAATCCCCACCCGCATGGGCAGCTCTGGGCGAGCCGCTCTGTCCCGGACGAAGTAGTCTCAGAGCTCGCAGGCCAACGCGAGTACCTCGCAAAGAATCAGGCAGTTCTGTTGTGCGAGTACCAGAAGCTCGAGGAGTCGCTGGGCGAACGCGTCGTGGCGAAGAATGAGAGCTTCCTTGCCGTCGTACCGTTCTGGGCCGTTTGGCCCTTCGAAGTGATGATCCTTCCGCGCCGACACGTCACCACTCTGCAGGAATTCACGGAGACGGAACGGTCAGACTTTGCAGCCATTCTGCATTCCGTCACCACGACGTACGATCAGGTGTTCGATACTCCGTTCCCATACTCCATGGGCCTGCATCCCGCTCCATGCGACGGGGAGCAACATCCTGAGTGGCAGTTTCACGTTCACTTCTACCCACCGCTGCTGCGTTCGGCCACCGTACGAAAGTTCATGGTTGGCTACGAACTGCTAGGTTCTCCGCAAAGGGACCTCACACCCGAATCCGCTGCCACAACCCTTCGTGAGGCGCATCTGCGAACTCTTCCGCTCAGTGGAACCAATGAAAAGTAACTCCTGCGCCCAATAGAATATTGTTCTGGCGATTGTCTGCGGAGTTATCGAAACTGGTCATGTAGTAGTCGGCCTGTATAAGGCGGACAGAAATTCCGAGGGTCAAAGGGAGGTCGATTCCGCCGCCGAGACGACCAGCAAAAGCAGAGGTGCCATCCGCCACGCCAGCCATCCCACCGCCTGCGTGTGCTCCTCCGACCAGCACCTGTGCGAATGGTTCAAGCGCGCGATCACCATGATTCCAGAATCGTGGAAGGCGATAGCGAGCGCCGCCGAGATAGGAAGTCAGGGTAAGCGATCTGCTGGAGGAGAGCGCATTGCTGGTGTGGTCGACACTAAACTCTGCGACTGCGGCCAATCGAGTGCCAAGGTTCCAGGAGGCGGAGATGCCACCGCCATTCAGCGGAAAGCAGCCGCATCCTCCATTCGGAGGCGCGTTTGTGTGCACCCAGTGGTACGTCAAAGCAGCATCTCCGCTATGCGACGATCCCCCAGAGATCGCCTGGGCAAAAGCCGTACCCGCCGTTCCGATGATCCAAAAGCAGACTAGTAAAAACGATCGCATCTCTGGTTTCTCCTCGTCCACACGTTAGTTGGACGGTGCGGTAACAGTGGCTGAGAGGTTGCTGATGACCGTCTGCTCATCGAGAGCACCGGTGGAGGCGCTGAAGTAGAGGTAGGCCACAGGAGGGACAGAGACGCTGCCCGAGAAGGCCTGAGTGCCATCCATCGTCACAGTCATCATTCCTTGCACGATAGAAACGACATAATCGTGCGACACCGTGGCTCCTGCCAGAGCAAGCGGGGCGATGTTTGTGTTGACGTTGAAGTATGGCTTTTCCCACAAAGCGGTCTCGCCCCTGCCAACGCCAATATAAGGAACAGGTGGATCGCCTGGATCGTGATAATCGTCAAAGGCAAGCACAATTCCCGGAATTCCCTCCGCACCTAGTCCGCCTCCCGTAGCTCCAATGCTGTTGGTTGTCGCTCCGAGAGACGGATCGCCCAACACCATCGCGAACCCGTCCGCTGGAGGACTGCTCGAGTTACTCGTCGTGATCGTGAAGCTGAGTTGAATGTCTCCGGTGGAGATCAGATTAGGCCAGACGATCTCGCCTCGCTGACCAAGCACGGCCGCGGACAATTGAATCGCACAGGAAGAATTAGGGGGAAGGGCATTGCCAATCAACTTCCAACTCCCGCAAAGATTGCTGATGCCCGTTAGATCTCCAACAAACAGTGAAGCTGAGTTGCTAGTGACTGCAGCCGAAGATCCATTGCTCACGACAACATAGAAGACCGAGCCGGAATCGGAAGAGACTGTCGAAGCCTGGGTATAGGACGCGCTCGTTGCTCCCGGAATCGCGGAGAAAGTGGCGCCTCCGGGTGCAGCCTCAAACCACTGATAGGTCAGCGGAAGCGCCGAGGTAGCCGTTACTGAGAAGGTAGCCGAATCGCCCGCGTTGACGTAGACATTCGTGGGCTGCTTCGTAATCAGGATCCCACTGCCAATCGCCAGAGTAGCCGTCTCAGATAGCGCCGACCCGTAGCTGTTCGTGACGATGACATAGTAGCCGTCTTGATCATTATTGATCGTGGTCGCGGTCGCCGGAACAGTATAAGTGGACGACGTTGCACCTGACACAGCCGTCCCCGTCACGCTCCCCGCAGGTTTCTGATACCACTGATACGTGAGGGTAGGCGATCCGACTGCAACCACAGTGAGTGTTGGCGTGCTGCCAATCGCCGCGGTCTGGCTCATCGGTTGAGTGATGATCGTGGGTGGATCATTGCCGGGATTGACTGTCAGCGTAGCCGACGTGCTGGTAAGCACGCTTCCGCAGGTATCTGTGACCGTCGCGTAGTATCTGGCGCCGCTCGAACTCGTGTTCAAGACTGGCGACGTGTAGGTGCTGGAAGTAGCCCCGGCGATGGCAACTCCCGTCGAGCCGCCCGGGGCAATCACATACCACTGGTAGCTAAAAGGAGCGTCGCCTGTAGCCGCAACCGAGAAGGTCGCAGTCTGGCCCTGGACGATCGAAAGACTCACTGGATTCGACGTAATCGACGTTCCCACCACGACCTTCGCGGCGTTCGAGGTGACACTGCCCGCGGCATTTGTAACTGTGACTGTATAGCTGCCGACATCCATCGCAACTGCACTGGGGATGAAGTAGCTCGAGCTAGTTGCCCCGGCAATCGGCGATCCGTTGAAGAACCACTGATACGTACTCGCATACAAAGCGACGACAGAAAGAGTTGTCGAGGCGTTGTTGCAAACATTCACGCTCGGCGGTTGCCCGGTGATAACCGGCAAGCTGAGGGTCACTTTGGTGGTAACCGAAACAGAAGGCTCATCGACACTGGTAGCTGTGATCGTATAGGTGCCAAGGGTGTTGGGAGACGTCCATACATTACCGACGAAGCTCCCTGCACTGGCCGTCCATATCAAGCTGTTGGTAGCGCCTCCGGAGGCAGTCGCGGTAAAGGTCTGAGTCCCCGGCGCTATCGTCGAATTCGCAGGAGAGATCGGCGAGATCGTCACATTGGTGGGCGTCACCGTGCACGTTGTCGAAGCGACTGCTCCTCCCGTGCCCGTGACCGAGAGTGTGTACGTCTTGGGAGAGATAAGCAGCGGAGTCGAGTAGGAGTTCCCGCTAATTGCGGACAACGTGATATCGCTACTCCCAACTCCGGCCGATCCGATCACGGCCGTCCCGCCCGAAAAGGTGGGAATCAGAGTTGCAGAGGTGTTGTACGCGGGAGTAGCCGAGTTGCAGGCAAGACTAGTGGCAACAGGGATCGTATTGACGACCGTCAGAGTAGCCGGATTGCTCGTGGCTCCGCCGGCAGCGTTGGTTACAGTCACTGTGAACTGCGAGTTATTGTCGCCGATCACCGTGGCAGGCGTCGTGTAGCTACTCGAAGTAGCGCCGGCGATCACAGTCCCGTTTTTAGACCATTGGTAAGTAAGCGGAGCCGTCCCCGTGGCAGTAACGCTGAACGTCGCAGTCTGGCCCACCTGTACGGTCTGGTTTGCTGGTTGACTAATGACCAGTGGAGCGTTCGGTGGCACGGTTGTAGAACTCGCAGCCACCGTCAGGGTAGCTGGCATGCTGGTCACCGTTCCCCCAGCATTGGTTACAGTCACTGTAAAGACAGAGCCGCTATCGGTGCTCGCCGTCGCCGGGGTGGTGTAGGTGCTCGAAGTGGCTCCGGCGATCGCCGTTCCGTTGTCGAACCATTGATAAGTAAGTGTCCCGGTCCCTGTGGCGGTAACGCTGAACGTAGCGGTCTGTCCGACATTCGTTGTCTGATTTACCGGCTGCTTCGTAATGGTTGGAGGTTGACCGGAGTAGCCGTTCCACCCTCCGCCGCACGCCGTCATCACAATCAGCACGAGCGTCGCAGTCAGAAGCCGGAAACCTCCTGAGCGGGCCTTCATCAACCCGCTGGATCGTCGATCGTCAGGCCAAATAGCGAGGCGCAACTTCGAGAGCGACGAAGCGATAGACAAATTGAGGGATGCGGCTACTTTGAACATCGGGACTCCTGGAAAGGATCACAAACTTTGTCAGCTCGGGCCCATCACCCTCGCAAACAGCTCTCTACGTGCAGGAGAAAAACAAGTGTTCCAGGCCCAACGATCAGCAAAAGGTGAATCTCTAGAAAAGATATCCGCAAACACGCTCAAGTTCTCTACACCTTCCGTGCTACCCGCAGCACACTTCAGCCCCCGCAAGAAATCGACAGAACTGAAAAGTGCCTTCCAATAGGCGCAGGCAGTCCAGTCGCTTCCTCGTCGAAACTAATCGTCGTCGTTCTTCACCTTCTTGGGGCGAGCATTCAGCAGAGCGGGCACTGGGCTGTCACCCATCGCGTCCTTCCACAAGATCACATTCAGCTTTTGGGTATCCGCATGATCTGCATGACGAAAGTCCATCCTCTGAGACGCCTTTGCCCCGGGTGCAGTCTTTGTATTCGCCGTGTAGATCAGCCCACTATCCCGATTTCTGTAATCAGCCGAAAATGCCGCCTGGCCCCCATCTCCGGTAAACAACGACCCTATCATTGAGCTGAAGGCATCATTGTTATTCATCGGCGGCAGACCAAGGAGCGTCTCCATCGTCCGCAGGACACTGACAGTCGAGTAAAAGCGACTATCAACGAACGCTCCTCCACCCGCAGCCCTGGGCGAGTACTTGCTGACCACCAACGCAAGGCTGCGATGCGCATCCACATGATCCGCACCCGCCTGCGCATCGTCTTCCAGAATGAAAAATGACGTGTCGTCCCAAAATGCTGAATGGGATACCGCATCGACTGCGCGGCCGACGGCCAGATCGTTGTCGGCGATGGAAGACTTAGGAGTGGGTCCACCGGGAGTCGTTCCTGCTGTATGGTCATTTGGAAGCCGCAGCAGAATGAAGTTCGGCATGTCATCTTTGCCTGATTCACGGTCCGCAACCCATCTCTCAAAGTGTTTCAGGAAAACATCAACTCGAATCTGATCGGGAATTCTAAGATTGAAGTCTGGCTGCTCCACCGCAAAGTGCCCGACTAGCTCCGGCTTGGTTGCGGTGTTTGTCGCCAGAAGTGGGATCGGCCACGGCCACTTATTCACCCCGCCGCCCCACTCCACCGGCAGAGTTTCCCCCGGCAGGATCGAAGGCTTTTGACACTTTGCTCCCTCCAGCAGCGGGCCTTCCTGAGGACTTGCAGTCTTTTTGGCATCGCAGAATGTGGACGAGATGTACTCTCCGAAGTGGTAGTAACTTTTGCCTTGTCGTGCGAGGTTTCCCCACAGGTATCCACTGTTGGGTTCATTGACATCAGGAATTTTTTGCAGAAGAGGATAACCCTCAGCGACCACGCCTTCGAAGTCGTAGGTTCGCTCATCTCCCCGGTAGCTCTGCTGCCAGGTCTTCTCTAGATAGTCTGTGCCGATACCGGCGGTAGACCACACGTGCCCGTCGCCCGACACCTCACCGGAATCGTAGAAGTTATCCAGCACTCCGAACTGGAGAGCGAGTTTGTGCTGATTCGGTGTGATCTCCGCACCATACATCGTCAGGCTTGAGTCACCGTTGCCGACGGCCTTCCCATTTTGTTTAAGATCTCCTAAGATCTGGTCGTAGGTGCGGTTCTCCTTGATGATGTAGATCACATGCTTGATGCGATCCTGCTGATTACCTGCAAACCGGATCTTTTCTTCGGCCGCCTTCATCCGATTCGACTCGACCACCTCGGCCGTCCACTTAGGGAGGTCTCGCTCTATGGCCTTCGTGTCCAACACGGCGAGAGAACCATAGAGAAGCGTTGCGATGTAGCTGGAAGGGCCCGGCCTGGTGGCACTGGTGCCCTCGGACTGTCGCTGCGGGAAATTGTTCGGTCCCGTCCCCTTTCCTTTGGCGGTCGCGACATAAAGCTTTCCACCGGTGAGTCCGATCGACATCGGCATCCACTCCGTAGGCACAAAGCCTGAGGGTTCGACCATCCCCTCCTTCGCCACCTTCGCCGACAGCTTTCTCGTGTCAAGCACTGCGATTGCGTCGGTGATTGCGTTCGCTACATAGAGCCTTGAACCATCAGGAGACAAAGCCAGTGCCTCAGGCTCTGCTCCGAAGTAGGTCTGGTGCGGCAGTCGAGTGTCGAAGTAACCTTTTACCGCGAAATGGCCGTGATCCACGTCAACAGCCGCAACCGCATCGCGGTTCGCTAGCGCAACGTACATCGTCCGCCCGTCGCCCGACAACTCGAGCGCACAGGGATGAGTTCCGGCTGCCGTCTTACTGTCTGGTTTTAGCAGAGCAAGCTTACGGCCCACCACACCGTTCTTCAGATCCAGTTCGACGACCTCGCTCGCATTCCACAGCGCAATAAACGCGCGGCTTTCATCTTTTGAGACGCTCAGCGCGACAGGATACGTCGAAGGCACCGCATCGTTTTCCGCCAGATCGAACCGTATAAGAATCGCACCCGACGCCGGATCTATCAGCAGTACGTCGTCTGATAGATTGTCTGCCACCAGCAGTTTTTCTGAGCCTGACGAACCTATCACGGCGATCGCAGCCGGAAACGGAACGCCTTTATCCCCGGCCGTGCCGCCAATCAGCATCGTCCTCCGGCCCGCAGCCAACTGCTGCAGCGGGATCTTTATCATCCGTTCCTGTGAAATCTTGCCTGCGTTGAAGCCATAGACCACGACGCCGCTACCGGTATCGCCTTTCTCCGTGCCCAAAGGATCAGTCTCCGATCCCATGCTTGCGTAGATATGCCTGCCATCTCGGCTGAAGGCCAGCCCCGAATAGAGCGTCTGTCTGGCTTTGACCGAAGTCCTGTCGTCAGGAAAGTCTTCCACCACGCCGGTCTGAGTATCCAGCACCGCGAGCGACTGTTTGTATCCAGACTCGAAGGTTCCGTATCCCGCATTGACCGTGACCACAAAGCGCTGATCCGGCGATATGGCCATCGACATTGGCAGTCCATTGAGCCTTTGCGGGCTGCCCGGGACCGGCTGCAGAATCCTTTTGCTCGTGGGGAGATCGATAGCGGGCAAGCCAGATTGTGCTGACATTGAACCGGTCTTCAAGATGAGTGCCATCGTCAATAGGAACGCAGCATACTGTCGAACTGTCATTCTCCCAGCCTAGCAAACTCTTCGTTGATCGAGTGTTACAGCCAATCTCCCGTGTGTAAGAGAATCGGCGGCGTGAACCCGTTGCACCCTTGGCGAAGATCGCGACCAGCGCATCGAAATCAATTCGACCATCTTCCCTTTGCGTCCACCGGATGCTCCGCCAAATAAAAAAATAACGATCTATTGTTCATGGCCCGACACGACCGAGACAGTTGTCAACGTTATTTAACATATGACCGCTAGCTTGATTGAGATCATGGTGCAACCAGAAAAAATACCAACCGTTGCTTCTCGATCATAGATCTGTACCGCTTCCTGAAAGGCAGAGCCAATGATGCTGCGTAGAGCGATGCTTATCGCCCTGTTCCTCCTAGGTGCCCTTGTTCTTCCATGCGCCGACGCGCAACAAACCCTGGGATCCGTATCAGGCGTAATCAGCGACGCGACTGGAGCAGCGATCTCCGGAGCATCTATCGTTCTCGTCAACGATCAAACCGCAGCGAGCCGCACTACTGACACCAACGCACATGGCTCCTACCTGGTGCAAGGTCTGCCAATCGGCATCTACACGGTGACCGTTACAGCGAACGGCTTCGATACGGAAAAACTCACCGGCTTCCTGATCCAGGCAGACCGCACCGCCTCACTTGTCATCCGTCTCAAGCCCGGCCAGGTCTCCTCCACAATTGACGTAGCGGCGACGCCACAACTCGACGCGACGGACACCACCAATGGCTATGTTCTAGACGCCGCATCGATCGAGAAGGTCCCTCTCGGCACCGGTAGCTTCACGCAACTCGCCACGCTCAGCCCAGGCGTTCACGCGGATTTGCTCGCCGATACCGGCACGAACACCGGCCTTGGCAACCAGAACATCTACGCCAACGGCCAGCGCCTCTCCAGCAACACCTTCACCTTCAACGGCGTCGTCACCAACAACCTCTTCAACGGAGCCTCCTCCAGCCAGGTCACCGAGAGCCGCGCCGTTCTCAATACGGGAGAGTCCTTTCAATCCAATGGCGCCATCCGTACCAACACTTCCATCTACGACGCCATCGGCGAAGCCCTTCCCTCGCCGCCACAACAGACCATCGCAGAGGAGCGCGTCAACACCTCCATGTTCGATGCCGCTCAAGGAGCGACCGCCGGAGCACACATCGACGTCACTACTAAGTCCGGCGCCAATGCATTTCATGGCTCTGTCTACGGCAACTGGGAGACGTCTAAGCTGAACGCAAACCCTTTCTTCAACAAACAGGCCGGCCTTCCCACCCCCGATCTTCATCGCTACATCGCGGGTGCTGAATTAGGCGGCCCCATCCGCAAAGATAAACTCTTCTTCTACGGCAGCTATCAGTACACACGCGCCCGCGATCAGCTGAACTCGCTCACCTCCTACTTCACACCGCTCGGCCTCACCGACGATCGCAGCGCCGCCGGACTGCAGGCCGTCGTCATCGCAGCCGGCCTCCCCGCCGGTACCCCCATCGATCCCGTTGCACTCACCTTTCTTCAAGCCAAGCTCCCCGGTGGCCAGTACCTCATCGAATCCCCCGCAACGCCCGGAGCCCAGGTTCAATTCATCGGGCCCGCCTCAAAGTTCCTCGCCGATCAAGCTAACGGCAATGTCGACTACATCGTCTCGAAGAAGGACACCCTCGCCGCCAAATACTACTATCAGCACGATCCAACCGAAAGCCCGTTCTCGAGCGGCCCGCTGCTTGGATTTCCTCAAAAATACAACGCCGGAAGCCAGGTCTTCTCCTTGGAAAACACCGCGGTACTTTCCCCGCGCCTCACCTGGGAGCAGAAGGCGGGCATCGTTCGCATGACCGTAGGAAGCTTCACCGGACAACCCTTCGGTCCCTCCACCCCCGGAATCAATCTCTTCGGTAGCACCCTCTTGCCGGGCATCGCAGTTCGCAACGTAAACGGCTCCCCCGATAACGGTGGCGGAAGAACACTGAACATCGGTCCCACCTCCAACTTCTCCAACACCGGCTTCACACAAAACACCCTCGAATTCACATCAACACTCAACTACGTCGCAGGCAATCACTCATTCTCTTTTGGCGGCAACTACGACTTCACTCAACTCAATATCCTCAATCGCGCCAATCAGGTCGCCACCCTCACCTACGACAACATCGCGAACTTCCTCACCGGCGGACCGCTCAACAACTTCGCCGGTAACTCGGTCTACTTTCAGGGCGCCAGCAATCGCTACTATCGGTCTCCTCAGGTCGGAGCCTACGCGCAGGACCAATGGCGCGCTACACCTCAACTGACAATCACCGTTGGCGTTCGTTACGACTACGATGGCGGCCTCTACGAGAAGTACGGAAACCTCGTCAACTTCAGCCCCAGCCAGTACTCTTATGCCGCTGCCAGCGACACCATCCTCAACAGCGGTCTCATCGTTGCAGGCAACAACAAACAGTTCGCCAGCCCCGGCGCTTCGAAGTCGACGCTCACCAATCGTCAATGGGGAATCGGCCCGCGAATCGGACTCGCTTACAGCGTCAATCCCAGGCTTGTCGTTCGTTCCGGCTTCGGTCTTTACTACGACCGCGGCGAGTTCTTTACCGAGTTCTCTCCCTCTGCCGGCAACGGCTTCAACGGACCCTTCGGCGTTACCCTACAACCGCCTTTTGTGCAGCCCGTCAACTCGCCTGACGGTGCCACCTCGGAAAATCCCTTCGGCACCGTGCGTCCTCCCGTCGACACCAATCCCGCCGACTTCATCAACAATCTGCCCAACCAGAACGCACTTATCAACGGAGCCTCGCCCTACCTGTTCGGCGCGTACGCCGCTAACAATAGCTTGCCTTACACCGAAAACTGGAGCTTGGATATCCAATACCAGATCTCCAGGAACATCGTCGGAACGGTGGGATACACAGGAAACCACGGCGTGCATCAAACCGTCCCTCTACCTTTCAATCAACCGGGAGTCGCCACCCCTCAGTCGCCGGTCAACGGCCAGACCTACAGCTACGGCTTCAATGCAACAGACGCAAATGGCAATACGCTTTTGTCGGAACCCTACAGCACCTCCACCGGCGGCAACACAGACCTACGCGTTCCCTACATCGGATACAGCCCCAACTCGGTCGCTTGGACCACGGTAGGTTGGTCGCACTACGACGCTCTGCTGGCCTCCGTCCGCCAAAATCCATTTCACGGCTTCGAGTACCTTCTCTCTTACACCTGGTCTCACTCCCTCGATGCCTCCAGCGGCTTCGGCCTCTTCTACAACGGCAACGATCCGCGCAACCTGGCCTCGGGCTACGCCTCTTCCGACTACGACCGGACCCACGTCACCAGCTTCAGCTTCAACTATCAAATCCCGGACCTCAAATCTGGCAATCGCTTCTTCGATAAAGCTGGCAGCGGCTGGGGTATCAGCGGCGTCACCACTCTACAGAGCGGCCAACCCTACAACGTCTACGACTTCTCCGGAACCGTCGGAAGCATCTTCTTTTCATCAAATGACTTCCTCACCAACCCCGTTCTTCCATTGGCCCCGGGAGTCAGTCCGAAGCAGGCCCTCACCGGACACAGCGGTGCCTTCGTTAACCCGAACACACCCAACGGAACCTCTTCCAACCTGAACGATGTAGCCTTCAAACCCTTAGCCTTTGCCTATCCCTCGCTGGCACCAGGCCAATCCGGAGTTCCACCGTGCGGACCCACCTCCGCTGGCACCACAGCTTGCGATACCTTCGAGTCCAACTTCGGCACCGGAGGCCGCAACATCTTCCGCGGTGCCTTCCAGAAACGCGCCGATATGTCCTTCTTCAAGGAAACAAGGATCCATGAGCAGTACCGCCTTCGCCTCGCGATGGAAGTATTCAACATCACCAACACGCCCAGCTTCGATACCCCAGGCAACAACTTCAGCGGCGCGACCTTCTCCAACCCGCCTTCGATCACGCCGCTTCCAAACACGGACCCAACCATCTTCTCCAGTCAGGGAGTAGGAGCCATTACCAACCCGATCGGAAGCCCACGGCAGATTCAGTTCTATGGAATCTTCAGCTTCTGACGGCCTCAACCGCAACCGCCAACTTCGACCTCTTCAAGCGCGACTTCACTCCTCTTTGACGATCGCCGGATCAACACTCATCGCACGGCACATCGGCTACCAGGCTGTGTTGATGCCGATGGCCCACGGCCATTCGCGGAGCACCTGCGCTCCAACTCACCTGCTAAGAAGGATCAGCAGACATCAGCAGCGTTATTCTTGGCGTGCGAATTTGCTTCGCGCCCTATCATCCGGTTCGGCTACGGTCCCGGCTACCGAGTTGTGATTCGCGGCTGGCCCGTTCACGGCACTCAAGGTGCTCGATTCTATTAATGCAACTTCCACTGAATCGATCAGAGGAAATGCTCAGAAGAGCCAAACCAATCATTACAGCACCGTAACTCTCCGCATAGTCTCTGCGCTTACCAAATTTTTACTCGAGTCGACACTCTTTTGACTTTGCGCTGACAACAGTGACGAGTAGAACGCCTACTGTCTCGTCACCGGAGTCAGCAGTATTTTCCGGCTCAATAAAGTTCGACCAAAGGAGAAGTGAAATGTCACAATCTGAAACTCTGATCAAGAAATCCGCAAATCGACGCGAGTTCTTGAAAACGGGAATTACGGCGGCAGGCGTAGCGACCATAGGCACAGGCTTGTTGGGCGGTGGAGCATCCGCCTTTGGCCAGGAACATGACGGAGATGGCGATCTCACACAAGGCGACATCGCGATTCTCAGATTCCTGAATGCTCTTGAACAGATCGAAGCCGACCTGTGGATTCAATACTCCGAACTCGGAGGCGTTCAGGACAAGGAAGTCTCCGGAGTCAAGGGAGGGAACCCGCTCTACACGGCTGCCCTCTCTATTCTCGACGGCGATATGGCCCAGTACATCCACGACAACACCGACGATGAGATCAGCCACGCCGCCTTCCTGAAAGCATATCTCGAATCGAAGGGCGCCGAGGCGGTCGACCTCAGCCCCTTTGCCACCATCCCAGGCAGCACTGCGACCGGTTCCACCGGCAAGACACGGCTCACCAATCTGACGCAGCTAACCGTGGACACCAGCTTCTGGTCCAAGTACCGCAGCGTCACCAATCCTGACTTCGATCCCGGCGCACCGTTCGTTCAGGCAGTCCCCAGCCTCAACGTAGGAAAACACACAGCGATTCCAAGAACCGACGCTGACACCGCCGGCAGCTTCATCAGCAGTGACAACACCAAAAGCATCACACCGCACCTCCAGGCAATCGCGTTTACAGCAGGATTCCACTTTGCGTTTATAGAAGCTGGGGGAACCAGCCTCTATCCAACACTGGCCCAGAAGGTCAGCAATCTGGAAGTCCTACGGGTCTTGCTTAGCATCGGCCCCAGCGAGACCATGCACTTCCAAACCTGGCAGGATAAGGCAGGCAATGCGCTCCCATTGACCGACGTCGACAATGGACCAGGTGGAACCGGTGCATCCGTTACCTTTACAACACTCGCTAACGCCCAGGGAGAGACCAATCCCGAGTCCCTCAAAGGCGACACCTTGCAGGCCAACCTCATCATGCCCGAACCAACCCACTTTCTCAGCAAGAAGTTCCCACCCGTTGCAATCGTTCGCCCGACCTCTACAAAAAATAGTGGAGCGGTGGCCTCTCTCCAGGGCTTTGTGGATGACGGGCTCTTCATAGGCCAGAAAAATCCAGAGTTCCTGCGACTGATGTTCCGTCTGGCGGAGGAGGCGGACGAAGCTCGGCGCAGATCTTAAGCGGATAACCTTCTCTCACCCCGGATAGTTGTCCGGGGGCGAGAGAGGGAGCTCATCTCGAAAGCTCTTACACATCTTGCGTCGCTGGACAGAGGTCAAACAGATGTCGCCGCATCGCTTCTTCAGGCCGACTACTCAACCTCTCGAATATTTGTTCCACAAAATGTATCTTTATGCGTCATTGATGCATAATCATTAGTGTTGACGCGGCTTTTGTCATCCTCCATGCTCATCATGGAGAAACATTCAGTATGAGCACGCAGCCAATCGAGATCACCACCCCAGCGATCCTCACCACAATCCGTTCCACCCCGGCAACTTTTTTGATGTGTCCGCCCAGGCTCTACGACGTCAACTACGTCATCAACCCCTGGATGGCGGGCAACGTCCACGCCTCCTCCCGCACTCGCGCAGCCGAGCAGTGGCAGCGCCTCTACGAAGCCGTGAGCACCATCGCGGATGTCCAACTCGTCGAACCCGAACCCGGCTCCCCCGACATGGTCTTCACCGCTAACGCCGGCCTCGAGCGCAACGGCACCGTCGCCATCAGCAGCTTCTTTCACCCTGAGCGCCAGGGCGAAGAGCCGCACTTCCGTCGCTGGTTCGAGCTCGCCGGCTACAAGGTCATCGACACTCCGCGCGCCACGCCGTTCGAAGGCGAGGGCGACGCTCTCTTCTCCACCGACGGCACCCGTCTCTGGGTTGGCTACGGCCCCCGCACCGTCGCCTCCAGCCATCACACTCTACGCAGGATCTGGGGCATCGAGGTCACCTCACTCCACCTCATCGACCCGCGCTTCTACCACCTCGACACCTGCTTTGCTCCCCTCGAAGGCGGCTACGTCATGTACTTTCCCGAAGCCTTCGACCAAGCCTCTCTCGCCAGGATCGAAGCCTACTACCCACTTGAAAAACGGATCATCGTCACCGAGTCAGATGCCGTGTGCTTTGCCTGTAACGCCATCAACGTCGACCGCACCATCATCCTGAACAACATCAGCACCGACCTCCGCCACCAACTCGAATCACGCGGCTTCGACATCATCGAGGTCACTCTCACCGAGTTCCTCAAGGCCGGCGGCGCCGCCAAATGCCTCGTCATGAAACTAAGCCGGTCCGTACTCTAAAGGCATTCGTGCCCGAGCAGATGATCCCGACCAACGGGAGGACCGTAGAGGATCATCTCGCCAAGACCGGTACACACGCCACGAAGTGGCCGCCCCACGCGCAGTGGGCCCGTCCGGCAGGACATATCTTCTAAAGAAGAGCAGGGAACTAAAGCCCCTCCGCCAACACTCTCTCATAAGCCGGCACCGTCAAAAAATCCACAAACTTCTTCGCCCGCACCAGCTCCCCCATCAACTCCGCAGCCCGCACATAGGCCGTGTACCGCTTCGCATCAACGCTCGCCTTGGCATGCTTCAGTTCATCCCCGATTACAGCATCCACCATCTCCACCGTCACCGGCAGCCCATCGTCCATCACTGCCTTATGGTGAACCCACTGCCAAAGCTGAGCCCGGCTTATCTCCGCCGTAGCCGCATCTTCCATCAGATTGAACAGCGGCACGCACCCAATCCCGCGCAGCCAGGCCTCCACATATCCCAATCCAACCGCAACGTTTTGCCGAACCCCCGCCTCCGAGATCGTCCCCTCCGGCACCTGCAGCAGATCCGCAGCCGTAACTTGAAACTCCGGAAGCTGCTTTGAGATCTGATTCGCCTGTGGCATCACGCGGTCGAAAACCTCCAGCGCCACCGGCACGAGCCCCGGATGCGCGACCCACGTTCCATCGTGCCCGTCTGTAGCTTCACGCTCCTTATCGGCCCTCACCTGCGTCAGCGCCCTCTCATTCGCCACCGGATCGCTCTTGATCGGAATAAACGCGCTCATCCCACCCATCGCGCTCACCCCCCGACGATGGCAAGTCTTGATTGCCAGCTTCGAGTAGCTCCGCATGAAGTGCGTCGTCATCGTCACCTGCGCGCGGTCCGGAAGCAGCACGCTTCTATCACCTGCAAACTTTTTGATGAAGCTGAAGATGTAGTCCCACCGCCCGCAGTTCAACCCGGCCGAGTGGTCCTTCAACTCCCACAGAATCTCGTCCATCTCAAACGCAGCCAGAATCGTCTCGATCAGCACAGTCGCCTTGATCGAACCCGCCGGAATCCCCAACTCACCTTCCGCCTTGATAAACACATCGTTCCAGAGCCGCGCCTCCAGATGGCTCTCCATCTTGGGCAGATAAAAGTAAGGTCCCGAACCTCGCGCCAGCAGCTCCTTCGCGTTATGAAACGCATACAAACCAAAATCAAACAGCGATCCCGACATTGGCTCGCCATCCACCATCAGATGTCGTTCCTCGAGGTGCCATCCACGCGCCCGCACAAATAACGCCGCAGGCTTCTCAATCAATTTGTAACTCTTTCCGGTCTTTTCATCGTCAAACGCGATCGTGCGCCGCACCGCATCGCGAAGATTCGTCTGCCCTTCGATCACGTTCTCCCACGTAGGCGTCGTCGAGTCTTCAAAGTCCGCCATGAAGACCTTCGCACCCGAGTTCAGCGCATTGATGATCATCTTCCGATCCACTGGCCCGGTAATCTCGACCCTGCGATCAAGCAAATCCTCAGGCAACGGATCCACCAACCATTCACTCTCGCGAATGTTCTTCGTCTCTTTCAAGAAATCCGGCCGCTCTCCCGCATCCAGCCGCTTCTGCCGCGCCACGCGAGCCTCCAGCAGCTCCTTCCGCTGTTCGTTGAACGTCCTCTGCAACCCCACCACGAACGCCACAGCCTCCGGAGTCAAAATCTCCGCGTACCGCCCCGCCGACGGCGCAACAAACTCAACGCTCTTAGTCGATTTCATCCTTCATCCCTCTAGAAAAGATCTTCCGCACATGCGCAGAGTAAGCTTGTCATTCTGAACGGAGTAGAGTCCCCGCATTTCGTCTTTGCCATTGCTGCCGCTTCTCTCTACGCCGAGGAAATTCTCGGCTGCAATCAAAGGCGGAACACATCCTGCGTCTTCGATCTACTCAAACCGCAGATGAACCTCGCCCGCAACAGAAAACTTTACATTCGCAGTAGATCCCGGAACTGCCGAGGTCACACCGGTCCAGCTTCCCGTCGTCACCCACTGTCCGGCCTTCAATCCACCAGTCCTCGCAGCGCCCTCATTCGCCAGCCACGGCAGCAGACGCATCAGGTCCCCCGAAGTATTCGATCCCGTCCGCTCCACCCTCACCGCACCATCGACCGCAATCATCACATGCTCGGCCTTGAAATCGATCTTCTTCCAATCCGCTACTGCCGGCCCATACACAAACCCGCCATGCATCTGCAGATCCCCAAGCATGGACATCCGCGCCGCCTTCAACGGATCGGCCAGACCACTCTCGATCACCTCGATTGCCGGATGACAGCTCGCAATCGCGGTCGCCACCTCATCCCGGGAATACTGCGTGGCCCTCGGCGGCAGATCTTCACCAATCAAAAACGCGATCTCCGCCTCCAGCCCGCGATACCTCCGCACCCCACCTATCACGGCGCCATCCCGCGCAACCCACGCCAGCGGCATCGGCGCAAACAACGGTTCGGCCTCCGCACTGGGAGCTCCGATCTTCCATCCGCCAATCGCTCCATACGCCTCCGCAATGCGATCCTGCAGCGCATAAGCCTCGTCCATATTCTTCGGCTGCAAAGCCTCCGGCAGATCCTCGATCGGCACTCCGGTTCTCCGCGCATCGAGCAGCAGATCCGCCGCCTCAATCAGCTGTCGTTCTCTCTCGCCAGTCATCATGTCGTCCAGTGTCTCCCAACCAGCCCGCTTCTGTCTCGCCGCCACCCGAGTTGACGCATCGACGCAGATGCCACAGCGTCGGAAAAAATGTTGTCGTCATCCTGATCCTGGGCCTGCCGACTTTGTCTTTCCTGTCCTGAGCAACGCCACGACCTCCGCATGTCGTTCTTTGCTGTTGCATTTGTCTTTCTTGTTGTCATCCCCAAAGGGGATCTGCTGTTGTCTTTCTCTTCTGCTGTTGCCATCGTCTTTGTTCCACAACAAAAAACATCGTCATTGCAACCCAAGTTGTTTACAGGTGCTTGTCGGAGACCTCTACCCAACGGACTAATTCACCGCCGTATTCTTCCCCAGGCTCAACAGATTCGCAAACAATCGATAAGCTCCCGGCACTCCCTCCGGCAGCTCACGATACAGCGCAAGCGCCAAATATACATAAGCGCCTTTGCCCGTCTTCGCCACCAGCAGCCCACCCTTCTGCGGATCCTGTCCCGGATCATGCGTCTCCAGCGGAGCAACATACTGCGAGTCCCACGTCCCCATAAACCCGTGCCCGCGCTCCTCCACCCATCCATCGAAGTCGCGCTCCGTAATCTTGTTCGGCCAACTCAAGACCGGGCTCTCAGGCACCAGCAGCTGCACTGGCGCCCTCTCGTCCACCACCTTTTCAGCATCTCCCAGTGAATACGAGTACGGACCGTAGTCAAAGTTCCCCAGGTTGTACTGCACAATGACCACGCCACCATTCTTCGCATACTGCAACAGCTGCCCATTCGCCGCCGCCAGTCCCGGATGCGCCGCATAAGCTCTCACACCCAGCACCACCACGTCATACCCACTCAACTTCCCACCAGCAACATCGCCCATCGTCAACGTCGTCGCATGCACCCCAAGATTCTCAAGCGACGCCTGCACCTCATCCCCGGTCCCCGGCAGATACCCCACCTTCAATCCCGGAGCCACCTTCACATCCGCCCCTCGCGCCCGATACGTCGCCGGACGATAAAGATTCGCAGGCAGCAAACCCGCATACCCAACCGTCTTGTACCCCTCGCGATATTCTTTGCCTTCATAACTCGCAACCGCAGTCATCGTATAAGCCGTCTCCGCCATCTTCCCCGGAGTCACCACAAACGGCACATCCACCGAATCCCCATCCTTGACCAGCGAAAACTCCGCCTGCTCCGGAGACGCCGTCCACCCCTTCGGCAACTCCAGCTTCACCGTCCCCGTCGCAGTACCCTTCACATTGCTCTTCACCTTCGCCGTTACCATCAGCGTCTTTTCCGTCAGCGGCACCACACCCGCCGACGGCGACACCGCCACCGAGATCGCCGGAGCCACCACCAGCGGCTCATACACCGTTCCCAGCCCCGTCACCCTATGCAGCGTCTGCACCTCCTGCCCCAGCTTCACATCAACCCCGTCGTAGTCCACCGTCACCCACGCCGTCAGAGCAGGCAAGGCAAGCGAAGCATTCCGCATCGCCGGATCTGAAACATCGTAGTAAGCCTGTTCAATCCCCGGCCGCGTAAACGGAGGCCGCGTTACCGCAGCATCCGCAGGCAGCTTTACCTGAAACAGATCCTCAAACGCCAACCCGCTGACAATCGTCTTCTCCCCCGCACCAGCCTTCGCCCCCGAGTCTTCATAAGTAGCGCCCGCACTCGATGCCAACCCCGCAGCCTTCAACGTCACCGGCACCTTGCTCCCGTTCACCACGAGCATCTTCACCGCAAAGCTCTGCCCCGGCACCGCCGTCACAAACGTATCCGCACCATCTCCAAACCGCGCAAACGGCCCCGTCTCCGCCTTCCCCACCACCTGCGCCCGCAGACTCAACCCCAGGGCATGCACAATCGCATCATTGAACTGCATCCGCTTCACCCGCAGCTCATGCAGCAGATCGTACTTCTCCCGCGCGGTCAGCCCGCTCGCCTCCACCTTTGCAATCAACTCATCCGTAGCCTTCAATCCATCGCGCAAAAATGGAGCCGTCCTCTCCGGCGCAGCAATCTTGTAAACCGCCTCCGCCTGCCCCACCAACCCATCGATCTTCCCCAGATCCTGTTTCAAAAAATTACTCTCGCCCGGAGCAAGCGCGCTCATCCCCCCGAGCGAAACATCTACGCTATCAAAGAACCCCTTCTCCTCCTCACCCGTCTTCACCCGCGAAGCATACCGGTGATACGAGACATCGAACCTCCCCGCCGCCGGTATCCCCATCCCGCCGTTCTGAGACTTCTGCAACCCCAGCCCCATCCGCGCAAACTGCAAATAAGTCATCCCCAGCACCGGGCTATACTCGCCCTCCGGCACCGTCACATTCGCCTTCGGAGACTCCGTCGTCCACTCCTTCGTCACATAGTTATAAAACCGTGACGGAGCATACTTTCCCGTCGCATAGTCATACATCCCCTTCGACGTCACAGAAAAAAACGGCTCCCGCGCATAAACCTTCAGCGGACTCCACGGCATCAACCCCGCCGCAATCTGATCCGGAAACACCTTCGGATCACCCGCCGCATCGAACACCTCCTGCGCCATCTCACCCGACACCTGGTGCTGCCCATGCCCATCCGTAATCCCGCCCACAAACACCGCCGTTACCACCAGCGGCCGATACAGCCTCACCGCCCTCACCGCGTCGTACAGCACGCGATCATGCCCCCAGTTCTCCAGCGCCTCTTCCTTCGTCTTCGAGAACCCGAAGTCCACCTCCGTCCCCCACATCTGGTCGATCCCCATATACCGCCCAGCCGCCAGCAGCTCCTGCGTCCTCACTAAGCCCAGCGCATCATCAAAATCGGCAGACATCAAATTCTGTCCACCCTCACCCCGAGTCAGAGTCAGCATCGCCACATGCGCGCCCTGTCCCCGCGCCTCATACGTCAGCATCCCGCCATCCTCATCATCCGGATGCGCCACAATCATCATCAGGCTCGCCCGCGTCCGCAGCTTCACAAGACTCTGCCACAGCGCAGCCGACCCCTCATTGGCCGCAATCTTCTGCACCCCAACCGCTGGCCGTACCTGCTCCCCGGCAAGATTCGCCGTCTCCCGCAGCTCCTGGCAGCTCAAAACCCCACCCGCCACCACCAGCGCCATCACCGAAACCGCAGCCAGACCCGCCACAACCCGTTTAGAAGTCATTACTTTCTAATCTCTCACACCCAACCGCCCCAAATCACGCCAGAAATCCCACCATCCACCACTCAACCCCAGCCGTACATACTATGGGGTAATAAGATCTGAATCTTATTCACTAAAACCGTCATCTCGGCCGAAGCGGTTCACAGTCTCATCGTGAACCGAGCAGTGGATTGCGGCTACAGCTTTCAATTGCAGCGAACCGATCCATGCTGCGGTATCCGTCAAGACCCTGCTATTTCGCCTTTGCTTTCGCTTACTCGACTTACGAGACAGGCGGAGACTACCCTGTAACCCCAACGCACCTTTCGAGTCATACTCAACGTCAGTTATTCGTTCCGAGGGAACCACCCCATGCTTCTCCCCAAATCTCCCAGCCTCGAAGCCACCATCCGATCCTCCGAGATCACCCCCCAGCACGTCTTCGAGCAGCATCAACAGACCCGCCGCCGCTTCCTCACCTCCGCCGCCACCCTCGGCGCCGCCGCCCTCGCCGCCCGCACCATCCCCTCCCTCATCAACCCTCCAACAACGGTGCACGCAGCTGGCGAGCCGCTCAAAACAATCCCCAGCAAGTACACCCTCGACGACCCGCAAACTCCCCTCGCCAAGGCCAGCTCCTACAACAATTTTTACGAGTACGGCACCGACAAATCCGACCCATCCCACGAAGCCTACCGCCTCCAAACCCGCCCCTGGCCCATACAGATCACCGGCATGGTCAAAAAGCCCCAGACCATCAACATCGACGACCTCATCCACTACCGCCCGCTCGAATCGCGCATCTACCGCCACCGCTGTGTCGAAGCCTGGTCCATGATCATCCCCTGGGACGGCTACTCCCTCTCCGAGTTCATCAACTTCTGCCAGCCTCTCCCCAGCGCAAAATACGTCCAGTTCTTCTCCTACAACAACAAAAAAGTCATGCCCGACGAGCCCTCCGGCTACGACTGGCCCTATCGCGAAGGCCTCCGCATGGACGAGGCCATGAACCCTCTCACGCTCCTCACCTTCGGCTGCTACGGCCAGGTCCTGCCTAACCAGAACGGCGCTCCCGTCCGCGTCATCGTCCCCTGGAAGTACGGCTTCAAATCCGCGAAGGCCATCGTCCGCTTCCACTTCACCGACAAGCAGCCCGAGACCACCTGGAACGAAGCCGATGGCCGCGAATATGGCTTCTACTCCAACGTCAATCCAAACTACGACAACGCCCGCTGGTCCCAGGCCCACGAGCGCCGTCTCGACACCAGTCTCCTCCCACGCAACATCCCCACCCTCATGTTCAACGGCTACAGCGACCAGGTAGCCAGCCTCTACGCCGGCATGGACCTCAAAAAATTTTATTGAACTAAGCGGAAGTGCGCCCGGCTCGCGACCAACGGGAGCGCCACGCGAAGCGGTATACAAGTCACGAAGTGACCGCGGCCCGCGCAGGGCGCCCGTCCGGCAGGACACATCCTTAGTCCCTGTTCCTGAAGACAGAGTGTTAAGAAGCACTCCGCTCCCGCACATCGTCCATAATCGGAACAAACGCGAGCATCAGCAGCACTACAGCCAGCGGCAGCGTCGCGGCAAAGCCCATCCGCCTGAATCCCACCGCCCCCACCACGCCGCCGACAAAGAACAATCCCACCAGCGACACCAGCAGCCACAGCTTCTCGAAATCTGCCCGCACCGCGGTAAGCCCCTCATCCTCGCCGCGCCGGTTCCAATACAAAGCCTTCCCCAATTCAATTCCAATGTCTGTCACCATGCCGGTTACATGCGTCGTCCGTATCTCTGCCTGAGAGATCTTCGTGATAATCGCATTCTGGAGCCCCATCGTGAAACAGAGCAGCGCCACCGTCATTGGCACCACAAACCACTCATGCCGAGCCAGATGCCCACCCATCAACCCGAAACACAACAGCAGCCCCGCCTCAAGCATCATCGGCAGCGCATACTCGCTATTCAAATAACGTCTTCGCCCCCAGTTCACCAGAATTGCAGTACACGCCGCGCCCGCCAGGAACGCCAGCAAGGCACTTACTCCCGCCGCCAGCCACCCGAGATCCTGTGCCGCCGTCGCATCCGCCATCGCCGACACGATCCCCGACATATGCGAGGTGTACTGCTTCACCGCCACATATCCCCCGGCATTTGCCGCTCCCGCGATAAAAGCGAGGAAGTGCGCAAGCTGCCGGTTGGCCCTCTGGGTGCGTTCACTTCCCGTCAGTCTGCGAAGATAAGGAACTGGCATCGCACCGTCCGCCTCTATCATCGCAGTTTTTCCTGTCTCGCCCACCAGCCCCCTGACAACTCTGTAACTCAAATCCCACAAACGCGTCCCATTCAACAGCCCGAGCTAAACTAGCCCCAGTCAAAAATGTCCAAGCGCGCCATCATCCTCCTCAAAGTCCTCATACATCTTCTCTGCCTCGCCCCCATCGCATGGCTTTGGCACTTCTTCACCTCAGGCGGCCTCGCCCTCAACGCCGACCCTGTCAACTACATCACCCACTTCACCGGCGACTGGACCCTCTACCTCCTCTTCACCTCTCTCGCCATCACCCCCATCCGCCGCCTCGCCACCAGCCTCGGCTTCCTCATCCGCTTCCGCCGCCTCATCGGCCTCTACGCCTTTTTCTACGCCACCCTCCATCTCGCAACCTACATCTTCCTCTTCTCCGGCTACGACCTCACCACCGCCATCACCGGCCTCCGCACCGGACATCCCGGCGAGCTCGTCACCCAATGGAAGCTCATCTGGCCCCGCATGGTCGACGACGTCCTCAAGCGCCGCTTCATCCAGGTAGGCCTCTTCGCTTGGCTCCTCCTCCTGGCCTTGGCCTGCACCTCACCCGCCTTCATCATGCGCGCCATGGGAGGCAAGAACTGGCAGCGCCTCCATCGCCTCGTCTATCTCGCCGCTATCGCCGGAGTCGTCCACTTCTGGTGGCTCGTAAAAAAAGGCAACAACGCCCCCTGGAAGGTCACCGCAGTCCTGACCCTCCTCCTCCTCGCCCGCGTAGCCTACACCGTGATGAAGCGCCTCAAAAAGCCCACCCCCATCCCCGCCCGCCCCAGCTCCGTCTAGCGCACACAAGCACCAATCGCCGTTTTTAGTTGCGTCGCCGCTGTCTGTTCTTCGCCGTCATCCTGCCCCTGCGCAAAGCCGAATGGGGAAGGAATCTGTAGTTTCTTTTTGCCGTCATCCTGAACGGAGTGAAGGATCTCGACACCTTCCACCCACCGATACCGTCCGAACCTTCCGACCCAAACACTCCAACCGTTGCCGCTCTTCCATCCAAAAAAAATCGTCATCTCGACCGAAGCTGTTCACAGTCTCACCGTGAACAGTGCAGTGGATTGTGGCTACAGCTTTCAATTGCAGCGAACCAATTCATGCTGCGGTATCCGTCAAGACCCCCGTATTTGCCTTTGCCGTTGCTGTTGCCGTTGTCGTTGCCTGTTTTTTGTTTGTCATTCCGCAGCGCAGCGGAGGAATCTGCTGTTGTCGCTGCGGTCGCTGTTGTCGTTGCGGGCGCACCACAAGCCACCATCATCCCACCACAAACTCACCACGAAAAGACCACCATCAAACACCCGTGTAGTGGGCCAGTTTGGAGTAAATGACCGAAGTTGCCGATAATGCGACTTTGTGGGAGAGGTCCTATTTGCCTCTCCAAAATGCGAGGGATGGCTTCTTCGCCCTAGAGCCTTGGCACAAATCGCCCTACAGTTAGGCTTCTGATGAGCGTTATTTGGAACGAGTGCTGCTCGCAAAAACCTTCTCGGCAAGGAATACGCACCCCAATGCCATCAGAAATCCCGGGATGACAAATGCCATTGCACCGATTCCGGTCAAATGAGGCGCAGCCCACGGCATGAGGAATATGAGTGGTAGTTGTAACGCCGCTCCCACACATAGAGCAACCCAAACCACCATCTTCCGTTAAGATCCCAGCGAGCTTTGGCGGCGACTATCAGTGCGATAGTGCAGGCTCCTGTTCCCCAAGCCGCGTTACTATTCGTGTGCTGTTTCGCTATCGAAGAAACGATGACAGCAGCCAAGAAAATCAGCACCATGAACGAAAAAGGATATACATCTTTCTTCTCTTGATTAGCCAATAGCACCTGCCTTACACACAAACTGCCTCCATCATTCTAGTCAGCTAGTAGAAACGGGGTTATAGGTAACTTTGGTTGCCGGGAGTTCAAACTGATCCACTACCAAACACCTGCCCCAATCATCCCAAGATCAACCCACCCATAAGCCACCACAAGCAGCATCACCCCACCCACTTCCATCTCCTTTGAAGCTACTCGCACTCCTCCCGACCGCGTATAGAAGCCCCCGGAAGAGTTGTCTTCAAGCACCCAGGCCACCATGCTCCTGAACCCTCTCTCCTTCAACGACCCAGCCAGCCTCCTCAAAAGAGCCATCCCAACCCCACGCCCCTGCGCATCCTTCAGCAGATAGACAGCAAACAACTCCGCATCAAACCCCTCCACAGGCTCCCGTATCGCACCGCCACCGATAAACCCAACAACGTCGCCGTCCACCTCGGCAACAAACACATCGACATCAAGCGTCAGCCACTCCCGCCACGAGGCCTCGCGCTCCGCCACCTTCAAACTCGCAAGGTAGGCCTCCGGCACAATCCCCGCGTACGTCGTCCTCCAGCTCTCCACATGCACATGGGCAATCGCGCCTGCATCCTCACCCGCCGCCGCGCGAATCTCTGCCATGCGCCCACCATACCGTCCAGCCGCAGCACGATCAAGCCCGCCGGCTGTTGTCGATTTTGTTGTATTCGTAAGTTGCCATTATTTGTTCTTCGTCGTCATCCCGACCCTGAGCGAAGTCGAATGGGAAGAATCCGTAGTCTGTTCTTGCCGTCATCCTGAGTGCATCGAAGGATCCCGAGACCTTCCACCAACCCGTACCGTCCGAACCTTCCAACCCAAACACTCCAGCCGTCGCTGTTCTCCTCAAAACGTTCCAGATCAAAAAAACCTGTCAAGCCCCCAACTCACCAAAACCCGTGCCAATCCAGCAGATTCGCGTGGCGTATCAGTTACCCTCCACTAGCTATACTTGATATTAGGATGAAAGAAGGGAATCGCCGCCACCAAACTTCCCAGCTAACTCCCTGATAACAAGTATTTTGTGCGTAACCCTCTTATTTGCAATATTTTACAGGCAAGCACCACCCGCAAGCCAATGAATCGAAAGATTTTACGCCCAAAATACCCCCAAGGGGGGAGGGGGAGGTACCGCCACCTCTCTCAAGCCCTGGAGCGCAACTTCGAACTCGATGTCAGGTCTAATCAGCCAGAGGCGTCTATGCGAAGGTTCTTACCGATTCTCCTTGCTTTATCCGTCGCCGCGCCAGCCTGCCCGCAAACGCAACCTTCGCCCAAACCCTCCCCCAAGCCCACCAAACCCAAGGCCGCCAACCCGCCCAAATCCGCCCCACTCATCCCCCTCACCCAGCAGGAACGAGCCCAGCAGTTCCTCAACCGCTTCACCTTCGGCCCCCGCCCCGGCGACCTCGAAAAAGTAATCGCCCTCACCCCCGAAAAGTGGTTCGAGCAGCAACTCAACCCCGCTTCCATCCCCGACGCCGCCCTCGACCACCGCCTCGCCGACTACACCACCCTCAACCTCCAGCCCGACCAGGCCCTCCAGCTCTTCCCCGACCACTTCACCATCGCCATCACCGCCGAAGGCAAGCGCCCCTACCCCACCGACCCCCTCCTCCTCGCCATGTACGAGGTTCAGGTCTACAAACTGAACAAGGACATCGACAGTAAAAAGACCAACGCAAAGGGCCAGCTCATCATTCCCCCACCCACCGACGCCGAAGCCGCCGCCCAGAAGAAATCCGACCAGGACACGGCCGCCCGCATCGCCGGAGAGCTCTTCGCCCTCCCTAAAAATCAACGGATGGCCGCGCTGATCAAGCTCTCCGTCCCCGAGCGCATCGCCTTCACCACCTACGTCGCCGGAGACCAAAAAAATCTCTTGCTAGCCGACTTCAACCCCCGCGAGCGCGAGATCTTCAACGGCATGGCTGCGAACATCGGTGCGCCCCACTACATCGTCGATGAGCTATCCCAGGCCAAGATCCTCCGCGCCATCCTCAGCGAGCGCCAACTGCAGGAGGTCATGGACGACTTCTGGTTCAACCACTTCAACATCTTCATCGGCAAAGACTCCGACACCTGGTACACCACCAGCTACGAACGCGACGCCATCCGCAAACACGCCCTCGGCAAGTTCCGCGATCTCCTCCTAGCCACTGCCCAAAGCCCGGCAATGATGGTCTACCTCGACAACTGGCTCTCTATCGGCCCCGACTCCCAGGCCAACGGCGTCAACCCCGCCAACCCCAACTCGAAGAAGGGCAACCACGGCCTCAACGAGAACTACGGTAGGGAAGTCATGGAACTCCACACCGTAGGCGTCAACGGTGGCTACACCCAGGCCGACGTTACCGCACTCGCCGCCATCCTCACCGGCTGGACCGTCGATCGCCCCAACCAGGGTGGCCCCTTCCAGTACGACTACAAAAAACACGAACCCGGCCCCAAGCAATGGCTGAAGCGCACCATCTCCTCAGAGCCTGTCCTACCCAATGCATCTTCAGCGGCGACGCAAGTCGGCATGAAAGAGGGAATCGAAGCTCTCACCGTCCTTGCCGCTGACCCACACACCGCGCACTTCATCAGTTACAAATTAGCTCAGCGCTTCGTCGCCGACGACCCACCACCTGCTCTCGTCGACCGCATGGCCGCCAGCTATCTCGCCACCGACGGAGACATCAAAGCCATCCTCCGCACCCTCGTCCAATCCCCTGAGTTCAACTCGAAGAAGTACTTCCGCAACAAGGTGAAGACTCCGATGGAGTTCGTCGCCTCCGCCTTCCGCACCACCGCCACCGACCCGGCGAACCCAGGCGCCCTAGTCAATACCCTGAAGACGATGGGTATGCCCCTCTACTACGCGCTTCCCCCAACCGGCTACTACATCACCGCCGACCAGTGGATGAACTCCACCGCTCTTGTAGACCGCCTCAACTTCGCCTACTCCCTCACCGGCAGCAAGTTTGCCAATCAAAAGTTCGACTCAGCCCACGTTCTCGCGCTCGGCCTCATGTCTCAACCCGCCAGTTCACCATCTCCACAGATGTCCGAGACCGAAAAATCCAACCGCGCAAAGTTCTCCGAGGCTCTCCTCTCCGCCGAGATCCACAACGGCACCACGAACCAGCCTCCACCCGATGCAGCCGGCCAGGACATAGCCCTCCACGTCCTCGAAGACACGCTCATCGGTAACGACGTCTCCGCCCAGACCAATCAACTCATCCATAAGCAAATCACCGAAATTCCCACTACCAACTCCACCGACACCCTCAACCTGCTGACCGCTCTCGTCATGGGCAGCCCCGAGTTCCAACTCCGCTAACCTCCACGCCATCTCATTCACATGACATCAATTGACCGCAGACAATTCGCGACTGGCTTCGTAGCTGCCAGCTTTGCAACCACCAAAACCTTAGCGTCTGCAATCGAAACTCCGTTGACTGCAATGCCCGAACAGCTTCATCTCAAACCCAACGGCTGGATGCCGAACAGCCAATTGCCCGTCTTGTTATACCGAAAAGCGCTTCCACTAACAGGAGACCTCGCATCTGACATGGAGCGCATCTTCTCCGCCAACGGCTGGCCGCCACAGTGGCGCAACGGCGTCTACTCGTTTCACCATTACCATTCCACAGCACACGAGGTCCTCGGCTTTGCAGCCGGCCACGCCGACCTCGTCCTTGGCGGTGAAGGCAACGCTCCACTCACCGTACACGCCGGCGACGTCCTCGTCCTGCCCACCGGTACCGGCCACTGCCGCATCTCTGCCTCAGATGACTTCCTTGTGATCGGCGCCTATCCGGAGAACGAGCACTGGGACATCTGCCGCACCGCCGCCAGCCCGGAAACACTCGCAAGCATGCGCAAGGTCCGCTTTCCCCACTCCGACCCGCTCACCGGCCCCTCAGGTGCCCTTCCCAGACTCTGGATCTGATCCGTCGCCATCAGCCTAAGGAAACAATCGTTCCTTACGCCAACCCTCCCCGACTTTAGTAAACAGAAATCGGTCGTGCAGGCGTCCTTCCCCATCCTTCCAAAATTCAATTTGCTCCGGCCGGAGTACATAACCTCGCCAGTAAGCCGGTCGCGGAATCTCCCCCGGAAACTCTCGGTCCAACTCCTTCACCCGCTCCACCAGCACCTCCCGAGAGGCCACCACGCGACTCTGTTCGGAAGCCGCGGCACCAAGCTGACTCAGCCGCGACCGGCTATGAAAGTACTCATCCGCATCTTCACTCGACAACTCAGTCACCAAACCCGAGATACGCACCTGCCGCCGCAGCGACTTCCAGTGAAAGCACATCGCCGCACGCGGATTCTCCTTCAACTCCGCACCCTTCTGACTCTCCGCATTAGTGTAGAAGCAGAACCCTTGAGCATCGAACCGTTTCAACAACACCATCCGCACACTCGGCACACCCTCCCGTGTAGCCGTAGCCAGCGCCACCGCATTCGGATCGTTCAACTCATCCCTCTCGGCGTCCTTCATCCACAAGCCAAATAACGCAATTGGGTCGACCGCGTTTTCAACATCGATCTCACTCATCAAAACCTCGCTTCGCCTCAAGTCTACAGATGCAAACGACCATCTGATCGAGCTTTGGCGTGGGTCCCGCTTCAGTTTGCAATGCGTGGAACTTTTCTCTCCCGACCTTGCTCCCGCGAAACAGCTTTCTTTCCCAGCTTCCGGCAAATATGATTCGTCCACCTATTCTCCGAGGAGATCCTTCATGGCGAAGAACATCGTTATCTGCTGCGATGGCACCGGCAACGCGTATGGCGATAACAACTCCAATGTCGTCAAGCTCTACCAAACACTCCTCATCGACGGGAAGCGGCAGGTCGGCTACTATCATCCCGGCGTTGGCACCGAAGGCTCTCCCAACTCAACCAACAGGCTGACCGCCGCACTCTCCATCGTTGCGGGTCTGGCCTTCGGAGCAGGTCTCTTGGGCAATGTCTCCGATGCCTATCGCTACCTGATGGACGTCTACGAACAGGGCGACAACGTCTACCTCTTCGGCTTCAGCAGAGGAGCCTTTACGGCACGCGCCATCGCGGGCGTCCTTCAGATGTTCGGCCTTCTCTGCCCCGGCAACGATGGACTCATCCCCTACGTCGTCAAGATGTACGCGAGACGAAGCCGCAAGGCCGGCGGCATGACCCACACCTTCCACGTCGCCGAAGGCTTCAAAGCGACCTTCTGCCGACCATGCCCTTTACACCTGGTTGGTGTGTGGGACACGGTCAGCTCAGTCGGTTGGATCTGGGATCCCCTGAAGTTGCCGTACACGGGGCGCAACCCCGATATGGCCAATGGCCGCCATGCCATCTCCATCGACGAGCGCCGCTGCTACTTCCGCAATAATCTCTGGGGGGACCCCTTCGACGGCCAGAGCATCAAGCAGGTCTGGTTCGCCGGTGTCCACTCAGACATTGGCGGCTCCTATCCCAGCGCCGAGGCCGGCCTTTCGCAAGTCACGTTGCAGTGGATGCTCTGCGAAGCCATCTCACTCGGTCTGCTGGTCAATCCCAACCAGGCAAATCAGATTCTCGCAGAAGTAACTCCCTCCACTGAGGTGGCTCCGAATCCCGCACAGCGCCAACATAACTCCCTTACGGGGTTTTGGTGGATCCTCGAAATATTTCCTCACTCCTATTACGACGCAGCGACCAAGAAAAAGAGGTGGCGCATCCCTCTCGGCGCTCGCAGAGCGATCCCACCTGGCTCTGTTGTTCACGAAACAGTTTGGCAAAAGCTCGCTGTCGATTCGTCCTATCGCCCGCCCAATCTGCCCAGCGACTGGAGCACGAATCCCGCCTGGAGAAATAATGCGGAGCCTGACAGTCCATTCAACTGCTCGAGCACTGGCTCGCGTGCGGAGAGCGCAGAAGCGAACTAGGTCAATCCCTCGAACAGATCCGTCTGCAACTTGCAAGCCTGCGGCTCAGTCGTAGCCGCCAAGGCGTAGAACTCCTCAGCTCCATATCGCTCGAATATCTCTTTTGTCTTTTCCATCAACGGTGCCTGCGACACATGCTTCCGAAATGCCTCGCTCTTCCGCTCTCGTACAGAGCGGATATCCAGCGTTAGTGTCCAGGGCATCATCATTGCAGGCTGTCGATCGGGCATCAAGAAGTTTGCAGTCACGTAATACAGCCGTTGGGCTTTGTGCGGATGCCCCGCTTTTGGATACCGTTTTGGCTGCCCCGCCCAGTGAAACGCGGCGGTCGTCAGCATAGAAGTCATCATATGATCAGCATGGGTATTCTGGCCGCCGTCACCGCCGAAGGTAATCAAGACATCCGGCTTGAATCGCCGCATTCGTTCCACCAGCCTCTCGGCGGTCTTCGAGAATTCAACAAACTCTAGCTGCGCGTCCTGGTAATCCATCAGTTCACAATGCGTAACGCCCAGCACTTCACACGAGGCGCGAAACTCTTCTCTCCGCATACTCCCGAGCGCCTCTCCGTTCTCAGCGTCGCCTCGATTCGTTGCTGCCTGACCGTCCGTCAAGCAAACCACGTAGGTCTCAACTCCTCGATCCGCTGCCAGCGCCAACGCTCCACCAAAGGCGTAGCACTCATCGTCAGGATGCGCGACCACACACATCAACTTCAAGCCCACTCAGCTTCCTCCAGGCCTGCATCCAGATCGGCATCTTCAAACAGAAGTTCAGCCGACATCGCTTGTTCCAGCTCAGCATCCGGATCGACCCCGCGCACCGGCGCGAAGCTCCTCCTGTGTAGAGCACACGGCCCAATCTCAGCCAACGCCCGTCGATGCTCCGGCGTCCCGTATCCCTTATGCGAAGCCAGTCCGTATCCCGGATGCACAGCGTCCAGTTCACGCATCAACGCATCACGATGCACCTTCGCAATCACCGAAGCGGCGGCAATCGAAAGGCTAAGCGCGTCGCCATAGATCAGCTTCGTTTGCCGACAGGGATGATCGAGCCGCATCGCATCGATCAGCAAATGATCCGGCGCGAGCGTCAATCCCTTCACCGCAGCCAGCATTGCCATCCGTGTAGCTTGGTAGATGTTCACCCGATCGATCGTCTCGGCGTCGACCTCTGCAACACAAAAAGCAAGTGCCATCCCGCGTATCTGCTGGTTGAGAGACTCGCGCTCCTCCCGTGTCATCTGCTTGGAATCTTTCAATCCTGCGTTCGCCAACTCGTCGAGGCACTCCGGCAGAATCACCGCAGCCGCCACCACCGGCCCAAACAGCGCCCCACGCCCCACCTCATCCACCCCGGCGATTCGTTGAAAACCGTAATACCGCAGAGCCTGCTCTGGCGCATCGCTGCAAACAAGCATCTTCAACATGCGCTGCTTTGCGGTAGCAGCAGTCACCGTTCGGGGAGCACGAGTGGAGGGAGTCGAAGCCATGCCTTCAAGGTCGAGTGTAAACCCACCGCGCAAAACTAAGCCACGACCGAAGTCGTGGCTTAGTGTAAAGCTCAGTGGAAAACAGGGAACGAAATGCCTACTTGGCGGCGCGCTCAACCTCACGCAGACGAGCAGCCTTACCGCGCAGACCGCGCAGATAGAACAGCTTCGAACGGCGAACTTCGTAGGAGCGAACCTTCTCGACCTTGTCGACGACCTTGGAGTTGTACGGGAAGATGCGCTCGACGCCCTGACCGAAGCTCATCTTGCGAACAGTGAAAGATCCCTGCGCGCCCTTGCGGCAGGCAATGACCATGCCCTCGAACGCCTGCAGACGCTCTTTCTCGCCTTCACGAATCTTTACTTGAACTCGAACTGTGTCGCCGGGGGCGAACGCGGGTAAATCGGTCCGCTCTAACTTTGCGGCCAGCTTCTGCATAATCGGATGAATGGACATGACACAACTTTCCTATGTTGGACTCGACCTCCAGTGTACACGAAATCTCCGCAAAATGCCTCTAGAATCATCTCCTCCGCCCGGCGGGAGGGCCGCTTTTCTCAGTTCCCTCAACAGGATATACAAGTCACGAAGTGACCGCGCCACGCGTAGTAGGCCCGGCCGGCAGGCCAGATCCCTCAAAAAGATCCTGAATCGCCGCCCCGTAGCTCCGCCAGAATCTCGCGGTCTTCATCCGTAATCTCAATCCTCTCCAACAGGTCCGGACGGTTCTCCAGTGTTTTCTTCAGCGCCATCCTCCTCCTCCATCGTCGGATCACCTCATGATTGCCTCCAGACAGTGCCTCTGGAATCATTGTCCCCATAAAATCCGCTGGCCGCGTGTAGTGCGGGTAGTCCAGCAACCCTCCCGCTCCATAGGTTGACCGTGGTGGCCCACCCGCAGCGTCGGAAAGGTTCAAGACGTCCTCCGCGCCAAAACTTTCAAATCGCGATGAGTCAGGATTCCCCAGAGCCCCCGGCAGCAGTCGAACCACAGCGTCAACAATCACCGCCGCCGCTAACTCCCCGCCCGACAAAACATAGTCGCCAATCGAAATCTCCCGGTCGCAGAGCAGTTCGTTAACCCGCTCATCGACACCCTCATATCTTCCGCACAAAATGACAACCCGTTCCGTTGTCGAAAGCTCCTGCGCCAGCGATTGAGTGAATGGCTGCCCCTGCGCCGACAACAGAATCACGGTCTCTCTGCTCCTGTCCCGTTCAGCCTTCGGAGAGACATTCAGTGATTGCACCGCATCGTAGATCGGCTGCGCCTTCAGCACCATGCCCTCGCCCCCGCCGAACGGCCGGTCGTCCACCGTTCGATGGCGATCGTGCGTGAAGCTGCGCAGGTCATGTATTGCAATCTGCACCAGACCCGTAGTGCGAGCGCGCTTCAGAATCCCGTAATCGAAGGGCCCTGTAAAGAAATCGGGAAAGATCGTAATGATGTCAAAGCGCATAGACGATAAGAGCGGTACAGCCGCTCGTTTTTTGACTCCCAGGTTGCACCATATCACTTGGAAGTTGTGGAATCACGCGACTGATCTCAACGAAGATCTCATCGAGATGATCAGAGGACCTGGGCGCTTCTCCCGCCGTCTTTTCAGGTCATCGCGGCGAGCCGAAAGAGCATCCATATGCTTCAACGAAAACTCGCCGCTCTCCTGATCTTACTGCCGTCGTCTCTCAGCCTCACGGTTACAGCACAGCAACAGACGCCCTCGAATCCCGTTGCGCCCTCGCAACTCGCCCTGGCTCTGCCGGCAACGGCCAGCCTATCGACCGAAGAATTGCATAAGCCAGCCGTCAAATCCTCCAGCGCCGAAGGAGTCATCCGTATCACCCCTACACCCCAGCTCGAAAAAGAGCTCCCATCCCAAAGACCGTTCCGCACGGCAGCCTTTGGGATTAAAGCCAATACGTTAGGAGTCGGCGCAGAACTGGCTACGCCGCTCTTCGGCCGTTTCAATCTCCGCTCCGGCGTCAACTTCTTGGCCTTCGCCTACCCCTTTGGCATCGACGGCGTGAACTACAACGCGAATCTCCACTTCAAATCCTCGCAGAGCACTCTCGATTGGTTCCCCGGTGGTCACGCCTTTCACATTAGCCCAGGCATTCTCTACTCCAAAAACACAGTCTCCTCGACTGCGACGGTCCCTGCCGGCCAGAACTTCACCCTCGGTGACCAGAGCTTCATCAACAGCGTCGGCGATCCGGTCCACGGCAACATGTCGCTCGCGTATCCACGCACTCTGTCCCCCATGCTTCTATTAGGCTTCGGTAACATCCTTCCCCGCAACAGCCGCCGCCTCTCCGTCCCCATGGAGTTCGGGGTCGCCTACACCGGCGCGGCCACCATCAACGTCAATCTCACCGGAACCGCCTGCACCAACGATGGTTGCACCAGCTTCGGCGGCAACTCCGAGGTCCAGGCCAGCCTCACGCAGGAGATTCACAAAATCAACGAAGACCTGAAGAAGGTCCCCGTCTATCCGATCCTCTCGTTAGGAGTGGCCTATCACTTCTAGCTCTCTGCTTTGAACTTTGCGCTGATGCTTCGAACTTAGCTCTCGTCGCCCGAGCTTCGATTGACTTCGACTAAACCATCAGGCAGCTTCATCTCGATGCGTTTCGCCTCTGTATCCACCGCCAGTAAAAACGCCTTCGCAAACGGGATGAGAATCACATCCCCGGCGAGCGACCTCACCTCCAGCAGCGGTGCAGCGTCGGTCAGTCGGCGCGCCCCATCTGCGGTTGTAGCGAATTGAACATCTTCTACAACACCCACCGCCGTTGCTCGGTCATACACCGTACAGCCGATCAACTCGCTGATGTAGACCGAATCGTCATCTAACGGAAGCCGTTCCTCTCGAGGGACGAGCACGTCTAATCCGGCGACCGCCTCAGCATCCGAAATCGTCTCAATACCCGACAACTGCAGTACGACGCGTCCCTGGTTCTTCCCAACGGGCAGCCAGAACGCCACAACCTCTATAGCACGTGCCTCCGACTCCTCCCCTTCAAAGCCCGAGGGCGCGAGAAACACTCTCGTCTGCTCCTCAAACCGCTCGGGGAAGTCGGTAAACAGCTCCGCCAGAACCTCACCCTTGCGACCTTGCGGCCGAAGTAGATGTGCCAACACAATCCAGGCTGGAGTAGTTTGCGTCATAGAGCAAAATCTGAGGAGAAGCAAAAAACCAGATCCTGCAAGCTGCTCTGAGCTTTATGGTGCAGGGGGATGGTCCTCTTCAACGATGTCGAGCGAAAAGCGGTGTTTCAGCTTCATGCTGGCTGCGCTAAGAATCGTGCGCATGGAACGCGCTGTCCGTCCTTGCTTCCCGATCACTTTACCGACATCGCTGGCAGCGACCCGCAAGCGAATCGCGGTGCATTCGCCATCTTCTATGGCCTCGACCGAGACACTGTCCTGGTCGTCTACCAAGGCACGGGCTATCTCTGCTACAAGGTCTGTCATGTTCTTTACAGGGTTGTCCCCTGCAGGAAACTGGGTTGCCTGGGTCATCACACACCTTCTGGGTCTGGGAGTCACGGAGGAACGCTCAAGCTCTTTCCCTTTGTCTCGTCTACTGCGAGATCTTCCAGGAAGTGCTGCAACGAGCGATACACCGGTCGCAGGAAGTCCAGGGCAATAAACCCCGGGCCTTCTGCTTTGCAAGGCCACTGCAGTTCGACTGTGCAATACCAAGGAGTCTACGTGAAACGGTACCAGGACGTGCTTCAAGGAACCTATTGTGTCAGCTATCTTTGGGAACCATTACCTCATGCCCAAAGATAGCATTGACCAGTAACTCCTAGGCTACCGCGACTGCCTCTGCAGGCTTCTGCGCCATCAGCTTACCCACGCGCTCAGACAACTGTGCTCCGTTTCCGGTCCAGTAGTCGATGCGGTCGCGCTTCAAATCAACCGTCGCAGGGTTGGTGCGCGGATTATACGTCCCCACTACTTCGACCGAACGGCCGTTACGGGCGCGGTCCTTCTCGATCACAACGATGCGGTAATGTGGCTGCTTACGCGCTCCAACGCGCGCCAAACGAATCATCAACACGGGCAATGCCTTTCAGAACATTATTGGTTTGGGTGACATAGCCGCGCTGTCGATCCTTCTCGGACAGGGACTTTAGATACATTACCCAACATCTAAGTATGGCTGAAAACGCGCCTTTCCGCAACGAAGAAGCGCAAACTCTCTTACCCTGACGGAAAAAGAAACCGCAGCACATCCCCAAAGCGCTTCGACCAGGCATTTTCATCGTGAACTGCTCCGTCAACCTTCTCATAGATAAGGTCTTTCCCGGGCCGCCAGCCCCGATTCAGCAGCACGCGCTCCAGCATGTCCGTGTCTCGAACATGACGAACCCCCTCCGCCGTCCCTATATCCAGCCAGAGACGAAGCTCAGGCTTCGAGTCCGTTCGTTCGATCACCTGCAAAATGCTGCGCTGATCCCACCACAGCGATGGCGAAATGACCGCCAGCTTGCCGAACACCTCCGGGTACGAAAATCCCAAATACAGAGAGATCAGTCCGCCCAGCGACGACCCGCCCAGCCCGGTATTCTTTCCATCGGTCAAGGTCCGGTAGGAACGGTCAATCAGAGGTTTCAGCTCCTCGACCAGCAACCGCCCATACTTCCGTCCCTCTCCCCCGCCCATCTTCAAGTCACGCGTCGGCGTGTACTCTGCCATCCGGCGAAGTCCTGTATTTGCAACGCCTACCAGGATCACCGGCTCAATCTCCCCGTTCAGGCTCAGCTCGTCAGCCGTCGTATGCGCATTCCAGGTCCGCCCCGCGATGTACGACGTCCGCCCGTCAAACAAATTCTGACCATCGTGCAGATAAAAAACAGGGAAGCGCCGCTCCTCATCCTCCAGATACTGCGGTGGGAGATAGACCGAAATCATCCGGTCGTCCGGCAGAATCTCCGAATGAAACTTACGTACGCTATATCTCGGATTGGAATCCAGTTCGTCTGCGGTATGCTCTGTCATCGCCTCTTCGGGCAAACCGACGGACGCAAGCTCGCGCTCAAGTGGCTTAAGCGCAGAAATTGAATGAGATGGCGATGTTTGTTTCAATGCGAAAGAAGCTGCTCCAATAAACTACGATTGCATCAGACTAGCAGAGGGAGCTCGATGAAGCGCGAATACCACAAATGGTTCTCTCCCTCCCTCGGGCGCGATATGGAACTGCTCGTCTTCGGACACGCAGGGTATCCCGCCGTCGTCTTCCCCACCTCCCAGGGCCGCTTCTACGAGTTTGAAGATCGCCAGATGGTCAGCACCGTGCAAGACAAGCTCGAGCACGGCCACCTCCAGCTCTACTGCGTCGACTCGGTCGATGGCGAAAGCTGGTACAACCGCGACGTCCCACCCCGCTGGCGAATCGCCCGTCAGGCGCAGTACGGCAACTACATCATGAATGAGGTCGTTCCCCTCATTCGCCAGATGAACCAGTACTCCGGCATCGGAACCATCGGCACCAGCTTCGGCGGCTACCACGCCTTGAACATCGCCCTCCGTCACCCCGACGTCTTCACCGGCATGCTCTCCATGAGCGGAGCCTTCGACCCATCCCACTTTCTCCGCGGCTACTACGACGACGACTGCTACTTCAACATCCCCATGCACTACCTCCCCAACATCGGCGACCCTTGGTATCTCGACCGTTACCGCCGTAATAACTACGTTCTCGCAACCGGCGTCCACGACCAGTGCTGGAACGAGAACGAACGCATGGCGCAGATCTTCCGCGCAAAAAACATCCCCTGCCGCCTCGATGTCTGGGGCGACAACACAGGCCACGACTGGCCCTGGTGGCAGAGAATGCTGCAGACCTATCTCTAAAGCCAGGCCTTGATCCCGACCAACGGGAGGAACCAAGCATCAAAACAATCAAGACCGGTATACACGTCACGAAGTGACCGCCCCACGCGCAGTGGGCCCGTCCGGCAGGACATTGCAGGAGAAACGACTCGAGCCGCACCCTAACCAAACCCAAAACCCGTATGGAGGATTCAGTGAAGAAGATCGGTGTTCTGTTCGGAATGGAAAATACCTTTCCCGGCGCATTAGTCGATCGCATCAACGCGATGGAGATCGAAGGCATTCACGCGGAGTTCGTCTGCGTAGGCGGCGTTCGAATGGCCGCGCCCTCGGGCTACGCCGTTATCCTCGACCGCATCTCGCACGACATGCCCTTCTACCGTTCGTTCCTCAAAAACGCGGCTCTCAGCGGCACACAGATCATTAACAATCCCTTCTGGTGGTCCGCCGACGACAAGTTCTTCAACTACGCCCTCGCCTCAAAACTAGGCGTAGCCGTCCCTAAGACTGTTCTCCTTCCGCACAAAAAATTTCCACCACAGATCAACGAGCGCTCCCTACGCAACCTGCAGTTTCCTCTCGACTGGGATGGCATCTTCGACTACGTAGGCTTCCCGGCCTTCCTCAAACCGCACGACGGCGGCGGATGGCGCGATGTCTTCCACGTCCACAATCGCGACGAGTTCTTCTATGCCTACGATCAGACCCGCGACCTCTGCATGACCCTCCAGGCTGCGGTCAACTTCAAGGAGTACTTCCGCTGCTACGTCGTCGGTCAAACTGACGTCCGCATCATGCCCTACGATCCGCGCCGCCCACACGAGCACCGCTACGTCCTCGACCCACCGGAGTACGACAAGAACCTCCTCAAGCGCGTCGAGAAAGACGCCCTCACCCTCTGCAAAGCCCTCGGCTACGACCTCAACACCGTCGAGTTCGCCGTAGAAGACGGCATCCCCTACGCCATCGACTTCATGAACCCCGCACCTGACGCCGACCTTCACGCCGTCGGCAAGGAGAGCTTCGACTGGATCGTCGACAAGGTCGCGAAACTAGCTGTAAAAAAGGCGCAATCCTCCGCCAAAGTGAAAACGGAGATGAACTGGTCCGCGTTCCTCGCCCCCTCGAGGAAAAAAGAGATATCTAAATCAAGCGCCAAATCTGCACCAAAAAAAGCGGTGAAGAAGAAAACAAAAAAAGAGGAATAGCTACAACAAAAAAAAGAATAACCACTACTGGCGCTCCTCAAGAATCGTCATCTCGACCGTAGCAGTTGGACAGTTTTGTTTTTGCCGTTGCCCGTTCTTTTGTTGTCATTCCGCAGCGCAGCGAAGGAATCTGCTGTTGTGCTTGCCTTTGCTTTTCCACCACCCTTGCTTCAAGTGGTACGCTTCTGACTCAATTGAAAGACGGAGAGCATATGCGGCCATCGTTTACGCTAGGCATCGAAGAGGAATACCAGACAGTCGACCCCGAAACACGCGACCTGCGCTCCCACATCGCGACCGAGATGCTCGCCAAGGGCAAGCTTCGTCTCGAAGAGCGCGTCAAGGCCGAGATGCATCAATCCGTCATCGAAGTAGGCACCCGCATCTGCAGCAACATTCAGGTAGCGCAAGAGGATCTCTTCGATCTCCGCCGCAACATGATCGCCCTCGCCGAAGAGCATGACCTCCTCCTCATCGCCGGCGCAACCCATCCCTTCGCCGACTGGCGCGTTCAGGAGATCTACCCCGACCCTCGCTACGCCCAGGTCGTCGAAGACCTCCAACTCGTAGCCCGCGCCAACCTCATCTTCGGCCTCCACGTTCACGTCGGCATCGAAGACCGCGAAGCCGCCATCCGCATCATGAACTCGCTCCGCTACTTCCTCCCCCACATCCTCGCCCTCTCCACCAACTCCCCCTTCTGGCTCGGCATGGAGACCGGCTACAAGAGCTACCGCGCCAAGGTCTTCGAAAACTTTCCCCGTACTAACCTCCCCGACAGCTTCGCCAGCTACTCGGAGTTTGAGAGCTACGTAAACCTACTCATCAAAACCAACTCCATCGACAACGCCAAAAAAATCTGGTGGGACGTCCGCCCACACCCCTTCTTCGACACCGTTGAGGTCCGCATCTGCGACATCCCCCTCCGCGCGCACGAGTCCATCGCCATCGCCGCGCTCATCCAGGCCACCGCCTGCAAGCTCTGGCACCTCCACTCCCGCAACATCGACTATCGTCAGTACTCCCGCGCCCTCCTCATGGAGAACAAGTTCCGCGCCGTCCGCTACGGCCTCGACGGCAAGATGATCGACTTCGGTAAACAGGCCGAGGTCCCCGTCCGCGAGCTCATCCTCGAATATCTCGCCTTCGTCGATGACGTCCTCGACGAACTAGGCAGCCGCACCGAGATCAACTACATCCACACCATGCTCCGCGAAGGCTCAGGAGCCGACCGCCAGCTAAAAGCCTTCCGCGAAACCGGGAACCTGAAATCCGTAGTCGACTACATGGCCGCCGAGACCCGCGCCGGCCTCTAAGATAAGAAACTACCCACGCTTACGGAATCGGGAACCTGAGAAGATGCGGATATCCGTTGAAGTCTCTCGTGTCATTGCGAGGTCGCAAAGAATCTCTCCTACTACGGAAGAAAATTTGAAACCATGACCGGAGAATCCGGCAGCAAGGCTCACCTGCGGATAATTGGGGTGCGTATCGATAATAAAGTGTTCGTCAGGCGTCATCGTATACATGCAGGTCGCCGTGTGAGAGATCTCCCCGTTGAGCGCGGGAATTCTAGTCCCGATAGCAGACCTGATTGCTGATGCATCACGCGGATGGATGCGCCGATCAATTGTCGACGGAGTGCATGTCTCATTACCAGAATGAATCCCCACCTTTGGGCTCCCATTTTCGCTTATTCGCGGAAGGCCATAGAACAACGGAGATCCCTCAGGCTCCCACAGGAAGATCGGGAACACTCCACGATCAAAGTTGGAAGATTCGTAAAGAGGCTTAAGCCAGAACAGCACCCTGCGCGAGACGACGACCGGCATCGCAACGTCTGGTAACAGCTCCGCGAACCACGGACCAACAGAAATCACCAGCGATCTGGCATGGTAAGTCTGCTTTTCTGTCGTAACGCTTATACCGTCACCCTCTTGAGAAGCCGTCCACGAAAGCACTGGTTCTTCGAAACGAAGATCTGCACCGCGCCTGGATGCACCGCGTAGATGCTGTCGGATACATTCCTCGGGCTTGAGGTAGCCTGCCTTCTCTTCGTAGAAAGCGACTTCGTCCTCTGTCAGGGCAAACTGCGGAAAGCGACGGCGCATCTCTTTGGCGTCGAATAGGTCGTGTCCGAGACCGTACTTTGTCGCGCTTCTCAAGCAGCCCGTCACCAGCGTTCCTTTGGTCGGTCCAATAGCAACGCCACCAGTGATGGTCAAGAGGTTCTCGTTGCTTTCCTCTTGCAACTGGTCCCAAAGCTCATATGCCCGTAGAACGAGCGGAACATAGGCAGGGTCTTCGAAGTACGCCTGCCGGATAATGCGCGACTCCCCTTGCGACGACCCCTTATCATGAGCGGGAGTAAAGGCCTCCAGCCCCAACACCTTTGCGCCTCGCTTAGATAGTTGGTATGCCGTGGCGCTTCCCATAGCGCCGAGGCCGACGACGATAACGTCAAATGTGCTTTCCAGCGTCACCCTCCACGGTGCAACAGTTCAAGGATTAAGGGACCAAAGTCTCCTTCTCTAACGATATGTGGTTAGGAGGATCTTTTGCAGGAGCGTTTCCTTTTGGACAAACCTGTCAAGCCCTAAAATCGCAAATCACCGCGCCAGACAAGCAGATTCGCATGGCACAATACCCCACCAAACCCAATATAATTAAAACAGGACCAAAGAGTGCCCCGACCCAGTGTCGGGGTTTTCGTTTTCTACAGGCCAATGAAATGAGGACTTTACAGACAGTAATCGAAAGAAGCATCTGTCTTTTCAAGACTTTGCTTCTAAGTCAATCTAAGTCAAAAAGGAAGTCCAAACCTAAGCCTCAAAGATGGAAGACTTTAGCGCCAAAGTGCCGGGGAGGGGGAGCAGTAGATACCCTCTCAAACTCCTTTTTCTCCTGTAACTCCTCAGTAACAAGCTATCTTAGAAAGAAGTTTTATTCGGAAGGCCGCACCCATGGTTGATCAAGCAACGCAGGCAGCACCAGACCTCCGCACCACCGCCTTCCCCCCTGAGTTCACCCCCGGTGCTCGCAACGCCGTCACTACCTGCCTGCGCATCCAACCCAACGAGAAGGTCACCCTCATCACCGACGAGCGCTGCCTCACCATCGCCGCCTCCCTCGTCGCGGAGCTAGACCAGATCGGCTGCACCTGGAACGCCTTCGTCCTCGAAGCTCTCGCCCCACGCCCCCTTACCGATCTGCCTTCAGCCATCCTCGAAGACATGGAGTCCTCGCAGGTCAGCATCTTTGCCGTCGAAGTCCAGCCCAACGAACTCCACAGTCGTATGCAGATGACCGACGTCGTCAATCGCCGCCGCATGCGCCACGCCCACATGGTCAACATCACCCCCGAGATCATGACCCAGGGTATGCGCGCCGACTTCCTCGCTATCGACCGGCTCTCCCAGGCCGTCCTCGACAAGGTCCGCGCCGCCACTTACGTCCGCGCCACCACCCCCGCCGGCACCGACATTCACGCCCAGCTCAACCCCGACTATCGCTGGTTCAAAACCTCAGGCATCATCAGCACCGAGAAGTGGGGCAACCTCCCCGGCGGCGAATGCTTCACCGCTCCCGGTGAGGTCAACGGCGTCTTCGTCGTCGACGGCGTCGTAGGCGACTTCCTCTGCGCTCGCTACGGCATCCTCCGCGCCCATCCCCTCACGATCAACATCGAAGGCAATCGGATCACTCGTGCCTCCAGCGAGAACAAAGCCCTCGAGCGCGATTTTTGGGCCTACACCCACACCGACGAAAACTCCGACCGAGTGGGCGAGTTTGCCATCGGCACCAACATCGGCGTCGACCGCGTCATCGGCAACATCCTTCAGGACGAAAAATTCCCCGGCATCCACATCGCCTTCGGCGACCCGTACGGCGCCCACACCGGCGCCCCCTGGAAGTCCTCCACCCACATCGACGTAGTAGGCCTCGAGTTCAGCATCTGGCTTGGCGACGCGCAGGGTGAAGAGCAGATCATGCGCGACGGCCAGTTTCTACTCGACGCCTGAGCGGGCTGTACTGAAGGAGTCCGGTCCGCGTTACAGTGCTCCGCGATAACCTCAGTGCGAATCAGTCGTCGTCTTACTGTCAGTCTTTATCTGATAAGGCTTGGTATCTACACCCTGGTTGTATCTGATGTTGGCGTAGACGGCAGTTCGATAGTCATCGGACGGCATGTAGAAGCTTTGTTTCAGAGTAATGCCGCGGACAGGGTCTACCCAGATCGTCATATGCGTGCAATTGTTGCGGACAGACGGATCCTTCGGCACCAGATCCAGCTTAGCGGTCTGCACTCCGTTCAGCATCTCATCCCCTAGATCTGAGATTGCCCATGCTTTGGCCATCTCTCTGCCACTGCCACCGAAGCCAAGCGTGAGAAAGCTCTCCATCTGAGCCTGGTTCCCCTTAGGAGTAATGATGGTCTCGTGGTCGGTGCCAGGGTCAAACAGAGTCAGAATCCCGTTGCGGTATTCAAGAACCTTGATCGAGGGAGACGCAACCTTGGCTCCCATGACGGTCTTCACGCCTTCCTTCTTGAAGTAAATGGTGCCCTTCTGCGTGGTCGTCTGCTGCACAACCTTCTCGTAGAGGTCCCACTGAAAATCCGCCTCAGCCGACTGGAACTTCAGGCTCGCCGCGTCCATCTGACGAAGCACTTCATCCAGGTGGCCAGGCTTCGGCTGCGCAACACCAAAAACTGTGGCGAGACCTGAAACAACAGATGACAGGAAAAGTGATGCAACGATACGACGGAATGTGGTCATAACTCAGGTGCTCCTGGAAGTTGGATGCATTATGTGTCAGAAGTTAACGAAGCACCCAGGCGTTGTAGGCGATGATCTTCCCCTGTGCGTCGTGGACGGCCTCGTACCGCTGGATCGATACCTCGCCAGATATCGGTTCGATCACGCGCAAGATCGCGGCGCGGCGCTCGAGGTCAGTGCTAGCGCCGCTCATATCATCAGCGCGAACCTGGTAGATGAAGCGGCTGCTTCCGCCGGAGGTCCCAGCTTCTCGGACCAGCACCTCGCTCGCATGGAGAGCGATCGTCTCAACGGGTTTGTCCTTGAAGTCAATCAAGCGGGGCGAGACAAACATGAAGACGAGAATGGCTGTCACCATGACGTCATAGTGGAAGCTGCCTCGCTCGTAGGCCCAGAAGATGTAGCTGCGGATCAGTTTGAACATGGTTGTTAGCTCCTGCCTTGCTGCTTGCCGATGACTGTATCGCCGTTCATATACGGAACTAACACGGATGGGATCTTTATCGTTCCGTCAGCCTGCTGGTAGTTCTCCAGAATCGCAAGATAGGTGCGGCCTACGGCTAGTCCGCTGCCATTCAGGGTGTGAAGAAACTCACTCTTCTTTGCTTGGGCCGGGCGGTAACGGATATTTGCCCTACGAGCTTGGAAGGACTCAAAGTTGGAGCAGGACGATATCTCGCGATAGAGCTGTTGACCGGGCAACCACACCTCGAGATCGTAGGTTTTAGCAGCAGAAAAGCCCATGTCGCCCGTGCAGAGCAGCATTCGCCGATAAGGGAGGCCGAGACGCTCAAGCACGGTCTCGGCGTGACGCGTGAGACGTTCATGCTCAGCGTTGGAGTCTTCGGGGCGTACAAATTTGACCAACTCGACCTTCTGGAACTGATGCTGGCGGATCATGCCACGAACATCCTTTCCGTAAGAGCCTGCCTCGGACCGGAAACAAGGGGTGTAGGCGCAGAAGGATATTGGAAGCTGCGATTCTTCGAGCGTCTCATCGCGGAATAGATTCGTGACTGGAACCTCAGCAGTAGGGATGAGCCAATGATCGTTCTCCTGGTAAACACCGGTCTGGTAGGAACCCTTGTCGTCGCAATGGAAGCTATCTTCGGCAAACTTCGGCAGCTGGCCCGTGCCAAAGAGGGACTTAGAGTTGACCATATACGGTGGAAGGACTTCGGTATAGCCGTGCTCGCCAGTGTGAAGGTCAATCATGAAGTTGGCGAGGGCGCGTTCGAGCCGTGCTCCTTGGCCGAAGTGGACAACAAAGCGCGAGCCTGAGATTTTGGCCGCGCGACCAAAATCGAGGATGCCCAGCGCTTCGCCGAGGTCCCAATGAGGTTTTGCGGGGAAGTCGAAGACCGTTTGCTCGCCCCAGACCTTCTCCTGTCGGTTGTCGTCCGCCGATTTGCCGATGGGTACGCTGTCCTGCGGCAGATTGGGGAGGGCTTGCAATATCTCTTTCAATCGCTCGTCGGCAATTGCTGCGGAGTACTCAAGCGACTCTGCTTCAGACTTCAGGGCGCGTGTCTGATCGGACTGTGAGGTTGCATCTACTCCTTCACGTTTGAGCTTTGCGATCTCTTCCGTTAACCTGTTTCTCTGGGCCTTGAGCGTCTCCACTCGAGTGATAGCCTCTCGCCTCTCGCGATCGACTTCGACGAAGTTACCCAGTGCAAGTTCGGGATCTATTCCCCGATTACGCAACTTCTCTTTCACAAGGGCCAAATTAGCCCGAACAAATGCAAGATCAATCATCACGTTACATTTTAGCGTCTTCCCGCTGGAACACGGACCAGCGATGTCTTGCCATACTCGCCCTTTACCTTCAGTTGACTACGAAAGTCGATTTTTTCCGGTTATCTCGGCTCCCCGGCTGCACGCTCACGTAAAGCTGAAGTTGGTTATCGATCAGTTTCGAGCCGGCTACCTCGGATCGCACGGGTTCAGTCTTGTGCTGAAACGAGCATCTACTTCAACTCTTGCCAGCTTTAACTATGCCAATACCAAGACAGCACGGGACACGACACCACTGGAACGGGTTATACAGACAGACGGCAGGGCATCGCAGTCAGGAGTGATGAGATTTGATCCGCAACCTCCTACCTACGACCCAAATGAGCGAAGAAGATTCGCTTCGGCCGTGACAAGTAAAAGGGCTAACGGGCCGCGGGATTGAGTCCTAGAATGAATGAATTAGTGAATCGAGTGGCTATCCACTTGACGGACTGAATGGTCATTCAGTATGCTTCGCATCGTTCGGGTATTCCTGCCCGCCGGAGCCTTTGACCATGCCTTCCAGCACTATCGAAGCACCCACGCCGCAGAGTGCGGCAAAGCCCAGCCAGTCTAGGGAACATAGACAGATCACCAAGGTTGCCGTTCTTGGAGCGGGAACCATGGGTTCGCGTATCGCAGCCCACATCGCCAATGCCGGGTTGCCGGTGGTTCTGCTGGATATCGTTCCGCTGGGTACGGATGCCAGTGCCCCGAAGCAGGAGCGGAACAAGTTTGTCCTGGCGGCCATGGATGGGTTGAAGAAGTCGAAGCCTGCGGCGTTTTATGCGGTCGAGAGCTCCCGGCTGATAGCGATTGGCAACTTCGAGGACGATCTGGCTCTGATCGCGGACTGTGACTGGATCATCGAGGTAGTGGCGGAGAATCTTGAGATCAAGCGGGCTCTGCTGGATAAGGTGCAGCAACATCGCCGTAAGGACACGATCATTACGAGCAATACGAGCGGACTGCCGATTCACAAGATCGTGGAAGGAATGCCGATGGAGTTGCGCCGCCATTGGTTTGGAACGCACTTCTTCAACCCGCCCCGGTACATGCGACTGCTCGAGATTATTCCGACTCCAGACACGGATCCGGCGGATATTGCGGCGGTGGAGCGCTTCTGCGATCTGCGGCTGGGGAAGGCGATTGTTCATTCGCACGATACGCCGAACTTTATTGCGAATCGGATTGGTACGTTCTCGATGGGGAATGCGATTCGCCTAATGCAGGAGCAGGGTCTGTCAATCGAGGAGGTTGATACGTTGACTGGCTCTGCGCTAGGTTGGCCGAAGAGTGGGACTTTTCGACTCGGCGATATGGTCGGCGTGGATGTACTGGCACATGTGGCGACGAACTTTTCCGCGCAGGCCACAAGGATCAAGGACGAGCGTGCCGAGGTGACGCTTGCGCCTTTTATCGGCAAGATGCTGGAGAAGAAGTGGCTTGGAGACAAGACAAAGCAGGGTTTTTATAAAAAGGAAGGCAAAGACGCAGAGGGTCGGGATCTGCGCCATGTTCTGGACTGGCAGACGCTGGACTACAAGCCGAGTATGCGGCCGAAGTTTGCTGCGATCGAGATGGCGAAGAATGTGGAGTCGACTCACGCACGCATCGCGCAGCTGCTGCATGCGGATGCGACGAAGGACAAGGCTGCTGCGTTTTACTGGCCGCTGCTGACGGAGCTGTTTACGTACAGCGCGAACCGGGTGCCGGAGATCGCGGACAATATAGTTGAGATCGATCAGGCTATGAAGACGGGTTTCAACTGGGAGCTTGGCCCATTTGAGATGTTCGATGCTGCGGGTGTGCTCGCCACGACGGAGAAGATGCGCGCTGCTGGTGCGCAGATCTCGGCGAACGTGGAGAAGCTGCTTGCTTGTGCAGAGAAGCGCGGGGAGGCTAATCCAGCGTGGTACAAGGATGATGCTTCGGTCGCTTCGGGGCGGCTCTTTTTCGATTCTGTCAGCGGGGAGTACAAGCCAGTTGTGACAGCGGAGGGAGTGACCTCGCTAGCGGTGATCAAGAAGGCGAACGGAGTGGTGAAGAAGAACCCGGGTGCTTCGGTCATCGATCTGGGTGATGGAGTGGCGGCCATTGAGTTGCACTCCAAGATGAACGCACTGGGCGATGACATCGTCAATCTAATTACACAGACGCTAAAGCCTTCGAGCGAGATCGTAAGCAACTTCGAGGCTTTCGTCATTACGGGTGACTCCACTAATTTTTCGGTCGGTGCGAACCTAATGCAGCTTCTCCTTGGGGTTCAGGAAGAGGAGTGGGATGAGGTGGAGATGGCAGTGCGCGCGTTCCAGAATATGACGCAGGCCATCAAGTTCTGTCCGCGCCCTGTGGTGGTTGCGCCATATGGAATGTGTCTGGGAGGAGGCGTGGAGATTTCGCTTCATGCCGCTGCGCGTCAGCCTCACTCTGAGCTTTATATGGGTCTGGTGGAAGCCGGCGTTGGGCTGATTCCGGGCGGCGGCGGTTGTAAGGAGATGACGATCCGGTCGGTAGAGGCTGGATCGAGCATTCGTCCGGACGCACGCGGCGAGGGCGTCGAGATATTTGAAGCGCTTAAGAAGAACTTCGAGACGATCGCGATGGCGAAAGTTTCGACCAGTGCGGCGGAGGCTCGTTCGTTCGGCTTCTTCAAGCAGTCGGACAACATTACGATGAATCGCGAGCGGCTGCTGACGGATGCGAAGACGAAGGCCCGCGCGATCGCCGATGCTGGCTATAGTGCGCCCGCCCCGCGTACTGACATTGCAGCTCCAGGAGAGAATGCACTGGCTACGCTGAAGCTGGCGGTGTGGACTATGCGGGAGGGGCAGTACATCTCTGATCATGACGCGAAAATTGCGAACTGGGTGGCGTATGCGTTGTGCGGAGGTAAGGTCACACCGGGTACACCGCTTACAGAGCAGTATCTGCTGGACCTTGAGCGTGAAGCTTTCCTATCGCTTTGTGGAGAAAAGAAGACGCAGGAGCGAATTGCGTTCACTTTGAAAACGGGCAAGCCTTTGCGGAATTAGGAGCGGGTTCCTAGCAGTTAGTTCAAGTCAAAAGATACCTTTCATTTACGGTCTTCGGATTAAATTCGGAGACAGAGATCGGGAGTTAGTTGGTTATGAAAGAAGTTATTATTGCCTCCGCTGTTCGCACCGCCGTCGGAAAAGCCCCGCGCGGCACCCTTCGCACCACTCGCCCGGATGATTTGGCCGCCTTTGCGATTAGTGGTGCGTTGGAGCGTATTCCGCAGCTCGACAAGTCGGAGATCGAAGATGTGATCCTGGGCTGCGCCATGCCCGAGGCGGAGCAGGGAATGAATGTGGCGAAGATTGCCAGCTTTCGGGCGGGTTTGCCGATTACTAGTGCCGGGATGACGATCAACCGATACTGCGCGTCAGGTTTGCAGTCGATTGCTCTAGCTGCGGACCGGATTCGTGGCGGGTCGGCGGATTGTATTGTTGCGGGTGGCACGGAGAGCATGTCGTATGTTCCGTTTGGCGGCAACAAGATCTCGGTGAACCCCTGGCTCGTGGAGAACTATCCGGGTTCATACATGTCGATGGGGCTGACGGCCGAGCGGGTGGCGACTCACTATGGAATCACAAGAGAACAGATGGACCAGTTTTCGTATGAGAGTCATCGGAAGGCGCTGGCTGCGATCGGCGGAGGGAAGTTTGAGGACGAGATTGTTTCGGTGACGGTTACAAGTTCTGTTCCGAATGGCAAGAAGGCTAAGATAACTGAGTCGACGTTCAAGCAGGATGAGGGCCCGCGTGCTGATACTTCTCTTGAAGCGCTGGCGAAGTTGAAGCCTGTGTTCCACGCGAAGGGAACGGTGACGGCGGGGAACTCGAGCCAAACCTCGGATGGAGCTGCGGCGGCAGTTGTGATGTCGGCGGACCGTGCCGCTCAGCTTGGCATCAAGCCGATGGGAAAGTTTATTGCGTTCGCTTATGCGGGATGTGACCCGGAGGAGATGGGGATTGGGCCGATCCATGCTATTCCTAAGGTGTTGAAGATGGCGGGGCTTTCGGTTGAGGATATTGATCTGTTCGAGTTGAACGAGGCGTTTGCGGCTCAGTCGCTGGCGGTGTTAAAGGTCCTGGGGATTGATCCGGCGAAGGTGAATGTGAATGGGGGAGCGATCGCGCTTGGGCATCCGCTTGGTTGCACCGGCGCAAAGTTGACCGCCACGCTGCTGCGCGAGATGCCTCGGCGTAACGCGAAGTACGGGATTGTCACAATGTGTGTAGGCGGCGGTATGGGAGCGGCTGGGATCTATGAGGCGATGAGTTAGGCAATGAGTCGAGACTCCATGTCGGATCGAAGTAGCTGGTCAAAGTTGCGGCCCGGCAGCTGTGATGGCTGGCATTCGATTCGAGTAGTGAGTGGATATATCGCACTGGCTGCGGTGTTTGTCGCAGTAGCTTTCTTTATCAAACACCGGCACCATCAAGAGATTCAACAACGCTGGAAGTGCGCCACAGCCATTGTCGAAGAGGTTCGCCCTGAGGTGATCGAGACGGTGAGCAATGCTAAAGGTAGCAGAACGGCGCTGTACGAAGTTTCAATTCTGGCGAAGTATGTTTCGGACGGTGTAGAGCATGAAAGGTGGATTACCGTGGAACAACCGCCGGTATCACTCGCTGAAGCAGAATTGCAGACGTTTCGCTGGAAGGGCCAACATTGTGTCGTTCGATGGAAGGCCGCCGCACCTGAAGATTTGATCGCTGAAGTGGATTAGTTCGCAATTTTGAGCCCAGAAGCTGCAGAAGGAGTAACACCATGGCAACGATGACGACCCCCGACCCGACCACCACTCCCCGGATTGCTGGTGGCAGCTTTCTTATCAGCGATCCGACGCCTGCGGATTGTTTCTTTCCTGAAGATTTTACCGATGAGCATAAGCAGATTGCTGAGACAACCGCGAACTTTGCGGTCAACGAGATTATGCCAGCGTCTGACTCGATTGAGGCAAAGGACTTCTCAGTTACGAAGCGTCTGCTGAAGGAGGCCGCGGAGCTTGGACTCACCGCGATTGATATTCCTGAGGAGTACGGCGGCTTGGAGATGGACAAGGCTACCTCCGCTATCGTCGCGGAGAACATCTCGAAGCAGGCTAGCTTTTCGGTGGCGTTCTCGGCACATACCGGCATCGGGACTCTGCCTCTGGTCTGGTACGGCAACGCGGAGCAGAAGAAGAAGTATCTGCCGAAGATTGCATCGGGTGAGATTGTTTCGGCGTATGCGCTGTCGGAGTCGACGAGCGGTTCGGATGCGGTCAATGCGAAGACGAAGGCGGTGCTCTCTGCGGATGGGCAGACCTACACGCTGAACGGCGAAAAGATGTGGATTTCGAATGCGGGATTTGCTGATCTGTTTACCGTCTTTGCGAAGTGTGCGATTCCCGACGGTCCGGATGCAGGGAAGGAGAAGCTCACGGCGTTTTTGATCGAGCGAGGAACGCCTGGTTTTACGCAGGGGAAAGAGGAGCACAAGCTGGGAATTCGCGGTAGCTCGACGTGTCCGCTGATTCTTAACGACTGTGTGATCCCGGCGGAGAATCTGTTGGGCGAGGTAGGAAAGGGCCACCACATTGCATTCAATATTCTGAATGTCGGGCGTTACAAGTTGGGGAATGCCGCGATTGGTGGCGCGCGGATGGCGTTGAATAATGGGATTAAGTATGCGATTGACCGCAAGGCGTTTGGAAAGTCGATCTCCGAGTTTGGGTTGATTCAGGAGAAGATTGCGAACTGCGCCACTGGCATCTTTGTTGGCGGTGCTGTGTGCTATCGCACGGTGGGGCTGATCGATCGGGCTTTGGCAGGTGTGGACAAGAACGATACGAAGGAGATTCAGAAGCGTATCGAGGACTACGCGGTCGAGTGTTCGATTGTGAAGGTGTGGGCGAGTGAGATGCTGGACATGGTCGTCGACGAGACGCTTCAGATCTTCGCGGGCTATGGCTATGTAGAGGAGTTTCCGGCCGAGCGAGCTTACCGCGATGCTCGAATCAATCGAATCTTCGAGGGAACCAATGAGATCAATCGCCTGATCATTACAGGCTGGCTGATGAAATCTGCCATGAGTGGCAAGCTGGCTCTGATGCCTGCAATCAAGAAGTTGATGGACGAGGTGATGTCAGGGCCGAGCGAGAAAGTGGAGCGCGAAGGGCCGCTGGCTGACGAGCGCAATCTCTTGGCGAATGCAAAAAAGCTGACGCTGTTTGTCGCTGGAGCGGCTACGCAGAAGTATATGGCACAGATCGCAGATGAGCAGGAGGTAATGGGGGCCATCTCGGACATGATCATTGAGGTCTTCGCGATGGAGAGTGCGATTCTACGCGCTGAGAAGATCGCGGCAGGCCAGTCGGCGGAGGCGTCGGTTATGCCTGTTGCGATGGCGCGGATCTATGCTGACAAGGCCATGGCTACGGTCGAGCTGGCAGCGCGGAAGGCAATAGCGGCGGTGGCTGAGGGAGATATGTTTCGGACTCAGCTTACGATTCTTCGCCGCCTGTCCAAACATGACTCCGCCGATACGATCAAGCTGCGCCGGCAGGTGGCTCAGCACGTGCTGAAGGCAGGAAAGTACAGTATTTAGGGGAATGTGATTTTGAAAAAGGACTAGTTGAGCGATCCTCGGCCAGTCCTTTTTTGGTGGGAGTGAGGGACAAAACGATCCGATGTGGAGCCATTGAACATCTGCCAAAGGTTGCGGCTCTAGGTTCCAGCTTTTCTTCCTGAAATGGCACAATCAGAGAGACGAAATAATCTCTTTACATCTGTAAACGCAACATTTCGTTTTATCGTCTGTCTAAGCATGTACCTCACCTCGGTCCCTCTCTGGTTCGTCGGGCCAGTCGATCTCAGTGTGTGGACCAGCAGGCCACCCCGTAACCCGGTAGTAAGGTAGAAGATATCCAATGCGCAGCCGCCTTCTCTCTCATCTGATTGCCCCCATTACCCTCCTTGCCTCCGCGTTTAGCCCTCTTAGCCAGGCTGCAGTCCAGAGCCGAATTGCCAGTGCTGTCGACGGCGGTTCTCGGACCCCTCTGCCCGGCACGATTATGAGCCGGGCGCGGCGCGCTACGGATCTTGGTGCTGCGCCGGCGGACAAGAAGCTCGAGTCGATGTCACTGCGTTTCAGCATGACTTCCGCCCAGCAGGCAGGTCTGAGCCAGTTGCTCGCCGATCAGTTGAACCCCAGTTCGGCGAGTTATCACCAGTGGCTGACTCCGGAGCAGTTTGGGACTCGGTTTGGACTCAGCAGCGCGGATATTGCCAAGGTTTCGACGTGGCTCACCAGTCAGGGCTTAACCATCACCCGGACGGCTCGGAGCTCTACCTTCATCTCTTTTTCAGGCACGGTTGCGCAGGTGCAGCAGGCTTTTGGGACCTCGATTCACAGTCTTTCGCTCAACGGCGAACCGCATATTTCGAATGTCACTGATCCCGTGCTTCCGTCAGCCATCGCCGGGGTGGTGACCTCGATTGTTGGGCTGAATGACTTTAAGGCGAAGCCTCACTCGCGTGCGCGCAATGTCTCCCCGATTGACCCGTCCCAACCGCTTTACACGCAAACTCTGAACGGAGTTACGAGTCACTACATTTCGCCGGCTGATTTTTACACCATCTACGACGAGAATCCTCTGCTTACCGCTTCCACCCCGATTAATGGCACGGGCGTAACGATTGCTGTGATGGGAAATACGGATCTTACCTCAGGCAACGTCCTTCCCGACGCAAATGTTGCGCAATTTCGGTCGGCGGCTGGCCTTCCCACAATCAATCTCAAGCTGCAATCCGCTATTCCTGCCGGCGGCTCTGACGCTGGCGTTTCGGCGAGCGATATCGATGAAGCGCATCTTGATATTGAGTGGTCGAGTGCGGCCGCTCCGGGAGCCACGATTCTTTATGTTTACAGCAGCAGTAACATCTTTGCGGACTCTCTGACTTACTCCATCGACAACAAGGTGGCTCCGATTATCACAATCAGCTATGGCTTGTGCGAGAGCGGTTGGGGTACCGCAATGCTGTCGAGTTACAATAGTTTGCTGGCGCAAGCGAACGCGCAGGGGCAGACCGTAGTCAGTTCATCTGGCGATGCCGGTGCTGCCGACTGCGATGCAGACGGTCTGGCTACTGAGGGGCTTAATGTCGACTTCCCCTCCAGCTCGCCTTATGTCACATCTGCCGGCGGTGCCATGTTCAGTGGAGATGTGAACACCCCTGCGACCTATTGGAGCAGCAGTAATGGAACCAACGGCGGCTCCGCTCAGTTGTACATTCCGGAGCAGCCTTGGAACGAGACAACATCCAGTGCTGGTCTTGGCTTCGGCAACGGAACCGGGGGCGGCGCTGGGGGCGGCGGAGCAAGTGCTTTCTTCTCTAAACCTGCATGGCAGACAGGCGCCGGAGTTCCGAGTGACTCTTCGCGGGATCTTCCTGACATCGCGCTCAACGCTGCGGCTTTGCACGACGGATATCTGGTTTGTAGCTCAGGCGATGGACAAGGCGAGACACCTTGCGTAAACGGCTTCCTTTCCTCCAACGGCGACCCAAACGTGTTTGGAGGGACCTCATTCGTTGCTCCCGTCTTCGCCGGTATCTTGGCTCTGGTAGAACAGAAGACGAATCCGACCGGCGCAACGACGGGCTGGCTCGGCAATGTTGGACCAACTCTCTATGGCTTCTTGAACGGGCCAACTTACAGTAGCGTCTTCCACGACATCATCTCCGGCAACAACTCCGTTCCCTGCACCCAGGGAACACCGAACTGTCCAAACGGTGGATCGATCGGCTTCACCGCAGGGAATACGTACGATCAGGCGACAGGTCTCGGCAGTTTTGATGTAAATGCGCTGGTCACCGGTTGGAGTGGCGTGAAGCCAGTCGGCACGGGCGTCGGCAGCGGGATTGGGACGAGCGTCAGTACAACGGCGCTTACCACCACCGCCTCTCTGTGCGCTGTGTCGGCGGGTACTCTGGCACTCAATGTGACAGTTGCGGGGACTGCTTCGGGTCCAACGCCAACGGGCACAATCCAATTCTTTGTCGACAACGTGGCTGTCGTGGGCGGCACTGCTACTCTGTCGAGTGGAACCGCGAGCTATAGTCTTGTCACCTCCTCGCTTTCTTCTGGGGGCCACAACATCAGCGCGGTTTACTCCGGCGATGGCAACTATGCTGGGTCTAAAGGGACGCTTCTGGGGCCAAACATCAACGCCAGCTTCTACCCGAACGGACCGATCGCGTCAGTCGACATAGTCTCGTCCTCATCTTCCGGCAAGCCCGATTTTTCTTTCGCCCCTGCGACCTGCGGCGCGACGACAACCGTACAACCGGGGGCTACGGCCTCGGGGGTTATCTTCACGATCACACCGGTTAACGGCTTTACGGGTACGGTCAGTCTGACGGCGACCAACAATGATGGAATGGCTGCAACGCCTAGTTTCTCTGTGTCGCCGGTCGCAATCACTACTTCTAGTGGCGTGACCACTTCGTTTGTTGTGGTAGCTTCTGAACCGACGACGGTCGCGAATTCAATCCGACCCGGACTGAAGCCTTCCGGTCGACGTCCCTCGGCTAAGATGCCATGGTATGCGGCTGGTTCTGGAGCTACGCTTGCTGGATTGTGTTTGCTTATGCTGCCGCGTCGCCGTCGTTGGGTCGCTCTGCTTGCTGCTGTGATTAGCATCTCTGCTCTAACAGCGGCTGGCTGCGGATCCAGCACCTCCAACACCGGCGGAGGCGGCGGGACTACTCCTCCTGCTGGGACGACAAATGCCTCTAAGGGCATTTATACGTTTACGGTGACTGCAGTAAGTGGCACTCTGGTGCATAGCACACAGATTTCCTACAACGTACCGTAGACGAAAGTACGTTTAGTCTTTTCCTGCCGCGCCATTGAAGGCGCGGCCTTTTTCCCTTAATAGAACTGTTTCTCCGAATATTCCTATCTTGCTGACTATCTTTCGTTGACGCTCGATGTTGAGCACGACAGAATCAGGCCTGTAGTCCTTGTCACAATTTATCTGCTAAGAATTTTTCTGTTTTCTCAGCAGCAGGAAACGAAAGAATGTTTCGTATCATCCGAAAGCTGCTATTTCTTGTTCCGGCGATTTTGCTGTTGCTCGCCGATTCTGCATCGACGTTCGCGCAGTTGTCGTTTCCTACGCCGCGTTCGAGGATTTTGCAGCCCGTCGAGGAGAGTCGCCGTACGACGCTCGCCGGGAACACTCATCCGATGGCGCGCGCGGAGTTCGACCAGGGCGCGATGGCCGATGCCGCTCCCCTTCGCAGCATGGTTTTGATTCTTCAGCGCGGTCCCGAGCAGGAGGTTGAGCTGCAGCGGTTAATCGATCAACAGCAGGACAGGAACTCCTCGACTTACCATCAGTGGCTCACTCCAGAGAGCTTCGGTGCAACGTTTGGCCCATCCGACCGGGATCTGTCCTCGATTACTACGTGGCTCTCAGGGCACGGCTTCGGCGACGTTCGGGTCAACTCCGGACGAACGCTGATTGAATTCAGCGGAACGGCGGGGATGGTCCGCACAGCGTTTCGCACAAACATGCACAGGTACGTTATTCGGGGCGAACAGCATTTCGCGAACGCATCCGATCCGCAGATTCCACTTGCACTAGCACCCGTGGTGTCAGGCATCGCGTCGCTCAACGACTTTGGACGCAGGCCTGCAAGCCGTAGGGTCGGCAGCTTTCGACACGATGCGGCGGCGAACCTCACGACTCGCCTGCCGGATCAAGCTACGAGCAAAGGTAGGCCTGCCTTCACCATTGCCAGTGGCGCCAATACCCTCTATGGCGTGACTCCGTATGACTTCGCCACAATCTATAACGTGCTGCCGCTGTGGAACGCTAGCACTCCGATTGACGGTACTGGCCAGACGATAGCCATTGTCGGACAGACCGACATCAATCCCGCCGACTTCGTCAACTTTCGCAAGCTCTTCAGCCTTCCGCTTGGCAATACTGCGACACCAACTGGAACTGAATACCTCAACATCATCTACAACGGCCCCAACCCCGGCGTCACTGCGGACGAAGGGGAGGCGGACATCGACACCCAGTGGTCGGCTGCAGTCGCAAAAGGTGCGACCATCGATTACGTTGTTTCGGAGGGAACTGAGGTCACCCAGGGCACCGATTTGTCGGCCATCTACATCGTCGACAATAATCTTGCTCCTGTAATGAGCTACAGCTACGGACAGTGCGAACTTTTTCTAGGGTCTACAGGAAATGCCTTCTATAAGGCGCTCTGGCAACAGGCCGCTGCCCAGGGGATCTCGGTTCTGATCGCCAGCGGCGACTCCGGGGCAGCGGGTTGCGACACGGCAGACGATACCGGAGCGAGCTATGGTCTTGGGGTCAACGGACTTGGCAGCACACCTTATAACATTTCCGTGGGCGGGACTGATTTTTACATGCCCCAGGGCGGGACTGCGTTCTGGAATGGCATCAATAGCTCCACCACCCAGGCCTCGGCGAAAGGCTATATCCCCGAGGTTCCATGGAACGAGAGCTGCACCAATACGGTCTTCGCTACCTCCCGTTTCTTCTCCGGTCAGACTACCGAACAGATCTGTAATACTGGCGTCGCGTTGACGGACGGACTTCTTTCTGTCGTTGGGGGCGGCGGAGGCGCGAGTTCCTGCACTCAGTCCAATGGATCGTCGCCTTTGAGTTGCAAGGGATACTACAGCAAGCCATCCTGGCAGATGGCTGCTGGAGTTCCTTCAGATGGGGTTCGCGATATTCCCGACGTCTCTCTCTTTGCCGGCGCGGGTTTCTTCAACGCGTTCTATGTCGTTTGCCAACAGAGTACGAACGCGGATGGCCGGCCCTGCAACCTCGCCGCTCCGACCTACGACTTTGCAGGTTACGGTGGGACTTCGGTTGCTACTCCCGCGTTTGCCGGCATCCTCTCGCTGATCAACCAGAAGACCGGCAGCCGGCAAGGTAATGCCAACTATGTTCTCTACAATCTTGCCAGCCAGCAGCAAAAAGCTGGAAAGACTTGCAGCGCAATCTCGGGAGTTCCAGCCGCCGGCTGTGTCTTCAACGACATCACGACCGACACCATTGCCATGCCTTGTCTCAAAGGCAGCCCCAACTGCACCGTCACCAACTCAGCCGACCGATATGGCGTGCTGTCGGGGTACAACAGCGGCGCGGGATACGATTTCACTACAGGCCTTGGCAGCGTAAATGCGGCTAACCTCGTCAACAACTGGACGAATGCGAACTTTACAGCCAGCTCAACGACCCTTACGCTCTCACCTTCAACCATTCCCCATGGCAGCCCTGTCTCCGCGGTCGTTAACGTAACCTCCGTTGCAGGAACCCCGACCGGCAACGTTTCAGTCAACGCGCTGACGGCAAACGGCTCGGTTCAGACAGAGACTCTCCAGAATGGCAGCTATAGCGCGCTGCTCAGCAGTTTTCCCGGAGGCTCCTACTCGGTCCAAGCACACTACAGCGGTGATGGAGTCTATGCGCCAAGCGATTCCAATGCAGTCGCGCTCACGGTAAGCCCGGAGGACAGCATGACGAGCCTACAGCCTCTGCTCTACAACCCAGCCAACGGTGCCGTCACGCCGGTGCAGCCTGGCTCTACGTACCCGTATGGAGGATTCTTTCTTATCCGTGCAGAGGTCGCGGGCGTTTCTGGACAGGGACTGGCCACCGGCAACATCATGCTGACCGATTCAGGTCTCGGGCTTGATGGCGGAATTTTTCGACTCAACGCCGCCTCGAATACCGAGGATCAGACACGCTCGCTGAGCCCGGGCACCCACGTATTAACTACGGCTTACTCTGGCGATGCGAGCTTCAATCCCAGCCAATCGCCTCCGTTCGCGTTTACTATCGTCAAAACGCAGACTGATAGCCTGCTTCAAACAAACGCAGGTTATGTGTCCGCGGGCACAACGGTTACACTCACCGCTCAGATCAACGCACTGGGCTTTGCAACGGGTGGACTAGGAGGTTTCGGTGCCGCGGCTCCTGGTGGTACGGTGACCTTCACCGCTGGTGGCCTTACGCTCGGCAATGCAGTTGTCACGCAAAATGCCTATCCCGCATTCACCACAGACTCTGGGCTGGTGAACTTTAGTTTCCCTGCCAGCCAACTCTCAGCTGGCAACAACACCATTACGGCCAGCTATTCGGGCGATATAAACTATCAACCGTCTAGCTCCACCCCGGTCGGCGTCTATGTTACCGCCTCCTCCCTTGGCCTTAGCACTACAGCACTCAGCTTATCGAGCGCGAGCATAGTTCCGGGAGATTCGTTCGTCTTCTCCGCTACCGTCTCTCCTAACAGCCCGCTACCTACCGGCACCGTCGTCTTTCTCAGTGACAACCAGGTCGTCAGCAAGCCGCTGCCACTCTCCTCCGGGACAGTGAGCGCGTCCAGCCAAGTCATTACGATTACTCCGGGCTCGCACCTCATCACCGCGCTTTACTCTGGCGATGCCACACATCAGGCCTCCGTTTCTGCACCGGCGTCCTTCACCATCGGTGCAGCTCTCCCAAGCATCGCTACCATCAGCGTCTCGCCCGCCACCGTCGAACAGGGAGCTGCTGTTACCGTCGCCACTACCATCTCGCCTGCGTCCCCTATCCCCGGCGGTGTGACGCAATTACTACTTGATGGCAATCCCTACGGACAATCCGTTCCACTTACCAGCACTACCACTATCCTCCCTCTTCTTACGAATACGCTCCAGTCCGGGGCTCACGTCCTTCAGGTCAACTACTCCGGCGACAAAAATCATTCCGCCAGTACTTCCGCGGCCGCCACGCTCACCGTTATCGCTCCAAGCGGCACTTTTACTTTGTCTCCTTTGACGTCATCGACCACCATGGCCGAGGGCAAAAGTTCCAATGCGATTACGCTTACTGTCGCTCCAGTCGGCGGCTTTCACTCGGTCATCATGTTTGCGTGCACCGGAGGCCTGCCCGCGGGGGCAACTTGTCTCTTCTCCCCGGCTTCGATTACGCCCACCAATTCCACCCCCCGGACCACGGTGCTCACCATCTCATCTACTGCGTTGTCCAGCCGCACCGTGGAGCCATCGACCTCTCATGACCTGGTGCCGGTTTTGGGCGTAGCCTGCGCAGGTCTGATTGTTTTCATGGTGCCGGGCCGGGGCACTCGTAGGTGGGGTGCCTTCGCTCTGCTTGCGCTCTCCACGCTGGGCGTCCTAAGCGGTTGTGGCAGTGGTGGAGTCGACCCTAATGCTGCGAAACCTCTCTCGACCGGAAGCTATGCAGTCACCGTGAGAGCCACCGGCGGTTCGACCATCCAGACCGCTGCCATCAATTTGACGATTCAATAGCTCAATCCTTATCGCGTTCAGACTTGCGAAGCACTAATGAGTTGTAATCTTTTCATGTTTCGCAGCTTCGGGAACCTTCTCGTCTGCGCCATCGGCTACTCCCATCAGATAGTTTTGTGCACTGAACGGAGCTCCCGTCTTCGGAGCCCTCTCATACTCGCCGTCCGACCGTAGGAGTCTTGCCTTGGTGTTGTCCGCTAGATAGGCGGCCAGAATCTCTTCGCGCAGCCGTTTGTGGAGGTCTGGCTGGGCTACCGGAAATACCACCTCGCATCGTTCGATCAGATTTCGGGGCATCCAGTCGGCGCTTCCGCAGTAGACCTCTTCCTTGCCGCCGTTCGCGAAGCAGAAGATTCGACTGTGTTCGAGAAAGCGTCCGACGATGCTTCGCACCCGAATTCTCTCGCTCACACCCTTGAGGCCGGGCCTTAGGGAACACATTCCGCGAACAATCAGGTCGATCTCGACGCCAGCGTTCGAAGCTGCATATAAGGCCTCTACCGTTCGCCGATCTAGTAGGCCGTTCATCTTGGCGATGATGGATGCAGGGCGACCGGCCTTGGCATGGGCCGCCTCTCTTTCGACGAGCGCGACAAGGCCGTCGGCGAGTGTCAACGGTGCGACCAGGAGAGGCTTATAGGACTCTGACTCGGTTTCAGCGGTGAGGTAATTGAAGACCTTCTGCACCTCGCCCGTTAACTCCGGCTTCGAGGTCAGGAGACTGATATCGGTGTAAAAACGCGCCGTGACAGGATTATAGTTCCCCGTTCCCAAGTGCGCGTACCGTCGCACCACGCCATCGGGATCGCGCCGCACCAAAAGGGACAGCTTGCAGTGGGTCTTCAAACCGAAAATGCCGTGAAATACCCCGACACCTGCGTCCTCCAGTTCTCGTGCCCAGCGGATGTTCGAGTCTTCGTCGAAGCGTGCCATCAATTCCACGACGACAGTCACCTCCTTACTCTGTCCGGCGTCGGTAAGAGCAGTAAAGATAGGCGAGTCTTTGCTTGTGCGATAGAGTGTCTGCTTCATCGAGATCACACTGGGGTCCTGCGCTCCGGCCTCGATAAACTCCTCAACGGTCTTGTACGAATCGAAGGGATGATGCAACATCACATCCCGTTTCCGCAGTTCGTCGAAGATATCGGTGGACTTTGCGCTCAGCTTGAACTCTTTCGCAGCGAATGCTGGATACTTCAGCTGGGGCTGCTTCACTTCGGAATAAAGATTCATCAGGCGCGAAAGATTTACGGGTCCGTCGGTCCTGAAGACCTGCTCCGGCTCGAGCTCGAAGTTGATCCGCAAACGCTCGACCATCTCTTCGACAGCGGAACTTTCAATCTCCATCCGGACGGCATCGCCCTTGCGTCGATTATGTAACTCCGCGCGAACACTTTCCAGAACAGAGCGCGACTCTTCCTCTTGCATATAGAGATTGCTGTTGCGCGTGACTCGAAACGCCGACCGAGACAGTACTTCGTACCCACGAAACATCCGCTCTACTTGAGACTCGACCAGCTCATGCAAAAGGATGAAGTCGCAGCTTCCGTCTGCGCTCTTAAACGGGACCAGTCGCGGGAGGGCGCGAGGTACGGTCACCACGCCCAGAGCCGTCGCAGCCTTCAGGCCACGCCGCTTATGTCTCAGCAGGAGACCTATGCAGAGCGCCTTGTTCAGCACTCGCGGAAAAGGGTGAGAAGGATCGATGGTCACAGGGGTTAACAGAGGATCGACCTCATTGTCGTAGAAATCCAACGCCTGTTTCCGTGCCGCATCGTTCAGCTGACTCCACCGCAGCACACGAATCTTTGCTGCCTGCATCGCTGGTAACAGTTGTTCATTCCAGCACTGGTATTGCGCCATTACGAATAGATGAATTCGCTCCATCAATCCATCCAGACGTTCCTGCGGGGTGAGTCCACCCTCATCTGGTGGCTGCGCGAGATTGTAACCATCCTCGATCCGCTGGAGGAAGCCAGCGACCCTGATCTCCACGAACTCATCCAGGTTGCTCGCAGTGATGGCCAGAAACTTTACTCGCTCCAAAAGTGGATTGGTCTCGTCCTGCGCTTCTTCGAGTACACGCTGGTTGAAACGCATCCAGGACTCGTCGCGGCTGAAAAAAAGATTCTCGACCACCTTCGCGGCGGCTTTTTTGGCACTGGCAGAGCTTCCGGCAGTTCGCTTCGTAGAAGTCATAGAGGTCTAAAAGATTACCGCAATGGTATGAATCCCAAGTATGAAGAACCGAGAAATATCGGCGGTTGCGCCCTCGGTGGTCCTCTCATACCCGCAAACGGACGCAAAACAAAATCCGTGGCCATAAAATATTCAAGCGCTTGATCCGTCTACACCTACAGATGAGTGAGATTCCGGGCAATTGGACAATTATCGAGCAGAACCAGCTCATCTCTCAGGCGCTGGAGAGAGACAGACCCAGGCTGCGAAGCTTCATCCGTAAACATGTCGCCGACACTGGCGAAGCGGAGGACATCCTTCAAGACGTCTTTTATGAACTTCTTGAGGCCTATCGTCTGATGAAGCCCGTAGAGCATGTGACTGCGTGGCTCTTTCGTGTGGCCCGGAATCGGATGATCGATCTCTTCCGTAGAAAAAAGCCCGCCTCGCTCAACAGCCCGGCGTCCGTCGAAGAGGATGGGGACACACTCGAAGACCTGCTTCCTTCGGCCGACGCGGGACCTGAAGCAGCCTATGCAAGGAATTTACTCCTCGATGCGTTGGAAGAAGCTCTTGAAGAGTTGCCGCAAGCGCAGCGAGAGGTATTCATCGCTCATGAATTGCAGGGCCAGAGCTTTAAAGAGATATCCGCCGAAACTGGTCTCAGTGTCAACACTCTGCTTTCGCGCAAGCACTATGCCGTCACGCATCTGCGCCAAAGACTGCAGTTGATCTACGAAGATTTTGCTAAGAAATAAGGAGTCATATATGGGGCATCATCCAGCAATCAAAGTGGTAAAAATCGCATTATTCTCCGTAGTTGCCAGCGCAGCGCTTGGCTTCCTGATCAAGAGCCTGTGGAACGTTCTTATGCCGCCGATCTTTGGATGGCACATGATCACCTTTTGGCAGGGCCTCGGCCTGTTTTTGCTCAGCAAAATTCTGTTCGGAGGCTTTCACCGGCATGGCGGGGGAGGCCGCAATCGTTGGAGACAACGCATGAAAGATCGCTGGGATCACATGACACCCGAGGATCGCGAGAAGTTTCGTAAAGGTGTGCGTTGCGGCCGCGCGCCCTTCGCTTCACACGCGGAGACGCAGATATGAACGAGATCGAAACAAGTCGCATCGACACTGAAGAAGATGCGGAGCCTGGCGGTTTTAGGCAATCCTCTTCCTCGATTTACAGTCGACAGTCCGCCGCCCACTTCAAGGACCGCCTCGGCGAACTCGAGATGGAGAACGCTCGTCTTCATCGCCTGGTCGCAGAGCTTTTGATCAAAAACCAGCAACTCCGCAGACCTGACTAAATGGCAAGAATTCTTCCCTTACCGGTTCCGATCATCTATCCAAGAATCCAGCCAATGCTTGCGTTGGTTTTCCAAGAAAATTTACGCCGTCAGTTCTACTGCGTTTCAGACGTTCACCTTCGGCTTCGAATGTCTGTATAGTTTTAAAGAAGATCGCTTTATGCAGCCGTTCAAGACGGGCCATCTGACCTTCGAACTGATCACCTCTCGAACGTTGCAAATATTCAACAGCGATTTTTCAGCCACCGTGACTCGATCAGCGTGCCTATTCGACACTGCGCGGGCTCTTATACGATTCGCTTCGCTGGGCGGATCCGAGAGCCGGACGCCGTGTCGTTATGAATCGCTTTTCCTGAACCGATACTCTATCCGTAAGGGGGTTTATGTGAACCTCAAAAGGAGAAATATGCACGTTAGAAAACTAGGATTTATCATTTTGGCATCCGCGCTCGCTGTATCCACTTCAGCCAGCTTCGCCCTCGCTCAGGATAGCGCCGGGCACGACCTGAAGGCTGCCGGAACTGACACAAAAGACGCAACCAAAGATACAGGTCACGCTATCGCTACCGGATCCAAAAAGACCGCCACCGGAACGAAGAAGGTCTATCACAAGACCGTCAGCGGGACGAAGACAGCGGCCGATAAAACCGCTGAAGGAACCAAGACCGCAGGTAAGGATATTGGTCACGGCACCAAGGTCGCGGCGAAGGACGCTGCTCACGGAACCGAAAAGGTCGGCGATAAGATCGCAGGCAAGCCAACTCCGCAGTAGCTCCGCTTGCCCAATAGCGCTATCTCTTTGAGCCTCTGTTTCATCGAAGGGGCTCAGAGGTAGCCGTTCAATCGGCGGTGCACGCTCTGCTTGGGGATTGTTGTGGCCACATCACCATAGCTGCAAGCGTCACCAGTGTGACCCAATAGAGATCGGCTCCCAGCAGATGCAGGATCTGCATCCACACTGGCGCCAGCAGCAGAACGTCCGCTAGTCCAAGTGCGAACTGTAAGCAAAGAAAAGATAGCACCAACCCGGCGATGCGACTCGCGCCCGCGCGCCTGGCCTGTCCCGTCAACGAAAGTACGAATGCTGCTGCAATCACTGCGCTGATCGGATGTACACCTCGCAACCGTAAAAGCCAGGGAGAGCCCGCTGCAAAGTCCTGTGTGAACGCCGCCCGCAGAGAGGAAGCAGGGAACAATGTATCTCCCAAAGCTGCAAGCGACCCGCTCACACCGACAACCAGCGTTGCCCCAAGCCCCAGCAATGCCCACAGCTTTCTCGCTCCGCTTACCCTTAACTCAGCCCATCGTTGTCTAGTCCCCAACAGCCGCGCCGTCAGCGTCAATGCGGCGAGAAGTAACAGAGTATTACTCAGATGAATTGAGAGCACAACCACTCGTCCCATCGACTGATTGCCCGTGACATACCCCAACTTGACCAGCAACGCGCCGAGGAACGCTTCGTTCAGCAGTAATACCATAGACGCGACTGCTAGCCCTCGTGCTGCCTGCCCCTTCAGGGTTCCCCGAAACGTCCAGATCAGTAGCCCAACGACAAGAAAAGTCGAACCGCCGGTCATGCACCGATGAGTGAACTCAATGACCGTGTCGATGCGCGGCGACAGCGGAATCACCTGACCATTGCAAAGCGGCCAGTGGTTCCCGCATCCGGCGCCGGAACCTGTAGCCCGCACCAGATCTCCCCAAAGGATCACCAGCACGTTGTAGCCGACCACACCCCAGGCAAACCGCACCAGCGCTCGAGACGCTTCAAGCCTCGTCGTTTTCAAACCGTCCGGCGTCTTTACCGTTCCAGCCGTAGCCATATCATCATTCTACGCAGCTTTGACGCCGCCGTTTCAATCGCGGGTGTCGTGCGCTTTCACGCGAAGAACGAACCAGGACTATCCGTTCGCTAACTCTTTCGCCCGCTGGGTCGCTCGCTTTACAGCCTTGATCAAGGTCACGCGCAGTCCACCCTCCTCGAGTTCCAGAATGCCATCCACCGTGCACCCGGCAGGTGTCGTCACAGCGTCCTTGAGTAGCGCGGGATGGTATCCAGTCTCAAGCACCATCCTCGCCGAACCCAGAGTCGTCTGCGCGGCCAGCAGAGTAGCCACATCGCGCGGTAGCCCTACGTTCACTCCCGCCTCGGCAAGGGCCTCGATGATGATGTAGAGGAACGCGGGCCCAGAACCTGAAAGACCGGTCACCGCATCCATGTGCTTTTCATCGACCACAACAGTCCGGCCAACCGTCTGGAAGATCTTCTGCGCCATTGCCATCTGTTCAGCCGAGACGAACCGCCCGCCGCAGAGCGCCGTAATACCCGCAGCCAGCATCGCCGGAGTGTTTGGCATTGCGCGGATTACAGCAAGTTCGCATCCCGCGCCGTCCTCGATACTGCGCGTCTTTACGGAAGCCGCAAACGACAGCACCGTCTTCTTCGGAGTCAGCGCAGGCCTGATCTCCTCGATCAACGCGGGCACCTGTGTGGGCTTTACTCCAAGCAGAATCACATCTGCCTGTTGCGCTGCGGCAAGGTTGTCGGTCGTTACCTCGACGCCGAACTGCGCCGACAACGCCTGCGCTCGCTCCGCGTGTTGCACTGTGGCAAAGATCTGCTCAGGCGCAAGCAGGTTGTTCTTCAAGAAGGCCTGCAGCAGAATGCCGCCCATCTTTCCTGCGCCCAAAACTGCTACCCGCAGCCCCGGCATCACCGGAGCCGGAACCATCACTTCATAGCTCTCGCTCATCTTCAAAGGCTATCAGACAGCGCTTTTTCCACGCAGCCTACTTTTTCTCTGCGGCGATCCAGGCGTCGACGCGCTGCTCCAGTACGTCCATTGGAAGCGCGCCGGAGTCGAGCACTTGATCATGAAACGCCTTGATATCAAACTTTGGGCCTAGCGCCGTCTTCGCGCGCTCCCTCAACTCGAGGATCTTCAGTTGTCCCATCTTATAGCCCAACGCCTGCGCCGGCCACGCTATGTAGCGATCAACCTCAGCCTGGATATTCGTCTCGTCAATGGCCGAGTGATCGTGAAAGTAATCGACCATCTGCTGCCGCGTCCAGTGCTGCGAGTGCACGCCCGTATCCACGACCAACCGGATTGCGCGCCAGATATCCGCCTCCAGCCGGCCATAGTCGCTGTAGGGGGCCTTGTAGAACCCGACGTCCTTACCAAGCCGCTCGCTGTACAGTCCCCAGCCCTCGGTATAAGCCGTGTAGTAGGTGTACTTTCGAAACTCCGGAATCCCGGTAAGCTCCTGCGCAATCGAGATCTGCAGATGGTGCCCTGGAATGCCCTCGTGATACGACACCGCTTCAACTGGGGCGAGCGAGCGCTCCGCAAAGTTATACTCGTTGACATACACTCGGCCCGGCCTACTTCCATCTGGCGTACCGTTGTCGTAGTAAGCAGCCGATTGATCCTTCTCCATATACGCGGGCACCGGCACAATCTCCAGTGGAGCCTTCGGGAGACGGCCGAACAGCTCCGGCAGCTTCGGCTTCATTCCAGCGATGTATCCCTTGTAGTCATCAATAAGAGCGTCGGCGGAGGCAGGGTGCTCCTTTGGATTGGACTTCAGCGCGGCACTCAAGCTCTTGATATCAGCGAAGCCAAGGCTCTTCACAATCGTCAGCATCTCGGCCTCATCGCGCTTCACCTCGTCGAGCCCTATCTGATGGATCTCAGCGGCGGACTTGCTCAACGTGGTGCTCTGTCGAATCCGAAACGCATAGTAGGCATCTCCGTCCGGCAACGCTGATGCCCCGATCTCCTTGCGCGAGTTTGGAATGTACTCGGCCTTCAGAAATCCGGCAAAGCGTTTGTACGATGGAAATACGTCAGCAGAGATCGCGTCGATCGTCTCCGCTGAAATCCGCTTCTGCTCAGCCGCGCTTACTGTCTTCGGAAATTTCTTAAGAGGCTGCGCAAACGGACTCTCCTCCGCCTTCTGATTCGCCAGCGCTAGAGTCTGCACCAGCACCTTCTCCATCAGATACTGCACCTGCACCCGGCCTTCGTCCGCTCCCAGCTGCATGTTCGTCATGATCTGCGAGAAGGCATTCGGAACTTTTTTGAGCCGCGTAATGTAGTCGTCGTAGTCTTTGACCGAGTCAAATTGAAGCCGGTTCGGAAGCTGCGGAAGCTCGGTGTGAAAGCCGTAGAACTGGTTGACTGGCATCTCCCATTCTTTGAACTTCGCCGCCTCCTGCTCCTCGATCAGTTGACGCAGCATCAGATCTGCCGACAGCTTCTCCTGATCTGTCAGCCCGGTCGTATCGATCTCCGAAAGCTTTCGAATGTATTCGCGTCCGCGTGCCAGCGCAGCGTTCAACGCCTGGGTCGAATAGTCCGTCAATTGATCGTTGTAGCGTTTATCTCCGATCGAGGAAGCAAACTCGGGCGAGCGCTTCAGCCGGTCCTCCCAGATCTGCGTGAAGAGTGTGGATAACGCTTTGCTCTGTCCCGCAATCGAAGTGGCGGTTGACGCCGCAGCCGTCAACTGACCCTGCACCATCTTCGGCGTTACACTCAAACAGCAAACAAGCACCCACCCACCTGCGCGACCCAGCCACAATCTCGTCATATCTGTCCTCAACCTTGACCTTCAGTCTATCGTGGCGAGCGGAGCATCTGCACTCCGTCTGCCGCTTCTACTGAAGCGCTTTTCACAGCAATACCAAGATGAGGTTTATTGCAAAACCGCCGATGCCGAGGCATCCAGCATCCTGTAGAGCGTTGAGCGGCTGATCCCCAGCATCTCCGCCGCGCGCACCTTGTTGCCACCGCAGTCCTTCAGCACGCGAAGTACGTGGTGCTCGACCACATCCTCCAGCCGCAAACTTTCTGTCGTTCCCTCTCTTATGAGCGTTGTCTCTTCAGCCAGCGCGGGAAGATGATGCGATTCGAGTACGTCGCCCTCAACTCGCGATAGGCTGCTCTGCACAATGCCTTTCAGCTCCCGCACATTCCCCGGCCAGTTGTACCTCTGCATGCGTTCCATCGCTTGCTCAGACACAGCGGGCATCTTTTTCTTGTAAAGCGGCGCAAGCTGACACATGAAATGTTTCGTCAGATCCGGAATATCGTCTCTGCGAGCCCGCAGCGGTGGCAGGGTAATCTCCACCGTGGCAAACCGTTGGTAGAGCTCCTGCTGAAATCGTCCGGCAGAAGCTAATATCTTCAGGTTTTCGCTTGTTGCGGCAATCATCCGCAGATCGGACCGGAGGTCGTGCCTGCATGTTTCCTGCTGCTTCTGCGTCGAGTCGAAACGTCGCAGAAGGCGTAGCAGACGAAGCTGTGTCTGCAACGGCATCTCGTGGATTCCATCGAGAAAGAGCGTCCCTCTGTGCGCCATCCTGGTAAGACAACAGATTGCATCGGAGTGGTCCAAGCCCCCATCGTTCTCCTGCAGGCGTCCGGCGACTGCTTCTTCAAGAGCGGCTCCGTGACAGACCACAAACGGGCCGTCGGCAGCGTGGCTCATTCCATGCAGCGCACGAGCCACCTGTTCCTTGCCGGTCCCGGTCTCGCCATGGACCAGCACCGTTCGGAAGTGCGGGCCGATCCGTCGCACCTGCAAACGCAGCCGCCGTATCTCCGCGCTCGAGCCCACAATCTCGAGACCGTTCCCCTCGGGCCATGGCTCTTCGACAAGCCCATGAGAAGGATCAATGAAGATGGAGGAATCAGATCGTGTGATCGACATGGCTGTCTCTTACATCGGCACAATTCGCCTTCCGTTGAGTCCGAAGACACGAAAAAGCCGGAGACCGCTCGATACAGCAGCGAGTCTCCGGCTTTTAGATTTCAACAACTTCCTAGCTTATGCAGTCGTTGGCGCGCAGTAGGTATCGAACGCACGCTGAAGCTCCTGGGCAATCGCCGGAGCGGTCGAGGTCTCGATTGCCGAACGCTGCATCAGGTAAACGAGCTGGCCGTCGCGCAGAATCGCAATCGCCGGCGACGTCGGAGGATGTCCGCCGAAGTAGCTGCGCGCCTTCTCGGTTGCTTCGCGGTCCTGGCCTGCGAACACCGTGACGGAATGATCGGGCTTCGCGCTATGCTGCATCGCCAGACGAACTCCCGGACGCATCTTGCCGGCTGCACAACCGCAGATGGAGTTCACCACCACCATCGTTGTTCCCGGCTTTGCAACTGCTGCATCCACCTCGGCCGCACTGCGGGCCTCCGTCAACCCAGCGCGCGTCAGCTCCTCGCGCATCGGAATCACCATAATCTCTGGATACATAACACTCTCCCTTTAACCCTTTTGCTCGCGGGTAAAAGCCGCGCTTGTTTCGATTCTACGTTCTACTTACGAGCCTTGCACCCCACCCCCGGCAAAAAGTACGCAAAGTATTCGAAACAAAACAGATAGCTCTGGACTTCGAGTGGACCTTTTCACCTGGGAAGGAGCTAGCGCCAAAGCGAACCACCATTTGAAGGTATCAGGTGTGTCAAATCCCAGTAGCCGGGCGATGTTGTACTCTCAAGCGGTGCTGCGTCCCATGATCGACCTCCGCGAGTTCGTTCCGCTTGCCCCCTACACCACGCTTCAGATAGGGGGTCCGGCCCGCTTCTTTATAGAGGCGGCGAGTGAGGATGAGGTGGTAGAGGCAACCTCCTTCGCGCGGGATCGAGGTATGCCGCTGTTCGTTCTGGGCGGCGGAAGCAATGTGCTGATAAGCGATGCTGGATTTGACGGCGTGGTGATGCGGGTTGGCGTACCGATCTCCAGACGGGAGCTGCACGAAGGCGAGAGTGTTCTTCTCGAAGCCGGCGCAGGCGAGAGTTGGGACGATGTTGTGCTCTACGCCGTCGATCGCGGGTATGCCGGCATCGAGTGCCTGGCGGGCATTCCCGGCGATGTCGGCGGCACTCCGGTCCAGAACGTCGGCGCGTACGGGCAGGAGGTTGCCGAAACCATCGTCAAGGTTCGTACCTACGATCTCAAGAGCCAAAACTTTGTGGATCTGGATCACACAGCCTGCCGCTTCGGCTACCGGCGCAGCCTCTTCAACACGGAGCAGCGCGGCCGATACATCGTAACGGCTGTGACCTATAGATTGCGGCCCGGGGGAGAGGCCGCACTGCGGTACGCCGATCTCTCGCGATACTTCGCGGCCACGCTCGAAGCAGGGGAGAAGCCCACGCTTCGCCAGGTTTACAATGCAGTCCGTTCGATCCGCGAGCAGAAGGGAATGCTGGTGGGACAGGGGGGAGCGGATGGGAGAAGCGCCGGCTCGTTCTTCAAGAACCCCGTGGTTCCCTCTGCCGTTGTTTCGCAGGTCGCTCTCGGCGCCGGTTGCAGGCCCGATGAGGTTCCGCAGTATCCGGCGGGTGATGGCATGGTGAAGCTACCTGCGGCGTGGCTCGTGGAGCGGGCCGGGTTTTACAAAGGCTTTGCCATGGGACGGGCAGCAATCTCCTCCCGCCATACCCTCGCTCTGGTGAACCTGGGCGGCGCGAAGGCTGCCGAACTGATTGCACTTCGCGACGCTGTGGTCGAGGGCGTAGAGCGGAAATTTGGTGTTCACCTTGAACAGGAGCCGGTGCAGCCCGGCGAGTGATTACGGCTCGCGAAGCTGCCCGATTAACCGCCGACGTTCCTCCGCCAGCACGTCCGCCGCCGGCCCCTGTTTCACAATCTCTCCCTCCGCGATCCTGATCACTTCAGCTCCAAGCTGAAACGCCTCCCCAACATCGTGTGTCACCGAAAGCACCGGCGTCTTCCACCGCCCCAGGTACTCCCGCAATCCGTCGACAAGTCCATCTCGCATCGCGTAGTCCAGTCCAGAGAATGGCTCATCGAGCAACAACAACGCTGCTCCGGCTCCTTCGTAAGTGATCGCAGAGATTGCTGCGCGTGCGACCGAGACTCTCTGCTTCTCCCCTCCACTCAGATCATGTGGCTTTCGATTCACCAGCTCCCCCAAGCCGAATAAACTGATGACTTCGTCAACAACCTTACTGGCGTCGTCAGGTTTATCTCTCCATCCAATGCCATAAATCGCATTCGACCGCACGGTCAGATTGGGGAAGAGCCGGGCCGTCTGCCCTGCGCTCCTCACCGGTCGAAGGTATGGCGGAACAAACACACCCGAGGCCCGATCCACCAACACACGGTCTCCTCGCACAATCGATCCCGCATCCGGCCGCACAAAGCCGGCAATGGCCCTCAGCAGGGTCGTCTTGCCGCTCCCGGACGGCCCAAACAGCACCGTCCACGGTTTGATCAACGCGAACCTGACATTCAGCGAGACGGTTCCGACCCGATGTTCCATACTCATCGTCAGCACTCGCTCCGGCGATTCACACGGCAGACTATCGGACAATGTCAGCCTGCCTTCCGTCCACCTTCCGCATCGAGGGCAGAAGATAGATTGTCAGCAGCGCCACCGTCGCAAACCCGATCAACACCAGCGCCGTCCGATTCGCAGCCGCATAGTTTCCGTCCTGCACGAGATCGTAGAGCGAAATCGACAACGTCCGCGTCGCCCCAGGGATATTGCCGCCAAGCATCAGCACCACGCCGAACTCGCCCACCGTGTGCGTGAATGTCAGTACTGCGCTCGTCAGCAGGGAAGCGCGCGCCATCGGCAGCACCACCGTCGTGAACACCTTGGTCGGCTTCGCACCCAGCCCCGCCGCCGCCTCGACGAATCCTCGATCCACTGCCTGAAACCCTGCCACCAACGGCTGCACTGCAAACGGCAGACTGTAGAGAATCGACCCCACCAGCAGGCCGCCAAAGCTGAACGCCAAAGGATGCCCAAAGACTCGCATCAAGAGCCTTCCCGGCGCGGTCAGCGGACCCATCGCGATCAACAGATAAAACCCAAGCACCGTCGGAGGCAACACCAACGGCAGAGCCACTATCGACTGCACGAAAGCACGCCCAGCCCCATGTCCTGACGCGATCCACCACGCCAGCGGCAACGCTACCACCAGCAGAATCGCCGTCGTCCCGACTGCCAGCCGCAACGTCAACCAGAGCGCCTCAAAATCCATACAGCGCCAGTCTATGACACTCGAGTCTGCACACTCGAATGCTGTCGACGACCCTTCACCGTTCGTCTCGACGGCTAACCCGCGCTGAACCGCTTACTTCACCGCACCCAAGCCCGACTTGCTCAAACTCCCCTGAACCTCCGAAGACAACATCCAGTCCAGAAAAGCATGTGCCTCTGCCTTTCGGTCCGACTTTGTCATGATCACCGCGCACTGTCGTATCGCCGGATACTGCGAGGTCGGCATCAGCACGTAGGTCCCGATCTCCTTGAAGTGTTCGGTACTAGCCGCCGTCAACGATATCAGCCCCAACTGCGCATTGCCGGACTCCACAAACTGCGCCGTCTGCGAGATATTGTCTCCCACCACAAAGTGCGGGGCTAACTTGTCGTAGAGCTTCATATTTCGCAGCGCCGCGGCCGCCGCGCGCCCATAGGGCGCATGCAACTCGTTCGCGATGGCGATTGTCTTCACTCGCGGATCAGACAGCGTCTCCAGACTAAGCGGCAGCAGGCCGGAGTCTTTCCGGGTCCACAACACCAGCGTGCCCTTCGCGTAAGCCGTTGGTTCGCCCCCATCTGCCAGCCCGGCAATCACAACCTTCTCTGGAAACACATAATCCGCCGCCAGAAAGATATCAAACGGAGCGCCATTCAAAATCTGTGTCACCAGCGTCGACGACGACCCAAAGCTAACCACCAGCTTCACGCCCGTCCCCTTTTCGTACTCCTGCGCCAGCACAGGCATCACCGGCTGCAGATCCGCCGCCGCCGCCACCCGTAGCTCCTTCTGTCCCCAGGCATGCTGACCGCCCAAAACCACGCCCAGACACACAACAAGGCACACCAAGGCCGCAGACGCACTTCGACCTTTACGATAGGCTAGTAGCAACCATGAAAGTAGCAACACATCACCTTAGATGCACCGAATGCACGACCGTCATCGGCAAGGATGAGGTCAGCAGCAACTTTCGCTGCCCGCTCTGCAACGGTCTCTATGAAGTGGTCTACTCGTGGACCAACGCCGCAGCCGGTCCCGACAGCAGACTTCCCAATCCCAGCGCCCTCCGCTGGCTCTGGCAGGAGCGCCGATCGTCTACCATGCCCGTCGACCAATCCGGCGTCTGGCGCTTCCGCGACCTGCTGCCCATTGTCGACGACCTCGAAAAAGTCATTACCCTCCGTGAGGGCAACACGCCTCTCTACGATCTTCCTCGCTGCGCCAAAGCCGCCGGCATCGACTGGCTCCTCGCCAAGCACCAGGGCATGAATCCTACCGGCTCCTTCAAGGACACCGGCATGACCGCGGCCCTCTCCGTCGCCTCCCAACGTGGCTTCGAGTGGGTAGCCTGCGCCTCCACTGGCAACACCTCCGCAGCCATGGCTGCCTATGCCGCCCGCGCTGGCCTCCGCAGCATCGTCTTTATCCCCGAGGGCAAGATCGCCTGGGGCAAGCTCTCGCAGTCGATGGACTACGGCGCTCTTACGATCCAGCTCAAGACTGACTTCGACGGCTGCGTCAAAATTCTCGGCGAACTCGTAAAACAGTTCCCCATCTACCTTCTCAACTCCGTCAACCCGTACCGCCTCGAAGGCCAGAAGACGCCCGCCTTCGAACTCGTCGAACAGATGGAGTGGCAGGTTCCCGAGCACGTCATCGTTCCCGGCGGCAATCTCGCCAACTCTTCAGCCCTGGCCAAAGGCTTCGCCGAGATGCGCGAGCTTGGTCTCATCCCGCGCACTCCCAAGATCAGCATCATTCAGGCCGAAGGCGCCAACCCGCTCTACCGCAGCCTGCAGGAGAACGGCGGCGAAAGCCTTACGCCGGTCGTTGCCAACACCCGCGCCACCGCCATTCGCATCGGCAACCCAGCCTCCTGGCGTAAGGCCGTCAACGCCCTCCGGACCACCGGCGGCTGGTGCGACCAGGTCAGCGAGCAGGAGATCGCCCTCGCCAAGGCCGAGATCGGGGCCGAAGGCGTAGGCTGCGAACCCGCCTCGGCTGTTACCCTCGCCGGCCTCAAAAAGCTCGTAGCCCAGGGAAAGATTTCCACAGAGGAGCGAGTCGTCCTTATCCTCACCGGCCATACCCTCAAAGACTCCGCTTATACCATCGACTATCACCGTAACGAATTGTTCTCAGATGCTGAAAAAGCTCAGCTTAGCCCCGGGGAACAACTCCAGCATGCGGCTCTGCGCAAGCCCCCTATCGTCCTCGACGCCGACCCCAGTCTGGTTCTCCGTACCCTCGAATCCCACATGCATCAGCCTCAACCAGCATGAGTCAAAGCACTGCAAAAAGCCCAGCCAAACCTTACCACCTCCGTTTGCCTGCTACCTCGGCTAATCTGGGGCCCGGGTTTGACGCCCTTGGCCTGGCCATGGCTCTTTACCTCACCATAGACGCCACAGTTGCCGACGCCTTCCAAATCGACGCCACCGGTCGCGACGCCGACCAGTGCGCCAAGCTCGAAGACAATCTCATCTTCACGACCTACATCGACGTTCTGGCCAACGCCGCAATCAGGGCTCCCCGCCTTCACCTCCAGCTCCACAACGAGATCCCTCTCGGAATGGGGTGCGGTTCGAGCGCCTCCGCGCTGCTGGCCGGTGTCTTCCTGGCAAATCACTTTGGCAACCTCGGCTGGTCAGGACAACAAATCCTTGAAGAGGCCTGCCTTCGCGAAGGCCATCCCGATAACGTAGCCGCCTGCTATCTGGGTGGAATGACCGCATCCGCAATGAGTGAAAACTCAGTAACAACAGCGAGTTGTGGAGAAAATATAATCTGGGGGTTGAATTTGACGCTGCCCTCCCACAGCCTCGCCACAAAGAAAGCCCGAGCCCTGCTCCCTGCCACCTACTCCAGGGAAGATGTAGTGGCCAACATTCAGTCAACCGCTCTGCTTGTGGCCGCCTTCGCCCAGGGACGCGGCGATCTCCTCCGTACCGCCATGAAGGACCGCATCCACCAACCCTACCGGATGAAGGCCTGCCCTCTGCTCCCGCTGTTGCTGCCCCTGGCCAGCCATCCGGCGATCCTCGGCGTCGCTCTCAGTGGCGCCGGCCCGTCTGTTCTGATCATCACCCAGGAGGCAAGACCCTCGGTCCTTCCAGACATCATCCGCCAGGCTGCTGGCGACCGATCACTTGAAGTTATTCAGACCACGATCTCTACGGGAGCACTTGAAGCCTGACACCCATCCCTCTCTCGCAAAAGGAATTACAATACGCAAGTAACATATCAGTAATGATCATTTTGTTACCTAAGAGTTCTTTACGAATCGCAAAAAGCCTCGTACTTTAGCCGAGTGGGCAGTTCTGGGGAGGGCTGCTACGCCGCCCGTTGACCTCTTTACAGAGGTCCGGGCGTTTACTCTTTAAGTGGTATTTCGCTCGCTGAAACTCCCGGTTCAAAATTGCATCTACTATAGAGAAGACTGCGCCGCACCGGATGGGTGTAAAAGTGCAGAGCATTCTGGAGGAAGATAAATGGCTGGACAGTTCATCACCGAAGTAAATGATGCAACTTTTGAAAAAGATGTTCTACAGTCGACCGAGCCCGTTCTCGTCGATTTTTGGGCTGCCTGGTGCGGCCCCTGCCGCGCTCTCGCTCCGGTCGTCGACGAGGTTGCCACTCACTATCAGGGCAAGCTCAAAGTCATGAAGATGGACGTCGACTCCAACACTGCGACCCCGATGCGCTATGGCATCCGAGGGATCCCCGCCCTGCTCATCTTCAAGGATGGCAAGGTCGCCGAGCAGATCGTTGGCTTCGTCCCCAAGGACACCATCGACAAGTCCGTGAATAAGGTTCTGGCGTAAGTTTTAAGCAACGCCAAGGGACGGCCCGTTGAGTTCAGCTCGCGGGCCGTTTCGTTTGCCTGGAAAGTGGACAGGCTTGCTACGCGCGAGGCAGTCACTTCGTGAGTGATATACCCCTTCGGTCGGACGCTTCCGGTGGCCGCGATAAGAGATTTTCCGCCGACCAACGGAAGGCCCAGTGCGAAGCCGGTATACACCCCACGAAGTGGGATAAACTCAAGCCTTAATGCTCGAGTGGATGCTCTTCCGCATAATCATGGTGGCCTTTTTCATTCTGGCCAGCAGCTTCTTTGTGGCTGCGGAGTTCGCCCTGGTCAGCGTCCGCGAGACTCGCATCCAGCAACTTATCGCACTGGGCCGTCCCGGCGCCCGCACCGTCCTCAAACTCAAACACTCCATCGACGAGTTTCTTCCCGCAGTCCAGTTGGGCGTTACCGTCGCAGGTCTAGCCTTGGGATGGATCGGTGAGCCCGCCGTCGCCGAGATTATCCTCAACTTCCTTGGCGGTCCGCTCCATCGCGTGCCACCTCATGCTGTCCTCTACGCCCACACCGCGGCAGTCATCCTTGCTTTTTCGCTGATCACCTACTTCGAGGTCCTCCTCGGCGAACTCGTCCCCAAGTCCCTTGCACTGCAACGCACTGAGCGCATTGCCCTGGCCGTAGCCGGTCCCATGGACGTCTTCATCCGCCTCACCCGGCCCATCGTGAAGCTGATGAACTCCTCCGCGGCGCTCGTCCTCCGGCTCTTTCGCGCCCCCCTGCGCGGCGAAGGCGCAGTCCACTCCCCCGAAGAGCTAAAACTCATCGCCACCGCCACCCGCCGCATGGGCCTTCTCCCCGTCTTCCAAGAGGAGATCATCCATCGCGCCATCGAGCTCAACCACGTCACCGTCCGCGAGATCATGACCCCTCGCGGCAGTATCTTCTCTCTCTCCGCGGACCTGCCGCTCCAGCAGGCCTCCGCCCGTATCGTTGAGGAGCAGCACTCCCGCGTCCCCGTCTACGACCCCGCCAGCGGCCCCGAGCACATCATCGGCATCGTCTACTCCAAGGACATCTCGCGCCTCATGCACTTCCGCACCGTCGCTCTCTCGCTCGGCGGCAAAGGCGAGTCAACCCTCACCCTCCGCCAGGTCATGCGCGAGCTCACCGTTGTCCCCGAGACCAAGCTTGCCATCGAGCTCCTCCAGGAGTTCCAGGAGCGCCGCCGCCACATCGCCATCGTCGTCGACGAGTTCGGCTCAACCGTCGGTCTCGTCACCGCCGAAGACGTCCTCGAGCAGATCGTCGGCGAACTCGAAGACGAATTCGATATCAGCAAATCTCCTCTCCTCAGCACCACCGGAGCCATGCTGCTCGATGGCAGCACCACCCTCCGCGACCTCGGCAACCAACTCCACTGGACCTTCCCGCGCGAGCCCGGTGTTGAAACTCTCGCCGGCTTCCTCCTCGCCAACCTTGGCCACATTCCCAGCGTCGGCGAAAGTGTCGAGCATGGCGCCCGTCGCTACGAAGTCGCCGAGATGGCCGGCCGCCGTATCAGCCGTGTCATCGTAGAGGACATTGCTCCCCCGCCCAACCAGATCCAGGACGAAGCCGACAGCAGGGAAGCCATCCAGTGACCCTGAATCGCGCGGCCATCTGGCGACCACTCCGCCGTATCCTCCTCACTCTGCCGGTCCTCTGGGTCGTGGTCTCGGTGGTCTTCCTCCTCATCCACCTTGTCCCCGGCGACCCCATCGTCCAGATGCTCGGCGAAGGTGCCACCGCCTCCGACATCGACGCCCTTCGCCACTCCTACGGCCTCGACGCCCCGCTCACCCAGCAGTATGCCCACTACTGGCACGGCATCCTCCACGCCGATCTCGGGCAGTCCCTCCGCCTCCATGACTCGGTCGTCCACCTCGTTCTACAGCGCTACCCCTACACCTTGGCTCTCACCGCCGCGGCGTTGCTCATCGGCATCGCACTCTCCATCCCCGCCGGCATTGCCTCTGCCCTCCATCGCAACCGCTGGCAGGACCGCACCCTCGGCGTCGTCTCCCTCGTCGGCCTCTCCTTCCCGAACTTCGCCCTCGGCCCCATCCTGATCCTGGTCTTCTCCATCCAGTTCGGCTGGCTTCCCGTCTCCGGAGCAGGCACAGGCGACGCCACCAGTTTCATCCTCCATCTCATCCTTCCCGCGATCACATTAGGCCTGAGTCTCGCCGCCATCCTCACCCGCATGGTTCGCACCGCCATGCTCGAAGAGCTGAGCCAGGACTACATCCGCACCGCCCGCGCCAAAGGCCTCACCCAGAACGCCGTCGTCTACCGCCATGCCCTGCGCAACGCCCTCATCCCTGTTCTGACCGTCATCGGCCTCCAATTTGGCAGCCTTCTTGCGGGTGCGATCGTAACCGAAACAATCTTCAGCTGGCCCGGGATCGGCCGCCTCACCCTCTCCGCCATCTCCAACCGCGACTACGCCTTAGTCCAGGGCTGCATCCTCGCCGTCGGGCTAACTTATGTTGTAGTGAATCTCCTCACTGACATCGCCTACACTATAGCCAACCCGCGCATGCGCGCCCAGTAGCCGCGCCCAGAGAAGGAAGCATGAGACCCAGCCCCCTCGTTCGCTGCACCACTGCCGTTCTGATGACCGTCTTCGTTTCCATCGCCGCTTCGGCGCAGGCCAAATCCGCCGGCTCCGAGCCAGTTCCCCCCATGTTTCGACCCAAGCCCCCGGCCGTTGAGCCGACCATGCCGCCCGCCCACCCCTTTCACGACACCCGCTACGGAGTCACCTTCACCGTCCCCGCGGCCTGGGAGCTCAATCGCAAAGACTCCGAGGTCAGCACCTTCAACCTCGACGCCCGATCCATCGCCCACACCACCCAGATGCGCGCCGTCGCCAGCATCGGCTTCAACCCGCACCCCAACTCCACTTTCAGCGGAGCCTTCTTCTACTTCAGCGTCACCCCACACCTCAGCTCCGCCGAGTGCAGCGCGCAGGCCACCGTGCGCGATCCTCACACCGCCTCCAGCGCCGAGATCGGCGGCATACCGTTCACCCACGGCTACGACGAGCACGGCGGCATCTGCACCGAATCCCGCGACGAGATCTACACCACCGCCCACAACAACGCCTGCTATCGCTTCGACGCCGTCATCAACACCTTCTGCGGCGGCGACGTCAGCGGCGTACAGGACATCTCCCCCCGCGAACTCGACGCCGTCCGCCATCGCATGCAGAAGATCCTCGACTCCGTCCACTTCGACACCAACTAAAGATTTGGCAAAAGTAGCCGGAGGGCGACGCCGTTCCCGGAAGACGCTAAACTGTCCGTGGACAAGGCTTGACCCGAGGACTCCGCGATGAAGAAGAATCTGCCCACTACTCCTGACCGCCGCACCTTTCTTAAAACCGGAGGCGTCGCCGCCGCAGCCCTCCTCACCAAAGGCGCGATCGCCGCGCAGACTCCGCACACCCTGCCGCCTCTGCCGGTCAACGAGCGCACCCGCACCGCGATGCCCACACGCAACCTCGGCAAGACCGGCTACAAGGTAGGCATCTTCTCGCTTGGCGGCCAGGCTGCCTTGGAGAAGCACGACAACTTCGACGTCGCCGTCCCCATCATCGAGCGCTCGCTCGACCTAGGCGTCAACTACATCGACACCTCTTCCATCTACGGCGGCCCCGAGCGATGGAGCGAGCAGTACGTCGGCCGCGTCATGAAGACCCGCCGCAACGAAGCCTTCCTCGCCACCAAGACCAAAGAACGCACCCGCGACGGCTCCCTCCGCATGATCGAGAAGTCCCTCCAACTCCTCAACACCGATCACGTCGACCTCTGGCAGCTCCACGACGTCGGCCTGCCCGAAGACGTTGACGCCATCTTCGCCAAAGGCGGAGCCATGGAAGCCCTCCTCGAGATGCAGGACCAGAAGGTCGTCCGCTACCTCGGCGTCACCGGCCACTACCGGCCCGAAGCCCTCATCGACGCCGTCAACCGCCACAACTTCGACGCCATCCTCATGGCCATGAACGCCGCCGACACCCACATCCACAGCTTCACCGACAAGCTCCTCCCGCTCGTCGTCGAAAAGCAGATGGGCATCATCGGCATGAAGGTCCCCTCGCGCGGCCGTCTCCTCGCCTCCTGGACGCCACCGTCCCTCGACGCTCAACGCCACTCATGGGAGGGCTCCGCCATCGCCCATCGCCCCGGCGTCATGACCATGAAGGACGCGATGAACTTCACACTCTCGCACCCGGTCAGCACCGTCATCATCGGCTGCGACAATATCGCCCAGCTCGAAGAAAACGTAAAGATCGCCCAGAACTTCACGCCCCTCTCCAACTCCCAGATGGCCGCCCTCAACGAACTAGCCGCCCCCGTAGCCGAGCAATCCCTCTTCTTCCGCTTCACCGACCGCAGCAAAGGCTGATGCTCAACAGAGACTTCAAAGAGTGACTTTTCCGGTCCACCATCGACCGGAAAAGTCACTCGTGTCTCGTTAGGGATTAGTCAGCGTAAAAGTGTAAAGAGTGCCGCAACCTATATTTATATTTTGTCCGCAGGACTGATTAGGGGCAGAGAGAGCGCCTCCTCGAGCGGTCGCACCCCAGAAGTTCCCATTCGCATCCACGACGAGTCCGCTGGACGGTAGCGACCCGTCGCCCCCGGAACTCGTGAATGCGTGGAGAACTGTCTCGGTTCCATTGAGATCGAGCTTGAACACCACCCCGCATCCGCCGGAGCATATCGACTTGGCGTCATAGCCTCCCGACTGAGTCGCACCATAGATGCTGTTTCCAATCAGGAGTGGAACCCCAACCGGGCTCGCCCCGTCTGGTCCGCCTGTGAAGGTGTACACGACCGAAAACTTTCCAGTTGTATCGTACTTAAACACGAGGCCGCAGCCACCTGTCTCGTTACATGCCACCAGGCTGGGTCCCGCTTTGGCGCAGCCATCTGCTAACGTACATCCTCCCGCTGAGGCGTAGCCATACAAATTGCCCTGTGGGTCACGAACAAGGTTCGTCGGCGTGGCACCATCAGTTGTGCCATTAAAATAGTGAAGCACCGTCAGCTTGCCGCTCGGAGCCAATTTAAACAACACGCCAGAGCCCGAAGTGTCATTCACATTCGCATGGGTACCGCCGAAGGAAGTAGTCCCGTAGAGATTTCCCTGCGCATCTTGAACAAGAGCGGATTGTGGATTAGACCCTTCGTTTCCGCCAGTAGGGAAGGTGTAAAGAACAGTCTCAGAGCCAGCAGGATTGATCCTGAACACCTCCCCGCAGCCGACGCCAGGGTTGCAGCGACCGTTAGTAACGCCATAAAGGTTTCCGGCCGCATCCTGAATCAGGCCGCCGCTCGGCCAAAACTCCTGCTCAGTAAACGAATGCAGCACATTGATATTGCCTAGCGTATCCAACTTGTAGACTGTCCCAAAATCGCCGTTCGTCTCTCCGTAAAAATTACCTTCCGCATCACGAATGAGGCCGGAGTCAGGAAAATAGATGCTGGGGTTCTGGCCCGTAAAGTCATGCAAAGTGGTAAACCGGCCATGGCCCCACTTATAAAGAACACCGCAACCAGGCCCGGGAGTGCACTCGCCATAATCGGCGCCACCGTAAACCGTCGTTCCGTACACAAACCCTTGGCTGTCCAGAAAAAGCTCTCCGACCGGCTGAGCTCCATTGAAGGTGCCATTGAACTTAAGAGCGACGGTGTATTTAATCTCCGGCGGCGTCTGACAATAGAGGGATGACGCCGCGAACATAACGACACCGATAACTGTCGCAACTGCGGACGGCAATTTGCGCGGATGCTTGCTCCGAGAACTTGCAGATGATACCCCGTTGATCAACATTTGGCCTCTCCAGTGTTTGAAACGCGTTCAGCTTGCGCTAGCTTCTGGGCTGATGTCAAATGCATATTTCTGAATGCTTGATCGCCCACGAACGCAGTCGAAACTCACGTCGACGGCTTCACCGACCGCAGCAAAGGCTGATGTTTTGCTCAAGGGAACCCGCCGCACTTAGCGCGCCGGAGCTGAGGCGATCACTCTTCCGTCGCGAATAGTAAAAAGCACACGCGTGAATGCAAGCGGATCGGTGGCCGGATCGACCGACAACACAGTCAGGTCGCCCGCCATACCGACCGTAATGCGCCCTTCGTGATCGGCCACTCGAAAACGCTGTGCGGGCGCAGTCGTCAACATCCCCAGCACATCCCGGTAAGACAATCCGGCAAGCGCGAGCTGACGATACTCCTCCTTCACGTCATAGTCGGTAAGAAAGCCCGTGTCCGTGCCGAACAGAAGCGGCCCTCCAAGCTGATGAAACCTGAACACAACTGACCGTATCGCCGCGATGTTCGAATCACCGGAAAAAAGCTTGAGCGTCGGAATCATAGCCATATGATGAGCGACCATCTGATGAAGAAGAGCGTCGTCAATCCCTTCAAGTGCCTCTGGGGAATGAGCTAAAACATCCACTCCGCTCTCCATGGCCACGCGAGTCCCCGCAAGATCCGAAGGATGAGCAAAGACAAGCTGGCCGTGCTCGTGACCAGCCGCCGCAGCCGCCGTAGCAATAGCAAGCGGCATAGGGACGATATGTCCGGGAGCTACGATAGAACCGGTAAAGAGCTTCACAATATCCGCACCCGCCGCGATGTTCTTCCGCACATCGGCTGCAGCTTCAGCCGGAGTATCAGGCTGCGGCAGTTGAGCCAGCACCTCCGGCGGCATGTCTTTCACGTAGTAGGGAAGCGCGTGTGGCGGAAAGAGCCCCGCGCCAGCGGTATAAATACGCGGCCCCATCACCTCTCCGGATTCAATGCGACGACGAAGAGCAACGGTGTTGTCCGGAATCGAAGCAGTATCGACAACAGTTGTAAAACCGGAAAGAGTGAGCATCTCCCGCAGCTGTTGCGTCAGCTTGTCGGCAGGCTGGCTGGCCGCGCCCACCCACTTCAGCTCCGTGAAATGAACATGGGTATTCCAGAAGCCTGCAAACACAATGCAGTTCGCGCATTGGAGCGCATCAACGCCCTGAGGAACCGGGACATGTTGACCAACCGAGACAATCTTCCCGCCACGTATCAGGATCGTTGTGTCTGCGACTCGCTCCGCAGTGGGTGACGCGTAAACCGTCGCGCCAACAACCGCGAGGTCCTGAGCACGGAGGCTTTGGGATGAAAGAACCAACATAAGGATTGGGAACATTTTGCGCATGCCCAAACTCTACGTAATTCAACCCACCAAAAGTTCCCGCACACTAGCCTCCACCCCCTCCTCCACCGTCACAAACCCCACCGTAACCGGCAGCGAAAATCTCCGCGGCCCCGCACTCCCTGGATTGAAATAGATCACCCCATCCTTTGCCTCAACCTTGGCCTTATGCGAGTGCCCACTCACCACCATCGCTACCCCCGCCGCCTTAGGGTTGATATCCAGATCGTGCACTGAGTGCACCATATAAAAAAGTTGCCCACCTAACTCCACCACATCGGTCGCAGGCAGCTCCGCACAAGCCCCGGCCAAATCCACATTTCCACGAATCGCCGTCACCGGAGCAATTTCGCGCAGCGCATCGAGGACCGCAACATCCCCCACATCGCCCGCATGCAGAATATGCTCTACCCCACGCAGCGCAGCCAAAGCCTCCGGCCGCATCAATCCATGCGTATCCGAGATCACCCCAATCAACATATCTGCACTCTCTCGAACGCAAAAATTACGTCACCTGGACCGAAGGCGGCCTACTCTGCCGCCGCAGTGGAGAGACCCCCGTATCTTGTCGTGGTCATTGAGTCTAAGCCAGCTTCAGACTCTGCAGCGAGGCGTACTCTTTACTCGCCTTCGGATCGTGGCTCCGGTCAGGATCGATCCGCAGCTCAAGCGTAGTAATCCCGCTCAGGCTCTCCGCGTAGTCCTCAATCTCTTCCGTCGAACCACTCGGACTAAACGTCCACTGCTGTCGCACAATCTCCTTCAACTCGGTCCCCGCACCCGCATACAACGCAAACTCCTGCGACCGCTCTGAAGTCTTATCCACAAAGTGCAGCTGCAGCCGCTTGATCGTCAAGGGCTCATCAAAGTGCAGGCGGATCACCTGCGGACCCGTAGTCGCAGCTCTCCATCCCGTCGTTGCCTTCTTGCCCAGCGCCTGTTCAATCGGGAACTTCTCGTCTTCAGAACTGATCTCGACCCGCGCAATCCTCTCCAGATCACGCCACAGATCGCTGATAGGAGTTGCCGTCGTAGTCGAAGGGGAAACGATACTCTTGCGCATTAGTGTTGCCTCACAGTTCCAAGGCCAAGCATATCCGATAACCCAACCCGCCGCTTTTACAGCCCCGTCCCGAGCTGCGTCCGCGGGTCGAGATAATCCCGCAGCGCATCGCCGATAAAGTTGAACGAGAGCACGCAGAGCATCACCGCCATCGCCGGAAAGAACACCAGATGCGGCGAGTCGAACAGATGCGATCGTGCATCATTCAACATCGAACCCCAGCTCGCTGCCGGCGGCGGAACCCCCAGACCCAGAAAGCTCAGAGTAGCCTCCGCCAACACGGCCCCCGCCATGCCAATCGCCGCCTGCACAATCAGCGGCTGCAGGATGTTTGGCAGAATATGCCGCGTCATGATGCGAAGATCCGTCGCCCCCAGCGCCCTTGCTGCCTCCACAAACTCCCGTTCCTTTACCGCCATTACCTGCGCCCGCACCAGCCGCGCATACCCCACCCACCCCGAGATCGCCAACGCAAGAATCACATTTCCCAGCCCCGGCCCCATAAACGCAACAAAAGCAATCGCCAGCAGAATCCCAGGCAGCGCCAGAAAGGCATTCGTCACATAGATGTTCACCACCGTGTCCGTCCACCCGCCATAAAACCCAGCCAGTCCACCCGCCACCAGCCCCACCCCCAACGACAACCCCACCACACTCACCGCCACCACCAGCGAGATCCTCGCGCCAAACAGCGTCCTCGAGAGAATGTCCCGCCCCAGCTCATCGGTCCCGAACCAATGTGCCGTCGAAGGCCCCATCAGCCGTCCCGTCAGATCCAACTGAGCCGGATCCCACGGCGCCAGCCACGGAGCAAACACCGCGCACACCGCAAACACCACCAGCAGCGTCACACCCACCGCCGCCAGCGGCTGTCTCCGCATCGCCCCCACCAGCGATCGCCCAGGAGCAACCCCGGCGTTTGCAACAGAAGTCTCCACGCCCTAAATCCTACATGCACAATGTCCTGATAAACATCCAGACTCAACCGCCCGCGACACGCGCAACCTAGGACGCGAACAGATTCGTAAGACTCGTAAGTTTCAGCAGCTCCTGGATGCGGGGCGACAAGTTCTGCAGCTTCAACGTGCAGTACCCTTCGTTGATCGCCGAAACCTTCAAACCTACCAGCGTTCCCAGTCCCAGACTATCCAGAAACGTCACCTCTGCCAAGTCGATCACAATCTTTCCGCCCTGAGGAATCAACGGCTTAACGATCTCCTTCACTTCACCAGCGGTCTGGTTGATCAGGCGGCCATGGCAGCGAACCGTCGTTACCTTGACGCCGTTTTCCGTCGAATTTTCTACCGCACAATGAAAAGGAACCTCTGATGTATTCGTCACAATAATCTCCCGGAGAAGCACTACCGAAGCAATGTACCCCTGCGGCCCCTCCAGGATTTGTTAAATTCCCGTTACGACCTGCTTTGCCCGTCCCGTAACCCAATTTTCTTTGCACAAAGACGTCCGGCCGTAACTGCGGCATCTGCAACACATGTCTCCCCAACCCAAAACCCTGCATGCGCAATGACCCTAACGGGGCTTTGAAGCTAACTGAAGGAGCATGTAGGGTTAAACGATGAAGGATCTCCGTCGTCTCGCCATCGCCCTTCCCGCCTCCCTCCTCGTCCTCTGTCTCGCAGCGGCCTGGTGGACGCGCGGCGCCATGGCCCACATGCCCTTCCTCAAAGCCAACGGCAGTCATGCCGGAGCCAACAACCTGGTCGACCAGCGCCCGTGGCAGACAATAGAGTCCCTCGCCCCCCTCGCCGTCTCCGCCGAAGAGCAATCCTTCGCTCACGAGGCTGCCCGTCTGGCCGACCACGAGGTCGATCAGGCCTTCGCTCTCGCCCTTCGCCAAGCGGCGTTCCAGACCCGCACCCTTACCGGCGACGCCCTCGCCCTCCAGGACAAAGTCGCCCAGGTCCAGTCGCTCGTCAAAGAAGATCAGGGCAAAGTGGACGCCCTTACCACCTCCCTCAAACAGCCCAACGGCTCCATCGCCGACTCCGACGACCTCGACGTCGCCAAGGCCCAGCTCCAGCTGGACACTGACGAACTCGCCGACCTCACCGAACAGCTCGCCCGCCTCAGTGGCGACCAGCGTGGTGAGCTGCAACAGGAGCTCACCGCCCGCGAAGCCGCCATGAAGAAGTACGACGCGGCCCAGGGAAACACCGGCGGTCAGATCGCCGTTCTCTCCGCCCGCCGTTACGGTACCCTCTACGGCCGCGTCTCCGCTTGGTTCGATCAGCGCAGCCGCATCGACCTCATCCGCCAGGCCAAAGCCGAGACCGACAACGACATCGTCGCCCTCACTGCAAAACACGCAGACTTCGAAAAGAAAGCCTCAACCGCCGCAGCCAGCATCAACGCATCCAGCATCAACCCATCCACCGCCCAACCCAGCACCGCCCCTCCGCAGGACGCCATAAAGAGCCGTGTAGCCCGCATGGCCCAGGCCCATGCCTTCTCGCAGATGCACAGCATCGTGGAGGACCAGCTCCAGACCCAGCAGCAGCTCTCCGCCGTCTACGGCAAATGGCTCGCGCAGGTCGAGCTTCAGCACTCCATCGTCACTCACCTCGCTCTGCAGTCGCTCTCCCTCATCGCCTTCCTGATTCTTTGCGGCGTCCTCCTCGCCACTTTTGTCGGTCAGCTCATCGACCGCTCCCGTATGGAGCAGCGCCGGCTCCACACCCTCCGCACAATCATCGGCCTCGGCATCCAGTTCGTCACACTGCTGCTCGTCTTACTCGTGATCTTCGGCGCACCCAGCCAGGTCCCCACCATCCTCGGCCTCGGCGCCGCAGGCCTCACCGTCGTCTTTCAGGACTTCATCCTCGCCTTCTTCGGCTGGTTCATCCTCATGGGCAAAAATGGAATCCGCGTCGGCGACTGGGTCGAGATCAACGGCGTAGGCGGCGAGGTCGTCGAGATCGGTCTCTTCCGCACCGCACTCCTCGAGACCGGCAACTGGACCGACAAAGGCCATCCCACCGGACGCCGCGTCACCTTCATCAACAACTTCGCCATCTCGGGTCAGTACTTCAACTTCTCCACCACCGGCCAGTGGATGTGGGACGAGATCACTGTCAACATCCCACCCGGCGTCGACTCTTACAAAACCATCGAAGCCATCCACAACACCGTCCTGAAACAAACCGAACGCGACGCCAAGCTCGCCGAGCAGGAGTGGCAGAGCGCCACGCGCCAGAACGGCCTCAGCCAGTTCAAAGCCACCCCATCGGTCGACATGCGACCCGCAGCCTCCGGCGTCGACATCGTCGTCCGCTACGTCATCCGCGCCGGCGACCGCTTCGATGTCCGCAACCGCCTCTACCAGTCCGTCATCGATCTCCTCCACAAACCAGTAAACACAGCACCCGCGCGATCCACCATCGATCAACGAGAGCTGACGAAAGTCTGATCTCAAATTCAATTCACGCTACCAAAAATTCGAAAAGTCAATCCCTCCCGTTAGGAGTTATTTCTCATATCAACCCCCTATCCCTCCAAGCTATACTTGGCACTTGGAAGCAAAGCGGGAAATGCACTGCCAGAGCGGTCTAACGGATAACCTGAACCACTTCAATAGCTTCTAACCTAAGACCCCAAGGAGTCTCTACCCTATGAAGCTCAAAGGACAGAAAGCAGTCGTCTGCGGTGCCGGTGGATTCATCGGCGGCCACCTCGTTCAAAGCCTCCTCGCCAATGGCGTCGATGTCATCCGCGCCGTCGACATCAAGCCCCTCGACGAGTGGTATCAAGTATCCAAAGGCGTCGAAAGCCTCTCCCTCGACCTCAAGGATAAGGACAGCTGCCTCCAGGCCGCCGCCGGCACCAACGTCGTCTTTCAGCTCGCCGCCGACATGGGTGGCATGGGCTTCATCGAAAACAACAAAGCCCTCTGCATGCTCTCGGTCCTCACCAACACCCACATGCTCATGGCCGCCCGCGAAAAGGGTGTCGAGCGCTTCTTCTACTCCTCCTCCGCCTGCGTCTACAACGGCGAAAAGCAGACCAACCCCGACGTCGTCGCCCTCAAAGAAGAGGACGCATATCCCGCCCTCCCCGAAGACGGCTACGGCTGGGAGAAGCTCTTCTCCGAGCGCATGTGCCGCCACTTCGAAGAGGACTACGGCCTCCAGACCCGCGTAGCCCGCTATCACAACGTCTACGGACCCCTAGGCACCTGGACCGGAGGCCGCGAGAAGGCTCCCGCCGCAGTCTGCCGCAAGGTCATCGAAGCCAAGCACTCCGGCAAGCACGAGATCGAGATCTGGGGCGACGGCAAACAGACCCGCTCCTTCATGTACATCGACGACTGCACCAAGGGCACGCAGATGATCGCCGAAAGCGAGATTCACGAGCCCCTCAACCTCGGCTCCGACGAGCTCGTCACCATCAACCAACTCGTCGACATTGCAGAAGACATCGCCGGCATCAAGCTCAAGCGCAACTACAATCTCAGCGCCCCCAAGGGCGTCAACGGCCGCAACAGCGACAACACCCTCATCCAGGAAAAGATGAACTGGGCACCGTCGATCAGGCTTCGCGACGGCCTTGCAAAGACCTACGCCTGGATCGAAGACGAGATCCTCGCCGCCAAGCCTCTGGCTGCCGCTACAAGGTAATCGTCGAGAACGAAAACAATACGGCCCCCGAAGCGCAACAACACTTCGGGGGCCATATCGTTTCCCTCAAACAAAACGTGAGAGTCTAAATCAGGATCGTCGAATAAAGAATGCGCTTGTAGCGATCCATCGCCACGCGACTCTGTTCTGCTCTCGACTGCAGCAGAGCACCCTCCAGCGACGCATGAATAAAGGTCGCAAGATCCTTCGCATTGGTCGACGGAGGCAGTTCCTTCGCCTTCACCGCGTCTCGCACACAGTCTGCGATCTCCTTCTGCACCTCCGTGAAGAGTTCAGCGAGACGTCGCTGGATCATAGGGCTCTGTTCGCCCGACTCCAGGCTCAGGTTGCCCATCAGGCATCCGTTCAACTCGTCTTTTTTGAGGAGCGATGCGTCCACGTCCTCTACATAAGCCCGGATTCGCGCCAGCGGAGCAAGTTCTTTGTTGTGGAGCGTCTTCCTGATAATCTCCAGCGTCTGCTCGAAGTACAGGTTCAAAATCTCGACCCCGAACGCCTCCTTCGAAGCAAAATGGTTGCTGAACGAGCCCTGCGGAACGCCGGCCGCCCGAACGATATCCCTCACACTGGCCCCTGTAAAGCCGCGTTCGTGCACAACCCGTAGTCCGCTCTCTAAAATCTTGTCCCGATGTGAATGCTTAGCCATGGTCCATCCATTCATAGGTACTCTACCCACCCACATAGAGACCTGTCGATTAGATGGACGGAGGGTAGCTCGCGATTCCGTTCAGTCAAACCGAACACGCGCTTATCAGATCCACTCAACGACCTCAAACCCAGAGGCCATCACATCGTAAGGAACTCAGTTCGTGCGCTGAGCATGCCACTCAGCGTGCCTGCCCCTGATTCCGTAGAGTCCCGACATGGTGTCTCCCTGAATCTGTCCACGGAACGTCAGCACCTCACGGGTGTCTGTACTGAACTCGACGTGATGCACATGGACCCATCCTTGAAGCTTCCCTGACTGATGTGGACCTTTGAAGCGACCCGTCAGAATGCTGCCGTTCTGAGTGATCTGAACGGTCTTCAAGGAGCTCCCGGCCTTATCGATATTGTTGGCGTAGATCGTCCAGTTGCCTGCAACGTTGTCCGGCCGCCCCTGTTGCTCCGGCCCCTGAGCCATTGATAAAACACATAAAGAACTCACCAGAAACAAAACCGCAACCGCAAGCGACCGAAACCTACCCATGACGATCTCCTACATCAAAACTCACAATTTTTACCCAGCGGCTACACAACAATTGGTGCTCGAAATCGATCTGTTGGATGGAGTTTGCGACTCAAGACGTGGACCCTCTCACCATGAGACGCCTATACGATGGTCTACTCTCACAATGCAACTGAGTCAGGAACACGGTTAGTAATGCTTCTGTCAGGGCGGCAGCTGGATATACGGGCCGGATTAGTTAGTGCCTTCGAAGGGCTACAAGCAGTCCCAGAATGGCGATAATAGAACTCAAGATAGGGCTAATGACCGAAACCCAATCTTTGACTGTTGACAGTTTGTTCTTTCCTATCTCTCGTACAAGCCAGCTATATCCCTGATGATTGAGTGGCTTGTAAGAGAGGCCGAAATTTCCGGGTTCCCAATAGCTTTCGGGAATATCAATACCGAGCTGTGTAGCTCTGGCGATTAATGGCATTTGTCGAAACGCCTTCCGTTGATACTGCATTTTGGCCGTGGCTTCGCTAGCCTTCTCGATTCGTGCATCCATTTCCCCCGATGCAATTTCGTCCGGTCCCGCGTCGCCGATCATCAACGTGTATATCTTATTGATCTCTAAATCGAGCTCCTTGACCTTCATCGCGTAAAATTTTGCGAGTAACGCGTTAGCACGTATTGGCACGCTTACTTTCATGCCATGAAGGTTAACATAATCGGCTTTCCGAAGACTCCGCCGGGCCAAGGATGGGGGACGAGGTACCGGGCAGCCGTTTCAATGCGCCGGGAGCCCCATATCTCGATTCTGAGATGTGGGGCATTTCGCGCCTCGCGCCAAACCGTTTTACTCTTCACCTCAAACTGCCTGACGACTCGCAGGCACTGTATCAAAGCGAACTCTTATGGCGACCCCGCCAGGCGAGCGTACGATTTTCGATCACACACTCGGCAACCATTGTATTTTTGGCTAAGATGATTGGACTGCAACGGCAGAACTGCCGGAGGTTCGTAAATGAAGAAGATTCTCATAGCGCTCTTTCTCGCCCTGATCGTCAGCCCACATCAAGCGCATGCACAGGATGACGCGAAGAAACTCACGCCAAAACCACCGGCAAACCCTTCACAGGTATTGTTGGACGCCTGGAACGATGTCGGGCGAAAGTTAACCGCGATGGCAGAAGATTTTCCTGAAGACAAATACGATTTCAAGCCCGTTCCTGTCGAGCGAAGCTTTGCCGAGCAACTGCTCCATGCGGCGAGCGCGAACTACTATTTCATTAACCCACTCCTCGGGAAGAAGGTTCCTGAGGGTGATCCCAAACGGGATCAGTACAAAAGCAAGGCTGAAGTGGTTGCCTTTGTGAAGAAATCCTTTGCAGACGGTGCAGCGCTCCTCAAGCAGAAGGGCGATTCGGGCATGAGCGATCTGATGTTGGACCCCTTCTCCAAGGATCAACAAGTTCGTCTTTCGGATCAGGCTTGGGGTTTCATCGAACACTCGGGCGAACACTACGGCCAGCTCGTCGTCTACTACCGCGTCGCCGGCCTGGTCCCTCCTGAATCACGCCCCAAAAAGTAACCAACCTGTTGCCAACTGGGGAGTGCAAGCTCTGTACTCCTCAGTGGGAGGCCGCGCAGGTCCAGCGCGATGAGACATCCTCGTGGTCGCCCACCAGCTGGGTGCCCCATATCTCGATTTTGAGATGTGGGTATTCGCGCCCTGCGCGAACCGCTTTTCTCTCCGCTTGGAATTAGCTCGTCATCTTCCGGGCCACCCTCGCATGCGTGTAGTGACACGAACTAACAAAGAGCGAGCCCGTCTTCGAATAAGATAGAAGCGAACTATTCATGTCGACAACTCCTCCCACCCACCGTATCCTCGGCATCGACTTCTTCGACGGCTCCGCAAAGGAGGCGATCGACATCATGCGCACCAAAGGCGGCCTCCTCGTCGTCCCCGCAGCCCCGGCCCTCAAAGACCTCGACCGCAGCCCCGACTATCGCGACGCACTCCTCAACGCGGACCTCGCCATCACCGACTCCGCCTTCATGGTCCTCATCTGGAATCGTCTCCAGCCCACTCCCATCAAGCGCCTCTCCGGACTCGAGTATCTCCGCGAACTCCTCCTCGCATCCGACATTCGCGAACCCGGCAACGTCCTCTGGATCATGGCGAGCCCGGTCAGCGCAAAACGCAATCTCGACTGGCTCGCAAGGCAGGGAATCGTCATCCCTCAGGACTATGTCTACATGGCCCCTATGTACGGCAGCGCTCCTATCGACGATCCAGCTCTACTCGAACGCCTCAACCGCCTTCGCCCCCAGCACGTCATCGTCACCATCGGCGGCGGAACCCAGGAGCGCCTAGGCCTCTACCTCAAACGCAACCTCGCCTATCGCCCCGCCATCCACTGCATCGGTGCCGCCATCGCCTTCCTCAGCGGCGATCAGGTCCTCATCCCCGTCTGGGCCGACAAGTACTACCTGGGTTGGCTCTTCCGCTCCTTCGCCGAACCGAAGCGCTACATCCCCCGCTACTGGGACGCTCGCAAGCTCCTCGCCATCATGCTCCGTAACCGCGGCCGCCTCCCCGCACTCAAGTCCTAGACCAACTCCCTAGACCAACTCCCTAGACCAACTCCCTAGACCAACTCCCTAGACCAACCTCCTGTTGTTACAGAGGGTCTTATCTGCTCCTCTCATCGCCATCTGCACACTGAGCGGAGTCGAACGCGAGGAATGCTTTTCCCCCTGTTCGGCAGCTTGAGCAACAAAGAAATCCCGCTCTCCGGGCAAAAACCAATCCCTATCCCATGACTACCCTGATGCGAGTTCCAAAAAGAGATCCCCCGGTCAACAGGTCGAAAATAAACTTGAAAAACATGGCGTGTTTTCTATCTCCATAAAAGACCCCGTCCAGAACACCACGTTCACCACGCAGTCCACCACAACTTCACCACGATTTCACCACCACAAAACAGTCAAAATCTACAAAACCCCCTGCAAAAGTGAGGTTTTACCTCTGCGAATTTTCTAGTACTAAAGTTTGCAACTGCAGGCATCGTTTCCTCACCTTCGCAGCGTCCCAACCGATAGGCAGGGCAGGGGACCTCATGCTAACCATAAAGTTGTATTACCCACCCCGGCACCCCAAACCTAGAATGAGCCTCATGCCGGCCCTCTTCGTAGCGCGCGCCAAGTCTCTGATTTCATTGCAGAAATCTCGCCTGTGCTACTTCTCGTTGGCCGCGTTGCTGCTTTTATCGTCGCGCGCCCTTACTGCCCAAAGCTTCGAATCCTCAGGCAATCTCACCGTAGCCGAGCAGTATCTCCTCGCCGCCGCAAACGAAGACCGCGTCAATCAAGGACTTCAGCCACTCCGCTTCGACCCGGTCCTGGCCGAAGCCTCCGCCATCCACGCCCGCGAGATGGCCGCGCACGCCGAAATCTCCCACCAATTCGATGGCGAGCCCGCACTCGCTGCTCGCGGAGCCAATGCTGGCGCACACTTCAGCCTCATTACAGAAAACGTAGCCGAAGCCCCCACCTCTGTCATCATCCACAATCTCTGGATGCACTCGCCCGGCCACCGCGCCAATCTGCTTGATCCCAACGTAGATTCAATCGGAATCGCCATCGTTACTCGAGATCATCAACTCTACGCAGTAGAAGACTTCGCCAGCAACGTTCAAACTCTGTCGCTCAACCAGCAGGAGCGCACCGTTGCCAGCGTAATCGCACAGTCGGGAATGCACGTTACAGAAACCACCGAAGAAGCTCGTCAGACCTGCACAATGTCCACTGGCTACGCGGGTTCCCGCCAACCTTGGTACATCATGCGTTACACCGCTGGAAGTCTAAATCAGATCCCCAGTCAGCTCAAAAGCAAACTGGCATCCGGCAAATATCATCAGGCCGTCGTCGGAGCCTGTTCCGTAACACGAAACAGCCCCTTCACGGCCTACAATATCGCAGTCCTTCTCTACCCCTGACAACGGAGAGCAGCCAGCACCCGGCTGTCATGAGTGGCTGAGATCGCATCGCGTAGTAGTCTGAGGACGCGTGGGCGTAGGCAGCAGCCCTTTCAAAAACATTTCCCGTGCATCGTAATGCCACTGTGTTGACGCTGGCTCCCAGGTGGCCTTTGACCCCTCTAACCTGATTTGTTATAACTGAGAGAGCGCGTGAGTCCTCCGCGGTCCAAAGACGTTCCTGAGTAGCTCAATGGCAGAGCATTCGGCTGTTAACCGAAGGGTTGTAGGTTCGAGTCCTACCTCAGGAGCCAAAAAATCCAGACTTAGTTCTTCTCTCAAGCACAATCCCACACAACTTCACACACTAAGCGCACACAGTCTTCTTAGGCAGGATCATCTGTACTGAGTGCTGGCTTGCTGTTTTTGCGCCTGCTTCGGCCCAATCGCAGTGTATTCACCGTCGGCCCAGAGACGATCATGAAGCGGCAAGTGGTGACGATCGTTCCCGAGTTAGCGCGCTGTTCCGCGTTGAAGGAATCGAAGCCGAGCTCATCTAGCATCACGATTTAGCGATTTCCATTCCCGGTTTCGGCCGCTGTATCCCGCTTAGTTGCCAATCCGTTATTTCAAGCAGGCACCAAAATTCGCGGGAACTCGGCTCTCTCTTGTCGCCCGCATGCGGTCGCTAAATTAGTTCATCGAATTTTTACACCTCGACAATGTCAGAATCCCAATGACTAGCCAATGATTATCCGCGGAGGATATCAATGAAAAAGTTAGTTGCCTTACTCTCCCTCGCGGCCGCGTGTTCGGCAGTCTCTGCGGCAGCACAAGACCATGACGATGACCATGACCACTTCGGCCGTGACCGCATTAAGCACGTTCTTCTGATCAGCGTCGACGGCATGCATGCCGTCGATTTTGCAAACTGCGCGAAAGGTATTAGCACCGTCAACGGTGGCCAACCTTACTGTCCTGCGCTGGCTGCCCTTGGCAAGACTGGCATCAACTATGTCGCCGCCAGCACCTCAAAGCCCTCCGATTCCTTCCCCGGCCTGACCGCGATCATCACTGGCGGAAGCCCAGCCCTTACGGGCGTTTACTACGACGTCGCGTATTCCCGGAACTACGACGCTCCCGCCAAGACCACCGGTAACGGTCTCGCGGCCGGCTCTTGCACTCCCTACGCCGCCCCGACCGGGACGACCACCGAATATGAAGAAGGCATCGACATCGACCAGAGCAAGGTAAACGGCGGCGCGCCTGGTGCAGCGCTGACTGATGGGGGCCTCGCCTCTATCGATCCCAAGAGACTGGTCCGTGACCCAGGGAAGGGCTGTGCACCCGTCTTTCCGTGGGAGTTCGTCCGCGCAAACAGCATCTTCAGCGTCATTCACAAGGCGGGTGGCTACGCGGCCTGGTCCGACAAGCACCCTGCGTACTCGTCGGTAGCATCTGGCATTGGCCCTAGCGCGCTCGACGACTTCTACGCGCCTGAGATCAACTCGAATGTGATCGGTCTCCCCGGCGTCAAAACCCCTACCGGCGTGTCCTGCTCGACCGTCCTCGATCCAGGCTCGGACGTGTCGGCTTGGACAAACAGCTTCCAGAACATTCAGTGCTACGACACCTTGAAGGTAGACGCGATCCTCAACGAGATCGATGGGAAGAACCACCTCGGCACTAGGAAGACCCAAGTTCCCACCATCTTTGGCTTGAACTTCCAGGCCGTCAGCGTGGGCCAAAAGCTCATTGAGAAGAGCAACGGCGTGACGGGCGGATATCTGGATGCCACTGGCACGCCCAGCGCGGCGTTGCTGGACGAGTTCAAGTTCGTCGACGCCTCGATCGGGGCATTCATCGAGGAGCTAAAGGACAAGGGCCTTTATGATTCGACCCTGATCGTGATCACTGCCAAGCACGGCCAGTCGCCTATCGATCCCAACCGTTATGTCGCTCAACTCAAGGTCGGCACCTCGCCTGCTACCTTGCTCTCCAATGCAGGCTTCATTCCGGACTCTGAATCGACCAACGGCAGCGGCATCGGACCCACGGAAGATGACGTCTCGTTGCTCTGGCTGAAGAGCTCCTCCGACACTGACGCCGGAGTCAAAATCCTCGAAGACAATGCTTCCGCCACCGGAATCGCGCTCGGGCAGCTCTACTATGGCCCGTCACTCGCGATCAACTACAACGGCCCAACCAAGGACCCGCGTTCGCCGGACATCATCGTGACCCCCAACGTCGGCGTTACTTACTCCGGCAGCAGCGCAAAGCAGGAGGAGCACGGCGGGTTCGCCCACGACGACACGAATGTCATCCTCCTGCTCTCTCATTCGTCTTTCGAACCCAGCACGGTCCGCGCCGCAGTGGGCACCGTCCAGGTAGCGCCTACCATCCTCAAAGCTTTGGGTCTCAATCCTTGGGAACTCGATGCCGTTCGCGCGGAGGGAACGAGCGTTCTTCCCGCGGTCCAACTCAAGTAAACCTGTCCGTAAGAGCGGGATCAACGACGGATGCTCCTTCGTGGGGCGTCCGGTTTTTTGCGCCGAAGAACGCCAAAATGGGCGATCAACTCGAGGCCCTGGTGGGAGTCCGAGCCTGGGGTCGCTGCCTCAGTTTGTGAAAAATCCCCGAGTCACTTAGTTCATCTCCTCCTATGTCCAGGAAAACTACGTTCTTTTGGAGAGGGTTGACGTGCAGCTTATTGCCAGGAAGTCCGGGCCGTTCGGTCAAGGCCAACAGCAGCAACCTTTGCAGGAAGATTCCCACGCTATGGGCGTCTCCCCTCCACTCAAATTGAGAGCACCGAGCTATCTAAGTTTCCCGATCCAGGAATACTGCCATGCTGCCGAAACGTTCTGATAATTACCGCCAAACCGAATATAGGTGCCATTGCTATAGCTAACCTTTATTGATTGATGCTTGGTGATGGGCATCGAAAATGTGCCCCCGAGCCGCGAGTTGCTCTCCTTGCTCAGAGAATTTTTTACTCCGCCAATACTAGTCTCCCCGCCAAACCAGTAGTTCCCATCGAGAGATATCCAAAGCCGAGGTTTGATGTCGTAGCTCAAATGTCCTTCAAATGCCCCGATCGGACTCTGCGACTGAGTTCTGGTGCCGGAATAATAAACGTTGCGCGACCAGAAGTCGGAGTTGCTGGTAAAGAACCAGACCCCCGCATATGAATCTAGGACGAGCGCCCGAAATCGCCGGGAATACCCGAGCTCCGGCTTGAAAGACCATCGGTTCGTGCCCCAATTGATGAGCTTGGTCGGATCGTATTGGCCGGTAGGCGGGACCACCTTGACACTGACGCCCAAAAGGGTTTTCTGCTTCCATCGAGAAAACTCCGGAATCGGCATCGCCCGACCACCCATAAGATTCACCGAAAGGCGATAAACCGAATCCAGCAGACCCGAACGATAGAGCCGCAGTCCGGCTCCTGTAACGGTTCCCTCGAAGGTTCCTCGTCCGTAAGGTAACGAGGCGACCGCGTTTGCCGAGCGGCCAAACATACTAAAGGAACGGTAATAGGTGAGGCTCGGAACCTGATACGTTCCCACAGCGCCACTTACCGGAAGCGACCCGTTATAGTTGATAGTCCCGTCATAGAAAGACCAAGTCACGGTAACTACATTCAATTGCGAAGGAGTAATGACATAGGCCCGTGGCGCAAGTTCTTGCGCGCTCACCATGCAGATCCACAGGGTCTGCGCCGCGGCAAGAAACACGAATCTCAAGAATCCTCTACCTCTATTCTCAATTTGCTCCCAGTCCCATGGCGGTGCGGATCTCTGGCACTTCGGCGGACCATGATAACTGTCATGGGCCCTGCCCGGGAATACATCGATTCATTGCAAGTCATTCACAATTTTTATTTACCGCTTCGTGGCAGTGAAATAGAAGTTCGCAATCAGTCCCAGCTGATTCAACTGCTGATTTGGCTTCTTGCCGGTATTGTTCTGATGATCGTAGTAGGGGCTAAGTTCCAGATGGCTTCGGATAGGGAAGGTAGCGCCTAGGTATAACGCTGTGGTGCTCCATTTCTGATATTTGCTCTCGTAGAACTCCTCGGCGCGGAGATAGATTTTTGGGTGATAGGAGTGAACGGCAAGCGACTTTTGCAGTGAAATCCGATTACGGTATCGCCAGTCGTATTCTCCGTTAGTCCAGTCATTGTCGGCGCGACTTCGATCGGAAAGCAACAGACCCCACTGGAGAGGAAAATTGGCCGTGGCGACCAGTTGCAGTCGCTGTACGGTACTAGCGTCCGCCGAGGGAAGAATGCGGTAGCCGGCAGAGAAGATCAGAGCGCGCTTCTCGGCTTCGTCCAGATCGAACGCGGTTACGCTCTTAAGCCTAATCCACGGTTTGAGGTAAAAATCCACGCTGGGGCCCAGTTCAGCCTGGGTTGGGTCGCCACCCTCGCGGGTCTGTTTCGCCTGAAATCTGAGGCACACCAGCGGGTTGATCGAGACAGAGGAATCGATTTCAGGCAGGAACTGGGGGGACTGCGCCGTTGCTAACGAAACCGTTGTGATCAAGATGAAAAGGCCAACGCACGGAAACGAAGGCCATCGGCGCTTTCGATGATCTCTGCTATCGGCCAATACGAATAACATTTGATGTTCCAACAATCTATGACATAGAGAGTATGCACCTCTGCCATCGACCGCAATGAGTAATTTTCCGGATGTACAACTGCTGAGTTCGCGATGTTAGGGTTGACGCAGAAGCCACACCTCCGCAACATGGCGGTAGCCGGCTGGGCGGCTTCTATAAGGTTCGTTCAATACAGTTTGTAGTGCGGGAAGAATGATTGTAATGGATAACCCCTTTACACCTCGCGGCCAGAGCAGAGATCCGATTCTGGAGCATGAGCGCCCCATGGAAGTCGCTGATGATCTTCTCAAAGTCATCCACAGCACCACACGCCTTAGATTCAAGTGACACCCATCAGCCAGACCCAAGCGACGGATTCTTACGATGCGCTTCCCCTTTGTCAACGCGAGTTAATGCGCCACGGTCGCCCCGGCGGTCACAATCTCTCTACTGAGTACGCGATTGGCTTGCGGCCGAGTGCGTGTAAATGCTCACAAAGTCACTCAGCGTTTAAAACTCTCGTGTGATCTTAGGGAGAGCCACAAACATACCCTTTCCGCCACGAACCTCGACGAGACCACGGCGAAAGATAAACCCACCGAAGTCAGCCGCCTCCGAGATCGCCGACGAAACCCTGACCTCAGACCGGCCGCATTACCGTTTATCGGCCTATTCAGAATCTTATACGTCAGTTGGCAGCCTTATTGCCGGCTTAGGTAGCGGCTTTATCAGTTGTCTAAGTTGTTGAGAAGATTATGGAGGCGCGGGTCGGGATCAAACCCATGTTCCGCAGTGGAGCCTCGTAACTTATTGATTCTAAAAACACACAAAACACCCAAAGTGGCATGTTTCGCAGGAAGCTAGCACAAATTAGCACAAAATCGCTTTCACTTCCGAAGCGCGGGTTCTTCCCAGACCCACGCTTCGGCGCGCACCTCATAGCCTAGGTTGTGCGCCCGATTTCTAGGCTGAGCGCATGCTGCTCTCTTAGTAGTAGAGCCGACATCATCTTTTGGGTAGGAGGTTGTGAGGGAGGCGGAGAAGACACGATAGCGTGACCTAACCGAAGGCTGTTGAGGTCCGGTCACGAAGCGAGACAACAGCCAAGATTCAGGCAACCCCTTGGAGTCGCCGGTTTCCTGGAGTGCGATCCGTTCCGGGATTCTTAGGGAGATATAGCGCCGCTTGAATCTCGTCTCCTCATGAGCAATCTTCAGGACCCCTGGTTCATCGATGAAGAGCCGCCGGATGGTGCTTTCGCTCAAACCCCACAGCTGCGCGATCTCAGCCACACAGTAGTGCCTTTCAAGCGCCGTCACGGAGCCCGGCCGGAATTTAGGAGGAGCTTCGAGCGAGGCAAGTTGAGTTCTCTCTGCTGGCAGATAGGTTCCCATCTCTAACTCCAATTCTGGCGGTTATAGACGCGCCGTGTGATAGCTATGCCTTGTCACCCAACCTCTGTACCTTTGATTGTGACGAGCCTGCGATTCTCTCGCCGTCTAGAGTGCGGCCATTTGTAATGAGCCTTATTGGCTAACCGCATTCTTGGACGTGAGTTCATCACAACATCCTGTGAGGCCCGCGGCTTTCTACCAAGCTAGGACTGTCTTGAGATTCCAGCTTATTGACGATTCCGTCCAATACTTTTCAGTTATCAGGTGATATCAAAAAAATATCAGGCAAAGTCTCTGCCGCATTTTCGTGCAGGAACGAAAGAGTTTACCGTTCTCTAGACATACAAATCGTATTTGCCTCAGGTGGTTGAACGATCAAGTTCGCGCATCGGATTGGCGTTGCGCAGCATCTCTCACCAGCAAAAGCAGCGAATGGCGCCAGATTGTGGCTTGTATGATGCTACGCATATGTCTTGAAACCCATTGATCGCTCGTTCTGAACTGGCAAGCCGCTGAAAAGCTGTAGCTCCTGTTTTGCTGTTTTCTCTTGCGACTCCCGTGCTGAGACTTTTCGAGGAGGCTGCTCACTGTGTACAACTTCGTTCCACGCGAGCAAATCGGTGATGCGCTCATCCATCTCCGAGGGCTCTTCCGCGCACTCCCGCTCTCCAGCGAAGAGGACGTTCGCGCGCAAGAGAAGCGAGAGATTCTGACAAAGAACCTACTTTCGAATTTCTCTCGCACCAAGGAACACCCAACCCTCCACGCCGTTCTGGAGGTTGCGGATGCCTTTTAATTGACGCTCGATGGTGCTCACCGACTCTTTGGATACGAGTTGGAGCGCATTCGAGAGTATGACCTAAAGTTGAATGCTGGCCGCACTCACATCATCGAAACCTATCCGTTCGAACGTGATCGCCTGGTGGATCTGCCGTTTCAATGCGGCGGCGACGAGGTTTTTACCAGGAGTTCCACCCTGCAGGATCTTGTTCCGGAGTGGCAAGGGAACGTCCCGATCCGCGCCTTGGAGGATGCGGGTTGGCGGCAGCCGGGTACATTCTATGTGCACGTAGGGACAGAAGATAGTCTGGGCTCCAGCCTGCCGCCGGGCGCAAGCGCTCTTGTGGTGCCTATTGACGAAGTGGAACGAATGCGCCCGAACCCAAGAGCGATTTACTTGCTTCAGTTTGGCAACGGATACCGCTGCAGTCGCTGTGTCGTCACCCGAGGCAAACTCCTATTGTTAGTCTCCGGCCGGAGATACAACGGGCCCCAGGAGTTTGCTTATCCGAAAGACGTCGGATCGCAGGACGAATACGGATGTTCGCGTTGGGCCTTCCGCTGCCGGACTATCCGTTGCTGCGTTCACTTCCAACGTCTGAGCATAGTGCATCGCTGGTCCTGCCCTGGGAGCATCCGTCTATGGATCGGCTGTTTGCGACCAAGCATCGCCGGTTTCGGAGATCGCGGCAGGACCTCCCACGCATTCAGGAGGCAATGGAGTCGATCTTCCACACGAAGCTCAGTGGGAGGACGGAGCGGCGCTATCGGTGGCCACGTCGTCGGTGCCCCATGTCGATGCACTGATCCAACTCTCTGTGACACATCTGACGCGCTACACCGATGCGCTCCGTATGCAACGGCCTATGGCGTCTGATCGGGGAAGGTATTCTCTCGACACGCTTCTCAACACAAGACACCTTGCGGATTTATCAGGAACGTTTCGCAGGCCTCATATACCTGTCCCGCAAGATCGGTGGATGGCACTCCGTAAAGAGTTTGTTGAATGGCCCATGTTGCTGTCGCTAAGGTTTCGCAACTCCGGTCTTTGGACGAAAGAGTCGTCCGACTTCCGCACGGGAGCGCCCTCCAAGGCATCGATCCACCGATCTCTCCGGGCTCACTCATTCTTTTGGAGGAGATCCCCGGCATCCCTGAGATCGAGAGCGATACGACGAAGACCGGTTGGAGTCGTCGCGTCTATGCACTTCGTAAAGGCGCAGATCTACGATGCGGCTACTTGGATCGAAATGACAATCAGTACGTGCTTCTGGCCGGCGCCCACGGGGCCGGGGAGGCGATTTCGGTCCATCAAGATGAATTAAGTCAGCTAAGCTACATCATCGGCGTCGCTGTACCCGTATAACAATCTGGGTTGGCGATCTGTATTTATGGCCAGTTTTCGTGGCCATTACACACGAACGACCTCAGATATCCACTACAGCTCACGATCTCATTAAGTTTGGTTAGCGGTGGTTGGGAGCCCAAGTGATATCGGATTCGGTTGCAGATGCTGTATGACGTCCTTTGAAATTGCTGAGGCGGTACTTTTGACCGTTTTTTCGGGCGCTTTCTTTTCCATGACAAACTTAGCTGCGGCTACATAAGGATTCAGGGTGATTACGGCACCGGCTTTGTTTTTGCTTGCGCCATCTTCAGAAGCTTCGTAAAGCGGCTTCTGGGGGGTCGCCAAATTGCTTAGGGTTACAAATAGCTCCATTGTTGCCTTACCGGATCCAAAGCCAATTATCGCGCGATGAATACGACTCCCTTCATCCACCTGTGTGAACACTCCATGCACCCACGCCCCGGTGGCAGGCTTCAGATCGTTCGCTGCCAATCTTTGCGCCTTGTAGCCGGCCTTTTGGAGATCACTGACGATACTCGTCGACATCGTCTCGACCAGCTTTTTTGCCTGGGCCTCTGGGTCCCGTTGCTCTCTCTTCGAAGGTCTTTCCAGAATTCCGGGTCGCGCTTGACTGATCGCCGATCCCTTATCGACCTGAACATTCTCAGCATCCAGCTCAAAGTCGCTCACGTAGATAGTCATGTCTTTTGTGAAGGAGAACGTTGGCAGCTTCTGCGGTGTAGCAGCGTCTTGTGTCGGTGGAACCTGAGCGACAAGATTGAAAGCCGCGAAGAAGAGGGATAGTGCCAAAAGCCGTCGCATGAATTTCATTGGGGCCTCAAGTTAAAATTGCCAAGATAATTGGCGATACTTCGGGGCCCGGATGCACGTTGTGCTTTGAGAACGCGCCAATTCTACGAGGTTGATCTTTTTTTCTCAATTTTTTTTGGCTCTCTTTTTTCGGTTTTTTACACACAACTTCAAAAAAATGCCATGAACGTGTAAATAATCGGTTTACAATCGTTCACGCACAAAAACGGGCCGGGTTCTACCCACTTCGATCAAAGTAGGCCATTTTTTGAAAGAACTTAAAGGCTATGCAGTTCTTGCGATGATGACCTGCCTGCTAAGCGGGGCAACCTCCGCCGCCATGGCCCAGAAGGTCTCTGCGACAACTAACCACCCCGTCGGTTCTCCAGCTTCTATTCCTTCGTGGCCACGAGTCTTCAACCGCAACGGGTTGCAGCTCGTTGTCTACCAGCCGCAACTCAAAGCCTGGCAGAAATATCGCACGATGGTCGCGGATACGGCGATTTCAGTAACAGACAAAGGGCAAAAACCTGTCCTAGGAGTTATCTCCTGGCGCGCTGATACCCTCGCTAACGTAAGCGCGCAGACAGTCTTCGTAAACGACATCGTAGTGCTCGACGCCCGCTTTCCTTCGCTCAACGCAGCGCAGGAAGCTGAGATGAAGCAGCGTGCCCACCAGCTCTATCCGACCATAACGTTCACTATCGGATTGCCTCGCATGATCGCCAGCCTGGAGAAGGTAAATGAGCCGGTAAGGACGGTTGCTACCAATACGCAGGCGCCTGTGATTCTCGTCTCCACAGCGCCATCGATTGTGCTCCTGGTCGATGGAAAACCGGTATTGGCTCCCATTCAGGGCACGACCTTGGAATACGTCGTCAACACTAACTGGGACCTCTTCTTCGATAAATCTGACTACTACTTACTAAACGGCAAGACCTGGCTCAAAGCGAAAGATCTGCATGGGCCATGGGCGGCAACTGTAAAGCTGCCACCAGACATAGGCAAACTGCCCGCTCATCAGAACTGGGATGACGTTTTGAAAGCCGTGCCGCCAGTCTCCAGCAGTCAAGTTGCACCTCAGGTTTTGTTCACCGAGAAACCGGCTGAGTTGATTGCATTCGTGGGTAAGCCGGTCTACTCGAAGATTCCCGGCACCAGTCTCAGCTATGGGACCAATACAGAGAACAAGGCGTTCGTTCATCAGCCTGACGGTCAGATCTACGTCTTGATCTCCGGACGATGGTTTCGCGCTGCCAGCCTTGCAGGCCCATGGACCTATGCAGGTGACTCACTGCCCGCGGACTTTGCGATGATCCCAAGGAGCAGCCCAGCTCACGATGTGCTTGTCTCCGTGCCGGGAACGCAAGAAGCCAGTGATGCCGTGTTGCTGTCGCAAGTGCCCACAACGGCAGTCGTGAATCGCGCTGCTGCAGAGGCGCAGGTCAAGGTCTCGTATGCTGGGCAGCCTCAGTTCAACAAGATCGAAACCACAACGCTTTATTACGCGGTGAATACGCCTGACAAAGTAATTCGTGTTGGCGATCTCTACTACCTCTGCTTTCAAGGTGTCTGGTTTATCTCCCGGAGTCCTAGTGGCCCATGGAAGACTGCGGATTCAGTGCCGCAGGTCATTTATACGATTCCGCCAAGCTCTCCTATGTACAACGTGAGTTATGTCGTGGTCTCAAACCCGACACCAACGACCGTGCAGACAAGCTACTCGAGCGGCTATCTCGGTGTCTTTGTCATTGGGGCGGCAGTGGGAGCAACTGTCGTGTACGGCACAGGCTACTACTACCCGCCCTATGTTTACTGGGGACCACACCCCATCTACTATCCCTATCCCTATAGCTATGGAGTGGCGGCCGTATACAGTCCCTACACCGGAGCCTATGGCGTAGGGCGGGCCGTGTACGGGCCATATGGTTCAGCTGGTTCAGCAGCCTGGTACAACCCGACCACTGGGACTTATGGACATGCGGTTACAACTCAAAATGCTTATGGCGGCCATACCTACGCCCAGACCTATAACCCATGGACAGGAACTTCGGCCGCGACCTCGCAGGGCCACAATCAATATAGCCAGTGGGGAAGTTCGGTGGTTACCAACGGAGACAACTGGGCCCAGGCACAGCATGTAACCAACAGCAACGGGACGGCAGGATCCTTTCAAACCTCCGAAGGCAGCGCCGGTGCCGGCTATTCGGGTGCTAACGGAAACAGCGGCTTTGTTGCAAAGGATGCGAATAACAACAACGTCTATGCTGGAGCCGATGGCAACGTCTACAAGAAAGACTCCAGCGGAAACTGGAGCAAGTACGACAACGGCGGCTGGACTCCTGTAGATCCGTCCACGGGCGCAAACCAAACTCGGCAGCAGAAGCAGAACTCCACCAGTCCAAATCAGCCTCAGTCTTCAACTCTTGGTTCGCAATCAGGAAACACGCCATCGGCGAGTGGTCGAGGGTCCGATCAGACAAACTCTCGTGGTGCGGGACGAGCCATCCAGAACCAGTCTGGTCAGTTCCCGACACAGACTTCTCCTGGCAGTTCGACCTCGCCCGGCACTATGAGTCAACTGCAGAATGATTCGCGATCTCGCTCGCGCGGCGATCAACTTGAACAAATGCAAAACCGTGGAGGAGCCAGCGGCGGCGCACGTGGCGGTTCGCGCAGGCAACGTTGAGCGGGAGCGAAGTGAAGGAGTCGGCCGTGTCATTCTCCGCCGAATTGCTTGCATTCGTTCAAGAAGGCGGAACAGACTGTACTCCCGCACCTCGGTACTTCTGTTGCTCTTAGTGCACAGAACTTTCAGAAAGCAGGATCTATGAAAAGCCAGCGTAAGGCAATCATTTTCTCCGCCATCCTAATGATGACTTTGATTGTTTCAACTTCAGTATTCGTCAAAGGCCAGAATGAGACTAACCCTGTTAAGGAAAAGTTCCAGGAGGATCTCAAGGCTGCAGTCATGAGTGAAAGCATCACCGTCGCTCAGCTGAAGGAGATAAAGGAGAACCTCGCGATTCTCAAAGAGGCAAAATCCGAAAGACAGCCGGGCGCGCCCGTCGACCTGATGACGCCTTATTCAGCTGTCACCAAAATCAGAGCGACCATGGCTACGGTTAAGGAGCCCGACCGGACCACCCTGCGTCAGGACTTTCAGCTTATGATGGCTACGAAACAACCGGAGCCCTCTGCCGAACCTGATACGCCAGGGAAAAAACTCGGTGAAGATATCTTTGCCGCGGTCATGCATGGAGAACCGACGCCTCCACAGGTGCAGCAGCTTCAGGACAGCCTGAACTCTCTGGAGTCTATCAAGACGAGCGGAGGAAGCATGCTGGAAAAGTTCCGAGCGATGAAGACCGCCAAGTCGCAGATCGAGGCGACGATGAACGCTGGCTCGTTCCGACCGGAGGATAAGCAAGCGGTTCTCGATGACTTAAACAATCTCGGAGGTAGGGGAGGAGGCGGTGGCGGTGGACTGAGGAGACAAGGATTGTAGTCGGATTGCGTGCGGGCTTTGGAGCCCTTCTCAATCGCCGTGTAACCGTGTATCGCCCAATTGCAATGAGACGAGCAACGCGCGCAAGATTCCTCGCCTGCTTCTCTGTCACTCTGGCCTCGTTGTGGAGCGTATCTGGCCTTGGCCAGAGCCCCGTAGAGCAGCCGCAGGAGCTCGCACTCGTTGACGCTATTCAGATCGCATTAGAGAACAACAGGCCAACCCAGATTGCGCGGTTGGACATTGCAAAGTCCGCATGGGAAGTTGCCGAGGCTAAGACCCATCGATTACCCGAAATCAAAACGGAGCTACTTGCTTCAGGAAATATTGACTCTCCCAGCTTCACCTTTCAGAAAGGCATCTTCGGAACGGTAGATAATCAGCCTGTTCCATCCACAGACACAAAGGTTAGCCTCTCAAGCGGGTTGACCGGATACGCCATCGCAACGGTGGCTCAGCCAATCTCGCAGCTATATCAGATACACCTTATGGTTCGAGAGAAAGAGCTCTCCGTCGATCTTGCAGGGGAAAAATATCAGCAGAAGAGGCAGAACACAGTGATAGATGTAAAGCAGGGCTACTACGCGATCGTTCAGTCCGAGAGCGCTCTCGAGGCAGAGCGGTCATTGATAAAGGAATATGAGGAGACCGATAGGGTCACCACGGACTACCTGAAGAAAGAGTCCGTCTTGAAATCCGACAGCCTGCAGATCAAAGCTCAACTGGCCCAGGCGAGACACCAGCTCATCACGCTTAGCGACGATCTGCAAACCCAGAAAGAACACTTTAACGATCTTCTGGGGCGCGATCTCGATATACCTTTTCGCACTCAGCCTGTCCCACCGGCCTCAACCGACGAGATGGATCTGAAAGCTGCCAGAAAGACTGCGCTCGAGCAGCGACCCGAACTCAAGGAGGCAAAGATCAACGTCGAGAAGGCCGGCTACGACCGCAGCCTCGCGAAGGCCGAATATATTCCCGGAATCGGCGCACAGCTCCAATACCTCACTCCGATCAATACACAGATTCTTCCGCAAAACATTCTCACTGTCGGTTTGAAGATGACCTGGGAGCCATACGAATGGGGTCGTCGGAAAGACAATGTAAAAGGAAAGGACATTCAGCTTCAACAGAGTCAATACCAATTGGACCAGACGCGCTCTCAGGTGCTACTAGACGTCGACAACACATTTCGTAAATTGGCCGAGAGCCGTTCAATGCTGGAGGTTGCACAGGCTGCCCGCGACGCTGCGAAGGAGAAGTTGCGCGAAGTTAATGACCAATTCAAGAAGGTCGCCGTGTTGCTGCGCGATGTCCTTAAGCAGGAAGCCGCGGTCGCAAACGCCGATCACGAATACGAAGAGAGCCTGTTAGCGTTTTGGAACGCAAAAGCAGAGTTCGAGAAAGCCCTGGGAGAGGAGTAAGCGATGACTCCCCTTGTCATGCTGCGTGGCCTGAGGACCGCAGCTCTTGTGAGTTCTCTCTCTCTCTTTGTCACCGCATGCAAAAAGGAAACCCCGGCGGCAGCGCCTCTGCTACCCGTGCATACGGCTGTAGTGCAATCAATATCCGCCGACTCCGGTACGAAATACTCCGCTAACATCGTCCCGTACGCGCAGGTGGACCTGTCGTTCAAGTCGAACGGCTACGTAGAGCGCATCCATCAAGTTGAGAATCCAGGCGGCGGCATCAGGAATGTAGATCAGGGCGACCGAATCGCGCAGGGAACAGTGCTTGCCGTGGTCAGCCAGCAGGACTACATCGATAAACTTCAGCAGGCTGAGGCTCAACTGGCGCGTGGCCAAGCCGAACAAGAAAAAGCCAAGCTCAGCTTCGAAAGAGTTTCCTCGCTCTACTCGACGCAAAGCGCTACCAAGCCCGACTACGATTCCGCCAAAGCACAGCTGGACAGCACAAATGCCTCGGTCTCCGGGGCGCACGCACAGGTCAGTGAAGCGAAGGTTGCTCTCGCTTATTGCTCCCTGCGAGCACCTTTCAACGGCTGGCTGGTAAAGCGCAGCGTCGATATGGGAAGCCTCGTTGGCCCAACCACTAACGGCTTCACTCTGGCCGATACCAGCTCAGTGAAGGCAGTCTTCGGTGTACCCGATATCTTCATCAGTCGCGTCAGACTGGGCCAGCATCTGGTCATCTCCACTGACGCACTATCGCACACGGTGGATGGCCGCGTCAGTGCTATTTCTCCGGCTGCCGATCAGAAGAGTCGCGTATTCTCCGTCGAAGTCACAATCCCAAATCCAAAAGACGAGTTGAAGTCTGGCATGATCGCCTCGCTCAGCCTCGATGGCGTGAGACAACAGCAGTCCGCCCTGGCCGTGCCGTTGGCCGCGGTCATCCGGGATCCGGCGCATGCAAATGGCTTTGCCGTCATGATCGCTGATGGCAGTGGAAATCTCGTATCGGCGCGCTTGCAGCCGGTAGACCTCGGGGATACCTCTGGAAACATGATCGTCGTAAAGGGAGGACTCACCTCTGGAGAGAGAGTCATAACTACAGGCGTCACACTGATCAGGAACGGTGACAAGGTCCGCGTCATTCCGTAGTCAGCACATCAGTTGAACTTGAACCAAGGGTGCTCAAATGCTATGAGCCACAAGTCTGAAGCCGAGTACATCGCTCACACACACAACACGGCGCGCTTCTTCGTGGACAACCGACAGCTCTCGCTGGTCATTCTTTTCGCGCTCTGCATGTGGGGCTGGTATAGCTTCCAGCACATGACCAAACGCAAAGACCCGAAGATCCCCGTGCGTGTAGCCGTCGCGTACACACAATGGCCCGGAGCAACTGCGCAGGAGGTCGAACAACTCGTCACTCGACAGGTTGAGCAGACAATGGCGCAGAACTCATTACTCAAGCCGCCATCTGCCTCCGATTTCGGCATTCGCTCTTTCAGCTTTCCGAATCTCTCAATGGTCTACGTTCAACTCGATGACCAAGTGAGTGATCCAAAAAAACAGTTCACCGAAATAAATCTGAAGCTGAATGCGCTCAACAGCAGTTTGCCGCAGGGTGCAGGCCCCATTCAGTTCAACAGCGACTTCGGAGACACCGCAGCTCTAATGCTCACCGTCGCTAGTCCTCCAGCGAATGAGGTCGAGGTCGCTTTGCGGGCGCGATCTGTTCGCAGTGCAATCGTGGAAACGCGTGCCGCTGAGCCACGAAAGTCCGCTCAGCCGAGGGTGACCATCGTCAACGCATTCCCCCTCACTATCTCCGCCTCTTTGATGCGCGACTCTTTCATCTCATTCATCCAGTCCGCTATACAAACCAGAATGATCTCCGATCCCTACTTCTTCGAAGGCAGCGGTTTTATCGGCGTCGATGTCGGCACTCTCCTCACTGACGAAGAACTACGCAGAGGCGGAGACCAATTGGTATTGGAGAAGCTGCACCGCTCCGAAATTCATCCCGATGCGTGGCCCGCCGTCTTCATCCGTAGTCCCGACGATGCCGAGACGCGACTCTCTGCGGTAGCAGGAGACAGATATTCGTATCGCGAGCTCGATGATTTCACCGACCTTATAAGCAGGACCCTGCAGGGGGCCCACGAGGTCGCCAAGATCGAGCGCAAGGGAGTACTACCCGAACAGATCTATCTCGATTACTCGCAGGAGAGGCTGGCGCAATATGGGATGACTCCCTCCAAACTCAAGGACATATTGACCGCTCGCAACACGACGCTGCCAGGCGGCCAACTTGAGGTCGGGCCCGCCAGCATTCAAATCAATCCTTCAGGAAAGTTCACTGACCCGCGTCAAATCGGCGATGTTATCGTCGGATCCTCCTCATCCGCCGCACAGAGCCCCGTCTACCTTCGCGACTTAGTGAATATCTCTCGCGCCTACCAGAGCCCCGCGCGCTATCTGAACTACCTCACATGGGCGGACAAGCAAGGTCACTGGCACCGCAGTCGCGCGATCACCATTGCGGTTCAGGTGAAAGACGGCGAACAGATCGACGCTTTTGGCCGAAGTGTGTCGGACAAACTAGCTGCCGTAAAACAATATTTGCCAGAAGACCTGGTCTTTGCTCGCACCTCCGATCAGCCGTTGCAGGTGAAAGAAAACATCAGCCTCTTCATGGATTCACTCTATGAAGCCGTCGTCCTCGTAGTGCTGGTGTCGTGGATCGGCTTTTGGGAGTGGCGTTCCGCACTGCTAATGGCGATTGCCATTCCCATCACTCTGGCCATGACCTTCGGGGTCCTGTATCTCATTGGTATTGATATCCAGCAAGTTTCGGTAGCCACTCTCATCATCGCGCTCGGGCTGTTGGTCGATGATCCCGTAATAGCTGGCGACTCTATTAAACATGCACTCGCCGAAGGCCATCCGAGCATCATTGCTGCTTGGCTTGGCCCTACCAAGCTTGCCAACGCTATCGTTTACGCAACCGTCACAAATATTGTGGCGTACCTGCCCTTCCTCATGATCACTGGCAGCACTGGCAAATTTCTCTTCAGCCTACCTATCGTCATGACGGTCGCACTGGTCGCATCGCGCTTCGTTTCGATGACTTTTCTCCCCGTGCTCGGGTATTACCTGCTGCGCCCGGAAAAATCGGCCGAGAGATCGTTGGAGGAGCAGCGCAAGCAGGGCTTCTTCGGTGCCTACGCGCGTGTTGCGAAATACTCCATCGAACATCGTTGGAAGTTCTTCTTCTCTTCCCTCTTGTTCCTAGCAGCCGGGATCTTTATCTTTTCGAGGCTTAGCACCTCCTTTTTCCCAGAGGATGTACAGTATTGGTCTTATATCGACGTTTGGTTGCCGAATGATGCGAATATTGGAACTACCAATGCGACCGCACTTAGGGCGGAACAGATCATTCGCGAGCAGGCCGCGCGCTTCACCAAAGAACACGAGCATCAGTTGAAACAGCATGACCTGCTTCGTTATGTCACAACCTTCGTGGGCGGCGGAGGTCCGCGTTTCTGGTTCTCCGCTTCTCCGCAAGGCCAACAGTTGAACTATGCGCAGATTCTGATTGAACTTCGCGACAAAGAGATGACGCCTGAGTTCATAAGGACACTGCAGCCCATACTGACCTCCTCCATTCCGGGAGCGCACTTGGATGCGCGTCAGTTGCTGACAAATCCCATGGATTATCCCATCGAAATTCGCATCTCCAGCACCGCTGACCTGAGCGCGCAACAGGAGATCGAAGACACTCGCAAGCTGCAGGCTGTCGCATCCAAAGTGGAAGACATCTTCCGTTCGATTCCAATTGCGGAGCGCACTCGCAACGAATGGGAACAGCCGAACGCGCAGATCGCCCTTACCATCGATCCGGACCGCGCCAACCTGGCCGGGATCACCAATATGGACGTAGCGAACTCGTCGACCGCAGGAATCAGTGGGTCGACGGTCGGCGTCCTGCAGGAAGGCCAGAAGCAGATTCCGATCGTAGCTCGTCTGCGTATGAATGAGCGCGCACAGCTCTCGGACATTCAGGACCTCTACATCTATGGCTCGCAGGACAACAACAAGATTCAGCTCGCGCAGATTTCGGATATCAACCACGACCTGGTGACTGGGCGCATCGTCCGCCTGGAGCAGTTCCGCACCATCAATGTGCGCAGCTTTCCTATCGCGGGGCATCTGAGTTCCGAAGTCTTGAAAGTCGCCATGCCAAAGTTGCGCGAGCTTGGAGCGTCTCTGCCGCCCGGCTACAAAATCCAGATTGGAGGCGAATACGATAAGACAAAGAATGGCTTCCGCAACCTCGCCATGGTCATGATGATCTCAGTCGCGTTAGTCTTCCTGGCCCTCGTCTTCCAGTTCAAGAACGCCATCAAACCCGTGCTGGTCTTAGCTGCAACCCCCTACGGCATGATCGGCGCCTTCGCCGCGCTATGGATCATGGGTGAACCATTCGGGTTTATGGCGTTTCTTGGCGTCGCAAGCCTTGTCGGCGTCATCGTCAGCCACTCCATCGTTCTCTTCGACTTCATTGAGGAGCGGCGCATTGCCGGAGACGACTTCGAGCTCGCTCTGATCGACGCGGGCATCCTCCGCCTTCGTCCTGTGCTGATAACCGTGTTCGCAACTGTGCTGGCACTTGTGCCCCTAGCGATGCATGGTGGCCCGCTTTGGAAGCCACTCTGCTACGCGCAGATAGGCGGGCTCCTGGTCGCAACCGTGGTTACGAAACTTCAGGTGCCGGTAATGTATGCAATCTTTGTACTCGACCTCAAAATCTTAAAGTGGGACGTGGCCGAGAAGGAATCCGTCGCTCAAACTACCAGTGCCTGACTTCTCCTACAAACTCGCAAGCAATAGTCATAAAATCCCAACTCTCCTTATTCCTATGATGCTGAGCGTTACCGCGCCCTGGCCGTTCTTAGCCAGGAAACTCCAGAATCAGCTGACGCCGCCACACCTTTTATCGAAGAGCCTAAATTCGCGATGAGGATTATTATCGGCGACTGAATCTGATGAGCTCTCGAGCCTTACGAGGCAGAGTCTGAGGAGTTCTGGAGCGCTCAGAACTTTGGCGGTTGCTTCCAAACTGAATCTGAAGCTTGCCGAATTGCTTCTGTTGGTGAATCCGCCGGCGAGTGTAAAGCTAGGAGCTTGCATCGCCAACGATGAAATCTGCTATCCGTTACTGACATTGGTTCTCCACCGCTCGTCCTACTGTTTACAATAGTCAACCAACCCTCTTTCCCGTCCCATCCTGATGTCCGCTACTCCTGCAAAGTCACGTTTTCGGCAAGTTCGCCACGAAGCTTCCGATAACCCCGTTTTGCGGGCACAACGTTATTAGGCTGTGCAATACACTTGCGATCATGGCGTACTCCCGACTTTCGAAGTTAAAGAACCGGCTTCATTCTTCGTGGAAGTGGCTTCTTTCCTTCAGAACAAATGATTGGCAACTGAACGACTACCCGGTAGAAATACGGGAGCAACAGCACAATCGCAGTCCACCCCTCCCAGCTCCGCGCTTTATCTCACACAGGTACGTCGCTCAGATCTTGAACGCGGCGATCACCGGAAGCGGCGACACACCATCGGCTGCCAAAGAGAAACTCAAAGAGAGCTTCGGGACGGTCCGGAACCGACGGCTGGAAGATGGTAAACCCTTAGTGCGTCCGGGAAGGTCATGGCCGGTCGAGTTCGCTTCTCAAGAGCAAGTAAATGAGTATGAGGCGCTGAGCGAGGATTTTATCCATCGCGTTCTAGATTTGGATTGGGCCTGGATTTCAGACCAATCCAGCTTGTGGGACTTCAATGAGGAAGGTGACAACAGCCGACTGAACGCGAAGATTATGGAAGTCTACGGAGTGGACGTGTCAGACATTCAGTCGGGCCGACTCGTGGCCATATTCGAGCGAATCGTGCAATCGCGATCGGAACCGGCCCAATCGATAGGTACGCCTCACCGGAATGCTGAGTCCCGTTAGAGGGTCTCTATTGAGATGCGCCAAAGACTTCCCTGAAAGGGAGCTTAGGCGACTCAGCCGATACACGGGGTGGATTGGTGCAGCTGCGCCATCGGCTCAGGAATTGTTGCAAAATGAATTACTAGGACGAATCGGGAGCACTCAGTGTCTGGAACACCGCCGCCATTGTCGAATCTCGATCCGATATTGCTTGCTTCACGTTGGCTGCGTGGAGACCTGCTCCCTGAGGATGTCCCCCAAATTGCTATCGAACTCATCGAAGCAGGCCGCGAAGAACCATCGATATATCGAGTGGCTGCTGAAGTCAACGTGAACAGCCGGGATGATGTGGAGGCGCTCCTGGGACGAATGTTCGCGGCCCTAGGCGTGGAGTATCCGATGTCGTTAGAAGTCGCTCGGCAGACGGTTGCTCGGCAGATCGCAAAAGAGGTCGTGGCTGGTAGAAGAGATCCTTGGACTGCCGCAATGCGGCTGGACAGAGCCTTTCCTCATTGGGAGACAGAAGACCAGAACATCCTAGACATTTACTGCGCTGCGGATGAAGCCGACTGGAACCCAGGTTATGGACGAAGCGACGCTATATTGAAGCAGGAGTTAATCCAAGCTTTCGAGAGATTGGCTGGCTCCTAGATCTCTAGTGGTCAGATGCTTCCTGAAAGTCACGTTTTGAGCAAGTTCACGTGGCCAGAAGGTTCGGTGCGTCGAACTTGGTGAAAACCCCGTTTTCAAGGAAATCCGTTTCAGCTTAGAGGCTCTGAGCTCCATACTGGAAAAGAGAAAGCCACCGTCTCCTGAAATTGAGAGGACCTTCTCTGATGGGCGAACAAGAGTCGCTGCGATAGCCAGGGTAGAGCGACACCCAGTGTCTGTTGTCCATTGATAGGTATCTGGCGCGAACGGAAGCTGTAAAGGTGACGCACAATGCCTCCAATCATTTGGCGGTAATCTCGAATGCAATACATTGAGTTAGCAAGCTTACTAAAGTAACCTAAACTAAGTCACTAAATAACGCTTGAGTAACACACTTACGGCTTACTTGTGTAATGATCTTCCTTGTTCGAGGTAGCTACGCCCATAGCCAGTCTTCGCCGCATGGGTTCCCTTTATGGATCACAACCCTTTATAAGGACGACCAGTGAGACTGCACGCACGTTGTGTTTGGTTCTTATCTGCTTGGTTTTTTTCCTTCTTTGATTTTTCCCCTACCGCGATTGCGGATGACGCCCCGCCCGCGTCCTCAAACAGAGACGTAACCAAAATAGGAAGAGGCTGCCGCAGTTTCTGCGGCACCGATGGAATAGTCCCGCCTACGGTTGAAGACTGTTACAAACCTGCCATGAAATGAACCGACCCTAGCCGCGCTGCGACTAAGGATGGCGAAATCGCGGATATCCAGCGAGTCGGGTTACGGAATGGCTTCCGTCAAGCTGCCGGACAGGTCGGGGACCTGTATTTTACGGATTCCAAATTGTAGATGAAAGTGTTCAAACAAAGGAGCATCATGTCCGTCCTCGTCTCCTCGCTGCAAAACAAATCCAACACGGAAACACTTGAAGTTCTTGTCGTCGTTGGGCAACTCCGTTCAGAATTCGTCGAAGTGGAACCTGTTGTTCCACGTTCCCTGAAGGGGAGCAGGATGCCCGCGATCGCTGCGATGCTCCTGTTTCTATTCGCAATTCTTAGCCCATGCCTGGCAGGGGCGCAGCAGCAGGTGGAAACCTCGCTGCCGCTCTCGCAGCGATTCACGATCAATCTGGCGGCGGGTGTGCCGGAATACGTCGGAGATGCCTCCTCAACGTCGAATGCGCCGCAGAGCCAATGGTGGTTTGAGAATACAAAAAACTCGACGACGTATTCGACCAGTAGTTTTGTGGAGAGCTCGGACCCAGCCTGGCATCAAGTTGGGCTGCCCTATGATGCGAACATAGCGCGCACCTTTCTCAATCAAGACTCCGGCGGCGGACAGGGATCTCTGAACGGGCAGGAGAACTGGTACCGCCTGCACTTCAAAGTGGATCCAAAGTATGCCGGCCAGAAGTTTCTGCTCAATCTCGAAGGCACGCATACCGGCGTTCAGGTCTTCATCAACGGTACTTTGCTGCAAGGTATCAGCGCCGTCGCTGCCGATGCGCAGGCGACGCACGTCGTCGGTTTTGTTCCTGTTGTCGTTGATCTCACGCCGTACCTGCATACTGACGGTGCCACGGACAACGTGATCGCAGTTGATGTGTCCAGAGGCGATGCGTGGTTTGAGCAGCCTAATTTCTCCGGCGCCTTTCGCTTCGGCCAGGCCATGGCCGGCCTGTTCCGCAATGTCTATTTATATGTAACCAATCCAGTCCATATTCCACTCAATGTGTACTCCAACCAGAAGACCTGGGGCACCTACGTCGGCACGGTCTCCGAGGTTCCTGCTGGGGAAGGGACCGCGACTGCGGCTTCAGCGGTTGTCGAGGTGCAAACGAACGTTGTCAACGAGACAGCATCGACCCAGCAAGTTACCTTGACCACGCAGATTGTCGACGCGAGCGGCAATGTAGTCGTGACAGCACCGCCCATCACGCAATCGGTGTCACCAATGACGTCGAACACATTTCCTTCGACGCCGGCGCCGATGTTCGATCAATTGATCACGGTTACAAATCCAACCTTGTGGTATCCGAATAACTCGACCTACGGCAAGCCGTATATGTACAAGGTCTACCACATCGTCAGCGTGAACGGCGTTGTAGTGGATTCCTTCCAGAGCCCGCTGGGCATCCGTACGATCACTTGGGATGCAAACTTTCCTTACTTCAACGGTCATGCCATGTATCTTTGGGGCGGCGCGAGCCGGTACGACTACCCGGCCCTCGGCTCCTCGGTGCCGGACGAGCAATGGTGGCGCGACATGGCGCAGATTGCGGCCCAGGGCGGTAACATCTGGCGCCCCGGCCACTCCACCAGCAGCGAGGAGATGGTGGAGGCTGCCGACGCCTTCGGCATCATGATCGACCAGCCCAGCGGAGACGGCGAAGGCTATTGGAATGCCTCATCCAATCCAACGGCGGATGACCTTCAGTTGAAGCAGGAGGTGCATCGCGACATGATTGTTCGCGATCGCAGTCATCCTTCGATTCTCGCCTGGGAAGAAGATAACGGCGGAATGAATCAGACGCTGGCCAACGAGCTTGCGACAATAGAGACTTCATGGGACAACATCAATCCGCGCGTGCAATCCGACCGCACCTACTCGCCTTCGTACGCCTACATGGGCGAATGCGACGGTGCTGGCTGCGAGGCTGGGATCAAGGGGCAGAATCCGAATAACCCTGCCTTTGGCGCCGAGTATTGGGACAATATGGGCACCGGCCGCGGTACCCAAACGGGTACGGGTGCCAATACGGTCTACGCCTACGACTACGAACTGGCTTTTGCGGCGCCGTATCTGGACGATTGGCGTCAAGGCAAAGAAGCCAATGCCTTCGGTATGGCGCAGTGGTACTTTGCGGACACTCCAGGCGAGGACAGTCTTTGGGCGGAGTTTCAAAATCAGCCCGCGATGGTTCATCTCGTGCGTTCGCTCGGCTACTCCTCTGTGGATCAAAACCGCTTTCCCCGACTGCTCTACTATATCTATCAAGCTAACTGGGTACCTTACTCGATCCAGCCGGTAGTTCACCTGGGGCACCACTGGAATCGCGCCTACGAGTACACCCCGGGAACCCCAATTCAGGAGAATGCCTTCAGCAACTGCCCCTCGGTTCGCCTCCTGATCAACGGCGTAGCCAAAGATCCGGTTACGGGAGCCGCACTCGCGGATCAGGTTCCCAATCCATGGAACATAAACTCGCACGCAGATCTAAGCCAGAGCAGTACAGTGATTCCTGGCCAGGTTCACTGGATGGTGAACTGGGCTCCGGGCACGGTTACAGCAGAGTGCCTGGACATCAACGGCAACGTGGTTCCGGGCGTGACGCACACGGTGACGACAGCCGGCGCCGAAAACAAGATCGTACTCTCGGTCGTTCCTGAAGTCGTCAAGCCCGACGGCACCAGTTTCAAATGGACCTCGAACGGCTCCGACGCAGCGTTCGTGCAGGCAGAAGTGCAGGACGCAAACGGCAACCTCGTACCAACCGCAGCCGACAACGTCACCTTCACCGTAACCGGACCGGCAATGTACATGGGCGGCACGCAACAACTCGTCGCCGATCCATCATGGACCAACTACTACCAGGATGCATTTTCCGAGGCGCACAGCACGGATATCGGCGGCTTGCCTTACGGATTCTTCCACGCGCCGGGCGACCCTGAGCTTAACTTCGACGGTGGATTGCAGAAGATCGCTCTCCGCAGTACTTTCACTCCTGGAACCGTGACCGTGACGGCAACAGCACCTGGGCTCGCGAGCGCCAGCGTTCAGCTGACCTCTGTAACGCCACCAGCTCCTTCTCAATCGCAGCCGCCGGCGATCATTGTGCCACCTGTAAACACCTCGGTCACAGTCGGTTTTCCTGCAACCTTTACTGTTGCGGCTAGCGGTTCCGGAACGCTCACATACCAATGGTCTGTGGCTGGAAGTGAAGTCGAGGGAGCAACCGGCCCCACCCTCACCACGCCGTCCACCACGCTCGCGCAAAACGGCGAGAGTGTCACAGTAACCATCAGTAGCAACTTCGGCCAGGTCACATCGATCTCCGTCACACTCACAGTGGATCAGGCGGCCCCAGTCGCCATCACCGCGCAACCTGCCCCGCAGACCGCCGTCGTCGGACAGGCTGCAACCTTCACCGTAGGTGCCACCGGTTCGCCTCAGCTCAACTACCAGTGGTTTCAGAATGGTGTGCAGGTCGCAACCGGCCCGCAACCCAGTTACACCACGTCCGTACTTACGTCTGTCGGAACGGCCAGCGTCTATGTCATTGTCAGCAATCCCCTCGGCCAGCTTCAATCGTCGACGGCGACGCTCACAGTCAACGCCCCCACTCCGGTGAGCATCACCACCTCGCCTGCTAGTCAGATCGTTGCGGCCAACCAGCCGGTGCAGTTTACCGCTGTAGTAGCCGGCTCTGCGCCCTACACGTATCAGTGGCAGTTCACTCCCAAGGGAGGCAACGCCACCATCCTTGTCAGCAACACGCAAGCCTCGAACATCATCACCTTCACCATCCCCGCCATGAGTGCCGCCAATGTTGGTGCGTTCACAGTGACGGTCAACAACGCTGCCAACGCTCCCGTCACCAGCGCCGCCGCGCAGTTGACGCTTGCGCCGCCAGGAATCAATCTCGCGTTAGACAAGCTCGCAACCTCCAGCACCTCGCAAAACGCCTGCAACGATATAACGACAACGCCACCTCTCTCCGGCGCAGGCTGCCTCGGAGCGGAGAACGCAGTCGACGGCAACCTCAACACTCGTTGGGGATCGGCGACCGCAGGGGCAGCTCCAACGCCTCCCGTCACAGGTGTCGACCCATCCTGGCTGCAGGTGGATCTAGGTTCGGTGCAGGCCTTCAATACGGTCATCATCAACTGGGAAAATGCATACGCCGCGCAGTACCAGATTCAATACACCAACCAGGATCCAACGACCAACCCAACCTGGAACGTAGCATTCACCAACAACGCCGGAGCAGGTGGAACGGAGACCCTTAACTTCCCAACCGTTCAGGCCCGCTATATCCGGATGTTCGGCACACTGCGTGGCGGGAACTACGGCTACTCGATCTACGAGTTCCAGGTCTACAACGTCGCTCAATGCGGCGGCCCAAACGAGCGCTACACGATCAACACCAGCAACCCCAACTTGGTGCTCGATAACCTGCTAGGTCTCACTTGGACCCGCACCATCCAGACCGACAGCGCAATCGGCTCGCAGTTCACCGGCGTAAGTGCCGCGGCTTATTGCAAGAGCATCAACATGCGCCTCCCCACCGAGCCTGAAGCGCTTGGCATCAGTGGCAACAACAACGCGTCGTGTGCCTTCCCCGGTACGTGGAGCACATGGACCTCAACTGTCGATCCGAATGATGCAAGCGAAACCGCGATCGTCAACTTCGACGGCAGCGCTACAGAGAACGTAACCAACAACTTCCCAGGCGCCACCCTCTGCACTGTGGGCACATCCGCAGCTCAGGCTCCAGCTATCCAAACGCAGCCACAACCCACTACGGTCAACGTAGGACAACAAGCAACCTTCACGGTGGTCGCTACCGGGACACCTGCGCCAACCTACCAGTGGCTCAACAACGGAAATCCCATCACAGGTGCGACCGGTGCTGTTTACATCACGCCACCAACAGTCGCTACCGACAACGGCACCTCCTTCAGTGTCACCGTCTCCAATGGAAGCGGCGACATCACCAGCAACGCTGCTGTACTCACGGTAACGAACAACACAGGCGGAGGCGGTACCGGCGGCAATCCGCCTCCTCCTCCGCCGCCACCTCCGGCCTGCGGCAATGCCACAGCCTGCACCGGCAATGGCAGCGGTCCCGCTCCAGTCGGTTCCAACCTGGCGCTCAACATGACAGCAACCTCCAGCGACAATGAGAGCGAATCTTTCCCGCCGACGAATGGCGTGGATGGCAACTTCAACACGCGCTGGTCGTCTGCCTTCGAGGACAACGAGTGGTTCCAGGTAGATCTCGGCTCGATTCAGCCCATCGGACAAGTCCTCATACGGTGGCAGAGTGCCTTTGGCACGTCTTACCTGATCCAAACCTCCACCGATGGACAAACGTGGGCTACGGCGTTTCAACAAAAGAATGGACAGGGAGGAATCGATAACCTCACCTTCCCAACCGTGAACGCGCGCTATGTGCGGATGCAGGGGCAGACCCGCTCTTCACAGTACGGCTACTCGTTCTGGGAGTTTGAAGTCTACGGGCCTCTCGCGCCGACGATCGTAACCCAACCTATCAACCAAACCGTAGTTGCTGGTGCCACGGCGCAGTTCACCGTCGTGGCGGGCGGTATTGGCCCATTCACATACCAATGGCTTCTCAATGGGGCCAACATCCCTGGTGCGATAAGCGCCACCTATACGACACCTGCTCTTTCGGTGGCGGATAGCGGCAGCTCGTTCAGCGTAGTCGTCAGCAATGGACTCGCTTCGACTACCTCATCGAATGCTCTACTGACGGTCAACGCACCGCCTCAAAACCAGACAGCCGGCATCGCAAACCTGGCGTTGGGCAAACCTGCAACATCCAGTGGCAACGAGAACGCCGGACTTGGCCCGCCCAATGCCGTGGATGGCGATCTCACCACTCGCTGGTCGTCGGCCTTCACCGACAATCAGTGGCTCGAAGTCGACCTCGGCTCTCCAATGACCATCAACAAGGTGGTGATCTATTGGGAGGCTGCCTACGGCAAGGCATACGATATTCAGGTCTCGAACGATGAGCAGACCTGGACCACCGTAGCCACGCAGAACGCAGGCGCCGGTGGTGTGGAGACGCTTACCTTCCCGAGCGTCGTCAACCGCTACATCCGTCTGGTGGGCATCACCAGGGCTACGGCGTATGGCTACTCGCTCTTCGAGTTCCAGGTCTACGGCGCAGATGTCCCGGCAATCCTCACGCAGCCGGCCAACCAGACAGTGAACAGCGGCAGCACCGCAACGTTCAGCGCCACGGTTGGCGGCGACGGCCCCTTCACCTACCAGTGGCTGAGAAATGGCGTCGCCATCCCGGGCGCCACAACAACCAGCTACACCACGCCTTCCGTGATGTCGACGGACAACGGCAGCACCTTCGCCATCGCCGTCACCAACAATAGCGGCACCACCACCTCCACCGCGGCGATCCTGACGGTCAACTCCAGTACGCCTACGGGCACAAACCTGGCGCTCAATCAGCCGGCAACCTCGAGCGGCAACGAGAACGCCGGCCTGGGGCCAGCCAACGCGGTCGATGGCAATGCAACCACTCGCTGGTCTTCGGCCTTCGTGGATCCCTCATGGCTGCAGGTCGACCTGGGCTCCACGAAGACGATTGGGCAGGTCGTAATCCAATGGCAAAACGCCTACGGTAAGGCCTACCAGATTCAGGTCTCGAACGATCAACAGAGCTGGACAACCGTCTACACGCAATCTTCCGGCACCGGTGGAGTGGAAAACATCACCTTCCCACCCGCAAGCGGACGCTACGTTCGTATGTTCGGAACCACTCGCTCGTCACCATACGGCTACTCCATCTATGAGTTCCAGGTCTACGGTGCTGGCAGTGCTCCAACCATCACCACCGAACCCGCTAACCAGACGGCCAACGTCGGCGGAACTGCCACCTTCACGGTCGTCGCCGGTGGCACAGGCCCCTTCACTTACCAGTGGCTAAAGAACAACGCCCCTATAACGGGCGCCGTCTCCGCGAGTTACACCACTCCTGTTCTTGCCGCGACCGACAACGGGAACCAGTACAGCGTCATCGTTGGCAACAGCAGTGGAACTGTCAATTCAACACCTGCGACTCTTACGGTTAACAACTCCGGCTCGGGTTACACCATCTATCCGGGCTTCATCGGAGTCGATCTGAACAACAACACCGGCGGGGTGTGGGCGGACAACCAGGTGTACGTCACTGTTATCGGGATCGATCCCAACACTGGGAAGTTCTCCTATCTGACTCCAGACGGCACGATCGTTGACTTCACCCTCAACGACAGCTCCGCCACCGGTCACCTCACCAAGAACGGTAAGAACTACGGCAACTACTCCTTCAACCTTGCCCAAAGCAAGCTGTTGAAGATTCCTACCTTCATCTCAGCCCGCGCGTACATCTCGCTCGGCCAACCTCTGTACGTTCAGGTCAACGGAGACGGCAACGGCAACGTAACCGGCTACGCAGGCCCTAACCCCCAGAACGCCACCGACCCCAACATCAACACCAACTTCGACTGGTACGAATTCAACAACCAGAACGGTATCTTCATCAACACCACGCAGGTTGACGAGTTCGGCCTGCCCCTACTCCTCGATGTCTGGGGTGCAGGCGGAACATTCCACCAGCAAGTCGGTATTACCGAATCCATCGCACAAATCGATAGTGAGTTCGCCAGTCAGGTCCCGGCGCAATTCCAGCCACCCACAATGTCGAACCTTCGCATCCTCTCGCCGTCCAAGCTCTCCATGGCCTCCGGCGGAGCGAACGCGAACTACTTCGACAGCTACATCGCTGGAGCCTGGAAGTCGTACAATACCACACCGCTCTCGATAACGCTCAACGGTCGAACATTCACAGGCACGTCTTCGGCATCGACACTCACGTTCACCGAGACCAACCCATCCTCATCTCACACTGGCGAAGTCTTCGTCGTGCAACAGCCGTCAACGCAAGATGTGCTCGAATGCGCTGGCACCATGGCCAGCGGGGTTTCAGGTACGACTCCGCAACTCCAAGATGAAAATGCTGTCCAACTGCAGTTGGAAAACCAGATATGCTCGGCGACCAACCGCGGTGTCCTCCTCACCCCAGCCAACTGGGCCAGCGTCTCGGCCTACTACAACGCGTCGTCAGCCAACTTCTACTCGCAGTTCTGGCATAAACACTCAATTGGGGGACTAGCATACGGCTTTTCCTACGACGACAACAACAACCAAAGCACCACAATCACCACACCAAAACCAGAACACATGGCGTTCGGCATAGGGTGGTAGGAAGTCTGGCGAAATGTAGCGTGGCGCCTTCGCAAGCTGCGGGCGTCACGCTGCGACCGCCGATCCATTCTCAACGACGAAAGGTGACGATGATGAGCGGTCCATGCAAGCGAGATAACCTCCGAAGAACACCCAACTGGAAGCGATTACATCTTCCCTCGACGCTCTGAAGGCTTATCACGGGCAAACCGGAAGCGATCCACTTGTTTGTCGTATGACGGGCAAACCGCACCTTACTGCCCGGTGCTCCGACGGAGTCGCCATGCCGCCGCGGATCGCTGGGTTTGGTAATCGAGACCGCTTCGAATAATTGGCAAGATTGGATCGCACGGGGCGGCAGGATAACAGTGCATCCGGAATGCCGCCAGTGACAACATAATGTTGCACTCAGCGGCAGCATTCCATGCAATCTGCAGTTAACGGACAATAGAGCATGCTAAGGATCATTCGGTTTGCGGAGCGTCTAAACTGATCCTGTGCGGGCCCTGTAATGGGATAGCGTGCCCGGCCATAAAGGAGGGGCCAACTATGAACAACCTAAGCAATTTGTGCTTTCGCCCCCATCCTTTGCGCACTCTGTATCCGGGTGGAGCTCTTATCGTTTGAAGATGCGATAGCGTTCTGTCTTGCATCTCGCTTGTATATCTAGAGCTACAACGGAATTATGATCGGCTGCATCCAACAGCGCTGAGATTGCTAGGACTATGAAGCCAAGGGATGCAGTAATCTCTTTCGAGTGTTTGCCGCCTAACTAGCTCCAAGTCACTGAAACGGTCGAGGGCGGAGACATTCGTCACCCGCAGGTGACACGAAATCCCAATGTTGTGACGGAGATGGAAAAGAAATATATGTTCTTCGCAGAACAGGCTAATACCGCGAGAAAGCATATTAGTCGAGGACAGTCTTGCGTTTTCAACGTCTACTATCGGGAGGCTTAATCCCCAGAAGAGACGCTACCCCCGATAAGTCCTTTAGACAACGTATCTCCGGAGCCTTGCGTCTAATTGGGGTGGGAAGTAGAGCAACGATCCCACGGTGAGCGATGCCCCATACGAAAATAGAGCACTCTATCGTAGACGATGAGATATTGGCTACACCAAAAATATTGCTCGTTGATGATGACGAAACCACCCGCGAAATCCTTAGTGCAATTCTTGAAACTAGTGGATTTCAAGTCGTTGTGGCTGCGAATGTCAACGATGCTCTCAGCCTTATAGGCGCTCAGACTTTCGACGTATTGCTAAGCGACCTTCACATGCCCAATCCAGGTGATGGACTAACTGTGGTCAGCGCCATGCGCCATGCTAATCCCAAAGCCGTGACGCTCATCCTCAGTTCGTATCCCGCAATGAAAGAGGCTGCGGAGGCGATTTTGCTACAAGCGGATGGCGTTCTGGTAAAACCGATGGCGGTAGTCATGCTGGTCGATCTAATCAGAGGACGGCTGAAGCAGAGGACAATTCCTGCGCGAGTTATAGCGAGCGTTGCCGATATCCTCGAAGAGGAGACACAATCGACAATCAGTGATTGGCTTCTGCGTGTTGAACTTGAGCCTGACATTATTACTATCCCTTTGGGTTATGACGACCGTACCGCACACCTCCTAGACCTATTCAGTGACCTTGTTTGTCGTCTTCGCTACCCACTACCATTGGGTACGCGTGCCCTGGTGTCCACCGCAGCAGCTCAGCATGGGGTAGACCGACGTAGGCAGGGCTATACGGCAGCGATGATGGTGGAAGAATCGCGAATGGTGCAGGTAAGCATCTTCCATACCTTGCAAAATAATCTGTACAGAGTGAACTTTAGTCTGGTCTTGGTGGGAGTAATGACGATAGCAGACGAGGTAGACTCGCAACTCGCTCAGGCGATGGCGAGCTATGTTTCAGAGTCAAACCTTGACGCTCTACCTGTAGTTGCCTAGCCCCTACACGGTGCATTAAATACGCGCTGTTCAATACAACGCCGCATCACTCTGAGGATTGAGTAATGCGGCGTCTTTTTGCGTTTGGGGAGAGCTACTTGGAACGAGGCTCTGCCTGGGCATTTCTTCAGGACGAATCACGTCCACGCCTACTGTAATGGAACTCGCCGGACTGCTCACAAAAACCAGAGTACCGTGACGATCAACTTTTGCAACAACGCCAGAGCTTCGCCTTACACTATCTTGATTTAAGGAAACACTGTCTCTGAATACTATTCGCAAAGCCTCTGACTCTTCCTCTAAGCAGGATTGCGGCAGGGGCTTTTTTCGTTTCGGGAGAACTATTTCTCATCAGGAATGCGCCAACGGTAGAGTCGGAGTTGCGGTCGCGCGGCTTGTCTCCATTAGGCGACAATGACGGCAAAGGATTCGAGAGTTTCCACGTGAAGGACCCCAACGGCTTGGGTAAGGTACTCTCTCGTCCTGGGCAATCTGTTTGATCCTATCCTCCGTGATGTTCGTCGCCTGTCGCTGGCCAAATGGCGCGTGATACGCGGTGCATATTGCGAGCTCGCCTCCGACTGTAAGCGGCGTTCGTACTGGAGCAGACGGTCATTGGCAGAAAAGTAGTCGATGAGAGCGTCTGCGACAGCTCGATTGTCGAAGCTGGCATAGTTTCCGACAATCTCGGTCGCAGCGGGTAGGCCATCAGAGGAGATGAGCGCTTCCTTCAGTACATTTGTTGCATCTTTTTGGAAGAATAGTCGGAACGACTGGATTCCAACTAGCGACCTCAAGGCGGAATCGTTCCGCTCTTGTCAGAGCGAAGACGGAAGAGACGCCACCGGTCATATTGTTCGCGATCCGCCGGCATTTCTCTTTCGCTCCCCAGCAGCCAAAAGCTGTACCAGTCTAGGTTTCGTTGGAGGCTCTCCAGCCTCGCCTGAGGGTGGTCCGGTTGGTGCTGTTCGTAGGGATAGTAGTACAGCTCAACTGCGCGGCCGAGCCGGTTCAGACCGGTGAATAGCTCATAATTCTGCATTAAATTCAGTGGCGGGGTCTGTTCATTATCGTCAGTGATGCCATAGCCCATCTCTTCCATGAGAAGCGGCGTGTGGATCTTGTCTATATTGAAGGAAATGGAATACCGCAACCAGTTTGGCAGGGTCGCGCCATACGGAGGCCCCCCGTAGATCGTCTCCCATCCGCGAATGGTGCTATCCGAGTGCAGCAGCCAATACTCGCCCAAACTGTATTGAACATTGTCCGCGACCGTTGCCGCACGGTATCGGGTTTTAGAGTGCGAAAGAATAAACTCCGTGTACCATCCGGAGCGGCTGAACCCGATGATGCCAACTTTTTCAGGGTTGACCATCCCGTCTGAGACTAGTTTGGCAACGGCGCTGTCCCAAACATCCATGTGAAACGCCGCTTCTCCTATTCCATCGGGATACCCTTCAGGGGCATTTGCAATCTGGTCTTCGATCGACTCCGATCCATTGCGAATCAAATACATGATTCCCGCGTTTGCGATGGGTTGGGGTGCGAAGGACGGGTAATGGTCTTGGCCGCTATCGCATACGAATTGACCAGTGGTTGGCTTGGTCTGAATCACCAACGGGTATCTCGTGCCGCGGACATAGTGTGGAGGAACGAAGAGAAGTCCCTGGACTGCATAGCCTGTCGACGTTTGCCAATCCAGTTCTACTGCTGGAGCGATCGTCAGGTGCTGAAACTGAGGGTTCAGTATGAATCGACGGATAGCACTTTCATGATCGAACGAATACGAAAACACTTCCGGGGGGGCTTGTCGGCGATTCAACATCACCAACTACATACTTTCCGTTGGTGGTTAATTCGCGTACCAGACCGCGGAGCGGGATATGCGCAGATGACGCATTCTGCCACACACCGTTCTGATAAAGGAAGCGTGAAATCTCGTCATTCTGAGTTTGGACAAAAACCTCGCCAGTGGGACTCCAGAATAGCGGTTGTTGGACAGGGTTGGCCAAATGGACCGCCACCTCCTCCGCTTTTCCACTCGTCACGTCGATTCGAAATAGATGGATGGATCCTCTGTGCTCGCGCTGATCCTGGATCTCCGACTGACTACCCACTGGGGATTGAGCCGACATTAGAAACGATCGGCTGTCCGACGACCAGAGGGGGACTCCGTGATTCCACGGGGTCTCAAATGGAAGAGCCGTTTTGCCCGTTTTCAGGTTATAGAGGACGGTTACGTGCATACCCGGAAAACCGGAGACGACTGTTGCTTGTACGAATTTGCTGACCTTCCAACGCTCTGGTATTCGGCCCGTGTCGACATAGGAGATCAGCAACATCCTTCCGTTTGGCGACAGGCTGAGCCGAAGATACTCCTGGCAATACATGGAGGTGAGCGTTGCGTCTGTGAATGGAGATTGAATGACAGTCCTTTTTGGCAGGGTCCATCTCCCGTCCTGGAGGCGACTCGAGACGAACAAGCTCAGTTTTTGAAATCTTGCTGAGCCGGGACGCTGGAATGGTACTCGATATCCCCGCGAAAGTTCCTCTCTGGTCTGGCTTTTAACCTTGATTGGAGGCAGTTCGGATGGAACAGCGAAGACCAAGATACCGCCGTTGCCATCTATGCTGAACTCTTTGACGCCTTCCTGCGGCTTCGCCAATACTTTACGCTGAGAGGTACGGGTATCAAGTTCAACAATTTCAGAATGGATTCCCTCATTCAGAAGGGCAACGATGTGTCGGCCGTCATCGAGCCAACGCAGTTGCGATATCTTGGATTCGGTCACCAAAAGTCGACCTGGATCGTCAGATTCCGTTGAGAGTTGTTTTATGTAGAGCCGGATATCGTTCTGATTCGTGGAGAGGTTCGGCGACTTTACGAGATAAGCGACTTGAGCTCCGGATGGACTTATTTGAACGGCATGATGGTACGAATCGTCCACGACGTATTGCACCGTGACACAATCGGCCGGTCCTATAGGGCGCGGTGACAGGCTAAAGTCACGTAAAGGAAGGAAGTCTCCTCCCTCGCTCCAGCCGAGATCGCAAATAAGAGCCAATCATCTAACCCGGACAACTTAGGACCGCATCCGTAGCGTGTACGATTTCGTGTGGCGACTTCTTTGAAATTTGGGTCACTCCCGGTTGCTCTTCAGATGAGGGCGAAATTGAGGAATCTGCGCGCTGTGACGAAAGGCTAGAGCAAATGAGATGGATCGACGCGAAGCAACTTTCTACTTGGGCCTCAGAACGTATAGATGCGAGAAGCGCACTCCCTCGCCTTGTGGGGCAGCTCATCCGGGCATCCGTCACTGACGTTACCGCATTCCGTTTTCCATCTGGCGACAGCGCTCAAATCCAAGGGTGGGACGGACAACTCGTCGCGCGACCAGAGGGCGCTTTCAGAACGTACATACCCGAAGGATCATCGGTATGGGAATGGGGAGTTGCCGAGTCGCCGGGAACCAAAGCACAAAGTGACTGGAAAAAACGTAAGAAGGATCCGGGAGACGGAATCAATCAGGCAGAAACCACGTTTGTATTCGTTACACCCCAAACTTGGCCAAAGTCCTCGACCTGGGTTGCCAAGAAGAAAAAAGAAGGATCGCCATGGAAGGATATTCGGATCATTGATGGAGTCGCGCTGGAAGAATGGTGCGAACTTTGTCCAGCCGCCTCCGCTACCTTCGCCCGCGAGAATGGCTTCGCCCCAAAGGAAGATGTACAAGACATTGACGAGTTTTGGGAGAGCTATGCTTCGCACTTCAATCCAAACTTAACCGAAGCGGTTCTTCTTGCTGGCAGAGGCGAGCAGAGTCAAGCACTTCTCCAAACTTTGTCTACGGCCACTGGCATTCATCGGTATAGAGGAGATTCCCTTGATGAGGTGCTAGCGTTTGTCGCGGCCGTAATTCGATCCGCCAGCGATAGCGAGCGCGAATATCTTCGTGCGAGGACGCTCGTTGTTCAATCTGAGAATGCCGCAAGACTGCTGAAGGCAAGACCCAATCTGATCTTTGCGATGCGCGGGGAAGGGGTCAGATACGGCGGGTTACTGGACGATCGCTGCGTCATTGTTCCGATTGGCAGAGACAGCACGAAGCAATCCAGCGCAATCGCTCTGATTCGTCCGTTGGTCCACGAGATGAGCGAGGCACTCTGCACTATGGGAATCGCGGAGGATAAAGCTCTTAAGCTCGCCTATGGATGCGGACGCAGCGTCAGTATTCTTGCTCGCACGATCGCTAGCGCAGATTCCGAGCGTCCCACTTGGCGGAATTCTCGTCATCTGATTCCGGCGTTCTTAGCTGGTGCATGGGATCAATCGTCGGAAGCGGACAAAGCTGCTGTCCTCGCGCTTTCGGGTTTTCCCACCTATGACGACTTAGAAAGTTCTTTACGGGCGTTTCTAGCGTTGCCGGACGCCCCTTTAGAGACAGTAGGGGCGGTCTGGGCAGTGCGCGCACCGGTCGATATGTTCGTTCATGTCGCGCACTTGATCACGAACACAGATTGGGTGCGCCTCAAAGAAACTGCGAAGAAGGTGCTGTCGGAAATCGATCCGTCACTCGAACTGCCACCCGGAGAGCGTGCGTATGCGCGACTCCGAAATAAAGTCCTCACGCATTCATTGTGGCTCCGAGACGGAATTACTACAACGTTGCTAATACTCGCGGCGTTAGGAGTTGAGAACGACACCCTGATTAACGGAGGGTCGCCTCAAGATTTCGTGAATCAACTGGTTGCGGACATCCCGGGCCTGCGCGATGACTATCGCGTCATAGCTAGTCTTTCTGCGCAACTCCCGATGCTAATGGAGGCATCTCCCGTCCCTTTGTTCTCAGCCCTTGAGCATTTGCTTGAGGGCGACGGGATGAAACTCAAGCCGATCTTCCGGGATACCAAGGATCAGAACTGGCTATTCGGAAGCAGCCCTCACACGGGATTGCTCTGGGCTTTAGAGGTTGCTGGCCAAGACCCGCAACTCTTGCCAAGGGCCGCCGACATACTAGCGCGCCTCGCGGAGATTGATCCGGGGGGCACTTACTCGAACCGGCCCCTAAATAGCCTGCGCGCCTTGTTTCTCACCTGGAAGCCGCTTACCAATGCATCGCATGAATTCCGGCTCGCGGTGATCGATACCCTCGTGGCTGCCCATCCAGAAATTGGCTGGAAGCTGCTTCTTGCACTCATGCCGAAAATACTTGACACCGGCGTTCAGTCAGTTAGCCCTCACTTCCGAGATGCGGGCGCTTCAGAGCGTGAAACTCTCACATGGGCAATTCTCTATAAGACAATAACTGCCATCGTGAGCCTAGCGGTGCGACTAGCGGGCACCGACCCAATGCGTTGGGAATCCGTTCTCGACTCGCTGGGCTCCCTATTGCCCTCAGATCGTCAACTCGTTATTGCAGCTTTCTCCAAATCTGTCTCGCTCATGCATGAACAAGACAAACAACGACTGTGGCAACATCTCGCTGACTTTGTCAGGCGACACAAGACGTACGCGGGAGCGGACTGGTCGTTACCCTCGGAGGAGTTGGCGCCTCTTGAAAGGATATTGAAAGAGATTGCCCCGAAGGATTCAGAAATGCAAGACCAGTATTTATTCAAAGAGGTCTTTCCTGATATTCCTGGCGTCGAACCCGAGAACCTCTTAACTCGCACTGAAGAACTGAGAAAAGAGGTCGTTGCACGCATCCTACAAGATGGTGGCGTCGGTCGAGTCATTCAGTTCTCTAGCGATGTAGAAGCGCCTCGCTACGTTGGGGCTGCTTTTGGCTTGGTCGGTCAGGACATGGCGACTGTTATGAATGGCGTCCTGGCGAAGAATGACTCAGGCAAACCGGACTTGGGCTTTTCAGGGGCCGCATCGAGCACAGCCTATCAGAGATTCGGTGAGAATTGGGCTGACCTCATCCGGGCGGAATTCGGACAAGGAAAACTCACCGAAAGTCAGTTACAAGAACTGATTGAGTGGTGGCCTCACAATCGCTTTACATGGGAGTGGATTGCAGGATTCGGCGACGATGCGCGGAAACATTTTTGGGAAAGGAGGCGGGCCTGGGGCATTCAAGCGACCGGAAAAGACTTCGACGATGCGATTGATAACTATCTCGAGGCCGAACGCCCGGAGTTCGTTATCGACGCGCTGTACCAGCGAGCAAATGAGATTTCCACTTCGAATTTAATCAGGCTGCTCGAAGAATTCGAGAAAAGGTTCGCGCAAAATCCGAAGTTACTGAACGACAACGTTCTTGATTTTAAGATGAAGTTCATTTTCAAGGCGCTCCAAAGCCGCGATGACACGTCGCTCGAGGTAGTCGCTGGCTGGGAGTACCGGTACCTACCCTTACTTCGAGAATCGTGGTCTACTTCCGATCCAAACTCCGCGTTAGACCGATACTTAGTCAGAAGCCCAGAGTTTTTTGTTCAGGTAATCTCGCATGTTTTCCGGGGAAAGGCTGATCGCGGCGAGCCCACGGAGGACATTTCGTCACAGATGCGTGCTCGCGCTCGAACTAGTTTGACGCTGCTCGAAAGCTTCACGACCATTCCCGGGGGAGACGGTGCGTCAATTGATCCGCTCGCGCTTGATGCTTGGGTGGAAGAAGCTCGCCGGCTCGCCAAAGCAGCAGACAGGCTCGCAATCGCGGAACAATACATCGGGAAAATGCTCTGCCATGCACTCCCTGATCCAGAAGACAAAGTGTGGCCACATCAGGCAATTCGGGACGGCTTGGAGACATGGAAATCCCATGAAATCGAACGAGGCATCGTTATCGGGAAATTGAATTCGCGAGGCGTGACTAGACGCGCTCCACTCGACGGTGGCAAACAGGAACGTGCTCTTGCAGGTAGCTTGCGCGAGGACGCTTTGAAGGTCAATGCGTGGCCCCGAACCAAACTAATGCTAATCGGACTCGCAGAACATTGGGAACATTCAGCAGAACGCGAAGACCAGCGTGTGGAGGAGATGCGTCTTCGAGAATAGTACTCACACAGATTGAGGAAATTCTTATAACTGGTTGGGGATAAGGGCGTTAGTCACGCATGAAACCTTACCAGCTGACTAGCCTAGATGGAATCCCCAACGGCGCACTGTGCCATCTCGAAGTGTCAACTTCCAGTGGCCGGCCTCCGAGGCCCCACCAGCCGCGAACCCGAAATTCCGGCTTCGATTGCGTCGGCGTGCGCCCGCACGTCAGCCCCTCGTCATCACCCGCACTCGATCACGTCCAGAGGGGAAGACATAACGCTTACGAAGCATGGACGCCCCCGTCATGCTGGTCCGGTTGGGGGGAGGGGTGTGGATATTATCCAACGGCGACTATATGCCCACGGTCAGCGTTTGATTCCATCGGTTGATTTTGAGTCGATTGAGATAGGGCCGGTGGTTGCGCCCTTCATGGTGTTGTTTGAGAGGAAGATGTTGTGTGCGTGGTCTATGACGATTGAGCCACCGAGGTTGGCAATTCCGAGGTTCACAAACGGTAAGCGTGAAAGATTGGTGTTGGTGAACTGGTTGTTGACTACGACGACATCGTTGGCGCGGGTGATGAACAGGCCGGGCCCGCGGAGATTGGTGAAAGTGTTGCTATCGAGGACGAGATTGGCGTGTACCGGAACCTGCGAAGTCACGTTGTTTGCGTCGCCCTGCACGGAGATCATCATGGCACCGTAGGCGGCATCGGGATCTGGCAGTGGTTGAATCTGCGGGATACTGCCGACATTGGAGAAGTGGTTGCCGCGAACGATGACGTTCTGCACGCCGGGACCCTCACTGTCGGGTGCTACGCCGAGGATGAGGCCATGGAGGGTCTGGCCAATGAAGGTATTGTTTTCCAGCAGGCCGAAGGACGACTGAAGCAGGATGCCGCGTGCGCGGTTGTAGAGGTATTTGTTATTGCGGATGACGAAGCGCGCACCGACGTGCGAGAGATCCGAGACCCTGGTTGTGCCTGGGGGTGCCTTGTCTTTCAGGTTGATCTGAAGGCCGGAAGGCGCATGGGAGACGGACTGAAACGGCGTTGTGCCGTGGAAGCCAAGGACGTTGTCGAACCAGCCGATGGGGTCTTCCTTGGCCCAGCCGTAGGGAGCCCAGGAGCCTTCACCGCCGACGGTCCAGTGAAGGAAGTTCTGGCCTGCTTTGGCGGTGCCGCCGATGGCGCCGTGGATGTTGAGGCCGTCGTCGCCCTGGTAGGCGAATGTGCTGTCTTCGATGATGATGTCGCCGACGGTGTCGGCGGCGTGCACGGCATCGGCGGCGCTGGAGATGAGCCGTGCGGCGCTGAGGCGGGTGACGCTGCAATGAGACAGGCGGTAACCATTGCCACCGGAGATCGAGAAGCCCATGAGAGGGCTGGCGTAGACGTTGACCTGCTCGAAGTCGATGTCATGGCCGCCGACGGAGATGGCGCTCATCCAGGGGGCCGCGCCGAAGTGGCGGACGAGAAAGACGTCGCCCACCTGGATGAAGTGGTTGTAGTAGGGGATTTCGAAGGTCTGGTTGCCGACGAAGCGGGTACCAGTGTTGTTGGTGTACTGCTCCTTGTAGAAGGAGGTCAGGGAGAAGTGTGGGTTGGCGGGGTCCGACTTCGCGTCCCAGGGCGTGAGGGCGATGATCTGGGTGGAGGACTCGACGTGGTACTGGGGCGCGATGCGGACGCGCAGGGTGTTGGCCTTGTTGTTGATGGAGACGATGGTGCCGATGGAGGCCATCAGGGTCTTGGGCCAGTCGAGCTTGAAGCGCTTGAAGACGAGCCGCTGGGAGCTCGCGATGCTTACTCCGCCAGACAAAGGCGAGGCAAAGTTAAGCGTGGAGTCCTGGCCGTCGATGATGAGGTCGTTGGCGCCCTTGATGAGGACGTGCGATGCGCCTGCGTGTGTGGGCGCCACAAAGTTGTAGGTGGCTTTGGGGAAGACGACCTGAGCGTAGCCGCCGGAGATGGCCTGGGTGATTGCGGTGGCGAAGTAGTCGTTGGGCGTTTGGGCCGGGGCGATGGGGGCGAGCTTCAGGATTTTGGCTGGGTTGGCCGGGGCGGGGGCTTTGACCAGAACGCGCACTTTGGTTCCGTCGGGGACCTGAAGGTCTTCGACAAAGTCGTGCGGCGCGGCGGTTTCGGTGTTTTTGCGGGAGATGGCGTCGGAAAATAGCGGGCCGAAGGCGTGGATCTTTTTGACTAGGCCCGGGTCGTAGTCGGCGAGTGTGTTCCTGGGGGTGCTGGCGGGAGCGACGGTCTGGCTGACAGCGAGTGCGGTGGTGAGGAGTGCAACAGCGAAGGCTGCGACCATCTTCGTGCTGAACGGGAGCATTCGTGCCTCCGGAGGTGGGGGAAGAAACGAGACCACGGTATCACGGTGGCCTGCCCGATCTCTGTGAACCAATTTGTTTGTCAGTGTAGGCATTTCTGAAGGGCGTAGCTTTTCCATACTAGATTAGAGGGTTAGTTCTCGGCCGCGAAGTCTGATACAAAACTTCTATTGGAGGATTGGCGCTATGAAGCTCTTTCGCGCGCTGACCTATGGGATCGTCTCCCTGACGAGCCTGTCCGTTGCCGCCCAGACTCCCCCTGCAAAGCACATCACCGATAGCGTCGTTCCCGGCGCGGAATGGGTGACAGCCGCACCCGAGTCCGTCGGATATTCAAGCGCCAGGCTGGAGGCCTTGCGTGGCTGGGTGAAGACGCAGGACACGGGTTCCATGATGGTCATCGTCCAGGGTCGGGTAATCTTTTCCTACGGCGACGTCAGCCACACCAGCAAGATCGCCTCCGTCCGCAAAAGCGTGCTCAACATGCTCTATGGCGCTGACGTCTTCAAAGACCAGATCAAAGACGATGCCCTCAACAAAACTGTTAGGCAACTCGGCCTCGACGATAAGGTGCCGTTTCTGCCAATGGAGGAGAACGCGACGCTCATAGAACTGATGGGGTCTCGCTCCGGCATTTACATCCCAACGGGCAATGACGGCCAGGCGAAGACCATGCCGCCTCGAGGTTCGGAGCTTCCCGGCGCCCACTTCATCTACAACAACTGGGACTTTGATGCGGCGGGAACGGCCTTCGAGAAGCTTGCTGGCAGGGACATCTTCAAGGCTCTGCAAGATGACCTAGCAAAACCCCTCGGTATGCAGGATTTTGTCCTCGGCCAACAGAAGAAGAATTATGCGCCGGAAAGCGTCCCTCCCGAATTTGCCATGTATCTTTCGACGCGCGACATGGCCAGACTCGGCCTGCTAATGCTGGACTGCGGTCAATGGAATGGCAAGACCGTGATCTCCTGCGACTGGGCGCGTTACAGCACTTACGTCGCTACGCAATTCCGAGACATCAATCCGACAGGCTTCCGGAACTATGGCGAACCGGAGCGTTGGGGCTACGGTCTACTCTGGTGGGTCTGGGACGAACAGATGTTCCTCGGTAATGCATACATCGGATTTATGCAAGGTGCGTATACAGCCGCTGGCACGGGTGGCACGTACATCACTGTGCTCCCCGCGAACGGAATGGTCGTCGTTCACCAGGTCGACATCGATAAGAACTACCGTGCTTACGTCTCTCCCTCGAGCTACATGGCGATGCTTTCCATGCTTGCGAACTCCTGGTGCGGCGACGAGTGCAAGTAGGGTCACTACACACCGAACGTCCAAAGTTCGTCCGCTGCATAGATCGATCCTTTTCCCTCAGCGGCAACCCACTTGTACACCATGAAACCACCGTTTCTGATGCCTAGGCTGTTCCGCTCTTTGGGTAATGAACCAAAGGGTTATCCCGCCGCGGAGCCGGCCATCCGGAGAGATCGTGATATTTTGTCTGCACGAGGGATGACAATGCGTTTCAGAAGGCGGGTCTCTTGTTTCATAGCTTTTGCATTGACGCTGTGCCTCGCTATGGCACCCGCCGGGGTAGCCGCGCAGAACCGGCTAGATTCATCTTCGGAAGTGTGGCTGTCCGGCGTCCCGCCATTCGTGCGTCAGCAGACGTTCCAGGAATCGGATTCCGACTATATGGACCTTTTCAAACCGGATGCGCCTTGGTCGAAATCGGCGCAGACGGTCAGTGTGTTCATGATCAACGGCGCTCTTGTCATGCATCAGTCGGACGAGGAGTTGAAAGCCGTTTTTTCGGATTTGAAAAGACGGAACATCGCACTGGCCATCGAAATGGGACTGTTGTCAGGAAAGGATAGTGCCGGCCAGCAGGTATGCGGAGTGGGTGTCGAGGGGTTCGCCGCACCGGACAACGCCAAGGTGGTCGCCAATCGCATTCAAAGAGCTGGCGGCGTGCTGGCCTATGTCGCGATGGATGAACCGCTCTGGTACGCGCATCATTTTTCCGGAAAGAACGCCTGCGGGTGGACGATGGAGGACGTCGCTCGGGATATCGCCCCGCGCGTTGCTGCACTCCGTGAGAAGTTTTCTGCTGTGCAGATCGGCGACATCGAGCCCGTCGGTACTGCCCAACCTCCTGATTGGGTGGAGGAGATCTCGCAATGGACTCAGGTCTATCGGAAAGTGGTGGGTGAGCCGCTGAGCTTCTTCCATGCTGACGTGGCATGGAATGGGCCTTGGCAACAACAGTTACCAGCAGTCAAGAGTCGCATTATCGCGGCCGGTCTGAAGTTCGGAATTATCTATGACGGCGGCGGGGCAAAGGAGGAAAGCGATGCTGTATGGACTCGAGAAGCAGAACAGCGCTTTCGCATGGTTGAATCCAATCCTTCCATGATTCCCGACCACGCGATCATACAAAGCTGGGCTCGATGGCCAAAGAAGATGTTACCGGAGGACCAACCAGGTACGCTCACCAATTTGGTTCTCAAATACAGCAACGCGCGCTGAGCGCTGACCAACGCTTGCCGGCTGCTTAACGGCCACCAACAGACAGACCCCAAGCGCCGTGTTAAGGCTCAGGAACAAAGCCTAGACAAGGGAGAGAGAATCTCAGCGGGACGTTCCTTCCCGCACGCCCTCCCCAATGGATCTTGCGTGCGTACGCACGCGTATACGGAAGCCATGTACAACCCGCTCCCGCACAGCCCTACCCCACAAAGGCCGGACCAGATCAAAGAGGGTTAGCCAAGTGCGTCCACGAAACGGCTGAGCCTATTTGACTGCGCACCATGAAACTTCGGCAGTGTTACGCATTGGGTTCACCGAGTAGAAGCCAAAATCATCAGGGTTGGATGTTGCGACATTTGGAGCCTCGATAAACGTTATTCATCCAATCCGAGATAGCGGGCGTCGGTGTCGATGGCCATAAAAGACGAAGGCTTTCGCCTCTGGTCGGTCATCAAGTTGTTTAGAAATGACATCCGATAGCTTCCTCGATTCGTTGGGGTCATTTCGCAAAAAGATCGCGAGAAACCAGTCGCTTTCATATAATCTATCGGCCCACGCTATAGGATGTCTCAAGTCCGAAAGGTGAAATGGAAACGCTAGATCACTATGCTGACGAATCAATGGGTGGTGCATCGTGAAAACCCAATTGTTCACCGATGGGGGCAATCCGTTCAATAGCTTCCTGGCCCTAACAATCTGCTCCTCGCTAATCTCGCCGATTGCATTATCGCCGACCGTGTCGCTGTGATAAAGGGTGCTAGCAAAAGAAAGGAAGGCGATACCTCGATCATAATCCACATACACTAAAGGGAACATATCCCGGAATGAGTAGAGGTAATCGAAGCGCGCGAACTGCCAATTCTGGCGGCAGGAAGCAAAGCACTGTTGTGTTTCGTGCATTCCCGGTCCCCATAGATCCTTGCATTGCTTGAAGCACTTTTGTTCCTCCTCCGGGGTAATGGTGGATTTCTTTGGAATCTCCGCGACAAGCTTCGAGAGTGAAATGTTGTTATACGTCTGCAATGACGGGAACAGAAGGGATTGATAAACAATAAAGCATGACAAACGTGGCATCTTTTCAATGTCCGTTGTGATCTCGTCGTCCTTTTCTCGCAACTGCTGCTGGGTTGGATCGAGACCGAAAAACTCGTTTAGGTCATGATTACCGGGCGTTGCGATCACGCGGGTTCGTGGTAGCCCCTTTGTGAGAATCGAACTGGTGATCTTCCAAGCACTAGGACTTCCCGAGTCTGTGAGATCACCGGACACGATCAGATAAGCCGCATTGGATCCGTCAATTCGACTTAATAGTGGCGGAAGACGTTCGTTTCCGCGAAGCTTTCCGTCGCGTGTTCTCTGTTTTCGGTTATGTGAAGGTCGCTAATATGAGCAATTACGGCGTTGTTACTATTGCACGGCGATGGGGTAACAAGCGTCGGGACGAGAAAGGAATCATCCGCCACGCGCATTGTTATATCTGCCCAGAGGATCGGGAAAATTGTGAACACAGCACTCGTCAAAAGCATTGCTGCTAATGCGCCAAGACCGAATACATGTTGCCGTGTCAAGAAACTAGCTCTACGTTTCTGATTGAACCGGATGACAAAAATCAGAAGTGCCAGATAAATACAGTAATAGAGGAAGGATCGACTGGGTGGTATTCCCAATCGGATCCAGATAAAAATCCACAGTACAGGCGATGCGGCGATCAGGGCAGATACCGCTCTCGCCATGAAACTTTCGCGAGCGAATGTGCGACCCGGAAGATGAATAGACGGATTGTCATCAAACGAGAGAATCAACGCAACGCCGAGCCACAGCACTGTACCAAGGGCATAGAGAAACACTCTAGAAAACGCCCATCGCTGATAGTAGTCTGTCTGCCTGTCGAGCCAGAAGATTGTTCTCAAGAAAACGATCGGGAAGACGAACCAAAGGAGGGTTAGGAGGACTTGGAGGATCTTCCCAATGGTTTTCACGACGCGATCCCGGAAATCCCGGATATGATCACCAGTCCCGCCTGGGTTAGCGAAATCTTTTCGAGGCATTCGCGTATCCGTCAACTCTATCGCCAGATCGAAGTTTCGGTTCTATCACGTCTTTTCACAGACCAACAGTGCATCTCAAACGTCCGCTTTCGAAGCCGCGGTACCAGACTCATACAACGGAAAGTGCCGCGGTGTCGCTCAAGGATGAGTGACAAGGATAACGCTTGGCTTGTAGAGAGCAATTTAGCATGAGCACTCTTCCGTGGCATACGGAAACGCTACGTTTTGTCCACTGCCTGGAGGCGGATGTACAACACAGGTCCCCTACTGACATCTCTTCCTTCTGATAACTCGACAAAAACTGCAGACGTTGATCCAAGATCCGACTCTCTTTCCAGGGTATAAAACATCGTCGTGCGTTGCGCAAACCTGAGGAACCGTCGCCGTCGCGCTTCGCTGTAAACCATGTCTCCGCTCTGTTTTGTAACGGAAGTGCTAAGTACGCTCAGGAGCTCTGCCCCCCGCGCCCGTCAAGGGGTCTCCCCAATCTTCCGCGCTTCGCTTGTGCAGACCTCCGCTGCGCTGCGCCCTATCCACTCCCGCTATCGCTCCGTTCCAAGGGTGAGAGATACCCCTCCCCTTGACGCTTGCTACCCCCGCCTTCGCCAGGTGGCGTTCGGCATTTACATGCCGCGTTTCAACGCGGACGTGCAAAAGCAGAAGCGGGAGGCCAGATGCGAACCACAACACCAGCCACACCAAACCCCTTCCCATGGCGGCGTTTCGCCAACGTGCGGATGGGCGACTACCTCCTCGGCGAGGACACCGTAGACCTCGCGCAATTGGGCTTTTGCGGCGATACGGTCAAAGTCTGTTGCCCCACCTGCGGAGAGGTTCTTGGGAATGTTCCCGTGGAATTTCTCTGCGATGGTCTGGAAGACCTCACCACAACCCATATCACCCCCGCACTCGATTGGCATGACGCGAAACACCATCCGCGTCTTGCATAAGCCACCGCTCCATAACCCTAAGGAGGAAGCACCCATGAACACCCCAGCCGCCAACAGCAACCGTCGCTCCACCACCGAAAACCCGAAAGAACAGCAGCAGCCGCAACAGCCACAGACGGCGAAGGAGATCATCGCCGCCAACGTGAAAGCCCTCATCGAGCAGTTGGAGGCCGGACACTCCGACGCACTCACCGCCTACCTCAACGCCATGAAGCCGTTTCCATCGCTACAGCTTCGGCAATGTGCTGGAGATTGCTCGGCAGATGCCCACGGCCACCCGTGTGGCCGGATTCTGGGCTTGGAAGCAGCTAGGCCGCTCGGTTAAGTCTGGCGAGAAAGGGATTCGCATTCTCGCTCCCATTGTGGGCATCAAGCGCAAGCCCGATGCCGAAGCAGAGAAGGACATCACCAAACAGAACACCCGGTTCTTGGTTGGTTTCCGCAGCGCCTTCGTCTTCGACGTCTCGCAGACCGATGGCGTCGACCTGCCCGAACTCCACGGCATCTCCGGCGATGTCGGCGCGAACCGCGACCGTCTTCTTGCTCTGCTTGAGAAGCAGGGAATTGCACTCACCTATACGGAGAAGATTGCACCTGCACTCGGCATGAGCTACGGCGGACGTATCGCCATCCTGCCCGGACAGTCCAAGGCCGAGGAGTTCTCCACGCTGGTACATGAGTTGGCGCATGAGATGTTACACAAGGCCGAACGCCGGACGGCGACCACCAAGGTAGTCCGCGAGACGGAGGCGGAGGCGATTGCATTTGTGATTGGGAGGGCTGTCGGCCTCGAAACCGGAACCGCCTCGGCGGACTATATCCAGTTGTACCACGGCAATGCGTCGTTGCTGGCCGAGAGCTTGGAGGTCATCCAGCAGACCTCCGCCATCATCCTCGCCGCATTGGAATCGTTCGCAACCGCAGAGACGATGCCCGATGCAGAACTGGCGAAGGTGGCGTAATGCAAACCATCCTCGACATTCTCAGGAAGGCCGGAGGCTGGCACCACGGCCTTTATCTCAAGATCGATAACCCTCCCTATATGGAGTTGGTCATCGAGGCAATAGACGAGTCCGGCCCGATGGGACTTCCCGCGCTCTCCGTGGCCCACTACGGCGAACAGAATGGCGACCTCATGCGTGACCCGGAGATGTGCTTCGAGCTTAGTCTCGCCGGGGGCACACATCTGGACGCGTTCTATTGGCGGAACGACTACGTGGCCGTCGAGCAGTGGAGCCGCAATATCGTTCGCGACCGCTACGTCCACCTCATCGAGTTGCTTGAGCAGCACCAGCGATTCGCTGTGACGTGGGACAACAACCTTCGCTTGCAAGGCTTCGCCGAAGCCTTCGAACCGCACAAGCACATACGCGGTTAGCCCAAGTTCCCCGCCCACCGGAGCGGAGACAGGGAAGCGTTTTCGCTCTACAACCTCACCGCACAACCACGCCCAAAGGAGGGCACCATGCAGGACAGCAGCGCATTCCAATTCATCGCCATCGACCAGATTCACGAGTCCACCACCAACCCGCGCCTCACCTTCGAGCAATCGAAGCTGGAGGAGCTTGCGGAGAGCATCCGGCAACACGGCCTCATCCAGCCCGTCACCGTTCGACCAGCCGCCAAAGGCTTTGAGATTGTTGCGGGTGCTCGACGATTCCGTGCCTCACAGTTAGCCGAGTTGTTTTCCATCCCTGCCCGCATCGTTGAGTTGGACGACGCAGCCGCCATGGAATGGCAGCTCGTCGAAAACTCTCAACGTGTGGACGTGCATCCTTACGAGGAGGCGCAGGGCTTCCAACGCTTGCTCGACATGCCCGGTTACGACGTGGCCGCGCTTGTTCTGAAATCGGGCAAGAGTGCATCGCACATCTACGCTCGTCTGTCCCTGTTGCAACTCATACCTGCCGTTGCCCAGGCATTTGTCGAGGAGCGCATTACCGCCAGCCACGCCAACCTCATTGCCCGTCTGCCGCAGGAGCATCAGGCCGCAGCCTTCGAGCAGTGCTGGCGCAAGGACTGGAACGACAAAGAGCCGCATCTGCTACCCGCCAGCCACTTCGCCGGGAACGATGAAAACGGCCAGCAGACCGACGAGGAAATCGTACTCGCCGCACTCGACAACACCGCAGAGGACAAGCTAACCGGCTTCGCCCTGCGTCTCGCGCTGACCGATCACGTCGGCATTCCGCGTGAAAACGAACCAGACCCATTGTCCGAGGCCGAGGCTGCATTCGCTCCACCGCAGCCGAAGTCTTCCAAGCCGAAGAACAGCAGCAAATCCAAGGAGACGCCCACACTCACCAAGGCTGCTCCGAAAAAGAGCGCAACCAAGAAGCAGAAAGCTGCCTAACTGCATCGGGCCAGCAACGCCCTTCTTCTTCAGCCCCGGATTCGTCCGGGGCTTTCTTTTGCAACGGCACCGGCGCTTCCGCGCCGCGCCGGGAGAAACCGCTTTGGTTTCTCCCGGACTCTCATCTCGCCCCCCCGCCTCCGCTCGCCGGCTGCGCGGCAGAGATGCCGCAGCAAGGTCAAACCTAGGTGTCGTCTGTCGGTTTGTATTAAGCGACTGTCTTCGCTTTGGCGGTGAAGATGCCTGCGAAGTTAGCTCGATAGGCATAGATCAGGATGATCTCAAGCAAAGCGACAACGAAGTATGGCCATGAGAATGGAATCGACAGCAAAGAGATTGAACGACGAAAGGCCCCGCCCCCGCGATGGAGGATGGGGCTTTTCTGTTGTTCGAGCTAGAAGAGGATCTTCAAGGCGAATTCAACATTGAGAGGCTCGCCCGGCCCGATGGTGGGGTTGCCGAGATAGGGTCCAAGCGTGGAGCCGATTGCCCCGACCTGACCAGTCGATGGAAAACCTACCGGTGCCAGATTCGTGGTGTTGAACAGATTGTAGATATTTGCCTTGAACTGAGCTCTTACTCTTTCGGTGATCGCTGTCGTCTTGATGACAGAGAGGTCGAACGCCTTATAGCCGGGATTGTAGTTCTGTCCGCGGCGTGTTGGGGAGTAGGTTCCGGGCGCGGGGTCAACAAAGGCAGCGGGATTGAACCATTGAACCGAGCCGTTGACGATGGCGTGGGAGACACCGGCTGTGGGATTAGCAATCACCTGTACCGCCCGGTCCGCAAACTCCCCGTTTCCGCTGACATTCGAACTCGCAGTGACGGTGTAAGGTGTGCCGCCGTGGAAGGAGAATCCGGAGTTCAGCTCCCAGCCGTGAATGAGCCGCTCTGGCCCGCGGAAGGTTGGGATTGCGTAGTTGAAGTACCCTGTGAAGGTGTTGCGAACGTCGAAGTCGGAGTTTCCGTACTCTCCTTTTTCATTGGTGGGGTCTTGCGGGACATAAGGCAGAGCTCCGGTCTCATAGTCGAGCGAATGCGACCAGGTGTAGGCCAACTGCGCGGTTAGACCGTGCCATCCCTGGAGGCGCAGGCTTGATTGAAGCGAGTGATATATGGAGCCGAGATTGCTTCGGGCTGCGTCGATCACGCCGAATGCTGGAAACTGGGTGTTGTAGGGGCGGGTGAGCTGCTGGGGATTGACGCTGCAAGAACCTCCGGGAAGGACATCTGGGGGTGGGCAAGGGTTGTAGGCGCTTCCCAGAGCGGCGGCGTTGATGTCGAACAAGCCCATGAGATGAGTTCCTTTTGAGCCAACGTACCCTATCTGGGCAATGACTGAGTTTGTGAGGCTGCGCTGAATATTCAGGTCAAATATCTGCACATTGGCAGGCTTGAAGTTCTTGTCAAAGGTGGAGATGGTGATGCTACCCGGCGCAGCATCGGCAAGGATGCTTGAGGGATTGAAGGCAGGAAAGATGTCAACTCCTGACTGAACCACCTGGTTGAGACCCTGTGCGTTCACGACCTGATCAATGCCTGCTGGATTCTGGCCTGGCCCGAAGACGGCGATGTTCTGCGCGCCGTTATTCTGCAAGATCGATTTCATATAGACGGAGTCGTAGTAAAAGCCGTAGCCACCGTGAAGGACCGTAGTGCCGGTGCTATCCAGTTGATAGGCAAACCCGAATCGCGGGCTTACACCGCTCCAGAATTTGGGATAGACGTTTGCCACGCCCTGCCCTGCGACTGAAAGACCGGTTGGGCTCGATGGGTTGAAGATCGAGAGGTTGGGGTAGTCAGAGTGCACAGGGCCTTCATAGTCGTAGCGCAAGCCGTAGTTGAAGTTGAAACGTTTGGTGATTTGCCAGGCATCCTGAGCGTAGAGGGCAAATGTGTTCACGAAAACCTGTCGCTTCGGATTTCCCTGAACGATGCTCGAAGACGTTGGATTCAAGCATCCCGCCAGGAAGTCTGCAAGGAAAAGGACATTGGATGTCGTGTTCAGATTAGCTCCGGGAGCTACTCCAAGGTTAGTTGTAGCTAATGCAGAGCACGGTGTCTGCGCCACTCCGTCGACAAAGTTTGTCGCGTAGTTCCATGGGCCCTGAGAGCCGTCGAAGTAGATGGTTCCGCGCTGTCCGGTCTGATAGAAGTCGTCAACCTGAGCCTGGCGGATCTCACCGCCGAAATGGAGCTGATGCGCCCCTTTGGTCCAGGTTAAATCGTCGTCAAGGTGGCCGGTGATGTCATTCCTTCCCGAAGGCGCAGTGACACCGGTCGGATCGAATCCAGTGTTGCCAGCGGAAAGGCCATTACTGCTGCTGGTGGGACCGATGACCAAATGGGGGGAGCCCGGCAGAGCTGGATCGGTGACACCTGTGTTGAATCCGAGGCCGATGGGATTGAATCCTGTATCGGCATCGCCAAACACCTGGTTGAAATAGCTGACTCCCACAGCGACCTGATTGGCCATCGAAGAGGTAATAATGCGGTTGTAGATCAAAGAGTAGTTTTGAACGTGGATGGGTGCGTTCTCGAAGTACGGTGTCAGATCGGAGGAGGTTGGCGCGGTCTGCGTGCCTTGACCCACGTACCACCTGGCGGAGAGATGGTCTTTGTCGGAGAGCTTGTAATCCAACTTGATAACGCCGTTGAAACTATGCCCGGTAAGATTTCCTGAGGCCTGGTAGTTTTCCGGATTGGCAGGTCCGGTGAGTGCAGCGGCTGGCCAGAGGCCCCGGAGAGTGCCGTTTCCATTCAGCAAATTTACCGACACGGTGTTATGGGGTACGCCGTAATAATCGAGGAGCGCATAGGCAGCGCTCTGATAGGCAGCCGATGGTTCGGTCGCGTGATTTTCAGCGCCGATCAAAAAGTTCTGATGTTCACCGGACAGAAAGAAGAAGAACTTGTCCCTGAGAATCGGGCCGCCAACGGAGAATCCGTAGTTTTGATTCCGCGATGCAGCCTTGCTGGTTAAGAAGGGATTCTGCCGCTCAAAGAACTCGTTATGGTTGAAGTAGTAAGCTGTGCCATGAAGCTGGTTGGTGCCGGATTTGATGGTGAGGTTTGCTGTTCCGCCCGGATTGCGCCCAAGCTCGGTCGCGCCCGTGGTGACAAAGGAGAAGTTTTCAATGGCATCGATGGGAAAGATCACGCCCGCTATTGCAGAGACTCCGCCCTGATTGACTGCGGGAATGTTCCACCAAAGATCGTTGTTGTCCGTGCCTTCGATCTGCCAGTTTACCGCGTTGGACCGGGTTCCGTTCACACTGGCATAGAGTGCGCCGCCTCCGGTGGACAATCCAGCAAATCCTGTAGTTTGAGCGAGCATTTGCGTAAAGTCGCGGCCGCTATTGGGCAGATTCTGCACAACCGTTTCCGGAAGAACTGTAGCCTGCACATCCGTCTCAGTATCGAGCGCCAATGCGGCAGCTGTCACCTCCACCGTCTGGCCAGTTGAAGAGAGGGTCAGCTTCGCGGATAGCGTGTAACTCGGGCCGGCAACGACCTGCACCTTGTCGTACTTCGCGGTCGCGAAGCCGGGAGAACTGATGGTGACGGTGTAGCTGCCCAAAGGCAGATTCGAAAAGTTGAATTCGCCCGAGCTTGAGGACACGGTGTTGTAGGTAAGGCTCGTAGCTGTGTCTACGGCAGACACAGCTGCACCGACGACGGCCGCATCGGTAGAGTCAGTGACGGTGCCTCCAATGCCACCGCGGTAGATCTGGGCGTTGAGGGCAGGCAGGGATGTGATGGTGAGGATGACGGCGAGGCTGTAGAGAACAGCCTGCAGGAGACGTGTTCGTAGTCGTTTCATATGACCTCCAAAGGAAAGCAAAGGATTCGCTGGTCGCCTTGAAGGGTTTTTTATACTGAACGAAAAAAGAAGCCAGCTTCGTGGCGGTAGGCTGCGGTGCTTCAACATATTCCGTATTCCAAAAACCGAACGGCTAATAGAAGTGTGGCGCATCTAGAGAAAGATAAGGCGATAAACCTAATCGTCCTCTGCAAACATTGCAACATTATTTTGGAAGTATCACGGAAACCTCAAAAAACGATTGCTGCGTACGTGAAGGGTTCCGGCCTAACAACTCATGCGTTTTCACGAGGATAGAAACCGGTAGATCCTGAACATGCTGTTTGCGAACCCGCGTGCGACTGACCCTGTAAGCCATTGAAAACACAAAGTAGCAGGTACGTATCCCGAGCCCAGTTCGTGGTTCCTGTTTCTAAGTGACTGTGCGGTTGCGGCGCTTGATGTCCATACGGGGAGCGCTCGGCCTTTTTCACGGCTGCGTAATCGCGTCAAGGCGACTAATACCTGATTTGTCAAAGAGTGATAAATCGCTGAGTCACTCGTTGAGTGAAGTAGATCAGTGACTTGACCTGTTATCGACAACTGGGGGTCGAACGATTGCGTTTGTTAGTAAACCAAGCCGAAGTGCAGTTTACCTGAGCCACGGCGGCCCGCGCCTGCTCAAGGCGCGGTCACATAGAACACTAGATTCAAAAGACAAGAAAAGAGTATGTGGACAACTCATTGGGAGGCATCTAAGCGCATTAGTGCCTTCTAAGAAGAAACCGCCGGTGATGACCGAGTGCGAGGTGAAGGTGCGTGGACGCTGGCTCCCATGCACCCTCTACCAGGCGCTTGCAGAACGCGACGAGATCATGCGCTGCAAATATTGCCACGGCCCCGTGCAGGCGCTCAAAGAATCCAACACCGGAGCCAGAGCCCACATCGAACATCTTCAAAAACACACTGGCTGCCGGTTCCCGGTTAGCACGTTCAGTGGAGTCGAATCGGAACATCCGCTCTCATTGAAGTAGGCGAACCACCGCAGAGATAAATGCTACAGATGAATATCGCTGCCGGCCTGGCGGAACCAATGGGTTCAGCGGATCGCGTGACGCCGCAGTGAGAGTCAATTCATACCCCCAAGGGGGCCAAGGATATCCACGCCGGTCGCTGCGACGATCTCGTCCCTTCGATCAAGACCTGCGAGGACCTTTGTGGCGGATCATCTAGCCGGTAACAAGCCGATGGGAACCACCGATCTGTTTGTTCGCTGAGTCCAAACTGGTCCAAAAAAGTCCGACGAAGTGCGCGGGAAATCAGACGATAAAATATTATTTTTTTGTGTGGGAATTTTGTGGGGATCATCGTCGAATATCGACATATCTTCTTGATTTTTCAGAATTAGTGAATCCCTGGGGGGCAATACCATCTACACTACCTTTGGCGATTCTAACGATCAGGGGAAGGGAATTCGATCAAGCTGTCCTACGGTTGAAGGTGACCATGGATCTGCATATTGACAAAGAAAAAAAGCAGTAACGAGTCAATGGCCAGCCTTCGCACCGTGCTCCGGCGTGACCCATGTCGCCACGACTAGAGAGTCGAGCCGATCCTGCCTCGCCTTCGCCCATTTCGCGTAGAACCTCTCCGTCGTTTTTATCGACTCGTGCCCTAACAACTTCGATACTTCCTCCAAAGGCACTCCCTGCTCCAACAACCCCACCGCAAATGTATCTCGTAGTTGGTGTGGATGCCCGTCTTCCATTCCTGCAGTTCTAAATATCTGCCGAAGGTCGTGTTGCCAATTCGTAACGGCGGTCTGCGGCTTGCCGGTTCCAGTATTCCAGAAGGCGTACTTAGGATTCTCATTCAATTTCATCGCAACTATAACTTCCGCCGCCACGTCCTGAGGGATCGGTACTGATACGTGTGTGCCCGTCTTCTGACGATTGGTGACGACACGATGAAGCTTCGCTTCGTTATCCCACTTCATTTCTTCTCTCTCCAGGGTGACCGCATCGCGGATCGCAAGGCCACTGAAACGCATGAGTCTCACGAGCGCATGGGCTCGGGTTGCCTTATCGTCGGTGAACTCGTCACGGATCACTTGGAGCAGCTTTGTGTATTGTTTGTTTGTGAGGGGGAGCGTGGGAGGTTCATCTACCTTGATCGGGGATAGCTTCGGCACCCTGTCAACTAACTGCGATTCGTAGCAGTAGCGCAGAAACGCCCTCAAACGCTCTTGAACTTTGGAGCGGGTAGTAGAAGAAGGGTAGAGGTGCAGCCAACCGGCCCGGAACTCTGTGAGATCGTCCAATGCAATCTCGCGAGGAAATAACTTAGATCGCTTCTCCATGAATTGACGGAACCGCATAAGTTCACGGTCGTACTTTTTTAGCACGTCACTGTCGATACCCTGCGAACCCTTGTCACTGAGAAAAAGTTCAATCGCTCGCTCGATTGTTTTGCCGGATAGCTCTTCCAATCGGACGACCTCTGCGGGGCGCGTCGGATCAGCCGCCGCGAACTGCGCTTCTATCTCCCGCCGCCTCTCCTCCGCAATGGACCATGTACGCGTCTTCGCGGCCTGACGATGTTGCTTGCCGCCGGTTGACCAACGTAGATGCTTCGAGCATCGACAACCCTTATAGAACTCATCACCCGCACGCGGGCAGTCGCCCCTGTGTCGAACAAAGATAGTGATGGTAGGGATGTTGGAGACTTGGACTGTATGGACATTTATGCGCTCGATCCGGAGGTTTTCGGGATAACCACGCCAAAACCTTAGCACAAATTTAGCACAATTCTCTACCAGCAACTCAAATCTATTTGATTCTAAAGGATAAGATTATGGAGGCGCGGGTCGGGATCGAACCGACGCATAAAGGTTTTGCAGACCTCTCCCTTACCACTTGGGTACCGCGCCTCGGGTGGGCTATGTAATTCTGCCCTGCTGGATTGTAGGAGAAGTGTACCGCAGGCAGGATGTGATTTGGAGCGGGAGACCGGGGTCGAACCGGCGACATCTTCCTTGGCAAGGAAGCACTCTACCACTGAGCTACTCCCGCTCTTCAGGTTCAAGTATAGCGGCCATGTTCAGTATGGTCAACGAGGTGTGACGTGCAGTCGCAAATGCGTTTCTTTTTCTGAGCGTCATACCAGACAAAAAACTGCATCTCATTTGTTGACTGGCTCAGAGTTAGCGAGTGCCGTACAGGAATGAGGTAGATGACGCAGCCATTACTACAAAACGTGGGGCAGATGCAGCATTGGCAGGCCCTACTCGATTCAGCCGGAGAGGGCATATGGGGGCTGGATCTTGAAGGGAACTGTACGTTCGTTAATCGTATGGCGGTGAATTGCTTTGGCTTTGCCAGCGAGGAGATGCTGGGCAACAATATGCACGAACTTGTGCATCACCACTATCCGGACGGGCGTCATTTTCCTGGCTCCGAGTGCCCGATCTATGACGTGGTGCGGAAGAGTAAAGCTTTGAGGCGGCTGACGGACACTATGTTTCGAAAAGATGGAAGCAGCTTTGTCGCAGAAATCTCCGCACAGCCGGTGGTTATAGAGGGACGCGTTGCAGGCGTAGTGGTAACGTTCCGAGAGGTGACCGAACTCCGGCAACAACAGGAAAATCTTCGCAGAGCCTATGAACTGGCGGAACAGAAGACGGCCGAGTTGGATGCCGTAATCGAGAGCATGCCGCATGGGGTCTATATAGCGACTTCCGATGCGAAAGTCCGTTCCAACCACGTTGCCAAGATGATGAGTGGCGGCACGTTTCCGGCGGAGTTGAAGACGCTGGAGACAGCGCTGGCTGGGAAGTGGTCCACAGAGACGGTAAAAACGTCGGATCGCTGGATTCGAAGTGTGGCAGCGCCGATTTTTCTAAATGGAAAGATACTTGGCGGCGTAGCTGTGAATACTGATGTCACGCAGGTGCGGCTGCAGGACGAGGCGCTGAGAAAATCAGAAAAGCTGGCTGCGGTGGGGCAGTTGGCTTCGTCCATTGCCCATGAGATCAATAATCCGCTCGAGTCGATTACAAACCTACTGTATCTGATTCGACAATCGGAATCGATGGAAGATACGCAGCACTATGCGGCCCTGGCTCAAGGTGAATTGGCTCGAGTCACTGAAATCACGTTGCAAACATTGAGGTTCAACCGACAGCATAGCAAGCCGACCTATGTGGATATGGCGGAGCTGTTGCGAACGGTCATGGCTCTATATACGGGACGGACTCTCGTTCGGAACATAGAGATCGATTTAAAGTTGATGGCGACTCCAAGGGTGAGAGTGCTCGAAGGAGAGATTCGCCAGGTGATTAATAACCTTGTCAGGAACGCGCTCGACGCCATGAGTAAAGGAGGGCGGTTAACGATAAGGTTGCATCCGCAGCGGGATGGTCTCAGTGGAACTCCCGGGGTGCGTCTGACGGTTGCGGATATAGGAGAGGGGATTAAGCCGGAGATGCAGGAGCACCTTTTCGAAGCGTTCCAGACGACGAAGGAACTTACCGGAACAGGACTTGGACTCTGGGTGAGCAAGGGCATCGTCGAGAAGCACGGCGGCCGAATCAGGGCAAGAACACGGCGTGGTGAGAGACATGGCACTGTGTTCTCGGTTTGGTTGCCGGTAGAGGGAAGTCCTAACCTGGTGGCTCAGGTAAATTGATTGCGATTCTAGGACCGACCGTTAAATTGGATCGGCGACGAGTGATGTGAGGCGTGAGGAGAAGGAGGAGATCGCTGGAACTCGTGTCTGTCACACGATCTGCCGTAACGGTTTGAAAGCCTGGTAGCTCGCTCAACACGGGATAGCCGTTGATACTTGCCGCTTCACTTTTGGCGAGGCTGCTGACCATGAGCGCGGTATCTCCGTCATCGAGAGTTACATCCGAGGCGAACTGCTGACTGTTGAGGATTGGGATGTTGTTAACAGTACCGCCGCTCAGTGCTTCAATCTTAAGATCGATGTGCATTTTGATTGCGCCTGATTTTTGAACAGTTGGAGTTGCTTTCAATGTCAGACCGAGATCTTCGTATTGAATCTGAGGGATTGTGGCCGAAGTACCGGCTGCGGAGTTGAGCAGGCTCGAGACAGAAACCCCATTGATGGTAGCGTTGGATGGTACGGATGAGTTGCTAATTCCAGAGGAGTAGGTCGCCGTAGTAATGGGGTAGCGTTCCCCGACCCGAAAAGTGGCAGATTGACGGTCCCCGACTCGGATCTGGATATCATTGAGGGCGCGAGTGTCGCTGCAAGTAAGCGAGAGATTAAAGGCGGCGAACTGATTTGTAGTAACGCCAGTTTGGGTGAGTCCGCCGCCGAAAAAGCCAACCGTATTGGAAAGTAAAGTGCTCTGGACGAGGCCTGAGGCGATGAGCGCAAGCGCGATAACGATATTGCTTGATCCAGCCGGGACCAGACCCTGGGCAATGGCTTGGTTTACGAGGCTTTGATTGGAGCTGACGATACTTTGCGCTGCTGAAGCTACGTTGTAGATACCAACCTGCTGGGGAAGCTGCGCGCCGATGTTTCGTTGATTAGTCGTATTGACGGAGTAAAGTTGAAGGTCGATCATGACCTCACTGCCACCGTCGATAAGATCAGCGAGGGTGAGGTTGATATAGGTCAGGGTCTCTTGGGGCGCACGGAGGACGAGGGTGCCGGAGGCCTTACCAACCGCAACTTCTTTGACGTCGAAGATATTCTTCACAAGAGTGCCGAAACTGTCCATGTCTTCATTGGTCATGCCCGGGATGTAGATGGTCTCTTGCAACTGACGCTCAAGACGTTGGCGATTATCTACGGTGTCTTTAGCTATAAAAACGCTTTTGGCGTCCAGAGGTACCGCGAATAGGTGGGTAATGTTTAGCAGAACAGGGATCGACTGCTGGTAAGTCGAGTCGTCGAGATCGAAACGCAAATTTTCTCTTTGGACCGATTCATCGAATACTGGACGGATCCCGTACCCTGACAGAACCTGACGGATAACGTCTTGCTCGTCGGAGTGAAGATGGAAGCTCTTCTGACCGGCATTGGGCTCGAGGGTGACGGGGCCAGCGATGGCAGGGCCTTCGCGAATCCAAGGTTCTATCTCCGGATGGAAGGCCCTTGGGAGTTCGCCGTTGTCGACTTGGGATCCTACCGTCTTGTTCTCAGGATCTAGAAGGCGAGCTTCAGCCAGGAGTGTTTCGGCCTTTTCATGCTGCCCTAAGAGACGCGCTTTACCAGCCTGCTGTATCAGTTCGGTGACGTGGCGTTGGTGGGTGACGCTTAGCGCCAGGGCGTAGTCATGATTGGAGGAGTTGAGAGTGGTTGCTTCACGGAATTTCAACTCAGCGCCTGTTAAATCGTTATGATCCAGTAGTCGCGCACCAGAGAGGTAGGCATCTTCAGCAGCCCGAACGTTTCGTTTGGAGACAACTTCGGGGACGCTGGCGTTTGGGCCCAAATTGGACTGAGCCAGGGTGGTAAAAGAGACTGTACTGATGATGGCGAGCGCGGCAGTGTATTTTGCAAATGTGGACGCACGGGTTTGGAAGGTGGGTCTCATCGACTGCTGATTAGACGGAGGCGGAAGTTAACGGGCGCTGGCAATATTCTGAATGTGTGGGCGCTCGCTCCTGGGGGGGCGACGCATGCCGTTGCGGATCTGCGCGGTGTCCATGTCAAGCTCGGCGAGGGTACGGCTAAGGGTGTTGCGGTGCATCCCGAGTTCGTCGGCGGCCTTGCACTGGTTTCCCTTGTGATGCGCCAACACTTCAAGGATGTAGCGCTTCTTGAACTGACGTACGGCCTCCGAGTAGGGGATGCCGGCGCTGTGCATCTGTGTGATCAAGCCGTCCATTTCGCGCTTCAAGGTTATTCCTCGCTGGTGGCCCCTTTGTGGAACCACACTCTCATTGTGCCTCTACCGTAGCGGTTTGATCCAATAGGGCGCGTTGTGCTTGAGTTGAGCGGCGCCATCCAGAATCCGTTGCTGAAGGTCGTAAGGTACAACGAAGGATACCGCATGCGCCCCCGCAAGGAAATAGGAAGATAGCTGCGAATTTTTAATCCAGCTGGGATGAGGGAGGAAGGCGGCGATAGCTGTCAGGATGGCTACCCCCAAGAGGCAACCACGCACAAAACCGAAGACTGCTCCGAGCATCCTGTCGAAGAAGCCGAGTCCGATGGCGTGAGCGGTGCGGTTGAGAGATTTGCCAAGCAACGCGCTAAGCACCATGACTCCTATCACGAGAAGGAGAAAGGAGACGATCTCTGCGGTTGATGGTGTGACGATCAGGCGCTCAAGATACACAGTCAGGCGGTTGTAGTTCCAGCTGGCGATCAGGATTCCCGCGATCAGGCCGCCAAGTGAGAAAAGCTCGAGGATAATGCCGCGCAGGAAGGCGACGATGGTGGAGTAGGCCAGAATTGCGATCAAGAACCAGTCGAAGAGGTTCATGCGCCTAAAGGTTTGTACGGCCAGTGAGCAAGCGATAGGCCTCGAGATATTTCTCGCTGGTGCGGACGACCACCTCACGCGGTAACGCGGGTGCGGGAGCTTGCTTGTTCCAGTGGATCGATTCGAGATAGTCGCGGACGTATTGTTTGTCGAAAGAAGGTTGAGGACCGCCAGGGTTATAGGAATCCGCTGGCCAATATCGCGAGGAGTCGGGGGTTAGTACCTCGTCGGCAAGAATGATCTGCTCATTTCCCGATTCGTCGGTGGTGAGACCGAATTCAAACTTGGTGTCGGCTAGGATTAGTCCTTTACTGGCTGCATGCTCGGTTGCTTTCTCATAGATTTTGAGCGTGAGTGTGCGCAGCGCATTGGCATTGGTAGCGCCGATCGTCTTCTCGACCATTTCGTAGGAGATGTTTTCGTCGTGGCCGCCAGAGTGAATTTTTGCCGCCGGGGTGAAGATTGGCTCAGGCAGACGATCTGACTCTCGAAGACCGACTGGTAGTTTGATGCCGCAGATCGAACCGGTTTGCTGATAGTCCTTCCAGCCGGATCCGGAAAGATAGCCGCGGACGACACATTCGACGGGAAACATCCTTGCTAGCTTGACGAGCATACTGCGACCTTCCAGCTGGTCAAGGAACGGCTGGAGTTCTGGGGGAAATTGTGTGGAGTCGGCGGTGAGCAGATGGTTTGGGACGATCGGCTTGAGGAGATCAAACCAGAAAAGCGACAACCGGGTCAGAATCCTCCCCTTGAACGGAATGCCACTGCCCAGGACATGATCGAAAGCAGAAATGCGGTCACTGGCTACGAAAAGGAGCTGGTCGGGGGAGATGGCGTAAATGTCACGAACCTTGCCGCGGGCGGTAAGGGGAAGTGATCCAAGATTGGTCTGTAGTAAGGCTGCTGGCATTGGGTCGACGGTACCACCTTTTGGGTTTTGCGATCAGACTGAAACAGACAGTAACAGGCTAGGACAGTGGGAATAACTTGTCGACAGTTCCCTCGGACTCGGACGGCCAACGCGGGCAGCGGCCGAGAACGGTTTTCGTTGCAGGAAAAGGTATAGCGATGGCGGCATTTGAGTTACATTCGCGATCATTAAAAGGAATGACCCGGACTTTATGGCGGAGAAATGGGGCGATTGGGGGATGATAGGAGACGATGAGATCGGCCCCTTTATTGCCACTGCCGGGGTTACCCCATGGTTTGACTTCATAGAAGAGGTTACCGCCGATGGGTACTGTCTTGTAGGAAGAAGGGTCGAAGAGTTCGGCAAGTGGGAGCATAATACTCGCTCCAAACACGGGGATTAATAAAATCGTCGCGCTGAAATACGTCAACCATCTTGGAGATAGTCGCGTGAAGAGGAGAACCAGGATTTCGTATGCTGCGACGGCTAACCAGTTAATAAAGACATTCAATCTGTCGGAGGTCGTTCCCCATTTGGAAGCAGCGAAGAACACCTGAATCAATACCAAGGCTATGGATGCTGAGACGATGCTGAGCTTGAGGCGAGAGTGGATCCTGTCCCAAAAGATCCGCACCAGAAGCATCGCTCCTGACAACAAAATAAGAACGGCAGTTGTGAGCGGTATGTTCATGCCGTTTTCAGATTAGCTGCTTTCGTCGGTGCGTGTAGAAATACTCATTGATTTCTGTTTTTGTCAGTGACAATCTACCGGGAGCGATAAGACGGACAATTCAGCGACACTGGAAAAAAAGCTGGAGCGAGTGGTGAATCGCTCCAGCTGCGCAAAGGCTTGGGGCATCACGCCACGGCGCGACGATTGTCGGCGGAGTCGCGGCGATTAAGGTTGACGCTGACGATCTTAGAGACGCCCGGCTCCTGCATGGTGACTCCGTAGATGATGTCCGCCTGGGACATGGTGCGTTTGCTGTGGGTGATGACGACGAATTGTGTATTTGCACTCATTTCGTGGATGAGTTTTGCGAAGCGGCCTACATTAGTTTCGTCCAGCGGTGCGTCGACTTCGTCGAGGATGCAGAAGGGGGCGGGTTGGAACTGGAAGATTCCAACGAGGAGGGAAAGAGCGGTGAGCGCTTTTTCTCCTCCGGAGAGCAGGAGGATGTTTTGAAGCTTCTTCCCTGGGGGGGAGGCAATGATGTCGATGCCGCTCTCGTTGGAATTTTCGGCATCGGTGAGTTTCATGAGGGCCTGACCGCCACCGAAGAGCTTGGTGAAGGTGACGGAGAAGTTTTCGTTGATGACCTTGAAGGCCTCATCAAACTTGAGACGGGATACGTCGTCAATCTCCTTGATGGAGGCTTGTGTGTTCTCAATGGAATCGAGCAGGTCTTTGCGTTGCGTTTCGAGGAAGCTGTGACGGGTGACTGTTTCGTTGTACTCGTCGAGGGCCATCATGTTGACCGGACCCATGGCTTCAAGTTTTTGCTTGAGGGCACGGGATTCTTCCTCCTGGGTGTGGAGGTCGTCGCCTTCGATCCGGGTGATGGTCTGGTCTTCGCGGAGCGTGATGGCTTCGGCGCCAAGATCGTTGAGGCAGGTGGCGTCGATGTGCTCAATGTCGGAGGTGAGCTTTGCGGCGCGGGCAGTTAGAGCTGCACGCTGCTCGCGGAGGGCTTCGGTCTCGTGGCGAAGGGTGCGGAGACGAACGTCGAGGTCGGCCATAGAGACGCGCAAAGCGTGGGCCTCTTCCGTGAGGCGTGCGCCTTGAGCTACGGCATAGGCGCGAACGTCTGAGAGTTCGGTGTGCTGGACCGCGAGAGCGGCGGTCTCTTCTTCGCGGCGGAGTCTCTCTGCGCCGGCAGAGGAGATTTGCTGGTCGAGTTGCTGGATACGCTGGTTTTGACCGTTATATAGGCGCGTCGTTTGCTCGAAGTTTGCGGCTGCGTTGCGGCGACGCTCTTCTAATCCGGCGAGCGCGGCGGAGGCGGCTGCTGCGCCCTGTTGAAGATCTTCGCGTCGGGCGCGGAGCTCTTCGAGTTGCTCTTGAAGGGCGGCCAGGCTGGCTTCCAAGGTGCTGCGCTCGTTCTCGAAGGCTTCCGCCTCCTGCTGACGACGCGCGATCAGGTCCGCTTTCTGATTGCGTGCTTCCCGATTGCGTTCGTTGGTGAGAGCCCAGTCCTGCAGGCGGCGCTCAATGCGAGCGACCTCCGACTCCATTTGCCGGAGAGCTGCTCCGGAGTTTGCGGACTCGCGCTCGGCGTCGCGGCGTTCGTGGGTTTTGCCTTCGATCGTCGCATTGAGAGCGGCCATCTGGTGCTGCAGTTCGATGGTGTTTCGGTCTGTCTGAGCCAGATCGCGCTCGACTTTTTCCAACTTCTGCTGCACCTCTGCGAGTTCGCGTTTGAGAGCGAGGGGCCCTTGCGTGCGGGGGCGTCCGCTGGTGACCGTGACGTTGTGGAAGGTCTCACCGGTGGGGGAGAGGAAGAATGCCTGGGGGTTTGAGAGGGCGAGCGAGCGGGCAGTGTAGGAGTCTGGAGCGACGAAACCCTCACGGAGTTTGGGCAGAATAACCTCGAGGGATTTGCCGAAGCCGTCGAGAACACGGACGCACTCCTTGAGGGGGACGACGCCTTCGATCCCTTCGATGTTGGTCTGGGCGATGCTTGGCATGCCTTCGGCAAAGGCGAAGTTAGCCTGGGAGTCGTTGGGGTGTACGAGGAAGGTGGCGCGGCCTGTGACGTCGGTCTGCAGGAGATGCATTCCTGCGTTCGCGGCGTCCCAGGATTTGACCACGACGTAGTTGAGCTCGTCGCGGAGGAATTCGTCGACGACATTTTCGTACTTGCCGTCTACTTCGAGGAAGTCGGCGAGAGTGCCAACAGCCGCCATGCCATTGGCATTCTGCTTATAGGCGTCAGTCTTGAAGAGATTTCGAACGGTATCGGTGGAATAGCTGTGTTCGCGAATCAGCGCTTCGAGGGAGGTGCGGCGGCCGGCGAGGGATGCTACCTCGCCTCGCAACTGGTCGCCGCGGCGTTTGGACTGAGACTCCTCGTTGCGGCGGGCTTCTACCTGGAGGCGAAGTTCGGCGATCTCGGCCTCGAGACGCTTAAGGCGCTCGGTCACCGACTCGAACGACATCTTGACCTGCCCACGCTGCAGACCCAAAGTTTCGAGTTCCTGTCTGGCGATCTCCGACTCGGAGAGGAGCCGTTCCGCTTCACGGTCGAGACCAGCAAGAGCTGCTGCCGCCTGAGCCTCTTCGTTGCGAGTCTGGGCGATGCGTTGGACGAGTTGCATGGTGGAGCGGCGGTTTTGTTCAGCCTGCTGCTCGGCTGCCGCAACGCTGCGGACGGCCTCCTGCGCCTGCGCTTGATGGCTCTGGGCGGCCTCTCGTGATTCAGCGGACTCGACCGTAGCGCTGTTGAGGAAGTTGCGATGCTCTTCAAGTTCGCCGGCGAGGCTGGCAAGCTGTTCGCGGGCCTGAGCGAGATCGTCGGCGCCAGTTGCGATGCGGTTGGTGAGTTCGGCGATGCGGTCGGCGTTCGAGGCCGAGCGGGCAGAGATGCGCTCGAGTTCGACGGCAGACTGGTTCGCCTGAGCTCCGGCTTCGCGGATCTGCTGATCGAGACCGTAGCCGAAATTGACGCCCTCAGTGTGCTCGGCGTCCATCGCTTCAACCGTGGTGGCCTGTGTGTCGATCTGGGCAGCGAGCGCGGTGATCTTCTCGGTGGTGGCGGCCTGCTCGATATCTAACTGCGACATGCGGCTGGCGAGGACGACACGAAGGCGAGTGCGGAGTTCATCGCGGAGCGCGCCATAGCGTTCAGCCTTGGCGGCCTGGCGCTTCAGAGTGGTCATCTGACGGGTGACCTCGTCGAAGATGTCGTTTACGCGGGCAAGATTCTGGCGGGCGGATTCTAGACGCAACTCGGCGAGGCGTTTTTTTGTCTTGAAGCGAGTGATGCCTGCGGCTTCTTCGATGATGGATCGGCGGTCGTGAGGCTTGGCGGAGAGGAGCTGACCGATGCGCTCCTGGCCGATGATGGCGTAAGATTCACCACCAAGGCCTGTGCCCATAAAAATGTCCTGAATGTCTCGTAGGCGGCAGATCTTGCCGTTAAGCAGATATTCGCTGTCGCCGGAGCGGAAGAGGCGGCGGGTGATGGTGAGTTCGCCGGCGCGGACGGGGGCGCGGCCGAACTTTCGGCGACGAATCTTGAGGACGACATTGTTGGGATTGGCAAGTTCGGCTGCCGCGTCTGTCTCGGTTGGAGGTGGAAGGATTTGTGGGCCCTTGGCCTCGCCCTCGATGACAGTGCCGGGTTGGGCCTCGGCGACGGCTTCTTCGGTTTCTTCGGAGCGCTGCTGGCGCAAGGTGGTCTCGTCCCAGTCGGTGGGAAGGTTTTCATCGATGATGATTTCGGGGTCGTCCTGGAGGCTGGCTCCATCGTAGACCTCGGGGTCGACGAGGGTCAGCGAGACCTCGGCCATGCCGGTGGGCTTGCGTTCTCGGGTGCCGGCGAAGATGACGTCCTCCATCTTGATACCGCGGAGGCTTTTGGCGGACTGTTCGCCCAAGACCCAGGTGATGGCGTCGGATATGTTGGATTTCCCGCACCCGTTGGGGCCGACGATGGCGGCGATGCCTTCGCCGGAAAGCTGAACTTCGGTGCGATCACAGAAGGATTTGAAGCCGAGTATCTGGACTTTTTTGAGCTTGAGCAAGTGCACCTCTATGGGGCGGACCGATGAGTCTTGAGAAACTTTCCCCAGTCGAATAAGACTGATTCAACTCTAGCTCCGGTTCGGTATGGAATCAACGGGTACAACACTACATATTGTGGATAATTGGACTGAAACGCAATAAATGGGTGGCTTAAGCAAGATTCAGGATTGTCATAGTGAGTTTGTATTCCCTGGATTTCACCAAGTTGATGGGATCGTAATGTGGGACATTGCATGAGATTTTAATCAGCCAGCGATGCAGCCGAAAGAGAGCACCATGCGGCCGCCTAGCACCACGTCAATGGCAATCATGAGGCCGCCCATGAGCACGCGGTCACGGCGCACCAACACTCCACTCAAGCGCACGAGTATTCGACAGATGCTCATCTTAGTCAGCAGCGCATAAGTAGCTTGCTTCGGTAGAACAAGACACCTGACCGACGCGAGTTGGTCGGGGTCTCTGTTTTGGGGCTGCTTGTTCGCTATGAAGTCCCCGGACGCGATTGTTCGTGTATAACACTTTTATTGCTGCTAAAGGTTGGGTCAGCTTGCGTTTTGAGCAACGGCGTTTCTATAATCCGCATCATCATCCCGGATTGCTACGAACACTTCAACCGTCTGGCCGAAGGGTTAGGCACGGCGAGGACAACCACTGAGGCATTATGATCGGTTTCTGTTTCGTCTTATATCCAAGTGGCCCCGGAAGCATCGGTGACACATTTGAAAGAAAGATTTATTGAGGAGTGTGGAATGAAGAAGGTAGTCGTTGCGTCTCTCCTGGCGGTCGCTAGCATGGCAAGTGCTGCGGGACCCCTTGTGGCACAAACCCAGGTCAATCTTGGTTCCAACGCGCAGGCCGCGAGCGGCGGAGTACAGCTGTCGCCTGCTGAATATAAAGCCTATAATGATGCGATAAGCCAGACCACGCCCCAGACCAAAGCATCCGCAATTGAAGCTTATCTGACGGCCTATCCGCAGTCCCCGGTGAAAGCATCCGTGCTGGAGCAGCTGATGCTGGCGTACGCTGCATTTGATCCAGCTAAGACCCTGGATGCAGCGGATCGGCTGTTGCAGGTAGACCCGAACAACCTGCGCGCCCTGACCTTTGAGGTTTACTTCCGGAAACAGCAGGGAGATCAGGCGACTGACCCGACCGCAAAGCAGGCGGCGCTGGACAAGGCGGCCGAGTTTGCGCAGAAGGGGCTGGCGGTCACTACCAAACCGGCAGATATGAGCGACGCAGACTTCGCCAAGGTCAAAGACGCAGCGACTCCTGTGTTCTACGGCGCGATTGGTGCGGCTGCTTTGAACAAGAAAGATACCGCTACCGCGATTACAAACTACAAGTCTGAATTGGGTAGCGTTCCAGTCGCGCAGACCCAGACCCCCGGCGTGCTCTTACAGGACACCTTTATTCTGGGGCAGGCTTACTACCAGTCGACTCCTCCCGACTATGTGAACTGCACCTGGTACGCATCGCGTGCCGCGGCTTTTGCGCCCGAGCCCTACAAGAGCCAGATGTTGCCGCTCGCGAAGTTCTGCTACAAAAAGTATCACGGTGCTGACGATGGCTACGATGCAGTCACGGCTGCCGTGCAAACGAATCTTAATCCACCTGCCGACTTTAAGATCAAACCGGCGCCGTCGCCAGCCGATATTGTCGCCGGTGTTATCTCAAGCACGCCAGACCTTTCTACACTGGCGATCAGTGATAAAGAGTTCATCCTTGCCAATGGCAAGCCTGAGGATGCTGCAAAAGTCTGGGATACCATGAAGGGTAAGTCAGTCCAATTCCCAGATTCGACTGTAATATCTGTCTCCGATACTGCGCTGCAAGTTGCTGTTTCTGACGATGCCGTGCAATCCAAGACGGCAGATTTTATCTTCCAGCTGACGGCGCCGTTGAAGACGCCACCCGCGGCGGGAGCGAAGGTCACCGTGAGCGGCACTTACGCGTCATTCACCCCCAGCCCCATTTTGATTACGATGAGCGATGGAGCTGTGGTCGAGCCGAAGAAGACTCCGACCAAAGCACCCGTGCATCATCCTGCTCATCACTAGACCCCTATAGCTTACAAAAGGCAGCCCGCAAGGGCTGCCTTTTTGTGTTTAGGAAAGTCGGAAAATCGGTGGGATTCTACGTGCCGTAGTTAGTAGGAAGGTGTAAAAGTTAACGTTTTTCGATGGAGGTGTAGCTCGCCGGGTAGGCCGGGCCGGTGTAGTCGGCGCGTGGGCGTATGAGGCGGTTGTCGTCGTGCTGCTCTATGACGTGGGCGGCCCAGCCTGAGATCCGGCTGATGGCGAAGATGGGCGTGAAGAGATCTATATCGATACCGAGGGTGGTGTAGGTAGAGGCAGAGTAGAAGTCGACGTTGGCGTTGAGTTTCTTTTCCTGCTTTACGAAGAGCTCAATCTTGCGGGATAAGTCGAACCACTTGGTGTTGCCGGCGGCTTTGCCCAGTTCCTCGGACATGCGGCGGAGATGGGTCGCCCGGGGATCTTCTGTGTGGTACACGCGATGGCCGAAGCCAGAAATCTTTTTCTTTTCGGCGAACATCTGCTTGACGTACTCGACGGGATCAGCACCTGCCTTATCGATGGCGTAGAGAAGGCGCATAGTCGCCTCGTTCGCTCCGCCATGGAGAGGGCCTTTGAGGGCGCCAATGGCACCGGTGATCGCTGAGTGGATATCGGCTAGGGTAGCTGCGATGACACGCGCAGCGAAGGTGCTGGCGTTGAGCTCGTGGTCGGCATGAAGGATCAGGGCAATGTCAAAGGCACGCGTAGCAGTGTCGGAGGGCTTTTCGCCGTTGAGCATCCACAGGAAGTTGGCGGCGTGGGAGAGAGACCTGTCGGCTTCGACGGGGGGCTTGCGTTTGCGAATGCGGTCGAAGAGAGCGACAATCATCGGGATTTGCGCGGTCAGGCGAAAGGATTTGCGGACGTTAGCGTCGTGAGTGCAGTCGGCCTCGTCGGCGTCGTAGATGCTGAGAAGAGAGACAGCGGTTCGGAGAACCTGCATCGGTGTGGCATCGGCAGGAACACCGCGAAGGAAGTCGACAATTTTCGGATTCAGTTCGCGTGCGGCGGAGAGATGCTTGATGAACTCAGCTAGCTCGGCCGCGTTGGGGAGTTTGCCGAACCAGAGGAGGTAGGTAGTCTCCTCGAAAGTGGAGAGCTGCGCGAGTTCGTGGATATCGATGCCGCGGTAGGAGAGAACGCCAGCATCGCCGTCGATCCAGCAGATGGCAGACGTGGTGGCTACGATGCCTTCCAGGCCTTTCGGTGCGACAGCGGTGGACATAAGGCGCTTCTCCAGGAGCGAATTTGATGCGGGCTCAAACTAAGTACATCTGGTTATAGCGCAGCGGAGAAACGGTTGTCACGACGGGATGGGCGAATATCGGCGATGTTGTGCGAACTAGGGTGACGGAAGCAGAGATAGGGATCGTGCTGGAGAGTACGGCGAGAGGTCTATGGGAGGTCTTTCGCCGACGATTAATTCTGCCATGACGTGTGCGGCGGCTGGCGCGAGGAGGATACCGTTGCGATAGTGGCCGCAGGCGATGAAGTGATTCGGGTGACCTGGGATCACTCCGAGGAGGGGAAGACCGTCGGGAGTCGCGGGACGCAGTCCTGACCAGGCTTCTAGTTGAGGAGCGTGACCGATTGCCGAAAGGAGAGAGGAGGCCAGGAAACGGAGACGGTCTATATCAATTGAGTGGACGGTCTTGTCGAAGCCGACATCTTCGACCGTGGCTCCGACGATGGCACGACCCGCAGCGGGGCCAATGGTGCGGGGCACAATGTAAATGTCGGGGGTACGGACGACGAACTGCAGAGGAAGCGAGGAGGGAAGGGATACGGAAAACATCTGACCCTTCTTGGGCACCACCGGAATATTCAGCAGGCGCGAAGCAGCGGCCGCCCAGGCTCCGGCGCAGTTGATGAACTGTGCCGCATGAATGACGCCAGTGGGATTTGTGATCTCAACCTCGTTGCCGATGGAACGAGCGAAGAGGGCAGGAGTATGCGGTCGGAGATCGATCTTGGTGGCACCGATCGCGGCGAGGACGGCTGAGGCGAGTTGCCGGGGGTCGAGGCTGTGTTCGTCGAGAAGAATGAATCGATGGTCCCCCGGCGTGAGAGCGGGAAGCAGATGAGCTAAATCTTCGTGGGTCAGCTCGGTGTTTGCTGGGGTATTGGGAGAAACGGATTGTAGGGTCGCGTGGGTCTGGAAGGGGATGTCGATGCCGGAGAGGGCGCGGACACGATCGAGGAACTCTGGATAGAGCGAGAGGCTGAGATTGGCCAAAGTCAGGAGCTGCGGCGGGTTTTCGGGATCATGGGCGGCCAGCATACCGGCAGCCGCAGTGGAGGACTCGGCGAGGGGAGCGCCCCTGTCAAGTACGACGACGCGGTAGCCGCGGCCGTGGAGCTCAAGGGCGAGAGAGAGGCCGATGATGCCGGCTCCAGCGATGCACACGTCGGGGTGATTCATGGAATTAGTTTAGTTGGCTTAGGGAGAGGTTATAGTTTGGGTGTGTCTGTTTTGCGCGAACGAGCAGTCTATGAAAGCGTAGTTCACGATGTTTCAAAGAAAGAGAAGCTTAGGAGAGAGTGATGAGCGAAGAGTACGTGGAGCAGAGGTCGATCTCGGGAGCACTGCTTGGAGTGGTAGCGGCTGCGCTGCTGGCGGCGCTGGGTGGACTGGTGTGGTGCTACGGCTTGCAAAACCATCTGGCCGCAGCAGAGCAGAAGATCGTGGCGGCCGACCAGAAGAACACTGAACTGACGGAAAAACTGGAGGCGACCAACGCGCGGCTGCGAGCGACGAGCGAGACGCTTGGGCAAAGCGTTGGAGTTGCGCAGAAGCAGATTGAGTTGCGGACGCAGAGCATCATTGCTCAGCAGAAGGTTGCCACGGCAAAGCTGGAGGAGGAGGCGGCAAAAAATTCCAAGCAGATTGGCGCAGTGTCGACCGATGTTGCCAGTGTCAAGACGGATGTAGGCGGTGTGAAGACCGACGTTGCAACTACAAAATCTGACCTTGAGGCGACCAAGACGCAATTGAATCGCGTGGTCGGCGATGCCGGTGTGATGAGCGGGCTGATCGCTACGAATCATGATGAGTTGGAGGTTCTAAAGCACAAGGGTGATCGTAACTACTTGGAGTTCACGCTGCAGAAGGGCGCGAAACCTACGCTGTTGTCGACGGTCAAGCTGCAACTGAAGAAGGCGGACGAGAAACATTCGCGCTACACATTGAATGTGAGCTCGGACGACCGGACGATTGAGAAGAAGGATAAGGGGCTGGATGAGCCGGTGCAGTTCTATAACGGCAAGGATCCGGTGCTGTATGAGTTGGTGGTGAATGTAATCGAGAAGAATAAGGTGTCAGGATATCTATCGACGCCGAAGAACGCGGCGAAGGCGGTTTCGACACCATAACTACAGGCTGTTTCAAATGCAGAAAGGGGGACGCTTATTGCGTCCCCCTTTCTGTTTGCCTTGGTTGGATTACTTTTTGGTTGCCTTTTTTGCTGCCTTCTTCGCTGGTGCTTTTTTTGCGGCTTTCTTGGTTGCCATGTGCCTATTCTCCCTAGTGATTAGACATTGACTCTACAACTAGCTGCAATGCAGCTAACGAAGGTATAGATTTACGAAATTTCACTGTCAAGCAAAAAATGAAGGTAAGGCAAATTCTTTTTGCATGGGGACGTTCGAAACGACTGCCACGTCTGCTTTGGAAGTTTGTTCTGGAGTTGTGCGGAGCGAGGGCGGCCCGTGAATGCTGAGAGATGAAACGCTGGTGAGAGTACGACCTTTGTGTGATCGGAGCGATGGAAAGAATTACAAAAGTTGTCATGCAAGCCGAGGCTCAGGAGATTGAGTTGAAGAGGAGAGCTCTTGTTGCATACGAAGAGAACGTCCAAATGTGTGTCCTCCTTTGCAAAAAACGCGGTGATGAGGAAAGCTCACTGAGCGAAGGTATGTGTCTACTTGCGATGGTTTGGAAGAACCGCAGCATTGCCGGAATGTTACTGATTCAAATTTTTGTTATAGGCATACGAATTCGAGGATAGACAGATGGCGGGGATTAAGAAGGTTTGTCTTATGAACGGGGATCTGTCTTCGCTTCGGGACACGGATTGCCGATTGGTGCGAAGTCCAACCAGAGGAGTAGAGTTTTTCTCGAGGTATTTCGATCGATGAAGGATGTTGTGATTGTTGCTGCGGTACGGACACCTGTGGGCAAGTTTCAAGGGGCGTTTGCGGAGATGACGGCCGTAGAGCTTGGTGCCATCGCAGTTCGCGAGGCGGTGAAGCGGGCTGGGATTGATGCGGCGAGCGTGGACGAGTGTTTAATGGGCTGCGTGCTCCCTGCGGGGCTGGGACAGAACCCGGCGCGACAGGCAGCGTTACGAGGCGGGCTGCCGGATACGGTTTCGGCGATGACGATCAATATGGTGTGCGGGTCGGGTTTGAAGGCTGTGGCACTGGCGGCGCAGGCAGTGATGGCTGGCGATGCCGAAGTTGTGGTGGCAGGGGGGATGGAGTCGATGTCCAACGCACCTTATCTGCTGCCGCAGGGGCGGAAGGGATTCCGTATGGGCGACTCAGTCGTGGTCGATTCGATGGTGAAGGATGGGTTGTGGTGCGCTTGTGAGGACTACCACATGGGCATCACAGGGGAGAACGTCGCGGAGAAGCATTTAATTACCCGAGAGGAGCAGGATGCCTATGCGCTGGCTTCGCACCGCAAGGCGAGTGCTGCTTGGAAGGAGGGGCGGTTCGATGCGGAGGTGGTGCCGGTGAACGTGCCGGGGAAGAAGAGTGCAGTAACCGTGGTGTCGCGGGATGAGAGTGTGCGGGAGGACGCTTCGGCGGAGGCGCTTGCTGCTTTGAAGCCGGCCTTCAGGAAGGATGGGACTGTGACGGCGGGAAATGCTCCAGGAGTGAATGATGCGGCTGCGGCGGTGGTGGTGATGTCGGCAGAGCGGGCAAAGGAGCTGGGCTTGAAGCCGATGGTGACGATCAAAGCGCAGGCTACGAGCGGAGTCGCTCCCAAGTGGGTGATGCTAGCTCCAGTAACCGGGGTGCAGAAGGTCCTGAAGAAAGCTGGGTGGGAGCGGGATGACGTCGATTTGTTCGAGTTGAATGAGGCGTTCAGCGTTCAAGCGTTGGGGGTGATGAGGGAGTTAGGTCTGGATGCCAAGAAGGTGAATGTGAATGGCGGTGCGGTAGCGATTGGGCACCCTATTGGAGCGAGCGGTGCGCGGGTACTGGTTACCTTGATCTACGAGATGATGCGAAGGGATGCGAAGAAGGGGATAGCTGCGCTTTGTTTGGGTGGAGGAAACTCGGTCGCGTTAGCGGTGGGACGAGGGTGATGTTTCACTACCAAAAATTTCCGTATGAGGACAACTGGAGTTCGTGAAACGGACATCTTAAGCCCCTATTTATAGATTTCTGAAATGAGTGTCAAAACCTGGGCCCCTTTTAGTTTGATTCCTAATTTGAATCAAAAATCATTGTCTAAAAAGGAGAACTTATGGCGGGTTCTATCGTGGAAAGCCTCATGGGTCTGCTGGGTCCTCAGGTGATTGGCCCAGTGGCTTCGCAACTTGGAGAGTCTACTGATACCGTCCAACGCGGCTTGCAGACTGGGTCCGCTGCTATGCTCGCGGGTCTTGTCGCGAAGATCGGTCAACCTGGATTTCTGGGACAGGTATTTAGTCTCATTACAAACCCCGCGAACGGTCCGAGCGCTCTTTCAAACCTTACGTCGAATCTGGGATCGTTGGCCTCGGGCGCTACGTCCTCCCCAGTCGCAAATCTTGGCAGCCAGTTTCTATCAAGCATCTTCGGTTCAAATACGTCCTCAGTGACCGATTCGATCGGTCGTTCCGTAGGTCTTTCGAGCGGTAAGGCTGGGTCGCTCCTGGCTATGGCTGCTCCACTGGTTCTTGGAGTTTTAGGGCAGCACGTTCGACAGAACAATTTGAGCGCTGCTGATCTTGGTTCAACGTTGAAGGCGGAGGCCCCAAGCTTCCAGCGGTTTCTGCCAGCCGGACTTGGTAGCTTGTTCGGTGGCGCTTCGAATCTAACCGCGGCGGTTCCGGCAAAGGTTGCTACCGGCAATCGTTGGTTGTGGCCTGTCGTTCTGCTGGTCGCATTGTTGCTATGCCTGGTTTGGTTTTTCAATCGAACCAAGGCGCCTGTTAGTGATGCAGTCCAAACTGCTTCAACTGCGGCTGCAAATGCAGGCACTTCGGCTCTTGGAGACTTTTTTAAAACGAAGCTACCCGATGGGGTCGAACTAAATATTCCCCGCTTCGGTATTGAGAGCAAGCTGATCAGTTTTCTGGGGGACTCGTCCAAACCCGCAGATACAACAACATGGTTTAATTTCGATCGCCTGTTGTTCGACACTGGTAAAGCTGAACTCCAGCCATCTTCACAGGAACAGTTGGGCAATATTGCTGCGATTCTAAAAGCCTATCCCAACGCTCACGTAAAGATTGGCGGCTATACCGATAACACGGGGGACGCAGCTGCAAATGTTGCTCTCTCAAGTGCGCGCGCTAAGAACGTGATGGATGCTTTGGTGGGGGCAGGGATCGATTCGTCGCGGCTCGAGTACAAGGGGTACGGAGATCAGTATCCGGTTGGCGACAATGCCACTGAGGAGGGACGCGCTCAAAATCGCCGCATTTCTCTGCTGGTGACTCAGAAGTAGACCTGCTGTTGCATGGTTGATCAAGTGTTGTAAGGGGCCGATGCAGAGATCACATCGGCTCTATTTGGAAGACGAAGACAGCGATTGGCCCATAACGCGGGAAATCACCCCTTTTACCTTTCACGATGAAGCATACCGAAAGATTTACCGGGCGAGTTGAGGACTATGAGCGGTATCGCCTACGATATCCGACAAAGGTGATCGAGATCCTGACAGATCATTGCGGACTGCAGCGGGAACATATGGTTGCAGATATCGGCGCTGGAACAGGCATGCTGGCTGAGCTTTTTCTGGAAAACGGGAATGCCGTTGTAGCGATAGAGCCGAATGATGACATGCGTGCGGCTTGCGAGCAAATGGCAACGGCCTGGCCCGGGCTGACGGTGAAGAAGGCCACGGCTGAAAACACCGTTCTAGCAGACGCCTCGGTGGATTTTATATCTGTGGGTCGGGCTTGGCATTGGTTTGACCGAGAGAGGGCCGTGAGGGAGTTCCGACGAATCCTCAGACCGGCTGGTTGGGTCGTTCTGGCGAGCAACCGTCGAAGCCAGGATGGGTCGGCTGAGGCGGAGGCGTATGAAAAATCTTGATGAAGTTCGGAAGGGACTATCGCGAAACGCACCAGCCGACTCGAAGGATGGGAGAGGTTGCACCTGTTTGCTGAGGGAGAGGTGGTTCGTCAGGAGGTGTCTGGGGAACAGGTGCAGACTCTCGACGAGTTCTTGGGGCAGACACAGTCATTTTCCGCAACTCCGAAGCCCGGAGATGGGGGGTATATGGGGATGCAAGTTGCGCTGGAGGATTTCTTCGCGCTGTTCGAGCATGACGGGTTGCTGCACACAGGGACCATCTGTTCGGTCATGGCTTGTCAGGGGAATGGGAGGTCTGGCAGCTAATCATGAGAGGCTATGAAGTTCTGTTCTGTGCAACGCGTCTTATGGTGTCATGCCACCCACCTTTCGCCGGCGCAGCGTGGTCAAAGAAACCGCGACGTCACTAACACTCGATGATGTTGAGGGCGAGTCCGGCAAGTGAGGTTTCTTTGTATCGAGATTGCATGTCGAGGCCGGTCTGGTACATGGTGGCGATGATCTGATCGAGTGAGAGTTTGTGGTCGCCGGTTTCGTGCATGGCCATGCGGGCGGCGTTGATGGCTTTGACGGCACCCATGCCGTTGCGCTCGATGCAAGGAATCTGGACAAGGCCGCCAATGGGATCGCAGGTCATGCCGAGGTTGTGCTCCATCGCGATTTCGGCTGCATGTTCGATTTGGGCATTCGTGCCATTGAGTGCGGCGACCAGCCCACCCGCGGCCATGCTGCAGGCTACGCCTACCTCTCCCTGACAACCTACTTCGGCGCCCGAGATGCTGGCGTTTTCTTTGTACAAAATACCGATAGCTGCAGCGGTAAGAAAGTAACGGAGGATGCCCTCTTCCTTCTCTGCTTCGGTTCCATCGATGAAGCGAAGGTAGTAGTTACCGATAGCAGGAATCACTCCGGCGGCTCCGTTTGTGGGAGCGGTCACCACTCTGCCTCCGCCGGCGTTCTCTTCGTTGACGGCCATGGCGTAAACGGTAACCCAGTCGATGGGAGCTAGAGGGTCTTTGGAGCCGATCGTGTTAAGGCGCTCTGCGAGGCGATGTGCGCGGCGGCGCACGTTGAGTCCTCCCGGAAGGATGCCTTCAGTGGCGATACCTCGCTCGGTGCATTGTTGCATGATTTGCCAGAGGGCGAGGATGCTGGCGCGAATCTTTTGTTCGGCTGAAAGATTGATCTGCGATGAAGCGGATATTGTCTGCGGGCGAGTAATAGAGATTGCCGGGTCGTTTAGCAGCGCGACTTCGTTGGCGAGCATGAGGTGCGCAATGGTGAGATTGTGTTGTTTCGCCAAGGCGAGGAGATCGGCGGCACTGCGGAAAGGATAAGGAACGGTGCGCGTATCGGTTGCGGATACTGCGGTGCGTTCGGCCTCGGAGACGATGAAGCCGCCGCCGATGGAGTAGAAGACTTCTTCGGCGAGCTTTCGGCCGGCGTTGTCGAAGGCGGTGAAGCGCATGCCGTTGGGGTGCGAGTGCACGGCGGGATCAGGGTACATCTGGTTGCGGCGGAAGTTGAGGTCTTCGGCTTCGGAGAAGGGGATGGTTTTGCTTCCGCCGAGAGCGAGGGTGTTGGTGTTGCGAATGGCGGCGATCTTTGTTTCGACGGTGTAGGGGTCGACGGTGTCAGGCGCTTCGCCGAGGAGGCCGAGGAGGATGGCGCGGTCGGTTCCGTGGCCGATGCCGGTGAGAGCGAGCGATCCGTAGAGGTCGACGTTGACCCGTGCGGTCTGTTCGAGGAGATTTTTTTCCGTGAGTTCGCGGGTGAAGCGGAGGGCGGCACGCATGGGGCCGACGGTGTGGGAGCTTGAGGGGCCGATGCCGATTTTAAAGAGTTCGAAGAGGCTGGTGTTCACAGAGGTTATTGTAGGGGGCCGCAGTTGGCTTTGGCTGAAGGTGCGGACCTGGGGGATTTCAGCTGCGGCTCGTGGGTGCTCGAGGGCGAGGCGGCGGAAGGGGGCTATGCGTGATTTTGCTGCCATCTTCGTCCCCCTTCTGCTCCTTCTGTCCTTGGGGTGGTACCCCCCCCATATTACCCGCGTGTAAGTATCTTCGTTTCAATGATTTACGGGTAGTCATGATCTGTAAAATATTGCAAGCAAAGAAGTTACCTGCAGAATATTACAAACAAACGAGTTAGCGCGTAATCCTGTCTGGAACCTGCGCTTTATCTCCACTATTTAAAAGTATAGTCAGTCAGACCTAACTAAAGTGCCAAGTGGATCTACTTGTGATTCATGGGTTTAGATGGTTTTGGGCTTGACATGCGATTTTTGGGTTAGATTTGAAGAAATATTCGTGGGACTCTGTTTGACTTAGGCTCGGGTTTTTCGTCTAGAACCGTTTACCTAAAGGCCCGGTGTGTCCTCTGTTATCGAATCAATTCGACTTGATTTCAATGCGATGAGAGCATTGGAAATATGCTCGCAGATGCAATCCGTCAAGTATTCGAAAGTCCGATTACAGCTCTTCTCATTTGCTTATTGCTTGGTGCCGTTGCAGTGAGCGGAAGGTTTAGCCTCAAAATTGCTCAGATATTGCTTGTAAGTGCTTTATTTGTGGGTTTGTTCGGTATTTGGAGTCACGATCTAACTGTTAGCCTCTCCCTATTATGGTCTGTAGTTCTATTACTTTTGCTTCTTGCGACGGGGTGGTGGCTACGTCAGCCCGCCAGAACTTTGGAACTTCGAGTCTCTGATATCAAAGTTATTTCCCTTCCAAAGAGTTTGGGCGAAATGTTGACGGTCCAAGTCTTCTTTAAGAATCTATCGGAGCGCACAATAGCGATGCGAAACATTGTGTGGGCACAAACAAGACAGATACCATCAACGCTCGACGAGGAAAAGATAATCGAAAACGAGCTTTGGGAGATCGTTTCGGAAAGCCTTTCGACTCGGGGCAGAGACGCAGACATGCCGACTGTAAATGACGGCGAATCGAACCAAGTTTTTGAATCGTCAACCTTTGGAGCGGAAGAATTGATGTCTTTTGCGAAAGGAACTCATGCCGTCTACTTCGGAGCGATCATGCAGGATAGGAAAAGACGAAAGAACCTAATTGAAATGCTCTTTTTTGTTGGCAAAGATGGAAGAGTTCACTATTGTTCGCAACACAACAAGCCATAAGGGGCGAAGGTCGAGCGATGAAGAACATAACCGTAGACGCAGACCAGTATTGCGCCGAATGCTCGAAATGAAGCCTATCTCTAAAGCAGAGGTTAGCGCGAAGATCAAAGCGGAGAAGGCTGCGAAGGCTAAAACTGTCCAGAAAATGGACAAAGGCCCGAAGAATGCTTAGAAAATCTTGCGCTTCATTCGCGAGCGTCCCACCCAACCAAATAAGAGCCGCTATGGAAACCCATGACCGATGAGGAATGAGCCGGTGAGGTGATGAGGCGGGTGCTATACTCGGCAAAATCTTCCGCCCCAAGGGTTTATCGGCTTATCAATGCTTTTCAAGGCTCGCAGTGCTGCAGTGTATGGGATTGACGCCCACATCATCGATGTAGAAGTCGATTTTTCCAACATCAAGTTAGACCAGGAACAGTTTCACACGGTGGGATTGCCGGACGCAGCTGTGCGGGAGAGTCGTGACCGTGTGCGTTCTGCGATCAAGAACTCTGGTTTCGAAATCCCGCCCACGCGGATCACGATCAACCTGGCTCCCGCAGACTTAAAGAAAGAAGGTTCGGGATTCGACCTACCTATTGCGATCGGGATATTGGGAGCCTATGGCTCACTGCACATCAAGGATCTGAGCGATTATCTGCTGGTGGGGGAGTTGGGGTTAGATGGCAGCCTGCGGGCGGTGCAGGGGATGCTGCCGATTGCGGTGGCGGCGCGCGCAAAAGGGATTCCGAACCTCATTATTCCGGCGAGCAATGCGCGGGAGGCGGCGGTAGTTGAGGGTGTCAACGTTTATCCGGTGAAGTCGCTGCTGGAGGTGCGAGAGCTGTTGAACTCGGCGGTGCTGGGTGGCATCAAGGCGACTCCGCTAAAAGTGGAGACGACTGATCTGCTTAACGAAATGCAGCACTTTCCATTCGACTTCAAAGACGTGCGCGGCCAGCAAGTAGCGAAGCGCGCTCTCGAGGTAGCGGCCGCTGGCGGACACAATATTTTGATGATTGGACCGCCAGGATCGGGCAAGACGATGCTCGCCAAGCGACTGCCGTCCATCCTCGCTCCGCTTAGATTCGAAGAGGCGCTTGAAACGACGAAGATTCACTCGGTTGCAGGTGTTTTGGATTCTGAGCAAGGACTGGTGGCCCATCGGCCGTTCCGGTCGCCCCACCACACGATTTCAGACGCCGGTTTGATTGGCGGCGGGATGATGCCGCGGCCGGGCGAGGTGTCGCTGGCCCACAACGGGCTGCTCTTTCTGGATGAGCTGCCGGAGTTTCCGCGAAACGTGTTGGAAGTATTGCGCCAACCGTTGGAGGATGGCCATGTGACGATCGCCCGGGCGGCCATGAGCCTGAGTTTTCCGGCGCGGTTCATGCTCGCAGCAGCGATGAATCCCTGTCCTTGTGGATATTTCAACGACAAGTCGCGGGAGTGCATGTGTACGCCGCCGATGATCCAGCGATATGTTTCGAAGGTCTCCGGGCCCTTACTTGACCGGATTGATATTCATATAGAGGTTCCCGCAGTGCAATATAAGGAGTTGCGGGGTGGGGCTGCGGCGGAGGGGTCGGAGCAGATTCGTGGGCGCGTTCTGGCGGCGAGGGAGCGGCAGCATAGACGGTTCGCGCAGGCGGGGGATCGGACCAAGGGCTCGGCGAAGGCGGTTTCGCGGCAGATATTTTCGAACTCGCAGATGAATACACAGCAGATACGTTCCTACTGCGAGCTATCGTCTGATGCTGAACGACTGCTCGAACGCGCCATGCAGCAGCAGGGGTTGAGTGCTCGGGCACATGACCGTATCTTAAAGGTAGCAAGAACGATAGCAGATTTGGGAGGGGAGCAGGATATCGCAGTTAAACATATCGCAGAAGCAATTCAATACCGCACTTTAGACCGAAGTTACTGGTCCTGAAGAACGGATGTCTCCCATTTCTGGAATATCTTTATTCGCTGGTTCCCGAAAAAAGTATTGACCTTGAGCGTCGAACAGTTTACTTTCCTTGAAGTCGTAGTTTGCTCTGGGTCGCAGGATCTCTTAAACACGAACCGGTTTCTACGATAACTTCTGGGTTTGCCAGGTTTCTGGCGAGCTTCCTGTTTCACACTTGGGCGCGGCGAGCGCTGAATCCTACGGAAGAAACAGATTCAGCTAAGAACGCTAACTTAGCTAACAGGGCAGGTTGTTGTCTTGCAGACGCAATATGTCAGATATCAAGATAGTCGAGATTTCTGACGAATTGCGGAGTCCCCGGATGGATTCTCTGCGTCTAATGTGTGAGGCTTAAACACGGTAGCGATCTCTAGATCGGTTGCCACATTTTGAATGATTTCGGGCGAGTTAGCGCTAACAAGACGCTTCAGCTTCGGAAATTGAAAGGGAGAAACTATGCGCTCGGATCTGATTTTTGGAGCTCTCACGCACGTGAACAACCGCTATGAGCTTTGTCAACTGGCGTCGAAAGCGACGCGTAAACTGCATAAGCCAAACACGCGGTTGCAGGACACCACCAACGAAGTTCTGGATCGCTTCAAGGACACCATTCCAATGGATGAGTCTGGCGAAGCTGTCGTAGAAAAGGTACAATTACAAGAGCGCCGCGCGGCATAACGCGCGGCTGTTTCACCTCTCCAACTTTTGGATCAATCTAACCTCTAATCCGCTCTACAATCCATCCGCTTTTCGAATTTTTCACCACACATCCGGCCTTCCGCACGACCCTCTGTCAAGCAGATCCCGCCTCAGTTCCAAACAATCCCTCCTAAAATTCAAATTTCCAGGTAAAACATGACTATTTCCGAGTTAAAAGAACACAACATCGCGGAGCTGGGTAAACTAGCGCGCGGTCTCGACATTGCCGGAACCAGTGGTCTCCGCAAGCAAGACCTTATCTTCAAGATTTTGCAGGCGCAGAGCGAAAAAGAGGGGCATATCTTTGCAGAAGGTGTGCTTGAAATTCTGCCCGATGGTTACGGCTTCCTTCGCTCTCCCGACTACAACTATCTGCCCGGTCCCGATGACATCTACGTTTCTCCCTCACAGATTCGCAAGTTTGACCTGAAGACAGGGGACACGATCAGCGGCAATGTCCGTCCGCCGCACGAGGGCGAGAAGTACTTCGCGCTGGTCAAGATCGAGGCGATCAACTTCGAGTCGCCGGAAGAGACACGAAATAAGATTCTGTTCGACAACCTGACGCCCTTGTATGCGCAGGAGCGGGTGAAGATGGAGACGGTTCGCGAGCATATCTCCGGCCGGGTGATGGATCTGTTGACGCCGGTGGGCAAGGGGCAGCGCGGGTTGATTGTGGCTCCCCCGCGTACTGGCAAGACGATGTTGCTGCAGTCGATCGCTAATAGCATCACGGCGAATCATCCGGAGGTGGTGCTGATCGTTCTGCTGATCGATGAGCGCCCGGAAGAAGTGACCGATATGCAGCGTAGCGTCAAAGGTGAAGTGATAAGCTCCACCTTCGATGAGCCGGCGGCGCGTCACGTCCAGGTTGCTGAGATGGTGATCGAGAAGGCCAAGCGGTTGGTGGAGCACAAGCGCGATGTGGTGATCCTGCTGGACTCGATCACGCGTCTGGCGCGTGCGTACAACACGATCGTTCCACCTTCGGGCAAAGTGCTCTCAGGCGGTGTGGATTCGAATGCTCTGCAGAGGCCGAAGCGCTTCTTCGGTGCGGCTCGCAACATCGAGGAAGGTGGTTCGCTGACCATCATCGCGACTGCGCTCGTTGATACCGGCTCGCGCATGGATGAGGTGATCTTCGAGGAGTTCAAGGGAACCGGCAACATGGAAGTGATTCTGGATCGCAAGCTGGTAGATAAGCGCGTGTTTCCGGCGATCGACATTCAGCGTTCCGGGACACGTAAGGAAGAGCTGCTGATTCCGAAGGAGGATCTGCAACGGACCTGGATCTTGCGCAAGGTACTCAATCCGTTGTCGCCTGTTGAAGCGATGGAGCTGCTGACCGACAAGCTGGCAAAGACTCGGAACAACCAGGAGTTTCTACACAACATGAGCTCGATCTAACTTCGAGGTAAGAAGCACGCAAGAGCGCGGCCTTTTGGCCGCGCTCTTTTTTGTTTTCTGCTTGATTCGCTCAGATTCGTCTCAAGCATCACGCTCTGTCAGTAGCCGTTGACGATGAGGTACTGCTCGGTCAGGGTGAATTTTTCTGGTGAGTGTTGGCGTTCGGCGTATTTGCTGAGGACGTCTACCTCGATGTTGAGGGGGGCGCCGGGCGTGAGGGTGTGGAGGCTGGTGGAGGCGTAGGTGTGGGGGATGATGGCTACCTCGACCACGTTGTCCACGATGGAGGCTACGGTGAGGCTGATGCCTTCGATGGTGATGGAGCCCTGGGGAACTACGTATCGGGTAAGCGTGTCGGGGAGCTGGATGCGGAGACGCCAGTCGGTATCGGGCTGGTTGGGCGTGATGGGGGCGAGGGAGATGAGGGTCGCGGTTCCGTCGACGTGGCCTTGAACGACGTGGCCTCCCAGCGGCGAGCCTGCTGGTGTCGGGAGCTCAAGGTTGACGATAGCGTCGGGGCGCAGGTGCGTGAGGGTGGTGCGGGCGATGGTCTCGGCGGCAAGGTCGGCGGAGAAGCGTGGGGGAAAGGCGTTGGGCTCGATGCTGAGAGCCGTCAGGCAGACGCCGTTGACTGCGATGCTATCGCCGGTGTTGAGGCGCGCGGTGAGCGTGGGCGAGGCGATGGTGATGCGGGTCGCGCCCGCGGTTGGAGTGATGGCTAGAAGCTTGCCGGTGGTCTCGATCAGTCCAGTGAACATGGTCTTAGCTTATCGCTTTCGATGGTGGTGGGACGGGGTTGGGCCATGGGTCGTGGAGGTAGCCGGTGACGCAGGCATCGGGGCCGTAGTTGGCGCGGGTGACACGGTGCAGGGACTCTTCGAAGAGGTAGGGGGAGCCGATGCCCTGGGCGAAGGGGATGGCCTGGTCGCCTAGCTCGGTCTCGGCGTAGATGAGGACGGCTTTGTCGACCAGGTTTTGCTGAAGGAAGGCTCCGTTGAGGTGGGAGCCGCACTCGAGCAGGAGGCTGAGGATGTTGCGCTCGGCGAGGGTGGAGAGGACGGCGGGGAGGCTGAGGCGTCCAGCGTGGTCGGGGAGGGTTTCCACCTGTATGCGGAGGTCGGTTAGAGCAGTGATCCTGGCATTTGGCGCATTCTTACCGCAGAGGATGAGCAGGTCTGGCTCGCCTGAGTCATGAGTGTTATTGGCGGAGCGAACCAGTTGCGAGGAGAGAGGGATCCGGAGTTGGGTGTCGAGGATGACGCGGAGGAGTGGGCGGCGGCGGGGCAGGTTATTCGGGCCAACTAGGCCGCTGCGGTCGGTGAGTTGAGGGTCGTCTGCAAGGACGGTGCCGATGCCGGTGAGGACGGCGTCGGAGGCGTGGCGAAGGAGTTGGACTTCGTAGCGTGCGGCGGGGCCGGTGAGCCAGTGAGGTTGGTTGGGGAAGCGGGAGGCTGGTGGCGGTGCGAGTTTGCCGTCGACCGAGAGCGCGGCCTTGAGTGTCACGAAGGGAGTGCGGTGCTGGATGAAGTGGGCGAAGGCATCGTTCAGGTCGCGGGCGTGCTGTTGGAGGAGGCCGACGGTGACCTCGATGCCTGCTGCGCGGAGCTTGGCTAGTCCCTCGCCGCTGACCTGCGGGTTGGGGTCCTGGGTGGCGACGACGCAGCGACTGACGCCGGCGGCGATGAGGGCGTCGGCGCAGGGGCCGGTGCGGCCGTGATGGCTGCAGGGTTCGAGGGTGACGTAGGCAGTAGCTCCGACGGTGGAGAGGCCGCGCTGGGCAGCTTGTTTGAGGGCTACGATCTCGGCGTGGTCGCGGTTGGCGTAGAGATGCGCTCCTTCGCCGATGATCTTCGGGACGCCTCCGCTGGGTGGCGTCTGGGTGAGGACGCAGCCTACCTGCGGGTTGGGCGAGGCAAGGACGATGGTCTCTGCGGCGAGCTTGAGCGCTTGCTGCATGAAGGCCTGATCTTGGGCGGCGCGGGTTGGTTGGGCAGGCTGCATTCGGTCTTCGGGTTGTTCCGTCTTCAGGGGGTCCCCCCTGGGGGTATCTCCGTGGAAGTGACTTCTTTTCATGCACTTGCAAAAATGGATGTCTGTAAAATTGTCTATCTAAATGGCTTAAGGCTAAATTCGTCTTTCCAGAGGGGTTAGCTCCTTAATCAAGAAAGGGCTCCGAAACTCGGAACCCTTTTTCTTTTCTTAAACAAGTATAGCGGATTGGACATAACTGATACGCCACGCGAATCTCCTTGTCTGGCGCGGGTTTTGGTGGGTAGGGGGCTTGACAGGATTTTGATGGCCGGGCTTTGCGACAATGGCGAAGGTAAAGCGGGGTGATGGAGGGTTTGGGTTGGAAGGTTCGAATGGTATGGGTGGGTGGAATGTGTTGGGATCCTTCACTTCGTTCAGGATGACGGCCAAGGGGCGTGCAACGGCAATGGCTAGTACGGCGGTTTTTCGGCTGCGTTGTTCACGGTGAGGCTGTTAGCAGTTTTGGTTGAGATGGCGATTTTTTGCGGGTGGAGGAGCGGGAACGGTGGAGGGTTTGGATTGGAAGGTTCGAATGGTATGGGTGAGTGGGATGTGTCGGGATCCTTCACTTCGTTCAGGATGACGGCCAAGAGCGGGCAACGGCAATGGCGAAGGCATTAGCAAAAGCAAAAGCAACGACAACTGCTAAGGCAACGGCAACAGCAGAAGTAACGGCAACAGCAACAGCTGAGGCAACGACAACGACAAAGCAATGGCGACAGCGAAGGCGAAATGCGGGGGGTTCTTCGACTGTGTTGCTCACAGAAAGCGTGAGCGGCTTTGCTCAGAATGAAGGGGTGTTTTTTTCTGTGATTTTCAGTTGGTTTTGGTTTGGGGTAGAACAGAGCGGAGCCGTTTCGGCTACAATCCTCGAACTTGAAAAAACAGTTTGCTTTGGCGTTGAAGCCTGAGCGTGTTATGGGGAAGGCACTGTGTAACCTGCCCGACTGGCTTCAGGCAAAGCTGTAGTTGGCATCTCTGGGAGGGCTTTCTCGTTGCTCTCTTGTCGTTGGCGAAGAATGAACCGTTTCGGCAGAAAGAGAAGGAATATCGGGCTATGGCTTTGAAGAAGAGCAAGTATCTTGCAGTCGCTTTTTGTCTGGGTGCATTGAGCGTTGTGTCTGTTGCCTCGTGGGGACAGGCGGTTCCGGCAGAGAAGGCCGATGAGGCGCGGGTGGATCGGCTGCTGAAGCAGATGACGCTGGAAGAGAAGATGGACCTGATCCGCGGGGGGCTTGAGGATCCTTCTGTTTATCAAGGGCAGGCGGGATATCTGCCGGGAGTGCCGCGGCTGCATATTCCTTCGCTGCGCATGGCCGATGGGCCGCCGGGCCTGCTGACGCGGGTGGCGGGGCAGGCGGAGACGGCGACGATGGGTGTTGCTGCGACCTTCAGCGCGAAGGATGCGGAGGCCAATGGCGCGGTGATTGGACGTGAGGCGCGATCGCTGGGCATCGATGTGGTGCTGCAGCCGTTTATCAATATCGATCGCGATATTACGTTTGCGCGTGCGTACAACACGTTTGGCGAAGACCCGATGCTGAGTGGCGCGATGGGCGCGGCTGAGGTTCGCGGAGCGCAGGCGCAGGGTGTGATGGCGATGGCGAAGCATTATGTGGGGTACGACTCGAATGGCTACAACATCTTCATCGATCAGCAGACGCTGCATGAGGTTTATGCGGCACCGTTTGTGGATGCGATTGGAGCAGGCGTGTCGTCGGTGATGTGCTCTTATAACCGCATCAACGGGCCGTTTGCTTGCGGCAACAGCGATACGCTGAAGACGATTTTGAAGGAGGAGATGGGGTTCAAGGGGTTTGTGACCTCGGACTGGGGCGGCGTGCACAGCGTTCTGTTTCTGAACGAAGGGCTGGATATGGAGATGCCTGGCGCGGCGGAGGCGGATAGTCCGTTCAAGGCGTTCATCAACAATTATTTTGTGACGGCTCCGCCTGACACTACGCCGGTGAAGCCTCTCGACCCGGAGGCGCTGGCGGGAATTCTTGGCGGGCCGATTCCGGAGGAGCCGCAGGGGAATGGGCTGGACCTGGGTGGTTTCCCGCGCGATAACGACAAGACGACGATGCGGGAGGCTTTGAAGAACGGGACGGTGACCGAGGCTACGATTACGGCTGCTGCGCGGCGCGTGCTGTATGAGATCGATCGGTTCGGCTATCTGGATGGCAAGCAGAAGCATACGGTGACGGCGCAGGATGTGGAGGCTAATGCTGCGGTGATTCGGAAGACGGCCGAAGATGCGGCGGTGTTGTTGAAGAATGAGCACGCGCTCCCGCTGGGCAATGATGACTTGCAGTCGCTGGCGATGATCGGGCCGGGGGCTGGTCAGGTTGCGGCGATCGGGACGTTCGGAGAGCGGAGTCCGGGGTTGACGGAGCGGCAGATTGGTCCGCTGGAGGCGCTGAAGAAGGGTGCTCCCACGGCCAACATTACGTATGCGGTGGATGACGATATGACTGGCGTGCCGGTTCCGGCGGCGGCGCTGTCGCATGATGGGAAACCGGGGTTGTTGCGTACTGAGAGCAAAGGCAGCAAGGTAGTGGATGCGCAGCTGGACTTTACGCATAGCAACGGCAGGACGTTGCCTGCGAACGAGACGGTGACGTGGAAGGGAACGCTGACGGTGCCGAGCGCGGGGGAGTACTGGATGTACCTGCAGGTGCTGGGTGCGCGTGGAAGGCTGATGATCGACGGCAAGCGCGTGGGGCAGACGGGCGCGGCGAAGGGTACGGTGCACGGCGATGTGCAGTACGCGACGCAGGATAATGGATTTCCGACGGTCGATGGGCTGGACAATGTTCGGCGTGCGGTGCAGCTGACTGCGGGGCCGCACTCGATTACGGTGATGGCGAGTAGCGATACTTCGAATAAGCCAGAGCAGATTCGGTTGAACTGGACGACGCCGGAGCTGCGGGAGAGCAACCACAAGGCGGCTATCGATGCAGCGAAGAAGGCGCATACGGCGGTGGTGTTTGTGTGGACGCGAGGCAAGCCGGACTTCGCACTGCCGGGAGAGCAGGACAAGCTCGTGGATGAGATTGCGGCTGTGAATCCGAACACGATTGTGGTGATGAACGTCAGCCAGCCGGTGGCGATGCCGTGGTTGGGCAAAGTAAAGGGCGTGCTGCAGATGTGGTGGACGGGGGATGAAGGCGGATGGGCTACGGCAGATGTTCTGCTGGGCAAGGTTAGTCCGGCTGGGCGGTTGCCGTTTACGTGGGCGAAGCAGCTGACGGACTATGCGGCGAATGATCCGGCGCATCCGGAGCGGTCGGCTAAAGGTGTGGATGGGAAGACGACTTACTCGGAAGGCGTGGATGTGGGGTATCGGTGGTTCGATAAGGAGAAGATCGAGCCGCTGTTTCCGTTTGGATTCGGGCTCTCGTATACGAGCTTTGAATACTCGGATCTGAAGGTGGCGAAGGCTTCGGATAACGGGCTGGATGTTTCGATTCGGGTGAAGAATACGGGCGCGGTTGCGGGGGATGAGGTGCCGCAGGTGTACCTGGATGCTCCGGAGCAGCAACCGCAGGGGGTGCAGTTTGCGCCGAAGACGCTGGCGGCGTTTGATCGCGTTACGCTGGCGCCGGGCGAGAGCAAGGATGTGACGATGCATGTGTGGCCGCGTGCGCTCGAGTACTGGTCGGTTGCGGAGAAGAAGTGGGTGCGGTCGGATGCGCGGCGAGTGCGGGTGGGGTCGTCTTCGCGGGATTTGAAGCTGACTGCTGAGAAGTAGACGGCTGGGGTCTGTCCGGCGGGAATGCTTGATTGTGTCCTGCCGGACGGGCCTCCTGCGCGGAGGGCGGTCACTTCGTGACTTGTGTACCGGTCTTGGCGGGTTAGGTGCTTGGTCCTCCCGTTGGTCGGAGGGGAGCGCTTTAGTCGAGGAGCGAGTCGATGAAGCTGGCGCTGTCGAAGGGGATGATGTCTTCGAGCTTCTCGCCGATACCCGCATAGATGACGGGGAGTTTTAGTTCGGTGGCGATGGCGAGGACGATGCCGCCCTTGGCGGTGCCGTCGAGCTTGGTGAGGACGATGCCGGTGACGTGGGCGGCTTCGGTGAAGAGGCGGGCTTGGGTCAACCCATTTTGACCTGTCGTTGCGTCCATGACGAGGAGGGTCTGGTGCGGAGCGCCGGGCACCAGCTTTTCTGCCGTGCGGCGCATCTTGTCGAGCTCCTTCATGAGGTCGGTCTTGGTGTGGAGGCGGCCGGCCGTGTCGACGATGAGGATTTGGGTGCCACGGGCCTTGGCGGCGGCGCAGGCGTCGTAGAGGGCGGCGGAGGGGTCGCCACCTTGTTTGGTCTTGATGATCTGAACGTCGGAGCGCTGAGCCCAGACTTCGAGCTGCTCGATGGCGGCGGCGCGGAAGGTGTCGGCTGCGCAGAGCAGGACGGTGCGGCCCTGGCCGGTGAAGTGGGCGGCGAGCTTGCCGGTGGTGGTAGTTTTGCCGGTGCCGTTAACCCCGACCATCATGATGACCTCGGGCGGCGTGGCGGGGTGGGTGATGGGGCGGGCTACATTGTCGAGGACCTGCTTGAGCTCGGCCTTGAGTAGGCGCTTGAGGTCATCGCCACCCTGGATGCCGACGCGGAGGGCGCGCTGGCGGAGGTTCTCCATGACGAGGGCGGTGGTGGGGGCGCCGAGGTCGGCGGCGAGCAGGAGAGGCTCGAGGTTGACCAGGGTGGTCTCGTCGACCTCGCGGGTGAGGGCGATGACGGAGCTGATCGACTCGGAGAAGGACTCACGGGTGCGGGTGACCGCCTGCTTCATGCGGTCGAAGAGTCCGCGCTTCGGCTCCTGCGGTTCGGGAGCTACTGCGGTGGGCTGGTCGGGTTGCTGGTCGGGTTTGTCGCGTTTGCCAAAGAGGGAAAAAGCCATGCTCTTGCTAGTTTAGCAATGTTGGAGATATGGCCCGATGGCGGGTCTTTCGTGCTCCTTGGATCGTTGACTTTCGCGGTGGCAGGCTTATCGTTGATGATGATGAATCGTTGACGATTATGACGAAGGCGGAGCTTTACGAGTTCCTGGCTGCGCATACGCTGGGGGTGTTGGGAAGCATCTCGGGGGAGGGTGTGCCGCAGTCTGCCCTTGTCGGGATTGCGGTGACGGAAGATCTTGAGATCGTCTTCGACACTCTCAACATCACGCGCAAATACCGGAACCTTACCTCGAATCCAAAGGCCTCCCTGGTGGTGGGGTGGGAGGGAGAGAGGACGGTGCAGTTGGAAGGTGAGGCGTTTCTGCCGGTGGGGGAGGAACTGACGCAGTACAAGAATATCTACTTCTCGGCGTGGCCGGATGGAGTGGATCGTCAGAACTGGCCGGGGTTGGTGTACTTCGTCGTTCGTCCGCGATGGATTCGATTCAGCGACTTCGATCAGCGGCCACCGCGGATCGAGGAGATGGTGTTTGGAATGTGAGGGTTCTCGCGCTGATGGCGAGGATAAGCATTGCGGAGGCAAAGACGAAAATACAGGGATCTTGACGGATACCGCAGAATTCATCGGTTCGCTGCAACTGAGAGATGTGGCCGCAATCCACTGCGTCGCGCGATGAGACTGCGCGACTTCGGTCGAGATGACGAGTCCCAGAGAGTACCGGTCTTAGAAATTAACGTCTACGTCGGACCGGAGACAGCCTGAAAAAGCGCGAAGGCGAGTGGGTGCAGGCGAGTGCTAATGATTTTTTGAATTTATCGAGTTCTGATAGACGCGGAGGTGAACGCAACAGGCCTGGAGCAGAGGGGCTTCGATGTGGTGGGCGTGGCCGTGGTCGAGCAGGTCGCCGAGGATGGTGTCGACTTCCACTGGAGCGCCTTTTTGCAGGTCGCGGTACATCGACGAGGTGAACTTTGAGTTTTTGTCGGTGGCTAGTTGGCGGACATATTCGAGGTGAGGCTGCGGGGTAGGGAAGCCGCACGCCTTCGCGATTGCGGCGCATTCGTCTATGGCCTGGAGGGCGGTCTGTTTGCCGTCGGAGACCGCGTTAATTTCGCCAACGGGACCACCCAGCAGACAAGTGATGAGACCGAAGGAGGCGATAGTCACCCACTTGTCCCACATTGCCTGAGTGATGTTGGTGGAGAGTTGAGTCTCGAAGCCGGCGTTGCGCAGGGTTTCGTCGAGGGAGCGAATGCGAGTAGTGATCTCCCCACTGCGCTCCCCGTAAATGATCTTGTCCAGGGGGGTGAGTTGCACGATGCGGCCTTGCTCATCGAGGTCGGTGGAGACAAGGCAGACACCGCCGAGGACGGGTTGCTTGCCGAAGCTATGCACGAGCGAGTCCATGTGGCGCATACCGTTGAGCACGGGATAGATCATTGTGTCGGGGCCGACGGCGGGGGTCATATCTTTGATCGCCTGGTCGAGGGCCTGGGCCTTGACGCTGAGAAAGACGACGTCGTAGGGGCTGGTGATCTCGGTGCTGGTGGCAGTCTTTGGCTTGAGAATGGCGTCGCCGTGAGGACTCACGATGCGGAGTCCATCGCGTTGAAGCTGCTGCGCTCGAGCGGGACGAACGAGAAAGGTGACGTCCCGGCCTGCCTGAATGAGACGTGCTCCGAAGTAACCGCCGACTGCTCCAGCACCTACGACCAGAATCTTCATACTCGTCCTTGTAGTTTTCGAGACACCGTGTTCCGGACCACAGTGTGTCTCAGCTTAGTCTGATTGCGTCGGCCGGGCTCATCGATGGGCCAGCTGGCGTGACCTGCGAGGTTGGGTGCGGGTCCTTGGATTGGAAGTTGGATGCGTGAGCTCTCCGTTGGATTTGCATAACTGAGGCGATTCGATGCGACACGGTGAAGGTTAGTTTGGCGCAGGGCTGGATGCTGGAGTTGGCGCGGGGTGAGGCGCGGAGGGCCAGACTGAGGGGCGCACGAGGAGGAGGAGGTAGAGGAAGAGGATTGCGATAAGGACGAGGCCGCCGATGAAGATGTGGGGACGGAATCCCATGTAGGTTTTGTGTTGGGGCAGGTCTGGCGGAGGGATGTGTCCGTGCTCGTGATCATGCATGCGTACCAGCTTAGGCGCAAAACGATCTGCGTGCCAGCTACGGGAGCGTCCTGCCGGACGGGCCCACTGCGCGTGGCGCGGTCACTTCGTGACTTGTGTACCTTGTCTCGGCGGGGCTGATATCTTTGGTTCTCCCGTTGGTCGGAAGAAGAGATAAGGCTTACCCATCTGTAGAGGCTATTCGTCGCGGCCGGGGCGTGCCATGAGTTCGCGAATGGCTTCTTTGGGGCTTTTGTTTTGGTGGAGGATTGCGTCCACCTGCTGGGTGATGGGCATCTCGACGGCGTAGCGGGCGGCGAGGCCGAGGGCGGCGGCGGTGCTGCGTATGCCTTCGGCTACTTTGCCGTTGAGGCTGGCGATGATGTCGGGAAGCTGGCGGCCACGGCCGAGTTCTACGCCGACGGCACGGTTGCGGGAGAGAGAACCGGTACAGGTGAGGATGAGGTCGCCTGCGCCGGAGAGGCCTGCGAGGGTTTGACGGCGGCCACCGCAGGCTACGGCGAGGCGGGTCATCTCGGCGATGCCACGGGTGATGAGGGCCGCGGAGGAGTTGTGGCCGAGGTTGAGGCCGTTGGCAACGCCTGCGGCGAGGGCGATAACGTTTTTGAGAGAGCCGCCGAGTTCGACACCGGGTACGTCTTCGTTGGTGTAGACGCGCAGGCTTGAAGAGGTGAAGTCGCGCTGGATGGTCTGAGCTACGTTGGGAACCTCGGAGGCGACGACGACTGCGGTGGGCATGCCGGCTGCGACCTCTTGCGCGAAGGAGGGACCACTGAGGACGGCGAAGGGATTGCGTGTAACGGAGGCGACGACCTGCGACATGCGGAGATAGCTGGTTTCTTCGATGCCCTTGCTGGCGCTGAGAATGATCTGGTCGCGGGTGAGCAGAGGGGCGATGTGCGTGAGAACTCCGCGCAGGTGTTGCGAGGGGGTGACGCAGAGGAGGATGTCGGCTTCGAAGATGGCGCGCGGGAGGTCGGAGGTGACGTGGATATCGACGGGTAAAGTGAAGCCGGGGAGGTAAGGCAGGTTTTCGCCTGCTTCGCTGAGCTGATCGGCGAGGGCGGGGGAGTGAGACCAGAGGAAGAGCTGGTGCCCGCCGCGACGGGCGAGGGAGAGGGCGAGGGCGGTGCCCCAGGCACCAGCTCCCAGGACGGCGATTCGGCTCATGCTACCGCCTTTTTCTTGCCGAAGCGGCTCTCGGTGCCAGCGAGGAGGCGGCCAATGTTTTGATGGTGCTTGACGATGACGAGGAGCGGAATGAAGACCAGCCCGGCGATGACAATGGGGGTTCGCTGAGGAAGGAAGTAGAGGCCGAAGAGAGGGAAGGTGGCTGAACCGATCATCGAAGCGAGAGAGACGTAGCGGGTGAGGAGGACGATGACCAGAAAGATACCGAAGGTGCAGGCTGCTGCGGCAAGACTGAGGGCCAGCATGACACCAAGGGCGCTGGCCACGCCTTTGCCGCCGCGGAAGCCGAGCCAGATGGGGAAGACGTGTCCCAGGATGGCGGCGACGGCGGTTGTGACGGCGAGGTCGTAGTTGCCGGGTGCGAGATGCTGGGCGATTTTGACAGCGAGGAAGGACTTGCCGATATCGAGCAGGAGCGTGGCGATGCCGAGGCCCTTGGCTCCGCTGCGAGCTACGTTGGTGGCACCGATGTTGCCGCTGCCGGTGGCGCGAATGTCTTCGTGGCGAAAGGTTTTTACGAGCAGATAGCCGAACGGAATAGACCCAAGAAGATACGCGAGCGGAATGGAGAGGAGCCAGGGGTTCATTGTCGTCCGAATGAGTCTACCAAGTGCGGAGGAGGATGGTCTTACGGCGTGCGTGTGCGTGTGCGGGCTCGAGTGTGAGTGCGGCGGGGGTGGAGTGCAGGCTAGAGGATGTGATGGCGGATCAGTTCGAGGGCGTGCTGGCTGGCCCACCAGCGGATCATCTCGCGGTCTCCGCGGAGGTTGAGTTCCTTGACCTGGGTGGTTTGTGCGCTGGCGAGTGCGATGTAGACGAGGCCGATGGGTTTGTCGGCGTCTGGGCCGGGAGCTCCGGGGCCGGGCCCGGCGATACCGGTGATGGAGATGCCGAGCGAGGCTCCGGTGCGGGTGCGGATGCCTTCGGCCAGGGCGCGCGCTACCTCGGATGAGACGGGGCCTTTGGTTGCGACGAGTTCGGCGGGGACGTCGGCGAAGGTGGTTTTGAGCGCGTCGCTGTAGACGACTGCGCCGCCGAGGAAGTAACGCGAGCTGCCGGGAATCGCGGTGAGACGCTGGGCGAGGAGGCCGCCGGTGCAGCTTTCGGCGGTGGCGAGGGTGAGGTCGCGGAGGCCCAGGTTGAGGAGAACCACCTCTTCAAGGGATTCGCCGTGCGAGGAGAAGATTGTGTCTTCCATCTCGGCTTCGACCTTTTCGGTGAGTTCGTCGACGCGGCGCTGGGCTTCGGCGAGGGTGGGTTTGGCGCAGAGGAAGTGGAGCTGGATCTCGCCTGAGCCGGCGAGGATGGTGGTCTCGACGTCGGGGTACTGCTGGTAGATTGGCGCGGTGCGCGAGTCGACGTGCGATTCCGGGATAAGGGCCATGCGAAGGAGGCGCTTGGCGAGGTGACGTGGGGGGAGAGCGGCGGCGAGGCGCGGTTTGACCTGGGTGTCGAAGAGGGGCTTCAGCTCTCTGGGCGGGCCGGGGAGGAGGATGACGATCTTGCGGATGGGCTGGTTGGAGGCGTCGAGGACGGTGGTGTCGAGGAACTGGCCGGGGGCGCTGCCGGTGGGGTTATCGAGGATGATGGCGCGGTCGAGCACGTCGGCCTGTTTGGCGTTGTTGGGCGGCATGACCATCTGGCGTGCGGCGAATCGCTTGTAGAGCTGGGTAAGGATGGCGGGGTCGGAGCGTAGCTCGATGTTGAGTGCGGCGGCGGCGGCTTCGCGGGTGAGATCGTCTTCGGTGGGGCCGAGGCCGCCGGAGAAGATGACGATGTCGGCGCGGGCGATGGCGATGGAGGCGGCGCTGGTGAGGTGGGAGAGGTTGTCGCCGACGATGGTCTTGAAGGCGACTTGTACGCCGAGGTCGTTGAGGCCGTCGGTGAGGTAGAGGGAGTTGGTGTCCTGACGGTAGGGCGTGAGCATCTCGGAGCCAGCAGCGATGATTTCAGCGATCATGAGTGGTGGTGGGCTTTCCAGGCCGTGTCGGTGGCTCTGTCATTGATGATATGGGTTGTGCGTGAGTTTTGTTGAGCTTCAATACAGATGCTTGCTCTCGATGAAGCTTTCGGCCGTTCCGTCGGTGGGGTTTACGAAGTGAACGTCGCTGGGGTCGCGGCGCGGAGTGTCAACGGCGAGGACGACGAATGGCTCTTCGAGAATCTCCGGTGTGCCGTGAATGGTGCCCTGTTTGAAGAAGATGAGCTGGCCTGGGCCGACTTCGAAGGGCGGGGCTTCGCCGAGGAAGAACTTTGCGCGGCCGGAGAGAACGGAGAGATATTCGTCGCAGGTTGCGTGATAGTGGGCCGCGACTGGACGGTAGACGCGAAAGACGCGGGAGCTGGCGTGAGGCTCGTCGGTGAGACGAGTGTCGATCAGCATGGTGTCGGCACTGTCTGGAAAGCTTGCGGCGATTTTTTGGATGTTGAAGACAGCGGTGTCGGCGGGTGAGGCGTGTTCGGTGTTGTTCGGCATCAGGAGACCCCCCTTATGCATAAGATGACGCACAGGGGCCTGAGGCCGCGAGCAATTTAGCTCGCGGCTAATTTACGGCTAGGTCGTTTTGTGGCTGGTGTCCGTTGAGTTGGGCGGCTGAGTGCGGGCCTCCCTGGAGCGGCAGGAAGATGGAGAAGACGGTGCCGCATCCTGGAGTGACGGTGCGGGAGCGGACGCGGAGACTGCCGCCGTGCTTTTCGACGAGTTCGCGCGAGACCCAAAGGCCGAGGCCGGTGCCGGTATCTTTTTTCGTCGTGAAGAAGGGTTCGAAGACGCTGTCGAGATGCTCGGGAGGGATGCCTTGTCCCGTGTCCGCGATGGTGATGCGAACGCCCTGGCGCGTGGAATCGCGCGGGTCGGTGGCGGAGTTTGCTTCGAGGCGGATCGTGTCTCCCCTGGAGCATGCGTCGAGGCCGTTGGCCAGGAGGTTGGAGAGGACCTGGCGCAGCTCCCCGGCGGTGCCGAGAACCTCACGCTCCGTGGTGGTGTTGACGACGAGGGCCACGCCGAGAGTTGCCGCCCGGGCGGTGTAGAAGTCGCTGACCTCGTGGACGACGGTGGCCGGCTTGAAGTGCGCGGCGATAGCGGTCTCGCGATAGAAGCCCAGGGACTGGCGGGTGATGTGGGCGATGCGGCCAAGTTCGCTCTCGGCCTGCGAAAGAAGGTGGCGGATCTCGTCGAGTTCGTCGGAGCGGCGAGCGATGTAGACGAGATTGGTGAGGCCTTCGAGGGGATTGTTGACCTCGTGTGCGACCGAGGCGGCAAGGCGACCGGCGGCGGCGAGCTTTTCGGCACGCATGAGAGCGCCCTCGGACATGCGCCGCTCGGTGATGTCGCGGAAGACGAGGACGATGCCGATCATCTTTCCGGAGCTGTCGCAGATAGGCGCCCCGCTGTCGTCGATGCAGATCTCGCTGCCGTCTTTGGAGACGAGAAAGGTGTGGTTGGCAAGGCCAACGATCGTGCCGAGGCGGCGTACCTTGTCGACTGGATTTTCAACGGCGGCGCGAGTGTCTTCATTGAAGATAGGAAAGACCCTGTGCAGCGAGATCCCGTGGGCCTCTTGTTCCTGCCAGCCAGTGAGTTCTTCAGCGACACGGTTCATGAAGACGATGGTGCCCTCGGTGTCGCAGGCTATGACGGCATCCCCGATACTTCGGATGGTGGTGTTCAGCCACTGCTCGCGCGCATAGGATTCGTCGACGCGTTGCTTGATCTCTTTGATCTGCTGGTTATAGGCGGCGGTGAGGACGCGGAAGATTCTTCGCGTCTCCCAGACAAGAAGACCCGCGATGAGTGCGACGGCGAAGAGGAGCAGAATCCTTGCGTTTCGGTTGACGAGAATATCTTCCGCAGAGCGCTGGGCGCGGCGGCCGATGAAAATATTCAGGAACTCATCTATCTGGACGCGCAGATCGTCCATATCCTGCTTGCGCTGGAGCATATGTTGCTCAAGCGTGGACTCATCCTGGGGGAAGGCATCGATCTCGTGGTAAGCCTCTAGCTCCCATTGCTTGTGGGAGGCCTGAATACGATGCAGCCGGGCGAGCTGATCGGGACGTTGAATCAGTGTAAAGAGGGTGTCGAACTCGGGTTCGATCTGTAGATCTGCTGAGTGCAGAGGCTGCAGGAAGACCGGATTGCGTGTCAGTAGAAATCCGCGCAGGCCGGTCTCTTCATCGAGGATCAGTTTGGTTAGCCGGTTGCCGTGGAGGATGACCACGTCGGCCCGGTCGATGGCCTTTGCGCTTTCTTCGACACGTTGGAGACCGTATCCAAGGATCAAAGCGAGAAAGGCAAGTGCTGCAACGGGTAAAGCGAGGAGTCGAAACAAAAGTCTGTTGTAAAGCCGCGATTCCAAAGTATTGTCCTCACGCGTGCGCTGCACATCCAGATCGTGTCCAGAGTAGAGGATTCCTGGCGCTTCTTGATTTTACTGATGCGGAGTCGATCTGGCGACAGAATCGATGGTGACGTTACAACATACTCAATAACGGAAGCGAAAGTTTTATAGCCGTAACGACCTGAGGACAGGCTAGATGAGCCTGCGGCCTTCGATGTCCACCGCAACGTGGTAGAGCGCGTCGCGCGTGGCGAGGGTGGCGTTCCCGTCTTCGAGGAAGGCGAGGCCTACGAGGTTGTTGCCGGAGACGACGAGAGAGGCCTGATGGTGACGGTCGATGCGAATGATGCCGCGCTGGCCGTGGAGGCTGGCGGCCACGTAGAGGTTGTCGTCAACGTCGAAGGCCATGCCCTGGGCGCGACCGAGACCCTGATAGAAGACAGTAGCGTTGCCGTCGCGGTCTATGGCGTGGATGACCTGGTTCGAAGAGGTCGTGGGGCCAGTGACGAAGAGCGTGCCGGCGTCGTTGAAGGCGAGGTGGTAGGCGGCGATGCTGGGCTCGAGCGTGGCGTAGACGAAGATCTCGCCGCTGGTGCCGTCGATGTTCCCGCGGCTGATCTTGAAGATGGTGCCTGAGCGGTCGCCGACGTAGAGGTTGCCGTCGCGGTCGAAGGCGATGCCGGTGGCGATGCCCATGCCTTCGGCGTAGGTGGAGGTGGCTCCGTCGGGGGAGATGCGGTAGACGGTGCCTTCGGCACGAGAGCTGGCGTAGAGGTAGCCATCGGGACCGAAGGCGAGACCGGTGACGTTCATCACGTCGCGGACGAAGGGGCGGATCTGGAAGTCGCGTTGAATTTGGAAGATCGAAACCGGAACGGCCTGGCCGCGGGAGCCCGAGACCGTGGCATAGACGTTGCCTTCGGCATCGACCGCCGGGTTGGCGACGGGGTGAAGATTTTCCGCCATGGGCACCGCGATGCGAACGTGGAGCGGGTTGCTGGCGTGGCTGCCGTGGTGCAGGATGAGGTCGCCGGTGATGGTTCCTTCGGGAATGCGAATGGTGGCGCGGGTGGGGCGGCTGAGCAGGAGTGGAGCGGAGATGTCGCCGATGGTCGCGCGGGGCAACAGGGCGCCGTGGGGCTCGAGGTGCGCGCCGTGGACGTCGATCTCGCCGCCGGGCATCGCTGCGAGTGGCGTGACGCGGTCGAGATGCGGCGGGGGTGCATCGGGCTTATCGGATGTCAGGAGCGAACGGAGTGTGGTCATGGGCCTGAAAGCTAGCGTAGACGGCTGCGGGGGCGAGCGCAACTAGGGCCTGGCGAGATGGAAGTTAGAAGCGCAGGTGGATGAGTTGCGCGACGGCTAGCGCGAAGAGGCCAGCGCCTACGTCATCGAGCATGATGCCGGTACCGCCGTGGAGGCGTTCGAGTTGGCGGATTGGAGGGGGTTTGAGGATGTCGAAGAAGCGGAAGAGAAGGAGTGAGAGCGCGGCGTGTTGCCAGTCGGCTGGGATGGCGATGAGGGCGATAAGCTGGCCGGCGACCTCGTCGATGACGACGTGGCCGGGATCTTCGCGGCCTGATTCGTTGGCGACGATGGTTGCTGCGGGGATACCGACGAGCGTGGCGAGAGTCGCGGCAATGGTGGTGCCGACTGCGAGTGCGATTGGAGCCGGGTGGAGGATGTGGGCAGCGGCGTACCAGAGGAGGACTGCTGAGATGCTGCCATAAGTGCCGGGGCCGGGCTTCAGCAGGCCTGCTCCGAAGAAGGTGCCGACAGCCCACGCCCAGAGGGTCTTTGTTTCGGACGGAGGATGAGTCTGGATGTTGGAGTTCGCCACTAGTTCACGTCGTCGTCGTTCTGGCGATTGTGCTTGTTGGAACGGGCCAGCTCTTCGAGCAGATCGGGATCCTGGATGGGCGTGGAGATCTTGTAGTCGCCGCTGGCCCATTTGCCGAGATCGATGCGGCGGCAGCGATCGGAGCAGAAGGGGAAGTCTTCGCCTGTAGCAAGGACGATGTTACGGCAGGTGGGGCAACGGAGGGTTTTGAGTTTCGGGTTGGCGGCTTTCGACATAACAGAATTAGTTTAATACTTTTGGTCTGCAAGAAGACGTGGCGAAGTGTGGGGAGTTGAGCCTGGAGATACGTCTAAAAAGGGTAGAGGTCTTTATGCGCTGGGTTCGTAGCGTTCACAAGATGAAGTTGGGCGTATGGTGCTTCGGTTTCTTGCTGATGTTTCAGGCCTTCGGGGGGAGAGCAGCAGAGGCTGAAACTCATGGTCAAGCCATTACGGAGTTGCAGCCGCTGCCGGGAGGCATTACGTTGCCCGTCGCCATGGGGCGAACGCTTCGCGCCGGAAAGACGAGGCCTGGAACCGCCTTTCAGGTGAAGACGACGCAGCGTGTGCCGGTCTCGGAGACGGCCTATCTGAAGCGGGGAGCCGTGGTGCGTGGAGAGGTGGTTGCGTCGGACGCCGGAGATGGATCGGCGCTGCATCCGTCGACGCTGACGATCCGGTTTACGCAACTGAGCTATGGAGGCAGGACGGTTCCATTGATGACGCGGGCGGTTGCGATTGCGAACCTGATGGTTGTCGACGATACGTTTCTGCCGGCGACGGGAAGTACGGACCGCGGAAATCCGAATCCGGCGAGCTGGACGACGAGGCAGGTTGGGGGCGACGAGGTTGCCCGGTCGGGCTGGGTGGGGCCTGTGGTCGGCAGCGGGACGCAAACGGTGGGGAGTGCGGACTTCTACGGTGTCTACAGTCTGCCGGCGAAGCTGGAGGGAGCCAATGGCGCGTTGGTGCCGCGCGCGATGGGCGTGTTTTCGACGACTGCTGAAGGACTTTACGGATTCGATCAGGGGGCTCAGCTGTCTTCGTCTGGGGGATTGATTACGATCACCGATCCTAAGGGGCGAGCCGCGATTCGGAATGGAGATCATCTGCTGCTTGAGGTGGTGGCGGGTCGATGAGTGAGCTTCGACTGGTGAGTCAGACAGTGCGGATCACTGCGCGAAAGATCTTCTCCTACTCGAGGATGCGGGCGACTACGTCGTAGTCGTGGGACTCGGTGATCTCGGCGCGGTAGAAGGTGCCGGGGACGAGGGTTTCGTGCGGGCCGAAGTCGTTGATGAAGACCTTGCCGTCGATCTCGGGGGCGTGGAGCGAGGTGCGGCCCTCCCAGAGGAGTTCAGTCTCTTCGGATTCGCCTTCGACGAGGAGATCGATCTCGCGGCCTACCCATTCGGCCTTGGCGTTGGTGCTGATCTTCTGTTGGAGCTTCATCAGCTTGCGGCGGCGCGCCTGGATGGTGCGGTTGGGCACCTTGGTGTCATCGGCGAGGTTGAAGGCTGCAGCGCCCTCTTCGTCGGAGTAGGTGAAGACGCCGAGCCAGTCGATCTTCGCGGCGGTGATGAAGGCTTCGAGTTCTTTGTAGTCGGCTTCGGTTTCGCCAGGGAAGCCGACGATGAAGCTGGTGCGGATGACGATGCCGGGGACGATACGGCGCGCCTTGGCGATGAGGTCGAGGAAGATCTGCGCGTTGCCTCCGCGCTTCATGGTCTTGAGGACGCTGGCGCTGGCGTGCTGTAGTGGGACATCGAGGTACTTGGAGATGGTGTCGTGCCTGGCCATCGTCTCGAGCAGGCGCGTGGTGACTTTGTTGGGGTAGGTGTAGAGGAAGCGCAGCCAGCGCAGGCCGGGGAGTACGGCGAGGGCATCGAGGAGAGTCGCGAGGCCGTCGGTGAAACCGAGGTCTTCGCCGTAACAGGTGGTGTCCTGGCCGATGAGTGTGATCTCGCGGACGCCTTGCTTGATGAGGTTTTCGGCCTCGGCGATGATCGATGACATGCGGCGTGAGCGGAACTTGCCTCTGAGTTGCGGGATGATGCAGAAGCTGCAGGGATGGTCGCAGCCTTCGGCGATCTTGATGAAGGCGGACGCGCGGGGGGTGGTGAGGATGCGCGGGGTGGCGTCGTTGTAGAGGTATTCGGGGAGGGCTGCGGTGGCTCCGTCCCACGACTCGCGGGAGAAGCGGCCCTGCTGCTGGCGGAGGTCGCCTTCGGGACGTGATGTGTTGCCTGCATCGATGCCGATGGGGAGATGAGCGATGTGGTCGCCGGCGTGGTTCAGAGGCTCGTCGCCGTGGGTGGTGCCGGTTTCGGCGAGAGACTGGACGATGCGGAGCTGGGGGGCGATCTCGCGGTCGTGTTCGGGGTCGGCGAGTGGGCGTGAGTGTTGGGAGACGGCGCTGGCGGCGCGGTCGATGAGATTCTGTCCAGCCTGCTGCATGCTGGTCGCTTCGAGTTGCGCGACCTCGCCGTCGGTCTGGGACATGCTGATGGCGTGGGTGTGGATCGTCGCCTCGGGTGTGCCCTGCGGGAGGATATTGAAGGGAGAGTTATTGTTCGCGTGGCCGCTTGGGGTGAGGCCTGCTGCGGCGAGGATGGCTTCGAGCTCGCCGGTGCCGACGACGGCGTCTACCTCGGGAATGTTCTTCTGGATCTCGTCGCGGTAGCGCTCGACGAGGCAGCCGGCGACGACGATGCGCTGGGCCTTGCCGCCGAACTGACGCTTGTGCTGGACCATCTCGAGGATGGTGTTGACTGACTCCTGCTTGGCCGAGTCGATGAAGCTGCAGGTGTTGATGACGATGATCTCGGCGTCTTCGGCGCGCGGAGTGAGCTCAGCTCCATTGTGGTGGAGGAGGCCCATCATGACCTCGGAGTCGACGAGGTTTTTGGGGCAGCCGAGGGAGACGAAGCCTACCTTGGGGCGAGGCGCAGCAGCCTGGAGGGGTTCGGCTTCGATGGTTGCCTGATTGGTCACAGTCTTATAGTGTACCAACTTTTGCCTGCTTCCTGCGCAATCTGCCGGTATCTCCCACCCTGCGTTTTGATGTCAAAGTCTTCATTCTTTTCGGGTTAAGCGTGTACATGGACTTGCGCCGAGGAGCCAAAGTCCTAATTTTATTGACAGCGCCGTTGCAAACTATTCATTCTGCTTGGGTTGTATGCCTTCGGAGGCTAACTTTTTGTTTGCGAGAAAGTCTCGGGATTTATCCCGGCGCTTTTCACCCTCTTTCAGGATAGCTGTTGGGGTAGAACTAATGCGCCACGCGGATCTTCTTTTTTATGAGCTAGATAGGGTCGAATGGGCCTTGACAGCGTGGATTGGGCGTAAAAAGTGTCTGGCTTGCGCTTGGAAGGCTATTCGGCGGGTGGAGTTTCGTCGACGACCTTGTAGGTGGGAGGAACGGCGAAGACGGAGGCGTCAGGTTCGTGGCGTACTACGTTGCTAACGGCTACGATCTGCTCGCCGGTGCGTGGGTCGTTGTGTTTGATGATCATATAGATGGAGAGATCGGGCGAGTACCAGTACTCATCGACGATGACGATGTCGTGGCCGGTGCCACTCATGGTGGCGGGGATAGTGTGGGACTTGCGAATGCCGGTGAGCGTGAGGCCGCCGAGGGGCTGGGTGCCGATGTCTTCCTGCTTGAAGTAGGGATCGTTGACCGGAGTGCGGGAGGGTACGGCGTTTGCCGGGGCTGCGGGAGGCTGAGCGAGGATGGTCTCTCGGGCGAGGCGCTCGTAGGGGTTATAGAAGATGCTGAGGCGGCTTGATGGGTCGTAGATGTGAGCGGAGAGGAGCTGAGGTTCGCCCTTGAGGTTGGTGGGGACGAGCTGGCGACGCTCGTTGTAGATGCGTCCCGAGGAGGAGCGGGCGATATGGGCGGAGGTGGTGCGGGTGTTCACGGAGCCGTCGGGGAGGTTCTCGTGCGAGAGGATGTCGATGGTGGCGCTGAACGGGGCGTTGGGGACGGGTGTGACAAAGATGCCGGGAACGACAACCTGGACTCCGCGATAGTCGCGGGGCATCTGCTGCTGGTTTTGTGCGTGGGCGGGGATCGCGAGAAGAAGACTGACGACAGCGTGGCCGGAACGGAAGCAGCGCATGAGTGACCTCCCGATGAGCATGAGGATAGCGCAAATGGTGTGGATGGACAGGTGAATTTTGAGGTAAGCGGCGGATTCTGCAACTCAATGAGTGACTCGGCCTGAATGCGTCGACTGAAATCCGCACCGGGTATTTGGTGGATGTGAACCGACATTCCGGACCGGATCAAATTGGTTGATCCGATCCGACGACGATTAATGGCCGGTTTGCGCGTCAAGGATCAACTTCACCAGATGACCGAATTGTGCCCGGTTCTCGCTAGCTGGCGACGCTCGGTTCGCAATTTCCGTAATGGTCTTGGCATCCTTGACCGGAGGATCGTTGTCCGTGCGATGCACGATGACCATGTCCAAGGTCGGAATGATGAAAATGTAATGAGCCCCGTTGCCCCGCGCGGAATAGATTCCGGGAAGCGAGACTTCCGGGAAGTGAACACCGCCGTAATCCACCCACCAGAGATACTCGTAACCGCCGTGATCCGCGCCATCGGACTTCACCATCTCATTGGCGTGACTGCTTTTTTCGATCCAAGCTTCTGGCACGATCTGTTTTCCGTTCCATCGACCATGACGGAGATAGAGCAAGCCGAAACGCGCCATATCGCGCGCAGTAATCTCAAAATGATAAGCGGGATGGATGGAAAGTGGTCCACCAAAATAGAAGACGTCGTCTGGTCGAAAGTCCTGCATGCCGATGGGCTTGGCGATGCGCTCATAAAAGGCCTGGCCAATCTTCAAGCCAGTCTTTTTTTCAAAGATCGTGCCTAGGACATTAAAATCCCAGTTGTTGTAATACCAGAACGTTCCTGGCGCGTGACTCCCGCGGGCCGGCCGGCTCTTCTGCATGGACGCAGTTTCAAAATCGACGAGGTGGTACACACCCGAACGTGCGCGCAGCAGATCCACGACGCGCGCCTGCTTTTCTTCTTTAGTTAGCGGATCGGGAGAATCGTCGATGCCGAGCTGTTCAAGGGTCTGATTGACGTCAATGACGCCTTCAGCCGAGTAAATTCCATAAAGAGCGCTCAGTAGGCTCTTTCGGATGGAATAGCAGTCAATCTTTTTGTCGAAGTCTCCCCACTGATCGACAACCTCTCCGCCCTGAACAATCATGACCGCGGAGGTGTGGATCGAATCGGTCTCGGCGAATTGACGCGCGGCGAGAAGCTTCTGTTTTGACCAGCCTGACTTTTCGAGCGACGCGACCTGCGGCCAGGATGAACCAGGGAGGCTTTCTGGTGATTTTCCTGTCGCCGATTGCCCAGAGGCATATGACGGCAGAACCAGCACAGCGCAAAGGAGAAACGAGTTCAGAGATCGGATCACGAAGCACCTCCTGGAGTTTGAAGCGATTCTGTGGTCAATCCGTCATTGCGATGTTCATGGTTAACGGGCGATTTCCCGTCATCGTCCATCCTTGATGGTAGTACACGCTGAGATAGCGAAGGCGAATTTTCCCTTTATAGCTATCCCGTCAACCGCAGCCCGGAAAACCAACCTGGTCGTGTAGCAACTTCAGAGAAACGATACACGTTTGTTTCGTCCTGGCAGGGCCGTTCTTAAGGACGCATTCGGAATTTCCCCAACACGTGCCTGCGATTTGGGGATTGGCCACCGACAATCTGCGCCTCGCCGCCCGGAACCAGCGCGATAAAGAGCAAGGAAATAAGGGCAGTCGCCACTGATCGGTTGATACTTGCTCTGGGCATAGGTGTCTTCTGTATGGAGACGGTTGGACGGAGGAATCGGTTTGCGGAGGTGAAGCTCGATTGGCGACTTCAGGGCGAGTCGCTTATTGAGCCGCAATATAATATCGAGACCCTTTCTGCGTTCCCAGTGGATTGTCCGCGATCCAGAAGTTATCACTCCGTTGTCCCAGTTGGTGCTAAATCGCCAACGCACTCAGCCAGGGCTTCGACAGCTGCGGGGCAGGAGATACTGACGCTCGCACTGAGGCCCAACTGCGGGCAATCCGGAGATGATCGTCCGGTTGCCCGTCAAGAGTTCTTTAAGCAAGGCCGTTGCGGGCGATGACCTCGCGGTAGAAGTGCGCGCTAGTTTTGGGTGTGCGCTTCTGGGTAGCGAAGTCGACGTAGTGGATGCCGAAGCGGTAGGCGTAGCCGTCGGCCCACTCGAAGTTGTCCATCAGGCTCCAGAGGAAGTAGCCGCGGACGGGAACGCCCTCTGACACGGCGCGGTGAAGCTGCGTGAGGTAGTTGCGGAGATACATGACGCGATCGGAGTCGTACACATGACCGTCCGGTGTGAGGACGTCGGTCGAAGAGGCGCCGTTTTCGGTGATGTAGATCTCCTTGATGTTCCAGAGCTGCGCGGCGAGCTTTGGCCCCCAGTAGAGCGCCTCGGGGCCGACGTGCAGCCAGGGGCTCATCATGTGCGGGTAGGATTCGGGCGAGGGGATGCGAGCGAAGCCGGCCGGGGAGTCGTCGGCACGGACGTAGGTGGGGGTGTAGATGTTGAGACCGACGAAGTCGACCGGTGTGCCGATGCCCTTCATGTCGGCGTCGGTAAACTTCGGCGCGTCGGCTCCGGCGTGCGCGAGGTAGGCGTCGGTGTAGCGGCCTTCCATGATGACGGTGAGATAACCGGCGTTGACCTCGCGCATGGCTTTGGCTGCAGCGGCGATGTGCTCTGGCGTTTCGATGATGGGGACGCAGGCGCTGGCGTTTTCGGCGAGACCGACCTTGGTGCCCGCTTTCGCGTGAGCGCGAATGGCTTGCACTCCGAGGCCGTGGGCGAGCACCGCGTGATGACGAACCTGGTTGACGCCAGCGGGTGGGAGCGTGAGTCCGGGGGCGTGGCGCGGCGTGGCGTATCCGCTGACGAAGGAGCTCATCTCGTTGAGCGTCATAAAGTGCTTGATGCGGTCGGAGAGGTGCTCAGCGACATAACCTGCGTAGTTCGCGAAGGCCTCGGAGGTGTCGCGCGACTGCCATCCGCCTTTGTCTTCGAGCGCTTGCGGGAGATCCCAGTGGTAGAGCGTGCAATAGGGCTGGATGTCGGCTGCGAGCAGCTCATCGACGAGGCGATGGTAGAAGTCGAGGCCTTTGGGATTGGGTGTGCCTGTGCCCTGAGGGAAGACGCGTGGCCATGCGACCGAGAAGCGGTAGGTCTTGAGGCCGAGCGCCTTCATCAGCTGCACGTCTTCTTTGTAGCGATGGTAGTGGTCGTTGGCGACGTCGCCGGTGTCTCCGTTTTTGATCTTGCCCGGGATGTGGGAGAAGGTGTCCCAGATCGAGGGGCCACGGCCGTCTTCGTTGACGGCACCTTCCACTTGATAGGACGCTGTAGCGGATCCCCAGAGGAAGCCTTTTGGAAAGGCTCGCGCAGCAGGTGCGGAGGGAGCGACTTCGCCGGAGGCCGGTGTGGCGATGGTTGTGAGTGCGGTGGGGGCGAGTGCGGCAGATCCGAGCAGACGGGCGAAAGTGCGGCGGCTAAATCGATTGAGCAAAATAGACCCTCGTGAAGATGCCAAAAATTGTAGCTGCTTCAAACAAGAGATGACAACGACGGCGAGTGAAAAAGATTCGCCGACGATTTGTCGCGAAGTTTTGCACCAGATGGAGATAGCGGTGCGAGCACAGCTCGTGTTTGAAGTGGTAAACTAACTCATGTGCCGGGTCCTACGCGACGTAATCCCGCCAACCCCGCCAGGTCCGGAAGGAAGCAACGGTAACGGGTCATTACGGGCGCAGTAGGTCGCCCGGTGCACTATCCTCGCCCTCCATCTACTTTTGCCGTAGCCTCCCGCAATGGCGCAGTAGGTCGCCCTGTGCACAATCTTTCCTCTTGCCTTTTCCACTCACAACAATGCGAAATCTTCCTGCTACGGGTGAAGTGTGTCTTTTTCAGCACCTTGCTCGTCAATGGAAAGGTGACACGCGTACGCTTCTCAGAGAGAATGGTCTCCGACGGTGAACGCCGGTTCATTTTTGAGTCGGTTCTTATTAACTGTGGCACTAGATGAGGTGAGAGTTTGAGTTTGACGTTGAGACCGCAGACGCGGGTACGCGCGAAGATCAGTTCGGTAGGGGCGTATGTTCCGCCGCGTTTGTTGACCAATGCGGATCTGGAAAAGATGGTCGCAACCAACGACCAGTGGATTACCGAGCGGACTGGAATTCGTGAGCGTCATATTGTGGATGCGGGTGTCGCAACCAGCGATCTGGCGGTGGAGGCGGCGAAGAAGTGTCTTGCGGCTCGCGGCATCGAGGCCAGTGAGCTGGAGGTGATCATCGTCGCGACGGTGACGCCCGATATGTTCTTTCCGGCGACGGCGTGCCTGGTGCAGGACAAGCTCGGTGTAAAGGGAGCATGGGGGTTCGATCTTTCGGCAGCCTGCTCGGGATTTCCCTATGCCTTGCAGGTGGGGGCGAAGCTGGTCGAGAGCGGGATGCACAAGAAGGTGATGGTGATTGGAGCGGATGTGATGAGCTCGATCATCGACTACACCGACCGTGCGACCTGCGTGATCTTCGGCGACGGCGCCGGTGCGGTGCTGCTGGAGCCATGCGAAGAGGACGAGATCGGGCTGGTCGACTACTGGCACGAGATCGATGGCTCCGGTGCGGCAGCGCTGAATATGCCGGGTGGGGGAAGTTTGAATCCGCCGACTGCGGAGACGGTCGCAGCGAAGATGCATTATGTCCATCAGGATGGGCAGGCGGTGTACAAGTTTGCGGTGCGCAAGATGGCGGAGGCCGCGGAGATCATCCTGACGCGCAACGGCGTGGAAGGGAAGGACCTTGGCTGCTTTATTCCGCATCAGGCGAATAAGCGGATCATTCTTTCGACGGCGGAGCGGCTGGGCATGCCGGAGGAGTCGGTGATTATCAACATCGATCGATATGGCAACACCACGGCGGCCACGATTCCGATGGCGATGCAGACGGCGCTCGAAGAGAAGCGGTTGAAGAAGGGCGATCTTGTTCTGCTGGCGAGTGTTGGAGCTGGCTTTACGGTGGGAGCGACGTTGTTGCGGTGGGAGTTCTAACGCGCAGACTCAAAAAGATTTGGAGCGGGTGAGGCGGAGATGCTTCGCCCGTTATCTTTTTAGCTTGTAATTTCGTCATTTCCAAATTCAGGAATTTTCTTGCTAAATATATCTGCTAGATATATATCTTGGAGCTATGAAAATGGAAGGTGGTTCCACCCCCAACGCTCTGCTTGGACTTTTGAGCTTGGGACCCATGTCTGGATACGACATTCGCCAGTTGGTTTCGCGTTCCATCGGGCACTTCTGGAGCGAGAGTTATGGACAGATCTATCCAGGGTTGAAGCGCCTTGCGGCAGCGGGTTTGATCGAGAAGAAGACCGAGCGCAACAAGGGAAAGCCTGACCGAAACCTGTATTCGCTTACGGCAGAGGGACGAGAACGGCTGCAGGAGTGGCTGAAGATTCCGGTCTCCGAGGAGGTGGCCAGGAACGAATTGTTGTTGAAGCTCTTCTTCGGCGCGCATGTCTCGACGAGCGTCAATCGGGAGCATGTGATCTCGAACATGGAGTTTCATCAGCGGGCGCTGAAGGTGTACACGGCGACGGCGAAGCAGCTGCGGCGGGACGAAGCGAACGATCCCAATCTGCCCTACTGGTTGATGACGCTGAACTACGGACGACATTACAGCGTAGCGATGTCGAAGTGGTGCAGGGAGACGCTGGCGGAGTTGGATGAGATAGAGAGCAAGGAAAAAAGGAGGCGGTGATGCATGCACTCGATCCGTTGTGGGTAAAGATCTTTCTTGCGATTCATATTGCTGCGGGCGCGTCGTCGTTTCTGCTTGCTCCCGTTGCGCTGGCTACGGCGAAGGGCGGCAAGCAGCATAAACGCTGGGGGAAGGTTTATTTGTGGTCGATGGGGATCGTTGCGGCGACTGCAATCCCTATGGCGTTCTTCTTCCCGGTGCGGTTTCTGGCCCTGGTGGCGGTGTTTAGCTTCTACTTTGCGTTCTCGGGATTTCGCGTTCTGAGGTTGAAGGAGCTGGCGCGCGGCGGAGGCGCGGAGCCCATCGACTGGATCGCCGGGGTCGTTACCTTTGCGACGAGCGCTCTGCTGGCCTGGCTGTCGTGGTTTCGTCCTGCATCTATCGAAGTGCTTCCGCTGGTGGGCGTGGTGTTTGGATTCATAGGAATGAGGGGCGCGGCGACGCAGCTCATCTCGTTCGTGCGCAAGCCGAAGGAGAAGATGTTCTGGTGGTACACGCATCTCGGAAATTTTATTGGGAGTTACATTGCGGCCTGGTCCGCCTTCAGCGTGGTCACGTTGACGCGAGTCGTTGGCAATCATTGGTACGTGTGGCTGTGGCCGACGATGATCGGTGTGCCTGCAATTATTCTGACCACGGCACACTACCAGCGTAAGTTCGCTCCGCGGGCGAAGGCTGTGACGTAAAGGCTTGAGCTTAGGCGGTGGTGTTAGAAGGCTTGGCGAGGCCTCGAGAGCGGGGGTGGACGGCACGCGAGGTCTTATAGAGCTTCCAGAAGGCGAAGGCGCAGCTTGCGAGAATCCCGGTCCAGATGACGACGAGAACAGGGGTCGCGTACTTGTCGGAGAGATTGTTCCAGAGATGGAGGATGTGCCGTCCGTAGTGGATCCCAAGCCAAGCCGCAACCGTGTGCCGCAGGCATCGGCTGATAATGAAGGTGGTGAGAAATTTTCTGCGCGACATATTCAGCGCGCCAGCCGCGAGGACGAAGGGGCTAAGCGGCATCGGCGGTGGCAGGATCGCCGGCAGGGCTACGGAGAGGATGGCGTGGTTTTCCATCCATTCACAGACGCGCTTGAAGGCACGAGGTGGAACGTGCTTTTCGAGGAAAGCCATGCCTCCGGACTGGCCTACCTGGTAGCTGAACCATCCACCGAGTCCTGAGCCTATTGTTGCGAGCAGGATCAAGAGAAACCAGCTTTGATGCTGCGCGGAAAGCACGATGATCATGATGTCGGTGATGCCGGGCAGAGGCAGCGGAACGAAGGAGCTGTCGACGATCGAGACCAGGAAGACGCCGAAGAGGCCGAAGCTGAAGAGCAGATGGAGGAACGGACTGCGCGCGCGGTGTGCTGCGGCAGCCGTCTGCGCTGCTGCGGCGAGGCTCTTGGATAGGGTCATGGCAGCTGCGCGCAGGCTCATAGAGATTAAGACGCGACCCAGGGAGGAGAAGTCGCTGAAATTCTAAAAGATTGGTTGAGCCGCGAGTATAACAGAGGACTTACAGAAAGCGGAGATCGGGCAGCGCGGGAAGAACATCAACCTCCGCGGCGTACTGGCGAAAGAGTTTGATGGCACGCATGCAATCCGTATTGAGAACATAGTGGATGTTGCTGGAGAGATAGTGACGAATGACAGCTGGGCTCAGGTTGATTCGTGGAGTCCACTCTTCGACCAGATCTTCGATGTGCAGGAGGCCATGATTGCGCGAGGCTTCAAGGTCTTCGACGAGTTGAGCGGCGGAGAGGCGAGGGGCGCCGAGGGACTCTGGCCGCACGGCCCAGACTGCGGCAACCCAGGGTACGTTGGTGCGGATGTGCCACTCGCGAGCGAGATCAAACCACTGGCACGGGCCAACCGCCGCTTCGATCTGCTCCCGGTGTTCGAGGGCGAGCAGGGCAGGATCACCGATCAGGATGGCAGCATCGGACTGTTGCAGCATCGCGATGGGGTCGGCTGGAGCGGGCAGGAATGCCGGATGATTGTTGGCGAACTTACGAAAGAGGATCTCAGCGTAGGCGAGCGAGCTGCGAGAGGCTGTGTCGGCCGAGACCGTCTTCACGGTGCTGAGGGTGTGAGGAGATTTAACGATGAGCTGAATAGAACGAACTTCGTTCAGCGAAGCGATAGTGCAGCCAGGGACAACTGCCAGCTCCGGCGTGAGCGCTGCGATCGGGATAAGCCCGAGGTCCGCGCGGCCTGCGAGAAGTTCGGCGGCGCACTGCGAGGGCTGGGTGTAGTGCAGCGAATAGCGCTGTGCCAGCTCCTGCGCGAGAGGTGCGTGCTCGAAGTCCCACATCAGCGGTGCGGGGTTGAGAAAGTTGATGGCAGCGACACGAAGCATGGAAGATGAAGACGAAGTGTTCAAAGGACTAGTTTATTGGATGTGGAGGAGGCGTGCTCGATGCTGAGGCGAGTGGTGGGTTTTTATCAGGATGAACAGCAGCACTGGGCGACCCGGCTGGACTGCGGTCATGGGCAGCATGTGCGGCATGATCCCCCGTGGACGGTGCGCGAATGGGTGACGACGGAAGAGGGAAGGGCTGCGCGAATCGGGAGTTTGATGGAGTGCAAGAGGTGCGATGAGGAGGAAAAATAGCAGGTTGGTAGTAGGATTCTCGCGAGACTGCACAGTTCATTCGGAAGGGAGCAGAAAGAATGGATGGATTGTTGAAAGCTGGCCGCCTCTTCTTTGCCATCGCAATGGCCCTCTTCGGCGTGGAGTATTTCATCTATGTCGCAGGGTTGAAGGGCCCGATCCCTGGCCCTCCGTGGATACCGGGGTCGCACGCGGTAGCTGTGCTGACCGGTGCCGCGCTGATCGCGGTTGCGGTCTGCATCGTGACGGAAAAACTGGCGCGGCTGGCGGCGGCGCTTTTGGGTGTTGCTCTGTTTTTGTACGTCCTGTTTCTGCAACTCCCCAGGCTCATCGCGCAGCCGCATAGTCCCGATCCCTGGACCAGCGGCTTCGAGCTTCTGGCTTTGATGGGTGGCGCCTTCGTGCTGGCCAGGATCGAGATTCCGGACGGGCTCAGGCTTGAGCCGACCAACAAGGTCTTGTCACATTTAGCCATCTTCGGGCGCGTCGGGTTTGCTCTCGCGCTTGTGGTCTTCGCCGTGCAGCATTTCCTGTATGCGAAGTTTGTGGCGACAATTGTCCCCGCATGGATTCCCGCGCGCCTCTTCTGGTCGTACTTTGTCGGAGTGGCGTTTGTCGCAGCTGCTCTGGCGATCGTTACCAGGCAGATGGCGCGGACTGCCTCAATCCTGTTGGGCACAATGTTTTTTATCTGGGTCGTTATACTTCACGTGCCCCGCGTCGCAGCCCAACCGCGCAATGGCGACGAATTCACTAGCCTTCTAGTTGCATTGGCGATGAGTGGCGCGTCTTTTATTCTTGCGGAGAGTTTCGCACCCGACCTCGTCGCGTGAGATGCGATACAGTGACGGTGAGCCTCTGTCAGCGCTGATTCTTGAGAATCGTCGAGGGCGGAGGCTTGCGAAGCATACCGATGAAGAGGACGATGAATGGCTTTGGCGCAGCAGGATGCAGCAGTAGTAAAGGAACAGGCACGTTTGGCATGGGTGGCATTGACGCTGACGCCGGGAATGGGACCCACACGAATCTGGAAGGCGATGAATCGGCTGGGCGCAGCGGAGCGGGTGCTTGAGGCTTCGCTTACCGAGCTGGAAGGCGCGGGGATGCCGGCGCAGTCTGCGCAGTTTGTCTTCGAAGGCAAAGCGAAGGCAGCGGCTGAAGACGAGTTGAAGCGTGTAGGCGAAGCCGGCGGCAGTATATTGACGCCTGAAGACGAGGCCTACCCTGAACGGCTGCGTGAGATCTACGATCCACCGTCGACGCTTTGGATTCGCGGGGACCTCTCTCTGCTGGCCCGGCCCGGAATCGCGGTTGTCGGAACGCGCCAGCCTTCGCCGTACGGAGCGGGCATGGCGGAGCTGCTCTCGCGCGATCTTGCGAATCGGCGGATGGTGATCCTGAGCGGCATGGCTCGCGGGGTCGACACCGCAGCGCACAAGGGAGCGATCGAGGCAGGCGGCAAAACCGTCGCTGTCTGGGGCACGGGCATCGACGTCATCTATCCCAAGGAGAACAAGAAGCTGGCTGAGCAGATCGTCGCAACCGGTGGAACGATCGTGAGCGAGTATCCGCTCGGAACCTTTCCTGCGCCGCAGAACTTTCCTATTCGCAACCGGATTCTGAGTGGAATGAGCGTCGGCGTGCTGGTCATCGAAGCCGCCGAGTACAGCGGAACCAGAATTACGGCGCGGTGCGCGATGGAGCAGAATCGCGATGTTTACGCTGTCCCGGGGAACGTGACGAACAAGAACGCGTGGGGGCCTAACACCCTGATAAAACAAGGAGCTAAGCTGACTGCGACCTGGGAGGATATCTGGGAGGATCTGCCCTCGCAGATCAGGCTGGCATTGGAGGACGAGCAGGCAGCGGCTGGCGGAGGGTCTGAATCGAAACCGGGAGGGGCTGCATCTCTATTTAACGATACGCCGCTTCCTGAGCACGAAAGGATCGTCTTCGAAAAGCTGCGGCACGATGAGTCGACGCAACTGGACGAGCTGATCGAACAGTTGGAGGCGGAGTTGGGATCCGCAGAGATCTTTACCGCGCTTTTTGAACTGGAGCTTGCGGGGCGTGTTCGGCAACTGCCCGGAAAAAATTATGTGCGGGCGTTCTGAGTCTCAGTAGCAAGGTTGATTCCTGCGCCGAAGCGGATGCCGCAAAGATAAACGTAAGCTCAGGGTTTCGTTCGACTTGGCGAGTTATCCACAGAGTGGGTTGGCTCATCGATTTGAGTTGCTGTGCTATGACCTTCTCAGTCCGGTTTCGTCAGTTGAGGAATCATGGAGAGATGACGCGTTTGCAGAACTCGTGTTAGGTTCGCAATGGAATAAGGAAGTGTGGAACGTTTCGCCTCGGCGATGCGTTCTGGTGGATGAAGGGAACAAATGGGTAAATCATTAGTTATCGTCGAATCGCCGGCGAAGGCGAAGACGATTGGGAAATATCTCGGCAGCGACTACGTGGTGGAGGCCTCGATTGGCCACATCATGGACCTGCCGAAGAACGACATCGGCGTAGAGCTGAAGAGGCGGACGTTCGAGCCGACGCTGATTGTGTCTCCAGGAAAAGAGAAAGTGGTGGATCGGCTGAAGAAGCTGGCGGCGAAGGCGGACATGGTCTACCTTGCGCCGGACCCGGACCGCGAAGGCGAGGCGATTGCCGCGCACCTCTCGATCCAGCTGCTGCCGATGATGAAGGACAAGTCGAAGGTTCGGCGTGTCACCTTTAATGAGATCACCAAAAAGGCCGTGCAGGCTGCGTTTTTGAACGCTCGCGATATAGATGAGGATCTGGTGGATGCGCAGCAGACGCGGCGCGTGCTGGATCGGTTGGTGGGCTATCAGGTATCTCCGCTGCTCTGGGACAAGGTGCGGCGCGGGCTTTCGGCGGGACGTGTGCAAACGGTCGCGCTGCGGCTGATCGTCGAGCGGGAGCAGGAGATCAATGACTTCAATCCAGTGGAGTACTGGACCATCGATGCACAGCTTGAGCCCACTGCGAACAAGCAGAGCTTCACGGCACGATTTGTCGGTGTCAATGGCGTTTCCGCCCGTGTTGCAAACGGAAAAGATGAAGAGGGCAAAGAGCTCTTTCTGTCGAACGCGCTGCCTGATCACGAGGCGGTAGACGAGGTTGTCAGCGAGCTGAAGGTTGCAAAGTGGAGTGTTCGCTCGGTTGAGAAGAAGGAGCGCAGGAGCAATCCGAAGGCTCCCTTTACGACGAGTAAGCTGCAGCAGGATGCTGCCGGTCGTCTCGGCTTCAATGTGCGGCGGACGATGGGTGTCGCGCAGCGTTTATATGAGGGCGTAGAGATTGGCGCAGAGGGCACGGTCGGTCTGATCACCTATATGCGTACCGACTCGACCCGCGTCAGCGCAGATGCGATTGCAGAGGCTCGCGAATTTATTGGCAAGCTGGGCGCGAAGTATCTGCCCGCAACCCCTAACGAGTATCTCGGCAAAAAACAGGTCGAGGCACAGGACGCACACGAAGCCATCCGGCCGACGAGCGTAAAGTACACGCCGGACTCGATCAGAAAGTATCTGAGTGACGAGCAGTACAGGCTTTACAAGCTGATCTGGCAGCGCTTTGTCTCCAGCCAGATGACGCCTGCGGTCTTCGACCAGACGACTGTGGATATTGTTGCGCAGGCGAAGCTCGCCTATGACTTCCGCGTGACCGGCAGTGTGTTGAAGTTCGAAGGACACCTGAGGTTCGAAGAGGAAGACAAGCGCGCACGCCAGGCAGCCAAAGATAAGGCCGCGAAGGAAGAGGCGTCCGCAAAGCCAGTTGTCGATGCCGGGGCAGCCGCGCAGGGAGGGAGTGAAGAAGAGGATGAGGCAGAAGCAAGGTTGCCGGAGTTGAGCAACGGAGAAGCACTGCGTCTGCAAAAACTCGATCCGCTGCAGAAGTTTACCCAGCCGCCGCCGCGCTTCAACGAAGCTAGTCTCGTGAAGACGCTTGAAGAGAAGGGAATTGGCCGACCTTCCACCTACGCGTCCATCATTAATACGATTCAGGATCGCGACTACGTGAAGAAGATCCAGTCGAAGTTTGTGCCGACCGAGATTGGTACGGTGGTTACAAAGCTGCTGGTGAAGAACTTCCCCTACATCTTCGATACCGCATACACCGCGACGCTCGAAGGAGAACTCGATGCCGTTGAAGATGGGACGGAGCGATGGACGGATCTGCTGAACGGGTTCTACGACCACTTCGAGAAGGAGCTGAACGTCGCCAGCGACAACATGGAAGACGTGAAGCGGATGGAGCAGAAGACCGACGAGGTCTGCGACAACTGCGGTAGTCCTCTCATTCTGAAGTGGGGCAAGTTCGGCAGCTTCTACTCCTGCAGCAACTTCACCAAGGTCAAGCCGATGACGATTGCGGCTGGTCCCTGGAAGAAGGATTCCAAAGGTGTAACGAAAAAGGTTACAAGTGCATTTGCGTTCCCGCTGATTGTAAAAGCGACGACCGAAGACGTGGTCGAGTACTCCAAAGAGGTTGGCGACGCGAAGGAGATGACGTCAGCAATCGCCGAAGCCGCCGAACAGGGCAAGAAGGTCACCGTCGAGCCGGTAAGTTGCGACTTCACCAAGGAGAACTTCGCGGCAAAGCCCGACCTGAGCGCCCCCGGAGCCGACGAGACGCCCGAAGAGGAGGCCTGCGATAACTGCGGACGCACGATGGTTTTGCGCAACGGCCCCTGGGGACCGTTTATGGCCTGCCCCGGCTACAACGAGGATCCGCCCTGCAAGACGATTCGCAAGCTGAACCAGAAGGTACAGCAGAAGCCGCCGGTCCAGCTGGAAGAGTCCTGCCCGAAGTGCGGCAAACCTCTGCTTCTCCGCAACGGTCAGTACGGCGAGTTCATCAGCTGCAGCGGATATCCGAAGTGCAAGTACATCAAGCAGGAGCTGCTCGACGTAAAGTGCCCGAAGGATGGCGGCGATATTGCCGTCCGCAAGACCAAGCGCGGCGATCTCTTCTACGGCTGCGTGAACTATCCCAAGTGCGACTTCGCCTCGAACCTGAAGCTGGTGAACCAGACCTGTCCGAAGTGCGACAGCGCCTATGTTCTTGAGGTCGTCAACGACAAGGGCACCTACCTCGTATGTCCGAACAATCGTGAGGCGCTTCCGAAACGCCGCAAGAAGAAGGGCGCTCCGGAAGAAGAGCCGACGACTCCGCCGTGCACTTACGAGAAAAAGATTGCCGGGCCGGCTCCGATACCCGTCATCGAACGGCCCGATCCTGAGAAGACCCGGGCAGTTGTCGAGAGCGTAGCTTAACAGAAGGCAAGGGAACGACGAGATGCGCTGTAGAGGACTCCTGGACCGGTCAGCGCGCCTTCGCGTGATCCAAGCCTGAAAACTCGGTAGTGGGTCAGTTTGGACTCGAGCGAACGTGGTAATACTGCCGCGTGGTTTCCACGATGACACCGGCCAATGCATAGGTTGCGGCATTTGCAATCAGGACGAAGTAGAAGCCCTGCGGGTGTTGGCGTGCCATCGCGATCGGGCAGGTTAGATAGACGAGAGCCCGTCCAAGGCCGCCTGTACCAAGCGGATTCGAAAGAGTCGCCGAGATATAGACTCTCCAGACGAAGACAACGATCGCGCCCACGGTGGCCCAAATGGCGATTCGGCTTTTCATGCAGCAGCTCCCTCTACCTTAGCTCCAATTATCCTCCTGACACCGCAATCTTGCAGACTGGTCGACCCGCGGGCAATCTGAAACTGCGCCAAGCCTGAAAATCCGCGACTTTCCTTTTTTGCATCGTTTCTGTTACAAATGCATCACGGCCTCACGGTTTCTTAATGTCCCCGGCAATGATCGCCGGGCGTTGGCTAACGAACGTAACTCGTTGAAAAGAATGCAGGTAGTGGACTATGGCGAAGGCAGTTTGGAATGGCCAGACACTGGCCGAAAGCGAAACCTATGAAACGGTCGAGGGAAATATCTACTTCCCCGAAGAATCAGTAAAGCGAGAGTTTTTGAAGCCCAGTTCGACCACCTCCAGTTGCCCCTGGAAGGGCCAGGCCCGCTACTACACCATCGTGGTGGACGGCCAGGACAACCCGGATGCGGCGTGGTACTACCCCGACCCGAAGCCGGCGGCGCGCAATGTAAAGCACCACATAGCCTTCTGGCGCGGTGTCGAAGTCACGAAATAGCTAAGGTAAAAGAATAAAGGGGATGGGCTAAATACCTCTCCCCATTTGCTTTAGTAAGCCTGGAGACGATCGAGTGGCAACCGGACCTGGAAACAGGTAGCTCCCGGCTTCGATTCAACCGTAACGAACCCAGAGTGCTTATTGACGATGCGTTGAACGGTGTCGAGTCCAAGTCCAAGCCCGCGGCCCGGCGCCTTGGTGGTGAAGAATGGCTCAAAGATCCGCGACTTGATCTCCGGCTCGATTCCAGGCCCCGAATCCCAGACTTCTACCAGGGCCATCTGGCCACCTTTGTGGGTCGTCAGCCGCAGCGTTCCCATATCATTCATGGCGTCGAGCGCATTTTCGATCAAGGCGGTCCAGACCTGGTTGAGTTCGCTACCGTAGGCGCTCACCGGCTCCAGATCCTGATCGAACTCAAGCTCCACCTTGACGTTTCTGAGCCGCGAGTTGAACATTACCAGCGTATTTTCAAGCGATTGCGCAAGGTCGACGTCCTGGATCGGCGCCTGGTCCATGTACGAGTAGTCCTTGATCGCGCTGATCAGGTCAAAGATGCGCACCGTGGAATCGACTACCGTCTCAGCCATACGCTCCACCCGCAGGGAGCTGGCCACCGTCGCAACGGCGACCGGAAGCACCTCAGGGCCGACGATCGCCGCGAGCTCATCGAGCAGGTCAAACGCCAGCGTCGTCTCCGACAGCGCGGGTGCGATCGTCCACGGATTGGGAACGTTATGAGCGTTGAGCCACTGAATCAGCATCTCCTCGCGGTCCGCGTTCGCCAGCGGATTCTGCGAGCCCTTGGGCAGGTTGGAGTAGGCGGACATGCGCGCCCGCGCATTCTTGATCCAGTCGCGATACCTCTCCGTCGTCTCCTCCGGCAGGCAAAGCTTGCCCATACGATACTTCTGGTCGCCATACTCGCGCAGTTCGCCGAACAGGCTGGCGGCAGAGCGTTGCGCTGCGGAGGCGGGATTGTTCAGTTCGTGGGCTAGATTCGCAGCGAGCTTTCCAAGTGCATTGAGCTTCTCGGACTGCTGCTCAATGCGGGTCACCTCGCGCACGCGGTCCAGCAACTGTGAGACGCTGCGCTGCGCCATCGATGGGATCGCGACCATCATCTCCGGAAACAGAGACTCATGAACATCGATCGCCCATACCGGACCAACCGAGTAACCTTCGCCGCCGTAGGTCTTCATGCGAGAGAAGGGCAGCTTGCCCGTCATCGAGCCGGCCCGGCCGATAAACAGCGCAGCATTCGAGTGGCGACGGCGTACCTGCACCTCTCCCTGGAGGATGAAGTTCATATTGCAGGCAGGTTCACCCTCGCGGAAGACGATGGAACGATCCTGGCCAACGCGCTCGGTCCCTTTTGTCGCAATCCAGGTGTACTCCTCGTCCGTCAGACCGTCGAGCGGAGCAATGGTGCGCAGCCCGGCGACGATATCAGCAACGGGGGACGGTTGAGCGGGAGGACCTGCCACCTGATCTGCCGAGGGAGCGGGAAGTGTCGATAGGAGGCTTTCAACGTTGTTCAAAGTGGCCATTCCTGGAGCTCCTTCTGTCGCGCTGGCGTCTGAATCGGTTCAGTTAGATCTACATCTCCATTGTTACAGAGGTTCCGCTTGATGGTTGTTCCTGGCTCATAAATTTCAAGCAGGCTGGTCCAGCCGACGCGATATTCGCGGGTTCGAGAATCATTCTGAGATGGAAACAGAGGAAGCGACACCCTCTTAGATGCCGCTCCTCGTCTCTTCGATTGGTAAAAACTTGCAGCTGTTTAGACGTGCAACTCTACGCTTTGTAAACCTGACCGTCTTTTACGACGACCGGGTCGAGAAACGGCATAGATTTACGAAGCTCGGCCCCAACCTTCTCGATCTGGTGAGCGGCCTCCTGCTTGCGGATGCGGGAAAACTCGTGGCGGCCGGTCTCGTTCTCCTCGATGAATCGTTTGGCGAAGCTTCCGTCCTGGATATCGTTCAACAGGCCCTTCATCGCCTTCTTCACTTCGGGCGTGACGATGCGTGGTCCGGCCACATAATCGCCCCACTCTGCGGTGTCGGAGATGGAGTGGCGCATATACTCCAGGCCGCCCCGATACATCAGGTCGACGATCAGCTTCAGCTCGTGCAGCACCTCGAAGTACGCAAGCTCGGGCTGGTAGCCGGCCTCGACCAGTGTCTCGAACCCTGCCTTCACCAGCGCACTGGTGCCTCCGCACAGAACCGCCTGCTCGCCGAAGAGGTCGGTCTCGGTCTCTTCGGTAAACGTGGTCTCCAGCACGCCGGCGCGGGTGCAGCCGATCCCCTTGGCGTAGCTCAGCGCGAGCGCCAGCGCGTGACCGCTCTTGTCCTGCTCCACCGCGACCAGCCCCGGAATGCCGCCGCCCTCGGTGAACACCTCGCGAACGCGATGCCCAGGGCCCTTTGGCGCGACCAGCGAGACGTCGGCCGTCGCAGGAGGAGTGATGGTGCGGAAGCGAATGTTGAAGCCATGCGCGAACATCAGTGTCACGTTCGGCTTCATGTTCGGCTCAATCTCCGCGTGGTAGACCTTCGCCGCCGTCTGGTCAGGCGTCAGGTTCATGATGACGTCCGCCCACTTCGAAACGTCGGCGACGGTATCGACCTGAAGCCCGGCCTTGCGTGCGCGGTCTGCGTTGGGCGAGTCCTTGCGCAGCCCCACGCGAACATCAACGCCCGAGTCCTTGAGGTTCAGCGCGTGCGCATGGCCCTGCGAGCCATAGCCGATGATGGCAACTTTCTTTGCCTGGATAAGAGAGAGGTCTGCGTCTGCGTCGTGGTATGCCTTAGCCATTGTGTCGTTTTTCCTTTTTCCTATTCTGATCATTGGTTAGGGTTTTGTGAAGTCTTGAACGTCGTGAGCTATGCTGCGGCTCGTGGAGTTGAGGTCGCGTCGTAATCCGGCGGTAGATCCAATCACCGGCAGGCAGAAACGCGAAGAGAATAAAGAGAGCGCCTGTGCCAATCGCGCCTCCTGCATAAACTGTTTGGAGATATCCGTTTCTGTAGACGAGAACGTTTCTATGGATCTGATTCACGCCGATGAGGATGCACGCGCAGCCGCCAGCCACCAAAAACAATCTAGGTATCAGAGAGGTTTTTGTCTTGATCTGCTTCTTCGGTTTGTTATCGAAACGGATCACGACTCGTCCTCTGCAAACTCGGTCGGCAGAATCTCGTCCGCCCCTGGCTTTTCAGGAAACGACGTCTCATCGTGGTGGTCAGGGTCAGGGGTACCGAGCGCCTTCAGCACGCGGCTGGTGTGGTGGCCGCGACGCATCGCCATACGCCCCGTGCGCGAGACCTCGAGGATCGTGTAGCCGCTCTCGGTGAGCACCTGGATCAGCCCTTCGATCTTGCTGGCCGCCCCGGTCATCTCGAGCATCACGGACTCGGGCGCAAGATCGACCACACGCGCACGGAAGACGTTGGCAAGCTCGAAGATCTGCGACCGGGTCTTCGGGCCGGCGGCAACCTTGATCAGGCAAAGCTCGCGGATGACGGCGTCGGCGCGCCCCACCTCATCCACGTCCACTGTGATCTCCAGCTTGTACAGCGAAGCGCGAATACGATGCGCAGCGTGGTCCGGCGCCTCGCAGACGATCGTCATGCGCGACACTTCGGCCCGCTCGCTCTCCCCCACCGTCAGCGAGACGATGTTGATGTTGAGTCGGCGAAACAGGGAGGCGACACGCGTCAGCACGCCGGGTTTGTCTTGTACCAGAGCTACAAAGGTGTGGAGCATTTCCGAATCCTTATCTATGCATCGTGATTTTTGAACTTATGCCAAGTACCGCACACGACAGACTCTTTATCTCTGCGGGCTTGAGGAATTAGCTCCGCAACCGCTTCTGACAAGTCGTCTTCATTGAGGACTTTTTGTACCTGCTCACTGTCATTTATGTTCAATCCAAGTTTCTGCATGGCGTTTTCGACTTTCGCGATTAGTTCTGCTGAATCTTCTGCTTGTGAAGCTATCCATATAAATGCACCCGCATTTCCTTCCAGCATCCAGTTGTCCTTGGGACCAGAAACCTGAAATAAACCGATCCAAATCGAATTCACTGACGTCTTTCATAAGCCGGATTTGATACGTGATTTACGACAACTAACACTACAAAAGTTTGGAACATAAGTGCCTTTCAACGGAGTGCTGCGTTTTAGTTTGGACTATGGGGCAGGGAATCGACAGGCGGTGCAGGGTACTGGCGAAGATAGGTCTTGGGCACCTCATAGAGGATCAGTTCGCCGGGCTTTGCCTTCGAGCTCGCGTTGCTGCAAAGATTGCCCGTTGTGATTCCAGTGCTGAGAATCGCAGCGACGGAGTAGTTGGTATAGAGCTCGCTCCGCGGCCTGCAGTCCGCATACATATTCGCGAGGATGCGCAGAATCGTCGCCTTCTTCGCATCCACCAGGATGATCCCGTTCTTGTCTGTGGCCATGGCGACCGACCCGATCTGATCCTCGCGAAGAGCCACATTCAACCTCTCGTCGTGGACAGGCGCGTTGGTGAGCGCATTGATCACCTTAATGTGAATCTCGCCAGCCTTAGGCGGCGCAACAGCCTGAGCAGACTGCGTCGATGAAACGGGGACAGTGGATTGAACGGGTTGAGCAGCTTGAGCCGAAGCAGCCACAGACGCCGAGACGGCGAGAAACGACCAGACCACGCATGCGACGACTCCGAGTTTTCTACTCACTCCAGCTCCGAATCGACTCGGCATCTGCAGCCCCTCTCTCAAAAAAGATCAAAACCGTGCAGCGGTCAAAAATAAACTTCAAAAACGTGGCGTATTTTTCGATGGTCAAAAGACACTGCTAACGCACCACGTTTACCACGCATTCCACCACGTTCTCACCATCAAAAAACCACGTTCAAAACGCCGTTTTTTCCAAAACACCCCTCAAAAACAAGGGAAAAACAGCGATCTTCGCTCCTGCACCACAGCCAGAATTTTTTCTGCGAAAATGAAAGATTATTCATCCTCCGCCGTCTCCAGAAGCGGATCATTCGCCGGCCGCCGCACCATCTCATGGAGCGCCGCCCCGGGAGCGATCATCGGATAAACCCCATCCTCTTTCTCAACCTGGAAGTTGATCAGAAACGCCTTACCGCTCGTGCGCGCTTTCGTAACGGTGGGAGTCACATTCTTTCGCTCGCTAACATGCGCTCCATCAATGCCATGCGCGCCAGCCAGCTTCACAAAATCCGGCGACAGGATCGGCGAAGCAGCGTAGTTCTTCTCATAAAACGCCTCCTGCCACTGCCGAACCATACCCAGAAAACCGTTATTGATCACTGCAATATTGATCGCCAAACCCTCTTGAACAATGGTCGAAAGCTCAGCCGCAGTCATCTGAAAACCGCCGTCACCAGCGATCACCCAAACATCTTTTTCAGGACAAGCCACCTTCGCTCCAATCGCCGCAGGAAGCGCAAACCCCATAGTGCCAAGGCCTCCGCTGGTGATCAGCGAACGAGGCGCGTCATGTTTGTAGTACTGCGCCTCCCACATCTGATGCTGCCCAACATCAGTCACGATGATGGTCTGATCGGCCCTGCCCGCAGCGTGTGCTTCACGCCAGATGTCGTTGATGACATGGGCGGCATAAAGATGGCCATTGTCGGGCAGATTGATGATGTCGCGGACGGCGGCGTCGCCCTTCATGGCGTTGATCTCGCAGAGCCAGTCGGTGGTTGCACATGGCACGTTTCCTGCTGCTCCGCCGCCTTGACGGGAGCCGCCCGGATTGCCGGACGGGGGACGCTTGCCGGTGACTCCATCGCCGAATCGGATGGTGCCTTTGTCGCGATCGAGTGTGTAGCCGGTGGAGTCGAGAAGTGGGAGCAGCAGTTCGAGGACCTCTTTGAGGTCGCCGATGAGGGCTACGTCGGCGCGGACGTTTTTGTTAATCTCCGACGGATCGATCTCGATGTGAATCTTCTTCGCGTTGGGTGCATAGCGGGCGAGGTTGCCGGTGACGCGGTCATCGAAGCGCATACCGAGGGCAAGTAGCAGATCGGCTTGCTGGATGGCGTTGTTGACCCACGATTCGCCGTGCATCCCCATCATGCCGAGCGAGAGCGGATGATAGGTCGGGAAGGCTCCAAGGCCAAGCAGCGTGCTGGCGACAGGAATCTGCTGGCGCTCTGCAAAGGCGAGAACTTGTGCTTCGGCGCCGGAGTGCGTGATGCCGTGACCGGCGAGAATGACGGGTTTCTTTGCTGCTTTGATGAACTCGATGGCTTGCTGGATGGAGGAGGACTCCGCGCGCAGCATGGGGTGAGGGCGGTAGGACGCGGGCGCAGCAGCTTCAAAGTTGAAGGCGGCGGTGTTCTGCTGTGCATCCTTGGTGATGTCGACCAGCACGGGGCCAGGGCGGCCGTTGGTCGCAACCTGAAAGGCCTCGCGCAGTGTTGGTGCAATATCTTCGGCGCGCGTGACGAGGTAGTTGTGCTTCGTGATCGGCAGAGTGATGCCTGTGATGTCGACTTCCTGAAAGGCGTCGGAGCCAAGGACCTTGCTGCCTACCTGTCCGGTGATGCAGACGATCGGGATGGAGTCGAGCATGGCGGTTGCTATGCCGGTGACGAGATTCGTCGCACCGGGGCCGCTGGTGGCAATACACACACCGACCTTCCCCGAAGCACGGGCGTAGCCGTCAGCCATATGCGATGCGCCCTGCTCGTGGCGGACGAGGATGTGGTGGATAGGGAACTTGCGCAGTGCGTCGTAGGCGGGAAGGATGGCTCCGCCAGGGTAGCCGAAGACCTTGTCCACGCTCTCGCCGACGAGTGTGGCCCAGATGATCTCGGCTCCAGTGAGTTGGGGGTGGTGATTTTTATTAATTGACATGATTGCTACCTCCCGTTGACGCTTTTCCTCGCTTTGCTCCATGTGCCTCAATCGCTCCTAGTTGCGCTCTTGGCTTAATCATTTCTTGAATGCTTTGTTCGCTGACGTCTTCTTGCTCTTCCCACATAATCTCCGCGCCGTCTTCAAGCTTTTCGTAAACCAGAAGCAGGTCACGAAGTCCTCTAAATTGTGAGACGACCTGCTCCCCACTGGTGTTGGTCCAAGAATCCTCGTAGAGTTTTCCGCGATTCAACGCCTTCTCGTAGGCTTCATCCGGCGAACTTGCTCTGATGAGATGTGTATTGATCCAAACGGTGGAGTCTTCCGCACCTGCGACCTTCAGTTCTTGAATCATGTCGGCGAGGAACCACTCCATGTCCTTCGGAATCCATTTCGTTTTTGACATAGAGCGGTTACCTCATGGGCTAAAGCCAGGTTTTGTGTGCAACCTCAAGATCGAGAAGCAGATTCCTCCGCTTCGCTGCGGAATGACAACAAGGAAAAACTAGATTGTTACCGCTCCTTCGCTGGCGCTGCTTACTGAGTTGGTGTACTTGGCGAAGACGCCGCGTTTGAAGCGGGGTTCGGGGGCCTTCCATGCGGCGAGGCGAGTGGCGATCTCGGCTTCGGGGACGTTGAGGGTTAGCTTGCGGTTGGGGATGTCGAAGGTGATGGTGTCGCCTTCGTGCACGGCTGCGATGGGGCCGCCGAGTTGGGCTTCGGGGGCGACGTGACCGACCATGAGGCCGCGGGTGGCTCCGGAGAAGCGGCCGTCGGTGAGGAGCGCTACCGTTTCGCTGAGCTCTGGGATGCCTTTGATGGCGGCAGTGACGGCGAGCATCTCGCGCATGCCGGGGCCGCCGCGTGGGCCTTCGTAGCGAATGACGCAGACGTCGTTGGGGTTGATCTTGCCGGCTTCGACGGCGGCGTGACACTCGTCCTCGGACTCGAAGACGCGAGCTACTCCTTCGTGGAAGAGACGCTCGTGGCCGGCGACTTTGACGACGCAGCCCTCGGGCGCGAGGTTGCCCTTGAGTATGACGAGGCCGCCGGTGGCCTTGAGTGGGTGCTCGGTGGTGTAGATGACGGCCTGGTTAGGCGTCTCGACGGCGGCGGAGGCCTCTTCAGCGAGGGTCTTGCCGGTGACAGTTATCTGGCTGCCGTCGATAAGACCGGCGTCGAGGAGGCGCTTGGCGAGGAGGCGGCTGCCGCCTGCATCCTGATAGTCCTTGGCGGCGTATTTGCCACCGGGGGAGAGGTCGCAGATGTGCGGTGTGCGGTCGCTGATGGCGTTGAAGTCGTCGATGGTGAAGGGGATGTTGAACTCGCGCGCGATGGCGAGCAGGTGAAGTACGGCGTTGGTGCTGCCGCCTGAGGCGCAGGCGGAGACGTAGGCGTTCTCGATGGCCTTGCGGGTAACAATCTTTGAGGGGCGGAGGTCATTCTTTGCGAGATCCATGACGATGCGACCGGCTTCGCGGCTGGCTGCGGCTTTATCGGGAGACATGGCGGGGACGCCGGTGATCTGGATGGGAGAGATGCCGAGGAACTCGCCGGCCATGGCCATGGTGTTGGCGGTGAACTGTCCGCCGCAGGCTCCGGGGCCGGGACAGGCGGCTGCTTCGAGGGCTTCGAGCTCATCATCGGTGATCTTGCCGGCGGCGTGCGAGCCCATGCCTTCGAAGACCTGCAGGATGGTGATCTCCTTGATGGTGCCGTCGGGCTGGGGGAGCTTGCCGGGGGCGATGGAGCCGCCGTAGAGCATGAGCCCCGGGATGTCGAGGCGTGCGAGGGCCATGATGGCGGCGGGCATGTTCTTGTCGCAGCCGGCGATGCAGACGAGGCCGTCGAAGGAGTTGGCGCGTGTGACGAGTTCGATGGAGTCGGCGATGACCTCGCGGGAGACGAGCGAGGCCTTCATGCCCTGGGTGCCCATGGTGATGCCGTCGTGGACGGTGATGGTATTGAACTCCATGGGAGTGCCGCCGGCGTCACGGACGCCCTGTTTGACCGCCTCGGCGACTTGGCGGAGATGGAAGTTGCAGGGACCGACCTCGGTCCAGGTGTTGGCGATACCGATGATGGGCTTGTGAAGGTCTTCTTTCGTGAAGCCTACGCTGCGCAGGTAAGAGCGAGCTGCGGCGCGGGATGGTCCTTCGGTGAGGACTTTGGAGTACTTCTTTGCGGGATTGAGTTCGTTGCTCAATTCATCTCCGTGTTTGAGTGTTTCGGGTTGAAAAGGTTCGAGCGGTCGTGAGATCCGAGAGATCTTCGGGATCCTTCGCTCCGCTCAGGATGACAGCAACAACAAACTGCGGTGTAGATATGCAGCGGGTTTATCTATGCGGCTGCGCTGCTGCGTGGTTTCAGCCAGAACTCGGCGTCATGTTTGTTTTCGAAGGCGTCAAGTTCGGATTCATGGCGCAGCGTCAGACCTATGTCATCGAGGCCGTTCAGGAGGCAGTATTTGCGGAAGGGGTCGATTTCGAAGTGTGCGCTGAAACCTTCGTCGTCGGTGATGGTTTGGGCTTCGAGGTTGATGGTGATCTTGTGCGCTGGATTTTTTTCGGAGCGATGCATCAGGGTTTCGACGTCGGACTCGGGGAGGCGAACGAGAACCATGCCGTTTTTGCCGGCGTTGGAGAAGAAGATGTCGGCGAAGCTGGGGGCGATGACGGCGAGGAAGCCGAAGTCGGTGAGGGCCCAGGCGGCGTGCTCGCGCGAGCTGCCGCAGCCGAAGTTTTTTCCGGCGATGAGGATCTTCGCGCCCTTGTGATGGTGTTTGTTGAGGACGAAGTCGGGGTGGGGTTCGCCCGCGTGTGGGCCATCCTGGATACGGCGCCAGTCGTAGAAGAGGAAGTCGCCGTAGCCGGTGCGCTCGATGCGCTTGAGGAACTGCTTGGGGATGATCTGGTCGGTGTCGACGTTTGGGCGATCGAGCGGGACGGCGTGGCTGGTGAGAACGTTGATGGGATGCATGAGTTCCTCGTTTGGCAGAAGGCTCGGGGCTAAAGCCCCTCAATTATTGGTTGATGTTTCGTGGGGCTAAAGCCCCACGCTCCCTTCGACTATTTACCCTTGAACTGCCAGGTGCGGATGTCGGTGAAGTGGCCGGTGATGGCGGCTGCGGCGGCCATTTGCGGGCTGACCAGATGAGTGCGGCCACCACGGCCCTGACGGCCTTCGAAGTTGCGGTTGCTGGTGGAGGCGCAGCGTTCGCCGGGTGCGAGGATGTCGGGGTTCATGCCAAGGCACATGCTGCAGCCGGGCTCGCGCCAATCGAAGCCAGCCTCAGTGAATACTCTGTCGAGACCTTCTTTTTCTGCCTGCGCTTTGACGGACTGCGAGCCCGGTACGACCATGGCGCGGACCGTGGTAGCGACGTGATAACCGCGAACGACCGAGGCTGCTGCCCGAAGATCTTCGATGCGTGCGTTGGTGCAGGAGCCAATGAAGGCGCGATCAATTTTGATCTCTTCGATCGGCTCGCCAGCGTGGAGACCCATGTATTCGAGGGCGCGCTCGAAGGCCTTCTGATCGGCTTCGCTGGCGGTGGGATCGGCCAGGGGAACTGTGCTTTTGACGCCGGTAACCATGCCGGGAGAGGTGCCCCAACTGACGGTGGGAGTGATGTCGGAGGCGTTGAGGGTGAGTTCGCGATCGAAGATTGCTCCTTCGTCGGTTACAAGTTCAAACCAGTGCGATGCGGCTTCGTCCCATGCGGCGCCGGACGGGGAGAAGCGACGGCCTTTGAGGTAGGCGAAGGTTATGGCGTCGGGCGCGATCATGCCGGCGCGTGCTCCGGCCTCGATGCTCATGTTGCAGATGGTCATACGGCCTTCCATCGATAGAGCACGAATGGCGGAGCCGGCGTACTCGACGACGTAGCCGGTGGCTCCGGCGGTGCCGATCTCGCCGATGATGTGGAGGACGATGTCCTTGGCGGTGACGCCGAGGGGAAGTGTGCCTTCGACGTTGATGCGGAAGGTTTTTGGCTTGTCTTGTGGAAGAGTTTGCGTGGCCATGACGTGTTCGACTTCGCTGGTGCCGATGCCGAAGGCAAGGGCGCCGAAGGCGCCGTGGGTGCTGGTGTGGGAGTCGCCGCAGACGATGGTCATGCCGGGTTTGGTGAAGCCAAGCTCGGGGCCGATGATGTGGACGATGCCCTGGTTGGGCGACTGGACATCGTACAGTTCGACGCCGAAGTCGGCGCAGTTCTTGCGCAGGGCTTCGATTTGTTTCGAGGCGATCTGGTCGACGATGTGGAGTCGGTCTTCGATGCTGCTGGTGGGGACGTTGTGATCGACGGTTGCTACGGTGCGATCTGGGCGGCGGAGTTTGCGGCCTGCCATGCGAAGACCGTCGAAGGCCTGCGGACTGGTGACCTCGTGGACGAGGTGCAGGTCGATGTAGAGGATGCTGGGTTCGCCTGTGGGCTCAGCGACGAGATGTTGGTGCCAGACTTTTTCGAAGAGTGTCTTGGGTGATGTTTGGGGTGTGCTCATGGTTGTGCCTTTTGCTCTGTTGATGGAGGGAGGGTGAAGGTGTTGGCGCCGATGGCGGCCGGTTTGATCTGATGCGGCGTACCGTCGGGGTCGACGAGAATGGCGTTGGCGATCTGCTGGATCTGTGTGTTGCCCTGCGGCGGATGCGCGGTCCAGCGGGCGACGCTGTTGGTGAGCGCTGCCGGAATGTGGTCGGGGTCGATGGGGTGATTCGGGAAAACCCAAAGAGTGTACTCGGCCCCGGACTGATCGGGGGTCCTGCTGTCTTTGATCCAGTCAATTGCGGCGAAGACGATGAGCGGATGAGGGCCGTTAAGATCGACCCAGATCAGACCGCGCTCAGGACAGAAGCGGAAGACGCAGCCGGTGATGGAGAGGTACCGGTTGTTGTCGGCGAGCACCTTGTCGGGGACTGAGATGAAGTCGAGTGCGGTCTCGGCGAGAGTCTTGTAGCCCGTCTTGGGATTGCCCCAGAAGGTTTGTGGAGCGGTGAAGTACTGCTCGAGGAAGGGACGGAAGCGCTGGTCGAGGACCAACTGTGTCTCGCGGCCGTCGGCGGGTGGAGGGGCGTATTGCCAGAGCCACTCAATGTTTTCCTTTGGCTGCTTCTTGTCTTTTTTGATTTGCGGCGAAGAGATTTGCGCGCGCGCGGCCGGAGCTGCGAAGAGCAGGAGAGTGGCGGCGAGTTGGATAGCGTGGCGCATCTTCATTTTGTTTAGCGACTGCGTCTGGGTTGATTGAACTGCCGTTGGCTGAGCCAAAGCAGACCGTTGACCAGAGGAAACATGATGATCGCCGTGATGAGGAGCACCATCGGCGGTGCTCCCCGCAGCCAGCGATAGACCAGCGCTGCGGTGATTGCGAGGTTTGCCAGGGCCGTCTTGAATCTCGGACTCATGTTGTTTAGACGGCGTGCATGGCCTGGCGGCGGTCGATGGACTCAGCCAGAGCCTGGTGAACGAGCTTACCCATCTCCTGCGTGCTGACTGGAGTTTGCCCGGGCTGCTGTCCGCGCGCGATGTCGGCGGTGCGATAGCCGGCGTCGAGAACTTTGTTGACTGCGAGTTCGACCGCGCGCGCGTCCTGCTCAAGATTGGCGGAGTGGCGGAGGATCATTGCCGCAGTAAGGATTGCGCCAAGAGGATTGGCTTTGCCGGTGCCGGCGATGTCCGGCGCGCTGCCATGAACCGGCTCGTAGAGATTGACCGCGCCGCCGATGGTGGCCGACGGCAACATCCCGAGGGAACCGGTGATGACTCCGGCTTCGTCGGACAAGATGTCGCCGAAGAGATTTTCGGTGAGTACGACGTCGAAGTTTCGGGGGATGTTCATGATGTGCATCGCCATAGAGTCGACGAGCTGATGCTCAAGCGTGACGGAGGGATAGTCTTTTGCAACCTCGGTGACGGTGGCTCGCCATAGTTGCGACACCTCGAGGACGTTGGCCTTGTCGACGGAGGTTACCTTCTGGCGACGATTGCTGGCGAGCTCGAAGGCCACGCGGGAGACGCGTACGATTTCGTCGCGGGTGTATCGCATGGTGTTGATAGCCTCGTTACTCTCGTGGTCCCACCAGCGTGGGGCTCCGAAGTAGAGTCCGCCGAGGAGTTCGCGCACGAAGAGGATATCGACATCTTTGGTGACTTCGGGGCGCAGCGGGGAACTTTCGCTGAGCGCGGTGTAGGCGATGGATGGGCGCAGGTTTGCGAAGCCACCGAGAGCCTGGCGGATTTGTAGGAGGCCGGCTTCAGGGCGCTTGTCCGGCGGGAGAGCGTTGAACTTGTTATCGCCAACGGCGCCGAGGAGGACGGCATCGCATTCCAGCGCGGCGTCGAGGGTGGCGGTAGGTAGCGGCGAACCGGTCTCTGTGATCGCTATGCCTCCTATGAGGCCTTCGACGAAGGTGAATTCGTGACCGCCCAGCTCGGCTACAGCGCGAAGAATGTTTGTGGCCTGATGGGTGACCTCGGGGCCGATGCCGTCGCCGGCGAGAACTGCAATTTTGAGGCGCATGGTGCTCTTTCCTTTGCCTAGGTCTAATGCGTGATGACGGTTGACTTGTCTGGCTGCAGCAGGCCGAGCAGATCCTGGTCGTAGATGGATTTTTTGCGATCGGCGAGCTCTGTGAAGCGGTGGTAGACGTCGTCAAGCTGAGTGCGTGTGAGTGAGTGACCGAGTTCGGTGAGGCGTTGCTCGAGGAGGCGACGGCCGCTGTGTTTGCCGAGCACCATATTGGTGGAGGGGACCCCGACCGATTCTGGCGTCATGATCTCGTAGGTGAGTGGGTTGGCCATCATGCCGTGCTGGTGGATCCCGGATTCGTGTGCGAAGGCGTTGGCACCTACGACGGCTTTGTTGGGCGAGCAGCCGAAGCTGATGAATTCGGCGAGCATCTGGCTGGTGGGATAGAGCTGATTGAGTTTGATGTTGTTTGTGTAGGGCAGCTTGTCGCGGCGGACCATGAGAGCTGCGGCGATCTCTTCGAGTGCGGCGTTGCCGGCGCGCTCTCCGATGCCGTTGATGGTGCACTCGGCCTGACGTGCTCCGGCGTGTATGCCCGCCAAGGTGTTGGCGACGGCCATGCCCAGGTCATTGTGACAATGGGTGGAGAGAATGACGTCGTCGATGCCTGGGACCTTTGCGATAAGCATGCGGAAGGTGGCGGCGTACTCGTCGGGCGTGGTGTAGCCAACGGTGTCGGGAATATTGATGGTCGTGGCTCCGGCCTGGACCGCTACTGTAACGATTTCGACGAGAAAATCGGGGTCGGTGCGCGTGGCATCTTCGGCGGAGAACTCGACGTCGTCGGCGAAGGTGCGGGCGAGACGGACGGACTCGGCGGCTTGATGGAGTGCCTCGGCGCGAGTGATCTTCAGCTTGGCTTCGAGGTGAAGGTCGGAGGAGGCCAGGAAGGTGTGGATGCGAGCCTTCTCGGCAGGCTCGATGGACCGGGCGGCGGCTTCGATGTCCTCGCGTTTGCAACGAGCGAGTGAGGCGATGCGCGGGCCGCGAACCTCGCGGGCGATCATGCGGATCGAGTCGGAGTCGCCCTGGCTGGCGATAGCAAAACCGGCCTCGAGGACGTCGACGCCAAGGTTTGCCAGCTGATGGGCCATGCGCAACTTTTCGTCGTGGTGCATGGTGCAACCGGGAGACTGTTCGCCGTCGCGAAGGGTGGTGTCGAAGAAGACGATTTGGTTATGCGAGGACATAGGATTTGGCACTTTCGATCTGGACGTTATCATAATGCATGCTTATGATGACTTGAAGGTATATCAGAAAATCTAATTGCGGCATTCGATCTGGAAATCTCTGCCGCACGGAGGTAAGGCTTGGACTTAGTCCAGATGGAGACATTTCTGGCGGTGGCAGAAGAGCGTAGCTTTTCGCGAGCAGCAGCACGGCTCCATCGTACTCAGCCAGCGGTGAGTCAGGCAATTGCCAAGCTGGAGGGGGAACTGGGAGAGGTTCTGTTTGAGCGCTCTTCGAGAGATGGGACACTGACCGATGCAGGGGAGGTTTTGCGGGAATATGCCGCTAAGTTACTGAATCTGCGGAATGAAGCGGCGGGGGCGTTGACCGAGCTTCGGGAGCTTCACCGTGGCAGGCTGAACCTTGCGGCGAACGAGTACACATGCCTCTATCTGCTGCCATTGCTTGACGAGTTTCGACGGCAGAATCCTCGGATCAAGCTGGCGGTGCAGCGCACCCTGGCGAGCCGGATTTCGGACGAGGTGCTGATGCACTCGGTGGAACTGGGGGTGCTGTCGTTTCGTCCTGACGATACTCAGGTGAAATCAATGGTCGTGTACCGGGATGAGCTGGCCTTTGTAGTGAATCCGCGACATCCCTTGGCTGGGGCCGGGAAGGTATCGATCCGGCAGCTGGGAGGGCAAAACTTCATCGCGCATAACATTCCGTCACCGCAGCGGCAGAAGGTCATTCAGGCATTCAAGCGCCACAAGACTCCGCTGCAGATGGGGGTGGAGTTGCCATCGTTGGAGGCGATCAAACGGTTTGTCGAGATGGGGAACGGTGTGGCTCTGGTGCCGGGACTGACGGTGCGTACCGAGCTTGAGAGCGGAGCGCTAGTGCGGGTTCAAGTGCCGGAGTTGCAGATAGAGCGCAAGCTGAGGCTGGTTTATCGGAGGCAAGCTAGTCTGTCGCATGCGGCGCTGGCCTTTCTCAAGGTGGTGGAAGCCTATGCGGCGGCGAATGGCGACCCGTACTGCTTTCAGGCCGAACGGGGAATGTAAATGAGGCTGTGAAATTTGCGAGACACCGGAACCTTTGCGAAAAAGGAGCGTCTGTACCGGTAGATTGACCACCGGAGAAACTCTTCCGGAAAATGCAGTATGAGAGTGAGAATCCGATGACGACGTTATTTCGCAAACCAGTATTGCAAGCAGCTCTTCTGGCGCTATGTACCACGGCGCTCAGTGCACTTCCCGCGATGGCACAAGACCCTTCTCCGCCGCCAACGCAGGATCAGGCAGGCCCGCCTAACGGCGGCCACCGGAATCCTGGTCAAAGGGAGGAGCATCAGATTGAATTCCTGACTAAGAAGCTTAATCTGACGCCAGACCAAGTGACCCAGGTGAAGGCGATTGATGACGCTTCACGAACTCAGATGATGGCTTTGCATCAGGACACGACTACTCCTCAGGCTGACAAGCGGGCGAAGATGATGGACATCCACAAAGCATCGCAGGACAAGATACGGGCCGTCTTGACCGACGATCAGAAGACGAAGTACGACGCTTTGCAGGCCCAGATGAGAGAGCGCAGAGAGAGCCGTGAGAGTGGGCAGGGAGCACCGCCTCCTCCTCCACCGCAATAATGTGTTGTCCGCCGACGATGGAGATGGGGCCGGAGAGATTCACATCCTCCGGCCTTCTTGCGTCGGTAAGTACTCCTTCGGGCAGCGGTGCGGTTACAATGAAAAACAGTGATTACGGCGTCCTATAACTTTTGAAACGCGTTGCCTGCGGGACAGCGTAGGAAGTTATGGGCGAATTCGAAGGGATCCAGCGAAGAATGAAGAAAACGATGTTGTTGTTTGGCGCGCTGATGTTATCTGCGGCAGCCGGTTATGCGCAGGAGAGCCGGCAGGACGTGAGCGTAAGCGCCAGCGCTGCGTTTGCCCCACAGATTACCGGAAACAGCGTGCAGAAAAACACAAGCACGACTATGGGACTGGTTGCCAGCTACCGCTATTTGTTGACGCCTCGGAGCGGACTCGAAGTTAACTACGGATATCAACAAAACACGCAGTATTATCAGGTCTTCGGGAAGGCTAACGGCGGAATACATACGCTCCAGCAGGAGGTCAGCGCTGCCTATGTGTTCAACCTGAACTTCAAAAACTTTAATCCGTTCCTTGAAGCCGGTCCGGGTGTAATGTTCTTCTCGCCCTTCAAGGATGCGGGATCGACGAACCTTGACGCAAAGCGGAATACGAACATCGGAGCGCTCTTTGGCGGCGGTGTGGCCTATGAGCTGAGCCCGAGCTTCGACATCCGCGCGGAGTACAGGGCATTCCTGGTAAAGACTCCGACTTTTAGCCTTCCAGGCAATATCTTCAATACCAATCGTTATGAGATCATCTCGACTCCTTCGATCGGCATTGCATATCACTTCTAACGATTGGCAGCTTTAACTTGAAACGCCCCGGCGTTGGCCGGGGCGTTTCAAGTTTTGGATGACCAGCGTTGAATTAACGAGCTTCTACCGGAAGTGATAGGCTGCGCCCACCGTAAGGATGTTGGGGGTAAGACTGGATCCCTGGAAGCCAAACCATTCCTGGTATTCCCAGTCGGCGCGAACGTAGAGGTAAGGTTTCACTTTGTAATCGGTACCAATACCAGCCGCTATAAGGTTATAGGCGAGGTTCGCCCGAAATCCATCGGGGTTGACAGGGAAGTTGAAAACGCCGCGTCCATAGAGGATCTTGCCGTAGGGAACGAACCGGTGATATTCGCGAAAATAGCGTCCGCCTACCTCGTATGTCTTCTCATAGAGATCGTTCTGATCCTTGACGAAATGAAACTCCCCCGTTATTCCGATGTGGGGGAGAAAGTCGAAGTCGAAGTATGCTGCGCCACCATTAAATCTATTTCCGTAGTCGGAGTCAGCTGTGGAGAAGCCGCCGCCGATCTTGAGATCCCCTGCGCGAGTCGCCGTAGGAGTGGCCTGCGCGCTTAGTGTGGATGCGGCCCCCAGCAGGCCCAGAAAAACAACAACCTTTGTCAGCACGTGCACTCCTGTCGAACAGAATATTCCTCATCGCAGGCTTGACAGCGCAACGACAGGACATTGCGGTGAAGCAACATCTTCATCATGAGACATATTCGTTGACTAACGCAAGGTATAAGCAACACCTATTGTGTAGGCGATAGGGGAAAGGCCATTCGGAGCGAAGCCTGGCCACTTCTGAAACTCAACGTCGAAGGCCCGGACGTTGATGTGTCGCGTTGCGCGTATATCCAGTCCGCCGCCAGGTGCAAATTGGAAATATGTGTAGGATGTCGGCACTGGGAAGCTACCGGACTGGAATCCGAAGCGACCAATACCGAACAGCACTTTGGCGTAGGGCTCAAAGCGCTTATGGTGCCATTTGTAACGTGGTCCTAGAAGGTAAGAGTTTTCGCTGAGGTCGGCCGGCGTGATGACGGAGTAGTGGAAGTCCCCCTCGACTCCGAGGTGCTGGCCAATATCGTAATTGCCGTAGATGGAGATACCCTTCATATAGTGCTGCGTATAGTCGGGGCTGATGAAGGTTGCTCCGCCACCGATCTGGATTGCGCCGGTGCGAGAGGCGGTCGGGACAGCTTGCGCATGCGACCGGTAAGTCAGACTAAGGACGCAGACGAAACAGCCGATAAGAATATGCCGCTTCAACAGTGTGCCTCCTTGTCAAAAGATATTTGATGCATAGGTTGTGTCAAAGGGAGTGCCCGAGACAGTAAAAGCGTGGATGGTCTCAACGACCCAGATCCATCCACGCTCTCAGGTTTAGTTTTGTTGTGCGTTGGTCGGTGGGGGAGTGGCAGCCGGTGCTGCTGCGGCTGGTGCTGCTGTGTTGTCGGCAGGCGCAGCGGTCGCCGGTTGCGTGGCGGCTGGAGCGGCTGCAGGTTCTGCGGGGGCCTTGTAGTAGCTAAGTTTCAAATAAACCGGTTCAACTTCAAAGGGCATCTTGTCGGCTGCTGTGAGTAAAGGCTCGAAGGCCGAGTGCAGGACAAATACCTGGTCGGTCCACGGGTCGAAGCGGAGGAAGCTGGCCAATGGCATGGCTGCCTGTTGCTTCAGGTCCTTCATGTCCAGCTTGGGGCCCTTTGTGGTGATGGCCTGCATCCAGAATGTCGGATCTGTGTCGCTCTTGACGAGACCGTCACCAATCATCGGCTCATTGAGTGCCTTCAAATTCTTAACTCGCTGCTGCAGTTGCTGGAGGTAAAGGCTGAAGTACTGCTGTCCGCCTTCCAACTCTTTCGCGTTGAGCAATTCCATAGCTTTTTTAGCTGCTGCCGCGTTGTCGGCGTCGGTGTGGTGCATGGGGATGCGGTTGAAGACCGTTGTAGAGGGAAAGAGCAGACGGTCGTTGAAGGCGTACTTGGTGTCGAGACGGTGAGCAAGAATGATGTGTGCAATCTGGAAAGCCAGGATCGCGTTGAGGTTGCCCATCTGCTGTGCGCCGTCCTGAGTGACAACACCCGTCGTATCCAGCAAGCTCTTCGAGATAACGATGGTATTGCCGATTGCGAGGGACTCCAGCGGTTCGGTCAGCAGTGTGCGGCAGCGTATCGGTCTTGAGAGTGTGATGTTGTTGTACGCCAGAATGTTGCCAGCGAGCGCTTCAAGAGTTTTGTCGAACTCGCTTGGTGCATCGAGCAAGCCTGCCTGGAAGAGGCGCTCAACGATGTTGTCCTCTGCCTGCTGGACCCATGCACGCTGAGCTCCGAGAGGGCTGACGTCCTGTGCATCGTTGCTGACGTCGGTTGCTCCGACGACGTCCATCGAGGTGTTTTCGCTCTCGGGTGGAGGAACCTTCAGCACATAGCCCCAGATGTGGTTAATGGCTTTGAACTTGAGAGTGCGGGAGACGCTCTTCGGATCGCTCTCTTCAACGTAAAAGGAGGTGGGGAGCCAGAGATCGGGCTGGACGTTGGTCCGCCAGCTGTCAAAGTGATAGAACTCCTTCTGATCCTCCTGGGTTCCTGCGAAGTCGCCGTTGAAGCGAACAACGTTTCCGCTTCGCGCCTCGATCCAGATGCGTCCGAAGAAGCGACCAAACGATTTCTTGCCTTCAATCGGCGTCACGTCAAAGACCGCCGTGGGAGTGTTGCCGAGGAAGTCGTTGCGTACGTAGCCGAAGGTATAGTGCTGACGATCGAAGCTGTTGGAGTCCATCAGCAGCATCTGTACAAAGCCGGACTCGTGGAAGTTCAGGTGCAGGCTGTTGCCGAGGCCACCGACGAAAGAGACGGAGTGCTTGAAGAAGCCAAGCTTCCCATCGTTGCTGGTGCCCTTTGAGGTCTCTTTGTTCACCGCATAAGAGTTGTCGCCGATGACGCTTTTGAAGTCGACGCGGCTGAGGAAGTGTTCATCAGATTCGGGAACCTGACCCAGAAGGGGATCGGGCTTCATCGTCTGGATGTAAGTCTCCACGAGAGGAGCCCGCTCTTTGACCGTTTTGACGATCACCTTTTCACGGGCAATCGCCTTATCGATCAGCGCGTTCTGCGCAGCGGTAGGCTTTCGCGTTGTGGAGAGGTCCTCATCCATCTTCTTCTTTTTGCCAGGATGTAGGATGCCTGCTCCAGCGGGGAGAGTGGTTGCGACTAGAAGTGCCAGCAGCAGACCGGCGGTAGACTGTTTCCCGAGAATCATGATTTACGGCTCCTACGGTGACCCCTGGGGTCATCCTGAGTATGGACTAGATGCTATTTCAGTGCTGCGACAACGGAACAAAAATTGTTTCTTATCCAGCGAGCTGGAAAGCTACATTGACAACACCTTCCCAATCGATCGGGTGACCCGATGCGTCGGTGGCAGGTTGAAAGCGAGTGGCCTGTACGGCGTGGATGGCAGAGTCGCCAAGGCCGTGGCCGAGATCGCTGGTGACGCCCAGAACCTGGACAGCACCAGAAGAAGAGACGCGGAGCCTAACGGAGACGACGCCTTCGATATGAAGGCTGCGCGCCTCAGCGGTGTACTCTGGCTTGGGTTTGAAGAGAACCTTGGGTGCAGTCTTAGCTGTTGGGGCAGTTGGGCCGCCGGGCTTGGGCATCGGTGGAGGAGTGTTTTGGCCGAGGTTGACGACACCGGCTGAGCGGCCTGGAGCATTCATCGGTCCGGTGCCACCAGTGACTCCAAGCTTGACGCCAACAACGCCAGCCGAGGCGTTATCTCTGCCGTGCATGTTCTGACTGCCGGCTGAACCGGAACCAAGATTGACAACGGTTGATTGTGCTCCCATGCCGTTATTTGAAGCCGGCATGCCGGACATTCCCTTGTTGCCAAGGTTGATAGCAGTGGTCGAAGGACGATTCGAGGGTGCTATGGGGTTGGTCTGCGAACCAAGTGCAACAGCAGTTGGATGAGGAGAGTTGTTGATCAACGCAGCGGGCTGGGCCTGGGCGAGGCTGACGACCTTAGGAGCCGGCGGAGGCTGAACCAGCTTAGGAGGCGCGGGAAGAACGACCGGCATTGGCTGCGCCATCTTAATCTCAGGTGGCTTCGGAACGTCGGGCAACTTCACATCGGGCAGCTTGATTTTTGGTGGCTCGACCTTGACTACCGGCGTAGGCGGGAGTTTTGGCGGCTTGATCTTGATCGGCGGCGGCTCATCGGGCTTCTTCATCGGAATCGGCTCGGTCAACTCGGTGAGCTTGTGACGCGTGTCGATCGTCTTCTTCGCGGCGGCGCCGATGATGATAGCGCACAGCGCGAGGATGACGTTGAGAGCAATGGAAGTGAAGAGCGAGGACTTGCTCTGGTTGCCGTCGTTCAGGACGCCGAAGTGTGCGAACTGCATATTCTGCGGTGTGGGATCATCACTGCGAAGCGGCTTTGCCATAAAAAAAGTCCTTGAAGTGCCTCGTGTCGAGGACGGGAGAGTTACACCAGTACTGTCATGGAAACAGAACCGGTGCGAAGGAGGAATAACTCCGAGGTGCTATGCCGGAGCGCCATAGGGTGATTCGAACCTGTGGTCTTTGACTCAATGCAAAATTTCAATATCACCAAGGGGAGGTTGGAACGCTGCGTCGGCCCGACTTAAGAGACGCAAACGACAAAGAAAAAGGTTGTAGCAGGCGCCGTGCTTTGGAGAGGTGTCTTTTTTTTCAGGGCCGGGGCTCTGCTCTTCTCTTACTGCAAGTATAGTGCCGTAAGCGTAAGTGATTGACACTGGCACTTTTGTGGTATCCAAGAAGGGTACGGGGAGACAATTCATGAGGATTCTGATAACGGGCGGAGCGGGCTATATCGGCGGCACGGTGGCGCGGATTCTGCTGGCTCAAGGCCATGCCATCACGGTGTTCGATAACCTTTGCCACAGCAAGCGTTCGGCAGTCGCTGAAAACACCACGTTTATCGAGGGTGATATAGCGGATCGGCCTTTGATCGAAAAAACCCTTCGCGAAGGCCGTTTCGATGGTGTGATGAACTTCGCTGCGCTGATCGAAGCGGGCGAAAGCATGAAACGCCCGGAGATTTATTTCAGAAACAACACGGCAGCAACCTTGACCCTCCTGGAGGCGATGCTGGCTACTGGGCATGATCGGTTGGTCTTCAGTTCAACTGCCGCGTGCTACGGGGAGCCGGAGAAGACACCGATTCTCGAGGACGCAAGATTGCAGCCAACCAACCCGTATGGGGAGAGTAAGTTGCTTGTAGAACATATGCTTCGGTGGATGAACCTCATCCATGGGTTCAAGTATGCGAGTCTGCGCTACTTCAACGTCGCTGGAGCCATTGAAGGGTACGGGGAGGCGCATGAACCGGAGTCGCACCTCATTCCGCTGATTCTCGATGTGGCGCTAGGGAGGCGGGCGAATATTAAAATCTTTGGCCGTGATTACCCCACCCAGGATGGAACCTGCATTCGGGATTACATCCATGTACGTGATCTCGCCGAGGCCCACCTTCTGGCTCTTCAAGCGCTCAGCGACGCGAAGAGCCGGCTGATCTACAACATTGGCAATGGACAGGGATTCAGCGTTCTTGAAGTCATCGAGTCGGCCCGTCGCGTTACGGGAAGGCCCATTGCTGTCGAGGAGTGTGATCGTCGGCCTGGCGATCCTGCGGTCCTTGTGGCAGGTTCCGCGAAGATCAAAGCCGAGTTGGGGTGGGTACCGAGGTTCGCGGAGCTTGATCAAATTATGGCCAGCGCCTGGGAGTGGCATCAGAAACGATATGCGTAACAATGTTTGGAATTGGAGGGCGTGGGCGTGGCACGCCTCCGTTCTGTCTCTGATGTTGCAGGGGGTTAGAAGGAGAGCATCTTGATCGAGAGCATGTTTCATATGCATCTGCCGCTGCTGGAGAAGATTCTCCGACCAGTCATCGTCTACCTTTTTCTTATTGGGTTTCTGCGATTATTCGGCAAGCGGGAGCTGGCGCAGCTGAACCCGTTCGATCTAGTGGTGCTGCTTAGTCTCTCAAACACCGTGCAAAACGCGATGATCGGTGACGACAACTCGGTTTCCGGCGGCGTGATCGGCGCATTTTCGTTGCTGACTATCAATTGGCTGCTCTCGAGACTTCTATTCAACATGCCAAGGCTGAACAAAGCCTTCGAGGGTTCCGCGTCGGTCTTGATTCGTCACGGGGTAGTCGATTGGGACGAGGCGAAACGTGAAGCGCTGACTGAGCTTGAACTGCGATCCGTGCTTCACAAGCAGGGATTCAACGACTTCAGCGAGGTAGAGAAGTGCGTTCTTGAGCCGAACGGAAACTTCTACCTCGAAGGGATTAAATCGATGAGTGACGACGCGCAGCGGGCGGAGTTGAGAAAGGCGATCGAGGAGCTGCATGTCGAGGTTAAGCAGATGCGTACCGAACTTGCGGCGCGGGGGGCGTTGCCGATTTGAGTTAGGAGTTTGCTGAGTTCTTTTCAAGCGCTTTCGTGTAGCGTTCCGGTGGGACTGGAAGTTGGGAGTCGCGTACGGCGGCCCGGTATCCTCCCAAGTAAATCGAGTACATCACCGCCAGCGCACAACCCACCCCGAAAGCGAAGCCAAGAAAGAAGCCGATCAACGATGGCCAGTAAAAATTCACGATAACTGGAGTCTACAGCGGCCAGCATTTACAGTTCAGTACAAACAAACGATCGACAACCTGGGAGAGTGTGATGCAGAGATGGCGGCGAATAGCGGCATACGGGATCACTGCGGCGGCAGTTGGTACGGCAGCGACCTCAAACGCGCAGGAAGTCCCGGCGATGGTCGAGAAGCAACTCCCGGATCTTTTGATGACCTACAAAAGTATTCACGCTGCACCTGAACTGTCTCATCATGAGGCGGCGACCTCAGCCTTGCTGGCAAGCGAGCTGCGCAAGGTGGGCTACACCGTCACAGAGCGCGTAGGAAAGTATCCTGACGGCTCGCAGGCGTATGGTGTGGTCGCGATTCTCAAGAATGGCGCGGGTCCTACACTACTGGTCAGGACGGATCTTGATGCTCTCCCTGTGACGGAGAAGACATCGCTGCCTTACGCAAGCTCGGTTCGATCGAAGAATCCTGCAGGACAGGATGTCGGTGTCATGCATGCCTGCGGCCACGACATTCATATCACCACGATGATCGGCGTAGCGCGGAATATGGCGGCTTTGAAGAGTCAATGGCACGGGAGGCTGATGCTGATCGGACAGCCGAGTGAAGAGACCATCGATGGGGCAAAGGCGATGTTGGCCGATCATCTGTATGAGCGCTTCGGTCAGCCGGATCTGGCGATTGCACTCCATGATGCGAACTTTGCGGCAGGCAAGGTCTCAGTTGTGTCGGGACCGGCCCTGGCCAGTTCTACCTCGATCGATGTGGTGATGCGCGGTGTCGGAAGCCACGGTGCGGCTCCTGAAGCAGGCAAAGATCCGATCGTAATGGCGAGCGAGTTTGTTGTGGCGGCACAGACGATCGTAAGTCGGTCGATCCCTCCCGATCAGCCGGCAGTGGTGACCGTAGGGGACATTCACGGTGGCACAAAGCGCAACATCATTCCAGACGAAGTGAAGTTGGAGCTGACGACCCGCTGCTACAGCGAGGCTGTACGGCAGACGATCATCGAGGGTGTCCGACGCACAGCCAAGGGGATCGCCATCGCAGGCGGGGTACCTGACGACAGGACGCCAATCGTAACGGTGCTTGAGGGCGAGTCGACTCCGGCTACGGTGAACGATCCGGCGCTTGCGGCACGACTCCAGAAGATATTTGTTGCGAAGCTTGGTGCCGAAAACGTGATCGAGAGAAAGCCAATTATGGGCAGCGAGGACTTCGGGATATTCAGCCTCGATCACAAGATTCCAGCGGTCATCTTCTGGCTCGGCGCCTATGATTCGGCGAAGGTGGCCGAGAGCGAACGCACTGGTGTGGCACTGCCTTCACCTCACTCTCCCTTCTTTGCTCCGCTGCCTGAGCCGACCCTCCGTACTGGTGTGGCAGCGATGACTGACGCTGCGGTCGCGCTGCTGCAATAAAAGACTGACGCCGGTTGAATGGGTCTCGGCGTCAGTCATGTGACTTAATCTGCTGAGAGATGGTTTGGTAATGCTCGAGTTACTTTGCTGGAACGGTAGGCGCAGGCGTGGCCGTCGCGAAGATCTTCAGGGCGTTTTTGACGGTGTAATCCAGGCCCCATGCCGTCGGAATGATCACGATAATCCACGCCGCCGCGATCAGCAGGGGGGAGGACTTTTTGATATTGGTGGAATCTGCCATGAGAGAACTCCTGGGTGTTGGAATGGGGCGGAGACGAGGTCCCCGCCGGGCGGTTAGTGAGCAGCACCTTCTGGGACGACGACGTTCTTGTCTTTGAGCCAATACTTTTCAGCAACCGGGCGTACCATCAGGTTTGCCAGAAAGCCAACAACCAGCAGGCCGCACATGATGTGCAGGATGAGCGGGTAGGCTTCCTGTTTGTTCATGTGGTTTTCGACGTAGTGGTCGAGGATGCCGTTGACGATGAGCGGGCCGATAATTCCGGCAGCCGACCATGCGGTAAGCAGACGGCCGTGGATAGCTGAGACGTTGAAGCCGCCGAAGAGATCCTTCAGGTAAGCGGGAATGGTGGCGAATCCTCCCCCGTACATCGAGATGACCATCGCGGCGATAGCGACAAAGAGCGGGATGGAGTCGATCTTGTCTTGCCGTGAAAAGGGAAGAAAGAAGTAGAGGATGGCGCCGAGTACGAAGAAGGTGAAGTAGGTTCCTTTGCGCCCGATGAAGTCCGAGACCGAAGCCCAGAGAAATCGGCCGGCCATGTTGAAGATGCTAAGAATTCCTACGAAACCGACGGCGGCTGCGGGGCTGATCTGACCTTTGAAGAGATCCTGAATCATGGGCGCTGCCTGTTCCAGGATGCCGATGCCTGCGGTTACGTTGACGAAGAGCATGACCCAGAGAAGCCAGAACTGTGGCGTCTTCCATGCCTCGGTGACGGCGACGTTGTGACTCGAGATCAGCGCGGAGTGCTTGACCGCGGGCACCCAGCCGTCAGGCTTCCAGTCTGTTGGCGGGACGCGTATCGTGAAGACGCCGAACATCATGAAGACAAAGTAGAGGACGCCCATTGTGGACATGGTGTAGGGGATTGAAGGCTGTCCCGCGGCTTTGAAGTGCGCCATCAAGTTGTTGGCGAGGGGTCCCCCGATCATCGCGCCGCCGCCAAAGCCCATGATGGCGAGGCCAGTGGCCAGGCCCGGACGGTCGGGAAACCATTTGATGAGGGTGGATACGGGAGAGATATACCCCAGTCCAAGGCCTATGCCACCGACGACTCCGTATCCCAGATAGATCAGAGCGAGTTGGTGCGTGCTGGCTCCAACAGAGGCAATGACGAAGCCTGCGCCGAAGCAGATTGCAGCGTAGAACATCGCGCGACGGGGACCTGCCTTCTCAAGCCACGCTCCGAAGAGAGCGGCCGAGATGCCCAGGAACGCGATCGCGATCGAGAAGATATAGCCGACTTCCTTGAGGTTCCAGGCGGAGCCATCAGCCGCGTGCAGGGCCAAGAGGGGATTTTTGAAGACGGAGAAGGAGTAAACCTGTCCGATGGAGAGATGAATTGCAAGGGCTGCGGGCGGTACCAGCCAGCGGCTATATCCTGCGGGGGCTATAGAGCGGTCACGGTCGAGAAAAGCCAGGGCCATTGAGAACCTCAGGAGTTGATAGGTCGTACATCGTCGAACAGAGGACAGCGGTAAGCTGATCGTTCATTGAATATCTAGATGCGCCAACTACCATACATGATTCCGACGGCGCAGGTGTCACCTAAATGTAACGGCGGGTTGCTCGGGTTGAGTTGTATAGGGTACCTTCACCTTGCGAGATGAAATCACGGAGGGTTGTGCTGGAGATGTCCGAAGAGAGTACGAATCTGGATTCAAGTCTGCGAGAGAATCGTGTATTTCCTCCCCCGTCGGAGTTTGCAGCGAAGGCTCAGGTGAAGAGTCTTGAGCAGTACGAGACGATGTACAAGCACAGCGTGGACCATCCGGAGGAGTTTTGGGCCGAAGCCGCTCATGAGCTCGAATGGTTCTCCCCCTGGACAAAGGTGATGGACGGCGAAGCGGCGCACGCAAAGTGGTTTGTCGGGGGCAAGCTGAACCTCTCGCACAACTGTGTCGATCGTCACGCGCTGGGAGCCCGCAAGGATAAAGTGGCTCTGCTTTGGGAGGGTGAGCCAGGCGAGGTTCGCAAGGTGACCTTCGGGGAACTGCATGAGCAGGTGCAGCGTTTCGCAAATGTGCTGAAGTCGCTGGGTATCAGGCGGGGCGACCGGGTTGCGATCTACATGGGGATGGCCCCCGAACTGGCGATTGCGCTGCTCGCCTGCGCACGAATCGGTGCGGTACATTCGGTGATATTCGGCGGCTTTGCGGCCCACGCTATTTCGGATCGTGTTAACGACTCCAGCTGTGTCGCCATCATCACGCAGGACACGAGCTATCGTCGCGGTGCCGAGGTGCAGTTGAAAGCGATTGTTGACGAGGCGCTGGAGAAGTGTTCCACGATCAAGCATGTTGTCGTCTTCCGACGCTCGGGCTCCCCGGTAAAGATGCGGTCCGGTCGCGATCTGTGGTGGCACGAGGAGATGGGGAAAGCTTCGGCGGAATGCCCTGCGGAATGGATGGATGCCGAGGATCCGCTGTATCTTCTCTATACCTCTGGAACCACTGGCAAGCCGAAAGGGCTGCTACACACTACCGGCGGCTACGCTGTGCAGACTTATCTGACCAGCAAATACATCTTCGATCTCCGCGATGAGGATGTGTACTGGTGCACCGCCGACATTGGCTGGGTCACGGGCCACAGCTATGTGGTCTATGGTCCACTGCAGAACGGTGCAACCGTAATGATGTATGAGGGCGCACCCAACTGGCCGGAGTGCGACCGCTTCTGGAAGATTATTGATAGCCACAAGGTCACCGTCTTCTACACCGCTCCAACAGCGATCCGGGCCTTCACAAAATGGGGGAACGAATGGGTGCAGAAGCACTCTCTTGCCTCGCTGCGGCTGCTGGGCACGGTCGGCGAGCCTATCAACCCCGAGACATGGATGTGGTATCACCGCGTGATCGGCAAGGAGCGCTGCCCCATCGTTGACACCTACTGGCAGACCGAAACTGGTGCCATCATGATCGCGCCAGTCCCCGGCGCTGTAGCGACCAAACCGGGATCCGCCACAAGACCTTTTTTTGGAATTGTTCCCGAAGTGGTTACAAAAGAAGGCAAACCTATTCCCGACGGCCACGGGGGACTTCTGGTTATACGCAAGCCCTGGCCTTCCATGGCTCGAACAATCTACGGCGATCAGGCCCGCTACGAGGCGGCTTACTGGAGCGAGGTTCCCGGTAGCTATTTCACCGGCGACGGCGCGCGCCGCGATGCGGACGGTTACTTCTGGCTGATGGGACGCGTCGACGATGTGATTAACGTTAGTGGTCACCGGCTTGGGACGATGGAGGTAGAGTCGGCGCTCGTAGCTCACCCCAAGGTTGCGGAGGCGGCTGCGGTCGGCAGGCCCCACGAGATGAAGGGTCAGGCGATTGCCGTGTTTGTCACGCTTGAAGGTGGTCACGAGCCGAGTGAAGAGCTGCGGCAGGAGTTGCGGCAATGGGTCGCGAAAGAGATCGGCGCGCTCGCCCGGCCTGACGATCTGACCTTCACTCAAGCGCTTCCGAAGACACGCAGCGGAAAGATTATGCGGCGGCTGTTGCGCGAACTCGCGACTACAGGTGAAGTGAAGGGCGATACCACTACGCTTGAAGACTTCACCGTGATCGCTAAGCTGCGCGAGGGCGATGAGTGAGGGGACTCTAGCGTAGGTTGGTGCTGGGTTTGGTGGGTAGTGTGAAGTGGAAGATGGTGCCTTGGTCGGGCGCGCTGGTGGCCCAGATGCGCCCGCCATGCTGGGTTATGATGCTGCGACAGATTGCGAGGCCGAGCCCTGTGCCACCCATCGCGCGTGAGTCCGAGGCATCGCCCTGCTGAAAGCGGTCGAAGATGTGTTCGAGCTTATCGGCAGGAATGCCCCGGCCCTGATCGCGAACCTCGATCAGCGCTTCATTCTCGTCGAGATTGCGCGCTGTTAGGTGAATTTCGCTGCCTTCCGGGGAGAACTTGATGGCGTTCGAGATCAGATTGTTCAGCGTCTGCAGAATACGGTCGGGATCGGCCCAGACGTTGACACCATGAGCGGCGAAGAAGATGCGGATGTTGGGGCGGGGAGAGCGCGTTTGTTGAACGCTAGCGGCTCGCCGTAGCAGATCTTCGGCACTGCACATCGTCGAATGCAGCTCTGTTTTGCCGCTGCTGATGCGCTCCAGATCGAGAATATCGTTTACCAGCCGCACCAGCCGATCGGAGTTGCTGATGGCGATCTCGAGCATCTGCTGGGTCTTCTCCGGGCGGTTGGTGAGCGCGCCTCCGGCGAGCAGCCCAAGCGCCCCACGCAGCGAGGTAAGCGGCGTGCGAAGCTCGTGGGAGACTGTGGAGATGAACTCATCTTTCATGCGGTCGAGGGCGCGGCGCTCCGTCGTGTCGGTGAACGCAACGACTACTCCGAGTGCCTTGAGGCCGTTCGAATCGGAGGACTGCGAGTCGACCTGCGGTCTTGCGACATACTCCACTGGGAAGCAGCTGCCATCTTTGCGCCAGAAGATCTCGTTCGAGATGCGGACGGTGGCGAAGTTGGTAAGGCTCTTGCGGATCGGTGAGTCGGCAGAGGCGTAGGGTGTGCCGTCGACGCGTGTGTGGTGGATCAGTTGATGCATGTTTCGGCCCAGCATCTCCTCCTGCTTATAGCCGAGCATCTGAGCCGCGGCGGAGTTTACGACCGTTACCTTGCCTTCGAGATCGATGCCGTAGATGCCGTCGCCGACCGACTCAAGGATGGAATCTGATTGCCGCGTAAGAGTGCGAAGCCTGCCTTCTGCGCGAACCTGCTCGCTGATGTCGACACCGAAGCCGAGAACGTACGGTGCACGCCCGGGCACGACGATGAGCTTGTTCCGGTAAGCGACCACACGCATGTCTCCGTCGCTGTGGGAGAGGTGAAGAAGGCCCTGTGCTTCGCCCGTCTCGCCTATTTTTTTCAGGTAGGCAGGCATCGCAGCTTTTTTCTCCGGCACGATGAACTCGTCGAGATTGTGACCGGTCATCTCCTCGACGGTACGCCCCAAGGTCTCCGCGCCGTGGGTGTTGATCGACAGCAGAGTGCCGCGGAGGTCGTGGGTGCAGACCATACCCAGCGAACCTTCGATGAGTTGGCGGTAGCGGGCTTCACTCTCGCGCAATGTGGCTTCAGCAGCGCGCTGGGTGGTTACATCGATGCCGGTTGCGATGATGAACGCGACCTGTCCCTGCGTATCGGTTAGTGCAGTCGCCGACCACGCGATGCGTCGTATGCTGCCGTCACGGTTGAGCCATTGATTCTCGTAAGCAGCAGGGAAGTGACCGGAGCGTAGACGCTCGAAGGTCTCGATAGCTTCGGGAATCTCCTGCCGCGGAATAAGTTTGTCCCACGCATAGCGGCCGACCAGGGTAGGGAAGTCGTAACCTGACGCGTTTTCGCAGGCGCGGTTGAAACGGACGATGCGGCCGGCCGGATCGAACACGGCGACCAGCGCACCGACGGTGTCCAGGACCGCCGAGACAAAGTTCCGTTCCACGGTGAGAGCGGACTCGACGCGTTGGCGTGAGCGCGCTGCGCGGTCCATCTGTCGGATGCGACCGTTGAGTTCCAGCCGGGTGATGACCTGGCGGCTCAGGACGCTGAGCGCGGAGGATTGAGCTGGGGTTAGTGTGCGGGGATGGCGATCCAGGACGAGCAATGCGCCGATGGTCACACCGCCGGGAGTCGTCAGGGGAGCGCCGGCATAAAATCGGTAGAGACGGCCTTCGAGCAGAATGCCATCTGGAGCGTATTCGGGGTCGCTGCGTGCGTCGGAGATCTCGTAGACGGTGTCGCCGAGGATAGTCGTTTCGCAGGGCAGGCTACCAAGCGCGACGTCAGGCGAGTCGATGCCAAAGCGCGAGCGCAGCCAGATGCGATCCGAACCGATCAACGAGATAGCTGCGACAGGCGTGTCACATATTTGGGCAGCCAGGTTTGTCAGGTCATCCAGGATGGGATCGGGCGCAGAGTTGAGTACCTCGTATTGGTTGAGGGCCTCGATTCGCAGCGCTTCGTCTTTGACCAGGAGAGCGTTCATTTCAACAGTTCAATCGTAGGTTATGTGCAAATGGTTGCGCACTCCTACTTTTGTTGCAGCAATGGTTTACGGCTTTGGAAGAGTGCAACACTCCCCTGTTGCGGGCGGCTCATCCGCACTCGCGTCCAAGGCTACCTTCCACGTGCCGTTGGGTAACTTCTTCCATACGGTGAAGTAGCGGCCCGAGATCACCACGGGCTCGCCATTTTTATCTTTACTACGACCCTCATAGTGACCCCAGGTAAATCCCATGTCGTTCGAAGGGCCCATCTGGGCACCCTGCGGAGTCCAGCTAAGCTGATAAGTCTTTGGGTCCCACTGAGCCTGTGCCGCGATAGCGGTGCGACCAAGAATCGCGGGCTTACCGTTGTTGAGAGTAACTCCGTCCTCTGCGAACCAGTTGCCGAAAGCCTTGCCTCCGCCTTCGGCAACCGCCTGCGAAAAGCGGCCCTCCAACTCCAGCAGAACCAGGGCTCCTGGCGTTAGTGTCGGCTGAGAGAGCGGATTGGAGATGATTCCGGGGGTCTGTGCAAAAGCGTCGTAGCCAGATGCGGCAACGATCCCGGGTCCGGTCTGTGCGATCAGTGGAGAGGAAGCGATAGCGCAAAACAAGATGCTGTTGAGGGTTACGCGATGCATAGAGAGTATGCTATCAGCGCTCGAAGATGATCTATAGAGCATTGGCTTTCTGTTGAAGACTGATATTCTTCGCACCTGATGTTAAAGACGAACTTTCAGCACATTCTGTTGCTTACGGCGGCGATTTTACTCTCTGTCGGAGTCTCGCTGGGCTTGATCCATGGACCCGAAGTGCACCATGCCGGAGTTGCTTTGCGGTGTGTCGCGATTGTTCTCCTGGGCCTCTTTGCGCTGCGGCGCCGCTCCCTGACGCCGTGGATCTTTGTTGCGATGGTTGCGGGGGCGGAGCTGGGATTCGATGCGCCAATGCTGGCGACGAGCCTTCGCGTCTTCAGTGATATCTTTTTGCGCCTCATCAAGACCATCGTCGCGCCGCTGATTCTCGCGACGCTGGTGACCGGCATCGCTGGCCATGGCGACCTCAAGAGCGTCGGACGGATGGGGATCAAGAGCCTGATCTACTTCGAAGTCGTCACCACTCTGGCGCTTGTCATTGGCCTCGCGGCAATCAACCTCAGTCGTGCCGGAGTTGGCCTCTCTCTGCCCCCGGCTACCTCCAGCGAGACGATAGCCTCGCCCCCCCCCACTCACTGGCAGGATTTTCTGCTTCACATCTTCCCGGAGAATATCGCTAAGTCCGTAGCTGAAGGCCAGATCCTTCAGGTCGCCGTGTTCGCGGTCTTTTTCGGGATCGCGCTGGCCAGCCTGGAGGAGAAAAAACGTACTCCGGTTTTACGGCTGTTCGAGAGTTTCAGCGAAGTCATGTTCAAGTTCACCAACGTTGTCATGTACTTCGCCCCCATTGGCGTAGGCGCTGCGATGGCCTTCACGGTAGGTCAGATGGGCCTTGGAGTGTTGGTGAATTTAGGCAAGCTTCTCCTGACGCTGTATGGCGCCTTAGTAGGCTTCGGCTGTCTTGTTATGCTGCCGGCGGCGCTGTTCTTCGGTGTCCCGGTGCGTCGATTCCTCGCGGCTGTTGCAGAGCCTGCAACGATTGCCTTTGCTACCTCCACGAGTGAGGCGGCTCTTCCACGCGCTATGGAGGCGATGGAAGCTCTGGGCGTCCCGCGGCGGATTGTAGCGTTCGTCATCCCAGCGGGCTACAGTTTCAACCTGGACGGTTCCACCCTGTATCTTGCGGTAGCCAGCATCTTTGTAGCGCAGGCAGCAGGAGTTCATCTGTCGCTTGGCCAGCAACTTCTGATGATGGTGACTCTTATGCTGACCAGCAAAGGAGTAGCTGGCGTCCCGCGAGCAATGTTGGTCGTTCTGCTCGCGACTGCGGCAACCTTCCGCCTTCCCACCGAGCCAATCTTCGTTATTCTCGGCATCGACGCGTTGGCTGACATGGCGCGCACGACCGTCAATGTTGTTGGTAACTGCCTTGCCAGTGTCGTGGTCGCCAAGTGGGAGGGGGAGTTTGGCGCTGAGCCGATTTCGCCAGTAGTTTTGGAGGGTATGGCTGAGTGACACATCCTGATTTCAAAGCAACATAGCAGATGCCGGAGCACCTGCTACTCGTACAGATTGCAGTTCTGCCACGATTACATCGCTGGCGGATGATGTGGATCGATGTGTTCCTTGTCGACTGCCTTTTTGGAGGCTGTGGGTCTGGACTTCGCCGCCCCATTTGGGTTCACCGAGTCACGCAGCTCCTTCGATGGCTTGAAGAAGGGAACTCGCTTAGCCGGAACATCGACCTTGGCCCCAGTCTTCGGGTTTCGGCCGGTTCGGGCATTACGTTGTCGGGTCCGGAAACTTCCGAATCCGCGAATCTCGATCTTGTCACCGGTTTTCAAAGCTCCGATGACAGCGTCGAAGAGGGTATCGACGATAACTTCCCCGTCACGGCGGGTCAGGTCTCCAAGAGCGGTCACTTTATCAACAAGGTCGGCTTTAGTCATAGTGGGTTCCTTTCGTACTGGGGGGAGGGCGATAGGGCCGGGTGAAAGCAATCCGTTGTTGTTGATTGTAGACGGGATGGAGGCTAAAAGGTTGTGCAAGAAGTCAAAAGAATGAACACATTGGGCATTGCCCCATAAGATGCAAAATCTGTCCGAAAGGTCAAAGGATCAACAAAAAGAGCCCCATTTTTTCGGGGCCCTGGTCGTGTTTTGGCAGTGGTTTGGCAAGGTAAATACTGAAGGACCGTACCTTACTTCCACATGAAGTAGAAACCCGGAGCATGGTTCAGCATCTGGCTCGGGTTCGGGAACAGGTCTTCGCCGTCGTCGGTAAGCAGTGCAAACAGCCCTCGTTTATTTTTTGCGGGTCGCACCACATTTGGTTCCCCGGAGATTCCGGCCTCCTTGGCCGTCTCCATCAGGGCTACACGGTAGCCGCCGACCTTATCGATGAGGCCCAGGGGAAGGGACTGCTGTCCTGTCCAAACCTGGCCGGTCGCGAGCGGTTTGATCTTGTCATCAGAGGTATGGCGACCCGTCGCGACATCGTGCACAAACTGCGTATACATGTTATCCACCAGCGACTGAAAGTAAGCCTCTTCCTTAGGCGTCAGATCGCGGCTCGGATCGCCGGCGTCCTTCAACTCTCCGGCATGGATGACCACATTCTTCAACTTGGCCCATCGCAGCAGGTCACCGTAGTTTGTCCACTCCATGATTACCCCAATTGATCCGACAACGGAGGCATCGTTCGCGTAGATCCTGTCGCAGGCGGTGGCGATGTAATAGGCCCCTGAAGCGCCCACCGACTCAATTGAGGCGACGACCTTCTTATGACTCTCCTGCCGCACCCGCAGGACCTCATGGTAAATCTCCTGCGAGGCAGCCGCGCCACCGCCCGGCGAGTTGATATGAAGAAGAATCGCCTTTACCGACGAGTCATCCCCAAACTTGCGCAGCTGACTGTCGATGATTTCAGGAGACAGGATCGCACCGGAGATGTCGATCACGGCAATGCTGTCCGAAGCTAATCCCAAGCCTGCCGAATTTCCGGTGACCGAACGCGCCGTGAACCAGACCATGAGCGTTACAAGGAGAAACACCGCGGCCAAGGAGCCGGCGATGATCCCGATGTAGAACCATGCCGAGCGTTGGCGCGGGGGCGGGAAGCCTTGACGTTGCGGATAAGGGTAAGGCGGAGTTTGAGTGTAGGGAAACGATGGCGGTGGTGGAGGCGGTGGAGGTGTTGAAAAGTCTTCCGGCATGCTGTGGAGTTTAGCAGGACCGCTGATCGCGGTGCATAGTCGAGGCTCGAGCATGGGCCGCGAAAAGAAATGTAGACAAAGTGAAAAATAGAGCCAATCAGGGCGGTTCATGCGTCAAACATTGCAGTATGATAAATCGCGACACCGTCCGTGTATCTCTCAGTAATCAGTAGAAGAAAGAAAGTCTGTCGATCGCTATGGCACATCCACAGTTGAGCATCGTAATCCCGGCATACAACGAGAGCGCTCGTATCGAGCATGCTCTGGATAAGGTGCTGTCGTGTGTCGCGGAACAGGGCTGGGATGCGGAGGTTCTGGTCGTCGACGACGGTTCGATCGACGACACCGCTGCGATCGTACAGCGTTGGATGATGCAACATCCGCGACTTCACCTCGTCAAGAACCCGGGTAATCGCGGCAAAGGCTACTCCGTGCGCAACGGCCTTTTGCAAGCCGCAGGCGACATCGTCATGTTTACGGATGCTGACCTCTCGGCTCCCATGGAAGAGGCGGAACGCCTTATCGCCGCACTGAACGATGGGGCGGATGTGGCAATCGGCTCCCGATGGATGGACCGCACCCGTCAGACAATCCACCAGCCGCTCTACCGGCAGTTCTTCGGTCGCTGTTTCAACTGGGTCACCCGAACCGTTATGGGCTTGCCTTTCAAAGACACTCAGTGCGGTTTCAAGGCGTTCAAACGCTCCGCTGCCCAGGTCATCTTTCGCCTGCAAACCATCGAACGTTGGGGCTTCGACCCCGAGATCCTGTTCATCGCTCGCAAGCTGAAGTATGTCGTCCGCGAGGTCCCGGTCACCTGGGGCCATGACGAACGCAGCCGTATGAGCTACCTGAGAGACGGCATTAAAATGCTCGAAGACATGGCACGCATTCGCGGTAATTTCATGGCCGGCCGGTATGACAAGGCCATCGCGGCTATAAAGGATACGAGTGCAATGGTGACCCCACAGGTAGAGCAGGTCGTCAAGGCGGCCAGCGCTGAAGTCCGCTAACCGCTTGTGAGTCCTTCTTTCATACGTTAGATTGCCATGCGATTCTGAACCGACCGAGGGCCAACCTCGGCCTAGACTATCCATTTGGCTGGTCTTTTATTCTGAGCGCTCATCAATACTGTTCATTCGGTACTTGTTTCACACCCCGACCCGTTTCCTTTGTCCATTTCTCCCTCGATTTTCCTATTCCGTGAGTAGGCCGGCGCAGATATCAAACATCCTGGCGCCGCTGATCCGTCTGTTTCTTTCGCTTATGAAAGATCCGATGTCGGCTAATACTCCACAAAAGACTTGAGATGGTAATCCAGACAACACTGGCAGCTACGAGGGTGTGAAGCGCAACATGGCCGGGGAGGGCCATCCGCAGAGTCAGAGCGAACATTGCGAGGCCGATGCATCCGAGCGATGCGCCGGAGGCGTCGATACTTGCGGCAAGCCTACCTCGAATCGTTCCATTGAAACCATGTTCGGCCTTGCGTTTCTTTTCGTGGTTCTCGATCAGGCTAGCGCTGGCAGGAAAGATGGCTGGAAAGGCGAGAAAAAGCCCACCTATTCCCGGCCCATAACGCTTCGCAATGAGTCCAGCCGAGACCGTACACACGCCGCCGAACAGAAATCTTATGATGTATTCGTGGGGCTGAGTCTCTCGCAAAGAGGAAAAATCCATTCTGATCATCTTAGGAAAACCTTCCCCACCATCGCCATAGTCCAATCGATACTGCAAACCACACTGACATCAGAATGATTGTGGTCGGGAGTGCGGCTGTCTTGTATCGCGCCAATACTCTCGAAACAGAGATCGCATAGATGAAGAATGCGATCGCTCCAAAGATCATTGAGTGAGCTTCAGCTGCTGCGTATTGCGAACCCTGTTTGGAGATAGTGAGACCAACTGTGGCGAGAGCGATTGACGGGGCAGCCCCAAACAGTCCGGCGAAGCTTTTTGGGCGCAGCACGTCGCCAATGGCCGCGAACAAGCTGACAACAGCACCGCCGATGAGAAATCTCATAACAAATTCACTCATTCATCGCCCCTACAATTTCAAACTGCTTTGCGAGCTTTTTCGATCAGACTGCGGGCTTTTTTGGCATCCTTACAACCCAGGAGCTTGTATTTCTTGCCCTCAAGTTTGTGATAGTTGACAAAGAAATCTTCTAACTCATCCAGAAACTGCTTGGGCAGGTCCGACAGCTTTCGAATGTTCGCGTAGCTATGGTTGGCCTCAGCCACCGCAAGCAATCTGTCATTCCGCACCTTCTTCTTGCCATCTAACTGCTCGCCTTCGATCACGCCAATCAAAATCGCGTGCACAGCACAGCCGGTAAAAGCGGGTTCGTCCATCAACAGGAGGACGTCGATCGGATCTCCGTCGTCCGCAATCGTTCGAGGCAAAAAGCCGAAATCATAGGGAAATACCATTCCCGCAGGCAACACCTTTTTCAGGGCAAAGATCCCCTGCTCGGGATCAAATGCAAACTTATTCCGGCTACCTTTAGGCGTTTCCACGATCACCTGAAGCATCCCGTCCTGTTTGCTTACGGGTTTCAACTTTGTTGGATCGACAAGCGATTTCATTTTCTCCCTCACTCTTCTCTAAACCGAACGACCACATCGCAACCAAAGAGAGATTATGGAGCCCGTCCTCTTCGTCTAATGGTGCGACATTGATGTGAGAGGAAACGACTGGTTAAAGTTGCATATTCCGAAGTTTTGAGTACGAAGGGCATTCAGATTTGATTGAAATCTGCCCGTTCAGATTCTCAAGAGGGTAAAGTGCGTTCTTTCGCCCGCCCGGCAAGCTGCCGGACCGCATGCCCCGTGCCAAAAACCGGGTCGAGCGACATACTGAAGCTCCAACAGCATCGACTTCAGCGACAACGGCGTCCTGGAAGATCGCTTCACTCGTGTGGTCTCGCTAGATGCCTTCGTCTTCTATCCTGTTTCGGATCCGCTATTTTGAATTCAGAATGCCTCAATAGGTGCCGAGGATTTATCCCCGGTGTGCGGAATAGGAATATGGGTTTGCTTTAGGACGTTGGGGACTTGAGAATCTGAACCGAGCCGATAAATCATGCATGAAGAAGCCCCTACAGCCCCAGTTACTTGCCTTGAACGGAACCTCGATCCAACTGATCGCCAATCTACTAGGCTATTCTGGAACTCGCATAGCTGAGAAACATTATGCACACTTCTCACCGTCCTACGTTGCTACGACCATCCGGGCGAACAAGCCCAGCTTTGGGTTTGAGACAACGAGTGAAGCGCCGCGTCGTATAAGAAGACAAAAAGCATCTGACAAACACGAAGGTTCCCGGTGAATGCTCGCCGCCACCAACGTGAGGTATTCGGCTGTGTGGCAGAATTTCGTGGCGTCCTAAGAGTGTTTCCGATCAGAATGGACTAACGGCCTTCGTACCACATACCGGCGGGCGCGGCGCTGAGAAGCATGGTATGGACTGAAGGATCTTGAGAGGAATAGGCAGAAAAGCTCGACATGTCGTTCTCCGATTTCATTGGTGATGGTGCGAATGATTGCGCAGCTTGTCGGCATCCGCTCGCTCCCCGTCGGCGGCGATGTCCCCGCCGCCATCGAACGCATCAAGACCGTCAAGGTCCATCCACTCAAGCCCACTCCCGGCTGGCCTGAGCTCCAATGGCTCGACCTCACCCCCACCCTACCACGCCCCTCGCCTGGGACAACAACATCCAGTTCTGGCAACAGCTCTACAACGTCATTAGCTCCGAACCATCCAACCCGCGCGTTCATTACTTCTACGGCGAGCTAGCCGCCCTTGGCATCGAGCAAGGCAAGCCCTTCACCCCCGACGCCTGCATGACCGCCATCCTCGAAAAGGCCGCCAAAATCGGCAACGCCCAGATGCGCGTCGAGTCCTTCGGCGACAACCGCCCCAACCGCATCGTCTGGCCCGATCGCAAGTGGGAGTGGGCCGCCCTCCGCTTCGAAAACGGCGACTTCAACACTCCCAACTACGGCAACCTCTACGCCCGCGATAAATGGTTCTATCAGGCCATCGGAGCATCGCCTGCCATGTTCAAGCGCGACCCATTGCAAGAGCTATAAGCTCACCGTTCCGCAGCCGGTAACGGGTAAGCTCTTCTGGTCCGTCACGGTCTATGACACCGACACTCGCAGCCAGGTCCAGACCGATCAGGCAAGGACGTCTCCAAAACCCAGCCGACCGAACTCTACTTCGGTCCCAACGCTCCCACAGGGACATTAGAACCAGTGGATCAAAACAATCCCCGGCAAAGGGCTGGTTTGTCTACTTCCGCGTCTACGGTCCTGAAAAAGCCGCCTTTGACGGAAGCTGGAAACCAGGCGACGTCGAAGAGGTGAAGTAACCAATGCCCACAGTACTGACCCAGGACAGGATTGGCAACGAAAAACGCGCTTGTGTTGCTAATCCGTCTAGAATTCCTCGAAAGTCCGGTTTTCGGCAACTTCACATCTGTAATTGCTGCAAACCCCGTTTTGCAGGCACGACGCTTTTGTAGTCCATCGCTGATCACTTCTCATAAGCCGCCTTCTCGGTACCGATTGTTTGAACCAGAAGCCCGGCTCCATCGAAGCGTCATTCGCTAAGGTGGCGTCGCCGTCTCGAAGCCGACGCCACTAGCGCTTACTTGCTCTGGATGAGGAGGCCAAGCGGCTTAAGCGTACCGACCGCAATGAACTCAAATTTGAGGAAGCCGTAGCCAGCAGCTCCAGCCCCTTGGATAATTTGAGTTTACGAAACGGGCACTTCAGCGTGTAGATGATATGAATGAAAGGGAGGCGATAAGAAATCTCTTCACCTCCCTAAAACGGGCAATCGAATTAGAAATCGATTCTGAGCGCCGCCTGTCCCGTCCGATTTCCAGCATTCTCCGCCGTTTGCGGTCCAGTCAGCTGCCCGAATAGCGAGTTGTCGATCGCCGTCACGGGTGGCGCAAAGTTGGTGTGGTTCAGAACGTTCGTGAAGGTCGTCTCGAACCGTGCATGCACCTTCTCGGTGATAGCGAACCGCTTTGCCACACCAAGGCTCACCGTCGCCGTGCCAGGACCCTGAATGATCCCAACTCCTGCACTCCCGAAGCGACCTGCTCCTGCCGGGGTCGCCAGGAAGGACACGTTGTTGTAGGTCACGGCTCCGGCCGTACCCTTCGGTACCCTATCCGGACGCAGCACAGCGCTGCGATTGACGACGTTCGTGTTCGACTGATCGGCAGAACCGCTAATGCTGGGCGTAAGCCAGGGGCCGGTTTCAAGCAGTGTGACCGTTGTCAGATCCCAGCCACCAAGAAAGAGGTCCTTGGCTGTACTGGTACTCATGTACTGTCGGCCTTTGCCAAAAGGCATCTGATACATCCCCGTGAGCAGCATGCGGTTGCGACGAGTACCGGAAACATTACCGAGATTCTGTTTGATATGAAACCGATCGGCAATGGGAAGTCCATAATTGACCTCACCGGCGAACGCGCTTGGCGCATCACCCTGATTGTCAGCCTGACTTTTTGCATAGGTGTAGTTTGCATCCACGTAGAGCCCACGCTCCAAACGGTGCGTCGCCTGCAGCTCGAACGCGTGATAGTTTGCCTCACCTGCATTGAACGTGCTGAGCAGCGTCGTCCAATTCTGATACGGCGCGCGGGAATCCACGAAAGCCCCAGCCGTTGCTCCGGTGTTGTACGGAGTCGTGCTGGCGGGAATCTGGTTAAGATCCTCAGTGATACTCAACCGGTAAGTGTGCATGCCGACGTAGCTCGCGCGAAGCGATGTTGCGTCGGTTAGCTGGCGCTCCACGGTCACATTCCATTGGTTTGATTGGGGGTCGCGGAAGTTGGGATCAACGCCCTGGTCCAATCCGCCACCGCCAAAGGTTGGCCCCCCGGAGCTCGCAGGAGCGGTATTTGGAAAGACGATCTGTGGCGTATTTGGCCCGGCGCTGTTGGAGTTGGAATACGTGTGCAGATTTGAGGCTGGGTTGCCGCTGTTATTGAAGGAAAGCGGTCCCAGGTTGGTCATCGTATAGACGCCAAATCCGGCACGTACCACCGTCCTGGTGTCGTTGAATGGACGATAGGCAATCGCGATGCGCGGCTGGAAGTCTCCTTTATAGGTTTGGCGCAGACTTTGCGGCAATCCATCCTGGCTGGCCGTGATATATCCGGTGCACGATAACCCGTGAACGGTCGATCCGGCAGCCGTGCCGGACGGGCACGCATTGAAGGACTGCTGGAAAGCAACATTGGAAGAGGTAATATTCTGGCTGGTAAGGTATCCCGCCAAAGCATCAGGAACGACAATCGAGTTATTCCGTTGATCGAAGTTTGCCAGATTGCCGCCGTCCTCCTGGAAGCCGGGGAGAATCTGCCAGCGAAGACCGTAGCTGAGCGTCAACCGACTGTTGACCTGGAATTCGTCCTGAGCGAAGAAACTATATTGCGTGGCGGTTCCTCCGACATCCGGACTCGAGACAGCGAAGTAAAGTGTGGTTGGCGCGCCTTCGAGGAAGTCGCCAAAGGCATTGCCCGTAAACTGATCGCCTGGGGCGTTTCCATACGATGGTTGAAATAGGAAGGCCCCGAAATCATCTGAGGCGAATTGTGGGGCAAAACTCTCCAGATCGAAGTACCGAACGCGACGGATATCGATCCCACCCTTCACGGTGTGCTTACCGAAGCTGTAAGTCAGGTTATCGCTGAACTGCGTCGTCTTCGACTGCGTGACCCCTGCCTTGTCTCTTCCAATGACTGGAAACGGAGTGCCCGCGCTGAAATTGAAGGTGGGGAATGCGTGGGTTAGTGGATGCTGACTGATATCGACACCCGTGAGATCCAACTGACTCAGCGCAGTGGAACCTTGAATCGGGAAGTTGACGTTGGTCGTAACGTTCGTGAAGCCGTAGCGGAACTCATTCAGCAGCTTTGGAGTAATCGTGTAGGTGTGCGAAATCAACAAGCTCCGATTGTGAATGGAATCCGAATCATCCGGCAGAAAAAGATTCGCGAAGTCCGTCGTGATGTTCTTGCGGCTAAAGCGCGCATAAACCGATTGCTTGGACGAGATCGTCTGATCGACCCGGATGTCCGCGCCGTCGGTGCTTGCCGGCGTCGCCTGAAAGTTCTGATAGTTGATGGCCCGCGTCTGGTTAGTAGCGCCTGCCGCATTCGGCAATGGATAATAGGCGAGGAGTGCCTTTGCTGTCTGGCTAATCTGGGTAGATGGAATTGTAGGGCCACCTATATCGGAGAGGTTGCCGCCCCGGTCTGCGACCGTCGGAACTACATATTGCTGGAACACCGCAGTGCTGCGCCGGTTGCCCTCATAGTCCGCAAAGAAAAACGTCTTGCTGTGCCCGTCATACAGATGTGGAATCACAATGGGCCCGCTCAACGAGAAGCCAAACGTATTGAACTTCTTGGGGGCTTTGCCGCTAGCGCCATACGGATCGGCATCCAGCGCCTGATTTTGCAAATATTCGAAGACACTCCCGTGATACTGGCTTGTCCCATTCTTGGTGGTGAATGTCACATCGCCAACCTGGGAAAACTCCGCACTGTTGTTGAATGCGGTCACTTTAACTGCAGCAATTCCTTCCTGTGAAGGATAGGCGTCCTGCAGCGCTCCATTCTGCCGCACGTTGGCAGTTGAAATACCATCGACAGAGAAATTCACCATTGAGGAGCTCGCTCCGCCGAGAGCGATATTGCCAGCACTATCTGTCTGAATGTTGGGAGACAGGCCAAGCGCCCCGAGCGGACTTGTAGTATTCGCGCGGTTATTCAGGGGCAGCTGCGTCATTTCGATATTCGTCTTCGAATCGCTGATCGTTCCATTTTCCGTATTGATCTGGTCCGCCGCACCGGATACCTCCACAGTTGTCGACTGTGCCGCCACGTTGAGTGTGGCGCCAAGTCTCAAGTCCTGTCGCGCTTCTACTGAAATTCCCGACACAACAGTATCGGCAAAGCCATCGCGATGAGCACGTAGCGTGTACTTGCCGGCCTTTACGTTCTCAAAGACGAAGCCGCCTGAAGTATCCGTATTGACCGCGCGTTCTGTATTTTCATCTGAGTTGTGCAGCACAATCTGCGCATCTGGAATGGCCGCTCCGCTCGCGTCCACTACATTGCCTCTGACGCTTCCAAACGTCGACTGCGCATGGGCTAACGGCCCCGCAACCAACAACAGGCCGCACATAATCAGGGAGATGACGCTGCATGAAACGCGTCTCAGAGCGCTCCGCCCCTCCCGCCTGTGAGTGTGCTGAACCTCGTTCTGCTGTTGAAGCGATACCGCCATATCCTCTACAAGGGACGCGCGTGCTGCTGTGTCTAGTGAAAGAAGGCCTCTAAGTAAGTTCATGTCGAATCACCTCGTATGCCGGAAAAGACAGACACTTTCAGTGAACCGTGAATACCATTAGCAATGCATAAGCTCCTTCTTAACGGTTTGTTTATGCCTCAATCGCTATAGTTCCGGCAGGGGCGACCGAATGATTGCCAAACCAATCCAGGTGGTCCTACGCAGGATTGCCGGTGGCTGTGCCGCTGGAATGCTGTTGACGCTTCTCTCCTACCGCCTTCACTTTAATCTCTCCGCCGCAACCTCCATCCACCTCTTTCTAGTGGTGGTCATCGCGCTTCGTTGGGGTTTATTCGAAGCGAGCGTCGTTTCAATCCTGTCCGTTGCCTGCCTCGACTACTTCTTCACCCAACCTTTGTTCCAGTTCTACATCACAGATTCGCACGACTGGATCGCGCTGCTGGTCTTTGAAGCAACGGCTTTGGTCGTCAGTAGCCTCTCAGACCGAGTGAGCCACCACGCTCGTGAGTTAGAGCGGCGCCAGGCTCAACAGCAGAAGCTTTACGAACTCAGCCAGAATATTCTGCTCCTCAATCGGGACGACGCAGTCGATCAGCAACTCGTCGATCTCATACGCTCCAGCCTGCGAGTGAAAGGGGTAGCCCTTTGGAACGCGTATGAGGTGCATCAGTGGAAGAGTGGAGATTGTGATTTCTCCGATGACGAAGTGCGCTCCGCTTACTTTCTCGAAACAAATGACGATGACTTGAGCACAGGTGTTTCCCGGCGTGTCCTTCGACTAGGAACCCGGCCTATTGGATCCCTCTTCCTCTGCGGGCATTCGCTCGACTCTGCCTCGATCAATGCAGCCTCCTCGCTTGCCGCAGTTGCAATCGAAAGGGCACGCTCCTTCTCGACTGAAGCAAATGCAGAAGCGGCAAAACAAAGCGAGCAGCTACGCTCCGCCATATTGGATGGCCTGGCACATGCTTTCAAGAGCCCACTTACAACGATCAGAGCTTCGAGCTCCGGTCTGCTCGCGATGAACACCCTGTCGGGCACGGAAGAAAAGTTGGTTGGCCTGATTGATCGCCATGCGGGGCACCTTAGCGACCTCGCCACCCATCTGCTCCTTACCGCGAAGCTGGATAGCGGCGATCTAAAGATCAAGCGCGAGCAAGTCGACGTAGCTCGGTTGATACACAGCACCATTACGGAATCATCACAGGAACTGGATGGGCATTCCATCGACTTCCAGGTGAGCTCGGGGCACAACGCCGTATATGGGGATGGAAAGCTTCTTCAAATGGCCCTCTTCCAAGTCCTCGACAATGCTGCAAAGTACGGCCGTCCCAACTCTCAGGTGGCCATCGTGGTTCACGAAGAAGAAGCGGAACTGGTTATCAGGATCAAAAACGAAGGCTCGTTTATTCCGGATGACGAAAAAGAGAAGGTGTTTCAACGTTTTTATCGTTGCTCTGGGTCGGTGAAGACGATCTCCGGCACCGGGATCGGTCTCTCCGTAGTGAGGCGCATCGCTGAAGCGCATAGCGGGCGAACATGGGTTGAAAGCGATCAAGTGAATGGAACGACGTTCGCTATCGCACTACCCCGCATGGCAAAGGAGAAAGCGTGAATCAGAAAAGCAAGGTGCTCGTTGTTGAAGATGATGCAGGAATACGCCAGAGCCTGTTCGAAACCTTGGGGGCGCTAGGATTTGCAGTTGGGGAGGCTCATAACGGGGAAGAGGCCCTCGTGCAATTGCGCATGGTCAGCTATGACGCGGTCCTCCTCGATATCAACATGCCGGGCATGGGAGGGAAGGATACGTGTCGAAGAATCTGCCAAACCTTTCCGGGACTCCCGATCATCATGCTCACTGTTCGTGACGATGAAGAGGATATCGTCGAGTCGTTAGACGCGGGGGCTTTCGACTATGTCACGAAGCCGTTTCAGATTCGTGAGCTCACCGCAAGGTTACGATCAGTCATCCGGCGTCGCCATGCTCCGATGGGAGAACCAGATCTGATCAGCATAGTGGGCGACATCACGCTCGACGCCAATCGCCGCCTTGTCGAGAAAAAGGGTGAACAGATCCACCTCGCTCCAAAAGAATACGAGACCCTCCGTTGTTTGATGGAGCATGCCGGTAGACCCGTCAAGCACGAAAATCTGCTGCGATCGATCTGGGGACCGCCCTACAGCAACGAACGTGAATATTTGCGAGTTGTCATCAATCAACTTCGAAAGAAAATTGAAGACGACCCTGCACACCCCATTTATATCTTGACCGAGAGCCATATCGGCTATCGCTTCCGTGAAGAATAACGGACCGCGATGTCAACGCGGGTGCTCAGACACGTGATGACAGAGTGGCGAATCGTTTGGTTCCGTTATTGCAAACGGGCAATAGAGAAAACTCGAAGATGCAGTTTCTAAGGACCAGAATGAATCAACTTGCTCAGATTGTCTCCACCCGCCGGCACATTCGCCGTTCTTGCCCTCGCAGCGTATCTCGAGGTCCAGGGTGATGCTTGTTTTCAATCTGGCCTTTACCATGCCTCAGGAATGAGACGCGCCGGGTGGTTTCTTGCAGGCGCGGCAGTGCCAAAGTTGTGGATGCGTTGTTTTCTCGGGAACGGTTGGAGATTGTGGCATGAAAAACGGGCAACCACAAGATGTTGTTGGTGTTTTGTGCCCATTTTGCGCCCTTTTCGAAGGGCCATAGCTTGTAACTAACTGATTCATATGGTGGGCACAGCAGGAATCGAACCTACGACTCCCCCTTGTGAAGGAGTGCTAAAGTTGGACGGCTAAACATTCTAAAGGGGTTAATAGCCGGTAGGGCCGGTAAAACCGGTATTCCGGGCTCTGTTTGGCATCAAATTGGCATCAACTTTGGGCGTGGGCTGACCGTGGGGGTTCAACCCATTTCTTGGCCTTATTAACTTGGAGACATCTAGCGCTTTCGACGTGACTTTGCACCGCTTATCAAATCGACCACGCTTGCCAACGCGCCCGTTGGCTCGTGATATGTGACGTCACTCGACGTTTCAACACTTCCGTCCTTTTTCACAACCCTAGGCTTAACAATCCGAACTGGTTTATTACCAGGCGGAGTAAGCAGATACAAGTCGTACATGACAACGAGTGCCACGATTGCAGTCTCGAGTACAGGGACGTTTGCCGTCGCTTCATCAAATGCCCGTTCGATTGCAGGTGCATCATCTTGTCGCTCCTGCAACGCGGAGTCCAAAAATGAGAAGTGATTCGTCTTCAAGGGAGGCTAAATCCGATTCGAGCTTCATAATCGAAGAATCTAGTTACGCAGCAGTGATCCCACTTTCCAGCAAAGTCTCTCGCATGCCAGAGGGAGGGACATCTCCGAATTTTTCTGCGACAAAATATCGTGCTGCGTGAAGGACCGAATCAGTATTTGGATTTTTTTCGTTCAGAATTTGTGTCAGTGTCAATTTCATCTCCAATCTCCCTTTGCCTCAGAGTGAAGGAAATTCTGACTAGTCGATTGCGGCTCGTATGAAGCGAGGTGTTCTCTTCACTCAGGGCTTGGTAAGCTTACTCGAATGAATAAGCAGCGCCGCAGCATGCTCAAATTCGCTCCGTTTGCTCTCGCCGGGCTCACCAACAAGCCCGTTTCTGGCCAGACCGACTCAGCCAATCCTGTGATGACTCCTTTGTTCTTCGACGTTCGGGTTTATGGAGCGACCGGATCGGGCAGAACTCTGGATTCCCCGGGCGTTAACGCAGCGATTAACGCCGCAGCGGCTGCTGGGGGCGGGACGGTCGTATTTCCAGCCGGGACCTATCTCTGTTTTTCCATACGCCTCCGCAGCCAGGTGCATCTATATATCTCGCAAGGCGCAACCATCCTCGCTGCCGCCTCCCCGTTACCAGGTCAGACGACAGGTGAGATGGGAGGGAAGTACGACGCCGCGGAGCCGAAGACCGCATACGACGCCTACCAGGATTACGGTCACAACCACTGGCACAATTCACTGATCTGGGGAGAGGATCTCCATAACGTCGGAATCAGTGGTCCTGGCCTCATCTATGGCAAAGGGCTTTCGTTCGGTGGATGGATCAAGGGGGAGCGCCGCGGCGACTACCCGATCTACGAAGCAGAACAACCCGGCGTTGGCAACAAAACCATTGCATTAAAGAACTGTCGTAATGTCATTTTTCGCGACCTCAATATCCTGAAGGGCGGCCACTTCGGCCTATTGCTTACCGGCGTAGACAATCTAACCATCGACAACCTTACAATCGACACCGATCGCGACGGGATCGATCTAGATTGTTGTAAGAACGTACACGTCTCGAACTGCATCGTGAATTCGCCCTGGGATGACGGGATCTGTCCTAAGTCGAGCTATGCGCTTGGTTATGCGCGATCGACGGAAAACGTCACCATCACGGGCTGCACTGTTACTGGCTACTACCAGCTAGGCAGTGTACTCGACGGAAGCTACAAGATCTTCCCGCCGGGCGAGAATATCTACCGTACCGGCCGTATCAAATGCGGGACCGAATCGAATGGCGGCTTCAGGAACATCACGATCACAAACTGCGTCTTCGAGGGTTGCAACAGCCTTTCGCTCGAGAGTGAAGATGGAGCTTTGTGCGAAGACATTACCATCTCTAACATCAGCATGCGCAATCTGATCTACGGGCCTTTGTTCTTCCGTCTCGGTGCGCGACTTCGTGGACCAAAAGATTCAACGAGAGTGGGCGTACTGCGTCGCATCCTGGTGTCCAACATCGTGTCCTATAACTCAGAAGCAAGCATCGGCAACATCCTCTCAGGAATTCCGGACTATCCGATAGAAGACATCAAGATCGCAAACTTTTACATGCAGCACAAGGGAGGGATTAGCCCCGAACAGGCAAAGATCGTGCCACCTGAGGATGTGGACAAGTATCCGGATCCGGGTGTATTCGGTCCCATGCCAGCGCATGGATTCTTCCTGCGACACCTGCGCCATCTTGAGATGAGCCATGTTGAGATCGCTCCTATGGCAATGGATGGGCGGCCCGCGGTCGTTCTCGAAGATGTGGAGCGTGCTGACTTTTTCGCGATTACCGCCCCAACTTCACCGCCCGCGTTCGCGTTACGCCACGCTGGAGATATACGCATCAGCCTGAGCCGCGCCGCCAAGGATGCGATTCTGGGCAGGGTAGTCAATGAAACACTCTAGGTGCTGCAAATCTGTTACCTCTGTTCGGTTGCTATAGGGCAACTGCGCCTTCACAACACCATCTTTCTCGTTTTTGAGACTGCGCGTCGCGAATCGTCGTGATTTCATTTATGTTCAACAAGCGCGATTTGCAGGAAGCTGAGCTCTAAGAAATTTCTCTCTCCTGCCGCACTCAAAGCTGCTTTAAGTTTGAAAGAGATATGCCATGGACTTCGTATTTATTTTGCAGGTTTCCGTCTTTGCGATGCAAACACTCGCATTAACGGAATGTGTGGCAGAGGGTTGCTCAGCTGCTACTGAGGGGCGTGGTTCCACATCTTGTCTTTCTCTTCTTTTTCGTGAATTTTGAATTGGGCTTTCTCTGCAGGGCTCATGAAGTCTGGACCGACCGGCCAAACGGAGAGATCCCGCAGCGCAAGTCGTTTTGGAGTTCCGTGCATGGAGAGCAGGGCATCTTCAAGCTCGAGCAGCGCGCCGCGTGAGAGTGCAAGTTCATGTTCGTTGGGTTGGTACATGGTGCCGACCGGATAGTCGAGATAGGGAGTGCTGGTCTGCTCGATGTGATTGCCGAGGATCTGTGCCACTGGTTTGCCCTCGGTGAATTTGATCAATCTCTCCACACTGGCTTGAAAGGCGGGGAAGTCTGCTACGTAGAGTCGTCCTGGATAGACGGTGTCTCCGGCGAGGAGGATTGCTGTCTTCCGGTCGTAGAGGGCGACGCTCACCGCGCTGTGGCCGGGGATCGGGATGATGTCAATGATGCGGTCGCCGAGGTCTATGTGTCCGATGTCCGTGGGCCAGTGTTCGATACCGTAGAAGCGCTTCGTTGCTTCTACCTCCGAGGGGATGAACGTCACCGGCATCGCGGGATTGTTCATCGCCTGCAGTTCTTTGTCGCCCCAGGTGTGGTCTTCATGTTCGTGAGAGTGCACCACGATCAGCGGGATACTGGTGCGCCCGTTGCGTGCGAGCCAGTTCTTCACCGTTCGTTGAAGCGCTGGCGCCAGGTTGCCGTCCCTGGACCCGGTATCCATCAGAAGGGCCTTATCCTTGCCGAAGAGGAGGTAGATGAACGGCTTCTCGTAGTCGGTACAAGGGGACTGTCGGAGGATGTAGAGGTTGGGGTTGTACTCATGGACCTGCCACTCGGGGATTTCCATGCACTTCGGCTCCTGAGATAACCAGTGGGCAGGAAGGACGCCTCGCTCAATGGTGCCGCCATTCGGCTGCGGAAGCTGCGCCAGGACGGACCCAGAAGAGAGAGACAGCGCAACGGTCAGGGCCGTTGCAGCCAGAGCGACTCGAAACATTATGACCTCGATTGTGGAGCTTGATAGTGGAAGAGGCAGTTAGATCGTCTCACGAAAAAGGTGTCATCACCGAGTATGGCGCGCATCCCTTTCGGTTTGCGCGCCATTGCTGCTTTCATCGCGTCTAGAAGGTGTACTTCCCGGAGAACTGCATCTGACGTGGCTGCAGCAGGAGAGAGCTGGGCGGGGTGGCGTTGCCGGTCGAGATGCTGTTCTGGTAGACCCCGAAGTTGCTGCTGGTTCCGTCGATCTGCACAGTTGCGAAGCGGTTTGTGTTGATGATGTTGAAGACCTCAACAGAGAGCTTCAGCTGTTGCTCGCGCCATGTGTGGAAGGATTTCGACAGACCATCATCGATGGAGAGGTAGCCGTCGGAGCGGAAGTTGTTACGCTGTCCGCTCTCTCCGACGTAGGCGAATCGCAGATTGGCGTGGGCGGCGGCGGAGGTGATTCCCTTAAGCGCAGTCTCCTCCAGGTTAGCGGCGTCGTAGTGATGGCCGCCGGTTGGGATTGGACCAGTCTGAACCATGTTGCTGTTGAAGGCGAAGTTGGTCCCCCAGTTGCCGCTTGCCACAGCGCTAAAGGGAAAGCCGGTGCTGTAGTGGACAACTCCATTCAACTGAAATCCTCCGACGATCCGATCGAGGATGCCGCCGCCGTTGAGGAACGGGGTGCCTCTACCGAAGGGGAACGGTGCGGTGTAGTTCGCGGTAATGTTGTGGCGCACATCGAAGTCGGATGGGCCGTACCACTGGTGTGGGGAGAAGGAGTTGATGATCGGGCTGCCGGTTGTTCCATTCCGTTCCGGATCGGAGCCCTCGTCCATGGACTTGGAGTAGCTGTAGTTGACGTCATACTCCAGGCCGTAGCGGAGAGCCTGACGAACCGAGAGCTGGAGAGCGTTGTAGTTGCTGACTCCTGTGCTGGACTGCGCGTAGATCGAGGAGGTTTGGGGGTAGAAGAAGCGGAAGCTTTGACCTGACGGCGACGCGGTCGGATCAGTGTCGGCAGCGAAGAGAGCGTTAGTTTCGTTGCCACGGTTTGCAGCAAAGTAGGCGTAGTAGGCCTGTGCGCCGGCGTACCCGTTGAAGCTGAAGTTTGGAAAGACGTTGTGGAAGTAGCCGCTATCCGGGACCGTTCCTGGGTCTATACCGGCGTCAACCATCTTGTCGTATGTGGTTGCGGCCTGGAAGTAGTTTTGGCCGCTGCCGGCATCGTAGAGATTGGTGGGCATGGCGACATCGATATTCTGGATGAGGTGGCGTCCAAGCCGTCCGACGTAGGATGCGGTGAGCGCCAGATTGTGCGGGAACTCGTGCTGGATCGTAAGGTTGAAGGCTTCTGCGTAAGGAGTCTTCTGCTTGTCGTTGATGCTGTAGTCGAAGGTAAACGCACTGTCGGCGGGTGTAAACGGCAGCTGAAGAGGAGTGGTAGCGCCCGCGACGGCTGGAACGTCATGGTAGCCGGTGAAACGCGGGTTGGAGTTGATGTTGGTATAGGTAGCGAGATTGACCTGCGAGAGAGAGAGGAGCGATTGCGGGTTGGACTGGTAGGAGTCGATCAACCCCGAGCCGAAGTGGTCGTAGGCAAGGGAGAATCCGCCACGAACAGAGGTCTTGTTGTCTGGTGTGGTGTAAGCGAAGGCGATGCGCGGAGCGAAGTTCTTCTTCTGTGCCGTCCAAAAGTCGGGCTCGCCGTTCTTCGAACCGGCGGCGCGGAAGGCAACGCGATCGGTGTACGCGTTGCCTGCAGCGGCAGCGGAGGCGCGATCGGCGAGGAAGGTATTGAGCGGGATGGTGGGTGCGATCTGCTGCCCATTTTTCTCGGACGGTACACCGAGATAGACATAGCGCAGGCCGAAGGTGAGAGTGAGCCGCGGCGTCGCCTTCCACTGATCCTGAACGTAGTATTCCTGTTCGACGTTACGGAAGGTGTGGGTAGGGACGACGCCTGCGCCCTGAGGCACAAGCTGGTTGTTCTGTACGAGGAACTCGGTACCGGTCTGTGCTGTTTCGATAGCGCCAACGTTCGAGATGACGGCGTTGTTGTAGAAGTTCGAGAAGGATGCTGAGACTGTTCCGCAGTCGGGACAGTTGAAGGCGGCCGGGTCGAGGCTTCCACCCTGATTGGCGATGGCGGCCGTTGCCAGAAGGTTCGGGCTTACGTTCGCGTAGGAGAGGAGAGGTGCATCGAAGTACTGGCCGTTTGAAACGTAATAGATGTTGGCACCGGCCTGGATTGTGTGGTGGCCTTTGGTGTAGGAAATGTCGTCTACAAAGTTGTTGGTAGTGAGGGCGTAGATGGTACTGGTTGTGGTTGCCGTGATGGTGCTGAAGGCGCCGAACGCGACGTAGGGTTCGCTGCCTGTGCCGCGAGAGGCGCTGCCCAGGCGGGTAAGACCATAACGGAAGTTGTTGGTCATGCGATCGTTGATGGTCCAGATATGACCGGCGGCAATGCCTTTGTTATTGGAGAAGACGCTCGAGGCAGGGGGCAGACCGGGGAACTGGAGAGCTGTTACCTGGTTATCGCTCTGCAGATTACCGCGCACGAATAGGGATTGCCTTGAGGTCAGGTTGTAGTCGAGGCGGGCGATGTTGGTGATCTGGTGGATTGGTGCTGGTGAGACGAAGTTGTAGCCTCCGGTGTTGTAGCCGTCGCCTGCGCCGTTCGAGTTTGAGAGCGGGAAGGTTTTGAAGTAAGCGATCGCTGCGGCGTTGGTGGAGGGAGCAAAGCAGGTGGTCGTGGCGCAGGTCGGGTCGGAAGACCGTCCATCTAGCTGCGCGATTTCGGCAGAGGTGAGCGTTTTATAGGTCGTGCCGTTCTGGCAGGTCGCGGATGTTGGACAAGCCTGATAAGTGACATTGCCGGTGACGAGACCACCACCGTTCAAAGTAGAGGGCACGGTTTGACCGACAGTAACGTCGCTGGCTTGTTTGAAGCCCTCATAGGCCCCGAAGAAGAAGAGTTTGTCTTTCTTGATGGGGAGGCCAAGGGAAGCGCCGTAGGTGTGCTCCAGCACCTTGGCTGCGACGTTGGGTTCTCCGGAGTTCAACTGAGCTTGTTTGTTGAACCAGTTGTTGGAGGTGGTGCCAGGATCGCGATAGTACTCGTAGGCGCTGCCGTGGATCGAGTTGGTGCCGCTTCGGGTGATGAGCGAGACCTGCGCGCCGGAAGATCTGCCGGAGTCGGCGTTGGCATTGGTGGTGGTGACGCGGAACTCTTCGACTGAGTCGCGTGTGGAGCGGAGCGCGCCGTTAAAGGCAAAGCCAAAGATCTGATCGTTGTTATCGACGCCGTCGAGCGTGAGGTTGGATTGATCCTGACGGGCGCCGTTGACGATGCCGGTGCGGGGATCGGTGTTGAGGCCGCCGGTCTGAGCGCCGCTGTCGAGTGCAAGGACGCCGGGTTGCAGGGAGAGCAGATAGGTGATGTTGTTGGCGAGATAGGGGAGATTCTGGACTTGAGCGCGGTCGAAGGCCTTGCCGAGTGTTCCGTCGGTGGTATTCAGGTCTGCGAGATTTGTCTCCACGCTTACGACTTCGCTGGTTCCGACGCTGAGCTTGATGGGCAGATTCGCAGGGGTGGAGACGAGGAGTTCCACCTTTGTGACCTGTTCGGAGAAGCCGGGGAAGACCGCCTTCACTTGATAAGTCCCGGGCGGGATCTGCTGGAAGCTGTACTCGCCTCTTTCATTGGTCTTATGGGTCTGAGTAAAGCCATTCGAGCTCTCCGCGAGAGTGATGTCGGCTCCGGCGATTACGCCTCCTTGCACATCGACTACTACGCCGTGGAGCGAGGTTGTTGCGGTCTGCGAATAACCGCAGGTTACAAAGGCCAGGAGAAGAAACAGAATCGACGAATAGCGAATACAACGCATAGAGGGAGACTCCAGAATTAGATTCGACTGACGGATGATGGCGCGTTCATCTCGGCGAAGAACGGCTCAGGGGCGATGACTGTTGCGTGGACATTTAGAAAGCGGCGGCAGATACACGTTTGCCGCTGAAGCTAGTCAGGGTTTGCAGGACTCAGAATGGTGCAGCTTGTGAGGCGGTGTAGAGCGATTATGCACAGGGGTTTTGTCGAAATCAATCGAATGAACGTTCGGCTATGCTCCCAATAAAAGATGCCGATACTGAAGAGTTTGGAATCAAGGCTCATTCAAAATGAGAGCAGTGGTACGCGAGTCTCAAGCCTCCCGGATCCAAGTCGCTGAAGAGGTTCGATTCCGAGACAGCACAAGCCATCTGCTCCTCGTCAGAGGAACGATTGCATTTCTAACTTTGTGTCATGTCGTAGTCCAGGCCTTTCTCTAGACGTTTGAGGCTGGCACTCAGCGACCAGCCGTCTACCTCCCAGGCGATTGAGGAGCTACCAATAGGGTGGAACTGATCCCCTTGGAGAGGCGTCGGCGGTTCGTGGCGAGCCAAAACTTACTGTCCGTCGTCGTGGGCTTCGGGATCGGGCGAAGGGCGGACGCTCCCTATAGCAAAGGTAAAGAAGGTGTTGCCGGCACGCGTCAGCGGCATGTCACGACGGGATATGAGCCCTAGGTTCCGCGGGATGTTGACATCTTTTATGGCGACCGTTTGCAGCCGACCTTGATTTAGTTCGTCAATGACGTTGATGCGTGGTAGAAAGCTGATACCCAAACCCGCTAGAATCAAGCGTTTCAGTAACTCACTCGAATCGACTTCCATGGCGATGCGTCTAGCTGTCTTGTTCTGAACGAACAAGTGGTCGATTAGCTCACGGCGTCGGCCCTCTTTGGGTACGAGAAATCCAAACTTCGCTGCGTCCGACAGTGTCGCGCATTTGACCAACGTAAGCGGATGTCCGGCAGGTACTACAAGTACCAGGTTATCCTCGTGAATAATCTCCACATGAAGCCGTGGATCTTTCACGGGCAATGAGACGATCCCAAACTCCACTTCGCGGTCCAATACCAGTTCAAGCGTCTTGGAGCGTTCGGCACGAACAATGTTGAGCGCAACACGCGGGTATTGCTTCTTGAACTTGGAGATGAGGAGCGGCAAAACGTAAAGCGCCGTGGAGTCATTCGCGCTAACCGTCAGCGTACCTCGCGGCAGCCGTTCGGTGTCTGCGAGCATGAGGCTCACATGTTTCAGCCGCGACAGACAATCCTCCGCAAACGGCTCGAAGACTCGGCCGGCAGCTGTGAGCGTCACCTTACCGCCGCCTCGCTCCATAAGACGATAGCCCAGATAGGTTTCGAGGGATCTGATTTGGGCAGAGACGGAGGGCTGCGTGACATGTAGTTTCTCCGCGGCCCGTGAAAAACTCTTCTGACGTGACACTTCAAGAAACGTCTTCAGTTGATCTATATCCATTTCGGCCTCGGACCTTCTTCTTCAACAATCTGTTCGGTTTCTAGAGGCGACTTGCGGGCGCGGAGATCTTTGTGGCCCATCTGTCGGACTGATTTGTGATCGTGCTGCTTCCTTTAAGGTATAGAGAAAAACCATACCTACAACACAGGATTGGCAATAGACGATTTTTTTATGAGAGGCATAAGGAAAATATATAGTGAGTTGGCTGTATCCCTCTTGGGAGCTACACTCCCGTTATCGTCCATGCGAAATGTAGATCTTTTGGTTTCAGTGGTGCCTTTGGCTGCGTGAAGGATTCAATATCAACGCAAAGGTGTAGGAGGCTGCCCTCCGCTCCGACTCTTTACGACTTGACTAGACCTTCACGTATGTACAACTAAGGAGCGATCAGGTGCTAAATCCGTTAGTGAAGAAGATTTGCGCAGCTTATGCCTGCTCTTTTGTCTTCTTCCTTTTGATCGATGAGATACCAGCGTTCGGATATCAACCACAAGATGCGGGGCGGGCTACCGGGAATGATGGCAAACAGAAACACCCGTTCAAGGTCGGCGATACCGGGGGCAAGCCAGCAAAGCCTGAGAAGACTGCGTACGACTACAACCTTCCGGGTCCAGATGGGAAGGATGTGCCACTCTCGAGCTTCAAGGGTAAATACATTTTGGTTGTGAATCTAGGTCGCAAATCGGAGTACCACGCTCAACTTCCAGCCTTGATCAAGGACGCGGAGACTTACAAAGATAAGGGCCTCGTGATTCTTGGAGTTCCGTCAAACGACTTTGGTGCGGCTGAGCCAGGTACCGACGCGGAGATTCAGAAAGCCTATGCCGATGCCAAGGTTTCCTTTCCTGTGATGGCGGTTTCGAAGTTGAGCGGTGACGCAGAGATTCCTATCTACCTCTACTTGACGAAGAGCAAAGGCGCGCCCGCCGGAGGGCCTGTCCATTGGAATTACACCAAGTTTTTTATCGATAAGAACGGCAAGGTCATTGCGCGGCTCGACCCTGATGTTACGCCGGATTCCCCCCAGATGATCTCAACGATTGGGCAGATCCTCGAAGGAAGGTACAAGCCGAAGAAGGAAGGCGAAAAGGACGCTGCGGCGCCTGGGGACGATGATGACAATGATTAATTCGTAGCGGATCTTCGCGTCCGTTAGAGCTATGGCTATTTCAAACTCTGCAGGTAGCGACGCCATCCGCCAAGCTCCGTGATGTCAAGGGCTCCTTCGGTGCCCGTGGGCTCGACGAGGAAGCCCTTTACCAGGGTGCCGTCTTCTAATTGAAGCGTACCGATTGATAGCGGCTGCGGAACTCCTTCGACGAAGGTGCCGACCGTGTTTGCAGGGAGCGCCCAGACCTCAACCTCTATGCCCGGCCCCTGGAAGCCGGGGATACGGACGAGACCAGGCTTGGGAGGGGTTGTATTCTTCAAGGCGTAAAACATGTACTGTGGGCTTGTTCTGCATGTTCTGACCAGTCTGCCGCCCCGTTGCGTCAACTGCCAGTTCAGTGGCTGTCCGGAGAGATGCGCCCCCACGACTGCCATGAGCAGACAACCATGCGGCGGCTGCGATGCGGCAAGTGCGGGAGCGTCCGTAAGACTGCGATTGGATCCTCCCAGCGTCTTCGCCAGGTTGCGGTGCAGTTTGTCCGCAATCGGAAGCAAGGCGGTTTCACTGAACGCCTGTCCGATCAGGCTCACTCCGAAGGGCAGCCCGTCCGGACGCATACCCGCGGGGAGTGCGACTGCTGCCAGGTCCAACAGATTTACAAAGTTTGTGTAATGACCAAGAATGCTGTTTCGCTCGATGGGCTTTTCTGCGATCTCCTCGATCGTGAAGGTCTTTGGCGCGGTCGGGAGGAGCATCATGTTAATGGTGTTCCAGACCGGCTTGGTTGCGCGCTTGAGCGTCTCCAATGAGTATGAGGCTTCGAAAGTATCGACCGCGGAGTAGTTCGCTGCACCCGAGACGATCTTTGCGACGGTTGGGTCCATCTCGTCTTTGTGTGCGCCTATAAATGTTGAGATGGCTGCATAGCGTTCTGCGACCCAAGGGCCTCTGTAGAGCAGTTGCGCTACCTGCAGAAAGGGAGTGAGGTCAAACTCGACCGGGGTGCCACCGAGGGCTATGAGCGCTTCAACTGCGGTTTTATAGAGCTGCGGGTTGAAGTGGTCACCATAGAACTCGAGTGTCGCGGCGGCAGGGACGCCGAAGCGGAAGCTAGTCGCCGCTGCCCAAGGGGAAGCTCCATCCCCCGTCTCAGGGGCTCGGGAGTACGGATCTTTTTCGTCGTAGGCACCTGCCACTGATAGCACCAATGCTGCATCGAGTGCGGTTTCGGCAAAGACCGAGACGCAATCGAGGGTGCGACACGCAGGCACCACACCATTCGTACTTACCACGCCCCGCGTCGGCTTTAGCCCGATGATGTTGTTGAACATGGCAGGCACGCGACCTGACCCGGCGGTATCGGTTCCTAGCGAGAAAGAGACCAGTCCACTTGCCACTGCGACTGCCGAGCCAGCACTGGAGCCACCCGAGATGTAGCGTTTGTCGAAGACACTTGAGCAGATGCCGTAGGGAGTTCTCGTGCCGACCAGACCGGTGGCGAACTGATCCATGTTCGTCTTGCCGATGAGGATCGCGCCTGCTTGTTGGAGTAGTGTGACGACGGTCGCAGATTCTGCGGCGAGGTAGGAATACGCTGGACAGGCGGCCGTCGTTGCCATGCCCGCTACGTCGATGTTGTCTTTGACGGCAAAGGGAATTCCGTAGAGCGGCAGCTTGCTCTTGTCTTCCGCAGGCAATGCCTTTGCGCGTGCCAATGCTTTCTCTCGGGGAACGATCGAGATCCAAACAGGCTGCACACCCTCGGCCTCGATTCGGCTGTAGATCGCCAAGACTACTTGTTCGGGACTTTCGTGTCCCATCGCGTACGCTGCATGAAGCGCTGCAATGTTCATCGTTCTCCTGCGGTGTCTTGTGAATCTATGGCTGTGTCGGACGCACCGAGAGCAGAAGCTGGCCCGCCTGGACCAATGCTCCCTGTGCGCAATATATCTCTTCGATTGTTCCGTTTATATGGGAGGGCACGGTGATCTCTGTCTTCATGGCATCGAGCACGATAAGCTTTTGTCCATCCGTCACGGTCTGGCCTTTTTCGAGCACGATTTGAAAGACACTGGCGGTCACTGGTGATGCGATTCCCTCGCAGCCGTCGGCTACCACTACGGTCGTTTCGACTTCGGGTTCAGTCTCCGGTTCGGCCTCGGTCATCAGTCCGGCCTGCTGCCAGCGTTCGCGCTCAGCGTTGAAGGACTCTTTTTGATGCTTCTTGAAGGCTGCTGCCTCTTCGCTGATGGAGTCCAAAAACTTTTGATACTCCTTGAGGTTGAAGGTGGTCTCCTCGACGCGCAGTTCGTATTGTCCGTGGGGAAACTTCTCTCGTGCTTCGAGAAGCTCCTCGGCGCTGACCGGATAGAAGCGTATCTGGTCGAAGAAGCGAAGAGACCATGGGGTTCCGGGCGCAAACGCGGGCGTCGACTTCCATGTGTTCCACACCTGAATCGTTCTTCCGACTAGCTGATAGCCACCGGGACCTTCCATGCCATAGACACACATGTAAGCGCCGCCGATGCCGACTGCGTTTTCTGGCGTCCAGGTGCGGGCGGGATTGTATTTGGTCGTGACCAGTCGGTGGCGCGGATCGACCGGTGTCGCCACTGGGGCACCCAGGTAGACGTCGCCGAGACCCAAGACCAGATAGCTCGCCGCATGCACGATGCGATAGACCTCATCGATTGATTCGAGGCCGTTGATGCGGCGGATGAACTCTATGTTCGAGGGGCACCAGGGTGCGTCAGGCCGAACCGCCTGCATGTACTTCTGCTGTGCAAGCTTTGCCTGCGGGTCGTCCCAAGACAGAGGGAGATGAACAATCCGAGACGGCACCGTGATGTCGCTTAGCTCTGGCATGGTGCGGTCGATTTTATCGAGCAGTTCGATGAGCTTCGCGCGTGCTACTTTGCGGCTGTCGTAGTGGATGTGCAGTGAGCGAACGCCGGGTGTGATGTCGATGATGCCAGCGAGGTTAGCTGCGCGTAGATTCTGTTCCAGGATGTGGACGCGAAACCTGAGATAAAGGTCGAGCTCGAGTTTCCCGTACTCCACCAGAAGGTACTTGTCACCGTCCGTACGAAAGACCATCTTCTGTGGGCGGTCGACAAACGCTGCGATCACCGCGGGTTCAGGTAAAGAAGCGCTGGGAAGGGAAGGGGGCGCGGTGGAAAAGTTCTCGAGGAAGGCGTCCTGGGCGCGTTCCATCGCTTCAGCCTCGGCGAGCGTGATACGCCTGAAGCGGATCAGGTCGCCTGCCTTGAGTTGGCCTAACTTCCAAAGCTCAGCCTGAACGATGGTTGCAGGACATACGAATCCACCGAGGCTTGGACCATCGGGGCCAAGCAGGATTGGCATATCTCCAGTGAAGTCGATTGTGCCGATCGCGTAGGCATTGTCGTGGATGTTCGAGGGATGAAGGCCAGCTTCGCCGCCATCGGGTCGAGCCCACTTTGGTTTTGGGCCTACGAGGCGTACACCGGTGCGATCGCTTTGGTAGTGGACCTTCCAGTGGGTGGTAAAGAGCGTTTCGATGTCTTCTTCGGTGAAGAAGTCGGGGGCCGCGTGCGGGCCAAAGAGTACGCCGATCTCCCAGGTTCGGGTCAGCGTCGGGATGAACAACGCCGGAAGGTGTGCGGGAGTCTGGAGTTTTACGGTGGAGTCTTTGGCGGCTGTAACCAAGTGCACTACGTCGCCTGATCGTAAGGCACGTCCTGCATGTCCGCCGAACCCACCCAGCAGAAAGGTGCTTCTGCTTCCCAAATAAGGTTGCGTGTCGATACCGCCTTGCAGTGCGAGGTACGAACGGATTCCTTCCTTCGATGATGCCCCCAGAGAGAGGACGCTGCCTGCTTTTACTTCAATGGCCGTCCAGCGGTTTATCGGGCTGCCGTTCAGCTTTGCGCCCATGTCGGCGCCCGTGAGGGAGATCAGTGCGTCGGAGTGGAAGCGGATACGTCCGCCCATCGTCGCGAATTCGATTGCTGCAGCGCCTTCGTTGTTACCGACCAGGCGGTTTGCGATGCGAAACGATTGGTGGTCCATTGGTCCCGAAGGTGGGACGCCGATGTTCCAGTAGCCTGTCCGTCCGGGGTAGTCCTGGATCGTTGTCTGGGTCCCGCCGTCGAGGATCTCAATTGAATTTCGCGTAACCGCAAAGTTGCTTAAAAATGATGTTGTAACTTTTCCAGATACAAATTCTGGAGATGCCGCGATCTCGCGCAGATACCGCAAGTTCGTCTCGGTGCCGTCGATAGAGCTTGCGTCAAGCGCGGCGCCGAGCTTCGCGAGTGCCTCAGTGCGATCTTTGCCGGTGACGATGATCTTTGCGATCATCGGATCGTAGTAGGGCGTGATGGTCGAGCCTGATTCGATCCACGTTTCTACTCGAGCCAGCTCAGTGCCGGGGAAGTTTACGAGGGTTAGCTTGCCTGGCGAGGGCTGAAAATTTTGCGCGGGATCTTCTGCGTACACGCGGGCTTCGATGGAAGCGCCGACCGGTCTGATAGTGAACGAGTCCAGAGGGGCGAGGTCCCCGGATGCCTGTAGCACCATCCACTCTACGAGGTCGATGCCAGTCACCTGCTCAGTTACTCCATGTTCGACTTGCAGCCGCGTGTTCACTTCAAGGAAATAGAATTCGCCGGTATCGTCGTCGTAGATGAATTCGACTGTGCCCGCTGACGCATAGTTCACTGCCTTGCCCAGCAGAATTGCCGAGGCGCACAGTTTTTCGCGGGTGGCGTCGGTCAGTCCCGGCGCGGGTGTTTCTTCCAGGACCTTTTGGTGGCGGCGCTGGGCCGAGCAGTCGCGTTCCCCCAGAGCGATCACCTGGCCTTTGCCATCGCCGAAGATCTGTACCTCGATGTGGCGGGCTTTAGCGACGTACCTCTCAAGGTAGACTCCGCTATCACCGAAGTTTGCGCGGCTAAGACGTAGGACGGAGTCGTATGTTTCGCTTAGCTGTTGGGCCGAGAGGCAGAACCGCATTCCGATACCGCCTCCTCCGCCCGAACTTTTCAACATGACGGGATACGTGAGCCTTTCCGCCTGGGCTAATGCGTCGTCCAGGCCGAAGAGCAGACCAGTGCCTGGCAGGAGAGGAACTCCGCAGTGCTTCGCTGTTTCCCGAGCGGTGTGCTTCAGTGCAAATGCTTCAATATGTTCCGGTTCGGGCCCGATGAATGAAATTCCCTGGGCTGTGCACGCTCGCGCAAACTGCACATTCTCGCTGAGAAATCCATAGCCGGGATGAATCGCGTCCGCTCCAGTCTGCTTTGCCGCGTCGAGGATTTTCTCGAAGGACAGGTAGCTCTGTGCCGCTGGTGCAGGTCCGATCGCAATGGCCTCGTCGGCTTCAAACACATGCAGGGAGTTGGAGTCTGCGGCGGAATAAACCGCAACCGACATGATTTCCATTCTTCGCAAAGTGCGCTCGATGCGGCAGGCGATCGCACCGCGGTTCGCAATCAAAACCTTCTTAAACATCCCACTCCTCTAGTTTACTTTTGATCCATAGATTCATTGGTCGCGGCGTCCCATATCAACAACCTTACCGGCGTGGGGTTATACGCATTACACGGATTGTTCAACTGGGGACAGTTCGAGATGACGATAAGAGTATCCGTCTCTGCCTGCAGTTCTACATACTTGCCGGCGTTGGAAACCCCATCTTCGAAGGTTAACTTGCCTGAAGTAGTTACGGGTACGTTCATGAAGAAGTTGATATTTGCGGTGAGATCCCGCTTCCCAAAATCGCGCCCGGTCTTATCCGACCATTGGATCGCGCCTTTCAGGAAGCTTTGGCGGCATGCATGCATGGAGCGCTTTTCGATCGCATACCGGACCATGTTGCTCTCTGCAGAGCAGGCTCCGCCCAGCGTATCGTGCCGACCGCAGGTATCGGCCACAATCGTCAGGAGCACATTACGAGCGGTTGAGATCAATTTCGTTCCGGTCGTCAGATAGATGTTGCCTTGCGCGCGGATTGTGTCCTGCGCGCTATAGCGGTCAGCATAGTCATGCGCGTTGTAGAACAGCGTATCCACTGCCTGGTTGCCTTCGATGTCAACGATACGAACGAATTGGCCACGCTTGATCTCGTGGACAAATGAGGCCCCAGCCTCGATATCCACCATAAAGATGGCCTCTGTCGGAGTTCGTGGGCTTCTCGTTATCACTGCTTCTGTCATCCTCAATTACTCCTGCGTCTGGAAACTGATTTACGCCTGGGAGGCGGTTATTGGAAGTAGCGCTCGGTCAAGAGGAAGCCGCGCTCGTTCTCGGGCCGGAACTTGCGGCAGATATCCTCGCTTCCCGGCGCGGGTACTCGCTTCAACGTCAGAGTGACTGGCGTCTGTCTATATTCGCGATCGGAGTCCATAGGATGCTGACATGTGTTGAGGATTACCAGAGTGTTCATCTCCGCCCGCAACTCTACCGTGCTGCCGTCCTTCGCGTGTCCTTCGACGAACTGCATGCTGCCGTCCTCCTGCACTTCGACTTTGCTGAAGAAGTTCACGTTCATCATCAGATCGCGACGGTTGAGGCCGTACTTTTCCAACTCGAGCAAAAAGCCATCGAGAGCATTCTGGTGCCAATCGTTGTGTGCTTTCTGGTAGGTCAGAGCTCCATACTTCTCAGCGACCAGCGTCGCGTCGGAACACCCGCCTAATGGGTCGTGCCAACCGAGAGTGTCGTCCGTGATTGAACAGAGAATCCGACCCATGTCGGAGAAGAGCACCGCACCAGTCGTAAGCCGAGCAATATGCTGCGCCTTCAAGGTATCTGGCAGATTCAGACGTTCTGAAGGATTATCGGCGTTCAGAAATATTGCACCTACGTTGGCGTGGTCGCCTCCGGCAGTGATGCGCAGCGCGGTTCCGCGCTTCAGTACGTGCGACCATGTGGAGGACCCGCTTAGCGTCTCCTCCCAAAGAACTTCAGAGCTCAAACCAACCAACCTTCCCGGCATTTATGCCGTTTCACTTACTTTAAAAGTGTGCGCGGTCTTTCATTTTTGATCCGGGGAGATTCTCCACACGGTGCCCTGCATCAAGTTCGAAAGCCACACTGAACCGAAGCCGAACCTTACGCCGTCTCCGCCCTTGCCTGCCCATTGCCTAACTGGGAGATTGTTCGTGGCGTCTACCTGGGTGAGGGGAAAGTCAAACAACGCCGTCCATACTGAACCTGCGCCAAATGTGATCTCGCCGCCCTCGCCGGGGATGCCGCATGCGATCGTGGCGACGAGTTTGTCAGTCTTCATGTCAACCCGCGAGATGGTTCCGTCGCCCTGGTTCAGCGTCCAAACCGAACCTGCTCCAATCGTAAGAAAGCGTGGCTTTGGGCCGACCGGGATCGTTGCAATTACTTTGTTTAACTTCGGGTCGATCTTTAGCAGTTGATCATGACCAAAGGAGGAGATCCAGACGAACCCGTCCCCAAAGGCTGGGTTCTCCGAAGCTGTCGGCAGCTCTAGGTTTGAGACGACCGTGTTTGTGTTTGGGTCAACTCGTACCAACATGCTTGGCTTTACGACCATCCATATGGACTCATCCCCTACCGTGATACCGCCTTCGGAGTTTGCGGGGTCTGCAGGAATCTCGGCTATCACATTGCCGGTGGCTTCATCGAGTCGCACGAGTTGATGCGTTCCGCAGCTTGGAACCCACACCGATCCCCAGCCGTACGCAAGCCCGGAACAGGGCCGTTGCACCGTTGCGATAAGGCCGGGTTTGCCGGTCGAGGGAAGTAATTGCACAACGTGATTTACGCGCGCGCTCGATACCCAGACAGCATCCTTCGTCGCCACGGACCAGTCGGGCGATCCTTCGACGGTATATATCGTTTCCGGCTTGAGATCGCTGAGTGGACGAGCCACGCCTGATGTCGTCACCCCCGTCCGAACCACTTTCGGTGGCCGTGACAGGGCGGCTGCCGGCGGAGTTGCCTGTTGTCCCCGTGTGGAGATAGCCGCTATTGCTCCATTGGCAATCAGACTGGCCGCAATCGCAAACCGGGCTCCTCTCGCTTTTCGATGATTGATTGAAGTCATGATCGTTCTAGACACTCCGCGTAGCACCCGCTGGTTTATGAGGAGAGGAACAGGTTCTGATTGAATTGGCTTCCTTCTACTAGAACAAAGGTTCATCGATTTTCTGTTTGACATGGGATTTCTCTATTCGTCGCATAGAAAAAATTATTTCCATAGCAATTCTCTATCGCATCAATCGACTGCTGCCATAGGCAGTTGATTTCGGAGAGATTCGGACTACACTCGGAGTCACTCAGAGCCACTACGCAGTACTTCCATAACAGTTAAATCACTCGGAAACGCATCTAGTGGTTGGGACCAACCTAACCTCCAGAAGAGGGCAGCTGAACCATAAAGGTCAGTGAACTATCGAAGTACAGGAGCCAATGAAAACGACGAAGCACCGTTTTTTCGCCCTAGTCTTTACTGTCTTTCTGCTAATCGGGTGTTGTTTGCCTGCAAGTGCGATAACAGAGCCGCCGACCTTCACCGTCGGGTGGTCGGTCTACGCGGGCTGGAATCCTTACTTTTACATGCAGAAGTCCGGCACTATGAAGAAGTGGGCGGATAAGTATGGGATAGTCATCAAGGTTCAACGGTTCGACTATGCCGCGTCTCTGGACTCGTTTGTCGCAAAGAATATTGACGCCTGCACGATGACTAATATGGAGGCATTGGACATGCCGGCCGCCGCTGGCGTGGACTCCACGGCTATCATCGTTGGGGACTACTCTAACGGGAACGACGCTGTCCTAGTCCGTAACGGGCTGACATTTGATAAGCTCCCTGGCCAGCGCATTATGCTGGTGCAAAAGACAGTGTCCGAGTACTTACTCGAGCGAGGGATGGTGCTCAACGGTCAGCAGGCCCAACTCTCCAAGCTTCGGTTGATTAACACCTCGGACTCGGACATCGTTCCGGCGTTCATGAATAATACGTCGAACCCTGCGGTAGTTACGTGGAAGCCTTTGGCTTCGCAGATTCTCGCTGACAAGAGCGTCCACTCCATCTTCGATTCTTCGAAGATTCCCGGCGAAATCCTTGATCTGCTGGTTGTTCGTACCGAAGTGTTGAATCGCCCTGATGGATCCGGACAGAGATTCGCCAAGGCGATTAGCGGGGCCTGGTACGAGACGGTGCAGCAGCTGGCCTCAGGGCAGTCACAGGCGATCAAGGTTTCAGCCGCCGCGTCCGGCGACTCGATCGACTCGTATAAGGAGCAGCTCAGGACTACTTCGCTTTTTGCCACACCAAAGTCTGCTGCCGACTTCACTACCGGGCCAAATATCAAGCAAAAGATGGAACTCGTTCGCCAGTTCTGCTTCGCACACGGACTACTTGGTCAAGGCGTCAAGTCCGTCGACGACGTTGCCATCGTTTATCCAGACGGCTCTGTCCAGGGCCACAAAGAACGAGTACGTCTGAGATTCAATGCGGCCTATATGCAGGCTGCGCAACAGGGAAAGCTCTAACATCCTATGGCAAACTTCTCTCCATTTGATATTCAGGCGAGGCCAAACCGACTGATGACCCAGGGACTCTCCTGTTTGTTGTTCTTTGTTTGCGTTGGCCTTTATATGCAGACATCGATCAGCCGTCATCGTGAAAATGTTGAAGACCGCGTGGTCCCGAACGCGCGTCAACTCGCCCTGGGCATTCACTCTTCTGTCTTGGAGCCGGCGGAAGAAGACGATTATGTTGCCCCTGACAACGCTTCGAAGTGGGAACGATTTCATCACTCGATGATATGGAAGGATACTGTCTCAAGCGGCCGTCGCTTTTTTATTAGCCTCTTTCTTCTTATTCCGGTTGTGCTCCTCGCTCTCCATATTGGTCTCTTCCCTTGGTTTGGCGCTGGATTCCTTCGCTTTGTTCTTTTCTTTGATAAGATCGTCGCGCTTTCTCTGCTTCCGATTCTGTTCATCGTCTTTGGAATCGACGAGTGGTCGAAGATTGCGTTGATTGTGATTGGAGTCGCTCCAACGATGATTCTCGATGTGACGCAGATGGTGAAGGCTGTCCCGCAGGAACAGATCGTCAAAGCGTTCACGCTAGATGCGAACAACTTCGATGTCGCCTATCGCGTGGTTTTCCGTCAGGTGCTGCCGCAGGTGATCAACAGCCTCCGTCTCAATCTGAAGCCGATGATGCTTTTTCTGTTTGCCGGTGAGATGATCGCGGCGTCGGACGGACTCGCTTACCGCATCGCAATCATGAGACGACATATGGGCATGGACGTCATTTTGCCTTATGTCCTTTGGGTTGCATTTCTGCTGTTTCTGATCGATCTTTCATTGCGAGTATTGAACAGGAGGCTGCATCCATGGTTTCAAGTTTGAATGCTCCTCAGATAGGCGAACTGACGGTCACGACGCTCGGCGCACCAAACGCTATCCGCATTGAGCGCGTTTCGGTTTCGTATGCGGTTGGCAAACGAAGCCGCAGAACCGTTCTTGAAGGCATTGATCTTGAGATTGAAGAGGGCGAGTTTGTTGTTCTGTTGGGTGCGACTGGCTGTGGCAAGAGCACCCTGCTGCGCATGATTCTCGGCCAAGAGCGGCCGACCAGCGGCCGTATCTCTGTCTCCGGAAGCGCGGTCGAGCGGGTTGATGCACGATCCGGATACGTTCCGCAGAAGTATTCTCTCTTCCCGGACCGTACGGTTCTGAACAATCTGGCGATGGGGCCGGAGACCTCGAAGTACCATATTCTTGGTCGACTGCGTCCCAGCTTTCGAGCGTTCCGCAGACAGGTTCGAGAAGAGGCTCTTCGTCAGCTACAGCATATGGGTCTCCAGGCTTCGGACGCCGCCAAGTACCCTCATCAACTTTCGGGCGGAATGCAGCAGCGTGTTGCGATTGCCCAGTCCCTGATGATGAAATCGCGCGTGCTGCTGATGGATGAGGCTTTCAGCGCACTTGACCCTGCTACGCGCGCGAGTCTCCAGCGTCTGCTTCGTTCGGTGTGGAATGAGCTGAAACCGACAGTCGTCTTCGTGACGCACAATACCGCGGAGGCGCTTTTCCTCGGCAGCCGACTCATCGTTCTCGCCCGCGCCGGTCGAGAGGATCACTGCGGCTCCCGAGTAGCGCTCGATATAAAGTTGCCGGCATCTGGAATGAGTTTGCGTAAGAATGGCCAGGAGTTCCTCGATCTGGTCGACTATGTAGAGCGGTTCTCGCGAGGCGACCAACATACGACGTCCTCCCCGGATGCTTTTCCCATTGACGGAGAAGACGCGTTATGAAAAACCTCTGGATTCGCGGTCGGATCTCGGACGTGTGCATTTTCGTCGCCCTTTTTGCTATCGGTAGTTTCAGGATGCACGGTCAAGAAAAGACCCTGAATAAGGTCTCGGATAAGACGATCGCCCCAACGCCCTCAGAAGAAGACAATACGCAGTTCTTCACACAAAAGGTGCGCCCTGTGCTGGCGCAGAATTGCTATAAGTGCCATACCTCCGAGGGTGCCGGTGGGCTACATCTCGACTCACATGCGGGGGTGTTGAAGGGAGGCGAATCTGGTCCCGCCATCGTTCCGGGAGACCCCGAAAAAAGTCTTTTAATTGAAGCGATCCGTCAGACCGGTGATCTCAAGATGCCTCCGAAAGGTGACAAGCTGCCTGACGGCGATATCGCGAATATCGTTGAGTGGGTGCGACGTGGTGGCGTTTGGGACAGCGCAGAACCAACGAAGCCGGTTGTTGCCCTGCTCACTGCTGCCCAGGCGAAGAGCACCCCCGGCGATGATTTCTTCGAAAACAAAGTTCGCCCTGTGCTTGCGACGCAGTGCGGATCCTGCCACCAGGAGCGGGCTTCTGGTGGGCTTAGTCTGTCGTCACGCGAGGCACTTCTCAAGGGAGGAGACTCAGGCCCGGCGATTGTAGCTGGCGATCCGGAAAAGAGCCTTCTTCTTACGGCGGTTCACCAGACGGGTTCGCTTAAGATGCCGAAGGGCGGAAGCAAACTCTCGGCTGGGGATATCGAGACACTTGCTGAGTGGGTTAAGATGGGCGCGCCGTGGCCTAGGACCTCGGCTCCCGTTCGTATAGCCGGCAAGCAGATTACTCCCGACATGAGGAAGTTTTGGTCATTCCAGCCGCTGAAGGACTATCCCGTACCAGTGATCAAAGATCCCGCGCTTCGGTCGTGGGCAAAGACGGACATCGACCGCTTCGTGCTGGCCAAGCTTGAAGAGAAGGGGCTCAGACCCGCCCCCATGGCAGACAAGCGCACTCTCCTTCGCCGCGCTACTTTGGATTTGACCGGTCTGCCGCCTACACCTGAAGAGATTGTGGCCTTCGAGAAGGACTCTTCTTCAGACGCCTACGCCAAGGTTATTGACCGTCTGCTTGCTTCCCCTCGTTATGGCGAACGATGGGGCCGCCACTGGCTCGACGTCGCCAGATATGCAGATGATGACATTCGCGGCCTCGATCCGCGTGGCCGGGGCTACATGCCGTTCGATGGTGCGTGGGTCTATCGCGACTGGGTGATCAAAGCGGTCAATGATGACGTCTCGTACGATCGGTTTGTAAAGATGCAGCTTGCGGGAGATCTGCTTTCCAAGCAGCCCACGCCAGATGACCTGAAGGCCACCGGGTTTCTTGGTGGTGCGCCGTGGATCTGGGATCAGGCCGAGCCGATTCAGGGTCGCGCTGATGAACGTAACGAGCGCATCGACGCCGTCACGCGAGGCTTCCTCGGTCTAACCGTGGCGTGCGCACGTTGTCACGACCATAAATACGACCCAATCCTAGCCAAAGACTACTACGCGCTTGGAGGAATCTTCGCCAGCTCTACTTATAAGGAATACAACTTCGTTCCTGAGTCCGAGGTCGATTTCTGGCACGAGAGGTTCAAGGAGGCGAACGATAAGGACAAAGCGGCCCAGGACTACACGAAGACTGTCAGCGCGGAACTCGCCAAGGCACTCGCGGCTCAGACCTCTGCGTACATGGTCGCTTCGTGGCAGGTGGCAGGAAAGCCCAAGAAAAAGATCGAGGAGGCTGCGGATGCGGCACGTCTCGATCCTGAGTTCCTGGATCGTTGGGTCAAGTTCCTGGCGAAAAAGCCAACGTTCTATCCCTATCTCAAAGACTGGCAACTCATGATCGCCCAGGGCGGCGCGGAAGACCAGGCCAAGTTTCTCGCAGACTCCTTTCAGCAGCGCATCCTCGATCTCCAAATCGAGAACAAGGCGGTTGAGAACGAGAATGACAAGATTAAGGCCAAAGCCGGGGTTCCAACCGAACGCGAAAAAGATGTGAAGCCCTCGGACTTCGATACCTACGATCAGTTCTGCCCAGGGTGCACGCTTGAACTCAAGGTTCTGACGCCGGAGAAGGCGAACCTTTATGAAGACCTCTTCATGCGCCAGCTAGGCACGGGGGTCTTCGACGAGCGCGGTGAGCCAGGCCTCTTCGTCTTTCGTGGATGGGACCTGATCCGTCGCCTTGGACCAGCCGAACAAGCCTACTTGTCCACGCTTCAGACCGAACGCAGCCATGGCGGCTACGTGAAGTCGGTCGGTCAGATCTACCCCTTTGCGCATGGTATGGCCGACAAACCCCAGGCTGTGAATATTGCGGTAGACCTTCGTGGAAACCCGCACTCGCATGGTGATATTGCGCCTCGAGCCTTCCTCACCGTGCTTGGGTCGCCCGACAAGAAGCCATACACGGAGGGTAGCGGCCGGCTGCAGTTGGCAGACGACATCGTCGCGAGTCCGATCGGCTCGCGAGTTTGGGTGAACCGAGTTTGGAAGTGGCACTTCGGCACCGGCATCGTCAACACTGCCGACAACTTCGGCGCGGTTGGCGATCCACCGTCTGATCCGGAGCTCCTCGACTATCTCGCGATTCAGTTTCAGAAGAATGGCATGTCGCTCAAGAAGCTTCAGCGCACGATCATGCTCTCAGCCGTGTATCAGCAGAGCAGCAAGGAGACACCGGAGGAGCATGTCGCCGATCCTCTCAACCGCTTCTACTCTCATTTTGCTCTGCAGCGTCTCGACGCCGAACAGCTTCGTGATTCCGTACTCTTCGTTGCCGGCGACTTAGACACGAAAGAGTCGAGTGGGCCTTCGACGGAGCTAGGCATCGATAACCATCGGCGAACTGTCTACGCGAAGGTGAGCCGTTTCCGAATTGATCCTTTTCTGCAGGCCTTTGATTTTCCCAACCCCACGTTTACTGCAGAGCAGCGCTTCTCTACCAACGTACCGGTGCAGCGTCTTTACTTCATGAATAACGCCTTCATCTACGCGCAGGCGGGCAAGCTGGCCGAGCGTGTCTATGACAAGGGAGACGACACTGCCCGCATTAACGAGATCTATCGCTTGCTCTTCGGACGAGGTCCAACCCCGGCGGAACTGCAGGCGGGACTTGATTTCTTGAAGAACACTCCGGAGAAACCCGGCTACCTTGTAAATCAAGAACCACTTACCGCGTGGAAGCAATACTCGCGCGTACTCTTCAACTCGAACGAATTTGAATTCTTGAATTAGCAGTCCGAATGGTTCTTGAAGCTTTACAGGCAGGTTCCAAGAACCACGAACAAAGGAGACACTCCAATGGCTTGTGAGAAACCGAAACCAATCAATCGCCGCGACGCCCTCCGTTGTATCGGCGGCGGATTCGCCATGATGAGCTTCGCCAGCATGGTCGGCGAATCGCTGGCCCAGGCTGAGATCCTGAACGCAAATACTCCGGGTGCCGCGGCCGCCACAACCGCCGCCACCAATCCCTGGATGCTTCGCGACCCCAACTTCAAACCCAAGGCAAAGCACGTCATCTTCCTGTTCATGAATGGCGGCCTGTCTCACGTCGACAGCTTCGACTACAAGCCGATGCTCGAGAAGTACCACGGCCAGCCGATGCCCGGAGGTGATCTCGGCCACGAACGGAAGACTGGCACACTGATGAAGTCGCCGTTCGAGTTCAAGCGTTATGGCAAGAGCGGGCTTCAGGTTTCGGAGCTCTTCCCGAACGTCGGGGCCTGCGCCGACGATATCTGCGTTGTTCGATCTGTTTTTACGGAGATCCCGAATCACGAGCCCGCGCTTATTATGATGAACACTGGCGCAAATGTCATCGGGCGCCCCTCGATGGGCTCCTGGCTTACGTATGGCCTGGGGACCGAAAACAAGAACCTGCCCGGTTTTGTTGTGCTTTGCCCGCAGGTACCCACGACCGTAGGTCCGCCGCTCTGGAGCTCGGGATTCCTTCCCGCCGTCAACCAGGCGACCTACGTCACCACCGATACTCGCCAGAAAAATTTCGATCCTTACAAACTCATTCCGAATATTCATAACGACGGCTTCGATATCAAGCAGCAGCGCCACGAGCTGGATCTTGTGAAGAAGCTTGACGAACTCAACGAGACTGAGACTTACGGCCACGGACCAGCGGACCCGCAGCTTGAGGCCACCATTGGCTCAATGGAGACTGCTTATCGCATGCAAACCGAAGCGCCGGATGTGTTCGATGTGCGCAAGGAGAGCGAGGCGACGATCAAGATGTATGGCGAGGGCTCAACGGCACGTGGTTGCCTGACTGCGGCCCGCTTGATTGAGCGCGGCGTCCGCATGGTGCAGGTCTATTACTCGATGGGCGACCCGTGGGATGCTCACCAGGATATCCAGTCTCACCGCAAAAACGCCAAGGACTCGGACCAGCCCTTCGCCGCGCTCGTCAAGGACCTCAAAGCGCGTGGTCTTTTCGACGAGACCATCATCGTCTGTGGCTCGGAGTTCGGTCGTACGCCGGTGGTTGAGCTTGGAGGGGCTGGAACTCACGCTGGTCGCGACCATAATCCGCATGGTTTTAGCATGTGGCTTGCGGGCGGCGGGATCAAAGGCGGCATGACTTATGGTGCCACCGATGACTTCGGCTGGAAGGTCGTTGATAAGCCTGTCCATGTCCATGATATCCATGCGACGATTCTGTATCTCATGGGCATCGACCACACCAAGCTGACGTTCCGCTCCAGCGGCCGCGACTTCCGTCTGACTGACGTCTCGGGAAATGTGATCCACGACATCATTGCTTAACTGCTCCACCGAAAGGGAACACATGAAGTCCAGGAAATGGTCCGCTGCATGCGGTCTTGCAGTCATCTTTCTCTTTGCCAATACAACGAGTTCGCGTGCTCAGGATCCGGAGCCTAAGGTCATCGAGATCCACGCCAAGAAGTTCGCCTACGAACCTGCAGAGATTACGCTGCACAAGGGCGAGACGTATAAACTGCACCTCACCTCTGACGACTCCCCGCATAGTCTCCGGATCAACGCGCTCAACCTGAATGCGAAGATGAAGGCTGGAGAGTTTAACGATGTTCTCCTCACTCCGGATCAGGTGGGCGATTTCAAAGCCGACTGCGGCGTGTACTGCGGTGCGGGACACAAAACGATGTCAATGACGGTGCACGTGATCCAATAGTGAGATGAGATCACGCCGCTTCTCTTCGTTGATTCTGCTTTCGATACTGTCGACTGGCCTTGCGGGATGCCGTGTCAGCATGCCGTCCGTAACCGAGACCAAGGTTATCAACTGGACGAAGCATATCACTATCGGGGGCAAAAAAGACGCCAATCCGGTAGCTGCAAGTGCGGAGAATATTGAGGATGGCAAACAGAGCTTTACCTCGTACTGCATGGTTTGCCACGGGCTTGACGGCCAGAACACGGGCGTTCCTTTCGCTGCGTCTGTTTCTCCACCCATCCCCTCGCTTGCCAGCGCCGAGATTCAGTCTTATACGGATGGACAACTGAGTGGATTATCAAGAACGGAATTGCTCCTTCGGGTATGCCCGCCTCTGACAAGGATTTTTCCGATGAGGATATATGGCGCATGGTGCTTTATATTCGGAACCTGCCGAGGGCAGGCAGCCTGGGTGAGCCTGCCGTATATGGCCGTTCAGCGAAATGATGAGGTGGCCATTGAAACGTGGGAAAACAGCCATTTCGGTCTAAACATATAAAAATATCGATGTAATAGCTTTGACTTTTCCAGCCTCAGGCTTGAGGCCGTTCTAGCTGACACCCGGAGTGGCCGCCTACGAAGGGAGGCCGTACGCCGGCCTTTGAAGATCTCAGAACCAGGAGTTACGGCAGGGAGCCGCAGAAAAACAACTCCATGTTTGACAACCTCTCTTCGCATCTCTAGATCACGAAGGCAAGCGCTTCTCGTGCTCAGTTACGAGTCACTCCGTCGTTCCCGCTTCAGAAGCGCCTTTAACACGGTGCAGGATTAGAGTTCCGTGCCCTCGCCCGCGCAATTCTTAGTGCCGAGTGGAAACCTGTAAAGGAATGCTTCCTAGTGGCCGCAATCTTCGAGCCTATCGAGCTTCGGAGCTGTCTGACTTTTAATCGCATTCGATCTCTCCGAGGAACGTAGAGCGCAGTCGTGATGAACGTTGTCCGCATTGAGTACGCCGTACAGCCTCAGAGGATACTCAATGCTCTGGCATGCCAGGAATTGTGGTTCATTTATCCTGCATTAGAGAACCAGTGCTTTATATTATGAGAACCTAGATGGACGGTGACGACATATCGCTCTATATCGGCAATCCTTCAATGATCTTCCCGCCAATAGTCGGGAAGACCCTGTTGATAGAGGCTTCTCCTGAAAAGAACGACAGCGGAATGGCAAAGAAGTTTATACGTTAACTGTAAGGTTTACGCAAACCTATTTACATGCACAATAAGACTTCTGTCAAGCAACGATTTGTTAGCCGAAGTTACGTTCAAATGAAATCGCATCTGCTACCCGTTGCACTGTAAGTTTGTGATATGGATCGTTCTTATGAGGGCTGGTAGAGTTATGTCTCCACGTAGCGTGATGTGGAGACGAATTGGTAGGGTTGTCGTGGGGGTGTCGAGCGAGGCATTCCATGACGGCAGCTCGTTGATTTTGCTTATTGGATGGCCGCGGTCTGACCCGGGACGCGATAGTAGGGTTCCGGGTCGAACCCGTTGAACTTAAATGAGTTGACCACGGAGCAGTTGGCGGCACCTTCCCCGCTTGCATCCGTTGCGCCGAAGATGTTTTGCAAGAGTCATTCCTACTCCTCCTTCCCCTATATTTCTTGTCAGTGGCGCGTCTGTTTACTCTAAGGGGCGCTGTGTTGGCCGGGTGTACACAGCATTGGTGTGCCATGATGGTGTGTGTTGGTGTGGTAGTTAGGGGCTGGACCTTCAGCTGTCCGTCCGGTGGCGCGTGAGCCCGAATCGCCGCAGCCGTATCGCACTTGAGTGAGTGTTTAACGGACATGGCTTCGAACAAGGTGCTTATGGTGTTGAGCAGAGGTCTTGCTTGCTTGACCGTTCCAATCTCAAACGCAAGAACATATCCCAGAATCAACTTCAAATCGGCATTTGGGCTCAATCTTCCGAATGCGTTGATAGAAGATATATTCAATTCATGTTCGGCTGCTGTCAGCATCGGTCAAACGATGATTGCGAAAATCGGCTATGGCTAAATGCCGTTCTCGCGGGGATTTATGAATATTGAAGCTGTCGCCAGACGCGCCAACGTCTCAACTGCCACGGTTAGTCGGGTAATCAATCGACCAGAGCTGGTGCGGGCATCGACGGCTGCGGCGGTTCTGGAAGTCATTCGTGAGTTGAACTTCTACCCCAACCGGAATGCGCGAGCGTTGGGAACTGGCCGCAGTAACATGTTTGGGCTGATCATTTCCGATATTACCAATCCTTTTTTCCCTGAGTTGGTGAAAGCGTTCGAGACCATTGCGGTAGAACACGGACAGGAGGTGCTGGTTGCGAACACTGACTACAATCCGGTCAGGATGGAGCATTGCCTGAGCCGTATGCTGGAGCGCAAAGTGGACGGGGTCGCCATTATGACCTCCGAGATGGATGAGGCGCTGATAGGACCTTTCGGCAGACGTGGCATTCCGCTGGTGTTTTTAGATGGCGGGAAGCCGGCGCTTGGAGTCAACACTATCAGTGTGGACTACAAGACAGGCATCGGCCAGGCGATGAAGCATCTGAGAACGCTAAATCATCGCCGGATCGGATTTATCAGCGGCCCACTAAGGCTGATCTCGGCGCGGAAACGTCTGGACGCATTCATGAAGGGCATGGCAGTCGATAAGCCCCGCATGAAAGAGACATGGATTGAGGAGGGAGATCATCGGATCGAAGGTGGAAAGATTGCGATGAGGCGCATGCTAACTTCTAAGAAGTTGCCGACGGCCGTGATGGCGTCGAACGATCTCACTGCGATCGGGGCGATCGACGAGATCCATGAACAGGGTTTCCGGGTGCCGGAGGATATCTCGGTGATCGGCTTCGACGATATTCACATGAGCGCTTTTACCTATCCTGCGCTGACGACGATCCGCCTGCCCAGAACGCAGATTGCACAGATTGCCTTTCAGTCTCTGTTTGAAAGTTATGATGGGCATCAGATTGAACCGCGTCCGGGAAGAAACCGCGTGATCGAGCCTATGCTGGTGGTCAGGAAGTCGACGGGACCACCGAAAAAGTAAAGTTGGTTTTGTGTGAGATCTGTAGTGCGGCTCAGGGAAGGCTTCGGCACAGGACGGTTTTTACTGCGGTCCGTGCTTTCGCACGAATATCCCACCCTATCGCGATGGGACTGCGAAAGGATCGGGCACCCAGTCTCTGTGGAACTAGCGTTGCGGCAATGAGTGAGTTGGTCAGGCCTGTTCGGGTGAGGCTGCGGAGCACTGGATGTCGATGGTCTGCTCGCCGAGGAACGGGTGAGTGGCGCGCAGGCGGAGACTGCCGGGCTGTTCTTTGGCGCGGATCCAGATTGCTCCGGTGCCGCCTATAAGGGCAAAGGGGTTGTCGCCTATGATCTCCCCGGGGCCTTCAAGTTCAAGGCGGATGGCGTCATTGGCGAAGGGGCGTATCTGGCCGAATTCATCGTTGACCCGTAAGACGACCCGTGTTGTGTCCGCGCCGTCTCCGATCAGTTCGCGATCGTCGGGCAACAGCACGAACTGCTGGTCGACGCCCTTGCCGGAGTAGCGTTTGGATACGACTTGTTTACCGCCAATGTAACCCTCGATTCGGAGATCGCCCCAGGCGCGAAGACCTTCGCCGAGAGGGATGGTGAAGGGCGGATGTTTGAGGGAGGGAAACTGCTTGCGATCGGGATCTCCTTCGCCGACCAGGCGCTCGCCTTTGGCGTTCTCGACGAAGAGCTTGAGGTGGTCGCAGTTGGAGGAGATCATCGCGGTGGTGAAGCCTATCGACTCGTCATTGCGCGACCAGTGGAAGGCGGGCTCGAGGACGATCTCTTCGGAGGGTTCGCACATGGATTTATAGAAGCCTGCGGCGGACTTAGGAGTGCGGAAGATGTCCATGACGCCGTGGTAGCAGATGCGGTCGCCGGAGCCGAAGTTGTTGTGGGTGTTGTAGTCGAAGGCGCACCAGCCGATGCCGCCGGCGTATTGGGGGTTGGAGGCGAGGGTATCGTGGACGCGGGCGTGGCGGACGACAAACTCCTGCAGGCGCTCTTTGCTATCGATGGTTTTGGCGGGGAAGGTGTGGCCGACGAACTCCGTGTTGAGGTAGCGGGGATGGTTTGGGGCCTTCAGGGGCCAGCCGAAGTCGTTCATGGTGAAGACGTCTTCGAGGAACTCGGACTCCTGGAAGTAGCGGATGCCGCCGGTCTGGCGCTGCTGGTCGAGGGCGTGCGCGAGGGCGTTGGTGCGGGTGTAGAAGTCGTGGTTGTCGCGCGACTCGTTGATGCGGACGCCCCAGAGGATTATGGAGGGGTGGTTCCAGTCGCGCCGGATCATGCGGCGGACGTTATCGACGGCGATATCCTGCCAGGGCTTGTCGCCGATGTGCTGCCAACCGGGAATCTCTTCAAGGACTAGGAGGCCGATTTCATCACAGGCGTCGAGAAAATGCCGGGACTGTGGGTAATGGGAGGTGCGGACGATGTTGCAACGAAGGTCATGCCGGAGGATCTTTGCGTCCTGACGCTGGACGCGCGCAGGCATCGCCTGGCCGACGAAAGGAAAGGTCTGGTGGCGGTCGAGGCCATGAAGCTTGACGATCTTTCCGTTGAGCGAGAAGCCCTGTGGGGTGAAGGTGGCCTCGCGGAAGCCGATGCGGCGGCCGTCTTCGTCGATGACTCTGCCGTTCTCGAGGAGTTGAACGTGAACGGTGTAAAGGTGCGGGGTTTCAAGATCCCACAGATCGAGCTTGCCCAGTTTATCGAGCGTGAGAGTGTAGGAGCCGGGGACCGGGGTGGGGAGCGGAAGCGCGCCCAGGGTTTGGTCAGCATCGGCCTCGTGGTGATCGATGGACGTGGGTTCGGAGATCTTGCGGGTGGTCGAGGAGCAGACGTTGCCGTCTGGGTTGCGGCGGAGTTCGGCGCGGAGCGAAAGTGCTCCGAGACGAGAATCGGGAGCGCGGTCGAGGAAGCATTCGACCTCGACGGTGGGGGAGGCGCTGAGCACGTTGGTTGGGCGGGCGCAGATGTTTTCGAGAAAGGTCTGGGGGACGATGCGGAGCGCGACCTCGCGATAGATGCCGCCGAAGGTGAGGTAGTCGACCTCGTTGCCGAAGGGCGGGATGTCGGCGCGTTCGGTGGAGTCGACGTCGAGGGAGAGAAGATTTTTGCCGGAGGGGTCGAGATGCTGGGTCAGCTCGAAGGAAAACGGCGTGTAGCCTCCGCGGTATTCGCCGAGCTTCGTGCCGTTGAGGTAGACGGTGGATGCGGTCATAACGCCTTCGAAGTCGACGAAGACGCGCCTTCCGTGAGCGGCGGGGATGTCGAGCGGGCGACGGTAAAGCGAGATGAACTCATAGGTCTTGTCGTCAAAGCTGTGCCAGGGCAGGCGAACGTTAGTGTGCGGGACGACGACGCGGGTAAAGCTGGAGTCGTCGAAGCCGGGATTGTGACCTTCGCTTGAGGTTTTTGTGCTATAGCGCCAGCCGCGATTGATAGGCAGGATCATGCGGCTGCCACGCGTGGTGACGGGGGCGAGAGCCTGACTTGTGGCTGCTGGCGCGATGACGCCGGCGGCGAGGACTGTTCCGGTGGAGGTGAGAAAGTGTCTGCGGTTCATGCTTTACGTCCAGGCAAGAAGAGCTCCTTAATTGGGAGAGTCAAAGTATCTGCGCGGCGCAGAGCTCTGGTTCGTTCGATCCTGTCCAATGTACGCGCATACATTGCAGGCTAGCAATCGTAATTTGTGGATGCTACAAGGGATCGTGATTGCAGTTCGCGTTTATATGATGATGGTGCTATTGCCAAGTCGAGAAATGCAATTCAAAACAAGGTAAACGCGATTCACCTTCCGCCTGAATGAGACGGAGTTATAGTTGCAGTCAGGTACATGAAGAAGCACACTGACAACCTGTTTAAGACGAGTGCAGCGAATTTACCGACGGTAATATCGCGCGAATTGCTTTCTCACTCCAAAACGAGTACTGCTAGTTGGTTTCGCGGTGTTTTGGTGGCTGTCGCTATGCTTCTGTTTGTCGTCTCCATTGGCGTGGCGGTTGCGCAGCAGATCTCTGCTGACGTGACGGGGGTCGTGCAGGGAACTGTCCATTCTCCAAGCGGTAAGCCTGTCGACGGCGCAGTCGTGAGGCTCGAACAGAAGGGGGTTCATGGTGGTGTCGAGATTCAAACCAACGCAGATGGCACGTTCGCGTTTTCGACCATTCAACCGGGAATATATCGGCTGAGCGCAGAGAAACCAGGATTCCGCGGCCGCGCTGTAGCTGTCACACTATCTTCAAAGGGCACCCAACAGAAGGTTGATCTGGTCCTAGAAGATGGAGGTTCAGTTCAATCAACTCCCGGGGCAACCTCATCGCCTTCCGAACAAGCTATGGCTTTCGCCGATAAGCCGAACTTCACCGTTGCAGGAGTGACTGATTGGACGGCGGTCGGGGGGCATGGATCGGACTCTATGCTGCGGACCAGCGAAGCGCTCGCGAGTGAAACAGTTACGCTCAAACCATGGGATCAGGCAGGCAGTATTGGAACAGCCGATGCTGCTCCTGTTTGGAAGGAGACCGAAGGCAAGTTACGCTCAGATTTGGAACATTCTCCGGGAAACTTTGAAGCGAACCATAAGCTTGGTGAATTCTATCTTCGAACTGGCCGATACGGCGAATCGCTAGCGCCCCTACAAAATGCATCTCGGATTAATCCGGAAAATCTCAAGAACCAGTACGACCTTATTCAGGCTTATGACCGGAGTGGTCGTACTGCGGCGGCCCTCGATCGCGTCCATGAGCTACTCAAGCAACATGGGAACGGGAAGCTATATCGGCTTGCGGGTGAGTTGGATGAGACATCAGGCAATCCTCTAGCCGCCGTTCATGAGTATGAGGAGGCGGTCCAACTGGAACCCAGTGAACAGAATTATTTTGAGTGGGGTTCTGAGTTATTAATTCATCGAGCTGTTTGGCAGGCACAGGAGGTCTTTCGCAGAGGGGACGAAGCCTATCCGAGGTCGGCCAGAATGCTGACGGCCCTGGGTGCGGCTCTCTTCGCCGGCGCGCTGTACGAGGAGGCTGCCGTTCGCCTGTGCCATGCTTCCGATCTTGACCCGATGGACCCTGAGCCGTATATGTTTATGGGTAAGATGCAGACTGTGGCTCCCGATATATTGTCGTGTGTTGAGCAGAGGCTGGCACGGTTTGTGAAGGAGCAGCCTGACAACGCTCTTGCCAACTATTTTTATGCGATGGCGATCCTGAAGCGGCAGCAACATTCGGCGGAGACCCAGACCATGAATCAGGCCGAGGAGCTGCTTGCAAGAGCTGTCACTATCGATGCAAAATGCGGCGACGCTTACCTCCAGCTCGGGATACTGTCTGCGTCTCGATCCAAATTTTCCGAGGCGATCGATTTTTATAAAATGGCAATCGAAGGGGAGCCGCAGCTGGGCGAGGCCCATTACCGGCTCGCGCTAGCCTATGACCGAGTCGGAGAACGAGCGAAGGCTGAAGAAGAGTTCAAGCTTCACGATGAGATCAAGAGTCAACAGGCAGAGGCCGTTGAGAAGAAGCGTCGCGAGGTCAAGCAATTCCTGATCGTTCTGCCAGATCAGCCTGTTCCTTCGACGGCACGATAAAAGCAAACAGGCTGATCCAGCAACTGTCGACGGCGGGTTCCTGATGAGAACCTATCTACCTTCTAAGTGGAGCGCGAGGAGGCGGCCTTGGAGATTGCGACGATTCCGTTGCCTTCGCGGATGGTGAGTATCTGATTCGCTTTGACCTGCATGAATCGTTCTATCTTTTGCGTCGTCGGCCACTTCACTTCAATGACATCCACTACATCTGCCTTGCCAAGACCGAAGTGAATGCGCAGATCGCTTTGCGACATCACGCTTGTACCGCTATGAACTTCGTCCATTTGAATGTGCTTACCGGTTATGACGCGCACGCGAGCTCCAATTGCGGTGCGATTGCATTTTACGCCTAGCAGTTTGATTTTGATCCAGTTTTGTTTGTTTCCTCCGTCGTTGCGAAGGAGCGATGGCAAATCGTTCATGTTCAAAATCAGCGCATCCAAGCCACCATCGTTGTCATAGTCTCCGAAGGCCGCGCCCCGGCTGGAAAAGCGTTCTGCAATTCCGGGCCCCATTGACGACGAAACATCCTTGAAGCGTCCATTGCCGAGGTTCTTGTAGACCAAGCGCGGATTCTTGAAGGTTTGATCGAAATGGTAGTTGTCGATCTCAGGGTAAACATGCCCATTTACCTGAAAGATGTCCGGCCAACCATCGTTGTCATAGTCAAGAAAAGCGCATCCCCATGCGACATAGCGGTTATTGATTCCTACGCCGGAAGGAAACGTAACATCGCTGAAGGTTCCATCGCCGTTGTTGTGGTATAGGTTGCAGGTGTCGTCCGCGAAGTTGGTCTTGAAGATGTCGAACCAGCCGTCGCAATCGTAATCGGCGACAGCGACACCCATTCCGGCCTGCTCATGACCGCCATCGCTGTAGGCGCAACCGGCAATAACGGCAACATCGGTGAACGTTCCGTCGTGATTGTTCTGGAAGAGAATGCTCGGTTGTGAGTCCACCGCAACATAGATGTCCGGCCAACCATCGTTGTCGAAGTCGTAAGAGACGGAGGTGATGGAGTATCGCGGGCCCGGTTTCAGAATGCCCGACTTTTGCGAGACGTCGGTAAAGGTGCCGTCTCCATTGTTGTGATAAAGAATGTTCGTGTCGCCGGGAAGGCCGCGGGGGCCGCACATGATGGGGACACCCTTCCACTGACAATAATGCGTTTCGTCTGCCGCTGGAATGGTCTCCGGATTCAGCTTGAGATAGTTACAGACGAAAAGATCGAGATGGCTGTCCCTGTCGTAGTCGAGAAAGGTGCAGCCAGCGCCCCAACGGAACTGTTCCTGATAGAGGCCGGCTTTGTGAGTAACATCAGTAAAGGTTCCATTTCCATTGTTGTGGAAGAGGATGTTATGCCCCCAGAAGGTGCAAAACAGATCGTCCCATCCGTCGTTATCGTAGTCGCCGATGCAGACGCCGGTCTGCCAACCGGTGACACCCAGACCCGACTTCTCGGTGACATCGGTAAACGTGCCATCGCGGTTGTTCTTGTACAGATGAGATATAGGCGCCTTTCCGGCAGACCATTGAGCGTCAAGTCGATTTCCATTGGTGAGATAGATGTCCAACCAACCGTCCTGGTCGTAGTCAAAAAAAGCCAGCCCACTTCCCTTGGCCTCGATAATGCTGCGCTTGTGGTCAATACCGCCCCACACGTTTGGGATTGTCAACCCGGCTCGCTGCGCGACATCCACAAACTGCACTGGGGGCGCAGGATTCGAGGTTGCGGCTTGGATCAGCGTTGGATCTCTCCATTGCCAGAGCGGGGTCGTTAGCGCGTCCATCAACGGGGTACCGAGCATAACAAGAGATGAGCAGAGGAAACGCCGTCGGGGAAGATTCATAGGTTGCGATTATAGAGGGATAGGATTGGTTCGGCGTTGGTTTTAAGACTTTGATCAAGGCTCTGCGTTTAACATCTCCGTTGCCTTAATAGCACTCGGGTTCTGCGGCTGAATGCGCAGCAGATCCTGCAAAACCTCTTTGGCCTTTTCCTTGTCGTTGCGTAGTGCGTAGAGTCGAGCAAGATTGAGATAGGGCTGATCGAAACTCGGGACGGTACGGATGCAAGTCTTGAACTGCTCTTCTGCCTTCGCGTAGTCCTGTTCCCTCACGAAGAGAACGCCGAGGTTGTTCAATGCTTCAGGATAATCGGGACGCAGTTCGAGAGCTTTTTGCAGATAGTTCGATGCGTTTTGCATCTGGCTTTGCTGAGCGTAAAACATGCCCAAGCTGTAGTTGACTTCAGGATTGTCGGGTTCAATTTCACGTGCGTGGTTCAGGCAATCCTGTGCCTTCTCAAAAGCTCCCTGCCGCCGGTAGACATTTCCCAGGTTCAAAAGGGCAATCGCGTAGGTTGGTCTCAGGCGTAATGACTGTTGGAAGTTCTGGATGGCTTCGTCAGGCTTACCTTGCTGGGCAGCCATCATTCCAAGGTTGTTCCACGCCTCGGGATAGTTTGGTCGTAGCTTTAGCGTTTGTTGAAGATATTGGCGTGCCTGTTTAAAGTCATTTCTTCGCAGGCTAAGCGTTCCGAGGTTGTAATAGCCTTCCGGATCATCCGGCTTTGCGGCGATGACCTGCTTGAATGACTCAGCGGCCTGTTCGAGATAGCCGTGCTGAAAGAGCGCGACCCCGTAAGTAAAGTCATTGCGTTGGAATCCTGCCCGGTAGAGCATTCCGCCTAAAGGCATCGCCTTTTGTATGCGCCCCTCTGCTGTAGTTGGAACAGAGCTTACATCCTCGAGCAGACGCTCGGGGGCAAGCGGTCCCTGATAGATCTTTACGATCATGCCTTCTCTGTCCAGCAGGAAGGAGGTTGGAATCGCGAGGTCTCTGCGACGATCGAACAAGTAGCGGTAGATGATGTTATAGATACCGGCTACTTCTGCTGTTGCGAAGACAAGAGGGAAGACAAATTTTTCTTGTGCCGCGAAGGAGCGAGCTTTGCCGAGATCGTCCGGTTCGTCGACGCCTATTGCGAGAATCTTCAGTTGGCTTGCGGTGAAGGCTGACTCATATTGATGAAGAAGTCTCAGTTGGCCGCGAGAGAGTGGTGCTGTTGTTGACCAGAAGTTGAGCAGCACAAAATTACCCCGTAGCGCCTGGAGAGTTCGAATGCTGCCCGCGAAATCAGTTAGAGAAAACTCCGGGGCTTGTAAGGGCTCAATTAGCCATGTGTCTGTCTGGGATGGGAGAGGCTCTAACTTTGACGCGGGGCCCGCTCGAGTTAAGGAAGGGTTAGGGGCGGCGAAGGGCTTGGCGAGAAATGTGGTGGCGCCCTCTTCGATTTCGATACGATGGTTTACCGGTAGGTTCTCGAATTTCTGAGAGAGCCCACTCGGCCAGCAGATCGTGGCGCGGATCGGTCCCTCCAGCCTCCCAACGCCAAAGAACACCTCTTTGGAATGCTGAGCCAGAAACCCGGAGCCTGCTTGCAGATACTTTATCTGCCTGATAGTTCCAGCTTCTACTTTGATGGCAGCTCCGATAGCATCGCGATTGCTCTTGATCCCTCGTAAACGGAATGCAATCGAGGCGCCGATATCGTTCATAACGTTATGAAGGATCCGTAACTGGGGAGCGTTGCGGTTTTTGAGGATGAGCTCCAAACGTCCGTCGTGGTCGAGATCGGCGAGAACGAAAGAGCGGCCGTCCTCTGGGAAGTCCAAACCGAGCGTCCCCGAAACCTCAGAAAATGTGCCATCGCGGTTGTTGACGAACGCTACGTTTCTTTCCTGGCCGCTCCACGAGCTGTCCGATCGGATCAATTCGTTGAGAGCGTTCCATCCACGCTCGTAGGCCAAAGAGGGCGTGGCGTCTATGGGCGACTTCGCAACCACTTGCCGCCAGAAAAAACTGCCGAGATCACTTCTCGCTGATTGGCCTTCAGGGGCGGTGATATACCCATTGACGACGTAGAGGTCAGGGTAGCCGTCATGATCGAAGTCCCACAGATCCGAGCACCAGGCCCATCGGCCCATCTCTACTCCTGCTTGCCGGCTGATGTTTTGAAACTGCCCATTCCCCTGATTTCGATAGAGAGCATTTCCGCGCGCGTGCCGTTGATAGAGTGCACGGATGTCTTCCGAAGCTTTTTCCTGAAAGTGTCTTTGTGTTGAAACCCTTTGGCCCGCCGCCGACCACATATTGGCGACATAGATATCCTGATTTCCATCGTTATCAAAATCGGACCAGCAGGCACTCATCCCTGCTCCCACGTTCTCAACGTTGGCCGAGCTCGAGGCTACGGTGAACGTTCCGTCTCCGTTGTTCCGATACAAGTTATTGCGCCCGAAGTCATTGGCCACGTATAAATCGGGCAAGCCATTAGAGGTGGATTCACCCCAGGCGCACGCGAAACTGTATCGGTTGTTATCAACGTTCAATCCTGTCGCTTCGGTCTTCTCGACAAAGGTACCGTTCCCCTGGTTGTGCAGCAGGCAATTGGCTGGGCCATTACGGGCGTCGAAGTAGGGCACCGGATAGTGATACTGATCGAGGCCTAGGTAATAGCTGTACAGGCAAAAGTAGATGTCGAGAAGTCCGTCGCGATCGTAGTCGGCAATCGCAGCATGCGTGAACGATCCCTGAGGAGGATTCGTAAATTGAAAGGCGTCACGCTTGATCGCAAACGTTCCGTCCCCTTTATTTAGGAATAGCAGGGGGCCGCTGCCGCAAACCACCAGAAGATCCTGAAACCCGTTATTCCGAAAGTCGGCGAACAGAGCGCATGCAGTATTGTCCAGCACTCCAACTCCCGATCCTTCTGTTACATCTTCAAAGGTACCGTCACCCCGATTGCGGTACAGGCGGTTCGGCAGACCTGCCGGCTGACAGACATAAAGATCGTCGAATCCATCGTTATCGAAATCCCCCGCGGCTACACCGTTGTTGCCGTAAACGTCGATGCCGCATGCGCCATCCAAGACCGTACGCCAATAGTCGGATCCGCGAAGCATCTGCTTTGTATACGAGTCCGTTCCAGCGAGAGCTTCATGGGTGACATCAATAAAGGCGAGCCCGTCAGTGACGCTCAAGATCTCTTCTGTAGCCTCCCATCTTTGTGCCTTCCAAGTTTCCAATGCGTTGCGCGATTCGTCGTAGGACCACTCGGTGCGCCACGATCCAACTCGCTCCTCGCGGTGTCGATCCTTTCGACTGGCGACGATGTCGTATCGGATATCCAGGCGAACCGTCAGGGGAGCGCTCGACACTTCTTTGATATCAGTGATTTCGAACTCCGCGGTTTCCACGCGCGAGACCTGCCCTAGCCATCTTTGAATCTCCTTGAGAAATCGCTCACGTCCAGGGACAACCTGGGACGTAAACTGTCGCTTCACGACATGTATCGCATCAGAGGAGCCTAGCCTGATCTCTTTGGTGGGAGTCAGTGACGAGGCTTCCACGGAAGAATCCAAGGAGCTGGCTAAGGCCGAAAGATCATTGGCTGATGCCTCGAGGGCTCGGCTCCAATGATTGAGTTGTGACCCGATTTCAAAGGCGTATTTCTCGGTGATGTACTCATCTGAACCCGGAGGAACTAGACGGAGAACATCTTCCAATGGAGATTTTGTGGGGTAGTGGGGTTTGAGCCTTATGTCGGCATAGGAGAAATTTGAAGCTTGACTCGGGAGGGTCTCCGGGGGGGCGAGTAGGAATGAAGATGCATGGAAGGCAACTGGACGGAACAGGACAGGTGCCAAGCCTAAGCTTTTGAGGAGCTTTCGCCGTGAAAGAAAGTGACTTCCGCTTTTGCGATGCGACATTTCGGCTAGGTCCGTGTAGACGGCAATGTTAGCACCGGACAAGGACACAGCTAAAATCGTGCGCGGAAACACACTACTCACCGCGGCAGAAGTCCATCTATCTGCAGACGGCAGTTTCAACCTTTTGGTTGACAATAGTTATCCGGTTGTACTAGATTCCTCGTCGACAATGTAAACGCTTACTTTTACTCGGAAAAGCTTTACGTGTCTATCCAATCAGCCTTTCAGGTTCGGCGAAGCGCAATGACCATGGAACGAAAAAACTGAGGTAATTCGGATGGCTTTTGATCGCAATGCTATGAGCTGGTATGGACGTTTCGGCTTTATAACCCTTTCTTACTTGTGCCTTCTCCTGGCCCAGACCCAATGCGTCTTTGGGCAGGTCGACGAAGGAGCAATCAACGGCACGGTCGTAGATGCCGCAGGTGCGATTGTTCCGAATGCTCACGTGACCTTATTGAACACGGACCAAGGGTTGTCTCTGGAGACCGTTACGAACGGGGCCGGCGTATATATCTTCTCGCCGGTAAGGATCGGCAACTATACGGTTACGGTCACGAGCCCGGGGTTTTCTACGACCTCTCAGAAAAATCTTACGGTGTCTGTCGGGCAGAACTTGCAGGTAAACATTGAATTGAAGCTAGGCGCAGAGACCACGACGGTGGAGGTTACTACCGCGCCACCGCAGCTGCAAACAGACGAATCGTCGGTTGGACAAGTTGTGTCCGAGCGCACGGTAAATAGCCTGCCTTTGAATGGGCGCAACTTCACCTTTCTTGCTCAGCTTGGCGCCGGCGTGAATTCGTCGCAGGCGGACACACGCGGAAACGCGGCCTCCGGAGCCTTTACCGCGAACGGTCTGCGGCCGGCGCAGAACAACTACCTGCTCGATGGTATCGACAACAACTCCAACGCAGTCGACTTTCTCAACGGAACGAACTTTGTCATTCTTCCTCCGTTGGACGCGATCGCGGAGTTCAAAGTACAGACGGCAGGCTTCAGCGCTGAGCTTGGTCGTTCGGCCGGCGCCGTTCTGAACGCCACGATCAAGTCCGGCACAAACAGCCTCCATGGCGCGGTCTGGGAGTTCTTCCGCAATGACAAGCTGGACGCGGCAGACTATTTCGAAACAAAAAAAGGAGCGTTGCGCTTTAACCAGTTCGGAGCGACCATCGGTGGGCCAATCATCAAGAACAAGCTCTTCTTCTTTGGCGACTATGAGGGTTTTCGGCGCGTCCAGGGTAATACTCAGTCTGGTATTGGCGTGCCGACAAACCTGGAGAGAAGCAGCGGCTACACAAATCTCTCTGAACTGATCACTGATCAGACGAAGCTGCGTACAGACAATGTGGGCAGAAAGATACCATTTGGCACGATCCTGGACCCGGCAACAACGCGTGCGGTTACGGCAGGTACGGTTGACCCTATCTCAGGTTTCCCAGTGTCAAAAAGTGGCTACGTTCGCGATCCGTTCGGCTCTTGCGGGCCAGGTACCCCGTCTTTTTCACCAGCAGCCTGCAACCTGAATCAAATCCCTGGCTCCCGCCTGGATCCGAATGCAATCGGCCTGCTTAATCTATATCCATCGCCAACCGGTTCGGGCATCGCCTCGAACTTTGTAACAAGTCCAAAACTGTATGAGCATCGCAACGCCTTTGACGTGCGCGGTGACTACAATCCCACGCAAAAAGAGCAGATATTCGTTCGCTTCAGCTACGTGGATGACCCACAATTTATTCCGGGGCCTTTTGGAGGTATTGCCGACGGCGGCAGCTTCCAGCAGGGCCTCCAGACGGCGAAATCCGATCAGGCTGTTGCCGCCTGGACCCACGTGTTTACTCCCGACATCGTCAACGTAGGGCGTGTTGGCTTCAACCACCTGCACACCACTCGATTTGGCCCAGAGGGTAGCACTACGGGCCTCCCGGCAAAATATGGGATCCAGGGCGTCCCGCAGTCGTCTGAAAACGGAGGCCTTCCGGCAATCGTCATCGGCGGCCTACAAACGCTGGGCAGCAATGACTTCCTGCCTTCCGACGAGGTCAGCCAGACCCTCCAGATCACGGATGACTTTACCAAGATCTATGGAAAGCACAGCTTTAAGATGGGCGTCGAGTTCCAGAATGTCCACTTCAACACGTTACAACCCGCGTACTCCCGAGGTGAGTTCGACTTCAATAGTGGCAACTACGTAGGTGTCCCGGGCCAATCCGGGGACCAGAACGGTATTGCACAATTCCTGCTGTCACCACAAGCAGCAACCTATCCAGGTGGAGTCGGTTTTGTGGGAGGGGCGAACGAGATACACGCTTCCAACATCAGCAAAACCTACGATACCAGGAAGTACCTCGCCGTATACTTCCAGGATGACTGGAAGGTCACTCCGAGGTTGACCCTTAATCTCGGCCTTCGCTGGGATTACTTCAGTCCAATCTCCGAATCAAATGGCGCCCAGAGCAACTTTGTTCAAAGCGGTCCTCCAAACGGAGTGCCGACCTATCTAGTCCCGGCGTCAGGGAAGGCCGATAGGTCTCTGTCTTCCACCTCCAATAATCCCTCTCTTAACGGCAACGGCTTCCTCGATCTGTTAGCCAAAGACGGAATTACGCTCGAGGAAACCAACAGATACGGGAAGGGACTCACCCAGAATCAAAAGAATAACTTTGCGCCGCGCGCAGGCTTCGCCTATCAAATTACCCCGAAGTTTGTAATGCGTGGCGGCGTTGGGCTCTTCTACAACGCCTTTGAGAGTCAGGGATACGGACCCAACATCGGTGAGAACTATCCCTTCGTCTACAACTTCGACTACAAGGGAACCACAGACTCCGCAGCCTTCGGTAGCGGTTCTAACCCCTACGGCAGCTGCGCGACCGCAGGTCCGGGCGGAAGCGCACCGATTGGTAGCGGTTTGTCCTGCAGTTCCTTTACGCCTCTTGCGGTGAATGCTAAAGGCCTGGGTCTTCAGGGGCTTCAGTTCAAATTCATAACACCGGTTACTCTCAGCTCCAACTTCACTCTCCAATACGCGATCACTCCCTCTATGTCGGCGCAGGTTGCTTACGTATTTACGAACGTCAATAACCTGCAGGTTGGTATCGGCAACAATAACGTCTCTCAATTGATACCAGCCAACACCAGTGTGCTTCCTTTCCTGCCGTTTCCAGATTTTGGTCAGAATGGGAGCTATCAGCAAACTCTCGGGATCAGTAACTACAGCGGCCTGCAAACCAAACTTGAACAACAGTTTTCTAGTGGGTTGAATTATCTTGTCACCTACACCTATTCGAAGACGCTTTCGGATGCCGCCGACCTTCTCAACGGAGGCAGTACAGGCAATTCAAGTGGATTCCGGGCCGCGTATGTCCCGGGGCTTGGTCCCAGATTTGACTACGGGCTGGCCGACTTCGATATCCGAAATGTGGTCCATTTGAGCGGCGGCTATCAACTACCGTTCGGCAAGGATAAGAAGTTCATGGCCGACGCTGGCAAGCTCGGGAATGCAGCCATTGGTGGGTGGAGCGTGAACTGGATCGTAACCCTTCAGGGCGGCCAACCGATCACTCTCACTTGCCCGAGTCCAACAACCTCCGGAACGTATTGCAATGACGTGCAGGTGCCTGGGCAGAGCCAGAAGCTTGGTCTGCATAAGGACTCGAACGGAAAACTCAGCTGGTTTGGAAATCCGAACGCCTTCCAGCAGCCTTGCCCTCTGGGGGCAGTTGCACCCGCCGGATGCTTCCCTCTAACCGGAAGTGCAATTTTGGGTGCCGGGCCCTCAACCACCACAGGGCCGGGATTCCATCGGTTCGATTTCTCAACGTTCAAGGCCTTCCAGCTTAGCGAGCGCTTCTCGATGCAGTTCCGGGCCGAGTTCTTCAACATCTTGAATCATCCGAACTTCAATGCGCCTAACTTCGGCGGCAACGGAGTCATTGCGATCGGAAACTCGGGCAACTTCACCGACCCCAAGTTTGGCGAAATCGGATCGACCCGCGATGCACCGTATGATCCAAGGCAGATTCAATTCGCTCTCAAGCTGTACTATTAGGTTGAGTTGAAGCTCGCGGGAAAGGCGTCTCGAGACGTGCCTTTCGAGTTCGAGGTATTCTAGTGGGTGTGTTGTTGTCCTCACGCGGAGGATTATGAGCAAGGCGCATCAATTGCGGCTTGTAGTTCTTTGCGGATGGTTTCTGCTTTGCGCGGCATTTGCAGTCCGTAATTCGGAGGCTGAGGCTTTAGCGGCCCAAGACGGCCCAAGCCAAAATCTAGATCGCCAGTTTCAGTCAGCGGTAGCCCAGTACCACGCAGGGAAGTACACCGAGGCCGCGGTCCAACTGGAAAGTATTTTACCCAGTGTCCCGAAGAGCTTTGAAGTTCGCGAGATTCTAGGGCTGACTTATGCTGCGCTGTCTGAAAACGAGAAGGCTGTAGAGCAACTGGCAATCGCGGTACGATTGAAACCGGATTCGGGGGCAGCGAGAACGAATCTAGCAACAGCTCTGGCTAGTTCTGGGAAGCTGGAGTTGGCCGAGGCGCAGTTTCGCAGGGCACTCGCTCTTGAACCTGGGGATTTCGGCGCGAACCACAATCTGGCTGACTTCTATCTTCAGACCAATAGGATTGCGAATGCGCTTCCTCTGCTCGAACAAGCGCAACGGATCAACCCTTCCTCTTATAGCAACGGCTACGATCTGGCTCTCGTTTACTTTCTTATGGGACGGCTCGAAGACGCGCGGCAGCTTGTTCAGAACATGGTGAAACAGAAGAACACCGGCGAACTGCACAACCTGCTGGGTCAGATCGAGGAGAAGGACGGAAGATATCTTCAAGCGGCGAACGAGTTTCAAATTGCCGCTCAAATGGATCCGAGCGAGGACAATCTGTTTGCCTGGGGAAGCGAGCTTCTTCTCCACAGGACGTATGAGCCAGCCATCGACGTCTTCCAGCAAGCTACCCGGCATTATCCGAATTCCCCACGTCTACTCATCGGGTTAGGAATGGCGCTATATTCACAGGGCAGGTATGAGGAGTCGATCAAATCTTTGCTTACAGCAGCGGATCTCGACCCTACCGATGCCCGATGTTATCTGTTTTTGTCCAAGTCGTACCTTAGCTCTCCCAATCAGGCGGATGATGTAATCGAAAGATTTCGGCGATATTCGGAGCTGCAGCCAGACAACGCGCTGGCCAAGTATTATTACGCTGTTAGTTTATGGAAGGGGAAACGGCTGGAAGGACCCAGTGTGGATTTTCGGGCGGTGGAGTCTTTGCTGCATAAGGCGATTGCATTAGATGGAACACTCGCCGACGCGCATTTGCAATTGGGCATTCTGTACGCAGATCAGCATGAGTTGTCAAAGTCGCTTCCTGAATATCGGCGGGCACTGGAATTGAATCCTAGTCTTCCAGATGCTCATTACCGTCTCGGCCAGTATTATGTTCGCGCCGGACAGAAGGACCATGCACGGGAGGAGTTCGCCCTCTATCAAAGACTGCAGGCACAACATATGGCCGCAGTTGATAAGGAAAGGGCCGAGGTCCAGCAGTTTGTGTATTCGGCGAAGCCCGGCTCGGTAACCAAGCCTTGAATGCCGGCATCGGCGATCGCATGTCGAACCAAGAGAGAAGAAGTTGCGCATGATCGAAGTTAGGAGGACATAAGGTGGATTTGAGTTGAGGGCATCATCGTCATTCAGCGAGGCGACTCTTGTCCGATCTCGCACTGCACAGCGTCTTAGTCGCAGCAGGCGCGACTTCCTGCGCAGTACGGCTGGACTGGCGTTGGGAAGTGCGCTGATGGGAGGCAGCCCCTTTGTGCATGGAGAGGCTGCGGCAAAGAAGCGGAAGATCATTGTCATTACGTTTGGTGGAGGCGCTCGGGATCAAGAGACATTCGCTCCGGAAGGGCAGGAGAATATACCGCACATGCTCCACGAGCTGGCTCCGCAGTCCAGTTTTTTCACGCATGTGATAAATCAGGGGATATTGGGCCACTACGTGGCGACCGCAAGTCTGGCGACCGGCGTTTATGAAACGCTCAATAATTTTTCGGCGGTTCCACCTGAACATCCTACAGTGTTCGAGTATTTTCGCAAGGACCTGAATCGCCCGTCGTCGAGCGCATGGGTGGTCGCGCCCAGCAATGGGTTTAACCGAATTGGCGAAAGCGAGTATCGTTCCTATGGTCCTGGCCTGGGAGCGAAAGTTATTTTACCGAAGCATCTACTGAGTGCGGCAACATCTGGAGCGGGTGCGGATTTCAACCATTTGCTTCGTGATAATTATGAGACACCGCTATATGCACCGCAAATTAGAGGCGGCGAATTCGAACTGCAGCAAATGGAAAGAATATTGAAGCTCTCGGTCGATGATTTCATGGTGCATGCACGAACTGTCTCGAGCGCGGATGAGCTTTCCGTATACATTGCGAAGCGTCTAATGCAGCAGGAATCTCCAAGTCTGCTTTGGATTACGATGCACGATATCGATGTCGCTCACACCGGTGCTTACTCGCTCTATATTGAGGCAATTCGGCGCACAGACCGTCTTTGTGCGGAGCTTTGGAAAGCGGTTCAAGCCGAACCCGAATACGCGGGCAATACGACGATGTTTATCCTTCCAGATTTTGGACGCGATGCCGACGAGGATGCCGGCGGGAATGGATTTCAGCACCATCGCACGGGTGACGCGGCGTCACGCACGACCTGGATGATGGCTCTGGGCACAGGCGTTCGACAGGGGATGGTGTATGATCGTTCGCTGCAATCGATCGATCTTGTCCCCACTCTCGGCGCAATGATGGGATTCTCGCCGAAGCTGTCACAAGGCGTGCCGATCCACGAGTTGTTGTAGGTTATGCTGCCAAGGGACCTCAAAGCCGAACAGTTCGCTGGGTATCCGCCCGAGGCAAGAAAGCTCGTCGTGGCTCACCTGGGAGCAGTGAAGCAGCTGCCGCTGAGCTTCGTGCCAAGCTTACTGCGGGAGGTCATCGAATACGATTACAAGTTTCCCGCAGAGCATGCGGCAATCGATCGGGAACTTGCTGCTCTTAGTTCTCTAACGCCCGCGCAGATCCATGAATGGTTTCAGGCATTCTGGCAACTTTCTCTGTCGGGGAAACTTGAGAGCCTTGATTGGATCAACCAGCCAGCCCAGTTTGTCGAACAGTTATCGGCATACCTTTGGACAACTCATCAGCTAGATGCGTTCACGGACGCAGCGATCGCTTACGGCAACCGTACCCGCATAGGGACGGCGCCCCAACTAAATGCCATGCGCAGGCTTGGAGTTGCGGTCATCGGACAAGGCGTTTTGTCTTATGACGGGCCCCTGTTCCGTAATCTGCGCGAGCATGGAACTTATTTCAGGCAAGTCAAATCTGAGAACGGAGTTAAACTTCTGCTGGCCGCAGTTGAAGCCAGGGCAAAGACACATCCGGTTCCTTATGGACATTGGTATGTCGATGGAGGGCAGGCAGCGGAACACAGCCCATTGCTCACTTGCGTGTCCTTTCAGAGGCTGGAACCCGTACGCGCCGCATTGCTGAAAAATATTCAAATGGAGATTGGAAGGCCGGGAATGGGCCCTGAGGAACTGCGCACACACATGGCGCGTCTATCTCCAACGGACCTCGGTCTCGATAAAGGAGGAGACGAGGTGTTGCAGCGCTTTCAGGTCAAGCTGCTCACAGAGGGTTCCGGGACCCAGATATTCAGTACGACCTTTGCCCAGTGGACGGCTCGCGAAGCTTTGCGAAGGGCGCAACCCCTCACCTTATTCGTGCGTTTTGCCCCTCGGCAACGGCAGAAGCCAATGAATGAGCTGATGTCCGGTGGCGAGAGCAATCCCGAACTCGATCTCAGAGGCTCCTTGATTGATGCCGATATGGGCGCCTACTATCATTGGATCAACCAGCAGCGACTCCCGGGATCTGAACAGTCTTCGTTTTTGGTTTGGTTTGAGGACCACAGCGAGGCCCTCGTGATTGCTCCATCACTGCCTCGGGGCACAGAGTCGAACTCGATGCTTAATCTCGCGGAGTTGCTTTCAGTTGCCGGATGATCGCCGGGCAATCCCGACGGCGAGGCGTTGTACGGCCCAAGATTCTAAAGCGGCTCCGAATAAATGGCGCCCTGAATGACCAGCTTATCTCTGAGGCTAAGCCCATTTCACTGCAAGCAATTTCCGGGCACAGCTTGATGGCGTGCCCGTAGCCGGACCTGATTAGAGCCTGGGAACAGGAATATTTCTCTGCTTCCAGGCTCTAATCTTCTTTCGACAGTTAGAACTCCGCGCGGAAGGTGAGTTGAAGCGAACGCGGGCTGTTGGCAGTGCTGCCGACCGTTCCGAAGCCAGCATCGTGCGGGTTGTTGTCGGGATTACCGAAGACGTGGCGGTTGAAGGCGTTGAAGGCTTCGGCACGGAACTGGAAGGCTACGCGTTCGGTGATGTGAGTCCGCTTGATCAAGCCGAAGTCTTCTTCGAGATAGCCGAATGAGCGATCGTCGGACTCATAGGCGGGTTTGTCGCCGAAGGCATAGGAGATAGTTCTAGTGACGTCGGCATTGGGATCGCGGACGCCGGCAGGGTTGTACCAGAGGTTCGATCCAGCGAGTGCAGGATTGAACGATTCGTTCCTCCTAGCACTTGAACGCAGATTCTGTCCGGGCACGAAGTTGTAGCGAATGCAGTTGTCGTATCCGGGGATCCCGGTTGCGCAGCCGAAGCCAGGTGGTTGGCCACTTTGATATCTTTGGATGCCGCTGACTGACCATCCGCCGACAAGGTAGTTGACTACGCCGCCGCGGCTCAGGAAGCTCTTGTCCTTGCCGAAGGGCAGGTAGTAGATGTAGCTAATAACGAAGATCTGCGGCGTATCCTGCGGGGAGATGGCCTTTTCTGCTTTTAGGTTGAGTGGGTTCTGAATGCTGGCGGTGTATGAGCCTCCGAGGCTGCCACCGATGATGTTACCAGTGTCGATAAGAATCTTGGACCAGGTGTAGGAGGCAAGGAGGTTGAGTCCGTTGTGATAGCGGCGTTCCAGCTTAGCCGTCAGCGCGTTGTAGGAAAGCTGGCCGTGGTTTTCGCCATAGGCACCGGTGTTAACCAGGTGATATTGAGGGAAGGGTCTGAGAGCTTGTGAGACGGTTCCCTGAAAGCCAGCGTAAGGAGCGGAGACTCCGTCGACCGGCGCACCGGAGCCCGTGAAGGGATCGCTGAGCTGGGAGCCGAGGGCGAAGTTCTGCTGCGTAATATTGTTGAGGTAGAGCAGGTTGGAGCCGAGGTGAACGCCCCGCTCACCGAGATAGCCAAGGGTAAGAATCAGATCGGTTGCGAACTGCTGTTGAACGGTTGCGGTCCAGGTCTGGTCGTAGCCGGGTTTGCCGAAGTCGCGGCGGGTGTAGTTGACGTTTTGACCGTTCAACTGACTACGGTCGAAGCTGGGGTTGGTGGGTATGTTTGGTACGCCGAAGGCTCCTGGGTTGGCGATACCGGGGCTTTTGAGCGAACCGGGATCGAGCAGTTCGCCTGTGGTGAAAGGGTTCGCGTTATTGTTGATCTGGCTGATGGAGGAATAGCCAGCAGGCACTCCGCCGTAGATCTGTTGCCATTGGAGAATCGGAGCATTGAGGCCGCTGTAAGCAGCGGAGAAGACGCTCTTGTGACCGAGCGAGCTCGGAGACCAGGTAATGCCTACGCGTGGCTCGACGTTTTTGTAGTAGACGTTGGAGTAACGCGAGCTGATGCCGTCCTTTCCTGCGCCGTTGCCGGCGAACTCCAAAGCTCCGGGGGTGTTGGTGCCCTGAGCGCCGGTGTTGATAGTCGTGGGGTTGAACTGCGACCCGAAGTTGTGGAGCTCTTTGAAGGGAAGGTCAACGTCATAGCGAAGTCCAAGGGACAGGTTGAGATCCCTGTTGGCCTTGAACTCATCCTGTACGTAGAGCGCGCTGTATTGGCCGACGTTCCGGATAGTGACGAAGTTCTGCTTGACGGTGGCCTGGGCGACCTGCCCGAGGAGGAAGCTGGCGAAACCGTCTCCGCTGTTGGCGGTGGTAGTGGCGGTTCCGGCTGTCTGTGCGCGGCTGAAGACAAAGCTACCGCTATCCACGTTGGTGAAGCTGGAGATGGAGACTGCGTAACGGTATTCGCCTCCGATGGTGAGATTATGCTTGCCTTTCGTCAGCGAGATGGCATCGCTGACGTAATAGGAGTTGTCGGAAATTTTTGAGTTGAAGCCGTTGTTGTTTGGATCAACGTAATCGCCGAGATTTACCCGGCTGCTTTCATTGCCGGTGACGCCATTAAGGATGATGCCGGGAAAGTAGTTTCCGGTGCCTCCTGGAAGTCCGACGAGCTGAGAGTAGTCTTTGCCCTGCGATGGCGTGATGAAGCCTTCCTTGTTGAGCACGCGGGTGAAGGCGATGAGGGCGTGGTTTAAGAGGGTTGGCGAGAAGATGTGATCGTATCCGACGCGGACCAGGTGTGTGGGAAGATCCTGGGAGGTGAGGAACGAAGTTACCGGTAGCTGGAACTGCGGAAGATTGTTGTTGTTCCGAACGTTGTCGCGGACGTTGTAGGAGACGAACACTTTGTTGTTCTGCCCGAAAGCCTGATCGATGCGAATGGATTCCGCAGTGCTGATTATGGGATAAGTTCCGGCGAAGACGAAGTTATTAGTGAGGGCGTTGGAGGCCTAGGGGATGTAGGCTGAGATGGCGGTTGCGACAGGGCTCAGCGGCGAGGTGATGATGTTGTTCGGATAGGCGGTGCGGCACTGCTGGCCATTGACGGTCCGGGTAGTGGCTTCAGCGTAAGCGGTTTGGTATGGTGCTAAGCAACTGTATCTATAATGTTCGGGATGAAATCGCATGGAATTTTTCGGTGCACGTTCATTCGCTTTAAGACCTTTTCAGAAAATCTTTACTCGCAGGCCTCGACAACTAAGAGGAAGCTGGAGCTGGCCCTTTTGAAGATCTTCGTTGATACAAAAGTTCCTCGTTGAGATGGATTAGGTCCGTCGCTTTTCTGCCGCTGACGATTTCGGCGGTGGGTCAATCGCCGCCGATGCGGATGGTCTTGGTTGAGTTGAATGGATTTTCAGGTTTTTGGGTGTTGCATGGAGATCTTTTCGATCAAACCAGCGGAGCGGTGGCTAGAGCGGAGGCTTCGTTGCAGCAAGCACGGGGTCAAATAAAACGGTCAGAGTTCGCTGCTGCAGAGCAAGTTCTGCGGACGTTTTTTGCAGCGCGAGCCTACTTCCGCCGATGGGCTTTATTTGCTGGGCGAGGTGTTGATGCGAAGAGATCAGCCGAAAGAGTCGTTGCGGGTTTTCACCGAGGCTGCTGCAGAACGCCGGCCTACGGGCGAAGAGTTGCGCATGGTGGGGCTGGATTACGTTCTGCTGCAGGATTACGCCGACGCAATTCGATGGCTGAAGCAGGCGACGGATCTCTCTCCGGACGATGCGGACACCTGGTACAGCTTGGGACGCGCGCAGTACAGCAAAGGAGATTACGGCGGAGCTGAAACGTCCTTCCGGAGGGTGCTTACCTTGGATAGCCGCAGCGTAAAGGCGGAGAACAACCTGGGGCTTACACTTGCGTCTCATAATCAGCTGGAGAAGGCGATGGAGGCGTACCGCAAGGCCGAAGCGCTGCAGCAGGGCTCGGCGTCACAGAGCGAACAACCGCTACTAAATCTTGGGCTGTTGCTACTGGATCGAAATCAGCCGCAGGAGGCCGCTGAAAAACTAGCGCGGGCAGCCGCGATTGCTCCGTCGTGTGCGCAGTGTCAAGAGGCGCTTGGCGAGGCCTTGCTGGCTCTCAACAGGCTGCCAGAGGCGGAAGCGGCGCTGGAGAAAGCGGTCGCGCTGGAACCGAAGAATCCGCGGTTCCACTTCGTGCTGGGGCGCGCCTACAAGCAGAGCGGCGAGGTGGAAAAGAGCAGAATCGAACTGCAGAGGAGTGCAGAGCTATATGGTTCGCATTCCACTCCGGCGCAATAGGAGACAAGTGGGTTGCTTTGATGCGGTGGCGGCGGCTGGATCGGATCTGTCCGGGTGGGTTGGGCTTTGGGATGTACTCGCCTGGGTCAGTCGAGGGTGACGTTCTGTCTAAATTTACCTTGCGATTTTCAGAAGCTGCCGCCGCTCATCGAGCTGGAAGTGGGAGCGACGGTCTGTGGTGGCTGCAATCCCGGTTTGAATGGCATGTCTAATTCATGGGTATGCCATATGACGCTTTCATTTGCGATTTCAGTGTGCTGGCGGAGGTACTCAAGTGCATAGGTGCTGGCGGTGGGGTCGTCCTTCTGGTCGGCGAAGATCGCGGCCTGTTGCTGGGCTTTGTCTTTCAGGCCCAGACGGCGGTAGAGGATTGAAAGGTTGTAGTGCGCAGCGAGGTCATCAGGATCGATCGTTTGAACCTTCTCGTACTCTGCGCGGGCGAGGTCATACTGATGCAGCTGGTAGTAGGAGAAGCCAAGTTCGCGATGGGCGTCGCGTGACTCCGGGAAGCTGGTCACGACTTTCTGAAGGTCGGCGATGGCCTCGCTCATATTGCCCAGATTGCGCTCGACGAGAGCTTGATAGTAAAGGGCGCGGGCGCTCCCGGGAGCAAGCGTGAGAGCCTTCTGCAGATTGGGTCTAGCTTCGTCGTACTTTTCCCATTGAATTTGGACGATAGCGATGTTGGTGTAGACGTCGGCGTAGTCAGGGCGGAGCCTGGCAACGTGCTGGAAGGCGTGAGCCGAAGCGGCGTACTGCTGCGCGTCCAGCATCGCGACGCCGTAGTTGTTCCAGCGCATCCATTCCTTGTTCTCAGTAGCGCCGGGAGCGATTGGCTTGTTCTCCCCGACGACGAGAGTGCGGGTCTCAGCGGACATATCAACGATAGGCTGCTCATAGTGCCTATTCATGCCGAAGTCGATGAAGTGCTGATCGAAGCGTCTGTATTTGACGGTCGCCGTGATCGTGATAGGGCCGCCGGACGCGGGCGGCATAACGAACGAGTAACGCACAAGCTGCGAACGGCCGGACTGGATCGTGTTGTTGTAGGCGACGACGCGGTTTGTCCAGACCTGATGCAGATCGTTGAGGCCGCCTTTGACGTTGACGAGGCGGTTGGTGAAGCTGTGAGCACGTTCGTCCAGATTGCCGTCCGGCTTGATGAAGCCGCTTTGATGAAGAATCCTGCCTGAGGCGTCCTTGACCAGAAACTCGACCCAGGACTCGTACATGTCGCGCTGCTCGGGTACGTGACTGTGAGCTATGCCCTTGTTCTGAATGACGACGTCTGCCGTGATGGTCTCACCTGGAGCGATCGTGAATGGGGTGAGACCGAGCGGTGCGACGAGCTCCTTTTCCGAGGCGCTGTCGACCATTTCGCCATGTTCCAACGCGAAAATGTCGACGTTGAAGACACTGTTCTGCAAGAACTGAACGATGCGTGTAGCCTGCTCATCGAAGCCGTAGATTTTGGGGATAAGCGTGTTGGCTCCGAGCCAGCGATGCGATGCGAGCTGACCCTCCTTGGCACCTGAGTCGGTAAGCGTCAGCTTCTCGCGCTGCATGTGACAGGTCTGGCAGGAGGAGACAGAATCTTTGACGTAGAAAGGCAAAGGAGACTGCTTTGCGAAGGAGGAATTCTGCCACTCGTCGTAGAGAGAGATGGCGCGCTGCCACTTGTAATCGTTCAAAGTCCGGGGCAGAGCGGCTTTGTGGCAGGTAGCGCAGAACGCAGAGGTGCGATAAAAGTCCTTCATGACGGCCTTGCTGTGGCGGTCGAGATGAGCAAGGATCTCGCCGTCAGACACCTTGCGTGTGACGGGTTGTCCGCCTTCGTCGACCAGCACGGCGGGAATGCCCATGACGTAGCTGCCCGTGCCGCGGGTGTCGATGGCCTGTATGGAGTGGCAAACCGTGCAGGTTACGCCGTCCTGATCGTAGGGACGCTTCTTCGGGCCTGCCTGCGTCAAAGCACCTGAAACGAGTGCGATTGGATCATGGCAGCCTTCGCAGTGCCGGGAGAACTCGATACCTTTGGAGTCATTGAGGAGGGCGACGTTGCGGAGGTAGTAGGGAACGCGGTTGGCGTTCGAGTGGGCAGATTCGCGCCACTGTTTGTGACTTTCCCGATGGCAATGGCCACAGTAGTCGGCGGTGGGAAAGAGTCTGGGGTCTAGGAACTCGCCGTTGACCGTGGTGGCATTCGACGGCAGGAACGGCAGTTCTTTTCCATAGCGATAGTTGTACTTTTCGGCGACCTTTTCCGAATAAGCATGGCGAGTAGCCGCGCCCTCCTCGACTTCGCTGCCTGCTTTTACTGCCTGCAGGTGAAGAGAAGCGGACGTCAAAACGCAGAAGCCAGCAACGAGGGCGAAGCATCCCATGCACTTTCGAGTCGAGTTCGTTTTGTCAGGTATCACCGGTCGTTCATCCATCTTTATATGATCAGACGATTTCCAGAAAATAGACTGCGGAAAGCATTACTGAGTCTGCTTCGCGAAGCAAAATGTCGAACCGAGAAGAATGGTAGTCGTTTTGGCTCCTCTGCGCCACGTCTTGGCGCGGATATCGCTAAGTCTGCTCCTGCGATAGCACAGCTACTTGCTGACGTGCTCGTGAGGGTTTTGGATTCCCTTCCCTTCAACGATGGTGAAGATACGGTCAACCGCAGGCGGCACGATCTCCTCTTTGGCTCCGCTAGGCCAATGGATCTCTATCTTATCAACGCGGGCGGCAGAACCGATGCCGAAATGCGGACGCGGGTCGGAGGACGAGGCATAGCTGGCTCCGCTAAATACATCTTCACGTTGGCGTATGCCTCCTGCGGTCAGATAGATGGTTGCGCCGGTGGAGTCCCTAGGGCTTTTTGGCCCGCCGACCAGGCGAAGCTCGATCCAGTGGTTGCGCTACTCGGCGACATTCTGCATGAGTGCGGGAACCGAGTCGATGTTGTTGATCACCGCATCGATTTTGCCGTCGTTGAAGATATCCCCGAACGCCATCCCGCGGGAGGTCATTACCTCAGCGAGGCCTGTACCTTCGACAGCTGGAACGAGATCGAACTTCGTACCCTGCAGATTATGAAACAGCAGCGGCCGCTGTGCCCAGGTGGTGCCCCAGGAAGTTTTGTCCACACCGCGATAGACGTGGCCGTTCACGACGAACGGATCCTTCCAGCCATCGTTGTCATAGTCGAAGAAGGCAGCTCCCCATCCGAGGAACGGAATGGAGATTTCGCCGAGATTGGCTTCATAGCTGATATCTGTGAAGTTGGCATCGCCATCGTTGCGGTAGAGCGGCTTGTAGTCGTCGGAGAAGGTGGTGTGGTAGAGATCCAGCAGGCCGTTGTTGCGGTAGTCGCCAACTGCGATGCCCATGGAAGCCGTTTCGCGCCCCTCCTTGTTCAAGGCGTAACCGGAGGCATAGCTGATGTCCTCGAAGGTTCCGTCTCCCTTGTTCAGATACAGGTAATTCGGGGTAGAGTCGTTGGCGACGAGCAGGTCAGGGCGGCCGTCGTTGTTGATGTCTATGAACACAGCTCCAAGACCGTAGAAGGCCTGTGGATCACTGACCCCGGCTTTGACGCTGACATCGGTGAACGTACCGTCGCCGTTGTTGTGGAAGAGGTGGTCCCGTTCGCCGGGAAGGCCGCGTGGGCCGCACATCACCTTCTCACCGCGAAATTCGCAGAAGCTGAGCGCCTTGCCGCCGGCGTCGAGTTGATCGCGGATGTCGTAGTGGACATAGCCTGCAACAAAGAGATCGAGACGGCCATCGCCGTCGTAGTCGCCCCATGTGACGCCGGTTGACCAGTTTCCAACTGTGACACCTGCCTTCTCGGCTACATCTGTAAAGGTGCCGTCATGATTGTTGTGATAGAGCCTGTTCTTGCCAAAGTTCGAGACGTAGAGATCGGGCCAACCATCGTTATCGTAGTCGCCGACGGCAACGCCGAAGCCCCATCGGTCGTTTTCTACACCCGCCTTCGCCGTGACATCGGTAAAAGTTCCATCGTGATTATTGTGGAAGAGAGCGGCGTGGGGCGCGGGCTCTTTACCAAGAAGTGCTTCGTCGGTAGAACCGTTGACAAGATAGATATCGAGCCAGCCGTCGTTGTCGTAATCGAGCAGGGCGACACCCGAGCCGACCGTATCGAGGATGTACTTCTTTTCTGGGGAACCCATTTTGTGACGCTAGGTGGTGAGTCCCGCCTTTACTGCGATGTCTTGAAAGACAATGGAGCCCGTCTTCACAAAACCGCCGGCCGTGATGGGGCGTCTTTCTGCATCGAGGACTGCCGAATGCGCGGCACCGGTGCTGGCACCTCCCTTGGCAGGAGGTTGAGCTCCTTCCTGCTGCTTGGCGTCCTGGGTTTCCAAAGGATTTTGAGCGGAGGCGCCGGGATGTACCCCAAAGGGGACTGCTAGAACCATGAACTGAATGACCTCTTCGAAAAATCATAAGCGGGGTTGCACTCTTCCTGAAGACTGAATCGCCAATGTGGGGTCTTCGCGATTCCATCGCATGTGTCAGCGATCAAGATGATATAACCTTTTCTAACACCTGGGGCTGCTACTCTCCATGAGATGTACTAGCTCGCGCTCTTTTCCCACGATTCGTGAACTGACGAACGCTCCTCGAAGATCAACGCCTAGAGGACTTTGATGGAGTGGTCTCCGCGGTCGATTGAAGAGGTTCGTCCACCTGAAGAATTCGGTCGGACTTTACCTCACCTAACTTCTGGACGACACCACTGGGCCACCGAATTTCAATCTCCTTTGCGACTGTATCCGTTCCGAGGCCAAAGTGCGCGCGCTTATCGTTAGAGGAGAGATAGCCCCCCGCGGTCGAGACGGTGACATATTGAGATCCTTTGGATGTTGTCAGCTTTATCTCTGCGCCGATGGCATCCCGGTTGCTGCAGTGGCCGACGAGGCGCAGCGTGAGCCAGTGATTCTGCGTCGCCGTTTCGTTATGTAGGATGTGGGCGGCTCCGCCGTTTGTCGTGACGACTGCGTCGATGCGGCCGTCATTGTCGAAATCGCCCACCGCCATTCCGCGACTGACCCAAGGCTGAGCAAAGACGCTTCCTGAGGCCTCGGACACGTCGACAAAGCCGTAACCAGTATTGCGGGCAAGAAGCATCGGCTCTTTGTAGTGAAGTTGCGGCGAAGTGAGTTCGATGGTGTCGAGATCATGTCCCTGGGCGATGAGTAGATCCTTGAGCCCGTCATTGTCGTAGTCGAGAAAGTGAAGACTCCAGCCGGAGTGAAGGAGAGTGATGCGGCCAATGCCTGACATGTAGGTGTCGTAAGTGAAGCTGCCGTCGCCGTTGTTTTTGTAGAGGGCGTATCTCTGGTTGGCAAGATTAGTGATGATAAGGTCGGGAAAACCATCGTTATTGTAGTCTTCAAAGTCGATGCCCATACCGGCGTAGGTGCGGCCATCGCCGTCGACTGCGATCTCAGCGTTGAGCCCCATCTCCTCAAAGGTGCCATCTCCCTTGTTGCGGTAGAGGAACTCCAGCATGGAATCGTTCGCGACGGCTATATCGATCTTGCCGTCACGGTCAAAGTCGGCGAGCGCGATCCCAAGACCTTTGCCGGGGACAGAGAGGCCGATTTTTTTAGAAACCTCGGTGAAGTGGCCGTTTCCGTCATTGTGATAGACCAGGGGAGCGATCGCGGGGAAGATGTCCGGATGGCAATAGGCGCGATAACCGTCGCGATGCTCGCCGCACCAGACGTCTTCAAAGTCCCATTTGACGTAGCGGAGGACGACGAGGTCGAGCAGGCCGTCATTGTCGAGATCGACCCAGGCCGCGCTGGTCGACCAGCCACTGCCCGCGGTTCCGGAGCTGTCGGTGATGTCGGTGAAGGTGCCGTTGCCGTTGTTGTGATATAGGCGATTGCCGCCATAGGCCGTCACGTAGAGATCTTCAAAGCCGTCATTGTCGAAGTCTCCCACTGCGACACCCATGCCGTAGCCGACGCCTTTGAGCCCAGAGCGCTCGGTGACATCCTCGAAGGTGCCGTCTTTTTTCTGGTGATAGAGGCGGTTCCAATCTTGGGGGCCGGACTTCTGCGGAATGGTGCCCTTTGTTGTTGGGTTGTCAAGGTGAGTTCCATTGACGAAGAAGATGTCAAGAAGGCCATCATTGTCGTAATCAAAGAACGCGACGCCAGAGCCCATCGTCTCGAGCAAATACTTTGTCGAGGTGTGAGAAGCGACGCCTTGAAATTGGACGCCGCTGCTTTGGCTGATATCTACAAATTTGCCGGGTATGGCGGGCGGATGTTGTGTGACAACGTGAGGAGGTGGTGAGGTCTGCCCGAAGACAACTGATGCAGTCAGGAAGCAGAGCGAAACCGCACTGCCGATGCATACGGATCGCGCAGCGAAAAGAATTGGGAATCGTGTTCTGAGTTTCCGGGCCTGAGATGAATCTGCTAAGGACACTGTTCGCTCTTTCTGCTTCTTTGATGTGCGATCTCGATCTATTATCTCGATCTATTTCTTTGACGATTGGACAAGACTCACCTGACAAAATCCCAGTCCTGGTCTACCTGTTTTCTTTCGCTTCGGGAGCAGGACACGACTGACTGCCGTCTTCCAACGCTGTGAGGGTATGGCGCACCTCCCCCATTCCAAGGCTGTAGACCAGCACAGTTCTGAGCGTGTCTTCTGCGGCTTCTTTAGATCCAAGCATGCACTGCGCCTTGGCGAGATTCTGTCCTAGGGCGGGGATGTCCGCGTTTTGACGGAAGGCTCGCTGCCACGAATTTGCAGCTGCCTGGAGGTTGCCCGCTCGAGCGAGGAGAGTATCTAGGTTCGTTGTGGCTGCCAGGTTCTCGGGCTCCTTTTTCAAGACATCCTGGTAGTAGGTCTTGGCGTGAGCGTAATCCTGATTCAATTGGGCTATGATTCCGAGCGCGCGCAGCACTGCAGCATCCTCGGGATCAAATTTTTCCGCCTGCCATGCACGCGATCTTTCGGTAGTGAGTCCTTTAACCACAACGAGGTTGTAGTACGCCAGAGCGAGGTCGCGCGATTTGCTCGTGCTGGCTAGAATTGGAATCAGATCCGGGGTCCGAGCCGGAACAGCTTCCAGATCGGGTTGGCCGGGATGCTGTCGGATGCGGTGATCGGTCCATGCTACATGGGGGATGTTCTGCGCTCCGGTTTTAGGCATATGGCAGCTGGTGCAGTCACGAGTTGCGACGTAGTGCTCGGCGACGTATTTGTCCTGAGTGTGACAAGTGAGACATTTGGCGCGATAGAAGTTGGTGCGCTCTTCAGCCGTTGGCGAAGCGTGAGGATTGTGACAGGTCATGCACGACATGCCGGGCCCGCTCGCGATCCTGCACCTGCTGGACTGGCACTGCTCGATCTCGCTGACGGCGCGCTGGGTCGTGTTCTCGCCGGCATAGACGAAGTAGGACATGAAGGCGGTGAGATCGGCGCCCGGTTTGAAGTCGAGTACGGACCGGTCGCGGCGTTCGACACTTGTATCGCGTTCGAGATGACAGACACTGCAGATACTATCTCTCTTTACAGGCGAAAGCTTGACGGGGTTGACGACAGCGGTGCGTCCGCTGGAGGCAACATGTTCGCGGCTATCCCCGTGGCAGCTCTCGCAGGTTATGCCTACGTACTCGAAGGGCAGTCCGCGATAGAGATTGTCGGTTCCCTCTACCTGCTTGTTCACGCTGCTCATGTGGCAGCGCAGACAGCTTGGGTTAAGCGTGAGCGCTGCGGGGAGCTCCTGCGACCGCTGAAAGCCGGGCTTCATGGCGTAGCCTTTGAGTTTTGCGTAGTAGGCAATCGGACTTTCCAGCAGGTATCCGTTCTTCGAATAGAGGTAGGTCAAACCGAGGTGACCAGAGCCTAGGAAGTAATGAAGCCGCTCTTTGATTTCGATAGGAGGCGACGTGGGAAGGGTATAGTCAAGTGTAGGGTGCGCCTGATTGCTTACTGTGTAAATGACGCCGGATGGAGCGTGCCGAAACGATCCTGGGGTGAGTCGTTCGCCGGCTAGTCCGCTCGCGTTGGCCATAGGTGTCTTGAGGTAAGTCTTGAATATCGTACGGTGACATTGGCTACAGGCGGCGTCGGCGTCGCGCACTGGTGTAGCTGCCTTGTCCTGCGGTAACCCACGCAGTGAGAATGCGGCAGCTAAGAAGAGCGGCAACGCCCGCAGCAATCTCCTTAGAAACATAAACTCACTTTCCATACAGCATGCTCGCCCAAGTCTTCAAACTGCGCTTCAAAAGTTGAACCACAGTTTGGGTAAAGCTTATCTCGACCTGAAAGCTAGAAGATGCAACGGCGTTTGTCAATAATGAGCAACGCTTTCGAGGCCAAAACGTATCTTGTATATTCACTCCATGGCTGTCCGAATGAAAGATGTTGCGCAAAGTCTCGGCGTCTCGATCGTGACGGTCTCAAAGGCGCTTAAGAACCATCCCGATATTGCGAAGGCAACACGCGAACGAGTGATGGCGAAGATCAAAGAGCTCAACTACCGGCCGAACCTGATGGCTAGGAGCCTGGTGACCGGGCGCAGTTCTCTCGTTGGTCTCATCGTGCCGGACCTAATTCACCCCTTCTTCTCCGAGATCGCGAAATCGCTCTCAAGTGCCCTGCGCAAGAAGGACTTCTTCCTGCTCGTAGCTTCCTCCGAGAGTGACGCTGTCCTCGAAGATGCCGAGATCGAGCATATGCTCGCTCACCGGCTGGATGCCCTGGTGGTAGCCACAACACAGTCGACCTCGGAGAAGTTGCGCAAGGTCAGCGAGAATGGGCCGCCGCTGATTCTTCTCGACCGCGACTTTCAGGATTTTCGCTCTAACTTCCTCGGATCGAACGACTACAAGGTTGGTGAGTTAGCAACGGAACATCTCATCGCCATCGGTCGCAAGAAGATCGCCCACATCCGAGGTCCGGAGAACAGGGTAGGGAAGAGCCGTTTCGAGGGATATCGAGATACTCTCGAGCGCCATGGGGTTGCCATCGATCCTCGGTATGTGATCGCACCGCTCGGCTCAGTCGATGTAGATGGCCGAACGCGAGGGGAGACGGCGATGAAAAACCTGCTAAGCCTGAAGATGCGTCCGGATGCGGTTTTCTGCTTCAATGACATGATCGCGTCCGGTGCCATAATGGCCGCTTTGGACGCCGGCCTAAAGATACCTCGTGATCTCGCAGTTATCGGTTGCGGAAACTATCACTACGATGAACTGCTTCGCGTCCCGCTTTCAACAATAGACCAGAGGATTGAGCCCCTAGGCCTTCGGACCGCGAAGATGATCTTCCGTCTCGTTGAAGCAGAAGGGCCGATTCGTCCCCAGCGCGTCATACTGGAGCCAGAGCTTGTGGTTAGAGAATCTTCCAGAGTTGTGAAGTAGGAAAGCAAAGTTCTCCAGAGTCTCGGGTCAATCCACATCTCATGCCGAGAGATGGTCGCGATTGATATGGTAAATGAATCCCGTGTGTGCTTAGACCAGAAAGATCTACAAACGTCTCAAGCCTCAGGTGGACATATTAAGGCGAGACACCGCAATCCGAAATCCGTACGCGATGTCGTTCGGCTTCTGTGTCGGCAGCTTCACAACCAGTTCGTTCGAGCTCCGCTCGAACGAACAGGGCTCTCCGACGCCGAGCATCTCGACTTTGCTGATCTCGCCTGGAAGCTCTTTCGATCCGCGAGCGAACGTCTTGATCTTAAGCTTGCCATCTGCCGGCCAACCGAGCGCGATGACGTAAAGACGGCCATCCTTCACGGTGAAGCGCATGTCCTCAGAGGTATAAGGTCGGCCATTTCCCTCGTTGAAGTTACCAGTTTTCACCGGGTCCGGTGGGCCTTCACCATAGACGGTGAAAGGCCGCGTGCCGAAGATAGCCTCTCCGTTTATCGGCATCCAGGCTGCTAGGTCAGCAAGGATTTGCCGCTCGTCGGAATCGATGGTGCCGTCACCCTTCAACGGGATATTCAAGCACAGATTTCCGTTCTTGCTGACGACATCCGCCAACAGATGAATCACTGTCTTTGCAGATTTATACTTGTGCTGCTCAAAGACTTCACGGCTATAGTGCCAGTCGCCGATGCAGGTATCGGTCTGCCACGGAAGCTGAAGAATGTCATTCGACCTGCCTCGTTCGAGATCGAGCGCTGCGGCTCCTCTATGCTGTGGAACAAACTCTTTCCCGAAGACAACTGCCTGATTGCGTCCTCCATGAAGGGCTATATTCGAGTTGTAGAAGTGGGTCGTAATATCGACACCGGTTTGGCCCAGCGGAAGCCCGGTATCGTCGAAGTAAAGCATGTCCGGTTTATAAGTGTCGAGAAGATCCCTGCAGCGCAGAAACCAGGTATTGGTAAAGTCGGGATTTTCAGCTGGAGGAAATTCATCCCAAACGCGATCGTTCGCATTGTGCCAGCCAAGCATCTTCTGGGCTGATGTGAACCCATCCGGGACGACCAGATTGGGTCCTACGTAGAGCTCTTGTGGATTTAAGCCGGCCAAGCTCTTCTTTGCGAATCCGTCATACCGCACGCCCGCCAGCGGACCTTCCGCATCGTAGCCGTAGGCGGTCTGAAACCAATGCCACGCGTGAGCCGAGTGGTTACTGACCCCGTATCGCAAGCCGCGCCTTCTGCAGATCGCACTCCACGTCCCGACGATGTCCTTCATCGGACCGACTCGCGTCGAGTTCCAATTGTGATACTTGGAGTTGTAGTTGTCGAAGTTATCGTGATGATTGGCAAGTGCCATGAAGTACTTTGCGCCAGCAGCCTGGTACAGGTCCATTAGGGCCTCGGGATCCCAGCGCTCTGCCTTCCACATGATGTCAATATCCTTGAAGCCGACCTTTGAAGGGTGACCGTAGGTTTTGACGTGGTAGCAGTAAGCCGGATCGCCCTGAAGGTACATCCGGCGGGCGTACCAATCCCCCTGCTCGGGCACGCATTGTGCCGTCCAATGGGCCCAGATCCCAAATTTCGCATCCCGAAACCAGTCCGGTATCTCGTAATGCGCTTTAAGCGACTCCCATGTAGGTTCGAATGGCCCCTTTGCAAGACTGCGCTCGAGGCTGGTCGCAACCCTGCCGACCGGGTTTGCCGGGGAATTGATAACGGCGCCGAGAAGTCTTGACGTGACGGCGGCTTGTCCCGCGCCCGCGAGAAGACCGAGTGCACCTCGTCTTGAAAGTTTCATGAACTCTCCTGCTGATTCCGTTTCAATGTTTGGCTATTTTGATCGTAATCGTCGTTACGATGACTACCGGTTCAAGCCGTGCAACGTGCGTCAGAACACTTGGCCAATAGCCGGTAATACCCACAAACCTGGCCTTGCCTTGCTCTTGCAGACGGCGGAGGGCAGGCAGCGTCTCGAATATGATCTGCTGAATATTCCCGAACTCGATATCATGCACCTGAAGCAGATCAACATAGTCCGTGCGCAGGCGCCGCAAGGAGTCTTCGAAGCGCTCCGTAACCCCGCGTGCAGAAAAATCGAACTCCTCCAATCCATACCTGCCGCATTTGGTAGCGAGAACGACCCCATGTCGCAGCCCTTCCAATGCCCCGCCTAGTCGCTGCTCCGCCTGCGTGATCCCGTAGTAGGGCGAAACGTCGAACAGATTAATGCCGCGGTCAACCGAGTGGCGGACTGCACGCTCTCCACTCGAGGCACCAACTTTTCCGAATACATTCCCCAGCGTAGAAGCCCCAAAACCGAGCACTGAGACGCTCAGACCGGTCGTTCCAAGATCACGATAGCGCAAAGGAGTCTCATTCCCGAAAGGAGGTATTAGCCCGAAAAGCATAACATTTAACGTTAACTATCTGCAACGCCGGAGGTTCTCGCCGTCCTGCTAACGTGGTAAATCTAAAGTCTGACGGCGCCAACCGCCTTCAGGCTTTTTCCGAATAGAGGAGTGAATCATGAAACGCTTCTGTCTTACGTTAAGTCTTCGTCCTGACCCGGAACTCATTGCCGAATACATTGAGCATCACAGAATTGGCCGCCCGGAAATTCACAAGAGTATCCGCGATGCGGGTGTTCTAGATATGGAGATATTTCATTCGGAAGGAAGCCTCTTCATGATCATGGATACGACAAACGACTTCACGTTCGAGCGTAAGGCAGAGATGGACCGCCTTAATCCGGCAGTGCAGGCATGGGAGAGCTTGATGTCGAGCTACCAGAATGTCTCCTCCGGGTCAGACCCCACCACGCGTTGGAGGCAGATGGAGAGAATCTTCAAGCTGGCACACACAACCAACCAACCCTCGCCTGTAGATCGCAGGGAATTTTAAACAGGTGGTATCCCGAGCAAGCTATCAACCAACTCGGTCAAAAGGCGTGTACCTAGTGAGCCTCCAACTCAAGCACTTGCACACTGTATGGTGGGATGGTGTGGGAGAAATTCGGCCCCTCGATTCGCGTGGACGTCTTCACCGGCACGATCTGCTTCGGAGCGCTGATCGAATTGGTCTCTGCGTTCGTCTTGCCGCTGAGCGAGATGAGCATGGCTTCTGGCATGACCTTGTTCATACCGGAGAAGTTGATGTCCAACGCTTGTGGAAGGGATGAAGCGTTGACCATTTTGAGGTAGATTTTTCCAGTACGCGAATCACGGGTGACCGAATAGAAGAAAAGTTTGCCCTCGCCGGTAATGGAAGAGGTGGGAACTTCGTCGCCCAGATACTCTCCGAACATGCACTGCGCGTAATAGCTCGGCGCGCCGTAGCTCTTCAGCGCGTCATAACCGATCAGATCTGACTCCCACTGCATGCCCCCTGGATTCACATTCACGAACAACGGCGCGTAGGAAGCCATCACAATCAAGTCGCTGTTCCTCTCCATGCCGGTCATCCACGCCGCGTCTCCCAAGGCGGCGCCCATGTTTGTCGTGGGTGAGCCCTCCCGAGTCGCCCATTCGCCGACGAAGATCTTGGGTCCGTTGCGGTCAGTCTGGTCATAGTGCTTCACATCGTCAAAGAACTCGTCCGCGCGCCTATAGTAGTGGTCGTCGACAACATCAGGCCTCGTTCGTTTGAGTGGAGTTGTCGCGATTAGTTGAAGCTGTGGATATTTTGTTTTGATGGCTTTGTAAAACTGCGCATAGCGACCCTCATAGCTGTCGGAGTGATCGAACTGGTCTTCGTTGCCGATCTCGACATAGTTCACGTGAAACGGTATTGGATGACCGAGCTTCGCGCGCAGCGCACCCCATTGAGTCGAGGTATCACCGATCGCAAACTCGATCTCGTCGAGCGCATCTTGCACGTGCGGTACTAGCGCTGGTCCTGCCTGAATATGGTCCCCCTTGAGTGAGTAGCCGGCATAGACCGCGAGCACAGTCTGAATCTTTAGGTCCTCAGTCCACTCCAGAAACTCTAGCAAGCCCATGCCGTCTGACGACTGGTAGTTCCACGGACTGCGATGGGTAGGTCGATCAACCAGCGGACCAATCGTGTTCTTCCAATCGAACCTTTCATCAATCTGATCTCCCTCAAGATAGTTGCCGCCGGGAAGTCTGAGGAAGGTCGGATGCATGGCTGCCATCTTCTCCATCAGATCAGACCGATTGCCGTTCTCCCGATTGTTGAAGGTTGGTGGCATCAGCGAGATCAGGTCCAGCCAGATCCTGCCCGTATGGCCAGCAGTCAGCAGCAGATGATTTTCAGACGACGTCTCCAAGTCACCCGTCTTGAGCGTGAATTCATATCGCTTCCACTCTCTCGTCAATGCTGGAGTGTCCGTCGACGCGGCTGCCTTTCCCGTGTTGTCGTTGATCAACGCTAAATTCAGAGTCCCCACAAACGTCGAGTCAGCCTTGGCATACAACGAACCCTTATATGTGGTGTTCGGTCGGAGCGCCATACCCCAATAACCTTCATTCCGCACACCCGCTCTGTTCGCGGCGTCGGCCTGCGTGATCGTCAACGCCAGACTATGAGAGAGCGCTGCGCTCGGACCCTCTGCCGGGTCGATCTCCATCGAAGCTCTCGAACTTCCATAGTGTTCGATATTCCAGTGTGCGATCCCTCCGAATCCATGGTCCTGAAATGTCCGGTTTCTCACAAGTTCTGCATACAGGCCGCCGTCGTAGGAGAAGTTGATCTCCTCGGTCATCAACCCGTATAGTGTTTGGCTTACGGCATGAACAGGTTTGTCCAAGGCAATCTTCAAGGATGCGGGTGTTGTTTGTGCCGCGCCGGTCGAGATGAATGACGTGGCAACGATGAGAGCCGCGGCCTTCAATCCTAAGAGGCGCGCGAGAACTGTTTTTTCTAAATGGATTGACTTCACTGGCACTCCGACTTTCCTCTGTTCCTGCAAAGTTATAAAAGTTTGGTACCTGACAACCCGCCTCTCACGCTTCCGTATCAGGTTTATGCGGGCGCGGTTGCTATGGCGTGTACGAGGCCCGATCAACTGAGCAGGGCGATTTCAGCGCAACAAACACGTTTCAGCTGCACTCTCCCGCATGATTTGGGAGCCTAACTGTAGCGTTAACTGGAAACAACAGAACGGTAGCCAATGTTTGTCCTAATTGTCAAATCGACCGGCGGCAGAAGCGAGGGACTGAGACCGATGGCAGAAAAGAAAATCACAAAATTTCGCGTGTTCTGCAAAACCACACCACTAGACTCCCAGAAACACGGGCTTGATATGCCGAATAAAGAGGTTTTCTGTCACGTTCTTTGCGATAACTTCTTCGTTGGCTTCGAGTGCCATTAGATACCTGTTACCCATCTTTGCCGCGACTTTGAAGCCCACATGCAATAGCTGCCTGAAGCTCTCGTTGTACGAGCTATTCCCTGGGTCGTGCCGCAGCGTCGAGGTAAACTGCTCGCTCGTCCACTCATTAACCTTGTCCGGCATTGGCAGCTTCGTCGGGTGGATATCGATAACAGCGGCGTAAGGCGCACAAAGCTCCTCGCGGTGCGCGTAGGCCCCCCCGTATATCTCTTTCGCGATCTCGAGCCCAGGGCCACCCGACTCAGCGAGGCCGATCACCTCTTCCAACCAAGTTGTTCCGGCGGTCTTCAAGTGAACTCCTGCATCGAATTTCTTGATTCCTGCGTGAATTGCTTTGTAGATCGAAAACTTGTCTGATCCGGAGTGAACGCTTAACTTCAGATTATCCGGTAGATCGTAGGTTTTGATCGCAAACGCGATCGTCGCCAAATCCTCCTCGAACTCTTTTGAAAACTGCATCACATCGCCAGCGTAATCAACGCCTTTATTGAAGCGGCCGGTGAACTTCGGCGCCACCGTCTGGATCGGGATATTCTGGTCAGCGATGGCCGCGAGAATAATCAATAGCTCCAATGGTGTCTGAGGAGAGTCCGTCTCGTCCATCGAGATCTCAGGCACGAAGTTTCCTTCGCCCTTCTTCTCCACGAGCAGACGGTAAATCTCCCCTGCATGTTGGATGGCCGCCAGAAATTTGTTGGCCACGCCCTCAACAAACCCTTTATCCGTCTGGAACGGTTCAGCGATATTCGTGATCGTTACTGCTCCCACAAGCTCTTGATGCCGCCTAACAAACGCGGCTACATCCGCTGGCCTGGCGGCTTCTCCAATCAAGTCCGCGACGTCCAGAGTAAAAAAGTCGCAAGGCTGAATGCATCTCTCAACCGTCTTCTCGTTGATATGGTCCGCGTCGAGGAAGTATGGCTTGACCCATCCCAACTCCTTTACGGCAGCGTCGGCCGCAGCCCGCGTCTGGAGTGGCTCTGACCCAATAATCAGGTGCTCTCGATTCGACTTATTCCACACCGGCACCACATCGATTCCGGCCTCTCCCGCATTGACGCATGCTTTCAGCTGCGCTTTTGCCTGGTGAGCAAATCTGTCACCGACTCCGATCGAAAACTTTGGAAGCCTCAACTGCTTGTTCATCGCAACATCCCTCTCCTGTTCCACAAAGCGGTTAGTCCAATAGATCGATTACGTCGTTTCTACCTGCAACGCGGTCATGGCGCCAAGGCTAGATTGCAAAAGCTCGATACGAGCCGTGGAGCGACTGAAGCAGACACCCCTAGCCAAAGCCGCCGAGAAACTCGAACCTACCCTTGACAGCCCTGTATGTATACCCTACGATTCGTCCCAGTGAAAAGCTTTTCATGCTTCCGCATAAAACGGTAACTTACAGGAGTCGATTTGTAAAATTTACGGTTGCTAAACAACATGTCTTCACCTTGTAAAAAACTCGCCTGTTGAACTCGGTCAGTCTCTGTGCCAACCACCCTCTTGAACTCGCAAAGTCGCTTTTGCCGAGCAACCTGGATTATGCATGAGCCATGGAGCAAACCATTGATGCGGATAGTTGCAGGAGTAGATTTTGGAACGCTGAGTACCCGCGTAACCCTGCTTGATAGCAAGACTGGCCGGATAGGTACTGCATCTGCCCCATATCCTTTACATCGCAAGCGTGAGGATCCCGATTTCGCCACTCAGTCCCACGACGATCAGATGAACGCCCTGGTTCAAGCAATGCACAAGGTGCTTTCGGAGACCGGAATTGAGGGCAATACGGTCGAGGCGCTCGCTCTGGACACAACAGGCTCAAGCGTCATTCCAGTAGATACCGAGATGAAGCCACTAGACGACTATTATCTATGGTGCGATCATCGTGCTGTCAAAGAAGCGCAACAGATCACTAAACTGGCGCATGCACGCGGGCTTGAAGCGATTCAGTGGTGCGGTGGCGTGTACTCGCACGAGTGGGGCTTTGCTAAGTTACTCCACTGGCTGCGGAATAATCCTGAGAAGCGAGCGCTCTTTGCATCCGCCTTCGAGCATTGCGACATGGTTGCCGCCACTCTGTGCGGAATCACAAGTCCGCAGCAAGCAAAGCGCAGTGTATGCGCGCTTGGGCACAAATGGCTCTGGAACCCGAAGTGGGGCGGTTTTCCGCCGCAGGAGTTTTTCACTGAAATCGACCCCCTGTTTGCAGGAATCCGCGAAAAGCTAGCAGGTGAGGTGCTCACCTCCGATCACTTGGCCGGGACCTTGTCTCCAACGTGGGCTGAGCGCCTCGGTTTGAGCGCAGGCATTCCGATTCCAGTCGGAGCATTTGACGCGCATTGGGACGCGATCGGTGCAGGATGCCGCGAGGGAGACGTGGTCAACGTCGTTGGCACCTCCACTTGCATAATTGCAATGCAGAGCCGCACCCAGATCATCCCCGGTGTATGTGGTGTCGTACCTGGCAGCGTTCATCCAGCGTACACAGGGGTGGAGGCGGGCCTGTCCGCAGTGGGGGACATCTTCGAAGCGATCGCACGTAGGGCCTGCACCGACGTGCAAACTCTGTCCGAAGGACTTGAAGAGTACCGCGCCGGCCAGACCGGATTGATGCGGCTGTCCTGGGACAATGGCGATCGCACAGTGCTCGTCAAATCAGAACTTGGAGGCATCACGATCGGGTGGAATCTTCTCCACACCGCGCAAGACGAGCTATTTGCCGCCATTGAAGGCACCGCCTTCCATACGCGCATCATTCTCGATCGCTTCGCCGAGAACGGTGTTCCAATCAAACGAATCATCAATGCCGGGGGCATCCCGCAAAACAACGCCACTCTCAATCAGGTCTACGCGGACGTGCTCAACAAGGAGGTGCTGGTTCCCGACGGCATCCCAACCAGTATCGGGTCGGGCATCTTCGCCCAACTCGCCGCGGGGATCTTTCCAAGCATCGAGGACGCACAGAATCATATGTGCCTGAAGCACAAATCGTTTCTTCCCAATCCCGGCAACGTTGCGCTCTATGAGCAGCTTTATCGTCTCTACCGCGGCGTCTACTTCGCGTTCGGCGATGATTCTACATCCCCCTTTAGGCTTGCCGAGGTACTTCCCAAGCTCCGCGAGTACGCATCCAGGACCCACTTAGAAAACTTCAAACTTCCGTCAGCTATCGAGAAACCATGACCGCCTTGGCCATCCTGCTCACTACGCAACTCACCCATCTCGCACCGATCGACATTTTGATACTTGTCCTTTATTTTGTCGTCGTACTCTTCATCGGCTTTTATGTGAAGGGGTCTACCAGGACAAGCGAAGAGTTTTTCCTGGCCGGCCGCGAGATGACTGCCTGGATCGCCGGACTCAGCTTCGTCTCGGCAAATCTCGGCTCGCTGGAGTTGATGGGATGGGCCGGCGCTGCCTACCAGTACGGAATGCTCGCAACTCACTGGTACTGGATTGGGGCCATTCCTGCGATGTTGTTTCTCGGCATCGTCATGATGCCCTTCTACTACATCTCTAAAACGCACTCAGTGCCCGGCTACCTGCAGCTTCGCTTCGGTGAGGGCGCGCGTGGAGTCAGTGCCGTCAGCTTTGCCTTCATGACCATTCTCATGTCGGGGGTCAATATGTACTCTATGGCACTGGTCATGAAAGTCGTGCTCGGATGGAATATTAGTTTCTCCATCTGGATCGGCGCAGTCACAGTCGCCATCTACGTCATGCTTGGTGGGCTGCGGTCGGCCATTATCAACGAGGTGTTGCAATTCGTTCTCATCTGGGCAGGAGCCGCGCTGATTCCGATTCTCGGCCTGTGGGAGGCGGGCGGATGGACAAAGCTCAAAGCACAGATTGCTGTAAACGTCGGGTCGAACGATTACACGCACCTCTGGACCACTCTGGGATCCTTCAAAGACAATCCCATGGGCGTGCACTGGACAGGCATCGTCTTTGGGCTCGGCTTCGTTATCAGCTTCGGCTATTGGACGACCGATTTTCTCGTAGTACAGCGCGTTCTGAGCGCCAACAATCTTCGCGCCGCAAAGATGGCGCCGGTGATTGGCGCTGCATTTAAAATGGCAGTCCCATTCATCGTCATCGTTCCCGGTCTTCTAGCGCTCGCAGTTCTGCGCGACCCTCATACCCATCAGATCATTCGGCTTGTCGGGGAAAATCAAGTCGATGCAGCCCATCCTTACAGCTACAACGAAGTTCTTCCTCTCATGCTGATTCGCTATTGCGGTCCTGGCCTTCTCGGCTTGGGCATCACAGCGCTCATCGCCGGGTTCATGAGCGGCATGGCAGGCAACGTCAGCGCGTTCTCCACAGTCTGGACCTACGACCTCTACGGTGCCTTCTTTAATAAGAAAGCAAGCGATAAGCACTACGTCTCCATGGGCCGATGGTCAACCGTCGTTGGTATGATTGCATCGATCGGCACGGCCTATCTAGTGATGCATGCAGCTTCCATCATGGATTATGTCCAGGCGCTCTTTAGTTTCTTCATTGCACCGCTCTTTGGCACAGTTATTTTGGGGATGCTCTGGAAACGTGCCACAAGATCTGGCGGATTTTGGGGACTGCTTGCCGGAACCGTCTCCTCGATAGCAATGTGGCTTTACACCACATACGGCGGGCAGCAAGCTCTGGCACACATCGCATTGTCCCTGGACGCAAAACCAATGGCAGAGAATCTCTACCGCGCCTTCTGGAGTTGGCTCATCTGCGTCGTTGTCACGGTCTCGGTGAGCCTTGTTACGCGTCCTGTGCCGGAAGCTCAGCTCGCAGGCTTGGTCTACGGCGCTACGACGATCCCTGACGACGGAGCAAGATCCCTCTGGCAGAAACCGATCTTCTGGGCAGCGATCGTCATCACGATCTTCTTCCTTTTAAACATTATTTTCTTCTAAAGTTCGGGCACACAGTATCGGAGATTTTCATATGGCGGAAGGTACAGGACGTGGCGAATCACTCTCGATTTGGTTCTTCGTTGGAGGCCTCACTCTGCTCTACGGCATCATTCTTTTGCCGTATGGCGCGTATGAGTGGTTTAGTGGACATGAGAGTTCCACCGTACTCAGCAACCTTCATCCCACTTTCTGGTGGGGTCTGCTGCTGACACTCTTTGGCGGGTTTTACACCATCCGCTTTCGCCCGGGAAAGGGATGAAGCTCGAAGCGACAACTGGAGACAGGACATGCGACTTACACAACTACGCGAGGAAGTCCTCGAAGCAAACCTGGAACTGGTCCGTGGAGGACTCGTGCTCTACACCTTCGGCAACGCTTCGGGCGTCGATCGCGAGCAAGGCCTCGTCGTCATCAAACCCTCCGGTGTTGACTACGACGAACTCAAGCCCGAACACATGGTGGTAACCGATCTGGAGGGAAACATCATCGAAGGGAATTTGCGGCCTTCGTCCGATCTCGATACCCATACCCTGTTGTATCGGGAGTTTGGAGAGATCGGAGCCGTCGTTCACACACACTCTGAGTTTGCTACCAGCTTTGCGCAAGCTGGACTGCCCATTACGGCATTCGGCACAACCCACGCGGACTACTTCCACGGGCCGGTTCCTGTGACGGCACCACTCTCCGACGAAGCGATCGAAGGGCAATATGTTCGCGAGACAGGTGTGGCGATCGTGGCCAGATTTCGCGGAGAGGAAGACCGCGCCGCTATCGATCCTCTTGCAGTCCCTGCATGCCTCGTCCACGGACACGCCCCCTTTGTATGGGGAAGAACGCCACACGAAGCCGCCCATAACGCTGTAGTGCTCGAAGCGGTTGCGCGCATGGCATACCGCACTCTCTTACTCGAGGCGAACATGCAGCAGGTGTCACAGACCCTACTGGATCGACATTACTTTCGAAAGCACGGTGCCAAAGCCACCTACGGACAATCAAGGAAGGAGCAGGACCTTTGAGCGGGCCAATTGAGTTGACGCATCTCCTTTAATGCTTATAACTTGTCAGGAAAGCTTTTCCGAAGAAATTTTGGTTTTTCTTCACTCAGCAAAATTGAACGTCTCGAGCCGCAAGCCTTAGAGGGGGAGCTGTGAAAGTCTCAAAGAGTCTTAAAATCTGGTTTGTTACAGGCAGTCAACACCTTTATGGAAAAGAGGCGCTCACGCAAGTAGCGAATAACTCAAGAGAGATCGCCGGTTCCCTCAACGCCGGATCTGTCATTCCCTACGAGATCTTTCATAAACCGACGGTAACAACTTCCGAAGAGGTTAAAGCTCTCTGCCGGGAAGCAAACGCCGATGAAACCTGCCTTGGTCTCGTGCTTTGGATGCATACCTTCTCGCCGGCGAAGATGTGGATCGCCGGCCTGATTGCGCTCAACAAGCCGATCCTGCACCTTCACACGCAGTTTAATCTCGCTTTGCCTTGGTCTTCCATCGACATGGATTTCATGAATCTCCATCAGGCTGCGCATGGAGACCGCGAATTTGGCTTCATCACGGCACGATTGAAGTTGGCCCGGAAGGTGGTCGTAGGTTTCTGGCAGGATCCCGATACGGTGCTTGAGATCGCCGCCTGGACGAGAGCGGCTGCGGGCTGGCATGAATCGCAAAGTCTGAAAGTCGCTCGCTTCGGGGACAATATGCGGGAAGTCGCAGTCACCGAAGGTGACAAAGTCGCGGCTCAAGCCCAGCTGGGATACAGCGTGAATGGTTACGGAGTCGCCGATCTCGTCGATAGGATTCAACAGAGCTCCGAGACGGAGGTGGCAAAACTTGTAGATGCCTACCGCGAAGATTACTCCATTGCCAAAGAGCATGATCGTCCGGAGGCTCTGCGCGCTGCTGCAAGAATCGAGCTGGGACTTCGCGGCTTTCTGACCGAGGGCGGCTTCGGTGCGTTCACCGATACCTTTCAGGATCTGCATGGCCTCGACCAACTGCCCGGCATCGCAGTTCAGCGTCTGATGGCGGATGGATTCGGTTTCGCTGGAGAAGGGGATTGGAAGACAGCCGCGTTGGTACGTACCATGAAGGTTATGGCCCTAGGCCTACCTGGAGGCACCTCCTTCATGGAGGATTACACCTACGATTTCAGCGGCACGCCCAAGGTCTTGGGTTCGCATATGCTCGAGATCTGTCCTTCCATCGCAGCTGGGAAGCCATCTCTGGAGGTGCACCCGTTAGGAATCGGAGGCAAGGCCGATCCTGTCCGGCTCGTCTTTACTGCTCCCCCTGGTCCTGCCGTCGTCACCTCTCTCGTTGATATGGGCGATCGTTTCCGAATGATCGTCAACGAGGTGGACGTGATCCAGCCTGAGCAGCCGCTTCCGAAGCTGCCAGTAGCACGTGCCGTATGGGTGCCTAGACCAAGTCTCAAAATTGCTGCTGCAGCCTGGATCTATGCGGGAGGAGCCCATCACACAGGCTTTAGTCAGGCCCTTACTCTCGAACACCTTGAAGACTTTGCAGAGATTGCAGGCATCGAGCTGGTCATCATCGACTCGGAGACTCGCATACGAGACTTCCGCAGCCAAATCCGGTAAGCGATTTTTGAGTCTCTGATCGCCCAGGGCTCCTAGCGGAGCTTGTCTTCTGAAAGACAAGGATCGTGGCGTAGAGTACTAACGTAGACGGAGGCTTACTGACTTGCCCGCATCGAAGAGCATCTCTCGGCTGAAAACACCTATCCCAGCATCCTCCAAAGGGACCAAACGGGGCATCCACGCTGTTGCGGAGCGTGCTGGCGTTTCTATCGCAACGGTCTCAAGAGTAATGAATGGCGTCACAAACGTCGATGCAAAGCTCGCGCGTAAAGTTTGGAAAGCCGTTTCTGAAACGGAATACGTTCCGAATCGCCACGCTCAAGCTTTAATCTCCGGCCGCACCCGTCTCATCGGCCTTCTTGTCCCCGATATCATGAATCCGTTCTTCCCCGAGCTCATCCATGGATTCGAACAGGCAGCGACCGCTCAGGGCTTTGGAATTCTCATTGGCTCGACTCACGATGTAGCTAGTGAGACCGAAGATTGGGCCCGACGCATGTTGGAGCACGGTGTCGAAGGACTGGCGCTGCTGACCTTCAAAGAAGAAGATCCCCATCTCTACGATCTTCTAAAAAAGACGCCGATGGTTCAAATCGAAGCTGGTAAAACACCAGACGGGCCCGAAATCATCGCAGTAGATTACGAAACTGGCATTCGCCAAGCCGTGCAGCACCTAGCCGCGCTCGGACATCGCGACATTGTCTTCGCGGCCGGATCGCCCGATAACTTCACTGCCGAACTTCGTCGAACCTGCTTTAGGAAAGCGATGCGCGAGATCGGAATTGTGGTTACCAACGCGATCTTCGACGAGGAGCACACCCTTGAAGGCGGCATCGCTGCAGCGCACAAAATCCTTGGACGAAAGATCCTTCCCACCGCCATGATCTGCTCCAACGACCTTATGGCTATTGGAGCCCTTAAAATTCTGCACTCCAGAGGTCTCGACGTCCCAAAAGACATGTCCCTAATTGGTCTCGACGATATTCATCTTGCGGAGTTCACTTCGCCCCCGCTCACGACGGTTCGAATTCCTCGTACACAACTTGCCGAAGCATGTTTTGATCTACTCTTCCGAAAACTAAGGCCGTACGAGGACGCGCCCACGAGACAAATTGTGTCTACATACCTCGTGATTCGCGAATCGACAGGATTCCCTCCTCATGCTTTACAGGCTGCTGCCGCCAAGGGTAAAGAACGATCATAAAGAAAAAAATCTTGTGCGGTTTTCCCGCGATCCTGGTCATTTGTTCTTTGCCTCTCTATGTCGGAGTCATTCCGGTTTCGTACCACTCGCTTACAGTCGCGATGGTGATGCTCGCGTACCAACACGCACTGCGCTATGGATGGGCGGAACGAAACCCGATCAGGGAGGTGAGGCAAAGTGCTAAGCGCCAGCAGGAGCCAGACGTATTGACCCCTGAGGAAGTAAGAGCACTCTTCCGAACGATTCCGGGTTATGCGCGTGTGATGGTTGTCGTTGCGGCCGTTACGGGTCTGCGACGCGGCGAACTTGTTGGGTTGAAGTGGGAAGATATCGACTTCCACAACGGCAAACTTCATGTTCGCCGATCTCTCGTGGATCAGAAGGAAGGTCTTCCAAAGACTCAACTTTCGAAAAAGCCTGGTGCGCTAGAAGGAGCACTAGCCTTCACGCTAAAGGAGTGGAGTCAGCAAACCAGCTACTCCAAACCATCAGACTGGGTTTTCGCTAGCCCTTATCGGGCAGGACGAACTCCATACTGGCCCGGCACCGTGCTAGAGAAGGTCATTCAGCCTGCAGCACGGGAAGCAGGAATTACGAAGACAATAGGGTGGCAACCTTTCGGCGCACGATTGCAACACACGTTGTGGCGAATGGAGAGTCAATAAAAACTGCTCAGGAGTATATGAGACACGCCACGCCGACGATGACCCTAGGAACATACGCGCAAGCGATACCAGAGGAAATCAGAGCGGCACAGAACAGGATCGCGTCGCTCTTTGGATTGGGTATAGATGGCACAGTCGTAACTGACTGTGCCTAATGTTCCTTTCCGTTCCCGGAATAGTTCCCAATTATGGGGTTTTAGCGTCTAAGTTGTTGATTTTATGGTGGGCACAGCAGGATTCGAACCTACGACTTCCACCGTGTGAAGGTGGCACTCTACCGCTGAGTTATGCGCCCGGAACGGCTTCGGCTGACTACGCGAGCCGCTAGCCTAAGCTTTTGTATAGAATAGCATTCCTCATTTCTCAAGACCAGATTCCAACTAGCCAGCCATTAGTTATGGGCAATATTTGGGTATGGCTTTCGATGACGGTACAATCGACCAGCAGATGTCCGCTCCCTCTCCGAATTTTGGTCACCGAGACCCCCATGATCCCCTTGAGCGAGAAGGCTCTGAGGAGATTCCGGCGAAATTTGATCAAAAGGCGCAACCCCACGAGAAAGATGGGGTTGAGGATGATATGGCTACGCTGGCGATCAATCCGAGACTCTTTGAAAACCTTCAGGTTGCAGAGACGCATCGTGCGACCGGCGACTTTGGACAGATGGATGACGCCGCAATCATGCTCGAGTTGCGCGCCGGAAACATGGCCGGGTTCGATTTTCTCATCCAGAAATACCGCAAGCCCATTGTTCACTTCATGTATCGCATGGTTCACAACCAGGCGGTCGCAGAAGAGCTGGCTCAGGAGGTCTTCCTCAGGGTCTACCGTTCGCGCGAGACCTATCGTGCCGAAGCTAGGTTCAGTACCTGGCTCTACCGGATCGCCACCAACCTTGGCGTCAACTATGCACGCGACACCAGGCACGAACGGACCGCTTCTACCGTCTATCTCGATGAGGCGGATTCCGAAACCGGGACAACGCCCGATGTCGCGGACTCTACGCCGGATGTTGAAGCCAAGCTCCTGAGACAGGAACGTCTCAATGCTATTCGCCAGCATGTACTCGCGCTTCCGGAACGGCAACGCATGGCGGTACTCATGCACAAGTATGAGGGTATGGATTATAAGCAAATTGGTGACGTTCTCAAATTGAGCGAGTCCGCCACGAAGTCGTTGCTCTTCCGCGCCTACCAGACGCTGCGCGACAAGCTGAAGGCTTTTGTTTAGGTTCGCTGGAGTTTTACGCGCGCATCTTTGACGCGCTGCCGAAAAGAAATTGGAAAGGTTCACAATGATCTGTAAAGACTGCCAATCCGCAATCGTCGATCTTCTTCTGGATCCGGGCGCGCCTGCGAGTCGAGACATGCAAGCCCATATTGAGTCGTGCCCCGCCTGCGCTCAGGAGTTTCAATCGATGCAGGCTACCTTCGCACTGCTCGATACCTGGCACGCTCCAGAGCCGTCCCCGTACTTCGATCAAAAGCTGGCTGTGCGACTCCGCGAAGAGCAGACACTTGCGCCGGCCGGTTGGTTCGAGCGGCTTAGGTCTCGTCTGCTTTTCAATACGGGGCGTCAGCTTCGCCCGGCGCTTGCTGGAGGCCTTGCGTTGGTTCTCTTGTTGGGCGGCGGAGCTGTCGCCAATTTCACCGGATTCCCTCACTCAACCCCCGAGACCTCGGCGACGGTTCAAGACCTGCAGATCCTCGATAAGAACGATCAAGCGCTGCAAACGATGGATCAACTCTTGCAGGACGACGCTCCGGCCGATGATTCTACCGCCCCGCCCAGCAGCTAGTCTCCCGGGCAGGATGTTCGACTTCAAGAAAATTCGATTGAAGGGAGATGGAACACGATAAGCTGCTCTGAACACAAAGTCTTATGAAACTGCATTTCTTTTACACGTTGAAAACATGCCATCTTTCTTTCAGTTACGGCCTTCTGCTCGACTAGTTTTTGCCGGGATGATCCTGTCATCCGCGACGATGATTGCTTTGGCCCAGCCGGGACCTGCGCATAGAGCGGGGGTGGCTTTTCGTGCGCCTATTGGTCAGTCGCGTCCAAGCCCTCCTGTGCCGGCGCCAGCGCCGAAGAGGAATCAGGAACACCTGGCCCAGTGGATGGACCGTCATAGCAACCTTCCTCTTGCGGAACAACAGCGTGCTTTGGAAAATGAGCCTGGCTTCCGCGATCTTCCCCCGCCGACTCAGCAGCGCATGCGCGATCGTCTGACGCAACTGAATAACATGTCACCGGAGCAGCGCCGAAGAATCCTTGACCGCACCGAAGCGATGGAGCGTCTCACGCTGCCGCAACGACAGCAAGTTCGCGGCGCCATGCAGCAACTTGGTGGGCTCCCTGAAGACCGTCGCCGTCTCGTTGCGCGGGCCTTCCGCGATCTTCGCGAGATGCCTCAACCTCAGCGCCAGGCTATCCTCGACTCTGACCGCTTTCGTGGGCAATTTTCAGATCAGGAGCGGAGCACACTCTCCAATCTTCTCGCTGTCGAACCATATCTTCCGGTTCGGCGGCCAAATGACGGTACTTCCTACGGAAAATGATTCGGTAGCGCATGTTTTCTACAAGGAGGTAGCCGCCCGAAGGCGGCTATTTTTGTTGCAGGGAAGGGGCAGGGCTATGGGTGAGGGACACCGTCTGCTTTTTGGCCCAGCTTCTAGAGGCTATCTCCGGAGGTAGACGATCAAGCCAATCAGGATTGCGGCGAGGTGATCGCAAAGTCCAAACAGATCCGAGATATCTCCTGAACGGTCTCCCTCCCCATAGTGGATACAGTCTGCGCTGGTCCCGGTTTACTATCCATACAACTTTGGAAGAAGGATTGTGGTTCCTTTGCGCAAGGCGCAGGGGGTGCCCCTTGACCTGGTTGCTCTGCCCGGCCTAACCTATGGGTATGCACATGCAGCACAGCTTCTGTTGTTGTCGCCGCTCCCCGCTGGCCTGACACCTGTGCTCCGGGTCTGCTGTTCAAGCCGACTCCGATTTAGACTCGTCTCACATAAATCTAAGAAAGAATCGAGATCTTCCATGAAGCTCTTCGCCAGTCTTTTTCTGGTCGCAGTCTCTGCCGTCGCTCAGGGTTCGAAGCAAGGTGCAATCGTCGGTCCGTGGGTGGGCGATGCTACGGTCCACGGACAGCAGGTTCCTGTTCGTCTCGAAATTACCGGTAGCGGTAATGGTCTTCAGGCGGCTCTACTTAACGGCCCGGAACGCAGCCCCGCGTCTGGCGTCAGCTATGTTGGCAATCATCTGGTGGTCACGTTCAACTACTACGCGAGGACGCTTGACGCGACGGTAGCTGATGGTCACTTGACGGGGACGTTCGGCACGATTGCTACACGCTATCCGGTCAGTTTGAGTTTGCATGGGGCGGCTGCCGGCGCGGTTGGAGCGGGGGGCCAGGATATTCACGGGGATTGGGAGGTCGAGGTTAAATCGTCCAAGGGCGAGTCGGCGTGGCAGCTTCGCATTGAACCTGCTGCTCAATCGAACCAGGTGAAGGCGGTGATTCAGCGCATCGATGGAGATACTGGTGCTCTTTACGGCAGGTGGACAGGGCACGAGTATGTGATTGGGCACTTCACTGCTGCTGGGCCTGCGGCTTATAGCGTGGCTCCGCAGACGGATGGGACGTTGCTGGTTTCGAATATGCTGCGGGCGGATGTGAATGAGCAGCAGAATTTGGTGGCTCGCAGGCCTGCACAGGCGCGGGCCGCGGCGCTTCCCGGGATGACGGATCCTACGCAGCAGACTACGGTGAAAGACCCCTCGGCGCGGTTTGCCTTCAGCTTTCCGGATCTTAGCGGGAAGTTGGTTTCTAATACCGATCCGCAGTTTGATGGGAAGGTTGTGATCGTTGCGATTGGCGGGTCATGGTGCCCGAACTGCCACGATGAAGCGCCTATGCTCGAGAGCCTTTACAAGCAGTTTCACAGCCAGGGCCTGGAGATTGTGAACCTCTCGTTTGAGGAGGCGGACCAGTTGAAAGACCCGACGAGACTACGTGCTTTCATTGAGAAATATGGGCTTACTTACACGGTTTTGGTGGCGGGAGAGACTGAGCAGTTGAACGAGAAGATTCCGCAGGGGGTGAACTTGAACTGCTGGCCTACTTCGTTTTTTCTGGGAAGAGATGGGCGGGTGAGGGAGGTCCATGCGGGGTTTGCCGGGCCGGCGAATCCGCCGGCGCATGAGGCGCTGGTGAAGGAAGTTACTGAGCTGGTGGAGCGGCTGCTTGAGGAGCTGGTTCCGACTCAGTCTGCTTCGCGCTGATTTTGCGATTGTTTTTAGAAAAAAGTTTGACCCCGGGGAGACCCGGGGTTTTGCTGTTTTTGCTGAGGTTTTTGAGGGTATTTTGGAAAAACGTGGTGGCTGGACGTGGTTTTTTGGTGGTGAGAACGTGGTGGATTGCGTGGTAAACGTGGTGGGAAAGATGTCGTTTTTTTGGCGATGAAAAATACGCCAAGTTTTTGAACTTTATTTTCGGATGGCCCGCCTAGGTGCGGTTCAGGTTGTGATGGGTTCGTTGTAGACTCCGAATTCGGCTATGCCGGGAGGGCGGCCGATGCCTTCGAGGGTGAGGCGAACGCGTTGTGCAGTGACCCGGCGAAATTGGTGGAGTTGGAAGGTGGAGGGGGTTCGACCGTTTAGGATGTCGGTCCACCTTCCGTTGTCCCACAGTTGCAGACGGTAGGAGGCGATTCTGCTGTCTGGTCCGTACTGCTGGAGGTAACGAGGTTCGACGATGGAGATCGTGTTGAACGCGGTCGGTCTTTCGAATGCGATCTCGAGCCAGTGGGAGTTCTGGCCTTCGTCGCAGATCCAGTAGGTGTCGAACTTATTATCGTTTGCGAGGTCGGGTCCGATGGTGTCGGGGCTGCTGCTTGCGAAGGATGGCTTGGCGAAGGCGAGGTTGGGGGTCGTGATGGCCACCGACGGCTGCAGGCGGGGCGAGGTGCCGGGGTGCTTCCAGAGTTGGCCAATCTCCGCGAGGCGCTTGATTGCGTTGTCGTCGAATCGGCCGTCTGGGTTGGGCGCGACGTTGAGGATGAGATTGCAGTGCTGCTCGTTGAACGGGATGAGCCAGTCGTTCACGATCTGCCGGGCGGAACGAAGTTCCTGCGTGGGGTAGTCGCGCTTCCAGAACCATTCGCTCTGGAGGGTGGTGGCGGATTGCGAGGGGACGAGGCTGTCGGCGGGGATCTTCTGCCCGGCGTGCTGCTCGTATTGGCGGATGTCGGTGTAGTAGAGCGCGGAGCCTGGATACTGGCTGGCGTTGTAGTCGGTGACGAGGCAGTTGGGCTGGAGATGTTTGACGTGATCGTAGATTTCGCGGAAGGGAAGCTGGTCGTAGGTGATGCGCGTCCAGGGGGCGTTCCAGCCGTCGAAGATCATGGCTGTGATCTCGCCGTAGTTGGTGAGGAGCTCGGTCAGTTGTGCTTTGATCAACTCGACTTTGCGGGGAGTGATCTGATATGGGCGGATGTCGGCGCGAAGATCGAAGATGGAGAGGTAGAGGCAGACCTTGAGGCCGTGACGACGGAACGAGTCCACGTAGGCGCGGACGATGTCGTGTTGGAAGGGAGCGTCTTTGACGCTTGGGCTGGTGGTTGCGGTGGGCCAGAGGCAGAAGCCGTCGTGATGCTTGGTCGAAAGACACCCGTAGGTCATTCCGGCCGAACGAGCTGCCTGCGCCCACTGATCGGTGTCGAGATGCGCGGGGTTGAAGAGTTGAGGTGAGGCTTTGGGGTCTCCCCACTCGCGCTGCTCGAAGGTGGCCATGTTGAGGTGGATGTACATGCCGAATCGTAGGTCGAGGAACTCCTGCTGGAGCTGGAGCATCGGCTTGTGCGGCTTCGCCTGTGTTTGCGCGATCAACTGAGTTGCGCTTGGGATCGATCCAGCTGCTGCGATTACGCCGTAGGTGAACTGACGCCGATTGATTGCTGACAAGGCGGGGCTCCTGTTTTCGATAGCTACGGCTTTTGTCCTGCCGGACGGGCCCACTGCGCGTGGGGCGGTCACTTCGTGACTTGTGTACCGGTCTTGGTGAGTGAAGTGCTTGGGGCCTCCCGTTGGTCGGCTGAGAAAGAGGCTAGTTTTTGAAGAAGTTTTTGGCTAAGAAGATTACGTTGGCGGGACGCTCTGCCAGGCGGCGCATGAAATAGGGGTACCACTCGGGGCCGAAGGGGACGTAGACGCGGACGCCGAAGCCTTCGGCGGCGAGACGGCGCTGGAGGTCGCGACGGACGCCGTAGAGCATCTGGAACTCGAAGGCCGACTTGTCGATGTTGTGCTCACGGACGAAGGTTTGCATCTGCTCGACGATGGCTTCGTCGTGGGTGGCGATTCCGCAGAAGACACCTTTGCCGGTGGTTGAGCTGGAGAAGGTGACCATGCGTTTCATGAGTTTGACGTAGTTGGCGTCGACGTCTGATTTGGCGGGGAAGGCGATCTCGGGGCCTTCCTTGTAGGCTCCCTTGCAGAGGCGGATGCGGATGTTTTCGTTGAGGAGGCGTTCGGTGTCGGCTTCGGTGCGGAAGAGATAGGCCTGGAGGACGGTGCCGACGGCTCCGGGGAATTTTGCGGCGAGGTGCTCGGTCATGACGATGGTGGCTTCGGTGTAGGGGGAGCCTTCCATGTCGATACGGACGAAGGATTGGACGTGGGCGGCGTGCTCGACCATCTCGCCTACGATGCGCTCGGTGAGGGCGGGGTCGAAGTCCATGCCGACCTGAGAGAGTTTGACGCTGACGTTGGCGTTGAGGCCGCGGGTGTGAATGGCGTCGAGGAGCTGGTGGTAGATGTCGGCGGACTTGCGGGCTTCGGCTTCGGTGGTGACGGATTCGCCGAGGGAGTCGAGGCTGACGGCGATGCCTTCTTTGTTGACACGCTGGCAGGCGGCGAGGGCTTCCTCGACGGACATGCCGGCGACGAAGCGGCCGGACATCTTTTTGCCTACGGTGGAGCGCTCTGAGAAGGAGCGCAAAGACTTGTTTTGAGAGAGAGCAATGAAAGCAGATCGCAGCAAACGTGGTACCCCTGAATTCGCCAATTGGCGCGAGCTCTATTGTTTCACGGGATGAGTGCGAAGGGCGAGGCGGGGGTGGTGCCTCAATGGCGTCGGGAGGGATCGTCTATTCGGAGGGATGAAGGGGCTGCTCGCCCCAGTGATCGGAGTGGATTGGTTTAACGTTCTGCCAGTCTTTGAGGCCGCCGGCCGACGTTACCTTCGGCGTCACCAACTGCCGTATCCGCGCCGCGGTTTGGATGGGATAAAGAAGTAAGTAGAGCAAAGCGATGTGGCCGGTACCGGATGTACGGGCACTGAGAATTACGGCGACTGCTGCAACGCCGATCAGGAGCCAGCTGGTCCAACTCCAAAGTGGCTTGGCGACCAGCACGCGCACCGGTTCGAGTTCAGCCTCGCTCCAGATTTCACCCTTGAGGCCACGCTTGAATCGGTGTTCTGCCCAGAGGGAGAGAGCTAATCCGATGGCAAATGGCGCGAAGTATGCGAATCGCAGACGATCAGTCCACAGGACAGCCCAGAAACCTTCCCCGTTTGCAGTCAGGCGTGGGATATGTACGAAGGACAGGAACCATGTGCTCGCTGCTATCACTGCGCCTGCGATGGCCCAGGTTACGAGCTGCTTCGGGTCTGGGCTTCGCTTCGCCATGGCGAGATTATAGACAGCTGTGAGGTGCTCTGAGACCCGGGCGCCAGTAAATTCAGTTATCCATTCTTATCAGGTATCGGCTTTCGCGGAGGTGTTGATGCAGGTCGGCGAGATGGGTGAGGTACTGATTGAATCCTGTGGCTACGCGTTTCATCATCTTCTCTCTCTTTCCGACGGCTGCCATGAGATAGCACTCTTTGCCCATGGCCGAGTAGAAGTTGATGTTGTGGCGGTGCTTGTTCTGGGTTTGAAAGAATCCGGCGTAGAGAAGAATGTGCGCGCCGGCTGACTCCATCCATAGCGGGTTCTTCGCGCTGGTTAGCTGTCGCATCATGAGCTCGGCGATCTGGGTGAGATCTGCGAACTGGCGGAACTCGTGATCGCCGGGGTTGTAGTCAGGAGAGAGGAGCTCGGTTCGATCGACTGACTGCAGGCAGAAATGACCAAGCACGCTTGCGAGATAGACTCCGGTGGAGTCGGAGATCTGGGACCACTGCTCACTTCCTATCGCTTCGTGGAGATGGGAGGCCCAGAAGTTCAGCGCACGTTCTTCGGTGACCCCGTACAGCTCGTCGAAGTAGTTGGTAGATGACATATCCGAACCCCCGGCCCTAGGTTTGCGAACAGTGTGTCCTTGTTATCGGCTATCTCTCGTGCGCGGAGAGTATTTAATTGGTTGGACGTAATCAAGTGATTACCTCCTCCCTCTATTTATTTGTTTTTGGCGGCAGCTTGATATCGATGGCCGGGCTGTGTGTTATTGGCTCTGCGGGGGGAGGCGCTCGCGGCGTAAAGGGTCGGGTGTGATGATGACGTTGGTGATTCCGGTCTCGTCTTCCATGGAGAGAAAGATGAAGCCCTTTGCGGTGTCTGGTTAGAAGCCGGGTGGGTTTTCGTGGGCTACGTTGAAGTGGCGCTCGAGGGCCAGGCCAGCTCGGGCGATGGTGCCCTCGTCGAAGAGGCGGCCGATGAGGGTGACTCCGTGTGGGACGCGGCGGGGTGGGTTGAACTTGGGGAGGGGCTTGGCGGGGTCGGGTGCCCAGTCGCTGCGGGCCTCGGAGACTTCGACGAATCCGGCGCGGAGAGTGAGGGAGGGATGGCCGGTGAAGTTGGTGATGGTGAGGATCTCGTCGCGGAGGGAGGGGACTAGGAGGAGGTCTGGTGCGTTGGGGCCAGAGCTGAAGATGCGGGCCATCTCGATGGCGACCATGCGGCGGAGGCGGTCGGCCTGGACGTAGTCAACGGCGGAGAGGAAGCGGGACTGACGGAAGGTGTTGGGCCACGCGTCGGGGACCTGGGCTTTGAGCTGGTCGAGTTGATGGTTGAGGGTGATCTCTTCGAAGGCGGCGGCGGATTCGGCGAAGAGGATGAGGTCGAGGTTGTCGTAGGGCCAGTCGGGGAGGGTGACTTCGACGGGGGTCATGCCGAGGGTGGAGATGGCGGCGAGGGCGGCGCGGTCTACGTCGGTGGCGGGGGCTTCTTTCATCCACTGGGGGAAGTAGCCGATTTTTAGATTTTTTATTGGGGCGGTTGCGTCGAAGTCTAGTTTGCTGGGGACGCAGGCTACGTCTTTGCCGTCGGGGCCGGTGATGGTGTTGAGGACGAGCATGGTGTCTTCGACGCTGCGGGCCATGGGGCCGAGTTTGTCGAGGGACCAGCAGAGGGTCATGGCTCCGGTGCGGGGCACGCGGCCGTAGGTGGGGCGAAGGCCGGTGACGCCGCAACGCATGGAGGGGGAGACGATGCTGCCTCCGGTTTCAGAGCCGATGGCGAAGGCTACGAGGCCTGCGGCGGTGGCGGCTCCGGGGCCTGCGCTGGAGCCGGAGGAGCCTTCTTCGAGGAGCCAGGGGTTCATGGTTTGGCCGCCGAACCAGACGTCGTTGAGGGCGAGAGCGCCGAGGGAGAGCTTGGCGATGAGGACGGCTCCAGCTGCGTTGAGGCGTTCGGTGACGGTGGCGTCGGCGGTGGGGATGCGGTGCTGGAAGGGCTCGGCGCCCCAGGTGGTGGCGATGTTGGCGGTGTCGAGGAGGTCCTTTGCACCCCATGGGATGCCGTGGAGTGGGCCGCGATAGTGGCCGGCGGCGATTTCAGCGTCGGCGGCTTTGGCTTGCGCGAGGGCGTGATCGCGGGTGAGGGTGATGATGCAGTTGATCTTGGGATTGAGGCGTTCGATGCGCGCGAGATAGATCTCGGTGAGGCGCGTGCTGGTGAGCTTGCGAGTCTCGATCCAGCGGGAGAGCTGGTGGACGGGGGCGAAAGCGATGGCTTCGTCGGTGGTGGGGAGTGGGGCGTCGGATTGTGTTCGGAGGAATTCGTTTTTTGCGGGGAGGGTGGGCTGGCCGGGGAGGATGGAGTTGACGAGGGAGTACGGCGCTGTGGTGGTGGGGATGGCTACTTTGCGGGGGCCGGTGCGGCGTTCGTAGAGGGGAGCCATCGCAGCGCGCCAGTTGCCGGCGGCCTGGGCTCGGTCTTTTTCGGTGAGAGGGAACTGGACGAGCTTTTCGGCTTCGGCGAAGGTGGCGGGGGAGACCTCGGGGCCTACGGAGGGCGAGGTGCCGAAGGCTGGTGGTGCGCCGGGAGTGGTTGGGGTGGAGGGGGTTTGGGCGAGTGCGGAGGCGGAGGCGAGCAGGGTGAGGGTGCTTTGGGTCAGGAATTCGCGGCGGGATTTCGACATTGGTTCCTCTGGGGAGGATTGTAGCGGGAGAGGCGCGATGAGATGTCATTCGATTGTGGATTCACGATGTGAGCCGCTTTGGTCGAGAGGACGGCTTTTTGCGATGGAAGATGGAGAAAGAGCCAGAGCAGATTCCTTCGCTTCGCTGCGGAATGACAACAAGAAGGACATGCAACGACAAGTGCAACCGCAGACAGCAGCGAGCGACAAGAGACGACAGCGGGCAGCAAGGAGGAGCTGGTGTGTGTTGATTGATGGCTAGTCGGGGACCTGCCAGCCTACTGGGGATTGGGCGAGGGTGATGGTGGTGGTGGCCTGGCTGGTGGTGGCATGGGCCATGGCAGGGAAGGCGGCCTGAACGTCGTGACTCTCCGCCCAGACGGGGACTTCTTTCATGGTGTAGCTGTAGGTGACTGTGGTCTCTTTGAAGCCGTTGGCGACTGCGACGGGGGTGAAGCTGCCGATGCTGGTGACTTCGCGGTGGCCGTAGCAGAAGCGCGGGGCGTAGCGGGTTCCGGCAGGGGCTACTGTGTAGCGGCTGACGTGGATGCTGGTCTCGACGGACTTCTCGAGGAGAAGATTTTTGACGAGGGTGTCCATCTGCTTTGTTTTTTCAGGGTCGCTGGTCTCAAAGGGAAAGCGTGTGTCGGTGAAGAGGCACTCGGGATGGTCGAGGTAGTGGTTGTTGATGCCGGTGGTGAAGTTGGCGGGGGTCGCGGCGGCTTTCCCGGTGTTGTTGCATCCCGTAAAGACGAGAGGGGCAATAGTTAGAAGGCTAAGTGCGGCGGCGAGTGCGGTTGAGGCGGGCTTGCATTGAACGATTTTCATCGCTTCTCCTGTCACTTTTACTAGTTGGATGCAGCTGAGAGGGATGAGAGAGTTGTGGGAGCGTTTGTAACTGAGAGTGGTTCAGGTTTTTCGATGTGTGAGCGGGTGCGCGAGTCGGCGTACGCTTATTCAACCAAGGGGACAAAAGAGAGCGGAGGAGATTGCGATGAAACTTATGAAAGGGCTGTTGATAGGTACGGTTGCTTTGGGGACGTTGAGTGCGCTGGGCCAGGCTCCCGCCGATGCGAATACGGGACGGCCGACGACCGAGGATGATATTGCGGTTTTGCGGCAGGATATTCAGGCGGATAAGACTGAGATTATCACTCGCAGTATGCAGTTTACGGACGACCAATCGAAGGCCTTCTGGCCGGTGTACCGCAACTACGCGCATGATCAGCAGGTGATCGGGGATCAGCGGGTGTCGTTGATCAAAGACTATGCGGCGAACTATGACCATTTAGACGACACCCAGGCGCAGTCTTATATCGAGCGGGTGTTGAAGTTCGATGAGGACAGCCTGAAGCTGCGAAAGAGTTACGTTTCGAAGTTCGAGAAGGCGATCGGAGCGAAGCAGACCGCGAAGTTCTATCAGGTCGATAACCGGTTGAGTCTGCTGGTGAGTGTGCAGCTGGCAGCTTTGTTGCCGATTATCAAATGACGCGATCGGGAGAATAGGAGGTACCTGCTTCTTGATAAGCCGCTTGTGCAGGCTAGTCTGCGTCTAGGATTCCATCGGGGACGGGGTCGAGCACGCCTATGGTCTTCATGGTGTCGAGTGTCTTTAGATTGGCCTGGACTGCAGCCCACTTCTCCGGATCCTTTTTTGTCTCGATGGGGGATTGCGGGTCGGCGTAGTAGGCGATGAGGTCGTGTTTGACCTGGAAGGGAACGACGTTGTCGGGGTTCTTGGTGATCATGGCTAGAAGCTTTGCGTAGGTGATGTCGGTGAGTCGGTAGCCACCGGGTCGAATGACTTCGCCGGTATCGAGGTCGCGGTTGGCGATGTAGTGATCGATGGTGTCCCAGTTGGTGAGGACCAGACGCATGGCCTTGATGGATCGGTTCACGCTCTTGATGTAGAGGTCTTCGGTCTGTTGATTGGGGCCTTTGATAGCGAGGAGTTTGAAGACCCCAAACTTGGGCAGGATGTAGATGAAGCCTGCATAGAGATGGCTGCGGACGCCGGGCTTTTTGCGGTAGGCCTCCCAGTTGTTGTCGGTCGCGGCCTGACGGAGGTCCACGGTGAGGGCGTCGAGATCGGGGCTGGGAAGATCGTCAGGGAAGTTCTTTTTGTGGAGGATGGTTTCGGCGCGGGCGATGTTGGGAAGGAAGCGGCGGACAGCGTAACGGTAGACGCGGATGGAGGTTTGTTTGCTGCCGATGATGTCAGGGAGGCGGAGGCCGTAGGTCTCGAAGAACGCCTTGCGGAGAAGGACGATGGGAACCTCGAGGCCGACGAACTTGGTGTAGGCGGAGGGCGCAAAGCGCGCCTTGCTCAGCTGGTTGATGTCGAAGGCGAACTCTGTCTGGACGTGGGCGTGGGGATTCTCGGCGTAGTTCACCGAGCGACCGTATCTCTGCTCGAGCTTGGGGAACTCGATGGGGACAGATTCGTTGACGGCGTATTTGTGGCCAATGTTGTCGCCGATGTAGTGGGAGAGAGAGCCGATGGCGAACGCCACTTCATCGGGCGTGCCGGCATTGTGGATGAGAGAGAGAACGAAGTCGCCGGAGCGGACGTAGTGGGTGAGGTCGGAGAAGAAGGCGTTGCCGAAGGGGTAATAGCCGAAGTCCTGGATGGCGCTGCCACCGTAGGCGTAGGCGTGCGCCTCCTGGAGCTGGGCATCGGTGAGGGTGGGGAATTTTCTGAGCAGGAGCGGCCGGATGGACTGCTTCCAGGCCAGGTCGATGATCTCCTGATGGGTCTGCACAGAGTAGGGAACGGCGGGGATTGCCGTGAGAAGCAGAGCCGCGAGGATTATTGTTTTGAGCAGGGTGGTACGGCGGTGGGTGGGAATGATGGTGTTCGTCCCTTCTGGCTTTTGGTCCTGCAGCATCTCTCACACTGTACATAGCTCGGGGGACGGAGGAAAGAGTTAGGTTGGTGGAGGGCAGTGGATGATGCGGTCGAAGTGGATACGATATGGGGCTGGACTGATTGCGTTCGCCGTGCTGAGTTGGGCGTGGTACTTTGCCACGGGGAAGTCGGGCGGGATCGCATCAATGGCTGATAGGAAGGCGATGCCGGAGCTGGTGATGACACAGCTCGATGGCGGCACGTGGCGGATGGCGGAGCATCGGGGCCAAGTGGTGCTGGTGAACTATTGGGCGAGCTGGTGCGGACCGTGCTGGGAGGAGACGCCGGGGTTGATTCGATTGTCGAAGGAGATGGGGCCGCAGGGACTGGCGGTGGTGGGAGTGGCCGTCGATGAAGGTGGAACGGCAAAGGTGAAGAAGTTTGTGGAGGAGTTTCATGTGCCGTATCCGGTGACAGTGCCGGAGTTGGGATCGCAGATGGCCTATGGGATGGCGGGTGTGCCCACGACGGTGTTGGTTGATCGGCAGGGGCGGGTGGCGAAGACTTATGTTGGGGCGGTGAGGCAGGGAGATTTCAAGAAGGACGTAGAGGAGTTATTGGCAGAGGGAAGGTAGAGTTCAGTGTCTGGCCGATTGGTTGATTGACGGTTAGCCGGGCTACTGCCGAATGCGATGCTTTTCATCGTCACATGACCCGATAAAGCGTAATGTGGCGTCCGAATGATATCTCTCATTGAAAAAGGAGGTCTATGAACTTCGACAAGAACGACACCGCAGTAGTCTTTATCGATCCTCAGAATGACGTGTTGAGTGAGAAGGGCCTGAGTTGGCCGCTGCTCCACGAGAGCCTTAAAGAAAACAACACGATTGAGAATATGGAGCGCATCTTCAAGGCTGCGAAGGCCTATGGATACGAGGTTTTTATCTCTCCTCATTATTTTTATCCCACCGACAAGGGATGGAAGTTCAATGGTCCCCTCGAGACCGATGAGGTTATTCATAACGAGTTCGGTCGCAAAGGTGTCATGACTCTCGATGGCTTTGAAGGATCGGGGGCAGACTGGCTGGAGCGATTCAAGCCGTACATCGAGGATGGCAAAACCATCGTAGTTTCACCGCACCGAGTATGGGGACCGGAGAGTAATGACCTGGTTCTGCAGCTCCGCAAACGGAGGATCAGCAAGATCATTCTTGGCGGAATGCTGGCCAACATGTGCGTCGAATCTCACCTTCGCGAGTTGGTCGAACAAGGCTTCGAGGTCGCCGTGGTTAAAGACGCTACGGCAGGGCCAAAGCACCCGGAGTGGGGCTATGGCTACACGGCGGCACTCGTTAATTATGCGTTTATTGCACATGCGGTTCCGACGACGGAGGAGGCGGTGAAGGCGATGGAGCGCGGTTCGCAGTAGGGCAAGCTTTTTTTCGCTAGTGAGTCGCCTTCATCATTCGGCGAGGTTTAATACGCGCCCTTGCGGAGGTTGATGCCGTACTCGAGGAAGGCTTTGAGGGCGCAGCTCATCTGGGTCCAGCCCTGGCAGTTTTCGTAGGAGCCGTCGAGGCCTGACTGCGTGTCGCGCCATCCGGATTCGATGATGCGGACGAGGGTGTTGGAGGGGTCGAGCTGCTCAAAGGTCATCTCGACGGTGGTTTTGTAACCGGCGGAGGGCGGCAGTTTGTTGAGGAGAAGATCGACCTTCTCGTGGGCGTCCCACTCAAGGATGATTTGTTTGCCGGGTACAACTTTTTTGACGGAGACGGGGACGTCGCCGGGAAAGTCGGCGAGGCGTTGAGTTTGGTGGGGTTGTAGACGGCGTCAAAGACCTCGGCGACGGGCTTTTGGATCTTGGTCTGGACTTGAAATTTGAGTTGCATGGGCTGGTTCACCTCGCGATGGATTGGCGATATTTATATGTTATGTTTTTATAACATGTCAAGAAAAGATTCTCAGGGCGCGGTGTTCAAGGCGCTGGCCGATGACCGGCGGCGGGAGATTCTGGATCTGCTGCGGGATGAGCCGAGGACGACGGGGGAGCTCTGCGCGCACTTCAAAAAGGTCGATCGGTGCACGGTGATGCAGCATCTTGGAGTTTTGGAGGGAGCTGGCCTGGTGATTGCGAAGAGGGAGGGGCGAGTGCGATGGAACTATTTGAATGTGGTTCCGGTGCAGGAGATCTACGACCGGTGGATCAGCCTGTTTGCGCGGCCTTCGGTGGAGTTGCTGACGCGATTGAAGCGGGATCTGAAGTAGAACTATTCGCTGAGGATCTGGTGCTTGTGGTCGAGGTCGTGGCCGAAGGCGAAGCGCTCGACGAGCATGCAGAAGATGTGCTCGAGGGCGAGGTGGGACTCCTGGATGTTCTGGGTGATGTCGGAGGAGACGACGATGCTGTAGTCGCAGAGGGGGCGCATCTTTCCTCCGCCTGCGCCGGTGAAGCCGATGGTGGGGATGCCGATGAGTTTGGCCTGGGTGATGGCGCGGAGGATGTTCTTCGAGTTGCCGGAGGTGGAGATGGCGAGGAAGACGTCGCCGGGTTGGGCGAGGGCTTCGAGCTGGCGGGAGAAGAGATGGTCGAAGCCGTAGTCGTTGCCGGCCGCGGTGAGGATGGAGGTGTCAGTGGTGAGGGCTATGGCGCGGAGGGCGGGGCGATTGACGGTCAGGCGAACGACGAACTCGGCTACGAGATGCTGGGCGTCGGCTGCGGAGCCACCGTTACCGGCGACGAGGAGCTTGTGGCCGGATTGCATGGCTTCGGCGGTAAGTTTGGCGATTGAGACGAGGGTGTCGGAGATGTTTTCATCGGCGAGGACGGCTTGAAGTGTGGCGATGGACTGAGCGAGTTGCTTTTGGACCAGGTGCTTCATGAAGTCTCCGGCGTGGTTTTGGTTGCTGATGCAAGGGTACGGGATTGTAGGTGTGATGTCGAAGCAGGGTATGTCCTGCCGGACGGGCCCGCTGCGCACGGGGCGCCCACTTCGTGGGGTGTGTACCTTGTCTGGGCGAGTGAGAAGTATGGGTGCTCGCGATGCTCGCTCCGACCAACGGGAGGACCGAAGAAGATAATCCTGCCACGTCCGGTATACGCGTCACGAAGTGACCGCTCGCCGCGCAGGCGGCCCGTCCGGCAGGACAGATCTTTCTTTTCTCCGTTAGCGGAGGTAGCTGTCGTCTTTGTCGATCCAGTCCTGACGGGGTGGGGCGAAGATGTCGAAGTCAATGGTGTCTTCAAGGGCGGTGGCGGAGTGGGGAAGGTTGCCGGGGATGACGAGGATCTCGCCTGCTTTGACGGTGTGCGAGGTGCCGTCGTCGTAGTCGAAGCGGAGGGCGCCTTCGGTGATGAAGGTGATCTGCTCGTTGGGATGGGAGTGACGAGGGACGATGCAACCCTTGGCGAGTACAACACGGGCGAACATAGCGAGGCTGCCAGTGACGAACTGGCGGGTGAGGAGGGGATTGAGTTGTTCGGGTTCGATTTCATTCCAGCGATGGAGAGTTGCGGTCGACATGGTGAGCGCCTTTCGAAGAGTGGTGAGTGCATGTAGGGTTGCGGATGAATTTCTTGCTTTGTGATGCGCGCCGCCTTGTGTAGAGTAAAGCGAACCGAGGCGGTGCAGAGGTGCTTCGCTTCTTTTGACGTTAGAAGATTGAGTCGTAGGTTGCCAGCGTGGCGAATTGACGGCGTATCTCTTCTCTTCCTGATGGCTTCGTTTATTTTGAAATGACTAACTTTGAAACGGGTGATTGAACCATGCGTCTTCCAGTGGCGAAGGTGTTTCTGGCTTTTCTGTTTGCGCTGATTGTCGGCGGATCGGTAGTGGGTGGATCGCGGGTGATGGCGCAGACGGCGGCTCCTGCAGCGTCAACAGCGACGCTGGGTCAGGCGGACCGGATTGCGGCGCTGGAGAAGCAGAACGCCGATAATGCGGCGCTGATCGCTGCGGCGCAGACCTCGGGGGATAACGCCTGGATGCTGGTTTCGGCAGCGCTGGTGTTGATGATGAGCGGGCCTGGGCTGGCGCTGTTCTACGGCGGTCTGGTGCGAAAGAAGAATATTCTCGGCACGATGATGCAGACCTTTGCGATGATGGCTGTGATTACGGTGCTTTGGGCGTTTGTGACGTATTCGCTGGCATTCGGCGAGGGAAATGCGTTTATCGGCGGGTTGCACAATGTGTTTTTGAAGGGTGTGGGGCTGGCCCCGGATGTGAAGTATGCGGCGACTATTCCGCTGCAGACGTTCATGGTGTATCAGCTGATGTTTGCGATTATCACGCCGGCCTTGATTACGGGAGCTTTTGCGGAGCGGATGAAGTTTTCGGCGATGCTGGTGTTCATGGTGCTGTGGGCGCTGATGGTTTATAGCCCGATGGCGCACATGGTCTGGGGCAAGGGTGGTTTGTTGAATGCTTCGCTGGGCGGAAAGTTTCCTTGCCTGGACTTTGCAGGCGGGACGGTGGTTCATGTGACTTCGGGGGTCTCGGCGTTGGTGACGGCGCTCTACCTAGGTAAGAGGTTGGGGTATCCGAAGGTGCCAATGCCTCCGCACTCGGTGGTGCTGAGTTTCATTGGAGCTTGTCTGCTGTGGGTGGGTTGGTTTGGGTTCAATGCCGGTTCGGCGTTGAGCTCGGGGACGTTGGCGACTTCGGCGTTTGTGGCGACCCACTTTGGAGCTGCGGCTGCGGCCATCGGCTGGAGTGTGGCGGAGTGGATTCGGCAGGGCAAGCCTTCGGCACTCGGAGCGATCTCGGGCGCCGTGGCTGGTTTGGTGGCGATTACACCGGCTTCGGGGTTTGTGACGCCCATGTCGGCGTTGTGGATTGGACTGATCGCTGGGGTGTTCTGCTATTTGATGGTCGTGAAGGTGAAGGCGGCGTTTGGGTATGACGATTCGCTGGATGCGTTTGGCGTACATGGTGCGGGCGGAACGATAGGCGCGATTCTTACTGGGGTGTTTGCCAACAGCGTGATCAATCCGATCTTTGGAGTTGGCAAGGCGACGGGGCTTCTCGAAGGAAATGGGCACCAATTGCTGAACCAGCTGGTGGGCGTGGCGATTGCCTGGAGTCTTTCGATTGTGGGAACGCTGGTGATTCTGTTTATCGTCGATAAACTGATCGGGCTTAGAGTGAGTGAAGATGCAGAGCGCGAAGGACTCGATCTTTCGCAGCACGGCGAAGAAGGATACGATTGGGCGCACTAAAGTTTCGGCGGTAGAACGATCGGCTCGAGAGGAAGATACAGATATGCAGAAGATTGAAGCGGTGATTCAGCCGTCGAAGCTGGACGCGGTGAAGGATGCGCTGGTGGAGATTGGCGTTGAGGGGATGACGATCACCGAGGCTCGGGGGCATGGGCGGCAGAAGGGGCATACGGAGTTCTACCGCGGGCGCGAGTACTCGGTTGATCTGCTGCCGAAGGTGAAGCTTGAGGTGGTGGTGACGGACGAGATGCTGGATAAGGCGATTCTGGCGATTACCAGCGCGGCTCGGACGGGGACGATTGGGGATGGGAAGATCTTCATTTCGAAGATCGATGAGGCGATTCGAATTCGTAACGATGAGCGTGGAGAGATCGCGCTCTAAGTAATTCGGGCCAGATGAATGTGGTTGGCGCCTTGGCCGTGTGGGGATGGGCACGGCTGTCGGAATGCTTAAAGTTCTTTCGAGCAAAATGGCCATGCAGGGAACTGAATACCCAGGAAGTTTAGGGCGCGGGGTTTACCAGCGGAAGATGCTGGAGATTCGTGGCGCGTTTGAGGCGGGTGGCGCTTCAGGGGCGGTAACGATTGCAGCGCGAGCGGCGGCGTTGGACGAGTTGGTGCACGGTTTGTGGGCGCAGGCAGTTGAGCGCGATTCGCGGTTGAGCAATGGGATCTCTGTGGTAGCGATTGGCGGGTATGGGCGAAGCGAACTGTTTCCTTACTCGGACGTGGACGTGCTTTTCCTGCTGGATGGGAAGCTGGCTGAGAAGGATGTCAAAGACGCAATTCGGCGCGTGAACCAGGAGATGTGGGACTGCGGGATTCGAGTTTCTCCTGCGACGCGGAAGCTGGCGGAGTGTGAGAAGTTCGATGCCGAGAATGCCGAGTTTGCCTTGTCGTTGATGGACCATCGCTGGGTGACCGGAGATGCAACGCTCTATGACAAGCTGTCGGAACAGAGTGTGCCGAAGCTGCTGCAGCGCGAGCACAAGGCCTTGTCGGTTCGTCTGTTGGAGCTGACTCGGGCGCGCCATGCGAAGTACGGAGATACGCTGTTTCACCTGGAGCCGAACATCAAAGACTGCCCAGGTGGACTGCGGGATGTGCACGTGTGCGGTTGGATGACGAAGCTGGGAGCGGCCGCAGCGTTGGCACAGAAGAAGGGCGGCGTCGAGGCCGATGGCGGGCCGGTCGCCGACGCCAAGGAGTTTCGTAAGGCGGTGGATTTTCTTTGGCTGGTGCGATGTTTTCTGCACTATCGGCACGAACGGGACGACAACACGCTGGATTGGCAGGCTCAGGATGCTGCGGCTGAGACCGCTGTGGGAATGACGGGTCGCAAGCCGAAGAAGGCGGATGCGGCGTATTGGATGCGGCTCTATTTTCGACATGCGCGCAGCGTGGAGCGCCGGGTGACGCAGATGCTTGATGAGGTGCCAGCGGTCACCGCGTCCCGGCTGCTTGGATTGAAACGCGATCGGAAGCCGGAGGTGGTGCAGCATGGGTTCCGCCTGGAGCGCGGCCGGGTGGTGCTTGAGACTTCGGCTGAGTTCGGTCATGATCCGGCGGAGGATCCGGATGTAGTGCTGCAGGTGTTTGCGGCGATGGCGCGTACGGGGGTGACGCTGGGGGGAGATGCGGAAGAGCGCTTGTCGCAGGGGCTGCCGTTGCTGTCGGCGCAACTCGAGGAGGGGCCGGCGCTGTGGCATCATCTGCAAGGGATCTTGAAGGGGGCTTATGCCGGCGATGCGCTGCGGTCGATGCATGCTCTGGGCGTGCTCGAGCTGCTGATCCCTGAGTTTCACGGGATCGATGCGCTGGTGATTCGGGATGCGTATCACCGATACACGGTCGATGAACACACGTTTGTGCTGATCGATACGCTCCATGGATTGGAGAGCGCACAGTCGGGTGGGATGGCGGAGTGGGCGACGCGGTTTGGTGGAGTACTGCGGGAGCTGCCGCACCCTGAACTGCTGTACCTTGCTGCGTTGCTGCATGACACCGGCAAAGGACGAAGCACGGGCGATCATACGCGGGAGAGTGCGCGGATGGCTGAGAGTGTCCTGGAGCGCCTGAATCTGGATACGTATGAGAGCGGGCTGGTGGTGAACTTGATCGCGAATCACCTGGAGATGTCGGCTGCGCTGCGGAGAGATATTTTTGATGAAGAGACGGTGCAGGCGTTTGCGGGGAAGATGCAGACGCCTGAAGCTCTCCGGATGCTGACGTTGTTTACGTATGCGGATATCAATGCAGTCCATCCGGATGCGTTGACGCCGTGGAAGGCTGAGAATCTCTGGCGGCTCTTTATTGCGACGGCGAATTATCTGGACCGCAGCGTGGATGAGGAGCGGTTAGGTGCTCAGGAGGAGAGCGAGCTGGTGCATCGTGTGGTGGCGCTGCTGCCTGGCCAGAAAGCCGGGGTGCTGGAGTACCTGGAGGGCTTTCCGGAGCGCTACGTACTGACCCGGACTCCAGAGCAGGTACGAACGCACTTCAAGATGGCGACGGGTTTCGCGAGCGACCCGGTACAGCTTGATTTTCGGTATGCGACTACAGTGAGCGAGCTGACGCTGGTGACGCGCGACCGGCCACAGCTGTTTGCGACGATGGCCGGAGTGCTCGCGGCGTGGGGAATGAATATCGTAACGGCGGATGCGTTTTCGAATCGGCAGGGCGTGGTCGTGGATACGTTCCGGTTTACGGACAGCTTTCGGACGCTGGAGATGAATGCCTCCGAGCACGAGGCGTTCGTGAAGAGCGTGCACGATGTGATGACGGGGGCTGTGTCGGTTGAGAAGCTGCTGAGCGGGCGGCGGAGAGGGAGGCGAAAGGCGCCGCTGATGGTGGTGGAGACCCGGGTGGAGTTCGACGATGAGGCTTCGTCGCACAGTACGCTGCTGGAGGTGGTGGCTCAGGATACGACTGGACTGTTGAGAGCGTTGAGCCTGACGCTGGCGGCACAGGGTTGCAATATCGAGGTAGCGCTGGTGGATACGGAAGGGGAGACGGCTATCGACGTTTTTTACCTGACGCGAAGTGGGGCAAAGCTGGACGATGAGGAAGAACAGAAGCTGCGGGAGGCTCTGTTGCGGGCCATGGAGGAGAACGCGCGCTAGGTTTTGGAAATGGTTCACGCTTCCGATGCCTGATCTCGGTCTAAGCAACCTGGCGAGGGATGAAGCGCATCTCAGCCGCGACCTTGAATTTGCTCGCCGGTAGGCCAATCGAAAGCGCGGAATAAAGCTATGCGGCGCTTGTATGGAGTTTTATATTAGAGACATGAGCACAGCTACCAGCGACAACACAAGTAACGGCCGCCCGACAGCCACTCCGCAAAGGACTGATCGCTACCTCTTCGGCAACCTGGAGAGCTCCGGCAAGAACCACGAGAAGGTAACCGAGGTGAGCTGGGGAGACGAGCAGCCAGAGGGGATTGTGCTGGCTTCGATGGACGCAGCGATCAACTGGGTGCGCAAGAACTCTATCTGGCCGATGACCTTTGGACTGGCGTGCTGCGCGATCGAGATGATGTCGATGGGCGGGTCGCGGTACGACATTGCGCGGTTCGGGGCGGAGGTGTTTCGACCGTCGCCACGGCAGAGCGACCTGATGATTATTGCGGGGCGGGTTTCGCAGAAGATGGCGCCCGTGATTCGACGGCTATACGAACAAATGCCGGAGCCAAAGTGGGTGATCTCGATGGGGGCGTGCGCGACATCGGGTGGGGTTTTCAATAACTACGCTCTGCTTCAGGGTGTCAACCAGATCATTCCGGTGGATGTATACGTTCCGGGGTGTCCCCCGCGGCCAGAGCAGCTGCTGTACGCCATCACGCTTTTGCAGGAAAAGATCCAGCAGGAACGCGGATCTATGCGAAAAACGCTGAATTTGAGTTAATGCATCAACAAAAGTGCAGTTACTGGATGGGTTCGCCCTTCCCAGCCAAAGACCGTTTTTACCTTTCTCGCTGGTAACCTATTGAAAATAGTGTCATCGAAGAGTATTTTTTTACCGGATGCATTAGCAACTGAAGTAAGCTGTAGAGAATCGAACCAACAAAACGACCCCGTAGATGATATGAAGGCTCGTAAAAACGCAACACTTTGAGTGGAGGAACTCGAATGGTTTATCGCCCGTTTCGTAGTACACGCCGGTACTTACTGGCTGCATGTGCAGTCGGCCTCGGAGTTGCCAGTGTCAGTGCACAGACTCCCAGCACAGCCGCCCCGGTGGGGCCGAACCCTTCGCGCGTCGACGTATTTATGGGGTACTCCTACTTTGGGGCTCACGGTCAGGTAAAGCCGGCGGGTATCAATTACTCGTCAATTGACACGGGCGCGATGGGCAGCGGCGCGTACTACTTCAACAAGTACGTTGGTGGCGAGATCATCTTCGCGGCGCATCCGGACGGTCATAACGACGGGTTGTACACGGCATCTGCTGGACCAATCTTCCGTGCTCCGATGCAGAACTTCACGCTGTTTGCGCATGGTTTGGCGGGTGGTGCTCGACTTGGTGGACCGAACCAGTCAAATCCATTTATCTATCACGAACCCTACCAGTGGGGCCCGACCCTTACGGTTGGCGGCGGTATGGACTACGATCTTCCCTTCTTGAACAACAGATTCTCTCTGCGGCTGTTCCAGGTTGACTATCGCTACGTTCATGCGAACTACGGTCCACCAGTGCCGATTCCGACTAGCGGTGTGCTAGGTGGCCGAGCGAACCTGAGCGGAGCTGAAGTGAGCACGGGCATCGTGGCTCATTTTGGCCATATCATTCCTCCTCCGCCGGTGACCTACTCCTGCGCGGTCTCTCCTGCGACGGTCTTCCCTGGCGATCCCATTACGGTCACCGGAACGCCTCTGAATCTAAACCCCAAGAAGACGGCGACCTACAGCTGGACTGCTGATGGCGGTACGATCTCGGGAACCTCGACGACGGCCAACATCGATACGAAGTCTGCGAATCCCGGCACCTACACGGTGAAGGGCCATGTGACCGAGGGTCCCAAACCCGGCGAGATGGCGGACTGCTCGGCCAGTTATACGGTGAAGGCGTTTGAGCCGCCGACCTTGAGCTGCTCGGCCAATCCTTCGACGGTTGCCCCGGGAGACTCCTCAACGATTACAGCGAGCGGGGTAAGCCCACAGAATCGTCCTCTGACGTATAGCTACAGCTCGTCGGCTGGAACTGTCTCAGGGAACGGCTCGACCGCGACGCTGACCACGACTGGAGCAGCACCTGGTACGATCACGGTGACCTGCAACGTTGTTGATGACAAGGGTCAGACGGCCTCCGCGACGACCACTGTTACGGTCAACGCACCGCCAGCACCTCCAGCACCAACAACCAGCCAGCTGTGCTCGATCAACTTCGATCGCGACAAGAAGCGCCCCGCTCGTGTAGATAACGAAGCCAAGGCCTGCCTGGACGATATCGCTCTCAACCTGCAGCGCACTTCCGATGCGAAGCTAGCTGTGGTTGGCGATAAGGACAGCGCCGAGAAGAAGGGTGACAAGCTCGCTGCAGAGCGTGCCGTCAACGCCAAGGCCTACCTGGTAACGGAGAAGGGCATCGATGCCGGACGTATCTCGGTCTACACCGGTTCAGAGAACGGTAAGACTGTGACGACGACGTTGATTCCTGCCGGCGCAACCCTGAGCACGACGGGCATAACCCCCGTGGACGAAAGCGCAGTCACCGCCAAGCCCCGGACCGCACCAGCCACCCGTCACCACAAGAAGCAGCAGTAACCATTAGCCGTAGACGTGCACAAAAGCTGACTGGGAATATTCCCAGTCAGCTTTTGTGTTATAGACATCCTTTCGCGTAAGTTCGATAATTCTCTACAGACTGGAACCCCTCCCTTGAGCCGATTTCTTCGTTTCCCCATCACACTCGTAGTCTTTTTGATCGTTATATCCTGCCTTCAGTTACATGCGGCAAGCTGGCTGCCGTACGGTCCGGATGGAGGGGACGCGCGAGCATTCGCGATCGATCCTCATGATCACTCTCATCTGTATCTGGGCACAGCAACGGGCTGGATGTATGAGTCGCGAAATGGCGGCGGCGATTGGAAGCGGCTCTCGTGGATCGGCAAGCGGGATGATCTTGTGTTGGATTCGATCGTGGTCAGCGGTGCCGATTCGAAGCAGATCGTAGTGGGTGCCTGGGTACTTGGCAGTCCGGATGGAGGGATATTCCTTAGCAAGGACGGTGGTGCGACGTGGGAGACTGTGGGCGATATGCAAGGTCAGTCCATTCGCGCGCTTACTCCTTCTCCCTCCGATCCAAAGCTTCTGGTGGCGGGCACGTTGAAGGGAGTCTATCAATCCACCGACGGCGGAGAGCGCTGGAAGCTGATTAGTCCTGCCGGAAGCCAGGAGCTGCACGAGGTCGAATCAATTGCAATCGATCCAGTGGATCCGCAGATTATCTACGCGGGGACCTGGCATCTTCCATGGAAGACAGTCGATGGTGGACAGCATTGGGCCAACATCAAACAGGGCGTTATCGATGACTCGGACGTGTTTTCGATCATCGTGGATCCAAAGGACCCGAAGACCGTGTATGCGAGTGCATGCTCGGGAATTTATAAGAGCCAGACCGCTGGACAGGTCTTTCAGAAGATCCAGGGAATTCCCTCGACGGCGCGCAGAACGCGTGTGTTGATGCAGGACCCCACCAATCGGAATATTGTCTTTGCGGGAACCACGGAGGGTCTGTGGCGTACCGTGGACTCGGGCGCTACATGGCAGCGAACTACGGGTCCGGAAGTGATTATCAATGATGTGTTCGTCGACCCGACCAACACGAACCGGGTAATGCTTGCGACGGACCGGGGTGGAGTGCTGGCCAGCAACGATGGAGGAAACTCCTTTGTACAGTCGAACAACGGGTTTTCGGCGCGACAGATTACTTCTTATCTCGCGGATGCTTCCAATCCCAGCGCTGTTTATGTAGGAGTAGTGAACGACAAAGCACTGGGGGGCGTGTTTGCCAGTACGAATGGCGGCTTGAACTGGTCGCAAACAAGTTCCGGACTGAACGGGCACGATGTATTCAGCCTGGCCCAGGGCCCTGATGGCACATTGCTGGCGGGGACACGACATGGAATCTATCGGCTGCAGGGGGCTACCTGGAGTCGTGTGGACAATGTGACGCTGAACCCCCCGCCTGCGCCGCCTGCTAAGACGGGAAAGAGGACCGCGCATACCGGTGCTGCTGCTACGGCTGCGCATAAATCGCCTGAACCCGTGGCACACAAAAGCACTGCCTTGCAGACCGTTCATTCTTTCGAACCGGCGATCAACGCTTTTGCCCGTGGAGGAGACACGCTCTATGCGGCAACCTCGGCTGGCCTCTTCGAGAGTGCTACGTCGGGTCAAAGCTGGAAGGAGGTTCCTGGCTTCGAACCAAGGAGCTGGAACTTTGTTGCTGCCCGGAAGTCAACTGTTCTGGCGTCAAATTTGAACTCCGCGGTGCTTTCCTTGGACGGTGGTCAGCAATGGACCCCGATCAAGCTTCCGGAGACCCTTGATCAACTGTCTGCGATGGCTGTCGATGATGCCGGTGGACTTTGGGTCGGAGGGCGGCAGGGCATCTACGTGTCCGACGACAAGGGAGCTTCATGGCAGACGGTGAAGAACCTGTATCTGCGAGATGTGAACAGCATATTTTATGACGATGCTTCTCAACGTGTACTGATTGCCGCGGGTAGCAAAAATACGATCGCATTCGCGGTCCATCTGCCTGATCGGAAGATTCAGTACTGGAATACCGGATGGAATCTCAGGCTGGTGCGTCCAATGGGTGATCATCTAGTTGGAGCGACCTGGTTTGATGGCGTAGTGATCCAACCGCGGATGGTTGATTCCAAGGAGATGGCTAGCCACTGAGATGTGCCTCAGCGACCGATGAGGACTAGAATTGGAGTATGAGTTTGCAACCATCCAGCTTGCCCGCGCGACACTCCTTTCAAACAGACGATGCTGCACTTTTGCCGATCGCGACAAAGGTGCAGCAGGGGGAGCGTCTCAGCTTTGACGATGGAGTCGCGCTGTACCGAAGCGGGGATATTCTGGCTGTGGGCTGGCTGGCCAATCTCGTGCGGGAGCGGATGCATGGGGATATTGCCTACTTCAATGTGAACCGGCATATTAACCCAACCAACGTCTGTGTGGCCTCCTGTCGGCTGTGTGCGTTTGGACGGAAGAAGGGCGACGCAGGCACCTACACGATGGCGCTGGAGGAGGCTTGGGAGACCGCAGCTACGGGGCTTACGGAGGCGGTGACGGAGTTTCATATCGTAGGGGGGTTGCATCCCGATCTTCCGTTTGAATACTTCATGGATCTGGTGCGGGGGTTGAAGGTTCGTTTTCCGAAGGTGCATATCAAGGCGTTCACCATGGTGGAGGTGGCGTTTCTGGCCAAGCGCGGAAAGATGACGATTCCTGAGACGTTGGAGCGTATGAAGGCAGCAGGCGTGGATTCGATGCCGGGTGGGGGCGCGGAGATCTTTGCGGATCGCGTGCGGCATATCATCTGCGACCACAAGATCGACGGCAGCGAATGGCTGGACACGGCTCGGATGGCGCACCGGATCGGGCTGCGATCGAACGCGACGATGCTGTACGGGCACGTGGAGAACGAAGAGGACCGCGTGGACCACCTGCTGAAGCTGCGCGCGGTGCAGGACGAGACCGGTGGCTTTCAGACCTTCATTCCGCTGTCGTTCCACCCGGACAATACTGCGCTGGCGCATATCCCCAGGACGACGGGGATGCTTGATCTTCGTCAGATCGCCGTCGGCCGGCTGATGCTGGACAACTTTCCCCATATCAAGAGCTATTGGCAGATGGTCTCGCCGAAGATGGCCCAGATCTCGCTGCGATTCGGCGCGGACGATATCGATGGCACGGTGATTGAGGAGAAGATCTATCACGACGCTGGCGCGACGACTCCGCAAGGAATGCGGCGGGCCGACCTGGTTCGCCTCATCACTGAGGCGGGGCGTGAACCCTTTGAGCGCGACACAATGTACCGAGCCGTGACCCGCAGTGAAGATAGTTTTACCGTTGCAGTTTGAATTGACGAGATAAGCAGCAGATTCTGATCTAAGAGCCTCTCGCCTCTTCCTATGGGAAGGGGCTTTCGTTTTTAGAGGCGCGCTTCTGACCCAGTCCCTCTTGCGCCTTGTGCGACAGCCCCAGTTAGCACACGTTCGAGGGGCGGGCTGAGCTGGGCTTGATCAATTGAAAGTCGAGTCGGGTTGATCAATTGCAGTCCTTCAAATCCTCTCTCCCGGTCGCCGGACGATCTGTCCCCGTCTGATCGACTTATTTTCGTGACAAATCAACGCATGAGACCCATGCGAAAGATTGCAGACCCAAAGTGGAAAAGATTTTCATTTTGGGCAATCTTTTAGCGTTCTGCAGTCGAAGGTTTGCGCACTCTGTCTCTGACGACGGTAGAAAACTCCCAAAATTGCAGAATTCTCTAATCCTTTGTGAATGGTTCGCGACTTGCAATGACGAAGGGCGAGGTAAGCATTTCGCAATGAATGGCCAGAAGTCACGGACCAAAACGGGAATGGACGCTGGCTCAACTAATCGATATTTCTGCAGATTCGAATGCCCGAACCCGGGTGGGATTTGCGGAAACAGGGTGCGGTACGGCTCTGCCAACAGTTTTTTCTGGGAGTTTTCTTGATGAAATTTGCATTGCTTGTTCCAATCCTCTGTCTTGGTGTTGCTTCAATGGCCGCGAAAGCCGACACACTCACTCTCAACAATGGGACGGTCAATCCTTCCGGCGGCAGCGCGGAGATCTATCCCTATTCGTTTCAGCTTGGTAATTCCTCCGGCACGTCGACGGTGAATCTGATGTGCCTCAACTACAACCGCGAAATCTCCGCCGGTGAGACCTGGAGCATCACCGAAGAGAGCATACCCACGGGAAACTCCGTGACGGATCAGGACTACCGCGCCGATGCGATTCTCTACTCCGAGATTCTTCATCCACAAGCGGGAGTGAGCGCAAGCGAAGTTCAGTACGCCGAATGGAGCATCTTCGATTCGGCCGACCTGACGGGAAATTCGTTATTTGATTCTACGGCGCAAATCCTGGCCAGCAATGCATTGAACGCAGCCAACAACCAGCAGTTGATCAACTCCGGCTACTTCAATCAGTTCACTCTATACATTCCTTCGGACGACACGTCTTCGGGGCCACAGGAGTTTATCGGTACAGCGACGACTCCAGAGCCCTCAAGCCTGATGTTGTTCGGTTCGGGATTGATCGGAATGGCAGGAGTGCTCCGCCGTAAATTAGTTCGCGCATAAGTTGAGTCAAAGTTTTTGGCCTTCTAGTTGCTCTTACACAGTCGTCTGCTTCGCTGTTGGAAAGCAAATGTTCAGCGGTTACACCAGGTTAAGAAATCTATTTCAGTTACATACCCACTCTTTGGGGAAGGAGGCAATATGTATCTTTTGTTCTCGCCAGCGATGGCAGCAGTTCTGGTCATCGGCGTTATTCAACTTCGCGATCATTTTGTAGCGGCAGCCAAATAAGTTCGTAGCGCGTAATCCCTCACGGAGGTCAGGCTTAGCCTGGCCTCTTTTTCCAGGCTCTCGAGGAGCGATGTTCTGACCGCTCCGATGTGCTGATCTTGTCTACGACGCTGAAGGCCGGTCAGCTCACGAATTTGTTTCGAAAGGCGTGTTAGCTTTGGCCGTGACGATGCCGGAGAGAAGAAGAAGAAGAGCTGATCCTGCGGCTGGTACAACCAACCCGACGCGAAGACCATGGAAGTAAGTGGAACACACGCCGGTCAGCCAGGGCAGTACTGCTCCTCCGACAGAGGCGCTGGCGAAGAGAACGCCAAGTCGTTTGTGATTTCCGGTGCGGGCAAGCATGAAGGAGACCAAAAGCGGAAAGACCGGGGCGAGGGTGAATCCACCGAGAATTGTAAGCGCGATGACCCCGGACCCCGAAGGATGTGCGATGGAACAGAACAGTCCTTCGGTGATAAGAAGCAGCAGCAGGCAAAGCCTGTATAAAGCTCTCTCGCTGAGGACGGTCATGAGGGCTGCCACGAGCAGTCGGCCAATCAGCTCTGCGATCCAGAAGTAGGTAGCGATAGAAGATGCCTGGAGCGATGAGCTGGAACGAATGGCGTAACTGGGTAGCCATCCGCCGAGCGAGTTCTCGACACCAACATAGAGAAACATTGCAGCGGCGAAGGAGATCAACGGCAGCAAAGGCAGGGGGAATCGCGGATCTGTCATTGCATACTCTGATCCAGACAGCTCCGATGCTGCGGAAGACACGAAAGAGGTTCCTGCACGAGGCAATGCGATTGAATACAACGAGGCTGAGACAAGAAGCGTTGCGATAACAAATAAGAAGCGCCGCATGCCGCCGGCTGCTGTGACGTATATCAGGAGAGGGCACGCGATTGCACCTAGCCCCCATGCGACGTTTAAGACGGCAAGAAGCTTCGCACGGATGGCAGGAAGTGTGGTTCCTGCGATGATATTCCCGGCGGTGAGACCGGTCCCGAGGCCGACTCCGATACAGAAGAGGGCGATGTGCGCCGCCCCGAAGCCTAGCCAGGTAAGTGCAATGCATCCAGCTGCGGAGAGGATCGATCCGTAGATCAGGCTTGCGCGAAGATTGCGAGCGGCGATCCACGCGCCGCAGAGTTGGCCGATAAAGTCAGCGGTGAAGAGGGTGCCTGCCTGCGCGTCCTGAATCTGCCAATGCTGGATGAGCTGCGGCAGCAGAGGGCCCAACATAACCGTGACCGTGCCAGCTACGAGAAAATAAAAGTAAGCTGGGCCAAGCGTGCGAAGGATTATCGGGCGGTTCGGGCTCAGTTGGGAGGCTTCCGACTGGACTAGTTGCAAAGCTCTCCTATCGACCATCGCCTCGCCGTGACCGGGATGTGCTTGGAATGGCTGCGGTCGATTCTCTCACGACCAGCTCTGGTTCAAACCATACTTCATGTGGATACGGTTCGTCTGGGCACTGAATCCGTTTGATAAGCAGTTGTGCGGCCGCCCAACCCATCTTATGGAGAGGCTGGCGAACGGTGGTGAGGCGAGGGTTGAAGTATTCAGCAACGATAATATCGTCGAAGCCGATGACCGAGATGTCGCGCGGACAGGAGAGGCCGGCGTCTTGAATTGCGCGAATGGCCCCGATGGCGGCGGTATCGTTGAAGCAAAAGAGGGCAGTGAAGTCATGGGTGCGAGCGAGCAGCTCTCGCATGGGCGGGTAGCCAAGCTCGGGCGACCAGAGGTTCTTCTCCAGATAGATGCAAAGCTCAGGGCGTATCGTGATCCCAAGGTCGTTCGCTGTGCTGACGATGGATGCCCACCGGGCTTCGGAGTCCAAAGAGTAACGCTGGCCCTTCATGAAAGCGATCTTGCGATGGCCGAGGTCGTAAAGGTGGCGGAGAGCTTTTTTAGCCGCAAAGTCGTGATCGAGCATGATGTTGGAGACGCCCGGTTCCTGGCTGTGGGAGGAGACTCCGACGACGGGGAGGGAAACGTTGACTGAGAGTTCCGTGTTGACCAGGAGAAAGCCATCGACGCGGCGGCTCATGAGAAGCTCCTGATACTCCTCCCGCAAGTCGGCGCGGCCGAGGTGGCTGACGGTGAAGTAGAGAAAGCCCTCCTGAAGGAGATATTGCTCGACGCCGAGCATAACGCCGGTGAAGTAACCTTCGCTGAGTTCCGGGACGATCACACCGATGGTGTTGGTAAGGCGAGTGCGGAGCATGCGGGCATGCAGGTTGGGACGGTACTCGAATTTCTTTGCGGCGTCGAGAACTCGCTCCCTGGTTGCCGGTGAAATCGACTTCGCGACGGGGGAGTTATTGAGAACGATCGAGATCGTTGCCGGGGAGAGGTCGAGATACTCTGCCAGAGTCTTGAGCGTTACGGGTTTGCCGGCGTCCGGCTTGCTGTCCTTACTTTGTACTTTCATCATGCTCCGGCAAATCTTCCTTTTACGTACGGCAACAGTTGTACACCCTTGATCCGAAAGCGGGGAACAGGAACCTGACAGGGTTGAGAGAGTAGTAACGAACCATACCCAATTACAGAAAAAAGACAATTCAGGGATTTCGGGGTGACAAAGCTGCAGGGGTATCCTAATAAATTTCTCTATATCGACCGCTGTGGATCTCTTTTCGCGAGCGGAAGGACGTCGGGATAGCCGTCGGCAATCATCGCCCATCGGTTCGTTAGCACATGGCTCTAACCTTCGTCTTAGAGAGCGCTGAGGCGGGAACAAATCGTTCTCGGAAGGCGATACTGCGTAGAAATTGTCGCCTGACACGAGATTTTTTAGAAAAGAAATATGAGTGTAATGACGCTGAAATATTGACAGCTTTCAGCTGGCATGAAACTTTATATATCACACAATAGATTCCATCGTGGGATCGGTCGCAGCCCCGGTTTTTGATAGATAAACAGAGGGCAAACAAGACCGGACCACCGGCGTTGCTTAGGGCCATCGGGTGTGTTCTTGCACACTTACAACGATCAGAAGCTCTATTTCATCAGCCGTATTTCTTCCGAGTGAGTTGCCGGAGGGGATACGTGTATCCGCAGGAGGCTTGAAATGAATGCTTCACGGAAGTTCTCAAACAGGTTGTTCATCCTGATCGCGTTACTGACGGTGAGCGTTGGTATCTGCTCTGCGCAGTCGACAGCGACCTTGTCCGGTACGGTGACCGATCCAAGCGGCGCCGTAGTGCCGGGAGCGCAGGTAAAGGTCCATTCGGTTGCGACGGGGCTTGATCGCGTGGTCGTGACCGATGGATCGGGAATCTACGGTGTTCCGTCCCTCCAACCTGGGATGTATGACGTGCAGGTTTCTGCGGATGGGTTCAGTCTCTATACCCTGCAAAGGGTCAATCTGGAGGTCGATCAAAAAGCTTCGGTCAACGCTCAACTCTCTCTGTCGTCAACAGGGGCCGTTGTTCAGGTTGATAGCGGCGCTGTGCAGATCGAGACGCAGACGATGACTGTTGGGCAGGTCATCGATAAGACCACTGTTCAAGAGATTCCGTTGAATGGACGTCACTTTCTCGATCTGACGGTGCTAACCCCTGGGGGTGTGGTCGCCCCCACTGCAGGAAGTTTGACAGGGGCAAGCCGAGGATTGGGAGCCAACTCCTTCATCACCGCTGGAAATCGGGAAGACTCGGTGAACTTCCAGATCAATGGCGTGAACCTCAATGACATGAGTCAGAATCAGATCACCTTCCAGCCCTCCATCAATACGACCTCCGAGTTCAAGATCGATAACTCGACCTTTAGCGCGGAGTATGGCAGAAGTTCTGGTTCGATCGTGAACATTAGCACGCGGTCGGGTACGAATGAGTTGCATGGGGAGGTGTTTGACTACTTCCGCAACGAAGCCCTGGACGCACGGAACTACTTCAATCGGCCGAATGGTACGTCGAGTGGCAATAAAGCGCCCCTGAAGCGAAACAACTTCGGAGCTGCCGTTGGTGGACCCATCTGGAAGGGTCACACTTTCTTCTTCGCGAGCTATGAGGGTCTGCGTCAGCGTCAGGGGATTCTGCAGAACGGCACGGTCTTCTCGCCTGCGGTGCGAAATACAATCGCGACGAGCGGTGCACCGGCTGCACAGTCTCTTCTGGCTCTGGTTCCTGCTCCGAACAACGGGAACCAGTACGTTGCATTTACGCCGGGACCAGTAAATATTGATCAGGGCACCATCGACATCCTTCATCAGATCAGTTCTAATGATCAGTTGCACGGGTTCTATGCGTACCAGAAGGACGTTCGCACGGAGCCAAACCTCCAGGGCAATACGATCCCCGGCTTCGGCGATCACCGTACCGGAAGCCGGCAGATTTTGACTCTAAATGAGACACACGTCTTCAATCCGAACTTCGTGAATGAGGCGCGTCTCGGATTCAACCGGATCGTCATTAGCTTTACACCCGCAAATCAGCTGAATCCTCAAGACTTTCATATTGGCGACGACATCACCTCTGCGATAGGGATTCCGCAGATCACCGTCACTGATGTAGGCACCGGTCTGAACTTCGGTGGTCCTTCCGGCTTTCCGCAAGGCAGGTCCGATACATTCGGTGTCTTCTCCGATGCTGCAACTTTTCTGAAGGGGAGACATAGCATCAAATTCGGCGGTGAGTTCCGTCGCTTTCTGGGGGCGAGTTTTGCCTCCGACACCGGAACCATTACCTACGACACGACAGCGCATTTTGAACAGGATCTGGCTACAGGCTTCACGATCACGCCGCAAACCATCGATAGCCGTATCTATGTGAACGCCGCAGGTCTTTTTGTTCAGGACAACTTCAAACTGACGCCAAGCCTGACCCTGGAGTACGGCTTGCGGTTTGAGTGGAACGGTACCCCGACAGAAGGCGCGAACCGCCTAGTCATCTTCAATCCTAGTACCGTGTCGCTCATCCAAACTGGAACGAATGGTGTGGGTGGCATCTACCCGCAAAATTACAACTACGAGCCTCGGCTGGGCTTTGCGTGGGACGTCTTCCGCACCGGTAAGACGGTCGTTCGTGGTGGCTACGCCTACATGGCAGATCAGCCTGTGTCTGGCGTTGTAAGTGGTCTAGCGTCGAATCCACCGTTCAGCACCAAGGTTAGCTATGCCAATACGAAGGCGCCTATTCCAGTGGAGTCGCTTTTTGCATCGGCGACGGCGGCTGGTATCGCGATCAGCTCTACTAATCCGAATCTGAAGAATGCTTACACCCAGACCTACAACCTGAACTTGCAGCAGGAGGCACCCTGGGGGATTGTGACGTCGATTGGCTACTACGGATCTGTCGGAAGACATCTCCGTGCGCAGACCAACGAGAATCAACCGAATGCCGCGGGTATCCGACCATTCCCAGTTCTCTCCAGTACCAGCCCGATCAAGCCGGGAATCTCGTCGAACTCGAACATCGCGGAGATCAATGACGTAGGGTCATCGAGCTACAACGCGCTTTGGCTAGTCGCGACCAAGAATGCCGGCCATGGATTGCAGTTCAATATGAACTACACATGGTCCAAGTCGCTCGATACCAATTCGTTGGGATCGCAGGGAGGCTATACGTTCCAGGATAGTAATAATCCCGCCGGCAACTATGGTCCCTCCGATTTCGATACGCGGAACCACTACGCTGGAAATGCGATCTATAACTTGCCGTTCAAAGAAAATCGCTTTGTTGAAGGTTTCAGTCTATCCACGATCGTTCAGTATCAGACTGGCAATCCTATCAACCTGACCTACAACACATCGACCTTCACTGGAGTGGCTAACGTGATTCGGCCGAATCTTGTGGGTCCGGTAGCGACAAAGAAGATTCAGACCGGAATCGCAAATGTCACTTTCATTCAGTCCAAAGTGTGTCCAATCGGTCCGACCCTTGCGGTTCCTGCCGGATGCAGCTTCCAGAATCCGGCGACGCGGGCTACTTCTACTTCCGCGGTCGTGTCAACGGGGTTAGGAGATATCGCTCGAAATGCCATTACGGGGCCTGGATTCGCGGATGTCGATATGTCGCTTGAGAAGAATACGAAGATCACGGAACGTGTGACGTTCAAGCTTCGCATCGATACCTTCGATATTCTCAACCATCCGAACTTTGGCCAGCCCTCGGGGAATACCGCGGGATCGACCTTTGGGCAGATCTCCTCTACTCGCTTCGCGACGAGCGACGGCGGATCTTCTCGTCAACTTCAGCTAAGCGGCAAGGTCGTCTTCTAAGGATGACATCAGCCACCACCCGCCTCGCTGATACCACTCAGCGAGGCGTTTTTTATGCCTGTGTCTCGCACTTTGAGCGGTCCATGGAATTATTGCCAGATGGTAAGGTCTGCTGCCGTTAGTCTGGATATCTGATGATTGATGAGATCTCTCTTTGTGATTATCGTACGACTTATCTCGATGCGATGCATCGCCTGGATCAGGACTGTTTCTCGCCGGAGTTTCGGTTTGATAAGGAGTCGATGAGGGTTTTTGCCGAGGAGCCGGATGCCGTCGTTCGTGTCGCGGTAATTACGAATGGGGAGATTGTTGGTTTTGTAATCGTTCACATCGAGCAGATTGAAACGGAACAACGAGCTTATGTCGTGACGTTGGATGTGGCAGAGGGGTACAGAAGGCGGGGATTGGCTGGGAGACTTTTGCGGGATGCCGAGGAGCGCGCAACCGCTAGGGGAGCGCGGTGGATGGAGCTGCACGTGTTCTCAGGCAACGAGGGTGCAATCCGGTTCTATGAGCGCTCAGGGTACGGGCGAACCGGAGTAAGGCGCAGGTTTTATGGCAAATCCGGACTGGACGCTTTTGTATATCGCAAGGATCTGAAATTTGTGTGACTCTATCGGTTACTTTCTCCCGAAGACGTCTCCCATGCGGCGGATCTGAGCACCGACTCCGCGGAGTTTCTCTTCGAAGTGCTCGTAGCCGCGGTCCAGGTGATAGACACGGTCCAGGATGGTCTCGCCGTCGGCGACCAGAGCAGCCAACACAAGGGAGGCGGAGGCGCGCAGGTCCGAGCACATGACCGCGGCCGACTGCAGAGGAGTTTTGCCGCGGACGGTTGCGGTGCGGCCTGAGATGGTGATGTTCGCGCCCATGCGAATCAACTCCTGCACGTGCATGAAGCGGTTTTCGAAGATGTTTTCGATCACGGTGCTGGTGCCTTCGGCCTGGGTGGCCAGCGCCATGTACTGGGCCTGCATGTCGGTAGGGAAGCCGGGGTACTCCTCGGTGGTGATGTCGGCGGCTTTGAGTTCGCCGCCGGAGCGGACGCGGACGTGATCGGCGCCGACGTCGATTTTGACGCCGCACTGTTCGAGCTTGGAGATCAAGGCGCCGAGGTGTTTCGGTTCGCAGCAGTCGACGTTGAGGTCGCCACCGGTGATGGCGCCCGCGATGAGGAAGGTTCCGGCCTCGATGCGATCGGGATTGATGCGATGGCGTGCGCCGTGGAGCTTAGCTACGCCCTGAATACGGATGGTGCCGGTGCCAGCGCCTTCGATCTTCGCTCCCATCGCTATGAGCAGAGCGGCGAGGTCGGTGACTTCTGGCTCGCGGGCGCAGTTCTCGAAGATGGACTCTCCCTCGGCAAGAGTCGCGGCCATCAAAAGGTCTTCGGTGCCGGTGACCGTGATCTTGTCGAAGACGATGTGCGCGCCCTTCAGCCGGTCGGCACGGGCTTCCAGGTAGCCGTGATCTTGCGTGATCGTGGCGCCCATGGCCTCGAGACCGTTGATGTGAAGGTCGATGGGGCGGCCGCCGATCGCACAGCCTCCTGGCATGGCAACGCGTGCGATGCCGGTGCGTGCGATGAGCGGTCCAAGGACCAGGGAACTGGCGCGCATCGTCTTCACGATCTCGTACTTTGCGACGGGATCGGACAGAATGGCGCACTTGATGTGGGTACGGTGTTGGGCGCGGCCATAACCCAGTTCAACCTCGGCGCCCATGCTGGTCAGAAGTTTGCGCTCAGTCTCAATGTCCTGGACTTGAGGGATGTTTTCGAGGATAACCTCGTCTTCGGTGAGGATGGCGGCGGCCATGCAGGGGAGAGCGGAGTTCTTTGCTCCGGAGACTTTGATAGTGCCGAGAAGGGGATTGCCGCCGCGTACTACGAACTTGTCCATTTTGACAGTCTACGGAGATTCGACGTGGAAATGAGTAACGGCGGTGGTTCGGCCGCTCTTCTGACGAGTGAGAGACTCTTTTTCTTGATCAGATCATTGTCGCTAAATCAGTAAGCATCAAGGGTGCCTGCATTTAAGTGGCTCATTTCAAATAGCTTGACTGTGAGGCTTTCGATCGGAAAGCTGACCAATCATTGCGGATGACAGACGCGAAGCTCAAGGGCACGCGAAAATCCAAAAAGCTGACGGTTCGCTAGAGCCCGAAATTGTTTATGTGAAAAGTCTTTCAACTTCGATGGGTGTCGTAATCGGCCATTCGATTACCAATCGAATCAAATTCGAATTTCACGATTACCCGTGCCAAAAAAGTTGAGTTACTCGCATCTTCTCTTAACTGAGCGGCTAACTTTTCGCGTACACCTTGCATATCACGGGACGTAAGTTGATCCTGCAAGGAGAAACGATGCGACTCAAATCTCTCATGCTGTGTGCTTCTTTGTGCTCTTTCAGCGCGGTCTTATGGGCTGCCGGTCCGGCAACTTCCACCGCTGATTTCACGATCTCCAACCCGTCACATATTCCCGGGGCTACGCTGGAACCCGGCTCCTACACGATCCACATTGTGAACCGTCTGTCGGACCGAGTAATCCTGAAGGTTGATTCGGTGAAGGGCGACGTGCATTCAACCTTTCTTGGTATTCCAAACAGCGAGATTCAGAAGCCGGCCGCCAGTGGTCCTGTAAAGTGGGCCAACCCGGCTGACGGCTCTCTATATCTCAAGGGGTGGTATTTTGCGGGCAGCTCTTCGGTCGTAGAGTTCGTCTATCCAAAGGCTGAGGCCGTTGCGATAGCAACCTCGAATCCAGCCAAGGTGCCTGCGGTTGATCCCGCCTCCGAGGGAAAGGTCACTGATAACACGCTGTCTCAGGACGACATGCAACTGCTGACGCTATGGCTTCTGTCGCTCGAGCAGGTTAGCGGAACGGGCGACGCCGCAAAACCAGGCATCAAGGCGGAGCGATACACGCAGGTGGCCAGCGTCCAGAAGCCGGTGATCAAAGCGCTGCCTCATACCGCCAGCCCGGTTCCACTGGTATGGCTGCTTAGCTTCTGCTCCTTGATCGCTGCAGCGCTGCTGCGGCTGATCGCATCGCAGAGTCGGGTCTTCGGTCTCAATCAGAAACTGTTGCTCCGGAAGTAAGTATGCGAGTGCTCGCATACGCTGAGCGTCTTCTTTGGACGTGTGGTCTCCTTTGCGCCGGATACTGCCTGATTCTGGTTGTCCAGGCAAAGGGGACCCATAGGTTCGCGGACCGGATCGACCAGCCTGTGCCAACCAGAATCGCCTCTTCCGCCGCGCACACGACTGAGGATGTGATTGGCAGGATTGAGATTCCAGCACTCGCGTTGTCAGCACCGATCACGGCCGACTATGATGGGAGTAGTTTGCATCGGGGAGTGGGACATATTCCCGGGACCGCGGTGCCGGGTGGCCTTGGAACGGTGGGGCTGGCAGGTCATCGCGATTCGTTCTTCCGGCCGTTGCGCAGGATCGCCGCGAAGATGGAAGTGCGGTTGATCGATAAGAGTGGCACCTATCACTACGTCGTGGATTCGACTGAAATCGTGAGTCCCGACAAGGTAGAAGTGCTGAATATCGCCGCCAGGCCAGAGCTAACGCTCATCACCTGTTTTCCGTTCGACTATGTGGGCGCAGCGCCGGAACGTTTTATTGTTCATGCTCACCTTTTGTCGGCTTCCCCAGACGGGGTTTCTGCCATCCATTAAGAAGTCGGGAAGAGGTGCTATGAGATTTGAGATCCACGAAACAGTGCAGACTCCGGATCCAGAGATGGTTTTGCGCGCATTGGAGATGTGTTCACGCGAGATCTCCAGCGAGGTGGTCCGGTCTGGCGACCGACTTACGTTACGAGGTGTGGGACCGTCGCCACGATCGAAGAACAAACACGACACTACGGTGTTCCATGTGAATGCCCAGAACAACGAGACCGTAATCCAGGGAGAGGTGAACTTCCAGGCGTCGGCGCTCCTGGGAGATACGTCGCAACAGGAGGTTGTGCGGTCCAAACTGGATGATCTGTTTGAACAGATGAAGGCACAGATTCATCTCGATTCCATGCGTGTAGCTGCTTATACAGCAGCAAGAAGATCGGCCTCATCGTCAACAACCGTTTTAGACAGGCCCGATCAGAGCGCGGTCAAACTGCGGGACTTGGATCCGTCTGAAGAAAAACTGTTGCCGTCGGAAGAGAAGATTCCGCCGGTTGCGGTTCCAAAAACGGTGATTGAGGCCATTACGGCTGCTCCTGATGCAGGATGGGGTGCGGCTGCTCTCATAGGAGAGCCGGAGGAGATTGTTCTGCCCGAACGAAGTGGCGACTCTAGCCATGCCCGTATCGCGGAGCCGACCGCTGCCCCACCGGTGGCGCACCCTCTTGCAGATGTAACGAATGTCAAAGATGGTCCAGAAAGAGCCATCGATTCGGCACAGACCGTAACCCACACTGCAGAGTCAGTGCGCCCGACGGAAGCGAAGCAGACTCCTGCGAAGGGGGCTGCGCGTAATCGGGCGAATAATCCAAAGCCCGACGCTGGATCGGGACTCGAAGAAGAACTGTCATGGGAAGCTCGAATACCACCTTACCGACTTCAAGTGGAAGAAGATCGGACCCCAGGCTGGAAACGGCTTGCGTTGGGAACAACTGTGGTGGTCATGCTGTTGGCGTTAGCAGCAGGGACGTATCGTTTGTATTGGTTGCAACGGAAGGTCACCGTCAATCCCGTCTCAACCGCAGCAAAGTATGTTCCGGCTCCAGCGATTGATTCGCCGGTCGTTCCGGCACCCTTACCAGTCATGCCGAAAGCGCCCGAAGCATCATCTCCAGGCAGTACGCCTACTAAGTCAGACACAAATACCGAGACTCCCGCCAGCAGTGTGGAAGTGAAGCGATGGCTGCAAGGATGGGCGGCTTCGATGCAAACCAGAGATGCAAATGCTCAAGCCTCTTTCTACGCAGATAAGTTGGATCGCTATCTCGATCAGCGAAACGTCGGACGAGGTGCAGTCTTGCGGGACCGCGAGGCCACAATCCGCATGCGGAAGGGCCTGTGGACCGTGAAGATGGAGGACGTTATCATAGAACGGCAGACAGATTCTGAGGCTGAAGTTCGCCTTATGAAACACTTCATCGACGAACCTGAACAGTCGGAGATTTTAGAGTCCTATGTGCCGACCCGTCTCACGCTCAAGCGCATTAACGGGCAGTGGAAGATCACATCGGAGCAGGATCAACCTACCATTTCGGTCAGTCCGTGGAAGGCGCAGGGCGGAATATTGAATGAGGAAGATAAGCCGGAGATCAGGGACGAGCAGGGGAACGCCGCATGTAGGGGTGCCTGCGCTTCCTGACAATCGATGATCCCGACGACTGACGATCAATCTTTGAGCAATCAGAGTTCGAGGCGAGAGTCGTCAATCGCGAGCCGAACGTTGCCATCGGATTTGGTGAGGCGGCGTACTGCCTCCATCTTGTCAACATTAGCCTTGAGCATAACGACGGCGATGGGAATCGATTTACCCGCGGACTTGATGGTGCGGATCGCGGTATCGCGGTCAATATCGCATACCTTCATCAGGACGCGAATGCCACGCTCGACCAGTTTCGCGTTCTTCATATGCACGTTGACCATCAGGTTGTCGTAGACGTAGCCGAGACGTGTCATGGCGCCGGTGGTAATCATGTTGAGCACCATCTTCTGCGCGGAAGCGGACTTCATGCGCGTGGAGCCGGAGATGACCTCCGGTCCGACCTCGGTGATGACGGTGGTGTCAGCGACATCGGAGAGCGGGGTGTTGAGATTGCAGGTGATTGCGGCGGTCTTTGCGCCACGGGCGCGGGCGTACTCTACGGCACCCACCACGTAGGGCGTGCGGCCGCTGGCGGAGACTCCAATGACAATGTCCTTGCGAGTCGGGCGCCGACGGGCGATGTCGCGCTGGCCGATCTCTGGTGAGTCTTCGTTCACATCGGAAGCGGAGGCAAGAGCCTTGGGGCCGCCAGCCATAATGTACTGGACTTGCGAAGGAGCCGTGGAGTAGGTTGGTGGGCACTCCGAGGCGTCCAGGGAGGCGATGCGGCCGCTGGAGCCGGCTCCGACGTAGATAAGCCGGCCACCATCGCGCAGGGAGCGCGCAACAGTATCGATGACGATGGCGATCTCAGGCAGCGCTTTTTTGACTGCGGTTGCGATTTTAGCGTCTTCGTGATTTATGATTCGGGCGATCTCGAGAGCGGACTTGGTGTCGAGTCCCTCCGAGGCGGCGTTGGCGGTCTCCGTGGTGAGATCGTTGTAGTCTGCTGCGCCACGGTTGACGGGTTTGGGTGTCGGGGCCTGCTCAAGCATGGTAAGGGTTGCCATAGGTATCCTACTGTTCTGCTGGGGCAATTCTAGTCCTAACCTTCTCGAATGCGTCAAGAAAGGTTTGCCCTATGCGAGTTATCATAAAGGGTCGGGTCTATGCCGGATGATGATTGGGATGGCAAACTAAGTCGACCTGTGATAAGCAAAGTATTCTGGTTCAAGCGTGGAGTTCTCATAAATTTATGAGGCTGAACCTGGAGCCTCTGCTGGATATATGAGATGCATCTCCGCTTAATTGGTTACCCGTGCCGGGCGCTTGCGGACGGGTCGCCGGCGAGTAGGCTAGTGATTGCAACTCTTTGATTGGTGCGTCTAAATGTTAGAGGATTCAGAAGATCGCGTGGAGACCAACGGCAAGCTTCAGCCGGAGCCAGACAATCGACAGCAGATGGAGCCGACAGGCCAGCGGAAGGGAGTGATGCACTCCTGGTTGCGCGACTTGGTGATCTCCGTGGTGGTGTCGGCGTTCATCATCATCTTTCTGTATCAGCCGGTGCGAGTAGAAGGAACCAGCATGCTGCCTATGCTGGAAGACCAGGACAGGCTGTTCATCAACAAGATGGCGTACCGGGTAGGGGAGATTCATCGCGGTGACGTGGTGGTATTTCTATATCCGCATGACCACGAAAAGAGCTATATCAAGCGGGTGATCGCGCTGCCAGGGGATACGCTGCGGATCGATCATGGGCAGGTAATCGTGAACGGAGCGCGGGTTGCGGAGAGTTACGTGCCAAAGCGGTTTGCCGATGACAGATCGCAACCGGAGATGACCGTTCCAGGACACGAATATTTTGTGATGGGGGATCATCGGTCGATCTCGAGCGACAGCCGCGACTTCGGGCCGGTCGATCGAGATTTGATCTACGGCAAGGCGGCCTTTGTGTACTGGCCGATGGACCAGGCTGGGGTAGTCCGCTAGACAGAGCAGTACTGCGAAGAATCTTCAGGCAGTGGTGGAGTTGTGGATGATCTCGGCGAACGATCTGGCTTGCAGGCTCGCCCCTCCTACCAGCGCGCCATCGATCTCGGGCTGGGACATCAGGCTGGCGACATTGTCGGGTTTAACGGAGCCGCCATAGAGGATACGCATGCCGCTGGCGCAGGGAAGGCCGAGATGTGTGGCGACCTCGCGTCGGATGATGGCGTGGGCTTCGTTGGCCTGCTCCGGCGTAGCGACGCTGCCAGTGCCGATCGCCCAAACGGGTTCGTACGCAATAACGACGTTCCCGCAGGAAGCTCCCTTGATGCCGTTGAGCGCGCAGGCGATCTGCCAGCGGAGAACGGCTTCTGTCAGGCCCGACTGTCGCTTGTCAAGCGTTTCGCCAACACAGACGACGGGGATAAGGTCGTGATCGAGGGCGGCCTTTAGCTTGAGATTGACCATGTCGTCGGTCTCGTGGGCGTAGATGCGGCGCTCTGAGTGGCCCAGCAACACGCGGGTGCAGTCAATGCTTTCGAGCATGGTTGGAGAGGTCTGACCGGTGTACGGTCCTTCGTTCAGCCAGTGCATCGTCTGTGCTCCGGCGGTAACGTTCGTGCCCTTTGTCGCCTCGATGACATAGCCAAGTGAAGACATCGTGGGGAAGATCGCGATCTCGCTGGCGGTGTGGTCCTTGACCAGGGGAAGGAACTCGTTAAGGAAGGCTAAGGACTCTTTGGGCGTCTTGTACATCTTCCAGTTGGCGGCGATCAATGGCTTTCGCATGTGCGAATCAGTATTCCATCTTCACGCCTTCAAGGGAAGGGAGGGAGAGCCTGAACGGGTGGAGCTTTATGTCGGTAGGCATGGCCAGGGTTGGTGAGGTCATTTTGAATCAGCCTCAATTTGGATCGAAACTGGACAACCTTCCATTTCTCGCTCGGATATGAAGGTCACAAGATCGAACACGAAGGCGCGAACCTCGGAGTTAGCAGACTTTAAATTGCGGATCAACAGCGTGTAGGGAATCTCTACGGCGTTGATGCTGCCCGTAACGATGCTGTCATTCAAAGCGCTAAAACTTTTTCCATGCCAAGATGGAGAACCTAACACTGTAAAGAGTGATTCGTAGATGTCGTCCTTCTTTTTCCAGTTAGAGGCGTCAAGGTGCAGACGTGGAACGTTCCGCAGCATGTCAAGGGGTCTGCGAAAGGCAATCGTACCGGGCCATGTTGCCATTGCCGGAATGAAGTCGAACTCATTTACTCCGGTGCGAAGGGAATCCGAGTCATCGACGCCGACGAAGTTCAACTTAGCCATTTTCGGGTGGTGCAGATCGACTGCACTAAGCTCACTCAAACTGTTATATTCGCGAGCGCTCAAGTCTTTAACTGTGAAGGTCGTACAAACTGCTTCAGGCAGCCACATTTCGCCGACAGCTTTTCGCACCGACAGCGCACGTTCCTTATTCTGTGGGGTGTCGACCATCCAGATAGGCATATATCTGGCAAGAGTATCGACCGCGGATTCGCTGCAGTCAGGATCGACGATAACCGCTATTTCCCATGCCATTAGCGGAATCCCTACTTATTCGTCAGCGCGGCGACGCCGGGCAGGGTTTTGCCTTCGAGGAATTCGAGGCTGGCCCCGCCGCCGGTGGAGATGTGGGTGATGCGGCTCGCGACTCCAGACTGCTGGATGGCCGCGACCGAGTCTCCCCCGCCGACAATAGTGGTCGCGTCATGATTGCGTGCAACGGCGGCGGCAATCTCGTTGGTGCCGCGAGCGAAGGCGGGCATCTCGAAGACTCCCATGGGGCCGTTCCAGATGATGGTTCGAGCTTCGGCAATCTCTTCTTCAAAGAGCGCAATGGATTTGGGGCCGATGTCGAGCGCCATCAGATCTTCTGGAAAGGAGCCATCGCCAGCGAAGACCCGGGTCTTTGCGTTAGGAGCGAACTTGTCGGCCAGAATGTGGTCGACGGGGAGAAGGAAGCGGACGCCCATGGTCTTTGCCTTCTCAAGCGCGGCCTTGGCGACGTCGATCTTATCGGGTTCGACGAGAGACATGCCAGTGCTCTGTCCCTGCGCGTTGAGAAAGGTGTAGGCCATGCCGCCGCCGATGATAATCGCATCGGCCTTTTCCAACAGATTGTCAATGACCTTGATCTTGTCCGACACCTTCGCTCCACCAATGATCGCGACAAACGGTTTGTCGGGTTCAGCAAGGGCTTTTCCGAGGTAGGTCAGCTCTTTCTCCATCAGAAGACCGGCAGCCGATTGTTTTACGAAGTGAGTGACGCCTTCCGTCGAGGCGTGAGCACGATGTGCGCTGCCAAACGCGTCGTTGACGTAGATGTCACAGAGCGAGGCGAGCTTTTGCGCGAAGACAGGATCGTTGGCCTCCTCCTCGGCGTGGAAGCGGAGGTTCTCGAGCAGGAGCGGCTGGCCGGATTCGAGATTGAGCGCCATTTCGCTGGCGACGATGCCAATACAGTCAGGGGAGAATGCTACGTTTTCGTCATCGCCCAGGATGTGGTCGAGTCTGGTGCGGAGATGATCGACGAGAGGGCGAAGGCTCATGGAGGCCACCGGCTTGCCTTTGGGTCGGCCGAGATGGGAACAGAGGATGACCTTGGCCTTGTGGCGGAGGGCGTACTCGATCGTGGGCAGGGTCTCCCGAATGCGAGTGTCATCGGTGATGATGCCGTCTTTGAGAGGGACGTTGAAGTCGACGCGAATGAGGACGCGCTTGTCGGTTAGGTCGAGGTCGCGAATCGATAGCTTGGCCATGTCAGTTAGAGGATACCCGAGATGATGGCGCGAAGCGTTGGTTGGCCAAAGATATCGGCAGCCCAACCAAGAGGACCATGGCGCCGATGCTATTGATAAGGACCGCGAGAGTGGGCTCGTTCTTAGGGTAGAGGTTCGTGTGTGGAAGCACCAGATAGTACATAACACCGTAGATAAAAGCTCCGTAGAGCAGCCCGGCCAGGATGGCGTGGCGAGTAAGGAAAGGCAGAACACGTGCCACGAGGACGAAGAGCGTCGCCCATACTAGTGCGATGAAGAGATGCGCCGCCAGGCCGAGTAGAACGCTGGGGATGCCGTCGGAGTATGAGGCGCGGCCAAGGATGCCGCTCGCGATCGCCTGCGGTATCTGCCTGGGAGGTATTCCGCGCAGGCCATAGAAGATGATCGGATCGACCATGTCGAGGAGAGCGGCCACCATCGCGCCGATCAGGATTGCCTTCGGGACGGAGCGGCTCAAGTCGTTTGGCATGGGAAATTCTAAAGCATCCCGAGAAGATTATTCGGGGATGAAGGCGTCGACTTCGATCTCGATGCGCCAGGCTGGGTTGAGCAGCGCGGCCACGACCACCATGGTGGCGGCGGGAAGAATCAGGCCAAAGAATTGGCCGTGAACACGGCCAGCGGCCTCCCAGTCTTCCGCGCGGGTGAGATACATACGGGTGCGGTACACATGATCAATCGAGCTACCGGCGTTTCTGAGCGCGGCGGCGATTAGGGTCAGGCATTGGTCAGTCTGTTCCGCGACGTCCGCCGCGTCTGCGCCTACGGGGCCGGTGCCGGAGACGTGGACATGGTTGCCGATGCGGACGGCGCGGGAGAAGCCGATGACTGGCTCGAAGGGTGACGTGCCGGGGATATTTTTTCTGATCATATTGTGCCTGCGATGTCCTTTCGAGGCTAAACGGCCACTTTGGCCTCGGTCTTTTTGCGGAGAAGCAGATTACGAACGACGTCGCGCATCGGCTCTTCGTAATATAGAAAAATCAAGCAACAAAGAATAATGAGGACTAACGGAGAGAGAACCGCGTCGAGACCTGGGTGGGAGCGGCTTAGCAGGCGGTGAACGCCTTCGCGGACGAGTGCTTGCAGAAGATAGATCGAGAAGCTGGCGCCGCCCAGCAGAAGCATTGGCCGGCTGGAGAGAAGATTGGTGAGCCATCCACGGCCATTGGCGAGACGATAGATTGACCAGCCGAAGCAAAGGACAGCAGCCAGCGAAGTCAGCAAATCTCCGACCCCGCTGGCAATCAGGACGCAGCACGGAAGGATACCGGCGGCCGTGATCCAGTCGTTGGTTGGGACATCAGGTTCGCGGTTGCGCTTCTCCAGGAAGAGCGCCCCAAGAACCATGCCAAGCGCAAACTCTGGCAGACAGAGGACGGGGAGGATGATTGAGCGGGTAAGCCATGTCGCCGTCATCAACGGATGGAAAAGGGGGGTGCGGAGGGCCACATTGAGGAGAAAAAGCGCTGCCGCGCAAAGCCAGAGTGTAGCCGTGTTCCGGGCGCGGCGCAGGGGGAACAGAAGTAGCGGGAAGCAGATGTAGAAGAACGCCTCCACGGAGAGCGTCCAGGCTTGAATGATCCACGCGTAGCCAGTACCCGAAACCGGAGGCACCCACGATTGCAGCATGGGGAAGATCAGGAGTTCCCCGCGGTCAGGAAGACGCCCATGAAGGGGGATACTGATGGCGATGGCCAACAGATAAACCGGGTAAAGCCGGGCGACACGCGCAACGAAGAACTTGTAGATGTCGCGAGGAGTCTGCAGATTGCCCTGGTATGTGTAGAAAAGAATAAAGCCCGAGAGCATGAAGAAGAGCGCGACGCCGAGCTCGCCGTGCTGCAGGAAGACCGTGATGGGATGCGGCATGTGGGCCCGTTCGGTGAAGGCCGCCCCAAAGTGAAAAGCCAGGACCCAGATTGCCGCGAAGAAGCGAATCCCGGTCAGAGCGTGAAGGCCGCCCCGCCGAATTCGCTTTCCGGGCGTTGGAACTAGACCCTCGTGAAGCAACTCTGCAGTGGACATGGCGCCAAGTATATAGGGAGGCGGATCGTGACGGGAGCCGCTAACAGAGGCGCTTCAGGTTCGTTCGATCTTCGATCGGGCGTGGAGCTCCTCACGTAGCTTTGCGTTCTCTGCATCGAGCTTAGCGAGTCTTTGAGAAAGCGGTGCGATGACCTGCTGAATCTCCTCCGCCGTGTAGCGAGGAGTGATGTGTTGCGGACAGTTCCAGTCAAACGCTTCAACGTGGACGAGGATGACTCTCTCGATGACCGAAGACTTGTCCGTAGGTCGGAAGGATTCGATCAGCGCCGGGGTTTCGGAATCATGCTCATGGACCTCGACGCGGCCAAGAACTTTGAGACGCGTCTGGTTTGGATAATCCATGAAGAAAAGTGCGACACGTGCGTCATGGTCGAAGTTTCCCAGGCTGATGTACTGCTTATTCCCGCGCAAATCCGCGAAACCGAGGAGGCCCGGCTCGATGACCCGGACGAAACCCTTCGGACCACCGCGGTGTTGCACGTAAGGCCAGCCCGTCTCGCTGACCGAAGCCATGTAGAAGCTGTCCCGCAGCGCGATGAAAGCCTGCTCATCTCGGGCAAGAGTATTGCCCGACGGCGAATGCTCCGTCATGCGCTCATACTGGCGTCTGCTGCCGTGCTCCTGCTGATGTTGTTTGACGAGTGGGGTGAAGGCTAGTTCTTGAAAGCGACCCATAGTGCACGCTCGATCCGGGCAGGTGGACTCGCTGCCAAGAGATTCGATTCGAGATGGGTTAGAGATGATGCAGAATGTGCCCAGGCAGCAGCGGGAACTGCCACTACCCGGGCGTCCTCATGTCTAGAGGCCTTTTTTTACAAGGAAGGTAATGAGATCTTTCACGCGGTTGGAGTAACCCCACTCGTTGTCATACCAGCTGATCACCTTGCCGGTGTTCTGGCCGACGACCTTGGTCAGCTTGCTGTCGACGATGCTGCTGAGGGGGTTGCCCTTGAAGTCGGAGGAAACAAGTTCCTCGTCGGTGAAGCCCAGAATTCCCTTCAACTCACCATCAGCGGCCTTCTTGAGAGCTTCGTTGATCGACTTATCAGTGATGGGCTTCTCGGAGACGAACGTGAGGTCAACCACAGAGACATTCGGGGTCGGAACGCGCATCGAGAAGCCGTCGAGCTTCCCGTCCATTGCAGGAACGACGAGCCTCAGGGCTTTGGCGGCTCCAGTGCTCGATGGAATCATCGAGAGGGCGGCAGCGCGGGCGCGACGCAGGTCCTTGTGTGGGGTATCGAGAATGACCTGATCGTTGGTGTAGCTGTGGATCGTGGTCATGATGCCGGAGGCGATGCCGAAGGTATCGTGCAACACCTTGACCACCGGCGCGAGGCAGTTGGTCGTACAGCTCGCATTCGAGATGACGTTGTGCTTTGCAGCCTCGTACTTGCCGTCGTTCACGCCGAGCACAAGGGTGATGTCCTCGTTGGTCGCAGGGGCAGAGATGATGACCTTCTTTACTGTGCTGCCAAGGTGCGCCTTGGCCTTCTCGGCGTCGGTAAAGAAGCCGGTGGACTCAACCACAATCTGCGCTCCGACCGAGGCCCAGTCCAGCTTGGCCGGATCGCGCTCAGCGAAGACTTTGATCTTCTTCCCATCGACCGCGATGAAATCGGATCCGTGGGTGATCTCGTTCTTCAGGTTGCCGAGGATGGAGTCGTATTTGAGGAGGTGTGCCAGCGTGGCGGGGGTAGTTAGGTCGTTTACGGCTACGAATTCAATGTCAGGGTTTCCTAAAGCGGAGCGGAATACGTTGCGTCCAATGCGGCCGAAGCCGTTGATGCCTACCTTTACAGCTGCCATGATTGTCGGTTACTCCTGTCGTGTTTGCTGCGTTATCTATCCGTATGACCATTGTAGAGCGCGGCGAACGGCTCTGCACGCCATCAGAGCGGGATGCTACCACTCGAGCCGATGCGGCGCAAACTTCGGCGCGGCTTCTCGCGACCACGCAGCAGTGACAGACGGCGAGACGAATCGCTCATCAACCATTTATTTAGAAGTTGAAAAACTTTTCGCGAAGGGCGTCTTCGTAGTTTTTCTTGGCCTCTTTTGCCTTCTCTCGAGCATCTTCCTCACGCGAGTCGGCGGCCTCCCAGGCATCAATCTCTGCCTCGGAGTGATTGACCGATGCGAGCGCCTCTTCTTCGCGGATGGCGGTGACCCATTGATCGACAGCTTCTTTGTATGCGGCCTGCATCTGGTTCAGATCGGACACTTCAACAGCCATGGTCCACCTCTTTTACTTGCGACACTACTGCAGATATGTGAAATGACGATGTAAGCCGCTGAGAAAAAGAGAGATGAGAGTGTCAAGTTCGGATCATCGGGGTGGTCGGCGGAGTATCGCAAGAGGTGCGAGGGATTTGCGGGAGGCTTCGGCGCTGTGTTACAAGCGTCCTATGCGCGAATTGCGCGAATGGATAAGCGAAAAGATGAGACGACGCCCTAGACGTGGACCGAATGATTCGGAGTCCACGGGGAAAAGTGGGCAGGAGTTGCCCTCGAACCAGCCAGCTCCCCTAAGACCAACCTACCCGGAGGCTGCGCCGGTACGCGCCGCAGAGTCCGCGCCAGTCAAGGCTGAACAACCCGTTGAACCAACCGCCGCAACCGAACCCATGGTGACCGCGACCGTGACAGCAGCGGAGCATTCAGAGCCTGCTGAGCCCAAGATGGTGATGGAGACCCAGCCAGAGTCGCTCGGAACGCCACCTGCAGAGTTGACGGCGACGAAATCCCCGAAAGGTTACGTCGTGCTTGCGATCGGTCTGCCCGGCTCGGGTAAGACGACCTGGTATAAGCGTCGGGGCGTAACGCCTCTATCGAGCGACCTGCTGCGCACTCTCCTATTCGACGACATCACCGAACAGCGCTATCAGGGACTCGTATTTTCGACGTTGCGAAGCCTGCTGCGGGCTCGCCTGATCGCCAAGATGCCGTGGAACTACGTCGACGCGACGAACCTGTCACCTCACGAGCGCAGGCAGTGGATCAAGATGGCTAAGAGCTTCGGCTACGAGGTTCAAGCGGTGTTCTTCGACGTGCCATTGGCTGTATGCATGGAACGGAACTCGAAGCGCGATCGCCAGGTGACCGACGAAGTGATGCAGAAGATGGCCGAGCGCCTCAAACCGCCCACCTTCAAGGAAGGTTTCGAAAAGATCACGGTAGTGCGCGTAAAGGGTCAGCCCGGCACGGCAGGAGAGCCAACGGCTGATACCGTCCCGGAGACCGCAGAGTAGCGTCGCAGCTCGCCACAGCAGGTTAGAGTAAAAGACATGCCCACGGTTGGCGTTGAGTTCGCGAAGGTGAGCTATACGCTGGCAGGTGGGCGTGTTTTATTCCATGACGTCTCTTTGCAGCTCGAGGCGGGAACGACAACAGCCCTGCTGGGACGCAGTGGATCTGGCAAAACCACACTGCTACGCATGGTGAACAGGCTCGTGACGCCTAGCGAAGGTGAGGTGCTGGTCGCAGGTAATCTCATGCAAAGTGGCGACATCGTAGCGCTGCGGCGCAGTATCGGGTACGTCATCCAGGAGACGGGACTGTTTCCCCACATGACCGTGGAGCGTAATGCCGGCATGGCGCTCGAACTCGCAGGACGTTCCAAGCAGCAGATCGCAGAACGCGTTCGCGAGGTTATGTCACTCGTGGGACTCGAGTATGAAGAGTTTCGCGGACGCTACCCATGGCAACTCTCAGGCGGCCAACGTCAGCGTGTGGGGCTCGCACGCGCGCTTGCAACCGACCCCACCGTGCTTTTGATGGATGAGCCATTTGGCGCGCTCGATCCGTTGACCCGCGCCGAGATGCAGACCATGCTGCGAGATCTGCTGAAGAAGGTAGGGAAGACGGTCTTGCTGGTGACTCATGATCTCGATGAAGCTCTCTACCTGGCCAGCCGAGTAGTGTTTCTCTCGGAAGGTACAGTGGTGGCAGATCTCAGTGCGGGAGAGGTTGCGCGGTCAGAAAACCTTCATGTGAAAGATTATGTTAATGCCGTACATCGCACGGTGCAAGCATGATGAACTTTCTCCGACAGAACGGATATGACATAGGTCGGCTGACGTTCGAGCATCTCTGGCTGACCCTGTCAGCGATGTTGTTAGCAGCGGCGATTGGATTGCCGCTGGGAGTCCTGCTGACGCGAACGCAGGCGCTCGCCAAGCCCATCATCGGTTTTGCGAATGTCCTGCAAACCGTTCCGAGCCTCGCTCTCTTTGGGCTGTTGCTTCCAGTCCCGTGGTTGGGAGAGAACGCGGCCCGGCTGGCGATCCTGGCGCTGACCGGGTACGCCCTGTTGCCCATTCTGCGGAACACCTACGCAGGGATTGGAAGCGTGGACCCTGCACTGGTAGACGTGGCTAACGCGATGGGGATGACCTCCTGGCAGCGGCTGCTGAAGGTGGAACTGCCGCTGGCTGCGAGCGTGATTCTCGCCGGTCTTCGAACGGCGACCGTGACCTGTGTGGGTGTCGCTACCATTGCAGCCGCGATCGGAGCGGGTGGCTTGGGAGAGCTCATCTTTCGCGGCGTCGCCAGCGTCGATAACGGGCTGGTACTGGCAGGCGCGATTCCGGCAGCGCTCTTGGCCTTAGTCGCGGATGCGGGACTGGGCTTATTGGAAAAACGATTGGCCGTGAGGAGAGTCTGATGGATGCCGATTGCATTCTGCGCCGGCTGGCTTCGATGATTCTGTCGTTGTTCCTCGTCGGGTTCCTCGTCGGATTGATCGCCTGCGCCCCGCCGAGATCCTCACGAATTACGATTGGTGCGAAGAACTTCACCGAGCAGGTGGTGCTGGGAGAGATGCTCTCCCAGGAGATCGAGGCGGTGACCGGCGAGCAGGTGGATCGGCGATTTTATCTGGCCGGAAGTTATCTCTGCCAGCAGGCGCTGGTCAGTGGACGCATCGATGGATACGTGGAGTACACAGGGACAGCGTTGACGGCAATCCTGAAGCAGCCACTTCCTCCGATGGGCCAGCGGGATGAGGCGACGGTATTTCGTGAGGTCAGCAGTCTGTACGCCTCGAAGTACCGGGTGAAGGTAGGTCCCGGACTCGGGTTCGAAGACACATTCGCAATGGTGGTGCGCGGTGACGATGCGAAGCGTCTGGGCGTGAAGACGATCTCGGACGCCGTGAAGACTACGCCCGATCCTAGCGGTTGGAGGCTTGGGGTGGGTTATGAGTTTCAATCACGGCCCGATGGTCTGCGCGGCCTTGAGGCTACCTATGGACTAAAGTTCGCAGGCGATCCTCGAACGATGGATCTAGGACTGCTCTATCGCGCACTGTCGAGCAATCAAGTCGACATGGTCGCGGGCAACTCAACCGACGGGCCCATACGAGCACTCGGATTCGTGGTGCTGGAGGACGACAAGCACTACTTTCCGCCGTACGAAGCCGTGCCGTTGATACGCCAGGATTCTCTGCAGCGGCATCCGGGAATTCAGATCGCAATGGACCGGCTGGCAGGCAAGGTGAGCGCAGACGAGGTACGCGGAATGAACTATGCGGTGGACTCCGAGCACAGGGATGTGGCGGACGTGGTGAGGGAGTTCCGTAAGTCAAAGGCACTCTGAGTTGGAGGTTATCCGCAGCGCCGACTCCGGACTTTCGCGGTCGAGCGACGGGAGGGATGTTGATGGTTGAACCATGGTTGCGTGGGACGTTGACCGAAATCGACGCAGTGCGGCGACAGGTGCTGCACGCTCTGGAACTGGCGGCGGAGGACGTCGAGCGGTGGTGTGCAGGATTGAGCGATGAGGAGATAAACGCGCGGCCGTTTGGCATAGCTCCGGTGGCGTTTCATCTCCGTCACATCGCGCGAAGCCTTGATCGTCTGCTGACTTATGCGGAGGGTGGGGCTTTATCCAGGATGCAAATTGATGCGCTGGCCAGCGAGATGCAGGGCGGTGCATCTGCCGAGGTTGTGCTCGTTGAGGTTCGGGCTGCATTGGGGGAGGCGCGGCAGCGCGTGTTGATGGTCTCGGAGGGAAGTTATGAAGATCCGCGTGGAGTGGGCCGGGCGCTGTTGCCCAGCACGGTAGGCGGACTGCTTGTCCATTGCGCGGAGCATACGCAGCGGCACATCGGACAGGCTGTGACAACCGCGAAGGTCGTGATGGGAGCGCGTAGTTAAATGGCTCATCTCTTGTTAGAAGGGCTATGTCATCCGATAGATGGATTGAAAGATCCTCCGTTTGCACGGTTGACTGTTTTCAATGGACCGCGTTGAATCGCTGCGAGGAAGAACATGCCACAGACGCAAGAGATACAAGCGGTACGAAACAAAACCGGATATTTTTTCGCCCTTGCGTCGGTGTGCACCATCATTTCGGCTGCCTGCGTCGCCATTCCGTTGTTTGTCATTCGCCCATTCCGCCCTCAGGGTGCGCGCGAGTTGGAGATCGCTCTGGCCGTTCGTCACGCCGGCCCCTGGCTTGCCGGCTTGTGCGCTATGGTCATATTGCTGCTGGTGTTTCGCCTCTGGAAGTCCGCACGGGTTGGCGCTCGGATCGCACTAGTCTGCTTGCTTCTGCTTACATTCGCGAGCGCTGCATTTACCCATGTCAACATTTTCGAAAAGATGTTTCACCCCTACGATTTGCCCTCATTCGAAAGCGCATACGAGGCAAAAGTCGACTCCGACGACAAGGTGCTCGCTGTCAGAGTCGGACAGGAAGCACGAGCCTATCCGATCCGCACCATGGGCTATCACCATATTGTGAACGACACGGTAGGCGGTGTCCCGATCGCCGTGACCTATTGCACGTTGTGTCACACAGGGCTGGTCTGGAGCCGAGTCGTCGATGGAAAGCTACTGCATTTTCGTCTTGCCGGCATCAACAACGGCAACGCTCTCCTGCGGGATGAGCAGACCAGCAGCATCTGGCAGCAGAGCACCGGCGAAGCCATCTTCGGTCCGCTGAAGGGGCAGCAACTCAAGCTCGTTCGGAGCAACGAGTTGACCTTCGCTTTGTGGAAGAGCGAGGAGCCGCATGGGCAGGTACTGAAGTCGGACCCATCCTATGCAGCAGAGTACGACCCGAAAGACTGGGAGAAGCATGTCGCCAAGACAACAACAGTGGTCGACACAACACGCTCCGGGATTGGACCGCATCAGCTGATGCTGGGAGTCACCGTGGCAGGGCAGAGCAAGGCTTATCCGATTGAGGCGGTCCTCGCCGCAAAACTGATTCAGGATAGGGTTGGAGGCGTGCCCGTTATCGTGGTGGTCGGGCCTGACGGCGCATCAATCAGGGTGTTCGAAGGAGCGCTCGAGAATAAGCCGGTGGCGTTTGCGCGAGGCCCAGGCGACGAGGGAATGAGCGATCTCAACACGGGCAGCTACTGGAGCTTTCAGGGTTGCGCCGTAGAGGGATCGCTTAAGGGACGCTGCTTGGTGGAGATCGACGCGCACAAAGACTACTGGTTCGACTGGATGAATCACCATCCCGAATCAGCGGTATTCAAGAATTGAGCTAGCTGACGAGGTGGCCCATCTTCTCGCGCTTGGTCTGGAGGTAGCGCTCGTTGGTAGGTTCGCTCGGGACCTCGGCGGAGATGCGCTCAATCACCTTGATGCCGGCAAGCTCCAGAGCTTCCACCTTCTCTGGATTGTTGGTGATAAGCCGGACCTCAGTGATCCCCATCTGCTTGAGGATCTGCGCAGGCAGCTCAAAGTGGCGGCAGTCGGCCTCGTAGCCAAGTTCAAGATTTGCCTCGATCGTGTCGAGACCCTTGTCCTGCAACTCATAGGCACGCAACTTCGCCATCAGTCCTATTCCGCGCCCCTCCTGCTGTTCGTAGAGCATAATGCCCGTGCCTTCGTCGGTGATCAGGGCCATGGCGAGTTCGAACTGCTGACGGCAGTCGCACCGCAGGGAGTGGAAGACATCGCCCGTAAGGCACTGCGAGTGGATCCGCACAATCGGAGGTGCTGCGTGAACGTCGCCCATCACCAGAGCGACCGCTCCCTCTACGCGTATGGCCGGCGGAGGGATGTTGTCGTTGCAGGCGGCTGGGTTTTCGATCACACCCTCGAAGCCGAGGATACGGAAGTGCCCCCAGCGGGTTGGAAAGTCGGCGTCGGCTACTTTGGTAACACTTGCGAACGGCATCTCTTGATTATACGTTTCCTGCTTCATGGACATTAGATTGCTCAGACAGGCTGCTGGATGCGAAGTTGCATTAGGGGCGTAAAGTAGTGGTGTGACTCAGCCCGATCCCAAGCTGATTTTGATTACGCTGTTGATAGAACTGGGCGTGGCCGCAGCGGTTTCGAGCTCGCTGGCGCGATCGACCCGTTTCAAAAATCTCCTCCTGTTGCCGCGTCGAACTCCACGGCAGACGGCCTGGCTCGTCATCATCATCTGCGTGCCGCTAACTCTTGGCGTATGGGTCCGCACCGCCGTCCCCAACTTCCTGGCCGCCGATCTCTCCTTCGAAACCACGATTTTATTGGGAATTCTAGTGGGGCCACTCGCTGCAATGGCGGGCGGAGCGACGCTTGCAATTCCAGCCGTACTTCACCATGAGTACTGGACTCTCCCGGTAAATCTTGCGATTGCCGCGATCGCCGGAGCCTTCGGCCGCTTTGCTGACCCCGAAGACGTGTGGTCGTTCTCCCCCATGATAGACCTGAGCATCTATCGCTGGGTCACACGTAACCTGCGACGGCCGCAGCTCGATCGTCAGATTCTGTTGCTTCTCCTGGTAGCCGGTATGCAGCTCGGGACCAGTGCGCTATCGCATTACTTCCCGAGGTACTTCTTCGAACTGAACTCCAGAGAGTGGTGGGTGCAGTTGTTGATCTGCGCCACCGCGCCAATCGTCGTCGGAATTCCACTCAAGATCTGGAATGCGATTCGCGTCGAAAGAAAGCTGGAGGAGCAGGGAAGGCTGCTGCTCGAGGCTCGCCTGGATGCGTTACAACGACAGATCAACCCACACTTTCTGTTCAACACCCTGAACTCGATCACCTCCCTGGTCCGCTCACAGCCGGAGTTGGCGCGAGAGATGATCGTCAAGCTGGCCAACATCCTGCGCGTGCTCTTGAAAGACCGCGAGGCCTTCCTGCCGCTCAGCGAAGAGCTGCGCTTTACCGACGATTATCTGGACATCGAAGTAGTGCGTTTCGGTGACAAGCTGAAGGTCGTCAAGGAGATTGCCAATAACACACTGGACATCGTGGTGCCCGGAATGCTCCTCCAGCCGCTTATTGAAAACAGCATCAAACATGGCCTCGAGCCGCGAATCAGCGGTGGCACTGTTACGATCCGCAGCCGGATTACGGAAGAAAGAAGGCTGATGGTCGAGATAGAAGATGACGGCGTCGGAATGGCTCCAGAGCGCATCGACGTCTCTCTGGTGAGCGGCCTGGTTCGTCCCGGAAACGGCATCGGGGTACGCAACGTGCGCGAGCGCATGCAGGTTTTATACGGTGACCTGGCGACCGTCGATATCAACAGCCGTCCGGGTCGAGGGACAAAGGTTACGCTGTTGATGCCGATTCTGGACGCAGGCGCCGAAACCTGGGGACCGATCGGTGGCGCGGCGGGGCAGGCCATCAGTCACATGGTCGAAGACGCGGTGCGCGCAATGACCCGGTCGTAATAGTCCTCGTAGAGCGGAATCACTCGAGAGGCGCAGAAGTGATCCTGAGCAGTCTTACGACCTGCTCGCGCCATAGCGTCGAGACGCGGCTGATCGCTTAGAAGCGAGATCGCGGCGGCGGACATCGAATCGACGTCGCCCACATCAAAGAGGAGGCCGTTATGTCCGTCTTGAATAAGCTCCGGAACTCCGCCGACGCGTGTCCCGATGGTGGGAACGCTGCACGCCATGGCCTCAAGCGCAGCCAGTCCGAACGACTCCATCTCGCTGGGCATCAGCATTAGATCAGCCAGCGGCAGCAACTCGTTGACGTTATCCTGTTTCCCGATGAAATGTACCCGATCCTGCACGTTGTGCTCACGTGCGAGATACTCGGCGACGCTGCGGTCGGGGCCGTCGCCAATCAACATCAGGCGAGCCGGCATGCTCTTCGCGACGCGGGCAAAGACTTTCACGACGTCCTGTATGCGTTTGACTGGCCGAAAGTTGGAGAGGTGAACCAGCAGCCGTTCGTTCGGCTCTGCGAACCGCGGACGCATCGCAGCCACCAAGTCTGGATCGCGAAGGTAGACATCGCAGTTCACAAAGTTGCGGATCACCTCGATCTCGGACGTGATCGCGAAGGCCTCGCGTGTGCGGTCGCGGAGGTAGCTCGATATGCTGGTGACCCCGTCCGACTGTTCGATACCGAATCTTGTTATAGGAAGATACGAGCGATCCAGTCCGACCAACGTGATGTCGGTGCCGTGAAGCGTCGTGATGAATGGCAGATGAATCCCCCGCGTGGCGAGCATCTGTCGTGCCAGCAACGCACTCACCGAGTGAGGAATCGCGTAATGAACATGCAGCAGATCCAGCGAATAGAACTCAGCAACCTCGGCCATCCGAGTCGCGAGCGCAAGATCATACGGCGGGTGTTCAAACAGCGGGTAGTTTGAAACCGCAACCTCGTGAAAATGAATATTCGATTCCCGGCCGCTGAGACGAAAGGGTTGCGAGTAAGTGATGAAGTGAATCTCGTGGCCACGCGAAGCCAGTTCAATGCCGAGCTCAGTAGCCACGACGCCGCTGCCGCCGTAGGTGGGATAACAGGTGATGCCGATCTTCATAGTCTTCCCTTACTTTTCGCCTGCATGCATCACTCCTGCTATTGGACGAAGCAAAGGTCTCGTTGGACTCCGTCGCGTCCGGCGGTTCATCGGCTTTTCGCAAACAAGCACCGCTAGACTGCAAGGTCCCCGTAGTTGATGAGCTGCGGCGCATTTGGTTGCAAAGACCTCGCGGGAAGCTCGGTGAGCAAGGCATTTCGCTCGACGTCACGATGAGTGCGCAGTCGAGTGGTGACGCGATCTAAGTCCCCGTCGTTGTAGCCGGGATGGCAGCACAGCTCGAAGGTTCCCTCCGCAGGCAGAGCAAGCAAAAGTTCGTGAAGGGTTTGGGAGTCCAGATGGCCTGTCGCGGAGATTCCAATGGTTCCGTCCGTGGTCAGCACGCGGGCCTCGCGAATCTGCGGTTGGCGCCCGAACCTGCTTTTGAAGCTCCCGAGCAAATTTACCTGCAAACGGCGGAGGCGGTTCCCGTGGCCAAGTGCAAGACTCCAGTTCTGCTCGAAGGGATTGCGAATCGCACCGATGGAGCAGCGTTCAGCGACACGCAAAATTGGGCGGGTGACAGCAGGGAAGAGATGCGTGTGCTTGTGCGTATCGAGATGAGTGATCGCGATGCCGGCACGACGCAGCTTCTCCACCTGTGCAAGCGCCTCCCGTTCCATCTGCTCTTCGCTGATCTTGCCGCGCAGGAGTGCCTGTACGAAATCAACCAGCGAAGGACGAAGTGTTTTGCCATCGGGCCCCAGTAAGGTAGAGATACTCTGCGGCGGCGAGACCGGGATCCCGTCTGTGAGTGTGACATGACAACCAACGCCAAGGGTTGGGTTAGCACTGGCTATCGCGACAGCGTCGTCGAATGCGGCGCCGGTCGCCATCAGCGTTGCAGAGGTCAGCGACCCAGCCCGGTGAAGCTCTGCAATCGCGCGGTTAACTCCACGAGTGACACCGAAGTCGTCCGCATTGATGATCAGTCGCGCAGGCATAAGTACTTATCATAATGACGTCCAAAGGGAAGCGCCTGAGCCAGCATCAACAGGCTCAGGCGCGCCCACGCCTACTGGACGTGCATCATCGCCTTCAGCGGAGTATCACTGGAGGACGGCCCCGCCGTCACCTTGTACTCTCCCGGAAGCAGTTGCCATCCGTTCTGATCCGTATTGAAGACCGTAAGCGAGAGCGGATGCAGCGCGAGCGTGACCTCCTTCGACTCGCCAGGAGCCAGCTTCACCCGATGCCATGCTGCAAGCCGCTTATAGTCCTCCTTAGCAGCGGCAGGCAGCGCAACGTAGACCTCGGCGATCTCAGTGCCCTCATGCGTTCCCGTGTTGCGAACCGTGAAGTGAACCGTGCGCTTGGCATCATCCACAGTCAGGCCAGAGTAAGCATAGGTTGTGTAAGACAAGCCGAAGCCGAATGGGAAGAGTGGCTGCTTGTTGGTCGCCTCAAACCACTTGTAGCCGACCTTAGCGCCCTCTGAGTTGTAGTTCACGTCGAACGGTTGAACTTTATGCTCTTGATTTGGGCCAGGTGGCACGCCCTCAAGACCCGGTACCACCGGATGCGGCAACTGTGCCTCATCTTTTGCGAACGTGACCGGCAGCTTGCCGGAAGGATTCACCTCGCCGAAGAGGATGTTTGCCAGAGCCTGCGCACCGCCAATGCCCGGATACCACATCTCAACCACGCCCTTCACACGTTGAACCCACGGCATACTCACCGGTCCGCCGTTCTCAAGCACAACGATGGTGTTCGGATTCGCTGCTGCGACCGCCTCGACTAGAGCGTCCTGATTGTCAGGCAGCGACAGGGTCACCGCATCCATCCCCTCCTGCATCGGCTGGTTCACAAAGACAATGGCCACAGAAGAAGACTTCGCGAGCTTCACCGCCGCGGCAGTATCCAACCCATCGGCGTATCGAACTGACCCCTGAGGCGAGTGCGCCTGAATGTTCTTGAGCGGCGAAGAAGGGAAGTAGACATGCTCGGTCCAGCCGGAGCCGCCTGCCTTCGGATCCGCAGCATTACCGCCCGGCGCATCTACCTGGGCCGATCCGCCGCCCGAGAGAACACCCACATCTGCATGCGAACCGATGATCGCAATCGAGCTCGCAGCCGTCGCCTTCAGCGGAAGAATATGATCCGCGTTCTTCAGCAGAACGATGCTCTCTTCAGCAATGTGCTGCGCGTCATCTCTTCCACGGAACGGATCGACGACAGTACGGACCGGCGGATCATCCACCACGCCCGCTGCAAACATGCTGCGGAGAATGCGATGAACCATGTCATCCAGTCGAGCCATGGGGACCTGCCCCCCTTCAACAGCCTTCTTCAACGGCGCATTGAAGTAGTTTTCGTCGCCTGGCATCTCCTGGTCCATCCCGTTCAGCGCTGCTTTGACGGTGCTGTGGGTCGCACCCCAATCCGACACCACCCAGCCCTTGAACTTGAAGTCCTTCTTCAAAACTTCGTTTAACAGGTAATCGTTCTCGCAGGTGTGGTCACCCTCATAAAGGTTGTAGGAGCACATCACCGCCGACGGCTCCGCGATCGCGATCGATACTTCGAAGGCAAGCATGTCCGACTCGCGTAAAGCCTTCTTGTCGAGCAGCGCATTGACAACAGTCCGCCCCGTTTCCTGGTCGTTCAGCGCGTAGTGTTTGATGTCGCTCATCACATGCTGTGAGAAGACTCCCTTTTCGAGATTGCCAGTCATCGTGCCAGCGAGGATCGGGTCTTCTCCGGCGTACTCGAAGTTGCGGCCGTTGCGCGGTTCACGCGTAATGTTGACGCCGCCGCCGATCGACATATTCGTGCCCCAGGCGCGAAGTTCGCGGCCGATCACGGAGCCGTAAAGAAAAGCCGAATCAGGATCCCAGCTTGAGGCGGCGCCAAGCGTCGATGGCAGCAGCGTCGCATAACGGGACTGATACGCCGCCATGCGGGCTCCGACCGCGGAGTCCGCAAGATCGATGCCAGGAATACCCAGCCGGTCAATACCCGCCATATACCCCGCGGCGAAGTTCGATTTCGCCGGCACCGGGTCGCCCGCGCGCAGAACACCCCAACCCGTTCCGTGAACCATCTGAATCTTTTCATCGAGAGTCATCTGTCCGAGCACCATGCTGGCGCGCTCATCGGGCGAGAGAGCCTTATTCATCCACGGCATCTTCGAGATATCGGGTGTGGTCTGGGCCTGTGCTGCCGGAGAGCTAAACGAAACCACTGTGACCAAAGCAAAGATCGACAAAACGCTGAACCGTTGAAAAGATAACATCCATGCTCCTTCAAGCTGAGTGGCGACGGTCTCCCAATAACAGACCGTCGCTTGTTTACTGACCGTTAGAGAGTCTATATGAACTAAAACGTTATAGGTAAGGGCTTTCGCGCTTTTTGGGGCCAACGCTACCCAACTGCCAGGCAAACAGGAACTTCTCAGTGTTTCGCGCGAAGCTGTCCGATTGATCACTTCGCAAAGAGTTGTCCAATGTCCGCGAATGCCTTGAACTCAAGCGCATTGCCTGCAGGGTCTAGAAAGAACATCGTAGCCTGCTCTCCCACTTCCCCTTTAAAGCGAATGTACGGTTCAATCACAAACGTGACCCCCGCACGCCGAAGCCGCTCAGCAAGGGTCTCCCACGTCTCCATCGGAAGCACCACACCGAAGTGAGGAACTGGAACGTCGTGTCCGTCGACGGGATTGTGGTGAGCCTTGCCGTTCGAGGAGCCGGGCTTCAGATGCGCGACGATCTGGTGGCCGAAGAGATCGAAGTCGATCCACTGCGCCGAACTGCGGCCCTCCGCACAGCCAAGGGTGATTCCATAAAAACTACGGGCAGCGTCCAGGTCGTCGACTGGAAAGGCAATGTGAAAAGGTGTCAGCGGCAAGGTGGTCTCCTGCATCGATCATACGACTCGAGCAGATCACCCGTCGCACGCGGCTACCCGCGATGAAATCCCTGGTCGTAGCCGCGCAGGTAGGCTCTCTGGAACGCATCGCGATAAGGCTCAAAGGGTCCGAGCGCGGAGTCGTAACCAGGAGTGGTGTGAAACTTCCGATCATGCTGCGGATGGTAGCCGAAGCCGTTGTAAGAGTCGCGCGCTCCGTCCTCGTTGCCCGAGCGAAACCCCACCTGATCTGCCCTTGCGATCAGCGGAGGAACGCTGGTGTAGCCGGCTGGCGGAGGAGGTGGTGGCGGGGCGTAGTAGGCGGTGTGTGACGCGCAGCCAGCCGTCAGCAGACAGGCGGCGGTGACAACAGGTAGAGCAAAATAAGAGAGCTTCATAGCGTCCTCACAATTCTGTTCGCGCGCAACCATCGGTGGGCGCACGTTCGAAGGAGTAAACGCTACTCAATGAAAAATGTTGTCGTCGTCGACGGATCTTAACCAGCAGCGATTTCTATTCGTTGTCGCTCGGAAGTCGCACAACAAACTCTGTATTGCCGGGTTCGGAGCTGAAGCGGATGACCCCATGGTACTGGTCGACGATGCGCTGTACGATGCCCAGACCGATCCCTGTTCCCACGCCCACCGGCTTGGTTGTGTAGAAGGGATCGAAGATGTGTTCCTGGCTCTCCAGCGGAATGCCCGAGCCGTTGTCGCTCACGCTAATGCAGAGATCCATGTGTGGATTCTTCGCGTCCGTCTTCGAATTCTCCGCCCAGGTATGCACGCTGATCCGTCCGTGCTGCGGCACCGCGTCGATCGCATTGTCCAGTAGATTCGTCCAGATCTGGTTCAGTCCCGTGCACTCGCTATGCAGCGGAGGAAGATCCGTGGCGAAGTTCTTCTCGAGCACAATCTCCTTTTCGCGCAGCTTATGTCCGAGAATGATTAGCGTCGCGTGAATGCTGTTGTTGATGTCGATCGTCTGCTTCTGGCCCTTGCCTTCATAGGCGTACGACTTGACGGCGTGCACCAGGTCCGTAACTCGCCCGATACTCTCCTCGATGGTGCCTACCAACTGCATGCTTGAGGCCATCGCCTCCAGCCAGCCCAGTGCCTCTCCCAGCAACGGTCCGTCAAAGTCGTTCTTCACGCGCTCCAACTCAGCCGCGTTCATGCCGATCGAGACCAGCGTAGGAGCCATCTTCCACGCGTTTTCGATGTTGGCTGACTCCATCCACTCCGCCAACGCCTCTTCGGCATCGCTCTGGTCCAGCGAGTTCATCATCAACGGTTGCTTCATGGCAAGCGCCTGCTTCTGCATATCGAACATGCAGTGCTTCTGCTCTTTCGAGAGATCGCGCTCTTTGAACTTGAGAGACAGCTCATGCATTCGCATTAGATTGTCGCGCAGCTGAGACGCGGCACGGCGCGCGGCAGAGCCGGGATTATTCAACTCATGCATCAAACCCGCAGCGAGCGTCCCCAGCGACGCCATCTTCTCCTGCTGTACCGTCGTACTCTGAAGCTTTTGAAAGCGATATGCCATGTTGCCCAGAATTGCCTTCCGAACCTGCGGGCAACTGGTCATCAAACCCCAGAACTGCTCTTCGTCGAGCTCCAGCAGGTGACTTGGCGTCGTCGCCTCGACGCTCCCGAGGTTCGGAACGTTGGTCAACAGTGCCATCTCTCCAAAGGCGCTGCCGGCTTCGATCTTAGCCACAGTGAATTCATTTTGTTCGGCTGTCTTCTGACTCACTCGAAGCTCGCCGTCAAGCAGTATCCAGAAGGAGTGCGCCAGCTCACCCTGCCGTGTGACGACTTCGCCCTTACCGATGTGGAAGTCCCGCACGCCGTCAAGACAATGCAGCTCGTCATCTCGCAACGAGGACAGAATGGGAACCTTGCGCAGAAGCGCGACTAGATCCTCACTGACTTTTTCCATGACGTGACTTTGGACGATTTGGGTTTGTTCGCTCATCGGGTTATTGGTTGGTTGCCTTTCAAAGCGTAGCTAAATACTGGTGCACAAACTGGATTGCGATCGAACCTTCGCCTACGGCGGATGCGCATCGTTTGACCGAGTTGAATCGTACATCGCCCGCGACAAAGATGCCGGGAACGCTCGTCTCCAGCAAATAAGGGTCGCGCTCCAGCTTCCACGACTTGGGCGACTGCGCCTTCAAATCAGGACCGGCAAGAATGAATCCCTTGCTGTCGCGGCAGAGCTCCGCAGGCATCCAGTCCGTCTTCGGCGCCGCGCCGATAAAGATAAACAGGGAACTGGCCTGTCGAGCCTCTTCTCCGCGAGGTGTCTTGAGAGTCAGGCACTCCAGGTGAGTCTCTCCCCCCATCGCAACGACCTCTGTACCGGTCTCGACCGTGATATTCGGGGTCGCCTCGATCTGGTCGATCAGGTACTTCGACATGCTGCTTTCGAGCGACTTCCCGCGGACCAGCATGTGAACATGATCGGCATAACGGGAGAAATGCATAGCAGCCTGCCCGGCCGAGTTCGCTCCGCCCACAATGTAGACGGCCTCTTCCTTGCACGACATCGCCTCGGTCAGCGCCGCGCCGTAATAGACCCCCGCTCCGCTCAACTTGTCTGCTCCCGGCACATCCAGCTTGCAGTAGTCGACACCTGTAGCCAGCAGGCACACATGGCAGGTCACCTCCTGCCCATCCGCCATCGTAAGAATGCGGTACTGATTCTCGGCGCGGATGCAGGAGACCTTCTGCGTAAGGAACTCGGCTCCGAGCCGATTCGCCTGCAGAAAGGCTCGCTTGGCCAACTCCTCGCCGCTGAGTCCCTCCGGAAAGCCCAGGTAGTTCTCGATCTTCGAGCTGGAGCCGGCCTGTCCGCCAGGCGCCGCTGCCTCGATCACCAGCGTCCGCAGCCCCTCAGAGGCCCCATACACGCCCGCCGCAAGCCCCGCAGGACCCGCGCCTACCACGACCACATCGTAGAACTCCTGCTGAGCCTGGGTGCGAAGCCCGACCTTATTGGCCATCTCCGTCGAAGTCGGCTGCACCAGCGCCGTGCCATCTCCAAACAAGATGACCGGCAGTTTGGTATCGTCGATGCCCTTTTCCTTCAGCAGCGCAAGCGCGTCCGGATTCGTCTCCGGGTTCAACCACTGGTAGGGAATACGGTTGCGCGAAAGGAAGTCACGGACCGCATGGTCCATCGCCGACCAACGCACCCCTACGACTCGAATCCCCTCAAACGGCGGCCTGTAGCCTTCCTTCCAGCTTCCCAGCAGATCGTCGAGCACCGGATAGAGCTTCTCCTCCGGCGGATCCCAGGGCTTGTTCAGGTAGTAATGAATCTTGGCCGAATTAATGGCTCGAATTGCCGCTTCCGTGTCGGCATAGGCCGTCAGCAGAACGCGTTTTGCGTTGGGATAGATGCACAGCGCCTGCTGGAGAAAGTCAACCCCGGTCATTCCCGGCATACGCTGGTCGGAGAGAAACAGCGCGACCGTGTCTTTTCTTTCCTTTAGCTGGTGGCAGATATCCAGGGCAGCAGCGCCGGAGGCAGCACGGACGATGCGATAGTCCTGACCGTAGTGACGGCGCAGGTCCTGGACCACCGCTTCCAGCACGCTGGTGTCGTCATCGATAGCTAGCAAAATAGGCTTAGGCATATCCCTTTATACTTCGTTGACGAGCTTTGAGACACTCCACGTATGATTCGATTGTGGTTAATGCCCGCAAGGTTCAGAAAGTTACTTGCCCGGATGGCAGAGTTTCTCCCTCCAAAGTGGCATCGACGGCCCAAGTTGTCCGAATTGAAGACATTGCCTCTTCTCCGCTGCAATCCACCGATAAGGGAATAGCCAGAGGGATTGCGGGTCGTTTGCGCCCGGCAGGAGATTACGACACTTATGAACCGAATTATTCTCGCTGATAACCAGGCAATCTTCCGCGCAGGCGCAGCCAGAATGCTGTCGCTCGAGGAAGACATGCGGATCGTCGCCCAGTGCGAGGACGCGCCCAAGCTCTTCGCCGCCGTCGACGGGCTGCGCGGCTCGGTCGTGCTCCTCTCCTCCAGCCTGCGTCTGGAACTGAAGGATCTTCTCGCCCGCACCCAGGCGGCAGGCAGCCGGACCGTTCTGATCGCCGAGAACGCCGAACTCGTGCCCGAAGAGATCGCTGTGCTCTTCGACGGGATTCTCCACCGCAACGTCGCCGGCAGCGTGTTGGTCGACTGTATCCGCCGCGTCGCTCGCGGCCAGCGCTTTGTGCAGCGCGCCAACGTCACCACCATGCAAAGCTCCGACAGCGTCGGTACGCGCGTCCGCGACCGGCTGACTCCGAAAGAGATGCAGATCGTCGCGCTGATCGTTCAGGGCTGCAAGAATAAAGACATCGCCCAACAGCTCGGCACCAAAGAGCAGGTCATCAAGAACTATCTCCGCAGCATCTACGACAAGTCAGGCGTCTCCGACCGGCTCGAACTGGCCCTCTTCACCATCCACCACCGCGTCCTCGCCGAAGCTGCGGCCAAGGCCGGCCATCTCATCCAGATGAAGTCTGCCTGACAGCCGCAGGATAATCAGCAGAACAGCGTCAAGTTGTAGCAGTAGGCTTTGCAAAGCCTAATTGCCTTTTTCTTGTTCTTCAATTCGTTTTTTGAACTCATCAATATCTAGGCGCGTTTGACTATGAAACGGCTTGTCCTTAGATACAGACCAGAGTTCATTATTAGCTTGGTCGCGTACAGAGAAAACTACGGGGGTAGGCGATACGTCTATATCATTGCCTGGTGGGGTGGGTCTGCCATTGGTGTTTGCTGTGAACCGAAGGACCAAATCGGCGTCCTTTGCGTCCTTCAAGATTTTGAATCGCCCCCACTTACTTAATGCATCGTAGGCACGGTCTGTAATCTCTGAGTGGCCCGTTTGATTGTCAATGTACACGGTTTTTGCAGCTATCACGCTGGCCGGGAGCGGAGGACGTTTGTCCTTCGCATGAATCGGGGACACGATGAGAACGAGGGCAAGTGCTACTTTGCTTGCTGCTTTCATGCGATCTCTCCTTAGAGAACTATAATCCACAGATTTGTGCAGCACACTCACTGCAACCACATAGCAGGCGATATCATTGGGGCCCGCCATGACCAAGGCACAGATACCAGACTCGATTCCGTACACCGCGCCACAGTGCGGACAGCGGGAACAATGCGGACAGCGGGAGTAGTCGCGGTCTAACCGGACGTGTTCTCGCGGGTGGATTTCCTTCTCACAGGTCCGAGGCCCCCGTCTTTACATCCCCATCTGCTCGCTCTGTTTCTCATCCGCCGCACTCGCATGCCCAATCTTCTCCGCAATACTCTTGGCCTGCGTAAACAGCAGCAGATAATCGGGACCACCTGCCTTCGAATCAGTCCCGCTCATATTGAACCCACCGAACGGGTGAGCACCAACCATGGCACCGGTGCACTTCCGGTTGAAGTACAAATTGCCAACGTGGAACTCCTCGCGCGCCCGATCCAGCTTCTCCCGCGAACCCGTGTAGATAGCCCCCGTAAGCCCATACTCCGTGTTGTTCGCAATCCCCAGCGCATCGTCGAAGCTCTTCGACTTGATCACCGCCAGCACCGGCCCAAAGATCTCTTCAAGCGCAATCCGCGCCGTCGGAGCCACATCCGCAATCACCGTTGGAGCGATGTAATACCCGCCCTCCGCCGTTTCGATTGCGTGACCACCGTTCAGCACAGTACCTTCCTTCTTGCCGATCTCAATGTAATCGAGCGTCTTGCGGTACGCCTTCTCACTGATCACCGGCCCGGTATAAACGTTCTCCGCCGGATCACCCGTCTTGATCTTCGCCACCCGCTCCTGCAGCCGATCGCAGAACACATCATAGATATCCGCCGCAACGATCGCCCGCGAACAGGCGGAGCATTTCTGCCCATTGAACCCGAACGCGCTGGCCACCACACCATCCACCGCAGCGTCCAGATCGCAGTCCGCCTCAACGATGATCGAGTCCTTCCCGCCCATCTCCAGAATCGTTCTCTTGATGAACACCTGCCCCGGCTGTGTCTTCGCCGCACGCTCATGAATCTCCAGCCCCACCGCCTTCGATCCCGTAAACGCAATAAACCGCGTCTGCGGATGCGCTACAACCTCACTCCCAAACTCAGGCCCCTCACCGGGACAAAGGTTCACAACACCATCCGGTAGCCCCACCTCTTCCAGTAGTTCAAAAAACTTCGCCGCAATTGTAGGTGCATCCACCGAGGGCTTCAAGATCACCGTGTTCCCGGTCACAATCGAAGCCGCCGTCATCCCCGCCATGATCGCGAAAGGGAAGTTCCAAGGTGGAATCACCGCACCCACGCCTAACGGGATATACCGCAGCTGATTCCGCTCCCCCGGAAACTGAATCGGCGTCTTCGCCTCATTCAGCCGCAGCGCCTCGCGCCCATAGAACTCCAGAAAGTCGATCGTTTCGCCCACATCCGCGTCTGCCTCGCCCCAGTTCTTACCCACCTCGAACGTCAGCCAGGCGCAAAACTCAAAGCTGCGCTCGCGAATCAACGCCGCCGCACGAAACAGCAGCGCAGCCCGCTCGGTCACAGGCACCTTGCTCCAACTCAGGAACGCAGTCTGCGCCGCCTTCATCGCGCCCTCCACATGCTCCGCAGCGGCGCGTTGATGAATCCCAATCACCTCAGCCGGACGCGCCGGATTCTTCGAGACGATCTTGCCCACAGTCTTCAAACGCTTTCCGCCGATGACAATGTCATACTCGCGGCCAAGCTCGCTCTCGACCTGTGTCAGCGCCTCCTGCATCTTTCGCTTGTTGTCAGCCGTTGAAAAGTCAACAAACGGCTCGTTGGAAAATAGTGTCTTCGGCGAGGTCGCCGGGGCGGAGTGCGTGAGATTCATAGTAGCCATAACGCGTCGATTCTAGCGCGAGTCTTACTCCCTCGTCGCTCGTGAGATAGGGATAATCACAGTGCGTCTCCTATTGGATGCACTGCACAAAGAGTTCGATGGAACCGCTCAAAATCAGCTAAGCGCCTTCCGTAAGCTTCTCCGTTGCCTTCGACATCTGCGCCGTCCGTTCCAGTTTGTCCCAATTAAACGGCTTTCCGTCGATCGCGCGCTTCACCGTCTTGAACAGCACCACCGAAAACAGCTGCCTATACGTAAACCGCTGAATCCAGATATGGAATAGCAGCCATCCATCGCCCTTGCTCGCCGGATGCTTTCGTTCCAGCGCAAACGCCAGCGCCGAAGCCGCAAAATCGATTACCAGGAACGCCGCAAAGAAGGCCAGCAGCTTGTAGAAGCTATCCGTCGAGGCCGTCTCCGGATGAAAGTGTTTATCGATGATGTAGTGAAAGACGCCAACCACAAACATCAAATCAATCAGCGGCGACACCAGCGGCAGAACAATCTGGAAGATCAGAATATTCGGCAACGCAAACAGTCCCATCGCCCTGTGTTTGCTGATAGCGCCCTTGTGTTTATAGATTGCCTGCAAGATCCCGAACGACCACCGGAATCGCTGCCGAATCAGTCCATCTGCATTCACGGGAGCCTCAGTAAACGCCAGTGCCTGATCCTCGTAGATCACGCAGTACCCCTGCTCGAGCAGGTTCATCGTAAGGTCGGCGTCCTCTGCCACAGTGTTTGAGTGGTACCCTCCGCCAGCCCTCACCGGCGCAGTCCGCCACGCTCCAATCGCACCCGGAACCACCATAACGACATCAAACAAATCCAGCGCGCGCCGCTCGAAGTTCTGGCTCGTGATGTACTCAAGCGCCTGCCACCGGGTCCACAGATTCACCCGATTGCCGACCTTCGCATTGCCCGCCACCGCCCCGATCTTCGGATTCGCAAAGTGCGGCACCAGCCTCGCAATCGCATCATGCGCAATCACTCCATCCGCATCGATCCCGACGTAAATCTCCTCGTCGAGCCGCTCCAGCGCATAGTTCAGCGCATCCGCCTTACCCCCGTTCGGTTTGCTCATCACCGTCAGCCGACCCGAGGCGATATCTGCCGGATAAGCTTCGCGCGCCACATCAAACGTATTGTCCTTCGAACCATCGTCAATCACGATAATGCGAATGTTCTTGTAGGTCGACATCATCACCGAGCGAATCGTCCGAACGATCACCTTCTCTTCGTTGTACGCAGGAATCAGCACCGCAACCCTCGGCTGATACTCCGGCGTCGCAAAATTCTTTCTCTTCCGAAAACGGTCGATGATCGCGAATACGCCGATGATGATCAACCGCGCACTCATCAGAATGTCGCCGACGAAGAACACACCCACCACAAAATAGTGGAAGAAACTATAAAAAAAGAATGTGAGCGAATCGGCGCGAGCCTGCCAGCGCTGATGCGGCGTCAACTCCGGCATTACCTCAGCACGCGTCTTACCCACCAGTTCCGACACCGGAACGATCTGGTATCCCTTAGCCTTCAGGGCTTCGATCAGCACAGGCAATGCTGCAATCGTTGCCGAACGGTCCCCTCCGCCATCATGCAACAGAATTACCGAGCCCCGATTCCACGGCTTCGTCTTCATGTCCTCGATCTGTTGAAAGACGCTATCGGTAATCTCCTGCGGAGACTTCCGCGGATGTTCATCCCAATCATTCGTGTCGATCTTGTTGCCGACGATCACATAGCCCAGGCCCTGAATCTTCTCCACCGGCGCAGCCTGATCATTGGTATCCGGTTCCTGGTCGATTGAATAAGGAGGACGGAAGTAAAGCGGCTGCACCCCAAGCTTCGACGCAAATAACCGCTCCGTCAGGTTCAACTCCAGATCCACCTGCCGGTTCGAAATCTCGCTGATGTCCGGATGAGACCACGTGTGATTGCCGATCTCATGGCCCTCGCGAAAGACACGCTGCATCACACCTACGTAGTCTTCGGCCACCTCGCCAATCATGAAGAACGTACCCTTCACGTTGTACTTCTTCAGGATGTCCAGAATCTTCGGCGTCCACTCCGGATCAGGCCCGTCGTCGAAGCTAAGCGCAACCTTCTTGTCGTTATAGCCATACTGCTCGACCGTGTACGAGAGCGGGTACGACTGCATCGACTCCTGCGTGACCATCCGGTACTCCAGTGGCACGGAGTCATCATCATCCAGCGTCACCACGCGATCCCCAACCTGCGGCTTACGCGTCACGCGAAGAATGTCGCCCTGACCCTCCGTATCGACGTCGTACCCAGGCTCAACCTGCGCCAGATCCTTCACCGGATCCGAATGCTGCGGATGATCCCAGATCTTCCACATGGAGTTGTCTTCCGAGCCCAGGCGCCACAGCGCATACGTCTGGATGCCCAACTCGCGCGCCGCCCTCATCTGGTTCAACATCGTGACAGAGTCGAGAAACCACACCTGATGACGAACCTGGGCGTCCTCGTCGTCGTACGCAAAGTGCACGTTCATCGAATCGTCGTCGAGATCAATCTGAGAGTCGGAGTCCGATGCCGCCTGCCAGGCATCCTGCGTCGAAAGGTCATGCGCGGACAAAATCTTTTCAGGAGCCGCCTTCTTCTTCGGCGCTACCTTCTTCGCTCCCGGCTTGCCTACAGGCTCCGGCGGAGGCAGCGCTGTCGTCCAGTCATAGCCGTAGCTACCCAGCGCGCAGATGATCTTCTCCTTAGGAACCGTCTTGAGCACGTTCTTCAGGTTGTCGATGAACCAGTCCTGCGAAGCGATCGGCCCTGGCCCGCTGTCGGTCTGGTGCTCGTCATAGTTCATCAGCAGCAAACCATCGGAGTGGTCCGCCATGAACTTCAAATCCCAATCATCATCGCCTACCGGTGTATTCACGTAGAGCCGCAGATTACGCGGATGGAAGTCCTCGTACAACGCCGCAATCAAAGCTCTGAAGCCGGGCTGCGCGTTCGTCGGAATCTCTTCGAAGTCAAGCGACAGCCCGCGATAGTTGGGGTTTCCCGCCAGAAAATTGTGAATCTGTTGAACGAAGGATGCTCGAGCCGTGTCGCTTGAAAGAAATCCGCCGATCTCCGGCACCCACAGTCCTCGCCTCGGGTCGTAGTTATTTACCAGCGGAAAGATGTCGAGGTTCACATGGTTGGCCGCGACGGTTCGCGCAACCTTGCCTTCGCGATCGACTTGGTGCACCCCAGCCTTATCCACCACGTCGTACGCACGATTGTCCTGTGTATAGGAGACCACCTCGCCGCTCGTCGTAACCACGTGCAGCCACTCAGGAAACAGCAGGTCAACCTGGGCAATGTGCTGCTTTAATGAGGAGTAGCTCGCCGGATCATCCTCCACGTAGTAGGCCGCGCGCAGACCTTCGCCCGAGTTCAACGGAACGTCACCCGGTTTCACATCGGTCTTCCGATGGGCGGATCGGTGCAGCTTCTGCCCCGGCTTCAACAGTGGAGTCGTCTGGTTCGCCAGCGCCCGGTAGTTTCGCTTCTGCGCCTGCAGAAACAGCTCCGGCAGAGGCTTCATCCTCAGTAGGCCAATGACAAAGACAGTCCCCAGCACCAGTCCCAACAGGGCAAGTACGTCAAAAATTCGGCGCAGCCGCTTCCAGCGCTTGCGTTGTGGATCGTAGAAGACTTGTCTATTCATTGAGTAGTACTGGCGACTCTGCGCATGCGGCTGTGTCCCATCGTATGCAGGTCAAACCCCTGAGTCAACGCATCCAGCGAGAACCTCCTCCCGCAGCAGTATGATGCAAAAGACATGATCAAAGGAAAGCTGAGGACAGTTCTCTGGGCTGCGCTCCCGCTCGCAGCAGGGCTCACCCTGCGCCTTTGGTATGTGCTGCATGCAGGCCGCGTCGAAGGCGACACGCTCATCTACGGAAGCATCGCCAAAAACTGGCTCCAATACGGCATCTATGGATTCACCCTTGGGCAGGACATCCCCAAGCCGACGCTGATCCGCCTCCCAGGCTACCCACTCTTTCTCGCCGTCTGCTTTCGTCTCTTCGGCTTCGACCGCTACGTCGCCATCATGTACCTTCAATGCGCGATCGATCTCGGCACCTGCCTCCTGATCTCCGCGCTCTCGGGCAAACTCTTCGGACACCGTTCCGCCAAAGCCGCACTGTGGCTCGTCGTCTTATGTCCCTTCACCGCGATCTACGCAGCGGCGCCGCTCACCGAGACCCTCACCCTCTTCACCATCGCCCTCACCTGGTACAGCCTCGAGCGCTGGCAAAGCACTGGCGCAGCGTTCAACCGGTGGCTCCTCGCGATTACCGTCGCCATGGCCTACTCCGTTCTACTCCGTCCCGAGCAGGGCCTCCTTCCCGCCACAGTCGTCCCGGCGATGATCTGGATCGTCTGGCAAAAATCCGGTCGCCGTCTCTCCCTCCGAAGCCTCCGCCCCATCGCAGTCTCGGCAATCTGCATCGTGCTCCCGCTGGCACCCTGGGCCATCAGAAACTGGCGCACTTTTCACGTCATCCAACCGCTGGCCCCACGCAACGCGACCGATCCCGGCGAAAACGTCCCCACAGGCTTTCAGCACTGGTATCGCACCTGGGCCATCGACTTCGCCTCCACCGAGCAGTTCTACTGGAACTACGACAGCACGGACCTCCGCATCGACGACCTCCCCACGCGGGCCTTCGACTCCGAAGACCAATACGAACGAACCGCCGCTCTCTTATCCGCCTACAACGAGAAAAACAACGCCACCCCCGCCTTCGACCAGCGCTTCGAGGCCCTCGCCGAGCAGCGCATTCAAGCCCACCCCCTCCGTTACTACATCACCCTCCCCGTCGCCCGTCTTGCGAACATGCTCTTCCGTCCGCGCCCCGAGATGATGCAAATCGGCCTCGACTGGTGGAACTGGCATGAATACCGCGGCAAGACCCTTCTCGCCTATGCCTCCGCAGCGCTAAACCTCGCCTACTTTCTTCTGGGCGGCATCGGACTCTGGCTCTGGCGAAAGAACCCAGGGACCTACCACGCACTCGCCTGTGCGATGACAGCCTTCTTCGTTCTGCGCTGCGCCTTGCTCCTCACCCTCGACAACTCCGAACCCCGCTATACCCTGGAGTTCTTCCCCCTGCTAATCGTCTGGGCAAGCTGCATCTTCCGCACCGACTCCAGACAGCCGGCAACACCTAGCTGAAATCCGCGACCCAACTCAGCCAAACCCTCAATCCCTGCACCTTACAATCCGAACAGCGGCTACACTAGCTCCCATGCTTCAGCCCTATCGCGACCGCTTCAACGCGCAGTTCACGTCGTCCAAATACGAAGAACTCCTCGCCCACCTCAACCGCCGCACCCGAACCAGCGTAGACTTCCGCGTGGCCGAAACGCCCTGCTTCTTACCAAACTCCCTCATGGAAGAGTTCTCGCAAACCGGAGCCCAGCTCACCCATCAGCTTCTCGACAACCCCGCCTACCTGCTGGCCTCCGAGCAGTGCGTCCCTGCACAGTACCGCATGCCCAACGAGAACCCCCAGCCCAACTTCATGACCGTAGACTTCGGCCTCGTCCGCAACTCCGACGGCACCCTAAGCCCAAAGCTAGTCGAACTCCAGGCCTTCCCGTCCATCTTCGGCTATCAGGACATCCTCTGCCGCCAGTACATCGAAACCTACAACCTCGACCCCACCTTCAGCTGGCACCTCGGCGGCCTCAACGAGCAGACCTACTGGCAGCTTCTCAGCAAAGTAATCCTCAACAACCACGCCCCCGAAAACGTAATCCTCCTCGAGATCGACCCCGACCACCAGAAGACTCTCCCTGACTTCCACATCTACGAGGACAAACTCGGAATCGCCACCGTCGACATCACCACCCTCATCAAACGCGGCAATCGTCTCTTCTACCATCGCGACGGCCGCGAGATCCCCATTCATCGTATCTACAACCGCGCCATCGTCGACGAGCTCGAGCGCAACAACATCAAGCTCCCCTTCGACTACCGCGACGAGCTCGACGTCGAGTGGGCCGGCCATCCCAACTGGTACTTCCGCATCAGCAAGTTCTCGCTCCCGTACCTCGACCACCCCTCCGTCCCCAAAGCCGTATTCCTCGACGAATGGTACGCCCGCCCATCTCTCTCAGGCCTCCCCGAAGACCGCGAAAAACTCCTCCTCAAACCTCTCTACTCCTTCGCAGGGAAGGGAATTCAGTTCGCCCCCACCGACGACGACCTCAACGCCATTCCCCCCGACCAACGCCACCTATACCTCCTGCAGCAACGCGTCTCCTTCGAGCCCGTCATCGTCACTCCCCACGGCCTCACCCAGGCCGAGATCCGCATCATGTACCTCTGGCCCGACGGCGAAGCCCTCCAGCCAGCCATCGCCCTCGTCCGCCTCGGTCGCGGTCTGATGATGGGCGTAGACCACAATCGCAACCAGCTCTGGGTAGGTGGCTCTGCCGCGCTGTGCCCATTGGGGTAACCTCGTATTCATAAAAAAACTGCCGCTTGGGAAAAGCTGGGGTAAACTCCACAGTGTCAGTCATTGGCGGGTTTGCGCGTTTATGTCCTATCTGCAATTCAGGTCCGGAGGAGGTCGAGTGGCTCAGTGGCAGATGCCAAATGGGGAAAATCCAGTTCGTACCGCAGTACGTTTCCCTATGAGACTCCCGATTAGGGTGCAGACGGAGAACGGCGAACTGGACGCGATGACCGAGAACATCTCGGCCAATGGGCTGCTTTTTGTAAGTGATCAGTTGCCGCGGGTGGATAGCAGAATTGAGTTCACGATAGCAATGCCCGCTGCAGTCATGGGCGCCGCAAACGATGTCACCATTCATTGCATTGGCCGCGTCGTACGCCACTATTTGCAGAATGGAACGAAAAAAGCCGCCGCTGTGATCGACGAATATTCTTTAAAGGCTTGATCTATGACCGTAGTTAATTTTGACCCAATCCGAAGCAACGATGACCTTCCAGAAGAGGAGTCCACTCCTACCGCGGGAATTCGTGTCATCCTCGCAGACTCGCAGGCGATCTATCGCGTGGGAATGAAGAAGGTCTTTGCGCTCGAAGACGACATCCGCGTCGTCGCCCAGGTGGAAACGCTCCAGAACCTCTACGCCGCTCTCCAGCGCTACCCCACCGACGTCGTTCTCCTCGAGGGCCAGCTCATCTCCGGCACCATCGACGCCATCCCCGAGCTCGTCCGTCAGGCCCCCGAAGCCAAGCTCATCGTCCAGGTCACCGAATCCGACGAGTCCAACACCGTCGAGCTCTACCGCCGCGGCGTTCGCGGAGTCGTGCCCCGCTCCATCTCCCCCGATCTCCTCGTCAAATGCGTCCGCAAGATCGCCGAGGGCGAGACCTGGATCGACAACCAGTCCATCAGCTGGGTCATCGAAGCCTACCGCTCCCAGGCCACCAGCCTCACCGACCCCAAAGTCCAGCCCAAGCTCTCCAAAAAGGAGCTGGCCATCATCAGCTGCATCACCCGCGGCATGCGCAACAAAGAGATCGCCTACCAGATCGGCACCACCGAGCAGGTCATCAAGAACTACCTGCGCAAGGTCTACGACAAGCTCGGCGTCTCCGATCGTCTCGAGCTGGCTCTCTATTGCCTCCACCACGAGCTGCTCAAGAAGTACCTGGGCGATGCCGAAGGTCAGATGGCCCCGCACACCGAGCCCTCGCAACCCCTCCGCGCCAAGATGTAAACCCCTCACCGCCCCTGTTCGTACCCGGCACTCCGATGGTCGGTTCGCGGAAGAAATTGTCCGCGCGCGTCTCTCGGCACCAACCATCATCTGCGGCAACGCTGTTCAGGTTCGGGGCGAAATCCCCGAAAACCTTCGCCACTGCCCGGCTTCTCGAGACACTCCTCTACGAAAAGCAGAACCCCGCTCAGCTAAACTAGAACTTCCCCTCACGGGAAGCCGCATGCCAGCCGAAATCATTCTCCAGCAAACCCCGGAAGACGCCGCCCTCCTCGACAAACGAGAGCAACTTGCCATCGTTCGCACCACGCTCGCCGAGCGCGAATCCGAGCTTGCCCAAATCCGAGCCCAGCTCAAGACCTTCGAAGGTCGATACCTCCGCCAGGTCGGCATCCTCTACGCCGAACTCGACGACCTTGAAGCGCGCATCGCCGAGCGCGAAGTCGACCTCTACGACTCCGACTCCGCCCGCCGCCACGCCGAAGAAACCCGCCAGCGCGCGCAGGAAACCCACGATGCCGCATTTGGCGATGCCCGCGAAGCCGAAGAGTTCGACCCACCGCCCAGCCTCAAGACCCTCTTCCGCGATGTCGCTAAACGCATCCACCCCGACTTCGCGCGCGACGACGTCGAGCAGAAGCACTTCACCCTGCTGATGGCTCGCGCCAACCAGGCGTACAGCCGTGGCGACACCGAAACCCTGCAGCGTCTGCTCGACGATCACCGCGAAATCAACGCCTCCATCGCCGGCGAAGGTGCGGCCGCAGAGCTTCTCCGCATCACGCGCCAGCTCCAGCACGCCGAGCGCGACATCGCCACCTTGGACGCCGAGAGGCGGACGCTGCTCGCCAGCGAAATCGCTCAACTTCACCTCGACGCCGAAGCCGCCGCCCGCGAACACCGCGACTTCCTCACCGAGCTCGCCACCAGCCTTCGTGACCAAATCGCCGATGCCCAGCGCCGCTTCGAGCTTATCGACCGCCAGATCAGCGCTCACGGAAGATAGCGGCCATGGACGATAGACCCAAGGCCGGCCTGCAGCACATCCCCACCGGCGCCGCGTTGTCGCTCCATTCCACGCGCTCCAGCATAATCGCCCGCGGCCGCCGCGACGCCGCCAATGCCGCCTCCAACCCGCACTACCGGCAGGCCGTCACCGACTTCAACGCCGGCAACTTCACCGCAGCCGCAGCCGGCTTCCAACTCGCTGCCGAGCAGAGCCACGCCGAGTCGCAGTACCTCCTCAGCACCATGTACGACGCGGGTCAGGGCCTCCCGCAAGACAACACCCAGGCCGCCTACTGGGAGCGCAAAGCCGCCGAGCAGGGACATGCCTACGCGCAGGCCAACCTCAGCTTCCGCTTCTACGCCGCCGCCAACTTCCCTGAAGCCTTCGCATGGTGCAAGCGCGCCGCCCACAGTAACCTCGCTTGGGCCCAATACAACCTCGGCCTCATGTATCGCAAGGGTGAAGGGGTCCAGCAAAGCGACCTTGAAGCCGCCCACTGGTATCGCCTGGCCGCCACTCAGAACTTTCCCGAAGCCCAGCAGAAGCTGGCCGACCTCTATTACACCGGCCAGGGCGTTCCACTCAGCCACACGCAGGCCGCCGCGTGGTATCGCAAGGCCGCCGATCACGGAAACGCAGAAGCCCAGTTTCAGCTTGGCCACCTCTACGCCATCGGCCAGGGCGTTGAGCACGACTACACTCAGTCCCGCCATTGGATTCGTCAGGCCGCGCTTCAAGGCCACGAACAGGCTCTGCGCGAACTCAAGCGCCGCGAGTACCGCGACCCATAACTCTCGCTTCAACACTCGATGATCTTCACCGCCGTCCGCCCACCCGCAGTAGTCAGGCGTCCTAATTTGACGCGGCTTCTGCAGCGTTCCTATACTTCATCACGCTCGAAACGGCGGTTCAAGGAGGAAGTCTATGTCAAAGCGTTTGCTGTCGGTCATTCTCTTGATTGCCGCCGCTACTGGCGGGTATGCACAAGACGCATGGAAGAAAGGTCATCAACCCACTCTCGTTCCGCAACAGAGCGGCACGACGCAGCTGCTGATTGCCGTCAGTCCGGTGAACTCCCGCGTCGTCTGGGCAGCCGGGACCGGCGGTACGTACGTGGTAACGACCGACGGCGGTTCGACCTGGAGATCCGGCGTAGTGCCGGGAGCCGAAAGTCTGCAATTTCGCGATGTGCAGGGCGTAAGCGATCGCGTCGCTTATCTCATGTCGATCGGCAATGACACCGGAGATTTTCGCATTTACAAGACCGAAGACGCCGGCGCACACTGGACCATTCAGTTTACGAATAAGACGCCGAACGCCTTCTATGACTGCTTCGCCTTCTGGGGGCCTGATCGCGGCGTCGCGCACAGCGACTCAGTCAACGGAGTATTTCCCGACATTCGCACCAACGATGGCACAACCTGGCACTCCATCGCCCGCAATATGCCGCCTGCACTGCCAGGCGAAGCTTCGTTCTCCTCCAGCGGAACCTGCATCACTACGGAAGGATGGCAAAACGCCTGGATCGCCACCGGCGGCTCAAGCATAGCTCGAATCCTGGCGACTCGGGATGGCGGCTACACCTGGAATGCGTATGACATTCCATTTGTGAGCAACGCCAATGCTGGCGCCTTCTCGGTAGCTTTCCGCGATCCATGGCACGGCATTGTAGGTGGCGGCGACTTGACCAACGACAGCGCCACGCAGGCGGCCACCTCGGATAATGGCGGCCAAAAATGGACCCTCACCACCAAACCGCCCATTTCGGGAGCGATCTTCTGTCTCGCCTATGTGCGCGGCGTTGAACACAACGACGATTGGCGTCATCGCGACGACTTCGACCATGAACACGACCGCAGTGTGGTGATCACAACTGAGACTCAGCCGAACTTCTCCTCCGGCGCAGCCGCCTGGAGTCCGGATGAAGGACAAACCTGGATCGCACTGCCGACCGTGAGCGGATATTGGGCAGTCGCTTTTGCGAATCCCGAATCCGGATGGTTCGTCGGTAACAACGGCCAGATTTTGAAGATCAGTTTCTAGTGCCCTGGTCTCTTTCACACGAGACAACAATGCGTTGCATTAGCGTGATCTCTTCGCACGAGGGTGATCCCGTCTGTCAAGTCCCAAAACATCCTAACTCGTTGACACTAAAGGAGATCCACGTGGCGCATGAGTTTCTCTCCGCCAGCTATACTTAAGGCAGAAGAAAGACGCGAGCGAATTTGGGATTGGCGGCAAGGATGGGCGTCGCTAAGTAGCTCAAACAAAGTATTTTAGCCGCAACCCCTTTATAATGAATATTTTGCATGCATGGACCCTCGTAAGCTATTGAAAATAAGTATTTTACGCGCAAGATACCCCACCCCCCCGGGGGGTGCCCAGGTACCCAGACTGACACAATCGTCGTCATAAAGATGTATTCTTCTGCTGGCAGAAGGAGCCGAGTACACAACCCATGGGAATCGCAACCTCAACGCTGAATCTGGCACAAGGCAAGCTGAACGTCGCCGCACCCTACCTCATCGAACAAACCTGGGCGGACTATACCCCGGAGCAGCACGCCGTCTGGAGCGAACTCGTAACCCGCCGCATGCCCCAGCTTCGCAACCATGCCTGCCAGGAGTATCTCGACGGCTTCCAGCAGATCGGACTCCGCGAAGACCAGCTGCCCAACCTCTCCGAGGTCAGCGCTCTTCTCCAGCCGCGCACCGGCTGGCAGTCCACCCCCGTCAGCGGCTTCCTGCCCGCCGACGCCTTCTTCGAGATGCTTGCGGCCCGTATGTTCCCCACCACCACCTGGCTCCGCTCGCGCGACTCCATGGAGTACACCCCGGAGCCGGACATCTTTCACGACGTCTTCGGCCACGTCCCCATGCACGCCCACCCCGTCTTCGCCGACTTCCTCGAACACTACGGCAAGGTCTGCGCACGCCTCACCGACCACCAAGCGCTTGAGCGCATGGGCCGCCTCTTCTGGTTCACCGTCGAGTTCGGCCTCATCCGCCAGAACGGCGAGATCAAGGTCTACGGCAGCGGCCTCATCTCCTCCCACGGCGAGTGCTCCCGTGTGCTCGCCGGAGGATGCGAGGTCAAGGACTTCAACCTCGACGCCGTACTCAACCAGGAGTTCCAGACCAGCGAGATGCAGCCCATCCTCTACGCCGTCGAATCCTTTGATCAGATCTACGAGGCAACCAAGCAGGCCGAAAGCAGGCTGGCCTGAGACCATATAGGAGTAATTGACAGGGAGCGACCGGAAGACATGCGGTCCTTCATGGCTAAAGAAAAGCGGCTGGGGCATATAGCCCACAGCCGCTTTTTTATGTATCAACGTACCAACCGTTACCGGTGTCCACCACCACCGTGACCGCCTCCGCCACCGTGGAATCCGCCACCACCACCACCGCCATGGAAGCCTCCTCCGCCTCCACCACCGTGGTATCCGCCAACGGAGGCGCCACGATATCCGCCGCCATAGCCGCCACCGAGGTATCCACCGCCGTAGCCGCCACGGTATCCGTAGCCTCCGCGGTATCCAACACCGCCACGATAACCGTAACCGTAACCGCCGCGATATCCGTATCCATAGCCGCCACGATATCCGTAGTAGCCACCCCGATACCACGGACCGGCACCGATGAAGAATCCGCCGCTAAACCACGACGGGCCATAGTAGCCATAAGGAGCGCAGGCATAGGGGTAGTAGCCGTAGTATCCGTACGAGCATACTGGCGCGGCATAGCCGTAGCCTCCATATACGGGGCCGCCAATGCCGACGCCAACTGAGACTTGGGCGTGGGAGTAAGCCGCTGCCGGAACGATCAGAATAGCGAGCAAAGCGAGGTAGCGTAGAAAGCGCATTTCAATCTCCTGAGCGAAGCCCAGTACGCCGTCAGGCGTCAGTGGCCTTGCGGGATCCGGTACTTTGAAGACGGCCCGGCATCCTGATTTATAAGAACGCAAAACTGGAGAAAATGTTGTGTTCAAGCGCAATTTGGTGGTCGGCGTGCAATCAGGGGTGCAAACAGTTGCGGAACCACCACGCACCGTTCTTTTTCAAATCGGCCGAGGTCAACTGGTGGTCCAACACAACTACGCCGTGACCTGATCTATGAAGAATGAGGATCGGTCTTGATGGAATTCTCCCATTTGATAAATAAAAAGAGAGAAAAAGAGAAAACAATTCCCTAGTACAGGGTAATATATTCCCAACTGTGCAAAGGTTTTACTGGAATACTGCAATATCTAGCAGGTTGAACGAATTCATCTGCTTTGGCCCACTGATTGCACTAGCATCAACGTTCGTCCAAGCCTTATTACAAGGACGAGAACTTCCCTAGGGTGAACTATGCGTCGCTTTGCCTATCTTCTGCTTCTGGTGATCTTTGTCAGTGTATCTGCATCATGCGTAAGCGCATCGACCGACTGCGAGCGGTGGTTTGTCGCTTATCGCCACGAACTGGCGCACTCCCGTCAGCTCCAGCGCATCGCTGCTGCAAAGCGTCGCGCCAAGCTGTACGCCCAGGGCAAGATCCAGGTTCAGCCGAAGCCGAAGCTTGTTCCTGCCGTCGCAAGTGGTCCCCGCATGACCCGCCCGCAGACGCTCCACCGCATCAACCTGGCGTGCGGCGTTCTACCCGACGGTGGCGGCGATGAGCCTCTCGTGGCAGAGGAGACACCTGTTCCCTTCCACTCCGAACTCCGTCCCAACGACGGTATAGATCTGCTGCCATCCGGTCTCGGCGAGATGGTTGCCGCCAATGACGTTCCACCTCCTCCTTCCTATGAAGGTGTCTCCCCGGAGACTCCATCGCAAGGCGGCCCACCCGTCTACTTCCCAGGCTTCGGCGGCGGTGGAGTCGGACCCGGCACTCCCGGAAAAGGGGTGACGGTTCCTCCCGGTACCACCGGAACTCCCGGTACACCCGGAACTCCCGGAACCCCCGGAACCCCCGGAACCCCCGGCACACCCGGGCTGCCTGGAACTCCCGGTACCCCGAGTGCGCCTCCTCCGACGATTCCGGTTGTTCCAGAGCCTTCCAGCTACGTCCTCGTGCTGACCGGAGTAGTCGGCGCAGCCGGTGCGATTCGCCGCAGATTCAAAGCCTAAGATTGTCTCTCAACTGCCTGTGACCTGCTACGGTACCTGAATGGCATTGCCAATCAGCAGGATTACCGGCGCTGGACCAACAGCCCCATCGTCGAGTCGGGCAAGAGTCGTACTGTAAACATGCTCATCGAGAGTGGTCGCCTTGCTGATCGCAACACACGGTGTCTCGCCGGCGATCCCGGAGGAGATAAGATCCTCAGCCAACACGCGAAATCTGCGGCCCGGCATGTAGATCACAAGAGTAGCGTCCTTAGGAAGAGCCCCCGCCCACTTCGGCGTCAACTCCAACTTCTCCGCTGCATGGTGCGCCGTAGCTAGAATCAACTTTGAAGCTGCACTACGATCCGTCAACGGCGTTTTTAGTCTCGCGGCCGCAGCAAATGCAGTCGTAATGCCGGGGACGATCTCGAACGGAATCTTCGCCCCACGCAGCGCAGCGATCTCCTCGCCCGCCCGCCCAAAGATCAGCGGATCGCCGGACTTGAGCCGCAGCACGGACCTGCCGGCCTGTGCCGCCTCCAGCATAAGAACGTGAATCTCGGCTTGTGTAATACGAGGCTGCCCACATCGCTTCCCGACCGGAATAACCTCAGCCCCGGCGTGGGCCAACGACAAGATCTCAGCAGAGACCAGATCATCAGGCAGGATCAGATCTGCGGTTTCAAGCAGCCGAAGGACCCAAAGTGTAAGCAGGTTCGGATCACCGGGTCCTGCACCTGCTAAGTAGACGGTTCCAGGCTGGGCAGCAACATTCACGATTTCTTCTCAGGTAATGGATTCTTCAAAGCATGTTCGCGGGCAATCAAACGAGACGGGCAGGCCTCATAACCGCATACCTCACGCTGCGCGAGTTGGTGAAGCAGCAACTTCCGTTCTTCATTTAGCGGCTCTACCTGTGTCACCTCGCGCCGCAGATTACCGAGGTCGGTAAGCCAGTCGCCAACGTCGAGCGGCAGTTGCGCATTGATCTCTTTGCGCAGCCTCTGGGCCAGCGCAGGACTGGCCCCTGCGGTCGAAATAGCGATTTGTAGATCGCCGCGCCGCACCACGGAAGGAAAATAAAAATCGCAGAACGGTGGATCGTCCACTGCATTGCAGAGGATGTCGTTCTCGATCGCTTCCGCAAAGATGGCTCTGTTTACCGCAGGATTATTGGTCGCGGCGACCACCAGGAACTGCCCCGATAGGTCGCCTGCAATGTAATCTCGGCGCAGCCATTCGATCTCGCCTGCTGCCGCCATCTCAACGACGCGAGGACGGGCCTCCGGCGCAATCACCGTCACCTTGGCGTGGGCTGCCAGCAGGGAGTCAATCTTGGCTTCAGCAAGATTTCCGGCCCCAACCACGACGCATGGCCGGGCAGCAATCTTCAGAAAGATAGGAAAAAGATCCATGGAACTAGGCTACTCCCCCGGCGCGTGACGGCCCGCACCGACCGGCGGAGCGTCGCGTTCCACTGGATCGACAACCGTACCCGCAAGTTGAGCGCGAAGGCTGTCGTCATCTGTGCGGGCAAAGTAAGCTCGCAAATCTTCCTCCGGCCGACGAGCCTCAAGATAACCGCGTAACAATCGCTCAATAGCATCCGGAACATCTTCCGCGGCAGCGCGATAGCCTAATGGTCGAGCGGTCCGGGCAAACTTACCGACCGCTCCTCCGACGCAGAAATAGAAGGCATCCACCGATCTCCCGTCTTTCTTGATCTTCTTGCCCTCAAGCCCAATATCAGCAATCCAGTGCTGTCCGCAGCTGTTGGTGCAACCGGTCACGTGGAGCTTGATCTGTTGGTCGAAGCCCGGAAGTCGCTCTTCCATCTCACTGACCAGCCATTGCGAAAAGCCCTTCGTCTCCGCAATCGCCAGCTTGCAAAATTCGGTGCCGGTGCAGGCTATCGCTCCCCGCCAAAAGGCTGAAACATCCACGTGTAGTTCCATCCCATTCAATGCCAGTACCAGAGCCGCCGCTTTCTCGTTCGGCACATTGATGATGAGGATGTTTTGCATGATCGTCGTGCGAAGTTCTCCGCTGCCATACTGATCGGCCAACTCAGCCAATTGATGAAGTTGCTCACCCGAGATGCGACCACGCAATACACTGGCTCCCACCGACGACAAACCAGCCTGACGCTGTGGCGCGATGCCAATGTGATCGCGATAGACATCATCAGGGATCACATCTTCAGTGACAGGACTAGGATCCAATTTATAACCCAGCTTGGCCTCTAATGCGTCCAGGAAGGACGCCGCAGTCCAGCCATGCCGCATAAAAAGATACTTGATGCGAGCTCGAGTGCGGTTTTCACGAAGCTCCTGCTGCTCACGGAAGATCTCAGCCGTAGCATGCACAGCCGCGTAGGCCTGATCTTGCTGGATAAACGCCGGAATACGTACTGCAAGATGCGGCTCTGTCGACAGGCCTCCGCCCACCCGCAACGTATAGCCAATCTCTTCCTTGCCATCGACAGTACGCTTGATTGCCGTCAGCGCAACGTCATTGATCTCCGGGTACGAGCACCACAGGGGGCAGCCGGTCACAGAGATTTTAAACTTGCGTGGCAGGTTGTAGAACTCAGGATTAGCCGTGAGCTTGTGCGCAATCTCCACAGCCAGCGGTGAAGCGTCGATAAGCTCGTGTCCATCGATTCCGGCGAGCGGGCAACCGGTCACGTTGCGAACTACATCACCACACGCACCCTTTGGACTAAGCCCAACTGTAGTGAGCGCATCAACCACCTCAGGTAGTGCTTCAATGGTCAGCCAGTGCAGTTGTATATTTTGCCGAGTCGTAATATCCGCGAGATTTCGTGCGTACTTCTTCGTAAGGTCTGCAATGACCCGCAACTGAGCGCTGCTCAGAATACCGTTCGGCAGGCCGATACGCATCATGAAGTACTCGGTGGCCTTACCCTCGCCACCGACACCTCCAGTAACTCCCACACCATCGCCCTGTGTATAAATCCCCCACCACTTGAAGTAGAGGTTCGCCCACTCCGGAAGCACCGACTCTCGGCCCTCTTTGGCGAACTGGCGGACCTCCTCCCAGGCCTCCCACGGATTTTTCTCCAGCTTCAGACGTTCGGACTTTTGTGCTTTAGTCTCTTTGACGGCGGGTATACCGGCGGTGCTCATGATGATTGTCCTTTGTTCGGGGCAGAAACAAGAAAGCCCACTGTGTCAGTGGGCGCTGGTGGCTTTGCTAAGAAAGGGGGGGACTTATCAGCTAAGTCCGCCGCTCAGGCAAAGGCGACAACGCACGCGGTCGCGACAACATGTCCGACAAGCGACTGATACATGCGGAGTCAAACTCACCATAACTCTAAGGTTAGTTGTCATGGAACCACACGTCAAGCAGGCCACCGCATGCCAGCCTGAGATCTTTTCGCAGAAGCGCCCCTGCTGCAAATTTCCAGTAGGACTAAGAACTTAGTCTGCTTCCGCGAGTGAGAGCTTGTGCCGGACATCCGAACCACGAATCCAGAAAATTACATCCTCGGCGATGTTGGTGGCGTGGTCTGCTGCGCGCTCCAGGTTACGCGAGATGATGATCGCATTCAAAGCCTGTCCACTGACCACCGGATGCTGTTGCATCACCTCGATCAACTCATTCTGAACGTCGCGGTTCATATCGTCGATCTCATCGTCCATTGCCAGCACAGACTCCGCAAGCCTGGCGTCCGCCTCCAGCAGCGATTGAATCGCCCGGCGGATCATAACTCCAACTTTCTCGCCCATATCGGGGATATCGATCGGCAGGGAGATCTTCGGCGAGTCATGCAGGTACTGGGTACGAGAAGCAATGTTGGTTGCCTGGTCCCCAATGCGTTCCAGGTCGCCGTTGATCTTAATCACAGACAGAATGAAGCGAAGATCGATCGCCATAGGCTGCTCTTTGGCCAACAGGTCGTACGCCATCTCATCCACGTCACGCTCCGCCGCGTTGATCGCCGCTTCGATCTCCTTCACATGGTCGCAAAGGCTCAGATCTCCGGTCAGATAAGCCTCTAACGACAAGGAGAGAGCCTGCTGCGAGAGCGCCGCCATGGCGAGAAGCTTGTCTTTGAGAGCTACCAATTGCTGTTGAAAATTTATGCGGGGCATCGGGGTCCCTCGATCTAAGGCCGTTCTACTATTGTGACGTAAATAAAGCTCAGAGACCAATGAATATTGCGACTTCCGGTTGCGCGCGTGGTACACAATTCGTGTCACGAGCGGACTACTTGTAAAGCAAGTAGCTTTGGCGATGGCGCTCAAAAGTAGCCAGGTCCGCCGCCCATCCAGCTGCGATCTTACTTGGATCGTCCATGTTGGTCAGCGCCTGCATCGTATCCACGTTCGTCACCAGGTACGCAGCCTTTGCCATCTGAAACTCTGGATAAAGATGGTGCAACGCGCTGATCAGTTCGATGCCCATCTCAGGTGAGTTGAACGCACTTCGGTCGGTTACGGTAAAAGCGATCCCAGGGATAGTCTTCCCATGAGATGGATAGTGGTTGGAATCCTCCGCAACCGCAAAGTTAGTCGGCATGAAACTCACACCGGGAATCTTTCGCGCGGTCAGGTAAGCCGCCAGCTCCGGCGCATTGATGTACGGTGCGCCAATATGCTCATACGGCTTGTCCGTTCCGCGACCAACAGAGATGTTGGTCATCTCAGCCAAACCTACGGCGGGATACAGTGTAGCCGCCGTAGGAGTGCGTAGATTCGGGCTGGGATTTGTCCATTTCAGACCGGTCTCATCGAAATACTGTGCCCGAGACCAGTTCTGCATTGGCACAACGATGAGCTGCGCATGAATGGGGAGCAAAATGTTTGGAGAAGTTGGACCCGGGATTCGTCGTTCGCTGTTGAAGTAGAGAGCAAGCTCCCCGAGAGTCATGCCATTACGAACGGGCATCGGCATGTAGTTGTTATAGGACTCCGCCCCCGCATCAGACACCGGTCCCTGTACCGCTATACCGCCGTTTGGATTCGGACGATCGAGCAAAATAATCTCGATATGAGCCTGCGCCGCCGCCTCGAGAAAGTATCCAACCAACGTTTCATAGGTAAAGAACCGAACTCCCACGTCCTGCAGATCAATCACCACAGCATCAAGATCTCTCAGGGACTCGAGGCTCGGGCGGCGTTGTTCAGGCTTCGCGCCATACAGACTTAGTATCGGAAGCCTGGTTGCAGGGTCCACATCATTGGCGATCTTCACAATATCCTTGGTCCCCAGAAGGCCATGCTCAGGAGAGAACAACGTCTTCAGCTCAACCTCCGGCAGACTGTGCTGCAGGATGTCGATTGTCCGTCTGCCTTCGCGGTCGAGTCCGGTCTGGTTCGTCAGCAACCCCAGCCTCAGGTGATCGCCATGACGTTTCGCAGCCTGTGCCAGAACCTCGAAGTGACTCACCTCCAGCACATCGACTCCGGTAAGCGTCTGAGAACTCGCAATGGTGGTCAGGTGTTCCACGCCAACTCGCAACGCCCGAGCCGCAGCAGAAGCCACTTGCCCCCGCAGCATCGAGATTGGCGGCTCCCCACGCGGATGAATCGCATTCGACAGAATGACGACGAAGCTGTCGCTCTCCGGATCCATCCAAAGAGATGTCCCCGTAAACCCCGTATGCCCGAAGCTCCCAATCGGAAACACCTCGCCCCGCGGCCGCGAAAACGCCGAGTTGATATCCCAGCCAAATCCCCGCGCCGCCACGCCCGTAGTCGTCTTTCCATCTGGCGTAAAGATCGTTGCCCCAGTCACCGCGGTAGACGGCTGCTCCGGCTGCGTCATCAGCTTGAGTGTCGCCTGACTCAAGGGAAAATTGCTCGCTCTCCCCGCGAGCCGGTCAAGCAAACCCTGCGCAAACAGCGCAACATCCGCAGCCGTAGAAAACACTCCCGCATGCCCCGCAACTCCACCCATCCGCCGAGTCGTCGGATCATGCACGGTCCCACGCAACATTTTGCCAAAGTCAGGATTCGTAGCCGCCGTACCCTGATCGTCATAAGCCGTAGGTGCTGTCCTTGGAATCTCCACTCCAGCTATCCATGGCGCAGGAGATTGATCGTAGCAGTCAAGAAGGGCGGGTTGAGCCTTCGGCATCAACACCGCAGCTCCAAGTATTTCTCCATGACCACACATCGCAGAGAAGGCATGAAACCGGGTATGAGTCATCCCGAGTGGAGAAAAGATATGCTCCTGCGCATACTCTTCGAGCGGTCGCCCACTTATCCTCTCTACCAGCGCCCCTAAAGTAATGAAGTTAATATCCGAATACTTGAAGTGCGTTCCCGGCACAGTCTCCAGCGCGGCATTCATCGCCCGCCGAATCCCCTCCGCTTTATCCGGAGCAGCCAACCCCCACGCATCCTTCAGCTCGATATCCTCCGGCAAACCCGAGTAGTGCGTCAGCAACCCCCGAATCGTGACCGCCTGTTTCCCATTGGTCGCGAACTCTGGCAGATACTTCGCCACCGGATCGTCAAACAGAAGCTTGTGCTCCTCATAAAGCTGCATCACCGCCGTAGCTGTCACCAGACACTTCGTCAGCGAAGCCATATCGAAGACTGTATCCTCGGTCATCGCCTCCACAACAGGTTCAAGCGCGCGATTCCCATACGCCTTTTCAAATACGGTTCTTCCATCGTGATTGACGAGCACCACTGCACCCGGCAGCTTCTTCGCTGTGATCGCCTCATTCACAAGCGTCGAAACCGCGCTGAACTCGTAGGTTTCGTGCGCAGCAGTCTCCTGAGCGTCATCGGCGGCTGCGCGCGAACAAAATAAAAACGGAATGAAACACGCGAGCACCAAGCCGGCAACCTTCGCGATGCGCGTTCTTCGCCCCTCTGCGGTCCTGCCTCCCTTAAACAAAACGCTGCCAATCGAACCAACCACGAACGTAACGATCGAGCCGATCAGGACATACCAGGTAAACGCGATATGCGGAATCGTGATCGGTCCAACCTTGATCACGCCCGGAGAGAGCCACAGCAAAAGATTCAGCGCGAACCCGCAGATCATTCCTAGAATCGCTCCCGTCTGCGTAGCGTAGCGAGTCAATGTACCCAGCAAGAACACGCCGAGCAAAGCACCATAGGCTACAGAAGCAATCGACAATCCCACCTCCACCACGTGGCCCTTCCCACCAGCGAACACGCTATACATCGCGACTCCAAACAGCACCAACGCCCATACAACAGTGCTGGAGCGCGAGATCATCATCCGTTCGCGGTCATCCGCCGCCGGCCGCCAGTGCATATAGAAATCCACCACCGTCGTCGAGGAGAGTGAGTTCAACGCCGCGCTCAAGTTCGACATCGCAGCCGCAAGAATCGCCGCCACCAGCAGCCCCGCAATCCCAAGCGGCATCTCCCGCACGATGAAAGTAGGGAAGATTCGATCTGCCGAAGCGAACACTGCCGGATGCAGCCCGTAGAAGACATACAACCCCACGCCAATCAGCAGAAAAAGCGTGAACTGCAAAAAGATCACAGCTCCGCTCGCAAGTAGCGCCAGCCGTGACTCGCGCAGGTTCCTCGCCGCCAACATCCGCTGCACCATCAACTGATCGGTGCCATGCGACGCCATCGTCAGAAACGTTCCCCCCAGTACACCGGCCCAAAAGGTATAGCTCTGCGTCAGGTTCAGCGCGAAGTGAAAGAGCCGAAACTTGCCTGCCGCGGCTGCAACTTCGTGGATCTGCGACCATCCCCCCGGTACATGCGTTCCCAGCGTAAAGATCGCAACGATCGTTCCCCCAATGTAGATTGCCATCTGCACCACATCGGTCCAGATCACCGCCGCCATTCCGCCCTCGAACGTATACAGCAGCGTAAGCGCCGAAATAATCCCGATCGACAGCACATCCCGCGTTCCAATCGCGATCCCCACGACGATGCTCACCGCGAACACCCGCACTCCCTCCGCCGCCGCCCGCGTCAACAGAAACAATCCCGCCGTCACCTTGTGCAACGTATGCCCAAAGCGCTGATCGATCAGTTGATACGCGGTCAGCATCCGCCCTTCAAAATACTTCGGCAGAAAGATCAATGCCACTACCACGCGGCCCAGCATGTAACCGATGACAATCTGCAGAAATCCGAAGTCCCCGGCAAACGCCACACCCGGAATGCTGATAATCGTCAGCGTACTCGTCTCCGCAGAGACGATCGACAGCGCAATCGCCCACCATGGGATCGTTTGATCAGCCAGAAAATAGCTGCGCAGCGACCGCGTATTCGGATCTCTACTACTCCGAAAGCGAAGCCCAAACAGCGTAATACCAATCAGGTAGACGACAATCAGACCAAGATCGAAGGGATGAAGGCGCGTTGGAAGTACGGCAGCATGCATTCGTGCAAGTGTATAGCGACAGCGCGCATGCACGCAGCATGCCCCTTCCATCAGATGTTCCGAACGAAGGTTGCACCCGGAGAGGCGTCGGCTCCCCAGAACCTGACATATCATTTCAGGCTATGGCTCTGTTTCTGGCGATCGACACAGGTGGTACGAAGACAAGATGCCTACTGGCAGATGAGAACAAGATCCTGGGCCGCTCCAGCACCGGAAGCGTGAAGCTGATGCGCGTCAGTGAAGCGGAGGCCTCCTCTCGTCTGCAAGCGATGCTGGCTGAGGTCTCTCAGTTGGCCAACGTAAACCTGGGTGAAGTCTCGCAAACCTGTGTCGGGCTCGCCGGTCTATCCATCGACGCCGTTCGCGAGTGGGCCGAACGCGAGATCGGAGCCCTCGTCGGAGGCGACCTGCATCTCGTAGGCGATGAAGAGATCGCTCTCGATGGCGCCTTTCGCGGCGGTCCTGGCATTCTCATCATAGCCGGCACCGGTTCCAATATCATGGGCCGCGCCGCCGACGGAGCCATGTATCAGGCTGGCGGCTGGGGTCCGGCTCTGGGCGACGAAGGCTCCGGCTTCTGGATCGGACAAGAGGCTCTGCGCGCCGGATTTTGGGCCAAGGATCGCGGCATCACGACCACCCTGCTCGCCGACATCGGTGAATTCTGGGGACTCAAATCTCTCGGCGAAATAGTAGAGATGGCCAATGTCCGCCCCGGTCCAGATCTTCCAGCGCTCGTTCCGGTCATCGTACGATGTGCGGAGGCCGGGGATGAACTCGCCATCGCCGTCCTCGAGCGCGCAGGCGTAGAGCTTGCGGAGCAGGTAGCTCTTGTCGCCTTGAAGATGAAGGAGTCCGGTGGCAGACGCAAGATCGAAGCAGCCTACACCGGAAGCATCCTCGAGCACATCGCACTTGTTCGCGCAGCGATGATAGCGGCCCTCAAAACATCCTCGCCCAGTGTCAAAGTCATGGAAGGCGTTGTCGATTCTCTGGAAGGCGCGCTCTGGCGGGCAAGGGAAGCAGGGAAGCTGGTTTCCTAGTGCCTTTTCCCAAGTAGCGACCCGTCTCAGCAACAGCATTAGAGTGCCGTTAGACGAACCTCCTCAGCTCGCAGCGCTAGCCCCCGCGCGACTGACGTAAACTCATTCCCACTTCGCACACGCGATGCACCAAACCGTGATTCGAAGATGCGACGAACCGCAGGTACGAAGCTGGTTCCTCCAGTCAGGAATACTCGGTCTACCTCGAGCGCAGCAATGTTGCTGGTCGCCAGGAGCGTATCGACGCACCGCTCAATCGACTGCAGGTCTTCCGCGATCCAGCCTTCAAACTCCTTGCGCTCAACCGTCGCAACGAGATCCATGCTTCCGTCGCGAAAACGAAACTCGGCAGACTCATGATGTGACAGATCAACCTTCAAACGCTGGACCGCCTGATGAAGCTGGTATCCGAGGTCCTCTTCGATCAAATTGATCAGCGCTTCGATCTTCTCTGGCTCCTGCGCCCGGGCGCGTGCACTCTTTAGGATCTCCGCCACGTTTCGCGTCTTCAGAAATGAAAGATAATGCCACCGCTCGAGGTTGGCGTAGATCCAGGCCGGCGCCGCCGGAATGATGCTTGCCGGACGGTCCGGAGCCTGCGCGTAGGACCGTTCAAAGCTGTCTGATCCCAACGCTGGAGACACTAGCTTGCGAACAATTCGTGCATCGAAGCTATCGCCCGCGAGTCCCAATCCACTGTTACCCAGAAGATCCTTCGCCGTTCGACCTCGCGCGCGAACGCCTGGCCCAACATGGAGCAACGAGAAATCGCTCGTACCCCCGCCGAAGTCTCCAATCAGAATCAGCTCATCGTGATCTAGCGTGGACTCGTACGCGTAAGCCGCCGCAATCGGCTCCATCTCGAACTCGACCGACTCAAAACCAGCATGAACAAACGCTTTTCTAAGCCGCTGCACGGCAAAATCGTCATCTTCCACACTCTCCGCACCGACGAACCGCACCGGCCGCCCCACGGTGGCATGGCGCACTGGACGGCCCAACTGCCGTTCGGCAGACAATCTAAGATCGGTGAGGATGCGAGCAATCAGGTCTTCAATGGTGTACCGCCGTCCAAAAACTTCAGTCCCAGTCAACGTTCGGCTGGTGAGATAGGACTTGAGAGATTGAATCAGCCGGCCCTTATGCTCAGCATGAAGATAGTGCTCGATCGCCTGCGGCCCGGTGAATCCTTTAATCTGCGTGCGACTCGCATGTCTCTGTTGCTCCAAATACAGTACGGAGCGGAATGACTCCGTTGTGGCGGCTCCCGAAGGGAAGGAGACCAGCTCCACCTCGCTACTGTCGCAAGTAGACGCAATGGAGCTGTTCGTAGTGCCGAAATCAATACCGAGTGAGGGGCCGATGGAGTCCGTCGAAAGCATGATCTTCTAGATTGCCAGATATTCCGACCTCAGCGCTACCGCCTCCACAGATACTTACTTTGCAGCAGGAACTGGTGGAGGTATACCCAGATCGGCGGCCGGCGGAAGCGTGTGAGTGTCCGACCACTGACGTTGCGCACTCCGAAGTCTGTCACTGCGGCCTTCCCAGATTCCAACCGTATAGTCGTAGTGCTCCAGCACAGGCCGCAACGCATACGCGCGATTTGAGCGATACCAAGCCTGCTCGTACAAATCCCGCAGCAAGGAATAGGCGTCAATGAAATCCTGAATCCGGCCATTCACCCCGTTGATATCCGAGAGTTCACGACTTACGTTCAAGCGCTGCTTCTTGTCCGTCGTGTTCTGCATTGCATAAGCGCGTTCATAACCCTCCGCAATCTCCTCAGACAGCTGAAACTTCAACCCGATCAGATCCATGCGCCGAGCGCCGAATTCAAGCGCGTCGATCGCTGCAGTCTCCCGGAGCGTCGTAGCCGCGCTGGGATAAGAGTCCGCAGGATCATAAGTCTTGGGCCCCGTCGAAACTCCTGGCGCCGCGGGCGCGGCTGCTCTCGCCTGTGCAATCAGAGTCAGCGCTCGTTCCGCATGCAGCCGCAGCTCATGCGCAAACGGAAGCACCTGCGCCCCAATCCTCAACCCATCCTTCGACATCGGGTCCAGCCAGAAGATGCTGTTGGTTCCATCCCCCTCCTTCGCCTGGTCCTTCAACACAGAGTGCGCCAGCATCATCTCCTTCTGCGCCTCATTCAGATCCCCCGTCGCGTCTCCATGAAACACCTGGGCGTAAGCGTTCTGAAAGTCAGGGATGGAAGACTCTCCCTTCTGCCACGCCGCCGCCGCGCCGAACAGAATCCCATACCAATCCTGATTGAAGAGCCCCTCCCCGTCATCATTCCAGATCGTGTTCAGCTGTCCCGTCGACCCCAGCCGCTGCCCATCGGCCGTAAACCGCTGAATATTCGCCAGCGCATAGTTGTTGTTCGGATACACCTTGCGAAAGTTGTTCACACTCGGAGCCACCCAGGTCTCCATCCCCGCATTCGTAAACGGAGTCAAAAACCGGTCATAGCCACGAGCCTCCGGGCTGTACACCCACGCAACCGCAATCGTGGAATCCTTGAACGACTGCGGCAGATCCTTCAGCAGATCGGGCGAATCCTGCGCGATATCCCCCCAGAACAGGAACCTGCGATTCAGCGGTTTCAACTCGGCCACAATCCGCTGCAGAAAATCCAGATAAACCGCTCCAAGCCCCCGAGAATCCACGTCCGCCTTAGTCTGCCCCAGTCCCAGATCAACTGTCTCATCCGCGCCGATATGCAAAAACGGCCCCGGATACAGTGCCGCTAGCTCGGTGAACATCTGCTTGATCAGCGCAATCGACCCCGGTTGCCCCGGAGCCAACACCGCCCCATGGGGAGTCTCCGCCAGCGGCTGATACTGCTCCCACGTCAAATTATGGTGCAGATGCCCGAACGCCTCCTGCTCCGGCACCACGTCGATGTGGTAAAGCCGCGCATACTCCACCAGCTCTCGAGCCTCCCCAGCCGAAACACTCCCGCCCGGCGGAGCCATCAGCGGATTCGACGAGTACTGCTGCGTATGTTCAAAGTAGGGCGAGTACAAGTTCACCTTATAAGCCGCCAGCGTCCGAATCAGATGCTTCTGAAACTCCAGCGTCGTCACCGGCCCTCGCGACAAATCATCATCCAGCCCGCGATACTTCATCGCCGGCCAATCCCTCACGTTGGCCCCATGCAGCACCGCGCTCTCCCCATTCCCCTCGATCAGCTGCTTGACCGTCTGCGCCCCATAAAACACCCCCGCCGCCGAGTCCCCAATCACCGTCAGCGTCTTCCCGATCTTGGTGATCACATACCCTTCGGCCCTCATCTCATCGGTGAACTTCACCTCCGGGTGAGCGCTCGCCCGCGCCAGCTCGATCACAACCGCGCCCGGCGAACCCACAATACCCCGCGCCAAAAGCGACCCCGTTAGATCGTCCGCTGCGAAACGGTCTTCCACAGCACAAGGAGCTGTGCAAAAAACGCCCACGCCATGAGTCAGCGCCTCCTCCCCCGTCGCATGAATCTCGCGCGGCATCGGAATCAACTTAATAGAAGACTGTGCCGAAGCGACAGCAGCAAAAAGGCCAAAGCCTACCAGTAGAGCGCCAAGACGGGAGAAGTGCATGAAGATAACGGTAAATCAGTTCTGCCACCCCCGTGGTTTACCTATCGAGTTCAACCAAAAACAAAAAATCACCAAAGTTCATGAAATATCCACAGAGAAACGTATTTTCTCCGTGAATACCGCACAAATTATTCCTCTGTTCACATGAGTTTGTGAGCATAACTCAAAGAGCAAAGGAAGAATGTGGAGTGGGCTGAAACGCCCCGCACCCTTTCTTGTTGTCCTTATGCCTTTTCATACTTTTGCGAGGTTCCATGACGAAGCAACTACGAGCGACTATGGCGGCGATATTGGTTATCAGTTCAATATCTCTCCAGGCGCAAACCGGCACGGCAACGAAAAAGACGACCAGCAAGGCACCCGTTCACAAGAAGGCGCCCGTCGAGACCCCGCTGGCACGCCAGATCCGCGAGCTGCGCGAGCAGATGCTGAGCCAGCAGGCCCAGATCGATGCTCTCAAACAGCAGAATGCCGATAAGGACGCGAAGCTTGCGGCCGCTCAGCAATCCGCTCAGGATGCCCAGACAGCCGCCGCTAGCGCTTCAGCCAAGGCTGACAGCCTCAGCTCCAGCCTCTCGACCAACACCGAAGCCGTCTCCAGCCTCAACAGCACCGTGACCGATCTCAAGACCACCAACGTCGGCCTCGCTCAGACCATCAGCGACACGAAGAAGCAGATGACAGACGCCATCGAGTCGCCTCTGGCAATTCACTACAAGGGAGTCGAAATAACTCCAGTTGCCTTCTTCGCGATTGAAAGTGTCTACCGTCAGCGTTCGCTCAACTCCGACGTCAACACCCCTTTCAACGCCACCCCGTACCCCGGCGCAGCCCAGGCCCACACCAGTGAGTTCAACTTCTCTGGTCGTCAAAGCCGCGTCGGAGCACTCTTCGTCGGAAACCCCGGCCCCTTCAAGCTGTCAGGCTACGTAGAGGCTGACTTCCTCTCGGCCGGCGCCACCAGCAACGAAAATCAGAGCAACAGCTACACCCTGCGCCAACGCCAGATCTGGGGCCAGGTAGCCACCAACAAGGGCTTCACCCTCACCGGCGGTCAGATGTGGTCGCTCGTCACCGAAACCAAAAAAGGAACGGATAACCGCACCGAGGTTCTGCCCGCGACCGTCGACTCTCAGTACCATGTCGGCTTCAGCTGGGAGCGTCAGCCCGGCGTAAGGTTCCAGCAGAAGATCGGTGGACTTACCGCCGCAGTCGCCGTCGAACAGGCTGAGATCATCTACTCCGCAACCAACGCCAATGCGAACTTCTTCATCGGCAACGCAGGCGCAGGCGGCGGTCTCTACAACCTCACTGCCAACTACTCCAACAACGTCGCACCGGATGTCATCGTCAAGTTTGCCTATGACGCGAAGTACGGTCACTTTGAGGCCGGTGGCTTGGCTCGCTGGTTCCGCGACCGCTACTACCCCAACCAGACCCTCACCGTCCCATCTGCTGTGGGTGGCAATAACAACACCAAGGTTGGTGGCGGCTTCTTCGCCAACGCCCGCACGCCCATCACTCACTATGCGGACTTCGGCCTTCACTTCCTTGGCGGCACCGGAGTAGGCCGCTACGGTACCTCTACCTTGCCCGATGTCACCGTGCACCCCGACGGAACTCTGGCTCCCATCAAGAACTACCAGTTCCTGGGATCGCTCGAGCTTCACCCGCAGAAGAAGCTCGATCTCGACCTCTACTATGGTACTGAGTACGCGCAGCGCACCACCTACCTCAGCACCGTGGGTGCAGATGCCGGCAAGCTCGTCGGTTACGCACCCATCAGCAGCTCCAATGCAGGTTGCGGCATCGAGACACTGCCTACCTCTACCGGCAATGGACTCGCCGGTGCCGCTCCCTACAACCCCGGTACACCTGCAAGCTGCCTGGGCGCAACCCGTCAGGTCTCCGAACTTACCGGAGAGTTCGTCTACCGCTTCTACAACAGCCCCAAGTACGGCCGTCTGCAGTACACCGTGCAGTACAGCTACCTCCAAAGGGTCGGCTGGGCCGGTTTGACCAGCGGTACCTTCGGTTCTTCCACCGCAACCTACGGCGCTCCCAAGGCCAACAACAACATGGTCTTCACCGGCCTCCGTTACTACATCCCGTAACGGCTGCCGATTCACGAGAAAGGCACCCCTCGGGGTGCCTTTTTTTCGTTCGCAACCTGTAGCGACAATCGACCGCCAATTCAAGCCTTCATAAACTTCATCGAAGCCGAGTTCATGCAATACCGCAGTCCCGTCGGTGCCGGGCCATCGTCGAAGACGTGCCCTAAATGCCCCTCGCAACGCATGCACTTTACCTCGGTACGATCTATGCCCAGCGAGCGATCCGCCACCTCCGCGATATTCTCTTTCGCAATCGGCGCCCAGAAGCTCGGCCAGCCGGTGCCGGATTCGAACTTCGTCTGCGAGTCGAACAACGCGGTGTCACAGCAGATGCAACGAAAGACACCTTTTCCATGCTCGTTCAGGCTGACGCCCGAATAGGGCATCTCGGTATCCGCCTCCCGCGCGATCTCAAATGAGTTCTTGCCCAACTGTCGAAGCCACTCTCCGTCGGGCTTCACAATCTTTGCAACCGTCTGCTTCCCAAGGTTCTTCCCGTCATTGCCAAAGTTGACGATCGTGACCTCACCCGGTGTCCCATGCACCGCCACGCTCGCCTCGACTCCGGGAGCCCTCCGCATCACAAGCACAGCATAAGAGGCCGCAACCGCAGCGCCGCCGGCCACAAACACTCGTCTTGTCATCTTCCTGGAACCATCGTCGCGGCTGACATCCGAATCAAACATAAGGAGACCCCAGGCTTCTACTATGCGACGGGAGCAATCAAAAAAGGTTACAGGCGACCGATTCCTACCTTTTGTTCGAGCTACGGCTAAATCTTTGGTACGCTTCAATGTGCCGGTATCTTCGGATGCCTGGAGCTTCTGAAGAGGTGATGAAGGATGATTCTCGATCCAAACCGGCTTTTCCCTGCGGACAGCGAGGCGCGGTCAGTCGCCGCAAGATTGTATGAAACAGTTCGCGACCTGCCAATCATCTCCCCGCACGGTCACACCGACCCGCGCTGGTTCGCCGAGAACGAACCCTTTGCCAATCCCACGGCCCTCTTCATTCAGCCTGACCACTACATCTTTCGCATGATGTACTCGCAGGGAATCTCGCTGGAGTCGCTAGGCATCCCTCCGCTCGACGGCACCGCCGCTCCGGTCGATCCAAAAGAGGTCTGGCGTATCTTCGCAAGAAACTACTATCTCTTTCGTGGTACTCCCACTCGTCTATGGCTCGACTACTCGTTTGAAAATCAATTCGGCCTGACCAAACGTCTTAGCCCGGAAAATGCGGATGAATACTACGAAATCATCGCCAGGAAACTCCAGACGCCCGAATTCCGTCCGCGCGCACTCTACGAGCGGTTCAATATCGAGGTCCTCTCCACCACCGACACCCCCCTCGACACCCTCGAATACCACAAGGCCATAAAGGAGTCTGGCTGGAAGGGCCGCATACTGCCAACCTTTCGTCCGGATCCTGTGATCGACGCCGACTACACCGGCTTCCTCGCCAACATCCAGAAGCTCGGCGAGATCACTGGAGAAGATACCGCCACATGGAAGGGCTATCTCAACGCACTCCGCAACCGCCGCGCCTTCTTCAAGTCCATGGGAGCCACCGCAACCGATCACGGCCACCCCACAGCCTTCACAGCAGACCTGGACCCTGACACCGCCGCCTCGCTCTTTGGTCGCATCATCTCCGGCCGCTCCGTACCCCAGGAGCAGGAGTACTTCCGCGGCCAGATGCTCACCGAGATGGCCGGCATGAGCGTCGAAGATGGCCTCACCATGCAACTCCATCCCGGCTCGGTCCGCAACCACAACCGCCAGCTCTACGAGAGATTCGGCCGCGACAAAGGCGCCGACATCCCCTCCCAGACCGAGTACGTCCGCGGTCTTCAGCCCCTGCTGAACCGCTACGGAAACGACCAGCGGCTGACCTTTATTCTCTTCACCCTCGACGAATCCACCTTCTCCCGCGAACTGGCTCCCCTGGCCGGACACTACCCCGCGCTCAAGCTCGGTCCTCCCTGGTGGTTCCACGACTCCGCCGAGGGCATGATGCGCTTCCGCGAGCAAGCCACCGAAACCGCCGGCTTCTACAACACCGTCGGCTTCAACGACGACACCCGTGCCCTCCTCTCTATCCCCTCTCGTCACGACGTAGCCCGTCGCATCGACTGCGCCTTCCTTGGACGTCTCGTAGTCGAACACCGCCTCGACGAAGACGAAGCCTTCGAGGTAATACAAGACCTCACCGTAAACCTGGTCAGAAAAGCCTACAAACTATAAAAATTCTCCGGAACAAGAGGGAGGAATAACGCAGCCGCAAAATCTGGATAGCCCTGGCCAACCAATGGAAAAATAATTCAAAATCTTGGCGTATTTTTCGTGGTCCAAATCAACGCTGTTTTTTCTCCACATCAGCCACACATCTCACCACGTTCTCACCAGCAAAACACCACCACAAACTCACCCATTTTCCATCAACCCCTACAAAAAAACGCAGCAAAGCCGACAAAAAGTACCCCATGCAGACCGTCCAGATTTTTTTTCACGACTCCAGCAAATTTTCGACTTCGCGCATCCCATCGACTCAACGAATTCGCACCAGTACCGGGAGTAAGATCTAAGCCCATGAGCCTATTTTTCGCCGCTGGCAGCGCGACAACGGAGATGTCCCTCCAGGAAGTGCAAACAAACCTCTTCCAGGCCCTGGACAAGCTGGGCCCACGCAGGAAAGTCCTCGCAATCCCACCAGATTTCACGCGCATGCACTCCCAAAGCGGCGTCCTGACTGAACTTGCGTGGCAATACTACGGAGACAAACTCACCGACATCCTCCCCGCCCTCGGCACTCATAAGCCGATGTCCGATCAGGAGATTGCAACCATGTACGGCGCTACTCCGCGAACTCTCTTTCGCGTGCACGATTGGCGCAACGATGTCGTAACTCTAGGAGAAGTTCCCAGCGAATTCATGTACGAAGTAAGCGAAGGAAAGCTCGATTACACATGGCCCGCACAAGTAAACAAACTGCTACGCGACGGGGGACATGATCTCATCCTCTCGATCGGCCAGGTCGTTCCCCATGAGGTTGTCGGCATGGCCAACTACAACAAGAACATCTTCGTAGGCACTGGTGGCTCCATAGGAATTCACCGCAGCCACTTTCTCGGCGCTGTGTACGGCATGGAACGCATGATGGGACGCGCCGACACTCCTGTTCGCCGCGTACTCAACTACGCGAGCGAGCACTTCGCCAGTCACATGCCGATCGTTTATGTGCAGACGGTAGTAGCGAAAAACGCCGATGGAAAGTTAGTCATTCGCGGCCTCTACATTGGAGATGACGTAGAGTGCTTCAAACTCGCCGCAGCTCTTAGCCTGAAGGTCAATTTCAAGATGATGGATCGCGAAATCAAGAGGGCAGTCGTCTTCCTCGATCCCCACGAGTTCAAAAGCACCTGGCTCGGAAACAAAAGCATCTATCGCACACGCATGGCTCTCGCGGATAACGCTGAACTTGTCGTCCTTGCTCCAGGCGTCCACGAATTTGGCGAAGACGCTGCCATCGATGCTCTAATCCGCAAGTACGGCTACTGCGGAACTCCTAAAACACTTGAAGCTGCTAAGGAAGATGCACAGCTTGCTGGAAATTTGAGTGCTGCCGCCCACCTCATCCATGGGTCTAGCGAAGGTCGCTTTACTATCCGTTACTGCCCGGGTCACCTGACGCGGGAGGAGATCGAAGGCGTTCACTTTGAGTATGGCGATCTCGCCGAGATGACCTCGAAGTACAATCCTGCCACGCTGGAAGACGGTTGGAACACAGTGGATGGTGAGGAGATCTTCTACATCTCCAATCCTGGTCTTGGGCTTTGGGCCTATCGTGGTCGTTTTGGGAGCTAGTTACAGAATACTGTCTGTGTCGGTCGGTTGAGAGGATGTCGCTGGATGGTTGTTGTGTTGATGGGAGTGAGCGGATCGGGCAAGACGACGATCGGGACGTTGCTGGCTGAGCGCTTGGGCGCTGTGTTTGCCGATGGCGATGACTATCACCCGCTGGCGAACAGGGAGAAGATGGCTGCTGGACATCCCCTCGATGATCGAGATCGTCAACCGTGGCTTGAGGCGCTGAATCGGCTGCTGCGGAACTGGCTTGCAGAGGGGAAGAGCGGTGTGATGGCGTGCTCTGCGTTGAAGGCGCGTTATCGGGCTACGTTGCAGGCGGGAATGCCGAAGGGTGCGGTGAGCTTCGTTATGCTGGAGGCGTCTAAGGAGATGCTTGCAGCTCGTCTGGCGGAACGAAAACATGAGTTTATGAATCCTGGGCTTTTGGACAGTCAGCTTGCTACGCTCGAGATGCCGAGCGATGCTGTCCGGATCGTGAACGATCGAGCGCCGGAAGAGATCGTGAGTCAGATTCTGGCTCAGATTTCGTCAAGGAAGAACTGAATTTTTGAGAAGATGTTGAAGCGGGAAAGAGGACGTTTGATGGGGCATCCGTTGTTTGATTTGAGTGGGAAGTCGGCTGTGGTGGTGGGGGGTACCTCGGGTATCGGGTTGGCCATGGCGGTTGGGCTGGCGGAGGCGGGTGCTGATGTGGTGGCAAGTTCGCGGCGGCTGGAGCAGGTGGATGAGGCGGCGAAGGCGATCGAGGCGACGGGGCGGAGGTCTCTGCGTCTGACCTCGGATGTGGCGGACCGGGCGAGTCTGCAGGCGCTGCTGGATGGGACGGTGAAAGCGTTCGGCAAGGTCGATATCCTGATCAACTGCGCGGGGAAGATCAAGCGGGAGCCTACGCTGACCGTCACGGAGGAGACCTGGGACGGGATCATGGATACGAACGTGACCGGAACGCTGCGGGCCTGCCAGATCTTCGGCAAGCACATGCTGGAGCGCGGCTACGGTCGCATCCTCAACATTGCTTCCCTGAATACGTTCGTGAGCCTGAAGGAGGTCACGGCGTATGCGGCGAGCAAGGCTGCGGTTGGAGCGTTGACCAAGTCCCTGGCGGTGGAGTGGAGTGCGCAGGGTGTGACCGTGAATGCGATTGCCCCCGGGGTCTTTCGCACGGCGTTGAACCAGAAGCTGCTGGACGAGAGCGATCGGGGCAAAGAGTTGTTGATGCGGACCCCGATGGGGCGCTTCGGCAAGACTGCGGAACTGGTTGGCGCGGCGATCTTCTTAGCGAGTGATGCTTCAGCCTTCGTGACGGGTGAGATTCTTGTGGTGGACGGGGGATTCCTGGCTAGCGGTGTGAACCAATAGCTGTTCCATCCTCCCCCACCCCCCGGGGGTATCTTCGTGTAAGTCATTTATTTGCTTTAACTTGCTAAAATTGGTCTCTTGCAAAATCGTCATAATAAAGCGGTTACGGGCAAAAATGTCTAAACAAACGACTTAGCAGCTTTTGCGTCATTTCGCATGCAAAAACCCGGTTTCGGCCGGGTTTTTTTATGCTTGTACTCATTATATCGGTTTCGTCATAACTAATACGCCAACGGTATGTTGTTGTCACTGCGCGGTTTACCCGGTTTGGGGGCTTGACAGGTTTGCGGGGGGTCGTGCTCGAGGGCGGAAGCGAAGCTGGCTTCGAGGGGTTTTGACGTGGGATGGCGAAGTGCGTCGCTTTTGGGTGACCGGATTTGAGTGTGTGGAGAGGCTAACAACAGATTCCTCCCCCTTCGACTACGCTCAGGGTGCGGAATGACAACAAAAGAACAAACAACGGCAATGACGGACAAGAGGCAGTGACAACAAACCGAAGAGGCCGCTTCTCAGGTGCTGGTAGGCGAGGGGTCTATCGAACGGTGGATTTGGTGGCGCGGTTACTGTTGGATTCGTGGTGGGTTGGGAGAATCCAGGGGTAGAGTACGGCCAGGTTGGGTGGGACGATGGTCAGGAAAAGAAGGAAGATGCCGACCATCTCTGGGATGTGAAGCATGTTGCGGCTGTCGAGGAACAGCGCCAGGCAGACCAAGGCAACAATTGTCAGACAGATGACGGTTCGTGCAAGGGTCTTTGCCCAGGGTTTGTCGTCGTGCGGGAGCATTTTGGGGCCGCCTTTCGTCACGCTTTGATAGCGAATTTGCTAGCAATGCTCCGTTCCTTCAACTACGAGGGACAGAGGCACGTGCGATTAATACGGCAGTGTAGGCTGCGCCGAAGCCGTTGTCTATATTTACTACGGTAACGTTGGGGGAACACGAGTTGAGCATTCCCAAAAGGGCTGCGGCGCCGTCAAAACTGGCTCCGTACCCGACCGAGGTGGGGACTGCGATGACGGGGACGCCGACCAGGCCGCCGACGACAGAGGGGAGGGCGCCTTCCATTCCGGCGCAGACGATGACGACGTCTGCCCGGGTGAGTTGATCGCGGACCGAGAGGAGTCGGTGGAGTCCGGCTACGCCTACGTCGTAGAGTCGGGTGACCTTTGCGTTGAAGAGTTCGGCGGTAACGGCGGCTTCTTCTGCGGTGGGCTGGTCGCTGGTGCCGGCGCTGAGGATGGCGATGTGGCCTTTGGGGTCTGCGGGTGGTGATTGTTTGAGGGTGATGGCTCGAGCTGAGGGGTGATGGGTGGCTTTTGGGTGGGCCGCCAGAACCAGGGCGGCGGTGGCTTCGTCGGCGCGGGTGGCCAGGACGTCGGTGCCAGCGGCGGCCATGCGAGAGAAGATCTCGGTGGTTTGTTGCGGGGATTTTCCCTGGGCGTAGATGACCTCAGGGAGGCCGGTGCGGAGGGTGCGGTGGTGGTCGATGCGGGCGTGGCCGATGTCCTCGTAGGGCATGTCGGCGAGGCGCTGGGAGGCGGCGGCTGGGGTGATGGCTCCGGTCTGGACGGCGGCGAGGAGTTCGAGCAGCTTGGTGGGGTTCATGAAATTATTCGGCGTTCCTTGATTGGGCCGTGTGTATCGGCTAACCCATGCTTCGAGATTTGCATGTTTGCGGTATTTGTCGAGGAGCTCAAGAGAAAATACGGGGGTCTCTCCACTACGCGGTTCACGATGAGGCTGTGAACCGCTTCGGTCGAGATGACGATATTGGTGGTCGGACTGATGATGATTAGTGGTTCTTTCGTGGTGGATTGGTGGTTGCTTGTGGTGATTTTGCGGTCATTTGATGGACTGCTCGTGGTTCTTCGCAGTCACTCGGAACAGCGTGGTTCAAACGCGAACGTCGCTCCCCCTGCTTTTCCTATCCTAGCCACTTTGGGTTTTGTGCGGTGCCGTCGTAGTGGTTGGTGGTTTTGAAGAGTTCGAATTTACCTTCGCTGGCGGCGGTGGCGGTGCGGGCCAGCAGGGAGCTGATCTGGGCCTGGTCGAGGGGTTTGAAGGTGCGTGTGGCTTCGAAGGCCTGGTCGAGAGTCTGGGTGTTGTCGATGCCGGTGATGACGACCGAGACCGGCTGGGTGAGGCCGTAGTGGAGGGCTTCGATGGGCTGGACCGTGTTGCTCTTCAGGATGAAGGGATCGCCGAAGGTCTTCATGGCGAGGATGCCGATGCCTTGTTTGAGCGCGACGGGCATGACCTCTTTTTCGAAGGAGCGGAAGTGTGCATCCATGACGTTGATGGGCATCTGTACGGTGTCGAAGTGGAAGCTGTGTTTTTGTGCGACCTCAAGCATGCGGAGGTGGACGGCGGGATCTTTGTGGCCGGTGAAGCCGATGTAGCGGATCTTTCCTGCGCTACGTGCGGCGATAGCGGCTTCGATGGCTCCGCCTGGGGCGAAGATGCGGTCGGGGTCCTCCATGCGGATGACCTCGTGGAACTGGACGAGGTCGATCATGTCGGTCTGGAGACGGCCGAGGGATTGTTCGAGCTGCTTGTTGTACTCGTCGGCGGTGCGGCCGTCCATTTTGGTCATGAGGAAGACTTTTTGACGGTAGCCGTTGCGCAGGGCCTGACCCATGCGGACCTCGGAGATGCCGTCGTTGTAGTCCCAGCAGTTGTCGAGGAAGGTGATGCCGCGGTCGATGCCGGCGTGGAGGAGTTGGATGCTCTCGGAGGGGTCCTTCTGTTTGCCGAGGTGATAGCCGCCCATGCCGATGGCGGAGACGCGCTCGCCGGTGGTGCCGAGTTCGCGGTAGATCATGTCGGGGGATTCGGGGCGTTTGATGGGCTGGCTGGCGGTGGGAGGGGTTTGCGCGTTGAGCGGGATGGCTGCGCTCACGCCGGCGACGGTTGCGGTTTTTAGAAAGTCTCTACGCTCCATGCTGTGCTCCTCGGGTGAGAGAGTTGACTTGTCGATTTGATGCAGGTTTGTGGGCTATGGGCGGGGTGCGGATTATTTGAGGTAGGCTGCGATGGCTGTTTGTTGAACCAGCTTCAAGGGGACGTTGTGTTTTGTGGCGGCGGTGCGGCAGTCTTCAAACTCAGGGGCGATGTTGCACTGCTCACCGTTGAGGGTGCCGATCTTTACGCGGATATCGCCGTAGGGTGTGGTGACGGTGGCGTGGTGGCGGTCGACGCAGACGCGGGTGTCCTGACGGATGCGGAGGCCGAGGGTGCTGGTCTCGCGCAGGATGAGTTGCTGGAGGGCGAGGCTGTCGGATGGATTGCAGAGGATGGTGAGGAGGGTGCCGGGGCGGCCTTTTTTCATGATGACGGGAGTGAGCATGACGTCGAGCGCGCCTTGTGCCAAGGCGATCTCGGAGACGTAGGCGAGGATTTGGGGGGAGAGATCGTCGAGGGCGGCTTCGAGCACTGTGACGGTTTGTGAGTCGTGATCGTGATGGGTGTGGGGTAGTTCAGTTGGAGATGGGATGGAGTGTGTGGAGTTGTCGGCTTCGCCGATGCTGAGGCGGAGGACGTTGGGGAAGTTCTTCGGGTTGCGGGTGCCGGCGCCGTAGCCGATGTGCTCGACTCGCATGCCTGGTTGGGGCCCGAAGGTTGGGGCGAGGGCTCGGATGAGTGCTGCGCCGGTGGGGGTGACGAGCTCTTTTTCGATGTGCGCGGAGTAGGTGGGAAGGCCGCGGAGGAGGTCGGCAGTGGCGGGGGCGGGGACGGGGAAGCGGCCGTGGGCGCAGTCAACCATGCCGCCGCCGACGTTGATGGGGGAGGAGAACCACTTGTCGATTGCGAGGGCGTGGATGCCGGCGGAGGAGGCGACGATGTCGACGATGGCGTCGACTGCACCTACTTCGTGGAAGTGAATTTTTTCGATGGGGACGTTGTGGATCTTTGCTTCGGAGGCGCCGAGGAGTTCGAAGGCGTGGATTGCGGTTTGTTTGACGGCGAGTGGGAGGGATGCGGCGGTGATGAGGTCGCGTATGACGGTGAGGGAGCGGCCGTGGGTATGTTCGTGGTCGTGTGTGTGGGGCTGGCCGGTCTTGTGCTGGTGCTGGGTTTTGGGGTGGTGCTGATGGGTGTGGGTCTGCTGATGGGTCTGGGCTACTTCTTCGTTTTCGTGACGATGGGTTGGCTCGGCGGTATTACTCTCGGCGAGGCTGGAGCCTTCGTAGACGTGGACCTTGGTGGAGGAGATGCCGCTGCGGTCTACTTTTTCGATCTTGAGAGTTGCGTTGAGGTTCAGGGCGGCTACGGCTTCGTGAAGGATGTTGGGATCGAGGCCGGCGTCGAGAAGGGCTCCGAGGAACATGTCGCCACTGATGCCGGCGAAGCAGTCGAGGTAAGCGATACGCATAGGTTTATTGTTTCATGTTCGGAGTGCGGCGTTTATCGGGCGGCGGGAAGGATAGAGGAGGCGGCGAGGAGGGTGTCGTTCATGGAGCCGGAGCGGTAGCCTTCGGTGTCGAGGGTGACGTAGAGGAAGCCGAGGGGCTTGATGGCGGCGGTGATGGCTTCGAGGATGGGGAGGGTGAGGGCTCGGGGGAGGTCTGCGCGGGCGATTTCGATGCGGGCGAGGTCGCCGTGGTGGCGGACGCGGACCTGGGGGAAGCCGAGGGCGTGGAGGGCCTCTTCGGCCTGCTCGACCTGGGAGAGATTTTCGCGGGTGACGGGGCGGCCGTACTCGATGCGGGAGGAGAGGCAGGCGCTGGCGGGCTTGTCCCAGAGGGTGAGGCCGGATTGCTGGGCGAGGGTGCGGATCTCTTGTTTGGTGAGGCCGGCGGTGACGAGAGGGGCGACGGCGTGGTGTTGCGCGGCGGCTTGCTGGCCGGGGCGGAAGTCGGCGCGGTCGTCGAGGTTCATGCCGTAGGCGATGTGAGCGAAGTTACGGGCGGCTCGGGCTTGCTCCATTTGTTGGAAGAGCTCGTCTTTGCAGTGGAAGCAGCGGTGGGCGTCGTTGCGCTGGTAGTCGAGGTTTTCGAGTTCGTTGGTGCGGAGAATCTGGATGGGGATGTTTTGATCGGCGGCGAAGGCGAGGGCAGCGGCGAGTTCGGCGCGCGGGAGGGAGGGGGAGTCGGCGATGACGGCGTGCATGTTGTCGCCGAGGGCCTGGTGGGCGGCGTAGGCGAGGTAGGCGGAGTCGGTGCCGCCGGAGTAGGCGACCAGAACGCTGCCTAGTTGCTGCAGGGTCTCGTGGAGCTTCGCGGATTTGGCGGCAAGGTCCATCAGTTTTATTGTAGGGCAGGTTGGACGACGGTGGTATTCGGAGGGGCTGGGAGTGCGTCGATTTCAGGTTCGAGTGGGCTGGCCGACCGCTCTGGCTCTGAGCAGAGTCGAGCCCCGTTGTCGCGGCGGTCGCTGTTTGTCGAAGGTGCGGCTAATTCTTGGAGATCTGGAAGCAAGGTGAAATTGAATTTGATTTTTATGTATTCCTCGTAACTACGGATCGTTGGCCGCATCGAAAGGGTTATGAAACGCACACTTCTTCCTGGTCGACCGTATCCGCTTGGTGCGACTGTATCGAGCAAAGGCACAAATTTTGCTATTTTCTCAGAGGGTGCGACCCGGGTTGATCTTTGCTTCTTTGATGCTGCGGGCAAGCAGACGGACTGCGTGACCCTACGGGAGCGAACCGCTTATGTGTGGCATGGACTTGTTCGTGACATCAAAGCGGGGCAGTTTTATGGCTACCGCATTGATGGGCCGTGGGAGCCGGAACGTGGTCATCGCTTCAACCCAAATAAGCTTCTGGTGGATCCGTATGCTGAAGCTCTTACCGGGCAGGTGGACTGGAAGAAGCCCATCTTTGCGCATGACGTTGCCTCTGGGGACGATCTGAAGATGGATACGCAGGACAGCGCGGACGGCGTTCCAAAGTGTGTTGTGGTCGATAGCGAGTTTGATTGGGGAGACGATCATCCGCCCGAGACTCCTCTGGCGGACTCGGTGATCTACGAGATGCATGTGAAGGGCTTCAGCATTCGAAATCCTAGGATTCCAGAGAAGCTTCGCGGGACCTACGCGGGGCTCGCATGCGAGCCGGGGATCGACTACTTGAAGAAGCTTGGCGTGACGGCGGTGGAGTTGTTGCCTATTCATCATTTTATTGATGAGGGGCCGCTGGTGGATAGGGGACTGGTGGACTACTGGGGATACAACACGCTTGGGTACTTCGCCCCGATGGCTCGTTACAGCTCGTGCGGGGATACCGGCGGCCAGGTGAACGAGTTCAAACAGATGGTGAAGGCGCTGCACGCGGCAGGCATCGAGGTGATCCTTGATGTGGTCTACAACCACACCTGCGAGGGCAATCAGTTTGGCCCGACTTTGTGTTGGAAGGGAGTTTGTAACACGACCTATTACAGAGTGAACGAGGAGAATCCTCGTTATTACGTGGACTATACGGGGACTGGCAACACCTTGAATGTGCGAAATCCGCAGGTGTTGAAGATGCTGATGGATTCGCTGCGCTACTGGGTTACGGAGATGCACGTCGATGGTTTTCGTTTTGATCTTGCGGCGACGCTTGCGCGTGAGCTTCACGATGTGAGCCGGCTCTCTTCGTTCTTCGACACGATTCACCAAGACCCTACTCTTGCAGATGTGAAACTTATTGCGGAGCCGTGGGATGTTGGCGAAGGGGGTTATCAGGTGGGGCAGTTTCCTGTTCTTTGGGCGGAGTGGAATGGGAAGTATCGCGATACGGTGCGCCGGTTCTGGAAGGGTGACGGGGGCCAGCTCTCGGATCTTGGAAACCGGCTTACCGGATCAAGCGATCTCTATCAATACGACGGACGGAAGCCATATGCGAGCATCAACTTTGTCACGGCCCATGATGGATTTACGTTGTGTGATCTGGTGAGCTACAACCAGAAGCACAATGAGGCCAATGGAGAAGGCAACAAGGATGGCTCGGACAGCAACGACTCCTGGAACATGGGTGCGGAAGGCCCAACGGATGATGAAGGGATCAACCTGTTGCGAGAGAGGCAGACGCGAAATTTTATGACTACGCTGATGCTCTCGCAGGGCGTGCCGATGCTGAGCGGAGGCGACGAGATTGCGCGGTCGCAGAGGGGGAATAACAACTGCTACTGCCAGGACAACGAGCTTACCTGGCATGACTGGAATCTGGATGAACCACGTAAGCGGGTGCGTGACTTTACGAGTCAACTGATCCACTTCCGTTTGAAGCACCCGAATCTGCACCGGCGGAAATTTTTCCAGGACCGTGAGATTCGCAGGAAGGGCGAGGACCTGATTATCAAGGATGTCGCATGGTTTAATACCGACGGCAACCAGGTCTCCGACGAGGTTTGGAATACTGAGTGGAACCGCTCAGTGGCTGTGCTGCTGAACGGACAGACGCTGCAGGTGACCGATGAGGACGGCAACCCGGTCATCGACGACAGTTTTTTTCTGGTTGTGAACGCGGCCGAGGGCGGCGTCGTCTATATGCTGCCCGCATCGCCTTCCGGGAAGCCGTGGTGTCAGGTGATCGATACCGAGAATATCGACAATCCTTTTGCCCGCATGGAGGTTGAGGAAAAGATTATCGTTGGAGGTCGAGCACTGAAGCTGTTCAGCGATGGGTCTATGTCAGCGAACTAAGGTTTGGGCGTAGTGGGTTCGGGGCGTCTCTTTGGGGCAGCTTTCTTTTTAGCGGATGATTTTGTTTTGGGAGCTGACTTCTCATTCGGAGGGGGGGGCGGTGTCAGCTCGGGGGAGCTGGCTTGTATCTCTTCGCTCATTGCGATTGGTTCAGGACTGAGATAACGGTCCAGATTGTAACCAGCTTTCTTTGCGGAGACGCAGGAGTCTATAGCGGCGGCTTCCAGCTTCGTGAGCGAGTCGACAGAGACAGGGGTCTGTTGTGCAGTTTTTATTAGCGCGGGAAGTTGGAGCCAACCGAGTAGTTCTTCAAATCCTTCCTTGTTGAAGTAAGTAGCGCCAGAGGACTCGTTGACGCCTGTGAGCCATCGAACGTCTGGATCGGACCAGAATCTTTCGGTCTTGGCTGCGGCTGGAGAGATGTCAGTTTGAGACAGCAGAATTCTTACGCGAGCAGCAGCGCGCCAGGTGTTTTCTCCTTCCATCCCGATGGCGCTGAATGTCTCTGATAAAGCAGAACGCAGCTGGAGCTTGTCGAAGAGATCCGCCTGATCTTTATGAGGAAGACTACTCAGAGTGATCCAAGCCAGAATAGGAGCCCAGATTTGTTCCGTATGATTGGGTGCTTTGCTAGCGGGTAGAAAGCTGGTCACTGCAGGCGGCAGGGTAGATGAGAAGTCTTTGACGATTGAGATGAGATGGAGGGCCGCTTTCGTCAAGCTCTCGCAGATGTCCTTATAGGTCAGGGGCGGAGGGGGTTCGGTTGTGAGGGAGGACTCGGCCTCGGCCTCGGCCGCGGAGGCGTGCGGGGTGGGATCTGCGTTTTCGACGGGTAGAGTGTGGAGCACATTTTCAAAGAAGCGCTGACTGCATTTCACGAATGGCTGCAATCGGGGGTCAAGGGCAAGTTGTTCGGGGTGCGTGGCAGAGGCACTGTTGACTTTTTCTGTGGGTGATTTGGCGTCAAGGAGTTGCTGTTGAGCTTTCTCCTTATGGTTTGCGAATGATCTCTCGCCTGCTTTCGGTGCAGCGGGCTTCGTCGCGATCGATACGGTCTCGTTAGCTGCAAGCTCCGAGGCAACGGTTGCGAATGCGCGAATGTGGCTTTCGCTGAGAGCCTGGCGGAAGGCTTCGTGCAACGGGCGCAGGCGAAGTTTGGAGAGCGCCTCTTCGACGCTGTAGACGCCGGCGCCGTTGAGTGCGTCGTAGAGCTGATCCCAGGGTTGATCGACTGTGGCGTGAAGCTCGCGCCAGTTGAGCAGGACTGCATATTGATATCCGCGGAGATCGACGGTGAGGCCGGTGTGGTGGAGATCGGTGCTGCGGCGGAGATATTCGAGACCGTGGGCGGTGTCGCGGTAGGCGAAGAAGGTGAAGTAGTTGTAGGGGAGGTCGAGTCCTTCGGAGAGACTTCTCTGGCGAAGGTGGCCGGTGGCTTTGTCGACCGAGGCTGCGGAGAAGTGGATGGTGCCGCGAGTGCTGCCGTAGCTGTTGTTGTAGAGGATGATGGCGCGCTGGCCGTGGGAGCGGTTGGAGTAGGCAAAGACGTTTTCGTCGACGGTGCCGTGGTCGGTCCAGAAGTCGTAGAGGACGAAGTTGGTGCTCTCGGCGAAGAGACGCCGATTTTTTAGCAGAGGTGCGATCTCATGTTGGTGGCGGGCTACGAGGTGGTCGTTGGGCCACTCTTCCATCTTGGCTTGTTTGAATTCCATGCCGTAGCGCTCGGTATAGCCTTCGATCTGGCCGTGACCGAACATGGGCAGGCCGGGGAGCGTGGCCAAGAGGGTGCAGACGCCGAAGTACTTGTCGCCGGAGCCGAACTGGTCGATGGCGGTGCGCTCGTCAGGATTGCTCATGAAGCTGACGTAGCGTTTGAGGATGTCGGGGTCGAACTCGATTGTCTTTTTTAAATAGGAGCGGTACTTTGCGTTCTCTTCATCGCGGAGCATGTTCATGAAGGCGCTGTTGTAGACGCGATGCATGCCAAGGGTGCGGACGAAGTAGCCTTCGAGGAGCCAGAAGGCTTCGGCGAGGAGGAGGGTGCCGGGGACCTCGACGGCGACTCGGTCGACGACCTCGCGCCAGAACTCGTGAGGCATGAGGGAGTCGAACTGTTCCTGGGTCATCGCGTTTTCGGCGCGTGAGGGGATGGAGCCGCCGGTGCCGGGGAGAGGGAACCAGAGGCGCTGGACGTGGCGTTTGGCGAGGACCATGGCGGCGTCGAAGCGGATGATGGGGAAGAGGCGAGCGACGTGAAGGATGACCTGGATGACGTGCTCGCGAACGGCGGCTTTGGAGTAGTCGAGTTGCGCGGTGTCGTTCCAGGCGAAGGTGGTGCCGTCGTTGCCGTGATACATGTAGCGGGTGGCTCCGTCGCGATGATGGCGGAGGCGGAAGACTACAGCGGCGTCGGACTGGTCGTAGTAGTGGTCTTCGATTTTGATTTCGACGCGGCTGTCGGTTGAGAGGTCGGGGCCTTCGAAGCGGTAGACGGGGAAGGGGCTCTCCCAGCGGTAGAGGAACCAGTCGGGATTCTCGATGACCCAGTTGGAGTCGATGCCCATGTGGTTGGGGACCATGTCGCTGGCGAGGCGGATGCCGGTTCGGGCGGCACGGTCGCGGAGGTTTTCGTAGGCATAGTTTCCGCCGAGGTCTTCGGCGATCTGGTACTCCTTGAGGGAGTAGGCGGAGGCGACGGCGTCGGTGTGTCCGCGCAGGCGCTTGATGGTTTGGGAGGCGACGCTGCGCTCCCACAGGCCGATGAGCCATAGGCCGGTGATGCCGCGGTCGGCGAGTAGGCGCAGCTCTTCGTCGGGGATCTGGTCGAGACGATGGATGTGGCGGAGGTATTTTTTTGAAAGCTGCTCGAGCCAGACGTAGGTGCTCTTGGCCATGAGGACGACGGTGGGCATCCATGCCTGATCGGCGCTGAAGGCTTCGTACTCGTTGAGAGGGGCCTGATAGTCATGGCCGTAGCGGCGTTGCCTGGTGCCGTCCGGGCCAGTGATGTACTCGTCTTCGAAGCCGATGTACTCGTCGCCGACGAAGCCTTCTCCGCCGCGGCCGGGTGCTCCGTGGCGGTATTGGTCGGGGCCCGGGGGATGGAAGCGCATCCAGATGGCGAGGTCTTCTTCGCGGAGGACGTCGATGGCGAGGAGCACGCGGCGGAGGTCTTCGCCGAGGTATTTTGGCCAGTGCTCGCGGATGTAGTCGAGTTGGCCGGTGAGGGAGTCGGGTGAGGCGAGAAGGGGAGCGCGGAGGGCGTCGAGTAGGCTTCCGACTTCGGGGGAGACGTGTGGGCGGGTGATGAAGTAGTTGGGGAAGGCAGCGGTGACCGTCTGATAGATCGTCTGCTGTTTCAGGGGAGTGTCTTCGAAGAGTTCGCGGAAGGGGGTGAAGGCGGGGTTGATGTTCGCCAGCCAGAGGAGGAGGAGCTCTTCGAGGGCTGCTTCGCGATTGGGCAGGCCGTCGGTTGTCCCGTTGAGCCATTGGGCCGGGGTGAGCTCGCCGCGATAGACGGCCACGTTGGGAAACTGGCTGGTGAAGGTGAGGAGGAGGCGTTCGATCTCGGCGGGAGTGGCGTGACCGGTGAACCAGTGTACGGCCTCGGCGAAGACTGCGGGATCGATCTCCTTGCGATAACGGGCGATCATCGCGTGGTTGAGCTCGTCGATCAGGCCCATCGCGAAGAGAGCGCCGGCGTTTACGACTCGAGTTGGATCAGTCTGTTGGGTGCGCAGATCCTGGAGCTGTTTTGCCAGTTTTCTGCTTGCAGCGACGTTGCCGAAGACGATGTTGCCCGTGAAGTTGAAGAGCAGATCGTCCAGGTCCAGTTTTTCTCGGAGAGCGCGGGAGATGTGAAATTCCATGCAGGGTTCCTCGTGCAGATGCCTTAGTCGCGCTCCAATCCTAACGGACCGGTTTTTTGTTATTTAGAGAAAACGACGGCCACAAAGATTGGCCTGTATCGTCGGAAGCCAGCTGCGACGAAATGGATGCCTCGTCAACAGTTTGGAATAAGGATGACAGGCTTCCTCACGTGTCGCAACCAGCGTAGGTTATTGGCACGGAATTCAGCGTCCGTATGATACGCGCTGGATGATGGAGATGGGTATTTCACGCTGTCTTCAGCTGTTAGATGCCGGAGAAGACGTCTCTCGCGGTTAGATTGCGAGCCTACTTGAGTGTTTGAATCTGAGCTCACAACGCACAAAATGAGTTCGGGTGCGGCAACGTCTTGCGAGGGCCGATTAAGAACAGACGACGGCTTGAAAGGCGTGGGTGAAAAGGGATGAGCGGTTTGGGCAGGACGGAGTTCGTCGGGTCCTTCCCCATTCGACTTCGCTCAGGGTCAGGATGACGGCAAAGGCTATGACGGGGGTTCGTCTCAAAGGCCTCCTACTGGGTTTCTCCGGCGAACAGCCTGTTAGGGGGCTTCGTCTGCAAAGAACTCATAGGTTGTTTGCGGGTGGTTTGCAGAACCAGCCGAGTTCCGAGGCGTGGGCGAAGTACTCCTGAATTTTCGCCGCCTGATCTTCGGGTGAGAGGGAGCTTCCGCGGAAGGCGGCTTCGAGTGCCTGGCCGAGCAGAGTACCGCTCTGAAGGGCGGAGAGAAGGCGGAAGGCCTCGTGGTCTATCCGCCGGTAGTAGACGGAGTTGTCGTAGCGATGGACTGCAAGGTGGATTTGAGAGCGGCGCATTGCGGGAAGACGGGTTCGCCTGGCTTGCTTGCGCTCCGTGACGGCGTTGCTCATGATGTCGCTAGGTGCGGTCTGGCGGTGAACGGCCAGGACGAGCTCGTCGACGGGATAGCGGAGGTCCAGCAGTTGGAGATGAGGCTGAAGAAAGAGGGGGGAGGCAGCGCCGAGATCTCCGAAGTCAGCAGCGGTGAGGGGAGCGAGGTCGGCTCCGTCGAAGGCTTCTACGTAGGCCCACTCTAGGCGGGCTATGTCGAGGAGGAGATCGTGACGCCGGGGAGAAAATTCGGGGTGCGATTCGAGCCACTTCGGCAGTTTGGAGCCGAGATTGCGCAGGGTGAAGGAGGTGGATGGATTCTCGCGGAGATAGGCGAGGATCATCGTGTCAAACTTTTTGGCTCCGAGGACGGCGCCGATGGCGGGGAAGTCCTCCGAGACGGCTCCTATGACGCGGAACCAGTATTGGCGGTTGTAGATTTCGAGGCGATCGAAGGAGGAGAGGCGGTCGTTGGGTTTGATGTAGGTGCTGGCGAGGTCTTCGGTTGATTTGCCGTCGGAGGTTGCTGGCTGCATCTGAAAGTCGGGCGTGAGGGGACGCGTTACGTCTTCGGCCATGCGGCGTTGCAGTTCGAGAAGGTTCACGAGTGAACCACCTCTCTGACGTCTGCTTCTGCTGCTCTCTCCGAGGGGATGAGAGATTCTGCTGGTGTGAGATATTGCGTGGCCTTGAGGGCTTCGGAGTGAACCTCGTCGAAGGTCGGGATGTTGTCGTCCCATTCGAGGAGAGTTGCGGTGGGGCCGACACGCTCAATGGCCCGGGCGTAGAGATGCCATACCGGATCGAGTACGGGATGATCGTGGGTGTCGAGGATGTATTTCTCGAACTTCGAGTGACCGGCGATGTGAATTTGCGCTAGACGCTCGGCGGGAACACTGTTGACGTAGTCGAAGGGGTTGAAGCCGTGATTCTGAGAGGAGACGTAGATATTGTTGACGTCGAGCAAGATGCCGCAGTCGGCGGCTTCGACGACTTCATTGAGGAACTCCCACTCGGTCATCTGGGACTCGTGAAACTCCGCGTAGCTGCTGACGTTTTCGACGGCGATGGGTATTTCGAGGAAGTCCTGGACCTCGCGAATGCGTGCGGCTGTGGCCTTCACCGCTTCGAAGGTGTATGGCATGGGGAGGAGGTCGTGGGTGTATCGGCCGTCTACGCTACCCCAGCAGAGGTGATCGGAGAGCCAGGGTGTTTTGGTGCGACGGGTGAGGGTCTTGAGGCGCTTGAGGTGCTCGCGGTCGGCTGGCTGGGCGGAGCCGAAGTACATTGAGACGCCGTGCTGGACCACGCGATAGCGTTCAAGGATCTGGTCGAGGATCTTTAGCGCGCGACCGCCGTCGACCATGTAGTTTTCGGAGATGATCTCGAACCAGTCGACGACGGGCTTTTCGGCGAAGATGTGGTCGTAGTGCGGGACGCGAAGGCCGATCCCTACGCCGTAGTCGCTGAAACCGTTGAAGCGATTGGCTGGCATGTCTCCCCTTTTGTTAAATGATAGTGAAGAGGACTGGAGGCTTGAAGGGATAACCAAGCCTCCAGACAGGGGAGGTGCTTAGGCGAGCGAAGGCTTGGAGCCGTCGGTGGCGCATCCGCCCTTGCCCTTGCAGTCGTTCTTGCCGGGGTGCTTGCCGCCGCCCTGACCCTTACAGTCGTTCTTGCCCTTGCAGGAGTGCTTCGGAAGATCGGGCTTGTCCTGGGCGATGAGGACGCCGGCGTGAACGGTGGTCGTGGGGGTGTTGTTTGGCTGCGCGGTCTGGGCATTCATACGGACAGCGGTGCCGCCCAGCAGACCTGCGAACGCGGCGGCCAAAGCGAGAGATTGTGCTGAATTCTTCATATTGATGAGCCTTTCCTGGTTGAGCCGCACGCAAGAACGTGCCGGACGTGGATGGTGGCTACGCTGATCGTAGCAAGAAGTTAACGGCGAAACTCCCTACTTCGGATTGCATTCGCGACAAGGATCGTTCGCCGATTTTTTCCTTGCCGCTGATTCGACTACGTCAAGGCACAAAGGTTACAGCGACAGTGGAACATCGGAAGCCTATCACTCTCTGTAACCTTTTGGCGCGAGGGTACTCAAACCGGGACACGTTGGATAAATCTGAAGGACGGCGACGCCAGAGCGTGGCGCGTCGTAGGAGTTGAAGAATGATTGCCAGGAATTTCTTGGTATTGGCTTTAGGTGTATTGATGATTGGTATCGCACCGCTGGCGACTGCGGAGACGCCGGAGGTGGGACAGAAGGCGCCGGAGTTCAGCCTGTCGACTCCGGATGGACACCCTCTGAGCCTGTCGGAGTTTACTTCGAAGGGGACGGTGGTGCTGGTTGTGCTTCGGGGATTTCCCGGTTACCAGTGCCCGTATTGCCAGAAGCAGGTGCATGACTTTGTGACGAACGGCGAGAAATTTGTGACGGCAGGCGCGGAGGTGATGCTGGTCTATCCCGGACCTCCGGCCGCCCTCGATCAACATGCCAAGGAGTTCCTGGCGAAGGAAAATCCGCTACCGGCTAATGTGCACCTGGTCGTCGATCCCGACTATGCTTTCACGAATCAGTATGGACTTCGCTGGGACGCGCCGCACGAGACTGCTTATCCTTCAACCTTTCTGATCGATCGTCAGGGCGCGGTTTTCTTCAAGAAGGTGAGTCACGAGCATGGTGACCGAACGACCGCGGCGGATGTGCTCGCTCAACTCGAGCACGAAAAGTCTGCCCACTCACATTAATGCTTTATTGACGGCTGATTCAAGACGCCCGGGGAGATATATTGTCGTTTTGAAGCGATCTCTCTTCGAGTTCCGGTGGAGACTGTAACCAATTCCATCGTCGTGGTTCTAAGTACATGCAGGTCCCAACAGGTTCCTGGCCGAGCCTGCATTTATTGGGGCCTGCGCAAGATTGCTCAGATTTATTCACGCTCGCTGGAGTGGAGAGAAGAGGTTGTGATGAAAAAACTGCTTGAGGTGTATGCACGGTTTGCAGCATTGGCTTCTTATCTCCAGTCCCCATTTCTCTTGGTGGTGCGTCTCTACTGGGGATGGCAGCTTGTCCAGAGCGGATGGGGGAAGCTGCATCATCTGGATAAGATCACCGACTACTTCACGAGCCTGAATATTCCGCTTCCTGCTATAAGTGCTCACTTCGTGTCGGGGTTGGAGTTCGTTGGAGGACTTCTGCTGATTGTGGGGCTCGGCTCGCGGCTTATCGGATTGATGCTTACGGTGAATATGCTGGTGGCATACTGGACTGCGGATCGAGAGGCGCTCTTTGCGGTCTTCTCAGATCCGGGCAAGTTCTATAACGCTGATCCATACACGTTCCTGTTCGCGGCGGCGATGGTTCTGGTGTTCGGTGCTGGGTTGTTCTCCTTAGATGCGTTGTTGAAGAGGCGTTATCGAGGATGGATCGAGAAGCAATGACCGCAATCTCCGAGAACAGGAATGAAGCTCAGATGATCGCCTCCATCCTTGCAGGCAATACGCACGAGTTTCATGATCTGATTCAGCCGTATGAGCGAAGCGTCTACAGCATGGCCCTGTCGATGTTGCAGAACGAGGCGGATGCGGAGGATGCCGCGCAGGAGTCGTTCCTCAAGGCGTTCCGCAACCTTGAGAAGTTCCGCGGCGAGGCAAAGTTCAGCACATGGCTGATCAGCATTACGCTGAACGAGGCTCGGAGCCGGCTGCGGCGGAAGAAGACCGCGAAGACGGAGTCGCTGGATGAGTTGCAGGAAGGCGGGCATGTGTCGCCGGCGTTGCTGCGAGACTGGCGGGAGATTCCCTCCGAGGCCCTGGAGCGGCAGGAGGTGCGGCTGTTGCTACAGGATGCGATTGGCGATCTGCCGCTGATCTATCGGGAGGTCTTTGTGCTGCGTGATATGGAGGATTTGAGCGTCAACCAGTCGGCGGCGGCGCTTGGTATTACTGTTGCAGCGGCAAAGGTGCGGTTGCATCGCGCGAGGCTGATGTTGCAGAAGCGGCTGGCTCCGCAGTTGAGACAGGTGCTGCCGAAGCGGAGGTGGTTCCCATGGTTCTAGAGTGCAAGCATGTGTGGGAGCATATCTCCGGCTATCTGGATGGGACGCTGGATGCAGCGGTGCTGGAAGAGGTGCAGAAGCATCTGGAGCATTGTGAGATTTGTTCTGCGATTCTGGATTCGACGCGCAATATTTTGATTTTGACCGCAGATGAGCGTGTCTTTGAACTACCGCTGGGCTTTAGCGAGCGGCTGCACGCGAGGTTGGAGGCAGAGATGCGGGGTTTTACTTACAGGCCCTCCGGGTCGGGCGAGGGCGATACCTAGGAACCGCGATGAATCATGGAGTGAGTGATCCACTCGGCCGCCACCAGGATGAGGGTGATGACGGCGAGCGCGATCTGGAGGTGTTCCGAGCGCCGTTGGCTGGGAGTAGCTGGCTGGGTGCGCCACTGCGAGGAAGGGCGGGTGCGCAGGGAGCGAATGCGCCAGATGACGTAGAGATTAACGAAGGAGCCAAGGGTCGCGGCTATCATCATGGGGATTCGGATAGCGTCGCGATGGAAGCCGGTAGGGTGTGGGTGGATGCCAAAGGTGGCCGACGCGAGGGCGCTGAGGCCGATGGCGACTCGAACTCCGCTGAGGGCGATGACTGCCGTGCAGGCACTCTGCAAAACGATAAAGACGAGGCTGGTGGCGGTGACGAGCCAGGTTTTTCTGCTCTCCGGTGGGGGAAGGGCCGACGGCGCCTGGGGCGAGACAGTTCGGGAGGTTGTCTGAAGGGCCATCTGTTCCTCAAGTTATAGACGTATCAGCGTGGTTGTCGAGGGACCGGGAGATATAGTGTCGGTATCTTTTGTGCCAGGAGTCGGGAAGGGTCACCAGGGACGGCTCAGGGGGAAGATCAGCTGCCTGACCGGGGAGTCGGGCGATTCGAGTGCGATTGCTCCGGCTGCTTCGATCCCCAGGGATAAATCGCTGACGAAGAACAACTTCCCTTGATCATCTGGCGATTCGGCGATGCGAACGGGGTGCAGGGTTACTGATTCGAACGATATATCGAAGGATGCCAGGGAGGCGATGAGGCCGCGGCCGTCTGCTTTGAGGACTGCTTCTTTGCGGGTCCAGTAGCGGTAGAAGGTTTTGACGCGAGCCTGTGGGTCGGTGATTGCAGCCAGGGAACGGCTTTCGCTCGCCGTGAAGTTGTGGTGGGCGACCTCCATGATGTCGGTCGACCGGTCGAAGTATTCCACATCGACTCCGATGTGGCCAGTGCGGGTGAGTGCGATGAGGATTGTGTCTTTGGAATGAGCTACGTTGAAGGCGATCCTAGGGCCGTTGCGATGGGAGAGCTGAGGTTTTCCGTGAACTCTGGTTGTGATCGTTAGAGAGAGGGGATCAAGTCCCGAAGCGTTTCCGAGAAGGATTCTCAGACATGCCCGTCCGACGGAGAAATGTTCCTGGACCCGTCCCGTTCGGCGACGGCTGGCTTGGAGCTGTTCGGCGTGAGTGAGAAGCGGGGCGAAACGGTCGTGCAGTCCTGTGGCACCGGCCAGGTCGATCCGCCAGAGTTGCACTTCGCCGGCCTCCAGTGGCGGGAGGGTATCGACCTGTTTCCAATCACTCGACATAAGAGACAAAAGGGGCGCGATGCAACCGTGTTGCCATCATAACCAGTCCGTTGGGTACTTTAGTTCTCGTGCGCCCGGGAAGACGGTGAAATACTGGGAAACATACAACTTTCAGGTATTTTCGAGCACGATAGTCTTAATCGGTTTTTGGAATTATGCGTACAATTAGGCAACATGAGCGGGTTGACTTCGAGAGCTTCTGGCAGTACCTTTCGCTCCAGTTGCATCCTTTATTTAAGTATTGAGCGATGTCAGCGAATTAGCGATCGATTAGCCAATGCCGGTAGGGCACTCTGAGTCAATTTCGTTTCTGCTGCGTTTCTGATCTGCGTGGGGCTCGATGGAGAACGATGGACATGTTAAGAATTCGGCCACTGAGGGCGAGCGACTGATGGGTCTTTCCCAGACTCCCGAAGCTCCGGAGTTGAACGGATTGGACGGGAGGGCTCTCGACACGATCGTGAGTGTCTTTGAGCGAGTGGCTGCGGCAAAATCCGACGCGGTTGCGATCGTCTGCGGCGAGACTCGCTGGACTTACGGACTGCTGAACGCGAAGGCGAACCATCTCGCCGGGGTGTTACGGGAGATTGGGGTTCGAACGGACTCCTTTGTTGCCGTCTATCTTGACCGCTCGCCTGAGATGGTGGCGGCGATACTCGGCATCCTGAAGGCCGGAGGCGGGTATCTTCCGATCGACTTTGGATATCCCAAGGCCCGGGTACTGGAGATGGTTGAGGATGCGAGGCCGGTTGCGATTCTAACGACTGCATCTCTTGCTTCGGGGGTATCTGGGGAGTTAGCCGCTTTGTCCGTGTCGGTTGTGGAGATGGATAATTCCGCGGCGGACTCTTTGAGAACGGACGATCCGCCACCTGCATCGACAGGAGAAGATTTAGCGTATCTGATGTATACCTCGGGTTCGACCGGGAAGCCAAAGGGCGTGATGGTGACGCACAGGAATGTACTGCGCCTTCTGGAGCAGACCGATGCGTGGTTTCACTTCGGAGCGAACGATGTGTGGACGATGTTTCACTCCATTGCGTTCGACTTTTCGGTGTGGGAGATTTGGGGACCGTTATTGACGGGTGGGAGACTGGTGATCGTACCGTTCGCCGTGAGCCGCTCGCCAAGGGATTTCTACGAGCTTCTCTCGATGGAGCGGGTGACGGTGCTCAATCAGACCCCATCGGCATTCTTCATGTTGATCCAGGTGGAGCAAGACAGTGCTGTTCTTCCGCTGTCACTGCGCGTTGTCATCTTCGGCGGTGAGGCTTTGCAGTACCGCAAGCTGGCTCCGTGGTTCCAGCGACACGGAGATACGGCCCCGCGGCTGGTGAACATGTACGGGATCACGGAGACGACGGTTCACGTGACGTACCGCCCTATCACTGCGGGAGAGGCGGAGTCGGTGCAAGAGAGTCTGATCGGGACGCCGATACCCGATATGCAGCTTCATCTGCTCGATGAAGCGAAGAGGCCGGTGCAAGCGGGTGAGGTGGGTGAGCTTTATGTAGGCGGCGGCGGGGTTGCACGCGGATATTTGAATCGTCCGCAGTTGAACGCTGAACGTTTTATTGCTGATCCCTTTGAAGGGCCGGCTGGCGCTCGGCTGTATCGTACTGGCGATCTTGCGCGGATTCGCCCTGATGGCGAGGTTGTCTATCTCGGCCGGAACGATAGCCAGGTAAAGATCAACGGATTTCGGATCGAACTAGGAGAGGTTGAGGCGGCTCTGGCCCAGGTTCCAGGGGTGAAGCAGTCGTGCGTGGTGGCGCATACGGATAAGACAGGAAATCAGCGGTTAGCAGCCTATTTTGTTGCGACTCCGGGCATTGAATTAACCGCTCGGACGCTCGGAGAGTTTTTTGTCGCTAAGATGCCTGCGCACATGAGGCCCTCTTCTTATACCGCTTTGAAAGAACTGCCATTGACGGTGAACGGGAAGTTGGATGTTGTCGCCTTGCCTGCTCCTTCGATTGGGTCTGGTGCGACGACGGCGGATTCGGCGTCACAGTCGCTCTCTGAAACAGAGGAGCAGGTGTCGCGGGTGTTTACCGATGTACTCGATCTCAAGGGAATTGGGTTGGACGATAACTTTTTCGATTCGGGAGGTACATCGCTGCTGCTGATTAGTGCTCACCTGCGGTTGCAGGCTCACTTTGAGCGGGTGATTCCCGTTACGGTGATGTTCGAGTGTCCGACCGTACGGTCGTTGGCGAAGCGGCTTTTGGCGAATGGATCCTCCACATCGGAGAAAGATGCGATCCGGCAGCAGGCACAGAGGGCGAGAGGTGCGTTCGCACGAGCCAGGGCAACGAAGGGTGTGGCGTCATGAGTGAGCGACTGAACCATGAAACTCGTATGGTGGACCAGAATGCAGGCGACGATCAGCTGCTGGACTGCGTCGCCATCATTGGCATGTCGGGACGTTTTCCGGGAGCGCCAGATGTGGAGGCGTTCTGGCAGAACATTGCAGCCGGCAAGGTCTCCATCTCTCACTTCTCTCCGTCCGAACTGGAGGCGAGAAACAGTGCGGGACTCGAGAACGGCTCGGATTATGTTGCCGCGCGCGGAGTGCTCGATGACCCCGGGATGTTCGATGCTGAGTTCTTCGGGATATCACCTCGCGATGCTGAAAGCATGGATCCGCAACATCGGATCTTTCTGGAGACATGCTGGAATGCGTTGGAAGATGCGGGCTATGACCAGTCGACCTATGCGGGGCAGATTGGCCTCTTTGGCGGGTGCAGCCTCAATACGTACCTGTTGGCGAACTTGTGCCGTGATCGAGCGTTTATCGATGAGGTGACGGGAAGTTATCAGGTTGGCGAGTTCCGGTCGTTTATGGGGAACGATAAAGACTTTCTGACGACTCGTGTTGCTTACAAGTTGAACCTGCGCGGGCCGTGCATCAGCGTGGCGTCGGCGTGTGCGACCTCGCTGGTTGCGGTGGCGCAGGCGAGTCAGAGTCTGTTGAACTATCAGTGCGACATGGCGTTGGCCGGCGGTGTTTCGGTCACGTTTCCGCAGAGGCGCGGGCACATGTACTCCGAAGGAAGCATTGGATCGAAGGATGGTTTCTGCAGACCCTTCGACGCTGCTGCGACTGGGACGGTGTTCAGCCATGGCGCGGGCGTGGTTTTGTTGAAACGGCTAGAGGATGCCATCGCCGACCGCGATCATATAACCGCTGTAATTCGCGGGTTTGGAGTGAACAACGACGGGTCCATGAAGGCCGGATATATGGCTCCCGGCGTGGACGGTCAGTCGGGTGTGATTGCTGCTGCGCAGGCCATGGCCGGGGTCGATGCGCGCACTATTACTTATATTGAGGCGCACGGAACGGCGACGCCGCTGGGCGATCCGATTGAGGTCGCGGCGTTGACGAAGGCGTTTCGTTTGAGCACGGAGGCGTCGGGCTTCTGCGCGATCGGTACCGCGAAGGCAAACGTTGGGCATCTCGACGCTGCTGCGGGTGTGGCGGGGGTGATCAAGACGGCGCTTTCTCTGAATAAGGCTACGCTGCCTCCTTTGGCGAAGTTCGAGACTCCTAATCCGAACATAGCCTTTGAGGGTTCGCCCTTCTACGTCAATCGCGAGCTGAGCCCATGGCGATCCGACGGGCCGCGACGAGCGGGTGTGAGCGCCTTTGGCGTTGGCGGTGTGAATGCGCATGTGGTGTTGGAAGAGGCGCCCGGCTTCCAGTCGTTGAAACCTTCCTTGCGCTCGGCGCAGTTGCTCTGTGTCTCGGCGAGATCGCAGAGTGCGCTGCAGGTTGCCATCGACAATCTTGCTCGGTATGTCAGAGAGCACCCTGAAGTTCCTCTCGAAGATGTGGCTTACACGCTGGCGGTAGGAAGAAAGGCGTTTGATCATCGTGCTGCGTTTGTGTGTGCGGGATCGGAAGATGCGATCGCGAAACTTTCGTCTGCCGGGGCGCAGGCGCAGCGGGTAATCCCTGCGAAACGGCCGGAGGTAGCCTTTCTCTTTCCGGGGCAGGGGTCGCAGTTTGCGGGTATGGGTAGCTCGTTATACAAGAGCGAACCGGTGTACCGCCGCGAGGTTGATGAGTGCTCCGAGATTCTGCGGCCTTTGCTCGGCCTCGATCTCCGCGACGTTCTCTTTCCGGTCGATGTGGCTGCGCCGGAGGCTGCGGAGAGGCTTCAGCAGACCCAGTTCGCGCAGACGGGAATCTTCGTGACGGAGTTTGCGATGGCCAGGCTCTGGCAATCGTGGGGGATTGAACCGCGTGCCTGTGCAGGCCACAGCATTGGGGAATATGTGGCAGCTGTTCTTGCAGGAGTTATGAGCCGCGAAGATGCTCTTCGGCTGGTGAGCCTTCGGGGCCGAATGATGCAGGAGATGCCACGCGGAGCCATGGTGGGCGTACGGCTTAGCGAGTCGGAGCTTCAGCCGTATCTCGCTGCCGACATTTCGATTGCTGCGTTGAACGCTCCGAAGTTGAGTGTACTGGCGGGTCCGCTTGAGGCTGTTGAGCGGCTGGAGAAGAGGTTGACGTCGGATGGAGCGCTCTTCCGCAGGCTGCGTACCTCGCACGCGTTTCACTCATCGATGATGGATCCGATGTTGGCTGGGTTCGAGGCCGAGGTTGCCAAGGTCACGCTGCACCATCCCGTTCGCCCGTATGTTTCGAGTTTCACGGGGACGTGGATTCAGCCGGAACAGGCTACAAGTCCGCGCTTCTGGGCTGACCAGGTTCGTAATCCGGTTCGCTTCGCCGATGCGCTGAAGAGTTTGATGTCGACCCCGCAGATATTGCTGGAGGTTGGGCCGGGAAATACGTTGGCTACACTCGCGCGTCAACAGCCGAATAGTAGCGCGGCAGTTATCATCTCGTCGCTTTCGCAGCGTGATGAACAGTCCCCGGTTGAGGCGGGTTCGCTTCAGGAGGCGCTCGGGCAGCTGTGGATGGCGGGGGCCACGCCGGACTGGACGAAGGTGTACGGCGAGGAGCAGCGGGGACGAGTCTCCCTGCCGACCTATCCGTTTGAACGCAAGCTGTACTGGGTTGAGCCCCCGCCGTTTACGGCTGGCTCGCAGAGCAAGGAACGCCCAACTGTTCCTGGAGCAGAGATGTTGGATACACCACGCGGAGGCCAAGTTGTTCCCGCCGTGATTGAACCGTTGAAAGAGGCACCAATGCAAGAACGCAAACTGCGTCTGCAGCCGATTGTTGCAGAAGTCTTTACTCAGCTGAGCGGGATTGAAGTCACGCCGGATCAGGTCGATCATCAGTTTCTGGAGCTTGGTCTCGACTCACTGTTTCTCACGCAGGCTACTCAAGGAATTCAGAAGAAGTTTGGAGTGAAGCTGACGTTCCGCCAGATTATGGAGCAGTACTCCACGATTGCGAGCCTTGCCGGCTATCTGGACAGCGTGCTTCCGCCTGATGCATTTCCAGTAGCGGCGCAGGTACAAGCTGCTCCAGTGAATGGGGCTGTATCTCCGGTGGACTTCTCCGCTCCGTCTGCGAGTTTCACGAGTGCTGGTTCGCCGGGGCCTGCGGGGTCAGCAGCGGAGCGGCTGTTTAGTGAGCAGATGGCGATGATGTCGAAGGTGTTTGAGCAGCAGATGGCAGCGTTGCGCGCAACAACGGGATTGCCGGCGGCAGCTACTCAGGCGTCGTCCGCGACGATATCTGCGGCGACACCCTTGTCCGCTCCTGCGTCGCCATCAGCGGCACCGTTACCGACGGGCGAAACCTCAGAGGTTAAGCACGGATCTTACAGACCATTGCAGCCGCGGGTTCAACAGGATCTTAATAGCGATCAGCAACAATACCTCGACACGCTGATCGCGAAGTATGAGAAGAAGACGCCAGGGTCCAAGCGTTTGACCGATAAGGCGCGGCCTCATCTTGCAGATCCTCGTGCGGTCGCCGGTTTCCGTCCGCAGTGGAAGGAGATGGTGTATCCGCTTGTGACCGAACGCGCCAAGGGTTCGAGGATCTGGGACGTCGATGGTAACGAATATATAGACATCGTGAATGGTTACGGCGCAATCATGTTCGGGCACTCTCCGCAGTTTGTGCTGGACGCTGTTCATAAACAAATTGAAGAAGGAGTTGCCATCGGACCACAGTCTCCGCTGGCAGGGGAAGTTGCGGCGCAGATCTGCGAACTTACGGGAAACGATCGTGTGACCTTCTGCAACACTGGGTCCGAAGCGGTAATGGCGGCTATACGCGTGGCTCGCACGGTTACAGGACGAGATCGCATCATTTACTTTGCCGGCGATTATCACGGAACGTTTGACGAGGTTCTCGTTCGCAATACGCCGCGGGGAACGGTGCCGCTGGCGCCAGGAATTCCACTTGCGAATACAGGAAATGTGGTTGTGCTGGAGTATGGTGCGGACGCCTCACTCGACTACATTCGCAAAAATGCGAGTGAGATCGCGGCAGTTTTGATTGAACCGGTGCAGACGCGCAACCCGGGCCTGCAACCCATTGCTTTCATCAAGACAGTACGGCAGATTACCGAGCAGGCCGAGATTGCTCTCATCATTGACGAGGTTGTCACCGGCTTCAGGCTTGCGCCGGGTGGTGTGCAGGAGGCGTTCGGAGTTCGCGCGGATCTGGCAACTTACGGCAAGGTGATTGGCGGTGGATATCCGATCGGCGTTCTCTCGGGCAAGGCGCAGTTTATGGATGCGCTCGACGGAGGAGCGTGGCAGTATGGCGACGCTTCAATCCCTGAGGTCGGCGTAACCTTCTTCGCGGGGACCTTCGTTCGACATCCACAGGCTCTTGCAGCCGCTCGCGCGGTGCTCAATCATTTGAAGGCCGCTGGGCCGCAACTTCAGCTTGATCTGAATCGAAAGACTGCTGAGCTAGCGACGCGGCTCGATAATTTCTTTGTGGAGCGCGGCGTTCCGAGCCGGATCCATCACTTCGCGTCCTGGTTTTACTTCACCTTCCACGGTGACGCTCGACTTGGCAGTCTTCTGTACTATGCGATGCGGGAGAAGGGAGTTCATATTCAGGAGGGGTACCCCTGCTTCCTTACCACAGCGCATTCGGAAGAAGATTTGCAAAGAGTTGAGGCCGTGTTCCGGGAGACGGTCGAAGAGATGCAGTCAAGTAACGCGCTTCCCAGCCATGGGGAGCACCACAGTCAGGCGGTTACGGCGCCAGTGTCCGCGATGCATCCTGCGGCTCTGAAGGATACTCCTGCGCAGGTTCCAATCACTGAGGCGCAGCGTGAGATCTACTTTGCGGCCGCGCTAGGCGATGAGATGAACTGTGCCTTCAATGAGTCGGTAACGCTTCGACTGCGCGGCCATGTCGACGAAGCCGCGCTGAAGCAGGCGCTCGAGTCAGTGTTTGCTCGACACGACGCCCTGCGCAGCACCATCAGTGAAGATGGCGAATCGATATTGATCGCTCCAACCTTTCATGGAGTTGTTGAACAGACGGACCTCTCTTCGATAACAGCCGGGGATCGAGAGCAGACGCTGCACGAGGCGATTGAGAGGGAAGGGAAGACGCCGTTCTCGCTTACAGAGGGGCCGCTTGTACGCGCAACGATCTTCAGGATGTCCGTCGATGAGACGGTGCTGCTCTTTACCGGACATCATATTGTTCTCGATGGATGGTCCGTGAATCAACTCTTCGAAGAGCTCAGCAAGTTCTATAGCGCAAAGGAGAGCGCAAGCGAAAAATTGCTTCCTCTGCTTCCGTTCAGCAGTTATGCCGTTCTGGAGCAGACCCGTCAGAAGTCGGGTGAGTTTGCGGACAATGAAGCTTATTGGGTTAATAAGTTCTCCGGCCTGACGCCGGTGCTTGATCTGCCAACCGACAGACCTCGTCCGATGAATAAGACTTACTCCGGTGCGACTCTGAATGGTAGTCTCGGGTCCGCACTGTATACCGATCTGAAGGGTGCAAGCGCGCGGTTGGGTTGCACGCTCTATGTCACGCTGCTCTCGGGCTTTCAACTTTTGCTGCACCGTCTGACCCGTCAACCGGAGGTAGTAGTTGGGATCTCTACGGCAGGGCAGGCTCTGTTTCAGAATGCGAGTCTCGTCGGACACTGCGTTCACTTCTTGCCGATGTTGAGCCAGTTAGCAGAGGCCGAGACGGTAAAGAGCCATCTCGCCGCAACTCGCAATGTGCTCTTCGATGCGTTCGATCATCAGGAGTTTACCTACGGCAGTCTGCTCCACAAGCTTTCGATTCCGAGAGATGCGGGGCGCCTGCCGTTGATCGAGGTGCAGTTCAATCTCGAAAAGATCGGGAGTCGCATCGGCTTCGACGGTCTGTCGGCGGAGATCAAGGCGAACCCGAAACAATTCGTAAATACGGATATGTTCCTGAACGTGATCGAAACCGAAGATGATCTCAAATTCGATTGTGACTTCAATACGGGCCTCTTTGACGGAGAGACGATTCGCCGCTGGATGCGCCAGTATGCCAACCTGTTGAGCAGTGTAGTAAGAGATGCGACGGTGCGGGTGGATGAACTGGAGCTGCTGGGTCAGGAAGACCGTTTGGAGATAGTAGAGGGTTGGAACCGGACCGAGGTAACGTTCGACCGAGAGTTTATTCCGATCCATCGGTGGGCCGAGACACGAGCCAAGGAAAAGGCGGATGAGTTCGTCGTAGAGTGCGGCTCAACGAGATGGACGGGAAGGGAACTGGATCAATATGCGAATCGTGTTGCCCACAGACTGCATCGGGAGGGGCTGAAGGCGGGCGATCTGGTGGGACTCTGCGTTCCGCGGTCAGTCGAGATGCTGGGAGCGCTGCTCGGAGTGTTGAAGGCTGGGGGTGCCTATGTACCGCTGGATCCACGGCATCCAAAGGAACGATTGGAGATGGTGCTCGAAGACGCAGGCGCGGGGCTTCTGGTTGTGGGGAGTTCGTTTGCCGCTGCACAACCTGGATTCAAAACGTCGGCGAAGGTAGTGACGTTGGATTCACGGATAGCCGAGGAGAGCGATGCGCCTCTTGAAGTGCCGGCCGCAGCGGACTCGTTGGCGTATGTCATCTATACCTCCGGCACAACCGGCCGACCGAAAGGCGTAGCCATTGAACATCGGGCGCTGATGAACTTGTTGCGCTCCATGGAGCGTGAGCCTGGACTGAATCGAGCGGATGTGCTGGTGGCTGTGACGACGCTTGCCTTCGATATCGCAGGGCTGGAACTGTTGTTGCCGTTGTTGACGGGAGCGCGACTGGTGATCGCGAACGAAGAGGAGGTGGCGGACGGCTACTTGTTGCTGCAACTGTTGCAGCGCAGTAAAGCGACCGTGCTGCAGGCCACTCCAGGAACGTGGAGAATGCTGATCGATGCGGGATGGAGCAGCGAGTTGCCGCTGAAGGTACTGTGCGGTGGTGAAGCGCTGCCGCGAGACCTGGCAGATCAACTGGTGGAGAGAAGCGAGCAGGTTTGGAACGTCTACGGGCCAACGGAAACAACGATATGGTCGTCCGCAACGCGGGTCACCGCTGGGACAGGACCGTTGCTGATCGGGCCTCCGATTGCGAACACCCAGTTTTATGTGCTCGATCATCGGCTGCATCCGGTGCCTGTTGGAGTTGTGGGAGAGCTCTATATTGGAGGCACGGGACTAGCACGTGGATATTGGAAGCGTCCCGACCTGACTGCCGAACGGTTCCTGCCGAACCCATTTGCTGAGGGGCGCATTTACAAGACTGGAGATCTGGGTCGCTGGCATGTCAATGCCGAGGGACAAGGACAAGTTGAATTGCTCGGTCGCACCGACTTCCAGGTCAAGATTCGCGGCTATCGAATTGAGTTGGGAGAGATTGAGACCGCTCTGAACAGACACCCCGCGGTGCGCGAGGCTGTGGTGGTTGCGCACACAAGCAAGAGCGCTGGAGCGGCGATCACACGACTCGTGGCTTATGTCGATGCCGGCAATTCGGCGGAACACGCTACCGCGCTCACAGAAGATCTACTTACGATGTTGACCGGTGCACTGCCTGAATACATGATTCCTGCGGTGATCCTGCCGTTGCCGCAGCTTCCGCGATCTCCGAACGGAAAGATAGACCGCAAGAGTTTGCCGGATGCGGAGATGTTTCTCAAAGGAGGTTTTCATTCTGGACAGCGGCCGTTCACTGCACCTAAGACGGCTGATCAAAAGAAGCTTGCGGAGATTTGGTCTGAGGTGCTCATGCTCGATCGCGTTAGCATCACAGATAGTATCTTTGAACTTGGAGCAGACTCTTTGCTCATCTTCCGAATTGCCGCACGCTCTCAGAAGGAAGGTTTGAACGTCACAGCAGCGCAGATATTCAAGCATCGGACTATTCTGGCCTTATCCGATGGTTTGGGGGGGCAAGCGGAGACGAAATCCAACACGATCAAGGTAGCACCGCGAATTGCCGTAGCTCCACGAAAGGCCTATCGCGGTGAAAGCGGGACGCGCGGATGAAGCAACATTCCCAGGCTGCGACGGGGGTTACCACGAATACTCCTGAGGAAACGCCTGTCGTAAGCTCGATGGCGCCGCCGGCGGACGAAGTGTACGTCATGCCTGCCACGCAAGGACAGGTTCGCTTTTGGTCACTGGATCAGATGCATCCTGGAAATCCTGCGTTGAATATGCCGCTGATGTGGCAATGCCGCGGCGAATTGAATGTGGATTTGCTGGCCATGGCTTTTACCCTGGCGGTGCGACGACATGAGATGTTGCGAACGACCTTTGCGATGGTGGATGGAAGACTTTCGCAGATCATCGGGGGACCATACAGTGTTGCGCTGCCGGTCAAAGACTTGCAGGACGTGCCTGATGCGGCAAACTCACCCGAGGCAGGCAGACTGATCCGTGAGCATGCGGCCTACCGCATGGACTTGTTCAACGGGCCGCTTCTCGCTCTCAAGCTGCTGAAGTTTGCTCCGCAGCATCATCTGCTGCTCGTCACGATGCACCACATCATTTGTGATGGCATCTCTCTTGGCATTCTCCTGCGCGACATTGCGGTCTTCTATGAAGCTCTGATGGAAGAGAGAAAGCCTGTTCTGCCGGAGCTGCCGATTCAGTTTGCAGACTTTGCCGTCTGGCAGGAGGAGTGGCGAAAGAGTGAAGCAGCCGAGACTTCGCTGAATTTCTGGCGCGAGACTCTCGGAACAAACTTTGGGCGACTTGAACTCCCACACGATGCGACTCCCGAAGGCAGGCGAGATGTTCGTACGGACTCCGAGTCAGGAGACATCGAGACGCTTCTGATGTCACCGGAGCTAACTGCCTTAGCTCACGAGTTCTGCAAGAATCAAAATGTAACGCTGAATATCCTGCTATTCAGTATCTTCTGCGCTCTGCTGCACCGGGTAACCGGGCAGCGGGATATTGTCATTGGATCTCCGTGCGCCAACCGGAACGAAGATACGGACGAGCTGATTGGGCTCTTCATGAATATTCAAGTGCTTCGTGTGGGGATCGAACCGCAGGAGACGTTTCGATCTCTGCTTACAAAGGTGCAGGACTGGACGCTTGGCGCATACGAAAATCAGGAGCTTCCGTTTGAGGAGCTGATCTACGACTCACATTTCTCGCACAACAATACTTCGTTTGAGATTCCGATCTTCTTTCTGTATCAGAAGTCGTTCATGGTGATTCAGCGGGTTGCCGGACTTGAGATTACGCCCCTGCGATCAATGAGTCCGGGCGCCGTCTTCGAGTGGATGTTCGCCATCGTCGACCGGCCGGAAGAAGGGCCACGGCTGCAGCTTGAATACAATCCCAACTACTTTCGTCCAGGAACAATTCAACGATATCTGACGAGTTTCATTGCACTGCTGGAGTCTGCAGTGCGGGAATCCTCAATCCAGCTGGAGAAGATGGCTCCGGCAGACGATTTTCTTCCTGCCAAGCTGCCCGATAACCAGAGCCGAATCGTATCGCGCAGAAACGCGCGGCCTCTCCAGGAAAAACAATTTGATGGTGGCGCTGCGATCATGGAGAAGTTGGACGACCAGGTCGCGACTATTAGTGACCCGATCGAGATTCAACTGCTTGAGCTTTGGCGCTCGATGCTGGGTGTTGAGGAGATCTCCGCTGATACGAACGTCTTTTCTCTTGGAGTAAGTTCGCTTTCGATCCTTCGCCTTGTCACGCGAATGAACAGCCTGTATTCCATGGGTTTTGGCCTGGCCAGTTTGATCTCTGCTCCGACGATCAAGATGGTTGCAGAGCTGGTCCGCAGACGCTACGCGCCTAACACGGTGACCTCGTTGGTGCCGATTCAACCTGTCGGCACGAAACGGCCTCTTTACATCGTCCATGGTGCGGGAGGGAACGTAGTCAACTTCTATGGCCTTACGACAAGAATTGGTGCGGATCAACCAGTTTACGGGGTGCAGGCACAGGCGCTTGAGCTCGATCAGCCGGCGCTGCTTCGCATCGAGGATATGGCTGCTCACTATCTGAAAGAGATTCGTCGAGTTCAGCCAGAGGGACCTTATCACCTGCTCGGTTATTCCTTCGGTGGAATTGTGGTCCTTGAGATGGCCCATCAACTACTTGCTGCGGGCGAAACGATTGGCCTACTGGGGATGCTGGACACAAGAGCGAGAGATTACATCGAAGGATGGCCGGCCGAACTATCGTCCAACAATGGGCGGACTCAACGCGGCGGTCTTGCGGGATTTTTTCGCAGCCACGCCGGTCATGGAAGCGCCAAAGGATGGTGGGATTTTTTTCTCAAAGATCTTGGGGAACGCAGGGTTCGCTACACAATTACATTCGCTGCGCGAATGTTCTCTACGTTGCCAGCCTTCCTCAAGAATACCCACGAGATCAACTCCGTTGCTGCGCGAAACTATAAAGTGAAACCAGTCTCACAAAAGTTGACTCTATTTCGAGCTGCGAATCAGGCGGATAGCAGTATCCCTTCTGACAACGGCTGGTCGCCAATCTTCAAAGGTGGAGTGGAAATTCATGAGATTCCCGGAGATCACTGGCAGGTTTTGTCTGTGCCGGGAATCGACGTATTAGCGAAGTCGATCCATGGGTGCCTTAGTCAATTTGATGAACCCATGGGGTAGGGTGTTCTGGTCCGCAAAGATGCTCTATCGAAACAGAGTCGGCTTTAGAGCTGTCTCGACTGATGCTGCTTTGGATTCTGGACTCCAGTGCTCTATCTTGACCTCGCGAAACGGGCTAGAAGTTCCTGATTCAAGTAGAGTCGGCTTTCTTTCTCGGATAGTCTGATCGAAGAAGGCGAGCGCGTAGGCGCGAACGATAGTTTCTATGCGTCCCGGTGAAATATGGCTGGGTTGTGTCCATCTGCGCCACGGACTAACGAGAGGATGGTCTGTAAAGTCCATGTGTGAGGTGTTGCTGATGGATACCTTATACCCGCCAAACTGCCGGAGACTGGTATCGACCACGTTGCGGTCGGTTGCGTCTAGTTCAGCCTCGGCGCGTGCGGCAGTTCCCAGCGTTGCTGGATCTGGGGGCGGGGCGCCGCTTCCTAATCCGTAGAGAAACATCGTTGGCTGATTCGCCGCGCGTTGCCGGAGATCTCCGAACGTCCAGCCGTCCATGTTTATAGCGGATTGAATTCGGGCATCCACCGAGCACACCTGTATTGCGGCTGCGCCACCGAAGGAATGACCCAAAGCGCCGGCTCGCTGAGTCTCGAGTCGACCATACCAGGGGCTCTTTTGATCCAGATTCTCGTTCTGCAGCGTGCTTAGAACAAAGACCTCGTCGGCCACCCATTTATTGAGCTCTTTATTCCAGGTATCAATAATTTCACTGGCCGAATGCAGACTGGTATCCAGTGCATCGCCGCCGTTGATATCTTCGACGATACGATCTCCAGGCAAAGCAACCCGGCTGGAGTTGTAGGTGTGATCAATCGAAGCCACCACGTAACCATGGCTGGCAAGGTCTTCTGTAAGAAATGTATCCTGCGTACGTCTTCCCGCCCAGCCGTGATTAAATAGCAGGACGGGAAACGGACCACCCTGGCTTGCCACGGGTGCATCTTCTCTGGAGTTGGTCCATAGGACGCTTCGGTAAGAGGTGGCGAGAATTGTCTCGGACGTTGTCTCATAGGCAGCCAGATGATTGTTCGAAGGATCGGCTGGGTACCATAGTTGCACCACGAGTTCTCTGGACGTTCCGGGCTTCTCCGCCCTGTCTTCCATGCGACTCGAATCCTTGAGATAAATGATGCGTGTTCCGACCGGGTAGGTTCCCGTTGGTTTCGGAAGAGTAAACATGGGTACGATCAGGAGCAGTCCGAACGTTGTGATGGAAAGCAATGCGACGCCGATGGCCACGGGCTTTCTCATCGCTGGATAGCGTGAAGCTCGACGAGATGCCGTTATCAGCTGCCAGGCCACGAGCAGGATGAGTCCTGCAAGGACAGGAAACATCTGCCAGTGTGTCCCCTCGTGGATTACATGCCAGGTAGCGACGAGCACTCCGAACACCGTAAGAGGCCTCGACCAATGGGCGGCCGATTTCGTCATCTGCGCCACGGCGGCAGCAAGCAGGGTTGCAATCAAAATTACTTCAAATAGTCGCATAGCCTGTCGAGTGCACTCATCCGGCGGCATGATGAAGCAGCTCGGATAACTCCGAATCGAACCCAAGTGCTGCCAGTCGGTTGAAGCCAACCATGATGATGGCAGGTCGAAGGTCAGAAACGATCTTTATTGAAATGGAGAATGCATTTAGTGCAAACCAAGTACTTCAGGCCATGAGAATCCACGCCTGCTCTAAGTTGCTCGGACACTCTTACGAAGACTTTCTCAAGGAAGACAGCTTATGCAAAGCAGCCTTCGCAGCAACCACAGCAACCATGGAGTGAGATTTGAGGTAATCCACCGTGGGGGACTGGCCGGGCGGACGCGGAGTTAGGCCGAGTGTTCGAAGGGCATGGTTCGCTCTATAGGTGTTGGCTCGAAGCGTGTCTTTGAACTGAACGTTGACATTAAGCGAAACAGAGACGTTGTCGTCGTTTTCTACCCAGTGAGGGCAATTCACAGGAATATGCACACCATTTCCGGGGCGTAATTTATAGGAAGTAGCGCGGGCCTGAAACTGTGGTTTGTAGACAGGCGCGTTGTTATCAACCGTCCAGAAACGTTCGATCTCCTCTTCAGGAAGAACCTCTCGATCCGCACGGTCGAAGATGTGAATTGTCTTTGTTCCCTTGATCTGAAGCAGGAAACTGCACTCTCGATCTATGTGGTAGGTTGCGATGCGCTTCGGGGAGGTGACAAAGATGAGAGCGTCTTCGCGGAGGATTCGAGACTTCAGGTCTTGATCAATCTTTGATTTGATCCTTTCCCATCCACTGCCCAGAAATATCTTGTATTTTGGGTCCTTCTGAACGTCCTTGAATAGTAGCCACGCGCCACAGGTCTCAATACGTTCCATGGTCTCGACGACCGAGAACTGCTTTGCAGGCATCTGATCCCATCGCTGGTCGACTTTGATATCCCTACCGGCATCGTAGTAGATGCCTCCTGGTCTATCTCTTTTCGTACGATCCGCTAGTTCCATGAGTTCGGGGATCTGCAGGAGCGGATGTTCGGCGAGGGAATGAGTGATCTCGAAGTGTTCGTGATCGAATCCACTGCTTAGCCGGTCGCTGTCGGTCGTAATCCAGCACTCTTCAAGAAGGTCGTTTGAGATGGTTTGAGTTGACATAACTAGCAGGTACTCCTAGGCCAGAAATTTCACGCAAAGTCTATTCTCTAGCTTCGCGTCCGCACAATGAAAATGTAAGTACAGGTTTAGTAACTTACTAAAGTAATTTTTAGAAACTCAACCTTGCGTCGGTTTGTCACTATCTCAGAGGTACAGGGTATAGCTTTTTCTCAGTGGAATCACTCAAAATCTTCGATTGTAATGTGGTTTCGTCTAACGGCCTATCCGCGGGCCTATGGACCGGAACCACCGACAGGCGGTTAAGTGACGAGAGTCGCCGGAACGCCCAAACTCTTTGAAGCTTTGGCTCATGGGTCGCGTTCTAACTCCAGCACAGGGATAAGCTACCGTTCATGAGCGGGATGGATTTTAGAAGGCTCTGCTGGCGGCACAGTCGGCAGCCCCGCTGCGCGCCACGCATGAAATCCACCAACTATGTCCGTCGCGCTCCAGAGTCCGAGATCCTGCAGAGATGCGGCCGCGAGGCTTGAGGTGTAGCCTTCCGAACAAAACACGATTATCTGGAGATCATGATTGGACGCGACCGGCAACCGCGCGCTCGATGCTGGGTCGAACCTCCATTCGAGCACGTTACGCTCGACAACCAATGCGCCCGCAATACTGCCCTCGATCGCGCGCTGGCCTTCGGGGCGAATATCGACGAGTATCGCCTCTGGTTTGATCATCGCCCCATAGGCCTCATCCGGAGATAGCCGTTGCAATCGGGCCCGTGCCGCTGAAAGCACCTGCTCAATGTTCGAGGCACCGGTCCGGTCTACTGGTTTCCGCCTCTGCACTGGCCACTCCTGATCGAGCGTCTCAGCATTCTCAGAAACGCGTTCACGCGGAACCAGTCGACTCCCATCCAGCTCGTACTCGTTCATCTCGTCGAGCGGAGGCGAATAGGCGTGGATACTGATGGCCGGTGCAAGGGAGATATTTCGGACGTCATGCGCGTAGTCGGGACCGAATGCACGCGGCTTACCCGGATAGATCACATGGCTCCGCTCACCAACACGATGCTCTTCAAGAGTCCCAGTCGCCACTACGAAGGCTCCTGAAGACGCGCCGTGATCGTGGAAGCCAGTGGATTGTCCCGGCATCCAGCTGATCACCCATATGTCATAGTCCTGATCGTGATAGAGCCGCTCATACCATCGCCGTTCGGCGCGCAGTCGCACTCGGTCCAGCCATTCATCAGACGCCGCGAACAGCGAGACGATATTTTCTAGCTGCTCTGGCGTTCTCGAAACCACGACGGGAAGGCCTTTCGCTGCTATCAATGTGTTGCTAGCGTCATGGGCAAGTCGTTTGTCTGTTGCAAGTTGCATGGGACTTCTCCTGCAGCAAAATCTTCGCCAACAAGCCATGCACGGATGCCGGCTTCTCGACGGATGCTATGGGTGGACGGTGAGGTTTTCGGATGAGCTTTGGGGAGGGCGCTTCAGGTGTATCTGGGGATGTTGCCGCTCACCCAACGAAGGGCTGGTCACAGCAACAACAATGAAATAGAGAAAACGCCATGTTTGACGCTAGCATGGCATGAAGAATCGGGTCAATGTTTTAGGAACCTTGTTCAAGCAGCTTGATCCTTCGGGGGTGGCATTTTGCGGTCAGAGGCGTGCGACTTCACCGACGCTTACTGGAGGGGCGACCTCGACGGCCTCGGCTAAGTTGCGGCAGGTGCTGGAGTTGATGAGCTAGATCTTACGGTTGCACAGAAGTCATCGAAACTGAGACGCGACGAAGCCCCAATAAGCTGAATCTCGAGTTTCCATCGACATCTCTCTCGCGCCCCAAGGCTTCGGGCGGTGCGGTTAAGTACCGCGGAGGCGAGGGAGTCGACATTTGAAGTAGTGGGTTCGAGCGCCACGGTGTATTGCTTCTCGACTCCGGTTGTAGGCCACGTTCCTGCACAGATCCACATGCCTAAGAAGGGAAGGGCGTTTGGATCAAACCGCACGACGAGCCCCTGGCCCACTTTTTCCCGGTAGAGTGCACCCCAGCCAGACTTTCCCATGCGGGCAAAGAGTTTGTGTGCCGTTCTTCCATCCTTGGCTCCAACTCTGCTGAGGTCCACTACAGCTCCCGAGGACGACTGCGCTCGAGGCCACGCGACGGCACTATTTCGCATGACCAGATCGGCGGCTGAATACTCAACCGTGACTTCTTCGATCTCGCTCGGTAGGACGATACGGTCTCCCGCGTCGACTCGGAGTAGCGGATGGGCGGACCAGAGCCAGGTTGTAGGGGAGTCAGACGGATTGAAGAGGTCGTACTCGAGAACGAGGGAGGACTCCTGCAAGGTGGCGCGTCGGGTTAGGCTCAATGGTCTCGACGTCGCATCGGCGTGAAGGACAATGCCCTCATCGTGAGAGTCGACATTCCAGTTGATCCGCCATAGGTCGCCGTGGTCAGGTACTGGCGCTTCGCATGCAATACTCTCGCAACTCGCAACACTCGGAAGGCACTCGTCAAAACCGCCGCCGTCACTCTCGTCGAAGTTTGCTGTCGACGAGACTCGATGGTAGCTCTGCAACGGTGGCAATAAAAACTCCTCTCCCGTCAACGTGCTGCACAGAGACGTGATCTTGCCGCCAAAAGCAGGAAGAATTCGAACCTGCAGGAGGTCGTTTTGAAGCGAAAGTGTTTGTTCCGTGTTCCTCTCCATAGGTCAATCAGCCTTCATGGTAGACCGTATCAAAAATATCTTGACAATCAGGAATTGACTGTGACACCTTCTTTAGCGGTAACGTTCACGATATTTACACCATTATGCAAATACCGAATTGCTAACGTTGCATCGTGTACCTACACATTGTATTGCGCTTTGCCGCTTTTGCAGAGGATACGCATCTGAAATGCGATCACACTCATGAAGCTTCGCGCTTCAATCGAGTAATAGTAATAAGGAGAGGCGTTATGACGGCGAGGATGACAAGCTCCATTGAATCAAAGATATCGAACCTGAAGCATCAGCACGGCGAGGCAGGAAGTAGATACTTGCGAGTTGTCTTCGCAATCTGTTTTGCGGTCTTCTTCGGATGTGCTTTAGGTGGACGCGCACAGACGCCTGGAATCGCCGAAAAGCCTTATCAGGGTTGGAGCAGCTTTAGTCAGCAGACGATCTCGAGTAACTTTCTGACTCAGGCAAATATGACTGCGCAATCGGACGCATTGTTCGCTTCTGGGCTGCAGGGCCACGGCTTCAACTACATCAACATGGATTCAGGCTGGCAGGGGAGCTTCGATGCTAATGGGCGTCCGATTCCGAATTCCACGATCTTCCCCGATATCACTGCGCTCGTCGCGCACATCCATACAAACGGGCAAAAGGCCGGAATCTATTGGATTCCCGGCGTGGAATATCCGGCTGTGGTTGCGAACTCGACTATCCTTGGTACGCCGTACCATATCCAGGACATTCTGGCCGTCCCTTATACGGCTGGGAATGCCTTCGGTGCGCCTGGAACCTCGCCGTATCACTACAAGATCGACTTCACGAAGCCGGGAGCGCAGGAATATATCAATTCTGTTGTAAATCTCTTCGCTTCGTGGGGTATCGACGCGATCAAACTCGATGCTGTGACGCCGGGCTCGTATAGCGATGACCTGTCGATCGATAACCGAGCGGATGTGGCGGCGTGGGCGGAGGCAATTGCACAGAGCGGTCGGCCAATCTGGTTCACTATTTCGTGGGCACTCGACCAGGACTACCTGAGTGTCTGGCAACAGTTTGCGAACGCACGCAGAATTGAAGGCGACATCGACTGCGAAGGAAACTGCTCCACAATTACGAACTGGGCCATGGCCTCCTGGCGTTTTTACGATCTAGTGGGTTGGCAGAATGCTGCCGGTCCTTTGGTTGGCTGGAACGACCTTGATTCGCTGGAGGTCATGAACAACACCACTTCAGGCTTGAGCTATGAGGAGCGGCGATCAATAGCTACCCTGTGGGCGATGGCCAATGCGCCAATGTATCTGGGTGGCGACCTGACGACTCTGGATGCTTTTGGGAAACAGCTTCTGACAAATGATGAGGTAATTGCTATCGATCAGTCCGCGCATCCAGCGAAGCAGGCTTTGGGTGGTGATACACCAGTCTGGGTGTCTGACATGGAAGATGGGAATTACTACGTGGCGTTGTTCAACTTGAACGCGTTCCCATCCCGAGTGGTCGTCCCCTGGAACAGTCTTGGCTTTGCTCACGCGAGCCGAGTTCGCGACTTGTGGAATCACATTGAGCTGGGAAGCCTAGACCACGGATTCGATACGACGATCCTGGGTCACGGCGTGCGACTTCTGAAGGTTACAGGTGAGGGACGCCCCAGACCAACCGAATCGCAGAGCTATGAGGCCGAGGCGGCGACATTGAGCGGCACCGCCGTTATTGCCGCTTGCTCAGCCTGCTCCGGCGGAGAAAAGGTTGGTGGTCTTGCACTGGGTTGGAACAATGCGGTCACTTTCAACAACGTCGCCACGAGCAGAACAGGGGTCTATCAGATGCAGATTGACTCGTTGACCCAGGGTCCACGGTCGCTGATCTACCAAGTGAACGGAGGGCCACTTCAGACTCTTAATGTAGGCGGTGGCAGCTTCTTTCTCCCGTCCAGCACCACAGTCTCAGTTGCTCTGAATAAAGGTATCAACAGTATTAAATTCGGAAGTCCGACCAGCTATCCGCCGGACATGGACCGCATCGTCGTTAGTGGAGATGGTTCCGGAGCTCCTCCTCTTCCGAGCTCGACGACCTTTGAGGCGGAAAACGCCACGCTGGCAGGAACCGTAACTCCGCCCTATTGCGAGTACTGTTCCGGCGCGGGCGAGGCGGGAAACATTGGCGGTGGCAGCGGAAATACTGTGACCTTCACGCAAGTCAATGTCGCCAAGACTGGGACCTATCTGATGGAAGTTGACTATCTCACAGCCGCGCCACGCTCGTTCTTCATCTCGGTCAACGGTGGTGCCAACACGGAGCTGGATTTGAATGGAAGCAGCTGGAATCTGCCAGCCAGCACGGTGATTCCTGTCCAGTTGCAGGCTGGATCTAATACGATTCAGTTCGGCAACGATTCTGGTTATGCGCCGGCTCTGGACCGCATTGCGATTGCGCCCAGCGTAGAGTCGCCGACGCTGACGGGAGCGATTGCAAGCAAAACAGGTGGAGAGAATCTGCGCGTCTGGAAGATTGCACTGACCAACTCGGGTGCTGGTCGCGCTGAAGGCAGCCAGATCAACACCCTTTCTGTGACACAAGCGGGCGGAGACGGTACTTGTCATCCACGGGTGATTGAGCAGTTGCCGATTCAACTGAACGGAATCGCATCCAGTGGTCATGCTGTCGTTGATGTTCCGATTGACTTCTCCAAATGCGCCAAATCTGCAACGTTCAACGTGAACCTTGTCTTCTCCGCGAACAATGGCGCTGATGTCGGAGATTTAGTGGGAACTGCGGAGCCGCGATAGCGACTGCGAGCGTTTCGTTTCTCAAGTCAATCAACCGAAGTGGAGTTTGCATGCCGCAAGATGCCAAGGGAGCGCTGCAGAATCATCTGCAGCGCTTTGGGCGGTGGGAAACTGCTGGATTGCCGGTCGCTGGAATTTGAGTTGTTGAGGTTGCCGGCGGAGGTGAGGGTGTTGGTTTGCAACTCGATGGTGAAACATGCGGTGACGACGGGGGAGTATGGCAACCGGCGCGGCGGTTCTGCGGCAAGCCGGAGCGCGGCTCCCTGGTAAGAATTCAGAAATGCATCCTCAACCGTCTGAGGGACGGATGTTGCTAATTCTGCGTGTACGAGCACGACAACCGGGGTTTGGTGGCGCATTCCAAGGACGAACTTTGATTCTAAAATCCGAATACGCTAGATTTCATATCGCTGAGGAGCGATGGAAATATCGGCGAGACAAATGAGTGGTGACATCTTTTCTTGACAACGCTGAACTAGCCGCCTAGAGTTTGATTTGCGGTAACGTAAACGTAAATGTAAACGCATGATTCATAACGCGCTCGCCGGCTCTCAATCCGCACTCCAGTCGCGCAGCCGGCACGTTATCGGGGAATAGGACATGGCACAACAGAAAGCTTGTAATGTGGACGGGGACATCACTGGCGAAGGGCAAGGTTCTGCGCGGTTGCAGTTACCAGACGCGCCGCTGACTGAAAAAAATGCTGTGAAGGCATGGGAAGAACCGGTGATGATTCGGTCTTACATGCCAGCCGCACCAGACCTCAATCCGCTCTTTCTCGAAAAGCGTGTGTATCAGGGCAGCAGCGGGCGTGTATATCCTTTGCCTGTCATTGATCGCGTTAATACAGAGCCGCAACTTCGCGAGTGGAAGGCAGTTCACATCGAGAATGAGTTTATACGGCTCATGGTTATGCCCGAGATTGGCGGGCGCATTCATGTCGGTTTAGACAAGCTGAATGGCTACGATTTTTTCTACCGTCAGAATGTGATTAAGCCAGCCTTGGTTGGTCTTGCAGGCCCCTGGATCTCGGGAGGGGTGGAGTTCAACTGGCCGCAGCACCATCGGCCCGCGACGTTCATGCCGGTTGAAGTGACGATTGAGCGTGATCCGGATGGGGCTGTGACGATCTGGTGTAGCGATCATGATCCCATGGCGCGCATGAAAGGGATGCACGGAGTATGCCTGAGACCAGGCAAAGCCTACCTCGAACTCCGCGTCCGCCTCTACAATCGCACACAAGATACTCAGACCTTCCTGTGGTGGGCAAACGTTGCCACACGAGTGCACGAGAAGTATCAATCCTTTTTCCCAAAGGATGTGCGATTTGTAGCCGACCATGCCAAGCGGGCAGTTACGGAGTTTCCACTCAGCGAGGGTTGTTACTACGGCATCGACTATAAGCAGCGTTCGGTTAAGGGAGTTCCGGAAGACGAAAAGCCAGCGAATTTTGTGCCAGATGGATCGTACCCGCCAAACGACCTGAGTTGGTATTCGAATATCCCTGTTCCAACGAGCTATATGGTCGCAAACTCGAAAGGGGATTTTGCAGGGGGATATGACCACGCTGCCGAAGCCGGCATGGTCCATGTGGCCAATCATCACATCGCTCCCGGAAAGAAGCAGTGGACTTGGGGGAATCATGAGTTTGGCTACGCGTGGGATCGCAGCCTTACAGATTCCGATGGACCTTACATTGAGTTGATGGCCGGAGTCTATACCGATAATCAGCCTGATTTCTCTTTCCTCGCTCCGGGGGAGACGAAGGTCTTCAGTCAGTATTGGTATCCTCTCCGCGAAATTGGGCTGCCTGATCTGGCGAATCGTGACGCAGCGGTCCGCGTGGAGAGAGAACGTGGCAAAGTGGTAGTTCATCTCATGGTCACTCGCGAGCTGCCCAAGGCTACGGTTTCTCTAAGAATTAGCGGGAAGGAGTCTTCATCTTGGTCGGGCACATTGAACCCTGCGTTTGCGCTGCACACGGAATTCTCTGTCGCCGATGATGAACAAGAGCTGGAGCTTTTGCTTATCGTCAACGATAAAACTGGCGAGAATGTAGTTCTGCGGTATGCCCCGTCAGAGATTATTGCGGCCCCTTCGCCCGATGTTGCCGAGGAACCTCCTCTACCGGAAGAGATTCAATCAAGCGACGAACTTTACCTGACAGGGCTGCATCTAGAGCAGTATCGTCACGCGACAATGAGCCCTGAAGGATATTGGCGTGAGGCAATCCGGCGGGACTCCGGGGACAGCCGGTCGAACCATGCGTTGGGGCGTTGGCATCTAAGATGTGGTGAGTTTACGACGGCAGAGCGCTACTTCCGCACTGCGATTACCCGTCTGACTGCCCGCAATCCGAACCCCTATGATGGCGAGCCGTACTACAACCTTGGGTTGGCACTGACCTACCAAGGAAGGATTTCTGAAGCATACGAGGCCTTCTACAAGTCCACGTGGAATGCCGCCTGGCGGGGGCCGGGCTACCACCGGTTGGCTGAGATCGACAGCAGTCGCCGGCTGTGGGCACAGGCGTTGGATCATATCGAGCGATCACTCCTGGCCGACGGCGACAATCTGAACGCGCGGAATCTGAAAGTTGTCGTACTACGTCGATTGGGCAGGCAGCCCGAAGCTGAAGCGTTCCTCAAGCTGACTTGTGAACTCGATCCTCTCGATAACTGGAGCCGGTATCTTGCAACGGGTAGTGTCCCACTAGATGGTCATCAACAATTGGATCTGGGTTTCGACATGCTGCGCTGCAATTTGCTGGAGGACGCGTTAGCTGTTTTTTCCGTCGGTTCTACAAAAGCGAAGGACGGATCTTCCGCTATCTTGCTTTATGCGCTCGCCCGCACCTTTGCTCTGCTTGGCCTCAACGAAGATAGCGCCGTGACATATCAGTTAGCCGCCACAGCGGACGCCGCATATGTCTTTCCTAGTCGTTTGGAGGAGATCGCGCTCCTTGAAGCCGCAGTTACGCGAAATTCGAAGGACGCGCGAGCGCCATATTATCTAGGGAATTTGCTCTACGACAAGAAGCGTCATGAAGACGCCATAAGATATTGGGAGCGGGCCTCGGAACTTGATCCTACCTTCCCTACGGTCTGGCGCAATCTTGGGTTCGCATATTACAACGTTCGCAAAGATGAGAAGAACGCGCGTGCTGCCTTTGCTCAGGCACGGCTATTTGCTCCCGCGGACGCTCGTATCCTCTATGAACAAGATCAGTTGCTGAAGCGAACCGGTGAGAGTCCTGGACATCGGCTCGCTGCTCTCGAAGCAGTGCTGGAATTAGTGGCATCGCGAGATGATCTGTCCGTCGAACTAGCCTCACTCTATAACCAGGTTGGTCGGCCTGAGGACGCCTTGAAAGTTCTGCTCTCGCGTAAATTTCAGCCTTGGGAGGGGGGCGAGGGATTAGTGCTGACGCAGTATGTGCGCGCCAATCTACTGCTTGGCCAGAAGGCCTTGGCAGAGAGAGAGACATCCACTGCGATTCGGAGATTCGAGGCAGCGCGGGACATTCCACCTAGCCTCAGTGAGGCCAAGCATTTGTTGATGAATCTGAGCATGATTGACTACTGGCTCGGAGTGGCGCATACGGCAAATCTCGACGAAACGACAGCGAAATTGCATTGGGAGCGCGCTGCGAGCCACCGCGGGGACTTTCAACAGATGCAGGTCCACTCGATCTCGGATACAACCTACTGGAGCGCGCAGGCTCTCGTCAGTCTCGGGCGACACGAAGAGGCGAGGAAGATACTTAAGGGCATTTACGACTACTCGGTCGACCTTGAACATAAAGTTCCTAAGATTGACTACTTCGCTACCTCATTGCCTACCATGTTGCTTTTTGAAGAGGACTTGCTCAGACGGCAGGAAATTTCAGCGAAGTTTCTGCGTGCTCAGGCGTTGTTGGGGCTCGAACAGACAGAGCAGGGATTGATCTTGTTGAACGAAGTGCGCCGGCTCGACGAGAATCACGCCGGGGCTGCAGATCTGTTGGCAGCACTCGAAACGGCAGTGAACTAAGCCATGCAGACCACCCATGTCCCTCTCGATGCGGCCGCTCCCGGATCGCAGGCGCAACAAACTCCATATCTGTGGGCGATCACACTGGTCGCCGCAATGGGTGGGTTGCTGTTCGGATATGACTGGGTAGTGATCGGCGGGGCGCGTCAGTTCTACGAAGCGTATTTTCAACTTACGTCGGAGCAACTTGTTGGATGGGCTAACAGCAGTGCGCTTGTCGGCTGTTTTTTAGGATCATTGGCTGCCGGGTATCTGGGAGACCGCTTTGGCCGCAGGCGTTTGCTTTTGGTCTCTGGGATCCTGTTTTCCATCTCTTCAGGGCTGACTGGCCGGGCATCCTCTTTTTCGATGTTTATCCTTTGGCGAATCGTCGGCGGCACTGCAATTGGGCTCAGTTCCAATATTTCACCTCTATATATTGCTGAGATCAGTCCGGCGTCCGTACGCGGCCGACTCGTCAGTTTGAACCAATTCGCGATCGTTGTGGGCATTTTGCTAGCGCAAATTGCGAACTGGCAGATTGCGAGACCGATTCCTGAGCATATAACCCGCATCGACTTTCTGCAGACCTGGAATGTGCAGTACGGTTGGCGTTGGATGTTCTGTGCCGTTGTAGTGCCGGCAGTTGTGTTTACCGTCATGTCGCTATTTATTCCTGAGAGCCCTCGCTGGCTGCTGACTAAGAGCCGCGACGATGAAGCATATAAGGTTTTGAAACGTGTCGGGGGGTTACCCTATGCGTTGAGTGAACTTCCTGCCATCAAGAAAAACTTGCAGTTGGAAACAGGGATCCAAACCTCCTGGAAAGAACTCTGCGTGGCTGGAATGCGGAGGGTTGTTTTCATCGGTGCAGCTCTTGCCGTACTCCAGCAGTGGACGGGCATCAACATCCTCTTCAACTACGCTGCCGAGGTGTATCGCAGTGCGGGTTACGGTGACAACGACATCCTTCTGAACATCGTGATCACAGGAGCCATAAACCTAGTCTTCACGGTTTTGGCAATGTTGATTGTCGATCGCGTTGGGCGTCGCCCTATGATGTTATTCGGTTGTATCGGGATCGGTCTGTCACACTTGCTATCCGCAATGGCGTATCACGCAAGATGGCACAGCGGCGCCATTCTTGTCCTGACGCTGAGTGCGATCGCGTGCTATGCCCTCACATTGGCTCCCGTCACCTGGGTTCTGATCTCCGAAATTTTTCCTAACCGGATACGTTCACAAGCAGTGTCATTCGCTGTGTGCGCACTGTGGATTGCGTCGTTTGCGCTAACCTATACCTTCCCTCTAATCAATCGAAAACTCGGGAGCTCTGGCACTTTCTTGGGCTATGGAGGAATCTGCATGCTGGGGGCGATCTTTGTTTTGACATTCGTGCCCGAGACGAAGGGGCGAACACTCGAAGAGATCGAGGCGAGTGTGCTGTCTTCAAAGCAGTAAGACGGCTGCTTAATTGAAGCGGGCCTAAATTGATCCCGCCTCGCGTGACTGCACTCCGTATGGAATTCCGAGTCGAACCGTTGTGATGCCAATTTGGTGTTGGCTCTTGGCCGCGTGCGGGTACTGGTGATGAGTGGTGCTTATATTTAAGCTAACGTACACGTTATCGAGGTAAGCGAATCTAGTGAGCGGCTAAGCTTGATAAGGCGGGAGTAAAAGTCTAGATTCCAAAAAGTTCTTGACAGTCTTTAGAAATGAGGATTACTGTGTTTTACGGTAACGTACACAATAGATTTTCAGTTTGAACCTTTCGGTGAAAATCTATTGCTGGCGCGTTCGACTTTTTGAGGGGCCAATGGAAGTAGGACCAAAGAGATTGATAGCTAGAAAGGGCATTAATATGATGACCGAACTGCATAGGATTCTTGAACGGAGCGCACGTTATTCGATTCTGCTCCTAAGCTTTTGTGCGCTTGTATGCTGCTGCTGCGCACGAAGCGCGATAGGTCAGGTGGATCAGGGAGCTATTACGGGGGTCGTACAAGATAGTTCAGGAGCGGCCGTTGCGGGCGCACGGGTCACGGTGACGAACGTCGACACTGGACTGGTGCTGGAGGGGTCAGCGAATAGCAGCGGTGTTTATGTCTTCTCTCCCTTGAAGATTGGCAATTACATTGTGAGTGCCACGGCGAAGGGATTTCAGACGACTAAGCAGGAGAATCTTCACCTTGATGCGCAGCAGCGGTTGAACATTGTCATATCCCTCAAGCTTGGCTCGGTTTCCGAGGTTGTGACGGTAACCGAGGCGCCGCCTCTACTCGAGACGCAGACGAGCGGAGTCGCTCAGGTCATCAGCAGCGAGACCATCAACAATACCCCTTTGAATGGTCGCAATTTCGTATATATCGCTCAATTGACTGCTGGCGTCGCCCCTCCACTCGGGAACACCCGAGGTTCGGGCACGGGTGACTTCGTGGCGAACGGGCAGCGCGCGGAACAGAATAACTTCATCCTGGATGGAGTCGATAACAACACCAATCTTGTCGACTTTCTAAACGGATCGAGCTACATCATTCGACCTCCACCCGATGCTCTGTCGGAATTCAGCCTTCAGACGAGTAATTTCAGCGCGGAGTTTGGACATTCGGCCGGCGCGGTCCTAAGCGCGAGTATTAAGTCGGGTACGAATCAGATCCATGGAAGCGTCTGGGAGTATGTTCGCAACACAAGTTTGGACGCGAAGAACTGGAATGCGTTGACTATCCCTCCGTACCACGAGAATCAATTCGGAGCTACGCTGGGCTTTCCAATTATAAAAAACCGACTCTTCTACTTTGGCGATACCGAGGCTAATCGCATCGCCTACAGCAATCCGGGTACATACAGTGTGCCTACGGCGCTTATGAGGCAAGGGAATTTCTCTGAACTGCTCAACGCGGGTCTTAACGGTCAGAGTGTTCAGCTCTATCAGCCGAATTCAGGCGGGGGCGCATCTAACAAGTTGTCGTGCAACGGCGAGAACAATGTTTTTTGTACCAACCAGATCAACACGGTTGCCCAAAATATTCTTAAGCTTTATCCATTGCCAAATGCTAACGGTGGGAAGACATTCAACAATTACGTTGTCAATGTGCCCACCCACAACAACACGTTTCAGTGGGACCAGCGGCTGGATTGGAACATCAGCGCAAAAGACCAGGCTTATGTTCGATACAGCTATGTGCATCAGATCGCTCAGAACGGCCTTCCGCTTGGCGATCCACTGGACGGAAGCGGATACGGCGGTGAATACGACGTTAACCTAGCCCAGAACTTTGTAGGGAGCGAGACTCATATCTTCAGTTCGACTCTCACCAACGAGTTCCGATTCAGTTTCAATGCAGGCAGGTTCTCTTTCCTGCAGCCCAATGCGAATGTCGACCTGTCGCCTACTCTCGGCCTGGGGGGCATACCCTTCACGCCGAATGAAGGTGGGCTTCCATTGGGGATAGTCTACGGCATTGCCAACTGGGGCTCGCAGGGCACATCAAATGAATCACAGAACGTCTATCAGATACTGGATAACGTATCGAAGACGCTGGGAAATCACTCATTGAAGGCCGGCGTTTCTTTCCAGGCCATCCGCTTCTTCTATCGGTATGCGCCTTCCAATCTTGGCAATTATTACTTCACGGGTCTATATACGAGTGACCCCACGGTGAGTGCAACAACGGGTTCCGGCGTTGCAGACTTTCTCGCGGATCAGATGAACACCGGCGCGATCTCGAGTGCACCGAATGTGAATGACGCCCAATGGTACGACTCAGTGTATTTTCAGGACGACTGGAAGGTGTCACCGCGGCTTACACTTAATTTGGGCGTACGCTACGACTATTACGAGCCATTCAAAGAGAATTCGGGAAGTCAGGAAAATTTCATTCCCGACGTCAACTCGCTCGGAATTGGAACCGGCTCTGGCACCGTCATTTTCCCGAAGAAGATTCAAAACACGGTTGCTCTTGGTAGCGTCTTTCCGGGGATTTTGGCCAAGGATCATATCGGGATCCAGTACGTGGATAACGAACGCCTGACAAGTGCACAGCTGAGTAACTTTGCGCCACGTGTGGGTGTAGCTTACCAACTGGATCCTCAAACGGTAGTTCGAGCCGCTTACGGGATCTTCTACGGAGGATTGGAGAGCAACGGCGGTACAAATATCGGCGATAACTTTCCCTTCCGTGGCCAGATCAACATCAACCCAAAATCCTGTTCTCTGGGGAATTGCCCCTCGAATGGGATCACTTTGGAGTCTGGAATGTCGGCTTACCTGGGCAATGGCATTTTGAATGCAGTCAGTAGTCCTGGTTTCCACGCTGTCGACAGCCAGATCAAGACGCCCTATACGATGAATTACAACTTGTCGTTTCAACGTCAGCTGACTCCCAATCTCGCGGCGACGATCAGTTACGTCGGCAATTCCTCACGCCATCTGGGAACGTACGCCGACCCGAATGCAGTTCGCGCTCTCTATCCTGCGGGGACCAGCACTCAGCAATTCCAGCCGTTCCCGGATCTGGGTGGTATAGGCACCATCCATTACGGTGGTGTAAGTACGTACAACTCGCTACAAGCTAAGGCTGAGAAACGAACGTCACATGGCCTGAGCTTTCTCGCCACATACACTTGGGCTCATGCGATGGATGACACCGGCTCCGCTGGTGGCCTCTCAACCGGAATCGGCGATCGGCAAAGGGCTCTCATTCCGCTCATTGATGAATTGACGAACTCGGTCTACGACATTCGCAACCGCTTCACGTTGAACGGCAACTATATCTTTCCTTTCGGTAAAGGGCGTACCTATTTGAACCACTCTGAGTGGGTCGACCTGATAGCGGGCGGATGGGCCTCGAGTCTGACGTGGGTGTCTCAGAGTGGGACCCCTTTCACGGTTGACGCGAACAACTCAGGAGCTGCTGGAGCGACTGACAACAGGAGAGCGAACGTGGTGCGCGATGCATTCTCCACTGGGGGTTCGCCCGACCCATCGAATACTTCGCTAACACCTGCTGACTGCCCGACGTCGGTGAGAAATCGTACGAACTGGTACAACCCATGTGCCTTTGCCAACCCCCTGCCCGGTAACTTGATCACTGCACCGGTGACCGATACTGCGACTGCGATCGAGTATTTAGGGGGGAAGTCCAACCAGATCTACGGGCCTGGATACTATGGCGTAAATATGTCTCTCTTCAAAAACTTTACAACGTGGCGTGAACAGTACCTTCAGTTCCGTGCCGATGGTTTCAACGTGTTGAATCACCCTACGTTGGCTAATCCATCTACCTACAACATCAATTCCAATGGAGGCAATATAACGGGTCCAAAATCGTTCCAAAACAATACACCGGACGCCCGCTTCTTCCAGCTGTCATTGAAGTACGCCTTCTAGGCTCATTGCGGCGTGGCTCGTAAATCCAGTTTCCAAACGGTGAATGAAGCTACAACTTGTAGCTTCATTCACCTTGATTCACCTCAACGACTGTAATGCGATTGAGCTCGATACCTAAAGCGATCTCGTCTTTTCTGGAAAGGCTATTCCCTATGCGTCGGTGCTTGAGCGGGCCTCTCGTTTTGTCAGTTCTAATGTTGATTTGCAATCTTGAAGGATTTGCGGACCCAGACCCGGTTATTCTTTCTTCTCCCGATCAACAGCTCATCATTCGGTTCGCGACGGTTGCCGGAAACGAATCAAGTGGATCAGGTGGCAAGCTCGTTTACTCTGTAGACTTTCACGGAAAACACGTAATTGATGCATCCTCACTTGCTCTGGAACTGTCAGGCCAGCCTACTCTGGGAAGCAACATGGAGATCTCCGAAAGCACTCCCGCAAAGGGGAGTGATGACTACAACCTGATCGGAGGAAAGGTCAGCAACGTTCACGATCTATATAACAGTGTGCAATTGCGTGCCGTCGAAAGGAGCGAACCGAAGAGGTCGCTCGTGATTGAGGCGCGAGCCTATAACGATGGAATTGCTTTTCGGTATGTCCTACCTGAGCAAGACGCGATGAAGGACCTTCGTCTGAAACAGGAGGACACCGAGTTTCGCGTTAGTACCGATGCCACCACCTGGGCGCTTGCGCTCCCTAACTATCGCAGTAGTTATGAGAGCGAATACGTGAAGTTGCCCACTACAGCCTTTAGTAATCAGGGAGGGGTATCAAGTAGTTTTCTGATCGGCATGCCGTTGCTTATGCATCTGCCTGGTGTGGCCTGGGTAACGTTTACTGAGGCAGATCTTGAAGGCAATCCCGGGATGTACGTCACGAATCCTTCCGGAAATTGGGCAGGCCATTGGTTTGTCTCAAAACTCTCACCGCGGTTCGATGATCCAGGCTTAGCGCTCACAACGACCTTGCCACATCACTCTGCGTGGCGCGTTCTGCTGGTTGCGGACAAGCCTGGCAAGCTCATGGAGTCTAATGTCATCTCGGACTTGAACCCACCGAGTCGAGTGCAGGATACGAGCTGGATTCACCCTGGAAAAGCATCCTGGAATTGGTGGGCGGGCGACATCGGACCGGATGGAAAGTCGGCATATACTACGAAAAACATGGAGTACTACGTAGATTTTGCTGCACAGTCGGGCTTTCCTTACATGCTGCTCGACGCAGGTTGGGCCGATGGGCGCGACATCACCAAGCAGCGCGGTAACGTCGATGTACCCGAATTGGTGCGCTACGCCGCGGCCAAGCAAGTCAAGGTTTGGATCTGGCTCTACTCCACCTCGGTGATGGATCAAATGAAGGAAGCGTTCCCGCTTTTTGAGAGCTGGGGGGTTGCCGGCGTCAAGATCGATTTCATTAATCGCGACGATCAGGATGGAATAAAGTTCTACTATGACGTTGCTCGCGAAGCCGCGGAACATCACCTCATGGTGGACTTCCATGGAGCCAGCAAGCCCTGGGGCATCGAAAGAACCTATCCGAACGTGCTTAGCTATGAAGCCGTCTTGGGAGCGGAGAACAACAAAGTAGGCAGACGCGATAGTCCCGTAGATCGAACCGTCTTTCCATTTACCCGCATGGTTGCCGGTCCCTTGGATTACACACCTGGCGGGTTCACTAATGCCACAGAAGACGATTTTGTTGCCCGCGATCGGAGCCCTATGGTGATGGGCACTCGAGCGCAGCAGCTTGCGCTCTATGTCGTCTTCCAGACTCCATTTCAAATGGTGTCGGACCGACCTCAGGCTTACGCTGATCAGCCTGCTTTTCAGTTTATTCGCGATGTTCCGACGCAATGGGACTCGATGTACGTTCTCAATGGCGAACCAGGAGAGTTCGTGACGATCGCTCGGAATCACGGGAACGAATGGTATCTCGGCAGCATTACCAACTGGACTCCACGCGACCTTCATGTGCCCCTAAACTTTCTCGGTAGCGGACGATACATCGCCGAGATCTATCAGGATGGGGCCGATGCAGGGGGTCATCCAGAGCATGTCACGATCAAAAAACAGATCGTGGACAGAACGGAGCAGCTGACCTTGCACTTGGCCGCGGGAGGAGGATGCGCGATTCGTTTCATTCCCAAGAGCAAGAAATAGAGGGGCTGGTCCAGCGGAAATTCGGCGGCTTAGACGGGCCTAAGACTGCGACGTGTCCGTGAGGTCGTCCAAGCGGTCAGTGAAGAGAGGAAGGTTGCTGCGAAAAATAATATGCGGTGCGAGGCGGATCATAGGAGAGGCCTTTTTCTCTTCGAGAAGATAGGCGACGAGGCTTTCAAACGCAACCTTTCCTTGAGTGAAAGGACGTTGATAAAGCGTTGCGAGAATTTTGCCCGTCTCGATCAGAGGGACCAACTCTTGGAACAGATCGGTAGTGACGACTTGAATCTTCCCAAGCAGGCCTTCCTCTTCAAGCGCCTGGAGAACCGGAACACTGTTCGCTGTGCTGATATACAGGCCTTGCGGCTTCGTTTCACCGCGGAGCAGAGCGATTGTTTGGCGATACGCTTCCTTGGGACGTTCATGCGACTCGACCGCCGGAAGCAAGCTGAGATGAGGAGCAAGCATGGCAAGAGTAGCCGCGAAGCCGCGAAGTTTGTCCGCGTGATCGAGAGTCGTGAGTTCGCCAGTGATGGTCGCCACATGCGCTTTCCGCGCGAGCTTATGAGCCAGAAGTTCCGCCGCCAACGCACCGCTGGTATAGGCGTGCGCAGAAACGAGACCGATCCGCTCGCTGGAGGGTGCATCGCTGGCGACACAGAGCATCGCGGTGCCATGCGCGGTCAAGCGATTGATGATCGAATCAAGCTTCCTCGGATTTCCGGGGGTAAAGATGATGCCGTCGCATTTCTCCTTCAGCCTGCTCTCGAGCAACTCGCCGTCTCCCTGTCCCAAACGCGGATACTCATGAAAGGTGACTTTGACGCGCATTCCGACGGTGGCTTCGGCGGCCGATCTTATCCCCGCGCGCAAAGGATCGAAGAAATGGGAGATCTGCTTGGGAAGAACGACTGCAATTTCGATCGTGCGGTTGAGCTTCAGCGCCTGCGCGGCAAGATTGGGTTTATAGCCCAACTTCTCCGCCGTCTCAAGCACACGGGCCTTGGTCTTCAAACTGACGCCAGTACGGTTATGCAGGACTCGATCGACCGTGCCAATCGAGATCCCGAGTGCTCGAGCTATGTCTTTGATTCCGGCAGATCTGGGTGTGCTATTCATCGGGTCAAAAGTTGTGCCACAAAGCACAAGACTCATGTTACGGTGGTTTCGCATCCGCCGCACAAGCCTTTTATTTTACTTTTATGCCGAGGCTGCCGAGACGTACGTGGTCAGTCAATCCCACAAACGATGAGAGGCATCGAATCTGCCGGTTTTGATCGAGCAGATGACCGTAGATATTGCCCTCTCCCAGCGGGCAGGGGCTTTAGTGGCTCTGCAGAGGGTGTCTGTGTCTCCTACTAGGCGGGAATTTGTTCGGGCCGGTCTGGCTCTCGCTGCCGTTCCGGTCAACGCACGCCTTGCACTCGGAGAGGAGGCGGGGGCTGACCAGGTTCTTTGGTACCGCGGCGAAGCGAGGCGTTGGCTCGAGGCCCTTCCTATAGGGAATGGAAGGATCGGCGGGATGGTCTACGGGGGCGTCACGAGGGAGCGGATCGCCTTAACTGAGTCAACGGTTTGGTCCGGCGCGCCAGGCGTATCCGATATCAATCCAGGAGGAGCGTCGCATCTCGATAAGATGCGCTCCCTCCTCTTTCAAGGAGATTATGTTCAGGCACGAAAGCTCTGTGAAGAATGTCTTCTCAGTCACCCAACTTCATTTGGCACAAACCTACCGCTGCTCGATCTGGTTTTAGAATTGACTCATCGCGGTGACCCAAGCCAGTACCGGCGGACCCTCGATCTGGACGAGGGAGTTGCTCGTGTAGAGTATCGGGCCGACGGGAATCGCTTTACGCGAGAGGTGTTCTCTTCAAATCCAGATGGTGTACTTGTCGTTAACCTGCGAAGCGATACCCCTGGGCATGTCAGCCTCAAAATGATCTTCGAGAGTATCAAATTACCAGGAAAGATCGTTCGGTCCGGATCTGACACTCTTATTTTTCGAGGACATGCATTCGAATCGATGCTCAGTGATGGGAAGCAGGGCGTTGAAGTGGAGTGCAGCGCCCGTCTATTCCACGTGGGGGGAGTGATTACGAGCGGGGAAGAGCATCTGCAGATCAATAATGCAGATGCGGTGACGTTAATTGTCGCGATTGCCACCAGCTACGGTGGTCACGTTCCGGAGATGGACTGCGCTCAGGCATTACAAGGCACGACTTCAAAGAGTTACGCTGAGCTTCGTCGAAACCATATCGCGGACCATCAAACCCTGTTCCGTCGTGTTCAGATCGATCTCGGATCTCGAGCGGGAGCTAAAAGGATTCCAACCGACCAAAGGCGACGGTCGTTGGAGGCAGGAGTCAGTGATCCTGGATTGTGTGCGCTTTTCTTTCAGTACGGTCGTTACCTGACAATCGCCGGTTCGCGAGCGAATTCACCTCTTCCACTTGCATTGCAGGGAATCTGGAACGATGGACTTGCTTCGAGTATGGGTTGGACCGACGACTTTCATTTGGACATCAATACCGAGCAAAATTATTGGCTAGCCGAGGTTGGCAACCTCACGGACTCACAGCTTCCACTCTTCACTCTGATCGAGCAAATGATTGGTTCAGGCAGGCGCACTGCGCGGAGTCTCTACGGTGTGCGCGGGTGGATCAGCCATGTGGTCACAAATCCGTGGGGCTATACGGCACCTGGCTGGGGGTTGGGATGGGGAATCTTCGTCACCTCTGGCATCTGGATATCGCTCCAGATGTGGGAGCACTTCCGTTTTACGCAGGATATAGAGTTCCTTCGCGAACGCGTGTATCCAGTATTGAAAGAGGCTGCTGAGTTCTTCATTGCATATATGGTGGAGCATCCGAAACATGGATGGCTGGTCACTGGGCCATCCGACTCACCGGAGAATTGGTTTCGCACTACCTCTGGTGCCGAATGCAGCGAATCGATGGGACCTACGTGTGACCGTGTCCTCGTTTATGCGCTCTTTAGTATCTGTCTGGAAATTCAGGGGAGGCTCGCAATCGACTCTAGCTTCGGCAGCGAGCTTCGACGGGCGCGAGAGAAGCTTCCCCCATTCCAGATTGGGCGTCACGGCCAGTTGCAGGAATGGTTGGAGGACTTCGAAGAAGCTCAGCCGAATCATCGGCACACCTCACACCTAATCGCCCTCTATCCGGAGAATCAAATCTCCCCAGAAAAGACTCCTGAGCTCGCCAACGCTGCGCGCGTCACACTAAAGCGGCGTATCAATCAACCGGATTGGGAAGATACAGAGTGGAGCCGCGCCAATCTCGTGAACTACTACGCCAGACTCTGGGATGGAGAGGCGGCGCACCGTCACTTGGTCGGCCTCATCGGCAAAGCGACCGAGGACAATCTCTTAACTTACTCACGCGGTGGCGTTGCTGGCGCGACGCAAAATATCTTCGCGGTCGATGGCAATACCGCTGGAGCTGCCGGTCTTGCCGAGATGCTGCTGCAATCGCAGGGTGATTTCCTGCATCTTTTACCAGCCCTCCGGCAGCGTGGCCAGACGGGCGGTTCAGTGGACTTTGCGCTCGCGGTGGCTTTCAGGTGGACATGAGCTGGGGTTCGAATCGACTGATCTCGGCGGCGATTTCGAGCAAACTCGGCGGGACTTGCAACGTCCGTTACGGAAGAACCGTACTCTCGGTTCGTGTAGAACAAGGCCGTAGAGTGCGTTTGACGGATGTGTCCTTCCGAAATAAAGAGAGCATAGGAACACACGAACCGATAGTGTCTTTGTAAGCAACTGTTCGACAATCGGATGGAGCGACGAATGAATGCTGGGATGACGAAGAAGATTGGGATAGGGACTAGCAAAGGGCCTTTCTGTGGGGATGCAATGTACGGACGGAGGCTTCGCTTCATACTCCTGCTTTGCATGGTATTGATGAGCGCGTTCCTTCCCCTCTTTGTCCGAGGCCAATCGAATGCAGCTTTGATTCATTTTGACGGCCGGACGCAGGTCTTTCGTATTGACGCGGGTGACATGTCCTATGTGTTTGGAATTAACGAAAAGAAACAACTGCAGGCGATTTATTGGGGAAAATGTCTGAGTACGGCGGATGCGTTCGCGATGCCGCATTCCGATCCTGGCCCATCTTCCTTTGAATCTTCGATTAACACGACGCAACAAGAGTTCGTTGGTTGGGGAGGAGGACTTTACGTTGAACCTGACCTGAAGGTTACTTTCCCGGACGGAAATAGAGACTTGGTTCTGGAGTATGTCTCGCATCGCATAGACGGGAACCAGCTCACTATTCTGCTGAAGGACGTCTCGCGAGAGGTCTATGTCGAATTGCAGTATCACGTCGATGCAACTACAGGCATTCTGACGCGATCGGCACAAGTACAGAACAGAACCTCTGTTCCGCTCACAGTTGAGGAGATTGCTTCGGGCACGTGGAACCTGCCGCGCGGTACTGATTACCGCTTGCGTTACCTCACCGGTCGTTGGGCAGGTGAGTGGAACCTCCGCGAGCAAATCATTCAGCCTGGAAAAACGATTCTCGAGAGCCGTCGCGGATCGACAGGCGCCCAGAACAATCCGTGGTTTGCTATCGATCGAAACGGCTCAAATGACCAGGACCACGGCGACGTTTGGTTTGGCGCCCTGGGGTGGAGCGGCTCCTGGCAGATCAGCATTGAACAGGATGCCGCACAGCAGGTTCGTGTAACAGGTGGCCCCAATCAATTTGATTTTGGCTATCGTCTATCCCCAGGAGAGCACCTGCAGTCACCCGACTTTTATGCTGGCTACTCGCATGACGGCATCGGAGGTGCTTCAAGACTTCTACACCGCTTCGAGATCTCGAGCATCTTGCCGCACGCACCTAATCCGAAGCTTCGTCCCGTTCTGTACAACTCCTGGGAGGCGACAGAGTTCAAGGTGGATGAGGCTGGACAGGAAGCCCTCGCGGAGAAGGCAGCAAGCATCAGTGTCGAGCGCTTCGTCGTAGATGACGGTTGGTTTGGGCAACGCTCTACCGATCGAGCCGGTCTCGGAGACTGGTACGTGAATCCGGAGAAGTTTCCGCATGGCCTCAGGCCGCTGATCGACAAGGTTCACTCTCTCGGCATGGATTTTGGACTATGGGTTGAGCCGGAAATGGTTAATCCGGACAGCGATCTCTATCGCAAACATCCTGACTGGGTGTTGAACTTTACCGGTCGGCCACGAACCGAGGGCCGGAATCAGTTGATGCTCAATCTCGCTCATCCGGATGTACGCGAATATGTCTTCGAGTTCCTGGATAAGCTGCTCAGAGAAAACGACATTGCATTTCTGAAGTGGGATTACAACCGTAATTGGTCCGAACCGGGCTGGCCCGCGGTAGCGCCGGAGGACGAGAAGAAGGTCTACATCGCCTATATCCAAAACCTATACTCCATCCTCGATGAGCTGCGCAAGAAACATCCCTATGTCGAGATTGAAAGTTGCTCCGGAGGGGGGAGTCGGGTGGACCTCGGCATCATGCATTACACGGACGAGGTCTGGCCGTCCGACAATACCGATGGGTTCGATCGTCTCTCGATACAGGACGGGTTCACCTATGCTTATGCTCCAGGTGTGATGATGGCGTGGGTCACGGACTCGCCGACCTGGGTCAATCAACGAACTCTATCCCTCGAATACCGCTTTCTCTCTTCCATGCAGGGATCGCTCGGCGTCGGTGCAAACCTGAACAATTGGAAGCCGGAGGATTTTGCAACTGCGAAAAAGATGGTGACCCAGTACAAACAGATTCGGGAGATCGTGCAGCGGGGATCGCTCTACCGCTTGATCTCACCGCAGAATGGAAGTGAGCAATCCGTGACTGAATCGGTGTCGAAAGATCAGCGACACGCCGTCGTTTTCGCCTTTCTGCACTCCAGCCAAATGTTATATCCCTTTCCAAGAATTTATCTCCGCGGATTGAACACCGACGCGAAGTATCGGATCGCGGCACTTGACGGGAAGCTGTCCGCAGGCTTGGCGGCAGTTGCCAGTGGGGCTTTCTGGATGCAGCATGGCGTTGATGTTGACCTCCGTGGAGATTTCCAGGCTGCTGCTTTCACATTGGAGAGGGTAGATTGATAGCTTACGGTGAATGCAAACTGGACCAAGACGTAAATAAGTTACCGTCAAGTCCACCGTCAACAATCCTCTCCTTGTGAACTGGCCCGTAAATGGCTTTCTGAAAATCACTGACGTGCCAGAAGCACGTGTTATACAACAATTTAGAACAGGGCGTTACCACGCTCATATTTCGTTGGAAACTCTGAAGGTGTGATGAGCGGAAATTCCAGAAGAATTCGTGTCGGTCTAATCGGCTATGGGTATGCAGGAAAGATCTTTCATGCGCCACTTATCCGCGCGGTTCCGGGGCTTGCGCTAACGATGGTGGGCTCAAGCAGGCCGGAGGTTGTGCGGAAGGACCTGGGTGAGATCGCGGTTTGTTCTCCTGCGGAGGTGGCGATATATCCCGATGTCGATCTGGTGGTGATCGCGAGCCCTAACGACAGCCACTATCCGCTTGCTTCGGCTGCGCTGCGAGCGGGGAAAGATGTGGTCGTCGACAAGCCGTTCACGGTGACGCTGGCCGAGGCGCGCTCTCTGCTGCAAATCGCGGAGGAGCAGGGAAGAATGATTTCGGTCTTTCACAATCGCCGATGGGAGAGCGAGATTCAGGCTACACGCGCGGTGCTGCAGTCGGGCGCGCTTGGTGTGGTCTCACATTATGAGTGCCACATGGACCGCTACCGGCCTCACGTTCGTCAACGCTGGCGCGAGGATGAGGGCCCAGGTGCCGGATTGTGGTTTGACCTGGGGCCACATCTTATCGATCAGACGCTGTATCTCTTCGGCCTCCCACAATCTATTAGTGCAAGCTTTGCCACTCTGCGCGAAGGCGGAAAGACAGACGACTGGGCTCATGTTCAGCTGAACTATGAGCGCATGCGAACTATTCTTCATGCGTCGTTGCTGGTATCGAGAGGCGGTCCAAGGACAATCGTGCATGGGACACGAGCGAGCTGGATGAAGTACGGTGCGGATGTGCAGGAGGCACAGCTGAAAGAAGGCATGGTACCTGGCAGTCCTGGTTTCGGCTACGACCCTCACCCCGGCCTTCTGTATGACGGCGAGACTGGCAGGCGCACAGAGATTCCGGCGCCGTTAGGCAATCAGCAGATGTACTACATGCAGATTAGGGACGCGATTCTCGGAGGGCAGCGGGAGGCTTCGATTCCGGGGATCGATGCGGTTGCGGTGATGGCTGTGCTGGAGACAACATTTCACTCGGCCAAGCAGGGAAGGGTGCTGCCGCTCTCGATGAGCCCAGATGAGATTGCGCAGTGGCGTCGAGCTCATCCTGCTCTTTAGTGGCGCGAATCTGAGGACCCGTGAATTACATGGAGAGTGTCGCGATGCTGAGTGGCTCAGGGACCTCTGCTGCCAGTATGGGACCACTGAGACGTCCGTCGGCGGGATCTGCTGTAAAACGCAGCACGCCGTCGAAGGTCTCGCTTACGACATGGAGGGTATCGCGCTCTGCTGTCATGGCGACGGATCTTCCGGAGTGCAGGTGCCAACTCTGGAATCGATTTAGTATGCCGGGGGAGCGATCGATGTGCCAGACCTGAAGGACATCGTCCTCCCTGCCGCCGATGGTGTAGAGGGCGCGGCCTGATGGATGGAGAGCCAAAGGTCCGCCGGTGTCTTCGGCGATGCGTTGGATGCAGTGGAGAATTCTTCCATGTTCAGGGTCGTATTTGTAACTGCATAGGGAGCGATTTAGCTGGTTGGCAACGAAGAGAATATCTCCTTTGGGATGCAGTACGAGATGGGCCGGTCCGCTGCCTGCGTCTGTGGCGAATCTCTGGTGCACTGTGAGGCTGGTTTCGCTGACTGCCAGGACGCTGATTTGGTCACTGCCTGTGTCAGATGTGAGGACGCGGCCATGTGTCGTGTCAAAGAGAGCCATGCTGGGATGGGCGGAGAGCTGATGTAGTGCATCGGGTCCGCAGCCAGTTTCCTTGAGAATTCCAGCTACCTGTGGGCACTGGCCGCCCTCGAGGAGGGAAAGGAGGTTGTAAGCTCCGCCCCCGTGGATTGCTACGACAGCGCTTTTGCCATCGGGCGATAGAGTGAGGTGCCGGGGGAGGGTAGCGGAGAGCGAGAGGGAAGTTTTACTGAATGCGGTAAGTGTGCCATCGGGTGCGAGGGTGAAGGTTTCGACTGAGCCTGTGGGCAGGTGTTGGTGGTCAGCGACCTGGTTGATGGCGTAGAGAGTACGGCGATTCGGATGGACTGTGAGGGAGGCGGGAACTTTGCAGGCTACGATCTGCTTGAGGGCCCAGTTGAGACCATCAACCTGGAAGACGTGGATCTCGTCGTGGCCGCTCCCGACGTATGCAAGATGAGGAGACGACGGAAGACCACGCGCCATGCTCGTTCGCAGCGCAAGGGAGGCGGTGCCCACGATGCGAAGGAAGTGTCTACGATTGAGGGAGGAGCGTTGCTTCATCGGAGTTCCTTGTTGGTTCGGCTCTTCAGGGTCGTATCGACATGGCGTGATGAAAGATGTTGTTGGGGTCGTACTTGCGCTTTACGGTCTGGAGGAATGGGTATAGTTTTCCGTGGCCATAGTAGAGCTGAGGCCAGTAAGTGTAGGAGAGCATATCCCGATCGGGGTAGTTGATGTAGCAACCTTCATAGCGGGGGCTCCACCAGGGAGTTTCTTTGTGGTCGGGGTCGGAGTCGGGGCCCGAGTAGAGATCTTTGTAAATGTCACGGATCCACTGAAGTCTTCCGGCGTCGTCTTCGGGATTTCCCCAGAAGGACATGAATTGGAGCTTGAGCACCGAGGACCGTTGCGCGACGGAGGTCGTTTCGAGGAGTTCTTTGCGGTTAATCGCTCCGCCGTAGGAGTCCATCTCGATCACTGAGCCCCGAAGATCAACGTTCGGGATCGTCCGGGTCATGTGTTTGTAGATGCAACGAGCTTCAACCTCAGTGAAGCCGCGTTTCATATAGGCAGATTTGTACTTGGCGCGGGCGCTGCTGCCGGAGCCGTTGTTGCCGCCTGTGGCGTCGAGCCAGTTTCGTCGTCGGACGGTGTGGACTCCAGAGCAGAGAGATTCGCCTGCGTCTTTTCTGGCTGAGAGTCCTGCATGGCCAGTGCCATCTGCCGGAGATGCTGGGGAACCGCATTGAAGGAAGCAGTCCAGATAATCGTTGAGCGCAGCCAGATCGCGACATGTGCCGTCGGGGTTACAGAACTGCACGGACATTCCCATGTGCCCGCCGCCCGACTGATGCGAGACCACCAGGACCGCGAACATACCCCAGGCGTCTGGTTCCTGGCCACGAGTCTCCCAGTACTCTCCGAATGTCTTCAAGAGTGATACGAACTTTTCTTCTGTCATACCCTCCCACGGAAAGGAGATGTAAGCCTCGATGACCTCCGCTGGAGGGTGCGGAAGTTTGTTGAATTCGTAGGAGGTGATGACACCCAGGCTACCGCCTCCTGCACCTCGGCAGGCGCGAAAGAGGTCTGCGTCGTGGTGCGCATTTACTCGGCGAGGAATGACCTTGCCACTTCCATCGACCGTCAGGATCTCTACGGCAGTCAGCCAGTCGGAGGAGAGACCATGGAGCCGCGACAAGAGGCCATATCCTCCGCCGCTGATGTGGCCACCTGCCGCGACGGTTCCACAAGTCCCTCCTGGAAGCGTTACACCGTAACGCTTGTACAACTCGAGGTACCCGTTCCAGAGCTGTACTCCGGGACCAATCCGATAGGGCGGGGCACTTCTGCCGTCGTTGACGCCGGAAAGAAGGCTCAGATCCAGAATGGCGCCGCTGGGATTATTTGCGACGAAGTCCTCATAGCAGTGCCCTCCGCTGCGTATGGTTGGCCGCAGGCCAGCGCTCACAATCTGCTGAAGCGCGTCAGCAGCGTCGGCAGAGGATTCACACAGGAAGATCCGTTTTGCAGCGTCGGTCTCTTTCTCCGGGAATCGCGCGTTATGGCCTTTTTGCAAGCTCGCATATCGCGGGTCGTCGCGTGTGATGATAATGGGCATCGTGCTTATTCCGTCTCAGCCGCATATAGGAGGCAACGGGCAGAAGAGTATGTATTAGTAACTAGAGCGAATTCGACAACAATGCCTGTAAATTGTCATCGGACGAGCGCCAGATTTCCAGATAGGCTAAATGACCTAGCCGTCAGATTCCAGTTTTGTTGACTATAGAGAGGCAGCGTGAGCTTTATCCGATGAAGTCTCTGCGAGTGATATAGGTCATAAGTCCTAAAGAGAATTGCTCAAGGCATTGTTCAATAGAAGGTCAAAGCGCTCTGTCAGAAATCGATTGCCAAGATCTGTCCGGGCACGTGTCGCGGTAGGAGGAGCACCAGTGTATTTCGAACGCCATACCCGAGTCAGGTTTCTGCTTGCCTTCTGGCTCTTCGTCCTGAGTGGCGTCGCCTTTCTCGATCGAACCAACATCTCGATCGCCGGGATACAAATCAGTAAAGAGTATGGATTGGGGAATCAGCGTTTAGGCTGGATCTTCAGCGCATTTCTTATTGGGTATGCGGGTTTTCAGCTTCCGGCGGGATGGCTTGCGGCTCGCTTTGGCCCGCGCCGGGTTCTTACCCTTGGAGTTTTGTGGTGGGGCATAGCAACTGCGCTAACGGCGATGCTGCCTTCAGGGATATCCCATGCGGTGATGTTGCTCATTGCGATCAGGTTTGCTCTGGGCGCAGGCGAGGCTGTAATTTACCCCGCGGCGAATCAGTTTGTTGCTCGATGGGTTCCGATTCGTGAGCGCGGCTTCATCAACGGGCTTATCTTTGCGGGAGTCGGCGCCGGCAGCGGGCTAACTCCACCTCTGCTGACGTGGTTGATCACACATCACGGATGGCGGGCGGCCTTTTGGTTCAGTGCGATTGTGGGTCTGATTGCGGGAAGCATCTGGTGGCAGTACTCACGAGATACCCCCGAGGAGCACCCCGAAGTTGGACCGCTAGAGCTAAGCGAAATTCATGCCGGAATCAACGGAACCGTTCAGGAGCACCGTGCACTCAGCTCCGAAACGGTTGAGATTTCGTGGCGTGCGATCTTCCATCGCCGTGATCTTCCAGCGCTGATGATCGGCTACTTCAGCTTCGGCTACGTCGCGTGGATCTTCTTTAGCTGGTTCTTTCTTTACATGGCACAGGTGCGAGGCTTCGATCTCAAATCGAGTGCGCGCTACGCCATGCTTCCATTCTTGTCGATGACGATCTGCTGTCTCGCGGGGGGTGCAATCAGTGACAAACTCACGGACCTGTACGGTCTGCGTATCGGCCGCGCCGGTCTGGCGTCGATGGCGCTTCTTGCAACGGCGTGTTTTTTGGTGGTCGGATCGATGGTTCATAGTCCGCAGCTTGCAGGAGTCATCCTCGCAGGTGGGGCCGGCGCACTGTATCTGTCGCAGAGCTCGTTCTGGTCTGTTTCCATTGATATTGCAGGTCGCAGCTCCGGAGTGTTTTCGAGCATGGTGAATATGGGGGGGCAGATCGGGGGTGCGGTGACAGCGTCACTGACTCCGTGGATCGCTCAACGCTTCGGCTGGACGACTTCTTTTGCACTTGCTGCGATTTTGGCCGTGATTGGGGCACTTTGCTGGTTGACGGTGCATCCAGAGCGTCCGCTCGACGCCTAGACGGATCCGTTCGGAGCGGATTCCCTTGCAACGAACAGAAATATGTGTTCGCCTTGAGGTCTATCTAGATATTGATCAGGCGATTCCATCCCGTTCGAGTGGAGCGTGACCCTCACGCCACGCCGACAGTGTGTCTTCCGCGGGGTGTGGGTCTGGTTTCGGTCGCGAGCCAGTTTCGTCGTAGAAGCGGACTGATTCTGTCTGTTCTTCTTTATGTGGCTGCGGGGATGTTTGCTTGCGGGGCAATGGCGCAGACATCCTCTCCGCTCAGGCTTTCCGAGTATCAGAAGCAGGACTGGCAGATAGAGGATGGACTACCTGACAATAATGTCCGAATGATTGCTCAACGGCCGGATGGACTACTCTTGCTTGCTACCGGATCGGGGCTCGCCACCTTCGACGGACAGCACTTTCACAGTCTTCCCATCGTGGTCGGTGGCCTCGCCGACAATGAAGCTATCAATGCGGTGCTTCCCGAGGGCAACGACGATCTCTGGATTGGAACGGACGGCAGCGGGATACTGCACCGTACAGCATCCGGAACTGTTGCGATCAGCGAACAGGCCGGATTTCATAATGAACGCATTCGAACGTTTTATCGGGATGCACAAGGGGTGCTATGGATCGCTACTCAGAACGGGATCGAGCGATTCGTTAGCAATCACCTCGAGGCGGTTGCGGGTGCCGGAATGATCTCCGGCGATATCACGACGCCCTTCGCCGAGGATGGCCATGGAGGGATGTTCTTCATTACGTCTTCGGGGCTTTATCACTGGCAAGGCGGTAAGGTCCAACGCTATCGGGTTGGAACGTCGGCGTCTGATACTGAGGTCGCGGTGTATCGCGATGCGGCACAGCGGATCTGGGTGGGAACGATGACTCACCTGATGCAACTTGTTCCACGCAAGTGCGCATTATGCGGCGAGGCGCCTGCATTTGATCCCGTGGTGCGTGCAACCCTCGCAAGTCCGATCACTACCCTGCTCGGCGACGCCACCGCCGGGAATCTCTGGATGGGAACCCGCCACGATGGTGTGTGGCGTTTTGGTGCAGACGGCCTCTCGCATTGGGGCTCGCGCAATGGACTACCCGATGACGCCATCCGAACTCTGTTTATGGATGACGAACAGAACCTTTGGGTCGGGATGCTCACCGGCGGCCTGAGCCGATGGCACAAAGGAGCACTCGCGCCGTTTGGAGAGCCTGAGGGTTTCCACGCCTCCTACGCCGCCAACGTGTTTGCCGACAGCCGCGGCGATTTATGGTTTGGCACATGGGGAAATGGTTTATTTCGGCGGCACAACGGCCAGCTTATTCCTTCTACTCCTCCAGGCATGCCGATCACTACGGCGATCCGAGCGCTTGCCGAAGACCAGAAGGGGCGAATGTGGATAGGAACGTGGTTCAACGGAATTTACAGCTACGACGGCCACTCGTATCGTCACTATCTGCTTGGCAACGAGTCGCCAGGCAATGCTGTCAGCTCTATTCTTGCGGACAGTCACGGAGGGCTGTGGGTAGGGACTTACACAGGGGTTTTGTACTTTCCGCAGGGACAGCCGGATCGACAAAATCGTAGGCAGTTCGTCGAGACGAAGCTGATTACATGCCTGATCGAGGATCGGGACGGCTCCATTCTCGTTGGGACGAGTAGTGGCCTCTACAGTGTTCGAGACGGAACGGTATCGGCGGTCTCCGGCCTTCCTCATCCGTATGTGCTCTCGCTGGTGCTCGATAGCGGAGGGTATCTCTGGGCGGGCACCAAGGCGGGCGGAATCGTTGCGATTAGACAGGATCATGCGGTTGCGCTGCCTGGCAACGTCAACGCGCCCACGCAACCGGTAAGCACGGCGACGGAGGATCAGGACGGCCACCTGTGGCTTGGTACCTATCGAGGAATTGTGCGCCTCACCGTAGCTGAGCTGCATGCTGTGATCGAGGGACGACAGCATCCGTTATCAGTTGTGATACTGGGGAAGGCCGATGGGATGCGGTCCTCAGAGTGTGGTGGGCCTTCGAAGCCGTCTTCTACGCTTCAGCCTGATGGTACTCTCTGGTTTGCGACGACCAAGAGCTTTGTGCATACAACGGATGTGGCGGAGAGGCTAGGCACGATAAGTCCGGCCGCGACAATCACGGGCTGGACACTGTCGAGCGATCCCGACGCCGCTGATACCGATACGAGGACGGGCGATTCGCGGATCGAATTGGAAGCGGGGCAGCCCGACATTCTGTTCTTCTTCAACGCGAAGCTGCTCTCCAATCCGGCGCATGTGGAGTATCGCTATCGTCTCGCTGGGTATGACGCGGAGTGGACGAATACTCGCGCTCATGCTGCCCGCTACCGCCGCCTGCCGCCGGGGACCTATAGGTTTGAGGTGCAGGCCCGGGGCGGCGGAGAAGACTGGACCTCTCGGGTGAGCTCGGTTGAGGTGAAACAGCGGCCTTATTTCTACCAGACCTGGTACTTCGCTGCTGGCCTTTGCCTTGTCGTTCTTGCTCTTGCGACGCAATTGTTTCGACGTCGTCTCCAGTTGATGAAAGGGCGGATCGGTATCGTACTGGAAGAGCGGAATCGCATCTCCCGCGAGTGCCACGACACGTTGATGGCTGGGTTTGCCGCGATCTCATGGCAGCTGGAGGCCACGTCGAAGTTATTTCGGGACAGCGATTTGAGTTCTACTCCTGCCGCTCAGTCGTGTGAACTGGCTCGAAGCATGGTCTCTCACTGCCAGGCGGAGGCGCGGCGAATCATCTGGGATCTGCGGGATGCAGACGAGATGACCAATCTGTTGTCACGAGCGCTCAGTCGCGTCCTTGAAGCTAATCCTTTACAGGAGAACTTCAAGACGACTTTTGAGGTTGAAGGTGAGGAGCAGCCGCTTGCTCCGGGTTGCGTCCATCATCTGGTTTGTATTGGTCAGGAGGCGGTCTCGAATGCGATTCGTCACGCCAACCCTTCACGGATTCTCATTCTGCTGAGGTATGAAGCAGATTCGCTAAGCCTCTCTATCTATGATGACGGACACGGTTTTCAAGGCTCGGAGGAGAACAGCTCGCGCCGCGGCCACTTCGGCATTCCCGTGATGGAGGAGCGAGCGCGCAAGATCGGCGGCACGTTCCGGCTGCAGACCTCAGCCGAGGCCGGTACGGAGGTGACCGTGAAGGTATCCTTCAACGCAGCACGGCAATCGCTAAGGCAGGAGCATCATGTTATACGTTGGATAGGGATATGAAACAGATTCGTGTGTTGCTAATCGAAGACCACTTTCTTGCGCGCATGGCGCTGCACTCGGTGCTCTCGGGTCATTCGCAGATTCAGATTATTGGTGAAGCCAGCGACGGTGAGACAGGTGTTGAGATGTATCGAAGTCTGCGTCCGGATGTGGTGGTGCTCGATCTACGCTTGCCACGGCTCAGCGGCTTCGAGGTGATCGATCAAATTCGCAAAGAGTATTCGTCCGCTCGCATTGTTGTGCTTTCCAACTATCAGGGTAGCGAGGATATCTATCGTGCGGTGCGAAGCGGCGCGATGGCATATCTGAATAAAGATGCGAGTGGAGAGCAGCTTTTGAACGCTATCCAGAATGTGGATCGAGGATTAAGGTATCTTCCTCATCTCGCGCTCGACTGCCTGGCCGAGCGCACGCCGGTTCTGGAGTTGACGCCACGCGAGAGCGAGGTGCTCGCCGGAATTACGCGAGGACTTAGTAACCGGGAGATCGCGGAGGATCTTCATATCGCTGAGAAGACGGTGAGAATTCATGTCAGCTCACTGCTCGATAAGATGGGTGCACGCGACCGGACTCAGGCGACGATTTACGCCTTTCAGCGCGGACTTGTCCACCTGAACTGACGAGCCTAGGACATTTGTCCTAGCTAAAGACATGGCAACAGCCTAATGACAATCAGATGACCCCGTAATCAAATCCCTGTTAATCCTCAGCCTGGGATCTGAATCGCTGTACCTGCCGAATCAGCCGACGGTAGGCTACCGCCGTCGCTCTGCAAGCCAGGCGAGTGGACTGTGAATAAATCAACGGACGTCTTTCGGAGGTCATGCTGTGAACAAAGTTCTTCTACGAATTTGTTTGATGTGTCTTCTTGGTGTTTCGGGCGCATCCGCGCAGATCGCTAACAACACAGCTCTGGTGGGGACGGTCGTTGATGCGAGCGGAAGCTCAGTAGCGGGTGCTCAGGTTACCGCCACAGAAGAGGCCACGCAGCTGAAGTACACGGCGACCACCAACTCACAGGGCTACTACTCCATTACCTTCATCAAGAGCGGCGTCTATGATCTGTCCGTCGAAAAGGGTGGATTCAAGAAGGAACAGACGGTGGGTGTTCCCGTATCGGTCGACCTCGCAGTGCGTACGGACTTTGATCTGAAGATCGGGTCCACAACGGAGACCATTACCATCACCGCCAGTACGGCTCCGCTCTCCACCGACGACGCAAACCTCGGAGAGACGTTTTCGACCAAACAGGTTGAGGATCTTCCGGTTCAGGGGCACAATGCGCTCGAGGTGGCTGCGCTCGCCTCGAACGTCACGATCGGATCGAAGACCAGCTACAGTGGAAACCCTCCCGGCGTCGACTTTATTGGAGCGGGACAACGTGAGACGCAGAACGATCTGACTCTCGATGGCGTCTCGATCATGAACAACTTGGGGAACGTCACTCCCGCGCGGCCCGGCACGGATATGATCTCCGAGGTTCAGATGCAGAGCGGAAACTATCCTGCACAGTATGGCGCCTACCTCGGCGTGCACATCAATCTCGTCAGCAAGGTTGGTACTAACGACTTTCATGGTGTGGTCTACGACTATGTTAAAAATACGGCTCTGAACGCGCACAATTTCCTTGATTCTCCTACGCAGAAGAAGGCGCCTCTGAACTACAACCAATATGGGTTTACCTTGGGTGGGCCTGTCTGGATTCCGAAGCTTTACAACGGCCGCAATAAGACCTTCTTTTTTGGTTCCTACGAGAAGCTAAATCAAAAAGCACAGAGCGCTGGTACTTCTACTGTTATGACAGCAGCCCAGGAAGGCGGCGACTTCTCGGCTTTAGGCACCCTGAATCCTAACGGCGGTTGTACGGGCATCTGTCTTAAAGACCCCTATAACAATAATGCTTACTACCCGAACAATCAGATTCCGGTCAGCGAACTGTCGACTCCTGCAGCTTTGATCGCAAAAAAATACGAGGCTTATGTGCCGCTGCCGAACGCCGCTGGGATAAACAACAACCTCAACAATGTCTACTTCCCGAACAACCTGTTTATCGCGCAGACGCTGGAGCGCGTCGATGAGAACATCGGAGAGCGGGTGCGGATCTTCGTGCGCTACCACTGGCAGAACCTAACCTATGCCAATGGAAATCAAGTTCCAGTAGCCGGCGGATACGGGCCTGGCAATAGCCGAAATCTGGCTGTCGGATACTCCCACGTCATTACACCTCGACTCGTCAACGACTTTCACTTCGGCATCAACAAGTTTCTGACCGACTCTCTGAACTACTGGTACGTGAACAACCTTAAGGGAGCAGGCACCTCTCTCGGTATCCCCGGATTCAACTACGACACCACAACGGGAAACCTTGGAATCCCCAATGTTCAGCTGACTAGCGCAAGCGGTATGAACATTGGAAACAATGGAACGAACTGGTTTCAGGATGACCGTACGCTCGACGGATATGACCAAGTCAGCTACACCCGCGGCAAGCACAACATTATGGCTGGTATAGAACTTCGGAAGCTGACCTTAGGCCGCGCTGCAACCAACGAATCCCTCGGCTTATTTACCTTCAATGGAACACTGACGGGTGACAGCCGGGCCGACTTTGCGCTGGGCCTGGCGGCGACTGATCAGACGCCTGTAAGTACTATCAAGGGTTCGGTGGCCGAATGGCGCGACGGATTTTTCGTCCTGGACAACTGGCAGGCTACCTCGAAGCTGACCATAAACTATGGCCTGCGTTACGACCTGCCGACCGTCCCTTACAGTCTGAACGGCTACGCACGTTTGCTGAACCAAACGGAGACCGCGCTGATTCCGCCAACGAGTGCGCTGACTCCGAATACCTTCACTCCTACTCCGGGATTCAAACTCGCAAGCGCAACCCACGACAACTGGGGACCGCGTCTGGGAATCGCATATCGCGCGACCGACAAGACTGTGATTAGAGGGGGAGTGGGTTTCTACTACAACGCCAACCAGCTCAACAGCTTTACCTTGCTCAGCAGCAACTACCCGCTGGGAGCCTTCATTGGATACAGCACGACAGCAGCAAATCTTCTGTCCTTCACAAATCCAACTCCTGGGGCGGGCAGTGCTTCTCCAATTGCCGGTACTCCTGGCACCTTTCAGAGCGCAGTTCAGTATGATCCGAAGAACAAAACGCAGCGCAGTTATCAGTGGAACGTCAGCGTTGGGCAGGAGTTATGGAGGGGGGCGGCTTTTGAGCTTCAGTATCTGGGGTCTCACTCTCTGCATTTGGATATCAGCGACTACAGAAATCTGCCCACGAATCCTAGTGGAAACGGGATTGCATCGTATGCGACTAAGCCCACGCTCAACTCTTTGCGGCCAAACCCGCTCTTTGGTTCGATACGCGATCTTAACAACATCGCCTACTCCCACTACAACGGTTTGACCACAATCTTCCGTCAGCGGCTCTTGTATGGTCTATCGGGACAGGCGAGCTATACATGGTCTCACGACCTGGACATTGGCTCAGACTCGAACGGCGGCGGAACAGCGTCGCAGCCATTCAACATCAAAGCCGACTATGGCAACTCCAACTGGGATATCCGTCATCGCTTCGTCGGCGTATTGACTTACGATCTGCCGTCCTTCCAAGGAAGAAACCGCTGGGTCCGGGAGACGCTTGGCGGCTGGCAGCTCAATGACATCGTCAATCTGCAGACGGGCATGCCCTTCAACGTGGTGCTGGGCTATAACAGCGCGGGGTTCGATCAAGGTACGACGCGGCCGAGTTTTGTCCATCAGGCCAGTGCTCACTGCAGTCTGCACAATTACATTACGGGCAACAAAACGTCGTGCATCGATGCAACAGCTTACACGCTTCCTGTAGCTCCACAAACGCTGAATTCCGCCGGAGCCATCGTTGCTTACAACTACGCGTTCGGAAACACCTCAAGAAATACCCTTCATGGACCTGGCTTCTCGTATGACAATCTGTCGCTCTTCAAAGATTTCGGGCTGCGTGAGCGGATGAAGATTCAGCTTCGTGCAGAGGCACTGAACGTGTTCAACCACCCGAGTGCGGCGAATCCGAACTCTTCCAACGGAAGCGGGAATCCGACGCTCAACGCTGCGTCTCAATCGAGTACTGCCGTGAGTACTAGTGGATTCGGTCAAGTTATCGGGGTCCAGACACTTCCCGGTGAGTTGAGTGGAGCTCGTTCGCTGCAACTAGCAGGTAAGTTCATCTTTTAGCGGCCTGTTCGCTTCGGGCGGCGGCCGGTAGTGCCGCCGTCTGCTGCACGAAGTTCATCGAAGGAAGCGCCGGAAACCTGGAAAGATCGGATCACAGTTGAGATACGAAGCCTATTATTTTGAGGAGGAGAGTTTTCTATCATGACCTCGAACAAGACCAGTTGGATTCGTCCCATCACCGGTACGGTTGCGGCCGTTTTTCTTTGTTGTACGGTGCTTACCCTTATGCAGAAGGTGAACGCCGACGCGCAGAAGACCTCAGCAGAATATGCCGCAGACCCGGCGGCTATGATCGATGCGTATCGTCATGTCGAAGCTGCTTCTGTTTCCGACGCGATCGAACAGCTGCTGCATGAAAAGCGGTATATGTCGCATCGCATGCAGGCAGTGTTTCCCACGAAGTTTGCCGGTGCGGCGCTTACCGTCAAGCTGACTAAACAGGAGAACCACGACCCCGCAGCGTTGACCGGGATGCTTCAGGCGATCGACTCCGGCAGCGCTGGATCCGTGTATGTCATGCAGGTAGAAGACGGGGCAGATATCGCCGGCATGGGTGGACTTATGGGTACCGCCATGTTTGCCAGGGGGTTCGCCGGCGCGGTCGTCGATGGAGGGGTGCGCGATCTACCGCAGCTCAAGCGCATCGGCTTTCCAGTCTATTCCACGGGACCGGTGCCCTCCACCTCGGTGAGTCATTATCGCTTCGGAGGAGTGAACGTTCCCATCCTTTGCGATGGCGTCGCGGTTGCTGCCAACGATATCGTTGTTGCTGATCAGGATGGCGTCGTGGTGGTGCCGCGTGAGCATGCCGCTGACATTCTTGTTCTCGCACAGAAGCTGGATAACAGCGAACACTCCATGTATCCCTTTATTGAAAAGTTTCACTCCATTACGGAGGCTGTCCGCCAATTTGGCAGAATCTAATAATGCGACCTTCACAGAACGATGTTGCTACTGGAGGCTTTGTTGACGCTCTCTGCACAGGATTCACACCTTTTTACGCGAAGACGATTTCTTGGCTGGTCACAGGCCGCACTGGCAGTTCTGGGTGCGGCATCAATCCTGCCGTCGAAATCCAACGCTCTCTCAACCACTTCTGAGGCGCAATCTGCGGATGACTACTACGCAAAGCTCGGCGTCGAGAAGATCATCAACGCCGCCGGAACCTACACCTATCTCACTGCTGCAGTTATGCCTCCGCAGGTGCAGCACGCTGTCGCGCAGGCGGCTCTGCATCCCGTTGTGCTGAAAGATCTGCAAAAAGCCTCGGGAGAATATATTGCCAAGCGGCTTCGATGCGAAGCAGCTCTCGTGAGTTCCGGGGCTTCTGCGGCACTCACGCTTGCAACTGCTGCCTGCATCGCCAACGCGAACGGTGTTGCCGCTAACCTGATTCCGGAGAGTGTCGGCGGCATTAAGAATGAAGTGATTGTTCAGAAAGCGCATCGCTATGAGTACGACCACGCGATGCTGCTCTGTGGAGTGCGCATCGTCGAGGTTACAACGGTGGACGAGTACAGGCGTGCATTCTCTCCAAAGACGATCATGACGAACTTCTTCAATTCAGCCGAAGGGGGTGAGATCGATCGCCGGACCTGGCTTGAGGTTGCGCATCAATATAACGTGCCTTGCCATATGGATGCTGCAGCAGATATGCCTCCGATTGAGAATCTGTGGAAGTACACGGGCATGGGCTATGACCTTGTCTGTTTCTCCGGCGGGAAGGGAATACGCGGTCCACAAAATGCTGGGCTGCTACTCGGCAAAAAGCATCTTATCGATTTGGCAATGGAGAGCAACAACCCAAACTCAGACGCTGTGGGCCGCGGCATGAAGGTTGCCAAGGAGCAGATCGTCGGCATGGTCGCTGCGGTGGACTGGCTGCTTGAGCAGAACGACGAGACGGACCAGGCCGAGTATGCGCGCCGTGCCGATGTGATCGTTCGCGAGGTGAAGGACATTCCCACAATGAAGACGGAGGTCTTCGTGCCTGAAATCGCCAACCATGTGCCGCATCTGATGCTCGCGTACGATCCGCAGGTTGTTGGCATCACACCAAAGCAGGTCCAGGAGCGGCTTCGCGCACAGCGTCCTCGGATTGAACTCAACCCTGCGACCGGTTCATCTGGCCGTTTTGGCTCTCACTCCAACGAAAACACTATCGTCGTCGGAACCTGGATGCTGCAGCCTGGTGAGGCCGAGATTGTTGGCCGCCAGCTTCGTGTAGTCCTCTCTCACCCAAACGTCTGAACATTACGCTACATTCGATCAGCCCAACAACAGAAAAGGAGTCAGCCATGGAAAAGCAGTCCAGAAGAGGTCTTCTCAAAAACGCTGCCAAAGCCGCCGTCATTGCAACAGGAGGCGCGGCTCTTGCGGGGACGGCGAAGGCACAGGTAACCGGCAAGCTCGAGAAGAAATCCTATCCAGCCAAACCAGCTTCAGAACCAGCTCAGCTGTTCTCAAGCGCCGTTTCGTACGGCAACCTTCTTTTTCTTGCGGGAGTCGGAGCGCACTTTCAAGGAACAATTGAAGAACACACGAAACATGTCCTTGATGAACTTGAGAAGAATCTGACCGCAGCGGGTTCTTCGATGGAGAAGGTCCTAAAAGTCAACGTGTATCTCAACGACATCAACGACTGGGCAAAGATGAACACCGTTTATGGGGGCCGCTGGGGCAAGATTCCTCCGGTACGTACTACGATTGCGCCCGCCGGCGGCATTCCGGGAAATTCGCTTGTAGAAATCGACCTCATTGCCTACATCTGATCTTTGATCTAGGTCATCAGGGCACGTTCACAAACACGTCTTACTTCAGGAAAAGGGAACGGGTTCCTATGTCACTCTTTCGCACGACACGGTGGTCACGGCGGGAAGTCCTCAAGCAGTCTGGCATGCTCTCTGCTTTTGGAGCTGTGACTTCAATATCACCTCTGGCTGCAACGGCGCAGCAAAAGGCATCTGCTCAACGGACTATTACGCATGAAGGCACAGAGACCGACAATCTCTTTACCCGCATCGGCGTACGTCCCATCGTGAACGGCCGTGGCACTTTCACCATTATCAGTGGCTCACGATCTATGCCTGAGGTGAAACAGGCGATGTACGATGCATCGTTCTACTTCGTTCATCTCGACGAGCTTATGGATGCTGTCGGCAAAGAGCTGGGGCAGCTGACAGGAGCGGAGTGGGGGATTGCTACGACAGGATGTGAAGCGGCCATTGCACTCGCTACGATTGCATGTATCGCTGGAACCGATCCGGAGAAGTCTCAGGCACTTCCTTACATCAAGGCGCGCGATCAGGTCATCATTCCTAAACATTCCCGAAATCCTTACGACTTCGGCGTTCGCATGACGGGAGTAGAGATCGTTGAAGTGAATTCCGCAGAGCAGCTTCGCAGCAAGCTTTCAGAGCGAACTGCGATGATCTATATCCTATCCGGACCTGATGCAGAGCAGGGCCCGCTGAGTATCCCCAATATCTGCACAATGGCAATGGAAAAGGGCGTTCCCGTCTTCGTGGATGCCGCCGCTGAGGAGCCGCTTGTTCCTAACATCCATATTCAGCATGGTGCTTCGCTAGTCGGCTACTCGGGAGGCAAGTGTATGCGCGGACCACAATCTTCCGGAATGCTTATCGGACAGAAAGATCTGTGCCGGGCGGCTTACTTTCAGGCAGCGCCACATCATAACTACGGTCGTGCGTATAAGTGCAGCAAGGAAGAAGTGATGGGCCTCCTGGCTGCGGTGCGCCAATGGTACAAACGCGACCATGCGGCAGAACAACAGGAGTGGCTCTCCTGGCTTCAGTACATCGAGAGACGAGTGAAGGGGCTTCCTTCGGTGACGACCGAGTACCTGCAGCCGGAAGATCTCTCTAACCGCTCGCCGCGTCTCCGAATAAAGTGGGACGCAAACGTTTTGAAGATTACGGGTACTGAGCTTGTTGCGCGTCTTGATGCGGGCACACCAAGAATTCTTGTCGATGGCGGCACCGGCACTCGTCCTGCTCACATGGCCAGTTCGGTCACTATCATGCCGTACATGATGGATCCCGGAGAAGACCACATCATCGCGGATGCGATCTACGAAGGCCTTACCAAACCTGGCCACTATGAAGATCCCGTGATTCCGACTGGAGCCACCGCACAAGTAAATGGGAAGTGGGCCATTGCGATTCAATATTCGCGTGGAGTCGGGGAGCAACACTTCGTTCTTGAACAAAGCGGAGAGACGCTTACGGGTAGACAGCAGGGTGAACTCTACAAAGCCGATCTGAAAGGTACTATTCATGCCAACCAGCTTGAGTTACACAGCAATGTGACTGTTAGCGGAAACACAATTCCGTGGGCATTTCGTGGAATGGTTGAGGGCAATACAGTCTCTGGAACTGTCAGTATGGGAGAGTACGGAGACGCAAGCTGGAAGGCTACCCGGGTCTGACGTTTGTCTCGTCGAGCATGAAAAGCTTTCATATTCCAGCATAGAAACCAAATGAGTATCACGCATCCAAACTTTGTCTGCGTGGTCAACGCATAGATTGGGGAGTCATGAATTTGTATTTCTGGAAACAAGGTTTAGCGCTTTCCTGTCTCGCATTAATCCTCACGACAAGCGACAGCTTATCGGCTCAACAGGCTTTGCCGGCCTACGATCTGCTACTGAGCAGCGGTCATGTCCTCGATGACAAGAACCACCTCGACGCCATTATGGACGTCGCAATCAAAGACGGTCGAGTTGCAAAGGTTGCCGCGCACATTCCCGCAACCGATGCGCTAAAGACCATTGACGTTAAGGGACTGTATGTCACCCCCGGGCTCATTGACCTTCACGTTCATGTCTACGCGGGCACGGGTGAGCGTAACTCCTATGCTGGCGACAACAGCGTTCCGCCGGATGGCTTCACCTTCCGTGTGGGCGTAACGACCGTGGTCGACGCGGGTTGCTCTGGCTGGCGTAACTTCGAAGACTTCAAGGACCGCATCATCGATCGTTCGAAGACTAGAGTCTTTGCGATGCTCAATATCGTCGGTTCAGGAATGCGCGGGGGTAAGTACGAACAGAACACCGCTGACATGGACGGAGTGGCAACCGCGGCGATGGCTCTCAAGTATCCCGACACGATTGTCGGAATCAAGACCGCACACTTTGAAGGCCCAGAATGGACGCCAGTCGAGCAGGCTGTTATCGCCGGGACCCGCGCAAACATTCCCGTTATGGTTGACTTCGGTGTCGATCGCCCAAGTCGTCCGATTCTCGATCTAATGACCCAGAAGCTTCGTCCTGGCGATATATACACCCACATGTACTCTGGCCTTCGCCATGAGCAGGATCCCGTCACGCTGGGTCCGAGCAAAGCTCTCATCGAGGGTCGCAAGCGTGGTATCTACTTCGACGTTGGCCAAGGAGGTGGCAGCTTCAAGTGGTCGCTCGCAATTCCTATGATCAAGGATGGATTTATCCCCGATTCCATTTCGACCGATTTACACATCACCAGTATGAACGCGGCTATGAAAGACGAGCTGAACGTTGCCGATAAGATCATGGCCGTGGGCGTGCCTCTCAAGGAGGTCGTTGCGGAAATGACCTCTCATCCTGCCCGGGAGATTCGCCATGAAGAACTCGGGAATCTCTCTGAAGGCTCGATTGCGGACATCGCGGTCCTTCGTCTGGAAAAGGGCAAGTTCGGATTTACCGACATGGAGGACAAGCGCCTCGATAGCAACCAGAAGCTTGTCTGTGAGCTCACCATCAAGGACGGAAAGATCGTGTACGACCTGAATGGAATCAGCGCCACGCTATGGACGGTGAAGCCGGACGCTAACGAAAAAGAGGCGTACCGATGGAGCACCTTCGCACCTCGCCACGCAGAGGCAAGTACAGACACCGAACATTAAGTCTTCGGTGTCTTTTAGACTCGCTCACGCTGGACAGTTCAATTCCACAGAGGGGTCACGTTCATCGACTCGGTCTATGTGACGAGCTCATTTGGGAATCAGACGCTCAAGAACTCTTAAGGCACGCGAACGTTAGGATCACGTTGGCGGTGAACTCCCACAAGCGTTCGGCTCGGAGCAAGGTTTGCTAAGATGATGATTCCGAATCTGGATGAAACGAAGGTGCTGTAACCTCAAATCGCTCAATAGGTTTCTTACTAAATCCATATTTAGGGTGGAAGTATTAGCGTATTTTGCACGCTGAAGGCGGCGGTTTTTACAAGACGGCTGTCAGCAGGTTGAGCTCCGCCTACCGCAACAACATAACTACCAGGAACAACAGCTCGATTGCCCTTATCGTCTACTTGGGAAAGGATGCGACAATCAAGAGTAAAAGTGACATGCATCGTCTCGCCGGGTTTTAGGTGTAGGCGCGTGAAACCGGCGAGGGCAAGGTTGGGGGACACCGAGGAGTGAGGTGATATCAGATAGAGTTCCGCAACTTCGTCCCCCTCTCGAATGCCTGTGTTCTTTACATCGGCTTCAGCTGTAAGGGAGTCACCGGCCTTGAGGTTTGAACTAGAGAGCCTGAGGTTTTGGTAAGAAAAAGTGGTGTAGCTAAGGCCATACCCGAAACCATAAAGCGGTTTGCTCTTGAAGTAACGATAAGTTCGGTTGGCCATGGAATAGTCATCAAAGGCGGGCAGTTGTTCGACCCCAGCGTAGAAGGTCACGGGAAGACGCCCACCGGGGTTGTTCTGCCCGCTTAGTGTTTCAGCAATTGCTTCCGATCCGGCTTCACCGGGGTACCAGGCTTCGAGGATGGCTTTGGCATGCTCATGAGCCCAATTTACGGAGAGAGCAGACCCGTTCATGAGAACGACCACCAGCGGCTTGCCGGTTGCCGTGAGGGCTTCCAGAAGTTCTTGCTGCGCAGCGGGAAGCTTGATGTCGGTGCGGTCTCCGCCCGAGAAACCTTCGACATGGAGAGGCATCTCTTCACCCTCAAGATTGGGAGATAAACCTACAAACGCAACAATGACTTCAGATTTCTGAGCGATAGCGACGGCTTCTTTTCGTAGATAGGAAGACTGTGGGGTCCACTCGAGTGAGAGGTCTGCGCCACGGAGGGGAGCATGATGAATGTACTCGACCTTAAAGTCATGTGGATCGGTGTCCACGAAATTCAACCGAAAGTGCGAATCCGAATTCGAGTCACTCCCTGACAGAGAGTCACTCGCAATCAGTTCTCCATCAACAAAGATCTTAAATTGCTCATGTCCCGTGCAAGGATAGCAGTCACCAAAGTGCATAGTGAGCGCAAGGTCCCCCGTTTGAGGGGCTGTGATGGTTCCGGTCCAGCGGACGGCAAAGCTATTGGAGGGGACGCCAGGCGTCGGTGAGGCGGAGTTCCAGTCGAAATCAATTGCTTTGTCAATACGGGTCGTTACAGGTTTGCCTTCAAAGGTGCCCCCGGAAAAGTACTCACCCTTTAGTCCGTTTTCGGTAGCTGATTTGCTGGGATGAAACACGGTGCGAGGAATAGGCAGAGGCACCTGGTCTGCGTACGGCGAGCCCTGAGCGTAGAGAATCCTTGAGTTTCTAAACTCAGCGGCGATGGCGTCCACCGGAAGTTTCGCGTCTTCGGCAATTGCGTTGTAGTTGCCTTCTATGGCCGCCAAAGAAGCCGCATTAGGTCCTACAACGGCAATTGTGCGAGTGTTCAGGTTGAGCGGTAGAAAAGAAGAGTCGTTCTTTAGTAGCACCATTGACTCCCTGGCCGCGGTTTTAGCCACTTCTTTGTGGGAGGGGGAGTTCACTTCAGAGAAGGGAATTGCAGCATAAGGAACCTTGAAAGCGTCATCGAAAAGGCCGAGGCGGTAGCGCGCAAGGAGCAGCCGCTTGAGGGAAACATCGATTTGCAATTCGCTAATGAGATGTTTTTTCAGAGCTTCGGTGAGGGCGAGATAGGTATCGCCGCAGTTTGTGTCTGTGCCGGCTTCAATGCCTGCGACAGCTGCTGCCTCCTTGCTCGGCGAGGTATGATGTGCAGTCATTTCATAGAAGTCGTCGATGGCCCCGCAATCAGAGGTGACGAAGCCTTTGAAGGACCAGTCGTCGCGAAGAATGCTTTGGAGGAGGTACTTGTTTGCGCAGGCAGGATAGTCGTTGATCGAGTTATAGGCGCACATGATCGAAGCGGCTTTGGCTTCGGTAATGGTGGCCCGGAAGGCGGGAAGATAGGTATCCCACAGATCGTGAGGTGAGGGATCAACGTTGGCGCTGTGACGTGTGGATTCTGGACCGCTGTGTACGGCGTAGTGCTTAGGAGTAGCGATTGCCCTCAAATAATCTGGATTATCTCCCTGTAGACCTTCGACGAACGCTACGCCCAGACGCCCGGTAAGGAAGGGATCTTCCCCGTAAGTTTCTTGGCCGCGGCCCCACCTCGGATCGCGGAAGATATTGATATTCGGCGACCAGATAGTGAGACCGTAGTAAATGGAATGAATGTTAAGGCGTACGGCTTCGTTGTATTTAGCGCGTGCTTCGATGGATATGGCTGTTGAGATCTGGTGTATGAGTGGAGCGTCCCACGTGGCGGCCATACCGATAGCCTGAGGAAAGAGTGTGGCGTATCCGGAACGGGCAACGCCATGAAGACCTTCACTCCAATAGTCATAGGCAGGAAGATTAAGACGTGGGATTGCTGGCGCAGTGTTGATGAGTTGAGCGACTTTCTCGTCGAGTGTCATGCGTGACACGAGGTCGTTGACTCGCTCATCGTTGGAAAGGTAGGAATCCAGATAAGGAAGCTGCTTTGACGATTGCGCGAACGAGCCAAAAGGCATAAGACTTAACACGAGAAAAAAAGCGGAGACCAAGCGCAGCCACATAGAACGAGTTTCTCCAAAGACATTAAGCAATCCTACCCTCTTGGTGATCGGTTCCATCCCAGTTGCTTATTCGACTGAATCCTCCATCCGTATTTCATTGGAGAACTTCCGAGCGATCATCGAGATCCCATAAGCTGCACTAAATCGATGCAATCCAATCATGATCTTTCGCTCATTCTGGGGATTACCTCCCTTGCTCCATTGTTGGATTTTGCTGTGCTTAGCTCATGCGGGAATTCGACATGTGCTCCCGCATTGAAAAGTGCAGCTTCCTTTGAAGAATGATGAAGCTATTGCGGGCCGTGCGGACGTATACTTTCCGACATCTGTTGATGCAAATGGTGTGGGTTTGGAGGCAGTTTATGAAGATCCGATCCGGATGCCGGTTACTCCTCGCAATGGCGTTTCCGATGGTGGTCTGCGTTGCGGCAGGAGCGCAAAGTGGAGTGGTTGGGACACAGGCTAGTGAAACTGCCGTTTCACGTGCTGTGCCGGAGGCGAAAGTCGCGAGGGACAGCAACGGGGCGCTTCCAGGCGATTCGCATGTGAGGATCGTCCGACTGAGCGATGTGAAAGGCACGCTGCAACTGGATCGCAAGACTGGCAATGGCTTTGAGGCGACGATGCCAAATATGCCTATTGTCGAAGGCGAGAAACTCCGAACGGGCGAGGGTTACGCGGAGGTGGAGTTCGAAGACAACAGCACTTTGCATTTAGCCCCAAATTCGCTGGTCGAGTTCCCGCTGCTGGCGCTGCGCAGTTCTGGGACAAAAGCCTCAACGGTTAACGTGGTAAGGGGGACAGTCTATGTGAATCTCGAAAGCACCAAGGGCAATGAGTTTCTGCTCTGGGCTTGCGGCAGGAAGATGACGGTTGCGCCTGCAACACATCTGCGGGTGACAGTCGAGGGGGAGAAGACGGTCCTGTCAGTCTTCAACGGGAACGTCACGGTGGAGCGCGGTTCGGAGACAACTCTGGTCAACAAGAAACAATCGCTGACGCTAGGCGCCGATCAGGTGACTGTCGCCAAGAAGATTGATCAGGGTCCCTATGACGCTTGGGATAAGGATTCGAACGACTACCACGCACGATATTCGCGAGCCAATACATTCGCCGGTTCAGGATCCTCGTATGGTCTAAGCGACCTCAACTACTATGGGAGCTTTATCAACGGTGGGGGGTATGGTAGTTTCTGGCAGCCTTATCTTGTCAGCGCAGGCTGGAATCCCTATCAAAACGGGGTGTGGGCTCTGTATCCCGGGGCGGGCTACTCCTGGGTCTCGCCCTATCCATGGGGATGGCTGCCATATCATTCGGGCACGTGGTCCTTCTACCCGGGGTACGGTTGGGGCTGGCAGCCGGGCGGCGTTTGGAACGGGTTGAACAACATAGTGGTCACTAGTGGGCAGACGGCTGGTACACTCGCTCAAAATCCTGTGCGCTCGCCGCTGCGGCCTGCTGTTCCGCAAAAGCCTGGAGACGGCGCATCTCCATCTTCGCTGGTGCTCGCTGGTGACAAGCCGATAGTTTTTTCCAAAGAAGACAAGCCAGGAAACTTTGTGTTTCAAAAGAACTCAGCAGGGTTGGGGGTTCCGAGGGGATCGCTTGGGGACCTGAGCAAGATTTCGAATCATGTTGAGCAGCATGGATCCGCAAGCATGCCAGTGTATGCTTCTTCGCCTTCTCTATCGACGGGCGGGTCCGACCATGGGGCGAACGTTGGGCCAGTAATTCTGAAGGCCGGATCGCCTGTCTCAAGCGACAATTCGTCTTTCCCTTCCGCGTCGCGACCGGGGCCTTACACAGGGTCTTCGTCGCAGACAACCCCGCTGTCGCACAGCGGAGCCGCTTCAGCATCTGGAGGTTCAAGCGGTGGCGGCAGCCGCCCCGGCTCGAGCCCCAAGTGAAGTGTGGAGAGCATAGCGACACTACACCTCTGTAGAGCTGATGGATTTGCGCTTGCGGATATCCGTCCAGACTGGCTCATTTCCATGTCCCGGACTGGTGTACAAAAGAACGGCAACTGAGAAAACCCTGTCCTGCCCTGTAAGAACAATGACGGATATCTTCAGTCTTGTGGCTCACAAGCGACTGAGACCCGTCCTTTGCCTACCCATCCCGGGACCACGCCCTCATCCTCTTCCATAGGCGCCTGATCGTCGATGAGTGCCGTGGCGGTTTGGCAACAAAACCCGCTTCTGCGGATCATGACCCAATTGGTTCGGAGAGCGATTGTCTGTCACCAGGGAAGGCTACATTAGCTCGGAAATTTGACATTAGAAGTTTTGCCAGGACGTCCACGAGTTGGGGGTTTTGGCTCGATTGCTGCCAGCTGGTGTGAACGGTTCCCGAAACACCCAGATAGAACACCTGCAACAGTCCCGTTGGCAGTTGCGCTGCGCTGATTACGTTGTGAGGGAATCCATCCTGGTCCGTTAAACTTATCTCCGGTGTGGGAAATGGCATGAGCGGACTCCACGATGTGGCGTCGTTTGGACTGCTGTACGAGAACGCCCAGTTCGTTCCACGGTTAGCAACCTGACTGCTGCCCCAGTTGGCCCAAAGATAGACGCGCCCCTGACCGTAGCCGTCGAGTCGTGGCTCGATTCAATCTCATTCGCGTCGGGTACCTAACGAGCCTCAACCAGTACATCCGTCCAAGATGGAGTGACACGCTGCTAACAGAGGTCAAGCCCGCTGCTGTCGATGAATGGTTGAGGTCGCTCACCAAGCTTCCGAAGCCATACGACAACAGCACGACTCAGCTGGTCTCACTGTCTCCTAAGACCAAAGGAAACATCAAGTCGATGATGTATCTCTTAATGGAAAGGGCGATGTTCTGGGAACTGGTGCCCCTCGCCAGGAACCCTATCGGCCTTGTCGTGATTAGAGGGGTCAGCAAGCGCAGGAAAACTCCCCTATCCTCACAGTGCAGCAATACCATTCCGTGGTTGAACAGCTAGAAGAACCGTATAAACAGATGGTGCGGGTTGCCATGTGCTTAGGGTTGAGAGTCAGCGAGGTTCTGGCTCTTAAATGGTCAGACTTCGATTTTCGGAGCCTGACCCTAGAAGTTGTTCGGGGCGTGGTTCATGGTCGCATTAGTGATGTGAAGACGGAATATAGCGAGGATCTACTCCCGTTGGACTCCGCTTTCGCTGAAGTCATGCTCGATTGGCAACAACGCTGTCCAAAGAGTGAAGGGAACTGGGTCTTCCCAAACCCAAACACTGGCAAGCTGTACCATGCTTCACCTATCGGCCGGGACTACATCCGTGCTGCTGGCAGAAAGGCGAAGCTTGAGAAGGACATTGGCTGGCATACCTTCCGACACGCATACAGATCGTTTTTGGATGACGCTGGCGCGCCTGTCGGGGTGCAGCAAAAGCTGATGCGCCATGCTCAGGTAAGCACGACCATGAACACGTATGGAAATGCCCAGATGCTGTCCAAACGATCAGCCAATACCAAGGTTGTTCAGATGGTTTTGCCCTCGAAAGGAAGGCTCGAAGAAGCAGGTTAAACAGGGAACCCCACACTAAAGTGGGGTTCTGTGGGTCCTAAACCCCTAAATGGTTGCGGGGGTAGGATTTGAACCTACGACCTTTGGGTTATGAGCCCAACGAGCTACCGGGCTGCTCCACCCCGCTCTTTGAATATACCGTTACTTTTAGCCAAGGTCAAACAGGCTCGAAGTGAAAGCTACGAACGCCTCTTACACCTGCACCGAGGGGATTCAGCGTAACTTTTTTCTGAAAACCGAGTCTGCATCAATAGGATGTTTGCGTGGCGATAAGTGTCGCGCCGGAGGAGCGGAGGGCGTATGTGTCAGTGGATTCAGCGCAAGGTTTTTTCCAAGGTCTCAATGACTACATTTCTGGCGGCGAGTCTGGCGATGTATAGCGGTGTAGGGTCAGCGCAGAACAAGCCAGCGACCGTGCCCGATGCCCAAATTGAAGCAAGTGTTTTGAAGGCTTTGGCTGGCGCGCCGGAGTTGGCCGATCAGGCGATCACCTCGACCACTGTTTACGGTGTAGTGACGCTGAGTGGCACTGTCCGGGATGAGCCGTTGCGTGATCTGGCGGACCACTTGGTTTCGAACACAGCCGGGGTACAAAAGGTTGTGGATCAGTTGGTCATCGGTGCGGTTCCGGCGGTCGCAAACAGCAATTCTTCGCAGCAGCAGGACCCGTCCCAAGGCACGAATCCGAATCTCCAGTCTGATGGTTCGATTGCTCCTCCGCAGACGCGGAGTCCTCCCGCACCGAACAGTCCAAATTCACCTGCTGCGCCGCAGGGTTCGCAGCAGGCCGGTCAGTACCCTCCCCCTTATCAGGAAGGACAGGGTGGTCAGTATCCTCCTGCTTATGGTTCGCCGCAGCAGGGTGGCCAGTATCCACCGCCTTATCAGGGGCAGCAGCCCGGCCAGTATCAGGGGTATGGCCAGCCTTACCGCCCGCAGTATCCTCCGCCACGACCTTATGTGGCGCAGAAGGGTGGAGACGCTGTAGTGGTGCCGATTGGAACCAATCTCCGGGTTCGGATCAACCAGGGTATGAACAGCAAGAGCACTGTGGTGGGGACAACATTTGATGGAGTCGTTCTGAACGATGTGGTGTCTGGTGGTGCGATTGCGATTCCCCGCGGTGCTTCGATTCAGGGAACTGTGGTTGCGGCGCATACCGCGGGTGAGTTGAAGGGCAAGGGCGAGTTGAAGTTGCAGCTCAATTCTGTTTCGTTAGGTGGCAGGGTGTACCCGGTAGCCACGGATTTCTGGTGGCACCAGGGGGTGGACAAGACCGGCAGCACGGTAGGGAATACGGTTGGGCTGGCCTCGGTTGGCGCGCTGATCGGTGCGGTTGCAGGCGGCGGTGTGGGAGCTGCGGTTGGTGCAGGCGTTGGCGGCGTGGCTGGACTTGGCGTATCGGCAGCTTCGGGTCGGGGCGAGGCTTCTTTGCCTCCTGAGGCGATCCTGGTCTTCCATCTGACGCAACCGGCGGATATTACGACTGTGTCTCAGGCTGAGTTGAACCGGCTGGGTGCTGGGGTGCCGGTGGGAGCAGATCCGCAGTTTCGTCGGCGGTATCCTCCTCCTCCTCCGCCTCCTGGCTACTACTACGGGCCTGGTTATTACCGGCCTTACTAAGTTGTCGTTGGGAGAGAGTCGGCTTTTGGCTCTCTCCATCTTTTTCGTCGCAGATTTTGATCCGCCCGTGAATCAGCTTGGCTGGTTTTCGGGCATTTTTTCGGGATGAATGGATCGGACACTACCGCAGCTTGTGGTGAATTTGTGGTGTGAAGCGTGGTCGGTGTGGTGTTTTTGTGGCTATCTTTTGCTGGCTTCGGGCGGCTTGGGCTGGGGGCTGAAGTCCCCTTGGCTGAGGCTCTGACCCCTCCCCCCTCCCCTCTGAGGTATCTTGTGCGTAAGTCTATTGTTGGGAATGGTTTGGACGGGGGTGCTGTCTGCAAAATATTACAACGAAAGGACTTACTTGCAAAATATTGTTTCTAAACGAGTTGTGGGTGAGCCGACGGCTCGGGTAAGCTTCGTGATCTTTTTATTCGCTACTTCTAGTTTATCTGGTTGGAGGTAACTCATACGCCACGCGATTATCCTTGTCTGGCGCGGGTTTTCGTTGTTTTGGGGCTTGACAGGTTTTTTTGAGGATCGGCGGAAGACGCAGTTTGGGTTCCGTCAGTTTAGAGAAATTAGAGAGTGGATGGCGACCAGAGGCGAGGCCTGCCCAATGTCTTCTACGGGCTTATAGAGGAAGAACAACTGCAAGTATAGAGACGAATACGGGGATCCTTCGACTGCATGCTCACGAGGTGCCGTGAGCAACTTCGCTCAGGATGACGACTATCTTTGATTAGCGGCTTTGATGAGCAGCGAGTTTTTTGCAACCGCAACTGCAACTACAACTGCAACTGCAAAGACAAAAACAAAAACGAATACGGGGATCCTTCGGCTGCGTTTGCTCACAAAGTGCCGTGAGCAACTTCGCTCAGGATGACGACTATTTTGGGTATGCGGCAAAAAAGGAGCAACTGCAACAACAGCAACAACAATAACAACAGCAAAGGCAACGCAGATCCTCTTCGGGGATGACAACCAGAACGACAAAGTCAAAGGACACCGCAACTGCAAAGACAACAGCAAAGACAAAGAGGATTGCGAGTACAACGGGCGGCGGTGCTAGGCTGCTGAAGGGTACTAGGAGTACAGATGATTTTTGATGTTGAGAAGATAAAGGCGCGTGAGACCTATAACCTGCTGATCGGTTTGGTTGCGCCTCGGCCGATTGCGCTGGTTACGAGCATGAATGAGGAGGGCAGGATGAATGCTGCGCCTTTCAGCTCGTACAACTACCTTTGTACCGATCCGCCGATCATCGGGATGGGCGTGATGAATCGTCCGTCGGAGCATTTTGTGCCGAAGGATACGGCGCGGAATATTCGGCGGACGGGGGAGTTTGTTGTGAACGTGGTGACCGAGGATATCGCGCAGCAGATGAACATCTGTGCCACGGATTTTCCGGCGGAGTTTGATGAGCTGGAGATGGCGGGGTTCACGACGGCGCCCTCGCAGGTGGTGAAGGTGCCGAGGATTGCGCAGGCGCATGCGGCGCTCGAGTGCAAAGAGTTTACGACGATGGAGATCGGGCGGTCGCGGATTGTGCTGGGGCGGGTGGTGTCGATTTACATCGAGGACAAGTTTGTCGATCCTGCGGGGCCGTATGTGCTGTCGGAGGAGCTGCATGCGATTGGCCGGATGAATGGGCTGGGGGCTTATGTGAAGACGCGGGATTCGTTTTTGAATATTCCGCGGATTCCTTATGAGGAGTGGAAGAAAGGGAAGAGATGAGGCGCTGGTTGGCAGTTGGCTGGCTTGCGATCGCTCTGAGCTTGACACCACTTGCGGTTCCGGCTGCGCCCTCGCAGCTCAGGTTGTTTACAACGACGCATCCCGCGATGGGCACAGAGTTCATGTTGTACCTCTACAGCACGAACCCTGCGGCTGCGGCTGCTGCGTCCGAGGAGGTCTTTGAGGAGATCGACCGGATTGAGCAGTTGCTTTCGAACTATCGCGACTCCAGCGAGTTGTCGCGTATCAATCAGAACGCAGGTGCCGGTGCGGTAACGACTGATCCCGAGATGATGGATTTTTTGCAGCAGTCCGAACACTGGAGTCGAGCCAGTAATGGGGCTTTCGATATCACGGTGGGTCGCCTGATGAAGGCGTGGGGGTTTTTCCGTTACGATGGACGTATTCCGATGGACGCAGAGCTTGAAGATCTTCGTGCTGTAACGGGTTGGGAGAAGGTGAAGCTTGATCCGGCTGCCCGGACGGTGCAGTTCACCTCGCCGGGCATTGAGCTCGATCCGGGCGGCATCGGCAAGGGTTTTGCTGTGGATGCGGCGGTTCGCATCCTGCGAGCCGATCACATTACGGCGGCGATGCTTTCGGCGGGCAGCAGCACCGTGTACGCGTTGGGTGCTCCGCCGCACAAGACCGGATGGCGTGTCGTGGTTCCGGGGCCGTTGCCTTCGAAGAAGACGCTCTCGGTGATTACGCTGCGTGACACCTCTCTCTCGAGTGCCGATTGCAGTCAGAAGAACTTCACGGTGGCTGGTCATCGTTACTGCCACATTATGAATCCGCGCACGATGCGTCCGGTTGAGGGCAGGATACAGGTGAGTGTTGTAGCTCCTTCGGCGACTGTGAGCGACGCGCTCTCGAACGTAGTTTTTGTTGAAACACCGGCGCAGAGTGTTGCCACGCTCAAGGCCTTTGCGCCCGATGCTCACGCACTGATCGTCTCCGGCGGCGCGGAGGCCCGTTGCACCACCTTTCAATGGACAAGCTCGGTCGACCGAACTCATTGTGCTCTGAATTGAACTCGCTCCAAGGGACCCGCTCCAAGGCCAACTATGAACCGTCGTGATTTTCTGCAATCCGCCTCCGCTGCTGCTCTTGCCTCAGCCACGATCGCCCGCGCCGCGGTGCCGGCGGTCAAACCTGTTCGACTGGGTGTCATCGGCGCGGGCAGCAGAGGGCAGGAGAATCTTCGCCAGTTCCTGCGTGTGCCCGGAGTCTCCGTAGAGGCGATCTGCGACGTCTATCCTCCGCGGTACGAGCAGGTAAATCGCCTGATTGGCAAAGAGGTGCGACATACAACCGACTACAACGAGTTGCTGACGCGCAACGATATCGACGCCGTGATGATCGCCTCGCCGGTGGCATGCCACGCGGAACATGTGATTGCCACGGCAAAGACAGGTCGGGCGATCTATGGAGAGAAGGCGCTGGGGTTCACGGTGGAAGACAACCAGAACATTCTCGACGCGGTGATCCGCAACAAGACCCTCTTCCAGATCGGTCACGAGTATCGCTATGCATCATGGGTGCGGGAGGCGATACGCCGTGTTCATGCAGGCGAGATTGGAACGCCGACCCACGTATATGCCTACTGGCATCGCAACGGTGATTGGAGGCGCAGCGTTCCTTCGCCTGATCCCGACGGGAAGCTGGAGCGCCTCATCAACTGGCGTCTGTATCGAGAGAGCTCGGGAGGGCTGGGCACGGAGCTCGGCTCGCATCACATCGATATGGCGAACTGGATCTTTGGCGAACAGCCGGAGAGTGTGATTGGGACTAACAGCATCTGCCGGTACCACGATGGACGTACGGTTGGCGACAATGTGCAGACGGTTTTCAACTACTCCCAAGGGCGGCGGCTGGTGTTCTCGTCGATCACCGATAATGCGAAGGTTGGGTGTGAGTTCTGGATCTATGGCACGGCTGGCAGTGCGCAGATCACGATCGAAGACGCCACGATTTACTACGAGAAGAATCGATCCAATGCACCGACTGCGGACAAGGCAGAGGGCAAGACGGTGGTCGAACGTGGCGTGGTGACGGGGGCGTCGTATTCGACCGCGGGCGAGATGCCGTATCGCGGCCCGGGCGAGAAGGTTGTGGTTGTCAGTTCGGAGGACCCAACGCTGGCGGCGGCTCGCTCATTTATTGAAGCGGTGCGTGGGGAGCATTCGATCTTTGCCGATGTGCACTGTGGGTTTCGGGCAGCGATTGCGTGCTCGGTCGCACATGATGCGGTCTTCACGGAGAATAAGATGCTGATCCCGACGGCGGCTCACCATGACAAGGGTTAGTCGCTTCTAGGTTCCGCTCGATCAGGGTCAGATCAGGAGAGGTATTCCTTGAGCCAGGGATCGTTGGAGTGGACGAGCTCTTCGGTGGTGCCGTCGAAGACGACTTTGCCTTCGTTGAGGACGAGGAATTTTGTGCTGTCGTCGATGCCGTTGTTGGGGATCTGTTCGACCTTGCCGGTCTCGGTGTTGAAGCGGCTTCTGGCGAGGAGGTAGGCGTCCTGAATGCGGTGGGTGATGACGAGGGAGGTGGTTTGGGTGACGTCGCGCTGCTTGATGACGAGGTCGATGATGGTGGTGGAGGTGATGGGGTCGAGGCCGCCGGTGGGGGAGTCGTAGAGGATGAGGTCGGGGTTGGTGATGATGGCGCGGGCGATGGAGACGCGGCGACGCATTCCTCCGGAGAGCTCGGAGGGGAACTTTTCGATGGTGTTCTCGAGTTCTACGAAGCGGAGGGCCTCGAGAACGCGGGTGTGAGCTTCTTCTTCGGGGATGCGATCTTCATGGAGGCGGTAGGAGACGTTGTCCCCGACAGAGAGCGAGTCGAAGAGGGCTGATTCCTGGAAGACCATGCCGATGCGGCCGCGGAGCTTGAAGAGATCGGGCTCGGGCATGGTGGAGACTGGTTCGCCGAAGACATGGATGGAGCCGGTGTCGGGACAGAGGAGGCCGTTGACGAGCTTCATGAGGACGGACTTGCCGCCGCCGGCAGGGCCCAGGATGATGCGGGTTTCGCCGCGCTGGACGGTGAAGGAGACGTTTTGGAGGACCGGTTTTACGTCGAAGATGATGGAGACGTCGTCGACGACTACGATGGGCTCCTGCGAGTCAGGCTGCTGCTGGAGGGTTGCGGAGCCGGATTGGGCGAGGTCTGCCATGGGAGTGTGATTCTGCCTTTTACCTGCCGAAGACGCCGATCATGGCGCGGGTGACGAGGAGGTCGACGATGATGATGAAGACCGAGGAGATGACGACGGCCTGGGTGGTGGCCTTGCCGACGCCCTGGGTGCCGCCCTTGGTGTTCATACCGAAGTAGCAGCCGACGGTTGCGATGATGAAGCCGGAAAAGAGAGGCTTGGCGAGACCCTGTACGACGTCTCCGTATTGGAGAGCACGGTAGGAGTTGTGAAAATAGGATGAGCCGTTGAGTCCGAGCAGGGCGATGCTGATGAGAGCGCCTCCGGCGATGCCGCATGCGTCCGACATGATGGTGAGGAAGAAGAGCATGAAGATGGTGGCGTAGAGGCGCGGGGTGACGAGTTTTCGGACGGGGTCGGTGCCGAGGGCGCGCATGGCGTCGATCTGCTCGGTGACCTTCATAGAGCCGATCTCGGAGGCCATACCGGAGGCGTTGCGGCCGGAGACCATGAGGCCGGTGAGGACGGGGCCGAGCTCCTTGACCATGGAGAGGGCGACGAGGTTGCCGGTGAGGCTGACGGAGCCGAAGGCCTCGAGCGAGGTGGCGGACTGGAGGGCGAGGACGCAGCCAGTGAAGAAGCCGGTGAGAACGACGATGGGCATGGAGCCGACGCCGATGTAGTCCATCTGGGTGTAGATGTCGGCGAGATAGCGGGGGCGGGTGAAGAGATTGACGACGGCGCGCCAGGACAGGATGGAGTAGTCCTGGATCGAGGCAAGTCTTTGCTTGGCGAAGATCTCTGGGGAGACAAAGGGCATGTTTATGTGGCTCAGATTATCAGATGCTGAGGTTACGGGGAGGATTGCATGTTCTTGAAGGATTTGAGGGATGGCGAAATGTGCACCAATCAGGTCGGGAATGAGAAGATAGAAGAGTGAAAGCTGAGATGACGGCGGCGGTGTTGTACGGCAAGGAAGATCTGCGGCTGGAACGCGTAGCGATACCGCAGGCCGGCGCGGGAGAACTGGTGGTGCGGGTGGGCGCGGCGCTGACCTGTGGGACGGATTTGAAGGTCTACAGGCGAGGCTATCATGCCAAGATGCTGAAGCCGCCGATCCCGTTCGGGCACGAGATGGCGGGTGTGGTGGAGCAGGTTGGGGCGGGGGTGAGGGCGTTCAAGGTTGGGGACCGGGTGGTGGCTTTGAACTCGGCTCCGTGCGATGTCTGTTTTTTTTGCACGCATGGGCAGCAGAATCTGTGTGAAGACCTTTTGTTCAATAACGGGGCTTACGCGGAGTTTATGCGGATTCCGGCGCGGATCGTCGAAAAGAATACGTTAATTGTGCCGGAGGGGGTTCCGTTGGAGTTTGCGGCGCTGACGGAGCCTCTGGCTTGTGTGGTGCGCGGGCTGGAGGAGAGCGGCGCGAAGGCCGGGGACACGATGGTGGTGATCGGGGCGGGGCCGATTGGGTTGATGTTTATGCACGCGGCAGAGATTGCGGGGTTAGAGGTGATTGCCGTGGTGAAGCGCGAGGACCAGATAGGGGCGGCGAAGCTGTTTGGCGCGCGCAAGGTGGTTCATGTGGGTGCGGTAGAGGATGTGGTTGCGGCGACGCGCGCCCTGACCCCTGCGGGAAGAGGCGCGGATATTGTGATCGAGGCGGTAGCGGTTCCGGCGACCTGGGAGTGGGCCGTGGATATGGTGAGGAAGGGCGGAGTCGTGAATTTTTTTGGGGGTCCGCCGAGCGGGACCAAGGTGAAGCTGGATACGAATCGGCTGCACTACGGGGACATTACGTTGAAGGCGAGTTTTCACCATACGCCGGCGACCTGCAGGACGGCGTTTGAGTTGGTGACGAGTGGGCGGTTCAAGTGCGCGGAGTACATTACCGGGCGGGCGGGGCTGGAAGAGGTGCCGGCGGTCTTTGCGGGGATGATGCACCGGAATGGGAGCGCAAGGGATATCAAGACGGCGGTGTTTCCGGAAGGGGGGCCGCGGTGAGCGAGATGACTGCGACACAGCACGCGCTGCTGGGGGCTCCACCCGAGTACCTGACGCCGCTGGAGAGGCCGACGCTCGCGGAGGCGCGGGCCTGGTGCAGAGAGCTGGCGACGTCGCACTATGAGAACTTTCATGTGGCGACATTTTTTCTTCCGGCGAAGGTGAGACCGCACTTCGAGAGTATCTACGCGTACTGCCGGGTGGCGGATGATCTCGGAGATGAGGTGGAAGATCGCGAGGTGGCGACTCGTCTGCTGAATACCTGGGGGGCGATGTTGGAGGAGTGTTACGACGCGCCGGAGCGGTCGATGCATCCTGTTTTTGTGGCGCTGCGGGAGACGATTCGCGAGTGCGATCCGCCGCGGCAGCTCTTTCTGGATCTGCTGCATGCGTTTCGAATGGATCAGAACAAGACGGAGTATGAGAGCTGGGAGGAACTGCTGGAGTACTCGCACTACTCGGCGAATCCGGTGGGAAGGCTGGTGCTTTGGGTGTGCGGCTATACGGATGAGGCACGGGCTTTGATGTCGGACAAAGTTTGCACGGCGCTGCAGCTGGCAAACTTCTGGCAGGATGTGGTGGAGGATAAGGAGCGGGGGAGGCGGTACATTCCTGCGGAGTCGATGCTGCGGTTTGGGGTGGAGGAGGGGCAGATTGAAGGGCGGGTTTTTACGCCGGAGTTTCGTGGGATGATGCAGGACCTGGTGGTGCGGACGCGGACGATGCTGCTAGAGGGTGGGGAGATCAGCCTGCACGTGGATAAAGAGCTGAAGGTGGTGCTGGATCTGTTTCGCAAGGGCGGAGAGGCGATTCTAAATGGCATCACGAAGCAGGATTTTGACGTGCTTCGGGGAAGGCCCGTCGTGTCGAAGACGCGCAAGGTGGGTTTGCTGATCGAGGCGTTTGTTGGCAAGCTTCGTGCGGGTGTAGCCTCGTGACGATTGTTGAGGCTTATGCCGTGTGCACGGGGATTGCGCAGCGGCAGGCGAAGAACTTTTATTACTCGTTTCGCGTGCTTCCGGAGCATAAACGGAATGCGATGTGCGCGGTGTATGCGTTCATGCGGCGGGCCGATGATATCTCCGATGAGGAGACGATGCCGGTGGTTGAGCGGCGTGTGGTGATGTCCGAGTGGCTCGAGGCATGGCGTGAGGCACGGCGGAGCGGGGTGTCCGATGACCCGGTGTTTCTGGCGCTGAATGATACGCAGAAGAGGTTTGCCATTCCGGATGCGCTGCTGGAGGACCTGGTGCGGGGCACCGCTATGGACCTCGAGGAGAGTCATGCCAATGTGATTCTTGTAACCGATACAGTTGCGGATAGAACGCAGACACTGCAGGTGTATGAGGACTTCGAGGGACTGTATCGGTACTGCTATCTGGTTGCTTCGGTGGTGGGGTTGGTTTGCATTCGGATCTTTGGATATAGCGATCCTCGAGCCGAGGAGTTGGCGGAGAAGACCGGCGTTGCGTTTCAGCTGACCAATATTTTGCGGGACGTGAGTGAGGATGCGGAGCGTGGGCGGATTTACCTTCCGCTGCAAGATTTGACCGCGGGCAGAGTTGAGGTGAAGCAACTGCTTCAAGTGGTTCGTCGAGAGTCTGAGACCAAGGTTGTGCGGAGCTTGCTTGCGCAGGAGGCTGCACGGGCAATGGTTTATTATGCTGCGGCGGAGGAGTTGCTGCCACTGATCGATAAGGATAGCCGCGCGGCGTTGTGGGTGTTGGTGACGATCTATCGCGGACTGCTTGAGCGGATTATGGCGAAGAACTACGATGTATTTTCGGAACGCATCAGTATGCCGACCTCGAAGAAGCTCTTCATTCTGGCGCAGGGGATGGGGATGGCTGTGCGCAACCGGATGGTGTCGTGAGTGGCGCTGAACATAGCGATGTGATTGTCGTTGGGGCCGGGGCGGCGGGCTTGGCTGCGGCGAGTGCGTTGGTGAGGGCAGGGAAGTCTGTAACTGTTCTTGAACGTAAGCCGTATGTGGGTGGGAGAGCTTACTCGTATGAGCATCCAGCGCTCGGGGAGGTGGTGGACTCGCAGCATGTGTTGCTGGGATGTTGCACGAACCTGATTGAGCTTTGCGAGCAGGCGGGAACTGCGAAGAAGATCCGGTGGTACGACGAGCAGACGTTTCTGGAGCCGAATGGGAACGCAAGCAGGATTGTGACGAGTGATCTGCCAGCGCCGTTTCACTTCGCGCCGAGCTTTGCGAGCATGTCGATGCTGGGATGGAAGGACAAGATTGGGATTGCGCGTGGTCTGATGGAGTTCTTTCGCGGATATCCAAATGAAGATACGGAGAGCGTCGAGCATTGGCTGAAGCGAACGAAGCAGACAGAGCTTTCGATTCGGCACTTCTGGAGTCCGATTGTGATGGCGACGCTGAATGATCGTCCGGCGCACTGCTCGACGAGGTATGCGGGGAAGGTGTTTCATGAGCTGTTTGTGAAGTCGTCTACGGGTGGGCGGCTGGGGATCCCGACGGTTCCGCTGAGCGAGTTTTATGCGGCGGAGGCGCGGATGATCGAGGCGTACGGGGGGAGGGTGCGGCTTCGCGCGAGTGTGGAGGGGCTGGTGCAGGAGGCGGATGGACGATGGCGCGTGTATACGGCGGATGCGGGTTATACGGCGGACGCTGTGATTCTGGCGCTCCCGTTTGAGCAGACGCAGAAGCTGCTGCCGGCGGTTCGGGTGAACGAGGAGTATGCGGGACGGTTTGAGAAGACGAAGGACGATCTCGAGTTGAAGATGGCTCGGCAGATGCACTCTTCGTTTACGTCGATTCTGCTCTGGTATGACCGTGAGATTACCGACCTTGACCATGCCTGGCTGCTGGATACGACGATTGAGTGGTTCTTTCACAAGTCGCGGATCAGACGATATGCGAAGGAGAAGGGAAGCTATGTCGAGTTGGTGATTGCGGGGTCGAAGGCGCAGCTGAGTATGACGCGGGAGGAGATTCTTTCTTCGGCGCTGAAGGAGCTGGAGATGTTTTTTCCTGAGGTGAAGGGGGCGAAGCTGGTGAAGAGTGGGGTGTTGAAGGAGGCTCGGGCTACGTTCTCGGTGACGACGGGGCTGGATCAGTTTCGGCCGAAGCAGGAGACGGAGTGGCCGGGGCTTTTTCTTGCAGGGGATTGGACCGCGACGGAGTGGCCTTCGACGATGGAGGGTGGGGTCCGGAGCGGGCGGCTGGCGGCGGGGGCTGTGATGGGAGATGCTACGCGATTCATGGCGGCGGAGACTCCGGCTAGTGGATTGATGCGGTGGTTGAGCCGGGAGTAAGGCAGTTCTTCTATAAGGGCGAACCCTAATGAGATGTCCTGCCGGACGGGCCCACTGCGCGTGGCGCGGTCACTTCGTGACTTGTGTACCTGATCTTGGCTAGAGAGAGTTAGATGGCTCCCGTTTGTCGGAAGGGGCATACTACTTCGCACGCTTCTCATTTAAACGCTTTTATTTTGCAAGGAGAGCTACGCCGGCGCAGACGAAGAGTGCGGCAATCCAGCGGCGGCTGTCTACGTTCTCTTTGAGAAAGAACTTTGCTGCCGCAGCTGTGGTGATGAAGGTGAGTGAGGCCGTCGCGGGTGCGATGAGGCTGAGGTCTGCGTCGGAGAGCGCGAAGAGGAGCGAGAAGAAGCTCAGGGCCATGCAGGTAATTCCGAGGAGGAACATGCCGCTCGAGAGAACAGCTTTGATGGCGCCGAGGAGGCCGGACTTTGCGCGGATGTCGTCTAGGTCGCCGAGTTTGCGCATGCCGCCTGCGATAAGGATGTCGCCTGCGGTGGCGGTGAGGACGACGGCGGCGATGGTGGCCCAGGTGTGGAGGGTGGCGGGGTTCATGTGAGGGCCTCCACTTCTGCTGCGGCGTGCTCGGTGCGTGAGGGGCCGTTGGCGACGAAGCCTACGCCGATGACGATGAGAGCGACACCGAGCCAGCGAGAGCGTGAGACGTGCTCGTGAAGCCAGAAGCGGGAGAGGATGGTGACGATGACGTTGCCGAAGGCGGTGGCGGGGAGGACGAAGGTGATGTCGGCCCAGCTGAGAGCGGTCATGTAACAGGCCATGAAGCCGAGCAGGACGAGGATGCCGGAGATGATCCAGGGACTTTTGAGGGCCAGGAGGAGCGCGCCGAGGTGGTGAAGCGAGACTGGGCCGAGCTGCTTCATGCCGATGCCGAGGAGGGCGTCGCCGATGGAGGCGCCCAGCATGACCGCGATGAGAACGAGCCAGCGGCGGGGGGTGAGGGTGTGCTGCATTTCGTGATCGATCCGTTCGAGTGGTGACAGCGAAGAGAAAGCGGCCAGCATTTGTATGCTGACCGCCTTTTTAGATGCTGCGAAGACAGGATAGTTACGCGTTCATGCTGACGGATTCCTGCGCCTTGGCGGCGTTGGCTTCCTTGACGGCGCGGACGGCCTTATTGCGCTTGGAACGGAGTTCCATGAATGACTTGGCTTCGGTGTAGAGACGGGGCACATCGCGGTTGACGATGGCCTGCCAGACGACGCGGAAGGCGGCCTTGGGGCGGAAGTAGTACTCGTCGTAGAACTTGTGCACCATCTCCATGACGTATTCGACGGGAAGGCCGGGGTACTCGATGTGCGCCATCTGGTGGCCGCCGTCGTCGCTCATCGCCTCGTTGGTGATGAAGCCGTTGTCCTTGGCGTAGTCGAAGAACTCGGTGCCGGGGAAGGCGTGGGCGATGGAGACCTGGATGGTCTCGCAGTCGAGCTGCTTGGCGAAGTCGATGGTGTTGCGGATCGACTCGCGAGTCTCGCCGGGAAGGCCGAGGATGAAGTCCCCGTGGACGACAAGGCCGAGCTTGTGGCAGTCGCGCTGGAAGTCGAGCGCGCGCTGGACGGTGGCACCCTTCTTGATGTTCTTGAGGATCTGGGGGTCACCGGACTCGTAGCCGACGATGAGGAGACGGCAACCGGCTTCCTTCATGGCTTTGAGTGTGTCGTAGTCGGTAGTGACGCGCGAGGTGCAGGACCAAGTGAGGCCGAGGGGCTTCAGCTTTTCGCAGAGCTCGATGGTGCGGACTTTCTGGATGTTGAAGGTGTCGTCGTCGAAGAAGAACTCTTTGACGTGGGGGAAGAGCTCTTTGGCCTGCTTCATCTCGGCCGCTACGTCGTCGGTGGAGCGCTTGCGCCAGGCGTGGCCGGAGAGGGTCTGGGGCCAGAGGCAGAAGGTGCACTGGGCGGGGCAGCCACGGGTGGAGTAGAGCGCGACGTAAGGGTGGAGGAGGAAGGGGACGTTGTACTTGGTGACGTCGAGATCGCGGTGGTAGATCTCGGTGGCCCAGGGCATCTCGTCGAGTTCCTCTGGGGTGACCTGAGGGCGGTCTGGGTTGTGGAGGATCTTGCCGGTGGCCTTGTCCTTGTAGCTGATGCCGAGGATCTCGTTGAGCGGCTTGCCGTTGGCGTACTCGACGACGGAGAAGTCGAACTCGCGGCGGCAGATGAAGTCGATGGCTGGGCACTCGTTCAGGGCCTTGTCGGGGGAGGTGGTCACCGGGGGGCCAACGAAGGAGATCTTGATGCTGGGGTAGGTCTGCTTGATGACCTCGGCCATCTTCTGGTCGCCGTCCCATCCCATGGTGCTGGTGAAGAGAACCAGGAACTCATAGTCCTTGAGGATCTCGACGACTTCCTGCCACTTGATGTGGTGAGGTGGAGCATCGAGGAGACGGGAGCCTTCCAGCATGCCTGCCGGGTAGGTGAGCCAGACCGGATACCAGTAGGACTCGATCTCGCGGGTTGCGGGCCAGCGGGAGCTGGCGCCACCGTCAAACTTTTCGAAGGAGGGCGGGTTCAGGAACAGGGTCTTAAGAGGCATAATGATATCTCGATTTTACCATTCAGTTAAGGGCTTGAGGGGCTTTTCTGACGTTTCCTGCAGGTATCTACGCCGATGCTTTGGTCGGCCAGACGATTCATTTCAAAAAAGATATTCGCGAATTTAGCTTAGGGCTTCGCGGGGGTGGCGGGTTGGGCCTGAAGGGCTGCGGCGATCCAGCTCTCCAGGTCGCCGCTCTGTCGCATGAGATTGATTTGAGCTTGTTGCAGCTCGAAGTTGGCGTTCAGAACCGCAAGGAATTTTTCCCGTTCGGCGATGCGCGAGGTCTGCTCGTCTTTGGGGGTCATCTGCGTGCCAGCCAGGTTTCCATTGCCTGTGTTCAGTTGAACGGTGAGGACGTCGAGATTCTGCTGGGCGAGCTGCTGATCGAGGGTGGCGATCTCTGCACGAACGGCGAGTTCTGCTACGGCGTGCTGGATTCTGATCCGGGAGTCGAAGAATTGATCGCGGATGGAGTCGGCTTCGTGCTCGGCGTGGGCTGCGTCAGCGTCCGCCTCGCGGGCTTTCGCCTTGTGGGCGGCGTCGAAGAAGGGAATAGTGATCTGGACGCCGATGGCGGCGTTGTTCTGCTGGAATCGGAAGTAGTAATCCTGCAGATTGTTGAACTTGGCGTAGCGGCTGTACTGGCCCTCGAGAACGATCTGCGGTCGCCAGAGGTAGCGGTTTTCGCCGAATGCGATCTCGCGCTTCGCACGTGCATTCGCATAGGCAGACTCGACGGCGGGACTTGTTCCCACCAGCGTTGCAGTGATGTCGGCGGGCTTGTCTTCGGCCAGGGCGGGGATGGTGCTGCTGGATGTGGCAATCCCTTGCGGGGGAAGACCGAGAAGGCGCGCCAGGTGAGCCTGATCTGCAGCGGCATCGTCGTCCATCCGAAGACGGGCGAGATGAATCTGTGCAGCGGTGAGGCGGGCGGAGGTGAGATCGATGGGGGTGTCCTGACCGGCGGCGAGACGGTCCTGCACGATGGCTACGAGATGGTCAGCGAAGCCTTGTTGATCATGGAGGACGGTCTGCCGCTGAAGGTCGCGATTGAGTGCGAGGTAAGTGACGGCTGCATCCTCGGCGACAGCCTCGCGAACGTCCTTCAGGGAGAGGGTGGCGGCATCGAGCGAGGCCTTGGCGCCGCGAACGTAGTCGCGTTGTGAGTAACTGAAGACGAGAGACTGCGTCGCGAGGTTGTAGATGGACGGTTGGCCGAGAGGGAATCCATAGGAGGGAGGACCGATGGAAGATGCACCGACAACATTCGGGATGTAGGCGTCTTTGAGTTCTTCAAGGGTGGCTCGTGCTTTATCGACGTCCGCCTGGGCGGTCAAGACTTTTGGGTTGTTCTTCAATGCGAGACCTATCGCGCTGGTAAACGAAATCTGCGCGATGGCAGGTGTCACCGCACAGGCCAGAGCAGAGCACGCGATCAATAGGCGAAGAAGACGGATCATACTTGCTGAGAGATTCCTTAGGACCGATTAGAGATCATGGTATCGCCTTTTTTCTACGATCCCTGTAATGCTTTGCGGGCGGGTACATAGTTCGATGCGAGGGATAGAGCTGCGAGGTATTCGTTATGCGCTCCCGCGACGTCTCCACCTTGAGCAAGAAGGCCGCCTAGTTGGACGTGAACTTTGAATGCGGGGGCACCATCGGTCTTTCCGGAGGAGGCGAGATAGGTGCGAAGGAGACTGATGGCGAGTTGGGGCGAGCTGTGAGCTTCTGAGAGTGTGCTGGCGGCATCGACCAGGGGAGGACCCTTGCGATGGTCAGCCGCCAGGGCCGATTGAATGGCCTGGAGCATCTTGTCTGGCTGATTCTGACGTTTGTAGAAGTCGCCGAGGTTGATGTAGGCCTCGGTTGTTTTGCCTGCGGCAACAGCAGCCTGAAATTCGGCCTCTGCGGTTGGGATGTCCTTCTTCTTTTCGGCGACGAGCGCCAGCAGACGGTGAGCCTGAGCAGGGAAGTTGGGTTGCATTCTGGCAGCGAGGGCCTGAGCTTTATCGAGGCCACCACCGATCAAGGAGGGGGCTGCGACGTAGTATTCGCCAAGGTCGCTCATGGCCTGAAAGTTTTCGGGATCAAGCTGCACGGCGCGCTCAAACTCGTTGTGAACTTTGATGGCGAGGCTTAGCGCCGAGAAGGGACTGGCGTGCGAGGCTTTGAATCCGTAGGCGCGAGCGAGCCACATGTGGTCTTCGCTACTGTCGGGCGCGTTGGCTACGGCTAGTTCGCACTCATGGATGGCCGGGTCGGACTTGTCCTGGGCGTAGTAGACGCGGCAGAGGAGCTGGTGGGCGTGGGCGTTGTTGGGTTGGGAGGCGAGAAGATCCTGGAGGATGGAGGCTGCTTCGTCGACGCGACCCTGCTGGAGGAGAGCGTTGGCCTGAGTGTCGTCGGCGAGGAGAAGCGGAGTCGCGAATAGGAGAGCAAATAAAAACGCGTGGTGAAGGCGAAACGGGTGTATCGAAAGGGACATGGCTACTCGACTATTTTGACGGGAAGCCCATTGGTAAGTTCACGGTTGTTGATAGCGCTGAGGGCAACCGTATCTTTTTCGGTGAGGCCGCTGACGATTTCGAGGCGAGTGAGATTGACTCCTGCTCCTACCTGAACGGGGGTTCGAACCAGCCTGTTGTTAACTACGCGAAAGACAAAATCTCCGCCCTCTGTGTGGAGGGCCTCGCGGGGGACGCTAAGGACGTTGAAGCGCTGCGAGGTGGTAACGGTGACGACGACGTTGGTGTTGGGCAGGAGGTCGCCGCGCGCGTCGTCGACGGTGATGATGCACTCCCCGACGTTGCGTGTGCCGTAGGTGATGACGGTGGAGGGTGCGCGGCTGATGTGTCCGTGCCAGGTCTGAGTGGGCTTTGCATCCCAGACAATTTTTACAGCCTGGCCTACTGCAAGCTTGCCGATCTCAGGCTCGTCGAAGTAGGCGCGGACCTGAATTCTGTTGAGGTCGGCTACGTCGAGGAGATTTTCGCCGGCGGGGACGAAGTCGTAGTTGGAGACGGGGATGGAGTAGACAGTTCCGGCGAAGGGGGCGCGGATGTTGTCGTTGGCATAGCTGGCTTTTGCAGCGGCGAGAGCGGCGCGCGCATCGGCGAGCTGGGCTTCTGCGCGGGCACGGTCGGTGTTGCTATAGCGTTGAGTGGTGCGCGCCTGAAGGCCTTTGACGGAGCTTTCCGCGGTGAGTAGACGCTGTTCGGCAGAGGCTACCTCGCTGGCGGAGGCTGCGCCCTTTTGCTGGAGGGCCTGAAGGGCTGCGAGATCTTTTGTTGCCTGTTGTTGTTGCTGCTGTGCGCGGCTGAGATCGCCGGAGAATCCTATGCGCTCGTCCTGAGATCCTCCCTGGCCGATGTCGTGAAGAGTGGCCTCGGCAGAGTGCACGGCGGCGTTTGCGGTAGCTATTTTGGCCAGGGCATCGGCATCGTCCATCTTGATCAGGAGGTCGCCTGCTTTAACTTTTTGCCCAACGTCGACATACACCTTTGCGACGACGCCAGGAGCAGCCGCGGAGGCAGGAAACTCTTCGATGGGCTCGACTTTTCCGTTGGTCGATACAGAGCTGACGATGTTCTGGTGATCGACGACTGCTACGCGAACGCCAATCAAGTCGCGGGTGGAGGAGCGCACGATGATGAAACCGATAACGATGATGGCGAGGAAGATGCCCCACAGCATTACAGGATTCAGGCGTCTTGTCTCGGTAGTAGGCATCAGTCGAAGGTTCAGTATATAAGACGTCGCATAGGGTCAGATCGGACCAGAAACTTTTGAGGATAAGGTAGTTAACGGGCGCGATGGAGCGAATCAGGCGAGTCTGAGATCGACTAATTCCAATTCCAGGCCGGGGAACTGGGGGTTGGTTTTGGCCTTCAGCCTGTAGGCAACGTCTACCAGAGAGCCTGTGTCGAGGGCCATTTCCACGCAGCGGGCAGGCCAATCCGTGGTGCGGCTCCAGCCCAGGGCGCTGATATGCGTGGTTTGGCCAGACCTCTGGAGTTGAAGACAGATGTGTCTTTCTTTGATGAACCGCACTGGTGCACAGAGGGTGAGTGCGCGGGTGAGGAAGATGGGCTCGCGGTTGCCGATGCCGAAGGGTTCGCAGCGGGTGAGCCAATCATAGAAGCTCTGCGTGAGGTCGCTGAGGAGGAGTTCGGCGTCGCATTCGAGCGGAGGCGTCATGATCTCAGCGGTGAGCCTGGGGGCGCCGTAACGCTGCATGCGCTCCCGGAGGAGGTTGGTGCGGTCGGAGGGCATGGAGAAGCCGACGGCGTGGGCGTGTCCGCCAAATCTTGTGAAGAGCGGGGTGTTTGATTCAGACACTGGTTCGTGAATCGCGCTGAGGGCATCTAGCAGATGAAAGCCGGCGATGGAGCGGCCGGACCCGTGGGCGTGGCCGTCTTCGTGGGTCATGACGATGGCGGGTCTGCCGGTGCGGTCGACGACGCGGGAGGCGAGGATGCCGAGGACGCCGCGATGCCACTCGGGGTCGTCGAGGATGATGCACTCGGCGAGGTAGTCTCCGAGGGTGTCGCGCAGGGCGGTGAGTTGGATTTCGATGGCTTCGAGAGCCTTTGCTTCGGTGGCGCGGCGCTCGTCGTTGAGGCGGTTGAGCTTCTCTGCGAGGTGGGTGGCGCGGGCTGCGTCTTTGGTGAGGAAGAGCTCGACGACATCGCCGGCGATGTCCATGCGTCCGGCTGCGTTGATGCGTGGGGCGAGTCGAAAACCTACTTCGGTCGCGGTGGGGGGCCGATTGATGGGGATTTGAGCCACTTGCATGAGTGCGCGCAGGCCTGGCTGTACGGGGTTGCGAAGTTCTCTCAGGCCCAGGGTCGCGATGACTCGGTTTTCGCCTTCGAGGGGAACCGAGTCGGCGATGGTGGCGATGGCGACCAGCTTCAGGAACGAGGGAATCAGTCCGTGTTTCAGCTTTGTGCGCTGCTCTTCGGTCTCGGTTGCGGCCAGCAGGAGAGCATGGGCGAGTTTGAAGGCTACTGCTGCGCCGCAGAGATGTTTGAACGGGTAGGGGCAGTTTTGTTGTGCGGGATTTAGGACGGCAACTGCTTCCGGGATGCCGATGGCTCCGTCGGGGAGGTGGTGGTCGGTGACGATGAGGTCCATGCCGAGAGCTGTTGCTTCCTCGGCTGCTGCGAAGGCGCGAATGCCGGTGTCGACGCTGATGACGAGGCGAACGCCGGAGGCTGCGGCCTGGCCGAGAACGCCGTTCTGCATGCCGTAGCCCTCGCGGATGCGGTGAGGGACGTGATAGGTGACGGTGGCGGGGGTCTCTTTGGGGGCGATGCGCTCGATGGCGGTCTTGAGGAGAACGGTGGCGGTGGTGCCGTCGACGTCGTAGTCGCCGTAGATGAGGATGGGTTCGCTGGAGCGGACGGCGTGCTGGATGCGGGCGACGGCGATCTCCATGTCGAGCATGAGCATGGGATCGAGAAGATCGTCGAGGGTTGGGTTGAAGAAAGTTTGGGCAGCTGCGGCGTCGGAGATGGCGCGCGAGACGAGTATTTGAGCGATTGCGTGCGGGCAGCCGAGGGCGTCGACCAGATTCTGAACGGCAGTCTCGTCTGCGGAGCGGGTACTCCAGGCTGGCAGCCCAACGTGGGCGGTGGACATTGGTTTTGCTTACTCGTCGCTGTCGTCGACTACGATGCCGCCGAGGTCGGTTACGGTCTCCATGAGGTTCTGGAAGCTGTCGTACCAGTCGGTTGCGACCTCGAAGATGAACATGACGCCCTGGTGGGCGAAGCCGAGCTGGAGGTAGCCGACTTTGCCGACGTGGTTGACGAGATACTCAGCGTCGTCGAGCTCTTCGGAGTTGTCGTCGGGGAAGGTTTGATCGCGAAGCTGCTCGAGCAGGATGGCAACGTCGGATTTTTCGAGGATGACTTCGCTCATGGTGACGAAGGGGGAGCCGGCCGCTTTGGCGTGCTCGACGAAGTCCTTCCATCCGTCGGGGTTTTCTTCTTCGAAGATGACGGTCGGGACGTCTTCTGTAACGTAGGCATTGAGGCGACGCATGCCGTGGCCGGCGATGAAGGCCACCATGTCGTCTTTGAGCGAGATAAGATTGTCAGGTTGCATTCGATAGTTATTGTCTCAGAAACGCCGGTGCATCGCACGGGAAAGACTCCGCGGCACGCTCGGCAAAGGGCTTCTGGAAGGGAATCAGGATTGGCAAAGTTCAAGCACCACGTTTTTATCTGTACCAATGAGCGGGACCAGAGCGCTTCGCGGCCCAGTTGCAGCAACGAAGGAGGCGGGAAGCTGAAGTCGGCCTTCAAGGAAGCGGTGAAGGATGCTGGGTTGAAGGGGCAGGTTCGGGCTAACGAGCTTGGTTGCCTTGACCAGTGCGAGCACGGCCCGGTCGTTGTGGTGTATCCGGACGCGGTCTGGTATGGGTCCGTTCATGCGAAAGATGTGGAGGAGATTGTGAACCAACATCTGTTGCATGGGCGTCCGGTGGAGCGGCTGCGGCTGGCGGATACATGTCTGAATACAGAGAGTTGCCCGCATAAGCCAGCATCGAAACGCAAGTGATGGATATAGGGCGAGTGCGCCGTTTCGCGTGGTATATTCGAAGGAAAGTCAAATGATTTTTTCAAAAGATTACGTTGGATACCTGGCGCGCCAGACGATTAAGCATTTAGTCGCCGAGAAGATGATTCACACCGACAAACCGGCTTTGGTCAACGAACGCGTTGCTGCGGGAATGGTGGATGAGCTGGCTTTGGAAGATCGGATCAATGATGAGGTTCGCGTGATCCTTGAGGCCTTCCAGGATGACATGCGCAAGACCGGCGCGAGCTATCCCGAGATGTTCAAAAAGGTGAAGAACGAGCTCGCCCGCAAGTACAAGGCGGTGCTGTGAGGATCTCTCGCGACAAGCTCAACAAGCTGGCTCATACGGTGGCCGACACCTTGGCGGAGATCCCGGAGGTCGACTTTCTGGAGGATCGAAATACGATTCGGCAGGAGGCTCGGAAGGCTCTGGAGAAGCTGCTGATGGAAGAGACGAAGATCGACGCAGCGGCGCGGCAGAAGATCGCTTCACAGCGAAAAATCATCGTGGAAGGGTCGCAGGAGTGGGACATTCTGTACCGCAAGTACTACAACGATGAGGTGAAGAAACTGGGGCTGTAAGGGCTTCTTTTTCAGAGGGGCGCGGGTCGCTCGGCAGCGTCGTTAGCTGATATAATTTGTTTATCGCAGTGGAGAAGTTCCTCTCCTGTCTGGTTTCTGGCGTCATGGTGTAACTGGTTAACACGCCGCCCTCTCAAGGCGGAGAGTACGGGTTCGATCCCCGTTGACGCTACCAATCCTTTCCTTCTGCAACTTCGTGTTTTGGCGCCATGGTGTAACTGGTTAACACGCGGCCCTTTCAAGGCTGAGAGTACGGGTTCGATCCCCGTTGGCGCTACCAAACTTTCAACAACTGAGACGTAGAAAGCGGACCTAGCTTCCGCATGTAGTTGGCACCTGTTGGGGTTGCGCAGGCTTGTCGAGCAAAGCCGAAGGTACGCTTCGTCGTTGAATGAATCCAGCATGAAAAGTCAGGATCGTGGGCTCTGAAAATTAGGAAATTGGATGAGCGCCTGCGTCTAAAAAGAGAACAGGGGAAACGTTCTTGAACCCGCAGTCACCATAGGTAGAGGGCCGTCGTGGCTCCGCTAACGGCAGAATGGTAATGCAAATTGAAAGGGTAGGTTATAGCAGATGTCACTTAACCAAAGTCAACTTCTCTCCTCCTGGCCAAACCTTGAGAAGAGGTCGGCGTGCGATGAAGGCATGGAGCTTGCGGGTAGTTTTCTGAAGGCCGCCCGTGAGTGCGTGATCACCTTAGGTAAGGGCAGGACAAGCGGCAGCCGTGCAGACCTTTTGTGGACCTATAACGCGATGGTGCAGCATAGCGACAGTTGTAAGAAGTGTAGTGAGAGCTGATTCCATTGATTCGATCCTGAGAGGCGAGATGGGCACACGGCGAGGTGCCCATTGACGCTTAAGCGGCGAGCCGTTTCACAAAACTTCAAATCTCATGGCGGCAAGCGGTATTGAAGGTTCGGGTGTACCTGGCGCCCTACCAAACCCTTGTCAGTCGAGACTTAGCGAACGGCTATACTGTAGGGGTGAGTAAGACTTTTTATATTGAGACGTTTGGCTGCCAGATGAATGCCCATGACTCGGAGAAGGTCATCGGGACGCTGGAACAGCAGGGGTATGCCCGGGTTCAGGACGAGGATGCGGCTGGGTTGATTCTGTATAACACCTGCTCTATTCGCGATAAGGCAGAACAGAAGGTGTTTCACCGGCTGAATGAGTACAAGAAGCTGCAGGGTGAAGGTAAGAAGTTCGCTGTGCTGGGCTGCGTCGCCCAGCAAGAGGGCGAGAAGATATTCGAGAAGGCTCCATATGTGTCGATGGTGGCGGGGTCGGCGTCCTATAGGAATCTGCCGGAGATGCTGCGGCGGCTGGAGGCGGGGGAAGAGCGGATTACGGGGCTCGATGACCGGCAGACTGATCTGACGTTTGAGACGGAGTTTACGGTGCGGTCAAATCCGCATCGTGGATACATCACGATCATCGAGGGCTGCGACAAGTTTTGCGCTTACTGCGTGGTGCCTTACACGCGTGGCAAGGAGCGCAGCCGGACTGCGGCTTCGGTGCTGGTTGAGGCGAAGAAGATGGTGGATCTTGGGTTCACGGAGATTCAGTTTCTTGGGCAGAATGTGAACTCGTATCGCGATCCTTCGGCGAGGATGTCGTTCGCGGAGCTGCTGGTTGCCGTCGGAGAGCTACCGGGAATTCGCAGGGTGCGGTTTACGACGTCGCATCCGCGGGACTTTACGCGGGATATTGTGCAGGCGATCGACGATACGCCGACGCTCTGTGATCATATTCATCTGCCGGTGCAATCGGGGTCGACCGCGGTGCTGAAGGCTATGTCGCGGGAGTATACGCGGGAGTGGTATCTCGAGCGTATGAGCTGGATCAAGGAGGCGAAGCGCGACATCAGCATCACGAGCGATATGATTGTGGGTTTCCCGGGTGAGACGGATGCGGACTTTGAGGAGACCATCACACTGGTGGGCGAGGTGAAGTATGACGCGGTGTTTGCGTTCAAGTTTTCGCCGAGGCCGAATACTCCGGCGGTGACGATGGCGGATAGTATCCCGGATGAGGTGAAGTCGGAGCGACTGCGGATCTTGATGGACCGGCAACGGGAGATTCAGCGAGAGCACTATGGACGGCATCTGGGCGAGGTGCAGGAGGTGATGGTGGAGAGCTATAACCCTTCGCGCAACCAAGTTGTTGGGCGCAGCTCGCAGAACAAGACGGTGAACTTTACTGTTTCCAGGATTGCTCAGCCTCCGATTGGGAGTTATCTGCCTGTTCGGATTACGCAAACGCTGCCGAATTGCCTGGTGGGTGAGGCGATTGCCGATGTAGATGCTGTGCCGTTTGTTTCTGTACAACGGGTTTCGGATTTTGTGGTGCTCAACTGATGAATCCCTCTTCGGTTCAACCGGCCGTACAGGCTCCAGATGAAGTGGAGATGCAGATTCGCGGGCTTATGATGGACCCGGTTACGAATATGCCGATCATTGTGCTGAAAGATGTGGCGAGCGATCTGGTGTTGCCGATCTGGGTGGGAATCTTCGAGGCCAATGCGATTGCGCTGGAGTTGGAGAAGACGGCGACGCCCCGGCCGATGACGCACGATCTGTTGCAGAACATGGCTCGTGGGCTGAATGCTGAAGTGCGTAAGGTTGTAGTTTCGGAGCTTCGGGACGATACTTTTTTTGCGGTCATCTGGATGGATCATGCGGGCGAGACGGTTGCGATGGATGCGAGGCCGTCGGATGCGATTGCGCTGGCGCTGCGGTGGGATTGCCCGATCTATGTCAATCGTTCGGTGCTCGAGAACTCGAAGCAGGCTGCGAGCGGCTCGCCGAATGTGAATGCCGAGGAGATGCGGCGGTGGCTCGAGAACCTGAACGACGATGACATGGGCCGCTACAAAATGTAACTGTTTTGGTTACAGCCAATTGCAAAGTGTAGCGACGCGTTCGGCCCACTCGTCTTCCGTGGGAAGGTGTGGCTGCGCGGTCGTGTAATGCTTGCCCTCGAGGACGCTTTCGATTGCTGATTGCAGGGCGGGGGTCATGTTCTCTTCGCCGCCGGTGAACACGGTTGCCCAGGGGGTGTCGAGCAGAATGTCGCTGACGCCTGATTCGCGATGCAGCAGGACTGGGATGCCTCGCTGTAGCGATTCGATGGCGGGGATTCCGTAGCCTTGAACGGCGGGCATGAGGAACAAGTGGGTCTGAGAGAACAGACGTTCGAGATCGTCATCGGGAACGAAGCCGTGGAAGTGAATGCGATCGCCGATGCCGAGTGCTTGGGCCATGTTGCGCAGGCTGGGGATGAGAGAGCCTTTGCCCGCGAGATCGAGTCTCCAGTCGATGATGGTGGAGAGTGGTTTGTCGGCGCGCTCCAGCTCTGCGAGGGCTCGGATAATCCAGTCGATTCGCTTGTTGGGCTCGATGCGGCAGACGGAGAACATCTGGAGTTGGCCGTTTAGCGGGTGGGAGGGAGGTGTTGAGGGGCTGGTGCCGAGACCGCCCATGCGGGCGATCTTTGCGTCGATGTTGAAGTCCTTGCGGCATTCGCTGCGGAGGTACTCGCTGGTGACGATGGTGTTGCCGCCGGAGCGCAGGCCGTAGCCGATGATGCGATTTGAGACGGCGATGCGCAGTTTGGTGGGCAGGCGGCGGGTGTCCTGATCTCCGAAGAGAGAGGGCGTGTCGTGCATGAGGGTATGGAATCCGCGCTGTCCGGCGAGGGTTGCGTGAAGGGCAGGTTGATAGCCGGAGGCAAGCGGTTTGGGTGAGTTTGGGGACTGCTGGTTGAAGTAAGTGCGTAGGAAGGCGATCTTGTTGCGTGCTCCTGGTGCGGGATTGAGCTCGACGACCTGCAGGGGGTGGGTGGCGTATTGCGCGAGGTTGCAGCGGTCGAAATAGGTGACGACGTGATTGGGCAGGTTGCGTTGATAGAGCCAGCGGGAGAGCGCGAGGACGCTGCGTTCGGAGCCGCCGAACTGCTCGATCTCGGTGATGATGATGGGGCGGGAGCCGCTTGGAGGTGTTTGCATGGACCCAGTTGGGAGATTGAAGTCAGCTTAGCAAAGTTGCAAGGTTCACGAAGGCGGCTCAGCGTTGGCAGAGATTATCGAGATGGGTGAAGAACTCTGGGAAGCTGATGGCGGCGGATTCGGCTCCGTGGATTTCGGTGTCTCCGGTGGCACGAAGGGCTGCGATGGAGAAGGCCATGGCGATGCGGTGATCGGTACCGGAGTCGATCTGCGCTCCGTGAAGACGCTGGTTGCCGGGGATGACCAGGCCGTCCTCGTGCTCGGTGAGTTCAGCTCCCATGGCGCGGAGGTTTTTGGCGACCAGAGCGATGCGATCGGACTCTTTGACGCGAAGTTCTTTGGCGTCGCGGATGGTGATGCCATCGCTGGTGTAGGGGGCGATGGCGGCGAGGACCGGGAGTTCGTCGATGATTTGGGCGGCGAGGGCTCCGCTGATGTGCATGCCTCGGAGGCCGTTGGGCGAGACGTTGACCTGAACGGTGCCGACGAGTTCGCCATGGTGCTCTTCGACGTTGAGGACCTTGATCTTGCCGCCGAGGGCGGTGATGACGTCGAGCAGGGAAGCGCGAGTGGGGTTCATGCCGACTCCATCGAGGATGAGGTTGGAGTCGGGAAAGAGAAGCGCGGCGCAGAGAAAGAAGGCCGCGGAGGAGATGTCGCCGGGGATGGTGGCGTCGATCGCTTTCAGGGTTTGATTGCCGGGGATGCTGAGTTTTGCGGCATCTCCCGCCGCGGCGATGGTGCGGTTGAGGGTAGCGCCGAAGGCTCGGAGGGCGTGTTCGGAGTGATCACGAGTGCGGATGGATTCGGTGAGGCTGGTGGTGCCGTTGGCCTGGAGGCCGGCGAAGAGAACCGCGGTTTTGACCTGCGCGCTGGGGATGGGGGTGTCGAAGTCGATGGCGCGGAGCGGGCCGCCGTGGATGGTGACGGGGGCGTGGCCTTCGACGAGGTCGATCTTCGCACCCATCTGGCTGAGCGGCTTGCGTATGCGTTCCATGGGGCGGAGGGTGAGGGAGTGGTCGCCGATGAGGGTGAAGGTGTGATGATGAGGAGCGATGAGGCCGGCGAGCATACGCATGGTGGAGCCGGAGTTGCCGCAGTCGAGCGAAGCTGCAGGTTCCTGGAAGCGGCCGCCGGTGCCGGTGATCTCGATGGTCTTGTCTTCTTTGTGAACGACGGTTGCGCCGAGGGCTTCCATGCATGCGAGAGAGGAGTGGGGATCGGCCCCGGTGGAGAAGTTGGAGAGGCGGGTGGTGCCTTCTGCAAAGCCGGCCAGCATGGCGTAACGGTGCGAGATGGATTTGTCGCCCGGTAGGGTGAGGGAACCCTGAAGGGTGCGGGCGGGGCGGATCGTTTGTGTGGTTGAGGAGGAAGACATTTGCTTTAGCTTAAATGCTTTTGGGATCCCTGAGAGGAAGAAGTGAACAGGCGATCAATAACGAGGTGCGAGAGGGAGATGTGCGATGGGCTTGCGGTTGAACCAAGGTGAATTGTTTTGCGTATTGATAACTTGAGAGGATTGCGGAGCATCCCATGTGAGAGTGAAGCGATGCGCGGCAGCGACGTTCGTGTTATTCGTGCGTCCATCAGTCGATAGAGTTAGCGGCGGCTGGTTTCGTAGCGCTGAAGGCAGTTTGGGTAGGATAACGGAAAAGGACGAGAGATGACTCCTCAGGAACAGGACATGATCGGCGGTCTGATCGACCGCATTCAGAAGACACAGCTTGCAGAGAAAGATACGGACGCGGAGCAGATGCTGCAGCAGGGATTGGGACGCAATCCAGATGCGCTATACATTCTGGCGCAGACTGTGTTGGTGCAGAAGTATGCGCTGGAGCAGGCGCAGGCACAACTGACGCAGGCGAAGGCCCAGATCGAGCAGATGCAACAGCATCCCGAGCCGAAGCATGCGACGAGTTTTTTAGGGAGCTTATTGGGACGGCACGATGAGCCTACTCCCCCGCCACCGCCTCCGCCACAACAGGCTTATCCGCAACAGGCGGGGCCGGTATATCCGCCGTATGCTCCCGTGGGGGGCGGGTATGGCGCTGCTCCGGTGCAATATGGGGCTCCGCCTCAGTATGGCGCGCCGCAGGGAATGGGCGGAGGTGGGTTTATGCGGGGTGCTCTGCAGACGGCTGCCGGGGTTGCAGCGGGAGCGTTGGCGTTTGAGGGGGTGGAGTCGCTGATGCATGGATTTGGGCATGAGGCGGGGTATGGTGGCGGTCAGGGATTGGGCGGCTTCGATGGCGGTCAGCGTCCGACCGAGGAGATCGTCAATAACTACTATGGCGATGATCGTGGCGGGCGCGATGTCTCGGCGGATGAGAGATCGCTGGGCCAGCAGGAGGATCGGGACTTCGGCTCGCGTAATGCTTCGGATACTTCCTCAAACGATCGGGATTCGCTCTATGGGTCTGATGACTCTGGTTCTGGCGACGATGCCAGCTTTGATTCGGATAGTTCTAGTGATGACGCTTCGTTCGATGATGGTGGCGATGATGGATCGGGTGGTGGAGACGACAGTAGTTTCGCCTAAAGTGCAGCGCGATTGAAGTGAGGAGAAGAGGTCTGCTCGGTGCAGGCCTCTTTTCTTTTTTTCGTTGATACTGTTGTCCTGCCGGACGGGCCCGCTGCGCGCGGCGCGGTCACTTCGTGACGGGTATACCTTTTTCTGGTTTAGGTGCTTTGCTCGGTGGCGCGGAGGACAACGATGGTCTCGTCGTCGAAGTGGGCGGTGCCGGCCTGGAAGTCGGTGACGGCCTGCAGGACAGTGTCGACCGTGAACTGCGCGGTGGGATGGTGTTGTGATTCGAGGAGTTGAGTGAGGCGTTCGTCACCAAACATATCGCCGGTGGCGTTGATGGCGTCGACGATGCCGTCGGAGAAGAAGACGATGAGGTCGCCGGGGCGAGTGGAGAGGGTGAACTCTTCGTACTCGGCGTTGGGGAAGAGGCCGAGGGGGAAGCCTTCGGCCTGAATGGTGCGGACGCTGGGTGGCTTGGTGGTGTCTGAGTTGGCAGCGACGAAGAGAGGTTGGACAGAGCCGGCATTGGCGATCTGGAGGGTCTGGTTGCTGTCATCCCAGACGGCCATGAGCATGGTGACGTACTGGGAGTCGAGTTTGCGCTCCTGGAGTTGATCGTTGAGTGCGACGAGCATCGCGGCGGGCGAGAGGTGTTGTGGTGCGAGGGAGCGCAGGATTCCGCTGACCAGAGCGGCGTAAAGGGCGGCGGGGGCTGCTTTGCCGCTTACGTCTCCTACGGCGATGGCGATGCGGCCAGAGCCATAGTCGAGATAGTCGAAGACATCGCCTCCGATGGAGCGGGCGGCGACGAAGCGGGAGGCGATCTCGGCGCGCTCGAGCTTGGGCGGGTGCGAGGGCATGAGGCGGAGCTGGACCTGACGGGCCATGTCAAGGTCGCGCTCCATGCGCTGCTCCTCCTCGTGAATGCGTTGGTAGAGACGGGCGTTGGCGATGCTGATGGCGACCTGCGAGGCGAGGGTGGAGAGGGTGCGGAGGTGGTCGTCGTTGTAGTAGTTGACGCGGGTGTGTTCGAGGTCGAGGACGCCAATGACCTCGCCCTTGTAGACGAGGGGGATGGCGAGTTCGGAGCGGACCTCGGGGTTGGCTTCGACGTAGCGTGGATCCTTGCGGACGTCAGGAGCGAGGATGGGTTCGCGTAGCTGGGCGGAGGTGCCGATGAGGCCTTCTCCGAGTGCGATGGTTCGTGCGCGGGTGACGCGTTCGCCGAAGCGGGAGGAGAAGCGGTGCTCGAAGAGCTGGGTGCGGTCGTTCCACAGGAGGATGGTGAACATGTGGAAGTCGATGACGCGCTTGAGGAGCTGGCCGATGCGCTCGAGGAGGTCGTCGGGATCGAGGATGCTGGTGATCTCGCGGGAGATGTCGTTGAGCACGGCGAGGGTTTGGGCCTGGCGGGAGACGCGGGTGTAGAGGCGGGCGTTCTCGATGGCGATGGCCATGCGGGAGGCGACGAGCTCGAGGAGGCGCTGGTGCTCCATGGTGAAGTAGCCGATGGTCTCGGATTGCAGATCGAGGACGCCGATGACCTTGTTTTTGACTACGAGGGGGACGGCGAGTTCGGAGCGGACGGCGGGGTTCGCGTCGATGTAGTTCTCTTGCGTGGTGACGTCTTCGACGAGGAGGGATTTGCGATGGAGCGCGGCCTGGCCGGAGACGCCGCGGCCGAGCTTGATGCGCATGCGCTCGACCTCAGTGGAGTGGCCGATCTGGAAGCGCATGCGAAGGTCCTGCGAGCGGTCGTTGATGAGCAGGATGGCGAATATTTTGTAGTCGATGACGGCGCGGACGAGGTCGGCGACGCGGTGCATGAGGGTGTTGAGGTCGAGGGTGGTGTTGAGGGCGTCGGCGAGGTTGTGGAGGAATTCGACCTGAAGGGGCTCGACGCGAATTTTGGGGTCGGCGGCGTGGGAGTGGAAGAGTTGCGGTGTCGGGGGGCGGTAGTCACCTTCGTATGGGTGCTGGGGTGCGGGCGCTTCGGGGGCGGCTGGCGGAGCGTTCGGTTTGATGGGGGAAGGCATTCTGCTTTGCGTTGATATTACCGGGTGAGGTTGGGTTTGGGGAGTGCGCGATTGGGATTGCGGGTCGTTGGGGACGACCGGCTTGAATAGTGTGGGTTCTTCTGCCGGGTGCGGGTGCTAACTTTAGCGGCTCCATATTGGGTTATTCCTTCGCTCCCGCCAGTCATGGAATATCCCCCCATATTATTGTCGCGGAAGTAGTTTATTTTTGTTTGATTTGCAAAGACGGGCTACTCGCAAAAACTTCATTGCAAAAGGTTTAGCTGCAGAATCTTCATTCCAAAAGGGTTAGGGCTAATTCTCCTTCGACGGCTTGCTTAAACGAGACGACCCCGATGGCCGGGGTCGTAAGAACGAATACTGTAGTCATTATAGCGGAGTGCGTGGAACTGATACGCCACGCCTATGTTATTGATTTTGAATGGGATAGTTGTTTTTGGGCTTGACAGCGAATTGATGGTTGGTTTGCGGGCTGTTCACGATGAGGTGGTGAACAGGCGTTGAGATGAGGATCTTTGAGGGGAGAGCGGCAACGTTGGAGTGTTTGGGCTGGAAGGTTCGAACGGTATGCATGGGGTGGAATGTGTCGGGATCCTTCACTCCGTTCAGGATGACGGCGAAGAGCAGACAACGGCAAATGCAAAGGCAAGGCAAAGGCAAAGGCAACTGCAACTGCAAATACGGGGGTCTCTCCACTACGCAACGAACGATGAGGCTGTTCGTTGCTCCGGTCGAGATGACGCTTCTCTTAGACGGTTCTTCGCCCGACGTCCTTCGCTGGACGTCTCTTCGCTCGATGCCTCTTTGCTGGTCGTCTCTTTGCTAGATGCCTCTTCGCTGGACCACTCTTCGCTGGATGTCTTCTTTGCAGATGCGTCTTCGCTAGATGCCCGGGTCTTTAGGGGCCTCGTTGCCTCAAGGCGGGTGGGCTTAGTAGCTGGGTACTGCGGCGGCTGGGTCGATCGCGTGTCCGGCGAGTTCGTTGAGGATCTTGACACTGGCGCTGGCTCCTATGCGCGAGGCACCGGCGCGGAGCATGGTGGTGGCGTCGGCGAGGGAGCGGATTCCGCCGGAGGCTTTGACGCCTGCGCGGGTGCCGGCTACGCCGCGGAGGAGGCTGATGTCGTCGGCGGTGGCGCCGCCGGTGGAGAAGCCGGTGCTGGTTTTGAGGAAGTCGGCACCGGCGGAGAGGGCCAGCTCGGAGGCGCGGAGCTTTTCTTCAAAGGTGAGGAGGCAGGTTTCGAGGATGACCTTGACGATGGCTCCGGCGGCGTGGGCGATCTCTACGACGCCGTGGATGTCCTGGCGGATGGCTTCGTAGTCTGCGGACTGGGCGGACTTGAGGAGGCCGACGTTGAGGACCATGTCGATGTCGTGGGCACCGTGTTTGAGCATGTGGGCGGTCTCTTCGCGCTTGGAGACGGAGAGGGTGGCGCCGAGGGGAAAGCCGATGACTACGCCGACGGGGATGCCGGTGCCCTGGAGGGCGGCGGCGGCGAGCGAGACCCAGGTGGGATTGATCATGGCGCAGGCAAAGCGGTGTTCGGCGGCCTCATTGCAGAGCTGGAGGACCTGGGTGCGGGTGGCGTCGGGCTTGAGGAGAGTATGGTCGAGGACGGCGGCGAGGTTCTGGGGGGAAGAGAGGGTGTGGGCGGCGAAGGCTTCGGCATCGAATTGCTCTGGGCCGTGGGGAAGGGGATCTGTGATGGACAGCGTGTTCAAAAAAGTGCTCCTTCGGCGGGGGAGGTGATCGCGCCGGGTTACTTTCTATCATACGAGGGTTGCGGCTGGTTTAAGGGGGGCAGCCTGGGGCTTCGCTGATTGTTATGGCGAAATATAGGGATCTCTCAACGGCGGCGGCAAAGTTCGTCGCCTTCGGTCGAGATGGCGCGATTTTTAAGGGTAGGATTAGACGGCTTTCTGTGCGGTGTGCCAGGCGAGGGCCATATCATCGCGGAGGAAGTTGTAGAGTTGTTCGCCGGATTCTTGGTCGCGGGCTCTGAGGACTGCGCTGGGGTGAATGGTGGCGATGACCTGATTGGCGTAGGGAGTCTGGAGGATCTTTCCGTGGTCGCGCATGAGGGCGAAGGTTCCTCCAAACAAAGACTTGGACGCTGAGGCTCCGAGGCAGAGGATGACGCGGGGGTGGATGGAGTCGACTTCGGCGAGGAGCCAGGGGCGGCACGCGTTGATCTCGGACATGCGGGGATTCTGGTGGAGACGGAGCTTGCCGCGCTGAACGAATTTGAAGTGCTTGACGGCGTTGGTGACGTAGATTTTGGAGCGGTCGATGTTGAGGTCGGCCATGACGCGGTCGAGGATTTTGCCGGCGGGGCCGACGAAGGGTTCACCCTGGAGATCTTCCTGGTCGCCGGGCTGTTCGCCGACGAGGATGAGTTTGGCGTGGGCTGCTCCCGCGCCGGGGACGACCTGGGTGGCGTGCTGGTAGAGGTCGCAGCCTTTACACGCTGGGAGCGCTGCGCGAAGAGTGGACAGCGAGTGATTTTCCGGTACGAAGGGTTGGGCGGAGGGCTGTTGCTGCGGACGTGTGACCATGTCGGAGACTCGGCTTTGAGATTTGATGATGAGGTCAGGCAGAAGCGAGATTTCGGGAAGGTTCTTCCAATAGCGAACGGGCATTTCGCTGCGCATCATCTCGGAGTTGAGGCGCGCGGGGTTGTAGATGCTGGCGTAGTAAGAGCGCCAGAGATCTTCGAGCTCGTCTTCGGCGGGGGCGGACTCGCGGGGCAGGCCGGGGGCGAAGGTGAGTTGCTTGCCGGTGGGATCCCAGGAGACGGAGGCGTCGGGAGTGAGAATGGTCCAGCGCATGACGCTGAAGCGTTCGGCAAAGAAGGGCGCGGCGAGTGGGAGGATGCGGTGGTCGGGCTGGTACCAGGCGATGAAGTGCTCGCAGGTGTCGGGCTGGGAGGGGGTTGGGGTGACGTGAGGATCGGGGTCGCAGTGTGGGAGTGCGGTGTGGTTGAGCCCGAAGGGCGTGGGGGTGGCGAGGACGAGATGATGGGGGCCGGGTTCGTTAGGCAGGGACTCGTCTACGACGATTGGGCGGCCGCTGGGGTCGCCGGGTTCGAGGACCATACGGAAGCGAACGAAGGCGTGCATCTTGTGGAGGTCGCGGCGGACCTGGGATTCGAGGCGTTCGAGTTCGGCGATGTCGGGGTCGACGGAGATTTTGAGGAGGTTGCGGTTGGTCTGGAGGCGATAGAGGATGCGGTAGAGGAGATTCCAGCGCTGGGGATCGCGATGCACGGCGGCGTACTCAGCAGATTCGAGGAAGGCTTTTGAGGTGTGGGGCGTTGGCAGTGGCGGGCCGGTGGGTGCGTCGGAGGATTCGAGAGTAAGGTCCAGCGTGGAGGGGATGGTGGAGTCTTGAAGGTCGAGCTCCTCGGGACGGTAGCCGAGATGAAGTGCTTCGCGTGCAGCTTCGCGCCAGGCGTTGAAGTCGGGTTCGAGGGGGATTCGCTTCATTAGATGGAGCCAGTGAGTGCGCTGACGGATGCGAAGAGGTCAAGCTGTGTGGTGAGTTGCGATTCGTGGGTAGAGGGTTGCTGGCGCGGCGCGTGATCGATGGTGATGAGATAGGGTAGGGCGCTTTTGATGCGGACGCGGAGTTTCTTCAGGTCGTCGAGGAGAAAGAGATGATATTTGCGGATGCTGAGGATGCGTTCGACGTTGCGGTAGCCGATGCCGGGGACACGGAGGAGGGATTCGCGGGGAGCGGCGTTGACGTCGACGGGGAAGAACTCTGGGTGGAGTTTGGCCCAGGTTGTTTTGGGGTCTTCGGTAAGGGAGAGTGAGGGGTTCTCTTCGGAGGTGAGTTCGGCTGCGTTGAAGCCGTAAAAGCGCATGAGCCAGTCGGATTGATAGAGGCGGTGTTCGCGCATCATGGGTGTGGGCTTTAGTGGAAGACGGGCGTCGGCGGCGGGGTATGGGCTAAAGCCGGTGTAGTAGATGCGGCGGAGTTTGTACTGGCCGTAGAGGTGGGTGGCGGTGGTGAGGATCTCGCGGTCGGTTGCAGGGGTGGCTCCGATGACCATCTGTGTGGATTGGCCAGCGGTGGCGAACTTAGGAGCTGAAGGGAGCTTGCGGCGGTCTTCGTCGGCCTCGTCTTTGCGCAGGGCGATCTTGTTCATCGTGGATTCGATGACGGTGGTTTTCTTTTCGGGGGCCAGTTGGACGAGATCCTGCTGGGTGGGTAGCTCTATGTTGGCGCTGAGACGGTCGGCGAAGAGGCCAGCCTGATCGATGAGGAGTTCGCTCGCTCCGGGAATTGCTTTGAGGTGGATGTAGCCGCCAAAGTGATGCTCGGTGCGGAGGGCTTTGGCGACGTGGATGAGCTGCTCCATGGTGTAGTCGGGGGACTGGATGATGCCGGAGGAGAGAAAGAGGCCCTCGATGTAGTTGCGCTTGTAGAAGTCGAGTGTGAGTTTGACGACCTCCTCGGGAGTGAAGCGGGCGCGCTGGATGTCGGAGGAGATGCGGTTGACGCAGAAGATACAGTCGTAGGTGCAGAAGTTGGTGAGGAGGATTTTGAGCAGGGAGACGCAGCGGCCGTCGGGGGTGTAGGAGTGGCAGATTCCCGTGCCATCGGAGTGACCCACGCCCTTGCCGTTGCCGCTGCGCCTGGCTCCGGAGGAGGCGCAGGAGGCGTCGTATTTTGCGGCGTCGGCGAGGATCTCGAGTTTTTGCTGGGTGTTCATGCAGGAGCGTAGATGCGAGTCGTGGGGTAGTTCGATGCTTTATTGTAGCGAAGAAAAGACGAAGATTAATTTTGCGGTTTGATTCGATTTGAGCTCTTCAACATCCAACAGAGGTGAACGTAGATAAGGTAGAAAAAAAGCTTCGACTTTCGGTTTTGGATCAGTCGCCGGTGCCGGCGGGAAGTATGCCGGGACAGGCTTTGCAAAACTCGATCGAGCTGGCGCGGCTGGTGGATGGGTTGGGGTACGGCCGGTTTTGGATGTCGGAGCACCATGCGATGGATACGCTGGCGTGTACCGCTCCGGAGGTGATGCTGGCGCGGATCGGCGCGGAGACGAAGCGTATTCGCATTGGGTCGGGTGGGATCATGCTGCCGCACTACACGCCGCTGAAAGTGGCGGAGTGTTTTCGGATGCTGCATGCGCTGTATCCGGGGCGAGTGGATTTGGGGATCGGGCGTGCGCCTGGCGGCGGGCCAATCGAGGCGCTGGCGCTGAAGCGTGATCGGAAGACGAAGATGCTGGATGATTTTCCAGACCAGGTGAGCGAGCTGCTGGCGTTTCTGGGGCGTCGGTTTCCGGAGGGACATCCGTTTGCGGGGATTCGGGTTTCGCCGGAGATGCCGGGAGCTCCGGATGTGTGGATGCTGGGGTCGAGTATGTGGAGCTCAGCCGCGGCGGTGGAGTTTGGACTGCCTTATTCGTTTGCGCACTTCTTCAGCCCGGTGAATACGCGGGCGGCGATTGAGACTTATCGGCGGAGCTTTACCGGGAGCATCTATCGCAAGGAGGCGGAGGCTACGGTGGCGGTTGGTGTGATCTGCGCGGAGACGCAGGATGAGGCTGAGTTTCTGTTTTCGAGTGTGCGGCTGCTGCAGCGGCGGATCAGGCAGGGGGATCGGCGGCCAGTGGCGTCGCCCGAGGATGCGGCGCGGGAGTTGTACCTGTTAGGCGATATCCCACAGGAGGAGGGCGAGTGGCCGCGGTACTTTGTAGGGACTCCTGCGGTGGTGCGGGAACAGCTGGAGTCGATGGCTGCAGAGTTGGGGATTGGGGAGCTGATTGTGAATACGATTGTTTGGGATCAGGCGAAGCGGCTGCGTAGTTATGAGTTGTTGGCGGGAGAGTTTGGGATGGGATCGGATCGGTTGAGTTCACTTGAGGGTCGTGAGCTGAGAGAAGCTTCACCTATAAGTTGATTTTGAGGGGATGTACTTGAGCGGTCCAGCGTTAAGGTACATAAGCGATCTCGGTAGGGTTTCGGTATATTTTGACTCGGTACTGCGCCAAGTAACGCTGCATTGCGCCAAGTAGCGCTGAAGTTTTGCGCCCAAAAACCTGAAACAACACTCAAGCCCACTCTCTCAAGATCGGGCGAGATTCTGGATGAATGAGCCGGGCGGTCGATGGTTGAACAGTTGTGCTCAGCGTATCCGCCGGAACTTCGTGTCGGCGAGAATTTCTTGTCTCTGAAACCCCGCTGTCATTTTGTCTCGGAAAGGCTGCTGTTATTTTTGCTAATATACGCGATCGTTCGGATCGATTAGCTTCGCAATAACGAGCGTCGATGTACACACTGACCTCGGTTGGCAGGTAGCACAACGACAGGCGCATCCTAACGGAATGGAGGTTTTATCCATGAAATGCCGACTTGTTTTCGTCTCCGTCACAATGCTCCTTTTGACCAGTATCGCGGTGTTTGCACAGAGAGGCACTCTGGGGTCATCCGCTGATGTTGCCTTTTGGGTTGACTACTGGGGAAAGCCGAGAGTGGCTCTCTACGGTCCCGAGGAGCAAGCCTTCAATCAGAACGTGCACGAGATCATGTTTCCCGTGAATGTTTTTGATCGTCCTTTGGACCCGAACACACTGAACGAGAATGTTCAATGGTTGAAGGATCATCCGAATGCTCGCTTTTACATCGACGGCTACGCCTCCTCGGACGGCCAGGAGGGCTACAATCTGAATCTCTCAAGACAGCGGGCGGAGTGGGTCAGACGAGCGCTGATACGCAAGGGCATTGCGGAGAATCGGATTGCGCTGGCGGTGCCATGGGGACAGTTGTATCCAACTTGTGCCGAACGTGACCATGAGTGCTGGAGTAAGAACCGGGTTGTCAGGTTTGTTTACTCTGCCAATTGAAGTCCCGCGCCCAGGATGCGTCCAAGCCTCATGATCGACGCTCGTCTCGAGTGTCAGCGACAGGACTGTGACCGCGGTTTGCGTGGGTAAATTTCCGAGGAGCCGTCTGCCCGGATGCAAAGGGTTGCATGTGTCACGGAGTTGTAAAGAGTTTGTCATTAGTTATGCTCTCGACAGACATTGCTGATGTGGGTGGGCTATCGTTCGTTTGCTGCTGAGAGATGGGTGCTGCTTTGGTCTCACTCGAGGCAGAACTATCTCGCTTCGAGGTAAACGATATGCGAATCCACGAATCTTTCTCGCGCCGTGAAACTGATGCGCCGCTGCTTCGCCAAGGAAGCAGGTCTGGTTGGAGCAAAACTCTTACAGCCGTTACGCTGCTGGCCTGTGGGACTGGAGTGGTACTAGCGCAACACCATGACAGTGACGATGCATTTTTGCCGAGCCCGGTGAGAAGTGTCTCGACGGTACCGGGTAATGGGGATGTGAATCCGTACGGAGTTGCGTTTGTCGGGGACAATTTTCAGACTGGATCCGGACCGTTGAAGCATGGGGACATTCTGGTCTCGAACTTCAACAACAGCATGAATCTGCAGGGTACCGGAACGACTATCGTCAGGGTTCCGAAGAGTGGATCGCCGACTGTGTTCTTCCAGGGTAAGAAACCGCTGGGGCTTTCTACGGCGCTGGGAACGCTGCAGTATGGGTTCGTGGTTGTCGGGAATGCGCCGACGGTGGACGGTACCGCGGCGACAGCAGGGCCGGGGTCGTTGCTGGTGATCAACAATCAGGGCAAGCTGATACAGACGTTCACGAGTGCGGAGATACAGGGGCCCTGGGACATGGCGCTGGTGGATGGTGGAGACACGGCAATTGCATTTGTCTCGAATGACCTGACCGGGACCGTGGTCCGGTTGGACTTCAAAGTAAGCTCCAGCGGTCTGACGCTGCTGCGTACGAAGACGATTGCTTCGGGGTATGTTCATCGCGGCGATCCGGTGACGCTGTTTGTGTCGCCTACGGGTCTGGTGTATGACGACCGGCGCGACGTGCTGTACGTTGCTTCGACGGGAGACAACGCCGTCTTCGCGGTGCGAGATGCGGCGGATCGTCACACGGATGGCGGACTGGGAACCATTGTTTACCAGGACAACGTTCATCTGCATGGGGCGCTTGGGCTGGCTATGGCTCCGAATGGACACCTGCTGGTGACGAACAACGATGGCATCAATCCCGATCCCAATCAGCCGAGCGAGATCGTGGAGTTTACGAAGGACGGGAGGTTTGTGAAGCAGATCCCCGTGGATCCGGCCCAGGGCGGATCGTTCGGCTTAGCGGTGCGCACGACCGAAGACAAGGCAATCCTTGCGGCGGTCGATGACAATACTGCGACGTTGACTATCTGGACGCTGAACTTCGAGTAGACCGGGCAAGGGCAGCTTCTGCTGCGAGTGGATGAGTTACGTACGGCTGCCATTGGCGTGAGGAGGGTCAGAGGGCTGGGATCGCCAGCCGTTCGAGAATTTGTGCCTAGTGGCCGGCGACGTCGGCGGGGAAGATGCGGATGTCTTCTACTCCGCGGTAGCGCTCGGCGTAGTCCATGCCGTAGCCGATGACGAATTTGTTGGGGATCTTGAAGGCTACGTAGTCGGCTTCGATGGGGACGAGGCGGCGCTCGGGTTTGTCGAGGCAGGATGCAATTTTTAGGGATGCGGGTTTGTGTTGCAGCATGAGGCCGCGGAGGTAGCTGAGGGTGAGGCCGGTGTCGAGGATGTCTTCGACGATAATGACGTGCTTGCCTTCGATGGGATTGTCGATGTCCTTGATGAGCTTGACGGCGCCGGAGGAGACGCGGGCGCGGCCGTAGCTGGAGACGGCGACGAAGTCGAAGGTGTTGTCGACCTGAATGGCGCGGGCGAGGTCGGCGAGGAAGATGGCTGCGCCTTTGAGTACGCCGATGAGGACGATGGATTGGCCTTTGTAGTCGGCTGAGATCTGGGCTCCAATTTCGCGGGTGCGGTCGGCGATCTGTTGTTTGGTGAAGAGAATCTCCATCTCTGCGGCGGGGGGAAAGACGGGCGTGCTGGTGGACATAAAGGATAGGCTAACCCGAGTAGGGGGCTAAGGCAAAGGCCGCTATACTTTATAGAGCGAGGATTATGTTTCCCTATATCGATATTGGCCCGATTCATCTGGGTACATTTGGGTTGTTGTTGTGGCTGGCGGCGGTGGCGGCGACGGTGGTGCTGCACAAGAACTTTGTTCGGAACGGCGTGGATGCCGATGCGCTGAACGTGGTGGCGTTGGTGGTGATCGCTGGAGTGCTGGGTGCGAAGGCGTGGCATGAGCTGCAGAATCCGGCTGATCTTTATGCGGCGTACCGGCAGATTATCGCTCCGGGATGGCATCGGCCATTTGCCGTGGCGATGGATTTTCTGCACTGGTTTCAGGCGGGGTTCGCGTGGTTTGGCGGAATGCTAGCCGGGATTGCGATGCTGATGTGGCAGGGCCGGATGGCGAGATTCAAGGGGGCTCTGGAAGGCACTCAAGGTGCAGTGGTGGGACCCCTGCGAATGCTCGATTTGGCGGCTCCGGCAGCTGCGATAGGGTATGGCGTGGGACGGATCGGCTGTCTGCTATCAGGCGATGGGGACTACGGAATCAATACGACTCTGCCGTGGGGAGTGCATATGGCGAAGAATGCGCTGGTGCTGCCGACTCCTCCTGATGCGCTGGTGCAGCCTACGCCTGTGTATGAACTGATTTTCTCGTTGGTGTTGGCGTGGTGGTTGTGGCGGCGTGGCACGAAGAACCTGTCGGTGGGTACGATCACGGGCGAATATCTCGTGTTCAGCGGAATCGGGCGGTTTCTGGTGGAGTTTGTGCGAGTTAACCCTCGACTGTATTGGGGTATGAGCAATGCTCAGGTGGCGGCACTGGGATCGGTCGTAGTGGGATTTGTGCTCATCGGAGTCGCGAAAGCGAAAAAGGTGCAGTGGGCTCCCGAGCTTGCTGCTGATCCTCGAACCTGATCTGAAAGACGAGACGGTGAGTTCGTAGGGGATTGGGTCCTGCCGGACGGGCTCGCTGCGCGCGAGGCGGTCACTTCGTGACTTGTATACCGCTTCGCCTGGTCCTCCCGTTGGTCGGAATTTTGATTGGGTGAGCGGGAGGACCAGCTTAGGGTGTTTAGGGTTTGTCGCGGGCCATCTCTTCGCGGAGGGGTGGCTGGGGGGCGGCGAAGAAGGCGGTGGAGATGAGGCCGCCCAGGATCGCTCCCAGGATTGGCGCTACCCAGAAGAGCCAGAGCTGGCCTAGCGCCCAGCCGCCGACGAAGATGGCGGGGCCAGTGCTGCGGGCGGGATTGACCGAGGTGTTGGTGACGGGAATGCTGATGAGGTGGATCAGCGTGAGGCAGAGGCCGATGGCGATGGGGGCGAATCCTTTGGGGGCGCGCTCGTCGGTGGCTCCGAGGATGACGAGAAGGAAGAAGGCGGTGAGGACGACCTCGGCTACGAAGCAGGCCAGGAGTGAGTAGCCACCGGGGGAGTGGTCGGCGTAGCCGTTAGAGGCGAAGCCCGCTGCTAAGGAAAAGCCGGGCTTGCCGCTGGCGATGAGGTAGAGGACGCCGGAGCCGGCGATGGCTCCGAGGACCTGAGCGATGATGTAGGGCAGGAGTTCAGACGGCGCGAAGCGTTTGCCGACGACCAGGCCGATCGAAACTGCGGGGTTCAGGTGGCAGCCGGAGACGTGGCCGATGGCGAAGGCCATGGTGAGGACGGTGAGACCGAAGGCCAGGGCTACGCCGACGAAGCCGATTCCCAGGTTGGGGAACGCCGCAGCGAGGACGGCGCTGCCGCAGCCGCCGAAGACAAGCCAGAAGGTACCGAAGAACTCCGCTGCTGCGCGTTTCGAGAGATCCATAAGGGGTTACCTGCTCTTTCTCTTGATCTGAATTTTTCGCTGACCGGAAAAGATAATTGGATGATGGGCCCGTGCGACTGGTGGAGCTGGCAGTGCGACAAGATTCGGTGATTCATGCACTTCCGATGGAGGGAAGGCTGGTGTTTTGCGTAGCGGAATCGTAGCACGGGATTTTGTCCCTGAGCGTGAAATTTTAGCTTGGAGGGGATTGCAGGGGAAGGATTTAGAGGCGCTTGAGATAGGCTTTGGCGGCTTCGAGCTCGGGGAAGAGGCGCTCTTCGGCCTGGAACTCGCGGGAGTGGACGCAGCGGCGGCCGGCTTTGACGCGGACGGGATGCTTGAGGTGGAGCATCTCGTGGTAGAGGAGGTACTCGATGGCGCAGCGGGGTGTGTCGGGGCGGTCGAAGACGCGACTGACGACGATGGTGTTGTGGGCGGCGTCATAGTGGCCCAGCATGCGGCGGGCGTGGTGAGCCGACCAGGTGAGAGTGGGTCGGCCGAGGAGGCCGTGGAAGAAGCGGGTGTTGAGGGACTCGAAGACCTCGTTGAGGTCGTAGTGATGGCCGGAGGGGGTGGAGAGGCGCTTGCGGCCGCGAGTCTGGCGGATGTGTTCGGCCTGGCGCGAGATGGCTTCGGAGGAGACGTGGCGACGGTAGCGGTCGGCGTGGGTGGGGGCGATGGGCTTCTTGTAGAGCTTGGCGAGGAGGATGTGGGCGATGGCGTGGTGGATGGAGTCGGGCGCGGACTCGAGGATGTCGGAGAGGCGGACGTGGAGACGGCCTTCGCGCAGGCGGATGGTGGTGTTGAGGGAGGTGAAGCGGCGGAAGCGGATATCGAGCGGGGGAATGGGAGCGCGGGGGCGGAGTTCGCGGTACTGCTCTTCGAAGACGGCAACGAGCGAGGTGGGGGCGGTGGACTTCGATTTTGCGGTGCGGGGTTTTCTGGGGAGGCGGGGTTTGAGAGGCGTCGCGAGGGATTGGTGAATCTCGTGTGCGGGGAAGAGTGACGGAGTTGCGGACGAAGAGAAGATCTGCAGGAACTGTCGCAGGGGTGAGGGGCCGGGATGCTTCGGTGGGTTCAGGGCTTGTCCTTTGTGTGGAGAGAGTGCGCAGGCAACTCCATACAGAACGATTTTATAAGCACCAGTCCAAGAACGAAACGCTCAACTTGGATTTGCACAGATGAGAGGGACTAATGAACAAACAAAGGCAAGAGCAACGACCAAATACAGGGATCCTTCGACTGCGTGGCTCACACAGTGCTGTGAGCCACTTCGCTCAGGATGACGGCGCAACCGGTGGAGTGCGGGCTAGCGTGGATCGACGAGGCCCATGCCGATCATTCCGAGCGCGGTGATGCTGGGGAGAAAGAAGTAGTCGCCGCCGCGTAGCTCTACGAAGTTGGGTAGGTCGCTGCAGACGAAGGGAGCGTTTGTTGGGGTGGTATCTCCCTGCACGAAAAATCTGCCGTGGCCGGTGTGATTACCCATGAGCATATCTTTCTCGTTGCCGAGGCGGGCGTCGTTGCCGTAGTTGATCCACTGCTGCTGGACGAACTCGAACTGTCGCGAGATGTTCGCGTTGAGGGCGATGAAGATTACGCCGCGTTCTTCGTTGTCGTTGACGGGCTGATCTTCGGGGGTCCATGTTCCGTAGGGAAGGCCGCGACGGGTGATGCGGCGGCGATTGATGAGCTTGCCGTCGAAGCCGAAGGCGTCGCGCGGATTGACACGTCGCACATGCGCTCCCATTGGGCAGCGGGTGCCTGCGGGGTCTGCGGCGAAGGTGAAGTTCGTGCTGCGGGCGGGGTCCTGAGTGATGGATTGGTCCTGGGTATCCGGAGAGAGTTCGATGGGCGTGCCGTCTCGCCAGCGGCCGATGAATTTTGCTGCGAGTTTTTCTTTGCCTCCGGCGTAGAGAGCGGCGTGCTCGTCGAGATAAGTGCGGAAGGTCGCGAGGTTCTGATGGAGCTTGCGGTAGACCATGAAGGTTCCGTTGCTGGCGAGGATGTGGGGCACGGGACCTACGGGGAGTTCGCCTGCTTCGTCGGCGTAGCCCAGGAGTAGCTCTCCTGTAGCGAGCGGAGCCCAGGTTCCATTTGAGGTCAGCTTGCCCTGGCCGGGCTGCGAGCTGCGCTCGACGCCGAGATAGTCGGGGTTGCCGAATCCGTCTGTGTAACCGAAGTGCTCTTTGGTGGTGGAGACGCCGTTGACGACCAGCGAGGCTGCGTCCTGCGCGTCGAGGAGGATGGCACCGTTGGTCTCGCGCATCACGTTGAGCATGTCGGCGCAGCGGGCGTTGAGGGCTTCGGGGGACGATGCGTTGACCCCGAGCCATGCGTGGACACGATCGTCGCGCCAGAGTTCGTCCCAGGAGTCGGGAGAGTTGCGCCCGGTGTCTCCGAGGATGGCAGCGCGTTTCTTCATGCCTTGCTGGAACTCGACGGGAAAGCTGAGGAGGGTGGCATCGGGTAGTTCGAGAGCGGAGAGGCCGCGGTGGGTGAAGGCGACGTTGACTGTGCTCGGAGGTTTGCCGGCGTCCCAGCGCTGGCCGGTGGTGACTTCGCGCATGAGGCGGTGGATGAAGGTGGCAGCGCGACCCGCGTCTTCGAAGTGCAGGAAGAGATATCGCGCGAAGGGCATGTTGTAGCCGCGGAGGACGAAGCCCTGGATATCGGTTTCGTTGAGTTTACTCATTGCGGCCTCCGGTCTTGATGTCCCGGTCGGGGGCCATTGCACCTGGCTTTTGAACGGGCATGGCTTTGAGGTCGGCGAGGAGTTGATTGAAGTCTGATTGGAGGAGTGCGGGGTCGGCGCCCTGATGGTTCGCGATGAAGTCTGCGACGGCGTGTTGGGTTTGCAAGGCACGGAGTGTTTCGGGAACTGATTTGTCGTTGACTGCGGCGAAGAAAAAAGTTGTTTCGATCTGGCAGGACTTCATGTAGTCGAGGAAGGCTTGTAGATTCGCTGCACCGGGGTAGCCGACGCAGTGACTCCAGATGGCGTCGAGGTGCTGGGGGATGCTGGTGGCGAGACCGTTGAGATAGCTGGTGAGGTTGCCGTCGCAGTTAGATTCGAAGATGAGGTACTTCGACTTGAGGTGCTCCTCACAGGCGGGCATGCCGACGTAGATGACATCGTCCATGACGACGAGACGGGCGAGGTGAGTTGCGGGTGCGAGTGCGAGTGCGAAGGGACTTCTTTCGTCGGTGGGAAGTTTGGCGAGGTAGTTTCGGATTTGCAGGTCGTGAGAGGGCGTTGCCTTTTCGTCGTCAATGATGGGCGAAAGGATCGTGAGTCCGTAGACTTTGCCGTTCTGGTTGGGCATGGATGCTTGCTCTCGCTGTTTTGTTATGAGACGACCGGCGCTTCGCCCGTATTTCCGAGATGTGCCTGGACCTGAAGGACGAAGCGGAGGTAGGCGTCGGCGAACTGTTGCGGGGTGGAAGTTTGTGCCTGGGCGGCTAGTTGATTGAGAGACGATTGGACGATGTGAGCGGCCTTGAGATCGTTGGCGGTGGCGTAGGGATAGGCGGTGTAGTAGTAGTCGGTGTCGAACTGGACTTGGGCTATGTATTCCTTGAAGGGTGTGACGGGGACTGAGCCGGGAAACTTCTCGCTCCAGCGCCAGATGAGATTTAGTCCGCGACTAAGCACAGAGGAGAAAGCGTCGATGTACTGGTTCCAGGTGCCGTTGAAGTTGCTGAAGAAGAGCAGGTAGTCGTACTGAAGATCTTCCTGTGCTTGTCCGTTTCCGAGGAATGGAAATCGACGGCGCGGGACGATGACCCAACGAGCGAACTCAATGAAGGAGAGGTTGATAAGGTCCTTCTGCTGGGATTTGATATTCCAGAGAATGAAGAAGAGCAGGCGCAGGATCCACGTCTTCCATGGCTTCATGGGAGTTACGACGTTCATTGCGTAAACTTTGCCGTTGATGTTGCTCATAGGGCTCCGATGCAGAGGGCGTCTTCGTTCGATGCATGGGCCCGGTCTCTTCTACAGCGCTACTCCAGAATGACTCGGCACTCGCAGGGGACAAGAAAGTCAGTGAATTATGCCAGAAAGACCACGCGACACACACGATATTTCTTGCTTGAGTGCAGTTGCGGAGGCTCCCGCGGGATAAGTGGTGCGGACGACCGGAGAGGAAGCCAAACAACACTGGTTGTCAGCGGGGCAGGTCGATGGGAGCGTTCTTGTTTTCTTTGGGCGGAGGATGCGCGAGGAACCAGGCTTTTTGCTCTTCGATGAGTTGAGTGGCCTGGTCGTGGAGGTCGCGGACGGCTTCGAGGGCGAGTCGGCGGGAGACGTTGTAGGTTTCGTTATCGGGTGGGGACTTCAGATTAGAAGACCAGCGCTCGGTGGCGTCGACGAGCTTGGGAAGAGCTTTGCGGATGTCGCGGTGGCGAGGACCGTAGTCGTCGAGGTTGTCGTTGAGCTCGTCGGCGATGGCGGTGAACTCTTCGAGGAGATCGTGAGTGTCTTGTTCGCGGCCGGGTTTGCGCGGGCGGGCGAAGAGATCCTGGATGGATTTGTTACGAGCGTCGAGGAGTTTGATGAAGACGAGAACGCGGTCGCTGGGATAGTAGGCGACCTCTCGGAGCTGTTCGACTTCGCCCTCGGAGAGTGCGGTCTCGTTGCGCTGAGCGCGAAGGTGCGGAGCAAGGAAGAGCAGAAGGAGGACGAACGAGAGTCTGCGGGGCATCGGTTCCTGGTGTTTGGTTCCTAGTGTTTGAAGACCTGAGCGAGAAGTTCGTCGTGGACCTGGTCGAGCTGCTTGAGGGTGGCTTGCAGCGTGTCACGATCTTCATTGGAGGCTTTATGGAGATACTCCCCAAGACGGTAGGAGGTGTGATGCATCAACTCTTCGGCGTTCTTGAGGCGCTTGGAGTTATTGGCCATGTCCATGTGGATGAGCATCGCGTAGGCGTTGACCTTCTTGAGGGTCGCGGTCGCCTGATCGACGTCGCCGTTGAGCATCTGTTTGCCCGCGATCTCGGTCATGACGTGGACCAGTTCGGTGTAGAGGAAGCACTGATCGCGGGGATTGGCCTGCTGGGCGCGCAGCTCGAGCTGCATGAGGGCCTGGGCATTGGGAAGATTGTCGTCGACGGAGGCGGCTCGGGAGGTTGTTGGGAGCGATAGAAGCGGCAGAGAGAGAAGGAGAGCGAAACGAAGGATCGATTTCATAACGCACCTCGAAGGGAGCGCTTGCCTACTTCATGTGATCGAGGGTGAGGAGACGGTGGCGGGCCTCCCACTCCTCGTCCGGAAACTGGCCGTTTGCCACGGAGAGGAACTGTTTGTACAGGTCGGTCGCCTGTTTGGTGTGGTGCAGTTTGTCGTGCGCAGTTGCCGCAAGGAACAAGGATGACGGCGACTGTGGCAGCACTTTATCACGAATCGATAATGCTTGCAAGGTTGTTGTCGGGTCATTGTTTACGGACGCTGCGAAGGCGAGATGGCTGGCGGCCTGGGCGAGGTCGTCTTTGGTGGGAAAGTTGTCAGGCTGGGCGATTGCGCGTTTGAGGAGGGCTTCGGCGTCGGCGAAGTTTTTGAGGTGGATCTGGACATCGGCGCTGTCGTCGAGGAGGGTGGGATCCTGCGTGGATTTGGTCAGGAGAGCGGCGTAGAGGGGGGCAGCCTGGTCGTACTGCTGGTTGCGGCTGTAGAGACGGGCGAGGAGGCGAGTGATGGCGGCGTCGTCGGGATGGGCGGCGTGGAGTTTGGCGGCGAGGGGAATGGCCTGGGCGGTCTTGCCCTGCTGCTCGTAGAGGCTGGCGAGCTGGGCGTTGAGGGTCGGGTTTTCAGGATCTTTGGCGAGGGCGGCGGTGAGGAGGGATTCGGCTTGGTCGGGGCGCTGCTGATGCAGGAGGAGATGGGTGAGGGCGGCTGTGGCGTCTTGATTTTGAGGGTCGACGGCGAGGAGGCGGCGGTAGGCGAGTTCGGCGGAGGTGGCGTCGCCGGAGGCCTCGGCGAGCTCGCCGGAGAGGAGGATGTCCTCGGGGGTCTCGGGGGTGATTTTGATCGCAGAGAGGAGTTCGTCGCTGGCTGCGGCGGGGTTTGCGGTCTGGTCGATGCGGGCGAGGGCGCGGAAGGCGCGGCCTTTGAGGGCGGGGTTGTCGGTGGTGAGGGTGGTGGCTTTGAGGAGTTCGCTGTGGGCATCGGTGAGGCGGCCGCTTCGGGCCAGGAGGAGGCCGAGCGCGAGATGGGGGTCGAAGTAGGTGGGATCGGCGGCGATGGCGCGGCGGTAGGTGGACTCGGCGGCGGTTGTCTGGTTGAGGGCGTCCTGGGTGAAGGCGAGGTCGTAGAGGAGATGGGCGTCGTTGGGGGACTTTTCGGAGAGGGTGGTGAGGAGTTTGAGGGCGGTGGGGTAGTCCTGCTTGTCGAGGGCTTCGTTGGCCTGGGTGCGGAGGGAGTCTTGGGGTGCTGTCTTGGGTGCGGCGGTGGTGTCGATGGCCCCTGCCGGGAGCTGGGCGGCGATGGGCCGGGAGGTGAGCAGGAGGGCCAAAAATATATAGGCCGGCAAGAGAGAGAGGCCGCCATACAGTAAAGCCAGGTGCGTCGGTTTGTTGCTTCGTGCGTCTTGCATTGCCGGTACTCCCCCTCCCACCCCAAAAGTGTGCAAAGTCTTCGATCCTGATGGTTTAGGTCTGGACTTTGTATAACTCCTTAAGTGCGGAAGCCCGGCCTGGGATGGCCGGGCTTCAACAGCTTTCTCTGAATCAAGAATAACAGACGAGTCAAGAGGGGTGCGGCTCGAGAATGCTACGACTCTACGTGTAGACGTATCTCATCTCCTGGCTGGTATACCCTCCAAAATCCGACAAAGCGGAAGTCGAAAACATGTTTGATATCGCACTTCAATAAGTGACTCGCCCTGTTGGCGTCAACCGAGGATCACGCCTGGGAAAGGTCGCCGGACACTGGCCGACTTACGGCTAGCCGTCTTGTTCAGTGAGTAAATGGGCGATCTATCAAGCGTCGGTCTAAGGGTTCAGAGACCAGGGAATGGAAATCCGACTCGCGACAATACCAATTGACATTCAACGGAAATCCACTACCATATGGTTGTGGATAGGTTAGGTACGACATTTGCAGCTTTGTCTGATCCGACGCGGCGGGCGATGATTGAACGGCTCTCGCGTGGGCCTGCCTCAGTGCATGGATTGACGGAACCGTTTGCGCTCTCGCAGCAGATGATTTCAAAACATATTGCGTACCTGGTGCGGGCGCGGATTGTGATCAAGACCAAGCGTGGACGGGAGAGCGTATGCACGCTTAGGCCCGAGGCGATTAAAACAGTCAGCGACTGGGCGATCAGCTATCGCCGGTTCTGGGAAGAGAGTTTCGACAAGCTGGAAGCAGTTGTAAATCAAATGAAGAAAGAGGAGGTCAGAGATGACAAAAAACACGGTTAACGAAGTTGAGCGGATGGTTGTCACAAGAGTTTTTGATGCCCCACGCGAGTTGGTTTGGAAGGCGTGGACAGACCCGAAGTACATCATGCAGTGGTGGGGACCGAAGGGTTTTACTTCGCCTGTTTGCAAGATGGATTTTCGCGTTGGAGGAAAGCTTCTCTGCTGCATGAGAGCGCCGGATGGGCAGGAGGGCTGGAATGCGGTTGAATACCACGAGATTGTTCCCTACGAGAAGATCGTTTCCCTCATGTACTTTTCCGACTCGAAGGGAAACAAGATTGACCCTGCGGAATTAGGACTTGAAAATGAGGCCATAGACGGTGCGTACGACGTGACCCTCTTTGAGGATCTCGGAAACGGCAGGACGAGACTCACCCACATTGGAAATGAACCCATGGAGAGCGCAAAGAATAGCGGGCAACTCGAGGGCTGGAACGAGATACTCGAAAAAGTTGCCGCAGTTGTTGCGGAGCTGGCGCAGGCGAAATAAGAAACTGAAGCTTTGATTCGCGAAACTCAATCGTGGAGGAAGAAATGAAAAGAACACCGTTTCTCGCTATCGTCCTGCTGGCATTCGCATTTGCCGCCCATGCCCAGGACACGATGAAGAAAGATGCAGCCGTCAAACCTGCCGATCCGGAATCGAAAGTCGTGCTCGATTCCTGGAATGAGATTGGCCGCAAGCTGACGGCGATGGCTGAAGATTTTCCCGAGGACAAATATGACTTCAAGCCGACACCTGAGCAGCGGAGTTTCGCCGAGCAGTTGCTGCACGCGGCGGGCTCATGCTACTACTTCACGAATCCTGTGATGGGGCAGAAGCCTCCCGCGGCAGAAGATCCGAAGCGCGACCAATACAAGTCCAAGGCCGACATCGTTGCGTTCGTCAAGAAAGCCTTCGCCGATGGCGGAACCGCCATCCAGTCGAAAGGCGAAAAAGGCCTGATGACGGAGGTTGTTTATTACCCTCAGCAGAAAGCGCGCGTTATCGACATTGCATACGGCATCATCGAGCATAGCGGAGAACACTACGGCCAGCTCGTTGTGTACTACCGCCTCGCAGGGCTCGTGCCGCCGGAGTCGCGGCCCAAGAAGTAAAGCTCAAGTTCGATCCTTCGATCTTCCACAGGGTGTCAATGAGTGCATTATCGCCGAGTCACTCATCGAGCACTCCAGGCCTTACGAGGCCCGTTCAATCCTCCAAGTTCCGGGCGGATTACGGGCACTCGGAAGTTTCTCCGGGGCGCTCTAGTAAAGGCTACTTGCAATAACTACTAATGCCTCGGCCTAGAGGTTGCTGCTGGTGTTCTCAGGAAGGGTTCTTCGTTGTTGGACCGTGCTTTTTGGGGTTGGAGCTATTTCTTTGCGCGTTGCTTTGATGGAGGATGGCTTCGTGTCGGCGATGGCTGCAAGATTCTTCTGCATCGCTTCGAGACGCTTGCGGCCTGGCCTCGATCCTTCTATGAGATGTTCAACGTTTATCAGGAACTCGGGCAGGTTCATCGCTTCGCGAAACTGCGCCAGATAGGGCTGAATTTTGGCGTATTGGAAGTACATCTCGGGGCAGGTGTTGTAGAGCAATTCGGCGTCGAGGGCACCGCTTGTTACAAAGGCGGCGACCATCTCCCAGTATCCGTAGACTTGAAGAACGAAGCTGCTCTGCCTGTTACCTGCACTGACGATCTGGATCAATTCGCTGGGTAGAAAATCGCCGCCGACGTAGGAGCGGGCTTCGCGCATGACCGTCTCCCGCCGGAGCTCATAGAGCTTCAGAATGAGTTCGGCCTGCTGAATGGCGTTGGCGGTCGCTGCGCTCTTTTTTTTCATCGGCTCTACGATAACAGCTGTCTGATTGCTGAGCAGGGATGATCCTGCGCAGGTCTGGTTTGCTCAATTGATCGGAGTCGCGTTGCGCTGATCCAGCGAGAGTGTGTTTGGCCCGGGCTTTAGTTGTATCGGGTGATCCCAGACGAGGGCCTGGTTGTTGTAGCGGGCTGAGATCATCAGATAGTAGGTTCCGGGAGAGACGCCGGGGAAGGTTCCGCTGCCGTTGGCGTCGGCGCGGATGGCGGAGGCGGCGTTTGCCTTGACCGCATCTAGAATCTTCTGGCAGTCGGGGGTGTGATTTCCGCAGGCGATGCCGAGAACTTTATAAGGGTTCGAACCCTGGGGAACTGCGATGCCTTGCTTGGCGAGTATGTCGGCGACGCTGTTGCGCAGAAGGGTGTAGGGATGTCCGGCGAGAGGGTTGGGAACGTCGGGTTGCGGGGGGAGTCCGGAGACGATGGACAGAGTGGCGTTGCCGAGGGGCGCGGCAGAGGAGGAGAGAGCGCCGCCGCTGTTGGATGGGGTTGCGGCTGGATTTCCGGCGGATGCTGTCGGATTTCCAGCCGATGCGAGCATTGTTGTAGCGCCGCCGCCCGAGGAGGGGATGGTCTTGCTGGGGGTGAGGGTGGCGAGGTTGCAGCTCTGTTCGAGCGGGGCGAAGGTGAAGTTGTCGTTGTTGTCCTGGCCGGTGACGATGCGTCCGTGGACCTGGTAGGGGTTGGTGTCGCCGGGGTCGAGTGAGCCGTCGGGCTTGATGGTGAGGGCGAGGGGGTGATCGGGTGCGGCGATCTTGATGGCTACGCCGGTTGCGCCGGGCTCGACGGTGTAGGGATAGGCGCGGGCGGCATCGGGGCCGCAGCCGAGGATGGCGGACTCTGGGAAGAACTGAACACTGAAGCCGGTGGAGGCGGCGAAGATGCCGTGCATGCGGATTCCGGGAGGGGTGGGTGGGCCTTTTTCGCCGCCGAACGCGGTCTTGAGGAGATCGGTTTGCATCGTCTGGATGCCTGTGCCGGCGCCCTTGGAGGAGAGGTTGATGGCGGGGCAGGTGGCGCGCTTGGGGACGAAGTTGGTGTAGCCGGGGGTGGATGCGCCTGCGACGTAGGTGCTGCTGGTGTGAGTGGTGGCGGCGTCGTATTGGTTGTTGCCCTGGTAGGTGAGCTGGGATTGGCCGTAGTTGCCGGTCTGGCTCTTATCGACGATTTCGTGGGTGGTGGTCTGGGAGGTTTCGGTGTGGCCGGGGGAGGAGCTACCCGGGGTGTAGCCGCCGGCGACGACGCCGTCGATGGTGACGGGGCCGGGCGGCCCGGTGATGGTTTCAGTACCGTGGAGGGTGAGGACGAGGGGCCTGGGCCTGGTGTTGATGGTGAGGACAGCGTGGCCGCCTTTGAAGTCGAGGGAGTAGGCCTCTTGATTGGGTGAGAGGAAGGAACAGTTGACGAGGACGCCGCCGTCGATGAAGTCGAGACGCCAGTGGCCGGGGCCTTCGAAGACTCCTGCCATGTCGGGGCCGGGGGTGGGCTCTTTGTTGGCGCCGGGGAGGACCTGGGAGAGCATCTGGCCGAAGGCTCCGAGGAGTGAGTTGCCGGTGCAGGTGGCGGGAAGTCTGCCGGAGGAGACGCAGCGGCGCATGGCGCGTTCTTCGGCGTTTTTGGGGGGAGCGGGTTGACCGTAGCCGCCGCCGGACTGGGCTTGTTGTTGCTGGATGGCGTTGAGCTGGTCGTTGGCCTTCTGGGCGTTGGCGTTGTAGGTGTCCTGCTGGCGCTTCTGGAAGGCCTGGGCCGCGGCGGCCTGTTTGGCGGAAGGCTGGGTGCAGGTGGGGAAGAGCTTCTTCAGCGCTCCCTTGGTGACGTAGGTGTATTGCATGATGCCGTTTGCGAGGACGTGATCGGGATGGCCGACCATGCAGGTTGCGTTGTCGGAGGTGTCGCGGATGTTGCAGTTTTCAATGAACATTCGCTCGCCGCTGCAGACGTAGATGACGCCGGGAAGGAGTGGGTCGTTGGTTTGAGCAACGGCGACAGAGAGAACGCACAAGCCAAATAAGGTTGCTGTGACTACTCGAAGGCTATGACGACGTCGGTTCGGACAGGACGGACCCATAATATCCCCCTGGGTTTTCTGAGGTGCGTGGCCCGGAGCCTGGGGAGGAGAGGAATCTGATACTAGACCGATGGAACGCGAAAGAGCAAGCGAGGGATGCTGTGAGCTACGCGGTGGTCTGGAGTTCTGGTTCGGCCTTCGGGGCGGCGAGGTTGAGGACGTGGGCCAGCCAGTGGCCGGTGTGGGAGGCGGGGTTGGCTGCGATCTCTTCCGGGGTGCCTACGGCGACGATCTGGCCGCCTCCGCTGCCGCCCTCGGGGCCCATGTCGATGACCCAATCGGCAGACTTGATTACGTCGAGGTTGTGCTCGATGACGAGGAGGGAGCCTCCGCCTTCGATGAGTTTTCGGAAGGCGGCGAGGAGTTTGGCTACGTCGTCGAAGTGGAGGCCGGTGGTTGGCTCGTCGAGGATGTAGAGGGTGCGGCTGCGTGCTTTGGCGGCGGTATCGTTGACGCTGCGATTGGTGATGGAGCGAGCGGTGGCGAGGTGCGAGGCTAGCTTGACGCGCTGGGCTTCGCCGCCTGAGAGGGTGGTGGCGGATTGGCCGAGACGCACGTAGCCTAAGCCGACTTCGTCGAGAACGTAGAGTTTGTCGACGATCTTCGGGTGGCCGGCAAAGTAGACGAGAGCTTCCTTGACGGTCATGTTGAGGACGTCGTTGATGTTCTTGCCCTTGTAGCGGATGTCGAGGATGGTGGATTTGTAACGTGTGCCATTGCATTCTTCGCAGGGGAGTTCGATGTCGGCGAGGAACTGCATCTCGACGGTGACGGTGCCATCGCCTTCGCAGACGTCGCAGCGGCCGCCGGGGACGTTGAAGGAGAAGTGGCCCGGGCCGAAGCCTTTGCGCTTGGCGTCGGGCTGCGCGGCGAAGAGGGCGCGAATGTCGTCGAAAGCTTTGATATATGTAACTGGATTGGATCGCGGGGTGCGACCGATGGGGGACTGGTCGACGAGGATGACGTCGTTGAGGTGTTGGGTTCCGGAGAGTTCGCGATAGAGGTGGGCTGGGTCGGCGCCTTCGGTTTGGCCGAGAGCCTGCATGAGAGCACGGTAGAGAACCTGGTGAACGATGGTGGATTTGCCGGAGCCGCTGACGCCGGTGACACAGCAGAGCAGGCCGAGGGGGATGTCGATGTCGGCTCCGCGGAGGTTGTGGATGCGGGCCCCGGTGAGTTTGAGGTGCTCGCGGCCGGGTTCGCGGCGGTGTTTGGGCACGGGGATGGTGAGGCGGCCGGAGAGGTATTTTCCGGTGATGGAGTTTGGGTTTGCAGTGACTTCGGCTACGGTGCCGGAGGCGAGGAGTTGGCCGCCTAGTTCGCCGGCTCCGGGGCCGAGGTCGAGGAGGTGGTCGGCGGCGCGGATGACGTCAGGGTCGTGCTCGACGACGAGGATGGTGTTGCCGAGGTCGCGGAGGTCTTTCATGATGCCGATGAGCTTGGCGGTGTCGCGGGTGTGGAGGCCGATGCTGGGCTCGTCGAGGACGTAGAGGGCTCCGACTAGGCGGGAGCCTAGCGAGGTTGCGAGTTGAATGCGCTGTGCTTCGCCGCCGGAGAGGGTGGAGCTTAGGCGGTCGAGGGTGAGGTAGTCGAGGCCGACCTGATGGAGGAAGTGAACGCGCTGCCGGACCTCTTCGAGGATCTTGCCGGCAACTTCTAATTGTGCCGGTGTGAGTTGCAAATTATCGAAGAACTGCTGGGCGCCGGTGATGGTGAGGGCGGAGGTCTCGCAGATGTTCTGGGCTGGACCATTTTGAGGCGCGATGAGGACGGCGCGGGCTTCGGCGCGGAGGCGTTGGCCGCGGCAGTCGGGGCAGAGGGCGTAGCCGCGATATTTGGAGAGGAAGACGCGGACGTGGAGCTTGTATTTTTTGCGTTCGAGGGTGGCGAAGAAGCCGCGAATGCCGGGGAAGGTGCTGTTGCCGTCTTCGATGAAGGCTTGCTGGGCGGGAGTGAGGTCGTACCAGGGGACGTCGGTGAGGATGCCGGCGGCTTTGGCAGCGCGCTTCATCTCGCCGTGGTGCGGGCGATATTTGGTGGTGGTCCAGGGGGCGATGGCGCCTTCGTCGAGGGTCTTGGATTTGTCGGGGATGATGAGGTTGGGGTCGAAGTCGATGGTGTTGCCGAAGCCCTGGCAGCGGGGGCAGGCGCCGTAGGGATTGTTGAAGGAGAAGAGGCGCGGCTCGGGCTCGCGATAGGCGCGGTGGCAGGTGGTGCATTCGAACGCGGCGGAGAAACGGAGGTTGGGTGAGGTGCTCAGCGAAAATGCGGGGGTCTCTCCACTCCCCCTCGACTCCGCTCGGGGTTCGGTCGAGATGACGGCTGTAGGGGAAGGAACGGTGTGGAACTGGACTTCGCCGGATTCGCGGTAGCCGGTCTCGATGGCGTCTACGATGCGGGCGCGACTGTCGGGGCTGATGGAGAGGCGATCGATGAGAGCGAAGATGGGTTGGGTGAAGTCGAGTTCGAGGAGGGATTCGGGGGTGGAGAACTCTACTATTTTGCCGGACTGGTAGAGGCGGTTGTAGCCGCGGCGACGGAGTTCGGTGAGGCGCTCTTTGAGGCTGTCGGTGAGAGTGAGGGTCTCGGGTGCTGCGGATTTTGTGTTTTTTGAAGATTTTTTTGTTGCGGTCTTCTTTGGTTTGGGGACTTCGGCTTCTGGCTCCGGGGTTGCAATCTGCATGGGCTCGAGTTTGACCTCGGCGCGGACGATGGGGAAGAGGACGTAGGTGCGGGTGCCTTCGGGGAGAGCGAAGAGGGTGGTGACGATTTCGTCTACGGTGTCGTGTTTGACGATGCCGCCGCAGTGGAGGCAGGTGACGGTGCCGCAGCGGGCGTAGAGGAGTCGGAGGTAGTCGTAGATTTCCGTTGCGGTGGCGACGGTGGAGCGTGGGTTGCGGGTCTGGTTTTTTTGCTTGATGGCGATGGCGGGGGCGAGGCCGTCCATGTGGTCGACGTCGGGTTTTTCGATCCGCTCGAGGAACTGGCGAGCGTAGGCAGAGAGCGATTCGACGTAGCGGCGCTGGCCTTCGGCGTAGACGGTGTCGAAGGCGAGGGAGGATTTGCCGGAGCCGCTGACGCCGCTGACGACGGTGAGGGCGTTGTGCGGAATGTCGACGTCGATGCCCTTGAGGTTGTGGGTTCGTGCGCCGCGGATTGTGATCTGGTCATTCATGGAGAGGGTTTTCAGTTTGCAGGTCTCAGTTGTCTGATGGTTGTGGGCGGAAGATTTCGATGAGGAGAAGACATGCGCCGATGACGATGCAGCTGTCGGCTACGTTGAAGTCGGGCCAGTGATAACTGCCGATGTGGACTTCGAGGAAGTCGACGACGTAGCTGTAACGGATGCGATCGTAGAGGTTGCCGACAGCTCCGCCGAGGATGAGTGCGAGGGCGACGGAGCTGAGCGTGAGGATGCGTCCCGCTCGCCAGAGCATTCCGATGAGGACGATGGCGGCGATGACGGAGAATGCGATGAGGATGTTGCGGACGGTGGAGGGGGAGGCGGATTCGGCAAACATACTGAAGGCCGCGCCCGTATTGTGGACGTCGGTGATGCGGAAGATGCCCGGGATGACGGTGTGGGCCTGACCGTCGGGGAGTTGCTGGACGACGATGCGCTTGGTGATGCGGTCGAGGAGGACGACCGCAGCGGCGATGAGGAGCGTGAGGCCGCGCTGATCGCGTCGGCTCGTCTCGATGGCCGGGGTTGTTGTTTCGTAGGTCGTCTTGTTCGTTGAGGACATCAGGCTTGCTGCTCCGTGGCGTTGCTTGGCGATGCTTCGTAGGGCTGGTAGTGGATGGCTTCGAGGGCTTCGGCGCAGCGAAGGCAGACGGTCGGGTAGTTGGGTTGATGGCCCACATCTTCGGTGAAGCGCCAGCAGCGTTCGCACTTCGAGCCTGCGGCTGGTTTGGCCTGAACGTAGAAGGCTCCTTTTTCTACGTTGCCTTCGGTGACGATGGCGTTCGAGATTTGGACCTGCGCTACGCCGAAGAGCTCGGGGAGGATGGATTTGTACTGCTCGAAGACTGGGTTGGGCCGCTCGGCGACGCTGTTGAGCCAGCCGAGGACGATCTGGGTCTCGGAGGGTTTGTTGCTGATGGTCTTCGCGGTGCGTTCCTCTTCGAGGACCTTGAGGACTTCGTCGCGGAGGGTGAGGAGATGGTCGAAGTCTTCTTCTAGTTTGCGGGTGCTGCCAGGGATGATCTCAGACATCGCGGGGAAGAGGGCGAGATGAACACTGGACTCGCGGTTTTCTACTTTGGGCAACAATGCCCAGACCTCGTCTGCGGTGAAGCTGAGGATGGGTGCGATGAGGCGGGTGAGAGTCTCGGCGATGCGCCAGAGAGCGGTTTGTGCGCTGCGGCGTCCGGGGTGGTTGGGCGCGAAGGTGTAGAGGCGGTCCTTGAGGACGTCGAGGTAGAGCGCGCTGAGATCGGTGTTCACGTACTCGTTGAGTGCGTGGTAGGCGCGGTGAAACTCGAAGCTGTCGTAGGCGGCGCGGATCTTGGCGTCGAGCTCGGCGGTGCGGGCGAGGATGTACTGGTCGAGAGGCTGCAGGTTGGCGAAGGCGATGGCATCTGTTGCGGGATTGAAGTCGTGGATGTTGCCGAGGAGGAAGCGCAGGGTGTTGCGCAGCTTGCGATAGTTGTCGCTGACGCGCTGCATGAGGTTTTCGCTTGCAGCTACGTCTTCGCGGAAGTCGACGGAGGCTACCCAGAGACGGATGACTTCCGCGCCGAGACGCTTGGCGATGTCGACGGGATCGACGCCGTTGCCGAGGGATTTGGAGAAGGCGCGGCCTTGTTCGTCGAGGGTCCAGCCGGAGGTTGCAACCATCTTGTAGGGGGCGTGATTGCGGACGGCGACCGAGGTGAGCAGGGAAGAGTGGAACCAGCCGCGGTGCTGGTCGCCGCCTTCGGTGTAGAGGTCGGCGGGGGAGTGGAGCTCGGGTTCGAGGTCGAGGACGGCGTGCCAGCTGGAGCCGGATTCAAACCAGACGTCGAGGATGTCCATCTCTTTGCGGAACTCCTGGTGGTGGCAGCTTGCGCAGGCGGTTCCGGCAGGGAGGAGGCTGGCGGCCTCGTGAGCGTACCAGGCGTCGGCACCATCTTTTTTGAAGAGGTCGACGATGCTTTTGTTGACGGAGGGTTCGTTGAGCGGCTCGCCGCACTTGTCGCACAGGAAGACGGCGATGGGAACGCCCCAGATGCGCTGGCGAGAGATGCACCAGTCGGGTCGAGTGGCGATCATGTTGGAGATTCGCTCTTCGCCCCAGGCGGGATCCCAGACGACGTGCTTGATCTCGTCGAGGGCGCGCTGGCGGAAGGTGGTGAGGGTGCCTTCGTCGGTGATCATCGGAGTTTCCATGCCGATAAACCACTGCTCGGTGGCGCGGACGATGACGGGGTTGTGGCAGCGCCAGCAGTGGGGGTAGGAGTGCTCGAAGCTGGTGTCGCTGAGGAGTGCGCCGCGCTCGCGGAGGAGCTCGATGATGGGTGCGTTGGATTTGAAGACGGTGAGGTCTTCGTAAGGTTGGGCAACTCCACCTCCGCCGTTCGTGCCGGTGTGGCGCTGGCGGCCAGCGTTGTCGACGTATTGGATCTCGGGGAGGTGGTAGCGCTGGCCGGTGTAGAAGTCGTCTACGCCGTGGGCGGGTGAGGTGTGAACGGCTCCGGTGCCTTGCTCGGCAGTTACGTAGTCGGCGGTGACGCCGAGGATGCTGCGATCGAGGAATGGGTGTTGGAAGGTGGCGTGCTCGAGATGGTTGCCGATGAAGACGGCGACGATGTCGGCCTGCGACGCTGGCTCGGCGGGGTTCTTCGCGCTCATCAGACGGCAGTGGGTGATGACCGAGGACATGAGCGCCTGGGCGATGATGTACGTGCCGCCATCGCATGCGAGAGCGACGTATTCGAGATGCGGGTTGAAGGCTACGGCTTGCGAAGCGGGAAGGGTCCAGGGTGTGGTGGTCCAGATGATCGTGTAGAGATCTTTTATTCCAACGAGCGACGGGGCGATGACAGCTGGGTCGCTGGTGAGGGCGTAGCGGACGTAGACGCTGGGCGAGGTGTGCTGGTCGTACTCGACTTCGGCTTCGGCTAGCGCGGTGCGGTCGTGGATGCACCAGTAGACGGGTTTGAGACCTTTGTAGACGAATTTCTTCTCGAAGAAGTCGTAGAAGGTTTCGACGATGCTGGCCTCGTAGCCGAAGCTCATGGTGAGGTAGGGATCGTTCCAACGGCCGAAGACGCCGATACGTTCGAACTGGCTGCGCTGGAGGTCGACGTATTTTTGTGCGTACTCGCGGCAGGCGCGGCGGACGGCGATCGGATCCATCTCGAGTTTTTTGCGGCCTAGCTGCTCGTCGACTTTGATTTCGATGGGGAGGCCGTGGCAGTCCCAGCCGGGGACGTAGGGGGCATCGAAGCCGGCCATGGTCTTGGTTTTGACGACGAAGTCCTTGATGCACTTGTTGAGGGCGTGACCGAGGTGGATCGCTCCGTTGGCGTAGGGAGGGCCATCGTGGAGGATGTACTTGGGATGACCAGCGCGCGCGGCACGTATCTGGGCGTATAAGTCACTTTGCTGCCACGCTTGGAGGCGGGCGGGCTCGTTCTGGGGCAGATTGGCCTTCATGGGGAAGGCCGTCTGGGGCAGATTTAGCGTCGACTTCAGCGCTTTAGGTGCAGCATCTGATGCGTTGTCTCTCCCGCGAGTGGGCTGGTTCAAAGTGGACTTCAGCGCTTTGAGCTCGGGTTTTGCCTGGGTTGCTTCCGACATTCGGTCCTCTTGGTTGCTGATAACAAAGTTGCGGTTTGTGGCAAACCTCTATTGTAGACGGCGAGAAGGGGTGGTACATAGGATGCCAAGGAGACATTCGCATGGTGGCGTGCGTCCAAGGGAACAAGCGCCGGTCGGTGAATGTTTGTAGAATGTTTTAATGACCAGGCGATATTAGCCAGAGCCGGGAAGAGAACTGACCTGGCATCTGGCACGTATGAAAAGAAGCAGGTTGAGGCGGGCGAGATTTTTGGAAGTGGTGTGCGGAGGCTGCGGCTTACTGCACCGAGGCGAAGCAGCTTATGGCGAATAGTTTATTGACACCACCACCGCAGATAGATCCGGAAAAAAAAGGCCCGACACTGCGTCCGGCAAATGCCCCGAATTTGAACGAAGAGACCGACGGGTCTATGTGGTCCTCGTTTTTCGCGAACCTGCGGGATGCTTTCAGCAGGTCGGACGAAACGCCGTTGCACCTTGATTCGAGGCCGGCCGAGAACGATCTGATTATCGAGGAAGAGGGCGTCTTTGCCTCTCTCTGGAACAGCGTGCGGGATGTGTTTTTCCCGGTAAAGCTTCCGCCGCTGGTTCTGGAATCGAAGCCGATCGCTGTTGTCGACCGGATGAAGACGAAGCAGAATCCTATTGCGATTACGTCTGCCGTAGTGATCTATGGGTTGATCATTTTGCTGATCGCGTTTCTGCTGGCGAAGAAGGTTCAGTTTGCCGCTCCTGTGAGGACGCTGCAGGTGACTGAGCTTTCGGTTCCGCCGCAGGCTCCGCCCAGGGCTCAGGCGATGGGTGGAGGCGGCGGACAGCGTGGGCCTACCCCGGTGACGAAGGGAACCCCGCCGAAGGCTGCGGATACGCAGATTGTGCCGCCGAGCAAGCCTCCGCTGGTGGAGCCGAAGATCAAGATTGACCCGACGGTGGAGATGCAGAAAGACATCAAGATGGCGACCAGCATTCCTCAGATCGGTGTGGCGAACTCGCCGCTGGTGGGGATGTCGATGGGAAATGGGAGTGGCACGGGACTCGGGTCGGGCAATGGCTCGGGGATTGGGCCGGGGTCAGGCGGCAACACCGGTGGTGGACCGAGGCGGATTGGCGGCGGTGTTTCGGCTCCGGTGCTGATCTTCTCGGTTGAGCCGGAGTTCTCTGAAGAGGCTCGGAAGGCTAAGGTTGCCGGGAATGTTCTGGTCAACCTGTGGGTCGATACAAATGGAAATCCCAGCCACGTCCACGTGATTCGCGGTGTCGGTATGGGTCTGGATGAGAAGGCGATGGAAGCGGTGAGACAGTACAAGTTCAAGCCGGCGATGGAGAACGGTAGGCCTGTTCTGGTTGAGCTGAACGTTGAGGTTAATTTCCAGATCTTCTAACGATGGTTCTTTCAAAAGGAGAGGCCCGCTGTTCGCGGGCCTCTTTGTTTAGAGAGTGATGGTTTGGTTATGCGTGTTGGAAGGTGGCGTGACGCTCGGGGGAGTTTCCGACGCGAACCAACCTTGAGTCGGGTGCTGTGCTGAGGCTGAAGCGCTCGACCTGCTGCTCGAGCGTCACGGCGGTGGTGCGGAGTGATTCGATTCCGGCTGCGGTGGTGGCCATCTCGGTGAGATTTTCGTGGCTCAGGGAGTGGATGGAGTGCAGGCTGGCGCTGGACTGGTCCGCTGCGGCGGTCTGCTGGGAGGCGGCTATTGCGATCTGGGCGATCATGCGATCGACACGCTCGGCCATGCCGATGATGCGCTCGAGGGCTTCGCCTGCCTGGTTGGTGGTGATGACACCCTGCTGAACCGTTCCGGTGCCGCTCTCCATGCTGGCGATGGCGGTGAGGGTGCGGTCCTGAATGCCTTGAATCATGCTGGCGATCTCGCCGGTGGCCTGCGCGGTGGATTCGGCGAGACGGCGAACCTCTCCGGCGACTACAGCGAATCCGCGGCCCTGATCTCCTGCGCGAGCAGCCTCGATGGCTGCGTTGAGGGCGAGGAGGTTTGTCTTGCGGGCGATCTCATCGATGACGGTGACGATCTGCGAGATGCGGCGCGAGTCGTCGCCGAGGAGGCCGACGGTTGCGGAGGTGTCGCTGACGGCGGTGGCGATGGAGTGCATGCTGCCGAGGACCTGCTTGACGATGGTGCCGCCTTCGCGGGCGGTCTCGGCGGCGCTGCGGGCGGTTTCGGCGGCGGACTGCGTGTGGCGGGAGACCTCGGCGATGGAGGCGGACATCTCCTGCATCGCAGTGGCGGCCTGCTGGGTTTGCTGACTCTGCTGGTCCATGCGGCGATGGATCTGGTCGCTGGCCGAGCCCATGGTGGCGGCGCTGCCGGTGATGGTGGAGACGGTCTGAGCGAGGGTGCCGATGATGCCGGCTAGATTGGACTGCATCTTCTGGACGGCGTTGGCGAGGGCGCCGGTCTGGTCGGTGGTGTCCAGGACCAGAGGCTGTCCGCTGAGGTCGCCGGCGGCGATGGCATCGGCACGGTGCATGACCATGTTCAGGGCGTAGGTGATCTTGCGAGCCAGATAGACAGATACCGAGATGCCGATGAGAGAGGCGATGATGGTGCCGAGCCAGAGGATGATGAGGGTGAAGTGATTGGCTTCGCGGAGGTGCGCCTGCTCCTCGTTGGCGAGGCGGGTTTGCGACTGGGCGATCTCGGTGATGTTGGAGAAGAGGGTGTTTTCGAGTGGCAGAATCTGGTTCTGCAGGGTGTCGTAGGCTGCGGCCGAACCCTGTGGGGTCTTCGATTCGTTCAGGGTTTCGACCTTCTCTTCGAGGGTCTTGAGTGCTGCGAGGTCGGTGTCGAGGGCGATGAGCCGCGGGGCATCGGAGCCCAGGTCGAAGTGCGAGGTCTGCTGGTGGAGTTGGGCCAGCGAGGCCTCGGCCTGCTCGAACTCTTTGCGCCGGGCGTTGCGGTAGGTAGCCGAAGCGTTCGCGTCGATGCCGAAGAGCATGTAGGACTCAAGCAGACGAACGGTGTCTGTGAAGTGGGAGCGGATGTCGCGACTGGACATGATGACGGGGATGCGGTTCTCCGTGACCATGTTCGAGAGAGCGTTGGCCTCGTCGATGTAACGGTGAGCGATACATGCGCTGAGAACGGTCGTGGCGACGATAGCGCCAGTCATCAGGAACATCTTCGACTGCAGTTGCATGAGGACCTCGGAGCAAAGTTGAAGGGAGGATTATTTTCAGGGTTAAGTGTCACCGCCAGGATTAATCCCGACGGTGGTTTCGGTCGCGATGAAGTTTTTGGTCTACTGTCCGTCGATGTTGAAGTTCACTTCAATCTCCGATTCGGAGGCCTCCGGGTTCGGAGCAAAGCGCCAGTGCGTGACGGCGTCTTGTGCGGCGGGAGCGAGGAGAGCGTGGCCTGACTCTACCTTGGTGCCTGAAACAGTGCCGTCAGCTTTGATGGAGACGAGAAGGATGACCTTGCCGCCGACGTGCATACGGCGCGCCAGTTCCGGGTAGGCCGGGGATGTGCGGGAGACGATTGCGCGGTGAACATCGCCTGCGAAGGCAGTGCCAACGCAGAGGGCAACGCTTCCGGCAAGAAGAAGGGGGCGCGAATAGCGAAGTGGGATTGCCAAGGAAAACCTCCGGGTACAGAGGTTGTATCGGCGGAGACGGGAGAGGCTTTAGCAATTTCCCTGTTGCTGTGGGGCGGAGGATTTACCGCAGTGCCGTTTTCCTTGATAGAAAACGGCCATGAATGCATTGGCTCACCTGTACACCCACAGGGAAATGGCTTTAGCGGAGGGAGAGTACGGGAGAGGTGATTTCGGCGAAGGTGAGGTGTTCGGCGGGGCTGGCGGTGCGCTGTTTCCAGTCGAGGAAGAGCTTGCCGTAGCTGTCGGTGAGGCAGGTGGCCGGGTCTATGTTGAGTGCGGCGAGGGTCTGGTCGATCCACGCGGTGGGGCCCTCGAGTTCGGCGTAGGTGCCGATGGGGGTCTCGTCGATGACGAGATGGGCAAGAGTGTTGGGGTCGAGGCCTGCGGAGTGCGACCACTCGGTGCGGTACTTTTCGTAGATGAAGGCTGGAAGGTAGCCCATCTGCTTGAAGATTTCGGCCATGGCCTCGCATTCGGCCACGATGGTTTCGGTCTCGACGCGAATCTTGTAGCGGGTGCTGTCGACGGGGTCCTGCTGGTCGGGGAGACGCTTGTGAGTGACGGTGCAGAGAGTGCCGTACTTGCGGAGACGCAGGATCTGTTTGCGGGCGCGAAGGTCGCGGTTGGGAGTGTCGTAGAGGGTGTTGTGCTCGAAGGTGCGTGGGGTGACGAGATGAAAGCCAAGTTGGGAGAGGCGGGTCTGGAGAGCTTCTGGATCAGGGACGGGAAACTTTAGTTCGATCTCAGAGTTCTGCATGGATGAAGTATACGGCTGACGCGGTGCAAAACGAGGACTCTACTTTGCTCTTGCGGCTTTTTTCAGGCGGTCGCGGATGGCGAGGCCGAGGCCTTCGGGTTTGGGCATGGGGCAGAGGATGATGGCTACGCCGCGGGAGTCCAGTTCGCGCAGGCCGACGAAGAGAGTTTGAGCGAGGGCCGTGGGGTCTTCGATGGAGTTCCAGGGGAAGACTTCTAACGAGGTGGTTGTGATGGTCCACCCTTGAGGGAGCATCACGCCGATGCGGTCCTTGGTTGTTGCGTGGGTGGCTGCGAGTTGTGATTTTAGATCGGCTTCGCTGTCGACCAGGATGAGGCGGGCGCGGGGGGCGTAGTGGCGGATGCCGACGCCGGGGGAGGGTTGGCTTTGAGGTTCGGAGGGTGTCTGGTGTGGCGGCTGATAGATGGTGACTGGGCCGGCGATGGGTTCGAGCATTGCGGGGGTGATGGCTCCGGGACGGTAGAGGATCATCGGGGATTGGTTGGGATCGAGAACGGTGGATTCGACGCCGACCGTGGTTGCGCCACCGTCGAGCACTGCGTCGATGCGGTGGTCGAGATCCTGAAGGACGTGAGCTGCGGTGGTGGGGCTGATGCGGCCGAAGCGGTTGGCGCTGGGGGCGGCGAGGGGAAGGCCTGCGGCTTCGATGAGCGCGTGCGCGAGGGGATGGGCCGGCATGCGGACACCTACGAGAGAACGACCGGCGGTTACTGCGTCTGAGATTTTTTCTGTGCGCGGGAGGAGGAGGGTGAGGGGGCCGGGCCAGAAGGCTTCGATGAGGAGCTCTGCCTGCGCCGATACGGTGGCTACTTCGTCGAGCATGGTGCGGTTGCTGACGTGGACGATGAGGGGGTCCCAGTGGGGGCGGTCTTTGGCGAGGAAGATGCGCTCGACTGCTGCGGCGTCTAGTGCGTTGGCTCCGAGACCGTATACGGTTTCAGTGGGAAAGGCTACGGTGCCGCCGTTGCGGAGGATCTCGGCTGCGCGGGTGATGTCCTGTGGGCTCGAGGTCAGGCGCTCGGTTGTTCGGGTCGGGACGGGATGGTTCATCTTGCGGCGAGTTGTCCGGCGAAGGCGTCGAGGGAGAGGCTGCGGAGGAGGTTGCGGCGCATACCGCTTTGCACTTGGTCGAGGCCGCGGGAGGCGGATTCGATCCAGGCGAAGTTGAGGGTGGAGCTTAGGCGGTCGAGTTCGGGGCGCAGATCGGTGTTGCGGAGAAGTTCTGGTGTGCCGGCGCCGAGGAGGAGGAGATCTTCGAGGAGGAGGGAGAGGCTGCGGAGGAGGGCTGTGGTTTTTTGCTGGCCTTCGGCTCCGGCGCGGTAGGTTTCGGTCATCTTGAAGAGGGCGGTGTGGTCGGGTTCGGCGGAACCACTGCTGGAGGCGGCGGCGTTGCGGAGGAAGAGGAGTGCGTCGGCGCGGGAGGCGGTGTAGGCCTCGAGGTCGAATCCGAGGGCCTTGCCGGCGGCTCCCTGGGCGAGGCGCGCGATGAGGGTGCGCTGCTTTGGCGGCACGTCGGGGCGGCGGTCGGTGAGGAGCATCTCGATCTCTTCGACTGGAAGCGCACCGAGGCGTACGGTGGCGCAGCGGGAGCGGATGGTGGGGAGGAGTTCGCCGGGATTCTCGGCGAGGATGATGATGTGGACCGTCTCGGGCGGCTCCTCGAGGACCTTGAGGAGGGAGTTGGCGGCTTCCTTCATCATGTTTGCGGCGGTGAGGATGAAGATCTTGCGCGGGGCCTCGTTGGGGAGGTAGTGGGAGCGCTGGATGACGGTGCGGATCTGGCCGAGTTTGATGAGGAGCTGCGGGGGGTCTGGTGGAACGATGAGGACGTCTGGGTGTGGCTGGACCAGGATGCGGGTGTCTTTTTTGTCGACCTCGCGGAGCTCTTCACGGGCGGCTACGGCTTTGTCGATCTCGTCTTCGAGGGTGGCCGCAGAGGCGATGCGGGTGCAGTTGTGGCAGACGCCGCAGAAGCTGGCGAGTGATTGACCGTTGGACCAGAGATCGCGGGGCTGGCGCTGGCACTCGACGGCCATGGCGAGCATGAGGGCGAGGGTGTACTTTCCTGCTCCGCTGGGGCCGGCGAGGATGAGGGAGTGGGGGAGACGGCCGGCGGCGATGGCGGTGCGGAGGTGTTCGATGGCGGTGCTGTTGCCGAGGAAGTCGTTGAAGGTCGCGGGTAGAGCGATTTGTGCTGTCACGTCTTGCTGACTCCTCTTCGGCTTCGTTCGGTACGGTCTTCGTACTACCACCCGGGGGGTACTGATTTGGTGCTAAAGTCTTCCATCGAGGAAGGTTAAGTCTGGACTTTCCTCTTGACTATCCCAGAGAGGAAGCTTTGGGTTCCAAGTTCTTTTGAGAAATCTCTTCTGCCTCTATGATACGCGTTTGAAGAGGGGTAGTACGCCAAACCGGGAACGCTCTAAAAGGTGCGTCGTTAGCGGGTTTTGTGCTGTGTCTGAAGATTTGGGGGCTTGACAGAATCTTCCGCTTCGGGGGAAAGACGCTATGGCGGCGTTGCGCTGTCAGCACGAACATTGATGACGCCAACGGTGTTGATTGCGCATCAGTTTTAGTTCAGGACAAGTTTAGTTCAGGACAAGGGAACTTCGGCAAGGAGTGGCGTGGACGTCAGGAAGCACGTAAGAGAGGCCGTTACGTTGGTCCTGATGGGAGCTTCCACTGCTCTTGTGGGGCAGAATACCGAGCCGGTGAGGCCGGGAGCGACGTCGGAGACCAGCCAATATCAGCCTCAGGCGGAACCGGCTGTTGTGAGACCGCTGCCAAAGTTTGCGCAGATGCTGGACTCTGCTTCGGCAGCTTTAGGAAAGGTGCCGGCGGATCCTCTTTTGGAGACCGATCCGCTTGGCTTCGCTACGAGAGCGGCTGACAAGGGGAGTCGTTGGCTGGAAGGCGTTGCGCGGCTCAGATTCGGAGCGACGTATACGTTTCTGAATCAGTATGCGACGGTGATTCCTGATACCGCGACGCGACATGACCAGTTGAGCGGGCGGCTGGACTTTACCGGGAACTGGGTCGTGTATGACAACGAGAGCACGGCCGGTTCGATTGGACTGCTGGTGCGCTCGGGTACGAATATCGGGATGAGTCAACAGTTCAACCTGAGCGACCAGATGGGGTCGGGAATCTTTTTGAACTGCCTGCAGGGTGGTGGTGCGCAGCGGCCGATCAGCGTGAACATTCTGTATTGGCGGCAGGATTTTATGAACAAGCGGCTGTCGTTTTATGTGGGCAAGATTCATCCGAATCAGTACGTCAGCCTGAGTTTTTACAACAATGATGAGAGAACGCAGTTTTTGAATGGAGAGAACGACGGCAACCTGGCGGTTGCTTCCGATGGGACCTATGCGGGCGGCGGAGCGGTTGATCTCCAGATTACGCACCATCTTTACATGCACGCTCTGGCAATCGATACGATAGGTTCGCAGCAGACTGGCATTGGGACGCTCGCGGACAAGAAGTATCTGGAGGGTGTGGAGTTCGGATGGTTTGATGGCGCGCCCGGCTCTCGGTATCTGAATGTGCGCGTTGGGGTGTGGCGTGACGATACGAAGAATCTGGGAAGCGGACATGGTGTAGGGATCGGCTTCGATCGTGAGTTTTCGAGTGGCTGGGCACCGTTTGGACGGTATGGCTTTGCGACCGAGACGGGAACGTCGATCAGACAGACCGACACGCTGGGACTGACGAACGTTCGTCCGTTTGGGCGAAGGGGCGATATGTTTGGTGCGGCGTTCAACTATATCCAGCCGAACCATACGGGGAGACGGCATGAGAGTCTCTTCGAGACGTTTTATCGGCTGCGGCTGACGAAGAGTATTGAGGTGGGCCCCGACATGCAAGTTTCGATTCACCCGATGTATGCCGCGAAGGCGTATACGAGTGTGCTGCTGAATGCGAGGATGCGGATTATCTTTTGAGCTTGAGTTCGCCCTGCGCGGGCAGCGGTCACTTCGTGACTTGTATACCCCTTCGGTTGGCGCTCCCGTTGGTCGCGATTCGATAGCTGGGGTAGACGTTCGGTATCTAACTCACCAGCGGCTCTAATAGAGTAGGACGGCTACGTTGTAGGTGGTGAACTGTGGGTTGGGTTGTTTGCTGCCGCAGACTCCTACTTCGGCTGAGGTGTATTGGCCAGTGGCGATTGCGCGCAGGAGAGCGTCGGGCAGCAGGGTGGGATCGGGGCCGTCCCACTGTACGACGAGCTTGGGAGAGCCTGCTGCGCGGGTGGGCATGGTGCAGGTTTGACGCGCGTCGGCGTTGGATGGAGCGGGGGCGATGCCGTGGGATTGGAGGGTCTGAGATACGCGTCTTTCGAGGCCGTCGTAAGACTGGACGGGAGCGCTGTGAGAGAACTCCTCGACGGCGGTGAAGAGGCCGTTGTCTGCGATGACGGCGACTCCCAGTGCGTTGAGGTTGGGGTCGAGGATGTTGGCGCGGTGGGTGGGTGTGCTCATCCAGGTTTGATGGAGGGTGGCGGGGTCGGGGCCGCGGCCGATGTTTTCGGCGATGGTGGTGAAGTGCGCTCCGGCCTGAGCGCCGCGAGTGGTCATGTCGGGCTCGCCTGGATATTGATGCTGTAACTCGCCTTGCTCGTGCACGACTCGCTGGGCGTGGACTCTGGCGGCGTGGGCGAGGTCGCTGTCCCAGTGGACGGGAGGAAGATTGTGAGCGGCTCGAGTCTGATTGGTCAGTTGGAGGATAGTCTGCTCGGCGCGGGAGGGGAGGGTTTGAGCGATAGCGGGAGATGCTGCGAGGGACAGAGCAGAGAGGAGGAAGAGACTTCGTGCGTGGCTTGCTTTTTGCATGTGTTTGTTGGAACCCCTGGTGTTGGGAAAGTTGGCTGCGTGCGCCGGGCTTTCTCAGTTGAGTACGATGGTGATGAGGAGAATGTACATGAAGACAAGTGCGCGGAATACTCTGGCGGGAACGATCAGCCGGATCACGAAGGGTGCGGTGAACTCCGAGGTTTTGCTGGCGACAGCGGGTGGCGATGAGATAGCCGCGATCATTACGAATGGCAGCGTGGATGCCATGGGGTTGAAAGAGGGGATGAAGGCTTATGCGCTGGTGAAGGCTAGCTGGATCATTCTGGGGAAGGATTTGGATAAGGGGAAGATCAGCACGCGGAATATTCTGCGTGGTGTGGTGGAGAGCATTCATGAGGGCAGCGTGAATGATGAGGTTTCGATCAGGCTACCGGGCGGAGAGAAGTTGACGGGCGTGATTACTGATGGGAGTGTGCATCGTTTAGAGTTGCATTTGGGTGAGCCGATTTGTGCCGCGTTCAAGGCTTCCAGTGTGATTGTTGCGGTGGATTGATTGCTTGTCCTGCCGGACGGGCTCCCTGCGCGGGACGCGGTCACTTCGTGACTTTTGTACCGGTCTTGGGTGAGGAAGGACCTTGGGGTCCTCCCGTTGGTCGGGAGTTAGCGGGGGATTAGCTGCATCATGAGCGGATCGCGGGGGCGCAGGGTGATCTTGGCCTGGACCTGGGGGGGCGCGGAGCCGAGGTAGGTCATGCGCCAGCGCTGGGCGAGAGTGGCGATGCTGAAGACGCCCTCCATCCAGGCGAAGCTCTCGCCGATGCATTGGCGACTGCCTCCGCCGAAGGGGAAGTAGGCGAACTTTGCGCGAGCGGCTTTATTCTCCGGGGTGAAGCGGTCGGGGTCGAAGCGGAGTGGGTCGGGGAAGTATTGCGGGTCGCGGCCCATGATGTATTGGCTGAAGAAGAAGTGCGCGCCGGAGGGGATGGTGTAGGGGCCGAGGGTGACGGGTTTGGTGGACATGCGGCCCATCGCCCAGGCGGGCGGATAGAGGCGCATGGATTCGGCGAAGACCTGTTCGGTGTAACGGAGGGCAGGGTAGTCGGCTAGCGTGGGGAGGCGTTGAGTGGGGCCGGTGCCCAGGACGGCGTCCAGTTCGGCGTGGAGTTTGGCTTCGATGGCGGGGTTCTGGCTGAGGAGGTACCACGTCCAGGCGAGGCCGTTGGCTACGGTTTCGTAGCCGGCGAGGAAGATGGTGAGGACTTCGTCACGGACCTGCTCGTCGGACATGCCGGTTTGCTGGGTGGGGTCGTCGGACTCGTATTTGCTGGCTAGGAGCATGGAGAGGAGGTCGCCTCCCGTCTTTTCTTCGCCGCCGGATTCGGCCTGGACTGCGGCTTCTCTGTGCTCTCGGATGAGGCGGTCGACTACTGCGTCGAGGCGAGCTTTGGAGCGGCGAAACTTCATGATGCCGGGGATGGGCAGGTGGAGGAAGGATTCGATTTTGGGGAAGGCGACGATGAAGTTGTAGAGGTCCATGATGGTGTTGACCTCGTCGTTGATGCTGCGGATGTCGGCGGTGACCTCGGTGTTGAAGAGGGTGCGGGCGACGATCTCGAGTGAGAGCTTCATGCTGGCGGCGGCGATGTCGATCGGTTGGCCGGAGGGCATTTCTCTCTGCCAAGTTTGGCGCTGGTGGGCGGCACAGGCCACGATCTGGTCGCCGTATGCAGCGATGCGCTGGCGATGGAAGGCGGGTGCGGCGATCTTGCGCTGACGCATGTGGATGGGATCGTCGGAGGTGATGAGGCCTTCGCCGAGGAGGAGTTTCATGCGGCGAACGGTTCGCTCTTTGACGAAGCTGGTGGCCTGGGTGACGAGGATCTCGCGGATGTATTCGGGGTCGTTGATGAAGACGATGGGTGTGCCCAGGAAGCGGTAGCAGGCTATGTTGCCGTAAGTCTTGAGGAGGTGCTCGAAGAGGAGGATGGGGCTGCCGAGTTTGACCCAGGGCTTGAAGGCGTAGAAGGGAAGGGAGTGCTTGAGGCCTGGGGGCATGCGACCCGCGTTGCTGACTGAAGATGCGACGGATGGGGCGGGTTCTGGGGGAGCTTCGAGGGTGGGGGGAGGGGTGGTCATGGTGTCGTCTTAGGTGGCTTTGCCTTAACTGCCTTAGAAACTGTCCTGCCGGACGGGCCTCCTACGCGGAGGGCGGGCGTTCGCACGCCTTTTTACTGCTTCGCCCGGTCCTCCCGTTGGTCGGAGGAGAAGTTGATTCCGACTAACGGGAGGACCGGCGCCGATAACCTACCAAGACACGATATACGCGTCACGAAGTGACCGCTCCGCGCGTAGCGGGCCTGTCCGGCAGGACAGCTTCTTAGACGAGGAGAACATACTTCGGGTGGGCGCGGTGGGCGGCGTTGACGCGGTGGAAAGAAGCGGGATCAGGCTTCGGTGGCGTCGAGTCGGGAGAGGACGATGTTGCGAATGATCTCTTCGATGTGGTCGATGGAGGAGTCTTCGCGGATGGTGGCGACGCGTTGAGGTTCGCGGGCGGCGATCTCTTCGTACTTGTTGTAGATGCGGCGATAAAAATCGTCGGGTTCGCGTTCGAAGCGGTTTTCGTCGGTGCCTTGCTTTTCGACGTGGCGCTGATTGCGGCGGCGGGCGCGGCGAAGGGAGGATTCCAATGATGGGAGGAGGAGGAGGGTGAGGTCGGGCTGGAGGTTGTCGCAGGCGGCGGCGTGCATGGCGAGGATGCGTTCGCTGCCGAGCTGACGGCCTCCGCCCTGATAGGCCTCGGAGGAGTCGGTGTAGCGGTCGCAGAGGACGAGGGAGCCGGCGGCGAGGGCAGGGAGGATGACCTCTGCGATGGACTGGGCGCGGTCGGCGAACATGAGGGCCATCTCGGCTGCGGGGGCGATGGGGCCGAGTGCGGCTTCGGAGCGGGAGTCGAGCAGGATGCTGCGGATGCGGTCGCCGAGGGCGGTGCCTCCGGGCTGGCGGAGGGTGATGACGGTGTGGCCTTCGGACTCAAGTGAGGTAGCGAGGCGGCGGAGCTGGGTGGTCTTTCCGGAGCCGTCGAGGCCCTCGAAGGTGATGAAATATCCGCGGGGCATGGTCTTCAGCTTACCGCAGATGAGGAAGATGGAATCTTAGCGAGAAGGCAGGTGCGGCGGGTAAGAGAACGCTGCGGCTGTTGCGCGCCTGCCCTGTAAGCGGCGAGGTTGAGATGCTTATCGTTATTTTTCTTGTCGCGGTCGTCCCACTCTTAGCAGTGGGAGGGGTGTTTGCTTTTATGGCTAAGGATCAGAAGCGCAAAGGACAGAGCGGTACTGTTAGAGCCGGAGAGATTACGCAAGGACGGGCATCGGGGCTGGACTAGCAGCAAAGTGGCTGTGCGAGTTCTTGCCAGTGCTGATTGGGAAAGCCTATGATGTTGCGCGCTGCGGAAAGTGAGTGCAGCAGAGGGCCCCGACGTATGATGATGGTCGTGATTTTTGCAATGGTGTTTGTGCTTCTGGCATTGGGTTTGGTGATTACTTTGATGATTCGGTCTCACGGTCGCCAGTTTCATCGTGGATCTTTGAAGGCCGGGAGTGGGACACACGGAGTGAAGTGAGCCTGCCGGGCTCGAACGGATGATGGGATCTACCTGGCGCTGGTGACGGTGGGCGCGGGTTGCCAGGTGACCCCGATGGTCGTAATGGCGATGGCCAGAGAGCCTTCTGCTCCTTCTTTGAGGAAGGGGCCGTCGGACTTGTGTTCCTGGTGGGCGCTGTCGGTGTAGAGGAGCTTGGTAGGGCCGGAGCCGAGGACCTTGAAGCGATAGTGGAAGTCGGCGCCGGGGGCGAGGTTTTGCGTGCCGAAGCTGGCGCTGGGGTAGTCGATTTCGAGGAGCTCGATGGGCTGGCCGGTGCGATTGCTGACTGTGGTCTCGACGTAGGGGGAGTGGCATCCGGTGGCGGTGAGGCTGGCGAGAAGGGCGAGCGCGAGCAGGGAACGCATAAGGTTCAAGGGTATCAGGGTGGATGGTGACCGCCGTTTTGCACCAACTCTGATTCTGCAAAAATCTGATTTTGCCAAAAAGATGGTTATCCTTTTGGCAGATGGAGATTCCAGAAAACTCATGAATAGCAAACGGAAACTACCTTTCTGCACCGTCTTTGGGTTGGCGGTTTTGTATTTAAGCGTTTGCAAATCTTCTCTCTCACAGTCTGCTCCAGTGTCAGTAGCGACGAGTAGAGATGGAAGATTCAAGTATGAGATCTTTGGAAAAGATGACCCTGGGAAGCCGCTATTGATTCTTCTTCATGGCGCGAGCGGGCCAAGTGTGGGGTTCTATCGCGAGCAAGCCGAGTATTTCTCGAGCAACGGCTATACCGTCTTTCTACCTCATTATTTTGATGCGACAAAGTCCAGCGATCCGACAATGGACAATTATCATGCCTGGGTGAACGTAGTGAAGACGCTGCTCAGCGAGCAGAGAGCACCTACCGGATCCGCTCACAGAAAATCAGTATTGGTTGGCTATTCTCTTGGTGCATCGGTCGCCGTGGCGGCGGGCTCTGAAGAGGTACCAGTAGATGCGATTGCTGAATGGTACGGGAGCCTTCCGGATGATTTCTTTTACCATCTGCAGGGGATGCCACCACTTCTAATCCTTCATGGCGAGCGCGACTATAACATTCCCGTTGAGAACGCCCAGCAACTTATAAAGCTCTGTGGAATAAAACAGTTTCAGTGCGAAAGCCATATCTATCCTGATCAGGGTCATGGATTCTCGGGAGCAGCGTTGAAGGACGCGGATTCAAGAACACTGTCGTTTTTCTCTCGTTCTGTACAACGTGAAGAGGCTCAGAATGACAACGGAAAAAGCAGGAAAATGCAAAACCGCTGAGGCAAAGGCGAAATACGGGGGTTTTGACGGATACCGCGGCATGAATCGGTTCGCTGCAACTTAGAGCTGTGGCTGCAATCCACTGCGTCGCGCGATGAGACTGCGCGACTTTGGTCGAGATGACGCGTCACGCGGGTTGACCAAGTGTGCTTAGGGGCGCCGATTGTTTTGGTGGGGAGAACGAACGATGCAAAAGCAGATCCCTGCGGGATGACAACAAATGAACGGACAACTGCAAAGGCAAAGGCGAAATGCGGGGGTCTTGACGGGTACCCAGCATGAATCGGTTCGCTGCAACTGAGAGCTGTGGCCGCGATCCACTGCGTCGCGCGATGAGACTGCGCGACTTCGGTCGAGATGACGCGCCATCAGGCAACAGCAGATCCCTACGGGATGACAACAAAAAGAAAACGGACAACTGCCGAGGCAAAGACAAGCAAAACTGTTTTAGAGGAAGGGTAGGAGCTCGGAGGTTCGGGTCGGAGGCTTGTCGAGGATGCGGGCGGTGAGGACGGCTCCGGAGCGGTTGTCGTGAAGGGTGATGGGGAAGGCGAGGACGCTCCAGGTGAGTTGCGGCTCCTGCGGGCGGGGCTGAGCGAGCAGGCCGCGATGGGTGCGATCGATGTAGGTTTCGCGAGTGAGACAGACGGTCTGGAGGACGTCGCTCCAGTCGCGCATGAAGGGACGCATCTCCTGAAAGACACTGCGGCCGATGAACCACTCACGCGGTTGGCCGAGGTATTCGGCGACGCTGTCGTTGCAGTACTGCCAGACGCCCTTTTCGTCGAAGATCTGGACGAGGACGTCGGAGCCGATGGCCATGGCGATGCGGGAGTAGAAGAAGTCGCGGGCGTCGACGACGACGGGTGCGCCGCGGCGCTTCGCTTCGAGAGAGCTGAGGGCGTCGAGAAGATCTTCGACTGAGCTGTGGCCCTTGAGGAGATGCATGTCTTCGACACCGCCGAAGTAGCGGTCGATGGTTGCCGAGAGGATGATGATGGGGACGTGAGGGCGGCGGCGGCGGAGGAGAGCTGCTACCTCGGTGCCGAACTGACCTGCTCCGAGATGATAGTCGAGGACGGCGATGTCGATGTTGTTGAAGAGGTCGGTGGCCTCTTCGATGGTGGAGGCGGGGACGCACTCGTAGCCGTGCTGCCGCAGTATGGCGGAGCGGAGATGGAGATTGGTGGGCTCGTCATCGAGCAAAAGAACGCGAACGGGTTGGGCTGTGGTGCTTTGCATCTCGGTGGAGCCGCTGCGGAGACTTTCAGGAGGTTCCATCATGTCGTACCCCCAAGTACCTCTATGAGTTATATACGACGAGGGTCACCGCATGAATGGTTATTTTAGTTTCGACTTTATGTCGCGTAGTAGTTCGGGAAGTCGATTGAAGAGCGCGACGGAACGAAGCCACTGCCGGTTGTCGATGGCGGGATAGCCGCTGACGACCTTTCCGGGGGCTACATCGTTGGGAATTCCGCTTTGGGCTGTCGCGATGGCTCCGTCGCCGATGGTGCAGTGTCCAGCGACGCCGACCTGGCCGGCGAGGATGACGTTTTTGCCGATGATGGTGGAACCGGCGAGGCCAACCTGGGCGCAGAGGAGAGTGTCTTCGCCTACGGTTGAGCCATGGCCAACCTGGACGAGATTGTCGATCTTGGCTCCGGCGTGGACGCGGGTTTCGCCGATGGAGGCGCGGTCGATGCAGGCGTTGGCCTGGACTTCGACGTTGTCTTCGAGGATGGCGGGGCCGGATTGGAGGATCTTGTACCAGCTGCCGTCGGATTGGCGGGCGAAGCCGAAGCCGTCGGCCCCTACGATGGCACCGTTCTGGAGGGTGACGTTGTCGCCTAGCTGGCAGTGTTCGCGAACGATGGCGTGGGCGTGGGCGAAGAAGTTGTCGCCGATGCCGGCGTGGGGGTAGAGGACGACGTGGGGGAGGATGATGGCGTTGTCACCAATGGTGACGTGCTCGCCGATGACGGCGTAGGCGCCGATGTGGGCGTTGGCTCCGATCTGCGCGGTAGGCGCGATGGCTGCGGTGGGGTCGATGCCGGGGGCGTAGGTGGGCGGCTGATAGAAGAGTTCGATGGCGCGCGCAAAGGCCAGGTAGGGGTTTTTGAGGCGGAGGGTGGCGGCAGGGATCTCAGGGAAGTCGGGTTCGACGAGGACGGCGGTTGCCTTTGTGGTGTGGGCGAGGGAGGCGTACTTCGGGTTGGCGACGAAGGCGAGGGCACCGGGAGTGGCGGTCTCGATGCCGGCTACCTGGGTGATTCGGGCGGCAGGATCGCCGTGCAGGGTGGCGCCGAGATGATCGGCCAGGGCGGCGAGAGTTACCGATTTCGGACTGGATTGCATGGGGTGGATTGTAATGGACGAGACAACGAAGGGTCTGTGATGGAGCTAGTTGGGGCGGCTGTTGGGTGGGATGAGGTTGGTAAAGAGGTCTTCCTGCAGGCTGGGGACTGAAGAGGCAGGGAGGGGTTTGCGGCGCGACGGGCTGGTGATGACGGCAAGAAGCTGGAGGTCGGTGATGGAGGTGCGGGGGACGAAGATGCGCTGTGTGTTGGAGCGGACGTCGGGTGGGGTGAGCTGGAGGCCGGTGTCGTTGATGAGGTCGTCGGCGAGGGTGAGGTCGATGGGAGCGAGGCCCTCGAGGAGGTCGCCGGAGCGGAAGGTGAGGCGGAGCCAAAGGCCTTCGGTGCGAGGCTTTGCGAGGAAGGTGCGGCGGGTGAGGCGTTCGGGGTTGGCCGTGTCGTTGAGGTTGTAGTCGCGGACGTAGCAGATGTGCTTTATGTCGTTGATGGCGAGGGAGATGACACGACCGCTGAGGTCGAGGAGGTCGATGGCGCGGTTACGCGTGAAGCCGGAGAGCGGCAGATAGCCGGGGAGAGTATCTCCTGTGAAGCGGCGGACGATGACCTTCTTGTGCGCGGAGGACATAAGGACTCGCGGATTGTCGCATACCAAGGGTTAGAGCAACGAAAAAGGTGCAACCGGAGTAGTCAATTCGCTAATGCTGTGTTACATTGGCCTTTTGCGTTTACCTGTGCTCACCATTATAAACGCTTGATTCGTCGGAGCTTAGCCTGCATTGGATAGGGCTTCGATGGGTTGCGGCGGTCCGGTTTGAACCGGCTTGGAGTAAAAGTACCAGTTATGGCCGACTACATCTACCTGCTCGAAAATCGTCTCTCTCAAGCGCAGCGTGACTCGCTGCTGGCAGTGCGTGAAGTGGCTCGCGCTAAAGGACTTACCGTGTTTCTGGTGGGCGGCGCGGTGCGGGACATGACCAGTGGATCGCCGGTGCGGGATCTGGATGTAGTGGTTCAGGGGAATGCTCTCAAACTGAAGAAGGATATAGAGAAAGCCCACGGCGTCATCACTGGGGAGTCAGAGTCTGGACAGGCGCTGTTTGTTCGGTTTCCTGGTGGTGTGAGGATGGAGATTGGCAGCACTTTGACGGTGACTTATCCGAAGCCGGGTAAGCCGGTGGTCAAGGCTGCAACGATTCTGGACGATCTGCGGCGGCGCGACTTCACGGCCAATGCGATGGCGCTTTCGCTGAATGACGGATCGTATGGCTTGTTGATGGATCCTTTGAATGGGGTGGCGGACATCGAGAATCGTGAGTTGCGGCTGGTGAGCAACTATGGGTTCATCGAAGATCCGGTGAGGATGATCCGGGCGGCAAGGTTGATGGCGCGGCTGGGCTGGCAGATGGATGAGAAGACCCAGGCGCGTTACGAGACGGGCAAGCAGGAGGGGTACATCTCGGCGATGGGGGAGTTTCATCGCGGGTATGAGACCGAGGAGATCTTCCATGAGGAGGATCCACTGCGGGTGTTGCGCAAGCTTGAGGCTGAGGGCTGGATGAAGGATCTGTTCCCGGCGTTGTCGTCGGCCAAGGCGAATGTGACAGAGTTGGAGAAGCTGCGGGATGTGCAGTCGCAGTTGCAGATGCAGGGAGTTCATCCCGAGGCGGCGGTGGCGAACTTCCCGTACCTGACGGCGAAGATGTCTCCGAAGGAAGTGGCGGCTCTGAAGAAGAGCTTTGCGCGGCAGGGGTTCGTGCATGAGATCGAGGCGCTGGAGGACGAGGCGAAGGCGTTTGCAGCGGAGTTCTCGGGCAAGGGCGCGGCTACGCCTTCGCAGGCGTGGAAGCTGCTGCACTCGGCTAAGCCGGAGTCGATTTTGTGGGTGGCGCACACCTCGAAGAATGCCGGAGTTCAAAATAAGTTCAAGGGGTTCTTTACGGAGTGGTCGCAGGCGAAGCAGAGGCTGCCTTACGCGTTGATGCAGGAGATGCGGATTGTTCCTGAGCTGCCGGGGTATGGCGAACTGTTGGACAAACTCTTCTTCGAGCTGATGGATGGCAAGCTGGGAACGGTTGAGGAGATGAAGGCTTACCTCGAGCCGTACTCTCCGCCGGCTCCGCCGCCTCCGGTTCATCTGCGCAGACCGCGGGTGGCGAAGAAGGATGCGAAGCCTGCCAAGAGCCGCAAGAAAGCCGCTGCCGGTGAAGAAGGCGGTGAGAGTGCGGAGGCGTTGGCCGCTTCGGATACGAGTGAGGTTCAGGCGATCGCTCCCGTGCCTGCGAAGAGTGTTGCTGCGAAGAGCGGAGCTGCAGGGAAGGTTGCCGCGCCAGTGAAGGCAGTTGCGAAGAAGGTTGAAGAGCCGAAGAAGACTCCCGTCACGAAGGCGGCTGCTGCTCCGGCGAAGGGCAAGGCTGTTGCCAAGGCGCCGGTGAAGGTTGCGGCCAAGGGCGTGGTTGCGAAAGCTTCGGCGAAGAAGGCACCCGCGAAGACGACTAGCAAGACTCCGGCGAAGAAGGCTGTCAAGGCTGTGGCAAAGAAGGCTCCAGTAAAGGCCGCGGCTAAGAAAGCTCCCGCGAAGCCGGTGAAGAAGGCGCCAGCGAAGAGCCCTGCCAAGAAGACTGCGCCTGCCAAAAAGCCAGCAGCTGCGAAGAAGGTGGCGGCGAAGGCTGCTCCGGCGAAGAAGAGTGCGGTGAAGCATGCTCCGGCGAAGAAGGCAGTGAAGGTGGCTCCGAAGAAACGCCGGTAACGGGTTTCTGGTCCTGTGGATACATCTATGCTGAATCTTCTTTAGACGGAGGTTCGGAGACCTTTTGGCGGAAATGGTCGGAGGGTTGTGATGGGTGGAGACCTTCGGGATCCTTCGCTGCGCTCAGGATGACAGCAGAGAGCGGAACGATGACAGGCGAGGCATGGGACGATGACCTGCCGCGGTGTGGAAGGTTCGGGAGTCTTAGGCGGAAAGGTTCGGAGTGTTGTGACCGGGTGGAGACTTTCGGGATCCTTCGCTGCGCTCAGGATGACAGCAGAGAGCGTTGACAATGGCGGCCGCGGCGTGTGGCAATCGCCGGACACGGCGTGGACGATGATCTGCCGCGGCACGGGACGTTGCGCCGGCAGAGACTTGGGGCGGTGAACGGTTGCGGCGTGACGGAAGAGCAGCGGCGGGCTCGGAGCGACAAGCTATGGGGAAGGCAGAGGCATGTGGGTTTGGCCAGAGTTTGATCTCGAAATTTTGATCACTGTTAGCTCTTCGTAGCGTGTGGACGCATCTCACGGGGTCGAGGTGGTTTTCATGGTGGTTGCGGTGTTGCTGGGATCGGTGCGTCGTGATCGAATGGGCGATCGTGCCGCGAAGTGGGTTATCAGGGAGTTGGAGAAGCGAGGGCATGAGGCCGTGCTGGTCGATGCTGCGGAGTTGAAGTTGCCTTTGCTGGACAAGATGTGGAAGGAAGTTAAGAAGGATCCTCCGGCGAAGTATGAGAAGTTGCGGGAGAAGCTGGCTCCGTTGGCGAAGCTGTATGCGCGGGCCGATGGTTTTTGCATCGTGAGTGCGGAGTATAACCACTCCGTTCCGCCGGGAATCACCAATCTGATCGATCATTTTCTGGAGGAGTATTACTTCCGGCCTTCTGCGATTGTGTGCTATTCGGCCAGCCAATATGGTGGAGTGCGCGCGGCGATGCAGCTGAGGGCGTTGCTTCCTGAGGTTGGGATGCCGTCGATTCCTTCGCTGCAGCCGATTCCCTCGATTGGAAGTGCTCTGAGCGCAGATGGAGTTGCGCTGACGCAGGAGCTGGCGGAGAAGAGTGGGAAGTTTTTTGATGAGTTTGAGTGGTATATGCGGGCGATGAAGGCGGAGCGGGCGAAGGGTGTCCCGGATTAGTGTCCAGGCGAAATTTTCAGATTTAATCCGTCGCCTTTTTTCGCGGTCGATCTCCAATGATGCGCCAGGAGACTTGGACGGATTCGTGAGGTTCGATGTCGACTATCTCTTTTGGCTGGTCATGTAACTGGTGACCTCGGAGGTCGGGATAGCGTCGGCTGCGAACTTGAAGGTTCCGTGATCTTTTACTTCGCGCGCCGCGCGCAGAAATGCTCCCAGTGCAGCGCGGGCGAAGGCGCCTCCTACGCTGATTCGCTTGACTCCTGCTGCTGCGAGCTGTTCCACGGAGAAGGTTGCGCCTCTCAGACCCATCACAACGTTGACTGGCTTGGAGACGGCGGCGCAGACCTCTCGGATCGCTTCGAGGCTGGGCAGGCCCGGTGCGTAGAGAACATCGGCACCGGCGTCGGCGAAGGCCTGCAGGCGGCGGATCGTGTCGCCAAGATCCGGTAGACCGTGAAGAAAGTTTTCGGCTCGTGCGGTGAGGAAGAATTGATGGTGGCTGGCGGCCTCGGATGCTGCTGCGATCCGCTCTATAGCCAGTTGCAGGTCGTAGATAGGATCGGTCGGATCGCCTGTTGCATCTTCGATCGATCCTCCGACGAGTCCGGATGCGGCAGCGAATCGAATGGTCTCGGCGCAGCTATCAGGAGAATGGCCGAATCCGTTCTGGAGATCGGCTGAGACGGGGAGTTCGGTGGCTTCGACGATCTCCTTTGCGTTTTGCAGAATTTTATCGCGCGTGACTTCGATCGCGGAGTCAGGATATCCGGCGGAGAAGGCGTAGCCGGCGCTGGTGGTGGCGAGGGCTTCAAAGCCTAATGCGGAGAGGATCTTTGCGGTTCCCGCATTCCATGGATTGGGAATCACGAAGGCACCGGGGCGCGCGTGGAGTTCTTGAAATGCTTTGTATTTTTGGTCGCGTGTCATTCTCGGAGTCTCCCTTGGGGAAACAATCTTGTCCAGAGGTGGGGCTAGCGATGGCGTTTGAAGAGGGCGACGGTCCCTACGAAGAGGCCGGCGGCGGTGAAAGTCATCAGGATGATCGCATGACGATACGCGGCTTGGGTTCGGGGTGGTGTCGCGGCGGTGTTGTCCTGACATTGAGTGCAGCCCTGGGCGCGGGTGGGGATGGGCATGAGGAGCATGGTTGTGACCAGGGCAATCGCTACTGGCAGGTGGTTTTTTCCTTGGGGGCGCGGTGGAGTGGCGATTTGATTCTTCGCTCTGGTAAGCGTTGATCGAAGTTGCGAACTTTTCTGTCGAGTGAAGTGCATGGTTTTAGCGACTGCGAACGTGGAAGAAGAGATCGTCGGACTGGATGAAAGGACTAGAGCAGGAATAAGACGAAAGCAAGGGCAAAAAGCAACAGCAGATCCCCTTTGGGGATGACAACTAGAAAGGCAAGGGCAACAGCAGATCCCCTTCGGGGATGACAACTAGAAAAGCGAAAGCAAGGACAAAAGCGAAATGCTGTGGTCTTCCCCTGCTGAGGCCCCGTGTTGATCGTTTGGGTCGATTGACGTGAAGGGTGCGCCGGAGTTATTGGAAGAACACGAGCAGGGTGAAGAGGAAGAGCCATAGGATGCCCATGGCGTGCCAGTACCAAGCGGCACCGTCGACCAGGATCTGGCGGGTTTCGAGCTGACGGGAGACGTAGAGGCCGGTGAAGGCGGTGATGAGGGCTGCGATGCCGAAGAAGAGATGGATCGCGTGAACGCCGGTGATGAGAAAGAAGAAGTGGCTGCTCTGATTGGTCTTGAAGAAGATGTGCTGGAGGGCGAGTTGACGCCAGGCTATCCACTGGCCGGTGAGGAAGAGGGCGCCGAGAGCGATGGTGGCGGAGAGCCAGGGAAGGGCGCGGCGGGTGATTGGTTTGCCGAGGCCAAGCCACTCGTCCATGACGTCGGTCTCGCGGAACATGTTGCGGCGGGCGAATTCTATGGTGGCGGAGCTGAGGAGAAGGACAGCGGTGTTGAGCCAGAGGATGGGCGGGATGGTGGTGGGGAGCCACTCGTTGACGTAGCGGTTGTAGGCGTCGAAGTGGCCAGTGGATTGATTGACGAAGAAAGTGCTGACGATAGCGACGAAGAACATGAGGTCGCTGGCGAGGGCGAAGAAGATGCCCATGCGATAGCGATGGAGGCGCTCGTAAGGGCCGCGGCGACCGTTTGGGCGATCGTTCCAGTTGTCGTTGTCGCCACCGCCTCCGGTGCGTTTGTCGGTTGGCGGGCGTCGGCCGGAGCCGTTGTCGTGATCTTCTACGCGGCGTTTTCGTTCTTGCTCGGTTTTATTGGGAGTGATGGTTGCCGGCATGAAGTTGCCCCTTTGGGTGCTCGCGTAATGGACAGCTTACTCCGGTTTTGTGTCTGTGGCGTCTTCGATTTCATCTTGCGCGAGTGGGATGGGCTCCCATTGCGGCAGGAACGAAACTTCGGGGTTATTTGCTTGATAGTGGCATGGAGCGCGATGGACTGACATCTCTGGAGTATCGGATGCGGATAGTGAGGTGAAAGGATTCATGGTTGGATGCCATTCGAGCGTGGTGGCTTGCCAAGGATTAGACGACGCAAACTTTCCTTTGCGCAGGCTGTGGGTGAGATTGAAGAGAAAGACAAGCTGGGCGGAGGCGAGGAAGATGGCGGCGTAGGTGATGAACTGGTTGAGCGGGAGGGTGTGGGAGAGGAGAGCTCCGGCGGGGCTGAGGGAGCCGCCTGGGCCGGGGATTCCGGTGAGCTGGGCGTAGTGGCGGGGTTCGCCGGCGAGGCCGGTGAGGTGCATGGGGAGGAAGACGGCATAGGCTCCGAGGAGGGTGCACCAGAAGTGGAGGTGGCCGAGGGGTTCGGAGAGGAGCCGGCCAGGGTGGTTACGGGTTGCGGTAAGGAGGGGGAACCAGTAGTAGGTGGCGGCGTAGAGGCCGAAGACGCCCGCCACCGCCATGATGAGGTGGAAGTGGGCGACGACGAAGAAGGTGTTGTGGAGGTACTCGTCCAGAATGGGCTGGGCGAGGATGGGGCCGGTGAGTCCTCCGGTGATGAAGAGGCTGACGAAGCCGAGGGCGAAGAGCATCGGGGTTTTGTAGGACGGGCGGGAGCGCCAGGTGGTGGCGAGCCAGCTGAGGACCTTGGCGGCGGCGGGAAGAGCGATGGCCATGGTGGAGATGGAGAAGGCGGAGCTGGCGAAGGGGTTGAGGCCGGCGACGAACATGTGATGTCCCCAGAGGAGGATGCCCAGGAAGCCGATGAGGAGTGTGGTAGCGATCATGGTGCGGTAGGCGAAGACGCGGCGGTGGCTGAAGTTCGCAAGGAGCATGGAGGTGAGGCCCATACCGGGGAGGATGGCGATGTAGACCTCGGGGTGTCCGAAGAACCAGAAAAGGTGGAGCCAGAGGAGGGGGCTGCCGTTGCCGCCTTTGTGCAGGATGCCGTTGACGAGGTCGCCGTTGGGGACGAAGAAGCTGGTGCCGGCGTGGCGGTCGCAGAGGAGGAGAAGGATGGCGGCGAGCAGGACCGAGAAGGCGATGATGCTGAGGAGGGCTGCGGTGAACCATCCCCAGACGGTGAGTGGGAGACGTTCCCAGGTCATGCCGGTGCAGCGGTTGCGGAGGATGGTGGTGAGGGTGTTGATGGAGCTTGCCGTGGAGGCTATGGCGAAGAGGGCGATGCTGGTGAGCCAGAGGTCCATCCCGAGAGCCTGGCCTGGGCCGGCGCTGGTGATTGCGCTGAGGGGTGGGTAGGCGGTCCAGCCGGAGATGGCGGCTCCGCCGGGGACGAAGGTGGAGCCTAGGAGTACGACGAGGGCGGCGGCGGTGAGCCAGAAGCTGGCGGCGTTGAGGGCAGGGAAGGCCATGGTGCGAGCGCCGATCTGGGCGGGCAGGATGAGGTTGCCGAAGCCGGATTGAGGCGCGGTGGTGAGGACGAAGAAGAGCATGATGGTGCCGTGGATGGTGACCAGGGCGAGGTAGTCTTCGGGGAGGATTGGACCGTGGAGAGGGAGGGGCCAGTTGGGCCAGACGAGGTGGATGCGCATCAGGAGGGAGAGGAGCGTGCCGATGACTACCGAGATGAGCGCTAGGACGAGGTATTGAATGCCGATGACGCGGTGATCGGTCGTGAAGACGACGGCGCGGAGAGTTCGGATGTTGACGGTCGTGGGATGCGGATGCGCTGGTGGGGTGTTGAAGGGGGGAGTCATGGGGCCGCCTTTTGTTTTGCGGCCAGCCAGGTTGCGAATTGGTTGGGTGGGAGGATGAGGAGTGTGGCGTTCATGCGGTAGTGGCCGAGTCCGCAAAGCTGCGTGCAGAGGATGGCGTAGGTGCCGGGGGTGGTGGGGGTGAAGTGGAGGTGGATGGTCTGGCCGGGGACTGCGTTCTGCTTGAGTCGCATCTCTGGGATGGAGAAGCCGTGGATGACGTCCTGGGCGCGGAGGCGGAGGTCGACCTCTCGGTTGGCGGGAAGGACGAGTTGGGACGTGACCTGGTCGTCGGCGGAGTGAGGATCGGATGGGTCGAGGCCGAGGGGATTGCCTTCGCCGGGGGCTACCAGGCTGGGGCGGGTGATGCCGAAGGTGGCGTCGGGACCGGGGTAGCGGAAGTACCAGGCGAACTGGACTCCGGTGACCTCGACCTGGAGTGCTGTGGGGGAGGCTCCGGTGTAGCGGGAGGCAGCCCAGAGGCGTTCGGCCTTGAGGGTGAGGGAGGCGAAGAGGAGGGCGAGGGCGGCGAGCGGGAGGTGCTCGATGCGCCAGAGGCGGGTTGGTTCGGAGTGGCGCCGGGCGAGCAGGCCGATGAGGAGGATCAGGTGGGCGAGAGTCAGGAGTGCGAGGGCGACCCAGAGGTTCAGGAGGAGGTGGTGATCAAGTGCGGGGCCGTGGGCACTGGCGTCTGCAGGCAACAGCCATGGACTGTGGATTGCGGCGCGATCGATCCAGAGGCTGGGAAGACAGGCGCTCGTAAGGCGGGAGCAGATCACCTATGCAGGATAGCGTGTCCGCGAGGTGAGAGGAGAGGGGTGCCTCAGCCTAGCTTTCCCAGGAGGAAGGCGTAGAGGACGACGACGAGAATGGCCGCGACCACTCCGACGAGAAGAGGGGCGAGCATATTGATGTCGATTGTGTTGGCTGCGCCGTCGAGCTGCTTCCTGTTGCCTTTGAAGAGGAGGAATTGCGCTTCGGATCTTCCTGACTCGAGAGTATCCGTTTGGATGGGCCTGGTACTCATATGTGGAAATGTTAGTTACGAAGGCATAAATAAGTCATAAAGATTCGGCCGTGGAACAGGTGGGCGGCGTGGGTTTTAAGGACCTATGTCCTTAGGGAGTCTACGCTGAGTTGATTTTGAACGAGTTGGAGGAAGAGCTGGTGGACGCGGGGGTCGTGGCCGAGTTCCGGGTGAAAAGTGGCGGCGAGGAGGTTGCCCTGGCGGACGAGGACGGGGAAATCGTCGCGGGTGGCAAGGGTTTCGACCTCCGGGCCCACGCGGGTGATGCGGGGTGCGCGGATGAAGACCATCTCAAGGGGAGCGCCGGGCAGTTTGGTGGGGGCGGTAAGGATGGTGGAGTCCAACTGGCGGCCGTAGGCGTTGCGTTCAATGGTGATGTCGAGGGCGGCGAGGGAGATCTGAGGGGGATTTTGGACGTCATTGGCGAGGAGAATGGCTCCGGCGCAGGTGCCGAAGGTGGGGACGGTGCGGACGAAGGTGGTGAGGGATTCGAGGAAGCCGTTGCGCTCGAGGAATTTGAGCATGGTGGTGGATTCGCCGCCTGGAATGATGAGGCCGTCGATGCTGGGGTGGCATTCGGGGGTGAAGAGCTGGTCTGGGGTGCGGATGAGTCGGGTGGTGACTTCCAACGTTGCCAGGATCTTCGCATGGGCCTCGTAGGCTCCCTGAAGGGCGAGGATGCCGATGGCTGGCGGTCGGTGTTGTGGCGATGATTGTTCCGTCATGTACTCTTTGGATTTCGCCTCTGTTATGAATGAATTACGGATGACTGAACCGGCAAAGCCCTTCTAGAAGCGGCTTCTATTTATATGATTCAGACAGTCGACCAAAGTTGTTGTTTTTGGTCTTCGGCCGCCGTCGGAACGCGGCTATCTCAAGTATAGAAGACCCTACGGAGTAGTTTTATGAGGCGAATGACTCCGCCGTGCGTATGCGCAATTCAGTCATTTTCTGCATCTTTGGCCGCTTGGCGAATGTCGTCGTTTCTTTCCAGGTTCAGACCACTGGGCACCTATGGCGTTCCAAAACTTCTATTGGGCATTCGTCACAGCAACGACAGTCGGTTACGGTGATTTCCGTCCAACCAAGAGACGATCAAAGCTAATAGCCATTCTCACAGCCGTGCTGGGATTGCTGACTATGGCATCATCATCGCATTGGGAGTGCATGCCGCGACAAAGGCTTTTGATAGAACCTGAGGTCCTGGACGGTCTGCGCCCCTCGGAGAACGCATCGCCGCAAAACGTCGATATGTACGGATTAGCAGGCCGACTTCTGATGACCGCTTCGGATATTTTAAAGAAGTGAGGCGGATTGTCGGAGTGATATGGAAACCAGCGGCGTTTCGGGTTCTCCTGTACGACTGTGGGTAAAAGCGATTCTTGCTTTTGCGGTTTTCTGTTCCGTGTGTGAAGTTCTGCCGGTAAAGGCACAATCCTGCGGATCAACGGGATTGGCAGTTCAGGACTCGGCTCCGGCGGCCCAGAGTTGCAGGACAAGCGCGCATCTACCAGCTATCTCATATGGGATCACGGTAGTGCGCGAGTGATCGTTGATGCGGGAGGAGGAAGCGCTCTTCGTTTTGGCGAGAGCGGAGCGCGGATGTCCCAAGTGGATGTTGTTTTGTTTAGCCATTTTCATATCGATCACAGTAGCGATTTTCCCGCCCTGATCTTTTCGTCCTGGTTTGAAGACCGGAAGAGTTCTCTGCCGGTCTTCGGCCCTCCTGGAAACGAGTTCATGCCTTCGACGACTGAGTTTGTGCGTGACCTCTTCAATGAGCCTCATGGAGCCTGGCGCCACATGAGTGAACTAGTGGACGCTGGCAGAGAAGGAAGCTACAAATTGGACCGCATAATGTTTTGGCTGGACCGGTGCCGGTTCTCGTGTTTCGCAACTCCAAAGTCTCTGTGTATGCGGTGCGGGTGATTCATGGCGCGTTTCCAGCTCTGGCATGGAGAGTAGAGGTGGGCGGCAAGAGGATCGTATTCAGTGGAGACACCAACGGCGAGGGAGACGGACTGACACGGCTTGCTTTGGACGCAGATCTCTTCATTGCTCATAACGCCGTGCCGGAGAGCGCTACGGGAGTGGAAAGGCGCCTTCATATGCCACCGTCGGTGATCGGAACAATCTCAGCTAACGCTCGTGTCAAGCGATTGATACTGTCTCACCGAATGCTGCGGACTTTGGGAAGAGACGATGAGACACAAGCGGAGATAAGACGCAGCTACTTGGGTCCGATCGTATTCGCCAACGATCTCGACTGTTTTCCTCTGCAGTGAGCCATCGAAGGACTATCGGTTCACACAAGTCACGCAAGTCACGCAAGGGCGATCGGTTGATAGTTACTAAATTTTATTGTGTAACTGCGGAGGGAACAAATCCAGGGAGAGGAAGGAGGCGATTTGGCAAGGCCTCCTTCCCCTCATGTCTGCTCGGGGCTTCCCAGCGCGAGGGAACTATGCGCGGAGCTTAGTGGGCACCGCTCGCGTGGAACATCTGGTTGACGGTACGGATGAAGTTCAGGGAGTCAGGCTTGGGTTTTACGCTGCCCGACAGGATGGACTCGTAGGTGACATCGCTGCCGTAGTAAGCGGTGGTGTCTTCGGTGTTCTGGTGGACTACATCGCCGGTAAGGTCGATGCCGGCGAAGATGCCCTTGTTGCGGGAGTAGGTGAGGAAGGCGGCGTTTGCGGTCTCGGTCGTGGAGGCCTGAGAGTCGCGTCCGACGGGTCCGGCGGCTACTGAGGCGTCGCCGCCGAGCTTGATCTTGTCGTGGAGAAGGCGCTCGAAGGAGTCGTGAGTGGTGCCGACGAGGACGAGATCAGTGGATTGGCCCCCTGCCTGAAGGCCGAAGCTAGCGCCGGTGAGTTGGATGAAAGCTGGAGCGCTCCAGCCATGGCCGGTGCGGCAGCTGACTACGCCCTGGCCGTACTGGCCGCCTACGATAAATGCTCCTTTTTTGAATCCGGGTATGACGGCGATGCAGGTGGCCTTGGCGGCGATGTCATTTGGTATGCCCTTGTCCGGGGTGGCCATGAGATCGTGCAGGACCGCGTGCGCCGCTTCGATGCGTTCATCGAGCTTTTGCGTGTCAGCCGCGGAGGCGGCGATGGTCATAGACATGGTCAGGGCCGCAGTGGTGCAGAGTGTTTGAACAAACTTTCGTATCATCATCATCTCTCCCTTTGTACCGCTGGTTTTATATCGCTCGTAGTTTCAGCGTCTGTAGTGCGATGCGTATGTAATGGGCTAAGTTGTGCAGGAAATGATTTGGCAAGCGAGCCTGTTGAAGATAAATTTGCGGAAAATTGCAGGGGCGAGGCAACGCAGGTCGCGTGATCTCGGACACGGCGGGGAACTTCACGAGATCAACCCGGTATGCATCGTTTGGGGGATGGCCGCAGAGGCGCAGCTCAGCTATAGGTAAAAGGGTGCGAGTTCATCGGGCCAGAGTTTATTTGTGCGCAATGCCTTTGCTGACCGGGTTATATGCCGAGGCGTCGGTTGTGCCGTTGCTCCGGCCTGACGTTGTTGCTTCGAGAAGGATAGTCGTTGCAGCGCCCGTGGACGATGCGGCCGCGATGCAGGAGAGTCTGCGGCGAGATGTTGCGGAGCATCCTGAAGAGTTCGTCGTATTTGCGACTGAGGCGGGAGCGAATCAGTTCATGACGGAACATCGCTTTTCCGTCGAGATGGAGACCAGTGGCAGGATTATGTCGCGCGGGGTAGTGGGGTACTGGCAGGGGAAGACGATTGTGGTGCTGCCGTGGGAGCCGCTTAAAAACTTTCAGTAACTTTCCGTAAATGACATGGAAAGACTCGTCCTGCCGGACGGCTCCCTGCGCGGGAGGCGGTCACTTCGTGACTCGTGTACCCCTCCCGTTGGTCGGCAAGTGGCGGCTCTACCAGCCGCGGGTTTGCATGAGGTCTTGCTCTTCGATGGCTGCTGCGGCGAGACCCTTCATGGAACCGATGACGGCTTCGCTGGCTTCGGCGACGATCTTGGGGTCGTTGAAGTGCGTGGTGGCGATGACGATGGCGCGGGCACGGCTGACGGCTTCTTCGCGCTCCTTCGGATCGTTCTCGACATCGAGCGGGGTGGCGCGTTCCTTCATGAAGATGCCGGAGCCTACGAAGACGGTCTCGGCGCCCAGCTGCATCATCAACGCCGCGTCGGCGGGGGTGGCGATGCCGCCTGCGGAGAAGTTGGGGACGGGGAGTTTGCCAGCTTTGGCTACCATGCGGACGAGCTCGTAGGGCGCGCCATGGACTTTGGCGGCGTTGTAGAGCTCCTCGTCGCCGAGGACGGTGAGTGCTTTAATCTCGCGGACGATCTGACGCATGTGCTGGACGGCGTGGACGACGTCGCCGGTACCGGGCTCGCCTTTGGTGCGGATCATGGCTGCGCCTTCGGCGATGCGGCGGAGAGCTTCGCCGAGGTTGCGTGCGCCGCAGACGAAGGGCGTGGTGAAGGCGTGCTTGTCGATGTGGTAGGTCTCGTCGGCGGGGGTGAGGACTTCGGACTCGTCGATGAAGTCGACGCCGAGGTGCTGGAGGACCTGGGCTTCGGCGAAGTGGCCGATGCGGGCCTTGGCCATGACGGGGATGGAGATGGCGCCGATGATCTGCTTGATGAGCTTGGGGCTGGCCATGCGGGCGACTCCGCCTTCGGCGCGGATCATGGCGGGGACGCGCTCGAGGGCCATGACGGAGATGGCACCGGCCTCTTCGGCGATGCGGGCCTGCTCGACGTTCATGACGTCCATGATGACGCCGCCTTTGAGCATCTCGGCGAGGCCGAGCTTGAGGCGGAGGGACGGGGTGCCGAAGTTTCCGTTTTGGGTGTGGTCTGACATGGGGCTCCTTATGCGCGGCGGTGGGCGCACTGTGATGCGTGGGTGTCCGCGAGACTTTTAAGTTTAGCAGTTTTGAGCGGTGGTGACGTGAGGTATTGGCTGCCGTGTTGCCGACCTTGTGTTTCGCAGCCATGCAGTCGAACTGGTGCGTATTCGCGCAGAGATTGGCTGACGATCATTCCTCTTCGGGTGCAAGGGAGAAGTAAGTTAGCCAGGTTGGTTCAGGGCGAGGCATTTTGGCTGAAAATTCAACTGGGGTTTATTCGGAATACGGCCCTGCGGCCTCAAGCTGCGCTTACGGGGCGGTGTGTGGGCCTCGACGGAGGGGTCTGAATGGTTGGTGAACTGACGATCGTGATTCCTGCCAAGAACGAAGTGGCGATGCTGCCTAGACTGCTGGAATCTCTTTGCAGGCAGGACTATTCGGGGATGGCGCAGACGCGGGTGCTGGTGGCGGATGCGGGTTCGACTGACGGAACGGTGGAGGCGGCGCTGGGCTTTCGCGACCGGCTGGCAGTGGAGGTAGTGCCGGGTGGGTTGCCTTCGGTGGGGCGCAATGCGGGGGCTAAGCTGGCAACTACGAAGTATGTGTTGTTTCTGGATGCGGATGTGGAGCTGCCGGAACCTACGCTGTTGCGGCGAGCGCTGTGGCGGATGGAGCGGCGGGAGCTTCATCTGGCGACGACGAACATTGCGTGCCGGCAGGGTAGCTTTTTTGATGATCTGCTGTATGCAGGAAATAATTTGATGCAGAGAATTGGATCGTTTACCAAGCCGTTCGCTACGGGGATGTTTATGTTGTTTGACCGCGAGGTCTTCTGGGCGCTGGGTGGGTTTAATGAGCGGGCTTTGTTTGCAGAGGACTATCTCCTGTCGAAGGGCGTGGCGCGGCAGCGGTTTCGTATCGTGCGCGGTCGGGTGCTGACGACGAACCGACGATTCCAGAAGCTGGGGCACTGGCGCATGGTTTGGATGTTCTTCAAGACCATGGTGCATACCTGGGATGAGGAGTATTTTCTCGAGGACCAGGGCTATTGGGGTGAGGCTGGGTAGAGTTGTCCTGCCGGACGGGCCCACTGCGCGTGGGGCGGCCACTTCGTGGCGAGTATACCGGACTCGGTAGGTTCGGCGGCTTGGGTCCGGCCTTCGGCCGGGAACTATGGGGTGATGCCGGCGGCGAAGAGGAGTTTTTCGTCGATGGCGATGAAGAGGCCTTTGCTGCGGGCGAGGACTGTGCCGTCGGGGTGTTGAATTTCGGCTTGATGGAAGAGCTTGCGGCCGGGTTTGCCGTCGGCTTTGTCGGGGCGGTTGAGGTGGCGGCCTATGAGAACGAGAGGCTGGTAGAGCGGGACGGGGCGGAGATAGTCGATCTCCATGTGGCGTGTCATCGCGAGGACGTTGAGGGGGCGGTTGAGCTTGCTCATGGCTTCGTCGAGCAAAGCGGCGACGATGCCGCCGTGGATGTGGCCCGGGGGGCCTTCGTGCATGCGGTCGAGCTGGAAGTTGCAGGTGGTGGTGATGGCTTCGGGGTTTGAGGTGTCGGTGGTGAAGGCGAGATGGAGGCCTTGCGGGTTGGCCGGGCCGCAGCCGAAGCAGTGATTGGCGCGCTCGTCGATGGTGGGGTTGCCGTCCATCGAGATGGGGGTGTGGCGGGCGGTGTCGGATGTGGGCTGGTGTTCGCTCATAGGCGGCCTGTGCTTCGGACGTTAGCACAGTGAGGGGTGAAATGAATAGTGATTCATTTTTCCTGGCAACCTAAGTCGGAGCCCGTCGCCGCTAGCCGGGAGTGGGTTCGCCGACGAAGACGAGGCAGTCGTTCGGGTCGGAGATGTGAAACTCCGTCATGCCGTAGTCGCGGTCGAAGAGGTCTCGGATGCGGTAGCGGTCTTTGAGGGTTTTTACATGCTCCCAGAGCGGGTGGATGTTGGAGACCTCGAGATAGATCTCGGTGTGCCCGCGAACGCATTGCATGACCTTCTCGGAGGCTGCCTTTTGGAAGTGAATGGTCTGGCCATCACGTTCGACGATGGAGTATTCAGGGGAGTTCATGGTGAGCTTGAAGCCTAGAACTTCCTGGTAGAACGCGAGAGTCTCTTCCATGTCAGCGACGGCGAGCATGGGACTGATGCGTTTTGCGATGGTTGCAGTTGGCATGTGTTGCCTCCGCGCGGCTGCTTTAGCGACTGAAGACAGGGTGCCATAGAGCGCGGGCTTCGACTAATGCTCGAGTGTCTTCAGGCGGTGCAGACCTGGATGATGCCGGGGCCGAACTTTTCGATCTTGTCCAGGCCCAGGCCTTGAATGGATTTGAGCTGGGTTAGGTTTTGTGGTCGGGCGAGGACGATGTTGCGCAGTGTGGTGGAGGCGAGGACGAAGAAGAGCGGGAGGCCGAGGCGGTCGGACTCGGCTTTGCGCCATTCGCGGAGGCGTTCGTCGAGAGCTTGTTGCTCGGGGGTTAGGGAGTCGATGGGGTCGGGGTTGGTGGTGCGTTGGCGGTGGAAGGTTTCGGCGGATTGAGAACTTGCCCCACCACTCTCTTCGCTGGCTGTGAAAGTCAGGGCCGAAGACCTGGGGGACTTTGATGCAACGGTAACTGCTGAGGCTGAGGAAGGATGTTGGGTAGCTCGGGCAAAATGCGGGGGTCTCTCCACTTCCCCTTCGACTCGCTTCACTCGCTCAGGGTCCGGTCGAGATGACGATTCTTTTCTGGTCGTGATCGATGGAGAGAAGGGATCTTGGGTGCGGCAGAGAGCGATGATCGCGGCGCCATGAGTGTCGGCAATGCGAGGACCGATGCCTTGTAGTTGCAGGAGTGAGGGAATGGTGGTGGGGCGACTGAGGACTATCGCGTTGAGGACAGCATCGGAGAAGACCATGAATGCGGGTTTACAGGTTTTGGCGGCTTCGATTTTGCGCCACTCGCGGAGGTTGGCTTCGAGTGATTTTTGTGCGGGCGTGTAGGCTGCGGTGGTTTGGTCGCGCTCGGCTTTGAGCGAGGCCTTGGAGGGTCTAGCGCTGTTGGTCGCTCGTGATTTTTTGCTGGAGGAGGACATTGTGAAAGCGGTGGTGTCTTTGAGAAGGAGGTCGGGTGGGAGGGGGCCGGTGAGGGTGCGGCCTTCATGGGTGAGGGAGGCCTTTTTGTAGGTGACGACGTTGCCTTCGGGGTTGGTCCACTGGTCGGTGTTGAGCGCGATGAGGCCGGAGCGGGTGAGGGCGTCGAGGAGGGTGTCGAAGACTTTGCGGTCGGCGGCGGGAGTGTTGCGCAAGGGGCCGGTGGAGAGTTCGGTGTGGAGTTTGCCGGTGGCGCGGGTTTGTCCGTCTAGTGCGCGGAGGATGGCGCGAAGTTGGCGGTCTTCTTCTGTGGTGGGTGGGCGGAAGGTTTGTGCGGTTGCGTTTTGCGGGGCGCAGAAGTCGCAGTGGCCGCAGGGGCGGAGGCCGTCGGCGGTGTCGCCGAAGTGCTGAATGAGAGCGGCCATGCGGCACTGTGCGGACTCGGCGAACTGGACCATGCGGTCGATCTGGGAGCGGCGGAAGTTAATCTGATCGTCGTAGCCTTTGCGCCAGGCTGCGCTGCGAGGGGCGTCTTCGGCGGCGCGGACGTTGCCGGCCATGTCGATGTTGGCTGCGCCCTGGGCGATGAGTTTTTCGACGGCTTTGTCGAAGGTCTCAGCATCCATCTTGAGGCGCTGGCGGAGGAGGTCGGGCATCTGGTGGTCGTCGGAGAGGAGAGCGGCAACGCGGGTGAGGTCGGTGATGGCGGGGTAGTCGCGCTCGAGGAAGAAGTCGTGCATCTTGCGGTCGGCGAAGGAGTGGAGGAGGACGGTGCGGGAGGGCTGACCGTCGCGTCCGGCGCGGCCAATCTCCTGGTAGTACTGCTCGACGGAGCCGGGGAGCGCAGTATGAACTACGGTGCGGACGTCGGCTTTGTCGATGCCCATGCCGAAGGCAATCGTTGCGACGACTACTTCTAGTCTGCCGGTGAGGAAGTGGCGCTGGACGCGTTCGCGGGTGGCGGGGTCGAGGCCGGCGTGGTAGGCGGCGGCACTTCCGCCCAGGGAGGCGGCGAGTTCTTCCGCGGACTTGCGTGAAGGCGCGTAGACGATGGCGGGCCGGTTGGATTTTTCTTTGAGGAGATTGGCGGTGAACTCGTTGCGGCGGGGCTTGGAGAGCTCGACGACCTCGATGGCGAGGTTGTGGCGGCGGAAGCCGTGGATGAAGAGGTCGGGTTGGGTGAGCTTGAGTTGGGTGATGATGTCGCGTTGGACGGTTGGCGTGGCGGTGGCGGTGAGGGCGATGACGGGGGCGGGGCGCAGGGCAGGGAGGAAGTCGCCGAGGGTGCGGTAGTCGGGGCGAAAGTCGTGGCCCCAGGCGGAGATGCAGTGGGCCTCGTCGATGGCGATGAGAGACGGCTTCTTCTTTGCGAGCATCTCGGGGAAGTTGGGGACGCGCATGCGCTCGGGTGCGATGAAGAGGAACTGAAGGGTGCCGTCGAGATAGTCGCGGCAGGCCTGACGGGCCTCGTCGCGGGAGAGGCCGGAGTGGATGCGGCCGACGCGGAGGCCAGCGGCGGTGAGCTTGGTGGCTTGATCGTCCATGAGGGCGATGAGAGGGGAAATGACGAGTGCGGTGCCGCCGCGGGCGATGGCGGGAAGCTGGTAGCAGAGGGATTTTCCTGCTCCGGTGGGCATGACGAGGAGGACGTCGCGGCCCTCGGTGGCGGCGCGGCAGACAGCCTCCTGGTTGGCGCGAAACTCTGCGAAGCCGAAGGTTTGATGGAGGAGAGTTTCGAGGTTCATTCTGCTAGCTTCGAGTTTCGCATATTGTTCGCGTGAGGGCGAAGTGGCTTGTGAGGAACTCGAGGTGGACAGTTTGAGTCCTGAAATGGAGTTGCGGGTTAGTGAAAAGAGCTAGAAGATCTGGTAGTTCACTTCGACTGTCGTCCGATACGGAACAGGTGTGCCGCGGTAGGTTGCGGGAGTGAACCGATACTGTGCTACGACTTTGACAGCATTTTCGTCGAGGGTGAGAGCTGCTCTCGTTCCTTCTTGGACAAGGGTATCAGCGATCGACTTCGCAACGTGTATGTCGGTAGTGGTGCCGTCGATGCGAACGATGAAAGAGACGAGGCAGTTGCCTCCAATCTTTTTCTTTCTCGCCTTTTCGGAAAATTCTGGCTCTACCGAGTAGATGAGCTTCGGAGGCGTAACTCCGTCTCCAGCGTGATAGATGCCGAAGAAGTCTGGATTGGGAAGCGTTTGGGATTTGCTTGTGGGTCCGGTTTCTTGCTCTCCGCGGACGATGCGGCGGGTGGAGCTTGTTGCGAGAGAGCCAAAGTTGGATTCGCCAGGACGGTTGGAGTCATGAGTCCTACGACGACGGTTATGACGCTGAGCTTGGTACGGTCATGATTTGTTGTCCGAAATCAGAGAGAGAGTAGCATGTATCGCGAATCCAAATGTTTTCAAATTTCAGCTCTAGGTGACACTCGCGGTGCGAGTGGGAAGGAAGAGTATGTTGAATTCGCGGCGGGAGTTTTTGGTGAAGAGTGCAGCGGCGGTCGGGACGATGCAAGTGGCGCGGCCTGCGATGGCTGCTGAGGATAAGGCGACACCCGATGCGATTTTGTCCCTGTTCAAGGGGCTTCCCGGAGATGTCGCAGTGAAGATCTATGCGCCGGCGGTGAATGGAAAGCCAGAGTTTCTGGCGGAGTTGAACTCGGCTAAGACGATGTTTGTGGGAAGCGCGATTAAGACTTTCATCTTGTGCGAGGCGCTGCGGCAGGTCGATGCGCCCGATGTAGTTCAGACGCTGAAGGCTCGGCAGCTGAGTCTGGATGCGAGCGTGTGGTCGCTGGACAGCGCAATGTTCAATCCGCCGAATCTGATCGGTAAGGTCTCGGAGAGAACTGCGCTGGAAGCGATGATCATGCATAGCGATAACACAGGGACAGATATGTGTCTGAAGCATGTTGGCCCTGAGAAGGTTCGTGAGTTTGTTACTTCGGCAGGATTGAAGAGCTGCATGATTCCCGAAAGCACGCGGTCACTCTTTGGTTATTTGCTGGGAGCGAAGGACTATAGGACTTTTAGCTGGGAGGATTTGGGGGCGGCAGCGAATCAGACGATGGTGAACGTGCCGATGAATAACGTGCAGACGATGGCTTGTTCTGCCGATGACCTTGTGTCGTACTATTCGCGAGCGCTGCAAGGAGGTTTCTTCAAGGCTAAGGAGACGCTCAATGAGTTTCGCCGAGTTCTTTCGCTTGGGGATGCGATCTGGCTGCTTCCGCTACCGCTGGGAGTGAGCGCGTTCGTGAAGGGCGGGAGCATCGATGTTCCGGGATTTCATGCGCTGTGTGCGCCGGGAGCGATGCTGTTTGACGGGCGGTGGGTATACTTCTGCCTGACGATCAACTGGGAGGCAAAGGATGTGGCCGACCCTGCTACGGCGGGCGCTTTCGCCGCGGCTGCCAGCCGGGCGCTCTCTCTGGTGAAGGATAAGCTGTCTACCTGAGCCCGGCGGAGGCGGTGTCGCTGGATATGAGGGGTGTTGGGCAGGTGGTGTAGCTGTAATTTCCAGCATCTTTCGAAGCAACGGAATGATCAGATAAAACGGAGATGCATGGAGGAGGCTGTATGTATCTGATTGCGATTTGTGTGGTTGGGTTCCTTGTGTTGCTGTTTGGGTTGTTGAGGATCAGACAGCTGCGGCGGAGGCGTGAGCTAGAGGAGCACAGTATCGAAGCGGATGCGCTTCATGATCTGCTCGAGCAGAATCAAGAAATTCTGCTGTTCGATGTTCGCCAGCCGCTGGATCTGCTGGCACATTCGGAGATTATTCCCGGCGCGAAGAGGATTCCACCGAAGGAGGTCCTGGAGCAGGCTTCGCTGATTCCGAAGGAGAAAGATTCAGTGATCTACTGCACGTGCGTGAGCCAGAGCACCAGCCGGATGATCCTGGAGAGGGCGCTGGCGTTGAATTTTACGAAGATCAAATTTTTGAAGGGCGGCTTGGATGCCTGGAAGGCAAAGGGGTACCCGGTGGAGAGATACACCACTCCGTTTCATCTTGATACGGCTTGAGGGGTCCTGCCGGACGGGCCTCCTGCGCGGAGTGCGGTCACTTCGTGACTTGTCTACCTTAAAACCTCTCTCGGTCGGGAGGATGATCACGGCTATGCCTGCATGATCTTGTCTATGGTGATGGGATAGTCGCGGATGCGTTTGCCGGTGGCGTTGTAGATGGCGTTACCGATGGCTGCGGCTGCGCCGGTGATCCCAATCTCTCCGATGCCACGTGCGCCTAGAGGATTGAACTTTGTGTCGGGAATGCCGGTGACGGTGACATCGATGGTGCCGATGTCGGCGTTGACGGGGACGTGGTATTCGGCGAGGGTCTCGTTGACGGTGCGGCCGTGAGTGGGGTCGATGTGCGCCTCTTCGTGGAGAGCGGAGCTTACACCCCAGACGATGCCGCCCTGGAGTTGGTTGATTCCAGTTTTTTGATTGACCAGGGTTCCGATGTCGTAAGTGGCGACGATGCGTCGGACCTGAACCATGTGGGTGTCGATGTCGACGGCGACCTCTGCGAAGACTGCGCCGAAGGACTGCGCGGTGTAGGCGGTTCTGTCTTCGCCGGGTTCAGCGCTGCCTGTAGCTTCGATGGGCTGGCCGCCAGCACGCTGCAGGATAGCGGTGAAGGTGTCCGACTTATTGGGTGACGATTTAGCGAAGACTTTTCCGTCTTGTGTGTCGAGACTTCCGGCCTGGAGGCCGTGAAGGGGTGACTGCGAGTCGTTGACGGCGAGTTCGAAGAGCTTGAGTTTGGCCTGTGTTGCTGCTGCTGCGGCGGCGGGGCCGATGCTCGCGGTGGACTGCGAGCCGCCGGAGACGGGGGCCTTTGGGAGATTGGAATCGCCGAGTTGAACGTCGACTAGCGCGGGATCAATGCCGAGGCCCTGGGCGCAAGCCTGTGCGAGAACGGTGTAGGCGCCAGTGCCTAGATCCTGTGTGCCGCATCCGATGTAGGCGCGGCCGTTCGGGAGGATACGCACGACGGCGGAGGCAGCGGAGCGGTTAGCCCCGTAGGTTGCTGTCGCCATGCCGTAGCCGATGAGATTGTTGTCTTCGCGTAGTTGTCCGGGTTCTGGATTGCGTTTGGACCAGCCGAAGCGATCGGCGGCATCGGTGTAGCACTGGCGAAGGCTCTTCTCGGTCCATGGACGATCTTTGCTGTGATCTTTTTCCGCGTAGTTGATGAGACGCAATTGGACGGGGTCGATGTTGAGTTTGTGGGCGAGCTCGTCCATGGCGCACTCGAGAGCGATGGTGCCGGTGGCCTCGCCTGGTGCGCGTTGGAAGGTGCCGACGCCGAGATTCATGTCAACGAGGCGGTGACTGGTGACGTTGGACTCGCTGTTGTACAGGAAGCGGGTCTGCATCGCGGAGGGCTCAAGGAAGTCCTCCATCAGTGAGGTGTGGACGATGACGTCGTGCTGGATGGCGAGCAGCTTGCCGTCGGCGGTGGCGCCTAGTTTTATGTTTTGCGCGGTGGTGGGGCGGGAGCCTACGGGGCCGAACATCTGTCCGCGTTCGAGAGCGAGCTTGACGGGTTTGCCGACGACCTTTGCCGCCATCGCGGCGAGCACGACGTGGCTCCAGGTGGAGCCTTTGCTGCCGAAGCCTCCACCGACGAAGGGGCATTGAACGCGAACGTCATCGACGGGAATACCGAAGGTGCGGGCGAGAGTCTGGCGGTCGCCGGTGATGTACTGCGTGGCGTCGTAGACGTTGAGCTTGGAACCGTCCCACCAGGCGATGGTGGCGTGCGGCTCCATGGGATTGTGATTCTGGATGGGTGTGGTGTAAACGACGTCGAGGGTGACGGCGGAGTTTGAGAGTGACGTGGCGATGTCGCCGCGTTTGCTGTCGGCGGGTTCGCGGCCGGGTTGTTTGGGAGGACGGGCTTCGGCGAGCCGACCTTTGAATTCGAGTTGTGCGGGCTGGCTCTTATAGGTGATCTTGAGCAGGGTTGCAGCGTGCATCGCCTCTGGGAGCGAGCGAGCGACGACGACGGCGATGGGTTGGCCGTTGTAGAAGATGTCCTTCTCCTGCAGGACGGTGATGTGGCGGCGTGCGGGAGGTTGAGGAGACGCTACGGGAAGTTTTGGTGCGTTGAAGGGAGTGAGGACGGCGAGAACGCCTGATGCTTTGCCAGCCGCGGTTTGGTCGATGGAGACGAGGGTGCCCTTGGGGATCGTGCTTTGAACGATGTAACCGTAGGTGACGTCCTTAACTGGAAATTCAGCGGAGTATTTTGCTTTGCCGGTGACCTTATCTCGGCCATCGTAGCGGTTTTTGAGCTGACGCTGCGGGGTCTTGGGGGCTTCGTCTTGAAAGAGAGCGGGGGCCGTCATGCTTGTGCTCCTTGTGCGGCGAGGGTGAGGGCGCGCACGATGCTTTGTTTGGCGAGTTCGATCTTGAAGGCGTTGTGTTCGTACGGTCTGGCTCCGGCAAGGGCGAGGTCGGCAGCTTTTTTGAAGGACTCTGGGCCTGTGGTCGCGCCGATGAGAGATCTTTCAGCTTCGACGGATCGCCATGGCTTGTGGGCGACTCCGCCCAGTGCCAGGCCAGCCGATTTGATGGTGCCGCCTTCCAACTCGAGACCAGCGGCGACGGAGACAAGAGCGAAGGCGTAGCTCTGACGGTCGCGGACTTTGAGGTACCAGGAATTCTTCGCGAACTTCGGTGCCGGGAGCTCGACTGCGATGATGAGCTCGTCGGGCTTGAGGTTGGTTTCAAGATGTGGGGTGTTGCCTGGAAGACGGTGGAAGTCGGCGAGGGGGATGGTTCGTTTGCCCTTCGGTCCTTGCGCGTGGATGGTGGCGTTGAGGGCGGCGAGAGCGACGTTCATGTCGGATGGGTTGGTGGCGATGCACTCCGCACTTCGACTGCTTCCGCTGCTTGCGCCGAGGATGGCGTGAATGCGGTTGAAGCCTTTGATTGCGGCACAGCCGCTGCCTGGAGTGCGCTTGTTGCACTCGGAGAAGGCGGTGTCCATGAAGTAGTAGCAGCGGGTGCGCTGCATGAGGTTGCCGCCTGTTGTGGCCATGTTGCGCAGTTGCGGGGAGGCCCCGCTGAGAAGGGCTTGCGAGAGCAAAGGATAGTGGCTGCGGATGATCGGATGATTGGCGAGGTCGCTGTTGCGGACTCCGGCGCCGATTAAGGTGAGGTCGCCAGTTTTGGTGATCTGGGTGAAGTCGAGATGGGTGACGTCGACGAGAGTGGACGGGTGCTCGACGTTGTACTTCATCAGATCGACGAGATTGGTGCCACCACCGAGGAACTTCGTGCCTCGCGCGGAGAGCGCGTGAACGGCTTCTTCTGGAGAGGCGGCGCGCTGATAGTTGAAGGGATTCATGAGCGGGCTCCGAAGCTGGTCGATGGTTTTATTTCGAGTTCCGATACCGAAGGACCGCAGCCTTCATCAGGAACGAGAGCGCGGACTGCGGCGACGATGTTGGGGTAGGCTCCGCACCGGCAGATGTTGCCGCTCATGCGCTCGCGAATCTCCTGATCATTAAGGCTTGGACGGTCGCTGCAGGCACTGAGGCGTTGCTCGAAGGAGACCGCACTGAGAGTGCCGTGTTTGTGTTCCTCGAGAAGAGCAACGGCGGAGCAGATCTGGCCTGGGGTGCAGTAGCCGCATTGAAAACCATCATGCTCGAGGAAGGAGGCTTGTACGGTATGAAGGGTGTCTCCGTCGGCGAGACCTTCGATGGTGATGATGTCGGCTCCGTCGGCGGTGACTGCGAGGGTGAGGCAGGAGTTGACGCGGCGGCCGTTGAGAAGGACGGTACAGGCTCCGCATTGGCCGTGGTCGCAGCCCTTCTTGCTGCCGGTGAGGGCGAGATGTTCGCGAAGCGCGTCGAGGAGGGAGGTGCGAGTGTCGAGGGAGAGCGACTGCGAGGTGCCGTTCACCTTGAGGGTGAGATCCATCGTGTGGGGCGTGGTGGCGGCTGCGGCGTGAGCCTCTTCTGCAGCCGCCGCGATACGCGGGATGCCTGCTGCTACGCCGGCTCCGAAGATGCCGGCGGCTTTCACGAAGGTTCGGCGGGAGAGTTCGACGTCAGAGGACTGCTCGGAGAGCGTGTGCTGATCGTGTTCCTGGATGTCGTCTTCTTTTTCGGTGCAGGGAGGAAAACTCATGGAGGGCCTCAGTGTGGTTGGCGATGCGTGGTTGTTTGACGCGGTGCACCAGTAGACGTAGACGTGAAGGCTTGGAAAAAAGATGCACGCAGATGGCGTGTGGTCAGGGGTGATCGAAAAGGTATGATGATCGCGTCCACAAAGCCGTAAAGTAATTTACACGGCGTCGGGTTTAGACGACGGTACGGGAGAAACGAATTGATTCATCTCGAAGTTTCGAAGGGTTTATTGGTATCTCGCATACCAGGTTTGATTGCTACGCTTGCTTTGGTTGTGATGGTGATGCCCGCGCTACCGCAGGCGCGAGCGGCGGGGGATGCGGAGGCGAAGAAAGACGAGACGACAGTTCCAATTCCCGCAGAGACGAGTTCAGTGACCAGGCATGAGTGGGCCGCCGGGGGCCGGTTGGTGCACTACACGGCGACCGCTGGGAATCTGCTGATACGGGACGATCAGGATAAGGCGAATGGGAGCATCTTCTATGTGGCTTACACGGAAGATGGAGTTGAGGCGAAGAGCCGGCCGGTGACCTTCTTCTATAACGGTGGGCCGGGTGCGGCGACGATTTGGCTGCACATGGGATCGTTCGGGCCGGTGCGCGTGGTGACGCAGAGTCCAGAGGCCACGGGGCCGGCGCCGTTCGAGTGGGTGCAGAATCAATACAGCCTGCTGGATAAGAGCGACCTGGTGTTTATCGATGCGCCGTTGACGGGCTACTCGCGCGCGGTGGGTAAGGGTACGGTCAAAGACTTTGCTGGGACCGATCAGGACATTCTGGCGTTCAAGAAGTTTATTGTGCGTTACATTACGGCGAATCAGCGGTGGAACTCTCCGAAGTTTCTGTTTGGTGAGTCGTATGGAACGACGCGGTCGGCTGGGCTGGTGAACGCTCTGCAGAACGATGGGATTGAGTTCAATGGCGTGACGTTGCTGTCGTCGATTTTGAACTACAACCGACGGAGTCCCGGGCTGGACTATGAAGCGATCGGGTACATGCCTTCGTTCGCTGCGATCGCGTACCACTATCACAAGGTGAAGACGAATGGGAGTCTGGCTGAGTGGGTGGAGCAGGCGAGAGTCTTTGCTCGCGGACCCTATGCGGAGGCTCTGCAGCAGGGAGATAAATTGTCCGTGGCTGAGTTCGACACGATGGCGGCAAAGGTCGCGGCGATTACGGGGTTGAGCGTGGAGTATGTGAAGGAGGCGAAACTGCGGATTTCGGCGACGCGGTTTCGCAAGGAGCTGCTGCGTGGGGATGAGCGGACTTTGGGTCGGTATGATGCGCGGTTCATGGGATGGGATGTGGATTCAGCGGGGGAGAATCCGGGTTATGACCCATCGGATACGGGGGTCAGTGGAGTGTATGTTGGGGCATTTCACGACTACGTTCAGAGGGAGCTGAAGTATTTGAGCCAGGAACCGTACTACACCTCGGGTCCTGGGCTGAACGAGAATTGGGACTTTAAGCATAAAGCTCCGGGCGGCGGGCCGGGGAGGGCTGGGGAGCAGACGGCGCCGGATGTGGCGGTAGATCTGGCGGATGCGATTCGCAAGAATCCGAAGCTGCGGGTGTTCTCGGCCAATGGATACTTTGATCTGGCTACCCCATTCTTTTCAACGGAGTACGACCTGAGTCATATGGATTTGCCGGAAAAACTGGTGAACAATGTGCAGTTTGGTTACTATCCGGCGGGACACATGGTCTATCTGAATGTGGATGCCTTGAAGGAGATGAAGGCGGATGTGGCGAAGTTCTACGCTTTGGCTCAACAGCGCTGAATAGCCTACGCCTGGTGAGCGCAGGGCTGAACACGCCCTTGCTTTTGCTGCCTAAATGCCTTAGAATGAAGGTTGCGTTTATTTCCCAGAGTGCATAACGCGAAGTGCGGAAATCAAATTTTGAAGAGGTACTGATAAAGATATGGCAAAGCGTCGTGGAAATCCCAATTGGGGCAAGCCTGAGCCGATCGGGCCGGTTGTTCCAACGGTAACATCGTTCGAGCAGGTTGTGAAGGAGTTCAAGCTCACGCCCGACCAGTACATTCGCTCCACAAGACTTCGTGAGTGGGCCCGTAGAAATAAGAACTCGAAGTACATTCCTGAGGCGCTGCTTGAGGCGTGGGGATTCGAGATCGAATCCACACTGTAAGTGTTTGATTTGAATTTTGTAATTCGGTTGTAAAAAGAGAGCGCTGCCCCTTGCGGGTGGCGTTTCTTTTTTGCGACGGACGTAAGATGGGATGCGTCGAAAGAGATGCATGTAGGAGGCGGGATTATGTTTGCTGACGTGACAGAGGCAGTTGCGGAGATCAAAGCGGGTCGGATGGTGGTCGTCGTGGATGACGAGGACCGCGAGAATGAGGGCGACCTGACGCTGGCTGCGGAGTTTGTCACACCGGAGGCGATCAACTTTATGGCGAAGTATGGGCGCGGGTTGATCTGCTTAACGCTGACGGAGGAGCGTGCGGATTATCTGCGGCTGGGGCCGATGACGCAGGAGAATACGTCGCGGTTCGGGACTGCGTTTACGGAGAGCATTGAGGCGCGGGAGGGTGTGACGACGGGGATCTCTGCTGCTGACAGGGCACATACGATCAAGGTGGCCATCGATCCGCGGTCGACGGCGCACGATCTGGCGCGGCCGGGGCATGTGTTTCCGCTGCGCGCGCGCAAAGGCGGCGTGCTGGTGAGGGCTGGGCAGACGGAGGCTTCGGTGGATCTGGCGCGGATGGCGGGGCTGGTGACGGCGGGCGTGATCTGCGAGATTATGAACGATGATGGCACGATGGCGCGGGTGCCGGACCTGGTGAAGTTCTGCGCGGAGCATGGGCTGTTGATGGTGACGGTGGCGGATCTGATTCGCTATCGGTTGCAGCATGAGCGGTACATTCATCGTGTGGCGGAGTCGCTGATGCCTACGGCGCATGGGGAGTTTCGCATGATCGCTTATGAGAGCGAGGTGGATGGTGGGGAGTCGCATATTGCGCTGGTCTTTGGGGATGTGAGCGGCTCGGAGCCGGTGCCGGTACGGGTGCATACGCATTGCCTCGCGGGAGATGTTTTTTCTACGACGCTGTGTGATTGCAGGGCGGTGGTGGAGCAGTCGCTGAAGATGATTGCGGAGGCGGGCAAGGGCGCGCTGGTGTATCTGCATAATGGCAGCGCGGGTTTTGGCGTGGATCGAGGTGTAACGCCGGCGCGGATTGTGCTGCATCGAGAGCAGCGGGCTCGGGAGGGAAGCGATGATCGGGCGCATAGGACGCTGCGGCAAGTGGGTCTGGGTGGGCAGATTCTGTCGGATTTGGGGATTCACAAGATTCGGCTGCTGACCAATACACCGACGCATGTGCCGGCGCTGCAGGGGTTCGGGATCGAGATTGTGGAGCAGGTTCCGGTATCGATCGAGCCGGTTCGGCGGTAGATTCTTTCAGAAAAAATTCTGGTGTGGTGGCGATGGGGAGAGCTCCGCTTTATGGGCGGTTTTGAGGGGTGTTTTGCGAAAAAGGCTGTTTTGGTTGTGGTGTTTTGGTGGTGAAAGTGTGGTGGAATGCGTGGCTGGCGTGGTGATTAGGCCGCGTGATTTTGGGGGCAAAAAAATACGCCACGGTTGAAGAAGATTTCGTGAGTTTTTTGGGGGACGTGGATTATTATCGACTGTACCTCCCTGAACGTTATGATTGATGATCCCGGATCTGTTGAGAACCGGTTCGATGTGACTGACGTCATGTCGGGTATTTGGCACGGGAGCAACGGGACAGGGAAGGATTTGAGATGAGCGCGCTTACTTCGATGGTAGCTGACACCGGTTTGGAGGTGGTCGACCTTTTCGAGGATGCGTCATTTGCGGGCAGACGGCTGCATGATCGCGATGTCGCGATGCAGATGGAGGGGATGCATCGGTTGGCGCGCGCGTTCGTGGAGAGCCCTGACACGATTTTGCAGGAGTTGGTGAATTCAGCGGTTGACCTGTGCGGCGCCGACAGTGCAGGCATCAGCATTGAGCGGGAGAACAAGAGCGACGCGGAGTTCTATGAGTGGGTGGCAACGGCGGGCGAGTATGCGGGTTTCCTGAATGCGACGCTGCCACGGAGTCCCAGCGCGTGTGGGGTGTGTCTGGAGAGGGGGCGACCTCAGCTGTTTCGCGTCACGCAGCGGTTCTTCGATCTGATGAGGATTGAAGCTCCGACGGTGACCGATGGCATTCTGCTGCCGTGGGAGGTAGGCGAGACGCGGGGCACGATCTGGATCATGGCGCATGGACGCGGAGAGGCGTTTGATGGGAACGATCTTCGTATGATGCTGGTTCTGGCGAACTTCGCTGCGATGGGCGTGAGACAGCAGCGACAGCAGAAGTTGCTGATGGAGCAGGCGATGGTGGGCGCCGCGTCCGGGATGGCCAATGAGCTGGCGCACCGGATCAATAATCCGCTACAGAGCATTACGAACATTGTGTATCTGGCGGGTGTGGGTGGGTTTGCTGGGGATGCGAAGACGCTGGCGGAGGAGTTGGCAGAACCGATCAAGAGACTATCTGTTCTGGCGGCTCGAATATTGGTATTGCCGACGGCGGCGAATCGTCAGGAGTGAGTGAGTGTCTGAGGAGAGGACGATTTCTGACGGTTTTTCGGGGAGATAGAAAACAGACAACGGCTGGAGAGGGTGGGTTGAAGGGACGGGCGGTTCGGGTAGGTCTGAGTTCTTCGGGATCCTTCGCTGCGCTCAGGATGGCGGCAAAGGCTTATGGCGATTTGCCTGATGGTGTATTGACTGCAAAACGCAGATTCCCTTCGGGAATGACAAACAAAAAAGCGAAATCGACTCTACACCAACTGCGGCGTTGCTCAATGCTATTCGCCTCCGCTTTCGCCTCTTGTGGCTATGCCGGAAGCGCGTCGACGATCGACTCTGCAAGGTAGCTCTTCATCGCCTGGCTGAGCTGTGAATCGACTTCGTCGGCGATGGTCATCACTCCGATGAGCACTACGCTGAAGTCTATGTTCGCCAGGTTTTTCTGGAGGGTGTTGAAGACGCTGACCTGAAGGATGCGCGACTCCTCGACCATCATGGCGGCGCTGTAGCCTTGCTTGCGGCGGACGGTGCCGTGCTCTGTGGCGGCTGCCGAGAATAACTCTTTGCTGCCAAGACTCTTTGAAGAACGGAGGCGGAGGACGAGGTCCCGGATGACCTGGGGGAGATGGCCGGAACGTTGTTGGAAGGTCATGGGAATTGCCATCAAGGTCTCTTCTTTTTCGACAAGTTCGTACCAATCGTTGATGGTGCTGTCTGAGGAACGTTCGAGGATGGCTGCGACACTCTCAACGAGGCGGGCACGAGTGGGGCCTGCGGCGAGCCGCTGTTTGATGGCCTCCACCAACATGGTTACGTCCATTGGCTTGACGAGAATTTCGTCAGTCTGCAGCAGGATCGCCTGAGCGGCGGCGTCCATATGGGGAAACGAACTGAGCAGTATGGTGACGGCTTTTGGGTTGGCATGACGCATGGCGCTGACGACCGTGAGGCCGTCTCCTGCACCGGGCATGTGAAGGTCGCTCAGGAGGACGTCGAAGGCCTCCGAACTGATGTGTTTGAGAGCTTCGGTTACCGTTGCAGCGACCGTGACTTTGAAGCCGTGTTTTCTGAGAATGATGCCGAGGGTTAAACGTATCGTCTCGTCGTCGTCGACTAGTAAGAGCTTTGCAGGTGCCATCGTTCTTTCCTCCAGGAGCTCGCGACGGACTGGAGCTCGCGGACAGATGGTATCTGTATCTTACTCCTATGTGCTTTGGCCGACAGAGCGCGCTGAGAGAACGCGGAACTCTGAGCTGCTGGACGGCGTATCTACGAACTCGGGCATTGGATCGGTCTTCGTCTTCAGGAGGAAGAGGTGAAAAGAGGTCTGGTTGCTGCGTTCGTCATCGTCCTAGCCGTATGCTCGACGGCACGCGGCGCCGACACCCCGAAGATAACGGAGTCGAAGCTGGTGCAGCGGACCCAGGAGCTGTTCGATGCTGTGGCTCCTGGCAATCAAGCGCCGTGGAAGATGTATGTGGCAGAGGATGCGATGTTCTTCGATGAGAAGGGCAGGTCGATGGACAAGGCTGCGCTGCTGGAAGATCTGCAGCCACTGCCTGCCGGGTACTCCGGTACGATTCGCGTGATGCGGGCGAAGTCCCGGTTTGCGACGAATGTTGCTGTTCTGAGTTACGACTGCGATGAGGTGGAGACGGTGTTTGGGCGGGAGCTGCATGCTCGCTATTACACGACGGATACGTGGTTGTATCGGAATCAGGCATGGCAGATTGTTGCGAGCCAGACGTTGCGGTACTACGAAGACCCGGCTGCGGGTGCGGTTTCGGATGCGATGCTGAACGACTATGCAGGTGCGTATGAGCTTGCTGCCGGAAACGTGGTCACGGTTACGCGGCAGGGTAGTGAGCTGTATGCGCAGCGTAACTCGGGTAAACCGTACCAGCTTCTGCCGGAGTCTCCGGATCTGTTTTTTCGTGCGGGAGTTGAGGGGCGGCGGCTGTTTCATCGCGATGCTTCGGGGCATGTGGACATGATGATCGATCGCAGGAATAACGAAGATCTGCTTTGGAAGAAGATTCGATAGTGCTCTGAATTTTGGATAGGGAAGAGGTGTTTGTGCCGCCGAGCTCTAATGTCTGGATATGTGCTGCGGGAGTGGTTGTTCTTGTTGTCGGGTTTGTTGCCGCGAGAAGAGAGTTGCAGGCGGCGGCGGGGCTGGACAAACTTGTTGCCGTTGGAAGAGTGCTGTTTGCGGCGCCGCTGGCGGCCTTTGGGGCGGAGCATCTGGTGCTCGGTCAGGTGATCATTGGGGCTGTTCCTGTGTGGATGCCGGCGCGTTTGTTCTGGGTGTACTTCGTTGGCATTGCGTTGATTGCTGCGGCTCTGAGTCTGGCGCCTGGGATACGCGTTCGGTTGACTGCGACGCTGCTGGCTGTCATGTTTTTTCTTTTTGTGCTGATGATTCATGTGCCGAATGTGGTGGCGCAGGTGCACGACAGAGTTATCTGGAACGTGGCGTTGCGGGATCTGAGTTTTGGTGCGGGAGCGCTGGTGCTTGCGGGATCTTTGGGGAGTGGGTCGCGGAAGTTCGGTGAGAATGTAGCGGTGTGGATTGGGCGAGGGATTGTTGCTGTTGTGCTGATGGTGTATGGCGTGGAGCTAATTCTGTATCCGCAGTTTGCGCCGGGGGTTCCGCTGAGTAAGTTGACGCCGTCGTGGGTGCCGGGGCCTCATGTGTGGGCGCTTTTGACGGGGCTGGTTTGTATTGGGGGCGGGGTGGGGATATTGATTCGGCGATATTGCCGCGACGGGGCGACGGCGGTGGGTTTGGTGATGACGCTGCTTACGGTGGTTCTGTATCTGCCGATTCTGCTGATGGCGTCTGGGCCGCCGGCAGTGTTGGAAGGGGCGAACTACGTCTGGGATACGTTGCTGTTTGGTGGAGCGGTGTTGCTGGTGGCGGCGGGCGCGCCGAAGCTACGCTCGTGAGATGGTATGCACTCTTGCTGAGGATGCGGAAGAAGCAACCGCAGATCCCCCGTGGGGATGACAACAAGAAAGGCACGGCAACAGCAAAAGCAAATGAACAAAAAGCGAGTCTTGTCGCGTGACTGCTTAGTGGCGGGCGGTGACGACGAGGTTGAGGGTTACGGTCTGGCTGAGTTCGACGCCGGTGGTGGAGGTGGCGGTGACTTGATATTGGTAGGTGCCGGGTGGGGTGAAGCGGAGGTTGGGGTCGGTGGCGCCGCTGCCGCAGCCGGAGAGCCAGAGAGCGGGCAGGGTGAGGAGGATGGCGAATAAGAGCAGGCGGATGGGGTGGGATTTTTGCGGGCTGCGGGATGTTGATTTCCAGAAGAAGAGGAGCGAGAGAGGGAGGAGGCAGAGCAGGGTGCGGTTGCGCGTGTTGTGAGTGTCTTGGGAGGTAGTGGGTGGGACGGACTCGGCTACGGTGTTGAGGTTGGCGATGGAGTTTTGTGCGCCGCTGTTGAGGGCGATGCTGGAGGGCAGGAGAGAGCAGGTGGCGTAGGCGCCGGGGTTGATGGGGGTGCAGTTGAGGATGACGGTGCCGGAGAAGCCGGACTGCGGGGTGAGCTGGAGGGTGTAGTCGGCGGCCTGCTCGCTGGGGATGGTGAGGGTGGCGGAGGAGCCTCCGTTGACGGTGAGGGTGAAGGTGCCGCCGGAGACGCCGGTTCCGGTGAGGGGGATGTTGAGGTTCTGGAGGCCGGTGTTGGGGTCGGTGGAGGTGATGGTGCCGTTGCGCGGGCCGAGGGCGGTGGGCGCGAAGGTGACGGTGATCTGGCAGCTGTTGCCGGGGGTGAGCGTGGTAGAGGTGCAGGGGACGGTGATGTTGTAGTCGCCGGTGATGGTGAGGGCGAGGTTGGTGATGGGGGCGGTGCCGGTGTTGGTGAGGGTGATGGTCTGGGCGGCGGAGGCTCCGAGGGCGATGCTGCCGAAGTTGAGGGTGGAGGGGGTGGTTTGGAGGTGAGATTGGATGCCGGTGCCGGTGACGGGGTATTCGATGGGCAGGGTCGAGGCGGAGGAGCGGATGGAAAGTAATCCGTTGATGGTCGCTGCGGTGGTGGGGGTGAAGGTGACTTGCTCGGTGCAACTGGTGGAGGGGGCGAGAGTGTTGCCTTCGGTGGGGCAGTCGCCAGTGGCGGTGTAGGGGCCGACGGCGAAGATTGTCTGGATGGCGATGGGCGCCGTGGTGATGTTGGTGATCTGGACGGGGAGGGTGGCGGTGGTGCCGACCTGGACGCTGCCGAAGTTGAGGGTGAAGGGGGAGAAGTCGAGCGGGGAAGGGTTGGCGACGCCGAAGAGCGAGATGAACTCGAGTGCGGTGCTGGAGTCGGAGGTGATCTCGAGTGCGGAGATGCGGTTGGAGATGGAGTTGGGGAAGTTGGGTTGCGGGGTGAAGCTGATGTTGATGACGCAGCTGGCGGAGGGGACGAGGGCGCCGAGGCAGTTGGTTTGAACGGTGAAGTCGGGGGTCGATAGGATGCGGGTGATTTGGATGGTGGTGGTGCCGGTGTTGGAGAGGGTGACGGATTGGGTGTCGCTTTGGTCGCCTACCTGGGTGGCGGGGAAGGTGAGGGAGCTTTGGGAGAGAGCGTAGGAGACTAAGGGGGCGGTGTTGGAGGGGGCGGCGACGGTGATGGGGGCGGCTCGGCCGGTGAGGGTGAGGAGGTCGGGGCCGGTGAGGGCGTCGCTTTCGATGATGAGGGTGCCGGAGTCGGGTGTGGCGGGGCCGGGGGTGGTGCTGGTCTGGTTGATGGGGGTGTAGGTGAGGGTCGCGGTGCAGCTTTGGTTGGCGGCGAGGGTGTTGCCGCAGTTGGTGGCGGTGATGAGGAAGGGCCACTGGCTGGTGAGGCGGCGGATGGTGAGGGTGGTGGTGCCGGTGTTGGTGAGGGTTACGGTCTGCGTGGCGCTTTGGCCGGAGCTGACCTGGCCGAAGTCGAGGACGGTTTGGCCGGGAATGATGTTGCCGGTGATGGTGAGGGTGGCGGCGCCGATGCCGAAGCCCTCGACAAAGCCGAGGCCGTTGAGGGTGGCGGAGCCGTCGGTGGGGGTGGCCTGGGCGAAGAGGGTGCCGGTGATGTCGCCATTGGTGAGGGGGAGGAAGGTGACGTTGAAGTTGCAGGAGGCGTTGGGGGCGAGGGCGGCGCAGGCGGGCCCGTTGAGGACGAACTGGCGAGGGAGGGCGATGTTGAGGGCGAGAGATTTGGCGGTGAGGTTGGTGATGGTGAACTGGCGGGTTCCGCCGAGGGTGCTGGTGGGGGCGGAGCCGTAGTTGGCCTGGTTGGGGAGGATCTGGAGGCCTGCGCTCTCGGTGGTGTAGGCGCCGGAGAGCGGGACGGTGTAGGTGGTGGGGCCGGTGGCGGAGCTGGTGACAGGGATTTGGAGGGCGTCGGTGACGGTGGCGGTGGTGGGGATGAAGTTGACTGTGATGCTGCAGGCTGCGGCGGGGGCAAGGGTCGTGCAGTTGTTGGTGGAGGAGAAGCTGGCGGTGGTGTTGGTGGGGGTTCCGATCTGGAGGACGGCGGTGCCGGTGTTGGTGAGGATGATGTTTTGTTGCGTGGCGGTGGGGCCGGGGACGTTGTTGAAGGTGAGGGCGGTGGGGTTGAGGGACAGGCCGGGGTCAGGGGCGGCGAAGCCAGTGAGGGTGGCGGTGATGGGGCCGGTGGAGGCCTGAAGGGTGAGGGTGCCGGTGCGGGAGCCGGTCGTGGTGGGGGCGAAGGCGACGTTGAAGAAGCAGGAGGCGTTGGGGGCGAGAGGGCCGTTGCAGGCGGAGCCGCCGGTGGGGGCGGTGCTGACGGCGAAGTCGCCGGTGAGGGTGGGGGCGGTGAGGGTGACGGGGTTGGTGGTCAAGTTGGTGAGGGTGAAGAGTGTGGGGGCGGTGGTGCTGTTGACGGGGACGGTGCCGAAGTCCTGCGTTGTGGGGCTGAGGATGAGGCCGGAGAGGGCTATGCCGGTTCCGGTGAGCGTGAGGGGCGATGGGGTACCGGAAGAGGAGGAGGTAAGGGTGAGAGAGGCGGTTTGGGCGCCGGGTGTGGAGGGGGTGAACTGCACTCCGAGCCAGCAGTTGGTGCAGGAGCCGGTAAAGGTGGAGACGAAGGCGGAGGTGGGTGGCTGGCCGTGGCCGAAGCCGATGTCTTCGATGAGGATGGTTTTGAAGTCCGGGGCGGAGGTGGTGGCAGTGAGGGTGCTGAAGGGGGAGGTGATCTTGTACCACTGCACATCGGGCTGGCCGACGAGGACGCTTCCGAAGGCAAGGGTGTTGTTGGGGGCGGTGACGATGGGGGAGCCGGTGCCGCTGAGGGTGACGTACGCGGGAGTAGAGTTTCCGGCCGTGACGGAGAGGAGGCCCTGACGGGTGCCGGGTTGTGACGGAGCGAAGGTGAGCACGACGGTGCAGGTCGCGTTGCCGGCGAGGGTGGCGGGGCAGTCGGTGGCGTCGGTGAAGTCGCCGGTGAGGGTGAGGGCGAGGGGGAAGGCGACGGGGCCGATGTTGCCGATGGTGACGGTCTGGGTGGTCGAGGAGGTGCTGGTGACGAGGACCGCGTTGGGAAAGCTGATGGTGGCGGGGGTGACGGTGAGGTTGGGGTTGGCGGATTGGCCGATGCCGGTGGGTTGGGGTTTGGTGGTGCCGGTGATGAGGACGGTGAGGCCTTCGTCGAGGGTGAGGGTGGTGGAGTCGGCTGAGGGGGCGACGGGGGATTGGTAGTCGATCTCGAGCTGGCAGACGGTGTGGGGGTTGAGCGTGGTGGGGCAGAGGTCGGTGAGGGTGAAGGGAGCCTGCAGGGTGACGGGGGTGTGGGTGACGGCGTTGGCGGAGTTGTTCGAGAGATAGAGGTAGCGGGGGAGGCGTGGGCTGGCGTTGCCTGCGGTTCCGAATTGGGTGCCGAAGTCGATCTCGGTGGCGGAGAGGTTGAGGTCGGTGGGTTGGGTGTAGGCGGTGAGGAGGACCGCGTCGGTGCCGATGATGCGATAGGCCGTGACGAAGCTGCCGGTCGCCGTGGCCGGGGCGGTAAGGGCAAGGGTGAGGTGACAGACTCCGCCTGGAGGAAGGACGTCGTCGCCGGGAGTGGTGGAGGCCGGACAGTCAGTGGATTGCACGCTGAAGTCGTACTGCGGGGGAACGGGTTGCAGGGTGGCGTCGCCTGCGTAGAAGGTCTGGGGGAGCTGGCTGAGATTGCTGATGGTGATGGTTCGTGTGGTGGCAGGACTGGTGGCGGTTTGAATGCCGAAGTCCAGCTCTTTGGGAGAGACGACAATGGGGTTGGGGGAGGAAGCTGTGGCGGGAAGATTCACGGTCTGCGTGATGGCGTTGGATGCTTGCGCGGTGACGGTACCGGGATTGCTGCTGGTGCTGGTGAGGGCGATGCTGCAGCCTGCGCCGGGGGCTAGGGTGGTGGGGCAGTCGCTGGCTAGGGTGAAGTTGGTGGCGGTGAGCTGGAGGTTGGTGGCGGCGATGCTGCCGAGGTTACGCAGGGTGAGGTTGGGGGCGTCGTCGGTGGAGAGGGCAAGGCTGGGGGCGGCGGTGTTGGGGTTTAGTTTTGCGAGGTAGGCGGCGGATCCGGCGCAGAGGCTGCCGGTGCAGGAGGCAGCGGGGAGTGCGGCGGAGCGCAGGGTCGATGGGAGAGCAGAGGTGGGAGTGTTGGTGAGCGGGAGATCGTAGGTTTCGGTGGCGAGCAGGCTTGCGCTGGCGGTGGGAGATGCGCTGCCGGCGAAGGTGGGTTGGCCGAGGGAGTCGACGGTGAGGCCGGTGAGTGTGACGGGTGCGCTGGCGAAGGGGAGGTTGGTGGTGGGAAGGCCGCCGAGGCGGATGGTCTGGTCGATTGTGTTCTGCTGAGTCACGCGGAGGGCGTAGCTGTTGCCGATGTTGGAGAGCGCGGTGAGAGGGAGCAGCCATGCGGGGTTGGCTGTGAGTTCGCCGGTAAGGGTGCCTGCGACCCATGCGGCGCCGGAGGGTCCGGGTGCGACGGAGGATTGTGTGCCGGGTGCGAGGAGGTCGGAGGTGAGGAGGGTGCTGCCGTCGAGGGAGAGGCGGAGGAGGGTCTGATAGTTGGTGTTGACCAGCGGGGAGGAGACGGTTGCGATGGGGAACTGGCCGGGGGCGATGGAGCCGGTGAGGAGGAGAGTCTGGGTGGCGGGGTCTTGCGGCGAAGGAGCGATGACGAGCGAGGAGATGCCCGGGCCGGGGATGAAGGTGGAGAAGACGATGCCGTCGCCTGCGGGGGTGAGTTTGGTGAGGAAGCCGGAGGTGGCGGTGAGGAGGTCGGGGATGATGGCAGAGAGGGTTGGGTAGCCGCTGGAGGTGGTATAGCCGGCGATGTAGGCGTTGTCGGATGTGTCGGCGGCGATGGCGGCGGGGGCGGTGTTGCCGTTTTGGCCGCTGAGGTAGGTGGCGAAGAGGAGTGTGGTTCCGGTGGTGTTGAATTTTTCTACGAAGCCGTTTTGCAGAGAGCCGGAGGCGGGGGACTGGATGATGCCGGAGGGGGTGACGGGGAGCGCGGAGCTGAAGATGCTGCCGGTGAGGAAGACGGCGTCGGCTGTGGCAGCGATGGCGGAGGCGGCGGTGCGCGGGCTTCCGGCGTAGGTGACGAAGAGCGCATTCAAGTTCTGATCGAATTTGCCGATGTACGAATTAATAGACGTATCCGCCGCGTTGGGAAAGGCTGCGCCGGCGGTTGTGTAGAGGTTGCCGGAGGTTGTGGTCCCGGTGATGTAGAGGTTGCCTGCGGGGTCAAGCGTCATGGCCAGGCCGATGTCGCCGCTGGAGCCTAGATGAGTTTGTGCGAGGATGTTGGTCGCGGTCGGATCGGTTTTGAGGAGGCGGATGCCGTCGCCCTGGTCGAGCAGGAGGTAGAGGTTGCCGGCGGAGTCAGATTGGATGGCGTTGAACTGCGCGTGGTGCGAGTTTGCGGGATCGGGGTTCGATGAGCCAAGCAGCCCGGCGAAGAGTAGCTGCTGCGGGCCAGTGGCCTGTGCGGCCAGGGGCAGGGAGGCGACAAGGAGGAGAGCGGTGACGCCGCAGAGACCGGCAAGTACACGTCGGAGAGAGAGCGGTGTCTTCATGTTTTGTTAGCTGCGGGCGGTACGCTGGTGCAGCCTGACCTTAAATATTCCTTGTGGCGGAACTGTTGTGATGGAGGAATTTATCGAAGACGTTACGGAAGTACTATAGCTTCCCGTTTTGGGAGTCCGTATGCCGCTCAAGTTGTAGGAGGTAGTTGAGTCCGCGGGCGCGCATCTCCTGCTCGAATGCGGGGTGTGTGGAGTACTGGATGGCCTGCATGCCGGTGGCGATAGCAGCGGCGATGTTCTCTGATTTGTCGTCGATGAAGAGGATATTTTCGGGCTGGGTCTGGAGGCCCTCGGCGGCGTGCTGGTAGATTTCGGGCTCGGGCTTTGCGCGATTGACGGCGTGGGACCAGGTGTGGTGGTCGAAGGATTCGATCCATGCGTGGCGGGCGCGGAGGCCGGTCTCCATGGCGTCGGGCATGTTGGAGAGGATGCCGGTGCGGATGCCGGCGCGCTGGAGTTGGTCGACCCAGTCGAGCATAGGCGGATTGAGGGTGGACCAGAGGTCGGTGTCGGCGGCGATGAGTTGGGCGAGTTGCGTGGGCGTGATGACGATGCCAGCGCCTGCGGCGGCTTTGTGCCAGAAGGATTCGGCGTTGAGATCGCCGCGGTCGTAGGCGTGGCGGTGAGCCCAGTACTCGCGGTGGAGCACCTCTTCACTGAGGCCAGTGATGGTGCGCAGGCGGGTCCAGGCATTGGGATCAGGCTCGCCGGAGAGGACCATGCCGTAGTCGAAGAGGATTGCTTTTACTAATGCCATGAGAGGCCATTGTAAGGCAGTGGTTTGAACATCGGCACATCCGCCTGGTGATGGGATGGGAGGATGAGGTTGAAGTGGTAGGGCCATTTGGAGCGTCCGAGAGATCTCTTCGAGCGTGTTCGGAGCGCGTGATTTCGATAGGAAATAGGTGTCTATACAGAATAAAGATGGACTTCAAACAAATGTCTTGACAGTGCTTCTTGCTATGCGGTCTTATAACTGAGTTTCAAACGTATAAGCTCGATCGCCCAAGGGATAGCGCTTCTTGCGAGCCGCCTTGCAGAACCAGGGAGGTGGTCTTGGGAAGTAGGAAAACCGCCCTCGAGAGCTGGCCATACACAAAGACAGACGCCGTATTTTTTAGGAGAGCCGTTCCATGAAAAGCAGAGTGTTGCAAAAGAGTTCGCTCTTCGCACTATTGATCGCGACTATCCTGGCTGGATTTACCGGGCCGAATGCTTCCGCACAACTGAGTACTGCGACGATGTTTGGTATTGTCACAGATTCGACGGGGGCGATCGTTCCCGATGCCACGGTTACGTTGACTCAGACGCAGACGAACTTCGTTCGCGTTACGAAGACCAATGACCAGGGCCAGTACCGCGCTGAGTTTCTACCGGTGGGACAATATACGGCCAAGGTGAGCGCAAGCGGATTCAAGGAGATTGTCCAGAACGGCATTGTCTTGACGGCGACGCAGCAGGCCGCGGTGAACTACGCGCTTGATATTGGCGGCGAGAGCACGATTGTGGAGGTGACCACGGAGATTCCACTGGTGAATGTTGGGAACTCGGTGCTTGGACGCACGGTTGATAACCGTGAGGTCGACAATCTGCCGATTGTAGGGCGCAACGTTTATCAACTGCTTAGCCTGACTCCAGGAATTCAGAACAGCCAGACGGAGAATACGATCGGCTTTCCCGGACAGCACGTGATTATCAATGGCTCTTCTGACAATATGGTCGGGCAGGTTACGTATTATCTCGACGGCGGCCTGAATATGACCGGGGTGCGTAATACCGGCAACGTTCTGCCGAATCCGGATGCGATCGATCAGTTTGCGGTACAGACGAGCAACTTCAGCGCGGAGTATGGGCGCACGGGTGCGGGCGTGGTTTCGGTACTGACGAAGTCGGGGACGAATCAGGTACATGGTTCGGTCTTCGAATTTCATCAGGAGACGAACTTCAACTCTAACGCGTGGCTGCAGACGACGAGGACGCCGCTGCACATCAATCGCTTTGGCGCTACTCTGGGCGGCCCGATCATCAAGGACAAGACGTTCTTGTTTGGCAGCTATGCCGGGTTGAGACAGGTTAGTCCGATTGAATTCAATACGGTTGTACCTGATGCTCTCCAGCGAGCCGGCAACTTCTCTGAGAACCTTCCTACGTCCACGACGATCGCGAAGGGGCTGGGTGCGTGTGCGACGGCACTGTCGGCCGCGGATAAATCGGTTACGGCTTATGGCGGAAGGTTTATCGTCTGCGACCCCGTGACGCATCAGCCTGTACCGGGCAATCGTCTCGATCTGGACCCGAACTATCATCCTGATCCCGTTGCTGCGGCGGTGCTGGCGAAGAATGTTCCGCTGCCTACGCCAGGTAGGACAGACAACAGGTTTATCGGAAATGAAGGGCTGCCGAATCAGACGGATGAGTTTCTGATCAAAGGCGATCAGCAGCTGACTGCGGCGCATCGATTGACGCTCGACTACTTTCAATCGAATGGAGCGCAGAGCAACCTTCCTTCGGGATCGAACCTGCCTGGATGGGCGGTGAACAATTATGTGTACAGACAGCAGACGGCTAATGTGAGCAATGTCTGGACGGTTTCGGCGCGGTCGGTGAACCAGGTGTGGCTGAGCTATACGCGGATGAATGCCGGCCGTGACAGCACGCCGGGAACTTCGCTGGCGGCTTATGGGTCGGACCTGAATGTGCAGGGGACGGCTTCGTTGCCGGATATCAGCGTGGCTAACTTCTTCCATCTTGCCAATGCGATCAGCGGCCCGGTTGCCGGGGATAACGTGTACGGGTTGCGGGACGTCTTCAATACCACTCGCGGAAAGCACTCGATCTTTGTGGGCGCCGAGATTTATCTGGAGAAGGACCGGCTTGAGACGCTGCTGAATAACTATGGCACCTTCAGCTTCGCAAACTCTACGGTTCCAAATACGGCATCCGGGCAGGCTACTTATGTGAAGACTGGAGCGGCGATAGCTGATTTTCTGATCGGTCACCCGAATACGATGGGTCAGGATTCGCCGGACGATGCGAATGCGAATTATTGGAACTATGGGTTCTTCGGGCAGGACGATTGGCGTATCACCCCGAAGCTGATACTCAATCTTGGGTTGCGCTATGACGTGCAGACGGCTCCTACCGATACGCAGCGTCGGTATGCCGTCTTCAAACCTGGTGTGCAATCTACCGTTTCGCCGAATGCGATTCTAGGGCAGTTGTTTCCTGGAGATCCAGGAGTACCGCAAGGCGGTGTCGATACGAACTACAACCACGTTTCGCCGCGTGTTGGTTTTGCGTTTGACCCGTATCGTGACGGCAAGACCGTCTTCCATGGCGGCGCTGGATTGTTCTTCGACACTATCGGCGGAAACGAGTGGATGCTTTCGCAGAACTTTCAGCCGTTCGCGGTGAGAGAGACAGCGGCGTTCAGTCATGTAACCAGCTTGCAGAATATCTACTCGACCGACTGCCAGGACTTCCAGGGTTGCACTTCGCCGTTTCCATACCTCTACGACAAGGTGAATCCACGGTACGTGTCTCCTGCGTCGCTGGTGTTCCTGCAGCAGGGGATGCGTTGGCCTTACAACGTCCAGGCCAACTTTGGGGTGCAGCAGCAGTTCACCAAGGATCTTGCTGTCAGCATCAACTACGTAGGAGCTTTCAGCCGGAAGCTGCCTCTGTACATCGATGCGAATGCGCCGATCTACAACACTGCGAATCCCGCGATGAACACGGCGACTAACTACAATTGTCGCCGTCCTTTCGACGCCCTTCCGTTCGGGAAGGGAACATCCTGCGCGAATCCTGCGGTGGGCTCGAAGTACATCAGTAATGCGTATGTGATCGAGGACGGACAAAACACAAACTACCATGGCCTTCAGGTCACGGTGGAGAAACGTCTGAGCCAGCACATCAGCGTTAATGGTTTTTATGTGTTCAGCAAGGCATTGTCGAGTGCGTCGCTTCAGACGACGGGCAACATTGGGAACAGTGGCGCGACCGAGCCTGAGGATTACTACAATCTTGGTCTTGAAAGACAGCGCACGGACAGCGACCAGCGCCATCAAGCGGTGATTGCTGCTGTGTGGAAGCCGGATTACTTTGGCAAATCCAACCGAGTGGTTCAGAACCTGCTGAATGGATGGTCCATCTCCGCCATTGTCACAATGCGAAGCGGGGTGCCGTTCAATATCACCAGTGGCACCGACGACAATATGGATGGAAACAACAACGATCGCCCGAACGTTGTGCCTGGAAAGATGGAGCGGGTGAACAGCTTTGGCGGGTCTCGCTCGCTTGAGAGAACGCAGTGGTTCGACACGAGCGCGTACTGCAGAGTGGGTTCCGCAGGATGTTCTGCCGGTACTGGAGCAGGAAACGTCGATGGCACCGTGAGCCCGAACTCCCTGAGCGGCCCTGGATACAAGGACATCGACGCGGCGATCTTCCGGGATTTTGCCATCTACGAACGAGTGAAGTTCCAGTTTCGTGGCGAGGCGACCAACGTTTTCAACTTCGTCAATCTGGGTACTCCCGGCGCGGTGCTGAGCAGTCCGAGCAATTTCGGTGTCATCTCCGCTCAGGCGACCACTCCACAGGGTTCAGGGATGCGAGTGATACAACTGGGAGGACGAATCCTCTTCTAACGCAGTTTGGAGAAAGCATAGGCGGGCGATGCGATTGCGTCGCCCCCTTTTGTTTGCGCGCCTATGCAGTAGCTTGGACTCGATTGATGGAGAGGGGCGTTACTTCATTCATAGATGAAAAGGCTTTTGTCTATGGGTAAGGGAGCGTTTTTTTGCGCCGATCAGGATTGGACGGCTTCCTTCACGTCTAGCTGGCTGGGTTGGGCATCTTTAGCGCGCATGTAGTAGTGCAGGCGAAGAAACTCCTTGCCCCAGAGGTGAAGGACATGGTCGGCGCGTGAGGCACCGTGCTCTGCGGCGTAGACGTGAATTGTCTCCTGCATGCTTTTGAGGTATTTCGTCCAGATGGTTCCGTCCCCTGCGTGAACGACGAAGTAGAAACCAGGGTCGCCGAATGTGTTTCCGGCCGAGGTGAGGAAGAATGATCCGTCAGGGCGTACTTCAGGTCGCATGACGACGACTGCGTTGCCGTTGGGCAGAGGGAAGACAACCTTGATACACGGAGTGGGATGACCGGGGATGGCGCAGATGGAGTAGGTGCCGGCGTAGATGACATTGCGTGTGGCATTCAGTTCGCGAACCCATGCGGTTTGAAGGAGGTCGCCGGTCGGCGTGTCGCGCAACTGGATGACGTTGCTGGTCATTCCCCTGGCGCTGTCGAGCGGGGATAAGGGGATGTTCATCTGTTGCAGACGACGGCTGAAGATAATTCCGAGAGCTTCTCCGAAAGGTTTGAAGAGTCCGTGCCACTGAGACCAGGCATCGATCGTGTACTCGGATGTGCGTTCGTAGAAGTTGCGAACTGGCGCTTCGACTTGGGTGATATCGGCAGAGCTTCCGGAGAGAAGAGTTAGATCGTCGACCAGGCCTCGGCCTCCGGTTTGAACTACTTGGAGGTTGTGTTGCCGGGCGTAGTTGAGGAAGAAGTCTTTGCCGATCAGACGAGTGTTGCCTATGGGGCCGTCGAGCCAGAGATGATCTTTGAGGAGGAGACGGCGGCCAGCGATCTGGACCCATCGCTGAGTCACCCAGTCGCTTAGATTTCCTCGTCTGTCACCCAGCCAGATCACGCCAGATTATTACACACGGCCTTGAAGTTGGTGGCTGATGGTGGACGGACAGCGAGCTGGGTTCGCTGACCGATTTAGCATGGGAGGGTGAGCTATCGGTTCTCGGCGCGGACGGGTTGGGATGTGGGGGAGAGTGGGTTCGCGGCTGCGATTCGCGAGGCGCGGGCGGCGGGGCGGGAGTTGGTGGATCTGACGGTGTCGAACCCTACGATTTGCGGGTTTGACTATGACGCCGAGGCTGTTCTTGCTCCGCTGGCGAGCAGGGAGGCCATGACGTACGATCCTGATCCGCGAGGGATGCGCTTTGCGCGGGAGGCGGTGGCGGGGTACTACGGGGATCATGGTGCGGCGGTTGATCCTGATAGCGTCGTGCTGACGACAAGTACGAGTGAAGGGTATGGGTTTCTGTTTCGGCTGTTGTGCGATGCGGGCGATGAGGTGCTGGTGGCGCAGCCGAGTTATCCGCTGTTCGATTTTCTGGCGGACCTGGAGGATGTGCGGCTGAAGCCTTACCCACTGTTCTATGACTACGGATGGTGGATCGATTTTGCGGAGCTGGAGCGTCGGATTGGGCCGAGGACAAAGGCAATTGTTGTAGTGCATCCGAACAATCCGACGGGGCACGCTACGGGGGCAGGGGAGCGGGGACGGCTGGAGGAGATCTGTGCGCGGTTTGGGTTGGCGCTGATTGTGGATGAGGTGTTTCTGGATTATCCGCTGGAGGAGGGTGCGAGGCTAACGAGCTTTGCTGCGGGTCCGCATCCGGTGCTGACGTTTGTGTTGAGCGGGATGAGCAAGATTGCAGGGCTGCCGCAGATGAAGGTTGGTTGGATTGTGGGGTTCGGGCCGGAGGGGGATCGAGGTCAGGCGATGGGGAGGCTGGAGGTCGTTGCGGATACCTTCTTGTCGATGAACGCGCCGATGCAGAGGGCACTGCCGGTGTGGTTGGCGAGAAGGCGGGGGATTCAGGGACAGATTCTGGATCGGGTAAGTGGGAATCTGAAGATTGCGGTTGGGGGTTTGGTTGAGGTGCTTAGGGTGGAGGCTGGGTGGAGTGCGATTCTGCGGTTGCCCCAGCGTCTCGGCGAAGAAGATGATGCGGGGCTGTTGCTACGGGAGGCGGGGGTGGTCGTGCATCCGGGGAGGTTTTACGGGATCCACGAAGCTGGGCGGGTAGTGGTGAGTCTGCTGGGGCCTGTGGGCGATTTTGCGGAGGGTATTTCGAGGATCAAAAGGGTAACTAGGTAGAACCACGGTAGTTACTAGTTCATGTGATGCATGTAAAGCTGTAATTTCATTTTTATCTATAACTCATTGTTTTTATTAGGTTTGAAGGAATGGGTTAGAATCCTTTTCCACGCCGATCGTTGTTCTGGAGCCGTGGCCGGGAATGACAGTGACGTCGTCGGGCAGGGTGAGGAGGCGGTCGTGGATCGAGGAGAGAAGCTTGCGGATGTCGCCGCCGGGAAGGTCGGTCCGGCCCACAGAGCCGGCGAAGAGGGTGTCTCCGGCGAGGAGGAGGGTTTGGGCTGGAAGGTAGAGACAAACGCTGCCTTGGGTGTGGCCGGGTGTGTGGATGATGGAGCCGGCGAGACCGGTGATGGCCATCAGCTTGCCGTCTTCGAGTGTGTCGTCGGGGGTTGGAACGGTTGGGGTTGGGATTCCTAGCCAGCCTGCCTGGATGTCCATCATTTTGACCAAGGGGAGGTCTTGCTGGTTGTAGAGGATGGGAGCGCCTGTTAGCTGCTTGAGGCGATGGGCTCCGGCGATGTGGTCGATGTGGGCGTGGGTGATGACGATCTTTTTGACGGTCAGGTTGTGGGTGGCTAAGACGGCTATGATTCGTGGGATGTCGTCGCCGGGGTCTACGACGATGGCCTCGTGAGAGGTTTCATCTCCCAGGATGGAGCAGTTGCATTGCAGCGGGCCGACAGCGAGAATCTCGTGGATCATGGGGGGTTTGAGCCTTCATGGGGAGTTTTTGGGAATGAAAAATGCGCAAGCCGAGGGCCTGCGCATCTCTGAAGATTTATGAGCTACTTCTTGGCGGGCGTCGTCTGGCTGGTGGGGTGAGCGGTGCCGGAGAGGACGGAGTGGTCGCCACTGGCGCGCGAGAGCAGGATGGTAAGGCCAATAGAGGTGAGCATGAAGACGATCGCCGAGTAGGTGGTGAGCTTGGTGAGAAGGTTGGCTGCGCCGCGAGGACCGAAGGCGGTCTGCGATCCCTGGCCGCCGAAGGCTCCCGCGAGGTCGGCGGACTTGCCCTGCTGTAGGAGGACTACGCCAATGAGAAAGAGACAGACGATAACGTGAATGATGACGAGAAGAATAACCATCGGAGCTGCTTGCTACCTCTTGAGGCCCGGAGAGTTGATGTCCGGAGAATGTTCGGGATCGGTGCGGAGCAGGAGATGAGCCCCGCGCGCCTTGCGGCGTCGCACCTAAACCTAAGACCTAGTGTATCACCGGGTATTGAGGAAAGCCCAGCTGGCGCTGGCCTTGGGGCGCTGGCTTTTTAACGGATTTTGTGTGCGTCCTGACCTATAAGACGGCGGCTTCTGGCGGAAATGGGTTGATACGGGGGTGGTGTTCTGAATCGAAAGTTCACAACAGACTGAATGGGGTCGGTGGCAGCAGAATCTTGCCGGACGATAAGGAACAGGCAACGGCATGAAGAAGTGGGTCGGAAAGGGACGAGCGGTTTGGGCAGGATGGAGTTCATCGGGGATCCTTCCCCTTCGACAGGCTCAGGGTCAGGATGACAGCAAGGGCGTGATGCGGGCTTGAGTCAGGTCGTCGGGGTCTTCTCCTTTGAGAAGATCAGGGCAGGTGACAGCAGGGGCATGATACGGACTAGGCGGTTTTGATGATTGCGATTTTGTTGGAGGCTGGGGGGTGGGTGGGTCGATGTTGTATCGGATGCGTGTCGCGAGGGGTGAGTGCATACAAGACCGCCTCCATGCGATTGGAGACGCCCAGCTTGTCGTAGATGCGAAAAAGGTGATTCTTTATGGTGTGTTCGCTGAGCTTCAGCACGGTAGCCAACTCGGAGTTGCTGAGGCCGTCGGATAGAAGATGCAGGACCTGTTGCTCACGGGTGGTGAGCAGCGGCTTGCCGTGGCGGTCTATGACATTGGTAGATCTGGGATGAGAGAGGGAAGACACGAGGTGGGCGAGCAGCTCGTTTTTTGCCCATATCTGCCCTTGGTGGACGCATCGGATGCACTTGCAGAGGAGTTCGAAGCGCAGATCGGCGCTGCCAAAGATTCCTTTTGCTCCGGCACGGAATAAGGAGATGACTTCGGCGTAGTCGGGATCCTGCGTGAGAACGACTACGCGTGCACTTTTGTAAAAATCGGGGAGGGATTGAAGAATGGAGACGGCTCCTGGCGTGTTGTCCATTCTTGAGGAGCCGATGAGGATGACGTCGGCTGGGATGGGCCTGGTCGCACTGAGGAGATGCTGGACGTCATTAATCGGGGTAACGATCTCGATATCGCGAACCGCTTCAAAGGCACCCTGCAAAAGCTCGCAAAGCATTACGGGCAGGTTCGCCACAATGACTTTAATGACATCAGGGGAGGTATTGCTTTCAGTAACTCGCTTCATGAGTCTCTCCAGCACGAGGTTGGTCGCTCAATTGAGAATATCTTCTCACTATCAGAGATGATCTCCAAACGAAAAAGTTACATGATTCGCTACATTCAATTTTGAGGTAAGTGCTCATCAAGCGTTGCTTACGGCAACTCAATTACTCGGAAAATTAACATTGGAATCGTTGGAGTCTACTGCTGTCGCAAATCTAAGTTCTTTGTTTTGCGCAGAGACCTATTTACTAAATTTGCTATGAGAAGAACCTCTCATTCTTACGAGTTTTGAACCAATCCAGTTTCCGCGTGCGCCTGAAAGTAGGCTAACGACATCTCGAGTCCTTGACGCAGCTGAATCTTGGGGGTCCATCCGAGGAGACGGGTCGCTTTGCTGATGTCTGGCCTGCGACGGGTGGGATCGTCCTGGGGAAGCGGCTTGAAGACGACTTTTTTGTCCGATCCGATGAGCTTGAGAATCTCTTCGGCACAGCTCAGAATGGTCCACTCCTCCGGATTGCCTATGTTGACGGGAAGATGCTCGTCCGAGTCGGCGAGTGCGAGGATGCCGGCAATCAGATCAGAGACGTAGCAGAAGCTTCGTGTCTGCATACCGTCGCCGTAGATGGTGAGCGGCTCGCCGCGAAGGGCCTGCGACATGAGGTTGGAGATGACTCGGCCATCGTTGATCTGTAACCTTGGTCCGTACGTGTTGAAGATTCGCACCAGGTGGGTGTTGACTCGATCATAGCGGTGGTAGGCCATGACCGCGGCTTCCGAAAATCGCTTGGCTTCGTCGTAGACGGAACGCGGTCCGATTGGATTGACATGTCCCCAGTACGTTTCCGTCTGGGGATGAACCTCGGGGTCTCCGTAACACTCGGAGGTAGAGGCGTGGAGGTATCCAGCGTGATACTTCTTTGCGATTTCGAGTGTGTTAATGGTTCCGGCAGACCCCACGAGCAGGGTTTCTACGCCGAGCCGGGCATAGTCTACAGGGCTTGCGGGTGAAGCAAAGTTAAAGACGAAGTCGACTTTACCAGGGTCGAAGGGCTGGCATATGTCGAGGCGATCAAAGTCGAAGCGGGGCTCATTGCGTAGATGAGCCAGGTTTGCTTCATTGCCTGTGCTGAGGTTGTCAACGCCGATCACACTGTTTCCGGCGTCCAGCAGGGAATCGCACAAGTGCGAACCGAGAAAGCCTGCCGCTCCTGTTACAAGAATTCTTTTGGCGTTCATATCTCCCTCGGATGCGAGATTCAGTCGGGCTTATCTTAGGGAAACCCAACCGGCTCGCGCAAAATGTTCAGTGGATCGAAGAAACGACTTGAGCAGGGGTCGACTATCGAGAGCGAGATGCGACGGTTGCGAGCTCCTGCGTGTGATGTCGGGTAGGTCTACCTACACTGAAATAAGTAATCTCATTTTCTAACATCAGTTCGGGATCATATAGATTGCGGCCATCCAGGATGATCGGAAAACGCATTGCTGCGCTGAGACGCTGAAGATCGAGACGTGCAAACTCCGCCCAATCTGTGAGGATCAAAAGAGCATCGACATCGTTGGAAGCGTCGTAGGGGTCAGACGCGTATTGAATCTCGGGACTTGGGGGCAGTATCTGCTCAGCACGCGGCATTGCGGCGGGATCGAAGGCGCGGATGGAGCATCCTTCCTCGATCAACATTCGGACTAACTCGATAGCGGGAGAGTCGCGTATATCGTCGGTTCCGCCCTTGAAGGCAAGACCGAGGACGCCAAGTTTTTTGCCACGGAGCGTCCAAAGCGCTGAGCGAACTTTGTTGAGGAATCGCCGCTTCTGGTCTGCATTAATGTTTTCGACTTCGGTGAGGAGAGCAAAATTGACTCCGAGTTGCTCGGCGACGGAGCGGAAGGCGGCTACGTCTTTCGGAAAGCAGGATCCACCGTACCCGATGCCGGGCCGCAGGAATCTTGGACCGATGCGACTATCGAGCCCCATGCCCTGGGCAACCTGTTCGACGTCGGCGTCTGCGGCCTCGCAAAGATTGGAGACTGCGTTGATGAAGGAGATTTTGAGAGCGAGGAAGGCGTTTGAGGCGTGCTTGATGATCTCGGCGCTTTTGGTGGAGGTACGTAGCAGAGGCGGTGGCGTGTCGTGATTGCAGGCACCGTCGATCGCTCCTGCCTTTGCGTAGTACCTGCCTGTGGTCAGGGGTTCGTAGATCCTGGACATGATGTCGGCGGCACGGTCACTATCAGTTCCTACGACGATTCGATCGGGATGGAGGAAATCTGAGACGGCCGTTCCTTCGCGTAAAAACTCGGGGTTCGAGACGACGTCAAACATCTCTCGCGAGACGCCGTTGCGTTCCATCACCCTGCGAATCCACTCATTCGTATAGACGGGAACTGTGCTTTTTTCCGCTATCACCTTATAAGTTGTGATCGAGCGCGCTATTTCACTGGCGACGGCCTCGACGTAGGACAGGTCCGCATCTCCTGTTTCGCTCTGGGGTGTTCCTACCGCGATGAAGATTGCTTGTGCTTCACGTGTGGCAGCAGACAGGTCGGTGGTGAAACGTACCCTGGCATTGCGATATCGCTGGAGAAGTTCAGGCAGGTGCTTCTCGTGAATTAGACTCTCTCCGTCTTGCAATGCGGACACTTTTTGCTGGTCATTATCCACGCAAACCACGCTGTGACCCATTTCGGCAAAACAAACAGCAGCTACTAATCCGACGTAGCCGGAACCGACGACTGCAATGTGAATCGAATCACTCATAGGGTCTCCCAGGATCTATTTTTTATGCGCAAAATCGAGCTTGGCGATGCTGCTCGCCTCTATTCTTTTTCTGTGTATGAACTTGGTCCGTACAGGCTTCTGCCATGTGTAGGACGATGGAAAACGTGGAGGAGTTGGCTGGATCACTGAGATATCTTAGATATCGGGAAGGGCTTCGCGTTGTGTCCTCGGAATCGTGGTACGACGACCACGGCAGGTCGAGATTCGGGGTGAGGAGGGGGATGGCACCTGCAGGAGCCATTTTCATTGTTGAGTCTATCGTTGAGTCTATCCATGAGCCCTCCAGCACGGATGTTTGTCGCCGAATGAGAATTTTTCTCATGTTTGATATCGCTCTGCTGCAGAAAAACCGTCAAGTCTCCTTATACCGCAGGTTGCAGTGTGGACGCTATTTTTATTTTGTATTCGGTACCTTGTTCACGAACAAGTTGAGGGACCCAACGTCGGGTATTCGACGAATGTCTGACTGTCGAGCGAGATGACGACACTCCGGTTAACGGTGAGAATTTACAGTTTTGCAATCGTATCCTCTCGCGTGAGAAATACTTCTCGGGTATTTTTCATCATTGCTTGCAGGTGTCGAGACAGGTTACTCTGGGGCCTAGCACATTCGGGCTCAACTTGCTGCTCACCAGTTCCACCAACTTTGCGAGAAGGCACTCTCAGAAGGGGCTTCCCCAATGACACCTTCCAACAGAACAACCATTTTAAAGCTTGCTCCAATCGGCGATATCGGGCTGTTGTTCTGCTGTCTCGGCCTCTCTTATGTCACAGCGGTTCACCAGCGAGTATTTGATGTCTTCAATTCGTTGGAGACCCACTATCCCATTCAGGTTTTTGTGGCGACGCTCGCGCTGGCCGGAGGATGGCATGTGGCACTCCGGTCCAATGGGTTTTATCGTTCACGTCGATTGAACGGCTCTCTTCGAGAAATACTGGATGTCTGCACAGCCAGTTCGCTCTGCGCGTTGTTGAGTTGCGTCTGGCTATGGCTGATCGGCTCGCGCTCCATACGCAGCTCGGTAGATATGGCCGTTGTCGCAGCTCTCTTCGGCATTATGAGCTTCGCGGCATTTCTTACAACGCGTCTCGTCGCTCGAGCGACGATGCAGGCGTTTCGGGCCCGGGGACACAATCGCCGACATGTCCTGATCGTGGGCACCAATCGCCGAGCCAACAGCTTTGTCCTAGAGTTGGCCAGCCACCCTGAATGGGGATACTGCGTACAGGGTTTTGTGGATGATCAATGGTGGAGTAAGCAAACGGCTGACTCCCAACTGGGAGCTTTAGTTGGTGGCCTGGATTCCGTTCCCGAACTACTGAGAACGCTGCCGGTGGATGAGGTAATTGTCGCTCTGCCTCTGGCGTCGTTCTACCAGCAGATTGCGAGCATCATCTCCTCATGTCGCGATCACGGGATCGCTGTCCGCTTTCTTGGTACTTTTTTCGATCAGGACGAGTCCAAGCGAACCGCTTTTTTGCGCGGAACCATTGGCACCATTACTCTGCATGATGAATCCTGGAATGCGTGGGCGTTCATGATCAAACGTGCGACCGATGTCATAGTCTCCATGCTGTTGCTTGTGGGGCTGGCTCCGCTTTTCCTGCTGATCGCGTTGTTGATCAAGCTGACATCTTCCGGCCCGGTCTTCTTCAGGCAGGTCAGGATGGGATACGGCAAGCGGCCTTTTGAGATTTTGAAGTTTCGCACGATGGTTCAGGATGCGGAGCGTCTTATGTCGCAGGTCGAACATCTGAACGAAACCCAGGGGCCAACGTTCAAGTTGAAGAATGATCCGCGGATTACTCCGGCGGGAAGGTTTCTTCGTAAGACGAGTCTGGACGAGATCCCGCAGTTACTGAATGTGCTGGTCGGAGATATGAGCCTTGTGGGGCCGCGGCCGCTTCCGCTTCGCGACTACGAGGGATTTTCGCAGGACTGGCACAGACGACGATTCAGCGTCAAGCCTGGAATTACTTGCTTGTGGCAGATTATGGGTCGGAGTTCGATTGGATTCGATGAATGGATGGCTTTGGATATGCGATACATCGATCAGTGGTCGGTGTGGCTTGATATCAAAATTCTTTTTCAAACGATCCCTGCGGTGTTCCGCGGATCTGGCGCTGTCTAGAGATTGATCATCTGCGAGATCGAGTGAAAAGGTCGCAATAACAGGTGGCAGCACCGGCTGAATCGAGAACACCCAACTTGCACCGAGCGATCAAACGCTCACATCGAGTGCGGATGGAAGGGTGGCACAGTATTTACTCGGCAGCACATAGGACCGTACTAATCACAAAGGAGCGTTCGTCGTTTTCCTTTGCAGACACAAAGCCAGTGTGTATGGAATCATAATGCACAATTGGACAAGGGTCGCGGTCCGACAGATCGTGAGAACGAAACGGATCATGGGATAACGAATTTTTTCTTCGCCTATGCTGTAGCGCGATCAATTGTGCGGCGGCAGACTATCAGCATCTTCCACGATCTCCAGCCGGCCATCCGGTGCAAGGGTAAGCGTGGGTGAGTACTGGCCGAGCAGAGTGCGCCGCCACCACTCGCCCGTGCTACGCTTCTGTTCTATTGACGTAAACCAATACTGCCACAGGACAGTGCGCACAAAGCGCGGTGCACCCTGTGGAAACGGATTGCCGGCAAACAGTCCCAGCACATCGCTGTCCCCCTCGAGCAAGCGTTCCTGTGTTAGAGGAACAAAAGAGTTCTGCTTCCAATTTCCCAATGATGCGAACCAAAGGTTCCAGTCAAAGCGTGGCTGGTACGGCGCGTAGATGCGCGGGCGCTCAGCCAAAGCCTGTGGCTTGTATTGGAAGGCATACGGCTTCCAGTGAACACCATTCTCCGAACCCTGAAACTCGATCTCGTACCGGCCGTGCGTCATCACGGCGAACAGTCCATATTGGTTTGCAATGCGAAACGGCTCCAGAATCGCTACGGGGCTTTGTGGGAGCGGATTGCGCGGAGCAACCATAGCAATAAGTTCGACTGTCGTGACATAGCCGACCAGCAGCAGGCAAGGGGTCGCAATAACGAGCTTGAGATAGCGCAGGGCTGAGAGTCGCGCTGGCAATGGCACAAAACCCTGTTCCTCCTTTGCCTCATCCAGGCTCTGCGGATGCCAACGGCGAGCCACCAGGCGCAGCAGTTCGAAGTCAGACAGCAGAAGAAATCCAAGTGAAAGCACGATGTAATTTAAGAAGGCATAGTTGCCGGTGAGAATAACGCCAACCTGCCAGGGCGTCACAATGAAGAAGCAGATCAGCCGTGCGCGTCGCCCCGCAAACAGCAGAAATACCACTACAAACTCCATCACCAGAGTGCCGTCTGTGGTGGCAATCTGAAACCAGCGCGGCGCGTGTCCCAGGTACCATCCTACCCAGGAGGGTAGCGGGCTGTTCTGATAGTACTCGTACATGGCTGTGCCGTTGTGCCACCCCGGGTCACCGGAGAGCCACTTCGCCAGGCCTGACTCGAAGTAGATGCGGAACCATTCCCATTGCAGCAGCCACAAGCTCAGCCGTGAGGTAGGTCGTTCGGCTCCCCAACCGGGGAACAGACCAGGAGGAGCAAAAAAGAGCGAGAGAAAACCCGCTTCCAGCAGCATGCCATCGGACTGATAAGCCGAGAAATCCTGCGCAGCGACCACAAAACTCAAGAAACACCAAAAACAGACAAACAGGTTCAGTCGCGGCCAGAGGTTGAGGAGCGCAAGAACAGACGCTACAAGACCAAGCCACATCAGAGCGATCAGCAGATGTGACTCTGGAGCCAGCCAAAGCAGGGTAGGCGCAAACCAGAATCTGCGCGCCCCGGTCATCTCAGCGATCTGTTTCAGATAAGATCCGGCAGGAAGAATACCGTTCGGCCCAACCAACCCTTTCACTTGAAAAAGTAGTGCGAAAAACGCTGAGAAATAGATGCCGGCGATCGCGCGGATAAACAGCCACCGGGCTACAAGCATGTCTCGCGGGCCACACATCGGATCCAGCACCCAGCGCAGCGAATGGCCTGCGCGTCCCGAAAGCCGCCGGGTATCGAGCTCCACCATGGATTCAAACATAACCCAGTTGGGAGCGGGCCAGCGCCTAGCGCTCACACAGAGACTGATAAGTCCACTATTGAAATCGGAAAGATGAGCGTTGGGGCCAACCGAAGGACAATTTCTTGGAGATTTTCGCTAATTGCAGACCGAAAGGATCATCCTCTCCTTACGACGCTTCTTTACGCCTTCGATGAGATTGGCATTCACGAAAAGTGGAGGATACAAATCCTCTGCGTAATGAGGGAAGGGCCTGTTCGTCTCGGTCAACTCGGATGGCTGATTCCGTCGGCCTCTAAAGAGGTTTTGACGGAAAGCCTCAGAAACCTCGAATCGGCTGGGCTGGTTGTTAGGACGGATATGAGCCGCCAAGTTCGGCACGTCGGATATGATTTGGCCGAGTCCTCTAAATTGGCAACGTATGAACTCCTGGATTCCCTGGCGAAGTGGGGAGAGGTTTATAACGTACCGAGGCGGAGGCATCCGAGGAGACCGGTAATCTCCTAAGGTGAGAGGCTATCTGTTACGGCGGGAAAATCAGGATCGCAGACTCATCTTTAGTCAGCATGACTAGCGCCCTAGGTGATTGTCTTTTTTTTGCAACCGTGACAAAAACCGTGACAGTGACAAGAGATAAGGCCAGCCGGTTAGGGCTGGCCCTCTCGTATCTGATTGATTCTTTGGATTGGTGCGGAGGAGGGGACTTGAACCCCTATGCCTTGCGGCGCTAGCACCTCAAGCTAGTGCGTCTGCCAATTTCGCCACCTCCGCGCCTTATCTCGACGCTGGTGAGCGCGAGGTGCGGTAAGCAATCCGAAGGTAAGTATAGCATTCGGGGGCGGGGATTGGGAGTGTGGATTTGAAGCGCGCCGAGAGTCATACCGTCGGAGCGAAGTCGGACGGGTCTCAACAAAACTGCCTCTTCCGATTGAGAAGAGGCAGTTTTGTTAAGAAGAGGCAGTTTGCTGGTTGGTTTCCGTGCCGATTACATATCGCGCTTCGGTGATGCCTTGTTGAGGACGCCGTCCAGGGCTTTTCCTGAAGGGGTTATGGTAACGGCACCATCTCGGACGATCTGAGAGGCGGTGACGTCCTTGCCATACACGGCCTTATTGGCATCATCGTCGGTATCCATGGATGCGCTGGCCAGAGAGGCGCCGGCAAACAATCCACCCTTGGCTCTCGAGTAGGTCAGGACATCGACGTTTGGATCGTTTGCTCCCACGGCCTTCGCTCCGGTAGGACCAGCAACGGCAGTCGCGTCCGCACCCAGCTTCAGTTTGCCGGAGAGGATCTTCGAGGCGCCTACGTTGGTTTCGACCACCAGCACATAGTCTGTGGAAGAGCTGCCGAGCTGCACGCCGAGGCTGCCGACGTCCAACTTGTACATAGCGGGAGCCGACCACGGGCCGCTAAAGTCGGCGCCGGAGCGGCAGGCGATCACGCCTCGTCCATAGGTCACGCCGAGGCCGATTCCAACCTTCTTGACGGACGGGAAGACGAGCACGCATGCGGATTTATTGAAGAGGTGTTTCGGTATGCCGTCGGGTCTGGCGAGAAACTGTCTTAATACCTCGGCTGAAGTTCCAAGGCGATCATCAATCTTGTTTTGCGCAACAGCCGGTAAGGTAGCCCCAATGCACACCAGAGCGAGTAGAAGTTCTTTTTTCATCATTGAACCTTTCTTGGTTTTTTCTGATTTAGTGCCGGTTGCCGCTTTGGCGTTTCTCTGTTCGCAAGGAGTGGCCAGATTCAACCGGTGAAACTATCGAAATACCAGGCCGTGATGCAGAGGAGAGTGAGAGATACGGGGACAGGAGACAGAGATCAATCGCGAACGACTATGGTGGCAAGTTAAAGGGAACGGCCTATTCTGTCAATAGAAAAAGGCCATTCGAGTTGACTTAGAAGAGCTTTGTGAATCACCTTTCGGAGGAAAGGCCGTCTCCAGGGACGACGGGTGCGGTCGCTGGAGTGCGCTTTTTCTTCTGGACTGGTGGCGCTGCGTTTGGTGGGCGTTGCTTCCCGTGGCCATTGCCGTTCTTCTTCTTCCCGGGAGTTTCGACAACGGCGCGCATCCAATAATTTCCTTCGGCGTCGGCCTCGATGCCGTGGACCTCGCGTTCGAAGCCTGGGAAGCGCTTGCCGAACTCTTCCATGGCGAGGATGAGCTTGATGACAGGGCTTTCGGCGCTGCCGAGACGTTCGCCGGGCATCGACATGGGGATGCCTGGAGGGTAGGGAACGAGCATGACGGCGGCGATTCGGCCGGCCATCTCCGAGAAGCGGATCTTCTCCGTTTCGTGGCGGAGGAGCTTCTGGTAAGTCTGAGCGGGAGTGAGGATGGGGTCGAAGTCTTCATCGCAGGCATCATTGACGAGGCCGGAGAGGTTGAGCTGAACCATTGCGGCGTGCATCTCGTCGGAGAGCTCTTTGAGGGTGACGTTGCGATAGCGATGAGGATAGCGGGAGACGAGTTCAGGGAGGGCCTCTTCGAGGGGAGCTTCGGAGTCGTAAAGGCGTTTGAACTCGAAGAGGTTTTCGAGGAGGGCGCCCCACTTACCTTTAGAGGTGCCGACGGAGAAGAGAACCAGGACGGTGTAGTCGCCGGTGCGAGCAATCTCGACGCGGCGTCCGTCGAGGAACTCGGTGACGATGGCTGCGGGTATGCCCCAGTCGCTGACTTTTCCCTGAGCGTTGACGCCGGGGGCAAGGATGGTGACCTTGGTGGGGTCGAGCATGCAGTAGTCGTCGGAGATGTCTTCATCCTGGAAGCCGTGCCACTCTTCGCCGGGCTTTAGGGTCCAGGCGCTGGAGCGATTGGTAAGGAGGCCGTCTGCGGCTTCTTCTAGGAGGTACGTCTTTTTGTCGAGGGGATCGAAGACGTACTCGGGTTGATAGAGGCGGAAGAACCAGCCTTGTTCGGCTTCGCGGAGACGGTGACCGATCGAGGACATGGCCTTGCGGAAGCTGATCGCATCTTGCAGGGTCTCGCTCATTAGGGTGGGACCAGCTGGCTCGTCCATCATTGCGGCGGCCACGTCGAGCGAGGCGATGAGCGGGTAGAAGGGCGAGGTGGTGCCATGCATCATAAAGGACTCGTTGAACTGATCGAAGTCGAGATTGGCGCGAGGGCTTAGCTTGACGTGGATCATGGAGCCCATCGAGAAGGCTGCGAGCATCTTATGCGTGGACTGGACTGCGAAGATGGTGGGACGATCCGGCATGTCGTCGGGAACACCCATGGCGAATCGACCCTGGTAGATCTCGTGGAATTTGGCGTAGGCGTACCAGGCTTCATCGAAGTGAATGCGCGGGACGGACTTCGAGAGCTCGGTGACGACGCGGTTCACGTCGTAGCAGAGACCGTCGTAGGTGGAGTTGGTGACGACGGCGTAGGTGGGATTCTGGTTGGCGACGCCGGTAGTGAGCGGGCTCTTGTCGATAATGCCGCGGATGAACTCGGGGCTGAAGCGCTTGAGGGGGACGAGGCCAATCATGCCGTAGCCGTTGCGCGTGGGCTTCATATAGACGGGGCGCGCGCCGGTGACGGTGAGGGAGTGGCAGATGGATTTGTGGCAGTTGGCGTCGGCGAGGACGATGTCGTCCTGCGCGATGACGCCGTGGCCGACGATCTGGTTGGAGGTGCTGGAGCCGCCGAGGACGTAGAAGGTCCAGTCGGCTCCGAAGATGCGGGCGGCGTTGCGCTCGGATTCGCCAGGAGGTCCGAGGTGATCGAGCCAGGAACCGAGCGGCGAGGTAGAGATGCCGAGGTCGGAACGCATGATGTTTTCGCCGAAGAACTTGTGAAACTCCATGCCTACGGGATGCTTGAGAAAAGCGACGCCGCCCATGTGGCCGGGAGCATCCCAGGAGTAGGCGCCCTGATCGTTGTACTTCTTGAGTTCGCGGAAGTAGGGAGGGAGGAGTTGCTCGTGGTAACGCTCGACGGCGAAGTCGACGCGGTTGGCGATGAAGGCGGGGGTGTCGCCGAAGAGGTGGATGTACTCGTGGACCTGCTTGACCACTTCGAGGGGGAGTTCGCTGACGAGAGTACGGTCGGCGATGAGGAAGATCGGAATTTTCTTGTTGCGACGGCGTACGGCACGGAGGATCGCAAGCGCCGCTCCTTCGGCGAATTGGTTCTCGCCTTCGAGGTCCCAGTCCAGAAGGATGGTGCTGTACGACGGGTCGGATGTGACCAGAGACAGACCGTCTTCCGGGGTAGAGGTGCGGACGACCTCATAGCCTTCGAGACGAATCGCCTCGACGAGCCGCTCCATAGCGCGGTCTGACACCGAATCCGTGCCACCAACTTCACTCGCAATCAATAAAACCCAACGACCTTCGCTCATACACCTCTCACTTCTTGTGTTAATCCTCTTAGATGTTACAGGGAAGTTTCGTGGGGTGTTTATCGCATGTGAATGTTGGGCAAATTGTGCGCAGATGAGAATAGGTCAGGCGCAGGTGCAGTTGACGCAGCCGTAGTGAGCGCAGAGTTTGCAGACCAGGATCAATTGCTTCTTCAGTGCCTGGCGCGCGCGGTGTACGCGGACTGCGGCGTTGCCGGCCGTAATGCCAGTCTTCTTCGCGAAAGCCTTCAAACTGGCTCCGGCCAAGTCAACTTCGCTAAGAATCTCACTGTAGGAGGGCTTCAGAACGGGGAGTACTTGATGGATGCACTCACACTCGATCTCCTCTGACTTTGGAGGGGGCTTCATATCTGTTGAGTCACGAGCCAAGCGTTCCAAGGCGCGGTCTTCGGCGGAACGGTGGCGATAGTAGTCGATGATGGCGTTACGGAGGACACGGTAAAACCATGCAGCGGCAGACTCCTGTTGCCGTAACATCGAGACATTTTCGATAGCTTGGATGTAGGCGTTCTGAACGATGTCTTCAGCGGCTGCTGCAGAGGCGACGCGCCTCTGCACGAACTGCAGGAATTGTTGTCGGTTGAGGACGAGTTGTGCGATAGCTTGAATTTGCATGGGGACTGTTAAGGGACGTGGTGCGGAGCTTTGTACCGCACCACGCCCTAGTCATTTGGATGCGGGACAGGTGCAGTTGGAATCGCAGGGGCAGGGGGGTGTGCATTCGCACTCCGGGCAGCACGGCATATAAGGCGAGTTGTCATGTGATTCTCCTTTGATCGGGCGTTTTGCTCCGAACACTACTGTTGACGGATGAGGAAGGCGCAAATTACAGTCCAACAGCTTGTTCACAGACAATAGGACGTGAGAGCGCACCGAATCCCATGCCCTGCTTGAGAAGGTAAGGGTATTAGATGAGTAATCGTGTCGCGATGTGAACTGCCTCGCATTCCTGAGAACGGGCTGATCTAGAAATGACGGGTGAGGTCGGCGAAGCTCGCAAGTTCGAGTAACTGTTGCCCTGCAGGAGGCTGGTTCACGACCTCATGCTCGAGGACCCAGGTGAAATCGTGCGGAATGAAGATGGCATTTAATCCGGCTGAGAGCGCTGGGTTGACGTCCGAGCGGGGGCTGTTGCCGACCATCCAGGTATTGCATGCCTCGCAACCGTGGTGAGAGGCAAGCGAGAGGTAGGCCTGGTGGTGTTTTTCAGGCAGTACCTCGACAGCAGCGAAATGAGGAGCGAGGCCGGAGCGATGCAGCTTGTCGGTTTGCTCGTCCTGGTCTCCCTTGGTGACGAGAATGAGGCGGTGACGCGTGGCGAGTTCGCTGAGCGTGGGGCCAACGTTGGGGAGAAGCTCGATCTCCTGCTCGGCGATGGACTGGGCGAAGCTTTCAATGCGACGGTGCTTTTCGTCTGTCATGGGGACGTCGCTGAGCTGTTCGAAGCAGGCGACCAGCGACCTGCGGAAGCTGTGAAGCCCGTAACCGTGGGCGCGGATAGTGTCGTGTTCGACTCGGTTGAGGTGGCCGCGGACCTCTTCCGCGGTGTGAATTCGGTGATCAAGGTAGGAGATGAAGCTGGTGATGGCACGCTCAAAGTAGATGTTGTTCTCCCAGAGAGTGTCGTCGGCATCAATCAGTAGGGTCTGGTTAACAGGATGGCGGACGATTCGGGTAGGAGGGTTCACACACTGATTATAAAGTGCTCCCGACAGCGCTGGATGTGTGGAAGATGGGACATGAACGGCATGCCACGCTTGGGGGATGTATTCCTCGAACTGGCTATGCGAGAGTTGGAAGCGATCACGAGTCCTGGTCTAGCGCCGGGTTGAAGAGGTTGCACGAGGCTTGTCCCGTCGTCAGCAGATTTGTTTATCGAGTATGGAACCCTTTCGAGGTGGTTCTGCGATCGAGTGGTGATGGACATTATGATCAACTCGCACAAGGCCTTACGCTCGCGACTCCGGTTACGAGGATGATCGCAAAGCGAAGATATTGGTTCCGATCGACGCTGGGAGAATAGAAGGCAACCGAGGCATGATTCCAGAGGCTGGCCAGAGGTTCGGTCCGTACGAGATCCTGGGTAGACTGGGCGGCGGAGGTATGGGCCTCGTCTTTCGAGCCTGGGATGAGCGGCTGCATCGCGAAGTTGCGGTGAAGCTGCTGCATGAGAGCTACAAGATGCCCGGGATGCGAGAGCGTTTCCTGCAAGAGGCGCGGGCTGCTTCTGCACTGAATCACCCAAATATCTGCATGGTGTTCGACATCGGCGAACAGAATGGCACGCCTTATCTAGTGATGGAACTGCTGGAGGGCGAAACCGTAAGGTCCCGAATCGAACACGGCGCGCTCTCTCCGGACGAGATTGTTCGCTATGCGCTCGAGATATCTGACGCGTTGGCAGCCGCGCATACCAAAGGGATTGTGCATCGAGATATCAAGCCGGCAAATATCTTCCTGGTGAAGATGCCGAGTGGAAAGAGCCAGGCGAAGGTGCTGGACTTTGGCCTGGCGAAGATCGGACTCGAAGTGCGCGGAGGGTGGGAGTCGCGAACGCTTGATATGACGCTATCGGGGGCGACCGTTGGGACGGTGGCGTATATGTCGCCGGAGCAGGCGCGGGGCGAGTCACTGGACACACGATCGGATCTGTTCTCGCTGGGGGTTGTGCTGTATGAGATGGCGACGCGACGTGTGCCGTTCGAAGGAACGACGAGTGCGCTGATGTTTGTGCAGCTTCTCAGTCATACGCCGGACTCTGTCCGTAACTGGAACCAATCGATTCCGCGTGACTTGGAGCGGATCATCCTCAAACTGATGGCGAAGAATCGGACTGAGCGATTCCAGAGCACGCAGGAGTTGCAGGAGGCCTTAACTAAGGTCGGGGGAAAGCTGGGTCGAGGAGGATGGCTACACAAGGGATCATTGTCAGCAGTTCCTCTCGTTCGTGCTTATGATCCAGTCGCTCTGCATAAGGGACCGAAACGCAAATCTGATTCAAGCCAGGGGAATACGCCGGGTGGGAGGGTGCCAAGGCTCCAGGCCAGAGGGTCACTTGATAGCAAAAAGCTGACCCGCCCCGCGGTCGGTCCGGGGGGCGATTTTGGTCGCGCTCCAAAGCGCTCGCATCTTGTACAAGCGGGCGCCTTGGCATTTGAGAGCGAGGGCTCTCAGCGGTTTCGGCGCTCTGTATATGATGTGGTGCAAAGTAACGCTCAAGATGCAACTGTCCAACAGGTTGGTCATAGCCCGTTGACGGGAGTGAAGATATTACCTTCTCAACCAGAATCGATAAGATCTCGACGGGGGTTGACGCGTTTTGAAGAAGATCGCGATGACATGGCTGAGCGGGATGTACCGGAATGGCTGGTATCTGAAGACGATTCTTTAGCAGAGTTGATGGTGGAGCATAGAAAAAAAGCCTGGGTGCGAATGGCGGCCGCAGTGACCCTAACGCTCGGCGTCGCGATGGCAATCTCTCTATTGATTGGCAGAAGCCTCTTTCGACCGATGGTGCTAAAGCCCACTGATCGTTTGCTGCTAACTCTTGTTCAGAACAAGACTGGAGACAAGACACTCGACGGAACGGTGATGGAGGGGCTTGAGATCGCGCTGCATCAATCGAAGACTTTGAATGTTCTGGGTGGTCAAGCGTATCGCGCGGGCCTAATGCAGATCAATCCGGAGAGCGCTGTAGCGATGATGACAGTCCCTGTGCAGAGTGTCGCGCAGAAGATTGGCGCCAGGGCTTATTTGTATGGTGAGATCAGTGGATCGGAGGCTCCCTATACGATCAGCGTCGACGTGTTGAGGGCTGATTCGAACGACAAAGTGGCAAGCCTCGATGAGATTGCTGGGAGCAGGGAAGAGATTCCCGCGGCGATCGGCCGACTAGCGTTGGCCGTGCGGAGAGAAGTGAGTGAAGACAGTAAAGCCGACATGCGAAGAACAATTCCGTTTGTCGATGAGGCGTCAGGAAATCTGGATGCGTTGCATGCTTATTTTGTAGGGGCGACAGCAGAGCAGAATGGCCGAATCCCCGAGGCGTTAGAGGCGTATCAAGAAGCGGTAAATTTCGATCCGAAGTTTGTTCAGGTGCAGATGCGGCTTGCGTGGCTTTATCGTGAGGAAAAGGCTGAAGTGGCATCCGCGAAGGCCGCCGGGTTTGCACGCGATGCCGCAGTTCACGCCAGCGAGGCGGTCAAGTTGCTGGCGAAGTTCTGCTTTGAAATGAATGGGAGTGGGGATCTGGTTCAGGCTACCAGAACGATCCGCGAGTATGTGTTGCGATATCCGCTCAGCGTTGACGGGAGAAGAGGGCTGGCGCTGGTGTTGCGAATGCAGAGGCTATTCCCGGAGGCTTTGCAGGCTGCGCAGCAGGGATATGAGGAGAATCCGTTCGATGCGGAGACTTATGTCGAGGCAGAACGCGACCTGGTCGGGATGGATCGATACGGAAGCGTCCTTGAAGTGGCGTCACAGGCTGGTCACATCGGGGTTGCGAGTAGTACCAACGTCCTGACCGCGGTATATCTGGACGGGAGGGAAGATCTTGTGACAGAGCAGGTAAAAGAATTGCAGGATGCGCTCGCCGGACCAACGATTGGCAGCCGCGCGCAGGTGACGTACGCAGACTTGAATAATTACGGCCTTTACCTGGATAACACAGGAAAGAAGGGCGCGGCTTTGGATCTGTGGCGGACGGCGGCTGCAAAAGCTGGTGACGACGCCGAGCTATCTGGCACCCAGGCATCTTTGTTGGCGCAAGGCGCGCTCGATCAGGCTCTGGCAGAGAGTTGCTCCGCTGCACTCGCGATGGTTGAGGAAGTGAGAAGCTTGCCGAAGGGACCAGTTGCAAGCTTCAACGCAGGAATGGCTGCGGCTCTCTGTGGAGATCAGCCGTATGCGATGAAGACTGCCGGCATACTGCAGCAGCATTTTCCGCGAAATACCGCAGTGGTCCAAAACTACGTACCTGAGTTGAAAGCTGCAGCCGAGATTGGAATCAATGAACCTGGGGAAGCCATCCCGAGTCTGGATATTGCCGCACAGTACGAGGAGACGGTGTTCGCGGCATATTTGCGTGGCATGGCTCACGCAGCATTGGGTCAGACGTCTCAGGCCATCCTCGCTTTTCAGACAGTATTGGCTCGGCGCGGCGAAGCATCGATGCAGGAAGGAGATCTATATCCGATGGCGGGGATAGGAGTAGCGCGGGGCTACAAGAACAGCCGTAATCAACCGGAAAGTGTCGAGGCTTATCGGAGATCTTTGAATCTATGGAAAGAGGCGGACCCAAAGCAACCTCTGATGACCGAAGCATTGGCCAGAAGTAGATAAAGCCAACACAATTGATTCATATGGATGGGCTATTAAAATATCTCGTTACACTCGACGTATAGAAGGCCTTCAGTTGGTTGGGTTATCACTGACTGTACTGTAATTCAATGAACATACGCATCGCTGACAGATTGGGTTGGTTTCTACGTTGAGCGATGCTCGGAACTCTTTGGCCATTTTCCCGTTAACTACGTCTTCCAGTGCAGAGTGAGTCATATTTCCTATTGAGTTATGAAAGAAGCAGGGGCGGACGGCACCATCGATTTCAAGCACGGCCGAGACCCAGGGGGCGTTACATACGGGAGCTTTAGGAGAGAGTTGTCCTAGGTGCTCGCGGAAACGTCGCGAGATTTTTCGCAGCTTTGCGGCCGACTCGACTATGAATCTTTGGTCGAAGTCTACTCTATATTCGAGGATCAGATGTTCGATTTCAACTTCGAGAACCGTTATCTCGTCCGCGCTCAGACCGATCTGGCTCTGTCTCTCAATAGGCCATACTAGTGGGCGATTGAACGCTTCGGAAGTGAGATCGGCTGCTAAAAAGGAGATTGAGTTTAGCCCCATAGCCTTAGCTGCATTGACTGTCTCGCGTAAATGATTATGGTTGGCTTTCTGCACAGTGGTTCGGCAGGTTATCGGGAGATATGGGTTGTATTGGCGAAGAGCGGCTATGCCTTTATCGATGAGGTCGAAAGCTCCGCCGACTTTGCGGATGTTGTCGTGAACTTGTCTTGGGCCATCGAGGGAGATGATGATGTCATCAAATAGATTGGCAACCTCGTTCGCGCGTTTGAACAAAAGTAGACCTGTGGTTAGAAGAGTTATGCGAATTCCTTGATCTCGAAAAAATGTGCACAGCGCCGCGAGATCGTTATGAAGCAGCGGCTCGCCGCCGGTGAGAACCACTTGTCTAACTCCAAGATTCTGCAGCGAGAGTCGGTGGCGTTCCAAATTCTCCACTTGGATCTGCTCCCTGGTATCACGCTTCCAGATGTCACACATGACGCAGCGGCAGTTGCACAGGCTGTGGACATTCAGGATCAGGATCGGCATGTTTGTGATTGCCGATACGAGCGAAGTAATAGATTGCGGAGTTGACACCTCATGCAGCACTGACACGCTCCACCCTCTTTCCGCCGACTCGGATGTCGTTTCCGAGCGTTTTTCTTGCACTACTTAAAAGTTCATCAATCGGTGCCCGGAGCCACCGCTTGTGACCCTCGATGAGTAGGGGATACAGGCCAGCCTGAAGTGGTTTGGCAAGGCAGGCGTAAAGTGCATCGCTCGCAAGTTGGATTCGCCCCCCAAGGATGACAAGTTCGATCTGGTCGAAGGTAAGCTGCGAAACAGTCTGTGCCGGAGTAAGACCTTTATCGCGCACGGCGATGACGTCGGCTACAGAGCCTGGACGGAGCCGCCCTTCTCCGTTGCGCAGACGCAAAACACTGGCTGATCTTGTAGTAACCATTTCAAAGAGAGACTGGTCATCGAGGCCAATCTCGCGACGCGCAAAACTTATTTCATCGAGCAGATCGCCGGCCGAGGTAAGCGGAGAATCGCTGCCAAGGACCACCGCGTTGAGAGACTTGATCAACGTCGCGGAAGGCGCGGAGGAAAAGAGGAACTGATTTGAAGTGGGACAGACGACGAGAGCTGAACGACGTTGATTGATAAGCGAGACCGCCTTCTTATTCAGAGCGAGGCCATGCACAAGAACTGTTCGTTCGTCGAGAACTGCCAGTCGATCGAGATCAAAGATTTCTTGGGCACTCTTTGCATCGAGTCCTTCGGCGGCATGAAGCAGGAAGGGTAGATGTGGCGGTGTGTGATCGAAGTTGTGCAAGAGATTGGGATCCATCGTAATGGAATGGGCCCAGCCAAATCTGGACAACACACGAACTGGAAAGTCAGCTGCGACTAATTCGCGCGAGAGTGGGTTGTGATGGCAGACAGTGGTCACACCGCAGAGCAGATTGCGGATGGCTCCCCACACTAGCCGAGTCGGCTTTGGGACCTTACGATGACAGGCGATGACTGAAGCGTAAGTCCGATGGATCTCTCTTGCCCACTCGATCGAGTTCAAATACGGTCCTGTTCCCAGGTTCGGGAAGAGGCTGAACTCAAGATGATCATGTGCGTTGATGAGGCCTGGGAGCAGTAAATAGTTAGATAGGTCGATTGTTTCGCTCGAACTAGATGACATCCCTGTGCGACGGGGCATCTTGTGCGAGACGAAGGATATTTGTCCGCGTTCGATCTCAATCAGAGCTCCGGTTGCTGCGCAAGGCCCGAAAGTACATCTTCCCGCTATAAGACGTAGAGTTCCAAAATTCTCGCTTGGAGCTTTCTGCGGGAGCACTTTTTTTTGCAGCTGTAAAATATAAATGGCAGGGAGCTTCGCACAAGCTTCGTACAACTCCGGTCTTCCGTTATCTTCGAAGACCTTTTTCTCCTCTGAATCAAAGTCCGGCTGGATATTCGTAAGTAACTCGAACCCGTACGCCTGAAATATGTCAGTAATCTCCTGGAGTGAGTATCTGTGGGCAGGGACGGTTTCAGTCGAATCCTCGTGAGTAAAAGATCTTTTCCAGTCACATAAAGCTGCCGTCTCTGGATGCATGTCCGTCAAAAAGACAGTGGCACCAGGCCGGGTAACTCGGTGCAGTTCCCGAGCGAAGTTCTGCAGGCTTTCCAGGTAGCTCAAAACGAATGATGACACCACGAGGTCCATCGCGGCGGTTGGTATAGGTAGAGCGACACAGCTTCCGAGTCGTAAGGAACACGCTGCCCCAAGCTTAGTTGCAGCACGGTGCAGCATTTTGTGAGAGGAGTCAACCCCAGTTAGACTCGCGGGTCCACGAGATGCCAAGAGTTGAAGCCATCTGCCCGTGCCGCATCCAGCGTCCAACACATCAAGGCCGCTGACATCCGGGAGTATCTGACTGAGAAAACGTTGCTCCAGCATGAGCAGCGGATTGGGCTGCTCGTCATAGACCTGCGCCCAGGTATCGAATACATCAGACGAAGAATAGGCTGTCGCAGTCACAAACTTTCTCGCTTTGGCTTGCGGAGGCTGATGAATTCGTTGGCCCAATGAAGTTCAATTGGGAAGTGATAGAAGCGAAGTGCATATCGCCATGAGCTGAGACTCTTCAAGAGAAAGCGACTCCACCTCGGCGCACGGATATCCTGTACAGTCGGCCATCGTGAGCCGACAACGATCTCGAAGTTGTCGATGAGGTTTTTGGTCTTACGTTTAAGCCACGGAGCTTGCGTGTCAATGCGTAGAGTAAAGTCCATCCACCGCTTCGAAGCCCACTCTGCGGGAGTAGACGGCCACGCGATCTGGCCGTCAATATTACCGTACATATTGTCAGGTTGAGGCACCGGCGTGTAGTGATAGATGATGATCTCAGAGTCGGGATTAATCTTCTTCAGTTTACGTATGAAGGCAAGGGTCTCACGGGTGTCTCGTTCCGGGTCTCCCGGATTTCCGATGACGAAGGAGAACTCGGGAATGATACCAAACTGTTTTATCCGCTCTGCAATCGTTATTGTCTGCTCTGTTGTTATGCCTTTTTTCATCTCTTTGAGAGCCCAGTCGGAGCCTGACTCAGCACCAAAAAAAATCATGGTGCATCCTGCCCGTTTTAGCGCCGCGAAGGTTTCGTCGGTGTAACGTGACATGACATCGACTCGGGCCTCGCACCACCAGCGAAGGTTGAGGTGTTCAATTCGCTTCGCAAGCTCCAGGGCGTGATCCTCCCTCAGGAAGAAGTTCATATCGTAAAACTGAACGGAATCGGCTCCGTACTCTGTTACGAGATGCGAGAGAATGGCAGCCGTGCGTTCTGGCGACTCCATGCGTTCTTTGTTCCCATAAGCAGCGTGAACTCCACAAAAGCTGCAGTTAAAAGGACAACCAATACTGGCGTGATGGACAGCAGTGCGCTTGCCAAAAAAAGAAGGCCGAAGATATTTGTTGACGGGCAATTTGTGAAAGGGCGACCAAGGGAACTCATCGGGCCCCTTCATGGGCCGCTCGGCGTTGTTTCTAGGTAGGCCAAAGATGTCTTTGTAGGATAAGCCGAGAATGGACTCCGGTGTGCGTTTCCCGCGCAGTGCATCCAGGAGTTCCAGCAGTGTATCTTCGCCCTGACCCCTAACAATGTAGTCTACGTACTTTGCATTGAGTGCAGCGTCTGGATAGACGGAAGGGAAATAGCCTCCCCACACGATCTTCACGTGAGGATAAGCGCGGCGAACATCCCGTGACGTTTCCATCGCGGCAACCATCTGTGGCCCTGGCATCACAGAGACGCCGAGAAGTTCGACGTCGTGTTGTTCAATTAGCCGCAATACGGCTGCTGTCGGGTTGTCGTCTACATTGCCGTCGATAATCTCATATTCTTCTCGTCCCTCAAGAACTGCGGCAATAGCCAACACAGCGAGAGGAAGGCGGCGGTTGCGTGGTTTTGTGGCACGTGGATTGAAAAGGATGATCATTTCTTGACTCTAGCGGTATAGATTCGGAATTGAGACGGTTCGCGTCTGCCGAGCATGTTCGCAAGTAGCGGCCGCATAAGCCAGCGCATTCCGTAATTGGGGGTGTGTGCTTGCCAGCGAAGACTAAAGCAGGTCTCTATTCTTCGCAGACGTTCGTCTGTAAGGAATTCAAGACTTCCGAGGCCGTCGGACGGAAAACCGTAGCGTTGAGTGAAGGTCCTACGACGTTCAATGACCATCTGTCGACCGCTCGCTTCGTTGCTATACCACGGGGTATCAGCGATGAGAATCGTTCCCCCGGTGCGAGTACAACGTAAGGCTTCGGCTATGGTCTTCTCGTAGTCTTCGGAATAGTGAAATGATGCGTTATAAATAACAAGGTCAAACGAATCGTCCGTAAAAGGGAGGACGTCAAGCTCTGCCTGAAGACGAGGGAAGAGTGCAGCAAGCTGTTTCCGATAGTGAATTGCGGCGCCTACGCCATCGCGATCATTAGTAAGCAGATCTACCGCGACAGGCGCATGACCTGCAAGAGCCAGGCGATAGCTCATCCATCCATTACCTGCGCCGAGGTCGAGAATTTGAAGCGGTCTTTGGTTCTCGATCCGTAAATTATGAAGAATATTCTGTTCGATGTAATGAAACGTCCTGGCTCGCATGGTCCATTGCTGACTGTTGTTCCCAGACAAGTCGCGATAGGGAAGCGCCAGATAGTAGTCCGCACTTATGCTGCCACGGCCTTCTGCAGAACGAATGAACTCATAGTCTTTGATGAAGCGGGAGAAATGAGAGACCCGTTCAGGAAGTAGAGCTCTCCAGATGCCTTGCTCCCTCGATAGCTTCAGGCAACAATCCGAGCATACCAACATCATGTCACCTTTACTCGTATGCGGAAGAACTCCTATCTGTCCGTGACAGCGCGGGCATTGAAGGCGAATCTCGCCGTCTTCGGTAGCACTGCAAGAGATCGATCTAAGATGAGTCGTCACCATCATGCCTGAACTCTTTCGAAACGAATGAGCATGTGATCGCCAAGTACGCGAAACCCTGGACGGCTTGAGAGAACTTTATCGATCGCCTGTAGGATATTTAGTGATTTTGGATATTTGCGGATCCATGGTTCAACATAAGACGGTGGAACTGTGATGCCGATACCCACGCAGGAACGCATTATGAATGCTGGTGAAAATGATCTCCGCAACTGGCGTAAAGTCGGGTAGTAGACGTTAAAGGGAAACTCGTCAACCTTGACTAGTGTTCGACCCGAGCATCTTCGAAACGCTTTACTGAGCTTCCCGCGAAGCGAAAACCAGATCATCTCTGAGATGCAAAAGCGGGTGGAAAGGCAGACAATAAGCGGAGCACCCGGAGGCATAAGAGCTGCCAGGTCCCCTGCTGTATGGTTTAGATCGACGACACAATTAAGGCCGGAGAAATTTGAGAAGGCTCCGTCAAATTGTCTTTCGGGTCGGATCTGATGTATCAGTTCAATCGGCAGTTGACTGAATCGCACGAGAGGGTTCGGAGCCTCAGGGCGAAGACGTTGACTTGCGATCCGGATCATTTGTTCGGAGGCATCAAAGGCGGCCACTGAGATTCCGCTGCGGGCGAGGAACATCGCATCTTCCCCAGTGCCACAATTCAACTCGAGAACATAATCTCCAGGTCGGAACGTCTGACTCAATACATTCCACACGACGTCTCGTTGAGCGCGGCCAATAAGAGACTTGGTGAATAGATCGTCGTATCTTTCGGCTAAATGGTCGAAGGCAAGTATGGCTTGAGGCTGGACGGTAGCCATGTTAGTCATGCTTCCACCTCCATAGAAGTGGAAAGCAAACCAGCGCGAGCGGCCATGATGTCACGACGCAGACTGGCCGCTCGGTCGGATTCAGCCTCCGATGTGTCGGCTATGCGTGCGAGTTGGACCTCGTCTTGAAGGAGTTTATCCGCATACTTGTAGAACTTTTGAGAGTGGCGCCCCTTGATCTTGATGTCACGGTCGGAACTAACACCCCATGGCTTTAGTTGGACTAGACGGTCGGCGATCTTCTTGTAGTAGGGTGTTCCCTTGATGGGATAAGACACAGTTGTAAAAAAAATGTCGGGCTTCGTTATGCTGACATGCTTGATCGTGGCTTCGATGTCCTCTAGCTCTTCGCCTTCATAGCCCCACATAAGGAACATTCCGCTTTCTATCCCTCTTTCGCGGCTCATAGCGACGGCCCGTTGTACCTGCTCGATTGTTACACCGCGATCCATGGAATCGAGGATGCGTTGCGACCCGCTTTCAGAGCCGATCCAGATCCGAAAACATCCAAGCTCAGCGAGGAGATCGAGCATCTCCGGATTCAAACGATCCGCCCGAGAGATGCATTCGAACGGGATACGGAGATGACGACGACGCATCTCGCCAGCGTAGACGCGAAGCCACTGATGATTGATCGTGAAAACGTCGTCAGATATCCAGACCATGTCCGGGGAGTAGGTGTGGAGTAGCCATTCAACTTCATCGACGACAAGCAGCGGATCGCGACGGCGGTGGGTTTGGCCGAAGACCTGATGACTACACCAGCGACACTTGTAAGGGCATCCGCGCGCCGTGATGAAGTTGACCGAACCTTTACCATGCGCGTCTCGCCAGGTCTTGACGTAGCGACCGACATCAATAGCATGGCGGGCTGGCCATGGTTGACTGTCGAGATCGGCGATCTGATTGCGCTGTGCCGTTTCATGCATATTGCCAGCCGCATCAAGATAGGCGAGCCCAGGGATGCGGGTGCATGCGGCTGTATCGGTAGCTCGAAAGGCTTCGAGCAAATCCTGTGTGGTGAGTTCGCCCTCACCAAAGACTACATAGTGTGCCCCTGCCTGGAGATATTCGAGGGCGTACGCGCCAGGCTCCGGGCCACCGACGATGATCTTCCAACCGGCCTCGCGGGCCACTTTCAAGATTTCGACGACATTACCACGTGTCATAAGATTGGCATAGATGCCAACGACCGAGGGCGTCTCAGTACGCAGATGTTTGAAGAGGGTTTCGCGACTCGAAAACGTGGTGTCGAAAACATCTACTTTAAAACCTTGTTTCCGTAGATGAGAGCACAGGTACAAGATACCGAGCGGAGCGTAGGGCTTCAAGATATGAAGCTCTTTGGGATCTTCATATAAAAAATAGCCGTGAGTAAGTAGAAGCTCTACCATCTAAACCTGCCTCTCAGCCGGAATAATGTTCTGCAGAGGAACAAACTTTCTTTTGTCGGAACGACTGGTGATTTCGTCGGCGGGGAATGCTGCGAGCTTAGAATTTCTGCTGACAATTTCAAGTTCAAAAACATGTTGCCAAAGAGAGACCGGATCAATCTGACTCCTGAGCTTGTTTGCGCTGTTCCAGGAGTCGACCTCCGCATGGAGCGCGTTTCTTAGTGCTACGTAAAAATCGTTCTTATAGGCTGCGAAGAACATAACGCACAGGTCGTCGCTATCAGTCCAATTTCGTTTGGTTCCAATCTGCTCCTGAACGCGCTCGAAGAAACCTGTTCCAGGCAGGGGGTAAGAGAAAGAGATGCCGATATCATCTGGACGTGTGCTGCGTACGAGTTCGATGGTCTGTTGAATGTCTTCCCATGTCTCTCCTGGATAGCCGAATTGCAGGAAAAAGCACGCACGAAGCGCTTCGTTGGCGAGGAGAGACCGCGCGGTGATGATATCGGTTACGCGTAGCCCCTTATCCATTGCATCGAGCACCTTCTGCGAGCCAGATTCGACGCCCATCCAGATTTCCGTACATCCTGCTCGCTTGAGTCCCGCAACAGTCTTAGGAGTCATCAGATCAGCACGAGACTGAATTTTGAAGGGGAGAGCGCACTTCATTGCTTCAATTTCGTCTGCGAAATCCTGCACCCACTGATGATTCAGGGCGAAAACGTCATCACCGAACCAGATGTGCTCGACTCCGTATACTTCCTTTAGTTCGCGGATCTCCGCTGCCACAGATTTGGCGGAGCGGATCTGGAATTTGTTTCCTGAGATTGGCTTCGCACACCAGTTGCACCTATAAGGACATCCGCGACTGGCGACGATATTGGTTGAAAAGCGACCATGCGCGGTGGTCCAAGCTTGACGGTAGGGGGCTAGATCAATAAGTTCGCGGGCCGGTCTTGGCAGAGCACTCCAGGATGCGTTCTTCGGGACTTCTCTCGAACTTTTGTGAAGTTTCCCTGCGGCGTCGAGATATAGGAGACCAGGTATGTCCGAGTACGGCCGTGCAGAAAGAACGGCGGAACATAGCGTTACGAGTGTCTCTTCGGCTTCTCCCAGCAGAATGAAATCAACCTCGTTGCGGAGGTACGACTCGCCTTGGTCGGTCATGTCAGAGCCATGTGCAATGACAACGGATCCTGCCTCCTTTGCCAGTCGAGCGAGTTGCCAGGCCAGTTCGCGCATACGCGTTAGGCACATCTTTGAGAGAAAATTGAAGTCGTCTTCGTAGATCACCACAATCTTGGGACGATGTTGCAGTAAGGCCGTTGAGAAGCCAAGGTCGGGGTCCCCGAGCATCGTGTCGAACACGGCAACAGAAATGTTCCCAGCTCTCAGTGCAGACGCAGCGTATAGCGTACCGAGGGGAGGATACGGCTGCATCTTTCTTACCTGCTTGGGATCATAAGGAAGGTGATAAGAATGGGTTAATAGAACATCAGCCACAGATTACCTCCTCCCTTTGTCTGATTAGCACGCATTGACGGTCTCCTTAGGGAGTTCCTGACCAGTCACCAGCGAACGGCGAAGCACGATGCGTTCAGATAGATTAGAAAGCCAGAGTTCCCATGGAAATGAGTAGTTGCTCGAACGGAGCCGCCAACGGATTGGTGTCTGAACGATGAACCGCACGGCGTACCGCAGCCGGGAGTAGCTTTTTTGCTGACGATCGATCTGATTATTGAGTAAAAAGTACTTGAGCATACGTTGCAGTCGAGCGAGCTCATTTCCCTTAAGCCAAGGCAGCATGTTTGCACCCAAAGGCATCTCCATCCATTCATGAAGATTTTTCGGCTCAGGAACACCCAGTTCGCGCAACTGGGGCCAGATAGGAATTCCTGGATAGGGGGTAAAGATATTTGGCGAGAAACTAACATTGGCAAACTGACGACCAATGTCGCTCATGGTCTGAAAGGTCATGATGCGATCTGCTTCTGTCTCACCTGGATATCCGAAGATTAAGTTGAAGGTTACGCGAATTCCACCCAGTTGTGCCTTGCGCGCAGTTTCATACATCTCGTCGACACGTTGATGACGCTTGTTCATTAGCTTGAGCACGGAGTCTGAAGTTGATTCTGTGCCAAAGCCCATGTGTGAGACGCCGCTGGCGCCGAGCAACCGAACTTCATCCTCACTCATGCGACAGAGAAAGTCGGTAGAGGCCTGAAACGTCCACTTAAACTTCACTCCGGAATCAATGATGCCGCGGGCGATCTGAAGAGCTCGCGGCAACTGAACAGGAAAGTTAGAGTCAAGCAGTGCCACTTCTTCAATGCGGTAGCGAGTGACGAGCTCGATCATTTCCGCTACTGTCCGATCGGCGGAGAGAGCATTAAATCTCCGTTTGTAAAAGACCATGTCTGTACAGTAATTGCACGCATAGGGGCAACCAACGCTGGTCGCATACGCGAGTTTGCGAATGCCGGCGATTTCTTCGTAAGCATCAAAATTAGTAAGGTCGAATGCGGGGAGCGGAAGCGAGTCTAGAGATTCAATCTTCCGATCAACGTTGTGAGTATGTTGCCCGTTGCTCTTCCAAGAAAGCCCTGCAATGTTACGAAGAGATTTCTTATTAGCCAGGGCTTGGGCGGTTTCGACAAGTGTTATTTCACCCTGACCGCGGACAACCATATCTACAAAGCTTTCACCCAAGGTTTCATCGGGAAGCAGCGACGGGTGCCATCCCCCAAAGATGACTGGAAGCCACGGCGCGTGGCTTTTGACTATGCTTGCCACTTCTATAGCGCCGCGAATCATTGGGCCGGTCAGAACGGAGATCCCAACGCAAAGAGCATCCACGCTCTCGCACTCTATACGGGTTAAGTAATTCGGTTCGATCGCGGCATCAATCATGACGACATCGAAGTTTGCTTCACGCAGACTGGCTGCAAGAGTGAGTAGGCAAAGCGGTGCACCAAGCGGAGGCCCGTCATATGGCGGATAAAACAATACGACTTTGCCCTGACTCAGCATGTAACCTCTCCCGGTTCTGGGTTCGGTTCTAGTCGGCGAGCATCCACAACTGGCTTGAAACCCGCCGTCCGCTCCTTGAGCTTGTCATTGAGCCAAAGCTCGACGGGGAATCGATATAGGCCATGATCAAGTCGGAAGCGAGCTGGAAATGATATGCACTTCTGAGCAAGGCGAGTCATGCGAGTCCGACGGTCAATTCCGATCGGAATGCGATCGAAGGCAATACGTAGGTAATCGCGCATAACCTGTAACTCTTCGTGATCATGTCCGTTCAGCCAAGGGAGTTTGGTGTAACGCGGAAAGAACTCGGCCCATTTTTCAAGCGAGTCAGGAACCTCAATACCAAGCTCGGTAGCGTTGTTCATTACATTGGTGGCTGGATAGGGAGTAAAGATATTAGTCCAGAATTCCGTGCCCGGAAAGCGTCGGCATACATCCATAATGAAATTCATGGTCTCTCGACGCTCTTTTGCTCCCTCTCCAGGGTAGGCAAAGATAATGTTGAAAGAGGGACGCATTCCTGCGGCTAAGCACCGTGCCGCGCTTTCGTAGATATCTTCGAAGTTTTGAAAGGTTTTGTTCATGGCCTTCAGGATCTTTGGAGATCCGGAGTCGACACCTTGGCAAATTTGATGCAAGCCGCTGCGACGCAGCAATTTCAAATCCTCCAGCGAAAGCCTAGAGGTCAGATTTGTAGTTGCTTGGATACTCCACTGAAACTCTGCCTCGGCCTGCACTAGGCCCTCGCTGATGGCTCGCGCACGATCCAAGTCAACTAAAAAGTTATCGTCCACAATCCAAAGCATGCTGAGGTTGTACCTACGGCTTAGGTCAACAGTTTCTTCAACGAATTGCTCCGCCGGAAGAGCGTTCCATTTACGCTTATAAACCGCACCGTTGGTGCAATAGGCGCAATCGAAGGGGCAGGCAAGGCTGGAGGTGTACATTGCCCAGCGCCTTCCACACATTCGCTCATAGGCATCAAAGTCCGCAATCTGATAAGACTTTGGAGGTTGTTCCACAATAGGCCTTAGCGCGCGCTCGGGGGTAAATATAAGTTTATTATCTCGCTTGAAACCGATGCCGGAGACAAAGTCTGGAGAGGACTGGTTCTCAATGTGGCCGACCAATTCGAGGAAGGATTCTTCTCCCTGTCCACACACTACGTAGTCGATGTACCACGATTGCAGTGTCTGTTTTGGCAAAAGAGAAGGGTGCCACCCCCCAAGGACAATCGGGAACTCGGGGTCTCGAGCCTTAATAGCTTTGGCAATTTCAACGGTCTCACGGATCATCGGCCCGGTCACTAAAGAGATTCCGAGACAGATAGAGTCACGCACCTCTTCCAACACGCGCTGCTTATAATTTGGGGTGATAGTAGAGTCGATCAGAACGACCTGATAGCCGGCTCGGATCAATGGAGTGGCTACGGCGAGGATGCCTAGAGGTGCGGTCGCGTCAGAACTAGCGAAAGATGGGAAAAAGAAGACAATTTTGCGGGCCTTAGGCAATGCAATCTCCTCGCTTATTTTGGACGATATGACTTGAGATCGATGCAGTTGTCACATCCCTGTCAGCAATTTGTAAAGTTTCTAAGAGAGGCCGGAATTCTTCCGTCCATTGAGATAAAGTGAGATCCGACAGGTGTTCCGATGACTTCATTTTCAACAGATGAAACAGTTTTACCCCATAGCAAGGAGCTTAATTTCGCAGGTGCGGGTTGCGATCTGCACACAAACTCAGGTGAACTACTGAGTTTGTTGAGTAATATTTCGATTCCCACCAATCCCATCCTCACGAGCCGATTCAGCATGCGAGTTTTGGTCAACGAGGCTTCACCAAAGCCAATGGGAGAGCCGCACTTCCGTGGTTTACATCATGTGGTAACAGCTTCGTTCGGCAGTGACAACATTTTTGTCTTCGATATCTTACGTCGAACGGTTAACGCCAGTGTCTCGACGGTAGCGGCCAGAGACTTACGCTTCTGGAAGGAAAAGCTGGTCCCAATTTCTCTAGGCGTTCTAGGCGCCGCCATGGGAATGGTTCCCATGCACTGCGCTTGTCTGGAGTCCGATGGTGACGGGTTACTAATCGCTGGCCTCTCAGGAGCCGGAAAGTCCACGTTATCTGTCGCACTCTCACAAGAAGGCTTCAGTTATGTCTCTGATGACTGGACTTATATCTCACGGTTCCGTAGTTCGGTGGTTGCACACGGCACATCAGCCCCAGTAAAGCTATTGCCCGATGCTGTCATTCATTTTCCAGGCCTAACACGATACAAGCTTCAGACATCAATGAATGGCGAGTTAGCTTACGAAATAAACATCGCCGAGACATTTGGTACGCGGATCGAGAGAGCTTGTGAGCCGCGGTGGCTGATCTTTTTAGAAAGAACGCGACAGTCTGGAGCGAAGTTCACCACGGTGAGATCGTGCAAAGCCCATAGCTACCTTGATTCGAGCATGGAAAGATTGCCTGTTCAGCTGTTCGAAGCCTCGGCGATGCGTGACCTTACTGTCGAAGCCGTCTCACGGTTGCCGTGCTGGCTATTTCGATATGGAGGAACTCCCAGGTTCGCCGCGAGGCATCTCCGGGCGTTTGTAGCCAATCGCCAGGAGGAAGTGCTCGTTTGATGAGAAATCAAAGCCGCCCTCCTGATCTTCTACGACGTTTCGTCGCCACGCCATATCTGTTCACAAATGGCACCGGGCCCGATCGATTTTCTGTCCAATCGAATGACTTAGAGATCGCCATAGCCATTCGACGTCTCTGGATTAATGAAACCCATGGAAATAGACCGGCCGTCGTCTCCTGGAAGATTCTTCGAGACATAGTGCCCCCCGATAGCCTCGCAGAGATATCCATTCTCCACGATAAGAAACTGCGGACATTGATGATAGGTACAGGAACAATTCTGCTTTTTGACCTCGAAAGGGCAGAGTTTTTTGGGTTCATCTGTGCAAACATCACGGTCCAGCAACTAACTTCATCACTAATTCCCTTGCTGTTGGAGCCCTAGAGAGAGCCAGAAGAATATCTTTCGGGCTTTTACAAACAAGTGACAAACAACACATTGCACAATGACAACTGATTCACATAGCTCTACTAACCTATGGATAACGCGGTCGTCTGCGAGTCGGCGCGAGCTTTGTGTAAGCGGATTGTTAACCCTTGCCCCCAGCCTCGAAAGGTCGTGGTGTAAATGGAACTACCGGTCTCGGCAAAAGTGTTCATGGTTGGCATATTCACTCTTGGCGCTTTAGCACTATCTGGATTCACCGCAGCCTCGGATGCACCAAAGACAGTTATTGTTTCAGTAAAGCGGTATGCGTATGAGCCGTCAGAGATTACCTTGAGAAAGGGCGAGCCGGTCATCATCGAACTAAAAACTCAGGACGTCGCTCATGGTGTCAAATTCAAAGAATTGAACCTTACCACCAGGATTGACAAAGGGAAAACTGCGGAGCTCGCTTTCACGCCAACCCAGACCGGAGATTTTGTAGGCCACTGTTCAGTGTTTTGCGGGTCCGGGCACGGCTCGATGACCTTAACTCTTCATGTGACAGAATGACGATGCAAAAGACAGCCCTAGTAAAAGTGTTAGCCTCTCTAGCTGTAATCACAGAATAAACGCAAATAGGAAGGTTATGCCGCGAATGAATTACCGATTGGCACAGGCCGTGATTGCGACGTTCCAAACCGAGGATTCGCGGATGCTTGGCGAGCGCATTTCCAAATTTAGTTATCGGGCTTGGAAGGGAACTTATCCCTGGTTGGATGCGAGTGGTCTGGCAATTTATTTTTTAGACCGGCTCCATGTCCTGCACATGAACGATGCGATCCCTCCGCGCGTGTTGCTCCGTCTCAAAAAAAATGCTGCGGATAACCAGGAAAAGACGAATCGCTTGTTCGAGGAGTTTCTGAAGATTAATAGGGATTTCAAAAATGCAGGGATATCCTACGCCAACCTTAAAGGTTTCACTTTGGCTCCCGATGCGTTTTCGGAGGCTGCGCTGCGTTGTCAGCTTGATCTCGATTTTTTGATAGCTAATCACGACATCTCTCGTTGCGAGCAGATAATGCGACGACACGGGTATTTATTAACTGGTATCGGGAGTAATGTAAGGGAGTTCAAAGCAGGCGGTGAAGGTATGCCATGTTTGAGAAATCTCTATAAGGTGAAACCGCAGCGTTGTGTAGAAATACATTTTGCCGACGACCGTGGTTGGGACTGTATCCATTTTCAGGATGACCGACTATTCAGGCTGAGCTCTCGGCGTTGGCGAGATCTGGAATTACCAATTCTTTCTGATTCTGACAAATTTATCGCGCAGGCGGTCCATCTTTTTAAGCATCTGAAGGGAGAATGGACACGAGCTGCGTGGATTCTCGAATTCGTGAATTTTGTTAAGTTTAATCAGGAAAACCATACCTTATGGATTGAAGTACAAAGACATGTATCGAAGAGCGAAGAGATTGCCCTTGCAGTGGGAGTTGCGACACTCGTTTCGCGCGAGAATTTTGCCATGCCCTGCCTGCCGGAGGTGTTAACGTGGACAATCAGTCAATTACCTCGGCCCGTCAGTCTATGGATCGAACGGTACGGAAAAAGAATAGTGTTAGCAAAATTTCCAGGAACGAAGCTCTATCTTTTGCTCTGCAGAGCTTTGTCACACGCGGGGCGTGGGGAGCTCTGCGAAGTTAGCGATAAACTGTTTCCTCTGCGTCGACCCGCTAAGATTACGGTCACCAACAGGGAGACAAGATTATCGCTTCGGTTGCGTGGAGCACTAGATGAAATTGGATATTTTTTTTTCGGTTGCGCTTTCACCTGGAACAGGGTTGCTGTTACTTAATCGAAGCAGCTCGTTGGAGGAAGAGCAACACGTCTTCGGAAAGATAGGCTTCAGCTCGCCGTCATCGCCGCTTGGCGATATACCCACTGCTAATCTATTTAGAACAATCGTGATAGAGCGATTCAGGTAGGGAGTTGTAGACCTTGGTCGCATTTTTATCTGGATAGTGTTTACGTAGTTTGTGTCGTGGCCACTAATCGTTCTGTCTGTCGAGGCCATTATGAAAATGAATGTAGAAGATGGTGGCTTTGACTCCAAATTTTGTAGAAAACCTGTGAAGCACGTAGCCGGAACTGATCGGCGACGTATTCGAGTGCAGGAAGGAAGGCTACAAGTCTTTTATATGAGCTTTTTTGAGCTGGGTAGGAGACGGTGGTTCGCTATCTTCTTTTGCTGTTTGCTTTCATCAACGTCCGTCTGGTCACAGCAATTACAGGCCCCGACTTTGCCGGCCGGCCTGCCATCTGGTTCGCCTTCGTTGTCACCATCTCCAAGGACTCCCAATTCCAACCCAACCGATGATGACAGTGCAGGCCGCACAAGATTGAGTGCCGAAGGGGATAATACAAGTCAGGGAACAAACGGCGTCCTGACCACAGATCAAGTCCTCAAAGTCTTGCAGTCTCGACCAGAATTGATAGTGGACATCAAAGAGGTAATGGCCGACTATCTGCAACAGCAGGGAACTACAACGCAGTCAGATGCTATTACAGATGACATGCTGTACAAGGGCATATCCACAGATACGGGACTACGCGCCGTAATTACAGTATGGCTGAGGGCGCGTGGCTACTTGTCCGGTTCAGATTTAGATAGACAGAGTTCAGATATGCAAGAGTTCGACGAGTCTCTCAACCCAACGACCTCACTCGGTTCTGGAGGTCCTGATTCTTTGAGGGGCGGTGTAAAAGATGCAAATTCTCCTGGTTTCGACCGGCCGGATAATGTTAGTTCCGATGTTGTCCGGAAAAAAGGTGGATCAGGTTCTTCGGAACGGGGAGATCTCTCGCCACCGATCAAGTCTGATCGCAACAGTGGTAATTCGACTGAGGTAATTCATCAGACAACTCCTTACAACCTTCAGTCGCTTCGCGATTTATACTCCCAAATTCCGGAGCAGACTTCGAAGCTCAGACGCTTCGGGTCGGATATGTTTCTTGAGAGGGGATTGACTGCCAAACAGATGTCAATTGATGTGCCGGTCGGCCCGGAATATATTCTGGGGGCAGGCGATGGACTGATCATTAGTCTTTGGGGAGGAGTGTCACAGACCTTTCCAAGGAACATTGATCGTGAGGGGACAATTGTACTGCCCGACGTCGGGGCCGTCCTAGTCGCGGGACTGCCTCTCGGCCGCGCTCAGGAGTTAATTCAGCAGGAATTGGGGAAGCAATTCAGAGACGCGAAGGTTTCGGTAACTCTTTCGCGTTTAAGAACCATACGAGTGTACATAGTTGGTGATGTTCAACGTCCTGGAGCATACGACCTTAGCTCGCTAGCGACTCCGCTCAACGCGCTATATGCAGCCGGTGGACCAACCAACCTTGGCTCATTACGTATAGCTCGCCAATATCGCGGAAAAGAATTGGTGCGCGAGGTAGATCTCTATGACTTTTTACTTCACGGTGTTCGGCCGGACGGGGAAAGACTGGAAGCGGGCGACACGATTTTGATACCGCCCGTCGGACGACAGGTTGCAGTAGCAGGGATGGTTAAGCGCCCCGCGATCTATGAACTAAGAGGCGAGAGAGAACTATCTGAAGTGTTGGACGAAGCCGGTGGTTTGCTGGTGGCTGCTGCGATGAGCCGCATAACAATCGAAAGAATTGACGAGCAAGGGCACCGGGCGACGCTGAACCTGGATATACCGGAAGGAAGTACGAGAGAGGCGTCGCAGATAAGGATCGAGCAGTTTGCCGTTCTAGACGGCGATCGCGTTAACATCAACCCGATACTGCCTTATAGCGAAAAGGCGATCTACGTTGAGGGACATGTTGTCAGACCTGGAAAGTTTCCCTACCACGATGGAATGAAGTTGAATGATGTTCTTCGGTCGTACCAAGACCTCCTTCCAGAACCCGCGGATCGCGGGGAAATTGTTCGTCTGATGCCACCTGATTTGCGTGTTGAAGCTATTTCATTTAGCGTGCCCGACGTTTTTGTCGGGAACGAAGAACTTGACTTAAGACCTTTCGACACAATCCGGATCGCAGGTCGCTATGAAGCAGACGCTCCCAAAGTTCAGGTACACGGAGAGGTAATCCACCCCGGAGAGTATGCGCTTTCTCAGGGAATGACCGCCGCACAACTCGTTCGGATGGCAGGCGGCTTCAAGCGGAGTGCACTACTTGATGCCGCCGATCTTGCTAGTTATGACGTGAAAGATGGACGACAGGTTATAAGCCGTAGAGGGGCAATCCGAATCGGAGCGGCAGTCAACAATTACGATTCGGCCTCAGACGTAATACTCAAAGCCGGGGACGTGCTGACAATCCATCAAATATCGGGCTGGAACGATATTGGATCTTCAGTAAGTGTGTCCGGTGAAGTTGCTTATCCCGGTTCCTACGGTCTGCAAGAGGGGGAAAGATTGAGTTCAGTTTTGAAACGCGCAGGTGGGTTTCGATCTTCGGCTTACCCCTCAGGGGCAGTATTGATCAGACTTCAGGTAAAAGAGCTTGAAGACAAGAGCCGAAATGAGTTGATCCATCAGATTGAGACAACATCCGCTGGTGCGAGGCTGGCTCCGAGCCTCTCCGCACAGGACGATGCGGCGACATTGCAGTTACTCGTCCAGCAACAAAAAGAAGTGGTTTCTCGATTGCGCAACCAACCAGCAATTGGACGTTTGGTAATCAAAATTAACAGAGATATTTCAAGCTGGGAAGGCACATCCGCAGATGTCGAACTGCGTAATGGAGACGTCCTCACTATACCTAAAAGGCCAGGTTTCGTTTTGGTCACTGGTCAGGTCTATAACGCGTCTGCAATCACGTTCGTTCCGGGGAAGACCACGGGCTGGTATCTCCAGCGAGCGGGGGGTAGCACCGAAGGCGGTAACCGAAAAGAAATTCTTGTCATCCGGGCTAACGGCCTCGTGGTAGGGAGACGTTCGAATAACTGGCATGAGCCAGGGGTTCTTGATACAAAGCTTGATCCGGGCGACGTCGTTGTTGTTCCCCAGAAGGTCTTCGGTGGGTCGGCCTTGTGGAGAAATCTGTTCGCTTCAGCGCAGGTATTCTCTTCGGTGGGATTCGCAGCAGCGTTGGCGCTTCACTAGGAATTATGACGTGAGTCCAAAAGTGCTAGTTTCAGGTCTTTGTATAGACTAAATTTTATTTTATCGAGCGACACCTAGTATTTTAATATGACTCTTTATCTAAGACAAGCGGTTGGTGGTTCACGGAGTCCAGACTCATCACTGTCGAGGTAGCAATGCAGGCAAGCTTATCAACGCCCACGTCTCAAGCGCCCTCTCCGAGCCGCAACAAGCAGCAATCGGATGGTGTCGAGAAAACCTGGGTGACAAACGCGTCACTGTTCTGGGATAACCGGCGTATTTTTCTCCGCACAGCTGGAGCCACCTTCGCAATTAGTATTTTAGTCGCGTTCTCACTGCCTAAGCAATACGAGTCCGGAGCACGAATCATGCCGCCAGAACAGGGCGGCAATGGTGCTGCCATGCTTGCTGCTTTAGTGGGTAAGAGCTCAGCTAGCAGTCTCTCAGGTTTAGCTGGCAGTCTCATTGGAGTAAAAAACAACAGCGCCCTGTTCGTTGCGTTGTTGCATAGCGGAACAGTATCCGGGCATCTTATCGATAAGTTTGACCTGCAACGGGTCTATCACAGACGTTATCGAGATAGTACTGCAAAGCGATTAGCACATCTGACCAAGATTACTGAAGATTCGAAAAGTGGCGTGATCACAATCGTTGTAACAGATGGTGACCGCGAGCGTGCGCGAGACCTGGCTAACGCTTATCTAGATGAACTGAATAGATTAGTCGCTCGAGTTAATACTTCCGCCGCTCGTCGCGAACGCGAATTTATTGAGCAGCGCCTGAATACTGTCCAAACTGAACTAGAGCGCGCACAGCTGGAACTGAGTGACTTCTCCAGGAAAAACACCACAATTGATCTGAAAGAACAGACCAGAGCCACCGTAGACGCTGGAGCCAAGCTCGAAGGGCAACTTATAGCTGGCGAAACGGAACTGAGCGCTCTGCGCCAGATTTATGGCGATCAAAATGTCCGGGTACGCGCGGCGGAGGCAAGAAATGCAATCCTGCAACACGAACTACAGCGCGCCAATGGACGGAGCATTCAGGGAGTGGAAGAAGATAATCTTGATTCAACTCATCCATATCCAGCTCTACGAGAACTCCCTCGATTGGGTGTTCAGTGGGCCAATCTTTATAGGACTGTTCGCATTCATGAAACCGTCTTTGACCTACTTTCAGAAGAATATGAGACGGCTCGTATCGACGAAGCCAAATCCATTCCGACAGTCGGAATCATTGATTTTCCCGGTCTTCCCGAGCGAAAGTCTAGCCCGCATCGCTTCCTCATAGTCTTAAGCTCTACTGCACTCTCAATTGCCATGACAGCAATATACCTCTTGGTGACGCGATTTTGGCTCGAACTGGAGGAGTGTGATCCACGCCGAGTGCTGGTCGCTCGAATCAGAATGACGATGCACAACGGATGGGCTTGAGGATTGGTATGGGAACGTATCGACAGCACAGGCGCATAATTCTGCGTCTCCGAATGTCGTATTTGCGATCGGTGCGAGACGCAGGGCGACCGCTGGTTCACGGGCGGAGACTATCTGGTCGCTGCCAATCAGCTGTATCTCCGAGCACAAATTACACAACTAACGTTAATGACGTCAAGTAAAGGATAATCCGCCACCATCGGAAACCATATCTTTCATAGTGACAAATCAATGAAAAGTTCCCTGTCAATCTCGGTTGTCACACCATCATTTAATCAAGTTAGCTTCATTCAAGAAGCTTTGGAAAGCGTACGTCTTCAAAATTATCCGGTCTGCGAACATCTAATAATCGATGGAATGTCGACTGACGGCACAATCGACTTATTGCGGAGTCTACCGAGCGACAAGAATTGCACCAACATTACTTGGGTTGCCGAGCAAGATAGCGGACAGAGTGAAGCTCTAAACAAGGGGTTCCGCTGGGCTCAGGGCGACATCATTGGTTGGCTAAACTCCGATGACCGTTATCGACTCGGATGCTTTGAGCATGTAGTGAAGGTGTTTGAAGAGAACCCAGACGTTGATGTTTTGTATGGAGACTACCGCGTAGTAGATGAGTCGGGGCGGCTTATTCAAGTTCGTCCGGAGATCAAGTTCAGTAAGTTTGTGCTTTTTTACCATCGGGTGTTATATATCCCGACAACAGCTACGTTCTTTCGAAGACGAATTTTTGATGATGATAACTGGCTTGATGAGAATCTTCAATATGTCATGGACCTCGAGTTTTTTATACGCTTAACCTCGAATGGATATCGTTTTAGACATCTTTCAGAGATACTTGCAGATTTCAGGTTGCAGCCTGCCAGCAAGACGTGCCGCAATCCAGATAAACAACGTCGGGAGCACGAGCAGGTAATCTTCACATCTGTGCCATTGCTTCGAAGTATTGAACCAAAGTGTGTTAAGATCTGCGTTCTTTTGTTATTTCGACCATTAGCTGCTGTAAGACGATACGCAGAAAAACTACTCCGCGGTTCCTATCTGAGACAGTTGTGGTCGACCTACGTTAAAGCCGATTCAGAAATGTAAAGCGAAGCTATGAATATATTGATTACTGCGGTTTCGTCATCTACTGGCCCATCAGGTATTTGTAGACACGCATACAGTCTCGCGTGCTGTGCGGCTAGCCGTAAAGAGATCTCTCAGGTCACCTTGGTTGTTGGAAAGTGGCAAGAATCGTACTTTAAACACTCTTTTCAAATGGAAGACATGAAACTGAGCGTCGTAGTTGTCGATATACACAATGACGCTTTTGCACGAAACCTTTGGTACCTATGTGAGCTGCCAAGACTTGCAAATGCCGTGGCTGCAGATATCATTCATCTTTCGTTTCCCGTTCCCATCCGACGTGCCACCCTAAATCGACCCGTGGTGGTTTCGTTACATGATCTTTACCCATATGATGAACCAGACAATTTTGGATTCCCGAAGGTTTATTTTAATAGAGTATTTCTTCAACAATGTCTGGGGGAGGTTGACTTAGTCACCTGCGTTTCTGAAACTACCCTGTCGCGATTGAATACAAGGTTCCCTGCGGTTGCGAAGAAAAAAGGAGTAGTCGTTTACAACTGCGTAAACATTAAATCCAGCAGACACAGCTATTCCGTCATCACAGACCGACCGTTTTTTCTGATGGTCGCCCAGCATCGCGCAAACAAGAATATTACAATGGCACTCCGGGTTTTTGGGGAACTCTTGAAAAGAGAAAGAATTGACAGGCGAACGCTGTTGCTTTTGTTAGGTAATCATGGCCCTGAGACTACTACGATCAAGTCCGTCATTGAGCGAGAAGCTCTGGGAGACAGCGTAAAATTAATAGATGGCGTAAGTGATGAGGAGTTGATATGGCTTTACAAGAGCTGTGACATATTATTAGCTCCTTCTTTTATGGAGGGGTTTGGTCTACCGATCGTCGAGGGACTGCTGTGCGGAAGTCGTGTCGTGTGCTCCGATATTCCTACGTTCCGTGAGGTAGGCGGTGAGGCGTGCTATTATTTCGATCTTTATTCCGACAAAGGATCGTCTGGGTTGGCAACGGCAATCTGTGATGCATTGACGAAGCCGAAGCGTAAAGCAGAAGATCTTGAGAGGTTTTCCTTAGAAGAAATCGCTCGAAACCTTATGACTGTTTATTTTGGACTCCAAGAAAACTCGATTGAGGAGACGAATAGAGGTGAAACCGTAGCGCTGCATCCCGCTGGTTCTTGATTCAACTCTCAGTTTCGGCTCTCATTTATGGTTAGCCGCCAATCTAGATGTGTCGGTTTTACAGGATTCTCGCTTGCCGCGTTTTGTTGTTCTGCGGCGAGAGTTCTGGTGATGGTGATCGTCAACATCATGCAGAACGTCTGCAACAGACAGTTTGGTCACGCGTGTTATTTTCGGGCTCCCGGCGTCCTATGCCACATAAAATAATCTGCCGGAGAAGGCAATATTTATGCGTTCCTCGTTTGGAAGTGAATCTGGGAGCTCTGAATGTCTCCAAGTTGTCAGAGCTTTGTCATTTGATTATACGAATCAAACACTTAGGTGGGTGATCGTCAAAGAAACTTGACTTCTCTCGATAGAATATAAGAATCAGGAATCGGTGGGCGACCGAGATTCCTCGAGGAGCGAAAACAGTGAGCTTGATCTTGGTAATCGAAGACGATCCTAGAATTCAAAAGGCGCTTCATCGGCAGTTCACCACCGAGGGTTATGACGTACATGTGACCGGCGACGGCGCGCAGGGTTTGGCGACCTGTAAAAGCTTAAGGCCTGCCGGTGTTGTACTCGATCTGATGCTGCCAAGCATGTCAGGCCTGGAGGTGTGCAAGGGGATCAAGAACTGGTCAGCTAGTACTCCAGTTGTGGTTCTCAGCGCAGTTTCTGAGGTCGCAGATAAAGTTTTGCTATTGGAGTTGGGCGCAGACGATTATGTCACAAAACCGTTTAGTCCGCGCGAGTTGATGGCGCGGGTGCAGGCTGCAATTCGACGAACCCGCAAGCCGGTAGCGAACACTCGCGTTAGCTTTGGAAACGTGACTGCAGATTTCTCTGGCATGGAAGTTTTTAAAGATGGTGCGACTGTAGTTCTCACCGCACACGAGATTAAGCTTCTCCAGTATTTTGTCGAACACGCGGAACGTGTAATTACTCGAGAAGAGTTGCTGAACGATGTCTGGAACTACACGTCATACCCGACGACGCGCACGGTGGACAACCACATCATGAAGTTACGGCAGAAGTTAGAAATGGATCCGGCAAAGCCTGTATACTTCCGCACTATCCATGGCATTGGCTACAAATTTGTACGCGGAAGCTGATATCCCCACCGATCATGGGAGACCGAAACTGATGGACAGGCTGCGGATGAGGACGACGCTGCTGATCCCTTTGCTCATTCTCTCGTTCGGTTGCACACTGCTGAGTCTTCTGGTGATCCGCACCATCGTTCAACAGCAGACTCGGACGGATCTCGCATCTGACCTCCAACACTCAGTCAAGACCTACCAGAACCTACAACGTCAGCAGCGTGAACTCTTAGCGCGCGAGTCTGCACTTCTAGCTGACCTGCCAAGTCTGAAGTCTCTAATGACCACCTACGATCCCATAACCATCGAGGATGGCGGAATTGAGTTCTGGCAGGTGAGTGGATGCGACTTCTTCGCGCTACTTGATCAAAACGGAAGACTCATAGTTTCCTACAACCGCGGCGCGGCGCTCGACCATTCAGGGGTAGCACATGGGCTCGAGATGGAACGCTACAAACCTGGAGAGCCAATCTTGCTTTCCCTAGACGACCGCATATACGAAATCTCGACACAGCCACTCTACTTTGGGCTAAAGGAGCACGGAACTCTCCTCGGATTTGTCGCTGTGGGATACCCCATCGATGAACATGTCGCCCGCGAGGTTAGCGAAGCAGCTGCGGCGCAGGTTGCCTTCTCCGTTGACGGTAGAGTTGTGGTCAGCACATTGAGTCCAGTGTTACAGCAGGAGCTCGTCGCTCGGGGCGGGGACCTGTTGGAGATGCCGACGCAGAACAAGAAAATTCAACTTGGGAAGATGGACTATCTCGCGGCATCTGAGCGACTCACCACCTCTGCCAGACAGGAGAGCGCAATGGAGATACCTCAGCTTGTTGTCTTGAAGTCATTCGAAGAAGCCACGCAGTTGGTGAATAGAGTGAACCGCTGGGTCCTTGCGCTTGCTCTTGTGGCTCTAGTTGTCGGATCGGGAATGTTGGTTTCCATCTCACGTACCCTCACCCGCCCTATAGAAACCCTTGTAGAGGGTACTCGGGCTCTAGCTCAAGGTAACTTTGACTATCAACTCAATGAGGACGGAGCAGCGGAGATAAGGGAGCTAAGCAGAGCCTTTGAGCGTATGCGGATTCAGCTGCGTCGCACCCAACATGACCTGCTCGACGCAGAGAGACTTGCAACAATCGGGCGAATGGCGAGTTCCATTTCCCATGATCTAAGGCATTATCTTTCGGCGATGTATGCCAATGCCGAATTTATGAGTGGCGTAAATATATCTCAGCCGGAGCGTGAAGAGTTAATGCTCGAAGTGCAAGCGGCCGTTCAAGGGATGACCGATCTTCTTGACTCGCTGCTCCTCTTCACTCAAACCGGCCGAGCACTCCATCCCGAGTTTGAATCAATCGCACTTATGATCCAGCGAGCGGTGAGCATGGTCCGTTCCCATCCTGCGGGTCGAGACGTCAAAATAACTCTCATCGGGCTATCTTCACTCGAAGCATGGATCGACGCCAAAAAACTGGGCCGCGCCGTTTACAATCTGCTCCTGAATGCCTGTCAAGCTGCAAAGCGTGGCCAAGGTCCTCCTACCGTTACTCTGACTCTCATCGAAAACGAGCGGTCGATTCAGATCAGAATTGTTGATAGTGGACCGGGTGTGCCGGCCGCTGTTCGCCAAAAAATATTCTTACCATTCGTAAGCGAGAGCAGGGAAAGCGGGACGGGGCTTGGCCTGACTCTTGCTCAACAAATTGCGCAAGAGCACGGCGGCGGGATTGAGCTCGAAGAAACCGCCGAAGGCGATACCGTGTTCACGATCAATCTACTAAGAGCGTCGTTACTCGCACTCGGTGCCGCGGTCGAAAAGAAGACTTCCCCCACATATATCCCCGTCCATGAAAAAGGTTGAGGAATGAGAGAGACCGGTTTCTGCCTTCTCGCTTGTCTGATACTAACCGGATTGCGCGCCTCGTTGTACGCGCAATCGACCGTTCCTGTTTCGGCTGCAGCATCGTCGTTGTCTTCGCCTGCTGATGCGCGCTCCGCCAAACTGGAACAGAGAATCGAGACGATATCGTCATCCCTTGATGAGGCCCATCAGCAACTCGAGCAGTCTCGGAAGCAGATTCTGCAACTACAGCGAGAGCTCTTACTTATTAAGGAACAGCTGGCAGCCACTCAGCCTGTCCATTCCGAACAATCCAGCGCCGATAATAGTAATGTCGACGTGGCAAAGACAACTGCTTCAGCGATCGAAGATCTGCAGGAAAGGCAACAGACTCTGGAGGAACAGGTCAAGCTCCATGAGCAGACCAAAATTGAGAGTGATTCGAAGTACCCGGTTCGCATCACTGGTCTGATCCTCTTCAACTCTTTCATCAACAAGGGTATCGTTGACAATATTGACCTTCCGGAAGTTGCTCTGAGCGCGAGTAACGATTCAGGCGATGGCAGTGGCGGCGCAGGCTTTCGTCAGACCATTCTCGGCTTACAGGGGTTCGGTCCCAGAATCGCCGGGGCAAAAACCTCCGCTGACGTCAATTTGGACTTCTTCGGCGGGCTCGCTTATGGCAGTTCTGCGACTTCGGCTGGTATCGTCCGCATGCGGACTGCTAGTATCAATCTGGATTGGGAGCATGATTCAATTCAGGCGGGAATGGTCGGGCCGTTGCTCTCACCTCTATCGCCTACATCTTATGCGACGGTCGCCGAACCCAGTCTGTCCGGCGCAGGAAACTTGTGGACATGGTCGCCACAGCTACGCTATGCACACCAAACTCCTCTTCAGTCTGGTAGGCAGCTGCAGTTTGAATTTGGACTATGGGATCCGCAGACTGCGGGTTACAGTACAAATCTTCTCTTTCGCTCTCCCAGCCCAGGCGAATATTCCAAACAGCCAGCCTATGAGTCGCGGATATCCTATGGGACCGCGAAGGACTTCTACGGTAATTCTGCCAGCGAGCATCCTCTTCAGATCGGTCTAGGTGGATACTACAGCAGGCAGAGTTATCCCTACGGAGAGAGCTTGGATACCTGGGCGGTCACGGCGGACTGGCGCGTGCCCTTCAATAATCACTTTGAAGTCAGCGGTGAAGGATATCGCGGCCGCGGGTTAGGCGGGTTGGGCGGCGGAGTTTATAAGGACATTCTCGTCGGCATCAATCCTGTTACCGGCCAAGATTCCTACCGCGGCTTGAACGCGATCGGCGGCTGGGCCCAATTCAAAACGCGCTACAACCGATCGATCGAGGCTAACGCGAGTCTGGGTCTCGATGATGGCTTTGCGGGCGATTTTCACGCTCTCCAGTTTCCGGCGGCAGCAACTGCAGTGCAACTTCGCGCTCGCAACCAGATGTTTGTTGCCAACCTGATTTATAGACCAAAGACTTATATCATCCTCTCGCCGGAGTACCGAAGAATATGGACCTGGCCCATCTATGGTTCTGGCTCCACAGCGGACATTTTTACGCTTTCAGCGGGATATCAGTTTTAGGAGAATTAGATAGTGCTGAGGCTGCCGAGGTCGATGACCCTACGATGCTGGTTCCTTCTGATGGGAATTGCGGCGCCGCAGCTATGTGCCCAGGGTGTCGAGGTCTCCGCGAAGGTGCTTCTGCGTGCGTCGTCACCTTCGAATGATAGAAAAAACCATAACTCCCCCAGCGTTGAGAACGTAGTCTTATGGCTTTCACCCTTGAAGCCTGGAACAACGGTGCCTCCGTCACCGGCGCGTCAACCTCTATATCGTTTGGTCCAAAAAGATAAAATGTTCGCTCCACATCTGCTCGTTGTCCCTACTGGCACCTCCGTACAATTTCCTAATGAAGATCCCTTCTTTCACAATGTATTTTCGCTTTTTAACGGAAAACGTTTCGACCTTGGTTTGTATGAATCGGGTACAACCCGTTCTGTACGCTTCGACCGAGAAGGGGTCTCGTATATCTTCTGCAATATTCATCCCGAGATGGGAGCAGTTATCCTTGCGATAAGTACTCCCTACTATGGGGTCTCGGCAAAAAACGGAGTCGTCTCGATCCGCAACGTCCCACCCGGAGGCTATCGTCTAAGCGTATGGAGCGAAAACGGGGAGCCCGTGGATCAAACCGCGGGTGAGCAAGTCATCCAAGTTTTATCCGAACCGGTGAATCTCGGGAATATCACGCTGCAAACTACGGCCGATGCGCTAGCACGTCATGAAAACAAGTTTGGTCAGGACTATAAGCCAAGTCACGACCTCCACTATTAGTTTTTAAGCTGGCTGAGGTATAAGAGCATACTGAGGAGCGTCCGGTCTACGCGCACAATCTACTTCTACGGAAAAGGCCCAGGCTTTCGTATTTACATCCGGTGGATTCTTGGACAGATGGTTCGCACGCGCCGGCAGGTTAATCCGTCCTTCGATGATCCAGAGTCTTTTGTCTCTCCGCCCGACGCTCCCCTCAAGAACATCTCGATTCAACTCGAAGGCGACCGACTGAAACTGCACTGCACCATACACAAGGTCCTTTCCATGCCTATAGAACTGGTTGGCACCCTTACCCTACTTCAGACGGACGCGTGCAGTTTCACGTCACAAAACTAGACGTGCTGAAGATCCCGTTGAAAGAACTTCTTTGGGGATTTCATGTTGCACTATCCGAGTGGTCTCCTCCGCGGCAATGGACTGTGCATGCTCAGCCATGGCAGGTCCCACGAGGAAGCCATGCCCAGGGGTACTGGGAACTCCGTATCAAATCCGTGGATAACATCGAAGCCAAACAAGATGGGTATGTGCAGGCGCTGCTCAGTCATCGCAGATCTTCTGCAGACGATTAATCTCTTTCGGGTCGGTTAGGAACAGAAACGATCCCACCTCGCCATGTCTAACGCGGTCTTCATAGCTCACTGGATCGGTCTTGTCACCAGGGATTGGAAGTTTTATGTAGAAGGGCTGATTAAGCTGCCCTATCTTTTCTGCGGTTGTCATCTGTTTCAGTAAGGCATCTGCGCGATCCACATCGTCGGGCAATGTGGGAGTTTGGGTTTGCGCTACTCCACAAAGAAGCAGACCGGCGACGCTTAGGGAAAGACAGACTTCCAACCTGACCATGAAGACCTCTCGAAATTCTGTTGATCGGTGTCTGAATCAAGCCGCCCACAGCAACACAAAAATATAAACGCTTAGAAATAACAAACTGAACGGCACCAGTCGTAACAATCGCAAATGCGTCCAGACAGATGCAGAGAGGCTAGCACGTTTGCGCCAAATTGCTTTGTGCGGTCTCCATATGAAAGTAATGAGCTTCTGCTACTCTAACGTTTATCAAGACAGGGCCAGAAATTCTCAAGTTACCTTGGAGAGCGCCATGCCTTTCGATCTGATTTCACGCAAGTCTACTCATTTTGTCCTGTGGAGTCCCGGGACAGTGGCGAACGCTCCCGTCCTGATCATCGGCCAATTTCAGCAAGGCAATCCCCCTACCTTGGCGGTCGCAAACCGCTTTCCTATGACACCCGCAGCAGGGGTCACCGGTCTGTGGGAGATCGCCGCCACTTCTTGCGGGCTCGTGGATGGCTCTATCTACCACTACTGGTTTGCGGTGCAGAGCACCAACCCCAACCGTCCCGGCGGTCCCATCCCCTGCACTGACCCCACGGCTTGGACCGTTGACTGGCGGCTCCTTCCGCCGCCGCTCGCTTCCCCCTTCATCGACGAAGACCGGCAGCCTGCGGCGGTCGTGCTATTCCGCGACGGCCTCCTGCAGCCGAGCGATCCGGGCGGTGAGCAGTTGACCCTCTCCGATGATCCGCTCGCGAACACCCTCCCGCAGAACAATCAACTCGTTATCTACGAGTTGCCCACGGCATGGGCTCGCACCGCGACAGGGAGCGTTGGCATAGGCGCGGGGAGCTTTCAGGACGTCCGTGCGCTCATTGCAGCGGGTGCAACGGGCAAGAACCTCAGCGATCTCGCCGTCACCGCGGCCGGTAACACTTATCTCACCGATCTGGGCATTAACGCGCTCGAACTCCTTCCTCCCGCCGACAGTTTCTTCAAGCGAGAGTGGGGCTACGATACGGCACATTATCTGGCGGCGGACTCCGAGCTTGGTCAGCCCGATGGCAACAGCTGGCCGACCACAAACAGAGACCTTTCTGACCTCGTCAAGGCATGTCATCAACAGCAAATCCGATTCTTCGTCGATATGGTGATGGCCTTCTCACGCAACGAGGCCTACCAGCACATCGCGTTCGATCAATTTTGTATCGACGACCCCGCACACAATCAAAGCGATCCCGACGCGCTCACATCCCGCTCGACGTCCGGAAATCCACAGATCAGAGACGGCTTTGGGAGCACACTCTTCCGCTACACTCGCCCACTCACCGCTTCCTTCTACGACCCCGAATCTGGTGTGGACCAGCCAGCATTGGTTCCTGCCCGCCAGCACATGTACACCCAACTCACCCGCTGGATGACTGACTTTCACGTCGACGGCATTCGCATCGACAGCGTGGAGAACGTAGCTAACTGGGACTTCGTTCAGGGCTTCAAAGACCGAGCCCGCGCACTCTTCGCCCAGCGCTGGGCTACGCAGCGTCTCGGCGCGGGTGCAGACTCTCACTTCCTCGTGGTCGGCGAAGAGCTCTCCGTGCCTCTCGCCCTGCTAACGCAGAATCGCCTCGATGGCCTCTGGAACGATCACTTCCGTGTATTGGTGCGGGCCGCAGTTCGTGGCGTGAATGCCGCCGCAGAGGGCGAGCCGACCTTCGAGTGGACGGTGCGCAAAGCTATCGATTGCAGAAACCTCGGGTTCACCGACGGCACGCAGGCTGTAAATTACATCACCTCGCACGACGTTGAGGGCCCGGGACGGGAACGCCTCTTTACCTCATTCGCCAAATTTGCCGGCTTCGCGCCTGCTGATGCGGTCCGTCGCATCAAACTCGCCTTTACCTGCCTGCTCACAGCGGTGGGCGTTCCAATGATTCTGGCAGGCGAAGAATTCGCCGACCTGCACACTCGCTTTGACGTGAACGGCAATGTCTCACAGGATGGAGGCAAACAGGTGGCTCCAGTGCACTTCGAGTTGCTGGACAACGTCAACGACCCAATTCAGCAGGCAGTCGTGTTATTGCGTCAGGACCTTCTGGCTTATGTCTCTCGCTTGGTGCATTTGCGCACTAGCAGTCTGGCGCTCAGCGTCAACGACACATCTTTTCTCCATGTAGACTTCAACGACGGCAAGCGCGTCGTGGTGTGGCAGCGGGGCCCCGGCTCAGACGGCTCCCTCGTCATTGTGCTTGCCAATTTCTCCGACTTCAACACTGATACTTCCATTGGCTCCTCAGCAGAATATGTTGTGCCCAATTGGCCAAGCGGGCGGTCGTGGCGCGAGATCACACAGGAGAGAAACGTTCCTGCTAATTTTGCCGGTCGCGAGCCAATCTTTGCCTGGGAAGCAAAGGTGTACGTTTCGTAGAGACTGTGGGCTGTCTTCTATTGGAACATTGAGTGATTGGTAACCAGCGAACAGCCACCTTCTGCTTCTGGATTGCGTCCACCCTCCAAAACGCGGCCGCAAGCGAAGACGCCATAGCAGCAAGTAACAGAGAACCAAACTGAATGCTCGAAGCCGGCAACGGCTGCCGTTTTAGACGGGAGAGATGGGATCGAGCAAAGGCGTGAGCTGAACTCTCAGCATGAGGCGGACAGCAAGACCTCAGTCGAGATTTTCTAGGAGGAAATACCGATCAAAACGTGATAATGCTTTATTCACCTGTAGGCGTGTGGGTGGTCTGAGTTGCACGTTGTTGATTATGGATCTGACGGGAGACGGGGAATTCACGTTAGCAGGTAAATGCGCTTTTCTGTGCACTTTATGTTGTGAGCGGGAAAGGTTCGCCATTCAATCGGCAGGTGTGGACTCACTCGCATCTAATTCAAGATGACCTGTTGGCTGCTACTAAATTCAGCCATCCGCTCTTGCTCATCTTCAGTCTTTGTCCACGTGTTAGGGTCACCGATCCCTCGCTACGACCTTCTCGCGCCACCTCGCGGACATAGTCCATGTTCACAATCGTCGAGCGATGAATCCGCACAAACCGATTTGGATCAAGTGTGTTGGCCAACTGCTTGACTGTCTCCCGCAACATGAAGCTCTTTGTCCCAACGTGCAGGCAAGAGTAGTAGTCTGCGGCCTCGATCCACTCGATCTCTTGAATATTGACCACGATGTCTTTTGTGCCGTTCGGTACGAGCAGCCGCTTCGGATACTCCTTCCCGCCGACTCCGTGCATTCCCACTTCGGTGAGCACCTGTTTCAGACGCTCCTGGTTCAGTAATGCGGTGTTCGAAGCGACCCGCTCCTTCGCGCGGGCCAAGGTGGCTTTCAGCCGTTCCGGCTCTACAGGTTTGGTCAGGTAGTCGAGCGCATGCACCTCAAACGCTTGAAGCGCATGTTGGTTGTGGGCTGTCACAAAGACTGTCACCGGCATTTGGGTTGGACGCATCTGCTCGATCACTTCGAAGCCTCCCCTGCCTGGCATCTGAATATCGAGAAACAGAACATCGACCTGTTGTGCCTTCAGCAAAGCCAACACCTCGCTGCCGTTTCTGCACTCGCCAACCACTTCTATCTCGTCGTCTCCGGCGAGAAGAAAGCGCAGCCGTTCGCGGGCTAGTGGTTCGTCGTCGGCAATGAGTGCTCTGAGTGTCATCTTCGCTGGGGCTCGTACGGTATGGTGATCGCAACCTCAAAGCCGCCCTCGTCAAGCGGCTGCGCCTTCATCGCGAACTCATCGTTGTAGAAGTGCATAAGTCGCTCTCGCGTATTTTTTAACCCGATCCCGTGTCCGTCCTGCGCCGTTATGCCAGCTTCCGCTCCTGTATCCCGTACCTTCAGGTGCAGACTTGCTCCATCAAGCCTTGCAGAAGCCTCGACCTTTCCTTCGCTCACACAATGCGCTATCCCATGGCGTATCGCATTCTCGACGATGGGCTGTAAGAGAAAACACGGCACCATGCCATCCAGTGCTCCGGGGTCGACCTTGATTTGCACCTGCAGCCGGTCTGCAAATCGGATCTGCTCGATTGCGAGGTAGTTATCGATCATCTCCAATTCCTGCGAGAGGGGGACCTTCTCAGGTGTTGTCCGCTTCAACGTGCTCTTCAGGATCAGGTTTAAATGGGACAGCATCTCGACAGCCTCGCTCTGTCGTCCCAATTCCACCAGCGTCGTAATTGCGTTGAGAGTGTTGAAAAGAAAGTGAGGCTCCAGTTGCATCTGGAGCGCTCGCAGGTGGGCGGACGAGAGCTGTTTCTGGAGCTCCAGCGATCGCATAGCATCCTCCTGCGCGCGCAGCTTGTACTGAACGGTTCCAGCGATCCCAATAATGAATCCATAGATCAGAAGCTCGATGCCAAATCGATTTATGTTGAACAGAATCGCCCACATCTCGTGTTCCCCCACCGGACCCCACCCAAGCGGAAAGCCGACACTCCACAGCATCAGCAGATGAACGAGCGCGAGCACTGATCCAGCAACCGAGTGCAGAAGAATTGTCTTCACTGAAAGGCTAGACACAATCGGCAGACGCGGAGCCAGCTTCCAAAGAACACAGGCAATCGTGCCCCACCATCCCCACAGGACTGTGCCGTATATCAGTGAGGCCGGACGCATTATGGACCCGCACTCTCCTGCCGTAGCGAGCGCCAGTATCGCGGCGAGCGATAGGATCATCACGTAACCGTTGAGATGCCTGCTCACGGGCGTAGCAGCTTCGCCCGCTGTTTTCTCTTGAGAGATCGCTGGCGCATGTTGGTATTCCAAGGAGGTCGTGAAAGCGTTCATTGCGTCCTTTCTTTCTCCCTGCGACGGCTGCTTCTTTCTAGGAACAATCAACCTCGTTCCGTCATTCATTCACCAGAACATTCAAGAATCAGGATCCACCATCCGCCCGATACCACCAAGATGTTTGCAGCCAACCCCCATTTTTCTGCAGGCAAACGTGATCCATTCCACTCTCCGGCATCGCTAGTCCAGGCAGGGAACTCCCTCGAACCGATCTAACCGTGGCAAAGTTGACCATGGAGAGATCTCTTCCGCGGCAGATTCAGCATTTCTCCCTGCAGCTTTTGCGCTTTCGGCTGCATATCAGTTTTCCTGTGCAGGGGAAGGGGAGATTCTGGAGACTGAGGTACGACAGCCATGCAGGCAAATGGAACGCTCTCGCTTCTGTGCATTTTTTTCTGCATCCCTCTTGCGTCGTGTTCGCGTGTCGTGGCCCACGCCAATACAGCCGCCCCGGAGGGAGTCCCCATTCATGTCGCCCGCGTCTTGTCGCAGGATGTTCCACTTGAGATCGCGGCGGCAGGAAACGTTGAGGCCGGCGAACGGGTTGACGTCAAGCCGCGCATCGCAGGGCAGATCAGAAACGTTGAGTTCGCCGAAGGGCAAAACATTACCAAAGGCCAGCTTCTTTTCTCCATCGATCGCGACACGATGAGTCGCCAGCAGGCGCAACAGCAGGCCGAACTCGAACGCGATATCGCTATGGAGCAACAGGCCGTCGCGGTTGCGGCGCGAGATGCAGCTTCCCAGAAGCAGAGCCAGTCCGAGGCCGATGTTGCGGTCAAGTTGGGCGACCTCGGCGTGCTCTCGGGTCAGTCGGTGAAGCAGGCGATCACGGCGAGTGACACCACGCGTTCCAGCCTTCAGGCCGATCAGGCCGCCATCGCCGCCGCAGCCGGGGCGGTTCGGGCCGACCATGCGCGCCTGTCGCAGATAAAGTTACAACTCAACTTCGCTGATGTTGTCGCTCCCATCGCCGGGCGCGCTGGCGCCGCTATGGTCAAGGCCGGCAATGTGGTTCTTGAGAACGATACAACCCTCGTCACGCTTCTTCAGCTCGCTCCTATTCGTGTCGTGTTCGGGGTTCCTGAACAATCGCTCGCCGAAATACAGCGTCTCAGCGCCGCGGGCTCCCTAGAAGTGGAGGCTGGTACAGGTGACAACCGCCTTGTCGAGGGCCATCTCGATTTCATTGACAATACTGTCGATCCCACTACCGGCACCGTTCGCATGAAAGCAACGTTTTCCAATAGCGATCAGGCGCTCTGGCCGGGCCAGTTCGTCAACGTCCGCCTCCGTTTACGGGTGGACCCCCGCCAGATCGTTGTTCCACAATCCGCCATTCAACAGGGACTCGAGGGAAAGTACGCGTGGCGGATCCAATCAGGCTTTGCAACGATGGTGCCGGTCACCGTGCTCCGTACCTATAGGCCCACAACCTCATCGCAGCCGGGCAGCGAAGTTGCAGTTCTTGGCAGCGGTCTTAGTCCCGGAGACGTCATCGTAACCGAAGGCCAACTGCGCCTCACTCCTGGTTCACGGGTTTCTCCTATCGATACGCCGTCTGGCCCGTAATTTCAGGTTCATCCGTCAAGAAGGGCGTACGCCACATCTACATGCGAGGTGTTCCTCTTGCGCTTTTCAGATTTCTTCATCCATCGCGCTACCACCACCACTCTCTTGATCTCTGCCATCGCAGGTTTCGGCTTGCTCAGCTATCTCTCGCTTCCGGTCAGTAACCTGCCCGAGGTCGATTACCCGACGATCCAGGTATCAGCGGCACTGCCCGGCGCCAACCCGGATTCCATGGCCGCTACCGTCGCGACGCCGCTCGAGAGCGAGTTCTCGCGCATTCCCGGCATTGAGAATATGACCTCCAGCAGCTTGGTCGGCGAGACGAACATTACGCTTCAGTTCGCCCTTAGCCGCAGTGCCGATGCGGCCGCGCAAGACGTTCAGGCCGCCATCTCCCGCGCCGCGGGCAGCCTCCCTGCGGGCATGCCGGAACCGCCCTCCTACTCCAAGGTCAACCCCGCGGATGATCCCATCATCTGGCTCGAAATGCACTCACAGACGATGTCGTTTGAGGATTTTTCGCGCTATGCCACACAGATCGTTTCTAAGCAGATCTCCATGGTGAACGGAGTTTCGCAGGTCGAAGTGTACGGACCCGAGCGCCCAGCGATCCGCGTCCAGGTCGATCCTGCACGTCTCGCGGCCTACAGCCTTGATCTCGAGCAAATCCGCACCGCGCTTACCAACAACAGTGCAAGTCTTCCCACAGGCACGCTCTATGGTAAAGCTAGGGACTACTCTCTGCAGGCGAACAGCCAACTCACCACGGCCGATCAATTCTCGGATCTGGTGGTCGCTTATCGTAATGAGCTTCCGCTGCGTCTCAGCCAGATTGCCCACGTCCTGAACAGCTCCAGCAATGACAAGCGCACCTTCTGGATCAACGGACAGCGCAGTGTGATCCTCGCTGTACGCAAACAACCCGGTGCGAACACAATCGAAGTCGCGGATCGGGTGAAGGCCGCGGTCCAGACTCTGCGCGACGTTTTACCTCCCGGTGTAGCGTTCGGCAAAGTCGCCGACAACGCCGACATCGTCCGCGGCTCCATCGCAGAGGTCAACCATACGCTCGTCCTCACCATCGTGCTCGTCGTGCTGGTCATCTTTGCCTTCCTTGGGACGCTCTCTTCGACGCTCATCGCCAGCGCCACCATTCCGGTCTCGATCTTCGGCTCCTTCATCGCCATGCATCTACTTGGCTATACCGTGGACATGTTCTCCATGATGGCCATCACGCTTTCGGTGGGCTTTGTCGTCGACGACGCCATCGTGATGCTCGAGAATATCGTCCGTCATCGTGAGATGGGTAAGTCTCGTCTGGACGCCGCGGTCAACGGCGCCGCTGAGGTAGGCTTCACGATCCTCTCGATGACTCTTTCGCTTGTCGCAGTCTTTCTTCCGATTCTCTTCCTCAACGGCGTACTCGGACGGCTTCTTCGTGAGTTCGCCGTCACCATCTCGGTCTCCATCCTGCTCTCTGGCTTCTCAGCGCTTACCCTCACCCCAATGCTCTGCAGCAGGTTTCTCAGCGAGCGCGTTCATGGTGACAACTGGTTCCTTCGCCGGACGGAGGGTATCCATGCCGCACTCAAGAGGGGCTATCAGCGTTCACTCGATTTTGTTCTGCGCCATCCACGAGCGACGATCGTCGCCAGCATCGTGATGACAGCAACCACCGTCGCGTTGTTCGCAATCGTGCCCAAAAGCTTTATGCCTGCTGTCGATACCGGTGGATTCTCCGGAAGCATGGAAGCCTCGCAAGACAGCTCCTTCGCCCAGATGATCTCCTACGGCGAACAGGTCAACAAAGCACTCGCTGCGGTTCCATGGATGGAAAGCAACTTATCGGGTGTTTTCTCACAGAATGGAGGCTGGCTCTGGGTCAATCTCCGTCAGGACCGCCGACGTCCAAACGTCAAGGTCATCATCGCCGACCTCCAGAAACAGCTCGACCGCATACCCGGGCTCAAGGTTTATCTCCGCCAGCCCGACTTCGTCGACCTCGGACAGACTGAATCCCGGTCCCAGTACTCGGCTGCACTTCGGAGCCCCGACGCTGACGAGCTTTACCGCTGGGCCCCTCGCCTCAAGAGCAAGCTGGACTCTCTTCCCGAACTTGCTAATGTTTCGACGGACCTGCAGATGAGCGCGCCGCGCGTCAACGTCGACATCCGCCGAGATCTTGCAATGTCTCTCAACGTCGACCCTGAGAAGATTGCCAACACCCTCTACGATGCCTTCGGAAACCGCCGCGCCAACACCATCACTGTCGCATCGCAGCAGTACGATGTCATCCTCGAGGTCGCCCAGCAGTATCAGCGAGACCCTGAGACGATTGGTAGTATCTATCTCGCATCCAATACGGGCAGCCTCGTTCCTCTCTCGGCCGTCACTACACTCAGCCAGACCGTCGCTCCGCTGACAGTCAATCATCTCGGGCAGTTTCCAGCCGTCACGTTTCACTTCGATCTCAAGCCCGGCATCTCGCTCGATAAGGCCACATTCGAGGTGCGTCGAGCTGCAACCGAACTTGGCATTCCCGCCAGTATGAACTTCACCTTTCAGGGGACCGCGGCACAGTTCCAGGGCTCCCTGAAAGGTCTTGGACTCCTGCTCATAATCGCGGTGATGGTCATCTATCTCGTCCTCGGTGTTCTCTATGAGAGTTTCATTCACCCCATCTCGATCCTCTCTGGTCTTCCCGCAGCCGCTATTGGTGCGCTTCTCACGTTGCTGCTCGTCGGCCAGGATCTCAACCTCTACTCATTCCTCGGCATCATCCTCCTGATAGGCATTGTCAAAAAGAACGCAATCATGATTGTCGATTTCGCCATCGACGCCGAGCGCAATCTAGGTATGACGCCTGAGCAGGCCGTCTACCGAGGTTGTCTCCAGCGCTTCCGCCCCATCATGATGACGACCATGGCAGCGCTACTGGGCGCGGCTCCAATCGCATTGGGCCAAGGCATCGGGGGTGAAGCCCGCCGCCCGCTTGGTATTGCAGTATGCGGTGGTCTTCTGCTTTCACAGACCGTAACCCTATATGTGACACCAGTGATCTATCTCTTTCTGCACCGTCTCCAACGGGGGAGACTCCAGAAAATTACCGGCGGAGAAGCCGTTCCATCGACTGAATCTCTAAGCGTCAGTTGAAACTCCCTATTCAGTTTCAGACACGGCTAAGATGGAACATGCAACCAAACCAACGTTTCCTTTCGGGTCTTCCAACTTAACTATCAGACGGAGGGGGTATGTCATTGGCGGTTCGAAGAAGCTGGAACCGTCGACGCGGACGTGGACAATGCACCCCTTAGACCGGATAGACTGTGACCGTATGTGACGCAGCAAATCTCAACTAACGATCCATCGCCGAGTCCCTCAGCGAGAACCGATTAGTACCGATATGTCAGCTTCTCGTCAGTGATCGATTAATGACGCGAAGCGCGTTTGTCGGGACATATCACACAAGGCGAATCGTTGTCCCTCCTGGGAGCAAAACCTGTCTCCCGCCCGTTGCCGATCCCACCGTCAGCTCACGGCTCCTTTGTCAACCCGTCTACACTACCAGTGGCGGCCAACCCCGCCGGACATCCTCCGGCCCGGCCCGCCCCGGAACACCCAAGGACCACCCACCCATGCCGCAGCCCCTACCCACCGGCGTTTCCACTCTTACCGCTCCCCACTTCTATATCACCGGCCGCCAGCCGCTCCGTCCCGGAGCCATTCTGCTCGCTACCGTAGCCGCCGTCGCGACGCTCTCTTCGGTCCTCTATGCTCTGGGTCACACCGAACATGAACATTTCATCTCCGGCAGCTCCAGCGCTGCCCGTTCCGCCGCCACCACATCCGGAGCCGCCTCGGCTGCCGACGAGAAAGACGATCCATCCCAGATCGACACCATCGTCCTCGGTGATCCTGCCGATGCTCCTGTGCCAGCCCGCCGGGGAGACCACGTCAGCAACGTTCACCCCACCATCCTCGTTCACCTACCCCGCTTTGGCGACCAGGTGGGTCTCATCCCCGACACCCCCGCTGGCCGCCTCCTCTACGGCTGGCTCGCCGCCTTCAACCAGGCTAGCTACCCCGCGCTTGGCAACGCTCTGCCCAATGTCGCGCTCGTCTCCGCGACCACTGCACAGATCGAGCTCCGGCAGCGAACCGGCGGCTTCAACCTCCTCTCTGCCAAGGAGGTCCAGCCCGGCGTCCTTGTCTTCCGACTCCGCGATCAGACCCCTTCGGCGATCGAGGCCCTCGGCACCCTCCAGGTGAGTCCGAACTCCGGCCCCGCCGCCATCGCGAGCTTCAGCCTCCGCGCCGTTCCCTCACTCCGCCAGGACGCCACCGCGGGGACTGCCACACTCTCGGAAGCCTCACCGCGATGAGCCGACAATCGCCCGCGCAAGCTCGACCTCTAGACCTGCTACACGCGAACATCATGGTATCGGACGAAACCACCGAACCCTATGTGCGAACATCCTTTTGAGTGCGAAGCATCATAGGCCTGTTCCGCAGCCTTTGCGTTTGCGCCAAAAGGCGCAAACACTTCCTGAATGGTCCTCGCACGAGAAATGCCCGTGTCCATGCTTCCCTACGGTGATTTCCGTTGTACCACTCGAGTGCCATCACTTTCGTTCTAGGAATCATCAGAGCGCCATCAGCGAGTCTGAGATTCCATGATACCTAGCGAGACTATCGTGGACTACATCGCGTTGATTGTGTTGGGTTTTGAGAGCCTTCAAGGCCATCTTGGACTAGATGAGATCAGTCTATGGCGGAGAGACAGGGATTCGAACCCTGGATACCTTGCGGTATACACGCTTTCCAAGCGTGCGCCTTCAGCCACTCGGCCATCTCTCCGCAGTATTGCGGGCCTTTTTGAATCTAACACAACTTGAAGGCTTCCGATGCCCGGCACATCCACTTACCCTTATGGAGTCTGGGCAATTACGTTCTGTTTTACGGTTGCAGACGGCTTCAGCTCCATCGGCACGCCTTGCGTCAGATAGCGGCGCAGCGTAGATCGATCTCCCAAGTTGATCTGCCACCCACGATCGATGGCTAACAAAATGTATTTGCCCGGGATTACGTTATCGATGTCGAAACTCCCATCTGTATTCGTCTGGTCCTGACGCAAAAAACCAATGGAGTCAGGCTCTTCAATCGTGATAGGAACCAGCAGGACCATTGCTGCCATCACAGGTTTTCCTTCAAGCGTCGCGATTCCGCTCAGGTTAGTACGGCCATTCGCAACATGCACCGTAAGTGTCGTCTCACCCGCAGGCACCGTCACATACCGTCCCGAGACGTCGGCTCCCTTGGTGGTTAATCCAATCAGATAGACGTTCGGTCCTCCCTGCAAAACAACTTCGTAGCGCCCTGGAGGAACCTCAAGGGTGCGGTCTGTGGTTGGTTCTTTCGAGACGCGTCGGCCTGCAAACCGGCCTTCATTGCCCATGGAAGAGAACGTCCCATGCTGCGTATCAGTATCGATCAGGTTGACGCGAAGCCCACCGCCGCGTCGGTTGCCTGACTCTTCGGCAGTCCCACCAGTAAACCCATCGATGTGCATCGTAATTCTTGCGATATCGCTCGCCGGAGCACCGAGATCGAGTGTTCGAACAGAGTTGGCCTTCACGTCGACCATCGTGGAGCGCGCCTCCTCGCCTGGCATCAAAAGCCGCACCTGGTACAGCCCTGGCGTTAACCCGCTAACATCAAATTCTCCTTGTGGGTCTCGACGGGTCGTAACCGAAATTGCGCGGGGGCCGTTTGAACCCGGAGTAATCTCTTCCACCATCGGAAATGCTTGTCCTTGGCGACCGTTGACCGCCCCCGACCCAACAGTTCCTGTTGGTGGAATGATCTTCAGATGGATCGAGGGGATCGGAACCAGATGAAAGTCTGCCTGACGTGTATCACCGGCATGGAGAACAATCGTCTCAGAGGTCGAAACGTCGCTGCTTCCTGGAAACCAGGTTGGCGGATATGCGACGTCGAAAGACGGATCGAGCGGCGGTTCGTCATCAACCGATGATCCACTTTGCTGCGTGGCCTCAGCGTACCAGGGATGCGCCCGAACCATCAGGCGATAGCTTCCAGGCGACAGATTCGCCAACTCATACATGCCACGATCATCGGTTCTAGCGTTCGCTCCCGCGCTTCCGTTAGCTGGCGGACCTCCTGGACTTGGCGGTGGCACCAGGGAAAGAGAGATCTGTGCGTCTCTCACTGGCTCCCCGGCTTCATCCAGAACGAGGCCCTTGATGCTGGCCTCGGGACTGAGCGTGAAGCGTATATCGATCGTCGGCGAATCGGCTGTCAGTACAACCGACGATGAAAAGGCACCGTGTTCTTCAAAAGACTGCGTAACGTAGCCGCGAGCACTCGCCATCAGGTTCCACGCTCCCGCCGAAGGTACCGGAATCGAGAAGCGACCATGGTCATCGGCCGCAAAACTGTCAGTCGAGGCAGGGAAGCGGCGATTCCCGAAGCTCCCATGCACCTCGAGCTTCGGTGTCAGCCTACAGTGAGGAACTGGGCTCTCATCAATACTGCTGACAACGATACCGGTGATCGCATAATGTGTAACGACTATACTGTGCTTCATCTCCGGTTTCGTCTGCGCTCGAGTTTGTGCCCGTACCATCTCTCCGCACAAAGCTCCGGCAAAGAGCAGCGACAGAGGCCCAACAAGACTCCATCTCATGGAATCGCCTCAGTCGCCGGCACGACATCAAGGTTCAACGTGGATTTATCGCCGGCATTGACCGTAACCGATTGCACGTGATCACCAAACGGCGTCAGGCTCTCGGGATCACGGTAGTCGGCCGAGTGCCGTCGCGGAAATGCAATAGCCTGATAACTCCCGGGCGGGAGATGAGAAAAACTGTAGCTGCCTGTCGAACTGCTGCGGGTACTGTACTCCACCTGTGCGCTTGGGCCTCTCGGAATCACACACACCCAACTAGCCACAGGGGCGCCGTCGAGGTGCACCGTTCCCTGCAAAGCCCCTGTCTGATTGCTGACTAGAACGCGTATCGGAGTGCCGGAGGCTCCCGGCGCTACGACCAGTTCCTGTTCCAGCAGATCAGAGTCGCCATAGCTGGCAGACTTGATATACCAGGCGCCGCTATTGCGCCCCGCCAACCGATAACTGCCTGGAGGAGCCGAGAAGAAGAAGGCCTGATTAGCCCGGGGAGACAACCCCAGACTCGCGTACCCGCCGTCCAGATCAGTCTGCCCGCTTTGCAGGCTGAGGCCTAGCTGCTGCAGTCCAGGCGGAGTTATGTCGGACGAAGAAGATTCATCGATCAACAGCTCCACCGGAATAGACGGCACAGGCGAGAACCGCAGAACCACCCCAGAGATATCGTGATCCGGAACCGTAACCGTTGTCTCCGCCATCTCGGCACTATCTATATCGGCCACCGTTCGGACCGTCAACGCATAGGTTCCCTGAGGAAGCTGTATCTTCCTCTCGCCGCCATTCTCCAGCATCGAGTTGACCTGCAACGCGTCTCCATCGCTGGCGCGGGCAGAGACCCTCATGAAACCTCGATCGGCCGAAGATTGCGAGATTCCGACGGTACGGATCGGACTGACTGTTGGCCTCAGCTCAAAAGTTTGTTCTTCTCCACTGTGAATCCGAACTAACGGTGAAGCGTTACTTGTGCTTCCACTCGGAACTGCAACTGCAAGCACAGCTTCGGCAATGGGCGTATTTAGTAGAGAGTAGTGCGTTTGCACTCGATATTCGCCTGCTGGAACAGGAATTCGGAAACGTCCATATGAGTCTGTTTGGCGCTGATCAACGGGAATCCAACGACGCCCCAAATCGTCGTACACACTTCTGATCGCATTCACCGAAATACCTGGAAGCGGGGTTCCATCGGGAGCCAGCACTACGCCGGTGAGCAGTGCTTCCGGAAAGATTCGAAGTTCAAGCGGTGCGGCTAGTTGGCTGGACTGGAGATAGAGATTACCGGCATCGCCATACTCCGCGCTGGCATAAAATCCGGGCTTGGTAACCAGAATGTTGACGCTGCTTTCTTTGTTCTGTTCGAACCGAAACCTGCCCTCGCTATCGGTTAGTACTGCCCGGTTGTTCAACCGAACCAGCGCTCTCCGAACCGGTTGGTCGGTGGCAGCATTTATCACCGTCCCGGAGACCAGGTCGGGAGCCCCTGAACTCGCAATCGACGTGCCTGCTCCTGCGGTGCCGCCAATCTGGGCGGGACAACGCATCTGCTGACCCAGCAGAGTACAAACCAGAATCACAAAAAAAGGTATCGAATCGTTGCGTCGAACGCTGCAGACGATTCGGTTTGTGTACACGAAGCGGCACCTCGCCAGAAATAAGACGTCTCAGATTCAGATTAGTGAGAACAGAATACTTCTGCCGAACCCGTGCCCCAATCTAAACCATCCAGTCCCGATGCACGCAACCATCGAGTCCTGGCGCTAGCCAAAGTTTTTGGATTCTGCTGTAGGCAGATCGAAACAAATCCGACGTCTTAGTTTGTCTACGTTTTTTCGGACTCGACTTGAGAGTTCGCATCGCTCCGTGAAAGCGATTCCAGCAGATGCTTGGTATACAAACCACTTGCTACGAACTTAGCTCTATCCCTGATCATCATGAGGAGGACCTGTTCACCGTCTTTATCGATGCACGTAACCTCGTCGAGATCAACAACACGGTTCAAAGTTGGTCGACGATCTCGATTGGCGCGCCAACTTGCTATCAGTTCCTCCAGAAACGATGCTGTCAGCCGACCTTGAAGCACCCACCGCTGCTCCGACTTGTCCTCGGTCATCGTGATTCGTAACATCTTGCTCGTCCTTACAATCCGATGTGTCGGTGAGTGTCTTCCAGATTCACTACATCACTGATTCTCCCATCCGGATCGCATGCTCAAGAGTCGGCGACGTCCCGACACACCTAATCCCCGGCCTCGCAGGGTATACCTGGCATCTCTCTCTGCAAGCAATCCGCATACCTAAAATGCGACCAGTCTATTGATGTTGGTAGTTGAGGCGATTAGTAATAAATCGATGTGCCGAACACTGTCGGGTAGATGCCGATAAGTTGGCAGGATGCCAGATCGTTGGCACGTTTCTCACCGCTTCTTTCGTGCCAAACTTAAGTTTCAAAGTTTTCTAGGGCGAGAAATTCCCAGCTTTTGCATCCTAAATTGCAGCGTGGGACGCTTAATTCCAAGCCTTGCGGCAGCTCCGTTCGGCCCCGCAAAGACCCAGTTAGTCTGCTCCAGAATCGAGAGAATATGCTTTCTTTCAATCTCTTCCAGGGTCGTAGCTCCGTTCAACTGACCGTTCGCATCGGTGGGTTTCGTCTTCAGTCCTGCGAGCGGCACCTGAAGCTCAGGCCCCTTCGATAAAATGACCGCCCGTTCGATGACGTTTTGAAGTTCACGAATATTCCCGGGCCACGGATAACTGACCATCGAATTCATCGTTTCAGTCGAGATCGTATCGATCTCCTTCGACATGTTGCGGGCAAAATGCTGGGCAAAGTGCCTGACGAGAAACGGGATATCTTCCTTGCGCTCTCTCAGTGGTGGAACATAGATTGGGAACACGTTCAACCGATAGAACAAGTCGGATCGAAACCGTTGTTCTTCCACCATCGCATTCAGATCGCGGTTCGTGGCTGCAATGAGACGGGCGTCAGTACGCAGAGTGCGCGAGTTTCCTAACCGTTCGAACTCCCGCTCCTGCAGGACACGTAAGAGCTTCGGCTGAAGATCCAGAGGGATCTCACTGACTTCATCAAGAAAGATGGTCCCTTGCGACGCTAGTTCGAAACGGCCCATCCTCTGAGCGATGGCGCCGGTGAATGCTCCCTTCTCATGCCCGAAGAGTTCGCTCTCCAGTAAACCCGTCGGAATGGCAGCGCAGTTCAGCTTCACAAAGGGGTGGGTGCGACGGCGGCTGAGGTTGTGGACCGCACGAGCGATCAGCTCCTTTCCGCTTCCCGTCTCTCCTTGGATAAGAACGGTTGAGTTAGTTGGCGCAACTGCTTCAACCTGGCGTAGCACCTGTCGGAGCACAGCACTGTTCCCAATGATCTCCTCGAAGTTAAGCTCGCTGCGGATCTCATCTTCAAGGTAAAGCTTCTCCTGCCTGAGCTTGTCGGAAAGCTCGGTAATGCGCTGATAGGCAAATGCATTGTCGATGGCAATAGCCACTTGGCCTGCGATTTGCGAGAGAAATTCAATATCTTCCCTCGTGAATCCGCTCTTCTGCGCCCTCGCTAAACAGAGGACGCCCAATACATTCTTGCAACGGATCAGCGGGATCATGCAGATGGTCACCGTGCCATCGCCCAAGCTGGCCCTGTTCTCAGAACTAGATATATTCCACTCTTCGCGATCACCCACCCACGGCTTCCCGGAGCAAAAGACCTGCCCCGCGAGTGAACCTTCGACTGGCCCCGACATGTGCTGGAAAAGATTCTCTTTACGATCTGAAAAATCCACGGCATAGAGTTGAAGATGTTCGTGTGCAGTATCGGGTAGCATGACAGCTACGCTTTCCAGCCGCATGGTTTTGCGAATATTTGGCGAAACGGACCGAAGCACTTCTCCAAGTTCCAGGTTGGAAACTACGCTGTTATTCAGATCGAGAATGAGATTAAGCTTGGTCTGTTCGCTCTCCAACTGGGCTCGAACGGCCTCCGAATGTGCCAGGTTGAGTCTGTCGTCAATCGCCAAACCAACATAGTCCGATAAGAAAGAGAGAAGGCCGACCTCTCTTTCCGAGAAGCCATCAGGTTCCTTTCTTGCAAAGCAGAGAGCCCCCGCGCGACCGCCTGCCTTATTTAGAGGAAGTACACAAAGCGATTGATTTCCGTGCGTGCGGAAGAATCGAACAATCCCAGGAAATCTGGCCTCCCTATCAAGCGATGCCAAAACGACTGGCTGCTGATGCGCGGTTAAGAACTCACTGATCTCATCTCGCCTTTGCGGCAGATCGGGTTGCAGGCCGATTGCAGATGTCTCACCGTCTACCGCGTACCAGGAAAGATCCGTACCGGTCATCTGAATCAACGCAGTCGTATTGGAGACCACAACAGACGACAGTTCCGCCGGCAGACAACGCAGAAGTTGTTCCGGATCGCGATAAGCATCCAGGTTGTGCGCGAAGCGTAAAAGATCCCCCATTTGTTCGACGTTTGTAGCGATATCGACCGGGGAAATATGGTGGAGAGGCGAACTCCTCATACCCGACTGATAACCTCCCTCCTTCCATCGATTTCTGATAGATGAAAATTAGAGGATTAAAGTGGCAAACATTGATAGATTCGGGACTTCCCGTTTGCGTCAACCAACAGCGTAACTCAGATCGGCATATGGCTGCCAATTGATTGGCACCCAGTCAACAGGCTGGCATACATCGTCGGATCCCTGCGTCTTCCATAGAGTACGACAGACATTGCCTCTTTTGTCATCAAGAGTTTACGGTCGAAACAAAATTGTAGATCGTGTGGCCCTGCGGTTGCTCTGGGTGGGTCGTACCTGCGACTAAGCGCTCCATCTTCCAGTATCTCGGAATAGTGTCTCTATCTTTCAAAGGGGGGCCCGGATGCACCTCGAGGAACACACCGAACCACCACCGAGCTTTCGGCTTGATGTCCCATTGCACGACCTACTCACCAAATCCACCGCAAATACACCGGGCCTGCAGCCCGTCGGAACACCACAAACTTTTCCCGACCCTGTGTTTCCGCAGCATCCTGAACTTCTCGGACCAATCGATTGGAATGATGGGTGGGTCACACCTGAAAAACGCAAATGGGCTCCCGGCCAGATCTACCATGCAATGCAGGGCTGGCTCTTCCCTTATGTTCGTTCGAGAGTCACTGCAGGCGACTTCCATCCACTCATCGCATACCTCTTCACTGAGTTCAAGTGCAATCTCGACTGCCATTATTGCTGGGCTTTCGACAATCAAGTGAAGGGGATGACTGAGGATACGGCGAAGCGGTCCATCGACTGGCTTCACGGTACAGGGTGCCGGGTACTTGCCTACATGGGAGGCGAACCCCTTCTCCGGCCCGACTTGATTCACCGCATTACCTACTACGCGGCGAAGAAGAACTTCTGGATCTATCTCCCCACCAACGCGCGCCTCTTGCGCACCGATGTAATCGACAAGTTGGCCGACGCAGGCATGTCGACGTTCAACATCGCCGTCGACGCAGTCGACGTAAAACAAGGATTGCCGAAGGCGCTTGTTCCGATTCGCAAGCAGTTCGACTACCTCGTACGAAAGCAGTACGGATACGGATACTCCGTCTTCCTCAACATCAACATCTGCCGCAACAATTTGGACGATGTCCGAGAGCTGACCGAGATAGCTCATAACAACGGTATCGCGACCGACTATCACATCAACGAGTCTCCGCTTCTTGAACAGGACGAGCACTTCAAGCACGCAGCCAACAACGTCACCTACATCACCAAGGATGACTGGCCCGCTGTCGAAGAGACGATTCAGTGGTTGACCCAGAAGCAGGACGCCGGGTACAAGATGGTCAACTCCAACTCGCGCCTCTGGCAGATGGTCGACTTCATGAAAGGGAACCACTTTCCCTGGAACTGCCGCGCCGGTCAAAACTCAATGATCATTCGCGTCGACGGAACATTGGCTCCTTGTTTCCCGATGTACACAGCGAGTTATGACTGGGGCGTGGTCGGTAATCACAAATTCGAAACCAAGCAACTCGATCATCAGAAAGAGACCTGCCAGACGCACTGCTTCTCAACTCTCAATCACATCCTAGGCTGGTGCTACAACGACCAGCGTGTCATCAAATATTTCTTCAAACAGCTGGCTCACGGATTCCAGGGAGTGAAAGGCCAGATGTAGCGCCGAAGAAATCCCGAGATCCGACCCATCGAAAAACCACAGAGTAAGTATAAGGAGACGCAAATGCCGGAAATCGAAGAGATCGTTCAAACCGACTTCGAAGTAGAGATCCAGGCTCGTATCGACGCCGAACGTGCCCGTCTTCGTGCCGAAGCTGGATTGGCGCGCATGCGCGAGTTCAAAAAGCCGATAGAGCGCACATTCAAGGCGGACGAACGCGACTACGTTACGATTCTCTTTGGCGGACTCACCTGGAAGCACGAGGAGATGATCAAGGCGGTCTTCCACGGCAGCGGCTATCGCTGCGAGAACATTCCCACACCGGTCGTCGCTGATTTTCAGGCAGGGAAGGAGTTCGGCAACAACGGACAGTGCAATCCGACCTACTTCACTGTGGGCAATCTGGTGCGCTATCTTCAGATGCTGGAACAACAAGGCCAGACGCGTAAACAGATTATCGATAACTATGTCTTCTTCACGGCAGGATCCTGCGGACCTTGCCGCTTTGGCATGTATGAAGCTGAGTACCGATTTGCCCTTCAAAATGCGGGCTTCGAGGGCTTTCGCGTGCTGTTATTTCAACAAACCGACGGCATCAAGGCCGCAAGCGGAGAGCCCGGTCTAAAATTTTCAGTCGACTTCGGAATGGGAATGTTGAATGCCCTCAATCTAGGAGACGTAATCAACGAACTGGTCTACCAGGTGCGCCCCTTCGAAGTTAATAAAGGCGAGACAGACCGCGTCATACATGATTCGGTGAAGGTATTAACCGACACTTTGCGTGACCGCAAGCGGTGGCACATCATGGAGGCGGCCCCAGCGTGGGCAAGACCATACATCGAGAAGAATAAGATGCTATCCGGCATTGGCTGCACTCTTGGGAAGGTCGGTCATAATCTATACGGCAAGGAGTATGTGGATGCGCTGCACGCATGCCGCGACAGCATCAACGCAATCCAAGTAGACCGCCTTCGCGTAAAGCCAGTCATAAAGATTACCGGAGAGTTCTGGGCTCAGACCACCGAAGGGGACGGCAACTTCAACATGTTTGCCTTCCTTGAAAAGGAAGGCGCGCAGGTGTTGGTCGAACCGATCGCCACTTGGATCGCATACATGATGTACGTCGCCAAAGAAGGAGCGAAGGCCCGCGCCGACGCCGAGGCTCCCTACCGCGACCCCAAGTGGTACGAACTTAAAAAAAGGCTCGCAAACGACTTCAAAGTATTCAAAAAAACCGGAGGCCTCAGCGCCGGCAGCGCCATGTGGACTTTCTTCTATCACCGCACGATCAAACATCTGGGAGACACGGCCCACCATTTGATCCCGCAAAAAGAACTCTCGCGCCTGGCACATCCCTTCTACCATCAGCTAGCTCGCGGTGGAGAGGGCTACATGGAAGTCGGCAAGAACGTCTACTACACCGTGAATCACCTGTGTCACATGGTGCTCGCTCTGAAGCCCTTCGGTTGCATGCCTTCCACGCAATCCGACGGAGTTCAATCTAGAGTCGTGAACAGGTACAAAGACATGATCTTCCTGCCGATAGAAACCTCAGGCGAGGGCGAGGTCAACGCGCACAGCCGAGTTCAGATGGCGCTCGCCGAAGCCAAAGCGAAGGCACGCGCCGAATTCGACGGTGTTCTGGAGCAGACAGGGAAGTCCCTCGAAGAACTGCGAGCCTACGTCGAGCATCATCCCGTCCTGAAGCAGGCCCTCTACAAGGTTCCGCATCGGAACGGCATCGCCGGGACCGCAGCCCAGTTTGCCTGGCATGTCAGCGACCTCATCGACAAAGATAGCGCTTATCGTCGGACGGCTCGCACGTCGGCTCCGCTGCAGCAAGTGGCGTAAGCAGTCAAGCTTTCCATTCGAACAATCGGCATAGAGGAGAAGAGAATGGATCAGTTTCTGGTTGGCTTGGACGTAGGTTCTACAACCGTCAAAGCGATTGTGGTCGATGCCGCATCTGACAAGACCATCTGGCAGGATTACCAGCGCCACGAGACGCGCCAACCAGAAAAAGTCCTCGAGTTTCTGCGCCGCATGGAAGCGGACACCGGAATCTCACCGGGTAATACACGCATCTTCATTACAGGATCGGGTGGCGGAACAATCGCCGAGATGATCGGCGCGAAGTTCGTCCAGGAGGTCCATGCTGTCTCACTCGCCGTCGAAAAACTTCATCCCGAGGTGTACTCCGTCATCGAGTTAGGCGGACAGGACGCGAAGATCATTGTCTTCAAAGACGACGAAGAGACGGGCCGCAAGAAGAAGATCCCATCGATGAACGACAAATGCGCCGGCGGCACAGGAGCGGTCATCGACAAGATCAACGCCAAGCTGAAAATTCCTGCAGCAGAGCTCGCAAATCAGGGATACCACGACATCAAGCTGCACAAGGTAGCAGGGAAGTGCGGTGTCTTTGCTGAAACCGACATCAACGGCCTGCAGAAAACCGGCACCCCTTCGGACGAACTGATGGCCTCGCTCTTTGAAGCCATCGTGCTGCAAAATCTCAGCGTCCTAACTCGCGGGCACACGCTCCGTCCCCACGTCCTTCTGCTTGGTGGCCCGAACGGTTTCATCCGCGGCATGCGCGAAGCGTGGCAGACCAACATTCCGCGTATGTGGAAGGAGCGCAAGGTTGAGATTCCCGACGGCATGACTCCCGAAGAATTGATCAAAGTCCCTGAGAACGCCCAATACTTCGCGGCTCTGGGGTCGGTCGAGTTCGGTAAAGAGGAAGAGTCAGAGGTAGGACGATATCTTGGCGCCGACAAGCTTGTCTATTACATCGACTACGGGCGCGCAGAAGAGAAGGCCATATCAGGAGGAAAGGGCCTCGTCGCAGAGGACGCAGAACTCGTTACCTTCAAATCCGCGTATAAGAAAAAGAAGTTCACCCCTGCGGAGTTTCTGCCAGGTCAAGTCGTCTCCGGATTCGTCGGAATCGATGGCGGTTCCACCTCGACCAAGGCAGTAGTACTCGGTACCGACGGAGAGATTCTCTGCAAGACCTACCAGCTTTCAAACGGCAATCCGATTCAGGATACGATCGAGATGTTTGAGCATCTCCGCGAACAGATAGAGAGCAAGGGCGCAACCCTCGAGGTGCTCGGCGTCGGCTCAACCGGCTACGCAAAGGACATCATCAAGGATGTCTTAAACGCAGATGTGGCGCTCGTCGAAACCGTGGCCCATACAGAATCAGCGCTGAAATTCTATGAAGATCCCCACGTCATCGTGGATGTGGGGGGCCAGGACATCAAACTCATCGTCCTAAAAGACGGTCGCGTAAAAGACTTCAAACTAAACACTCAGTGCTCAGCAGGGAACGGATACTTCCTGCAATCGACTGTCGAGGGATTCGGCATGAAAGTCGAGGAGTTCGCCGATCTGGCCTTCTCCGCAAAATCGATGCCATCCTTCGGCTACGGTTGCGCTGTCTTCATGCAGTCGGACATCGTTAACTTCCAACGTCAAGGCTGGCGCTCGGAGGAGATCCTCGCAGGTCTAGCAGATGTGCTACCCAAAAATGTCTTTCTATACGTAGCCAGCATCCCAAATCTGGCAGCTCTCGGTTCACGTTTCGTGCTTCAAGGCGGAACGCAAAATAATCTCGCCGTAGTCAAAGCCGAAGTGGACTTCATCAAATCAAGCTTCCGCGCCAACGGCAAAGAGCCGGAGATCATCGTCCACGAGCACTGTGGCGAATCCGGCGCAATCGGCGCGGCCCAGGAGTCTCTGCGTCTCTGGCGCAACGGTCGGAAAACCACATTCGTCGGCCTCGAAGCTGTCGCGAACATTCGCTATCGCACTACGCGCAACGAAGACACACGCTGCTACTTCTGCAAAAACAACTGCCTTCGAACCTTCATCGATGTCGACGTAACCGGACAACAAAGCTCCGAACACTCTCACGCCCATGCTGTCCATGAAGATCGTGCTGCCACTCCGGCAGAAGTTGCGGAGGTCATGAATACTCTGCCGCCGCTCGAACAAATCGAAGCCAATCTCCCTCCCGTCGAATCTCACGGGTCATGCAGCACAAGTGGAAGCCTCAGTTCGCCATCTGTGTTCAAGGCCAAGATCGAGCCTCTCGTTCAGATCCAACTTGCGCCCGGATCAAGCAAAGTGGTCGAACTACCAAAGCCCGTAGAATTCCAGCCTCGTAAAACCAAAGTTCCTCTACGAAAAGGTGAACAGCGTCTGATCATCGCAACCTGCGAGAAGGGAACCGTCGAAGACCTCGACGAGATGAAGGACATCAAAGCCGACATCGACGAAATCAAAGCCGTTAATCCCAACTACGTCGACATCGCAGCCCACGATGTCTTCCGTCAACGTGATGTTGAAGTTGTCTCAGATTCGTTGCCGTCCACTAAGGGCTTGTTCATCTCTAGGGCCACTAAGGAACGGGCTGCTCGAATGACGCAGCGCAAAGACTTTCGTGTGGGCATCCCACGTCTCTTGAACACCTACACCTACGCGCCATTCTTCAACGCATACTTCACCAGCCTCGGGGTAAAATCCGAAAACATAATCTATTCGGATTACACAACACCAGAGCTATATCGTGCAGGGGCGAGTCGCGGCGCCATCGATCCCTGCTATCCGTCGAAGATCGGGATCGCGCACGTCTACAACTTACTTGCGGTCAAGCACGCGAAAAAACCTCTTCACGCGATTTGGTTCCCAATGTACGACGTCCTGCATTCACATCTCGTAAATCTCACCGGCTCGAACGCCTGCCCGACCGTGACCGCAACACCCGAGACGGTCAAGGCGGCCTTCACCAAAGAGAGCGACATCTTCGCTGAAAACAATGTCCTCTACCTCGATCCAATCCTGAACCTCCAGGATGAAAAAGTCTGTGCCGACCAGATGTTCAAAGCCTGGGAGCCAATCCTCGGCCTCACCCGAGAAGAGAACGAGCGGGCCATCGCCGTCGGCTTCAAGTCTCTCCACGAATGCGAATCAGACATCCGTCGACAAGCGCGCGCAACGCTCGATCAACTCGAACGCGAAGACCGCATCGGCATCGTCATGCTGGGCCGCGTCTACCACCACGACCCAGGCCTGAACCACGAGATCATGGAAGAGTTTCAGAAGCTTGGCTATCCGGTCTTCTCACAAAGCACCTTGCCCCTCGATGAGGACCTGCTCGACCGTCTCTTCGGAGAAGAGGTTCGTGCAGGTCTCATCACGCACCCGCTCGACATCAGTGATGTGTGGAAGAACCGCTACTCGACCAGCACCAACCATAAGGTGTGGGCAGCGAAGTTCACGGCTCGCCATCCAAATCTGGTCGCTCTCGAGGTCTCAAGCTTCAAATGCGGTCACGACGCCCCGATCTACGGGGTCATCGAAGGCATCATCGAACAGTCAGGCACACCCTATTTCTCCTTCAAAGATCTAGATGAAAACAAACCCTCTGGTTCAATCCGTATTCGCGTTGAGACGATCGACTACTTCCTGCGTCGTTATCGCGAAGACATTGTCAAACGACGAAACGCGGAGTCTAATATCGAAACACAGATCGCCGCCTTCGAGCAGTCCCTCCGTAGTCAAACAGGGAATCACTACGAGATGGCAGTTGCAGGAGACTGATTCCCGCCAATCACCCAGATACGCTCGGCAGATCCTGCACCTTGAAGTAAATTTGAGGTGTTGGTTCCAGCCAAATCGAAGGCGTTCTGGTTATGGCACACAGACACACAAGTCGCGTCGCCCGCAGCGGGAGAGGTCTATTCCTGATGCTGGCGCTTCCCTTGACGGGGACGGGACAGACTTCACCACCTCAAACTCCCGCACCGAACCACGGTGTCGTCACCAGCTCGTCGCCGGCCAATTCAGGAAGTGACACAGACAGCTGTTTCGTTCATCGAGTAACCAGCCTTCCAGGAAGTCATCGGTTCGCAAGTGATTTTATCGAAGCCATAGCCAGCGACCCCGATCCTGACGCCAGCGATCCCGACGTAATTTGGGGTCTTACTGCGGACCTCAGCAGCGAGGTTCCCGCTCAGCAAAGAGCCATGTACATATCGAAGTCGACCGATGGCGGCGCGACATGGACTCAGATCGCACGAGTGGACTCCCGATACTTCGATGCGCGAATCGGCGAGGGGCTTCGTAACGGCTTCATTGTGTCTCCCGGCGGAGCCTACTTCGTGATCACAACGCAAAGGGGAGCCTTTCAGGTATTTCCTCGACCAGATACGTCGGACACTTTGGTGAAACCTATAGCCGGTCCTCGCGTTCCGGATTCACCTCCCAAGACCCCCATCACGAAAAAAGCAGGTGACCCCATAAGGGCAAACGTAGTCCAAATAACGGCCGACGGAAAACATCTCCTTATCGGTTATGGCTACTTTGACCTCGAGCCCCAGCTACTTCGCTACCACAAAGATAATGATGGCTCATGGATCGAAGATGGCCCCATCGCTCATCTTCCAACCGACATGGATCTTCTCTCCATTCAGTTTGACGATCCCAAAAGATTGGACCCAGGCTTCCTCTATCTAGGAACGGGGGATCAGGTCTACCTTCTCAACCTACATTCCGAGAAATGGAGCCGCATCGAGGGAGTGGGCCCTGACTCTGCGATCCATGGAATGAGTGTGGTCGGCGGTCTTCATTTAGCTGCATGCTGGGGTGTCTATAACCCATCAGGCCCGGGCACCGTAAGGAGAGTCACCAATGCAAGGTTTCTCCTGCACAGAACCACAGATGAAACAGGTTCCAACGTTCGGGCCTACAGCATAGAGGTCGACCCGTCCAAACCAAACCGAGAGGTCGTTACTTCGCTCACAGGCGTCTACACCAGTCAGGACAATGGTGAAAGCTGGAGGAGGCTCAACGATCTTCCAGAAGAGGAGTTCCGCTCCGCACATTTCAACTCCGACGGAACCATTCTTGTCTCTGGAATAGCGGGTACGTTCCTGGCTAATCCATTCTCAGACGCTTGCTCGCCCCATCTTAAGATCCGCCAATAGATAGCTCTACCCGCGTTGCTCGCCTTCGAATCATCATTCTCGCTTTCCCGAGCAAGATCTCTCAAACGCAGGGATTGCAGCAAGCTAAGGATTACGCCAGATTACATATGAGCGAGCCGACCGGTTGGCAGCGCTGAAGGGTTTCACTATGACATACATCGTCCATTCGAACAACAATCCCTACGCCGCTGCCGTGGAGGCGAAGGCGTTTCTCCGAGGAGAATGCCTCAGAACTTAACCTTCAGAGCAAACTGACCGAAGCGACGCTCATCGTTCGCACCACCATTGACGCCACCTTTCTTTGCCTGGATAGGGATGGTTGCGCCATCATAGCCGTAGTTGGCAACGTCGTTATTGGACTCAGTAATGTAAAGGTTATGGTGGTTGAAGATATCAAAGCCTTCTGCTCTCAATTCAATCTCAATACCTTCTCTAATCAGAAGGCTTTTACTTGCCGCAAGATCGAAGTTCCACGCGCCAGGTCCGGAGAACGCGTTCCGATGAGTCATCGCAAAGGGATATGGCCCGAAGTCGGATATCCCCCCCAGAGCCGGATTTCCGTAGCTTACGGCTGCCGGTAAAGAGACCAGGTCGTAGAGGTTCGCGCCGGAGCCATTCTTATCTTTCGCTTTTGTGAAACTGTAGTTCGAGATGGTTGTGCCCGGCGTGTAGCGAGGTATGCCGACCCCGGCGCTGCGGTTCAGCGAGTTACTGCTATCTGAGACCGTGAATGGCGTTCCAGTGCGGACAGTGTAAATACCAGTGACCTCATATCCTCCCAGGAGTCTCCCGGCGAAGGAATGATCATTTTTAAACCACTGGGTCCTGTAAATCGGCGCCAGAACGAATCGCTGACGGATGTCAAAGTCAGATGCCCCATGGTCCAGTCCAGGATTGAAGGGATCGAGATAACCAAGATTCCCAATGCCATTCACCGAGCTATTGCTCTCTGAAAACGTCGAGCTCAGATTGTCAGTCGAATGCGCGACTGTATAGTTGGCCGTGATAATGAGCCCCGTGCGTTCGAGATCTGTCATCTGAAAACCAAGGTTCAAGCCGTTGTAGTAAGAATCTCCCTCACTCCCACGATTATTGATCGACCCATACTGATTATTAAGCCGCGAGTAGATGAAGTTGCCGCTAGCGTCCTGAACAGGGTCGCCGAGATAGACGTTCCCGGCGCCAAGCATGTTGTAGCCCTTCACGTCGTAAAGATGTGTCCCCCGCGAACCGACATAAGCGACGGATGCAACGACGTTATTCGCGAGCTGCCTCTCAACCGTCAGGCTATAAAACTGCGTTGCCGCCGTACGAATGTTTTCATCTACATTTCTCAAGCTGGTTGGCGGAAGCGGGACCGTTCCGCTGGAGCCGCCAATGGGACCAGCGTTGTTCGTCGTTATAGGCGAGGGTGTCGTGATCTGGACCACGGCGTAGTTGGGAGGATTCTGGATGACATTGAACGTCACATTTCCAAAGTTCCTCTCGTAAGCTATTCCATATCCGCCACGCAGACTTGTCTTGCCATCACCGTTGATGTCGTAAGCAAAGCCGATACGAGGTCCCACAGTGCCGTACTGCGGATTCCACAATTTACCGATCGGACTATTAGGAGCCGTGAACACCTGGCCACTACGAATCTGTTCTTGAAGCGTAGCACCAGGGCCGTAGTAGAAGTTGGCATCGAGGCCCTGCTTATTGTTGTGCTGAATCCCGTAGTATTCGTAGCGCACACCATAGTTGAGCGTGAAGCGCGGTGTGATCTTCCATGCATCCTGCGCGTACACCGCCCAGTCCTTGAACCGGTCGCTACGGGCAAAGTTCGGTTGCGACGCGGGTAGAGTGATCTGGCATTGCGGCGTCTGGACCAGATCGCCAGTCGCGTAGTCCCGTACACAAGGCAGCGCTCCTTGTGGGTCAACGGCGCCCTCAAAGATCGAGAGCGTGCCGTTCAAAAAGTTATCCAGTCCCGTTGGAGCACTTGTACCGATCCCCTCAACTGCCTGCGCATAGGCGCCATAGGTGATGTTGTTCTGGATATAAAGCAATTGAGTACCGGCCTTGAAGGAGTGTTGACCCTTCGTCCAGTCGATGTCCTGGCTTATCTGGACAGTATTCTGTGGTCCTCCGGATGGAAGTCCTCCTGTTCCTTCAAACTGACTGTAGAAGCCAGGAAACTGAACCAGATTTCCTCCAATCGTCGCATTGTTATAAAGAAATAAGGTAGGGGTGTGCTGCTGCGACGTATCGAACGGTTGACTTAGCGTGTGACGAGTAAAGCTCAACTTCGTGCTGGACACCAGGGAACCGGAAAACTCGTGCGTCAGACCGAAGAGAGCGGCGTTATCCCGCTCGGAACTCCCAACGTTATATTGCGAGTACGGCGTACTGAACATGGCGCCAGTCTCATCCAGCTCGTTGTAAAAGACATACCGCCCGTACATCTGAGTTCTTGGGGTTGCATTAAAATCCACACGTCCAATCAAGTAATACGTGTTCTGCGGAGAGCCACCTCCGGCGTTGGTAGGAGAAGTGAACGGAGCTATTCCGAACACCGGCGTGCTTCCCGACAAAAGATCAAACGGCCCACCAGCAGTCGGAGTCACACCCGAAGCCACTACGTCGTCCTTGCTCAACGTCTGGGTAAAAGCCGGAGCCGGAGAACCATATTGCGTGAAGAAGGCCTGCGTGGCCGAATTGGAGGCCGCCAAGAACTGCGGCGTCGGCACCAGCGAGATCTGATTGCCCGCGCTACGCACCCTCACCCACTCAGTACTCTGGAAGAAGAACAGTCGATCTTTCAAGATTGGTCCACCGACGTCGTAGCCAAACTGGTTGCGCGTATAGCCGCCCTTCGGCACCCCACTCTGCGCATTCTGAACAGTATTGGCAGTATAGGCCGCCAAGCGATTGAACTCCCAGGCGCCCCCATGAAATCGATTGGTCCCCGATTTGGTAACGACGCTGACGACACCGCCTGACGCGCGACCGTACTGTGGCTCAAAGTTGCTGGTCGTAATGCGATACTCCTGCACCGCATCGATCGGCACCGTGACCTCGGGGCCGGTCACGTAGGAGTCAACATTCTCAACCCCATCCAACAGGATCTCTGTGCCACTGGACCGTTGGCCGTTGAGCGAATATCCAACGCCACGCGTCGTGTCATTCTGATCGCCGGTGGTCTTTGTCGCGCCACTCTGCGCTACTTTGTCTCCAGAGCTGATATTGCCGGAGATCGAGACAAAATCGTAGGGATTGCGAGTAAGGCTGGGCAGCTCCGAGACCTGGACACTGCTCACGATCTGCGACACTTCCTGAGTCTGCGTATTGACGGTCGTCCCGCCCTGATCAATCACGGTCACTGTCTGTTGCGCACCACTGAGAGCGAACTTTATCGGAACCGTCGCGTGCCCACCAACAGTGACTTCGACCCGCGCCTCAAACCGCTGAAAGCCTGGAGCGTCCGCCCTGACCGTATAAATGCCGGCAGACACAGGAGGAAACGTGTACTCGCCACTATGATTCGTAGTCACCGTCCGTTCAGCGTTTGTCCCCGTATTGGTGAGCGTTACCGTAGCATCGGAGACGAGAGCCCCACTTTGATCGACCGCTAGTCCCGACACGATGCCGGAATCGGTCTGCGCTGTTAGCAGAGCTGGAGAAACAGACAGGAAAAGCAGGACGAAAAGAATCGACGCGTGAACCGAGATGCGTTTGAACATGGCTGGACTCCTTCAAGTGTTGATGCAAGCCGGCCTTCCGTTCCGACTCCGAATCATCGCAAAATGGAAGGCTTCAAGGCCTTCGTATCGTTGACTTCAAGTCACATCTGAGCCACTCGTAGTGAAGGCAGTTACTGCTCGTGCCGCGTGCTGTTTCGCACTCTCCCGGAGCATGGATCGTCTTGCAAGGCAAACAGATTCACAACCCGCAACCCGGTGCAGTGCATTATGTGCCTAACTTCTGGGTCAACAACAGCGTTGTGACGAGTGCCCCACAGAATGTGACAAACGGCAGAATCTGCGGGTCGATTTGCAGGTGACGAATCTCCGCGCACCGAGAACTGATTACTGCGACTGATGACTGATGTGAGATGACAACAGTTCATTTATTCTCCGCCGACCCACATTCTTCCCGAATTTAGCTAGCTTCGTCACTCCGCGCCGCTATCCGTCACATGTCAGCTAGTCAGCACACATTTCAGATGTATGGTTGCACAGTAAGTTCCTGTGTCGAGGCCAGTGACTTATTGTCAGAAAAATTATTCAGCGGAACCGATAACTACACTTCCGCCTCTCAACGAAATTGCCAGGCAGACAAGAGCGGCGCGATTACATTAGTTCCAATTATGTGACGAGTTGCTCCTGGCCACGATCAACAGCATGCCAGTGTCGTTGAGTTGTCTTTGCAGGTGACGAGTGATCCCATAATCATGAAACCAACCGATCACCCGCCCGTAATCGCGCAAGTCTACGTAGCGCCGGCTACGCTTCATGGGATGTAGTTAGTTGAAAGACCCAGAGACATGGCCAGATCCCACAAGCTGGAGGAAATCATGGTTCGAACAACTAGCAACCCTCTCTTGGTCTCCGTAAAACTCGTAAGAGCCCTGTTACTCGCTATCGGTGTAACCCTGCTTGTAGGCTACGCGGCTTCAGCAGAGGGAATAGATATCACTCAGCTAAAGGCAGATGCTCAAAAGGGCTACGCTTCTCGACAAATTGAACTGGCCGCGGCTTACTTCACAGGCAACGGAGTAACGCAGGATGCGAAGCAGGCCGCGTACTGGTACCAAAAAGCCGCTGAAGCCGGAGATCCTGAGGCGGAAAATGAGATCGGCTTCTTCTATCAGGCTGGCATAGGTGTTCCGGTCGATCAAGCACGTGCCTTGCACTGGTACCAACTCGCCGCCGCCTCTGGCCTCACCAGAGCCAAAGTGAACCTTGGCGTAGTGTACGTATGGGGACTCGGTGTGGCTAAAGATGAGGATTTGGCCATGCAGTTCTTTCGCGAAGCGGCCAGCAGGGGAGACGGAGCAGCCGCCAGTTATCTGGGCGACCTCTATTACTTTGGGATCGGTGTGAAGCAGGATAAAGCAGCCGCCGAAACCTGGTACAAAACCGGCGCGCAGTTCCATGATCCTGTCGCCGCCTACAATCTCGGCACACTCTTCTCGGTGGATGCCGACCATCCCCACGATCTTCGCAAAGCCGAGGCTTTTTTGCGTTCATCTGCCGCCGATGGGTACATTCCGGCCATTCACTCGGTGGGCCTGCTCCTGGTCAACCATCCTGATCTAGCAACGTCTCCACAGGAGGGACCATCCCTCCTGGAAACCGCAGCGAGCGCAGGTTACTGGAAATCTTCCGTAGTGCTCGGAGCCCTTGCACGCGACGGCAAAGGTGTTCCCGCAGACAGCAAAGCTGCCTACCTTCACTTCCGTACGGCCGTTCTCCAAGGTGGAGAGTTGGCGATGAGCCTGGTCAAATACGACCTGGCGACGCTGGCAAAAAGGCTGGGGACTCAGCAGGTCGGAGCGCTCGACTCGGATGCAAATACCTGGTACAGGCTGCACCGCACGCCTCTTCTCTTCGTCAATAAAGACAGTGACAAGCGGCAACGCTTTCCCGCATCAGCACTTGCAGTCTCGACGGCTGGTCTTCACGCTGGTCAACTGCTCTACGTGCCAGCCTCGTGACAAGGTCGGGGAATAGAATGTGTGGTTGCATTCCTATTCGTCCGTAAAGGAAGAAGGCAGAGGATGATTACCTGAACCTTCCGCCAACAAGTCGCACACGCGCACAACCACTCTTCATGCATCCGGTAATCTTTGTGGGCGCGTCGGTCCTGCTGGGCACCCTGTTCGCCCTGCAGGAGTGGATGACTATGCGCCTATGGAGCTACCGTATAGGCATAGGCATCCTTTTTGCAGCATGGTGGGTGCAATATTTTTTGTGGGGTGTCATCTGCTGGTTGCTGTGGAGATGGTGTGGGCCCCGGATTCAACGGGTAAAAACATCCTGTATTGTCACGCATGTGCTTCCGCTCAGCATAGTTACCAGTGTTGTGGAAGAGATGATCTGGGTCGCTTGCTTCCCGCAACTCCCGCTCAACCGCCCGCACATGACTTATTGGCACAGGCTGGCGTTTCATTTAGACGCAGAGTTTGTCGACAACATGGTCATCTTCTGGGGTGCATTCACCCTCTTTCGCGGCGTAGGCTACTACCAGAAATTCCGTGAGAAAGAGGCTGCGGCCGCTCAATTGTCGGTGCAACTGGCTCAGGCCCAGATAGCCGCTCTCCGCATGCAGTTGAATCCGCATTTCCTCTTCAACACCATGAACAGCATCTCCAGCCTCATGCGGACCGACATCGCTGCCGCCGACACAATGTTGGAACAACTCGGCAGCCTCTTGCGTATCACCCTCGAGCGCGGCGCAGTGCAGTTCATTCGTCTCAATGACGAAATGGAGTTTGTGGAGATGTATCTCGCAATGCAGGAGCGCAGATTCACAGGCCGTGTCCACCAGCAACTATGGGTACATCCGGAGTTGCATGATGCTCTTGTGCCTGCAATGATTCTCCAGCCGCTCATCGAGAACGCCTACACTCATGGTCTCTCCAGGCTCGACAGCAATGGCCTGCTTCACATCGAGGCATCAAGAAAAGAATCGCGCCTGAAGCTGAGTGTTCTCAATAACGGTGCAGGCTTGAATTCGAATCCGTCCAAACCCTCTGACGGTCAAGGCGTCGGGCTGGCCAACATTAAGAGCCGCCTGCAGCTGCACTATGGAGATCAACATACATTTTGTATACGCGAGGTCGCACGGGATCAGGTCGAGGTAACTATAACGCTCCCACTACAGTTCTCTGCTAGTCCTACAGAGACGCTGACAAGGTTTGGTGCATGATGATCCACGCTATCTTGGCGGACGATGAAGTCTTAGCGAGACAGAAGCTGCGCCAGTTGCTTCGCGACGAGCCTGAGATCGAAATTGTCGGTGAAGGCGCATCAGCTTCCGAAACGATCGACTTGGTGCGTGCTACTGGACCGGAGTTACTTTTTCTCGATATTCGAATGCCAGGAATGGACGGCTTCGATATCATCGGCAAACTCTCTGTCGGTAGCGACTCCGTTGTGCCCCGCATCATCTTCACCACCGCATACGACTGCTACGCATTGCGCGCGTTCGAGATACACGCAGTCGACTATCTGCTAAAGCCCTTCACCTCCGAGCGTTTGCATTCGGCAGTGCAACGCGCCCGTGAAGAGATTTACACCTCAAAGGAAAATGCCGGACGTAGCAATGGCCGCACCCAGTATCCTCCCGCTTACACGACACGCATCGTCTTCAAATCTCACGGCCGTATTTTGTTTCTTCCTGTCTCGGATATCCGTTGGATCAGAGCGGAAGAGAACTATGCGCGCATCTGCACCGGAACCGAAAAGCACCTGCTGCGCGAGACCATGAGCCATCTGGAAGAGAAGCTTGACCCGCAAATGTTCCTTCGTGTGCATCGTTCCGCGATCGTCAATTTGCAGTATCTAAAGGAAGTGCGGACTGAACCCAGTGGAGAGTTTACGGTCGTGCTGGTGGACGGTCAAAAAATTGCGATGAGCCGCAGCTTTCACGCTCGCATCAGCGAATGGATGGCTCGTAGCTGAGTGGACTCGGAACTTTTGTACGGGACAGACGTTTTGCTCGAATTAAGTTTTAACAATAAACACCACGCATCTAGCTCGGCCAAGGAAATACGCCCGAACAAGCTTTTAATCCGACCAAAGAGTTGACCGGGTTGGCCGTATAAGTCTGCAGTTGCTTCTGCAAGAACTCCGACGCACTAAACCTGTCCGGAAGCGATCCTAGCGCTGGGGGACTTGTTATAGAGTTCTCGAACCAGTTCATGCGAGCCGGACTCGTTCGCCCGCGAAGGGAATTGACGTAGGATTCTGCGACGAGGATGGCGTTTTACTGCCGATGGGCAGGAAGATCGTGCCATCAGCCCAAGGATAACAAGCGGCGAGCCATTTATCGCTGGGCTTTGGCGCATGCAAAACACCAGCCGGTCACAGGCTGCGAGGAGATTACGAGATGCACCGATCATTTGTGGTCTCCTGAGCGGGAGCCGAGATTGACCGTTTCAGGTAACCGTGTGTAGCAAGGTGCTCGCGCATGTCTTGCGCTCTAATGGCAGTTTTCATCCGTCCAAAGCAACAAAAGCAAAGGACTGCAAGCAATGAGCACCAAATCGACAATACAACATGAAACCGACAATGGTAACCAACAGGGTTCCATCTATACAACGAGGTATTCGACGAAGAGAACGTCTATCTGGAGTTGCAGGGCTTCCAGTTCGAAGGCTCAACCTCAGTCGAACTCTCCGGAGGTGTTGTGCCAAGTCTGACCGTAAAGCTGCCCCGGACGTGGGCGGAGAAACTGGGGCTTATCACGCTGCCCAGGAACGAACCAGCTATTGGTAAGGCGACCACCGAATCCGTATAAGATGTGCATCAATCTGTATATCCTGGCTGCGCGACGACCTCGGCATCCACGAAGACTTCTCGAGCCCACGACCAGCGATCCGCAGCTTCAAAGCATTATCGATCCTGCTCACCTACATACACCGTTCATCAGCGGATAAGGCAATTTGACCGGGCATCGCAGGAGGCTGGGGGTTGATCGAAAACGGATAGCAGAAGCGTTTTCGTAACTTATCGCGCGAGTGATTCTCAAGCGGCTGAGAAACTGAAGTTATCAGCTGAGCGGCGCACCTTCGCGAATCTCATCAGAAGCCCTTTTGACGATCGATTGGCCAGCAAAGATTTGACCTCGGACGGGAACGTTGTCCCCAATAGGCGGGCCCTTTCGCACATCAATCCAGTGTGCTCGACCATTAACCGACGCGATCACGAACGTTCGCTCAGTTGTGGTTACGACGCTAGTCGCGGGAACAAGGAGAAGATTCTCTCCAATACCTCCTACCGGCCAATCAACGGTTGGGTACATGCCAGGAGCCAGGCCTCCGTCTTTGTTGTACACATCCAGTTCAACCATCATGGCCCGGCTCTGCTGATCGAGAGCATTTGGGATTCGTGCGACTTTCGCTGAATAACTTTTTCCAGGATGTGCCGGAACATGGAAGACCGCCGATGTTCCCTTAACGATCGAGCCGGTATAGGTCTCCGGAACGGGCACAATCAATCTCAGATGCGCAACCTGCTGGAGTCTGAACATCGGAGTATGACCACCATCAATCAGCATTCCGGGATTCACGAATCGGTCGGTAATCATTCCATCGAACGGAGCGATCACTCGAAGATACGACCCCATTGTTTGGCTCGCCTGGAGACGTTCTTTCGCGGTCCGAACCGCGGCCCTTCGGCTATCGACTAATGCCTGCGCCGCATCCCGCTGCTTTTGGGCCTGCAACAGTTCATTGCCCGCTACGGCACCGGGAGTCTTAGCAGCTTCTTGCAGCTTCGCCGAGGTGCTTTCGGCTGCGGCTTCTTGAGCTTCGGCCTGCGCAGCTTCGGCTTCCGCCTGATGGAGGTTTGCTTCTGAAGCTGCCGTCTGCGAATTGATTTCTGGCGCGGAGAGCTGAACCAATAGCTGCCCCTTGTGGACCGAGCTGCCCCGATCAACTAGTACTTTCTCCACATATCCAGGAGCGCGGGCTTCTATATCAGTCTGCAGGAATGGAGCGAGCTCCGCCGTCAGAGGCACCGTTCGAGCGGATGGACGGCTCTCGACCTTTACCATCTCCACGTGCGCAAGACTCTGAGAGAAGGCGGAGAGGCAGCACACCAAAGGGAAGACAAGGCAGATGCGTTTATGGATGAACATAGTATCGGCTCGATGGATCTTCGGGATTGAGTGAATTTGAGGTGGTGGACGCTTTGCGTTGCAGCAACGCGTAGATAGCCGGAAGCACCGTGAGGGTCGCCAATGTAGACAAGACAAGTCCGCCTATAACAGCCCTGCCAAGCGGAGCGGATTGAGCACTTCCTTCTCCAAAGCCAATTGCCATGGGAATCATGCCGCATATCATGGCGGTCGCTGTCATCAAAATTGCCCGAATGCGGCTCGTTGCTCCCGTCCGGGTCGCGGTTTCGACATCTTCATTCTGGTGCCTTGCCTGTTCTGCGAAGCTGACCAGGAGGATGGAGTTCGCGACCGAAATGCCGACTGCCATGATCGCTCCCATGAAGGACTGAATATTGAGTGTGGTTCCTGTGAAGAGCAGCATAAGAACCACACCGCAGAGGACACCCGGGATTGTCGACAGTATGGCGAGAGGAAGACGAAGAGATTGGAAGTTCGCCATGAGCAACAAGAATATTGCAGCGATGGCCAAAAGGAGCCCTGTGCGCAGGCCCGATATTGTCTCTTCAAGAGCGGGTATTTGTCCTCGTACCGCAATGGTTGAACCCTTGGGAGCCGCCGGAAGATTCTTCAGAAGTACCGCGATGCGATTCTGAGCTTCACCGAGAGGCATTCCATGCAGGTTGGCAGTCACGCTGACGATCCGCTGCCCGCTCAAGCGTTCGATCATCTCGGGCATCGTCCCGTATTCCAGCTTGGCAACCTGATCAAGCTGCGGCTGAGATTGTCCATCGCGCATCAGCGGTAAGGTAGAAAGCGCGCCGAGACCCTGCATCCGGTTTGGAGGGAGTTGCACTTGAATCTGGAATGCGTTACCCGTCTTGGGATCGCGCCAGTAATTGGGCGCAGTGAATCGAGACGAGCCTGTAGCCGGCGTCAGGGAGTTCGTCACGTCGGCCATCGTCAGACCGAACTGGCCAGCATAATCGCGGTTTACCGTCACCTCGACCGTGGGATAAAGGTGAGGCTGAACGGTGGAGACGTCCCGCAGGAAGTCGAGCTTGCGAAGCTCGGTTTCCACTTTTGCGAGATACGTGTAGTCCTGGTCGATATCTACGCCTTGAACGTCGATCTCAATGGGTGTGGGCGATCCGAAGCTCATAACCTGAGAAATGATGTCCCCTGCTTCGAATGCCACTGTCAGTTTCGGCATCTCTTTGTGAAACGCGGCGCGGAGATCCTCTCGTAGCTTCTCGTCGTCGGGATGCCCAGGTCGGAGTTGGACCTGCACCAGAGCTTCTTCCGGGCCGCTTGTGAAGAGATGAATGAGATTGACTGGATAGCTCGATGGTTGAACGCCGACATAGTCGGAGGTGATCTCTACGTTATCCTTGCCCACTGTCTTGCGGATAAGATCGAGAGCCTGCATCACCATAGGCTCCGTCTCTTCGATTCTCGTCCCGATGGGCGCCTTTAGCCGCATCCGCAGAACGGGTCCATTGGAATCCGGAAATATCTCACTTCCGATGCGAGGCGTGACCAAAATGAGAATGAGTGCCGTCGCCGCGAAGTATCCGATGATGATGGGCCAACGGCGATCCAATACGGCATTCAGATACCGTTCATAGCGTGTTCTCAACTTGCCGAAGCTGCCTTCTTTCTCTTCTCCCTTATGTGACTCCTTCATGATCCAGGTGGCAAAGACCGGCACCAGACTGCTCGACAGAAAATATGAAGCGACCATCGCGAAGCCCAGGGCGAGAGACAACGGGACAAAGAGTTGTCGTCCCACCCCTTTCATGAAAAAGGACGGAACAAACACCGCCAGCACGCAGAGCATCGAAAGGAGACGCGCCAGAACAGTGCGGCGGCAAGCTTCGAGAACCGCTCTTGCCCGAGAGACACCTGGAAGCAACTGCGTGTGGATGTTCTCGACTTCGACCGTTGCCTCGTCCACGAGGACTCCAACCGCGAGTGCCAATCCACCCAGGGTCATGATGTTGATCGTCTGGCCTGTGGCCCATAAGAGGAGTACGGCAGTAAAGAGAGCGAACGGGATGTTCGCCACGACAATCAGAGCGCCGCGCCAGTCTCTGAGAAACAACAGGACAACTAGTCCGGTAAGGATCGCGCCAAGCGCCGCTTCTCTGACGAGACCACTGATGGCATTCGATACATAGCCGGACTGATCGAAGGCAAGCTGCACTTCGACATCATCTGGCATAACTTTTTTAAAGCTCGGGATTGCTGCCTTCACCGCCTGAATCACTGCCAGAGTCGATGCGTCCGACCGCTTCGTAACCGGAATGTAGACGGTTCGGCGGCCATCGACATGCGCGTAAGCCGTAATGATATCCGTCCCATTTTCGATAGTGCCGATGTCACGCAGATAAACGTTCACTCCAGAGCGGGGATGGATCGGAGTACTCATCAAATCGTTGAGCTCCGGGCCTAGCGTCGAGTTTGTTCGAACGATGCGATTCAGAGTGCCATCGTAGAGATTGCCTGAGGGCGATACGACCGTACCGTTGGTTACTGCCGCGATCGCCTGTTCAGGGGAGACACCATATTGCTTGAGTTTGTCAGGATCGAGCGTGACAACGATAGTGCGCTGGTTGCCGCCAAAAGGGGGAGGCGCTGAGACGCCGGGGAGGGTCGCAAAAAGCGGGCGCACTTGATTCAGAGCGATATTTTGCAGCTCGCCTTGCGTGTGACTGTTGCTCGTAAACAGGAGAAGACCAACTGCAACACTTCCAGGATCGAAACGCGTGATGAAGGGTGGAACCGTACCAGGCGGCATGAAGGCGCGCGCGCGATTTACATAGCCGACTGTCTCAGCCATAGCCTGCTGCATGTTCGTTCCTTCGCGGAACGTCAGTTTCATCAGAGCTGCGCCTTGAACACTCTTGCTATCCACCGACTGAATGCCTGTGATGTAGAGGAAGTGATACTCGTAGTAGTAGGTAAGAAATCCTTCCATCTGCGCGGGCGTCATGCCGCCATAGGGCTGGGCGACATAGATCACAGGATTGCCAACCTCTGGAAAGATGTCCATGCGCATCCTTCCAACTGCCAAAAAAAATCCGGCGATGATCGCAATCAACGCGACGATCACGGTAAGCGGACGACTCAGAGCTGCGAGGACTAAACGCATGTCAAATAATCACCTGAACTACTGAGCTGCCCGAAGAAAGGACCGAAGATCGCCACGTACTGACTGCAATTGGAGGAACGCACGCCAGACGTTCAGGCGGGCAATGGAATCATCCATCTCTGCCTGCACTAATAGCCGTTGCGTCTGCGCCACATCATCAATCGAAGTCAGCCCCGCTTTGTAACGAGCCGTAGCTTGAGCAAGAGCGGTTCGAGCAGCCTCGACCTGGATAGGAGTATTCTTCGCAACGCCGCGCATCGCCCGTAAGGCGGCTCGTGTTTGGCTGAACTGCTCCTGGAGCTGTCGGCCAACCAATGTCTCGCGAGATTGCTCGGCCTTCAACGTGGCCGCTTGCGAGGCTTCGCGGGCGTGGATATGGGCAAAATCAAGAAAGCCAAAGGTAACGTTCAGTCCGACCGCGTAGTTTCCTACGGTTGGAGCGAGGCCGTTGGCTCCGTTCAGGCGCTGTCCGTTTGTCGCCGCGCCGGTGCCTCGGCCGTACCCTGCCGCTTCCAGATTGAACTGTGGCACCCAACTTCGGTCTGTGGCGCGAAGTTCCGAAGCCGATTGTGAGACGGCTGCATGTTGCTCCAGCATCGCAGGAGTGCTTTCTGGATGAAATACGCCGTCATCTTCGACTCCCATTGGGAGCTCTCCAAGAAGATGTTCGGAATTGAGTGGTTTCGTTATGTCATCCGGCTTCGAGAGAAACTTCGCGAGAGTTGCCTCGCCCATTTCGACCGCTTCTGTGGCTAGAGCCAATTGAGTGTTCGCAGCCGCCTTCTCCGCTTCAATCCGCGATTCGTCGGCGCCGGGACGCAGTTCCGCAGCTGTGAGAGCGTGGATGCTTTTCCGCAGGATTTCCCAATTGTCGACGGCAGACTGAGCGGAATTCTGTGTCTGACGAGCCGCAAGAACCGTTAGAAACGCGTCCGCCGCCGCACTTGAGACCTCAAGCTGGCTCCTCTGAACAGACGCATTCGCTCGGTCACGTGCTGCTGCGGCCACTTCCACCTTAGCGTTCCGTAAACCGAAGTCGAATGGCTGCCAGTTGACCAGAAGCCCTGCAGCGCTCCCCCATACGGAGCCGGCATTATTCGTTCCAATGACCGGCCCGGACATGCTTGGCAGCGTGTTCTGTGGAAGCAGAGTGCCGAAGACGTTGTTTCGTGTAGCCCTGTTGATCTCTACTATCCCGTCGAGACGTGGAAGATAGGCAGTCCTTGCTAACCGGATATTTGCCACAGCCGCGTTGAGATCCTGCTCAGAGACATGAATCGCAGGATAGTTCTGCTCGGCATCCTGAACGACTTGAACAATCGTGAGATCAGGTGTCACAGCGGGAGTAGCTGTGACCGAGGATTGCGCTAAGGCAACGGTAGAGCCACTCGCTGCGAGGAGGCAGCCGACAACGATCCCTCGAATTCTGCGGACATCTCGCGTGAATGGGTTATTTGCCTTCAATCAACTCTCCAAAAAGCTCGCGGACCCGGAGCTTAGCTGTCTTAAGCGCGCGCCGACCGGAAGCCGTGATCTTGTAGAGGCGGCGAATACTCCTACCGGACCGCTCTTCCTCTGATGTGAGATAGCCGCGCTTTTCTAAACCGTGGAGGATCGGATAGAGAGTTCCTGGGCTGATCTTGTATCCATGCCGGGCAAGCTCCTCCGCCATTCCCGCCCCAAAAATAGCTTCATGTTCCGCATGATGAAGAATGTGAAGACGAATCATGCCGGAGTACAGATCGCGGTTGTTCGGATCATCCTTCATTATCGAACCTCGTTATCGAGATACGATATCAGAAAAAATATTAAGCTAGAATGAAGCCTCATCAAGATCTAAGGCCCGGCTGAATTTAGGGGCATCCTCTACCGGCCGGCGACCAATGTTAGAGAGTGCGGAGCATCAACCGTCTCTCCTGCAGCGCGAGGCCAGTTTATTGTCAGAAGAGCCCCTCCCTGTCGAGGGTTTGACGCCGTTACACTTCCTCCATGAGCGCGCACCACCGCTTCAACGAATGCAAGCCCCAACCCACGACCTTTCGAATCTCTCCCCTTCACCCGCTGCTCGAACATCTGGAGGCCAATCTCCGAGGAAAATCCCGGGCCATCATCCTCCACAGTCAAGATCACGGTGTTCTCACTTGCTCCAAGTCGTATGGAAACAGTGCATGCAGCGGGCAGGTGGTTGAGTTCGTTATCGAGCAGGTTTGCGATTACTCGATGAAGAAGGGCAGCGTCTGCCTGGACCATGACAGGACCGGCGCTGCGCAGATCCACCCGAAGTCCTTTCTCCGACATACAAGGCTCGTACAGATCGATCATGACTCGAAGCAGTTCATCGAGATCGACTTCCGTGCGCGACAACCTCAGCGCGTCAGCTTTCGCTTCCGCAACATCGAGCGAAGTATTCAGGAATTCCGTTAGTCGATCCAGTTCATCAATGGCCGAGACAATTGGCTCACTCTGCTCGACTTTCAGATCGCCCGACAGAACGATCTCCAGTTTCCCCCGAATCGCCGTCAAGGGGCTACGAAGATCGTGGGCAAGGGACTCGGTAATAGTGTGCAGCTGGTGCATTGAGCTTTCTATCCGGTCCAGCATGTGGTTGAGCGTTAACGCCAGATGTCCTACTTCGTCGTTGCGCTTGTTGGTTGGAACTCTACTGCTCAAATCAGATTGTCCAATTCTGGATGCGGCCTCAGTGATCTCGCGGACATAGTTGAGCATGCGTCGGGTAGCGTAGAAGACGATCGCAAAGCCAAACAAGACGATGAGCAGCCAAAGGCAGAAGAAGCGGAATCGGAGGTTCCTGAGTACACGCAATTCGTCTCGCTCCGAGAGTCCGAGGTAAATGTGGCTTCCATCCTCCATGCGCACCGACGCCACCCGAAAGGGGTGCTTGAATCCCTTGACATTCAAGTCGTAAGGCACATCGGAAACGACCTTAAGTGCGCGAATGGCTGCTAAGTGCGGCGTCCCGTCACCAACACCAACCCAAAGTTTCAGACTACCGTCGTCTCCGGCCTGAAGAAAGAAGACCGAGTCGTTCTCGTTGCCGTTCGAGCGCAGTTTGTTTGGCACCTCTCTACTTGCAAGTTCCGCGACTTCTCTCACTACCCGACCGTAGAGGCGGTCCTTTGGCGTTCGCCCGGCTACATCGCCGAGTACTGCCACCTCACCAGTAAGCCACGCGTCGCTCCGACGCTGAATGTCGTTCGCTACGAAGCGATGGAGCATCGCAAAAACCAGCATTGTTCCAATGGCAAAGGCTAGTGTTGCCCAGAGGGAGATACGCCATGCGGCACTGTGCATGATGGGATTAGCGGTCTTTGAGGACATAACCAATACCTCGTAAAGTCTTGATTAGCGGCTCGCGGCCTTCAATATCCACCTTGCCTCGCAACCGGTAGATATGGACGTCGACAACGTTTGTGTCCGGCTGAATTCGCATTCCCCATACCTCGGAGAGAAGCATGGATCGAGTGACAACTCTCCCGGCATGGCGACAAAGGTACTCCAGGAGAACAAACTCCTGTGGGCTTAGATTCAGGATTTCGCCCCCACGGGAGGCTCTACGCCTGATGAAGTCCAGTTCCAGGTCGAGTACACACAAACGTGAGGCTTCTTCGCTCGCAGCCAGGTTTCGTCTCAAGAGGTTGCGCAGTCGAGCCAGCAATTCGGCGAGAGCAAAGGGTTTGGTCAGGTAGTCGTCGCCACCTTGTTCCAGTCCCTTGACTCTGTCGTCGACTGATCTTCTGGCCGAAAGTATCAATACAGGGCTGCTTACGCCAGATTGTCGAAGCTGAAGAATCAAGTCAATGCCATCTTGATCCGGAAGGCCAAGGTCGACGATCAGAACGTCATACTTCTTTCCAGACGCAAGTTGAGCGGCGGCTCGCCCATCCTTGGCGGCATCCACCTCGTAACCCGCATCAGTGAGCGATTGCTTGAGGAAGCGCTGGATCTCGAGTTCGTCCTCCACGAGCAGGAGCTGCATGAAGTGATGGTAAGCCATTTTGATTCACGATTCGCACACTTCAGGAAGCTGCAAGATGACGATTCGGTCATCTACGTCCACTCAGCGGTGGACGAATCGGGAAAGGCTAGACAAAGAACAAGATAGCCGAATAACGACTCCTGACGTAAAGGTGAGCAGAACGATCGATTTCCGGCCCCATTATGAGGCCCGTACACGTTGATACCGCAAGTGCAAGTGCTGTGGCGGCAAAGAATCGATGCATGAAGCGATGGATTGGAGCGATGCTGCAAATGTCATTTCGGAGTATCGACCTCGCAAATTTTAGGCGCTGGCAGAGCGCCGAATGCCGATTCCGAAGAACACTCGTGGTCGTGCATCTTGCCTTGCTCTTCCGTACTTAGCATGTGGAAGGACGAAATTGAGGGGACGCTCCGGTGATTGCGCCCTCCATGAACAAATCGTCATCCTATCCCTTCCTGCAAAGTGCTATCAAAAGAGCAAAGGTCTCGTCTCAACGAGTAGCCGTTGTATTGAGAATACGGGGCCTGTTCTCTCAAGTAGTCGACTGTCGCTGGATTGTCGTCTCTTCGTGGTCCAGCTTCCCAAACACACACACGCGACATTTAATCCCCGATGATCCGGGCTGAGGACATATTCCGCTTGACTACGGCTTACCTGAACCGCATCGCTACTGCCGTACCAGAGCACGACGTGCATGACACCTTCGTTGTCTTCGCAGAGAAGATGCTCGCCGACCCGCGGCTACGCACGGTCTTTCGCCGCATGGTGAGCCGCGCCGACGTCGGGCATCGCTATTCCTTCCTCGATCCGCAGAAAGACTCCGCCCAATTTTCGTCGCATTACGCGCATGAGTTTTACCAGCTAGGCAATTTTCCCAACACGGCGCGCCGTATGGAGTTGTTTGAACAGAGCGCTCCGGTGTTGATGAAGAAGGCTGTGGATCGGCTTGCGCTCAATGAGAAGGAACGCTCCGGTATTACGCATGTGCTGGTGACCTGCTGCACGGGGCTCTATGCGCCGGGATTGGACTTTGAGATCGTCGACCATCTCGGACTTTCGGCGGGCGTGGAGCGCACGATGGTTGGATTCATGGGATGCTATGCCGCGATCAATGCGCTGAAGCTGGCGCGGCACATTGTGCGCTCAGATCCGAAGGCGGGTGTTCTGATGGTCAACCTGGAGCTGTGTACGCTGCACTTCCAGGAAACGCAGGAGCTGGAGCAGGTGCTCTCCTTCCTGGTCTTTGCCGATGGCGCGGCGGCGAGCCTAATTACTGCTCGCGAGCAGGGTCTCGCGCTGGACAGCTTCAAGGCGGTGATGGTGCCGAAGACACGCGGGCTCATCACCTGGAAGATTCGCGGGCTAGGTTTCGACATGCTGCTCTCCGGGCAGGTCCCGGGAGAGCTGGGCCGCGCGCTGCATGAGTGCGAACTGATGGCCGAGCGGGATTGTATTGACCTGTGGGCGGTGCATCCCGGCGGACGGTCGATTCTGGATGCGGTGGAGCAGGGACTGGAACTGCCCACGGATGCGCTGGCAGCGTCGCGCGAAGTGCTATCGTGCTTCGGCAACATGTCGTCGGCGACAGTGATGTTTGTGTTGCAGCGAATAATGCAGCAAGCGCGCCCGGGGCAGCGTGGGTGTGCGATGTCGTTTGGGCCGGGGTTAACAGCGGAGACGATGCGCTTCCATGGGGTCTAGCGCACAGATCGACTTCAGTCGGCGGGTCTCTCCGCGTGAGTTGCCAGAGCTGATGGATGGTGACTGTAGTTATGAAGATTTCCGTGACTGCCTGCGCAGTCTGGAAACAGTCAATCGCTGGCTACTGGGCTATCGGCCGACGCTGGCTTGGCTGGAGCGGTTGCCGCATGGATTGCGTGATCCGGTACACATCGTCGATGTGGGCAGTGGCGGCGGCGATCTACTGCGGCAGATTTCAGGCTGGGCACGGAGACGGGGCATTGCTGTGCAGTTAACGGGGATCGACTTGAATCCTTATGCGGCACGTGCAGCAGCGGAGTCCACGCCAAAGGAACTAGAAATCGAATGGGTGACCGGCGATGCTCTGGAGTATCGACCGAAGAAGCCGGTCGATATCGTCGTGAGTTCGCTGCTGGCACATCATCTGGAGGACGAGGAGATCGTCGCGCTGCAGAGGTGGATGGAAGCGACCGTGCAGGTAGGTTGGTTTATCAATGATCTGGAGCGGGCGGAGTGGAGTAGTCGGATGTTTGGGTGGGTGCGTTGGCACTGGCTTGTGCGGCATGATGGGCCGGTGTCGTTCCGGCGGGCCTTCCGGAAGGAGGATTGGGTACGCCTGCTGGCTGCGGCTGAGGTCCCGCGAGAGGCAGCGACGGTGGAGAAGTGGCGTCCGGGACGGTTGTGCGTGGGGCGGTGGAAGTGAGATCGGTGATTCTAAAGCGTCTCGTTAGACTAAGAGATATGAAGCCTCTCGCCCCAGTCGCCCTCATGGCGCACCTCATCACGTCTAACCATCTGAGAAGCGAATAATGCCAATTTCCACTCTGCTAGCGCCCAGCTCCGCCGGTTCCAGATTCAAGACTATTCTCTGGGTCTCGCTTGGTCTCACCGTACTCTTCGTCTTCATTACCTCAGAGCTGCTCCTCATCACCGACTATCCGATGTACCACGCCTACCGTCTGCAGGTCATTGCCGACCGCCATCTCCTCATCCCGCATACACTCGCCGGAATCTTCGCTCTTTTGATCGGCCCCATCAATTTCTCGTCACGGATCCGCCAGCGTCACATCCAACTCCATCGCATCCTCGGTCGCATCTACGTCATCTCCGTGTTCGTTGGTTCCTTTACGGGGATCGCTCTCGCAGCCGGCCGCCCGGGTCTTCCTGGAACCTCCATGCAGGCCGCCGCCTGGATGGTCTGCACCACCGCCGCTTTCATCACCGCGCGCAACCGCCAAATCACACCGCACCGCCAATGGATGGCCCGCTCCTATGCTGTTACCTTTACCTTCGTCTCCAGCCGCGTGCTCAACCTCTGGCCGCGTTACTGGAGCCACCTGGGCGACGTCTTATCCGCCGTCGGCGTGATTGCGTTCACACTTGCCTCGCTGCTGGTCGTGGACCTCGGCCTCAACTGGCGCGAACTCACCACCCGTCGTGACTGATCGTCGACTAGGAGGCCATCAGACTTTCAGGGCATCGTCATAAATGCGGGCGATCCACAGCCCACCCTGTGATTTGGGTTTTGCAAATGTCCTATTTCTCGAAGCTGATTCCTTCGAGATCCGAGCTGACCAGAGGGCCGTAACCACCTAGCTGTCCGACTATCCTCATTACGGCAGGCTCCTGACCTTCCAAAACCCATACCATCACATCTTTGGGCTGCAGGCCAATTAGCCGCGCGATCACGCCCACGATGCCGCCCAACTCCGGATGGATGCGAAACACCGTCGCCTTGAGTGTCTGTCCTGTCGTGTGAAACGGCTGCTCGCCCTCCGAAGAGATGAGGAGCTGAATCAACCGCCCTCCGGCGACTGGCGCAAGCATCCCCACCCGAAACGGCGTCGTATTCTGCGGCACATTCAGCAGCAACGTTCCAACGAATCCATTCGCCAGGTCATCCGGCAGGTCAATGCGGTGGCTCTCGACGTGTATGTTGCCATTCTTGTCCGCTGTGCGGCTGGTCGCTATACCGGTAGCAGCTTCCACCGTAAAGTCGACCGGCTTCACAAAGAACGGCCCTTTCTGCATGTGATGGTTGCTCACCAGCCGAAATGTGCCCTGCTGCCTGTATGTCGTCGTCTCATCGTCAATCGATCCATCCACAAAGTGATAGGTCAGGCGCATCGTCACTTCATCCCCCTGCACGACCTGCGAAAACTCACCACTGGCGATGATTTTTCCAGCCTCAGAGCGCGCCACCATAAACCGATGCATCGGGCTTTGGATATGTCTCACTGAAATTTGTTCTGCTGGCGCTGCGGTGCCCAACATTATCACTAAGAAAGCGGCTACAAAGAAATTGCTTCGCTCCATCAAATACCCCGTTCTAACAACTTAGACGCCTTCCGATCCCCCCGGTGAACCCGGCATAATTTCACGTCGACATGTGCATCCGTCCAGCCAGTGCTCTACCTGCTCCAAAATGACGATTTGTACAGAATGAAGTACCGAACTGTTTTTTGGACGTCTACTAGAAAGATGGAATCCCGCTACAAATTGATTGAACATTCAGTGATTAGGAGGGAATGCTTTGCAGAACGAAGTACTGGTCCTCGGTGGTGGAGTCGCAGGCTGTGCAGCTTCGATAGCGCTCGCTCGAAAGGGAAGAAGCGTCACGCTGATTGAACGCGAGCTCACACCGCGCCATAAGATCTGCGGAGAATTCCTAAGCGGTGAGGCCCTTGAAGACCTGCACGCACTTGGTATTGACGTGGCCTCTCTTGGCGCGGTGCCCATCGATTACGTCCGCCTTGCCGCAGCCAGACGCGCCGCGGAGGCTCCGCTGCCTTTTCCCGCGGCCTCGCTCACGCGCAAGGCGCTCGATACAGCGCTCATCGCCGCAGCCATCGCCGCGGGAGTCCGCGTTAAGCGTGGTCGCAGTGTGCAGTCGCTCAGCCGCGCGGCCGCCAACTTCTGGCAGGCTACGCTCGACGACGGCACCACCTACGAAGCTCCAACCGCCTTTCTCGCCACGGGCAAGCACGATCTGCGCGGCCACGGTCGCCCGAAGGACCCTCATCAATGGGTCGCCTTCAAGATGTATTACCGACTGTCCGCCGCGCAGACCGCTGACTTGGCGGACGCCTCCGAGTTGACGCTCTATTCCGGAGGCTACGGTGGTATCCAACCCGTGGAAGACGGCATTACGAACTTCTGCTGTGTGGTGCAACGGCGGTATTTTGCACGTGCGGGTCTTCGCTGGGAGGGCCTCCTTTCTAGGATGCAGCAGGACTGTCCCCATCTCGCGATGCGGCTTGACGGTGCTGAGCCGCTGCTCGACAAACCGATCACCATCACTCATATCCCGTACGGTTACATCCGCCGCGCAACCGAGGATGGGCTCTACTGTATCGGCGATCAGGCAGCCGTAATCCCCTCGTTCACCGGCGATGGCATATCCATCGCCCTGCATACTGCCCGCCGTGCCGCTGCTGCCTATCTTGCCGCGGAGCCGGCGCCGGTCTTTCAGCCAAAACTGCGCTCCGCACTGCTGCCCCAGATGCGTCTTGCCGAGGTCGCCGCCAACGGCTTGAACAACGCACTCGCGCGCGCTGTACTACCGTTCTGCCTAAGGGTCTGGCCCGGCGCGATGCGCGTAACGGCTAGACTCACGCGTGTCACCCAACCCGCCGCTGTGGCTCCACAGGCGTTCGCGAACTGAAATCGAGCCACGCCAAAACAACTCTCGGCAGTTAACCCTTTTAGGGGAGATGATGCAATGAAATCCCTCGCAGTCGTAGCCCTCGCGCTCATATTCGCTCCAGCCGCACTCGCCCAGCATCAGACCTTCGCCGTCAACCCCGATACCAGCGAGGTCAAAATGAAGCTGAACACGACCCACGAGGTAGTCAACGGCACGTTTCACATTCAGTCTGGATCGATCAATTTCGATCGCACTGCTTCCCATATATCGGGGATAGTCATCGTGGCAACGGGCAGCGGTAAGACGGGAAACGATAGTCGCGATAAAAAGATGTACAAAGATATCCTCAAGGTGGACCAGTTCGCCACCGTCTCTTTCGCACCTAAATCGTACAGCGGAACGGTTGCTCCTTCTGGCGACTCAACCATTCAGGTGAGCGGAGTATTCACTCTGCTCGGTACTGCTCACGACCTGACGATTCCGATGCAGATTCACATGGACGGATCGAAGGCAACGGCGAGGGCGCAATTTGTCGTTCCCTATGTTCAGTGGGGCCTCAAGAATCCAAGCTTCATGTTCTGGAAAGCTGAGAATGACGTTGCGATTGATCTTAATCTCGTTGGCCAGGTTTCCAACTAGCTGACCGTCCTGCTCGTACGTTGAAATAGGCCCATTTCGGTCTAACTGCACTCGCATTTCGTTGAACTCAGTCGGGCTACAAAGAACTATGCCCAATTCCGTGTCTCCCCATGCACTGACACGCAGACGTTTTCACTCAACTTTCTGGAATGGCGGTCGGATCATTCGCACTGTCCGGCGCGGCCGCTGCGGCGCCGGACGTGACGCTTGAGATTGCGCCATACACCCTAGAGGCTTCGCCGAAACATGAAATACGGACCGTAGCTTACAACGGGGAGATTCCCGGACCGTTGTTCCGTATGCGTGAAAAAGAAACGCAGTCTGTTGAGATTCGGAACCTCACGAAAGATTCGGAGGTCGTTCACTGGCACGGCCTCTACTTGCCGCCGGATATCGACGGAGCCATGGAAGAAGGCACACCGATTGAAGGGAACTGAGTTCGGTTCAAGTACCCTATGGCAAACCTTCGCCATTTGTCATAGGCTTTGGTTCGTAGATTCAAGTACATACAGTTTCTTTATGAAACTAAAACTATCGCTCTTCGTTCTCGCCTTCACCTGACTATTCGTGCCGAGCATTCAGCCAACCCACAAGAACAGCCTGCGTCCGCCAAACTGTAGCCCCAACGATCCAACCTGTACTCTTGGGAATGGTTGTGGCGGCGCTCCTTGCCTGGTTCGATAGCTTGTGATCTCACCACCCCGCTGGCGTGATCACAAATCGCGCCAGCGTTTTTATGCACTTCTGTAGCGAAGTGTCAGGAACACGACAGAGTCATGAAGTAAATATCTGAAATAAAAGAGTATCGCTGGCAGGAGAAACGCATAGCCTTTCCGCGCACCACAGAAACACAACGGAGAGTGTATGAACCGCAGAGCATTCCTGACTTCAGCCTCCAGCTCCGTAGCGCTCGCAGCTACGGTCGGACTATCCCCCCGCAGAGCAACCGCACAATCATCGAACTCGACCTCAGCCGGAGTCGCATGTCTTACAGCTGGCAACACAATTGTTTCACCAACAACGAGCGCAGGGAATTGGAACGCCTATCGAAACACGCTCATCTCAGCTGCAAATGACTGGCAGGCCAATAATCTTGATGGTCAGCTCGCCTCGTACTACGCCAACCTCCAGTCCTATGACTGCAAGAGCTCTTACCTCAACCAGAATCAGATCCTGGCGAACATGCAGGCCTCTTACCCTCAGGTGACGTTAGCTCAGTTGCAGGCTGGATGGGCCATAGTTGATGGGATGGCGACAAGTGACGTGAACAACTTTCTCACGAGTATTCGTCAGGGAGGCATCGTCCAGTACTTTACGGCTGCTATGCAACAGGCTGCCAGGTACGCGGAAGCGGCTAGCGGAACTACGATCACTCTGAAGGTTCCCTCACCGGACTGGTTGCTGCCACCACCTGTCGGCGGTGGTGGTGGTGGTAAAAAGGGAGCCTGTAGAGAATCGACCACCTTTGCGATAGATACTATGTAGTGTGGGGCGGCGGATCGTCAGTCGCGGCGACCTGGGGACAGCACGCATTCTGCTAACTGGAGAGGTTTCATATGACATGGGTCTTCGAACATAGTTCCAATATCAGCTTGTGGGTAACGACCCTGGCAGGTCTTTATGCCGTGTATATGGGGATTCAAATTCAGCGGCGAAAGAATATACCTTCGCCGGTGAAACTCAAGCCGGCGGAGATTTCAATTGGGATCATTCTTCTAGTAATCGGTTGTTTTATGTTGGGTATCCGGGCAGTCAGAATCTGGGCCTGAAATAAGCAACCTCCTGGTCTGAATAAGAAAGATGGCTGCCTTCGGGTGGCCATCTTTCTTTGGTAATAAAGTTTTCTCCACCCGCACAAAACCACTCCGACCGGGACATTAACAACGGTAGGAGGCTGTCTTATGAAACGCACACGATACGCAGAGGAACTCGATCTCATTCTGTCCATGATCTCGATCGCCGAGGCCGGGCCGGGAAAACTGTTTTTGTGTCCGATAACACATATTATGTATAGTGGCACTGTAACAACCCAATAGAAGTGTCATGGTTCTCCTCTTTTGAAATGTCATGTTCAAAGGATGGATCTGATCAGGATGAGCCAGCGTGATCTGACAC
>NZ_JACCCV010000002.1 GCF_013410115.1 Tunturiibacter gelidiferens
GTATTACCACATTCCCACCGCACGGCGACGGCTACGTGTTTAGAATGACATTTCTAAAGAGCAGTCTTCCCTGACATTTCTAACGGGACGGAACAGGCACTGCGGCGGTGGGCACAGCACTTTGCTGCCACCCGCCCAGAACACCCTTTCCCTAGTCCGCCAAAGACCTTTGTTACGATGAACCGAGGTCAATCGCCCACCGGCGCTATGCAAATCGTTCAGACGGTCTTCGGTGTCTTTCATCACTTTGAACTCGCCCGCCAGCTGCATCGCCGAGGTCATCTCCAGCGCATTTACTCTACCTGGCCTTGGACACGCCTCAAACGCGAAGGCCTCCCCCACGAAATCGTCGAGACGTTCCCTTGGGTCCACACCCCTGAAATCCTCATGCAACGCTTTGGTATCCACCATCCATGGCTAATGGATCAAATAAGTTATGCGAATGCGCTCTCATTCGATGAGTGGACCCTGCGCAAAGTCCGCGCCGCCGCAACGCCCGACGCCGTCATCGCTATCTCCGGCTCCAGCCTCAAGACTGGTCACGAGATACAGTCCCGCGGCGGCGGCCTTATCTGCGACCGCGGCTCCTCCCACCAGCGCTACCAGGAAACTATCGTCTCCGAGGAGTACCAGCGCTGGAACGTAGACCGCCCCGTCACCGACATTCGCGACATCGTCCGCGAAGAAAAGATCTACGCCCTTGCCGACGCCATCACCGTCCCATCCAGCTTCGCAGCCCGTTCCTTCGTCGAAATGGGCATCCCAACCGACAAGGTCCACGTCATCCCTTACGGCGTTCGCCTCGAAAAATTCACCCGCACTGGAGAGTCCCCCACCGATCGCTTCGAGGTCCTCTTCGCCGGCTCCGTCACCCTGCGTAAGGGAGTTCCCTATCTGCTGGAGGCCTTCGCCCAACTACGCCACCCCGCAAAACGCCTGCGCCTGGCCGGCTCCATTCATCCCGACATGAAGTCCGTTCTCGACCGCCTCCCTCAACAACAAGTCGAGTTCCTCGGCCCGCTCCCGCAGGAGCAACTCGCCCACCTCATGAGCACCAGTCACGTCATGGTCCTCCCCAGCATCGAAGAGGGTCTGGCACTCGTGCAGGGTCAGGCCCTCGCCTGTGGCTGTCCCGTTCTCTGCTCCACCAACACAGGCGGCGAAGATCTCTTTACCAACGGCGTCGAAGGCTTTGTAGTTCCTGTCCGCGACGCAGCCGCCCTCACCGAGCGCATGCAGCAACTCGCCGACGACCCCGCCCTCCAATCGCAGATGAGCGAGGCCGCCCTTCGTCGCGTCCAGCTTCTCGGAGGCTGGGACGACTACGGCGACCGCTGGGAGTCGCTCCTAAAGCATCTGGTAGCAAGAGAGACAGCGAACGAACCGACCCATCACACCCCGCCGCCGACAAAGTGAACCACCTCGAGCCGATCCCCTCCATGTAAAGCTGTCTGGGACCAACTCGACCGAGGAGCGATCTCGCCATTGTGTTCGATCGCTACCCGGTCGCCCTTCAATCCAAGCTCCACGACAAGCTGTTCAAGGTTGGCAGCTTCCTCAAGTGCGTCAAAGCTGCGGGACTGGCCGTTCAAAATCACCGTAAGTGCCATACCCATCCAGCCTAGCAGCATCGCCGTCTAAGCCAACAAACGCACCACCCGTTCGATCAACCAGTTCCAGATCCGGCGTGTCAGCGCTGCTGGTTGGGCAAGGTCTTCGAACACACTCCGGCTCAGCCCCATCAGGATGTGGATCGCCTCATCGTCAGATTTATTGTCGAACGCCTGGATCGAATAACGCCGCGAGTTCGCAAGGTACTCGGCTGCATGTCCCAGCGTCAGCAGCGTGCGCCCGTGATGCGTCTGGCTGATCCGATGAATCGTCAGGTCTGCGTTTTTCGGCTGGGGGTTCCCAGGCGAAAGAGTTGGAACGCTCGAGGCGTTCTGGTTTACGAGTTCGGGTCGAAAGACCCCGGGAAAAGCTACTGTGGACATGGACCTGAATCCTCCGTCCTAATCCCTATCGGCGAACCCCACCGCGGCATTATCCGGAATGTTCCGATGACGACAACTCAACCTGAAAACCCTCACCGATATCGAAACAGTCCAGGAAGAACGTCGCAATGACCCAATCGATGTAGTTTCTGCACTTAACTGTCTTTATTCCCCGCCATCGTCCACCCAGAAACCGTACCGCCACTCCACGGTTCCCGATTCAGCACAATGGAAATCTCGACGCGACGGAAAGCCCACCCCACCACCCGAAGACCACTACTCATCCCGCAGCGGCCAAAGCGAATTCACCGGCCCCAGCCCCTTGCCTCTCGGCTCAGCCGTCCGAATCGCCTCCGCAACATACCGCTTGGCCATCTTCGCCGCGCCCAGCGGATCATCTCCCAGCACCACCCGGCTTAGCAGAGCGCTCGAAAACGCACACCCCGTCCCATGGGTGGACCGGCTCACAATCTGCTCCCCCTGCAGCCAGTCCAACTCACCATTCGCTCGCAGTAGCAGATCGTCCGGCGGCATCAGATGCCCACCCGTCGCCACCACGTTCAATCCAGTCCCCATCGCCTGCAGATCTCGCGCCGCCTCCGGCAGATCCCCCCGCTGCATCACAATCCGCCCCGCCAGAATCCCCAGCTCCTCCAGATTCGGCGTTACCCAATCCACCAGCGGCAGCAACCTCTCCCGCAGCGCCCCCACACCCTCGGCATCGAGCAGTTCCCTTCCCGAGCTCGACCGGATCACCGGATCAAGCACCACCGGAACCCGCAACCCGCGTCCGCGCAGCCCCTCCAGAAACTCCGCCACTGCGACCACGTTCTCCGCAGTAGCCAGCATTCCAATCTTGATCCCCGCCGCCGGCAGATCGCTCTCCAGGCAATCGAGTGTAGCCCTCACCATCTCCACCGGCACCGGCAGACTATCCCGCACCCCCTGCGTCGACTGCACCGTCAAACTCGTAATGCACGAAGTCCCAAACAGCCCATGCACCGCAAACACCATCAGGTCCGCGGTCACACCCGCACCCGAAGACGGATCAAATCCAGCGATCGTCAAAACTGTCTGCATCATTCGCTTCCCTTCAGCATAAAGGAAGAAGCGCGCAGCTTCCGACTAACCGGAGATCCGGGAGTCACAGTGGCGTAAAGCGCGCGTTCTACCGATAATTCTGTGACGAAGCGTAATTTTTTGAAGGAGGACCATGAATCATGGGTCACCATACAGAACGTCAGAAATCGTACGCCAACGATCAGCGAACCTTGTGTTTTTTGGCACTTACGCGGTCGGCGACAAGCACAGGAACGCAAGCAGAACGTGAATTAATAAAGCCTTATAGAGTTAGCGGAATTTCCGTGCGTTAACGTACTATTTTGTCGATTGGTTTCGCTTGACAACGCCTAAGTAGAAGGCGTAGCGTCAGCGTCCGGTAGGTAACGCGATGCGTTCTGGACGCCGTGGAGAGGGCTAGCAGGCAGGCCAATTTTCCATCGAAAATCGCGCCGGGCTAGTCCCAAGAAGCCTTTCAAAAATACATCGGGAGGTGGAAGATGGCAGATATTTCGGGCGGCATCCTAGCTCCTTGGGTTTGGTATGATCCCCCACCGGGGGGCGGCCTCGCGAGCCCGACGAATGGGACGATGGTAAGAGGGGACCGGCTATTTTCGTTCGACCGACAATTTTATGTCGCCATGCAGACGGACGGCAATTTTGTCATCTATGGCTCAGCTGGGAATTTTTCAGGTTGGGCTGTCTCGAACTTTTACGATCAATACCATTTGATCAATAAGGTGGTCATGCAGGGCGACGGCAACTTAGTGTGGCAGACGTACGACGGCTGGCCTCTTTTGGCGACAAACACGCAAGGCCATTGGGGTGCTTTTGCGGTGATGCAGGATGACCGCAACTTCGTGATTTACAACAGCGATAACAGTTGGTCCGGCTGGTCATCCGGGTCACAAGTATGAAGATGTGCCACTCACCACAGAGATCCCAGTACAAATGATCGACGTGTTGAGAGGATACTCCTTAGCATTCAACAGAGTAGAATGATGAACTCACCACACGGCAGCGGAGCAACAAAACGTGCACCCATTCATGTGGCTCGCGGTTTGGGCAGCCCGCGCGGCATGGCTGAGCCTCAGTTCCTCCCCTCTGGTTCAAGCGCACCGCCTCCAGGCGGTTTTGGCTCCGTTGGCCTAAATCCCCGCCCGCGCGCCATGGTTGCGCCCCTTTTCGTCCCCTCTGGCTCAAGCGCACCGCCTCCAGGCGGTTTTGGCTCCATTGGCCTAAATTCCCGCCCGCGCGGCATAGTTGCGCCTCGGTTCGTCCCCTCTGGCTCAAGCGCACCGCCTCCAGGCGGTTTTGGCTCCGTTGGCCTAAATCCCCGCCCGCGCGCCATAGTTGCGCCCCGTTTTGTCCCCTCTGGCTCAAGCGCACCGCCTCGAGGCGGTTTTGGCTCCGTGGCCTAAATCCCCGCCCGCGCGCCATAGTTGCGCCCCGTTTGTCCGCTCTGGCTCAAGCGCACCGCCTCCACGGGGTTCTGGCTCCATTGGCCTAAATCCCAGCCTGCGCGGGCGCGCCGTCTCCAGGCGGTTCTGGCTCCGCCCCGGGGCTAGCAGCTGAAAAGCACCGGGAAATCTCCAGCGTTCACCATTCTCTTGCCCCGGTTTGTCGCATCTCGGACATTGCCGAGCGAAAGCAGCAGCGGGTGCTGCGCTTTTCCTCCATGGGGAAGAAAAGGGGACGTTCCTCGATGGCCTTCCGGACATGCCGGAGTTCCTCGTCTATGTTCTCTATGAGATCCAAACGCTGTTACATTCTCTCCATCTCATAGGACGATGCCGGCGAGCACCGGTCAACGATCACGCCATGCTTCGCCTCGAATCGGCTCTACTTCGCCTCTTTGAGCAGTTCGGTTCGGTACTTCGGAGCCAGTTCCACCGCTTTCTTGAGGAACGCTGCTCCCTGTGCCGCATCGACCGCGGGAGGCGGAGTGGTACGCATCGCAACCACTGTTCCCAACTCTTTGAAGAACTCCTCCTGGCCTGCCGGCGAGCAGATGCAAAGCATCCTCACCGGTTCCGGCGAGCCATTATGGAACTGGTGTGGAGCGTTCGCTGGAATGTGGATAGTCTCTCCAGCGCGCACAATACGCTTCTCCCCTCGGAAGGTAGCCTCGAGTTCACCGTCGAGAAGAGTAAAGCTCTCCTCGAAATCATGACGATGCGGGGGAGGTCCGCCTCCGGGAGGAACATGCATATCGATCAGGGTGAATCGACCTGCAGTATCTGCTCCGGACAGCAGGATCGTGTAGGTGTCGCCCACGACTCCGAGATGCTGCGCATTGCTGTTATCCGGATTTGCCACCACAAGACTCCGTTGCAGGTCGTCGGCCGGAATCGCTACCGTGTTGGACATCGTAGACATCTTCTGCTCCTTGTTTTGAAATTACGGTTGAAGTTGCGTTTTGTGAACCTGACCAACGTAATTACGCTGCTATTCCCCCACCTGCAAACAAAAAAAAGCGCTCCGAGCTTCCTTCCAAAGCCCGAAGCGCTCTTCAGCAACTCCCCTTATCGCATCCCACCCGCGGCCTGCAGCAGAGAACCGGTCACCCACTTGGCATCGTCCGAGGCCAGGAACGCAACCACGGTGGACACATCATCCGGCTGTCCGATACGGCCGAGCGGCGTGCCCTGCAGCATCTGCTTTTCAAAGTCGCTTCCCTCCACACCAGCCGACTTGAAGCCCTCCGTTACAACAGGCCCAGGATTCACCGCGTTGACGCGAATCTTCTTCGGCCCCAGCTCCTTCGCAAACACGCGCGTAATCGCATCCACGGCGCCCTTCGTGCTGCTGTACACCGCCGACATCGGAGGCGTCTGCTCACTCGCGACCGACCCAATATTGATCACGCTGCCGCCCTCTGCCGGAAACAGAGCCACGCCAGCCTTGGTGGCGAGCAACAATCCCTTCACATTGATGTCAAGCATCCGGTCGATCGACTCTTCCGTAATTCCCTCCAGCGGAGCGAACTCATACACCCCGGCATTGTTCACCAGGATATCCACCCTGCCATAAGCCTTCTTCGTCTCAGCAAAGAGCGTCTCAATCTCCGCGGCCTTCGCGACGCTGCCCCCTACGGCAATCGCCTTCCCGCCCGCCTTCACGATCTCTGCAACCACCTTATCGGCGCCCTCTTTGCTCGACGCGTAGTTCACCACAACAGACGCACCCTGCGCCGCCAACTCCTTGGCAATGGCCGCGCCAATACCCTTCGACGCACCGGTCACAACCGCTACCTTACCTGCAAGCTTTCCCATCTCAATCTCCTTTATTCGATATCTATCGAACAGTGCAGCTCTCAAATAGATGCGGAGACGGTCGAATCTGATTCGCGATTTACCGAAACTAAATAGAAGCAAGCCGCCTGACATAAGCGTCGAATACTGGCCGGCGCAAATAAAGGTTCGCGCCTCGACCCACGCGTTTTATCTCAATCAGCCCTGCCTCGCTTAACTCCTTCATATGGTGCGACACCGTAGCCGGACTAATACACTCATGCTCCTGCAGCGCGCTGCACTCCATCCCCTCAGAGGCGCCCACCTGCTGAAGGATGGCAAACCGCCGCGGATCACTCAGCGCACGAGCGATCGCCTGAAACTGATCATCCGACAGGGTCATCTCCGCGCTGGAATTCTTCTTCTTCATACTTAAACCAGATGTCCCTCTCGCTGATTTGATGCAAATGCCGAAGCGACACAGCAATCAACCATAACCCCGGTACTCCGGCCCTTCCCGCTCTTACTGCTGCTGCAACAGACCGATCACATTCGCGCTTTCAACGAAATGAAACGTTTAGTCCGTCAGCCCGCACGTCCTCGGAACTGAAACGCGTGGCGGCTGCCTGCACCCACAGCCGCCACGAAACACCCTAGACAGAAAGATTCAGAACACGATTAAGCCGCTGCACAAACGCCGCGGGGTCCTGAAGCGCCACGCCCTCCATCAGCAGCGCCTGATCAAACAGCAGCCACGCCGCATCCTGCGCCACCGAATCATCCGACCGCGCCAGCAGCTTCTTCACAATCTCATGATCAGGATTAATCTCCAGCGTAGGCTTCAGTGCAGGAATATCTTTCTGTCCCATCGCACGCATCATCTGCTGCATCTTCAGCGACGGCTCCTCTTCATCCGACACAATGCACGAAGGACTATCCGCAAGCCGCACCGAAGCTCGCACGTCTTTCACGCGGTCCCCAAGCGTCTTCTTCAGCATCTCGATCAGCGGCTTCAGTCCCTCTGCCTTATCCGGCTCTTCCCCGCCCTTCAGATCTTCGCTCGTAGAAGATTTATTCACTGCCTTCAGATCGATCTCGCCATACTTGTCTACACCCGAGAAGATCACCTCATCAAAGTCATCATCAAGAATCAGAACCTCAACGTCCTTCTTCTTGTAGATCTCGAGCAACGGCGAAGTCCGCAGCAGAGACTCCGCGCCCCCCGTGATGTAGTAGATGCTCTTCTGATCATCCTTCATCCGCGACTTCACATCCGCAAGACTCGTCAGCCCATCCACCTTGGTCGATTTGAATCGCACCAGCTCCAGCAGAGTCTCGCGATTCGCATAATCCCCGTACAGGCCCTCTTTCAGAGGACGGTTGTACTCCGCAATAAACTTCAAATACTCGTCCGGCTGATTCGCAGCAATGTTCTTCAACTCAGAGAGAATCTTCTTCACGCTGGCCGTACGAATGCTCGTCAGCACGCGATTCTGCTGCAGAATCTCGCGGCTCACATTCAGCGGAAGATCTTCGCTGTCGATGATCCCCCGCACAAAGCGCAGGTACTGCGGCAAAAGCTCTTTTGCATCATCCATAATGAAGACGCGCTTCACATACAGCTTCACCCCCACCTTGTACTCCGAGTTGTACAGATCCAGAGGAGCCTTCGCCGGAATATAGAACAGCGTCGTGTACTCGAGACTCCCCTCCGCTTTGGTATGGAACCAGAACAGCGGATCATCCCACCCACCCGACACGGACTTATAAAGTTCCTTGTAGTCCTCATCCGTCAGCTCGCTCTTCGGACGTCGCCACAGTGCACTCGCCGCATTCACCTGCTCGGTCGTGCGAACCTTATCCGACTTCTTCTCTGCCTCATTCCACTGGCTCTTGTCGTAAGTCAGAAAGATCGGAAACGCAATGTGGTTCGAGTACTTCTTAACGATCTCCTGCAGCCGCCAGCTATTCGCGTACTGCTTCCCTTCTTCGTTGAAGTGAATCACCAGCGTAGTCCCAGCAACCGGTCGCTCCGCAGGTTCAATATCGAACCCTGTCTTGCCATCGCTCACCCAGCGCCAAGCCTGCTCCTCTCCAGCCTTGCGCGATACCACTTCGACGCGATCCGCAACCATGAACACGCTATAGAACCCAACACCAAACTGCCCAATCAGATTCGAATCCTTCTTCGCATCTCCAGACAGCTGAGACAGAAAGCTCTTCGTACCCGACCGCGCAATCGTACCCAGATTCGAAGTCAGATCCTCCTCATTCATCCCAATCCCGCTATCGCTAATCGTAAGCGTCTTCTTCTCCTCATCCAGTTCCAGTTCGATACGCGGATCGAACTGGAGCGCCTTATAGACCTCATCCGTGAGCGTCAGATGCCGAAGCTTATCCAGCGCATCGGAAGAGTTCGAGACCAGTTCACGAAGAAAGATCTCAGGGTGAGAGTAAAGCGAGTGGATGATCAGTTGCAGCAGCTGACTAACTTCAGTTTGAAATTCACGTTTCGACATAGACCTCTATTATCGCCAATATTCCCTCACAAAACGAGGCCCCCGGCACCGCGAAGGAGGAGAAGTAAATTTCCGCCTTGGCGCACAAGTTCCAGAAGGTTATCTACTACTCGACATTAAAATTAAGAACAGTTGGGTTTTGGAAGGCTTTCCAGGCTTCGTTGTGGCGTCTTGAACACAGGTTACAGTTACGAAGTGAGGATATAACTCTCTGCGGGAGAAACATCATGAAGAAGGGCCTCTTGTTTAGCATCTTTACATCGATGCTGATTGCCGTATCCTTTGGCCAGACTTTTGCTACCCCCATTCAGAAACCCGTTGGTACGCCCGCGAGCAGCGTAAACCTTACACCGTCCGCAACCCAAAACATCGTCAACACCCCTGGCACCAATACAAACTTTAGTTCACCGACAGGATGGAAGCATGCCAACCTCTACCCTGGAACAGATGCAGGCGCAAAGATCAACGCGGCCTATGCTGATCTGCCAGCGAACGGTGGCATAATTTTTTATCAACCAGCGGTCGGGGGAGAGAAATTCGGCACCTCAATAGTCTTCGACAATCCCCACAAGCCCGCCATTCTCCAGTGCTACGGCGCATCAGGAAATGGAGAGGAGACGCTGACATATACGGGAAGCGGGACAGGAATCTTGATCAATACCGGCCCAGCGACCGTTCCCAGCGGACCAGTAGGCTCAGGAATTCGGGACTGCGACTTTGCCGCTTCCAGCTCTTCCGCGACACTCTTGTTTCTTGGAGGTTCGAATGGAGCTGAAGGAGCTGTAATTCGTGACAGCAAGTTCTTCGGTGGCGCGCTGACGATGGGAATCGGCAATAACACTTGGCACGTGCTCATGTCTCACCTCTATCTCCAGGGTGGAGTTCAGCAGTTTGCTACATCGGGTAGCATCAATGCTGGAGAGAACATCGACATCGAAGGTGTAGTTTTCGGTGGTGGCGGCTTTGGTGTCTTTGCAAACGGTGTTGTTTTCGGCGGGGGGGCTTCAGGGCCCGGTCTCAATCTTAAATGTGGTTCGTGCTCCTTCGACAATACGCAATTAGTTGTCGCTGGTGGCCAGATAAAAATGGACTCCACCCACTTTGAAGATCCAGGGGCAATCCCGTGGCCAACCTATCCGCTGGTTGTGAGAGGAGGCAACCTATCGCTTGATACGCCTAGCTTCTTTGGCAATCATAAGACGGCTCCTCTTGACGCATACATCAGTGTGACATCTGGAATTTTAATCACGGAAGCCGTAGACGCCTTTGGGTGCGATTGCACCTATATTTATTCCTCGTCTGGAGATGGAAGGATTATAGGAGGTCCCCCCTTATCGCTAAGCGGGCCCTCTGGGTCCAGAGTAACCCTGATTCACGACACGAGTTCTGAGAAGTCTGTAGTTGACGGTGGCAGGAACTACGCGTACCACGCTGAGAGCCCTACAGCGGTTCAAGGCTATTACGATTTCCTGCCTGGAGGCGGCGTTCACGTTAGGGACACCGCTACCTCTCAGGCCGGAACCGGAATGTACCTGCGGTCCAGCGATTTGATGTCAGTCACTACACCAGATTTGTCGGGTTACACCCACGCCAAGTTCATCGGCAGAAACTGCGACAACACAGCCTACAGCTCATCCATTGACTTCTATACAGAGAAGAAGACTGCAGCGAATCAGTCCGACACAAGCACCGTGGCTGCGACGATCGACTGCAACAAAGTACTAAGTGTTCCAGCCGTCGTATCTGGCGGATCAACCTTCACTATAGCCGGATGCGGAGCCACAAGCGCCATCGGTGGCTCTACTGCAGGGCAATTTGTCTCAGGTGCTACTGGCACCTGTAGCGTAACGGTAACAATGGGTGGGAATGTTAAAGCCCCTCATGGGTGGGTCTGCCCGCAGCCAATTAATATTTCCACGGGTACTTCGTCATGGATAGAAACCGGCTTCACGACAACCACCGCCACATTTCAAGGTAAGACCACACCAGGACAGGTGATTATTTTTTCCTGTACCGGCTACTAGATATTTAGGCATGACCAGTCAGACAACCTAAGCAACTTTTCCACCCGAAGAGGATAACGCCGGAATTGTCGGATCGATGCTTTGGTCAGTGTGTCGATCTCGTGATGAAGCAAAGGAGATCCTGCGCTCTCTTGAAGTCATCACGAATGCGCCCCAAATGCCTCTCGTGTACAGATGTGATCATTCGCGCCCCGCGCGGACGGTCTTCTTAAATCAAACCCGCGCATCCAACCTAGAGCCCGCACAAATCGTCTGCTCTTAACTTTCTCCACGCATCCAACGAAGCAAAAAGTTACACTCACCTCATGCCCGGTCCCAAAGCTCGCCTTGCCGTAGCCCTTGACTATCCCGACGCCGAGCAAGCCCTCAGACTAGTCGACACTCTCGGCCAGACCTGCCAATGGTTCAAAGTCGGCATGGAACTCTACTACGCCGCCGGCAACACCATCATCTACCAACTCCGAGACCGCGGCTTCGACGTCTTCCTCGACCTCAAACTCCACGACATTCCCAACACCGTCGCCGGCGCCGTCCGCTCCGCTACACAGGCAGGAGCAAGCCTCCTCACCCTCCACGCCAGCGGAGGAGCCGCCATGATGGTCGCCGCAGCCGAAGCCGCCTGCGCCCCCGGCTCCCCCCGCCTCCTCGCCGTCACAGTCCTCACCAGCATGGACGCCGCACAACTGGCAGGCACAGGCATCACCGCCTCTCCAGCCGACCAGGTGCTCCGCCTCGCAAAGCTCGCAACGCAATCCGGCATAGATGGCGTCGTCTGCTCCGCTGAAGAGGTCGCCGCCGTCCGCGCAGCCACCGGCCCCGACACACTCCTCGTCATCCCCGGGATCCGCTCCACCGGCACCGCCATCGGCGATCAGAAGCGCATCGCCACCCCCGCCCAGGCCATCGCCGCAGGAGCCTCCATGCTGGTCGTAGGCCGCCCCATCACCCAGGCCACAGCCCCCCCCGCCGCCGCCCAGGCAATTCTCGACGAGATCGCCGAAGCCATCCAGAATTTGACTCACCCATAACAATCGGGTGCCCCATCCTTCGCGCGCTTGCGAAGGGTGGGGTGTAGAACCTCAATCGACGTGAGGGTCTAGAACGAGAGCCGCGCACTGACCTGAAGCGACCCTCCAACGCCAGGAATTCACTTGACGCCCCCCAAACCAAGGCGCACCCTTATCTCACTTAAATTCGAGAAGGGATCCACTTATGCGCAAAACTCTCTTCGCTCTTGCCCTCCTTGCCTCTGCCTTGTCCATCCCCCTAACCGCTCACGCCGACACCATCGACCAGCTCTCCTTCGACTTCCCCCACATCTCCGACGGCCACCCAGGCGTCCTCACCATCGACCTCCCCGCCTCCCCTCAACCCTACCTGCCCTTCGTGAGCGGCCTCTTTCTCGGCCAGTCCGGCTCCGTTGACTACCTCGTCCAGATCGGCGAGCTATCGCCCACCGAAACGTTAATCGGGTACGCCTTTTACGTGGGCGGCCCTATCCCCCCGGCAAGGGCTTTCACGCAGATCTACTTCACAACCGCTCTCTTGACCGGTCCCGTTGACGCTCCTACCTTTCTCACCGGAACCTTCAACGGCGTGTACAAGATCGACGTCCCATTTCTCCCACCTTACCCCGGTACCCTCACCATCGAACCTCTCACCAACTCAACCGTTCCCGAACCCTCCTCCTTGGCCCTGATGGCAACCGGAATCCTCGGAGCAATCACCACACTCCGACACCGCAAATCCATGAGCAGACCCATGAGCAGATCCAGAACGAGCTAAAGCCCGGCTGCCCCTCCAAACTCTGACTCACCCATAACAATCGGGTGCCCCATCCTTCGAGGCCATGGGCTTTGTAGCGCATACGGATGCGATCATCTTCGATCTACGGCAGAACGGCGGCGGCCAACCGACGATGGTCACGCTGATTGCGAGCTACCTGTTCGATAAGCCGACGCACCTGATCGACATATACAACCGCAAGGAGGACTCGACCACGCAGAACTGGACCCTGTCATACCTGCCGGGACCGAGGCTGACCAGGCAGCCCGTGTTTGTGCTGACGTCGAAGCGAACATTCTCAGGAGCCGACGAGTTTGCATTTGATCTGAAGAACTAAAAGCGCGCAACGATTGTTGGCGAGACGACCGGCGGCGGAGCGCACCCGGTATCGGGCACACGGTTGCCGACTACTTCACCATTGGTGTGCCGTTTGCCAAGTCGCTCGATCCAGCGACGAGAACAAACTGGGAGGGGACCGGCGTGGAACCGGATGTGAAAGTGCCGGCGGCCGATGCACTGACGACTGCAGAGAAGCTCGCGATGGAGAAGATTCAGGCGAAAACAAACAGTAAATAGGCATCCTGTTCGGACGCCACCCCAACACAAGCGGTGCCCACCTAAAATCTGACACACCCAAAACGATCGGGTGCCCCATCCTTCGCGCCCTTGCGAAGGGTGAGATGTAGAACCTCAATCGAGGAACGGGTTCGGTTAGGTGGCTGGGTGGGGCGCCCGAAAAAAAAGTCTAAAAAGTTGGCGTATTTTTAGCAGCCAAAAAGAGCGCTGCTAAAACACCACATCCACCACGCAAAACACCACAACTTCACCACCAAAACACCACATGAAAAAGGCGTTTTTCTGGAAAACCCCCAGCAAAAACGCCCCTCCACCACACTCAGGAAAAATTCGCGCCTACCGTAGAAATCAGATCGCCGATTCGGTCCGAACCTCCCCCAAAGCCAACGCCGAATCACTCAACCGCAGTGCCAGCGACTTCGCCGACCCGCCCCCGCGCTGAAACTCGCCCAATGGCATCTCAGTCACATCGAACCCGCTCTCCATCAACCGTTTAGCCAGGTCCGTCTCCACCGCCCCCATCAAAATATCCCGGCCGACATTGATCACATTGCATCCAAATTGTGTAGCCTCTAACTCGCTGACAATAATCCGCTTATCCGCCCCATACGCCGCATGAATCTTGGCCAGCGAAGCCGCATCGAACGCCCCGGGAAAGTAAACCAGATAGCCCCCGCTAAGTGGCGCAAAACAAAGATCCAAATGATAAAACCGCGGATCCACAAGATGCAGCGAAGTCACCCGCGTATGCCAGGCATCTGCCACATGCTTATGGCTATACCGGCAGGTTCGAACCCCATGCGCAGCCCACAGATGCCCACCATTCGCATCGAAAAGCGCATCTCCCTCACCCTCGAACGAAGTCTCCCGTGGCGTCTCCCACAGCAGAAAACCTGCTTCCTGCAACCACTTTCGCAGATGCCCCTCCTCCGTCTGCCGCTGCGGATGTGCGAAACTCGATACCGCCGCCACTCCATGCTGAACCGCCGCCGCATGCGCCACAAACACCATATCCGGCGAGCCTTCCCGAGCATGCAACAGCCGAACATCCGCCACCCTTTGCAACTGCCGATAGAGATTCTTCCACTGCATAAACGCAGTATCCCGCGACGGCTGGTGTAGATTCCCCGCCATCCACGGGTTGATGACGTAATTCACGTCATAAAACTCAGGTGGACACATCAGAAAAGTTGGGCGATTGAAGTGCGGGAGAGGCGCAAAAGCAGAGGACGTTAGTGCAGAGCTGCTGGTCATCATAAAACGGGGTTCCTACTTTCCAGCGACGAGTCTGCCCGTCTCAAGCAACGATCGTCAAGTCCTTGCCCGTAAATTATCTGTACAACTTTGGTGCATAGTCCGCTACGAAACTTAGCTCTTGGGAAGACACTGCAAAATGCAGGCCCACACACGACAAAGAGCCCACGTAGGGCTCCTTATCCTGTGATTTTGCGTGGAATCGCTCGCTTAAAGTTTCTCGAAGAAATCGCACGCTGAGCAGGAGATATACACTCCGCCGGGGGTACCGCGCTCGCGGTCCTTCACGCGCTTCACAATGCGAGTTGGTTTGGAGCACTTCGGACAATCCGTGCTCTTGTTAGTATCCATGACCTTCTTACGGTCGCCGGTCTTGGCAATCTTCGCCATAATGCTTGCTCTCCCTAATACGAACGTTACGAATATCTCGGCCCACGCATTGGATGGCTCGATCGGCTACCACCCTTGCAGGCAAGCAGAATCTCATCATCCGGTGCTTCTCGTAAAGATTGTCCGGGACGAACCACGGCGGGAATCGGGGGAGAAGAACTGCGATTGAAGCTCTCCTACAAGTCTACACGACGACGGCCTTACCGTGGCTACTGGGCCAACGCAAGGTTGTTCGACGGAGGCGGCGTGGGAGATGCGGGAGCAGACGCTCCCCCCTTGTTATCGTCGGGAAATTGAACCTTATTGTCGGAACGACCGGCGGATACTGCCTCTCCAGGCTTTAGCAATGTTGGAGGCCCATTCGTCTTCTCAGTTCCATCAGCGGGCTTGTCTCCCATCGCAACCTCACGCGTCGGCGCAGTGGAGTTATAGCCGCCCATCTCATCTTTGTCATGAATCTCTATCGGCTTACCCAGCGCAGCAATCTCCACGACCGTCACCCTGTCCCCTACAAACCGAACAAACCGGATGGTCTGCGGAACATGCCCATAGATCCACTCTTCATATCGGCCGCCGCTCGCGTCCCCGCTAGGCTGGTCACGCATCTTGTTCTCGGGAGCGCCCAGCGCAGCCAGCACCATGCGATGGTTCATTCCTACTAAAACCTCATGAGCAGCAATCGCTTCCTTCAACATGGGCGGCAACGTATCCGCGTAGGCCTGCTCTGAAGTTTTCACCCCAAAATCGATCACCGGCTCCAGCAGGGCCTTTACCTCTGGTGCCGAGATCTCCGGGACGTGCCCCTCAAAGATCAGCGTAATCCGCGAGCCGCTAGCCCTCTCCGCGTTCGTTTGTGCAACGGGTGCATCATTGATCTGAACATGACTTAGAAAGCGATGCTTTAGATAGGGACCGCCGTTGAGATCCAGTACAATCCGATCCGGCTTGATCTCCATCGACGTAATGATGACACGATCCCCAAGCGCCGCAGCCTCACCCTTCTGGTAGATCAGCTTTCTGTACTCCGCTCCACCGGGACTAATCGGCCCATTCGCTCGGAGCGTCACACTCGCACTCACCGGCAGCGCACGATGAGCAAAGCCCTGCTCCGCCTCAAGATTTCGAACCAGCTCCCGACGTCCACGCTCCGTCATTGGAGTATCTGGAAGCGAGACATGCGTGGGGGAGAAATCCGTTGAGATGTCAGCAGTTGCAGTGCCTTCCCCAACCACAAAGACCTGACAAGGAGCCGTCCCTAGCGACAACGCAAGAGTACCCAGGAGGAGAGCCGATCTGTATTCGAAAAGTGCCATGGAAGCACCTCAGATACACAACAGCTTGCGCCTTCTCTTCCCCTTTTGACAAGAGCCGGTTCACGAATTTTGATCAGACCACATAGAACTGGCCTTTGAGTCCAAAATTAGAACAAAAGCGGCTTAGTCTGACGCGATCAGAGCTTCGGTTCCTCGCCAACTGAGCGCGCCTGAGGGGTCACAGGCAGAATCTGGACCAGCGAGGACGCAGGCACCGATTTCGCTTCCTGTTCCATCGCTACATGTGCTGGCGGCGGCTGAACTTCAATGGCATAGCCACCCGCGACGATCGGCTTATGGGTGTAATTCCATGCATAGTCACGGGTAATACGTATCACAACCCCGACCCCGATCAGCAAAACAACAACCGTGAAGGCCGCCCCCTCAGGTCCGTAGTTCCCTCCAGTCAACCAGAGGGGCCCGAAGGCCCTCGTCTGCACCACGCTGGCGAAATCACTGATTCCGCTGATTGGAAGGCCAAACAGAACCCCAATGCTGGCATTCCAGGCAAAGTGAAGTCCCCACGATAGCCACAGCCCATGCGTTCTCAACCACGCCACCGCAAACAGCAGACCGGCTAGCATCGTCACCAACACGCCCGTCCATGTTGCCCCCGGATTCATTGCGTGTCCGAGCCCAAAGAGTAGAGACATTCCAATAGTCGCCGCTACCGGCCCAATCGCCTCAATCAGACGCCTGAAAGGGTAGCCGCGAAACGCGACCTCTTCCGCAAGCGCCGCGATCCCAAGAGTCAGAAGATTCAAAAGCAACAGCCAGATCGCCCGCGGCTGCATCCATAGCTGGACATCCAACTTTCCGGTAAGCGTCATCGGAAGGACGGCCAGCACCACGCAACCCCAGCCAACAGCGGCCCCCAGGGTCCATTCCCGCACCGATGTCGGCCGCTTCGGGAGGCCCAAAACCTCGCGAAGGGTTGAGTGTCGATGCGCAATTGCCTGGAGGATCGAAAACCCCACAGCCAGCAAGAAAAGAAGAAATAGCGCGGCAAGCAAGGGTCTCTCTGCGTCAAGGCCAAATCGCTCCGAAAGACCACGCGCTGAGCGTCCCGCCAGGACATCCGAAGCGACGAACCAAGTCGCAGATGTTACGAAGAGCGCCAGTTGCAAGGTGCGCTCAGAGCGGCCTGAGTGTGTCGAATTGAAGGCTTGCAACGCTGGCTACTCCAGAAACGGTCGTACCGTTAAGCGGTGGTATAAAACTGGGCAATATTACGAAACTTGGTGTAGCGCTGCTCCATCAGCAACTCGAGCGGCAAGGCGCGAAGATCTGCGAGATTGTTCCGCAGTCTTTCGTCGACGAGCACCATGGCCTCTTCCGGATTGTTTTGCGTCCCACCCCACGGCTCAGGCAACACCTCATCGACACAACCAAGTAATTTGACGTCCACGGCTGTGTACTTCAAAGCCGCTGCAGCTTGCTGCTTCTTGCTGGCGTCCTTCCACATGATCGACGCACATCCTTCAGGGGAGATCACCGAGTAAATTGCGTTTTCGAGCATTAGCACACGATCGGCAACCGCCAGTGCCAGCGCACCCCCAGAACCGCCCTCGCCGGTAATGGTGGCGATGGTCGGTACCCGCAGCCGAGACATCTCTAATAGATTCCGTGCGATTGCCTCCCCCTGCCCGCGCTCTTCGGCTCCGATGCCAGGATTCGCCCCGGCCAGATCGAGGAACGTAAAGACGGGACGCCCAAACTTCTCAGCAATCTTCATCGCCCGTAAAGCCTTGCGATACCCTTCAGGATCGGGGCTTCCAAACTTCCGCGCGACCCGCTCCTTCAGTGTCCGCCCCTTCAGATTTCCCACCACCAGTACCGGTTCGCCATGAAATAGCGCCATGCCACAGCTCATCGCTGCATCGTCGCCAAAGGCCCGATCGCCGTGGATCTCGCTGAAATCGGTGAACAATCCTGCAATGAAATCCATCGGGTAGGGACGTTGAGGGTGCCGCGCCAGCTCCGTCTTAATCCACGCTTCGGGAGTCGGTGCGGATGCTGCCTGGGAATGCGCTGTTCTTCCGGTTTCGTGTTCTGCCATTGTCTAGGTATGCTTCGCTAATTTCTATAACGATTGTATGACATCGAGGGCTAGTCGATGATCCGAACCCCTCCTCGGCCAACCAGTTCCTCCACCTGATCGATGAAAAGCCGATCTGCAGCTACCAGACAGTTGTGAGGTTCCAGCACCGCACAAAACTCCCCCGGCTCTTCGAGATCGAGCAGCAGCTTTCCTTTCCCGGGAGCGCCTATTAGGATGGCATGCAGCTTCTCAAGCAACGCCGCGTCCGGATTATGCAGGGGCACCTTGATTCGCAGCGAATCCGGCAGCTTGATCTTCACGTCCTCCAGCGCCTGAATACTCGAGATCGCAAGCTTCGGCGCTGAATCTTCTTCCCCACGCAGCACCCCCCGAACCACCACGGGAACATCAATCTTCAACTTCTCCGCGAGCTTCTCGTACGACTGCGGAAACGCGATCAACTCGATCTTGCCCACGGTGTCTTCGAGCGAAGCCTGTGCATACATCTCCCCCGAGCGCTTGGACTTCGCGACCTTTAAGCCTGTAATAACGCCCGCGATGGATATTTCATTCTGAGGCTCTTCATTTCGTCCGCGTCGAAATACCTGCGGCTCAGGCTTCATCTCGCAGGCTGTCACTGTATCGACGACCTTCATGTTTCGAAGTTTCTCCCGGTACTTGTCCATCGGGTGCCCCGACACAAAGAATCCCAACACCTCTTTTTCGTTCTGCAGTCGAGTGTGTTCGTCCCACTCAGCCACGCTGGGCAGCGCCTCCTCTCCGTTATTCGAAGAAGGAGAATGGATATCTGCATCGAAGATCCCAAACAGTCCGTGCTGCCCCGCCGCCTCATCCCGTTGAGATTTCTGCGCTCGCTCCATTGCTTTATCGAGAGCAGCGCACAGCGCCGCCCGCCCGCCAAAGGCATCCATCGCGCCCGCTTTGATCAACGACTCCAACACGCGTTTATTCAACAGTCGCAGATCGACCTTCTCGCAGAACTCCCAAAGGCTGGAGAACCCCTTCTTTCCCGTAGCCTGTAGGGCTGTCCGCGCCGCGATGATCGACTCAATCGCGTTATGACCCACGTTTTTGATCGCCGCCAATCCAAACCCGATCGCCCCGTTGATCGGCGTGAAGTTCGCATCTGATACCTGCACATTTGGCGGCACCACCGAAATATTCATCTCGCGGCACTCTGAGATGTACTTGACCACATTCTCCGGCTTTGACGTTTCGCTCGTCAGCAGCGCCGCCATAAACTCCACCGGGTAGTGAGTCTTCAGCCACGCCGTGTGATACGCCAGCAGCGCATACGCAGCCGAGTGAGACTTATTGAACCCATACCCTGCAAACTGCGCCATCAGGTCGAAGATCTTCCCCGCCGTATCCTTTGGATGTTTATTCGCAGCAGCGCCACTCATAAAGCGATCGCGCTGCTTCGCCATCTCCGCAGGATCTTTCTTACCCATCGCTCGACGCAGCAGGTCCGAGTCGCCCAGCGAGTACCCAGCCAGCACGTTTGAAATCTGCATCACCTGCTCCTGATACACGATGACCCCCAGCGTCTCACGCAGAATCATCTCAAGCTCAGGCAGCTCATAGCTCACCGCACGCCGTCCCCACTTGCGCTCAATGAAATCATCAATCATTCCACCCTGAATCGGCCCCGGACGATACAACGCGTTCAACGCCGTAAGATCTTCCACGGTATTCGGCTTATATCGTCGCAACACATCCCGCATCCCACCCGACTCAAACTGAAACACCCCCGAGGTCAACGCGCGGTGGTAGACCTGCTCATACGTAGTCGCATCATCGAGCGGAATCGTCGACATATCGACATCCGTCCCCGTCGTAGACTTAATTAGCTTTAAAGCATCATCGATCACCGTCAGCGTCGTCAGTCCGAGAAAGTCCATCTTGAGAAGACCCATCTTCTCGACGGCCTTCATGTCATACGCTGTGACGATATCGTCGTTCTTTGCGCGCGTCACCGGAACCAGCTCTGTTAGTGGCTTCGGCGCAATCACAACGCCCGCCGCATGCACGCCCGCACCTCGAACCAGTCCCTCGAGCCGCAGCGCGGCATCGATCAACTCCTTGATCTTCGGATCGCCCTCATACGCCCCAGCCAACGTCGGCGAATCCTTCAAAGCCTGATCGATCGTGATCCCAATCGTAGGCGGAATCATCTTCGCAATCCGGTCGACCTCGCCATACGGCATATCCAGCGCACGTCCCACGTCCTTGATCGCAGCCTTCGCCGCCATCGTATTGAACGTAATAATCTGCGCGACCTGATCCCGGCCATACTTGCGATTGACGTACTCAATCACCTCACCGCGCCGGTTCATACAGAAGTCGATATCGATATCCGGCATCGACACACGCTCCGGATTCAAGAACCGTTCGAACAGCAGTTCATTCTGCAGTGGATCGATATCGGTGATCTGCATCACGTAAGCCACCAGCGATCCCGCAGCCGATCCACGCCCAGGCCCCACTGGAATCTTTTGCTCGCGTGCATATCGGATAAAGTCCCAGACAATCATGAAATACCCAGGAAACTTCATCTGTTTGATGATGTTTAGCTCGCGGTCCAGACGCTCATGGTATTCCGGAATCGTCTTCTTCAGCAACCCGCGTGAACGCAGGTGGGCAACCGCGGTCTCCAGCCGCATCTCCAGACCCCTGCGGCATATCTGCTCAAAGTAGGTGTCAAGCGTCTCTCTCTCCGGCACAATGAAGTCTGGAAACGGGTTGTCGACCTTCATCATCTTCACGTTGCAGCGCTCGATAAACTGCATCGTTCGCGTGCATACTTCAGGATTCTGCGAGAACGTCCGAAGCATCTCCTCCGCGCTCTTGATGTAAAACTCCTGCGTGTCGAACTTGAATCGCTTCGGGTCGTTCATGCTGCCGGCCGTCTGCACGCAAAGCAGAATCTCATGCGCCCGCGAATCATCAGCAGCAACATAGTGGCTATCATTGGTCGCGATCAGAGGGATACCAAGCTCACGCTCCATCTTGAACAATGCATCGCAGACGTCCTTATCCGGCGCAAGTCCGTGGTCCTGAATCTCGAGAAAGTAGTTGCCCTTCCCAAAGAGATCTTGGTAGAAACCAGCCGTACGCTTGGCTTCGTCGTACTTGTCGTCCATCAGAAACTGATTCACCTCACCCGCGAGACAGCCCGAGAATCCAATCAAGCCCTCCGAGTGTTTCGCAAGAAAATCCTTCGACACGCGAGGCTTTCGATAGAACCCATGCAACGCCGCCTCGCTCGTCAGTCGAACCAGATTGCGATAGCCTTCCTGGTTTTCAGCCAGCACCAACAAATGGTTATACTTATCTCCTTCAGGCGCGGCGCGATGATCTTCGTTCTTGCAGATATAAAGCTCGCACCCGAGAATTGGCTTGATTCCCTTCTTCTGCATCGCGTCGAAGAAGTGCACCGCCCCATAGATATTTCCGTGGTCGGTCATTGCAGCCGCAGTCTGGCCAATCTTGCTCAGGTGCCCGGCAAGCTTATCGACGTCGCACGCGCCATCAAGAAGGGAGTAGTCAGTATGAAGATGAAGGTGGGTAAACTCTGCTGCCATCTCTCTAGTTTAGAGCCGCACCACCCGTAGGAAAACACGTACCAAATTGCCGTATTAGAATCGTTACCCAAGTATGGCCGGCATCTTTCTCATCGACGCAATCAGTCGCAGGCTCCGCCGCAAAAATCGCGAGAAGAAACTTCGCCTCGCCACCCAATGGCCGCTCGCACAGGCCGAAATCAACCACTGGCAAGTCCTCTCCGCCGACGAAGACGTCGCCTCACCTGGAGTCACCTACCAGATCGAAGCCGGCTTCCACTTCAAGATCAACGGGGAGTACTACGGCGGCTATCTTCGCAGCGTAGCTCTCACTCACCACGAGGCAGAGTCAAAGGCCACCGGCAACCCTTTGGTAAACATCCGCTATAACCCTGCCAATCCAGACGAGACAGCCGTATTCGCCGAAGACAACCAGGGCACTCTACCCTTCCGTATAGTCTCCGGGTGAACCCCCGCACGGACCCTAGTCAGGCCGGTTTCGGCAGGAACCGCGAAGCCGGAAATCCGAAGACTTGCAGTCTTAGGCAATACTCAGCCTCGACACAAAAATGCATCGCCCTCTGCAGCAAAGTATATTCAGCCGGCCATGGTGCCGCTTGCGTCCGCCAAGCAAAGGAGTAGTGCGAAAGAATCAGCCCAGTACGAGGAAGGTGACTGGGCGAACTAATGACCTCCGCACTGGTCCAATGATGAGCCTCCATGATCTGGTCGCTGAAGTAAATATTCTGAACGGTGTTCTGCGCCTGATCCTCTACCGTAATGTCACTGCTCGGTACACCCTGCGCAACCGCTAAACGCTTCATCAAGTCAGCTTCCACAAAGCGATTATGCGCCGCCCCGCCAGTAAATATCAGATGAGAAGCGACGCCAGCCTTATACTCGCGAACCGCCTCCAAAGTGCGCTCCCTCTGTTCTGGTGAAGGTGTTCCGTCCGGCATGGCGGGATTTCCCAGAACAATGAGAGCGTCGAAATGCCTTAGCTCGGTGTTGGAATTCGGAATATTCCTATACACGAACGCGGCGTCGACAATCACGACGAAGACCACTGCCAGCAAAACGATCAGAATCCTTCTTAGCGACTGCATTTAGGCTTAGCTACCGTTCTGAACAAGACTGGTGGCAAGTTCCACGTAATGATCAACTGCGTCCAACAGCTCTCGTTTCGCAACCCTCTCCTGTGGCGTATGCGCCACGTGAATCGACCCGGGCCCCAACAGAAAAGGCTCGCCCCAGGCCGTCAGTTTGGGAATGTCCGTCGTAAACTTTGCAATCATCGTCGGCAGATTCCCGACCTTCCTCATCCTGACGAACGGTAGATCTAAACTGAACTCAACATCAGCCCGATTGCCGACGGTCGCAACAATCGATCTCCTCACTTCATCCGACGGCCCCACCAGACGAACCAGAATATGCGCCTCTGCTGTGTCCGCGATCACGTTCGGAGCACGCCCACCATCGATCAATCCAATGTTCAACGTGGAAGGGCCGATCTCCGGCTCGATCGGTAAAGGCAGCGCTAAAACATCATGCAGCGCTTCTATTAACTTATCGATAGCCGACTCACCCAGTTCAGGATAAGCAGAGTGCGCCATGCGCCCCTTCGCCCTGAGTTCAACCCGCAACGCGCCCTTCGATGCTAGCGCCAGCCGATTGTCAGTCGGTTCCCCGTTGATCAGAAACCGCGATCCCTTCGGAGACAGGTTAGCCTTGGCCGCACCCGCCGAATCTCGTTCCTCACCCACCACAAACAACAACCCAACCTTCACACCCCCGTCGCGAAGCCGGTCCGCTGCAGCTACCTGCGCCGCAATGATTCCCTTCGCATCGCAACTCCCGCGGCCATATAAAAACTCATCGTCTTCTATGCACCCAAAGAAGGGAGGGACGGTATCCATATGGGTCGAGAGCACCACATCCGGAGTAACCCCGGGCAATGCGGCGTACACGTTGAAACGCTCGCCGCCGCCCGCTCCCGGCGTGCTGGTGCGGTCCGGTTGCTCGACCGCCGTCCGCTCCACCTCGTAACGTTGTGCCCCGAGATATTCATAGAGAAAAGCACCGGCAAGACCCTCGTGATACGTAGTGGACTCAATATTTACAAGCTGTTTCGTCAGTTCGATAGGGTCAATCGCCATGCCCTCCAGCATACGATATCCCCCATAAAGAACGGATAACGAACACACCCGATAAACTGAAGAAGATGACGCAAACGAATACCTCCCAGATCCGTTCGATCGACGATCTTCGCGGCCCCGCCGGTCGCCTCGAAGCACTTCTCAACACCGGCCGCGACGACGCCCCATACGCTGCGCTCGTCTGCCATCCCCACCCCTCGGGCGGCGGAACCATGCATAACAAAGTGGTCTATCACGCCATGAAGGCCTTCTCATCCTTCGGTCTTCCCGTCCTTCGCTTCAACTTCCGCGGTGTAGGTCTAAGCGAAGGCGCTCACGATGACGGGCTCGGAGAACAGGACGACGTTCTCGCAGCTCTCGACTGGATGCAACACAACCTCGACCGACCAATCCTATTTGCCGGTTTCTCCTTCGGCTCCAACGTCGGTCTGCGCGCATGCTGTGGAGATCCCCGGGTGAAGGGTCTAGTCGGCCTCGGCGTTCCAGTCCACGCAGAGGGTCGCGACTACACCTACAAGTTTCTGCCTAAATGCACCCAGCCTAAGCTCTTCATCAGCGGCGACCACGACCGATACGGTCCACGCGACACTCTGGAAGGCGTCTTTGCCAGAGCGCCCGAACCAAAGCGTCTGGTTTGGATCGCAGACGCTGACCACTTCTTTCAGGGAACCACCGAGTCCCCCAACCCAAAGCTCGATCTGATGCAGGCCGAGATTCGTCTCTGGTTGCAGAGCGTGTTTAGCTTGAGTTAGCGAGCTAAGCCGCGCCTCGTTTCGCCACGTGATTGGCAAACGTGGCAGGCTCCGCATGCCGGCTCACAGTGACGCGCGCTTCGGAGGGCAGCGGCTTTAGCAGCCAATCTCGCATCGCCTTGTTGCAGATCTCAGGCATCTCTTCAAACGGGATGTGGCCCACGCCCGGAAGCACCATCAGACTCGATTGCGGAAGAATCCGCTGCAACTCCCGCGCAGAATTCAATCCAACCGCTCTGTCCCGATCTCCCCATATCAGCAACATAGGCTTCGCCACCAACCGCTCAAGGACAGATCGCAGCAACCCCATGTCAACGAACCAACGCTGCACAATCTGCAGCACGTGATCCATCGTTCCCGGAACATGCAGACCTTCGATATACCCCTCAAGAGCTCCGTCCGAAACCCGCGAGGGATCCCCATACATGCGGCTGAGCGCTGTCGCCTTCAACATCCTCGGCAAGGAAGGAATCTGCCGAGCGACCCAAATCCCGAATCTCGTCTGATAGAACCTAATCAACTGGTGTCCCAGGTCGCAGAAAGGATTTGCCGGCGCGAACAGGATCAACCTGCGCACTCGATCCGAGTGCCGTGCGGCAAACATCATAGCCACTGCTCCGCCGTGCGAATGGGCGGCTATATCGGCCTCGTCCAAACCAAGCGCGTCCATATATGCCGCTAGCCGGTCTGCCGTAGCCTCAAGCCCGGCATCTAGTCCGGGGACCCGCTCCGACTCCCCCATATTGAACAGGTCGATCGCATACACTTCGGAATTCTGCGCAAGAAAGCTGATGTTTCGCCGCCAATTCTTGGCCGATCCCACTAGGCCGTGAAGCAGGAGGAGCGGCCGTCCCGAACCCGCGCGTTCGTAGTGGACCTTCACCCCGTCCACCACAACAAACCCCTCGGCAATCTGATTGAGATCTCTTCGTGTCACTGTCCGGCGGCCTCATTCATTAGCAAATTCATCCCAGCGCAATCTCACAATATTACAGGAGTATTAATTCTCACTCCAGAGATTCCTTCACCGTAAATCCATCTCCCCTTGCCCGTGTTCCGTTTGGAGATTTGGCCGGTCAATCACATAGATGAGTAGGATGTGAACAAATTCACTATCGGCAGCGTAAGCTTTCAAATAACTTCGACTATTAGGGAATAGGTTATGATTTTTTGTAGGCTCCGAGACTGCAAATGCCTTCGCCGTGGTGCATAAAGGCCTAAATCGTTTGGTCCTTGATGTGCTGATGATGTTCCAGATTGTCGGATTTTCATGAAAAACGCCTCCCAAACTCGCATTCTGGCAATCGTGCTCGCCGTAGCGACCGTCGCCGCCTGCGTCCTTGCAGCCATGAACTTTGATCGGGAGAGTGGATTCGACGTCCCAACTGATGGCATCTGGTGGGTCGAAGCTGCCACGGGCCTCCGGGCCGAGCGTGTTCCAGCAGTCTCCCCGGGTCACCGGGCCGGCATACGCACTGGCGACATTCTGGTCAGCGTTGACGACCAGCCGACCCCCCGTGTCGCCTCTCTCACCCGGGAGATGTTTCGCAGCGGCATCTGGGCCCACGCCACCTACTCCATCCTCCGCCCGGTTCCCCAGTCTATTGATCTGCATGGAGCGACTAAGCTCGACATTCAGGTCATCCTCGAACCCAAAGACCGCACCATCAATCAGGGGCTACGCTTCATCGCTCTGGTCTATCTCTGCATCGGCATCTACGTCCTGTTCCGGCGCTGGACCGCTCCAAAGTCTGTCCACTTTTACGTCTTCTGTCTTGCCTCGTTCGTCCTCTACAGCTTCCGATCTACCGGCGAGCCGGGCACCTTCGACTGGTATATCTACTGGGGCAACATGGCGGCGCAGGCGCTTCAACCAGCGCTCTTTCTGCACTTCGCAGTCAGCTTCTCCGACAACTTCGCCTCCGACCAACGCAAACGTTTGGGTCGCCGCATTGCCTGTGTGCTGCTCTACCTCCCGGGGGTCTTTCTCATCGGTCTGCAGTACACAGCTATCCGCTCCTGGTCTGCGACTGAGGTCCTACTCCACCGGCTCGATCAGATCGCCCTCGGCTACCTGGCCCTCTACTATGTAATCGCCGCCATCGTCTTCCGCCTCCGTTATCGCTGGGCCGAGTCTGCTCTGGAGCGCCAGCAACTCAAATGGCTCACCCGCGGTACCCTCATCGCGGTCACGCCGTTCACTCTCCTCTACGTCATTCCCTACCTGGCCGACTGGTCGGTCAACAGCCAGATCGCCAAGATCGCCGGTCTCTCTCTCGTCGTCCTTCCTCTCACCTTCAGCTGGGCCATCGTCCGCTATCGGCTCATGGACGTCGATCTCATCTTCAAACGTGGCGTCACCTACACCCTGGCCACCGCCTCTCTCGTCGGCGTCTACTTCGGCATCATCGCGCTCACCGGCGAGATCGTTCACACACGGCTCTCCAGCCTCGGCGTCTGGGGCCTGCTCGCCGCCATCATCATCGCCGGAATCGTCTTCGATCCGCTCAAGCGCATGATTCAAGCACGAGTCGACCGCGTCTTCGATCAGAAGCGCTTCGACTACCGCGAGACCCTCGTTGAATTTGGCCGCGGCATCAACGCCCAAACCGATCTTCGTGCCCTGCTGGACTCCATCGTCGAACGTCTTCCCCAGACTCTCCTCGTCACTCGCGTCGCGGTCTTTCTCGCCTCGGAGAGTGAAGGCAGCTCTACCCCGCGTCACTTTGATCTAGCAGCCTCCCACGGTCTCACCAACCTCCACTCCGCCGAACTCCGCAGCCTGGACGTTCGCTTCCTGGACTTCGACCGTCCCGGTGCAAACAACCATATCTTCCTCGAGAATCCCCAACAGGTTCTCCGCCTCCCCGAAGCCCAGCGTCAGAGCGCCGGACGCCTCGATCTCAACTACTACCTCCCCTGCCGCGTCGCTAATCGCGAGGGTGGCGGAACCCGTACCGTCGCGGTCATCGGTCTCGGCCGAACCGACGATGGAGACTTCCTCTCCAGCGAAGACATGGAGTTGCTCGAATCCCTCGCCGGGTACATCGGTATCGCGATTCAAAATGCGCAGCTCTACCGCCGCCTCGAGCAAAAGATTACCGAGTTCGAAAGTCTCAAGGAGTTCCACGAAAATATCGTCGAGTCCATCAACATCGGCGTATTCGCCGTCGACCTAGACGACCGTATCGAAAGCTGGAACACCCAGATGGAGGGCATGTACTCGAAGTCCCGCACCGAAGTCTTGCGGCAACCCATCTCGGCGGTCCTCCCACCGGACTTCGTAGCCCGCTTCAACAGCGTGCGCGAGGAACATGGCACCCACACACTCTATAAATTCCGCCTCGTCCTTCCCGACGGAAAGGTCCGCATCGCCAACATCGCTATCGCCCCACTCGTCACCCGTAACTTCGTCGCCGTAGGTCGCATCATCCTTGTGGATGACATCACCGACCGCATCCAGCTCGAGGCGCAACTCACCCAGGCCGAAAAACTCTCCTCCATCGGCTTGCTCGCCGCCGGCGTCGCCCACGAGGTCAACACACCTCTCGCAGTCATCTCCAGCTACACCCAGATGCTCACCAAGCACATGCGCGACGACGAACGCCTCGCGCCTGTTCTCGAGAAGATCACCCAGCAGACCTTCCGCGCCTCCGAGATCGTCAACGGCCTGCTCAACTTCTCCCGTACCAGTGGAGCTGAGTTCACTCCCCTCAACCTCAACGACCTTCTTCGCGACACCGTAACCTTGCTCGAGCATCAGTTCAAAACAGCTCAGATCCGCGTCGAAACTAACTTCGACCCGCACCTGGCCCGCATTCACGGCAACCAGGGCAAGCTCCAACAGGTCATTCTGAACCTCATGTTGAACGCAAAGGATGCGATGTTCGGGACCGCCAATGCAACGCTCAAGATCGCAACCTTCAATGGCGCCGGCCGCGTCGTCGTCCGCATTCAGGACTCCGGCAACGGCATCGAAAAGGAGCACCTCCACCGCATCTACGATCCCTTCTTCACCACCAAAACCAAACCCCAGGAGGGCGAGCATAAGGGCACCGGCCTCGGCCTCGCTGTCAGCTACGGCATCATGCAGGAGCACGCCGGCAAGATCCACGTTGAGAGCGAAATCGGCGTTGGCACCGCCTTCCAGTTGGAGTTCCCCACCTCAGCCGCCCGCCCCGCCGTGATAGCGGATGGACCGAAGAGCGAGTCTGCAATTGTTGACAGGAAGGCGATGCATGTCTGAAACCTCCGAGCTCGCCGCCGAAACCCTCCATCTCCAACGCACCGCCCGAGTCGTCGGCGATCCCCGCATCCTCATCATCGATGACGAAGCAGCCATCCGTGAATCGCTCGATACCCTGCTAACCCTCGAAGGCTTTACGGTCAGTATCGCAAGCGATGGCCCCTCCGGCCTCGAACTTCTCTCACGCAACGAGTACGACCTGCTCCTCCTCGACCTCGCCCTGCCTGGCGAAAGCGGATTGGATCTCCTCCCTCGCATCGTCGAGATGCAGCCGAACCTTCCCGTCATCATGATCACGGCCTATGGAACGGTCGGCAACGTGGTCGACGCCATCCGCGCCGGCGCAGAAAACTTCGTCCAGAAGCCGTGGGACAACGAGAAGCTGCTCGCCGATATTCGCGCCGCCGTCGCCCGCCATCGCGCCGAAGAAGAGGTCGTTCAACTTAAGCGCACCCTCAAGCAGCGCTACAACTTTGAAAATATCGTCGGCAAGAGCGAGCCGATGCTTCGCCTCTTCGACCTCATCGCGCAGGTCGCACCTAGCCGCTCAACCGTTCTCATCCAGGGCGAAAGCGGCACAGGTAAAGAACTCATCGCGAAGGCCATCCATGCCAACTCCCCACGCAGGGATCGCCCCTTCGTGCCCGTCAACACCGGCGCCGTACCATCCGAGCTGCTCGAATCCACTCTCTTCGGGCACGTCAAAGGCGCCTTCACCTCCGCAGTCACAGCGAAAAAGGGCCTCTTCGAAGTCGCCAACGGTGGCACCCTCTTCCTCGACGAGATTGGCACCATGGGCATGGACATGCAGGCCAAGATCCTACGCGTCCTTCAAGACCGCCGCTTCATGCATCTCGGCGGTGTGCAGGAGATTCAGGTTGACGTCCGAATCATCGCCGCCACCAACGTCAACTTACAGGATGCAGTCCGCGCAGGCCGCTTCCGCGAAGACCTCTTCTACCGTCTCAACGTCATCAGTCTCGAACTCCCACCACTCCGTTCCCGCCGCGAAGATATCCCCCTCCTCGCTGCGCATTTTCTCAAGTTTTACGCTGAAGAGAATGGCACTGAGACTCGCTCTCTATCACCCGAGGCGATGCGAATCATCATGGACTACGAGTGGCCCGGCAACGTTCGCGAACTGGAAAATGCGATGGAACGCGGCGTCGTCCTCTCCACCTCGCGCAGCATCAATCCCGACCTGCTGCCAACTCAACTCACCGGCAGCACCTACTCGGCCAGCCTGCTCGATCACCAGCCCAACGCCAGCCTCTTCGACCTGATGGAGGAGATCGAGCGCCGCATCATCTCCGACCGCCTCGAGCGCTGCCACTGGAACCAGACCGAAGCCGCGGAGTACTTCAAAATTCCGCTCTCGACTCTCAACCAGAAGATCAAGCGTCTCAGCGTAGAGGTCAAGAAGCGCACCCGCGACTAACTGCCAGGCTGAATCACAATCTTCATCGAGTCCGCCTGGGGGTGCGACGCCAGATCGATCGCCGCCACCGCATCCTCCAGCGAAAACCGGTGCGAGATCAGGTTGGTCAGGTCGAACCCGTCACGATAGCCATCGAACACCAACCGCGTCACCTCATCCTGTATCGCCACCGACGCACTATAAGACCCCATCAACGTCTTCTCGTCCATACATACAGCCGCAGGATCGAACGGCGCCTCTCCATGCTGCGTCGAGGCGAACAGCATTACTCGCCCGCCCGGCCGAATCGCCTCCATGGCAACCTTGATCAGCGCATCGCTTCCAACCGCCAACAAAGCCACATCCGCCCCGCGCCCTTCAGTAGCCGCCTTCGCAGCCCCCACCACATCCGTACCAACGTCAATTGGATGATCCAGCCCGAACTTCGCCGCCACAGTATGGCGTTCCTTATAAAGATCGCTGGTCAACACATTAGCTCCTGTCAGTCTTGCCAGCGCCGCCAGCAAAATCCCAATCGGCCCCTGCCCAATCACCAGCACTGTCTCATCTGCCTTCAAATCGAGCAACTGGACCGCCTTGTAGCAGGTGTTCACGGGCTCCAGAAATGCCGCCTGCTCAAAGGGAATATCCTCCGGAATCTTTACCAACCCACGCCGCACAATCCAGTCCATCACGCGAATGTACTCGGCAAAGCCACCGCCGGAAGGAGCAAAACCCGCCGTACACCCAACCTTCTTGTAGACCTCACACTGCGCAAACGTCTGTTTCCGGCAGTAGTAGCACTCACCACAAGGAATGTGATGATAAGCCATCACCCGATCGCCTAAAGCGAATCCCTCAACTCCAGCGCCCACTCGCACAATCGTCCCCGCCATTTCATGGCCAAAGACACGCGGCGCATCATGCGAACCAGTGTGGATCTTCTTCAAATCCGTCCCGCAGATCCCGCAGGTGTGGATCTTTACCAACACCTCACCGTCACCAATCTCCGGCACTGCGATCGTCTCAACCCGAACATCATCTATACCGCGATAGACCGCAGCACGCATCGTCTCAGGAATTATTTGTGACATCAACCGATCCTTATTTATCTCCGCTTCTCAGTGTAGTCGCCCGTCGATGTGCGCACCGAACCGCTCTCATCCAACCATCCATAGAGCGCCTCTGCCAAATTCTTAGCCGCGGCAGAACTATGTCTTCCCAACTTCATCAAACCCGACCACGAGCCCGGCCGCACCGCAACGTGCGCGAGGAACGGCAGCATCTTCAACCGCCCATTCTCTGCAACAAACAGATTCAAGTCTGGCAACTGCGCATCCGCATCATCCGACACCGCCTTGAAGCAATAAAACGGAATGCTCTTCCCCAACGCGATCCGGGCAATCGTCGCCGCTTCCATGTCTACAAGCCCCGCCCCGTAACTCGCAGCTAACCGCTTCTTCTCACGTTCATCAGCTACATGCGTCGTAGTTGCCAGTACCGGCCATGCGGGTTGAAAATCCGCCGGACGAAATCGTTCTCCCGTCTTCGTATCGACGACCAAAGAGACACCGGAAACAGACTCCGCCGCAACAGCTCCATCCAGAGCACCCGCCCATCCCACCGAGCAAACAGCGTCAACCGCAGCAACCTTCTCAACCTCAACAAAGGCCACAGCCGCCCTCACTTCACCCATGCCCGCACAAGCGGCAATCCAACACCCATCCGCGTGGCGGTACTCCCACACCGAACACCCTTTACCCGACTCTATTCGCTTCCAATTTCGCGGACCCGAACCATGCACAAACGGTTTCAGCTCGCCTTCCAGAGCAGCAATAATCGCAATGTTTCCCTTCATGCCACCAGCCCATCCAGTGGCGGCGCATAACCATGTGCAACGAACCACTCGATCGCTGCTCGCAGCGCACTATAAACAGGCAACACCTGAAATCCCAGCTCCCGCTCCGCCTTGGCCGAAGAAGCAAACATCATCTTCTGCCCCATCCGGACGGCTTCTACGGTCGCACGCGGCTCCTTGCCCCTCAACTTGCCGGTAAAGTTTTCATCGAAGAACGCAAAGGCCATCGCCACTGCATGCGGCACCTTCACAGTCGGAGAAGGCAGTCCAGTGATCGCCGACATACGATCCAGAATCTGCTTCAGCGTAAGATTCTCCCCGCCAAGAATGTATCGCTCTCCCGGAGTTCCACGCTCGAGCGCGACGACATGCATCCGCGCCACCTCGGCCACATCAACCAAGTTCAATCCGGTATCCACATACGCAGGAAAATTTCGATTCAGGAAATCGACGATGATCCTTCCCGTCGGCGTAGGCTTCGAATCGCCAGGACCAATCGGCGTTGTAGGATTCAGGATCATCACATGCTGGCCAGCCTTCGCCGCTTTGATGGCCTCGAGCTCTCCAAGAAACTTAGACCGCTTGTAATGCCCAATCATCTCCGACAACGAGACCGGAGACCCCTCGTCTACGATCGTCCCATCTTTCTTGAACCCCATCGTCGCCACGCTCGAGGTATAGACCACACGTTGCACCCCAGTCTCGCAAGCAAGCTTTAGCAACTCCCGCGTACCAGTCACATTGGCTGCATACATCTGGTCCGGATCACGCACCCACAGACGATAATCCGCGGCAACATGAACCAGAGCATCGCAGCCCAGCAAAGCAGATCGCAGCTTCTCCGGCTCACGAAGATCCCCTGTCACCATCTCGGCATCAATGCCAGCAAGGGAGTCCAGCCGGCTGGTCTGCCGAGTCAGCAACCGAAGGCTGGCGCCCTCTGCCGCATAACACCTGGCCACATGGCCTCCAATGAAGCCCGTCGCTCCCGTAATAAATACGCGCACTCTCGCTCTTTCCAGCCAAACTGGCAGATAACCCTGGAAAAACACCAACCTGCTACCCGGCAAACTCTACGCCCGACCGCGGTCTTAGTCCAGCTTCTCCGGCTCGATCTGGATGTTCTGTTCGCCGGCTGCCTTCTTCTCCCAGTACTTCTTCACCCAAGCTTCGAAGGTCTTGCCCGCCGCCGTATCGCGGCCACTGAACGCAATCGCCGCAATGTCCGAGTAAGCGATACTTACCTTCGTCTTCTCATTCACTGGAATAATGCGGACAAACGAGTCTGCGAGAGAGGAACCTGTCCGTCGATCGAAAAGGTAGCCAATCACCTGAGACCCATCTTTACGGGTGACTGTAATATCGCCGCGATAGTCAAAGGCCTTCTCCAACGCCTCGGTGATCTCTTGATCGGTCGCAAGCGTCGGAATCCAGCCTTCAAGTTGTTCGCGGTCGCGACCCGCAATGTGCTCGAGTTCGTCAGCACTCTGATGCCGCAACTGTTCGATCTTTAGATGTTCCTGTTGTTCCGTAGCCATGACACCTAGTCTCCTGAGATCGATTGCAGTTCTGTCTTCGTTGTCCCGACTGGAGCTTGAATCTGAATCAGCGGACTGGTGTGCTCCGGCCGCCACTCGTTGAGCAGCTTCTGTGCGCCCTCATCAGGATAGAGAGACGCAAACATATATCTCTTGGCCGTGGTCAAAAAGCCTTTCAGAGAGCCGAAGTTATAGTCCACCGCAGAAGCTTCGTGTCCGGAGTGCACCATGCAGTTCGCACACTGGGGATTACCGCTCTTCGCGCCGTAGTTCTCCCACTTTGTGGAGTCCAGCAGCTCTTGAAAGGTATCCGCGTAGCCATCCTGCAGCAGGTAGCATGGCTTTTGCCAGCCGAAGATACTGAAAGTCGGCATTCCCCACGGCGTACATTCAAAGTTCTGCTTCCCCATCAGAAATTCGGAAAAGAGGGGATGAGTATTGAACTGCCACTCTTTTTTGCGATTGGAGAGTATGGCGCGAAACATTCTGCGGGACTTCGCTTTGCCGAGAAAATGATTCTGATCCGGCGCCTTATCATAGGTATATCCCGGCGATACCATCATGCTTTCGACGCCGGCTGCCATCATCTCGTCGAAGTGGGCACGAACACTATTCGGATCTGCCCCATCGAATAAGGTGGTGTTGGTCGTAACACGGAAACCAGCCGCAACCGCAGCCCGCACGCCCTCCATCGCAATGTCGTATCCACCTTCGCGGCAAACCGAAAAGTCATGATGCTCGCGCTGACCATCCACATGGACTGAAAAAGAAAGATACTTGCTCGGCTTGAACAAGTGCAGCTTCTCTTTCAAAAGCAGCGCATTGGTGCACATATAAACGTACTTCTTGCGCGCTACCAATCCGGCAACGATCTCGGGCATCTGAGGATGCAGCAATGGTTCCCCACCGGGAATCGAAACCATCGGCGTTCCGCACTCTTCCACAGCCTTGAAGCAGTCCTCGGGCGAAAGCTCCGACTTTAGGATGTGCGCGGGATACTGAATCTTTCCGCAACCGGCACACGCCAGGTTGCAGCGAAACAACGGCTCCAGCATCAGCACGAGCGGATACTTCTTCCGGCCCATCAGCTTCTGCTTCAAAACATAAGTTGCAACCGTCCAGGCTTGCGAGACTGGCACTGCCATCGATGTCTCCTCCAGATAACTTCCAGATAAATTCTTGTCACGCGACTTACTGGGTTAGTGAGCCGTACCGCTCTTCATCGCACGTTCGTAGGTTGTCAATGCCAGCAGCGGGAAGTACTGTTTGTAAAGGTGGTATCCGAGATAGAACACACGTGGGAAACCGGTACCCGTGTAGTAGCTCTCGCCATTGCGTCCGGGAACCAGCTCATCCCAGCTTCCATCTTCATGCTGACGATCCACCAGCCAGCGAATACCTTTCGCCACGGAATCAGAGCGTGTATCCCCCGCAGCCAGCAATCCAAGCACAGCCCACGCCGTCTGCGAGGGCGTACTCGGTCCAATGCCACGCTGATTCGGATCGTCGTAGGTGCCGCAGGTCTCGCCCCATCCGCCGTCCGCGTTCTGCACCATGCGAATCCACTCGGCGGCCTGTTGCACGGCTGGCTCATGATTCCAGAAGCCCATCGCCTCAAGCCCGCGCAGCACCAGGAACGTTCCGTAGAGATAGTTGACGCCCCAGCGCCCGAACCAGCTCCCGTCCGGCTCTTGCTCCTTCAGGATGAACTGAATAGCTTTCTCCACACGAGGATCACTTCTTGTCACGCCATACAGCGCCAGCATCTCCAACATGCGCCCTGTGATATCGACCGTCGGCGGATCGAGCATCGCATTATGGTCCGCAAATGGGATGTACTGGAAGATCATCTTGGTGTTGTCGCGATCAAAACTCGCCCAGCCACCGTTCTTGCACTGCATCGCCCATATCCAGTTCAGCGCCCGTTGGCAAGCGTCGTACTGATACCGCTCGCGCGGGTTTTCCACGCAGTTGAGCGCAAGAAGAACCTGTCCAGTATCATCCACATCCGGATAAAACTCATTGTTGAACTCGAAGTACCAGCCGCCCGGCTCAACATTCTTGACCTTCTCCGCCCAGTCGCCCTTCTGACGCACTTCCTTCGACAGGATCCAATCCGCAGCCTTCAACATACGCGGATCGTCTCTCCGAACTCCTGCCTCACCAAGCGCGTACATCGCCTGCGCCGTATCCCACACCGGCGGAAAGCAGGGCTGCATCCGAAATGTAGGCGTCGAATAGTCGTCCGTTCCATCAGGACAATCGATACCAAGCTTCTCAAACTCATCAAGCGCACGAATCAACTGAGGATCATCCACCGACCGTCCCAGGCACCGCAGAGCCACGATCGAGTTCAACATGGCCGGATAGATCGCACCCAATCCATCGGACTTCTCGAAACGCTCCAGCATCCACTCTTCCGCCCGCTTCAGCGCAATCTTGCGCAACGGACGAATATGAACCCGTTCCGCCAGGTGCGCAATCCGGTCGAGAGCAAGGAAGACGTTGCGCCAGCCAAATGGCTTTTTCTTATCCCAGCGAAGATGCAGATTGGCATTCTCGCGCCCACCCACGAAAAGCTCCTCAATCCCCTGCTCCGGAGCCAGTTTCTTGAACGGCTTCTTCGCATAAATGATCGACAGCGGAACAAGAATGCCGCGCGACCACGAAGAGATCTCATAGATGTTGAAGTAGCACCAGTTTGGAAAAAGAACAATCTCCGGTGGAATTGCCGGTACTGCGTCGTAATCGTACTGCCCCAGCGCGCACAGATAGATCTTCGTAAACGTGTTGCACTCGACGACGCCGCCGTGCGCTAGCACCCACTCACGGGCCTTCACCAGCACCGGATGATCCTTCGACCATCCCATCAGCTTCAAAGCAAGATAGGCCTTGACCCCATAACTGATGTTCGACGGCCCACCTGGGAACAGTCCCCAGCCCCCGTCGTCATTCTGATGACGAAGAATCTCATTGATCGCGCGTTCCATCCGGCCCGGTTCGCCGGTTCCCAGCAGCGTATGCATGAAGATGTAGTCAGACTCCAGCATGCTGTCTGCTTCGAGTTCGCCGCACCAGTAACCATCGGGATGTTGCTGTTCGAACAGCCACTTTTTGGCGCGCGTCACACCTTCGGCAATGCGCTCCAGGCCAACATCCATCCGGCCAAAGCGTGGCTGGGCCAGCTGATCGGCGCCCTTCGTATTACTTGCAGATATCCCCATGAAAAACAAACTCTCTGTCTACAAAACTAGTTACCGATACGAAATTCGTTACCGGTTTACTGGTGGAGCAGATGCAATCGCCTGAACGATCTCCGGCGGCAAGCCAAAGCGAACGTTCTCCGGCATCACTTCAACTTCATCGACCGAACCATACCCCATCGTCTGCAGATACTCGACAACGTCCTTTACCAGAACCTCTGGAGCCGAAGCACCAGCCGTCACAGCAACCGTGTCAACCCCATCAAGCCACTCCGGACGAATAGCATCCGCCGTGTCGATGAGGTATGAATTCGTATCCAGATTCTTTGAAACCTCGACCAGGCGATTGGAGTTGGAGCTGTTGGTCGACCCGACAACCAGAACCAGGTCCGCTCCGTGAGCAACATTCTTCACCGCAACCTGCCGGTTCTCCGTCGCATAGCAGATGTCCTGCGAGTGCGGCCCAACGATGTTCGGAAACTTATTCTTGAGCGCCTGAATCATATCCCGGGCCTCATCGAGCGATAAGGTCGTTTGCGTCAGATAAGCCACGCGATTCGGATCTGGCACAACAAGGTCCGCAACCTCCTGCACCGTCGAGACAACCTGAGTCACATCCGGAGCCTCACCCTGTGTACCCTCTATCTCGTCATGGTCACGGTGACCAATCAGCACCAGCGAGTACCCCTGCTTCGCAAATTTAATCGCCTCAACGTGAACCTTCGTCACCAGCGGGCAGGTAGCATCCACCACCTTCAGGCCGCGTTCCTTAGCCCGGTCACGAACCGCCGGCGAAACTCCATGAGCCGAGTAAATCACCCGAGCGCCCTCTGGAACCTCATCAAGTTCGTTGACGAAGATAGCGCCCTTCTTCGCCAGGTCGGTCACAACATAGCTGTTATGAACAATCTCTTTGCGAACATAGATCGGAGCGCCAAAGGTCTCCAGCGCAATCTGCACGATATCGATCGCACGCACGACGCCGGCACAGAAGCCGCGAGGCTTGAGGAGGAGAACCCGCTTAGTTTTCGTTTTGTTGCCGCTATCGGTTACAACGGCGTGATCAAGGGTGGTTGTAGTCACGTCCCTAGTATACCGCGTTCAATCCCACATAAGCACAGAATTGAACCATTCTAGGTGCAGCATTCTAAATCGAGAAAGCAACGAAAGTCGCACAAATAATGGAACCTTCTCAAGGTCTCCGGCATCGTCCTGGCGTCCTCCTATGCGTCCAAAACTTAGAGCTTCTGGCCAGCACAGGCCGGGTGACCGCAGTCGCACTGCAGCTTTGTCTCACCCTTTGCTGTTTCACAGTACGCAGAACAGTACTTCTGTCCTGCAGGTGGGGTGCATAGACAACCTTTCATAGCGCACTTCTTGGAATCGTCCGACATCTCATCCTCCTGGATAGCATCTCCTCACTCGGATGCGTATACGCTCTCACAAGATGTGCGGCAAACCATCATCGACTGCTTTCCAACAGGTGTTCTGCGTGTTTGAGACTGGTCTCCGTCAGCTTCGCCCCACTCAACATGCGTGCAATCTCGTGGGTTCGCTCCGAATTCTCCATCCGACGAACCTCGGTCTGCGTGCGGCCGCGCTTCTCCGTCTTTTCAATCAGGAAGTGCTGATCCCCAAACGCCGCAATCTGCGGCAGATGGGTAATACACAGCACCTGCTGGCCTTTGGACAAGGTCTTCAGCTTCCGCCCAACCGCCTCCGCCGCTCGTCCGCCGATGCCAATATCGATCTCATCAAAAACCAGCGTCCGCGGAAGAGCCGACTTCTTCTTCCTCCCCGCCCCTCCCGACGCTGCTTCCTCCACCGTCACCTTCAACGCCAGCATCACCCGCGACATCTCACCACCCGAAGCGATCTCATGCAACGGCTTCATCGGCTCTCCGGCGTTGGTCGCAATCAGACACTCCACCTGATCCCATCCATGCGCGGTCCAGTTCTCCGAAGACTTCTCCGCCGTAACCCGAACATGAAACCGAGTGCTCATTGCCAGGTCATTGATCTGCGCCTCGGCCAGCTTCTCCAGCCGCTTCGCAGCCTCCGCACGTCCAGCGGTGAGCTTCGTCGCGACAACTTTGTAAGCCTCCGCGTCCTGCTCCTGCTTCGCCTTCAGTTCAATCAGCAGCGCATCGCGATTCTCAACCTCAGCCAGTTGCCGCGCCGCCTCGGCACCAAAGTCGATGACCTCTTTCAAACTCTGCCCATACTTCCGCTTCAAGCGATCGAGCGCAGCCAGCCGATCTTCAATCTCTTCCAAGCGCCCCGGCGCAGCGTGAACATTGTCAGCAAAATCCCGCACCTCGGCATCTACATCTTCAACGATCGCCTTCGCAGCCGCTAACTGTTGCGCAGGCTCCTGAAACCGTGCATCGTACCGAGCCAGCTCCTCCACATGCTTCAACGCCGCACCCAGCGCGCCCTCCGCAGAGCTCTCCGATTCATAAAGCAGCTCATGCGCGCTCATGGCAGCCGTATAAAGCTTCTCCGCATTTCCCAACACGCGTTTCTCTGCCTCAAGCTGCGTGTCTTCATCTTCCGCAGTCAACCCGGCCTGGTCGATCTCCTTGCTCTGAAAGCGCCACAGATCCGCCATCCGCAAACGGTCCTGCTCGGCAGACTGCAGCTCGTCCAGTTTGTCCGTAGTCGCACGCCACGCAGCAAACGCCTCCGCCACACTATCGATATTCACTCCACCAAAGCGATCCAGCAGAATCCGCTGCTGCGCCTGGTCAAACGAGCCCATCGTCTCCCCTTGCGAGTGGACCAGCGCAAGCTCGGGCGCAAGCTGTCGCAACACGCCTACCGTCGCCGGCTGATTATTAACAAACACCCGCCCCTTGCCATTCACCAGGATCTCCCGTCGCAGCAAAAGATGATCCGACTCACTGTCGATCCCATTCGCCTCCAGAATCGCAGCCGCCCCCTGCGTCAGCTCGAAGACGCAGCTAACCACCGCCTTCTCTTCCCCATGGCGAACGAAATCAGCCGATGCCTTTCCTCCCAGCAGCAGCGCCAGGGCGTCGATCAAGATCGACTTCCCTGCGCCCGTCTCGCCAGTCAGCAGGTTAAGACCAAGCCCGAACGTAGCGACCGCACGGTCGATCACAGCATAGTTTTCCGCGCGCAACTCCAGCAGCATAAGGCCCTCAGGCAAACACGTATCGCGAGAATAGCAAACCTCGCTCCCACCCACCATTTCCGCCAGAAAACAGGGCACACACTCGCACCACAGCAGATGCCCCGCCCCGATTGCCAGCCACATTGCCCCAACCACGATTTACACTAAGTTCTGGTACACAACAACTATGGTCTGGACCCTTTCCTTAGCTCTCTACTTTTTTCAGGAAGACCCCTCTGCCGCCGCGCCCCCCGCGGCCTCCAACACCAGCGCCCTGGTAGAGATGATCCATAACAGCGGCCCCGTTGCCTTTGCCGTCCTGGTCATCCTGCTTCTCGCCAGCATCTTCTCCTGGGCCATCATGTTCTCCAAGTGGTCGAGCTTCAGCAGAGCCCACACTCAAAGCCAGCGCTTTGTCCGGGCCTTTCGCAAATCGACTCGCCTCAGCGAAATCGCCGCCGTAGCCGACCAGTTCAGGCCCAGCCCACTCGTCGCCGTCTTCACGGAGATCCACGACGAGTATCAGCGTCAGAACGGCGGACGCGGCCTCCCCCGCAATCCAGTCGCCCTCGAACGCGCCGCTCAAACTGCCTCAAGCGAAGCCCTCACCGCGATGGAAAGCCGCATGACCTGGCTTGCCACCATCGCCGCCATCGCTCCCTTCATCGGCCTCTTCGGCACCGTCATGGGCATCATCGACGCCTTCCACGGCCTCGGCACCGCTGGCGCCGCGACCCTCCGCGCCGTCGCCCCCGGCATCTCGGAGGCCCTCATCACCACCGCCGCCGGCCTCGTCGTCGCCATTCCCGCCGTCGTCGGCTACAACCAACTCACCGCCCGTCTCCGCGAGTTCGGCGCGCGGATGGACGACTTCGGACGCGAGCTACTCAACGCCATCGAAAACGCAGCCATGATCAGTCCTCCCAGCTCGCCGCAGCCGCAAGCCGAAGAAGTTCGCAGGAGAACCTTCTAGCCATGGCCTTCTCTGCAAAGGGACGCACCCAGACCGCGCTCGCCGAGATCAACATCACTCCGCTGGTCGACGTCGTTCTTGTCCTTCTGCTTATCTTCATGCTCACCGCCCCGGTTCTCCAGTCCGGTGTCGAGGTTGCCATCCCCAAGACGCGCTCCGTCAACCAGCTCACCGAAGAACGCATGGTCGTCACCATTGACCGCGAGCAGAACGTCTTCCTCCAGGACAAGCCCGTCAACGTCAACCAGCTCCCCACGCTGCTGAGATCCACCGGCAAAGCCGAGCCCTCCAAGCGCATCATCTACCTGCGAGCCGACGAGCGCGTGCCCTTCGGCGCATTCGCTTCGGTTATGGATGCGGTCAAGCAGGCCGGCATCACCAACATCAGCATCGTCACCCAACCAATCCAGAAGTGAGGAGGGTGACATAAATACGTCTCTCACAATCGGTCGCGACAGCGATGGCAATCCCGATAAGCTCGGCGCGAACTTCGTCGGCTCCATCGTGCTGCACGGCCTCATCGCTGCGGCCATCCTGGGCTGGGCCTTTCTCTTCCACACACGAGGCCACGACTGGGGCGAGAACGCCTCCAACGCAGGAGCCATTCAGGCCACCATGGTCTCCTCGCTCCCGCTTCCACCCACACAACGCACCCTCGACACCGGCGTCCTCACATCGGAAGCGCCAAGCCCCGCGCCCGTCATCACCAAGGAAAGAACCGAACCGCCGCCTACACCCAACGAAGTAGTGATCCCTGAAAAGATCACCAAACCAATCAAAGAAGCTGAAAAGCCCACGCCAGCGCCACCAAAACACATCCAGCCCGTCACCCCTCCGCCAACCAAAGCAGTCACAGGCGAAACCGCAGGCGTCCGCATCGCGCAATCGACGCTGGAGGTAAAAAACGGGACCGCAAGTGTCTCCGTCGAAGACCGTACCTTCGGCCAGCGCTTCGCCTACTACGTCAACATCGTCAACAGCAAGGTCGCGCAAAACTGGTACACCGCCGAGGCTGATCCGCGTACCTCCATTGGGAAAAGCACCACCATCATCTTCGATATCAATCGCGAAGGAGTTCCCTCCAACCCCCGCGTCGAATCCCCCAGCGGCTCACCCTCGCTAGACCTCTCCGCCATGCGCGCCGTGCAGCGAGTCGACGGCTTCGGTCCTCTGCCGCAAGGCGATCACATCACCGTCGAATACACCTTCCACCTTCATCCCCAGTGAAAAAAGTTGCGCCTGTTGGAGTGCTTCCCTTGATTCCGCTGAGCAACCTGCGCCAAGCACCCCATCAAGACAACTTTGCGTCTAACATAAGACATAATGCATAGACCGAAACGAACGCCAGTCAGTCGGCACTCTTATTGGCACAATATAGTAGCTCTGCTCTTTCTTCTTGCATGCGCCTTCGCCCTACAAGCGCAGGAAGGCTTCAAGACTGAAACCTCCAGCGGAGTCTCCAACATCCGCATCGCAGTCGCCGACTTCAAACCCGCCTCCGCAGATCCGCAAACCTCCGCCTTCAAACACACCTTCGACGCGACCCTCTACGCGGACCTGGCGAACGCTGGCATCTTCGACATCGTCTCGAAGAGTCTCCTCCCGGAATCCACTCCAGGCGCACCCGCCGAGATCAGGATTCAGCAGTGGGCCGATGCACCGACGTCCGCGGCCATGGTGGCCTTCGGCAACTTCAGCGTTCAGGGCAACAGAATCACCTGCAACGGCTTCCTCTTCGACGCAAAGAATCTCCAGTACCCACAGGTCCTCGCCAAGCAGTACAACGAGGACGCCACCGACGACTCAGCCCGCCAGATCGCCCATCGCTTCGCCGACGAGATCATCTTCCGTCTCAGCGGAGGAAGTCAGGGTATCGCAGAATCCAAGATCTACTACGTCAAGCTCACAGGCGCCGACAAAGAGATCTGGCAGATGGACTACGACGGAGCCAACCAGCACCCTCTCACACACCTCGGCACGGTCTCCCTATCTCCTCGCATCTCGCCCGACAACTCCCGCCTGGCCTTCTCCTCACTAGGCCGCGATGGCTTTCAAATCCGCATGTTCTCTCTCGTCCTCAACCGCATGGTGAACTTCTCCGCAACCGGCGGGACCAATCTCTCGCCGGCATGGTCGCCCAACGGCAAGGACATCGCCTACTCCTCCTCCCGCAGCGGCGACCCTGAGATCTGGATCTCCGACACCAACGGAGGCACCTCCCGCCGCGTCACCAGCTTCCGCGGCCCCGACGTCTCACCCGTCTTCAACCCCCGCACCGGCTCGCAGATCGCCTGGATCAGCGGACGCACCAATCTGCCCCAACTCTACGTCATGGACGTTGACGGCTCCAATATCCAGCGCATGACCGACGGTGGATACGCAACGTCCCCCTCATGGTCTCCCAACGGACAGTTCCTCACCTTCGCCTGGGATCGCAAGTACGGCCCAGGCGCTCCCGGTGGACAGGATATCTACGTCATGGAGATCGCCACTAAACGCTGGATTCAACTCACCCACGACGGCGGTCGTTGCGACTTCCCCTCCTGGTCTCCAGACGGGCGTCACATCGTCTACGCCAACTCACCCGATGGCAAAGCCACCCACATGAAGATCATGACCATGCTGGCCGACGGCACGCAAAAACATGAACTCACCGGCGCTGGCGCAGACATGCCCAACTGGAGCTGGAAGTAAACATTCTTATCGTCTCTGCGGAAGCGCTTCGCAGGCAACTTGATCTTTGATCCACTAACGTTGGCAGGAGATATCAAATGAACGCGATGCAAATAGGAATTCGCAAGACCTTGGTGATTGCAGTAACCCTCATTTCCATCGGCGCCGTCACCGGCTGCCACAAGAAGGCCAGCGGCATTGACCCGAATGCGCTCGGCCCGGCGCCTGCTCCTCCAGCGGCCGCCCCCACTGCCACCATCACCGCAGATCCGCTCTCCATCGATGTCGGCCAATCCGTCGTCCTCAACTGGCGCACACAGAACGCAGCCTCTGTCACCCTCGACGGCATCGGCGACGTGAGCACCAACGGCACCCAGACCGTCGCTCCGTCCACCTCCACCAACTTTCATCTCACTGCCAAAGGTGACGGCGGCACCACCGAAGCCAGCGTGCGCGTAACCGTCCGCGTACCTGCTGCCCCCACTGCGCCTCCTCCGGCAGACACGGACATGGGCACCGAAGCCGCCTTCCACCAGAACGTTCAGGACGTCTTCTTCGACTACGACAGCTTCGATCTTCGTCCCGACGCAACGTCAGCTGCATCCAAAGCAGCAGCGTACCTCACCGCTCACCCCGCCATCAGGGTCGTCATCGGGGGTTACTGCGACGACCGCGGCTCAGCAGAGTACAACCTTGCCCTCGGCGAGAACCGCGCCAACGCCGCTCGCACCGCTCTGGTCTCCGCTGGTGTACCGGCTAGCCGTCTTCGCGTCATCAGCTACGGCAAAGAGAAGCAGTTCTGCACTGAAGAGAACGAGAGCTGCTGGCAGCAAAACCGCCGCGCCCAGTTCTCCCTCGACCGCTAGCCTCAACGCAACCAATCAAAAACCATCCCTTCCCCTGTCCTGATTCAAGGACAGGGGTTTCTGCTAACCTGACCCCAACTCTTTTTAGTTCCTCGCGCGGCCCACCACGCTGAGGGTCGATGGAAGACAGAAAGCCGAGTGCCTCTGACATGATCAAACCAATTCAACCCGTTCACCGTAAATTTGCCATCCCGACGATTCCATTAGCCGCTCTCCTCGCGGTCATCCTATTCTCCTCCGCCCCAGCCTTCGCCGTAAGCAAAGACATGGTGCAGCTGCAGACCCAGATTCAGGAGCTGCAGGACGCGGTAGCCCGGCTTCAGCAGTCCAACGATGAGCGCATGGGCGTCATGAAAGACCTCATCCAACAAAGCGCCGACTCCATCAACAAGATGGGTGCAAACGTCGACGCAATGCGCAAGCAGCTACAGACCCAGCAGGAGGCGCAAGGCGGAAAGGTCGACCAGGTCTCCGGCCAGATTCAATCCCTCAACGACTCCGTCGACGAGATCAAGGCACGCATCGCAACCCTCCAGAAGCTCATGCAGGATGTCCAGAGCCAGCAGCAGTCCATGAGCGCCGGAATGCCGCAGCCGACAGGCTCAGCGGCCCCCCAACCCTCGAACTCCGCACCGATCACAACCGCGCCTCCAACGGGCCCGGCCCCCATCGTGAGAAAAGGCAAACCCTCGGCAAACATCCCCCAGGCAGCCGACACTCCCGGTCCCGCCGTCCCTCCCGCCGACGAGCTCTACAAGACCGCCCTCGGCGACTACATGGCCGCCAAGTACCCCCTCGCATCCTCTGAGTTCGGCGACGTCGTCAAGTACTACCCCGACAATCCCCTCTCAGGAAACTCCTTTTACTACCAGGCGGAGATCGACTTCCGCGACGGCCGCTACCCCGCCGCCATCAAGTCCTACGATGCCGTCCTCGAGCAGTATCCCGACAGCAACAAGGTCCCCGCCTCCCACCTTCACAAAGGCATCGCCCTCTTCAATCTCAAGGAGAACGAAGCCGGCACCCGCGAGCTCCGCGCCCTCATCCAACGCTTCCCCAATGCGCCGGAGTCGATGCAGGCTCGCAGCAAACTCAGCGGCATGGGCATCCCCGTCACACCCAAGCACTAAGCCTCAGTTACGTATCCCCTGCATCAGAGCCTCAATCTCGGCCCGTGCTTCCCCGCTAAGCGGTAGCCAAGGCAGACGCGGCCTCCCTCCGAAGTACCCATTCAAATCACACCCAAACTTGATGCCTCCAACCCCCATCTGTTTCTCTATCCTTGCCGCCACATCCTGCAACCTCATCTGCTTCTCCTGTGCCAACCCTTCATCCCCATCCTTCCACGCCGCCAGCACCTCATAGCAGGCCTGCGGAGCCGCCGCCGCAAACGCCGGCATCGCTCCCACTGCGCCACTCTTCAGGCCTTCAAACATCCCATCAGTCCTTCCAGCCAATACTTGAAATCCCACCACCTTCGTTCGCGTCTTCGCCACAGTCTTCGACGGCGTCGCCACAGCAGCTCCCCCGTCCGTCAATGCAGTCGCCAAAATCAAATCTTTTGCCTCGGCGCCTTCACTTCGACTCTGCATCCTCCCAGTCACGGCCGCGAACACCCCCGTCACCGTCACGTCCCGCTTGTACCTCGCAGTTCCCGTCTTAATCGCCTCCATCCGCTCGCGGTCGCCCAAACCATCCACCATCCCGAGTACCTTCGAATGTCCCGCCAGCTCGATCACAACCTCCGCCGGCAACACAGAGCCCTCATCTGACGCCGGGCAATACAACACAACCGGCAGCGCCGACCGGTCGCCCACCGCCTGGAAATAGCTCATCAGTTCCTTCGTCCGTTCTCCAGTACCCCGAAGCATCAAAGGCCGCTTCACCAGCACAACATCATATCCAAACTCAGCAGCGGACTCCGCCAACTCCAGCGTTCCCACCACGCTATCGCGCGACACACCTGCAATCAGCACCTTCTCTGCCGCAGCTGCCGCAACAACAGTCCGCAACACATGTCGTGTCTCCTCTTCCGACAGCAGAGTCGGCTCCCCTGCATCACACAGCGCAACAAGCCCGGCGGCAGGCGTCTTCGAGTAGCGAGACACATTGTGTTCCAGCTTATGGAGATTAAGGCGTCCGTCGGGATAGAACGGTGTAGTCAGCGGTAGTTGAAGCCCATCAAGCAGCATCTCTCTATTCTAAGAGCGAATGCCCAAACCATGCGAAGCCGTGCCCCATACCCCGAAAGACGTAACCACGGGCCGTCTCGACGAAACCCCATTGCAGTAATCTAACCTTTTGATACCTATGACCAACGGACGAGACATCTCGCAGGGCAAATCTCTCGGCGACCTTGGCCGCGAAGCCTCCTGGTTTCTCACCCACACCCTCATCGCCGTCCTCATGCTCGCCATCGTCATAGTAGTCATCTCGCTCAACCACCCAGACCCAGACTCAGCGACTCCCAAAGTGCTCGCCACCATTCTGGCCGCCCTGATCCCCCTCTTCGGCGGAGCGATCGTCACTCGCCTCCTGCAAAACGACATCGCGCCCTACACCTGGATCTCAGGTCTGGTCATCTTCTCCATCGTATGTGTCTGGGTGCTCGACCTGCCCACCGGCAAAGGTCTCTGCGAAGGCTGCGGAGCAGTGGAAAAGCTCTGGCGCACCTTCTTCACCTTCCGCCATGGCAGCGGGCTCATGGGTGGGGACGGCCTCCTCATCGGCACCTGGCTCCCCCTGTCAATGATCAGCTACGCCATCGGCGCAAAGATCGCCCGCGAGCCCTACTAACCCACCTGATATCTTCTAGTCGACCACCGCAACCGCTTTGACCTCGCCCGCAATCCTGTTCGCGTGAAGCGTCTGCAACGCCACAACACTCAAGGTACCGTCCTGCAACGCGGAGATCCCCTCGGCCGCTGCCCGTGCCGCTGCCAGCGTCGTAATCGTCGGGATCCTCGCCATCACCGCCGCGCGCCGAATCGCCTTCTCATCAAAGAACGTATCCTGCCCATGCGGCGTGTTCACGATCAGCTGAATCCGATCTCCCTTGATCAGGTCAACCACATTCGGCCGACCCTCCTTCACCTTGTAGACGCGCTCCGGCTGCAGCCCAGCCTGTTCCAGCACAAGAGCCGTGCCATGCGTAGCTACCAGGTGAAATCCCATCTCCACAAAATCCCGCGCCAGCAACACTGCGCCTTCCTTATCGTGATCATTGACGCTCAGAAACACCGTCCCCTGCAACGGAAGCACCTGCCCCGCGGCGATCTGCGCCTTCGCAAACGCCTCGCCAAAGTTATCCGCAACCCCCATCACCTCGCCCGTAGACTTCATCTCCGGTCCAAGCACCGTATCCACGCCCGGGAACTTGCCCCACGGAAACACCGGCGACTTCACAAAGTAATGCGAGCCCGTCTCCAGATCCTTACCACTGGCTGTCTGCTCCGGCAACAACTCCTTCAACTTCCGTCCCACCATAATCCGCGAAGCAATCTTCGCCAGCGGAATCCCCGTCGCCTTCGAAACATAAGGCACCGTCCGCGAAGCCCGAGGGTTCACCTCAATCACGTAAACAATCCCGCGCTGAATCGCAAACTGAATATTCACCAGCCCGCGCACGCTCAACGCCATCGCCAGCTTGCGCGTGTACTCGCGAATCATCCGCAGCACGTCATCGCTCAGATCAACCGCAGGCAGCACGCAGGACGAGTCGCCCGAGTGAATCCCCGCCTCTTCGATGTGCTGCATGATCCCAGCGATCACCACATCGTCGCCATCGCACAGCGCATCCACATCGCACTCGACTGCGTCTTCCAGGAAGTGGTCGATCAACACCGGCCGCTCCTGCGAGTACTCGATCGCCGTCGACATATACCGCACAACTGCCTCATCGTCGTACGCGATCACCATCGCGCGTCCACCCAGAACATACGAAGGCCGCACCAGCACCGGATAACCCACACGATTCGCGCCAGCCACAGCCTCTTCCACGCTCGTCGCCATCGCGCCCTCAGGCTGTGGAATCTTCAACTCTTCAATCAGTTTTCCAAACCGTTTTCGGTCTTCCGCTAGATCAATCGACTCCGGCGACGTCCCAATAATAGGAACACCAGCCTTCTTCAGCGGCAGCGAAAGATTCAGCGGCGTCTGACCGCCAAACTGCACGATCATCCCGATCTCCGCACCCGAAGAAGCCTCGTGCTCATACACCCCAAGCACATCCTCCAAAGTCAGCGGCTCGAAGTACAGCCGGTCGCTCGTGTCATAGTCGGTCGACACCGTCTCCGGATTGCAGTTCACCATGATGGTCTCGTAACCATCCTCACGCAGCGCAAACGCCGCATGGCAGCAGCAGTAATCGAACTCAATTCCCTGCCCGATACGATTCGGCCCACTCCCCAGAATCAGAATCTTCTTCTTCTTCGTCGGCGCCGCTTCATCTTCCTCGTCATAGCAGCTGTACAGATAAGGCGTGTAGCTCTCAAACTCACCCGCGCACGTATCCACCATCTTGTACACCGGCACCACGTTCAGCTTCTTCCGCAACGCCCGCACAGCCGCCGTTCCTTCAGCGCCGGTCAAACCCCAGCTAGCCGCCAACCTCTCATCCGAGATCCCCATCCGCTTCGCCGCCCGCAGTTGCTCCGCCGTCACCTCCGCCATCGGCACTCCGCCAACCGCCTTGATCTCATCCGTAATCTGCTTCATCTGATACAGGAACCACGGGTCCATCGAGGTCATGCGTGCAACCTCGCGCACCGTCATCCCCCGCTCAAACGCGTACCGAATATAGTTCAATCGTTCCGGATGTGGAGTCACCAAACGCTGCGTCAACCGCCGCGGCTCAATCTCATCCGCCGTCGCCTTCTTACCCGTCTCCAGCGACCGCACCGCCTTCATCATCGCTTCCTTGAAGGTCCTGCCGATCGCCATCACCTCGCCAACCGACTTCATCTGCGGCCCCAGCACCTCATCCGCGCCAGGAAACTTCTCAAACTGCCACTTCGGAATCTTCACCACGACATAGTCAATCGTCGGCTCAAAACAGGCAGGCGTTGCCTTCGTAATGTCATTCTGAATCTCATCGAGCGTGTACCCGACCGCCAACCGCGCCGCAATCTTCGCAATCGGAAAACCCGTCGCCTTACTCGCCAGCGCCGACGAACGCGACACCCGCGGATTCATCTCAATCACCGTCATGCGCCCGTTCAGCGGATTCACCGCAAACTGCACATTGCTCCCGCCCGTCTCCACACCAATCTCGCGAATCACGCGAATCGCCGCATCCCGCATCGCCTGGTACTCGCGATCCGTCAGCGTCTGCGCCGGAGCAACAGTAATCGAGTCACCCGTATGCACACCCATCGGATCGAAGTTCTCAATCGAGCAAATAATGATGACGTTATCCTTCAGATCCCGCACCACCTCCAGCTCATACTCCTTCCATCCGAGCACGCTCTCTTCAAGCAAACACTCATGCACCGGCGAAAGATCGAGCCCGCGCGAAAGAATCTCCATCAACTCTTCGCGGTTGTAAGCAATTCCACCGCCCGAACCGCCCAGCGTAAACGAAGGCCGAATCACCACCGGAAATCCAATCTTCGTCGCAAACTCCAACCCATCGCGAATATTGTTGATCAGCGCAGACCGCGGCATATCCAGCCCGATCTTCGTCATCGCGTCCTTGAACAGCAGCCGGTCCTCAGCCTTCTTGATCGCCTCTAGCTTCGCGCCGATCAGCTCAATCCCCAGCTTATCCAGCACACCGGAGTCCGCCAGATCCACCGCAAGATTCAGCGCCGTCTGCCCACCCACCGTAGGCAGCACAGCAAATTTTCCTTTGCCCCCAAGACCATCCCGGTCCAGCATCTCCTTCTCAACGCGGAGAATCTCTTCGAGATAAGCGGCATTTAGCGGTTCAATATAGGTTCTATCCGCAACCTCAGGATCGGTCATGATCGACGCGGGATTCGAGTTCACCAGCACGACCTCATAGCCCTCGGCCTTCAGCGCCTTACAAGCCTGAGTCCCCGAGTAATCGAACTCCGCCGATTGACCAATCACAATCGGCCCCGAGCCGATCACCAAAATCTTCGCAATGTCATTCCTGCGTGGCATTCATCTTCTCCGCTTCTTGCAACGAACCGCCACAAGGCAACGATTCGATAGTTCTGTAAATCGGTACATGACTCAACTCTGCCGCATACTCCTCGGCGTCATCCGGATGGCTGATCAAATCCCGCGAATCCGGCTTGTAGTACTTCACGTGAAAACTTCCAACCGTTCCATCGGCTTCTGGGTAAAGATTAGCCTCGCCCAGCCACTGGCCCCACATCTCCACACTTCCAAGCAACGCGGTCAGCTTCCCAGCGCTGTCGAACTTGTAATCAAAGACAACTTCATGATCCGGATAAAACTGCCGCAATCGAGCCGCTTCGAGCACGGTTCCCGCAAAGGAAAGCTCCGCAAACACTGTCCCAGCCCTTGGATTGATCAGTGGCTGAAACCGCTGCAAGCTCCACGCGCCGTTCATCGCGCGGGTGCAGTACACAGCTTTTGTCTTTCTCTTGACTCCAAAAACAGAAGAAGAAAACAGAAGCAGCACCATGAGAAAAGTGCCACCTCGCAAAATCATCTACTTCTTCCACTCTTCCATCATCTTCCGGAAATCCTTGAAGAGATAATGCGAGTCGTGCGGCCCCGGACTAGCCTCCGGATGGTACTGCACACTGAACATCGGGTCCGTTTTATGCTTCAAACCAGCCAGTGTCTGATCGTTCAGATTCGTATGCGTCTTCTCCACCGTCTTCTCATCCAGAGACTTCGGATCGACAGCGAAGTTATGGTTCTGCGCGGTAATCTCAACCTTCCCCGTCTGATGATTCATGATCGGGTGGTTTCCGCCGTGGTGCCCGAACTTCAGCTTGTAGGTCGTACCGCCCAGCGCCAGCCCAAAGATCTGGTGGCCAAGGCAGATCCCGAAGATCGGTGCCTTCCCCTGCAGCTGCTTCACATTCTCAACCGCATACTCCAACGGCTCCGGATCCCCCGGCCCATTCGAGAAGAACACCCCATCCGGCTTCATGGCCAGCACATCCGCCGCCGAAGTCTTCGCCGGAACCACCGTCACGCGGCAGTTCTCCCGCGTCAGCATCCGCAGAATATTCTCTTTGATCCCGAAGTCATACGCGACCACATGCATCTGCTTCGCGTCTTCACCGAGTGCCGCAGTCAGCAACGTATCGCCTGTCTGATTCTTCGGCTCATTCGCATCCCACTCATAAGCTACCTTCGTGCTCACGACGCTTGCGAGATCGGTTCCTTCCATCTTCTTGATCGCTCGCGCCTTCGCAACCAGGGAATCCACATCGAGATTCTCCCCCGAAGCAATCACCCCGCGCATCACGCCATTGGCCCGCAGATGACGCACCACCGCACGCGTATCAATCTCCGCAATCACCGGCACGCCATAGCGCTCGAGATACTCATCCGCCACCTGCGTCGAACGCCAGTTCGAACTCATCGGCGAAAACTCGCGCGTCACCAATCCTTCGATGAACGGCTTCTTCGACTCCGCATCGCTCGGCGTCGTCCCATAGTTCCCAATATGTGGATTTGTAAGAACCACGATCTGACCCGCATAGGAAGGATCGGTAAAGATCTCTTGATAGCCGGTCAGTGATGTATTGAAGACCACCTCGCCCGAGCATTCCGCCCGCGCGCCAAAACTCTTACCCCGAAAAACGCGCCCATCTTCTAGCGCCAGTATTGCCTGCATTGCCTCTCCTGCCTGGAGTGGATTTAATAGATTCTATCAGCATTCGCGCTGCAAAACGCCGATCGCAGGCAAATCCCTTCGCACGCAAAAAGGGCTCGGCACAATCGCCGAGCCCTTTCACATTCTGTTCAAACTCTAGCTGTGGTGGTGATGATGATGGTGACGATGATGATGATAGGTAGACGCGTTAGCAGGTACTACCGCACCGGCAAGAACGACGAAGGCAACTACAGCAAGAAATAACGAACGCAGCTTCATGACAAACTCCCTCTCGATTAGCCACTCTTTCGAATGGTGTGTAGCTAAGTGGCAGCGTAACCCGTCCTCCAGTAGGTAAGGGACATATTTTTCCTCAATCGAAGCGAGGTTCCGACCTTGATTCCCCAATCGGTCCGTTATTCGATATCCACCAGAACGTCTTCGCCCTCCACCCGCAGCGGAAACACCTCCACCCGCTCATGCGCCGGATACTCCGCCAGCCCCGTCTTCACGTTGAAAGCCCACGAGTGCCACGGACAAACCACCGCCTCGCCCTCGATCCAGCCCTGCCCCAGCGGCCCCTGCCGATGAGGACAAACGTTATCCAGTGCCGACAACTCTCCATTCACATTCGCCAGGCAAACCGCGACACCCTCTACCTCTGCCTCCATCACCCGTCCCGCTGGCGGAGCCTCCGCCATCCCGCACAACCTCACCCACTGCGCCACTCGAATCCTCCGCCAACTACATCTTAGAGGCTCGGGCTTCCCAAACGACTCACCACCTCCACCTCGAATGCTAAAGTCGATACAGAAGCCCGACTCATGCCCCGCCCCACTCCGAAGTCCAGCAAGCGCACCCAGCCAACCAACGCCCAGCCTGAAGTCGTAAGCCCCCTCTGGCTCGTCAAAGCCATCGCCTTAACCATCATCGCGGCGCTCGTCTGCGGCTATCTCACCCTCTGCCTCCTCTTCTACCAGGGTCAGTGGCAGCTCGTCCTCCACCCAATCCGCACCTCCGCCGCACCAACCTCTATAGCAGGCATCCCTTACGAACTCATCCACTTCGGCCCCGACGAATCCGCCACCCCACAGCTCACCGGCTGGTGGATCCCCTCCTCACCCGGAGCCCGCTATGCCCACGCCACCATCCTCTTCCTGCCCGGCGCCGACGGCTCCCTGGCCGACTCCATCCCCACCCTCGCCAGCCTCCACAACCTCGGCCTCAACGTCTTCGCCTTCGACTACCGCGGCTACGGCCAAAGCGCCGCAACCCGCCCCAGCCAGCAAAACATGACCCACGACGTCGACTCCGCCTGGCAATACCTCACCACCTCCCGCGCCCTCCCACCGCAACAGATCATTCCCTACGGAACCGGCGTAGGAGCCTCCCTCGCCACCCAGCTCGCCGCATCTCACAACACCATTCCCGCCCTCATCCTTGACTCTCCACGCGCCGACCTCCTCGAACTAGCCCAACACGACCCCCGCGCCCGCCTCCTTCCAGTCCGCCTCATCTTTCACGAGCACTTCCCCCTCGCCGCACCGCTCTCCGCCCTCAGAACTCCCAAGCTTCTCCTCACCCGCGCCGCCCCACCCGACCAAAGCTTTCGCACCGCCGCCGATCCCAAACTCACCGTAGAACTCCCGTCACCCGCCGACGCACTCTACAGCCAGAGCCTCGCCCGCTTTCTCGACCAATACCTCCCGCCCGCCCCAACCCAACAACTCGTACCTTCCCCGGCACCCACCCACTAAGATCCCCTCACACCCTCGTCGCCTCCGCGATACCATTTTTGAAAGGGATCTTTATGACGAAATGGCTTAACAGCCTGCAGCCCACCGGCGCGCTCCTCATGCGCCTCATTCTCGGCGTCTCCATGGCGGTCTACGGCTACCACAAGGTCCTGCCTCTCAGCGCCCTGCACCACTACGCCCACTACGTCACCACCCTCGGCCTGCCCTACTGGCTCGGATACGTCTCGGCCTACACCGAGTTCATCGGCGGCATCCTCCTCATCCTGGGTCTTCTCACCCGCCTCACCGCAGCTCTGGTCGCAATCAACATGCTGGTAGCCTTCGTCACCGTCGGCATCCATCAGGGCTTCGACTTCTACAACTACATCCTCGCCCTGGCCGTCCTGGCCATCATGCTGCTCTTCTACGGAGCGGGAGCCATGGCCCTCGACCGCAAGATCGGCCTCGCCTAGCGGAAACACTTACAACTGAAACGCCTTCATGAGGTCAGAAACAGTTGCCCAAACGGAGAGAAGGCTCCCGGTATTCTGGGAGCCTTACATTGTGGTGGGGAGTTCTTTTGTTGCGGATATGGGAAGCCGGAACTGTGGGAACTGCAAGCCCGACTGTCGTGTGTTACATCCAATAAGACGCAGTATCTAAAGAAAAGTTGCCGTTCTTTTTCCACTATTTTGTATTTTGTTGATTTTTACATTCCATAAACAGAAGAGTGACACACTAGATATATCCGCAACCCTGGAGTCCCGTTACCCCTGAGAGAAGTTCAAAAACTCGCTCGGATTCACACGAGCTCCCGGAAACACCAGCTCAAGATTCCTCACCCCTAAAGTCTTATAGGCCGCCTCGCCCAGGACGCGTCGGAAGTCTGTCGTCACCGTCAGATCCCTCCCCTCGTTCAGCTGTTCATTCGCCAGCCCGGGCCACTTGCCGTACACCTTGCCGCCCCGCACCCTGCCGCCCAGCACAAACATCACGTTCGCATGCCCATGGTCGGTACCACCCGTGCCGTTCTGCCGCGCCGTCCTTCCAAACTCCGACATCGTCACCAGCGTCACATTCTCGGCATCGTCTCCCATGTCCTTCCAGAACGCCGCAATCGTGTCCGAAAACTCCTTCAGCCGATTCGCCAGCTGCCCATTCACACTCCCCTGATTCTGGTGCGTATCCCAACCGCCAACATCCGAGAACGCAGCCTCCACCCCGAGGTTCGCCTTCATCAACTGCGCCACCTGCTTCATGCTGTTGGCGAACGGCGTGTTCGGATACACCACCCCCGCCGCCGGTTGATACTTCGCCGGGTCCGCCGACTTCAACATCTTCACCGCCTCGAACGTCTCCTGCCCCGTCCCATGCAGCACCGCATCCGAGCTCTTGTCGTACATCGCCTGAAACGCGTTGCTGATCTGCGAAGTCTGCGGTCCCTTCCCAGCCACGGAAAAATCCGCCAGATTACTCACCGCGATAGCCGGCACCTTACCTTGCAACGTCCGCGGCACCTGCGTTCCAAGCGCCACCGCGCGAAACGCCGTAGGCTTTCCCGTCATAATCTCCGCCTGCAACGCGCGATTCAACCATCCATCCGACGTAACCTTCACCCCCGGCGTCCCGCTCTCCATATAATCCTGCGCGTCAAAGTGTGACCGCGTCGTATCGGGCGACCCCGCCGCATGAACAATCGCCAGATGCCCCTGCTCATAAAGCGGTTTGAACGCCGACATCGCCGGATGCAGCCCAAAAAATCCATTCAGATCCAGAACGTCCTTCTCCTGAATCGCAATCGAAGGCCGCATCGCATAATAGTTCTTCTCCTTGTAGGGAACCACGACGTTCAACCCATCCGCCGCGCCCCGTTGAAACAGAACCACCAGCTTCTTCTTATTTGCCGCCGCCGTCGTCACCTCGGCCAAAACGCTTCGCGACAGGAACGCCGGAATCGTCGAAGTCCCGATCAGCGCCAGCGCCCCACCCTTCATAAACCCGCGCCGAGTCACCCCACGCCGCGCTCGATCCCGCCCATGAAGATCGCAACCCCAATCGCTCTGATCCGCCATATTCTTCATGTTCGCCATCTTAGACCCCTATCTAAAGCCGTTGTCTTCTTTTGTCTGTACTTTTGTTTGTCATTCCGCATCCTGAGCGAAGCCGAAGGGGAAGGAATCTGCTTTGTCCTTGCTTTCGCAGATCAACTGCGCTCTCCACATCTCTGCATTTACAAACGCGATTGCCGTCAGGAAGTTGCACAATCTCGTTTTCACTCAAAGAGACCGCCGTTTCGTGAGCAATCAGCCTACCGCCGCTGAAACTCCGGCGATCCAAGCAGCAGTCCCGCCATCCCAGCTGCCTCGCGGTCCAGTGGCGGCCTCACCCGTTGCTTCGGCGAAGAGATATTCAACACCTGCGCCATCGGTTCCTGTTCGTTCGCCCGTATCCCAAAGCTCTTCTCTGCCTGCTGCTGGGTCGTCTGATCCTGAAACTGCGCCAGCACCGTCTCGCGGGTACGGTCGCTCACCGCCTGACCAAGAAGCACCGCCTCCAGCTTCCTCTCTTTTTCTGCAGCCGAATCGCCCGCTCCCGAACTCTGCGCCGCTCCAGGCTCTCCCAGCAACCGCGTCCAATCCGTCTGCACTCCCCCGATGCGGTCATTACTCAACGACACTGCAAAATTCAGTCGGTTCACCAGATCACCCGAGTTCACCCACGGCTCTGCCATCCAACTATAACCATTCGGAGTCTGCATCCCATACATCGGCATCCCCAGCTTCTCCAGCGCCTGGAACAACGGAATCGCCGTCGTCACCTCGGCCCCGCTCGCCCGCACGGCAGACACCACAAACTCCTCCGGCGTCTTCACCTTCGCCCGGTAAACCTCCGGCGACCAGAACTCAGGCGAATCGAACATCGTCCGCAGCACCGTTTTGATATCTCCCCCGCTCGCGACAAAAGCGTTCGCCATCCTGTCCACCAGCGCCGGCGGAGGCGTGTCGCTCACAAACCGCACCGCCAGCTTCATCGAGATAAACTGTGCCGTCGCCGGACTGGTCGCCAGCATACGCAGCACCTCCAGCCCCTCGGCCTCGCCATGCTCCCCGATCTTCTTCCCCAGAACAGTCTTCGTACCCGGCTCATGCCGCCGCTCCTCAAACCGATACGCACCACTCCGCGCTGGCTGATCGATCGTCCATCCCGTCAGCACCTCCGCCACCTGCGTCACGTCCTGCTGCGTATACCCGCGCCCGCACGCCTTGTCCAGCATGCTCACCGGACGATCCGCGCTCACCTCGCACTGCACTCCCAACGTGTGCAGCTCCATCAACTCCCGCGCATAGTTCTCATTCAACCCGCGATCCTTCAGCGCCTGCTTCACCTGCGGATTTTGCGCAAACTTCGCAAACCTCCCGCCATTCCTCGCCGCCACAGAATCCGGCCCGATGCTCTGCCAGTTATCCAGATACATCAGCATCGCCGGGCTCTTCGCCGTCGCCACCAGCAGGTCTTCGAACTTCCCCAGCGCATGCGGCCGAATCACATCACGCTCATAGGCCGGCAGCAAAAACGGTTCATTCTGATTTTTCTTGATATACACGTTGAAGTGATTCAGCCAGAAGTCGGTCATCACCGCCTCCAGCTGCCGCTCGCTGTAGATATCTCGCAGCATCCGCGATTCCAGCAGCTCGGCTCCAATCATCCTCGGCGAACCCTGCAGCGCAGCCAGCGTCTCCCGCTGCATCGGAGACAGATCATCCGCCGCCGCAAGCAGCTCACTCCTGCTCAGGCTTTTGCGAAAGCGCACCAACTCCTCCGGCGGCATCGACAGAATTCGCTGCATCCTCTGGTCCGGAGGCAGATTGATCACCCGCACCGCATCCAACCCCGAGTAAAACTGCTCCTCATGCGTAGCCATCGCCGGTGTCGCCGGATCAACCCCATCCCCTGGCAGCGCCGCACTGCTCTTCATCTCCTCCGCACTCTTCGCCATCGAGCCATCACTCGCCGTGGCCATCCCATCCTCGCCCCCACCGTTCTTAGCGGCAGCAGCCTGCTCCGCCTCTTTCTTAGCCTTCGCCGCCTTATAAAACGCAATCTGATCCGCATAGATCGCGTGCTCCACAGGATCACCCGGCAGCGGCTCATTCTTCGCAATCATCTGCCGCAACACAGCAGGACTCGGATACCGCTGCATCAGTTCCGCCTGCTCCATCCTCATCGCAGGAAACGCACTCAGTCGCTCCTCCAGCGCCGAGTCGTCGATACTCTGCGGATTCAGCTGCCGCTCAAACCACGCCTTCACCCCAATCGCCCGCACCGCCGCCACATCCCCCGGCCGTGGCCCAAACGTAAACCGATTCAGCGCATGCAGTACCCGCTGATCACTCTGAATCTGCTGCACCGATGGCGCCACCGCTTTCTTCGTCAAAGCCGCCGCCACCATCGGCTGCTCCACCATCAACACACACAAAACACCCGAAACTAAAACCCTAACCCCACCGATAAGAACTCCGGCTCTCTGTCCAGATCGCATCGCCACTCCTCACTAAGCGCCGAAAAAACAAACAGCGCAACCAACCGCAGATTTACACCTGCAATAGGAGACACCAAACCAGCGCATCAGTTGCGAAATCCGCGCACACCCATCCAAGCCTTACTTCTGACCAACGGGAAGACCCACGCACCACCTCCAGCCACGACCGGTAGACACGTCACGAAGTGACCGCCCCGCGCGTAGCGGGTCCGTCCGGCAGGACGTCCTTTTTCGGCCGCGTTTAGAACGCCGCCAACTCCGCCATCGCGCGATATAAATCCTCCGGCTGCGGCAAAATCGCATCCTCCAGCAGCGGCTGATACGCCACAAACGTATCCATCGCCGCAACACGTCTCACCGGGGCATCGAGATCATGAAACAGCTCATCCCCAATCCGCGCCGCGATCTCCGCCCCGTACCCCCAGCTCAACATATCCTCATGCGCCACAATCACGCGGCTGGTCTTCCTCACGCTCTCCGCAATCGCCTCCCAGTCGTAAGGAGTCAAACTCCGCAGATCGATCAGCTCCACATCCACACCACTATCGCGATGCAGCTTCTGCGCCGCCTGCAGCGCACGAGGCACCACCGCGCCATACGTCAGCACCGTCAGATCCTTCCCCGGCCGCACAATCTTCGCCTTCCCAAACGGAATGCAGTAGTCCGGCCCAGGATAAGCCGCCCGCCCAAACGTCTCGCGATACAGCCGCTTGTGCTCCAGAAACAACACCGGATCGTCGCACCGAATCGCTGTCCGCAACAACCCCAGCGCATCCAGCGCATTCGACGGCATCACCACTCGCACTCCCGGCGTATGCGTAAAAATGCTCTCGCCCGACTGCGAATGATAGATCGACCCACCCGTCAGATATCCACCGATAGGCACCCGCATCACCAGCGGGCAGTTGAAGTCCCCATTTGACCGCCACCGCACCAGCGATAGTTCATTGCGCATCTGATGCATCGCCGGCCAGATGTAGTCGAAGAACTGAATCTCCACCACCGGCTTCATCCCGCGCACCGCCATCCCAATCGCGCGGCCCGTGATATTCGCCTCAGCCAGCGGCGAGTTCCAGCACCGATCACTGCCAAACTCCGTCTGCAGCCCTGCCGTCAGCTTGAACACACCACCCTTGCCCTTGATCTTTCCCGCACGCAGCGCCCCATCGCGAGTAGCATCGGCCACATCTTCGCCAAACACCACCACCCGCTCATCCCGCCGCATCTCGTCCTTCAGGCAACAATTGATCAAGTCCGCCATCGTCCGCTCCGTCGCATCAGCGGTCGGCTTTGGCTCGGTCGCAAACCGCGCATCCTGCGAACTCAGATCCTCCGAGTAAACATGCTTCGTAATCGAAGCCACCGTCGGCAGAGTCGCCATCACCGCGCGATCCGCCGCCCGCTGCACCTCTTCATCTACCTGCCGCTCCAGCTTGTTGATCCCGTCAGCATCCAGGATCCCCTCCCGCAGCAGCCACATCTGCATCCTCGAGATCGGGTCCCGCGCAGCATCCGCATCCAACTCCTCCACCGACCGGTAAAGCCTCTCATCATCACTCAACGAGTGTGAGTAGGGCCGAATCACATGTCCATGCACCAGCGCGGGCCCCTTGCCCGAACGGCAATAAGCCACCGCCTCCACCATCGCCTTGTAACTCGCAATGGGATCGGTCCCATCGATCTCCGCAAAGTGGAAGTTCGGAAAGTTCGCCACAAGCTTCGAGATATTCCCCCCCGGCGTATTCACCTCCACCGGGGTCGAGATCGCATACCCATTGTCCTCGACCACATACAACACCGGCAGCTTCCCATTCGAAGCCGTATTCAACGACTCCCAGAACTCTCCCTGGCTCGTCGACCCCTCGCCGATCGAGACATAAACCACTTCATCGCCATGAAACGTCACATCCTTGAATTCGCGATAGTCCCCGTCATGCTTCTTCGCGGCCTCAGGATGCTTCGTGAAGAATCTCCCCGCCTCCGCACAACCCACCGCATGCAGGCACTGCGTAGCCGTCGACGAAGACGGCGAAACAATATTCAACTTCCTGCTCGACCAGTGCGAAGGCATCTGTCTTCCGCCGCTCGCCGTATCGTCCGCCGCACCCACCGCCTGCAGCAGCTGCTCCTCCACCGTATTGCCCAACGCCAGGCAGATCGCCCGATCCCGATAGTAGGGAAAGAACCAGTCATACCCGGGCTTCAGCGCCATCCCTGCAGCAACCAGCAACGCCTCATGCCCCGCGCAGGAGATCTGAAAAAAAATCTTCTGCTGTCGCTTCAAAACAATCTCGCGATCATCGGTACGCCGCGACAGATACATCAACCGATAAAACTCCACCAACTGCTCGCGCGTCAGCAAGCTCTCCGCCACATTTCCCGCCGACTTCTTGCTCTCCTGCACACCCGATCCAGACTGTCTTGCCATACACCCATCCTTTACATCGAAAAGCCGCAGCTCATTATCACTACCGTCACAGATTGTACCGGGAACCCGTCGCTCTTGGCTCCCCTTCGCAGCGCTTTCCAGCTACCCGGCGACAAGCCGGCAATCCACAAAAATGGGCAGCCCGAAGGCCACCCATCTTCATGCATCCTCATCGCTAAACAAACAACGGCGCAAGCACCAGCGTAATCGTGGCCAGCAACTTAATCAGCACATGCAAGCTGGGCCCAGCCGTGTCCTTGAAAGGATCACCCACCGTATCTCCCACAACCGCCGCCTTATGCGCCTCCGACTTCTTGCCGCCATACTGTCCCGTCTCGATAAACTTCTTCGCGTTATCCCACGCACCGCCGCCGTTGTTCATCAGCATCGCCAGCAGCACGCCAGAGATCGTTCCGACCATCAGCAATCCAGCCACAGCCTCAGCTCCAGCCAGATTCACCGGCACTCCGCCAATCGCAGGCACCGGCAGAATCGCCCCCGGCGCATACAACGCAGAACTGGCCTGATAGCTCGAGCTCAAGTGCCTGAAGATCAAACCCACCGCCACCGGCAAACCAACCGCCAGTAACCCAGGCACCACCATCTCCTTCAATGCCGCGCCAGTCACGATGTTCACGCACCGCGCATAGTTCGGCTTCGAGGTCCCCAGCATAATCCCGGGATTCTCCTTGAACTGATCCCGCACATCCTTCACCACCATCTGCGCCGTTCGTCCCACCGCCTTGATCGCCAGCGAGCTAAACAGATACGTCAACATCGCACCCAGCAGCGCGCCCACAAACACCGGCACCTGCGCCAGGTTGATATTCGTAAAGCTCCACCCCACCGGCATATACCCGCCGGCAAGTGCAACCTTATCGGTTACAATTGTCTTAATCTCCTCCAGATAAGCAGAGAACAAAAGAAACGCCGCCAGCGAAGCCGACCCGATCGCATATCCCTTCGTCAGCGCCTTCGTCGTATTCCCCGCCGAGTCCAGCTTGTCCGTCCGGTCACGAATCTCATGCGGCTGATTCGACATCTCGATGATCCCGCCCGCATTATCCGTAATCGGCCCAAACGTATCCATCGCAAGAATGTAAGCCGCGCAGCTCAGCATCCCCATCGTGGCAATCGCCGTCCCGTAGATCCCCTTGGCATAGTCGCTGATCCCCGCCACTCCCGCCAATCCCTGCACGCCGAAGTAGTAGCTCAGCAGCAGCGCCGCCGAGATCACCACCACAGGCATCGCCGGCGTCTCCATCCCCACCGCCAGCCCGCTGATGATGTTCGTCGCCGGCCCCGTCACCGAAGCTTCAACGATCGACTTCACTGGGCGATAGATCGCCTCCGTGTAGTACTCCGTAATCCACACAAACAGAAACGCCGTCACCAGCCCAATCACACCGCACCCCAGCAACCAAAGCGGCTGCACCTGCGGCCCATTCAACATCGTATAAACCGCACCCGCAAACCCGGCCAGCGCCAGCGCTGAGGTCACATAGAATCCCTTATTCAGCGCGTGCATCGGATCCTCATCCTCACGCGTCTTCACCACAAACACGCCGACGATGCTCGCAATTAAATTGATCGCATGCACGATCAGCGGAAACAAAATCCCCTTCACTCCAAACACGGGATAAAGGGCCGCACCAAGAATCATCGCACCCACATTCTCCGCCGCAGTGGACTCGAACAAGTCCGCACCTCGACCCGCGCAGTCGCCCACGTTATCGCCCACCAGGTCCGCAATCACAGCCGGGTTTCGCGGATCATCCTCGGGAATCCCCGCCTCCACCTTACCCACCAGGTCCGCGCCCACATCCGCAGCCTTCGTATAGATCCCGCCGCCAAGCTGCGCGAACAGCGCCACCAGCGACGCTCCGAACCCAAACCCCACCAGCTGATACGGAACCGCCTGCGGATGCTCCAGGCCGCCAAAGAACAGGAACAGCACCCCAACACCAAGCAGCGACAGCGCAACCACCACCAGCCCTGTCACCGCCCCTCCACGCAGCGCCATCTGTAACGCCTTGTTCAAACTCGTTCTCGCCGCCGAAGCCGTCCGGATGTTCGCCCGGATCGAGCAGTACATCCCCGTGAATCCTGCCAGCCCAGAGCACACCGCGCCCACCAGAAAGCTCACCACCGTCTTCAGCGCATACGGCGAAGTCCTCGGCGACAGCCGATACCCCACAAACACCACCACCGCCAGTACCAGCGCAATCGACCCAATCGTCTTGTACTGCCGCCGCAAAAATGCCTCTGCACCCTCCCGAATCGCATCCGAGATCGCCCGCATCTCCGGCGTCCCCGTATCGGATGCAATCACCGCCCGCGCCAGCATCAGCGCCGCAACCAGAGCCAGCACACCAACCCCCAGAGCCACCCACAGATAAATCCGTCCATCGCCACCGTCGACAACCGCAGGGGTCAAGGGAACCTGCTGAACGGCCATCGCCAAAAAACTTACTCCAACCATGCAAGGGTCTCCTTAGAACGCAAACTTTCTCTCAGCTTCACAAAGGCGGCAATTAGAGCACGCGCGATCAAACAGGGTCAATGCGTCCGTTAATCGAGCAGGATCAGTCAGATTTCGCTCGATCGACAGACCAAAGTAATAGCACACAACTGTTCTGGCACTAATGCAAATTCTCGCGGTGCCGATTCATACCTCAGCGCAACAATGAGGTGCCCCGTGTCCGTGCTCAACGAATTCGCTTCCCCAAAGCCAGATCTCCAAGCGGCCCGCACCCGTCTGTTCTGCCGAAGTATCTCGCTTCTCGCAGCGCTCTGTCTCCCTCTCCTTCCCCCAGCCGCCGTAGCGCAAATCGATACCTCCAGCGTCGCTCCCCATCGCTACCTCGTCGTCTACCGCAACGCAAGCATCCCCGGCGACGCTGAGGCCCACCTCCTCGCCACCGGCACCCGCCTCACGCAACGCAACGAGCACCTCGGCATCGCAGCCGTGCAATCCCCCGCATCACAAGACGACGCAACCAGTCTCCGCCTCCTCTCCGCCCAACCCAACGTAAGCTACGTCCTCCACGACCGAATCGTCTCCGCATTGCGTCTCCGTCTCCGGCCTCTCGCCATCACCTCGCGCGTCAACAACGGAGCGCAACCTCTCACGCCAACCACCACCATAGGCCGACTCCCCACCCACGGTCCCATCACGACCGCTCCCCCATCCCTCCCAACCCCACCGCCGCCACCCCCTCCACCGCCTCCTTCCTACGACACCTACTACACCTCCACCCCACAGGGATGGGCCGTCCAGCAGGTCGGGGGATACGGAAACAACGTCCCCGGCGGCCCCGCGCGCGGCCCCTGGGACACCACCATGGGCAAGGGCATTCGCATCGCCATCATCGACAGCGGCATCGATAAAACCCACCCCGACCTCTCCCCCAACCTCGCCCTCAACCTCACGGAAGTCGACCAGACCGCCTATCCCAGCGCCTGCGACGACGGCACCCCGCAGGACCAGCAGGGCCACGGCACCTGGACCGCCTCCCTCGCCGCCGGAGCCATCGGTCCCGGAACCGGCAAGATCATCGGCGTTGCCCCCGCCGCGACCATCCTCAACATCAAAGTCCTCCAGCGCATGCCCGCCTCCATCACCGGAGACACCAACCCCGCCGATCAGTGCGAAGCCGGCGAGGCCAGCGGCCTTCTCAGCTGGGTCATGAAAGGTATCGAAGACGCCGTCACCAACCGCGCCGACGTCATCTCCCTCTCCGTCGGCGCCACCGCCGACCTCACCACCGGAGACGGAGCCGGCCTCCTCGCCGCCTTCAACCAGATCACCTACGCCGCAGCCCAGGCCAACATCGTCCTCGTCGCCTCTGCAGGCAACGACGGCATCGACCTCTCCAACCCCCGTTACGTCGAGCTCCCCGCTCAGTCCCGCAGCGTCCTCGCCATCGCCGCCTCCACCAACCCCGTCTGCGCCCAGAACACCACCCCAGGCGCCACCTGCACCCCCGGCCCCGTCTCCCTCGCCTACTACACCAACTATGGAGCTCCGCTCAACGCCCTCGCCGCCCCCGGCGGCAGCTACCCCGACGGCCCCGACACCGGCGTCAGCGGATGGATCGAAGGCGCCTGCAGCTCCGGTCTTCCCAACACTATCGACGGCCTCCCCGCCGACTCCGCCCACAGCTACGGATGCTTCAACCTCGGCCACACCACCTACGTTCAGGCCATGGGCACCAGCGCCTCCGCCCCGCTCGCCGCCGGAGTCGCCGCCCTTGTCCGAGCCGCTCACCCGGACTGGAGCGCCGCAGCTGTAGTCGCCGCAATGCGCAACTCAGCCGTCACCCTCCCCGGCGTCTCCATCCCTCTAGTCAACGCAGCCGCAGCTATCTCCCAGCCCACCCCGTAGCCGCAGCAGCGGTCATTGCGACTAGAGCAGAATGCGCATTGGTCTAGAGCTTGATCTTCCTTTTTCGTCTGTCATTCCGCACCCAGAACATACGGGGGAGGAATCTGCCGTACGGGGTAGCCATAAAGCATAGTGGGCATCGCGATAAATGTTTTTACATCTACTGTCTAAGGCTAGCCCTTCATCCGTTCCTTTACGCTATGAGCCAGCTTCTCAATCTCATCTGCCTTCTTGATCACATCCACTGACAGAATATTCTTGTTCGTCTTGTCTACCTGCTGCTTCAGATCCGTAGCCAGGGCCAGTAGCTTATCCGTATCCGCCACCAGCCGCTTCTGTCGCTCGGTGCTCCGTATGCTCTCCTGCTGCTCCAGCCGATGCTGGTCAATATTAGGGTTCACATCGTCCGGTTCACGCACCTGCCCGGGAAAATGCTGCCCCTGCTGAATCTGCTGTAGTTGTCCCCCACTCACCCGTCCAGATACGCCCACCATCAACACAGCCCCAATCACTCCCAGTCGCAGCACTCTCATGGCATCCTCCGTCCATCCCGCCGCCGCTTATTTCCAGTCTGAATTGCATCTTACAAACAGCTGACGCATTCTGTTCACAGCACTCTTTCCCGAAAGCGAGACGCTGTAATCATGCTCCTTCTGGCCATGGCCCCGCAAGACGAACCCATCCTTCAGACCATCGAAGACAAATGGCACAGTGACATCCTGCTATTCCTGCAGAACAAACTACCCAAGATCTTCGTCGTCCTCCTGGTCATCTTCATCCTCCAGCGCATCGTTCTCTTCTTCGTCAAAAAGATGCGCTCCCGTGCCGATCACCAGGTCGGCAACTTCCACCGCGCCGCCCAGCTCCGCACCATGGCCTCCATCCTTCGCGCCACCTCCATCGGTGTGCTCGGCTTCATAGCCTTCCTGCAGATCCTCAACATCTTCGACATCCCCTACCAGCCCATCCTCGCCTCCGCCGGAATCGTCGGCGTAGGCATCGGCCTCGGCGCACAGTCCATCTTCAAGGACATGATCAACGGCATCTTCATCCTCGTCGAAGACCAGTACAACGTCGGCGAGATCGTCGTCCTCGCCGGTCTCAAAGGCACCGTCGAAGACCTCTCCCTTCGCCGCACCAGCCTGCGCGACAGCGACGGCACCCTCTACATCATCCCCAACAGCCAGATCGCCACCGTCTCCAACCTCTCCCGCGACTACGCCGTCGCTGCCCTCAACGTCAGCGTCGATGCCAGCGCCAACCCCGACAAAGTCATCGCCCTGCTCACAAAGATCGCCGGTGACATCCGCGAAGACGCCGCCTTCAAGGACATCACAGTCGCTGACCCCGTCGTCCTCGGCGTCGACAAGATCGACGGTCGCGCCGTCACTTACCCCATCCAGATCCGCGTCCGGGTCAACCAGCGTGACCGCGTCCTCCGCGAACTGCGTCGCCGCATCATCCTCGCCTTCGAAAAAGACGGCATCCCCCTCGGCAACGATCCCGCCAACATGCTCATCCTCCGCGCCCCCAACCCAACCGCCCCACCCGCCCAGCAGCCACTCATAGGCAGCTAGCAAACCCAACCGACCAACGGGAGGCCAATGGACCCAGGGTATACAAGTCACGAAGTGACCGCCCCGCGCGCAGCGGGCCCGTCCGGCAGGACAACATAAGCCCAGCAGAAAACGAGCCCACCTCACAAAGCCTTATTCATAGCCTCAATCAACTCATCCACACCCGACACCGGCGGCAGACATCCCTTCCCGCTGCAAACTACGGCGAAGCTCCCCTCACTCCCAAGCCCTGGCAGGTGCGGCAGCGTCTCCGCCAGCGCCGGAGGCAGCGCACCCAGCTGATCCCTCCTTAACCGGATCACGCTCTTATTCACCGCATACCGAGCCAGCGCCACTGCCTCAAGCCTCCTCGCCGCGGCATCGTCCCCAATCACGCAGATCTCCACCGCCCGCAACACCATCCTCTGCAACGCCAGCCCATAGCTCGCGGCATAAAGCCCAAAGTGCTCGACTACCCCCGCAAAGGTCTCCAGCGTCTCCAGAGCCTTTACCGCATAGTCCTCCCGCCCATTCAGCGCCTCCAACCGCAGCAGCAACGCAGCTCCAACAGAGTTCCCCGCCGGCGTAGGCGAGTCCTGCAACGGCTTCCTCCGCGTCACCAGCGCTCCCAGCCTGGTCTCACCCTCTGCGACACTCTCCGTATCGAAGAACGCGCACCCCACCGGGTCATAAAACTTCACCAGCGCACTCTCCATAATCGCCTCAGACGCCGTGTAGTACCGCATCTCTCCGGTCATCTCCCACGCATCCAGCGCCGCATGCCCCAAAAACACATAGTCTTCGAGCACCCCAGCCACCCGCGCGCCACTTCCACCCTGCTCCCCATACGCGACGACATGAGCCAGCCCAGCCTTAGCGTCCCAGGCCTCTTCCAGCACCCGGTCCAGAGACTTCAACGCGAACGCCCGCACCTCCGGCATATCCAGCACCCGACCCGCCTCCACGTAGGCCGAGATCATCATCCCATTCCAACCCACATAGATCGTCTTATCCACATACGGAGTGGGCCGCTTCAACCGAGCCGTATACAACTTCGCCTTCGCCACAGCCAGCCGCTCCCTCGCCACCTCCATCGTGATCGCATTCGCCTTCGCCACTCCCTCCAGCGTCCCCCTCACATGCAAAACATTCTTCGCCGGGTTGTGATGCATATCGCCGATCTCGCCGATGTCGTAGTAAGCACTCGCCACCGCAAGCTCTTCCGCAGTCAAAACCTCCGTCGCCTCATCGCGAGTCCAGGTAAAGTAGTCGCCATCATCGTCCAGCGAAAAGTCCGCATCCTGCGAAGCATAAAACCCACCGCGCTCCCGGTCGCTCAACCACTCGTCGATCCACTGAATCATCTCCCGCGCCACCCGCGCCGCCTCCGGCTCCACAAAAGTCTGGAACGCGTGAACATAGTTCTTCAGCAACTCGCTATTGTCATACGACATCTTCTCGAAGTGCGGCACCACCCATCGCTCATCCACCGAGTAGCGATGAAATCCCCCCGCCAGATGGTCATAGATCCCACCCTTCGACATCTTCTGCAGCGTCACCATCGCCGCAGTCTTCGCCGACTCGCTCACATCCTCCATCCCACCAGCCGACACCCGCGACGCCACATCCAGCAGCAGATCGATCGCCCCCGAGTGAGGAAACTTCGGCTGCGATCCAAACCCACCCGACCTCGCGTCAAACTGCTTCAACGCCGACGACACCAGCTTCGCCACCAGCTCCGGCCCGGGATTCCCTGCCCTCCCCATAAACGATTCGTTATGCTCAATCGCCGCCATCACGCTTCCGGCCGACTCATTCACCTCATCGCGACGGTTCTGAAACGCCTCCGCCATCGTCAGCAGCACTCGCTGAAATCCCGGCCGTCCATGCTGATCCGCCGGAGGGAAATAAGTCCCCCCAAAGTAAGGCTTCCCCTCCGGAGTCAAAAACGCAGTCAGCGGCCAGCCACCCTGCCCACTGATCGCAGACACCGCCGCCTGATACCGCGTATCCACATCCGGCCGTTCATCTCGATCAACCTTCACTGCAACAAAGTGATCGTTGATGATCTTCGCCGTCAGCGAATTTTCATACGACTCCCGATCCATCACATGACACCAGTGGCACCACACCGCGCCGATATCCAGCAGGATCGGCTTATCCTCCACCTTCGCCTTCTCAAACGCCGCCTCGCCCCACTCCTGCCACTCCACCGGTTGATGCATCGCAGACCGTAGATAAGCCGAAGCCGCATTCGCTAAAGAGTTCAAATGTTCACTAGCCTGCTCGTGACTTCCCGCCACTTCCTGACTCGCCGCTGGATCGCTGCTCATAGACTTCCAGTCTAGTTCAAACGCCTCTTCCCGACCTTTAACGCCACGTTCACCGCACCACTCTTTAGTTTTCTCTTACCGCCATCATTGCAACCGCCTTTGCAATCCGGTTCAATAAAAAAATAAAATCTGGCCTTCGACAAAATCTCGTCACCACCCCAAAACTTGTCATCTCGAACGAAGCTGTTCACAGCCTCACCGTGAACAGCGCAGTGGAGAGATCCGTATTTAGTCTCTGCCTTTGTATCTCAACAAGACTTAAAAACGCCGCACAAAAAACAAAGAGGGCCCGAGCCGCAGCCCGAGCCCTCTCTTCTACCTGCCAATCTACTGTTGCGGTGGCGGAGCAGCCGGGTTCACATCGATCGGCTTCGGCGCCTCAGGAGCCTTAGGAGCCGTCAACCCCGGAATCACAGGCGTCTGCATTCCCGCGCCTCCTCCAACCGCCTGCGCTGTAGCTTCAATGCTGATTCCATATCGGTCCAGAGTATTCGCCAGAAGCTGGAACAGCTGCGCCCGGTCTCTCGCATACGCCGCCGTCGCCGAGATCAGATTATTCTCCCCCGTCGCCAGGTTCCTCCCCTGCTGCAATACATTCGCAGTGGTCGATGCTCCCAGCCTGTACTTCTTCTGCTCAGCGTCCAGGCTCTGCGCAGCAAAGTCTCTCGCCGCCTGAGCCGCCTGCACCTGCGCCCGGTCGTTGGTCAACGCGTACTGCTGGTTCGTCACCTGGATGCGAATCAACGTGTAGAGCTGCTGCAACCGCATCTGCGACTGCCGATACTCCATCTGCGACCGCGCCTGGTCAGCCTGTGCCGTTCGGTTCCGTATCGGAATCGTCATGTTCACGCCAACACCTTTATCTGGAGCGTTGTTGTTGAACGTGTTCTGAAAGACAGTCCCGTACCCGACCGAAGGAAACGTTCCCGGCGGATAAGGCTTATTAGTATTGAAATCGATCGCACTCGGATTCTGAGCACCACCCAGCGCACTTCCACCGTAGAAGGCATACGCATCCACAGTCGGCAGCAATCCGTTCTTGAATGCCTTGATCGTGATCTCGTTGTTCTTCATGTTCAACACCGCCTGCTCAATCTGCGGGTTGTTGGCGTACGCCACCTTCACCAGGTCCTCAACCTGCACGTCCTCTTCCGGCAATCTGTCCAGGGCCACCCGGTCGGTCGGAATCACAGGCGCCTGCGACAGTTGCGGATCGTTCAGGTTTCGCACAATCGCCTGCTTCATCAACAACTGCTGGTACTCGAGGTTTGTCTTCGAAGCCACCAGCGCCTGTTTGTCACTCGCCACCGCGCTATCCGAGTTCACCACATCGAGCGGCGCCAGTGTGCCGATCTCCAGCTGCTTCCGGTTGTCCGAGGTCAGCTGCGACGACTGCGCCAGCTGACGTTCCTTCGCCTGCTCATCTTCATACGCACTCACCAGTGCCCAGTAGATATTCTCCACCTGGTTGATCGTATACAGCACCTGCTGCCGAAATGCCGAGTCTGTAATCCGCCGGTCATTCTTGGCCTGCAGAATAAAACGTCCATTCACGCCCCAACCGAACCCCTGCAACAGATGCTGCGTCGCCGTAGCGCGAAAGCTCGTCGTCAACGAAGGGCTGAAGTTGCTAAAAGGATTGTCCGTCGTCACGCGAGTATTGTTGAAGCCCACAGTCAACTGCGTGCCGGTCAGAAATCCCTGAGCATAATTGAAGTTGTAGGTCGCCGTATCCGTAGTCAACACATTCAACCCGCCGCTGAACAGCGTATTCAACTGCGGCGCCGTCGAAGCCTCATACTCCAGCTGTCCCGTCAGCACCGGATCCAGATTCTCCGGCACCGGTCCGCCGCCGTTGGTGCTCACAACGATTCCGCCCACACCCGTACCGCCGCCCCCCACACCCTGAGAGGTCGCACCTGGTCCGCCGCCCGTAGTAATCGTCGTCGTAGTTCCGCCAATGGTATTCGTCAACAGGCCGGTCGACACGCCGCGAAGCGCAGATCCCGCCCTCGCCCGCAGCAGATCCGTATCCGCAATATCCAGATTGACCCGAGCGATCGCAATATCGTAGTTATTCTGCAGCGTCAGCGTCACCGCATCCGCCAGGCTCAGATAGATCTTCCCGTCCCTCAGCAAACTGCCCAGCGTCGTGTTCCCCATCTGGAAAGTAGGAACCTGGATCGCCGTATATGGAGCAATAGGATTCCAGATATGGCTCTTCGGCTTCGTGTAGTCCCGGCTGGTAGGGCGCATAAACAACGGCTCGGTCGCCTTCGGCTGCGGAGCCTGCGGCAACCCAGGTGTTCCCGTCGTATCATTCACCACCTGCTGCGGCGCCGCTGGTGTGGTCGGACTCGACTGCGTCTGCTGCTGCGCCAATCCCGGCTGTGTGCACAGACTCATCAGCAGCAGTGAAATGCTCGCCGCCCCCTGCATATCCTTTAATCTCACGATTCGCTCTCCAACTCTTTCCTGAAGCCTCTCGACGCTTTACCGGCAACGCCCAACACCGGCATGGACACCTTCACCGGACACGCCGGACTCAAAGCTCTCCCAACCCCGCACGACCACGCGAGGGCCAGCCTCACAACCAGATTTTGCAATTCTTACTCAGACGCGCAGCACCTTCCCAACGACTCTTAAAAGACAGCCACAGACACACGATGACACTAGGAAAATCCTGCTAACCCCAACATCGCCTTCTTCAAAGGCAACGTCCAGGCTGAGCACAGATACGCACTCATCGCTCGCTTCGTTCCCAACATCTTCAGTAAAAGTTCATTCCCGGATACGATGCGGTAAGTATATCAACCCCTTGCCCTTACCCAAGACTTTCCCAACCTCTCCCACGCAACCGTGATACCGTCCAAAGCAGCCCATGCCTCACTGGAAGACAATCCTGACCTACGACGGAACCCCCTACAACGGCTGGCAGATCCAACCCTCTCTCCCCACCGTTCAGGGCACGCTCGCCCAGGCCATCCACCGCGTCACCGGAGAAACCGTCCTCCCCCAGGGCTCCGGCCGCACCGACACCGGCGTTCACGCCCTCGCCCAGGTCGCCACCTTCTCACTCACCGTACCCATCCCCGCCGCAAATCTCCATCGCGCCCTCAACCGCGCCCTCCCACCCAGCATCCGCGTCCTCTCCGTCACACCCGTCCCCGAAGACTTTCACGCCCGCCACAGCGCCCGCCGCAAAACCTACGAGTACCGAATCCTCCCCGGGTGCGACGACAAAGACCGAATCTGCTCCCCCATGCTCGCCCCCTACGTCTGGGCCTGCCGCCTCCCACTCGAATTCGCCTCTCTGCAGCAAGCCGCAGCCCACATCCTCGGCACCCACGACTTCACCTCCTTCGCCGCCGTCGATCCCGACCTCACCACCCGCTCCACTACCGTCGGCAACGCCCAGGACAGTTCTTACCCCCCAAACCCCGTCATCTCGACCGAAGCTGTTCACAGTCTCATCGTGAGCAGCGCAGTGGAGAGACCCCCGCATTTTGCCAGCACACCCACCAATCCCGCGACCGCCCAGATCGTCGCTCCGCAAAACAAACTTATCCCCACCGACAACACCCGCACCATCTTCCACTCCTTCTGGCACCAGCAGGAAGACATCCTCATCTACCGAGTCACCGGCTCCGGCTTCCTCCACCACATGGTCCGCAACCTCGTAGGCACCTTCGTAGAGATAGCCGCCAACCGTCTACACCCCGACGACATCCCCAAAATCCTCGCCGCCCGCAACCGCTCCGCCGCCGGCCCCACTGCCCCCGCCCGCGGCCTCTTCCTCGTCGAGGTCTTATACACCGAAGCCGAGATCACCCACGCAGAAGCCGAGGTCAAGCACTGATGCCCGCCACCGCCTCCGCCCAGCGCCGCATCTCTCGCCTCGCCACCCTCACCGCAGTCCACCGCGCCTTTCACTGGCTACACCTCCACCAACCTCAACTCCGCCAGTGGCAGCTCGAGCTCGTCCGTATCCCCGCTCCACCCTTCGGCGAATCAGCCCGCGCCGCCTGGTTCCTTAGTCGCTTTCAAGATCTCGGCCTCACCAACACCCACCTCGACGACGCCGGCAACGCCCTCGCCGAACTAGCCCCAGATGCGCCCTCCAGCTCCTCTCCTATTCCCTCTTCTGGAGCTTCCATAGAAAACGTCATCTCGACCGAAGCGGCGGACAGTCTCACCGTCCGCCGCGCAGTGGATTTCAGCCAAAGTCCTCAGTTGCAGCGGACCGATTCACGCTGCGGTATCCGTCGAGACCCCCCGCATCTCGCTCAACCTGCCCTCGCCTCGCCAGACAGAGGCCAAATCAACGCAGCCCCTCCCTGCATCCTCCTCTCCGCCCATCTCGACACCGTCTTCCCCGCAGACACCCCCATCGACCCCACCGAAGAAAAAGACTCCCCCCGCATCCACGCACCCGGCATCTGCGACAACGCCGCTGGCCTCACCGCCCTGCTCGCTATCGCCGCTGCCCTGCGCTTCGCCAACATCACCCCACCCATCCCCATCCTCTTCGCCGCCAACGTAGGCGAAGAAGGAGAAGGCGACCTCCGCGGCATGCGTCATCTCTTCGAGCGCGGCCCCTACCGAACCCGCATCGCCTCAGCCCTCATCCTCGAAGGCGGAGGCACCGCCGCCGCCATCCACCGAGCCCTCGGCAGCCTGCGCTTCCGCGTCACCATCACCGGCCCCGGCGGCCACTCCTGGGCCGACGCCGGGACCCCAAACCCAATTCTCCTCTTGAGCAAAGCACTCACTGAAATCGCCGCCCTCGAACTCCCCACCGACCCCCTCACCACCTTCAACGTCGGTCACATCTCCGGCGGCACCTCCATCAACTCCATCCCCGAGTCCGCCTCCGCCCTCCTCGACCTCCGCTCCACCGACCCCACCCAACTCATCTCCACCGCCACCACCGTCCACCAGATCTTCGACGGCATCGTCACCGCGCAATCCACCACCAACACACCACTAAAACTCCACATCGAGACCATAGGAAACCGTCCCGCCGCCACCCTCCCCGACGACTCCCCCCTCCTCCACACCCTCCGTGCCGTCGACCGCCACCTCTCCCTCCGCACCGAACTTCGCCTCGGCTCCACCGACGCCAACATCCCACTCTCCCGCGGAATCCCCGCCCTGGCTCTCGGCAGCGGCGGCATCGGCGGCGGCATCCACACCCTACAGGAGTGGTACGACCCCACCGCCCGCGAAACCGCCCTCCGTCGCATCCTCCTCACCCTCCTCGACACCACCCAAACCACCGCCAACCCCACACATTGACTCACCAATATCTCTTCAGGAGCATCAACGTGAAGACTCTACTTCAAAGCCACTCCAGCCGTCGTATCGTCGCTCCAACAACGGCACTCGCACTCTCCCTGACACTCAACATCATCGCGGCCATCGCCCAGACTCCGACAACACCCACTCCTGCACCGCGCCCAACCCCGCCCACGCGCGACCCCCACACCGCCGGTTACGTCGCAGCAAAAGAGCTACCCGACGGCGCCATCCCCTCGCCGCAACAGGACGGCAACTTTATACTCGGCCCCACCCACCCCATCGCCCCCGAAATGTCTCTCCACTCGGCCGTCCCCCTGGGAAACATCTACAAGTTCGCCATGAACTCCTCCGACAGCAAACTCTATCCAGGGATCGCACGAGAGCCGGACACCTTCGGCACCCCCGATCCCAAGGACCCGGCAAAACTCGTCGTCACCACCAGCCACCCCGCGCCCTACACCCGACACGTGGCCGTCTACGTCCCGCAACAGTACGTACCCGGCACCGCCGCACCGTTTATCATCAGCGCCGACGGCCCCGACTACGACCTCTTCAGGGCTCTTGATTACCTCATCGCAAACCACCGTGTTCCCATCATGATCGCCATCTCCATCGGCAACGGCAGCGGCGACGCCCAAGGCAGCGAACGCGGCCTCGAATACGACACCATGTCTGGCCACTACGCCGAGTTCGTTGAAACCGAAGTCCTCCCTCTCGTCGAGAAGCAATATCACGTCAAACTCACCAAAGACCCTGACGGACGCGCCACCATGGGCGGCAGCTCCGGAGGCTCATGCGCTCTCATCATGGCCTGGTATCACCCGGAGCTCTACCACCGCGTCCTCACCTACTCCGGCACCTACATCAATCAGCGATGGCCCTACAACCCGGAAACCCCTCACGGAGCATGGGAGTTCCACGAACACCTCATCCCGGCCACTCCAGCCAAACCCATCAGAATCTGGATGGAGGTAGGCGACCGCGACCTCTTCAACCCCAACTTCATGCGCGACGACATGCACGACTGGGTTCTCGCAAACGAGCGCATGGCCAAGGTACTCGCGGCCAAGGACTATCACTATCAATTTGTCTTCGCCAAAGACGCCGGCCACGTCGACCACGCCGTGAAGCAACAAACCCTGCCCGAAGCCTTGGAGTATCTGTGGCAGGGATATCCCGTCACAAAATAAGAGGCAAGAATCATCCGTCGAGAATCGCCACCTTCGATCCTGTGGAAAACCCACTGACTAGACGACTAATCCCGCTGAACTTTCAGTCGATAAATACCCCAACACAAATCTATGTTGACCTATGCCCAAATTAAGCTAATATCTTCGGCAAGAAAACTCGCTCTACATTCTGGCACGTCTCGAGATCAACCCCCGCGATCCGGCGAACCGAAGGTGTAAGGCACACGGCATCCAGTCCTCGTGTGTTGAGGAGGTCCCCCATGAAACGCATTATTGCCTCGTTGCTGCTACTTCTGCCCGTCTCCCTCACGGCAGGTGCAGAACAGTTGATTCCAGCCGGCTCGGTCATGCAGTGCATGGTCTCCGACAAAATCTCTTCCAAGACCCTCCACCTCGGCGACCCCATCCTCTGCCAGCTCAGCCGCGTCGAGATGTACGGCCGCTCCGTCTTCCCCTACGGAAGCTACCTCGTCGGCCGCTTTGAAGACTACAAAGATCCCGGACACTTCGTCGGCAAAGGCTGGATGGAGCTCAAGTTCGATCGCATCGTCGTAGGGAACGACACCGTCATCCCCATCTCGACCCGCGTCATCGCAGATTCAGGTAAAAACCGGGTCGACGCCAATGGCCGCATCCTCGGGACCGGACACGCAACCCGCGACACCATCGAGTGGCTCATCCCGGTTCTCTGGCCGATCGATCTCATCAACCTTCCCCGCCGCGGACCCTACCCGGTGCTGAAACCCGAGACCCGCCTCACCGTCAAACTCCTCGACGACGTCGGCATCCCCACCAAGTCCGAGGTCCAGCATCAGCCGGAGATGATCTCCCGCTTCAACTACGCCGATCCCACACCTGCCCCCGTGGAACGGCAGCCCGCCCCCGTTCAACAGGCCTACCCCCAGCCGGTCCAGCAGTCCTACGCACCGCCGCAACAGCCCTACTACCCCCAGCAGGCCCCGCCCGTGGTCGTAGTCCAGGCTCAGGCGCCCGCTCCAACCATCGTCCAGCAACCGGCTCCCGTCGTAGTTCGCCCACACGTGGTCTACGGCTATCCTCCCCCGCCACCCTACGGCTACCCCTATCCCCCGCCGTACGGCTACTACCCCAACTACTAAGTCCCACTCACGAGCAGCTATCCGAAGGCCCACATCTTTATTCTGAGATGTGGGCCTTCTGGTTAGCGCGAGTCGCAACTCGTAGCACTCGGAAACTCCACCCTCAACCCAAACCGGAAACTCTGAAGCCCCAGCTCAAAAATTCAAGCGCTTAGAACCCGAACCGCAGCTCCCATCAGGCACCTGTCATGGGTTCACCCCATCGTACCCAGGTGAATCGTCATCTCGACTTTCTGAGCGCTATGTCTCCGGTGTCGCCTCCCACTTAGGCTTCGTCTCTCTGCCCCATCTCTTTGGGTCTTCGTTATGCATCTTTTCCATCGCCTTTGCGGTCTCAGGATGCTTTTCCATCACATGTTTCGTCATGGTCTGAACCATTTCGTCCCATGATCCGGCCGACAGCTTCTGTTCACAGGGTCCACCTAGCGATTTGCACGTCATCGTCTTCATGCGTTACCTCCATTCCCACTTCTACGGATGCACTCTCGGAGTTGAGGGGTTGTTGAATCTGTCAAGCCCCTGATCGCACCAAACCCGCGCCAGCCGCGGACTTTCACGTGGCGTATTAGTTATCCCCCGCCCGCTATAATTAAACTAACCAGCAAATCCGGAGCGCTCACCGAGACCGCGGGGTCAAAACTTGCAGTTTTGGACGAGGTATCCCCCTCAACCCGCACAAAACAAGTATTTTGTACGTAACTTATTTATCTTCCATATTTTAGCGACGCCTACTGTCTGTAAACCCCTGAATCAAAGCAACTTCCCTACAAGATACCCTACCGGGGGAGGGGGAGGACAGCTGGAATCAAAGCGCCTGCGTCCTTCAACACTTTCCGCCGCCGCTCCATCGCGCTCCGCGATACACTCCACTCGTGAAACCCTTCACTCTCACTGCGATTCTTCTCCTCACCACCCTCACTCAGGCCCAGAAGACCCCGCCTGACACCATCTATCTCCACGGAAACATCCTCACCGGCACCCACCTCCGCCCCAACGACCCCTCGCCCACCCCTGCAAGGGTCCAGGCCATCGCCATTGCCAACGGAAAGATCCTGGCCGCCGGCACCGACGCCGAGATCCTCAAACTCAAAGCCCCGCAGACCCGCATCATCGACCTCCACCACGCCTTCGCAATGCCCGGGTTCAACGACGCCCACACCCACATGGGCCCTGCAGGCCGCCAGCAGCTCTCGATCAACCTCGACGGAGTCAAATCCCTGGCCGAGATGCAGCAACGCATCCGCACCTACGCCGCCAAAGCCCAACCCGGCATCTGGCTCGAAGGCGGAGGCTGGGACCACACCCTCTGGCCCGGAGCCAAACTCCCCACCCGTGAGGACATCGACCCGATCACCCAAGGTCACCCCTGCATCCTCGAGCGGGTAGACGGCCACATCGCCCTCGCCAACTCCGCCGCCCTCGCCGCCGCCAGCATTACAACCGAGACCCCCGACCCCGCCGGCGCCAAAATCGACCGCGACTCCTCCGGCAACCCCACCGGAATCCTCCGCGAAACCGCCGCCACCAACCTGGTCTTCAGCAAGATCCCATCACCCGGCCCCGAGGAACGCACCAAAGCCCTCAACCTGGCCATCAAAGACGCCCTCGCCCACGGCGTCACCAGCGTCCAGGACAACTCCGACTGGGAAGACTTCCTCGCCCTCGAAGAACTCGAGGACGCCCACGCACTCCATCTCCGATTCGCCGAGTGGCTCCCCTTCGACAAGCCCCTCGAGGTCCTCAAGGAGCGCCGCGCCAGCCACCCCACCGACGACCCGCTCCTCCACCTCACCATGCTGAAGGGCTTCATGGACGGCTCGCTCGGCTCCCGCACCGCAGTCCTCGACGCACCCTACTCCGACGACCCCGACAACTCCGGCCTTCCCCGCTATGACCAGGACAAGCTAACCCAGATGGCCTCCGAGCGCGCAGCCGCAGGCTTCCAGCTGGGCTTCCACGCCATCGGCGACCGTGCCAACGCGATGGCCCTCAATGCCTTCGGAGCCGCCGATCAGGTAGCCACCCTCGCCCCCCCATCCGCCAGCCCCAACACCACCGACGCCCACATCGTCACCACCCCACCCCCACCCGATCCCGCCCCGGCCGCCCTCCGATTCCGCGTAGAACACGCCCAGGTCCTTCTACCCGAAGACTTTGATCGCTACGCCAGCGAGGGCGTCATCGCCTCCATGCAACCCTCCCACCTACTCACCGACATGAAGTGGGCCACGGACCGCCTCGGCCCCGACCGCGCGAAGTACGCCTACGCCTGGAAGAGCTTCCTCGATCACAACGTCACCCTCGCCTTCGGCACCGACTACCCGGTGGAGTCCATTAATCCCTTCCGCGGCCTCTACTCCGCCATCACTCGCCAGAACGAATCAGGCGCCCAGACCTTCCAACCCCAGGAGAAGATCTCCTTCAACGAAGCGATCTACGCCTACACCCAATCCTCCGCCTTCGCCGAGTTCCGCGAACATCAGAAGGGTCGCCTTGAACCCGGCTACCTCGCCGACCTTGTCGTTCTCGACCGTGACATCACTGCCGCAACGCCCCAACAACTTCTCCGCACCAAGGTCCTCAGCACCATCGTGAACGGTGAAACCGTCTACTCACAATCACCGAACGCGCAGTCACCAAAGCCCAAGGCCGGAGCGAACAACTAGTTGCCCCGCCGACTGAGCCCCACCAGCCTGGCCCATCTCCTGCTCCTCGCGGTCGTCTTCATATGGGGAGCCACCTTCGTTTTAGTAAAAGATGCTCTCCAAGACGCCTCACCCTTTGTCTTCAACCTGCTCAGAATGGCTCTGGCCTTCGTCGCTCTTGTTATCGTCAACCACCGTCAACTGCGCAGCACCAACCGCAAAAGCATAGTCTCGGGCATTGCCGTGGGCCTCTTTCTCGCCACCGGATACCAGTTTCAAACCACCGGACTCGCCCGCACAACCGCCGCGAAATCGGCACTGATTACTGGCCTCGTGGTTGTCTTCGTCCCTCTCCTCACCCTCATACCCGCGATTCGCCCCTCAGGAACGCTGCCTCCCCGCTGGACTACCGCCGTCGGAGCACTCCTCGCATTCTCCGGCCTTCTCCTGCTGACAACGCCCGCAGGAACATCTTGGAAGAATCTCCTCAGCAGCATCGGCCTGGGGGACCTCCTTACACTCGCCTGCGCAATCGCCTTCGCCGCCCATCTCCTGTCGTTGGCTCACACCTCCAGGACCGTCCCAACAGCCCAACTCGCCACGTTGCAGATTGGGACAGCGGCGCTTCTCATGGCCGTTACTCTGCCTTTAGGCGGAACACTTCACCTCACCCTTACCCCTAGGTTGGTCACCGCTCTAGCGATAACCAGCCTCCTGGCCACCGCCGCAGCCTTCACCATCCAGAGTTGGGCCCAGCAGCATATTCCCCCTACCCATACCGCCATTCTGCTCACACTGGAGCCCGTCTTCGCTTGCCTTACCTCATTCCTCGTTTTGCACGAACATCTAGGCCGCCGTTCTCTTCTTGGAGCCGTTCTCATCCTCACCGGGATAGCATTCATCGAGCTTTTCCCTTCAGAAGCTCCGATCCCCACGTATCCCGCCTAAGCTTCACGAAGACTTTCGTCTTCTTTTTGCGTCTAATCACATTGTGAAACCGACCTCACCTCAGCCCAAACCACAATGTGGCGCAGCGACTATACTTAAAGTTCATGCCGCGTACACACTCCGGCGCACCGCAACACACAACACCGAGGTCAAGACCTACTAATGGACACACCGAAGAACACTTCCTCCACTCTGCTCGAGCGCATCCGCACACATCGCCTGACGACGACGTTCACCCTCCTTGCGACGCTGTCGGTCGGCATACTTGCCGGTTCCATTCTCACGCGCAATGTCAGCGGCAAAGAGCAGTCCGAGGTCAACTCCACCGACGCAAAACCTCTCGTCATTCCATCTCCAGTCGCGCTCTCCAATGGCTTTTCCCAGATCGTCAAACAAGTCGGCCCAGCCGTAGTCAACATCAATACGGAAGAGCTGCCAAAGCCGTCGGCCAACAGACGTGGCAAACGCGGCACGCAGAGAACACCCCAGCCAAACGACCCAAACGGTGACGACGACAGCCAGCAGTCCCCAGGCGACATGCAGGACTTCTTCAACCGCTTCTTCGGTGGGCAAGGTGGCGACGATAACGAAGGTGGCGCCGCCGGCGAACGCCGCGCGCTCGGCTCCGGCTTCATCGTCGATCCTCGCGGTTACATCATCACCAACAATCACGTCGTCGACAAAGCCGACAAGATCTACGTGAAGCTCTCCACCGACCCGGACGGCGGACCTGGTGATGAAGGCCGTCCCGCAACTGTAATCGGCGTCGACAAAGACACCGACATCGCCGTCATCAAGATCGACAGCAAAGAGCCCCTCCCCACCGTCAAGCTCGGCAACTCCGACGGCGCACAGGTCGGCGACTGGGTCCTGGCCATCGGCAGCCCCTTCGCCCTTTCGAAGACGGTAACCGCAGGGATCATCTCCGCCAAAAACCGCAGCATCGACGAACCCAGCCCCAACGGCGTCTCCCAAACCCAGTTCCAGCGCTTCATTCAGACCGACGCCGCCATCAATCCTGGTAACTCCGGCGGCCCGCTCGTCGATATGGCCGGTCAGGTAGTAGGCATGAACACCGCCATCTATACCCAATCCATGGGCTCCCAGGGCGTCGGATTCGCCATGCCCGCCAACATCATCGCAACTGTCTACAACATGCTCATCGGACCGGAACATAAGGTCGTTCGCGGCTCCATCGGCATTCAGTTTCAGGTCGCGCAATCCTCTGCTGTCAACCGGGTGTATGGCTTCTCGAGCGGCGTCATCGTCGGCGTTGTCACACCGAACGGTGGCGCTGCAAAGGCCGGCATTCAAGCAGGCGACGTCATCGTCTCGATCGATGGCCGCAACATCAAAGATGGCGACGATCTGGTCAACGACATCTCAGCCCGTCATGTCGGCTCGACTGTCAAGCTCGGCTATCTCCGCGACGGCAAGCAAAGTAGCGCCAACGTAATCATCGGAGACCGAGCCAAGACATACGCAGATATCACCGGCCAGCCGGACGACACCTCCACCCCGCAGGAGTCTGACGCAGGAGAGGGCAAGCTCGGCATTACCGTCTCGGCAATCCCGGCCTCCATTTCAGCCAAGGTCGGGATCAAGGGTGGCGTCATCGTCACCACCGTTCGCCCCGGCTCCTTCGCAGACGAGATCGGCCTGGGCAAAGGCACGATCATCACAGCAATCAATCGCAAACCCGTAACAGATGAGGCCAGTTATCGAGCCATCGTCTCCAACCTGAAATCGAAGGATGACGTTGTCTTCGTCATTCAGTCTCCTACCCAGAAAAACCTTAACTCCTATGTGGGTGGCACACTCCCGTAGAGGCAGCCCAACCGAACCGAAGAAGGAGTGATCCTGATCAATCTCAGCATCACTCCTTCCCCAAGCGTTCAACGGATTACTCAAACACCCAACCCAAAAGATGTATTCCCATTAGTCAACCTTTTTGTTGCAACGCACGTTACTATCGGGATACTCTACTCTCAACATCAACGACAGTCTCGGTATCCATTGACCGATATTTATCCTAAGGTGATGTCTAACTATGCAGTTTGTCAGATCACTTCTAACCTCGACGCTGCTTTTGGTAACCGCGATGCCATGCCTGGCATTGACTCACTCGCGTCGTGGTCCCACATCGCCCAGGGTGTCGAATAAGCACTCAAAATCCGCCGCAAAGCCAGCAGGACAGCGAACCATCGATGATGCGCGAGCGACCCAGATCCAGTCGTCGCTCATCAAGTCAGGCTATCTCTCCGGCGAGGCGTCAGGCCACTGGGACTCCGAGACCCAAGCGGCGATGCAGAAGTTTCAGGAAGATAACGGTTGGCAGACAAAGTTGATCCCCGACTCCAGAGCCATCATCAAGCTGGGGCTCGGCCCCGAGCAGGATTCCAAAATGAGCACCGGTACTTCCGCACTGGCCGCTCCCGCGGCATCCCCGGCCTCAAGTTTCCTGCAACGATAGAAGCTTTTTTACGCAAGAAAGAGGGCCAGCCGGCCCTCTTTTCTCTTCAACAACCCTACATACTTCGTTGTTACTGGACCCTGATGGTAAAGACGTGATCTTTAACATCCTCGTGCGACACCGGCAAACTACCCGCTCTTCCCACCGTGCCGCTCTCTAGCCACATCCTTAACCAATAGTCCTGGTGAAGTCGAACCAAACGAGCTGCGACCGGCTGTTTCTGTTCTAGAATCGCGGTGATCCGTGCCGCCATCGAATCCCTATCTTCCGCTGTCTCCAACTTCGTCTCCACTCCGTCACATGCAAGAAGCTTGCTTCGAGCGGCCTCAAACGGAGCCCCCTCCACAACTCCACTCTCAACCTTCAACTCCGTCATCTGTTCGATCGCCAGCGCGGAGGACGCATCCAGATTATCCATAAAGCCTATGTATAGAATTCGTGAGCCCGCCACCCTCAGCGGCAGCAGCCCGAATCTCTCAACGAATACTTTAGGCATCACCAGGGCCATCAACTCTGGAGAGAATCCCTCAGTCGTAAGCACAGGACATCCCCACTGCATGCTCAATCCGCGGGTGATCTGCTCCGCCTCCACGCCACATTCACTCAACAACCATTCGCCAATCTTCCCAGTCCCGTTCTCTCGCTGTGCCGCCAACGCCTTCTGAAGTTGGGGGTGAGTAATCCATCCCTGAGCCAGCATCAGCAGGCCAAGAGGAACTCTGTGCCGGTGCGGAGACAGAACCGCAGAAGTTCCCCCATCACCCAGTTCGCGACGCACTGCCGCGCGCACCATCGCCAGCACACAACGTCCGCTGCACCCCCATTGCCCCTCGAAGATCGGTCTGCGCCGATTTCTCCAGGGCATCGTCCAACCGCTTTCACACTCGGAGTTCCCGCACACCCTCCGCTGCGAGGACTTCCCGACAGCAGCCGGAAGACCATACCCCTGAAGCCCCGCAAGCTCGTGCGACGGCCTGTACTCATCCTCCTGCCAGGCCACTCCATTCCCTACCCTCAAGGCACTCGGCATCAGTGCGCTTACCTTCATCGCTCCCGTCTTCTTCGTTAGAAAAGGCATCGAATGCTCTCCAGTCTCAGTTGCGGCGTCGCCACCTCGGTAATGCGCAGAGCGAAGTTGCCGCTGACAACCACCACCTCGCCCCGAGCCACAATCCTGTCACCCACTACGAGGTCCACCGGCTCGGACACATGACGGTCCAACTCCACCACATCCCCTGGTCCCAGCTCCAGCACCTCCCTCAACGACATATCGCGCGAACCGAACTGCAGCGTCGCATCCAGCTCGATGTCACTCAACAATCCCATCCCCGGCTCAACCCCAGCAACCTCACCAGAACCCATCACCTTCTCCATGTCCCCTTCCTTTCCTAGTTCACACTCATCGTCTCGACCGCGCTCTGAGTCTCCAGAGCACCAATCCCGCTATCGCTATCGATACCGCCCTCCAGCTGGGCTCCGCGATGCTCCCCAGTTCTTACCGGGTGCGCTCTCCCAAACTGCAAACCACCAACCCGTAACTCCGAGATAGAGTGTCTCGCTAACGGGAGACGCAAAACCATCCCCGGCTCCAGAGCCGCCAATTCACTCGCTTTAAGCCGCATCGACGGAAACTGCAACGCAGCGCCGAACTTTACCCCACCCACTAGCTCCCGCATCCTCGCCTGCGCCTCCTTCGATCGCCTCTTTGGCCGATCCCCCTCGGAGATTAAGCGCCGTAGAATCGCATTCAAGACAACCGCCGGCAGACATATGTTCATCGCCCCCTGAGCCTCAGGCATGCGCGCCTCGAAGCTTACGCACAGCGTCTTTTCTCCGGAGGTCAACATCCGGGCCACCGCCGCCTCTGACTCTCGCTTCTCAAAGACGAACTCCAGCCCGACCGACTGCCAAGCCAGGTTCAGCTCCTGCACCGTCATCTGCACGACCGATGTCAGAATCGCGTCTTCAATATCCGTTAGCTCCCGCGCCGGCCACGCACGCCCTACCCCACCCAGCAGAACATCTACGATAGGCGATGCCAGCGCAAGCTCCAGCTCCAGCAACCCAACCGCTCCCAGTGGCTCAAGCCGAATCGAACAGATGTAGTTCGGAGAAGAGAGTCGCTCCAGAAATTCACTGAAAGGAAGCTGCTCCCCCGCAACCAGCTTCATCTTGAACGGAGTCCTCAACCACGCCCCCAGGGTGTGCATCAGGTTCCTCGCAAACAGATCGTTCACCGAACTGATCGCTCGCATCTGATCGTTGCTGATCTGCCCCGCGCTGCTGAAGTCATACTGCTCCAGCGGCGCCTCGGTTTCGGCACCCTCCGGTTGCGTTGAAGCATTCGCCCCGGCTGCCGCGAACAGTGCATCGATATCTCCCTGCCCAAGCTGCTTTCCCATGCATTCCTTTCTTTGGTTAGAGATCTTTCACAACGACTCGATCAGAGCGTCAACGTGTTCCAGTCTTGCGCTTCGAAGCCTTGGCCTTCACAATCCCGGCAGAGTCCCCTGGCCGCAGACTCGCAAGCGACGCCCTCAATCTCACCACCGCCGAAGAGTGGATCTGCGAGACCCTCGACTCCACCACGCCCAACGTCAGTCCAATCTCTTTCATCGTCAGCTCTTCGTAGTAGTAAAGCGTCAACACCATGCGCTCCTTCTCCGGAAGCTCGTCGATCGCATCCGCAAGCCTCTGCTTCATCTCCCCCTTCAAGCAGCGAAACAGCGGATCGTCCTCAGGCGCACCAGGAACATAGGCGAGTTCCTCGTCACCGGAGTCCTCCGAGCGCTCCATGTGCAGGCTTCCAATCTCGAGCCCCTTCAGATCGCCCAGCAGCGCCTGATACTCCGCCAGCGTCAGCGCCATCTCCCGCGCAATCTCCTGCTCCGACGGCGCTCGTCCGACCCGCTGCGTCACCGCACGGATCGCCTCTTCGACGGCCCTGCCCTTCCGTCGCAGCTCCCTTGGGCTCCAGTCCAGGGTCCGCAACGAGTCAAGAATCGCCCCGCGAATTCTGAACTGCGCATAGCTCTTGAACTGCACCTTCTTCTTGTGGTCAAACTTCGAGAAGGCATCGATCAACCCAACGACACCGGCCGAGACCAGGTCGTCCAACTCCACATGCTGAGGCAGTCGTTCGTGGATGCGTCGTGCCAGGTAACGCACCGTCGGCAGATGCTCCATCAAAAGCAGGTCCCGCTCCGTGGCACTGCCATCCCCTGATGCTGCCAGTCCCTCTCCGGTAAACGGAGTGAATATCCCCGCCTCCGCAATACCCGTCACCTCGTCAAACCGTGCAGCCTCCAGCGACGTCCACTGCTCGCCCGTCAGCTTTCCCTTCGGCAACTTCTGCCCAACCTGTACCGGAATCGAACTCCCTGTGTTCATACTTCCTCCATTCCTCATCTGCCGCTACTCCTTACAGCCGTCCTACATACCGTCTCTACCCAACCGTGCCGATGCTCCGTACCCGAATCTCCGGAGGAATCTCTCCTGGCGCCAGCACCGTCACCTTGGGCAGAAACGGCTCCAGCCAACGCCGCACGTGATATCGGGCTGGACTCGGACATAGAAGCACGGGGAGTGCCGAGGTCGAGGCTCCTCCGGTTAGGCGTTTCACAGATTCGACCAGCCGCTTCAAAAAGTCCGACCGCATCCCCGCTGGACGCGCACCATCCCCCAGCAGCAACCCGGCTCCCTGGGGATCGAAGGTCTGCTGCAACTCGCTCTCCAGCTCCGGATCCAGCACCAGCACCTTCAAGCCGCCCTCGTTATCCAGCAGCGAATGCACCAGCCCTCTTCCCAAAGACTGCCGCACACTCTCCACCAGGTGCACCACGTTCTTCGACTGCTGCGCCGCCTCCACCAGAATCTCGAGGATCGCCCCCAGGTCGCGAATCGAAACCTGCTCTCGAAGCAGTTGTTGCAACACCCTCTGCACTTCGCCCAACGTCATCAGTTTCGGCACCAGCTCTTCCACCAGCTTCGGATGACTCTCGTTGAGGCTGTCGAGGAGACGCTTTACCTCCTGTCGACCCAGCAGCTCATGCGCATGTCGGCGAATCAACTCGCCAAGGTGCGTTCCAATCACAGTCGTCTGGTCCACCACCGAGTAGCCGGCAGCCAAAGCCTGCTCTTCCAGACCCGGCTGAATCCACCGTGCCTGCACGCCAAACGCCGGCTCCTTCGTCTCCACACCAGGCAGCACCCGCGCCTTCGGATCCGAGTTCACAGCCAGCAACCAGTTCTGCTCCGTCTGCCACCGCGCAATCTCAATCCCGCGAAGACTCACCACATACTCCCGAGGCTTCAGCCGCAGATTGTCCGTGATATGAATCGGCGGAACAATAAAACCAAGCTCAGTCGCCAGATGCCTCCGCAGCGCGCGAACGCGGTTGAGCATCTGCCCGCCCTGCTTCTCATCCACCATCGGGATCAGCTGGAATCCGATCTCCAGAGTCAGTTCATCCATCTTCAGCAACGAAGCGAGGTTCTCGCCCTTCGCCGCATCTCCCGCCTTCGCCTTATCCCCCTTCACATTCGCTTCAGCCGCCTCCTCCGCCAACAACAGAGAGGCGTCCTTTGCCGCAGGCAGTCGCCGCGCAATCAACCCAACCCCAACCGCAAGCAACACAAACGACAGCTTCGGCAGTCCAGGAATCAGAGCCAGTCCAAGCAGCACTCCACAAGCAATCCACAGCGTGTTGCGCCCCTTCAGAAGCTGCGTTCCCAACTCCTCATCGAGCGATCCCGCCGACGAAGCCCGCGTCAACACCATGCCGCCCGCAATCGAGACGAGTAGACTGGGGATCATCGTCACCAGGCCATCGCCCACCGTCAGAATGGTGTAAGTCTTCACGGCCGTCGCGAGATCCGTACCATGCTGCAGCACACCAATCAGCAATCCAGCCACAATGTTGATCGCCGTAATCAAGATCGTCGCCAGCGAGTCCCGCTGGTTGAACTTCGCAGCACCGTCCATAGCGCCATAGAACTCAGCTTCCCGCGCGATGGCCTGTCTCCGCTTCCTCGCCCCCTGCTCATCGATCAGACCCGCGTTCATATCCGCATCGATCGCCATCTGCTTACCCGGCAGAGCATCCAGAGTGAACCGCGCCGTAACCTCCGCAGTTCTCACCGCACCGTGGCTCACCACAAGAAACTGAATCGCGATCAACGCAAGAAACAACACCAGCCCGACCACATAATTCCCGCCCACCACAAACTGCCCAAACGCTTCAATTACTGCGCCGGCTGCGTGTGTTCCCTCTTGTCCATGCAGCAGGATCCTGCGGCTCGAAGCTAGATTCAACGAGAGCCGAAACAGTGTCAGCAGCAAAAGCAACGTAGGAAACACGGAGAAGTCCACCGCTCTCCGTACCTGCACTGCTGTCAGAAACACAATCACCGAAGCCGTAATGGACGCGGCCAGCAAGATATCCAACACCACACTCGGCACTGGGATAATCATGACGAACACCATGCTGATAGCAGCCACCGGCAGCATCAACGTCTGTAGCTTCGCCATCTGAAAGCCACTACTCTTCTTTATCGCTGCTTCACTCACATCCCACCTCCAAAGCCACGCATTCCAACCATCCCAGTCGTACCCACATTGCCTCTCCCATCGAGCAGCCGTCCGGCAATCTGCGCCTTCTGCTCTCTCTCTTTCTCCTGGCGATCCTGGCGCACTCGTTCTTCAACCTTCTGCCGATACAGAAAGGCCAGAATTCCAGCTACCGCCGCATACAGATCGAATGGAATCGACTGCCCCGGTTCGACCATCTTGTATAAACTCCGCGCCAGCGGCGGATTCTCGATGATCGGAACCCCCGCCCATCGTGCCTCTTCGCGAATCTCCGCGGCCAGCAGATCACGCCCCTTGGCCAGTACCGTCGGAGCCGACATCGTCTCGAAGCTGAACTCCAGCGCCACCGCATAGTGCGTGGGATTGGTGATCACCACACTCGCCCGCGACATATCCGCCTTCACCTTGCGCTTACGCATCGCCCGCTGAATCTGCCGGATCTTCGCTCTGATCTGCGGATTGCCCATTGCATCGCGCACTTCTTCGCGCATCTCCTGCTTGCTCATCTTCAGCCGCTGATTCCAACTCCTCCACTCGATCGCGTAGTCCAGCGCGGACCACGCCAGCGTCACCCAGGCCGCATCGAGCGCCAATCCATACGCTGCAGAAAAAGTCGCCGGCAGTCGCAGCAGACTCATCACTGGCATAGGAATCATCAACGCCTTCAGAGCTCCCCAACCCAACACGACCATGACCGAAGCCGGCACCAGCGACTTCACTAGTCTTGTCGCCGACCGTAAGCTGAACAGGTTTCCCAGATTCGTAACCGGATTCAACTTAGAAAACTTCAACTCCACCGCGCTCGGGTAGATCTGCACCCCACCGCTCTGCGCCACGCCAGACACCAGGGCCCCGGTAAAGCTTGCCGCCATCACCAACCCCACCGGCAGCAGCGACGGCACCAGGATTCGTCGCACCGCAACATTGAAGAGCTGCTCTCCGTTCAACCCGCTCGCGTTCGTCGTAGCAGAGCGCAGGCTCTCCTGATACACCTTGCCCCAGCTAGCAACAAACCCATTCGACATCGCACCAAGCATCACCACGCCGCCCAGCATCGCCATCGCCGACAACAACTCACGGCTATGAACACTGTCGCCCTTCTCCTTCGCCTTCTTCTTTCGTAGTGGTGTAGCCTGCTCTGTACCCTTATCTGCCATGAGGGTTCCCTCTCATGCAGTACGCCACTCTCTTCTCACTCACCATCACGACGCTCATGCCCGCACCAGCATCTTTGCCGCAGCATCCAGCAGAGCCGTGAAGTGCCGCTCAATCCATCCAGGCCACACCGCAAGGCTCGCGATCAAGACCACATACGACACCATCGTCTTGATCGGGACACTAATCACGATCGAAGGCAGCTGCGGCGACAGTCTTGCCACTAACGCAATCGTCACCTCTACTGCCAGCGCGGCAGCCATCACAGGAGCAGCAAGCTGCACCCCCGCCAGAAAGATCCCACTCGCCATCATGGCCAATGCCACCCCGGTCTTTGCTTGCATTACTGCCTGTCCCACCGGGACAGCAGAAAAACTCCTCACCACTGCCGCCAACAAGCTCCGATCCAGCCCCGAGCCGATGATCACGAGCACTCCCAACCAGCTGAGCATTTGCCCCAGTACCGCCGTCTCGATCATCGAGTTCGGATCCAGCAGGTTCACCAGCGAAAAGCTAAACTGCAGCCCCAGCAGCGTTCCCGCAAAGGTCAGCGCCTCATTCAACAACATCAGCGAAAGCCCAAAGAGCAGCCCCACACTCAACTCGCCCAGCAGCGCCCTCCCATCAAGCACGGCGCGCGCTCCCGGAACCGTCGCCACCGCGGGCGCTAGCAGAATCGTCATCGCAAACACAAACCCAGCCTTGATCCGCGGCGCAATTGCCGAGGAGGAGAACACCGGAGCGAATACCATCAGCCCGCTCAGCCGCACCATCACCAGAACAGCTGCCGACAAATACTGCGGCCAATCCGCCATCAATCCACTCACTTCACGATTCATAGCGGCCTCTATCCCAGGTATCTGTGAAAGTCAGTGAACAGCCGAACCGTGAAGCCCACTAACCGGTGCACCATCCACGGAAGCACCGCCACCGTGATGACAAAGACCACCACCAACCTAGGCACTGCCGTCAGCGTCTGCTCCTGCACGCTCGTCAGGGTCTGCAGCAAACTCACCGCGAGACTCACCAGGGCCGCCGTCACCAGCAGCGGCGCGCTCAAAAGCATCGCCTCAATCAACACCCGCCGCATAATCTCCACTGTCTGATCCGGTCCCATCCCTGCTCCCATCGCCACGTGCGCGCTTCCCTAAAAACTCTTGATCAACTGATCCGCCAGCAGACTCCAACCGTCGATCATCACGAAGAGCAGAATCTTCAGCGGAGTCGAGATCACAACCGGCGGCAGTTGCATCATGCCGATCGAAGTCGTAATGCTCGCCACCACCAGGTCCACTAAGAGGAACGGCAAAAACAAGATCGCGCCAATCTGAAATCCAGCCTTCAACTCGCTCAGAATGTAAGCCGGAACCACCACCTGAATCGGCAGGTCCTCTCTTTTATTCGGCCGCGCAGCCATTCCTGCAGACGCAAACACAGCCAGGTCTTTCTCCCGGGCATAACGCAGCATGTAGCGCTTTACCGGAGCCACGCCCAGGTCCAGCGCCTGTTCCCCGGTGATTGTCCCCGCGCTGTAAGGAGCAACCGCAGTCTGCTCGACCTCAAGCAGAACCGGCTGCATCAGGAACCAGGTCATCATCAACGCCAGCCCCATCAAAATCTGGTTCGACGGAGCAGTCTGCGTCCCCAGCGCCTGCCGCAAAAAGTGAAACACCACCAGCAGCCGCACCATCGGCGTCATCGACAACAGCAGCGCCGGCAGCAGAGTCAACAGCGTCAACCCGACCACGATCGACCACGGAACGCTCTTGGTTCCCGCAAGCTCCGATGCGATCGAATCGTTTTTCTTCGCTCCCGAAGTTGGCCCCGCGCTCGCGCCTAAACCACGCACCTTCACGCCTGCTTTGCCAGTCTTTAAAGCCGCCTGTTCATGCTCCCCTACAGAGCTTCCTGCGGACTTCTTGACCCAGAACGACTCCGGCGCCATAACGGCGGCAACCATCATCGAGCTCTCTGCCCGAGCATGGTTCGCAGGCAAAGCCATTGCTAACCCTGCCAAGGCCAATCCCAGCATCATCGGCATGACTCGTCCCACCTATCCGCAGCGAAATCGAGCGTTGCCTCAGCCTTCAACCGCACAATCGTATCGACACTTTCGAAGCTGCCTCCAACCAGAAAGCTCTCCCCTGCACAGGTCACCAGCATCAGTTGACGTCTCCCGCCAAGAGGCAACGTCTCCACCAGCTGAAGCTTCTTCTCTTGAGAAACTCGTTGCCCGCGCCAACCTCGCACTAAGCCAAGTACCCATCCGGCCAGGCCCTCTACCTCGTATGCCGACGCTTCGTCCAAATTCGGTCTCACACCCCGCAAAAGCCGCATCTCAACTCTCCGTCTCAACACTTTGTCCTATTTGTAACTTCGTCTGATCGTCCCTACTAGTAGCCCGCCGCTGTCCACTCGGTCCCTAGCCCAGCCGCGTCACCCTAAGTCCCATTCGTTGGTCCACTACCTCAAACTCACTCCAACCCAGTTGCACCTGGCCAACCATCAGCGGCACGTCCTCGGTTTCAGGCGAGACGCTTTCAAAGACCTGCCCTACCTTCAACGTCAACAGGTCCCGGACCCTGAATCGGTTCAGAGCCACTCCAACCCGCATCGTGATCCGTAGCTGCGACAGAGTCTCCCACGAGGGATGTGCCTCAATCCGTGTCATCCATGGTGCGTCCGGCGGCGTCCTGACTAGATCCAGACTTGTCTTCCCCGCACCCTCTGCACTGAGCACCGCCAGCTCCGTCCCTGTCATCATCTCTCCCCCCTCTTCTTCTCTGCAGCAAGCCAGATATCGTGTCAGCGCTGAACCAGAAAATCGGTGAAGAACACATCCATCACCTTCAAATCAGTGTTGTGTTCGGCCAACGCACCTTTCAACTCGGCCTTCAGTTGTTCCTTTCCATCGACAGCCAGCAAGCGATCCGCAGTCTGTCTCCCCAGCACCGTCAGCATCGTGTCTCGCACCGACGCCACCGCATCACTGGTCTCCTTATCTTTGGGCTTCTCTTCCTTGGGCTTGGCCTCTTTGCCTTCCGCGGCGTCAACCACACGTAGGGTCATCGCCACCCGCAGGTAAGAGCTGCCACCTGCATCCGCCAGGTTCACCAGTAGCGGTTCCAGCACCATGGCGTGTGTCGTGGCTGGTGCCGCGACCTCCGCCTTACGAGCCGAGCTTTCTCGCCCCGGCAGCCGGCCTGTCCGCGCCAGGTAATACACAACGCCCCCAACACCCAACGTAGCAACGAGAACTCCCACCACCACAGCGATCAACAAGGGAATAAGGGGAAACTTAGCTGCCACCGGAGCCGCCACCGAAGTGGAAGAGGAATCCGGAGGAACCGTAGAAGAGGCGCCAGCAAGAACTGTAGGTGAAGTAGCCATGATGCCTGGAGAGATTGCAAGCGGGTGGCCAGTCCAGCGTTCGCTAACATTAGCGATTCTTCAGGATCGTCGCCGCAAGGCTCATCCCGCAGCCCTCGATCCATGCCAAGGAGAAAGAACAGTCGAGGCGGCCAGCCGGTAGAACCCCTCTTCCGGGTCCCGCACCCGCTAAGCCGCCTCAACCTGCTTCAGGAAAATGCTACCGAACCATCGCGATCACATCCTGCGAGATCGTATCGAAGGTCGTCACCGTCTTCGAGTTGGCCTCGAACGCTCTCTGCGCAACAATCAGATTAGAGAACTCTGTCGAGATATTGACGTTGGACTGCTCGAGTGTACTGTCATCCACGGCACCGCGCCCGCCAGTTCCGGCCACACCTGCAACCGCCTGCCCCGAGGCCCCAGTCGTCTGGAAGTTATTCCCCCCGACCGACACCAATCCCTGCACGTTGGCAACATTCGCCACCGCAACCTGGCCGATCGTCTCCGAGTTGCCGTTGCTGAACTTAGCTTGAATCACGCCACTGGGGTCTACGGTGAATCCCGTATAGTTGCCGCTCGCAAACCCATCCTGAGGAGTCGCCCCGTTGCTGTTCGCAGACGCCAACTGGCTAATCAGCGGGGTTGTGCCGGCGCCATCCAGGTTCCAGTTGAAGCTGAGATTGCTCGCTCCATCTGCCAATCCCGTAAACGTAATCGGACCCGGAACCGTACTCACTGGACCAAGGTTCGTCCAGACAACCTGATTGGCTCCCGCGTTATCGGTTGTAGTTGATCCTGGTGCCGCGCCCCAGACCGGGGCCGCGCCCCCGGTAGTGCCGGTGCCTGAAATCGAGGTCACCTTCTCCAGATTGCCGTTCGAATCAACGACAGTGCTTCCGACGGTCACCGCAGTAGAAGTCGGCCACGTTGGCGTCGTCGGCGTCTGCGGAGGAATCAGATTCCCCGACGTGTCGAAGCTTAGAGTCCCCGTCGCGTTCGCCGATCCGGCTGCATCGCCCGCAGGCAGTGTCACAGAGTAGCTCCAGGTGTTCGTAGCGGTTTTGTCATAGGTAATCGTTGCCTGATGGCTCTGACCGAGCGAGTCAAAGATCTCTACCGGCGTCGTAAACGTTGTGCCAACCGTTGCTCCAGAGTTCAAGTTAGCTGTCACTGAAATATTCTGTGTTGCCTGCGCTCCTTCGGTGGCACCCACCGGAAGCGTAATCGGCTGCGGATTGGTGTTGGTGTTTACCACGCCAGCCGTCGCCGGATAGCCCAGAACAAACTGACCGTCCTGAGTAGTCAAACTTCCGTTATTGGCCACCGTGAAGTTACCCGCCCTGGTCAGTGACTGCTGACCGTTCTGCTCCACGATGAAAAAGCCATTCCCATCCAAAGCCATATCGCTCGTATTCCCATTGGCATCCGGCAGAAGCGTTCCCTCACTGAAGTCAGTACTCGTCGAGCCGACCTTGGTTCCCGATCCAACCTGAATCGGATCGCCCGCTCCCGACTCTCCGAGCTGTTGGTGGAACAGATCTTCAAACGAGGTGGTCTGCCCTTTATAGGCAACTGTGTTAAGGTTCGCCAGATTGTTTCCAATCGTGTTCAGCGCCGTCGAATCAGCTTCCAATCCTGACAGTGCAATCGAAAAATTTCCCATCGTCTTCTCCTTGGTCTTTCTGTTTGTCGTTCTGCTGATAGCGGTCCGCTCTCAAGGAACGCTACGGACTGTCAATGTTTGTCTTAGCTCGCGGTAGAGCCGCCCCATATCGCGTTCTGTCCCGGAATCGTCTGCAGACCCGATGCAGCATTCGCACTCGCAACTGCGGCAGCCGCGTTCGAGCCCGATCCGGAGCCAGAGCCAGAACCGGAAGAAGGTGACACTGCACCATCCAGTGTCCCAATCCCTTGATTAATCGAAATCAGCTGTTCAAGGCTATTCACCTGTGCCAACTGCGTAATGTATTGGTTTGGATCCGTCGGCTGGGTAGGATCCTGATTTTTCAACTCGCTGACTAGCAGAGTAAGAAAGTCCTGCGACGTAATATCGGACGAACCAGCCGAGGAACTGCTCGCACTACTCGGACTACTGCTTGAATCTTTTGGCGTCGCCTTTACCGCCGCGCTTCGCGGAGCCAGAGCCGAAGCCACTGTTCCCGCTGCTGAACTCCCTGATCCTGCAATCAAATTTCCCAAAGACCAATCCATTGTTCCTCTCCTCGTGTCTTATGTTGCTGAAACTAATTCCCTCGGTTATGCCCTAACGCTTAACCAGCTTCCACCGCTCCCATACGTCGCCAGCGGTAACGTCCCATCCTCATCAACTCCGTGCAAACCCTGATAACTCGTAACGTCTTTCGCACCCCCCGCAGCCGCCTTCACAGAGCCCTGTTGTTGTGCTCCTTCATTGCTCTGCCGCGGCGTCTGCCCGCTCCCTCCACTCGCTGGTCCAACAGGGGTACCGCGAGACTCCGCCCCCGCGCTCGCCGTTGGATGAACGACAACCGTGTTCACCGCAACCTTCTCCGACTGAAGATAAGCCGTCAGCGATGGAAGCTCCCGATGCAGCATCTCCTGACTCGCCGCCGACGGCGCCGACACCGATGCGTTCACCACCCCGCCGTCCGTAATCTCTGCCCGAACCTTCAACCACCCATGTGTTCCATCCGGGATACCAACCTCAAGCGCCGTTGGAGTCGCAGACAAGGTTCGCGGCATCGGCTCTGTGGATCGTGCGACACTACCCAAGCCATCCTGCTCTCTCAATCCATTCGACAAGCTCGTTGTAGAGGTGCTGCCTCCTCCGCCGGGCAGCTTCGCTAATCCCGTGACAAACGACGTTGCCGCTCCTGCCGTAGCATCAGCTCCCGGCGCCGGTGCATGAACCGTTGCCACAGAAGGCTCGCCAGTCAACCGTGTCTTCGTATCACTGTCACCTCCCGCACTCGCCGCTACCACCTGCAATCTCTCTCCTTTCGCATCGGGTTTCGCCGGTGCAATCGAGTCGCCTGGAGCTGCCACCGTTGTCTCACGATCCGAAACGGAGGTCTTCGTGTCATGCACAGAATTCTCGCTGGCCGACTCGTTGGTAGGCGCAGACAAAGGCGTAACCCCGAAGGATCTGCTTGTCATAGGAGCGCTGCCAGAGCCTAATCCGCTCTTGTCGCCCTCAGGTTTGAGTGTGATATTCGAAGTCGCAACGGGCGCGACAGGCACACCCATCACAACAGGCACAGCCGTATTATGGCCTGCGGTCGGATTGGACGACGGGACAACAACTACATGCGTCGATTTCGTATCGTTGGCTATCGGAGGCACTGTTGCGGCACCGCTCTTCGCAGCCGCAGCAGTCTGAGAAGGCTCTCCCTCCTGCGTCTTCGTTGCTGTCTTCTTCACCGGAGCAACTTCCTGGGTCTTGCCCGATACCAGGGTCTCTCTCTGAGCCACTGGTGCCTGAACATTAGACATCTGAATCTGACTCTTGCCCGCTTGATGCTCCAGTGGTATCGCTTCGTCCGCCTGCAAGGGATCGGTCGAGGCAACGTAAGGAGCCGCTGGGGTCTCAGCCTCGTTCTCTTCCGTGTTCACGGGAAGTTCGGCAACCTGCGTCTCTGTATCTTTTGTCTTCGTCTGAACCTGCGTCCCCGCCGCGGTCGCAGTATGCAATGGCACAGTCTTTCCTTCATGGATGTCTTTGTTCTCAACCAGGGCTCGTATCTCCTGGCCGCCGCCCGCCCTTGCCTTAGCAACGTTCGCCAAGTCGGGCATGTCGATCAGGTTCTTCGCGGTTGATTCCATCTTTCCATTCGACGTATCGGTTGGCGTCGCAACCATGGAGTCTTTCGCCAAAATTCCAGGAGCGATCTCTACGCGAGCATCGAGGGTCTGCGCGAACGTCGGCCCTTCGAGCTGCTCTATGTCGTGAGCAACCGTCTGCTTACTGCTCTGCTCTGCACCCATAGCCATCAGAATCGCCGTACTCATCATCTCGGTCCTCGCCCATCTCCTGCGACTGGTGCAAATGCAATCCACGTTCCAAACTCGCCGCGAAATGATTAGGAGGCCTTCATCTGCTCACCCTCTTCTGCCTTCTCCTTCGCGTCGGTCCATCGCCGTCGCGACAGAAATAGATCATCGGAGGAGGATTGCACCCTTCTGCCCTCTTCGATCGCCGCCCGCGCCTCCATCTCTTCAAAGACACGTTTCATCTGTTCTTTCTTCAATCGGCTCGCGACATACTGTTCTCTCGCTGCATCACTCAGCTCCTGGCGCTCCACACGAATATGTTCCAGCTTCTGCCGCCTCCACCCCGCGGTCTCCTGTTGGGTTTCGGACATCATCCAACCCACACGATCACCCACGGTCAATGCTTCACGCCCATCGATACGAGCCGTCTGCGCCACACTTTGCTCTACCGAAATCGCCTGCTGTGCCTCGCGAACAGCTGTTGTCAACCTTTGCAACTCGGTCGAGTGCATCTGTTCGACTGCGGCGTACAGGTTCATCAATCGCTGTAGGGTCTCTAAACGTGTCGACATTCTCTATAGCTCCATCGCGTTCAGCCGTGCCACACTCTCCTGCATCGTCACGCGCTCGTCGCTTCCCTGTTCAAGAAATGCACGCAAGGCCGGCATCGCCCGAACCGCCCGATCCAGGTCCTCATCGGTCCCTGCCTTGTAAGCTCCAATGCGGATCAAATCCTCCGACCGCGCATGTGCCGCGAGCAGTCTTCGCACCTTCGAAGCCTGCGCACGATGCTCCGGCATAGTCACCGCAGGCATCAACCGGCTTAGCGAATCCAGCACGTTTACGGGCGGATACCATCCACTCGCTGCCATCGACCGCGACAACACCACATGTCCATCCAGCAGCGATCGCACCGCATCCACCACCGGATCCTGCTGGTCGTCACCCTCCATCAACACCGTATAAAACGCCGTAATACTCCCGTTGCGGAAGTTGCCCGCGCGCTCGACCAGCTTCGCCAGCTTTGCAAACACCGATGGCGTATACCCCTTACTAGCCGGAGGCTCTCCCGCCGCAAGTCCCAGCTCTCGCGCCGCCATCGCATACCGCGTCAACGAATCCAACACAAGCAGAACATGCTTCCCGCGCGCCGCATAGAACTCGGCCACAGAGGTCGCCGCCATCGCCGCCCGCATCCGTAGCAAAGGACTCTGATCCGACGTCGAAACCAGCACGACCGATCGCTTACGCCCTTCCTCCCCCAGCGAATCCTCCACAAACTCCCGCACCTCGCGCCCGCGTTCCCCCACCAGCCCGACCACCGTAAGGTCAGCCGCCGTGTTCCGCGTCATCATCCCGATCAACGTGCTCTTGCCCACACCCGAACCGCCAAAGATCCCCACTCGCTGCCCGCGCCCAACCGTCAACATCCCATCCAACACGCGGAGGCCCGTCTGCAACGGCTCTCGAATCGGCTCACGCTCCATCGGATGCGGCACAGTACCATCGAGAGGCCACATCTCTACCGCCCTCGGCGTCGGCAGCCCATCAAGCGGAGCCCCCAAAGCATCGACGATCCGTCCTTCCATCTCCGTCCCTACGGCGATCTGCGGTGTCACTCCCATCGCCAGCACCGCATCCCCGTATCGAATTCCTTGTGTCTCCTTCAAAGGCATCGCCAGCACATGCCGTCCGCGAAATCCGATCACCTCGGCTCTATGCCTCTGCCCCTCGCTATCAACAATCTCGCAGCACTCCCCCACCGAACACAGTGGACCCTCAGCCTCCACTGTCTGCCCATTCGCCTCCACCACTCGACCACTCCACCGCCAGGCCGGCCGATGTGCCAGCTGGGTCATATAGGTGCCCAGACCGATAGAATTCACATCCACCGTGCGCTGTGCGTCGTTGCTCATGCCGGCCTCTGCTGCATCAGATCGAAGAAGCCTCGTTCAATCTCCTCCAACTGCGCACTCACGCCCAGCTCCACTCTGCCAACGTTGGTTTCGAGCACACATTCACCAGCCACCAGCCGCTCATCTCCCACCAACTTCAGAGCAGACTCCTGATTCGCAGCAAATACCCCCTGCCACATCTCGACCTCGCCGGCAGGCACGCGCAGCACTACCGCACTATCCTTTGCAACCTTCTCGAGCGCTACTCTTACCACGCCTGTCAACAGAAGTGGATCAAGCTTCGCCTCACGATGGAGTACCCGTGCAGCGATTGCCAATGCCAACTTAACGACCTCACCCTCCACTCCGGCAAAATACCTCGTCCGTTCCTGGAAAAACTCCTCTTCAACTTTTTGCAGTTGCGAGCGCTCCTTCGCAATCCTCTCCTCAAGCTCGGCCTCCCACAAAAGACGAGCCTCAACCACCGCCTCACTCCGCGCTGTTCCAACCTGTGCCGACATCTGCTCCGCCTGCGACCGCAACCGTCCGTCCAGTGCCTCTTCTTCCTTCAGCAAAGTCTCCACATCAACAATCTTGTCCTCTGTCACGATCTCTGCAGCGGGCTCCTGCCGATCCACCGGATAAAACTCAAGCCGCGAAACGCTCCTGGCACTTGGCTTCACCAACCTCTCCGGCAACCGCATTGCAGCGCTGCGGACTGCATCTGTCCCGGCGTTCTCAGACGGCGAGATCATCATCCACCTCCATCTTCAAGATCATCCTGCCCTCGCTCTCGAGCTGCCTTGCCAATGCCAACAGCTCCTGCTGCGCTGCGTTGACGTCTCGCATCCGTACCGGCCCCATCACCTCCATGTCCTCCTTCAACATATCGACCGCGCGCGAACTCATCGCCTTGAACAGATGAGCCTTCACATTGTCCTTACCACCCTTCAGCGCCATCGCAAGCACCTTCTTGTCGGCAGAACTTACGAACTCGCGAATACTCTCCGCCGGCACCGTGCAGAGGTCTTCGAAGACAAACATCAGCTCCCGTATTCCAATCGCCACCTTCGGCTCATTCTGTTCGATCTCTTCCAAAATTCCGCGACTCTCGCCCTGGTCCAACCGGTTCAACAGCTCCGCGACTGCCTTGAAACCCGAATAGGATTTCCGCCCGCTCGACCCCATCTTCTCCATTCGCTTGTGCAAAGCCATCGCAACCGTCTGCGCCATCTCCGGCGAGAACTGCCGCATCTCCGCCAAACGTCGCACCACATCCACCCGCATCGCTCCCTGCAGATTCATCAACACCGTCGAGCCTCGCTTGGCATCCAGGTGCGCCAGCACCAGCGCCACCGTCTGCGAGTGTTCGTTCTCTAGAAATTTACTCAGGTGTTGTGCGTCCATATTCTGCAACATCGCCATGTCGCCGTTCGTACGTTCGCGAATCTTCTTTACCTGTTGCAGCAGCTCCTCTGCCCTGGTCGCCCCAAATGCCTCCGTCAGCAACTTGAGCGCGTAGTCCGGGCCGCCGCGAACCATGTACTGCTGCGTCTCCAGCAGTCCGTAAAACTCCGTCAGCACCTGCGTCAACTGCGCAGCCGGAACATCTCCCAGCCGCGTAATCTCCTCGGTCACCCGGCGCACATCCGTCTCCGAAAGACTCAGAAAGAGCGTCTTCGCCAGTTCATCCCCGATCGCGACCATAAGGATCGCGGCCTTCCGCAGTCCTGGAATATCCGCCGGCACAAACCCCGACTCCGGTGTCAACAGCAGTGGATTCTGCCGCATCGTCTCTGCTCCTGAAAACTGCATCGCTGTCCCCATTACGACCTCTCCTCAGACGTCCCAATCCATGCCTCGATCAACCGCGTGCTCTGCCCCGGCTCCCGCCGAATGTGCTCCGACACCTGCTCAAAGATTCCCTGCTGCAACTGGTAAGTCTTGTTCCTGGCTCGCGGCAGCATCTCGTCCGGAGCTTCACTCGAGGCCAATAGTTGCTCCTCGTCGTTGTTCATCCCAACGTGTCCGGTATCGGCTGGCAGCAGCATCGGTTCACGCAAGGTCGCTGTCATCTGGGTCGCCACGGGACGCAATACAAACAGCACCAGCAACACGCCGCAAAGCCCAATTACCGCCGTTCGCATTAGTCCTGGCTGCGTATGCAGCAACCCGCGCACCTCTTCCATCAGCCTGTCCATCGTTGGCGGCTTCACCTCAGGCGCGTTCGTGCTGAAGCTCACGTTCTGCATCACCACCTGGTCGCCGCGGCGCGCGTCGTATCCAACCGCGGCCTGTGCCAGCTCCTCCAGCCGATGCATCTCCTCCGCGCTGCGCGGCTTCCAAACCACATGCTCCAGCTTCCCCGCGCCTTCGGTCATGCTCCGATCATTCACCACGACCGCAGCCGACACACGCCGCACCCGCCCCGGCCCCTGCTCCGTATGCACCAGATGTTTTGTAACTCCATAGGTTCCATTCTCCTGATGGATGCTCTGCCCTTGAGCTCCATTCTGCTGCGGATACACCGGCAACGCCTGGGTCTGCTTCTGCAGCAGCGGTGGAGTACCCGGCGCAGCCGCCACCTGCGATCCCGCCACCGCACCCTCAGGCGACGCGCCAGGCGAATTACTTGCCGTCCCAGGAATACCCGAGGGCCCTCCCCGCCCAGTCGATACCTGTTCGCTCTTCTGCATACTCAACGTCGCCACTTCAGTCGGGTCGTAAACCTCGTCGGTCCGCTCCTCGCTGCCTTCGTCGTAACTCACATTCACCGTTGCCCGCACATTGTCGCGTCCAGCCAGCGGCTCCAGCATCGCGACCAGCTTCGCCTCCATCGCCTGCTCCGCATCAGCTTCTGCCGCATTGCTCGAACGCGGCTTGAAGTTCACGCGCCCATCCGCATCCACCAGCGTCACCTGGTCCGCACTCAGATTCTCCACCGACCCCGCCACCAAACTGCGGATCGCATCGGCCTGCTCCGGATCAAGCGCCGCCCGCTTCAGCTTCAACACTACCGACGCCTTCGCCACCTTCTCTTCCGCTGTAAACAAGGATGGCTGCGGCAGCACAAGGTGCACACGCGCCGACTTCACCACTCCCAGCGTTCCAATCGTGTGTTCGAGCTCGCCTTCCAAAGCACGCTGATAGTTCACCCGCTCATCGAACTCACTACCCACCCAGTTCGGCTTGTCAAACAACTCAAAGCCAAGTCGCCCGCTCTGCGGCATTCCTTTCGCAGCAACCTCCATCCGAGCCTTATCCAACATATCCGCCGGCACCTGGACCCCAGCACCATCCGCCGTCGTCTCGTACGGAATCCCCGCCGCCGCAAGCTCCTGCGAGACCTGTTGCACGTCCTTCCCATCGAGACCGTTGAACAGCACGCGCCAATCCGGACGCCCCGCCAACCAGACCATCCCAGCGCACACAGCCGCTAGAAAGACTCCAGCCGCAATCAGCCACGTTCTCTTCGCCGCAGGCATCGCCATCAGCCGCTCACGCATCGCCGAAACCATCGCCTGCGTCTTCTCGAGCGGTGTACCGCCAGCCACACCAGCGCCGGCTTGTCCCGCTCGTTGAATCCCCGCCCCGCCAACCTGTTCTGTCTCAGCCATCTCGCCCCAGCGTCTCTCTGAACTCTAAGTTCCTAAAACTGCATGCCCATCATCTGCTGATAAGCGCCTACTGCCTTGTTTCGCACCTGCAGTGCCAGTTCAAACGCCATATTCGCCTTCTGCGTCGCAATCATTGCGTCGTGAACCTCAACACCCGAGCCATTCAACAATCCGGTCACGGCCTCCGACGCCTTCTGGTCGAGCTTCGTCGTCTCCTTCACCATCGACTGCAACACCCCCGCAAACGGCACGCTGCCCGCGCCCCCTGCGTTCGACGCCGCAACCCCGGCGTCACTCAGAAAGCCATCATCGAGGCCCCCCATCCCCACTCCGCTCATCACTCCGGAACCAACAGGTAATCCGACCACAATCCCTCCCTCTCCTTCTTATCTCTTCTCTGTCTTCACGCCCTGCACGATCGCCTTACTTCACCTACACTGGCTCTTTACTTCAATAGATCAAGCGAAGAGTTGAAGATGCTCTTCTCCGCCGTAATCGCCGAGGCATTCATCCCATACGACCGCGTCGCCCCCATCAGATCCACCATCTCGGTCAGCGGGTTGATATCCGGATACGCTACAAATCCATCCGCCCCCGCATCCGGATGCGAGGGGTCATACCGTTCGAGCGGCTTACTTGCATCTGCGATCACACCAGTCACTTCAACTCCGCCCGGCGTCGGATTGGCAGCCGTCAGATCACCACTCAAACCACCGCTGATTCCACCGGTGTAGATATTTTTGAAGCCACTCCCAGCACCAACGCTCGAGCCACCGCCCAACTGGTTTGCCATCGACTCCTGAAACGTCCCGCCACCCTGGGCTTCAAACACCACATGGTGCCGCTGATACGGCCCGCCCTCAGGCGTCCGTGTCGTCTCGGCGTTGGCCATATTCGAAGCCACCACCTCAGCCCGTACCCGCTCGGCCTTCAACGCCGAACCACTCACATCCATCACTCCGAAGATATTCATGGCTTATTTCGAATCCATATGAATTGCGCTCATCACCGTCGCAAACTCGCCCTTCAAAAGCTGCGTCCCCAGCTTGAACTGCATCTGCGCCTTAGCAAGCTGCAAGCCCTCGCGGTCCATCGACACGTTATTTCCATCCGGCCGTGCCACCAGTCCATCGACATCCTGCATCGGAGCCTGCACGCCCTCAAGACCCGCCGCGCCCGCGCCATCGTTCAACTGCTGCGCAAACACCTCTTCGAAATCGAAGCCCTGGGTCTTGAACCCAGGCGTATCCACATTCGCCATATTCCTGGCAGTCCCCTGCATCTGCTGACTGGTCAGATCCAGATATCGTCCCAACGCGTCGCCCATCGCTGTCGTCGTCTGCATATGTCCTGCACCTCCACGCCATGACATATGCAGTCGTACGACCAAACAAAAGCGCTCTCAAATGAGAGCGCTCTTATCAATCTCCAACTCCGAATTGTCTTTCAGCTCAAGACTGCTGCCTGGAAACGAAGCGCAATCCGACGGTCTAAAAATAAAGCTCGAAATCGTGGCGCATCTTCTGCCGCGCAAAAAGTGACTGCTAAAACACCACGTTTACCACGCACCTCACCACGTCTTCACCACCAAAACTTCACGACGAAAACCTAAATTTTCCCAGAAACCCCACAAAAGCAAGGTCCTCATCCACGAAGGAAATATTCACCTTACCGTAGCGATCCAGCGCAACCAGCCTCAACTCCGAGCTGCGCGTTCTAACTTCAAATCTCTGGACCTAGCTTCGAGTAGCTCGCCGGAAACGAATCTCCTCCTCCCCAATCTCCATCTTGTCACCTGCCAGAATCGCGCCACGCTCGAGCACATGCATCAACTCCCGCACATTACCTGGCCAGTTATGCTCATACAGCTTCGCCTCCGCCCCGGTTGTCAGCCGCTTACGCGGCATCTCCTGACCCATCTGCTCCAGAATGTGCTCTGCGAGCAACCCAAGATCCTCCATCCGATCCCGCAACGCTGGCACCTCCACCGGGAAGACAGCCAGCCGATGGTAGAGGTCCAGCCGAAACGTTCTCTCCGCGCCAGTGCTCGTAGCCAGCTTCTCCAACGGTTGATGCGTCGCCGCGATCACCCTCACATCCACGCGCATCGTCTCGTTATCGCCAACCCGCTGCAACTCGCCACACTCCAGGAACCGCAGCATCTTCGCCTGCAGCGCCATCGGCATCTCACCAATCTCATCCAGAAAGAGCGTTCCCCCATGTGCCGCTTCAATCCGTCCGGTTCGCGACTGCACCGCCCCAGTAAAGGCTCCGCGCGTATGTCCAAACAGTTCAGCCTCCAGCAGAGCTTCAGGAATCGCGGCGCAGTTCAACACAGCAAACGGCTTCCCAGCGCGCTCGCTCAGGCGATGTAACGCCCGCGCCACAACTTCCTTCCCGGTTCCCGTCTCTCCTTCGATCAGCACAGTCGTTGACCGAGGAGCCACCAGCCGAATCAACCGCGTCAGTTCGCGCATCGGTTCGCTCGCACCAATCATCTCAGGCAACATCGCCTCGTTCTTCGCTACAGGCCGCGTTGCCTCCTCCCGCCCCAGCAGAACCGCAAGCGCCTGCCGCGTCGACTCCAGCCGAACCTGCTCTTCTCTCTCCCGAGCTTCATCCTGTCCAACATCTTTTCGTACCGGAGACGGCATCCGAATCGGCGCCTTCGCTCCCACACCAGAGGCAGAGGCTGCCGGAGCCGGCGAAGGCACCGAGACCGGAGCCGCCGCCCAAGCCGCCGTATCGTTCACCGGAGCGTTCTGAGCCTCTCGTAACGCATGCAGCAACTCATTACGCCGTGGACTCCGCGCTCCGCCATCCACACCGCCATCCACCCGAAGCAGCTCCATCGCTGGATACATCATCCGGATCACGCTCGCGAACTCCCCCACCTCAAGATCCGGCAGCCAGCTATCGACCAGCAGCGCCTCTGAACGTGCGTCCTCAAGCTGCGCCATCGCCTCCGCCCCTCCACTGGCCTCGCGAACCTGCCACCGCAGCCCCGTTAGAGAAGCACGCAGCCGTTGCCGCAACCCCGCATCCGCACTCGCCAACACCACCGTCCGCGTAGCAGCCGCCTCGGCTGCATCCATATTTGACAATGAGTTCAACACCGACTCCCGTCCCATGCCCATCTCCGTCACCCTATCCTCTCGTCGTTCGTATCCGCCTTCACCTGCTGCAACATCGTCCTCATCGTTCCAACCGTCTGGTTCAACCGCACACACTCTTTCAAAGCCTCTCGAATTGCCTCCAGCATCGCATCCGGCTCTCCGATCATCTCGCCCATCGCCAGCCTGCACTGCAACACCGTCAACGGCTGGCAAAGACCGTGCAACGCGACATCAAGGCGCTCCACAAACTCTGCGCGACCTGCCTCTTGCACCAGCTCACGCACCGGCATACGCCGCACTCACCGGAAGCACGCCAACCCGGCCCACACTCTTGCGCCCGCTACTCATCCGATAACCCTCTCCCCGCACCGTCTCGATGACCGAGTACCCCAGGTCGCCATCCACACTAGCCGCCGCCAGCTTGCGCCGCAGATAGTTAATGTAAACATCCACCACATTGGTCCCGGCATCGGGAGACATCTGCCACACATCCCGCAGCAGCTCGCTCCGGCTGCAGCACTGCCCACGCCGCATCAGCAAAAACTCCAGCAGGCTGAACTCCTTCACCGTAAGATCCACCAGCTGTCCATTCCGCATCACCTTGCGCTCCATCCGGTTCAGCTCGACGTCGCCATGCCGCAACACCGGATCGGCAAACTGCTCCCTCCGCCGCAGCAGCGCCCGGCACCGCGCCGTCAGTTCATGAAAGCTGAAGGGCTTTAACAAGCAATCATCCGCGCCAAGGTTCAAACATTTGATCCGCTCTTCCACCGAGCTGCGGCCAGTCAGCACCAGCACCGAGGTCTCATCGAAGCGCCCGCGCATCTCCTCCAGCACTTCGGTCCCATCTTTTCGTGGAAGACTCAGGTCCAGCACGATCAAGTCCGGACGATGTTCCTCCGCGTGCCGCAACCCGGCCTCGCCATCTCCCACCCAATCCACCTGGTGTCCCTCCAACTTCAGACCCTTCTGGAGGAACAATCCCAGTGCTGCGTCATCTTCCACAATCAAAACTCGCATTTCGTGTCTCCCAAGGCACAATCAAGATCTTCAGGTCATCACACTCAACCGAAATCACATTACCGTTTCGGTTGCGTGTTATTACACTGGTGCATCCGACCTGTCCTGACAAGACTTCTTCGCGAAGTTTTCTGTGACCGATTTCAAAATGGGAATAGCCGCGTCACTGCGCCAAAAACCGCTCCACCCGTAACGACACAGCTTCAGCGTCACAGTTCATGATCAAGTGCGCGCAGCTTCCCGCCGAAATATACGTCTCCGCCCCAACAGCCTTCGCCCACTCCAGCGCAGGCTGCGGAGTGACCATTCGATCCTCCGCCGCCACAATCACCAGAAACTTGACCGGCACTCCCCGCGCAACCTCGTCGATCGTTCTTCCATGCAGCACATCATGATGCATAATCGCCTTCGCCTGCCACACCCTGTCATTCGCATCTTGTCGTTGCGGCGACTCCACCATCTTTATCCACTCAGCAAACCGCCCCCTCGGCACCTCGGCATTTCTATACTGCGGTGCGCTCACCATCAGTGTCCCAATCGCGTTAGCAAGCTTCAACTGTGGCTCCGTCACATACCGCCCATGCATATACTCCGGGTCCGCCTCAATGGCGTCGATCACAATCTGCTTCGACAGCAGATCAAAACTCGTCACCTGCGGCGTCCCCACAATCGGCACTGCACGATCAATAAACTTAGGAAACAGAACCGCCCACGCAAACACCTGCTCTCCGCCCATCGATAGCCCAACTGCGGCGTGCACATGATGCACATGCAGCACCTCCGTCAACACGCGATACTGCGCCCGCGCCATATCCTCCATCGTGAAGACCGGAAACTCCGTCCCATGCTGTCTCTTGCTATTGGACGGCGACGAAGAAACCCCATCCCCGAAAGCATCGAACGCCACCCCAAAGAATCGCGACGTATCCACCAGCCGATGTCCTGTGTTTTTCCCGCCGAAGTAAGGAATCAGATCTTCACTTCGTCCATTCAGCCAGGACGGCATCACCACGACATTTGACCCATCAGCATTCATCGCACCGAAGGTGCGGTACCCAACCTGGCAATCCAGCACCACCTTCCCGCTCTCCAAAGGACAACTACCCAGCTCCGCGATCTTCTGCGCACGCTCCTGCGCCCGCCCCACCGAGACCATCAGCGCCCACACCATCGCCAACCCAAAGATCCGAATCCAACCTTCCTTAATCTTCATGAAATCAGCATATCTCTCGCTCTTGCCCCAAGCCGCGTGCGACCGCTTCGAATACCTCCCGGAAATAAATCTCTAAACCACCTTGCAATTCGCTTTTTATTCGCTACAATCATCGGCATGGCAATTACACGGCGACAAAAAGAGGTCATCGACTTCCTCTCCAGCTTCACTCAGAAGAATGGCTACTCGCCCTCCTACGAGGAGATCGCCAGCGGCCTGGGTCTCAGCTCTCTCGCCACCGTCCACAAACACATCACCAATCTCCAGAACAAAGGCCTCCTCCAGCGCGCACACAACCGCAGCCGCTCCATTGACGTGCTCCCCGTTCGAAGCGGCAGAAAGGGCTCAGACCGTCTGCCTCTGCTCGGCCGCATCGCCGCCGGCAAGCCCGTCGAAGCAATCGAGAGCGCAGAGAGCATCTCCCTCTCGGACATCATTGGCAATCGCGAAGTCTTCGCCCTCGAGGTACGAGGCGACTCCATGCGCGATGAGCACATCGTCTCCGGCGACTATGTTCTCGTCGAGCGCACCCGCACCGCACGCGAGGGCGAGATCATCGTCGCTCTCATCGACGGCTCCGACGCAACCCTCAAGCGCTTCTACCGGGAAGGCAGCATGATCCGCCTCCAACCCTCCAATACCGAGATGTCTCCCATCTACGCCCCGGCCGCGAATGTCAGCATCCAGGGCAAGGTTCTCGGCGTACTCCGAAAGTACGCATAAATTCACAGACTCGCTCCTGCCTCACTGCTTCCTCCCTCCCAACTCCCCCCGTCTAAACGTCGACTCTGCAACATCGCCGCACCTTCACGTAAACTTTTTCGCAGTCGACGGAACCGCGCAGCGTATTCCTGCGTAACCACCTTCCGAAGACTCATATCCGCAGCACTAACGGGAGCAAGCAATTGGCTACGCAGCGTAAAAACAAACGGAAAACATGGCTTTGGGCTGGCCTCAGCGTCCTCGTCCTAGCCGTCGTTCTCGGAGTTGTCGCAGCTGCCCGCGGCAACACCACCAAGTTCGAGCCCTCGCAACTAGCCAAAGCAGAGCGCGGAGACATTGCCCGGTCCGTCGTAGCCACCGGCAAGGTCCAACCCATCACCAAAGTCGAGGTCAAATCTAAAGCCTCAGGCATCGTCACTCGCCTCGACACCGATATCAACGCCCACGTCCACCAGGGCCAGGTCCTCGCCCAACTCGACCAGCAGGAGATTCTCGACCAGGTAGCCGCCCAAAAAGCCCAGCTCGCCGCAGCGGAATCAAACGCCCGTGCCGCCGAAGCCTCCATCCAGTACGACAAGGTCAACGCCGAAGCGCCCGACCTCCCCATGTACAAGCACACCTACGATCGCAACCTGCAGATGTCCAAGGAAGGCGTGGTCTCCCAGCAGGCTCTCGACGACGCCCAGCAGAAGTACCTCTCTGCAGCCAACACCCGCGACAAGGCCGTCTCTCAAATCACAGTAGATGCCTCAAAACTCCGTCAGGCAGAAGCACAGGTGGCCCAGAACAAAGCGTCTCTCAAGCAACTCGAAGAGCAACTCGGCTACACCACCGTTATCTCTCCGATGGACGGCACCATCCTCTCCCGCGACGTCGAGATCGGCGATGCCGTAAGCTCCATCCTCGTTCTCGGTTCTACCGCCACTCTCGTCATGACCATCGGCGACACCAACCAGGTCTACGTCCAGGGCAAGGTCGACGAGTCCGACATCGGCAAGGTCTACATGGGTCAGGCGGCCCGCATCAAAGTCGAGTCCTTCAAAGACAAGACCTTTCTAGGCAAAGTCACCAAGATCGCGCCCCTCGGCGTCGAAAAAGATAACGTCACTACCTTCGAGGTCCGCGTCTCCATCGACAACCCCGGCGGCGAACTCAAAGCCAACATGACTGCGAACGCCGAGATCCTCCTCGAAGAGCACAAAAACGTCCTCACTGTACCCGAGCAGGCCGTTCTCTACGACAAAGACCGCAACGCCTCCGTCGAAGTCCCTGACCCCAAACAGAAGACCGGCCGCAGAAAGATCGACATCAAGGCCGGCATCTCCAACGGCACCAAAACCGAGATCCTCGCCGGCCTCAACCCCGGCGACACCGTCATCCTTCAGCAATAACCTGCTAGGCCAGTGGCAACAATAAAGTCCGCCAGATCGAGCGCACAAAGATCGCAACCCGACGAGCTAACATCTAAACCGCAGTTACCCAGAGTCGAAAAGTCGAAAAAAGGAACGCCATGAAGATCACAGTCTTCGCCTCCACCGCCGCAATGCTCACTCTCGCCGCAGCGACCGCATTCGCCGCCGACGGCAACTTCGAGCGTACCCTCAGCGCCGGCAGCTCTCCCAACGTCTCAGTCTCCACTGGCTCCGGCCAGATCCGTCTCCATCCCGGCTCTGGAGATCAGGTCCACATCGTCGCCCATCTCCACTCCAGCCACGGCTGGATGAGCGGAGGTTCCGACACCGACAGCCGCATTCAGCAGATCATCAGCAACCCGCCTATCGTCCAAAGCGGCAACGACATCACCATCGGCGAGCGCCACAACAACGACCTCTTCCGTAACATCTCCATCGACTACGACATCACCCTCCCGCGCGCCTCCACCATCAACTCCACCACCGGATCCGGCGATGTCGATATTCAGGACGTGGGAGCCTCCGTCAAAGCACAAAGCGGCTCCGGCAACGTCCACGTCCACGGCGTTCAGGGCATGACCACTCTCGGCACCGGCTCCGGCGACATCGAACTTCAACAGACCGGCCCCGGCGACGTCAAGGCCGAGACCGGCTCTGGCAACATCCAGCTCCACGGCCTCTCCGGAGCACTCAAAGCCAGCACCGGCTCCGGCGACATCACCGCCGAAGGCCAGCCCACCAGCGACTGGAAGCTCTCCACCGGCAGCGGCAACGTCCATCTCACCGTCGGCAACGCCCACTTCAACCTCGACGCCGACACCGGCTCCGGAAACATCAGCGTCGCTCAGCCTATGACGATGCAGGGCAGCCTCAACCGCCACCACGTCAGCGCGGTCGTAGGCGGCGGTGGCCCGACACTCCGCATCGGCACCGGCTCCGGCGACATTCAGATCAAGTAGTCCTCCCCAAAAAGCATAAGACGGCGGCGCGAACAAAAATCGCAGCCGCCGTCTTCTCATTTAAAGCAGTCGTGCCATCGTTTACCCTTAACCATGCCTCTCGCAGCCCCTCCCCGCCTCATCGTCTTCGATCTCGACGGCACCCTCATCGACTCCCGCGTCGATCTTTGCAACTCCGTCAACGCCACCCTGGCCCACCTCGGCAAGCCCACCCTCCCCGAGGCCGTCATCTCCGGCTACATCGGCGACGGAGCCTCAATGCTCGTTCGCCGCGCCATCGGCGACCCCGAAGGCGACATTACCGACGACCAATATGTAACCAAAGCGCTAACATTCTTCCTCGACTACTACCGCATCCACAAACTCGACTACACCTACGTCTACCCCGGCGTCCGCGAAGCCCTCGAAGCCATACGCGCCACACACCCCGAAATCCTCATGGCTGTCCTCACTAACAAACCCGTCCATCCCTCCCGCGACATCTGCGATCACTTCGGCCTCTCCCGCTTCTTCTTCCAGAACTACGGCGGCAACAGCTTCCACACCAAGAAGCCCGACCCCCACGGCCTCGAAGCCCTCATCTCCGAAGCCTCCACCCTCTCCGGCCACACCATCACCCCCGCCGAAACCATCATGGTCGGCGACACCGACATCGACGTCCTCACCGCCCGCAACTGTGGCGCCCGCAGCATCGGCTGCACCTTCGGCCTCAAGCCCCACTCCCTCGAAGATGCCCCGCCCGATCACCTCGCGCACGCCCCCGCCGACTGGCTCTCCTTCGTCCTCGCAAATTCTTAGCAAACCTTTTGACGCCCTCCCCGCGGCTTGCTACCCTCAACACCACGCATGGCCGCTACGCCCAACCCGCTCGCCACCACCTGCTGCATCATCGGCGGTGGTCCCGCAGGCATCATGCTGGGCTTTCTCCTAGCCCGCGCCGGCGTGCAGGTCACAGTCCTCGAAAAACACAAGGACTTCTTCCGCGACTTCCGCGGAGACACCATCCACCCCTCCACGCTCGACCTTCTACACGAACTCGGCCTGCTCGAAAAGTTCCTGACCATCCCACACTCACAGGTCGCAGCGCTCTCCGCCACCATCGGCGGCCAGCGCTTTCCAATAGCCGACTTCTCTCACGTCCCCACGCACTGCAAGTTCATCGCCCTTATGCCGCAGTGGGACTTTCTCGACTTCCTCGCAAGTCAAGCCAGCCACCTTCCCGCCTTCACTCTGCGCATGGGCTGGGAAGCCACCGGCCTCATCCAGCAAAACGGCGCCACCATCGGTGTCCACGCCAACACACCCGACGGCCCAGCCGAAATTCCAGCCACGCTCACCGTCGGCTGCGACGGCCGCCACGCCATCTCCCGCGATGCCGGCCAGCTGCAGCTCCAGGATGTCGGCGTCCCAGTCGACGTCCTCTGGCTCAAGATCGCACGCCAACCCTCCGACCCCGAAAACGCACTCGGTTACATCAACTACGGCCGACTGATCATCCTCATCAACCGCAACGACTACTTCCAGGTCGGCTACATCATCGCCAAAGGCACCTTCCCCGCCATCCAGCAGGAAGGTCTACCCGCCTTCCAACAAAGCATCGAACGCATCGTGCCCTTCCTCGCCGGCCGCACCGCCGAGATCGACTCCTGGGACAAGGTCAAGCTGCTTACCATCCAGGTCAACCGCCTCCTCGAGTGGTCCTCCCCCGGCCTCCTCTGCATCGGTGACGCGGCTCACGCCATGTCTCCCGTCGGAGGCATCGGCATCAACATCGCCATCCAGGACGCCGTCGCCGCAGCCAACCTCCTCACCGAAGCTCTACTCTCCAACACCCTCAGCCCGCACAATCTGGCCCAGGTGCAGCACTATCGCGCAAACGCAGTTCGCAACACTCAGCGCGTGCAAGTCTTCGCTCACCGCATACTCAACCGAGTCCTCCGCAACCCCGGACCCATCCACCCACCTCTCGCGCTCCGCATCCTCACCAGCATCCCCGGCTTCCAAAATCTCCCAGCCCGCTTCGTTGGAGTGGGACTACAACCCCAGCACATCAAAAACTTCTAGCTCTACTCGAACCCACGATTCCAGCTCGAAATCACACGCGTCTCCCGCTCCCACCCCATCACACTCACACTGCCTGTCCCCAGCGCCAGCAAACTCCCGCCCGTGGCAGGCAATCCGATCCACCGCGCCGCCAGAATCCGCAGGATATGAGCATGCGCAAACAGCGCCACCTTTCCGCCCTGCGGAGCAGCCGCCAGCGCTCGAGCAATCACTCCATCCGCACGCTCCCCAACATGCCCTACCGTCTCGCCGCCGATAATCTCGTTCTTCCACACCGACCACCCAGGAATCTCCGCCTGAATCTCCTTGGTCGTCTTCCCTTCGTACACGCCGTAGTCCCACTCCTTCAAACCGTTCTCCACCACAGCCTGGTCGCCAAACCCGGCAATCGCGCAGGTCTCCTTCGCGCGCTGCATCGGGCTCTCAAACACCGCGTCAAATTTTGTACCCTTCAAATAATCCCGCAGCTCCTCTGCCCGCTTGCGTCCATGGTCGGTCAACGGAATATCCGTCCGGCTCGTATGCGCCCCACTCAAACTCCACTCCGTCTCGCCATGCCGCACCAGCCACAATTCAGTTCCCACACTCATCGCATCCTCCGTTCTAAATAAACTATCCTATAGAGATGGACTTCCAGCTCTCGACCACCTACAAGCCCCAGGGCGACCAGCCCCGCGCCATCGCCGAGCTCATCTCCGGCATCCACGCCGGTGAAAAAGATCAAGTCCTTCTCGGCGTCACCGGCTCCGGCAAAACCTTCACCATGGCCAAGGTCATCGAAGAGCTGCAGCGCCCAGCCCTCATCCTTGCACACAACAAAACCCTCGCCGCCCAGCTCTACCATGAGTTCAAAACCTTCTTCCCCAACAACGCCGTCGAATACTTCGTCTCCTACTACGACTACTACCAACCCGAAGCCTACATCCCCGCCGGCGATCTCTTCATTGAAAAAGAATCAACCATCAATGAAGAGTTGGATAAACTTCGTCTCGCTGCCACCCGCAGCCTCTTCGAACGCCGCGACGCCATCATCGTCTCCTCCGTCTCCTGCATCTACGGCCTCGGCTCGCCGGAGGCCTACTACGGCATGTTGATGCTCCTCGAAAAGGGCCAGAAGATAAAACGCGAAGACATCACCCGCCGCCTCGTCGAAATCCTCTACGAGCGCAACGACGTAGACTTCCGCCGAGGCACCTTCCGCGTCCGCGGCGACATCATCGAGGTCTACCCAACCTATGACGAAAACGCATACCGTATAGAGCTCTTCGGCGACGAAATCGATTCACTCTCCCAGATCGATCCCCTCTTCGGCACCGTCAAACAAAAATACTCCCGCCTCCCCATCTATCCCAAGTCCCACTACGTCGTTCAACCCGAGCGCAAGACCACCGCCGTCAACTCCATCATCGAAGAGATGGAGTGGTGGGAAAAAGAATTGGAGAATCAAGGCCGCTTGGTCGAATCCCAGCGCATCCACCAGCGCACCCGCTTCGATCTCGAGATGATCAAATCCGTCGGCTTCTGCCACGGCATCGAGAACTACTCCCGCCACTTCTCCGCCCGTCTCCCCGGCGAGCCGCCACCCACGCTCCTCGACTACTTCCCCCAGGACTATCTCCTCTTCATCGACGAATCCCACGTCACCGTCCCGCAACTCCACGGCATGTGGCACGGCGACCGCAGCCGCAAGCAAAACCTCGTCGACTACGGCTTCCGCCTCCCCAGCGCCATGGACAACCGCCCCCTCCGCTTCGAAGAGTTCGAGTCCCGCACCGGCCAGATCATCTACGTCTCCGCCACCCCCGGCGCCTACGAGCTCACAAAATCCGCAGGCGTCGTCGTCGAACAGATCATCCGCCCCACGGGCCTGATCGATCCTCAGGTCGAGATCCGCCCCATCAAAGGCCAGATCGACGACCTCCTCGCCGAGATTCGCGACCGCACCGCAAAAAATCAACGCGTCCTCGTCACCACCCTCACCAAGCGCATGTCCGAGGACCTCGCCAGCTACTACACCGAAGTCGGCGTCCGCTGCCGCTACATGCACTCCGAGATCGAAACCCTCGAACGCATCAAGCTCCTCCGCGACCTCCGCAAAGGCGAGTACGACGTCCTCATCGGCATCAACCTCCTACGCGAAGGCCTCGACCTTCCGGAGGTCTCCCTCGTCGCCATCCTGGATGCCGACAAAGAAGGCTTCCTCCGCTCGCAAGGCTCTCTCATCCAAACCATCGGCCGCGCCGCGCGCCACGTCGAAGGCCGCGCCATCCTCTACGCCGACAAGATGACCGACTCCATGCAGCGCGCCATCAACGAGACCGACCGCCGGCGCGAAAAGCAAGTCGCCTACAACGAAGAAAACGGCATCACCCCCGCAAGCATCATCCGCCCAATAGAGATGGGCCTCGCCGGCATCCTCAAAGCCGACTACGCCGATCTCACCGACGAAGCCGAAGGCATGCCCGACTTCTCCACCCAGCAAGAACTCGACGTCTACATCGGCAAACTAGAATCCGACATGCGCGAAGCCGCCAAAAAATTCGAATTCGAAAAAGCCGCCAAGCTCCGCGACACAGTAAAGGAATTACGCACCAAAGAATTTTTATTCAGCTGAGCTTCAATCGTCCGCTGCGGTTCCTACGAACCGTAGCGCCAGTCCAACCTAATCGTCTTGATCCGCAATAGCCCTCTACTCAAATAGCTAGGCTGTCGCAATGAAAAGGGGGTATCCGAACAAATCGTTGCAACGAATTGTCGTCCCTTCCACACTTACCACTTTATTTTCCGAAACGGCGCGAACCGTATAGAGGGTTCTGATAGTTCTTACCTCGCCTCGGAAACCACCTGCGCGCTCAAGAATTGCTGTCGGCGACGCGAAGTCCCGTCTGGTTCCGTCGCTCTCGCCCTTATTAGCACCTAAACTTTCCAGTGTTCTCAAAAGTACATTGAGCGCGGTGTTCATCGAGTAAGCACGCGTAGACTGCTCGTCGTCCCAGAAGCCGACCAAAAGATAAACAAACATACCTCGTGCTCTGTACCGTTTCTCCTCGCTCAGAGTCACGTCGGGTTTCTCAATTGGATTTGACACCCAAACTACGAGATCTCGGAGGCCTGTCACCACGGATTGTGGCTCACAATGGAATATGATCTGCCTGGCCTGCATGGTTTCCAACACAAATTGAGGTTGGTGAGCAAGAGCATCCTCTTCAGATTTCGGTCGACTTAGCAACAATGAGCCATGCTCCGTTAAATGTGCAACTAGAGCATCAACCATCTCAGGGTCAGTCGTAGGACGAACGGTTTCGCTCTGTTTCCCTTCGACGGAAGGTCCAGTGAGGGAAAGACCGACTTTCCATTCAGGTCGCTTATCGCTAGATAGCGTCGCGCCGATCTGTTCAGCATAGCTGCGAATTCTTGACTTATCTAGGTACAGATATTCCGTTAGAGCCTTAACCTGACCTTTCTTTGAACCCATCGCCATTTTCAAGCCTCAAGTATTTTCTTTTAGAATATTCTGGAAAGCTTCGGCTGTATCAGGATCAAGCCTGGCTGCGTCATTGGACGCTAACAAGCCCTCCACCATCTTTGCAATTTGTGAATGCGTCTCCTTATTTTGATAAGACGTTCTGTCTGAAATTAGTAGTTCAATCATAATTCTCGTCAGAGCGAGGCGATCACCTATCTGGCATCCGGCGTCCATTAAGTGCAACGCTGCAGTTCCATGCCGGATAGCGTTCTCTTTCGAGCTACCGCCAGCGTCTTCATCCCAATCACTTGCCCTCATCCATCGCCCGTGAAAAGCTCGCGCCAGATCGTAGTGAGCTAAACATCTCAGATCCGGCATTGCCGATTCTCCAAAAGTTGAAAGTGATTGCTCCAGGTTCTGAATAGCTTCTGTCAGGATGTTCTCATCCGTCTTTTTTCGGGTTTGCGATTTGACCGCAAGTGCGGTACCAATTTTCAAATAAGCTTGCCCGCATGTTAGTGGAAATCTACTGCAGTCTGTATAGCTGATTATCGCCTTCGAGTGTTTAATCGACGAATCTCGATCCCCAGCTTCTTCAGCGATAATAGATTCGCGCCAGGCGAGCAATGCGGAAGAGGCTTCGGAGCACGTGGGTTCATCACCACTCACGGCCTCCGACAAGAGATCGCGGATTTCACTTAATGAACTATTCTCTCGAAGCATAGTCTGCGTATCGGCACTATCTGCGTCAGTGAGGAGTCGCAGAAATAGGAAATCAGCGATTGTCGGTCGCACACGCCGAGTTGAGATCTGTTCGAGAAGCTCCGCGATCGTCTTAACAGTCATCTTCCACTCCAAGTGCAGCGGGCCGACATGAGTTCGAGAATAGTACGGTGAATTCTCAATTGAATCAAGATACCTCGGGGACGGGTGGCCCTCTCAAACTCACCACATACAGAAGTCCAGACCCAAGCCTTTTTCTCACTAGATTTTGCGCAAGAAAGTACCCCGGGGAGGGGGTACCCATGAACAAGACCATCGAAGTCATCAAGGACATCCGCACCCTCTGCACCCACATCTTCGAAGGAGGCCACCGCTCCATCCCTAACGCGAAGCGGACGGGTGAGGATGAAAGGATGTAGTCGTCAAAAAACACACAGAGAATAGGAGAGCACATCCACAAACCCGCCAACTCCGACGCAGCTTCTACTCCCGCTCCCCCGAGATCGTAGCGCGAGCACTCCTCGGCAAACTCCTCATCCGCGACCTCCAAGGCAAGCGCCTCACCGCCCGCATCACCGAGGTCGAAGCCTACCTCGGCCTCATCGACCCGGCATCCCACGCAGCCCGCGGTCTCACTCCCAGCAACGCAATACTCTTCGGCCCATCCGGACACGTGTATGTCTACTTCATCTACGGCATGTACTACTGTCTCAACGTCGCCTCGCATCTTCCCGGCGAAGCCGGAGGAGTCCTCATCCGAGCCCTCGATCCAATCGACGGCCTCGAAACCATGGCCGATCTCCGCGGCCTCCCCCTCAACGCCAAACCCAAACTCCTCACCGGAGGCCCCGGCCGTCTCTGTCAGGCTCTCGACATCACCCGCAACAACTCCAACGGCCTCGACGTAACCTCACCCACCTCCGCCATCCGGATCGCCGACGACGGCCACCATCCCACCGAAATCCAAACCACCCCACGCATCGGCATCAGCAAAGCCGCCGACAGCCCCCTCCGCTTCCTCCTCGGCTGAGCCACGGCATCATGAGCAACTTCCTCTCCAAAATGGAGTCTAGTGATAGTGCACAAAGCGCCAAAGGAACACAGGTATAACGAAGGTATGAAGACCATTCACAAAACGCTGTCAGCCTTAACTCTCTTGACTCTCAGCGCAATCTCCCTAGCCCAGGCCCCCATCGAACGTCAGGCGCCACCACCGCCGCCGCCCGACCAGCAACAAGCCCAGCCCTACCCACAAAATCCACCAGCCTACCCACAGCAAGACCAGCCCCAGTACCAACAGCAACGGGGCGCGCCCGATCAGCAACAACAGGCACCCCCACCACCCATGGCCGCCCAGCAACTCGACCAGCTCGTCCAGCGCATCGCCCTCTATCCAGACCCGCTCCTCGCCCAGGTCCTCACCGCCTCCACCTTTTGGAACGAGATCCCCGACGCCGCCACCTGGGCCCAGCAGCATAGCTTCATGACTGGCGACTCCCTCGCCCAAGCCATCCAGACCGATAACCTCCCCTGGGATCCCAGCGTCCTCGCCCTGCTCCCCTTCCCGAACGTCCTCGACATGATGGCCCGCGACCCCCAATGGACCGGCACGCTCGGCAACGCCGTCCTCAGCCAGCGCCCTGACGTCATGGACGCCGTCCAGCGCCAGCGCCGCGTCGCCCACGACTACGGCTACCTCACCCCCAACTCCTACGACAACGTCGTTGACAACGGCGGCTACCTCGAGATCCAGCCCATCAACCCCGCCTACTACTACGTCCCCATCTACAGCCCGGCCGTCGTCTTCTACCGCCCCCGCCCCGGATTCATCATCAGCACAGGGATCCGTTTCGGCCCCGTCGTTACCATCGGTCCGGCCTTCGGCGTCTACGGCTGGTACGGAGCAGGCTTCGGCTGGGGAGGCCACGCCATCTTCATCGACCACCACCCCTGGACCCGCACCTACTACAACAGCGGCGTCTACGTTCACCCCTACGCCCACCCCTACGTGCGCCCAGCATCCCCTCGCGTAGAAAGCCACGCCCACTACGAAGAACACGGCGGCGACCACCACCACTAAACTCCGCCAGTCACAAACAAACATGTCCGACAGACATCCTCTGTCGGACATGCCGTTTAATTCGCAATCACCAATTCCTTGCTACTCTTATCTCCAGCTCTGAACCCCGAGCAGCCAAAGAACCAGTCGAGGAAGCATGATCATCGTCAACGACGAATACGTCACACTCGACACCCCCAAAGGCCCCATGCGGACCCACATCGTCCGCCCCGCTGCCCCCGGCCGCTACCCCGGCGTCGTCTTCTACTCCGAGATCTTCCAGATCACCCCACCCATCCGCCGCACCGCCGCCATTCTCGCCGGCCACGGCTACATCGTCGCCATGCCCGAGATCTATCACGAGTTCGAACCCGCCGGTACCGTCTTCGCCTACGACCAAACCGGCTCCGACCGCGGCAACATCCTCAAGACCACCAAAGAGCTCTCCAGCTACGACGCCGATGCCCGCGCCGCACTCGACCACCTCAAATCCCGCCCCGACTGCACCGGCCATCTCGGAGCCATGGGCATCTGCATCGGCGGCCACCTCGCCTTCCGCGCCGCCATGAACCCCGACGTCCTCGCCACCGCCTGCTTCTACGCCACCGACATCCACAAAGGCTCCCTCGGCAATGGCGGCGACGACTCCCTCCAACGCGCCGCCGACATCAAAGGCGAACTCCTCCTAATCTGGGGCCGCCAGGACCCGCACATTCCTCTCGAAGGTCGCATGACCGTCCTCGCCCGTCTCAACGAACTCGAAAAGAGATTCAGCTGGCACGAGGTCAACGGAGCCCACGCCTTCATGCGCGACGAAGGCATCCGCTACGACCCCGAACTCGCCCATACCCTCTACGGCCTGGTCTTCAATCTCTTCCATCGCAAACTAGGCGAAGGCGACCAGACCACCCAAACCACCGCCTCCACCGAGACCCGCCACTAAAATCGGCTCGCCCCGGACAGGCAGCCCACGCACAACGTTCCGGCCTGAATCTTTGCTCACACTTCAGTTGACTCGCACAAGTATTTGCGAGACTATCGTTGCGCGTTCCTCCCCTGGGCCTTTATTTCTCTGTAGCATTTCTCCCTCCTCCTCTGATCGCGCCCATGGAGCGTCTATGAACCCGCACCTATCATTACCCCTCCTTCTCGTCATCCTTCTTCCTCTACCCGCAATGGCCCAGACGTCTGCGGCCGCGTCGAATCATCCTGCCCACCCTGTCCCAGCGACAGACTACGGAAAATTACCGTTAAGTTTCGAAGCCAATCAGGGCCAGACCGATTCCCAGGTCAGGTTTCTCTCGCGCGGCCATGGTTATTCGCTCTTCCTCACAGACTCCGCAGCGGTCCTCACGCTCGCCAGGCCCGAACCGCCAGCAGCCTCCGACTACTCGTCTCCACCGCAAAAGAATCACGCCGCCAGATCCATAAACACGGACGCAGTGCGCATGGAACTGGTCGGAGCATCGCACCCCCAACGAGTCACCGGCGCCGAGCAACTGTCAGGGACGGCCAACTACTTCATCGGACGCGACTCCACTAAGTGGCATACCAACATCCCAACCTACGCTCGGGTCAGTTACACAGGCGTCTACCCCGGAGTCGACCTGGTCTACTACGGCAACCAGCAGCATCTCGAGTACGACTTCATCCTGGCTCCCGGAGCCGACCCCAAACCACTGCGCCTCCAATTCACCGGCGCGCAAAGGCTCACGCTCGACCCCAGCGGCAACCTCACCGTCCGCGCAAAAAATGGCGAGATAGCCTTCCAGAAGCCACTCGTCTACCAGGAAAAAAACGGCCGCCGCCAAACCATCGATGGCAAATTCAAACTACTGGCTGACAACTCCATCACCTTCACCCTGGGCGCCTACGATCACCACCAAACCCTGGTCATCGACCCCACCCTCGCCTACTCCACCTATCTGGGAGGAGTGACTCCTTACTACACCTCACCGTCCTCCATGGCCGTCGATCCACAGGGCAATGCCTACGTCGTCGGATACACCGAATCCGATACCTTCCCTTCCACCCCCGGAGCCTTTGCAGGACCATCGACGTCTATCGAAAGAGGATTCGTCACAAAGCTCAATCCGACGGGCACAGCACTGGTCTACTCTGCGATCTTTGGCGACTCAACTCCCTCACACATTGCAGTAGACAGCTCCGGAAACGCCTACGTCACAGGTGGCGCGTCCAGCAACTTTCCCGTAACACCAGGCTCCTTCCAGGCTCCAGGCGGTGGCCTCTTCATTGTGAAGCTCAACCCGGCTGGAACCGCGCTGCTCTATTCAGCTCGCCTGGGCGGAGATCAGGCCAACGGACCCGACGGTGTCGAAGGCATCGCAGTAGATGCAGCTGGCGATCTCTACCTCGCAGGAGATACTGGATCGACTAATTTCCCCGTAACTCCGGGAGCCTTTCAGACCCACAACCCAGACACCGCTGGATACGATTACGGCAAGTCAATCTTCGTGTCTAAACTCAATCCAGCCGGCTCCGCGCTCCTCTACTCCACCTACCTCGGTGGCAGCACGCAGGACTACGGTAACGGCATTGCGATCGATGACTCAGGCGACGCATACGTCACCGGCGTCTCTGGCTCCTCTGACTTTCCCGTGACCAGCGGAGTCTTTCAAACAACCGCCAAAACCTTCAATGGAAGCGCCTTCGTTGCCAAGCTGAATCCACAAGGCACGGGGCTGATCTATGCCACCTATCTCGGCGGAAGCGGCGGGGACTCCGGCAACGCCATCGCGATCGACTCGTCAGGCGACGCCTACGTGGCGGGATCTACAGCATCTACCGACTTCCCCGTCACCGCCGGAGCATTTCAATCGATCAAGCGCAGCACCGGCATCGAAGAGACCAACGGCTTCATCACAAAGCTCAATCCCGACGCGACCGCTCTCATCTACTCCACCTATCTCGGCGGAACCTACTCCGACTCGATACTTGGCATGGCAGTCAATCGCTTCGGAAACGCACTCGTCACCGGATACACACAGTCTCACGACTTCCCTGTTACCGAGGATGCCTTTCAAAGCTCCAACGGAGGGTCCGAACCAGCCGGTACCTCCAACGCCTTCGTCACGGAACTCGCTCCCAACGGCACAGCTCTCGACTACTCGACCTATCTCGGCGGAAACGGAGGTTATTCATTTGCATTTGGAGACTATGGAAGAGCCATCGTTCTCGACCTCGCAGGAAACGCTTACTTGACCGGAATAGCTTCTTCACAGAACTTCCCGACCACCGCCGGAGCATTTCAACCAGTCGATCCGACCGGCTCGACCGACAACGCCAATGCGTTCGTCTCCAAATTTGTCTTTGCCAAACATTCAGTCCGGCTCGAGACGACCACCCAACTGACTGCCAATGCCAATCCCGTCAGAGTAGGCGACAAAATCACCTTCACAGCCTATGTCCGAGCGGCTTCGGGAACCGGAACTCCAACCGGATATCTAAGGATCAATGTTGATGCTGTCACCTTCGCCACAGTGCCGTTGAACGAGACTGGCCAAGCGACCGTCACCTGGACCGCTCGAACACCCGGCAAATTCAGATTCAAGGCCCGCTACCTTGGCGATGAAGACTACTTGCCCAGCAGCAGCGACGCCCTCTCGGAGAAGGTCATCGGCCCCCCAGCCCGAATAGCGGGCGTCTCAGGCTCTCATCAGAAAGCCATCTACGGGTCGAAGTTTGCAGCGCCACTCATTGCACTCGTAAAGGACATCGATGGCACTCCGGTCTCGGGTGTCAAAATTACCTTCAGCGGCGCAGGGATCAAGTTCTCAAGCGCTACCGCAGTCACCGGCGCGAACGGCGAAGCGTCGGTAGACGCAACGGCTGAAGCATCCGGCAACCTCACGGCGGAGGCATCGGTCTCTGGCGTATCGGCCCCGGCCACATTCGCACTGACAGCAACCAGAGCCCAACTAACGGTCACCGCGAAAAGTGTGAGCGTGCCCGTTGGCCACGCAATCCCCACGCTCACCTCTTCTATCGCCGGCTTCGTAAACGGCGACAAGCCGACAGTAGTCACAGGAGATGCCAGAGAAGTCACGCATGCCAGACAAGGATCGCCTGCAGGTGTCTACACCATCGAGATTGGAAAGGGAACTCTGGAAGCGTCCGACTACACCTTCAACTTTGTAGACGGAACTTTGACCATCACCTCATCGACCCCCTGATGACCTTTCGTATGAGCCGGCGACGTTCCACTCAGAGGACCACCGCCGCATCCGCCCTCTAACGTTTGCGTCGACCGGTGCAACGGGATCAACGCCAGGGATCAATCTTCGATCGATGTCTCTGAGACTTTGTCCCTATATGCTTCCCGCCTGCCTCTTTGCGTCCTTCCAGCTCAAAATTCCTGTCAAGCCCCCAAACCGCAAATCCCCGCGCCAGTCCAGCACATTCGCGTGGCGTATGAGTTATGGTCCAAACGCTATAATCAATAAAGAATCAAAAAAAGCCCCGGCTACCGCCGGGGCTCTTGTTCTTAGCAAGGAGCAAACGACTGCAAACCCTTTGTTTGGACGTATTTGGGCGTAACCCTTTTGTAATGACTATTTTACCAAGGGGTCATTTCACTAACTTCATGATAATAAGTTACTTGCGAGCGCATATGGGGGAGGGGGGTACCCGCCGCAGTCCAGCACAGGGTCCGTACTATCTCCAGCTGACAGCCAGATGCCACCGCATCTTCCGGTCCATCGTCTTCTCGAGCACGTGGGCGTACTCCAGCAGCTCCGAGAGCACCTGCTCGCCCTCGGTCCCCAGTTGTTGCGGATCAGCCTCCAGCGTCCTCAACAGAGCACGCACGGTCTTCAATCCATCCGCAGGCGAGTACCACTGCGGCGGGGGCAGCCGACGAAGAAGCTCCTGGTTCCCAGCACCCTCTTCGATCAGCAGTGACATCGAATTCTCATCCGCCGAAAAGAATTCAATCAGCGGCCTGACTCCAAGTCGCAAAGCCAGACGCTCCAGCGCATCTTCATGTCGCGCCAGCGATCGCCCATTTACAAAGATATCGAACCCAGGGTCGTCGCCCTCGACCACAATGTACATGGAAGCAGCCATTGCCCAAAGTGTACCGCGCAGAAGTCTACACAGAAAAGTATCAACGAAGAGACAGCATCGTCTCTTCCTCGCCAGTCTTCAAAGCCAGTAGCATCCCCGCACCAGCCGCAAGCAGTACCACTCCGCAGATCACCCTCACCGTCAGCTCAGGCCGCATCAGAGCATAACTCTCCAGCAAGGTCAGCAACGGAATCACCAGGTACCGAGCAGCAAAACGCACCGGCATCATCTCCCGCAGCAACCACACCAGCAACACCACCTCCGCAACATCCACCAGCGAAGAAAGCGACACCACCGAAGCCAACCTGCTCCACCGCCAAACGAACTCCTCCCTAACCGCACTGCAAACCAGCAGAAACACACCGTTACTCAGACCAACAACCGCGAGCGCCTCCGCCAGAGCCAACCCACGCAGCAGCCGATAGAGCCACACGCTCGACAAGCCAACCGAAACCACCGCAAGACACACCGCACCCTGCATCAACCGCCCTCGAAGCGATCCGGAGAACTTTAGCGGCAGCAACAGCAGAAGCCCGCCGAGTCCGACCAAAGCCGGAACAAGAAACCGCCGGACTCCACGCTCCTCATCCCCCGCCGCAACCACCATCACCACAACCACAGGAACCATGGCAAACAACGCCGACCTGCTGATCTCCGGCACACCGACCCGCGCCCACTCCCCCACCACCATGGGAACCCCAAAGAACCCCACCCCAGCCGCAGCCACCCGCAGCCCCACCCTCCCAAACCGAACCCGGCCCCGCACCAACAAAAACGCAACGAACCCAATCAACCCGTAACGAAGCCCCTGCGACTCAAGCGCAGGCAAACCCTCGGTTCGAGGAACCACCCAGGACGTAGCCGACAATATACAAAGCGCTGCAAACGCAAGCCACACGCGTCTAACCATCTCGACTCTCACCCAGAGACAGAAAGACCGCGCGAAAGTGCGCGGTCTCTCCATCCGTTACGGAACCTTACCGATTGCCGCCGCCCGAAGGAGGAGCACCGGACCCAGAGCCCGGTCGACGACCGCCGCGACGACGTCTTCCGCCACCTGGCCGCCGCTGCCCACCAGGTCCATTCGGCCCCGGAGCTCCGCCCGCCTGGACAGGAACAGCGCCCTCCTCGCGGTTGAAGTTAGGCTCTTCCGTCGACTCGTCACCATCATCGTCGAAGTCCTCACCGTCATCGTCGCTCCCGGCAACATCACCGACAACAACGTCTTGACGACCCTGTCCACCGGCTGCGACGCCGCCTCCATCCGTACCAATCTGACCTGGCTCCGGAAGACCAAGCTTGGCGCGCTGTTCACGCAAAACAGCTTTTCTGGAAAGTTTGATCCGATTCCCTTCTATCGCAAGAACCTTCACCAGAATCTGATCGCCTTCGCGAAGTTCATCCTTCACTTCCTTCACGCGATGCTCTGCAATCTCGGAGACATGCAGAAGACCATCGGTTCCGGGGAAGATCTCGACAAACGCCCCAAACTCCGCAAGACGAACCACCTTCCCGAGATAGGTCTTCCCAATCTCAGGCACAGCAGTCAGATCGCTGATCATCTGGATCGCGCGCGCAAGACCATCCGCATCGCTCGACGCCACATTGACCCGCCCAGTATCGTCCACGTCGATCTTCACGCCCGTGGCATCAATGATCCCGCGAATCACCTTGCCTCCCGGTCCGATCAAATCGCGGATCTTATCGGTAGGAATCTGCAACGTATGAATGCGCGGAGCAAACTGCGACTTCTCCTGGTTCGCGCCCGAGATCACAGCATCCATCGTATCCAGTAGGAAGAGCCGACCTTTACGCGCCTGCTCCAGAGCCTCCCGCATGATCTGCGGAGTGATCCCCATGATCTTGATATCCATCTGCAGCGCCGTGATTCCGTTACGCGTTCCCGCGACCTTGAAGTCCATATCGCCATAGTGATCTTCCGCACCGGCGATATCGGTCAGAATGGCATAGTTCTCGCCTTCCTTCACAAGACCCATCGCAACGCCCGCGACCGATCCCTTGATCGCAATACCAGCCTGCATCAGCGCAAGCGACGCTCCGCACACCGTAGCCATTGAGGACGATCCATTCGACTCCAGGATGTCTGAAACGACACGCAGCGTATAAGGCGACTCATCCTCAGCCGGCAGCACAGCTTCAATTGCGCGCGAAGCCAAGGCACCGTGACCGATCTCTCGCCGGCCCACGCCAGACATACGACCGACTTCACCAACCGAGAACGGCGGGAAGTTGTAGTGCAGCATGAAGCGGCGCTTCTGCTCACCCTCATAGCTCTCAAGCCGTTGCGCATCATCCGTCGTACCCAGCGTCGCACTCACCAGCGCCTGCGTCTCGCCGCGTGTAAATAGAGCCGAACCGTGAACGCGCGGAAGCACACCGACCTCGATGCTCAGGTCGCGAATCTTATCGAAAGCCCGATGATCCGGACGAATCCGATCGTGCAAAACCTGGTCGCGGAAGATCTTTTCGCGCAAAAGCTCATAGTATTTGCTGAGCTTCTTTGCAGCGGCTGCATCCCCTTCAGGGAGATCCTTCTTCAGTTCATCCTTGATCGTCTTGACCAGCGCATAGCTCTCGAACTTCGGGTGCTTCTCGGTGTCGAGGGCATCTTTCAACTGCGAACCAACCTTTGCCGTCAGCTGATTCAGATACTCGTCATCAACTTCAACTTCGCTGACGGTGCGCTTGGTCTTACCCGCGCGAGTAACGAGGTCTTCAATCGCCGCGCAAATCTTCTTGATCTGCTCATGAGCAAACTCAATCGCATCCACCACACGGTTTTCTGCGACTTCCTTTGCACCGGACTCGATCATCACGATACCGTCCTTCGTACCGACGACCATAATGTTCAACTTGCTCTGCGCCCGTTCGGCGTACGTAGGATTCACGACAAACTGATCGTCGATCAGACCGATTCGCACCGCACCAACCGGACCGTGAAAAGGAACATCGCTCAACGCCAAAGCGCAGCTGGCGCCATTGATGCCAAGCACATCGGGATCATTTTCTTTATCCGCGGAGTAGACGAAGGCAACAACCTGAGTTTCATTGCGAAACGCCTCAGGGAATAGCGGGCGAATAGGGCGGTCGATCTGACGGCTCGTCAAGATCTCCTTTTCACTCGGACGGCCTTCGCGCTTGATGAACCCACCCGGGATACGGCCGCCGGCATAGGTAAATTCGCGGTATTCAACTGTGAGCGGGAAAAAATCGATTCCCTCTTTCGGATCGGGTGAGGCGGTTGCCGTCGCCAGAACTACGTTATCGCCGCTCGAAGTAAGGGCCGCGCCGGGGGCTTGCTTCGCCATGCGTCCGGTCTCGAATTTAATTTGCTTGCCGCCGGCAAGCTCAACTGTCACATCCTGTTTCATGTTGCCTCTCTTCTCTCGTGTTCTATCGATTAAGCTTGAATCGCGTCATCCGTTGATCGGGCGCGAAAAAGCGCAGCTCGACGCTGGCGACTAGTAAGCCGCCAGCAAGCTGCGCTGGAGTAGGTTGTTCATGAGCCAACACCCGCGTGACTTGAAAACCAGGGATACGGCACCGCGGCGTCCCATCGTCAGCAACCCCGGCGACAAGGTCTTACTGGACCTTGCACGAAGTTGGCAGCCGAATGAGAACGGGCCGTGTATGCTCCCATAGTTTGAACGGTTTCTCCGGGGATGTTGCGGTTACTTGCGGATTCCGAGTTTGCCGATGACCTCGCGATAACGGTCCGCGTCACACTTCTTCAGGTAATCAAGCAAGCGGCGACGCTTACTCACAAGCATCAGAAGCCCGCGACGCGATCCGTGGTCCTTCTTGTGTGCCTTGAAGTGTTCCGTCAACTCGCCAATACGCTCGCTCAAAATGGCGATCTGAACCTCTGGACTCCCGGTGTCTGAGTCGTGCGTGCGGAACTTCTCAATAATGTCTGTCTTTTTAGCGGATGCCAACACAGCTGTTTCTACTCCTAATCTTCTTTCTAATTCACTCTTAGTGTCCACATAAGGATAGCACCGCTGGCGAAACCGGGCAATCGAGAGCCGCCAGCGATGCTAACGATTTTTGGGAGCATTTAGGCGATATGCGTCTTCAAAAACTCGAGCGAACGCTCTCGTGCCAGCTTGGCCGACGCGGCGTGGTAACTGCTCGGATCGACGTCACGGTTAAAGGCGTGCCCCGCACCTTCGTAGAGGAAGACCTTCACCTCAGGATGAGCCGAACGAACTGCCTCTACCTGATCCTGCCCAATATGGCTATCGTTCGCTCCGAAGTGCAACATCACCGGGCAGCTAGGATCTTCGTTCGCCACCGACCCAATCCCACCCGCATAGTAGCCGACGCAGCCGGAAGGCTGCATTTCATAGTCTTTGCCGCGCGTTGCCACCAGCCAACTAGTCAACCCGCCGTAACAATAGCCGATAACACTAATCTTTTTGCCGGCTTGCTTCGCCCACTGATAGGCCGCGGCCACATCCATCAGCGTCGTCTCGGGCTTCAACATGCCATAGAAGTTATAGGCCCGCTTCATATCCTCGAGCTGGTACGTCAGCTGTACACCAGGCTCGAACCGGTCGAAGATCGCAGGCGCAACCACCAGAAACCCATCTTTGGCATACCCATCCGCCACGCTGCGGATGTGGGCGTTGACGCCAAATATCTCCTGCACAAGAATTAAAACCCCGATTGCTTCCCCACTGGGCCTTGCAACATACGCTCCCAGTTCATGACCGTCTTTTGCCTTCAGCTTGATCCACTCACTCATAACTCCATCATATCCAATCCATCGAGCTGTCTGGCCCCGGTGGGTTGTCAAATAAAGGTAAAAGTCACCCTTTGAAGCCGCGAGATCTTCAAGGGAGATCTGCTGTCTCCTGGTTCTAATTGTTTGTTGAGTCGGTGTAACTTTTGATCTCGCGCGTCCAGCGAAGAAATCGAAAGAGTTGTTTTTTTTCTCTCCAGAACAGGTTCCAGAAATCGAGCGCGCGTACGGTATCCGCGCGTTGGCCCGAATAGGTCTCGAGTCTCCATCGCAGATAGGGGCTTCGCCACGGCCTCAATCTGTTACCGCGCGTCGCGTTCCAAAGAAATCTCACCTCTGCACCCATCAGGAGTCCTCAAATTAAAAGTATAGGCACTACCTCAAAGGTGTTTTGCCGTTGCCTGTTCTTTTGTTGTCATCCCCGAAGGGGATCTGCGGTTGCGGTTGTCGTAAGCATTTGCCGTTGCCTGTCTTTTGTCTTCTCTATCGTCCAGCCCCCGACCATGACAATTACTTTTTCTAACTCAGGCAAAAGCGATAGTTGCACAGTTCAAGAGCAATCGCAGGCAAAACCGCTCAGCCCTGCAGTTTCTGTCAACCCCAAAAACTCCTAACTCCAGCCTACACAGTCACATACGCGTGGCGCATGAGTCATACCATTCAGCTATACTTAAATAAGAGATATTGTTAGGAAGCCCCCGATAAGAATCGGGGCTTATTTTTGTCCGACGCGTTTAAAGCAGCAAGTCACCTGAATTGAATACTTTAGCTTCAAACCTTTTATAATGAATACTCTGCACTCAAAGCGGGGCGCAAACACATGAAAACAGATACTTTATCAAATGAAGGGTACCCGGGGGGGGTGGTACATAAAGTCCATCTTCGGAGCTAGATAGCCAGCAAGCGTCCCGCCGCGGCCAACGAACTGCTCGCATCCTGGAGCAGCGGGACAAACTGCCGGAATCCGTTTATCTCATGAGCTGAAAGAGGTCTTGTTGGTTTGCCAGGGTATTCATGACACTAAGCAAGGCCTGATGTTGAGTCTCGGCAGACGACAGTTGCGTCGCCACTACCGCCGGATTTGCGGAGACCAGACTGCCCTGCGCCACCAGAAGCTGACTTTCACTGGTCTGTGCAAAGGTACTGGCGGAGTTGAGCCGGCTCAAAGAGCTATCGAGTATTTGTCGCTGATCTGACAGCTGACCAAGAGCGGTGGTGAGCGCCGCCGTATCGGTCGAGAGGCTCGCGGTCGAGGCGCCACTCGAAATATCGCCGATCAATTGACTCAGAGCGCCCATAATCCCGGTGGCTCCCGAACCGAAGACAGAGGAGCCCGGCAGATTGATTGGAAGCTTTTGTCCGCCTGGCACTTCGACGGTTTGCACATTGGTGTCGCCGGCGTAGGTAGCTGTCGGTGGAGTGGCGACGGTATTGAGCGTAAAAGGCTGAACGGACCCCTGGCTACCGCTGAACAGATATTGCCCCTGATAACTGGTATTCGCCAGCGAGACCACCTCACTGAGAATTCCGCTGAGCGATTGAGCAACGCTGGCGTTGTTCGATGCGTTCTGCGTTCCGTTGTTGGCTTCCACCGCGAGCGAGAGCGCCTTGTCGATCTGAGTCACCACGTCGCCCAAAGTCGAGTCTGCCACCTGCATCATCGATCCCACCCCGGTAGCTGACTGAACGAACGTGTCCGCTTGTTCGATCTGACTGGCCAGGAGGGTGCTTTGCGCAACGGCAACCGGATTGTCCTGAAGAGATTGGATACTTAGTCCGCTTGATAGCTCGGACGTCAGGTTGTTAATCATGGAGCTGGACTGGTTGAGTGCCCCGGTAAGGCTGCTGAGATAAGTTGGATCTACTCGCAAGATGCGCTCCTGATTGGTAGTTCGTTAAGTCGAAGAGTGCCTGGGCCTACTAGGTCACTGTCGTTTGTTCACCAAGATTGATTGCGCTCGCCATCAGAGTGTCAACGATCGAGAACACCTGAGATGCCGCTTGATAGGAGCGCTGATATTGCGTTAGATTCGATGCTTCTTCATCGGAAGACACACTCGAGAGCGAATTGCGCTGCGTCGTAAGCTGAGTGAGCGTAGCCTGCTGGGTTGTATTCTCCGTGGTCGCTCCAGATGCATCGCTGCCAACCTGATCGAGGAATGAGGCGAGGAAACCTGTGGCCGTCTGGCTCCCAACCACGTTCGTCGTAGAAAGATCGGCGAGAGTAGTGGCATTGCCGTTGCCCGAAGACCCCTCGCCCGCAGAAGCGGCCGCGACGGCCCCTGGGGCAGTTGCAGACACCGCAATCGATGCAGCAGAACCAGTCGCACTGCCCGGCAGGCTGAAGATCGCCAATCCTGGGTTTCCGCTACTGTCAACACCCAGCTCGTTCTGCTGATTTACTGCAGTTCCAAGGGAAAAAGCTAAGTTATCTAATGCCGCTGAATAAGCCGGCAAGTACTGATCCCTCGCCTGCAAAGCACCACCCAGGTCTCCGCCGCTGAGGTTTGAAGTTACGTCCTGAGGAGGATCCCCTGCCAGCACGTCCGTGTTGCCTCCCACCTGCGTCGTGCTTACTTGGAATGACTGATCACCGCTAACCAAAACTGCTCCACTGCTTGTTGTCAGAACAATGCCGTTGTTTGAAGTTGAAATTTGATCCAGTCCAACGAGCTGAGACAGTTGATCGATATCCTCCTGCCGTTGGTCTTCGAGACTGCCTGCATCCCCATTTGGACTGCTGCTGGCGATCTTAGAATTAAGAGAGGCTATCGAAGATGTGAGGGAGTTTATCTGACTGACATCGCCGCTGACTTTCTGATTGAGACTAGTCGATATCTGGGAAAGCTGACTCGATGCGGTATTGAATGCGCCGGCTAACGCGCTCGCTGCTGTTAGTACTTTTTGCCGCGTTGCTGTGTCAGACGGATTAGCCTCCAGTGAAGACAGAGAACTGAAGAACCCGTTAATTGCGGTGCCAAGCTGAGACGACGCTACGGCTCCCGACCCCGTTGAAGCCGAGGTCAACCCGAATATGTTTTCTACCTGCTGCAAAGCAGTTTGAAGCGCTGTGCTCTGCGCCGTGGCCTGTGTTTGCTGCTGTACGCGCTGTTCAAGAACGCGATCCCTCTGAGACGAAACCGTAGCAGTGACGCCTGAGCTCTGGGCAATCCCACTGAGAGAGACGGAATCCCCCGACTGGAAACTTACGACCTCGCGCGTGTAGCCAGGCGTGAGTTGATTCGCAACGTTGTTAGCGGTCGCGTTCAGCGCAGCCTGGTCTGCCAGTAAAGCTTCGCTGGCTATATTCAATAATGACGTTAGTGTGCCCATTGGTCTCTCGTGTCTCTCCCGTGCAGGTGGTGAAGTGCAGCCAGATTCGACTCACAATTTTGAACAATGAGTTCAAGCAGATGCTTCTTTGCCAAAATTGAACTTAGGCTACCTGTGCTACATACGATGCTGTATTTCGCAAGCGCTGAGATCCGCTCTTCCAGGGTTTGTAGTCTATTCAGATCCAAAATGGTGAGAGCCTTAATCGTCTCATCGAGTGCGTCAGCCACTGTCTGATCAATTGCCATAGTTATTCCAGTAAGGACCGCATGATCTTGTCTGCCACGTCTGACGAAGACACCGTGTACCTTCCAGCGGCGATCGCTTCCTGCAAAGATGAAACCTTCGCAGTTCGTGTATCTGAAGCTCCAAAAGACTGAAGTACGAGGCCGCCCGTTGAACTCAAAGCCGTATCGTCGGCGCGGCCTACATTTGCGCTAAGTGCTTCAGATTTGTCGCCCACGGTCCCGGGCGCGTTCACGGTTACAACCGGCTGCGCTTCAGATAGAGTGACCGCGTTGGCTGTCTGTTGACTGCCAATTCCACTTATATAGCTCATGATGAGCCTCCGTCTACATGACTATATCGACATCCAACCCTCAAACTTTAGTACCCGAAGGTTTTCTTTCTGAGTCTTGTTGATGCTCTTTAGTGATCTGCTTCACTACGCTTCGAGCGATCCCGAAGCCGCCACCCTTCGATATCGCCTTTGCAATAGACTCCGTCCCGAAGCTGCTCATCGTGTCGGAAGCAGAGTCGTCATTCTTCTCTTCTTCTCCCCAACTACTTTGCCCATGCTGCATTGGTTTTAACAGCTCCTGCAACATTGTCGCTTCGAATTGTTGTGCAGCATCCACCAGCTTGGCTTGTTTTTGTCTTGGGACGTCGGAAACAGATGGGATTGAGACATCTAACTCTATTTTCATAGGACTTCAATCTCCGCTTCCAATGCGCCCGCAGACTTCATCGCCTGAAGGATCGAGATGACGTCCCGCGCGGAGGCCCCGATCGTCTGGAGGCTTCGAACCAGGTCGTCCACAGTAGCTCCTTGCTTTAGCTCAATTCGGTTGACCGGTTTATCTTGAGCGTCGACTCTTGTCTGCTGAACGACCTGTGTCGTGCCACCTGAGGAAAATGCGTTTGGTTGTGATACTTGAAATTCGCTCACCACGTTGACAGCTAATCCACCATGAAGGATAGACACCGGCTGCAAGACGACGGTCCCGCCAATAACTACCGTTCCTGTACGCTCATTGACAACCACCTTTGCGCGAGGAAAGACAGGTACTTCTATGGACTCAACCTGAGCCAATAGGGCTGGAACCTCTTCACCGACGGCCACCAGCAAATCAATCCTTCGGCTATCGAGAACGTGGGCAGCAGGTCGTCCTAACGAATGATTAATCGCAAGAGCCATCGCTTCTGCGCTACGAAAGTCAGCATCGTTCAACAATATTGAGAATTGTTTTTTTCCTTCCAAATCCAGCGGGACTCCACGTTCTACCATTGCCCCGAAAGGTACCCTTGCCGTGTTGGGGTGATTATATTGTTTTACATTCCCATTTACGTTGACCGAATATCCACCTACTATCAATGGTCCTTGCGCCTGGGCATATATTTTTCCATCCGATCCATAGAGAGGAGTCATTAGAAGCAGTCCGCCCTCAAGGCTTCTCGCATCGCCTGCCGAGGAGACAGTAATATCCAGCTTGGTGCCTGGACGAGCGAAGGGTGGCAACGTGGCTGAAACAAAGACTGCAGCAAGATTTTGCACTCTAATCGCCGATGCCGGTACGCTGACTCCCATACGAAGCAGCGTTGACGCCAAGGTTTGTGCAGGAAAGGTTGTTTGCTGACTGTCGCCGGTACCTTGTAGGCCGACAACTATGCCGTATCCAACCAATTGATTGTCGCGAATACCCTCGATTGAAGCGATATCTTTGACGCGCGCCTGCCTTGACGTAGATGTTGTCGCATCTGAAGAGAGAGCACACGCGGCTGTGGCAATAAAACAAATCAATAGGCATGCAAAGGAGATTGGGAGTCTTGTGAGGTTTTTCTCTACCTCTAATTCTTCCGGCCTGTTGGCGACGTGCATGGAGTTCCTCATTAAAAAATCAACACCTTTTGTAGAAGACGAACCAAGACATTCTGACGATGGGTGTAATCGTTGATAATTCCCTTCCCACGTACTTCAAGCTCCAGACTAGAGATAGCTGTTGATAGAACCTGATTTTGTTGAGATATATCCTCGGGACGGACTAGTCCTCTCAAAACGATCGTCTGGGTTTGCTGGCTAAACTCCACCTGCCGAGCTGCCTCTATCACCAGCATCCCATTTGAAAGAACCTCTATCACTTGTCCTCCAAACGTGGTGCTCAGGCTCGAATTAGTTGCACTTGTTCCCTGCGCGTTAAGTCCCGATGAGGAGGTTTGGTTAATCAAATTTTGCAACGCGTTCCCCGCACGCAGAGTGCCAATTAGACCGGAGATAGAGGAACTGGCATTGGACGCTCGCGAGTTCTTCACCGTTCCGTCCGTCGACGCTGCGAGGCTCTCGGAGACCACGACCGAAATCAGATCATGAGGCCGCATAGCCCGCACATCCGTGTTGATGCGTGTGAGCCTTCCACTGTCAGTCCAGATAGATCCTGGCGCAGGTTGGATGTTGGAGTTCTCCGCCCGCACTCTCTCCAGATAAGAGGACAAGGATGCCGCAGCCACATTGGGCTTTGGCTCAATCAATTTATGGATCGCTTCGGTCTGTGCTTGCACAGAAGGGAGAATCGAAAACAACAGCAACGGCGCAGCGATTGTCAACGCGAAGCGACTTGAGCTTTTATTGCCGAATAACACCAAAGACGGTTGACTTGTAAGGATCTGGACCTTACTGAGCACTGGCTTCTGGATGAAATTGATAAGTGAACTCATCCCTGGGATCCCCCTCATGGTTTCATCTCCACATCAGACGGCCCTCGAACGATGCCGGAGAATTGTTCCGCTATCGTCTGGTCGTCTGTACCTCTACGCAAGAGTCGCACTTTTATGAGATCGCCCAATCCGCCATTCCCTTCTGAGATCCCGGCGACTTCAATCCGTAAGAAGCTTTCTTGCCTCCAAAGCCGAACAATTTCGCCGGCACGAATTAGGACAGAAGAAGGAATATTGTTTACACTTCCCTGCTCTCTGAGTCGTATCGGCGGAATTGAATCGGGCAATGGAAGAGCGACCGCGGGCCATCCTGGATGACCGCAATGAATAATCGTCGCCCAACTCTGCCTCAAAACCGGGTCGGACTGAATGCTCGCCACCCGATAACCACCGCTCTCCAATATCGAATACGATGAGCTCGTGACGTCCACGGCTATCGCATCAGTTGGCGTTTTGTAACAAACTGCGAGAGCTGTACTGGTAAGCCATGTTCCGTGCAGTAAGAGAAAAGAACTTCTGCCAATCGTTTTGAATACTGAGAAGGTATCGGACATGGCGGTCTACCGAACGAGACCATTAATCTGTGAGTACATGTCATCGGCGACATGTATTACCTTAGAGTTACTCTCGTAGGCACGTTGCGCCAGAATCATTTGCACGAACTCTGCGACAACATCAACGTTCGAATTTTCTAGATACCCTTGCTGCAGTGTTCCTATTCCGCTGGTCCCCCCAGGAGTGTCCGTGATGGGATTGCCGGAGGATGCTGTCTGTTGCAACAAATTACTGCCGATGGAACTCAGGCCACCCGTATTAGGGAAAGTTGCAAGCTGAATGGTGCCAAGCTGCGCGGCGTTTGTCTGTCCAGGAAGCGTTGCAGTTACAACGCCGTATTGAGAGATCACGACATTAGTAGCATTAGACGGGATCGTGATCGCAGGCAAGATCGTATCCCCAGAAGAGGTCACAATCGTGCCCTGACTGTTCAAGTGAAAGTTCCCAGCGCGCGTGTAAGCAATGGTTCCGTCGGGAAGAGAAACCTGGAAAAATCCCGCGCCTTGAATCTCAAGGTCATATGGGTTGCCGGTGTTGTTAGGATCGCCCTGCGTCATAATTACTTCGCTGGCTGCTGTCTTGGTACCAAGACCAACCTGCAAGCCAGCCGAAAGAGTCTGCTGTGTCTCGGCGGATCCGGGAGTGACCAGATTTTGATAGATCATGTCTTCAAATTGCACTTGACGCTGTCTGAAACCCGCAGTCCCCGAGTTCGCCAGATTGTTTGCGATGGTATCTAAATTTGTCTGCTGGGCGCTCATTCCACTTGCGGCTGTATAAAGTGCACGAATCATTTCAAGCTCCTTGTCTTGTATAGAACTCTATAAAATATGGACTTTTGGTCAAACTCGAGGAAGATCTTCTGACGCCGTTTTATCGAAATCATTGTTGAAGACGCTCAACGCTTTTTGCATCATCTCCGCCTGTCGTTGCACCAGCACCAGTTGCATCGTGCCGTGAACGGCATCTTCATTAGCTCCTTCTACCGAGCCCTGTTCTACCGAAACATTCGCTGCAATGGGTTTTGTTTCATTTGCAGAAAAGCGATTAGAACCTTCAGCGGAGAGAACTGATTTATCTGAAAAATCGAAGGCTCCAACCTTGCCTACAATTACGCTGCCGTCTGTTGTAGAGACCGAGATGTTCCCATCGGGTGACACGTAGATGTTGCCTGTTGGGATGGTGATGGGCTTGAGGTTGGCGTCGAGCACTGCCTCTCCCCGACTTGTTTGCAGCACTCCCTTGGGGGAGCGGGAGAAGGCTCCGTCTCTTGTGTACCGGATGCCGTTGGAGGTCTGGATGGCGAAGAATCCTTGACCTTCCAGGGCGAGGTCCAGCGGATTGCCGGTGGCTTTCAGCTCTCCCTGTCCGAGATCCAGCCTATTTCCGCCTAGGACCCCGAAGCCGTTTACGGATTGACCGACTTGGGATGCTGTCGCGGGGTCCTGATCGATGCCTCCCGCAAGAACCCCGCTGAAGTAGTCGCGCTGAGCACGAAAGCCAGAGGTTCCTGCGTTGGCCAGGTTGTTGGCTGCAGTGTCGAGCGCTTGCGTGCGTGCCAAGAGTCCTGTGTATGCTGCGTAGAGTCCGCTGTCCATGCCACAAGCCTATGCAGTTCGGTGGCCGAAGTTGGAGAGGCGATCGTTAGAAAGCGCTAAGGGCAAGATCGTTCAAGGTTGCAGTTGATCTGCCGATACAGCAATCAGACCAGAAGATATGTTGGGAGGGTCGGTGCGAGCGCTAATTATTGATGATTCGGCGGTAATGAGAAAGGTAATCGAACGGGCGTTGCGACAGGCAGGCCTCGAACTCAGCGAGGTGTTGCAGGCTTCGAATGGTGAGGAGGCGTTGCAGACTCTTCGAGACAATCAAGGTTCGGACGCACTTGCGTTGATTCTGAGTGATATCAATATGCCGGTGATGGATGGACTGCAGTTTCTGGAGGCCCGGAAGCAGGAGAATCTGGCGCAGGGCGTTCCGGTCGTGATGATTACGACGGAAGGCAATGAGAGCTTCGTGCTGCGTGCGATCGCTGCTGGCGCACAAGGCTATATTTGCAAGCCGTTCACGGCCGAGCAGGTGAAGGCGCGGGTGCTTCCTCTGTTGCGGGCAGCGTAAGCGGTTCTAGTGTTGCTCGTCGTTGTTGAAGCTTTTTGTTGGACCTTTAGTTGAGAGCTGTTTTGATTTATTCCGGAACATAAACCTGGAGCGGGAAGAGGACGATTGTGTCAAATACGCAGGATGAGGCAGTGACTCGGCTGGATTCGGCTGTCGCGGAAGTTTTTGAGACGATGCTGGAGAGAAGCTGCGACCCTTTGGAGGGCGAGGTCGACACGGTGGAGGGGCGGATCGTGGCAAGGATTCAATTTACCGGGGCAGTGGATGGCGAGTGCCTGTTGTATGCGAGTCAGGCTACTGCGTCGGTGACTGCCGAGGCGTTGCTGGGAACACCGTCAGAGCCGCACGATCCGATGGTGGACGATGCAATCGGGGAGCTTTGCAATATGATAGCCGGCGGCTGGAAGAGCAAGCTCGCCTCGCCGGACTCCAACTGCTCGATCTCGACCCCTGCCGTTACTCGGGATGGGCTCGAGGGATATCAGGCTAAGTTTGGGACCAAATTCAGCCGGAAATATTCGTTCCAGGGTAACGTGTTCGGCGTTGTACTCGCGTTCTAGGGAGGTACCCCCCCGGGGGTATTTGACCGTAAATCATTTTGATTGAATGATTTGCCAAAAGTAGCTTTCTGCAAAATAGTCATTTCAAAAGGGTTGCGCGCAAATTCGTCCAGTCAAAGGACTTACGTCAACTTCCTCTTCGGAAGATCGCTGAAGTCAATTTTCTGCACTCTCTGTACTAAGTATAGCTTGCGGGATAGAACTAATACGCCACGTGTATCTTACTGATGGAATGGGGCTTAGTTGAATATAGGGCTTGACAGATTTTGCCCCGACGGTGACTACTCGCTTCGCGCACAATTGACACGGGTAGGCGCAGATGGAAAGAGGCAGCCGCGTATCGGGCGGACAATCGAAGCAGCAGATCCCTACGGGATACTGCGGGGATCCGCAACGAAGAACGGGCAACGGCAATAACAAAAGCAAATCCACGGGATGACAACAAAAGAACAGGCAACGACAAGGGCAAGGGCAACCGCAGATCCCCTTCGGGGATGACAACAAAGGGACAGGCAGCGACAAGGCAACAACTGAGGGTTTGCGAAAGGCCTAATGTGAGGCGAAATATGGATTGACAGCATACCCACTAGTTGGTATTCTATTTCCCAACAAACAGAAGGCACCTCATGATCGACAGTCGGCACGAATCGAAGACGAAGTTTCTGGATGCAGCGATGCACGTCATCCGCGTCAAAGGGTATAGCGCGACACGCATCGAGGATGTCTGCGAAGAGGCGGGGCTGACCAAGGGAAGCTTCTTCCATCACTTCAGGAGCAAGGAGGAGCTAGCTCTGGCTGCGGCCGACCACTGGAGCGAGGTTACTGGTGGCGTGTTCGCGTCCGCACCCTATCGCGAGTTGCCCGACCCGCTGGATCGCGTTCTAGCTTATGTGGACTTTCGTAAGGCGATTCTTCAAGGAAGAACGTTGTGTGACTTTACCTGTCTTGTAGGCACGATGGTGCAGGAGGTTTATGACACGAATCCTCCGATACGAGAGGCATGCAATAAGAGCATCAGCACTCATGCGGCGACCGTGGAGGCGGACATAGCGGAGGCTATGCAGAAGTATGGGGTTGATGCGGAGTGGACCGCCCAGAGTCTTGCGCTCTACACGCAGGCGACGCTACAGGGAGCGTTCATTCTCGCGAAGGCCAAGGGCGGCCCTGAGATCGCAGTTGCTTGTATTGATCACCTTCACCGTTATATTGAGATGTTGTTCACTCAATCTGATTCGAGGAGAGTTCTTCATGACAGAAGTTCCACAGCAAGGAGACAAGACACCTTCTGAGGAGTTGGAGACGCCACGGTTTGAAGACGGAAAGCCTATGCTGCTGGCTGGACTGCGCGGGGAGTACACGATGGCAACGATGAAAGAGATTCCGGCGCTGTGGCAGCGTTTTACTACTTATTTAGATAAAGTCCCAGGTCCGGTTACCAAGGTAGCGTATGGGGTTTGTTTTCCTTCGTCGGATGGTTTTGGCTACATGGCGGCAGTGGAAGTACGGAGTGCAGAGGGATTGCCTGGAGAGTTCAGCGTGGTGACGATGCCTGTCGAACGATATGCGGTGTTCACGCACAGCGGCCACGTCTCAAAGCTTCCGGAGACCTGCCGTGCGATTGAGCACGAGTGGCTGCCAAAGTCTCGATACTCGTTTGCGCTGGGGACTCCGGGGTCGCCGGGTTTCTTCGAACGCTATGGCGAGAGCTTCGACGCGAAGATCGGCGCGGGCGACGTCGAGGTCTGGGTGCCGATTCGGTAGTGCTCTGAACCTAAAGCTCGACAGCACACAAACTACGTCCAGAGGCAGCAGCATCTTGAAAGGGCGATGAAGATTGGACAACGGCGTGAAGAGGGGGCGGAAAAGGACGAGCGGTTTGGGCAGGATGGAGTTCGTCGGGATCCTTCGCTACGCTCAGGATGACAGCAAAGGCTTGAGCGTTCAGGATGACACAGGGCTAATGCGCCTCAAGGATGACAGCAAAGGCTTGGATGGGCAGCTAATTAGAGAGGAGAACCACGATGGCGACAGCAACGATGCAGACCGATGTTTCGAAGGATCAGGCCGAAGTTCTGGCAGTGATCGATCAACTCCGCAAGACGAATCATGACAAAGATGCCGCTGGATTTGCGGCGTTGTTCGCGGCGGATGCGGCCGACTACAATCTGGCTCCGCCGCTATCTCATCTTGGAATCGATCGCCGGGAGAAACAGGCGTGGTTCGATTCCTGGGATGGGCCGGTGGAAGTGGAAGCGCATGATTTTGAGGTGACAGTCAGCGGCGATGTTGCGTTCTGTCATGGTTTTATGCACATGAAAGCGACCGCAAAGGCGGGGGCGCGGCTGGTCAGCTTCTGGATGCGTTCCACTCTTCATCTGAAGCGGGAGGCTGGTCAGTGGAGGATCACACACTCCCATACGTCGGTGCCGTTTTACATGGATGGCAGTTTGCGGCCGGCGTTTGATTTGCAGCCTTAGCTAGTTTTAAAATTTTGATCTGCCTAAAGACGGGTGTACCCGACCATTTCTCAATTCGATTTGGAAATTGGCACACAGAACGAGGGATAGATGTGACAATCGAGACGCCACAGGCTGTGGAGACGGTTGCGCTGCGCCGGATCCAGAACGGCAAAGGCTGGAGTGTTTCGGCTGAAAGGTTCGAACGGTATGGGCGGGTGGAAGGCGTCGGGATCCTTCCCCATTCGACTTCGCTCAGGGTCTGGATGACGACTTGAAAGAGTCTGCCGATTGCGTCGTAATTAGCACAAAGAACCAGAGGAGACGAGATGATAGAGACACCAAAGATCGTTGAGACGGTTGCACTGCCAATGGCCTTCCTTCATCTCACGGTGCCGACCTCGGAGATTCAAAAGGTCATGATTCCCGGATTGAACGAGGTGAAGGCCGCGGCGGCCGCACAAGGGGTTTCCGAGGCTGGACCCTGGTTCACCCACCACCTGGTCAAGCCAAAGGGGACCTTTGATTTCGAGATCTGCGTGCCGGTGGCTGCGCCGATTGTGACTGCGGGCAGGGTGCAGGCTGGGGTATGGCCTGCGATGAAGGTGGTGAGGACGGTCTACCACGGAGATTACTCGGGACTCGGCGCTGGGTGGGGCGAGTTTGAAGCCTGGATCGCAAAGAATGGGTATAAGACGGCAGAGGACCTGTGGGAGCGATATCTTACAGGCATGGAAGCTGGTCCGGACCCGGCTAACTGGCGAACGGAGTTGAATCGACCGCTTGTGGGGCGTTGAGGAAAGGAAAACGTAGCAGATATGGTTACAAATATAGGGATCTTCCCTTTCGACAAGCTCAGGGCGGTATGACAGCACAGCCGTGCGACGGTAACGGGAAGAACACAGGCAATTGTCTGGTGGGATGACTTTGGGTGGAGGCAGAACGGGAACGGCTAGAACGGTATGGGTGGGTGGAATGTGCCGGGATCCTTCACTCCGTTCAGGATGACGACTTCAGATGTGGGTGGAAAGGGACGGGCGGTTTGGGCAGGAGGGAGTTCGTCGGGGTCCTTTCCCTTCGACAAGCTCAGGGTCAGGATGACGGCAAAGACCTAACCTGCGATGAAAAGCCCGGTCCGCAAAGTGCGGACGCCGGGCTTTTTTGCGAGTTGCTTCTTTGGCAGTTCGTGAGCGGCTACTTGACGACTGACTGGAAGAGCGGTGAGGTGAGCAGGCTGGCGAACTGGCTGTCGGAGGAGGAGTAGTCGACGGTCAGGGTGCCGGCATTGGAGTCGATGGTGGTCTGATCGAGAGCGGATTTCTCGAGCGGGGTGCCGGAGTTTTTCTTCAGGATGGAAACCCCCTTCATGAGAGTGGCTGCGGTTGCGGCGGTGATGGTGTCGGACATGACGACAGCCATATCGAACTTGACGCCGTTCTGGAAGTCCATGGTGTAGCGGCTGCTCTTCATGCGGTTCTTGACGGTGTCGTAGTCGGCGAGTTGTGCGGCGTCACCGAGGACGCTCTTCATCATGGTCTGGGTGCCTTTGGCGTCGAGCAGGCTCCAGACGGCCTTGGTGTCTACGACGTTCATCTCGTTGACCATGTCGCCGTTGGAGAGGAAGTTGGAGGTGATGCCGTCGCGGGCGTCCATCGCTTCCTTGACGGCGTCTTTGTCGCCGAAGACCATGGTGGTCTGGTTAAGGAAGACGACGCTCATGCCGTTGGAGCCCATGGAATAGACGCTGTTGTTGCGGATCATGGTGGGCTTGATCTTGTTCTTGGTGAAGTTGGCCATGACCTCGCGGGTGTGGAACTGGCCCTGGGCGATGCCTACGATGCGGGTTCCGTCACCCTTCTGGTCGCGGAAGGCGGCGAAGGCTAGGACGTCGGCATCCTGGTCGACTTTGAGGCCGGAGCTTTTGAGGGCGGTCTCGAGGCGCTTGAGTTCAGGGGGGAGGACGCGATCTTTGAGGTCCATCGCGGCGGGGGAGTTCTGCATGGCGCGATAGTCGACGACGATGAGCTGCTGAACTTCCTTGGGGGTGGCGGACTTGGCGTCGCTGGAAAGCTGTGCAGCGGAGGCGAAGTTTGGGGCCATCATGGTCGCCGTCATGGTCGCAATGACGACGGCGGTGGTGAAGAGGGTGCGCTTGGGTGTGTTCATTTGTTTCCTTTACTCCTTGAGCTACTGGCAGTGTAGCTGCAATACCACCATTGTTCCGTGAATACGCGCTGGTTGCAAGACTGGATGGGTGAGGTTTCTGTTAGCAAGCTTGCTACTTTCGTGGTAGATGGGGTGGCTTTGGAATAACTAGTGCTGAGGCCACGAGATGGGGGAGTGAAGTCTGCGCTCGAGCACCTTGCCGTCGGGATCGAAGCCAGTGATTTGACGAACCCAATCGGAATCGGGCTCATAGGCGGCCTGGGGAATGAGGCCGATGAGCTCGGCGTCTTCGATGAGGACGCCGTGGCGCTGGGCGAGATGCTGAACGGTGGCGTGGACGTGGTGCATGGGGGTGATGCGGAAGTCGGTGACGTTCATGCTGACCTGGGCGCGGCCGTTGGCGAGGACGCCGATGGCTTTGACGCCGTGGAGGCCGCCGTTGGCGGCGCGGATGTCGCGGGCGATGGCGCGGGCGGCGGCGATGTCGGGCTGCTGGAGGTGGATGTTGTAGGCGATGAGGAAGCTGCGGGCGCCGACCGCGGAGGCTCCGGCGGTGGCGTGGAGCTCGGGGCCGCCGATGTCGGGGCGGCGGGTGGCGTCGCGGAGGGCGGCGTCGCGGAGGCCTTCGAACTGGCCGCGGCGAACGTCTTCGAGGAGGACGCGGTCGGGGCGGGCGGCGGCGGCTCCGTAGAAGTAGACTGGGACGCCGTAGCGACGCCAGATGAGGAGGCCAGCCTGGCGGGCGAGGACGGCGCAGTCGGCTAGGGAGGCTCCGCTCACGGGGATGAAGGGGATGACGTCTGCGGCGCCGATGCGGGGGTGGACGCCGTTCTGGGTGGTGAGGTTGATGAGCTCGGCGGCTTTGCCAGCGGCGCGGACGGCGGCTTCGACGATGCCGGTGGGCGAGCCGGCGAGGGTGACGACGGAGCGGTTGTGGGCGGTGTCGAGGGACCAGTCGAGCAGGCGCACGCCTTCTACCTGGGTGGCGGCGACGATCTGCTCGACCTTGGCGGCGTCGGTGCCTTCAGAGAAATTAGGGACGCACTCGATGATGGCTTCTGGATTCATGGGTAGCGAGTCAGCTAGTTAGCGAAAGATACATGGTTATTTCCACCAGGTGTAGCCGAGGGAGAACTGAACACTGGCGTTGACGCCGGGGTTGCGATCTCCGAGGGAGGCGCTGGAGATGTGGACGGCGTTGGCGCTGAAGTCGATAGAGCGGCGGGGATGGATGAAGTAGTGGACGCCGACGCCACCCTGGGGGGTGAAGTTGAAGACACTGGCGTCGGCGTATTTGCCGTCGTTTTGCGAGTTGTAGGGTGGTCCGCCGAAGGCTGGGTACTTATGGTTTGTCCAGAGGAGACCGCCAGCGGCTTGTCCCCAGAAGGAGAATTTCTTTGTGCCGACGACGTTCCAGCGGAGGATGATCGGGGTGACGGAGGCTCCGGTGAAGGTACCGCCTACGGTGTAGAAGGGGGTGCACTGCTCCGGGGTGCCGGGCGGGTTGGTGCAGAAGGGGCGCTGGAACTTTGGTGTGTAGGACTGCCAGAAGGGGAAGACTTCGACGGCGTACTCGAAGTTGCCGCGCAGGGGGCCGTGGCCCAAGTTGGGGGTGAGGACCTTGCCGGCGTGGACTCCAGCCATGAGGAACTTGAAGTCGTTGCGATTTTCAGTGACGCCGATGCCGCCCTGGACGAGAGCTCCGATCTCGAAGGGCTGGTGGCCTTTGGGATCGAGGAAGGGATTGTTCTCGTTACTGACGATTGCCTGACCGCAGGAGGGTCGGGTGGCGGTTAGCAGGAGGGCGAGGGTCCAGAGGGCGGTCGCTCCGAGGCGTGCGAGTTGCTTAATCACTTAGGTCTCCGGTGTTGAGCACAACAGAAGAAGGCCGCCTGTGAACGGCGGCCGTTGGGGGCTTAGCTACCGTTTTGCATCAATGGCTGGCGTTGGCGACTGCAGCTTCGTCGAAGTCGAAGTTGGAATAAACGTTTTGCGTGTCGTCCAGATCTTCGATGGTCTCGAGGAGGCGGATCATGGCGTTGGCTTGAGTGCCTTCGAGTTTGGTGTAGGTCGAGGCGATCTTTGTAACTTCAGCGTGTTCGGGGGTTATCTTTGCGGCCTTCAGGGCTTCGGTGACGGCTTCAAAGTCTTTGGGATCGGTGAGGACCTCCCAGTTTTCGCCTTCGTCGGAGAGATCTTCGGCACCTGCATCGAGGACGATCTCGGTGAGCTTGTCTTCAGATGCAGCTGATTTTGCGATGGTGATGACGCCCTTCTTAGTGAACATCCAGGAGACGGAGTTGGACTCTCCGAGGTTTCCACCGTTCTTCGAAAATGCGTGGCGGATCTCGCTTACGGCGCGGTTTTTGTTGTCGGTGAGGACGTCAACAATGAGAGCGACGCCGCCGGGGCCGTAGCCCTCGTAGGTGATCTCTTCGTAGCTGACGCCTTCGAGTTCGCCGGTGCCGCGTTGGATGGCGCGCTTGATGTTGTCGGCGGGCATGTTCTCGGCCTTGGCGGCTGCGATGGCGCCGCGGAGGCGGGGGTTGCCGTCGGGATCGCCTCCGCCGGTCTTGGCGGCGATGGTGATTTCCTTGATGAGGCGGGTGAAGATCTTGCCGCGTTTGGCGTCTGTGGCGCCCTTTTTGTGCTTAATTGTCGCCCATTTTGAGTGGCCGGACATGGACTACCTCGGTGTTGATTTTGCGTGTGCCTACGATCGGTTGCGGGCTTGCGCGACCTTGTGATTTTAGCATGTTGAGGAGGGGATCATGCATCCTGTCAGGAGAGGGTGTTCCCGCTGTCGCGCGAATGCCCACATCTCAAAATCGAGATATGGGGCACCCGCCGTCTTTGAGGTTTTGGCAAGTTGATGAGAGCAAGCGCGTGCCGCGGGCTGTGTAACGGTTTCGTCGGCGGACGAGTCCTATTAGAAGATCGAGCGATCGGGCAGACTCCGGTTCGAGGTTGGGATGAGGTGTTTGTGGGGCTGAGAACCGTAGCGATGTGCGCTTGCCTGGCGTTGCTCTGGCCGGCTTGCGTGGGATGCGCGCAGAGTGAGAACACTGCGGGTGGCCACCGGGGATGGCGGGGGGAGCGGATCGTCGCATCGCAGAGCTTTGGCGAGGGAGGGGCGACGATTCAGGTGGACTTCGCGGCGGGCGATCTTGATCTTTCGCAAGCAGAGGTTGTCTCGTGGGTTCACGAGTCGGCGCATTCGGTGGCGGTGTACTACGGCAGGTTTCCGGTGGTGCGGGCGCGGGTGGTGATTGAGCCGATCGCCGGCGACTCCGATTCGATCCACGGTACGACGTGGGGTGACATGGGTGGCTTCCCTGCCGTGACGCGAGTTCGGCTGGGACAACATGTGACCAGAGACGAGCTGAGGGATGACTGGGTGATGACGCATGAGTTTGTGCATACGGCGTTGCCGGATCTTCCGGATGATCAGCATTGGATGGAAGAGGGGCTGGCGACGTACATCGAACCGATTGCGCGCGCGGGGACGGGCAGGCTGACCGAGGCCAGGGTGTGGGCGGAGTTTTTGCACGAGATGCACAATGGCGAACCGGAGCAGAGTGATCGCGGCCTGAATGAGACACAGACGTGGGGGCGGACGTACTGGGGTGGAGCGATGTTTTGTTTGATGGCGGATGTTTCGATCCGACGTCAGACGAACGACAGGAAGGGGCTTAGAGATGCTCTGCGCGCAGTTGTGGACAGCGGGGGTGGAATTGATAAGGACTGGCCGCTGTCGCGAGTATTGCAGATCGGGGATCGCGCAACCGGGACGACAGTATTGACCGATATGTACGCGAAGTGGAGCGAGAAGCCGGTGGATGTGGATCTGCCGGCGTTATGGAAGGAGTTGGGTGTGAGTGCGGGTCCGAATCATGGAGTTGTGTTGGATGCGAAGGCTCCTCTGGCCGCGGTGCGAGAGTCAATTAGTGCGTCGAGGTGACAAATTTTGGAGGGAATGGCGAGAGCAAACGCATATCCCTACGGGATGACGAGCCAATATTTCAAGTTTCCGATAACGACGTTTTGCAGGGACAGCAGTCCTCTTGTTAGTTCGGGAGACCACTGAGAAATGCAGTCATCTCCTTCATGACCTCTTTTGTGTTGGAGTGGAAGATGAAATGATCGGCCCCCGCGATACGCACTACGCGAGCTTTCGGAACTGCTGCCTGGAACGCGTCGGCTTGGGCGCTCGTTGTTTCGCCGGGCGAGCGAGGAATGGCGAAGATGGCTAGGGTCGGAACAGGGATCCCAGTGAACTTCTGCGCTCCATTGACCAGCGCTAAAAGAATGGGCGGAGGAGGAGGCGCATCTTTCGGGCGAGGCGGAAGAACAGGCTGAGAAGCAAGCTTCTGATCCACCGCTTTCAAATCTTTATCAAACCTTGCTACGGATGCTTCCAGGCCAGCAAAGTCGGAACGGGTCTGGAGCGTAGCAGAAAACAGCAGGTTCAAGTGCTGCTGAAGGTCTTTCGCATCAATGATCGGATCGCCAAGGGTTGGCGAGTACAGCGCGTATGGGTATCCCGCCTCTAAATAGATAAGGCCACTGATTTCTTCGGGATGACTGGTCGCGATCGAACTAAGTTCTTCGCCGGCCAGAGAGTGACCGACCAGAACGGGTCTGTTGATTTTCAGTGCTGTGATCACCGCGAGGACATCTTTTCCAAGACGGTCTGCCGAGTAGTTTTCTTCGTCTGGCGTAGGAGCGCTTGACTTTCCGAAACCGCGCCGCGAGATAGCGAGCACTCGATGGTTAGGTAGAAACATTGGTGCGAAGTCGTCGAACTCGTGACCATCCAGGCCCATTCCCGACAGGAAGATTAGGGTACGTCCCGAACCGCCAAAATCCAGCACTTCGAGTTTCACGTTGCCATCTACTGCGATCTGCATTGTCTTATGCGGCGTGAGGTCCGGCGGTACAGGACTCTGAGCGGCCACAGCAGAACAGAGAGAGATGAGGGTAGCCAAGCAAAGTTGAGTCCGTAACAATTGTGGTTCTCCGGTAGGAATAAGCTAAAGACGTTTTGTTCCTCTAAATGTCACGGACGGTCGTTCCCGTGAAGTCAGATTTTCGGCAAGTTCAAACTCTGGACGTTGATGAACCGGATGCAGAAGAGCTTGGCGTACGATTTTTGACGCTTGGTTTGATCACCAACAAAAACAACGACAAGACTGCTGTAATGTTCCGGAAGAGGGGGCGAAATGCGGGGGTCTCTCCACTGCGCTACTCACGATGAGGCTGTGAGTAGCTTCGGTCGAGATGAGTTTTAGAGAGGGGATGGAAAAGCAAATGCAGATCCCTACGGGATGACAAGCAAAGGGACAAGCAACGACAAGAACAAGGCAACAGCGATCTGTTTGGGGTGGGTTAGAGGAGTTCGGGGGCTAGGAGGTCGCGCATGGTCTCGCGGCGGCGGATGAGACGGGTCGCGGCGCCGTCGATGAGGACCTCGGCGGGGCGGGGACGGGAGTTGTAGTTGGAGGTTTGGGACATGCCGTAGGCTCCGGCGTCGAGGAGAAGGATGAGGTCGTTCGGTTTGACTGGAGGCAGGATGCGATCGCGGGCGAAGAAGTCGCCTGACTCGCAGACGGGGCCGACTACGTCGGCTGTGAAGGTTGACTTCCCTGCTGGCTGTTTTATGGGGATGATCTCGTGGTGCGCGTGGTAGAGCGCGGGGCGGATGAGGTCGTTGATGCCGGCGTCGGTGATGACGAAGGTTTTGGTGCCGTTTTTCTTGATGTAGAGGATGCGGGTGAGGAGCGCGCCTGCCTGCGCAACGATGAAGCGGCCGGGTTCGAGGAGTAGATTGGCGGGTTCTGTGCCGAGACCTTTGGTGATCGCGGCGGCGTACTTTGCTACTTGTTTTGCTGGGTCAAATGCTGTGGCACCGTAGTCTATGCCGAGGCCGCCGCCTGCGTCGACGTAGCGGATGTTATGGCCGTCGTGGCGGAGGTCAGCGATGAGGCTGGTGACGCGGGTGAGGGCTGCGGCGAAGGGATCTACTTTGCGAATCTGTGAACCGATGTGGACGGAGACGCCGGCAGGGTCGAGCCACTTTGATTTTTTTGCGCTGCGATAGATGGAGCGGGCGGCTTTGATGCCGATGCCGAACTTGTGCTCACTGAGGCCGGTGGAGATGTAGGGGTGAGTTTCGGCGAAGACGTCGGGGTTGACGCGGAGGGCGAAGCGGGCGATTTTGTTGCAGGCTTCGGCGCGCACAGCGAGGAGATGGAGTTCGGCTTCGGACTCTACGTTGAAGAGGAGGATGTCGGCTTTGAGTGCGGCGTCGATCTCCCATATCTGTTTGCCTACACCGGAGAAGACTACTTTTTTCAACGCGGACTTGTGAGCTTTGCGGACTCGTTCGAGCTCGCCGCCGGAGACGATGTCGAAGCCTGCTCCTTGTCTGGCAAGAAGACGGAGGATCGCGAGGGAGGAGTTTGCTTTGACGGCGTAGCAGATGGTGTGGGGGCGGGTGGCGAAGGCTTCTGCGAAGAGCTGGAAGCGGTGGGAGATTTGTTGAGCAGAGTAGACGTAGAGCGGCGTGCCGTGTTCGGCGGCGAGCGCGGTGAGGTCTGCTCCGTCGCAGTGGAGGAGGCGATTGCGGTAGGCGAAGGGGCGTGGACTGACCTCGGATTGAGGTGGGGTTACGGCGATCTTTTTTGACAAAGCTTAGGTGCTCTTTGCGGGAAGCGCGTACGGGGCTTCGGGGATGATGACCCAGGCTGCGATGTAGGCGATGGCGCCGACGCCGGTGAGGACGATCATGAGCGCGGTGAGGACGCGGACGAGGTTGAGGTCCCAGCCGTAGTGGAGGGCGAAGCCGGCGCAGACGCCAGCGATCATGCGGTTGTGGCGCGGGCGCGTGAGTTGCGTGCCGGACGGGTAGTGACCCGTCGGGGGAGGAGCGATAGAGGCGGCTGGAGCTCCGCAGGCTGGACAGAAGCGGGAGGAAGGATCGACTTGATTGCCACAATGACTGCAGAACATAAGTGTCTCCGAGAGCTTCTATTTTGCCATACGCTCTCGAGATTGAATACGCAGAGATAGAGCTGCGGGTTCAGTGTTGTCCGGCGGCGGCTTGGTTTGCGGGTGGCGATGGGCTAACGGTTGAGTCGCTGGGAGAAGAAGTCGGCCATGTAGCTGTAAGCTTCTTTGGTCTCGGGAAGGCTGATGTCGTTCCAGAAGGCGTGGGGGAGGGCCTCGAAGACGATGAGGCGGGCGTCGTCTCCACTGCGAAGGAAGGCGCGGTGGAGGATGCCGGTGCCACTAAGTAGGATGTCGCGGCCGCTGGCGATGAAGAGTGTTGGAGGCATGCCGTGGAGGTCGGCGTAGAGGGGCGAGAGGACGGGGTCTTTGGGATCGGTGGTGCCAGTGTACTCGGTGCTGCGGGGCTGGGTTCCGGCGACGGGGAGACTGCCAGTGAGACCACGGAGGGCGTACATGGACCAGGAGTCGCCGTTCTGGCTGAAGTCGCCCATGCCAGAGAAGATGCCGAGCGCGGCGGGGAGAGGCAGGTTGAGCTGCTTAAGGCGAACGGCTACTTCGGCGGTGAGGATGGCTCCGGCGGAGGTGCCGTAGAGGGCGATGTGGGTGGGCTTGTAGGTCTTAAGAAGGTCGCGGTAGACGGCGATGGTGTCATCGACGGCGGCGGGAAAGGGGTGCTCGGGAGCGAGGCGGTAGAGGACGGAGACGACGCGGGTGTGGGTGAGGTTGGCGATGGGAATGGACTCGGTGAAGGAGCCGGAGTCGGAGTTGAAGCCGCCGCCGTGGACGTTGATGAGGACGTGGTCGGGGTGTTTGTCTTCGAGGGGTAGGACGTTGCGAACGGGGACGTTGGCGATAGTGATGGATTCGATGTTGACGGGGTAGGCTTTGCGGGAGGCTTCGCCGGCGCGGGTCTGCCAGGCGTCGGTGGCGGTGCGGCGCTCGGCCAGGGTCTGGTGTTCGGCATCGGCGGGGCGGCGGAGGGAGGTTTGGGCCTCGGAGCTGATGGTGGTGGGGACCGGGATGACGCGGGTGATGTGGGCAGTGCCGTTGGCGTCGAGGACGCTGGAGTTGGTTTGGGGTGGTTGCTGGGCGGAGAGAGTGCTGGTGAGCGCGAGGAGGACTGCGAGAAGGAATTGAGAGCGCATAAGTTTGATTCAGGCTAGCAGGATTTGAGGGGAGGAGCGTTAGGTTCGGCGCGCGACAACTTACGCCGGTTATCCGATCGAACTTTGCTGCGCTTGACGGTTGTTTTCGCCGCGCATGCGCTGACGGACGGCCCACTACACGTGTGTCGGTCCTAAGAGGGAATGAAGAAATGACAACGGCAAAGGCTTGGAGAAGATGGGTTGAAAAGGGAGGACAGGTCGTGGCAGGTCAGGGTTCTTCGGGATCCTTCGCTGCGCTCAGGATGACGGCAAAGGGACCGGTTTGGGAAGGACACCTCTTGGCGAGCGTGCCTGCTACGCCATCCGTTTGTGCGTGCTACCCACCCGTTTATGTCTGGTACACACCCCATTATTTTCCGGTGTATGGGGTCTTGAGGTAGCGATGGGCGGCGTCGGACTGGGACTGGTCGCCGCCTCCGGCTGAGGCTAGTTCGTACTGTTTGGTGGCTTCGTCGCGTTTGTGGAGGAGGTCGAACATCTCGCCAGCGTTGAGTTGGGCTCGGCGGCGGATCCAGTCGCTGCAGGTGGGTTGGGCGGCTGCCTGGAGGTAGTTTTGCGCGGCCTGGGTGATCTGGTTCTGGCCGCGCTGGGTGTCAGCGAGGCCGAAGTAGGTCATATGGAGGCGTGGTCCGATGAAGTAGCCGGGCTTTTTGGCGTCGGTGAGGATGGCGTTATAGAGGGCGATGGCTCCGGGACCGTTGCCGGAGTCTTTGGTGAGATTGGCGACCTCGAGGCGGAAGAGAAAGTCGCGGGGATACTGGTCGGCGAGGCCTTTCTGAACGACGATAGCTTCGGCGTAGCGGGCGTCGTGGCGGAGGAAGAGAGAGAGGGCGGTGCGGGACTCGATAGGCGTAACGATGCCGTGTGCGGCAGACTCGCGGAGAAGTTCGAGGCCTTTTTCTTTGTTGCCGCCGACACCGGCGATTCCTACGAGCATGCGTACGAGGCGCGGGAGGCTGGCGACGGCGAACTGCTGGATGCCCATGGCCATCTTGGCGTCGGCGTAGTTGGGGTCGATCTTGAGAGTGGCTTCGCTGTCGTTGCGTGAGGCTAGCCCCTGGCGGGCTGCGGCCACGTAGCTGTGATCGCAGAGGGTGATGAAGGCGGCGTGCATGCCTCGGGCGTAGCCTCGGGCGAAATAGGCGTTTGCGTCGTTGGGATTGGCTTTGATCTGACGGTCGGCGAGGGCGACGGCGGAGTTGGTGAGGGACTCGATGCGGTCGCGAATGGGTTGTGGGACGGGGACGTTGCGTTTGGAGGTAAGAAAGGAGTCGTGAGCGTAATAGGTTGTGTCGAGGAGATCCTGGCGGTAGAGCTCGCGGAAGACGATGGTGAGGAGAACGTTGCCAATGGAGATGACGCTTTGCGGGTTGGCTCGTTGGATGGTCTCAAAGCGGGAGAGGGCGCCCTCGTAGTCGAGGTCGTAGAAGTGCGCGAAGGCGTCGCGGACCTCGGGAGTGAGATTGATGGGGTCAGTGTGTAAAGCGGGGTTATAGGACTGCGAGTATGCCGGAGTTACCAACAGGACGGCAAGAAGGAGGCTGAGTATTTTTACGCTGCGTATTATGGCTCTTCTCCGGGCCTGGGCGTCGAAGCGTGATGGGAGTGGTGACTTCCCCTGCAGGCTGAGATGTTGAAGCTACTTCTCTGGTAGCGTACACGGAATTGGACGCACGCCACCGCAGACTGTACCCTTTGGGCACGGAACTGACCGGGATGCTGCGGTATCTTTCTTTAAAAGTGAAACGGACTTTATGACACGGGTTGAGTTGCTTCAGTTACTGATCGGGCAGGCGCGAACCAACGGGTTCGAGTTTCGTAGATGGTATGTGGGGAAGCTTGGGCTGCCGTGGCAGAGCGCCCGTCATGCGGTGGAGATGCTGGCGGCCGAACGTCGTTACTATGCGCTACTGTTCTCGCATGAGTTCGCGTCGACTTTTTGGAAGCCCGGGGAGTTGATGACCTTTCAGGTTCCGATGCAGTCGTTTACCCGCAAGATGAAGGATGGGTCGATCGGGACTGTGCAGCGCAAAGGATATACCCGACGGAGCGCGCGTGAAGATGCCTGGCTGTATCACCTGAAGGAGATGGCTGCGGCCGAGGAGCCGCTTCGGTATATGCGGCGGTATCTGCGTGTCGAGGACGATCTGGAGGAAGAGACGGCTGAGGCTGCGGTAGGCGGGTTCGAAGAGTAGGCCGCCGGTTCGATCGGGGTCTTCCAAAGGAGCGTTTCAGGCGCTCAGTTGGCCGCTCGCTCGACGGGCATCAGGCTGTGGGCTTTACGGATGGCGAGAATCTGCTTGAGGTGATGCTCGCCGTGAATGAGCTGGAATTTTCGCCACTGATTTACGTCGAGCGGGCCGAGGATCGCGTGGCTCGCGAATTTGCATTTGGTCCCGAACAGTTCTTCCGCTTCGGCGCAGAGCAGATCGAGGTGAGCCAGGTGTTCGGCTGCGGCGGTGGTGAGCTCTTCGCCACAGAGTGGGTGCTCGGTTGGAGCCGGCGTAACCATAGGCGGGGATTTGCGTCCGTGTGGGAAGTAGCCGAGACGGATGAGGGTGTACTGGCCCAGGTGCTGCGGGATGCTGGGTTTTGCGCGGGTGGGAGCTCGCTTGGTGAGTCGGGCATTCAGAGCCAGCTCGGTGCCGGAGTAGCTGAGAAGGAGATGCTCCATAATTTGCTGGATGGTCCACTTCTGTGGGCGCGAGGGTGGTCGGAGCTGTGTCTGGGCGGCGTCGAGTCCGTTGAGGGAGAAGGCGATCTCGCGCTGAAGGCGGTGGAGGGTGGAGTTCATAAGGCAGGATCACGTTACACCGGTTGCAGGCGCGGCGGCTAGTGTTCTCTGCCGGGTGCGAACGGGCAAGGCTCTACGGATGGAAGACTACTTTAGTTGATCCAACGCCTTGTGAGCCTCTTTAGCTTTTTCGCCATCGGGGTCCAATTTTAGGTAAGTCTGGAACTCGGCGATCGCCTCGTCTTTCTTTTTCATCTTTTGTGCGATCTCAGCGAGGGCGTAGTGAGCGGCGGAATAATCGGGCTGAGTTTTGACGGCATCCTGGGCGCGAAGATAGGCGCCCGGAAGATTATCGTCGCGCATGTAGAACTTCGCGACCTTCAGATCTTCATCCACTCGTTCGTCATCGGTCTGAACGCGCTTGACCTTGGGGAGCTTGCGATGCACGGAACTGCCTTCGGTGCCCGGCTTGGGCATGTCTGTGTCTGGAACAGCGTCGGAGTCTGCGCTGCCGGAGCTGGAACTGCTGCTGGAGTCGTCGCCTGGGAGCCTGGGAGCTGGGGTTGTGGGAAATGGATGCTCCTCTGCAGCGGAGGAAGGTGCCGTGGTGGAGCTGGGGGCGTCGGGCGGAGGAGTTGCGGGCTTTGCCGGAGTGCCGGGGAACGGAAACTGCTCAGCGGCTGAAGGCTTCTTTGTCTGTGGAGGCGGGGGGCATGGCGCGGCCGGCTGAGATGTGTTCTGGCCGGGAGCCGGGCATGGCGCGGGTGGATTTTGCGCAGGTGCGGTCTGTGCGTGGCAGGCTGCGGAGACCAGGAACGCAGCTAGCAATGCGCGAATTTTAGAGCCGACTGCCATAAGGGTTCAGAGTTCTCGTTCGATACTTTGACGGTGTTGCGAGGCGGTTTGTTATAGTCAGCTCACCTTGGCTGTTTCCCTGCCACTATTTTATTTGATGGAACTTCTTTGACTATGGTTGATGGGCTGATTATCCGTTCTTCGTCGATTCATGCGGCGGGCTGCTATACCACTCGAGCGATAAAAAAAGGTAAGAGAGTCTGCGAGTATGACGGGCCGCGGTTTACCAAGGATGAGGCGGACGATAGGTACCAGGACCGCGATATTACTTACCTTTTCAGTTGTGGGGAGAATGGGTTGGTAATCGACGGGTTTGGAACTGCCATGTTTATCAACCACTCCTGCGATCCAAACTGCGAGTCGGAGAATGTCGATGGCCGAGTGTTTGTTGTTGCGATTCGGGATATCGCCGCTGGGGAGGAGCTGACTTATGAGTACAACCTGTATGACAGCGACGATGATGAGCAGAACTGCTACTGTGGCGCGAAGAAGTGCCGGGGTACGATGTTCAGCGAGGCTGAGGTAAAGCGGCGGGCGCGGAAGGCTCGGGCTTTGGCTAAGGCTGGGCGCTAGTTTTGAACTGCAAAAGCTAAAGCGTGCTGCGCGCACGGCGCGATCTGCCATCGAGGCTGACGCGCCTTCGGCGCCATTCGTCTCCGAGGATAACTGGCTTGGCGATGGGCGATACAATAGAGTCTGCGGACCTGTCGCGACGATTGTGACTTCCCTACCTTTTCTATATGGCATATCAGGTACTTGCTAGGAAATACCGGCCCCAGCGTTTCGCAGATGTTGCAGGGCAGGACCACGTGACCGTGACGCTGATGAATGCGCTGACGCAAGGCCGTATCGCGCATGGATATATTTTCAGTGGGCATCGCGGCATTGGAAAGACGACGATTGCGCGCATTCTGGCCATGGCGCTGAACTGCCGGAATGCGATTGGGTCGCCGATGCGGCCCACGGCAGAGCCTTGCGAGGTTTGCGACAGCTGCACGGAGATTAAGGCGGGGAATGCGGTTGATGTGATCGAGATCGATGCGGCGACCAATCGCGGGATCGATGAGATTCGCGAGCTGCGGGATGCGGCGCGGTATCGTCCGGCGCGAGATAAGTACAAGATCTACATCCTGGATGAGGCTCACCAGATTACCGATGCTGCCTTCAATGCATTGTTGAAGACGTTGGAGGAACCGCCGGATCATATTGTCTTCATGATGGCGACGACGCAGCCGGAGGATATTCCGCAGACGGTGCGATCGCGTTGTCAACACTTCAGCTTTCATGCGGTGAAGCTGGTGGACATTCTGGGCGAGCTGCGCGGTATTGCGGAGCGGGAGGGCGTGGATGCGGATGAGGCTGCGCTGAGTCTGCTTGCCGAGGCGGGCGATGGGTCGATGCGCGATGCGCTGTCGATTATGGACCAGGCGATTGCGAGCGCTCCGGTGGAGGATCGTCGAGCGCGGTTGGATGCAGGGCAGATTCGGGAGCTGATGGGGACGGTTCCGAATGCAGTGTTTGAGCGGATCCTTGAGGCGGTGGATGGAAATCGTAGCGCCGAGGTGATTACGGTCGCGAATCAATTGCTGGATGCGGGAAACTCCCCGGCGCAGCTGGCGCGTCAGTTTGTAAGGTATCTGCGGAATACGGTGATTGCGAAGATTGCGGGCATCGGTGTAGATGGGGCTGGGGCGGATGGGGTGGCAGGGGAGTTGCTGCAGATCTCGGCCGATGAACAGCGGCGCGCGGGGCGGTCGGCGGCGTTGTTCAGCGAAGAGGAGTTGACGCGCTTTCTGCAGGTGATGCTGAGGACGTTTGATGAGCTGGGATATCGGCAGGAGCAGCGGTTCCACTTCGAGCTGGGATTGCTGAAGCTCGTGCATCTGCGGCGGTTGCTGCCGATTGAAGAGGTGTTGAGCCAGTTCCCTGTTGGCGGCGGTTCACGGCCAGGGCCTGGAGTAGCGACGGCGAGGACATTGAGCACGTCCGTGGGAACGCCTCCGAGGAATCCGGTAAGCGGGGCGGCGACGGCACGCGTGTTGGAGACGAGTGCAGCGGCGGCGAGCGCCAGACCAGCATTTTCTCCCTTTGAAAGGGACCAGAACAGGAACCGGTTTGACGAGCGGGCCGTAGTGGCCTCGCCGGTCGCTGTTGTACCTGTTACTGCTCCTGTTGTGCCGATGGCGGCGCCTACGCCTGTGCCGGTGCCCACGCTGGCTCAGGTAACGACACCTGCGGAGACGGTGCTGACTGACGGCGATGCGATAGGAGCCGCACTCGTGGAGACTGAGGATCGTGCGGAGACAGCAGACGTGCCTTCGCCGTTGATGGAGAAGCCGACTGAAATGTCGGCTGAGAGGGCAGATCCCGTTGAGAGTGCGAGCAGCACTGGTATGCAACTGACTTCGTTACATTCCGCTGAGGAACTGCAGAGGGTGGCCGTAGATGCTTTGTTAGCGGCGAAGAATCAGGCGACGCCGGCTGATGCTCTGGCGGATGCAGAGTGGACAGTGACAGAGGGCGAGATCCGGGTGCAGACGGAGCTCTCGAAGACGATGCTTTCGATGGTGATTAATGCGGAGGCGGAGAAACTGATAAGAGCTGCGTTGCGGGATGCCGGGGTTGGGGCGTTGAAGCTGATGTTTCTGCCGGGCGTCAAGAATGCCGCTAACGCAAAAAAGCCGAGAGCAGCGAAGAGCGGAAGCGTCCAGGCGAAGGCGTTGGAGCATCCAATTGTGCAAAGGGCGCAGACGTTGTTCAATGCCGAAGTTCGGAATGTGATCGATCTGCGCGATAACGACTAGCCAGTCATTACAGCACCAAAGGGGGTGAAGATGGACTTTTCTGATCTGGGGAAGATGAAAGAGATGATGGGGCAGGCGAAGCTGATGCAGGAGCAGATGGAGAAGAAGCTCGCTGCAACGGTGGTGGAGGCTTCGAGCGGCGGCGGGGTGGTGACGGTGCGGATGAACGGTAAAAAAGAGATTCTGCGGGTAAAGATTGAGCCAACGGCGATGGGCAGTTCGGCGAGCGATCTTGAGTTGCTTGAAGATTTGATTGCAGCAGCAGTGAACGAAGCAGGGCGGAGGGCAGATGAAGCGATGAAGTCGAGCGTGGCCGGAATGATGGGTGGGTTGGGCTTGCCGGATCTGCCGGGGTTGGGCTAAGTGACTGGTTCTTTCCATGCCACACCGAGTCGTTTTGCGGAGCCGATGTCGCGGCTGATTGAAGAGCTAAGAAAGCTGCCAGGGATTGGTTCCAAGAGTGCGCAGCGGCTGGCGTTTCATGTGCTGCGGTCGTCGGCCGACGATGCCGAGGCGTTGTCAGTAGCAATACGAGAGTTGAAGCTGCACCTGCGGCTCTGCTCGACCTGCAACAACATTACGGACATCGATCCTTGTGGGTATTGCATGAGCCCAGTGCGAAATCAGCGGTTGGTTTGCGTGGTGGAAGAGCCGACCAATATTGCGACGATTGAGAAGACGCGGAGTTATAACGGCGTATATCACGTGCTGCACGGGACGCTCTCTCCGATCGGTGGAGTGGGTCCGGAGCAGTTGCGGATTACGAATCTGCTGACTCGTTTGCAGGATATTGATGAGGTGATTCTGGCGACTTCGCCGACGACGGAGGGAGAGGCGACGGCAGGGTATTTGGCGCTTGAACTTAGGAAAACGAAGGGTGATGTGAAGGTGACGAGGATTGCGACGGGAGTGCCAGCGGGAAGCGATATCGAATATGCCGATGAGGTGACGATGACACGGGCGATGGAAGGGCGGCGCGAGTTTTAACCCGGGTGTAGCAGCTTTCCTTGCCGCTGATTCGTCTTATCGTTGCAAGAGTTGCAATTTCGAGGAGACGTATGGGGTTTGATGAGACGTATTCGCGTAGGCGGTTTCTGCGGCAGAGTTTTGCGTTCAGTGCGTTGGCCGGACTTGGTGGTTTGCCGGCGCTGGGTGCTGCGAAGCATGGTGGGCCGGGTGGTGGGTCGCGGTTGTTGATGGTGGGGGATTGGGGGTATGAGGACTTTGAGGCGCAGAGCCGTGTGGCGAAGTCGATGCAGGCGTATGTGCGCGAGCAGAGGTTCAAGACCGAGGGGCTCCTGATGCTGGGTGATAACTGGTATGGGCCGCTGCCGGGCGGGGCGAAAGATGTGCGGTGGAAGACACAGTTCGAAGAGATGTATCCGTCGAGCGTGTTCGATTGTCCGGCCTATGCGATTCCTGGCAACCATGACTACCAGACGATGCCGATGAGCAAGGTTGTGGCGGAGCTAGAGTACGCGAAGGCGGGCGGGACGCGGTGGACGATGCCTTCGCTCTGGTATAGCTTCGAGTTCCCGGTGAAGAAGCCGCTGATGACGGTGATTGCACTCGATAGCAATATGCCTCACGCAGATGGAAGGCCGAAGAAAGGTGCGGACTTCACGCTGACTCCGGAGCAGCAGGCGGAGCAGTTGGTTTGGCTGGAGGCGGAGTTGGAGAAACCTCGGAGTACTCCGTTTCTGGTCGTGATGGGGCATCATCCGATCTTTTCGAATGGGCCGCATGGGGATCATAAGGTGCTGGTGCGGGACTGGGAGCCTCTGCTGCGGAAGCATAAGGCTCATATGTATCTGGCCGGGCATGATCACGATATGCAGCACCTGGAGTTTGAGGGGCATCCGACTTCTTTTGTGTTGTCGGGTGGGGGTGGGGCGGATCTTTATCCACTCGTGATCGATGAGGCTCAGCGTGGGCCCTATGCGCAGCGGGTTTATGGGTTCAGCGATCTGGAGGTGACGCCGGAGACGCTTACGCTACGGCATCTCGATGAGAAGGGGCGGGTGATTCACTCGTTTACGAAGAAGGTGGATGGGACGGTTACGAATATCGCTTAAGTACTGCTCGGCGCTTCGCGTGTCTGTCATTGTGGCGAAAGATGTGTCCTGCCGGACGGGATCACTGCGCGGGAGGCGGTCACTTCGTGACGTGTGTACCGGTCTTGGTGAGTGAAGTGCGTGGGTCCTTCCTTTGGTCGGATGAAAAATTCTTATTCGGCTTTGGGTTGCGCGCGGAGGTTGCCGCCGGTCATTTGGTTGGGTTGGTCTAGGTTTAGCAAAGACAGGATGGTGGGGGAGATGTCGCGGAGGCTGCCGCCTTCGCGGAGGATGGGGGTGTTGCCGGCGTCGGTGATGTAGAGGAAGGGTACGGGGTTGGTGGTGTGTGCGGTGTGGGGGCCTCCGGTGGCGGGGTCGATGAGCATCTCGGCGTTGCCGTGGTCGGCGGTGACGAGTAACGCGCCACCTCTCTGCTTTACTGTGCTATAGATACGGCCTAGTTGAGTGTCTACGGTCTCGACGGCGCGGATGGTGGGTTCCATCATGCCGGAGTGGCCGACCATGTCGGCGTTGGCGAAGTTGACGATGATGACGTCGAAGGCAGTGTCGTTGACGGCTTTGATGACGGCGTCGGCGATGCCCGCGGCGGACATCGCGGGGGCGAGGTCGTAGGTGGCTACTTTTTGTGAGGGGACCAGTGCGCGGTCTTCGCCGGGGAAGGGTTTTTCGATGCCGCCGTTGAAGAAGTAGGTGACGTGGGCGTACTTTTCCGTCTCGGCGACGCGGAGGTTGCGGAGGTTGGCCTGGGACATAAGGTTGGCGAGGAGGTTGTCCATCGACTCGGCTGGGATGATGATGGGGAGCTTGAAGTTTTTGTCGTACTGGGTCATGCAGACGTAGTGGAGGTTGGAGGGGATGAGGTCGAGGCGGATCTCGGCGTCGAGTTCGGCGGCTTTGGGGAGTTGGTGGCCCTGGCTGCCGATGGGGTCTGCGGTGAGGCCGGACTTGCGGGTGAGGACGCGGGTGATCTGGCGGACGCGGTCGGCGCGGTAGTTGAAGTTGATGACGACGTCGTGGTCGCGGATGAGGCCGACGGGGGTGTCGTCGGTCGGGTTCATGCAGGTAAAGGGTGGAATGAACTCGTCGGTGATGCCGTTGTTGTAGAGTTCGCGGATACGTGCGGTGGGGCCGTTGTAGCGGCCGCCTTCGGGATGGCCGGTGACCAGGGCGTCGAAAGCTTGTTTTTCTTTCTCCCAGCGGAGGTCGCGGTCCATAGCGTAGTAGCGGCCGCTCACCGAGGCCAGGAGGCCGACGTTGTACTCGTTGAACTTGCGGAGAAGCTCCTCGAGGTAGCCAAGGCCGCTGGTGGGCATGGTGTCGCGACCGTCCATGAAGGCGTGGATGAAGACGCGGGTGAGCTTGCGCTGAGCGGCCATGCGCAGGAGCGCGTAGAGGTGGCGCTGGTGGGAGTGGACGCCGCCGTCGGAGAGGAGGCCGATGAGGTGGAGTGCTCTTCCCTTCTGACCGGCCAGTTCGTAGGCGCGGACGAGGGTGGGGTCGGTGTAGAGGGAGCCGTCGAGGATGGCGGTGTCGATGCGGGTCATGTCCATGCGGACGACGCGGCCGGCGCCGAGGTTGAGATGGCCTACTTCGCTGTTGCCCATCTGGCCGTCGGGGAGGCCGACGAAGTGTTCACTGGCGCGGAGGAGGGTGTTGGGGAAGTCGCGGAGGAGCGCGTCGTAGGTGGGTTTGCGGGCCTGGGCGATGGCGTTGCCGTGGGTTTCGGCGCGGTAACCCCATCCGTCGAGGATGGTGAGGACTACTGGTGCTTTGGGCATGATGGCTTCGTTTCTCGCTGCTGTCTGGTTGTGGTGCAGGCTTATGGTGAGGATATCAACAACGGGGGAGCGGTGAATTTCTGGGCGGCTTTGGAGTGGAGCGAGATTTTGAGTGAAACTTTCGGCTGATAAAAAGGACTGTCATTCGATGGGCCAGTGGGTAACGAGCGGGGTTACAATCGCGAAAAGATTCCAATCAGGTGGGTCATGCCATGATGTCGTCTCACACGGATTCGCCTGCGATGGGCCGAAGTCCTCGACCGATGGACCTGCGGCAGATGCAGGGTGTCGATCTGCATGCTGAGTATCACTCCGTCCGAACGGGTGGGGACTTCTTCGATGCGGTCGACCTCGGCTCGCACGTGATCTTCCTGATGACGGATATTGCCGGGACCAAGAAGGCGACGCAGCCGATTGCGGCCGCGGTTCAGGATATCTTCCGCGGGAGTGCTACGGAGTTGCTGGGGCCGGCGGGCACGAATGTGATGGACGCCACGGCGCGGCTGGCGCAGGCGGTGAATCACGAGTTGATCCGGGCTGCGAAGGGGGTTCGCTTTTCGCCGACCTTTCTGGGTTGCTATGACGTTTCGCTGGGAGTTCTCGCTTACATTAATGCGGGAGGTATGACGGCTGTGTTTCACGACTCGGAGGGTGCGCGGATTCTGCCTAGCGAAGCTGCGCCGCTGGGTTTGTTTACGCACCTGACCCATGAGCCTTCGATGCAGGCGTTTGAGCCGCGGGCGAAGCTGCTGCTGGTGACCAAGGGCGTGATGGAGACGCGGCATGGGCGGACACACTTCGGCGTGGAGCGTTTGATTCCTCTTCTGGAGGAGACGGCGACGCATTCGGCGACGGAGCTTTGCCGGGCTGCCTTGAAGGCAGCTGAGGAGTTCAAGCAAGTTCCCTGGTATCGCAGGCTGAATCTTCCATTTGGACATGCGACGGAGGACGAGGATCTGACCGCGCTTGCTCTGGTGAGGCATGGCAGGGCTGGTTAGATTGCAGGGGTTCGATGGAACCGATTGCGACGAGCACGCAGGAGGGCCGACGGCGGCGTGGACTGCCGGGAGAATAGAGTGCTGAGCGGGTGTTGCGTCGTTGTGGTGCTGCTCTGAGGTGTCTGTGGTGGTTTCTTCTATGGCTTCTTCGTCTTCGAGGAGGCCGAGTCGATCGAGGAGCTCGGCGACGGGGCTGGGGCGAGAGTTGGCCTGTCCGACCTCGGAGCGTGGAGCGAGGAGACCTAAGGCCGGGTCGTGGAGGATCTCTTCGACGGTGTCTGCCGGGGGCGTGGTTTGGCGGGCGGGATCGCGGGGCAGATTGAGGCTTGCGATCTGGAGGCCGTAGAGGAGGAGTCCGGCGCGGCGTGAGTCGATGTCGTTGGAGGCGATGCGCTGGAGGACCTGGCCGATGGAGGATTGGATGGCGGAGCGATCCTCTGGCAGGGGCAGATCGAAGGCGGTGCGGCGGGAGCGGCGACGGCGGGCTCCGGTGGTGGGTTTGCGGGTGGTGTGGTGGTAGTAGCAGAGCTCTTCGCCGCGAAGGCATGGGCTGCCGCAGCGATGGCCGTCGGTGAAGATGTGACGGCATTGGTAGCGCTTCGGTTTGACGTTGTTGGTGCTGGTGACTGTTTGCTGCATTGTGTTCCCTCCCCCACTGGGTGAAAAGTGTGCAAAGTCTTCGAATGAAACGGCATAGGTCTGGACCTGCACTGGTCCGAACCTATGGGTCTGGTTAATTCGGGTTTAAATTGGAAGACCCGGCTTGCGCCGGGTTCTTTTTTGTTGCTTCTTCTATTTTAGCGGATTGGGTGGGGTGGATACGCCACGCGAATCTTCGCTGTTGACGAGGGTTTTGTGCGCTTGGGGGCTTGACAGGTTTTTGGAGATTGCTCAGGATGACAGCTTGTGGGGAGGGACGGGGAGGAGAACAAGCAACGGCGTGCTGCGCGCACGGCGCGATCTGCCATCGAGGCTGACGCGCCTGCGGCGCCTTTTTTTCTAAGGCACTAATGTGGGGAGGAGTTGGGTGGCGGTGCCCAGGAGGATCTCCTTGAAGGCTTCGTGGTTGAGCGGCTCTTCGGGGCCGATGTAGATGGTGCGGGTGCGCTGCTGGTTGGCGATATTGACCAAGCCGGCGGCGGGATAGACGGAGCCGGAGGTGCCGACGACGAGAAAGACGGTGGCTTCGTTGAGTTTGTCGTAGATGGTGTCCATGTCGAGTGGGATTTCTCCGAACCAGACGATGTGCGGGCGGACTGGGGCATTGCAGTTCGTGCACATGGGGAGAGTTTCGGCGGTTTCGTAGAGGCCGGTGTCCGGGAAGGGTTGATTGCATTGGGTGCAGCGGGATTGGAAGAGGTTGCCATGCATGTGGTGGATGCGCTGGGAGCCGGCCCGCTCGTGGAGCTCGTCGACGTTTTGGGTGCAGAGGTAGAAGCGATCGCCTAGTTGTTGTTCGATTTGAGCGAGTGCGAGATGCCCGGCGTTGGGTTGGGCGGAGGAGGCGTTGCGGCGGCGCTGGGAGTAGAAGTGCCAGACAAGTGCCGGGTCGGCGGCCCAGGCTTCGGGGGTGGCGACTTGTTCGACGCGGTAACCGTTCCAAAGGCCGCCGGAGCCGCGGAAGGTGGCGAGGCCGCTCTCGGCGGAGATGCCGGCTCCGGTTAGGACGAAGAGACGATCCTGTCGGGTCAGGCGCATGTTGGTTGGATGCAGGTGTCCTGCTGCTTGTGTCCTGCCGGACGGGCCCGCTGCGCGCGGGGCGGTCACTTCGTGACTTGTGTACCTTGTGTTGCCTGGTGAAAGGCGTCGGGCCTCGCGTTGCTCGGCTTTATTTCACTTATCTTGGGTCGGAGGGTTCGCTGGGGATGCCGTCTGCGTTCCAGGCTATGACGCGATATTGAATGCCGCCAAAGGTGCCGTGGGGGTCAACCCAGGGGTCATCGGCGTCGGTGGCGCAGCGGTCGCAGATGGACTTCCATTCTTTTGAGCCCGCGTCGTTGCGTTCGACGGAGTAGCGCACGGCACCTGCAGAGCCGCGCCAAGCGATGAGGCCGACGATGACAGTGGAGGTGATGACGGGGCGCGGTGGGATCGCGTGCTTGGGGACAGCGGTGCCGGACATGGCGTAGGCGTGGGCGCGGAGTTGCTGGGCTCGGGCGGCCATGTCATCTGCGGTGTTGACGAGGGTTTTGACGCCGGGGTAGTAAAGCGCCCACCATTGGCCGGATTCTCCGTGCTCGGCGAAGATGGGGTTGGTGCTGTCGGCGGGGATGGGTTGGAAGCCGAAGTTGTCGAGATGGGCCTGGAGCGCCCAGAAGCCGTCGCCGGAGATGTTGGGATCGGTGGCGAGGGTGTGGAGAACTTGTTCGAGGTCGGCGGGGGTCTTCCAGTCGGTGGGGTCCCAACCGAATTCATTGACGATGAAGGCCTTGCCGTGGCTGGTGACGGTGGCGGCGTCGTGGCTGAAGGTGGCGGCGGTGGTAGCGGGTGCGCCTGGGCCGAGGAGGGCGTCCCAGTGGGGGTAGAACTCGAAGGTGACGAGGTCGGTGCTGGGGTTGTCGATGATTTTGGCGTAGTAGCGGAAGAGGCCGGTGGTGTCGAGGTAGAGGTGGTGGGGGTCGGTCTGCTTGATGTGGGCGCCGATGGTCTCGGACCAGGTGGAGATTTGGGCGAGGGATTCGGGAGTGGGATGGCCGATGAGGGCGATGAGGCCGCACATGTTGCAGTTCTCCCAGGCCATGATGGTGGGGTCGTCTTTGTAGCGGAGGCCGGTGATGGGGTTGAGGTGATTGAGGACGGCGTCGATGTGTTTTTCGTAGGCGGCGATGAGGGCGGGGTCGGTGAAGAAGTCTTGTGGGTTTGGCTTGCGGTGCCAGGCGAGGTATTGGCCGATGCCTCCGCCGGCGCAGGTGGCGCAGTCGCCGACGAGGGGGATGATGAGCTTCATGCCGTGCTTGTGGGCGGTGGCGACGGCGTAGTCAGAGGATGCGAAGGCGGCTTCGTTGATGTTGCCTTCGGTGGGCTCGATACAGAGGGGGCAGCCGACGGTGTCGCCCATGGTTTGGGCTCGGACGACTTTGGCGCCCATCTCGGCGGCGGTATCAAAGGCGTCGTCGATCTCGAAGTGGCTGGGGAGGCGGGGACCCATGGGATCGTGGGGGCCGTAGCCTTCGAGGCCTAGCCACTCGATGTTTGGGCCGGAGTAGCGGAAGGGTGCGCCGGAAAGAGTGAGTTTGGTTCCGGTGCGTTGGACGAAGGCGTCGGTCTGGGCTGGGAGATGAGGGGCTAAAAGGATGATTGCTGAGGTCGCTAAGATGATGTTGCGCGTGCGGGTCCCTGACATTCGTTCTCCGTCCCGGTTAGGCTGGCTTTTCTATCGCTGGCCATTATGAATGGGTGTTCAACGGTTTGCAAACTAGAGATGATGGGCTTCGCGTTCTTCGCCTAGGATGGAGCTCTCGCTTGTGCGGATCGCTTTGAGATGATCTCTATCAAGAGTTGCATGCTGAGAGTTGCGGGATCAATTGAAACGCGAGGGTTGACGATGAATGGGCAGCTTCCAGAGGTCATCACGCTGACGGCGGAGTCTTCGTTGCAGGTCGGATACGACAATCATCCGATTGCTAAGATCAATGACCATGTCGTTCGGATTGCCACGATGGTTGAACCTTACTACTGGCATTTCCATCCGAACTCGGATGAGACGTTTCTGGTGGTTGAAGGACGACTTGCCATTGAATTTGAGAGCGGATCGGTCGAGCTTGGTCCGGGACAGTTAGTGACGATTCCTCGCGGGGTTCGTCATCGGACGCGGCCGGTTGGTGGGAGGTCAGTGAACATTACGTTTGAGTTGGCGCAGAGTGAGACGGTTGCGGTTTGATGGTAAAGGTGTAGGAAGGGTGTTGGCGCTGCGGGCAAAATGCGGGGGTCCCTCCGCAGCGCCGCTCACGATGAGACTGTGAGCGGCTTCGGTCGGGATGACGTGGTTTTGGGGTGATGAGAAAAGAACATCCTTAAGTGCTGAGGCAAACCTCATACCTGAAGCACTAGAGGAACCCTCGGAGTACCTATTCGCCGAAGTTGACGGATTCGATGCCGAGGAATTCGGCGGATTGGCCCAGCTCTTCTTCGATGCGAAGGAGCTGGTTGTACTTGGCGATGCGGTCGGTGCGGGAGGCAGAGCCGGTTTTGATCTGGCCGGCACCGGTGCCTACGGCGAGGTCGGCGATGAAGGTGTCTTCGGTTTCGCCGCTGCGGTGGGAGATGATGCTGGTGTAACCGAAGCGACGGGCCAGCTCGATGGCTTCGAGGGTTTCGGAGACGGTGCCGATCTGGTTGACCTTGATGAGGATGGAGTTGGCTACTTTTTGCTCGATTCCCTGCTGGAGGCGCTGGGTGTTGGTGACGAAGAGGTCGTCGCCTACGAGTTGGACTTTGTCGCCGAGGACTTTGGTGAGGTGAGCCCAGCCTGCCCAGTCGTCTTCGGCGAGGCCGTCTTCGATGGAGATGATGGGATATTTGTTGACCCAGTTCTCCCAGAAGGCGGTCATCTCTTCGGAGGAGAGCTCGCGCTTGTCGGATTTCTTGAAGACGTATTTGCCGGATTCTTTGTTGTAGAACTCGCTGGAGGCGGGGTCGAGCGCGATGGAGATGTCTTCGCCTGCGGTGTAGCCGGCGAGTTGGATGGCTTCGAGGATGAGGTCGAGGGCTTCGTCGTTGGATTTGAGTGACGGAGCGAAGCCGCCTTCGTCGCCTACTGCAGTGTTGTAGCCCTTTTTCTTGAGAACGCCTTTGAGGGTATGGAAGACTTCGGTGCCCCAGCGGAGGGCGTCGGAGAAAGTTTCTGCGCCGACGGGCATGACCATGAACTCCTGGAAGTCGACGTTGGAGTCGGCGTGCGAGCCGCCGTTGAGGATGTTCATCATGGGCGTGGGGAGGAGGCAGGCGTTGACGCCGCCGAGGTAGCGATAGAGAGGGAGCTTGAGGGCTTCGGCGCTTGCGCGGGCGACCGCCATGGAGACTGCGAGGATGGCGTTGGCTCCGAGTTTGGATTTGTTCTCGGTGCCGTCGATGTTGATCATGGTCGCGTCGATGAGGCGTTGGTTGCTGGCGTCCATGCCGGTGAGCTCGGGCCCGAGGATCGTCTCGACGTTTTCTACGGCCTGAAGAACGCCTTTGCCGAGATAGTGCTCTTTGTCTCCGTCGCGAAGTTCTACGGCTTCGTGCTCGCCGGTGGAGGCTCCGCTGGGAACGGCGGCGCGGCCTTTGGCTCCGCTATCGAGGAGGACGTCGGCCTCGACGGTGGGATTACCGCGGGAGTCCAGAATTTCGCGTGCGTGGATAGAGACGATCTCGGTCATGTTGCTCCTGAAATTTGATTGGCTTGGTGCTGCGGAATGTTGGGCTACGATGCGATGGTTCAAGCGTTCGTTGAGCTTTGGGCGACGGTCGACCGGGAGGGTGCTGCCGCCGGCGAGGGTGATGGATTCGACCAGCTTTGCGTCCGATGGGCTCACCTGTCGGATTCTAGCAAAGGGATGGGAGGGTTGTTGGAACGGGGATGAATTGGCGGACAATGTGTGATTGCAAGTAGAAGCAACCGCAAAGGCAACAGCAGAGGCGAAATGCGGGGGTCCCTCCACTGCGGCGACAAGTGCGTCGCCTTCGGTCGGGATGACGCGATTTTGTGTCTGTGAAAAAAGGCGTTGAAGGGCTTATTAGCAGGGTCGGTTCCGGGGTAAGGAATTTGTTCCATTGGGGCGAGGAGAGTTTTATCCTTTGGAGTGATAAGAGTACTGGAAGAATTCAGTGCTCTGAGTGGGCCAAGAGGTTTCACCGAAATTTTCACCGAGGTATCGCCATGAAGATGCACATCACTACCGCCGCTCTCGTTCTTGCTGCTGCTCCCGCGTTTTCTCAGAGTGCGATGACGGGAGTCTCTCATCCCGACTCCGCTGTGATCACGAGCACAGAGGAGACGACTCCGCAGACGCCGATTGCGAAGCCGAGTGCAGATGTGCCGGAGGTTGCTCCTTCGTCGCCGGCGGTGGAGTATGGGCCGTATGTTCCTTACAAGGGCGCGACGGTTGGCGGTTCGAGTGCTGTGGTGAATGAGACTGCGGCGGACGATCCTGATGCGATGATCGTGACGAGTGTGCCGGAGCGTGAAGGCACGTTGCGCGAAGGGACTTTGCTGAAAGTACGGATTGGCGAGACGCTGGCTACGGACAAGACGGTCGCGGGGACGAGATTTTCTGCGACAGTCACGGAGGCAATCGAGAGGAATGGGCGAGTGATCATTCCCGTTGGTTCGATTCTTGAGGGGCGAGTGACGGAGGTTCGCGGCGGACGGCGGATTTCAGGTGCGGCGCTGATGCACCTGGAGACCAATGACGTTACGCTGCCGGATGGAACGCACTATATTGTTCATGCTCAGTTGATCGATACGGGCAAGGGCGAGTTCAATGTGAACAACGAAGGTACGTTGAAGCGGAAGGACCATCCGAAGGAGACACTGGCGATCGTGGGCGGCGTGACTGGCGCGGGTGCGGTGACGGGAGCGATGATCGGCGGCGGCGTGGGCGCTGTGGTGGGTGCGGGTATCGGCGCAGGGGTCAGCACGGTGATGTGGTTGAAGCAGGATCGTCAGGCTACGCTGCCGAAGGATGAGCTGCTGGTGTTTAGCTTGACTACGCCGATGGTTTTGACTCCGCTGAGTGGGTCGCCGCTTAGCAGCTTGAATACGAGTGCGGTGGGTGGGGTGGGAGCTACGCAGTAGTTCGCAGTAGGCCGCTTCGTAGCGATAGTACCGGCGCGTGTGCAAGGGTGTCAGATGCCGCCGAATCCCGGGATTTTGTGCCGTTCTGCGACACGGAGATGTTCTTCAGTAGGCCTGCCGATCTTACGTTTGTGTAAGAAAGGATCTCCCATGGCTGTTTCTATCTCCGGCTCGTTGTCATCTCAATCGACCGTTGCTCCTCCCTCCCCCGCTGAATCGACTCCGACTGAGGTCGTTCATAAACCCGTTTCGGCAACCGGCGACACGGTGAAACTATCGCAGGCTGCACAGGTTCACCAGCTGAAGCAACAGGGGCAGGCGCTCTCTCAAATTGCTTCCAACCTCGGGATCTCGGTAGCGACGGTCGATGGCTATCTGGGTGTGACCGTACCCAAAGCCGCTTCGGTTGCCACTGCGGCTCCAAGTGCAAAGGCGGCCGCTCCGGTACCGACAAAAGAGTAGTAGGTTTTTTTTTGCAGAGACCCGCTTCGAGCATCTTTCCGTCTGCGGCGGAAAGATGCAGATGCAACGGCGTGCTGCGCGCACGGCGCGATCTGCCATCGAGGCTGACGCGCCTTCGGGGCCTTATTGCCTGTGATCCGCGCTTGCTAGTTGCGGACCTGGGCCAGGAGGCGCTTCCAGTTTTTCTGGTTGCGGCGGTAGGACTTTTTGAGGTCTTCGAGGATGCGTTCGAAGTCGGCGTGGCCCTTTAGCTTGCGCCAGGCTGGGTTGATGCTGAACCAGGGATAGTTTTCGTTGCCTAAGTAGATCGCTCGTCGGAGCCAATGGAGGGCCTCGGACTCGTCGCCTTCTAGTGCGAAGTAGGTGGCGAGACGGTAGGCCATCTCGCTGTCGGCTTCGGCGGCGGAGAGGGTTTCGTCGACGATGAAGGTAGCGGCTTTTTCGCGTTCGCCGAGCTGGACGTAGCAGAGGGCGATGGTGGGGAAGACGATGCGGAGAGAGGACTCGTCGCGGATGACGTTCTCGAGGGTCTCGATGGCTTTGGGGAGATCACCGGTGCGCATCTGCTGGTAGCCGAGGGAGATTCTGAGGAGCGGCTGGCGGGGTTCGAGGGTGAGGCCCTTTTCGATCTCGTCGGCGGCTAGCTCCATCTGGTTTTGATATTGGTAGACGCGGGCGCGGTGGTTGTAGACCATGGCGGCGTTTGAAGGGTTCATGCGGAGTGAGGCGTTGAACTGCTCGAGGGCCTCGTCGTACATGCCGTCGATGCGGAGGGTCTGGCCGGCGACGAGGCGGACGTTCCAGTCGTTGCCTGCAGTCTGGAGGAGGTTTTCGATGCCGTGGCGGGCAGACTCTTTTTCGCCGCGGGAGAGGAGCATGTAGACGCGGTAGAGGTTGGCTTCGACGGAGCCAGGGTCGAGCTGGAGGGCTTTGTCGAACGCGCGGCGGGCTTCGAGGACGTGCATCTGGCCGCCGAGGCCGTGGCGGGCGTATTGAAGATGCGTGATGCCGAGGCCTGACCAGCCGGGGGCGTATTTTTCGTCTTGCTTGACGACATCGGTGAAGAGCTCGCAGGCGCGGTTGAGATCGTCGCGGCTGCCGGTGCGCGTCATGAAGGAGGAAAGGACGGCGCGGGCCTGGAGGTACTGCTCGGAGAGAGCCTGGTTGAGAGAGGGTGCGGAGAGTGAGGCAACGCGGCTGGTTTCGTGTGGGGCGAGATCGCCGAAGCCCTGGAGGGTGCTGAAGACTTCGTTGCAGATCTCGGATTGGACGGAGACGAGATCGAAGGAGGCTACGTTGATGGAGCCGCCGGCGCGGACGCTTTGGTTGGGGACGTCGAGAAGCTGCCAGTTGAGGTCGAAACCTTTGTCGGAGCGGAGGAAGTTGCCGGCGAGGACGAAGTTGACGAGGAGTTTTTTGCCGATGCTCAGAGGGTCTAGCTGTTGGGTGGGGATGTTCATGAAGGAGCTCGACGGGCGAACGACAAGGGTGGACATGCGGGTGAGACGGGTGGCGATTGCGTCGGCGAGGGCATAGCCGTAGAGGGGGGCGACGTCGGCGGCGCCGAAGTTGACGAAGGGGAGGACGACGATGCTGTTTTGATTGCTGGTGGAGGAGGTGCCGGACTCGCGGAAGCGCTCGGCGAGCATGGAGAGGATGCCGGTGGTGCGCTTTTCTTCTTCGGGTGTGTCGAGTGGGAGACGGGTTTGATGGGAGGGGCGGATGTTGTCGCCGGGGAGGAGGACGGAGTCGAGCTGCATGGCGCGCATGATGGTTTTGAGTGCGTCGCGGACCTCGGCTGCGGAGCCGAAGCGGGCGGATGGTTGTTTTTCGAGGCAGCGCAGGATGACGGACTCGAGTTCGATGGGGAGGTCGGGGGCGATGTCGCGGATGGAGGGTGGATCGGCGAACTGGATGGCGCGGATGGACTGGAATTCTGCGGCGTCGGGACGGTGGAAGGGGTGGCGGCCGGTGGCGAGCTCGTAGAGGATGAGGCCGAGGGCGAAGATGTCGGACTGGACGCTGGACTGGCCGGTGACGAACTGCTCGGGCGCCATGTAGGCGATGGTGCCGCCGCGGGCGGTATAGGTTGCTCCGGCCATGGGAGTGCGTTTGTTGACGGGGCCGCCGGGGTCGAACTCGGTCTGGTCGGGGCGGAGGCGGCGGGCGAGGCCGAAGTCGAGGATCTTGATGAGACCGCCGTCGGTGAGCATGACGTTGGCGGGCTTGAGGTCGCGATGGAAGATGCCGAGGTTGTGGGCGGCGGAGAGGCCGTCGGAGATTTGGATGCCGGCGGAGAGGACGAGCTGGAGGCTGGCGGGGCCTTCGGCGATGAGCTTGTCGAGGGACTTGCCGGGGATATACTGCATGACGATGTAGGCTTCTTCGCCGTCTCCGCCTTCGGCGGGGGCTTCGCCGACGTCGTAGATGGCGCAGACGTTGGGGTGGTCGATGGCGGAGGCGAGACGGGCTTCGCGAAGCTGGGTGGCGCGCATCTGTTCGATGGTGAGGTTGCCGCGTTTGAGGAGTTTGAGGACGACGGGGCGCTGGAGGAGGGTGTCCGTGGCGAGGAAGACGACACCGCTGCCGCCTGTGCCGATCTTGCGGACGAACTCGTACTGCTTGATCTCGCGGCGCTTCATGGATTGATTATCGCAAGGGGCGAGGTGTGGATGGTTGAGGGAGGGTTATTTGTTGGGGAGGTGTGCCCTCTCTCAATGCTTTCTGGCTGGCTCCAGATTGGGGAGGAGCCAGGTGAGGAGGCCGATGGCGGGCAGGTAGGCGCAGAGCTGATAGACGTGGATGATGCTGGTGGCGTCGGCTACTTTGCCGAGGACGGCGGCGCCGATGCCTCCCATGCCGAAGGCGAAGCCGAAGAAGAGGCCGGAGATCATGCCGACACGGCCGGGGACGAGTTCCTGCGCGTAGACGAGGATGGCGGAGAAGGCGGAGGCGAGGACGAAGCCGATGATGACGCTGAGGATTGCGGTCCAGAGCAGATTGGCGTGGGGCAGGATGAGGGTGAAGGGCAGGACGCCGAGGATGCTGACCCAGATGACGTACTTGCGGCCATAGCGATCTCCTACGGGTCCGCCGATGAGGGTTCCGGCGGCGACCGCGGCGAGGAAGAGGAAGAGCAGCTCCTGCGAGGTGCGGACGGAGACCTGGAAGCGGTTGATGAGGTAGAAGGTGTAGTAGCTGGTGAGGCTGGCGAGGTAGAAATACTTGGAAAAGATGAGTGCGATGAGGACCGCGATGGCTCCGATGACTTTGCCGCGGGAGAGATGGGTGTGATGAGTGGCTTCGGGGCGCTGGTTGGCGGCGGCGTGGGTGTGAGTGGTGCGATACCAGCGGCCAACCCAGATGAGGATGCAGATGGCGAGGAGGGCGGGGATGGCGAACCAGGCCATGCCGATCTGTCCGCGAGGCAGGACGATGAAGGCTGCGAGGAGTGGGCCGATGGCGGAGCCGGCGTTTCCGCCGACCTGGAAGAAGGACTGCGCGAAGCCGTGGCGTCCGCCGGATGCCATGCGGGCGATGCGGGAGGACTCGGGGTGGAAGATGGCGGAGCCGATGCCGACAAAGGAGGCCGCAAAGATGAGCCATCCGAAGGTGGGTGCCACGGCGAGGAGGAGCAGGCCGGCGAGGGTGAAGGTCATGCCGATGGGCAGAGCGAAGGGGCGGGGAGTGCGGTCTCCCAGATGGCCGATGATGGGCTGAAGGAGGGAGGCGGTGATCTGGAAGGTGAGGGTGAGGATGCCGATCTGGGTGAAGTTGAGATGGAAGGAGCTCTTGAGGATGGGGTAGATGGAGGGCAGCAGGGACTGCACCATGTCGTTGAGGAGATGGCAGAAGCTGGCGGCGGTGAGGACGCGCAGCAGGGTCTGCGAGGAGGAGGGTGCGGAGAGTGGGGTGGCTATGGTGGAGGTCTGACCCATGGATTCAAGGGTAGCGTGTCCGGGCAGGCATACGGGTATAGATTTTTTCTATGAAGCCGGATAGTGGGTTGAGAATTATCTCGCGGCGACGAAGTCAGCCTCGGTGATGTCCTATTCGATGTGCATGGATCAGTGGCGGGGACCGGCGGGTTTTTCCCAGGGGCGGGGGTTGACTGGGTCGTCCTGCCACTTTTGGCGGCGGCCTACGAGGTACATGATGAGGCCGAAGAGGAACATGAGCAGGCCCCAGGTGAGGTTGAGGTTGATGCCCATGGACTTTTCGTAGATGTCGGCGCTGTGGCGGGTGATGAGGCCGTAGACGCTCATGAGGCCTCCGATGAGGAGGAAGATGAGGCCGAGGGGGATGCGGATGTCTAGTCCCAAGATGTGTCCTTTTTGTTGATGGTTTCATTATGCATCGAGGAGGGCGCGGCTCTGGCGTAAATCCCACAAAGGTGGTGCTCCGTTACAACCGGCGGTGTGGGACTATTCTTTGCGCCTCCCCGGAGCAAAAACATGATGCCGAAATGTCCTGAATGTGTGAGTCAAGGTGAAGTGAGACGGTCTCATCGTCATCCACTCGATAAAATCCTCAGCCTGATCTTTCTGTTTCCGTTCCGATGCGATCGTTGCGATTGTCGCTTCTTTCGTTTTCAGAAGCCTTCGTATCAGCACGCGGTACAGAGGTAGATCAGCATCCTGAACCGCAAGGAGCCGTCACCGTCTCCCATCTCCCGAGTGGTTGATGGTGAGGACTCCTGCGGTTGAAGCATCAAGTCCAGCGAGCGACTTGCGGTGCGCGCCTATCTTACACGTATCCTTCGAGGCATCGTTCGCCGTTCGACTTCGCTCAGGGTCAGGATGACGACTGTTCGTGAGTACGATGCCTGAGCGATCGCGGTTGTCTGGTCCCATGTTGCTCCTTTGAGGTGTGGATGGTTGGGAAGTGCAAACGCAGATCCCCTGCGGGGATGACAACAAGAAAAGCAAGCTAAGACAAAATCCTCCGCGGCTTAGGGCCGGAAATGAGGCGAGAGACAGCAGAAAAAACACCAGCAGATCCCTACGGGATGACAAACAAAAGAACAAGCAACAGCAGATGCCGGGTTAGGCGAAGACGAGGTTGAGGACGATGAGCATGGCGAGGACGACGATGCCGAGGGTGGCGGGCTTCTGGTACCAGCTGAGGTGGGTGTCGATGGGCTTGGGGGTGAGGGAGTAGACCAGGCCTACCAGTTCGGACTCGGGGCGTGGGGCGGTGGCGAGTGAGACTGCGCTGGTGACGAGCAGGTTGACGGTGAAGGCGAAGATGGCGGTCCAGAAGTTCTGGGCCATGTCGCTGGGGTAATGGTGGAGGATGGCGATCCAGCCGCCGTGGATGCCGGGGGCCGCGTCTGCGGGGAGGGTGAGGCCGTGGTGGACGAGGGCGGCGCCGGTGCCGGCAAGCAAACCTGTAAATGCGCCGTGGCCTGTGGTCCGCTTCCAGAACATGCCGAGGAGGAAGGTGGCGAAGAGGGGCGCGTTGACGATGGAGAAGACGAGCTGGAGCGCGTCCATGATGTTGTTGAAGTTGGTGACGAGGTAGGCCGCGCCGACGGAGAGGGCGACGCCTCCTATGGTGGCCATGCGACCCATCCAGAGGTAGTGGGCGTCGGTTCCCTTTTTGTTGATGTAGGCCTGGTAGATGTCGTAGGTCCAGACGGTATTGAAGGCGGTGACGTTGCCGGCCATGCCGGACATAAAGCTGGCGAGGAGGGCGGTGAGGCCGAGCCCGAGGATTCCGGTTGGGAAGAAGTGGAGGAGCATGACGGGGATGGCGAGGTCGTAGTTATAGACGGGGTTGCCGTGGTTGTCGAGGACGGGCTGGCCGCTGACGGGGTCGGTCTTTTGGGGGATGATGCCGTGGGGATGGGCTTCGTCGAGGGGGATATTTGTGGATCCCACACTTGGCGACGGGGCTGCCAAGGATGGGGCACCCAAGCGTTGGATGGATGCCGGAGTTCCAGCTCCAGCCATGTGGCTGGTTACCGTGACGGCGATGAGGCCGGGGAGTATGACCAGGAAAGGGAAGAACATCTTGGGGATGGCGGCGATGAGGGGGACGCGGCGGGCGGAGACCTCGGAGTCGGCGGCCATGGCGCGCTGGATGACGAGGAAGTCGGTGCACCAGTAGCCAAACGAGAGAACGAAGCCGAGGCCCATGGCGAGACCGACCCACTCGACGCCGAGGGTGTTGGTGGAGGCGTGGGCCATGCCGCGCCAGGAGTGGGTCATGGTGGCAGGAAGGGTGTGCTTGATTCCCTGCCAGCCGCCTACGTTGCGGAGGCCGATCCAGACCAGAGGGGCGAAGCCGGCGACGATGAGGAAGAACTGGAGAACTTCGTTGTAGATGGCGCTGGTGAGTCCGCCAAGAAAGATATAGCCCAGCACGATAATTGCCGATAGGAAGACTGAGACGTGAAAGACGTAGGCGTCGGGGATGACGCCGTGGAGGAGGCCGAGGGTCTGGATCAAAAGCGCCATGGCGTACATGGAGATGCCGGAGGAGAGCACGGTCATGATGGCGAAGGAGAAGGCGTTGACGGCGCGGGTCTTCTCGTCGAAGCGCATGCGGAGGTACTCGGGGACGGAGCGGGCTTTTGAACCGTAGTAGAAGGGCATCATGAAGATGCCGACGAAGACCATGGCTGGGATGGCACCGATCCAGTAGAAGTGGCTGGTGATGATGCCGTACTTGGCGCCTGAGGCGCCCATGCCGATGACCTCCTGGGCGCCGAGGTTGGCGGAGATGAAGGCGAGGCCGCAGACCCAGGCGGGGATGGAGCGGCCGGCGAGGAAGAAGTCGTTCGAGGTGCGCATGTATCGCTTGAGGGCGAAGCCGATGCCCAGAACGAAGACGAAGTAGACCAGCATGATGAGCCAGTCGATGATAGAGAGATTCACGGTAACCCTTGAGGTGCGGCTGGCGTTCGGTGCAGTTTTCGGTTCGGTAGTTCTATGGTACTGGGGCCAACTGTAAATTGTTTTGGTGTTGTCTTCCAAATTTTGTAGGATGTTGAGGGTTTTGGGACATTAAGTCGTAGTGCAGGGCCAAAATGTCGCACGGTTCGCTATTTTTTTCCTAAAGATGGAGATCAAGTACCAACGTTTGACCGAGATAGTGCATCCCACGGCTTGTGGAATTGGTCTGATCACTCTCGCAGCACCGCTAACACAGATTTCTGGAAGAGGTTCTGAATTGGATTTATTGGTGAATTCTCCTTTGGAACAAGCGATCTCTCGAATGCCGGCCACCCTTCTTCTTATTGACGACAATGCTGTACAGGCCGCAACTCGACAGACGATTTTGAAACGGGCCGGGTACTTTGTGATTGCGGCGCTGAGCCCTTCACGGGCACTGGAGCAGATTCAGGGTGGCGAGTTCCCTGCAGAGATACGGTTGGTGATTACCGACCACGTAATGCCGGGAATGAACGGGGCGGATTTTGTGCGGGCTCTGCGCCAGACGAACCCCTCGGTGCCGGTGCTGGTGATCAGCGGGCTGGAAGAGGCGGAGGAGCAGTATGAGGGTTTGAACGTGACCTTTCGGATGAAGCCGCTGCTGCCGGATCATCTGTTGGCGACAGTTCATGGCCTGGTCCGGGATGGGAAGCGCGACTCCGACCTGCTGCCGCAATAGCTCTGTCCGGTAAACGATGCTTTATTGCTGATACGCTCTGCGCTTGAGAGAATAAGGCAGAGGAATCCATGCGACTACATCCTATGCCGGAGTTTGGTAGTTTTACGCTTTTGCTGGCTCTGGCACTGAGCGCCTACACGCTGGTGATGGGTGGGGTTGCTTTGTGGCGGACGCGGGGGATGGCGGCTGGCGTCGATGGCGGTGCGGGGCGGTTGGGTGAGACGGCGCGACGGGCGGGGATTTCGAGTTTTGTGGCTTTGAGTTGTGCGGCGTTTGCGCTGGTGTGGGCTTCGTTTACTAACGACTATTCGGTCTCGTACATTCTGCACCATACGAATCGCGATTTGAATACGGCTTATAAGTTTTCTGCGCTGTGGTCGGGGCAGGAGGGCTCGCTACTGCTGTGGGCGTGGCTACTGTCGGCTTATGGGTTTGTGTTGCGGATACGGCACAAGGTGGATGTGCGGCTGTCGGCGTTTGCTTCGACGATTCTGGCTGGGATTCAGGTCTTCTTTTTGTTGCTGCTGAACTTTGCGGCGCCGCCGTTTGCGATTCAGCCGGGGCCGATTGCGACCGATGGGTTTGGGTTGAATCCGTTGCTGCAGTATCCGGAGATGGTGATTCATCCTCCGATGCTGTACCTCGGGTATGTGGGGTTCTCGGTGCCGTTTGCGTTTGCGCTGGGTGCGCTGATGATGCGGTATCCGGGGGAGAAGTGGATTCACATTACGCGGCGCTGGACGATGGTGACGTGGTTGTTTTTGACGTGCGGGATCTTTCTGGGCGCACACTGGGCCTATAGCGTGCTGGGGTGGGGTGGGTATTGGGGCTGGGATCCGGTGGAGAACGCGAGCCTGATGCCGTGGCTGACGGGGACGGCGTTTCTGCACTCGGTGATGATGCAGGAGAAGCGCGGGATGATGAAGAGCTGGAATGTGTGGCTGATCTTCTCGACGTTCATGCTGACGATTCTGGGGACGCTGCTGACGCGGTCAGGGATTGTGAGCTCGGTGCATGCGTTTGCGCAGAGCTCGATCGGTGATTGGTTTTATGGGTTCATCCTGATTGTGTTTGCGGTTTGTTTGTTTACGTTCTTCAAGCAGCGGGATCACTTGAAGAGCGAGAATCGGCTGGAGTCGCTGGTGAGCCGCGAGTCGAGTTTCCTGTTCAACAATCTGATTCTGTTGGCGGCTTGTTTTACGGTGCTGTGGGGGACGCTGTTTCCGGTGCTGAGCGAGTATGTGCAGGGCACGAAGGTCACGATGGGTGCTCCGTTTTATAACCGGGTGAATCTGCCGATTGGATTGTTTCTTCTATTCTTGACGGGGATTGGGCCGCTGCTGGCGTGGCGTTCTACTTCGCTGCGGTCGATTCGGCGGAATTTTATTTTGCCTTCGATCGCGATGGGTGTGGCGTTGGTGGTTTTGCTTGGCGTGGGCGTGAGGCCGTGGCAGGCCGGCGATGATTGGCAGGCTACGCTGTTTTCGCTGGTGACGTTTACGCTGGCGGCTGGTGTGATTACGGCGATTGGGGCGGAGTTTCTGCGCGGGGCGAACGTGGTGGCGACGCAGACGGGAAAGAACCTGATGGCTTCTACGGTGCTGCTGGTGCGGCGGAATACGCGGCGGTATGGCGGGTATGTTGTTCACTTCGGCATCGTGGTGATGTTTATCGGAATTGCTGGTGGGGCGTTCAACCAGTCGCATGAGCAGGAGATGGGCTTTGGCGATACGTTGAAGCTGGGGCCGTATCGGCTGGTGTGCAAGAGCTATACGCAGGACAGCAACCGCAACTACGACACGGAGTATGCGTTGATGGATGTCTTCCGCGGGAGTAAGAAGATTACGCAGCTTGCTCCGGAGAAGCGGTTCTACATTGCGAGTCAGACTTCGTCGACGATGGTGGCGCTGCACTCTACGCTGGCCAGCGATCTGTATGTGATCTATGAGGGGAAGAATCCTGATACCGATCGTCCGATCATCAAGGTGTTTTTGAACCCGCTGATGAACTGGATATGGATTGGGGTTTTGATTGTGGTGGGGGGGACGTTTTTGGCGCTGGTGCCTAACCTTGCTCGGACTGCCGCGCGGGTTGCGGCAGAGACGCCGGTTATTGAGGCTGAGGTTCATCATGTTTGAGGGATTGAGGCAAAGGCTGTCCTGCCGGACGGGCCCACTGCGCGTGGGGCGGCCACTTCGTGACTTGTTTACCCCTTTGGGTGCGGCTCCCGTTGGTCGCTTTCGACGCTTTGCTGGTGCTGGGCTGGTTTGTTTGCTGGCGGTGGTGATGCTGGGGGCTACGCCTGATTCGCGGTTCCAGAAGATGGGGCACGAGATGATCTGCACTTGCGGATGCGGGCAGGTGCTGCTGGAGTGCAATCACGTGGGTTGCCCGGTTTCTCCGGTGATGATTAGCGAGTTGCATTCGGGGATCGATGGTGGGGGGACCGATACCTCGATCTTCAACTGGTTCGAGACGAAGTATGGGGCGACAGTGCTGGCGGCTCCGATTCGCGGGGGATTTGATAACGTCGCCTGGATTGCGCCGATGGCGGTGTTTCTGCTTGCGACGATTGGGACGGGATTTCTGGTGAAGATGTGGTCGGCGCGGTCGGCGCAGCGTCGGGCTGTGAGTGCGGCGGGGACTGTGATGGGTGGCGATGCTGTGCGCGAGCGGATTCGGCGCGAGACGGAGTACTGAGATGGGCATGATCGCAGGTGTGGTGCTGACGTTGGCACTGTTTGGGTTTATCTTCTGGCCGGAGCGGAATCCTTTTGTGCAGGCGGACAAGACGCGGGTGGACTATCTGCGGGAGCGGAAGGATGTTATTTACGAGAACCTGCGGGATCTGAACTTCGAGTATCTGGCTGGAAAGTATCCGGAGCAGGACTATGCGGAGCAGCGGGCGGGGCTTGAGGATGAGGCGGCGCGGGTGATTGCGGAGATGGATGCGCTGGAGGCTCGTGGGGATTTTGGGCGGCGGAGTCGGGCTTAGGCTGGTTGGTGGCGGCTTCGATGGTTTGGGGCACGGGATTCGTGCGGTGTGGGTGGAAAAGGTTCGAGCGGTGTGAGTGGGCGGAGTTTGTCGGGACCCTTCGCTGCGCTCAGGATGACGGCAAAACCAGGAACGGTGGTGGCAAGGGTGGCGGGTACGGCCTGACGGGCGCGATTCGTGTGGTGTGGTGATTTGGGTGGGTGGGTTCGGGCGGTATGGGTAGGTGGAGTTTGTCGGGATCCTTCGCTGCGCTCAGGATGACGGCAAGGACTAACGACGGCGATTGCGGCGGCGGCTACGGTTCCAATGGTGGCAGCTACGGTTGCAACTGCGTAGGAATGGGGTTGGTTTGACGTAAACTTGAAGGGTGAGATTTTTTTCTTCTTCCCTTCGACGTGTTGTTGTGGCTGCTGCTGTGGTGGCGGCGTTTTCGAGCTTTGCAGTTGCCGATTCGATCACCGGCACGGTTACAAATAAGACAACCAACAAGCCTGCGGCTGGTGATGACGTGGTGTTGATTCGTCTGCAGCAGGGGATGCAGGAGGCGACGCGGACCAAGACGGACGCGAAGGGCCGCTTCACGCTGGATGTGCCGGCGAACGAGGGTCAGGCGATTCACCTGGTGCGGGTGACGCATGACAAGGCGAATTATTTTCGGCCGGCGCCTCCAGGGACGCAGTCGGTTGAGGTGGATGTTTATAACGCTGCGGCGAAGGTGAAGGGTGTGAGCAGCGAGGCGGACGTGATGCGGCTGCAGACGGATGAGAGCGGAAAGTCGCTGCATGTGGTGGAGAATTTTTTTGTGAAGAATGAGTCGAGTCCTCCGTTGACGCAGTTCAGCGACAGACCGTTTGAGTTTTATCTGCCGGAGGGTGCGGTGGTGGAGGGTTCGGCGGCGCTGTCGCCGGGCGGGATGCCGGTGCAGGCTTCGCCGGTGCCGCTGGGGGAGCCGAATCACTATGCGTTTATCTTTCCAATTCGGCCGGGGGAGACGCGGTTTCAGATTACGTACAAGCTGCCGTATAGCGGGAGCCTGAAGTTTTCGCCGCGGGTGATGATGCCGACGGACACGATTGCGGTGATGATGCCGAAGAGCATGACGTTCAAGCCGGGGCCTTCTACACCGTATACGCCGGTGACCGAAGAGACGACGGCGCAGACTTATGTGGCGCGAAGTGTGGCTCCTTCGCAGACGCTGGATTTTACTGTGTCGGGTACCGGGCAGATGCCGCGAGATACGAGCGCCGCTGCGACGGCTGGAGAGGGTGGCGCGGAGGCGGGTGCTACAGCGCAGCCTGGTGCGGGCGGTGCGACAAGTGCGGCGGCCAGCGATACGAGGCCGGGTGGTGGGCTGGGGACGCCGCTTGATCCTGAAGGGACGAACGATCCGTGGGCGAAGTACAAGTGGTGGATTCTGGGTGGGCTTGGGCTGGTGCTGGCGGTGGGTGCGGGGGTGATGTTGAAGAACGGGCCGGCGGCTGCGGCGAGTCCGGTCGGCGCGGGGCCAGCGGCTCCTGGTTCCCTGCTGGCAGCGATGAAGGAAGAGCTGTTTGCGCTTGAGACTGACAGGCTGCAGGGCAGATTGACTGAGAGCGAGTATGTTGAGCAGAAAGCTGCGCTTGAGGTGGTGTTGCGACGGGCACTGGCTCGCGGCGGCCCGGGAGGCGATCGGAGTTTAGATACGTCTAATGTGGCGGGACCCGTGGTTTGAGGTGCTGGCGATGAACACGTTCAAGTCGACGTTGCTGCTGGTGTTGCTGACGGTGTTTTTGATTTTGATTGGGGATCGCGTTGGCGGGCGGAATGGGATGGTGCTTGCGTTCGTCCTGTCGGTTGCCTTCAACTTTGGGACGTATTTCTTCTCGGACAAGATAGCGTTGAAGATGTACAACGCGCAGTCGGTGACGCGGGAGCAGTTGCCGCGAGCGTATGCGGCGGTGGAGAGGCTGACGGCGAAGCAGGGGCTGCCAATGCCGAAGATTTATGTGCTGCCGACGGAGTCTCCAAATGCTTTTGCTACGGGGCGGAATCCGCAACATGCTTCGGTGGCGGTTACGCATGGGATCCTGCAGCTGCTCGATGACGAGGAGCTGGAAGGTGTACTGGCGCATGAGCTGGGGCATGTTAGGAACCGGGATATTCTGACCAGCTCGATTGCCGCGACGCTGGCGGGAGCGATCACGATGGTCGCGCGGATGGGATACTACGCCTCGTTGTTTGGCGGTGGTGGTGGGAGAGACAGACGCGGCGGTGGCGGGTTGCAGGCTTTGTTGATGATTATCGTTGCACCGATTGCGGCTTCGCTGATTCAGCTCTGGATCTCGCGGACGCGGGAGTTTGAGGCTGATGCTACGGGGGCGGCGACGACGGGGAATCCGTATGCTCTGGCGCGGGCGCTGCAGAAGCTGGAGGACTATTCGAAGAGGATTCCGATGCAGGCTTCGCCGTCGAATGCGCATCTGTTTATTGTTGCTCCTCTGCTGGGGAGCGGCGGGATTGGAAATCTTTTTTCTACGCATCCTCCTATGAAGGAACGGATTCAGCGGCTGATTGGAAGGGACCACATTTAGGATGCAGATTTTGCTGCGGGCTCTGCGGTTGTTTGCGATGGTGGCGTGGGTTGGTGGGCTTGGATTTTTCGCGTTTGTGGTGGCACCGGTGGCTTTTCATAGTCTGCCGAGTGCGCACGAAGCGGGAATGGTGGTGGGCGGAACGCTGCGGGTGCTGCACTGGATCGGGCTGGTGGGCGGCGCGATCTTTTATGTGGCGACGGGGCTTTTGTGGCTGCGGGCCGGGGTGACGGCGAGGATGGAGTTTGCCATCGAGATGATTCTTACCGGGCTGATGATGGCGGGAACATTTTATTCGCAGTTCAAGATACTGCCGGCGATGGAGGTGGACAGGGCGCTGGCGGGTGGGGCGGTGGAGACGGCTCCGGCGGCGAACGTGGGGCGCGTGGACTTTGAGCGGCTGCATGTGTTGTCGGAGAGGCTGGAGGGGTTCGTCTTTTTTTGCGGGTTGGGTGTGGTGTTTGTGCTGTCTCGTGAGTCGCAGTAGGAGACGGTAGAATCGTAAGAACATGGAGATCTGTGCGATTGGTTTGCTGCGGCTGGACGCGGGCGCGTTATTTATTGTGATGGGTGGCGATGCTTTGAGCGTCGGCCGGAGGCGTTAGCGGTGTCGGCGCTGTGGTTGAGCCTGACACTGGGGCTGGTGGCGGGACTGGCAGATTATCTGGGTGGATTTTTGTTGGTTCGGCAGTCGCCTTCGGCGCGGGCTTTGCGCTACTTTGTCGCGCTGGGTGCGGGTTTTATGCTGGCGGCGGCGGTGCTGGAGATGATCCCGGAGGGGCTGCGGGTGAATGCGCGGTTCGCTCCGCTGTTGATTCTGGCGGGGTACTGCGGGGTGCATCTGCTGGAACATTCGCTGGTGCCTCACTTTCATTTTGGGGAGGAGACGCACCACCACGAGTTTCTTTCGGCGAAGACGAGCTACTCGGTTCTGCTGGGATTGGCGACGCATACTTTTTTCGATGGGGTGGCGATTGGGTCGGGGTTTGTGCTGTCGCATTGGCTGGGGTGGATTCTGTTTTTCGCGGTGTTCCTGCATAAGATCCCTGAGGGTTTTACGATGGCGAGCGTGATGCTGGCCGGTGGTCGAGGGCCGGCGGCGGCGTTGAACTCGGCTCTATTTCTGGGGGCGATGACTGTGCTGGGCGTGCTTGTGATTAATCTCAAGCCTGACTGGGTGCGGGTGGGGCTGCCGCTGTCGGCCGGAGTGACGATCTACGTTGCGGCTACCGATCTGGTGCCGGAAGTGAACCGGGAGCCGGGTTTGCGGATGGCGCTGGTCTTCTTTGTTGGGGTGGTGGTGTTTTTTATTCTGCGGCTGCTGGGGCCTGGATAGTTGCGGCGAGCCAGCCGGGTCAGCTGGCGGGATCGAGAACGAGGGTTACGGTCGCGGAGTGTTGCAGAGAGCTTCCGGTTGGGGAGGTAGCTGTGCCGGTGACCGTGATGGTGTAGCTTTTGGCGGGAGTGGTCAGGAGTGGGTCGGTTTTGATGCGGTCTCCGCAGCCGGTGGCGAGCGACAGGGTGACGCTGGCGATGATGAAGAGGACGAGTTTTGTGGTGGCGGTGTATTTGCGCCTGCGAAGGGCGAGGCCGGCGATGGGACAGAGGAGAGATACTCCTGCGAGGAATGGCTGGTAGAGGCGGCGGGGTGAGGGGCCGTTCGTCGCGGAGGTCTTCGGCGTTGCGATCGTCATGGTGAAGGCGTTGGGAGTGGCGCCGGGGGGCAGGGTGGCGGGGTTGAAGGAGGCGGTGGCGAGGTTCGGCAGGCCGGTGGCGGCGAGTGTGATGGGGCTGGATAGATTGTTCTGGGTCTGAACGGCGAAGGTAAAGCTGGCGCTGGCGCCGGAGAGGATGGTTTGCGCGGTGCTGCCGGTGGCGGAGAGGGCGAAGTCGGGAGATGGGGGAGCTGTTCCTACTGTGATCAGTTGGGGTGCAGATTCGCTGGGGGTGAAGTTTGAGCTGCCGTCATAGACAGCGATAAAGGTGTGAGCGCCCTGGGCTAGGGTGGTGGTGAGGAAGACGGCGTCTCCAGAAGAGGAGAGCGGCGTGGTGAAGAGGGGGCTGTTGCCATCGAGCAGGGTGACCGAACCGAGTGGAGTGCCGGTGGTGCTGCTGGCAACGTGCACCGTGAGGGTGACCGTCGATCCGGTGGTGCCGGTGGCTACAAGGTCGCTGAGCGTGATGAGGGTGTGGGCGGGGGTGATGGTGAGGGATGCGGAGGGAGCGGCGACGGTGTAGTTCCCTGCTGCTGAGCCGGTGAGAACGGGCGTGATGGGATAGGTGCCGACGGGCGATCCGGCGGAAGCGGTGGTGAAGGTGACGGTGAGAGCTGCGGCGTCTTGAGGAAGGACTCCGGTTAGAGTGCCGCTGATGCTCGGGATCGATTGGCCGTAGGTGAGGGAGATGGGTGCGATGGTGGCGGTGAGTTGCTGCGGGGTGATGGTGAGAGCGAGCGCGGGGCTCTGTGCGGAGGGATGGGTCTGGTCACCGGAGTAGGTTGCAGTGAGAGTGTAGGCGCCGGCAGGCAATGTGGTGGTTGGGAGAGTGGCGGTGTTGGAGACTAGAGGTGCAGTGCCAAGAGTCTTCGTCGTGGTGCTGGTGGTTTCGAGGATGGTGACGCTGCCGGTGGCGGGGCTGGTGGCGAGAGAGGCTGTGAGCTGCCCGGTGCCATACGGGATGGTGGAAGGAGCCGTGAGGGTGAGCGCACCGGGGGTGGTCACACCAAGGCCAGCGATGGTGGTGAGGGTGCTGCTTGAGCCGGATTGGGTCTCGACCTGACGAATGCGCTGGTTGCCGGTGTCGGAGAGGGTGAGGTTGTTGGCGGGAGAGAACGATGGTGCAGTGGGACTATCGAGAGAGGCGGCAGTAGGGGGACCGTTGTCGCCGGCGAAGGCCTGAGTGCCGTCGCCTACGACGGTGGTGATGAGGCCGGTGACGGCGTCGATGCGACGGATCCGGTGGTTCGCGGTGTCGGCGAGATAGAGGTTGCCCGAGGCGTCGGCGGTGAGGCCGTGTGGGAGCGCGAGGGTCGCGGCAGTGGCGGGGGTGGTGTCGCCGGAGAAGCCTGGCAGGCCGGTGCCGGCGATGGTTGTGATGATGCCGGTGCTGGAGGTGATCCTGCGGATGCGATGGTTGTGAGTATCGGCGAGGTAGAGGTTGTTGGAGGCGTCCACGGCAATGCCGGTGGGCGAGTCGATGACGGCTGAGAGGGCGAGGGCGCCGTCGCCGGAGTAGCCTTGCGTGCCGGTGCCCGCGATCGTGGTGATGACGCCGGTGCTGGAGGTGATCCTGCGGATGCGGTGATTGCCGGTGTCGGCGAGGTAGAGATTGCCGGAGGTGTCGGTCGCGAGAGCGGTGGGGAGGTTGAGTTGGGAGGAGAGTGCGGGGGCGCCGTCTCCTGAGAAGCCAGAGGTGGTGCCGGCGATGGTTGTGATGATGCCGGTGGTGAGGTTGAGTTTGCGGATGCGGTGGTTGTGTGTGTCCGCTATGTAGAGGTCGTTTGCGGTGTCGAGGGCGAGGCCTTGGGGAGAGTCGAGCGTTGCGGTGGTGGCGGGGCCCGTATCGCCAGAGAAGCCTTGCGTGCCGGTGCCCGCGATGGTCGTGATGTTGCCGACCGTGTCGACCTTGCGGATGACGTGGTTTCCGGTCTCGGCGAAGTAGAGGTTGCCGACTGAATCGAAGACGATGGCGGAGGGGAGGACGAGGGGGATCGTGAGCGCTGAGACGGAGGTGGTCTGGGCTGGGAGGCTCGAAAGGGACAGGAGGGAGAGCAGGAGAACGAGTGCGATCCTGAGTGGTACGGGCTCGGCGCGAAGAGGGTGAGGGATGCTCTGCTTACCCATAAAGACTGGTCAAAGGAACTCTGCGGAGAGGATGTTGGTGGTGGTTTGGTTGCAACTAGACCTACTTTACCGGAAGAACGGAGCTTTGAACCCGGATGGGCAGAGTGCAGTGTCGTGGACGAAGGCCGGTCCTGAATGTAGAAGACCCCGGAAGAGTGCCTCCGGGGTCTTCTACTGTTTGGTTCGGCGTTAGGTTAGGGGATAGCCTGGAAGCGGCCGTTCTTCAAACCGAGCGCGTAGGGCTGGAAGACGGGGACGCCACCACCAACGATCTCGGTAATGAAGTTCGTACCATCGCCTGCGACCCAGACGTTGCCTGCCTGGTCGACCGCGAGGGCACGGCCGGAGGTCAGGAAGGTCGAGGCCTTCTGGTAGCCGGTGGAGGGTGAGAGCCCAGTTGCGGTGTTCTGGCTTCCGAGTTCGCTTACGCTACCGGTGCCGGTACCGTTTGCATTGTTGGGGATCCAGACGTTGAGACGACCATCGACTGCGATGGAGGTCGGGGTGGCGATGCCGATGGTTCCCGGAGTGTTGAAGGGGAATCCACCATTGATAGGCGCGGTGTAGCCGCTAGAAGCGGTTAGCCCGGTGATGGCACCACTGTCGATGGCCGAGACGAAGAGGTTGTTTTGAGGTCCGAGAGAGAGACCGTAGGAGTTGCCGGAGGTGGAGATGGGGCTGGTGACAAATCCATTCAGGTTTCCGACTGCAGCGCTTGGCGAGACCTCAGCGACAGAGGTTGTTCCCGTCGAGACGAAGATGTTGCCCTGTACTGTGACGCCAGCTGTCCGCTGCAAATCCGGCATGAGGCGAACCGGGTTGGTACCGACACCGTTTGAGATCTGGACCGGGGCAACGGCAGAGGCGGCCGCTGCTGCGCCGGGGATTCTGTAGAGAGAACCGACGGAGCCGGAGACTGCGGTGAAGTAGACGTTTCCGAGGCCATCCGCAGTTACACCGATGGGCGATACCGTGGTCGGGAAGGCAAGAGTGGTGCCATTGTTGTACCGGTAGAGGCTGGTGCCGGAGCCGAACCAGGTGTTACCTGCCGAATCGAGGACTGCACCGCCCAGAGAGCCGCCGCTGCCGAGGAAGACGCAGGTGGTGGGGATGCCGGCGCTCGAGATCTGGGAGAGGTTACCGGATGCAGCTTGTGAGTTGGCGATCCAAACGTTGTCAGCGGCGTCGATGTTGATGTCGATCGGCCCGCTGATGAAGCCACCCGGGGTGGAAGCGGTTCCGCAGGTGCTGGTGCTGGAGAAGCTGATAGCGATGGTCCAGTCCGTGGGCTGGGTAGCGAGCGCCGGTTGATAGGGGCCGCTGACTCCACCCGCGAGACCGAAGAGAGTGGGGATGTTGGAGGTGCCGCCACTGGTACTGGTCGGGTTGGACAAAAGATAGTAGATCGCCTGGAGGGTGGTAGTCGCAGTGGGGAGAGTGCCATGTGCGAAGTTAGAGGTGTAGGCGGAGTTCGGTGGAGTTGCAGCCCCAAAGAGCGAAGTGCAGGCTGCCGAAGAGGCGGATGCGGTGTTGATGCAGGCGGAGAGAATATTTGCGAGCAGGTTGACTTTGCCAGGCTCCGGAGTCGCGGTGACCGTGACAGCCGGATTGATGTTGCCTGTGGCGGATGCGCTCAGCGTGGTTGAAGTCACGGAGGCACCTGTGGCTAGATTGGCAAGAAGAGCGATCGTATTGGGGATGGCCGTGATGATTGCGGTCTGCTGGGTTGTACCGTCGGCGGCGATGCTCTCTGTGGTGGGATCGAAGAATCCCTGATAGGCGGCCATTGTGGCTACGGTCGTCACTTCGGTCATGTCGATGAAGGTGGATCCGGTAAGCGTATTGCAAGGACCGAAGACAGAGATAAATTCGGCTGCTGCATTGTTCTGGCTGGAGTCACCGTTGTTTTGCGTGTTTCCGCCCGTGGAGATGACGTAGACGAGGGGTGAGATTCCTACGCTCGTTGGGCAGGAGAACGTGCTGGTGGAACCGTTATCCGCGGGATTGCCGTTGGTTGTGTCTTTCGTGAAGCCGAAGGACCCGGCGGCGTCTGTCGTGGTGGTGGCGCCAAGGGTGGGAGGGAAGCCCGATTTCTGACCAGCGTAATACAGCTTGACCGTAGCCCCCACGACCGGCTGATTTCCTCCATGAATCTTCCCACCGAGAGCAGCGGGGGAGCTGGCGGGGCTAACGATGGAAGGCGCAGTCGAGGCCATATTCGAGCAGCCTGCGGTGAAGACCGCGCTCGATGCCATAAGCGCGAGCAGATTTCGCTTTGAGCCCGTCAGCCGGGCGAAAGAATTGCCAATCATGGGTGTTCCCTCCGAAAGGTGGTAGTGCGGTTTGCTGTTCAAAGTAATGGTTGTGCTGACCAGCGGGACGACGTCGAATCAAGAGTGAAACAGGCTGGGGAAAAAGATATCGTATTGCTAGTCAATGCAAGAGTTCTATGAAGCAACTGGAACTTCCTTCGATAACGGAGCCTCTTCGGGTCGGAGGGCCCCTGAGGGGGAGGACAGTTACAAGACAACTGAAACCTTTTCAACATCTCATGATGGAGCATACCCGAGGTTGGCCATTCTGTTGCTAAATAACTCGTGACACTTTTGGGTCATTCGTGTGGCGTGTGTTAAAGCGGTGACCGGGACAGCTATAGCAAAAACGAAGGACTCCCGGCAATATGCAACTCTTTGCAGTTTCGTCCGCTGGCCGTTGATTGAGGATTGTGGGGGCAGAGTCTTCGGCCTGATAAAGTTCGAGATTAGATTTGAAGGAAACTGTAGAGGGCTTGTTGTCGAATTGTCCGTGGATTTCGATCAGCGTGATTTTGATTGGTGTCGTCAGTCTCGGTCAGATCTTCAAAAAAGGATCGGTTTTACTCTCTGCAGCTCGGGTAAATTACAGACAACTTTCGTGAAAGAGAGCTAATCTATCCGAGTAGACTGCTTCGCCAATCAGATCCTTCGCGACCGGAGAAGACCATGCGTGTGAAATCGATGTATCTTGCAGCAAGCTTAGCCCTTTCGGCGACTCTACTCTTGGGCGGATGCAAAAGCTCAGCGCCCGCTCCGACGCCGGCGCCGACGCAAAGCCAGAACCCCGATGGGACGCCTGCGACTCCGACTTCGTCGAGCGCGGCAACCGCGCCGGTTACGCCTGCGGTATCGCCTACGACAGGGATGCCAGCGGTGCCACCACCTCCGCCTCCAGCCTCGGAGCCAGCCGTTGCGGCGGCTCCGCTGCCGCCACCTCCTCCGCCACCTCCCGTCCGATTGACCGCTCCGGCCGGCACTACCGTGACGGTTACAGTGACCGAACAGCTTAGTGCCAGCAAGAACAATGTTGGGGATGGATTTACCGGGGTGTTGGCGGCGCCGGTTAAGAGCTCGGGCGGAGGCACGATCTTCCCGCGTGGGGCGCATGTGGTGGGTACGGTAGTGGCTGCGAAGGGCCGCGGACGGTTCAAGGGGTCAGGTGCACTTGGCATCGCCGTGACCGAGATCGGAGGTACTACGGTGAGTACGAGCACCTATGAGAAGGAGCAAGCGGGCAAGGGTAAGCGGTCCGCGGGCTTTATCGGCGGCGGTGCCGGCGGTGGCGCTTTGATCGGTGGGCTGGCCGGGGGCGGCAAAGGCGCTCTGATCGGCGGCCTGCTGGGCGCCGGCGCTGGAACTGCCGGAGCGGCGTTTACGGGAAACAAGGACGTTGTAATTCCTTCCGAATCCACGGTGAGCTTTCACTTGACCGCTCCGGTGACGGTCACGGCTCGTTCCAGAGAACCCAGGGAATAACGTTTGAAGCTTTCTCATTCCAAAAAGCACCTGCTCTATTGATTGGAGCAGGTGCTTTTTTGTGTCCGGTTGCGATTTGGAGAGAGCGCGGCCGGATGACGGTAGACTTGAGAGATGCGGCTGAATCCTGTCTTTCTGTTATCTGCGACCGATGTCGCGCACTTCCCTTCTGAAGCGAAGACCTATGGCGCGCCGGAGGTAGCGTTCCTGGGGCGCTCGAATGTGGGCAAGTCTTCGCTCATCAATTCCCTGCTTGGTTCGCGCGAGGCGAAGGTGTCGTCGACTCCGGGGCGGACGCGGGCGATCAATTTCTTTGCGCTGCATGAGGGTTCGGGAGAGAAGATGAAGGTGCGGCCTACGTTGATTTTTGCGGACTTACCCGGGTATGGGTATGCGAAGATCTCGAAGTCGATCTCGGCGGAGTGGCCCTCGTTTATTGAGCCTTATCTTGCGGAGCGGGAGACGCTGGCGCTTTGCATCTGCCTGGTGGATACGAATATTCCGCCGCAGGAGAATGATACTCAGTTGATTACATATTTCAAGCAGACGCAGCGGCCTTATCTGGTGGTGGGGACGAAAGCGGACAAGCTATCGAATAACCAGTTGGCGAAGTCGGTGGCAGCGCTGAAAAAAGTGCATGAGGTGGAGGAGATTTTGCCGGTGAGCGCGAAGACGGATGCGGGGACGAAGGTGCTTTGGGCGAAGATGATGGAAGTAGCGGAGTAGCTGTGTTACTGAACACAAATGGACTACGCTTGGATTAAGTGGGTTTCCGCGTGTCCAAAACACGCAACGGCAAAAGCATGGAGAAGGTGGGTTAAAAGGAATGAACGGTTAGGGATGATCAGGATTCGTCGGGATCCTTCGCTGCGCTCAGGATGACGGCAAATACTGGGCTTCCCCAATTCCACATACGTGGCTTCGGCGTTCCACATACTGGCTTCGCCATCCACATACTAGGCTTCGCCGTTCCACTTTGTTTGAAGGGAAAATAACGACGTCAAAGACGATAGAGCGAGCAGCAGCGGAAGAAGCAGCCGTGACGATTTGTCCGTCGCGGCTGCTTTTTTTGTTCGGTGGTTTTGGATCGGGTTTGGCTATTCGCCGTAGTAGTCGAGGCCGAGGTGGGTGATGAGGTCTTCGCCCATGATGTGGCGGAGGGTGTTTTTTAACTTCATGGATTGGATGAAGAGGTCGTGCTCGGGATAGACGCCGGGGGCGCTGTCGGGAGCTTTGAAGTAGAAGCTGAGCCACTCCTGGATACCGAGGCCGCGGAGTGATGGCGTGCGGGCCGCGAGGTCCATGAAGAGGATCAGGTCGAGGGCGAGTGGGGCGGCGAGGATGGAGTCGCGGCAGAGGAAGTCTACCTTGAGCTGCATGGGATAGCCGAGCCAGCCGAAGATGTCGATGTTGTCCCAGCCCTCTTTGTTGTCGCCGCGGGGCGGATAGTAGTTGATGCGGACCTTGTGGTAGAGGTCCTTGTAGAGGTCGGGGTAGAGCTCAGGCTGGAAGATGACGTCGAGGACTCCGAGCTTGGACTCTTCCTTGGTCTTGAAGGACTCGGGGTCGTCGAGGACCTCGCCGTCGCGGTTGCCGAGGATGTTGGTGGAGTACCAGCCGGAGACGCCGAGCATGCGGGTCTTGAAGGCGGGTGCGAGGACGGTCTTGATGAAGGTCTGTCCGGTCTTGAAGTCCTTGCCGCAGATGGGGGCGTTCATCTTGCGGGAGAGCTCGTTGAGGGCGGGGATGTCGACGGTGAGGTTGGGTGCGCCGTTGGCGAAGGGGATGCCTTCTTTGAGCGCGGCCCAGGCGTAGAGCATCGACGGAGAGATGTTGGGGTCGTTGTCGACGAGGCCCTTCTCGAAGGCTTCGAGGGTCTGGTGGACGGCGGTCTGCTCGAGGAAGATCTCGGTGGATCCGCACCAGATCATGATCTGGCGATCGGTCTTGGTTTTGAACTCCGCGATGTCGTTGCGGATCTGGTTGGCGAGGTCGCACTTGTTCTTGCCGGTTTTGATTTTTTTGCCGGTGAGGCGCTTGACGTAGTGCTGGTCGAAGACGGCGGGCATGGGCTCGATGGACTCGAGGAAGGGGCGGATCTGTTCGAGCTGGTCGCGGTCGAGGACTTGTGCAGTCTTGGCTGCGTCGTAGAGGTTACCACCGAAGATATCCCAGCCGGTGAAGACGATGTCGTTGAGGTCGGCGATGGGAGCGAAGTCTTTGATGAGGGGGCTGCGATTGTCGGTGCGTTTGCCGAGGCGAATGTGGCCCATCTGGGAGACGGAGCCGATGGGCTTGGCGAGACCGCGGCGAACGGCTTCGACGCCGGCGATCAGGGTGGTGGCGACGGCTCCCATGCCGGGAATCATGACGCCTAGTTTTCCAGTGGCAGGCTTGATGGTTGCCGCGTCTTGCGCAGCGGATGCTGGCTTAGCGGCTGGGGGTGTAGACATTCTTGGCGGTACCCTTCTATCGTGCGATTGTTCCGTGTAACGCGGACTCTTTAGTATCGCTTAGCGAGGACGGTGGCGGCAAATGCGGAGGCGAGCGTTCGACGGATGGAGTGCAGCTTCCGACGGCAGGCCGCTGTTTTAGAATCGCCCTATGACCGACATCAGCGTTACCCTCGCTTCGCCCGAAGTTCTGGCACGCGCCCGCAAGATCAAACTCTTCTTGATGGACGTGGATGGCACGCTGACCGATGGTGGCGTCTGTCTTATTTCGTCGACTTCCGCTGGTGGTTCGGGCACCGCGGTCGTCTCCGAGATGAAGGTGTTCAACGCCCAGGATGGGCAGGGACTTTCGCTCGCGCACACGATGGGAATTCAGACAGGTTTCATCACCGGTCGAGCGTCGCCAGCTGTTGCGAAGCGCGCTGAAGAACTTCGAGTCACCTTTGTTTATCTCGGGCAGGCGAAGAAGACAGAGGCTTTTGAGGAGTGCATGCAAAAAGCGGGCGTGACCGAAGAAGAGGTCGCCTACATGGGCGACGATCTACCTGATATTCCTCTGGCGCGGCGAGCCGGATTGGCGGTGTGTGTGGCTGACGGCGCACCGGAGTTGCAAGCGGTCTGTCACTTTACTACTCGGAGACTTGCGGGACGCGGCACTGCGCGCGAAGTGGTGGAACTGATCCTGAAAGCACAGGGGCGGTGGGAAGAGGCCGTGCCGCTGGCGCTGGCGTAGCACTCGGGCGCAATTTGCCGGCTGCGGCTTGCGTGGTGGCTCGGGTGTAGACAGTCCTGCTCAACTCATCTCATTGAGAGCCACCAGCCGGGGCCGGAACACCAGCAGGTGTCATCGGGCTCGTCATCACGATGCAGCGACCTGACCCTGGTCCAGCTGCTCTTGCGGAAGAGTTTGGTGAGCTTTTGCGCGGTTGCCTCATCCCTTGCTCCGATACAGGAGACAAACTGTACCTGGGTCAGAAAATGAGCCGCGTAGGTGCCGTCTTCGCGTTTGGTGACGTGGAGCATGGCTCCGTATCCCTCCGAGGGCGTGAGGGGAACGATGAGCCGCCCCAGGGGGCGCAGGGCGTCAAGCCAAACGGCGAGTGGGTGGGTTGCTCCAGCGCTTACGTAGAGGAGATCACATTGGGGGAGCGGCGCCTCTGCTCCGGAGCGGAGGTGCACTTTGACGTGGGGAAGCTCGGCGAGGTTGTCGGTGGCGCGCTGAGCGAGGGTTGGCTCAATCTCGTAGGCGTCTACGGCTCCTGTTTCTCCTACCAGCTTCGCGAGCAGAGTGGTGTAGTAACCGGTGCCGGCGCCGATGTGGACGACATGCTCGCCCTTCGTTGGATTCAGGGCCGCGATGCAGAGGGCGTGCAGGGTGGGCTGTCCGTTGTTGAGCGGGCCTTTGGCGCCGAGCGAGACGACGACATCCTGATAGAGACATGCTGGATCGTCGGAGGTGGTCCGGACGAAGTCGGCACCTATGAATACATGCCACGGAGGCGGTCCTACGAAGTTCTCCCGGGGGGTAGAGGCGAAGGCATAGGCGAGTTCGCTGTTTGGAGGAAGGCCGGCACTGGCAGTGATTAGATTGGCGAAAGAACATCTGTGTGCCGGAATGTGTTCCATGGCCGTTCTCCAACACTTTCATCCTAGACCTGGATGAGGTTTGGGGCGACGGCTCTTGTGGTGGGAGTCCTGAAGTCGGCTCCGGGTTCGGGTCCTAGGTGGAAGGAGTATCGACGTATTTGATGAGCAGGACTTCGTTGCCGATCTCGCTGTAGATCAGCTCGTCTACGGTGCCGTTTGCGACGAGCAGGCCGTAGCCGCCGGGGCGCATTCCCTCCTCTTCACGCTGACGGATATGTGCGGTGGGATCCTGAGCGGGATTTGCGACGGCGGAGTGGGTGAGAGACTCCTGGCGGAAGCCTGCGCCGGGGTCGCGTACGTGGAAGACCAGCGTCCGTGCTGTACGAACGGCGGTGACCTCTACAACCTGTTCTGGATTGAAGGCGGCTCCATGCTCCATGGCGTTGAGCAGAATCTCCCGCAGCGCATGCATCATGTCGGTCTGTACGTCGCTGGGCAGATGGTTGGTGAGCTCTTTCGCGAAGATCAGGAGGCGCTCGGCGGTGATGAGGCGACAACTGACGCGGACGGAGACCCAGCCGGGGCGGGCGGAGAGAACCTGTATGTCGTGCTCCCAGTGATTGTCGGAGGCTGTATCGCCGGCCAGGCTTGCGATCGCGCGCTCGTCGAAGGGAGGCGTAAAACAGGCGAATACACGGGCTCGCAGGGCAGCGATGACGTCGTCAGGAGTACTGTCGCGGGCGAGAACGATGCACTTTACGCCGGGGCGGATGTGGCGCATCTCTTCGAGCAGCGCCAGGTCTTCTTCGACCGAGCTCTCGGCGCAGGTGATGACGACGCCAAAGGATCGCATGCGAAGGCGGCGCAGAGCGTCGGCGCGACCAGAGGCATACTCGTTGGGGATACTGGCGGTGTTGAGGGCATCGCCGATGTTTCGGGCGACTTGGGTATCACTTCCAATGATCAGGACGCGACTCATGGTTGGCTCCGAGGGCGGTCGCGTTTAACTTTAGATCATCTCGTTCGCTGAGTCGTGGCAGGTTTAGCGATATTCTTCATTTTCAGCTAAACCGCAGCCGAGTCGCGGACATCAGATCCACAATGGCTATGCGGCTTCGGTGCGGATGCGGTTCTTACGATGGGAGATCCATTCTGGCTCAACGCGATAAGCTTTGGTGTCTAATCTTTAGAGGTTGTCGATATGCTACGCCCCTTGGTTGCAACTGCGTTATTTCTGCTCGGCTCGGGCTGCTCGCAAGGCCAAAGCGCAATCGCTTCGAAGTGCATGACGCAGCCAGAGTTTGCCCCTAAGCTCGTTGACAATCCGAACAGGGTGGTCACCTTCAGGTGTCAAGGCACGGCGCTCGATCTGATCGAGTCTGCGGGACGTCAGGCGCGAATCCCAATCGGACTTGTGCTCGATGCGCGCCAAGAGACCATATTTCATACGAAGCGGCAGTTCGATCTGATAGGTGCGGATGCAGCGTCTGCTTTGCGGGAGGCTATTCGGGAGACCGGCTACGAGTTGAAACAGGAAGGGGATGTGCTTGTGATCGTCCCTGTGACCTTGACCGATCGGCAACGCAATCTACTGGCGTTACGTCTCACAAATTTCAAGACATTGCCTGGTAGCACGATGTTTGACTTGGGGCTTCATTTGAACATGTGGCTAAGAGATGCCACCAATCCAATGACTGGCTACAATCTCAGCCACCCGTCGTCGAACAACGAGGAACAGTTTACCTTTGCGGAGATTCCTTCCGCGACCACACAAGAGATCGCAAATCGTATCGTCGACTTGGGCTCGAAGGGGATGTGGGTTTTGCGCCTCAATGCGGGTGAAGCAGACGGCAAGCCGGTTGATACTTTGGAGATTGAACCGTATCAACACCATTCCAACAGACCGGTCGTCGTGCAGTGAGCTGCGACGACAGGTCAGGCGGCTTCGGTGCGGATGCGATTCTTCCAGTGGGAGACTACGAACCAGATGAAGCCCACGACGATGACGAGTTCGACGGCGAGGTGGAAGCGGTGGAAGATCTCTTTGAAGCGGGGGTTAGTGTTCCAGGTTGCGCCTAACTTCATGCCGATGTAGGCGAGTGCGTAGCACCAGGGCCAGGAGCCGATGAAGGTGTAGATGTGGAAGCGGAGCTGGTTCATCTTTGCAACGCCCGCGGGAAAGGCGATGAAGGTGCGGACGATGGGGAGCATGCGTCCGATGAGCACGGTGATGGAGCCGTATTTGGAGAAGAAGTGGTCGACGAGATCGAGGTCGCGACGGCTGAGGAGCATCATGCTTCCATAGCGCTCGACCATGGGACGTCCGCCCTTGGCGCCGACCCAGTAGGCGGGGATGGAGCCGAGGTTTGACGCAAGAGAGGCAACGGTGGCGAGGATGATGAGTTGGAGTTGCGTGTGCGCGAGAGCATAGCCGGCGAGCGGCATGATGACTTCGGAGGGGATGGGAATGCACGCGGATTGGATCGCCATGAGGATGACGACACTGGCGTAGCCGCCGCTGACGATGGCTCCGATAAGGAGTGCAATGATCTTCTCTGACATGTAGTTGCAGTATACGAGGTGAGGGTTTAGTTGGGATGAGTTTTGGGTGACGAGGGCATGATTTAGCGGGCTTTGCGATTTGCAGCCGTGGAAAGATGCAGATCCTTCGACTCCGCTGCGCTTCGCTCAGGATGACACCTTTTTAGGAAAGCGCTCTTCCGAAAATTGAGGTTATGTGCAGCTTCTTTGGCCGTGCTGCGTTTTTGCTTAGCGGGGAGCCCTTTGGCATTTCGGGTTCGGTGCTCTAGCATGGAGGAGTCAGGAGATTTGCGCCATGTCGAATACCGTTACCGAAGCAGGAACCTCAATCGCTACTGAAACTAAAGGTACTGAACCGACGCAGACTGGCAGACCGGCGAGCAGCTATGGGGCAGCGCCACACGATCCGTCGAAGCCGCCGGTGAAGCGGCAGATTGTGTGCTTCAGCTTCTACAAGGTGATGCCGGAGTGGCGGAGATTGCCGGCGGAGGAGAAGGCGGCGCATAAAGCAGCGTTTGCCGAGGTGCTGACGAGGTGGAATAAGCCGGGTGAGTTTGTGTCGTTGACGTACTCGACGATTGGGACACGAGGCGATGTGGATATGTGCGTGTGGTCGATTGGGTATGGTGTGGATGAGCTGAACCAGATGCGGAGTGAGTTGATGCGGACGCCGCTGGGTGGATATTTGAACTCGCCGCATAATTTTCTGGCGATGACGAAGCGGTCTCAGTACCAGATTGACCGGCCGGATGAGAGTGAGGGCGAAGGGCGCGGGGCGATTCGTCCGGGGGGGCAGAAGTACATCTTTATTTATCCGTTCTGGAAGACGAGGCCGTGGTATCTGCTGTCGGCTGCGGAGCGGAAGCGGCTGATGGATGAGCATATTCGGATTGGGTTGATGTATCCGCGGGTGAAGTTGAATACGACTTACTCGTTCGGGATCGACGACCAGGAGTTTGTGGTGGCGTTCGAGACGAACTTCCCCGAGGACTTTCTGGATCTGGTGCAGCAGCTTCGGGAGACGGAGATCAGCTTGTATACGCTCGAGGACACACCGATCTTCAGTTGTGTTCGCGTTCCTGCGGCGGAGATGCTGGATCGTCTGGGTTAGAGCGAATGGCGAAGACGATTGTGGTTCGGACGGGAACGCCGGCAAAGCAACCTCGTGGTGCGAAGAGTGAAGCTGTGGTTGGTGCGAAGGCTCGCGCGATTGCGAAGTCTGAGCCTGTTGCGGTAAAGAACAAGGCTGGGAAGACACGGAATCCGCTGGCGCCGGAGCGGGTTGCGGCGATTCTGGATGCTCTGCGGAAGACATACCCCGGTGTGGTGTGCGCGCTGAATCATAGAGGTGCGTGGGAGCTGACGGTGGCTACGATTCTGTCGGCGCAGTGCACGGATGTTCGGGTGAATCTGGTTACTCCGGCGTTGTTCAAGGCGTTTCCTACTCCGAAGGCGATGGCTGCCGCTTCCCTGCCCGAGCTTGAAGAGTTGATTCGGACGACCGGATTTTTCCGGAATAAGGCGAAGTCGATTCAGGGGGCGGCGCGGGTGGTTGTCGAGAAGTTTGGGGGTAAGGTGCCTCAGACGATGGAGGAGATTCTTACGCTTCCGGGGGTGGCTCGGAAGACTGGGAATGTGGTGTTGGGCTCGTGGTTTAACATTGCGGTTGGCGTCGTTGTGGATACGCATGTTATGAGATTGTCGCGACGGCTGGAGTTGGCTGGAACTACACCTGGGTCGACGGCGCCGGAGAAGGTGGAGCGGGATCTGATGAAGATTATTCCGCAGGATCGGTGGATCGCGTTTTCGCATGAGTTGATTCATCATGGGCGGCAGATTTGTGTGGCTCGCAAGCCGAAGTGTGTGGACTGTACGCTTGAGAGGCTGTGTAACTCGGGGGATAAGACGTAGAGCTCGCACTAGGCGTGAGGAGTTTTTTCGAAGTTTGATCAATGTTGAGTGTTTGCGATCGGTGCGATGAGGAGTTTTATTGTGGGAGAGAGAGTGACGTTGGAACAAGGAACTGTAACTACCGGCTCGTCACTGCAGCGATGCCCGTTGTGTGCCGGCAGCGACATAGAAGTTCATCTGGAGGCAACGGGCGGTGCACTCGCTCATGACGCGCTTGGCTCTTCGCGGACCGACGTTGGCCACGGCAAGGTGCTGCGCTGCAGGGGATGCGGGTTTGTCTTCTCGGAGTTTCGTCCAGCCGACGAGGAGCTTCATACGCTGTATCGCGAGATGAATCCTACGGTGTATGAAAAGGAGGCGCAGGGGCGTCTAAAGACAGCGCAGCGGCACCTGAAGATGGTGCAACGACACATCGCAGGCGGCAGGCTGGTGGACGTGGGCTGTGCCTCTGGCTCGTTCCTGAAGGTTGCAGCCGAGGCTGGATGGACGGTCACTGGAGTTGAGCCTTCGGAGACGCTTGCCAACTATGCGAAGAAGTTGCTGGATGGCCGCGGCGATGTTCATTGCGCGACGCTGCAGCAGGCGAAGCTGCAACCTCAATCTTTCGATGCTCTGACGCTTTTCGATGTGCTGGAGCATGTGACCGATCCGCTGGCGTTCCTTACCGAGTGCGCGTCGCTGTTGAAGCCTGGGGGGTATCTGTTTGCGAACGTTCCTGACATCAGCAGCCTGCAGGCTCGCGTGCTGGGTGGTCGATGGCCGCTGCTTCTGGCCGAGCACCTGAACTACTTCGACCGAACGACGTTGAAGCGGTGCGGAGATGCAGCTGGACTGCGATGGATCGCCTTCGATCGGCGACCGGCGTCGTTTACGGTTGAGTATGTGCTGTACCGTCTCTCTCAGCATGGGATACCGGGGAGCAGTCTGGGTCATCGCATGGTGCAGGAGAACTCGTTGGGGAGTATGTGCATTCCGGTTTACCTGGGCGAGACGTTTGCTGCGTGGGTGCGCGCTTAGACGGTTGATTCAAAGCAGGAGCTTAGGGACTGTATGAGGGCGGGGATGGTAGGTTCGGTGGCTTCTGCAGTTGGGGAGTAGCCGAGGTCGCGGAGGGTTCGGCTGGTGATGGGGCCGATGGAGGCGAGGGTGATGTTGGGTGGGAGGGTGAGGTTGGCGGCTTCGAGGAGAGCGAAGAGGTTGGTGGCGGTGGAGGCGCTGGTGAAGGTGATGGCGTCGGGGTAGTTCTCGGGAGTGCTGAAGAGGTGTCGGAGGGCGGGGATGGAGTCTGGGGGCGTCTGGTTGCGGTAGGCTTCGGCGATGGTGACGGTGGCTCCGGCGGCGGTGAGGGCTTCGGGGAGTATGTCGCGGGCTTCGGTGGCGCGGGGGAGGAGGAAGGTCTTGCCGGGGGCTTCGGGAAGGAGAGCTTCGGCCAGAGATTCGGCGATGTACTGCGGGGGGACGAGGTCAACTGTGAGGCCGATGGCGTTGGCGGCGCGAAGGGTGGCTGGACCGATGACGGCGATGTGCTTGGGGAGTTGGGTGAGGTGGAGGAACTGGGCTCGGCGATGGAAGGCTTCGACGGCGTTGGCGCTGGTGAAGAGAAGCCAGTCGTAGGTGCGGAGGCAGGTGAGGGCGGCGTCGAGGGCGGCGAATGAGGCAGGTGGGACGATTTCGATGGTGGGGATGGTGATAGGAGTTGCACCCAGGGCTTCGAGTTGAGCGGCGAGGTCGGAGGCCTGGTGGCGGGTTCGGGTGATGAGGATGCGTTTGCCGGCGAGTGGCATGTGTTGCAATTGTAGATGGCGATAGAGGAAGACTTAGAGGAGAAGTGGTGGTGGGCGGCTTTCCCGCTGCTCGAGCGATGCGGTGGGCGGGCTTTGACTTGTTGGAGTTGCGAGGCTAGGATGCCCGGCTACGAGGTGATCTATGCCAACTTACGTTTCACTTTGCCGATGGACGGCGCAGGGGACACAACATATGAAGGAGAGTCCCAGCAGATTGGACGCCGCGAGAAAAGGGTTTGCGGCGGATGGAGTGAAGATACTTCACTTCTATATGACTACAGGAACCCATGACATGGTCATCATCTCTGAAGCCCCTAACGACGAGGCGATGGCGAAGGCGCTCCTCACGCAGATTTCTAAGGGAGGAATCACCACGCAGACCTCACGGGCTTTTACAGAGGATGAGTATCGGGCGATCCTGGGTAGTCTCTAGCGATGTCATCAGAAGGTTGATCAGGGCGACGCCGAATCTTCGGTCGAAGTGGAAGTTATTCGAGTGCTGCGGAGAGCTGGGTTCGGAAGCACAATTGATTTGCCGCGAGCCAACGGTTCGGGTGTGGCGAATGAGCTCGAGGGCGAGCGCGCGCGGGATGGGCGCGCGTTACATCCGGAACCGCGTGGGGATTCCTGGCGGACGCGGCAAGAAATTACTTCAGTATGTCTCGGTTATGTATCCGTGGTGCTTACAGAAGAAGTGGGGTAGTGTGCGAAATGCTCCGAGCAAATTCCTATGAAATCTTTGTGACATTTTAGGTCACATTTCTGGTCTTCAGCGCGTTCTGCTGCTACGCTGTTGGTACTTCCCTGCTGGGCTTTTTGTTGAGTTGCGACCTCGGCATGTCGCGAGGCTGTACCGCTCTTTGCTGCTCTGGACAACCTGTGTAGTGCTGCGGAACACATCCGTCTTGGCGCGAGCCAAAGACGGGGCGAACATGATTCTGCGAGGTGCTACCGAACTTATCTGCTATCAGACCTATCAAGGAGGCAGCCCGTGTACTTTTCTTTGCATCGAGACTTCTTCATTCGTCGAAATTCTTTTTTGCGACGAGATTTTTTTCCCGGACGCGCGGGGCTTCGGTCCATCTTCCTGTTGGTTGCCGCAGTGTTTGCAGGCACGCTACCGTTGATGGCGCAGACCGATGTGTTGACGTGGCACAACGATGTGGCGAGAACGGGTCAGAATCTTCGCGAGTCTCTGCTGACGCCTGCGGTGGTGAATTCGGCGAGCTTCGGGCTGCTTGCGAACGTGGTGGTGGACGGCAAGGTGGATGCGCAGCCGCTGTATGCGTCTGCGGTAGCGGTCGCCGGACAGGGTACGCACAACATTCTGTATGTGGCGACCGAGCATGACAGTCTCTATGCGATCGATGGAGATACAGGAAAGATTTACTGGCGCAAGAGCATGCTGGGCGCGGGGGAGACGACATCGGATGATCGCAGCTGCAGCCAGGTGGTGCCAGAGATCGGGATCACGGCGACGCCGGTGATCGACCGTGGGGTCGGAGGGCATGGGACCATCTTTGTGGTGGCGATGAGCAAGGACAGTTCGGGAAATTACTACCATCGGGTGCACTCGCTGGATATGTCGTCGGGAGCGGAGCAGAAAGGCAGTCCGGTGACGGTTTCGGCTACGTATCCGGGGGTGGGCCGTGCGAGTTCGGGGGGCAAGGTGGTGTTCGACCCGAAGCAGTACAAGGATCGTCCTGCACTGCTGGTGTTGAGTGGAACGCTGTATACGACCTGGGGTTCGCACTGTGATGCGGAGCCCTACGCGGGCTGGATCATCAGCTACAACGAACGCACGCTGGCGCAGACGGCGGTGTTCAACTTTGCGCCGAACGGCTCGGAGGCGGCGCCGTGGAATGCGGGCGCGGGGCCGGCTGCGGATACGTTGGGCAATGTTTATATCTCTCTGGGCAACGGCACGTTCGATACGACGCTGAACTCCGCGGGTATGCCGGGGAAGGGAGATTACGGCAACTCGATGTTGAAGCTGCACGCATCGACGCTGACGCCGCTCGACTACTGGACGATGTATAACACCGGCTCGGAGTCTGGGCAGGACGTGGACCTTGGCTCGGGGGGACTGATGCTGCTGCCGGACCAGAAGGACGCAACGGGCAAGGTGCGGCACCTTGCGGTAGCGGCGGGGAAGGACGGCAATTTGTATGTGGCCGATCGAGACAATATGGGTCACTACGACGCGACCAACGACGGCACGATCTACCAGCAGTTGACGGGAGCTTTGGCGGGCGGGGTCTGGTCGAGTCCTGCATACTTCAACGAGCGGGTTTACTACGGGCCGCAAGGACATAATTTGATGTCATTTCCAATTGCCGCGGCGCGGCTGGGGAGTACGGTTCAGACCACAGCGACCGGGTTTCCTTATCCCGGGACGACGCCCAGCATCTCGGCGTATGGAACGGCGAACGCGATTGTGTGGGCGGTGGATAACCGAAACCCTGCGTTGTTGCATGCGTATGACGCGGGCAATTTGAGCACTGAGTTTTATAACACTAGCCAGGCAGCCGCAGGACGGGACCACTTCGGAGCGGGCAATAAGTTCATTACCCCGACGGTCGTCAACGGCAAGGTGTATGTGGCAACGACCAACAGCGTGGGGATCTTCGGCTTGATTCGGAAGACGCCTGCATTGGTCGCTGATGGAGATTACACGCTGGTGAACAGCAACAGTGGGCTAGCGCTTGAAGATCCGTCGGGTTCGAAGGTAGCCGGCACCGCGATGTGCCAGGCGGTGATCGATGTGGGGTCCGATCAGAAGTGGTTCCTCTCCTACGACGGGCAGGGATATTACAGAATGCAGAATGTGAGCAGCGCGATGTTTCTGACCGACCCCGGCAGTTCGAGCAGTAGCGGGATCTCTCTTGAACAGGAACTGCCCGCCAGCGACGCGAGCCAGCTGTGGTCTTTGACTGCGGCTTCAGGGGGCGGGTACGTGATCACGAATAAGGCGACCGGGCTGGTGTTTGATGTTATCAACGGCACCAAGACCGTGGGACCGTACGTGGATCTTGAGACTGCGGGCGGCGTGTCGAACCAGACTTGGTTGCTGAAGTAGTCCTGCCGGACGGGCTCCCTGCGCGGGAGGCGGTCACTTCGTGACTGGAATACCGTTTCGTTTCGGGTCCAGATGCACGGGCCTCCCGTTGGTCGGCGATGAGGATCTTGCTGACCGACGGAAGGCTCGCGCTTTTCGCGTTCTCGGATTTATGCGTCGTGGGGGTGGAGGATACTTTGGTCCAGCCTTCGTCGCGGTTGTCGAAGTGCTTGTAGGCATTGGGGGCTTCGGCTAATGGAAGTTCGTGCGAGATGATGAAGGAGGGGTTGGCTTTGTCGTGGTGGATGAGGTCCATGAGGCGACGGTTGTAGGCCTTGACGTTGGATTGGCCAGTGCCCATCTTCTGTCCTTTGAACCAGAATTTGCCCATGTCGAAGGCGATCTGGCCCTTCTTCTCGAGGGCGTCTTCGGCCTTGGAGTCCTGCCGGATGAAGACTCCGACGATGCCGAGTGTGCCGGTGGCTTTGACGGCATCGAGGTTTCGGACACTCTCGGCGTACGGAGAGACGGGCTGAAGACGACGCGATCAGTCACCGGCTATGCAGAGGTAGATGCGATGAGGTGGGTGTGGGTTTGCCAGCCGGTGAGTGTTGCTGAATCGGATTCGCGTGGATGTGTTTCAAGGAGCGTGAGGCTCGACGGCTATAGGCTCGACAGGCTGCGGCGGGGCGAGGGTCTTGTCGATGCGTTCCTGTACTCCTTCTACTACGTCGCCGACACCCTTGCTGAGAAGGAAGGTGAATGCGCCGAATGCGAAGAGTCCCAGTGGTTGCAGATTGAGCGGGGGCATGTGGGTGAGATCAGAGCCCGTTAAAAGACCGATGTTGGTGAGGATTGCGATAACGATTTCGCACAGGCCGAAGAGGATTTTCAAGTATTTCTTGAACAGATAGATGACGATGCCCAAGAGGATGAGCGCGGTACAGAGAATGATGCGCACGAGAACGTTGTAATAAAAGTGGTGGGAGGCGAAGTGGCTTCCGAAGGTACGGCGAAAGATCAAGTACCAACAGAGCAGGCTGAGCAGGAGGCAGGTCAATGCAGCGATGGTGAGATAGAGCCAGTAGAGCGGGCGGGTCCGGGAGTTCTCGAATGCGTGAAACTTTCTGTAAACGACAAAGAGAAGCAGGGCTATCGGCAAAATAAAGAAGGCGATGGCGTGAGGAATGATGAGGCGCGGACCACCCTTTTCAATCCAGCTGAGGTATATATCGTTCCAGTGAATCTCAGTCGGGGCGAAGCGAAAGACTGCCCAAAACATCAGCGCCCACAGACCGACAAAAAAAACTGCAAGGAGCGCGGCCATGAGAAAGAATCGCGGCCTTAGCTTTTCGGGGTTTTCTTTTTCGGGCTTTTCGATTCCCTCTGGTTTCATAGTCGCTTCCGTGAGCCACAGCGTGCTACTGATAAGGGTGTCCGGGGGCACGGCCTCTGGGTTGGGAGTTTAGTTCGCTGTGACGATGAGTTGGACGTTGGTTTGGCCGCACATCCCATAGATGGCACCGGACCGGCAGGCTCCGGCGGAGTATTTGTAACACCCAGGTCTTTTAGCCACGACGGTGACAGAGCGGTCAGAGCCGCCGAGGATGGCTCCCGGCGGATCGAATGGAGACTCAGGACCAAAATCGACGACGAATCCTATGTCCTTGCCTGTGCTCTTCCACTGGACGTTTGTTCCGGGCTTTATGCAGAAGAGCGAATTGCCCTTGGCGTTCGGAATGTTGGGAGTGGATGAGGCCGCATTCGCGGTGCGTTTCACGTCGACGACACATGGACTGGATGCGGAGCCGCAGGTATTCTCCGCAGTGCACATTTGTGCGGAGACGTCCTTTGAGCAGGCGTAGTCGCTGCTCTTTGACTGGGCCGTCGCGTAGGTGGACAACACAAGGATTGATAATAATAGCGAAGTACGGTTGAACTCAAAGCGTCGATTCGTGGTCATGATTCGCCTCACACGTGGATTACTCAGCGCCATGAACAGACGCTGTCGATGGCCGTTTGTGCAGCAACAGATTTAAAATTGCTGCGCTAGTTGACGCCGGCCGTTCCTGCCCAATCGAGGACGTCAGAGAGTCTCCAGGGATTCTGACTCAAGTCCAACTGCAACTGGCCTTCTTTATCCAGGATCAACTGGGCCTGAGGATAGAGCATCCCCGTGCTCTTGCTCTTGTCTTGGGCGTTGAGTTCGAAGACACCGGCTGTGAGATTAAAGGACTGCGATTGGGTGTCGAAGAAGGCTTCGCCAAAGCGGATCTGGCGATTGGTGACAAAGACGATCTTGCGACCGGTCGGCGTTGGCGTCATCTTGATATAGGCGCAGTCATAGCCTAGCGTGCCGGTGATCTCGATGTGGCCTACGGCCTTCATCTTCGAAAGTGCATTGACCAGTCCTTGATTTTGCCCCTTCTCGAAGGCCTGAACCAAGTTGACTCTGTCGGCGGGCGTCGAGAACTCGTAGATGTTCAGGGTGATGCCGATGTTCTGACCCATCTGCGTGCCGGTGCCAAAGGCCTGAGCCTCGAGGGTTTCGTACTTGTCGCGGGTGAATCCGGAATGGGGCGCCAGCAGTGCGATGCCGGCGACAACCAGGCACTTGATGGCGATCCTGAAGATTTTCGAGTTGAAGATCCTTGAAGTGTTTGACATAGCACTCTCCAATAGCTGCGATTTTCGATGGGGGGCCTGATCTCATCGCGAGTCTACGCCGGAGCTTGCACAAGTAGGAATTGGCAAAATTACTGGTTTGGTCGTATTTTTCTTCGTGGCTGGCGGGCCGGTCAGTCGGCGGAGAATACTGGGTTGAGGAGGTCGAGGGCACCTTTGGATTTGAGGTCGTCGGCGACGCAGTTGCCCAAGGCGATGGGGTTGGCGTCGTTGGTGGCTTCGGTTTCGACCTGGACCATAGATTCGCCGTCGGGGGAGACGACCTGGGCGACCATCTTCCACTTCCCTTCTTCGTGGAAGCAGTGGGCACCGATGGGGAGGGAGCAGCCGCCGCCGAGGGCGTCGAGTGTGGTGCGCTCGGCGTCGATGGCGAAGCGGGTGTAGGGGTGCTCGAGGAAGGCGATGGCGTTGCGGATGTAGGTGTCGCGGTCTTCGTCGATCGCGTGTTCGGGGCTGCGGGTTTCGAGTGCGAGGGCTCCCTGGCCGGGTGCGGGACAGAGTTCGCAGGGGGAGAAGCGCTGATGGACGGATTCGGTGCGCTTGAGGCGATCGAGGCCGGCGGCGGCGAGGACGAGGGCGTCGCACTGGCCCTGCTCGAGCTTGCGGAGGCGGGTGTCGATGTTGCCGCGGACTTCGACGAAGGTGACATCGGGGCGGAGGGCGAGGATTTGTGCGCGGCGGCGAGGGCTGGTGGTGCCGATGCGGCCTCCGGTGGGGAGGGTGTGAAGGGCCCAGTAGGGTTCGCAGACCCAGACGTCGCGGGCGTCGGCGCGTTTGGGGATGGCGGCGAGGGTGAACTGAGGGGCTAATTTTGTCGGGAGGTCTTTCAAGCTGTGGACGGCGAGGTCGATGCGGCCTTCTTCGAGGGCCTCCTCGATTTCTTTAATGAAGATGCCTTTGCCGTCGAGGTTGGGCGGCGGGACGAAGCCAGGCTGCTGCATGCGGTCGCCGGTGGTGCGGATGATCTCGAGCTCGACGTGGTAGCCGGCGTCGCGGAGGGCGTAGAGGATGTGGTTGGCCTGCCAGAGAGCGAGTTGAGAGCCTCGGCTGCCGATGCGGATGGGATTGCGGGGATTATTGTGCTCGGAACTCATAGTCTTAACTAGGATACGGGATGATGGGTGGGCTGGTTCGTTTACGGCGGTTTGTTCTGGGTTGAGGAGAAGCGGGCTCCTCCCTTCCCCTTCGACTCCGCTCGGGGTTCGGTCGGAGTGACATGGTTTGGGCGGCGACAAATATTCGTTGGGTGAAAAGCGTTTTGAGTCACGGAACGTCGCTGACGCAACGACTTGTTTGTGGATAACAGAAAAGAATCTTCGGAACTAAGTCGACGCTGCCAGCGTAAGTGCCTGACAGCCTTGAGAGCTGGAGGGATTTTCATGCAGGATGTCTGGGTTGCGGTGCGTCAGTTCTACAAGTCGCCGGGCTTTGTCATTACGGTAGTGCTCACAATTGCCCTGGGAATTGGGGCGAATACGGCCATCTTTACGCTGGTGCACGCGATCCTGATGAAGTCTTTGCCGGTAGCGGATCCGAAGACGCTGTTTCGTGTGGGGGACCTGGACGATTGCTGCGTCAACGGCGGCTTTATTAATGACAACGGGGATTTCGATCTCTTTTCTTACGAGTTGTACAAGCATCTTCAAGAGACGACGCCGGAGTTCGAACGCCTTGCTGCGATGCAGTCGGGCGGTGAACAGAAGACGACGCGGCGAGGTTCGGAGCCGGCTAAGTCTGAGCGGGCGCAGTATGTTTCAGGCAATTTTTTTACGACGTTCGGGATTGGTCCGTTTGCAGGGCGAGTGTTGACGGATGCGGATGATACGCCGGGTGCGGCTCCGGCGGTGGTGATGAGCTATCAGGCATGGCAGTCGGACTACGGGAGCGATCCGAAGGTGGTGGGGTCGACATTTTATCTACAGGGGCAGCCCGCTACAGTGGTGGGAATCGCACCGCCGGGATTTTTTGGCGACCGAATCAGGAGCAATCCGCCGGGGCTGTGGATTCCACTGGCCATGGAGCCTTCGATCGAGGGGAAGAATACGCTTCTGCATGTGCCGGACAGCAACTGGCTGTATGCGGTGGGTAGGCTCAAGCCGGGTGTCAGCGTCAGCGCGTTGCAGGACAAGATGTCCGGCAGCTTGAGACAGTTTCTTGCGGCGCAACCTAATTATTCTCGAAATGGCGGATCGGCGGTTATTCCGAAACAGCATGTGGTGATTGTGCCGGGCGGCGCGGGTATTCAGAATCTGCAGAAGGAGACGGGCAAAGGACTTTATCTGCTGATGACGATCTCCGGACTGGTGCTGCTGGTGGCGTGCGCGAATGTGGCGAACCTGCTGCTGGCGCGGGGAACGACGCGGAGGGCTGATACTTCGGTGCGGGTTGCGCTGGGTGCGGCGAGGAGCAGATTGATTCGGCAGACGTTGACGGAGAGTTTGCTGCTGGGGTGTGCGGGCGGTCTGGCTGGGCTGGGCGTGGCTTATGCGGGGACGCGGATGATTCTGGCGCTTGCGTTTCCCGATTCTCCGAATCTGCCGATTGCGGCGAGTCCTTCGCTGGCGGTGCTGGGATTTGCATTTTTGTTGTCGTTGCTGACGGGAGTGGTGTTTGGCGTGGTGCCGGCGTGGATCACCTCGCACTCGGACCCGGCGGAGGCGCTGCGTGGGTCGAATCGGTCTACGCGAGATCGGGCATCGCTGCCGCAGAGATCGCTGATTGTGTTTCAGGCAGCGCTGTCGCTGGTGCTGCTGGTGGGTGCAGGTCTGTTGACGAAGAGCCTGCGGAACATGGAGCACCAGAACTTTGGTATTCAAACGCAGAACCGCTATGTGTTACATATCGACCCAGCGGGTGCGGGATATACGCCTGAGAAGCTGCCTGCGTTTTATCAGGCGCTGGAGCAGGAGTTTGGATCGCTGCCGGGAGTCCAGAGTGTTGGACTGGCGCTCTACAGCACCCTAGAGGGGAATAACTGGGGCGAGGGTGTATTTTTTGATGGGCGGCCAGCACCGGGACCGAACGATCACAATAATTCAACGTGGGACCGGGTGAGCAACCACTTCTTTGAGACGGTGGGACAGCCTGTGGTGCGTGGACGCGGATTTACGGATCAGGATACGGCGACGTCGCAGCAGGTTGCCGTGGTGAATCAGGCGTTCGTGAGGAAGTTCTTTCCAAAGGAAGATCCGATGGGAAAGCACTTCGGAGTCTACGAGCAGAAGTTCTCGTCGTTGTTCGAGATTGTGGGGATTGTGGCGGATGCCAAGTATCAGAATCCCCGCGACGAGGTGAGAACGATGTACTTTCGTCCGCTGACGCAGACGATGCCGGGGCTGACGGATCCGAATGAAACAATGGCTGAGGGGCGAGGGCGCTATATCAACTCGGTGACTTTCTTTTTTCGAAGCGAGCCGCAAAATCTTGACGCGACGGTGAGACGAACTCTTGCAAAGATCAACCCGGATCTGACGGTGCTTGATCTGCATTCGCTGGACTACCAGGTGGCTGACAACTTTACGCAGGAGCGGTTGATTGCGAGGCTGACGATGTTGTTTGGTGGGCTTGCGCTGGTGCTTGCTGCGGTTGGTTTGTATGGAATCACGTCGTATCAGGTGGCGCGAAGAACGAGCGAGATAGGGCTCCGTATGGCGCTGGGAGCGGACCGGGGGAACGTGGTGCGCATGGTGATGCGAAGCGCGTTTCTGCAGGCAGGACTGGGACTGGCGATTGGAATTCCTGTTGCGATCTTTGGAGCAAGGGCGATGGCCGATCAACTGTACGGTGTGCGCTCGTATGATCCGGTGAGTTTGCTGGTTGCAATGGTGGTGCTGCTGGGATCGGCCGCGGTGGCTGGCTTTATCCCTGCTCGCCGCGCCGCGAATATCGAACCGATGACGGCGCTACGTACGGAATGAGTTGCCTGCTTGGAGCCCCAGAGAGTTGGCGGTTGTGTGGTTGGTAACAACGACTAACCAGCCGTCTTTTTTTACTATCTTCAAATAGTTCGTTCGTTTAGTCTCATTGGCATCATGTACAAATGCGCGTCTGTTTTGTTTCTCTTGTGTACGACTTTAACTGTCTTTGGCGGAGATTCGAGCGATCACTGGCTGGAGGTAAAGAGCCCCCACTTTACCGTTCTGACCAACAGCAATAACAAACAGGCGATTCGCATCGCAAGCCAGTTTGAGCAGATGCGATCAGTATTTCAGACTATGCTTCCCAACGCACCCTCGGATGCGGGCTCTCCAATCGTTGTGCTTGCTTTAAAGAGCAAGAAGGATTTTCAAGCGCTTGAGCCTGCGGCGTACTTGAGTAAAGGACAACTGGATCTGGCTGGACTTTTTATGCGAGCGCCGGACAAAAACTACATATTGCTTCGCCTTGACGGCGAGAGCGAGCATCCGTTTGCAGTGGTGTATCACGAGTACACCCACTACATCATGAGAAAGGCGACGTGGATGCCGCTTTGGTTGAACGAGGGGCTCGCGGAGTTTTACCAGAATACAGATATACACGAAAAAGAAGTTCTGCTCGGCCAGCCAAGTTCGGACGATATTCTCTTCCTGCGTCAGAACCGCCTGTTGCCGCTGACGACTCTGCTCAAGGTCGATTACACCTCCCCGTACTATCACGACGAGCAGAAAGGGTCAGTCTTCTATGCCGAATCCTGGGCTCTGACGCACTATCTCGAAGTGAGCGATTACGAGAAACACACTGACCACGTGAGAGACTACGCCAAGTTTCTCTCACAGAACGAAGATCCTGTGACAGCGGCGCAGCATGCCTTTGGCGACTTGAGCGTGTTGCAGAAGGCATTGAATTCTTACGTGCAGCAAGGCAGCTTCTCGATGTTCAAGAGAAATTCCGGTGTACTCGTCGATGAGTCCGCATTTCAGGTGCGGATTGTTCCTAAACCCGAAATCGATGCGGTCCGTGCTGATGTTCTGGTCTACAACGACCGCATCAAGGAGGCCGAGGCACTGCTGGAGACCAGCCTTAGCGGCGATCCGAACAATGCCCTCGCCCACGAAACGATGGGTTTTTTGAAGTATCGCGAAGGAGACATCGCGAGCGCGAAGAAGTGGTATGGCGAAGCGGTGCAGCTTGATTCTCACAGCTATCTAGCTCACTACTACTTTGCTGCTATGTCCCTGCAGACGGGTGGTCGGGAGCATGATGAAGCGATCGAATCGAGCCTGCGTGCTTCGATCAAACTGAACCCGACTTTTGCGCCTGCTTACGATACCCTGGCCATGTTTTACGCCTCGCGCAACCAGCATTTGAGCGAAGCCCATATGTTGAATGCACAGGCGATTCAACTCGAACCCGAGAACCTCAACTATCGGATCAACGCGGCGGCTGTCTTAAGCCAGCAACAGCAGTACTTGAGCGCGACCAATGTGCTGAAGGCCGCGAAGGGGGTGGCAAAGACTCCGGAGGAGGTCGCGATGCTAGAGAACCGCGTGAAGCAACTGGAACAGTTTCAGTCGCAGATGGATCGCGCTCAGCAACGGAACAACGAAGCATCTACGCAAGTAACTGTTACGCAGACAGCGCGGCCCTCTGGAGCGCAGCCGGACAATTCGAAGACGGTTGTGTTTAGAAAGGTCGACGGCAAGATGATGGGTACGATGGAAGAGGCGCCGAAGTATCCGGATGGTGACTCGAAAGGGCCTCGCCATATGATTCAGGGGATCATACGCAACGTGCAATGCTCGTATCCGAATGTCATCGCTCTGAAGATTGAGAAGGAGGGGAAGTCCGTCTCACTGTACAACAATAACTACTACAAGGTGGTGTTTACTCTGGCGAACTACGAGACAGAAGGCGATCTCAAGCCATGCTCAGATATTGAAGGGATGAAGGCCAAAGTTGGATATGCCGAGGTCTCGGATTCGATCGTTGCTGGTCAGATACTGACGATCGAGTTGACTAAATAGAATCGTCTTCTTGTGAAGCAATGTCTTTACGGGTGTTTGCCAGTTTGATCTAAGACCGCTCTATTTTGCTGTGCCTATACGGAGAAGCGTCTGAGGCGGGAGAGTTGTAAGAAGCTGAGCCAGATAAAGCGTGGGTTGTTTAACAGGTAGCGGCGCCACAGGCGTTTGGGCTCTTTGATGAGGCGGTAGAGCCACTGCAGGCCGGATCGCTTCATCCAATCGGGAGCTTCGGCGAGGTTGCCACTGAGGAGATCGAACGCCGCGCCGACGCCGACCATAAGCTTTACCGGCAGGCGACCGTTGTAGGAAGCCATGAAGCGCTCCTGCTTGGGCGTGCTGAGGCCACACCAGAGTATGTCAGCCTGCGATGCTGCAAGGCGGGCTCGCAGATCTTCTTCCTCTTCGACGTTGAGGGGACGGAAGGGCGGAGTGTAGGTGCCAACGATCTGAAGGCCGGGGTAGCGGCGCGTAAGTTCTGTCCGCAGCTCCTCGGCGATGCCGGGCCTGCCTCCGTAAAGGAAGTGGCGATAGCCGCGCTGCACGGAGAGCGCGCACATGTTGAGCATGAAGTCCGGACCGTAGACGCGGGTCATGTGTTTGAAACCGTGCAGGTGGCCGAGCCATACGGTGGGCACGCCATCAGGGGTTGATAAAAAAGACTTGTTGAGGATGGTTCGGAAGGCTTCGTCCGATTGTGCTTCTATGATGCCATGAACGCCAGTGACGCAGACGTATCCGCTTTCACCGCGGTTTAGCAGGGCTTCGCTGCACTCTAGTGCGCTTTCCATGGAGAGTGCACTGATTCCGACACCAAGGATATTGACTCTCGGCGGATCGGCAGAGATCATGATCGCTCCTTGACTATGAACTCGTGCTGCATCTGTTGTGTTGCCGGTTGGTCGGGAGTCGCGTGCTCGCAATGGGACCGAGCGCTTGATCGGACTACCTGAGTCTGACTGCGTGATTGGCGTTGCTGATGGCTTGAGTATACGAAAGTAGACGGAGGCTGTCGACCGGTTGCGCGGTTCGACAGCACTCCTTTGTGCCTTTCCTATTTGTAACCAACGAAGAGCGGCATTCGAAATGATTTGTTGTTCGGTGAGGTGATTTCCTGTGTAACGCCGGAGCGCGTCTCCTGCACCTGGATGGAGTATCCGCAGCCTGAGCAGTAGACGGATTCTTTGTAGATGTAGGATGTCTGGGCGTCTGTTGAGATGAACGCGGGTTGGCTAGAGGACACAGGTACGGCTGGATAGATAAGGCCTCCGAGAAGCTCTGTCTGACCACCGCTGGCAGTGTTGATGACTGTGCCTGCCTTCTCGGTCTTGAGGCCTAGAATCCAGAGGGAGCCGCCCAGATTCGAGATCTTGGTTGCTGAGATCTCGTTGTCGAGTTGTCGCACAAAGGCCTGCTGCCCCTTCTGGATGTTGAAGCTGTTGATGCCGATGTCCTCAAGAAAGAGCTTCCCGGCGCCGGGGTAGCTCGCGTAGTTAGTGATGAATGCGTCCTTGAGAACGACAGGGCGGCTACCGCGATGATCGATCTTGATTCCGTAGCCGAACTGCTCGATGATGAGCGGCTGAGTGCTGTTGCTGGTGACGACGAAGCGAATGCCGCCGCCGTTTGTTCCGGCGCCTGTGTTGACGACGGAGGAGAAGCCGACGATTCGATCGACAGTATCGGGCACGGTGACGTCGGCTTCGTTGTAGGAAAAGTATGCGGCAAATGGGAAGTAAACGGTGTGCTTGCCGCTGTTGAGAACGGTCTGAAGACCGGAGGTATCCCCGTACCACTTAGGAGTGAAGACGGCCCAATCGGACAGGCTTGTACTAGTGAAGGAGGGCGTCTCTTGAACGGCCAGATCGAGACCGTTGGTTGAGGATGCGGTTCCTGTGAGCGTTGAGGGCGTGCCGACTACGAGATGCGTGAGGGTACCTTTGTGGAGAGTTGGGGTGGAGGTGCTCGTGTCCTGCAAGGTCGCTTCGTATCCGCTTGAGGATACATTTCGCACGAACATCGTGTTGTCGGTCTCGATTGCGGGAACTGTTGCCACGCCGCCGGAGAGGGTGCCGTCGAGCAGAACGACGAACCCTCCGGAGTTGGTGATGGCTGGAACTTTGTTGGTGCTGGTGAGACCGCGAATATTGATCAGTTGATTGCTGTTGCGAATACCGGCGATGTTTTGGCTCGTGAGGGTGATGCCTTCCATGGTGGCACTGTACTCGGCGTTTTGAAGATCGATGCCTACGTCGAAGCCCTGTATCTCCGTGTTGCGGATCATCAGAGGGCCGGCGTAGTGCTGCGTGAGATCGATACCAGCATGCCCCTTTCCGTCTTCGCTCTTGACGAAGACGTTGTGGATCGAGCCGATGTTGTTGGAGACATAGGTAATGGCGGTGGCGCCTGGGTTACCGGAGCCGATCGTGAGACCAAGATCCCAAACGTTCTGACGGAAGGACTGGTTTCCGAGCGGCGTAAGGATCATCGGCTTTGGAGCTGACGTGTTGTTGAAGCCGCCGGAGTCGGGGGCGAGGCGAATGATGCTGCTCGACGAACCCGATCCCTGCAGTGTGACACAGCATCCGACCCACTGAAGAGTGTTGCTAACGAGGTAGGTTCCTGGCGGGAAGTACAACGCCTTTGGCACTCCGTAGTAGTCGCCGGAAGCGTTGGATCGTCCGTCGGAGAGAGCCTTCTGAATGGCCGCGGTGTCATCGGTTACGCCGTCACCGACGGCACCGTATGTTTTAACCGAGGTCATAAAGCCTGTGGGAAACGATAGAGGGCCCTTGTTCAGGTTTGCGCCTGACAAGGCAGGCTGCACCGCGGCGGTGCCGCCTTCCTCGACGGGGATGGTCTGTCCGGAGCAACCCGCCAAAATCACAATGCATAGCAGGCTGATGGCGCTTATCGCAGCGCGAAAGGTTGAGGGCGTTCGATGGCCTCCGCTGGACGCAGAGATCTCATGGAGAAATTGGGGAGGGGGAGGGCATTTTCTCATACGCAAATAGTTGCATACTTCCCCAGCCATCACAATGGTACTAAGGTGTACATCCTATGAAGATTACGGCTGAACTTCTTCGATGAGACCAAGTTGCGTGGCAACAATATTTTTTGAAGAGCTGAATTTTGGGCTTGAGATTTGTTTTGACTTTTATGAAGCAGCGTCCTTCTCGCGCTACGGGTGAGTTGCGTGCTCGATTGCGAGGACTAGATGGCGAGAGATCTCGCTCCAGGTGAAATCTCGATCGATCATCAATTTCGCCGAGGCGCCCATGCGGGTGCGTTCAGTGACTCCAAGTCTCTCTGCTTCTGCTAAGAGCCCGGCTAGTCGAGTGGGAGTATTTGGAGTAAGGACCAGTCCGGAGCCGGAGTGCCGGACGAAGTCGGCGAGGTTGGTCTCTTCGGAGACGATCAGTGGAACGCCGCATGAAGCGGCCTCAAGGCATGCCGTGGGGATTACGTCGAAGCGGGAGGAGTGAACGAAGAACGTCGAGCCGCTAAGAATGTTGCGAAGAGGCGCTCCGAAGATTTGCCCTGTCCAGGTGATGGATTCGACGATGCCATGTTCTTTCGCGAGCGCCTCTAGCTGAGGTCGGTCAGGGCCATCGCCAACCATGGTCAAGTTGAGCGTGCCTCCTAATTTCCGGTATGCTGCGAATCCTTCTAGAAGGATGTCCAAGCCCTTTTGGAAGATCACCATTCTTCCGCAGTAAGTGATGGTGGGCTTGATGATCTCGGTGTCAGAACGGCTCTCGAGGCCGGGCTGGCTGGCAGTCTCATGGTTGGGCAGTTCGAAGCCATTCGGAATTAGAGCGATCTGATGGAGCGAAGAGAATCTAGATTTGAGATCGTCCACTTCGGTCTGGCCTATGGCGTGTATCAGGGAGGCGTTTCGTAGAGTCCAGCCTTCCCACGCGGAGAGATAGAGTCGCTTCCGGATTCGGCCGGCGATGGATCGACCGCTGCGGTCGGAGAGATAACCTCCGTGCGGCGTGATGCCGAATTGGATCTTTCTTTTGTGCAGTAGCTTTGCGGCGGATGTGAGTTGCGGAACAAAAACAGAGTGCAACTGCACCCATGTGCCTTCCGGCAGATCCGACAGGGCGGCGTGGAGATCTTTTGTGAGCCCGAGTTGCGATCTGCTCCCAGGAAAAGGAACGAGCTTGTAGGTGCGTGCGTGATTGGAATGCTCCTCAGTTGGAAGTAAGATCCAGACCTCGCACTCGTGACCCTGGGCAACCATGTTGGTTGCAAGCCAGTGCACGACTTTGTTAACTCCATTGGCCGAATTCGGGTCAGCGGTTCCTGGAATCATGTGGATGATGCGCAATCCTTAGCCTCCTAGACGTAGTTCGTGGCGTGGCTATGGCTGACATGCTCTGAAGCGAAGTAAAGGCAAATAGTTGCTTGAGCCCTGTCGAAGCCTCTCGACTGCACTACCTGATTTGTGATGTCGATGTCGATGGTGGGTGGGGAGTTAGAAGTTCTGGATTGTGTTGTGGAACTTTCGGACGGGAGTGGTTGATGCTTTTTTCCCACCGTAGGAATAGAAGACGTGGAGGTGTTGAGGGCTGTTGACACCTGGAGCGACGAGATGTGAGGTTGTGCCGTTTCGAGTTTCGATGACCCAGTTCGGCGCTCCGTAACCGGCGATGTTGATGTTTTCGTAGCCGGTGGCGAAGAGGTTCGAATCGGTGATCTGCATGGTTGTTGAATCGGGGGCGGCAAGGGAGAGCTTGTAGTAAAAAAATCCGAAGATCTCGATCTGGGCGTTAGTAGCTACGATGTCGGTGCCGTTGTGTTCGGTTTTGTAGCCGAGGATCCAGAGTGTGCAGCCATTACAGGTTATCTTGTCCGCGCGAGCAGGCTCTTCATCGAGTTGTCGCGCCCAGATCTGCTGGCCGGGATAGAACGTGACCGTATTTCCCGGATTATTGTTGGAGCCGAGGATAACGTCATCGATGTAAAGATTGCCGGCACCTGCGGCAGTCGAATAGTTGTAGGTGTTGTCGTCGATCAGGACCAGAGTTCTTGATCCTGTGTGAGTGATGACGCAGGCGTTGTTGGGGCAGCCTTCGATGATCAAGGGAGTCTTCGAAGAACCTGCGATTGTGAGATTGATGGTGTAGGTGCGTCCCGGGGTCGGCATGGCGTTAAAAAACTGGAGATGATTGACCGTGTCAGGAACTGTGATTGCGTATGCGCCATTGCCTCCATATTGGCCTGGAGGCGCGTAGACGGTGGGAGATTTCGATCCGGAGATAATGGCTGCCCAGGTTGCAGGAGAGGTCCCCAGCATCGTCCATGTGCGTGGATCGGGGTCATTGGGCTGAGGCGTCTCGGATTCTGGAAGATGAAGAGATGCCGGAGGGGCGGTCTGATCGAACACGGTCTGAGCTTCGCCCGACCAAGTCTCTGCCAGGTCGCCCTTGTAGGTTTTGGAGGGAGTGACGCAGTAGTCTGCCTCTGAGGTCGCGTAGCCAACGACTTTTACGTTTCGAGTGTAGAGGTGACAACCCTGCTGGCCGTTCTCTTTGCCATTCTGCAGACCGATGCCGGTGGAGTTGTCTCCGAAGAGTTCCGAATCCATGATGGTGGTGTTGGCGTGAAAGAGCTCAGCTTGAAGTGCGGGGACCGTGTTGTCACTGAGGAGGTGACGGATGCTGAACTTCATGTTCATGCTGCCGATTCCTGCGACAGTCTGTCCTTCAAGAGTGATGTCTTCGAAGGTGAAGTTGTACTCCTGCTGATTGCTGTAGATACCGTTCTGACATCCGTAGACGGCTACGTTGCGCATCATTCCGGGGCCGGGGTAGGCGCGGCGGATGTTGAGGGCGTTGACGCAGTTCGAATCGTCGGACCAGACCTGAACGTTCCTAACGGCGCCGATGTTGTTTACCTGGGTGGTAAATATTTCGGCGTTGGGATTTCCGACACCCGATTCGAAGCCCATGTTTTCGATGAAGATATGGAAGTTGTCGTTCTTGTTGACGCTGAGCGGACTGAAGAACTGGACCGGCGATGTGCCTGTGTTGAAGGCGGGCGAGTTTGGCGCCAACTTAATGATTGATGTTTGAGCGCCGGCTCCGTAGATAGACCAGTAGTTGCCGTAGGGAATGATGGTGTCACTTGCGAGATACACTCCCGGCGGGAAGTAGAGGAACATCGGAAGCGCCCCAAGCTGGCCGCCTGCGCCTGACCCGTAGTACATATCCACGTTCTTGAGCGAGGGTGGGGTTGTGGTGAGTTCGAGGTGCGTTGCGTCCGTGACGGAGGCGACCTTGTAGAAGGCGCTGCCGATTTGAAGGTTCGCGTTCGGCTTCAATGCTACGAAGGTTGGACCGCTGGTCGCTGTTACCGTGGTTCCGCTGGTGCTGACTACGTTGGGTGGGAGACGTGCGGCGACGTTGGAGAGTGGGCCGGGATTTGTTGTGAGCGTGAGGTGCTGCGCATCGAGTACGGTTGCGATGGTGTAGACCACACCTGCTATGCGGATGGGTGAGCCTGGAGCGAGTCCGGTGAAGACCGATTCTCCAACCTGTGTCACAGTGTAGGTGTTTCCGCTGACGGAGGTGCTGACCTTGCTTTGTGCCGATCCACGGCCGAATGCAAATAACTTCTGGAGGCCGGCGGTATTGTCGGTGATGCCATCGCCTTTGAGATTCGCGATCGGGTTGTGCGTGACGTCGATGATGGGGAAGGCGGCGGCGCTGGCGAAGCCTGGAGGGTAGATGATGTTGTTTGTGAGGCGGGCTCCGATTCCGTCGGCGGGAATGATCGAGAGGGTGCCGTCGACAAAGGTGAGACTGTCGGCCCGATTGACGGTCGACATGGAGCCAGCGGCGATTTTGATGGGGTAGTTGCCTGGGGGAGCACTCGAGGTTGCGGAGGTGCTCAACTTCGGCTGGCCTTTGAAGAGAGCAGCGTACGGTCCGGAGTAAGACGACAACTTGAAGATCAGGGGGGGGAGCGGGTCGCCGGCATGCATGGTGAGGTGCGTTGCGGTGGCGGTATAAGTCGCGGCCTGTGCGCGGATGCCTGTGAGAAGGAGCAGCAGGAACAATGCCATGGGCCTCTTCATCGCGTCTCCTCGAGTGAAAGTACGATCAGGATGGAAGGTTGAGGAACTGTTGTCTTCTCATTTTTAACAACAACGATGCAGTTCTCAGTAAACTGTTCCTGTAGATGCAATTGCCTCCTATCGAGCAGGTTCCTCGATTATACAAACAACGTAAAAAGACATCTAAGTTGATAGAGAGGTCTGCTTCGAATGAATGTTCTGCTGTCGGCTTATGCGTGCATGCCGAACTCCGGCTCTGAACCTGGCAACGGCTGGAACTGGGCGAAGCATCTGGCAGAACGTGGAATCAACGTGACGGTTCTGACTCGTGGTGAAGGGCGCGAAGAGATTGAAGCTTACCGACGGGATCACCCGAATGCGAATGTTGCCTTTGGTTATGTCACAGTTCCAACGAAGCTGTTCAAACCTGGAACCGGGATGCACTATGCCCTCTGGCAGATGTTCGCGGTTGGAGTTGCGAGGTCTTTGAATCGTCAACGCCGCTTCGATCTGGTGCATCACGTGACGTACACGAGTATTCATGTGCCGACGCAGCTTTGGCGGTTAGGCATTCCGACTGTATTCGGACCAGTGGGAGGAGGTCAGACTGCACCCGCCAATATGCTGGGGTACTTCGGATCGAGCAGACGGGCGGAGGAGAGCCGCACATTGTTGACGAAGGCACTTCCCTACTCTCCCTTGCACAGACGATGGCTCGGGAAGATGAGCACTGTGCTTGCCGCGAACGAAGATACCTTGCGACTTATAAAAAAGATGGGGCGATCGGAAGTTGGCCTGCAGTTCGATAATGGAGTCGGAACGGATTATCTCGCGAAGGGGCCAAGGAGTTTCAAACCGGATGCTGGTCCGGTCCGCCTGATCTGGGTAGGAAGGATTTTGCCGAGAAAGGCGCTTCCGATGGCGCTCGATGCACTGGCAAAGGTCCAACATGACTGGACGCTTACGATCGTTGGCAACGGACTCGCAGAGGCGACGGTGAGACAGATGATCGCTGAGCGGGGGTTGAGTGACCGGGTGCACTGGGCTGGACGACGACTAACGTGGGAAGAGGTTCGAGCGGCTTACTTGGAACATGACGTGCTTTTGTTTACGAGCCTTCGTGAGACCTCCGGAGTGCAGTTGCTGGAGGCGATGGCGCTTGGTCTGCCTGTGATTACGCTGGACCTGCATGGCGCCCGCGACGTTGTGCCCGAGGAGGCCGGCATCAAGGTACCAGTGACGACTCCGGCTGAAGTTGTCTGCGGTCTTGCTGCTGCGATCGATCGATTCGCGTCTCTGAGTGTCGAGGAAAAGAATGCGATGTCTCGAGCGAGCTGGGAGTTCGCTAGGACGAACACGTGGACCTCGCGCGCGGCTGCAGCTGAACAGTTGTATACGGAGCTTGTGGGGAGACAACGTGAAGGTTGAGTTGCACAAGATCGATGCGGGTAAACGGAATAACCTCGCGACTGTTCCATGTGCGCCGGATGGGCAGGTTCTCTGGAGCTTGTGTTTACTTCACTATCTTTCAGGAGGCGCTCGTTGAATCTACGCGCGGCGAAGAGTGACGTGTCGAGTCGCGTCGTTGAGGCGTGGCTTTTCTTTTTGAGAAATGAGACGAAGGTTACGAAGTTTCAACTGAGGCGACTGACTTCTCGCAACGAACACTCGAAAGAGCGTGTAGTGGCAGCGGGCGGGCCGGTGGTGTCCGTCACCACCTACGGCGAGCGGCTGAGTACTGTTCACCTGGCGCTGGAATCAATCGCTGCAGGCTCTGTTCTGCCTTCGAGGCTGATTTTGTGGGTGGATAGTGCCGAAGGATTTGCGAATCGATCTGCCGGACTGAAGAGGTTGGTGGAGAGAGGACTGGAGATCTATCTCACCGAGAACTTCGGTCCGCACACCAAATATTATCCTTACCTTTTGTCTACCGATACGTTCGATGTACCGCTGGTGACCGCGGATGACGACTTGCTGTACAGCAGATGGTGGCTGGAGGGTCTGGTTCGAGCGCATCGCGAGAATCCGGAGGGAGTGAACTGCTATCGAGCTCACCGCATCGGACTTGGGAATGGAGCCATCACGCCCTATCAGACGTGGGAACCATGCAGATCGTCGGAGGCGGGCTTCCTTCACTTTGGTACGGGAGTATCCGGGTGCATCTATCCGATGTCGTTATTGAAGAGACTCAAACTGGCGGGCGCCGAGTTTATGCAGCTTTGCCCGAAGGCGGACGACGTGTGGCTGCACGTGAATGCGCTGCGTGCGGGCATGAAGACACGCCAGATATGGAATCGTCCGCTGAGATTTCCGTTCGTTCCCGGAACGCAGGGCAGCGGGCTTTACCACAGCAATGTTCTGCTTGCTCGTAATGACGAGCAGATTCGAAGTACGTATACGGCTGAAGATATTGCTGTTCTTGAAGCGGAGGAGTCGTCGCTCCACCCGCGCTAGTCGTGTCGAGTCGACTTCAGCTTGGATGGAGCGTTCCGGTATTCTCTAACGCGGCTTCGCGACGGAGCTTTCGAACTCTAAACCAGAACGCGACCCCGACGAGTCCCTGAAAGATCACCTGACTCGCACACATGCCCAACATGACTCCGTTCAACCCAAGTTGTCGAGCGAGGGGTCCGGCTAGCGCTGCGGAGAATGCGATCAGTACCGGGTAGGTCCAGAAGATGGGTGCGGTGTACTCGAGCGCCTGCAGACCGTAGCGCAAGGGGCCCGAGACGAAGATGATCAAGTACATGAATGCGTATAGACGGAGCACAAAGCCGTCGGAGGAGTACTTCGTTCCATAAGCGAGCTTCAGCCAGAAGGTAGGAAAGCATGCCACGATGCCTGTGAAGGCCAGGGTTACGGCGCCCCACTGGAGGGAGATCCGCTTGATGTAACGCAACATGCCGTCGACACCGCCAAGGCGCATCTGCCGGGCTGCCTCGGAGGGTACGACATTATCCAAGCCGAGAAACCAGACGTGGGCGACGCCGACGATGTTCTGTGCGGCGCGCAGAATTGCCGAGGCTGCCGCACCGTAGTAGATCGGAGCCGCCATCTGAAAGAGATTGCCCGCTCCCCACTGCATAAAGGCCGAAGGTGCGAGCCATCGAGACATGCGCCAGTGCCTGAGAAAGACGGTTCGAAGAGCGTGACGACTGAAGGTGACGGACTCGTACCAGCGGAGGCACGTGACGAATCCTGCGAATGAGGTTGCGGCGATGATCCAGAGCATGGTGGACAGCTTTGCGCCGTGGTGGCGCGAGATCCAGAAGATGATTGGCACCTGAGTGAGGTAGCTCACGATATCGGTGACGAGAGCCCGCTTGCTTTGACGGGTGCAGAAGAAGTAGCGGCGGAGGAACTCCTGAAGCAGGTAGGCGATCGTTGCACCGCTAAGCGGAAGCGCCAAACCTCCCACGCCCCATTGCGGAAAGAATTTTGTGGAGCCCCATACGCAGAGAAACATGACGAATGCCACCAGCAGACTGAAGGCAAGCTCCTGTATAAGAACCGAGCCATAGTACGCGGGGCGGTCTTCCGGCTCCTGTTTCGGCCCGACGCTCATCATGGGTGTCACAATCATTGCGTACTGGAGGCTGTTAGCAAACAATACGGCTACCCATCCGAGGGCAAAGACACCGTAGTCGCGAACCCCGAAGGCGCGGGCGAGAAGAACGTTGGTGATAAAGTTTGCACCGCTGACCAGCCCCTGGTCGAAGAGTGCAGCAGGCGTCCGGCCGCCGCCGATCCGGGCGAGGGATCGAGACAAGAAAGTCTGCTTGATTTCAGAAGTTTCAGTGCGCAATGGATCCTCTGCGTACGTTTATAGCTTGCGAAAACAACGCCGGGGCGCCCTGGTCATCAGGAGATATCCAAAGGCAACAGCCGAATGCTCTTGTTGAATCCATGAATTGGGTTAACGATATCACCGGCACAGGAAAGCTTCTATGCGCCCACTTCCTGAGGTATGGAGTGACTGAGAGGTCGCGACTTTTTCTTGAGCTTCCGTGGTGATAGTTTATCTACGCCACCCACGAGCCCTATGAATGTGAGCAGAAAAATGGCACCTGGTCTGGTGTAAATGTAGGTGAGGTTTGGACCTCCGAGAGATCTGACCGTGAAGAGGATCATCAAGAACAGGAAGAAGACCTGATGGAGACCGCGATATGCGGTTCTGAAAGCTGTCCAGAGGGCGAGGCCGTAGATACAGAGGGCCAGAATAGCCGCGAGAATCCCACCACTCACAAAGGCGTGGAGATACTCGTTATGTGCGTGAGGCGGAATCCAGTGGGTGTAGATCCAGTGATCGCGGAGCGCGTTTTTGGCGCCCACGACGTAGCCGTATCCGAGGACCGGCCTGTCACGGATTGCTTCGATGGCTGATTGCCAGACGCGAGTTCTGTCGTTCAGCGTGGCCAGTGAGTTGGCGTTTTGGCCTCGAGAGACATACTCGATGATTGTGCTTCGAAACAGAATACCGAGTGCTCCCAGAACCGCGGTGGAGATGATCGTGCCGATTCGTAAAACGAACTTACCTGAGAAAAAGATGGCGTAGAGAAGAATCAGGATCAAGAAGCTAAGCTGCTCGATGCGCGTACGAGCCAGGACCAGGGTCACAAAGGCGAGGACGCACCCGCAAAATCTGATGAGGCCGCGAGGGAAGAAGAAAAGAGCGTAGAAGAAAGCCGCAACAGAGAGTGTGGCGAGGTAGGACGGAGACAGAAATTCGCCGCCGAGCTGTGCGTGCGCACTGGTCATCTCTCCTTCGCCGGCGCCGCCGTAGACTTGTGACGGCATGAACGGAAGGACGATGTAGGTCATTGCGATCCATATCCAGGCGACACGGCCGATCAGGTGAGCCATCAGTTCCGTTCTACGATCTGCGGGAGTGCGGGTGTAGAGCGCGAGGACAAGAGCGAAGGCAAGAACCCACTCGTACATGCGGTACAGACTGATGAGGATATCGCTGTAGGCGGGTGGTGTGAGGCGACTGACGGGCTGAAGAGCTGTGGACAAAAGCATTTGGAGGACGAGGACGATCCAGAGCCAGTTGCCAATGTTCACTTTGCGGCACAGTAGCGGGCGACGCCCCAGGATTACGACGACAACGAGAACGTAACTCGACAGGAAGGTGATCAGCATTGCGCTGAGAGATGTCAGGTTGAACAGCCCTTGCGCGTGCGTTCGGCCGGTTACGTCGAAATGAATGAAGTTCGGTACGCCGACGAGGTAGATCAACGTCGCCCAGTACAGAAGGGGGTTCTGCCTTTGCAATGGGTAGGGTTGATCTGCCGTCATAGAGACTTCCATCCTGTTCGAAAACCGGTAGCGCCAGTGTCAGTCTGCATTAGAAACGAGTGATCGGGTTTTCGGGCTCGATATACAGTCGCAGAGCTGAGATAACGATATGCCGGCGTCAGCTGGTTGCGAAGCAAAATGGCGGCTGAACTCGGCAAGAGAGTTCTAGTGATAGACGTAGAGGGCGGCCTGCGACGTACTTGCGAAGAGTCCGCTTGTCAAAACTGTCTTCGTCTTGCTGATCGGCACATAGATCAGGTCTTCCGCCTGCAGCCGGGGTGGGGGGATCTTTCCCTTCTCGATGTCTCTGTATGCGAGGGCGGTCTCCTGAACCTGGCCGTCCGGCATCTTGCGGATCAGCCGCATGGAGCCAACCGCGGCGTTGATGGTCGTTCCGTAGGCGAGGGAGAGAGCCTGGGTGAGATTGAGTTCGCCTCCCTCCTGCATGATGTAACCTCCTGGCCTGTTGACACCGCCAAGGACGTAGACAACACCGGCGCGCCGCACCGTGACCGTGTCCCCGGGGCGAACCTTTGTATCCACCAGGGTCATGTCGTCAGAGCTCCGCGAGTAGTGGACCATCTCTTTCTGCGGATTGACGCCTTCGGGGTGACGGATCTCGATGGCGTTTCCAGCCAATTGGGTTTCGCCGCCGGCGAGGGCGATGATGTCCTCGAGGCTGTGCGGTGCGAGCAACTCGATTCGTCCGGGATTGTGTACTTCGCCCAGAACACTGACGTTCGAGCCTGCGTATTGGCTGACGTTCAGATTGACCTGCGGATTGTTGAGGATCTTGCCGTCTTTAAGACGCGTCTCGATCGCGGCGGCAGCTTCGGTCATGGTCTGACCTGCCACGTGGATTGATCCGATCATGGGGAGGGTGATGTCTCCATGGGTGTCGATGCGAACGTCGGTGGATAGCTCGGGAGCGTCATACACTTCCATGCTGAGAAGAAAGCCCGGCGCGAGTTGCAGCCCGGAGAAGTCCTCGGGAACCACCGTCAGGGTTGTCAATCTTCTTCTGGTGGTCGGTTCCGTGTCGCCGGCTCCGGGACCGTCGAAGGTGCTGGTCCCTCCTACCTTTTGTGGGGCAAGCTGAGCGTGGGCGGTAGGCGATGAGAACGCGAGAGCGCCTAGAAATACCGGTGCAAGAACCATTTTTCCATAAAGACTAGATAGTCGCATGAACCTGACCTTCCTCTTGTCTGGAGTAGCTGTAGCCGTGAAATCCGTCAGCTGTCGGATTGCGAACATCGTTCAACACAACACCCAGGACAGGCGTGTTGGCGTGATGGAGGCTGTCGATCAGGCTGGAGAGCACGGACTGGGTTGTGCTGCGTGAGCGTACTACTGCGATGGTGCCGCCAACCTTGCTGGCGATGATGGCGGTGTCTGTGACCGACAGGATTGGGGGACTGTCGATCAGAACGTAGTCATAGTCGGCGGCGCAGACTCGCAGGAGAGCGTCGAAGGTTTGCGATTCGAAGAACTCCGCGGGGAACTCGGGGGGGCGTCCGGCGGGGAGCATGAAGAGGTTGGGGAGCGAGGTGTGCCGTACGACGCCGAGAACTTCCGCTTTGGTGACTGGGTCTTCGAGGTCGCTTACACCGGGAGAGATCGCGCATCCGAAGAGGCGGTGCAGATCCGGGTTGCGAAGATCGCAATCAAGCAGCAGAACACGTGCGCCCTGCTGCGCGAAGGCCACTCCAAGGTTGTAGACCGCCGTTGTCTTGCCGTCGCGGCCTGCGGCGCTTGTGACGAGCAGCGTCCTGGAGCCGATGGATGGGAGGGCACGCAGGATGGAGGTTCGAATGACGCGAAAGGCCTCGGAGAAAGGAGCCTTTGGAGCGTCGATCAGCTTGCTATCTCCACCTGACGCGGTCAGCAGACTCTTGGTCTGCATTCTGGGGACATAGCCAAGCATGCGAAGGCCAGCGACCCCCTGCAGATCACGCGGTCTGCGTACTGTCTCATCGAGACTCTCGCGCAGAAAGGCGGAAGAGATACCGAAGAACATTCCTATGCCGGCGATCAGAGATAGATACTTCAGGTAGTTCGGTACGGCCGGAGTGCCGGCGGGCCGGGCCTGATCGGCGATATCAATGCGGGTGGCGCGAACGCCAGAGGCCAGGCTTGCAGTCTGCAGCTTCGAGAAGAGGTTCTCGTAGAGAGTTCGATTGGAGTTCGCTTCCTGGGCCAGGACCTGGAGATGGACGGTGGAGTCAGCCATCTCATTTGCGGCGGACTGCTGCTTGACGAACTGTTGCCGGATGGTGTCTTCGTTCTGCTTTGCGTAGAGGTAGGAGTTCTCTGCGCGCTTGCTGATGCGGGCCAGTTCGGCGTGCATCTGCTGGCGAACGGCATCGAGCTGCTGCTGGGTTTGCGCGAGACGCGGATTATTGGCGCCGTACTTGACCGCTGCCCCTGCGTACTCCTGAGCGAGTTCAGCCTCCTGGGTCCTGAGGGAGCGGACGAGTTGAATTCCGCCGTCTGCTGTCAGTGCGCCTCCACCACCGCCTGAGACGCTCATCGAGCCAAGGCCAAGTACAACCTCAGGATCCTGCGACTGGACGAGGTGGAAGACGGTCTCCGCAGAGATGCGATTGGACTCTGCGGTGGTGAGCTCCTGGTTGAGGCCGAAGAGTCGATCGGTGACGGTGCTATGAGGTGACACACCAACACTGGCCGCATTATCGCCGGGACCACCACCGGAGAGTTGAACGCCCGCCAGGCCGGATTGTCTCTGGTAATCAGCCAACTTCTGTTCGGATTCTTCGACCTGTTTCTTCAGATCATCGAGCTGCTTGCGGAGCCAAAACGACGATTGAATCGTCGAGTTGTGGCGGCGATCCATCGCGCTTTCGATGAACTTCTGCGAGATAGCGTTTGCGACGTTGGCGGCTACGACTGGGTCCGGATTCTGGAAGGTAACTGTGATGAGCCGCGTGTCCGGCGGTGACTCAACCGTGAGACTCTTCGCGAAGCGTTTGATCAACTTTTCGCGGGTGAGCGGCGCCTGATCGAGAGGCTTGTCTTTCTCAGAGGCGACGATAGCCTTGTCGAAGGGACGAATGTGGGTGAGATTGAGATCGCGTATGACGGCCAGCGCGATGCCATCACTCTCGAGCACGCTGATGTCGGTTTCTATCTCGGCCTTCAGTTCATCGGCAGTAGGCGACGCGGCTCCCGTGTCGGTCGAGACATTGGCACTGTTATCTTCTTTGTTGATTTCGATGATGGCCGTGGAAGCATACTTCGGCGTCATCAAGAGGCAGACCAGCAGGCCCAGAAGAAAGATACCGAGCGCCACGAGAACGACAGTCTTCCATCGCCGGCGCAGAACCCGGAGTACGCCGGAAAGCGTCTCGTACTCGGAGGGGCTCGATCCGAAGAGAGCGTCTTCGGACAATGTACCTAATGCTGCAGGCTGATGTTTGGAGAGAGAAGGATGTGGCTGAAGTGCACTCATAGCAATAATCCTTTTTTGCATTCGCCTCGGACGGAATTGACTGATCGGGGGAATGCTATGAATTGTGCTAGCTCAAGAGCAACACCCTCTTGAGACTCGAGGGCTGAAAATCTTACAGCGCAGATAAGAGATTTATTCTTGAATACTACCACAGGACTTATGGATCTCCTCGAACCTCTGTAACGTAACTGCTCCCAAGGGAACTTTCTTTCGGACGTCGATCTGTTCAAATGGTGTAACAAATTTTCAAACTACATTCTTGGCGAAGAGCTTGTTACTCATCGATACGTTGGTCATGCTGTAAGACTGACTCTACCTCAGGAAGGTACCTATTTTCGTTGTTACGCCAGTTGCGAATGATGGGTGTCAATACATTGGTGAAAGATATCCATAAGCTGTCGATAATTTTGATCTTCAGTGTAGATAGCAAGGTACTTGGCTCGAGCCCGCTCCCGCATTAGATTCAGACGCTCTGAGTCTGCCATAAGGATGCTTACCGCGGAGGCGAGGCCCTTCTTATCAGTGCGGTTGTATAGGAGACCAGTTACACCTTCGTCAACCATCGCCTTCATCGGCGGGGTCAAGGCGGCAATCACTGGCGTCCCTTTGCAATATGCCTCGACGATGGTGCGGCCGAAGGGTTCATACCACTCCGACGGGAAGACGAGGAAAGCTGCTTTGGCGAGATATTCGCATACTTCTGCGAGCGACTTTCGTCCGAGGTATTCGATCCTCGGATCAGCCTCCGATGCCTGACGGAGGAGGGACTCAAGGGGGCCGTCGCCGATGATCTTCAAACAGACGGATGGCGGGACGTCGGGCCACGCATTCAGAAGCGAGCGAAGACCCTTCTCCTCAGTCAGACGGCCTACATATAAACCGTAGCCGCCGGAACCGTCGCCAATGCCACTATCCGAGATGAAGTTCGGCTTCACAATAATTCTCTCTTCAGGAAATCCACCTGCGACCAGCTGCTGCTTCACGAAGCTGCTGACCGCGATGTAGCGATCAACGGAGTTTGTCCAGACGCCGCGGAGATGAGCGTACGCGTTGCTGGCGACGACGGCAGCCGACTGCAGATAGCTCTGCCGATAACAACGATGCTGTATGGCTGCAAGTGCAATTTTGCTGCCAACGCATGTAGTACATACGTGCCCGTCGCGAAAAAGATTTGCGGAAGGGCAGATAAGCCGGTAGTTTCGGACGGAAAGAGCGGTTGGGACACCCATTGCCTTCGCGGCGTCGAAGACAGATGGTGAAAGGAGAGGGAAAAAATTATCCACCTTCATGAGATCCGGCTTTGTCGATCGAATCAGGTCTTTCACTCGATCGGCTTCTCTAGTGTTCCAGACAGAACGCAGACCGACAGTGACCAAGTTCCCCGACTTTATTTCAGCATTGTCGAGCGTGTAATCGCTAACTTCCTCTCCGCGAGACCGAAGCATCGCGATCTCCTGCTCCCGAGATTCATCTTCTCCCCCTCGATAGATGTATCTATTGTGTAGAAACAGAATCCGCATCAGGCCTCAAAAATCTATCTGTATTTTCACTGTAACGTAGTCGCTTCGCTTTCGCATTGGGGAGAGATGATGCGAGTGGGATAGGAAGATACTCTCATTTCCATCGCAAAGCGTCCGCATACTGAGTGAGATGCAGATGAGACACGTTGCTGTCAGCCCTAAGTTAAACTCGTCAGAACTTGAAGATTTAAAACAAAGAACTTACTTCGTCCGACAAGAACGCAGAGCTTGATATCCCACTTGATCGAAGCGAGAGCTACCGGATCCTCTGACGAACGAAGTCGTAGAAGACAGGTGGAGTCCACTTCCGAACCAGACTGCGCACCGTGGGCTTCGGTCGATAACAATCCGGGGCGTAGAGGGAGCTGTGCACACCCATCTCTTTGCCGAGAATGCTCCCGGCGGTGTTGTAGTAGATCATGAAGGAGTAACGTGATCTTCCGCTGGGTTCGACTACTGGGTTGATGCCGTGATAGGAGGTCTCGGAGATCTTCATGAGCAGAGTTCTGTTGAAGATAGGCTCGATCTCCGCCTCTTTACGGCTGGCATCCTCGTTCCAAAGTTCGAGTTGGCCGCCGTAGTCCGGGGTCCAGTCATGATTGAGATAGATGATAAGAGCCAGACGGCGAATGAGGCCGCTCGTAATGTCGGCGTTGGAGTCGATGTGAACATCGAACTTTCCCTTTGGCGGGATAATGCTGTAGCCGGCCCCATGCATATAGGGGTCAGGCAGGAGATTCCAGATTCCCGTGATCTCGGAGAGGAGATAGAGGAACGGAGCTGAGTGAAGCAGAGCTACCAGCTGAAATCCCGCTGGTCCAAGCCCCGCTGCGGACTTCTGCCCGAGTTTTTCCAGGTTTTGGGTATTGTGATGTACCCAATCCGATTTTTTGGTGTGGGACATCTCTTCAAGCACTGCCGTGAGCTGCTCCGAATCGAACAAGTTATCGATCGTGAGATAAGGAAATGGCCGGTTATTCTGATACCGATTGGCTAAGCTGGATGAACTCTCCGAGAGAGAGAGCTGGTCAAGCAGCCTGGACACATCACGGATACCCGTTTCGTTTTGCATAGTTCTCCGTCGCACGGAACGCAAGAAGCTGCTTTATCAATAAACATTATAGTTCTGTACCGCGGTTGAAGCCGGTCAAAGCGCACCCGCCGAGGTACGAATGGAACGAAAGTTCCCAAGGAAGTAGCAATTTTTTAGCAATATCACTTCTTTGTCATGAGCAATTTACTTTTCTCCCGGGAGATTTCTTCCCTTGTCCAGACAAACGGACTGCCTGCTACCCGGGTTGTTAGCATTTTCAAGTCCAAACCTGCAAAGCCCTGCAGTGCAACTCTCAAACCCGGCCATCGCACTCTGGAAGAGATGCTTGCGGGGCACTTCTATCAGAGTTGTTCCTTTATTTGGCAGATTGGCTTCCTCTCTCTCAGTCCGGCCCCAGAATTGCTTATGCAGGTTGAGATAGGCGAGCTACCGACGAATATGAGAAGGCCTTCTCGGACCGTCCGCTTCATTGTCGAGTTCTGTTCCTTTGGTTACCCTAGTGACGTGTGGTAATCAGCTTTTCCCTTGTCGGCTTCGCATCATAACTTCCGTTACAGCGTTAATGAAAAGGGGCTAGACCTATGACACCACCCAACAGGAAGATCTTTCTAGAGTTGGTGGAATTTGGCGACATTTGTCTATTGTTCGGCAGTTTGGGCGGTGCGTATGCCTTTACGTCCGGCCACCGTTTTTTTGGATTTCTTGACTCCCTGGAGACCCGTCATCCGATACAGGTCTTCCTTGCGACCCTGGTGTTGGCGGTAGTATGGCACGGAATTCTCCGGTCGAATAAGTTTTATCGATCTCGCAGAGTGGATGGGTTTTTTCGAGAGGTCATGGATGTTTGCATAGCGAGCATGCTTTGCGCGCTATCCTCCTGCGCCTGGCTATGGTTGGTGTGTTCGCACTCGAGACACAGCATCGCAGAGATTGGTTTGATCAGCGCGGTCTTTGGCTTGATCAGCTTCGCCATCTTCGTATCCACGCGGCTTATCGGGCGAGCCCTAGCGCGAGTGTTCCGTTCGAAGGGCTATAACCTTCGCCATGTTTTGGTGGTCGGTACGAATCGGCGGGCCCATGGGTTTGCGCAGGATGTAGCACTTCACCCGGAGTGGGGTTACCACCTTCAGGGTTTCGTTGACGATCAATGGTGGTCTGAAGAGACGGTCGCGTCCAACGCAGGAGCTTTACTGGGAGGGTTGGATTCGATCCCGGCTCTGCTGCGAACTCTTCCGGTTGACGAGGTGATCGTGGCTTTGCCATTGGCGTCGTTCTATCAGCAGATAGCCGAGATCGTCGCCTCGTGTCGCGACCACGGGATCGCAGTGCGAAGCATTGGAACGTTTTTCGACCAGGAACAGACGAAACGAACTGCGTATCTGCAGAGAGGGGTAGGCACGATCACCCTGCATGATGAGTCGTGGAACGCATGGGGCTTTATGATAAAGCGGCTCACCGATGCCGTGGTATCGGCGGTGCTGTTGCTGGCGCTGGCTCCGGTCTTTCTTGCGGTTGCGGCGTTGATCCGGTTGACTTCGAAGGGACCCGTCTTCTTTCGTCAGACCAGAATTGGTTACGGCAAGCGACCTTTTGAGATTTTAAAGTTCAGAACAATGGTGGTGGATGCCGAGAAGCTCATGGCTCAGGTGGAGCATTTGAATGAGACCAACGGCCCGACCTTCAAGTTGAAGAACGATCCTCGTATTACGCCGTTGGGTAAGTTTCTGCGTAAGTCGAGTCTCGATGAGATTCCTCAACTCATCAATGTATTTCTTGGAGACATGAGTCTTGTCGGTCCGCGGCCACTTCCAGTGAGAGATTATGAAGGGTTCTCGAAGGACTGGCACAGGAGACGATTCAGCGTCAAACCCGGAATTACTTGCTTGTGGCAGGTAATGGGGCGAAGCTCAATCAGCTTCGACGAGTGGATGGCTTTGGATATGCGTTACATCGATCAATGGTCGGTGTGGCTTGATATCAAGATCCTGTTTCAGACGATTCCCGCAGTTTTTCGTGGCTCAGGCGCGGTGTAGTCACACTTTTGCGGCGAGCCACATTGGTAGTCGCGGATTCCGAGTAGAGACGAGGCAAGGCGCCTTAAGTCTACTCGGAATCTTTTTTGCGTGTGGATTCGCGGAGTGCGGTGAGTTGCGGGTGGAGAAGCTTGGCTGTGAGCGAGCGGGTGAGGGCTTCGACCGCGTCACGTTGTTGCGCGGTAAGGTCGGCGAGCTTGGATTGTGACCGGGCTAGTTCGGCCTGACGGAGATGTTCGGCCTGCTGCTGAAGGGCTTTGATGGCGGGGACGGCGTCGCGGGACTGGAGACGCTCCTGATATTTGTCTACTTCCCTGCTGACGATATTCTCGGCTGCGGCGGCTTCTCGGCTGCGGTCAGCGAGGTTGGCCGCGGCTACCTGCTGGAGATCGTCGATATCGTAGACGAAGCATCCTTCGACCTCGTTCATGCGCGGGTCGACGTCGCGGGGGACAGCGATGTCGATGAAGAACATGGGACGGTTGCGGCGGCGATGGAGGAAGTGCTGGCCGTGAGAGCGTCCGAAGATCTTTTGAGGAGCGCCAGTGGAGGTGATGACGATGTCGGCGCGGTCGGCCTGCTCGTAGAGTGACTCGAAGGGAATGGCTTCGGTGTGAACGGTGAGGCTGCTGAAGTCGGAGGCTATTTTTTCAGCGCGAGACTGGGTGCGGTTGGTGACGAGGATGGATGACGCGCCTTGCTGGATGAGGTGACGGGCGGCCAGCTCGGACATTTTTCCTGCGCCAACGAGGAGTACGGTCTTTCCGTAGAGAGAGCCAAAGATCTTCCGAGCGAGATCGACTGCTACCGAGGCGATGGAGACAGAGCTTGAACCTATCTGTGTTTCGGTACGGATCTTTTTTGCGACGGTGAAGGTGCGTTGCATCAGGGCTTCGAGGTGGGTCGAGACGGCGCCGGCGTCGCGGGCGACAGTGTAGGCCTCTTTCACCTGCCCAAGGATTTGGGGTTCGCCGACGACCATGCTGTCGAGCGAGCTGGCGACGCGGAAGAGATGGCGGACGGCTTCTCGCTCGCGGAACTCGTAGAGGTGGGGCTGGATGTCGTGCGGCGGGACGGCAAAGTACTCGTGAAGGAAGCGGAGGAGGTCAGTTTTGGCCTGAGGTGGGGAGGATTCGGCGTCGTCCTGAAGGGTGAGGAGCTCTACCCGGTTGCAGGTGGAGAGGATGAGGCCTTCACGGACGCCGGGCTGATGGAGAAGGGTGCGGGTTGCGTCGGCCAGGCGCTCGGCGGGGATGGCGAGGCGCTCGCGCACTTCGATGGGCGCAGTGTTGTGGTTGATGCCGAGGAGGATAAGACGCCCCTGTGTGGATGTGGGCTTGGATTGGTTCATGGGGCGGTAAACCTGTGGACTGCCGAGAACTGGTTAGCCGCCCAGACCGCGAGCACGATCAGGAAGACGAAGCTGGAGAGATAGACGGCGCGGCGCCCGCGAAGGCCGGAGATGCGGCGAATATGGATCATCGCGATATAAACGAGCCACATGGCGAAGGCGAGAAGGATCTTGGGATCGCGGAAGTAAGTGGCCCCGACGGTGGCCTGGGCGATGAGTGAGCCGATGAGAAGACCTGCGGTCATGCAGGGTAGGCCGAAGATGAGGGCTTTGTGGGCGATCTGATCGGTGGTTTCAAGCGGAGGCAGCCAGGAGATGGTGGGGGACTTCTGCTTGAGGCGGCGCTCTTGAACCAGATAGAAGAGCGAGGCCAGCAGGGAGAGGAGAAGGGCGGCGTAGGCAGCGAGAAGAAGAGCTACATGGAGAAAGATCCAGCCGGTGTGGAGGATTGGGAAGGCGGTGCTCTCCTGGCCTGGATGGAAGGCCGGGACAAGGCCGAAGAGAAAGCAGATGGGCAGCAGGAAGATGCCGAGGGAGACGGTGCGGTATCGGGCATAGACGAGCAGGAAAGCCAGAGCGAGCAGGAGGCCGAGAAAGGACTGAGCTTCGTGGGTGTCGACCGGGAGACGGTGGTGGGCGGCGTTGAGCATCTCTGCCAGCGAGACGAAGTGGAAGAAGACGGCGGCTACGGTGGCAGGGATGGCGATGTGGCGCCAGCGGGGGCGATCGTAAAGGGCTGCCGGCAGTACCGCGAGCGCGGCGACGCCGTAGAGTAAGACCGCGACTCTGAGCCAGAGGAGGGACATAGGTGACGTACCGGGTGGTGCTTCGCGGAGTTTTCCGCAAACATTAAGTATATCGCTTATGAGTTTGATTCTGTGTGGGCGCGAACGGTTTCGCGTGGTCTCATCGAGACTCAAGCTGCTTGTGACGCAGAAGGGAGGGGTGCCGATTGGATTGCGCTGAGGATCGTGGGGAGACCTAGCGTTGTTGAGGTCAATCGGCCGATCTGTCGGTGATGGTGGTGCGGGTCGCCGGCTATCGAATTGCGATAGACATCGCGTGGATGCGATATATCCCGTACGCGAGAAAGAGCCAGGCAATGACGGAACAGAGAAGGCCGAAGACAATTCCAGCGGCCGCGCTCGAGTCGGTGCGGAGACCTTTTTCGGGATTCTTTTCGGTTTTGGTTCGGTTTGAAGAGATGAGGTTGAGGGTGATCCCCACCGGCATTGTCATTCTGGCCATGATCTTGTCCTTTTGGAACGAGGACGAGACTACGGGGATGAGAGTTCGATAGGACATCCCTCAAACGATGTACGTTGTTGCGCTCTGACACGGCTTGGCCGCGAGGAGGAAGATGTGGTTTGTTTCCTTCAGGTTATAGATTCACGAGTTGGCGAGGATGCGGTAGACCCATTGGGATGGAGGCGGTGGTGGGGTCTGGGTGATGGCGACCAGGTCTGCGTGCAGATCGCTGAGGCTGCAGGCGGGGTCCGTGTTTGCAGGGTCGCCGGTTAGCTGGAAGGCCTGGCAACGGCAGCCACCGAAGTCGATCTCTCTGCGGTCGCAGTCTGCACAGGGTTCCTTCATCCAGCTTTGGCCGCGGAAGCGGTTGAAGGCCGGCGATTGTTGCCAGAGCCATTCGAGGGAGTGGGTGCGGACTGAGTCGAACTCCAGGCCGGGGATGATGGCGGCGGCGTGGCATGGGAGGGCGAGACCAGCGGGGTCGATGAGCATCATCTGGCGGCCCCAACCTCCGACGCACGGCTTGGGGTAGCGGGCGTAGTAGTCGGGAAAGACGGCTTGCAGTAGGATGCGGCCGCTTAGGCGTGATTGCGCTGCCTGGATGAGTTGGACCGAACGCTCTACCTGGCTGGGGGTGGGCATGAGTCGGTCGCGGTTTTTTAGGGCCCAGCCGTAGTACTGGACGTGGGCGACTTCGATTCTTTGCGGTTCGAGGGACTCGGCGAGGGCGAGGATGTCTTCGAGACGGTCTAGATTTTCGCGGTGGACTACTACGTTGACGGTGAAGGCCATGTCTTGTTGGCGGATGAGGGTGGCGAGTTTGAGTTTGTGGGCGTGGGCTCGTGCGCCTGCGAATTCGTTGGCCTTTTCTTCATCAGCGTCCTGAAGGCTTAGCTGGATGTGTTCGAGGCCGGCGTCTTTGAGCTCGATCATGCGGTCAGCGGTGAGGCCTAGGCCTGAGGTGATCATGTTGACGTAGAGGTTCGCTTCCCTGCCTGCGGCGACGAGTTTTGCGATGTCTGATCGTGCGAGGGGTTCGCCACCGGTGAGATGGAGATGGAGGACGCCTAAAGCTGCGGCTTGGTGGAAGACTCTTGCCCAGTCTTCGGTTGATAGCTCATCTTCTCCTGACTGCATTTGCAGGGGGTTTGAGCAGTAGACGCAGTGCAGGGGGCAGCGATGGGTGAGTTCGGCTACGAGAGAGAGTGGACCGGGAAGTGTCGACATATTCGGCTTACAAGAAAATTGTATGCTTTTGCCCTGCGCGGGCGGCGGTCACTTCGTGACTTGTATACCCCTTTGGGTGGCGCTCCCGTTGGTCGCGATCAGGAGGCGAAGCCGGTCCACATGTCACGAAGTGACCGCTCCGCGCGTAGCGGTCCCGGCCGGAAGGCCTTCTAGTCCTTGTAGAGAAGGACGCTGCGTGCGTGGAGTTTGTCGAGAAACTGTTTAACCTCGGCGGTGATTTGTGATGAGTCGGTTGTGGCGTGCTTCTGTTGGAGTTCGATTGTGATTGCTTCGACAGAGCGTTGTCCATCGATGAGGCCGATGATCTCGCTGGCTGCGCCTTTGAGTCGTAGCGCGCCTTCGGGAACTAGAAGCATCGCTTCGTCAGGTGAGACGGTTCGAACGCGACAACCTACTGCGAGACGCGGGATTCTCGAGTCTGAGATGGGTTCGCTCATGATGCCTCTGGACGGAAGACGCCGGGCTGTGGAGGGAGCGCTCCGGGTTCGACGTAGCAGTATTGAAGGGCGTCGAGTTGGGCCCACAGCAGAGCACACTTTCGCTCGAGCGAGCGGACTACCAATGACTGGAGATACGGGGTGTCGGCGTGTTCGGCTGAGTAGTCGAAGGCGAAGGCGGCGTCTTCCGGAGCTTGTGTGAGCCTGCCTTGGAAGTATGCGAGACCGTTTTGCAGCCAGGGGTAGTGTTTCGCGAGAGCATCCATGCGTAAAGCGATCAGTTGGCCGGCGAATAGTTCGGTGAGTGACGAAGAGACGGCTTCGAGCAGAGTGCTGTTGGTGACGAGATCGATGTACGCGTCTACGGCGTAGCGAACGCCGGGGAGAATGGCGTGGGTGCGGGTGACGTAGTCGCGGTCGAGGCCGGCGGCCTCTGCTAGTTGCAGCCACTTTTCGATGCCACCGACACCGGTGTCGCCGTCGTGGTCGACGATGCGTTTTCGCCAGGCGCGGCGGAAGGCTACATCTTCGGACTTGGAGAGGATGACGGCGTCTTTGATGGGGATGCGGCTCTGGTAGTAGTAGCGATTCAGCACCCAGGCCTGCATCTGGCCGCGTGTGAGTTGGCCTGCGTGCATGCGCAGATGGAAGGGATGCTGGTAGTGATACATGGCCTCGCCTACCTGCTGGAGGCGCTGGCGTAGCTCAGCTTTGCTCAACAGAACCGCGTCTGTGTGATCTACAGCGTTATCTCTAGTCCGTCCCATGCCACTTCCCAGCCGGCGTCCTCAACTGTGCGACGCTCCAGACTCTGTTCCTGCAAGATCGGGTTGGTGTTGTTGATGTGGGTGTAGATTTTGCGAGTGCCTTTGAGATACTTGAGAGTTTCGAGCGAGCCGTCGGGGCCGCTAATGGGAAGATGGCCCATGGAACGGGCTAAGGGTGTTCCGGGTTGGATTCGTTGTAGTTCGTCATCGGTCCAGAAGGTTCCATCTATGAAGATAGACGAACAGGTGGAGAGAAGGTGCTTCAAGGGCGCGGATACAGAAGGTAGCGCGGGAAGGTAGGCGGCACGTGCTCCTTGAGGATCTTCGAGGATGAGTCCGACGGTTGCGCCTGTTGGGCCGAGCGCGGTGCGGTCTTCTTCGCTGATGTAGGTAGGGAGACTGTTTGAGAGTGCGATGGGAGTGCAGGTGAGGCCGCCTGCGTTGAAGCTGACGTTCGGTTCGATTTCGGTCCAGCGGCTTTGTCCGGGGAGACGATCGAGCATCTGGAAGAAGCTGTTTTTTTTGAGGATGCTGATGACTGGGCGCGTTGCGTAGATGCGGACGGGGGTGAACTCGCGCATGAGGAGGAGACCGAGTACGTGGTCGAGGTCGGCACTGGTAAGGATAATGCCGGCGACGGGGGTGTTGCGCAGGCCCTTGGTGGGGTCTGGGTGAAGCTCGGGGTTGTTGATGAGCTGTTGGCGGAGATCGGGGGAGGCGTTGATGAGGAACCACGTATCGTCATCTGCCGTGACGGCTAGTTGAGACTGGGTTCGCGATTGGATGTGGGGATGATTCTGGCGGAGGGCGGAACAGTTCGTGCAGGTGCAGTTCCATTGGGGAAGGCCGCCACCCGCGGCGGCCCCCAGGACTTTAATCCTCACGGGAACTCTGCTTAGAGTTCTACGGGAGCGTAGGAGTTGATCTCGCAGTTAAGGGAAATTTCTTCAAAGTCGGGCGTGGCCCAGGTCGACTGTGTCATTGGATAGAACCTCTCGTGGAAGATCTAAAACTACTGAATATAAGTGTACCGTATCTTGCGGTTGGTTTGCAGGGAGACGGTAAGGCAACGGCGTGCTGCGCGCACGGCGCGATCGACCATCGAGGCTGACGCGCCTTCGGCGCCTTTCCTGTTGTGTGATTATGAATGGGATGGCGAACGAGACGGTTACTAATTTGGCGGGTGAAGCGGCTGGAGCGACACCGGCGATGCGGCAGTACTTTGCGGCGAAAGAACAATATCCCGACTGCCTGGTGTTTTGCAGGATTGGGGACTTCTATGAACTGTTTTATGAGGATGCGATTCTTGTCTCGCGCGTGCTGCAACTGACGCTGACGGCGCGTGATCGCGAGAAAAAGCAGCCGATGTGCGGGGTTCCTTATCACGCGGCTGAGGTGTATCTGCAGAAACTGCTGCGCATGGGGTACAAGGTTGCGCTGCTGGAGCAGATGGAAGACCCGAAGCTGACGAAGACCGTCGTGCGGCGGGAGGTGACGCGGGTACTGACGCCGGGGACTGCGCTCGATCCTGCGTTGGGGGCGGAGCAGAGCAATTATCTGGCAAGTGCGGCGGTGTTGGGTTCAGGAGCGGCGCAGGTTTGTGGACTGGCGTTGCTGGATCTTTCTACGGGGGAGTTTCGGGCTACGGAGTTTTCTGGTGGCGGCGGATGGGCAGCGCTGGTGGATGAGCTGGGGCGGGTGCGGCCGGTGGAGTTGTTATATGGATCGGGGTTGCTGGGTGGCGTGAATCTTGCCGGGGAGAATGAGACAGCGGCGGGACTCGATGCGATTCGGACGAAGACGGCGGTGGAGGAGTGGGTGTTTACGGCGGAGTATGCGGTGCCGCTGGTGCGGAATCACTTCAAGGTGCATTCGCTGGATGGGATGGGGCTGGGTGGACATGAGGCGGCGACGGTGGCAGCTGGGGCTCTGCTGCACTACATGCGGGCGACCAAGCAGGGCGGGTTGGAGCATGTGGATGGACTACGGTTTTATGAGCGGTCTACTTGTTTGGAGCTGGATGCGGTGAGCGTGCGGAATCTGGAGCTGGTGGAGCCTCTGTTTTCGGGCGAGTCGGCGCAGACTACGCTGTTTTACACGATGGACGCTTGTTGTACGCCGATGGGGAAAAGGTTGTTGCGCGCGTCGCTGCTGCGGCCGGCGAGTGGGCTGGGGGAGATTGAGGCGCGGCTGGAGGCGGTGGGTGAGGCGGTGGGTGATCTGCGGCGGCGGGAGGAGCTGCGGCGGTCTATGGATGGATTGCTGGATCTTGAGAGGCTGCTGGGGCGGGTTGCGCTGGATTCGGCTGGGCCGCGGGAGGTGATGGCGCTGGCGAAGACGCTTGGGTGTTTGCCTGGCGTGGTGGCCGCGGTGAAGGCGTTTGGCGCTGCGCGGTGGAGGGAGTTGGGGGAGAGCGTCGATCCGCTGGAGGATCTGTACGAGATGATTGTGCGGACGATTGCAGAGGAACCGCCGGTGTCGATTGGAGATGGTGGGGCAGTTCGGGTTGGAGTGGATGCGGAGCTGGATGAGCTGCGGGAGTTGAGCCGGAGCGGGCGGCAGGCGCTGGCGGCGATTGAGGAACGGGAGCGCGAACGGACTGGGATTGGATCGTTGAAGGTGCGGTTTAACAATGTGTTTGGCTACTACCTTGAGGTGACGAAGGCGAATGCCAAGGCGGTCCCGGCTGACTATGAGCGCAAGCAGACGCTGGTGAATGCGGAGCGGTTTACCACGCCGGAGTTGAAGGAGTATGAGACGAAGATTTTGACCGCGCAGGAACGGAGTGGGGAGATCGAGAAGAAGATCTTTGCGGAGCTGCGGAGGCAGTTGCTGGAGGCCGCGGGGCGGATGCGGGAGACTGCGAGGAAGATCGCGGAGATCGATCTGCTTGGATGTTTTGCTCATCTGGCTGCGCTGCGTGGATGGGTGAGGCCAAACGTTGAGGTGTCGGGTGTGCTGGAGTTTGTGCAGGCGCGGCATCCGGTGGTGGAGAGACGGATGGAGGAGTCGGGTGGAGGGCGGTTTGTGCCGAACTCGGTTCATCTGGATGCGGATGCTGGACCGGCAGTGCTTCTGATTACGGGGCCGAATATGGGGGGAAAGAGCACTTACCTGCGAATGGCTGCGCTACTCGTGGTTATGACGCAGATGGGGAGCTTTGTTCCGGCGGAGGGGATGCGGCTGGGATTGGTGGACCGGATTTATACGCGTATTGGAGCGAGCGATAACGTGGCGCGGGGGCGTTCAACGTTTATGGTCGAGATGACAGAGACGGCTGCGATTTTGAATACGGCTACGAACCGCTCGCTGGTGCTGCTGGATGAGATGGGACGTGGGACGGCTACGTATGATGGGTTGAGTTTAGCCTGGGCTACGGTAGAGCACCTGCATGACCGGATCGGCGCAAGGACGCTGTTTGCTACGCACTATCATGAGCTGACGTTGCTTGCAGATCGATTGGCGCGACTGACGAATCTGAGGGTGACGGTGAAAGAGACGGCGGGGGGGATTGTGTTTCTGCATACGGTGGAAGCTGGACCGGCCAGTAAGAGCTATGGGATTGAGGTTGCGCGGTTGGCGGGGTTGCCGAGTGGTGTGATTGCGCGGGCGCGCGAGGTGCTGAAGGTGCATGAGCGGGCCGAGACGCAGCAGGTGAGGGAGGCTTCTCCAACGCTGGCTCCGCAGATGCAGATGACGATGTTTACGCCGCTGTCGCAGAGGATTGTGGATCGGTTGGCTGAGGCGGATGTGGATGGGTTGACGCCGCGTGAGGCTCTCAATTTGCTGGCGGAGTTGCAGAGGGAGTTGAAGGGATGATGTCCTGCCGGACGGGCCGCCTGCGCCGCGGGCGGTCACTTCGTGATTTGTGTACCTTTTGTGGCGATAGATGCACGGGACCGGGCGTTGCCCGGTGTCATTCGATTGGGGAGGCATGGTGAAGAGCATGGTGGTGGCGGGAGTGATGAGTGGGACCTCCGCGGATGGGGTGGACGTTGCGATCTGTAAGATCTCGCCGGCGCTTATGGCTGGTGGGACGCCGCGCATCAAACTGCTGGGACATTTGGGACTCGCCTATTCAAAGACTCTGCGAACGGCTGTGCTCGGTGCGATGGACGCCGACGCGATTTCGGTGGCGGAGCTTGCACGATTGAACTGGCGGCTGGGTGAGTTGTATGCCGACGCTGTGGTGAGCGCGCAGGAGAAGTTCGGAGTGACGGTTAATCTGGTGGGTTGTCATGGACAGACGATCTACCACCAAGGCTCGCCGGAAAAGTATCTGGGGAAAACGCTGCGGGCTACGTGGCAGATCGGTGAGGCCTCCGTGATTGCGGAGCGGCTGCGGGTTCCGGTGGTGAGTGATTTCAGGCCGGGGGATCTGGCTGCCGGTGGGCAGGGGGCCCCTCTGGTGCCGATGCTGGACTACTGTATGTTCCGTTCGGCGAAGGTGAGCCGGGTGCTTCTGAATCTTGGCGGGATTGGGAATTTGACGGCTATTCCAGCGGAGGCCGGTGTCGATGGGCTAATGGCTTTCGATACCGGTCCGGGGAATATGGTGATCGACGCCTGTATGAAGAGGCTGTATGCAAGGGAGTTTGACCGGGCTGGTGCGGTGGGTCGAACGGGGCGCGTGTTGCAGAATGTTGTGCAGGAAGTTTTGAAGGAGAAGTACTTCTCTGCCCTCCCGCCGAAGTCTTGCGGGCGGGAGCAGTTCGGAGAGGTGTTTGTTTCGCGGTTTATTGCGATGTGTCGGAAGGCTGGTGGAGTGGAAGACCGCAATGAAGATGTAATTACTACGGCAACAGCGTTGACTGCGGCATCTGTTGGGCAGGCCTATAGGAAGTTTGTGTGGGGACATGTGGGGCAGGCTGCCCCTTTGTCACGAGTGGAGTTTGTGGTTGCGGGTGGTGGGACGAAGAATGTTTCCTTGATGAGAATGCTACGCGCAGAACTAGAACCGATGGGAGTGAAGGTGCGCTTTATGGAAGAGTTGGGGGTCCCGGCGCAGGCGAAAGAGGCTGTGGCCTTTGCGCTGCTCGCGTGGTTGAGTTGGTTTCATCTGCCAGGAAATATTCCGGCTGCAACAGGAGCGAAACGAGCTGCGGTGCTGGGGAAAGTGACAACGGTCTAGCGAATTGTCGTGCATACCATGTATTTCCAAACGACGAATAAATCGAGGATCAGGTCCTTAGCGGATAACAGATTTATCACGGATTATATGGCGGTGAAATCCTGACTCAAAAGCTATTGTGCGTGTTGGCGCTCATTGGATTCGGCATCTTAGCGGGTTGTCGTGGCCGGGTGGAGGGACCAGGTTCGGTGGTGATGATTCTGGAGAGTAGTCCGAATAACCTGGATCTGAGGATAGGAGCGGATGCGCAGTCGGAGCGGGTGGGTGGCCTGATCTTTGACGCGCTTGTGAAGAAGGATGAGCACTATGAGCTGCAGCCGTGGCTGGCGAAGAGCTGGGAGCAGCCCGATCCGCTGACATGGGTGTTTCATCTGCGCGATGGCGTGCGGTTTCATGATGGGAGGCCGCTGGAGGCAGAGGATGTTGCTTATACGATTCGGAGTTTGATTGACGGCTCGCTTGTTACCGCGAAGGGTGGCGGATTTGGTGCGGTGGATAACGTTGAAGCGAAAGATCGGCTGACCGTTGTGGTGCATTTGAAGCGCCCCGATGCGGGGCTGCTGTTCAACGTAAGCGATGGATTGTTTGGAGTGGTGCCGCGTGGGAGCGGGAGGGATTTTGGCCTGCATCCGGTGGGATCCGGGCCGTTTCGGTTTGTGAGCGCGGTGCAGGATAAAGAGGTGGTCGTTGCAAGGAACCATGAGTATTGGGCGGGGCTGCCAGTTGCTCCGGCGGGTGCGCAGGATATTGAGCGAGTGCGGTTCGAGGTAGTTCCGGATGCGATTACGAGTGCGCTGGAGTTGAAGAAGGGATCGGCGGATCTGGCCAGCAATGTGGTGACGCTGGATATGGTGCATGCTCTGGAGAGTGCGCCGAACCTGAAGGTGGAGTCGGGGGTGGGGTCGCCGGTGGTTTATGTGACTTTCAATGTTACAGATCCGTTGTTGAAGGATAAGCGGGTGCGACAGGCGATCGCATGCGCGATGGATCGGCAGGCGATTGTCAATGCGATCTGGCGGGGCCAGGCTAGGTTGGCGAATACTTTACTGCCGGCGGGACATTGGGCGGCGGCTAATGATGCAGAGTTGGCGCAGTATCCGCATGATGTGGCCCGGGCCCAGAGGCTGTTGGAGGAGGCTGGCTTCCCTGCCGGCAAAGATGGGGTGCGGCTGCGGTTGACGATGAAGACAAGTACGGATGAGACGACTCGGCTGATGGTGACGGTGTTGCAACAGCAGCTGCGGGCAGCGGGGGTTCGGCTGGAGATAAGGTCGGCGGAGTTTGGGACGTTTTATGCGGACGTGACAAAGGGGGCGTTTCAGATGTATGCGCTGCGCTGGATCGGGAGCAACGAAGATCCGGATATCTTTCGGTATGCCTACGCATCGAGCAGCTTTCCGCCGAAGGGAGGAAATCGGGGACGATACTCGAACGCGCGAGTTGATGAGCTACTGACTGAGGCTGCCGCTAGTTCGGATCGCTCGGCCAGAAGAGCCGATTATGTGGAGGTGCAAAAGATTTTGTCGGATGAGCTGCCGGGGATACCACTGTGGTATCCGAATAATGAGGTGATTCACACGCGGCGGGTTGGGGGAGTTGTGCCGCGAGGGACGGGGAGCTTTGATTTTTTACGGGAGGGGTGGGTGCGGTAGCGCTGCGACGGGCGTGGTTGCCTCTCCGGGATTCACACCTTGCGCTATTCCGTTCTGCGTCGATGAGAGATCCAGTTGCTTTACAGATTCGACGGTCGACGCGTGAAACCTTCGCAGAGATCACAGCTTTGAATCGCCTTTTGCTCCGCGTGCGCGCCAACCTTGAAGAAGCTATCGACGAATGAACGTCTACCGATAGCAAGTAAAAGACGATGTCTTTGAGGCGACGAGTTGTGCATTCCAGCGGTGTACGGTAAAAACGGAGTGCTCATCATGAAGACATGGGAGTTGGTCAGCATCATTTTGTCGGCTCTTACGGCTGGAATGTTCTATGGGCCATGGGTTGCATTGAGCAGGTCAATGAAGACCTTCCCACCTGAACTCTTTCTCGCCATTGTGGATCGGATGAACCGCAACATGGCACCGGTAATGACCGTTCTGATGCCTGCCACCCTCTTGTCGATCGTACCCGTTCTGCTGCTGTCCTATCGAGAGCGGCCGATAGTTTGCTATCTGAATGCGATTGCTTTCGCGCTCTTTATCGTAGCTCTGCTCGTCACGGTGGTGGTTGAAGTTCCTATTGTCCAGCAGATCGTGACCTGGACTGCCTCGACGCTACCGGACAATTGGCTGCAGCTTCGGGATCGTTGGATGAGATTCCATCTCGTTCGAGTGGGTGCCGGGCTTACAAGCCTTATCCTTCTTCTGGTCGCGGCAATCTTCTGAACCGTACCGGTGACCACGCGCGCTTCCACAAGTCTCGGCTATTGACAATGCAGCGCTGATCGAGGCAACCTTTCAGTGCTGCGTAGGGCGCATCGGTGCAGATCGAAAGGGCAACGCCCACCTACGGTAAGTGAACACCAATGCGCCTATGCCGAATATCGAAACCTCAAAAAGCAAGCGAAACAGTATCTGCGTTGGCACCGTGAACGGTACTATCCCGTCGCGGCCCAAATCAGAGCTGCGTTACCCCGATTTCGCCACATTGGGGACGTGCAGATACTGGAGTCAAGCTTCAGGCTCGCGGATGCGCAGGAGCTTGTAGCGAGGCAAATGGGGTTCGACGGATGGCAGGCGCTTAAGTCAGGAGCAGATGCTATGACCGATGAACACAGACAGACGATGTCACGTCCCGTTCTCAGTTCAATTGAGGCGCAACTCTTCGTTGCGAACATCAAGAGTTCCTGTGATTTCTATAGAGGCAAGCTCGGCTTCGCGGTCGAATTCGTCTATGGCGATCCTCCATACTACGGGCAGGTCTTCCGCGACAACGCACGACTCAACTTGAAGCTGGTCTGCGAACCTGTATTCGCTGGCGATATTCGCAAGCGCGAACATCTGCTGTCCGCTTCCATTGCGGTTGCCACCGCGATGGAAATCAAAGAGCTGTTTCTGAGTTATCAAGCTGCAGGAGTCTCTTTCCATCAGACACTTAAGAGGGAGCCTTGGGGCGCCAAAACGTTTGTTGTCTCGGATCCGGATGAGAATCTCATCCTCTTTGCTGGCCCGGAAGCCGACTGAACTGCGCCAATTCAGAAATGCGGGGCGCAAACGCTTCAACAAATGCCGGGGATCGTGGCCGGGGCGTCCCTGTCTCAGCTGCAGTCAGGCGATAAACCGCGATGTTCCAGTCTTGAAATCTCCAAAGCTACTGCATAAAGCACCGACCGCAAAGCCACGAAATCGTAGCAACAATTCAATCAGTTCGGTAGTTGCTGATTGATAATCTATCGAGGGGCCAGACTACAAGGGACTGGGGCTCTCACAGTCAGTCTCTAAGGGCTAGAATAGTCGGCCCGCCGCCCACGCTATGCCCGTCCGCCTCATTTTGGCTAAGTCAGTATCGCTGCTTCTGGTCGGTGGCACTTGGCCGATGCTCCTCGCTCAAGTGAACACAGGAGAGCTTCGTCTCAAAGTAACCGATCCTGGCGGATTGGGCCTCAGCGCCTCCATCACGATCTCCAGCAACTCCAGCCAATACCTCAACTCACTAACAACCAGTAAAAGCGGCGAGGTTGATATTGAGACCCTACCCTATGGGATCTATCTCCTACGCGCAGAGAGTCTGGGCTTCACAGCAACCACCGAAACAGTAGAAATAAGATCGGCACTTCCCTCTGAGCACACCATCAAGCTGACTGTCGCGCCGGTAAAGACGTCGGTGCAGGTAAGCAGCTCCGCACCGCTGATCGATCCGTATCGTCCCTCCTCTGTCATGCAGATAGGCTCGCAGCAGATTCAGGATCGTACGGCATCCTTGCCTGGCAGGTCGGTGCAGGACCTGGTCGATACGCAGCCCGGCTGGCTCTATGAGGGCAACGCTGTCCTTCATCCGCGCGGCTCCGAGTACCAGACGCAGTTCGTAATCGACGGCATACCTCTCACCGACAATCGCTCCCCAAGCTTTGGCCCGGAGATTGGCGCCGACGACCTGGACTCCATGAGTATCCTCACCGCTGGATTCCCTGCTGAGTACGGCCGCAAGATGGGCGGCATTGTCGAACTCAACACCCGCCGCCAAACCGCCGACGGTCTGCACGGGGAGGTCGTCCTGTCCGGAGGCAGCTACGATACTGGAGCCGCTTACGGCCAGCTGCAGGAGGTGCACGGCAAGAACACCTTCGGCGCTACCGCCTCCGGCAGCATGTCTGCGCACTACCTAAATCCTGTAGTGCCGGAAAACTACACTAACCGTGGAACCACCGGAGACTTCTCCGCCCACTACGAACGTGACCTGACCCAAAACGATCGGCTCAATATGAGCGTCCGCCACGAACTCTCGCGTTTCGAGATTCCCAATGAGTTGGTTCAGCAAGAAGCCGGCCAGCTGCAGACCGGCAGCAACTTCGAGACGATGGGCACAGTTCGCTACCAGCACATCTTCTCCCCCGACAGCCTCGGCACTCTCGCCGCCATGGTGCGCGATAACGCGAATAACCTCAATTCAAATCAGAACTCCACCCCGATCATCGCGTTTCAACATAACAACTTCCGCGAAGGCTTCTTCAAAGCGACCTACTCTTTCCACCACGGCCATCACGAGTTCAAAGCTGGCGTCGAATCCGACAACGTCTTCCTGCATGAAGACTTCAGCTATCGCATCACCGATCCCACGCAGTTCGATGACAACACTCCTTCAAGCCTGGCCTTCATGGAACACCGGCCAGACCTCGAGCAATCCGCATTCGTCGAAGACCTGATACGTCTCGGCAAATGGACGATCAGCGCCGGCTTACGTTGGGATCACTATCAACTCCTGCTCAACCAGAGCGCCTTCAGCCCTCGCATCTCCGTTGGCCGCTACCTGCCATCGCTAAACATGGTGTGGCACGCCTCATACGACCGCATCTTCCAGACTCCGTCGTTTGAGAACATCCTCATCTCCAGTTCGCCGCAGATTGACGCACTCAACAATAACTTCCTTCGCCTTCCCGTCCAGCCGTCCCGCGGGAACTATTACGAAGGCGGCCTCAGCGAAGCCTTCGCGCAGTGCATGAGTCTCGACGTAAACGTCTACCGTCGTAACGTCGCCGACTTTGCGGACGACGATCAACTTCTCAACACCGGAGTCAGCTATCCCATCTCCTTCGACAAAGCGATTGTCTACGGAGCGGAAGCAAAGCTCTCTCTGCTTCACCTCGCGAAACTCTCCGGCTACGCCAGCTACTCCTACATGGTCGCCAACGTCTGGTATCCGGTCACCGGTGGCCTCTTCCTTGGCGATGACGTAACCGCCGCCGTCACTCAAACCATCGGGCACTTCCCCGCATCGCAGGACCAGCGCAACACTCTGCGCACGCGCTTTCGCTATCAGTTCGTACCGTGGCTCTGGTTCGCCGCAGGCCTAAGCTACGGCTCGGGTCTGCCTTTCGCCTACACCGGCGATCAAGCCGACGCTCTCGCCCAGTATGGCCCGCAGGTAATCAGCCGCATCAACTTCGACCGCGGCCGCATCTTGCCTCTGCTCGCTACCGATGCCACGTTAGGTGCGGACATCCACAAGAGCGACCGAATGATCATTCGCTTTCAGGCCGATGGCAGTAACCTGAATAGCCGTCTCAACGTCATTGACTTCGGGGGTCTTTTCTCTGGGAACGCGATCGCGCCCGGACGAAGCTTCGCTCTCCGTCTTAGTACAAATTTTTAGGCGTAGAAACCGGAAGAGTCGCTAGAGAGTGGACCGAGGTTGAGGAACAGAGATTACAGTGGCGGCCTGCGCCTGGACCTGGCATTTGGTTTGGCGAGCCGGGCTGTGAAGAGAACGGAGGAGATCCTATCAGTCTCCCCCCAAAATTGATCGCGAAACTCTGCCCCGTGCCTCGCAAATCAAAGCTACAGCCTTGCAGCAGAGTCGTTACGCTCCGTCACTCCTTGACGAACAAGAATAATTATCGTTTACTAGCTCTTGATGCAAGCCTCTCCCACCGTCGAGACCCGTCCCTTCCGTGAACTTTGTGCGGATCACGGACTCACCGCGACCCACCAGCGCCAGGTTCTCTACGAGGTGATGCAGACCATGCCTGGCCACCCCAGCCCGGAAGAGGTCTACGCGCGGGTCAAGAAGCGTATACCAGCGATCTCCCTCGCGACGGTTTACAAAAACATTCATCTCTTCGTCGAAAGAGGCGTTCTAAAAGAAGTCAGCATGCACCACGGCTCCCTCCGAGTCGAGCTGAACAGCCACCTCCACCACCACATGGTCTGCTCGCATTGCAAGGCCATCACCGACATAGAAGAAAAGGATCTCGGCGTCCTCCCGGCACTGCAACGGTTGCCCGGGGGGTTTCAGGCGGAACGCTTCGCTATCGACGTCATCGGAATCTGTGCCGCGTGCCAGAAAGCAAAACGCAGCTAACACCATTCGCTCGCTAACCGAACTTAAGAAGTTGCAATATGCCGAAGGCTATCGAAGCAAATATTTGATCCACCGGCGCCAGCTCTGCGGCGGTAATAACCCGAACTCGCAAACCGTTGGCCCTCGCGGCCCAATCGTGGGATGGATTTCCCCGGCAATGAGAACGAAGGAGCGAAAATGTCAGAAGAAATGAAATGCCCGGTACCACACGGCAACGGCCCAAGCGCAAACATCACCGCCACAGAGACTGCCTCGCCCATGCATGGCGCTGTCACGCACAACTCGCGCAAGATCACGCGCAACGAGCATTGGTGGCCCGACCGCCTCGACCTTGCCATCCTGCACCAGAACACCAAACTGGCCGATCCCATGGGCCAGGACTTCGACTACGCAGCAGAGTTCAAAACTCTCGACCTCGACGCCGTCATCAAAGATCTCCACGCCCTGATGACCGACTCGCAGAGTTGGTGGCCCGCCGACTACGGCCACTATGGCCCGTTTTTCATCCGTATGGCATGGCACAGCGCAGGCACGTACCGCACCCATGATGGCCGCGGCGGCGCAGGCATGGGCACGCAGCGTTTTGCGCCGCTCAACAGCTGGCCGGACAATGTCAGCCTCGACAAGGCTCGCCGCCTGCTTTGGCCCATCAAGCAGAAGTACGGCAAGAAGATCTCCTGGGCCGATCTCATGATCCTTGCCGGCAACGTCGCGCTCGACTCGATGGGCTTCAAGACCTTCGGTTTCGGCGGCGGTCGCGCTGACGTCTGGGTGCCGCAAGAAGATATCTTCTGGGGCTCGGAGAATACGTGGCTCGGCAGCGATCGTTACCAGGGTGAGCGTAATCTCGACAACCCCCTCGCCGCCGTGCAGATGGGACTTATCTACGTAAACCCGGAAGGCCCCGACGGCAAGCCCGACCCGGTCGGTTCGGCACGCGACATTCGCGAGACCTTCGGCCGCATGGCCATGAACGATGAAGAGACCTACGCTCTTATCGCCGGCGGCCACACCTTCGGCAAAGGCCATGGCGCATACGACCCCGGTCCGAACGTGGGCCCCGAACCCGAAGGCGCACCCATCGAGCAGCAGGGCTTCGGTTGGAAGAACGGTAAGGGCAAAGGACACTCGGAAGACACCATCTCCTCCGGCCTCGAAGGCGCCTGGACCAGCAGTCCTACCAAGTGGGACAGCGAGTACCTCGACAACCTCTACAACTACGACTGGGCGCTAAAGAAAGGCCCCGGCGGCGGATGGCAGTGGTACGCCGTGAACGAGGAAGCCAACATTCCTGACGCGCACATCAAGGACAAGAAGCACCTGCCCATGATGTTCACCTCGGACCTCGCACTCAAGTTCGATCCCGCCTACGAAAAGATCGGCAAGCGCTTCCAGAAGGAGCCCGCCGCGTTCGCCGACGCCTTCGCTCGCGCATGGTTCAAGCTCACCCATCGCGACATGGGCCCCATCGTCCGCTACCTTGGTCCTCTGGTTCCCAAGGAGGAGTTAATCTGGCAAGACCCCGTCCCCGCTGTCGATCACGAACTCATCGGCGAAGCGGAGATTGCCGCACTCAAGGCGAAGATTCTCGCCTCCGGTCTCTCGACCTCGCAGCTGGTCTCAACTGCCTGGGCGGCAGCGTCGTCGTTCCGCGGCTCTGATAAGCGCGGTGGAGCGAACGGTGCGCGCATTCGTCTCGAGCCGCAGAAGAACTGGGAAGTGAACCAGCCTCTCGTGCTCGAGAAGGTTCTCAGCACCCTTGAGGGGATTCAGAAGGACTTCAATGCGACAGGCAAAAAAGTCTCGCTCGCCGACCTGATTATTCTTGGCGGTTGCGGTGCGGTAGAAGCGGCGGCGAAGAAGGCCGGATACGACGTCAGCGTCCCCTTCGCGCCTGGCCGCACGGACGCTTCGCAGGAGCAGACCGATGTTGAGGCCTTCGCCCCGCTGGAGCAGACGGCAGACGGCTTCCGCAACTACCTCCGACTGGGACACACCGAACGGGCTGAAGCGCTGCTCCTCGACCGGGCGCAGTTGCTGACTCTAACTGCTCCTGAGATGGCTGTTCTCCTTGGTGGCCTGCGCGTTCTCGGTGCCAACTTCCGTGGCTCGAAGAACGGTGTCTTCACCACGCAGCCCGAGACGCTGACGAATGACTTCTTCGTCAACCTGCTCGACATGGCGACCGACTGGAAGGCATCTTCTACCTCGGAGGGCTCGTTTGAGGGGTTAGATCGTGCGACAGGTGAGATTAAGTGGATCGCCACTCGTGTCGACCTGATCTTCGGTGCCAACTCTCAGCTCCGTGCGATCGCGGAAGTCTACGCATCGGCCGACTCAAAGGAGATCTTCGTGAAGGATTTCATTGCCGCGTGGAGCAAGGTCATGAACCTCGACCGCTACGACCTGCGCAAGGCGTAATTCGTAGGTTGGACCTAAACTCCGCAAACAAAGGGTCTCCGATCAGGAAGTCGAAGTCGTACGCCGTCGCGCTCTGCGTTGGCGGTGAAACTCGCGGAAGCGGGCTGGAGGGCCTGCACTTGAAGACCCTTTGAGAAGCTGATCTCCTTTCAGGCTGGTTGACCAACTATTGACCAATTTCGCCTCTTTGAATGCTTGAAGAAAAATCTTTGCAGGAACGGTGTGGCCCTTGAATTCGTTCTAGCTGCCGCGCTGGATCTTTCAAACATGGGATCCCAGGGATGGAAGATCGCCTTAGAGCTAGTGTCAAAAGCTTACAAGCAGGGGGCGACTACGGAACCTTATGATTATTAAGATTCTGCAAGGCCGCGGAAGGAGCTGATTGCAACGCTCCTTAGGTCTTTACGCCGGAGTGAGTCCGGGTAGGGCAGTTTTGGAGCCCTCTGTCTCCTATCCCCGTCAGCCGTTGACGGGTAGGGGGATAGAAGGCTGCAAAAGTGCACCCCATCCCGGACCGACTGATTTTCATCTAGTCGCAGGATTTGAATCAAGAGCGTGTCTCAACCTAATGTAGACCGATCGTTGCTGTGAAGGGCTTTGTTGCTACTTTCTTCCATCCCGATGAGTCAGCCTTCAACAGTGTTGCTTGGCCCTGGATGATAATAAAGCCGTCATCTGTAATCGAGAAGGGTAGATCAACGAGCGACCATTTGGTAACCGAACCGCCATTGATAAGCTGACCTCCAAAGTCGTGGCCGTCGTGATAACCCTCATTTACCGAGCCGTGTGATCCATCTTCTAGCTCGTAGGTTCCGGGGATAGGACTCCAGACTTTGTCGCCGAGTTGCTTCAGAGTCATCGTTCCGTCTACATCTCCGAGACGAATCTTCCATTTTCCTGAGAAGTTGTCTCGAGTTGCGTGCGGATCCGCATCGTTCGGCAATATCTCAGTCTTCACTTCTGATGTCAAAAGTGAAGATGACGAATTCGCTGTTGATTTCGGAAAGGTGCCATATGGGTTGGTCAACACTCCATGAAATTCAGCGATTCCGGGGTTCACTGCAACGAACGTCCACCCGTCGCTTTGGGGTACCTGGATTGGCGCGTCTATTTGCGGGGTAATAAATAGGGGCTGACCGGAAGCCAATCGAACAAGATTTCGATCGTAAGAGATTTCGAACTGGCCTCCTGAAACGGGAAGCGAACCCGAGGGAACAATGTATCCGCGGACATGAATTTCTTGGCCCACATTAACTCGATTGACGTCGGAGGACAAAATGACTCTCGCGTCTTCGTGGTAAAACAGGTGCGTTAGAAGCGGCCTGGCTGGTGTCAGCAAAACTCCTATGTAGCCCAATGTCGCAGTCCCAACCGTAATTAGCAATGGTTTTACAAGCTCGAGCACTCTACTGGGTAAATCGGTTTTTATGTCTTTGATCGACGGGGCGTCAGCTTTGAGTTTGCTTTTCACAAAATCTCCCCCCTGATCACTTACGCGCGCTGATTCGGATCCCATTAGGAATAAAGTTATCGGACCCACTGGCGAGTTTGAGATTCAGAGCTGGACAAAAAATCAATGCGCTCGGACCTCCGTCCATATTGAGGGCGAAGTCCACTCCCGCCCCTCCCTGAATAACGGGAGTGCTCAAGAAATCAGCAAACTCAGCGAGGGTCATCGCATTGTTGGATGGAGAGAAAGCTCCCGCGACTACAATTGCCCCATCTCTTCTTAGGCCAACAGCTGTCCGATTAGCCAATTGATGATCGTCAGTATGTATGCCTGACCTGGAGTCTTCAACGAGCAACGGCTTTGATTGCAGGGCCTCAAGAATGTCGGCCGATCTATGAAAATCCTTTATCCTTACGATTTTCGATCGATCATTGCTTGAATAAAGCACCCCGCCCGAATTCCAGTCCTTCATTTTGTTGAGTTGGAGTCCATCGTGAATAAGGAGGCCTAGGGGGTAGAAGGTCTTATTGTCATCCGTCCCATAGTAGCCTCCGTTGACGATCACTATCGCATTAGTTCCTTCAGCGCTATTTTTCTTGAGCGAAGCTGCGGTGCCTTCAGGGCCAACTGCAAAAGCACTAAGCTCATAGTTCTGCATTGGTATTTCAAAGTAAATCAGCCTCAACCCATCCCGGCTGTTCATTTGATCAGCTAATTCTTTAGTAACGCAGACCGCCCTTCTCCCCCGCACGGAAAACTCTTGACGTGTCCCCTTGGTGGATAGCAATTGCGATAGCCACCCTGGTCCATTTTGCTGGGAAAAAGTTTTTACACATTGGAAGGATGCACATAAGAGCAGGACCAGCAAACGACCCCTATTCGCACGCGACCTCTTCATGAAGTTATCCACTTTTGACCTCCTTCTGGATGCATCCGAAGTCTGTCCAAAGAATCAGACTGAATATATCCGTTTTTCGACGGTCCGCAGACAAATTTCAAGTGTTGCCGCCTTAACGCTGATTGGACTATCTTTGACATCGGCTTATATCGACCCGTTCCGCGCGCAATCGAGTCATTGAGCCTTCACCGCCGCATTCAGGACAGGTTTCACCGTCAAATGAACCTTCGCCTTCGCAGAGTGGGCAGGCCATCCTCTTGTATTGACTCAGATCAACTTTGTCGGCTAGCAATCGAGCCGTGGAGCCTTCACCGCTGCATTCAGGACAAGTTTCACCGTCAAATGACCTTCGCCTCCGCAGAGTGGGCAGGCCATCCTCTTGTATTGACTCAGATCAACTTTGTCGGCTAGCAATCGAGCCGTGGAGCCTTCACCGCTGCATTCAGGACAGGTTTCACCGTCAAATGACCTTCGCCTTCGCAGAGTGGGCAGGCCATCCTCTTGTATTGACTTAGATCAGCCTTTGTCGGCTAGCAATCGAGCCATAGAGCCTTCGCCGCCGCATTCAGGACCGGTTTCACCGTCAAATAAGCCTTTCCCTCGCAAACTGAGCATTTCGTACGCTTGTACTGGCTTATGTCAGCTTCTTCAGCGCGCCGTTGGGGCATTGAACCTTAACCACCGCACTCGGGAATGTTTCGTTTTCATACAAGCAAGCCTTTACCCAAGCAGAGCGGACATTTGGTATATCCTCTTCTGTTTAATGATTCCGGCTCGAGCACCTTTTGCTCGACCGAGCCTCTCCATAATATGTTATGTCTGTCTTGGCTTCTGTCGAGCACATGCATCCGCCGATGGCAGTTTGGGCAAAGCGCGACGGTGTTCTCTATCGTGTCGTCGCCGCCCGCGCCACCTAGGGCGTACCTGGATGCACGATCTGGTTTCCACCTAAGAATTCCATTTCGACCGAATGCGATTTGATTACAACCTCAGACACTCTCAGTCATGACTTGAGAAGAATGACCATATAAAGCGCTAGGAGGCAGACTAAGGAAAATAACATAGACATTTGACTCCTCAAAACCCATCTAGCCTTTCCGACCGAAACATATTCGATGCTTTCGAGTGCGCCTATCCAGTGCTCGAGTCTTGCATTGTAATAATTCAGTACGTGGGCCTGAGAGAATTCATCAGAACCGAGTTGTGCGAGGTCTTTTGCCTCCCTAATCTGTTCTGGAGAATCAAACGGAACGACGACCTCTGTCACTTTAGACCCTACCAGTGCAAAGATTACCGAAATCAACGCAGAGACAGGCGCGACTAAAATGAGCACAATCCACCAACGACTGCTGGAAATCAGAACAGGAATCCGTCCGTCCTTCACAAAAGTGGCCACAGCTGCGAGCACAAGAGCACTTATCGTCACTGCCGACTGTGATTTTCCATCTAGCGCGACGAATCCCTTGTAGTAATCATCGTATTGCTTTGCCGCATTGTCACAAGCCGCAGTCGCAACCCCGACTTTTTCGCGCAGACACTTATCTTCCTTATCTTCCGCCGATGGCACAGATGACGGATGGGAAAAAGGAGAGCTAAAAGAATCTTCACCCTTCAATGTCTTGACGCTTTCTTGGCCGCTTTTCTCGGACTCTTCTTGGCGGCTTTTTTCATTGTCTTAGTTTTGAAGTAGTGCGCCGTTATCGCTGGCGACGCCCCGTGAAGATAACAGTAATTACGACCCGGGCTGGCATCCCGGGCGCATCGTGTATTGCTAAGCGTTTTGCCTATACAGCGTCCCATTCAGATCTCCAGTGCTCTCGTTTAGCACCGTGTACGAGTATTTGTTAAAAAAGTGTTTCACAAAAATTAGCACATGCCTATTCACTGACTAGAAAGGTTGCCGTCATTTCAGATGCACACCGGCAAGCCCAGCGAGCGCTTTCCAGTGCCTCGGATGGGGAACCCGGCCTTTTCTAATATTGCCTGCATAACCTCGCGAAACTGAAAGACGGCTCGTAATCAGACTGGCAGATAAAGATGACATTCGCGGCTGAATCTTTTCCGCGTAGAACTCAACTGTCAGCCATGATGCTTGATCTGAGCTTGACCATTTCCGGATGTTTGCTTGATTGGCAATCTGTGTCTTGGATCGCTTAGCTTGGGCAGGAGCAGTATGGGAGACGACACGACCCTGTGTCGCGATCTTTGTCAGTCGCTGAGCTGACTCTTCTACAGCACAGATCCTACATTTCTCATTTGCATTAGTGATTGGACAGCCGCAGTCAGCACAGACGTTCTGCAGGGTTACCGCATTCTTCGACGCCACGAACGGGTCTCCACCTCTCGTCTCACGCTTGTTGTTCTGCGTTAGACGAGTTGCTGGAACTGCTCTACGAGTTTTCGTGGTTGAGGCAATCTCCTTCACGGCCCACTCTGCGAGAGGTGCGACTAAGCGAGCCCAAGTAGAAGTTGTTTCCGCAAGTTGACTGGCCAAATCAGCCATCAGACGGCAGTTTCCATTGCGCTCTTCGAAGAACCAATTTCTTTTTAGCGGCTGGCGCAGAATACGGTTGAGAACATACGCGTCCACATCAGGCCGGAGAGGTTCCATCAGATCGCACGCAAGGCTGTCTCGATTGATCGTATCCATGTGCAAAACTCCCATCTCGGGATCAAGCCCAAGGGATGCAATAGCCAGACGACATTCAGCCTCGAGGAGCGCATAGATATAGTTCAAGATTGCGTTTACAGGATTTACGGCGAGCCGCGGAGAGCCTGAAAGAACTGACGCACGTGAGCCGAATTTCTGCCAATGTTCCGGTACGCGCAAAAGTTCTTTGTCTGGGAATTTGACCGGGACCGTGCGCCACGCTTTCCAATAGAGTTTGGCCGCGCGCAACTCTACAGACCTAACCTCGTCAAGGGATTCGGCTTCGGCCAATTCAGACCGAATTTGGTTGATCTGTACCGATGTCGCCAGGTCTTTTAGGGATTCGCGCGCGACGCGCTCTTGCCCCGCAAGTTTTCGATCGATCAACTCTCTGCTGATTCGAAACGCTGTACCAGTGTGAATGGCGAGGGCCTGGCCGCGTAACGATTACCAGTCCAGCAATTCTTGAACCTCTTTCCAACTTGAATGCCGGTAAAAAATATCATGATCAAATCAAACCGTTTAATTTCCTGTTGACATGCCACGTCACTCCACTCGGGTATCCTTTGGCCGCAAATCCGGAGCAGTTCCATCTGATCGCGCCATTCGAACTTAATTCAAACAAATGGTTGCGGATGGACTGGATCAATCAATATTCCGGAAAACAATTCAAAATTACTACACAGAAGAATTTCAGCAGCAGAACGACCGCCAGAGTCAAAACTTACGGGGATGTTATCGCCGATTATGAGCATCACCCCGAATCGAAATGCGCTGACGTAAACGGAAACATTTGCGACAAAAAGACCGTTGGACTGCTTTACAGACGTCACGTCTGTATCGGGGAGATTATCCCAATTGGGAAAGAATCAAATTCTTTGGAAGAGGTTGACGCTGGCTTGGTTCATGCGGCTGAAAGCGTCTATACAGTCTACCCGGATCAAAGACGCGACGCATGGTCCCGAGTGTGGCCTCAACTGAAGAAGTTTAAGATCGCTGAGTTGACCGATATGACGGGGTTATCACGCAGGATGGTGATAAAGGCTCGTAAAGGGCAAGTGAGACCACATGTTCGTAATCAATTACTACTAACTAAAGTCGTGGATAGGGTCTCGCGCGGCACAGCACAGACGTAAACAGAAGTAGACCACCTAATAATAGGGACCAACCAAATTTGCAATAGCCTAGAGAAAAAGCTTAATTAGTACCCGTGTCAAATCAATGAGAACCCTTCACAGTTATTGTGATGACTTTGTTTGGACACTCCTTCGGATCGTCGGTCCCGTAGAAAGCTTGTCTAACTTTGACTAACGGGTAATCTGAATCCAAAGGCAGGAGACCACCGTCGGGGTCCTTCTTTCTCGCTCCGAAGAGAACGCATCCTTGTGAGTTACTAGGTAGTGCTCCAGGATGGAAAAGTATGTCCGCACGTGTCTTGCCCCCTGCATCTTTTACGCCATTGACCTCGATAAGGAAATCTCCTTCACGTGTGGCCACTCCACATCTTGAAAGTACAAAATTATGGTTCGATTGATATCGGAGGTTGCCCGTATATGAGCCCTCGGGGATCATAACCATGGGGTTTTCGTAGAATCGGCCAAAGTTCTGATTGTTGATTCCGATGTCGCCATAGACTCGCTTCACCTTTACTCCCCTGTCGATTACCTCGTCCGTTCCCAGCCTTACAAGATCGATCTTGAATTCATTAGGGATTTTGGCTGGACAGGTGCCCTGGCCAATCGCAGTTGATACAGCTATCAAGCAATATAGTGCAGACAATGACCAGTGCATTCGCATAAGAAGCCTCCCTCCCCCCCAAAGAAACACCGGGCTTTACGGGCCTGTCGGGAGTTTATATCTCCCGGTCGCTTTACCTACGGAGGTTATCAGTTTGAGATTCCTGTTCGTGCCTACCCGGGTCATATTAGGTGCAACACATGGAGTTGCTCGTGTAGTTGAAGGGCTCAGTAAAGCGATGACTGGAAATCCGAGCAGCTGATGCTTATTACGGAAGGACCAGCGAGCGCGATCAAGGCAACGAGCGGGATCATATTCTAGGTCCTAATAAAACACTTGACAATATTTGAATCATAACCTAAAAATGAACGCCTCGATATTCGGTTTCAAGCCCACTGTTTATTCCTCGTGTTGGTCCGGGCCCCTTCTCATATCCTATCCGTTTGAGGCTTCTCTATGAAGAGTGTTCATTGCTACCTGCGAGTCGTTCTCATCGCACTGATCGCCGTTGGGTACTCAACTATGGCTATCGGACAAACTCTTGCTTATGCCTTCGATGAGCACTGTTTTAATCCCCCAACAATCGGGCCAAACGGGATCTCAATGGTGGCCAAGTTGCAGCTGCCGTCCGATTGCCACAAAATAGGGGGTGTGGCCGACGTGCCGTTTGTTTCGGTGTACACACAAACAGCGGTGGATGCCCAGCTCAAAACGCTCAATACTAAGGTCGATGACCTTACCAAAAAGGCAATTGAAGCTATTGAGAAGTCCGTTGCCAACGACTCCGTTAAGGCCGGTGAGATTGATGCTCTTGTTCAGAGTATCGAGAGCCGTCTGTATGCGCGTGTGCTTGCAAGGGTTAAGGCTGATTTAGCAAACCCGGTACCCAGCCCACCGAGCAAGGCGACACCATGATTCGACGGCTATTCGCAGTTCTGACAATATACTGTTTGATCTCGACGACCGCATTCCCCCAGATGCCAAACGATAGCGCTGGTCGCGCCAACGAGAGAGGTAGTTATATTCTGGAGTCCACAATCCTAAAAACGACACGCGGATCGCAAATACCTTGGAGTATCTTGAATGCCCTGATCCAGGCGAAAACCTTGAGTGCTGAATGGCCGAGCCAGCGACTCTTTTCTCAAGGAAGCCCTCTCATCCAATTGAACAATCGGCTTCGTTGGACAGAGGAAACGCAGCAATCACTGCAGACGCTTAGCCTCTCGGTTCTGACCGACACGGGGGTTCCTCCCGGCCCGATCCAACTGCTCGCGTCATCCAATGCCGACTTTCGGGAACTCAAAGACAAAATCGATACTTTAGCCCCGGCACAGGTCTCTAACACTCTTGCATCAATAAAGCGAGCATCGACAACTATACGCATAAACGTAACGGCCGCAGTTACAAGCGACAAGATAACCCCTGAAGCAGTTGCCGCTGCGAGAAGTTCGGCTGAACAACTCGTCTCTACTCTTAAGTTTCTGCCGGACAACGGATCTCTCGATGTCCCGCGCAAACAGGCTAAAGCCATCCTCGACACACTGAATCCTCAAGCGCAAGCAGAACTCCAGGCTCTTCCCGAAAGTCTCGATAAATACCACCGGATCGCCAATATAGCGTTCGGATTTTCCGAGGTTATAAAGGCGAATCCGCAAATAGAACCCGATGTTAAAGTGGCTCTCAAACAAATTCAAAGTTTTGGCGAGTTCAGCCAAGCCCAAGCTAAGTTCGTGACGAACTTTGCGTCGCAGTCCAAAGCACTTTCGGACTCCTTAGGCAGGGACATTCCAGCAGCAGAGCAGCTTTTACCCTCGATCCTCAATGACGTCAGCGCCGCTCAATTCAGCTCCGACAATAAATTAATATCTGAGGCGGTCGAAAGAGCGTCATCCTTTACACAACAGTTCACTACGCTTTCGAATCTATTGAAAGGGCGCTCCGACGGATCGATTAACGCAGCTAGCTTAGGGTTGGCATCGATTGGAATCAAACAGGTCCAGCTCGCCAGTCCTCAGCTCACAAACAGTCTTGCAGCTCTAACGACCACTAAGGGAAATTACGCAAGCGCCGCACTCGGCCTCGCTTCAAGTCTCGGGATCAATCCGCCGCCAGCTCTTCAGAGTGCCCTGCCCTTGATGGCCACCGCAGCTAGTCTCTTCACTGGCGTGGGAGCGGTGTCATTGATTTCAGGGCTAGCTGGCGGCAGCGGTCCGCTCAGCTTTGTCAGTGGGTTCGGCGGGGGGGGCAAAGATTACAGTGCGGATTTTGCCGCGATTAAGCAGCAGTTGGCTGAAATTAGCGGAAAGTTGGACCAGATAAACTCCAAGCTCGACCAGATCTCGGATCAGATCCGGAAGAACCAAGAGCAGCTGATCTCCGCTCTGGAGGCTATCTCCTTTGATGTTCAACGCACACAAAGTCTCCTTTTATGGGAGGTCCACGCGCCAATTCTCAATAATTGTGGCGCAGCCAGCAACAGTGAAGTGCCAACAAAAGCTTTTAAGTATGTTACTGAGTGCGAAAACCTGCTCGACCTTTTCTATGCGCCTTTAGGCACTCCGCTGCCACTTACCCTCCAGGCAAACCTCACGACCAAGAGCCTGACAGATAACGCTAAAGAAAAATTATCCCTCGAACGGAATGCCAGGGCCTTTCTGGCCAAGCTAGCTCGTGACCGAAATTGCAACGGTCTATTCACAGCGAGCCAAGACATTGACACGTTGCAAGAGAAAATTGTCGCCAGCCGCGATCAGCCGAAAGTCAGTTGTGATCTCTTGCTAACTCAGCAGCCGCTTATAGAACCGGGGATCATGGCAACTTACATCAATTTAGAACAGAGTGCTCTGTTAACCGCGGCCCGTTTTGACAATGCTCTGAATTGGTGGAAGAAATATGGCCCTGACGTCAGTAAGCGCTGGAACCGTGAGCTAACGCTCTCGAATTTCGCAGTTGCTCAGCAAACGATGATGGTCGGCGATCTCATTCTTCCAGATTTGGCTGCCCTGCTGGAGGACGATAAAGGAAGGAAGAATCTGCAAAATCTTTGGGAGGACCAGGGAGTTGCAACGGTTTTAGCAGAAAATATAGTCAGATACTGGATTTGGAATAAGTTACACCACGCCGACGGTACTGCTCAGGTACTCTATAGCTTCGCATGGTACTCGAATGACGCCCGCTTCTGGAAGGAGCTCACAGGAGACTCTCCTGCGGTCTTCACTCAAGAAACCAAGAAAGTCACCCATCTGGATGGCTCATCGGAAGATGAGCTCGTATGGTTTATAAGTTATCCAGACCTTGGAAAGGTCTCAATGCCTTTACCTTCTGAGTGGATGCATCACGAGCTCAGGTGGACCAGCGGGCTGACCGGCATAGCATCTGCCAGAGACCGACTTGCGGGCGAGATGACCGGGATGGAATATATATCGTCCGCGAAAATGGGAACTCTCCGCGACCTCGGTCAGGCTTTCGCAATGGCGACGCCGAAAGGCCCTCAGGTGATGGCCAACCATCTACACTCAGTTCCATGACAGAAAAGTGTTGACCGCAAGGACCTACCTCCCGAGGGGTGCACTTTTCCCGGCTCCTATCCCCCTACCCCGTCAGCCGTTGACCTTATCTCCCTCACCTCGTACACTCGTAAAAGGCAGTCAGCGAACACCCTGTTCGCGACGCGACAGCGCACCACGCTAAGCACTTTGCCCCCTAGTTCAATGGTAGAACAGTCGGCTCTGAACCGATCAATCGGGGTTCGAATCCCTGGGGGGCAACCAACCACGTACTTCCTCGCACTCCTCTAACCAGACGGTTCGCTTACGATCTATGTTCAATCCACTCCGACGGAAGGCGACAAGCGCCAACTGGTTGCCTGCACCGAATACCAGGAGCTACTCGCAGAGCGGGATTCAGGCGCTGTGGGGCGGGTTAGAATGCTCGGATGACTACGACGCTTGATGCTGTTGCTGCCGATTTTCTTGATGTCTCCTGCCGGAGGCTCGACATGATGAGGGAGTGCCTTGAAGCTTGTTTGCGAAGGCTGACCTACGATCAGGTGTGGCAGCGGCAGGGGGCGCATGAGAATGCTGTGGGAAATCTTGTGCTTCATCTTTGCGGGAATGCGCGGCAGTGGGTGATGCATGGGGTGGGTGGGGCGGCCGATGTGAGGGTTCGGGATGCGGAGTTCAGCGCAGAGGGTGGGATGAGTGGGGCGGAGTTGATTGCGCTGTTTGAATCGACGCTTGCCGAAGCGAAGGGTGTGATCGCGGCGGTGCCGGCGGAGCGGCTGGTGCAGAGGATTACTCCGCAGGGTCGGGATGTGAGCGTGTTGGAGGCGATCTACCAGGTGGTCGGGCATGTGCAGCAGCATGTGGGTCAGATTATTTTGCTGACTAAGCAGATGACCGCTGGGGATCTCGATCTTACGATTCCTCGTCCCCGATAGCGCGGGATACCCCCTCCCCTCCCCCAGGGTATCTTGCAGGGAAGTTATTTGTTTTGATCAGCTTGCGCGGTGGTGCTGCCTGCAAAATATTGATTGCAGGGGAATTGCCTACAAAATACTTATAATCAATAAGTTAGGGAGAGATACGGCCGGTCCGAACAAAAGCTTTTCTGTTTCGACTTGAAGTTTTCTATTTCTTCTTCAAGTATAGTTCGGCGAGGTTAACTCATGTGCCACGCGAATGTTGTTTGTCTAGAGCGACTTAGAGTGGAGTGGGGCTTGACAGCGGGATTTGCTGAGGTTTTCGCAGGGTTGAGTTGACCGGTTTCGAGGCGGGAGAGGCAATGGCAACAGGAAGCCAAGTTGTGATTCTTCGCTTCGCTCGAAACGACAGGCTCGTTTGGTTGGTTGAAGATGGTGGTTTGTGGTTGCGATGTGGTGGATATGTGGTGGATTGGTGGCGCGGGTGGGCGTGGCGCGGGCTTGTGGTGAGTCTCCCTTCGGGCGGATAGGTTCTTAGAGGATTGGCATGGGCGACTTTCTCTTGTTTGGCGTGTAACTAGTGAACCCTTTTTCATAAAGATCAATCCATTTTAGTTGTAACCTGTGAACTGATGGTTCACAGGTTACACATATATTTTTAGTTGCTTCCGGAGGCAGAATGGATCGTCGAAACTTTATTGCGGCAGGTGGAAGTCTTCTGGCTTTGGCCAGCAGTGCTCCTGCTGGTCTTTCACAGGGTCTGTTGGGAGATACCGAGGATGCCAAGAGAGGAAGGGTTATGCCTAACAGTGTAGAGGTGCCGCTGACTGCTGTTCGACGCGTTGAGGCTGATGGGGTGACTGTGTTTTATCGCGCGGCGGGTCCGGTGGATGCGCCGGTGGTGCTGCTGTTGCATGGCTTCCCTACTTCTTCGTTTCAATATCGCGAGTTGATTCCGCGATTGGCTGACAAGTATCGGGTGATTGCGCCGGATCTTCCGGGGTTTGGATTTACCGAGGTGCCGGAGAGGCGGCAGTACAAGTACAGCTTCGATGCGCTGGCGCAGACGATGCTGGCCTTTACGGATGCGCTGCACTTGAAGCGGTATGCGTTGTATGTGTTCGATTACGGTGCGCCTACGGGATTCCGAATGGCGATGGCGAGGCCGGAGCGGGTGACGGCGATTGTCTCGCAGAATGGGAATGCTTATGAAGATGGGCTTGGCGATGCGTGGGCGCCAATTCGTAAGTATTGGAGTGATCCTTCGGCGGCGAACCGCGAGGAGGTACGCAAGGCTGCGGTGAGCTTCGAGGGGATCAGGTTTCAATATTTGCAGGGGGTGAAGAATCCGGAGGCGGTGGGGCCGGAGGCTTACTGGCTGGACTACGCGCTGGTGAACCGGCCGGGGAACACGGATATTCAGCTGGACCTGTTTCTGGATTACGCGAATAACGTGAAGCTTTATCCGAAGTTTCAGGAGTACTTCAGGACGTCGAAGCCGCCGTTGCTCGCGATCTGGGGGAAGAACGATCCGTTCTTTATTCCTCCAGGGGCTGAGGCTTATAAGCGTGATCTTCCGAATGCTACGGTGCAGTTTCTCGATACGGGGCACTTTGCGCTGGAGACGCATGTGGACGAGGTTGCGTTGGCGATGAGGGAGTTGCTGGGCAAGAGTGTGGGGTAGAGGTTTCGTAGGTGTTCGGTAAGAGGTTACCCAACAGCGGCCAGCTCCATCTGATGGCCGTAGGTGGCTTCAGCAGAGGCTGAAGAAGGCGGTGCGGGAGGTCTCGTACGACTGTATTGTCTTGGGGAGCAGCCCATGGTTCTTCTGAAGGCTTTACAGAAGGCGCTTTCGGATTCGTAACCGAGCGATGAGGCGATTACGGAGATCGAATCTTCGCAGTTCTTCAGCCTGTCTCCGGCCAGCATCATACGCCAACGTGTCAGGTACTCCATGGGGGTCGAGCCGACGGTCTCTTTGAACCTTAGAGCAAAGATCGATCGCGACATACCGACGCGCTCGGCGAGTTTCTGCAGTGTCCATGGATGCCCTGGGTCGTCGTGCATACATGTGATCGCTGCGCTCATCTGTTTGTCCGCGAGTGCGAAGAGCCAGCCGACGCCGCCGCTCGCGCCTTCGGCGAGGTGCAGACGAAGCGCCTGGACGAGCATCATGTAGGCGAGTTGCTGTGCGATCAACGAGCCGCCGGGCTGCGGATCGCGCAGCTCCTCCTTCATGCGTTCGAGCGACCAACGCATCGCCGCCTTATCCGACTCTTTCCGGATATGCACGATGGGCGGCAGAGACTTGAGCAGAATCTCAGCGTGACTGCCGGTCAGGATGAAGTGGCCGCCTACGATGTAGCGGTCGCCGTTTCCGTTGCGCGACAGCTCACCATTCCTCAGTGCTGTGAGAAATATGTTGAAGTCGACAGGCTTGAGTGACAGATCGGTCGAAAGGCTGAAGGGTAGTCCACGCGGCAAGAGAAAACAGTCGCCGGCTGTGAGGAGGACAGGATCAGGGACGCCTTCCACCGAGAGCCAGCACTGTCCCGAGACCATGGCGTAGCACTTGATGCCGGGATGTTTTGGCCATTGGATAGACATGTCACCACGGACCTCGAAGCCGCCGGAGGAATAGCTTCGCGGTTTGAGCAACGACAACACATCTGAGAGTGGATCCATGAAGCCTCCGGACGATCGAGCCAATAGTACGGACTTTCTGCATAGATCGTATCTCCTGCAAGCCCATCTAGCTATAGGACAGGACGCGACTGCGGCCTTTCAAGGAAGCGGAGGAGACAAACGATGCGTGTTTTTGTAACTGGGGCAACAGGGTTTATCGGATCTGCCGTTGTGAAGGAGCTGATCGACGCAGGCCATCAAGTTACCGGGCTGGCACGCTCGGAGGCTTCCGCTCAGAAATTGGTCGCTGCTGGTGCGCGAGTGCATCGTGGTTCGATTGAAGACGTGGAGTGCCTGCGCCGTGGCGCGGCCGCTGCGGATGGGGCGATTCACACGGCGTTCTATCACGAGATCACGCATATGGGTGTTGGAACGCGGCTGCGTGTGTTCCTGGGTGGAAGTCCGAGCGGCATTGTGTCGAGATTTCTCTCGGCGGCCGTCGGAACAGACAGGCGCGCACTGAAGACGATGGGCCGAGCGCTGGCAGGACCGGACCGCCCGTTGGTTGCGGCGTTTGGAACCATGGCGATGACTCCAGGTCGACTCGCTCTGGAGGATGATGCGTACGACACCAACTCCGTTGGGGCTGCGCGGGGTGCGTCGGAAGACGCCATGCGGGAGCTGGCTTCGCTCGGCATCCGCACCTCGGTGATTCGCCTTCCGCCCATCGTTCATGGCGAAGGCGACGGCGGTTTCGCTCCACGGCTGTTCCAGATTGCCAAGAAGAAGAGAGAGTCCGCGTATGTTGGAGATGGTCGCAACCGATGGGCCGCGGTGCATCGGCTCGATGCGGCCCGTCTCTTTCGTCTGGCGCTGGAGAAGGGACCGGCGGGAGCAACGTATCACGGAGTTGCTGAAGAGGGCGTGCCGTTCCGAGACATAGCCGGGGTCATCGGGCGACACCTGAACGTGCCGGTTGTGAGCAAAACTCCAGCTCAGGCCGCCAAACAGTTTAGCTTTCTAGGTCTTTTCGTCCCCGTCGACAATCCCACCTCGAGCAAGTTGACCCAGGAACGGCTGGGGTGGCGCCCAACACAGACCGGCCTGCTCTCGGATCTCGATGGGGCGGACTACTTCAAAGCCTGAGCAGATGCGAATCGATTTACCTCCAATAACTAGCTACAACTACATCCCTCAACCGAAGTAAAAGGAGAATTCATCATGCGTATCTTTGTCACCGGCGCTACCGGTTTTATCGGTTCCGCCCTTGTTCCGGAGCTTATCAATGCTGGCCATCAGGTACTCGGACTAACGCGGTCGGATGCGGGCGCTCAGTCTCTCATCGCCGCCGGAGCCGAGGTGCATCGGGGCAATCTCGAAGACCCGGATAGCCTGCGGGCCGGGGCGGCCAAGGCGGACGGCGTGATTCACCTCGCGTTCGACCACGACTTCTCGAACTTCGTGGCGATTTGCGAGAAGGACAGGCGCGCCATCGAGGCTCTCGGCGACGCGCTCGTCGGATCTGACCGCCCGTTGGTGATCACCTCCGGGACCGGAATGGGTAACGCTGCGCCGGGTAAACCCGCGACTGAAGATCACTTCGATCCTAATCACCCGAATCCGCGTAAAAGTTCGGAGTTAGCGGCGGCTTCCGTGGCGGCGCGGGGTGTCAATGTGTCGGTTGTGCGGCTTCCTCAGGTGCACGATACGGTGAAGCAAGGACTGGTCACCTATGCAGTCGCAGTGGCTCGCGAGAAGGGTATCTCGGCTTATGTGGGCGATGGGCTGAACCGCTGGCCTGCGGCGCATGTGCTCGATACTGCGCGTCTCTACAGGCTGGCACTGGAAAAGGCAGAGGCAGGCGCAAGGTATAACGCCGTTGCTGAAGAAGGTGTGACGGTTCGGGACATCGCTGAAGTGATTGGGCGAGGGCTGAAGGTACCGGTGGCCTCTCTGTCTCAAGAGGACGCGGCGGGGCATTTTGGATGGCTTGCGCCGTTTGTCGGTTGGGATATGCCGGCGTCAAGCGCTCAAACCCAGGAGCGGCTGGGATGGCACCCGACGGGGCCCGGGCTGATCGCCGATCTCGAACAGATGAAGTACTCCTAGTCTGAGCGGACTGCGTGCCAGCGGCGTTTGGGCTGCTGGTGCGCGGTTGGCCCGGCGGACTCGCAGTTTGGCTTTCACGCTGACACAGTAAGGCGGCCGGTGACTGGGACGCGGTGCCAGGGAGGTTCATAGAAGCGCACGGCTCATCGGAGATAATTCCGCTGTATCTTCAGCGTGAGGGAGCCAGACGATGAGTGCTCTTATTTCGGTGAATGTCGGTCTGCCACGCGACTTGGAGTGGCAAGGCAAGGTGGTCCGCACTGCTGTTTGGAAGCGATCAGTGCCAGGCCGGGTGATGGCGCGTCGTATTAATCTTGATGGCGATGGGCAGGGCGACCTTGCAGGACACGGCGGAGAGCACCGCGCGGTGATGGTGTATCAACTCGACTCTTATCGCTATTGGGAGACGCACCTGAAGCGGCATGACTTTGAGTATGGTCAGTTCGGCGAGAACCTGACGGTTGACGGTCTGTCCGATGAGGAGGTCTGTATTGGCGATCGCTACCGGATCGGTGGAGCGCTGTTCGAAGTGACGCAGCCGCGAGTTACCTGCTATCGCGTCGGCATCAGGATGAACAACCCGCAGATGGCCGCGCTCCTGGTTTCGCATAAGCGACCGGGGTTCTACTTCCGCGTAATTGAGGAAGGCGAGATCGGCGCGGGAGATGAGATTGTCAAGGTGGCGGAAGGAGAGGAGCGCGTCAGCGTTGCCGAGATCGATGCGCTGCTTTATTTGCCTGACCATCCGCGCGATCGACTGGAATGTGCACTTCGTGTCCCGGCACTCAGTGCAGGCTGGAAGGGGTCGTTGAAAGCTCTGCTGGAGGCAGACGAGAAGGGTGGCAATGCCGGCCTCGCCCGATCTTCAGCGCCACCGCCGGCGTGGAGCGGGTTTCGGTCGCTGCGAGTGGGGGCGGTGCGACGAGAGAGCTTTGATGTGCTCTCCTTTGTTCTCGAGTCGGAGGATCGGAGCCCATTGCCGGCGCCTCTTGCAGGTCAGTTTCTGGTGTTCAAGGTTGAAGTGGAGAAGAACTCAGCTCCGATCCTGCGAAGTTATTCGATGTCTGGTCCGCAGGGGGCAGGGACCTATCGGGTCAGCGTGAAGCGGGCTGGTGGTGCAGGCAGCCGCTACTTTCATGAACGTATTCAGGTTGGCGATGTACTTCAGGTGAGCGCGCCGAGAGGCAGCTTTACACTTGCTCCGAACGACAGACCCGTAGTGCTGCTGAGCGCGGGTATCGGGGCGACGCCGGTGCTGTCCATGCTTCACTCACTTGCGGCGACAGAAGCAGATTCCAACCGGGAGATCTGGTGGTGTTACGGAAGCCGCAACGGCGGAGAACATCCATTTGCGCTGGAAGCACGAGAGCTTTTGAAGGGTCTTCCTCAAGGCCGTTCGTTGATTGCGTACAGCAAGCCAGAGGAGGGAGATCGGCTGGGAGAGGACTACGACGTTCGCGGGCATCTGAATCTCTCCTTATTGGAAGAGCGCAACGTACCGAAGGCAGCGGACTTCTATCTGTGTGGGCCTGTCAGTTTTCTTGCGGATCTGACTACAGCGTTGAAGGCGTGGGGTATCGCTGATTCCTGCATTCATTCAGAGACGTTCGGTACGGAATCAGCAATAACACCGGGAATCGCAATTACTACATTGGTGCAGCCGCATCAGCCTGCCGGAACAGTTGGCGGGGGCCCGAAGGTTTTCTTCACCCGCAGCGGTCTCACAGTTCCGTGGAACGAGCGATATGGAAGTCTTCTCGAATTCGCTGAAGCTTGCGATGTTCCTGCCCGATGGGCTTGCCGGACGGGCGTCTGCCATGTGTGCGAGTCCGGGTTGATTGGCGGCACAATCAACTATGCGCCGGAGCCGCTTGATCGGCCCTCTGAGGGAGACGTTTTGATCTGTTGCTCGACACCCTTGTCAGAGATTGAATTGGATCTCTGATCGTATTTTGAGGATCGACGTCTGAGAATCGACGCCTGCGTTATTCGACCGGGAGTTTGGCGCTGTACCCGTCGCGGGCTATGACGGAGTATTTTTGCGGTTTGCCCTTTTCGTCCTGCATGCGAAGGGGGTGCCCTTCGTTGTCGACGAGGAGGACCTTGACCTTGCGATAGGTGCCGTCGCTCTTGTTGTTGGTGGGGCGGTAGGTGAGGATGTACTCGTTGCGGATGGATTGGTTGATCTGGGCGAAGATGTCGGGGAGCTCGCCCTGGAAGATGGGGGCGAAGCTGAGGCCGCCGGTCATGGAGGCGAAGGTCCGCATCTGGTTCTGGGCCTGGAGGTAGTCGAGCTCGCGTGGGCCGCCGCCGGAGCGGAGTTCGTTGAGCATGGCTCCGGTGCCGATGGTGAAGATGGTTACGTTGGGGGTGTTTTTGACTTTGGCGAGGATCTTGTCGAGGGTGAGCTTGGAGAAGGTGTCGCGGCCGGAGCCGATGAGGATGATGTACTTGCGGCCTTCGATGCGGCTGGTGCGGTCGAGGGTCTCGTAGAGGGCGTCGAACATGTTGGTGTCTGAGAAGCCCGGGATCATGAGGGACTGGAGCGACTGGGCGATGAGCTCTTTGTTGTTGGTGAAGTCGGTGAGGATGTGGGTGCGGAGGTCGTAGGTGACGACGGCGACGTAGTCGTCGGGGCGGAGGGAGCGGAAGAAGCTGTAGGAGGCGTTCCGCATGTCGTTGATGAGGTAGTAGCTGTTGGCGGCGAACTCAAGCAGCATGACGGCGGTGATGGGGGTCTGGATGGTGCGGACGCTGGTGATGGTCTGAGGTACGCCGTCTTCGAGGATGAGGAAGTTGTTGGCCTTGAGGCCGGGGACGAACTGGTGGGTCTTGTCGAGGATGACGCTGGCGTCGATGTTGACGATGGGGACGTCGACGCGGAGGGAGAAGGTTTCGTTGTCGGGATTTTTGACCTTGGGGGCGACGGGCGCGGCGGGAGGTGGTGGCTCGTCGGCTTCCTTCTTTTTCTTGAGGACGATGGTGCCGTTGTCGGTGTCGGGGCCGGCGTCGTCGGGGGATGGCTTGGTCTGCTGGGGTGGGTTTTGGGCCGGGGCTTCCTGCGCATGGGCGACGGGCAGGGTGAGAACGATGGAGCAGGAGAGCAGGAGAAGGATGCGAGCCCTGAAATGCGGAAGGATAGTCATCATCTAAAACTTTACTCCGAATGTTGGACGGCTTTTCATTGGGATGGTGAGTTGGGGCTTCGGCCGGGTGGTTGTCGGCGGGCTTGTGGTTCAGGTTGCGGGCTGGACTGTTTCCCGGATGGAGGCCCAGCCCGTAGGACTTGCAGGATACTCGACGTAGACGACCATGGAACGTCCTTTGAAGATGGCGGGTGAGCCAGCTGCCTTGGGGACGCTTCGGATGGCGAAGAGGCTTATCTCTACGGCGGTACCTTCGTGGAAGAGGATGGTTTCCGGAGTGTTTTCAAGGAACTCCAGCTTGAAGGATCGAAAGGTGCTGAGAAGACTTGCTTTGAGGGCTTCGATGCCTACGATGTAGTTCTGATAGGCGAGAGCTTTGATGACCTCGGGGTGGTGGTATGCGAGGATTTCGTCGACATCGCCCTTGGCGAACGCGGATCGAATCGCATCGCCGGTTTTGTGGAGAGACTCTCTTTGGGCGGGAGAGCCCTGAAGTTGGTTGCCGGGTGGCTTCGATTGAGCTTTGCCGGTGGAGAGCAGAATGGAGGGCGCGGTACAACAGGCGGCGGTGAGCAGCTGTCTCCGGTTCATAGTGCCTCAATATTCGCATAGAGCACGGCGGCCAATGATGAGGGCGTTCTAGTAGTCTGTAGACGTGATGGCTGCGGTAAAGACTCGGTTGTGGATAGTTGGCCTGGCAGTAGGCGGGATGTTGGGGAGTTCTGTGCTGGTAGAAGGGGCCTGGGCCGAGGGGCAGGCGGTGAGTGGGGCGGGGGGATGGACTGCGGTGGCGGCGCCTTCGACTGCTCCGGTGGTGACGAAGTTTTTTCCGCTGGGTGAGGTGAAGCGGGGGATGCGCGGGGTGGCTTATACGGTGTTCGAAGGGGTGAACCCGGAGCCGATGCAGGTGGAGATTCTCGGACTTTTGAAAGATGCGCTGGGGCCGGGGCAGGACATGATTCTGGCGAGGCTGCATGGGGATAAGCCGGAGTATACGGGCGTGGTGGCGGGGATGAGCGGGAGCCCGGTGTACATCGACGGGCGGCTGGTGGGGGCGCTGAGTTATCGGATTGGGCAGTTCAGCAAGGAGCCGATTGCGGGGATTACACCGATCGAGTCGATGCTGCAGGTGCGGGATGGAGACGGCGCGGCTGCGATGAAGTTGGCCGGAGTGAAGCTGCCTGAGGTGAGCAGAGAGTTTGAGGGGCAGCCGGAGATGCGGGCGATGGAGACTCCGCTGGTGATGGGCGGGTTCAGCCAGGAGACGGTGGAGCGATTTGGGGATCGTTTCCGGGCGATGGGGTTGACGCCGGTAGTGGGGTTGGGTGGGGCGGACTCTGCTGCGGTGCAGCCGGAGCCGCTGGTGCCGGGGAGTGCGGTGAGCGCGGTGCTGGTGCGGGGGGATCTGTCGATGGCGGGGACTTGCACGGTGACGTATGTGGACCCGACGCGGCTGCTGGCGTGCGGACATCCGATTACGCAGTATGGGCCGGTGGATATGCCGATGACCAAGGCAACGGTGCTAGCGTCGCTGGCTTCTCCGCTGAATGCGTTCAAGATTATTAACACGACGGAGACGGTAGGGGCGTTTACGGAGGATCGTGCTTCGGCGATTATGGGGCGGTTTGGGGTGGAGGCACGGATGATTCCGGTGGTGGTGGAGGTGGTTCCTCCTGCGATGGAGAAAGGACTGCAGGGGAAGACGAAGACGCTGCACTTTGAGGTGCTGGATAACCGGCAGCTGACGCCGTCGGCGATGCTGGTGTCGGTGTACCAGAGCTTGCAGACGAACAATACTGCGGCGGAGGAGTTGAGTTACCGGCTGTCGGGCGAGATCGACGTGAAGGGGCTGCCGCCGGTGCGGATGCAGGGGCTGATGGCGCAAAACGAGTTGAACCCGGCGACGATCAATGCGGCTCTGCTGGTGAATGACCGGTTCAGCAAGGTGTATGGGAATGCGCTGGATCAGCCGGTGGTGACGGGGGTGAGGCTGAAGGTGGAGGCGATTCCGGCGCGGATGTCGGCGGTATTGGAGTCGGCGCGCTTGAGCAGGACGGAGGCGCGTGCGGGGGACGAGATTGAGGTGGAGGCGGTGGTGCATCCGTACCAGGCTGAGGCTCGGATGGTGCGGGTGAAGGTGAGGGTTCCGGATAGTGTGAGTGCGGGAGCGATGCGTGTTGTGGTGAGCGATGGCGCGACCGTAGATAGGCTGACGACGAAGACGGGGGCGGAGCGGTCGGTGGGGCTGGCCGATACGGTGGCGACGCTGAACCGGATGCATGAGAACGACCGTGTGTATGTGACGCTGCTGAATCATGCGACGCAGGCGGTGCTGGAGGGTGAGGCTCTGCCGGGGGTGCCGCTATCGATGGCGAATGTTTTCGAGCCGTTAAAAGATGCGCAGAAGATGCAACTAACGGGGGAGAGTGTGCTGGCTGCGGGGTCGGTGGACGCGGGGTATGCTGTGAGTGGCTACCAGGTATTGAATCTGGTGGTGAGGTAGCAGGGTGAAGATGAGGGCAGGCCAATAAGTGGTGAGGCAGGTCTTGTTACACGGTGGTTGCGACAAGTGCGATTAGCGTGTGGATGATTTTTTTGCTCGGGGTGGTGTTGTAGCATCAGAGGGTAGGCGCGGCGGATATGTTCCGCGCTAAAAGGGAAAGACTTCAAATGAGTGAAATACATGGTCTCGCTGTTCATGCGGCCGGCGCACACTTACTAGCTTACAAATACGATCCGGGCGAGTTGCAGGGGAATGATGTCGAGATCAAGATCTCGCACTGTGGCGTGTGCCATAGCGATGTTCACCTGATCGACAATGACTGGGGCATTAGTAAGTATCCGTTTATTCCGGGCCATGAGATTGTGGGGACGATTGTGGGGGTGGGCTCGGCGGTGAAGGACCGTACGATGGGCGAGCGTGTGGGAGTTGGCTGGCAGGCGGATAGCTGTGGGATCTGCGAGTGGTGCCGGCAGGGGCAGGAGCAGCTGTGCGCGAAGGCGCAACCGACTTGTGTAGGACGTAATGGGGGGTTTGCCGACAAGGTCCGTGTAAATTCGCGGTTTGCGGTCCCTTTGCCCTCGACGCTCGAGAGTGAGAGTGCGGCTCCGCTGCTGTGTGGTGGAATTACGGTGTACTCGCCGTTGAGGAACTATGAAGTTCGCCCGTCGTCGCGGGTGGGGGTAATCGGAATTGGCGGTCTTGGGCATCTCGGACTGCAGTTTGCGAAGGCGTTTGGCGCAGAGGTGACGGCGTTCTCGACCTCGAAGGATAAAGAGGCTGAGGCGAAGCAGCTGGGGGCGCATCATTTTGTGAATACGCGTGACACTGGCGCCTTGAAGAAGGTTGCCGGGTCGTTTGATCTTCTGCTTTCGACGGTAAGCGCGGATCAGGATTGGCAGGCTTATGTGAATGCGCTGCGACCCAAGGGGACTCTTTGCATCGTTGGGGCGCCGCCGTCTCCGATGCCTATCCTGGGGGCATCGCTGATTACGAGCCAGAAGGTTGTTGCCGGAAGTAACATCGGAAGTCCGCATGAGATAAGCGAGATGCTGGACGTTGCGGCACGTCATGGGGTTAAGGCGGTTACGGAGCGGTTTGCGATGGCGAAGGCGAACGACGCTGTGACTAAGGTGAAGAAGAACCAGGTACGGTATCGCGCTGTACTGACGAACTAGAGCGGATTTCGCTTGGTATAGAGGCTGCCGACTGAGGACGAAAAGCAGATTCCTCCGCTTCGCTGCGGAATGACAAGAATCTCTATACCAAATAGAAAAATTGCTCCAGAGCTGAGATCAGCTTGCGGAGGGCACAGCGATCAGTTGCCTCCACTCTTCATGGTTGATGTCCAGTGGCCGGTTTGATCCTGGATTTTTTGACGGGCCTGGTCTTTCCACCACGCTTCCAAACCGGGCATCTCCAGCATTTTGCGAGCATAGCTAGCGTCGAATTCGAGATACATGCAGCGGTTGATTGCCGGTATCGAGCCCTCCTGGTTGACTCGTTCCTCGATGATCCACTGGTTTCCTGCTTGAAGGGTGCCCGGTTCTAGTACGCGCAGATAAAAGCCAGTGCGATTTTCGAGAATGGTGAGCTTGACCCAGTCTGGACGTCCAATTCGTCGGGCAAGATTGGCGCAAGGGACGCGCGGGCCGCTGACCTGGACGAGCGTGGTTCCCAGCCGCACTCTATCGCCCACACATACCTGATCTTCGGCAATATGATCGAGGGTGACGTTTTCTCCGACACATCCGGCTTGCAGATTCATCTTGTAGTGGGTGTTCCAGAAGGAGTAGTGATCGGTCAAATGCGCGCAGACCGCTGCGCCCGGACCTCCATGATAACGCTGGGCAACCTTGTCACCGGCGAGTCCGTGAAGAGAGACCTGCACCGGACCATCGACGCGATCACGAAAGATCGACGAGGTCCAGGTGCCACGCTCGTCGGTGATCGATTTGGGCTGGCCAGTGAAGACCGCTTGAACGATGGCGGGTTTGGTCATACCTTCGATTTTAGGCATGCCTGCTGAATAGGTCGAGGTCTCAAGTTTGCGCAGATACTTTAGACTCAGGATCAGAATGATGCGACGAGTGTTGGTTACTGGATTAGTGGTGGGGTCTTCCCTGCTGTCTGGGTGGGCGAGCGCGCAGGGTACGAAGCTGTGGAGCGTGGAACGCTACGACGAGATGGAAAAAGGCAATGCGGAAGGTGTGTCTATCCGCAGCGATGGACGGCTGGAGGCGGGGCCGGCCAGTTCACTGGTGTATGAGAGTGGGAAGAGCTATGCGTGGGCGCTGGCGAGCGATGCCGCGGGGAACGGCTACGTGGGGTTGGGTGGGACGGCGGCCGGGTCAGCGTTGGTGATGAAGGTGACGCCGGAGGGGGCGGCTACGCAGATCTTTGCGGGGAAGGAACTGGCGGTGCAGGCGCTTCGTGTGGCGGCGGATGGAAGTGTGCTGGCGGCGACTTCGCCGGATGGGAAGGTGTATCGGATTCCTGGGGGTGGTGGGGCGGCGGTGGTGGTGTTCGATCCTGCGATGACGGAGGAGAAGCCGAAGTATCTTTGGGACCTGGCGGTGGGTAAAGGCGGCGAGGTGTATGTGGCGGCGGGTGCTCCGGCGGTGGTGTACCGGGTGCCTGCGGGAGGCGGCAAGGCGGAGGTGTTGTTCAAGACGGCGGATCAGCACATTCGGTGTCTGTTGCTGGCGCCAGATGGAACGTTGTGGGCTGGGTCGGATGGCTCGGGTGTGGTGTACCGGTTTGCGACGGGGACGGTGGGGGCGAAGCCGTTTGCGGCTTACGCCGCGGGACGGCGAGAGATTACTGCGCTGGCGATGGATGCAGCTGGAGATGTGTATGCGGCGGGTGTGGGGACGAAGGGACACTCGACGCTGCCGCCGCTGCCGGTGACGGGCGGCGTGGGGGTGACGATCACGTTTGTGCAGCCGGGGTCGTCGACGGCAGCGGGGTCGAATACGCTGGTGCCGGATGGGTCGGAGATCTACAGGATTGCGGCGGATGGGGCTCCGCAGAAGCTGCTGACGCTGAAGGATGATGTGGTGTATGCGCTGGCGGTTCGGAATGGGAGTTTGCTGGCGGCGACGGGAAATCGCGGGCGCGTCTACAGGATTGATGTGGGCAAGATCGATGCGGGGAAGACGGATGCGGGACGCCTGGATGCGAGTGGCAGCGGGCGCTTCAGTGATGTTGCGCATCTGGAGGCCTCGCAAGGGATGGCGTTTGCCGCAGTGAAGGATGGGTTGCTGATAGCGACGAGTAATAGCGGGAAGGTATTTCGGCTGGGAGATGCGGTTGCGCCGGCGACCTATACGAGTGATGTCTTCGATGCGCAGAGCTTTTCGCAGTGGGGGCGCGCGGAGGTAAGGGCTGGGTCGGCCGCGGGGTTCGATCTGTTTGTGCGGAGCGGTAATGTGGAGAGCCCGGTGATGGGATGGAGTGAGTGGGCTCGCGTTGGCAGGGACGGGAGCTTCGCGGTGCCTCCGGGACGATTTGTGCAGTGGAAGGCTGTGCTGCGTAGCGGCGGATCGGTGGATGCTGTGGGGCTGAACTATCTGCAGCGGAATCTGGCTCCGGTGGTGGACGAGGTGGTGGTGCAGCCGGGGGCGCGGGTGACGCCGGTGACGCCGGTTGCGGCGAACGCTACGGTGCAGGTCGCCTTCCCTGCTGCTGCGGGGGCTACGCCTGCGGTGAGTTTTTCGACAGATTCGAACGCTGCTCCGCTGATGGCGCAGAAGGACAAGACGGCGGTTACGGTGCGGTGGATGGCACATGACGACAACGGCGATGATCTGATGTTTGCCGTGTGGTATCGCGGGGTGGGTGAGGCGAACTGGCGGTTATTGAAGGACAAAATTTCGGAGAGGGTCTACAGCTTCGATTCTGCGCTGCTGCCTGATGGGAGATACGAGGTGAAGGTGGTGGCGAGCGATGCTCCTGTGCATACGGATGCGGAGGCGTTGACGGGAGAGCGGGCGAGTGAGGTATTTGTGGTGGATACGACGCCGCCGGTGCCTGGGGTGCTGACGGCGGAGGTTGTCGTCCGGGGAATTACGAAGAGTGGTGCGGGTAAAGCGAATGAATATTCATGGGTTCGGATTCATGCGGCTCTGGAGGCTCGGGACGCTACTTCGCCGATCGCTCACGCTGAGTATTCCATCGATGCGGGGCCGTGGCAGTATTTGGAGCCAAAGGGAAAAGTCTCTGATTCGATGACGGAGGTGTATGACTTTACGGTTGAGGCACCGGAGGCGACTGATGCCGCGCAGGATGCGAAGGAGCATGTGCTGGCGGTGAGGGTATACGACCGGTATGAGAATGTCGTCGCAGTGAAGGCGGTGGTGCGGTAGTGGCGCTGCGAGACTGGTTTCCGAAGTACAGGCAGGATGTGGTGCTGTTGGCGGTGGACCTGGTGGGGACGTTCGTGTTTGCGGTAGAGGGGGCGCTGGCGGGGATTCGCGGCGAGTTGGATCTGCTGGGACTGCTGGTTGTGTCGTTCGTGACGGCGCTCGGTGGTGGGACGGTGAGGGATCTGCTGATCGGGGCGGTGCCTCCGAATAGTATTCGCGATTGGAGGTATGGAGCTACGGCGTTTGCGGGTGGTGGAGCGGTGTTTTGTTTTTATCAATCGTTTCAGCATGTGCCGCAGCAGTTGTTGATTACGCTGGACGCGGCTGGGCTGGCGTTGTTTGCGATGGCAGGCGCGGGAAAGGCGCTGGAGTTTGGGATCAACCCGATGATCGCGGTGCTGATGGGTGTGCTCACCGGCGTGGGTGGTGGGACGATACGGGATGTGCTGATGACGCGGGTGCCAGGGATTTTGAACACGGATATTTATGCGTCGGCTGCGCTGGCGGGAGCGGCAGTGATGGTGATTGGGTTGGCGCTGAAGGTGCCGAGGACGATTGCTATGACGGTGGGTGGGGTTTGTTGCTTTGTGCTGCGGATGGTGGCGGTGGCGCGGCATTGGAATCTGCCTAAGGTGATCTCGCACTGAGGCTGCTTGTCCTGCCGGACGGGCCGCCTGCGCGGCGCGCGGTCACTTCGTGACTTGTATACCTTGTTGAGGCGGGTGAAAGGCGTTGGGCCTCGCGTTGCTCGGCTGTGGCGGATAGTAAGCTGGAAGTCGATGCGATTTGAATTTTTTATTGCGGCGCGTTATCTGCGGGCGAAGCGACGGCAGGCTGTGGTAGGGGTGATCACGGCAATTTCAGTGATTGGAGTGGCGGCGGGTGTCGCATCGCTGATTATTGCGCTGGCCATTACGAATGGGATGAGACGGGATCTGCAGGAGCGGCTGGTGGGGTCGACCTCGCATGTGGACCTGATGAGGGTGGCGGGCGATGGGATACGGGACTGGCGACCGCTGCTGGCGCGGCTTCGCGGCGTGCCGCATGTGGTGGCCGCTGCTCCGGGATTGTATGGGCAGGTGCTGATCTCGAAGGGGGCGAGGAGTGGTGGTGGGTTGGTGAAGGGCGTGATTCCGGCGGATGAGAAGACGGTCGGGGATCTGCTGCAGAGTGTGGTGCAGGGCTCGGCTGCGGCGTTGGAGCCGGTTGCTGTGGCGGCTGCTCCTTGCGGGAGCGGGACGAGTGCGCGGAATGATTGCGGAGGAGGTGTGTCGCGGGAGATTCCGCCGATTGTGATTGGACAGGATATGGCGGAGTCGCTGGGGGCAAAGGTTGGGGATGGTGTGCTGGTGACGAGTCCTCAGGGTGAGTTGACGCCGCTGGGGCTGGTGCCGAAGTATGAGCGGTTTCAGTTGGCGGGGATCTTCAAGTCGGGGTTTTATCAGTATGACTCGAGCTATGCGTTTCTTCGGTTGGTGGATGCGCAGAGGCTGTTCAGCGAGCCGGATCTGATCTCGGTGATCAGCTTCAAGGTGGATGATCTTTATCACGCGGATCGTGTGGGAAGGGCGATTGAAGATGCGGCGGGCAAGGGGTTTCAGACGACGAACTGGATGGAGCAGAATCGTGAGTTGTTTCGCGCACTGAAGCTGGAGCAGGTGGTGACGTTTATCGTGCTGGCGCTGATTGTTTGTGTGGCTGCGCTGAATATTCTGATTGCGCTGACCATGATGGTGATGGAGAAGACGCGCGATATTGCAGTGCTGATGAGCTTCGGGGTGAGGGCGGATCAGGTGCGGCGGATCTTCTTGATGCAGGGGTTGCTGATCTCGGTGATTGGGACGGTGTTGGGGTTGATTCTTGGATATGGATTGAGTTGGCTGGGTGGGCACTACCGGTTTATCCGGCTGGATGCTGCGGTTTATTCGATTGATTATCTGCCGTTCGCGCCGCGGGTTGTGGATGCGGTGATTGTGGCGGCGGTGAGTCTGGGAGTGAGTCTGATTGCTACGATTTACCCGAGTGGAAGTGCGGCGAAGGTGTTGCCGGCGGAGGCTTTGCGATATGAATAGTCCGAGATTGAAGTATGGGCAGTTGGCGCCGGAGGGTTTGGCGCGGATGCAAGAGCTGGAGCATTACCTGAATACTCAGACGGGGCTGGAGGCTTCGTTGATGGGGTTGGTGCGGTTGAAGGCTTCGTTGACGAATGGATGTGAGTATTGCGTTCGTGTGCATACTGCGGAGCTGAAGAGGGCGAATGAGACGGCGGAGCGGATTGCGGAGGTTGGTGATTGGCGCGGGTCTGAGGCTTACACGAAGCGGGAGCGGGCGGCGCTGGCCTGGACGGAGGCGGTGACGAATATTCAGGATGGACATGCTCCGGATGCGGTGTATGACGAGGTGAGGGAGCACTTCAGCGAGATCGAGACAGTGAATTTGACGCTGGTGATTACGACGATCAATGCCTGGAATCGGATTGCGATTTCGCTGGGGGCGCATTCGGGGCACGGCAGTGCGAAGGGCGTCGGTGGAGAGATACGTGGCTGAATGGCAAAATGCGGGGGTCTCTCCACTGCGTCGCGCGATGAGGCCGCGCGACTCCGGTCGAGATGGCGCTTCTATTGGGAATGGATGGATGAGGTGAAGGGTTGAGCGATCCGCTGAATGGCGATGTTCGGTTTGAGAATGAGGGGACGCTGGAGCCATTGCCGGTGGTGCGGGAGCGGACGGTGGTGATGCGGGCGGTTGGGCTGACGAAGATCTATGCGGCGGTTGCTTCGAGTGGCGGGTCTTCGAGCAGAGGTTCGGCGAGTAGTAGCTCGGCGCGACCGGCGCTGGAGCTGTTTCGTGGGCTGGATCTACGGGTTCACGCTGGCGAGATGGTCGCGATTGTGGGCGAGAGTGGCGCGGGGAAGAGTTCCCTGCTGCATCTGCTGGCGGCGCTGGATACGCCGACGGCGGGCGAGGTTTGGTGCGGTGATAGTCGGTTGAGCTCGTTTACGCCGAAGCAGGCTGCGGAGTATCGCAATCGCGATGTGGGGTATGTCTGGCAGTTTCATTACTTGTTGCCGGAGTTTTCGGCGCTGGAGAATGTGGCGATGCCGCTGCTGGCTCGCGGCTTGAAACGGGCGGAGGCGCTGGAGAAGGCGCGGTTTTGGCTGGGGCAGGTGGGACTGGGGGATCGGGCGGAGCACCGTTCGGGGGAGTTGAGCGGAGGAGAGCAACAGAGGGTGAGCCTGGCGCGGGCGCTGGTGACGGAGCCGAGGCTGCTGCTGGCGGATGAGCCGACGGGCGATCTGGATGGGAAGACGGCGGAGGCGGTGTTCAGTTTGATTCAGCGGCTGCATGAGGCGCATGGGCTGACGAGTGTGCTGGTGACGCATAACCTGGAGTTTGCCGAGCGATGCGATCGGGTGCTGAAGCTGCGAGAGGGTCGGTTGGTGGACGCGCGAACGGGGAAGATGTAGTTCGAACGGAACGGGATCGAGAGATCGAAGGTTCAGCCGCTACGTTCGGGCGTTCACGATCTGACAAAGCTGACTCGTATCTTTGCTGTGGCGGCTTTGATTCGACTTAGTGTTTTTTTGGGAAGCAACCTCCGAGAGGACCGAGATCTCCACAGTGAACAGCGTCCGATCTTCCTATCCTTCAGTGATTTGGCAAGACTGCTCCTTCCCTGCTCTCGAAATCATCTAATCAACAGAAGGAATGGAAGTTTTCTAAAGTGCACCTAATTTGGTGCTGGTTTTGCACAGGTTGCGTCTAAAAGAGTGCTAAGTTATGCATAACTTTCGAGGGATTTCGAATATTTTGGACGGACGACTACACTAAGAAGTAGTGGGATGGATGCTTCGCAGGTTGAAGTAGCCTGATTTGTCTCTGGGAGCGAGCGGCACGGAGACGGTTGTTGGGACCAACGGCGCTATGCGGCCTTCGGGCTGGATGGTGGCCGGCTTGAAGGGGATATATGTTCGAACGCTATACGGAGAAGGCGCGGCGGGTGATCTTTTTTGCTCGCTATGAGGCCAGTCAGTTTGGGTCGCCTTACATCGAGACTGAGCACCTGCTGCTTGGTCTGTTGCGTGAGGACAAGGCATTGACGAACCGCTTCTTGCGGTCGCACGCGTCGGTGGAGTCGATACGCAAACAGATTGAAGGCCATACGACGATTCGGGAGAAGGTGTCGACTTCGGTCGATCTGCCGCTCTCGAATGAGTGCAAGCGAGTGTTGGCGTATGCGGCGGAGGAGGCAGAGCGGCTCTCGCATAAACATATTGGGACCGAGCATCTGCTGCTGGGACTGCTGCGCGAGGAGAAGTGCTTTGCGGCAGAGATTCTGCAGGAGCGTGGGTTGCGGTTGCCGGCGATTCGTGAAGAGCTGCAGCGGACGACGCAGGAGAAGGCTCCTTCGTCTGGCAGCGGAAAGGGACAGCGCGGCGAGCAGAGCATGCTGGCGGAGTTTTCGCGGGACCTGACGCAGTCGGCGATGGATCAACAACTCGATCCGCTGGTTGGCAGGGATAGCGAAGTGGATCGGGTGATCCAGATTCTGTGCCGGCGCACGAAGAATAATCCGGTGCTGATTGGTGAGCCTGGCGTGGGTAAGACTGCCATCGTTGAAGGGCTAGCGCAGAAGATTGCCGATGGCGAGGTGCCGAGTTTCCTTGCGGATAAGCGGGTGCTGGCGCTTGATCTTTCGCTGATCGTTGCGGGAACGAAGTATCGCGGGCAATTTGAAGAACGGCTGAAGACGATCATGAAGGAGCTGATGGAGAATCAGAACTCGATCGTGTTTATCGATGAGTTGCATACGCTGGTTGGCGCTGGGTCGGCGGAGGGGTCCCTGGATGCTGCCAATATCCTCAAGCCTGCTCTGTCTCGCGGTGAGATTCAGTGCATCGGCGCGACAACCCCTGCGGAGTACCGGAAGTCGATTGAGAAGGATCGGTCGCTTGAGCGCAGATTCCAGGCGGTTAAAGTTCCACCGCCGAACGAAGAAGATGCGATCAAGATCATCATGGGGATCAAAGAGAAGTACGAGAAGTTCCATGCGGTGAGTTATACGGACGACGCGATTACGTTTTCGGTGTCGCACTCGAGCCGGTATATTCCTGATCGGTTCCTGCCGGATAAGGCGATTGATTTGATCGATGAGGCTGGTGCGCGCGTGAAGTTGCGGCAGACCTCGATGCCTGAAGAGCTGACCGAGGTGCAGAAGCGGATCAAGTTCATCGTGCACAGGATGGAGAACGCGATTGCGAATCATGAGTTCGAGAAGGCTCGGTTCTACTCGGATGAAGAGCGCAAGGAGCGGGAGAATCTGCGGGCGCTGCGCGACAAGTATCACCTGGACGATTCTTCGGCGGGGATTGTGACGCGGGGAGATATCGAGGATGTGGTGAGCCGCTGGACGGGCGTGCCGATTACGTCACTGAAGGAAGAGGAGACGCAGCGGTTGCTGCGGGTCGAGGAGGAGCTGCACAAGCGCGTGATCTCGCAGGATAAGGCGATCTCGGCGCTGGCGCGGGCTATTCGGCGATCGCGTGCGGGGTTGAAGAATCCTGCCCGACCGATTGGAAGCTTCCTGTTCCTTGGACCTACGGGCGTGGGTAAGACGGAGATGGCGCGGACGCTGGCGCAGTTCCTGTTCGGCAGCGAGAAGGCGCTTATTCGTTTCGATATGTCGGAGTTCATGGAGAAGCACTCTGTGAGCAAGTTGATCGGTTCGCCTCCGGGATATGTGGGGTATGAAGAGGGCGGCCAGCTTACGGAGCGCGTGAAGCGTAATCCGTACTGCGTGGTGCTGCTCGATGAGATCGAGAAGGCACATCCGGATGTGTTCAATCTTCTGCTGCAGGTGTTTGAAGACGGGCAGCTGACGGATGGTCTGGGCAACACGGTCGACTACAAGAACTGCATCGTTATCATGACGTCAAATATTGGAGCGAAGCATCTGCAGAAGCGGCAGGGGCTGGGCTTCCAGAGCGAGAAGGAGGATATGGTTCTCGACAAGATGGAGGAGCTGGTGCGGGGCGAGGTGAAGCGGACCTTCAACCCGGAGTTCCTGAATCGTCTGGACGAGATCATCATCTTCACGTCGCTGTCGGATGCTGACCTGATGCAGATTCTCGAGCTGCTGGTGCAACAGTTGAACGTGAACCTTGTGCACAAGGCGATCACTATCTCTGTGGCCGATGATGCGAAGAAGTGGATCATCGAGAAGACGGCTTCGGATCGGAGCTATGGGGCGCGGCCTCTGCGTCGCGCACTGCAACGGTTCGTCGAGGATCCTCTGTCGGAGGCGCTGATCGGCGGCGGGATCGTTGAGCGGCCGGCGTTCCTTGAGGTCTACATGGAGAACAACAAGCTGTACTACCGTCCGATCTCGGCCGATGGCGAAGAGAAGATGGCTGGGCTTGAACTGACCACCGTTTAGCGCTGTTAGCGCGGATTCGACTTCAAACGCCTCGGCTGACCGCCGGGGCGTTTGATTTTTTGGAGCTTGCCGAAGCTTGAAATAGCGTGAGTGAAGAACGGACAACAGCAAAGGCGAAATGCGGGGGTCTTGACGGATACCGCAGCATGAATCGGTTCGCTGCAATTGAAAGTTGTAGCCGCAATCCACTGAGCTGTTCACGATGAGGCCGTGAACAGCTTCGGTCGAAATGACGATGTTTTTTTGAGGGTGGGTGAAAGAACAGGCAACAGCAAAAGCAAATGTAGAGGTTCTTGGCTGCGCTCAGAATGACGGGTTCTTGGCGGTGTGAACTTTTGGCGATTTGACAGGCTTCGGATGGGTTAACGCGAAACATCCCGGAAGGTTCCGGGATGTTCGCGTTCCAGAGAAGGCAGATTGGGACAATGAAAAACTAAACGAGAGATTGTGCCGACTTCACAGCACTGTTGACGACATCGCCTGCCTTGTCGACGGCGTAATCCACCTGTCCCTTGGTGCGTTTGATGGCCTTCTGAGCCTCGTCGCTGAGGCGCTCGGCCTGAGCCTTGAGGTAGTTGCCTGCGTCCTCCAGATAGTCGCCTGCGTCCTCCGCTCTTTTGCGGAGCTGCTTGCGAGTTTTGACTCCGGTTTGTGGAGCGTAGAGAAGAGCGATTGCGGCTCCTGCGCTAACGCCGATGCCGAAGGCAAACCAGTAATTCTTTGCACTCATTCGAAGTACCTCGTGCGAGATTTTGCTTCTCTAGAGGATAGGATTCGCCGGGGCAGCAATTGGTTGGTTGTTTTTTGATATTGCGAAGGTTTTGAGACAGTTACAGGGAATCATTCGAGGTAATGGCGAGGTGGTTCCCTGACTTTGCATGCTCCGCAAAAAAGTGGGTAGGTGCAGGCTACAGTGAGGAAGAGGTGGACAATGAAAGACGTTTTGATCGCGCTTGTTTTCCTTGCAATGATCGTGGGACCAGCCTTCTTTGCCCTGGATGTCTTTGGGGAGAAGAACCAGCTCTAGACGGTGAGTCCGGCCAGTTCCCTTGCCCGCAGGAAGATGCGTGTGAACATCAATCGATTGAGGCGGCCGGTGTTGGTGTTGCGCAGGGATGGGTGGTAGGTGGCGAGCAGATGAAGACCGTTGGGGAGAAGGTATTCGGCTCCGTGAGAGAAGCGATAGTCTGATTTGCGGGTGATGGCGCCAGTCTGCAGAAGAAACGCCATGTAGCCGTCGAAGGCTATCTTTCCGAGACAGACGACGACGCGCACGCGGGGTAAGGCTTGGATCTCGTGAGCGAGGTGCGTGCCGCAGTTGCGAATCTCCTGAGGGAGTGGCTTGTCGCCGGGCGGGGCGCAGCGAACGACGGAGGCGATCCAGGCGTGACGAAGCTTGAGGCCGTCGTCGCGGGTGACGGCGCGAGGTTTGCTGGCGAGGCCGAGCTCATGGAGGACGGGATACATGAAGTCGCCGGAGCCGTCGCCGGTGAAGGGACGGCCGGTGCGGTTGGCTCCATGTGCGCCAGGGGCGAGGCCGAGGATGAGGATGCGAGCGCGAGGATCTCCGAAGCCGGGAACAGGGCGTGACCAGTAGGTCTGGTCGAGGTAGGCGCGGCGTTTGGTCTCGCCGATGCCGCGGCAGTAGTCGCGAAGACGTGGGCAACGCTCACAGGTGATGATGGTTTCGCGAATCTGCTGCAGGAGTGGAGACGTACTTTGTGTGTTGGCGGGTGTCACTCTTTCTCATCATAGTTGGTGGGAGACGGTAGGGTAGATGGGCGCGTCCAACAACTGAGTAGAATGATGTTCGTATATCACGACGGGAATAGGCGGGAAGTTGGAAGATCCAAGACTGAGCAGGATGTACTGGGCACTCCTGAAGGAGTGGGCCGCTAAGCGTCGCAGGAGCATATGGCATGTGGCGGTGATGCGTTCCGGCCTGCTGACTGTGCTGGTTCTGGCGCTGCTGCTGGCGGGTTTGGCATTTGGGTGGCGGACCCACAGACTGGGACAGTTTGCGATGCTGAAGAAGCAGCTGCGGGCGAAGCCAAAGCAGGACGTTGTGTTTCGGCCGGGTGGGCAGGATGTGATTAAACTGCAGCGTACCCAGATGGTAGGCGGGAACGGGCCGGAGTTTCTGTCGGCCACGTTGCTACCGGGACGCGGCATGAATATGTTGCAGATTTCGGCCTATCTTCCAAAGATGGGAGAGGTGAATCTGCTTGCTTCGCCACCTCTTGAGAGTGCGGCGGAGCAGTTGAGCGGCAGTGGGGCGGATGCTGCGGGAACAAAGAGCCTGGCGATGGGGGCGGCGATTGAAGCTCCCTGGGCAGGCCGGATCTATGGGACGCGAACACCGGACGGAGGACTGACCGCGGTGTGGCGCGGAGTTCATTTGAACCTGCCGACCGGGGTGAAGGACAGCTACGGGCTCGATGGTGCAGCTGCGGCTGGAGGGTTACTGTTGAAGGAGCCTTCTACTTCGGTGAGCACGAACATCATGCCGGATGGAGGGGAGGCCAGGGCGACGTTTAAGCCGGGGGATTTCGACGGCCACTGGCTGTCGAAGACGGAGATTACGACGACTGTCGAGTTGAGCGGCAGGGTGATCGAGATGAGGATCGTCGCTCATAATGTCGGCGATACCGCGGAACCGATCGGCATCGGCTGGCATCCGCGATTTGCGATTTTGAGCGGGCATCGCGGCCAGATGCTACTGCGTCTGCCGGAAGGCCTTCGCGCGGAGGTGAAGGATCGTCGCAGCGGGGAGTTGAGTGGAAGACTGCTGCCGGTGACAGGAACCGAGTATGACTTTACCAGGCGGGAGGGGGCACAGTTGGGTGCGCTAAACCTCGACGACAGCTTTGTGCAGTTGAAGCGGGGCATGATGGCAGATGGCCCGGTCGCGGAGCTGCGCGATCCGGAGAGCGGCTATGGACTCCGGATCACGGCAACGTCGCCTACCATCAAGGCTTTGCGGGTATACGCTCCGTTGGACGGATCGTATATTTCGATCGAACCACAGTTCAACTACGACGATCCCTTTGGACATGAGTGGGCTAAGGCTGAGGATACGGGGATGGTCGTGCTGCAGCCGAACCAGACCACGCAATGGAGGGTACGGCTGGAGATATTTGCCCTGGGCTCGGCGCCGCCGGAACGCTTTTAGTGCTGCATTTTTACGGTCTGCAGTTGCGGAACGGGGTTTGCTGAGATCCGGACCAGCGCGAACGGCGATGCGTGGTTTGACCCCCTCGTACCGGGACTCGTACAGTAGATAAGAGGCGTGGATCGCGCTCGTCAGGGTAACGGCGACGGCGCGGCATACACAGGCGCACTTTGGAAGGCATGGATTTGACCCCGACTGAGATGACAGAGACCAATGAGACTGCAGAGCTGCAGCCAGAAGTAGCGACTACGCATGATCATGAGCATCATGACCACGCTCATGACCATGAACACACGCATCAGCACGCACCTGCGCTGAATCCGGAACTGACCCGAGAGATTGACGTTGAGGTTGGCGCGGATGAGGTGTCGAAGAGCTTCAAGACCGTGGTGAAGCGGTACCAGAAGCTGGCGAGGATCCCCGGCTTCCGCGCGGGTAAGGTGCCGGAGACTCTGGTGCGTTCGAAGTTTGCGAAGGAAGTTCGGCAGGAGGTTCTGGAGAGCCTGGTGTCGGAGCGCTTCCGCAAGGCGATCGACGAGCAGAAGCTGCGTCCGGTGTCGGAGCCACAGTTGCTGGACCTACAGCTTTTCGATGGACAGCCGTTGAAGTTCAAGGCTGCGTTTGAGGTTGCGCCGGAGATCGACATTGCGGGCTATGACAGTGTTTCGGTGACGAAGCCTGAGGCTGCGCTGACCGACGACGAGTACGCCGCAGAGTTGGCACGCGTGCTGGACAGCCATGCGACCGTTGAGCCGGTGGAAGAGGATCGTCCGCTGGCAGATGGCGACTGGGCGGAGATTCAGTTCCGCGGCGAGGTAAAAGACCTGGCGCAGACGGTGACCGAGGATGGAGTGCAGAGCGTTTCGAATAGCGAGCCGATTACGGGCGAGGATGTGCTGATCGAGATTGGCGGGAAGAATACGCTGACTGCATTCAACGAGGCGCTGCGTGGAGCCAAGCCTGGGCAGGAGCTGAAGTTCGAGGTGGACTATCCAGCGGACTTCGGCGAGCGGCGACTGGCGGGACAGACGGTCAGCTATGACGTGACTGTGAAGGGCATCAAGCACAAGAGCTACCCGGAGCGCGATGCAGAGTTCGCCAAGCAGCTGGGCAACTACGAGAACTGGGAGGAGTTCGAGACCAAGCTCCGCGAGCATGCTTCGGATCGCAAGAAGAACGCGCTTGAGAATGCCGCAAAGGACAAGATGCTCGGCGAGTTCGTGGAGAAGTTCCAGTTCCCTATTCCCGAGGCGTTCGTGCAGCAGCAGATCGAAGCTCGATTGGATCGCGGGCTGCGTGCGTTGGCTCAACAGGGCATGAAGGTTGAGGATATGCGCAAGCTGGACTTCGTTCAGTTGCGTGCCTCGCAGCGCGACCTGGCGGTGAACGAGGTGAAGGTTTCGATGATCCTCGATCGCATCGCCGAGGTGGAGGGCGTCACGTTGAGCGAAGAGGATCTGGAGCGCGAACTTCTGCTGCTCTCGATTCAGTCGCGTGAACCGCTGGAGACGCTTCGTGACAGGCTGTCGAACGATGGCGGGCTGGACCGGATTCGCGAGCAGATGCGGCGCGAGAAGACTGGAAGCGTGCTCTACGAGAAGCTGGCTTCGTAGAGTGAAGTTGTCGGATTGCTAACGGACAGAAAGAAAGAGAGTGTTATGGGACTAGTACCGATGGTGATCGAGCAGACGAGCCGGGGCGAACGCGCCTACGACATTTACAGCCGTCTGCTGCGGGACAACATCATTTTTCTGGGCACGCCGATCGATGACAACATTGCCAATGTGATTATTGCGCAGATGCTGTTTTTGAGCGGTGAGGATCCGGAGAAGGACATTCAGCTCTACATCAACTCGCCGGGCGGATCGATCACGGCCGGTCTGGCGATCTACGACACGATGCAGTACATCAAGAACGATGTGGTGACCTTCTGTATCGGGCAGGCTGCCAGCATGGGTGCGTTTCTTTTGATGGCGGGCAAGAAGGGCAAGCGCTTTGCCCTGCCGAACTCGCGGATTCTGATCCACCAGCCTTCGATGGGCGGGCTGAGCGGACAGGCTACCGATATCGACATCCATGCGCGGGAGATTCTGCGGATTCGCGAGATCACGAACAAGCTGATGAGCGCCAGCACGGGCCAGACGCTGGAGCGGATCGAACGGGATGTGGAGCGCGATTTCATCATGACGGCCGCGCAGTCGAAGGAGTACGGGATCATCGACGACATCATCGATCGGCCCCGAACGTAGTTACCACAGTACTGTTGCGAGAGCCCGGGCCACTGGTTCGGGCTCTTGCGTATATGACTATTTCGGGGTACTGCCGTGCACCCCGGAACAAGCTTTGTAAGTTGAATCGGGTGTAAACTTACAGTAAGACTTTGTTACGCGTACGACTCAGGAGTAGTCGCATCTATGAAAACTTCACGGGGCTCAGACGAATCTCTTCGTTGTTCTTTCTGCCATAAATCGCAGGACGCCGTTGCCAAGTTGATCTCATCGCCCTCGGACTATCCGCGGGCGTATATCTGCGATGAGTGCGTGGCGGTTTGCAACTCGATCCTGGAAGACGATCGCACCGAGACGCAGCCAGGCGCTGCGCCGGCTCACCTGCCTAAGCCGCAGGAAGTAAAAGCCTTTCTGGATGAGTACGTCATTGGGCAGGATCAGACAAAGAAAAAACTCGCGGTGGCGGTCTATAACCACTACAAGCGGATTCAGATGAACAAGACGCGAGGCAACGATGTCGAGCTCGCGAAGTCGAATATTCTGCTGGTAGGGCCGACCGGTTCGGGCAAGACGCTGCTGGCTCAAACGATGGCAAAGATGCTGGACGTGCCGTTTGCGATTGTGGATGCGACGACGCTGACCGAGGCCGGGTATGTAGGCGAAGACGTTGAGAACATCATCCTGAAGCTGCTGCAGGCTGCCGATGGCGACGTGCAGCGGGCGCAGAGCGGGATCATCTACATCGACGAGATCGACAAGATTGGTCGCAAGGACGAGAACCCCTCGATTACGCGTGACGTTTCGGGTGAGGGTGTCCAGCAGGCGCTGTTGAAGTTGCTCGAGGGTACGGTTGCCAACGTGCCACCCCAGGGTGGACGAAAGCATCCACACCAGGAGTTCACTGCTGTTGATACGACGAATATCCTCTTCATCTGCGGCGGGGCTTTTGTCGGGCTGGAGAAGGTGATCGGGCGACGAATTGGCAAGAAGGCGCTTGGATTCAAGGCGATTGCTGATCCCGATGCGAAGGACGGAGATGTGACTCCGATTCGGGCACAGCGAGATGCTGAGTTGCTTCGTCAGGCTGAGCCCCAGGATCTGCTGAAGTATGGGCTGATTCCGGAGTTTGTTGGCCGTCTCCCGGTGCTGGGGATCCTCGACGAACTGGATGAGGCGGCCCTGGTAGAGATTCTGACCAAGCCGCGCAATGCGATTTTGAAACAGTACACGAAGCTCTTCGACTTCGAAGGGGTGAAGGTGATCTTCACCGACGAGGCTGCGCGGGAGATCGCTCGCGAGGCTCTGCAACGGAAGGTTGGAGCGCGTGGTCTGCGAATGATTCTGGAAGAGCTGATGCTGGATCTGATGTACTACGTTCCAGGCAACAAGAAGGTCAAGGAGTTGTCCATCACGGCGGAGATGGTGAAGAAACACAGTCTGACGCTGCCGATGCTACTGGAAAAGGCAGGTTAGTTAAAAGTACTCGTCTGGTGCACAGATTGTTTGAGAGGAACAGGGATTACTTTGATGTTCAGTGGGTCGCAACGACGTCGATTGTCGTTGCGATTGCTGTTTAAAGAGCTGAATATGTTTCAATTCCCTGTCGGTTGTATTTGTGGAATACCTTTATGAGGTCCGAGGAATTACAATCACCTGAAGCCGCAACGCCGATGCATCATTTCCGGCGTTTTAACGTCTAATTGGAGAGAGATGACAAATCAACCAAAAAAAGCGCTAAGCGGCGATGTTCGCAAGCTTCCGATGATGCCCATACGTGACATGGTCATCTTCCCTCATATGATGACGCCGTTCGTCGTTGGACGTGAGTCCAGCGTTCGGGCTTTGGAAGAAGCTCTTTCGGGTGATCGCAAGATTTTTCTCGCTACTCAGCACGATGCTTCCGTGGATGAGCCGAACGCCGACGATATCTATGAGACGGGAACGATTGGCAACATCGTCCAGAGCGTGAAGATGCCGGACGGAAATATTAAAGTGCTGGTTGAAGGTGTGGAACGGGCGCATGCCACCGAGATTAATGATGTCGACGGGTTTTTTGTCGCGACGGTACGCACGGGCCAGACACAGCTGGAGATGACGCCGCAGGTGGAGCAGCTGATGCAGCGGGTTCACTCGCTGTTTGAGCAGTATGTGAAGCTGCAGCAGTCGTTGAACTACGAGACGATGGCGGCGAGTGTGCGTGCGGATGAGCCTGCCAAGCTGGCGGACACGATTGCAGCAAACCTGCAGCTCTCGATTGAAGAGAAGCAGCAACTGCTTGAGGTCTTCGATCCGGAGAACAGGCTGACTAAGGTTGCGGATGTGTTGGATGTGGCGATCGAGAAACTGAATATGGATCGCACCATTCAGTCGCGCGTGAAGCGGCAGATGGAGAAGGCTCAGAAGGAGTACTACCTCAACGAGAAGATCAAGGCTATTCAGAAGGAGCTTGGTCGCGGAGAGAAGTCCGAGTTCGATGAGCTGAAGAAGAAGATTGAAGCCGCTGGAATGCCGAAGGATGTTCTTGAGAAGTCGCTGCAGGAGCTGAAGAAGCTTGAGGCGATGCCTCCGATGTCGGCTGAATCGACTGTGTCGCGGAACTACCTGGACTGGCTGCTTGCTGTGCCGTGGAAGAAGCGGTCGAAGGAGATTCGATCGATCGAGCATGCGGAACAGATTCTGAACGAAGATCATTATGGGCTGGAGAAGATCAAGGAGCGGATTCTTGAGTTCCTTGCAGTTCGGCAGTTGGTGAAGAATCCGAAGGGATCGATTCTCTGCTTTGTTGGGCCTCCGGGTGTCGGTAAGACTTCTCTGGGGATGTCGATCGCGAAGGCTACGGGTCGTAAGTTCGTGAGGATGTCGCTGGGCGGGGTTCGGGACGAGGCGGAGATTCGTGGGCATCGGCGGACGTACATTGGCGCGCTGCCAGGGCAGATCATTCAATCGATGAAGAAGGCCGGGACGAAGAATCCTGTGTTCATGCTGGACGAGATCGACAAGATGGCTTCGGACTTCCGTGGCGATCCGGCGAGCGCCCTGCTTGAGGTTCTAGATCCGGAGCAGAATACTTCATTCCAGGATCACTACCTGGATGTTGAGTACGATCTGTCGCAGGTTCTGTTTGTCGCCACGGCGAACGTTCTGCACACGATTCCCGGGCCGCTGCAGGACCGCATGGAGATTCTGCGGCTGCACGGCTACACCGAGATCGAAAAGCTGGAGATCGCCAAACAGTACCTGGTGAAGAAGCAGAGAGAGGGCACGGGCCTGACGGAAGAGCAGATCGTCTTCGAGGACGATGCGCTGAGGCAGATCATTCGCGGATACACGCGAGAGGCCGGCGTCAGGAATTTGGAGCGCGAGATCGGTAATGTGTGCCGCAAGGTGGCGCGGCGCGTGGTGAAGAACGGCGCGGAGCACAAGGAGACGATCACCGGGCAGAACATTGGGGATATTCTTGGCGTGGCGAAGTTCCGCGACTCACAGGTGCACGAGAAGAGTGAGGTCGGTCTTGTGACAGGCCTTGCGTGGACAGAGATGGGCGGAACGATTCTGCAGACCGAAGTGCAGGTGCTCGACGGCAAGGGCAAGATGACGGCGACGGGGCAGCTCGGCGATGTGATGCAGGAGTCGGCTCAGGCTGCGCTGACTTATATTCGCTCGCGCTCGCATCATCTTGGGTTGGCGAAGGACTTTTATAAGAACGTCGATATTCATGTTCACGTGCCGGAGGGAGCGATTCCGAAGGATGGTCCGTCGGCTGGCATTACGTTGGCGACCGGGCTGGCGAGTGCGCTTACGAAGATCAAGGTACGGCGCGATATTGCCATGACAGGTGAGATCACACTGCGGGGCAAGGTGCTTCCGATCGGCGGTCTGAAGGAGAAGCTGCTGGCGGCGCATCGCGCAGGTATCTTTGAGGCGATTCTGCCTGAGGAGAACCGCAAGGATATGGCGGATCTGCCGGAGCTGCTGAAGACCAGCATGAAGCTGCACTTTGTCGAGGAGATGGACCAGGTGCTGAAGTTGGCTCTCGAGGGCAATCTGCCTGAGTTGCAGGAAGAGACCCCGGAGGCGCTAGCGAGCGTAATACCTGCGGCTGGGATCGAAATTCCGCAACCTGCGGCGCATCAGTAAAAGACGAGCGTTTGTCAAAGTAAAGAGGCCGACCTGCAAACAGGTTCGGCCTCTTTTATTCCCAGGATTCGCAGGCGCTTAGACCGCTCGTCTGCCGCTGACGAAGTTCATGATGATTGAGATCAAAGCGAAAATCAGCAGGAGATGAATTAGAAAGCTGCTGACATGAAGTACGAAAAAACCACCCAGCCAAAGCAGCACTAGTACGACGGCAAGAATGAGGAACATGGGGGACCTTCTTTCTCAGAACAGAATTGCGCGTCATGCGCGAATGTCTACAGGTCATAAGAGCTAGAATGCTCCCTATTCGTTGCTCCGGTTAAAGATATTGCTCAAGTAAGAGTGATGGGAGTGGCGTCGGGAGGGATCAGGATCGACTGAAATACGGCCACTTCTTCGGTCAAACAAATGACATCTGCGTGACAAATCCTGTGGGGGATCGGCGTAGGTTCGACCTGATCTTGCGGTTTGAATCTAATGGTAGTGTGTCGGGGTTTGGTGGTCATTTGGAGGTTTGTGATGGGTCGCACTTTCCGGAAGGTCTTGGGCGCTTGCCTCGGTCTGTTTTTTTGTGTGGGTTTGGTGTCGTGTGGCGGAAGATCTAAGCCTGCGCCCGAGTCTACGCCAGCGGACTTCTCTCTGGCTTCTACGCCGACGACAATCACCGTCGTTCCGGGTGGACCGGGTCAGCAGGTGAGCGTGAGTGCGACCGCCGCCAACGGCTTTACAGGGATGGTGACGGTTGCCATTTCGGGGCTGCCCGGCGGCGTATCCGCACAGCCATCCACACTCACGTTGACCCCTGGGACAGCGCAGAGCATAACGGTTACGGCGTCGGCGGGAGCCGCTGCTGGAAACGCTACGCTGACCCTCACTGGAACTTCGGGACCGCTAACGCACAGCGCTACGGTCGCGGCAACGGTCTCTGCACCGCCTCCGGATTTCACATTGACGCTGGCGCCTGCTTCCTTGACGGTTGTTGGCGGCTCGGCTGGTTTGCCTGTGAGTGTTACCGCTGCGGCGGTTAACTCGTTTACAGGTGGAGTGGCGGTTGCGATCACGGGCCTCCCTGCGGGTGTGACTGCAAATCCAGCCACTCTGACCCTGACTCCGGGGACTGCGCAAAGCGTGCTGCTTACGGCAGCGCCAACTGCAGCTGCGGCCACTGCGACGGTCACGTTCACGGGGACATCTGGCAGCCTTACCCATTCGACGACGCTTGCTTTGACCGTGCAGTCCATTGCGATGACCAACGCACCGGACGTGACGACCTTCCACTATGACGTTGCGCGAGACGGACTGAATGCGCAGGAGACGATCCTGACGCAGAGTAACGTGAACTCGACGCAGTTCGGCAAGATTGGCTTCGATGCTGTCGACGGCAAGGTGGACGCACAACCACTTTTCCTTGCGAATGTGTTTATCGGAGGGCAGCTGCACAATGTGCTGTATGTGGCGACCGAACACGACAGCGTCTACGCGTTCGATGCAGATAGCGGAACACAGTTATGGAAGACTTCGATCCTTGGAAACGGCGAGACAACGAGTGACGACCACGGCTGCTCGCAGATTACACCGGAGATCGGCATCACCTCGACTCCGGTGATCGACCGCAAACAAGGGACAGATGGAAGCCTGTTCACCATCGGCATGAGCAAGGATGCGAATGGGGAATACCATCAGAGGCTGCATGCGTTGGACCTTACGACGGGCGTGGATACGGGAGCTTCGACGGAGATTGCCGCGACCTATCCGGGAAAAGGAGACAATAGCCAGAATGGCAGTGTGGTCTTCAACCCTGCGCAATATGCGGAGCGCGCAGCGCTGCTGCTTCTAAGCGGCAACATCTACACGGGCTGGACCTCGCACTGCGACTCGGGGCCTTATACGGGGTGGGTGATTGGTTATAGCGAATCGACGCTTGCACAGACGCAGGTGTTGAACCTCTCGCCGAACGGCCACGAGGGTTCGATCTGGATGAGCGGGGATGGTTTGGCTGCCGACAGCAGCGGGTTCATCTATCTGCTACAGGCGAATGGGACCTTCGATACGACGCTGGACTCGAATGGATTTCCTGCCTTGGGAGATTACGGCAACGCGATGGTGAAGCTCTCAACCAGTGGGAAGCTGGCTGTAGCAGATTACTTCGAGACCTATAACGGGGTCGCCGAGTCGACTCAAGATCTGGACCTTGGTTCAGGCGGTGAAATACTCCTGCCCGATCAGATGGACGCCACTGGACACGTGCATCATTTGATTGTTGGCGCAGGCAAAGATAGGAACATCTATCTCGCGGACAGAGACAATCTAGGCAAGTTCAACCCGGCCAACAATCCAATGGACAGCAACATCTATCAGGAGATTCCTGGAGCTATGGAGGGCCAGGTCTTTTCCACTCCGGCCTACTTCAATGGGACGGTTTATTACTCATCAGACGGGGACACGCTGAAGGCGTTTCCATTGACGAATGCGGTGCTGGCCACTAGCCCGTCGAGCACGACGGCTGTAAGGTTTCCGCATCCGGGACCAACGCCTTCCATCTCCGCTAACGGAACACAGAATGGAGTCGTGTGGGCGCTGGAGTCGGGCCTTAGTTCAGCGGGCGTGCTGCATGCGTATGACCCGTCGAACCTCACGCATGAGCTTTACAACAGCGGCCAGGCGGCCAATGGTCGGGACAGCTTCGGAAACGGCAATAAATTTATTACACCGATGATCGTCAACGGCAAGGTGTACGTTGGGACGCAGAATGGTGTTGCGGTCTTTGGACTGCTGCCAACGCAGTGACGCTTAGACGCAGCCGCCGGCGATCGACGGGATGAGCATGATCTCGTCGCCGTCCTGGAAGGCGTAGGCTTCTCCGCCCAGGAAGCGGATGTCTTCGTCGTTGACATAGATGTTGATGAAGCGGCGGAGCTTTCCTTCTTCGTCCTTGATCTGGTTGGAGAGCGCGGGGAAGGTCTGGTCGATATCGGCGATGAGGCCGGGAAGGTTGGAAGCCGCAGAGTTGAATTGCTTGCGGCCATCGGTGTGGCGGACGAAGGCAGTCGGAAGAGTGACTTTGATAGACATTAGAGGGCTCCTGCGGTGGCCAGTTCTGGCTCTGTGATTCCGTCGAGTTCGCGGAGGTAAGCGTCAAAGTCTGCGAGGCGCGGTCGTACGGCGCGGGCGTTAAGATGCGAGTAGCTGTGGGCGAGGGCGTCGGTGGTTTTGAGGCCGTTGCCGGTGATGCAGGTCACAGTGATCTCGCCGGGGGAGATGCGACCGTCGGCATAGAGGCGCGCAGTGACTGCGGTGGTGACGCCGCCGGCGGTTTCGGTGAAGATGCCTTCGGTTTCGGCGAGTTCCTGAATGCCGGAGACGATCTCTACGTCGGAGACATCCTCTGCCCAGCCGCCGGTGCTGCGGATCATCTTCGCGGCGGCGGGGCCGTCGGCTGGATTGCCGATGGCGAGAGAGCGGGCGATGGTGTTGGGGCGCTGCGGTTCGATGTAGTCAGTTCCCTCTTTGACCGCGACGGAGATGGGTGAACAGCCTGAGGCCTGCGCTCCGAAGAAGCGGACGGGTTTCTCGTCGACAAGACCGAGGTAGATGAGTTCGTTGAAGGCCTTGCGGATTTTACGGATGAGCGAGCCGCCGGCCATAGGGACGACGACGTTGTCGGGGAGACGCCAGCCCAGTTGTTCGGCAATCTCATATCCTACGGTCTTCGAACCCTCGGCATAGTAGGGGCGGAGGTTTACGTTGACGAGGCCCCAGGTGTATTCGTCGGCGATCTGAGTGCAGAGTCGGTTGACGTGGTCGTAGTTGCCGTCGATGCGGATGAGGCGCGCACCGTAGACCAGGGTGTTGAGAATCTTGGCGGGTTCGAGGTCGGCGGGGACGAGGATGGTGGCCTTGAGGCCGAGACGGGCGGCCTGCGCGGCGACGGAGTTAGCGAGGTTGCCGGTCGAGGAACAGCCGACGATCTCGAAGCCGAACTTCTGCGCATTGGCGAGCGCGACGGAGACGACACGATCTTTGAAGCTAAGAGTCGGGAAACAGACGGCGTCGTTCTTGATGTAGAGATTGGAAGCGCCGATGCGCTTGCCGAGATTCTTTGCGCGAACGAGCGGGGTGAAGCCTACCGGGAGATCGGGCTCGAAGCCTTCGGGGATGGGGAGGAGAGCGGCGTAACGCCAGATGTTGGCCGGGCCGGCTGCGATATTTTCCCTGGTAAAGATGCCTCGGGCGGCCTCGAGGTCATAGGCGATTTCAAGGGGGGCGAGGCAGTCTGGGCAGGCGGAAAGGGGTTGGTTGCCAAACCTCTTGCCGCACTCGTTGCACTTCAGTTCGTATCGGCTACAGGAATAGTTCATCGTGCTCTTTCCGAGGGGAAAGGTTGAACTTTTTGCGCTTACTCTCTTTTTTGGGGGTCGCCGGATAGGCTGGGAAGGTGAAATGCGGGTGCAAGCCTGGAATTTTGGCCTGCGTGCTCCGAATCTCATGTTCCCTGTAGCAGCCTAAAAGGCCCCCAGGAGAGAGTTGACACCGGTACGCCTTTGTTCTGTCCGGTTGTCGTGGCGTCAAAGGGCTCGTCCCTCAACCACTCTGCATGAAATTCAAATCTGCCGAAGCAGACTGGAATGTATTGTTTGTACCACAGGCCGGGCAGGGCCGCAACTTGTGGAGATATTTTTGACGCGGAAGTTGTATCGACGGATTGGGGGTGGGTGGGTGTACTGGGCAGGTGGCAAGCGCGCAAATCTGGTTGAGGAGAGGTCGCCGATGAAGAGAGAGATCGAGTTTGTTGGGAGTTTTGCAATGACCGTGCTGTTGCTGGCTGGCTCGTTCGCGGTAGCGCAGAGTGCTACGACGGTGAAGGCGAAGAAGCCGGGTGCGGCGACGACGACTACTGCGGTGGCGACTAGTGCCACGGCTCAGAGCGCGGCACCGGCTGCGAATGCCCAGGCGACTCCCGCTGCTAGTGGCCAGACGAGCGGTGTCGCGGCGACGACTGCGACGACAACCACCAAACCAAAGACCATGGTCAGCGCAGATAAGCGGACGATTCCGATTCCCCAGATTTAGTTTGAAGTGGTATCAGACGGCAGCGGGACGATTTCGTTGACTCCCTTTGCGAAGGCGGCGGGGTCAAACTCTGTGCGAACGATCTCGTCGGGGCAGTCGGTGAGAATAGCGACGCGCCAGTTGCAGACGAAGGCGACGAGCTGCTGATGCTGGGCGGTCTTGATCTGGGAGCACATGCGTTCGGCGCGGGGGATTCCCTCTTCGCCTTCTACGTCGATCAGGACGAGATCGTAGTGGCGCGACCAAAACATGGATAGGCCTTCCGCATGGTCGAGGGTGGAGTCAACATTAAATCCTGAGAGCCGAAGAACCTGGTCGCGAAGAGGACGAATGGTTTCGCGGGTGCAGATGTGCAGGATGGATCGAGTGCTGCCGATGGGGGTTTCCATTGCTTTTCTAGTTTCACCGTGGCCGTACGTCCAGTCTCCAATCTTCGAGAGAACATGCTGATCAGGCTGAGCATATGCCCCAAAGCAACCGGATCTGGAAGCGTAGCCCTTATTTTACCGGAGGTTCGGCCAATTCCGCTGGTAAATCGGAAGCATTGGGCCGCCTACAAGGAGGGCCCTCGTTCCGTCACAATTATCTCGCCGCATTATCAACGATTGAGCGGCGAAGGCACCGTTTGAGTCTCTTCGCGGCTTGGCGGATTTCTACTCGGTATCGTAGTTCAGGTTCGGTCCAAGCCATCGCTCGACCTCGGCCACGCTCATTCTTTTGCGCTCGTGGTAATCGGCGACCTGATCGCGGTCGATCTTGCCGAGACTGAAATAACGCGACTCCGGGTGCGCAAAGTAGAGTCCACTGACGCTTGAGCCGGGCCACATCGCAAACGACTCCGTGATGAGCATGCCGGTGTTGGCCTGCACGTCGAGCAAGCGCCAGAGCGTGCCTTTCTCGGTGTGATCCGGGCAGGCCGGATAACCTGCAGCAGGCCTGATACCGCGATACTTCTCCTGGATGAGATCCGCGGGATTCAGACCTTCCTCGAGCCCGTAACCCCACTCATCCCGTACACGCTTGTGGAGGCACTCTGCAAAGGCTTCCGCCAGACGATCTGCGACAGCCTCCGCCATAATCGCGTTATAGTCGTCGTTTTCGGCCCGGAAGCGGTCGCAGAGTTCCTTCAAACCAATGCCGCTGGTCACGGCGAACGCGCCGATGTGATCGGCCAGTCCGGTCTCTTCGGGCGCGATGAAATCAGAGAGCGATCGGCACGGCTCGCTGCCTTCCTTGTTTGCTTGCTGGCGGAGGAAGTGAAAGCGCCCAAGCTCGTTTTTCCGCGTGTCGTCTGAGTACAGCGCCACATCGTCACCGACGGCGCTGGCGGGAAAGAAGCCGTAGACGCCGCGCGCAGTGATCTGGTTCTTCTCGATGATGCGATCCAGCAGAGTGTTGGCGTCAGCGAAGATCTGTCGCGCCTGCTCTCCCTGCTGCTCGTGCTCGAGGATGCGCGGGTAGACACCCTTCAGACCCCATGCATGGAAGAGCGGCGACCAGTCGATGTACTCACGCAGTGTGGCTAACGGAAAGTTGTCCAGCACTCGAACGCCAGTGAATGCAGGTGTGGGAAGATCTTCAGAACGCCACTCGATCGGAGTTCGTCTGGCGCGAGCGGCCTCGAGCGAGATCACGGTCTGGCGCGGCGCGGCATGGGCGGTGCGCAGAGCCTCGTACTCGGAGCGATGCTGGGCTACGAACGCAGGCTTCCCTTCGTCGCTGAGCAGGCTGGTCGTCACGGGCACTGCACGGCTGGCGTCCAGGATGTGAACCACCGGCTCGCTGTAGTGCGGTGCGATCTTGATGGCGGTGTGTCTTCGGCTCGTGGTTGCGCCGCCGATGAGCAGAGGCAGTTTGAAACCCTGGCGCTCCATCTCGCGGGCCACGTGCACCATCTCGTCAAGAGAGGGTGTGATGAGGCCACTGAGGCCGATCAGATCCACCTTCTCTGCCTTGGCGCGTTCGAGGATTTTTTCGGAGGAAACCATCACACCCATGTCGATGACCTCGTAGTTATTACAGGCGAGGACGACGCCGACGATGTTCTTGCCGATATCGTGAACGTCGCCTTTGACGGTCGCGAGCAGGATCTTTCCCTGGGCTTTGACGACCTGGCCAGAGGCGGCCATCTCAGCTTTCTCGGCCTCCATGAAGGGTGTCAGGTGCGCGACGGCCTTCTTCATGACGCGAGCCGACTTGACGACCTGGGGCAGGAACATCTTTCCGGCTCCGAAGAGATCGCCTACCACGCCCATGCCATCCATCAGCGGCCCTTCGATGACCAGGAGCGGCCGACCCAGCTTAACGCGGGCTTCTTCGGCATCGAGCTCGATGTAGGTGTCGATACCCTTAACCAGAGCGTGGGAGAGGCGCTCCTCGACCGTGCCGCTGCGCCACTCTTCGGCCTTCTTCTCACTTGCTACCGAGTCGACGCCTGCGGCTTTCAGAGCTTCGCCGTATTCGACCAGGCGCTCCGTCGCGTCCGGACGGCGGTTGAGAAGAACGTCTTCAACCAGGATTTTCAGCTCGGGGTCGATCTCCTCGTAGACCTCGAGGATTCCCGCGTTCACGATTCCCATGTCCATGCCCGCGGCGATGGCGTGATAAAGAAAGGCGGAGTGCATGGCCTCGCGAACCTTGTTGTTGCCGCGGAAGCTGAAGGAGATGTTCGAGACGCCGCCACTCACCTTCGCGTGCGGCAGGTTGGCTTTGATCCAGCGCGTCGCATTGATGAAGTCGACCGCGTAGTTGTTGTGCTCCTCCATACCGGTGGCGACGGTGAGGATGTTTGGGTCGAAGATGATGTCTTCGGGCGGGAAGCCGACTTCGTTGACGAGGATACGGTGAGCGCGTTCGCAGATGCGAATCTTCTCCTCGTAGGTTGCAGCCTGGCCCTGCTCGTCGAAGGCCATCACGACGACCGCTGCGCCGTACTTCAGCACTGCCGCGGCGTTGTGGCGAAACTTCTCTTCGCCTTCCTTGAGCGAGATCGAGTTTACGATGCCCTTGCCCTGCAGGCATTTCAACCCGGCTTCGATGACCTCCCACTTGGAGGAGTCCAGCATGAAGGGAACCTTGGCGACTTCTGGCTCGCTTGCCAGCAATTGCAGGTAGCGCGTCATCGCTGCGACCCCGTCGATCATGCCCTCGTCCATGCAGATGTCGAGGACGTTGGCGCCGCTCTCGACCTGCTGCCGGGCTATGCTAACCGCTTCTTCGTATTTACCCTCTTTGACGAGCTTGGCGAACTTCGGTGAACCGGCCACGTTGGTGCGTTCGCCGATCATGATGAAGACGCCGGGTTGCTGGGTAAACGGCTGTGATCCTGACAGGCGAAGCGGCTTGGGGTGCGTCGGCTCGGTTGCGCTCACACTCACGCGGCACGCTCGATCTGACGAGCCCACTGCCGCGGTGGCTGGCCTTCGAGCGCCTTCGCGATGGCTGCGATGTGCTCGGGCGTGTTGCCGCAGCAGCCGCCGGCGATGTTGATCAAGCCGGCTCGTGCAAAGTCGCCTAGATAACGAGCCATATCCTGCGGCCCGAGATCGAAGCCGGTCTCGGAGAGAGGATTTGGCAGACCGGCATTTGGGTAACAGGAGATCGCCACGTCCGCCTTCGTCGCCAACTCGTCGAGGAAGGGATACATCAGATCGGGACCGAGTGAGCAGTTCAGCCCTACGGACAAGGGCTTGACGTGCTGGACTGCGTTCCAGAATGCCTCTGTGGTCTGCGCGGAGATTAGTGTCTCGCCACCACGCCCGACTGCCGCCGAGATCATTACTGGCAGCTCCTTGTTGTTCGCGGTAAGGCCATCTTGATCGAAGACCTCGCGGATGGCGACGAGTGCCGCTTTGGCATTCAGGGAGTCGAAGATCGTTTCGACCAGCAGCAGATCGGAGCCGCCGGCGATGAGGGCACGAACCTGCTGCATGTAGGCGGCTTTTACCTGATCGAAGGTGACAACCCGAAAGCCCGCATCGTCAGCATCGGGTGAGTTGGAGAGAGAGACGGTCAGCGGACCGATTGCGCCTGCTACGAAGCGCTGGCGGCCGGTTTCGTTCGCTACGCGGTCTGCCCATTCGCGGCACTGGCGTGCGGACTGCTCGTTGATCTCCCAGGCGAGATTGTTAAGCATCGGATCGTCGATGATCTTCTGGTAGAACTCCGGATCCTTTCGGCCGCCGTGCTCCCGCGGATCGTCTACGAAGAATTCGCTCTGGGTGATGCTGGTCGCGCCGAAGGTGTTGGTCTCGATGATGTCAGCACCGGCTTCCAAAAATCGACGATGGATGTCGGAGATCATCTTCGGCTGCGTCAGGGAGAAGAGGTCGCCGTTGTTGAGCAGGTCCTTTGTCGAGCCCTTGAATCGCTCCCCGCGGATGTCAGCTTCCTTCATGCCGTAGGTGCGAATCGTCGTGCCCATTGCACCGTCGATGATGGCGATTCGGCTCTCGAAGATCTTTTCAAGAGGATGTTGGCTCGCTGTAGTCATTTCTATCTGATGTCCCTCACTCGTTGCGCGGTGCACTGTCGCGCCCCGTCGTAGTGCGGAGAGCCACCAAGGCTCACCGTTTGGTTTTCACACATCAACGTGAATCTTTTAGGCGAGGATCTCTGCTTGATCTTTCTGAGATCGCACGGCGTCCGGAAGCATCGGGGTAGGAATGAGAAGATCTTCCTTGCGCATGACGAGGGTTGTGGCGTTGAGGCTGGCGAGTTCGAAGCCGTGACCGTGGGTGATGGCGTCGGTGGGGCATGCTTCGACACAGTAGCCGCAGAAGATGCAGCGGTTGTAGTCGATGTTGTAGACCTTGGCGTAACGCTCAGCGGAGGAGATGCGCGTCTCTTCGGTGTTCTCGGCGGCCTCGATATAGATGCAGTTCGAGGGGCAGGCGGCGGCGCAGAGGAAGCAAGCGACACACTTTTCGAGGCCATTCTCGTCGCGCTGCAGCTGGTGCTTGCCGCGGAAGCGCTCTTCAAATTTGGCTCCGCGCATGGGACCTTTGCCGTCGGGATAGTTCTCGACTTCGGTCGGCTGGAAGACCTGCTTCAGCGTGATGCTCATACCTTTGGCAATGGCTGCGGCGTCGCGGACGATAGACATGCCTTGAGTATACGACGGGGGCGCGGTAGGCTGAAAGCCATGAAAAGAGCCGCTGTTTCCATACCGTTCCTGCTCGGCCTGTGCTTTGCTGGAATAAGCTTTTCAGCTGCAATCTCTCAGACTGTTCCGATGGGGGTGATGGCGGAGCATCAGCACCCTCCTACGCAGCCTTCAACAGGATTGGTACTAACTCTGGACGGTAAGGCGACGACGCTATCTGTGGCAGATCTGTCGGCAATGCCGCAGACGACGATAACTGTCCACAACGAACATACGAAGACCGATGAGACCTACTCCGGCGTGCTGCTGGGGGCAGTGCTGGCGAAGTATGGGTTACCCGTCGACAAGACGACCCACCAGAAGATGTTGCGGAGCTACCTCGTCGCTGAGGGGATGGATAAATATTGGGTGGTTTATTCGGTCACCGAAATTGAAGGATCGGAACATAACGGCACAGTGATCGTTGCAACCAGCATGGGAGGCAAACCGTTGGGCGAGGACGGGATGTTCAAGCTGGTCGATAGCGAAGACAAAAAGCCGCAGCGGTGGGTGCGGAATCTGAGTGCGATTACAGTGAAGAGCGCGGAGTAGAGGACAGCTTTGTGATGCAACTTTTTAAGTGGCACCAAAATGTTCCAGGTTTCACACTCCTCTTTCACGCTGGCGCGTATTCTGGGTGGCAGTTTTCTGACCGCTGGAGGTCGCGATGCGAAAAAAAACACCTCGTCAGACTTTGCACTATGCCACCAAGAGCTTCGATGCAAACGCCAGGCCACTGCAATCGGGCGCCGCGGCCAACGACCAGCCAATCTTTTCGCAGCCTAAGCCTTCTCCCGACCCGATCGGTTTCAAAGATCCGGTCACCGACCAGAAATATCGAGGAATTGCCAGCGTTGAGCCCGTGCCCCAGCCGGCCGGAGGTGCGGTCGAGCCAGTTGTGACTCTGGAGCAGGTTTATGGGCAGGCAGGAGCTGGAGTCATCAAGGCGATTCAGCAGGCGAAGCAGATTGTCTTTCACTCGGTTGGGGACACCGGCAGTGTGACAGGACCGGCAACCCAGTCGCTGGTTGCCGACAAGATGGTGTCCGACTTCAGCGAAGCAAACGCGGCCGACGTTCCGTCGTTCTTCTTCCACCTGGGCGACGTCGTCTATTACTTCGGCGAAGCTACCTACTACTACGACCAGTTCTTCGAGCCTTACCGCGACTATCCCGCACCCATCTTTGCGATCGCGGGGAATCATGATGGGGTGGTGTACCCGAAGGATCCGTCGCCTACGCTGGACGCCTTCCTGCGCAACTTCTGCTCGCCTACTGCAGCTCAATCGCCGGACTCGGGAAACCTGTTGCGCACCACGATGATCCAGCCCGGGGTGTACTTCACGCTGGAGGCTCCATTCGTTCGAATCCTCGGCCTTTACAGCAATGTGCTGGAAGATCCCGGCGTTATCTCCGGCGAGAACGGGAACAACACTGTGCTCGACGACCGACAGATTGCATTTCTAACGGCGGCGCTCAAGCGGGTGAAGACTGAAAAGTTTGCCGGCGCAGTGATCATCGCAGTGCATCATCCTCCGTTCACTGGAGGCGTGGAGCACGGAGGTAGTCCCCTGATGCTGGTGGATATTGACGCAGCCTGCACAGCGGCGGGAGTGTGGCCGCATGCGGTCTTCTCCGGCCATGCGCACAACTACCAGCGTTACACGCGCACAGTCAACAAACTCCAGATACCGTTTATCGTCGCAGGTTGCGGAGGGCACAATCCGCTTTCGGCGATGCGGGGCACCTTCCGAACACCTTTCAAGATCGACAACACTTTGACTCTCGAGAGCTACGATACGACCGACTTCGGATACCTTCGTGTGATCGTCAATGCGACGACGATGACCGTGGAATATCATCCGCAGAGCGACGGGGGCACCACCAAGACGCCCAATGATCAAGTGTCGATTGCACTTGCAACACAAACCATAAGCTGAGTGGTTCGCGGGGAAACTTACCGGGTCTCACTCGATGCCGAGCTTCTTCCAGATAGCATCGACTTTGGTCTTTACTTCCGCGTCCATTGTGAGCATCGGCGGCCATGGGCGAGTAAAGCCTTCGGCGGCCCACTTGCGCGTAGCATCGATGCCCATCTTGCTGCCAAAGTTAGGCAGGCGGCTGGCGTGGTCGAGCGAGTCCACGGGCCCGAGAGTGAACTGGATGTCGCGCTCGGGATCGATGTTGTTGGTTGTGCGGAGGGTGACCTCAGCGAGGTCCTGCACGTCGCAGTCTTCATCGACGACGATGATGCACTTGGTGAACATCGCCTGGCCCATGGCCCAGATGCCGTTCATGATCTTCCTTGCATGGCCGGCATAGGATTTTTTGATCGAGACAATCATGAGGTTGTGGAAGACACCCTCGGCGGGAAGATTGACGTCGACGATCTCCGGCAATGTCAGTTGCATGAGCGGGAGAAAGATGCGTTCGACGGCTTTGCCCATCCAGGCGTCCTCCATGGGCGGCTTGCCAACGATCGTGGCTGCGTAGATGGGATCTTTGCGATGGGTGATGCAGGTGATGTGGAAGACGGGGTACTCGTCCTGCATGGTGTAGAAGCCAGTGTGGTCGCCGAAGGGGCCTTCGGTGCGGAGTTCGCCTAACTCGACATAGCCTTCGAGGATGTACTCGGCGTTGGCCGGGACTTCGAGGTCCACGGTCTCGGCCTTGACGAGTTCGAGCGGCTTCTGGCGGAGGAAGCCGGCGATGAGGTACTCCTCGACGTCGGGTGGAGCGGGCACGATGGCGCTGAAGGTCGTGGCGGGGTCGGTGCCGATGGCTACGGCGACCTCCATTCGGTCTTCGCGAATCCTGGTGACGGTCGTGGTGGTGAGGGTGTCGAGGGAGGATGCGGCAGCGGTTCCGCCAGAGGTGATAGCCATCAGGTCGACGCGGGCGGCGGAGTCGGGAGAGGCCTCCCGAAGGCGCTCGCGCATGTGTTCGGCGGCGACTTTCTGGCGCTGCCAGTGCATGCCGGTGGTCTTGCCGTCGTAGACCTGCATGCGGTACATGCCTACGTTGCGCTTGCCGGATTTGGGGTCGCGCGTGATGACGCAAGGGAGGGTGATGAACGGGCCGCCATCTTGCGGCCAGGTCTTGAGGATGGGTAGTTCAAGAAGATTGACTTCTTCACCGCGATGGATGACTTGTTTACACGGAGCGTCTTTGGCGGAGACTACCTTGGGGAAGAAGCTGCCGACTTCGGCCAGCGTCGGCAGGAGCTTGAGCTTGTCCATGAAGTTGGTCGGCATCTGCGGCTTGATGAGGGTGCGGATGCGGTCGGCGATAGCGTCGAGCGAGTCGGTCTCGAGCGCAAGCCTCATGCGGCGTTCGCTGCCGAACTGATTCATCAGAACACGTGCGCCGGGATAGCCTTCTACGTTTTCGAAGAGGAGCGCGGGGCCGCCCGCCTTGGCTGTGCCTCGACCTAGTTTGGCGGTGCGGTCGGCGATCTCTGCCATCTCGAGATCGGGAGAGACCTCGATTGTGATGCGCTTCAGTTCTCCGGCCTTCTCAAGCTGCTTAATCCATTCGCGTAGATCGTTGTAGGCCAATTCCCTCTCCTGGCTCATGCCGGTGCGGTGAAGCAGGTATCCCCACTCCCCCGAAAAGTATGCAAAGTCTTCGATCCAAATGGCTTAGATGTGTTCTCCAAGTGGACTGAACTCTTGTCTCTCCTTCAGTTTAGCTGCTGCGAGGGGTTGGTTGTGTCAAGTCCCGTGGATTGCATTTCAGAGGATGATGATTTCCTGCATCGTTTTCAAGAACTCTGCCGGCATGGACGGACGCTGAACTATGGTGGGACGGCGTTGCTGGAACATAAACAGGTTGGAGGTGTCTAACAGAGTACGGCCGTATTCCTCGCTGGATGCGCACCTTGGATCCGAACGTTGGAGGGTGCTTCTATGTTTGAGGAAAGTCTTGTGGAGTCGCGTGCAGGAGAAGTCTCGGCGAGCAAGCGGTGGACGACGGCAGCGTCGATCAGCTTGCAGTTTGCCGTTGCCGGCTTAGTGGTCGCTTTGCCCTTGATGCATCCGGAGGTGCTGCCGTTTTCTGTGGAAGCTCCGAAGATGCTGCTGCCGTTGCTGCCGAAGCCGCCTGCGCCTCCGTTGCGGGTGCAGCGGGTTACGGAGGCCGCTACGAGTTTTGCAACGGCGGCTCCGCCTCAGCCGGCGATCCTTCCGGCGCGGCTACCGGGCAGAGGGGTTAGGGCGGTGGAAGAGCCTTCGCTCCTCGATCCCGGCAGCATGGGGATGCCCTATGGGTTGCCGATTGGGCTTAGCGTGAGAGAGTGTGGGCCGCATCCGGGTGTGTCTGTGGGGCCGGGAGTTGGTTCGGGGGGAGCTCTGCATAAGACGATTGATGTCTCGACAGGGGTCTCGCAGGGATTGTTGATTGAGCCGATTCGTCCGGTGTATCCGGCGATTGCCAGGGCTGCTCATGTGGAGGGAACGGTGGTCGTGGAGGCGGTGATCTCGCGAGGCGGAACCATCGAGAGCCTGCACGTACTCAGCGGGCCGGTGATGCTGCAAAGCGCAGCGATGGATGCCATACGAGCGGCGCGATACCGGCCTTACCGGTTGAACGGGGAGGCTGTGGATGTTCAGACGACGATTACGGTCAATTTTCGGATGGGGGTCTGAAGCAACCGGGTCCTGCCGGACAGGCGCCCTACGCGGGCAGCGGTCACTTCGTGACGGGTGTACCTTGTCCTGCAACGATGAGCGGCATGGCCCTCCCGTTGGTCGGGATACTGTCGGATACTGCCCTCGACTTACATGGAGGGGACGGCGGATTTGGAGTCAGCCGGAAGAATCTCCTGGACGACATCGGCGCTTGGCGCCTCGGTGACGTAATCGACCAACGGGAAGCCTGCTTCTTTCCAGCCATCGAAGCCGCCGCGGAGAGGGCGAACTCGATAGACACCCATCTTGTGCAACTGCAAGGCAAGCTTGGCGCTGGTCTCTTCGCTGGGGCAGGTGCAGTAGAGGATGACATCGCGGTCGCGGGGAATAATCTCGCTGTGCGCTTTGAGTTCATTCGGGCCGATACGAAGTGCGCCGGGAAGCACGCGCGGATCGGGAAGATAGTCGAGGGGATGGCGCAGGTCGACGATGAAGGGAGGTGTATTCCCGCTGGCTTCGGCTGCGTCAAGCATTGCCTTCAGCTCGGTTGGCTCGAGGCGCAGCTCGCGGACCTGCTGGAGGAACTTGCGCTGCTTCCAGATGCGGTGAGCCAGGAAGCCGAGGACCATCAGGGCGAAGATGAAGAAGGCAAAGTGACCGAGCCAGTGAAGGAAGGGCGCGCTCTTCTTGGCGACATCGCCGAAGAATCGGCCAGCGAGGATGAAGGTCTCTCCCCAGATGAAAGAGCCAGCGAGATCCCACATGAGGAACTTGGGATAGGGCATGCCGGTCTGGCCGGCGATGGGAGCGGCGACGGTGCTGAGCCCGGGGACAAACTTCGCGAAGAGCAGAGTGACCGGACCGCGGCGGGTGAAGTAACCCTCTGTCTTACTGACGCAGGTGGAGGCTTCAAACGACAGCCGGCAAAGCAGTTTCAGAACGCTGTTGCCAAAGCGCCGACCGAGCGCGAACCAGATGGTGTCCGCGATGAGGCAGGCAAACAGGACCGCGATGACGACATAGAGGTGGCTGACGGTGTGAGTCGCACTGAGAGTGCCCGCAGTGAGCAGGACAGGGATGCTTGGAATGGGAATTCCGACCTGCTCCACCAATACCCAAAGGAAGACGATCAGGTAGGCGTAATGGACGAAGAATGCGAGTGCGATCGGCATAAAGGTGTACTTCTTACAGATGATTGGAGCTGGCGGTTGGATGCGAACCCAACTGACATTAACATACACAGCCCGGACGCTTCGCGCGACCGGGCTGTTTCGTTGAAGCGTAAAAGCCAGGATTCGAACTACCGCCCGGCTACTACCCCTCGATTATTTTTCAAGGGATTATTTTTCAAGGATCAAAGGCATCTCGACCAGATGCTGGCCGATGAACCAGGACTGCAGTTCGTTGGGACGGAGGATATCGCTGACGACCAGATCGTTGGTGCCCTGGTCGCCCGCCTTATCGGCTAGATCTGAGATATCCAGGCAGCTTTGAATGATGACCTTATGGGCTTCAAGGAGGCGGGAGATCTGCACCGGAACCTCTTCTATGCCGCGCGGCGGTCGCTGGATGCGGGTGATCTCCGCAACGTCGCCCCCCATGGCGATGGTGACGCCGCCGAGAAGCTGGACTCGCTCGGCGATGGTGTCGACCATCTCGACCTGCTCGTCGAAGTGCTTGTCGAAGAGGAGATGAAGCTGGTAGAAGGTCGGCCCGGTAACCTGCCAGTGGTGCTTCTTGTACATGTCGCGCAGTACGATCGAGTCGGCGAGAAGCTGATTGAGCTGGGCGACCATGTCAGCCCGGACCTTCGCGCTCAACGGGTGAGGCATATCCTGGACCACGGAGCCGTACTTCTGAATCTCCTTCGCGTGTGCGTGCCAGTGCGGCGCTACGTTCGCGTCGCTCGAACTTGCTTTCTTAATTGCAACTGCCATCATCCACCTCGTAAAAATTGGCTTTCAGTTGTCAGATGCCGCAGAGAACGAGTCGGTTTCCCTCGATTATTTGACCTCTACCTCCGGCGTCACCGACATGCCTGGACGCAGGGCATAGTCGCCGTTCTCCTGTTGCAGATTCGTGAAATCGACACGAACGGGAATTCGCTGGACAACCTTGACATAGTTTCCAGTAGCGTTTTCAGGGGGAAACAGGGAGAGCCTCGATCCGGTAGCGCCGCCGATTTGAGTCACCTTGCCGTGGAACTTGCGGCCGCCAAGGGCATCCACTTTGAGAGTGACTGACTGCCCGGGCTTCATCTTGGCGAGCTGTGTCTCCTTGAAGTTTGCCGTCACCCAGAGGTTGGTCAGCGGAATGATGGTTAGGACATCCTGCCCGATACTGAGATTGGCACCTACCTGAACGTTCTTTTTGTTGACGATACCGGTGGTGGGAGCGGTGATGTGGGTATAGCCAAGATTAAGTACGGCCTGATCGACCTTGGCTTGGGCCTGCTTGACGTCGGCGAGAGCTGAGTTTGCCTTCGCCTGTTGGACTCTTACCTGGTCGGGGCCGGTTTTCACGGATTGTGCCGCTTGAAATCGTGACTGGGCGAGTTTCTGGATTGACTGACTGACCGCAGCCTGGTAGCCGATGACCGTGGCTTCGGCCTCCAGCACAGACGCCTGATTCGCGGCATCGGTAGCGACGGCGGCATCATACTGCTGCTTGGAGATGACGTCCTTCTCGACCAGCGGAGTGTAACGTTCAACGTCGAGATGCGATTTGACCGCGGTGGCCTTGGCTGCAACGACGCGAGCCTCTGCGGCCTGAGCTTGCTTGCGGGCCTGCTCCACTGCGGCGGAACTTCCGGTAACATCGGAGCCGGTTGTGCTGACGCTGGTGTTTACATTGACGCCGACGATTGGCACGTTCACCGTAGCCTGAATTGCGGCAGCCTGCGAGCTGGCGAGATTGGCCTGAGCCTGCTCGAGCGCCACCTGATAATCCCGGGGGTCGATCTCGGCGATAGGATCACCAACTTTAATCTGTTGATTGTCTTCAACGTAAACTTTGATGACCTGACCAGTTACTCGCGAGCTCACCTGATAAAGATCGCCGTCAACCTGAGCGTCGTCGGTGTCCTCGCTGAAGGTCGAACGCCAGTAGAAGATTCCCGCGCCGATGACAAGCAGGATGATGACCGCAATGACAATAAACTTGCGGCCGGATTTTTTCTCCGGAGCGTCGTCCTCTTCCTGTTTGTGCGAATCGGCTGGGGGCTGTTTTTCACCAGCGTTTTGCTTGATTTGCACGGTGCCGCTGATCTGCGCGGTCTGGCCGTCCTGCTGCTGATCTGATTGGTCTGGCAAGTTTACTTTCCTCCGAGATAATCTTTGTAGTTGGACTGCGCGACGCCAAGGGCACGGGCCAGGGCAAGCTTGGCGACATTGTGCTGGTAGAGCGCGCTAATGTATTGATCGTTCGCCTGCTCTGTCTGCGATTGCGCCTGAGAGACGGGGAGATTGTCCGAAACTCCGGCATGAAAGCGCTGCTGCGCCTCGCTGAGGGCCTCGTTGGCGAGATCCACATTTGAGTGAGTGGATTCGACCAGCTTGGCCGCCGACTGAATATCGAGCAGGCTGTCGTGCACATCCTGGTTGACCTGCTGGACCTGGTCTGAAAGCTTCGCGCGAGCCTGTTCATACTGGGCGTCGGCAACCTGCTCCTGTCCCCTGGTTTTGGCGATCTGAAGGATTGGTGCGCTTACCTGGCCAGTCGCGCTAAAGGTTCCATGCGAGTGGCCCGGCGTGGTCCCGATATCGCCGTAGTCCCCCGAGAAGCTTGCGACGGGAATTTGATAGGCCCATGCCGAGGTCTTTTCGTCGCTGGCAGACTTCACTTGTTCGGCATAAGCCTTCAGGTCTTTCCGCGTCTTGAGCGCCTGCTGAAACGCGGCCTGCGGATCGACGTTGTCGAGCACCTGAAAGGGAACGAGGTCGGTCAGCCGGAAGACCTGTTCAAGGGGCAGCCCGATAGTTCGCGCCAGGGCAAGCTTGTCCTTTTCAAGGTTATTCTTCGCCGAGATCAGCGTCTGCTCTTCGTTTTGGTAGTCCACCTGGGCGCGCAGCACGTCGAGTTTGGGGCTGGTTCCGGCATCGTGTGCCGCGACGGCCTGGTCGAGCGAAACCTTTGACGTGGCTAACTCGGCCGTGACCGCCTCGATGCGCGCGGCGTCCGCGATACACAGCAGATAGGCGTTGCCCACAGTGAGAGCTACCAGGTCGCGGGCGTCCTCTGCGGTAAGACGTGCGCCCTGGAAGTTATGCTTCGCTGCAAGGTAGTTCTTGAGAGCTGAGACGTTGACTAGATTCTGGGTCAGGTAGGCGCGGAAGTCGACCACCTGGAATGGCCCGATGATGGGCTGGAGACCAGGGAACTTAATGCCGAAGGCCGCGAGGTTAACCTGCTCCACCTCGATGCTTGCCGATGCCGTAACGGTGGGAAGGAGTGGCTGCAGCTCCTCGAGACGCTGACCTGCAGCGTTCTTTACCGAGGAGGTCTGCAGGATGAGCCCGAGGTTCTGCCGCAGACCGCGCTGGATGGCATCGTCAAGCGAGAGGTCCAAAACCCCTTCGGTAGCTTTACCGGTCACCACGCTGCCTTTGAAGGAGTCCTGCGTCGGCTGGGCGCCGTTCTGGCCGGATGCGGTGTAAAGATTTTGCTGGGCGTTCGCCACGGTGGAGCTGTTTGTGGCTGTGCTGGGCCCGCTGGCTGGGGTCTGCCTCGTCTGGCCGCCTGGCCCTTGCGCCTGCGACAGACTGCAGGCTAGAAATAGGCACAACCCGAGATAACGAACTGACGCCTGAGCAGCGCCCGCTGTTTTGCTTTTGCTCATACGGTTAATCGTAACCTGCATCTTGATTAGATTCACGGACTAGTTTATTGCAACACCGTCATAACGGTAGGAGCTTATTGGCTTTGTCACAAACTTACATGTATGTGTTACTGATGCAGTCGGTTGTGAAAAATCTTCAAAAGATGCTTTCGGTACACTCTGATCACCTTTGTTTCGGGATTTCAGCTTGCGCGAAGAAGTTTTTGTTGCTTTTTTGTCTAAGTTAGTGACAAAGACCGAGCTGTGATGGATGAGGCTTATAAACCGTATCGCCGGATCAAGCTGGCGTTCGGGTGAGATTGCGAGGAGTTAGGAATGGCTGCTGAGATCGGCGTTGCGGTGGTTGGGTTTGGATTGGCGGGGCAGGTGTTTCACGCTCCATTTGTGAGCGCTGTCCCTGGGCTGAAGCTGGAGGCGATCGTCCAGCGCAAGGGCGATGAGGCTGGAAAGGCTTATCCTTCGGCGCGGATTCTCAGGTCGGTTGAGGAGGCGTTGAACGATCCTGCGGTGCGGCTTGTCGTAGTGGGAACGCCGAATGAGACTCACTTCGACCTTGCGAAGCAGGCTTTGCTGGCGGGAAAGCATGTGGTCGTCGATAAGCCTTTTGCTGCGACCAGCAAGCAGACTTTAGAGCTAGAGGAGCTTGGATTGAAGCAGGGCTTGGTGCTCGCTCCGTTTCACAATCGGCGCTGGGATGGCGACTTCTTGACGGTGAAGAAGATTTTGAAAGACGAGGCGGTTGGGCGGCTGGTGACCTACGAATCTCACTTCGACCGGTTCCGGCCGGTGCCTCGCGAGAATACGTGGAAGGAGGGCGCCAGCGGCTGCAATGGACTGCTGTTCGACCTGGCGCCTCATCTTGTGGACCAGGTGCTCGCTCTCTTTGGCGTTCCGGACGGGATCACTGCGAGCGTCAGAATGGATCGGGACTCGACCGATATCGAAGATGCGTTCGATATCACGCTCGAGTACCCCAAGATGCGGGCTCACTGCCGATCGAGCATGCTGGCCTGCGATGCTGCACCGAGGTTTCTGCTGCATGGGACCAAGGGAAGCTTCAAGAAGTTTGGCCTCGATCCGCAGGAGCCTGCGCTGCTTGGTGGAGCGAAGCTGCCTCGCATGGGCGAAGGGGAGTGGCTGGCCGACGCCGAGGAGCACTGGGGCACTCTGACGGTTGCGCCTAACCCCAACGACCCTGGCACCCTGACCCGCACCAAAATGAAAACGGAGCTGGGAGACTACCGCAACTACTATGCGAACGTTCGCGATGCGATCAACGGAACGGCTGAGCTGGCGGTAAAGCCCGAGGACGGCTATCGGACCATCAAGCTGCTCGAGATGGCCAGGCAGAGTTCTCTGGAGGGACGTACGCTGCCGATCTCCTTCTAATAGGCCCTCTGGATATCTGTTTTGTAACTCGTTTTGTTTGTTTAATTTACGAATAGGTCTCCGCAAGCTATCCATTACCAAAGGGTTATAGGCAAATTCTTCTAAACAAACAGGTTAGAGGTTTGGTGCTCTTTTCCAAAGAAAAGCCCCGGTTTATGTGCTGAATTGGTGCGGGGTTTAGCGGTTTGGGGGCTTGACACGAATTTTTCGGGCGTTGTTCGGATGTCAGCGGACAATGAGGAGGAATTGCAGCGCAACGATAACAGCAGATTCCTCCGCTTCGCTGCGGAATGACAACAAAAGAAGAGGCAACGACAAAGGCAGACAAAAGAACAGGCAACGGCAAGAGCAGACGAAAGGGCAGCGGCAAAGGCATACAAAAAAGATGGGCAAAAAAGCAGGCTCGTCGACTGGGCTGCGTGTTTGTTCGGAGCAACTATGGTTGTTGTGACAGGTTCAGGTGCATGAAGATTGTAGAGTGGAGAGTATGCAGAGTGACGAGGGCGTGAAGTCGCAGGGACTGCCGCTGGGGTTTGTGTGGGGTGCGGTGAAGGCCGGAATCAAGGCGAGTGGTAATGCAGATGTTGCGATTGCGGTCGCGGCCAAGGGTGCGAACGGCGCTGCGATGTTTACGAAGAACCAGGTGGTGGCGGCGCCGGTTACAGTGGGGCGGCGGCATATGGCTTCGACCGGCGGGCGCGTGGGCGTGGTGCTGGTGAATGCGGGAAATGCGAACTGCGCGACGGGGCAGCCTGGGGTCGACGCCTGTGTGCAGACGTGTGTGGCAGCGGCGGAGACGTTTCGTTGCATCTTCGACGAGGTCTTCCCTTCTTCGACCGGGATTATCGGCGTGCCGTTTCCTGCAGAGAAGGTGGTAGCTGCGTTGCCTGAGCTGGAGCAGGTGATGGGTGCAACGCCGGAGCACGCGGACTCGTTTGCCCGGGCGATTATGACGACCGACACGAAGATGAAGGTGGCGCGGGCTTCGGTCGATGTCGATGGAGTTGAAGTCCGGATCTTCGGCGTGGCAAAGGGTGCGGGGATGATTCATCCTCAGCTTGGAGCGCCGGTAGGGCCGGCGCATGCGACGATGCTGGTTTATCTGTTTACCGATATTGCTGCGGAGAGTGAACAGCTGCGCGGGTTACTGGAGCCGGCGGTGGAGCGGAGCTTCAATTCGATCTCGATTGATGGCGACACTTCGACCAACGATACAGTGCTGCTGCTGGCCAGCGGAGCGAGTGGCGTGAAGCTCGATGCCCGCACGCAGGAGCCGTTTGCCAATGCGCTGAAGCTGGTGTGCGGGTCGCTGGCGTACCAGATTGTGGATGATGGCGAAGGCGTGGGGCATGTGGTGACGCTGCATATAACCGGCGCGCGGACAGAGGCAGAGGCCAAGCAGATTGCAAAGGCGATTGCACATTCACCACTATGTAAGACGGCGTGGTCGAGTGCGGATCCGAACTGGGGGCGGCTGCTGGCGGCGGCGGGATACAGCGGGGTGGCGTTCGATCCAACGCTGGTGAATATCACGATTGGGAGCCAGCCGGTGTTTGAACTTGGGGTGCGGTCGGCTGCGTTCCAGGAGTCGGCGGCGCACGCGGAGATGCAGGCGAGGGATTACACGATCATGATGGATCTGGGGTTGGGCGAGGCGGAGTGCCGGTTTCTGACTTGCGACCTGACGGAAGAATATGTGCGGATTAATGCGGATTATTCGACTTAGAGATGCTGTCCTGCCGGACGGGCCCACTGCGCGTGGGGCGGTCACTTCGTGACATGTATACCGCTTTGCGTGGCGCTCCCGTTGGTCGCGAACAGGATCTTGATTCCGACGGGAGGACCGCGCGAAGCAGTAAAAAGGCGTGTGAACGCCTCCGGCAGGACCAAGGTTTTACGTTTTAGCGTAAGCCTTATATCGTTATAAGCGTGGGAGCAACGAAGACCTATGACAACGAAACTGGAAGAAGCCGCCAAGCAGGACTTTACCGCAGAGGTCTCCGAGTGGATTGAGGCGTTTGATGACGTCGTTGCCGCAGACTGGGAGCAGGGGTCGGAGTTGCTGGAGGCTCTGCGGAAGCGCGCGCATGAGGCCGGAGTGCCGACGCCGAGCGAGCTGACGACCCCCTATCGCAATACGATTCCAAAGCATGACGAGCTGCCATACCCGGGCGACAGAGCATTGGAGCGCCGAGTAGAGAGCCTGATTCGCTGGAACGCGATGGCGATGGTGCATGGTCAGAACAAAAAGGACGCCGGGATTGGTGGACATATCTCGACGTACTCGTCGCTAGCTACGTTGCTGGAGGTTGGGTTCAATCACTTCTTTCATGCGAAGTACTCCGTCGGTGGGCAGGAGCAGCCGGGAGACTTTGTTTACTTTCAGGGCCATGCTTCGCCGGGAGTGTATGCGCGGGCTTATCTTGAAGGGCGTTTGGATGACGAGAGGTTGAAGAACTTTAGGCATGAGCTGAGAGAGACGCCGGGGTTGAGCTCGTATCCGCACCCGTGGCTGATGCCGAACTTCTGGAACTTCCCTACGGTATCGATGGGGATCGGACCTTTGAATGCGATCTATCAGGCGCGGTTTATGCGGTATCTGGAGAACCGCAAGCTGATTGAGCCTACCGACCGCAAGGTGTGGGCGTTTGTGGGTGACGGCGAGACGGACGAGGTTGACAGCCTGGGTGCTATCTCGGTGGCTGCTCGCGAGAAGCTGGATAATTTGATCTTTGTGGTGAACTGCAACCTGCAGCGGCTGGATGGGCCGGTGCGTGGCAACAAGCGGATCATCGACGAGCTGGAGGGCGTGTTCCGTGGAGCGGGATGGAATGTCATCAAGGTGATATGGGGCTCGGATTGGGATGCGTTGTTTGAGCGCGACCACACCGGATTGCTACTGCGGCGGATGGAGGAGTGCGTCGATGGCGAGTACCAGACCTTCAAGGCGAAGGGCGGGGCTTACCTGCGCGAGCACTTCTTCGGGAAGTATCCGGAGCTGCTTGAGTTGGTGAAGGATATGTCCGATGAGCAGCTTGGTTTATTGCATCGCGGTGGCCATGACCGGACGAAGATCTACAACGCTTATAAGCGCGCGGTGGAGCACAAGGGCGGCCCGACCGTGATTCTGGCGAAGACCGTGAAGGGGCATGGATTGGGCTCGGCGCAAAGCAGAAACGCGACACACTCGGAGAAGAAGCTGGCCGATGATGGGCTGGCGGCGTTTGTGAAGCGGTTTGAGATTCCGATTCCGGAGGAGGCGGCGAAGTCGGGTACGCCGTATCGGCCGGCGCAGGACTCTCCCGAGATTGTTTACATGCAGGAGCGCCGCAAGGAACTCGGTGGATATCTGCCGACGCGTGAGGTGCCGAAGATCAACTTCAAGGCTCCGGGGCTGGAGTACTTTGGCGAGTGGACGGCGGGCTCGAACAAGCGTGCCGTGTCGACGACGATGGGCTTCGTGAGCATACTGCGACACCTGATGAAGGACCCGGCGATTGGCAAGTTGATTGTGCCGATTGTGCCGGATGAGGGCAGAACGTTTGGGCTGGAGTCGGCGATTCGGCAGGTGGGAATCTATGCGCCGGAGGGGCAGAAGTACAGCCCGCATGATGCGGATATGCTGCTCTACTACCGAGAGGATAAGGATGGGCAGATTCTGGAGGAGGGGATTACGGAGGCGGGTTCGATGGCCTCGTTTACCGCGGCGGGCACGGCATATGTGAACTACAAGGTGCCGGCGATTCCCTTCTATATGTACTACTCGATGTTTGGATTTCAGCGCATCGGGGATATGGTGTGGGCGTTTGCGGACTCGCGCGGCAAGGGCTTTTTGATGGGCGGAACGGCTGGGCGGACGACGATGCTTGGCGAGGGGTTGCAGCACCAGGATGGGCACAGCATTGTGCTCGCCAGCACGGTGCCGACCTGCGTGACGTATGATCCGGCGTTTGTGTATGAGCTGGCAGTGGTGATTCAGGATGGCATCAGGCGGATGTACGAGAAGGGGGAGGACTGCTTCTACTACATCACGATGTACAACGAGGATTACGCGATGCCCGCGATGCCGGAGGGTTCGGCTGCGGGTATTCTGCGCGGGATCTACAAGCTGAAGCCGGCTGCCGGTGAGGCGACGGTGCAGTTGTTTGGCAGCGGGCCGATTCTGAATGAGGTGCTGCGAGCGCAGGAGATTCTTGCTTCGAAGTACAACGTGCATGCCGATGTGTGGAGCGTGACCAGCTATACGGAGTTGCGGCGGGATGCGCTGGCGGTGGAGCGATGGAATCGGCTGCATCCGGCGGAGAAGGAGAAGGTGCCGTATGTGCTGCAGGCACTGGGGAGCTCGGCTGGGCCGATTATTGCTACGAGCGACTACATGAAGTCGGTGCCGGATCTGTTGTCGCCGTGGCTGCCTTCTCGGCTGGTGACGCTGGGGACTGATGGGTTCGGGCGAAGCGATAACCGCGAGCATCTGCGGCGACACTTTGAAGTGAGTGCTGAGGCGATCGTTGGAGCTACGCTGTCGAAGCTCGCTCGCGATGGCAAGTTCAAACCGAAGGCGGCGCAGAAGGCGTTGGCTGAGCTGGGGCTGGATGTCGAAGCGGTTGATCCGGCGCGTGCCTAGCAGCTTTTGAAGCGCTTTGATTGCGATGAGGGTTCCTTGTGGAACCCCTCTCGTTTTGTAACTTGAAGTGTTACGGAGGGTTTGTTGAGCGACGCGGGGCTGTACGAGAATCCATTGGTGCCGAATAAGAAGTTGCTGCAGATGTATAGCGTGATGGCCGACGCGAGAGTTCTGGACGAGCATATTGCTGGAATGCAGAAGGGTGTGAAGGCGCGGCGACGGCTGGAGTCTACTAAGGGGCAGGAGGCTTGCCGGGTGAGCACCGCTCTCGAGCTCCTACCGGGCGATCTGGTGAGCGACTCGCAGGCTGGCGTGGTGATGGATCTGATCGCGGGGGCGCAGTCGAAGGCGCAGATCGACTCGCTGTTAGGGCGGGTGGTGGAGTTTCACGCAGGAAAGATCGACGGAGCGAGGCTGGCCAGGGAAGGTGCGCTGGCGCGAGTGTTGCCGTGGGTGGAAGATGCGAGCAGCCGGCTACGAATGGCGATGGGGGCGGCGCTCTCGTTCAAGACGCTGAAACGGGGGAGCGTGGTAGTCGCTTATGTTGGCCGTTCGGAGCTAGACAAGAAGGAGTGGCAAGAGATCATCGAGTCCGTTGCAAAGCTGGATCTGCCGATGATCCTTGTCGTCTTGCCCAGTAGAGGAGACAAGAAAGACGGGGTGAATCAATTGAGCGCGAAGGTCCGCGGGTGGGGGATGCCGGGAATCCCGGTGGACGCGAACGATGCGGTGGCTTTGTACCGGGTGACGCAGGAGTCCCTGGGGAGGATCCGGGGCGGCGGAGGCCCGGTTCTAATTGAATGCAAAGGATATCGGGTGGATGGCGTGGGTGGAGACTCCAGGCAGGATCCTCTGGTGCAGATGAAAAGTTTTCTGCTGGGGCGAAAGGTTTGCACCAAGGCCTGGCTGGAAAGGGCTGGGGAGCGTCTTCGCAAGCGTATTTCATCCACTGAACAATGAGTTGACAATGAGCCCCACAGTAAGCTTCCAGTCATCAGTTGGTAACTCCGGGCCGGACGCTGGGGGCGGTTACACTGGTAGTGGCGTTTCAAAGCCCCGGATTGAGGTGTGAGTGCGGACCAAAGCTTTTCTTTGTTTTGCGGCGCTGAGTCTATGTGCCGCATCGACAGCGATCGCGCAGACGCCAACGACCACTGCCGCTCCACCACCTGCCTCTGACTCTTCTCCGACGCCAGTTCCAAACGGGACGACATCCGGCAATTCACCTTATTCGGTGCAGCAACAGTCGCCAACGCCAACGCCGGCTCCCCCTGCGCAGACGCCCTCTACTACTCCTCCTCCGCAAACCCCCTCGATAGGCCCTCCTACGCCTACGGCCCAGCCGGTGGTTCCGCCGGAGCAGACGAGTCCGAAGAAACCGTTTATCGGTTATGCCGGCTACGCTCCCGACGAGGTGAAGCCGCCGCCGGACCGCCTGGGATCGACTTACATTCCGATTGATAGCTGGGTGTATCCGGCGTTGACGCGGCTCTACTCCATGGGTTTCGTCAACACAATGTTTCTCGGCATGAGGCCTTATACGCGACGAAGCGTTTTTCACATGCTTCAGGATTCGCGGGGCGACATTGCCAACAGCGACAACGTAGAGGCTCAGTCGATTCTCTCGAAGCTGTTGTATGAGTTAAGCGCAGAGGATCCTGATGGCGGCCTGATCGAACGTGGCGTGGTCTATGGGCTGGACTCGTCGTACACGCGTCTGCTGGGGATCAGCGGACCGATTCTGCGCGACAGCTATCACCTTGGCCAGACGATCAACAACGACTTCGGACGACCCTACCAGAGCGGTTTCAACAGCATCGTCGGAGCTTCTGGACTCGGAGAGTGGGGGCCGTTTTCGATGTATATCCGCGGCGAGTATCAGCACGCCCCGTCGGCCGAGGGCTACTCGCTGGCTCTCGCCCAGCAACTGTCTGCCATTGACCTCATCTATCCGTATCCGGGACCTCAGGACACGATCCCGCTGGGTCCGATCCCGGATCAGAATCCGTTTCGGTTGATCGAGGCGTATACGTCGGTGCATCTGTTCGGCCATGAGATCTCCGGGGGCAAGAGCGACGCGTGGCTCGGGCCGGCGGCGGGCAGCTCGATGGCATGGTCCAACAACGCGGAGAACATCTACTCGTTCCGCATCAACAGGGTTGAGCCGCTGTACATTCCCTTTGTGTCAAAGATCATGGGCCCGCTTCGCTACGACTTTTTCTATGGGGACCTGAAAGGACATAATGTTCCGCGAGACCCGTGGGTGCATGCGGAGATGTTCTCCTTCCGGCCGACCGAGAACTTCGAGTTTGGGTTTGAGCGAACGATCATCTTCGGAGGAAAGGGCCACGCGCCGGTCACGCTGCATACCTTTCTCCGCGGTTTCTTCTCCACCCACGATACCGTCGGGAATGAAAAACAAGGTCGAGACGATCCTGGGGCCAGGTTCAGCGACTTCAATGCCTCCTACCGGCTTCCCTTCCTGCGCAAGTATGTGACGTTCGTCGTGGATACAATCTCGCATGACGATGTGACTCCTATCAGCGCTCCTCGCCGGGCGTCTTTCAGAACAGGGCTGTATCTCTCGCAGATTCCGGGAGTCAGAAAGTTGGACTTCAGAGTAGAGGCCGTATCCACCGACCCTGATGTCGGGCCTGCTCACGATGGACAGTTTGCGTACTGGGAGACCATCCAAAAGCAGGGGTACACGAATAAGGGCTTCATCATGGGGGACTGGATCGGGCGCGAGGCAAAGGGTGGCCAGGCGTGGCTGACCTATCACATCTCGGGCAACGAGTGGGTCCAACTGGAGTATCTGAATAAGAAGACGCCTTCGAACTTCATTCCCGGCGGGACCACGCAAAACCAGTTCAAGGCGAGCGTTGTGAAGCGACTGGGAAAGGACGTCGAGCTGAACGCATGGGTACAGTATGAGGGCTGGAAGGCGCCGATCTATAAGACTGGGCTTCAGCAAAATACTTCAACTGCAGTGCAGCTGACCTGGTATCCGAGGTTACGCACGTATCCTTCACTTCCCTAGTGTTCTGAATCTAAAGACGACTGCGTGAAGAGCGTGGGTGAGAAGGGATGAGCGGTTTGGGCGGGATGGAGTTCGTCGGGATCCTTCCCTTCGACAAGCTCAGGGTCAGGATGACAGCAAAGGCCTAAATACGGGGCTTCGCCAGCCTAGTTCGGGCTTCGTCATTCGACTTCGCTTGGAGCAGTCCGCTATTGCTGACACTAGCCGGCTATCGCTAATCACTACTTGGCTATCGTGAAGAGACGCAAGCTCTGAAGTATTCGAGAGAGCGTTCAAGGCCTTGGCGGAGACTGATCTTGGGCTCCCAGTTGAGGAGATTTCTGGCGCGGGTGATGTCAGGGCGTCGGCGCGTGGGATCGTCCTGTGGCAGGTCCTGAAAGAGGATCTCGGACTTCGAACCGGTGACGGCGAGGATCTCGCGAGCGCATTCGAGGATGGTCCACTCGACCGGATTGCCGATGTTGACGGGGAGATGCTCGTCGGAGCGCGAGAGGAGAAGTATCCCTTCGATGAGATCGGCGACGTAGCAGAAGCTGCGCGTCTGGGAGCCGTCGCCGTAGATGGTGAGAGGTTCGCCGCGCAGGGCCTGGACTATGAGGTTCGAGATCACGCGGCCGTCGTTGGCCTGAAGACGGGGGCCGTAAGTATTGAAGATGCGGACCAGGTGCGTATCGACGCCGTAGTAGCGGTGGTAGGCCATGACGGCAGCCTCAGAGAAGCGTTTGGCCTCGTCATAGACGGAACGTGGACCGATGGGATTAACCTTGCCCCAGTAGGTCTCGACCTGGGGGTGGACCTCGGGGTCGCCGTAGCATTCGGAGGTGGAGGCGTGGAGATACCCGGCGCCGTATTTGCGGGCGAGGTCGAGGGTATTGATGGTGCCCGCAGAGCCGACCAGCAGGGTTTCTACGCCGAGGCGGGAGTAGTCGATTGGGCTGGCGGGAGAGGCGAAGTTGAAGATGTAGTCGACTTTGCCAGTGTCGAAGGGCTTGCAGATATCGAGTTCGACGAGGCTGAAGCGGCTATCGCGAGAGAGATGGCTGAGGTTGGCCAGGTTGCCCGTGCTCAGGTTGTCGACGCCGACGACGTTGTCTCCTTCTGACAGAAGAGCGTCACAGAGATGAGACCCGAGAAAGCCGGCGGCTCCTGTGACGAGAGTGCTTCGAGACATCAATGAATACCTTTCATCTTATTGAACATATGCTGGCCTGAGATTTGCAGGTGAGAGGGCAGAGAGAAGATGCCTTAGCGACAACAATTCTGCTGGATCGGCCATCGGTTTGATGGCGTTACGGCTCATGGTCGAGGATATCCGAATTTGGACCAATACAGGTCATCTGCGGGACCAGGTAACACTTTTGGACCATAAGAAGGCTGCAGCTCATCTAATACTCCTTCCGTCAGGGCCGCTCGGGTAGACTAGAGGGAATGGGTTCTAAAAATACGCAGCCGCCGCATGTGAGTGTTCCGGAGACGAACCAGGCAGGGTTCAGTACAACGGTTACAGATACTACGCTCTCAGAAGCTCTGATTGTGCTGCGGAAACGCAAGCTGGTCCTGATCATTGCGGTTTTGTTGGGCCTGGCATACGGAATCTTTAAGGCGGAGTCGCAGCCCAAACTCTATGAATCGTACGGACGAATTCAGGTGCGGTCGGGTTCGTCGAACGAATACCGAGTCAGCACGGTGCAAGAGTACAGCGGTGATTCCAGCTCGAAGCTGCTGAGCGAGATCGAGATTATAAAGAGTGATTCGCTGATGTTGACCGTGTGTCGCGAGATGGATCTGGCCAACAACGCAGACTTTCTGGAACAAAAGACACGCCCCGAGCCGCGGGCGAGTCTGGAGGACGGAGAAACCAGGCAGGACACGGTCCATCGTATTCAGAGCAATCTGCACGTCACCGTCGTACCGAAGACAGATATTATCCGCATCAGCTACAGCAGTTTTAGCGCGAAGCTGTCAGCCGATATTGTCAACAAGGTCATCTCAGATTACGTTCAGCGAAGCTATCAGACCCGTTACGAATCCTCGCAGCGCGCCTCTGTCTGGCTCTCTGGAACTCTCGAGGGCCTCAAGCAGGAGGTAGAGGCGTCGCAGGAACAGATGATGGATATGCAGCGTCGTCTGGGGATCCTTGGATTTGACCCGACCCACAATCAGATCAGCACGTCCCTCGATGACCTTGCCCGAGCGGCAGGTACTGCGAAGCTGGCTCGCATCATCGCTGAAGCGCGCTACCGCGTTGTCAGCGGAATGGATCCGAACACGCTTGAAGGCACCATCGAGTTGACTCCAGGAACGGCGCCAGCAGAGCTCAACCTGCTGCGAGGACAGTTGGCCGGAGCAAAAGCGAACTATGCCACAATGGAGTCTTCGCTCGGACCGAATCACCCTCAATCGAAGGCTCTGAAGGCTCAGATCGACGAGTACGTCAAAGAGATTGATGAGGAACAGAACCGCCTGATTGTGCAGGCAAAACAGAATTACGTGGTCGCGAAGGCGAATGAAGACCAGACGACCGCAGCGCTCGAGGCTCAGAAGACCGATGCTTACAAGTTGCGGGACCAGCTGGTGGAGTACACCCTGCGCCAACGGGAGTACGAAGCCAATCGAACGCTCTACGACAGCCTGCAACAGCGTCTGCGAACTGCGAGCGTGCAGTCGGGGCTGGAGTCTCTCGAGGTCGACGTTGTGGATCAGGCGCTGCCCCCTGCGGAGCCTGTGCTGCGGCCTCAATCGACGGTGATCATAACGGCTTTGGTCTTTGCCATGCTGGCGGGCATCGTGGTCGCCTTCCTGATGGAGAGCCTGGATACCGGGTTGCGGAGCATCGCGGAGATCGAAAGCATTACGGAGCTGCCATCGCTGGCTATCATTCCGCGAGCGCGCAGATCATCGGTCGATCAGGCCGCAACGCTCAGCACCGCGCAACGCAACGTAGGAATTCTGACACAGCCGAAGTCGCAGTTTGCAGAAGCGTTCCGCTCCCTGCGAACGTCGCTGCTGCTCTCTAGCACCGGGCATCCACCTAAGTACATTGTGCTGACAAGCGCAACGCCCTCAGAAGGAAAGACGACGGCCGCGAGCAATCTCGCTGCGATCCTGGCACAACGAGACACCCGGGTTCTACTGATCGATGGAGATCTTCGACGACCTAATGTTCATCACCGGTTCGGGTTGAACGGAAAGATCGGTCTGACTACGGTACTGACCGGAGCAACCAAGCTCGAGGAGACGGTACAGCGAGTGCCTGAGATTCCAAATCTCGACATCCTGCCCAGTGGACCGGTTCCGCCATTCCCGACCGAGATGTTGAGTTCGGCGGCGATGGAGACCATCCTCAAGCGCTGTGGAGAACTCTACGACTACATCGTGATCGATTCGCCGCCGATCCTTTCGGTGACCGACGGCGTGATTCTGGCGCGCCAGGCGGACGCTGTCGTGCTGGTAGTGCGTCATGGTAAATCGAGCAAGCATGTGGTGCGTCGGGCCAGAGATCTGCTGCTGCGTTCGGGGGCGACCATTACTGGAATTGTGCTGAATGCGGTCGACATGAATTCACCGGAGTACTACGGGTACTACGGCTATTCGGGTTACTCCTACTCAAGTGTGGACTCCGACAGCTGGGAGTCGCAGACGGCTTCGACAAGGGATCACACCAACGCCGGGGAGACGAAGCGATGAGACAGAAACAGGAAGATCTCCGGACTGAGGCCGAGAAGCAGGTGTATCAGGTCGACTGGCGCAGAGCCTGGCTTGCTTCCGCTATTTTTCTTTTGATGGCTCTCGGCGGCCGCGTCGCGGAGGCGCAATTCAGCGGTCCAGCGCTTGGAATCACCTCAGAGGTGAATCCCCCCATCACAATCACAACCGATCCTGCAATCTTGTTTCCGGGGCCCCGAGATGTGTATTTGGGAGTTGGGGACGTCTTCTCGATCAGGATCTACGGGAACGCGGACTACACTCCGTTGGTACGCGTTGGTCTCGATGGCACCGTTCAACTGCCCCTCATTGGGAGTGTGTTGGTGGACAACCTTACCGTACATCAGACCCAGGACCTGATCGCGCAGAAGCTGAAAGAAGCCGGCATGTTTCGCGATCCTCAGGTGGCGATTCAGATCACAGACTCTCCAAATCAAATCGTCACTGTCATCGGAGAGTTGCACGGGATTGTGCCGGTGATTGGCGAACGACGATTGTTCGATGTGCTGGCAGCGGTGGGCAGCGGTGCAGGCGGCGGAGGCGCCGCGGGCAATGGCGGTGGGGCAACGACGGTTGTCGTCGGTGGCGGCGGCCTGCCCGCGACGGCAAGCCATATCATCACGATCAATCGTTATGGAGTAGCGGAGCCGATCGTCATCGACCTCGGCACCGATCCCGCGAAGAGTGCGCTCATCAATATACCGATCTATCCGCGCGACACGATTATCATTCCACGGGTTGGAGTGGTCTATCTGCTGGGGGCCTTCAAGACTCAGGGCGCAATCCCGCTCCAACAGAACTCTCCCATCACCTTGATGAAGGTAGCTGCGTTGGCAGGGGGGCCAGGCTATGAAGGCAGATTCAATGACCTTCGGATTATTCGGACCACCGGTACTACCCGACAGATGGTCAAAGTCGACATCTCGAAGGTGATCAACGGGAAGGTTCCCGATCCTGTGCTCCAGGCCGAAGACATCGTGTTGCTGCCTACCAATCCGATGAAGGCGGCGATCAAGAACGGCGGTATCGCAACGCTGTTGGGTATTGCTTCGATTCTAATTCTCGCTATTCAACAGTAGTCCTAGTTGCATCGGGCCAGATTTCGCATGAGAACCAAAAAGATATGGTCGTACCCTCGTCGAACGTTGACACAGGCTTGAAGAAGAAGGTAAGGCTGGCCTACCTGGTGAGTCATCCTATCCAGTATCAGGCTCCGTTGTTGCGCCGGATCGCGCAGGAACCGGACATCGACCTGACCGTCTTCTTCGGCTCGGACTTTTCGCTCCGCAGCTACCAGGATGAAGGCTTCGGCGTCGATGTGAAGTGGGACGTGCCGCTGCTCGATGGATACCGTCATAAATTTCTGCCGGTGATTCGTGACGATGGCACGCAGACGGTGACAACCCCGCTGAACTACGGCATCTTCAGCGAGCTTCGCGGCCGCGAGGGAGAGCCCGGCTATGATCTCTTGTGGACCCATGGCTACAACATGGTGAATGCATTACACGGAATGGTGGCCGCGAAGGCGCTGGGAATCCCCGTGCTGGTGCGCGCCGACATGTGGTTGCGAGACCGTCCGCGGAGTGGGCCGAAGCTTCTTCTGAAGACGCTGTTCTTTCAGTTCCTAAAACACATGGTGGATGGAGTCCTGCCGGTCGGCACACTGAACGCTGAGTATTGGCGCCACTACCTGGGCGATGATGTCCCGTTTTTTCTGATGCCTTACGCAGTGGACAACGATTACTTCCAGCGACGAAGTCTGGAAGCGGCTGCCACACGCGACGAGTTGCGAAGAGAGCTTGGCCTTGAGGCCGGAAGACCAGTCATCCTGTTTGCTTCAAAGCTGCAGGAGCGCAAACACTGCACCGATCTGATGGACGCGTATATGAGCTTGATCAATGACGAGACGGGCCGGCCGCAACCCTATTTATTGATCGTCGGAGATGGTGAGGAACGAGCTGCGCTCGAAGAGAAGGCCAAGTCGAGCGGGTTGACGGGGGTTCGATTCTGCGGGTTTCGCAATCAGTCGGAGCTGCCGAGGTTCTTCGATCTTGCAAGCGTATTTGTTTTACCCGCTCGCCACGAGCCCTGGGGGTTGGTGGTAAACGAGGTGATGAACGCAGGGCGTGCCGTGATTCTGTCCGACGATATCGGGTGCCAGCCCGATCTGGTGACAGATGGTGCAGAGGGATATGTGTTTCCCGTGCGGAATGTAAAGGCGCTCGCCGAAGCGCTGCGACGCGTGTTGGCGACGCCCGAGGGAGCGGCACAGATGGGTCAGCGCGCGCTCGACAGAATCAACGCATGGAGCTTTGAAGAGGATATTCAGGCGCTGCGCCAGGCAATCGCGCAACTGACACGAAAGATCATCGCGTAACGCAGGCCTACTCCATGAGATCTCCTGAGCAAAGCCGAGAGGACAACGCGAAGAAGAAGGTGAAGGTCGCCTACCTGGTGAGCCATCCGATCCAGTACCAGGCCCCTTTGCTGCGGCGAATCGCGCAGGAGCCCGACATTGAATTGACCGTCTTCTTTGGATCGAACTTCTCCGTGCAGGAGTATGTCGACAAGGGATTTGGCGTGGATGTGAAGTGGGATGTGCCCCTGCTCGACGGCTATCGTTATGAATTTCTCCCGGCGATATGGGATAAGAGAAGAACCGGGCCCACGAGCCAGTTGAACTACGGCATCTTCAGCCGGCTTCGAGGAAGCAGAGAGAGAGACGGCTTCGACGTACTTTGGGTGCATGGCTACTCGACGCTGAACACGTTGCAGGGAATGCTGATCGCAAAGGCGCTGGGGATTCCGGTGCTGCTTCGTGCAGAGTCACGCCTGGGACGGAAGCAGAACGGTGCTCTAAAGCAGCTGGCGAAGCGCCTTTTCTTTAGCGGATTGAAGCAGCTTGTCGACGGAGTGTTGCCGATCGGGAGTCTGAATGCAGCCTACTGGCGTCATGCTATGGGCGAGAACCTCCCGCAGTTCATGATGCCGTATGCAGTGGATAACGAATACTTTCAGAGCCGCAGCCGCGAGGCCGATCTTCGACGAGGGGATCTCCAGCGAGAGCTTGGTCTTGATGCGTCCCGGCCGGTCATTCTATTTGCTTCGAAGCTGCAGAGACGGAAGCGGTGCGAAGACTTGATCAGGGCTTATCTCAGTCTTTGTTCCAAGGTTGGGAGCGAGCCGACTCCCTACCTCCTGATCGTGGGCGACGGCGAGGAGCGGGCGGCGCTGGAGAGGCTCGTCTCGCAGAGTGGAGTCAGCGGAGTTCGGTTTTGTGGCTTTCGCAATCAATCGGAGCTGCCAGGTTTTTTTTATCTTGCGTCGGTCTTTGTCTTGCCCTCGCAGGATGAGCCATGGGGATTGATCGTGAACGAGGTCATGAACTCGGGGCGTGCCGTGATCCTCTCGGATGACGTCGGCTGCCAACCTGATCTGGTGACCGATGGCGTCGAAGGGTGTGTGTTCCCCGTGGGCAATGTGAAGGCTCTGACGGAGGCGCTGCGAAGAGTCCTCGAGCGGCCAGAGACAGCGGCAACCATGGGAGGACATGGGCTAAAGAGAATATCTGGGTGGAGTTACGAGGAGGACATTGCCGGGCTTCGACGAGCAATCGCGGCCGTGACAAGGAGGTTGTCGACGTGATTACAACTTAAGTGCGCGCGGCTTGTGAGGACAGCCTCTGCTGCTATGCTTAATAGTTGATAGTCGAAGAATTATGCGGATTTTGCACATCATTGGGACCCTGAACCCTGAGGCTGGCGGCCCTACAGAGTCGGTACGCGTACTACTGAGTTACGGGCCCATCGGCTACACCGGAGAGGTGGTCACGCTCGACGATCCCTCGGCGCCGTACCTTGACGATGTCGGATTTCCGGTCCACGCGCTTGGTCCTACCAACACGACCTATGGGTTCAACTCCAAGCTGTTGCCCTGGTTGAGAGATAACCGTCATCGCTTCGATGGCGTGGTGGTGAATGGGCTTTGGCAATACTGCGGTTACGCTGCATGGCGAACGCTGGCAGGCAATACCCCCTACGTCGTGTTTACTCACGGCATGCTGGACCCTTACTTCAAGCATGCGTTCCCGTTGAAACACATCAAAAAGTGGCTGTACTGGATCCCCGCCGAGTACTGGATTCTGCGCGGAGCTTATCGCGTGCTCTTTACATCGAAGGCTGAGAAGCGGCTCGCGGAGCAGAGCTTCTGGCTGCATCGGTGGAATGCCTATGTGGTGCCCTATGGTGCGAGCGGCCCGAACGGCGATCCTGAGGTGCAGAAGCGTGCATTTTTTGCGAAGTGCCCCGAGGCAAAGGGTAAGAGATATCTCGTCTTCCTCGGGCGCATCCATCGCAAGAAGGGCTGCGACATGTTGATCGACGCCTTCGCAAAGGTTGCGGCTGACGATCCAGATCTTTATCTGGTGATGGCGGGGCCTGACCAGCAGCAGTGGAGCGCGAAGCTGAAGGCAACAGCAGCGAACCTGGGGATTAAGGATCGCGTTTTCTGGCCGGGAATGGTTACCGGCGATGCGAAGTGGGGGGCGTTTTACGGCTCCGAGGCCTTCATCCTGCCATCGCACCAGGAGAACTTCGGCATTGCTGTAGCCGAAGCGCTGGCTTGCGGAAAAGCAGTTTTGCTGGCCGATAAGGTAAACATCGCCGAGGAGATCGCGGAAGACGGCGCGGGGCTGATGGAGTTGGATACGCCGGATGGGACGCTGAAACTGTTGAAGGGGTGGATCGGCATGACGGTTGCGGAGCGGCAGCGTATGTGCGAGTTGGCGTACCAGTGTTTCCATCGCCGTTACGACATGCGCGAGAACGCGAAGGCGATCATCCGGCTATTTGGCACAGCTACGGTTCTTACCCCTACCGCAGTCGAGTCGGAGTAGCCAGGAGCGCCAATGCCTAAGCAGATTCATTACAACGCGGCAGATCATATCCCGGCGGGGACGGCCGCGGATCCCTACCTGCGTCCTGCTTTTTCGTTGCAAGACCGGCTGCGGCGACTGAATTGGAACTTATGCTGGGCCATTCTCTATAGAACGTCACCAAGACCGTTACATTCCTGGAGAGCATTTCTGCTTCGACTCTTCGGGGCGAAGATGGGGCCGAACTGTCACTTTTATCCACGGTCCAGGATATGGGCCCCGTGGAATTTAATCTGCGCCGACCAGGTTACGGCCGGCGATGGCGTTGAGATCTATAACCCGGCACCGGTGACGCTGGGGTCGCACGCTATTTTGTCCCAGGAAGCGTACGTATGCGGGGCGACCCACGACTACGACGATCCCGCCTTCCCCCTGATCGCTTATGCGATGAATATCGAGGCCTATGCGTGGGTTTGCGCCCGGGCCTCCGTCGCGCCCGGAGTCAATATAGGCGAGGGCGCTGTGCTTGGGTTGGGGTCCGTTGCCACGCGCAGCCTCGACCCATGGACCGTGTACGCCGGGGTACCCGCAGTCAAAGTGAAGGAGCGCCGCCAGTTCCCCGCCCCCTCTTCCAACCGGACGTGAGGTAGTCCTGCTGTTTAGAGCAGAGAAAAGCAGGACCGAAGTCCCGCTATTTTCGTCGTTCATCCCGGGCCGACCTGAGCCTATCCGCGCAGTTTTGCGAGAAGATCGGTCGGATGAACGGGTTTGGCGAGGATTTCGAACTCGTGACCTTGCGCACGAGATTTTTCGAGCAGGTCCGCAGTAGCAGCCTGACCTGAAAACAGAAGGATCTTGCACTTCGGTAGCTTGCTGCGGGTGATGATTGCCGCTTCGATCCCAGTCATGCCAGTCATGATGACGTCGCTGATGAGCATGTCGGGCTGGAAGCTCTCGAGCAGCTCGACGGCCTTCTCGCCGCTGAAGACGGCACGTGCCTCAAAGCCTGCCTGATTGAGGATTATTGCCAGAGTATTCGCAATCACCTGCTCGTCGTCAGCGACCAGCACCTTGGGCTTGGGTGTTGCGGTAGAGGTTAAATCTGCCATGCTAAGTTTCCCCAAAAGTAGAAGGTTCAAAGTTCAGTTTTAAATGTGACGTACGCAGGCGGCGGATTTATATTTCGCCCACCCGGTAATGATACGCTGAGCGCAGAGGTGGTTGACGAACAAACCACCACAAATTCAAGCGCCGCTTCCAGTTTCACAAAACTTCCTATGCAGCCAGCCATCATTCGTGCAGAACGCGTTGAAAAATACTACTCGCAACCCAGCGAGAACCGCATCCAGGTCATCTCGCCGACCGACCTCTCGATCACGGCCGGAGAGATCGTTGCGCTCCTTGGGCCGTCCGGCTCCGGAAAGTCCACGCTGTTACGCATGTTGACCGGTCTATCCGCGCCCTCTGCTGGCGAAGTTTACTGGCACGAAAAACCAATTGCAACCGCCGAGGTCAATGTTTCAATTGTGTTTCAAAGCTTCGCCCTCTTCCCCTGGCTTACCGTACTCGAAAATGTCGAAGCTCCGCTGAAGGCACACGGGATGGAGGCCTCGGAGCGTCGCAAGCGCAGCCTGAAGATCCTCGACACGGTCGGTCTGGACGGCTTCCAGGCCGCCTATCCGAAGGAGCTCTCTGGTGGCATGCGCCAGCGGGTCGGCTTCGCGCGCGCGCTGGTCGTCGAGCCTGAAGTCCTGTTTATGGACGAGCCGTTCTCCGCGCTTGACGTCCTGACGGCGGAGAACCTGCGCAGTGAGCTGCTCGAACTCTGGCAGAACAAGACCATTCCGACGAAGTCGATCTTCATCGTCACCCATAACATTGAAGAGGCCGTTCAGCTCGCTGATCGCATCATCGTGCTCGGGCGCAACCCCGGCCATGTACGAACCGACTTCCGCGTCTCAATCCCCCACCCTCGAGACCGCAAAGCGACCTCCTTCACGCAACTGGTCGACTACATCTACAAGGTACTCACGCAGCCCGATGCCCAGCCGCCAGCGCTACCGCAGACTTCCACAGGAAAGAAGGTGCGCGATCAAAGGCAGATGCACTATCAGATGCTGCCACACGCGCGGCCCGGCGGAATCGCAGGTCTGCTGGAACTCGTGCTCGATCACAATGGCAAAGACGACATCTATCGCCTCGCCGACGACCTCGCCTTCCAGATCGACGACCTGCTGCCGATCGTCGACGCGGCGCAGCTATTAGGTTTCCTGACGGTTACAGAAGGCGACGCTGCGATCACGTCCACCGGCGCGGAGTACGCCAACTCCGAGATCCTACGGCAGAAGGAACTCTTTCGCACCGCAGCCGTCGAGAACGTTCTGCTCCTTCGCCAGATCGTGCGCGCTATCGAGTCCAAGAGCGACCGCAGCGTGCCCGAGGAGTTCTTCCACGACATGCTCGACGAGCAGTTCAGCGAAGACGAAACCCTTCGTCAGCTTGAGACCGCCATCAACTGGGGCCGCTACGCCGAGCTCTTCGACTTCGACGCCTCACGCCGCCGCTTCATTCAGTCTGAAAAACTGCATCAGGATGCAGACGCAAGCTCCACGGCGGAGATCGATGCATGATGAAGTTTCCGGATAGCTTCAGCAACATCCCCGGACGGGAGACGCTGGCGCGCTCGCAGGTACTACAGCGCAGCTGGCCGGTGGTGCTGGACCTCTGCGTCGCCGGCATCGGACTGGCGTGTTTCTATGGAGTCGTCGTGATCGCGCGCTACTGGTTCGGCCATCCTGAGCCGGAGATCACCATCTCGCAGAGCCCGCGCGCGCTGCCGCAGTATGCGTTCTATTCGGTTGTAAGGATCGGGCTCGCCTACCTGCTGAGTCTCGTCTTCGCCATCGGCTACGGCTACATCGCCGCATACAGCAAGCGAGTGGAGCCGTTGATGATTGCGGGACTCGACATTCTGCAGTCGATCCCGGTTCTCAGTTTTCTGCCCGGCGTGATGCTGGCGATGGTTGCGCTCTTTCCCACACGGCAGATAGGCGTTGAGATGGGCGCGATCGTGCTGATCTTCACCGGCCAGGTCTGGAACATGGCCTTCAGCTTTTACTCCTCTATCAAGAGCATCCCGCGAGAGCTCTCTGAAGCTGCAAGCATCTATAAGTTTTCCCGGCTGCAAAAGCTGATCCAGTTAGAGCTCCCCTATGCGGCGATCGGGCTTGTCTGGAACTCGATGGTGTCGGTCGCGGGCGGATGGTTCTTCCTGATGGCGTGCGAGATGTTCGTCCTGGGAACACGCGATTTCAGGCTACCGGGGCTGGGATCGTATCTCCAGACCGCAGCCGGCACAGGAAACTACTCAGCCATCACGTGGGGTCTGCTGACCATGATTGCCATTATCGTCGCGACCGATCAGCTTGTCTGGCGACCTGTCATCGCTTGGAGCGACAAGTTCAAATTCGAGCAGGTAGAGAGCGGATCGCGGGTTCGCTCACCGCTGCTGCATCTTCTGCAGCACTCTCGCGGACTGCGAACCCTGCGGCATCACACAGTAGTTCCTCTGGAGGAGGGCCTGTATCGACGACTCGCAGACCAACGCGTCGTCGGAGCAGCAGCGAAGACCGCGAAGTCTGAAGGCCTGGTGGCGAAAAACGGCATTGTGTCTGCCGTCCTGCGCGGGCTTGTCATCGTGATCGCGGCGGTTGCGGTTCTCTATGCAGCCTGGCAGGCGTTGACGCTTCTGCGGCAGGTACAAGGGGGCGAGTTCGTTGGGATTCTGAAGGGTGCGATGGCTACCTTCCTCAGAGTGAACGTGGCGCTCATCCTCGCAGCCGCATGGACGATTCCGGCAGGTGTTGCCATTGGATTTCATCCACGACTGGCTCGTATCGCACAGCCGATAGCGCAGATCGCAGCCTCTGTGCCTGCCACTGCGCTGTTCCCTGTTCTGCTGCTGGCTCTGGTGAGGTTTGGTGGCGGAATGGGCATCGGCTCCATCGCGCTGATGCTGCTCGGAACGCAGTGGTACATCCTGTTCAACGTGATCGCGGGAGCGATGGCGATCCCCTCCGATCTGAAGGAAGTCGCGACGCTCTTTCACTTCACCACCATCCAGAAGTGGAAGACTGTCATTCTGCCTGGAATCTTTCCCTTTCTGATCACGGGCTTGGTCACGGCGTCGGGTGGCGCATGGAATGCAAGCATCATCGCGGAGTACTTTCGGTTGAAGAACCAGACGCTCCAGACAGTCGGGCTTGGAGCGGTGATCAGTGCAGCGACAGACAGCGGAAAGTTTCAGATTCTTCTTCTCGCCACCATCGTAATGGCGCTCATGGTAGTCACGATCAACCGGCTGGTATGGCGGCCGCTCTACAGGCTCGCCGAGACGCGCTACAAATTAGGCGGCTAGTAGATAACCCCCGAATCCAAACTTCCGACCAACGGGAGGACGAGCGCCCTTCACTTCACCAAGACAAGGTACACAAGTCACGAAGTGACCGCTCCACGCGCAGTGGGCCCGTCCGGCAGGACATCTAGGCCCCAGGCAGAGCAGGCGGCGGGGGCGGAGCTTTACGAAACGCAAAGATTATCGCCAGCAGCGGCGGAGCCAGCAACACTCCCCAGAACGGGATAATGATGCCAAGCACAATCGGGCCTAGGAACGCGGCCCACCAAGGCACCTTGGTGGTGCGGTGTAGAACGTAAGGGCCAATGACGAGACCTTCAAGAATGACAATCAGACCGTAGAGGCCGAGAACAAGCCCGAGGCGCCACTCGTCATGGCCGCTGAACGCAACGGCCAGCACTGGCCCGATGAGCGCAATCATGCCGCCGAAGGTCGGGACGATCTGGAGGATGCCTCCAAGGATCGCCCAGAATGGCGCGAACGGAACGCGGATCAGTTCAAGCCCGATGAGCCACAGAACACCGACAATCAGGCCGTCGAGCGTAGCGGCACGCCACCAGTTGAGCAGCGCACCACCAGCAGTCTTGAGATGTGTCTTCGTATTGGTGTTTCGGATGTCCATGCCAACCAGACCGTCCTCACGCGCATCTGACATGCTGAAGCAGAACTATAAATCAAGCCACTTTCATTCGATGCGAACATTGCAGCTGCGATGGAGACGCTCGCTCGAACGGCACTGGAATGGAGCACGATCAAGATGGCTGTCATGATGCAGGCGTTTTACTGGGATGCACCGAAGCACGACAAAAAAGAGGGCGAGTGGTGGAACTTCGTCGCCGAAAAGGTCGAAGACCTTGGTAAAGCCGGCTTCGATGCGCTCTGGCTTCCTCCGGTTTCGAAGGCGTCCGATCACAGTTCCATGGGCTACGATCCCTACGACTACTTTGACCTAGGCGACTTCGACCAGAAGGGCGGCACCAAAACCTACTACGGCAACCGCGCAGAGTTGGAAGCCCTGATTGCGAAGGCACACGCCAACGGAATCTGCCTCTACGCGGACATGGTGCTCAACCACAACTCTGGCGCTGACGAAGAAGAGGTCAATCCACTCGACGGGCAGAAGCGCTGGACGAAGTTCAACCCCAAGAGCGGCAAGTTTCCTCGCGACTGGAACTGCTTTCATCCCAGCCGCTATGAGCAGGTCATGATGGAAGGCGAGAACTTCGCGGGATTCCCCCACCTCTGCCATCGCAACCCCGTCGTCTACACCGCGATGTTCGAGTACGCCCGCTTCCTCATCGAAGAGCTTGGATTCGACGGCTTCCGCTTCGACTTCGTAAAAGGGTTCGGCGCCTGGATCATCGGACTGCTGGCGAAGTACCGCTACGTAAAAGATGGCAACGAGTTCACACCTTACGTTGTTGGTGAGATGTGGTCGGGCGGCGAAGATATCGAACAGTGGCTGGACAAAGTAAACAAGTTGACGGACACGCAGATTGCCGCATTCGACTTTCCTCTTCGCTACAAGCTGAAGGACGTCTGCGACAAGCCAAGCTACGACCTGCGTAACCTGACCGACGGCGGCGCTGTGGTGATGAAACGGCCGATGCACGCCGCTACCTTCGTCGACAATCACGACATGGGCGACAACGCCATCATCAACGACAAGATGATGGCTTACTCGTTCATCATGGTGCATGAGGGGTATCCCAGTATCTTCTGGTACGACTACTACAACAACGGATTGGCGCGTCCACTGACTCCAAATGGAATCGACGCCCTGGTCATTGCGCATCACAAGTACGCAGGTGGCGATTCGGAGATCCTCCACGCCGATCCGGATCTCTACATCATGCAGCGAATAGGCTACAAGGACGACAAGGCCGATCAGCCGGGTTTGATCTACGTGCTGAACAATCTTGGCGACAAGTGGTCGGGGACATCGGTCAAGACGAAGTGGGCCAACCAGAAGTTCGCCCCGATCGCCTGGGACGGGCACGACACCGCCCACCCGGATGAACGGACCACGGATGCGGACGGCAGCTCTGAGTTCCCTGCTCCTCCGCGCGGCTTTGCCATCTACGCGCCGGTGTAAGAGGTGTCCTGCCGGACGGGCGCCCTGCGCGGGCAGCGGTCACTTCGTGACACGTGTACCGGTCGGGGCGCCAGGAATGCTCGGGTCCTCCCGTTGGTCGGCACCAGCTCCGGCCTGCGACCAACGGGAGCATCACGCGAAGCGGTATACAAGTCACGAAGTGACCGCCGCCCGCGCAGGGCGCCCGTCCGGCAGGACCCTTTACCCAAAATAAAGTTCCAAAACGTGGCGTATTTTTAGCGAGTAAAAAACATGGTGCTAAAACACCACGTCAGCCACGCAAATCACCACGTTCTCACCAGCAAAGAACCATCATTTTGCATGGTGGAAAACCACAAACCCCCTCTAAAATCGCACCCGCCACCACAACCAGATTTTTTTCCAGGTTTCCCACCCGTTTTCTAGCTCCCGAGACACGAATGCTATCCTTAAACCATGAAATTTGGCGTTCTGGTCTTTCCCGGGTCCAACTGCGACCATGACACCCACCATGTTGTGGACGCGATTGCACACCAGCCCGTAACCTACCTCTGGCACGCCTCAGAGGACCTCCAGGGTTGCGACGCGATCCTCGTCCCCGGCGGATTTGCCTACGGTGACTACCTCAGAACCGGCGCCATTGCACGTTTTGCTCCAGTAATGCAATCGGTGAAGAAGTTCGCTCAGGACGGCGGACTGGTGATGGGAATCTGCAACGGATTTCAGATTCTGTGCGAAGCAGGTCTCCTTCCCGGCGCGCTGATGCGTAACGCCAGCCAGCACTACATCTGCAAACAGACGTTCCTACGCACCGAAACAAACAATTCTCCCTTCACGCATGGACTGTCCCGCGGGCACGTGCTGCAGATGCCGATTGGGCATATGGAAGGCAACTACTTCTGCGATTCGGAGACGCTGCAAACACTGAAGAAGGAAGATCGCATTGCCTTTCGCTACGCAACTCGCGAGGGTGTGGTGACGGCTGCAGCAAATCCCAATGGATCGCTGGAAAATATCGCTGGCGTGCTCAGCGAAGGTCGAAATGTGCTCGGTCTGATGCCCCATCCAGATCGATCGAGCGAGACGCTGCTGGGATCCGCAGATGGTTTGCTGCTGTTTCAAGGAATGGCAGAGTCGTTGGCTTCGGCCCGGTAGGGCTGCGAATCGAATAACGCGGTGGTAACCTGATCACGCGATGATTGACATTCACCATCACCTTCTGTGGGGCATGGACGATGGTGCTTCGAGCCTTGAAACCTCGGTGGCCATGGCGAAGATGGCTGCGGACGATGGGATCACGCACATCGTGTGCTCCCCTCATTCGAATGGGCAGTACTTCTACGACCCTCCAATCATCGACGCGAAGATTGTCGAGTTGCAGGAACGGTTAGATCGCGACTCGGTCGGGGTGAAGTTGGGCCGGGGATGCGACTTTCACATGTCGTATGAAAATATCCAGGAAGCCAAATTAGACCCGAAGAAGTTCAGCATCAATGGGCTCGGTTATTTGCTGGTGGAGGTTCCCGACTATGGGCTGCCCCGTGGGCTTACGGAGATCTTCTATCAACTGCAGCTTACTGGGCTAACGCCGATTCTGACCCATCCGGAGAGGAATCCCACACTACAGAACGATCAGGATCGAATCGCAGAGTGGCTGCAGCGCGGCGTGCTGGTCCAGGTCACAGCTGCGTCTGTGCTGGGACGCATGGGCAAGCACGCTGAACGAATGGCACATGAGCTGCTCGAGAATCGCTGGGTAAATTTCTTAGCGACCGATGCGCACAATACGACCTCCCGCGCGCCGAAGATGCGGGAGGCGTTCGAACTGGTGGCGAAGAAGTATGGCCCGGACTATGCGCACCTGCTGTGCGTGTCTAACCCACTGGCCGTGTTTTTGGGAAAGCCTATGCCGCCACAGCTGGAAGCGCTGAATCTCTACGACGAGCTGCTGGAGAAGAGCTGGTGGCGGAAACTTCTGGGGCGGTAGATTCGCTTGGAAGATAGGCCCTGCCGGACGGGCCCACTGCGCGTGGGGCGGGCGTTCGCACGCCTTTTTAAAGCTTCGCGTGAGCCTCCCGTTGGTCGGAATAAGCGTCATTTGCGACCATCGGGAGCGCCTGGCGAAGCGGTACACGCGTCACGAAGTGACCGCCCCACGCGCAGTGGGCCCGTCCGGCAGGACATATTTTTACAGTCCGAGGCCGCCGTCGACGGCGATCAGCTGCCCGGTTATGAAGTGGGGCGCTGTGGCGAAGAAGACCGCTGCTGCGGCTACATCTTCGGCGGTGCCGTTGCGTTGCATGGGTGTTTTGCGGGCCAAATGTTCGTAAGCCTCATCGACCTCGCCCTGGACAATCATGCCAGGTGCGATGCAGTTGACGCTGATCTCAGGCGCCCAGGCCTTTGCCATGGTCTTGGACAGCATATGTAGCGCAGCCTTTGAGGTGCAGTAGTGGGCGTGAGTGGCCCAGGGATGCAGGCCTCCGAGCGAGCCGATGTTGAGGATGCGTCCTTTGACGGCGCGAAGATGCGGGTGCGCTGCCTTGGCCATAAGAAAAGGAGCGCGAGTGTTGGTCGTGAACATCGCGTCCCATTGGTCGACCGAGATGTCTTCGAGTGCTTCTGAAGCGAAGATGCCCGCGTTATTGACGAGAAGGTCTATGCGGCCCAGATCGTTGACGACTGCGGCAACGGTCTGCTCGATGTCTTCGGGATCGCGGAGGTCGCAGCGAATGGCTAAAGCGTCGACGTCGTGCGCGGCGAGTGCGTGCACTGTCTGCTCTGCTTCGGCCTGGGAGGCGAGGTAGGTGATGGCTACGTCAGCTCCGCGCTCGGCGAGGGCCAGGGCGATAGAACGGCCGATACGCTTGGCCGCCCCGGTTACAAGCACAGTCTTCCCTGTTAGCGGCCTGTCCATAAATTCCTTATTGCTACTTATCCGTTATTGCTGGGGTGTCGAGTTGGGAGCGGCAGGCTGCGGCGGAGTTGCGGGCGGAGCGCTGGGTGCAGGTTTGGCGGCGGGCGTAGTCGGCCTTACAGGCTCCTGGACACCGGGCTTCCTGGTTGCGGCTTTGCCATCATTGTTCTCGTAGGAAGAGACCTGCTCTCTGGGATGAATCATGGAGACGGAGATCTCTTTGTTCGGTTCGGTTACTTCATACTCTTCGGCAAAGGTTGCGAATCCCTGCGCGATGACCTGCACGCGAACAGTACTGCCCGTAGGAATGACGTCGATAGTGGCCTTGCCGTCGGGATCGGTCTTCACCTCGAGGTTGCCTTCGTCTTTACCGTCCATCGACGGGTTGAAGATAACAGCGGCGTTCATGATGGGCTTGCCGTTGAACTTCTTGACGACCGTAACCTCGATGTGGGAGGTGGCCGGGGGCGACTTGTACTTGCGGCCCCGTTTTACAGGGGCACTCTGATCCTGGGCCTTGACGGGAAGGCTGGATGCGAAAGCAAAGAGGAGAACGAGAAACGATAGCGACCAGACGGTGCGGCGTGACGACATGGCCTCATTCTACGACTTTTGAGGTTTGGTTGTTGGATTTGGTGTGCTGCCGCAACCCCAAATGCTTGCGCGAGTTTCACTCACATTTCACGCAGCCGAGTTGACAACTGCAGGCGGGCTGACTATCGTTAGCAATCGGAAGGCTTGAGTGCTAACGGTCCGCAAGTTTGATGTGAGCCGGGTCTTTTGGCCTATTCCACTCTTTTATTTGCAGCTAGGGCCGGCGGTCGATGGCTGAGGCTGCGCTCAACAACGCGGACGGTTCCCCGTTCGCCTAAAATTGCACCAAGGAGATGTAAGCAATGGCGACAACATCATTTACACCGCTGCATGACCGGATTCTGGTTCGGCGGATAGAAGAGGGCGAAAGCATTCGTGGCGGGATCATCATCCCGGATTCAGCAAAAGAGAAGCCACAGCAGGGCGAAGTAATCTCCGTCGGCAAGGGCAAGTCGAACGACGAAGGCAAGGTATTCCCGCTGGATGTGAAGGCCGGCGACAGCATTCTGTTTGGCAAGTACTCGGGCACCGAGATCAAGATCGACGGCGAAGAGCTTTTGATCATGCGTGAGGAAGAAGTACTCGGAATCCTCAAGAAGTAGCACTTCGTGCCGTATACCGCGGCTTCGCCGCATAATCGGCGCTTCGGGCGCCTCACACAAACACTTTCACCAGCATTCCGCTGGCAACAGGAGTAAGACAATGGCAAAACAGATTCTGCATGGAGAAGATTCACGTCAGGCTATCCTGCGTGGCGTCAATATTTTGGCCGACGCAGTGAAGGTAACGCTTGGACCGAAAGGTCGCAATGTCGTTATCGAGAAGAAGTTTGGCTCGCCGACGATCACCAAGGACGGCGTGACCGTTGCCAAGGAGATTGAGCTTTCGAATTCGCTCGAGAACATGGGCGCGCAGATGGTTCGCGAAGTGGCTTCGAAGACCTCAGATGTCGCCGGCGACGGTACAACCACTGCTACCGTTCTGGCCCAGGCGATCTATCGCGAGGGTGTGAAGACGGTTGCTGCCGGTGCAAATCCAATGGCTCTGAAGCGCGGTATCGATAAGGCGGTTGAGGCCATCATCGGCAAGCGCGATGAGAACGGTGTTTCCGTAGGCGGTGCTTTGTCGACGTTCTCTAAGCCGGTTTCGGGCGATATGATTGCCCAGGTTGGAACGATCTCGGCCAACTCGGATTCGCAGATCGGCACAATCATCGCGGAAGCGATGAAGAAGGTTGGCAAGGACGGCGTTATTACGGTTGAAGAGTCTCGCACGATGGAGACGCAGCTGGATGTCGTTGAGGGCATGCAGTTCGATCGCGGTTATCTTTCGCCTTACTTCGTGACCGATGCGGAGCGGATGGAAGTTGCCCTTGAGAATCCTTACATCCTTATTTACGAGAAGAAGATCTCGTCGATGAAGGACCTGCTTCCCTTGCTCGAGCAAATTGCCCGTACCGCAAAGCCCCTAGTCATCATTGCTGAGGATGTGGATGGTGAGGCGCTCGCGACTCTCGTGGTGAACAAGCTGCGTGGGACGCTAAATGTCGCTGCCGTGAAGGCTCCTGGCTTCGGCGATCGTCGCAAGGCGATGCTGCAGGATATCGCGATTCTGACTGGCGGTAAGGCGATCACGGAAGACCTCGGCATCAAGCTTGAGGGTGTGAAGATCGAGGACCTTGGCACTGCGAAGCGCGTGACGATCGACAAGGACAACACCACCATCGTCGATGGCGGCGGTAAGGACGGCGATGTCGAAGGACGCGTGAAGGAGATTCGCGCACAGATCGACAAGACCACCTCCGACTACGACCGTGAGAAGCTGCAGGAGCGTTTGGCCAAGCTGGTTGGCGGCGTTGCAGTGATCAAGGTGGGTGCGGCGACCGAGACCGAGATGAAGGAGAAGAAGGCTCGTGTTGAGGATGCGATGCATGCGACGCGTGCGGCTGTTGAGGAAGGGATTGTCCCGGGCGGCGGTGTGGCGTTTGTTCGCTGCACCTCTGCGGTTGAGGCAGTGATCAAGAGCCTCGAAGGCGATGAGAAGATCGGCGCCACGATCATTCGTCGCGCGATTGAAGAGCCTTTGCGCATGATCGTCTCGAACGCCGGCGAAGAGGGTGCGGTTGTGATCGGCAAGATCCATGAATCGAAGGAGGCGAACTACGGCTACAACGCCGCGACAGGCGCCTACGAGGACCTGGTGAAGGCTGGCGTTATCGATCCTACGAAGGTGACGCGTACTGCTCTGCAGAACGCGGCTTCGATCGCTGGGTTGATGCTGACCACCGAGGCGATGATCGCTGATATCCCGGAGAAGAAGGAAGCTGCGGGCGGCGGACATCAGCATGGCGGCGGCGGTATGGACGGCATGTACTAAGAAGTTGTTTCAAGAAAAAAAGTGGAGCCCCGGTGAGAGCCGGGGCCTTGCTGTTTTTGCTGGAGTTTTGAGGGGTGTTTTGGGAAAAGCAGCGTTTGATGGTGGTTTTTTGGTGGTGAAGCTGTGGTGTTTTGCGTGGTGGACGTGGTGTTTTGGATGGCTGTTTTTTGAAGCTGAAAAATGCGCCACCATAACTCAACTTTTCTGTGGAAATTTGATTTTTTCTTGAGGTCGCCGGTGGATCGTCTCGCGGCGCGTTATCGGTTTCCTTGGGTTTCGGGTACAAACGAAGATTTGACCTTTGAGTGACCAGGGTATGACAAGGCCGAAGCTGACTGGGTGATAGGTTCCTCTTGGGTCTCTGGATCCTGGGGGAAATGTATTGCTTTATGTCGACAAAGACGCCAGTTAGAGCACTGCTGCGAAGGAGATTGCCCCCTGACGTGTATGTGGCCCTTCGCAACGTGAAGAGGTCTCCTGTTCGCGCGTTTCAGTGGGCGATGGATCGGTGCGGTTTTGTGGTGGCGAGGAAGAGCGACTACTATTCACCGCTGCCTTCGCGGTGGAGATTGCAGACAACGCGGGAACGGTGGGACAGGCCTAGTGCCATGCGCGGGATTGAGTACGATCTGGCGGGGATGAAGGGTACGCTGGCCGACCTGCTTGCTCTGTATCAGGAGGAGTTTCTTGAGCTGACACCCTATGAGGAGGTGTTGCAGCGCGGATTTGGTCACGGCTATCCACGAGTGGATGCGATGGTTTTGTATGCGATGTTGCGTTGGAAGAGACCTAAGCGGTATGTCGAGGTTGGGTCTGGTTTATCGACCTACTACGCAAGTCTCGCGGCGGAGCGAAATGAGCGTGAAGGCAGTCCGATGAGGATTACATGTGTTGAACCCTATCCGTTTGAAGCTTTGTGGGCGATACCGGAGATCCGAGTGCTGCAACAGGAGGTACAGGATGTGGGAGTTGAGCTGTTCACGTCGCTGGGCAGGAATGACGTGCTGTTTATCGACTCAAGCCACATCGTGCGGCTGGATGGAGATGTGCCGTTCTTGTTTCTGGAGGTGCTGCCTGCGATGGCTCCTGGAGCCGTGATTCACGTTCACGACATTCCTTTTCCTTACCACGGACCACATCCGGCGGAGTATTGGATCTATGAGTGTGTGTGGCCGATGTGGTGGAACGAGTCGATGCTGCTGCATGCGCTTCTGTGTGGAAGCAGTCAGTTTGCGGTGACGCTGTCGGCTCCGCTGATTCGCCATTATGACGAGGGGTTTCTGCGCAGGGTGGTGTCGGACTATCGGGGGGTGGACACGGAGCCGAATACGTTTTCGTCGATATGGATTGAGCGGGTTTGAACTACGGACCGAATGTGTGACACCGGCAAGCCCGGGCATGATCGGCCCTAGTCTTGGTAGGCAGTGACCTTCGGCAGAAAGATACGGATCGTCGTGCCGTGGTTCTCCGGGGCATCGCTGCTTTCGATCTCGATCTGACCACCGTGACCTTCGACAAACTGCTTAGCCACAAACAATCCAATGCCGGTACCCACGGTGCTGCGAGTGGTGAAGAAGGCGTCGAACACCCTGGGCAGATGCTCGGGTGCGATCCCCAAGCCATCATCCTGGACGGTCAGGATAATCCCATCCGTGGAACGCTTCGCGTCCTCGACGGAGACGGAGAGAACGCCGCCTGCCGGCATAGCGTAGATCGAGTTGGCGATCAGGTTCGAGATCACCTGCATCATTTCGCCGCGGCGCAACACAATTTTGGCCGACGAATCGAGCGCGGTCCTGATCTCAATGCCGGAAGCTTTACATCGTGGCTCGTAGATCGTAATCGCGTGGAGGGCAATCTCTTTGAGCGAGGCATTGCTGGCCGAAGCGTGTTCCCGGTAGTAGCCTAACGTCTGCTTGGCGATGTGGGCGACGCGGCCTAGCTCATCTTCCGCAGAGCTGAGGTAGTTGATGCCCGAGGGGTCGGTGATCATGGGGCGGAGAAGGTAGAGCAGATTCATCACCGATTCAAGGGGATTATTAATCTCGTGGGCGATCGTCGCGGCCATGCGGCCTGTCGCAGCGATTTTCTCTGCCTGCAATAGGGACTCTTCGATGCGTTTGCGTCCTGAGATATCGCGGAGAATCTTGGAGGCCCCAATGACTCGTCCGTGCTCGTCCCTGATGGGAGACACCGTAAGCGAGACCTCGACCAGTCGACCGCCCTTGGTAAGGCGCACAGTCTCGAAGTGTTCGACCCGCTTTCCGGAGCGAATGCTTGCGATGATGGTCTTTTCGTCGGAGTGGAGGTGCTCCGGAATGAGCCTGAGAATCGACGAGCCGACTATCTCGTCTGCCGAGTAGCCGAAGACGCGGGTGGCCGCCGCGTTCCAGCTGGTGATGATGCCATTGAGATCTTTGCTCACGATGACGTCGTCGGAGGATTCAACGATGGCCGCGAGTTCAGAAAGGCGCTTGGAACTATTCCGTACCGCTTCCTGGCCGCTTCTGACTTCCGTGATGTCCCGAACAGTGCCGAGGATCTGTCCGGCAGAACCATGCATCTTTGGCTGAAGTTGCCCACAGACCTCGATCCAACGCAGAGTCTTATCGGGACGATAGATCATTCCTTCGAACTGGAACGGTGTGCCATTTTGCAGGGTTGATTCGGTAGCCTCTCGAAAGGATTGGCGGAAGTCGGGATGCACGACCTCGTTGATGAACGCGGAGCCGTTGATGGGGCCTTCTTCGCGCGTCCGCCCGAAGATCTCGTACATCTGGTCATTTTCCCAGATTCCACGATCTTCAAGGGTGTCCCACATGAACACTCCAAGCTTCGCAACCTCTGTTGCCAGCTTCAGCTTTGTCTCGCTTTCGCGAAGTTTGCGAGCTCCCATCACGATGTCGGTCGTGTTGCGGTAAGCATCGTAGATGCCTACGATCCTGGCGTTTTCATAGACCGGGATGAGTGAATAGCTCCAATAATGGTCCTCCAGAACTCCATCCAGGAAGATCGGGATGAACATGTTGTCTCGTACCGCTGTCAGGCCCTGGTAGAGACAGGCATTCAGATCGGCACTGACCAGATCCCAGGCCTCCGGGAAGACATCGCGGTATAGACCGCCGAGCGCGCTGGGGTGCTTTCCCATCAGGGTGGGGATGGCCGCATCGTTGTACAGAAACACCATCTCCGGCCCCCAGGAGAGGATGGTTGGAAATGGCGAATGCAACATGAGATTTACGGTGGTGACGAGGGTCTCGGACCAGTCTTCGATGGGCCCCAGGGGTGTCGAGCTCCATTCGTGGGCTCGAATGCGATCGGCCATCTCGCTGTTTCCGGTAATCAGGGTCTTCGCTCGTGCTGTCGGAGCGGGTGCACTTACAGTCATTGGATCACCGGCTCGAACATTATGCGTTCCAGTATCCACTAATGACTACCTTTCGTATTCGCTCAATTTCAGAAGATTAGTATAGTCATCTACCCGACGCATAATCACGTAAGAATATAAGCGGCCCAACCCCCGCGTTCAGCTTCCGGGGTTGAGCCACTGTTGTGTGTCTGTTGAGTATTCGCTCGGGGATTAGTTGGAGACGACGGTCCCGGGACGGACCTGAGAGGGAGCGCGGAGTTTGGTCCTGGGCAGATCCGTCGAGGTTCTGAGGCTGACGAGTTTTTTGTTCGCGTCTACGGGAAAGGTGGCGATGTAGGTTCGAGCGATGGCCTCCTGGAACTGCTGGAGGTAGGGGGCCATGGAGACGGGGTTTTGGCCGGTGCTTTGGTAGAGGGAGAGGCCGCCTGTTCCCTCGGCCAGTTGAGAGAGATAGTTCTGGCCGCTGAAGCTGCCGCGGCCACGAGCGAAGCCGGCGTCGCTGAAGTAGATGGAGTAGACGGGGACGCCAGCGCGCTGGGCATCGGTGACGGAGGCGTCGACGTAGGGGCTGTTTTGGTTGAGCGGGCTGGTGCTGCCGTTGTAGGGGTCTACGCCGTTGGTGATCATGAGGACGAAGCGGGGCTTGTGAACGGGGCCTTCTCTGCGCTGGACGGGGTTGATCTGATTCTCAGCCTGACCGGGCCAGTTCTTGACGAACTCGGAGAGGCAGAAGTAGGGGCTGGCGCTGGAGCCGGGGATGCCGCTGGGGATGTGGAGGCCTTGGGCTGCGGCGGCGAGGTTGGAGGTAAAGCCTGCGGAGCCGGAGCCGGGGCGGACCGTGCCGTTCTGCATGTAGCCGACGAAGACTTCAGTGCCTGCGGGAAGGCCGGTGATGAAGGCGCGGAGGTTGTTCAGTTCACGGCCGACGCTGGTGCGTAAGCCGTCGTCGATGAGAAGAGCGACCTGGGCTCCGCCGGGCGGTATGGGGGCGAGATTGGCGAGTGGGGTGGCGTGGTTGTCGATTTTGATGGTGAGATCTTTTGCGGTGGGGCTGACGGGGGTCTTGGAATCGAAGGCGATGAGGGCCTGCGTGGAGGCGGGGCCTTCCTGAGCGTAGGCTGCGGTCGTCGTAGTTGCTGCGAGGAGAGTAAGTGCAAGAAGATATCGGTTCATTTTTGTTCCCTTCAATTGTTTAGACGGTGCAGAGAGGCTCTGCGATGCGGGGAGGGCAAGAACATACAAGATAGAAACACGAGAGAGACATGTTCGTTGCGTTTTCCGGTGCGGGGTCCTGCCGGACGGGCGCCCTGCGCGGGCAGCGGTCACTTCGTGACTTGTGTACCTTTTCTGGGTGAGTGAAGGGCGCTGGGCCTCCCGTTGGTCGGCGATGATGGTTCCGGCCAGCGGGAGGAGCTATGTTGATGACTTGCCGAGACCGGTATACGCGTCACGAAGTAACCGCCCTCCGCGCAGGAGGCCCGTCCGGCAGGACCTATCTTTCGCTTTAGTTGCCGCCGATGCGGATCTTCATTCCGGCGCGGATGGTGAAGGGCAGGCCGGGGTAGCCGATGGGGCCGATGTGCTGCTGGCCGAGAAGATTGTCGAGCTGGGTGAAGACGGTGATGTGGCGGGTGGCGTTGAAGAGGACGTTGAGATCGAGCTTGGCGTAGCCGAAGTCGAGGTCCTGGTTGGGGAGCAGGAGCGTGTTGCCGCCGTTGCGGTCGTTGTGGAGCTGGAAGGTGGAGTCATCGCTGCGGGAGGCGAGAGCACCTTTGATGGCGGCGGAGAATCTGCTGGCAGAGTATTGAACGGCGAAGAAGCCGGTGCTGGGCGGGCGATTGAAGGGGCGATTGCCGACGATGGGTGAAAGCGCTCCGATGGGGATGCCGGGAAGTTCGGGGTTGAAGGCGGGAGCGACGTTGTCGGAGGTGAAGGACTGCTCGACGAGTGAGGCGAGGTAGGTGTAGCCGCCCCGGAGGAAGAGATGCGTGAGGGGCTGGTATTGAAGCTCGAGTTCGAGACCCTGGGTGCGGTAGGCGAGAGAGTTCAGCGAGGCGTCGGGGACTTGCAGGGCTATGTTGGCGGGGATGGCGAAGTACTGCTCGAGGCCGTTGGGCGCGAGGTGCTCGAGCTGGTGGCTGAACTGGTCGTGGAAGTAGCCGGCTTTGAGGATGAGCTTCTGGTTGAGGATGTTCTGGTCGACGCCGAGGTCGAAGGTGCGGGAGCGTTCGGCGGCGACTGGGCGGATGTTGTAGGTGACGATTGCGGATTGATTGCCGGTCTCGTCGAGGAGGGTATCGAGGCTGGTGAACTGGTTTTCGAGGGTTGGCTCCTGCACGCCGGTGGCGGCGCTGGCGCGGAGGCTGGTGCCGTGAAAGGCGCGATGGCCTGGGCGGACGGGCACGTAGGTGAGGCCGATGCGCGGTGTTCCTGCGGTGCCGTAGAGGTGGTTGCGCTCGATGGTCGCGCCGAGGGAGTAGAAGAGGCGGTGGCGGATGTCGCCCTGAACCTGGAGCGTGTATTGGAAGTTGGTGCGCTGGGCCTGTTGGTTGAAGCCGGTGGTGGGATTGTAGAGGCGGCCGCGCTCGTCTTCGTAGTGGAAGCTGAAGAGGGCGGCGATGCGGTAGGGGAAGGTGTAGTCGGTCTGGTAGTAGAGTTCGTCGCGGTTGTGGACGTTGTCGAGGGTGGGTGAGAGGAAGGCGGCTTGTCCGATGGCGGTGTAGCCGTTGGCTCCGCGGAGGGTGACGATGTTGCCGTATTGGATGGCGTCGTTGGGGAGTTGATCGAACTGCTGCTCTTGTTCGCGATGGCGGCTGATGCCGTAGCGGGCGAGGTTGTGCCAGTTCCCTGCCAAGGTGTTTTCGATGGTGAGGCCGGAGACGAGATTCTGATCGGCTTGCTTGCCGGAGGCGGAGAAGCCGTAGATGTCGTGCGCTTGCGGCAGGCCTACGGCGGAGTCGGCATTGCGGAGGGTGAAGCGGGCGGTGGTGTTCGAGAAGATGCTGTAGCCGATGTTGGCGGTGCTGGTGGTGAGGTGGTACTCGTCGCGTGGGAGTGCGTTGGAGGTGTTGAAGCGGCTGAAGGCGGCTTGGTAGTCGAGCCTTTTGAAGGTGCCGGAGAGGATGGCTTCGTTGCGGTAGGTGTGGAAGTTTCCTGCGTCGCCGGTGTAGTCGAGAGTGGGACGGAGGAAGTTGCTGCGAGTGGTGGCGAGGCGGACGACGGAGGCTTCGGCACCGGTGCCATAGAGGGCGCTGTTGGCTCCGCGATAGATCTCGGGGCCGGCGAGGGTGGTGGTGGCGATGGTGCTGAAGTCGAAGTCGCCGCCGATGTTGGCTGCGGGGACGCCGTCGATGAGGATCTTGTTGGCGTCGGGACTGCCGCCGCGGACGTAGAGGCCGATGGGGCCGCCCGCCTGGCCGGTCTGGATCGCGTTGGTGCCGGGGTCCTGGCGGAGGTCGTTGAGTATGTTGATCTGGGTCTCGAGGTCTTGCTTCGGGATGAGCGTGATGGCGGCGGGGATCTGTTGGATTGGCGTGGGGATGCCGGTGGCGGTGACGGCGAGTTGTGGGGTGACGGTGGAGTATTCGAGGACGACGTTGCGGGTGATGATTGCGGTGCGGCCGCCGTAGAAGGCGTCGCCGATGCTGGGAGTGAAGGGCGAGGCGGAGGTGAGAAGGACGAAGCGGCCGGGGAGTCCGCTGCGGATTTCGTAGGTGCCGTCCATGAGGGTGAAGGTGAAGGCGGCGACGCTGCGGCCCTGGATGAGCTGGATGCGGGCGTTGCCGAGGGGGACCCCGAGGGGCGTGGTTACGGTGCCTCGAACGATGACGGCTCTGGCAAGCGGGACGGTGAAGAGAGCGGCGGCGAGGGCGAGAAGGAGGCTGATCGCGCTACGGGGCGCCGTAAGGAACATAGGTTGATTGTAAGTGGGCGAGGTCCTGCCGGACGGGCCCGCTGCGCGTGGCGCGGTCACTTCGTGACTTGTATACCTTGTTATGGCGAGTAAAGCTTGGTGGTCCTCCCTTTGGTCGGAAGTTTATGGGATTAGGAGGAGCTTGCCGGTGGTTCTGCGGGACTCGAGATCGCGATGGGCCTGCGCGGCGTCGGCGAGTGGGTAGACGTGCTCGATGCGAAGCCTGAGGGTGTTGTTGGCGACTGCATCGAAGACCTCTTTGGCGCGGTGTTCGAGTTCGGCGCGGGTGGCGATGTAGTCCTTGAGGGTGGGGCGGGTGACGTAGAGGGAGCCCATGGTGGAGAGACGGATGAGGTCGAAGGGCGGGACGGCTCCGCTGGCGCCACCGAAGAGAACGACGAGGCCGCGGGGGCGAAGGCACTGGAGAGACTGCTCGAAGGTGGATTTGCCGACGGAGTCGTAGACCACGGGGAGGCCTCGGCCAGAGGTGAGTTGCTTAACCTTCGCGGCGAAGTCCTCTTTGGTGTAGAAGATGATCTCGTCGGCTCCGGCGGCGCGGGCGAGGGTGGCTTTTTCTTCGCTGGAGACGGTGGTGAAGACGCGGGCGCCGAGGGCTTTGGCCATCTGGATGAAGAGGAGGCCGGTGCCGCCTGCTCCGGCATGGATGAGGATCTCGTCGCCGGACTGGACGGGGTAGGCGGAGTGGAGGAGGTAGTGGGCGGTCATGCCCTGGAGGATGGCAGCGGCGGCTTGCTGGGTGGTGACGCCTTCCGGGATGGCAACGAGGCGGGCGGCGGGAGCGACGGCGAACTGGGCGTAGGTGCCGGGGATGAGGCACCAGGCTACGCGGTCGCCGGCTTTGAAGGCGGTGACGTCGGGGGCAACGGAGACGATGGTGCCGGCGGCCTCCTGGCCGAGGGTGTAGGGGAGTTTGGCGGGGTAGCGGCCCTCGCGGAAGTAGGTGTCGATGAAGTTGACGCCGGAGGCTTCGATGCGGATGAGGGCTTCGCCGGGGCCGGGGGTTGGCGTGGGGAGGTCGGTGAGGGTGAGGACGTCGGCGGAGCCGGTGGTGAGGATCTGGATGGCTTGCATGGCTGGTTGTCAGGGTACAACATCTGAAAGTCGCGGGGCGCGATTGAAGTAGGCTAATCTGAGGCCCCAGAGACGGTGTCGAATCGAGGAATGAGATATGGAATTACTTACAATGAGGAACCTTTTCACTTTCGCATTCTTATTTGCAATTGCAAACGTCGTATCTGCGGCTCAATTAGACAAGGCAACGTTGATAGGCCAATGGGACTATACGTCATACACCATTCTCCAGAGAGGCAGACCTCTGGCGCTGTGCAGTTCAAGCCACGCACTATGTTGTTTACCTATCACGAAGGCGGCGCTTGGGAAATGGAAGCAGGTGACGCTACCCACACAAAACTCAATGGCAGCTATGAAGTACATGACACTGAGCTAATTATGAAGAAGACGGATGGTTCGACCTATCAAGACTTTACAGTTGAGTTCAGAAACGACGGGAAAGAAATGGTTATGAGAGATAAACGTTCCATCGTCACCGCGAGCAAAGTCGAAGCTACCCCGTAACTTCAAAAGCAGAAAGCAATAATTCCACAAAACAATTAGAAGAAGAGAGTTACGAAGCGATCCAGCAGATGATTTCATCTAAACTTGAGATATCAGATTCGAGGCGTTGCTTCGCCTTCTGTCCCCTGGTTGTAACTGTGGGGCGAGTTTTGAGTCGAACCTTTGAAGGGGATTGAAGAAGATTATGTCCAGCCGCCAGCCTTTGCCTATTGCGATTTATTATGAGCAGCCGAACTGGTTCAAGCCGTTGTTTGCGGAGCTGGATCGTCGCGGTGCGAACTACGTGAAACTGGATGCGGTGGAGCATAGCTATGGGCCGGAGGATCGGCCGGAGGAGAAGTATGCCGTGGTGCTGAATAAGATGAGCCCTTCGGCGTGGAATCGTGGGCACGGGGATCAGATCTTTTACACGCTGGGATTTCTCGAGCATCTTGAGAGCCGCGGCGTTCGGGTGGTGAATGGCGTGAAGGCTTATCGGAGCGAGTTGTCGAAGGCGGCGCAGCTTTCGATGCTGGAGGCGCTGGGGCTTGGGTATCCGAAGGCGCGTGTGATTCATCGGGCTTCGCAGGCGAGCGCTGCGGCGGAGGGGTTGCGTTTCCCTGTTGTGGTGAAGCCGAACATAGGCGGCAGTGGAAGCGGTGTGGTGAAGTTTCATACGAAGGAGCATCTCGCGGAGGCCTCCGCGATGGAGGGCGGCGTGGCGCTGGGGATGGATGCGACGGGGCTGGTGCAGGAGTTTGTGCCGGCGCGTGGGTCGTTCATCGTTCGGGTCGAGGTGTTGGACGGGAAGTATTTGTACGCGATCAAGATACATATTACCGGCGAGACGTTTGATCTTTGTCCGGCGGATATCTGTAAGACACCGCTGGGAGTGGAGTTGGATCGCGCGGCTTGTCCGGTAGATGCACCAAAGAATGGGTTGACGGTTGAGGCCTTCGATACGCCGCCTGAGGTAATTGAAGAGGTGGAGCGGCTGATGGCTGCTGCGGGGATCGAGCTGGGTGGCGTGGAATTTATGGTGGATGATCGCGACGGCTTGAGGATGTACTACGACATCAATGCGCTTTCGAACTTCGTGGCCGATGGGCAGAAGGTTGTGGGCTTCGATCCGTTTGTGAAGCTGGCGGCTTGGCTGGAGGATGAGGCTCGGCTTGTGAATGAGCGACGAGCGGGTGTGACAGAGCTGGCGGGGACACGCTGATGCGATACGGCTTCTGGTTGCCGGTGTTTGGGGGATGGCTGCGCAACGTCGAGGACGAGAAGATGGTTGCGAGCTGGGAGTACGTGCGGGACCTGGCGAAGAGGGCGGAGACGATTGGCTATGATCTGACGCTGATCGCAGAGTTGAATTTGAATGACATCAAGGGTGTGGATGCTCCTTCGCTCGATGCGTGGTCGACGACGGCGGCGCTGGCTGCGGTAACGGAGAGGCTGGAGCTGATGGTGGCGGTGCGGCCTACGTTTCACAATCCTGCGCTGCTGGCGAAGCAGGCGGCTTCGATCGATCAGATGTCGCATGGGCGGTTGACGCTGAATGTGGTTTCGAGCTGGTGGAAGGATGAGGCGACTAAGTATGGAGTTCACTTCGACGAGCATGATGACCGCTATGCGCGTACGTCGGAGTGGCTCGATGTGGTGGATGGATGCTGGAAGACGCAGGGGTTTTCTTACAAAGGCAACTATTACGATGTGCGGGAGAATGTGCTTTCGCCGAAGCCGGTGAGCAAGCCTCGGCCTACGCTGTATGCGGGGGGCGAGTCGGAGACGGCGAAGAACCTGATTGCGGCGAAGTGCGATGCGTACCTGATGCATGGCGATGCGCCTGAGGCTGTGGGTAAGAAGATTGCCGATATGCGGGAGCGGCGGGAGAAGCTTGGGCTGGGGCCGATGACGTTTGGCGTGGCGGGGTATGCGGTGGTGCGGGACTCGGAGGCTGAGGCCCTGCGCGAGGTGGAGCGGATTACGGATGTGAAGCAGTCGGCGCGCGGGTATGCGAACTATGAGCAGTGGGTAACGGGGTCGAATCTGCAGACGGAGATCTCGTTGAAGGACTACTCAGTCTCGAATCGCGGGCTGCGATGCGGGTTTGTGGGAACGCCGGAGCAGGTGTCGGAGCGGATGGAGGAGTTTGCGGCGGTGGGGGTGGATCTGGTGCTGCTGCAGTCGAGTCCGCAGGCGGAGGAGATGGAGCGGTTTGGGGCTCAGGTGATCCGCGGCAAGGCAGAGGCGGCGGTTTAGTTTTTTTGTGACTTGGGTGGAGCGTTCATCTTGCGACGGACGCTTTTTTGTGGAAAGACGATGTACCGGGAAGGTTAATTCTCCGCAAGTGCGATGGGTGGCGGCCCGTTGTGTGGAGGGTTATGCTTTGCCATGCTACTTCGTTCCCTCTTGTTGACTTTCGTATTTGTCTGCGGTCTGTTTGCGCAGGATGACCCTGATTGGACCACTCCCCATGCGCCTTTTCGTGTGGCCGGCAACGTTTATTACGTGGGAAGCAAGGACCTGGCGTCCTATCTGATCACGACGTCGCAGGGACATATCTTGATCAACAGCAATTTGGAGAGCAGCGTTGCACAGATAAAGAAGAGTGTCGAAGCGCTTGGTTTCAAGTTCAGCGATGTGAAGATTTTGCTGATCAGCCATGCTCATCGCGATCACTGCGCGGGCAGCAAGCTGTTGAAGGAGTTGACCGGCGCGAAGTACATGGTGATGGATCGGGATGTACCGGTGGTGGAGTCGGGCGGGAAGGCCGATTTTCAATATGGCAAGGGGTCGAGTAACTGGTATCCAGCGGCGAAGGTTGATCGTGTGCTGCATGACGGCGATGAGGTTCGACTGGGGGATGTCGTGCTGGTTGCGCATCTAACCCCGGGCCACACAAAGGGGTGGACGACCTGGACGATGAAGATGAGTGAGGGCGGCAGGGTTTATCACGTTGTGATCGTTGGCAGCCCGAATGTAAATCCGGGATACAGGCTGGTGAAGAGCGCTGTCTATCCGACGATGGCGCAAGACTATGAGTTGACGTTTCGGACCTTGAAGTCGCTGCCTTGCGATGTGTTTCTGGGGGCGCACGGGAGCTATTTTGGGATGGAGGAAAAGTTCGCGAGACAGAGGGCTGGCGACCTCAACCCATTTGTGGATCCGGAGGGGTACAAGGCCTATGTGATGGAGCGGGAACAGGCATTTCGCAAGGAATTGGCAAAGCAGTTGGGAGCTGGGTACTGAGGTGATATGCATCCGACGGGTGATGTACCGGGTACGGGTGTGAGCATAGAATTAACGATGATTTCTTAGTTTGATCGAAGAGCAGAGTCACGGGAGAGGTTGAGGGCCAGAAGTGATTGAATGGATGCAGGGTCGAAGAGGGGCTGGGATATGGCGTGGAGTGTTCCTCGCCGGGATACCGATACTGGTTGCTGGTTGTCACTCGGGGCGTCAGAGCGGTGTCGTTCTGGCAGGTCTCGCCAGTGTGACTCAGCCGAAAACCTCATTAGGGCCTAATCATTTAGCGGCTGAGGGTTCGGCAACAATTAAGGCCACATGTGGGAAGCAATCCTATGAAAATGCACGCAATGGCTTGATCGTGAGCCAGACGGGATTGCATGAAGACGTCTTTGCGCTCAGGAGTGGAACGTCGTACGCCTCGATCGCCTTCGACCTGGACGATGCGCTGTTCCTTGAGGATGTGCTGAGGAAAGAGTTTAAAGGAAACCAACAGCCGACCGAACAATGGAAGTGTGTTCAGGAGTTTGAGGGATATCTGGAGACGCTAACCGATCCAATGGTTGAGCAGGACAAACTCGCGAAGGAGCTGGATGCTACGGCGTTCAAGGACTCGACCAGGGAGGCGCAGGAAGAGATGAGAAGAGAGAAGGATAACGAGGCGCTGGCCCCGAAGAACTAGCCCGGGACCAACCTATTGGGCTACTGAATGAGGCTTTCCTCGGAGCGCAGGCGGAGGATGCGGTCTACCGCATAGGGTGCGCGGTGAGCGGCGGTATGAAAGTGCCTTACCTGAAGCTCTCCGAGCAGACCAATGCCCATCATCTGGATTCCGGCGAGGATGAGCACGCCGGCGATGACGAAGAGCGGGCCGTGGAGGCTCATGATGTGCTGGCCGGTAACGATCTTGAGAATGAGAAGCCAGGCGGCCATGCCGAAGCCGGCCACCATCCCGAATGCTCCGATGGTGCCGAAGAAGTGAAGCGGACGCGTCATGTAGCGGAGCAGGAAGCGGATGGTGAGGAGGTCGAAGAAGACGCGGAAGGTGCGCGAGATGCCGTAGTGGCTCTCGCCAAACTCGCGGGCCGGGTTAGAGATGGGAATCTCGCAGATGCTTGCCCCATACCAGGAGGCGAGGGCAGGGATGAAGCGATGCATCTCGCCGTAGAGTGGGATGTTCTGGATGACCTCGCGGCGGTAGGCCTTGAAGGTGGTGCCGAAGTCGTGGATGTCCACGCCGCTGAGTGCGGCCATGAGCCAGTTCGCGGCACGAGAGGGGATACGACGCAGGATGAAGTTGTCGCCGCGCTGGGAGCGCCAGCCACTCACGACGTCGTAACCTTCTTCGAGCTTGGCCAGAAAGCCGGGAATCTCTTCGGGATCGTGCTGAAGGTCGCCGTCCATGGCGAGGATGAAGTCTCCCTGGGCGTGATCGAAGCCGGCTGCGAGAGCGGAGGTCTGACCGAAGTTGCGGCGGAGCTTGATAACCAGGACACGGCTGTCTACGGCAGCGATCTCCTCCAGCAGCCGGTAGGTGCGGTCGCGTGAGCCATCGTCGACGAAGACCAGCTCGAAGGTGTCGTTGACGTGCTCCATGACAGCCTTCAGGCGGTCGTAGAGTGTTGTGACATTCTCTTCCTCGTTATGGAAGGGGACGACGATTGAATATTTCGGCACTTTACTATGATACTCCCGGGGTTGCATTCTTTGGATGTTGACCGGTGAACAAAAGATCTGAATCTGCCAGTTTTTTTCCCGGCAGAAGAGTGTCGGCCTCGCAATCAAACAGCCCTCGGTCGGTGCTAGAACTTGAAGTTCAGGACGACATCCATACTTTGAGGCTTGCCGAGGTAGTACCCTGCTGCGAATTCCGCCTGTTGAACAGCCGCGGTGGCGGCCTCGGCCAAAGTGGAGTCGCCGAGTTCTACCCTGATGTCGCCCACTTTGCCGTCCTCGAGGACATCGACGATCAACCGCACCTGGCCGTGAGTGTGGTGGCAGGCCTTCCCTGCCCTGCAATCCGGAGCTGGCATGCTGATCAGCCGGGGAGGGACGACCGAGGGCATGCTCTGAGCCTCCAGCGTCACAGACACTGGTGCGAGAAAAAACGGCAAGAGGGCCCAGACTGTACGCATAGCCTCATACTCTCACGAGTTGGCCGAGGCGCAACCGCAATTTTTGTGGCATCTGACTGGGTTCGCGCTAGACGATGATCACCCGGACCTGCTTCCGCTGAAAGGCCTCGACCAGCTCGGGGTCGACGCTATCGTCGGTGATGATGGTATGGAGATCGCTGGTGGCGCAGACTTTGACCGAGGTGAAGATGCCGAGTTTGCTTGCATCCGCGACAGCAATGACCTGCCGGGCGTGCTTGACCATCTCTCCGAGAACCAGCGCTTCGTCGGATTCGATGACAGTAAGGCCGTGGTCGGGGTGAATTCCGCAGGCTCCCATGAAGACCTTGTCGAAGAAGAGCCGCTGCAGCGAGTCGAAGGCGGTTGCGCCGACCATCGAGAATGCTCCGGGCCAGCGAATGGAGCCGCCGGTGAGGGTGACACGAGCGTTCGGGAGACTGGAGAACTCCATCCCGATATTGACCGCGTTGGTGACGATGTGGATGCCCTCGCGATGCCGGAGGCTGCGGGCTACCTGGGTGGTGGTGGTGCCGGGCGAGAGCGCGATGGTGTCGCCCTCGTTGACCATCTCGGCCGCGGCGATGGCGATGCGACGCTTCTCGTTGGAGAAACGCTCTTCGCGCAATGGAAAGGCGGCATCGAACCGGAAGGGCTCGTAGGTCATCTTTCCGGCCAGTTCGACGCTGCCGTGGGTGCGGTTTACGAGACCGCGCTGGGCGAGTTTGATGAGGTCCCGCCGGACGCTGGCCGGCGAGGCGTCGATCGTAACTGCCAGATCCTCAACGCAGCTCTGGCCTTTCTGTAGCAGGAGATGGAGTATTTGGTTCGCGCGATCCTGAGTCTTCTGGGCCATGTCTCGTCCATTCTAACCACGCTTAAATGTGCGAACCGCTAACTTTTGGTCAGACCGGCGGTTCTTTTTTGAGTATATGGGCTCGTTTTCTTCAGAATTATGAAAAGTTATGTTGACAAATGTTTACATAGATTTCTATGCTCTACCAACAATTTGATTTTTTCATAACCGCAACCAGCGGGTATTCGGCATGTTCAGCCGTTGTACGCGACGCGGATCTTCCCATGTCCCACCGGCACCCTGGAGTCGTTCAAATGATCAAGGCAGCGCAGAAGATGAAGTTTCTCAAACGTATCTCCGGGATCGTGATTGCGATAGCAGCACTGTTCTGTACACAGGCTCTGCTCGCGCAGACCGTCACCGGCACCATCACCGGAATAGTTACGGACCCGAGTGGCGCAGTCGTCGCCGGTGCGAGCGTACTCGCGCACAACACAGACACGGGTGTGGACTCGAGTGTGACAACGAACTCGGCTGGACTGTATCGAATTCAGTTTCTGCCCATCGGCCAGTACGAGGTGACTGTGGATGCGAAAGGGTTCGACAAAGAGACGATCCCCGCATTTCAACTCGAGGTACTGCAGACCACCACATTCAATGTGAAACTTTCGATCGGATCCTCTGCGGAGGTTGTGAACGTGTCCGAGGCGGCGCCGATTTTGAATACCAGTGACGCCACTTTGAGCGGCACATTTACGACCAATACGATTCAGAATTTTCCTTTGAATGGTCTGGACTTCTCTGCTTTGACGCTTTACATTCCGGGCTCGGTGAGCACGGTAGGGACATCGGGCACGACGAGTATCGAGCGGAGCACACAATATACCGACTCGATCAACCTGAATGGCAACCGCGCCCAGGCGAACAACTACACGCTCGACGGAATCGATCTGAACGAGACGTTTAACAACCTGATCGCGTACAGCCCGGCCCCTGAAGCTCTGCAGGAGATTAAGGTGCTGACGGCGAACTCTCCGGCAGACTATGGGAATGTCAATGGTGCCGGCGTTGTCAGCGTTCTCAAGAGCGGGACCAATCAATTCCACGGGTCGGTATATGGCTATCTGCAGGACTATAAGCTCAATGCGAACTCCTGGACCAATAAGCACTCAACTCCCATTGTCCCGATCAATCCCTTCTCTCAGTCTCAGTTCGGGGGCACGTTTGGCGGTCCAATCAAGCGCGACAAACTGTTCTTCTTCGTCGACTATCTGGGTTCGCGTTTCCACCATGGAGGAACCGCCACGGCGAACGTCTTTACTCAGGCGATGCGCAATGGAGACTTTTCGGCGCTCCTCAACGGCTCCAATCCGATTCAACTGTACGATCCGCTGAACGGCTTTGCACCGTATGCCGGGAATAAAGGCGTTCCGATCAACAACCCAGTTGCGAAGTATCTCTTCGCTCATCCAGAACTGTACCCGTTGCCGAATGCGACACCAACAGACGGAATCGCGGCCAACGACCTGCAAGGCCCGCAGCGAACGTACAGAGCCAACAACCAGGGAGATATCAAGATCGAGTACACGCCGAATGCGGCGGATAAAATCAGCGGGTTTTATGCGAAGTCGGATGCTTACGATGGCGCAACCTCGGTTCTGCCCGTCTCGTTTCCAAACGGAAGCACCTTCCCATCGCAGCTTGGCGGACTTACCTGGACCCACATCTTTTCGCCGTCGATTGTGAACTCTGCGCGCATCGGATATACGCGCATCAATTGGAATCAAGGACTGCCGGTCGATCAGACGGGAGTGTTCGGGACCAATGGCAATACAATCGTCGGCATCACCTTTCCCAATCAGGCCTATCAGGGTTTTACGTCTCAGGGCATCAGCGGTGGCTTGAGCAGTATCGGTAACAGCGCACAGAACAACGGCAGCCTGACGGACAACACCTACAGCTATATCGATAACCTGACATGGCAGCACGGCAAGAGTACGTTCAGCATGGGTGTCCAGGCGCTTCGCTACCAGAACAACTATCCCACCAGCAATAACAACGGCTTCCTTGGATCGCTGAATTACACTGGCGCTTTTTCGAGCAATCCCTCCTTGTCGAACGCGGTTGGATACGGTGGTGCGGACTTCGTGCTTGACCGGGTGAGTTCAGCAGCTGCCACGCTGTCGAGCGTCAATGTCGGACAGCGGCAATGGCGCGTAGCTGGATTCTTCGGCGATGACTACAAGGCGACGTCACGTCTGACTTTGAACGCTGGCGTGCGCTACGAATACGACCAGCCCTGGATTGAATCCAACAACAAGACAGGCAACATCGATATCGCTACGGGTCAGGTGATCTATGCCAGCAAGATTCCCGTCGGTGCGCCTGTTGGCTCTGGCCTGTGCAGCAATCGTGCGTGCTATGACGCCAACTACCGCCAGTTCACGCCACGTCTCGGCTTTGCTTATCAGGCAACGGATCGCTTCGTGATTCGTGGTGGTTATGGTGCTACGAGCTTCTTTGAGGGCAACTCGTCCAATCAGCGTCTGACCTCGATCACTCCCTTCATTCAGGCTGTCAATGTCAACGTCGTGACGCCGACGCCTGGCAATCCGGGAGCCCCGCGTACTGCGGAGCAGGGCTTCAGCGGCAGCACAATCACCGGCGGTGGAACCTTCAACGTGTATCCGCAGAATATTCAGCCGGCTTATGTGCAGGAGTTCAACCTCACCACAGAGTATGCGGTGACACGCTCCTTATCGCTGCAGGTTGGTTATGTCGGCGAAATAGGACAGCATATCGAAGACTACGGCAACCTCAACCAGTGGCGGGTGAACGGAGATCCCACCTCTGCGCCTTACTTCAATAACCAGTTCATCGGCATTAACGCGATCGATCCGACGGTCAGCATCGGCTCCGGTAGCCTGCTGATCACAGAGTCGCGTGCAGCGTCGAACTACCAGGCCCTTCAGACTATTCTCCGTCAGCGCACCAATCATGGGTTGGAGTTCACCGTGAACTATACCTATGGGAAGGCCTTGACCAATAGCGCGGGCAACTATTCAGTCAATACCTCCGGCGCCACCGCTGGGGGCCAAGGTGCTTTCCAGAACTACTACGACAGCGCTGCGGATTGGGGTCCGGCGGCTTACGATGTGCGTCACAACTTCAGTGGCACGGGCGTCTATTCCCTGCCGTTTGGCCACGGCAAGCAGTATCTTTCGGGGGTCAACCGGGTGGTGGATGAGGCCATTGGCGGCTGGAAGGTTTCGACCGCCGCCGTTGTCTACAGCGGATTTCCCGAGACGATCCTTGGCCCCGGGAACAACTCCAACAGCTTCGGCAATTCGCGGCCCAATCAGTATCGTGCTCTGAAGATCGTAAACCGCAATATCGATCACTGGTACGGCACCGATCCTTCGGCTAGTCCCTGTACCATTCCCGGCGTTGACAACGGTCTGTGCGCGTTCGGAGTACCTGCTTCCAACACCTTTGGCAATGCGAGAAATGGAAACACGCGCAGTCCACGTTATCTGAACGTCGATATGTCGGCTTTCAAGGACTTCGCCATCGTGCGGGAGCAGACTCTGGGCTTCCGGTTCGATGCCTTCAACGCCTTCAACATCGCCAGCTATGGCAACCCTGACACCAATATCGGCGACAACAACTTCGGGAATATATCAAACCAGGGAACCGCTAATGGAATCCAGCAGGCCATTCGTTCCACGGAGCGCCGGCTGCAGTTCTCCGCGAACTATCGGTTTTAGACAGCCCTCGATCATCGACCAACCTTAGCATCAGCATCACAGGGGCAGGGCTTCGGCTCTGCCCTTCCACATGTAAATAGTGTTCCAAAATACCGGCGATGTCTTGATAATCGTGTTCCATCGGCACGCTAAAGCGAACAGAGGGTTGCCGCACATACTATGGCAACACCGTTTCGATCAGAAATATAAATCCTGTCTTCGTTGCTGCTATTTTCGAAGTTACAGAAAAAAGAGGAACACGCTTGGCGTTTTATCTCGCACTAGATGTAGGCGGCACAAAGACTGAGTATGTATTGGCGGATGACACCCACGAACTCGCGAGAGTCCGCGGGGGCACCATCAAACGTATGCGCACCGACGCGAGCACTGCGACGCAGAATCTCGATAAGGCACTTGCCGAGCTGACCGCGTTAACCGGTGTGTCGATGACGTCCATCACCCGAAGCTGTGTCGGTGCGGCGGGCATCACTGTTGCGCTGGTCACCGACTGGATACGCGAAACCTTTGGCGAACGCGTCGGCGGCTCGCTTATCCTTGTTGGGGATGTGGAGATCGCGCTCGATGCTGCTTTCTTCGGTGGACCCGGCGTGCTGGTGATGGCCGGGACCGGGTCGAACGTCGCTGGACGCACCGTTGGTGGTGATCTGACTACCGCCGGAGGGTGGGGGCCTGCCCTGGCCGATCAGGGCTCAGGAAGCAGAATCGGACATCAGGCGCTGCGTGATACCTTTTTTGCTATCGACGAAGATCGTAGAACCACTCTGCTGCCAGCGATTCTTGAGTTGTGGCAGCTCTCCGATCTCGACTCGCTTATCGGCTACGCCAACCAGATCCCTGCCCCCGACTTTACACGCCTCGCTCCTCTGGTAGTGAAGTGCGCGGCGGAGGGAGACGCTGTGGCGCAGAACGTTCTTCAGCGTGAAGCAGAAGAGCTGGCCCACCTTGCGCATCTCGTCATCGAGCGGCTGCGACGCGACGCATCCGACAGCCGTCCGGACTGGGTCCCAGACCTTGCGTTCACGGGCAGCATTCTCGAACATGTCGCACCGATCCGCGACGGAATTGTTCAGGCTCTGCGACGCGAGCACGCTTCCCTGAAGGTGCTGCCCGGCACCGTCGATCCCATACTTGGCGCGCTCTGGCGGGCGCGGAGCGGACAGCTCCCAATCGCAGGTTGAACTGAAAAGAATATCGGCCGGCACCGAATACCGAAGTTTCGCCTCTGATATTCTCAGAATAATGATTATTTGAAGCCATTGTTTTCATTAATTGAATTTTTACTGTATATAGGTAAGGGCCACTCGTGGAATCCATCACTGCGGGGCTTGGCACGTTGACTATTTTCAAGCATTGGAAAGCTCTTGTGGTTCGTGTGATTTGATGCGCAAGATTACGTTCGAACTCTGTGCAGAGACTCTTCAGGCCTGCCTCGCCGCGCGCGAAGGGGGCGCCGATCGCATTGAACTTTGCACCGCCCTCAGCGAAGGCGGTCTAACGCCGAGTCACGCTCTAACGCACGCAGCGGTTCTTCGCAGTGGTATCCCTGTTCATGTCCTGTTGCGGCCTCGAAGTGGCGACTTCCACTACACGGACGATGAGTTCGCCGTCATGCGGGAGGACCTGCTTCACGCGCGCGGACTCGGAGCCAGCGGCTTTGTGCTCGGCATACTCCGCGCCGACGGCACAGTAGACTCCGAACGCACCCGCGAGCTAGTGGAATTGGCGGCTCCGCTTGAGATCACCTTTCATCGCGCCTTCGATTACACCACCTCGCTGGAGCAGGCTCTCGAAGATGTGATTGCCACTGGTTGCGGACGTGTTCTTACCTCCGGTGGCGAACCTGATGTACTGTCGGGAGCGGACAAACTGGCACGACTGGTAAAACTCGCTGACGGAAGAATTGATGTCGCTGTCGGCGGGGGTCTGCGCATCAAGGACGCAAGGGCTCTGGCTCGCGCGACCGGTGCAAGCCATTTTCATGGTTCTCTGCGGCGGAGCGAAGCCAGCAAGATGCAACATGAGCGTCGCTGGGTGCTAGAGGATGCAGACTCACTTGACGGCACCTCACGCTTCGTGGTGGACGCAGCAGATGTGCTCGCCATGATCGAGAACCTGCGAAGTTCCTGACGTCCCAAAACTTTCAACATGTATCAAAGCGGGTTACAAGTCGCTCCAGGCTTAGTCCGGCATGCCCTTGGCTTTGCAGACTGGGCAACTGCGACGATGCTCTCTAAGAATCTCTGCCGCTACATCTTGTTCACGCTCCGCGGTCTGAAGTCTTGCTCTGCGCACGATAAACGGGGATGCGTTTGGAGATGAACTCTCTAAATCATTCTCCGCCGCTAAACGTGTTCTCGTGGCTTCTTCATACTGGCGTTCGATTCTGTAGCATTCCGGGTTTGACATGGCAGCAACGCGTTCACCAGGCTGTCTAATATGAGCACAGAGATCACTTTGACTGGCTCTGTGTCGGACTATAACAGACGCCTCTCCGCGAATTCAAAAGCCTCCCAGACTGTTCGGGAGGCTTTCTTCGTTTCTTTTATTGAACTCGTGTAGAACCTAAGTGTTTTAGGAGATCTACTAAGTTATTTGGAATCATGGTGGGCAGTGAGGGACTCGAACCCCCGACATCCTGCTTGTAAGGCAGGCGCTCTAACCAACTGAGCTAACCGCCCGTTGAAGTTCTTTAGAACCTAACACAGTGTATGGGAGCGACGTGCAGGATGCAATGTGTAGCTGCCTGCACTCCGATTTTCACTTCGAGCATAAACTATATTTGTGAATACCCCCTGGGGGTATATGCATCTACTCACAGAGAGGAGGAGTGTCATGAAGGAGGCGCTTGGATTGTCGATTGAAGGAATGCACTGCGGAGCTTGTGTTCGCAGGGTTACCGATGCCCTCGGAAAGGTCGACGGGGTTGAGGTGAATTTGGTAGAGGTGGGATCGGCCAGGATGACGTTCGATCCGGAACGGGCAACGTTGGAGAAGATCGCCGATGCGGTCAACGAGATCGGCTTCACGGTACGCAGTGAAAAGTAACTCTGGGAGAAACCATGTCCGGTAGTTTGAAGATTAAAGACGGAACTGACGCCAACGCCGCCGCAGCTTTAGCCTCAGCCTCGGTGGAGCGTGTCACGATTCCCGTCTCGGGGATGACCTGCGCGGCGTGTCAGTCCTTTCTTCAGCGGGAGCTTGCCAGTCAGGCTGGGGTGCAGGATGCGACGGTCAACCTGATGCTGCACAACGCCACGGTGACGTTCGACCCAGGTGCTACTTCGACCCCCGCGCTGGTAGATGCGATTCGAAGCACAGGCTACGGCGCGGAGCTCCCTTTGGAACACCAGTCCGCCCTTGAGGAACAGGAGGATCACGACGAGGCGCAGTTGAGAGAGTATCGGCAGCTGCGACAGAAGGCCGTGGTCAGCCTGATCGCCGGCGGAGTAGCCATGGTTTTGTCCATGCCGCTGATGACGATCAACAGCGCGGCCGGAATGGAGCGAATGAAAGATCCGCTGATGAGCTGGAACATGCGGGTGCTTGATCCGCTGTTGCGCAGCGCACTTCCCTGGATGTATGAGGTCAATGCAGACGCGATTCGGTGGTTCCTTTTTGCGCTTGCAACGCTCATTCTGTGCTGGGCAGGACGACGGTTTTACACCAAGGCCTGGTCTGCTCTTTTACACAAGACAGCGGACATGAACACGCTGGTAGCACTTGGCACCGGAGCGGCCTATCTCTATTCGGCTGCCGGCACCATCGCGCCTGGATTTTTTGTATCACGCGGCATCGCTCCCGACGTTTATTTTGAAGCCGTAACTCTGATCATCGGATTGGTGCTGGTTGGGAATGCGCTGGAGAGCAGGGCGAAGGGGCAGACGGCCAGCGCTCTGCGAAAGCTTGTGCAACTTCAACCGAAGACTGCGACTGTTCTGCGAAGTGGTACTGAGAGCAGCGTGCCGCTAGAGTTGATTCAGCACGGCGATATCGTTCTGGTACGGCCCGGTGAGCGAATACCTACTGATGGCGAAGTGATTTCGGGCAAGAGCAGCGTGGACGAGTCGATGCTAACCGGCGAGTCGTTGCCCATCGAGAAGACGTCTCGGGACAGGGTAATGGGGGGAACGCTGAATCAGCGTGGATCGCTCCAGTACCGGGCAACCGCTGTGGGAGCAGGCAGTACATTGGCGCAGATAGTGCGGCTCCTGCGTGAGGCTCAGGGATCTCGTGCTCCGATTCAACGCATCGCGGATCGCATCAGCGCCGTGTTTGTTCCAACGGTGCTGGCGATTGCAATCGTTACTCTCGCAGCGTGGCGGGTGTTCGCTCCGTACGTCGGCGTGATGCAGGCGTTTGCGGCCGCCGTCACAGTGCTGGTGATTGCCTGCCCCTGCGCGATGGGTCTGGCTGTTCCGACGGCCGTGATGGTTGCGACGGGACGCGGAGCCAACTACGGAATTCTCATCAAGGGTGGAGAGGCTCTTCAGCGATTAGAGAAGATCGATACTATCGTGCTGGATAAGACGGGAACCATTACAGCGGGCCGTCCAGTGGTTACTGATTTCGTACTCGCCACAAGAGATAGCGATGCAGCGCGAATACAGAGCACGGGTCTTGCCGAGGATCATGTTCTGCGTGTTACAGCCGCACTGGAACGTGCTAGTGAACATCCTCTTGCTGAAGCTGTCGTTCAATACGCCACTGGGCGAGGTTTGAATCTGCCTCGGGCGCAGGAGTTTGAATCGTTTCCCGGACTTGGCGTCGTTGGAGTCGTCGATGGCGGGACTGTATTGATTGGCAACCCTGCCTTGATGAAGAAACACGGTGTCACCGTTGAAGCGATGAACGAAATCGCAGAGCGCATGTCGGAGGAAGGTAAGACTCCGCTATGGATTGCGATCGAGAATAAACTGGCTGCCGTTCTCGCTGTCGCAGACACGATCAAACCGAGCTCCATCGAGGCTGTGCGCAGAATGCGCGCCGATGGGCTACGCGTGGTGATGCTAACCGGCGACAACGAACGCACGGCTCATGCCATTGCACGACGGGTCGGCGTCGATAAAGTGATTGCGGGTGTGCTCCCTGCTGGCAAGGTGGACGCCGTCAAACGCCTCCAGGCGGAACACCGCGTGGTCGCGATGGTGGGAGACGGAGTCAACGATGCTCCTGCGCTCGCACAGGCTGATGTCGGACTCACGATGGCCAGCGGGGCAGACATCGCGATGGAAGCTGGAGATGTAACGTTGATGCGAAGCGACCTTACCGGCGTCGCCGCAGCTGTCATCCTCTCGCGTGGCACGATGCGAGTGATTCGTCAGAATCTGTTTTGGGCCTTCGTCTATAACGTGATTGGAATTCCAGTCGCGGCTGGTGTACTTTATCCAGCGTTTGGTTTACTGCTGAGCCCGGTGATAGCCAGCGCCGCGATGGCGCTCAGTTCTTTCAGTGTCGTTACAAACAGCCTCCGATTGCGCAGGCTGAAGCTTGAATAAGGAAAAAATATGGCTACAAAAAAAGCGACTACTCAAGACAAGAACTTGATGGTGGATTCCTGCGCTTGCGAGGTACGCGAATCGGAACGCAAGGCAACTGGGGTCGATCCCGAGATCAAGGCCTCCAACCTGCGTCGGTTGCGGCGTCTCGAAGGGCAGATCCGGGGCCTCCAGCGCATGGTCGAGGACGATCGCTACTGCGTCGACATTCTTACTCAGGTCTCTTCCGTGCAGGAGGCACTTCGTTCCGTGGCTCGGGCCTTGATGCGGAATCACCTCTCTCACTGCGCGACTCAGGCAATTCGCAGCGGGTCGGTAGAGGAGAGGCAGACCATGTACGATGAGTTGCTCGAGCTCATCTATAAAAATGCCCGCTAACGGAAGGACGGGAGGACACCCAAGTGTCCCTTGATCTGATAGACTTACATCTGTCGTCGGGTTGGACAGGCGGGTCTCCGTAAGGGATCGTAACCGAGCTCAAGAGACAGCGAATCAGGATTTTGGTGTAGTTTGAATCAGCCTGTTCTGAGTGAGATATAATCGCTAGCGAAGACGAAATTTTGGGGACGTAGCTCAGTTGGTTAGAGCGCTGCCCTGTCACGGCAGAGGTCGCGGGTTCGAGCCCCGTCGTCCCCGCCATACAAAGCAAAGAACTTAGCTTCGTATGGGACCTAAAGTGACAATCCACAATCCGATCCACACGTCATTGGATCGCCCGATCCTGCAATCCCACTGCATTCAGAAACGCGCCTTGCGCCGCCCGTGTCTCATCGCTGTCCTCCTGCGTGTACAGATCGAGCGTCGTCTGTATCTTTGAGTGACGCAGCAGGCCCTGCACCGTCTTCGGTTCCACCTTGCCCTTGTTCACCAGCCAGTTGCTGAGACTATGACGCAGGTTATGGAGGCCGAAACGCTGCCCGTCCGCGATCTGGACCCCTGACGCCTTTGCGGCAACTCTCAGGTGGTCCTTCACAAACGAACAGGCATTGAGCGGCACCTTGCCCTCGGCGGTCAGGGACGGAAACACAAAATCTTTCCCCTTGGCGTGAGGCGACAGCCGGTGCCAGTCGTGCAGGTGCTGAGAGAGCAGGGGGTGCATCGGAACATAGCCGTCTGATGCCTCGGTCTTCGTTTCACCGTCCGCGCCTTTGGCCCACCGTTTGGAAATGCGTATCCGTCCCTCAATCCACAGCACGTCATCCCAGCGAAGTGCGAGGATTTCAGAAGCTCGCAGGGCCGTAGCGGCACAGGTGAGCGTCAGTGCGTAGTGCAGGGGGTTGATCAGCTTCTCCAGAATGGCGAGCGTCTGCGCCGGGGTGATGACGATAGCCCGGTAATTGGACTTTGAGCGGGTCTCGACCGGCAACAGCGGATTCTTCGAAACGCGTTCGTGCAGGATGCCGACTTTATACGTCCGGTGCATAATGCCCCGGATCTTCGAGACGGTCGTCCAGGCAAGCCCGTTGTCCTTGTGCAGGGACAGAAGCCACTTCTGGATATCGAAGGGCTTGATGTCTTCCGCAATATCGTTCCCCCAGCGGGGCACGAGGTAATCCATCACGTAATGCTTCACGATGGGGATGGTGTTGGCGGACTTGGGGCGCACGGCGTCGGCGCTGAAGTCCACCTCCAGATAGAAGCTGGCGAGAGAATCAAACCGGATGCGTCCGATCTCGGCCTCGGTGTTGATCTTCGTGAGAAGTCCGAGTCTTTGCGCTTCGCGCCTGGCATCCCGCTGCTTTGGGAAGAGGGACACAAGCCCTATGGGGAGCGTGCGCTCCTTGCGTGTCCCGTCAGGCGCATCAGTCCGAAACCGTAGCATCCAGGTATCTCCGGCAAGCCGCTTCACTTTGCGAATACTGCCCTCTTGATAAGCCATATCAGCCTTTCAGCGAGGGCTACCCTGATCGGGATCATACCTCGAACTACTCGAAAAGGGGCGGGGATGCCGGTGATCAATCGCTATGCCTAGTTCTGAAAGACGGAAGATCCATCGCTTCCGGCGTTCGCCGGTGATGGCGTAAGCACCGCCGATGCCTCGACGGGCGAGGTCCAAGAGCATCCGGCGGTTGATGCCGAGGAAGTCCGCCGCAATAGCGGCGGACACGAAGCCTTCAGGTGTTCTCTGTCTCTCGTCCATAGGTCACCCCCGTGCTTTCTTGAGCAGCATCCGGTTATCCGGGCAGGGGGCCTGGGGCGAACGCTGGCTTTGCCACTGCGCCTGCACTTGTCCCTGGCCAAAGTCAGTGATCGTCATGCCGATAAGGCTGTAGCCGTCATACGGCGTCCCGATGAGTGAATCGACGGTGAACCTAATACCTCCCTCAACGGGCGCTCCGGTCATGACGGCGGACACGGGAGCGGTCTCCCGCATAACATCGGCGACGCTCTGGCCGTGAATGCCTTTGCCTCCGGCAAATGGCTGCGTCGGGATGCAGGTCTTCGACTCATAGCCCTTCAGCCTCTTAGTATCGTCGCTGAGGCGAATTTCAATGCGGATGCTGCAACGGTTCTGGTCAGGCATCAATTCGCTGCCTGCCCATATACCGCCGTACTTGGCCGCCGCCACGATCTCCGGTGATGGAGGGGGAGGGGGCGGAGCTGGCGCAACATGCGCCGCTGATTGCTTTTGAACCACGGCGGGGGCGGGGGCAGCGTGACGCAGGTTGTTGATGAAGCCTGGAGCGAAGTGGATGGCGAGCAGTACCGCGCCTACGATCAAAGCGATCTTCTTCTGTTTTTCGGTCAGCTGGTGCATGGGTATCCTCCTGTCAGGTGGTGGTTGTTATTCCTGCATGTAATTGCGCGCGATATGCGCAATCGTGGCTTTGCGAATCTCGGGGTCGATATTCTTCGGGAGAGAGGCGAGGTGGAGAGGCTCCAGCTCCGCTTCGGTCGCCTGGTCGTCCATCAGCTTTGCAAGGACGGGGGCCGCATTGCGGGTGTCGATGGTGATCCGCATAAATTCCCAAGATCTAAACCACGCGATGAACCCCTTTACCGCGAGTGCCAAAGCTGCCAGCTTGAGATACAAGGCGAGGTCAGGCTGCGCGATGAACAGGTCCTTGAGGACGATACTCACAATCAGGACCAGCAGCGGCTCCAAAACGATTCGGACGAAACCGAACGATTTTCCTTTCGGCAATATCTGGAAGAAAGGCAGTGCAGGCCCTTCATATTCCGAATGAATTTCGTTCTCCATGTGGATCATCCGCCGCCATAAGCGCACGCCATGCACGGCCATGATCAGGAAGTAGACTTTCGCATAATCTCCAAGTCCGAACATCCCCGGTGTGGGAGGGATATTCAGAAGCGGGATCATGTGCATGAAGTTGCTGAACAGCATGATGATGCCGGGAAGGATCAACATCATGGCCGCGCTGAAAAACGTGACGGGCACCGCGTAATATCTCGTGCCATAAGCAGGGCGAAGGGCCACCTCTACCGGCTGCGCAATAATGCTGCACAGCGTATGGACCAGTTCCATTGCGTTGTTCTGAAGGTGCTCGATGCGCATTTCTTCCGATGCTCCAAACATGACGCCTCCTAGTCGCGTGAGAAGTGGACCCGCAGATGATTGCGGCCCTGCGGGCTCTTCTCGGTTCGTGTTGCGTTGAAGTGGTCGCCGCCGCAAAACACAATCGCTTCGGCGAAGGGATTCTGGCCGTCCGGACGGCTCAGTGAGCTAAATTCGTAGGGCTCGACCTGATAGACAAGCTGGCGTGAACCACCAAAATTGGTGTGGCCCTGGCCGCTGTCGCCGCTCGCACCGGCGCTGTAGTTGTCCATGTACTTGTAGGTTTTGCCGATCACGTCGCTGTAGTAGTTACAGGTGTCGGGGCAGGTGCTGCGCAGCGCGATCTTGATGCCAAGATTCGCGAGAAACGCCTTGGTCTTCGCGCCTAGATGCGATTCGCCAAGTTCTTCCGCGAGATTGAGTAGGGTCTGCGTTAGTGCGATGACACAGACACCACTTGATCTCGATACCTGCACGAAATGGTTCTGGAAGCGGTGCATCAGGAGCTGGAACTCATCCATGTAAAGGAAGGCTCCGTTGCAGCAACTGGGCTTGTACTGGTGCCGGAGCCACGCCCTTTGGCAGGTGAGCTGAATCATCACGTTAATCAGCCGTGCCGTTTCCTTGCCGTACTCCAGAACCGGATAGTCGATGATCACGATTTTGCGTTCGTGTGTAATCTGTTCGGGTGTGAAGTCGTACGCGCCTGATGCGAAGATGTGGCGCAGCGGATGGAACAGGAACTTATCCGCCATGCCAGCGACAGTCATGGAGATCGACGATCTGGGGCGAGGGTCCAAGTCAGCCCAACGGTAAAAAACGAACTCCGACGCGGTTTCGAGATCCTGCCACTGGGTTTCAGTTAAAGAGTCTTTACGTGCGCGAATGCCGTTGATGAGCGTGGCCGTATAGGAGTTCGTCTCCCAGCCTTGCTCGTCCTGCTGGCCGAGATGATCGGGAAACGAGCTGATAGCCCGGTGGACATTGACGATGGAGAGGGGCTCGCCCGCAAGCTGGATGAGCTTGATCGCGTGACGCATTGCCTGTTCCGCTGCCAGCTCCCAGAAACGCTCGCCGCTGCCGCCCGACTGCGGGTGGCTCAGCGTAAGCAGTGTCGAAAAATAAGAAATGATCGACTCGACATCACCGCCGCCTCGTGAGCCGGAACGCGTCCACTCGTAGGCCAGCGGATCGAACCGCAGGCCGGAGGCTTCGTTGAACACGATCACGTCCTGCCCACGCCCGGATTCACGTGCCCATGCGATGAAGGTTTCTGCGTCGGTGGACTTGACAGCGTGGCATAAGCCGCCGCACCCGGCGCGGGCAAAAGCACAGAAGAACTGCTTGCCAACGGTGCTGCTCTTATGGGTGGCGTCAGTCGAAGTGACAATGGGATTGCACAGCCACGTCGTCATCACCCCAGCGGGAAGATGCGTGGCCGGAGCAACCTGAGTGATTGGTGCAGCAGGCGGGCAGGGTGCTGCAGGTTTCGGTTTGGAGTTGAAAATGGAGCCGGGATCTACCGGACTGTATTTGCCAAAGATTTTCCCGACCTTGCTATTCGGGCCAGTCAACGCACCGGGGGTCTTGGTGGCAGGCTTGCCCGGAGTTGAAGCGGTGCTGCAGGGTTGTTGCTGCATTTGGGTTGACGGTGTGGTGGAGGCTTGCTGGGCCTGTCCTGGGACTGCCAGCATGTAGGCGAGTGCGGCGAGGGTGATGAGCTGAGTCGTCATATCCGCAAGGTAGCCTCGCGAAACGGGGGCCGTGACGTTGCGGAAGGTTATGCTAGAGGGGTTACAGAGGGTTACATCAACGGGCGGAGACTCATGTGGCCATATCGCGTGCCCAAGTGGAACTGGAACTCAACCGTATTCTGAAGAGTGAGTTTTTCGCGGGCGGTAAATATCCTGCCGCCGAGAAGACGGGCCAACTCTTAAGACATATCGTGGAGGCCACACTTGATGAAAAACCCTTGACCCAAAACGCGCTGCTGATGGACTTTTACGGGTTTGCTCCCAGCCAGCTCGATGCAAGCCGGGATGACGCGCGCATCGGTGTGCTGCGTCTGCGCAAGAAACTCGACAATTACAATGCTGGTGCCGGTGCTGATGATTCCGTCGTGATCACGATACCCAAAGGGCAGTATCGAGCAGTCTTCGCCGAAAATCCGTCGTCGCCAATCCAGAAAGAAATCAGGCTGGGTTTCCGGCAGCTTGCTGCGGAAACCATGCCCCATTTGTATCGCGCGCTCAATCATTTTGAACGAGCAATTGAATTGCAGCTCGCCAACGCGGAAGCATGGGGGGGATTGGCGAGCACCTATGTCGCGACAGCGACAGATGCCCTTGCCTATGATGTGGATTGCCGGGTCGGGCTGAGAAGGCCGCGAGAGCGGAAACCTTCGCATATCGCGTACATTATGTCGCATATTGCGCTAATAGATTTCCAATTTGGAAACTGGAAATTCGTTCTGAAGTACCCGGTTACGAGATCCTCGATGTATCAGAATTCTCGATTGAGGATGTCCAGATAGCTCTCATAAAGAAAGAGACGATCTCTTCGTTTGCCGCTGGACTCCCGCAGGATGCCAGCTTGGACCATACGGGCCACCGCGGAGGAAGCGGTCGGAAAGCTAACGTTCATCTGGCCGGCAGCGTTCTTGATCGAGAAAAGCGGGTTAGCCTGAGCATATCTATAGATCAAGAGAGCAGAAGCAGCGCCCCGCCCAAACAACTCGATCTTTTCCTTGTCCTTACGGAAGAGTTTGTCGATGCTGTCAGCCGTCCGCACCGCTTGGTTCGCCGTATCCCGCACTCCCTGCAGGAAAAAGTCGAGCCATTCCGTCCACCCTTCACTTCCTCGGGTTCCGTTGAGGCGGTCGTAGTACAGGCGGCGATGCTTCTTAAAGAAAAGGCTGAGGTAAAGGACAGGCTCTCGCAATACCTCTTCAGCGCAGAGCATAAAGGTGATGAGCAACCTTCCAACCCTGCCGTTGCCGTCGAGAAAAGGATGGATGGATTCGAACTGTGCATGGACAAGGCCGGCCCTTATCAGCAGAGGAAGGGATGAACCCTCTTGATGGATGAAGGTTTCGAGCTGCCCCATACAGTCCAGCACATATTCTGGCGGCGGCGGTACATACGCTGCATTACCGGGCCGGCTGCCCCCGATCCAGTTCTGGCTTTTCCTGAACTGTCCCGGCTGGGCCTGGCTGCCACGCCCCTTAGACAGGAGGACTTCGTGGATTTCCCGTATGAGGCGGAGGGAGAGAGGAAAGCCATCTCGCATCCGCTTGATGCCGTGATTCAGGGCCGCCACATAGTTCGAAACTTCCTGCACGTCGTCCAGTGGGACGCCGGGCGTCTCCGCGTTCTCATAGAGCAAAAGGTCTGAAAGAGAGGATTGCGTCCCTTCGATCTGAGAGGAGAGCACAGCCTCCTTGCGAACGTAGGAGTAAAGAAAGAGCTTGAGGTCAGGGAGAGCGGAGGTCATGCCGTCCAGCCGACCGACGGCCTGGTTCGCTTCGGAGAGGATGGTCTGAAGCGAGGCGACATCGAGCGCCTTCGGACTGGGTGGTAGAGGTGGAGGAACAAAGGCCCGGACCCTCTCACCAGAGAGGGTGGAAGTCACATAGTGGCTGCGGTTGGCGGGTTTTTCGTCTTTGGGCATGTCTTAATTAGCTCACTCGCTATTAAAACATAGCGCATATTCCTTTCATAGCGACGCCAGCGATTCAAGGAAAAGCAGCGGGAGCCAAAGACTCAGAAGTCTCTTTGACACAGATACCTACATCGTCATCGTCGCAAGGATTGATTATGCTACGCTCCTCGCTAGGCCCACAGAGAATGGGAGTATCAGCAAGTTCGGGCATTGCCCGCGCAACCAACCTTCCATTTTAGAATCAATAAGTTACGAGATCGCAAGTGCTGAGGTTGCAGTACGTGCCAATATAATCAAATACTTGCATTGCAAGTTCAGATCGATACTCGCAACCATTGGGTGTCAGTGCAGCTCGAACTTTTTACTGTGCTTATTAAAAACTGTCTAATAGATAGGCACAAAGTTGGTCGGCCTTAGTGGAGAAACGAGACCCCCTACATCGCGCTCCACGTCGGCTCGCAGCAATGGCATCCTCGTTCGCTTTTTGCCAGTATTGTGGTTGACGCAAATTGGCGAGGCCGCGTTACTCATCCGCGGTAGATGTGGTCTCGTCGTCCGCCGTATCCGCATAGGCTAGGTATGGGTTCATGTTGATGTGTAAGCTCTATTCGTCCAGTTCAAAGTCGTTAATGTCGAGTTTTTTTATGATGGCTGGCAGGACCTGATGAATGATTCTCATGCCAACGAGAAGTTCATTCATGTATATATCAGGATGTAGTCGACTCGCATTAAACCCTAAACTCGGCTTCTGCCGTGTGCCCAAGTTCCCCATGCGTGTCACTTACCATGTCCAGCAACTCGGCTCTGAGCGGAGTTCCGGTGCGGAAAGCTGCATCTTTGACGGCGGTTAACCATTTCTGGTAGTCCTTCATTACCCGGTATTTGAACGTTCTGAACTTGGGTGCAAATTTTTCATCGACCTGGATCTTGCAGGCGGCAAGATCCATCAAGCACGCTTCAATATTACTTGTTGTATCGAATAGAAATGAATCGTCATCATCGATCGCGTGTGCGACGTACGCGACGTAGAACCCCACACGTCATTCAGCGATTCGAAGATGTCGTGAATGGCGGCTGAATACGGGTTCGTCTCAAGCAACTCCCAAAGCGGGTCAGGAGCGTCGGATTCATCGTCAACACCGTTGAAATAGCGGTCTAGCTCTGGCGGAAAGACTTCCGGCGGTTCGACTCCCATATTACTGAGCGTATCGGAAACCTGTACACACAATAGCCCAAGGTCATCTTGAAGTGGTTCCGTGTTGTATCCGGTTTCGACAGTGACTACTCCGCGACAGCCCGTGTCGGAGCAAAGAGAGGAACCGCTCGTTGGCAGAAGTCTCGAAGAGGACTGATTGTCCGGGCGGCTTGCACTTTCTTTCCGACTTTCGCAATAGGCTTCTTGACGGGCTAATGATTTCTGTCTCACCCCGAATTACTCTTTCACCTTGAGATTAATCGCGTCTGCATCCACCTTGTAGATGGTGGCTGCATCACTGAACACCTGAGCAGAGTTCTGTTGCGATGCCGCGTGGACGAATCCGACCCAGTATCCCACCCAATGGTCTGTCTCCAATACGACGGAGATAGGCGGTAAACAATTTCCGATGGAGTCGTTGTCCGTCGTTTGGCAGCATGGCATCAAGAAGGCCAGGGGCACTGCCAAAACTCACTTCATCGTCTTACGTCAAATGGGGATTAAAGGACTCCAACCTCTTCATCCTCAAGGTTGCCAAAGAAGTTGACGTCAATCTGACGCTTGTCGAACAACTTTCAAACTGGAAACAGGCTACGCTAAGAATACGAACTCTTGGATTGAACATCCTATCTAACGACCACACAGGCTTGCCCCCTGTTCAGACCGCGTCTACTTGCGCCGCCTTCTCCTAGAGACTGACGTCATGACCCAACAAGGATATTCAACGATGCTGACTCGCAGACGCTTCACACAGCTTTCAGGCATGGCCGCGGGGTCCATGCTTCTGGGCGCTGCCGCGGCAGCGGCCGCTCCGGACATAACGATTGAGATCGCTCCGTACATGCTCGAGGCCTCGCCTAAACACCACTTCCGCACGATCGCTTACAACGGTCAGGTTCCCGGCCCGCTTCTACGCATGCGCCAAGGGCAGGAACAAACAGTGGAGGTGCGCAACCTCACTGCCGATCCCGAAGTGCTCCACTGGCACGGTCTGTTTCTTCCGTCGCAGATTGATGGAGCGATGGAAGAAGGTACTCCGATGATCGCTCCAGGAGCCACGGTCCGATACGCCTTCAAGCCCGATCCGCCCGGATTTCGTTGGTTCCACACTCATACCTTCGCAGGTAAGAACCTAGGCAAAGCGCAGTATGGAGGTCAGCACGGCTTTCTCATGATCGAGTCGCGCGAGCATGCGGGAAACTACGACCGTGAGGTCTTTATCGGACTCCATGATTGGGGCGGCCATTTTGCTGGAGGCGATGACGGCTACATGAATCCGGTCTACGATGTCTCAACCATCAATGGGAAGATGCTGGGAGCCGGCGATCCGGTGCGTGTCAAGCAGGGCGAACGTGTTCTGATACACGTTCTCAACTCGAGTCCAACGGAGGTTCACTGGATTGCGCTGCCGGGGCATAGCTTCCATGTGATTTCGCTCGATGGCAATTCCGTACCAAGGCCGCAGAACGTCTCAATGTTGCGTCTCGCGCCCGCCGAAAGGGTAAGCGCTGTGGTCGAGATGAATGCGCCAGGCGTTTGGGTGCTTGGAGAAGTACGAAAACATGTTCAGGAAGCCGGCATGGGAATTGTGATCGAGTACGCGACGGCTGCTGGTGAGCCAGTCTGGAAACAGCCGGACGCTCTCATCTGGGACTATCGCCAATTCTCAGCTTTGGGAAATACCAACCAGAGCGGAGACGAGGTCGTTCGCATCGCTCTGGACTTTGACTCAAAGTTCCAGGGACACGGTAACGAGGAACTTTGGAGGATCAATGGGAAGTCATTTCCGAATACCGACGAGCCAATCCTTAAAACGGGGCAACGCTATCGACTTGTGCTGAGGAATTTGAGTGCAGATGATCATCCAATGCATCTGCACCGCCACACCTTCGAGGTGCGCAAGCTCGGCGGAGCCTCCGAGATGAACGGCTTGAGGAAGGATGTTTTGCTTGTCCCAGCGAGGAGCACAGCTGAGGTCGAGTTTGTCGCGGACAATCCGGGAAGGACACTTTTTCATTGTCACCAACAGGATCATATGGACCGAGGTTTCATGATGGTATTTCGGTATGCGTAGCTCTTTGTCTTTGCAAGTCGTTCAGACAACTTTTTACTCTTGCGGCGTTCTGTTAATCCTAGCTGTTTTCTTGTTCTCAAGTGAAAGGGTTGCACACGCTCAGGGGAACTACGAGATTCAAGTGTACGGTGCGGACACGGTCCCCTCGAAGAACCTGATGGTGGAGTTGCATTCGAACTACACCGCGTCAGGCCAAACCAAGACGATCGACGGTGTGTACCCAACCAACCACCAGGAACACGAGACGCTTGAGTTGACAGAAGGAATTACCAACTGGTCGGAGATCGGTTTCTATGTCTTCACTAGCGAGCAGGATGGACACGGAGTCCAATGGGTAGGAGATCATATCCGGCCGCGAGTGAGGGCGCCGGATAGCTGGCATCTCCCGGTAGGACTCAGTCTTTCGACCGAGGTTGGCTATCAGAGAGCCGTCTATTCGCCGGACACCTGGACCTGGGAGATCCGCCCTATCATTGATAAAACCTTAGGGCGCTGGTATCTTGCCTTCAACCCGGCGCTTGAGCGTACATGGCACGGACCTGACGTAAGGCAGGGACTCGCCTTCTCGCCCGCCGTCAAAGTCGGTTACGACTTCACTCGTCAGATCAGTGGCGGCCTCGAATATTATGCCGATTACGGACGCATTGGAGCCTTCGATGCCCTGCATTATCAACAGCAGCAAATCTTTGCCGTGACCGACCTGAACGTCTCTCCCAAGTGGGAGATCAACTTCGGCGTCGGCGTAGGCTCTACTGCCGGAACCGACCACCTAATCGTAAAGGGAATTCTGGGGAGACGTTTCGACTGGGGAAAAAAGTCAACGGTTGAGTAAGACAGCCACGTGCGGAACTCGGGCAGCAAGCAGCGCTTCCAGAGAAGTCGTAATGTGGGCTGTCACCCGAGTCTCCTACCACTATCGCACTATGGTCATCTCGGTTGCGCGTGCGCGTGATCGCCGCGCTTCAGCGGGACGACCTTGATTTTGAAAATAAATCACCTTGTTCTTAGAATTACCTTACTGAAGTTCGAAGACCGGAATCCATACCCATCGTAAAGGCTGTGCACTCAAGGTCGTCGTGCCGAAGGGTTCCGAAGTAGATAGGTGTCCATCACCCACCCATTCTTCTCTCGTGCCGCGCTTCGAGCCATCTCGATACTCTCCGCCTTCTCGGTAACTCTTCCAGATAAGAGGATCTCCTTATCGCTACCGATGTACGCTCCCCAGTAGATCTCCACCTCCTGGTTGAGCACGTTCTTGAACGAGCACTCTCCGTCCAGCATCACAACAACGTTCTCAGTGTCGGAGACCAAACCAGCTGATAGCTGACGACCCGTCGTAATACAAATCGACTCCCCTATACCATTCAGACTTATCTTGTGGCGTGCTGCCAGAGCTTGAATACTTGTAATCCCAGGGATTACCTCGTAATCGAAATGAACTTGACCTCGGCTAATAATCTGATCAACTACTCGAAGTGTGCTGTCGTAAAGTGACGGATCTCCCCATATGAGAAAAGCGCCGCACTCATCCTCTTGCAACTCATTTTTGAGCAGCGCTTCGTATGTTAGCGCCCGCTGCTTGTGCCATGCTTCGACTCGTGAGGTGTAAGAAGTTATGGACGGATCGCGTTCCAAATCGACGATTTCGATGGTCCTATAAGATGGTTCGTCGATGTATCGTTCGCATATGTCTTTTCGAAACTGCATGAGATCGTTCTTCGCTTCCCCCTTGCTGGTAACAAAGAACACATCAACCTGGTTCATTGCCTTGATCGCCTGGATTGTAACGTGTTCCGGATTACCCGCGCCGATTCCGATGATGTATAGCTTCCTCATATTGACATTCCTTTATTGATCGGCAAGGTGTGATCGAAGAAACAGTTCGACCAGCCATCGACAACAGCGCTTAAGCTCGGAAGACGTCATGATGTGTCAATTCGACCGAACCAAGCGATTAATTTCCAAGATTACTTCTTCAAGTGTCTCGACAGTTACAATGGCATGTTTGACAGGCCGCTTCACCATGACTACCGGAATTCCAAGAAGTTGTGCAGCTTCAATTTTGGTATATGTTGCCGAGCCGCCACTATTTTTGGAAATTACGCGATCGATTGAATGGTCCCGCAATAACTGCAACTCGTCATCAAGATTGAATGGCCCGCGTCGCAAAAGAATTTCATGAAGATCGGGCAGTGGTCCGGTCGGTTCTTCGATAGCGCGAATTAGAAACCAAGTGCTATGACAAACAGTGAACGAACCTAGCTCTTGTCTTCCGATCGACAGAAAGACGCGTCCTTTCTGAAGATCCACAAGAGTGGCCGCTTCCCTAAAATCGGCTACTTCATGCCAAAGATCTGCTTTAGTCTGTACCCACGGCGGTCGGATGAAACCGATTAGTGGCAATCCTAACCTTGCACACGCAAGCTCTGCGTTGCGGCTGATCTGGACGGCAAAAGGATGGGTAGCATCAACGACCATCCTGATGTTCTCTTTCGCCAGGTAAGAGGCGAGACCATCAACACCGCCAAATCCTCCAACTCTGACGACGCCTTCAGGACGCTTAGGCTCCCTCACGCGTCCGGCCAGGGACGAGATAGCCCTCAGGTCCTTTCTATTTGCGAGACGCGTAGCAAGCTCAATTCCCTCTCCGGTTCCACCAAGGATAAGTATCCGCGGCAACAGGCTTTGAGATCTATCGAGCGCGCTTTCTATTTCGCCCGATGTTGGATTAAGGTCGGCCAAGTTCCACATCCTACCTTTCGGACCGCAAATGATAATCTGCGTCCGCGGGCACAGATCCAGTCCCGTCCTGGGTCTTCGCATCACGTTCTCTGGAAACAGAGTAGAGATAGCTCTCACAAAAATCGGGGTGGCTAAGAGATCGTCCAACCAAGATCAGAGCGTTTTTATCTACTCCCGATTTGGCAACAATTTTCTGGATAGTGCCTAGCGTCCCTCGCAAAATCATCTCGTCCGGCCAGCTTGCACGGAACACGACAACTACCGGGCAGTCTGCACCGTAGAGCGGTGACAGCTGAGACGTCACTATATCAAGGTTCATGATGGAGAGGTGAATCGCCATTGTTGCGCCTGATCGACCAAGAGTTACGAGATCTTCACCGTTTGGCATTGCAGTAGACCGAGTTGAGGTCCTTGTCAGAATCAAGGTTTGGGCTACCGCAGGAAGCGTCAGTTCTTGATTGAGCGCAGCGGCAGCGGCGGCGAATGACGGAACGCCGGGAGTGACGTCGTAAGGAATTCCGAGAGCAGTGAGACGACGGATCTGTTCCGCCATCGTGCTCCAGATTGAAAGATCGCCTGAGTGAATTCGAGCGACGTCGAGTCCCTTCTCATGAGCTGAGGATATCTCCGCGATGATCTCATCTAGATTCATCTCTGCCGAGTCGACGATAAGAGCGTCAGGTGGGGCATGTGCGAGTATCTCTTTCGGCACTAGAGAGCCCGCATACAGACACACCGGGGAACGACGAATCAGGTCTCTTCCCCGCAACGTAAGTAGGTCGGGCGCGCCAGGTCCTGCTCCAATGAAATGAACTGTCATGGCAGAATCGCCACCGCGCACGTGCAGAAACGTCCCGTTTGGCGCGGCAAAATAAGACGACCCATGGGTCCCAGAGAAGCCAACGCCGAGGCCTCCGCGACACTGGCGGTCCCAACTTTTGATGCAGCCAGTGGCGATTGGCTTTTTATTCCGCGAACCTGCGCCAGAACAGCCGCTGGAAACAGCATGAGCCGCAGTTTGAGAGTGGCGGCGACATCCTCCCCGATACTTGAGCAACGATCCAACGTTGCTAGGATGCTGTAGGGAGCGATCTCACTTACACACTCTTGAATAAGCTGAATCACATCTGAGGCCGTCGCATGAGAGGAGCAGCCAATCCCAATCGAACAAGTCTTATTCATGATTTCACCACCGACCATTGCGTAATCGGCATCAGATGTCGCCATCCAAGCACGCCGCCGACTGGCTCAGCTCGAGCTACGAGGATTCGCACAAGGTCTCCGCCGAACCGTCTTTGCCAGACCCCTACCGCCGTCTCGCTTTCGACGGTTACCGCGTTCGCAACGATTCGACCGCCCTTGGAGAGTTTGTCCCAGCAAGCCTGGAATAATCCGTCCCCGCGGAGGCCGCCTCCGATAAAGATCGCGTCTGGTGATTGTAAATCGCCGAAAGTTGCCGGCGCACTTCCCCTAATTACTTTTAGGGCTGGCACACCAAGCCTCTTCGCATTGGTCAAGATTGTAGCGGCCCTATCTTCGCGTTCTTCAAAGGCAATGCACGAGCATGAAGGGTGAGAGCGCATCCATTCGATACCAACCGTTCCGGTGCCGGCACCCACATCCCATAACTGTTCCCCTGGCAATGGAGCGAGACGTGCAAGCGTAGCGGCACGAACTTCACGCTTTGTCAGTTGCCCATCTGTCACATAGAAATCGTCGGAGAGTCCCGGAACAATCGGCAAAGCTCTCGTGTCAGGATCCGCAACACAAACGACCGCAATCAGATTCAAATCACCGCACTGTTCTACGGACCACGCGTCTGCTCGGTCGTCCCGACGTCTCTCTGCAGAGCCGCCCAGATATTCGAAGACGGTAAACTGACTTGATCCGTACCCACCGTTGGTTAGAAGTTGCGCGACAGCCGCGGGAGTATTGCCATCTTCAGAGAAAAGTATCAACCGCTGACCTGGATGGAGGTACCTGTGTATTTGCTCGATCGGGCGATTGACCAACGATACCAGAACCGTCTCAGAAATTGGCCAGCCGAGGCGGGCGCAGGCAAGGGAGAACGCAGAGACGTGCGGTATAACGAGAAACTCGGCGGGATCCAACTCGCGCGTGAGCGTCACACCAACCCCAAACAGCATAGGATCGCCACTGGCTAAAACCGCTACTTTACTCCGCCTTCGATGGTGTGTCAGGATCTCGTGCACCGCAGAGGCCATAGGAGATGGCCACGCCACCTGCATCGCACGAACCGACGTAACACGGGCAAGATGGCGAACTCCGCCATAAAGAAACTCCGCAGACTCTACAGCTTGTTTCGCTGCTGGGCTGAGGCCATCCCAACCATCTTCGCCGATCCCGACGATCGATAACCAGTTCTCCCTAACATCAGATCTCGCAGTTCCAAGTTGAGTTAGCAGCATGATTGGTCAAACTCCATAGGTTCGCGGAGTGTAGATCATCTCCCGGTGATTCGACAGCGCAAGGTTGCGAGTGGTAGAGGAGCCTACGAGGATGAGCGTCTGCATATCAGCCAGGTCCGGGTCGAATCGCGCGAGGTCTGTAATCACAATTTTCTCATCAGGCCTGCCGACAGCGCGGGCGAATACCACCGGCGTCTCGGGAGCTCTGTATCCTGAGAGAATTGCTTGTGCTTCTGCCAACTGCCACTTTCGCTCGGAAGAGATTGGGTTGTAAATCGCCAATGCGAAATCAGCGGAAGCCACCGCGTGCAGCCTCTTCACAATAACTTCCCAAGGTTTCAAACGATCGGACAGCGAAAGAACGCAAAAGTCGTGGCCGAGGGGAGCACCAATTCTGGCTGCTGCCGCCTGCATAGCCGATATCCCAGGAACGATGCGGATGTCTAGAGAACGCCAAGCCTCCGGCCCCTGATCGACCGACTCCAATACGGCAGTGGCCATTGCAAAGATTCCTGGATCGCCGGACGAAACGACGCATACGCGCCTGCCAGATGCGGCGAGGGAAAGAGCATGCTGCGCGCGCTCCGCCTCCACCTTGTTGTCAGATCCGAAGCGACGTTGACCGGATCGAAGTGGAACGCGGTCCAGATATCGTTGGTACCCTACCAGATCGGTTGCCTCAGCCAATACCTGCTGCGCCTCCGGCGTAATCCACTCGGCTGAGCCAGGTCCGACCCCAACCACCGTTATCTGACCTGGACGAGCCGTAGACTTGTCGATTTGATCCGGCCGCGAATCAGGAACGAGGATAAGCGAAAAGTAGGGAACATTAGCAGAATCTACATCACTGAGGTGAACTATCTGCTCCCGGCTCATCGTTGCGCGTTCAATATAGAGGGCCTTACTTAGGACCCCAGCTCTGGACAAAGCGTTTTTCACCTTCGTGAAGTTGCGGCCTAACTTCATTATCGCGAATGCGCTCCAAGGATTTAGCCGGGCGACCAATGCATCTTCTGAAAGAGTTGCAGGCAGTATAGTCAGCTCTGAATCCCTTCTAACGAGAGGAGTCGAGAGCCTTGCCGCAGCCGCCATCACAGATGGGATTCCAGGAATCACCTCGGTAGAAAAACGGTGAGCTAGCCTGTCGTGAAGATACATGAAAGAGCCATAGAAAAATGGATCGCCCTCACAGAGAACCGCCACGTCACGACCATCATGAAGATGAGCGGCAATTTGCTCAGCCATGTCGTCATAGAACTGAGCGATGATTGCTTCATACCCGCCTGGGTGATCGGTCGTCTGCGTTGTGATCGGGTAGATCATCGGCAACTCAATCTGCTCGTGCGTCAACTCTGAGCTCACGATACAACGCGCGTTACTCTGGCCGTGCTTGGCCGTTGGATAAGCAACAACGTGAGCTTGCCTGATGATGCGCAGAGCCTTGAGAGTAATAAGCTCTGGATCGCCAGGTCCTAGTCCAACACCGAATAGTTGTCCTGGCATCGTGCTCTCGATCATTCTTCCTCACTTGCCAGAGCGTTGACAGCTGCCGCGGCGATGGCGCTTCCACCGCGACGTCCTCGAATAGTCAAATAAGGAAGATTCAGGGGGTTAGCCTCTAGCGCCATCTTGGACTCCGCAGCGCCGACGAAGCCAACAGGAACGCCGATGATGAGAGCGGGAGTCGGTGCACCTGCTTCGAGCATTTCGAGCAGGTGGAACAAAGCCGTGGGTGCATTTCCGATCACGACAATAGAACCGTCAAGCTTGTCGCGCCAAAGTTCCACAGCTGCCGCACTGCGAGTCGTGTCAAATCTCCTCGCTATCTCACCAGTTTTTGGATCGCTCAGGGTGCAGATCACTTCATTGTCTTTTGGAAGCCTGGATCGGGTAATCCCATTTGCCACCATATTTGCATCACAAAATATGGGCTTTCCTGCGAGGAGCGCCTGCTCACCAACTTCAATCGCAGTCGGTGAGGCAGAGACGTATTGCGGCAGATCCGTCATCCCGCATGCGTGAATCATCCTTACCACCACCCGAGCGAGGTCTGGTGTAAAGGCGGACAGGTCGGACTCAGCCCTGATAATCTCAAAGGATTCTCGATAGATATCCTGGGCGTCTTTCTTATAAATCATCCTCACGAAAAAACCTCAATGGGTATTTCTGCCTGACATGCGGCCACGTTGTCGATGGCAGATTCAAGCGAACAGTTTGAAGCAATAAATTGCCCATTGATCCGCAAACTGTAGCCTGAGGAACTTGCTATCAGTTCGGCGGTCGCACCACTTCGCATCGCGCATTGTTTTTCACATCCTGAAATATTGACCGTCCAGCCTGGTTGGGCGCAGCGGCCGGCTAGTCGACGCGCCAACAAAGATGCATCGCGTCTCACATCAGCCAGAGAAGCATCACAGCCGGTACTGCCCGCACAAGCAGCGACCCCCCGATATCCATCTTTACCATCAGACGATAGACCAACGGCCGCAAGCGTCGCAGTAATCTGACTGATAGAACTTTCAGGAACAGATCCAAAAACGACACCTCGCCATGGAGCCAACCTAATATCCCCATCCCATCTCTTTGCGATTGAGGCTATAGACAGCGTCTGTTCTGCCGTTAGTCGTCCAAGAGGAACCGAAGGAACCAAGTTTACGAAACCAACTCGCTCGCATGGGGAGATTCCTACCGGCATATCGCCAACGTCGCTTGAACCGTCGGGAAAGGGACATGTCACGAGAAAACCAGATAACGCGTCGAGCAATCGATTCACCGCTCTTGGTACTGACGCGATTCTCTTTCCCCTTGCAGGCATCTCAAGTTCTTTTGAGATCTCGACGCACATCCTTGCAGACTCGAGGATGCAATCCACAGCCCTATCGACTCTCACGCCGAAGCCGGACAGGGTACCTCCGATAGCGAGGTGAAACAGGGGCGTGTTGTCGACGTTCACCGCTCGTATGGCGAGATCGTCGCGGTCGCGACCAAACCATGGTCCTCCCCCATCTATGGCAAAACTGAACTTGGGAGGTAGACCGGCCATCACCTGATCTGCGACGAGACGACGATCTAATTCTCGAACGAACGCCTGAGTATCCAAGATCTCGCCGAAGCCTAATCCGGCGAAGGGGCTTGCCACTATATTTCGGACTCGATCATGTAGGGGCGATGGAATAAAGCCGGCGAGTTCGAGACCGTGAACTAAGGAGCTAAGATCCTTAGTTTGAATCCCCCGCAGTTGGATATTTGATCGTGAAGTGATGTCGACGTTCCCATCCGCGAATGAAGCGGAAAGTTCTGCGACAGCGGTGAGTTGGCTTGGAGTAATCATCCCTCCCGGCACTCTTATCCGAGTGAGCAGACCGTCTTTCGCCTGGACGGCGTGAAGAATTCCAGGGCAGAAACTCTCTCCAACTCTCATCATGCGACTTTCTTTCTTGACTCGCCGCCGCAAGAATCGTCGGGAAACGCAGCTCATGAATTAGGCTGCGGCCACCCGACCTTCCCCTCGGAAGCGTGTGTCATTGTGCCCAATTTAGGCACTGTTTTCGGCAGGTTTTCGGACTCACAGGCTACCTAATGGCTCCAGCTTCCCAGTCCGCAACCAGACCAGTGCTTTGTTTGGAGCTTTCGTTCCTGATTACCGCTGCGGGGCAGTTCCGGGTTCTCACCGGGATTCCCTTTTGGTTTGCTCCTTGGAAGCAACCACCGGAAACAGTTCGAGTATAGATCAGATAAATATTCCGAACAACCTCGTGAATTCGTGTAAAGCAACAGATGTCAACGCTTTGTCAGGCTTGCGTTTGAGGTTCGTTTGGCGGTCGTGGCTTGGGCAGGAGTCCTGACGGGTACCGAGCTTCAGATATTTTTTGCTGGTGGTGGCCCGGGCAGGAGTCCTGACGCGAAGCGCGATTCGGACATTTGTGGCGTGGTGGCCCGGGCAGGAGTCCTGACGGGTACCGAGCTTCAGATATTTTTGCTGGTGGTGGCCCGGGCAGGAGTCCAACCTGCGACCTTCGCGTTAGGAGTGCGCTGCTCTATGCAACTGAGCTACCGGGCCACGTTTCGGTAGTGTATCGCGTAGGTTGTTGGTGCTGCAGTGGTAAACTTGAGGGTGGAGAGTTTATGCCTGAGATACAGCGTCGGCGTGCGGTAACGGTGAACATTGGTGGAGTTCGAGTTGGGTCGGATTCTCCGGTTGTAGTGCAGTCGATGACCAATACAGACACGGCTGATGTCGAGAGTTCGGTGCAGCAGATTGCGGCGCTGGCTCGCGCCGGCTCGGAGATGGTGCGCGTGACGGTCAACAACGACGAGGCGGCGAAGGCTGTGCCGGCGATCGTCGAGGAGTTGGCCAAGAAGGGCTGGTCGACTCCAATCATTGGCGACTTTCACTACAACGGTCACCTGCTGCTGCGGAAGTATCCCGAGACGGCGAAGGCGCTGGCGAAGTACAGGATCAATCCGGGCAATGTGTCGATCGGGCGGAAGGACGATGACAACTTCCGGACGATGGTTGAGGTTGCGGTTGAGCATCAGAAGCCGGTTCGGATTGGTGTGAACTGGGGTTCGCTCGATCAGGCGCTGTTGACGAAGATGATGGACGAAAATTCGAAGTCGACCAATCCCCTGCCCGCTCGCGACGTGATGATGGAGGCGATGGTGGTGTCGGCTCTCGATAATGCTGCGGCTGCGGAGCGGTATGGATTGCGACGGGATCAGATTATTTTGTCGGCGAAGGTGTCGGGGGTTCGAGATCTGATTGACGTTTATACCGAGTTGGCGAAGCGTTGCGACTATGCTCTGCATCTTGGGCTGACGGAGGCGGGCATGGGGATGAAGGGCGTGGTGGCTTCGGCTGCGGGTCTGGCTCCTTTGCTGCTTTCGGGGATCGGGGATACGATCCGTGTGAGTTTGACTCCTACCCCCGGCGGGGACCGGTCGGAGGAGGTTCGTTGTGGACAGCAGATTCTGCAGTCGCTCGGGATTCGGAGCTTTATGCCGCAGGTGACGAGTTGCCCAGGTTGCGGCCGGACTACTTCGACCTACTTCCAGGAGCTGGCGGAGCGGATTCAGAGCTATCTTGTGGCCTCCATGCCGGAGTGGAAGAAGCAATATCCGGGGGTCGAGGAGTTGAAGCTGGCGGTGATGGGCTGCATCGTGAACGGACCGGGTGAGTCGAAGCATGCCAACATCGGGATCTCACTGCCAGGGACGTTTGAGGAGCCTAAGGCTCCGGTTTATGTGGACGGCAAGCTGTTCACCACGTTGAAGGGTGATCAGATCGTTGAGGAGTTTCAGGTGATCCTTGATGAGTATGTCGAGAAACGGTATGGGCGGGTGCTGGTCGAGGTTTAGACTCCCCACTCATCCGGTCTGCTGGTCTCTATGGGGTGCTTGAAGGGGCCCACCCCCTGGGGGGTATCTTCGTATAAACCCCTCATTTTGAGTAATTTGCGTTTTCCACAGACTGCAAATCACTCATTCCAAATGGGTTGCAGCTAAATTTGTCTCTCCAAACCACTTAGATCACTTCGTCGAAGTCAACGCTAAAAGGCTCGATGACTGCCTGCTTTCTTGTGCTTCTTATTAAGAATAACGAATCGCGGATAACTAATACGCCACGCCTAAGCTATTTATTTATATACAGTTAGCCTCGATATGGGCTTGACAGGTTCACTTGTGTTCTTGCTTCCAGGGAAACTCGACGCGTCCTGATTGGCGCTGACTGCAACTGGCTCAGTGACCGTGTAACTTTGTACCGAGCGTAAAGGCGGCTGCGATAAGCGCAAATAGAGCGGCCAGCATGCTCCATAGTTGCGATGGTTTCAGGTTGGTCAAGAGCTGGCCGAGCGTCCAGTCCGCTACGTCGCCGGTGTGCCCGCCTGGCAGTAGTGGCTGAACCGGCGCATACTGATTTACCTTCGTCCTCCAGCTCGAAAACACTCCATTGAACTCACTTGAACTGAGTGACGCTGGTGCCGGGACAACGCTCTGGACATACCAGTTGTAACCACGGTCGAGCAGACCTTCTTCCTTTATTCCCTTCTCGACGATCACCATGAGGGGCAGTCCTTTGGCATAGGCCATCGCCGCTTCAATCTGATTCCATGGCGTTGGGAGTTTGGTTTCGGAGAGCGGATGCTCCTGCGTCCCTCCTCGCTTCTCGATTCCGGATGGGAAATAGGTGCGTTCAAGCGCAATGACAACCGCTCCTGTACAGGTCTTCATCAGCTCAGCGACGGCGTCGAGGGGAGCCCCTGCGGTAAAGGTATTTCTATTGACGGTGTGGGGCGTCATTCCTTCGGCCCGAATTCGTTCCTCAATGGCACGAACAAAGCTTTCCTGGGCTTCAGTGCCGGTGGAACCTACACTCACAAAGACATTTGTGTCCATGGCAGGCCAGCATACACCAGAGTTTCATTGATCTTTCAGCGCAATCCATGACAAATCATCGACCTGCTGGATTCGATCAACGATGGCGGCAGCTCGACAACGAGCTCGTTTTCAATCGCTCTGAGACAAGTCATCGGAGCGAACTGGTGTTTTTGCGAAGTTCGGAGAGGGGGTAGAAGGTGCCTCGCCAGGTGACGCCGCCTTGCTTGAGAGTGGTGAGCATGGAACGGAGGATGGTGGATACGATGAGCGCGGCGCTGACTGGAAAGAGGACGGCGTACCAAGGGGACACTCTGCTCTTGCGACTGGATAGAACGTAGAGAAGTGCTACGGAGGCGAGAGTAAGGATCGCCGCGGTGCGGGTATTTGGGAGGGCGAGAAAGAAGACGGGAGCTATGCAGAAGACTGTGATCCAGAGGCACGAGAGAATGACGACGGTGGGGTTATAGCGGAAGATGGCGAAGAAGTTCTTCGTCATGCCGTTGAGGATGCCGGAGACGCCTCTGGCCCAGTGAACGCTGACCAGTCCCGGGCCGCTGGCGATGCGCTGACGGAAGCGCTGGCGTTTGATTCGGGTGCCAAGGGCTACGTCTTCGACGATCTCCATGCGGAGGGCCTCGTAGCCACCGAATTGTTGATAGACGGGGGTACGGAGAAGATTGAAGGCTCCGACGCCGACTGCGTCGCGGAGGGCTTTTGGGTCCGAGACGCGCCAGAGACGAACTGCCCAGAGTCCCATGACCTGAAGGTAGCTGAGGAGCATGCCTTCGCCTGCGGATTTCACGATGGCGGTAGGAAGCAGGACGAAGTGGTCGGCTTGCGTGGCGACGGTGTGAGCGAGGGCGAGGCGGATGGCGTTGGGGTGGAAGAGGATGTCGGCGTCGGTGAAGAGGAGATAGCCGGGCTGATGGAGGGAGATGGCGTGGCGTGCGGCGAAGGCCATGGCGTGGGTTTTGCCTAGCCAGCCTGGGGGGAGTTCGGTGATACGGAGGGCGGTGAGTTTGTTGGGATGTTGCCCGGCGAGGGCGTTGATGGTGGAGCCGGTGTTGTCGGTGGAGCGGTCGTCGACGGCGATGATGTGGAGATTGGTGCAGTCCTGCTGAAGAAGAGAGTTGAGGCATGCGTCGATATTCTTTTCTTCGTTGCAGGCGGGAACGATGACGGTGATGGATGGATTGTTGGCTGGGGTTCGATTGTGTTCGGGCGCGGTGAGGTCCGGGATGCGGGGTAGACCGATGGCCGAGGTGACGGCCTTCCAGAGCCAGGCGAGGGCGATGAGCCATGAGAGCGCTGTGAGTATGGAATGGAGCGATAGGAGCACGTAAGTTCAGGGTCTCACCTCTCGGGCTTCGAGCAAAGAGGCAGCCTTGGAAATGGTGGTGTGATGGAAGTGCGTTGGTGGTTAGGGTGATCACGAGGCGGGCGAAGGAGCGCTACTTTTAGAGCGGATTTGTTGGTGTGGAGGAAGGCGACCGCAGATTCCCTTCGGGAATGACAAACCAAAAGGGCACGGCCGATTCCACGCCAACTGCTACTTGGCTCTAGTTCTCTCGATGTGCAGAGGTTGTCAGGCGGCGGTTGGGATTTCGTGATGGAGGGGTGGGGCGTAGCGGGAACCGATGGAGAAGATGACGGCGGCGAGGAGCAGGGTGATGAGGGTGGAACCGAGTCCGAGATTGAGGGTGGAGCGGTCGCTGACGGCGCCGATGATGCGGGGGGAGATGGCGTCGCCGAGGGCGTGGATGATGAAGAGCTGGCCGGCCATGGCGGTGGCGCGGATCTCCGGGCGGACGGCGTTGAGGGTGGCGGCGTTGACGGGCCCGGTACCGAGGAAGATGAGGAAGATGGCGGCTCCGAGGCCGTAGAGGGTGAGGGAGTGGGGGCCGAAGAAGCAGAGGAGAGCGGGTGGGACGGCGATGGCGGCGCTGATGGCGGGGACGAGGTAGAGGGCTTTGGAGTTGGTGCGGGACCAGCGTTGTGCGATGGTGCCGCCGGTTATGGTGCCGCCGAGACCGGCGACTACGGTGATCGCTCCCATGATGTAGGCGGCGGAGGATTGGCTGCGGCCGTCGATACGCTGGAGGAACGAGGGCATCCACCAGGAGATGCCCCCGAGGGAGAAGGTGACGGCTGCGTAGCCGAGGATGGAGCAGAGGTAGGCAGGGTTCTTGATGAGGGAGAAGATGGTTCCCTTTTCGAGCTTTGCTTTGCCGTGTTCGTTGGCGGATGAGTCTCCGCTGGCTCCTCGGGCGGGCTCTTTCATGAAGATGGCGATGAGGATGGCGAGGAGGGCGGCGGGGATGGCGGAGACGATGAAGGACATGCGCCAGCCGTAGTGTTCGCCTACTGTGCCTCCGACGAGATAGCCGAGGGCTGCGCCTACGGGGATGGCTACGTTGAAGATGGTGAGGACGCGGTTGCGCTGGTCGGGGGCGTAGTAGTCGGCGAGGAGGGAGGGGGCGAAGATGCCGAAGCTGGCTTCGCCTACGCCGAGGGCGGCGTGACGGAGGTTGAGCGAGTCGTAGGAGTGAACGGTGGCGGTGAGGAAGTTGATCGTGGCCCAAAAGAGGGCGGCGATGACGATCATAGGCTTGCGGGGGAAGCGGTCGCCTAGCCATCCGGTGATGGGCGAGGTGAACATGTACGCGATCATGAACCAGAAGGTGAGGGTGCCGATGTGTTCGTCGGAGAGGTGAAACTCGGCTTTGACTTGTTCTTGCACGCCGGGGAGGATGTAGCGGTCGATGTAGTTGACGAAGTTGAGGGCGGTGAGGAGGACGAGGGCGGTGGTGGCTCCGGCGACGGAGGGGGCGCGGGTGGGTTTGGTGGTGGAGGCCATCTGGGTGTCCGCTTGTCCGCTGGGAATTTGTCTCAGGGGGAAGGATAGCAGGTGGGTTTTCAGGTGTTTTTTTTGTGGCGTGGTGGAGGGTGGTTTTGTTTGGGGGTATTGCGATTTTTGAGTGTTTTGTGGTGGTGGTTTGATGGTGAGGATGTGGTGATTTGCGTGGCTGATGTGGTGTTTTGGCTGGCGCTTTTTCGGGGGTGAAAAATACGCCAGGTTTTAGATTTATTTTTTGAGGAGTTACTTCGGGCGTGACTCTTCGCGCGGATAGGTGGCCGTCACGACGGTGGAGATGCCACCGCGAGGGCGGAAGTCGCCGACGATGACGGCCCAGACGGGGTCGCAGGCTTTGACGACGTCGTCAAGGACCTGGTTGACGATGTTTTCCTGGAAGATACCGAGGTTGCGGTAGGTGAAGAGGTATTCCTTGAGGGATTTGAGCTCGAGGCAGCTCTGGCGGGGCATGTAGCGGATGGTGAGACGGCCGAAGTCGGGGAGGCCGGTCTTGGGGCAGACGGAGGTGAACTCGGGGTCGTCAACGAGGATCTCGTAGGCCTTGAACTGGTTCTGCCAGGTCTCGATGGGGGGGAAGATGGCGTCGAGGCCGGATTTGGCGTGGTCGTCGGTGTAGCCGGTGGTGTGGGTTGGTGCGGTCGGGAGGGTCGCGGTGCTCATGCTTCTATTTTAGCTTGTCTGGCGCGGTTTTTTGGTTTGTGGCGGATGGTCGGGCTGGGGTGGATCGTGCGGGGCGAGCGGGATTGCGGTGGCGCGGAGGGTCCAGGTGCGGCCGTTGTGGCGGAGGTCGGTGAGGGTGAGGGGGGCGATGTCGATGCGCCAGAAGGATTGGGGTGGGGCGTTGAGGGTGTGGAGGATGGCGGCGCGGATGACGGCGGGGTGGGTGATGGCGATGGTGTGGAGGGTGCCTTCGGTTGCGACGGTGTCGAGCCAGGCTGCGATGCGGGTGACGAGGCTGGTGATGGATTCGCCCTGGTGCGGGCTGGAGGTGGGGTCGGTGAGCCATTGGGCGATGGCTTGCGGGTCTTCGGCGTGGAGGTCGGCGAGGGTGCAGCCTTGCCAGTTGCGGTAGTGGAGGTCACGGAGTTCGGGGACCGAGGTCGCGGCGAGGTTGAGGGCTTTGGCGGTTTGTTGGGTGCGGAGTTCGGGGGCGGTGAGGATTTGATGGGCGCGGGGTGGTTGCCAGTTGAGGGTGGTCAGATTGGCGAGGGTGGAGTCTTCGAGGGGTTCGTCTGCGGGGAAGGCAGAGAGGCGCGTGGCGGCGGTGGGGGCGTGGCTGATGAGGGTGAGGCGGGCTGGCACGTTCGCTGATTCCCCGAGAGTCGGCGGAGTCTGCCTAAGAAGACCCTCTCACGGTCATCTTAGTCGCTCGATTGGTGGGGAGGCTCGATGGGTTGGCGAGTGGCAGGCCATTGGGAGTGTGGCGGGTTGAAGAGATACCGCTCTGTGAGGAGGAGAGGATCGCAGATGTGTCTGCGGTCGTGGAACGCGAGTTCGGGTTCGGTTAGCGTGGTCGCCACTGTGGCAAAGCACTTGAGGCAGATGGAGTCGTAGGTACCGTTTTCATTGTGCCGATGCGGGTAGAACAGGAGCGGCGTGGCCATCGTGCGGCCTCTTTCCGGGGAGACACAAGCGTAGGCTTCTGGGGCCTGAATGTCTATCAGGTTACAAAGCGTCGTGGATGATCGGGCATCGCAGCACTTTTTCTTCAGCCCGTTGGCGGTGTGATCCATGAGGTTTTCGCTTCCTACGCCGAGCTGTCACCAAATCGTCCGGGAGCTTGACATAGAAGATTGAGGGACATAGGGTTGAGATAGATTTTGAAGAGGGTGGAAGAAGCCGGTGAGAGTCCGGTGCGGTCGCGCCACTGTGATTGACCTGTAGTCTCGGGTTGAGAGCCAGACCTTCCTTCTCTCGTCGAATGAGCAGTGCGTGGGACGCACGATCCCTGGAGGTTACAAATGGCTCAATCCGTTTTTGGTTCCGTCTCTCAGCCGGTTTCAATTCCTGTTGTTCCGCTGCGTGAGATTTTGCCGTATGCCGTGTTTGGCGGGCTGGTGTTGTTGCTAGCGATTTACTTTGTCGGCGCGGAGCAGGGTGCGACCTCGATGTTCCGTGGGACGGCGGTGCATGAGTTTTTGCACGATGGACGCCATCTTCTCGGCTTCCCCTGCCACTAAGTAGATAACTCTTGATGACTCGAACTCTGCTCCTTCGCGGGATGCTGGTAGGCGTTGTTGCGGGCCTGCTCGTGTTTGCGTTTGCTCGATGGATCGGCGAGCCGCAGGTGGAGCGCGCGATTGCGTTTGAGACCGCTGCGGATCAGGCTAAGGGCGAGGCTCCTGAGCCGGAGATGGTGAGTCGTCGCGTGCAGAAGACTGCTGGTCTGCTGACGGGAACTGTTGTCTATGGTGCGGCGGTGGGTGGGCTGTTTGGGCTGGTGTTTGCGTTTGCGTATGGTCGGCTTGGGGAGCTGAAGCCGCGGGCGCTGTCGGCGGTGCTGGCTGGGCTTGGGTTTGTGGCGATTGTGCTGGTGCCGAATCTAAAGTATCCGGCGAATCCTCCGGCGGTGGGGAGTGCGGATACGATTGGGGTGCGGACGGGGGCTTACTTTTTGTTGATCGCAGTTTCGATAGCTGCGATGGTGTTTTCTTTGCAGATGAGAGGGCGATTGGCGCGACGGTTTGGGGAGTGGAACGGTTCCCTGCTGGCGGCTGGTTTGTTTGTGGTGGTTGTGAGTTTGGTGGCGCACTTTTTGCCGGAGGTGGATGAGGTTCCGGCGGGGTTTCCTGTGAACCTTATGTGGAAGTTTCGCGTGGCGACGCTGGAGATTCAGGCGGTGTTGTGGGTGGCGCTGGGGCTGGGGTTTGGGTGGTGGATCGAGCGGGAGTTTCCGCGAGGGTAACGCGCTGGAGCAGGATAGTGAGCGGAGATATACTTGTCGCGGAGATTGATCGATGGACAAGCGAGTCTGTTTTCTCTCCCTTCTCTCGGCTGTGCTGATTTGCAACTGCTCCCCTACTTACGCTCAGCAGAGTTCGTTTGTGGAGCGATTGCCGAATGGTGGCGTTCGTTTCGTTGTTGTGGTGGCGGATGGGTCGGGACGGCCGGTCACCGATCTTCAACAGCAGGACTTCACGGTATTCGACGACAACTTGATTCGTCCGATCAGAGCGTTCGTGATGGTCACTGGACGCAAGAGAACGAATGAGGGATATGGAGTGATTCGTGAGGCTGCTTTGCGATCTGGTGGTCGCGATGAGTTATTGAAGCTGTTTCCGAGGTATGAGATTACGTTTGACGAACCGATTGATTTGCGGGCGAAGGAGTATCGCGAGGTTGGGATCAAGGTTGATCGTCCGGGTTTGAAGATTATTACGGGCCAGGGATATTATGTGGGACTTCACTAGGGAGTTGATCCTGTTGCCATGCATGCTCTGAGGATCTTCGGGGCTGGGTGTTTGGGTCGGATTGCGGCTTTGGGGCTGGCTGGTTTTTCGTCGTTCTCCTATGCGTGGCAGAGCGCGCCGGTGGTGGCCGGGGGCACGGTGACAGGGCATGTGATCTGCGGGGATACGCAGCGGCCTGCGCGGTTCGCGAAGGTGATTCTGTTCGGGGTGCCTGCGGAGATTACGCCTCCGCCAAAGCCCGGGGTGAAGGGCGGCGTGGTCGTCTATTACAAGAAGGCAATAGACGCCCTGAACATGATAGACGCCCAGACGGATCTGGAGGGAGGCTTCGCGCTACACGGAGTGGCTCCGGGTGACTACTATGCCTTTGCTTCGGTGTCGGGGTATGTGCGTCCGAGCCAAATGGTTCTTGCAGCATATGAGGCGGGGTCGGATCTGCACTACCCGATTTCGGGGATTCCGGCGGTACATGTGGTATCGGAGCGGAGTGCGCAGGTGGATCTGACGGTGGAGCGCGGGGCAGCTATCGCAGGCAAGGTGATGTGGGACGATGGCAGCCCGGCGGCGCGTTTGATGGTCACAGTGATCGCCGCAAAGGGCAAAAAAGAAGTGCCGATCGAATTCTCGATGCTGTCGGGGGCCGATGGAATGGAGCAGATGTCCTTCAGCGACGATCGGGGACACTTCCGGATTAGTGGGCTGGCGCACGGTGACTACTTTGTGAGAGGTGACCTTACAACGAAGTCACGAACAGACATGAAGGGTGGGGCAAACGGCTTTAATGGGAGATCAGACTCGCCTCTGGTGGTCTTTGCGCCTGCTGCATTTCATCAGGCCGATGCGAAGGCTATTACCGTGCATAGAGCGGAGGAGCGCGACGATGTCGAGATGACGATTAATCTTAAAGGCTTGTATGCCGTGAGTGGGCGAGTCAGTTCGAGCGAGGATCATCACGGCATCAACGAAGCGACTGTGAGGATCGAGGACGCACAGGACAAAGAGTTTTTCCGTTCGACCAATGTCGATGCCAACGGAGACTTTACGGTGACGTTCGTTCCTCCAGGATCCTACAGTCTGGTGGTGCAATACGCGGGGGATACGGAGCCTGCGAATGAGAAGCCGTCGGACCCGACCAAGATGAACTCGGAGACCGTCTTGCGCAGCTATGAGGATGGGAAGCAGGCGGTGGTGGTGACCGATAGCGATGTGACGGGGCGGAGTTTGGAACTTGTTCCCACGAAGACCGTGAAGAAGAATCTGTTTTCTGACGAATGACATTCTGGGCCGGGAGAGGCCTCTTAGATCGTCTGGTCCTAAGAGACCTCGAGAGCAGATTATATTTCTCTTCCCTTTTAGATCTGCCGCAGTCTTCTGCGTGCCAATTCCATCAACGAGAGCATTCCTGATCCGACTAATAGAATGCTGGTTGGTTCAGGAGTTATGGCTGTTGTGGTGTCGACGGCTTCGTAGATGTACTCGTCGATACCGTCTGTCCATGCGAAGTCGCCGGAACTGTTGAGTGCAAGCTTGTCTGTTGAACCAAAGGGTTGTATGAGGCTTAGATCGCCGGTGGGGCCCGTATAGATTCCGCTTGCGTCTCCGTTTGGGTTTAATCGGGAACCAAATCCGATGCGTCCGTTATTGCATACCGGCGTGGCGGCGCCAGCGAAGGCAAAACCTGACGGCACGGCGCAACTCGTTCCGTCATCATAGGTGAATACAGGAGCGGTTGTGGACGTGCCTACCTTCGCGCCGTCGATGTAGTCGGTGTAACAGGGGAATCCTGGTAGCCCGCAACCACTGTTGTAAGTGACGACTTCGCCTGAAGTGGTGATTCCGTAGATGTTGGTTGAGTTTGCGTCGCCGAGATTGTAGACGGTGTAGGTGTCGGCGTGGGCGGACGCTGGAATGGTGAACAGGACAACCGCGATGGCCAGCATCGCAGCGCTCAAGGAGAGACTGGAGATTTTCATGGGTAGGTCCTTTCGAAGGGACTCATCGCAGCTTCGTACTAGGCCCAGTTGCCGGCATTATGCGCCAAGTCGCAGCCGTGGTCAAGTTACGAGGTGTCCGTTTTGTGTCAGTGAAAAGGTCTGCTTGGTAGGGGAAACGTGATGGGGACCGTAAAGGCAGACTTTCGAAGAGAAGGCACATCCTAACGAGGACGGCTGAATTGCCGGAGGAGATCACCTTGAATAGCGTCGGGCAGAGTGCAGAGGGCAGGGCTGAGGAGATGGTTGGGCGGCAGGGATCGCTGATGTCGCGGAGAGAGTTGCTGGCTTCGGGAGGAGCAATTGTGGGCGGGATGGCGATGGGCGGACAGGCGCTGGGGCAGCAGCCGGCCGATGCGTTGGCGGAGAAGCAGACGTGGCCGGGACGGACGTTTGGGGATGGATTGCTGAAGGGCAAGGTAGCGGTGATTACGGGGGCTGCGCGTGGGATTGGGCGGTCGATTGCCGTGGATATGGCGGCGAACGGCGCGGATGTTGTGGGGCTGGATATCTGCGCGAAGATTACGCCGGAGCAGGCCTACGCGGTCGCGACGAGGGAGGATCTGGCGGAGACGGGCAGGCTGGTGAAGCAGCATGGGCGGCAGTTTATGGAGGTGGTGGGGGATGTGCGGGAGATTGCGTTTCTGCGGGCGACGGCGGATCAGGTGCAGCAGAGGTTTGGGCACATCGACATTGTGGTGGCGAATGCGGCGACGCAGCGCTTCAAGCCTTTGATCGAGATGGAGGACTGGGAGTGGAACGATGTGATCAACAATAATTTGAATGGGACGGCAAATACGATTCGGGCGTTTGCGCCGATGCTGGTGAAGAATGGCGGGGGGCGGATTATTGTGCTGTCGTCGATGCAGGGGAAACATGGGTCGAAGAATATGGCTTCGTACTCGGCTTCGAAGTGGGGGATTATCGGGCTGATGAAGTCGGCGGCGCTGGAACTGGGGAAGGACAAGATTACGGTGAATGCGCTGATTCCGGGGCTGGTGGATACTCCGCTGACGCATAACGAGGCGCGGTGGAGTGCGCTGATAGGGGAGGTGACGGCGAATGAGAATCCGCCGAAGAATCCCACGGAGAAGGAGGCTTATGAAACGCGGGCTCCGCATGTGCCGCTGAAGGTGGGGTGGTTAAAGCCGGAGGACCTGGCGCCTGCGGCGGTGTTTCTGGCTTCAGACCTGGCGGCCATGGTGACGGGCGCTACTTATGATGTGACGGGTGGGGATAACGCCAATAATCAGAGCTGAGGCCGGGTTTGTTCTGCCGGACGGGCCTCCTGCGCTTAGTCACCCAGAAACGGTTCACTGATCGCCTCGCCAATTCTAGATGTTCCGCGCCAGGGATATTGGCGGGGATGGAATTAAATTGTTCGAATCGGCGCTGGTGGTACGACGGTCTTAACCAGGCCGGTCGCTACGTCATAGACAAGGCCGGAGAGGAGCCATTTGGCGGGCAGTGCGGGAACTGCACGTAGCAGAGCGACGTCGGCGGCGACCGCGGCGTATGGGTCGGTGACGGCTTTTGCTTTGAGTTCACTCTCGGGTATTTGAAAATAATGCGCCAGCTTATCGGGGTCGCCTGCGAGGCGAGTGATGCCGCAGTCGGTGTGGTGAAGCACGATGAGGTGAAACTCTCCGCCGCCGGCAGGAGCTCCTCCCAAGACCTGACCGATCCGTCCAAGTAGACCCAGTTCCTCGAGCAAGACTGGGGTGATTCGGCCACCAATGTTACGGATCACGAGGGCTTCACCCAGTTTGATTCCCAGGATATGAACCGGGTCGACGCGCATATCGGCGCAACCGATGATCGTAGCTTTTAAGGTTCCAGTGGCGGCAAGAAGTGAGGGCATCAGTGTGCCGGAAGCAGACTGTTGAGCAGCAAAAGTTTGGTTGCGTTCTAACAGGCTGTCTAGACTACTCATGTTCATTCTCCATGAGAGCGGTTGAGCGATCGTTGATTCCGAATGGTCAGAGTTGAAACTTAGAGTCGCTGTCGAGCGCGGGGGATTCATGCTCTTTGCATAAGCGAAAGAGAGTCCTGCCGGACGGGCCCGCTACGCGCGGAGCGGTCACTTCGTGACTTGTGTACCGGTCTTTGGGGGGCCAGGTGCGGTGGTCCTCCCGTTGGTCGGGTGATGGCCTAGTTGCGGCGGCCCAGGGTTGGGCGGTCGTCGGTGCTGCTGGCTGGATTGTTGGGGTTGTTGGGGTCGTTGTTGCCGTTGCCGCTGGCAGTGCGGCGGAGCGTGGGCTTGTTGCCGCCTTTGCCGTCGTTGATCTTGCGCTTGTTCTCGAGACGGGCTAGACGGGCTTTCACGTCATCGAACTCGGAGGTGGTGACCATGTAGTCGGGACGCGCGGGGAGGATGGTGGCGATCTCTTCTTCAGAGTGGCCGATGCGATCGGGGGTCTGGGGGTGGTCGGCGAAGACCTTGGCGAGCGTGCCGGGTTTGTGCTTCTCGAGGGCGTCGAGTTTCTCGAAGAACTGGACGAAGGCCTGGGGATCGTAGCCGGACTTGTACATGTACTGGACGCCGAGCCAGTCGGCTTCGGCCTCGTCCATGCGGGAGAACTGGAGGAAGCTGAGGGGGATGGCGAGCTGGACGGCCTCGTAGATGCCGTAGCCGGTCCAACTGCCCTGGGTGAAGATGATGAGCGGGATGGAACCGATCTGCGCGTAGTTCATCTTGGTCATCTGACGAGCGGCGTGATGGGCGCAGACGTGGGCGGTCTCGTGGGCCATGACGCCGGCGAGCTCAGCCTCTTCATCGGCGGCGAGGATGAGGCCGGAGTTGACGTAGAAGAAGCCGCCGGGAAGGGCCATGGCGTTGATCTCGTCGGAGTCGATGACCTTGATGGTGAAGGGGACTTTGCAGTCGGAGTTTTTGACGATGTTCTGGCCGACGCGGTTGACGTACTCGACGATGACGGGGTCGTTGACCATGTGAGCGGATTTTTCGATCTCCATGGAGTACTGCTTGCCGGTGCGGATCTCCCAGTCGGTGGAGTACCAGTTGGCGAGGCCGCGGCCGCCGATGTTGCGGGTGCCTACAGCGTTGACGTCGTCTTCGCTGCCGGGCTTGATGTTGGTCTTCATGTCCTCGCCGGGGGATGGAAGGCGGTCGGTCTTGTTTGCGGCTTTGACGGCGGCTGCAGCGTCCTTGCTCTCTTTCGGCGTGGCGGTGGGGTGGCCGGGGATGGGCTTTTCGACGGGGACGTCGGAGGGGATGGTGGCGGTGACGGGAGGGGTGGATGTGGTGTCGGGTGTGGTCTGGGGTGCAGTCTGGGGCGATGGAGTGGAGGGAGCCTGGCTGGCGGGGGTGGTCGTCTGAGTCTGAGCGTACGCCGCAACGGAGAGGGTGAGGAAGGCGGTTAGGCCAATTTGCGTGACGGAACGCATGTGGGGTCTCCTGGTGGGCCGCTTCCCTGCTGACCGGACGCAGCTCGACGAGTCTTAGACCATAGTATGCGCCTTTTGGTGAGCGGAGGCGAGGGTCAAAGGTAGATCAGACAGCCTCGGGCTTCCAGGTCGTCCAGCCACGCGGGCGCGTCGAGGGTTGTGACCCAGCGGAGGTCGAGTTTTTCCAGTCGAGGGAGCCGGGCTATGGACTCGGGGAGGCTTTTGAGCGGATTGCCTCGAAGATCCAGCTGGCGTAGTTCGCGAAGCTGGCCGATCGAGGACGGCAGCGTGGTGAGGCGGTTGTTCCGGAGATGGAGTTCGCGGAGACGGGAGAGATGGCCGATGGAGTCGGGGAGTTCGGACAGGGCGTTGTCGGTCGCTCTTAGCTCGATGAGGCCGGAGAGATGGGAGACGCAGTCTGGGAGGTGGGCGAGGGGATTTGCGCTGAGATTGAGATAGCGGAGTCTGGTTAGTGTTGCGAGCGAGGCGGGCAAGGAGGTCAGGCGGTTGTCGTGAAGATAGAGGAAGCCGGTGAGGCCGTCGATGTCTCCCAGTGTGTCGGGCAGGCTGGTCAGGTGATTGTGACCGAGGTCGAGGGTGCGGAGGTGCTTCAGGTTGCCGATTTTGTCGGAGACTTCGGCAAGATCGTTGTCGGCGAGGATGAGGGTTTCCAAGTTGATTTGTTCCCAGACGTGCTCGGGCACGGAGCCGAGGTGTTTTTTCCAGAGATTAAGACTTGGCGCGGAAGAGTTTGGCACGAGGGAATGATAGCTCGCGCTTCGTCATGCCGCGACGACTGATTCTTCTAGAAGCTGGGTGGATTTCAGAGACCGAAAATGGTCGGTGCAACAGCAGATTCCTCCGCTACGCTGCGGAATGACAACAAGAGGACAGACAACGACAGAAGCAAAGGCGAAGTATGGGACAACAAGAGGACAGGCAACGACAGAAGCAAGCTGAAGTATGGGGTTCTTCGCTTCGGTGCGGGCTGACACTGGAAGATAAACGACAGAGCGTAAGCAGACGCGCGGGAAGACGTTTTGATCTCTGAGCGGGTTCGAGAGCCCGGCGCGGTTACCAGGTGTTGTAGGAGGTGCCGTCGGAGGCGGTCTGCTGGGCTCCGCTGTGGACGTCGTCGATGCCGGTTTCGGTCTGGTCGAGACTGATGTTGGTGTCCTCCTGGACGGGGAGCCAGGTGTCGGAGCGGTGGGTGAAGGGGTCGACGGGCATGGACTTGAGGTAGCCGGCCTGGACGAGGTCGTCGAGGGATTGGGGGGCCTTGGCTTTGTCGACGGTGTAGGAGTCGATGGCCTGGCGCATGGTGTGGAGGTCCTCTTTGAGGACGGCTTCTTTGGCGTTGCGAATGTTGCTGGTGTAGGCGGGGATGGCGATGGCGGCGAGCAGGCCGATGACGACCATGACGATCATGAGTTCGAGGAGGGTGAAGCCTTGCTCGGAGGAGATGCGGGTGGTGTCGGCTGGTCTGGCTTTGTCGATCCCACCCTTCGCGGTGAGACTGCGAAGGATGGGGCACCCGGGCTTCTGTGGAAGAGAAGCAGATTCCTCCGCTGCGCTACGGAATGACAACAAAAAAACACCGGGCCATGTCCGGGTGGAGAGCGGCCCGGATGAGCGGGCGGAGCGGATTGGGGGAGTGGTTACCATGTGGAGTACTTCGTTCCGTCGAGTGCGGTTCCGGTGCTCTTGCTGTGGACGTCAAAGACGTTCTGGCCGCCGAAGGAGTCGGAGTCCGTGTCGTCCTGGTTGGAGCGCAGACCCCAATCGGTGGAGTTGGTCATGGGGTCGGTGGGGATCTTCCGTAGAAATTTTACCTTTTTCCCCTGGGCGGCGGTGACCTCGACCCCGTCGACGAGGGTTTGCAGGTCGGGTGGGTAGCCGAGAGAGTCTGCTTTGATCTGGAAGGCACCTTTGTCGGCTGCGTCTTTGTATTTGTCGATGGCGTCGCGCATCTCCCAGAGGTCGCGGCGGAGTTCGCGCTCTTTCGTGCGTTTGACCTGGAAGCGGGCGATGGGGATGGCCGCGGAGGCGAGGAGGGCCACGATGGCTACGCAGATGATGAGTTCGACGAGGGTGAGGCCGGATTGGGAGGTAAGTGGCTGCCGGCCGGATGCCCTGGGATTACGCGATTGGGCATCGGCCCAGGGCTTACCCCACGTTCGAAGGTCCGAACCCTTCGGCAAGCTCAGGGCAGGCCGTGAGGAGCCCGGGTTGGTACAGAGTGTCACTTGACATGCACCGTGGCCTGCGAACCGACGGCCGGAAGATTGGCCTGCGCGCTGTTGAGAGCACCGACTTTGACGAGTGTAAGGGTCGAGTCTCCAGGGGCGATGGCCTTGAAGGTGAGGGTGCAGAGGCTGCCTGTTCCACTGACTCCTGCTGTGTTCGGAGGACGAATGGAGGAGATGGCGACGAGGCCCTTGTCTTCGCGATGGACGAGGGAGACAGCTTGACCGTCCTTGCCGAGGAAGTCTCCGGCATCTACGTTGACGAGTTGGAGGAGCGCTGGATTGAACTGGAGCTGGAGGGGCACAGAGGAGACATCGTGTCCGTTGCCCAGCATGACGGCGACCTGGAAGGTGCTGCCGACGGGCTGGCTGGACTCCGGCGGTACGACGGTGAAGCTGATGGGCGGGCCGCCTACGGTTGAGGTTGCTGGTGTCTGGGCTGCAGGAGCTGGCGCTGGTGTTGATTCGGCAGGAGTGGTCTGTGCTCCCGGGACATAGTTGGCAGGGGGAGGCGTTGGCGCGGCCTGCTGGCTTAGCTGCTGAACCATGGCGCTGGCGGCGTTGGCAGCGCTGGTAGGTGTGGGGGAGTTGTGCGGTTTGATGGAGTTGACCGGCTCTGAGTCGCTGTCGTTCATGGACGCATCGCGACGCAGCTCGATCGACTGACCGGTGCCAGTGTCGATGGCACGGACGTTTGCGCGGGTGAGGATGGACTCGCGGACGATGTGGGGAATGATGATGAAGACGATCTCGGTCTTGTCATTGATCTTGTCGCGCGAGGTGAAGAAGTACTTGAGGAACGGCAGTTCGCCGACGCCTGGGGTGCCGTTGATGTTGAGGGCGTCGTTCTTGGTGATGATGCCGGCGAGGAGACTGGGCTCGCCGTCCTTGAGAGTGATGACCTGCTCGGAGGTACGCTGACCGATGACGGGCTCGTTGACCCCACTGATGTTGACGGTAGTGATCTGTGAGAGCACCTCAATCTTCATCTTGAGGGTGACTTCGCGGTCGTAGTGGACGGTGGGGGTCATGTCGATGTTGACGCCGATATCGAGGTAGGTGAATTGGGTCTGGACGCCGATACTGGCTACGCCGGTGGAGACGCCTGCGTTGTAGGATCCGGTTGCTACGGGGATCTTCTCGCCGATCTTCATGGTTGCGCGCTGGCCATCGGTAGCACGGAGGCTGGGGTTCTGAAGGACGCGGGTGTCCGCATCGCTGAGCAGAGCGTTGAGCGTGCCGCCGCTGATTGTTACGGCGAAGTTGTTGGCGTTGAGGTGGGCGAGAGTGTTGAGGGTGAAGTTGGAGGTGGTGGTGGTTCCGCTGGTGGTGGTGCTGGTACTGCCGCTGGTCGTGGTGGTGGGGTTGGCCTGCGGGGTGAGGGTGATCGACTGGGGGAGAGTGATGCCTAGGTTGTGCTCGACGTTCTTATTGACTTCGAGGACTGCTACATCTACGACCACTTCGGGGCGGGCACGATCGAGGTCGTTCAGGAGTTTTTGCGCGAGGAGGAGCTGGTCGGGCGTAGCGCGCATGACGATCGCGTTCTGGCTGGGAACGAGATAGATCTTGACGCTGGGGTCGAGCAGATTGCGGATGGCGATGACGACTTCGTTGGCGTCGTTCTGCTGGCTGGCGTTGGTGAGATAGAAGGTCTGGACGGCCTGCTCGTCGAGGTCAGTGCGCTTGGTGCGCGAGTTGGTGGCGACGAAGATGGTGTTCGGCGTGATGGCCTTGTAGAAGGTGCCGGAGATGGTGCCGACGATGCGGAGGGCGTCCGAAAGCGTGACGTTGGTGAGATCGACGGGGATGCGCTTGGAGCTGTAGTCGGGGTCGAAGAGGACGTTGAGGCCGGCTGCCTTGCCGATGGCCTCGTAGATAACTTTTACGTCCTCGACCATGTGGAGGGTGATGGGATCGTTTGAGACGGGTTTCAGTTCGACGGGACCGGCGATGGAGCCGATGGTGCTGAGGGTCTCGTTCTGCCGCGACATCTGCTCTTTTGCCTGCGGGGTGTTGTCGCGGTCCGATTGCTGTTGCCTTTGAATGCCATCGATCTCCTGCTGCGCGGCCTGATTGCCGGAGTCGATCTGGAGGGCGCGGGTGAACTGGGCCATGGCGCCCTGGGGGTCGCCGCTCTGCCGGAGGACGCGGCCACGATCGACGTGGGCGACAGAGGCCTGATACCGCATTTTCTCGAAGTGCTCTGTGAAGCGGAGGTCTTTGGGCTTTTTGAGGACGGCTTTGTGATAGTCCTCGTAGGCGGTGTCAAAGTCCTGGCGCGCCTCGGCGTCCTGGCCGCGCTTGTCCCAGGTTGAGGCTGACTGGGCGTGTGCGGTTGCGGCGCTGAAGCTCGCAATGCCACAGAGGAGCAGAGCAGGGAGCGCGCGACGAAGAAAGTGGGATAGTTTGCTAGTTGATTTGTACACGCGACCCATGCTGCTTCCGTTTTCGTCCTTTACACCGTGAAGAATATGGCGTTTGCCGGAGATAACGCCCGCCGGGAAGATTTTTCCGGCTTCGGCGCTGCCTGTGGGGGCCGTGCCTGCCAGGCTGCTGCGCTCGGGTGAGTATAGCATTCGCTCCAAAGTCGACCTCGTCAAAAAGTGGGTGGGAATCGGGGATGGTCCGCGGTCGTTTGAGGTACGGCTCGCAGCTGAGAGATGGACAGACTCATGACGTCATTGTGACCGACGGATGAGGGTTGTGGTTAGACGCTCGGAGCATCTGCGGGTGAGGGGCGCGTGTGAACCGAAAGTTGCAGACATGTTAAAGTAAGAGATTGCATGGCACGTTCTATGTCCAACACGACAGCCGCCCACCAGCCAAAGCCGGTGGTGAAGGAGAAAGACCGCGACCCGGTGGCGGCGGGTAAGAGAGATGCCGCGTTCAACCGGTCGGCGAGTTTTAACTATTTTTTGACCGACAAGTTCGAGGCTGGGGTGGCGCTGCGTGGGACGGAGGTGAAGTCGATCCGCGAGGGGAAGGCTAATCTGAAGGACGCGTATGGGCTGCTGAAGGACGGCGAGTGTTTTCTGTTGAATGCGCACATCGGACCGTTCTCTCATGGGAATGCGATGAACCATGATTCGCTGCGTACTCGGAAGTTGCTGCTGCATAGGAACGAGGTTCGGAAGCTTGAGGGTATGACGAAGCAGAAGGGATTTACGCTGATTCCGACACGACTTTATTTTCGTAATGGGCGGGTGAAGTGCGAGATTGCGTTGGCAAAGGGCAAGCAGGAGTACGACAAGCGCGCCACCGAACGCAAGCGCGAGGCCGATAACGAGGCCAAGGCCGCGGTCGCGAGGAGTCAACGGGGGTAGTTCTACTTTCGTTGTAGTTTTACCTCCGAAGTGTTCAACATCCAGCCGGGTTACGATAGACGTATGGACACAAAGCTACTCTTTCAGGATGCTGCCGGATTTCAAACGCCGATGCTGGCTGTATTTGCGGTGGATATTGCGGTCGGCAAAGATGCGGAGCCCTTGGTGGCTTTGTTGACGACGTCTGATGCGGTGGCAGATGCGGCGGCGAAGGTTCTGGCTTCGGGCGAGTTCAAGGCGACGGTGGGTGAGACGTTGTTGCTGCATGCTCCAAATGGGTTGAAGGCGGAGCGGCTGCTGGTGGTGGGGCTGGGAAAGGCGAAGAGCCTGTCGGTGGATGAGGTTCGGAAGGGCGCGGGGACTGCTGTGCGTGCGGCTAAGCCGCTGGGAGTGCGGGAGCTGGCGATTGCGTTTCCTGAGGACCATGCTCTGGACGACGAGCATCTGGAGACGCTGCCCTGTACTCTGCTTTCGCGCGTGCTGGTAGAGGGTGCGGAGCTGGCGGAGATGGATTGGGATACTTACCGGAGCGAACGGAAAGACCGTTCGGTGCGGTTGCTCTCGGTGGTCGCGAAGGAGGCGGAGAAGTCGACCCGGGCAGAGATTCAGGAGGGTTTTGATGCGGGAGTGATTGTGGCAGCGGCGCAGAACTTTACACGGACTCTGGTGAATGAGCCGGGCAATGTGTTGACGCCGACGGAGCTGGGAAGGTGCGCCGCGGCGATGTGCGCGGAGGTGGGGCTACGGTGCGAGGTGCATTCGACGGCGAAGCTGCTGGAGTTGAAGATGGGCGCCTTTGCCGCGGTGGCGCAGGGTTCGGAGCAGCCTCCGGCGCTGATTGTGATGACGTATGAGCCGAAGCTCGGGAAGGGTGAGGCGGCGGCAAAAGATGCTCCGGTGCTGGGGCTGGTGGGGAAAGGGATTACGTTCGATACGGGCGGGATCTCGATCAAGCCGGGCGATGGCATGGAGAAGATGAAGTACGACATGGCGGGTGCGGCGGCAATGATCGGCGCGATGCGAGCGATTGCTCAGTTGAAGCCGAAGGTGAAGGTGATTGGGGTGGTGTGCTCGGCGGAGAATATGCCGGATGGGAAGGCTTATAGGCCGGGCGATGTGGTGACGGCGATGTCGGGTAAGACGATTGAGGTGATTAACACCGACGCTGAGGGCCGGCTGGTGCTGGCGGATGGTTTGCACTATGCGAAGACACTGGGTTGCACGCATCTGATCGATGCGGCGACGCTGACTGGCGCTTGTGTGGTGGCGTTGGGGATTGTGAATGTGGGACTGTTCTCGAACGATGAGGCGACGTGGCAGAAGTTTGTGGATGCTACGAAGATCTCGGGGGAGAAGTTCTGGCGGCTTCCCTGCACCGACGATTACAAGGACCAGATCAAGAGTCATATCGCGGATATGAGGAATACAGGCGCGAATCGTTGGGGCGGGGCGATCTCGGCTGCGATGTTTTTGAAGGAGTTTGTGGGGGAGACGCCGTGGGTGCATCTGGATATCGCTGGGTGTGCTTGGCACGATGAGAATAAGCCATGGATTGCGAATGGGCCTAGTGGGGTGGCGGTACGGTCGATTCTGGAGTGGGTAAGAGGGTACGAGGCTTGATTTTTTCGTGCATGGAAAAGGCCTCCTTTTGTGGAGGCCTTTTTTATAACTGCGGGGATGAGGAACAAACAACGACAAAGACAAATACGGGGGTCTCTCCACTGCGCTGTTCACAATGAGACCGTGAGCAGCTTCGGTCGAGATGACGATCTGTTGAGGTTACGTTGGAGGAGAACAAGAACAATTTGTGTGAATTACAGTTACATAACGGGTGGGGCTTCGATGCCGAGGTAGTCGAGGGCGCGGATCATCTCGCGTTGGGCTACGGCGGCGGTGGCGAGGAGGAGGGCTTTGCGGGTGGGGTTGGTTTCGTTGAGGACGTGGTGGCGGTGGTAGAAGTTGTTGAACTGCTGGGCCAGTTGGAAGGCGTACTTGGCTAGGTAGGCGGGCTCGGCGGTGGCGATGCACTGCTCGGTCAACAGTGTGAGTTTGGAGGCGAGGAGCCAGGTCTCCCAGAGGCTGCTTCCCTCTTCGGTGTCGAGGATGTTGGAGAGGTCGAGCGTGGCGATGGCGGCCAGGGACGCGGCTTCGGTGGTGTTGGCTTTGCGGAAGATATTGGCGGCGCGGACGATAGCGTACTGGACGTAGGGGCCGGTCTCGCCTTCGAAGCTGAGGGCGTCTTTGAAGTCAAAAGCGATGACGGTGTTGCGGGTGAAGCGGAGCATGAAGTAGCGGAGAGCGCCGACTGCGATCTGCGTGGCGATGGTGAGGCGTTCGGCCGGTTCGATCTCGGGGTGGCGGGTGTCTACTTCGGACTTTGCGGCGGCGATGAGGCGGTCGAGGAGGTCGTCGGCCTTGACGCCGAAGCCCTTGCGGCCGCTGACTTCGATGAAGGGCTTCTTCTGATCTTCTTCGCTGATGGTGTAGCCGAGTTCGACGGCGCAGCGGGGGGTGAGAGCGACCATCTCGTAGCTGAAGTGGGTGTAGTTGTCGGCGGCTTCGGTGTAGCCCATGCCGCGGAGTGCTGCGATGACGTTATTCTGCGGGTCGTTCTGGCGGGAGTCGATGACGTTGTAGATGTGGTCGGCTTTGCCGAAGGTGGGGTGCGGGGTTTCGCCGTGAGTGGTGGAGATCCAGCAACAGCGGTCTGGGTACTCCCGAAATTTTGTGTAGCCGAAGTCCTTGCCGGGCAGGAGGCCGAACTTCCAGAGATGGTAGGCGATGTCTTTGCCGACGTAGGTGACGGTGCCGTTGGAGCGGACGATGACCTTGGCGTCTTCGTCGGGGAGGCTGGAGGCAGACGTGGTGGTATTTGCGGAATCCCACATCTCAGAGTCGAGATGTGGGGCACCCGGTTCATTGCCGGCGCGGCGCATGACGTAGCAACCTTTGTTCTTGCCGGCGGTTTCGAGGTAGAGGACACCTTTTTCGAGCATGAGTTCGCGGGCCGCGTCCCAGAAGTGGAGGGAGAGGATCTCGCTTTCGCGGGGGAGGAAGTCGTACTCGATGTTGAGGCGCTGCATGGTCTCGAGGTGGCGGCGAAGGATGGCGGTGGAGATAAGGTCGGCTATGTCTGCTGTGTCGTTGTTGCCGATTTCGAGGGCGTGGAGGGTGTCGAGACGAATCTGTTTGCGCGCGTCGATATGTTCGGGATCGGCTGTGTACCACTGGGAGACGCGGGCGTAGAGGTCCCAACAGTAGAAGTCGATGCGCTGATTGGTCTCGAGGAGCTCGGTGAGGAGTTCGCGGGTGCTGGTGAGGGTTTTGCCTTCGAGGTAGACGAGGCCTACGACTACGTCTGCGACCTGGACGCCGGTGTTGTCGATGTAGTTTTGTACGCCGACTTCGTAGCCGGTTTTGAAAGGGTCGGGACGGAGGAGACGCTGGAAGGTGTCGCCGAGGATGGCGTTGCGGAGGTGGCCGATGTGTGCGGCTTTGTTTGGGTTGATGCTGGTGTGTTCGACGAGGCGGAAGCCGGGGCCGCCGATGTCGGCGTGCTGGTCGGCGGCGATGCGGCGGACGGCGGCGGCGCGGTCGAGGTGGATGTTGAGGTAGCCTGCGCCGGCTACTTCGACGCTGGCGACGCCTTCCAGCGTGGGGAGGGCGGCGGTGAGTTCGGCGGCTAGCTCGGTGGCGATGGCGCGGGGGGCTTTGCGGAGGCGCTTGGCCAGCTCGAAGGCTACGGGGAGGGCGAGTTCGCCGAGGGCGATGCTGGGAGGCTGCTCGACGACGAGGTTCGTGAGGGTGACGTCGTATTTTGCGAGGAGGATGGCCTGGATGCGGGCCAACAGGGACTGCTGGATTGTGCGATACATGCTTTGGGGTCACCGCTTTGGAAGATGGCTTCAGTTTACTAGAGGCTTGTTCTGCCGGTCGGGCCCACTGCGCGTGGCGCGGACGTTCGCACGCCTTTTTACTGCTTCGCTTGGTCCTCCCGATGGTCGGGATGATTCTTCTTTTCCGACCAACGGGAGGACCAGGGAAGCTCATCCTGCCAAGACCGGTATACACGTCACGAAGTGACCGCGCTCCGCGCAGGAGGCCCGTCCGGCAGGACACTTGTCTCTACGGTAGCTCGACGGGCAGATCTTCGATCTCTTCGAGCAAGGGCTTGTGGTTGTGGATGCGGATGCGATGGGTGAGGAAGATGATGCCGCCAGCTCCCGTTACGGAAAGAAGCATCCAGACGTGGATCGCGAGGCCGAAAACAGCGGATTGCGACATCGATGCACCGTGATTGACGAGAGAGGTTTTGACGGCGAGCTCGAAGGGACCGATGGCTCCGGGCGAGCTGGGAATGAGGTAGGAGAGGTTTGCGAAGGAGACGGCGAGCCATGCGGCAATGCCGTCAACCGAGAGGCCTAGGAGACGGATGGCGGAGAGAAAGATCATGCCTTCGCAGGTCCAGATGACGACCGTCTGAAATAGCAAGAGGAGAGAGCCGGCAACACCGAGCCTGCCGGTTGCGTCGAGAGCGAGGGTTATCCAGTGTTCGACTTTTTTCAGCAGCGGACCGGCAGGAAGACGGGCGAAGAGTCGTTGCACGGGTGCTTGCAGGCTGCGCGCAGCTACGAGGAGGATCAGCAGGCCGATGGCGGAGACGGCGAGCGAGATATTGGCGATGAGACGAAGACGCGGCGTGGCGATGCTGCCTACGGTCGAGACAAAGAGGAGGACGAGGACGAAGATGTCAAGGAGCTTTTCGAGGATGACGGTGCTAAGGATGACGGAGGGCGCGGTGCCGAGATCGTCGGAGTAGGTGAAGATGCGCATGATGTCGCCGATGCGCAGGGGAAGGATGTTGTTGGCGGCGAGCGAGGTCATGAGGACGCGGGCGCAGACGGCAAAGTGAGCATGGAGCGAGCGACCGTTGCGGGGCATCATCTGGCTCCAGCGAACGCAGCGCAGAGAGTAGCTGGCGGCGGTGAAGCCGAGGACTCCAAGGATCCACACCGGGTGCGCGGCGCGGAGGGCGCGGAACTCGTAGAGCGGAATGTTATGGAACGCATACCAGAGGAAGAAGGCGCTGATGAGCAGGCCGGGGATGGTCTTCAGCAGGTTGCGGCTGTTGGCGGCGCTCATGCGAGCAGCCAGAGGGACAGCGGGCGATGGGTCGTTTCGCGGGAGACTGGAAGAAAAAAGAGACGATGAAGCATGCAGCTTCGATTGTATCGTCTGTGTTATCGATCGCTTACGTCGGAGCAGAAACAATGCGCCCGCAGTTGGAATGGTTTAGACGGAGACGGAGAAGAAGACACTACGGAAGGCTTCTTCGTCGTGTTGGGAGTTCTTCCTGCGTTGAGGGTCGGGTTCCGCATGGGCCTCGACACGGGAGATCACATCGCCATCATCGCTGGCTGCGAAGCTGTTGAGCTTCCGGCGCACGGCGGCTGCGGCTTTCCTGGCTTCCTGGGTCTGGAGGGTGGATTGAGTAGAGCCCAGAGCAAGCTGGCTGACTGGATTGCTGTGAATGTGCATGACATGCTCCCTCTTTTGAATTGTTCCCTTCGTTCGGCTTGATGAACCTTGCCCTTTTAGGGCAATCGGAGGGCCGACTCGCAGGAAGCCGTGATGAGAGCTTTCTAAGAATAGTGTTTGGCGATTTCTTTTTTTTGACTTGCGAGAGATGTAGGCTGAATCGATGTTTTTGACGTCTAAAATGCAGGGAAGTTGCGTTGTTGAGAGATGGGTGACTTTACGTTCGTGATGAACTGCATAACTTTGGACTAGGACTTCGCAGACCGCAAGCTGACGGTATGCAATAGAAATAGGATCGCGGCGGGAGCAAGAGGTATTTGGCTACATCGATAGCATCACAGCTCTCTTCGGTAGAGCTGGAACTCGAGCAGTACCGGCGGGAGCGAAGCTTTGCGGCGGCGCTGGTGACTGTGCTGACATTGGTTGCGTTGCTGATCCACGGCTATCATCCGTATGCCGAGGACGGCGGTATTTATCTGCCCGAGATTAAGCGGCTGCTCGATCCGAGGCTGTATCCGTATGGGGCCGAGTTCGTGGTGGGACACCTGCGGTACTCCGTGTTTGCGCCGCTCGTGGCTGGCATGGTGCGCGAGTCGCGCTTGAGCCTGGAGATGGTGCTGCTGCTGGTGCACCTGGCTAGCTTTTGGGTGACGTTGTTTGCGGCGTGGCTGCTGGCGGCTCGCTGCTATGGGTCGCGTGAGGCGAGAGGTGGTGCGGTGACGCTGCTGGCGGTGTGGCTGACGATTCCGATTGCCGGGACGTCGCTGATGCTGATGGATCCTTACGTGACGGCGCGAAGTATCTCGACTCCCTGTGCGCTTCTGGCACTGGTGGGAGCTCTGCAGTTTTTGTCGCCGCGGTTTGAGACGGAAGGAGAGCGGCGGCGCGGGTTGACGCTTTGTTGCGGGGCTCTGGCTGGGGCCGGGATAATGCATCCGCTGATGGGCGCGTATGCGCTGGGGTGGGTGCTGGTTCTGGGTGCGGCGCTGTCTGTGAGCCGGCTGGTGCGGGTGTGGGGGACGGTGGGACTGGGTTTGGCGGCGGTGTTAGCGGCGACGGTGGTGCAGTTGTTGGCTCCGGTGGAGAGCGTGGCCTACCAGAGGGTGATGCTGACGCGGAGTTACTGGTTTCTTAGCCAATGGCACTGGTACGAGTGGGTTGGGTTGGCGGCACCGCTAATGATTCTTGCGATTGTGGCCATGGGACGGAGCCGTACGGTGGATAGCGTGGGTGTGGCGCTGGCGCGTGCTTCGATGGCGTCGGGAGGGACGGCGATCGCGGTGGCGCTGCTGTTTGCGCGGGAAGGAGCGGGGGTGCACCAGGTGGCGAGACTGCAACCCTTGCGGATCTTTCAACTTGTGTACGTGGTAATGATCCTGGTGGCCGGCGCGACGCTGGGGGAACGTGTGTTGCAACGACGAGCGTGGCGTTGGGTTGCTGTGTTTTCTGTGCTGGCGGCGGTGATGGTGCTGGCCGACCGTGAGACATTTCCTGGTTCGAAGCACCTTGAACTTCCGGAGGCCTTGGCGTGGGCGGCTGGGGGTGCGGGGAATCGCTGGCAGCAGGCGTTTGTGTGGATCAGAGAGAGCACGCCGAAGGATGCGGTGTTTGCTCTGGACGCGTATTACACGGTCAAAGATGGAGAAGATGCACAGAGCTTTCGTGCGATTGCGGAGCGGAGTTCGCTGCCGGATTCCAAAGATGGGGGAACGGCTTCGAACAGGCCTGAGCTCACGGAGGAGTGGTCGCGTGGGATGGCCCTGCAGACCGGGCTGGGCAGGGGTGTGGATGTCAGCCAATTTGCGGCGGTGAAGTCGATTGGCGCGACCTGGGTGGTGCTTGAGCGAGATGCTGCGACGGGGTTTGGTTGTGCTTACGAAGATGAGGCGGTGAAGGTGTGCCGCCTGCCGTGACGAGTGGCAGGCGGCGGTGGTTTCAGTTCCCTGCCGAGGCTGGTTTGGCGGCGGCGGGTGTGGTGGTGAGAACGACTGTCTCCTGATCTTTGTTTTCGAATTTGGAGTAGAAGCTCCGGAGGTCGGCGTACTCCTCAGTCTTGAAGTAAATTTCTCCGAGAATGTAGTCGCGATGAACTGTGACGCTGGTAGCTGTTGATTCGGTCTGCATGTCGTAAGCAATAGCCTTGCGCAAATTGGATCGGTCTGAGGCAGGAAGCGCCTCTATGGAGAAGGAGGATGGAAAGTTTATTCGCACTGCATCCTGATTTGTACGCGAGTATTGGAAATAAACTGGAATATCCCGTTTCTCCGAGGTAAAGGTAGGTGTGGAACCAGATTGGAAGATATCGATAGGGATGAGCAGACGTTTTCCTGTTGAAGAACCAAGAGAGCCCGTCACTTCGAAGCGGACGGTAAGAGGCTGCTCATAATCATCGAGTTTCTGGATCGAGACTAACTTTGGCACAAGCGAGTGAGGGATGAGATGCTCCACACTATTCTGAAGCGCCGGCTCCAGACTTGCAGCGCCTTTAGTAAGTGTGCTCTGACGCCAACCAAGATTTGCATAACCCATGAAGGTCATGTCAATGGTCCCTGTGACGTTGCCACTATTATCTAACGTGAGATTGGCTACTCGCTGGATCCGTGAAAAGTCAGAAGCTTCGACCGGGGTTTGAACGAAGTCTGTACCATTCTCAGTTTGGCGGATTCCGGCAGTTTTGGTTTGTTGCCATACGAGGTGTCCATAAGGACAAAAGCGCGCTCCGGGATCAAAAAAACGCTCTTTGCCGTCTACGGTGACAATGGCTAGATTGCCGTTCAGTTGCGATAGAGTGAGATACTCCTTTGCGAACAGGTTGTGGTCTCGCTGCGTGACAGATGCGTAGTAAGCCTTCATGCCAGCAGCGCGAGCCATGGCGATAAAGAGCCCGGTGAGCTGATCGTTCGTCCCGTATTTCTGATTCCAGACGTCATCGGTACTATGAATCTCCTTGGGACCTTTCGGGCTGCTAACGACAGATTTTGCGGGTGCGAAACTTGTATTTTCAAGCTGCATGACTGCGGCATAGATTTTGCGAAGCATCTGATCCTGCGTGTCCGATGCGGAAATCAGATTCTGAGTGACAGCAGTCACGACCGGCCCCGGTCCGATGAATTTGTTTTTGTCAATGGCCCAGTATTTACCCTCCTCGCGCCAAAACTCCTCGCTTGATCGATGCGAAGAGTAGTAAAAAAGTACGCGGTACGTGAGGCTTGTGACCGGTGGCATGAATGAATCATGAGGCGCCGGAGGAATATCGCTGACGTTGAGTTCGAGAACAGTCTGCTCGGCCAAACCTAGTGATCCAGGAACTTTAGTTTGTTTGACCTCAACACCCGCCGGCAGGATTGGATTCCAATAGAGGGTACTAATGTAGTCGCCGCGCGCGCCCGTCACAATCGTTCGGCCACTCAAATTGAAAGGTTTCCAGAGATAGTGCGCTTTGCGGGTCCATAGAGAAGATTGGATATACCACTGCGGGGGATGAAGAATACTGTCGCTATAGTGCAGTTTATAGCGATATTCAATAATGCTCCCCACCTCAACATCAGGCAGCGTGAACACTTTTGCTGCCACTTTATTGCCTTGAGACCGCTCTATTTGCGCCTCGTAAGGCTTCCCGTTGAATGAAATTACTGTGCCGTCTGGATGGATGGTTCTTCCCTGGATGTCATCGACGGAGGTAAAGACACTGCCGTGATAAAAGGGGAGCTCAACATTTCCATATTCCTTGCCGCGGACATTTAGGATTTTGATTCGCTCGTAAATACTGAACAAGCGTAGGTTGTCTTCCGTGGTCTCTTCGCGGAAGAGATAGACGGCGGCGGCTCCGGGGACCTCGGGCTGTGAGGTCATGGAGAGCTCTTCGGGGGTGGGAATGGTCCACTGCGCGCGGGCTAATGGTGTGGCGAGGAGAGCCAAGGCAGCGAGCAGAGTGAAGCAGAGAGTGCGGGCTGAGGTGTAATTCATGATGGAAGTAGTCCTTGTTCGATTGCTTCGTGGTACGGGAGCTGAGGAGTTTTTCTGATTGTTCTTTGGTAGATTTTTTTACTGCTTTTTGAGGACGGCTTTGTTCTGTTCGTCGGCTGCTATGACGCCGGAGAGCTTTTGGACGTCGGGATATCTGTCGGCTGGAAGGGTGACCTCGCGGACGGTGTAGGTGCGGGTGTAGTGGAGGGTGTGGTCTTTGACTACGCTGGAACTCTCGTAAGAGGCAAAGCCGAGGTCGAGTTTTATCGGGTCGGGAATCTCGTCGACGGCGTAGCCCAGTGGCAGCTCGATGGTGTAGTCGTCCTGCTCCTGCATGGTCTCACTGAGGTTGATGGGAATGTCCTTGCGTTCTTTGCGGTCGGCGTAGAGATGCTCGCTGCCGAGGACGCGGGGGCGAATCATGAGCAGAGGTCCCATGGGCTTTCCAAAGCGGTCGGCGGTGAGGGAGTACGAGGTTGTGAGGTCTTTGTTGAGAGCCTCGGCGTTCTGTACTTTGAAGTCGGAGACGGTGAAGGTGGTGAAGTCCTGGCCGAGGAGGCGGTCGAGAAACTGGGTCTGCTCTTTGGCATCGCCGCTGGTGTAGAGGTCGCGACGGTGTTCGGAGAGGTCGCCGAAGCGCTTCTCGGTGACGGTGCCTTTGAGAGAGCCGTCGGGTTGCAGCTGGAAGGTGGTGGCGGTGCGGCGGATGGTGTTGAGGTTTGGAGAGAGGACGGGAAACTGGATGATCTGGCTGTCGGGGCCTTCCATCAGGACGCCGTAGCCTCCCTGGAGGTTGTGCTCGAGCTGGCCGAAGGCGGTCTTCTCCCAGGTGGGGTCGAAGATGAGATAACGGCGGCCTGACTTCGTGGTGACGACGCTGCGGAGTTTGGGAGAGTTGTAGCCCTTGGGGATTTCGATGCCGGGGATCATGTGGTCGCCCACGATCGAGGGTGCGTCGGGGTCGACGACTCCTCGACGATGGTCGACCATGACGAGAGCGCCGTGGACACCGACGGTGGAGAGCATGGAGACGAGCAGGGTGGCTTTGTCTTTGCAGTCGCCGTAGCGGTTGCGGAAGATGTCGGCGGCGTAGTGGGGCTGGTAGCCGCCGATGCCCATCTCGATGACAAAGTAGCGAACCTGCTTTTGAACGAACTCGGCGATGGCCTCGGTCTTGTCGTAGAAGTCGGTCTTGTCGCCGGCTAGTTCTTTGGCTTTGGTAGCGATCTCGGGTGTGGCTACGAGGCGATCCTTCGAGAGTGTCTGGTACCACTCGCCGATGCTTTGCCAGGTGCCCTCGGTTGGGGCGAGGAGGGTTGGGCCAGTGTAGTGGACGGTCATTCGGCCCTCGAGGGAATACTCCGACGGGCGGAGCTCAACCTGATCGAGATCGATGGGCGGGACGTCCTTCATCTCCCAGCGCCAGCGCTGATGTTCGAGGTCGATCGGGGGCAGTTCCCTGCTATGCGCCCAGACGGTGCCGTGAGTGAATCCGGGTGGGAGCTCGAGGGTGAAGCTCTGGTTGAGGCGAGGGAGTTCGCTTTGGAAGAGCCAGGTCTTCTCGGTGAGGTAGGGATGGGTACGCTGCTCGTACTCGTAGGCGACGACGCCGCCGGGGTCGCGACCGGGGGCTTCTGCGGTTCGAACCTTGAGGTCCATGTAGAGATTGCCCTGGCCCGGATAGCCAAACTCTACCTGCTCGTTGTCTTTGACGGCGTACTCGTGACCGTCGGGACCGATACTCCAGACGTGCATGGAGAGAATCTTGGTGTCCTTGTCGAAGGGGACGGCGATTCTGCCCTCATCGCGACCTTGCGGGCGAAGGATTTTAACGACGCTGCGGAAGTGTTCGGTGGCGCTGCCGTCGGGTGCGACGGTGTAGGTGGTGTCTTCGAGGAGAACGACTGCGTTGGTCTCGGGGGAATAGGCGGGGATCTTTTGCTGAGCGGCGGTGCGAACCCAGTCTGGGACGCTGTCCGGCCGTGAGGCTAGCACTGGGATCGCGCTGAATGGGAGGAGGCTCAAAGCTGAGATTTGGAGAAGGAGTTTGCGCAATTGCTCTGCTCGCGGGTTCGTTCGTCGTGTCATTGGGTCTTCGATACACTGGCGGCCCCACGGTCGAATGGCAAACGTCCGGCTGCGTGACAGGATTTGTGTACGTTTGAGAGTTATACGTGGGAGAGAGGAGTAGTTCAAGGGAATTCAGAGGGTCGGATAGTACGTCGGATGGGTGATATTCCCGCTTCAGTATTGGCTCACAGAGATTGTTGCTTCAGGCCGGGTGGGTGTAGCTGTTTCCCTGCAGGCGTGCGCGTGCACGGCGGCGCAGCGCAGAGCGAAGGATGACGGCGAGGAGAAAGCAGACGACGAGGGTAGAGATGACCATGAGCCATTGGTAGTCGGCGAAGAGCATGTTGAGCTGGAGCCACAGCGAGAGAGAGCCGACACGGTAGACGTCGTTGCCGATGCGGTAGGAGGAGAAGTGCGAGCCGTGCAGGACGCTTACTGATTGGGAGATGTCTGAAGACTGCGAGGTCTGGAGGAAGGTGGAGATGAAGTCGGGGATGACGCTTTTGTCGCGCAGGGCGATGACCACGACGGACTGCTTTGATCCGCTGGGCCACTCGACACCCTCGATGAGTGCGTCGGGGATACTGCCGGCGGTTTCGAGCTGGCCGGACTGGATGTGGTCGGAGCTGCGGACCTTCCACCAGGCGTGCTGGAGTTGCGCGAAGAAGTCCTGGGTGTCCTGGATGTGTAGGCCGCTGCCGTCGACACTGACGGGGAGTGAGGGATTGAGTCGGTTGATGGCGGGCTGATCGTCGACGGTGCCGAGGACGAGGTAGTCCTTGTGGGCGTCGGGGCGCATGCCCTCGGCGTTGGTGACGGTGACGTTGAGGACCGGGTAACCGGTTTGAGCGCCGAAGTGGGCCATCAGCGTCAGATAGAGCTCGAGCTCTTCGATGCCGGGGTTGTCGGGCAGGACGACGGCCGTGTCGGAGAGATCGGCTTTGCGGGTGAAGGGGTAGCCCGCGTTGGCGAAGATCTCGAGGTTTGGCAGGACGGCTAAGTGAGGAATGTCCTTGAGGTCGAGATAGGAGTCTTTGAGGATGGAGCCCTGCAGGTTCGAGGCGGTGGGGTCAGGGCAATCGGGCTTTTTGGCGAGTTGGAAGAAGAAGCGCAAAAGAATTGAGTTCGAGAAGGGACGCATCTCCGAGACTGGGAATGGGACGATGCGCGCGGGGGAGGGTTTGTCGCTGTGAGATAGCGGCGTTGAGTGGATGTAGGCGTCGTTGAGATAGACCTGGAGCGAGCTGTCGTCCGCGAGGGGGACGCCGTTGTAGCGATATCCGAGATGGAAGCCGAGGTTTTGGCGCGTGCCGTAGAAGAGGTCGGGGGGGAGGCGAAGGTAGATGGCTACGGGGTTGGAGCCGTCGGTCTGGAGGCTGCTCGTTTGGAGGAGGTCGCCGATGGGTGTGTTCTTTTCGGTGCTTAGCCAGCGGGGTGCGTCGTCGGCTTCTCGCGGAGCGGGCATTTTGATGGCGGGGATGCGTACGCGATCACCACTTAAGAGGTCGCGCTGGAGCGTGAGCGCCAGGGCTGCGGTGAGGATGTCGGCGTCGGTCTCCCCGGTCAGAATCAAGACCTTTGAATACGGGTCAGAGGGATTGGGCCTCATGAGGATGGTGGGGCCGGCGATCGAGTTGATCTGGAGGGAGGCGGGAAGAGAGGCGCCGCTCTGGCCGATGACGATAGCGTTGCCGGCGGGGATGACTCCGACGGAGACCGGGAAGCGGATAGGGCGCGAGTCTGCGAGGATGCCGAACCAGGAGGCTATGATGCCTGCTGCTTGAAGGGCCTTCGGAGAGGGCTGGCCGAGGAAGACGATTGGTATGACCGGATGAGGGTTGACGAGTGGATCGTAGAAGGGTGCGGGGAGGAGCTTGAGATCGTCATGCAACTGGGTGAGGGTGCCGGTGAACTCGATGGTGGAGTTGTTGTCGATGTGAGCCCAAAGGGTGGAGTGCGCGGGGTCTTCGCACTGAGAGGCGTAGTGGCCTACAAACTCGAAGGTGAGCTGGTTATCGCGTGTGAGAGCGTCGACTGGAAGCGTGACGGTTGATTCGAGCAGGTCGCTGCTCTTGGCGGGAACTGTATTTGTAACTATTGCGGTGGCTTGAGTGGCGTCGGCTGAGTGTGGATCAATGACGCGAAGAGTGGCAAAGAGGTTTCCGTTCAGACTGACGTTGATATGGCTGAGCGATGGAATGAGGCCGGGAGAGGGGTGGTAGCGAAGATGCATGGTCGCTGTCTTGACGACCTGCGTCCGGGGTAGGGAGAAGTAGATTGTATTGAAGGCGTCGAGGCCCTGCATGACGATGTTTCGGGAGACGCCCAGGTCGGAGAAGTTGACGACGTTGTCGAAGGTGTCAGGCGGGGGTAATGCAGGTGGTGCCGCAACTCTTCGAATGAAGGGTGGCTTTGGCGGCGGTGTGGGCTCTGGAGGCTGCACGTCGGGCGCGGATTTCACGTCGGGCGTGGATTGTGGAGTGCTTGAGTCGTTCTGTAAGGCGAATCGAACGCCATGAAACGGGTGAACTTGCGCGGAGAGGATTGATGAGCTCAGCAGGATGGCCAGGACGAGAAGTGGCGCGATACTCGCCGCTAACTCTCGGGTGGAAGACGACTCTTTCGCCTTCGCGCCGCTGCGAAAGGTCCGGGCGAAGCCGTGGCCGGCGAGTTGAACGATGTGGCGCAGGCTGGTCAGTGGCCTGTCGGCTTCGCGGGTCTCGTCCAATCCAAGCCAGGTATCGGCGCGGGAGTAGAGGACCATGGTGAGGGCCTCTTCCTGCTGGAGGGTGAGGGGGTCGAACTGCGCGCGGAGGGTGCTGCCTTCGATTCCGACGATGGTTGCGGGCAGGGTTGCGTTGCCGTCGAGTACAGGCAGGGTCAGTTTGAGGGGGTCGCCGACGCGGGCTGTGAAGGCGCGCTCGATGCGGACCATGAGACCGCCGCTGGACATGTCGCTGGTGACACCGCGGACGATGGCTCCGTTGGCGAGTTCGACGTCGGCGGGGACAGACATGGGAAGGCGGACGGCCTGGCGACGCTGACGACTCTCCCATGCGACGGAGGTGGCGACGCCGAGGATGACCATGTTGAAACACGCCCAGAGCAGGTTCATCAGGATTGTTCCGGCGTGGCCACCGTCGTACATGTCTGCGATGAAGTGGAGGGGCGATGGAGTTCCGGCGCCGGGAAACGGAAAGAACCTGGGAATGGCGCAGAGTATACCGAAGGCGTTGAGCGCTGAGAGCAGGAGGAAGGGCTGGGCGATGCGCGAGTCGAAGAACCTGCGCGTGACGACGCCTCCCTTCGCGGTTACGTCGAAGTTGCCGAATCGGGGGTTGAGGAAGGCGAAGAGTGTGGGAAGAAGGATGTAAGGCGCGAGGACTGTCTCGTAGATCTGGTTCCAGAAGGAGTGGCGGTGCTGGCCCTGGATGCGGGAGTTGGCGATGTTAGCGAGTACGAGGTGCGGGAGGGCGTAGGCGAAGATAAGCAGCCAGTAGCCCGGTAGATTGACGTGACCGAAGATGAGATAGACGAGCGGCGCGGTGAGGAAGATGAGGCGCGGCAGAGCGTAGAGGAAGTGCGTCATCGCGTTGAAGTAGCAGAGACGCTGGGCTGCGCTGAGTCCTCGGGCGAAGAGAGGGTTTTCGGTGCGGAGGATCTGGACCATGCCGCGGGCCCAGCGAATGCGCTGCCGAATGTGGCCGCTGAGGCGTTCGGTGGCGAGGCCCGCTGCCTGGGGGATGTTGATGTAGGCGGTGTTCCAGCCGTTCCTTTGCATGCGGAGGGAGGTGTGGGCGTCCTCGGTGACGGTTTCGACGGCGATACCGCCGATCTGGTCTAGAGCGGAGCGGCGGAGGACGGCGCATGAGCCGCAGAAGAAGGTTGCGTTCCAGAAGTCGTTGCCGTCCTGGACGATGCCGTTGAAGAGCTCGCCTTCGTTGGGGATGGTGCGGAACTGGTCCAGATTTCGTTCGAACGGGTCGGGCGAGTAGAAGTGATGGGGGGTTTGCAGCATGCCGAGCTTCTTGTCGCGCAGGAACCAGCCCATGGTGATCTGCAGGAAGCTTCGGGTGGGGACGTGATCGCAGTCGAAGATTACGACATAGGGAGCGTTGAGTTGGGCGAGGGCGTGGTTGATGTTGCCGGCCTTGGCATGCTCGTTGTCGTCGCGCGTCATGTAGCCGATGGAGGCTTCTTTGGCGAACTGGCGAAACTCTTCGCGTTTGCCGTCGTCGAGGATGTAGACGTTGAGCCTGTCTGCGGGCCAGTCGATGTTCATGGCGGCGAGGGCCGTGTACTTTACGAGGCTGAGCGGCTCATTGAAGGTGGGGATGAGGAGATCGACGGCAGGCCACTGAGTGATTTCGTCGGGCAACGAGACAGGCGTGCGGCGCAGCGGCCAGAGCGTTTGGAAGTATCCGAGAAAGAGGACGACGAAGGCGTAGATTTCGGCGAAGAGCAGGAGGCAGATGAAGAAGCCGTCAAGAAAGCTCCAGGTCGAGCCGGGATCCAGAAAGAATTTGAGGGTGGTGGAGACTCTCCAAAAGCCGTAGCGGAAGGTGGAGAACATGGAGGCCAGCATCAGCGTCAGCGTGACGAGGTAGGAGCCGGAGCTGCGATCCATCCAGATGACCAGGGCTACGGTGAGAATGCCGAGGACGATCTGCTGCGGCCAGGTGAGTTCGAGGATGCCGGTGAATGCTAGGAGAAATACTCCGCTGAGAAGGATAAGAAAGCGTAGGGCTTTGTAGAAGAGAGCGTCGCCTGATTGAATTTGATCGAAGAGAGGACCCTCCCTCATCGTTCGCTCCAACGAACGTTGCGGAAGCCCGCGGTTGCCGGCGCGGCGACGGTGCGGAGCCAGGTGGCGAGGTTCAGGTAGTCTTCTGCAACAGGGGCGTCGGGTGCGTAGTCGACTACGGTCATGCCCTCGGCGAGGGCTTCGCTGACGGACTGTGCGCGGCGGATGACGAAGGGGAGGAGGCGATCTCCTAACTGCCGGCGCATCACCTCACGGACGTCGAGGTGCAGCGGCAGCGAGGTGTCGAACTGATTGAGCACGTAGAAGGGCTGCAGGGGGCGACCGTCGCCGTCATTGACACCGCTGAAAAACTTTTCGACGGTTTGAAGGCTGATGACTGAGTTCATATCGGGCGCGACGGGAACGAGGATGGTCGGGCTCATGCGGGACATGCGGCGGACGATCCAACTGGAGCCCACGGTGAGGTCGAGCAGAATGCGGTGGGCGCCGCGGCCGTTGCTGATAATCTCCTCGGCGAGCAGCTCCTGCGCCTCATCGCCGGTGGTCTTGTGGTCGACGTCGTAGCTGACGAGGTAGATGGGAGCGTCGGTGCTGCCGCTGGGAGGGGAAAACGTGCGGACGGTGCCGTGACGAAGTTCGCTGGCGCCGAAGTAGAACGGAAGCAGGCCGTGAGAGGTGGTGTCGGTGAGCAGAACTTTTTCTCCCATAGAAGAGAGAGCCCGACCTACCGTCGCGACGAGGCTGGTCTTGCCGACTCCGCCAGCGAGAGAGAAGACGGCGAGGACGGGGGTGCGGGTCTCTTTTTGACGCACGGGAGCAGCTTCGGGCTGATCCTGTCCGGGCTGCTCGAAGACGCCCTTGAGGGCATACCAGCGGGCGGCGACGCGTTCCCTGGAGTGCTGGAGGGTGTCGGCTACGGAGGATTGAGAGGTTGGCGGCTGCGGGGCGAGCGGCTTTGGAGTGATGGGCTGAGCGGGTGGAGCGTAGAGCCAGGCCGGGCCGGCTGGATCGGCTTGGAAGGCCGGCCGTGCAGAGGCCAATGGCGCGGGCTCAGCAGAAGGATCTGCAGAGGTGCGACGGGGCGGTTCGGATGGACTGTGCGGCTGTTGGTAGTCGAAGTCGTCCTGGGCCCGGCGACCGCGGGTGGAGTCCGAGGGTACCAGCGCTTGAGAGAACGGCGAGACGGGTCTTGGGGGTGTAGCAGAGATGGGCGGCGCAGAGCGAAAGGCTCCCGACAACCTTGGGCGAGTCGGTGTACCTGGCGAAAGATTTGACGAAGAATCCCGTGTGGAATCGAGCGGCGCATCAACCGATGTCTTTGAAGGATCCTTTGCAGACGGAGAACGGGGATCCAGGTTTGTTGACGACGCGGGTTCGCTCTGAGACGTCGGTGACTCGACGCGTGGCTGAGGGTCGGTGCGACGTTGACCCTGGAGCGGGGCCGTGCCTTCGTTTGAGGGCGAAAGAGGCGACGGAGCGGGCTGTTCGGAGATCGGCTTCATGTCCTGGGATAAAAGAGGTGCAGGCACAGCACGGTTTTGCGTAGGAATCGAATGTCTGATTGGATCAGGAGTAGTGTACTCGGCTTGAGAGTCGTCGGGGCCGCGATAAATCTGACGGACACCGGAAGCTTCGTCTGGGCGGTAGCCCTGGGGGCGGCGTGGGGTCATATTTTGTTTAACGTAAACCCGCGGTTCTGGCTGTATTGGATCGCTGCTCAGGGGCGATTCCTGGGGAGAAACTGACGGTTGGCGCAGTGCGGCGTCGGTGACCTGGCGAAGATTTGGCTGGGGGGACGGCGAACTCGAGGATTGAGGGTGAGGAGAGTAGGGGTCCGAGCTTCGGCCGGGAAGCTCTGAATTATCTTCTGCGGCTCTGCGGCGAATCTCCGAGTCTGCGTATCGAGCGGCTTGTCGCTGGGCGGAGGCGTGGGCCTCCGCGATCTCACGCTCTTCACGACGGGCGGCCGCTTCGGCAACGGCGGCAACTTCGGCGCGGCGAGCGGCTTCCAGGCGTTCGGCTGCGGCTGTCCGGGCGGCTTCTTCCGCCTCGCGCAGCGCGCGCCGCCTATGGGAGTCGGAGTCTTCGGAATAAGGATCGAGCGCGATCTTCGATGCGTTGCGTGCGGCGGCATCTGCGGTTGCGGCTGCGTCTTCGGCTTCGGCCTGAGCCAGTAAGGCTTGCTCCCGCACCTGCTCGGCGGCGCGATGTCTCAGCTGCGCACGATACTCACGACGCGAGGCTGAGAAGTCGCGGTACTTGGCTCCGTGAAGATTTGCCCAGGAATAAAGTACAGCAACATCTTCGGGTGTTTCTGTTACTGCGAGATCCTCGACCTTGTCGGTGATCTTGTCTGTGCCGCGAGAGTCCATAGCTCTTGGTCCTATGAGTGAAGCGGATTCTTTTAGTTTGAACTGCGCCGGTTCGCTGCCAGCTCAAAGAGGTGGTTGCACCTGTTCCAATGCAATAGCCTGAGGCTACTGTGGGTGATACCCCAAGTCAATGAAACCGTTGTGCGACTTAAGTGTGAGAATTCAATGGTGGCGCGGGTTTCCGCATCAATCCCGGCCAGATTTGGGGTGAAAACTGTCTTCCCGAAATGGAACTTTTCGGGTTCGATTCCGAAAAAGAACGGAACGGAGCATGACGTGCCTGGGAGACCTGTGTTGGGGGGGCGAGTCATGGCGCCGGCACAGAGAGCCTCCTTTTCCTCCGGGCGCAGTGATGGGAGCCGGTAAAAGCTTACGCTGGCGCTGGTTGAAGGCAACGTTCGTCTCTATCCATGGGTCCAAATGTGCTAACTTGGTAGTGTGGTCTGAGAGCGTAGCTCAGTTGGTAGAGCATCGCCCTTTTAAGGCGTTGGTCCTGGGTTCGAGCCCCAGCGCTCTCACCATAAATATCATAAAATCAGATACTTATAACTTCTTTCTAGATGGTCGAGCTCAAGAAATCGTCCCCAACCATGAAGAAAGAGTTCGGTGGCTTCAAGGACCCGGGCCCATGGGCCGCGGTGAGTTTTGCGCGATCAACAGAATGTCCGGTTCAACAACTTTCAATCCTCGACTTTTCGGTAGAAGGGCTCACGTAAGTTGTTGAGACACCCGGTTACAACCGCCTTCGGCGCAAGCACAATCGTCCTGCTGACCCTGCTGGAGCCATTAGCGTCCCCTTTGCACACGGAGTTTTACCACTTGACGGGGTCAGTCAGTGCGGTGCTCGTGCCGGTATTGCTGAACTTCGCCGGGGTGTGGCTGGCGCTGTCTCTCCTACTCGTGTGGGGAAACGAACATCCACTATTCAACTCATGGGTGTGGGGCGCTTTAGGAATTGCCCTCAGCTGGATGGTGCTGAAAGACTGGTGTGCCTTGCGAGGAGATCCTGTTCCCAGCATTGTCAACGTTGCCTTTGCCGTTGTGGTTTGCATGATCGTCATTTCGGCGGCGGCTTGGCGTTCTCGCGTTCAACCGATTTTGCATCGTGTGAAGCAATTGGCGGTACTGATACTCGGATTTGCAGCGCTGAGCGGGATGGTGATCGTTGCGCAGGCGATGTTGTTCTCATGGCAGGCTCGTCATCTGAACGCTCCTCGCCCCCTGCATCAGCGAACGGGAATCAGCTCTTCTTCTCATCGTCACGGGCGAATCATCTGGATTCTCTTTGATGAACTTTCTTATCGGCAGGTCTATGAGCATCGCTATCCTGGCCTCGAGTTGCCTGCCTTCACCCAGTTGGCTCGTACCGCAACGGTCTTCACGCATACTGTCCCGAGCGGTCTGTATACAGAACAGGTACTTCCTTCCCTCTTCTCAGGACAACGATACGATGGCGTACGGATCTCTGTTGTCGGCTGGCCTCTTGAGGTGCATCAACGATCTACGGGGACGTGGAGTATTTTAGATCCTCACAAAACAGTCTTTCAGGACGCGCTCGATGCGGGTTACACGACAGCAGTGGCGGGGTGGTACAACCCCTATTGCCGCATTCTGCCCGAGGTTCTCGACCGGTGTTTCTGGACAAGTCATATAGCTCTGCCCGGTGGGATGTATCCGGAACAAAGCATCGGCTGGAACAGCGAGCAGCCAGCAATAGATCATCTTGTAAATCTTGCCAGGCTTGTGCATCTGTTTCCGCGTCGGAACGCTCCTTCGGCCGAACTCAGACTCCATCAACAGGACTACCAAGAGATTGTCGCTGCAGGAGACGAACTTCTGCGAGACCCATCGGTAGACTTCATTCTTTTACATATGCCTATCCCGCATCCGGGAGGAATCTACAATCGGCATACGGGTAGTTTCGAGGTATCTCACCCAAGCTACCTTGACAACCTTGCACTGTGCGATGTGTACCTGGCGCATGTCCGGCATGAACTGGAAGAGAATGGCACCTGGAACGACTCGACGCTGGTGATTATGGGCGATCACTCATGGCGAGTTAGCCTGTTCTGGGCGAAGGCTGCGGGGTGGACGGAAGAGGAACGCATTGCTTCAGACAATGTTCGATTTGACGACAGGCCTGCTTATATCGTGAAGCTTCCCTCGCAAACTACTCCTGCGCGAATTGACGAGCCGTTTGATTCGATAAGAACGCGGGAGCTCTTCGACAAGTTATTTACGGGACAGATCACTACACCAGCGCAGCTTAAGTGATCGATGATGTCCTCACTAGTACCGACCAACGCATACCCTGCTGCGCCGATCGACGCATGGGCGTATTGAATCAACACTGAAATATTTCTTGAGAGAGTGCTCAATGACCGGCGAGACAGCAGGCGAAACGACTCTCTGAGATCGCGCATGCCGCCGCACCTGTTGGACGACGGAAGAAGCTGGAGTGTAATCTTTCTGCAAGCAAAAGGAGGTCTATGCTGCGTCGTGAATTCGTACGCTGTGTCATCTCGGTAGGACTTCTACCGAAGGCACTGCTTGCCCAGCAGACAGCGAGTCCTGAGCCGCCACCTCCAGCTCCCACTCCGTGGACGCTGGGGCTGAATCCCAAGACGCCGCTGCCTGTCACGGAAGTGGCCGATGGGATCGCAGAGATCGATGCGAGCTTTTTTACTCCGTCTCAACTTGCGACGTTCACGCGGCTCTGCGATTTGCTGCTGCCAGCGGTAGCGAATAAGCCCGGCGCGCTTCTGGCAGGGACACCCATGTTCCTCGACTCCCTGATTGGCAGCTCGCCCGAGGTGCGCAAGAAGCTCTATCGCGACGGCCTCGATTGGCTCAACGCAAAGGCAAAGACCAAGTACAAGATGATGTTCGCGCAGTTGAACGCGACTCAGGCGGATGCGCTCATCAAGCCCTGGCTGCGTACGTGGATGACGGACCATCCCCCGACCGAGCCGCACGCAGACTTCATCAACATCGCACATGAAGACATCCGGACTGCGACCATGAACTCGAAGGCCTGGGACGATGCCGGCGCGGCTGCCGGGCAGGACTGGGTGACGGGAGGGCTCTACTGGTCTCCGATCGAGCCGGATATGGCGAGCCTGGGCGCAACCTCTACAAACCTTCCGCCGCACGTAATGGCTGTCCCCAAGGCCGCGCACACCATGCCTTCCTACCCGCGTTAGAAGTGAGTGACTCCTAGAAAACATAATGACAGACACAACATTCGATGTACTCATTGTCGGGTCGGGGCACGCTGGAGGCATGGCTGCCAAGATTCTGACGGAAAAGGGCATGCGGTGCCTGATGCTGAACGCGGGCCCCGTGGCCGACGTAGCCAGAGATGCACAACGCAAGCCAGCATACGATCTGCCATATCGCGGCTTCAAACCACCAGGTCGGCTGGAGCACGTCTTCCAGGCCAACGAGTTCAATGCAAACGTCTGGGTGGATGAAGAAGAAGTTCCCTACACGTTCGATCCCGCGGCTCCTTACAACTGGGTGCGGGTGCGTTTGTTCGGTGGCCGCTCACTGTTCTGGTCGCGTCAGTCGTTCCGTTTGAGCGACTACGAGTTCAAGGCCAAATCGCATGACGGCTTCGGCGAAGACTGGCCCATCAGTCTCTCCGACCTGGCGCCGTACTATTCGCGGGTGGAGGAGATCTTCCAGGTGGCGGGCGCGCAGGACGGGCCGCCACAGATGCCGAATGGCAACTTCGTTCCTGTCGACGATGTGTGGTCGGAGTCGATGCAGCGGTTTATCAAGGCTTCGCAGGCGTACGACATGCCGGTCTGCAAGCAACGCCGCGCGCAAGGCCGCGACGGTCTCGCGAGTTCTGTGAATCTTCTGCTGCCGGATGCAGAACGGACCGGCAAGCTGACCTCAATCGCCAATGCAGTCGTTCGGCAGATAACGGTTGATCCGAACACCGGCCAGCCAAATGGATGCCACTTCATTGACCGGCTCTCGCGACGGGAGATGCATGTGAAGGCCCGCGTGGTTGTGTTAGCCGCGGGAACGCTTGAGAGCACGCGCCTGTTGTTGAACTCAAATCTCGGCAACTCGAGCGGCGTTATGGGGCACTTCCTGATGGACCAGATCTACGGACCGGGCGTTACCTGCTCGGTGCCTGAGGCGCGGAACGGTAAGGCAACAGAACAGTTGATGGGCGGCTCAGCAATCGTTCCGCGTTTCCGTAACATTACGACGAAGTATGACAAGTTTTTGCGCGGCTACGCGTTGAATGTAACCAGCCGCATGGGTGGGGTCGAGCCACGCAACTTCGCGGCCTATGGTGCTGAGCTGCAGCAGAAGCTGCACGAATACAACGGAAGCGGGTTCTACATCACGGTGATGGGCGAGGTACTCGGGCGCTACGAGAATCACGTCCGCATCGACAAAGAAAAGGTCGACGCGTGGGGTATTCCAGTGCTGCATATCGAGACCCGGTATACCGACAACGAGTTAAATATGGCGAAGGACGCGGTCGAAGTTGGCTGCTCCATCGCGGATGCGGCTGGATTCGAAGTGCTTTCGAAGAACGTCGTCCCAAATCCGCCGGGATACAGCATTCATGAGGTCGGCACCTGTCGCATGGGCGATGATCCAAAGAAGAGCGTGCTGAATAAGTGGTGCCAGAGCCAGGATCATAAGAATCTATTCGTCGTCGATGGAGCCAGCTTTGTGAGTGCGGGTTGGCAGAACCCGACGATGACTATCCTGGCGCTCTCGATGCGCGCTTCCGAGTATCTCGCTGGCGAGATGAGCAGAGGAAATGTTTAAAGGAGACACCACCTGTGGCAACTCTAAGCTGTCGGTTTATCTGGAGGAGGAACGATGGCGCAGAAGTCTTCGAGGAAGCGGTGTGTGTATTGACCGATGAGTTCTTCGATGCGTTCGGCGGAGTCGGCACGAAGGATGAGGCCGGCATGGTGATGGCGACTGAGACGGTGAACGATCTCGGGCGCGTCGTAGGTGCTGGTGTCGGGATGCTCCTGTCGCGCGAGGCAGATGACGCTGCCGGCGTATTGGTGTTTTAGATTTGGGAGGGTGTACTCCATGTTGAGAAGCGTGGCGACTTCAATTCTCGCCCACTCGACCCAGGGGTTGATGCCGGATGCGAACTCGACGACATCGGCGATGTGAGCGCCGCCGACGCGGGCTGCGGTCTCGAGGAAGTAGAAGCTGCCGTCGGCCTCTGACTTGATGAACTCGGTGTGGGTGACACCAGAGACGAGACCAAGGGATTCAATCACCTGTTGGTGGATTGCGGCGAGAGCGAGCGCGTCGCTCGATTCCCTGTCCAGCGCGCGAGTGCTGAAGATGCCTCCCTGGTGCATCGTCTGCATGGGTGGCTTGCCATATTTGTAGGGTGCGCCGAAGAGTATCTTGCCGTTCCAGGTGACGCCTTCCATGTGAAAGATCTCGCCGGGGACGAAGCGCTCGAGGACATAGTGCGACTGGAGGTCGCCTAGTTCGTCGAGGATGGGCCACAAGTCGTTGGGCGACTCGATTTTGCGGATTCCGATGGCAGAGGCGTTGGTGCGGGGCTTCAGCAGCCATGGTCCGGACACGCTATCGAGGAAGGAGTGAAGGTCGTCGTAGTTGAAGACTCCCGTGAACTCAGGAACGGGGACACCTTTTTGCTTCGCGCTTACACGCATGGCCAGCTTGTCGCGGAAGTTTCTGGTGAGTGATTCGCCCATTCCGGGGAGGCGCAGGTGTTCGCGCAGAAGAGCGGCGACTTCGAGGTCAAATTCGTCTAGCGCGACGATCCGGTCGATGTGGTTTGTGCGCGCGAGGTACGCGACGGTATTCAGGACCTGCTCGGGGGTGAGCTGCTCGGGCATGGTGATTAGTTTGGTGAGCGATTCGCGGGGCCAGTCGGCGTGTTCGAGTTTGTCGACGGTGAGGAGGAGAAGGTCCGCGCCGAGACGCGCAGCCTCTTTCATGAAGGGCTGCCCTTTTTCGTAGGTGCTGATGCAGAGAATCGTGGGGTTCCGTTGCGTATCAGTCACACTGGCTCCTCTGGTCGGTAGGAACAAATTGCAGGTCGAACAGTTTGAGGTTTGGTTAGAGTACCTGTTTTTTTTGATGCGAGGAATCAGTTTGCAGCGGGCTCCTCGGCGAAGGTTTGTTTTATACCATCCTCAAGTGCTGTAAAGGGCGCGGTGTAGCCTGCAGCACGGAGACCGGAGAGGTCGGCCTGGGTGTAGTGCTGGTAGCGGTCTTTCAGGTCACCTGGGAATGGAATGTATTCGATGTTGCCCTGGCCGTGAACCTGCATGAGCGACTCGGCGACAGCCTTGAAGGTGCGGGCTTCGCCGGTGCCTGCGTTGACGACGGCGTGGATGGGCTTTTTGGGACTCTCGGGGAGGAGGCCGGCGAAGAACATGTTGATGCGGGCGAGGTCTTTGACGAAGACGAAGTCGCGACGCTGCTCGCCGTCGGCGTAGCCGCCCGAGCCCTCGAACATCCGGATGGTGCCGGTGCCTTTGAGCTGGCGGGTGAAGTGGTGGATGACGCTGGCCATGCGGCCTTTGTGCTGTTCGCGCGGGCCGTAGACATTGAAGTAGCGCAGTCCGACGACGGTGCACTTCATGTCGTGAAGATGGCGGCGGACGTAGTTGTCGAAGACGAGCTTCGAGTAGCCGTAGACGTTGAGGGGGCGTTCGTTGGCGGGGATTTCGGTGAAGTTGGTGCTGGCTCCGTAGACAGCAGCGGTTGAGGCGTAGACCAGAGGAACTTTACGTTCCAGTGCGAAGTGCAGCAACTCTTTGGAGTAGGTGAAGTTGTTGTCCATCATGTAACGACCGTCGTCTTCGAGGGTGTTCGAACAGGCGCCCTGATGGAGGATGGCGCGGATTCTGGTGTTCTCGAAGTCGCCGGCTTTGAGTGCGGCGCGGAACTCGCGCTTGTCCATGTAGTCGGCATATTCGGCTCCGGCGAGATTGAGGAACTTCGGGCCGGTGAGGTTGGCGGCGGGAGCGAAGTTGTCCACGAGCAGGATGTTGCGTTCGCCTGCGCGGTTGAGCTGCTGGATGAGGTTGCTGCCGATGAAGCCTGCTCCGCCGGTGACGATGATCACTTCTTTATCTCCTCGCTCGAGGTGGGATTTGCCGTGAGCTTTTTTACGATGTTGGTAGTGGAGAAGCCCTCCACGGTAGGGACGATCTCGACTCGTCCTCCGTAGGCGATGACATCTTCGTGGCCGACCACTGTTTCGACGGTGTAGTCGCCGCCTTTGACCAGTACGTTGGGCCGCAGCGCGCGGATGAGTTCGAGGGGGGTGTCTTCTTCGAAGAGAACGACGGCGTCTACTGCGGCCAGGGCGGCCATGACGCGGGCGCGTTCTCGTTCCGAGACGATGGGGCGGGTTGGGCCTTTGAGGCGGCAGACGGAGGCGTCGGCGTTGAGGCCCAGGACGAGCTTGGAGCCGAAGCGGTGGCAGTCTTCGAGTAGGGTGATGTGGCCGACATGGAGGAGGTCAAAGCAGCCGTTGGTGAAGACGATGGTCTCGCCCGAGGAGCGCCACTCGGCTACGCGGAGTTTGATGCGCTCGAGGTCGAGGATCTTTTCGCCGGCGGTGAGTCCGGAGCTGGGAGTGAGGGCAGCCACTAACTCGTGGGCGGCGATCGGTACTGTACCTACCTTGCTCACCACGATTCCGGCGGCGAGGTTGGCGAGTTCTACAGCAGTTTCGATCTGGAGTCGGCCTGCGATGCTGGCTGCGAGGGTTGCTATGACGGTGTCGCCAGCTCCTGAGACGTCGAATACCTCACGGGCTCGCGCGGGTGAGTGATAGACGCCGGTGCTGCCTTCCGACGGCCGGCGGAGGACGGTGATTCCCTTCTCGCTCATGGTGACGGTAAGGAAATTGAAGTCGTGTTCTGTGATCAAGGCCTGGGCTGCGGCGAGGAGTTCGTCGGTGTGGTGCGAGGGGATGCCGGTCGCTGCGGAGAGTTCGCCGAGGTTGGGAGAGACGGTGGTAGCGCCAGAGTATTTGCTGAAGTCAGGAGTCTTGGGGTCGGCGAAGACGGGGATGCCGGCGGTGCGTGCGGCGCGGATGACGGACTCGCAGAGAGAACGGGTGAGTGCGCCTTTGGCGTAGTCGGAGAGGATGACTGCGTGGACCTTCGAGACGAGCTCGATGGCGCGCTCCTGAAGGCGTTGACCTTCGATTGCCGGGACGGGGTCTCGGCTCTCGATGTCGAGGCGCAAGAGTTGCTGCATGCGGCCGACGATGCGGGTCTTTGAGATGGTAGGGAGCGAGCTTGAGACGACCCCGGCGGTGTTGATGTTGGCGCGTTCGAGGATGGCGGCTAGTTCTGCCTGCTCGGAGTCACTGCCCCAGAGGCCTGCAAGGAAGGTCTGACAGCCGAGGCCGGCGAGGTTCATAGCTACGTTGGCTGCTCCACCGGCACGCTCGTAACGCTGGGCGTGGCGGATGACCGGAACCGGGGCCTCGGGGGAGATGCGCTCAACCTCGCCGTGGATATAGCGGTCGAGCATGATGTCGCCAACGACGAGCACTTTGAGTTGACTGAAGCCGCCCTCAAGCAGGTTCAGGATCGAATGAAGTTCCGGCAGCATGAACGAAAAAGATCTCCCGCGAACATCATCGCATCTTTGAGTGGGGGTGGGTGCTTTCGGCTAGCCGAGGATGGCGCGAACCTCGGTGATCACCTCGTCGACTGTGATTGAGGTAAGGCACTTCTTTTTTTGGACGATGCAGGTTTCTAGGCCGCAGCCCCAGCAGTCGGTCTGGTGGTAGACGACGCGGTGTTGTTTGCCATAGGGGAACCAGACGCGGGGCTTGTTGCGGGCGGCGAAGATGGCGACGCACGGGGTTTGTACGGCTGCGGCGAGGTGCATGGGGCCGCTGTCGTGACCGATGAAGATTTGAGACTGGGCGAAGGCAGCTGCGCTCTCGCGCGGGGTGAGGATGCCACAAAGATTAATGACGGGTTTCGAGGAGTTTTGCTTCCAGCCGTCGGCTGCGAAGTTGCTGGCGTCGGCCTCTTCGGGAGCTCCGCAGAGGGCCAGTGCATGGTTGGGGTAGAGAGCGGCGATGCGTTGCAGGAGTGCACGCCAGTTTTCCCGGCCCCAGTCTTTCGATTGGACTTTGGTGCCTACGCTAACCGCTATGACGGGCAGGCCCGCGGCTGATGCGAGAGCTTCTTTGGCGCGGGCATGCTCGGCGGAGGTGAGGCGGAGATCCCAGCTTGCGGGGTCGTCGAGTCGAGGGTCTCCCAATTCGGCGAGATTGCGGGTGAGGCGTGCTCCCTCTGGTTCAAGAGCCTGGATCTGCTGCTCCCAGCGGTTCTGCTGCATATCTTCGGTGAGGGGGACGCCGATGAGTCGCGTTATTCCACATAGACGGAAGAACTTTTCGTCACGGCGTGCCGACTCTACTCCTCGCGCAGACCCCATGTAGACCAGGACTTCTGGGCGCCAGCGCAGGAGTTGCCACCATAGGGAGATAAGTTCGCGTGGACTGCGCATACCGACGACGTAGCGAAAGTAGCCCTGGACGAGTCCGCTGTTTTCGAGGATGGCGGCGGCGGGCGGGGCTTTGACGTTGACGGGGAAGTTGGTGAGGATGCGGCGTTCGGCCTGTGGGAAGGCGCGGGCTACGAGGTGCAGAGCGGGGAGTGCGATGAGGGTGTCGCCGAGGCTGCCGAGGCGGTAGATCAGAACCCGTTTTGGGGAGGTTGCCATTGTCTCTGTCTAGTCTGCTTGGTTCCGGGAGTTACGGCAAATAGGACGAAAGGGGCAGGAGGAGCCTGTTAGCCTGATCGAGCGAGGAACGTGGGTTGAACGAAGCGAATCAACGGATTTTTGTCTCGATTGCTGCGTATCGCGATCCGCAGCTGGTTCCTACGATGGAAGACTGCATCGCGAAGGCTCGCTACCCGGAGCGACTGCGATTTGGTATCTGCTGGCAACACGATCCTAAGGAAGATACGCTTCCCTTCCGCAATGACGACTGCTTCAGGATAATTGCCGTCGATTGGCGGGAGAGTAAGGGGGCCTGCTGGGCGCGGTCGGAGGTGATGAAGCTGTGGCGGGGCGAGGAGTGGTTTCTGCAGGTGGACTCGCACTGCCGGTTTGCGTGGGATTGGGATGCGAAGCTGCTCGACGAGATGGGGCAGACGGAGAGCACTAAGCCGATTTTGAGTACGTATGCTTCGCCCTTTACGCCAGGTGGCGACGAAGTGCTGGCGGATGGGCCGCTGCAGATGGCCTTTCAGGGCTTTACCGAGGATGGTATTCCGCATATGAAGCCTTTGGCGATTGCGGATTGGCAGAACCTGACGAGGCCGCCACGGGCACGATTTCTTTCGGCGGGTTTTTTGTTTGCCCAGGGCACTTTTGTGGAAGAGATTGGATACGATCCGGAGTTGTATTTTCTGGGGGAGGAGGCGGCGATGACGGTGCGCGCCTTCACCAGCGGATATGACCTGTTTCATCCGCAGGAGACGATCGTCTGGCACGACTACGGCAGGCCGGCTGCGCCGAAGCACTGGGGCGATCACGTTGAGGATAAGGCCCGTCGTCCGTGGCACGAACTGGACTCTCGCAGCAAGGAGAAGGTGCGGCGGCTGCTTGCGGGACAGCCGGTTGAGAAGTATGGATTGGGATCGACGCGGAGCCTTGAGGAGTATGAGGCTTATGCGGGACTTTCGTTCAAGCTGCGCAAGGCTCAGGATTACACGGTGCGGGGTGAGGAGCCGCCTAATCCCGAGGCTGCTGCCGACTGGGCCGGACAGATATTTCCGTGGATGGTCAGGATCACGTTTGATCGCGCGGCACTTCCTGCTGCGGCGCTCGACGATCCAGAGTTCTGGTACGTCGGGGTGAAGGATGAGAGTCGCGCCGAGATTTATCGTCAGGACATTCCGCAATCGCAACTGGCTACGCTTCCGAGCGGCGAATCAAAGATCGTTCTGGTTTGCGAGTTTGAGTCGGGTACGATTCCCGCGGCCTGGACGGTTTGGCCGGTGAGCCGCTCGTTGGGATGGCTGAACAAAATTGAAGGCACCCTAGGCGACGAGGATTATGCGATCGTCCTCGAAGACGACACTAAATAAAATATGCGGTGTCTCTGTTGAGCCTCTTTGAGTGGACAGGACCCTGACTGCAGCAACTGGTAAAGTCTTTGATTGGGAGGAGGGCCTATGCTCGATGCACTTTTGATAACCCGGATGCAGGACGAGATGACAGCGGCCCTGCATGTGACAGAGAACGAGGTGGGGTTTGAGACTGGCGCTGATGGTTTGATGGCGCTGGCGATAGCGCAGCATCAGGCCAACTTCGAGCTCTGGCATGAGGAAGATAAGGCGAGGGTTCCCGGCGTCGCGGATGTGGAGATCGCGCGGGTGAAGCATTCGATCGATGCGTTAAACCAGCGACGGAATGATCTGGTGGAGAAGATGGATCTTTGGCTGATAGCGCGGCTGGAGCAGGATCCGATTGCTCCCCTGCACTCGGAGACGCCGGGGCTGATGATTGATCGACTCTCCATTCTGGCGTTGAAGATTTACCACACGCGGGAGGAGGCGCACAGGGCGAGCGCGACCGAGGAGCATCGCTCGCGCAACGTGGGACGGCTGGCTTTGCTGGCGGAGCAGCGCGAGGATTTGGCAGGCTGCCTGGATGTGCTGTGGAGCGAGGTGCTGGGGGGAAGGCGACGGTTTAAGCTCTATCGGCAGATGAAGATGTATAACGACCCGGAGTTGAACCCGGCGGTGTACGGGCGGAGTTAGCCATTTGCGGTGTGATGAGACTTGGAACGATAGAGGGGGTTCCGTTGCACCCGCACTGAGGTGGGGTTGACCTGAAGGCCAGGTCTGCGTATAAAACCGACACGAGAACAAACTAAATTGAGCACCCGTTAGAATGGGAGAGCTCAGAAACGCCTTAGGCGACAGGAATGACGATGGCTCAGACAAAGACTGCAACTGCACCTGCAACAAAACGTGCTCCACGCACGATCGCTGGAACCATTCCTCAGACAAACGACAATGCGCGCGCGCAAGTGGTGGCTCATTACGAAGCTGCGCTGCGGCTGATGCAGGATGGAAAGTACGACAAGGCCCATGCTGCGTTCGACAAGATGCTGGCTGCAGGCGCAGGTGAACTGAGCGACCGGGTCCGCATGTACTCGACTGCCTGTGCGCAGCAGATGACCAAGGGAAAGAATGCCTTTTCCAACTGCGAAGAACAATACGATTACGCCATCTCTCTGCTGAACGACGGACACTACGAAGATGCCCGGGAGCACTTCAACCTGATCCTGAAGGAGAATGATAAGGCGGACTATGCCTTTTACGGTCTGGCGGTGCTGGCGAGCATGACAGGAGATTCGCATCACTGCCTGGAGCATCTGACCGAGGCGATCCGACAGAATCCACGGAACAGGATTCAGGCGCGGGCTGACTCGGACTTTCAGGATATGGCCGACGATCCTCGCTTTACGGAGCTGCTGTATCCCGAGGCGTAACTACGAACTTGCTCCAGGCCGACAGCGCTTCGTTTAGGCTGGTGTAGGAGAACCTGCGCATGTCGTTGCGGAAGCTAACCGAATCGAAAGAAAAAGACCTTCGGGTGGTTGCCATTGGCGGCGGCACGGGGTTGTCGACGCTGCTTCGGGGGCTGAAGCGGTACGTGGTGACTCCGGACCGGAGAAGAGGGATTCGGCTGGGAGAGTCTGCGCGGGTCGAGCGGGCTCCTATGCCACGCTGCCCTGAGGCGCACTGCATCATTCGGGAGCTCTCGGCGGTGGTTACGGTGACCGACGATGGCGGCTCGTCCGGGCGTCTGCGCGAGGACTTCAAGATGCTTCCGCCGGGGGACATCCGGAACTGCATGGTCGCGCTCTCGGAGGATGAGCACCTGCTGTCGAAGCTGTTTCAGTATCGCTTCGAGCATGGCGAGCTGGAGGGCCATAGCTTCGGCAACCTCTTTGTGGCCGCGCTCTCGCACATCACGGGAGACTTTGCCCAGGCGGTGCAGATGTCCTCGCAGATTCTGGCCGCGCGGGGGAAGATCTTCCCTGCTACGAATACGAACGTGACATTGGCGGCGGATATGGACGATGGCTCGCTGGTGCGGGGGGAGACCAATATTACGGCCAGTAAGCGCAGCATCGTGGAGCTGCGGCTGGAGCCGGAGACTGCCGATCCTCTGCCGCAGACGCTGGAGGCTATAGCAAATGCTGACCTGATCACTCTGGGGCCGGGGTCGCTTTACACTTCGCTGATCACAAACATGCTGGTTCGCGGCATCCCGGAGGCGCTGGCGGCGTCGCGGGCTACCAAGGTGTTTGTGTGCAACCTGATGACGCAGGCCAACGAGTCGCTGGGGCTGACAGCCTCTCAGCATATCGAGAAGATCATGCAGCATGCGGGTGGGGTCAAGGTTCCAATCTTCGACTATGCGCTGATCAATACGGGGGATATCTCGGCGGCGCGGCTGGAGCAGTATGCGCGTGAGGGGCAGCAGCCGATCGTGGCGGACCTGGAGCGCGTTCGGGCGCTGGGGGTGGAGCCGGTGATGGGCAACTTTGTCCATGAGGGCGATGTGTTGCGGCATGACTATGACCTTTTGGCGGAGCGGCTGCTGGAGCTGGGGATGGAGCGTCCGGTGGCGGTTTCGGGTATGGGGTAGGTACCCCCCTCCCCATACTTAATGTGTGCAAAGTCTTCGAAGATAGTGGTTTAGGTCTGGACTTCTCCTTGCTTAGGGTTGACTTAGGGTTGAAATGCAATGCCCCGGCTTTTGGCCGGGGCATCTTTTCTTCTGTATCCAGTATAGCTGGTGGAGGGAAACTCATGCGCCATGCGTATGTGATTGGCTGGTAAGCAGTTTTGGTGTTTTGGGGGTTGACAGCTTCTTAAAAGATTCTGTCCTGCCGGACGGGCCCACTGCGCGTGGGGCGGGCGTTCGCACGCCTTTTCAAAGCTTCGCGTGGTCCTCCCGTTGGTCGGAAGGAACGTCATTCGCGACCATCGGGAGCGCCGGGCGAAGCGGTATACACGTCACGAAGTGACCGCCCCACGCGCAGTGGGCCCGTCCGGCAGGACGAAATACGGGGGTCTCTCCACTGCGCTGTTCACGATGAGACTGTGAACAGCTTCGGTCGAGATGACGATCTTTTTTGCGGTGGAGGAAGAGCGAGAGTTGGGAGCAGTTAGAGGGTGGCGATCTCGACGAGGGCGGGAGGTGGCTGCTCGAGGGTGCGTTTGAGCTGGCCGCAGGCGGCGTAGATGTCGCGGCCGCGGGGCTTGCGGATGAAGGCTGGGATGCCTGCTTCGCGGAGCCGCTTCTGGAAGATGCCTACGTCTTGCGGGGTGGGTTCGTGGAAGGGCATGTCGGGGCCGGAGTTCCAGACGATCAGGTTGATCTTGGCGCGGAGATTCTTCAACAGGGCGATCAGCTCGTCGGCGTGTTCGCGCTGGTCGTTGATGCCGCCGAGCAGGACGTACTCGAAGGTGACGCGCTCGCGAGGGCGCAGGGGGACGGCGGAGATGGCTTCGAGGAGCGCAGCGATGTTCCATTTGCGGGTGATGGGCATGATGGACTCGCGGACGACGTCGTTGGAGGCGTTGAGGCTGACGGCGAGCTTGGGACGGATGGTCTCGCTGGCGAACTGTTCTATGCCGGGGAGGATGCCGGAGGTGCTGACGGTCATGCGGGACTCGGGGATGCTAATGGGGCCGGTGAGGAGGCGGACGGCGTCCATGAAACCGGTGTAGTTCAGGAATGGCTCGCCCATGCCCATGAAGACCAGGTTGATGCGGTCGCGGCCGACTTCGACGCTGTGGCGGTTGAGGACGGCGGCTACCTGACCGGCTATCTCTCCAGGGGTGAGGTTGCGGCGGATGCCGAGCTTGGCGGTGAGGCAGAACTGGCAGTTGACGGCGCAGCCTACCTGGCTGGAGATGCAGATGGTGGCGCGCTTGTAATCGTCGTCATCGTGGGCTGGGTGCTCCTCTTCCTCGGCTGCCTGGGTTCCGTCGCCGCGCTCGCCTCCGTCGCCTCCTGGCATCCAGACGGTTTCGACGGTTTCGCCGTCGGCCATGCGTACGAGGTAGCGCTCGGTGCCGTCGATGGAGAGGGCGGTCTGGACGAGCTCGGGCAGGCCTACGGTATAGCCAGAGGAGCCGAGGGCGGTGCGGAGGGTGGCGGGAAGAGTGGTGATCTGGTCGAGTGAGGGGATGCGCTGGGTGTACAGGGCATCGTAAAGCTGGCGGGCTCGGTAAGCTGGCTGGGCGAATTTCTCCATCAGACCGGTCAGCTCCTGAAGCGAGGCGCCGAAGAGCGGTTTTTCTTCAACTTTTGGATTATTAAAATGCTCTATATCATTCATTTGTAAATATTTGGATATCTTCGATAGTTCCGACACATAGATCTGGGCTGAAAGGGACGAGCGGTTTGGGCAGGATCGAGTTCGTCGGGATCCTTCGCTCCGCTCAGGATGACGGCAAAACTGTTCGCTCCTAGTCCGGCGCTCCGCTTAGATTGATAACAAAGGCTTTAGGTGTCTAGAAGCGTAGTGTCGGGCCGGAGCATCTATATAAGTCTACTCCCCTGGGTGCTACGGATGGCGCGGACCGCGCTGTGAAACAATGGAGTCTGAAGGAGTCTCATGTCTTTAACGTTAGTAGATGAAGCCGCAATTACGAAGAACGCCTCTCGCAATATCAGAAAAACTGTGTTGTCGAATGGTTTGTTGGTGCTGACCGAGAGCATGCCGCATGTGCGGAGCGTCTCGATGGGGGCTTGGGTGGGCTCTGGCTCGCGGGACGAGACGGCTGGGGTGAACGGGGTCTCGCACTTCGTCGAGCATATGGTTTTCAAGGGCACGACCTCGCGGTCGGCGCAGCAGATTGCCCGGGAGGTAGACACGATCGGAGGCAATCTCGACGCGTTCACCGGGAAGGAGACGGTCTGCTTCAACATCAAGGTGCTGGATGAGAATGTGCCGCCGGCGCTGGATGTGTTGTCGGACCTGGTGCTGCACCCGACCTTTGCTCCCGAGGATGTGGAGCGCGAGAAGGGCGTGATTCTGGAAGAGATCAAGATGGACGAGGATAACCCCGACTATCTGGTGCATGAGGTGTGGACGCAGAACTTCTGGAAGGGCGATGCGCTGGGAAGGCCGATTCTGGGGACCGCGAAGACGGTTTCAAGCTTTGATCAGCGGACGCTACTGAACTTTTATGCGGGGCAGTTTACTCCGCGCAATATGGTCTTTTCGGCGGCGGGAAATCTGGAGCATGATGCCTTTGTGGCGCAGGTGGAGAGGGAGTTCGGCTCGCTGGCCGCCAGCGGAGATAGTGTTCCGGTGAAGGTCGACGCTCCGAGGGCGACGCCGCACATTACGCTGAAGAGGAAAAAATCGCTGGAGCAGGTGCAGTTGTGTTTGGGGATGCCGGCGCCTCCGGTGAATGATTCGCGGCGGTATGTGGTGTACCTGATGAACACGATGCTGGGCGGCGGGATGAGTTCGCGACTGTTCCAGACGATTCGCGAGGACCGGGGGCTGGCTTACTCGATCTACTCGGAGATGAATCCGTTCCGGGATACCGGCTCGCTGTGCGTGTATGCGGGGACCTCGGTGGACAAGACGCTGGAGGTGTTGCAGCTTACCCTGCGGGAGTTGCGACGTCTGAAGGAAGAGACGGTCAGCGAGGTGGAGTTGAAGCGGGCCAAGGACCAGCTGAAGAGCAATATGGTGATTGGGCTGGAGAGCTCGGGCAGCAGGATGGCTAACCTGGCGCGACAGCAGATGTACTTTGGCAGATTTACGGGCGTGGATGAGATTATGCACGAGATTGAAGCGGTATCCACGACGGACGTGCAGGAGCTGGCGCAGGAGTTGTTCAAGCCGGAGACGATGGCGTTGACGCTGCTTGGAAATCTTGGCACGATGAAGATCGAGCGGGAAGATTTGGCCTGCTAGGTCTCTCTCCTGATAGAGTTTGTTCGGTGGTCGAGATACAGAATTTGCCGAGGTTTGATGAAGACGATGAACGCACGGGACCGATTGCGCGCAGGGCTACAGATACGACCGAATGAAGATGGATTTACGCTGATCGAACTGCTGATCGTGATGTCGGTGATGCTGATTCTGATGACGCTTGCAGTGCCTCAGCTGTTGAAGCTGAGGAAGCAGGCGCAGGAGACGTCGGCGGTTCAGTCGCTGCGGACGATTGGGCAGGCGGAGCTGCAGTACAACTCGGCTTATCCGGCGAATGGTTTCTCGTGCTCGCTGGCTACGCTGGGTGGGGATCCGAAGTCGGGCGCGCCTACGTCGCAGTCGGCGCAGCTGATTACGCCTGATCTGGCGAGCGGACAGAAGGCCGGGTATACGTTTGCGATCACCAACTGCACCAAGGTGACGGTGAACAACCAGGATATGTATACCTCGTTTGAGATTACGGCGGTTCCGAACTCGATTGGAAAGACCGGTGATCGCGGCTTCTGCACGGACGAAAACAACACCATTCGCTACGACCCGGCGGGCGGAACCAACTGCACACAGCCCATCCAGTAATGCTGGCGAAGGCTCTACTGATCGCGTCGTTTTGCTGCGCTCCGCTGCTGGTGGCGCAGGAGAACGACGCGTTGGTGCGTAAGGTGGATGATCACTACAACCATCTCAGTTCCCTGCGGGCTCATTACACCGAGAGCTACGCGGGGATGGGGATGAATCGCACAGAAGAGGGCACGTTGCTGCTGAAGAAGCCGGGGCGGATGCGGTGGAGCTATGCTGCGCCGGTGGGCAAGGTGTTTGTGCTGGATGGGAAGTTTGCTTGGTTCTACACGCCGGGCGATGCGCAGGCTACGCGGGTGCCCGCGAAACAGTTGGATGATCTGCGGTCGCCGCTGCGGTTTCTGCTGGGGCATACGCAGCTGAAAAAGGAGCTGGATAACCTGACCGTGGTGGTGGATGGGACGGGGTTTGTGATCTCGGGTGTGCCGAAGGGGATGGCGCAAAGGGTGAAGCTGCTGTCTCTTTGGGTGACTGCAGCGGGGGCGATAGAGCGAATGAAGTTGGAAGAGGTGGATGGGGCGGTGACGGAGTTTGCGTTTACAGGAATGCAGGAGAATGTGCCCCTGAAAGATGGGGATTTTGCGTTTGTCCCGCCGGATGGGGTGAGTGTGGTGGAGGGGCTGCCGCCGATTTAGCAACAACGGCGGAGGATCAATACTCGATTAATTTTTGAGGGCGGGTATGGGGAAGGCCTGTCTCGATGAGATTTGACGGGTGCCTGCGGAGAGTTTCGCGGCGGACCGGTAGTAAAATCATGACAATCTTCAAGTCGAATTTGTCGTTGAACGCGCGCGCGAGATGCGCAGAAAAGTAGAGATAGATTGTGAGCCATGTAGTTTCAGTGAGTCGCCTGAGTACCTCGGAGTTTCATTCGGCTGTTGCTTCGCTCTCCCCTTCGGTTGCGGTCTTTGACTGCGATGGGACCCTGTGGTCGGGGGATGCCGGATCTTCGTTTATGAAGTGGACGATCGAGACGGGACTGGTCTCGCGTGAGATGACGGACTGGATCGACTCGCGATATCGGGGATATCTGAAGGGCGAGGTGTCTGAGGTGGCGATCTGCGGGGAGATGGTGCAGATGTACCAGCGCCTGCGCGAAGACGAGATGCGGCGGGCGGCGAAGAACTTCTTCGCCAGCCACATTGAGGCAAATATTTTCTCAGAGATGAAGGAGTTGGTGGCTGAACTTCGTGCAAAGGGTGTCGAGATCTGGGCGGTGAGTTCGACGAATAACTGGGTCATCGAAGAGGGAGTCAAGCGGTTTGGGATTCCGGCTGAACGCGTTCTGGCAGCGCGTGTGCAGGTGAAGGACGGCGTGGTGACGGATGTGATTCGGGACGTCCCGACTGATGAGGGCAAGGTTGCGTCGCTCGCGCGGGCCGGGGTGAGCGCGCCGGACGCTGTGTTTGGAAACTCTATCCATGACGCCGCGATGCTGGCGATTGCGAAGCGGGCGTTTCCGGTGAATCCGAGTGCGGCTTTGGTGGAACGGAGTGCGCAGGAAGGCTGGCCGGTTTACTATCCGGCAACTGTTCGACCGGCCTAAGTAAAGTGAATAGAAGCTTTTGTGCCGCGAATGTCGTCTAATCTGTAGTCAGGTGAGAGAGCCGATTCGCAAACTCGAGGAGCACGTTGAGGCCGCGGTGCAGAAACCACTCCGATTGGTGGTGGCGGCGTTGATTTTACGTGGGGATGCGGACGGAGGCGGACGTGGGGTCGAGGTTCTGATCTGTCAACGCAAGCCAGACCAGCCGATGAGTCTGAAGTGGGAGTTTCCCGGGGGAAAGATCGAAGCCGGTGAGACCTCAGAGGATGCCCTGGCTCGCGAACTGAATGAGGAGTTGGGAATCACCGCTGTGATTGGCAGGCGGGTGGCTCGGGTGAGGCACAAGTACCGCAATGGCGGAGCGATCGATCTTCAGTTCTTTGTGGTGCGGGAGTTCGATGGCGCGCTGGAGAACCGGATCTTCAATGACATGCGTTGGACGCCTTTGACGGATCTGCCAGGGTACGATTTTCTGGCTGCTGATCTGGGGTTGATTCGGGATCTGTCTGAGGGGAAGTTGCTGTAACGCGGACTTCGCGTTGGGATGGGGCTACCGAGGAGTGAAAGCAGATTCTTCCCCTTCGACTTTGCTCAGGGTGCGAAATGACAACAAGGGAGTATTCGAGCGGCTTGGGTGAAAAGGTTCGAGTGGTATGGGTGGGTGTAGTGTCTCGGGATCCTTCGCTGCGCTCAGGATGACTGCAAAGACAAAAGCAGCCGCAGTGCAAAGATGAAAGCAACAGCACAACTAAGACGAAAGCAACAGCGCAGCTAAGACGAAAGCAACAGCACGGGTAAGACAAAAGCGACAGCAACGGTAATGCCGCGATTCAGCCGTGGACGGTATTCCAGACCAGGATGAGCGAGAGCGATGTGACGATGATGACCGTCGTCCAAGCGATGACGTTGAACCATCGCTTGTTGGTGTATTTGCCCATGAGGTCGTGCTTGTTGATCAGATTCAGCATGAAGACGAGAACCAGGGGTAGGAGAACGCCGTTGAGCACCTGAGAGAGGATGCTGAATTTGACCAGTGGGAAGTTCGGGATCAGGACGATGGCAGCGCCGGCAAAGAGCAGCACGCTGTAGAGCCAGTAGAAGAACTTCGCTTCGCTGAAGCTCTTGTCCAGACCGCTCTCGAAGCCGAGGCCTTCGCAGACGGTGTAGGCGGTCGAGAGGGGCAGGATGGAGGCGGCGAAGAGGGACGCGTTGAAGAGGCCGGCCGCGAAGAGAATGAACGCGTACTGACCTGCTAGAGGCTTCATGGCTCCGGCGGCGTCTGAGGGGTCGGCGATGTGGCGGATGCCGTGAGTGTAGAGGGTTGCGGCGCAGGCGACGACGATGAACCAGGCGACGATGTCGGTGAAGATGGAGCCTACGATGACGTCCAGCCGTGACGCTTTGTACTTGCGGACGCTTACCCCTTTTTCGACGATGGAGGACTGCAGGTAGAACTGCATCCAGGGGGTGATGGTGGTGCCGATGACGGCGACGGTGGTGTAGACATAGTCTTTGTCGGACCAGACGTTCCGTGGGGGCAGCTTGACGGTTTCGACGAGGGCGAGGTGCCAGTCCGGGCCGCTGAGCACTCCGGTGATGATGTAGGCGATGTAGAAGACGCTGGCGATGAGGAAGACCTTTTCGACACTCTTGTAGTCGCCTTTGACGACCAGTATCCAGACGATGAAGGCGCAGACAGGGACGCTGGCGTACTTGGAGATGTGGAAGAGCTGCATGCTGCCGGCGATGCCGGAGAACTCGGTGATGACGTTGGTGAAGTTCACCACGATGAGCAGGATCATGATGACGAAGGTGATGCGGAGGCCGAACTCTTCGCGGATGAGGTCGCTGAGGCCTTTGCCGGTGACGACGCCCATGCGGGCGCACATCTCCTGCACGACGATGAGGGCGAGGGTGATGGGGATCATCGTCCAGAGGAGCGTGTAGCCGAACTGCGCGCCTGCTGCGGAGTAGGTGAGGATGCCGCCGGCGTCGTTGTCCACGTTGGCCGTGATGAAGCCGGGGCCGAGCACGGCAAAGATGAGAATGAGTCGGGTTCTCCAGGTGCGCCAGGGGCTCATTGCTTATCCTTGCGTGCGGACGAGTGTCGCGGGAAGTTTTGTTGGTTGGAGACCTGTGGGATCGCCCCTATCAGGCTAACTCATCTTGATGCCCGGCGTTGAGGGAGTGGGCGATCCTTTTGAACCTGGTATCTAGCTTGCACCTGCTTGTGTCAGCGATAGCTGGTTTCGTTCGGTTTGCACCAGGCGGTGGAACTCTCTTGCAGGGGCTTCAAGGGATCTATCTTCTGCCGTTTTCACGTTGAGCTGAATGTGGCGCGGGTTTTTTGAGGAGAAGAGGATGACGCTCTTGGGGTTCATGACAAGCGCGGCCTTGAGCATGAGATGGGCGAGATCCTGAGGGTTATTGAGGTCTGCGTTCGTCGATGCAGACCAACCCTGGCAGAGCTGTTTGTCTTCGGACAGAGCGCGATGAAGCGAACGGAAGTTCTCAGTTAGAGCGCGATGATGAATGCGGAAGGGCGAGGTCGGAGCGGTCTCTATTTCAGGGTCGAGAACAGACCACTCGTACTGCAGGGTGCGGCAGTAAGCGGGATGTTCGGTTAAGAGCGACGGGATTTTGTCGACACTACTTCCTATTCCGAAAGTGCCGATTGTTCCTCTTTGCACCTCCTGCTCGAGGAGACTGAGGAGGGCGTCGTCGTGGAGATCGGCTGCTGAGATCTCGTGAAGCAGCCAGAGATCGATGTGGTCCGTTCGCAGGGCGACCAGGCTGTGTTCGAGCGAAGTTTTGGCTTGCTGCGGCGTGAAGGTGGTCTTCTCGTTCGTGCGTGTCGCGGCGTTCGCGGCTAGAGCGAGACGGTGCTTCAGGCTGGGAAGGGTTTTGGTGAGAGGGCCGACTACGCGGCGGGCAACCGATATTAGCGAAGAATTTTTTGCTGGCGGGATTCCATATTTAGTGGTGACGGTGACCTGGGGGCGATGGCGTTGGAGGAACTCGCCGAGGCAGCCTTCGGCCTCTCCATAACCGTACATGGGTGCGACGTCGAAGTGGCGAATGCCCGCGTCATAGGCCGATTCCAGGATGGCGAGGGAGTCACGGCGTCCCATCGCGCCCATCAAGCTGGAACAGCCGAAGCCGAGACGGGTGGTGGTGCGACCGGTATCTCCGAGTGCGATCTGCTCCATTGTTCTCCGTTTGTTGTTTGCTGAAGAGCTTAGCTGAGATGATCGCTCAGCCGCAGGGCCAGCGCGAGGACGGTGTGGGTGGGGTTGGAGAAGCCTGAGCTGGGGAAGACGGCTGAGCTGCAGATGTAGGTGTTGGAGAGTCCATAGAGGCGGAGGTCGGTGTCGACGATGCCGGTGGCGTCCGAGGGGGACATGCGCATGCCGCCCATGTGGTGGTTGCTGTCGTCGCAACGGGCGAGGAAGTCGGGGCTGCCGGACATCAGGTCTTCGTTGGGGATGATGCGGGCAACGTCGGCGAGGGCGCGCTGGGCGATGAGGACGTACTGCCGGATGGTGTCGAGTTCCCTTTCGGAGATCTGCCAGTCGAAGCGAATTCGAAAGAGGCCGAGGGGGTCGGGCTGATCGGTGAGGGCGATGCTACTGTGGGAGCTTGGCTCCTGCTCGCAATGGACGCGAAGGAAGATGCGGACATCTGGAGGGCTGTAGGCGCGGCGTTTTACTTTGTAGCGCCAGGCCTGGTGGACGAGCATGGGGAGATGGTTTGCGGTGTGGCGGAGGTTGTCGCGAGTGACTTCGCCGAAGCGTCCGCGCATGAGGTTGCGGATGGTTGATTTCGCCTGGCCGCGGGCTTTTCCTGTGTCCTCAAACGACATCGTGGAACCGATATTGAGGGTGCCGTGTGCGGCCTGCGCCTGCGGCAGGAGGCGTAGCTTGGGGAGGTACTTGAAGCCGCGGGCGAAGATGGGATCGAAGGTGTCGTGGAAGCGCTTCGCGTCGAGCGGCTCGATGGCGGCGGCGTTGCAGTCGATGTGATCCTGAAAGTGTTGGCCCAGGAGACCGGAGCGGTTCCAGGGCAGGCCGCCGGGGCGAGGTTGAAGGAAGAAGCGGGAGCTTTCGATACCGCCGAGCGCAAAGATGAAATGCGGGGCGCGGAAGACGGCTTCAATGCCGGTGAGGGTGCTCGCGCGGAGGCCGGTGGCGGCTGCGCCCTCCGTCAACAACTCGACGGCGCTGGCGTGAAGCCAGAGGTGGATGTTCGGGTGGTCGTTGAGAGTCTTGTGATGGAGGCGGGCGAAGTTGGGCTCAGGACACCAGCGCGAGAGGTAGGCTTCGAGATCTTCAAACTGTGTGAAGGGAAGGTTTAGATCTTTCCAGACTTCCGCGTCGCTGCGTTCGACTTTGGCCAGCCCCTCGAGGGCGAGGGCGCGCTCGTAGAAGGAGGTCAACGTGGACTTTGGGAAGGGCCAGCCGCTTTCGGGGACGCCGGGGCGGGGCGTGAAGTCGAGGGCGTCGAGCTCGAGGATCTGGCCTCCCCAGCGGACTGTGGTTCCCCCTTTCACGCGGATGCGTCCGGTGTGGATGCCGCGGTGCGGGAGCCCGGCGATCTCGCTGTCGTAGAGGGACTGGGAGGAGTCTTCGCGGGTTGCGCCGCCGCCTTCGAGGAGGAGAACTGTCTTGCCCTTGCGGGCTGACTCTACGGCGAGTGTGATGCCAGCGGCTCCGGCGCCGACGATGCAGAGGTCCGCAGCGAGAACGGTGGGCGACTCGTGAAGAAGATCGAAGATCACCGACTGCCCGCGTGCGCTGTTTTGGCAGAAGGCTTGATTTTTTCTTTGATCTTTTCAAGGATCGATTGTGCGCGTTCTACGATGAGCTCGACCTGCCGGTCGTTGTAGTAGCCGTCGCGTGCGGCTCGAATGCAGCCGGCTGCGGCGATGCGTTGACGGGCAGCCTCGTCGGGCAGATAGCGACGGATCTTCGCGACTAGCTCTTCGAAGCCGGTGAAGAAGACGGCTTCTTCGTCCTCCTTGAATCGCTGCATGTGACCGTCCGAACGCTCGGCGAGCAGGAAGCCTCCGCAGCCAGCGATCTCGAAGCTTTTGTGGACGAACTCGTCGCAGTTGGAGTGAGTGATGAAGCTGAGGTTGATTTTGGATTTCCATATGCCTTCGCGGTACTCGTCGCGAAAGAGTTCGCCGCCGTTGAAGAGGGCTTTATAGGCGCTGGGCTCCATTGCTCGTCCCCACTGCCGGGGGTTGCCGGAGATTACGACCGGAAAACCGCATTCGCGCCATAGGCGCGTGAGGGTTTGTGCGCGGTCGTCGTATGGGGTGCCGATAAAGGAGACCTCGCGGTTTCTATCGGCGTCCGACCAGCCCTGTGGCGGGGGAAATTGGAGTGTCGGTTCGTAGGCGGTCTGAATCTTGATTACATCGCGCGCGCCTCGCAATTTGTAATCGAGAATGTTCTTGTCGCGCTGGACTACATGGAGGTCGTAGTGGGGAATGTCTTTCATGTAGATGCGCCAGCCTGGATCCTGGCGGGTTCCGAAGGGGTTGTCGATCATGTAGCTGACAGTCACGATGTCCATGGCGCGCATTCGGTCGAGTGTTGCAGGACGGATGTAGAGGAGCTTGTCGGTCCAAAGAAGATCCGGTTTTTCCGCTTGAGCGATCTCTATCAGCTCTCGGTTCAGTCGGGCAACGGAAGGTCCGATGACGAGGCGCTGATTTACTTTGCGAAGGATCGGGTTACTGGATTCGTAGTCGAAGACATTGAACGGGATGACCTGATGGCCGAGGCGTTCAAGAGCCCAGAGGCGATAGAGAGAGGTATCGTTTGGTGAGAGGCCGGTAGCGTACAGAATCTTCATGCGGCGCTGCGTTTCCTTTAGATTTTGCCTGCTGTCGGTTCTAGTGATTCGCCCTTAGGAGAGCAATCACCTGTTCGGCGTGTATGACACCGGCCAGATGCTTGTCCTTATCTATGACCGGAAGTGATCGCAGGTTGTATTTGTCGAAGAGCTCGGCGACTTTGCGGCCGTTGGCATCTACGTTACAGGTGACGAGATGGCTGTGGGGCAGTTCGGTCAGGGGAGTGCCGGCCGCCGCAAGCAGGAGCTGGACCAGCGGAACTAGCGCGGTGATTTTCTCCTCTTCGTCGAGCAGGTAGATATCGGTGATCATGTCGATATCTCCTTCGAAGTCGCGCAAAGCTGCAATCGCCTGATCGACGAGAGCTGTCGACGTCAGGGCGATGTACTCGGTCGTCATTCGGCCCGCGGCAGAGTCGCCGGCGAACTCGAGTAAGTCTTCGACCTCCTGCCGCTCCTGGGGGTCCATCTCGCCGAGAATGGCTTCGGAACGCTCGTCGGTGAGCTCTGATAGCAGGTCGGCTGCGGCTCCGGGGTCCATCTCTTCGACGATGCCTGCGATCTGCTCAGAGTCGAGCGACTCGATCAGCGACTGCTGCATCTTCGGCTTGACCTCCTCGAGGGCCTCAGCCGCGACCTCCTCGTCGAGCGAGACAAAGAGAGCGTGGCGTTCGGCGGGGGCCAGCTCTTCGAGGATGTCCGCAATGTCGGAAGGATGCATCTTCGAGAGGCGATCCTGCTCGATCTTCAGGCGAACACGGCGGGCGGGATCGCGATCGATGAGGTCGACGAAGTCCCACGGGATGACGCTCGCGCCAAAGCGCGAGGCGATGCGGTCGACCGAGGTGGATGGGAGGCCTTTCAGCAGGCGGCGGACGGCTCCGCGCATACCGACTTCGACCTCCGCAATGCGCAGAGAGAGATCGGGAGTGTCTTCCTGGCAGTTCTCCCACACCAGATCAACGTCGTTGACGCGGACGACCTTGTGGCCGTGTACATCGATAATCTGCTGATCCAGCAGGTCGCGTTCGAGCAGAAGAAAGCTCTCATCCTCAGGCAGTGGAGTGGGTTGCGCGGACTTGCGGAGCTGCATAGCACCGTCGGGACTGAGTTCGAGTTGAGAGATCAGGACCAGCGAGGGCTTGTCGCGGCGTCTCGACGAGGCTAGTTTCAGGACGATGCCGTGAACGTGGGCGGCGTCGACAGAGGGGGCCACGGCGAACTCACGGATATGGCCAAAGGTGCCCCCCTGGGCGTCCGCAATGGCCGATCCCATGAGGGCTGAAACGCTCGTCCTTTGGTTAGCATGTTTGGTCATAACAAATCACTGGATGCGTTCTCAAACATACCCTGTAATCGCATGTTAGCCCAGCTTGCGGTCGATAGTTTGTCGGAAAGAGTCGGCCTGGTCAACCCCGGAGGCCGAAAAAGAGTCTGAAATTACACAGAAGATTCGGGGGAACCTTGACATTCAAGAATTCCACAAGCAAACTGCCATCATCGCTGTTGTCTGACGTTGACGACTGGCATACCAGCACTGCAAGGACTGCTTTGGCCGATTCAACGACAAGCCGTGTCAGCTTCACCCTGGACTCGTCTCTGGACAGCGTTAACAAGATTGAGCAGACCGCTGAGCAGTGTGCGCAACGGGCTGGCTTCGACGAAGATACGGTTCCCCATATCGCCATGGCGGTGCGCGAAGCAGCAGTAAACGCGGTGCTGCATGGCAACTCGTACGATACCAGCAAGCATGTGGTCGCGTCGTTTGAAACGACTTCAGACTCACTGATTATCCGTATCTCGGACCAAGGCCCCGGACTCGATCCGGACAAGATTCCGGATCCGCTAGCCCCGGAAAATATCCTCCGCGGCTCTGGCCGCGGTATCTTTCTCATCAAGGCTTTCATGGATGAGGTAAACTTTCGCCAGTTACATCCGGGCACGGAACTGACACTTATCAAGCACCGACCACCCGCGCAGTCGGGGACTTAAGGAGAACACTAGACATGAGCATGAAAGTAAAAACTCGCCAGGTAGATGGCATCACCATTCTGGATCTCAGCGGCCGTATCACCCTTGGCGAAGGCAGTGTGACGATCCGCGACGCCGTGCGCGATGTTCTGGCGAAGGGTTCCAATAAGATTCTGCTCAACCTCGGCGACATCAGCTACATCGACAGCTCGGGTATCGGCGAGTTGGTAAGCGCCTTTACCACCGTCAAGAACAGCGGCGGCGAGCTGAAGCTACTGAACCTGACGAAGAAAGTACACGACCTGCTGCAGATCACCAAGCTGTACACCGTCTTCGACGTCAAGGATGATGAGGCAACCGCAATCTCTTCCTTCAGCAAGTAATCAGCTCTGCCGCACTAAAAAGCCGCCGCGATATGCGACGGCTTTTTTGTTGGGCCAGGTCAGTTCGCTTCGTCTACTTCGAGAAGTCGACCTTCGGCGCCACACTGTTCTCTGGGTTGCCTTTGAAGTACTCGTCGCGATAATGAAAGCCCGCGATATTGGCCCAGATACTTTGAGGAAATTGTCGAACGTAAACATTGTAATCCTCAAGCGTCTTGTTGTATCGCTGACGTTCGACGGAGATTCGATTTTCTGTTCCCTCCAGCTGATCGGTGAGACGTGTGAACTGCTCGTTGCCCTTCAGGTTGGGGTACTGCTCCTGGAGCCGGAAGAACGGACCCAAGGCCACGTCGAGCTTGGCGTTGGCATTGATATTGCTGGCGTGATCGCTGCCTGCGGCGAGAACACCGGCGCGTGCGTTGGCAATGTTGGTCAAAATCGTTGATTCTTCGGCGACATATCCCTTCACCGACGCAACAAGATTTGGAATCAGGTCAAGGCGGCGCTGCTGTACGACGTTGACCTGTGAGAACGCCTGATTGATTGCCTCATTCTTCTGCACCAGCGTGTTTTTCGCGCCGATGTAGCTGCCTCCTACAAAGAGCAGAACGACGATGAGAAGAGCTACAACACCAAGCACAACCCATAAAGATTTCATGTTTCCTCAATTTCCCTTCGTCTGAAATTTCGATGCTATCGACAGATGGCGTCTTCGGCTGTACTTTACCATTGGAACCGGCTTCTTTTACCTTTCTTTACGGCTACCTGGTTTACATTTGCGTCCTCAAAAGTCTCCGCTGGCTCCCCCTCCACCTGAACTGCCGCCTCCGAAGCCGCCAAAACCTCCGCCACCACGGTCGTCGTCGCGTCCCCGGCCACCGCCAAAACCGCCCCCTCCGCCTCCCATCAGATTTCCCAGGAGAAAGAAGATCAAGCCCGTGTTGCCGGTCTTGACTAGAAAGAAGAGGATCAGCAGGATGGCGCCGCCGCCGATAATGACCTCTGTGAGGCTTAGTTGAACGGGTTGCTGCTGACGGTGGTACTGATGAACGGGTTGAGCGAGGTTCAGGGTGACACTCGCATCGGTCGCAATAATTCGGGCGATCTGCGTCACTCCAAGCGGGATTGCCGTGTTGTAGTCCCCCTGCTGGGCCGCGGGAACCATCGAACGGCCGATGTCTCCGACCTTGGCGTCGTTGAGGATGCCCTCGAGACCGTAGCCGACCTCGATGCGGCCGCGTCGCGGGGTCATCACGAAGAGCATCAGAACGCCACGATCTGTTCCCTTGGCGCCGACCTTCCATTTATCTTCAAGCGCCGTGGCAAATTCTTCGATCGACTGGTCGCCGTCGAGGGTCTTGACGGTAACAACTGCAATTTGAGCATGAGCCTGACGATCAACCTGGGTGCAGAGGTTTTCGAGGCCGGATTTGGTCGAGGGAGAAAGGACGCCGGCAAAGTCGTTGACATAGCCAGCTGGCGCCGGCAGCGTGTTCACTGACTCCGCTGTGACCACAAGCGACGGCGCAAAGACCAAGAGGACGACGGCCAGCCATCGCGAAAGATAGTTCATCGATGGTCATTCTACCCCCTTGCTGTTTCTACCGTTGACTAGTGTGGAACGACAATTCAGTTTACTGGCGTAAAAAGAGGGTGCACATGGCACCCTCGACCACCTGAACCGAAAAGCAACCGTTATGAAGTGGGACTAGCTGATTTGTTCCCGCCGTCTGGCGGCATGGGGACACCTTTTTCACGGGCGAGCTTGTCGACCATCATGCTGTGCTCATGAATTACTTTCGTCGCGTTATTGACCGCGGTCTGAAGGGTCGGGTCCGTTGTGCTGGCGGCCTCCTGACGAAACTCGTGCAGGTCCTTGTGATGGTCCTTCACCATAAACGACAGGTACTCCATATCGAAGTCATTGCCTGAGAGTCCGTTGAGTTTGTCGTACTCGGCCTGGTCTTCCTTGTTCAGGTTCGTTGGCAGCCTGACGCCCATAGAGTCAGCGATCGGGGCCATATCGTTGTTCAACTTGGTGTGATCGTCGACCATCTTTTGGCCGAAGGCCTTCACATCGTCGCTGCTTCCCTTCTGGGCCGCAAGTTGGCCAAGCTTCACCTCGGCCATCCCTCCCTGGGCAGCCTTGCGCAGGAAGATCTTGTCCTTCATTGTCTGGCCGATGTCTCCGGAGTTTGTGGAGGAATCCTGAATGGCGGTAGCAGAGGCAGGCGCTTGCTGCGCTCGATTCGGCTGTGTCTGTGACGCTGGGGGACTCATGGGATCGGATTGCGCTAGAAGAATTGCGGGATAGAGGATTGCTGCACTCAGGACCAGGGTTTGAGAGATCAGGTTGCAAGCTGAATTGAGTTTCATGATTTTGCTCCAGTAGCGGACGACTGTTTCACTCGTGCCGCAGATGCCATTCTTGTGTTGGGTGTACAGGGCTAATTTATGGTTGCCTCTCGGGGCGCGGCGACGCTGTATCCTGTCAATGGAGCTTCAAATTAATGACGCCAGGTACCATCCAGCCACCCCACGCTCGCCAGGAACCTACGCCCACAACGCTGCATGGACAGACCCTCGAAGATAACTATCGCTGGATGAGGGAGAAGTCATCGCCTGAGGTGCTGGCTCATCTAGAAGATGAGAACGCTTATACGCTCTCCGTGATGAAGGCCACCGAAGATCTGCAGAAAAAACTCTACGACGAGATGCTGTCCCACATCAAAGAGACGGATGTGTCGGTTCCATACCTACAGCGCGGATGGTTCTACTACGTGCGAACGGTGGAGGGGAGCCAGTATCCGATTCATTGCCGGAGGCTGGCGACGGGGCCGAGGTTCGACGAGTCGCAGCCAGAGGAGATTTTGCTGGATGTAAATCTGCTTGCGGTGGGCCAATCGTTTATGTCTGTGGGCGGGATGAGTGTGAGTCCGGATGGATTCAAACTGGCATACTCCACCGACAACACCGGGTTCAGGCAGTACACGCTGCACATTCGGGACTTGAAGACCGGCTTGGATCTGCCAGACACTGCTGAACGAGTAGGGTCGATCGTCTGGGCGACGGACTCGACACTCTTCTACACGACCGAGGATGACGTCACCAAGCGGCAGGATCATCTTTTTCGGCACTATCTGGGCGATACGGCGACCAAGGATGTAGTGGTCTACGAAGAAAAAGACGAGCGATTCAATATTGGTTTAGGCAAGACGCGAGACGGCAAATATCTGCTGATGGAAGCCGGAAGCCACACCACCAGTGAGTGCCGCTTCCTCGCGGCCGACTCTCCCGACGGGGAGTTTCAGATGATCGCTCCGCGGATCGATGATCAGGAGTATTCGGTCGATCATCGCGACGGCCTTTTCTACATTCGGACGAATGATACTGGGAAGAACTTTCGAGTTGTGACTGCTGCTGTCGAAAAGCCTGGGCGCGTAGACTGGAAAGAATTTGTCTCACTAGATGCTGAAGCTCCGCTTGAGGACTTTGAGGTATTCGCTTCATTTTACGTAACTTCGAGAAGAAAGCTTGGCTTGCCAACTTTGGCCGTAACCAACTTTGCCTCCGGTGAAACCCTCCAGAGATCGAAGGAGATTGAATTTCCTGAGCCCGTGTATTCGGCGGGAGCCCATGCGAACCGGGAGTTCGATACACAGGCGTTTCGATACAGTTACACGTCGCTGGTTTCGCCAGCTTCGGTGTATGAATATGACGTTCGGCTGGGCACTTCGGAGCTTTTGAAGCAGCAGGAGGTTCCGGGCGGATTTGATTTTGCTCGCTATGCTTCGGAGCGCGTCTGGGTAGAAGCGTTAGACGGGGTGAAGATTCCGGTCTCTGTTGTTTATCGGCGCGACTCGTTTACGCGAAACTCGACGAATCCTGTTTATGTTTACGGGTACGGTTCGTATGGATATCCTCTTCCCATCGGGTTCAGCTCGTCGCGTTTGTCGCTGCTCGATCGAGGCGTGGTGATCGCTTATGCGCATATTCGTGGTGGTGGGGAGATGGGAGATTCCTGGCACGATGCTGGCAAGATGATGGTGAAACGCAACACGTTTAGCGACTTCATCGCGGTGATTGAGCAATTGGTCGCCAAGGGGTACGGAGCCAGGGATCGGGTTGCGATTGAGGGTGGGAGCGCGGGCGGGTTGCTGATGGGTGCAGTGGTCAATGAGCGGCCAGAGTTGTTTCGAGTGGTTCTGTCGCACGTTCCCTTCGTGGATGTGATGAACACGATGCTCGACGCGAGTTTGCCGCTGACTGTGGCGGAGTATGAGGAGTGGGGAAATCCGAACGAGGCGGAGGCTTTCGAGTACATGCGGTCTTACTCGCCGTATGACAACCTCAAGGTCGGAGAATATCCCGCTATGCTGGTGAAGACGAGCCTGAACGACTCTCAGGTGATGTACTGGGAGCCGGCAAAATATGTTGCCAGATTGCGAACGCTGAAGACGAATGACACCCCGCTGCTGCTGCACATTAACATGGACGCCGGGCACGGGGGTGCTTCTGGTCGATACGACTATCTGAAAGAGATCGCGTTCGATTACGCGTTTTTGCTGATACAGCTTGGGGTGGAGAGCTAGGCTTGTCCATTGGGCCGGTTTGAGCGCTTACGCAGCACCCACGTGGTCATGCAACGGTAGTCCTGTACGATGGTAGTTTTGAGTGGATCGACCATGACGGCGTCCAACTGCTGCGTCAACTGCATCAGCATGGACTCGTCGACCAGGAACCATTCGGATCCGTCGTTGATTCGATAGATGTGGCTTCGCAGCTGTTCGAAGTCCATCCCGATGCGCGAACCCAATCGGCAGAAGAACAGACCTCCCGGCCTCAGAACCCGCCAGAGCTCCTGAATCATGGCGAGAAAATGAGATTCGTCCGGCGCGAAGTGCAGCACCGAGCTACAGATGACCACGTCAAAAAAGTTGTCTGGAAGGTTTATCCGTTCAAGTTCTCCCACCAAGAAGTTGCTTGCTGGAAGGGTCGGGGCTAATTCGGCTGCAAGCGCTCGCACGTGCGCTACCCCTTCGGCATTTGCGTCTATTGCAAAGATCTCGCAGCCCTCTCGCAGAAGATGCACGAGATTCCTGCCGTATCCGCAGCCGGCGTCGAGGACACGCATATCGGGAGCGATGTTGCCTCGGAGGATCTGGTCGAAGACGTAGATATCAACCTGTCCGAACTGGTCCTGTAAGTTCATTGCGACTTTCTCAGCTTTCACTTCTTCCCCGCTCGTCAGGATTTTGAATTGTTCGTGGATGTGAGCATCAACCTTGCCGCTGCGGGTAACGCGCGGTTGACGCTACGACTCTGCCGAAACAGACTCTTCAACTTTGTCGCCTTCGCCTGGGGCGAGAAAGAGGTTCGTTTCCAAGCCATGCTGGCGGGTGTAGAGATCGTAGTAGCGGCCTTGCAGTTTGTAGAGCGAGTCATGGGTTCCACGTTCCACGATCCTTCCCTGCTCGATGACGAGGATCTGATCGGCGCGGCGGATTGTGGAGAGTCGATGCGCGATCACGAAGGTGGTGCGGCCCTGCATGAGGAAGTTGAGACCGCTCTGGATGAGCGCCTCGGACTCTGAGTCGAGCGAACTGGTGGCTTCGTCAAGGATGAGGATGCGCGGATCGGCAAGGATGGCGCGGGCGATGGAGATACGCTGACGCTGGCCGCCGGAGAGCTTGACGCCTCGTTCGCCGACGACGGTATCGTATTGTTCGGGAAAGCGCTCGGCGAACTCGTCGACACGGGCGATGCGACTGGCCTCCATCAGCTGTTCTTCGGTGGCTTGCGGGCGGCTGAAGAGGATGTTCTCTCGGATGGTGCCGTCGAAGAGGAAGGTCTCTTGCAGAACGACTCCGAGCTGCTGGCGGTAGCTGCTGAGTCGAATGGTTGCGAGATCGATGCCGTCGATAAGAACCTGTCCGCCGACGGCGTTGTGGAAGCCGCAGATGAGCGAGATGATTGTGGACTTGCCGGAGCCCGAGGAACCCACAAGTGCAGTGACGGTGCCGGGTTTTGAGTCGAAGCTGATGCCGTGGAGGACGGGCTTGTCGGTCTCGTAGGCGAAGGTTACGTTTTGAAAGGCGACGTCACCGTGGATCGGATTGATTACGACGGTGCGGTTGGGCTCGCTGTCTTCTTCGCGTTCGTTCAGGATCTCGGTGGTACGGTCCAGGCCCGCGAGAGCTTCGGTGAGCTGAGTGCCGATAGAGACAAGCTGAACGATGGGCGCCACCATGAAGGCGAGCAGCATGGTGTACTCCACGTAACCGCCGACATCGAGGCGATGGGCGGCGATCTCTTTCGCGCCGAGGTACATGATGAGGCCGCCGACGACGCCGAGGACCATCGTCGAGGAGAGGGTCATCAGAGATTGGGCGGTGATGGAGCTGATTACATTCTTGAGGAGCCGTTCGACGCCTCGAGCAAAGACACGGGCTTCGCTCTCTTCGGCGTGGTAGCCCTTGACGACGCGCACGCCGCCGAGCGATTCGGTGAGGCGGCCAGTGACCTCGGCGTTGATCTTGGAGCGTTCGCGGAAGATGGGGCGAATCGTCTTGAAGGCTTTCTGCAGGATGAGGCCGAAGACCAGAAGGATGCAGACGGTGAGTAGCGTCATGCGTCCGCTGATGCGAATCAGGATGCAGAAGGCGATGATTGCGGTGAGGATGCCGCCCACGAACTCGAGTAAGCCGGTACCGACCAGATTGCGGACACCTTCGACGTCGGTCATGATGCGGGCGACTAAAGTGCCGGTTCGGTTCTCGTCATAAAAGGCTACAGGTAAACGGCCGATGTGTTGTTGAACACGGGTGCGAAGCTCTGAGATGAGCCGTTGGCCGGCTGTGGAGAGGAGTTGGGTGAGAGTGTAGGAGGTGACTCCCTGCAGGAAAGTGGCGGTCGCAACGGTTCCAATGATCCAGGGCAGCAGGTTCAATTGATGCTTGTACATTACGTTGTTGATGAGGTAGCGCGAGGAAACCGGCAGAGCAAAGCTGCAGAGACGGTTGACGATCATCAACAAAAAACTGCCGGCGAGCAGCCACCGACGCGGCTTGACCAGCTTCCACACCTCGGGCATCACTTTGGTCAGCTTGGGCTTGGGACGCGAGGCTGTGAGGTCGGCCGCCGTAGCTCTGCCGGTGCCGCGGGACGGGCGGTCTACGGCTTTCATACCGCCGCCAAAGCTGGATGGACCGAAAGAAGAGGACATAGCTAAGTTGAGTTTACGCTGGAGGCGCTAGGATACGAGGCGAGCGCGGCGAGCGGAGATGAAAGAGCGGACGCAAAAGAGCACGTAGATCAGGCAGAAGAGACAAAGTGCACCCTTCTCTTCGACGGCTATGGGGTGAGGAAACGAGGCGCCCCGGGAGAGTCTGAGCGTGTCGATGGCGGAGGGAATCATTCCCAGAAAGACCAGCAACGCTACCGTGACGGAGATGTGCATCCAGAGGCTGCGTTTTTTGGAGTCTTCAGTATTCGCCATAACACCGAAGAGGACAAAGAAGACGCCGATGCCGCTGGGGATCAGCGCCGTAGGATGAGCGCTACCCGTGGTGAGATAGCCTGTAATGCCAAGCAAAATGAGCAGGACGCCAAAGGCGATAGTAAGTTTTGCCATGAAGTGGAACTCCTTGATAGAACGCAATATCAGGATACTTCAATGGCGTGGCTAGCCCTCCGCGAAGGGGCGGTAGAGAGGATTTATAACTGCCCAGAAGGGCGCGAGCACCAGAACCGGCATCCGCGAAATCGCTGAGACGTACCTGAGTGGGTGCTGGACAGCAAAAAATACCCAACCTCAACGGCTGGGTATTTTGCGACGATAACTTCCGCTATCTTGGACCGTTCATCATGTGCGACATCGCAGTCTCATAGCCACGACGAAAACCATCGCGATAATCACTCCGTGCGCTTGAGGGCACGTGCGGATGACGGTACTCATCGCGATTATTTACGTCGGGCCGGCGATGGTTGTCGAAATCTTTGCGGGCTCCTTCGATGCCATCATGGTAGCCCTGCCGTTGAATGTCGCGGAACTCCTGCGGTGGAACGTCCCATCCGGCTGGTCCCTGCCCGTAGCCTGGTGCCGGCTGGGGGTATGACTGAGCAACACGCAACCTGGAGCTGCAAGTGCAATAGCAAGTGCTGGAATAGCGATTCGACGAATCTTCATTTGAACTTACCTCCGTGCGTATTACACACACATACCTCAGTGCGTATTACACACACCTATTCAGATGAGGAATCTCGATCTCTTGTTTGTCTATGGGCTAGGCGGCACTCTTCTTGATTGCAACTAATATATCTTCCGGTTTCCACTCGTTGGTGGGGTACCAGTCGACGATCTTGCCATCTTTGCCGATGAGGACAGTCGAGAGAGAGTGGGTGAGGGATTTGTTGTCGCCGGGGGTGACGCCTACATTGAAAAATTGTGTCATCGCAGGTAACTCTTTCTCTGTTGGCGCAGCGAAGTCCCAGTGGAGAAACTTTTCGTTGGTGTAGTTGCCGGTATAGGCGCCGCCGTAGCTGCGAAGAACCTTGGGCGTGTCGTAGGTGGGATCGAAACTGACGCTGATGAGATGGGTCTGTCTGTAGAGGGCTGGGTCAGCGGCAAGCGCTTTGTCGATGTCGGAGAAGTTGTGGCTCATGCGAGGACAAAAGTCTGCGAGCTGGCAACGAGTGTAGATGAAAGTCATCAGCACGACCTTGCCCTTGAACTGGTCGAGGTGAATTGTGCGAGCGCTCTGGTTGAGGAGTTTGAAGTCGGGAACAACATCGCCTGCGGTGGGAACGTGGTAGGAGACGGGAGGCTTGTAGTCGGGGCGGGCCTGCGCGATGACGACGATGTCTTCGAGACGAACATTTCCATAGCTGTCGCCCTCCTTGTCGGCTAAGACCTTGGCTGTGATACGGTCGCCGGCGTGGAGCTCGTTGACGACGCTGGGATCTGCGAGCTTGTAGTCCATAGTCATCGCCTCCATAAAGCCGGGAACCTTCTCGCCATCGAGCGTGACGTGGGTGGCATCGGTGGAGAGGACTCTACCGCGAATGGTGAAGGTCTTTGCGGCAGAAGGTGGTTTGGATGCCGTAGACGTGTTCTGATGACAGCCAGCGAAGAGAACAAGGAAGGTAAGAAGAAGTAAAGGCTTGCGGGACACGGGCAGACTCCTGAGTCAATGATAATGGCTGAACTGTGAGACTACGAAGGAGCGATTGATGGAGCGAAGTAAGAATGGGGCACCTTCTCAAGGGCTGATGCACTTTGGGCTAATGCTTGCTGGTCTTGGGACAGCCTTGCTGGGACCGATTCTTCCTTTGCTGGCGAAGCAGTGGGGGATGGTGGACGCTCAAAGCGGACTTTTGATGACGGCGAAGTTCTGCGGCGCGTTTCTTGGTGGAGTCACGGTGTCACAAAAGCTGAGGTGGAGTCTGCTGGTGGGGTTGGTTGCGGGCGCAGCGGGATTCGGCGGCTTTGCGCTGTCTCCGTCGATGGGCGTTGGGTGCGCAGGTTTGTTTGTGGGTGGATTTGGGCTGGGGCAGATCATTACTTCGATCAACATTCTGGCTGGCCGCAGGCTCACGGCGCATCGGGGTTCGGCTTTGTCGCTGTTGAATTTTTCGTTCAGTCTGGGAGCCATGCTGTCTGCGCTTCTGGCTGCATGGCTGTTGCCGCACTTTGTGCTGAGGGGAGTGCTTGCGGGATTCGCAGGACTGTTCGTGATTGGCCTGTTGGTGCTGTGGATGCAGATGCGTGGAGAAGTTTCGGGTGTTGAAGACTTCGACGCTGCGTCGACAGAGACCGGGCCGCAGATGGGGTTGAGCGGAAGAGTCTATCTCTACTTCGCTGGGCTGCTTGTGCTCTATGGCGGGTTGGAGACGTGCCTGAGCGGGTGGCTGACGACGTTCGCACTGAGGTATGGCGAAAAGACTCTGACGGTGAGTGAGTATACGACGCTGCTGCTTTGGATGGCGCTGACATTCGGGCGTCTGGGCGCTTCGGCAGTAATGCTGCACGTGGGAGAGAAGACTACACAGCGATGGAGTTTGGCACTGGCGGCCGGGTTCACGGCTGCTCTGGCGATGGCGCATTCCGCTGGGGCCATTGCTGGCTTTGCCGTTCTCCTAGGGCTCAGTTTGGCGCCGTTTTTTCCAGCCACCTTTGCGCTGCTGATGGCCGAACGGCCAACTGCGCGGCAGGCAGGCATCGTGGTCGCGGTCTCGGGATTGGGGGCAGCGGCGTTGCCCTGGATGATGGGAGTAATTTCTACGCGGACAGGATCGCTGCAGCTGGCGCTCGGTCTGCCTTTTGCGGCCGCCTTGGGACTGCTCGCGATGAGTTTGGTTACAGCGCGGACGCGGCAGGCCGCGGACTAATTCCGAAGTCTGTTTTTCCTGCGACGGTGGGCGTATAACCGAAGGATGGACGGTCGTCGACTGCTGCCGGATGGGATCGCTGAGGCGTTGGAACAGGGTGCAGTCGTGGTGACGGGCAACCAGCGGGCAGCACGCGCCATTCGGCGCGGGTGGGATCAGCGCAACAGTGCTTCGGGGCTTACAAGCTGGACGCCCGCAACTGTGATGTCGTGGGATGCATGGCTTGCGAACATGTGGCATCGGCTGGTGGTAGACGCCCACGTCGCGGAGATGATGTTGAATCGGTCACAGGAGCATGTGGTGTGGCGTTCCATTCTCGAAGCAGACGATGAGCTGGCAAGTCTGCGAACTGTGGACTCGCTGGCTGTAATGGCGGCAGAGGCTTGGCAGCTGATATGCAGTTACGATGGGCAAACAGGCCTGCAGGAAGCGATCGGCAACTCGGATACACGGTCGTTTCAGCTATGGGCGCACACGTTTGAACGTCTATGCCAGGCTGAGAGATTCATCGCACAGGCCCAGGTAGAAGACAAGCTATGTGAAGAACTCGAAAAGGGTTTCGCGAGAATCAGTTTCTTTGAGCTCACCGCGGGCAGGGTTGTGTTGGTTGGATTCGATCATATGACCCCAACGCAAAGTCGGCTGGTGGAGGCCTTACTCTCGACGGGGATTCAGGTAGAGGAGTTGCGGATAACTATTGCTGCGCAGCGACGCTTACTGGTAGAAGCGAACGATGGCCCGGAGGAGTTGTTTATCGCAGCGCGCTGGATGCGGACATTTCTTGAAGAGAACGCAGGGGCGACTGTCGCAGTAATCGTGCCTGCGCTTGAGAGCGAGCGCAGAGAGATCGACCGGGTGCTTCGGGAAGTGTTGGCACCTGAGCTTGAAGACATCCGCGCAGACGATCACGTTAAACCTTATGAGTTTTCGCTCGGTTCAACGTTGATCGAGACTCCCATGGTTGCTACCGCGTTCGATCTACTGCGATGGTCAAGCGAGCCGTTGCCGCTGGAGACGGTGAGTGCATTGCTGCTGTCGCCTTACTTCGCAGTGCGCACTGGAGAGGCGAGTGCACGCGCGGAGTTCGATGCCTTTGAACTCCGTAAAGCTCGAATGCTGCGACCGGAGATCTCGCTGCGCGGACTGATCGAGATGATGGATCGATCAAAACGCAGGTCTAAACTCTCGCAACTGCTTCGTACATTGCGCGCAATGCTGAGAGTTGCGGACCGATTGCAAGGACTTGATGCGCGTTCGCATGCAGACTGGGCAGAAAAGATGCGGGAGATTCTGGTAACGGCGGCGTGGGCCTCTAGAGACAGGGAGACCAGCGTTGAATTTCAGACACGGCGCAAGTGGGAGAGTGCCCTGGATGAGCTCGCAACGCTGGACTTCGATGGCGTACCTGTCGACTTTGCACAAGCGCTGGGAGCTATCGAAAGAATTGCTCGCCAGACTATGTTTGCGCCGGAGTCGCGAGAAGCTCCCGTGCAGGTGATGGGTCCGTTGGAGGCTGCTGGAAGCACCTTTGACGCGGTGTGGTTCTTACGTGCGGGCGAGCTGGGTTGGCCGATGCCGACCGTTGGTAGTTCCCTGCTGCCCTGGCATCTGCAAAGTGAATTGGAGATGCCGGGAACAGATGCACCGCTGGACAGCGAACGCGCGCGAAGGATCACGGAGCGGATTGCTGCAAGTGCGAGCACTATCGTGTTCAGTTACGCAAAGGAGATTTCGGAGGGGAACCAGCGACCTTCGCCGTTACTGACCGGGCTCAGCCTGGAGGCGGTTGGAGCCGCCGAGCTCCTAGAGCGTGAGCCGCAGCGCTCAATTGTTGAGTTGGAAGAGATCGCGGACATTGCTGAGGTTCAGGCATTACCGGACCGCGTGATTCGCGGCGGCGCAAGAGTTTTGGAATTGCAGGCGGCGTGCGGTTTTCGGGCCTTTGCTGAGAAGCGGTTGTGGGCGACAGAGCTTGAATCGATCGAACCTGGCATGGATGCGAGAGAGAGCGGTACGGCGGTACACAAGGCGCTCGAGATCTTTTGGGACAAGGTGAAGACGCAGGACAATCTGCGGTCGATGACCACGGAGGAACGCAATGAGGCGCTGGAGTGGTGTGCCGCTCAGGCATTGAAGAAGACAGCAGAAGCGAGTGCGACCAATTGGGACGAAGCGTATGTAGAGGTGCAACGCGAGAGATTGCGCAGACTTCTTTCGGGATGGCTTGAGCTGGAGTTGGAGCGAAGACTACCCTTCGAGGTCAAGCTCAGCGAGAAAGAGCTTAGAGATGTCCGCGTTGGTCCGCTACGCCTGAGTGTTCGTATGGACCGGGTCGACGTAGTGGAAGACGGTGAGGTGCTGATTGACTACAAGACAGGCCACGCGTCGCCCAACGACTGGCTGACTTCAAGACCCGACGCTCCACAGCTTCCGTTGTATGCCATCCTCACGCAAGCGGATCGGTTGCAGGGAGTCGCTTTCGGTCTGGTCCGGGCAGGTGAGGGCCGGGGTCTAAAGGGCTACGCGGTAGGTGATGGCGTTCTACCCAAGCCAAGCAAACTGAAAGACGCCCCAACACTCGAAGGTCAGGTGGATCGGTGGAGAGAAGTGTTGGTGACGCTAGCAGAAGAGTTTTATTCGGGCGACGCGCGTGTGAGTCCAAAGACGTATCCGCGAACCTGCGCTCACTGTGAACAGAGGATCTTATGCAGGCTTGACGTCTCACTGCTTGAGGAGGACGAGGAGGAGGAGGAGGACTTTGGGGCGGGGGTGAGCCGTGGCTGATCTGTTTGTAGCTGCGAAGACTGACGATCTTCCAGGGGACACTCACGTTAGGCGGCCACCAGACTGGCAGGAGCGAGAGCAAGCCCTTGATATTCGACAATCTTGGATCGTAGAGGCGCCGGCCGGGTCCGGCAAGACCGGTCTGTTGATTCAACGCTTCCTGAAGCTGTTAGCCGATGAGAGTGTCGAAGATCCTATTCAGGTTCTGGCCATCACTTTCACAGTAAAAGCGACGGCCGAGATGCGGGAGCGAGTAATCGCTCAATTGGAGAGTGCTTCCCGATGCGAGCCCTTGAAGAGCTATTCCGACTTCGATCGTGAGACACGTGCGTTGGCAGAGATGGTGCTCCGCCATGACGCTTCTCTGGGATGGGAGTTGCTGCAACATCCACGCAGATTGAATATTCGCACTATCGATTCAGTTTGCGGTGAGGTGGCGCGATTATTGCCGGTTCTCTCAGGCGCTGGAGGACGGCAGACGCCAGTCGAAGATCCAACGTTGATGTATCGGGAAGCGGCGAGAGAGACGTTGATGCAACTCGGTGGCAGTGATGTGGAGTTAGACGCTGCACTGCGTACAGTTTTGTTGCATCGCGATGGCAGTCTTCGGGACTGCGAGCGGCTATTGATGGAGATGCTTCCGCTGCGCAATCAGTGGGGAGAGTTGGTCCCTCTGGGAAGACAGCAACTGGACGATGCTTTTCTAGATCAAGCGGTGCTGCCCAAGCTTGAGCTGGCGCTGGAGCAAGCTGTCTGTGCCGGACTGACGCGATTGTCGCTCAGTGTTCCGGAAGACATTCTGCAGGAACTGGCCTCGCTTGCGGGTGAGATGGGGAACGCGGAGGGCTATAGAGGAACGCCTTCTCCAATTGCCATGTGTGCCGGATTGCACACCACACCGCAGGAGACTGCTGAAGACCTCGAACACTGGCGAGCCTTGATTCATCTGCTTACTACACAGGAATCGAAGTGGAGGGCGACTGCAACTCGCAATCATTTGGGCTTCAAAATTGAAAAAAATCACGCCGAGCGGCTGAAGGTTCTGATGCAACAGCTGCGGGACCGCGATGATGTGCTTGAAGCGATCAAAAGAGTGAGGGGCCTGCCGCCTGTTCGGTATCCGCGAGAGCAGTGGGCCGTGGCAAAGGCGCTGTTTCGCGTTTTAAGCAGGGCGCTGGTTGAGTTGCAGCTAGTGTTTGCGCGGCGTGGAGAGTGCGATTTTGCCGAGCTTGGACTGTTAGCGCAGGTCGCGCTCCGGCGGGATGGCGCTATCTCTGATTTGAGCAAAGCATTGGGTATGAGTCTGCAGCACTTGCTTGTCGATGAGATGCAGGACACGTCCACAGGTCAGTACGAACTTATTCAATTACTCACACAGAGATGGGACGGACACAGTCAAACCGTATTTCTTGTAGGCGACCCGAAGCAGTCGATCTATCTGTTCCGACAGGCGCGAGTTGAGCGGTTCGTGAAGACGATGGAGACTGAACTTCTGGGCGATCTTCCGGTTGGAAGACTTCGGTTGACGGCAAACTTCCGTTCGCAAAGTGAGCTTGTTGAAGCGTTCAACGATGATTTTTCTTTGCTGTTTCCCCGGAAAATCAATGCTGCGAATCCGGAGGAGGTGCCATATGTCGAGGCACAGGCTGTCCGGGGGCCTTCGCGACGAGGCTCGCTGAGCCTCGTGTGGCATACGGGTGTGCTGGCCTCAGAAACTTCGGCTAGAACGAAAAAGAAAATGAAGCGGCGACAGGCCAAGTTGGAGGCAGAACAGGTGCGGGCGATCGTCGAGGATTGGCGGAGCAGGCCGCTGCCGCAGGGACGCGGCGAACCATGGAAGTTGGCGGTGTTGGTGAGGAGCCGCAATCTACTGGCCGATATCGTGGTGGAACTGAAGGATGAGGCGAAGGGAACAATTCCGTTTCGTGCAGTGGATATAGAAGCGCTCGGTCAAAGGCAGGAGGTTCTCGATCTCTTTGCGCTGACCAGAGCCATGATGCACCCGGCCGATCGCGTGGCGTGGCTCGCAGTGCTGCATGCCCCGTGGTGCGGCCTTGGGCGTGCCGATCTTCATACGCTGGCGGGCGGGGATGATCCCGATTGCTCAGAGCGATGCATCGGAGATCTAATCACAGAGAGACTTGACCTGCTGAATGAAAAGAGCCGTGCAAGGCTGATGCGCGTGTGGCCCGTGTTGCAAGCAGCACAGGAGAAGCGGTCGGGGTTAGGCGCATCCCAATGGGTAGAGAGAACCTGGCGATCGTTAGGCGGGGATGCGTCTTTGAAGCCGGGCGAGTTGGCCAATGCACGAAGGTATCTACAGCTTCTAGATGAGATGGAAAAGGACACCGGTACGACTAATGTCAGGCTGCTGAAACGCCGACTGGATAAACTGTTTGCCCAACCGGCGGCCGGAGGTTGGGCAGTCGATTTAATGACCATTCATAAGTCGAAGGGCCTGGAGTGGGATGTCGTGATAGTGCCGGGACTTCAGAAGAAAGATCCTGCGGATCGTGAGAAGTTGCTTACATGGAGTGAGATCGATTCCGGCGATTCAGAAGCGGCGCACATCATGCTCGCACCGATCGTGAGTCGCGGTGAAGGTTCAAAGGCACTAAATCGTTGGTTGAAGGACATGGATAAGGCAAAGGAGGCTGCGGAGAGAAAGCGGCTCTTCTATGTCGCATGTACGCGAGCGCGGGAGGAGCTGCATCTGTTCGCTTCTCCCGAAGCCACGGCGAGGGGCGAGGTAATCCGCCCTCATGGGAGTCTGCTGGCTACCGCGTGGCCCGCAGCGGAACGACACTTTAGGGTGAATGCGCCAGACTCGAAGATCCCCGGCCAGATGTTCATGATGCTTCCGAAGTCCCAAGGAGATAGCTTCATCGGCGATATTGCAGCAGCCGCAGACGAAGTTGTGCGACCCGCGATGCTCCAACGCTTTCCAATGGAATTCAATCCAGAATCACGATTTTCGGTAAACCAGAAGCTCTCCTACGGCGAGGAAGCGATTAAACCAGGATCTGCGCACTTCGAAAGACCTGAAGGCTCCTTCGAGGCTCGCGCATTTGGCAACGCTGTCCATGCCTTCCTGGAGATGCTTGCGAAGAGGCTGGCGGTTAATACGAGGGTTGAGACCGTACTGCCCGAAGTGGCGGGATGGACGCCGCGAATCGCGGCTGTGCTGCGGGGAGATGGCCTACAGCCCGCCGTCGTCGAGCGACTCGTTCCACGAGTGAAGACAGCGCTCATCAATATGCTGCAGGACGACGAGGGACGATGGGTGCTGAGCCAGCACAAGCAAGCGTCGAGCGAACTCTCGCTGAGCTCGTGGAGCGATGTGCGCAGCAGTGTGCGATTGGATCGGGTGTTTCATGGTGGGGCAAAACCGATGGAGCCTGGGGCGGGCTATCTTTGGATCATCGACTACAAAACAGCGACGCACGGCCGCGAAGGAATCGACGAGTTTCTTGCCGAGGAGCGAATGAAGTACACGGACCAGATGAAGCTGTATGCCCAAACGATGGGCGACCGCGTCGAGAGCGGAAAGCTGCGAGTTGGCCTGTACTATCCGATGATGCCAAAACTCGTCTGGTGGGAACCAGACATAGACTGACTCTGGGTTCCGTGGAGCCGGAGGCAGCACCAATCTCTCGGACTCAAATGGAGGTGGGAATCGTAGTAATCCTATACCATCGCCGAGCTAGAGTGCGTTGCTGTTATGACGGACGTCCGCGCCACGAACCCAGAAGATAACATCTTCGGCGATATTAGTGGCGTGGTCGCCGACGCGTTCCAGGTTGCGGGCGATGATCAGAGCGTTGAGCGATTGCGGAGTAAGTTCGGGCTTTTCCTTGATGAGCGAACTGAGCGCGTAAAAAGCAGCATCATTCATCTCGTCAACCTGATCGTCGAGTCGAAGAACAGATTCGGCTAGTTCGGCATCGCCTTCGATGAAGGCCTGTAGCGATTTGCGAACCATTGCGGAAGAGAGTGAGGCGAGCTTGGGAATGTCGACCGGAAGATCGATGTTGGCGAAAGCACCCATCTCTCTTACGCGCACAGCAATGTTGACAGCCTGGTCGCCCACGCGTTCAAGGTCGGCATTAATTCTGATCACTGAGAGAATGAAGCGAAGATCGATGGCCATTGGCTGTTCCATAGCCAGCAAGTCTAGCGCCATTTGATCGATCTCGCGTTCGAGACGATTGATGGAGGGCTCGGCGCGGAAGACGAGTTCGCAGATCGAAAGATCGCGCGTGCGGTAGGCTTCGATGGAGCGCTGAATCGCCTGCTCCGCCATCCCCGCCATCACAAGCAATTTCTCCTTCAGTTCGTCGAGGCTCTGATGAAATTTGACGCGCATCAGCCGAACCTCCCGGTGATGTAGTCTTCCGTTCGCTTGTCCCTCGGGTTCGTAAAGATCTTGTGGGTAGAGTCGAACTCGACCATCTTACCGTTGAGGAAGAAGCCGGTGTTTTCGGCAACGCGGGCTGCCTGCTGCATGTTATGCGTCACGATGACGATGGTGTACTGACTCTTGAGCTGAAAGATGAGATCTTCAATCTTTGAGGTTGAGACCGGGTCCAGCGCAGAGGCGGGTTCGTCCATCAGTAGAACCTCTGGATCGACAGCGAGCGCACGGGCGATGCACATACGTTGTTGCTGGCCTCCGGAGAGCGAGGCGCCGGATTTCTTTTTGAGATCGTCCTTGACCTCTTCCCAAAGCGCGGCCTGTTTGAGGGAACGCTCGACCGTCTCGTCGAGGATGCGGCGATTGCGGAAGCCGTTGAGTTTGAGGCCACTGACGACGTTGTCGTAGATGGACATGGTCGGGAATGGATTGGGCCGCTGGAAGACCATGCCAACGCGGCGGCGGATCTCAACCGGCGAGGCGTCGTTGTAGATGTCGACGTCACCCATCTTGACGGTGCCGGTGGCGCGGGCGATGGGATTGGTCTCGTGCATACGGTTGAGGCAACGGACGAAGGTGGATTTACCGCAGCCCGAAGGGCCGATGAGCGCGGTGGCGTGGTTCGCCGGTATATGCAGGTTGATGTCCTGCAGGGTGTGCGTTGTTCCATACCACGCGTTCAAATCCTCAACTAAAATGCCGACTCCCACTAGCTTCCTCCCTTGAGTACGCCGCGGTTGGCAAAGATGCGGACGAGCGTGACCGAGACCATGATTAAGACGATAAGAACGAGCGAACCGGCCCAAGCGAGACGATGCCACTCGTCATACGGCGATATGGCATAGACGTAAATCTGCAGAGGCAGAGCGGCGATCGGTTCGCTGAGTTTGAAGTTCCAGAACTGATTTCCGAAAGCAGTGAAGAGCAGCGGAGCGGTCTCTCCAGCAACGCGGGCGAATGCCAGCATGCAGCCGGTGATGATGCCAGGCGAGGCCGTACGTAGACTGACCGAGATCGCTGTTCTCCATTTAGGGACGCCAAGGCCAAGAGCGGCCTCACGAATAGCATGCGGAACCGTGGCGAGCATCTCTTCTGTGGTGCGCGTGATGGTTGGGACCATCATGATGGCGAGAGCTACTCCTCCAGCCAGAGCGGAGAAGTGTTTTTGTTGAACGACGATCAGCGAATAGATCGAGATGCCCATGACAATAGATGGAACGCCATTCAGCACGTCTGCCGTGAAACGGACCGCGGTGGCAAGAGTCTTGCCCCGACCAAACTCTGCAAGATAGACTCCGGCCGCAATGCCGATTGGGATACCCATCAGGCTAGCAAGGAAGAGGATGATGCCTGAGCCGACGATGGAGTTCGCCATACCTCCACCGGCCTCACCTACCGGGGCGGGAATGTGCGTGAAGAAGGCGAGATTTAGCGAACTCGCACCCTTATAGATCAGATAAAAGAGGATAGCGACCAACGGCAGGATTACCAGGACAGTCGCGAGGATGCAAAGACCGCTGACAAAGTAGTTGGTAGTGGCGCGCCATGCTTTGTTTCTGCGCATGGACTTGGACTCGAAGTCCATGGGGCGGGGCTGGTTGCTCAAGGGTTGAGTACTCATGTCAGTTCACCCGCGCCGGCGCGTTGCGTGTGACCGCCCAGACCATCAGACGTGCGATAGCGTTCACCACGATGGTTACCAGGAAGAGCGCGAGGCCGATCTCGATGAGGGCACTAAGGTAAAGATCGCCGGTGGCCTCAGAGAACTCGTTGGCGATGACGCTGGCCAGCGTGTAGCCGGGAGCGAAGAGCGACTTACTGATATCGGGGTGATTGCCGATGACCATGGTGACAGCCATCGTCTCCCCGAGGGCACGACCGAGCCCCAGCATGACGGCTCCCACGATGCCGATCCGGGAGTTGCGCAGAACGCCGATGCGAATCATCTCCCAACGGGTGGCTCCCAGAGCAAGTACAGCCTCTCGCTGGCTATTGGGTACCGCGTTCATGATGTCGCGGGTCAGCGAGGAGATGATCGGAAGGATCATGATCGCGAGGATCATGCTGGCTGTCAGAAGGCCAACGCCGAAGTTGGTGCCTTCGAAGAAGCCGGTCCAGCCGAGCGTCTTATAGAGGAAGGGGCCGATGAGATCACGCATGAGCGGGACAAGGACGAAGACGGCCCAAAGACCATAGACGACGCTGGGAATGGCTGCCAGCAGTTCCGTGAGGAAGGAGATCGGGGCACGAAGAACGCGGGGGCACAGTTCCGTAAGAAAGATCGCTACTCCAAGTGCCAGTGGGACCGCCATACATAGAGCCAGCAGCGAAGTGGCGAGTGTGCCATAGATGAAGGGCAGCGCACCAAAGTCTCCAGAAACCGGATCCCACGCCTGGCGCGTGAAGAACTTCCAACCGAACTGGATGAGGCTCAACCGGGAGTGAACGACCAGAATGACGAAGATAAAGAGGACAATGGCGAAGATGCTGCACGCGCAGAGAAGCATAACCGCGGCGAAGCTATTATCAGCAAAGCTGCCGCTTCCCCGTTTGCTGAGGAAGTCTCGAATTGGAGATTGGGTTGCACCAACCGCAGTCGGCGTCGCATCCGCAGCAGATGCCACAGGAGGCGCTGGCAGGGGCGACGGTACAGGCAACGGAGAGCTTGATTCTCTTTCGGGAGTCATACGGGTAGAAGACACAATCCTATTTTTCCTGACGGTTGACTCTACGGATCGATTGTATCGAGCTTATTATCCTGAAACTGGGAGAAAAAAGATGCCGCACGGATCTCGAGGTGAAACCCGTGCGGCAGAGTAACTACTTTACGTTCGCGATGCTCTTGCGAACCATATCCTGCACCTGCTTGGGCAATGGAGCATAGGTCAGCGCAGCGGCTTCGGTTTCGCCATGGTCCAGCATCCAGCCCAGAAAATCGGCCAGCGCCTTTGCCTTGTTTGGATCGGTGGAGTGAGTTGGGATCAGCAGCCAAGTAAAGCTGGAGATCGGGTAGGAGTCGGCGCCTGCTGCGTTCGTGATGGAGACACGATAGTCGGCAGGCATTGTCTTGGCAGTGGCGGCGGCAGCAGCGGTCACACCGGCGGTCGACGCCTTGAGAAATCTACCTGAAGCATTGCGAACTGCGCCGAAGCTCATCTTGTTCGTCTCGGCGTAGATCAGCTCGACATAACCGAAAGAGTAAGGCGACTGGCGAACCATGCCGGCTACGCCCTCATTTCCCTTTTGGCCGATACCTGTCGGCCACTTGACCGAGGTGCTATGGCCTACTTTGTTCGACCAGTCAGGGCTCACCTTTGAGAGAAAGTCAGTGAAGATAAATGTTGTTCCACTTCCGTCCGAACGATAGACGGGCAGAATCGATTTGTCCGGCAGACTGACTCCCGGATTATCCTTTGCGATGCGCGCGTCGTTCCACTTGCTAATCTTGCCAAGATATATATCGGCAATGACGTCGGAAGAGAAGTTGAGTTCTTTGTTGACGCCCGGTAGATTGTAGACCGGTACCACTGCACCAAGGACTGTGGGGATGTGCATCACCTTGATCTTGGCATCCTTCAGCTGTTGATCGGTCATTGGTCCGTCGGTAGCGCCAAAATCGACGGTGCCTTCCGACACCTGGCGAATACCGCCGCCGGAGCCGATGGACTGATAGTTAATTTTCACGTCTGGGTGCAGCGCGCTGTATTCGCTAAACCACTTGGAGTAGATAGGATACGGGAAGGTCGCCCCGGCTCCGTTGATGTTCTGTGCGTTGGCTCCGATAGTTAAAAGCGCCAGTACGCCTGTTGCGATGACTTTCAGTTTCACTCGTCCCCCTAGGCTTAAGTGCATCGATCCATCAAACCAGTCAATACATCTCACAATGAGTGTGAGCGGGAATTGTTACGGGGAGGTTACATCGTAGTGAAAACGGCATTATTCCACTAAGTTCTGAGCTTTAGGGAGTGTGAATATAAAGTTGCTGCCGGCGTTGAGCTCGCTTTCGGCTCGAATCGATCCGCCGTGAGTCTGCACCATGTGTCGTGCAATGGCGAGTCCCAACCCGGTCCCGCCTGACTCTCTTGAACGCGCTTTGTCTACCCGATAGAAGCGCTCGAAGATGCGGCCGAGGTGTTCCGAGGCAATTCCGGGGCCAAAATCCCTCACACTGAACTCGACGGCCTCAATCGGATCCGACACGTCGCGGGACGAGACGATCACCTTGCAAACGGGTGCGTTCCTGGCCTGGCCGTACTTGATACCATTCTCAATGAGGTTGCTGAGAACCTGGAGGATCGCATCGGTGTCGGCGAAGACCTCGGCGGAGGAGATCTCACCAATCTCGAGGATCGATTCGGTGTCCTGTACGAGGCCGCTCATCGCCTGCACAGCATCGCGCACTAAAATGTCGGCTGGGATTGGGGCCGGGTGCAGCTCCTGCTCGGAGGATTCGACCCGTGCCATCACCAACAGATCTTCGGTCAGGCGATTCATTCGAGTTGCGTTCTTCAAGATGATGGTCAGAAACTCTCGCGCTGACTGACTGAGCGAAGCCTCGTGGTCAAGCAGTGTTTCAACGTAACCCGTAATCGACGTCAAGGGGGTACGCAGTTCGTGCGAAACATTAGCCACGAAGTCGCGCTGGGTTCGTTCGACCTGTTCGATGCGGGTAATGTCGTGAAGAACGGCCACGGCTCCGCCACCGGGCATCGGAGAGACGTTCACTTCAAAGATACGCCCCGGCAAAAGCGAGGTCGAGCGGCCATCGCTCACCACACGCTGCTCGAGGGCGGTCCGAACGCAATCCAGAATCTCCGGATCGCGGATCGTCTGGACCAGCGCGTGTCCGATACGGATCGCGCTGCTAAAGGAAGCACCTGGAATCAGCTTCTGCATCCGCTGATTGGTCCACTGAATGCGGCCTGCGGGATCGACGGCAACCACCGCATCCTGCATGCTGTCGATCATTGCTTCGAGTTCGTGCCGGCTTTCTGAGGCCTCGCTCAGCGAACGGTTCACATGATCGGAGGCAACTGAAATCGCACGTGCCAGGCCATCAAAATTGCTGAAGGAGGGTTTGATCTCTCCTACCTGGCGCTCAGGAACCGCCGCGGCAGAATTTTGCAGGAGCGTGACGTCTTGCCGAACCGAACGCGCCAGAGAGAAGGCACTGATACCGGCCCATGCGATAACAAGGACACCGGCGATTATCCAGCGGTGCGGGAGCGAGGAGAATCCTGCTAGCGCAACGAATACCAACGCGATCGCGATGCGAAGGAAGACCGAAAGAAAGACACCACGCCTCACGAGCCGCCCCCCTAGGCTTGTGCCGCCTTAGGAATCTCGAATCGATAGCCCGCGCCACGCATGGTCTTCAAATAGCGCGGTGTCTCGGCGTCGGCCTCGATCTTTTCGCGAATACGACGGACGTAAACGTCGACCGAACGAGGCGTCACAAAGCGGGCGTCGCCCCACACCGCGTCCAGAAGATGATCGCGACTAAAAACACGCCCGGGATGACGGGCGAGATAATCGAGAAGCCGAAACTCCGTAGCGGTCGTCGTTACCAGTTCGCCGTTCACGCGAAGCTGCATCGCGCTGGCGTCAATCTCAACATTCTCGAACTTGAGAACTGAAGGCGAGCTTGGTCTCTCGAAGCGCCGCAGTACCGCTTTGACCCTCGCTACAAGCTCGCGCGTGGCGAAGGGTTTGGTGATGTAATCGTCCGCTCCCATCTCCAGGCCATGGACGCGGTCGTTTTCGGCAGCGCGTGCCGTCAGGAAGATAATCGGAACCACGCTGAGGGTAGGATTCTGACGGAGCCGTCGGCATAGGTCGAGACCGTCGCCACCGGGGACCATGATGTCCAACAGAAAAAGTGCGGGCGGTTGCCGTTCGGCATCGGCAAGTATCTGATTGATAGCAAGATACGGGCGAACTGTAAAGCCGGCGCTCTCCAGGTGGTACTGCACCAGTCGGGAGATATCCGCATCGTCTTCCAAAACAAAAATCGTCTGACTCACTTCGTAAACCCCTGTCAACTCGCGACTTGATTAACGTCAGGTTAGCGCACCCCGGACGGGGGATTGCTAACGTACGATGAATCGTCCACAGTAAACCGTATGAAGAGTACGTTCGTATACTCTAGAGTAATTCTACGGGTTGTAGATGGTCAGAACTCCATGAAACAGAACTCCAATCTCGTCCTTTGCGTGGATGACGAACGAATCGGGCTCGAGGTTCGGAAGATTTTGCTGGAACGCGCTGGATACCGAGTGTTGACTGCATCAGATGGACCGACCGGCCTTGCCATCTTCTCAACCGAGCCGGTCGAGGCGGTTGTGTTGGACTACTCCATGCCCGGCATGCACGGCGGCGAAATCGCCATCCAGATGCGTCAGACAAAGCCCCAGGTCCCCATCCTTTTGCTCTCCGCCTACATTGGTCTGGCTCCTGAGGTGACCTCTGTGGTGGATCTCTATATGACTAAGGGAGAAGGTGCGCCTGTTCTTCTGGAAAAACTAGGCAGCCTGCTGCAACCAATCAGTTGATCCAACCCGCGAAGGCAAGGCACGAGATGAGAGGACTGTGAATCTAAGTCAGTTCAATAACATTCTAAGGCAGGTGTTCATATTGCCTGTCGTGGCGTTGCTGGTGGTCGCCGGCGCGCTCTACGTCCAGATCCGAGGATCAAACGTAACGGTTAATCTTATCCAGGAATCTGACGCCCGAATCTCACAGGCGACCCTTCTTTCGAAACTGATTGTGGATGAGGAGTCCGGCCTACGCGGATACGAAACCACCGGCGACACAAGGTTTCTGCAGCCCTTTTACGAAGCTGAGTCCCATCTGCAGAGCGAAATCCAAAACCTTGACAACATGGCCGGAGCCGACGCGGACCAGAAGCACGACATTGCAGACCTCCGAGACGAACATCAGACATGGGAGGACGCGTTTGCCCTTCCCATTATCGCGACCGTTCGTGGAGGAGGACAGACCAACGACGTCGATTTGAACCTGCATGGCAAGGTCTTGATGGACAATGTTCGTCACGACCTCACCGACATCATCCAGAAGGCTGAGGCCAGCCGCACCCGTCGAATCGCCCGGTGGCACCGTCAAGTCCATAGCCTGCTTCTCGTGTTGCTCGCGCTGGCTCTTGGAATGGGGGTCTTGATCGGCCTCTTTACCCGCAGCCGTCTCCATGCAGTCTCCGCAGCATACCGAGGTTCGCTTGACATCCTAGGCCGCCGCGCCGAAGAACTCTACCAATCCGAGCAGCAACTCCGGACCACTCTCGAATCGATTGGCGACGGAGTCATCACGTGCGATGCTGAAGGCCGCATCCAGATGATGAATCCCGTAGCAAGGGAGTTGACCGGCTGGAGTCAGACCGAGGCCGATGGACGACGACTCGAAGAGATCTTCCGCATCGTCAACGAGACGACGCGCGAACCGGTAGAAACACCCGTCGCGAAGGTGAGGCGACTCGACAGGATCGTCGGCATGGCGAACCATCACACCATTCTCCTGCGCAAGGACGGCACTGAACTCGATATCTCCGACAGCGGCGCGCCCATCCGCGACAAAGCTGGCAACACGATCGGCATCGTCCTCGTCTTTCGCGACATCACGATGGAACGTAAAACACAAGAGGCTCTGATTGCGAACGAGAAGCTGGCCGTTGCGGGTCGCCTTGCCGCCACGATTGCGCACGAGATCCATAACCCGCTCGACTCCGTCTCGAATCTGCTTTATCTCATGCGCAACGGCGCGTCTCCCGAGGAATCGGTCCACTTCATGGATATGGCCGAGCAGGAGTTGACGCGAGTCACTCAGATCAGCCGCGCCATGCTTGGGCTGTATCGCGAATCGAAGGCTCCTGTTGTGGTGGATCTCAAAGAGATGCTGGAGGAGATTCTCCTTCTGATGGAAAGACGACTCAGTGATCTCGGTGTGACGACGACAACAGAGATGCCCGAACCGATCGAAGTATGCGCCTTCCCTGCCGAACTGCGGCAGGTGTTCACCAACCTCATCACGAATGCGGCCGAAGCAGCCGGTCAGGGCGGGCAGGTAAAAGTCAGCATCGTACCGCAATGCGCAAGTGTCGGAGCAAATGGCCAGAAGCTGCAACCCGGGGCGATCATCTCGATAGCCGACAATGGAGTGGGCATTCCAGACGATGTACAGCCACACCTGTTCCAGCCTTTTTTCACCACGAAAGGAGAGCATGGAACTGGCCTCGGTCTTTGGGTCAGCCGCGGAATCATCAATAAACATGCGGGCACGATCTCTATCTCCAGCGATACGAGCGACGCATCGCACGGCACCAGAGTCAGCGTCTTCCTCGCAACCGATCCCACTATCAATGCTGGCGGAGATTAGGCTTTCGGTCTAAGCCACGACACGAAAGCCGCCCCGGTTATTAGAGCGCACGCAACTCCTCTGACACAATCGCCGCGGCCTTGGTGCAAGCGACTCGATCGACATCGTAGTGCGTCACGAATCGCACCGAGTGGGGGCCGATGGCGCTGGCCAACACTCCTTTCTGCTTCAATGCAGCAACGAAGCCCACGGCATCGCCGCCGTTGGCCTGATCTGTGCCAAGCAGCTTGAAGATCACAATGTTGGTCTGCACCGCATCTAGATCGATCACCGCCTTACTGGGCTCCGACGCGACCGCATCTGCTAGAAGACGAGCATTCGAGTGATCTTCCTGCAAGCGCTTCGGCATCTCGTGCAAAGCGATCAGCCCGGCAGCGGCAATGATACCCGCCTGCCGCATGCCTCCACCCAAGGCTTTGCGATAGATCCGAGCCTCATCAATTGACTTCTTGCTGCCGAGCAGCATGGAACCGACCGGCGCGCCCAACCCCTTCGACAGACAGAACATGACGGTGTCGAATCCGCTGGTCAACTTCGCCACGCTAAGTCCCAGCGCAGTCGCTGCGTTAAACACTCTTGCCCCATCGAGATGGACTGGTAAGCCGACTTCGCGAGCGCCTGCCCATACTTCTTCGAGAACCGGCAACGGAGTTACCGTACCGCCGGCCATGTTGTGTGAGTTCTCCAGACTGATCAGCGCCGTTTGAGCGCGATAGTAGATTTTTGCGCCGATCGCAGGCTTGATGTGGTCCCACGTCAGGATGCCTCGCTCTGCTGCGACCGTACGTGCCTGGCAGCCCGAGAACGCGGCCATCATCGCTATTTCCCAGTCCAATACGTGCGACCGCGCTTCGCAGATAACCTCCTGCCCGTGACGCGTATGTAACCGAATCGCAATTTGATTTCCCATTGTTCCGGTCGGCACGAAGATGGAAGCCTCGCGACCAAAAACCTCCGCGGCATCTTTTTCCAGACGGTTGACAGTAGGGTCTTCACTATAGACATCGTCGCCGACCTCCGCGGAGGCCATCGCCTCGCGCATGGCTGCGGTGGGGCGGGTAACGGTGTCGCTGCGCAGATCGATCATGGTCTTCGTTCTCTCCTGTGATGATTGTTCTTTTTTATGCGGCGGTAGAAATCAACAGCCGGCTGAAGACTTCGTTGGAGACTAAGCGTCCACGCGGAGTCAACCGAATCCTTCCAGAGTCGAGTACCAGTAGACCTGCATCGCGAACCTCTATCAGGGCAGGCATCGTCTCCTCCAATAAGGTCTCACCAAACTGTCTCCGTAACGTGCCGAGATCGACCCCTTCATTAAGACGCAAGCCGAGAAAGAGCGACTCCTCAAAAGCCTCGCCAGGCCCGACGATATCGACCTGACTATCCGTCGCGTCCTGCTCTGATTCAAAAAGGCGAAGCGGATTCGCAGCCGATCCTTGTCCGAGATAACGTTCCAGATCGCTGGTGTTGGCAAATCTCACCGCATCTGGACCAGCAAGCAGCATCGAGTGAGCATCGAGCCCAAAGCCGATATAAGGCTGACGCTGCCAGTACTTCATATTATGACGAGACTGATGTCCAGACCGTGCAAAGTTCGAGATCTCGTACTGTTGCACACCTGCATCCCGCAGCATGTCGCACGCATGCTGATACCACTCCGCAGCCTGATCCTCATCGGGCACAGCTGCAGCACTGTATCGACTTCCCTGCTCCAGCAGCTCTCGTCCCAGCCGCGAATCCTCATCTACTTCAAGCAAGTAGACACTGATATGTGGCGCACCACTTGCAATGGCCTGCTCCACGGAGTACTGCCAACTCTCCGCTGTCTGGTGCGGCAGTCCTGCGATCAGGTCGATATTGATATCGCGAACGGCGGCAGCTCTCACTCTCGCAATCTCCGCGTCGCACTGCTGTCGCGTATGCAACCGCCCGACCGCTACCGTCTCCCGGTCAACAAACGACTGCACGCCAAAACTGATTCGGTTCATCCCCTGCCGCAATAGCTCGTCCAGGGTCCCATCCGCGAGCTGCCCCGGAGCACATTCCAGAGTGATCTCCGCATCAGTGTCGATGTCGAACTCGCCACGCAGATGCTGAAATATCTTCTCAAACTGTTGAGCCGAAAGCAGGCTAGGCGTTCCCCCGCCGAAGTAGATCGTGTCCACGGCCCTGGGGAGCGAGGCATCGATTCTTTCTGCAGCCTCGTGTGCTCCGCGAATCTCTCCGCACAGGCGATCGACATAGTGCTGCATCCGTTCTGCGCCGAATACACCCGAAGCAAAGTTGCAGAAGGTGCACTTTGCCTTGCAGAACGGAACCGAAATGTAGACGCCAACAGGGCCAGCCATTAGTACGAGATATCCTCCCTCCAATTGTTTCACGCTTGGTCCTTTCTCGTGGACGTAACTAAACAAGCGCAAGCGGCTCTAACGTTACAGAGGTTCAGTTCTATGCTGCAGATTCGCTCCTTCGCCACCTCCGTCCTTTCGCTTTTCTTCCTCGCCGCGCCGATCTCCGCTCTCTCGCAGGCTGCTCCGTCCAACCGCACGCCGGTTCTGGTGGAGCTCTTCACTTCTGAGGGTTGTTCCAGCTGTCCGCCCGCAGACGCCTTGCTCGCTAAGCTCGACCACGATCAACCCATTCAAAACGCTGAGATCATCGTGCTCGGCGAGCACGTCGACTACTGGGACAATCTCGGCTGGCACGACCGTTTCTCCTCACACCAGTACACCGAGCGTCAAAACCAATACAGCGCTCGCCTCGGCGTTGACGGTGTCTACACCCCGCAGATGATCGTCGACGGAACTGACCAGTTCGTCGGCAACGACAGCTCCCACGCCCACCGGTCGATCGCAAGCGCCGCACAGAAGGCCAAACTAAACCTATTGCTCTCCCGCCCCGTGGTAGACGCCCGAAAAATCTCAGCCTCCGTCTCGCTGCCTGCGTCCTCGGTATCTTCGTCGCGCGTCGAACTCTACGCCGCCCTGGTCGATCCGACGGACATCACTGACGTTCGCAACGGCGAAAATGGCGGTCGCAGGCTTCAGCACGTCGGTGTCGTACGGAACCTGCAGCGCATTGGATCTTTGAAAGACCTGGCGGCTGGCCCACTTAGCTTCAGCCTTAACGCTCCCGGAGACGCGAACGTTGTCAACATGCGCGTGGTGGTCTTCGCCCAGCTGAACGACCAAGGCACTGTATTGGGCGCAGTGGTGATAGACGTCAAACCCTAATGAACCCCGCACTTCCCGAATCTCTAGTCGCCCTTAAGCATCTAGAATAGAGATTGCAAATGGCCGACGAGCAGAAACCGAAGGATCCGAAGGAACAGCCCGCGAAAAAGCCGTCGCAAGACGATGAGGTCGCAGGCAAAGCCTACGACGCGCGCCTCATGCGACGCCTTCTGACATACCTCAAGCCCTACAAGCTACAGACCGGTCTCTCAGCTCTTACCATCTTTTTCAAGGCTTCGACGGATGTCATGGGACCATATCTGGTCAAGGTCGCCGTCGACACCTACATGACCGATACGCCGCCGGCGAAGCTCTCCTGGCTTGCGCGTCATCTGAGCTCGCGCCCCATGACCGGCATCACGCAGATCGGTTGCCTTTACCTCGGGGCGCTCCTTCTCACCTACGTGCTGGAGTTTGCGCAGACCTACATGATGCAGTGGACTGGCCAGAAGATCATGTTCGACCTTCGCAGCCAGATCTTCCGCCACCTGCAGCGCATGCAGCCCTCCTTCTTCGATCACAACCCCGTCGGCAAGCTCGTGACCCGCGTCACGTCGGACGTCGACGCACTCAACGAGATGTTCACCTCTGGCGTGCTCGCCATCTTTGAGGACATCTTCGTTCTTCTGTTCATTGTTCTCATCATGCTGCGGATGAGCTGGCCGCTCGCCTTGCTCGCGCTCTCGGTCATCCCGGCAATTCTCTACGTCACAAAAATCTTCCGCCGCCACGTTCGCGACAGCTACCGCCGCCAGCGAGCGGCAACGGCACGGATCAACTCCTTCACGCAGGAGTACGTCTCGGGCATGTCTATCGTGCAGCTCTTTAACCGCGAGCGCCGCGCCTTCAACGACTACTCCTCGGTCAACGCCGAGAACAAACAGGCTTGGACCGACGCCATCTTCGCCTACGCTGTTTACTACCCGGTCGTTGAGTTCCTTAGCTCGACCGCGATCGCGCTCGTAATCTGGCGCGGCGGCATCTCCGCGCTCCACTATCTCCAGGCAACGCAACTCCACGAACTGCAGCCTATTTTGCACGCTCTGCCAAAGGCTGGCAGCGTTGTGACTGTTGGCGTTCTCATCGCATTCATCCAGTACGCGCAGCGCTTCTTTCGGCCCATTCAGGATCTCAGCGAAAAGTACAACATACTGCAAGCGGCCATGGCAGCCAGCGAACGCGTCTTCAACCTGCTGGATACCCAGCCGACCATCATCTCGCCCGCCTCCCCAATCCTTGGTGATGACTCTGGCCGCGTCGAGTTCCGCAACGTCTGGTTCACCTACCAAAAACTTGATGAAGCACAATACACACGTGTAGCTGCAGCAACCGAAGATGAGCTCAACACCTTCGCCGACATTGAATGGATTCTTCGCGGCGTCAGCTTTACAGTCGAACCAGACGAAACCGCCGCCATCGTCGGCCACACCGGCGCTGGCAAGACAACTATCACAGGCCTCATGATGCGCTTCTATGACATTCAGCGCGGCAGCATCCTGGTCGATGGCGTCGACGTCCGCGAGCAAGACCTGAAGAAGCTCCGCCAGCGCTTCGGCGTCGTCCTGCAAGATCCATTTCTCTTCACCGGCACCATCGCCGACAACATCCGCCTCGGGTCTAAATGGATCACCGACGAACGCCTTGAGCTCGCCGCGGACGAGGTCAACATAGGCGACTTTATCCGATCGCTACCCTTGCAGTTTGCCGAACCAGTTCGCGAACGCGGCGCCACGCTCTCCACCGGCCAGAAGCAACTCATCAGCTTCGCCCGTGCCCTCGCCCATTCGCCCCGCATCCTCATCCTCGACGAGGCCACCTCCTCTGTCGATACCGACACCGAACTCCGGGTCCGCCTCGCCCTCTCCCGCATGATCACCGGACGCACCTCGATCCTCATCGCGCATCGTCTCTCCACGATTCAACGCGCCGACACCATCCTCGTCATGCACAAAGGCCAACTCCGCGAACGCGGTACCCATCAGCAGCTTCTCACCGAACGCGGCCTGTACTGGAAGCTCTACCAACTCCAGTACAGGGATCAGGAGCTTGGCTCAGGAAGCGACTCGATTCCCCTCGAGCCCCTCAGCGCCGACTGACGTCCGCTCGTCTCGCCGCCCTCAAACAGTCCTCCACCAGCTTCCTCGCACGCTTCTCCCGAGCCTCCGGACCCTGGTAGTAAAAGATCGCCAGCAGGCTGCTCATCCTCTGCGTCGGTGTCAATAGCTCCCACCCTCGACGCGCCATCGGCGCCCTGTGAAACGCCGCTTCCACCACAGGCGGTAGCACCTTCTCTCCCTCCATTGTCAGCAACATCCGCTCCGCCATCTGCTCCGCACGCCTCTGACGCGCCTCGGGACTTTTCACCGCATTTAGCCACTTGCCCACCTCGTACTGCATCGACTCACTCTGTTCCCTGTACCACTTCGCCAACCTCTTCTCTCGCTTCAACAGCTTCTCGAACTGGGCAGTTGCCACCGGCTCACGCTGCTCGAGATCCGGTTCGATCGCAATCTCCACCATTGCTCCGACCTTCGCGCATGCGGCCTTCTGCATCTTCTTGTTCACCAGAACGAAATGGCCGCCCCGCACCGCATCGCCAAACAAAGAAGTTCGAAAGATTTCAGCCCCAATCTCCACCTTCACCCGCAGCCGCACCATCTTCTTCCATGCCTTCTCAACGTCGAACGGCAGCCGCACGATCACCCACCCCAGCCCGTTGTTGGCCGGCTCCAGCACCGCCTGAAACCTCTTCGTTGCACTTAAAACCATGCGAATTCCTCCAGAAAAATCTACACTGGATCCATCACCACGAACCCCAATCCGACCATCTTTCTCTCTGCGGGCGAAGCCAGTGGCGACCACTATGGCGCCCAGATCCTCTCCGAACTTCGCAGCCGCCACTCGAGCCTCATCGGCTTCGGGCTCGGAGGCAAGGAGTTGGAAGACGCCGGCCTAGACCGCATCGTCCGCGCCGAGGATGTCGCCCACATGGGCATCACCGAGGTCATCCGGCACATTCCTTACATCTATGGGGAGTATCGCCGTCTCGTCGCCGTCATCAAAAAGCGCCGTCCCGACGTCGCCATCCTCATCGATTTTCCTGACGTCAACCTCCGCCTTGCACGCGAACTGAAAAAACTGGGCGTTCCGGTCGTTTACTTCGTAAGCCCGCAACTCTGGGCCTGGAAGCGTCGCCGCCTTCGTTGGGTCCAGCAGCGCGTCGATCGCATGATGGTTATCTTTCCGTTTGAAGAAAAGTTCTACCGAGCCCGGGGAGTCGACGCCACATTTGTCGGCCATCCCCTAGCTGAACTTCCCAGACCGACGGTCTCTCGCGGTGATTACGCTGCAGCCCATGGTCTCGACCCAGCCAAGCAGTGGATCGCACTCTTACCCGGCAGTCGCTGGAAAGAGATCACCGCCAATTTAGACGCAATGATCGAGTTGGCTCACCAACTCTCCTGCGGGTTCGAGTTCTTATTGCCCGTAGCTGCCACTATCGATCGCCAAAAACTTGAGGCCTATATCGCCGGCCCTGACGAGTGGTGGCCCGCGAAACCTGAGTCAGACCTGAAGCGCCTTCATCTTCATCTCGTGCCCGGCGCCCGCGAAGCTCTTCACCATGCCCGCGCCAGTGTTGTCGCCAGCGGCACAGCCACGGTCCAGGCGGCAGTCATAGGAAACCCCTTTGTCGTTGTCTACCGCGTCTCTCCCGTCACCTTTCGGCTGGCAAAACTTCTCATCCATTACCCCCCGGAGATCCCTTCACAGACAGACGCCGACGGTAACCTTCCCATCGCCATGGTCAATCTCATCGCTGGCCGCCGCATCGTGCCAGAATTCCTGCAGGACCGCTTTACTGCCAAAAACGTGGCCGCGGCCCTGGCACCCCTACTTGCCGAAACCACTGAGCGCCAACAGATGATCGCCGACCTCGCGGAAGTCCGCCACATCCTCCGTCCAGACTTGAATTCAAGCCCTATACAGCAGGTTTGCGATGCCGTCGAGGAACTTTTGTCTCGAAAAATGCCCGCTGGTGGCCCAAACGTAACTGCAAGCGTCTAATCAATCGATCGCTGTACCATGATGTTTTGAGGAATCTTAGCCCGCATGTCCGCCCTCTTCCGCATCCTTCGAACGACACCCATGAGGGTGCTCTCTCTCTGTCTTCTCGCGACTGCAGCCTGGGCTGCGCCGGTAAAGCCTCAACTGCAGATCACCGGCTACCTGATCAGCGCCGACCTTGACCCCTCCGTCAACCGCCTCAGCGCTACCGTCGAGGTCACCTTCACCGCCCTTGAAGACCTCACAACACCCACCTTCGAGCTGAACAACGGCCTCCAAATCACCAAGGTCACCGACGCCCAGGGCCATTCTCTCGAATCCGAGCGCCTTACCAACAACAGTACCGTTCGCTTCACGCTCTCAACGCCTCTCGCAAAGGGCGCAAGCACCACATATCACTTCGAATACTCCGGGACCCTCAAAGGCGCCGACACTAGCCCGGTCGAAGGCATCAAGCTTGCCTCCGTCGAAGATCCCATCAGCATTCTTCTCTATGCCGGCCGCTGGTTCCCCATGACGGGCCTCTTCACCAATCGCTTCACCGCCGAAATGCACATCCGGGTCCCTTCGGACGAGCGCGTCGTAGGCTCTGGCAGCGGGGTCGCCGCATCAAAGAGCCTCCCCGGCAACCGCACGGAACATACCTTTAAGTGGGCCAAACCCGGCTTCCCCGGCACCATCATCGCGGGAAAGTTCCTTGAGCCCATAACCGCGGGCAACATGCGCGTCTATGTTACCGAAAAACACAAAGACCACGCCCACGACTTCGCCAGCTTGGGCGAGCGCGAATATCTCTTCATGTCCGGCACCTTCGGCCAACCCGAATCCACTCGCATGAACCTGGTCGAACTACCCGACGATGCCGTCTCCGCCGCCTGGGCCCCAGAGATAGCCGCCATCGCCGGCAACCGCATCGCTGCCCGCAACGAGCAGCGCCTGCTCTCCAATACCCTCGCCCACCAGTGGTGGGGCAGTCAGGTCTCACCCGCGACGATGAACGATGCTTGGATCACCAACGGCATGTCTCGCTACGCCGAACTGATGTACCTCGAGGACTCTTCCGGTAAAAACGCATTCCAGTCCGCCATCACTGATGTCTCTGCCGGCGCCCTGGCATATGACACCGAACCACTCACAACCATCGGTCGCCTCGACCCCTTCTCCCCGCAGTTCCAGTCCATGACTCTTGAAAAAGGCGCCATGGTCTTTCACATGCTTCGCTGGGAGATGGGCGACGAGGTCTTCACCAAATTTCTCCGTACTATTCTTTCGCAGTACACCGACAAATCGGTCCACACCTCCAACGTTCAGACCATAGCCGAAAAGGAATCCAGCCTCCAGCTTGAGTCCTTCTTCGCCCAGTGGCTCGACGGAACCGGTGCCCCAGCCTTCGCCGACAAATACTCTGTCTTCCGCCTCGGAGACAACAAGGGCTTCCGCACCATAGGAGCCATCACTCAGGACCTCGACCTATTCCGCATGCCGATCGAGCTCCGCATCGAAACCGACGGTAAAACGGAGATTCGCCGGGTCGACGTCTCCGGCTCCGACTCGCAATATTCCATCGAAACGTTCGGACGCCCCCGCCGCATCAGCATTGACCCTGACAACTGGTTGCTAAAAAGCACTCCGGATCTTGCCGTCCGCGTCGCCGTCCTCCGTGGTCAAGAGCAAGTCGCGCAGGGCGACCTCACAGCCGCACTCATCGAATATCAAAAGGCTCTCGACACCAACAAAAACAGCTCGCTCGCCGCTTACCGCATAGGCGAAATATTCTTCATGCAGCGCAACTACCAGTCCGCCGCCAACAGCTTCCGCGACGCACTCCGCGGCGACGGCGATCCCAAATGGGTCGAGGTCTGGAGCCACATCGAGCTGGCCCGCATCTTCGACTGCACCGGCCAGCGGGACCGTGCCGTCAACGAGTATCGTCTCGCAGTACAGAGCAACGACAACACCCAGGGCGCCGTCAACGAAGCACGCGCCTCCATGCAAGCTCCCTACAAATGTCAGCGTGGTGAAAACTAGCTACGCAATTCGTATGCCCAAAAACCGAGCGAATAACAGCGTCTGCGATGCATCGACCACCGCGCCCTTAATATCCTCTGCGTACAACTGGATTCCATCCACTACTGACCCTCGAAGATGCGCGTCGACAAGCTAGCTTTTACTCATCTCGACGTTCCGAAGATTACATCTGCGAAATCGAGCTCCCGAGAGATCCGTTCCGTAGAAATCCGCGTCCTCGAAGTTGCAGGAATTGAGAGATTCTTGTCGACGAAAACGAGGCCCACTCGCTGAAAAGTCTCTCCTCTACTCGTACCTGAGCGCCTCAATCGGATCCAAAGCAGCTGCCTTCATCGCCGGAATCATCCCACTGATCGTTCCCACGATGATGAGAATTATCGTCGCCACCAAAACTGTGTTTGGAGAAATCAGCAGATGGATATCTCCAGCTTCCGCATTCGATGCAAGCGCACTATAGAACGTAATCCGCCCTACACTCTTTGCGACCGCATATGCCAGCGCAATGCCACCCACCCCGCCGACACCCGAAATCACGAGTGCTTCAGCCAGAAATTGCATCAGAATGTGTCGCTTCCTTGCTCCCAGTGCTTTCTCCACACCGATCTCTCGCGTTCTCTGCTGTACACTCACCAGCATGATGTTCATCAGACCTATTCCCGCGATCCCCAGTGTGAGCGCGCCGATAAAGGAAAGCAGCACCTGCAACCCCAGCGAAATAATTCGAAACTGCGTCAACTGCTCCATGATGTTCGCCACAAACACAGCGCGCCGGTCGCTCGGCCTGTAGCCATGTGCTATCGCAAGTGTCTTGCGCAGCGCCTCCTCAACCATCTTGGGGTCGCCCTTGTAGTCCAGCCAAATGCCGTCGAGATATTTGGTGTCCTTGATATCGCTCATCGTCGTCAGCGGCACGTTCACCTGACGGTTAATGTCGCTGTCATCGCCCTCCTGCATCTTCGGCGTCATCACCCCAACCACTTCAAAGCTCACACCATTTAGCCGGATCTTCTCGCCAATCGGGTATAGCCCCGAAAATAGCTTTGTCTTAGCCTCCGAGCCGATTACCGTAACGTGCGCCCTTTGCTGCACATCGGCTTCAGTGATCGGACGCCCCGCGGCTAGATCGAGCCTCTGAATCGACTGCAGCTCCGGCGTAATTCCGGTCACATCCCAGCTGAAGCTATGCAAATCGTTCTGCACAGGCACGGTTTTGTCCACTGTTGGGGCGACGCGCATCACCCCTGGCACCGTCTCCTGAATTCTCTCCACATCTTCCTGCGTGAGCCGAACCTGCACTCCCGCTTTCGAGCCGCCCGCCTGCTCGCTGGTCCGTCCTGGAAACACACCGATCATGTTCGTACCAAACTGAGCAAAGATATTCTCGAACGCCTGCCCAAACCCGGCACCGTAAGCCAGCAGCAACACCACCGTTGCGATGCCCCACGCCATGCCCACAATCGTGATCGTCGTCCGTCGACGATTGTGTTTCATCGCCTCTATAGCCTGCCCCAGAATGTCACTCAGCATGGTCTTATTCCTTTCGCAGTGCTTCAACAGGAGCGAGCATTGCTGCCTGTCTCGCCGGATACAGTCCAGCCACGATGCCACACAAGGTCAACGTCCCCATCGCCATCGCAGCCGACCAAGGCACCAATCGCGGCGGATCGAACCCCATATCATTATTTCCGACCACCGAACCGAGCGCCGCCATCAGAGCCGCGGCACCGATAATTCCAATCAGCCCACTCAGCGCCGTCAGCGTCAACCCCTCAAGAAAAAACTGGAAGAGAATGCTTCTATTCGTCGCGCCTAACGCCTTCCGCAGGCCAATCTCCTTCGTCCGCTCCGTCACCGTCACCAGCATGATATTGATAATTCCAACCGCTCCCAATGCAAGCGTCACGATGCCGACCCCACCCAGAAACACATCCATCGCGGTAAAGATCAACCCTACCATGCGGTTCGATTTGATTGTGTCCCACTCCTCAAAACCCTCTTTGCGAGCAGGATCGAAGCCGTGTCGCGTTGCGATGATCTTGTGGACCTCAGACTTTGCCGTCTCGTTCAACTCTTCAGTCAGTGGCTGGTATTGAATTTGAGAGATCGAGTCTTGCGGGATATTGTCTCCAGTTATCGGAAAGAACTCCTGCATCGTCGTTAGCGGAATGTAGATTCTCTGATTGGGCCCATCGTTGTTGCCGCGCCCTACTTTCTTTGCTACTCCGATCACTTGAAACCGATAGCCATTCAGTGTGATCACGGCGCCCAACGGAGGACGTCCCGGAAACAGGAGCCCAACCATTCTCTGTCCCAGCACAACTACCTGGCGTCGCTCAGTCAGATCCTGCTGATTCAAAAATCGTCCCTGCGCGATGGGCAGATTCGCGATCTGCGGATAGTTCAGTTCAACCCCCAACACCTGTCCGCCCGCACTCGAAAAATCACTTACCTGCTTCAGATCGCTGCGATTGATGATCGAGGTCACATTCCGAACGTCCGGGGCCTGTGCGCGAATCGCCGCCGCGTCGCTCATCGTCAGCTTGTACGGCCGCATCCCCACATGCTGCTCCGGCAGCACCGGAATTGTTCCACCCCACATCATGATTACATCAGTGCCAAGCTCGGCGAGCCCTCTGCGCTGCCCCGAACGAAATCCCTCACCCAGCCCAATCAGCAGCAACAGTGAGGCCACCCCCCACGCGATTCCAAACATCGTCAGAAACGACCGCAGCTTGTTGGCACCAATCGACCGGAATACCTGAGCGAAGATATTGATTAGAGCGCGCATAGCGTTGGTTGGACGAAAACTCCCCGTAGTTGTCTACGCAGAGTTGCGCAAACCAGTTCCCTTTCAGCAATGAATTAACATTGGCAATCTTCGCTCACACAGAAAGGGTTAACTGCAACAGAAGAGCAACCTACAGCGCTGCCGGAAGGACATTCTTAATCAGTGCAGGCTCGTCGGGATCCGCCTCCGCCTGTACCGCAAGTCCAAGCGTACAGAGAAACCGACGGACAGTCTCTACAATTGGCTTCAGCGCAGCCGCTGGATACAACACGCGTACCGCCGGAGCTACTACCGCATCACCTCGAACAAGATTGCCCCGCACTGCAACGCACCGTTCTGGCCTATAAACACAGGACGCCAGATCTGTAATACTCAGCGCATAGCTCGGCGTACACAAAATCGTCTTCGGCGGAGCCATCCGGTCGATCATGCTGAAGATCTCAAGCTTCGACTCCAGCTCATCGGGTACAAAGTCCACCGCGATATCGGCTGTGCGCACGGCATCTTCAACAGTCGAGGCCAACTCCAAACTTCCCGCAACAACGCGTTTGCTTAGGTCTGCGTACGCCGCCTCAGCCCGCCACAGATTGGCCGGCATGACATCTTCCAGCACAACATCGAACCCAGCGGCGGAACAGGCCAATGCGAAGCTGCGGCCAGCCACACCGGCCCCGATGATCGCAACCCTGCGAATCTCGAGCGGCGGCTGGTCCGCAGCCTCCTTCATCATTTCTTGCTCGCGACTGCCGTGATCACGGACTCGTAGCTAGGCTCGGCTCCCCTGATATGGTCGGACACGCGCTGGCGTTCCTCCTCTGTCAGCGACGGCAGCACCGCGAGAATGCGGCGCAGCGTTACCGAAATGTCATCAACATAGTTCATGGTGCGGATTGCTTCGCCAGAGAGAGGCATGCTTTGGTGCTCCTGAGAATTAAGATACCCTCCCAGTCTAAACGTTCGCGCCCAGCTCTGCCCGTTTCGACCCCTCTTCCACCGGCTTTCCCGCCTCAATCCCCTCCGTTGGCTTCTCCCATCCATCGCGATCGGTCATCGCCATCAACTCCGCCAGTTGAGTCGCAAAATCCGAATGCACCGCCTTCAGGCCATACCGCCAGCTCCAGTTCCCCGCGCCAGCTGAAGGCGTATTCATCCTGGCTTCGCTGCCCAGGTGCAACACATCCTGCATGGGAAATACACAAAGATTCGCCACCGATCGAGCGGCCGCACGAATCATCGCCCAAACAATGTCTTCGTCGTGATCGATCTTTTGAAGATAGGTTTGCACGTTGGTACGCTCGACACCGCTCACATCATCCCGCCACCAGCCCAGCGTCGTGTTATTGTCATGCGTCCCGGTGTACACCACCGTATTTGGGACATACCGGTGGGGCAGATAGAGATGCGCCCCACGATCCGAGAACCCGAACTGTAGAATTCGCATACCCGGCATGCCAAAGTGCTCCCGCAGCTCGTCCACCTCGGGCGTAATGAGCCCAAGATCCTCGGCGACAAACGGTAGATCGCCAAACACCTCTTTCAGACGCTGAAACAGCTCATGCCCCGGAGCCTTGACCCACTGCCCATTGATTGCCGTCTCTTCCTCTGCGGGGATCGACCAGAACGCCTCGAACCCGCGAAAGTGGTCCAGCCGAATCACGTCATATAGTGTCAGCGATCGCCGAATTCGTGCCACCCACCAGTCGAATCCGCGCTCCTTCAGCAGACCCCACTTGTAAAGTGGATTTCCCCACCGCTGTCCGGTCACGGAAAAGTAGTCCGGCGGAACCCCCGACACCCGAACCGGCCTCAGTTCCTCATCCAGCTCGAACATCTCAGGATGCGTCCACACATCGGCACTGTCGTAGTTCACGAAGATTGCAACATCGCCCATGATACGAATCTTGCGTTCCGCACAATACCCCCGCAGACCGCACCACTGCTCATTGAAGAAAAACTGAACGACCTGTTCGATCGCGAGCTCGCGGGCGTGATCGTTCATCAACTTGCTCAATGCATCGCCGTTACGCCGCGCGTACTCCGCAGGCCACTCATGCCAGCTCCCGTACTCATGCATGCGCCGTAGTACGTTGAACATAGCGTAGTCCTGCAGCCACGAGCTATTGTGTTCGCAGAATCTCTGAAACTTCGCGCGTCTCTCATCCGGGGCATGATCCAGAAAATTACCAGCAGCCTCTTCAATCAGTGGCAGCTTCAGTCGGAACGCCGCGTCAAAGTCCGCAGGCCCATCATGCCCCGGCAACCCCACGATCCGCTCCCCGGCAATCCACCCGTCATGCACCAGCATCTCCAGGCTTATCAGCAGCGGATTCCCCGCAAACGCCGACAGTGCCGAATACGGAGAACTCCCGTATCCCGTCGGACTCAACGGCAACACCTGCCACATCCTCTGCTTCGCCGCCGCCAGAAAATCTACAAATGCGTACGCAGCCGGCCCAAAGTCCCCTATCCCACCGTACGAAGGCAGCGACGTCACATGCAGCAAAACTCCCGACAAACGTTCCTGATTGCTCACGTCCCCACTCATCCAGCCCCCTCTTACAACTCCAACTTATGATGCCAGAAACCGATAAGTCGGCGTCATGCAACAGTCTCCCCATGTGGCAACAGTGATAACGGCACAAAACACGAAGACGCCCGAGGGGCTCACTCGGGCGTCTGTCTCTCTTTGTTTCAGCGTGCAGCTAGTTTCCGGCTGGCAACCCCGGCTCCGCTTGCCTCTTCGAGAGCCGGACCGCGCCGCCCTTCTCGTACTTCTGGGTCAGCTCGCCGATGTACACACGGAAGATCTCCTCGCGCTGATCGTTGAGCAGCTTGTCCTTGGTTGCATTGAAGTTCTTCGCGATGTCGTCGGCAGTAGGCTCTTGCTTGTCGATCACACTGAGCACAACCCCAACCCGGCCTGCGTTGATCGGCCCCGAGATAGCTCCCTTCGGCAGCGAGAAAGCTACCGAACCTGCACCGCTCATCGCGCCAAGATCCGGTACCTGACCATCCTTGCCGACGAGATCGCTCGTCTTGAGTGGAACGTTCATCTCTGCCGCGGCCTTCTTCAGATCGTTCAGCACCTTCGCCCGTTCGTCCAGTTTGTTCAACTGGGCACTCAACAACTGAGGCACCTGCTGTTCGCGATAGTCCTCAAGAATGTGCGATTTGTAATCCGCAAACTCCGGGGCATGCGCGGGCTTCACATCGGTTACCTGGAATACCGCGAAGCCATCGCCTGTAGCAACCGGAGCGGGATCCGCACCCTTAACCACGGAGAACGCCTGCGTCAGCAACGCCGAACCATCAGCCAGCCCAGCGATGACCCCATCTTTGGCAACATAATCAGTCGTCACCGCGTGCAGTCCCTTGGACGCAGCTGCCTTCTCCAAGCCATTTTTCTTCGCATCCGCGGCCAGCGCCGAAGCAAATGTCTGCTCTGCTGCACCTGCCCTCTGCTGCTCGAGCACCGGCACGATCTCCGGCTTTACTTCGTCCAGCGGACGGAGATGCGCCGTCTTCTTTTCCTCCACTTGCAGGATGTGATAGCCGAACTGCGTCTTAATCAGGTCCGAGGTCTGTCCCGGTGCGAGTGTGAATGCAGCCTTATCAAACTCCGGTACCGTCTTACCGCGATCCAGCCATCCCAGTTCGCCGCCCTGCGTCTTGCTACCTGGGTCGTCCGAATTCTTGCTCGCGAGATCCGCGAAGTTTCCGCCGCTCTTGATCTGCTTTAGAATATCTTCGGCCTTCGCCTTTGCAGCGGCATCTGTCTTCGCATCCGAGCCGGCAGGGACGGCGATCAGGATATGGCGAACCTTCACCTGTTCCTTTACCTGGTATTGGTCCTTATGCGCGGTGTAGTAAGCCAACACGTCCGCATCCGAGATCTGCGGCTTACCGCCAGGGAGATTCGAGGTGTCGAACGAAACATACTCAATCTTCCGCGTCTCAGGAACTGCGTTCGCATAACGCGCCGCGTTTGTCTTGAAGAATGCCTGCAACTCCGAGTCCGACGGGTTGATCGTCTTACGCACATCATCCGACGAGATCACAGCGTAGTCGAACTTCACTTTGGTCCCATCGACTTTGTAGGCTTCGCGCACTGCGTTATCCGAGACCGAAACTCCTCCCGTGATCAGCGCCTGGAGGCGGTTCAGCTCCATATCGCTCTTCACCTGCGACTCAAAATCGCCACGAGTGGTCTGGAAGGCGCTCTGTACGAAGTTGATGTAGGCGTCATCGCCAATGTATTGGCCGTTGGGAAAGAGATACTGAGCAAACGGTCCTGTCTGCAGTTCGCGGCGGAGATCTTCGTCGCTCACCTGCAGGTTCATCCTGTCCGCCTCATGCTTCAAAATCGCGCGCTGCACCAGGATCTGCCCCGCTCGCGGCAAGAAGTACGGTAGCAACGCATCAGGAAAATGCTGTTGCTGCAGCTGCCGGCTCGCCAGCTGATTTACTTCGACGGTCTTGATCGGCGTGCTCTCCCCAAAGACACGCCCGAAGACGCCAGGCTGTTTGACAGTCGCGTAGACAGACGCGTCGTTGGTCGTGGCGTTGTCAAAGATGCCGGGCACCAGCGTAATCACCATCGTGATCACGGCAAATCCAATAATGACGGCGAAGATAATCTTCGTGATGCGGTTGTCCTGCTGCAGAATACGAATCATGCTTGACTAAAACCTTCACTTCGCGCGAGAGCCGTTTCCTCCTCGGAAATGGCTGCGTGCCCGGGATTTTGCGTGACCTTGCGGGGAGGTCTGTCGACCAACGCCACGCCGGTTGCAGGGCAAGCGACAAGTATAAATCACTGGCCTTTGGAATTCATCTCCCCGCTCTTCCGTCCCCGGCTGTCCATCCATGGACAATCATTCCGCTGATGGACACCGGTACATCGCGAAAGCGACCCATAACCCTATGAAATCCAAAGAAAACGGCCACCTCGCATGCATCCTCTGTGGCAAGACAATTGCTAAGTTCCTCATAACTATCTCTCTGAGGATCCCGCATGCGCTCCTTCTTTCAAGATCTGAAGATCGCCGTCCGTCACCTAGCGAAGTCACCCGGATTCGCCGCCACCGCTATTCTGATGCTTGCTTTAGCCATCGGTGCGACCACCGCCATCTTCTCTCTCGTCGAAGGAGTCCTCCTGCGGCCGCTTCCCTTTCCCGAGCCCAACCGACTAGTCGTCCTCTCGGACATCCTCAAGGGCCTGGACGTCGGCGGTAACGGCGAGGCCGGCGTCACTGCTCCCGACATTCGCAACTACTCCCGTGACACTCACAGCTTCACCAGCCTCGGCGGCTACCAGTCCACCAGTTACGAGCTCTCCGGCGCAGGCGAACCCGCCAATGTCAACGCAGCACGGATGAGCGGCGGGGTCTTTCCGGCACTCGCTGTTCAGCCACTCCTCGGTCGCTTCTTCACTGGACAGGAGGACGAGCAGCGACAACAGGTCATGGTGCTAAGCTACGCCACCTGGCAGAGCCGGTTTCAGGGCGATCCCAACATCCTCGGGCGCAAGGTCCTGCTCGACCGTAAGCCTTACCTCGTCATAGGCGTTATGCCCCGCAACTTCGAATTCCCCCTCGTTCCCGGCCACCTCAATCGTAGCGAACTGTGGGTTCCCATCAGCTTCGAACCGCAAGAGCTCGGAACTGGCGCAGCATCATGGAACTTTCAGATGGTGGGCCGCCTCAAGCCAGGCGTCACCGCAACTCAGGCCGTCGAGGATGCGAACCGGGTCGCTAAGGAGACCATGCGGAACTATCCCGCCTTCATGGAGGGATTCAGCATCACCCCAATCGTCAGGCCGCTCGACGAAGAGACCGTCGAAGAGGCGCGGCCTCTCATCCGAACCCTCTTTCTCGCTGTCACCGTCGTTCTATTGATTGCCTGCGCGAACCTCGCCGGTCTTCTTCTGGTGCGCTCCATTCGGCGGCGCCGGGAGATTGCCGTCCGTCTCGCACTTGGCGCTTCGTCTTCCACGCTGCTTTGGCAGGCCATTCTCGAAAGTCTTGTTCTCAGCATATCCGGAGGCATCATAGGACTCCTGCTCGCTGCGATTGCACTGCGCATCGGCATTCAGGCGCTACCGGAGACACTGCCACGCATTGATGAGATCGGCCTCGACTGGCCGGTCGTCGCCTTTGCGCTTGGGCTTGCGGTGGTCACCGGCGTTCTTTGCGGCCTTGCCCCAGCCTTCGCAGCCATCCGCACCAGCGTCAACGACACCCTCAAAGAAGGAGGCCGAACCGGCACCTCCGGCGGCGGCCACGCCAGGTTGCGGTCAGCTCTCGTCATCTCCGAGATCGCCGTCGCCCTCGTTCTGTTGGCGGCATCTGGGCTGCTGCTCCGCAGCTTCGAGAAGATGCGTCAGGTCGACCTCGGATTTCAGCCCGACCACACCCTCGTCGCCAACTACAGCCTCCCAAGGAAACAATACGGAACCCAGACTGCAGTCGATGAATTCGATCGCAAGCTACTCAGTCGTTTACGGTCTCTCCCCGGAGTCAAGAGTGTCGGCCTTACCACGTTCCTCCCAGCCTCCGGCAACAACTCCAGCAGCGCCTTTGTGGCAGAGGGACACATCCTACCGGCCAACGCCGCAGGTCTCGATCTAGGAACTTCGATCGCGGTGGACGGAGACTACTTCAGCGCGATGGGCATTTCTTTGCTCCACGGTCGTCTGTTCACCTCCGACGACGACGCCACCAGACAGCCGATCGTTATCGTCAACCACATGCTGGCCCAGCAGTCCTGGCCCAATCAAAATCCGATCGGAAAACGTTTCCGCCTCGGGACAGAGACGATGAAGACACCGTGGGCCACGGTAGTAGGCGAAGTCGCGGACGTGAAGGAGAACTCACCCGACCTACCCCTGAAGCAGCAGTACTACATGCCGGTCGAGCAGCAAGAGGAAATGATCGGATCACTTGCCTCGCCCACCGACCTCAACGGCAACGGCGGTTACATTGCTCTGCGCACGTCCATGGCGCCCGAGCAAATGGAGAACCTACTGCGCTCCACGGTGCACTCTATCGACCCGCAGCTTCCCCTCACCCAGGTCCAGAGCATGGAGCACGCCATCTCGGACTCTGAAGCTCCCCGCCGCTTCAACACTGCGTTGATCTCATCCTTCGCCGCTATCGCCGTCCTGCTGGCCGTGCTCGGCATATACAGTGTCATCGCGTTCTCGGTCGCCCTGCGGGTTCAGGAGATGGCCATTCGCATGGCGCTTGGCTCACAACGCGCGGGCATCGTCCGCCTAGTTGTCACCTCGGGAGCCAGACTTGCACTCTTAGGTTGCGCGATTGGCCTAGCAGGAGCCCTCGCCGCCTCCCGTTTGCTGCGCTCCTTCCTCTTCGGGGTCAGTGCCTTTGATCCTCTCGTACTGACCCTCGCGACACTTTCGCTTCTGCTGCTCGCACTGGGTGCTTCCCTGCTACCGGCCCGTCGCGCAGCATCCGTTGATCTAACCCAGGCGCTCCGGTCCGAGTAGTCAACGGGCGTTGCCTTGCCTCGCCTCTCGGGATGGAAATTCAAGCGAAAAGGGAGTGACAAAAAAATACGGCACATCTAGCGTGGTCAGGTAGGCGGAAACGCGATATATGGAGCGGCGCACTCAAGCAAAATATCGAGCGGCGAGACGAATCAGCTACTGCTTCGCAACACCGGCAGGGCCCGATCCAGCCGGAGCGGGCATATACACGATCACCTCACCCGGTCGCGTGTAATGCAGCTCTTCGCGCGCTTGATGTTCAATCGCGTTCGGATCACTCTGCAGCCTGCCGACGTGCCCCTTCAACAGGTCATTCTCCCGTTGTAGAGTACGCAGCTGGCCGTCCAGGCTCTGCGCATCATTGCGTTTCTGCTGATAAACCGTCAGCCCATTCTGCCCAAAGATAACGTGGTAACCCATCGCCACCGCGAGCACTGCAGCCGCGCCCGTAGCGACCTTCCTCCAACCGACACGGCCCTGCTCATACAAACGGACGATTGCACTCGACCGCTTCGCACTCGTGCCTGTTGTCTTTAAACGAGCCATCTCAAATTCCAGTACAAACTTCACCCCCTTCACCGTCAAGTGGAAAACCCGATTCCAGCTGGCACGTACCTACTTCATACCGTCTCGCCACGAATACTCCCCGAAACCGCAAGCCTGTCCGGCTGCCAAAGCGGAAACCGAAAAACTGCACGAAGCGCAGGTCCCTTGTTATCCTTCTTGTAGAGCATGCCGACTTTCTTTGCCATCTCGACCCACCATTTCTCTACTCGCAACCAACCAGCGTCACGGTCTTTCCTCCGCAACGGGCTTACAATCGAGGAACCAACGTCGCCTCTCGCTAAAGCCTTCATACCGTCTCAAGCCTATATAACATCCACACCAGACGTTCCATCTAAAAGTCGACACCGCCGACCCAGCATCGAAACGTCAACAAAGCACCAGCGCGAAAGGACCTCAAGCATGCAATCCGCCACCTCCTCTCAACTCGGTCTCGCCCACCGCTCCGGATCGCTTCAGGAGTCCCTCTCCGGCAAAGTCATGCTCACCGTCGCAGCCAGCGCCTTCGTCGGCATCTGCGCCCACATCTCTCTGCCGCTTCCCTTCACGCCCGTGCCGCTCACGTTGCAGAACTTCGCCGTCATCCTCGTCGGCATGCTGCTCGGCCCGGTCGTCGGCTTCTCCGCGATGGTCCTCTATCTTGCTGAAGGAGCTATGGGCCTCCCCGTCTTCACGCCCCACAGTGTCGGCGGCATCGCGCACCTGCTCGGCCCCAACGCGGGCTACCTCTTCTCCTACCCTGTGGCCGCAGCGACTGCCGGTTGGAGCGTTCGTGCCATGCAGCGCATCACCTCCCGGTTCCGAGCCGGCCTCGTAGCCGCCACAATCGCCAGCGCACCAATCTTCCTCCTCGGAGCAGGCTGGCTCTCGCATCTCCTCCACACCAACGCAGCAGCCACATGGACCATGGCCATCGCTCCGTTCCTCCCCGGTGAAGTCGTCAAGATCACCACCGCCGCCGGCATCTTCAGTTCACTCCAACGCTGGCGTCAGTCCTAACCAAGCAACCCGACCGCAAGCATCCAACCTCAGCGCAGGGCCACTCTACTCCCCCTGCGCATCACACAGGTATCACGAAGTCCGAAGGAAGCATCATGACCACCGCAACCACCGCAATCCAGGAAATCAGCATCGCCCACAGCCCCGACTCCGACGACGCCTTCATGTTCTACGGCCTCGCCACCAACAAGGTCCGAGTCCCCGGCTTCAAGTTCACCCACACTCTCACCGATATCGAGACCCTTAATCATCGCGCAATCGACGAAGCTTTCTACGACGTCACCGCCATCTCCTTCCACGCCTACCCTTACCTGCAGGACAATTACACCCTCATGTCCTGCGGCGGCAGCGTCGGCGAAGGATACGGCCCCATGATCGTCGCGCCGCGCAAGCTCTCTCTCGACGACATCAAGAAGACTCGGATCGCCGTTCCCGGCACTCTCACCACCGCCTACCTCACCCTCAAGCTGTTCGCCCCTGATGTCGAAACCGTCACAGTTCCTTTCGACAAAATCATTCCCGCCGTCGTTGCGGGCGAGTTCGACGCTGGCCTTATCATTCACGAAGGCCAACTCACCTACGCCAACGATGGCCTCATCAAGCTCCTCGATCTAGGCCAGTGGTGGCGCGAACAGACCGGCCTACCTCTGCCGCTCGGTGGCAACGCCATCCGACGCTCCCTCGGCGCCGAAACCCTTCTTACCACCACGAACGCCCTGCGCGACAGCATCCAACATGCCCTCGACAACCGCGAAGAGGCCCTGACCTACGCGATGCAGTTCGCCCGCGACCTCGACCCCACCCTCGCCAACCGCTTCGTCGGCATGTACGTCAATGAGCGCACTCTCAACTACGGCGAAGACGGCAAAGAAGCTATTCGCAAGCTGCTCGCTATGGGCTACGAGCGCGGCATCATCCCCCATCGCGCCAACGTAGATTTCGTCGGGTAGCCTAAGGTTTGTAGCCCCTCGAGTACTAATCGCGGCAAAAATACTTTCGTCCAACTCACAGCTTGCAGCCCCTGTTTTACGCTGCAAGCTGTGTTATCTTTAACAAGTCGAGTAATTGAGTCCTGCCTGAAATACCCCATGCAACGACTCTTACCGATCTCCTCTCTGGGAGCAAAAACCAAAAGGACGCGTAGCTCAGTTGGTAGAGCATTCGACTCTTAATCGACTGGTCGTAGGTTCGATCCCTACCGCGTCCACCACTTCACCAGAGTGAAAATGAAAAATCCCGCGTCCAGGTCACTCGTAGACCGCCACCCCGAGAACTCCGCTATCTTATTCATCGGTTATGCTCAACCACACGTCGCGGGTATAGCAGCATCATGATCAAAGAGTTCGGCGGCGGCGACATTCGAAACGTCCTGCTGTTTGATAGCGCGGCCGAACAGCGGATTTGAGCTTTAGCTTAGCGAGTTGCAGCCACCAATACTTCCACTCCAGGAACAATCATATCGAGGAGGACTGCATGTGGCGCTTCCAGCGATTTTAACGAGGAGAGCTGCCCCTGCCGATCAGTTGGGCTAACCGTCTCGCGGTTCTCAAGAGAACCTAGAGCCGACAAGCCAATAGCTGCAGCCATACTCAGATTGTGCGAAACCGATACAAGTTCCGCGGTTAATGCAGACTGTGGCAAGTATCGCTGCAGCACAGCATCATTGTCACGCCAGAGGGTGAGCGACTGCCTCGCCTGTTGCCAGTCTGACGGCGTGGCCTTTCCAATGGCGATACGATTGGCCGCGTCACGGAACTCGCGAGCGCAATCGCTCTCTGGGGGCACAGCGTCAACCATTCGATTCAGCGGAGTAAAACTATCGTAGTTCCCCAACTCCTCGCGGGCGTATTCTTTCGGCGGTTCGACCGCACTAGCAAGCACCTTCAACGAGGATGAATCCACATCACCTATCATGCGCTGTAGCATTCGCTCGCTGACGGAGCGGTAAGTTTGGCCATAATATTCGAGATCTCTTGAGACAATCGCAAGCCGTCGATACATTGAGTCGATGCCGTTCGTTTCCTTCGGCGACCACAACCGTTCGGCGATGGCCGCGGTGCGGGGCCAGATGCGGCTCCCAATCGTCTCTGGAGTTACGTATTCTGTCCACATCGTCGCCTCACCGCCCATGATGTTGCTTTGCTGCTCCGAAGTCAGTTTGACGGTGGCGCTCTCGAGCGGATCAACTGCATAGTGTTGAGAAGCCGGCTCATTGAGGTCGATGTAATAACCCGCGGAGAGAATGCCACGATTGCCACGCAGTGCGGCCTGCGCAAGGGAATCCTGTCCACGCCATGACTGGATCACGACGTCCTTGGGAGTATCAGGCTGCAGGACTTCATCCCAGCCGACGGTAATCTTGCCGCGCTTCGTGACCAACTTTTGAACACGACCGGTGAAATATGCCTGTAGGGCCGCATTATCCTTGATCCCATGTTCGCGCATGTATTGTGTAATGCGCGAGTTTGCTTGCCATTCCTTGCCATTGCACTCGTCGCCGCCGATATGGAAATAGGCGTCCGGAAACAGTGCTGTCATTTCTCCGATGAAACGGTCAAGAAACTTGTAGGTGGCTTCGCGAGTTGGATCCATCGCCTGATCGAAGATGCCCCACTTACGCTCGATCCGATATGGGCCTTTGCCGCTCGCCAGATCCGGGTATCCGACGAACCACGAAGTGGCGTGGCCCGGCATATCGAACTCTGGGATGACGCGTATGCCACGGTCGCGCGCGTACTCGATGGTGTCGCGGATCTGGTCCTGTGTGTAGTAGAGGCCGTCGGATCCCTTTTGTTGTAATAGCGGAAAGACTTTGCTCTCTACGCGAAAGCCCTGGTCTTCGGATAGATGCCAGTGAAAGACATTGAGCTTCACAGCCTCCATTCCGTCCAGAGTCTGGCGAATCACATCGAGCGGCATGAAGTGGCGTCCTGCATCAATCATCAGCCCGCGCCAAGCAAAACGCGGCCTGTCCTCGATCGTCATCGAGGCGACGGCGAAACCCTGCGGCGACGTCTGCACCAGCTGAAGGAATGTCTGTAGCCCATGCAGAATGCCGAGCGGGTTCGGAGCGCTCAACAGCACCCTAGCTGGCGCAACCTCGAGGCGGTAGGACTCGTCCTCTCCGAGTTGTTCAACCTCCGCGCTCGGTTCTGCTGTCTTTATAACGAACTGAGGCTGATTCACCGCGGAAGCGGGCCAATGAAGGATTCCGGTCTCGCGTGTGAGATTGATGAGGAAGCGGTCGCGCGCCCGCTCCAGTCGCGGTTCGGTGTGGCCTTGGAAGACAATCTGAAATCCGCCATCGATCGGAAAGCTACCCGTACCCTCGACCATATGAGCTGGCAGCGGCATGATGGGCAGTGGTGTGTCCGCTTGCAGCGGCGAACCGCCAGCTAAAAATGCACAAGCAAGCACTACTGATGACATCCGTGCTGACAGCATTGGTATCTCCTCCCAGTTTTGTGATGCAGAGCTTGATGTCTGAGTAAGGGCACACCCCACTCCCCGGCAAAAACGTGCCAAAGTATTCATAATATATGACTTAGGTTTGGACTCAAATCTACCGCAACTAGAAATTCGGAGCGGCCTGGAACTGTTGGGCCTCGTTCTCTAACCCTCTTTTCCACCGTCAATTTGTCAAGCAGCCGGACAAATGCTGGCTGAACCGCACTGAGCGATTCAACCAGCTTGTTTCCTTCTCTCATTTTGTCTAGAAGACAAATTTTCCAGCGAATTGGAGGATGCGCGCGTTGTGCGCTGCCGTCGCCGTCAGGAAGGGGTCGGCCGAACAGCCTCCTAGAGTGGAGTAGCAGCTTGTGGACGAATTGATCGTCATCCACTGGGTATGGTTGAAGACGTTGAACGCCTCCGTGCGGAACTCGAAGTGCATCCCTTCGCGAATGGCGAAGTTCTTGAATAGACCCATATCGAAGTTCGTGCGAGCAGGAAGGTTGAGAACGTTGCGGCCGGCGTTGCCGTAAGTGAGCCCTTGAGGAGCGGCAAAGGCATCGCTGTTATAAAGCCGCGGTCCCGGCCCAGAGGGATACTTGGTCGCGACTTTGCCGTGTATATTCCCAACGATATCCGGATAGGATTGCACTTGACCGTTTGCAGTGTTGGCGAAGGCATTTCCTGTTCCGGCATTATCCGTGTAGGCCTGGTTGGTCACGCTGAATGGCGTGCCGGTTTGAAAGATGGTGAGGTCTGAGACCTGCCATCCTCCGAGGATCGAGTGCAGAAGTCCGGGTTGGGTGAAGAGGGGAATGTCATAGACCAGGCTGACTGCAAGGCTATGGCGTTCGTCGAAGTTTGAGCTCGCCCTGCTCTGGCTGAGGTTGTAGCTGTTGATGACTTCAGTCGCTCCATACGCGCCGTTCGAACCTTCGTCGATAGAGTGACCGTAGGTGTATGCCAGACTGCCGTTCAATCCACCAAAGTACCGGCTGACACCGATCTGGAGAGCGTTGTAGCTCGAACTCACGGAATTGGTTGAGTTATTGATTCCACTGAGGCCAACATAGGGCCGATAGGGAGCGGCGCCGTCGAAGAGGCCGCATGCGATGATCAGATGGTTCAGGACATTTCCGGTGACCGGCTGACCGTTCACTGTGCCCGCATAGGGGGTGGGACCGGAGAAGCTACCTGTGATACTTCCGCAATCTGCAGCTGAGATCGGCTGGCCTGGGCCGTAAGGGTTCTCAGCCGCGGACAGTGGCCTTAGCTGGTTCAGGTCAGACCAAGTGGGCAGATGCCTGCCAACGCTGCCGACGTAGGCTACCTGCAGTACCGTGTGGCTTGGCAACTCACCCTGGACGGCCAGATTATATTGCTGGACGTACGGCCAGACAGCGTGGGTTGGGATTGCGAAAACGCTCAGCGGGAACTGTACCCCGCCTACGCCCGCGCTGGTGTAACCGGGGAAGTTGTACTTATTCGGGGTCTGCACTATTGGGGCTGAGCCCTCCAGAGACTCGGAGTTGCTCTCGTTGCCATTTGTGTGTTCGAAGAAGATGCCATAGCCGCCGCGGACTGCGAGCTTTCCGTTGCCGAAGACGTCGTAAGCAAATCCAAGGCGCGGTGCAGGATTGAAGAGGTGCCCGCTCATACAGCCTGAATAGACACCATTTTTGCCACAGGAGACCACGCCGTTGAAGATGTTTCCGGTGCCCGGCACGATCGCTCCCACCTGCTGTTGCGAGGATTGTTGCGTCCCGTCTACGTCGATCGTCGGTGCGTTCGAAGCGCTCCATGCTGAAGGCTCGAAGTTACCGGACTGGTTGCTGATGTCGTGATAGGTACCGAAGAGACTCAACCGAAGGCCAAGATTGAGGGTCAACTTCGGAGTCAAGCGCCAGTTGTCCTGGAAGTAAGGCTCAACGATCTTGTACCGGTTGTAGTACTTCGGCTGAGCCGAGGTCTGGGAGAACTGAGCGATCTGGCCCGTCAGCAGGTCGGCGAAGGCATTCCCGGTGGTCACCGCCGTTGCAGAGGTGTTGAAGTAAAAGGTCCCCTGATTATTTCCTGTGGAGGGCTCGTTCTTCTGGCCAGCGATCAAGCTGACGCCGAAGATGAGGGTTTGGCGGTTGAGAGTTTTGGTGAGGTCGTCGCGGTAGCTATAGGTGGGGTTCGAGTTCTGCCACGGGAAGTAACCCGTATTGACGGTAAAGCCGCCGGCATATGCCGAGTTGCCAGTAAGGATGATCGAAGGAAGGACCCCGCCGTAGCCGTTATTGAAGAACCCATTGCCGGAGAAGCCGCTACGATCGATACCCTTGCTGATATTGGTGAGGGTGATGTGATCGGTGGTGTAGTCGGCCACAAACTCGTTGACCAGGGACGGAGAGGCAGCGTAGGTGAGGCTGGCCACCATATCGATGCCGGGGCCGGCGAAGCTGTTTTGGACGGTGGGAAAGGCGTTCGTCTGAAAGGTCGGAGAGGAACTCACCGTGGACCAGGAGTCGTAGATGAAACGATAGAAGCCGCGCAGTTTTTCGCTGAAGACCTGATCGATGCGGAAGAGCTCTTCTCGATTGGTGGTCAACTGCGCGGGAGATGCAACATAGTACGGAGATCCGTTGACGGACGTGTTTGCCGCGGGAATGAGTGCGAGCAACGCAGTCCCGTTGGGGTCGACGGGTACCTGGTTGTTCGGGTAGTACACGCCGGGGGATGGGCTGGTGGGTGGAGTGACTGGGCAATCAGGAAAATCCGCCGTATCTACGGGACTTCCTGCGGCTGGACAGAGGTCAGAGAAGTTTCCGGTGCGCTGCGCATCCGAAGGTACCGGCTGATTGAAGTTGGTGCCAGGCACATTCTCGTGGCGCCACTCCTGCGAGTAGAAGAAGAAGGTCTTCCTCACGCCTGGAGTGTAGAGGTGCGGTATATAGACCGGGCCGCCGATAGTAAAGCCATAGTCATGCTTTTTATAGGTTGGAACCGTCGTTGCAAAGTAGTTTCGCGCATTGAAGGCATCGTTGCGGAGAAACTCGAATAGCTCGCCATGGAGACGGTCGGTGCCCGACTTTGTCTGGGACTGCACAGTGCCGGATGCGTTGCGACCGTACTGAGCGCCGTAGTTTGAGGTGAGCACCTGCGTCTCCGCGATGGCGTCGACGTTGGGGTAGACGTTAAGGGTGCCGTTGCTGCCGTTGTCCATGACGCTCGCGCCGTCGATCTCCCAGTTGTTGTACTGCGGGCGACCGCCATTGATGGCGTATTCGACGCTGCCGGCAACGCCGGTCTGACCCTCGTCCTGGTTGGTCTGGCTGACGACACCAGGGGACAGGGTCACGAGCTGGGCGAAGTTACGGCCGTTCAACACGAGCTGCGTAATCTGCTTGCCCGTGATGGTGAAGGAGATCTCGGGCGACTCCGTCTGCACGACACCCAAGTCGGTACCGCTTACCTGGATCTCGGCAGTTACGGCTCCAACCGTGAGTTGCGCGTCCACCCGCTCCTTACGCGCAACGCGGACGATGATCCCGTTGGCGGAAAACTTCTCGAACCCCGGGGAGGTGACTTGCAGATTGTAAGTACCGGCCTCGAGACCGGGCAGAGAGTACTCGCCAGCCGCGTTGGTGGTGGCTTCGACGCTAGTATTTTGGGCCACATTGGTGAGTGTCACCTTGGCATTTTGGATGGCCCCGCCGCTCTTATCCTTAACCGAACCATCGATGGAACTTGATTGTTGCGCAACGATTGAGGCCGGGAAAAGCAGACATAGCGCAAAGAGCACAGAGCGAAAGACATTCGAGCGAGACGACTTCCGTAACTTCCCGACGGTGTCGAACGGAGAGTGAGGAAGAGCGGATAGCACGGTTGGATCAGAGGAAAGAGAACATCGGGACCACATGGCTTAAATGCCTCCGTGAGCACTCAGGAAATGAAAAGAAGTGGCAGTTCTACAAAAAGATTCCCTTTGCGATGCGTTGGCAGAAGTGAATGTGCCTATATTAGAACGATTGAATACCTTGTCAAGAGAAAATTTTTTTGTTTATTTATTTCGACCTGGATCTGTATGTGCTCATGGCAGCTTTTCAGTACACTGCCCCCAGAAGGCTGAACCCACTTGAATCGCTGCAAAGGATTTCGATCTTTGTTCTTACTCTGCTTGCTGTATGCAGCACAGGCCCGTGCTCGTGGCAAAGAGCAAGCCACTATCTCAGCAACGCCAGGCGCTGTACCTGCTTCCGCACAAAACTCCGCCAGCACTTCTGCAGATCCTGCATTGCTCTTCCGCCAAGGCATGCAGGCCATGCAAAGCGGGCAACTTGGTGACGCTGAAGAGGACTTTCGACGAGTGATTGCTCTGGACCCTAAGTCGAGTGCGGCCCACGTCAATCTAGGCGTCGCCTATATGCGGGAGCGCCGGTGGGACGATGCTTTGGTCGAACTGCATCAAGCGGAATCGCTCTCTCCCAATGCGCCCGGCATTCCCCTGAACATTGGCCTTGCTCACTACCGCAAGAACGACTTTGATGGGGCCATCGAACCGTTCTCTGAAGCCTTGCAGCGTGCGCCCGATTCGCTTCAAGCACGGTATTTGCTGGGGCTCTGCTATTTTTTTACGAATAAGTACAAGGAAGCCAGCGATACCCTCAAGCCGCTGTGGGAGCAAGAGTCCACGAATCTGAACTATCTCTATGTCCTGAGCATAGCGGCCAGTAAATCGTCCAACCCTCTGCTACAAAAGAAGGCCTTCGATCAGATGCTGGCGATTGGCCAGAACACTCCGGAGTTCCATTTATATGTTGGGAAGGCATGGCTGGCCGAAGACAATACCGAAAAAGCCTTAGAAGAGTTCCGCGCCGCCGTAGCCGCGCGCCCCGATCTTCCTCTGGTGCACTACTTTCTGGGACGCACCTACCTGGAGCAGCATGCTTATCCTCAGGCCGAGATGGAGTTACAAAAAGACGCAGCACTGGAACCCGACTTTGCCTATAACTACGAGGATCTCGGTATTTTATACGCCCAACTCAATCAGCCCGAGAAAGCTGAACACAGTTTCCGCCAAGCTATCGAACGTAACAGCGCACTCGTAAACTCTTACTTCGGTCTCGCTAAGTTATACCGGGATGCCGCCCGCTACCCGGAGGCATTGGAGATGTTGGACCATGCCGAAGCCCTGGCGCCGCAGAGCGCCAGCGTACATTACGCCAGGGGCAAAGTTTTGACCCGCCTAGGCCAGTCCGCGAAAGCTCATCAAGAATTCGATACGGCTGCGCAGTTGCTGAAGTCGTTCAACGATCGCCTGCAACAAGACCCTTCGGGTGACCGGTCCGCCGACGCGCAGGATGCCGCTCAGCAATAGCTGCTGCAGAATATGCATCACGGCGGGATTTCATTCCCGAAGAACCTTGCTATAGTGCCACGAATTCGACTTCGCCGATCAACAAGGAGCGAAAGGATGCGCCGATTCTTCCATCCGCAGCTTCTACGGAGCGCGCTCCAACAACTTCCTTTACACTCGGCAACAGCTACCGCAGATTTTATAATCGTAAGGGGTCGCGTCGTTTGCTAACTCAAAACCACTACACGAAGCGCATAACGCTCGCCGACGTTGCGCGCGTCAGCGGCTTCTCTATCTCCAGCGTCTCCCTCGTGCTCAACGAAGCGCCACTCTCCCGTTATGTTGCTGCTAGCACCAAAGAGCATATCCGCGCTGTCGCCAGCAAACTTGGCTACCGTCCAGACGCGGCGGCCCGCTCATTGCGCAGCCGCCGAAGCCACACTATCGGCATCATGGTTTCCGACATCTCCGATCCGTTCTGCACGCTCATCCTGCAGGGCATCGAGAAGGCACTCCATCCGACGACCTACCTGCCAATCATCATGATCGCTCACAACCAGCGCAAGCAGTTTGGACGCCATCTTGAGATGATGATGGAGCGTCGGGTCGAGGGGCTGATCCTTGTCGCAAACTGGCTTTTCGGTGAATTCGACCAGCTCGCCGACTTTCGGAAGAGTCAAATCCCCATGGTCGGCGTGGGCCGGGACCTCACAGCAAGCCGCGTTCGCTCTTTACAAGTAGACAACGAGGCTGGTGGATACGCCGCTGCGCGGCATCTTTACGATCTTGGCCATCGCAAGATCGCCGTTCTCCGTGGTCCTTCCGAACTGGCCGACAGTGATCGCCGCTGGAACGGAATACAGCGCTTCGCGTCTGAAGTCGGGCTACCGCTCGCTTCTAAGCGCGTCGGACAACTCCCGGCAGCCGACGATCCAACCTCCGGCTTCGAGGGAGGTTATCGTCTCATCTCGGCGATGATTGAACAGGGAGTTGAATTTACCGCCGTGATCGCCTTCGACGATCTCACGGGTCTGGGCGCAATTCGGGCGCTGCGCCAGACGGGACGGTACGTACCCGAGGACTGTTCCGTCATCGGCTTCGATGATGTTCCCCATGCCGCCGTGAATACACCCGGCCTCACCACTATTCGCCAACCGATGGAGGAAATGGGAAGCCTCGCGGCCAAGTGGGTGCTCGACTCGCTCGCTGACACAAAACCGTCCCATACCGCGACGGAGACTTCTTCCCTCTCCGGCACTCTACACTTGTTGCCTCCAGAGTTGGTCATCCGCCAATCGACGACGAGACGGCTTATCGATATACGGACTGCGCCAGTAACACGGTTGGGTGTTGCGGCTCAGGGGCGGTCGCGACGAAAAAAAGAATAGCGCAGGTTTGTGTTCGATCGAGATATTTTTATCTCATTGCAATTTTTATTCAAACGTTCTAATATTCGTTCGTCGTCCCCATCTATGGCCAAAGTGCGACTTCGCCAGTCGTCCGTTTGCATTCGATATCTTGCCTGGATCTCGTCCAGAGTTGAGTCGCGGAAGCAAACGTAAGAAAGATTTCTGGAGGTACTGAAGAGCATGACTCTGCGACCGCGCACAATTAAGTGCCTTATAAATCCGAGCTGTCTATTGATCATGGGGGCCTGGCTTGCTGCATCCCATGGGCAAGCACGCGCCGCGGCTAGCAGTCCGCTCTCTGAGGTACCGCTCAAATCGGGTTGGGCGGTTCAGTCAGATTGCAAGGTCCACGGCGTAGGCGCAGAACTCTCCATGCCAAATGCGCGAACCGAGGCTTGGTATTCCGCAAGCGTTCCCGCAACTGTGCTCGCGGTGCAGGTTGCGGCAGGCGAATTCAAAGATCCCTTCGTAGGTACAAATCTGCGTTCGATCCCGGGGACATCTTACCCTCTGGGAGAAAACTTCTCGAATCTTGACATGCCAGCGGACAGCCCCTATCGCTGTGGTTGGTGGTATCGCAAGACGTTTCACGTTGCTGCCAGCGAACGAGGAAAGACGATCTGGCTGCGCTTCGGCGGCATCAACTACCGCGCCGACATTTGGCTGAACGGCCGGAAGATCGCCGACTCCGATCAGGTGCAGGGTGCCTATCGAACATATGAGTTCGACGTCACCAAAGCTATTAAGCCAAGTGAAGAAAATGTGCTGGCCGTGGAGACATTTGCTCCCACTCCAACCGATCTGGGCATCAACTGGGTCGACTGGAATCCTTGCCCGCCCGATAAAGACATGGGTCTCTGGGGGCCCGTTTCTCTGATGACAAGTGGATCGGTAGCAGTCCGTTCGCCAATGGCGACAACCCACTTCACGGATGCCTCCTTGCAGACGGCGGAGCTTACAATCCGCGCCGAAGTTAGCAACGCGACAGACCATCCGGTCGAAGGTCGTCTCGAAGGCACGGCCGCCGGCATACCCATCTCGCAGCTCGTGCGCTTGGCTGCGGGCGAAGAGAAGACAATCTCGTTTGCGCCAAGCGACTTTCCACAACTCCGGATCGAACACCCGCGGGTATGGTGGCCGGCGGACCAGGGTGCGCATCCGCTCCAGACCCTTACTCTTCGCTTCCTTCTGGATGGCATGGTTTCGGATGAGCAGTCCCGCCGCTTCGGTATACGCGAGGTTAACTCCGAGTTGACCGCAAAGGGATACCGCTTGTTTCGCGTCAACCAGCGACCCATTCTCATTCGTGGTGCAGGCTGGTCGCAGGATATGCTGCTTCGTCAACAGCCCGAGCGCCTTGCCGAGGAGTTTCGCATGGTGCACGACATGCACCTGAATACGATCCGCCTGGAAGGCAAGATGGAGACCGACGAGTTCTTTCGCCTGGCCGATGAGCAAGGGGTTCTGGTGATCGCGGGCTGGTGCTGCTGCGATCATTGGGAGCACTGGGACAAGTGGACGCCCGATACATTGAACGTCGCCACGGCTTCGCTGCAATCTCAAATCCTGCGCATCCGCAGCCATCCCAGCTTGATTGCGTGGTTGAACGGAAGCGACAATCCGCCGCCCGCGAACGTCGAGACGGCCTACCTGAAAGTTCTCGAGCAGATGCATTGGCCAAATGCCATCGTGTCTTCGGCCAGCGCAACACCAACCAGCGTGAGCGGTCAGAGTGGCGTCAAGATGACTGGCCCGTATGATTTTGTTGCCCCTTCTTATTGGCTCGTCGATACCAAGTATGGCGGGGCCTATGGATTCAACACCGAGACCAGCCCAGGTCCAGCAATTCCCTCACCGGAGAGTCTGAAAAAGATGTTGCCGCCTGATCATCATTGGCCGCAGGACGCAGTATGGGGCTATCACGCGGGCGGCGAAGGCTTCCAGGATATTCACGTCTTCAACGACGCCATGTCAGCAACCTACGGCGAAGCAAAGACCGCGGCGCGCTATAACCAGGTTGCCCAGTCTATGGCCTTCGATGGCGAGCGGGCCATGTTTGAGGCCTATGGCCGCAACAAGTACAACTCAACCGGGGTTATTCAATGGATGCTCAACAACGCGTGGCCTTCGAGCATCTGGCACCTCTACGACTACTACCTCGATGCAGCAGGCGGATACTACGGGACAAAGAAAGCGTGCGAGTTGCTGCATGTGCAGTACTCCTATGACGATCACAGTGTCTATGTCGTCAACAGCCTTTATAAGGCTACGCCCGGTCTAACTGCAGTTGCTCATGTGTATGACATCAACCTGAAGGAGTTGTTCAGCAAATCCACCGCTCTGGATGTCGGCCCCGATAGCTCGATCAAAGCATTCGACATCCCGCAAGCGGTGTTCCAAGCTCCATCCACCGTGTACTTTGTTCAGCTCGAGTTGAAGAATGCGAAGGATACGGTTGAGAGCAGAAACTTCTACTGGGTGCCGGCTAAGCTGACGGAGTTCGACTGGGCAAAGACTACTTACACGCACACACCGACGAAGACATCTGAAGACATGACAGCTCTACAGAGCCTGGCACCTTCACGCGTCACAGCGACAGCGCGAAGCTCCGGGACGATGGTTCATCTGCACGTCTCGAATCCGTCGAAGGCCCTGGCCTTTCAAGTCGCAGCTGAGCTTGATGATGCTCAAGGGGGGAAGCTGACACGAATTACCTGGAGCGATAACTACATTGAACTGATGCCGGGCGAAGAGCGTGACTTGACTGCACAGCTGCCTTCCGACCTCCTCTCCGGCGTCGATTTGAAGGGGAAGTCTGGGTTGAAGGTGAAGATAGAAGGGTGGAATGTGGAGCCGGTGACCATCAACTCTCAGGTTACTCCCGAGAAGCCCGAGTCGCCTTTGTAACCACAGTGTGGACGCATGATCAATAAAGGGAAAAAAGAGGCATGATACCAACTGAGCTGCAACATGAGGGACAGACGGTCACGCTGAAGCGAAGTCTGCGCTATCGCGACCTCATCCTCTACGGCATCATCCTGATTCAACCGACTGCGCCGATGCCAGTCTTCGGTGTCATCTATCAGGAGTCGCGCGGTCACGTAGTGATGGCAATCCTGTTCGCGCTGGTCGCCATGCTGTTCACCGCGTACAGCTACGGCCGCATGGCGCGCGCCTATCCCAAGGGCGGTTCTGCGTTCACCTACGTGGGCGAAGAGTTGCATCCGGCTCTCGGCTACATGACCGGCTGGTGCATGGCCATGGACTACATTCTTAACCCATTGATCTGCACTATCTGGAGCAGTAAAGCCGCAATCAACTTTATTCCAGAAGTTCCTTACATCCTCTGGGTACTTTTCTTCGCCGGACTCTTCACCATCCTCAACCTGCGAGGCGTCGAAACCTCGGCGCGCATTAACTCTGCTGTCGCAGCAGGGTTAGGCATCGTGATCATTCTTTTTGTAGTCGCGGCCGTGCGATACATCTTCCATCTCCATACATCGTCATTCGCGTTCTATACGAACCCTGTCTACGATAGAAGTACCTTCTCGGCCCACTCTGTCTTTCGTGGCACCTCGATCGCGGTGCTCACCTACATTGGCTTCGACGGGATCTCTACACTGAGCGATGAGGCGCACGATCCATCCCGTACTATTCCGCGTGCAATCATTCTCACCTGCCTCATCACCGGTGTTCTCGCTTCCATCGAGGTCTATCTGGCGCAGCTGGTGTGGCCACGCGGTGTCGCCTTCCCTGATCTCGACACCGCCTATGTAGCGATCGCGCGGCGCGCCGGAGGTCCCTTTCTATTCGCGTTGATGAATGGTGCGCTACTGATCGCTACCATCGGTTCCGGCATGGCGTCACAATTAGGAGCGGCACGGCTCTTGTTCGCCATGGGTCAAGACGGAGCTTTGCCGCGCAGGTTCTTCGGTACGCTCAATCCGATTCGTCGCATCCCACAGAACAACGTCCTGCTGATCGGCGCGATCGTCCTGGCAGGCTCACTCGCCATGAGCTACCAACTTGGAACCGAACTGCTGAACTATGGCGCTCTCCTGGCCTTCATGGGTGTCAACGTCGCATCCGCGGTACTAGCCTATCGCGCTCATCGTACCGCTGGTACGAACCCATTGTTCCCCATTGTGCTTTCTCTCTCCGGCTTCGTAGTTTGCTTCTTTTTGTGGCTCAATCTCGGCGCAACAGCACGATGGGCGGGTACCGTCTGGGCTACGCTGGGTATCGCTTTATGGCTACTTCGGAGACAGCAGATGAAGGGAAGGACACAGCTCCGCACGCGCTCATGAGAGATCGGATCTCAAAATCGGTAGGACGAAAATAGCCTAGGAGGTAAGTTGGCACAGTTCGATATAACCTTGGCCGGCGAGATCACCATAGATTTGCTCATGTACGGTTTACCGGAAGAGCTTCCCGTCGAGCGAGAATTTCTAGCCACCAGCATGGCTCTGACGCTCGGCGGTTCCTCCGCTATCACCGCGCACAACCTCGCCGTTCTAGGCAGCCGCATCGGCTTCATTCCGCAGCTGGGTGCCGATCCGTTCACGGATCTTTGTCTGCAACCTCTTCTTCGTGCAGGAGTAGACCTCTCTCATGCCGTCGCTCCGAAACCAGAAATAGGCACCGGTTTGACCGTCCTGCTACAACATGAACGCAGTCGCCGCGCCCTTACTTACTCGGGCACAATCTCCGACCTCCGCTACGAGGATCTCGACCTCGCCTATCTTGCCTCCGGCAGACACTTTCATCTGTCGTCGTTCTTCCTCCAACGCGGACTACGCAACGATGTGCCAAAACTTTTGGCCACAATGCGCCGGGCTGGCCTGACTACCTCGCTCGATACCAATGACGATCCCGCGAATTTGTGGGAGGGTCCAATCGCAGAGACCCTCACCCATCTCGATATCCTTATGCCCAACGAACGAGAAGCCTGCCGACTGGCGAATGAGGCCAATCTAGACGACGCGATTAACAAGCTCTCCGAGATGATTCCCATGCTGGTCATCAAACGCGGAGCCGCGGGTGCTTTAGTCATGCATGGAGGACTACGCTACGAAGCCCCTGGCCATCACACCGAGGTTATCGATGTCATAGGCGCCGGCGACAGCTTTAACGCCGGGTTTCTACACGCATTCGTTCACGGCGCCGGTCTGAGGGACTGCCTTGCGTTGGGCAATGCGTGCGGGGCCTATTCCACCACAGCAAGCGGAGGGACCCAGGCGTTTTCAATGCCACAACGGATGCAGGAATTTTTTGAGAGCCTTGGCGTTGTCGGGCAGATCGTTTCCTAACACCAAACGTACGTCGCCGGCCGTCTCAACGTATCTGATTTCAGGATGCCTTTATCTATCGTGACGACTCGCCATGCTGCGGTCTCGGAGGAGGGTCCGGTAGAGGTCGATCGTCTGCTTCGCAATCGCAGACCACGCAAAGGTCTCCTCCACACGTTTACGGCCCGCCTCGCCGAACCGTTTGGCCTTCTCAGGATCAGCGAGCAGAACGGAGATCTTCTCCGCAATATCCCGCGAGAACTTCTCAGGATTCGAAGGAAACGTCGTCACAGGATCCAGCTCGAACGGAACCAGATAGCCCGTCACGTTGTCCACCACAACCTCCAAAATTCCACCCGTCGCGCTCGCCACTACAGGGGCGTGGCAAGCCATCGCTTCGAGATTGATAATGCCGAATGGCTCGTAGACAGAAGGGCAACAAAAGACAGCCGCGTTGCTGTAGAGCTGAATCGCCTCCGGCTTTGTCACCATCTTCTCGATCCATACCACTCGCGAGTTTATCTTGCTGACCTGTTCAACCTTTTCGCGCATCTCGGCCGCAATCTCTGGCGTATCCGGCGCGCCTGCGCAGAGCACCACCTGTGTCCCTTTTGGAAGATGAGGGATTGCCTCCACAAGATGCGTGACGCCTTTCTGCCGCGTAATCCGGCCGACGAACAAAACATAAGGTATCGTCGGATCAACTCCGTACTTGATCAGCGCCGACGCATCCGGAGTCTTCTGATACTCCTTCAGATCGATCCCGTTGTAGATCACGTGAATGCGTTCCGGCTTGATCTCCGGATAAGCGCGGAGAATGTCTTCTTTGGTGCCGTGCGATACAGCGATCACTGCATCCGCATCCAGGATCGCGGTGCGTTCCATCCACGAACTCATCGCATATCCGCTACCAAGCTGCTCTGCCTTCCACGCACGGAGCGGCTCCAGACTGTGCGTTGTTAGTACAAACGGAACGTCAAAGAGTTTCTTTGCAAGAAAGCCCGCCATTGCCACGTACCAGGTATGCGTGTGCACAATGTCAATTGCCGCAAGCGACTTCATCTGGACAAGATTAAGACTCAGAGTCTCGAGCGCCGTCGTGTACTTCTCGTTAGTGCCCTTGGCGATCTCCGACCACGGCTCCGCACCGCGGACATGCAGATTTCCTTCGTCAAGAAACTGATTGCCCCAGCAGTGAACCTCGACTTCAATCGACTTGGCCAACTCCAGGCTGAGATATTCAACGTGAACTCCGGCGCCCCCATAGACATTGGGTGGGTACTCTCGTGTCATCAGACCAACTCGCAAGCAAAGCCTCCTCGTTCGATCTCAACCCATACGTCGAATCGAACAGAGACACATCATACGCAAATGCATCCAAAAATTCTGCACCCTGTCTTCGACTGCGGCAGACCCGCCGGAATGATTTTGCTCTATCGCGCCGTCAGTCGCTTGCTTACATTCCCGGCCTGATAGCGGATCAAGATGGCCAACTCTTCGGAGACGCGCCGAGGTTTGATCGTGCTTCCTCAACCAGAGTTTCCGCAGTCCTCAACAGTGAGGCAAACTCCGGATGTCTCCGCAATGCGCTCAGCCAAGGGTCTGAAGTTAGAGTGGTGGGTGCGCAGACGAAGCCTGACTGCGCCGCCCGCTTCAGAACGCTCACCGAGGAATCTGTCATCCTGAGCCGGGCGTAGTGACGTGCGAAATAGACGAGAATTTCGGGTTCGCGAGTTGTGTCCGCCGTCTCCATGAGATGGACTGCCTCATCCGTTCTACCTTCGAGAACAGCCAACAACGAACTCATGAGTGCGTTCATCAACTTGGATAACGGCATACGACCCAACCGTTCACGCAACAGGGTAATCGCTCGCTTCCGATTACCCAAGGCCGCCCAGGCCGCCGCGTCGAGATAGTAGGCAGCGCGTCCGCTATAGTGCTCTATGGCAGACGCAAATTCTCCAGCAAGGAATAACGTGTGAGCAACGCTTGTGACGAGCGCCGGATCTAACTCAACTCCTCGTCTGTGCGCTTCAACCGACTCTACAAGTAATCCCCGAAAACGAAACACCTGAATAAGACTCGTGAACGATTCCGGCTCCCCAGGATGACGCTCCAACCGTTCAAGGAGCCTCCCCATAGCCTCATCTGCATGTCCAGTGTCTACCTGCAGCAAGGTGTAGAACTGATGAGCGCAGGCCAACTCCGGATCGAGCGCAAACGCTCGCTGAAATGCGGCATGTGCCAACTCCAGATTCGCCGAAGAGTTGCCGCTGAATTTATCAAGGAACCAGCAACATCGACCCAACCACGCCCAGGCAGGTGCAAAGCTTGGGTCCGCAGCCAGGCAGGTCCAGTACAAATCGCGCGCGAGATGCATCGACTCCAAAGAACGTTGAACAGTCAACTCTTTCGCGCGCGTAAATTTCTCATATGTGGCTTGCGCGACGCCTGGTTCACCCGTAACTGCCAGTTCGAATCGATAGCCGTGTTTCGAAACGGTGCGAATCGTCTCGCGCCCGACAATTTTTCTCAGGCTCACGATTGTGTTGGTAAGGTTTGATTCACTCACATGAATCGATGGCCAGAGAGTGTTGATCAACTCTTGTTTGCTTACGAGACGTTCCGCCCTTCGCACCAGACAGAGGAGAGCGTCGAAGGCTTTGGGCTGGAGCTGGACCGGAATGCGAGCTCTCTTTAGGAGTCGCTCCTCTGGATGGAGCTCGAAATCACCGAACCGGTAGGCATAGTCAACCGAGCTTTGATTTTTCTTTGAAAATCCGTGTGTCATAAGTGGAATGTTCAACGTGGAAACAAGCCTACACTGCTCGCATGAGCGAGAGCAGAACACCAATAATCCATTCTCTTCCCTGCCAGACCAAGATACTCGGGATGGCGAAACATCGGCGACCCATAAACAAGCGGAGCATCAAGCTTCGCATCGCTGTCATCGGTTTTCTAATATGTGGATTTGGCGGACGTCCGGATCTGACGTCTCCCCTAATAGCCCAGGCAGTGTCAGACGCCGCGCCTCAGCCCGCTTCGGGACGGGACGGGCAACACGACTTCGACTTCAACATTGGGGTATGGCATACCCATATCAGGCGAGTCCTCGATCCGTTCGCAGGTTCTTCCAAGTCGATGGAACTCAACGGAACGGTCACAGTAAGGAAGGTCTGGGATGGTCGGGCCCAATTGGAGGAGATCGAGGCCGACGGCCCGAACGGACATTGGGAGGGGTTAACTCTATTTCTTTATAACCCTCAGTCCCATCAGTGGAGCCAGTCGTTCATCGATAGCAAGATGGGGGTTTTGAATACGCCGACGATCGGTTCGTTCAAAGACGGACGCGGGGAGCTCTTCTCCCAGGACACCTTTCACGACAAATCAATCCTGGTTCGCGGGGTGTGGTCTAACATCAAGCCGGGTTCTCATCGCTACGAAGAATCCTACTCGAATGACGGTGGTGCGACCTGGGCGGCGGCTTTCATTGCAGACCTGACACGGGAAACACAATCGACAGCCCTGGACGTTTCCGACGTCGGGGCGAACAAGGCTGCAAAGACCTCAACCGCAGCAGAGGACGGGCAACACGACTTCGATTTCGATTTCGGCACCTGGAAGACGCATTCTTCCCGACTTCTGCATCCCCTGACGGGATCGACGACGTGGGTCGACATGGACGGTGCCACCGTCGTCAAGAAAGTCTGGGATGGCCGCGCCAATCTGGCGGAGTACAAGGCGGATGGTCCAGCCGGTCACATCGACCTCTTGTCCCTGCGCTGGTTCAACCCATCGACACGGGAGTGGAACTTAGAGTTTGCGACGCCAACCGTTGGCACGCTCGGTATACCCGGCGTTAGCGAATTCAAGAATGGGCGTGGCGACTTTTATGACTACGAGTTAATCAACGGCAGATCGGTCCTTGTACGATTTTCCATTTGGAAGGTCACCCCTGACACGGCACAATCCGAACAAGCGTTTTCAGACGATGGCGGAAAGACGTGGGAAGTCAACTGGATCAATAAATATGAAAGGGAAACTGAAAAATGACGGGGTACTCACCGATTACGCGTCGTCTCACCAACGCACTTCTCGACCGCAAGCCATCAATTAGCACGCCTAGGTTAGGCATTGGATGAATAGGACATCTGTGATCTGGAAGATCTGTGAAACTCGGCCAATGGGTGATCTCTTTGGCATCCGATTATCCATGAGGAGCCGACGATGAATTTTTGTGCTTCACCTTAAAGAGCCATAAGCGACCACGAACTCTGCTCCTGGCGAGTCGGGTCGGCAGTCAGACTCCTCGTAAAAACAGTACCGGGGTGGCCAACCTGACAGAGTCAGGAGGCTGACTAGCGGACGTGGGTCATGCTACATCCGTGTGGGGACACAAAGGCGGGCTAGAAGGTGAACGCAAGCCCGGCCTGAATCGTCCGAGGTGACTGCGCAAGGAACAGGGTCTGTCCATCCGCCGACAGGAATGGTCGATAACCCTGCGCCAAAAGATTTGTGACGTCAACCGTAGCCTCGAGCCCCGGCGGCAATAGACTTCCCAGCCGTAAAGTCTGCCGCAGATAGCAACTGAGGTACGCCTGATCACTGAAAGGAGCATAGGGATCAACCGCGGTCACGAGTCGTGTCGGCTGCCAGCGATAAGCTGCTCGAACCGCTGTACCACTGCGGAGCACCCGGCCTCTCAAAGCGACCGTCGCAGTCCGGGCGCTCACCGGCGCAAGGTCAGATCCAGTTCCGGGCAGACCGACAGCAGCCCCATCTTTTGCGCCAAGCCCCGCTCCGGTGCCATACTCCAACGCAACCCAAAGGTTAGTGGTCAGCGGCTCGGTCATCATTACATTCAGGCCCCTGACGTTATAGCCCGCACTCAAAAATCTGAAGTTCCCCGTCGTGGAATCCGCGATAATCCCGCTCGCGCCGTTCTGTCCTGTCTGAGCAATATCAGCCGCAGTCAACGCGCCGCCACCAGAAACCGCCACCCTATCAAGGGAATCACTGTAATACGCGACCTGCACCATTCCCCGGCCAGTCTTCCGACCGACAGTAAACTCCTGGTGCAGTCCGCCCTCGGTCTGGATCTTCCCCTGGTAGATCGCGGCTACAGGCAGCTCACGCTTAACAGTATCGAGCCCAGCAAACGACTGCAGATCCTGCGACGTAGCCATTCGGTAGCCGAAGTTCCAGTTCTCGGTGGGGTGCGCCGTGACCTTCAGGAACGGCCGCGACCCGGAGGCATAACCAGAGGTCCGGACAACATACACGGTGCCTCCAGCCTCCACGTCCACCAAGTCCCCAAGTTGCATCTTCTGCCCGCTGGCCAGCTGCATCACTTCCAGCCCAGACGAGCCGTTCGGCCCCAGCACCTCAGGATGCCCCTGATAGCTCAACACCGTCCGTGCCGCGCCCCCCATCCCGAGCTGCATTCCATACCCGGTCGCAACTTCAGTGGATTGCCCCACAAAAGGTGCCCCAGGTTGGGTCCCAATATCCGCATGCAGTGTCAAACCGGCGCCGTCATCGAGTACTCGGTCGAACGCAAAAACATTGTGAATTCCGTTACTCCCGAACCCGCCATCGCCAGCCGTAACCTCGGCGCGCACTCTTTCAGCACGCTTAGGCGTCTCTCGAACGCTGGATGAGACCATGATCACGTCGCCATCTTCAGTCAGCCGAAGGATTGGACGATTAGCCACCGATCGCAAAGTCCACTTCCAATCGTCACCCGGTTCATCTGCCTTGCGCCGCTCTGCCGGAAGCCACGCAGTCGATTCGAAAAGAGTACTCAAAGTGAGATTGACGACCGCCTGAGCTCCAGACTGAAGTTGCAAGTTACCCCGCATTGCCGGAACAAACAGCGCCGCACTGGCGCGTACCTCATATTGGCCGGGAAGCAGATGAGAGATGAAATAGCGCCCATGAAGATCAGTAAACGCAGTTCCAGCCATTGCAGAATCAGCTGCTATTACCTGAACCAAAGCACCCAGCTGCGCTACACCCTGCGCATCGCGAACCACCCCCGAGACAGTCGCACTTTGTCCCACGGCAACGCCGACGGCTGCAGACAGCAGCATCAGCGACAGAAGCGCGATCTTCACCTGGGGTCGTTGCACAGTAAAACCGTCCTGCGCGTCGAATGGCTGTCCAGAGTCATCCCGCACCCAGAAAAATTAGGGGGCGGCGTTACAGAGTGCGATGTAACTGGTTATTACGAATTAGCGTCTGTATAACCATGTTCCCGTTCTAACCGCACCTGTCTAATCTACGTTAAACGGCGCAGATTCTGCGATCTGCTGCTTCGTTATTCCATCATTTACTTTGATGTTGACCTGATACTTACCGGGCTGAAGACTCGCCAGCGGCAAACTCTTTTCAATCGTAACCTGATCGGCGTTAGGGTTGGTCTTCGACGTCAGCTCCTGCGTCTCAAGAATGGACTTATTCGTTGCCACGTCCAAAATCTGATACTCGATCGTCGCACCATTCTGCTTGCTCTTCTCGTCGATCCCCAGGTTATAAACCTGCATCCAGAAGTTCAGATTCTGTGCTCGATGAAACGTAACAGGCACCCCAATTCCAGTAGGAACGCGTGGAGTAATGTGTGTGTCGCCAATGATGAAGTTTCCAGCGCCGATATCCTTCGATGGCACTCTTTCCATGGAAGAAGCCAGAATGAGGGAAGACGAAGCAAGCCGGTCATCATCGTAGGCTGGCACGTTCAAACTACGTTGCCACCTGCCAATATGGTCGGGATTATTGACGTCCTTGATAACAATATCGATCTTGTACAGCCCAGGACGCAGCGGCAGCGACTTCCAATAGACGGACTGATCAGTTCGTTTGCGCGCAAGCAGTTCGCTCGGGACCTGGACACTGACCGTATCTTCGAAGGTCTGTATTGCTTTGTGATTCAGATTCGAGACGCGGCCCAGGATGTTCACCGTGCCCATCGCGACACCATCTTTATTCGTAAACGTAATGTCGCCGTTTTTGATCTGCAACGTTACAGGAACCAAGATCGTATCGTTGGTGACTTTCACGTAGTCGGTACGCACGTCAAATAGAAATGGAGGCCCGGTGAGAATCTTCGAAGTCGTCATAAACGACTCCATATCCTTGAACTTGATCTCCGGAGGAGCCATCAATTTGGCGAATCGATCCAATCGGTCAAACTGCTTGCTTTGGTTCTGAGACGATAGCGGCCCTGCACCAAGCTGTTCCAGTCCGCCGCCCGAAAATCGGTCTGCCTGTTTCGACTGTCCGGTCTGCTCATAAAGTGTCTGGCCAGCACCTGGGGTGTGCTTCAGAGCATCTTTCTCGGAGCGATCAATCGTCATGTGATAGTCGCCGCACATGCAGGTATCGACAAATTCGATATCAACGTTGTCCCCGATACCCGCCAGATAGCGGTAGTGCCAAATCTCGAAGGGAAACGTAGAGGTATTTCCGCCACCTTCTTCGACAGGGCGCTCGTAGCTTCCGCCGCTCGGATGCGAGTCGATATTGTCGGGCTTCCCGTAAGCAATATAAATATGACCGCGATCAGTTCTCCAGCCAGGCTTGCCGGCGGCAAAGTGGTCGTTCGAATAAGCGATGCGCGCGTAGTGTTCCTCGCGAAACTCGTTCTCCGGCGAGTCAGGATTCGGATTGCGTCGTAACCAGAAGTTCTCAATAAACTGGTCGCGCTCCTCGTCATTGCTCAAGCTTTTGAACGCCTGCAACTCCTGGTCGGTGATGATCCAACGAACGTCCTCATCCACCCACTTCTTGTAAACACCCTTCAACTCGGCCTTCAGCGCCTTCTGCTGGTCGCGCTTCTCTTTATCGCTAAGAGGACGCTTCAAAGGATCCGGCTTTTCCACCGTCACCGGTCCCTTCGTCACGCCGTCGGCCTGTGCGGAATCGCTAGGTGCTTCCTGGGCAGTCAAAACATGCCCCCCCATCAGGATCAACAAAAATAGGGTCGTGCTGGATACCAAGCGCCGGGAAGTCGTCATAAAGAAGGGGTGCACTCCTGTTACCAACCAACATTGTAGAGCGGTTACATCTTCGTTACAAGAGGAGACTCCAGACCGCCCCTGATATCATCGCTCGTATTCCCGGGCAAGCCCATAAGTCTCGTCTACCGGATAGTTGCAGGCTTTTGCGCAGTTTCTCGTAAAGTGATCTCACTCAGGTTTTGGCAAGATTACGGAACGCAATTTCTTCCGCTTCCGTACTGTCTTTAGCGAGCACCGACTCCCAACCACCTCTGCACTGCCGCGGAGGTGCGATAGAAAGCGGCAATGAGCACAAAGAAAATCCTCTTGATCGTAGTTGCGGTCCTGGTTCTTGCAGGCATCGTCGTCGGCACCATCCTTCATGGGCAGGCCAGCGTTACGAAGGTCTCCACAGGCAAGGCCGTGCACCAGGATCTGGTCTCTATCGTCAACGGCACCGGCCAAATCAAGCCGAAGACTTACGTCAACGTCGGTGCCACCGCCTTCGGGCGCATCACCCACCTCTATGTCAAAGAAGGCGATCACGTAAAGGCTGGTACGACCCTCGCCACGGTCGAAAGTGTCCAACCGCAGGCCACCGTCGCAGCCCAGCAAGCGACTATCGCCTCATCGCGCACAGACATCACCAGCTACACTGCCGCGGAAAAGACCGCCGAGGCAAACATCGCCCAGGGCAAAGCTGACCTTGAACAGAAAAAACTCGACTTCGGCCGCGCCGAGTCCTTGTACAACGAAAAGCTGATCGCGAAACAGGACTTCGACGCCAAGAAAGCCGCGTACGACATGGCTTCCGCTACCCTCGCCCAGCGGCAGGCTGCTCTCGCTCAAGCTATCGCGCAGACCGAATCGCAACGCGGCCACATGAACCAGGCAGTCGCCAGTCAGCGTGCAAACTTCGACGCCCTCGACAAAACCATCAGCCGCGCCCCGTTCGATGGACTTGTTACCAACGTTCCCGTGCGTGAGGGCGAAACTGTCGTCGTTGGTATCCAGAACGCCGGCGGATCCACAATCATGACCCTCGCCGATATGTCCGTCATTACAGCGGAGGTCAAGGTCGACGAAACTGACATTGTCAACGTCTCCCTGAACCAGCCCGCTGATGTCTCCGTCGACGCGCTGCCAGGTCGGGTCTTCAAAGGCCACGTCACCGAGGTTGGCGATCAGGCCCTTCTCCGAACCACCGGCCTCTCGACCACACAGAGCACCACAGGTACCGAGGAAGCCAAGGACTTCAAGGTCGTCGTCACCCTCGACCAGGCCTCCGACGACCTTCGCCCGGGCCTCTCGGCTACAGCAAAGATAACAACCGCCCACAAGCCGAACGCGCTCATCATACCCATTCAGGCACTCGTGCAGCGTGATCCTGCCGTCGAAAAAGCACTCGCAGCGAACGCAGGCAAACCAAGCGTAGTATCCGCTTCCACCTCCAGCGCTCCCGAACGCAAACCTCAACCGGTCCAGGGGGTCTACGTGCTCCGGACAGACCATAAAAAGCGCCGCGCCATCTTCGTTCCAATCACCACTGGGGTCACAGGAGCCACAGATATCGAGGTCCTCAGCGGTTTGAAAGACGGTGATGAAATCGTCACTGGACGCTATCGAATCCTGAGAACCCTAAAGAGTGGAACTTCCGTCAAAGTAGACAACAGCGTTGAAGCTCCAGGCGACTCCGACAAATCATAAGAAAAAAACCTGAATATACTGAAAAAAGCCCTAAAATTGTTGTTCTCGGAGTGACTCAGTCAATACCGCGGAACCATCCCACCACCCCAAACGTACTATCCTGAAACACGTAGGAGCACGGAGAACCGGATGGCCATTGAAACTGCAGTCGAATCCAACCTAAGCACCAGCAACGCCTCCGGACCCACCCCCGGAGACGTCATCGTCACCGACAATCTCTGGAAGACCTACGAGATGGGCGATCAGCAGGTGCACGCCCTCCGCGGTGTCAACCTCCGCATCCGCCACAATGAGTACGTTGCCATTATGGGTCCCTCTGGCTCCGGCAAGTCCACCCTGATGAATCTCATTGGTTGTCTCGACTCGCCCTCCCAAGGCCGCTACTGGCTCAACGGCCATGACGTCTCCGAGCTTAACGACGATGAGCTCGCCCGGATTCGCAATAAGGAGATCGGTTTCGTCTTCCAGACCTTCAACCTGTTGGCCCGCGCCACCTCGCTCCACAACGTCGAGCTGCCTCTGATCTACAACGGCACACCAGCCGCGGCACGTACCGAGCGAGCAAAGAGTGTCCTCGAGTCAGTCGGTCTCGGCACTCGCATGATGCACAAGCCCAACGAACTCTCCGGCGGTCAGCGTCAGCGCGTCGCCATCGCCCGTGCCTTGGTGAACAAACCCTCAATCATCCTCGCCGACGAACCCACCGGCAACCTCGACTCCAAAACGGGCGACGAGATCATGGCTCTGTTCGACGAACTTCATGCCGGCGGTAACACCATCATCCTCGTCACCCACGAGCCCGACATCGCTGAATACGCCCACCGCATCGTCACCATCCGCGACGGCGTCATCGCCGGCGACCATCTCTCGGCGCGCATCCGTAACTGACTGCAGCATCAGTTGCGATAAAGATTCAATGCGGCACGGTTACATCCGCACCCAGCTCATTCCCGTCTAAAATGGAATGATGGCAAAAGCGTTTCGTCGTTCGCGCTTCCTTGGAGCCCTCGCTGCCACCCTTCTGGCTTGTTCGCTGCTCCACGCTGACCCTGCGCGCTTCGACCTGGCTGGGCCAAAGGTAGACGTCCACGTCACGCGCTCTGGCAAAGTTCTGCCCATTGCCCAAGTCCCCAACCTGCAGCCTGGCGACAAGATCTGGCTCCGTGCAGACCTCCCCCCCACGCAATCAGTTCACTACCTCCTGGTCGCCGCCTTTCTGCGCGGAACCACAAATCCTCCGCCAGACAACTGGTTTTTTGAAATCCAGACCTGGAATAAGAAGGTCCGCGAAGAGGGCGTCACCATCACTGTTCCCACCGAGGCTCAGCAGGTAATCCTCTTCCTTGCGCCCGAAACCGGGGGCGATTTCAGCACCCTTCGCTCCGCGGTTCGCGGTCGCCCCGGCATCTTCGTCCGCGCGTCTCAAGACCTCATCGAGGCCGGCTTCGAGCAGGCCCGCATTGAGGCCTACCTCGCCGCTATCCGCCGTGTGCCACCCGAAGACTCCAAGGGTCTCGCCGAACACTCTGATCTTCTCTCCCGCACCCTCAATCTCAAGCCGAACGGAGACTGCTTCAAACGCCCCGTCGACATGCAGGCCGCTTGTCTCACTCAAGCCGGAAACCAAAGTCTTCTCGATGATGGCCATGGCCAGACCGTCGCCGACGCGTTGAGCAGTGGAGCAAACTCTGACTTCATCGCTCAGGCCAGCTATACCCAACTCGCCGGAGCAGGTACTTACAGCGCCTATGTCGGTGCTATCGTGGATCTTATCCGCATCACCAGTAGCCTTCACACCGCCAAGTATCAATACATTCCCGCAATTGCCTTTCCTGATGGCGATGCTCTCAACCTTCGCCTCAACACCCCACCCTCCTTCAACAACCCCAAATCCGTCATCGTCATCGGCCTTCCTGCAATTCAGGCTTCGGTCCCCCCACCCCTCCGCGCCTCCAGTCCTGACAGCGTCTCCTGCCTGCTCAAACCCGCTGTTGTTCTTCCTGTAGAGGGCGCGCCTCTTGTCTACGCGACCACGCTGGCACACGATCTCGTCCTTCATATCGATGGCCCCAACGGCGGCACCGATATTCCGGTTAAGCCGGACGCCTTTGAAGGCGGCCTCGTCCTCTCCCACGCACCCGCGCGGAAGCCCCTGTCCCTCGAATCGAACCCATACGCAAACTCCGACCCTGTACAAAACGTCAGTTCCAACGCAACTCCGGAATCCCAACCGGCGGTAGCGGCCTCTGCACCTGCAGCGCATCAAACCACCAACACCGACACCGGCACCATTACCGGCTTTTGGGGCTTCGACGCCTTCAAAGGTCCCACCCTCCAGCTCCAGGACACCCCAGGAAAAGACTGGAAGCTCGCCGACGATGACGTCCTGATCGCAGGCCGCGAAAATCATCTCATGCTCAGCTCCACCGGCACCGCATGCGTCGACACCATCTCTCTCGACACCAGCGCCGGCAAATTGGTCGAAACCAAGTGGAAGCCAACGGGCAAACCTGCCGCGGTCGACGTAACCGTCTCTCTCAAATCCATCAACCCGGGTGCCCTTCACCTCGCTATCAAACAGTTTGGCGACACGAAGGCAAGCACAGTCGCCGCCAAGACTTACTCTGAACCCGCACGTCTAGCCTCGCTCGAACTCCACGCCGGGGACACCACCGCAGACCTCACCGGTTCCAGCCTCGATCAGGTCCAGCAGCTAACCATCAACGACCTCACCTTTACCCCCGCTCCGCCAAGCACGCCCTCTAATCAGGACACCGCGACCCCAACTCCCGCACCACCTAACTCCGACACTCAACTTCGTCTTACCCTTCCCCCAAACAGCCAGGCGCCCAAACTTCGCGTCGGCGACCATCTTACCGCCAGCTTGTCACTCAAAGACGGTCGCACCCTCACCCTTCCCGTCACGGTCTCGCCACCACGGCCCTCCGTTACTCTCATCAGCAAGAACATCGGCCAATCGAGCACTACGCCCATCCACCTAGCCGACCAGGACGATCTGCCAGCCGACCAGCAACTCACCTTCTCCCTCAAGTCAGTTGTGCCCTTTCCCCGCTCCGGCAAGATTGAGATAGCGAACGCCGACGAAAGTCTGCACACCACCCTGAGTGTCTCCTCCGGCAACCTGGTACTTCAAAATCCGCACACCATCCTCGCCACCCTGGATCCCCTCAAAGACTTTGGCGCCTCCGCCTTTGGGCCACTCCGCCTTCGCCCCGTCTCCCCCGACGGAACCACCGGCGACTGGCTCCCACTTGTCACTCTCGTCCGCCTCCCAACCTTCAAAGACCTTCACTGCCCCGCCGACACCACCCAGCCCTGCACTGTCACCGGCTCCAGCCTCTATCTGGTAGATTCCATCGCCACCGACGTTGCCTTTACCTCTCCAATCACTGTCCCGGAAGGGTTCGTTGGTACCGCTCTTACGCTCCCCCGCCCCGCAAAGACCGGCTTCTTTCTCCGCCTGCGCGACGACCCCACGTCCGCGAATACCGTAATTCTTCCAATCCTGCCTCAGGCGGCGCCGACCGCCGCACCCAACTCCCCGACCGCGTCCGCCAGCCCCAAGAGCCCACTGAGAAATTAGCAACCACTAGTCTAGGAGCAAATCAGAGCCAAATGAAAGAAGACGCCCAGCCGAAGCCGGACGCCCTTCTTGCTCTCAAAATCTGTCTGCTACTTGATCTCCACTGACTCCTTCGCTTCAAGGCTCTGCTGCAGCGTACTGTGTTTTCTGCTGTAGGTGAAATAGACAACGAGCCCGATAATCAGCCACACGATCAATCGGACCCAGTTCCAGATTCCCAGCTTGTACATCATGTAGCCATTGAAGAAAATCCCAAGAATCGGCACGAACGGCACCAGCGGTGTCTTGAACGGCCTTGCGCGATCAGGATCGGTCCTCCGCAGCACAATCACGGCGATACATACGATGACAAACGCCAACAGCGTTCCGATGTTCACCATCTTGCCAATATCGTCGATGGGAGTAATGCTTCCCACAATTGCGGCTAAAAGGCCTGCGAGGATCGTACCTTTCCACGGCGTCCTGAACTTATGGTGGATATCCCCAAAAAACTTCTTCGGCAGCAAACCGTCGTGTGCCATCGAGTAGAGTACCCGACTCTGCCCCAGCAACATCACCAACATCACGCTGGTCAACCCGGCCAGCGCACCAATGGTCACGATGTTTGAAGCCCACGCCAAGTTGTGATCGAGAAAGGCCCGCGAGATTGGTGCTTCAATATTCACCTCGCGCCACGGCACCATCCCAGTCAGAACGGCCGCCACTCCGATGTAGAGCAGCGTGCAGATAGAAAGCGACACGATAATCCCAATTGGCAGATCGCGCTGCGGATTCTTTGCCTCCTGCGCCGTCGTCGACACAGCGTCGAAACCGATGTACGAGAAAAAGACCAGACCAGCAGCCAGTCCAATTCCGCCAACGCCAAACGGCGCGAAGCTATGCCAGTCCGTCCCCCAATTCGACTTGGTGATGTAGTGTGATCCCAGCCCAAGCACAAACAGCACGATTCCAACTTTGATAGCCACGATGGTCGCGTTGAACTTCGCGCTCTCTTTAATGCCCACCACGAGCACCGCTGTAATCACCAGCGCAATCAGGAAAGCCGGTACATTGACCCCGATCTCCACTCCAAAGATGTGTGGTGCATTCAATAGCGCATGCGCCTGGGTCTCAAGTTCGGGCGGATGCGCCGCCTTCAATGCGTCCATCGCATCGCTGAACGTTGGAGTACCCGGAACCATGCCCGGATGAGAGCTCAAAACCATGCCTCTCGCCACACGATCGGTCGCCTGCCTCAGCCCCGTCCAATGATCATAGGCCAGCCATAAGGGAAACCTGAGATGGAAGATGTTCAGCATCTCTACAAAATTGTTCGACCAACCCGAACTCACCGTGCTCGCGCCCATCGCGTACTCAAGCGTCAGATCCCACCCGATGATCCACGCGATCAACTCACCCAGGGTCGCGTACGCATAGGTGTAGGCGCTGCCTGCCAACGGAATCATCGCCGCAAATTCCGCATAGCACAATCCCGCGAAGGCGCATCCCAACCCGCTCAGCACAAATGCCAGCATCAGGCTAGGCCCGGCGGTTCTCGCTCCCAATCCGCTCAGCACGAAGATACCTGCACCGATCACCGCGCCGATGCCGAGTGCAGTCAACTGCACTGGCCCCAGCACCCGCTCCAGTGTATCGACGCCATGTTCATTGGCCTCGGCCATCATCTTGTTCATCGACTTCTTGGCAAACAAATTTCCCATGCGCGCTCTAATCTCCCAACTTCCTAAACAGCATCCGCGACAGCTTGTCGCTTCCACACCAGATACACCGGTATGCCCAACAGAACAATTATCAGGCCCGGCCACGTGTACTGAGGTTTGTAACGCAATAGTACTGCACAAATCCACAGCGCCATCACGATATAAAGCCCCGGCAGCAGAGGATACCCGAACGCCCGATAAGGCCGCGCCGCCGTCGGCCGAGTCCGCCGAAGCACAAACAGCCCCGCAATCGTCAGAATATAAAAGACCAGCACGGCAAAGATCACATAATCCAGAAGCTGCCCATAACTCCCCGAGAGGCACAACAGGCAGGTCCACGCCCACTGCACCCACAGCGAGTTCACCGGCGTCTTCGACCTCTCACTCAGCCTCCCCACAGACTTAAAAAACAGCCCATCCCGGCTCATCGCGTAGTACACCCGCGCACCCGCCAGGAGCATTCCGTTTACACATCCAAAGGTCGAGATCAGAATCGCCGCAGCCATCAGCCTCGCGCCGTAGCCAGCAAGGGCTTGCTCCATCACCGCCGTCGCAACCCTGTCCTCAGAAGCAAACTGAATCCCTCGGCCCACAATCGTCGTCGCCGCTGCATCGCCCGCCAGCGGCAGCACACTCAGATAAACGAAGTTGCACAGCACATACAGCAGCAGCACCACACCCGTGCCAATCGCCAACGAGAGCGGAAGATTCTTCTTCGGGTTCCTGATCTCGCCCGCCGTAAAGGTAACGTTGTTCCACGCATCCGAGCTGAACAGCGATCCCACCTGAACCACCGCCACCATTGTCAGCAATCCAACATAGGCGGTCGGGCCACCCACCCCCACCTGCACCGCATGCAACGTGTGCCATCCTGCCCCCGTCCAGAAGTGTTGCCAGCCCGCCCCAAAGTTCGCCGCCACCGCAACCGAATTCTTTGCCAGCACACCCACCAGCACCGCCGCCGCCAACGCAAGCACCTTCGCAGAGGTGAAGACATTCTGCACTGCCGCCCCCATCTTCACGCCAAAGGTATTGAGCAGCGTCAGCAGCGTGATCACCACAATCGCCGACAGGTTCGCCGTATTCAGCCCAATATCCATGTTGCCCAACACCATCGGTCCCACATGCCACGGCGGAACATGCCCAATGTGCCAGATCCAGTTCTGCGCACTCACACTCGGAAAGAAAACTCCAAGAAACTTTCCGAACGCAACCCCCACGGCCGCAATCGTCCCTGTTTGAATCACCAGGAAAAGAGTCCACCCATAAAGAAAACCCCACAGCGGCCCAAGCGCCTCGCGGAGATAAACATACTGTCCACCGGCTTTAGGCATCATCGCCGCGAGCTCCCCGTAGCTCAGCGCGCCGATCATGGTCATCGCCGCCGTCACCAGCCAGGCCGCAATCAGCAACGCCGGCGAACCCAACCCGCGCGACATATCCGCCGACACAATGAAGATGCCCGACCCGATCATCGAACCCATCACAATCGCGGTCGCCGAAAACAGCCCCATCCCCTGTACAAACTGAGGAGCCGACGACACCGGTGCAGCATCGTCCACAATGCCTATTTGTTTGTCATCCCGAAGCGAAGCAGGGGGATCTGCTGTTATTTTTTTCACAAGATTCACGTTCGTCTGTTCTACCGCAAAACATCGAGAAAGTCTCTCGCCACTTTCTCAACCGACTCCCCCTCAGCGATCAATGCGCTGATCACCGCAACCGAATCCGCCCCGGCATCGATCACACTTCGCGCATTCGCCCGCGTAACTCCACCGATCGCCACAATCGGCTTCTTCGTCAGTCTCTGCGCCAGCCTCACACCCGCCAAACCAATAATCGGTTCCGCATCCAGCTTCGTCCCCGTAGCAAACACCGGCCCCACGGCAACATAATCCGCAGAACTCAACTCCGCCTGTCGAGCCTGCTCCTCGGTATGCGTCGAAACCCCCACCCAACGCTGTGCCCCCACAACCCGGCGTGCTTCATCAGGCGACAGATCCTCCTGCCCTACATGAACTCCATCCCACCCGGCAAGCAACGCGAGATCTGCCCGGTCATTCAAAATCAATCGACACTCACTTCCAGCCATCGCATCACGAATTAACGCTGCAACCCTCAGAACCTCCCGAGGACCTGTCGTCTTACTGCGATACTGGAGCAGCCCAACCCCAGCTGCTCTTAGTTCCTTCGCGAATCGCTCAACCGTAAAGCCGCGACTCACCAGAAACCCGTCATCCACAATCGGATACAAGCGAGGCAGAGAGGTCTCCACCTAGCTGTCCTTCTGCCGCTCGAAGAATCGCTCCATAAACTTCGTATCGAACTGCCCCGACCGAAATTCTTTATCCGCAAAGATCTTCTCATGCAGCGGAATCGTCGTATGGATTCCCTGCACCACAAACTGGCTCAGAGCCCGCTGCATCTTGTTCATCGCATCTTCGCGATCCGATCCATGGCAGATCAGCTTTGCGATCAACGAATCGTAGTAAGGCGGCACAAATCCCTCAGCATATTGGGCAGTATCCACCCGCACCCCATTGCCGCCCGGCAGATTGAAAGCCGTAATCTTTCCGGCGCTGGGCGTGAACTTCTCCGGATGTTCTGCATTGATCCGGCACTCGATCGCATGTCCACGAATCTCCACCGGGCGCGTAATAATCGAGGTCAGCTTCTCCCCCGCGGCAATCCGTAATTGAGCCTTTACCAGGTCAATTCCTGTAACCATCTCGGTGACACAATGCTCCACCTGGATCCGGGTGTTCATCTCGATGAAGTAGATCTTGCCATCCTCATCCATCAAAAATTCGATGGTCCCGGCGTTCCAATAACCGATATTCTCCAGCGCTCGCTTGATCGTCTTACCTAGTTCCTCCCGCAACTTCGGCGTGATCATCAGACTAGGAGCCTCTTCGATCAGCTTCTGATGCCGACGCTGAATCGAACACTCCCGCTCGCCCAGGCTCATTACATTTCCATGCTCATCCGCCAGCACCTGGAACTCGATATGCCGAGGTCGTTCAATGAACTTCTCCATGTACATATCGCCGTTGCCGAATGCATTCGCTGCTTCCGTAGAAGCCTGCTGATACATCCCCGGTAGCTCTTCTTTGTTGCGACAGATGCGCATTCCGCGACCGCCGCCGCCTGCGACAGCCTTCAGAATCACCGGATATCCCACATCCTTCGCCCACTCCAGCGCTTCGTTTTCGTCGGCAATCACGCCGTCCGACCCCGGCAGAATCGGCACCTTCGCCTTCTTCATCGTCTGTCGCGCCGTGGACTTCTCGCCCATCATCCGCGTCACCTCTGGCGGAGGCCCAATGAACTTGATATTCGAAGCCCGGCACACCTCTGCGAAGTTCGCATTCTCGCTCAACAATCCATACCCGGGATGAATCGCGTCAACGTCCGCAATCTCAGCCGCCGAGATCACGGCAGGCACATTCAGATAGCTGTCCGCCGAACGTGGAGGTCCAATGCAGATCGCCTCATCGGCAAACCGCACATGAAGCGAATTCCGATCAGCCTCGCTATATACCGCGACCGTGCGGATACCCATCTCTTTGCAAGCGCTGATCACGCGCAGTGCAATCTCCCCACGATTGGCAATCAATACCTTACGAAACATAAATACAGGAGCCTTCCATCGATCTTTTACGAATCTTTGCTGACGGATCGCTACCGTCTCTTATCGCGACTTGATGGCAAACAGTGCCTGTCCATACTCCACCGGCTGGCCGCTCGCCGCGATCCGCTTCACCACTTCGCCGGCCACATCGGACTCAATCTCGTTCATCAGCTTCATGGCCTCAACGATGCAGAGCACCTGCCCCACTTCCACCTGATCGCCTACCTTCACAAACGCAGGCGCGCCCGGTGACGGCGACTCATAGAAGGTCCCCACAATAGGCGACTTCACCTCATGCAGCTTTTCCTCAACCTCAGCAGCCGGAGCAGCTGCAATCGCCCCACCCACAGGAGCAGCAGCAGACACCGGCGCAGCAGCAGGAGCTGACGCCATCAATCGACTCAACTGCGCCATATCAAACCCACCGGCAGGCGCGGCAGCAGGCTCACCCGCAAACTTGATCCGCACCTTCAGGTCGTCCTGCTCCATATCGAACTCGGCGATCTCATTCGCCTTCAAAAACTCGACCAGTTCGCGCAGCTCATTCAACTTATTTCCGTCCATCATGTCTCTTCCCGTGCCTCTTCCGGCACCATGTCTTTTTTAGAGCTCTATCCAGGCCTTCACACTGGGCGTCAAAACTTCACCGCCATTAGCCGTCACCAAAACCATATCTTCAATGCGCAAACCGAACTGTCCCGGCATATACACACCAGGTTCGATTGTAATCACCATTCCCTGCTTTAACACCTGCGTCTGCTTCGCTGCAAGTCTCGGTCCTTCATGAATCTCCAACCCAACACCGTGCCCGGTAGAGTGACTGAAGTATTTATCCAGCTTCACCCTCCGCAAAACGCTCCTGGCCGCCTCGTCCACCTCTCCGGCAGTCACGCCCGGCGCCACAGCGGCGACCGCAGCCTCCTGCGCTTCCAGCACAGAATCATACACGTCCCGCTCATTACGCAACGCCTTGCCCATGTGCACGGTACGGGTCATATCGCTGCAATATCCGTCGAGAATAACACCGAAGTCCAACGTCACGAACCCCTGCTTCGGCAGCTTTGCCCTCGTCGCTCGCCCATGCGGCAGCGCCGATCGCTCTCCACTCGCAACGATCGTATCGAACGACATCCCCTCCGCACCCGCTAGCCTCGCTGCGTACTCCAGCGTCGCCGCCACCTCCACCTCAGTCAGCCCCGCCTCAAGATACGTCAGCATGCCATCAAATAGATCGCACCCCACCAGCGCAGCGGCCCGTATCAGCTCTATCTCGTCGGCATCTTTCACCTCTCGCATCCTGGCCACCACCGGCCCCACCGCCACAAACATCCCCCGTCGCACCTTCGCCGAAAGCGCCTTCCGCATCGTCTCCAAAGCGGTCACCGTCGTATGCGCCGCGTCGAACCCACAGCGCCTCACCCCAGTTGCTTCAAGCCATTCACAAGCCGCCACCACAGCCGGCTTCTTCGCAATCACGACCTTAGTCCCAGCCGCCTCCGCCCGCGCCTGCACCGTGTACCGTCCATCGGTAAACAGCGTTGCGCGTGCGCCCACCAACGCCAGCACCGCGCTCGAGCCGGTAAACCCACACAAGTAACGAACGTCCGGGAGATGTGTGACCAGTATCCCATCAACTCCAGCTACCTTCGCCGCGGCGCCGGCTCTTTTCTTTCTCAAACTAAAATTCATTACCTCTGATTCTACCCAACTCCCAGATCGAACACCGCCTTTCGTCTATCCCCTTCCACCCGGTATCATGAAGTATGCCCGGCTCTCAATCCGCTCAGCCGTCGCGCTTTACTCGACGCAACTTCCTCATAGGCTCAGGGACCGCCGCCGCAGCTCTGGCTCTCTACTCCGGAGAGATCGCTCGCCACGAAGTCGACATCGTCCAACGTCCCATCGCCATCGCGAATCTCCCCTCCGCCTTCCATGGCTACCGCATCGTTCAACTCAGCGACATCCACCTCGACGAGTACACCGAGCCCTTCTTCCTCGAGCGCGTCATCCGCAAAGTCAACACGTTGGCCGCAGACCTCGTCCTCCTCACCGGCGACTTCATCACCCACGGCTCCATCACCTTCATAGCCGGCAAACACGCAGCCCACCGCTGCGCCGAGATCGTTGCCACCCTCACCGCCCCCCTGCGCTACGCGATCCTCGGCAATCACGACGTAGCCGTCGACGCCCCGATGGTCATCCAGGCTCTCTCCAGCCGCGGCACGCCAGTTCTCGTTAACCAGTATCTTCCCATCGAACGCAACGGCGCTCGTCTCTGGCTCTGCGGCGTCGACGACCCCGGCACCAGCGCTCCCAACCTCGATCTCGCCATCCCCACAAAGCCCGACGGCCCAGTCATTCTCATGGCGCACGAACCCGACTACGCCGACACAGTCATCGCCCATCCCCGCGGCCCGCTCGTCGATCTCATGCTCTCCGGCCACGCCCACGGCGGCCAGGTCCGTCTGCCCTTCCTCGGCCCGCTCATCCTGCCTCCGCTAGGCGAAAAATATCCGGAAGGCCACTATCGCTTCAATCAGATGCAGCTTTACGTTAATCGCGGTATCGGCACCGTGGGGCTGCCCTTCCGACTCAACTGTCCTCCGGAGATCACGGTCATTACACTTCAACCGGCCTAAGCAGCACGCACCATACGGCACAGAGGTTCGAACCTCCATCGCAGATAATCGAACCCCTCAGTCAGGTCCCGAAGGCAGTAAAAAAGATCATCACGATTCCCAGTCCCAGCAGCGCCAGCGCCCCCACAAGCCGCCCCACCACTCCATACCAGGGCTTGCCCGCAGCCGACCAGCAAAGCTGAATCGCAAACCAGAACGCCGCGACTGCAACTGCCCCGAACAGGACAACGTATCCATCGATGTGCAACGCCAGCAGTTTAATCAATCCGTCTACCGCGCCCTCGCAACTGGCTTCTTTTGCTTTGGCATCACAGCAATCGGCGCAGGTGGCTTCACGCCCGACTTCTCATCCATCCAGGCATCCAGCAGCGTCTTCTTGAACCGCCACCGATTCCCCAGCTTGAACGCAGGAATAAACCCCTCCGACGCGTATCTGTACAACGTGTCCCCGCTGATGCCCAGATACTCCGACGCCTGCCGGATGTCCATCACCTCACGCACCGTTGCCTGTACCGACACAGCCATCACAAGTCTCCGTTCGACGAAAGCAGTGCAAAGTGGATGCCGGATGCAGAGCAACACCCAGCACCCTCTTTGTACCCCCTTTTGTCTACCGGCACAACAAAAATCTCCCTTTGTTAACTGGAAGCTAACGGCTGTAACCCCTTCATCACCGCCAGTAAGTCCTCCCCCACCGTTCTCGTCTTGGCAATCGCGTCCGCCAACGGGATATCCGTGATCTCGGTCCCCTTCAGCACCACCAGACGGCCGAATTTCCCCGCATGCACCAGGTCGATCGCCGCCACGCCATACCGCGTAGCCAGCATCCGGTCATAGGCCGAAGGAGTCCCTCCCCGCTGCGTATGCCCCAGGTTCACGCTGCGCGTCTCGTAGCCGGTGCGCTTCTCAATCTCCTCCGCCAGCGCCTGCCCAATCCCGCTCAGCCGCGCATGGCCGAAAGAGTCGACAGAAGTTCCGTGAGTCGCCTGCCCAGTCTCTGGAAACTGTGCGCCCTCGGCCGCGACCACAATCGAAAACTTCTTCCCATGCTCGCGCCGATACTTCACCAAACGGCACACCTCTTCGATATCGATCGGCACCTCCGGCACGAGAATCACATCCGCGCCGCCTGCGATGCCCGCCGTAATCGCGATCCATCCAGCATCGCGCCCCATCACCTCACACACCATCACGCGGTTATGCGCCTCTGCGGTCGAGTGCAGCCGGTCCACCGCCTCGGTGGCAATCCCCACAGCCGTATCAAACCCGAAGCAGGCGTCAGTCCCATTCAAATCGTTGTCGATCGTCTTCGGCACGCCCACGCACTTCACGCCCTTTTCGCTCAACGCCAAACTGATCGACTGGGTATCATCTCCACCCAGCGCAATCAGAGCATCCAGCTTGTGTCTCCCCAGCACCTCAAGACACTTCTCAAACCCACCAGGAATCTTCTTCACGTTCGTTCTCGAAGACCGCAGAATCGTCCCACCCCGATGCAGAATCCCAGAGGTCGTCGCGAGCGTAAGCGGCATCGTTACGTCATCTAACACGCCCCGCCACCCCTCCATGAAGCCGACAAACTCATCCCCATGGTGCAAAATCCCCTTACGTACCGCCGCCCGGATCACAGCGTTCAGCCCAGGACAATCTCCGCCTCCAGTCAACATCCCAACCCGCATCGCAATCTCCTTTAAACGTCAGCGAAATCATACCTCAGTTAGCCGCACCCCTTGGCCAGACCATCGGTGTCATCGACCGGCCGCAAGCCTCAATCTGCCAATTTCCACACTTCATGCCCGGCAGGATCACCACTCGGGGTCAATCGGCATCAAAACGACTGCCATGACCTTCTTCTCCGACTCGCAGGAAACGATCTCCCGGTTCGGTGAGTACATCGACGAACTGCAGGATTTTTTTCGGAGCAGTGGCGTCGCCTTCGGTGTACCGGACAACTTTTTCACCTTCGCCCGAAGGCTTCAAAAGGACACCCAGCTTCGCGCCGATCTCTCCGTTCTGGCTAAAACCTTTATGGAAAGGGAGAGCCAGGTCTCCCTCCGTACTGTCCTCACGATCCTCGCCGTAGCCAGCGGCGGCCCTGACGTCGCCACCTCCGACCGCGAGATCAGCCTGCCGGTCAACCTCATCATCGACTTCCTCATCAGCGTGGGAGGCTGCAGTCGAATCAGCGCCGAACACCCCGACAGCCCCTGTTCAGAATCTATTGTCGACCCTGACGAACATTCTCTAGCGCTCGACCGCTCCTCCCCTGACCATCCGCCCCTCGCGACACACCACGATACCTTTATCTCCGACACCACTCCGGACCAAGGATCACAAGAACTGATCCTCCAGCCCGCCTTTGCTTCCTCACTCGATCCGATAGCTGCCGACTCCCACGCCAACGTGAACATTCTCACAGAATCGCTCACCCGGCTCGAGCTCAGCAGCCTGGAGGTCAAGTTCTACCTCGACTCAATCGACCAACGGATTAGCCGAATGGAGCCGCGACTCGAAAACATCCCTTCGCTTGTGCTGCCCGCTGCGCCGCAACCCCACAGCCAGAACGTCACTCCGCACGTCAGAGACGCCAACGATGCGAAGTTCTCCGCCGCCGTTCCGCCACTCACACGGCACGACGACTCTGATTCAAATCGAGACCCCCTCCAGGCAACACGACAAAATGAAGTCAGGAAGAATGTCGAGGCGAACCAGGCAAACGAGCCGAAGCACGACCCAGAGCCAAAGAAATTTTGGCAAACCAAGAAATTCCCTCTGGCCTTCGCTCAGCCCTGGACACGGTCCAAACATCTGTTCTCTTCCGGGAGACAATATGCATTCCCAATTCTTCTTCTCTGCGGCGTGCTGCTCCTTGCGGGTCTCGTGTACCGGCGTCTCGGGCGTGACACGGCCCAGGCAAACGCCGTCCCCGTCAGCGAGACTCTTCCACCCAGCGCAGATTCTCTACCTCACGAGACCCAGAAACCCTCAGCAGTCTTCACCACCGACCCATCAAACACGACCTCGAGGTCCGTGGCCAAAAGCGATCAGTCCGTAAACCCGCGATCCCCGATCGCAACCAGACAATCCAGCACAACCGCATCGAGTTCCTTCGACCCATCGCCAAGTTCTGCCCCCGCCTACAGCGAGAGCTCTGCCGAAGTAGCCACTGACACCACCGCTGGCACAGATGCTCGTTCCCCTGAACCAGCCCCTCGCGCAGCCACTCGATGGACTCCCTCAGTGCTCTCCAATCGCCGTGTCAACGTATCGTCCGGTGTCATGGCAGCGAATCTTCTTTCCGCTCCAAAGCCTACCTACCCGAAGCTCGCTAGTCTCACCCATACGCAGGGAAATGTCGTTATGCAGGCCATCATCTCGAAAAAAGGTACCGTCGAGAACCTGCGCGTCCTCAAAGGACACCGCCTGCTACGAAGCGCCGCAACCAGCGCAGTACGCACCTGGCGCTTCCGGCCCTATCTGGTGGATGGCGTTCCAGTAGAGGTAGCAACTATCGTCAGTGTTGACTTCGCGCGGCACTAGAGCCCGCTCACAGCCACCAATCCGACCGCACTTCCACCCCACTGACTACCTCTGTTGGCCGTCCCGGCTCTGGCGCCCACAACCGAATCCCCCGTTCATCGGCAATCTCCAGCATCGCCGTTATCGGCTGCCGCCACGCATGCAGCGCCAGGTCGAACAGACCCCAATGAATAGGCATCATCAATCCCTTGTCGCCTAGCGCCTCGAACGCACGTGCCGCACCATCCGGCCCCAGATGAATTGCATTCCACAGCGCATCAAACGCTCCGATCTCCAGCATCGTCAGGTCGAACGGTCCATACGTCGCGCCGATCTCCGCAAACCCCTCCCACCATCCCGAGTCCGCACCAAAGTAAACCCTGTGTTTTAGACCCTTAAAAACAAACGCCGACCAAAGAGTCTCAAACCGATTGAATAGGCTTCTCCCGGAAAAATGCCGCGACGGAACTGCTGTGATCTCCACTCCACCCACGGAGACACTCTGCGTCCAATCCAGCTCCGAGATCCGAGCAGTATCAACTCCAAATCCCCGCAACAGCTCTCCCACACCAAGCGAGGTCACCCACCTCGCCTCACGCATCGACGCCAGCCGCGCCAATCCTCGAATCGTAACCTCGCCCAGGTGGTCGTAGTGGTCATGCGACACCAACACCACATCCACAGGCGGCAACTCCTCCAGGCGCATCGGAGCAGCAAAAAACCTCTTCGGGCCCGCCCATCGCGTCGGAGAAGCCCGCTCATCCCACATCGGGTCCATCAGCACTCGCAGCCCATCAATCTCCATCAGCATCGAGGAGTGCCCCATCCAGGTCACCCGGAGCCCACTCGCAGGAGCCGCGTCATACATCGAAACATCAGTGTGGAACGGCCCCAGCGCCCTCACCGGCACCGTCTCCGCTTTATTCATCAAATAATGCGGCAGCACTTTGAACATCGTACTCAACCCACCGATCACGGTAGGCACCGGATTTAAAAACCTCCGCCCCGCCTTACGCGCCCGCCGCAACACCGTCCTATCGCCGGATACTAAAGTCCCCAAATCAAGCCCCCTGCACAATCCTAAGGCAAATAGTAAAAGGGATTCGGCAGTTTCACGCTGATTTCCGCCCTGGGTTCCCCATTCAAGTCACTCCACTGGTCCCCAACGCTCATCACGATCCGATACCCCGCATCCACAATCTTCTTTCGCTCCTCACTCTTGTAAGCGACTGTAGCCATTGTCTTCTGAGGCCCCTCTCGCAGCGCGAGCCCCTTCCATCCCTTATACCCTGCAGCCTCGAGATTCTTCGCCGTAGCTGCCCTCTGCTCCCCAGGCCGCCCCGTGATAAAGAAAACTTCCAACCCCGCTGCCCGAGCTTCATTGAACAACCTAAGCGTCCCCGCTATCGGCATGTCCGCCTCCGGTGAGACCGCCCACTCGTTGAACGGCACCGAGATAAATCCGTAGTCCTCCCGCTTCATCTCGCAGTAGTTCGTCAGCGACGTCTCATCAATATCCAAGACCAGCGCCAGCTTCTCGCCCACCTTCTCCGCAGCGATCAGCCTCTTCAACCCGGCCTCTGCCCGCTTAGCCTGAGCATCCAGATCCGCCCAGTAGCACCCACCCGTCCCCACGCAATCGGCGTAGTCCTCCAGCCGATATCGCGCCACCCCAAAGTTCTCCATCGGCTCTGCCGCCACCACCATCGTCGGATCTGCCGCCGCGGTCTCCCCCGTAGCCACCGCGGCCTCCACCGTAGGCCTCGGTCCTACTTGAGGCCGCAAACTGGCAACCTGCTTTCCCGCCGGCACCGCGCAAACCGGCGGTCCCATCTGCGCCAGACAAACTCCACCAGCAAGCGCCATCACACCCATGACGCGCAACACACCGCCCCCTAAACCATCTAACTCACCCCTTCGATGCAGTCGCCTCATCCGCATAGAAATCTCCAATCTCCTTCGCGTACTTCTGCTCCACCACCCGGCGCTTCAACTTCATACTCGGAGTCAGTGTTCCATCCTCCACGCTCCACTCCTCGGCAACCACGCTCATCCGCTTCATACTCTCAAAGTTCGCCAGGCCCATATTCACTTTATCTACGATCTCCTGGTAAGCCTTCACCACCTTCGCATCCTTCACCAGCGCCGCATGATCACCGGCGTTGATGCCCTGCCCCTTCGCCCATCCTTCAAGCGCCGCGAAGTTCGGAGAAATCAGCACACACGCAAACTTGTGCTTATCGCCCACCAGAGCCGCCTGCGCCACCAGAACATTCGCCTTCAGCTTATTCTCAATCGGCTGCGGAGCAATCAGCTTTCCTCCGCTCGTCTTCAACAGCTCCTTCTTCCTGTCCGTAATCGACAGGTACCCATCCTTATCGATATTCCCGATATCCCCAGTCTTGAACCACCCATCCGCAGTAAATGCTTCCTTGGTCGCTTCCTCCTTCTTCCAGTACCCCACAAACACCGAAGGCCCCCGCACCTCCAGCTCGCCGTCTTCCGCAAATCGGCACTCCACATTCTTCAAAGCCTGCCCAACCGTCCCAATCCGATGCGCCTCCGGAAAGTTCAGCGCAATCACCGGCGAGGTCTCCGTCAACCCATACCCCTCAAAAATCCGGATCCCAACATCCGCGAACCACCCCGCCGAATCCATCCCAAGCGGCGCGCCGCCCGAGATGAACACCTCAGCGCTCCCGCCAAACGCCTCGCGAATCTTCGAGTACACCAGCTTGTTCGCAATCTTCCAGCTCACCGAACCAGGCGTCGTCCCTGCCAGGATCTCCGGCCGATGTTTCTTCCCCACGCCCAACGCCCAGCGCAGTATCTTCAACTTCGCCGGCGACGCAGCCGACTTGCCCTCCACCGCCTGCCGAATCTTCTCATACACCCGCGGCACCGCAACAAACACCGTCGGCTTCACCTCCTTCATCGCCGCCGCCAGCTGGTCAAACTTCGGACAATATGCCAGCCGCGCCCCATGGCACATCATCGAGTAATCCAGATGGCGCGCCGTCACATGCGACAGTGGCAGAAAAGAGATGCAGCTATCCTTCTCCGAAAATCCCATCTTGCCCGTCGAGAAGTTCACATTGCTCGTCAGGTTTCCATGCGTCAGCATCACGCCCTTCGACTCTCCCGTTGTGCCCGACGTGTAAATAATCGTCGCCAGGTCCTCCGGCTTCACCGTCTTCAGCATCCCATCGAAGCCCACATCCCTCTGCTGCTTCGTCTTCGCCCCCTCCATCAGCGCGCCAAAGCTCTCCGCATTCGGAAACCTTCCCGCGTCCATCACCACCACATGCTCCAGCTCCGGCAACTCGCCCGCAGCCGACAGCTTGTCATACTGCTCCCGCGACGACAGCACCGCCACCTTCGCCCCCGAGTCCCGCAACATATACCCAATCTGTTCCGGCGTCAGCGTCGGATAGAGCGGCACATCCACTGCCCCAATCGCCAGCGTAGCAAAGTCCGTCACCGGCCACTCCCACCTGTTCTCCGAAACAATCGCCACGCGATCGCCCTTCCCCACACCCCATCCGCGAAACTTATCCGCCAGCGCACGAACCCGCCCATAAAGCTCATCTGAGGTAATCTGCTTCCACGCCCCATCCGCGCCCTGCCCCATCATCACTGCCAGACCGCCCCGCCCCGTCGCCTGCTCCAAAACATCATTCAAAGTCACAAAATCAAACATCATTCATCTCCAAATCTCTTTTGTTGTCATTCCGCAACGCATTTATTGTTGTCATTCCGCAGCGCAGCGGAGGAATCTGCTTTTGCGACCCTTTTCCCAAAATCACCACAACCAAGACAGGTGTTCACTTCGTCTGAATCCCACTCAGCAGCACATCCATAACCTGCGCCGCCGTCGCCTTCGAATCATAGACCCGTCCCGTAAACACAGCAGAACTCAGCAGCTCATCAATCGCCCCGAACATGCAGTGAGCCACCACGCCGTCGGAGACATCGCGCCGAAAGATTCCCTCCTGCTGCCCCCTCCGCACCACCTCGCGCACCACCTGGATGTACTTCACCAGATGATGATGCGAAAACTCCGCGATAAACTTCGCGCTCTGCCGCACCTCGGTCTGCATCAACACCGCCATGCTGCGATTCACCGCATGGCTCTCCAGGTGAACCTGTGCGATGTACTCCAACTGTTCCCGCGGCCCCTGCAGCGTCTTGAACTCCTCCTCCACCTGCCGATGAAACTTGTCGAAGGTCGAGTCGATCGCCGTCCGCAGCACGTCGTCCTTACTCTTGAAGTAGAGATAGATCGTCCCATCCGCCACCCCGGCGCGCTTCGCAATCGCACTTACCGGCGAACTGAAATAACCGTGCTCGGCGATGACCTCCACCGCCGCATCCAGAATGCGCTGATATTTTTCGCTTCCGGGTCCCGTTGTCGGCACATCTGCCTTGATCGAATCAGGCCTCGTCTTCTTCGCTAATCGTTTCAGTCCAGGCCTCAAACCGGAAATCTCCGGTGCCGCCACTCTAATGAATCCACACGACTTTGCCAAGAATGAATTACGATTCATTCCTCCAAAATGAATCTTTATGCAATCCCTGTCTCACGGAAGTGCATCGCCGAACACATCTACGGCGTAGCCGCAATCTAACCAGTCGTCCTCTCACGCTGCTGTGGCGCGCCATCCCAATGCCACACCACAGCAGCCTGATCAGCGTCTAAGCCTGGGGACGCGGAGTCAACCGAATGAACTCCGCAGCCCGCGCAGGCCAATCCGCCAGCATCGCCTGCCCCAGCCCGCTCCCTGACTCCTTCACATGCTCCGCAATCAACGCCCGCAGACTCTCCTGCGCTTCAGCGCCAACGACATCAAACGACTCCGCATCAATGAACTCCGGGTGATACCTCAGCCCCGACACGAAGGAACCATCCGCATCCAAAACCCACGCCAGGCCCCCCGTCATCCCAGCGCCAAAGTTAATGCCAACCCTGCCAAGAATCGCCACCACACCACCAGTCATGTACTCGCACCCATGGTCACCCACCCCCTCGACAACGGCAATCGCGCCCGAGTTGCGAACCGCAAACCGCTCTCCAGCACGTCCTGCTGCAAACAACCGCCCGGACGTCGCGCCATAGAGAGCGACGTTGCCAAGAATCACATGCTTCCCGCTGTCCTTCGCCGCCAGACCACGCGCTCGAATCACGAGCTCGCCACCCGACAGGCCCTTCCCGACGAAATCGTTCGCCTGTCCATCGAGTACCAGCTTCATCCCATCCACCGTGAACGCGCCAAACGACTGTCCAGCCGTTCCCGTCAGGTTGAACGTAATATCCGCCGCAAGCTCTCCCTGCGCTCGACGCAGCGCCAGCTCTCCCGCCAACCGAGAACCCACCGCACGATCAGAGTTAGCAATCTTCGAGTCCACAACAAAAGGCTCTCCAGCATCCGTCGCCGTCATCGCCGGCCCAACCCAGGGCTCATCGAGCGGTGGCCCCGCCACCGGCTGCGTATTCCGCACGCCCATAAACCGGCTCGGCCCATCCGACACCTTCGCCAACATCGGCTGCAGATCAAGATTCCCATCGAACCGAACCTGCTCCAACAGATCCGAGCGCCCAATCGCCGCCTCCATCGAAGGAAGTCCATACCGAGCTAACAGATGCTGCAGATCCCCCGAAAGCTGCTCGAAGAACCGCACCACATGCTCCGGCTTTCCACGGAACTTCGCCCGCAGCTCCGGCTTCTGTGTCGCAATCCCCGTCGGACAAGTATTCAAATGACACTGCCGCGCCATGTCGCAGCCCAGCACCACTAGCACCGCCGTCCCGAACGCATACTCATCCGCGCCCAGCAGCGCCGCAATCAAAATATCCCGCGCCGTAGCCAGCCCGCCGTCGGTGCGCAGCCTCACGCGTCCGCGCATGCCGTTCTGCATCAGCACCTGCTGCGCCTCAGCAAGCCCCAGCTCCCACGGATTCCCCGCATACTTGATGCTCGAAAGCGCAGCCGCACCAGTCCCGCCAGTGTTCCCAGCGATCACGATGTAATCCGCATAAGCCTTCGCCACACCAGCAGCCACCGTACCCACGCCACAACCCGACACCAGCTTCACCCCAATCGCAGCCTTCGGGTTCACGCGCTTCAAGTCATAGATCAGCTGCGCCAAGTCCTCGATCGAGTAAATATCATGGTGCGGCGGCGGCGAGATCAGCGCCACTCCCGGCTGCGCATGACGCAACCGCGCAATCAGCCCGCTCACCTTGTGCCCAGGCAACTGTCCACCCTCGCCTGGCTTCGCACCCTGCGCCACCTTGATCTCAATCTCCTCCGCATGCACGAGATACTCCGCCGTCACGCCAAACCGTCCCGACGCAATTTGCTTGATCTTGTTGTTCAGCGACACATGCACCGCGGGCGCTTCCACTGCGGCCTCGGCCACCGCCGCTCCGCCGCCTGCCCGCGCAGCAACACTCATTCCTACACCCGCGTCGGTCTTCTCCGCGCCCATGGGATGCAAGCGATAAACCGCCGAGTCCTCGCCGCCCTCGCCCGTATTCGACCGGCCGCCCAGCATATTCATCGCCGCCGTAATCGTCTGGTGAGCCTCTGGACTCAACGACCCAAGCGACATGGCGCTTGCCACAAATCGCTTGCACAAACTCGCAGGCGTCTCCACATCACTCAGCACCAACTCCGGCCCGGCCGGACGAATCTCCAGCAGATCCCTGAGCACCGCAGGATCACGCGCAATTACATCCCGCGTATAGATCGCAAATGCACCCGCGGGGTCCGTAGGCTGCGGAACATTCCGCGCACTCCCCACCACCGACTGCAACGCCTTCACCGTAGGCGGCTGCCACGCATGCGGCTCCGAAACATCAGCCTTCCGGAATCGCACCCACCCATAGTCCGGCAGCTCTGCCGAAGCCACAGCGACCGCCTCGCCCGGCGTCCACGTCTGCCGCAGCTGCCGCTCCACTTCGGCAAATCCCACACCTGACAACGGAGCCGGCGTCCCAAAGAAACATCGCGCCACCACGCTCGAGTGCAACCCGAGAATGTCGAACAGATGGGCCCCACGGTAGCTGTCCACCACCGAGATCCCCATCTTCGACATCACCTTCGCCAGCCCGGCATCGAGCGACTTCATCATCTTCCGCTCAGCATCCGCCGCGTCAGTACCCGCAGGCGCAAGACTCCTGCCCGTCTCCAGTGCAAGCCACGGACAGACTGCTCCAGCGCCATAACCAATCAGCACCGCAGCATGATGAATATCCCTGCAGTCTCCCGCCTCAACAGCAAGCCCAGCGAGCGTACGCAACCCCGCATCCACCAGCGCATGATGCACCGCACCCGTAGCCATCGCCATCGGAATCGGCAGCCTCTCCGCACTCGCACTGCGATCAGACAGCAGCAGAATACGAGCCCCCTCCCGCACCAGCTTGATCGCCTGCATGCACAGCTCATCGATCCCCTGCGTCAGCGTCTTCTCCGCACCAAACACCGCCTGCAACTCCGCAAGCTTCAACTCTTCCTTATGCGGATACTCACCCTTCCGCAGCGCCTCAACCTGCCCCAGCGTCAAAAAGGGAGAAGGCAGCGAAACTCCAGGCAGCGGTGCATTTTTATCCAGCATGTGAGGCCAAGGTCCAAGTCGCGTATGCAGCGACACCACGCAAGATTCGCGCAGCGAATCAATCGGCGGATTAGTCACCTGCGCAAACCTCTGTCGAAAGTACGCATAGATCGGACGAGGCGACCGGGCCAGAAACGCCAGCGGCGTATCGTCCCCCATCGAATACACAGCGTCCTTCCCCTCCAGCGCCATCGGCTGCAAAATCATCTTCACGTCTTCGCGCGTATATCCAAATCCACGCTGCACCGCAGCCAGCGCAGCCGAATCCACCACCGGCGTCTCAGCCGCAATCAGCGGAGTATCTTCCACCAGCTTCGCGTACGTAGCCCCCACGTCGAACAGCTCCAGCAGCTCCTCATCCTGATAAACCTTGTGCTTCTCCAGATCCACCAGAAGCATCTGCCCCGGCCCCAGCCGTCCGCTATGCGTCACCTCTTCCGGATCGAGATCCACCAACCCCGCCTCCGACCCGGCAACCACAAGCCCCGCACTCGTTATCGCAAATCGACAAGGCCGTAACCCATTCCGGTCCAGCGCCGCACCCACCACGCGTCCATCGCTGAACGCAAGCGCAGCCGGACCATCCCACGGCTCCGCGCAATCCGTGTGGTACCTCAAAAACGAAGACTCATGATGCCCTTCGGCCGCCGGCGGCAACAACATGCGAACAGCCTCAGCCAATGTCCTGCCATTCTGCGACAGCAGTTCCACCGCCTCATCCAGACTCGTAGAGTCCGTCCCATCCTTCGTCAGCACCGGCTTGCACTCCACCGGCAGCGTCGAGTCGCGAGCATCCATCCGCGCCCGGTTTCCCCACACCGTATTGATCTCGCCGTTATGTCCCAGCTTCCGCCCCGGCTGCGCGCGATGCCAGGTAGGCGACGTATTCGTCGCATAGCGCTGATGAAACACCGCGAACGGCGTAACGTAGTCCTCCGAAGCCAGATCAGGATAAAAATCCCGCAGAAAAACTCCCGTACACATCGCCTTATAAACAATCGTCTGTGACGATAGCGAGCATACGTACCCCGTAACGTCGCCCTGCTCATGCGCCCGCTCAAACTGCTTCCGCGCCAGATACAGCCGCCGCTCCATCGTCTCCGGCTCTGCATCTGCACCGTCGACAATCAGCACCTGCCGAATCTTCGGCATCGTCTCCAGCGCCGTCTCCCCTAGGAACTCCGTCCGCACCGGAACATCGCGCCAACAAAGAATCTCGAAGTCATGCGAGAGCAGGCACCGTCCCAGGACCTCCTCGGCACGCGTCTCCGCCGCCGGAATCAGCAACATCCCCACACCCAGCAACTGCGTGTCATCGATCGAGAGATTCGCAGCCTTCACCAGCAGCGACCGCGGAACCGCGGTCATCACGCCCACTCCGTCGCTGCTCTTCCCATCAGCCGCCGTCGCCCCACGATGAGCCAGCCTGCCCAGCGCCGTCAGCGCCTGCTCCAGAATCACATGCGAAGGCGAAGCGCCCACCGAGGCAACAAAACCCACACCACACGAGTCGTGGTCAAAACGCTCGTCAACTAATGACGGCGAAACCGAGGAAGACACACCCGCATCTCGGCGAGTTGGGTTCAAACTAGCTGCCAGGGACCGTTCCATGCTTCACTATACGTCGCACCCGGCACCAAAATCCCGGCTACAACCCTTCCTTTTTTGTGGAGCGCTCGTCAACGAAAGAGAAGACGAAGCAACGCGTGTATAAATATACACAGATAATGTATATTTATACAGGTGGGCTCTCTAACAAATTGAGCCACAATTGACGACTTAACTACGCGAACACAGGTACAACAAACTCATGAAACAACAGCGTCACGCCGTAATTCGAGAGTTGCTGGTAAAGAGCGCGGTCACCAGCCAGGACGAGCTACGTCGAAAACTAGCCGGACGCGGATTTCATGTCACTCAAGCAACATTATCGCGCGATATCCATGAACTGAGATTAAATAAAGGACCGAACGGCTACTCTCTTCCCAACGGAAACGACTCCGACGAAGATGCACTCCCCGGCATCCGCGAAGTTCTCGAAAGCTTCGGCCTCGAGGTGCGCCAGGCCATCAACCTCCTCGTCCTCGTCACCACCACTGGAAGCGCTCAACCCATCGCCGCCGGCATCGACTACGAGGACTGGCCTGAGGTCATAGGCACCATCGCAGGCGACGACACCGTCCTCATCATCTGCCCGGACGAAAAACAAGCAAACCTGTTGAAGACACGAATCGAAGGCTACCTTGGCTAACTCAGCAGAAAACATCTCATCGCGACCAACGGGAGCGCCCACCGAAGGGGTATACCCGTCACGAAGTGACCGCTCCACGCGCAGTGGGCCTTTTAGCGGTACCGCACCCCGCGTAGCCATCGCGGGCATCGGCGGCTATGCCGGCGGCGAACTAGCACGCCTGCTCCTGCATCATCCAAGATTCCAGAACTCGACCCCAACGTTCCTCGGACGCGGCGGAGAAACAGAGCCCACCAGTAAGCTCTACCTCGAAGATCTCCACCCGCAACTCGCAGTCGCCGGCGCCAGCCGCACCCACCAGATCCTCCCCTTCACCTGGGAGCGCCTCGTCGATGCCGGAACCGAAGTCCTCTTCCTGGCCACCCCGCACGAGCAATCCCGCGAGTGGGTCCCTGAAGCCATCTCACGCGGCATCAAAGTCATCGACCTAAGCGGAGCATGGCGTCTCCAGCATCACGCCAACCGCGAAGTCTACAAGCTCAAAGACGCCAACGCAGAGCATGCCGCGCAGCTTCAATCCGAAGCCATCTATGGCTGCCCCGAACTCCACCGCGATGAGATCCGCAAAGCCCGCATCGTCTCCAACCCCGGCTGCTACGCCACCTCCATCCTCCTCGCGCTAGCCCCTCTGGTCCAGGCAGGCTTTATCGACCTCGACCACGGCATCATCTGCGACGCCAAATCCGGAGTCAGCGGCGCAGGCAAAGCACCCACCGCCAAAACCCACTTCATGTACGCAGCCGACAACCTCTCCGCGTACGCAGTCTTCGGCCACCGCCACACCGGAGAGCTACTCGAGCAGCTCCACATCACCTCGGATCAAATCCAATTCACCCCGCATCTACTCCCCATACCGCGTGGCATCCTCTCCACCATCTACGTCCGGCTTAAAGAAAAGACCGAGCCTTCCACCATCACTGAAGTGCTGCAGAACTTCTACCGACATAGCCCGCTTGTCAGGCTCCGCGCCACGCCGCACCTGCCGGAGATTCAACACATCGTTCGCACCAACTTCTGCGACCTCGGCTTCGCACTCGCCGCCGACGGAAAGCGTCTGATCCTGGTCTCCTGCCTCGATAATCTTTTAAAGGGCGCCTCCGGCCAGGCCGTCCAAAACCTCAACCTGATGTGCGGATGGAACGAAGAGGAGGGCTTGCTGTGAGATTCGTCGTCAAACTTGGCGGTGCCGCTCTCGAGGACAAGAAGATCCTCCACGCCTGCGGCAAAGCCATCGCCGACCTCGTCGCTGATGGAAATCAGGTCGCCGTCGTCCACGGTGGCGGTGTGCAACTCACCCGCACCCTCGCCCTCATGGGCAAGAAGAGCGAGTTCATCTCCGGCCTCCGCATCACCGACGCCGAAACCCGCGACGCCGCCCTCATGGTCCTCGCCGGCCGCGTCAACAAGTCCCTTGTCGCATCCATCGGCACGCACGGCCAGTCCGCTGTCGGCCTCTCCGGTGGCGACGGCCACGTCTTCCGCGCACGCAAGAAAAAGACCAACCCCGACCTCGGCTTCGTCGGCGAGATCGCCGCCATGGACCCCAAGTGGCTCGAGGCCATCTGGGCCATGGGCGCAGTCCCCGTCATCTCCTCCATCGCCCTTGGTTTCGACGGTGAGTACTACAACATCAACGCCGACGAGATGGCCGCAGCTTGCGCCATCGGCACCAAAGCCGACACCCTCGTCTTCCTCACCGACGTCCCCGGCGTCAAAGGCGCAGACGGCAACGTCATGCGCTGGCTCACCCTCGCACAGATTCCCGCCATGGAGCAGGCGCAGGTCGTCTCCGGCGGTATGCTCCCCAAACTGAACGCCTGCCGCGATGCCCTCACTCACGGCGTCAAGCGCGTACGCATTCTTCCCGCAAAAGCAGCATCTCTACTACCTGACCTCGTCTCCACACGGGTCAACGACGGAACGGAGGTCATGGTCGCATGAACGCAACACCGAACTTGCAATCCATCCAGGCGGCAGAGAAGAAGCTGCTCCTCAACACCTACGAGCGCAACCCCATCCTCTTCGTCAGCGGCGAGGGCGTTCACCTGCGCGACGAGAACGGCAACGACTACCTCGACCTCCTCAGCGGCATCGGCGTCAACGGCCTCGGCTACGCACACCCCGCCGTCGAAGACGCGATCATCAGCCAATCGAAACGCCTCATCCACACCTCCAACCTCTTCTTCCACGAGCACACTGCCCAACTCGCCCTTCGCCTCACTGAGATCACCGGTCTGAACCGCGTCTTCTTCACCAACAGCGGCACCGAAGCCTGGGAGGCCGCCCTCAAGTTGGCCCGCGCCCACGCCGGTCTCCTCCGCTCTAAAAGCAAAGTCATCGGCACAAAGTTTCTCGCACTCGACCACAGTTTTCACGGCCGCACCATGGGCTCCGTCGCCACCACCGCGAAGGACAAGTACCGCGAGCCCTTCATGCCCGTCATGCCCGGCGTCGAATTCGTCCGCTTCAACGACGTAGCCGACCTTCGCGCAAAGTTCTCGAATGAAATATGCGCCATCTGCATCGAACCCATCCAGGGTGAAGGCGGCATCCATCCCGTAACTCAAGAGTTCTTCGCCGCAGCTCGAGCCCTCTGCGACTCCACCGGCGCCCTCCTCATCGCCGACGAGATCCAGTCCGGCATGGGCCGCACCGGCAAGTGGTTCGCCTACCAGCACTACAACATCCTCCCAGACGTCACCACACTCGCCAAGCCCATCGCCAACGGCATCCCCATGGGCGCGATGCTCTGCACCAACGCCGCCGCCGAGGCCATCACTCCCGGCATGCACGGCACCACCTTCGGCGGCAATCCACTCGCAAGCGCTGTAGCCATTGCGGTCATCGACACCATCAAGCGCGACAACCTTCTCGCCCACATCAACGAAGTAGGCGCATACTTCCACGATCAACTCACGCAACTAGCCAAGCGCCACGACTGCATCACGGACGTTCGCGGTAAAGGCCTCATGCTCGGCATCGAAATCAACTCCGCCGACCTTGCCCAGCGCGTCGCCGCACAGATGCTAGAGCGCCGCATCATCATCAACCGCACCAGCGAGACAGTCCTCCGGCTCCTCCCGCCCTTCCTTCTGGAGCGTCAACACGTCGACACCGCCATCAAAGCCTTCGACGAGATCTTCACTGCAGCACTGGCCGGAGCAGTTCCGGCAGGAGACAAAGCCAATGGGTAGCAAAACCGTCATCATGAACACGAAGTCCGAAGCTGAAGACTTCGCCCCCACACGCGCACACGCTACCCTCGGCATCCAGTCCGACACCGCCTTCAGCGAAGCCTCCAAGCGCCTCCACGGCCGCGACCTCTGCTCCATCGCCGACCTCACCGTCGAGGAGATGGCAGCCCTCATGGAGCTCGCTCACGCCGTCAAGAACAATCCCGAAGACTTCCGTCACGCCCTCGACGCGTGCCAGATGGTCATGTTCTTCGAGAAGGCCTCCCTCCGCACCCGCCTCACCTTCGAGACCGCCATCAACACCCTCGGCGGCAACGCCATCTTCGTCGACCAGACCCAGTCCCCCCTCGGCGAGCGCGAATCCCTCTCCGACATGGCTCACAACATCGAGCGCTGGATGGCAATCATGGTCCTCCGCACCTACGCCCACGACACCATCACCGAGATCGCCGCCTGCTCCAAGATCCCCGTCATCAACGCCCTCTCCGATCTCGAGCACCCCTGCCAGGCCATCGCCGACTTCTTCACCCTCGAAGAGCGCTTCGGCTCCGCAGAGGGCCTTCACTTCACCTACATCGGCGACGGCAACAACGTCTGCCACTCCCTCATGCTCACCGCCGCGCAACTCGGCGCGCATTGCACCGTAGCCACGCCCAAAGGCTTCGCCCCCAAGCTCGAAATCATCCACAAAGCCATCGAGATCGCCGAAACCACCGGCGGCAGCATCACCCTCATGCACGACCCCGTCAAGGCCGTCACCGGAGCCGACGCCGTCTACACCGACGTCTGCACCTCCATGGGCTTCGAGCACGAGGCCACCAAGCGCGCCCCCATCTTCAAGCCCTACCAGGTCAACGAAGCCCTCATGGCCAACGCGCAAGCCGACGCCGTCTTCATGCACTGCCTCCCCGCCCATCGCAACGCCGAAGTCACCGACGCCGTCCTCGACGGCCCCCAGTCCCTCGTCTTCGATCAAGCCGAAAACCGCATGCACGCCCAAAAAGCAATCCTGCTCATGCTCCTCGGCGGGGCCAAGCGCACCTCCAACAGCCGCAGCCGCGGAATCCAACCCCGCAAACGCTCCTAAGCCTGGGTCGCCGTTCGCAGACGCACCCGGCCTCTGTTTGTTTTTGCTGTCATCCTGACCCTGAGCGAAGCGAAGGGGAAGGATCCCGAAGCCTCACACCAACCACAACCGCCCGAACTTTTTGCCAAAGTGTTCGAGCTACGCTCAAACCGCCTAACGCATCAGCTGAACCATCGAGGTTTGTACCAAATGTCCGTAATCCTTGAAACCCTTCCCCTCGGCCAAAAAGTCGGCATAGCCTTCTCCGGAGGCCTCGACACCAGCGCCGCGCTTCACTGGATGAAGCAGAAGGGCGCCCTCCCCTACGCCTACACCGCCAACCTCGGCCAGCCCGACGAAGCCGACTACGACGAGATCCCCCGCAAAGCCATAGAGTACGGCGCCGAAAAGGCCCGCCTCATCGACTGCCGCGGCCCGCTCGTTCGCGAAGGCATCGCCGCCCTCCAATCCGGCGCCTTCCACATCACCACCGCCGGCGTCACCTACTTCAACACCACCCCCATCGGCCGAGCCGTCACCGGCACCATGCTCGTCACCGCCATGAAAGAGGACGACGTCAACATCTGGGGCGACGGCTCCACCTTCAAAGGCAACGACATCGAGCGTTTCTACCGCTACGGCCTCCTCGTCAACCCCGACCTCAAGGTCTACAAGCCCTGGCTCGACCCCACCTTCATCGACGAGCTAGGCGGCCGCGCCGAGATGTCCGCCTTCATGACCAAGGCCGGCTTCGGCTACAAGATGTCCGCCGAAAAAGCCTACTCCACCGACTCCAACATCCTCGGCGCAACTCACGAAGCCAAGGACCTCGAGCTCCTCACCACCAGCATGAAGATCGTCGCCCCCATCATGGGCACCGCCTTCTGGCGTGACGACGTCCACATTAAACGTGAAGCCATCACCATCCGCTTCGAAGAAGGCTTCCCCGTAGCCCTCAACGGCAAAGAGCTCTCCGACCCCGTAGCCCTCATGCTCGAAGCCAACGCCATCGGCGGCCGCCACGGCCTCGGCATGTCCGACCAGATCGAAAACCGCATCATCGAAGCCAAGAGCCGCGGCATCTACGAGTCACCTGGCCTCGCTCTCCTCTTCATCGCCTACGAGCGCCTCATCACCGGCATCCACAACGAGGACACCATCGAGCAGTACCGCGACAACGGCCGCAAGCTAGGCCGTCTCCTCTACCAGGGCCGCTGGTTCGACCCCCAGGCCATCATGCTTCGCGAAGCCGCCCAGCGCTGGGTCGCCAAACCTGTAACCGGCGAAGTTACAATAGAACTCCGCCGCGGCAACGACTACTCCATCCTCAACACCGCCTCACCCAACCTCACCTTCCACCCCGAGCGCCTCACCATGGAAAAGGGCGAATCCACCTTCTCCCCCCGCGACCGCATCGGCCAGCTCACCATGCGCAACCTCGACATCACCGACACCCGCGCCAAGCTAATCACCTACGCGCAAAGCGGCCTAATCACCCTAAGCAAAGGCTCCGAAATGCCCCAACTCAACAGCGGAACCGATAAGGAGATCACAAGGTGAAAAGCCGTTTGCCCGCCCTTTCGCACTTTACGCGACAGGGTGTGATGTCGAGAGAAGTTCGATCCTTGTTGCTCGCTATACTATTGGCGCTTTCTTCCTACGGGTTCGCGCAAAGCACTCAGGTCACTTTCTATGTTCATGGCTCTCGTCTCAAGAGTGGAGTACCCGGCACAAACACAGGCATATTTTATGGGTCAATCTACGATGGCACCCAACGTCTGTTTCCGTTTCACCAGGGATTCTCCTTCGCCAAAAACGACCGCTTCGCTACGCTAAACATTCCTCCGGGGCTGCATGACTTCGCTGCTTGGTACGGCAGCCACCCCACCAGCGGCCATCACCTTGCTATTACGCTTGAGCCGGGGAAGCAGTATTTTTTTCGCGCCCAGTCAGAATCACGCGGCATCGTCGAAATCGAGATTGAACACGGTCGCTTAGACCAGGTGACCTGCCAGATCGCCCATGAGGAGGCGCCTAACGCTAAACCGATCGAGATCAAGCATCCTTCGCCAAACTTCATCTCGATGCATGTGCCGCTTCAGTCCATGCCGTCCTGCACCAACACGAATCCGAGCCCCTGAGAGCCAGAATATGTCCAACACCCAATCCACCAAAATGTGGTCCGGCCGCTTCCGCGAACCACTCGACCCTACCTTCGAATCCTGGCAACGCTCCTTTCCCTTCGACTGGCGCCTCGTCCCCTACGAAGTGGAAGCCAGCATAGCCCACGCCCGCGCCATCGAAGCCGCCGGCATCCTCACCAGCGAAGAGCTTCTGCAAATGGAAGAAGGCCTCCGCGCCGTAGCCAAACAGCACGCCGAACAAGGCGAAGCCATCGTAACCTTCAATCCCCAGGCCGAAGACGTCCACCACTACGTCGAACTCGAACTGACCAAACAAATCGGCGACCTAGCCCTCAAGCTCCACACCGGCCGCAGCCGCAACGAGCAGATCGCCACCGACATGCGCCTCTTCGTCCGCGAAGCCATCGACAACACCCTCGCAGGCCTCACCGCATGGCGCAAATCCCTCATCGAACTCGCCGAATCAGCAGGCGAAGCCACCATGCCCTCCTACACCCACCTCCAGCGCGCCGAACCCGTCCTCGTAGCCCACTGGCTCCTCGCCTACGTCAGCATGATCGAGCGCGACGCCAGCCGCCTCACCGACGCCCGCAAGCGCATGAACCTCTGCCCGCTCGGCTCCGGAGCAGTCGCCGGCGCAACCCTCGCCCTCGATCGCACCATCGCAGCCCGCGCCCTCAACTTCGACGCCCCCACCCCCAACAGCATGGACGCAACCAGCGACCGCGACTTCGCCCTCGAATTCACCCAAGCCATCGCCACTCTAGGCATCCACATCTCCCGCTTCGCCGAAGAACTAACCCTCTACTCAACAGCCGAGTTCGGCTTCCTAGACCTCCCCGAACGCTTCTCCACCGGCTCAAGCGCCATGCCGCAAAAGAAGAACCCTGACCTCACCGAACTCATCCGCGGCAAATCCGGACGCCTCCTAGGCGCAGCCACAACACTAGCCACACTCATCAAAGGCCTACCCCTCGCCTACAACAAAGACCTTCAAGAAGGCCAGGAGCCAGTCTTCGACGCAGCCGACACCATCGCCGGCATCCTAAGCGTTCTCCCAGCCTTCACCGCCTCCCTCAAGTTCCGCTACGACATCATGAAGACCGCCGCCCACTCCGGCTACCTCAACGCCATGGCCGCCGCCACCTACCTCACCGACAAAGGCATCCCCTTCCGCAAAGCCCACGAGCACATCGGCAACGCCGTCCGCCTAGCAATGGGAGACGGGGGCCTCGAAACCCAACGCGAACTCCAGCAACTCACCCTCGAAGACCTCCGCGCAATCTCCCCCGCATTCGGCGAAGACTTCTTCGCCGCCATCACCCTCGAAGCCACCCTCGACTGCCACGACGTAATCGGAGGCACCGCCCGTCCCCGCGTCGCCACAGCCCTCGCTGAAGCCAAGGCCCGTCTCACGGAGCACGCGTGACGACAAAGCCGGTTCAATCTCTCGCATCCCCAAAGATTCGTCATCTCGACCGAAGCGATAGACAGTTCCATCGTCTATCGCGCAGTGGAGAGACCCCCGTATTTCGTCTGTTGCCGCTGCGAATGCCCACTCATGCAGTCTCATCCAATCCCGCTTCCCCAAAGATTCGTCATCTCGACCGAAGCAATAGACAGTTCCATCGTCTATTGCGTAGTGGAGAGACCCCCGTATTTCGTCTGTTGCCGTTGCGAACGCTACTTACCCAGTCTCACCGCATGAGTTAGCATTCGCGCCACACGCGAACCGCACTCTTCAACCCCCGCACCAAACCGAATCATCAAATCATCCAATACTCTGCGAAAATAAAGTAAGGAGCTAAACGCAGTTGCCCACTACCCCCTTGATGACCGTGAGTGAATCCACCTCCTCATCCCGCCTCCGCGTAGGCGGCGCAACCGTGCGCAAGGCCAAGCTCCCTGACGCCGTCAACATCTTCGATCTCGTCAACTCCCTCTCCGGCGACGGCACCCTCCTCCGCCGCAACTACGCCGAGATCTGCGAGAACATCCGCGACTTCGCCGTAGCCGAATCCCCCGTCGATGGAGACTCAGGCGGCGTCTTCCTCGGCTGCGGAGCACTCCACCTCTACGGCCCCCACCTCGCCGAAGTCCGCTCCATCGTCGTCAAGCCCGAAGCCAAGGGCCAGGGCGCAGGGGGCCGTCTCCTCCGCGCCCTCCTTGAAGAAGCCGAAGAGCAAAAGGTCACCGCCGTCTGCCTCTTCACCCGCATCCCCGACTTCTTCTTCCACTTCGGCTTCCGCGTAGTCGACCGCACCACCCTGCCCGACAAGATCTACAAGGACTGCCAGACCTGCCCGCGCCTCTACGCCTGCGACGAGGTAGCCATGGTCCGCGGCCCCCTACCCAAAATCGCGGTCCTCGGCCCATCACGCATAGCCCAGCCAGAACTAGTCAAGCTCCAAACCGGCGTAATCCCCCAAGCAGACTAAAGCGGTTCTCCTACTTCCGACCAACGGGAGGACCGAGCAATTGATCGCGCCCAGACCGGAAGACGAGTCACGAAGTGACCGCTCCACGCGCAGTGGGCCCGTCCGGCAGGACATCTCTTTCAACCACTCAAAAATAAATCTCAAAACCGTGGCGCATTTTTCGTCACTGAAAAAGTGACTGCTAACCCACCACGTTTACCATGCTTAAACACCACGTTTCACCACCCAAAACACCACGCCGCGCACCCACTGTTCGCAAAATCCCCCCTGTAAAACCCGCAAATCACCACGCCAGAAAATAATCCCTCACCAAGCGTGATAAAAACCATCCCGCTCCGAAAGCTGAACCTCCGTCTTAAACAGATCACTCAGCCTCTCTGCGGTCAGCAGCTCCGCCTTCGACCCATCCGCCACAATCCGCCCCTCCCGCATCATCAAAATCCGATCAATCTCCGGTGGAATATCCGCAATATGGTGAGTAATCAGCATGATCCCAGTCCCCTGCTCCGCTAACCTTCGCAACAACCCTCGCAACTCCGCCTGAGCCGCAAGATCCAGCGCATTCGAAGGCTCGTCCAACAACAACATCCCCGCCGACGCCACGAGCGCCCGCCCAATCATAATCCGCCTCTGCTGCCCCGCCGACATCTCTCCCACCAGCTTCTCCGCAAACCCCACCGCATCAGTCTGCCCCAACACCTCCTCCGCAGAAGCCCGCATAGCCTCCGTCACCACAAGATTCGGCCACAGCGTACTACTCGAAAAAAAGCCAGTAATCACGGCATCGCGCCCCGTAGTCTGTAGCGTCTGTTTCCCTGGCAACTCCGCAGAAACAACCCCGAGCCGCTTCTTCAACTCCGTTAGATCCCACCGTTCGCGCCCAAAGATTCTCACCTTCATCTCCGGTTGCACCAGCGGATAACACTCGCACGTTATGGTCTTGATCAGCGTCGACTTGCCACATCCGTTCGGGCCAAGAATCGCTATATGTTCCCCCGCATTAACCGACAGGTTGATGTCGTGAAGAACGACACTATCTCCGCGGGCTACATTGACGTGAGCGAGATGAAGAAAAGGTTCTGTTGAGTTTCCTTGCATCGCTCCAGAATATAGAGCCCCGCACTCAACTTATGCATCCCTCGACAATTCCTTATACCGTTCCGTCAGCTTTGGCATCTGAAGAAATAATGCGATCCCGAGTTGAGCGCACCACTAAGCGGGGACCCAATGGTTGAAGAATTGAATTTTTCTGACGAGCGCACAGCATATGCCCTACTGCGCATAGTGGTCGGCGTAAATTTGATGATGCACGGCGTAAGCCGCATGATTGCCGGCCCAGGCGAGTTCGCCGCAAAGCTAGTCATTCAGTTCGGCCATGCACCACTTCCCGCATGGAGCGTCTGGTTCTTCGGATTGATCCTGCCCTCAATTGAAGGTCTCTTCGGTCTCCTAATTCTAATCGGCCTCAGAACGCGAGCAGCGCTCATCGCGGCAAGTCTCCTCATCGTCGTGCTGACGTTTGGATCCGCACTTTTGCAGGATTGGGCCGCCGCAGCAATTCAACTGACCTATGCATTGGTCTACTCCATATTGATCTTTCTACACCGCCGCAACGGATACTCGATCGACTCCTGGATGGAGGGGCGCTAGCCTCTTCGTTCCATCAATAACGGAACTCCATGCTTCGGTCGCAGGCTAATTGCAGGATTGACCGCGATCTGAGCCGGGGCTCCAACTGGCAGGCTAAGCCTCCAGTCACGGACGATCGTAGCAAGAGAAAGCACTCCTTCCATCCAGGCCAACCCTTCACCGATGCACTGCCGGCTTCCCGCCGCGAACGGAAAAAAGGCGAAGCGCGGGCGCGACCTTACAGTCTCCTTCTTATCCACTGCAAAACGCTCAGGATCAAATCGAAGTGGATCCGGATAGAAACGCTCATCGCGGTGAACGACGAACTGAGGCGCGATAAGAATAGCTCCCTTGGCAATTGCATAGCCGGCGATGTCATATGGTTCGACACAGCTACGGGCAATCACCCAGACCGGTGGATAAAGCCGCATCGTCTCGGAAAAAACCTGAGTAGCATAAGGAAGACGGGAGTAATCGGCTGCTGTCGGCGCACGATCTCCGAGAACCATACGGGCTTCTTCATACAAACGCGTCTGCACCTCCGGGTACTTGGCGAGCAGCCACAGCGCAAAGCTCAGCGCATTCGCAGTGGTCTCGTGCCCCGCCAGCATAATCGTCAGACACTCATCATGCACCTGCTGGTCCGACATGCGGCCGCTGGATCCTTCCGTATCCACCGCCTCCATCAGCATCGAGAGCAGATCGCCCCGATCTCCCGGAGATCTGCGGCGCTCCTTGATCATTCCGTAAATGATCCTGTCGAGGTCCGCCTGTCCCTTCCGGATCCGCGTCATGGCAGGCAGCGGCAATCGCTGAATCTGTTCCGAGAATGGCAGTATGGCCAGCGGAAGAAACCCCATGAACGCATCTACCGCAGCCGAAACCTTCTTCACCTCTTCGTGCGACTGAACGTCCAGATCGAAGAGGCACTTGCCGACAATCCGCAACGCCAGCTCGAGCATATCTTCATGCACATCACGAATCGAACCAGGCTTCCAACTTTGTGAGATCGCGGCAGCATTCTCTCCAATCACCTCTCCATAATTTGCAATTCGATGACGCAAAAACGCCGGCTGCGCAAGTCTTCGCTGACGCATGTGCAGTGGCTCTTCACTGGTCAGCAGCCCTTCTCCTAGAACAGTCTTTGACCGTTGCATCACGATCCCGCGGTGATGCTTGCCCGCGTCCTTGATAAGAAAATCCTCAATAAGCTCAGGATGATTCAGTTGATAGATATGGCGACCAAAGACGGTGTAGTGGACAAGGTCTCCGTAACGCCGCGCAGACTCCACCATAGACTCAACCGCTGTCTGTCGAAACATGCGGCCTGTCAAAAACCTTGGAAGAAACGAGGGGCCAGCAGGAAATCTCTTCGAGCGTCCTGGATGAATATCGAGCGCAACTACTGTCATTCGAGCCTCTACTCGAGTTTAGCCCCGGCTGGCAGGGGCTGCAGCATCTGGTCGAAATGACTTTGACCCGCTCGAAGAAGCGCTTTTACGACTTTCTTATCCGCGACATGGTCCTCTATGTAGAGCTGTCCTCAAGAGTCTCATCACATAGAAACATGAGCCGCATCGCCACAGTTTTGATCTTGCTTGCCGCCGCAGCTCTCGAAGCCGGCGGCGATGCTCTAATTCGTGCAGGCCTTCATTCGAATTCAGCCCGGGCCCGCATTCTAATGTTCGGCGCAGCCGCAATCATCCTCTTTGCATACGGTTGGACCGTCAACGCACCACCGTGGGACTTTGGAAGACTACTTGGTTTGTACGTCGTCTTCTTCTTCGTAGTCGCCCAACTGCTCTCATGGCTAATCTTCAAACAGGTTCCCTCACCAACGATCCTTATAGGAGGAACGCTGATCGTTGCCGGGGGCATAGTCGTTTCACTTTCTAAAACCTAAACATCTCACCCATCACGAACAGGGAGAAGAATGTCGTCAATTCAGCTAATCGCGACTACATTCCCTTCAGGATGGAACCCACTATACCGCCAACGACCCCGCCCTCAGTAGCCTGCTGCGCGCGCTCCTTCGGCAGATACTCTTGAATCTGATGTGCAAGCCGCGAAATAGGCAGAGTCTGCAGCCACACGCGGCCAGGTCCAGTAAGCGCCGCAAGAAAGACACCGTCTCCGCCAAAGATCATGTTTTTAATGCCAGGAACGCGCTGGATCTGGAACGCAACAGTAGACTGAAACGCGCCCACGTGACCGGGATGAACGCGCAGCGTCTCGCCGGCAGCAAGATCCTTGATGACAAGCTCCCCAGATAGCTCCAGCCAGGCGATGCCCTGTCCGCTGATCTTCTGCAACAGAAAACCGTCACCACCGAAGATCCCCGCGCCAAGCGACTGCTGAAAACCAACCCCTAGTTCTATCGCGGCGGTGGCGCAGAGAAACCCATGACGGTGAACGAGGTACTCATGCCCCGGACCAACCTCCACAGGTACGATGTGTCCTGGAACTCGCGTCGCGAACGCAACCTCGCCGGAACCGCCAACCGCCCTGTACTCAGTCATAAAGAGCGATCCGCCGCCCGCGACCCGCGCAATTGCCCCGAAGAAGCCGCCGCCACCCGCGTGTTGAGTGTGCGTGGTCATCTGAACAGAAGAAGTCATCCACGAGAGCTCCCCTGCTTCCGAGATGACCGCGTCATTCGGGCCGAGGGCGAACTCGAGAACGGGCATAGTGGTGCCGAGAATACGACTTTGCATAGTGTCTCCTGATAACTTGACGCAACAAGTATACGTTGGAACTTTCCTTCTTCTTCGCAATCCTAGCTCAGTTTGCGCGAAAGACCCGCGCGAAACAGGACCTTGAGAATGCGAATCGCAGCTTTCATACTCGCTCTCACATCACCCGAAACTTTGGAGGTTCCGCCCATGCGTTTACGATAATCGACTGGAATCTCCCGAATGCGAAGTTTGTTCTGAGCAGCGCGAATCTGCATCTCTAGATTCCATCCGTAGGTCAGCTCCGACATCTGTAACTCATCGAGTGACGTTCTACGAATCGCACGAAAGGGCCCCATGTCGGTATAGTGCACGCCTTGAAAAAGACGCAAAAGAGTGCTGACCAGATGTGCAGCGAAGACCTGCGAACCGAGCATAGATCCCGCCTCACGCGTGCCGCGAATTCGCGAGCCGAGAACGAAGTCCGCCTCGTTGGCCTCTATCGGACCCACCAGTCGTGGCAGGCCCGCAATAACATCGGATCCATCGCCATCCATGTAGACCAGAATAAGGCTCGTGGAAATTGCCGCCTCGCAGCCCGCTTTACAGGCAGCTCCATATCCACGCGGAGATCGAACGACGCGCGCGCCTGCCGCCTCCGCAACAGCGGCAGTCTCATCGGAGCTCCCGTTGTCGACGACGATGCATTCGGCAATGAGTTGCCAGGGCATCTCGGAGACAACATGCCCGATCGACTCGGCTTCATTCAGCGCCGGAATGATGACAGAAATTGTTGGTTGCATTCTGATTCTTTACTTCGAGTCAATCCTGAAATTCAGTGCGTATGGATGCGTCTAGCGAAGACCGACATACACTTCGATCTGGGCCTTCTCCGGATCGGTCGAACGCTGGTCGTAAACCTCGTAGTCGGCACGGAAGGATCGCGAGCCACCTAATTCGCCGGCCGACATAGAACAGATCCGGTCCCATATCTCCGGAACCACCCGTGTCACAGGCCCTCTGTTCGACGTAACAACTGCGTAGCGGCCTCCGGGAACATGTTTCGCGACGAACTTCGCGGGTATGTTGTGAATGGAAGAGACAGGCAATCCAAGAAGGTAGGTGTAGTAACCGTCACGGCCGGCTTCATAGTCGGTATACACCGCGATCAGATCAATCCCAAGCTTGTTCGGGATCTTCGCGGCGAGATTGTCTCGCAGCAGGGTATGCCAGATCTCCCCGATCTTTCCCTTGCCATTCTTCTCAGCCGCATTATGCGTGCGCGCCGCTACGCCTACCACGTAGAAGCCGGAGTGCTGCTGGATATTCATCGCATCCTCTCTGTCTTTCGCAGGTGCGATTATAAGGCGTTGCCGCAAAGGTGCAAGAGCGATCGTCAAAGGCTCCAGCGAAGTCCGCAATTGACACAGGCCGGCGGCGGAGCGCTGGTCAGAAGGCCCTCGCGGAAATGTTGATATTCCGCCCCATTCCATATCTCGCGGAGGCTACTCTGCGTAGCATCACCCAGAGTAAAGCTGCCATAGCCCTTCATGCTGAAAGGCGCGATGCAGCACGGCAGCACACGCCCGTTCGCCGTGATGTACATCAGCGACCAGGGCCGACGGCACAGGGACCACGGACTATCTGAGCGCTGCATCTTGATTGACTCGCCAGGATCGACTGCGCCGGATGCAGAGAACATCACACCGAGTTCTTGAGCAACCGATTCAGCCTCACGAATCAAAGCCTCTTCTCGCTCGGTAGTGTGTTCAAAGAGCGCCGACTCCGCACGCGCGAGAGAGTGTTCATCCATCGGGACATCGAAGAATACCAGCCGCTGTAGATAAACCTCGGTCACCCCGATAGAGTGGGCCAGACGCACAAAATTAGGTAGCTGATCCACCGTCTCACGCAGACCAGTTAGCCACAATGACACGCGCGGTTTGGGAGCATCAAGCTCGCGCTGCAGTCGCGTGAAATTTTTGACGTTAGCAACGATCTTGTCGAAGAAGTCCTTGCCGCGAACCATCTGAAAGACCTCAGACTCCGCGGCGTCGAGTGACACGCGAAGCTCATCCAGACCCGCTTCAATGAGAGCCCGCCCATTCGCCTTCGTGAGCAAAGTCCCATTCGTGTTGAACAAAACATAGATGTTTCGATCCTTCAAATACTTCACTCGCTGAGCAATGTCCTTGACTAGCATGGGCTCGCCGATGCCGTGCAGCACAACCCGCGCAATATTCGGATACTGATCGATGAGAGACGTGAAAAGCTCCCACGGCATATCGGCCTCGGGCTCCAGCTCCTCGTAGGTGCGCGGGCAGGTCGTGCACAGCAGATTGCATCGGTTCGTCGTCTCGAGGTAAAGACAAAACGGCTCGTAAGCGGCGATCGCAGCAAGATGTGCGTCCGACTCAGGCTTCTCGAAGTACCGGCGCATGCGGTTCTTCTCCTCCTCAGCCTGCTGCGCCGCGGGGCTAAGCCTCTCCTTGTCATGGAGCAGGTCGTTGGGAGGAAGAATCGGAAGAAGTGTACTCATAGAGATTCACTCGCCACCACTGGTTGAATAAACAACTTGCGATGAATCGGCCATCGCTTGAAAGCTAACTGAATTATGAACGCTGCAAACACCGAAGCGTAGAGAATTTTATTAGCCAGAAACATCTTAGGCCCCGGCTCAGCCAAATCCGTTGTGTACAGGTAGAAGAAGCCGAGAACGTAAGTCAGGATTGGCAGGTTCGGCATCAAACTGAAAAACGGAATCAACCAGAGGATGTACCACGCGTAGTGAGGTGAAAACAAAAACATCAGCGCACTCGCCAGCGCAAACGCAGGCGGAAGAAAACCCGCAACCCCATCCGAAGCAAACGGCTTTTTACGGCTGCTCCGGTCGCGGCCCGCGATCTGCCCGCACCGCCAGACGATCCCCGCGAAGACCGCAGCACAAAAAACGATGTAGGCGGCAGTAGAGAGACCGTGCAGACCTGGGATTTGTTGCGCTAGCTCCAGTAAGAAGTATCGCGAGCCCGTCGCCAGACCCTCTTCCTTTACATAACCCCCAAGAAATCCAAAGACGAGAAGACCAACGCTCGAATATGCCGCGTAGCCCACCGCTACAACGGTGGCAACAGCGGCAGGCATCTTGAAATCCCCGCGTCGATAGAGCGCAGGGAGCAGCACAAGCGGATAGAGCTTCAGCAGAATAGCGACGCCGAGAAAGATTCCTGTCAGCACTGGATGTTTCCGAAAGCGCGCCAGCAAAGCAAGCCCAATGAACGCCATCGCCGCAGAATCAAGATGCCCCGAGCCGGCGATCTCCCACACAAGCATCGGACACCACGCATAAAGCAGTGTTTGCTCGCGACGAAAACCGAGCGAGTGAAGCAGGGACACGAGCGCATACATCGTAATCCCTTCGAACAGAACCATCACCGACTTCATAAAAATGATCGTTGGGGAGATCCAGGTAATCAAATAGAAGAGCGCCTGCGCCGCGGGCGGATAAATAGTGTGGGCATAGTCACGTCGGTTGATTTTGTCGAAGACACTCTGAAAAGGCTCCCGCAGAAAAGCGAGTACAGCATCCCCGGGAACATAGCGATACGGGCTGATGTGAGCATGTTGGACCACGCCATCCCACACATATCGATAGACATCGCTCGAAAGAAAAGGCGGACCCAGCAGCGCAACCAGACGGCACGCGATCGCCACAGTCACAATAATAGGAAAAGTGAATCTATCGACTGGCTGGGTCAGCACTATCAACGCCGCGCCAAGATAAAGAATGCACGACCACCCCGACACGCCGGAAAACCCAATCGTAAAGTGGTCGTACTCGCTGACCAACTGTCGCGTCAATAAGAAGAGAGCAATCCCGATCAGAACCAGTGCAGCATTGGTGTGCCACGCGCGAGCAACCGACCAGTGTCGACGAACACCAGAGTCTATCCCAACGCTCGCGGCGGATTTTGCAGCACGGTCGGTCGTTGCGATCATCAGTTTTCGCCTCCCCTAGATCGCAGCGAACGAAGGTAAGCGCGCGTATGTTCAGCGCGATACCCGGCCAGCGTGGCAAACGGTGGCAGGGCGTCGTCAAGCAGTTCGGCAGTCAGCAATTCAAGCGTCTCTCCATCGTCTACGTCGTACCAAAGGGGCAGAACTACGACCTCAATGTCACCCTTGTTCGCCGCAGCAACCGTCTCCGCAAACACAGACGAAGTACTCCACGCGATCTCGGCGAAGAGTTCGGGATGAGCCTGTTTGAGTCCGATCAAGTAGTAGCCACCGTCCATTGCCGGCCCAATAACAATGCGGTCACCTTCCCTCTGCAACTCAGCGATGGCCTGTTTAAACGCGGCCACCGGAACGGTGGGCGAATCGGAGTCAATAAGACAAACGCTGCCGTAGCCGCAGGAGAGAAGATCCTGTGCAGTCGCAAACAGCCTTTCGCCAAAGCCATCGCCACGCTGCGGAATCAACGCAAAGTCGACAGGCAGAAGATTGTCGAAGAGGCCCTCATCGCCCGCCGGAGTATAAGAAATCACCCCAACCGCGCCACCCGGCACGGAAGCCGAAGCGATATTTTCAGCAGTGTCCTTCAGAAAACAGATGTTGAGATCCGCAGCCTGTTCCGGCGTCAGAGGAGGCGAGAGGCGGGTCTTCACCTTACCAGCGCGCGGAGCCTTCGCCATCACAGCGAGAGCCGTCTGCCCGGCTCTTACCGCCACCGGCTTCCCAGGATCAAGAATCGGGTAGGACATCGTTGAAGGAGTCATAAGACTAAACCGCCCTCCATTCGACCCGCCTCTCCAGCCATGCGGAGTCGATCAGAGCCTCAGCTCGTTTCTCGCAGACCGCGTACTGATACCAGCCATCATATTGCAGGTCTACCTCGCCCCAAGGCTGCGAATGAATCAACGCGGAAAAGTCAGGCGCACTCATCACGTCAGCCTGTCGCGGCTCGCGATATCTTCCGGCGGGACTATTAGTCACCTTAGAGAGCAGCCACATGCAGCCAAGTGGTATGCGTGTGCGAAAGCCCGAGGTCGGTTCTGCGATAAAGCAGCGTCCCCCCGGCCGCAAAACCCGAAAGATCTCACCCAACACAGCCTCCCTGTTCGCAACAATCAGAAAAAGCCGCGAGACAACAATTGCGTCGACAGAGTTGGAATCATCCGGGAGAGAGTGGGCGTCGCCATGCGCGAACGTGCAGTTCTGAAGACTTCTACTCGCAGCCCGGGACTTCGCTCTCGCCAGCAATCGACGCGAGAGGTCGACACCAGTGGTATGAATCTGCGGATACTCCTGCGAGAGTCGACAGGCATAGAAGCCAGGGCCACAACCCAGCTCAAGAACCCTGGTACCAGGAGCCGGTCTCGCAGAAGGAAACAGCGCTCGACTGATCTCCGGCGTGTGATCGCGAAACAAATATTCACGGCAAAGAGCGTAAAACCACGAGCAGCTCTCAAAGAGGCTGTCCGGCTGATGCGCAGGAGGATGCGCAAGGGTCCGGCCGGGCATTTCGCAGTCGCTTGTTTCCATTCTTGGCCCTGTCAAGGTGTGAACGTGCGCTTCGGTCGAGAACTCCCGGGTTTGCGATGACTCAGATAATAGACGCTTAATGGTCTGGAATGTGCACCGTTCTGCTCCTGCGTAGTTTGATTCACATCTCCCATTAAAGTTACGGCCGTACTAATGTCGTAGATTGCCCGCTTCCGCTACAGATAGCAGCCATCCGGCAGATAACACGGGCGACAGCCCACCACATGCAATCGAAAATTGTATGAATTTTGTTGACCATAGAGAACGCCCGACTTACGAATCCCGACATGTATCTCAGGCCGGCGGACCCATAACGCAGTTCCACCACGATCCGCCCTCTCAGACCGAGGGAAAACCGTGGTGGGATGCGAGCTCTACACCTACCTCAACTCAAGCGCGGACAACCTAAGCAACGTCGCTCCAATCGAGAATCACCTTGCCCGAGTTCCCCGATCGCATCGCCGCAAAGCCGTCTTCATAGTCACGCCAGTTCATCCGGTGCGTAATCACTCCCGAAATATCCAATCCACTCTCAAGCATCACGGTCATCTTGTACCAGGTCTCATACATCTCCCGTCCGTAAATGCCGCGAATCGTAAGCTGGTTGAACACCACCTGGTTCCAGTTGATCGAGATATCCTCCGACGGAATCCCGAGCATCGCAATCTTCGCGCCGTGGCTCATATTCGCGAGCATATCCCGGAATGCGTTCGGATTGCCCGACATCTCAAGCCCCACATCGAAGCCCTCCTGCATATGCAGCTTCTGCTGAATCTCCTTCAGAGGTGTAGCCCGAGGATCCACTGCAAGCGTCACCCCAACCTTCTCCGCCAGCGCCCTGCGATACTCATTCGGGTCTGAGATCACCACATGCCGAGCTCCGGCATGCCGCGCCACCGCCGCAGCCATAATCCCGATCGGCCCCGCGCCTGTAACCAGCACATCCTCGCCAAGCACCGGAAACGCCAGCGCTGTATGCACCGCATTTCCCAGCGGATCAAAGATCGCCGCGATCTCATGCGGCACCCCTGGACTATGAATCCAGATGTTCGACATGGGCAGCACAATGTACTCCGCGAACGCCCCGTTACGATTCACCCCGACACCCAGCGTGAACGCGCAAAGATGCCTCCGCCCAGCAAGACAATTGCGGCAGCGCCCACAGACCACATGCCCCTCGCCGCTCACCAGCTGCCCGATCGGAATGTCGTTTACGTTCGACCCCACCGCCACCACTTCGCCGACAAACTCATGCCCAATCGTCAGCCCCTGCTTGATCGTCGAACGGGCCCACGCATCCCACTCATAAATGTGGAGGTCGGTACCGCAAATCCCGGTAGCCAGAACACGAATCTTAACGTCATTGATGCCCATCTCAGGCTCGGGAACATCCTCTAGCCACAGGCCGCGTTCTTCGCGGCTCTTCACTAATGCCTTCACTTGGGGGAAACCTTTCCTGTTGCATCTCGCAGATGAATCGCGGCTTCGTCGAAGACAACCCGCAGCTACTATTCTAGTCTGCACCCGATCGTCCGCCAGTACACAGCAGCCATCAGGCTATAAGATTGAGGGGACGTGATACTTTCACAAGACTCACAGCGGAATGCCGCTCCATCTGATCCGACTCAAGCGAGACCCATGCTCTTTCCCACCGATGACCTTCGCATCACCTGGACCAAAGTCGTCCTTCCGCCCGTCGCCCTCGAAGAAGAGCTCCCCATCACCGAAGCCGCCTCTGCAACCGCCTACAAGGCTCGCACCGAGATCATCAAAATCCTCCACGGCGAAGACCATCGCCTCCTAGTAGTCGTCGGCCCCTGCTCCATCCACGACACCGAAGCCGCCCGCGAGTACGCCGAGCTCCTCAAATCCGCCATCGCCGAGCACTCCCGCGAACTCTGCATCATCATGCGCGTCTACTTCGAGAAACCCCGCACCACACTCGGCTGGAAGGGCCTCATCAACGACCCCTACCTCGACGAGTCCTTCAAGATTAACGACGGCCTCCGCAAAGCCCGCCATCTCCTCCTCGACCTCGCCGAGATGGGCGTCCCCGCCGGCACCGAGTTCCTCGACATGATCTCCCCCCAGTACGTCTCCTCGCTTGTCAGCTGGGGAGCCATCGGCGCCCGCACCACCGAAAGCCAGGTCCACCGCGAACTCGTCTCCGGACTCTCCTGCCCCGTTGGCTTCAAAAACGGAACCTCCGGAAATGTCCAGATCGCCATCGAAGCCATCCTCTCCGCCGGCCAGGCGCACAACTTCCTCGGCCACACCAAACACGGCCAGACCGCCATCTTCGTCACCAAAGGCAATCACGACACCCACATCATCCTGCGCGGCGGACGCAACACCACCAACTACGACGCCACCGCCGTCGAAGACACCTGCAAGCAGATGGAGAAGGCCGGCATCCGCCCCCAGGTCATGATCGACTGCAGCCACGCCAACAGCCACAAAGACCACACCCAGCAGTCAGGCGTCGCCAGCAACGTGGCCGCCCAGATCGCCGCCGGAGACAAGCGCATCATAGGAGTCATGCTCGAAAGCAACCTCGTAGCCGGCGCCCAAAAACTAGTCCCCGGCAAACCCCTCGTCTACGGCCAGTCCATCACAGACGCCTGCATCGACTGGCCCGAAACTAAAACCGCCCTGGCCGAACTAGCCGCCGCCGTCCGCTCCGCCCGCAGCTAACCAAGCCACCTTCCCAACCGATATCCAAGAAGTCGTCATCCTGAGCGGAGCGAAGGATCCCCGTATTTTGTCCTCGCGGATCCATCCGTTCACCTGTAGCAAGATGACGACGCTCTCAGGCAGCGCACGATTGGGTATATTCTCTTCTAGAAAAATCATGCGCATTCAACCTTCGAACTTCCTCGCACTCGCAGCCCTGATCGCCGCCACTTCCCTCACCGCCCAACAGCCTGCCGCACCAAAACACCAGGACACCGAAGTCTACGAGCCGGTCCCCCCAATCGTCACACCCGGCATCACCGACTCCGCGCCCCCCTCCGACGCCATCGTCCTCTTCGACGGAAAAAACCTAGACCAATGGGTCTCCACCAAAGACAAATCCCCCGCCGCATGGACCGTCGCCGACGGCATCCTCACCGTCAGCAAAGCGCCCGGTTCCGGCAACATCGAAACCAGGCGCACCTTCAAGAACTACCAGCTCCACATCGAGTGGAGAATCCCCGAGAACATCACCGGCACCGACCAGGCACGCGGAAACAGCGGCGTCTTCCTCGCCTCCACCGGCCCCGGCGACGCCGGATACGAGCTCCAGATCCTCGACTCCTACAACAACAAGACCTACGTCAACGGCCAGGCCGGAAGCATCTACAAGCAGGCCATTCCCCTCGCCAATCCAAACCGCAAACCCGGCGAGTGGCAGACCTACGACGTAATCTGGACCGCACCAACTTTCAACGCCGACGCCACCGTCAAAACTCCCGCCTACGCCACCGTCCTCTTCAACGGCGTCCTCGTCGAGAATCACTTCGAACTAAAAGGTGAAACGCTCTACATCGGCCAGCCCTTCTACAAAAAGTACGATACCGCCCCCATCAAACTGCAAGCCCACGGCGACAAGAGCGAACCCATCAGCTTCCGCAACATCTGGGTCCGCGAACTCAAATAGCAAACCTTCCCACACCGAAGAGAGCCTGAATCTCATCGCAAACTAACGTGTCGGGACTTCCAGCAGAGCGTCAAATATTCGGTTAGCAACCTTCTTGATGACATTCTTATTCATAAGATGGTTTTCCAATTGAGATTCGAGAACGAGAGCAGAGATCACGGGTCCCAGGGTTTGGACCGCGACCGCCCGACTGATCGCATCTTTTCCTTTCGCGGCTGCCCCTAGTATGTCGGCAAGCTTCTTTTCATCAGTCCGGTAGAGGATTCCGGCGTACAACGTCTGCAGCCGCTTCTTCGATTCGGGATGCCGCAAGGCAAAAAGTTTGAATTCCAATACTAAAAGGGACCACGCCTGGTCTTCAGTGCGCTCCAGGAAAAAATTCCGAACAGCATTCATATTCCCGTCAACGGTCGTTGATGCGGCCAAAATCTTTTCCATTCGAGCGCGGTAGCAATTCGTGCGCTCCTCAATGAGCGCGAGAAAGATATCCTCTTTGCTCTTGAATTGCGCGTAGATTGCACCCTTGGTGCGCCCGGCAAGGGCCGCAATCTCTCCCAGTTCTGCCCCTTCGTATCCGTCCCGCACGAAGATCGTTTCAGCAGCCTGGAGCAAAAGTGCCCGCGTCTCTCTTGTCCTGAGTTCGTGTTTGTTAGCTGTTTTGACTGTCATCTTCTCTGGTCTCATGTTCGTGAAGTAAAGCCCTTCCTCGGCGGTTGAAACGCGCTCTGCGCAATGGCGAAGACTATTCATCATCATAATTTGGTTTGAGTACGACGCTTCGACGGCTCCAACTCGATGGAGCCAACTCACTATCTGCAGACTAGTGCCGGCCACGTTGATAAAGGTGGTGATACCTGATTCTGATTGATCAAAGTTCGCTCTTCGCTCCCAAAGCATCTGACGACCGCGAGCCCTGATCCTCAGATACGCCTGACCTCGCCTCCAGAAGAGCCTGACGGAGCTCCTGATTGGTCTTGAGAAGATCACAAACAAGCGAGCGCAAGGAATTGAGCCTGTGGTCCATCTCCAGGTACGAATCGTTACTCCAACGATTGTCAGTCGTGTGCGGTACTTCGCCGGTGTTCATGTTTCCTCTCTGTTTTTCGCTCAAAGCTCAGAAAGTGAAGCTCTTGGGTGCTTACAGTGTAGAAAGGAGCAAGGAACTCTGCTAAGAGCGCCGTCACGCAGCCTCCATGACGGACGACGCTTCTGCGGATTTACGAAGCAGGGTCGACGATGTTCTTCGCTGAGTTGCTCTTGTCGGCGCTCTTCAGCACGGTAGCGTAATGCTTGGCAATACTTTTGGCGACGTGATCCGCGACGTTTGTGCTCTCGGACTCGCCTCGCATCGTCGCCGTGATCTGTTCGCTTGTATTCAGCCTTCCCGACGAATCGGTGAAAGTGACATCGAACTTCATCTGCGTGGTCCCAACGAACATTCCGGCAGGGCCCAGAGCTGCACGCATCACCGAGCTTCCCTCCTTGAAAGTCGCAATCGAGATGTGAACCTTGTACTGTGGGCACACACCTTGGCCATTATCTTCGCCACCCCGATAGACATGCGCGACTTCTTTCGTACTCTGAATACGATCGATCAGGTGCTCGTATACGAGTGCTCGATAGGCAGCCGGCACCTCAGCTTGATCCCAGTTGGGAGCGGACACAAGCACACTCTTCGGTTCAATCGGGGCGTTATGACAGACCGTCTCCGAAAATTTCCGTGGCGGCACAGGACTTAAAACGAAGCTCTCCAGCGCACGGTCTGCCTCTTTGGCTGGTAGTAAGAAGACAGCAGCGTGATAGCCGCCGCTGCTGTCGTTGAACTCAACCGTCAGCATGTCGACCCGGTGATGCATGACGGCAGCCGCTGCGACGCCGCCGCCATCAGGGATCGTCATTCTCAAGAGCCTTCCGCCGATACCCCAGATCTCGACTCTCTGGTTGCCGGCGCTCACGGCCGTTACAGAACTGCGCTGAATGGACGTATTGCCCGACTTCCCTGTGAACGTAAGGGCATCCGCACCGAGCGTCAATGTGCCTTTTTTATTGGGCTTCATATCTGGTAGCCCATACACATGTTCAGCCTTGGTGGACTTCCAGGTTGCGACAGTAGCAAGAACGGCATGATCTTGGGAAACAACCTGGATGGTTGCAGCCGAGAGATGGGTTGGCACGCATAAAGACGCGTGAAGGATAAGCACGAACGCAGCACCGGATAGATGTTTCATAACCCTCCTAAAAAATACGTACTAGTAGGTATATATATTAAGACTCGACTGATGTCAATTGCGCTATCTCGAATGGACCCCTCTTGAAGGACCCTAAATAACCTGAGCGCCCGAAACAAATCGCCAACGCGCCCTTGCAAACCAGCTGAAATCTAAGTGCGCGATTAAAATTCAACTCCTCGATTCCCCGGTGCTATCCTCCGGGTGTGCCACGCACGTCCGTACTGCGCGAATCCGAAGATCCCCGACACTCCGCACTCGTTCGCCTTACTCACTGGATAACCACCGCAGCTTTCTTCGCCCTGCTGTTGACCGGCATTGAGATCGTCATCTCTCATCCCCGTTTCTACTGGGGCGAGACCGGCAACGTGAACATGGCTCCGCTCGTCAACCTGCATATCCCTTCATCACGAGGCACCGTGCCCACTGGCTATCGTGTCCTCCCCGACCAGAACGGCTGGAGTCGTTACCTCCACTTTGAGGCCGCATGGGTCCTCGTTCTCACGGGGCTGCTCTACCTCGGGGCAAGCCTGTGGAACGGACACCTCCGCAACCACCTGCTCCCTCCCCGTGGCCAGCGCACCTGGCAAGCCTACCGCGACGTGATCGCAATGTACCTCCACCGCCGCCCATCCTCTGAGGAACCCGGTGCCAATGCTTACAACGTGATCCAGCGGACCGCCTATCTGACTGTAATCTTCGTGTTATTCCCGCTCATCATCTGGACCGGCCTCGCTCAGTCGCCGTCGCTTGTCTCCGCCTATCCCTTCCTCGCAAGCGCACTCGGAGGCCGGCAGTCCGCACGCACGCTGCACTTCCTCGTCTCCGGAGCAATCCTGCTCTTTGTCCTGACTCACATCGCCATGGTCATCCACGCAGGCTTCCGCAGCCATGTCCGGGCGATGATCACAGGCCGGACCGACAACCCAGCACCCACGCAGGCAGCCCACCCAACAGTCGCATCCCTACCGGAGCAGCCATGACTCCTATCTCACGACGCAAGCTCATCACCTCTGGCTTGGCCGCGACCGCCGGCGTCTCAGGCCTGGCCGTCGCCTCCCATCTCTCTCGCCGCTTCGGACTCATCCCACCCGACTGCGCCGGCCCTTATGGCCTCGGCACCACACTCACCTACGCCGCGCAACGCCTCATCACCGCGCACTCGCCGGCACGTCAGTTCCCACGCGGAATGATCTCGAAGATGCCGTTCGCCAACGCCATCGCCCCACCAAACGACGCCTTCAAGGCTCATCAGGCGAGCGGATTCGCCAACTGGAAGCTGGACGTAGATGGAATGGTTGCGCATCCCACCAGCTTCTCGCTCCCCGACCTCCGCAGCATGGCTCTTAACAGCCAGATCACCGAGGTCGTCTGCGAAGAGGGATGGTCCTACATCGCCGAGTGGATCGGCACGCCGCTCACCGACGTGCTCCACTGCGCAGGGATCCTGCCGCAGGCGCGTTACATCGTCTACCACTCCATCGAGAGCGACTGGTGGGACAGCATCGACATGGCCGACGCCCTGCACCCTCAAACGCTCCTCACCTGGGGCATGAACGACGGGGACCTCCCGGTCTCCTTCGGTGGCCCTCTTCGCCTCCGCGTCCCCCGACAGCTCGGCTACAAGAGTGTGAAGTTCATCCACCGCATCACAGCCACCGATTCGCTCAAAAGCTTCGGAAAGGGTCTGGGCTCCTCGGAGCCCGAATTCGGCTATGCCTGGTATGCCGGCATCTAAAGGCATCGGCACGTCACCGCACCTCCAAACCGACCAGCAACTGACAACTGACAACTGAAGACACGTTCGTGTTATCGCGTCCCGCGCAACGGCAACCTCCTAAGCATCGAGGACACTGGCCGCTCCCGCTTCGTCGCGGCTCTTCGTCAACTTCACCGCCGCAAGCAACAGCCAAATGAACCCCAGGTATCGAGTGATTGGGATCAGAAAGTTCGCCGGGTATGCGACCAGGCTGAGCGAGGAGAACTCTCCCGCAACTGCGACAAGCATTCCCAGTGCAATCAACCAACGTGGAAGGAGACGGTAAAAATAGCTCGTGACGCACACCCCTGCAGCCAGCAAGCCGAACCCAACCGCGTAGGCGGCCCCTCCAAACAGAAAACTGAGAAAGAGGATAGCCCGAACCATCGGCACAGACGCGGCAACATCAGGCAAAGACAACACCCAGCCGAATAGTCCGGAAAGAATCAACGCGCTGGCCGCCGTCAATCCGCCGAAGAGCGCAATGTTCGTACCCGCAGCCCGAACCCCCAAAAACCGCAACCGGCTGACCATCGTGACGGCAAAGAGCCCAAGAGGTACGGCGGAGGCAAATAAGAAGAAGTTGCTTACACGGACAGCGGTGGGATTTTGTTCAAAAAAAGCGCGGACAGTCTCACCCGCCGCAAAAGGGTTGATATAAGGCGCCCCGTGCCGGAGCGTCGCACCTGCTACGAGACCCGCTGCGAAGAGCAGGATATGTACCGTCCCGAGCAGAATTAACGAAGGTCCACGAAATTTCGGAGATACTTTCATAATATAATCGTTTATATTATAAATGAATATTAAATGCAATGATATTCTTACGACATGGACCGCAAAGAGATGGAAAACGGACAGCCGGCATTTCTGCTCGCGCAGTTGGGCGCGCATGCCGCGAATCAATTCACCGAGCGATTAGCTGTGTTGCAACTTACTCCAGCAGATGCGGGGATCCTGCGGTTGCTGCGCGTCGCGGCGGCGATCAGCCAGCAGGAACTCTCCGAGAAGTTGCGCATCCATCCAAGCCGCCTGGTGGCCATCCTGGACAATCTGGAACGCCGGCAACTTGTCGAGCGGAAGCCAAACCCCAACGACCGAAGGCTGTATTCGCTCCATCTCACCAGGGCAGGAGGCGAAATCCTGGAGCGAATTGGCAAGGTGGCCCGTGAGCATCAGGATGCGCTCCTCTCCGCACTGAGCGCCGGCGATCGCAAAAAGTTAACCGAGTTGCTGCTGCAGGTTGCAGACCAGCAGAAGCTCACTCGCGGTGTTCACCCTGGGTATCAGCGGCTGGGCAAGACGAAGCCTTCCGACCTCAAGCATTCCTAATGCTCTACCAACCATTCGATCCCCCGGTGTTCCAGAAAGCGTAAACGTCGGCAGAGCAGAATGAGCCTGTCCTGATCAAAGCGCACGATCCGGCAAAGCGGCCGGCGTCATCAAAGAGCAGCCCACCGCGCGCCTGCATCCCTCCCGGCCATCGCCATGAATCCCCGGACCTGCCGCCCGCTCTGCTAGCATTAACTCTTGGCCTTTATGACGAATAGCACTAGCACCACCGAAGCCCCCATCCGCGTCCGCATCGCTCCCTCCCCCACCGGCGACCCCCACGTAGGCACCGCCTACATCGGCCTCATCAACTATCTCTACGCCCGCCAGCGCAACGGAAAATTCGTCCTCCGCATCGAGGACACCGACCGCGCCCGCTTCGTCGCCACCTCCGAGCAGGAGATCTTCAACTCCCTCCGCTGGCTCGGCCTCACCTGGGACGAAGGCCCCGACCTCGGCGGCCCCTACGGCCCCTATCGCCAGTCCGAGCGCACCGAAATCTACCGCGAGCACGTCGAGCTCCTCCTCGCCAACGGCACCGCCTATCGCTCCTTCGAAACTCCCGAAGAGCTCGAAGACCTGCGCCAGCGCCAGATCGCCTCCAAGCTCCCGCCGCGCTACGACGGCGCCCACCGCGAACTCTCCCAGGCACAAATCGACACGTACCTCGCCGAAGGCCGCCCCTACACTGTCCGCCTCAAAGTTCCTGCCGGCGACCCCGCCTTCACTGAGTTCCGAGACGAACTCCGCGGCGTCATCCGCTTCGAGCACTCCAACGTCGACGACCAGGTCCTCATGAAGTCCGACGGCTTCCCCACCTACCACCTCGCCAACGTCGTCGACGACCACCTCATGCGCATCACCGACGTCATCCGCGCCGAAGAGTGGATCTCCTCCACTCCCAAGCACGTCCTCCTCTACAAAGCCTTCGGCTGGCAGATCCCCCGCTTCTGGCACATGCCCCTCTTGCGCAACCTCGACAAGTCCAAAATCTCCAAGCGCAAGAATCCCGTCTCGCTCATCTACTACCGCCAGGCCGGCTTCCTCCCCGAAGCCATGATCAACTTCCTCGGCCTCATGGGCGGCGGCATGCCAGCACCCACCACCGAATCCACACCCACACAGCCCGCGACGAAATCAAGCGAGACCGACATCTTCACCCTCCCCGACATGGTCGCCCGCTTCGACGTAAAAAACATCCGCCTGGGCGGCCCCGTCTTCGACCTAACCAAACTCAAGTGGCTCAACGGCGAGTACATCCGCGCCCTCACGCCAGAGAAGTTCTACGCTGCCCTACGCGAAACCATCCTCAGCGACGCCTACCTGCAACAAATAGCCCCACTAGTCCAAACCCGCATCGAAACCCTCGGCGAGTTCGGCAACCTCACCCACTTCCTCTTCGCCGACTACATCATGCCGCCCGCTGAAGTCTTCGTCCCCAAAAAGCGCACCCCCGAAGAAACCCTGGCCTTCGCCGCCGAGCAACTCACCGTGCTCGAAGCCACCGACTGGACCCACGAAGCCCTCGAGCCCGCCCTAAAAAAACTAGGCGAAGAAAAGCAGTGGTCCGTCAAAGAAAACTTCATGCTCCTCCGCGCGATCCTCACGGGCAGCACCATGTCCCCGCCGCTCTTGGAAAGCATGGTAGTCTTCGGCAAATCCCGCACCCTCGACCGAGTCCGCCGCTTCCTCGAAACCCAAAAGAAACTCGCCAACACAAAGAAGTAGTCGAAGCCCTGGGCCCCAGGAAGCACTAAGCCCCAAACTGCCGCAGATGATGATCCAGGTGCTTATACATCCACGCGGACCACTCCTCCGGCGTCAACCGCCCGAAGAAACTATGCGGATGGTCAGTACATCCCTCCGGCCCACCCGCAGCAAAACGGTCGATCAGCCCGCATAACCGGCTACGTTCCGCCTCAAGGTCCCGTTCGTCCTCCACCGCCAGCCCCGGCACCGTAGGCGAGTTTTTGCGCATCGGCTCACCGTCTCGAAACGCCATCGGCTTCACCAACGGCCCCAGAATCCGCCCGATCAACACCCGCGGCGGACGCCGATCCCCCAACGCCAATTCCATTCCCCTCGCACAATGCTCCACCGCCTGCGCAGCATTCATCTTGCCCCAATGCGCAGCGCTATCAGGCCGCAACTGCGCCATCCGTCCCTTCACCTCTTCCACTGCCGACCGTTCAAAGAGATTTTTCATGCGAAAAGTCTACTCCAGAAAAAAACCTGCCCCAGTCGCGATCCAACTCCCGCTCAAAGCCTCCCGAACTCTTCGTTTGTACATGGCACAATCGTGGCACGTTACCGCCGCAACTGTTCTCTCGCAAAATCTATTAGAGTTCCCGCAACCTCCTCTGCTAGTCTCTTGTCTGTTTCCCCCAACGCGTTCAGGCCCAAGAAAAGAGTATTAGCTCCATATGAAGCACTTTCGTCGAGTACTCCTGCCACTCCTTACCGTGGCCCTGCTGGTCTCCTCTCTGCCCTCGTTCTCCCAAACCCCTGCCTCCCAAACCTCGTTCTCCCAAACTCCGGAGCCCCGGATAAAAGGCCCCATCACCGAGGCATCTCGCGTAGTCCTTTCCAACTCACGCACCCCCAGAGTCCACACCGCTGACGACCTCGGCGCCCTCTCCTCCGAGACACCCATCCCCGGCATCACGCTCGTCTTCAAGCGCTCCGCCACGCAGGAAGCCACCCTGCAAGAGCTTCTCTCCGCCCAGCAGAACCCAGCCTCGCCCCTCTATCACCAATGGCTCACCCCGGAGACCTTCGCCACCCGCTTCGGTGTCGCCGACCAGGACATCGCCGCAACTCAAAGCTGGCTCGTATCCCGCGGCTTTCACATCGACAGCGTCTCCCGCAGCCGCGACCGCATCACCTTCTCCGGCACCGCCGCGCAGGTCCAGGCCGCCTTCGGCACTGAGCTCCACAACTACCGCACCGAAGGCGAGCTACACTTCGCCCCCGCCGCCGACCTCACCCTCCCCGCCGAACTCACCCCCGTCACCGCCGCCGTCCTCCACCTCTCCGACTTCCGCCCCAAGCCAAACCTAAAAGTACAAACCCACCCCCATCCCGACTACACAACACTGGCAACCCAAACCCACTACCTCGGCCCACAAGACATCGCCACAATGTACGACCTGAACACGCTCTACAGCAGCGGGTTCACGGGTTCGGGCCAAGGCCTCGCTGTGGTCGGTCAGTCCGATGCGGATACTACCTCCGCGGTCTCGTTCTTCAAGGGAAACCTCTCGCCGGGCAGCATCGGTAACATCAGCTTTGTCCTGGTTCCAGGCTCAGGTGTCGAGGCCATCTCGCCAGGCGATGAGGGGGAGTCCGAGATCGACCTCGAATACTCCTCCGGTATCGCAACAGAGGCCAACATATTCTTCGTTCATGTAGGTGCTAACCAGAACTACGATGTATTCGACGCCCTGGCGTTCACGATCGACCAGAATATAGCCCCCGTAATCAGCATCAGTTATGGCGTCTGCGAATCGCTGATGAGCGCGACAGATCTTGATCAGGGAAATGCGCTCTTCGAACGAGCGGCCGCCCAAGGACAAACCATTGTCGCTGCTGCGGGTGACAGCGGCTCCACAGCTTGCGTCGATTTCACCTCTTCAGGGCTCTCGCTCACGCAGCAACAGGCTCTCTCGGTCTCCTATCCTGCGGACAGTCCCTATGTCACAGCAATTGGCGGAACCCAGATGGCGACCGGAACCTTTGCCCCAGGGTCCAGTCAATATTGGTCAGCCGCCAACAACGAAAACCTGAGCAGTTCTTTACTTTCCTACGTTCCAGAGGTGGTTTGGAACGAGGGTTCGTCTTCGTTCGGCATCGCCGCGGGTGGGGGTGGGGCCAGCACCCACTTCTCCAGACCCACATGGCAGTCCGCCGTTCCCGGGATACCTTCTGGAGCCTATCGCCTATTGCCCGACGTCGCGCTTCAGTCCTCCATCGCCAGTCCCGGCTTTCTGTTCTGCTCCGGCGACCCTTCCCTGACGAACTCACAAGGGGAGACAGCCAGTTGTGCCAATGGACTGGGAGGTAGCAACACGAACTTCCCCGTAGCCGGAGGAACTAGCTTTGCCACGCCCATCTTCGCTGGTCTAATCGCCATCCTCAATCAGGCCCAGCAGGAAACAGGACAGGGAAACATCAATCCCATCCTGTACGGCCTGGCATCAAATCCTGCATCGTACGCAGCGGTATTTCACGATATTGTCTCGGGCACGAATGCCTGCGCTTCCACCACTCCCTCTTGTGCAGCCCCCGGCGAGTCAGGATATACAGCAACTCCGGGATATGACGAGGCCACCGGCCTAGGCAGCGTCGATTTCGGCCAGTTGGCTAAGGCGTTACCTTCGAGCCCAACCACGAAACTAGTGCCGACCACTATCCGGATCAATTCTGTTGGTACCGACACTCCCGGAGATATTGCCGTTCAAATTACCGTGGGACCGGCCATCTCTCCTGTGAATGCCGTTGCTCTCACCGGCGGCATTTCGGTCTCCCTCGATGGCACTGTCTTGAACCCTTCGCTTGCGTTCCCGTCGACTCCTTACTATAACGACGGCGGCCAACTCATCACCTTTCCTTTTCCGCAGCCGTCAACCCCCGGCTCTCATCTGCTGACCGTCGCCTATCCGGGCGACGCAACGCTTTCACCTTCCATCGCGACCTACGCCTTCCAGGTCGGGAACCTGACAGCGACCGGTAGCTTCACGGTGGCAGCCGCAAACATCACGGTCGCAAACGGCAGCCAGGGCAGCATTCCAATCAGCGCAACACCCGCTGGAGGCTACAGTGGCAGGGTCGCCTGGTCTCTCGCCGCCGCTACGTCTACTGGCACCTCTGAGGTGTGTTATTTCATCAGCGCATCGACCACCAACAATCCGAACGCGGCCACACTGAACATCGGCGTCGGCTCGGCATGTACTCGCGTAGTTTCGGGCGAACCTACGAGTTTTCGCACTCTCACCTCACACGCATCTTCGAGACGAGAAACGTCATCGAAGTGGCGCAGCACGCCAGGAATTGTCATCTATGCAGGCCTGCTGGTGGGCGGATCTTTCTTTACGAGAAGACGAAGAAGACTCAGCCCATCACTGTGGCTCGCTGTCGCGTTCATCACAATAGCGAGCCTGGGACTCTCGGGCTGCGGAGGAAGTGGAGGTGGAAGTTCCGGCGGAACCGGCAATACAACACCCCCGCCCAACGCGAGCACCTACACCCTCACACTGACCGGAACCGATTCCGTGAACACCGCAATCAAAGCTTCAACCAACTTCACCCTCACGGTAAATTAGCCGGATTCACCCGAACCCCGAAGCGTCACGGCTACCGTAATCAGGAAATTTGAAACCCTTAGCCACGCTAGACTATCTCCATCTCTGAAACTGCCGAAATGGTTTCATTATGCAAATCGCCGACCACCTGAAGTCCCTCGAAGAACATCTCCTCGACCCCACCGTCCGCCGCGACTCGGAAACCCTCGCCTCCTATCTCGCCGACGACTTCCTCGAGTTCGGTGGCTCAGGCCGAGTCTTCGACAAAGCCGCCATCCTCGAAGACCTCGCAAAAGAGTTTCAAGACGAACCACCCCGCCCAGCCTCCCTCCTCTCTGACTTCAAAACCAGAGAACTAGCCCCCAACGTCATCCTCGCAACCTACAAAGCTACCCGGCGCAACGCCGCGGGAGAACCAATCGGCCAGTCCTTGCGAAGCTCCATCTGGACGCACGTCAACGGCCAATGGCAGATCACCTTCCACCAAGGCACCCCGATACTCGCCACTCAAAATCCACCCGCAACCCGAAAATAAATCTCAAAAACATGGCGTATTTTTCGCGCCTGAAAATGCGACTGCAAAACACCACTTCCCCACCACAATCCACCACGATCCTAACCACAACTCACCATCGCCAAACACCACAATTTCCCAAAACACCCCTCAAAAACACCAGTAAAACAGCAAAAGCCCCGGCTCTCACCGGGGCAAATATTTTTTGCAAAACTCGATCTTCAACCAGCCTTAAACATCTGCTTAATCCCCCGCAGCGCCTGCCGTGTCCGCTCCTCATTTTCAATCAACGAAAACCGAACATGCCCGTCCCCATGCTCGCCAAAACCCACTCCAGGGCTCACCGCAACCTTCGCCTCCAGCAGCAGCTTCTTCGAAAACTCAACAGATCCAAGCCCTTTGTACTGTTCCGGAATCCTCGCCCACGCAAACATCGTAGCCTTCGGCAGATCCACCGGCCATCCCAGCTTATTCAACCCCGGCACCAGAACATCCCGCCGTTCCTTGTAAATATCGCGAATCTCCGCCACACACTCCTGCGGCCCATCCAGCGCGCAGATTGCCGCCACTTGAATCGGCGTAAAAGTCCCATAGTCGAAGTAGCTCTTGATGCGTCCCAAAGCCGCGACCAGCTTGGTGTTTCCCACCATGAAGCCGACCCGCCAGCCCGGCATATTGTAACTCTTCGAGAGCGTAAAGAACTCCACCGCAATCTCCTTAGCTCCAGGAACTTCAAGGATGCTCGGAGCACGATAGCCATCGAAAACTATATCCGCGTAAGCAAGATCGTGAACAATGTAGATCCCCAACTCCCTGCACAGCGCGACGATTCGCTCAAAGAAAGAAAGCTCCACGCACTGCGCCGTTGGGTTCGAAGGAAAGTTCAGAATCAGCAGCTTCGGTCGCGGCTCCATACGCGGCAGATCATGTTCCAACTCCTCCAGCAGCGCCTCCGCAGTCCCGCCCCGCATAGGAATGCTCTGCACCTTCGAGCCCGCGATCACCGGCCCAAAGATGTGAATCGGATAGCTGGGATTTGGAACAGCAACCGTGTCTTCATCATCCAGTACCGCCACGCAAAGATGCGCAATCCCCTCCTTCGAACCGATCGTAACAATCGCCTCGGTCTCAGGATCAAGATCCACATCGTAACGCCGCTTGTACCAGTTACAAATCGCTCGACGCAGCCGCGGCACCCCTCGCGACAACGAGTAGCGATGCGTAGCCGTCCGCTGCGCCGCTTCAATCAGCTTGTCGACGATATGCTTCGGCGTCGCGCCGTCGGGATTCCCCATCCCGAAATCAATGATGTCTTCCCCACGCTTGCGCGCCGCAGCCTTCAGCTCACTTGTGATGTTGAATACATACGCCGGCAGCCGTGTCAGCCTTCGAAATTCTTCCATTTCCGTCCGCCCGCTCCTGTCTGTCCTGTTCCTCCATGATGCCACCACTCCATGAGAAAAACCGCCGGACGTATCGAGCCTACCAACAGAAATCTTGCCGTTTGACGCACAAGCCCGAAGCTACTTCGCCGTAAAGATTACCTGTACCGGCAGGCTCTTCGGCGGATAGCACGCCGCATGATCGCATGCTTGATACCGAAGCGTTCCATCCACACTATGCGTCCCCGCCTCAGCCACCACCGGCAGCCTCACGGTAAACGTCCCCGTGTAAACGTCAAGCTTCTCCGTCGGATCGAAGCTAAAGCTGTAGGACGTACCAGTCGGATACTCAACCGCCTCAGCCTTCACTCCAGTCGCCGGCTGCAACTCTATCCTGGTCGGAATCAACAGCTCCGACTTGGGCGTGTGCGAGTTCACATGGTAGCCATCCAGCACGCGAAAGTGCAGCTCCACCACGCTGCGCTTGCCTGCAACGACATTCTGCTGATCAGCCCCATACACAACATACGACTTCGGCTTCACCACCGGAGTATCAAGATTGCCGACCTGCTGCGCCGCCAACGCCACTGGCAAAGCGATCAACAATCCCGCGAAGGAACTCGTCAATCCCGTCACTGTCCACCCGCCGCCGTCGTCGCTCCCGAAGCAACAATCTTCTTGATGTGCGCTTCGATCTCATCCTTGCTTCCGAGCCCAGCCGTCTCCTCGACGATCACGCCGTTCTTGTCGACATAGAACGACATCGGCAGATAGTCCATCCCATCCGGTCCGCCATAAGCCTTTTGGATCTTCCCATCGGTGAGCAAAATGGGATAAGTCACCCCTGTCTTCTGCGCCACCTTCGCGATCGCGTCCTTGCCCGCATCGACATCATCGGCCAGCCCGAGTATCTCAAACCCCTGCGCCGCATACTGTTTGCGAAACTCCTCAAACCACGGCATCTCCACCTTGCAGGGCCCGCACCATGTCGCCCAGAAGTTCACCAGCACCGGCCGCCCCTTGTAGTCGCTCAGCGAAACCTTCTTACCGTCCAACGTCACGAGGGTAAAGGCTGGGGCAACCTTGCCACGCATCTGCATCGCCTCTGCTTCCGGCGACTGGGAATCTGTCTGCGCCGCCGGCCCCGCCTTCTCCGGCACAAGAACCACGTGGTTCTCCTGGGCCTGCTGCATCGCAAGCCTCCGCTCGCGCAGATTGTGCCATCCCGCCCACAACAGCAGCGCAATCCCAACCACCATCACACCAAAGACCAATCCACTCCGCTTCACGTCAGAAATCCTTTCAGCACGAACCTCGCGCCACACCAGTAGTTTAGACGCAAAGACCCCGTAAACGATGCACCGGCAGCTTTCTCTGCAAGTTACACGACCCTCTCGTAGCCGAACCTCGAAAACGCACATCAGTCTTGCTCCGACGCAGACCTCTGCTAGCATCGACATGGTTCAGCCACTATGTCCAGCAAAGCCACCGCCCCATCCGATTCCCCGCGTCCCTCCGAGTTCGTCCGCATCGAAGCCGCCGCGCTCAACGAGCTAGCCCACCGCCTCGACACCACGCTGCTCGCCCCGTTTACCGAGGCGATCAATCATCTGCTTCAAGCCGCTACCAATCAAAGCCGAGTCATCGTCACCGGCATCGGCAAGAGCGGCATCATCGCGCGCAAGATCGCCGCCACTCTACGCTCCACCGGGACCCCGGCACACTTCCTGCACGCTGCCGAAGCGATTCACGGCGACCTCGGCATGCTCACCTCCGGCGGTGTCGTCCTGGCCCTCTCTTACAGCGGCGAAACGGAAGAGCTGCTCCGTCTCCTCCCCACGCTCAAGCGCCTCAACACCACACTGATCGCCATCAGCGGCTGCGGCACCTCCACCCTCGCCCAGGCCAGCAACATCTTCCTCGACGCGAGCGTCTCTGTCGAAGCCTGCACCCTCAACCTCGCGCCCACCGCCTCCACCACCGTCATGCTCGCTCTCGGCGACGCCCTCGCCCTCGAAGTAAGCCGCCTCCGTCAATGGAAGGTCGAAGACTTCGCCGACCTCCATCCCGGCGGCCGCATCGGCAGACGGCTCGCCCGCGTCCGCGAGCTGATGCACACCGGCGATGCCCTCCCACAGGTCAGCGAATCCACGCCCATGCCGCAGGTCATCTATGAGATGTCGCGAAAAAAGCTCGGCATGACCACCGTCCTAAAAGACGGTCATTTAGCCGGTATGATCTCCGATGGCGACCTCCGCCGACTCCTCGAGCGCGACGGATCCCACGCCCTCGAACACACAGCCGCCGAAATCATGAACTCCCATCCCCACACGATTGAAGGCAGCGCCCTGGCCTCCTCAGCCCTGGCAATCATGGAGGACAAGAAGATCACCTCACTCATCGTTGTAGCCCTTGGTAGTCAGGTAGAAGGCGTCGTCCATCTCCACGACCTATGGACCCTGCAACTCACCTGATCCCGAAGCCGCATCGAACAATCAGTGTCATGTAATCTCGGCACCAATCAGGGAGCCAGCGTTGCCTCTCCATTGCCCTTCATTCCCTGCACACAATGGGGTAGAGGCCCACCCAGCAACCCCTTTGCACAAGCGATGAGTCGATCAGGACGTGACAAACAAATCGCATCAAACTTTCCATCCTGAAGCGGAAATTCAGTCCCCGCTTCGGATAGAACCATCAAAACTTTCGTCGTCTTGCAACACTTACGGATATCATCTGCGATCGACTCCGCCTCACCCTCTAGAAGCGAATGACAGAGGACCACGAGATCCGGCCGTTCGCTCTTTACCCTTCCGACCGCCTGCGACCCCAGGCAGTAGTTCACTTGGGCGCGGGTCTTCCTGAGCACGGCAGCCCGCGTGCCTAACAAGCGAACGTCCTGTCCCACCAAAAGAATCTTCGGCACGGTCGTCTCCCGAATGGGTTTCTTCGACGCGTTTGAGCAAATCAAGAAGTGTGTTGGGTCTACACAATCGCCCGGTGAGCCTAGCAGAATACGAGCATCCTTTCAATCTCCTATTCGACATAACTCAATTCTGCTAAAAATTTTTTGGTAATGATCCGATCGTACGCAGAAGTAACAATGCTGTAGCACTCGCACGCCCTCCCGATCAGCGCCGGGCGATCCAAAATGTTGATCTTTCCGCGGCTGTACCCGATGACACCGGCTCTCTGCAGATCTCCGGCCGCCACCGTCACCGTCGACCGCTGCACCCCCAGCATCTGCGCCAGAAACTCCTGCGTCAGGTTCAACGACTCCGATTCCATCCGGTCGGCAGAGGTGAGCAGCCATCGCGCCAGCCTCGCATCCACCTCGTGCATCCGGTTGCAGAGCACCGACTGAGACGTCTGTGCAAGTTGTAAATAGGCGAACGAATGTACGAGCCGCTGTAGCATTCCACCCTTCAAAAACTGATCGCGCACGATGGAAGATCGGATTCGTAGCCCCTCGCCTACTCCCTGCATCAACACCGAGTGCGACATTTGAGGCTGATCCAGAAGCGCCGGCAGTCCCGAGAATCCCTCACGGCCAATCACTCCAACCTCTACTGATTCGCCTTTCTCGGTCAGCGCATCGGTCGAGATCAGGCCGCTATTCAAAAAATAGATAAACTCGACAGGTTCGTTGGGTTCGGAGAGACGCGTGCCTAACGGCAGTTCCACAGGCACAAGAAATTTGACCAACGCCTCATACTCGACATCCGGCAACTGAGCCAGCATGAGATTTCTTGGTCGCGGTAGTGACTCAGTCATAGTGTGGTTATTTCGCACCCCGAGGTCCTTTGCACGAGAGTCGCCTCTCTAGCCGCAAAGACGAGTTGCCCACACATTGCAGGGCGGGTAGATGCGATTGATTGGACTCTACGCTTTATCAAGATAGAAAGTATGTCGCATGAACGACATAGCGAATAGAATGCAGACCTAACCCCATTGCATGCCCCATCAACCCGAACAAACCTCGTCCCCAAATAAATCCGAAGTCACCCGGTTTAGAATGGAGGCTCATCTTAAAATGCTCACGCAGCCACGATGCGATGGGCCGGAAAGCGCCTTTTTTGACAATGCATCGTTGGTCTCAACTTTTTATCCCCACCCTCCGTGAAGCACCCGCAGATGCCGAAGTCGCCAGCCACAAGCTTCTCCTCCGCGCCGGTTATATCCGCCAACTCGGCGCTGGCATCTACAGCTACCTCTTCCTCGGCAATCGTTCCGTCAACAAGATCGTCGCCATCGTGCGCGAAGAGATGGACCGCATCGGCCAAGAGTTCCTGCTCCCCGCACTGAACCCTAAAGAAGTCTGGGAGGCCAGCGGCCGGTGGTCCGGCATGGGCGAAAACATGTTCCGTCTCAAGGACCGCAAGGGCGCCGAGCTCTGCCTCGCAATGACCCACGAGGAGATCGTCACCGACATCGCTCGCAAGGAACTCCGCAGCTACAAACAGCTCCCCCAGATCTGGTACCAGATCCAAACCAAGTTCCGCGACGAGCCCCGTCCCAAATCCGGCCTGCTTCGCGTCCGCCAGTTCCTCATGAAGGACGCCTACTCCTTCGACATCGATGAAGCCGGCCTCGACATCTCCTACAACAAACACGATCAGGCCTACCGCCGCATCTTCACTCGCTGCGGCCTGCAGTTCGTCGCCGTCGACGCCGACTCCGGCGCCATGGGCGGCTCCGCCTCGCAGGAGTTCATGGTCTACACCGACGCAGGCGAAGATCTCATAGCCAGCAGCGCCTCAGGCTACGCCGCCAACCTCGAAAAGGCCACCTCGCAGCTTGCTCCCGTCGATGACCTCGCCCCCACCGGCGACGGCCTCCCCGAGCTTGTCCATACCCCAGGCCAGCGCACCATCGACGAGGTCGGAGCCTTCCTCAACCTCGCCCCGGTCCATCAGATCAAGACCATGGCCTATATGGCCGAACTCAAAGAATCAGACCACGCCAAACTCGGCAAACTCCGCCCCGTCGTAGTCTTCCTGCGCGGCGACCACTCCATCAACGAAGCAAAGCTCCTTCTCCTGGCCGGCGGTGAACTCCGCCCCATGGTCACCGAAGAGATCGAAGCCACCTTCAAAGCACCCGCAGGATATCTCGGTCCCATCGGCCTCGAAGCCGCTCCGCACCCAAAGAAACCCGGCACCCTGGTCATCCTCGACAAAGCCCTCGAAGGCCGCACCAACCTTATCGCCGGAGCCAACAAAGAGGAGTATCACCTCCGCAACGTCACGCCCACCCGCGACTTCAAGTCCACCCTCGTCGCCGACGTCCGCAACATCATCGAAGGCGAACTCGATCCCATCGGCGGTCAGCCCCTGCGTCTCGGCACGGCGGTCGAGATCGGCCACATCTTTAAACTAGGCAACAAATACACGACAAGCATGGGAGCCTCTGTCCTCAACCGTGACGGCAAAGAGGTCACTCCGATCATGGGCTGCTACGGCATCGGCATCGAACGCATCCTCACCGCGGCGATCGAAACTTCAGCCGCCGCCAACCAGGGTGCAAGCTACGCTCTCCACCCCGCCATCGCCCCCTTCCAGGTCGTCGTCACCATCACCAACGTCGCCGACCAGGCCCTGCTCGCCGCGGGAGAAAAAATAGCTGCGGACCTCGAAGCCGCTGGTGTCGACGTACTCCTCGACGACCGCGACGAGCGCGCCGGCGTCAAATTCAAAGACGCCGATCTCGTTGGAATCCCTTATCGAATCAATATTGGTCGCGGAGTCGCCGAGGGCAAGGTAGAATTTCTCGACCGCCTCCGGAGCGTCACCGAAGACGTCGCCATCAACGAGGTTACCGCGAAGGTATCCGGCCAGATAACCTCTACGCTGAACAACTCGCTCCCCGCAGCTGGCCTCTAAACGTCCAACGAAAGAGCATCTTGCCAGTCAAACTCAAATACGGCAGCAACGCCCGCACCGGCACCAAAGCTCTAGCTGTGGAGTCACGTCTTCTACGCATCGCGCTCATCACGTTGCTTGCCATTCTGGTAGTCGGCTGCAGCGTCTTCGGCTACTTCTACTACCACTACCAACGCGTTGTCGATGACCGCATCGCCGCCGGCCCCATCTTCGCCAGCGTCTCGCAGATCTACGCCGCGCCGCGCGAGGTCCGTGCCGGACAGAAGCTCTCCGCCGCAGCCATTGCCGCCGACCTGCGTCAGGCAGGCTACAACGCCAACTCCCACCTCGGCACCTACCAGCTCAACGCTGACAACATCTTCATCAAGCCCGGCACCGAGAGCTACCACAACACCGACGGCGCCACCATCAACACCTCCGGCGGAGTCGTCCAAAGCATCACTGCCGAAAACGGAGTGACCCTCAGCGCCTACGAGCTCGAGCCCCAGCTCATCACCGCCCTCTCCGAAGACAAAAACCGGACCAAGCGCCGCCTCGTCTCCTACGACGAGATCCCTCCCCGCATGGTGCAGGCCGTCATCGCCATCGAAGACCGCGACTTCTTCAATCACGGCGGCATCAACTACATGCGCATCGCCAAGTGCGCCTTCTCCGACCTCGTCACTCACCATCGCACCTGCGGCGGCTCCACGCTTACTCAACAGCTGGCGAAAAATCTCTTCCTCTCGCCCGAAAAGCGCATCAAGCGCAAGATGATCGAGATTCTCATCACCTTCCAGCTTGAAGCCCGCTTCACCAAGAAGCAGATCTTCGAGATGTACGCGAATGAGATCAACCTCGGCCAGCGCGGCAGCTACGCCATCAACGGCTTCGGCGAGGCCGCACAGACCTTCTTCGGCAAGAACCTCCAGCAGCTCGACCTCGCCGAGTCCGCTCTCCTCGCCGGCACCATCCAGTCACCCACTCGCCTCAACCCCTACCGGCATCCCGAGCGCGCCATGGAGCGCCGCAACGTGGTCCTCGATTCCATGGTCGAAACCGGCGCGATCACCGCCAGTCAGGCACAAGCCGCAAAGGCCGAACCCGTCCGCCTCGCGCCCCCCAACATCGACGCCAGCGAAGCCCCGTACTTCGTCGATCTCGTCCACGACCAGCTCGTCAAGCGCATCGGCGATCAGGACATCGCCCACCAGAGCCTCCGCATCTACACCTCGCTCGACCCCGAACTTCAGCGCGCTGCCTCCGAGGCCGTCGAGATCGGAATGAAGAATGTAGACGAACTCGTCCGCAAACAGCGTAAGACACCCAAAGGCGAACAGCCCGGCCCCATCACCTACCCCCAGGTCGCCCTCGTCGCCATCAACCCCCACACCGGACAGATTCTCGCCCTCGTCGGCGGCCGCAACTACGGCCTCTCCCAGCTCAACCACGCCGTCTCCCAGCGCCCCACCGGCTCCATCTTCAAACCCTTCGTCTACGCCGCGGCCTACAACAGCTCCCTCAACGGCCTCTCGCTCAGCAGCGAAGACGGCGGCGGGGGCGTCTTCACTGCTCTCACACAACTCAACGATGAAGAGACCACCTTCACCTACGACAATGGCCGCCAAACCTACACGCCAAAGAACCTCATCAGCGGCTATAAAGGCGACGTCACCGCAGCATACGCTCTCGCTCACTCCCTCAACGCGGCCACTGTTCAGCTGGGCCAGATGGTAGGTTTCGACAACGTTGCCGCGCTGGCCCGTTCTTCCGGCATCACCAACGCCCGCGGCACTCCTTCGGTTGCCATCGGCACCTACAATGCCACACCAATCGACATGGCGGGCGCCTACACGGTCTTCGCCAACAACGGCGTCCACCTTACCCCGTGGATGCTCGCCTCCGTCCGTAACGCGAGCGGCGACATCGTCTCCGACTTCTCTCCCGAGGCCAAGCAAGTCATGGATCCTCGCGCCGCCTACCTCACCCAGTCGCTGCTCGAAGGCGTAATGAACTACGGCACCGCCGCCGCCGTCAGAGGCCATGGCTTCACCGCACCAGCCGCCGGCAAGACCGGAACCAGTCACGACGCCTGGTTCGCCGGCTACACCTCCAACCTCATCTGCATCATCTGGGTCGGCAACGACGACTACACCGACGTCAAGATCGAGGGCGCACACGCCGCCGAACCGATCTGGACCGAGTTCATGAAGCGCGCCATCCAACTCCCCCAGTACTCCGACGTCAAGCCCTTCTCCCCACCCGAGGGCATCACCACCGCCCGCATCGACAAGACCTCGAACCTCCTGGCCGACTCCACCTGCCCCAGCAACATCCTCTACGCCGCCTTCCTCGACGGCACTGCCCCAACCAACACCTGCAGCCAGATGAGCGAAAGCCCCCAAAACCTCATCCAGAAGATCCTCGGCATAGGCGGCAGCAAATCAGAGACACCCCCACCGCCGCCCACCACCGGCGCCCCCATCGTGCGCGTCACACCTAACACCCCACCCGACGGCAACGCCCCCGACACCACCCAGCAGCCTGTCCAACCCAAGAAGAAAAACTTCCTGCAGAAGATCTTCGGCGGCGGCAAAGATAAAGACAAACAGCAACCGCAGCCGCAACCCACCCCGCCACCGCAATAAACAATCGTGCCCTCAAGCTCAGCTATCTAGCACCCAATCTTCCCGCGCCGCACAGCCCTCGCCCTTCCCACTGGAGCAGCCGACTCCCCATCCCCACCCAAGGCTGACACTCCGGACACCAATACGTCGACCGAGCCGGGTGCCCCATATCTCGATCTTGAGATGTGGGCATTCGCGCGAAGTCGCGAACCGTCGTAACTCGTTTCCGCAGCGATCCTCGGAAACGTCATGACTACAGACAGCTAGCACCCAATCTTCCCCCGCCGCACCACAGCCACCCTCCCCACCGGAGCAGCCGTCTCGCCCATCCCCACCCAAGGCTGGCACTCCGGACACCAATAGGTAGACCGCGCCTGCAGCCCCTGCTTCCGCATCATCACGGTCGCGCCACACCGCCGGCACTCTTGCCCCTGCCGTCCATACACCCACAGCCTCTCCTCGCGATTCGACGAGTGCGTCGTCCGCCGGTTCCCCGAATAAGTCACAATCCCGTCCTCTCCTCCCAGAGAAGAAGACCCATCCACCACATTCGCCTTCATGTATCTCCGAGACACCTCCACCATCACCTCCCTCTCTCGCGAAGTAATCGTCCTCATCGCGCGAAACGGATTCACTCCCGCCGCAAACGCCACCTCGCTCTTATAAACATTCCCCAGCCCCGCCAGCACCCGCTGATTCAGCAGCACCACCGCAATCTCCGCATCAGGATTTTCTGTTCCATAAGCAGCCAGCCGAGAAACCCCACCCTCCACCGTAAATTCATCCGACAAGACATCCGGCCCTAGTTTCGGCACTTGGCTGCTTCGTTCCAAAGACCGCGCAGTATGAAACTCCGCGACCGGAACATTGAATCCCACGGCCTCCCACTCCGCCGTCCGAACAACCACCCGCATCCGATCCCGCCCCATCCACCACTTTTCCCTAGTACGATACAGGTGCCAGCTCCCGCTCATCAACATGTGCGTCACCAGAATCAAATCACCCGAAAAGAAAATCAGGCACCACTTCCCCCGCGACTCCACCTTCTCCACCGTTCTCCCCACAAGCGGCGCATCGTCATTCACCCGCGCCAGCTTAGCCAGCCCAGTCTCAAACCCCGTCACCACCTTGCCCCCAATCGCCTTCTGCAGCGCCCGCGCCGCCCGATAGATTGTGTCTCCTTCAGGCATTCGCCCTCACCTCACCCCTCATACCCGGCAGCGGCGGCAATCCCCTCCGCACATTGAACCCCATGGCTCCCGCCGCAAATCCCGCATCGAGCAAAAACCGCGCCATCCAATGCTCCGCCACCGCGACCCCATTCACACTCGCAATCAACATTCCACCCCTGCCCTGCGCATCCTCCTGGTCCTGCACTCGTGACACCAGAAACTCCGCGAGACTCCGCGCCACCTGCGACCGCTGCGGCTCCTCCTCCGGCAGAAACACCTGCAGATTAGGATTCCCCCTCCGCAGATAAGTCACCAACGCCCCATCGCAAAGAATCACCCGAGCCCCAACGCTCCGCGTCAAGGAAGTTCCCTCTTCGGGAGCCGCAGGCCACCGCATCAATGCCCCATAAGGATTTGCCGGATCGGTTGCCGCCAACTGCAGCATCTCCGTCTTATCGCCCTGGATCGAAACCCGCAGCGACCGCAGCAGATCCACGGCAGCCGGCAGCGCAAACTGCGTCGCCCCCAGATCCGCTGCAAAATATCCTCGCCGAATCTTTCCACTCTCCTCCAGCGCCTTCATCACGTCATAGATCGCCGAAAACCCACCCGGCAGATTCTCCGCATGAGCCGTCTCGCGAAACACCACGCCATATCGCGTCAGCAGCTGCTGCGCAATCGCATGACTCCACTCCGTAGCCGATCTGTCCCTCGCAAACGCAGCAGGATTCAACGCCCATCGTCCCTGCGCCGTAGGCGGAGTCGTCCTTCTCGAACGAAATCCCGTCTGCTGATGCACCCTTCGCGCCGGCTTCCTCGAACCACTCGCCGCAGGCCTCTCACAGTACGCACGTAACGCCGCCAACCCATCGTTGGTCAGCATCCCTCGCCACACCAGACTCCAGAGCGCCTCCAACGTCTCTCCCGGATATCCGCCGCCAACACCATCATGCAGATCCTGAAAGAACGAAGCCCCATGCCCCTTCAGGTACTCCACAATCTCAGACTCCTTACTCACTGCAATCGCCGCAGCAGGAATCACCTTGCCTTTCTGATCCCGCATCACCCGCTCCGCCGGCAGCGTCGGGGCCATCGGCCAAAGAGCAGACAGCTTCTCCGCCAGATAAAGCCCAATCCTCCCATCTCTCTCGCCAATAGGATCGAACCCAACCCACACCACCTCTCCCGCCGCAATCAACGTATCCAGATCCGAACTCTTATACCCCACCAATCGCGCCGGCAGAATCTCCGTCTCCAGAATCGAAGCCGGCAGCGGCGCTCCCTGCAGATTCTCGATCACATCCAGCAACGCATCCAGCCCTCGCCGCGGCTGCACCACACCCTGCCACCGCGTAAACAGCCGCGCCAGCGTCCTCTGCTCCACCGGCTCGACCTCCTTCCGCAACCGAGCCAGCGACCTTCGCCGAATCGATCGCAGCACCTCGTTGTCACACCACTCCCGATGGATCCCTCCTGGCCGAAACCCACCCTCCACCACCTTGCCGTTCTGAATTAACCGCTGCAGCACAGCCTCCACGCTTTCCGCCGGCAGATCAAATCGCCCCGCAGCCTCAGGCGTCGTAAAAGGGCCATGGGTCCGCGCAAATCTCCTCATCAAATCCAGCAGCGCATCCGGCATCTCCTGCAAAAACGCGCCCGGCAATCCCGGCGGCAGCGGCACACCCAACGCATCCCGATACCGCGCCGCATCCTCCACCGCAATCAACCGCTTCTCCCCGGCAATCTGAACCTCGAGCACCCGACGAGCCCGCACCAGCTTCCCAATCGCTTCTGCAACCTCCTCAGTTACACATCGAGATCGCAGCTCATCCCGCGTCAAATCCCCAAGCCGCAGCAGCAGATCATGCACGCCGTCCATATTCCGCGCACGATACCCCTCAGCGACACACTGCAGCTGCTCCTCGGTCTCCTCAATCGCATTAATATCCAACAACTCCCGAAGATCCGCATCCCCCATCAACTCCCGCAGCTGATCCTGATCGATTGAAAGCGCCTGCGCCCGTCTCTCGGCCAGCGGAGCGTCCCCGTCATAGATGTAGTTCGCCACATAGCTGAACAACAACGCCGAAGCAAATGGCGAAGGCGTCCGCGAGTCAACCGTATGCACTCGCAGCGAGCGACTGTCAATATTCCGCAGCGTCTCCATCAGCGCGGGCATATCGAACACATCCCGCAGGCACTCGCGATAAGCCTCCAGCACAATCGGAAACGAAGCATACTGGCTCGCCACACTCAACAGGTCATACGCCCTCTTCCTCTGCTGCCAAAGCGGAGTGCGTCCATCCGCCCTCCTCCTCGGCAGCAACAAAGCCCGCGCCGCGCTCTCGCGAAACTTCGCTGCAAACAGGGCCGTCGACCCCAACTGCCGCAGCACCAGTTCAGCCGCCTCCTCCGCCTCCAGCAGAATCGGTTCAATCGCGGGAGCCTCCTCGGTCTCAGGAAAGCGCAAAACAAAGCCATCCTCCGACCACATCGTCTCCACCTCCTGCCCGTTCCCCGCGCGTAGTTTCGCCGTCACCGCCATCGCCCACGGCGCATGCACCCGACTGCCAAAGGGAGTCAGCACGCACACCCGCCAATCCCCCAGCTCATCCCTGACGCGCTCAATCACAATATTCCGGTCATCAGGAACAACGACAGTAGCCAACTCCTGGTCCGCCAGATAGCGCAACACGTTCTCCGCCGCCCCCGGCTCCAGATCATGCTCCGTCGTCAGCCGAGCCATCGCCACGCTCCGCGGAGCATCCCGCAACTCCCTCACCAGCGCCCCAATCCTTCGTCCAAACTCCAGCGGCCGCCCAGCTTGATCTCCATGCCAGAACGGCATCTTCCCCGCCTCACCCGGCGCCGGCGTCACCAGCACCCGGTCATGCGTAATCTCGTCGATCCTCCACGTCGAAGCCCCAAGGATGAAGGTATCCCCCGTCCGACTCTCGAAGACCATCTCCTCATCCAGCTCACCCACCCGCACCGGTTTCGATCGCTGCCCTGCCAGAAACACCCCATACGTCCCACGATCAGGAATCGTCCCACCGTTCAAAATCGCAATCCGCTTCACCCCTGCCCGAGGAGTAATCCAGTTCCTTGTCCTGTCCCACGTAATCCTCGGACGCAGCTCAGCAAACTCATCCGACGGATACCGCCCCGCCAACATATCCAGCACTCCATCGAAGACACTCTGGCTCAACCCCGCAAACGGAGCCGCACCTCGCACCAGCGCAAACAGCGCAGCGTAGCTGATCCCCGGGCTCTCCTCTTCCTCCGTCTTATGCTTCGTCCGTCGCTCCGCATCTCCGACGTTCAACGGTGGATGAGCGATCACTGCCACCATCTGCTGCGCCAGCACATCCAGCGGGTTCCGCAGAAATCGCGTCGACTCCACATGGCCCTCATGCATCGCCCGCGTTACCGCCGCGCACGCAATCAAATCAGCCCGATACTTCGGAAAGATAATCCCATGCGACGGCGCGCCCACCTGGTGCCCCGCTCTTCCAATCCGCTGCATCCCGCTAGCCACAGAGGGCGGCGCCTCAATCTGAATCACCAGATCGATCGCCCCCATGTCGATCCCCAGCTCCAAAGAAGACGTAGCCACCAGCGCCTTGATCTTTCCCGCCTTCAGCAGCTCCTCAATCTCCGTCCTCTGTGTAGCCGCAAGCGAGCCATGGTGCGCCCGTGCAATCTGCTCTCCCGCAAGCTCATTCAGCGCGCCGGCCAACCGCTCCGCCACCCTTCGCGCATTCACAAAGATCAGCGTAGAGGTCCGCCCCTGAATAATCTCCAGCAGTCGCGGATGAATCGACTGCCAGATCGAAGTCCTCTTCGGCCCCTGCGAAGCAGGCCCGCTTGGCTGCTCCTGAATCTCCCCCAGCCGCGCCATATCCTCAACTGGAACCTCGACCTTCAACTCCAGCAGCTTTCGAGCACCGGCGTTCACCACAGTCACCGCACGAAATCTCGCCGCACCAGCCCCCACATCTACCTGCGTGTCCTCTCGACCAGCCACCTCCATCAACACACTGGCAGTCTCCGCGTCGGCCTCCGCAGCGTGGCTCAAATTTGTATCTTTCTTCGCTACATATTCAGTGGTCTCCGCACCGCCAAGAAAACGCGCCACCTCCTCAAGCGGCCTCTGCGTCGCAGACAGCCCAATCCGCTGCAGCCTCCTCCCAGTCAACGCCTCCAGCCTCTCCAGCGACAGCGCCATATGCGCCCCGCGTTTGCTCGGAACCAGCGCATGAATCTCATCCACAATCACCGTCTCAACCGCCCGCAGCGACTCACCCGCCTCTGAGGTCAGCAACAGATACAGACTCTCCGGCGTAGTAATCAGAATGTCGCCAGGATGCTTGCGAAACCGCGCACGCTCCTTCTGCGACGTGTCCCCCGTTCGCACACTAATCTCCGGCATCCGCACCGCGACCCCTTCGCGCTTCGCCATATTGGCAATCCCCACAAGAGGAGACCTGAGATTGCGCTCCACATCCGCCGCCAGCGCCTTGAGCGGCGAAAGATACACCACCCTGCACCCTCTCTCAGCCTCAAGAGCCGTCCGCATCATCAATCTGTCGAGACACCACAGAAACGCCGTCAGCGTCTTCCCCGTGCCCGTCGGCGCAAGTATCAGCGTCGACTCTCCACGAGCAATCACCGGCCAGCCCTCCACCTGCGGAGCCGTCGGCGCATCAAACACAGCCCGAAACCACTTCGCCGTTATCGGATGAAACAGCGCAAGCGCCGCCTCACCGCTGAGATTCTCAGGCAGCAACGGCTCCGTCTTCTCCGGTACGATCTTCTTCTTCGACTTAGAAGGCTTAGTAGTATTTGGCGGCATGGTCAAAGTGTGCGCTCTCGGCAGCATAACTGCCGCACACTATTGGATGCGCGCCTAAGCCCTCAGGTCCAGTCCTAGACCTGTCATCGATCCACTCAACTCGCGCTCACCGGACTATAGAAATAGCAGTCCGCCCCAAACTCCACCTCAAAAAGATTCGTAGAATCCTCCGCCTGCTCCGCATTCCCCAACACCAGGTACCCGGCAGGAGACAGCTTCCGGTAAATCTCCCCGAACAGCGCCCTTCGATCCTGCTGAGAAAAATAAAGCAGCACATTTCTCAACAACACCAAATCAAAAGTCGGCAACAAAGGCAACGGAGCACACAGGTTGGCATAGTGAAACTCGCACATCGACCGGATCTGCGGACTAACCTCCCACTCTTCTCCATGCCGGGTCATGTACTTCAGCAGCATCCGCGCAGGCAGACCTCGATTCACCTCCAGCCGACGATATCTCCCCTTCTGGGCATAGTCGACAACCTGCCGCGAGATATCGGTGCCGACAATCTTTAAATCCCAGCTCGCCAGCTCAGGAAAATGCTCCGAGATCATCATCGCCAGACTGTAAGCCTCTTGCCCCGTCGAACTCGCCGCGCTCCATATGCGCAGCCGCCGCGTCTCCGCTCGCCGTTCGATCAGTCGCGGAATAACAATCTGCCGCAGCATCTCAAACGGCCTCATATCGCGAAAGAAGCTCGTCTCGTTGATCGTCATCGCCTCAGCAACCGCGCGATGTAGATGAGCCGGCCTTCCCGCCTTCAACATATTCACAAAATCCTCGAGATTATCCGCGCCCGACAACCGCGCAATCGGTGTCAACCTCGTGTCAAATAGAGCATTGCGCGACGGATCAATCAGATTCGCCGACTGCTCCAGCACCAGCTCACGAAGGTAGGCGTAGTCCGTATCAGAGCAGGCCATCGTTCATCTCCCTCCGCGGCACCATCGCCGATGCCGCATGGCGTGCTATATCCATCTTCGTCAATCTTCCCACGTCAACTCTCTGCTTCAGCACGTCCGCAATCTCCGAAAGCGGAAGCGTTGCACTGGCGATACCAGCCTCGGCCACCTTCGCCGGCATGCCCCACACGGCGGAACTTGCCTCATCCTGCGCCAACACCACCCCCCCGCGTTCATGAACAGCTCGCGCTCCATCCAGCCCATCGGCGCCCATGCCCGTCATCACCAGCGCCAGCGTCGATGCACCGTACATCCGCGCCGCAGAAAAGAAAAGATAATCCACCGCCGGCCTGCAGTGATTCAACGGTTCCCGCTGATGCAGCCGAACCCTGCTGCTCCGTCCCGCGAGACTTCCCTCCCGCCTGTCCGTCAACCCGTTGCCCGGGCCGACCTCCATGTGCGCATCTCCCGGCGCCAGCCAGATTGTGCCAGGGCGAATCATCGCGTTCTCATAGGCCTCTTTCACTCGCAGAGAACAGCATTTGTCCAACCGCTCTGCCAACGCGCCCGTAAACAGCTTAGGCATATGCTGCACGATCAACACAGGAACAGGAAAATCTGCGGGCAGTCTCGGCAACAACTGCTCCAGCGCAGAAGGCCCTCCAGTAGACAATCCAATCACCACCACCTCAATCGGAGAGGACGCCTTCGACGGCACCCCTCCAGCCGGAGCCTCGCGTGCATTGCCCGACCCACCCCGCGCAACACCGCTCTCCTGCTTCCGTTTCGCGCCTCTGGCCAGCGCAGCAATCCGCGGCAGCAGTTGCTGCGACAGCGAAAGCATCGCCGAGGCAAAGTCACGCTGCTCCGCCGGCTTGGTCACATAGTCTCCGGCCCCGCACGCCAGCGCCTCCAGCGTCGACCTCGCTCCCCGTTCCGTATGCGCGCTGCACATGATCACCGGCAGACCCGGACTCTCCACCTGCAAGCGACGCAAAACCTCCAGCCCATTCAGCCTCGGCATCTCGAGATCCAGCACCAGAACATCCGGCGACAGCCGCTTTACCGACTCCAGGCAATCCACTCCGTCCAACGCAACACCGCACAACTCCATGCGCGGCAGCTCGCTCGACCGATCCTCCGCGTGCATCTGAAACAGCTTCCACATCACGCCGCGCATCACCGCCGAGTCGTCCGCTGCAAGAATGCGGAGCGGCCGCTCCTCCATGGGTCCCATATCTGCTTTCCTCAGCCTTTCTCTTCCACCCACAACTTCAAGCTGCGATCACACCAAGCAGAAGCATCTTCTCCCGAAGGCTCTCAGGGGTAAACGGCTTCATCAAAAACTCGTCCGCGCCATTATCCAGCGCCGTCGTGATAAACGAGTGATCTGCCTCGGTGGTCACCATCATCACCTTCATCTCAGGCCCCAGCTTCGCCTCGCGTAGCTTCTTCACACACTCCAACCCATTCATCACCGGCATGTTGACGTCCAGCAGCATCAGGTCGAACGACTCCTCCGCCCGAAGCACCGCCAGCGCATCGCTCCCATCCTTCGCCTCTTCACACACCACATCCATGCGACCCAGCAGGTGCCGCAAATACTCGCGGATAAAGCTCGAATCATCAACGATCAGGGCTCGCATCTGTACCTCCATTCGAACTGTTTTTGAACAATCCCACCTCAGACAAACGCGACGGCGACAGCTTCTGCGGATCCAGCTGCACCATAAGACCCGCCTCCATCTTGTAGGCTCCATCGAATAGCCACTTGCCCCTGGCCTCGAGCGTGCACGGATTGGCCTCCAACGCCCGCCGGCTCACCGTCACCACGCCTCCCACCGCATCCACCACCAGCCCAAACCGTTCCGCAGCCTCATCGTCCGCCATCACCAGCACGCAGCATTTACCGGAGTGTGCCTCCAGCCCCAGCAGAGCTCGAAGGTTCACCGTCGTCAGCACCTCGCCACGGTAAGGGACAACTCCCGCGATGAACGCCGGCGACATCGGCACTCGCTGCAGATCCCGCTCCCCAAGCACCTCGCGTATCTTCCTTGTATCGATGCCGAACATCTCACTACCTGCGTACAGTGAACAAAGCGAGACTGCATCATTCTCGTCCTGAATCTCGTCGACCTTCTCCCGACCGGCTATTCTCACGCGACCTCCTGCCATGCGGCCTTCGCCTTCACGCCAAACTCACGATGAACCTGCGTCAGCTTCTCCTTCACCAAGGCAAGCTCCATCCCCATCCCTTGGCTAGCCTCATCCTGATCGATCAACGTTCCGGTCGAAACATCCAGCACCTGCCGCACGACCATGCCGCCCCGCTGCGCTCCTCCCACACTGGCATCGCCACAAATTAGCACCGTTACCATCGTTTCCTCGCCGGCATGACGGGCAGCCTCCATCTCCATCAGCACATTCCCTTCATCTCTCAGCGGCAGCAGCTCGCCGCGATACTGCAGCAACGGCCTCCCACCCGCATACTCAATCTGTCCCAGCGGAACGCTTTCAATCCGCTCCACCGCATCCAGCGGCAACGCTGTTCTCTCTCTCACTCGATCCTCAAAGATCAGGAATGATGTACCCGTGGCCTCCTGCACCGCAGCCTCTCCCGCTCCAATCTCGGCAACCTCCTCTTCAATTGGCTTCACTCCTGCACGCGCAGCAGTTGCACCGATATCCAGAATCAAAGCGAGCGTTCCATTCCCCAGCACTGTCGCGCCAGAGAACAAGCCGATCTCTCGCAGCACCGGCGAAAGCGGCTTCACCACAATCTCCTCAGGAGACATCAGGTCATCAACTACCAGACCGTACCTGCAACCTTCGGCCTCAAGCACCGCCAGGTAGTGTCCCTTCGATTGGTCCGGATTATCAGCCTCCAATCCAAGCAGCCGGTCCAGCCACACCATTGGCAACAGACGCTCTCGCAGCCGGTACAGTTCGGACGAACCAATTCGCTGCACCACCTGCGCAAACTCTCGCTCCGGTATGTCCACCAGCTCCACCAGCGTGCTTTGCGGCAGCGCAAACGCCTGCCCTCCGCTCTTCACCACCAGCGAAGGAACAATCGCCAGCGTCAGCGGCACCCTCAGGCGCAGCGTAGTCCCCACACCCCTGCGCGATTCCACCTCAACGCTCCCGCCAACCTTCTCCACATTGGCGCGCACCACATCCATGCCGACGCCGCGCCCGGAGACCGTAGTCACCGCAGCAGCTGTAGAAAATCCCGGCAGGAAGATCAGCTGCAACGCCTCCCGCTCCGACATCCCCGCAGCATCTTCCGCCGTTACCAGGTTGCGTTCGATCGCCTTCTGCAACACCCGCTCGATCGGAATCCCGGCGCCATCATCTTCAATCTCAATGACTACGGATCCACTCTGGTGAAATGCCTTCAGCCGCAGACACCCCTCAGCCGACTTCCCCGCCAGCACACGGTCCGCAGGAGACTCGATCCCATGATCGACCGCATTCCTCACCGCATGGGTCAGCGGATCCTTGATCGCCTCCAGAAGACTCTTATCTAGCCCCGTCTCCTGCCCGCTGAACTCAACCCGCACCTCACGTCCGCACGTCCGCGCAAGATCCCGCACCATCCGCGGAAACTTCCCAAACAGATTCCCTACCGGCTGCATCCGAGCCTGCATCACCGTCTCGCGCAGATCCGCCGTAACGCTATCCAGCCGCCGTGCCAGCTCAGGAAAGTTTGCCGCCTCCATCCCGCTCTGCAGCATCTGGTTGCGCGTCAACACCAGCTCGCCCACCAGGTTCATCATGCGGTTCAGCACATCCACATCAATCCGCAGTGTCTTATCCGCGCTCGCCTTCTCGGTCACCACGGTCGGCTGCAAAGCAGGCGGGGCGCTACTGTTCGAAGCAACCGGCGCAGCACCCTCTAGCTTGGTCGTCTCCACCAGCGCGATCTGCGGAGCCTCGATCTCCGGCAACTCCGCAGGCACCTGCCCGTTCAACATCGCCAGTTCCGCGATCAGCTCGCCATCTTCATCACCTGCCCGCGTCCCTTCACTCCCGGTCTCTTCGATCAGCCCCAGAATTGCGCGCAGTCCATCCATCAGGCGAAGCAGCCCGCTGATCAGATCCGAGCTCACCTCGAGCTTGCCGTCCCGCAGCGACCCCAGCAGGTGCTCTCCCGCATGCGCCAGCTTCTCCAGCCGATCGAATCCCAGAAAACCCGTCGTCCCTTTGATCGTATGGACGGCGCGGAAGATCTCACCCAGCAATCCAGCATCGTCAGGCCGCATCTCCAGTTCGGTCAGGCACCGTTCCATCCGGTCCAGACCCTCCTGGCTCTCCGCAATAAACTCTTTGGTTAGCTCGTCCACACACCTTATATCGGGCGCAGAGCGGTAACCATGAGGCGCCCCACCACTTGCTATCGCTCCCCGCACCCGATAGCCTCACTCACATCATGTCCTCCCAACCCTCCGCCGACGCGCTCACTCCCGCAGAAATCGCCAGCCTGCAGCAGCAAGCCGCCGCCGTTGCCCATCACGCCTACGCCCCCTACAGCAACTTCCGCGTCGGCGCCGCCCTCCTCCTCACCGACGGTACTATCGTAACCGGCTGCAACGTCGAAAACGCCTCCTACCGCCTCACCACCTGCGCCGAGCAGACCGCCATCACCTCCGCCGTCGCCCTTCGCGGCCCCGGCATCCGCATCCGCGCCATCGCCGTCGCCAACCTCAACGCCACCGCCAGCCAGCCCTGCGGAGCCTGCCGCCAGACCATCTACGAGTTCAGCACCCCCGACACCATCGTCTTCTTCCCCGCCGAAGCCGGCTCCATCGCCCACGCCACCATCGCAGAGCTCTTACCCGCGGCCTTCCTCCTCTAAAATCGTAACCCATACTGATACATATCCAATGACCCAGACCATCCATCCCCTCGACGTCGTCCTCCACAAGCGTGACGGCCGCGTCCTCACCGACGCACAGATCCAGGCCTTCATCCACGCTCTCGTCCAACGCACTCCCGAAAAACAGCTCGTCACCGACGCCCAGATCGCCGCCTTCCTCATGGCCGTCTTCCACCGCGGCCTCACCGCGCAAGAACTCGCCACCCTCACCTCCTCCATGCGCTACTCCGGCGAGACCTTCGACGCCGCCCCCCTCCACACCTTCACCGTCGACAAGCACTCCACCGGCGGCGTCGGCGACAAGACCTCGCTCCTCATCGCCCCCATCCTAGCCGCCGCGGGCCTCGCCTCGCCAACACCGTCAGGAATCCCCGGCATCTGCGTCCCCATGATCTCCGGCCGCAGCCTCGGTCACACCGGCGGCACACTCGACAAGCTCGAAACCATCCCCGGCTTCAAAACCCAACTCACCCTCGACCAGATCTTCCTCTCCCTCGAAAAGTGCGGCGCCGCCCTCGTCGGCCAGACCCCGCGTCTAGTCCCCGCCGACCGCATCCTCTACGCCCTCCGCGATCACACCGGCACCGTCGAATCTCCCTACCTCATCACTGCCAGCATCATGAGCAAAAAACTAGCCGAAGACCTCAACGCCCTCGTCCTCGACGTCAAAACCGGCAGTGGCGCCTTCATGCCCACTTACGACCAATCGAAGCTCCTCGCCAAACTCATGGTCCAGACTGGCGAATCCTCCGGCACCCGCACCATCGCCTTGCTCACCAATCACGACGAACCCCTCGGCCGCTTCGCCGGCAACTGGATCGAAGTCTGGGAGTGCGTCGACATCCTCCGCGCCAAACGGACGGAAGACCGCCACCCCATGTCCGCCGATCTCATCCATCTCTCGAACATTCTCGCCGGCTGGATGCTTCATCTCGCCGGCCACGCCGACAGCCCCGAAGAAGGAGCAAAGCTCTCCGACGAGATCCTCCTCAGCGGCGCAGCCTTCAAAGCCTGGCTCAGAATCGTAGCCATCCAGTGCGGCGACGTCTCCCTCTTCCACGACCCCGCCGCGCACCATCAGCCCACTGCCTCCCGCACCCTCACCGCAACCCACTCCGGATACCTCGCCTCCATGGACTGCAAACAAGTAGGCTGGGCCGTCCAACGACTCGGCGCAGGCCGCGCCAAACCCGGTGATCCCGTCAGCGCCCACGCCGGTATCGAGATGCATGCCAAGCTGGGAGACCCGATCAAAGCAGGCCAGCCCCTCGTCACCCTCTTCAGCGAAGACATCTCACTACTCGACGAACCCGAGAGCATGCTCCGCGAAACCATTCACATCGCAGCGAGCCCGCCTGAACTCCAGCCTCTCCTCCGCGAAGTCATCACGAAGAACACTCTCTCTTCCTGAGTCACAGCCAACGCAAAAAAAGAAGACCCGGAGACTTTCGTCGCCGGGTCCGACTCGCTCGAAGAATGCAACTACTAGTTGAGCGCGATCAGAACATCGTGATTGTCGCGTACGGACGCTTCCTGCGTCTGAGCCTTGGCCCACTTCTCCTGCTTCGACGTCGGCAGGTGGCATGTCATCGACTCGTTCGTGGTGCGAATCTCACTAAGGAAGTACTGCCCGGCGTAACGGTGGAAGACCAGCTTATTGTCCGCGGAGGCGCGATAGTCAGGCACTGTGATAGCCATCACGGCAACGCCCTTCTCTCGATCCGAAATCGTAAGCGTTCTGGGCGAGCTGGAGTCGTTGCCGATGGTGTAATGCCCGGCAGGGAGCGTGCGACCATTCACCGTGAAGTTGAAGGGAACGTTTGCCGTGACCTTATGATCCTGGGCCAAAGCGCTACCAGCGGTGGCGATACCGGCGGCGACGAAGAGTGCGATTGCAGTAAGGTTTTTCATGACGATCTCCTTTGTGAGATACCTCTCTCAGGTCCCGATTGGTCTCTGGATTTCGTTCTCTCCGGAGCTTCCTGTTATGCCCGGATATATTGCAACCACATGGCCAAACCAAGCCAAACTCCCGCCAATTAAGAACCCGCGTCTGTTTGCAATGAGATAGCGTCCCCGCACCCGTTCGCCGAACAACCAGGTCAATCCCCACTCAGTTCAGCTGGTATCCGAATGGTTCCCATCGGGTATCCGATCGGTTCCCACCCGCCACGTCGGTTCCTGAAATCGCCTGTTCCCACACTCATCGAGATACCTCATTGGTGGTTAGAAGACCACCATCGATATCGGCCGTTCAAAATGAAACCACTATCGGCATTGCAGTTAGAAGTTGCGACGATAGACAAGCTAGCAGAGGATCAACAGACACCTTCGCTCCGCACCTTAGCCTTTATCCAGCAAATACAAAGCATTACCAAAACTAAGCCTCTCGTTGTGTCCTCGAAAAAACGAATACAACCCATGAAGATAGAAGCCTGATGATTTCAAGTGGTCGTCCAGAGCTGAAAACAGCGGCATATCTCTATATGCTGGAGTGAAGTACACCTCAATAAAGACAGCTTTGATCGCCCTGCGGCTAAACGTCTCTACCGCTCCGTTCAACACGCGCGTCTCTGCTCCTTCTACGTCTATTTTAAGAATATCGATCTCATGGACACGATAAGAGCTACAGATATTGTCGACGGTATCTGTCGCCACATCGATGGTTCGTCTTGCGCCATTGCCTCTCACAAGCAATGAGTTTGTATAGCTCTCATCACCAATGTTCAGTTGTGCGCTACCTTTGAGATCTGATAGAGCAAGCCGCATAGGAGTGAACTTATAGCTGAGACAGTGCTCTAATTCCTTGAACGGCTCTGGCGCTGGTTCAAAAGACCATATATTGGCTTGTGGATACAGTCTGCGATAGTTCTTTGCGGTTTGACCTACGTTAGCGCCCACATCGAAGATGGTAGCTGCATTCGGAATCATGCGCAGATGGTCGTCATCTGAATTGAAGGAACGAACCCCTAAGATCTTACGAACTTTGGATCGTAATGACATACGTTCCCCTTCGATTCTTCCTCTTCATAACAAGAATGAGCCTTGTTTATTCCATCTACATGGTACGTACTCATTATTTCGGCTGAAGAGCGATGTTAAGCGATTTCTTGTCACACCTGAATAAGTGGCATCGAGCTTTTTCCGTTTATTGACAAAGGTTGCCTCGCTAAAGAGCCTGTCCTGTCTCTTGCTCCTCTTTACCTGACACCGATCTCCAGCTCAACGCAACGTGCCGGCTATTTCTACTTATTCGAGAGACAGGTCTTTTGTCGGCCGCATCAGATACACTTTCAATCAACGGAGGCCCCGATGAAACCGCGGCTCCTCGCCATCTCGGGCTCGCTGACCGGAACCGTTCGAGAGCTGATCGACAGTCCAATCTCTGTTGGCAGACTCGAAGCAAACCAGTTATGCCTCACCGATCCCACCGTCTCCCGGAACCACTGCACCATCCAGCGTGTTGACCAGAACGGCCAATATGAACTGGTCGATCTCGACAGCAGAAGCGGCACCTTTGTCAATGGAATGCCCATCCTGCGTCGCTCCCTCGACCACGGAGACACCATCCGTATCGGCAACGCCGACTTCGTCTTCCTGACGCACGAAGGCGAAGCGGTGGCCACTCCCAGAAGACGCGCGAGTGACCTTTCTTCCAGCCCACCATCAGAAGCCACGCCAATCGCGCCACCCGCGGGCCTCCCAACCTTCGGAGTAGAAGTCGGACGCATGGCGCGAGACCTCACCGCCCTCTTCAGAATCAGCAATGTCATCAACTCCATCCGCGACTCGCAACTCCTGCAACGCGAGCTTCTGCAGCTTATCTTCGAGGTCGTCCCAGCCGACGAAGGTGCAGTCGTTCTGCTCGCTGACTTTGAAGAAGAGACCCTCGAAATCTGCAGCTGGAACCGTCATACCGGCGCACCTTCGAACATCGAAGTTCAAAGAGAACTCGTTCACCGCGCCTTCTGGGAACGAACCGCCGTCCACATCGACGCCGATCCAGACGCAGGCCAGATGAACAACATACTCTGCCTGCCGCTGGTCGCTATAGAACGAACCATCGGCGTCCTCTATCTCACCTCCCTGCATCCCGCTCCACCCTTTGGCGAAGACCATATCTACTTCCTCGACTCGGCCTCCCGCATCGCAGCGGTGACCCTCGAAAACATTCTTGCCCTCGATGCGTTGCGCTCCGAGAACTCAAAACTGAAACGTCAGCTCAACCCGGTCACCAACCTGGTCGGTGAAAGTCGGCAGATCCGTCAGGTCAGCGAGTTCATCTCCCGAGTCGCACAGAGCGACTCCACCGTACTCATTCGAGGCGAGAGCGGCACCGGCAAAGAGGTCGTCGCACGCTCCATTCACCAAAGCAGCCCAAGAAGCGAACGCCCCTTCGTCGCCATCAACTGCGCCGCCATCCCCGAGACACTCCTTGAGAGCGAACTCTTCGGTCACGAGAAGGGCGCATACACCGGAGCCCTCGGCATGAGGAAGGGAAAGCTCGAAGCCGCTGAAGATGGAACTCTCTTTCTCGACGAGATCGGCGAACTCGCTCCCGCAATGCAAGCCAAACTCCTGCGAGTACTACAGCAAAGAGAGTTCGAACGAGTAGGCGGCACACACTCCGTCGCCTTCAAAGCCCGCGTCCTCGCCGCCACCAACAAAAATCTCGAGCAGGCCATCAAGTCCAACGAGTTTCGCCAGGACCTCTACTACCGCCTCAACGTAGTCTCGGTCTCCGTCCCGCCGCTGCGCGAACACTGCGAAGACATCCCTCTGCTCTCCCTCTACTTCGCCTCGAAGTACGCGCAAAAAAACAAACGGCCCTTCAAAGGCATCTCCTCCGAAGCCCGCTCCCTCCTCCTCGGTTACAGCTGGCCCGGCAATGTCCGCGAACTCGAGAACGCTATCGAGCATGCCCTCGTCCTCGGCCTCACCGAAGAGATCCTCGCCGAAGACCTCCCCAACGTCATCCTCGAGCAGCAGTCCGCAAAACTCGTAGGGGCGAAGTATCACGACGTCCTGAACGAGTCCAAGAAAGAGCTGATCCTCAACGCGCTTCGAGACTCAAAAGGGAGCTATCCCGAAGCTGCACGCACCCTCGGCATTCACCCCAAGTATCTCCACCGCCTCGCACGAAACCTCAACCTGAAATCCGATCCACCCTAGTATCAAGCGCTTGCTGTCATCAGGCCCTTGCTGTCATCCTGAGCGCAGCGAAGGATCCCGACACATCCCACGCACCCCATACCGCTCGAACCTTCCAGCCCAAACGCTCCAACCGTTCCAGCTTCTCCCTGCCACAAAAATCGTCATCTCGACCGAAGCTGTTCACAGTTTCATCGTGAACAGCGTAGCGGAGAGACCCCCGCATTTGCCTTTGCCTTTGCCGTTGCTGCCCTTGCCACAGCCGTTGTCCGTTCTTCGCCGTCATCCTGAACGACGTGAAGGATCCCGACGAACTCCGCCCTGCCCAAAACCGCTCGTCCCTTTCAACCCACGCACTGCTGCCTGTTCCATATCGCCTGGGTTCATCCAGCCAACAAATCCACCTCCACCTACCCGCCAGCCACCGCAGCAATCACCAGAAACGGCTCAACCCCCTTCCCCACAGCCTCAGGCAACAAAGCCTCCGGCGGCTCATGCGACAGATCCTCCCCACATGCAAAGAATCGCAGAAACGCCCTGCGCTTCATCGTTCCATGCTCCCGAATCGTCCCGCACAACATCGGATACTTCGCCTCTAGCGCGTCCAGCACAGAGCGCTGCGTCACCGCGCCCCCAACCTCGAGGATCACCTCGCCACTCACACCCGCCAAAGTTCGAAGATGCGCCGGCAGCAAAATACGAATCATGCGAGCGTCCGCGACTCAGAGGACAAGGGCTGCGACCCCGAATCCAAGGTCTGCACCTCTACCGACAACACCGCCGGCAGATCCCGCACAATCGGCGTCCAGCTGTCTCCGCCATCGGAGGACCCATACACCTGCCCTCCCGTCGTGCCAAAGTAAACCCCGCACTCGTCCAGTGAATCCACCGCCATTGCGTCGCGCAGCACATTCACATAACAATCCTTCTGCGGCAGCCCCTTCGTCAGCGCCTCCCACTCATTGCCGCCCGATCTGCTCCGATAAACCCGCAGTCTCCCATCCAGCGGAAAGTGTTCCGAGTCGCTCTTGATCGGCACCACAAAGACCGTCTCCGGCTCATGCGCATGTACATCAATCACAAATCCAAAGTCCGTTGGCAGATTCCCGCTGACCTCTCGCCACGAATCGCCTGCATTGTCACTGCGCATCACGTCCCAGTGCTTCTGCATAAACAGCACTCCAGGCCGGGACGGATGCATCGCGATGTGATGAACACAATGCCCGACCTCCGCCGTCGGATCAGGAATCTGCTCCGATCGCAGCCCCTGGTTAATCGGCTTCCACGTCTTCCCCGCGTCGTCCGTTCGAAATGCACCTGCCGCCGAAATAGCAATAAAAATTCTCGCCGGATCACTCGGATCAAGAATGATCGTATGTAGGCACATGCCACCCGCCCCCGGCTGCCAGTGCGGCCCCGAACCATGCCCACGCAACCCCGACATCTCCTCCCAGCTCCCTCCCCCGTCCGCCGACCGAAACAGCGCCGCATCCTCCACCCCCGCGTACACCTCATCCACATTGCTTAGCGAAGGCTCCAGATGCCACACCCTCTTGAACTCCCACGGATGCGGCGTCCCGTCATACCACTGGTGGGTCCCCGGCACCCCGTCGTAAAGAAACTTGTTCCCCGCCTGCACCCACGTCGCCCCACCATCATCCGACCGCTGAATCACCTGCCCAAACCATCCACTCGACTGCGACGCATACAAACGGTTCGGATCAACCGGCGATCCCTTCACGTGATAAATCTCCCACCCCGCAAAGTGCGGCCCCGTAATCTCCCACCTCTCCCGCTTCCCATCTGAAGTCATCACAAAAGCGCCCTTGCGCGTGCCAACCAGCAATCTCACCTTGCTCATCGTCCGCTCCTCTCAGCATCTGTCACCGACACCCTGCCTCTGGTGAATACGATCACGGCCCTTTTTTGTTCACGCCAATGTACCACCAAGCCCGCTCCGCTAAGGAAATCCCTAGGCCCCTCCCCTCCCACCCAGTACACTCAACCAAAGCAATCACACTGCCTCCATCTCGCAGTAGGAGCAAAGCCTTTGTCTCGATTCACCGGTCTGCTCGGCCTCATCACCTTCCTCGGCCTCGCCTACGCCTTCTCCACCAATCGCCGCGCTATCCGCTGGCGCACTGTGGTTTGGGGGCTCAGCCTGCAGATCGTCTTCGCCTTCCTCGTCATCAAATGGAACGCCGGCCAGGCCATCCTCCGCAACATCTCCAACGTCATCACCTCACTGCTCGCCCACTCGGTCGACGGCTCCTCCCTCGTCTTCGGACAGCTCGGCATCCCCGGTCGCCCCTTCGCTGTCCTCGCCTTCGCCGTCCTTCCCACCATCATCTTCGTCAGCGCCTTCTTCGCGATCATGTACCACATTGGCCTCATGCAGCACATCATCCGCATCGTCGCCTGGATCATGCAGCGCACCATGGGAACCTCCGGAGCCGAATCCACCAACGTAGCCGCCAGCATCTTCATGGGCCAGACCGAAGCCCCCCTCACCATCCGTCCCTTCCTCGCCGGCGCCACCCGTAGCGAGCTCATGGTCATCATGACCTCCGGCATGGCTCACGTCTCCGGCGGCATCATGGCCGCCTACATCAGCTTCGGCATCAACGCCCAAGACCTTTTATCCGCCGTCATCATGACCGCACCCGGCACCATCCTCATCGCCAAGATGCTCGTCCCCGAAACCGAAGTCCCCGCCACCATCGGCACCGTCCACATGCCGCCCAACGAAGAACACAAAAACGAAAACTTCATCGCCGCCGTCGCACGTGGCACCATCGACGGCGGCCGCCTCGCCTTCAACGTCGCCATCATGCTCATCAGCTTCGTCGCGCTCGTCGGCCTCTTCAACGCCATCATGCTCGGCATCTCCAACTTCCTCTGGGCACACGGCCACATCCCCTTCCCCCACTCCCTCAACGCCATCCTCGGCGTCGCCGGAGCGCCCATCGCCTGGCTCATCGGCGTCCCATGGCACGACGCCCACACCATCGGCAACCTCCTCGGCACCCGCACCATGATCAACGAGTTCGTTGCCTTCACCCAGCTCGGCGCCATCAAGTCCACCCTCTCCCCGCGCACCTTCTCCATCGCCACCTTCGCCCTCTGCGGCTTCGCCAATGTAGGCAGCATCGGCATGCAGATCGGCGGCATCGGAGCCCTTGTCCCCAACCGCCGCAACGACCTCGCCCAGCTGGGCCTCCGCGCCATGCTCGCCGGAACCATGGCCAACCTCATGTCCGCCAGCATCGTCTCGATGCTCATCAAATAGCCCTATTCATTCCCCAGGTGCCACCGTAAAATTCTCTCTTCAGAGTGACCGTTCGATTGTTGCCGAGGGAGCATCGCAGGAATGGCCTTCAAAAACAGCAGCAAAAACACAGACGAATACAAACGGCTCTTTCAATCCGAAGAGGACAAGACAACCGGATGGTTGAACACAGTCGTCTTCCTCGCCATCGCTGCCGTCGCCTACACCGACTGGGTTGTCGTGGCCAATGTCTCGCTCGGCTACCTTTATGTACTTCCCATCGCACTCAGCGCTCTTGTCAACCCGCTCCCCCTCACCATCGCCTTAGCCATCCTCTGCACCATCCTCCAGGACATCTTCGGACCAGCATCCGAATCCCTTCCCCTCAGAATCGCCCACATCGCGCTCGCCATCGCCAGTTTTCTCATCGTAGGCTTTCTCGTCACCCTCATCGCAAGACAGCGCGGGCGCCTCGCAGCAGAGGTACGCCGCCAGCGCGACGAATACGAGCGCGATCTTACCCTCGCCTCCCAGGTCCAGCGGCAAGTCCTGTCAAAGCCTCCCATCGTTCCTGGACTCGAATTGGCTGCGGCCATGCAAACCGCGCGTCTGCTCGGCGGCGACTACTACGACTTCTTCCAGATCTCAGACAGCATCGTCGATGTCGTCATCGCCGATGTCTCCGGCAAAGGCGCAGCCGCCTCTCTCCTCATGCCCTCGCTCGCCGTCGCACTTCGCCTCCGCGCTCGCGAACTCAGCGGCCCAGCCGCCATTCTCAAAGACCTCGACGTCTGTCTCAAGCAGATCACCAACCCCGCCACCTTTGTCACGATGTTCTACGCCCGCTTCAATCCAACCCTTCGGACGCTCCAGTACGCCTGCGGAGGCCATAACCCACCCCTCCTCCTGCGAACCAGCACAGGAGAATCAATCCTTCTGGAGGAATCCGGTCCCATCATGGGCATTCTCCCTGACGCTCAATTCTCTGACACGCTCATCCCCCTCGAAACCGGCGACATCCTCACCCTCTACACCGATGGAGTCACCGAGCAGGAGAACGAACGCGAAGAACAGTTCTCTCTCGAACGTCTAACAAAACTCGTCCTCAGCAAAGAAGCAGTTCCCGCGGCCACCATCGTCGCCGACATCTCCGAGGCCGTCTCCACCTTTGCCGGAACAACCGATCAAACCGACGATCTAACCGTCGTAGTAGCAAAAGTTATCTAGACCAAGCCCCGACCAACGCAAGGAAAAGGTATACCCGCCACGAAGTGGCCGCGCTCCGCGCAGGAGGCCCGTCCGGCAGGACAAAACGACGTTCACCCAATGAGCTTCAAATAATCCGGCTCATCCGCGATTGTCCGATACCGAAACTGCCGAACAATCTTAGGCCCCTTCAAAAAAAAGAGTCCCTGCATCTGCTCGCCGTCTTCTTTGATCGTCCCAATTCCATGCTTGAAGATCGTACCCTTCAACCATCCCGCCCACACCGAGGGCTGCAGCAGCGTAAGCCACGGGTTTATCCTCGACAACTGAAACACCGGATTCTGATAGATCTTCGCCTCCTGATCACTGATCCGCTCCACGTCCCCGATCCCGTAGTAGTCGAAGAACGGCTTCGCCCGCTCCGGCGTTCCCAGATGCACAAACACCGGCCGCACCCCGCGCTGCGCCAACTCACCGCGAATCTCCGCAACATCACTGATCGCCTGGCGGCAAAAAGAACACCCGAAGTGCCTCAAAAAAATCAGCAGGACCGGCGAAGCCTCCACCAGTTCCAGCAAGCTCGCACCCGACTCCGTATGAATCGAAGCAAACGCCTGCGCAACCTCTCCGGCAGAACTCGTATCCGCGCTCATTCCCTCACGCCCATTTGCTCCGCACAAAACACTCTCATTAAAAACCTCACTGCGGTCACCGTTTTTCGAGCGGCGAACCGCTGTGCGCCGACTCCGTTTTTCCTGTCAAGCCCCTGGCGCTTGCAGAAAGAAAAAAAATACCTTCTTCAACGACACAAAACCCGCGCCAATCCTGCATCTCCGAACTCCCGCCACGCAAAAAATAAATCGCAGGAACGTGGCGCATTTACCCCCGCCATCTCGATAGACTTATAACAGTAACGAATTCACAAGAGGAGCGGATCGACGTCAGCTCAAGTGGGGGAGCTAAGTCCTTTGAATGGACGAATTTAGCCCTAACCCTTTTGCAATGACGTATTTACAAAAGAGGCCCATCTGTAAGTCGTTCATTCTGGCTAATTTACTCCTCCATAATGGGGGAGGGGGATACCCCATAGTGGAAACCTGAAGATGCAAGGATCACGATGACCGAGACAAACAAGACGAACAACCTCTACGGCAAGGCACAGGCCGCCGGCGACTACATCCGCAGCAAGGCTCCGCTACAGCCTGCCATCGGCATCATCCTCGGCTCCGGTCTCGGCAACTTCGCCACCCACGTCAAATCCGCCACCCGCATCCCCTACGCCGACATCCCCCACTTCCCCCAATCCACCGTTCAGGGCCACTCCGGCCACCTCGTCCTCGGCCTGATCGCAGGCGTACCCGTCGCCGTCATGCAGGGCCGCGTCCACGCCTACGAGGGCTACGCCATGGAGCAGGTCACCTTCCCCACCCGCGTCCTCGGCCTGCTCGGCTGCAAAACCCTCATCGTCACCAACGCCGCCGGCGGAATCCGCACCACCCTCGCGCAGGGTTCCATCGTCGCCATCTCCGACCACATCAACCTCACCGGAACCAACGCCGCCCTCGGCCCCAACGAGCCCCGCTTCACCGTCGTCCCAACGCCGGCCCAGCGCTTCTTCGACATGTCAACCGCCTACTCCCTCCGCCTCCGCACCCTCGCCATCGAGGAGGCCGCCCGCCAGGAGTTTCTCCTCACCGAAGGCGTCTATCTCGCCGTCCTCGGCCCGAGCTTCGAAACCCCCGCCGAGATCCGCGCCTTCCGCACCCTCGGAGCCGATCTCGTCGGCATGTCCACCGTCCACGAGGTCATCGTCGCCCGTCACATGGGCATCGAAGTCCTCGGTCTCTCCCTCGTCACCAACATGGCCGCCGGCGTCCCCGCCTACGGACGCGAAACCGCCGACACCATCGACCACGAAGAGGTCATGGAGATAGGCAAGCGTGTAGAAAGACAGTTCACCAGCCTCCTCACCGCCCTCATCCCGCAGGTCGCACTAGAGCAACTCGTCAACAACAAATCGTAACTATTGTCGTTGCAGAATCACTGCAGTCGCCGTTGCCTTTTTTTGCAGTTGCCTGTTTGTTTTGCAGTTGCCGTTGCCTGTTTTCATTGCACTTGCCGTTGTCTGTTTTCATTGCATTTGCCGTTGTCTGTTTTCATTGCACTTGCCGTTGTCTGTTTTTTTTGCACTTGCCGTTGCCTGTTTTCATTGCATTTGCTGTTGTCTGTTTTCTTGGTTGTCATTCCGCAGCGCAGCGGAGGAATCTGCGGTTTTTGTCGCTGCTATCGCTGTTCTCTTTCCGTCGTCTGTTTATTGTCATTACGCGCCCTGCAGTCGCGCGGAGCGAAAGCACTAAATTGTGCCTGGAAAAGAAACATAATACTGGGCGACCCAAATAACCCTACACCGCCTCCACCAATTCCGAGTCACGCTCCCAACCCACGCTCGCCCCAACCTCTAGCCCCAGATCCTCATACATCTCAGCCACAACGCCCTGCGCAGTCTCTGAAAGCACAAACCGATCGGTCCGCCGGGTAATCTCCTCCCCAAACCGTATCTTCGCCCTCAGCCCCCGCAACCCGAGAAACCGGAACATGTGAGGCGTAAACTTCATATCGCCCCACCAGCACACATCCTCCCCCACCGTCGCACTCCCATTCACCCGATGTGGATCAAGCGAATACCGCAGCGCCGCAACCCGCAACGCAACCCCACCATTCAACACCGAGTGAAACAGCCCCCGCCGAAACGGCAACACCTCGGCTCCGTCGGTCGTCGTCCCCTCCGGAAAGAACAACACCGGCAACCCGCTCCGGTAAGCCTCCGCCATCGCCCCATTCACACTCGGATACGTCTTCGGCCCACCGCCGCGCTCCACATACACAGTCCCCGCCTGCGCCGTCAGCCAACCCAGCAGCGGCCAGCCGCGCACCTCCGTCTTCGCCACCATCACGAACGGCTGCACCGAGCTGTACAGCAGAATATCCAGATAACTCAGGTGATTCGACACCACCGCCCCGCCAGTGGGCACCGTCCCTTCAACACTGCACTCAAACCCCATCACCTTCACAATCCGCCGGCACCACCCATGAATCCAGACCGCCCCTTCAGCCCCAACCCTGGGCCGCCGCATCCACCAGTCCACCACCGCCGCCACCAGCAATCCCACAAACAAAAAGCTACGCAGCCCCGAACGCAAAAATCGCCGCACGGCGATCACCCCACTCACCTCAGCACCCCTCAAGAAATCTCTTCGCCACCCTCGGATGCAACGTCTGCAGATCCAGCAACGTCAGAAAATCGATCGTCTTGAAGTCGCGGTCGATCGCCGGCTCACTGCAGATCTTCGCCCCAATCGTCAGGTAAGCCCGCAGCAGCTTCGGCGCGCGAACCTCCGTCATCTCAACCTTCGCCGCAGGCAATCGAAACGGCGCCGTGGCAACCGTGAGCAGCGCCGGCTCCACCATGCAGCCACGCAGCGACTCATACACCGCATGGCCCATCTCCGCATCCTGCGACGTCAGCGAGCAGCATCCCATCATGTACCGCCCGCCGTTCACCAGCGCATACCGCGCAATCCCCCGCCACAGCAGATGCAACACCTCCGACGACCGATGCTCCCGATGAATACAGGCCCGCCCCAACTCAACGATCTGTCCACGCATGGCCTCGTACGGAGCAAAACAAAACTCCTGCTCGCTGTAATACCCGAAGTACTTCCCTGCAACGTCACCCATCTGCATTCGGTACGTCCCCACAATCGCGCCTGTGCTGCGCTCCTGCACAATCATGTGGTCGCACACATCATCGAAGTGATCTTTGTCATACCCATCCACGTAGGCCGACTCAAGCCCTTCATTCATCTCCAGGTTGAACACCAGAAAGCGCAATCTGTACGCCGCAGCCCGCTCCCCCTCGCTCAACGCAAGCCGCACAACGTAATCTCCTGCTTCCAGTCGAATATCCTTCTTCGACGGCAGCTCCGGAGATACAGCCCTATTTGGAAGAAGTGCGATAGACCGCGACTCAGTCACTGTAAGCATCGACTCTCCTTGCAACTGCCAGGATGTGGTGCGTTCGATGTCAGTCTGCGTCGTCTTCTGTTACAGAATGTTCACGTCAAATGAACATTCGTTGAATCAAAAATGGTGCATCTGCCCCGCCACCTGTTCCTCTCCCCCAAAGGCGTTAGCCGCCCGAAGCGTCGCTACTGCCGCTCGAGCCTCCACCGCCGCCTTCTTCCGGTGCAGGGCATCACTCGAAAACTCCATCGGCCGCTCAGCAAACCGAACCTCCGCCCGCACACCGCGCAGCCCAAGAAATGTAAATATATGCCCCAGCATATTCCGGTCACCCCAATAGCAAACGTCATCTGCGACACTCACATCAGGCCCGTTGTACTCCCGAAATCCATAGCGTAGATAAGCCGCCGTCACCGGAGCACCACCATCGATGGCCTGCGCCAGCAGCCCACTATGAAACTTCAGCAATCCGCTTCCATTACTCGTCGTCCCCTCAGGAAAAAACACCACCGGTAATCCCGCGTCCATCGCCGCCTGCATTCCCGCCCGCGCCTTCATGGCCGACCCGCCATGCCCCCGCTCGACATAAACTGTTCCCGACATCGTCGTCATCCACCCCACCACCGGCCAACTCCTGATCTCCGCCTTCGACACAAACACACACGGATGCACCGCCGCATACACCACGATATCCAGATAACTCAAGTGATTCGAGATCACCGCTCCACGCTTCGGAAAGCTCCCCGAAACCTTGATCTCAATCCCCATCCCGCGCATAGCTCTCGCACAAAATCGATGCAGCCAATCCGCCCTCTGCTCCCGCGTCTCCGGCTGCGTCACTGCCAGTTCGACACCCGCCACCACAAACATCCCCACCAGCCGAACACTCCGCCCCGCAGCCCGAAAAAAGTTCACCAGATCCAATCCTCACTCGCCTGAAGCAGGCCCCCGCTCAACGAAGCCTCATCGCGCAGTCTATCCTGTCAGCAGTGCAGTCCCGCGAATCCAATCTCAGTGAACCGAGCGAAGTCCCCGCTCCCGTCCATCACAACTGGGTATACCGCCGCGTAGCCCTCCCCGTCCTCGCGCTCCTCCGAATGGGAGCGTCTCCGGAAAAACTAGCCTGGAGCCTCGCCGTTGGCCTCCTCATCGGCATCAACCCCATCCTCGGCAGCACCACCGTCCTCTGCCTCGCCGTAGCCTTCCTCCTGCGCCTCAACATAGCCGCCTCACAGCTAGGCAACCACATCGTCTATCCGCTCGAAATCGTTCTCGTCATCCCGTTCATCCGTCTCGCCAGCCGCGTCTTCCACACCGCACCCATGCCCCTCTCGGCAAACGAGCTGCTTCACGCCGCCCGCGAGCGTCCCCTCGCCCTCTCCTGTCAGCTCTGGCTATGGGAGTGGCATGCCTTCATCCTCTGGGCCATCTTCGCCGCAATCGCAATCCCAGTCATCGCGCTCGCACTTACCCCACTCCTCCGAAGACTCCTCAAGCGCGTCGAGCACCATCAGTACCCACTTCTCTCATCACCGACACAGCCCGAAAAATAGCTTTGACCAGAGCGGCTGTCGTATAGATGTAGATGGAAAGGGGAAAGCCTGTCATTCTGAACGCAGTGAAGAATCCCTGTATTTCGTCTCTTGCTTTTGCTTTTCTCTGCCGCAAATACGAAAAGCGACCCCCTAATTCTCGTACTTCGAAGACGGCAACAGCTCTGCACTCTTCACCCACGCCGAATAGATCATGTCCCGCAGCTCCGTCGCTCCCGCCGCCAGCCTCTCTTCGGCAAACGCCTTCCCCTCCGACGTTCCCGCGCCAACAAACGCTCCCGCCTTCTCGAGTTGATACGTCTTCTCCACCAGCGAGTTCGTATGCCGCAGGTAAGCCATGTAGTCGGTAAACACATCCCCCAACACCACCGGCTTCTCCGCAATCAATGGAGCCACCTCTTCCGGCTTCACATTCGCAGACACAAAAGTCGATTCGAACAGCGCATGAATCCTATGCTCCGTCGTATATCCCTTCGGATTCGGCCCCGTCCATCCGTTGTACTGAATCGTCGTATGCAGCGGCTGCGAACCATCCGCCACATAATGCCCCAGCCACCCGGCCAGAAACACGATCTCACACTCCGAAGGCTTCGTATCCTTGTGGTCTTCTTTCAGCTTCCGATAGTCCCGCATAGCACTCTTCAACCGCTCCCACACCTCGACAGTTACATAAGGCTGCAACCCCACCTTCTCCGGCGTCAGTGCCAGATCCAGGTGAGACTTCTGTGCAAACTCGAGTGCGCGCACATAGTCATACCGCCGCCTTGGTAGCTCCCCAACCAGGTCCGCCCACTCCAGATCGATATAGTGTTCCGGGGAACCCGCCGCATTCAGCTCCGGCTCCAACGGCGACTTCCAACGGTCCGGCTCCGGCCCGTAGTATTCCAGCGCATCCAGCGCCTGCTTCGATCGCAAAAACTCAGGCACATCCGACGGCAGCGCCGCTCCCGCCAACCGGTTAATCATCATGTGCCCGTCCCGCCCCCACGCCACACTCTGCTGAACCAGCATCACCGGCAACAAAGCAACTGCTGCCGCAACCCGAACCGAGCCCATCCATCTCTTCATGCAAAAAAGTATACGTGGCTCGCACCAACAAAAAAATGACGCGCCGAGCAACGCGAGGCCAACAACCTCACGCGCCAACTAAAGGTATACAAGTCACGAAGTGACCGCGTCGCGCGCAGCGAGCCCGGCCGGCAGGCCACCTCAAACCACAACCAAAGCACCCTCCACAGCCACACTCCCAAACACTCGTCGATACCGCGCAATCTCCGCCGCCGGCCCGGTCGCCTTCCGCGCGTTGTCCGACAGCTTCACCGCCGGCCTCCCCTCCACCGTCATCAGCTTGCAAACCAAACTGATCGGCTCAAGCACAGTCTCCCCCCTCGGATGGCACCCACGAAAATCATTCGTCAGCAACGTCCCCCAACCAGCGCTAAACCGTATCCGTCCATGAAAGTACTCATGCAGCCGCAGAATATCTTCCACATCCAACCCATCGGACGCGATCAGCCGCTTTTTCTTCGCATCTCTTCCCCTCTCCGTCAACCACGCGATGTACTCATCCCCCGCAACAAACGGATCTTTGCTGTCACATCGCTGCCCCGTCCAATCCGCCACCCAATCCGGAGCTCCCTCCAAAAACTGCGTCGTACCAAACGTATCCGGCAACATAATCAACAACTCGCCGCCATAGCTCTTCTGCCAAAGCTCCAGCACGCGATACTGCGAAGCATGCAACTCCTCATCATCCTTTGCAAGCGCCGCCATCGCCATCGGCAGCTCATGCGCATTGGTCCCCATGGCTTCCAAATCATGCTTGTAGGCAAGAAAAGTATTCGAAGTTCCCGACAGACTAGCCCCCAAAGCCACCCGCATCACCTGCACGACATACTCCTGCCACAAAAAACTATGCCGCCGCCTCGTTCCGAACTCCGAGATTCTCACCTCCGGCAGCCCCCGCAGCCGTTCGATCTTCTCCCAAAGCTTCGTCTTCGCCCTCGCGTACAAAACATCCAGCTCAAGCTCGCTCAGTGTGCTCAGCGCGGCCCGCGTCTTCATCTCGCTCACCAGCGCCAGCCCATAGACCTCCCACATCGTCACCTCGGTCCACAGCCCTTCAAAGCACACCACAACCTGCCCATCCTGCTCTGTCACCGTGTAATCCGACAACCGAAAGTCTTTCTCCAGCCACTCCAGAAACGCCGGCTCGAAGATAGTCCGGGTCCCATAAAACGTATTTCCCGCCAGCCAGATAATCTCCGACCGTCGAAACCGAAGCCCCCGTACATGCTCCATCTGGTCCATCAGCATCGCCATCGGGATCTCCTCCGACAGCCGCACCGACACCGTTCTGTTTGTAACCTCCGAGGTAACATGAACCCTGGGAAAGTTCTTCCAGATAAACTGCAGCATCAGCAGCTTGTAAAAATCCGTATCCAGCAGCGATCGCACAATCGGATCCAGCTTCCAGTTATGGTTATGGGCCCGTTCCGCAAAGTTGACGTTCATCCCAACAGTCTCGCCTCCAACTCGGCTCAAAGCAACTCTCTTTCCACCGCCTTCTGTTGAGTCGACAAGTGGCCCTGTACATCGAATCGGCAAAGGGTTGATGATGGTCTCGCAAACCCAGCGACAGACCCGCGCAGTTGAAAGCCTCTAGACCTCAAAGGGAGCTAACCCGTGAAGCCCGAACCTCAGGCAACCTCTTCCCCCCGCATCTTCGCCGAACTGGCGGAGCGCGAGTGTCCAGAGTGCCCCTATCTGCGTATCTTCAAATCCACCGTCTACGTCCGCGACCACGAAAAGAGCCTCAAGTTCTACATCGACCAGCTCGGTTTCAGCATCGTCGCCGACGCCCGCTTCGACTTCGACGGCCGCTGGGTCGCCATCGCTCCTCCCGACGGCTCCGCCGTCCTAGCCCTCATCGCGCCCAAGCGGGGCTCCGAGAACTACAAGCTCATCGGCCGCAATACCCAAATCGGCTTCATCTCTGAGGACATCAACACCACCTACGAGCTTTGGCAAAGACGCGGCGTCCGATTCCACCACCCGCCCCAGCAGACCATCTTCGGAGCCACCGTCGCCGGCTTCTACGACATCGATGGCAACTCCTTCGAACTCCTCGGCTCCGACCAGATCAGCCGCGAGATCGAGCGCCAGCGCCGCGACGCCACCGAGAAGATCGAGTCCGAGCGCCGCGCCGCGCAAGAGCTCGAGATCGCCAGACAGGTTCAAGCCCGTCTCTTTCCCCAGACACTACCCCCGCTTGAGACCCTCGACTACGCCGGCATTTGCATCCAGGCCCGCCACGTCGGCGGCGACTACTACGACTTTCTCTCGCTCGGTCACGGTCGCCTCGGTCTCGTCATCGGCGACATCGCCGGCAAAGGCATCGCCGGCGCCCTCCTCATGGCAAACCTCCAGGCCAACCTCCGCAGCCAGTTCACCCTCGCCCGCGACGAGCCCCACAGCTTCCTGCAATCCGTCAACCGCCTCTTCTACCAAAACACCACCGACAGTGCCTACGCCACGGTCTTCTTCGCCGACTACGACGACAGTGCCCGCCTCCTCCGCTACGCTAACTGCGGCCACCTCTGCGCCATCCTTCTCCGCCACAATGGATCCATCGAACGCCTCCACTCCACCACCACTGTCCTCGGGCTCTTCGAAGAGTGGCACTCCCCCATCGTCGAATGCCAGCTCGCCCCAGGCGACCTCTTCACCCTCTACACCGACGGCGTAACCGAATCCTTCAACGAGTCCGAAGAGGAGTTTGGCGAAGACCGTCTGATCGCCGCCCTCCAGCGCAACTCCGATCTCCCGCCCCAGGCCCTTCTATCCGCCATCGTCGACGAGATAAAAATCTTCAGCCCCCACGAGCAGCACGACGACATCACACTCATCGTCGCAAAGTGCACTCCCGCCCGACTGAAACAGCAGCAGATCCCACCCGCCGTCCGAACGACAACCCTTTCGAAGAGTCGCTCCAAAGTACGAACCGCAAAACTCACATAAACCCGAGTTCCCCCAATCGGACCCTGTATCAGTCCGTGCCGCACCTATTTGTTGTCATTCAGCAGCGAAAGCGTTTGTTGTTATTCCGCAGCGAAAGCGAAGGAATCCGCTGTCTAGTTGCTACTTACCGTTGCAACCACCCGCACCATGACATCTGTCACCCCACTTCCATGACGCAGAACACTGGCCGTAACGCAACCCGCACCGCACACTGAGGTAGTTCCAATGGACCGCCCAAGGAGCCTCCTGATGACTACATCCCGCACCGCTCTTCGCATCGTCGTCCTTCTCCTCCTCCTTGCCGGCGTCCTGCTGCTGCGAAAGCCTCTCTGCAGCCAGGCCATCACCGCCGCACCCACGCGCTTCTCTGTCATCATCGAAGGCGTAGCCCCCGGCAAAGGCCCCGACGTCCTGATCATCCCCGGCCTCGCCAGCTCCCGAGACGTCTACGCCGCCGAGGCCAGACTCCTCACCGCCACCTACCGCCTTCACCTCATCCAACTGGCAGGCTTCGCCGGAGAGCCCGCCGGCCCCAACGCCACCGGCCCCATCTTCGGCCCCGTGGTCGAGCAGCTTCACCAATACATCTCAGACAACCACCTCCAGCCGATCCCCGTCATCGGCCACTCCATGGGCGGCCTTCTCGCACTCATGCTCGCCCAGGCCCACCCCGAAGACGTCGGCAAGCTCCTCATCATCGACACCCTCCCCTTCTACGGTCTCGTCTTCAACCCCGCCGCAACCGTCGAAAGCGTCGCGTCGCAGGCCAAAGCCACGCATGACCAGTTCATCGCCCTGCCCAACGACCAGTTCGCCGCATCAGCCCCCTCCTATACCAACCGCCTCGTCAAAGATCCCGAAGGGCAGCGTCAGGTCACGGCCTCTTCCATCTCCTCCGACCGCACGGTCTTCGCCAATGCCATGCTCGAAGACCTCGGCACCGACCTTCGCCCCCAACTCGCCGCCATCAAAACCCCGATGACCCTTCTCTATCCCTATGAAGCCGCGGAGGGTCCAGCCGACCAGGTCACCGCCCTCTACACCACCGCCTACGCCGCCAAACCCAACCTGAAGATCACCCGCATCGACGACTCCCGCCACTTCATCATGTACGACCAGCCCATCGCCTTCGACAAAGCCGTCCAAACCTTCCTCAAGCCCTAAAAATCTCCCCTCCGACCAAAGGGAGGCCCCAGCGGCCCATCCCACCCAGACCGGTACACAAGTCACGAAGTGACCGCTCTCCGCGCAGGAGGCCCGTCCGGCAGGACACCAGCGTCTCATACAAAATTCACACAAAAACCCGCGTCAGTACTGGCTAAAGTTGATATCCTGTAAAGGCCATGCCTACAAAAAAAGAACTCCTCGACCGCCCCATCCAGCACCTCGACATCAAGCAGCACAATGTCGTGCCCCTCGTTGAAGCGATGGCACACATGGCCTACAGCTCGCGCGACACCTACCGCGCCGCCTCCATCTACGACATGATGCTGCGCGACACCGACTGTGGCGTCATCCTCTGCATCGCCGGATCAATGATCTCCGCCGGTCTCAAGCAGATCTTCATCGACATGATCCGCAACAACATGGTCGATGCCATCGTCGCCACCGGAGCCAACATCGTCGATCAGGACTTCTTCGAAGCTCTCGGCTTCAAGCACTACATCGCCGACGACCAGTACAAATATGGCAACGAAGACGCCGTCCTCCGCGAGCTCGCCATCGACCGCATCTACGACACCTTCATCGACGAGGACGAGCTCCGCATCTGCGACGAGGTCACCCACCAGATCACCAACTCCCTCGAGCCCCGCCCCCACAGCTCCCGCGAGTTCATCCGCGAGATGGGCGCCTACCTCCAGCGCGAAGGCAAGACCCCGCAGGCCGGTGGCGTTGACTCCGTCATCCTTGCCGCATACGAGAAGAACGTCCCCATCTTCGTTCCGGCCTTCTCCGACTGCTCCGCCGGCTTCGGCTTCGTAGCCCACCAGCACGCACGCCAGGGCAAGCCCATGGTCTCCATCGACTCCGCCAAGGACTTCTACGAACTGACCCAGCTGAAGATCGCCAATCCCTCCACCGGTCTTCTCATGCTCGGAGGCGGAACCCCCAAGAACTTCGCGCAGGACATCGTCGTCTCCGCCGAAATCCTCGGCGTAGACGCTCCCATGCACAAGTACGCCATTCAGATCACCGTAGCCGATGCCCGCGACGGCGCCCTCTCCGGTTCCACCCTCAAAGAGGCCTCCAGCTGGGGCAAAGTCGACCTCACCTACGAGCAGATGGTCTACTCCGAGGCCACCCTCGCTCTCCCCCTGATTACCGGTTATGCCTTCCACAAGAACGCCCACTCTTCCCGAAAAGGGAAAAAATGGACCAGCATTCTCGATCAGGTTGCCGTAACCGCCTAAACCCGATAAAACCCAATGAAAGCCGCCTTTTCCCCGTGAAAAAGCGGCTTTTTTAGGTCAATTCTCGACCTAAGTGCTTTGTCTCCAATGTTGTCATCTCTGATAACCCACCGACGTGTTATTCCCACTACAACTTACTTTCTGTCATTCTCAGCGTGAAATCAGAATTTTTACGCTGACAGATAGGGGTTCCTGAAATCTCCAGCCGAGCCCCCCATCCGAACTGCGCTTTAACACGTACGTGCTATAAAGCTTCCAACGGTTACCAAATAAAGTTACCGACAAGTAGCATAAGAGTTACCATAGGTCACCGGCAAAAATGCACATTCTTCCTCTACTTGGCTATCTCTCGCTCCTGACAACCTCCGCAGTTTTGCTTGTCGCCTTTTTGCGCGTCCAACGTAGCTGCCGTGAGATGACCGACCAGCTGAACCAGGCCCGGGAGCAGCAACACCAGCACACCCTTCAACTCACGCATCGCTCCGAGCTCGACACTCTCAAAGACGAGTTCATCTCCACCGTCTCGCACGAGCTCCGCACTCCCCTCACCAGCATTCGCGGCGCACTCGGCCTTCTCTCCTCCGGCATCATCGGCGACGTCGATGCCAAAGCCCTCAACCTGCTCCGCATCGCCGTCACCAACACCGACCGACTCATCCGCCTCATCAACGACATCCTCGACCTCGAGCGCATGGAGTCCGGCCGCGCTCCCCTGCAGATTCGCCGCTGCTCCTTGCGCGACCTCGCCCAGCAGGCCATCGACACCATGACCGCCATGGCCGACGCCAACACTGTCCATCTCGCGCTCGAGCCCTCCACCGTCGCCCAGGCCGCCTATCCCGAAGCTCTCTTCTTCGACGGCGACGCCGACCGTATCCTCCAGGTCCTCACCAATCTCCTCTCGAACGCCATTAAGTTCTCCCCCGCCGCCTCCACCGTTCGCATCCACACCGAAGCCGCCTCCGACTCCATCCTCCTCAAGGTCGTCGACGAAGGCCGCGGCATCCCCGCCGACAAACTCGACACCATCTTCGACCGCTTCCAGCAGATCGAACCCTCCGACGCCCGCCAGAAGGGCGGCACCGGCCTCGGTCTCGCCATCTGCCGCAGCATCGTCCAGCAGCATAGCGGCTCCATCTGGGCCCAGCGCAACCTCGGCCCCGGCACCACGCTCTACATGATGCTTCCCCGCACCACCCGCGCCACCGACGTCGCCGTCCCCTCCCAGCTTCCCCCGCGCGGCGAAGGCGCCATCCTGGTCTGCGACGACGACGCAGGCATCCGCACCGTAGTCTCCGAGCACCTCACCCGCCAGGGCTACACCGTCGTCGAAGCCAGCTCCGGCGAACAGGCCCTCGTCCTCGCCGCCGAGCATCACGTCGAAGCCATCCTCCTCGATCTCTATATGCCCGGCCTCAGCGGATGGGAGACCCTGCAGCGTCTCCGCAATAACCCCATCACCGCCAACATCCCTGTCGTTGTGCTCAGCGTTCTCTCCTCCACCCTCCGCCCGCAGCTCACCGGCGACGCGCAAGGCTGGGTCCAGAAACCCTTCAACGAAAATCTCCTCTTCGCCGAACTAGGCCGCGTCCTGCATCAAGGCGAAGGCCCCGCCTACGTCCTCCTCGTCGAAGATGACGAAGACCTCGCCAGCGTCCTCACCGCCAGCTTCCAGGACGCAGCCGTCCACGTCGATCACGCTGCCACCCGCCAGCAGGCCATCCGCCAATGCATCACGCGCCCGCCCGACCTTCTCATCCTCGATCTCACCCTCCCCGACGGCGACGGCTTCTCCCTCGTCGAGTGGCTCCGCCAGCAACCCACCCTGCGCACCATGCCGCTGGTGGTCTACTCCGGCCGCGAGATGTCTGAGACCGAGATGGCCAAGCTCCGCCTCGGTCCCACCGAGTTCCTCACCAAGGCCAAGGTCCAGCCCCAGGAGGTCGAAGAACTCGTCCTCTCCATGGTCCACCGTCTCCGCACCAAATTCTCCGACCTCGCCGCCGCAGGCCCCGCAGCCTAACGAAACTCCTCGAGCTGTGGCACCAAACGAAATTATTGTCATTCTGCCATGAGCCCGCCGAAGGCTGGAAAGAACCCGCATTTCGCCTTTGTTGTTGTCTGTTCTTATTTCATCCTTCCTATAAGAAGCGTCATCTCGACCGAAACAGCAGACAGTTTCATCGTTTGCTGTGCAGTGGAGAGACCCCCGCATTTCGCCTTTGTTGTTGCTTGTTTTTTTCTCTTATCCAACTCCAGGCAGCCTACCCACCCATTCGCAGGCGAAGCCACTAAGACAACTCCACCAACTCGCGCCGCATGAGAGAATAAACTCGCTCATGCGACGCATTCTCATCATTGACGACGAAGATGACATTCGCGAAGTAGCCGCGCTGTCCCTCGAAGCAACCGCAGGCTGGGAGATTCTCACCGCCAGTTCCGGCGCCGAAGGCATCGACATCGCCTCCGCCGAACAACCCGATGCCATCCTCATGGACGTCATGATGCCAGGCGTCGACGGCCCCACCACCTTCGCCAGGATGCAGCAGACGCCCGCCATCTCCCACATCCCCGTTCTACTGCTCACCGCCAAGGTGCAGGGAGTCGACCAGCGACGTTTCGCCGGCCTCGGTCTCGCCGGAATCCTCTTCAAACCCTTCGATCCCCTCACTCTCGCCGATCAGATCTCCACGGCGCTCGGCTGGGCAAACTAGCACCCTCGTCTCTAAAAGAAGCACCACAACTGCCCACTCAAGCCTGAGCTATCATCCGCACTAAAGCCTTTGCGGTCATCCTAAGCGCAGCGAAGGATCCCGACGACCCAACCCACCCTGACCGCTCGTCCCTTTAAACCCACTCTCTCCCGCCTTCGCCGTTGTCTGTCCTTCATTTCACCTGCAAGAGGCCGCTCCCCCAACGCAGTCCTTATTTGTGTCGTGAAACTCTTGTGTCGTGAACTTCAGACGAAGGGCGATACAGTCCTCGGCCGAAATTACTCGCGCACCCAAGAGCACTTCCCTCGCCGCCTCCCATTACCTCCGTATCATATTGCAACATCAGGACATGACATTCGTTCCACCCCGTCCGCACAATCCGCAGTAAACTACCGGCATGCTTTGCTCACCGAACCGCATTCGATCATTCACCGAAGCTCCACACCAAAGCCCTTCTGCATGAAGAAAGCACCAGACAAGATCGACGATCTCCTTGCCAGTCTCTGGAAGAAAAATCTTCCGACCCTGCGCGAACGTCTCGACCTGCTCGATCGCACCGCCTCCATCGCCGCCTCCGGCAACCTCGCCGACGAGCCTCGCCTCGAGGCCTACAGCATCGCCCACAAACTCACAGGCTCTCTCGGCATGTTCGGCTACCAGCAGGGCACCGACATCGCCCGCAAGATTGAGCAAATTTTAAAGGCGCCCACCCCCACCCAACTCACTACCCTCCCCGCCCTCGCGAAAGACCTTCGCACCTCCCTCTCCGCCGGCCTCTGAGAATGTCCTGCCGGACGGGCGCCCTGCGCGGGCGGCGGTCACTTCGTGACTCGTAATTGCTTCGCGAGGCGCTCTGGTTGGTCGCAGGCTGAAGTCCGTGCCGACCAGCGGGAGGACCCGAGCAGCAGACCAACCCAAGGCCGGTACACACGTCACGAAGTGACCGCCCCGCGCGCAGCGGGCCCATCCGGCAGGAAAAACCAAATCAGTTACAAGCCAACGCCATCCACATCCCCGTAGCCGTCCCGCTCGCTCCCGTAACCGTGAAGTCCACAAAGTTCCCCGCCGCCACCGTCACGTTGCCCTCCTGCGTACACGCCGCGCCCGGCGCGACCGAACAAGCCAGTAATGTATTCGCCATACTCCCCGGCGTCCCCTGCCGCAAAATTACATTCACCGTGTTCGTCGTCTCACGCGAAAACACACTCAACTGTGTCGCCGTGCACCCCGCCGGAACCCAGGTCAGCACAGCATCAGTCTCCGTCGACGCATCCGTGGAACTATTCACCGAATGAAACAGCAGATTGAACGAGACGGAGTGATAGATCGAAGCAAACGGTATCCCACTCGTCCCCCCTCCACCGCCACTGCCGCCCGTCCCATTCGCCCCCGCGGCTCCCTGCGGAATCGTAAAGTTCAACACCGCGGCATTTGCACTCCCAACATTGGTTACACTCGCCTGCGTTCCCGCCGCGCCGGTCGTCACCGTTCCCACGCTCACCGTAGCCGCCGCACCAGCCGGCCCCGTGGCCCCAGCGCTTCCATCCTGTGCCAGCACCCCCCACACCGCTGGCGAGAGATCCGGCTCCGCACCGACCGACCCGGTAGCCGCCAGGTACGTCGCCCCACCAAAGCTGACCACATCATTCGCACGGTAAGTGGCCGCAACTCCCCACGGCCCGCGAAACGTCACGCCCACCGCGCCCGCCGGTCCAGCCGGACCCGCCACACCTTGCGGACCCTGCACACCCGCCGTCCCTTGCGCGCCCGTCGCCCCGGTAGCTCCCGTGGCGCCAGCCGCACCCTGCGCCGCCAACAAACTCCACATTGAAGGACTTACATTAGGTGCATTCCCGAAGTTGCTAGCAACCAAAGAGATATAACTCGATCCAAGATAGCTCACCGCATCGTTCAACCCATAGTTAATACCTGAAGAGTAGCTCCCCCGATAAACCATCCCCGCCGGTCCCGCAACTCCCACGGATCCCGTAGCACCCTGAGGCCCAGCCGGCCCCATCGCCCCGGTCAAACCCGTGGGTCCCGCCGAACCCGTAGGTCCCGTAGGCCCCGCTGGCCCCTGGGCACCAGGAAACCCTGTCGGCCCCTGCAGACCGGTAGCGCCCTTAGCACCCACTGGCCCCTGCGCTCCCGCCTGGGCAAGCACCCCCCAAAATGTCGGACTCACATCCGGCTGTCTTCCACTATTCGCCGCCAGCGCAATGTAACTCGACCCACCAAAGCTCACCGCACCGCCAACAGAATAGCTGGTTCCCACCAGCCATCCCCCCAGAAAACTAACCGGCGGCCCCTGCGGCCCGACCGCTCCATCGGCCCCCGCTGGCCCCATAGCCCCAGCAGGCCCAGAAGGTCCCGCCGCACCAGCGGGTCCAGCAACTCCCTGCGCCGCCAGCACCGCCCACTGCCCCGGACTCAGCGAAGGTGTATTCCCAACATTCCCTGCCAGCAGCGAGACGTAAGTCGATCCACTGAAGCTCACCGCATCATGCAGCGCATAGTTTGTCGACGAGACATAGTTCCCCGTATAGTTCGCCACCGGAGGCCCCTGCGGCCCCGTAGCTCCCGTCGCTCCCTGCGGCCCAGCCGTCCCAGCCTGTCCCGGCACACCAGGCACACCCTGAGGCCCCACTGGCCCGGCAGGCCCCTGCGCCCCCTGCGATCCCGTCGCAAACAGGGACCACAGCGCCGGGCTCAAGCTCGGAGTATTCCCAAGATTCCCCGCGACCAGCGAAACGTAAGCCGACCCGCCAAACAGCACCCCATCCGCCAGCGCATAGTTCACCGCCGAAGAGTACGTCCCGCGAAACGTCATCCCCACCGGCCCCACAGGCCCCTGCGGACCCATGGGCCCACTCAGCCCTTGAGCGCCCGTAGCTCCCGTCAAACCCTGCGCCCCAGCCTGCCCCGGAATCCCCTGCAACCCCTGAGGCCCCGGCGGCCCATTCGGCCCCACAGACCCCGGCAATCCCTGCGGCCCCGCCACCCCCTGTGCCCCCTGCGCTCCCGTAGGCCCCGCCGGTCCCTGCGCCGTCAGCACTCCCCACTGTCCAGGGCTCGCACTCGGCGTATTTCCATGATTCCCATTCAGCAGCGAAGCATAACTAGCCCCCTGCCAAAGCACCACATCTCCCAGCGCATAGTTCGTCATCGAAGAGTAGTTCCCTTGATAAACCAACCCCGGCAGCCCCGGAGCACCCGCCGCCCCAGCCACCCCCGTCGGCCCCGCAGCCCCCGTCGGTCCAGCCGGTCCGGTCAACCCCTGAAGCCCTTGAGCCCCTGCCGGTCCCGCTGGCCCCTGAATCCCAACCGCCCCCAACGCCAACACACCCCATTGCCCCGGACTCAACCCCGGTGTATTCCCATGGTTCGCCACAATCAGCGAAACATAGCTCGACCCCTGATACGTCACCACATCATTCAGCGCATAGTTCGTAGCCGAAGCATACGTCCCCTGATACGCCAACCCCGCCGTCCCCCCGCTACCACCTGAACCCGTCCCACCCTGCGCCAACACCGACCACTGAGCCGCGATTCCCGGCGTATTCCCCCGGTTCCCTCCTGTCAGCGAGACAAAACTCGACCCCGAATAAGTCACCACATCATTCAGCGCATAAGTCGACCCCGCCGCATAAGCTCCCTGAAAGCTCAACCCCGGCGCCCCCGCCGCCCCAGCAGGCCCCGTAGCCCCTGTCGCTCCAGCCGGCCCCGCAGGCCCTGCAGGCCCCGCCGGCCCGGTGGCTCCCGGCGCTCCACCCGAAGCCAGCGCTACATCCAGCACCGCCGCATGCCCCGTCAGGTCGTTCTCTTTGCTATCGAACTGCACCACCGCAGTCCCCGTCGTCAGGGCCACCCCATTATTGGTCGCCGGAGCACTCACCCATCCCTGCACCAGCCCCGTCACATCCACCACCACATAAACTCCAGCCTGCCCCACCGATACCGTCTTCGCCGCACTCCCCAGCGCCGGCAGCGTCCCATACGTCACGCTGTACTCCCCCCAACTCCCACTCACCGGCTGCACACTCACCAACCCCGCCGTATCTACCCGATTGCAATACAGCCGCAGCGTCGCCCGCGACACCTGCGCCGCCGTAGTCCCCGCCGGCAGCATCGAAAGATCAAACTGCAGAAGCGCCGTATACCCGCCGCCCACATTCAAGTTTGAGATCGTCCCGCTATTCACCGCTGGCCGCGCGCTGTTCACATGAGCGTCCGCCACCAGCGTCGCCTCCACCGCAGACGCCGGCAAAGCCGCGGCCCACAGCCCCGCAAGCCCCACCCCGTGCAGCAGAATCCGACGTACCTGGCCCATCCAACCCCTCATGGACAGGTCCCGCTGCGCACCCTCCGCGTCAACTAGACCAGCCATCGTTCCACGATTCAAACTCTACGGCGCACGTCGAAGGCAGCTAGAAAGCGGCCCAGCAGTGTTCCAAATCAAAACAAACAACCCGGATCATTCCCGTTTTAGGCTAACCGCACCCAAAACACAAGCACCTTCCACTGCGACTTCCGTGTCAAGCCAAGTCCTCCCCGCTCCCCACCAACCCCATGACCAACTCCACCCTCCACCCTAAGAACCTGTCCAGAAACTTTATAGATCGTCATCTCGACCAGAGCCGTGCGGTCTTATCGCACGGCGCAGTGGAGAGACCCCCGTATTTCGCCTTTGCAGTTGCTTGTTCTCACTGAAATCAGGTCACAAGCCCGGATAGCTCTTACAAGATCTCTTGAACTTCTGGACAGCTTTCTAAGAAGCTGTCCAGAGACTGTCCTCCCGGACGGGCCCACTGCGCGTGGAGCGGTCACTTCGTGACGTGTGTACCTTGTTTGGGTGAGGTTAGCTGCTTCGGTCCTCCCGTTGGTCGGAAGGAAGTTGATTCCGACCAACGGGAGGACCACGCGAAGCAGTAAGAATGCGTGCGAACGCCCGCCCTCCGCGCAGGAGGCCCGTCCGGCAGGACAGTTTCTGGACAGGCTCTTACAAGATCTCTTGAATTTCCGGACACCTTCTAAGACCGATATTTCCCACACCACCCGCATCCCATATAGTGTCAAAGGGTCAGAGCAGAGGTCACAACAATCGAAGGCAATCGAAGAGGGACGTGAACGGCATGAGCACCAAACCAACTCAGACCCCCAACCAGCCCGGCCAACTCCCGCTTCCCGCCAACCTGGTCAATCTCTCCCGCCTCGTCACCGCCTACTACACCCTCCATCCCGACCCCACCGTCCCCGCCCAGCGTGTGGCCTTCGGAACCTCCGGCCATCGCGGCAGCGCCTTCAAAACCGCATTCAACGAAGACCACATCGCCGCCATCACCCAGGCCATCGTCGACTACCGACGCGACCAGCACACCACCGGCCCCCTCTTCCTCGCGCAAGACACCCACGCCCTCTCCGAGCCCGCCTTCGCCACCGCCCTCGAGGTCCTCGCCGCCAACAACATCGACGTCATGGTCGACACCGACCTCGCCTACACCCCCACCCCCGCCCTCTCCCACGCCGTCCTCACCTACAACGCGCAGCGTAAAGAAAAGCTAGCCGACGGCATCGTCATCACCCCCTCCCATAACCCACCCGAGGACGGCGGCTTCAAGTACAACCCACCCAACGGCGGCCCCGCCGACACCACCGCCACCAAGTGGATCGAGAACCGAGCCAACGACATCATCGCCGCCGGCCTCACCGCCGTAAAAAAAATCCCCTACGCCAAAGCCCTCACCGCCTCCACCACCCACCGCCACGACTACATCACCTCCTACGTCGACGATCTCGCCAACGTCATCGACTTCGAAGTCCTCGCCGGAACCACCCTCAAACTGGCCGTCGACCCGCTCGGCGGAGCTGGCGTCCACTACTGGCCCCGCATCGCGGATAAGTATCACTTACCGTTACAAATACTCAACCCCAACGTAGACGCCACCTTCCGCTTCATGACCACCGACTGGGACGGCCGCATCCGCATGGACTGCTCCAGCCCCTACGCGATGGCCTCCATGATCGCTAACAACGAAAAGTTCGACGTAGCCTTCGCCGCCGACACCGACCACGACCGCCACGGCATCGTCACCCGCACCTCTGGCCTGCTCAACCCCAATCACTACCTTGCCGTCTGCATTCAATACCTCTTCACCAACCGCCCTCAGTGGTCGGAAAAAGTCGGCATCGGCAAAACCCTAGTCTCCTCCAGCATCATCGATCGCGTAGCCAAGGGCCTCAACCGCCCCATGCTCGAGGTCCCGGTAGGCTTCAAGTGGTTCGTAGACGGCCTCATCGACGGGTCGTTAGGTTTTGTGGGGGAAGAGTCCGCCGGAGCCACCTTCCTCCGTCGCAACGGCCATGTCTGGACCACCGACAAGGACGGCCTCATCCCCGGCCTCCTCGCCGCCGAGATGACCGCCCGCACCGACAAAGACCCCGGCCAGCTCTACGCCGAACTCACCGCCAAATACGGCAATCCAGTCTACGAGCGCATCGACGCCGCAGCCACCAAAGATCAAAAAGCTAAGCTAGCTAAACTCTCCCCTGCACAAGTCACCGCGAAAACACTAGCCGGTGAACCCATCACCGCCATCCTCACCGAAGCCCCCGGCAACCACGCCCCCATCGGCGGGCTGAAAGTGACAACGGAGAACGGCTGGTTCGCCGCCCGCCCCTCCGGCACCGAGGACGTCTACAAGATCTACGCCGAATCCTTCAAAGGCAAAGACCACCTGAAACAAATCCAGACCGAAGCGCAATCGCTCGTGACCACCGCCATCTCCTGACCAATCCCTCACGTCATTGAACCCTTCGCCCGGATTCACGAATCGCTAACATCGACCGACTAGAGTCCTCTTCGTATCAGAGAACGTAAATCTCACTGATCCGGAGACACGAATGACTTCCCCCTTCACCAAAACAGGCAAGACAAGCTCTTGGCCTCTTCTCGCAAAAAGCTTCGCAGCTCTCTCCCTGACCACCCTCGCCGCCAGCATTCCCGCCAGCGCACAGGACCACGACCGCGACGCTGATATTCACTTCTACCCCGGAAATCTCGTCGTCTCTCGCAGCGTCTACGACAACAACCCCAACAACGTAAAGGTAGGCGCGCTCCTCCCGCCAAACTGCGCCAACACCACCGTTCCCTGCGTCGCCGCGACCAACGACGGCACCTTCCCCTTCGTCTTCAACAACGTCCTCGCCGATGGCAGCTTCGGTATCACCTCCAAGGTCTATCTCGACCAGATCACCCCCTTCGGCTTCCTCCTCGACAGCCTCGAAGTGCCCAACAGCTCCCAGCGCAACATCCGCTCCGAGAGCAATCAGCTCGTCACCAGCTTCAGCTCGAAGTCTGAAGAAGCTCTCAACCTCTCCACCGACGGCAAGCTGCTCACCTTCGTCGACTACGTCGCTCCCGTCAACACCATCGACGTCTCCAACTCCAACACCCCCGGCGTCATCGATCCCACCAACCCCGTCGGCGTGGCTTACTATCGTGCCGTCGCCACCGTCAACCGCTCCGGCAAATTCACCTTCACCGAAACCAACGCCTACAGCGGCAACAACGGCCGCGCCGCCATCTTCAACAACACCAACGGCGCCAGCTTCTTCTACACCTCCGGCAACGCCGGCAATGGCAGCAACCCCCAGCCCAACGGCGTCATCCTCGGCGCTGGAGCCCAGATCATCGACCCCGCCAATGCACCGGAAAGCTTCCAGAACCCCGGCGCCCCCACCCCTGTCGCCAGCTTCTCCGTTACCCTGCTTGGCGATAAGGCCGACAAGATCGGCAAAGACGACAACTTCCGCGGCCTGACCGTCTTCAATAACGTCCTCTACTTCACCAAAGGCAGCGGCGGCAACGGTGTCAACACCGTCTACTTCGTCGACACCACCGGCACCGCCTGCCCCAACGGCGTAGGCGTCCCCGCCGTCGGAGCAACGCTCCCCATCTCGCCTCTTGCCTACGACCCAACCAAGCTCCAAACCTCCGGCCTGCCCAGCAACATGTGCATCCTCGCTGGCTTCCCCACCGCCCTCGCCAAGACCGCCAACCCTCTCGCCTTTCCCTTCGGCATCTGGTTCGCCAATGCTGACACCCTCTACGTAGCCGATGAAGGCGACGGCTTCGCCAGCGACACCACCCTCTACACCCACGCCGCCGCCCAAACCAGCGCAGGCATCCAGAAGTGGATCTTCAACGCCTCCACCAAGACCTGGAGCCGCGCCTACACCCTGCAGACCGGCCTCGAACTCGGCGTCCCCTACACCGTCAACAAGTACCCCACCGGTACCAACTCAGCCACCAGCCTTCCCTGGTCGCCAGCCACCGACGGCGTCCGCAATCTCACTGGCAAAATCACTGACGACGGCAAGGTCACCCTCTACGCCATCACCTCCACCGTCAGCGGCAGCGGAGACCAGGGCGCCGATCCAAACCGCCTCGTAGCCGTCACCGACGATCTATCCAACACCGACGCCGCCAAAGTCGCCAAGGAGAAGTTCACCATCCTCCGTAAAGCCGACTTCGCCGAGGTCCTCCGTGGCGTCTCCTTCACTCCCGGCACACGGCCAGATCACGATCGCTGGTAGTCGCAGTTCACCCGAAACACCTGTCCACCCACAACGCATCGCGGCGGAAATTCATCTCCCGCCGCGATGCGTTCCGTCTTTGAGAGCTACGTTTCTTGATTCACCGGTCTATCGGTACGCGCGCTGGCGTCTGTGCCGCCGCCAGTCCCACTCGAAAGATCAAAAGCTCCGCAAAAGAAGCTCTCTGGCACTCGCCAGCACTTTCTCTCGCATCACGGGCTCTGGCAGCATCCGGGCGATTTCAATCGCCCCCACCATCGTTGAAAAGATCGAAAAGAAAGCCCGCTCTTTATCGGCAGTCCGCCGGCCAGGCATAAACGGAAGCATTCGGCTCCTGTATTTCTTCAGTTCCTCAAAGATCCGGGGCTTCATCGCCTTATCCACCCTCGCCATCTCGGGCGCAAGAGCAGGCAAGGGGCATCCGTACTCGACGTGATCGCAATATTCCAGGCTCAGGTAGGTCTTTACGATCGCCTTCCACGCCGTCTCGGGTTTGGACTGCTCGCCGACTTGAGCAAGGCGGTCGGCTATCTCCTGGAAAGCCTCGCTCAGCGATTCCATAAGCAACTCCTCCTTGCTTTCGAAATGCTTGTAAAAGCCTCCATGGGTCAAGCCGGCGTCCCGCATCACAGCTGAAACCGCGGCGCCGTTAATGCCTTCGGTACGAACGCGCCGCGACGCATCTTTCACAATCTTCTGATGGATTTCAACCTTGTGTTCGGGCCTGTAGCGCATCGTTCATTATAGGATGCTGGCGATCATCTCACGGTGCAATCCGTCAGCCGCCCAGGCCCCATCCAAAGAAAAACTCTGAATCCATAGGATGATTAACGTAATCCTATGCGTACAGGAGGCCTCAAATGTCGCCACAAACGCTCTTCGAAACCCATCTCGTTTTAGGTTATGTCGCGTGCCTGCTTTGCTTCAGCGTGTATGTTCTGCCCCGGCTCAGGTCGATGGAACGGGTTGAAGCGCAACGCGTCATCGCCACTGTGCACAGCTTCCGCTTCTTCGGGCTCGTCTTTATTCTCCCAGGCGTTGTCGGCCCCAATCTGCCGGCTGGCTTCGCCAACTTCGCCGCTTACGGCGACTTTGCAGCCGGAGTCCTCGCCCTGTTGGCTCTTCTTACGGTAAGGGTCCGTCCGCTCTTTTGGTTCTTCGTCGTCGCCTTCAATCTCGTGGGAACAGTCGACATCCTCATCGACTACTATCACGCGGTCAGGCTCGGTCTTCCTGTGGTGGCCGGGCAGTTGGGTGCCGCATACGCGATCCCGATCCTCTATGTGCCTTTGCTGATGATCACGCACGTTGTCGCTCTCTATTGGCTGGTGCGTCCGCACCCCAGGGCCGCCTCTGTCCTCATCGGCGATGCGACCGCATCCTGATTCATATCAACTCCGCACCAATCGTTTTCTAAGAAACCTCACGACCACATGTCACGAAGGAGAAGAACAATGTCTAAACCTATCCTTGTCACGGGTGCGTCTGGCGGATCCCAGGGCTCCACAGGACGCCGAATAACAGCTCTTCTGCTCGAAAAGGGTATTCCGGTTCGTGCCTTCGTCCATAAGCTGGATGCAAGGTCCGATGCTCTCGCTGCACTCGGTGCGGAAGTTGTGCAAGGGGATCTGTTGGACCCAGACTCCGTCCGCGCTGCTCTCAAAGGGATAAAACGGGCTTACTTTACCTACCCCGTAACGGATGGGCTGCTGGAGGCTACAACGATCTTTGCTACCGCCGCACGCGAAGCGGAGACCGAGTTCGTCGTCAACAATTCGCAACTCCAGGGCGCGCGCAAAGCACCGAGCTTTCGCAATATGCAACATGGATTGGCAGATCGCATCTTCGATTGGGCAGAGGTGGGAGCGGTTCATCTGAATGCGCCGCCGTACTTTGAAAACGTGCGCGCGCTGGTGAGAAAGAGTGTCGCCGAACAGAGCGCGGTGTTTCTGCCATGGGGCGACGGGAGCGCCACAATTTCCCTGGTAGGCGCAGAGGACGTGTCTCGTGTGGCGGCCACGCTGCTGGCTCATTCAGAGACGCCTTCCGCCAGCTCGTATGATCTGGTCGCTGCAACACCCACAGTGAAGCAGATATTCGACACACTGAGCGCCGTACTTCAGCGCCCGATACGGTATGTCAGCATCACGGATGAGCAGTGGACCGACGCCATGAGAGATCATATTAATTCTCACGCGCTCGATCATCTGTCCCATCTCTGGCGATACTTTCGATCGACCGAAGGACGAACTGAAGAGGCTCGCAAAGTTACCGATACAATTCGCACCGTCACGGGAAGCCGCGCGCAGACTCTGGAGGACTTCTTCAAAGTCAACGCAGCAGAATTCGGAAGTGTTCCTGAATTTCTCAGAGCAGCCCAAAACATCTAACAGCTCTCAAAAAGTTTTGCACAGCCTCGCAGCTAACCAGCCGAAATAGCCGGCCACTTCTCTCTTACCTGATGCGTCTAACCTCGCAGGCAAGAGAGAAGGAGTTTAACGAATGCAGATTCAGATCAGCAGCGATAAAAACATCTCCATGCACAACAAACTCTCCAACTTGATCGAATCAGATCTTCACCGCATCCTGAACCGATTTAAACACCAGCTAACTCGTGTTGAGGTCCATCTCAGCGACGAAAACGGAGACAAGTCCGGAGCGCAGGACAAACGCTGCCGCCTCGAAGTCCGTCACAAACATCACCAGGCACTCGCCGTCACCAACGACTCCTCCGACATCCCAACCGCAGTCACCGGTGCCGCTGCCAAGATGCAACGACTCCTCGTAAGCACCTTCGGTCGCATCGAAGACAAAAACCGTGCCCTCACCACGAGAGCAAGCGGCCAGGGTCAAAACCTGGTCCTCAAACCCGAAGCCATCTAAGAAGACCTCCGCAGGGGGAGCCACCCCCTGCGGAACCGCCACGACTCGCCCCCGAAGACAAGTCGACTCGACCGAACCAACGGAATCCACCCCTACGTTCGAACCTTCCAGCCCAATCACAACCGTCGCATCCCTTTCCTCAAAGCGCCCCACTCAAAAACCTGTCAAGCCCTCAGACCTCACATCTCCTTGCCAGACAAGGACTTTCGCGTGGCGCATTAGTTTCCACCAACAAGCTAAAATAGAAGCAGGCCAGTAAAGAGCCCCAGGACATAAGCCGGGGCTCTACACTGTGGCTATCACATTGATTCTAAGTATTTTGTGCACAAGTCTTTCTTTTGCAATATTTTGCAGACATTATCCCTCCGCAAACCCTTGATAAAAATAGACTTGCGTGCAGGATACCCCGGGGGGAGGGGGGCCCCGCGACGCCTTCATCGCAAACCTCGTGGTACCCTTGCCGCCGAAGAGGCTTCAAACACCATGGCCGTCACCCGCCGCACCTTCTGCTCCCAAGCCGCCACCCTCCTCCTCTCCCCCAGTCTCCTCCGCGCCCGGACCCAAAGCACCCAGACCCAAAGCTCTCAGAACCCGAGCTCTCAGACCCAGCCCAAACCCACCGCCCGCCCCGACGTAGCCACCATCGACCACGACCGCATCCTCGCCCAGGCCAACCGCTACCTCACCCAGCCTCCCGTCCCCCTCACCACCCTCCCCTCCCCCCGCAACCCCAGCACCCCAAACGACTTCTACTCCGAACCCGAAGACTACTTCCCCGACCCCGCCAACCCCAACGCGCCCTGGATCCAACACGCGGACGGCACCCCCAATCCTGACGCCTTCACCTCCCACCGCGACGCCCTGCTCAACCTCAGCCTCTACGTCCCCGCCCTCGCCGCCGCCTTCCTCTTAACCAGCGACCCACGCTACGCCCAGCAAGCCGCCGCCCACCTCCGAGCCTGGTTCATCAACCCCGCCACCCGGATGACCCCAAGCCTCCAGTACGCTCAGACCATTCCCCCCTCAAAAAGCGGACGCCTCGAAGGCGTAGTCGAAGTAGTCCACCTCGCCGAGGTTGTCCAATCCCTCCCCTTCCTCATCAGCTCCGAGGCCTTCACTTCTGAAGAACTCACCGCCCTCACCAAGTGGTTCACCGACTACTTCGACTGGCTCAACACCTCACGCCTCGCCGGCCTCGCCCGGGACAACAAGAGCCACCACGGAACCTCCTGGCTCCTTCAAGCCTCCGCCATCGCTCGCCTCACCGAGCTAACCGACGACCGCCCCCTTACCACCCTCCGCCACCAGTACAAGACCTCCACCCTCCGCGCCCAGATCGTCGCCGACGGCACCTTCCCCCACGAACTCACCACCCCAAACCCTTACCGCAACACTCTCTTCAACCTGGACATGCTCACCGCCATCTGCCTCCTCCTCTCCACCCGCTTCGAGAGCGTCTGGGAGTATGAGCTACAAGACGGCCCCGGCATGCACACCGTCATCGCCCGCCTCTACCCCTACCTCGTCAACCGTGGCACATGGCCCTACCGTGCTGACGCAGCCTACTTCACGGCCCTCCCCATCCGGCCGCCCAGCCTCCTCTTCGCCGCCCGCGCCTACGACCGCCCCGAGTACGCCGCCCTCTGGAAGACGCTGTCCCCCGACCCGCCCAACATGGAGCTGCAGCGCACCTTCCCCATCCGCCAGCCCCTCCTCTGGGTCACCCGCCCAAAGCCCTGGCTACCCACCGACACCCCCCAACAAACTAAGCCTTCTGCTTCAAACGAAACGCCCGCACAATCTCCAGATACTTCCGCGCAATCTCGGTGATCACCTCTGGCCTTCCATCCGCAATCATCTTCGCCGACACCAGATCCGAGCCCACACCAAGCGCAAACGCACCAGCCTCCAGAAACTCCGCAGCCGTCCCCAACATCACGCCGCCCGTAGGAATCATCTCGATATGTGGCAATGGCCCCTTGAGCGAAGTAAGATACTTCGGTCCACCCATCGCACCCGCCGGAAACACCTTCACTACATCCGCCCCCGCTTGCCACGCAGTCACAATCTCAGTCGGAGTCAGCGCTCCCGGCAGCACCGCCACCGAATACCGATGACACATCTCGATCGTCGCCACATTCAACGCCGGACTCACCACAAACTGTGCCCCCTCCAGGATGCACATCCGCGCCGTCTCCGCATCCAGCACCGTCCCCGCCCCAATCAGGATCTCCGGCCGCTGCTCCGCCAACCGACGCATCACCTCGATCGCCCCCGGCACCGTCATCGTCACCTCAAGCACCGTCACCCCACCCGCGGCAATCGCATCAGCCAGCGCCAGCGCCTGGTCGACCGAATCCGCCCGCAGCACCGGCACCAGCCCAATCTCCCGCAACTCCCGCAGTACCGCAGTCTTCTCCATAAATCTCCTTGATCTCAACTCTACCGCTGCACTCCCGCCGCCCCACCCGCCATCAACCGCTCCACCTCACTCAGCGTCGCCATCGAACTGTCTCCTGGAGTCGTCATCGCCAGAGCCCCATGCGCCACTCCGCAATCGAGAGCCCACTGCATTCCCTTCGCATCCAACAACCCGTAAATCAAACCTGCAGCAAAGGAATCCCCACCCCCAACACGGTCGAATACCTCAAGATCATCAAATCGAATACTCTCGTAAACTTTTCCCTCGGCATAACCAAAAGCCGCCCAGTCATTCCGGTTCGCGGTCTTTGGCCTCCGCGTAGTTGTCGCAATCACCTTGATATTCCTAAACTCGCCGCACACCCGCGCCGCCATCTCTCCATAGCTCTCAAAGCTATGCCACGGCGCGCCTTGGGAAGATTCGCCAAGCACCGCCGCCAAATCTCCCTCATGCCCAAACATCACATCCACAAACGGAGCGAGCAAACGATTCACATCGCTCGCCCCCTCCCGCCCACCGGCACTCTTCCAGAGCGAAGGCCGATAGTTACAGTCATACGACACAACCACCCCATGCCCCTTCGCCGCCACCATCGCCTCTCGAGCAACCGCCGGAGCCTCCGCCGACAACGCACACATCACGCCACCCGTATGAAACCAGCGCACGCCTTCTCCGCCAAAGATCGCATCCCAATCCACCTGCCCAACCTTCATCTGAGAGATCGGCGTATGTCCTCGATCCATCATCCCCATCGCACCACGCAATCCAAATCCACGCTCTAAAAAGTAGATCCCATTGCGCGCCTCTCGCCCAACCCCGTCATACTCCATCCAGCGGAGATGTGACAGATCGACGCCGCCCTGCAGCATCAGATCCTCCAGCAGTCGGCCCACCGGATTATCCGCAAGCGCCGTCACAATCGACGTCCGTTTCCCAAAGCATCGACGCAACCCCCGAGCAACGTTGTACTCGCCGCCACCCTCCCACACGCGAAAGTTTCGCGCTCCCGCAATCCGCTCTTCGCCCGGATCAAATCGCAGCATCACTTCGCCGAGACTCAACAGGTCCCATCTGCATTCACTCGCTATACGAATCGTCAAACCGGCCGAGGTATCACTCATCTCAGATCCGCGATCGCGACAGGATCCATATCGTCATAAGCCTGGTTCTCCCCACCCATCCCCCAACAGAACGCATAGTTCTTTGTCCCAACCCCAGCGTGGATCGACCACCCCGGCGACACCACCACTTCTTTATCCGCCACCACTAAGTGACTCGTAGCGTCCGGCGGCCCCATCAAATGCAGTACCCGGTGCGCAGGATCCACATCGAAATAAAAATACACCTCACTCCGTCTCATATGCGTATGCGGAGGCATAGTATTCCAGTTACTCCCCGACTCCAACAACGTAAAACCCATCACTAACTGGCAACTCTTGATCCCGTCCCTATAAATAGTCTTATAAATAGTTCGCTTGTTACAAGTCTCCGCAGCTCCTAGCTGCGTCCCCTGAAGATCAGCGAACTTCACCATCGCAGTCGGATACTCCGTATGAGCCGGGTAACTCAATAAATAAAAATAAGCCGGATCATTCACACTCTTACTGGAAAAAGTAACTACCCTACTTCCTCGACCTACATACAAACAGTCCAGCTTACCCATCTCGAAGCTTTTTCCATCTACCACCACCGAACCCGCTCCCCCTACATTCAAAACTCCAAGCTCGCGCCTTTCCAGAAAATAATCCGCGCGCAGCTCTGGCTCCGTCTCAAGTGTCAACTCCTCGCCGGCAGGAACCGCCGAACCAATCACAGTCCGGTCAAGATCCACGTAGGCCAATTCGATCTCTCCAACTTCAAACATCCCCTCCAGCAGAAAGGTCTCCCGCAACTCCTCGGTATTCATCAACCCGTAGCGCACCGCATCTGCCATCTGATAAAGCCGCATTCCGATCTCCCATCCCCTATCGAATTCAATAAATCCAAGAGCCCCTGGCGACTCCATACACCAAAAACCTGACTACCTCGCTGCCACGTTTGCTTCTACCGCTGGCTTCTGCACTTTGATGACGAAGATAGTAATCGTCTGTCCCGGAGCTTCAATCGCCTGATGCGGTGTCCCCGCCGTAATGTGAAGAATATCTCCCTTATGCAGCGAATGGGCCGTTGCACCCTCCAAGCGCACCCCCCGAGTCTCTCCATTCTCCCCTTCCTTCGGATCGACCACGGTGCCGCCAGTCAGTTCCGTCCCCTCGCCATCTACAACAATCAGAAAGTCCGAAAAGTTTGCATGCACCTCGGCGCCACCGCTTTTCGCCCGTGCCGTAATCATCGTGTAATGCCCCGGATACTTCGCCAGCGTCGCGCCAGAGCTTCCACTGGCGCTCGCCTTCGCCCTCTCCAGCTGTTCCGCCCCCTGGGCCGCGACATCCTTCGGTGTCAACAGATCTACCAGCCCGATCTGCGCCTGCGTGGTAGCCCCTGGCGTCACCGCCTGCGACCACCCCAACGACGCTCCGCTCATCAACACTACCGCCACCCAGTTCCTCATGGACCGCATATAGTTCTCTCCTCGAACAATCACCCAACCATACGAAACCATCCCCTTCCCGTCAACATCCACATCAGTTGTCTCGCCGAGACCCTCCGCGTACATTGACCATAATGCCAATCACCTCAGCAAACATCTTCGAAAGCTTCCGCCTCGACAACAAAGTAGCACTCGTTACCGGCTCGGCCAGCGGGCTCGGCGCAGCCATCGCCATCGCACTCTCGCAAGCGGGGGCCGCGGTCGCCTGCCACGGCAATCGCCGCGCCGCCACCGAGACCGCCGAAGCCATAGGCAAAAATGCCGCAGCCTTTCGCGCCGATCTCTCCTCCACCAGCGGAGCCGAAGATCTCTTCACCCAAGTCAAGCAGAGGTTCGGACGCGTCGACATCCTGATCAACAACGCTGGAACTATCCTGCGCGCCGCCGCCGAAGAGGTCACCCTCGAAGATTGGCAGCAAGTCCTTCAGGTCAATCTCACCAGTGTCTTTCAACTCTCCCAGCTCGCGGCCCGCGACATGATCCCGCGCGGCGGCCTTGGCACAAGCTGCGGCAAAATCGTCAACATCGCCTCCCTCCTCAGCTTTCAGGGAGGCATTCGCGTACCTGCCTACGCCGCCAGCAAAGGCGGAGTCGCCCAGCTCACAAAGGCGCTCGCCAACGAGTGGGCTCCCAAAGGCATTCAGGTCAACGCCATCGCACCCGGCTACTTCGCCACCACCAATACCGAGGCCCTTCAGGCCGACGAAGCCCGCAACCGCCAGATCCTCGAGCGCATCCCCGCCGCCCGCTGGGGCCAACCCGAAGACATCGCCGGCGCCGCCCTCTACCTCAGCTCTCCCGCCAGCAACTACGTCACCGGCACTGTTCTCACCGTCGACGGCGGCTGGATGGGCAGATAACACCTACTCCACCCTGACGCGAACACGCATCCAACAAAGCAAGGAGCACATAATGCCGCAAAGCCCGCACGACCGCGCCGCCGAATATCACAACAAAGCAGCCCACGCCCACCAGGCCGCAGCAACTGCGCACGGCAAAGGCGATCACCTTACCGCCCACGAGCTCTCCAAACAAGCCCAAGAGCACTCTACCAAAGCCTTCGAGCACTCGAAGGAGACAGTCGACCAGGCCCCAGCCAACAAGAACTAAGCGTCTGATGCGCCGCCAAATCCGCGGCCAACTCTTATCGACGGAAGACAAATTAGACAAGCTCTAAACTAGAGCCATGCTTCGAGTCCCGTTCGACGAACTCCACGCGGCCCTCCGCCGCGCCATGCAGCAACTCGGCCTCACCGAAGACCGCGCCGCCCTGTGCGCCCGTCTCTTCGCTGAAACCACACGCGACGGCGTATATACCCACGGCCTCAATCGATTTCCCCGCTTCGTTGAAACCATCCGCAACGGCAGTATCCACATCCACGCCGAACCCACCAAAACCACCGGCATCGGAGCCATCGAGCGCTGGGAAGGCCATCGCGGCGTGGGCAATCTAAACGCCCACGCTTCCATGCAGCGAGCCATCACCCTCGCAAAACAACACGGCATAGGCGCAGTAGCCCTCGCCAACACCAACCACTGGATGCGCGGCGGAACCTACGGCTGGCAGGCCGCCGAGCAAGGCCTCTTCGCCCTCTGCTGGACCAATACCCTCGCCAACCTCCCCGCCTGGGGAGCCACCACACCCACCCTCGGCAACAACCCGTTCGTCATCGCAGTTCCTCGCCCCGGCGGTCACGTCGTTCTCGACATGGCAATGTCGCAGTTCTCCTACGGCACACTAGCCGCCTACAGCAAACGCGGACAACCTCTCCCCGTCGACGGCGGCTTCGACACCGCAGGCAATCTCACCCGCGATCCAGCAGCCATCGAGTCCTCCCAGCGCGCCCTCCCCGTCGGCTATTGGAAGGGCTCAGGCCTCTCCCTCGTCCTCGACATGCTCGCCGCGATGATCTCCGGCGGCCTGGCCACCCACCAGATCCCCCGCGATCCACTCCGCGAGTCCGGCCTCTCCCAGGTCTTCCTCGCCATCGACCCCACCACCATCGCCGATCCGCAAGAGCTCTCCCAAATCGCCGACGCCATCCTCGACTCGCTCCATCAGGCAACCCCAGCCGACCCCGGCAAACCCATCCGTTACCCCGGCCAACAGACCCTGCAACTCCGCGAAGAGAACCTACGCCTCGGCGTCCCGGTCGATCCCGAAATCTGGCATCAGCTAAACCCCTTCCAACTCTCCTGATTCCCCAGGCGAACGACCTCCACGTCAATCACTTGCCCCATTACATATCCAACACCTGATAGCTTTACTGCATCCATTAAACGAAGCCCAACTTCTATGTGACTCTTCCTTTCTCTTTTGCAGTCTCACTTTAGGAGCGATTTGAAAGACCTTGTGAATGCTGAGAGTCCATGGCGTGATCGGATCAGCGCCCTTCGAAATATGCCGGCCGTCCTGCGCATCCTCTGGGAGTCAGGCCGTGCCGTCGTCACCTGGGGGCTCTTCCTTCGTCTCATCGTCGCTACTCTTCCGTTTGGTATCGCGAAGATCGCCGCATACATCCTGAATGACATCGCAGAGGTCATCCGCGGCCACGCCCTTGCCCCCAACTTCTGGAAGCTCGTCATCGCCGAGGTCGTCCTCAACGTCTCCCTCGGCCTCATCACCCGCGCCATCGATTACTCCGACTCGCTCCTTGCCAACCGCTACACCCAGTACGTCAGCGTTCGAGTCATGGAGCAGGCCGCGCGTCTCGATCTCACCACCTACGAAGATCCCGTCTTCTACGATCGCCTCGAACGCGCTCGTGTGCAGGCCACAGATCGCCTTGCGATGATCCAACAGCTGGGCCGCCTGATTACGCAGATCATCACCACCTTGGCTTTTTCAGCTGCCTTGGCGCTTGCCTCCCCATGGCTTGTCCTCCTGCTCGCGCTAGGCGTCCTTCCCTCCTTCCTTGGCGAAACCCACTATGCCTTCCTCGGCTACGCCAAGAACTTCCGCCAGACCCCAGCCAAGCGGCAGATGGACTACCTCCGGCAGGTCGCCGGTAGCCGCGAAGGCGCAAAAGAAGTAAAGCTCTTCGGTTTGAATAAGTTCTTCACCGATAGATTTCAAACGCTCGCCAATCAGATCTACCTCGAAGACGTCACCTTATCCAGATCCAAGCTCATCGTCGGCGGTCTGCTCGGCATCATAGGCACGCTTGGCTACTACGGAGCTTACGTCTACGTCATCTGGCGCACCCTGCACGGCGCCTACAACATCGGCCAGTTCGGATTCCTCACCACTGCCATTCAGCAAGCCAGCTCCAACCTCCAGCAGGTATTCTCCACCGCCTCCGGAATCGCCGACCAGGCCCTCTTCCTCACCGACCTCATCGCCTTCTTCGACATGAAGCCAACCGTCCTCTCCAACCCCGACGGCCTTCCCGCCCCAGCAAAAATTCAAAGCGGCTTCGAGTTCCGCAACGTCTCCTTCACCTATCCCGGCACCAACCGAACCGTCCTCAAGAACTTCAACCTCACCCTCTCCCCCGGAGAACGAATCGCGCTCATCGGCGAAAACGGCCAGGGAAAGACCACAGTCGTCAAACTCATCACGCGCCTCTACGATCCCACCGAAGGACAGATCCTGCTCGACGGCATCGACCTCCGCGAGTACAACCTCGAAGATCTGCACCGCAACATAGGAGTCATCTTCCAGGACTTCATGCGCTTCGAGATGACCGCGCGCGAAAACATCGCCGTCGGCCGCGTCGATCAGCCCCATCAGGACAGCGACATCGAGGTTGCTGCCCACAAAAGCCTCGCCGACACCGTAGTCGACAAGCTCGCCGGCGGATACGATCAGATGCTCGGCCGTCGCTTCGAAGGTGGCGTCGAACTCTCCGGCGGAGAGTGGCAGAAGATTGCCCTGGCCCGCGCTTACCTCCGCGACGCCCAGCTCCTCATCTTGGACGAGCCCACCGCCGCCCTCGACGCACGCAGCGAACTTGAAGTCTTCGAGCGCTTCGCCGAACTCACCCTCGGCAAGATGGCTCTACTGATCTCGCACCGCTTCTCCACCGTACGTATGGCCGACCGCATCGTCGTCCTCTCCGGCGGCCGGCTGATCGAAGAAGGCAACCACCAACAGCTCATAGACAAAAATGGACTCTATGCGAGCATGTTTGAGATGCAGGCCGCAAGCTACAGGTAACCTCGCTCCCGCATCTCATCCAGTCAGCACCAGCGGACACATCGCCACCAGCAGATAAGTCAGCACAAGCAGATAATCGCACTCAGCACCCGCCGCGGCGGGAGAACGGTTTGAGAAAGGCTCCATGGCACCGTCTTCAGAGAATCCGGTCACCGCAGAACACGCTCTGCCACCCACTGCTCCGGCCCTGGAGATGCCGACTGCGGGTCTTCCCGAAAAGCCCTCTGTCTCAGACGCAGAGCTGAGACAGCGCGCCGATGCCATGAGCCGCCAGTGGGAGATGGTGCCGGCCAGCACAAAATCGGACGGCCTCTCGAAGCGACTCGAAAGCCTCAAGCAGCGCCTTACCGAGGTCCTTCGCACCTGCAAAAAAACCGCTTCCATCCACGAACTCACCCCCGAACTCGAACTCCTCGAAAGCACCCGCATGCTGGAGTCCGCGCTCATCGCAGGAGACAACACCGCCGAAACCTTCGCCTCTCTTCCCCACGTGCGTGTCGACAAAGAAAGCGAGTTGCCACGAGCGATCAACCTCACCGAGGGATACCTCGTCGCAGCCCGCGGCATCTGGTCCGACGAGTCCCTCACCGTCTACGTCAACCAAGCCCAGCAGCGTGACGCGCTCCTGCTCGAAGAGATTACAGTCCTCCCCCAGGCCCTCAAGCTCGCACAGCTCGAATACATTCTGGACCGCGCCGAAGAGGCCTTCGCCGCAGGCCCGCTGCCACCTATCGAGCAATCTCCCTTCTCCGCCATCCTCCACAGCATGCGCAGGCTCAATCAGTTCGAGTGGCGCAACGTCCTCGAGCCCCTCATTGCCTTCGATTCCATTCTCCGCGAAGATCCCGCCTCCGTCTTCGCACGCATGGAGGACGAAACCCGCCACAACTACCACATGCGTGTAGCTGAACTGGCTCACTACGCCGACGCCAGCGAAGTCGAAACCGCGAAGATCGCCCTCAACCTGGCACGCGAAGCTGCAGCAGCCTCCGACCACGATCCTCGCCTCGCCCTCAGAACCAGGCACATCGGCTACTATCTCTTCGCCGAAGGCCTGCCCGCGCTGAGCCAACGCATCGGGTACCATCCCCCGCCCATCGAACAGATCCGCCGCTTTCTGCGCCGCTACAACGAAGACTTCTACATCCTCGGCATCTTCACGCTTTCTTGTCTTCTCATCGTAGCCATCATCGCTCCCCTGGTTCCGCACCACGCCTTCTGGCCCGTCATGGGAGCACTCCTGCTTGCTCTGCTCCCCGCAACCCAGGGCGGCGTAGACCTCATCAACAACACAATCACCGCACTCATGCACGCGGAGTCTCTCCCGAAGATCGACCTCTCCAAAGGCGTCCCCGACGACGCCATCACCCTCGTCGTCGTCCCCACTCTCCTGCTCAACGAGATCCAAGTCCGCGAACTCTTCGACGAACTTGAAGCCCGCTACCTCTCCAACCAGGATCCCAACATCCACTTCGGTCTCCTCACCGATCTTCCCGACACCAAGGCTCGCCCCCTCGACGAAGACTCCAACCCTCTCGCCAAACTCGCCGTCCAGTGCGTCGATCATCTCAACGAAAAATACCCGCGCACCAAAGGCGGAGCCTTCTTCCTCCTCCACCGTTACCGCGTCTTCAACTCGCGCCAGGGCGTCTGGATGGGATGGGAGCGAAAGCGCGGCAAGCTCCTCGACCTCAATAAATTCCTGCTGAACGAATTCGACAGTTTCCCCCTCAAGGCCGGTCCGCTCGACGCCCTTCATCACGTCCGTTACGTCATCACCCTCGACTCCGACACGCAGCTCCCACGCGGCACTGCTGCCCGCATGGTCGGAACCATGGCGCACCCGCTCAATCAGGCCATCGTCAACCCGCGCACTCGCATCGTCACCCAGGGCTACGGCATCCTGCAACCACGCGTCGGCGTCAGCGTCGCCTCGGCATCGCGCTCCCGCCTCGCATCCCTCTACTCTGGCGAGACCGGCTTCGACATCTACACCCGCGCCGTCTCCGACGTCTATCAGGATCTCTTTGGCGAAGGCATCTTCGCCGGCAAGGGCATCTTCGAAGTCGCCATCCTCCACGAAGTCCTCGACCGCCGCTTCCCCCGCAACGCTCTCCTCTCGCACGACCTCATCGAAGGCTCCTACGCCCGCGCCGGTCTTGTCACCGACATCGAAATCATCGACGACTACCCCTCCCACTACTCCGCCCACACCCGCCGCAAGCATCGCTGGGTCCGCGGCGACTGGCAGATTGCACGCTGGCTCTTCGCCCAGGTCCCCGACGAATCCGGTAAGTCCGTTCCCAACCCCATCAACACCGTCTCGCGCTGGAAGATCTTCGACAACCTCCGCCGCAGCCTCGTCGAACCAGTCACCTTCCTGCTCTTCCTCCTCGGCTGGTTCATGCTCCCTGGCGGCGCACTCTACTGGACCATCGCCGGCTTAGTCCTCCTCCTCCTTCCAGTCCTCGTGCAACTCGGCTTCAACCTCGGCAGAGCCCTGCTGAAATTCAGCTTCGTCGGCGCACGCGAGGGCGTCTTCACCTTCGCCACCTCCTTCGGCTTCACGATGCTCAACCTCACCTTCCTACCCCACCACATGTTCCTCGCCATCGACGCCATCGTCCGCTCTCTCAGCCGCACGTTGGTATCAGGTAAACACATGCTCGAGTGGGAGACCGCCGCGCAAGCCGAATCCGGCAAATCCCGAACGCCCCTCGACATCTACCTCCAACTCTCCCCCGTCGCGGCCGTCCTCATAGCCCTCGCCCTCGCCTTCCACAACATCCGGTCTCTCGTAGCAGCCTCCCCAGTTCTTCTTCTCTGGACCATAGCGCCCCTCGTAGCCATCTGGCTGAACTCGCCGCCTCGTCGCGAGGAGGGCCCCCTCACCTCAGAAGACACCCACTTCCTGCAGCAGCAGGCGCTCCACATCTGGCGCTACTTTCACGACTTCGGCGACGAAAAAAATCACTGGCTCATCCCCGACAACGTCGAAGAACAAAACACTCTTCAGATCCGGAAGCTTTCGCCTACAAACCTCGGCATGCTCTTCAATGCTCGCCAGGCCGCGTACGAGTTCGGCTTCACCACACTCCCAGAGTTTGCCCAGGCTACATTGGGAACCCTCAACACTTACGACAGCCTTGAGAAACAACGCGGCCACATCTACAACTGGTATGACATCGAGACCCTCCGCCCTATCCCACCGCACATCGTCTCCGCAGTCGACAGTGGCAATCTCGCTGCCTCTCTCTACACCCTCCGCACCGGTGCCCTCGATCTTCTCAAGCGCCCACTACTCGCCCCAGAGACCTTCGCAGGCCTGAAACAAACACAGCAACCACCCGTCAAAACGACAATCACCCTCACGCCCGCAGAAACTCCTTCATCCGCCATCAGATCGCATCTTCGATCCATCGCCCAACAAACCAAACCCACAGACAACCCTCCGCCGAACCAGAGTCAGGACAGCAAACAATGGTTCGCCAACGAGATCTCAAGCCGTCTCGCGGCGTTGTCTCAATTCGCCGAACAGTACACTCCCTGGCTCCTTCCCCGCTTCGAATCGCTCTTTGTCCCACCTCAACTTGACGGCTCCGAACACAAAGCAATTCCGACGCTCCTCGACGCAGCCGAATACGTAACAGAATTGGAATCAAAACTTACCGGAACATCCCGCGACCTGCCAAAGGACTCCGCGCTCGCCACCGCAGCCGCCGAACTTTTGGCTCTCCTCCCCGCCACAAAGCAGCGTCTCGAACAGCTGAAATCCGACATCACGAAAATCGCCGCCGAGGCAGAGCGCCACGCCGACGCCATGGAGTACGGATTCCTCCTCGTCGAAGCCCGCCAACTCCTCTCCATCGGCTACGACGGCATCACCCACGAACTCTACTCCTCCTGCTACGATCTCCTGGCCTCAGAGGCCCGCATCGCATCCTTCATCGCCGTCGCCAAAGGCGACATCCCTCAGCAATCCTGGTTCCGCCTCGACCGCTCTCACGTCCTGGTCAACGGACGTGCCGCTCTCCTCTCCTGGACCGGAACCATGTTCGAGTACATGATGCCGTCACTATGGATGCGCACCTTCCCCGACACCCTCATCGCACGCTCTCTCGAATCCGCCGTTCGCATACAAAAAGATCACGTCCGCAGCATCCCATGGGGAATCTCCGAGTCAGGCTTCTCCAAAAAAGATCCGCAAGGCCGATACGGCTACCAGGCCTGGGGCATTCCAAAGCTCGCGCTGAAGTACGGAGCCGAAGACGGTCCTGTCATATCACCCTACTCCAGCTTCCTCGCCATGCCTCTTCTTCGCAAAGACTCCATTGCAAATCTTCGCCGCATGGCATCGATGGATTGGATGGGCGCCTACGGCTTCTACGAAGCGGCCGACTACACCCAGGGCAATCAACCTGAACTGGTTCGCTCCTGGATGGCCCATCATCAGGGCATGTGCCTGCTCGCCGTTACCAACCTGCTCAAGAACAACATCGTGCAGGAGTGGTTCCACGGCACGCCTCGCGTCCGCGCAGCAGAACTCCTCCTCCACGAAAAAGCCCTGAGCAAGGAAACACTCAAGGATCTTGAGAAGCAATCAAAGTTACAGGCAGCAGAGTAAACTCAGCAACTCAACAAAGATCGGCAGTGGATTCAATCCCACTGCCGATCTTCCTTTGTTGCATGCCTCCGTTAGAAGTGGAAGCCTACCTCCGCCGTCAAAGCGCGCGGCGTAACGTAGTGCGTACCGCTGAAGGTTGAAAGGAAGTTGTACAGCGCGACCTTGTTGGCGAGGTTAACAGCCGTCAGGCGGAGGCTCACCCGGTGTTTGTCACCGCCGAACAGATTGTCCTCACCGATTGAAGCGTCGAAGAGGCTGCGGGGTTTTACCCGCGAGGGGTTCTTATCGTCATTTTCAGTTCCTGGCGCTGGGATTGAGAGGAGGCTAGATGTAAGTTGCGTGGCGAGGCAAGGCGTCGGCAGCGGCGTTGTGGGCGTAGCTTTTACACCATTGCAGGAGAGTCCGGCTTCGAACTCCTGATCTGCGGTAAACCCGCTAAGATCGATTGCCGGCTGACCATTGAGAGTTGTCGAAACGCTCGCGCAGTGGCTGTTAGGGTCAGTGATGTTGTAGCAAGGGGTAGAAGCCGCGTTGAGGCCGCTATCGTATCTCCAGTTGAAGCCGACCCAAGGGCCACGTTTGCCGGGAACCTGATATTGAACATGGGTCGTCTGGTTGAACTTCTCATCATGGTCGATGCGGAACGGATACCCGCTCTGTCCCACAGTGGCTCCCGCACCTGCGCTCTGAGGCGGGAAGAAACGTGCAGCGACCGAAGACATCGAGACGAAGGCAGAGAAGTTGTGATAGTTCGGGAGATCAGCGTGGATCACAAAGCCCGGGATCTTCGAGTTGTGCCAGTCAATGGGGAAGAAGATGGGCGTGTTGCCGAGGATGGAGAAGTCGAACGCGCTATGCGTGTACTTCCAGATGTAGTCGCCGCCGACGACGAAGTTCTTTCCGAAGCCCTGCTGGAATCCCGCATGAAACTCGTTCCGATATCCCGGCGTCACGACGTTCGATCCCCCCTGGCAGTTGAGCAGAGGAGCCAGAATGTCACTCGCGCAACCTTGACTCGAAAGCACAAGATTTTCATTGAACGGTGACTCCAGTGTCCGAGCATAGGAGACACGAAGCACAGTTCCAGTCTGTTTTACGCTGTAGGATATGCCAAGACGAGGCTCCGCCTGCCGCGCAACAGCTAACCCGTTGTACAGATCCCCGCGAATGCCGACGTTGAAGAGCCAGTTGCCCGCCTTGATCTGATCCTGAACGTACAGCGCAAGCTCTTTGATGTCGGTGTGACCGAAGTAGTTGAAGCTTGTGCCGCCGCGGGTAAGGTCGAAGGGAAGCAGGACCGGATTGAAGGTTCCCCCGACTGAGGGAGCATTGGAAAAGGCACCCGCCGCCGCACACTGTCCGGGATCTGTAAAGCCGGGAAGAGGGTTGCCGCTGCCATCAACGCACGGCGAATTGAACGTGGAGTTGATCACGGCGATCGGATCTCTCTCCCGCAGAAATGTCTGCTGATAAAGAGCACCGATCTTGATGTTGTTTCTACCATACTGAACGGAGTAGTCGGACCGGACGCCGGCGTTCAGCAGGCTTCGGTTCTGGCTGATCGTCTGGCTCTGGATTGGACCAAGATCCGCAAAGGGGTTATTGCTCGGGTAGTAGTCGAAACCGTCTCTCCGAACGAAGCCGCCGAAGTTGAAGATCGCGTTCGAGCCGATCAGATGGGTGTAGAGCGGCGCGATGTCGAAGGTCTGAATCTTCGCGCGCTGATCGGTATTTCCTACGCTGCCAAACACAGGACTGCTGGTAGAGCCTCCACTGATCACATTCTGAACGTTCAGGTTGTCGAAGGTGTTCGGCGTCTGAAACCAAGAACGCGTGTAGTTGAAGTTGAGGTGTATCGAATCCTTCGGCGTGAAGCTGCGGTCGACGCGATCGAAGAAGTTGAGTTCGTTGCCCTTGTCGTGAAAGACGGCATACTCGGGGCCATCAAGAAAACGGCCGGTGTTCAGCCCGTCCACCTCAAAGAAGTTCCCCCAGTTCGTGCCGCCGTAGGAGAGATCGAAGCCCCCTGTCGCGGAGCCGAACGATCCATAGGAGGAGGTTACGCTTCCATGCGGAGTGGTCGAACCCTGGCCGGAGCGTGTAGTCACATTAATGATGAGGCTGGTCTTGCCACCGTATTCGGCGGTCGGGGCTCCAGGAATCGCCTCAATCGATTGGATCGCATTCGACGGGATCTGATTGGAGAACACCTTGCTCTGCTGATCGGTGATCGGCTGTCCGTCAATGGAAAACGAGTTCGAGGCGTGATCGCCAAGACCGTGGAAGAGGCCGTTGGAATCGGCCGCGACACCCGGCGAGGCTAGGGTCACGAGCGAGCTGAGTGAAGAAGACTGGCTCTCCAGCGGCAGCCTGTTGAACAAGTTCCGGTCCACATTGGTGTGTGCGAGCGGGTCATTGCTCACCAGGTCTTCCGCCTCAACGGTCACAGTGGTTGACGATCCCTCGACCTTCAGAGCGATTGTCATGGTCACAGGGATCGACGAAGTTATATGGGCATCCTGCGCAACAGAAGCGAACCCATTAGCAGTTGCCGTCAAGTGATACGAGTTTAAGGGGAGATTTGTAAATTGGAAGTGCCCGGCCGAATCGGTCGACGCCGAACGGGAGTAGCCGCTGATAGGATTTGAGATTGAAACGACCGCACCTGGGATCACGGCGCCAATGGGATCGGTTACGGTTCCACTGACGATCCCTGAGTTGGACTGCGCCAAGAGCGTCGAGACGGACGCGAGAATGGAAAAAAGGAAAACTAAAATATATACGGCACGACGCGAAGACGAGTGCATATCATGACCCCCTGAATTGTTCAGTTACTCGCTTGTAAACGCAAACCTACGAGAGATAAGCGTCGACTGGTGGGGGTCGGGTGAAGAGTGCAAACGTCGAGAAAGTCTTCGTCCGCGTCAGCGGATCAAAGACCTCTGTCGCTGATACAACAGAAGCGACAAACAGCGTCACCGGCGGCTGAGCAACTTCTACAGCAACGTGAGCTGTAACGCAGAGCGCACAGTCCGCATGCGAGATGTCATCAACTGGGTGGGAGTGAACAGCCTGAATCGTTCCGGTCGCCAAAACCAGCAATACACAAAGCAGCGCGAGGAAGATCCTCCACGAGCCCTGCGTATTCGTCTTTGGCCTCAGGCTGAACACGATAAATCTAATATAGCGCAGTATCTTACGCGTAAAAGCGCCGCAAACCCGCGTCCAAACCATCTAAAACACCACGAGGCACTGCACTTCATTGAAAACTAAGGACAATCGCGCATTTTCGCTACTGCGAATTTATTCTTGATATCTTTAGACCAGCTGCACGCCGACCTTCTTCGCCTCGCGATCCAGCAACGTTATCCGAAAGCTCCGAATCTGCCCCGCTCGAACCGGCTCCGCCTTCGTCTCGGCAGCGCTCGGTCCATTCTTCCACCGCGCCGCCAGCATCGAGCTGAACGACGACAGATCAACCCCTGCCGACTTCGTCTCTTTCTTCGCCGCAGCCTCTGCAACCAGCCGCGCCCTCGCGCGAATCCCCTCGCCCAGCTCCACCGTCCCCTGCTCCCCCAAAACCTCGATCAGCCGCCCCGTCACTACATCCCCTTCGTTGTGCTCAGCGATATACTCATCCAAACCCGTCGGCACAAGCTGCTTCATACTCAGCTTGATCTGCCTCTTCTCCATATCGAAATCGAGCAGCTTAGCCTTCACCACCTGCCCAACGCGCAGCACATCCTGCGGCCGCTCAAGCCTCTTCTCCGCGCTGATCTCGCTGACGTGAATCATCCCCTCAACACCCTCCGTCAGCTGCACAAACGCGCCGAACTTCGTAAAGCTCGTGACCGGCCCCTCCACCTGCGAGCCCACCGAAAACTTCTCCGCAGCGTCCACCCACGGATCGCCCAGCGTCTGCTTCAACCCCAGCGACATCCGCCTCTCCGCCGCACTCACGCCAAGAATCATCACATCAACCACGTCCCCCGGCTTTACCAGGTCCCCTGGCTTCCTCACCTTCTTCACCCACGACATCTCCGAGATATGCACCATCCCCTCAATGCCCGGCTCCAGCTCCACAAACGCGCCAAAATCAGTCACTCGCGTCACCGCACCACGCACCCGCTCGCCCGCCGCATACTTCCCTGCCACCGCGTCCCACGGATGCGCCAACAACTGCTTCATCCCCAGCGAAATCCTCTTCCCCGCCGCCTCGACCTTCAGTACCTTCGCGTCAATCTGTTGCCCCACCGTCAACACATCTGCCGGCTTCTCCACCCGCGCCCACGCAATATCGCTGATGTGCAGCAACCCATCCACTCCACCGATATCCACAAACGCCCCATAGTCCATCAGACTCCGCACCGTGCCCGACACCACATCACCCTCATTGATCTCCCCGAACCGCCGTTCCTTGGTCGAACGATCTTCCTCCTCCGCCACCGCCCGCCGATCGACAACCAGGTCCTCCTCCGCAACATCCAGCTTGATGATCCGGCAGCGAATCTCCTGCCCCACCAGCTTCTCCATCTCCGCCGCATCGCGCGCCCCACTTCGCGACCCCGGCATAAACGCCCTCACGCCCACATCCACCGTCAGGCCGCCCTTCACCACACCCGTCACCGTCCCCGCAATCACCGACTTATCCGCAAACGCCTGCTCCAGCGCGCTCCAATCCTTCGGCTGCTCCACCCGCATCCGAGACAGCTCGTAATATCCCTCTTCGTTGCGCCCCTTCACCGAAACCGACAGCTTGCTCCCCACTTCAACCGTCTCGCCCGCACTCTGAAACAGAGCCAGCGGCAGCACGCCCTCGGTCTTATACCCAATATCGACGAAAACAGAATCAGCCGACACCGCAACCACTGTTCCCGCGATCTGCTTTCCGCCCTCAGCAGACCGTCGCGAATGGGTTCGCTCAAACTGCGAAAGAATCGCGTCAAACGATTCGGTGGACTCTAAGGTTTCAGGGGATTCGAACGATGTGGGCTCTGGTGCACTGGGGTTTGACATGGAAACTAAGGCCTCATTCCTACTGATTCTGGCTAGAATATCACCGCGACAACATCTCCGGCCCCACACGCCCCTGGCAACAATTTGCCTCACCACCAATCCGCTTTCTCCCATTACACTCACATCTCATGCTCCGTGCGTTCGAACGAATTCTTATCCTCACCGCCGCAACGCTTCTCTCCCTCGCGCCTGTAGCTCACTGCGCCAACAAGCGCGACGACAACGCTATCCAGGTCTCCCCCGCTCCCTTGATGAACGGCTCGCCTTACCTCATCACAGTCTCACTCCCAAACGAAGCGCTCTCCGTCACTGGTGATTGGCAGACTCACCGCATCCTCTTCTTTTCCGACTCCGATCACCGCACATGGTTCGCCCTCGCCGGCGTCGACGTCGAACTCGCACCAGGCAGCTATCCCCTCGCTGTCGAAGCCACTCTCAAAGATGGAACCCACCAGACACTCCACCAGCAACTGACCATTGAGACCGCGCCCTATCTCCAGGTGCCTCTCACCGTTCCTGACAAATTCGTCGAACCCAATCCCAAAGCCCTCAAACAAATCGCCGCAGACCAGATCGTGAAAAACAAAGCCTTCGCAAGCTCCTCCCCCACACGGCTATGGTCCAGTAACTTTCTTCCACCTCTCCCACTCGCGCCCGAGTCCGACTCCTTCGGCAACCAACGTCTCTTCAACGGAAAGGTAGCCAGCGTCCATCACGGCCTCGACTACCACGCGAAGCTGCACACACCGGTCGCCGCCATCAACTCCGGCCGCGTCGTTCTCGCCCGTCCGCTCTACTTCGAAGGCGGCTGCATCGTCATCGATCACGGCCTCGGACTCATGAGCGTCTACATGCACCTCTCGAAGATCGAAGTCGCCGTAGGCCGCCGCATCCGTCGCGGCCAGATCATTGCACTCAGCGGAGCCTCAGGCCGCGCCACCGGCCCCCACCTCCACCTCGGCGTCCGCTGGCAAGGCACCTACATCGACCCCGCCAAACTATTCGAACTGCAAATGCCCAACGCCCACTAATCCGCACCCGCACTTAGTTTTGGAGTTGTCGCATTTGCATTTGCTGAGTAAACATCGTCATCTCGACCGAAGCCGTTCACGGTCTCATCGTGAACGGCGCAGTGGAGAGACCCCCGTATTTCGTTTTGTCCTTCGGCAATTTCACAGCCGCCTCATGTCGCCCCAAACTCACTAACCGCCCCTAAAAAACCTGTCAAGCCCCCAAACCCCATAAATAACTAAAAATAAACAACTTACCCGTGGCGTATCAGTTCCACCTAGATTGCTATACTAGACATAGACAAGAAAAAGCCCCAGCCAACCCTGGGGCTTTTTCGCGTCCACAGACCCACCGGACGGTAACTCCTTTGATAAGAATAATTTGCCTATAACTCATTTGTAATGAACAGTTTGCAGGAAGCAAAAAAATGCAAACCGCTGAAAACAAGCAGGTTGAGATGGGTAATGGGGGAGGGGGTACCCCTCATGGAAGCGGCTTCACCTGACTCCGGCTTTCTTCAAGATCAGTACCGAACAACCGGCGCAGCGGTTTCTGTATCGCCCGAAGCAGCGCTCGCGCGGCCAGAAGCGCAGCCGCCAGACAGATCAAAGCAGCCGAAGCCGCAATCATCGGATGATGCGTCGCAAACCAAGTCAGCCCAACCGCAACCACATCTTCCGAAGAGCTCAGCGCAATATTCGATACCGGCTCCGGGCTTGGCGTCACCGCAGCACGCAGCGCAGTCTTCGACCCATGCGCCGCCAGCGCCACCGCAGCGCCTATCGCTGTCGCCAGTATCTGCATCTGCGGCGACAACTGCGAGCTCGCGTGATAAGCCACCAGTGCAGCGATAGGAATGCGAACTACCGTATGCAAAGCGTTCCAGACCAGATCAACCGCCGGAATCTTGTCCGCTACGAACTCGATCGCAAACATGATCCCGCACGCCACCAGAACCCAGGTGTGCCCCAACGAATCCAGCCCAGGAGGCAATGCAACCCACTGCGTACGCGCAAGCAGTCCGAGCGTCAGTACGGTGGCATAGATATTCAGACCAGCCGCAAAGCTGGCAGCAATCACCAGCGCCGTGATATTAGCCGGACTGAAGGTCATTTGGCTGAAAGTGTACCGCCTATGGAAAGCAGCGGCTCACATTTATTAATCGTCCGGTGCTCTACCGGCGAACAGCCCGCTTGATCTGCGCATACTGCAGCAGAATGAAGCTGTCCGTCATCCCGGCGATGTAGTCGGCCACCACGCGAGCCAGCCCCTGATTCTCCACCGCTTCGAAGTGGCTCACCGGCAGCTCCTCCGGATCGTTGATCCAGTAGTCAAACAACGCCGTGACCACCTCTTCTGCCTTATCGTGCTCATGTTCGAGCGCCGGACAGGTGTAAAGAGTGTCGTAAAGATATTGCTTCTCCTGAAGACGCTGCGCTTCCACTGCAGGTGAAAACAGCGCGAGCCGGCTGGCGTGTTTGCGAACATCGGCCAGCGATTCCGCTTCAATCGCCAGCGTGTTTCGAGCGGTGTTTTCAATCAGGTCGTCGGTGAGAATGTTCTGCATAAGCTGCAACGCTTCGTTGAACAGAAACTTCTCATCAACACCAGCATGTTCTCGCTCAACCGTCTTATAGCAGCGCGCAACGATCTCCACATGCTCACAGATGTGGCCGATCTCAAGCAGCCCCGATTCGACGCCGTCATCCAGATCCGCCGTAAGATAAGCGATCTCATCGGCCAGATCGATCAACTGCGCCTCGAGTGGAGGTCGTTGATCGAGCAGCAAGCCGACCAGGTCGGGATGCTTCTCGAAGCTGTAGTCACGCGAGTGCTTGATGATGCCCTCGCGAACACCCAGCGTCAGATTCAACCCACGATGCGCCGCGTACCGCTGCTCAAAGTGATCGACGATGCGCAGTGCATGGATGTTATGGTCGAAACCGCTGCCATGCCTCTTCAGGCACCGGTCAAGCGCGCGCTCCCCGGCATGCCCGAACGGAGGATGTCCGATGTCATGAACCAATGCCAGCGTCTCGGCCAGATCTTCATGCAGACCGAGCGCAGCCGCGACCGCACGTGCAATCTGCGCGACCTCAATGGTATGAGTCAGCCGGCTGCGAAAGTGATCCGACGAACGACTGGTAAAGACCTGGGTCTTCCCTGCGAGTCGCCGGAACGCGCGAGCCTGCACAATCCGCTCCCGGTCCCGCTGAAACGGCGTCCGCGAAGGCCGAAAAGGTGCAGGGTACACACGAGTCAGCAGCAGATCGCCCGGATCGGCAACGACCGCGCAGCGATGAAGATCGATTGCCATAGTCAACTCTAGTGTAAACGGCGTGAGGCTCCTCAAGATTCGCTCGAGGAGCCTCATACTTTCGCCGCTATGGCTCTATTTGACGGAGACGGTGCCGACCTTCGCCAGCTTCACGCGCGCGTTTTCGAGCTTATGCTGAACCTTCGCAACATCCGCAGGATCGGCATCCGCGGGCAGCGAGCGAGCATATTCAGTCATCGACCGCTCCCACTGCACCACAGCCATCTTCAGGTTCCCGGTCTTCTCATAGACCTCGCCGAGATGATCGTGAACCGTGGGGTCGGTGTTGATTCGCTCATTTGCCTTGCGCAGATTTTCCTCTGCCAAAGCATATTGACCCGACTTGTAGTAAACCCAACCGAGCGAATCCAGAAACGCACCATTCTGGGGATCGAGCTCAACAGCCTTGCGGATCAGCGTCAGAGCCTCCGGCAGTCGAACGCCGCGATCAGCCAGCATGTAGCCAAGATAGTTGAGAACCGTCGCGTTCTGCGGATCAATCGCAAGCGCCTTGCGAAACTCTGCTTCGGCCAGATCATACTGTTTCTGCCGGTCGTAAAGCGCGCCGCGCAGAAACGCCACGTAGAGCTTCTCATCCGGCTTCGTCGCCAGTGCATCAGCGCTCGTCAGCTCAGCGGAAGCCTCCTGGTAACGCTTCAGGCGAGTGTAAATCTGGGCCAAAGCCAGATGCGAGTCACGCTCATCCGGAGTCCCCTTCGTTGCCGCGAACTGCGCATTCGCCAACGCGATTCCTTCATCAACCGAACCTGTATCGGCAAGCTGACCGGCATACATCAACTGAATCCCGTGATCGTTCGGCATCAGCTTCGCGATCTCAGCGGCAGTCGCAGTAGCTTCCTTCCACTGATGAGCATCACGATAGGCATCGATCTGGCCTTGATAACCAGTCTTGACGTAATCACCGCCTAGCGAAGCTATCTGCTTATAAGCAGCAGCAGCGTCTGCGGTTTTGTTCTCCTCGCGATAGATGATCGCCAGCCGATCGAGGAAGATCGAGCGATTGGCCTTCTCTCCATCCGTGTACTTTCCATCCGGATGAGAAGAGTCAGCCACCAGCTTGGTCAGCACCCCAATCGCATCGTCATAACGACCCAGCGAGTCATAGATAAGTGCCTCATTGTAAGTAAGCTCGAGCGAGTCAGGAGCCAGCGGCTTTGCCTTATCCAGGGTCTTCAGCGCTTCATCGTAATGCCCTTGTCTCCGCTCGATCTCGGAGATATGGATCTGCGACTGGGCGTCCTGCGGCTCAGCGGCGACAATCCCATTCAGCACCTTGAGCGCCTCATCAAGTTGCCCATCGCCAAGCAACGCATTGGCAAGACCGCGCTCTGTATCCAGATTATCGGGCTCAGCATCGAGAGCCCGATGATAGGCAGCGATTGCGTCCTTATTTCTCTTCAGCTGCTCATAGCTCGCACCTAACGCAAACTCGACGCGCGGCGAACGATCGTCGACCGGAATCGCGCTGAGCACATCGGCGGCACGCTTCGGATCTCCCTGCTCGCTATAGAGCCGCGCCATATTGAGCGCAACCTCCTCCGAATTTGCGTCAATGCCCTGCGCTGCTTTGAACTGAGCCTCAGCCTTCCCCGAGTCGTGATTCAGTCCATACAGCTGGCCCAACAAAAGATGCGTCTCTACGTCGTTCGGCTTCAGCTGAGCAAGCTTTTCGTACTCTGCAATCGCGAGTTGAAGCATCTGCCCCGACTGAGAGCTTTGCATATCTCCGAGCGAACGCAGATAGACCTTTCCCAGCAAGGTATGAGCTTCAACATCATCAGGATTCTTGGTCACCTGATCCTGCGCAGCGGTCACAGCCTCACGAATGCGGCCAATCTTGAAGTAAAGGTCGGCCAGACCATCCTGCAGAAGGCGCGAATTCGGGTCAGCATCCAAAGCCAGCTTGTATTGCTCCACCGCCTGGGTCGCATAATCCGATCGCCCCGCATTGACCGCCATATCTTCATAGAGCCGCGCCAACCCATAGTGGTAGTACGAAGACGCGCGATCAGTTTGAACCGAAGTTGCAACCAACCCCTTTGAAGCGGCTGGAGCCTGAGCGATCATCGTGTGCGCAGCAAAAAGAAGTGACGCAGCCGGAATCAGCCGGAGATGGCGAATAGACGAGGCACGTAAAAGAAGTGTCATGTTGTAGTTTCCTGTGCCGACGGAATGGAAGTCGATGCTGCTCGACTAGACACTGGTTAGACGATGCCACCTGCGGATTGGATGCAGGGGGCCCAGACTAGCCGTTTGCGCAGCATGGCGGTGATTATATCCGTCATTAGCTCAAATCCGGAAGATTATCCATGCCGAAAGTGCCTGACGCCGGTAAACGCCATCGCCACGCCCAGCCTGTCTGCAGCCTCGATCACCTCGGCATCCCGCACCGACCCACCGGGCTGAATCACCGCTGTGGCACCAGCCTGAGCTACAACTTCCAGGCCATCCGCGAAAGGGAAAAATGCGTCGGAGGCTGCAACGGTGCCGTTTAGCGGCAGTACGGCTTTCATTGCGCCGAAGCGAGCTGCATCCACCCGGCTCATCTGGCCCGCCCCGATACCGACCGTCTGGCCGTGGCCACCGCTGAAACGAGCGTAGACGATCGCGTTCGATTTGACGTGTTTGCATACTCGCCAGGCAAACAGCAAAGCACGCAACTCCTCCGCAGTGGGCGCTCGCTTGGAGACGATTTGAAGCTCTCCCTCCCTGATCCGCAACCGATCGGCATCCTGCACCAGCATCCCGCCTGAAACCTGCTTCAAGACGCGTGGAGTATCAGCGGGCGAAATCTCAAGGAGCCTGAGATTCTTCTTCGCCCCAAAACGTTCCAGCGCCTCACGGGTGAACGAGGGCGCGACGATAGCCTCGACGAACAGCTTCGCAATCTCCTCTGCTGCTGCGGCATCCACCTCGCGGTTTATCCCAATCACTCCGCCAAAGGCCGACACCGGATCGGCCTCAAGTGCCCGGCGATACGCTTCCGCAACTGTGGCTCCGGTCGAAGCTCCACAGGGGTTGGTGTGTTTGATAATGACAACCGCCGGCTCGTCGAACTCACTTACCAACTCCCAGCAAGCGTCAAGATCCACGATGTTGTTGTAGCTGAGTTCTTTCCCTTGTAGCTGCTTAGCATTCGCCACACCTTTGTCACTGCCGTCGGTATAAAGCGCAGCCTTCTGGTGTGGATTTTCCCCATAGCGAAGCGATTTGAGAAGCGCATCATTGACCCGAATAGTTGTAGGTAACTGCTCTCGCGAAAAAATAGCCTTGCCGCTCGGAGTCTCGATGCTCTCCAGGGCGGTCGCTATTCCTGCATCGTATGCTGCGGTCACCGCGAAGGCTGTCTTGGCGAGCCTCCAGCGTGTCGCGTGACTCAGACCGCCCGAGTTCGCGGCCATCTCATCCGCCAATCGAGAATAGTCCGCGACTGAGGTCACAATCGCGACGTCCGCGAAGTTCTTCGCCGCCGACCGGACCATCGAGGGTCCACCGATATCAATATTTTCGATCACCTCCGCGAAACCAACCCCGGGACGATTGGCCGTGTTCTCGAACGCATACAGGTTCACCACCACCATATCGATCGGTTCTATCTGATGTTCAGCGACCGAAGCCATATGTTCCGCGTTATCACGGATATGCAGAATTCCACCGTGAACCTTCGGATGAAGGGTCTTCACACGGCCATCGAGCATCTCGGGAAATCCGGTCAGGTCGCTAATATCGCGCACGGGCAGAGCCGCTTCTCGTAGCGCACGGGCGGTTCCCCCGGTTGAAACCAGGTCCACGCCGAACGACGCAAGAACTCGAGCAAAATCAACAAGTCCTGTCTTGTCAGTAACAGAGAGGAGAGCGCGGCGGATCTGCCGAAGATCGGTAGGAACAGCTAAGGAAGCAACGTCGTGTTCAATCATCACCTGACTATTCTAAAGCCAGCAAGCGACAGCATCTCGTCACAGCAGAGCCGAACCAGTCAGCGAGCTTACGTGCAGAACCTGGTGCGCGACACACCAGCGCTTGAGCCCATTCGCAACATTCTCGACGGCGCGAGGATCCGCGTAGCTGGCCGTCCCAACCTGTACCGCGGTCGCTCCAGCCATCATGAACTCAACCGCGTCCTCGGCCCGAACAACTCCTCCCATGCCAACGATAGGGATGGTCACATTCTTTGAAACCTCATGCACCATCCGCACCGCAATGGGTTTGATTGCGGGTCCGGAGAGTCCTCCGGTGATATTGGCGATGCGAGGCCGACGCGTCTCAACATCAATCGCCAAAGAGACGAACGTGTTGACCAGCGAGACCGCGTCAGCTCCACCATCCGCTGCTACGCGCGCCATCAATCCAATATCCGTAACGTTAGGCGAAAGCTTGACCATCAGGGGCCTGCGAGCCGCTGCCTTGCATCGTGCCACCAACTCCCAAAGCTGCGGCGGATCAGTCCCGAAGACCATCCCTCCATGGCTGGTATTGGGGCAACTCGCATTCAGCTCATACATCGCAACACCGGGAGCATCGTTCAGGGCTTGAATAACCGCGACACAATCCTCGATGGTGAACCCAAAGACGTTCGCAATAATGACCGTGCCCGTGATCTTCCTCAGCTTGGGAAGTTTTTCTGCGATAAAGGCGCGAACCCCCATGTTCTGCAGCCCAATCGCATTCATCATCCCGGCGGCGGTCTCTATAATTCTCGGAGCCGGGTTGCCTGCCATCGGCTCGCGCGAGAGCCCTTTCGTGACCAGCCCTCCTATGCGATCCAAAGAAACAATATCTTCAAACTCGATCCCATAACCGAAGGTTCCGCTTGCCGCAATCACCGGCGAGCTGAACTCAACACCGGCGACGGTCACCCGCATGTCCGGACCTTTGGTTCGTGCAGTCGCGCTCACCGTCTCGATTCCGTTCCCATACCATCCAGTGTAGCGTTACCCCTCGATGCACAACGCGCTAGTGCTTCGACGCAGCGAGTCGATGCATCTCCGAGCCCGCCATCAGGAAACCGCCAACTCCATACACATAACTCGCCGAAGGCTTGAACTTGCCCGGCTGCCCATCGATCGGCTGGATCGAACCCAAGCGTCCATCCGCATAGATATGCCCAAGCATCCCCTTCCACGACTTCTCCACCACCGGAAGATACGTCTTGCGATCGAGAATCTTCTCATTGATCCCATACGCAATCGCAAACGTAAAAAACGCCGACCCTGAGACCTCCGGCAGGTCATAAGACTCCGGGTCCAACAACCCCGATCGCCACAACCCATCCGGACTCTGAATCGCCGCCAGTTCCCCGGCCATCTCACGAAACTGCGCCACATACTTCGGTCGCGAAGGATAGTCCACCGGCATGATCCGCAGCACGTTGACCAGTGCACCCATCACCCAGCCATTGCCGCGCGACCAGAAGATCGGCTTGCCGTTCGCCTGTTTCTGCATAAAGTAGCGGCTGTCGCGAAAGTAAAGATGCTCCTCCTGGCTGTAGAGGCTCCCCGACGTTAGCCACCACTCGTGATCCATGTAGTCGAGATACTTCCGGTCTTTCGTAATCGCATACATCCGCGAAAGCACCGGCGGCGACATGAACAGAGCATCGCACCACCACCAAAGCAGCTTATTGGGGTCGTCTTCACGCACAATCAGACGATCCATAATCGCCTTCGTGTCCGCCATCCGCACAGGTTGCGAGTCTTCGCGATAGAGGTCCATGTAAGCCTGCCCTAAAGCCTGATCATCTGCATGAGGAAACCGCGCATCGAGCAGCGTCCAGTCCGACCGCTCCGCCAGATGCAGTACAGCATCGCGATACTTCAGATCACCAGTAGTCTTTGATGCCGCAAGCAATCCGTCATAGAGCGCAGCAAACGTCCACTGCTTATTGAAGTGCGGCTCCGCATAAGCAACCTGCCAGTCGGCAACCTTCTTTATGGCCGCATCGATGGCCTTCGGCTTCAACTCCGTCGAGAGTCCCCTCGCCAGTGGACCAGGATCATCCGGAGCATCCCCCGCAGCGTTACCATCCACCGGCACCACCTTCGCTGTCCGAGCCACCTCCGGAGCAGTCTGCGCAAAGGCCCCCATCGAAACAGCCCCGACCAGCAGAACAAGAGCAAAGCCACGCGAAGTTCTTGCCAGCAATCCAGTTCGAGAAACCCCACCGGATCCCCACTGCAGCGTCACAACATTCGAAAAAAACATCATCCCTAAACCAGACTCCCATTCATTACCAGTGCAACTGCACTCCGCAACCGCGCCGTGTTCCCTTCAAAGGCAGGCCGTAACCTCGGCGCCTTCGAAAGAGCATTCTGTTTGAGTTCAGACTCAACGATCGGCCCGAACAGATACCACGCAGCCGTAATATCCCCAACGACCACAATCTCACTCGGAGCCAGGGCATTGGCAACCATCCTCAATCCCCGTCCAAGAAACGAAGACATCTTCTCAAGAGCTTTGACCGCATTGGCATCATGGGACTGCGCCATCTTCACCAGCGCTGCAAAGGTAGGCGGCGCGCTCGCCCCACTCATCTCTTCGTAGTAGCGCAGACCCGCGCGATTCGAGCCGACAGTCTCCCAGCACCCTCGCCCCCCACACCCGCACCGCGGTCCATTCATCTCCATCTGCACATGGCCAAACTCTCCCGCCATGCCGTTTGCGCCGCGAAGCAACTGCCCATTGGCAAAGATTCCCGTTCCAATTCCCTCTGAAACATTCACCACCACCAGGTCATGCAAGCCATCGCTGTCGCCGAACCAGACCTCCGACAGCGCGCACGCATTTGCGACGTTATCCATCTCAACGCGCAGCCCCGTAGCTTTTTGAATACGCGACTTGATACTCGAGATGGGCCACTTCAAGTTCGGCGCAAAGATCGGCTCGTCGCGAAGCGGGTCAGCTCGACCCGGCAGACTGATGCCAATTCCGTCAAACGATTTGTCGCTATGCGCCGCGATCAGCTTCCGAATCGCAGAGATAATCGGCTGAATCGCCTTCTTCGGATCCTCCGGCAGCTCGACCACATTCTGCGCCACAATCTTCCCGCCAAGATCAGTCACCGCAACCGTCGTCTGCGACGGATGAATGTCCAGCGCAATCACCGCCCGCTGATGATTCAGCTCTAAAAAAGTCGGCCTGCGACCGCGAGGTGGCCGGCCCGTCGAACCCTCCAGAATCCACCTCTCCTTGATCAAATCTTCGACGATCAGCGAGACCGTGCTGCGCTGCAAACCTGAGACGCGGGCAAGATCGGCACGTGAGAGTGGCTGACGAGTTCGAATCAGATTGAAGACAAGGTTCCGGTTGATCTGGCGAGGCGTTTTGTTCGACGCGCTCTGTCTGCGGGTAAAGGTGAACCGAGCCGAATGTGTGGTGGGCATCGTTAGCTTTCGTGTCTCATAAAATCAATAGGCGAAACCATATCAAAACATACGAACTGGGCAAAACTCGAACGTCGCACTGTCGTTCGAATCAATCTTGAGCCGCCCATCGCTTGACATCTTTGGCGACGAGTCTTTATATCACTGGAGATCAAGCATTTTGTAGATACTTTGAATTATTGTTTCGAAAACGTTATTAACACCCAGAAATCTTCCATTAAAACAACGCAAACCACCAATAGGAGAACGACAGCCACGATGTACTCGCGACGAAATTTTCTAAAGACTGGCGCGACCGCCGTCGCAGCTTCGTGGCTCCCTGCTCTCCCCTTACAAGCCTCCATCGCAACCCTTGGCCGCAACACCAATCCAGCGGCCGACACACCCCACACGCGTCGGCTCAGCGAAGGATGGGAGTTCCTCCAGGGCTCTCTCGGCAGCCCATGGGAGGCATGGCACAGCGAAGAGGTCGCCGTCTGGCAGCCCATCGCCATGCCCCACTGCTTCAACGCCTACGACGGCTGCGACCCCGACATCCCCTACTACCGCGGCAACGGCTGGTACCGCAGCCACGTCCCCATCGCCAACCCCTTCCCCAACGGACGCACCCTCCTTCACTTCGAAGGAGCCGGCCAAACTAATACCGTCTATGTGGGTGAAAAATTAGCAGGAAAACACACCGGAGGCTACGACGAGTTCGTCTTCGATATCACCGACCTGCTCCCCGACGCCTCCCAGACAGCAGCAGATCCAGCTTCCGCTCCGACGAAACCAAAAGTTAAGAAGCCCGCAGGCATCCCCATCTCGATCCTCTGCGATAACTCCCGCGATCAGGACCGCATGCCCTCCGACCTCAGCGACTTCAGTCTCTACGGCGGAATGTATCGCCATGTAAATCTCGTCTACGTTCCAGCGGTCTCGCTCGAGACGGTCCACATCCGCACCGATCTGCCCACACCAGGAAGTCCAGCGAAGATCACAATCCTCGGCTCTCTGCACAACCCCGCCAGTTCCTCCGATCAACTCAATCTCTCCATAGAAGTGATCGACGCGAAGGGCACCCTGGTTCATCAGTCGACCCACAAGCTTCCACCCTGGCACGACACCGCCGAACTCACCAGCTTCACCATCGCAAAGCCTCAACTATGGAGCCCCGCCAACCCGCAACTCTACGAGTGCCACATCACCCTCCACGCCTCAGCAGCCAACAGCGCAGACGCCGACTACACAGCGCGCGAGACCTTCGGCATTCGCCACACCGAGTTCGTCCAGCACGGTCCCTTCAAATTCAACGGCGAGCGTCTCCTCCTCCGCGGCACCCATCGCCACGAAGATCACGCAGGCTTCGCCGCCGCCATGCCCGACGATCTCATCAACCAGGAGATGCAGCTCATCAAGGACATGGGCGTCAACTTCATCCGCCTCGCCCACTATCAGCAATCACGCCGCGTCCTCGAGCACTGCGACCGCCTCGGCATCCTAGTCTGGGAAGAGATCCCCTGGTGCCGCGGCGGCATCGGCAACGACACCTTCCAGGAGATGGGCCGCCGCACCCTCCGCAACATGATCGCCCAACACTACAATCACCCCAGCATCCTCCTCTGGGGCCTCGGCAACGAGGACGACTGGCCCACCGAATACCCGGACGTCAACCAGCAGGCCATCCGCACCTACCTGCAGGAGCTCAATACCCTCTCGCACCAACTGGATCCCTCACGCCTCACGACCATCCGCCGCTGCGACTTCGCGCGCGACATCCCCGACGTCTACTCGCCCTCCATCTGGGCCGGCTGGTATCGCGGCACCTACCCGGAGTACCAGAAGACCCTCGAAACCGAGCGTGAGCGCGTCAACCATCTCTTCCACGCAGAGTGGGGAGCCGACAGCCACGCCGGTCGCCACTCTGAAGACCCCGACAAAGTCCTCGGCAAAATTGTAACTGGTAAAGGTACAGATGAACGCGGCATGGACTATCTCCTCACGGGCGGCCAGACCCGCGTATCCAAAGACGGCGACTGGTCGGAGACCTACGCCTGCAACCTCTTCGACTGGTACCTCAAAACCCAGGAGACTCTCCCCTGGCTCACCGGCTCCGCCCAGTGGATCTTCAAAGACTTCACCACTCCCCTCCGCGTAGAAAATCCCATCCCGCGCATCAACCAAAAAGGCCTCATCGAACGAGACATGACGAAGAAGGAGAGCTACTTCGTCTTCCAGTCCTACTGGACCGAAGTCCCCATGGCCCACATCTACGGCCACACCTGGCCCATTCGCTGGGGCACCGAAGGCGAACAAAAGATGGTCAAGGTCTACTCCAACTGCGACACCGCCGAGCTCTTCGTCAATGGCAAATCCGCCGGCACAAAACAACGCAGCAGCCAGGACTTCCCCGCCGCCGGCCTCCGCTGGACGACTCCCTTCGCCACCGGCAAAAACACCCTCCGCGTCGTAGCCACCAAAGCCGGTAAAACCATCACCGACGAAATCACCTTCATCTATCAGACAGAGCCCTGGGGCGCTCCCGCCGACCTAAAACTCACCGAAAGATCCCGCACCACCATCGACGGCAAAGAGACTGTCACCGTCGAAGCAAAGCTCTACGACGCAAAAGGCATCCTCTGTCTTGACGCCCGCAACCGCCTGCGCTTTACCATCGCCGGTCTCGGCACCCTCATCGACAACCGCGGCACCACCAAAGCCTCCCGCGTCGTAGAAATGTCCAACGGCCGCGCCGAAATCACCATCATCCGCAACAACAGCTCCTCCGTAGTCAGCGTCACAACCCCCGGCATGCAAGCCGCCTTCTACACCATCCCCTAGCAGTAGGCCTCACTAAGCCGCAAATTCGGGACCTGTTGTTGCTTCTTTTTGTTGTCATCCCGTAGGGATCTGCTGTTGCATTTGTCTTTTGTTGCCATCATGTAGGGATCTGCTCTTGCAAGTCTTTGCCGTAGGGGACCCCAAGGCTTTAGCCTTGGGGTCTCTCTGCGCCTCAAGACCGGTAGTGGGCTTCAGCCCCTGGCGTATGCCATCTTCTCCAACCCAGAAAGCCGCGCATGCTAGCCTGAAATCGTGGCGACCTACCTAGAGCAATCGCTTGCAAAGCTGAAAGAGTTCGAAGGCTGCGTCGGGTGGATGTATCGCGACACAGTCGGCAAAGTCACCGTCGGCGTCGGCCTCATGCTCCCCGACGCCAAAGCCGCCGAGTCCCTCCCCTTCATCCTCGGCAGCCGCCCCGCCACACTACAAGAGATCGCCGCCGAGTACACACGCATCAACTCCCTTCCCCAAGGCCGAGCCGCCGCCTTCTACAAATCCCCCAACGGCCTCGAACTCCCCCAGCAGACCATCGACGCAAAACTAACCGCCGTCCTCCACAGCTTCGAAACCGACCTCCGCACCCACCTCCCCCACTACGACACCCTCCCCGATTCCGTAAAGCTCGCGCTTCTCGACATGACCTACAACCTCGGCCCCGCAGGCCTCTTCAAAGACTTCCCTCACCTCATCGCCGCCGTCCAGTCCGGCTCCTGGGCCGAAGCAGCAGCACGTTGCCTGCGCCGAGGCCCCAGCGCCGCCCGCAACAACTGGACACGCGAGCAGTTCCTCTCCGCCGTCGTAACCAGCATCCAGGCAGAGGCTGAGAGCCTGCTGAAGCAAATCTGGCGTGTCATACGTCAAATATGGAACGCCTTATTCGGCCCCCGGCAATAGAGCCCGGCCCCGGGCTTCGATATAGTGGAACTCTTGACTCAAAAAAGTCTGCGGAGGGCTTTTGGTAAAGGTAAAACGTAGCATCGCCTCAATCGCGATCATCATCGCATGTGCAGTCGCTCTAGGCGTCACAGCGAAGGCACAGGACCTCGCAAGCTTCGAAAAGCGCACCACCGTCAAAGTTCTCCCTAACGGCCTCACCCTCATCATCTGCGAGCGCCCAGAGGCCCCCGTCTTCAGCTTCTACACCCTCGTCGATGCAGGCTCCGCCGACGACCCCGACGGCGCCAGCGGCATCGCGCACATGTTCGAGCACATGGCCTTCAAGGGCACCACCGAGATCGGCACCACAGACTACCCAGCAGAAAAGATCGCCCTCGCCAAAGTCGAAACCACCTACGCGGCCTACGACGCCGAGTACCGCAAACGTGTCGGCCAGAACGCCGAAAAACTCGCACAGCTCCTCAAAGCGTTTCAGGATGCTCAGGCCGAAGCGCAAAAGTACGTCATCCCCAACCAGTTCTCCCAGATCGCCGAAGAGAACGGAGCCGTAGGCATCAACGCGAATACCACCGAAGACTCCACCCAATATTTTTGGAGCATGCCCTCCAACCGCCTCGAGCTCTGGGCCTACCTCGAAAGCCAGCGCATCGCCCATCCCGTCGAGCGCGAGTTCTACAAGGAGCGCAACGTCGTCCAGGAAGAGCGCCGCACGCGCGTTGATTCCTCTCCCGTAGGCCGCATGGTCGAGCAGTTCCTCTCCACCGCCTATGTCGCGCATCCCTACCGCCGCCCCGGCGTCGGTTGGGAGAGCGAGATAAGCCAGGTCTCCGCCACCGAAGCCACCACCTTCCACGAAAAATACTACGTCCCCGCAAACATCGTCATCGCCGTCGTAGGCGACCTCAAAGCCTCCGAGACCATGCCCATCCTCGAGCGTTACTTCGCCCCCATCCCCGCCGCCCCGCGCCCCGAGCCCATGACCACCGTCGAGCCGCCACAAGTCGCCGAAAAATCCGTCACCATCCGCGAGGCCACCCAGCCCTTCTACATCGAGGGCTACCACCGCCCCGACTACCTCGACCCCGACGACTCCGCCTACGACGCCATCTCCGACATCTTCTCCAACGGCCGCACCGCTCGCCTCTATCGCTCTCTCGTCCGCGACCAGTCCATCGCTGCCGAGGCCCAGGGCTTCAGCGGCTTCCCCGGCGACAAGTACCCCGGCCTCTTCGCCGTCTACGCCGTCCCTCTCCCCGGCCACACACCTGAAGAGATGCGAACCTCTATTCACAAAGAACTCGACCGCCTCAAGAGCGAAGACGTCACCGATGCTGAACTCGAACGCTTCAAGACCCGCGCCCGCGCCGACCTCCTCCGCGGCCTCGCCGACAACGAAGGTCTTGCTCATCAACTAGCCGAATATCAAACCCGCTTCGGCGACTGGCGCGAGCTCTTCAACCAGCTCCACAAGATCGACGCCGTCAACAAAGCAGACATCCGCCGCGTAGCCAACAAGATCTTCACCGACAGCAACCGAACCAGCGCACGAATCGAATTCGTCCCACCCCAACGCAAAGCTCCTCAGGTCCAACCAACCGCCGGAGGTGCTCAGTGAACCCAAGTCTCCGCTTCTCTCACCTGTCATCGCATATCTCTCAGTTGTCATCTAGTTTTTTTTGGTTGTCATTCCGTAGCGCAGCGGAGGAATCTGCTGTTGTCTTCGCGGCTTCAAATTCCGTCTCATCGAAAATCCCCAACGCAACCCAGAGCCACAAATCACTAAGACCAGTGCCATTCACAAAGTACATCGCGACCATAGCCGCAGCAGCATTCCTAATACTCCCCATCTACGCCCAGACCGCAGCGCCAACAGCCCCCGCCACACAGGTACAACCGTGGAAGCAAATCCCCATCCCACCCCTTCCAGCCTTCAAACCCGTCCAACCCCACCGCGTCGAACTAGAAAACGGCATAGTCCTCTTCCTCCAGGAAGACCACGAGCTCCCCTTCATCAACGGCACCATCCTCATCCGAGGCGGCAGCCGCGATGAGCCCAACGCCAAGGTAGGCCTCACCTCCCTCTACGGCGAAACCTGGCGCACCAGCGGCACCGCAACCATCGACGGCGACAAGCTCGACGACGTCCTCGAAGCCAAGGCCGCCTCCATCGAAACCAGCGGTGGCACCGCCTCCACCTCCATGGCCTGGTCCAGCCTCAAAGGCGACTTCGACACCGTCTTCGCCTCCACCATCGACCTCCTCCTCCATCCCACCTTCAAAGATGACAAACTCCAACTCGCCAAGCAGCAGCTCGAGACCGGCATCGCTCGCCGCAACGACGACGCCGGCAGCATCGCCACTCGCGAAGCCGCGAAGATCGCCTACGGCCCCCACAACCCCTACGCCCGCGAGCTCGAATACGCCACCGTAGACGCCGTCACCCTCGCCGACCTCAACGCCTTGCACACCCACACCGTCGTCGGCAGCAACATCATCGTCGCGCTCTCAGGCGACTTCGACTCCACCGCCATGGAAGCCAAGCTCCGCGCTGCCTTCTCGCCCATCCCACGCGGCCAGCGCTTCCAGTCCTTCAAAGCCACTTTCACCGACCCAAAACCCACCGTCAACTTCGTCTCCAAAGACGACGTCAACCAATCCAACGTCATCATCGTCGGCCTCGGTACCGAGCGCAGCAACCCCGACTACTACGCTCTCTCCGTTATGAACCAGGTCTTCTCCGGAGGCTTCGGCTCCCGCGTCGTCCAGGACGTTCGCACCAAACTCGGCCTGGCCTACTCCGTCGAAGGCAACTACGGCGCCTCCTACGACCACCCCGGCATCTTCGTCGTCGAAGCCGCAACCAAGAGCGCCACCACCGTAGCCGCAACCAAGGCTCTCCTCGCCGAAATCGACCGCCTCAAAACAGAACCACCCACCCCCGCCGAACTCAGCAAGGCCAAAGACCAGGTCCTCAACTCCTTCATCTTCCACTACGACTCGCCCGACAAAACGCTAGGCGAGCAAGTCACTCTCGCCTTCTACGGCTATCCAGCCGACACCCTCGAAAAATACAAATCCGGCATCGAAAAAGTCACCTCCGCCGACGTCTCCCGCGTAGCCAACAAGTACATCGACACCAGCAAACTCGCCGTCATCGTAGTAGGCAACGAGTCACAGATCACGCCATCGCTCGCCACCCTGGGATTAGGCACCGTAAAAAACCTCGACATCACCATCCCGCCCCCACCCGGCGGCAAGCCAGCCGAATAAACCTAAATCCAACCCGCGACCAACGGGAGCACCAGGCGAAGCGGTACACAAGTCACGAAGTGACCGCCCCACGCGCAGTGGGCCCGTCCGGCAGGACACAAGCAAGCGTAACAAGTACTTGACTGACCCACCGTTTCTTCGCCTACCCTAAGGCAAGGACCTGTCTCGATAGTTGTCACCCTCGAAGAGTGAACAATGAAACGAATCCTGATTCTTCTATTTGCGCTCTTGGGAGCAAACAATACCGCCTCTCGCGCTAGCCAGAAGACGCCAACTGAGCCACCAGCACGAAGGAGTTCAATGTCAAACGAGTCTGCAATAATAAGCCTCTTCGACCGATGGGAGCGGGTTTGGCACGAGGGCCAATACGACCTGGTACCGAGCTGCGTTGCAGAAGCCTATCTCCGACATGACCAAAAGGGCGACCGTACAGTAACCCGAGACGCCTACGCGGCGGAGATAGCCAAGATTCGCGAGGAGCGCCCGGGCATTCGCGTAGTTGTGTATGACCACACATTTGCAGGCGACCGCGCTTGGTTTCGCTTTGCATTTAAGTGGACAGATACAAAGACTGGCGAGGCGCACAGCCAAGCTGGCATGCAACTCTACCGGATCGAGGCAGGCAAGCTCGCAGAGACTTGGCTTACGATGGCGCCGCCAGGCTCGGCATGGCCGGACGCTGTTGCGCAGGAGCACTGGACAAGTCCGCCACCAGGTAAATAGCGGACTGCTTTGGGTCAGCCAAGTAATTTGCTACCCAAGCAAGCAGTTCCTAATCGAGTTCTGAGCAACAGCCCCCTCAATGGGCACGATGGCGCTATCCTTGAAAAGCGTCATCGTCCCGGAGGTTCGTCATAAAAAACCCGCACGCGTTCCTGCTAAGTGCTGCCTCTCTCCTGCTCACCGCTCTCCCCGCCTCAGCCCAGCAACGCCCTCCCGCCACTCCGCTCATCACGCACGACCCCTACTTTAGCGTCTGGTCCACCACCGACAACCTCACCGACTCCGACACAACCCACTGGACCGGCTCCCCGCAACCCATCACCGGCATCGTCCGCATCGATGGCAAGCCCTTCCGCTTCATGGGTCACAACCCAGACACCGTCCCCGCCGCCCAGCAGACAGCGCACTCCATCACACCCACCCACACCCCCTACGAGTTCCGCCAAAACGGCATCACCCTCCGCCTCGTCTTCTTCACCCCCGCCATCCTCAGCGACCTCGACGTCCTCTCACGCCCCGTAACCTACCTCACCTGGACCGCCGAATCGACTGACGCCACACCTCACCAAGTCTCAATCCTTCTCGACGTAGACCCACTAATCGCCGTCAACGACCGCAGCCAACAAGTCAACTCCTTCCGCAACCAAACTTCCTCCCTCAACGTCCTCTCCACCGGCTCTCAGGATCAAAAGATCCTCAACCGCTCCGGCGACGATCTCCGCATCGACTGGGGCTACTTCCATCTCGCCGTGCCGAAAGATTCGCACTACTCAACCTTCCTCGCCCCGCACGCAGCCACCGCCTTCGCCTCCACCGGCCAGCTCCCAACCACCGACACCATGGACATGCCCGAGCGCGCCGACCACTCCGCCTCCGCGCTCTCCGCCATCATCGACTTCGGCTCCGTTACGGCGCAGCCCGTCACTCGCCACATCCTCGTCTCCTACACCGACGACTACGCCATCCAATATCTCCAGCGAAACCTCCGCCCCTACTGGCAGCGCAACAACATGCCCGTAGACCAGATGCTCGATCTAGCCGAACAGCAATATCCGGAGCTCGAAGCCCGCGGCACCGCACTCGACAAAGAACTCACCGCAGACCTCATCAAAGTTGGTGGTGAACACTACGCCTACATCGCCATCCTCTCGTACCGCCAGGCTATCGCCGCGCACAAACTCGTAGCCGACGCCAACAGCGACCCCATGCTCTTCGCCAAAGAGAACTTCTCCAACGGCTGCATCGCCACCGTCGACGTCCTCTACCCCTCAGCCCCCTTCTTCCTCTTCTTCAACCCAAAGCTCCTCGAAGCCCAGCTCCTCCCCGTCCTCGAGTACTCCTCCCTCGCACGCTCGAAGTTTCCCTTCTCTCCTCACGATCTCGGTCAATACCCCCTGGCCAACGGACAGGTCTACGGCGGCGGCGAAAAAACCGAAGAAGATCAAATGCCCGTCGAAGAGAGCGGCAACATGATCATCCTTGTTGACGCCGTAGCCCGCGCCGAAGGCACGCCACAACTAGCCCAACGCTACTGGCCCCAGCTCACCAAATGGGCCGAGTATCTCAACGTCCACGGTCTCGACCCCGAAACCCAGCTCACCACCGACGACTTCGCCGGCCACGTCGCCCACAACGCCAACCTCTCCCTCAAAGCCATCGACGCCCTAGCCGCCTACGCCGACCTAGCCCATCTCCTCAAGCAGGAAGCCGTCGCAAAGCAGTACCAATCCACCGCAAAAGAGATGGCCGCAAAGTGGATCACCATGGCCAAGGAAGGCGACCACTACAAGCTAGCCTTCAACAGCCCCAACACCTGGAGCCAGAAGTACAACCTTGTCTGGGACAAACTCCTCGACTACAACCTCTTCCCCAACAGCGTCCGCGACAGCGAGGTCGCCTTCTACCTCACCAAACTCAACCTCTACGGCCTCCCCCTCGACAGCCGCGCCGACTACACCAAGCTCGACTGGTCCATCTGGACCGCAACCCTCGCCTCCAACCCCGACCAGTTCAACGCCATCATCGACCCCATCTACCGCTGGACCAACGAGACCCCAACCCGCGTCCCCCTCACCGACTGGTACGACACCAAAACCGGCAAACAAGTAGGCTTCCAGGCCCGCAGCGTCGTAGGCGGCGTCTTCATCAAAGCCCTCGCCGACAAACAACTCACCACCAAGTGGCGCGCCAAATCCACCTCACCCGAAATAACCCAACTACCCGTCGTCCGCTAATCTATCGAATCAACTAATCGGCCATTCGAAGTCTTCGAGCATTGCGACTAAGATTACCTCGTCTGCTAGAACACTAGGACGGAACGCGTCTTCTCTTCGACCGACTGCGTCCGCTGCACGACCTGCGGATGCTTCCAACTGCGCTGCACATTCGAGATCTCCGCTGGAACCACATTAGACCCGGTCCCCTGAACGAAAGAGCCACTCACTATATAAACCGCACCACCTGTCGTGCCGGGAGGCCCGAATTCATTCGATGTAGTAAACGCAAGTCCGTCCGTTCCCCAACGTATCAAGTGCGTCGGAGTTCCTACGACATTGTTGATCGTCAGAGTCGCTATGGGAGTGAAGTGTCGAATATCAAACGATTGCAAGGTGTAGGTGGAACTTCCGAAATTGTCAATGCTCTGACCCAGAAAGAACGCCATACCAAGCGAGCCGTCGGGAACCATAAGTCCCGACGCGTTAAACGTGCCAACCACCGTTCCGGAACCCGGGTTGATGATGCGGCCGTTGTCATCGTAGACATAAGTCGTCACTGCATCGTAGTGAATGTCTTGTCCAAATCCTCCAGCAAGACCACCGTAGTCTGTCACTTTTCCAAAACCGGCAGACGTCACCGGGATTGTATAAAAGTCGAATCCCGTGTCTTCATTGTTGGCTGCGAACATGGTGCTTCCATCTGAACTCCACTGAATCGAGTCAAACAAACCTGGGCTCGCGTTAAAGCACCCAGCTTGTATCCACCCACACAACGCGCTTGTACGCGCAGTCCCATCGTCATAGATCACCACGCCACCTTCTTCCGCAGGGCTGAACCCTGGCGTGTCGCGGACGACCGCCACCGTCGCGTCAGAATTCGGGGCAGCTTGCATATCCATCGCAGAAAAAGGGCCATCGAATTTATCCCCACCCAACGGGATCAAAATATCGAGACCCAGATTCGGGAGAGTCATCCGCTGCACGTTCGAAGCGCCATTCAGACTTACATAGAGATACTTACTATTAGCCGACACTGCGAGTAGATTAGGTTCGCTCCCCGCAAAGGTAGAGGCGCCCAGCGAGCCCGTCGCCGGATCAAGCACCTGCACCGAATTTCCCGTGGAACCATCGACGCTCGGAAGCGAAAGATAAATCTTCTTGTTCACTGGATCCCATGCCAGGTCGTTCGCTTGGATAGGAATAACCGTTGTCCCCTGCGTCGGAGCTGCGGTCACGGCGAATGAGATCGAGTTTGATGTCCCTCCGCCAGGTGCTGTGTTGACCACCGAAATGGAGTCGCTACCGACAACCTGCATATCCGCCCCACTCAGCTGTGCGGTCAAGGTCGTTGAATTCGTGTAGGACGTACTCAACGCAACTCCGTTCCACATCACGGTAGAGGAGGAAATGAAGTTAGAACCCGTTACCGCAATGCTGATCGATGCGCTTCCAACTGTCGCTGTGGCTGGGTTGAGCGAACTCAAAGTCGGAACCGGATTCGAGGATGAGGAACCGGGAGGCGTCGATGATGTGGGCGGGGACGATGGGTCCGTTGGAGTGTTGCTCTTCGAACAACCGAAGAGGCCGAATGAACCGAAAACTATGCAGGCAAAAAGTGAAACAGAAGAAAGGGAACGCATCTCTCTAAAATGCTCCGAGCTCTATTGTTAGTAGCCAAGTTAAGCTACCCCGCCCCCAAGTACCGGTCAATGAACGTTAGTTGGGAACTCTTGAAAATTCCGGCTATTGACTTGCCACGGAAGTGGGATTGTCTTTTGCCAATTTGCAAGTGCGTTCAGTCGGTCTGCGATCCTCCAACCCAAACATGAGACGATAGTCCTCTATGGTCTCCAACGAATTCGCCATCGCCATCATGGCTGCCGGCAAAGGCACCCGCCTCAAAAGCAAGCACCCCAAAGTCCTTCACGAGATCGGCGGCCGCGCCCTCCTCCTCCACGTCATCGCCGCCGCAGAAACCGTCGTGCGAGCCGACCACATCTTCTGCATCATCGGCCACGAATCCGATCGCGTCCGCACAGCCGTCGCCGCCACCGGCGTCCAGTTCGTCCTCCAGCCCGAGCAGCGCGGCACCGGCCACGCCCTCCAGATGCTCAAGGCCGACTTCGAGCTCTCCGGCAGGCCAATCCCACAGCATCTTCTAGTCCTCTCCGGAGACGTCCCCCTCATCCGCCCCGAAACCATCGCCGCCGTCCGCGACACCCACCTCCGCGAGCACGCTGCCATGACCATCCTCACCGCCGTCCCCGCCGATCCCACCGGCTACGGCCGCGTCCTCCGCGCATCAGCAGATAAACCCGAAGTCACCGCCATCGTCGAACAAAAATCCCTCCGCTCCGACCAGCTCAGCGCCCCCGAAATCAACTCCGGCATCTACTGCTTCGAAACCGCAGCCCTCTTCGCCAGAATCAACGCCCTCACCACCAACAACACCCACGGCGAGTTCTACCTCACCGACATCGCCGCCATGCTCGTCGCCGAAGGCAAGCGCGTCGTAGCCATCAAAGCCGACAGCGTCGACGAGGTCCTCGGCGCCAATACCATCGCCGAGATGATGCACCTCGACGCCGCCATGCGCCTTAGCACCGCCCACCGTCTCATGGCCCAGGGCGTCACCATCTTCCGCCCCGAAACCTGCGTCATCGACGCCCACGTCACAGTAGGCCCCGACACAATCATCGAGCCCTACGTACAGCTCCTCGGCAACACCCACATCGGCAGCGACTCCCGCATCCGCTCCTACTCCGTCATCCAGAACTCGCGGCTCGGCGACAACGTCCTCGTCCGCAACGGCTGCATCCTCGATACCTCCGAAGTGGCCAACAACGCCATCCTAGGCCCCTACGCCCACCTCCGCCCCGAGAGCCGCATCGGCGAAGCAGCCCACATCGGCAACTTCGTCGAAACCAAAAAGACCATCATCGGCAGGGGCTCCAAGGCCAACCACCTCAGCTACCTCGGCGACGCCGTCATCGGCGACGGCGTCAACATCGGCGCCGGAGCCATCACCTGCAACTACGACGGCGTCCATAAGCACCCCACCATCATCGGCGACGGCGCCTTCATCGGCTCCGACTCCACCCTCGTCGCCCCCGTCACCATCGGCGCAGGCTCTTACATCGCCGCCGGCAGCAGCATCACCGAAGAGGTCCCCGAAGGCGCACTGGCCCTGGGCCGCTCCCGCCAGACCACCAAACCCGGCTGGGTAGCCGCCCGCAAAGCCGCCGCCAAACAAAACACCAACAGCTAGAGCAGAATGCGCATCGGTGTAGAGCTTTGTTCTCCTTTTCGTTTTGTCATTCGGCGCTTTATTTGTTGTCGTTCCGCGCTTTTTGTTGTCATTCCGCAGCGCAGCGGAGGAATCTGCTGTAGGTATCAGGGACATCGCTCTAAACAGCCAGCCCACAAAGCCCAGCGATTATTGTGAGCAGGTTTATTTATGAACCGGCTCCGACCACGGAGGCACTACGCCCGACATGCGCGCATAAGCGATCAGCTGCCCCATGTGCTCATTATCGTGAACCAGAATGCGCAGATACATCCCATCCACCGTCGCCTCTTTCTTCATGATCATGACCTTGCGCTGAAGATCCCCCGGCTTCAACTGAGCACGCGCCGTCTTCACCGCATCCAGCGACCGCTTCAGAAACGCAATGACGTCCGCCTTCGAGGTCACAGTCTTCTCCATATCCTCAGACTTGATGTCCGGCGGCATCGCAGGTCCGGTCACGCTGAGCAGATAGAAGTTAGCCAACGCGATGTGCATGTACACCTCGCTCGTCGACCTCACCCCGGGCGCAGGACGCCACGCAAACTTGTCCGCCGGCGTTGCCTCCGCAAGCGCCACCAGCTGCCGCGAAACATGCGCCCACTCTCCGTCATACCCCTCCCAAAGCCCCTCCATCTGGGCGTGCAGAGAGGTCGTGCACATCACCAGCAAAAGTAACAACGTCTTCATAAGTCTCTCTCCATCGCTTCTGTGACTACGGGTTGTAGTTCCAAGCATCCGGGCTCTCAAGCGCATCGCCAACGGAGAACGAGAGCAGTCCTGATGGCGCCAAAACTACATCCCCCTGTTCTATCTGTCAAAATCCACCAAAATCACACAAGGCCAAAAATAAACTCGAAGATCGTGGCGCATTTTTTCGCACCTCTCAAAACACATTCCAAAGACCACATCCACCACGCAAACCACCACGATCTCACCACCAATTCACCACACCAACTCCGGCCTTTTTCCACGAACCCCCTCAAAAAAATCCGAAAAAGATGAGAAACCGCCCCACGGCCCATATCAGGATTTTTTCCGCCGAAAGCGCCGCAACCAACCGCTCATCCAGCCGCTCAGTCTGCCGATAAAGACACAGAAGAGAAGCCGCTCGCATCTAACCAAAAGACGGCAGCGTCGCTACGCGAAAGTATCCATCCATGACGCAGGAACGAATCCTGGTAGTTGACGACGAAGAACCCGTAAGATCGGTCGCTGCAGCACTTCTGACCCGCAGCGGATACTCCGTCACCACCGCCGAAAGCGCCGAAGAGGCTCTCACCCGGCTCCAGCAGGACCCCGACTACGACCTCGTCCTCTCAGACGTCATGATGCCCATCACCGACGGTCTCACCCTCCTCGATCACCTCTGCACCGACCACCCCGGCATCCCCGTCGTCATGTTCTCCGCCATCAACGACATCTACGTCGTCACCAGCGCCTTCCGCCGCGGCGCAGTCGACTATCTCCTCAAACCCTTCGAGCGCACCGACCTCGAAAGCGTCGTCATGCGAGCCATCGAACACGGCCGGCTTCGCAAACAGAACACCATCTACCGCCACAACCTCGAAGCCATCGTCAACACCAGAACCGGCCGCCTCCGCTCCACCATGCAGGATCTCGAACGCAGCTACGACATCACCCTCGAAGCCATGGGCGACGCGCTCGATCTGCGCGACCAGGAGACCGAAGGCCACTCCCGACGCGTCACCGCTTACACCAACGCACTCGCCCAGGCCATGGGGCTCGAAGCCGAAGATCTGCGAATCATCGCTCGCGGAGCGTTCCTTCACGACATCGGCAAGATCGCAACCCCGGACGCCATCCTCCTCAAGCCCGGCCGTCTCACCGCCGAAGAGACCGCCATCATGAAGCAACACTGCGAACGCGGCTACGAGATGGTACGCAAGATATCCTTCCTGCGCGAGGCCGCCGAGATCGTCTACGCCCATCAGGAACAGTTCGACGGCAGTGGCTATCCGCGCGGCCTGCGAGGCGAGGAGATCCCCCTCGGCGCGCGTATCTTCGCCATCGCGGACGCCCTCGACGCCATGACCTCCGACCGCCCCTATCGCAGAGGAACAACCTTCGCGGCGGCCAGAGACGAGATCATCCGCTGTGCCGGAACCCAGTTCGATCCGCATATCGTTGAAGTCTTTCTCGCCCTGCCCCCCGAAACCTGGTCCAACCTGCGCGTCGCAACGGAACTACGATCCCCCTCCCCATCCTCGCGAAGCATCAACGCTCTCCCGGTTGCGCCGGACAAACAACGCAGCTAGGATCGCAGGGCGAGGTGATTCTCCATGAAGAAAGCCATGAATGCAGCCGAGATCGAGGACGTTCTAAAGGCTAACCCCGAGTGGCATCTCAAGGGCGGCAAGCTGGTGCGCGAATGGACCTTCAAGGATTTTCTCGAGGCAATGACCTTCGTCAACCGCGTCGCTGTCCTGGCAGAGGCCGCAAATCATCACCCCGACATCGACATCCGCTACAACCAGGTCGTCCTTGGGTTGGTCTCTCACGACGCCGCAGGAGTTACTCAGCGCGACGCCTCCATGGCCAGCCAATTGAGCAAAGAGTTCCCTCCCGCATAAGTAGTTCCCCCAGATAGAAGATGCCTGTAAGAAGCTGCCCAGAGACTGTCCTGCCGGACGGCCTACTGCGCGGAGAGCGGCCACTTCGCGGCGTGTAAACCTTGTTGTGGTTAGCGAACGATGCTGGTCCTCCCGTTGGTCGGAAGAAAGTTGGTCGGAAGAAAGTGGATCCACGACCAACGGGAGGTTCACAATCGATCGTAGCTGCAAGAAAAGGTATACAAGTCACGAAGTGACCGCTCTCCGCGCAGGAGGCCCGTCCGGCGGGACAGCTTCTACTTCTAACAGGGCCTTCTCTTGCGACTCGTCATCTCGACCGAAGTCGCGCAGTCTTATCGCGCGACGCTGTGGAGAGACCCCCGTATTTTCCTTTGCCTTTCCTAATCCCGCCCATTGACGCAAAGTCGCTCAGCCCACACTCAGCCCAGCAAAAAACTGTATTTCATAGAAAGAATTTGAACCCGTATTTCTCGTCAAAGAAAATATGTGGAAAAAGCGTAAGTTTTTATAAAACTATGATTACAATGGCTTTACTTAAAAATCTCGAGGCAAGACGGCCCAAAAACCGGCCTCCAAACCATCAGATTTCTATGATGGAACATATTTTTCTTTCTTTCCCTCCATATTGTGGTATCTTCAATTCAACGCAGCGTGAGTCTTCCGGCGTGAAATCTCTCAGCCCGCATCATCGAAGCAAGGCTGATACAAGTTGCGTCACTGGCCTCCCGGCACGAGCAAAACACCGTTCGTGCCGCATTTTTTTGTTCTGACGTCCCTTCCCACACTTAATGATTCCAAGCTCCCGCGTCGCTTCTTGCCCACCTTTCTCGACAGACTTAGCACGCCACCGGATCGAAAAGATCTGCCCCTATTCAAAATCTCGCCACCTGCCGTTTCAGTAGAAGACGGATGAAAGAATCGCCATTTTTTGTTGTCAAGTCCCAAACTCTTGCAACCCAAACCATAACAATGAGATAGCCGTGGCGCATGAGTTATCGTTCGATCGCTATAATTAACACTAATGCCCAGATTTTTTCCGGGTTAGTCCGATCTCCGACAAAATAGCTCCATAAACCATTTAGATAGAATATTTTAGACGCAACCCATTTAGATAGAATATTTTACAGTCGTATAGTGTCTGCAAAGCTAAGAAAATAAGCAGTTTACGTCCAAATACCCCCGGGGGGGAGGGGGGTACCACATGGTCGATGAACGATATCCTGACTCACTCAGACGATTAGTCCATCTAGATCGGGCGGAAAAGACGATCGCAAGCGAAGTTGATATTCGGGCGCCAGAAGAGATTGATCTAAAATACCGACATGAAGCGGATCCTCGGATGTATCGCGTTAGGTCTGGCCACTATGGTGGCCTCAGCCCAGTGGTCAAACCCGTCGGAAGATATCCCGGCCTACAACGCATCTGCTCCGACAAAGCCCCTCCCCCCGGTGCTTAGCGGCGATCAGCTGACTGGAGTCTACTTCTCGCATCCCTATCAGGTGACTGCTTATAAGATGGCTGCCGCCATCCCCGCCGTACTGCATCAGCAACCCTGTTACTGTCATTGCGACCGCGAGATGCATCACAACAGTCTCCATAGCTGCTTCGAAGGCACCCATGGCGCCGCCTGTTCTACCTGCATGAGAGAAGCTGTCTACGCTTACCAGCAGACGAAAAAGGGACAGACTCCGGCACAGATTCGCGCTGGAATCGAGCGCGGCGAGTGGCAGCAGGTCGACCTCGTAAACGCAACGATGTAGCGCCTTGCGATCTCGTGGCACAAGTTTTTTCCACCGAGGTATGCTTGCATCTATGACTTGGGTCTTCTGGGCAGTTCTATCGGCAGTCTTTGCTGCGGCAACTGCGCTGCTGGCCAAAGTCGGTGTCTCGGGAATCGACTCGAACCTCGCGACAGCCATTCGAACGACGGTGATCCTGATCTTTACCTGGGCCATCGCCGTCGCCTTCGAGAAGCATCACGCACTCGCGCAGATCGGCCGGCGCAGCTGGGTGTTTCTAGTGCTCTCAGGCATCTGCACTGGCCTGTCGTGGTTATGCTACTTCCGCGCCCTGCAGATGGGACCGGCATCAAGCGTAGCGCCAGTCGATAAGCTCAGTGTGGTGCTGGTCATTCTCGGCGCGTGGCTGTTCCTCGGCGAGCATCTGACTCCACTAAAGATCGGCGGGGCTTCGCTGATCACCATTGGCGCCGTGATCCTCGCCTTCGCCTAGTCTCTGCCTCGAACAGTAAGAGTTATAATCGCAATAGTTCTTTGTAGCGCCCAATGCAATGTTGGTGCCAGCTCCAGATGGGGGCGTCACGGCTTCGACGGGATTGCTTGTGGCAGAGAGGCATGCCGGGGTGTGGACACCCGTAATCGCTCACAAAACTATAAGTGCCGAACCTCAGTTCGCTCTTGCTGCTTAATTAAATAAGTAGCCGATCGCTCAAGCTTCGCCTACGGGCCTGTACCGATCGTCGCACAGTAGGCTGGTCTTCCCTGCTCCGTCTGAGCGGGTCGGACGAGATCAATCAGACTGGTCGTCGTCGCATCTTCGTCCGTTCTAAGCGCCGATGACGAGACAAAAATGACACGGAAAAAGCATGAAAGCTCTCTGTTGGAAGTTTTTTCGGACGTGGGTTCGACTCCCACCGCCTCCACCATCTATAAGCAATTTATTTTCAGCAACATAGCAAGTTACATCAACAAATTGTGCTAATTCCGTGCTAACCTTTTCGGGTCACCATCCCGGAGAGGCAGCACAAGCACATGACGACGAGAGCAGTCAAAGTTTCCACCATCCCTTCAATCGACATATTCGTCCGTCACTCCGCAGTCTGTCTCCGGCGCGATGATCCCGAGTACAAGAAATGCAATTGCCCCAAACACGGGATACGGTGACCCTCGAACGCACTGAGCTTCGTCATGACAAACACAAGGGTCTCTATCGCATTGTCACTAGTCGCCAGAAGACGGGAACACATGTAAGCGTACTGATTCCGCCTGACGTGGCAATGGAAGCCTTATCCGTGATGAAGCTGAACGAAAGTCATAAGTACATCTTCTGGAACTCAGGGACGGGAACGGAACGAACGGTCGTCACCAACTGGCAACACGATGTAAAGCAAACGTTCGTAGCGGCGGGGATGCCGGACGGCCACTCGCACCAACTGCGCGATACATTCGCCGTCTCGCTTCTACAAAAGGGTGTACCAATGGAAGAGGTGAGTAAGCTGTTGGGCCACACTTCAATCAAGACGACAGAGAAGCATTATGCGCCGTGGGTGACAGCGAGGCAGGATCGGCTCGACTCTCTGGTCGTGGCAACGTGGGTAACGTCGGAGCACGGTGCGAAGGCCGGCCATTGACTCGTTACTGTCATTTTTCTTCGTGAATATGCAGATCCATGGTCACCTACTACCGGAGAACGGCCTGATCGATTCCTTTTCCGTAATCGTTAGAATCGCCGAAGCGGGTGTCGATGGTATTGCCCCCCAGGGATTCGAAAATTTTGAAAATCAAAGAGATATGTCGATATTCGACGATGACCCACAAAAATCCCCACACAAGAAAATAAGATTTTATCCCGTGATTTCCCGCGCACTTCGTCGGATTTTTCGAGATCACTTCGGACAATCGCATCGCTCAGAAAAGCCGGGAACACAACGAGACCAAATCCTCTCGCTGCTCGAAGCGATCATCTTTGACAACACCCGCTGCGAGGTGTTGATCAAGTAGTTAGTTCCGAATCGGCGGTGATTCTCCCGGAACGATGTATTGTGCGAAATATCGGCTTGGTGAATGACTCGGGATTTATCAAAACAATTCTACTGGCTGGGAGATTTCTACGAAGGGCTCAGTCTTCGCCAATCGCAACTCTGTCTTCCGAATCATCTGCAACCACAAAGAATCCGGATCAGGATTGAATATTGTGGCGGTGTCTACCGGAAAAACGAACCACGCGCCCAATTGCACCTCGGTCCGCAATTGATCTTGCGTCCATCCGGCATATCCCAGGTAAACGTGAAAAACGTTAGGGTCAGGCCGGGCCGAAATTGTTTTTTCGAAGAGGCCTTTGTCGGAGATCAAATAAACACCACCGAAGATGTTCTCAGCTTTTTCAATCTTGGCCGAGGACTGAAAAAGTGCAAATGCAGCCGAAGGCTCCATAGGACCCCCGATATAGACCGGGTCGGAGCGGTCTTTCGCGGCATTGAGATCAAGAACTTGAGAAAGCGGCACATCGGTGCGCCGGTTGAGAATTAGTCCGACTACGCCATTTTCATCGTAGTGAACTAGCAGGATTACTGTTCCAGCGAAATGCGGGTCGCCGAGGCCGCGGCTCGCGACGAGCAACTTTCCAATACCTAAACCTTTGGGGTTCTTGAATTGAATCGGAAGAAATGACGCCGGCACCAATTCGCCTTTCCTGCGGAATGCCTTGAGCCATCGACTTAGCTTGTTTGCCGGCCAGCTGCCGTACCAAGGCAATGCCGCAGTGGCAGGCGCAGGAGCGCGCAACAACGTATTCGGCTTCGGCACATCAAATTCCGCCTTGTCAACGTTGACCCTTCCGGGCTCCGCCAAGGCAACGATCGCCAACAGCATTGCGAACAGCAACCCTTTACGCAGCGACATGATCGGGATCCTTCCCAGAGGAGATCCGATTTTTTCTGGAGATCCGACCCGAGATTTCTGTTCTCTCCCGTTTTCCGATCACTCCGGACCTCGAACCTTCTGCACGTCAGGACCTCAACGCAGGCCGTCATAGCCCTGCCCGAGCGCGTCGACAGCAATTCGCGGAAGCTTTCTATACTGTAGATCGTCATAATAGTACCGAACCGCAAGCTGCTCAGGATTAAGGCGCATGGGGCCGCAGACCTCACCTATTGAGGATAAAACCCGGATCGCGGGAGTGTTGTCGGCCAACCGGCATTACCGGAAAGGTAATGTCCGGTTGGGCGGCGATCCGGGAGGAATGGTGTTACGCCTTCGGAACATTGGCCTGCAAAAGAGGTTCTGTCCGAGTAGCCGACGATCCAGCGATAACTGATGAGAAGCGCGCTTGTCGTGACCTATTCCTTGGATCATCTCCGAATGGTCCGTTATTCAGAAGTCATCGCCGAGTCGCAGGGACAGCCAACATTCGAGCTGCCGATTACGAACGAAAGCAGCCATGCGTCGATCCGTGATGCACGAATCCCGCTTCAGGAATGCTTCCAGCTGAATCTCTTGGTCTGCCTTCTCGACTCTTATTCCGAAGTTTCACAGAGAGATGACAATTCTCTGACAATCGAGGTGTTCTGCAGCAGCACCCTTGTAGGCGACAGGCCAACCATTCAGTTCAGTAACTGAAAAACCGCCACCTGCTCTCTAAAGGAGAACCACCATGTCATTTCGCTCTGTCGTTCTGACCGCGTCTTTCGCACTCACATCGTTGTCCGTCCCTAACGCTGCCTTCGCACAATATAAGGTGACCAACCTGGTCTCGAACCAGGAGAGAGCGGCAAAGGTTACAGATCCCTTGTTGGTAAATGCCTGGGGACTCACTTATGCGCCCGGCGGACCTTATTGGATCAGCGATGCCAACTCAGGCTGGTCCACGCTCTATGACTCCAATGGGACCAAAGTACCCTTGGACGTGTTGATCCCCACAGCAGGCGGAGATGGGCCCGGTTCTCCTACCGGCATCGTCTTCAACAAATCGCCAGAGTTCCAGATCAAAGGCGCTCCGGCGGCCTTCCTGTTTGCCACCCTTGACGGCACCATCAGTGGCTGGGCCCCCAGCGTAAGTTTCAACGCAGCCCTCGTTGCCGTCACCACACCGGGCGCGTCCTATACCGGTTTAGCGATCACCAGCAAGCCTTCCGGCAACTATCTCTTTGCCGTCGACAATAAAAACAACAAGGTTGATATTTATGATGGCAACTTCAAACTCGTAACTTCGTTTACCGACCCGACTGTTCCTGCTGGTTTCGCACCGTTCGGCATTCAGGACTTCGGTGGTCTCGTCTACGTCTCATTCGCCAGCGCCTCAGGAGCTGCCGGTGGATACATTGACATCTTTGCCGAGAACGGAACGCTCCTGAAACAGCTGGCCAAGGGGAAGCCGCTCAATCAGCCATGGGGTTTCGCCATCGCGCCGAAGAACTTCGGACCATTCAGCAACACGCTGCTGGTCACGAACAATACCAATAGCGGGACCATCAACTCATTCAACGCAGTCACGGGCCAATTTGTTGGCACGCTGACCAACACCCTCGGCGAGGTCATCCACATCGACCAGCTCTGGGGAATTGAATTTGGGGATGGAACCGGCAAAAATGGTGCCACCAATCAGCTCTTTTTCACCGCTGGCCCGGACAATAATTTCACTGGACTGTTCGGGGTAATCGCCTTCGAGAAATAGAGAGCCTCGAGCACGAAAAGATGGTTGAAGCAAAGAGCGCACGAGTCTGCATTCAGGCTGAAGTGACATGCGATGCCCCGGGATTCTGGGGTATCGTTTTTGTTGGGAATGAATGTGTGCCGCGCAAAAGGAATCAGTAGTCCGCAAAACGGAAGTAGCGACACAGATCAATCCCTGCAAAGTCGGCTTGTGGGAAGGAAATCAGTAACTCCCGGATCACGGGCAAACAAGAAGTTATCGCGGCGGGAGTCCAACTTCCGGGTGGCTAGCGAAACGCTCACGATTCAACATGCCCGCTGTAAGTAAGTATGATCCACTGGGGTGATTCGATGGAGTTTTCACCGTTCGTGCGATATCGAACAATCAGACAGCTCGCCTTCATCTTCGGCGTGGGTATGATGCCAGGTGCTGTTCTCTGCGCTGACCAAACAACGAAGGATGCTAAGAGTGCGCAAGAGATTGGGTTCACTCTCGATCGCACCAAGCAGCCGACGCTTCGGCAACAATTGCTTAAGGGGACACCTCACGAAACGGAAATTCATGTACGCTAAGGCAAGCTGCAGCCTTCCTACGGTCGAGCGCAGCAGAGTAGTCAAAAATGTTGTTCGTTTTGATCTCGTCGGTATATCTTCGGCGTGTTAGTTCACCTTTGAGCTTTCGCCATGCAAGTTCGTCCCCGCGCGGTGTAGGACATGCGATCACGTATTGTATCGAAGAGGTATTTCGAGGTGGTCTCGGTGGCTTTCCTCCTGCTTGTTCTCGTGGCCGAGTTAGGATTTTTCGCGCGCCGGCAATCACAAACGATCGATGAGGCGGACCACATCTTCGCGGGTTATCGCTACTGGCAATGCGGCGATTTCGGCGTCAATCCCGAGCATCCACCCTTCGCGAAGCTCGTCGACACCCTCCCACTAGTTTTCGACCGGCCGAAAAATCCCGGCGCGCCTTGCGCATCATACAAGACGGGCCAATCCGCCGATTTCTTACACGGGCACGATTTTCTTTATTCGAACGACGCGGGAAAAATCCTGGCAGAGACTCGTTTCTTTGCTGCGTCGTTCACGCTCTTGCTGGCCGTGTTCGTCTTCGTTGCAGCGCGGAAGATGTTCGGCGGGGGCGCGGCGCTTCTCGCTTTGGTGCTGCTCGTATTTGAGCCGACAATTCTGGCGCACGGCGCGATCGTAACCACGGACTTGCCCGTGACCTGTTGGGCTTTCGTAGCCGTCTACGCCTTTTATCGCTACACTCAGCAGCCGACGCTGACACAGATGATTATCTGCGCTCTGGCTACGGGCCTGGCGCTCGCGGCGAAGCATTCCGGCATCCTGCTGCTTCCAACTCTTGCCATCTTAGCGATGGCGGACTTCTGGACGCGCCGGCGAACCCATGCCCCCGCAGGTTCCGGTGACCCTCGCAGCGAATGGAAGGAATTGCTGATTAGCCGTGCAGTGCCTCTTGCGGTAATTGTTGCCCTAGCCATCACCATTCTCTGGGGATTTTATCTCTTTCGCTACTCCGCGAGGCCTCCGGGTCACGAGATGTCGGATTCCATCTCCGCTTACATTCAGGATGCCATCCAGAACGGCGGCGTCCACAGCGTGTTGCTGTCAAAGGTAATTCCGCGGCTGACCTCGCTGCTGCCTGAGTCCTATCTCTACGGTATGGCCAACGTTACAATCGCCTCAGCTGGCGGCCGCCAGACGTTTCTTCTGGGCCATCTCTATCCCACGGGGCAGTGGTTCTACTTTCCGGTTGCATTTGTGATCAAGAGCACTCTGGGCTTTCTGCTACTGCTCCTCCTTGTAGTTGTTGCAGGTCCATATCTATGGCACGAGAAGAAGCGCGAGACACTTTTCCTTACGGTCCCGGCAGCTGTGTTTTTCAGTGTGAGCCTGACCTCGCGGCTCAATATCGGTATACGGCACATTCTGCCGATTTTTCCGTTCCTGATTGTGTTCGCCGCAGGTGCGGCGTGGCGGCTGGCTGGGCGCAAGCGTGCCTGGATGTATGTCGTGGTCGCCCTTGCGGCTCTTCATTGCGTTTCTTCACTAAAAGCGTTTCCTAATTATCTTTCCTACTCTAATGAAATCTGGGGAGGTCCGCAGGAAACGTATCGTTACCTGTCCGCCTCGAACGTGGACACCGGAGGCGGGCACATCGATGAAAGAAACTATCTTGCACGTAACCGAATCACCGATTGCTGGATTGCTTCCTTCGGCACAGCCGACCTGGATTACTACGACGTACCCTGCAAGTCATTTCCGGGCGCTTCTGCCTTTACGTCCAATCGATTTGCCATCGTTCCAAGCCCGGTGGAAGGGACTCTCTTAATTTCCACGTCGCAATTGTCTGGGATGATCTGGGGTCCTCCAGAGCTTAATCCCTATGGCCCACTGTGGCACGTAAAGCCGGTAGCCAACTTGGGTGGACATACCCTCATCTTTCAAGGCCGTTTCGATCTACCGCCGCTTTCCGCAGCGAGCCACTCTACCGAGGCGCAGGTCCTTGCGTCTCAGGGGCGTTTGGACGAAGCACTGGCGGAAGCCCGCACTGCGGTTGAGATGGCCCCACAAAGAATGCAATGCCATCTCACGCTGGCGCAGGTCTTGGCCAAGAGGAAACAGCTTCCCCAAGCGCGCGCCGAATACCGCGAAGCCATCCGTTTGGCGGAATTAGGAGAACCCGGCTACTACCGTATCCCCTTGTGGACCGCACGGAGTGAGCTCTCAGCGCTTGAGTCTCCGCGTTGATTGTCACGGATGAGAAAAGCTCCCCTTATCATCATCCGCACATAGATCTTGCCTAGCGCGGTAGAGTGTACCGATCTACCGCCAACTCTTGGATGGTCGGCAAACAAGGGGGCTCAAGCTCAAGAAGATACAAAGTTTCTATCCCCCTCGGAGGCATATAAAGCTGCTCTGTTGCCCCTCAATGCAGCCAGAGCCCAGCAAAACGATCTAACCGAGGCGGACAAGTTTGCACTAGGTGTTGGTATAGGCATGGCGTCTCGTGACTGCCTCGCACTTTCGGCGGATGTATCCGCCCTCACAACTAACGCCAAAGAACTGCTTTCTTTGGGCGAGTTGTGTCTCTTCGGGCAGCAGTTCGAACCGGCGCGTGCTTCTCTAACAAAATATCTTGTGCTTCCCGATGCATTAAATAAAAGACAAGCTCTGATCCTGCTTGTGCGCGCGCATCTCGGTCTAAACCAACCGGCTTCTGCAGCGGCAGAGATTAGGTCGCTTTTGAGTGACTATCCGTACGATGCGCAGATCCACTTTGCCATCAGTCAAGTGATCGATGCTGCTGAGGGCGTAGATGCCACATTCGACAAACTGGCTTTGCACCTGTGTGAGTCGCAAAGTGCCATCACACTTCCTCTCCTTGTCAGCGGAAAGGCGATTGAAGGCAAAGACGTAGGTGCCTCCTCAAGCGTTTTGTTCTCGGACGCGGTACGGTGCGCCGCCCTTTCAGAGAAGTCGGCCAAAGGCGCTACCCCAGCCGTCCTGCAAGTGCTAATCGAAGTTGCGCAGCAAAAGAGTTGGATGGGCACTGCGGATCTCGCGCCAATGCAGGCTGCTTTGGCTCGGCAAACGATGGTCGGATCAAAGGTGCCATTGAACTCGTTACATGGACACGCAATCAGTAAAAACACGCTTGTTCCTCGTACGGTCCGACTGGCAAACGGCACAGTGATCTTTCTTCCTTTCACCCTTTGGTCCCCAGGTGCGCCCAGTGTTGTGCGGGATCTGGCAAAATATTCTGCGCAACACCGGATCTATGCAATCACCTCCTGGAGCGCCAACACGGGACGGGAGGATATACCTTCAGACCAGATACGTGACGCTTTGCGTGAGTGGCAACGGACGCTGCCGCCGACTGTGTCCGTTCTGGTGGTACCTGAATCAGAATTGAACATCTTTCATGCCGATTCGTTTCCTGCTGGGATCGTAATTCGAGATGGTGTCGTGCGCTCCAATGCTGTTCTTCCACACAAGGTTCGGAAAGATTGCTGATTGGCGCGATTGCAAACCGTGTTGAGCGTATAGAGAAGCCCTAAGAAGAGTATCGAAGGGGTGTTCTTGCCGAGTGCGTGGGAGGATGGTTGACGTCATGAGAGTTCCAGGAAGATCCCTTCTAAAGGCGGCTTGCTCACACCTCGGCCACAATCCGCTTCTTATGGGTGCTTGCGTAGCTCTTCTGTTGTCCGCTGGGTCAACGGCCAGAACTCAAATTACGAATCAATCGAAGCCTCTGCCCCTAGGCACTCTCGTCGACGTAGGAGGCTATCGGGTGCATTTGTACTGCATCGGCGAAGGGAGCCCAACGGTGATGATCGTGGGCGCGGCTTTCTCCTTCGATTGGGGACTGGTTCAACCTGAAGTCGCGAAGTGGACGCGAGTGTGCACCTTCGATCCATCAGGGAACGCATGGAGCGACCCTTTCCAGACCCCAACATTGATTCCCTCGTCCCAGGCCTCCGATCGAACGCCTGCAGCAAAAGCGACACCGACATGCACGGATAGAGTCGACGAGATCCATAGGCTTCTTACAAAAATGCCTATCGACGGTCGTTATGTCCTCGTCGGGTTTTCCGTAGGCGCCCTTTGGGAGCGAATCTACACCGCCCGTTACCCCGACAATATCGCCGGGATGATCATCGTGGACCACGCATTTCTCTCCGGTGTCGGCAAAGACGTTCCGCCTCATGTTTCGCCTTCCCATGGTTCGTCACGTGGCTATAGTCCGCCGGTGCTTCTTTCCAAGGCACCTATCGTTCTGGGCTTTGAAGACGATTCAAACTTCAGCAAATTGCCGGCACGTGATCAGGAGCTTCATATGTGGGCTCTCTCTCAGCACCCGGTTCGGCCTGGTCCGGAGATGGCAGCTGATTGCTTCGCCCTTATAAACAAGGTGACAGGTGGACACCAATACCCTCTGGGAGATACGCCCCTATGGGTTATTAATACGTCAAACGACTGCCAGGATTACAGAGCATTCCAAAAGGATCTCTTGGCGTTGGCACGAACGAGTGAACAGATCATAGCGTGGAACAGCTCGCATATGGTTCCTATCGATGAGCCCGACTTGATCACAAGAGCGATCCGCGAAGCAATCGAACGGGAGCGAGAACGCGTAAGAACGTTCCAGAAACCCTGAATACGTCCCTGATTGTGTCCCAACGAAAATACCCTTGCCGGTTTGGGGATAAATCGGCCTGGCACTCAGTGAGCGTTCGTGAAAGCTCAGACTGAACGCGAATCCGGCTTTGTTGGCGGATTACGGGCAACCCGCACCTTACCGGTCGTATTCCGTTAGCCGACGGGTTAATTGACGAGTTGCCGACGATCTGACCGGAACCGGCGATTTGACCTTCAGCCCATCTGGATGAGTGCCTCGTCCTGTTAGCACAAGTCCACGAGCAGCAGATGAGGCATCGCTGGACACTGGCCGACATAGGGACTAATCCTTCACAATTCCTCTAGGTGCTTCCAGATTCGTCATGCGGCTCCGGCTAAAACCCCGGCGCGGCCGCGGGGCCGCCCAACGATAGATTCGCCTTTGGCGCGTTCTCGTCGCGTTGGGGCCAGATTACCCGGTATACGAAATGGCCGAAGATATGCGAACGAGGTTGCGGAGAGAAGATATCTCACAAAATCGACATTTTTGGAGATATCATGTCGGCAACGCATCGATAGTCCCCTATCGCGTTCCCTGAAGCAATATCCAGTCGCTACTCTAGTTCGTCTGGGGGGCCCATGCCACGAACCGATTTGCCCGAAGTTGATGAACTCCTGGCCAAGTGGGGCGCGGGAGACCGGGAGGCCCTTCGGGCACTCATACCGCTGATCTACGAGGAACTTCGCAGGGTTGCCCGCCAGCAACTGCGACGGGCCTTATCGCCGCATACGCTGCAAACCACGGCACTGGTTCACGAGGCCTACATGCGCCTCCATCATCAGTTCCGGGGCCAATTTCAGAACAAGTCGCATTTCATTGCCGTCTGTGCGTTGCTGATGCGCCAGATCCTGGTCGGCTACGAGCGGGAGAAGCGAGCGGCGAAGAGAGGCGGTGGCGTGAGGAATTGTACCCTCGAGGATGTTCATGCGGTCATGCAGGGCCGGCCCGTGGATCTGCTCGATCTGGACCGTGCATTGACCGAACTCTCTAATCTGGATGCGGAACAAGCCCGAATTGTGGAGCTGCGCTTCTTCGGCGGCTTTTCGATCGAAGAGACGGCCGAGGTAGTCGGTATTTCACCGGCAACAGTGAAGCGGCACTGGTCGACCGCGCGGGTCTGGCTGTACCAGCAACTTTGCGGAAAAGCCCACGCATGACTCCGGAACGCTGGCAGATGGTTCGCGGGGTCCTGGAAAGCGCCATGGAACTGCGTCCAGCGGACCGGGCTGCGTTTCTTGACCGCGAATGCGCCTCCGATCCGTCGCTGCGTGAGGACGTCGACGAGATGCTCTCCATCGAAGGCAAGCTCGATCCGAACTTTTTGGAGTCTCCGGCAGCACAGCAGGTCGCACTCCCCGGGTCGACTGCCCCGGGCAACACCATGCTGGAGGCGGGAACTCGACTCGGGCCGTACGAGGTTCAGGCTCTCCTGGGTGCCGGAGGCATGGGCGAGGTGTACCGCGGGCGAGATACACGGCTCAATCGCACCGTTGCCATCAAAGTGATCCCGCGTGCGTTGTCTTCCGATTCATTTCGCCAGCAGAGATTCGAGCGGGAGGCACGGGCGATCTCGGCTCTTCAGCATCCCAACATTTGCACGTTGCATGACGTCGGTCAACAGGACGGAACACCATTCCTTGTAATGGAGTATCTGGAAGGTCAGACGCTCGCGACGCGATTGCAGAAGGGCAGGCTTTCACTTGAGCTGACTCTCCGCTACGCGGCAGAGGTCGCCGATGCTCTTGAAGCCGCGCATCGGCGAGGCATTGTGCATCGCGACCTCAAACCGGCGAACGTCTTCGTCACGACCCACGGCGAATCGAAGGTACTGGACTTCGGACTAGCGAAACTGGACGAGTCGGGCCCCGAGTCGGATACGTCAGCCGAGACCGCAAGGGACCAGAAAATACTGTCAACGCCGGGCGTCGCGATGGGAACCGCGCCTTACATGTCGCCTGAACAGGCGAGGGGCGAAGACCTCGATGCACGGACAGATATTTTCTCCCTGGGTGCGGTGCTCTACGAGATGGCTACGGGAAAGATGGCGTTCCACGGCAAGACCACGACCCTGGTACACAAGGCCATTCTCGACGAAACACCACCTCCACCATCGAGGGTGGTTTCAGCTCTTCCGAAAGCCCTGGATCATGTCGTCAGCAAGGCGCTGGAGAAAGACCGCGATCTGCGCTACCAGAGCGCCGCCGACCTGCGCGCCGACCTGAACCGGCTCAAGCGCGACACTGGTTCGGGCAAAGTCGTGACGACAGACCCAACTCCAAAACCGGGTTCACAGGCAAAACGCAAAATGCTTTTGAGTTGGCTGCTGCCGGGCGCCGCCGTGCTCGTCAGCGTGGTCATCGCAGTCTGGTATATGCATCGCCCGCCTCCTCCGCCTCGAATCTCGGAATACACGCAAATGACGTTTGATGGTCACGGAAAGCGAGCGGGCGGGACCGACGGGATCAGACTGTACTATTCCCTGGACGAACAAGGCGGCATTCAGCAGATAGCTGTGTCAGGTGGAGTAAGCGAGCCGATCTCGGTTGAATTACAAAATGCCGTTCTATTGCCGGGCTGCCTCTCGCCGGATGGGTCCAGAATGCTTGCCTGGCCGTTTGGTGTATGGGACAAGAAGCCGACCAAATCGGTATCGATAGTTCGGGTACCCGGAGGCTCGGTTCGCTACCTGACAGACGCTGTAGCCGTGACCTGGTCGCCCGACGGAGAATCAGTGGGCTACTCTACGGCGGACGGCGATATAAACCTGATTCGAAGCGACGGAACAGGAGTTCGAACGCTGGCCCGCGTAGGTGGCAGCGGGATCGATGGACTCAGTTGGTCTCCCGACGGCAAAACGATGAGGTTTTTCAAGGACGGTCGGCCCTGGGAGATGTCGTCGAACGGCTCCAACCTTCATGAGTTGCTCCACAATTGGCGTCCCTCTTACGCGAGTTGTTGTGGTCAGTGGACCCCAGATGGCGAGTTCTTCATATTCATGGCTGGCGACCAGCCATCCGGCCACCAGATTTGGGCTCTCGACGATCGCCTGGGTCTGTTTCGCCAGCATCCCGCAGAGCCGGTCAAATTAACTTCAGGCCCACTTTATTGGGGAGATCCTCTTCCCAGCAGGGACGGAAAGAAGATCTTTGCGGATGGTTTCACTTTCCGCGGCGAACTTGTCCGGTTCGACTCGAAGTCCGGTAAGTTTGAGCCCTTCCTTAAGGGCATCTCAGCTCAGTTCGTTGACTTCTCCAAGGATGGCAAATCAGTTGTGTACGTTTCCTTCCCGGAAGGCGTCCTGTTGAGAGCTAACCTGGATGGCACCAAGCCGGTGCAACTCAGCAACCCTCCCATGTATCCCGTGCTGCCGCGCTGGTCGCCTGACGGCTCCCAAATCTTGTTTATGGCGGACACTCCAAGTGGCCAGTCTGAAGCTTATATCGTCTCTTCTTCCGGCGGCACACCCCGGCTCCTCCTCCCCGAGGATAAGGGAGCGCAGGATGCTCCGAATTGGTCACCGGATGGACGGAGAATCGCATTCTCACGTGGGCCGGATAGGAATGTTCCAGGCATGATATACATCCTCGACCTCGCCACCCATCATGTGAGCACACTACCCGGATCGGAGGGGTTCTCCGCTCCACAGTGGTCTCCAGACGGTCGCTTCATCGAGGTACAGGCGGACGACGCGCTCGGCCTGAAGATCTTTGATCTCGTGACGCAGCAAGCTTGGGTGCTGCAAATCGGTAGGGAAGCGATCTGGCACGTCTGGTCAAGGGATAGCCGATTCATCTTTTTTGTGAGCCTGCATGGCAATCCAGGCGTGTTTCGAATCCCTTTGAAGGGTGGAATGCCGGAACTAGTAATTGACCTGAAAGATTTCCGCTATGCAAGGGGCCCTTGGATGGCGCTTGACACGACAGATGCGCCTCTGATGCTTCGATACTCGGGGACCGACGATATTTATGCGCTCACTCTGGAGAAGAAATGAATACATCGGAATCATTCGCCGAAGTGAAATCACTCGCTCAATGAGTCGCCAAACTCAGAAATGTATCTGCCTTCCATAATCCCGGTACGCAAGCTGTGTAGGTAAGTGGTTACGTAATGCATGCCAGATCGGGACATGAGCGCCCGCTATGGCCTTAGCCAATCTGCGGCTGGGTGCTCGTTAAGGACTTCTGACTCCGCTAGTCTCTCTCCTGGATTGGTCGGTAGCCTTTACTGAGTCCGCTTTGTCCTCCTTGGTTGCAAGCCCGAAAAGATCGGGCACCGCTGAGCCGAATTCTCTCGGAATTTCCTTTTACTTAGTGAGAGCGCGGCTTCCTGTAACCTGCGGATCAATCGACCACAGCCCACAGGCTAAGGTGCTGCGAGAACAGTCGGAAGACCGAGTGCTAGGCCGATTCCAGCGCCGGATTCCGTTTGCTTCCAAGTCTCTTTCGAGGAGGATGTCACCATGTTCGGAAAATCACTCTCAGGAAAAAACCTGCTATCGAATGGCTTGTGCCTGTTCATCGCGTTAGCAATGACAGGTGTTCTAACGTCCAAAGGCGTCCTGGCGGCGACTCCCGCGGCTGATGAAGACGATCAAACCAGACATGTCTTCTATACTATTGCTTCTCCTCCTGGAGTGAGGGAAATGTGGGCGATTGAAGTGACCGGCGGGAAGATCACCACGACCGACATTGGACCAATCAAAACGGGCTGCGCCACGCTGGCGATGTCGCCCTCTGGGACACCACTCAGCATGTGCGGCAAACTTTTTGGGACCCAGCAGCTCACCAGTTTCGATAAGAAAACCGGACTGGCCACGCTGTTCGGTGTTCCCGTTCCCGGGCTCGCCGTCATGGCCATGGCTTTCGGTCCCGATGGGACTCTATACGCGGTTGGAGGTTGTTACCCGAACGGTGACCCGAACGATCTGAACACCGACTGCTCCGGCTCAGACCCAAATTTCAACTCGCTGTATAGGGTCAATAAGTTTACCGGGGACTTTACCCGCATCGGTCCAACGGGCGCTCCTCAATACTTTATGGGCCTAGCATTCGATCGTCACGGGAACCTGTACGGTGTGACGACCACTCTCAACCCTTCTTATGTTCCTGCGATCCTGTATCGCATCAATCCCGAAACCGGCGCAGCCACGAAGATCGTTAATCTGGTGGGAAGTAACACCGTGATGGGGTTGGCTTTCGCCCGGGACGGCAAATTGTATGCGACCGACTTCACTGGTGCCTCCGGTCTTTATGTGATCGATCCCAAAACAGGTTTTGAGAGTGCGGTCGCCGCCATGCCCTTTGGTCTTTCCACCGGTCTCGTGTTGGCGGACCCACTTCCCCAGCCGGAAGATCGTAACTGACAAGTGGCTTGGCACAGCGGCAGCGTGCGTTCTCTTCGTCCGACTTTCGAGCGTGAACGCTGCGGCAAAGGTCATTACCGCCAGCGCCAGAATTACCAGACGTTGCGGAGTGAAGCCCCGGTAGAACGCGTACACGCTGGGAGACGGACCGGGCTCCACTCCAACCTGCGTCTCTTCCTCTGGTTGCAAGCTCCACAAAAAAAGATTGCGCCACGCTTAGCCGAATTATTTTGGAATTCCTATTACTCAGCAAGAGCGCGCGGCTTCCGGTGATCGCGACTTCAACACGCAACACCGTAGCAGCCGAGTCTCACGCCAGGAAGGCGCGCGCCATATGACGGAGGAAATGAGGAGACAATCATGACGAGACTATTGGCATCCTGCGCGTTAGCTGCAATCACGTTTGCTGTGGTGCCAACCGAATAGCGCTCTAACTGATTTTAGCCAACTGAACAGCGGCCACGGTATTAGTCACGATAGACGGAGTTCGCTTCAGCGAACCTCAGGTTCCGGCGGCACCGGGTCTCGACGAGTGGTAAATCGCCAACGCACTCAGGGAACACTGCGGGCCGAGAAATTTCAGGACTTCGGAGTTCTGGGCGGATCACGGGCAACCCGCACCTTACTCTCGTCAGTGGGGGCTGCTGCAGCCGTGCCTGCGTCTGTCTTGACTGCCGCTCGGAAACTCAAATATTCGTGGATCCTGCGGCGTTTGTGGGGAGTAATTCTGACAATCACGCGTAGCCGGCTAACAATGAGGGCTTTGGCCTTGTATTCGATATTCCTTTTGTTCTGGAAGCGGCCCTACGCTTAGGTGAAGATGTCTCTCGGTCCACAGCGCGCATCTCCTGAAGACTGGAGGCCAGCGTCTTCGAAGACAGTGAGACGAGCATGGCCGTCTCCGCATCTGAGGCAAGCTCTGCAAAAAGTCGACCATGTGGGTACCGACAATGCAACGGTGAGGAATATCTGCGGCAACAAGCGGACGTTTATTCACGCTTCGTTTCCGGCGTGATCCGCACTGATCTGTGAAGCAGATACACCACGAAGAATTGGAGGACGGCGATAAAGAGCGGCCCAGCGCATTTCCCAAGATCATGCTCAAACAGACCGATTCCGGCATCCAGCAATTGCATGGCGCCGGCGAGCGCACCTAGGATCAGCAACGCAGAAGTCGCCTGCTTGTAGATCGCCCCCAATGCGAACAAGGCCAGGGGAATTGTGCGCGCCGCCGCGTACATCGCCAATATCAACGACGCCTGCGTTGGAACGTATCCCGCAGGGACCAGGTATTGCGGACGGATGATCCCCACGATGGAAAAGCAGCTCGCGACCAGGACATTGATTGCCGTGACCACCGGAGCTAGCCGAATCGTCTTTATTGTTGTCATTGATTCCTCTGAGTAAGCTCGTCCGAGTGTAGTTGGGTTGATTTGACAACTTGTGTTCGCACTACGCCTGCGCGTAGTGCGAACCTCGCGCCAATTGCGGGAGCGGGATACCTGTTATGTTTCCCCCATCAATTGTCGTCAGACTGTGAGAACTACCCTCCCGAAGGGGCGGCCTTCAACGAGATAACGCAGAGCCTCAGTAGCTTCGGCCAGAGGGAACGTCTTAGCCACGATCGGTTTGATCGCACCCGATCTAAGCAGAGAGGCAGTAGATTTCCAGGCGTCAGCAACGATCGCCTGCGGCTGAGAGAACATATTGAAACCCCGGATGCTGGTCTGCGACACAATGAGACTTGTCACGTCAATGGTGGTCTTGCGGCTTGCGGAATACCCCAGCGTTATGAGGCTTCCTCCCGGCGCAAGCGCTTTGACGGCTTCGCTCAACACATCGCCGCCGATCCCGTCGATGATGATGTCTGCGCCGTAGCCGTCTGTGATACGACGTACGCCGTCAGTTAACTTTTCCACGGAGGTATCGATTACCTCATTGAATCCGAGTGCCTTCGCCTGCTCGGCTTTCGCATGATTGGTCGTGCTCGATATAGCGTGCTTTGCTCCAAGAGCGCGGGCCAATTGCGTTACAGCGTTGCCGACCGATCCCCCGATCGCTGGTGCCAGAACAGTCTTGCCGCAACGAAACCCTGCCAGAGAAAGAGCCACTTGAGCTGTGAGATATGCGACTGGAATGCCAGCAGCACTCACGTCATCGACATTGTCAGGAATCAAGCAGAGGTCTTCCTTCCGTACAGCAATCCACTCGCAATAGGTCCCATCTTCAAAAGCGCCATAGGTGCCCCAGAACATCACACGCGAGCCAGTGGGAAAATCCGCTCCGCCTCCCTCCTCCACCACGCCCGCTCCTTCGTTGCCCAAGATGAGCGGCCTCTCCGGGATGTGAAAATCGCCGACGAGAATCGTATGATCGAGCGGCGTGACACCTGCAGCAGTGATTCGCACGAGTACCTTCCCGTCGGTGACCGTTGGTTTTGGAAGCTCTACGAGCTTCAACGCTTCATAACCGCTAAATTGCTCTGCTCTCATTGCACGCATTTTGGTTCTCCCTTTTCCCGTCACTCCTGACCTGCGTCGCTAGGTCGCAACTCCGGAGATTATTAGTGTCGATCGAGACCACCAGCAGATCCCGAATAGCTTGAGTCCTTGGCCTTCGTCTAGCACTGTGGATTATTGCTATAATCCTCATTACCGGATTAGATTCGTAATCCTGATTCGGTCGCAGATTATTTTCGGTGAGGTTCAGATGGGTTATTCCCAGGCGCAAAAGGAGAAGACGCATAAGCGCATCGTTGCCATTGCCTCAAAGAGATTCCGTGAAAAGGGCCTTGCGGGATTTGGAATTGCGGAGTTGATGAAGGAAGCGGGCCTGACGGTAGGCGGCTTCTATAAGCACTTCGACTCTCGTGACGAACTCGTGGCGGAGGCACTCGGCGATGCATTCGGTGTCTGGCAGCGACAAAAGGAAGTTGGCGCATCCAGCGGGCAGCCGCTCTCCTTCGAGAAGCTTATCGACGATTATGTGAGCGATGCGCACCGCAAGAATCCCGGTGCAGGCTGTGCCTTCAGTGCATTGGCCCCGGAAATCGCTCGCAGCGATAAGCGGACTCGTGCGCTCACCTCTGATCAAGTCGAGGCCGATCTTGATTTGCTTGTCGGGTTGCTGCCAGGTAGGGATAAGCGCGCGGCAAGATCGAAGGCGATCCTGACGTTCAGCGCTCTTGTCGGAGCGATGTCGCTGGCCCACGCCGTATCGGATGAGGCGCTTTCGCACGAAATCCTGAAGACGGTGGCCAACCTTCTAAAGCATCCCTCCTGAACGTGACAAGGCAAGGTATTCGGTGCAGCGTGCGTTGATCAGACTTGCCCTCTGCCGCCATCGACGAACAGCTCGATACCCGTGACGAAACTGGAATCATCGGACGCCAGAAAAAGCGCGGCTTTAGCAATTTCATCGGGTCGTCCCATGCGTCCCATGGGGATGGTGGACACGATTCGTGCAATTGCGTCTGCAGGTTGCCCATCGATAACCGGCGTATCGGTCGGTCCTGGACTAATGACGTTGGAACGAATATGACGGTCCTTTAGATCCGAGGTCCAGGTTCGGACGAAAGAACGGAGAGCTGCCTTCGTTGCGCCATAAACGCCGAAGGCGGCCGTGCCTTTCACGCTCGCGACTGAGCCGTTGAGAATAATCGAACCACCATCGTTCATCAGCGGTAACGATTTCTGCACAGTGAATAGCGTTCCCTTGACGTTGATGTCGAAGAGCTTGTCAAAATGCTCTTCAGTGATTTTGCCGAGTGGAGCAAATTCAGCGACGCCGGCATTCGCGAAGACGACATCGATCCTTCCCTTGGCCGCGACAGCCTCATAGAGACGATCAAGGTCCGTTAGTTTGGCAATGTCTCCCTGAACGCCAGTGACATTGCTGCCAATTGCTTTCACTGCCTCGTCGAGTTCTTTATGGCGGCGGCCTGTTATGAAGACATAGGCGCCCTCTTTTACAAAGAGCTTCGCCGTAGCCAACCCGATCCCGGTTGTGCCACCAGTAATCACTGCTATTTTTCCTTGCAGCTTCTTATGTCCGCTCATCAGCAGGCGTCCTCTGTCTCCGTTGCTCTCAGTTGTCCCCGAAATGTGAATGCCGAACACTTACGAAGGGAATGTGTCCCCAAACATGGGAAGGCCGCTGACGGACTCTGCCTGTGTGGCTTCGTCTTGCAATACATCCCAGTGCTCGGCCAAGAGACCGTCTTCGAATCGGACAACGTCGGCGGCAATCCAGGCTGCGGGCCTCCCCATCCCGGTGAAACGGCCGTGCGCGATGACATAGTCTCCTTCTGCGACGATGAGTTGGTTTTCATAGCGCAGCGTATCTGGGGTCGCGCGGACAAGAGTAAAAAGCCCTTCGCGTCCCGGAGCGATGTGCGCGCTGTGCTGAATGTACTTCGGTGACCAGAAGCGTTCAGCTGCGGCGTAGTCGCGTTTATTGAAGAGAGTATCGAAGGCTTCGAGAACGATCGCCTTGTTTTGTTCGGGTGTTGTCTTTGGCATGTTCAGCTCCGTGTGAGTTCTGATGGCTGGTAGGTTGGGTAGTCGGAATAGCCACGCGGCCCCGAGCCGTAGACTGTGTCCCAATCAACCTCAGCGAGAGGGACGTTCTCTACAAACCTCTCAACCAGGTCGGGATTTGCGATGTAGGGACGGCCAAACGCGATCAGGTCGGCCAATCCTTCTGAGATAAGCCGGTTCCCGCGCTCGCGATCCATATTCACGTTGGCGATCAACGTCCCGTTATAGAGAGGGCGGAAATGCTGGAACATACCATCCCCGGCCAACTTTTCGAGTGGAGTTCCGGAGAAGTCGGTGGTATTGCCCATGAGCAACAAGTGCGAAAGATTGTAGGTACTCAGCTTCCGAATTGCATATTCGGTGACGGGCAGAGTTTCGGCGTTGGCCTGAAATGCACCGCCTTCGTGCATCGGGCTGATCTTGACTCCAACCTGTTGTGCATCGACCTCACCCAGGACCGACTCAACGACCTCGAAGAGAAAGCGCGAACGATTTTCCAGGCGCCCGCCATACTCGTCTTGACGCAGGTTGGTGGTGGCATTTAGAAACTGTGAGATCAAATAGAGATAGTTGGCGAGGATCTGGACACCATCGAAGCCGGCTTCCATCGCGTTTCGAGCAGCTCGCCCGAAGTCCGCAACCGTGACTTGAATCTCCTGCTTTGTCAGGGGCCGCGGTGTTACCGTAGGCTTCCTTCCGGTCCGCGTGACCGAGATCTGGCCTGGATCGACGTTGGATGCGGACACGGGCTGCGCGCCGTCCCGTAATTCCGGATGCGAGATTGCGCCGGTGTGCCAAAGTTGCGCAATGATGCGACCACCGGTCGCATGGACGGCCTTCGTGACGCGTCGCCATCCGCGGACCTGCTCTTCCGTCCACAGTCCCGGCGTATCGGCCCAGCCAAATCCTTCCGGGCTAATCGCGGTGGCCTCGGCGATGATTACTCCGGCTGAAGCACGCTGCGCGTAATAACCCGCCTGCAACGCAGTAGGCACATGATCGTGTGATTGCGCGCGCATCCGAGTAAGAGGGGCCATGACGATGCGGTTAGGAAGATCCAGGTCTCCCATCCGATATGCTGTAAAAAGCGGCTGATTCGACATCACATGAACTCCGGCATCGGGCTTATTCGACCTTGCGTACGGTTTAGAACCGTTTAGTTCTATACGATGACGATGGGGCGGCGAGGATGCAGAGATATTGAACTATTTGGTTCGTTATCAGATAATACTGCTATGGGACGTCCAAAGCGCTTTAGCCGGGAAGTGCTGGAGAAGGCGATGCCCGTCTTCTGGAAGCATGGGTTTGCGGACACGAGTCTCCAGGAACTGGAACAAGCCACAGGCGTGAACAAGTCAGGGCTGTATACCGAGTTTCGAGACAAGGAAGATTTGTTTGTAGCGTGTCTTCAGCACTACCTTGACACCCAGGAGAAGAGGGGGCTTCTTACCACTCAACCTTTTGGCTGGAACAACGTCGAGACGTTCCTCAAGCAGGGTCCCTACAACAAGGGAGACCAGCAGGGCTGCTTTTCCGTCAACTCTATGCGGGAACTCGCCATCCTACCCGGTCAAACCGGCGAGATGATGGCGGAAGCTCGAACACTGCTGCAGCGCCTTCTCGCTATGAATATCAAGCCGAAAAAACCAGGATGGCTCCATCCGCAATTGCGGAGATGGTGCTGTCCTTCTTTTCCGGATTATGCATCGAGCGCAACTTGAAATCCGGCAAAGTCTCGTCGACCCGCAAAATCGAGAACTTTATGGCAGCCCTTCGTACCCTCTAATCAAGCAATGAGTTCCCTGAAATCAGCTCGCGCCTTACGATATGACTTCGATTGCGTCGACACGCGAGGGATAAAACGCCAGATGCTCTTTAATGTCGGCGACTGCTTCGTAAGGCTTTTCGTAGGTCCAAACGGCATATTCTGACTTCGCTCCACCACTGGGAATGCTGTAGTACGTGCAATCACCTTTATACGGACAATAGGTGTAGTGCGTTGTCCGAGCGAGAAGCGACATGTCCGCATCGTTGCGCGGCAGGTAGTAGACGGGTGGGTACCCCTTCTCCTCCAGCAGAAGTGCTCGTGTCGATTCAGCGACGATCTTTCCGGCAACCGTTATACGGACCTTGCCCTCAGTAAGAGAAATTGTGATGGGATGGTCAGGCCCGGGAATCTTGACATCTTTACCTTTGCTCGACTTGGTATCCATTGCGCTCCTCACGTTGCCGGTTAAAGCTTCGAACCACCATCCACGGGAATACTGGCACCGGTGATCCAGCGCGCCGCATCGGACGCCACAAAGGCGACGACATCGGCGACATCCTCGGGTTTACCGAGCCGCTTCAGCGCCTGCATCCCCAGCGCAGCCTCGCGTCCCACTTCGGTCTTGGTGAAATTCGACATATCCGTGTCGATGACCCCTGGAGCGACAGCATTTACACGAATGCCGCCCGGCCCGAGAATAGCAGCCCAGTTCTTGACCAGAGTCTCCAGGGCCCCTTTGGTCGCGGCATAGGCAAGAATGGAAGGATTTTCCAACCCAGGCTTACCGACCACTGTACGGGCTACAGCAGAAGAGATAACAACGATGTTCGAACCCTCGCCTAGAACGGACAGGAGTTGCTGAACCACGAAGAACGGACCTCGGACGTTTGTCGCAAAGAGGTTGTCAAAATCCTCTATCGTGTGATCCTCGATGCGGGCAAGCTTGCTGATTCCGGCGTTGAGTACAAGCACATCTAGTCGATCGCCGATGATGGAGCGCACCTGTTTGGTGAGAGACGAAGCACCGTCCGGAGTTCCCAGATCCGCTGAGATAGCATCTGCGCGGCCGCCCTTAGCTTGAATCGCGGCCACGAGAGACTCTGCTTCCTGTTTTGAGCGGCTGTAGTGAACCAGGATGTGTGCCCCAGCCTCAGCAAGCGTCAGTGCTGTCGCGCGCCCAATTCCTCTCGATGCGCCCGTCACGAGCGCCGTTTTGTTTTGAAGTGTAGTCATTGTTCTCTTTGGCTATGCAGGTGCCTCACGAGTGCACCCTCAGTTGAAAGTGAGCACCAGATATGCGAGGTGACATATCTGGTCGCGTCTGGCCTGAATGCAGGTGCTGATTTAGGCATTCATTCCGCCATCAACGGTCAGATTTGCACCGGTGATGTAAGAGGATTCAGGACCGGCGACGAACGCCACCATTGCGGCGATCTCCTCAACGTTCCCATAGCGGTCGAGTGCTGTGGCGGCCTTCTGCGGTACCGCCCAATCACCCGAGGCAGGATTCAAATCCGTATCGATCGGACCCGGCTGCACGTTGTTGACCGTGATGCCCCGGCTGCCGACCTCTCTGGACAGCGCTTGAGTGAACATTTTGACGGCTCCCTTTGTGGCCGCGTAGGGCACAAGACCGGGTGCAGCGGCACGCTCGCCCACGCACGAACCGACGTTGATGATTCGGCCACCGTCACCCAAGTGCTTAAGCGCCGCCTGAGTCGCGGCGAATACACCACGGATGTTGATGTTGATCACGAGGTCCATCTCTTCCAGAGTCGCCTCTTCGAACGATTTCGGAATGGCCATGCCAGCGTTGTTCACAAGTACGTCCAACCGGCCGAAGGTCGCGACGGTCTTTTCGACCGCGGCTTTGACCGCTTCGACTTTAACAGCGTCTGCTTGGATCGCGACGGCCTTTCCACCGCCGAGCTCAATCGCCTTGACTACAGCCGCGGCCGCACCAGCGTCCTTGGCGTACGTGAAGGCTACGTTTGCTCCATCTGCAGCCAGACGTTTCGCAATTGCTGCGCCAATACCCCTGGAACCGCCGGTAACAAGTGCCACTTTGTTAGCTAACTTAGACATGGATCTCCTTCGTTTTCTGAAAATGTTTGATCGGTTCGCTGATCAACTGACCGCCAGCGCATCCTGCTGCCAGACATTCATCTGATGTGTGAGTTCTGAATCAGATTTGGCAGCATCAGGAATACCGACTATTCCTGAAAGGAATGGGAAACTGGTGCGATGTGGGAGAGTGACCCCCCGCATCTTCTAACGCACCGCGAAAGCGCAATCTACGGGATGATTCGTAGTTCCCGAAGCTTCGTCAGTTGTCGTCTGAAACTTTCATGCGTGTCGATGCAATCAGCGAAGCCGGCTTTGCGAATCTTGATTGTGCTTAGGGTTACCTCTTCGCCGAAGTTGAGCATCCAGTCCACGAAGTGCCAGTTCGCGATCTGCTCGTACGGCGTTGCATGCAGTCCATAGCGAGCTACTATCGAATCCCACAACGAACCCTTCTCACTCATCTCCGAACCTGTAGACAGAGCAAGAGGCTCTGCCACGGGAAGATCATAAAAAAACGCCAACTCGTTCCAAAGCTGCCGCCAACGGTAGAGGTCCCCGTTGGACACATTGAAGATCTCGTTACGTGCCTTGTCTTCGTCGAGCGCCCACAGGGTGGCCCGTCCAAACAACTCTGCATCGGTGGTTTCTTGAAGTGTGTTCCATCCTTCGCGGCGGCCTGGAAACCGCAACGGAATTCCAAGTTCGCGGCTCATCGCAGCATAGGTAGCTAGGCTCGTGACAAGATTCATCGGCGAATTTAAGCTCGGCCCCATCACGAGATGCGGGCGCAAGACCGTCCAGGTCGCTCCATTCTTGCTGGACCAAGCGGCAACGATGTCCTCCTGTTGGTGATAGTGGATCGGTGCGATAAGACGGGGTTCAGTTTCTTTTGCGGGAGCGTTGAACGAGCCTAGACTGAATCCATAAGATTTGGCCCCGCCCGCCAGAACGATGTGTTTGAGAGGGATATTCCGCGCCGCAAGGGCTTCAAGTGTGTTTGTCAGCATCCTGGCATTGGGTGCTACGGTTTCGGCCATCGTCGGCTTCTCAACATAGGCCGCGTAAACCAGATCGGTCACGGTATCCAGATTCGAGAAAGCCTTGATCGTGCTGTCACGATCCATAAGGTCGACGCTAATGTGGCGGGGTGGGATTTGGGCGCGATATGTCGGCGCAGGCCGGCGCGCTGCTGTAGTGATACGCCAGACCGGGTTAGCGGCAACAGCGTCGATCACTCCTGTTCCAAGCACGCCATATGGACCAACGAGCAGGATTTCACGGTCCGAAGCTGACTCTTTAGAGGTCGGGGTCATCGAGGTTTCCTTCCATGTCGTGTTGAGTGGTATTAAGCGACGCTCATCTGATGTGCCATTCCTGCAAGAAGATATGGTGCTTCGAGGAATTCAAGCAATTCCAGATGGGAATACTCACTCAAGACGTGAATCCTTCTCTAGCAAAATACAATCCATTCCACAGAGGAATAGGGAGGCTGTATGGACCGATTGGATGCGATGCAAGCGTTCGTCCGAGTGATTGAGAAAGGGAGCTTCTCCGCAGTTGCGAAAGAACGTGGAATTGGTCAGCCTGCTGTTAGCAAACAGATTTCCTCCCTTGAAGAGGAACTCGGCACCGAGTTGATTCACCGCACTTCTCGTTCCATTGCTCTGACTGAGGCAGGCCGCGACTTTTACGAGTCAGCCTTGCGCATTCTCGACGATTTTGAAAACGCGACTTCGCGAATTGGTCGAGGCCAGACCGCCCCGAAAGGCCTCATTCGAGTAGCCGTTCCTCCCACATTCGCCCGCCTCCATATGGTGTCAAAGCTGCCTGCATTTTTTACTGCCTACCCTGATATAGCGATCGAGATGTCCACATCGGAAAGTCCCGCAACAATCATCGAAGACGGATTCGACTTGGCAATCCACTCCGGTGACCTCCCGGACTCCACCCTGGTTGCGCGAAGACTGGGGCAGACGATGACCGTTCTCGTCGCGACCCCCCAGTACCTCGCACGTTACGGAGCACCGGAATCACCTGAGGATCTTAGCCGCTTTCGATCCGTCGTCTTTGTCGAACGAGGTTCCATACAGCCGTGGAGCTTTGGCTCTGGACAAGATGTGAAGCGTGTTGTCCCCACAGGAGTCTTTAGAACCGACGATATTGAACAGATGAGGATGGGTGTCCTTGAGCATTTAGGTATTGCTCAGGCGCCGGCATGGCTCTTCGCTGCAGAGCTCAGAGAAGGTACAGTTGTACGTCTTCTCACTCCGTTTGAACGGACAGTGCCGATCCTTGCTGTGCGGCCGGCGAGCCGCAGGATGTCTGCCAAAGTTCGCATCTTCATAGAGCACCTAGAGAAGACTTTTGCACTTTGTTTCCAGTTCAATCCACGACCCAACTAGTACTGTGACGGGATCTTCGGCCATCAAGACAAGGAACTGCAACTCAACTCCGCGGGTGATGACGAATCATTACTTCCGAGAAGAGCGTTTTACAGGACTAATATTCCAACGTTGCTCAATGAGTGCGTTGGCCTGTGACGGTCGGGTTGACCGGCTGCGAAGGCGCGCCGAAAATGGCATACTGGTTGGCACTATGGGGAGGCGCCTGGTACCTTCGCAGAGCTTTGGGTCTGGCTGGCTATGGTGGGTATGGCTAGGTTTACTGGGTGCGGGTTGCGGATGGGCTCAGCAGACTTCGCCCGCGAACGACGCACCCATAACGACGCTGCATCTGTATACGAACCTGGCGCAGGTTCCGACACTTGTGTTGACGAAGAGGCACAAGGAGATGACGCCGGTGCCGCCTGCGCAATTTCGGCTGAGCCTTGACTCGGGACCGGCGGTTCCACCGACTTATGTGCGGATGGAGGGCGACGACCCGATCTCGATGGCGATCCTGATCGACACGATGGTACCGAAGAGCGAATTGCTGCCCCTAGTGCAAGAAGCGGTGACGGGGTTAGCGCGTGGGTCCCTGGGCCCGCAAGACCGGTATCCATCTATGCGATGGGCTGCGACCTCACCCTTGTAGCCGACCAGATTACGCCAGATGCGAAGTCTCTGGAGAACGCGATGAACACTGCGATGGCGGCGTGGGCGATCCGGCAGAGGACGGGTTCAGGCGTTACGGTTTCAAATGCACATTCCAGGGCTTGCAAGCCCCTTTGGGATGCACTGTCGTATGTGACCGAGAAACTCCATCAACAGCCGGGGCGGAGAGTGCTCGTCACAATCTCTGATGGGGCGGACTCGGGAAGCAACAAGGCAACGTGGTGGACGGTGCAGGAGCGTGGGCAGATAGAGTCGGTGGCCATCTTCGGGGTGCTGACGACCGGGAGCGCGGACCCAGAGGACCCGTTCGACATTATTTGTGAACTGACGGGCGGCGTGGAGCTGTTTGCGACCAAACGGACACTGGACCAGACGCTTCAAGAGCTGGTAACCATGGTGCGCCACCGGTACATCCTGGAGTTTCCGCGAAGCGACGATTTCAAGCCGGGGCATCACAGTATCGCAGGGTCCATTTTGAATGGTAAGGCGTATATCCGAACGACGGGAGTGACCTTCCCGGTCGCGAACCCGAAGGTGCTTGCCGACCCGACTACGCTGCACCCGGAGGTGGAGGCTCCGAAGCCGGGCTCGCGGAGGGTATTGCCGCCACCTCCGAACTAGGCGGTAGGCATGCAACAACCCGGCACCGTCGTCAGCATCGGCTTGTCGGACAAGATGAGTGCTGCCAACCCTTCTCGTTATGGATTTTTCAATAGTGTGATGGATCGCCAATGGACTCAGCGACACCTGATAAGTAACGATAGGTCGGCTTTTGGGAAGTAGTAACCTGATTCCTTGAAAACGGCGTTATGACAAACTTCGACCTTGAACTTGCCGCAAACACTGGTGGTCTCAATGGGTCGACGGCGACTCGAAGGAGTTGCCTGAATCTTGGCTGTTGTCTCGCTTCGTGACCGGACCTCAACAGCCTTCGGTCGGGTCACCATATCGTGTCTTCTCCCCTCCCCTAACAACCTCTCTTCCCCAAAATGGTGTCGGGTCTACTAAGGGAGCAGTATGCGCTCAGCCTAGGAATCGGGCGCACAACCGAGACTACGAGGGTGCGCGCCGAAGCGTGAGTCTGGTAAGAACCCACGCTTCGGAGTAAAAAGTCATTTTGTGCTAATTTGTGCTAGTCCCCTGCGAAACATGCCATTTTGTGTGTTTTGTGTGTTTTTAGAATCAATAAGTTACGCTGCATCAATGCGAAACAGGGGTTCGACTCCCACCGCCTCCACCATCTCTAAGTAAAACAAAATAAATAATTAGCACCGTAAAATCCGGACAAGCTAGGAACCTGTGGCAAATTTGTACCGTTCAGACTTAACTGATGACGCCATGCTTCCGTCTACGTCCGCCATCGCACCACCCAAAAACAAGCGCGACGCCACCAGCAAACTTCACCTGCATGAAGTGGCTGGTCGGCACCCTCCCCGGGCCGAAACCAAATCCGCAATACTTCTTCTGGAGGGGGACCGGCAATCCGAAATCGGCTGTGCCGATTGGCAGCGGGCCTATCGAAGGCTCTTCGAAGTGGCCGCGCTCAAGAAGCCGGACGGAACTCCGAAGCGCTGCCATCCCCATATGCTCCGCGACACCTTCGCCATCGAATTGCTCCTCGCAGGGGTCCCATCCACCAAGTCTCGGTCCTCCTCGGTCACAAGAGCGTCAAAGATCACGGAAAAGCACTATGCTCCCTGGGTCAAGGCACGACAGGACCAGTTGGAGAAGAGCGTACGGGCCGCATGGCACAGCGGCGATAAAGAGTCTGCCGCGTAACTTGTCGGACGAAGTCGATCCGTGTCGATCGTGGACAAGGGGCTTCGCCACGATCCTGCTCCAACGTTTCACCTCGTGCTCCAGCTGTGCCGTCTTGCAGAGAGGTGCGGTCTTGTAGTGCTGGTTGCCATGGAATGCTGCCACGCGAGTGCAACAGGGGAGTAAGGCGCGGTTTGCCCGTGATCCGGGAGCATCGCGCCAACGCTAATGTGAATCGCGGATCACTTCCCGCAATGTCGACGTATGAGGACTAATCATCGTGTCGATGTGCATTGGCAAGTGCTCACTTGTCGACTGTGACTTGTTTGCTTCAACTCATTCTTCGCGCAGCAGGATCATCGGGTCGACAGCGAGGGCACGCCGAGCGGGAACCAAAGCGGCTACGAGACCTACGCAAAGCATGGTGAGAATGACACCGCCGAGAATGACGGGGTCTTTCGGCGTGGCCTGATACACGATAGACGACAGGACACGGGTTGCCAGTACGCCGAGAGTCATGCCAGCTATCGATCCAATCGTGAGCAGCCGGAAGGTACGTCCGAGCGCTGAACCGAGTAGTTCGTGTTGATCAGCTCCGAGAGCTATGCGGATGCCGAGTTCGCGGAGGCGTTTGCTGACGGTATAAGCGGCCATGCCGAAGATGCCGGTGATGGCAAGCATCGCGCCCAGCAGGCCAAGCGCGCCGAGAGAAACGGTGGCTACGCGAGCGGCGAAGAGTGCGGAATCGAGCTCGCTGTGCCAGGTCCTTATTTCAAGCGGTAGAGCTGGATCGAGGCTGCGCATCGAACGTTGCAGTGCTGGAGCAATCTCCTTCGGGTCACGCTCCGAGCGAACGATGAGCCAAGTGTCGCTGGAAGGGTGCTGGAGGAAGGAAAAGAACATGGCCGGCTTGGGATCTTCGGTCAAGGTTTGATATTTGCCGTCTTCGACCACGCCTACCACTTCCGCCCGGTTACCGCCCCAAAACTTGAAATGGCCACCTACGGCTTTGTCGACGGATCCGAAGACCTTGCGGGCGAATTCTCGATTCACGACGGCCACGATGGGAGCCTTGTCTTCGTCGTGCATGGTAAAAGCTCTGCCGACGAGGAGAGCAGTGCCGGCGGCACGGAAATAGTCGGGCGAGACACTGAAGTTCTGGGCATCGGCTGCAGCGCTCGTCGGGCGAAAATCGGTGGTGGTGTCGGTGTATACGTCGGAATCCCCTCCGCCAATGCTGAGTGGAAGGCGATCGGCATATCCCACAGCAGCGACACCCGGAATCTCAGCGGCGGCATCGAGCATGCGTTTCTCCATCTGTACACGCTTGTCGGCATCATATCCAGCCATCTTCAGATCGGTCTTTACGAGCATCACGTCCTTAGGCTGAATACCGTAGTTGCTTTGTAGCGAACGAGCCAGGCCGCGCACGGCGACGAGCGAAGCGGTGACCAATACGGCGCAAATGGCGATCTGTAAACCTAACAGAACGTCGCGCAGTGTAAAGCGGCGTGACCCGCCGACGCTTGTGGACCCGGAGCGAATGATCTGCCAGGGATCGGAGCGAAGAATCTGGCGGACAGGGACCAAGCCAAAGAACAGCCCACTGAAGACAGCCAGCAGGAAGGCCAGAGCGTAGGTGTTCACATCCGGATTTACCGGTATGTTGATCGGGATATTCGGAATCGGCCGCCATGTGCTGAGAGCGCGCAGGATGACTACAGCTCCCGCCGTGCCACAAAGACCTCCGGCCAGAGAGATCAAAACGCCTTCCGTGATGAGCTGGCGGAAGATGAGCTGGCGACGCGATCCCAGAGCCATGCGCACTGCGATTTCCCGTGAGCGATCCCCTGCGCGCGCCGCGAACAGGCTACCAAGATTGGCGCATGCGGCAAGCAGGATAAGACCTGCGAGGAGCATAAGCCCGAACATAAAAGCGCGCGTGGGTCGACCGAGCGTATTTCCAGCAAGTCCGGGGCGGGACAAGGAGAATTTCAGGCCATCATCGGATTTGGGATAGGTTTTCGCCAGCGAATTTGCAATGGTGTTCAAGTCCGAGGTAGCTGCGGCTGGCGTTACTCCGGGCTTGAGGTGTCCTATCGCCCAGGCGTTATGGTTGCCACGCTCCTCGAGCGAAAACCAATCAGTAATTTGGGGCGAATCGACGATGGGAGCCCAGAGATCGGGCGCGAAGAAGAGTTCGGTGCCGCGGAAGTCCCGCGGAGCAACGCCGATGATGGTGAAGGGATGCTTGTTGATCTGAACAGTGCGGCCCACTGCAGCAGGATCCCCGTTAAAGCTGCTGTGCCAGAGCGCATAGCTCAGAACAATCTCGGGCACGCTGTTCGGCCCATGTTCTTCAGAAGCATGGATAAACCGGCCAAGATAGGGCTGGATGCCGAGGGCATCGAAGTAATTGCCACTTACGGTATAGGGCCAGACTACGGAGGGATTTCCGTGGCCGGTATCGAGCCCAACGCCACCCATGATGTTGTATAGCACCAGCGAGTCGAAGCTGCGGTTCCTATCACGCAGGTCACGGTAATCCGGATAGGACTCCGATGGAGATGAATCTGACCCGTAGGCGCGTTCCAGCATCAACAGCGTCTCAGGGTGCGGCACGTTGAGGGGTCGTAGGATCAACGCATTTAGTACGCTGAACACGATTGCATTGGCACCAATGGCGAGTGCAAGTGTGAGCACGGCGGTCAGGGCGAATCCAGGCGCTTTTCGCAACTGTCGTAGAGCGAGTCGTATATCGGCGTTCATGCTCCCCCCTTACGCATCGTCGTGTATTTCCCTCGGACTCCCGGGGCTTGTATCGGTGTACGCACGTGCTGGGACGGCGGTTCCATTTGATGTTGCCAGTTCCCAGGGACAGCTGGGCAGTGCGCTTTTTGAGCTCTGGTGAGCTTGGTCCGAGGATTAGTAACGAAAAACGCGCTTCTCGTGAGTTGACTTCAGGTTTGTCGGCAAACCGCACCTTACTCCTCTGAGTCCGAACCGGACATCGCCCTAGCTATAACCGCACGCATCCGGCGTGAATGAGACTTTGCACACCTTTGATGATCGCTGAAGGGTGGCAGCATTCCCTTGTACTGAATGGCAGATGTTGGTGGCGAAGAAAGCTGTAGAAGCGCACGGCGGAAAGATTTCCCTTGAAAGTGGTGTTCAGGCCGGGACAACATTTGTCCTCACAATACCGGCTGCTACGGAGGACAGTTAATAATCAATGCGATGGCAAGCTGTTCGAGCAGGAGGACTTCCGCTATGACCCCAGAAGCGATGAGGTTACGCCGATCCACCATCGAGCATCCCTTCGCTACGATGGAGTACCGTATTTTCGGACATCCTCGTCTGCTGATGCGAGGGTTGTCCGGGCAAAGGTGGAAATCGGGCTCGCGGCAATGGCATATGATCTAAAGCGCATCACAAACGTGCTCGGCCCAACCAAATTGACGGAAGCGGTGCACCACGCCTGATGGGCCAGCACATAGCGCCCGCTCCCGAATCCGATGATCGTTAACTGGATCAATCGCATCCCTCCACCATTTCGCGAACTGAGGTCCGTAACAACCTCGACACAGGCCCGCAGAGATTCTCTCTCGCCGTCAAAGTTTTTTTCTTTAGGGGTGTCCACAGGGAATATTTCTCTGTTTTAGAGAGAGCGCTGCGAGATCCTGTAAACAAACGAGCCTGGCTCTCACCCAAAGGACTTCACGGGCGAGAGGCAGACTTCTGGTTGCCAATCACGGCTCGATGGGTGACCAGGCGCTTTCTCGTCTACCTAGAAAGCAATCTGGTCGCGTAGTAGCACTCAGTCTCTTTGACGGAATGTCAGAGAGACGGAAGATTTCAGATTTGTTTGGAACCTGAATTTCCATGACTAATAGTACTGTGGGCGCCAACCGCCGATCAGCGAATCGCCCCGGCTAAATCCCGTATTGAGTAGCCCGGTGGTGCTTGTAAGCTGCGCGCGCTTGAGTATATTGAGATGCCAGGGCAAGATTCGGGGAGGCTGTTCTTTTGTCATCTACTTTGACGCAACGATCACAGATTTCGATGAAAGTCTCCGGCGAGCCGATTTCGCTGCGAGCGGCGAAGATCGCCTGAATGCAGGCGCCGAGACAGCCTGCCTCTTCTTCAAGAGGGACGTGAACGGCTGTGCCGCTGGCATCGGCGAGGAGCTGACGCCATTGCGCGGATCTTGACCCGCCACCGATGAGCAGAATGCGTTTGGCGTGGGTGCCTTCGAGAATAAGATCGAGGCCGTCTAGAATGCCGAAGCTGACTCCCTCGATTGTTGCGCGGATAAAGTTTTCAGGCCCGAAGTTGGATGCGGAGATTCCGATGAGAGCGCCTAGCGCGGAGGGCAGATCGGGGGTACGCTCGCCGTTCAGAAAAGGAATGAAGGTCAATGCGTTTGACCCGGGGCTTGTGGTGGCGAGGGCAAACTCTATATCGGCTACGGTACGGCCAAGGGTGTCTAGAATCTGCGTGACGACGTTGGTTGCGTTCATCGTGCATACGAGCGGAAGCCAGCCGCCGGAAGAGGAACAGAAGGGAGCGATGCCCGGATTCGGTTTAGCCGCGGGCTCGTTGCGAAAGGAGTAGACCGTGGCAGAGGAACCAAGGCTCATGGTGACGACGCCTTCGATAACATTGCCTGTGCCGATGGCTCCCATCATGTTGTCGCCCCCGCCGCTGGCGACGAGACAGGAGTTGGAGATGCCGAGATCGGCGGCTACATCCGACTTTACGGTGCCGATAATCCGCTGCGCGGGAACGAGAGGTGGCAGCGCTCGAAGGAGATGACCGGTGCCGTGATCAATGGAGGCGAGGACCTCGGCGGCCCAGGTGCGATTGCGGACATCGAAGTATCCGGTTCCGGATGCGTCTCCGTACTCCGCGCAGAGATTGCCGGTAAGCCAGAAGTTGAGATACTCGTGGGGAAGAAGAATGTGACGGATTCTGGCGAAGTTTTCTGGTTCCCGCTGCTGCAGCCAGAGCAGCTTTGATACGGTGTAGCCGGTGAGGGGGATGATGCCGAAGCGCTCGAAAAGGGCTTGCGGGCCTCCGAAGCGGGCGATGAGTTCCGCGTTTTGCGTTGCTGTTTCGGTATCGTTCCAGAGCTTGGCGGGACGAATGATCTGCATGTGCTCGTCGAGAACGACAAGGCCGTGCTGCTGGCCGGAGACCGCGAGAGCTTCGATTTGATGGCCAGGAGCCTGTGATATCGCTTGTTTCACTGAGAAACGGAGCGCATCAATCCACCACTTTGGTTCCTGCTCGCGGGTGCCGGAGGGTCGCTGGATGACTTGATGCGTGGCATGTCCTCGACCGTGCGCGATGCCTTGCTCATCGATCAGGAGAGTCTTTGTCCCTTGAGTGCCGCAGTCGATTCCTAGATACATTGATGTGAGTCTCGTGATTATGTGCGTTGCTTGCGGTTTAGTCATTAATCTCGGAGCGCTTGCTTACGTTCGATTTATCTTCGCGCCACGGCGCGATGAACTGTGATAGCCGGAATGACGCTGGAGTGCGATCGCGGCAGCCCCGCGAAGGCGGGCCATCTCTCCTCCCGTTGTGATCTCGAGGCGAGGTGGTAAGCCTGCGAGAATGCCTGAGACTAACTCGTCCTGCACAATGGAGCCGAAAGTCGACCAAGCTGTGGTGAGGGCGCCGGTGATGAGGATGAGTTCGGGAGATAGGGCCGCGGTGACGAGGCGGAGGCCTTGTCCGAGATGCAGGGCCTGCTTCTTTATCGCCTTGATTGCGAGAGAATCACCTTCTTCGGCGAGGTGCATGAGGTTTTGAATGGAAGTGACGTTTGCGTTTGGGTTGAGTTCGGAATAGAAGCGCAGGGCTGCGTCGGATGAAGCGAGCGTCTCCCAGCAACCGCGCTTGCCGCAGCCGCAGAGAGGACCGGCAGGATCGACCGGGATGTGACCGAACTCACCGGCGAGGCCGTTAAGGCCCGAGACGATCTGTCCGTTGGCGAAGATTGCAGTGCCAAGGCCTTCCGAGAGGCTGATGAGAACGGCGTTGCGCGTTTTGTCCATGCGACCGAACCATAGTTCAGAGAGAAGGCAGGCTGTCGCGTCGTTGTCGAGTTCGACCTGAAGGCGAAGCTTTTTCTGAATCGCTCCTTTGATGTCGTAGTCCGCCCATTTGAGATTCGGGGCGTGGATGAGGTGGTTTGTCTTTGGATGAACGCGGCCCGGTACGCTTATTCCGACGCCTTCGAAGGTTTTGTGGGGGAAGCGATCGCGCATGGCCTGCATGGTTTCGATCATTCCCGCGACCGATCGCTCCGGATCAGAGAAGATGCTGATCTCCTCATGGGCAAGCATGCGGCCATTGAGGTCGATAATGGCGAGGATTGCTCTGCGGGGTCGAAGGTCGGCGACCAACATCACGAGGTTGTCGTTGAGCGAGAGCATAGTCGGGCGACGGCCGCGCGGTCTTCGGGCTACAGCACCCTCAACAATCCATGTCTCCTGGAGGAGCTGCTCGACGATATTGGAGACGGTACTTGGCTGCAAGCCAGAGACGCGTGATAGATCAGCACGCGAGATGGGCTGCTTGGAACGAACGATCTCCAATACGATGTCGCGGTTGATGTCGCGAGCGATCTCGCTTGATGCTAGCTCTACATAGGCGAGGTCTACCCGCCTGAATCCTTTGTCGACATGTCCTGTTCTTTCTTTAGCAGACATGGTGCGCTCGCACGAGCTGAGAATTCATCAGTGCTCCATAGCGGGAGAAATGCAGGTCCCGTAAAATTGGCCTATCTCGACTTTGCAGGGATGTGCGTGGCGTTCCCTGAGTTAATACAACCGCAAGAACTATTTCTTCGAGGTTCAGTATAGCGGTGTGCCGTCGCAATTTACAGGGCTAAGTTGAACGATCTCAGGAGAAGGAAAAGAAAACTTGCGAACTCCAAATTCTAGGCGGTCAGAGCGATAATAGGGCTTTGTGGTCGACACATCGTCCATTGACAAATTTGTGGGGGAGTCGATATAGTTCGGGTCGCGAGTAAAATAACGTTCTCGACGTGGCCCCGATGCTGCTGCACCTAACCTTTTGGAAGGCTCTCCGCAGTACATAATGCTTTCTATCGCTTCAAGCTCTTCTATACTCGGCGCCCAGATGACGCGACTGAATCCAGTCGACGTCCTGATCCTGCTGCTCTACTTCGCCCTAGTCATCTTCATTGGGTTTTATGTGAAGGGATCGACGAACACGAGCGAAGAGTTCTTTCTTGCTGGAAGAGAGATGTCTGCCTGGGTGGCTGGGCTGAGCTTCGTATCAGCGAATCTGGGGTCATTGGAGCTAATGGGATGGGCCGGGGCCGCGTATCAATACGGGATGCTGGCGACCCACTGGTATTGGATAGGCGCAATTCCGGCGATGCTGTTCCTCGGCATCGTCATGATGCCGTTCTACTACATCTCGAAGACCCACTCCGTGCCGGGATATCTGCATCTTCGGTTTGGCGAGGGTGCAAGAGCGGTGAGCGCGGTGTCGTTTGCGCTGATGACGATCCTGATGAGCGGGGTCAATATGTACGCCATGGCTGTCGTGATGCAGACGGTGCTTGGCTGGAATCTGATGTTCTCGATCTGGGTGGGCGCGGGGACAGTGGCGTTGTACGTAATGCTCGGCGGCTTACGCTCGGCCATCATCAACGAGGTGCTGCAGTTCGTTTTGATATGGGCGGGGGCCGCGACGATTCCGATTCTAGGGTTGCTTGAGGCGCATGGGTGGACAAACCTGAAGGCGCAGATTGCGGCGAACGTAGGGAGCGCCAACTATACGCACCTGTGGAACACGCTTGGAGGATTCAAGGACAATCCGATGGGCGTGCACTGGACAGGCATCGTGTTTGGCCTAGGGTTTGTCATCAGCTTCGGCTACTGGACGACAGATTTTCTTGTGGTTCAGCGCGTATTGAGTGCGAATAGCCTACGCTCCGCAAAGATGGCACCCGTGATCGGCGCGGCGTTCAAGATGGCAGTTCCGTTGATCGTGATTCTTCCGGGTCTGATTGCACTTGGCCTGCACAATGCGGATGGCTCCATGGTGTTTCACCTGGTTTCCGGCAATGTAGCAAAGGCGACCGGACAGCATAGCTACGACGACGTTCTGCCGTTGATGTTAATTCGCTATTGTGGCCCCGGTCTTTTGGGACTTGGGATCACGGCATTGATCGCGGGCTTTATGAGCGGTATGGCAGGCAATATCAGCGCATTCTCCACTGTTTGGACCTACGACCTCTACGGCGCCTTCATCAATAAAAGAGCTTCGGACAAACACTACGTCGCGATGGGACGATGGTCAACGGTTATCGGAATGCTTGTGTCGATTGCGACAGCGTATCTCGTGATGAATGCAGCATCGATTATGGACTACGTGCAGGCGCTGTTCAGTTTCTTTATCGCGCCGCTCTTTGGCACTGTAATTCTCGGGATGCTCTGGAAGAGGGCGACGAAGGCCGGAGGATTCTGGGGCCTGCTGGCCGGGACCGTGGCTTCAATAGGGATGTTCGTGTGGGTCCGTGTAAACGCAGACGGTCTGCGGTATATCGCGATGAGTTCCGATGCACGTCCCATGGCAGAAAATCTCTACCGCGCGCTGTGGAGTTGGCTTATCTGCGTCGGAGTTACAGTGGTTGTAAGCCTGATGACGAAGCCCATACCGACCGCTCAGCTTGCGGGCCTAGTGTACGGAGTCACTCCGCTGCCTAGCGATGGGGCCGAAAACCTTTGGCAGAAGCCCGCATTCTGGGCGGTTGTGGTGATTGTTGTGTTTTTCATTCTGAATATAGTGTTTTTTTAGAATTGAGCTGCGAGGAGAGACGATGAGAGACAACCGATCGCAAGAGCGGAAATGGCAGACGCGCAGAGCAAGGATCTCCATATGGTTTTTCTGCGGCATCTTGATGCTGGCTGACGGTCTGGTTCTATTAGGCCAAGGCCTCTTTGAGCGGTTCGGGCACGAGCCCGAAACGGTTTTAGCGAATCTACAACCGACGCTCTGGTGGGGCGTTCTTCTGACTCTCTTCGGAGCGTTCTACACTGTGCGGTTCCGGCCTACGGCGCACTCGGTGGATTGAGTTTCTGTGCAGCACACAGCACAAAACACACTTATTTGGGGGATATATGGGTCAATCTATTTTCAGCAACTTTCCGACCGTGCGATATGAGGGAGCCGAGAGCACGTCCGATCTGGCATACCGCTGGTACGATGCGGATCGAACAGTGTTGGGCAAACCACTCCGCGAGCACCTTCGATTTGCGGTGGCATATTGGCACAGTCTTGCAATGAACGGCAGCGATCCGTTTGGCGCTCCAACGATTCATCGTCCATGGATGGGTCGTAGCGACGCGATGCAAGCTGCACAGGACAAGGCAGACGCCGCATTTGATCTATTTCGTGTTCTTGATCTTCCCTTCTACACGTTTCATGACCGCGATGTCACTCCCGAGGGCAGAACCCTAGGTGAGTCAATCGCGAATCTTCACTACATGTCGGATTATCTGTTGAAGAAGATGGAGTCGTCGAAAACTCGACTGTTGTGGGGTACGGCGAACCTATTCACTCATCCGCGATTCATGTCGGGTGCGGCGACTAATCCAGACCCTGAGGTCTTTGCGTACAGTGCGACGACGATCAAGCATTGCATGGATGTGACGAAGAAGTTGGGTGGCGAGAACTATGTATTGTGGGGCGGCCGCGAGGGCTACGAGACGCTGCTGAACACCAGCCTGAAACATGAGTTGGAGCAGATGGGCCGCATGCTTGCGTTGGTGGTCGATTACAAACACAAGATCGGATTCAATGGTCAGATATTGCTTGAACCGAAGCCGAAGGAGCCCACCGCGCATCAATATGACTTTGATGTGGCGACCGTGTACGGGTTCTTAAAGAGGTTCGGGCTTGAGAGCGAAGTGAAAGTGAACCTCGAGGGGAATCATGCGTTGTTGGCGGGTCACACCTTCGAACATGAGATTGCGACCGCCGCTGACCTTGGAATTCTCGGTTCGCTCGATATCAACCGCGGCGATCCGTTGCTTGGTTGGGACACGGACCAATTTCCAGTCGATCTGTACTCGATGACATTGGCGATGTATCACGTGATCCAGGCTGGAGGTCTAGGGCCGGGCGGAATGAACTTCGACGCTAAGGTGCGGAGGCAGTCGATCGATCCCGAGGATCTGCTACATGGGCATATCGGCGGGGTGGATATGTGTGCGCGTGCGTTCCTAATCGCGGCAAAGATCCATGAGGAAGGACGCCTCGCCGAAATTGTTGCAACCCGATATGCCGGCTGGAAGTTACCGGAGAACCAGGCGATGCTTGCAGGCGAGGAGTCGCTGGACACAATCGCTGCCCGAAGCGAAGAGCACAACATTAATCCCCAGCCGCGATCGGGACGGCAGGAGCAGCTAGAAAACCTGATCAACCGTTACCTGTAGCGAGGCAAGGGCCGCATCGGACAGCGAATACCTGTGGGTCCTCGAGTGAAGGAGTTTCCATGATTTTCCGCCGTTGGGTTAAACGATCTGCATTTGCCCTGTTGACTTTGAGTGTCCCTGCTCTTGCTCAGGTTGCGTTGCCCCCTGATGCGCGACGCCCTGCGTTGGGGCTCGGAGCGGCGTGGTATCCCGAGCAGTGGCCCGAGAGCCGATGGGATGCAGACCTCACACTCATGGAACAGGCGCATGTAAATTTTGTACGTGTGGGTGAGTTTGCTTGGAGCACCATCGAGCCTCACGAGGGCGAATTTCATCTGGAGTGGTTGCAGCATGCAGTGCGTGCGGCAGAACGGCATCACATCGCGGTTGTGATGGGCACGCCATCCGCCGCGCCGCCGGCTTGGCTTACGCAGAAGTATCCGGAAACCCTGCGCACCATGGAAAACGGCAGGAAGGATGGGCATGGAAATCGCCAACAGTTCGACTGGAGCGATCCGACGTATCGCGAGCTGAGCCGGAAGGTCGCGGAGAAAATGTCCGAGGCGTTCGGTCATGACGCGAATGTGATCGGTTGGCAAATAGACAACGAATACGCCAACGAGAGCTTCGGAGAAACGACCCAGGCACAATTTCAAAGGTGGCTTCGTGCCAAGTACGGAACACTTGAGAATCTAAATGCGCGGTGGACCACCGCTTATTGGAGCGAGACCTACCAGGATTGGAGCCAGATTCCTATTGAGGAGCATGGTGGGAATCCTGGTCTGATGCTGAACTGGAAAGAGTTCGTCTCCGACACTTGGCGGAGTTATCAGAAGAACCAGTTGGATGCGATTCGCGCGCATGCTGAGCCTCGACAGATGATCACTACGAACATGATGGGATGGTTCGACGCATACGATCACTACACCGTGGCGCAGGATTTGGACTTTGCCTCGTGGGACGATTATGTGGGGACGGGACATCTGGACCCAGTGCGCAATGGGGCGACACACGATTTGACTCGTGGATTTTTGCGCAAGAACTTCTGGGTGATGGAGACGCAGCCGGGCTTTGTGAACTGGCAGACGGACAACAATGCGCTCGATAAGGGCGAGGTTCGGGCTATGGCGTGGAATGCGATTGGCCATGGCTCGGAGGCAGTGGAGTACTGGCAGTGGCGGAGCGCGCTGAACGGACAGGAGCAGTACCACGGTACGCTGGTTGGAGCCGATGGGACGCCCGTCCCGCTATACGGCGAGGTGAAGCAGATTGGGGAAGAGTTCGAGAAGGTCGCTCCAGTGCTGGCTGGAACGACCGTGAGGTCGCAGATTGCGGTGCTGCAGGACTACTCGAGTCGATGGGCTATTAATTGGCAGAGGCACAATAAAGCATTCGATCCGGTCGATGCTCTGTTGAGTTACTACGCTCCGCTGCATAAACTTGCTGGCTCGGTTGACGTGGTTGCGGATACAGCCCCTCTGACGCAGTACAAGCTGGTCGTCGCTCCGGCGTTGAACGTACTGACGCCAGAGGCTGCAAAGAATTTGGAGGCTTACGTTCGTACAGGTGGCAATCTTGTGCTGGGGCAGCGGAGTGCCATGAAGGACGAAGACAACAGTCTATTTCCAGAGCGGCAGCCGGGACCACTCGCCGCAATGCTGGGAGCGAGGGTTGAGCAGTTCTACGCACTGGATCAAACAGTGCCGGTGAGCGGCGTGTGGGGAGATGCGCAGGATACGACCTGGGCCGAACAGCTTGGCGTAACGGATCAGGCTACGCAGGTTCTGATGCGTTACGGAACAAGCAACGGCTGGTTGGACGGACAGCCCGCGGCTGTGACACGCAAAGTTGGGCGGGGAACGATTACATACATTGGCACGGGGCTTGATGCGGCTGCGATGAGACGTGCTGCTGAGTGGATGCTCAAGGAGAGCGACATCGCGACAGTATTGCCTGAGATTCCGGCAGACGTGGATATGGCGATACGGTCGAACGCAAAGACGCGGGTTCTCATTCTGACGAACTATGGATCGGAGATGCGCGTCATCAAGCTGCCACATGCAATGCACGATGTGCTCAAGGGTGGGGACACGACAAGCGTTTCGCTTCCGCGGTTTGGTGTTGTGGTGCTTCAGGAGTCGGCTGGGAGTAAGTAGGAGGATCGCTTTGTCTGGCTTCTCGAAGGCGGAACGATGGGGCGCGCTCACGTTGTTGTTTGGCTTCAGTTCAATGCTTGCAGCCCAGAGCTTCGTGCCTTCCGGTGACCTGATGGTGCGCTTCGGTGCGCCGGCACGCGTCTTCGAGGAGGCTATGCCAACGGGCAATGGACGGCTGGGAGCGACGATGTATGGAGGCGTCTCCGAGGAGCGAGTGGACCTGAATGAGAGTTCAATGTGGTCCGGCTCACCCCACGACTCGGATCGCACAGACGCGGCGAAGGAGCTTCCAGAGATTCGCAGGCTTCTGCTTGCAGGTGACAATGTGGCCGCTGAGACGCTGGTAAATAAGAGCTTTACATCGGCTGATGCGGGGAGCGGCGATCCTCGCTATGGTTCGTACGAGGAGCTGGGAAAGCTACTGCTCTCGTTTGATGGGATGAAGGATGCGAACGCCAGCGCATATCGCAGATGGCTTGATCTCGATGGGGCCGTGGCGACAACGAGTTTTGTTGTAAATGGAGTGCGCTATACACGCGAAGTATTCACAAGCGCCCCGGATCAGGTGATTGTGGTGCACCTGCGGGTGAGCCGATCCCGTTCGCTTTCGTTGCGCGTTCGTCTGGGCAGAGTGGAGCGTTTCCAGACGAAGACCGATGGTAAAGATGGCTTGGTAATGACGGGCGCGCTGGATTCGGGCGCGCACGACGTGGCTGGTCTTCGGTATGCCACCCGTGTGCGAGCGTTCACTCGCGGCGGCACGATAAAACCAGTCGATGGCGATTCTCTTTTGATCTATCGCGCTGACGAGGTTACGCTACTGGTGACCGCGGCAACCAACTATGGAGGTTTCGCAGGCCGTCACAGCCATGACGCCGAGTTCGTCGCTCTGCAGGATATGCGCGCGGCGGCACAGCAGCCTTATAAGTTGTTGCTTGCGCGCCACCAGGCGGATTATCGCAGCTACTTCCGCCGAGTATCGCTTGCGATGGGAGACGGCGACGCAGCGCTGGAACAGAGCACGGCCGCAGACCGCTTAGCCGCGGCTCATTGGGGAGCGAACGATCCTGGGTTGGCGGCGCTCTACTTTCAGTTTGGGCGTTATCTGTTGATTTCGTCGTCTCGTCCGGGTGGCCTGCCGGCAAATCTTCAAGGGCTTTGGGCAGAGGGGATTCATCCTGGATGGAAGGGCGACTGGCACCTGAACGTCAATGTGCAGATGAACTACTGGCCAGCGGAGCCGACGGCGCTAGGAGATCTAACGGATCCGCTGTTCGCTCTTATGGAAGGACTGCAGGTGCCCGGCGGGCATACAGCACGGAGCTACTACGGCGCCGATGGATGGGTCGCGCATGTGATGACGAATGCGTGGGGCTTCACGTCACCCGGAGAAGAGGCTTCGTGGGGTTCGACTATTATCGGTTCGGCGTGGCTGTGCCAGCACATATGGGAGCACTATCTCTACACGGGCGACGCGGAGTTTCTACGACGTATGTATCCCACGATGAAGGGCGCTTCAGAGTTTTATCTGTCGATGCTGGTTCACGAACCGAAGCATGGATGGCTTGTCACCGCGCCCTCCAATTCGCCGGAGAACACTTTTTACATGCCCGATGGACGGAAGGCCAGTGTGTGCATGGGACCTGCGATCGACGAGGAGAATCTGCGTTACCTGTTCGGCGCGACGGCAGAGGCGGAGGCGAAGCTTGGGCTGGACGAGGATCTACGAACGAAGCTGATCCAAACTCAGACGCAGCTTGCTCCTATCCAGATTGGCACCGACGGCCGCGTGATGGAGTGGCTTGAGCCATATCGCGAGGTCGATCCGCATCACCGTCATGTTTCGCATCTGTGGGCCGTGTATCCCGGAGGAGAGATCGATCCTGAAACAACTCCGAAGCTGGCTGAGGCGGCGCGACAGTCGCTGGAGGTAAGAGGTGATGGCGCAACGGGTTGGTCGCTTGCTTATAAAATGTTGCTGTGGGCGCGGCTCGGAGACGGCGACCATGCGTATGCCTTGCTCCGAAACCTGTGGAATCCAGTAGATCCCATTAAGCAGAGCTCGGCGGGAAGCTTTCCGAATTTGTGGGATGCGCATCCGCCGTTCCAAATCGATGGAAACCTTGGAGCAACCGCGGCGATTGCGGGGATGCTGCTGGATAGCCGTCCGAATGAAGTTCGCGTGCTGCCAGCATTGCCCTCCGCGTTGCCCGAGGGGCGAGTCGACGGGCTACGGGCGATGGGAGGAGTGACCGTTGGAGTGACATGGAAGGCTGGGCGAATGACAGAGTTGAGGCTACAGTCAAAGCGCGATGGGGTTGTCAAAGTTCGCTATGGATCGGTTGTTCGCGAGTTGCAGATGAAGGCTGGCGCGAGGAAGGTACTCGACGGGTTGCTGCGAACGGTTGGCTAGAGCGCGTTCGAGTAACCCGTCTCAGAAGGTGCGACTCTAGCTATCGGTTTTCTACCTCCATCACCGAGGCATCGGGCGCGCTCCATGCGTCTGGACCGCTGTGGGTTAGCTTTCCTGTTGCGTTGGACCAGTGAAGATGGGTGAGTTGGAATTGGCCCTTCTCATAGTTGTAGGTGTTGCCATCGTCGCGATAGAGGTCGAAGTCGCCGTCGGCGCCGGGATAGACGCGAACGCGATCGATCTTCTGATCTTCGTTGGTACTTTCAACAGCGCTGCCGAGAGGAATGATAGAACCGGCACGAACGAAGAGGGGAATCGTGTCGATGGGAGCATCGACAGTGATGGCCTGCCCACCATGCACCTTCGCATTCGTCCAGTAGTTGTACCAGTCGGTTCCAGCGGGCAGATAAACCTCCCGTGAAGTACTTCCCTGCTCTGTTACCGGAGCGACCAGCAGAGCAGGTCCGAACATATACTCGTCACCGATGTTGGCAACCTTAGGGTCGCTTCCGAAGTCCATGAACAGTCCGCGCATGAAGGGAGCGCCGGTCTGGTTGGTCATGTGGCCTAGGCTATAGATATACGGCATGAGCTGATAGCGAAGGCGGAGATACTTCACGAGGATTGGTTCGGCCTGCTTGCCGTAGGACCACACCTCATTCTGCGGACGGCTTCCGTGACTGCGGAAGTTGGGCTGAAAGGCCCCGTACTCGAACCAGCGTACGTAGAGTTCGGGATAGTCATCGTAGTGGCCGATGTTTTCGCGGGCGTCAGAGGGGTCGATGAGCGGAGTGTGCAGCGGCGTGTGATGCGAGGGAAGATACTGCCAGCCACCGATGTCGGTGCTCCAGTAGGGTGTACCCGATGCCACGAAGTTGATGCCGGTTGGGACCTGACGCTTCAGGGTGTCCCAATTTCCGCTGATGTCGGATGACCAGAAGATGGCGCCGTTGTGCTGCGCCCCGAGATAGGCGTCGCGAGCGAGGATGAGTGCGCGGGTCGGAAGGTCTTCGCGAAAGCCGTTGTAGAAGGCTGCAGTGTGAAAGAGGGGGTAGGTGTTGAAGAACTGCGTGCCAGGGCCAATGTGGAAGTAACTTCCGCTAGGAGGAAGATCCGGCTCGGTCTCGTCGGCCCAGAAGGCGTCGAAACCTTTGCTAATGTAGTTCTCTTTGACCACGCCCCAGTACCACTTTGCGGCGTCAGGATTGGTGGTGTCGATGTCTGAGCCGGCGCGGTCGTACGGTAAACCATTGGTGGGCGTGTCGTCGGCGAGATGCTCGAACCATCCATTCTTTAGCACAGTATTGTAGTAACGGCCTTGGGAGACAAAGCGGGGCCAGATGCTGATCATGGTGTGGAAGTTCATGGCGTGCAATTCTTTGTTCATCGCCGTGGGGTCTGGCCATTTGGCGGGATCCATGTCCATCTGACCCATGATCGTATAGTGGAACCAGTCGATGACAAGGTCGTCGATCGGGTAGTGACGTTCGCGATATCCGTGCGCCACACCGAGAAGTTCGGCCTGACTCGTGTAGCGCTGCTTACTTTGAATGTATCCGTACGCAGACTTTGGGAGCATAGGGGTTGAGCCGGTGAGCAGACGATAACCGGCGTAGATTTCATCGTAGGTTGCGCCGGCAATGACGAAAAAAGATACTCGCTGGCCGACGTCTGACGTCCAACGCACCTGATCGTTGAATCCGAAGGCAACGGTGGTCGCGGACGGGTTGTCCCAAAGGATGCCGTAACCTTTGTTTGTAACTATGAATGGAACACATACACTTTGGCCCGAGGGTGCGTTGTAATCGTGAGCACAACGAAGTACATGGTTGCGATGGTCGAGGTAACCTTCCTGATTCTGGCCCAGGCCATAGTAGTGCTCGTCCGGAGGAGAAGCGAAGCTGGCGCCCACCTGGAAGAAGGGTGGGTCCGTAGCGCGCCTGTCATAGAGGATGTCGGCGTTACCGTCCTTGTGGTTGGGGACCGACATCTGCCAGCCCTGCATGTGAACGAGGTCCGCATTATCGGGGGTTTTTATGGAGAGGCCGACGCCTGGAGTGGAGCCGTTGAAGAACTTCGCTATGTCGGCTCTGGTTCCGGTGGGAACCCACTTCGGCCCCTGGGGTGAGATCGTGACGACAAGGCGGTTGGAACGCAAGGTGTCACCTGAAGTCTCACTCCCGGCTGTCCATCCCGTAGGAGCTGGCGTCGCTACGATGCCATACCCCGGTGCAGCGAGCGCATCCTCGCGCCGCAGGCTAATGGAGACGCGAACGATATTTGGCGCGTAGGGCTCGACGAGCACCGTGGCGTTATCGCGAGAGAGCGACAGCTGCTGAGCGCGAATCACCGGAGTTGCCAGAAGCGCGCAGAGACAAGAAAGCGGAATGAAGTGGACAGCGGTGCGGAGGTGCCTGGACATAATTTTCTCTTCTTTGTTCAAGTATCTACCAGAGGGGTCCGTACCTAACGGGCGACGTTTAAGGTTTTGCTTAGCTTGATATCGTCCGAGCTGGCGCCGATTCGAAGTTCGATGGGGCCAGGTTCAACAACAAAGGCGTGTTGTGTTTCATTCCAGTAGCCGAGCGACTGTGCGGGTAGGTGAAGAGTGACGGCTTTGGATTCACCAGCGCGAAGGTGCGTGCGTTCGAAGCCTTTTAGTTCTTCGATGGGACGCGACACGGTAGAGTGAGGATAGGCGACGTAGAGTTGGACGACTTCGTCACCCTCTCTCGTGCCTGTGTTGCGTATGTCGGCGGTGACGGTCAAGTCGCCGTTCGGCGCGAGGGTGGATGTGCTGACGTGCAAATTCGAATAGACGAAACTCGTATAGCTCAAGCCGAAGCCGAAGGCATATAGAGGTTTCTGTTTGAGATAGAGGTAAGTACGACCGTGGCGAAGATCGTAGTCCATCATGGGAGGAAGCTGATCGATGGAGCTAACCCATGTCTGAGTTAGACGTCCCGCTGGATTGTAGTCACCAAAGAGCACGTCCGCGAGGGCGTTTCCTTGCTCTTCGCTGTTGTGAGTGATCTGGAGGATGGCTGGTATATGCTCCTGGGTCCAGTTGGTCGTGTAAGGGAAGCTCGTTTGCAGTACAACAACGGTCTTGGGATTGGCGGCGTAGACAGCCTTGACGAGTTCTTCCTGCTCCAACGTGAGACTCTTGCGATCAATCGCTTCTTTGCCCTCGCTCGGCAGTGCGCATTTGAACCATCCAGCGTCGCATGTAGGGTGGTTGCCCACGATCACGATGGCGACATCGGCTTTGGCGGCGAGAGCGGCAGCTTCGTTTACATCATCCCCTTTCGAGAAGGCGACGGATGTGGACGATCCAGCGCGTGTGCGGATTCCAGCGAGCGGCGTGATGACGTAGGGCGGAGTACCGCTGTACCAGTCAAGTGCTACGCGGTCGGCGAGTGGGCCGATGACTGCGATGTTCTTTGCGTTGTCGGGACGAAGAGGAAGGATGTTATTTTCGTTCTTCAAAAGCACGATGGACTCATCGGTGACCTGACGTGCGAGAGCGTGTCGTTCGGGCCAGTTCCATGGATCTCCCTTTACCTGATCGACTACGCCGATTTTGGCGTAAGGAATCTGCTCGGCAGGGTCCAGCATGCCCAGTCGCAGCATGACACGGAAGACGCCGCGGATGTTGGCGTCGATCTCTTGCTCGGTGATGAGGTTCTGTTTGAGGGAGTCCATGACGGGTTGGCGGTAGTCATCAAGAAACTGGTTGATGCCCGCGTGAATCGCGGCAGCGGCAGCCTCAGACATAGTTTTGAAGGCGTGGTGATGGGTGACGAGATTTGTGAGAGCGCCGCCGTCGGTGCAAATGATGCCGTCGAATCCCCATTCCTTGATGACCGCAGAGCGAAGCACAGGATTCTCGATCATCGGCACACCGTTCCAGCCGTTGTAGGCGGTCATCATGGCGTTGGCACCACCTTGTTGGATGGCCATGCGAAACGGCACGGAGTAATACTCACGGAAGAGGCGCTCGTCGAAGTTCGACGAGGAGCCATCGCGACCGTCTTCGTTGCTGTTGGCGAGAAAGTGCTTGAGGAGCGAGGAAGTGAGCCAGACATGAGGATCATCGCCCTGCAGTCCGCGGGTAAAAGCAGCGGCCATTGTTCCGACGAGGAACGGGTCTTCTCCGTAAGATTCTTCACTGCGACCCCAGCGCGGATCGCGGCTGAGGTCAGCATTTGGCGCGCGAACGACCATGCCGCCACGATGGTATTTCCCGTACGCATAACGAGTCTCGTAACCTTCAGCAGCAGCAGCCTTCTGAATGAGTGCGGGATCCCAGGTCTGGCCGAGTCCGCGCGACTGAGGAAACTGAGTCGTGGGAATGACGGGAAGATTCTTACCCTCCCACCCGGCAGGACCTCCAAGGGCGAGCCCGTGCAGGCCTTCTACGTGTTGGGTGCCGACGACTCCTAGCCTGGGAATGGTTGGGTTCGTGCTGAGTGCTTGCACCTTCTCCTCGAGCGTCATGTGCGAGAGCAGATCGGTGATGCGTTCCTCGACGGGGAGATGGGTGTCTTGAAAACGATAGCTCTGCTGCGCCGGTAGAAGCTGCGAGAAGGAGACGACAGCGAGCGTAGACGCGATGTAGATGGATCGGTTGAACCTATACATGACAGCGATACTCCCTATCGTTCGGCGTGACTTGCAGAGTGATACAGACGGAACATAAGACAGGCTCTACCGCCAGGGCAGGTGGCGGCAGAGCTCGTCCAATTGCACAATTGGAGAACAACTCCGCTAGAAGTTGTACTTGATTGCGAGCAATAGGGTGCGTTGTGTGTACTTCGCGTCGGTGATGCCACGGTCGACATTAGAGACCTGAGACGCGAAGGAACTGTTATTCGGAGTTTGAAGCTTTAGTGTCACCAGATCCGAGGTGCTGTAGCCAGGCAGCGGATGATTGAGGAAGTTGAACGCCGATCCACGAATCTGCAGGGCCTGATGCTCAGTGACGTGGAAACTCTTGTAAATGCCGAGATCGGAGTCGAAGTAGGACGGGCCGCTGAGATACGGGGCCTGACGGTCTCCCACCTGCCCGATCTGTGGCGCGGTGAAGCAATCGAGGTTGACGTGCTGATTGTGCTTAAGGCCAGCGGTTGGATTGCAGATGGTGACCGGGAGCACACTGTTGAATGGCGTTCCGTAGAAAGTGGATGAGCCTACGGTGTGGCCAAGCGTGGTGTTCTCGATGGTCAAGCCGAGGTTCTGGCTTGTGTTTGCCTGCAGATTTCCACCTGACTGCCAGGTAGTGGTGCCGGAGAGCGTCCACCCGTTCACAAATCCACCCGCCAGGAGATGACCGTGAATGGGCGAGCCGAGATCGAACGCATAGGAAGTGTTAACGACGTGGGGACGGTCGATGTTCAGGACGCCGTAATTGCCCGCGACGTTGAAGGCATCGACCGAGGTCGATGAGTTGCCGACGCCGCCGACGATTCCCAGCGACTTTGAGTAGGTGTAGTTGACATTGAAAGTTGCACGGCCCGTCTGGCGAAGCAGACTGACCTGGGCTCCGTTATAGTTCGCATAACCCGAGTGGGTGTTGACCGAGATTGCGTTGGTGCCGTAGCCCTTGTAGTAGGGGAAATAGTCCGCGATGTTGGGAACGTTCTCAGGATCAACCGGAGCAGGTGCGCCGGTGACGGGATCTGGTTTGAAAAGTCCGCCGACCGGAACCTTGTTCTGGTTGACGAAGCTGGTGCCGCCTACACCGGAGCCGCCGCTCTGTCCACCCATGAGGATGTTCTGAGTTTGATTGCCGACATAGGCGACCTCCAGCAGCATATTGCGCGGGATGCGCTGCGAGATGGTCAGGTTGTAGGCATAGGTTACGCCCACCTTGTCGTCGGCCTGGTCGGTAGCGTAAACGCTCGAAGGCAGTGAACCAAGCGACGCCGAGTTTGAACCGAGGGCTGCAATCTCCTTGAGGGTGATTGCTTGGTTATTGCTGGAGTTGTACGTCTTGACCCCGAGTGATGTCTGGAGCGGACCAGCATAGTCGTTGTACTGATCGTTCCAGCGATAGGCCGCCCAGCCGCCGCGCACAACAGTCTCACCGTTGCCTCTAACGTCATAGGCTAATCCGAGGCGAGGCTCGAAGAAGATCGTCTGTACTGGAGATCCTCCGTTAGGGACGGCCCCATCGATAGCATGCCAATAGACACCAGGATAGATCTTGCCTGTGCTGACGTCGGCAGCGTAGCGATTGGGCTCCCACACTGCAAGACCCGTACCTGTGTTGTCCTGCCATCGACCGAGGTGTTCGAGGCGAAGTCCGAGGTTGAGCGTCAGGTGGCGGGTCGTCTTCCAGTTATCCAGGAAATAGCCGGCACCGGTGGTATAGGCCATGTCGTCGGTGGGATTACTATTATTCTGCGTATAGCCGCTGGTGATGCCCATCAGAAAGTTTGCCAGCGGATTGACCGTGCCTATGGTCAGGCCGGTGACCTGATCGGTCTTTGCCCCACTTGCAAACGAGAGCGACCCGTTGGGAGAGCCGTAGGTCTCCTGCTTATTACCTGACCGGCTCCAGTAGCCACCCATCTTAAAAGTATGTGTTCTGTAGACGAACGTGACGTCATCGGCCACAGACGGGGCCTTCTTGTTGGTGTTGTAGACTCCGCCATTTCCAAACAGGTCTGGTTGTGAAATGTCGGGTAACGTACGGGCTCCCGGCGAGTTAATTGACGGCACAAGCTCGGAGGCGTTGTTGTAAACGGTGCCGTAGGGATAGCCGAGGGTAGAGATATCCATCGCCTTCAGGTTGCTGGCGGAGAACGGATTGTCCAGCCAGCCCACGGCGACGCGTAATTCGTTGGTCGCCGCGGAGTTAAACACATGAATGTAGCTGCCGCTCAACACGTGAGAGTGAACGGCGCTTACGAGCGGACCACCAGGATAGGCGACGGCATTGGAAGGGGTGTAATAGATATGCGCCAGGCTGGTCTCGGAGTCGCTGCCATATTGGTAGCTCACAAACAACTTGTTTTTGTCGCTGAGATTGTAGTCCACGCGGCCGCGGTAGATATATCCATTGTGGACGTTGGTCGTCTGCAGAAAGTAGTTGTAACCGCTGCCGTTGCTCGAGGGATTCGTATTGGGCTGGGGAAAGAGCTTCAGTAACGCCAGCGCACCTGGATCGAGATACTGCGTAGGAATCTGCGTGCCGCTCAGCTTTGTTCCATCCGGAGCGTATCCGCCGTTCAGTGACTGACAGAAATCGTTTCCTGTGCTCGTAGCGCAGAGTGCTGCGTTGTCCGGATCGCTGAGGCTGAAGTTGCCGGCGCGCATGGCCGGGGTCGGCACATAGGAGGTTAAGGGTGAGGCTGCTGGGAGTGTCTGACGAAAATCTTCGAACCCAGCCCAGAAAAGCAGTTTGCGGCTGTAATTGAAGTTGGTGTGAGGAATCAGGATGGGGCCGCCCACGCTGCCGCCCGGATAGTAGTAAGAGGCTTCCGGCCGTGCGGTTGGAGTTGTGCTGTGCTTGTCTTGCCAGGTATTGGCGTTCAGCACACTGTTACGCGCGTAGAAATACCCCTGACCGTGGAACTCTGACGAACCGGAGCGGCTGATCACGTTGATGACGACGGGGCCCTGGGCCGCATCGGCGCCGAAGTTGGAGGTCTGAACCTTAACCTCCTGGGTCATATCCGGGTTCACAGTTGCGATCGACCAGCAGGCACAGCCGGGATCGATGATGCTCGCGCCGTCCAACAGATAGGCTGTGCCTCCGCGATAGGGAGCACCATTGGTGTTAAGGCCTACTCCAACCGCAGAGCCTGAAGACCCGTTATCGCTGAAGTCGAAGCCAGGGCCGTTGCCCGTGCCACTCGCGGTTGTCGTGGTTCCAGGGAGAATTTTTAGTAATTCAGAGAGGTTGCGGCTCTCAATAGGAAGCCTCTCTATGTCCCTGGCGGTCAATAGCGCCGAGCGCTCGCCGGAGTCCTGGGGGGCGATCTCGTTGGCAGCGCTCTCTACAGTGACCGTGTCTGTACTGCCACCGACAGTGAGGCTGAGGTTGTTGAGATTGCGAACGTCTCCCGGGTCGACCGTCACATTATCCTGACGGAATCCGCGGAAACCAGGCGCCGCAATCTGCACCGTGTAGGTCCCTGGGATAACACCAGCGAAGGTGAAATAGCCGGAGGCGTTGGAAGTCACGTTGCGCTTGTCTCTGCTTGCCGTGTTGGTGAGGCTGACCGTGGCTCCCGGGATGACGGCGCCGGTCGTATCGACGACGTTGCCCGAGAGACTGGCAGTAGTCTGCGCCTGCAGATGTGTAGCTGTGCCGAGCAAGCTGACGGTCAGGAATAGGAGTAAAGCGAGTCTCCTTTTGAGTTGAAGGTTAGACATTGTGTAAAGCATGGTGCGGCCTCTTTCACTTGATTTTTTTGTGACCCGAACTAATTGTTGTTGGGTAGCTCTCTGTCAGGGAATAGATTTAGTCTTGTACGAAATCGAAATGAGCATAGTACACGCAAACAAAAACAGTCAACTATGAAATTAAAAAGATGAAAAACCGCTCTTTTGTCGGTTTTCGAGGGATCAAGGAGCTTTAATGGGCAGCAAGCGCGAAACGAAGCACGCATGGACTGAGCGTGTCTAGATATATTGTTACGGCAATGGACTTTCAGAAACTTGGCCACTTGCAGGAACATTGCAAGTAGGGAATAAAGAATAAATAAAGGGGTCTACAACCGTCAGGCGGAGTCGCAGGGTGTTTCAGCGCGAAGCTCAGAATTACCGTGACTAATATGACCGCCATCCCTGTTGAGGGGTCGAGGCCGTGCTTGGCCCTTGGTCTGTTCATTGATTGGCCCATCAGAGAACCGATCCAGCCAGGAGCCCATCCGAAGACGCCTGCACCAAACAGCGCTACGAAGAGGCCTGGGATGGCGTCTTCGAAAACGACCACTCATGATCCGAATTTGGCGAAGATCAGCCGAAACAGATGACCGCATAAACCGCAAAAGTCTTGAAAGTTCCCGTGAGCGTTTGAGCACCGGAAAAGTCCATCGTGCCTTGCGCGTGAACTATGCTCGTAAATGCCAATGCGAGTGACGCGGGCGGCGTGTGCAAACCCGCGCTGGTATATGGCGTGAAGTTTGAGGTTGACGAGGTGAGTGGTCGGATTAGTGGAGGCAACCAGAGTCGAAGGGTTGTGACTCTGACGGTTCTTATGGCCAACCTATGCTGAGGTCCAAGCCAGCTTCATCTAACCGTTTGTGCCGATTTTTGCTCCCGTTTCGAGGTTGTCGTCCCCGAAATGGAAGCATCCTATTAGGACATCCCTTCGATCACTGTCTTTGTTCCCCACTCTGCCGACTGCCGCCACTCGCTGACCAGAAGAGCCGGAACAATCGTCGCAGTTCAAGCCGCTGCCCCCTTCTACCCTGTTGAGTCTCTAACAATGAAGGTAGGGGCGGTCCGACGATTGAGCGAGCTATCGAATTCAGGGTCTATGATTCCGACTATCCTTTGCTTTACGGGACCCTCTGAACGTATAGAGTGCGATTGTGAGAAGGTAACCACGCCTGAAAGGAAACAGGCGCAAAAGATGACGTTTCATAGCACGTTGATTGGTCGTACGCCAAAGCATAGTGAATATTCAACGACGGCATGAGGCCTGAAAACCAGGATTGACATGCCGGCGAAAGACCTTGCCGCATTGGATGAATCTTGTAAGCTCCTGTTGGAACCATCAACCGAGAATCGTTGACATAACGAGAATTCTCGAGTTCTGTCCAGGCGTCGTATTCAAATCCAGCACGAATCTCACTTCTAGTCACACCCGTGGACAGCACTTCGTTTGTGATTGCCAACACCGCACGATCTCTGGCATACAAGTCGTGAAGTTCAGCAACACCAAAGGTTCCAAACATCAGAATTAAAGCCACGGTCAACAACGGTAGACGACCACCGACTCTCTCCTCATATAACCTCAAAAGACCCACTACGGCCACAAAGATCAAGGGAATCAGGTATCTGTCGAAGATGTTTGTCCTTGTCACGAGCAATACGATGTAGGCCATGGTAAATGGACCAAACATCGCAAACGTACTACTCCATGTGAATGTCGCTTTGCCTTTCCAATGCGGGCGTTGAATTTTGGAAACGTTAAGTAGAAACAGAATGAAACCCGAGAGAGCAGCAAGGGTTAGCAGAGTGAGCACCATACGACAGTCATAAGGAAGTACATCCGGCTGTACACCAAGAATCCCAGATCCGCTGGTCAATCCTCTGTTTATAACGGTGCTGCTAGTGAACTCAAGTTCGAAGCTAATCTGCTTGCTGAAAATCAAACCGAGAAGCCCCACCACTGCAAAGGCACTTAATAGGGCAGTAGCTTCAAAACGCGTTAGCCGATCGCGAAAGGGCAGCTTGACTATGAAGGCGGTGATAATTGGAAGGACGAAGAAACAGATAGCTAGGCTATTACGCAGCACTATGTTCTTCAGCACACCGCCTACTCGTCCGTGCGGCATGTGTACGAGCGCATCGGTAAGTGAGTAAGGTTGGTGGCGGAACCAGTACATACTCCATCCGATCATTCCGACACTGATGAGCCACAACGCAGCTGCCACTATCGGAATGCCAGCCCTTCTCCGAAGATGCCATGCTACGGAAGGAACCATTACCAGAGCCCCAAGCCAAGCTAACTGGCGGACAGTCCCACCAACTGCATTTGATAGCGCTGCAAACACGAGCCATCCAATCGCCTTCCGCGTCGTGCTTGCCTGAATCGCGCGTGCGCAACTGTAGAAACAAAGAACTATACAGAAAAACCCCGGGACGTCGGACATAAAGCTAAAGGCCACTGACAAAAACACTGGTGACAGCGCAATCATCAGAGCGCCGACCGTAGCGTTCCACTCGTTCACTCCTAAGCGAACGAGAAGGCGTTGAGCCAACATGATCGTCGCTACCGCAACAACTAGTACGGAGACCCTAGCAATAAAAAAAGAAAATCCGAATATCTTGAAGAAGAGTGCGCCGAGGTACAGTTGCCAACCCAGCATAGCGGCCGACCATCCGTTATAAACAACGTGCCCCGTATCGGCGAGTACCCGTGCGCTCCAAATGTAAGACCAATCGTCATCCAGACCCATCTCGGCTACAGGATGTGAAACAACAATCGCAAGGACAAGAAACAGACCGCACAAGGCAGGACCGAATGCAGATTTACGAATTCGCGCAAACAAAAGATTCCTCCACCTCATCTACAGGAGTTAGTAGCCCCCGTTAACAAGAGACTTTCTTGTTTATACATTGTTGGATAAGGCCGTACTCCTGGTCATATCATCCGGATTCCAACAGACAGCCACAGTGATCGCCGCATTGAGAATCGCACTACAGGTTACGACGACGTGATACTAGTGTGGGCTTGGCAAAAATCCGAGGACGAGAATTGTTGGTACGCAGACAACGACTGCGAAAGCAGCATCACGTAGGGTAGAAAAGTTTCCTAACCCTCACCGTTTTCTACGCTGATACAATTTCTTAGAGATGTTCACGAAGCCAGAACTTAAATTCTCGAAGCAATAGGACTGCCACCTTCAAGGTTGGCACCGCCAGAAGCGCGCCGATCGAGACAACGAGTATCAGCAGGTTGTCAGGTATTCCTGGGAGAAAACTGCCAGTTTCGCCTGGATTTTCACCTGGAGTCGGTAACGTACGATCATCCAAAGCCAATGCGGCAAGGAACCAAAGAGTGCTCATGGCAACTTCCTTATGCTAAATGTCTCGTGCCGGATGGAGTCGCTAGATAGGGGTCTTGGCTTCGGTAGCCTGAGGTTTCGGGATACCTGAAATATAGAAGGCTGTCTTGAATGCCAGCTCCGGACTTGAGGTCCGAGCGGCAGCGAACCAGCCCCAAAGTTATACTCATTGGGTCCACGGTTACTGTATATCTTCTATCCCAATTTCTTCCGCATGTCCAGGTTGGGCCTCGGTCTAGTAGCGGGTCTCATCCCGCGCACGGTTTGCCACGCAACTTATGGACGCGCTACTAATCACTCTCACGGATGCAGAAGAATCGGGCAGACCACTGCTGCGGAGTCATGCGCTTGCCGTACCACGGTATCAGCATAAAGCCGTCGGTGTTCCGCTGCACCGCTAGTTTCTCGTTAGGTCTCTCCACCGTCTGCAAATCGAACGTTGAGCAGAAGAACTCCGTCAGTGCCGGAACATTTTAGGTAGTGAGGCGGTGTGATTGATCCTCGTCACCATCACGATCTCTTTGCGACAGGCAACAGTGCCGCAGCCCCCGCCGCACCGTACGCCCTCCTTCCGCAATGAAGCAGGAGTTGTCTGCGGAAACGTTTCCGCAGCGAGCGGGGCTTACCGTACCGATCCAACTCTGCGTTCTCTGCACGATTTGGAGCCCGCCTATAGATCACATGCAGAATTTGCCCGAGTTGAAGGAGCGAAGTTTTTTATGTATGCTTCACCTGACAAAATACCTATTTTTAGAATAGGTATTTTGATATAGTATTCTTCCATGGCGAAGAACCCCAAACATCGCGATCTTTTCCCTGGTGCGCTGGAGGTCATGATTCTTCAGTCCCTGCGACTACACCCCATGCATGGCTATGCACTCGTGAAGCATATTAAACAGTTGTCCGACGACCTGCTGCAGGTGGAAGAAGGTTCTCTCTATCCGGCACTCCAGCGAATGCTGAAGGAAGGCTGGCTCGAAGCGGAGACCGGAGTCTCTACCAAGGGCCGCCCCACGCGCATTTATCGACTTACTGACGCGGGCATCCGCCACCTCGAGAAAGAAGTCATCAGCTTCGAAAAGATGTTCGCCGGCATCACGCGCGTGCTCGCTGTTGCCAAGGCGTAGGAGGTCACAATTGCAGTGGTTCGCTCAATTTTTCTCTCGACGCCGCCGCTATGACGATATCTCCGTTTCGATCCAGGAACATATGGAGAACCGTATCGAGGAGTTGATGGACGACGGCATCTCGCGCAAGCAGGCAGAGCAGGAGGCGCGGCGCGAATTTGGCAACGTGGCTCTCATTGAACAGCGCAGCCGTGAAGTATGGCAATGGCCGGCGCTTGAATCCATTGTGGCCGACTTGAAGTTCACCTTCCGAAGGCTGCGGACGTCGCCGGGCTTTACCGCGACCGTTCTCCTTACGCTGGCGATCGGGATCGGGGCCAATACCGCGATCTTCAGCGTGTTGAACAGCATCCTTTTGAAGCCGTTGCCTTACCCCAATTCAGAACAGCTTGTCTCTCTATGGCTCAACGCTCCTGGCGCCGGGGGACTCGCCAACTTTTCCAACGGCCTTCAGCTCTCATCGTCGATGTACCTCACTTTCTCTCAGCACAATCGAACGTTCGAGACAATGGGTATTTGGACGCCGGGTACGGCCAGTGTAACGGGCGTGGCTAAACCGGAAGAGGTGCGAACCGAGATCGTGAGCGACGGCGTACTCGAGACACTTAAAGTTCCTCCTGTAGCCGGCCGTTGGCTTTCTGAAGTCGATCAGGATCCGCATGGACGAAAGAGCGTGGTATTGAGCTACGGGTATTGGCAACGCCGCTTCGGCGGAGATCGCAATGTGATCGGGCGCCCTATTCAGGTCGACGCCCAGACCAGAGAGGTTGTTGGCGTGATGCCGCGCGGCTTCCGGCTCGTCGATCGTGATTTCGATCTTCTGATCCCGCTGGCGCTGGATCGCACCAATCAAAAACTCGCAGGCTTCGGCTTCTACGGAATCGCTCGTCTCAAGCCCGGGATCGCGATCGCACAGGCAGATGCCGACATTGCGCGTCTGATTCCTGTCTGGATGGATTCCTGGTCAAACGGCCCCGGGACCAACCCTCACTTCTACGAGACGTGGCGAATCACACCCAGCCTCCGTTCACTGAAGCAGCAGATCATTGGCGGCGTAGGCAGTATGTTGTGGGTGGTTATGGCGACCGTCGGACTCGTGATGCTGATTGCATGCACCAACGTGGCCAATCTCCTGTTGGTGCGCGCGGAGTCTCGCCACCAGGAGCTTTCCATTCGAGCCGCGCTCGGCGCTGGCCGTATGCGCATCGCGCGTGAGCTGATGATCGAAAGCATATCGCTCGGACTCCTCGGCGGCGTACTTGCGATCGTGGTAGCCTTTGTCGGCTTGCGCCTCCTCGTTGCCACGGGTCCCGCCGATCTGCCGCGCCTGAGCGAACTCTCTCTCGATGCGCGCTCGCTCGGCCTGACTCTCGCTCTCTCGATTCTTTCGGGGCTGTTCTTCGGATCCATACCGGCTATGAGATATGCGCGGACCCAAACCTCCGCAATGATGGGAGGCGGAAACCGGACAGCCAGCGCTGGTCGTGCGCGGCAGCACTCGCGCAATGTACTGGTCATAGCACAGGTAGCCATGGCGCTCGTTCTGCTAATAAGCGCTCTGCTTATGATTCGCACCTTCGCTGCGCTACACCGCGTCGAGCCCGGCTTTGCCGATCCCCAGCACCTGCAAACCACGCATATTTGGATTCCCGACCTGCTGGTCTCCGATCCGCAAGTGGTCACGCACGTTCAGAACAACATCGCCGACAAAATCGCTGCCATTCCGGGAGTCACTTCGGTTGGGTTCGCCGGATCTGTTCCCATGGAGAACATCGACCCCAACTGGGACCAGATTCGCGTAGAAGGAAAAAATTACGAAGGCGGGGAACCTCCTCTCAGGCTCTTCAACTTCGTCTCACCAGCGTACTTCAATGCTATGGGTACACGTTTTGTGGCTGGTCACGACTTCACATGGGCAGATATCTACGACCTGCGGCCCAAGGTGATCGTGTCGGAGAACTTTGCGCGGGAGTCGTGGGGTTCGGCGTCCTCGGCTATCGGCAAACGGCTCCGTCAGTTCTCAAACACTCCATGGCAGGAGGTGATCGGAGTCGTCGAAGATGTGAGGGTGCACGGCGTTGATGAGAAAGCGCCCGCCATCGTCTACTGGCCGGCAATGATCAACGATCCATATACGCCGAAGCCTACCATCGATGCCCCACGCTTTGTCACGTTCGCCATTCGCAGTAACCGTGCTGGAACTGAAAGCTTCCTCAACCAGGTGCAACAGGCCGTCTGGTCTGTGAACGCGAGCCTGCCGCTCGCATCGGTGAACACTATGCAGGAGATCTATAGCCAGTCGCTTGCGCGGACCTCATTCACGCTTGTAATGCTGGCGCTTGCCGGTGCAATGGCACTTGCCCTGAGCCTCGTCGGCATCTATGGAGTTATCTCATATGCTGTTTCGCAGAGGACTCGCGAAATAGGAATTCGACTGGCACTTGGAGCACAGAAAAACCTGCTGCGGTGGATGTTCGTTCGATCGGCTCTTGTGCTAACCGGAGTTGGCATTGCCGTTGGCCTTGGAGCAGCAGCTGCACTGATGCAGCTCATGAAAACCCTGCTCTTCGGCATCAGCCCGCTCGATCCCCTGACGTTCTTTGCGGTACCGGTTGTCCTGGCGACAGCGGCTGCGATTGCCAGCTATCTACCAGCGCGCCGCGCTGCTGGAGTCGATCCAGTCGAAGCGCTGAAAGCCCAGTAACTAACCCTTGCAACGAGGATTGCGGACATAAATATACAGCTGTGGTGTTTGCACCGGTTTGCAGGGGTTTTTCCAGATTTTCGGCTGCAGATGGTGGTGAGAACGTGGTCAGGTTGTGGTGAAATGCGTGGTAAACGTGGTTTCCAAACACCACATTTCTGAGGCATAAAAAATGCGCCACTTTTCTCGACTTTATTTTTCGTCTGGAAGGGTGGATCGATTCTTAATGGACGGTTCAGCCGTTCAGGCGAAAGCGCGGATCGTCTGATGCCGTCGCGCAGAGGAGCGGTTTAGCTGTTTGCAATTGGGCTAGTATGTCTGTCGCTTCTTTGCCAGGTGATACAGAACCTCAGCGAGGCTATGGGACTATCTCGGTGGCGGTGGCGAAGCTTAGCTGGTGGATTGCCATCCAGGTTTGGGAGTAGGCGTTGAGAGCGTCGGATGTGACGGAGCGGGATTCGCGCAGTGCGTCCAGATAGTCGATCAGGGCAAGGCCGCCGTGCTGATAACTGAACTGGGCGATATCGAGAACGTCCTTCGCTTCATCGAGGTAGTGGCCGTTGTAGCGATCGGAGAGGACCTTGGCATTAGCGTAGCCGGACCAAGCCTGATCGACGTCGGCGACTACCTGATTGCGGGTCGCAAGCTCGGTGAAACGACTAGCCTGTGCGAGATATTTGCTGGTCTCTTTATTCCCCTGATTTCGATCAAAGATTCGGATGGGAATATTGAAGTTGAAGCCGGCAGAGTTATAGGTGCCGCTGCGGTCATATTCGCCTTCGAGGGTTGGGTCGGTGGTGCCGTTCGCGTAGGCGAGCTTGACGTTGGCATCGGCAACGGCCACGCCGAGATGGGCGGCATGGTAGTCGGGGCGTGCGGCGAGCGCCTTCTGTTCCAGCCCTTCCATCGTGTCGGAGACGAGCGGCGGCACAACATCACCGATGACATCGAAGTCGGTGCGAGCTTTGTCATAGCCGAGGAGAGCCTGAAGCTGGATGCTGGCCTGCTGGGCATTCGTGATGGCGTTGGACTCGTCAGATTCAAACTGAGCCAGCTGGAGGTCGAGGCGTTCGAAGTCGAGCTTGGCGATATCTCCGGCTTTGTAGCGCTCCCGTCCGATGTCGAGCTCGTGCCTGAAGTCGCTTAGGTTGTCGTCGGCTAGTTTTTTTGCAGCCTTTGCGATGACGAAGCTGGTGAAGGCCTGGCGCACGGCAAGTATGGTCTGTTGCTCCTGCTGGTGGTATTGGGCGTCGGTCTGGGCCGTCGTGGAGCGGGCGCTGTCGAGACGCCAGCGACGCTTCTCGCCGCGCTCGAAGAGCCTCGAAACCTGCAAGCTATAGGCATATGGATTAGAGGCTCCCTCTGCAGGAAGAGTTATGTTTGATCCAGTAAATCCGAAGTAGGGATTGGCTCTAACTCCAGCCTGAATCTCCTGAGCTTTGACTGAGAGCAGGTTCTGCTGTGAGGAGAGCAGGTTGGGATTCTTCATTCGCGCTATATCTACGGCCTGCTGCATGGTGATGGCGGCAGGGGCGGAGCTGGATGGCTGAGTCTGCGGAAACGCGACACGAGCCACGAGCAGAAGGCAGGAGGCAACAAGGAGGATTCGATGTTTTTTCTTCGTCATGTAGTTTTCCGAACCTCCTTTGGTCTGCGTAGTTCTTATTGAAAATTTGCCTGCATGCTTGAACTGCATTAGTTCTCAAACTCCGTCTCGGGGGTAGGGAGGACATCGTCGGGCCTTGCAATCCAGACGTATAACGTGGGCAGAAGGAAGACGCTGATGAGAAGCGCGCCAATGAGACCGCCGACGATGACCATGGCGAAGGGACGCTGCGAGTCGGACCCGATGCCGTGCGAGGTTGCTGCAGGTAGAAGACCTAGAGTGGCAACGAGCATGGTCATCATGATGGGACGAAGGCGAAGCACTGCCCCTTCGATTGCGGACTCTTCGATGGAGTGGCCACGAACCCGCATCTGATTGATGTACTCGAGCATAATGACACCCGTCTGAACCGAGACGCCGAAGAGAGCCAGAAAGCCGACGCCAGAGGAGACGCTGAAGTTTGTGTGAGTAAGGAGCAGAGCGAGCAGACCGCCGACTGGAGCCATTGAGACATTGACTAAGATAAGGCCGGCCCATTTGCCGGAGTGAAACATGGAATAGAGAATGATGAAGATGATGAGGATCGTAACGGGAAGTACGAGCATGAGACGGCGAGAGGAGCGCTTCTGGCTCTCGTACTCGCCAGCCCAGTCGATCTTGTAGCCGGGCGGGAGCTTTACCTGCTCATTGACTTTAGCGATGGCCTCTTCGACGGTGCTGCCGAGATCTCGATTGCGAACGCTGTATTTGATGGCCACAAAGCGCTGGCCACCTTCGCGAGAGATCGTTTCAGCACCATCTTCCATCGAGATGTTGGTAAGCTGTGCCAGCGAGACACGCTCCCCTGAGGGCGAAAGAAGCCGGATATTATTGATGGCCTCCTGCGTGTCGCGGTACTGCGGCAGATAGCGGACGACGAGGTCGTAACGCGCTTCTCCCTGAAGGACCTGGCTGACTGCGTTGCCCCCCACTGCGGTTTGGATTGCGTCCTGAATATCGGCGACATTGATTCCAAAGCGTGCCGCGGCCGAGCGATTCACGGTGTAGTTCAGATTGGGCTGGCCGATGACACGAAATAGCCCAAGATCACTTACTCCTTTGATCTTGGTCATGATGGAGACGATCTGGTCACCCTTCGCCTCGAGGGTCTTGAGATCATCCCCGTAGATCTTGACGGCGAGTTCGCCTTTGACACCGCTGACGGCCTCTTCGACATTGTCGGAGATCGGCTGCGAGAAGTTCCAGATGACGCCGGGCATCTTCTCCAGCTCGCGGTCCATCGCACCGATCAGCTCGTCTTTGTTTTTCTTGAAGACGGGACGCCACGCTTCTTTGGGCTTCAGGTCAACAAAGTACTCGGTATTGAAGAAACCGGTAACATCGGTGCCGTCGTCAGGACGACCGGTCTGACTTACGACCTGGGTCACCTCGGGAAAAGAAGAGAGAGTGATACGAGCTTGATTCATCACTCGCAGGCTCTCCGTCGGGCCGGTGCTTGGGGCGAGTGTGCCACGAACCCAGATGGCGCCTTCATCGAGATGAGGAAGAAACTCTGACCCGATCACGCCGCTGAGCCCCAGGAACAGAGCAAGAGCAAGAGCCCCACCTGCCACGCTGAGCGTAACGTAACGATGCTCGATGGCCCATCGCGCGGAGTGACGGTAGCGGTCGGTGAGCCACGCCATCACCGGATTCTGCCACTCCGTGGTGCCGTTGGGAAAGAGCAGGCTGGCCAGAACCGGCGCGATCAGCATGGAGAAGACAAGAGCACCGAGAAGAGCGAACGCCACGGTCCAGGCCATGGGCTGGAAGAGACGGCCTTCAACTGCCTGCAGGGTGAAGATCGGCAGATAGGCCGTGATGATGATGCCGATCGCGTAGAAGACGGGGCGCTGCACTTCGTGCGCGGCCTCGCGAATCTGCTCTGCCGGAGACAGCGAGTCTTTGCGCTGATGGCTGAGGTGACGGACGATGTTTTCCACCATTACGACAGCGCCGTCGACAACCATGCCGAAGTCCAACGCGCCCAGAGACAGGAGATTCGCGGGGATGTGCCGGAGGTCGAGACAGATGGAGGCAAAGAGAAGAGCAAACGGAATGGTGAGAGAGACGATGAGAGCGCCGCGGACGTTCCCCAGAAACAGGAAGAGAATGATGACGACGAGGATGATGCCTTCGGTGAGGTTATGCAGCACCGTATGGGTTGTGTAGTGAAGCAGGTCGCTTCGATCAAGAAACGGGACGACCTTGACTCCTGGCGGGAGGACACGGTTGTTGAGTTCGTCCACCTTCTTGTGAATGCCAGCCAGGGCGAACTCAGAGTCATCCCCCTTCTGGAGAGCAACAATGCCTTCAACAACGTCCCCGTCATCGACGATCTTTCCATCTTCCCGATGGATCGCCTTTGAGCTGCCAGGCTTGTCCTGGTGATCGACGCACGGGTCGTTCGCGGTCCAGGAACCTGGTGGGTCGGTGAGAGGCAGGCCCCCGGCGCGACAGGCTTTGCCGATCTGACCGAGCCGGATCTTCGGTCCCTGGGCGACCGTCGCGATATCTTTGACGCGGAGTGCGGTGCCGGACTGAGTCTTAAGGACGGTCTCTTCTATATCGTGGACATTCTTGTAAAGGCCAACTTCGCGGACGTTGATCTGCTGCTGGCCCTGTTCGATAAAACTGCCGCCTGCGTTGGTGTTGTTGTTGGCCAGCTGCTGCTCGACCTGACCGATGCTGAGCCCGTAAGCAACGAGTTTGTCGGGATCGACGCGGACCTGATACTCGCGTGTCATGCCACCAAAGCTTGAGTCGTCGACAACACCGGGAACGGATTTAAACTGCTTTTCGATGGTCCAGTCCTCGAGGGACTTGAGATCCATGTTGTCGTAGAGCGGGTTGGTGCTGCGGAGGGTGTACCAATAGATCTGACCGACGGGGCTCCAGTCGGTGCCCATCTGCGGTTGAATGCCAGTTGGGAGAGTGACCTGGGCGAGGCGCTCAAGAACCTTTTCACGATTCCAGTCGTTGACCGAGTCGTCGTCAAAGATAAGGTTGAGGCTGGAGATTCCGGCGAGCGAGGTTGACCGCAGGTGGGTCATGTGCGGGATGCCCGCCATTCCGATCTCGAGCGGGATGGTGACCTGCTGCTCGATCTCCTCGGCGGCGCGGCCGGGCCACTGGGTGATGATCTGGACGTAGTTGTTGGCAACGTCGGGGTAGGCTTCCACCGGCAGGTTGTGGAAGGAGACGATGCCCCAGGCGAACAGCATAATCGCGAGGCCGAGTATCAGCCAGCGATTGTTCAGTGCAAAATCGACGAGCTTACGAATCATTACTGATCCGCCGTGTTCTGCAGCGCGAGGGCGTTGGTGACGACCTGCTGGCCCGCGTTAAGGCCGGAGATAATCTCCTGCATATTGCCCGGCAAGGATGCGCCCCCGCGCACCATCACTCGGCGGAACTTGCCGTCCCCGGCGGGAGTGTAGACCCAGTCGCGGTCGTGCAGATGGAGTACTGCGGTGGCAGGCACCTGCACGTGCGTCTGCGCGGTCTTGCCGTGAATGGTGGCGGTGGCAAACATGCCGACGCGCATCAAAGTGTTGGGGTTTTCAACTTGGATACGAACCTTGGCCGTGCGGATCTGCGGGTCGAGGACGGCTCCGATGTCGCTGATGACGCCGGTGAGAACGCGGTCGGGGTAGGCGGTGAGGCGGATGTCCGCCTTCTGACCGAGATGGACTGTGGGAAGATCGTTCTCGTAGACGTCGCAGATAATCCATACGTGCGACAGGTCGGCGATGGTGAAGGCGTTGGCCGAGCCGGCGTAAGTGACTCCGGCTGCGGCGGCATTGGTGACATTTTGGGCGATGATAAAGCCCGAGGCGGGTGCGTAAACCTTGACCGTTGCGGCTGGGTGGTTTTTGTCAACACCAAGAACGCGGAGTTGCTCTTCGGAGGCAGATAGGGCTGCCTTTGCATCGTCTTCGGCGTTCTGGGCGATCTCAACCTGACTATTGGGAATGGCCCCCTTGTCGTTGAGGATCTTCGCCCGGTCGAGCTGTACCTTGGCAAGACGTTCGTCGTTCACAGCCTTCAGGTAAGAGCCAAAAGCACCGGACACGTCGGTGCTCTGAACGTCCATCAGGAGCTGGCCCTTCTTAACGTAGTCACCGATGCGGGCGTGGACCTCAACGACGCGGCCGGAGGCAATGGATATCACCGGAATAGTGCGCGAGATGTCGGGATTTACCGTGCCGGTGACCTGGATCGTGGAGGTGGCAGCGTAGTCTGTCGCCGCAACCAGCGTGAACTGATCCGGGTGATCAACGTGAACCAGATTTGGGTCGGCATCGGGTTGGACGACAGCGGCCGGTGGAGCTTCGCTTTTTGGATCGGATGGCTTTGCGCTGCAACCTGCTAGTAGACAGGCGCCGAAGCAGAACAACAGAGTGGCAGGGTGCCTGAAGCTGATTGAACTCATCGCGTAAACTCGTTATCCCCCATAGGATCAAGCCTTAATTCTTCCATTTTAGAGATCATCCGATGCACGCGATCTGAGCGACGCTTGAATCAGTCATAAAGCGCATTTCTGGAATCACATGACGCACTCGTCACGCCTAAACTAAAGTCTATCGTTTGGTTGCTATTCCCGTGTCAATTTTTTTGACTGAAGTTGACCCTGTTTCGGTAGCGGCTCAATGGGAGAAGGCCAATCGAATGTGAGAGAAAGAAGCTCGATCCAAAATGGAGACAGTCAACCCCTTCAAAGTTGCGCTGTCGACCTTCGCGAACGCTACGATGATGTCAAGCAGGACTACTGTAGATTATGTGATCGAGACATCCTCCCTACCGTGACTAGCCGGTCTACTAACCAACATTAGATGTCTAGAAAGCCGCGCTTGAGAGCGATCATAACTGCGTGAGTCCGATCACTGGCGTCGAGCTTGGAAAGAATGTTTTTGAGGTGCCCCTTGACGGTATGCTCAGAGATGGCAAGTCGCGATGCGATTACCTTGTTAGAACTTCCCTTGGCAACATCGCGCAGCACTTCGATCTCTCGCGTTGTGAGGATCTCGTCGCCGGCGTGCTCTGCCAGTTCCTGGGCTATCTCGGGCGGAATCCGTCTCATACCTGCATGAGCGAGCCGTATGGTGTCGATTAGCTCGGTACGCAGCATACTTTTCAAGAGATACCCGACTGCTCCAGCCTTGAAAGCTCGAAGAGCCTGAATATCGCCTCCGTAGGTGGTCAGGACGACGATGCGAGCGTTAGGAAAATCCTTACGAATGGCTGAGATCGCGTCGATGCCATTCGTCTTGGGCATCCGAATATCCATCAGTGTTACATCCGGGCGGTGTAATCGAAACGATGCAATCGCCTCTTCGCCATCGGCAGCTTCGGCCACGACTGACATGTCGGGCTGCGCGTTGATCGCGCCCGAAATTCCAGTTCTAAGAAGCGGATGATCGTCGACCGTAAGAACTCTAATTGTACGTATTTCACTCATTTCGATCCTTCTACTCCGCTCGGATCTTCCACAGAACAGCCCAGATGGAAGCTCCCGAGCATCGACCGATTTGATTCGGTGGTGGACGTCTCATTTTATCTCCGTGGCTGAGCTGGAGTGACATTAAACTTCCGAATCCGCCTGCTGAGCTCACTGCAAGATGCGGGGCAGACCGGTGAGTAGAGTACTGCGATACCCCCCAAAAGTATTACTCTTCGTACCCTCTCTTCGGGTTTGCCGGTTTTCCGTAGACCGGATAGGCTCACGACTGTGCAGAGACTCTTTTCGATGTTCCCGACGGGAGCGGCGGGCGTTGCTTTGATTCTTCTGCGTGTCTCTGTCGCTGCAACGCTTTTCACCGAAGCAATGCCCCAGGGAAATCCAGCCGCTCACATTTGGCAGTCCGCCGGCCTGGGTTTGCTGGGTGTTGCAATCTGTCTTGGACTATTCACTCCAGTGTCTTCGATCGCATGCTGTCTGATTGAGGTAGCGATGCTGCTTGACATGAAGGATCTCGTCTTCATCCCTCTCATCTCTTCTATTCTGGTCGCCGCTTCTCTGGGGCTGTTGGGACCTGGAGCCTACTCCCTTGACGCACGGATGTTTGGACGACGACTGGTGGTTTCGTCCTCCGACAAGACCATGAGCGGCGACTAAACCAACCTTTCTGTAGCGAGCGCACCCTTCGCGAGCAAGCGATATTCGCATTGAGGAAATTCTCCTCCCCCCTCGAAAGAGTGTCCCAATAGAAGCACGATTTAGGCTATCGAGCGATCGGTTTCCGCTTTACCTTCGGGAAGATCCTTATCCGTTTAGCGATTCTCATCGCTCACAGGACAAATACAAGCACTCATGGAGCAACTCTCTTCAATACCTGAATCAAACGTTTCACTGGTCTTCTAATTGGTACGAAGTTTGATCTTAATCGTCGACATAGCGAAATTTCTCCAAAATTTCTCAGAAAGGCCTTCCAAATGGACTCATACTTTTCAACGGGCACCATAAGCGTGCAAGCTATTCTCGAGACCTCCAATGATGAGATGTTGGTCGCCGCAGCGAAGACGGGAGAGCATCTCGCTTTCTCCGAGCTTTGGAATCGCCACTCAAAGAAAACTTTCAGCACGATGTATCGGATCACGAGAAATCGGCAAGACGCGGAAGATGCACTTCAAGATGCTTTTCTGAAGGCTTATGTTCACCTCAAGAACTTCGACGGCAGGTCGACTTTCTCCACCTGGGTTACACGAATTGCCATCAACTCCGCGCTCATGATTCTACGTCGGAAACGCGCGCATCCCGAGATTTCAATGGATGGCGGGGCGGAGGGCGAAACGTGGCAGCATTGGGAGGTGCCCGATCGACGGGCCAATACTGAAGAGCACTATGCGAGGTCCGAACGAGAACACCATCTAAAACGCGCAATCCGCCGGCTGAGACCAGCGCTTCGCACGATCGTGGAAATTCAACAGGTACACGACACTTCGATCAAAGAGATCGCCGAAATCGCAGGAATCTCCGTAGCCGCGACGAAATCCCGTTTGTTGCGCGCCAGAACCGTGCTGCGCCGGTCGCTCGGATGAGTGGTCAATCTCTTCCAGTCTAACGACTCGTACAGTCTCCTCATCTTTTTCGATCGGAATTACAATCTCTCTGTCGGGAACGAACTGGTAGACTTTGACCACTCTCAGATGAAAGACACGACACACCTTCTTTCTAAATCCAGTTTCAGGCTGGCGCTGATGTTTTTCTTTGTGGGTTTCTGGACACCACAAAGCGGGCTTACGCAGTGTGCGGGTACCGCGTCGACGCCTGGCTCGGCATCAGACTGTGCTGCTCATGCCGTTCCGTCGGGAAAGGTTGCAACCCTCGATCCTAAACGGGTGTACACGCTTCCCGAACTGATCGATATAGCGGAACGCAATAATCCCCGCACTCGAATCGTGTGGGAGCAAGCGAAGCAAAAGGCCGAACAGCTCGGGATAGAGAAGAGCGCTTACTACCCTGTGCTCGCTGGACTTGCAGTATTTGCTGACCAGCGGACGATCTCCCCGTTTCCGGAGTCGCTTTTACCTCGCGGCTATTCTACGGTTGAGATCCCGCTGATCCAACCCGAGGTCACGCTGCAGTATCTGCTCTTTGACTTTGGCAAACGAGAGGCCAAGGTCGACAGCGCGAAAGCCGAAAAACTAGCCGCCGGCGCTAACTTCATCCAGGCGAATCAGGAAGTGGCTTTTCAAGTAGCTAGTGACTATTACAAACTGCTTACTGCGCAGGAACGACTGCAGGCGGCACAGGAGACGCTTAAGACCGCGCAAACCACTCAGGATGCAGCCGAAGATCAACTAGCAAACGGACGCTCCACCTTGCCTGACGTGCTCAATGCCCGCGCCGAGACCTCGCAGGCCGTATTCGATTTGGAGTCTGCGGACGGCGACGAGAAAATCTCGCGAGTAACGCTTACCGAAGCGATAGGCGTGGAGCCTTCGCCGGATATAACTATCGACGCGCAGAAAAATTCCTCGTTGCCCGAATCGCTTACCCTTTCCATCAATGAGCTGATCGATCGAGCCCTGTCGGATCGGCCTGACCTGATGGCTCAGGCTGCAGAGATTCGCGCGGCTGACGATCAGGTGAGAGCGGCCAAAGCGGAATATCGTCCGAAGATTTCACTGTCGGGCTCTGCGGCACAGACCGTGGTATGGCCTACGGCGGACAATGGCCAGCTTGGCTATGCCAACGTAACTACCTGGTCCGCCGAGTTGGGAGTGGAGTGGCGGATCTTCGATGGAGGAGCTAGAAAAAACGGAGTGGCCATTGCCGAATCGACGAGACGTGAGGCACAGGATGTAATGACCGCGAAACACGATCAGGCAACACGGGAAGTTTGGACAGCGTTTATTGCTTTTCGTACGGCACTGAGAAAAGAGCAGGCCGCACTTGCCCTGCTCGACTCTGCGAACACTTCGTACTCTGCTTCTCTGGAAGCCTATCAATATGGAGTGAAAAATTTGATCGATGTGGTTACTGCCGAAAGACAGTTAGCACAGGCTCGACTCTCCGGCGTCTCGGCACGATCTCAGTTGCTTCTGGAAGCCGTTGATCTTGAGTTTGTGACTGGAAACCTGCTTAGGACCAAACCACCCGCAACGAAATTACATACACAGGATGGCCAGAAGTGATGACCATGAGAAGCAAGCGTCCAGCTTCCCTATTAGCTTTGTGCCTACTCTGCGCCGGGTGCCACCATGCGCCGTCGATTGATATTATTGGCTCCTTTTTCCCGGTATGGATGCTCTGTCTGTCGATTGCCGTGGTCCTCGCGTTCGTCGTACGTCACTTCCTGGTTCGATTCAAGTTGGACTCTGAGGTTGGGCCGGTCGCGCTCTTCTACCCCAGCGTCGTCATACTCTTCACAAGCCTGCTCTGGCTGATTTTTTTCCGGTAGGAGGACACATGGAACAGACACCCGAAGCTCTTGACCGCAAACAAATTGGCCGTAGGATTGCCATCGGCGTTGTTGCGTCCGCATTAGTCGCCCTCTTTATTGTCATCTTGCAAACCGATCTTCACCCACGCACCGACGACGCGAGCGTGCGGGCGAATTACATCGAGATTGCCCCAGAGGTAAGCGGCAGGCTGGTGGAACTTCCGGTAAAGGATAATGCGTTCGTGAAGAAAGGCGACCTCCTGTTCTTTATAGATCCTCGCCCCTATGAGTACGCCCTACAGCAGGCGTTGTCGGATCAGGAGGCACTGGAGCAGCAGATCATCGATGCGAAACGAAGAATCGCGGCCCAGAACAGCGCCGCCGAAGCTGCTCTTGCGGGTGTCCATAGCTCCAGAACCGGTGTCAAAACTGCAGGCAGCAGCATTGATGTGGCGAAGGCCACCGTCTCCCGATCTCAAGCATCCGTAGCGGCTGCGGAGGCTCAGTTGAAGCTGGCCACCAATGACCTGCACCGCATCGAACCACTGCTAAAAAAGCAGTACGTGACGGTAGAGCAGATCGATCAGGCCAATACCGCAGTCCGAGTCGCCCAAGGAAACTTCGATGAAGCCCAGGCCGCGCTGGAGCAATCGCAAGCTCAACTCGCCACGTCGATCCTGCGACAACAAGAGGCGGATTCTGCCGCAGCAGAATCGCAGGCGAAGCTGGGGCAGGCAATTCACACTATCGATACGGTCGACACGCTGATGTCGGAACGGCCAGGAAAGGCAGCGAAGGTGGACAGTGCGCGCCTCGATCTGGAGCGCTGCCGCGTTGTCGCTCCCTTCAATGCCTACGTGACCAACATGAATATCTCTGTAGGCGAGTACGCGCGTCCAGGCACGCCGCTTTTCACCCTCATAGACACTCGGACCTGGTGGGTTGTCGCAAACTATCGCGAGTCGAAGGTGAAGAATATCGGCATCGGAGCGCATGTTGATGTGTACCTCATGGGGCATCCTGACCGACGGTTCAATGGGGTCGTCGAGAGCATTGGATTCGGCGTCTTCCCGGAAGATGGAAGCGTCACCGGCGGACTACCCAACATCGAGCGCACCTTGAACTGGGTTCATCTTTCCACGCGATTCCCTGTTCGTGTTCGGGTCAAGGATCCCGACCCGAATTTGTTTCGCATCGGCGCTACCGCAGTGACGGTCGTGAGATAGCAAATGGTGGAAACATCCTTATTCGGCACCATCACGTCTCTAAAGCGAAAGTTCTGGGAGGATCTACAACCCACGCCTGGGCGGCTCAACAGCTCTCTCCGTATCGTACTTGCAACGATAATCGCTCTGAGCCTCATGTTGACCTGGCGGATGCCGTCTATTTACATCGGCATGTACTTTATCTTCCTCGTCGGACGCGACAGTCCCACAATTTCCTTCCGGACCGGCCTGATTTCGTTGCTCACTGTCGCAATTGCGATTGCAGTTGAGCTGGGAGTTGTCATCCTTAGTGACAACGATCCGATGGCCCGTGTACTGAGCGTCGCCATCGTTACATTTGTTGCGGGTGTGCTGGTGGCCTCAACCAACTTTCCGACTCTCGGATCGACCTGGGGGTTAATATTCTGCACCGTAATTGGGAATTGGGAGAAACATGCCCCTGCGGACAGTTTGGTTAAAGGCTCGCTCTGGCTGCTCGCGACGCTCTCAGTCGCGGTCGGCTCTGCTGTTCTGGTGGAGTACCTCTTCGGCGATCGCGACCCCGCGAAAAAATTAGAAGCACAGCGCAAAATCCGATACCAGGCGCTGGAGAAGATGTTCACTGTATACGCTCAGAGTGGGACAACAGAAGAGCGATCCGCCGCAGTGCTTCCCGTCTCCCGCCTTGCAATAGCCGGTACAAATGGAATGCTGGAGCTATACAACAAAATTGCGGAGCGAGATCTCGATGCAGGGACCCTCCCTCCGGGAACACGTTTGCGCCTCACGATGCTCTCCCAGATCCTGGATGTCTCCGCCGCTTTCGGCCTGCAAAATACTGAGGAAGATAGTCCAGAGCTAAGACGACGGTGCGCAATCATCGCTGAACAGTGCCGTGAACTGATCCCGGTTTCCATTCCAAAAATTGAAAGCCGCTTGCAATTTATGCCCGAGAACTGTGTGACGTTGCTGGATCGGGTCGAAGCAGCCCTTCATGCTCTTCTGACAATGCCTACCGACGCCGCCCAATTGGGCAATAAAGAATTAGTCGCGATGCCCGTAAGAAAGGCGCCGTTTTTCATTCCAGGGGCGGTTGGCAGAAGCGACACGATTGCATTCGGACTTAAGATCAGCCTATGCGCGACTCTCTGTTATGTTGTCTACAACGCTGTTGATTGGCCTGGAATTTCGACTGCAGTGATTACGGTTATTGTCACCGGGCTTAGTAGTAGTGGCGCGATTAAACAAAGACTTTTCTTCCGTCTGTTGGGCTCGATCTTCGGCGGTCTCATTCTAGGTCTTGGAGCGATCTCTCTTCTCTTTCCGCACATGGATTCGATCACATCGCTGGTCATTCTTATTGGATTCGTTGCATTCATCTCAGCCTGGACAGCCGCGGGCCCAAGGTTCAATTATGTAGGGTTACAGATGGCGTTTTCGTTTTACCTCGTGGCGTTTGAAGATTTTAGTGCTCCCACCGAGCTCGCCCCCGCACGTGACCGTCTTATCGGCATACTCGTCGCACTTCTCGTCATGTGGTTTGTCTTCGATCAGATATGGCCAGTGCGCACTGTCACAGTCATGCGTCAGGGCCTTGCAGGCGTTCTCAAGACCGTTGCGAGTTTCCTCCGTCTCATCGAACCTCGTCCCGACCAGAAAGATCTGCTTGAACAAGCAGATGCCCTGCGGGATCAGGTCGGCAAGACAGTTGTTGCGCTTCGATCGATGAATGATTCTGTAGATTACGAATTCGGCGTTGACCGGGAACGGCATGTCCGCACAAGCGAGATGATTCTCCGAACATCTCTCACCGCAGGAACGCTCTTTTGGAATCAGTTCGCGGTCCTCTACAGTGAAGAAGACAAAGATTTTCTCACTGAACCTGACCTCATCGAAATGCGTCGAAGACTAGCGGAATATATTGATGGGCTGGCCGAAGGCGTTGTGAAAAAGACGGTTCCCGTTACGGTTCCCGCGAATGCTTTCCTAGCTCCAGCGATACTTAATGACCCGCGTTACGGGGAATATTCTCGAAACACGATCGCGCGGTTTGAAGAACTTCAAGCGTTCGCGCTAATTCTAAGCCATGAAGTCTAAGGCTCCTGAAACTCGTTGGCCTCGCGGTCGAGGGATCAGGCATCGACGGCGCACACGATCCTCTGGATCAAGAGTGTGGAAGGCTAACGGCATATAAGTACCAGGCAGCATGCGGAAGCCACTGCTCAGTCCAGCGCCAGTCTTCATCGTTGCCGGTCACGGCGTATCCCTCGTTGAAAGCAATGCCGTCCTCACTGTCGGTAGCCGCAGTAATACCGTTGAGGATGGAGCCTGGAGCACTCGTGTACTTATAAGAACGAAAGAACATATACGGTGCGTTTCCATGTCCGCTCCCCATCAGCATGCTTGCGTCAAAGGGGTTCCGGCCAAGAATCCAGTGCAACTGATTCCAGGCGTACTCCTGAAGCTGTGATTGAAAGACGGGGTCGGAATCGAAAAGCGGAGATGCCATCCGCGCAGCGGCTGATAGCGAGGCCAATCGAGCATCTTCGCCTTGCCACCATGGCGCTGCCTCTGTGTCGTGAGGAAAGAAAAATGCGCTGCGAACCCTGCCATCTCCCATACGAACCAGTTGTCTGGCGTATCCGAATGGATTGTTGACCTCCGACGTAATACCAAGCTCGAAACGCAGCGATCTTTCTACGACGCTAAGCAGATGTTTCTGTGCATCAGGCAAGGCAATCTGTGCGTATTCAAGCAAGCTGACGATAGGCAAGCCCGCGTCAGAGGGATGGAAGTAGGGCCGCGAACCATCATCGGCTCGCCAATAGTCGTGGCGGCCTTCAGCGCTGTTAAGACGCTCCATTAAATTGAGGGCTCGCCGGTCAGCTGCCAGGCGATACGTTTCCCGCTTCGTGGCCCGATACAGTTCAGTAGCAGCCATCAGCGCACAGTAGTCGTCGAGGATGTTCTCCTTCCCGTCGTTGAGTAACTCGCGATTGTGCACATCGAGAAATCGAAACGCTTCCGCAGCGGCACGAAGGTATTCAGTGCGATGCAGATCTCCGTCGATCGGCATAGTACTGGCGAGCGCTAGAGCGGCAATGGCCATGCCTCCTCCTGCGCGAAAGCTCGCCTCATAAGCGTGCGGACCCTCCGCAGTTTGTATCTGCTCGGTCGAATCTGAAGCATTCTTCTTGATCTGTGTTCGCCAGTTAGGATTGCCGATCGCACGATCCTGCGGAAGCTTATTCTTTCCCGGAGCCGTAATACTTTCGAAAAAAGAGCCACCCGGCCGTTTGATTCGCACGAGAAAGTCAGCGCCAAAGAGCCCCTCATCCAGCATTCGCCGCATGTACTCGCTAAAGTTATCGTCATGTCGAGCTTCAAGAACTCGATAACTCTTCAACAAAGTCCACGCAACCAGCGGCACCTGTTGAGGATTGAAGTAAGAGGTGGGATTTTGATGAGAAAGATGGATTCCGTAGTCGCCGGTCGCGTCATACCAGCCACCATGAACATCTACAAAGCCTGACTGGCCTGCGGGCAGGCGAAGATGACGATCCGCCTGATCCATCAAGCCACTGGCGCGCTGTCCTTTGAAGTAGTAGATGATATTGGAGAGCGTATTACGTTCGAGAAGATCGTCATCAATATCGAACGGGCAGGAACGCACCTCGCCGGCGGTCGACTGAATCTGAATCGCGTAGTGGCCAACGACCTGCCATGAGGAAAAGTCTGCAGTCCAGAAGATGCGGCCACCCCATGAATCTACCTGGCCATTGGGAGTCAGGCTCCCTGTCAGCACAACCCTGCTGCTTACCGTATCGATCAGCGAAAACTTCTCTGGGTGATCCCGCTCCGTTCCGACTACGATTGCGTCTTTGGACGACCGCGTCTCATAGCCGACCTGGTCGACTACGACGTTTAGCTGTCCCATAGCCGTGAAAGGAGATATTCCAACAAAGCAACCGATTAGAGCCATGATCCGTGGGTGTTTAATTTTTCTAATCCTCGAAAACCATTGTGAGATAAAAATCTGGGCGAACGACGAGTTGCGACCTGAGAATCTCGGAATTCTCATTGCGTCAACTTGTCTGGACGACTATACTCATCCGCTAATCTCTAAACCAGAAAAAAAGCGCGATGGCAGCCCATTGTTTTCCCCAAAATCACGCCAGCAGGTCTGCAGAGAAATGCAGCGTGTGAGGTGTTTTGAAGATGCTCTTGATCACGATTAGGTTTCCACTGATCGACTGATTTCTCCCGTCAGCAAAACTGGACGCATAACACTTTCCCAGGAGACCGCGTGGAAAAACCCGATGCCCAATCCTTTTCTTATTCGCTGTCGTTAGATAAAAACGGGTTCATTCCGTTGTACTACCAGATTCAACAGGCTTTGATCGAAAAGATTCAGGCTGGCGAATTGGCGGTTGGCGATTGCCTTCCCTCGGAGTTTGAGCTGGCGCGTTCTTATCAGGTCAGCCGAATGACTGCCCGGCAAGCCCTGCATAACCTGAAGAGTCGGGGTTACGCGCTCAGCCAAAAAGGACGAGGCACTTATGTCACCCGGCCCAAGCTGGAGAAGAACATCATGCACCTCAGGGGATTTACTGAGGACATGAAACGACGCGGGATGATGCCAAGTTCACGACTCCTCGCGCAAACCGTCCTGCTAGCTAAAGGTGTTCTCACGGAACAGCTTCGAGTGGAAGAAGGTTCGGCAGTCCTGCAACTTCGTCGCCTGCGAATTGCGGATGGAACTCCGATGGCGCTCGAAGAATCGCACATTCCTTTGAAACACTATCCCGGACTCGAACGAACCGATTTCTCGTCAGAGTCGCTTTACAAGGTGCTTCGTGACAAATACGGCGTTCGCGCTGCCTGGGCCGATGAAGTACTCGAGGCCTCGCCGGCAACCCGCGAAGAGTCGGAGTTGCTTTCCATCCCGAAGAACGCGATCATGCTGTCGATCTCCCGAGTCATCATGACGACGGCAGAGATACCAATTGAAGTCGCGTGTTCTCGTTATTGCGGCCACCGATACCGCGCGTCCATCCGCGTTCCGACGACCACGATCGAGTAAGGAGGCTTTGACCTACACCGGAATACCGTTCCTGCTCGGATCAAATCTAATTGAGCAGCCGCCGTTTACCCGAGTGTTGCAAAAAAACTGCCCGGTCTAGTCGGACAGTGTCCCCTGCCACCCGGATTCAGAGCTTCGCAATCCAGGCGAAACGTTCCATGTGCTCGGAGCTCCTTTCGTCCCTCCGAGACGGTGCTCAAAAAAATCTCTTGCACTTCAGTACAGTTGTCTATACGATCTGTCATCCGCACATTTCAATTCTTGAACAAATTTTGCCTTCTTTTGGTCACATCAGAAATTGAGCTCCCTGCTTTTCCGGGAGATGTAGTATCCGCACTCAGAAGAGATCACAAGCTTCGATGAACGCGGCAACCTTTCATTTCGACCTACGGACTATTCACGAAGTCTGACGCTTTCAAGTCCCACCCAATGAAATGCACACGATCTGTTGCAGCAAGCATGATGGGCCAGAACAAGCCAACCGCGAAACCTCGCATAGGCACAAGCAATTCGCTCGAAAATTTACTTTGGAGGAACGCAATGCACAAAGGACTAAAGTTCGGATTCCGTTGTCTATCAGCGTTAGCGCTGGTCATCGCGACTTGTCTGCCAGCGTTCACGCAGACCATTACCGGCTCTATTACCGGTATCGTGACCGATCCAACCGGTGCTGTCGTGGCGGGCGCTAAGGTAACCGCTACCAACGTCCTAACAGGTGTAGCCACTCCGACTGTGACCAATCCGAGTGGCATCTACTCTCTCCATTTTTTGCAGATTGGACAATACAAGATCACCGTAGAGTCCAGTAGTTTCGCTCCACAAAGCACCAACGCTTTTTCGCTTGAAGTCGATCAGGAAGCGAAAGTAAACGTAGCCTTGAAGGTCGGCGGAACAAATAGCAATGTCATCGTCACCGACACGGCGCCCATTCTTAACACAGAAAACGCAACGACCGGCGACACGATTACTGCAGCAGCCGCCACGGAGCTGCCGTTGCAGAGCCGCAACTTCTCCACGCTCACTCTGTTAGTCGCCGGGGCCATCACTCCAAACCCCCAGGCGCTCGATAACGTGGGCCGCGGTCAATATAATGGCGGGTTCAACGTCAACGGAAACCGCGAGCAGAGCAACAACTACACTCTCGACGGAGCCGATATCAACGAGGCGATCGATAACTACATCGGCTACAGCCCCAACGTCGACGCACTCGGCGAAGTCCGCATCATCACCGGCAATTCTACCGCTGAGTACGGCAACGCAAACGGCGGTCAGGTAGTCATGGTCACTAAAAGCGGGACCAATCGATTCCATGGCAACGCTTTCTTCTTCGGTGAAAACCAGAATTTGAACGCAAATACATGGGCTGCAAAGCTGACCGGCGCACCACGTGCTCCATTCAACCGCGCCATCTTCGGCGGCACACTCGGCGGTCCCATCTTCAAAGACAAGCTCTTCTTTTTTGTGGATTACCAGGGAGCTCGCCAGCATAACTCCACCGTCGAAAACCGAACGGTCGTCTCTGCAGCAGATCGCACGTTGCCCGGCATCACGAATCCCGCAGCAATCTATCTCTTCGCCCACCCAGAGCTTTATCCAGAGCCCAATACCGTGACGAACACGTCCGTAAACTTCGTCGGGGCATCGGGCCAGGCCACAGTCAACAACCAGGGCGATTTCAAGATCGATTGGCGGGCGACTAACCGGGACACGATCTCTGGTCGCTTCTCTATCGGCCGCGAGAACGACGGCTTCTCGAAGGTCGCTCTACCGACCGACATTCCAACGAATAACAACGACCCCTACACCGGATTCATTGTCAACTGGACCCACGAAATCTCGCCCAGCATCGTCAATGAAGCGCGTGCTGGCTATGGCCGCACTCGCTACATTCAAACTCCAACCGACGTCTCCGGCAATTGGGGCCTCACTGGCAACGCCAAACTTGGCATACCTGGAACCCAACTCGTTCCCGGCTTCAGCACCCTCGTCATCGGCAATGGCGCTAACTCTGGCACAGTGGATGACATCGGCGCTCCGCAGGCTCAGGATGGCAATGGGTCCTACGGCGGTATCAATAGCGACAGCATCGTGAACGCTTATACCTACGGAGATAATCTCACCTGGCAACACGGCAAACAGACACTGAAGTTCGGTGCTCAGGTGCTTCGCTACCAGGAGAATCGCTACTACTCGGGCAACGATGGGTCACTAGGTTGGTTCGGATTCAATGGCAAAGTTGGTGACTTCTTGAGCGACAACGTAACCTCCGAAGGTCAGGGCGCTCTAACCGGCCGCTGGGGACAACGCCAGTATCGTCCCGCCGTCTTCGCGCAGGATGACTTCAAACTGACCTCCAACCTGACGATCAATCTCGGCCTGCGCTGGGAGTACGATCAGCCCTATATAGAGGTCAACAACAAGCAGGCGAATATCAACCTTACCACCGGCGTGATCACCAACGCAGGTGTGAACGGTGCTCCGCGTGCTCTCTACAATGCTTATCATGCGGGCTTTATGCCGAGGTTGGGCTTCGCGTGGTCGCCGGAATCCTTCCATGACAAGTTTGTGCTTCGCGGCGGTTACGGCATTACCAACTTCCTGGAGGGCACGGGAGCCAATCTGCGGCTCACGCTCAACCCGCCGTTCTTTGTCGACGCATCCTGCACCAACAAATTGCCCTGCGCCAACGGAGCTCCCTTCCTGAGCATCACCAACGGCTTCTATCGTCCGTCCGATCCGTCTGTATATGCGGGTAACGTACGGGCATGGCAGCCAAATCTGAAGCCCGCCTTGATTCAGCAGTACAACCTTACTACCGAATATCAAGTAGACAACTTCACCTCCGTAACGGTCGCTTACCTGGGACAGAACGGAACTCACCTGGTAGATCCGCGTGAAGGAAACCAGCGCGCCTGCCTCACCTGCGCCCTTCCTATCACGACTCTATCTGTTCTCAACCCAGCCCTAAACCAGATTGCGAACATCAGCTACACCGAGTCGGAAGCTGTCATGAACTACAGTTCGCTGCAGGTAACCGGACGGCGTCGCCTCGACCACGGCCTCGAGTTCCTGGCCAACTGGACCTACAGCAAGGGCCTCAGCAATAACCTGGGCTACTATGGTGCAAGCGGCGGTGCGGGCGACTCACAAAGTGCGTACTGGCAGGATGCATATAACGGTGGCGCGGATTATGGTCCGACGTACTTCGATGCTAAGCACAACGTCTCCATCTCTGGCTACTACGAGTTGCCTTTCGGCCGCGGGCGTCAGTTCGGTGGTGGCATGAATCGCATTGCGGATGAGGTGGTTGGAGGTTGGAAAGTGGGTTCCATCATGAGCTTCCACACCGGCTTCCCCATCACCGTAGCTTCAAATGCCTTCTATTCGAACTCGGTGAATGCCAGAGCAGCTCGTGCCAACCACCTCCGTTCTCTCCATGTAAGGGGTCGTACAGAAACCAACTATTTTGGCACCGATCCTTCAGCTCAGACCTGCGCAAGTGACTTCGACAATGGAACCTGTGCCTACCAAGAGCAGAGCGCCTCGAGCTTTGGAAACTCCTCGGTGGGTTCAGAACGTGATCCTGGCTATCAGCAGATCGACCTCGCCCTGTCCAAGGACTTCGCGATCACAGAAGGGAGTCACGTTGAGTTCCGCAGCGACTTCCTGAACGCCTTCAACATGGTCAGTTTGGCTCCGCCGAGCAACAACGCCAGCCCTGGAAACAACTTCGGTCAGATCAGCAATACAGTCAACGAACCTCGCAACATCCAACTGGCACTGAAATTTGTCTTCTAACCCATAAATACGAAGCCTCCGGGACGGCGAAGAACCTTCGCCGTCCTCTTTCTTTCTTCATCGAGAATGAAATTATTGCCCGGACGTTCGGCCACAGAGAAAGTCGCAAAATAGTTGACGTGGCTAGAGTAGGAATTCCATGAACTGTAGGTGCTCCTCTTCAAATCATTTCAGAGTTCGTGTTGCTCCTTCGTCACTGGCTATTCTTGTTCTAACTATGTTCCTCTCACCCTGCTTGCACGCCGACACGTCTGACTTGTCCAAAAAACAGATCATTGCATACATTTTTCCAAAAGACAGGATCATCGCACCCGGAGAAATATCAGCAGAAAAGTTGACGCGGATCAACTACGCCTTTGCCAATCTACAAAACGGTCAAATTGTAGAAGGCTTCGCGCACGATGCTGAAAACTTTGCTGCCCTCAATGCTCTAAAACACGACAACCCATCTCTCACTGTGTTGGTTTCAATTGGCGGCTGGACATGGTCGGGTGACTTCTCCGATATGGCCCTAACAGAACAAAGCAGAAAGATCTTCATCGATAGCGCGGTCAAATTTGTAGAAAAATACCAGTTGGATGGTCTTGATATCGATTGGGAGTACCCCGGAATGTCTGGGGATAGCCATCGCTATCGTCCGGAAGACAAGCAGAACTACACTCTTCTACTCAAAGAGCTGAGATCACGATTCGATCACGAAAAGAAGAGTCTTCATCGGCGCCTCCTAATCTCTATCGCAACCGGCGCTTCAACTGAATTCCTGGAACACACCGAGATGGCTAGAGTGCAAAAATACGTGGACACCGTCAACCTGATGTCCTACGACTACTACGTTCCAAGTTGGGATAAAACCACCGGACACCACGCGCCCCTCTTCACCAATCCGGCCGATCCGAAGAAGATCTCCGCCGACCGTACTATTCACGAGTATGAGAGTGCTGGCGTGCCAGCGAAAAAATTAGTGCTCGGCGTGCCCTTCTATGGAAAAAGCTGGAGCCAGGTCCCCGATCAAACCCACGGACTTTTTCAGCCCGGCAAGGAAGCACCCAACACCTACCTCCCGTACAACTCTTTAACCAGCCTGCAGGCTGACGGTTACATTCGCTATTGGGATGCGCAGGCTTCTGCTCCCTACCTCTACAATCGGGACACCCAAACCTTCATATCGTATGAGGACCCCGAGTCACTAAAGAAGAAGTGCGAGTATGTGATTGATCACAAGCTAGCCGGCGTCATGTTCTGGGAGTACTCCGGTGACTCGGCCAATACCCTCCTTGATTCAATCAATATCGGTCTGCAGCGTCACCCCACGACGGCAACGGAGTCCAAATGAATTCGACGATTGAACTTCCCCTGACGCGCATAACCAGTTCGACTCGCGCCAATCGCGTCGCATCCATCGATATCTTTCGCGGACTCACGATGACTCTCATGATCTTCGTCAACGAATTAGCCGCAGTCAAAGATCTTCCCTGGTGGAACTATCACGCCCCAGCAAAAGTCGATGCCATGACCTACGTCGATATGGTGTTCCCGGCTTTCCTATTCATCCTCGGTATGACCGTTCCCATCGCCCTGGAACATCGTCTCCGCAAAAACCCCTCCATGCCCGCTCTCTGGCTCCACGTGATTCTACGAACCATCGCGTTGGTCGTTCTCGGACTTATTCTTGCCAACGCTGAACTCGGAAGCCATTCGTTGATGGGGATCGATTCGGCGCTCTGGACCATCTTCGCTCTTATCGGCGCCGTACTTTATTGGAACGTGTACAGCCGCTCCGAACGCCACCAAACCCTATTTCGAATCCTGCGATTTTCCGGTCTGGCATTGATGGTAGTGATGTTCGCCATCTTCCGCAGAGCGACGCCTGACGGACACGCAGCGTGGATCAGCACATCTTATCCAGAGATTTTGGGATTGATCGGATACACGTATCTCGCAGTCTCAATCCTATACATCGCAACTCGACAATGGCGCTGGGCGCCCCTCGTGTGGTTCGTCGTCATGACTGTCCTCTGCATTGCATCAACGGCAAAATGGATTTTATTTCTACACGGCATTCCGCTCTACCTATGGCCATTCGGCAACGGAGCCATGGCTTCGATCGCTTTGGCCGGAGTTGTCACTTCGGGCATCTTTGTGAACAACCGCGACCTCCGATGGAAAACGCCTCGACAAAAATCTATCGCGGCCATCTCATTCGCCAGCATCACGCTCTTATGCGGATGGCTCCTTACTCCATTAGGCATCTCAAAGATTCGCGCCACCCCAACCTGGTGTCTCTACAGCATTGGCTGCAACGTACTGTTATTCACGCTGCTTTATTGGATCTGCGATGTCAGGCGAGCCGTTCGCTGGGCCGCATTTACACGTCCAGCAGGCGAGAATACCCTTCTCACCTACCTCCTCCCAGACTTTTATTTTTTTATTGCCTCTGCGTGTGGCTTCACATACTTCGCGGAACACGCTAACTCAGGCATCCCGGGCGTGCTGAGATGCCTGATCTTCACAGCATTGATTCTGGCCCTCGCTGCACTACTCACCAAATGGAAGCTAAGACTTCAGATCTGACCCAATAAAAAACTGCACTATCCACGGCTGGGGCTCTTCCCCAGCAGCTCTCGCGCAATCACCATCCGCTGAATCTCACTTGTTCCCTCACCAATCGGGCAGAGCCTTACATCCCGGTAAAACTTCTCTGCCGGATAATCCTTGATGAACCCATACCCCCCATGAATCTGCACGCCCTCGTCGCAGATCTTGCACGCAGCCTCGCTCGCATACAGCTTCGCCATCGCCGACTCTAGCGTCACCTTCTTGCCCGCATCCTTCATCTGTGCTGCACGCATCGTCAACAGCCAAGCCGCATCGAGCTGCGTCGCCATGTCCGCGAGTTTGAATTGAATCGCCTGAAACTCGCTGATAGCTTTACCGAACTGCCGTCTCTCCTGCGCATACTTCATCGCCGCATCGAGCGCTCCTCGCGCCATCCCCAGACTCAGCGCCGCGATCGAAATTCTCCCTCCATCGAGCACCCGCATAGCATCTTTAAACCCGTTTCCCTCTTTCCCAACCAGATTCTCCGATGGAACCTCACAGTCCTCGAAGATCAACTCCGCCGTGTCGCTCGCCCGCAGCCCCAGCTTGTTCTCCTTCCGACCCGACCGAAACCCCTTCGTTCCGCGCTCCACGACAAACGCCGAGATCCCGCCGCGAGTTCCCTTCTCCTTATCCGTCACCGCGAGCACCACCGCGCAGTTCGCATAACTCCCATTAGTGATGAACGTCTTGCTCCCATTCAGCACCCACTTATCTCCCTGCTTTACCGCCGTGGTGCGGGCCCCGCCGGCATCCGAGCCCGAACCCGGCTCCGTCAACCCCCACGCACCCAGCCACTGGCCACTCGCCAGCTTGGGAATCCACCGCTTCCTCTGCTCATCGTTCCCACCAAGCATGATGTGATTCGTACACAGCGAGTTATGCGCCGCAACGATGATTCCTACACTCCCATCCACGCGCGAAAGCTCCTCAATCGCCAGCACATACTCCACGTAACCCATACCCGCTCCGCCCAGCGACTCGGGAAAGATCACCCCCAGCAAACCCATCTCCCCAAGCTTCTTCACCACATCGTGCGGAAACTCGCTCTTTTCATCCCACTCCGAGACATGTGGCGCAATCTCGCCCTCGGCAAACGCCCGTACTGCGCTCTGCAACTGCTTCTGCTCATCGGTCAACCCAAACATGCATCCTCCAAGGCTTCATAACCTGCGCTAATACATGTATCACATTCATGCATACTCTGGCACGGGTGACGCGTATACCAATGTAAGTGCGAGGTCCGCTGCATCGGGCCTCCCGTTGATCTGCGCCATCTCCTTCCAACCAAAGGGAGGACCACAGCCTTTCACTCGCCACCACGAGGTATACCCGTCACGAAGTGACCGCCCTCCGCGCAGGAGGCCCGTCCGGCAGGACGTCGCTTCAGATCTTATCCAGCGCCTGCCCCAAATCCGCGACGATATCCTCCACATCCTCAATCCCCACCGAAACCCGCATCAATCCGTCCGTAATTCCTAGACGCGCGCGACCCTCCGCTCCCACCGCAGCATGCGTCATCGTCGCCGGATGACATATCAACGTCTCCACCCCTCCCAGTGATTCCGCCAGCAGTCCAAGCTTAAGCGCCTTTGCAAACTTGTTTGCCTTCTCCAGCGACCCAAGTTCCATCGAGATCATGGACCCGAACCCGTGCTGCTGCCGCTTCGCCAGTTCGTGCTGCGGATGCTCAACCAACCCGGGATAAAACACTTGCTGAACCTTTGCATGACCCTTCAAAAACTCAGTAACTACGCGGCCATTAGCATCATGCTGCTTCATCCGCACGGCCAAAGTCTTCACCCCGCGCAACAATAGATAACTCTCAAACGGCGACAAGATCCCGCCCGTACACTTCTGCACAAACCGAAATGTCTCCGCATGCTCCGGTTTGGTGCAGATCAGAACGCCGCCCAACCCATCCGAGTGGCCATTCAAAAACTTCGTCGTCGAATGCATCACGATATCGGCGCCCAGTGCGATCGGCTGCTGCAGATAGGGCGACAGGAACGTGTTGTCAACACTCAACTCCACACCCTTCGCATGGCAGATCCTCGCCACTGCGCCAATATCCGTCAGCGACATCATCGGATTCGTCGGCGTCTCGATGTGCACCAACTTCGTCGCCGGAGTAATCGCAGCAGCGACATTCTCGGCCACGCTCGTATCGACGTAGGTAAACGTCAACCCATAGTTCGTCAGTACTTTGTCAAACAGCCGCCCGGTCCCGCCGTACACATTATCCGAGCAGACCACATGGTCACCCGACTTCATCATCGTGCACAGCGCCGTGATCGCCGCCATCCCGCTGCCGAACACATGAGCGCTCGTCCCGCCCTCAAGCGAACACAGACTTTCTTCCAACGCATCTCGTGTTGGATTGGTCAGCCGCGCATACTCGTGCCCCTTGTTCTTCCCGATCTCCTCCTGCTGATATGTCGAGGTCAGATAAATCGGTACATTCACCGCGCCCGTCAACTGGTCAGGAGCCTGCCCATCATGAATCGCCCGTGTTGCAAACCCAGGTTTCTTCGTCGCTTCCATTATTTGTAACCTCAATAAACACAATCTATTTTGCAATCAAAAATTAATTCAGCAATTCCTTCGACAGATACCGCTCCGCCGAATCCGGAATCACCGTCACCACTCTCTTCCCCGCTCCCAGCTCCCGCGCCACGTCAACCGCCGCGCACAACATCGCCCCCGCGCTGGACCCCGCGAACACACCCTCTTCCGCAGCAAGCCGCTTCACCATCTCCAACGCTGGCTCGTCCATCACCATCATCACGCGATCACACACAGAGCGGTCAAACGTCGCAGGAATAAACGAAACTCCAATTCCTTCCACCTTATGCGGTCCCGGCTCGCCGCCCTCCAGAACACTCCCCTGCGGTTCGACGGCAACGGTCAGAATCTCAGCCCGCTTCTTCTTGAAAAACCGGGCCACTCCGGTAAACGTTCCCGCCGAACCGACCCCTGAGACCCACGCGTCCACGCGGCCTTCCATCTGCTCCCAAATCTCGGCTGCAGTCGTCTCCTCATGAAAGTCAGGGTTCGCCGGATTTTCAAACTGCAGCGCAGCGAACGCCCCCGGCGTCTCTTTCTCGAACTGCAGGGCCCTCCGAATAGCCCCCGCCATGCCCTCGGGTTCAGGAGTCCGAACCACTGTCGCTCCGAGTCCGCGCATCAGCTTGCACTTCTCCTCGGCAAACTGCTCCGGCACATACAGCATCACCTTGTACCCGCGATTGACTCCGATCAGCGCCAGCCCAACACCAGTATTCCCAGCCGTCGCCTCCACAATCGTGCCGCCAGGCTGCAGCACGCCCCGCCGCTCAGCATCCAGCACAATCCCGAGCGCAGCCCTGTCTTTAATACTTCCACCCGGATTCAAGAACTCCAGCTTTGCCCAGATCTCTGCGCAGTTCTCACTACCACTTCTCAATTCAAGCCGGCGGAGACGCACCATTGGCGTCTGCCCAACTAACTCCAAAATGCTCTCAACAACCTTCATCAATCCAATCCTTCACACACAAAATCGACCGTCAGGTTCAATCGTACTAACAGACGGAGGTATCCTGAGGCAATCGCCTTTAACTCCATCAGCGATCCTACGCCTCAGTTCTTCTTTTCTGGGTCACTAAAGCCAGCGCCGCCACCTTTGCTCGCATCCGCCACCACCCTCGGATAGTACCCAGTCCGCGTCCGCACCGAAAGCCGCCCGAAGTTCTTCGACTTAGCCTCCACATGCACCTCGCGATAACCACCCAACGTCGGCGACTTCGTCGAGTGATAGGAGATCGTGTACTGCGTGCGAATATCCTGCGCCACCTCCGCGGCGATCGTATCGACCTCCTTCACCGACTTCGGAAAGTAAGCCGCACCGCCGGTCTGTTCCGCCAGCGTCTCCAGCACCCTGCGCGCATGCCGCGACTCGCGCTTATCCGTATCCTCACCAAACAGCAAGCCTACACAGTAAATCACCGGACCATCGAGATCCTGAATCCTCCGAATCGTCTGCTCCAGTGTTGCACTCGAAGCATTATCTTCGCCGTCCGTAATCACCAGCAGAACCTGCTTCGGATGTTTTGCGTTCTTCGCCAGATAATCCGCCGAAGCCACCAGCGCATCGTAGATCGCTGTTCCACCGCTCGATTTGATGTATCCCAGCCCCTGTTGCAACTTGTCGATATTGTTCGTAAAGTCCTGATCGATGAACGCCTCCCATGAGAAGTCCACCAGAAACTCTTCATCCTCGGGATTCGACAGCTTCACAAAATCGAGCGACGCCTTGTCCACCGCCACTCGCTTGTCGTACATCGACCCAGAGCTGTCGATCAGCAGCCCCAGCGACACCGGCAGATCCTCGTGCCGAAACGAATTGATCGTCTGCGGAACTCCATCTTCATAAATATGAAATGCATCTTTATCCAGCGTCTGAATCGACCGCCCGCTCCCATCCAGCACCGTCGCATTCAGGCGGACCTCGTAAGCATCCTGCCGCAACGTATACTTGCCGTTCTCCCGCGCAATCGTACCGCTACTCCCCACACCCTGCGGCGCGGTTGTCTGGCTCCGCGCCGGCGTATCAGGGTCAGGCGAAGCCACCGGATCGCGATCGACGGTCAGCGAAGGCTGTTGTGAAACGGGTTGTTGTTTCGCGGGTGTCTGCGGAGATGCCGGCCGCTGGGCCCAACCGCCCACCCCACCAGCCATCAGCATCAACCATCCTGCGGCCATCCCTGGCCAAAAGCTCTTACTGCGAAGGTGCATAGTACCCCTGGCGATTATGTACCGTCAGGTTCGGAAGCCCTGGCGGCGGAACGAGTCGTATCTTCAATTTACGCCAGTTCCCATCCTGCTTCACCTCCGAAGGCCTGTACCCGATCACATATTCATTTCTCAGCTCCGCGCTGATCCGCGAAGCAATATCGCCCAGATCCCCCAACTCCGACACTCGGAACATCCGTCCTCCGGTCATGTCGCAGATATCCGTCAGCAGAATAGGCCCCAGCTGCTCTTCGGTCGTCGGCGCATACTGGTCGAAGATCCCGATCGAGTAAATCTGTACATCGCTCTCTCGAACCACTCGCCGCAGCTCGCCCTCCGTATAACGGCTTCGATTATCTCCACCGTCCGAGATAATCAGTAACGCCTTCCGTTCATACTTCGCCTGCTTCAGCTTATCCACACCCAGATAGATCGCATCGATCAGCGCTGTCCGGTTCTCGGGCTTCAACATCACCATCCGCGCCTCTACATCGTCGACATCCGACGTATAGTCCACAATCACCGCTGGCCGATCATTGAACCCCACCACGAAAAATTCGTCCTGAGGATTGGACGTTCTCAAAAACTCACTGAGCGCCTTCCGTGCCCGCACAAACTTTGACGACATGCTCCCGCTCAGGTCGAAGATGATTCCGATCGTTACCGGCGCATCCTGCGTCGAAAAGCTCTTAATCACCTGCCCCACATTGTTGTCGAAGACCTCGAAGTTCTCCCGCTCCAATCCCGTGACTAGCCGGTTCATCGAGTCAGTCACAGTCGCAGGAATCAACACCAGGTTCACATCCACACGAATCCGCGCATCCCGCCTCGAGGTGGCCAGCGCAGCCGCGTTTGCTGCGCCTTCAATAACCGGTTTCTTGTCCTCAGGTGTCTTCGGTGGTGTAGGCGGCGCCGGCGTATTTACCACATCCAGCGGATTCTCCTGCTCCTGCCCGCGACAGACTTCACTTCCCGATGCACCCCACAACCCCAGGCACAGCAGCACCACGAGCCCCCACACAGCCAGACGCCCTCTCTGGCGACCCGCCACCCAATCTCTCCGCCTGTCGTCTCCGGCAACTACCTTGTCCCGTATGTTGATCTCCATCTCGGCACCTATGCCATCCTCGCGACCACTTGGCCGTCGTACCATCCGTGGAGTTCCTCCACACCATCTCCACTAATCACCAGACCCACAGCCCGCCAAGTCCACCAGATGCTGCGTTCTGAAGATAATAGACCCCGTGTCAACCCCTTTTGTCATCATTTCGCTGCAGATCGTTACAGAGCGTCGCTAACGCTGTCTCGTCAACGTTCTAGGTGCGCTTTCGGATTCGTCACCCCCTTCTTACCCTCTCTTCACACCCCAACCCGTACAATCACCTCATATTCCAACTCTGGAGAACCTGCAAAGCATGGCCCGTCTTTACCCCTTCCGCGCCCTCCGTTACGACCCCGCTCGCGTCAACATGGAAGACGTCGTCACCCAGCCCTACGACAAGATCACCCCGGCCATGCAGCAGCGCTACTACGAAGCCAGCCCCTACAACCTCATCCGCGTCATCCTCGGCAAACACGAGCCCGGCGACACTGATGCCCAGGACTTCCTCCCCCCCGGCGAACAGGCCCATAACGTCTACACCCGCGCCGCCGAGACACTCCGCGAGTGGCGCCGCAACCACGTCCTCGCCGAAGAGTCCGAGCCCGCCGTCTACGGCTACTCCCAGACCTACGAAGTTCCCGGCACCAACGAAATCCGGGAACGTCGCGGCTTCATCGCCCTCGGCCACCTCTACGACTACGCCGACAAGGTCGTCTACCGCCACGAGCAGACCTTCCCCAAGCACAAGTCCGACCGCCTCGCCCTCTTCAAGGCCACCCGCGCCTACTGCGAGCAGATCTACATGCTCTACTCCGACCCTGCATTCACCGCCGAAAAGCTCATCTTCGGCGCCAACGGCCCCGGCAAAAACTTCAGCGGCATGATCGGACCGGACACCGCCCCAGCCGACCTCGCCATCACCGACGAGTACAACGTCGTCCACCGCCTCTGGAAGATCACCGACCCCAACATCATCAATCTCCTCCTCACCGCCATGGCCGACAAAAAACTCATCATCGCCGACGGCCATCACCGCTACGAGACCTCCGTCGCCTACGCCAAGGAGCGCTCAGCCCAACTCAAGCTCCCCTTCAAGCAGCCCATCCCCGGCGACGAAGACGGCTCCCCATCGGTCATCGCGGACGGCGACACCCGCTCCACCCTGCCCACCCCCGCCTTCCCCGAAGCCGCCATGATGATGACATTCGTCAATATGGACGCGCCCGGCATTACCATCCTCCCCACCCACCGCGTCGTCCACGGTCTGCCCAATTTCAGCTCACCCGACTTCGTCACCAAAGCCAGCGCCTTCTTCAACGTCAAAGAACTCGCCACCCCCGACCTCGCCGACCTCAACGCCACTCCCGGCACCGCCTTCCTCGCCGCCACCGGCGACGGCAACTACCTCCTCACCCCAAAGCCCGACATCATCGCAGCGGCCCTCAAAGGCATCTCCCCCCGCCAGGCCCAGCTCGATGTCGTGCAGCTCCACAGCATCATCCTCGACAAGCTCCTCGGCCTCGATCAGGAGACCATCACCCGCCTCGGCAACGTCCGCTACATCCGCGAGGCCTCCGAAGCCACCGCGCTCGTCGCCAGCGGCGAAGCAGACATCGCCTTCCTCATCAAACCCATCACCCTCGACCAGCTCCGCGACATCTCCCTCTCCGGCGACGTCATGCCCCAGAAATCCACCGACTTCTACCCAAAACTCCTAAGCGGCCTAGCCATCTACGCCCTCGACTAAAACGCCTGACAAAGCAGAAAGCCTGCCCGCATTGTTAGCCACAGCTTTCGCCAGTGCCATTGCTTTGTTGTTGCTTGTCCTTTTGCTGTCATTTCCGCAGCGAAGCGAAGAATCTGCTGTTTGGAGTTTCGCCAATTCTAAAACTGTCATCTCGACCGAAGCAGCTCACAGTCTCATCGTGAGCTGCGCAGTGGATTGTGGCTACAGCTTTCAATTGCAGCGAACCGATTCATGCTGCGGTATCCGTCAAGACCCCGTATTTCGCTTTTCTCTCCCCACTCCACCCCACCCTTTACAATCATCCAGACACTCTCTTGACTCATCCCTGCAAACAATTCGCCGCGCGTCTCTTCCTCGTCCTCCTGACGAGCCTCGCCCCCCTCACCGCTCAAGCCCAGCAACCCATTCCCCGCACCACCATCTTCCTCGACCCCGCCCACGGCGGCTCCGACTCCGGCGCCCGCCTCTCCGACAGCCTCCCCGAAAAATCCCTTACCCTCGCCTTCGCCGCCCGCCTCCGCGCTCTCCTCTCCACCAGCGGCTTCTCCGTCATCGCCACCCGCGACTCCGACCCCGCCATCCCCTTCACCACCGACCAGCGCGCCGAGATCGCCAACCACTCCCACCCCACCGCCTGCCTCGTCCTCCACGCCACCGCCAGCGGCAACGGCATCCACATCATCACCTCCGACGTTCCCCCACCCGACGACTCCGACGCCGACACCCGCCATGCGATCCCCTGGGACACCGCCCAATCCGCATCCATCCCCCAAAGCCTCGCCCTCGCCAACTCCCTCGGCCTCGCCCTCCTCCACTCCCGCCTGCCAGTCCTACTCACCCGCTCCTCTCTCCGGCCTCTCGACAACCTCACCTGCCCCGCCGTCGCAATCGAGATCGCACCACTCGTCCCAGCCGACGGGGAAGCCACCCCCGCCAGCGACGCCAACTATCAGCAGCAGATCGCCCAAGCCATCGCCACCGGACTCGCCAACTGGCGCAGAAACCAGAACCCCCTCGCTGGAGCCGCCCGATGATCCCCCGCTACCAGCGCATACTCTTCTGGAGCCTCATCGCAGGCATCTTCCTCATGTCCGCCTTCCTCCTCCGCGGCTGCCAGCAGGCTCACAAACGTCTCGCCGCACTCAACGACGCCACTCCCATCGCCGCACCCACCGCCACCAGCACCGAAGACATCTCCCTCTACCTCGCCAACGACGCGGACGCCTCCATCACCCCAACCACCGAATCCGTCGCCCTCCCTCAGGCCCCCACCCTCCGCGCCCGCACCCTCCTCGAGCATCTCCTCGCAACTTACTCCATTCCCGCCTCGAAACACCCCCTCCAAAGCGGTCCCGCGGTCGATGATGTCTTCCTCCTCACCCCTGCGACAAACACTCCCGACAGGTATCACATCGGCTCGTCACAGAACGCCCAGTTGGCGATCGTCAATCTCCGCGGCTCCTTCGTAGACAACCACCCCTCTGGCATTCAGGTCGAAGCGCTCACCGTGCAATCGATCATCGGCACCCTCCACGCCGCCCTCCCGCAGGTCACAGGCGTCCGTTTCCTCGTCGACGGCCAGCCCCACGACACCCTCGCCGGCCACGCAGACCTGCTCCGCACCTACCCCGCAGTCGACACCACCTCTCACCCAGCCCCACCCACCGAAGCTCCTCAGCTATAAAAGAAAGAGCATAAATAGTTCATTCGTCGCCTCGACTATTGTTCTTGCCGTTCCACGTTCTGCCGTCATCCTGAGCGCAGCGAAGGACCCCGAAGGTCTCCGCCCCTTCACAACCTCCGAACCTTTCCGCCAAAAAAGAATGTTCAAACAATAACAAGAGCTTCAGCAGAAAGAACCAGCCCTAAGCAAGAGAAACAGCCCTCAACAAAAAAGAAAGCAGCTTCAGCAATAAAACAACCATGACCGAAAGCCCCGCAGCCAATCCAAACACCGCAAAATCCCTCACCATCGGCGTCTTCGACTCAGGCTTCGGCGGCCTCACCGTCCTCCGCGCGCTCCTCCCGCTCATCCCACACGCCCACTACCTCTTCCTAGGCGACACCGCGCGTCTCCCCTACGGCTCCAAGTCCCGCGAGACCGTCGCCCGCTACGCCGTCTCCAGTGCAAAGTTCCTCCACGCACAAGGAGCCGACCTCCTCGTCATCGCCTGCAACACCGCCACCGCCCTCGCCCTGCCGGACATCCAGCAAGCCCTGCCCATCCCCGTCATCGGCGTAGTCGAACCCGGAGCCCAGGCGGCCCTCGCAACCTCCAGCTTCCCCGACAGCCCCAACCACGTCCTCGTCCTCGCCACTCAGGCCACGGTCCAGTCCCACGCCTACACCCACGCCCTCAACGCCCTCGGCCTCGAAGTCTGCGAAAAAGCCTGCCCCCTCCTCGTCCCCCTCGTCGAAGAGGGCTGGACCAACCACCCCGTCACCGACGAAGTTCTAAAAATCTACCTAACCGAAGCCCTTGCCGCCGCACCCGCCACGCAGACCCTCCTCCTCGGCTGCACCCACTACCCACTCATCGAGCCGGCCATCCACCGCACCCTCGACTCCATCGGCCACCCCCTCACCATCATCGACTCCGCCGACGCCACCGCCCGAGCCACCGCCACCCTCGTAGCCCACCACTTCCCCAACCTCACCCCCACCGCCAAACCCACCTGCACCTTCTACGCCACCGACTCCATAGAAAAATTCCAGCGCCTCGGCTCCAACTTCCTCGGCCAGCCCGTCACCGAAGTCAATCTCGTCGACCTCGGCGGCTAAGCTGAACCTGCTTTATCCTTCAAACGGAGAGAAAACGATGCCCTTCCTGCTGAAAACCGAACCCACCAAATACTCCTTCGAAGACCTCGAGCGCGATGGCGAGACCACCTGGGACGGCATCTCCAACCCCCAGGCCCTCCTCAACCTTCGTGGCATGAAGCCCGGAGAAAAACTCGTCATCTATCACTCCAACATCGGCAAAGCCGCCATAGGCACAGCGAAGGTCGTCTCCGTCGACGCTACCGACCCCAAAAACCCGCAGGTCCGCATCAAGCCCGTCAAGCGCCTCAAAACCGAGAAGCCTCTCGACGAGATGCGCACCGCCGCCGTCTTCAAAGACTCCATCCTCTTCCGCCAGTTCCGCCTCTCGGTCGTCCCCCTCACCGACGCCCAGTACGACTGGCTCACCACCTAAGCCTTCTTCCTAAGCCTTCTTCAAGATCACCTTCTTCTCGAAGTAGGAAGCATTCGCCATATGGCAAGCCGCCGCCGCATGGTATCCAAACACCACGTCCTCCGCCACCGGCTTCCGCGACCGCACCGCATCGAAGAACGTAGCCAGGTGCGGCCGCAGCTCATCCCACGACGGTCCCTTCCAAGCCATCGTGTCATCCAACGGATGCTCCGCCAGAAACGCATCGTGCTCCGCGTGCCACTGCTTCTCATACTGCGCATGCATCGCCGCCGGAAACCCATTGATCCCATAAGCCGGCGACCGATCCACTCCCAGCTGAGGAATCAACGTGACCGTATTGGTATTCGAAATCTCGATCACACCCTTCGGCCCCATCACCCGCGTCACCTCCGGCGTATCCGTCCCCAGTGTCAATCGCACCGTCACCGGCACACCGCTATATTCAAACTCCGTCACCATCAGGTCCGGCATATTCCGCCCATCCTTCCAGCGATAGATCCCCCCAATCGAATAAGCCCTGTCCGGAATTGCATTGATCCCAGTTACAAATTGCATCCCGCTCAGCAGATGCACCATCAGGTCACCCGCCATCCCAGTGCCGTACTCGTGAAACGCACGCCACCGCGCAAACGCAATCGGATCGAACGCCTTCTTCGGCGCACTCCCCTGCCACGTCGCCCAGTCCAGCGTCTCCGGCGAAAGATCCAACGGCGGCGGATACACCCACGCTCCACCCGGCGAGTTTCTCCCCAGCTGTAGCTCAACCTGATGCACCTCGCCAATCGCGCCCGAGTCGTACAACTCCTTCGCCTTCCCAAATACCTTCGAACTCACCCGCTGCGAACCCACCTGCACAAAGTTGTTGCTCCCCTTCACCGCCGCCACCATCTCTTCCCCCTCAGCGATCGTGTGCGACATCGGCTTCTCGCAATGCACATCCTTCCCCGCGCGAATCGCATCCACCGTGATCTGCTTATGCCAGTGATCTGGCACCGCAACAATCACCGCTTCGATATCCTTGTCCTCCAAAATGTCCTGATACCGCCGCGTCGTCTTGATATTCGCGCCCGCAATCTCCTTCGCCAACGTGTGCCGCCCGTCATACAGATCGCACGCCGCCACACACTGCGCCTGCGGCAGTGTCACCGCAGCCCTCAACAGCGAAGACCCTTGAATCCCCACGCCGATGCTCGCGAATCTTACCCGGTCCCCACTCGCCACCGGCTGCGCCTGCTCCTGCCCAAGCACCACCGCTCCCGGCAGAGCCGCCGCCATAGCCAACCCACTCCCCGTCTGTAAAAACCGTCTGCGCGAAAACTCCGACATCAAAATATCCTCCTCGAACAACGCCTCCACTATAGAAGAATCCGCCGCGCTCTCGTACCGCCCTCACCCTGCTATCCTTTCTGTTGGGCCGCGCCTCAGCCGCCAAGCCATCTCGAAAGGATCACCGCGCATCATGATTGACCTCAAAGGCAAAGTAGCCGTCGTCTTCGGCCTCGCCAACAAACGCAGCATCGCCTGGGGCATCGCCCAGAAGCTCTTTGAAGCCGGCGCCACCCTCGCCATCTGCTACCAGAACGAACGCCTCCAGCGCGAAGCCGAAGAGCTCGCCGCCGATCTCCCCGGAACAAAGACCTTCCGCTGCGACGTCTCCATCGACGCCGACATTGACGGCGTCATCGACCAGCTCAAATCCGCCTACGGCAAGATCGACATCCTCGTCCACTCCATCGGCTTTGCCCCGAACATCAAGAACAACGTTCTCAACACCGCCCGCGAAGACTTCCGCATCGCGCACGACATCAGCGTCTACTCCCTCATCGCCCTCGCTCGCGCCGCAGAGCCTCTCATGGCCGAAGGAAGCTCCATCCTCACCCTCACCTACTACGGCGCAGAAAAAGTCTTCCCCAACTACAACATCATGGGCGTCGCCAAAGCCGGCCTCGAGGCCGCCGTCCGCTACCTCGCCTCGGACCTCGGCGCAAAGAAGATCCGCGTCAACGCCATCTCCGCCGGGCCCATCAAAACCCTCGCCGCCCGCGGTATCAGCGACTTCACCAGCATCCTCACCGCCGTCGAACAGCGCGCCCCACTCCATCGCAACGTCGATGCCTTAGAGGTTGGCAACACTGCTCTCTTCCTCTCGAGCCCCCTCGCCAGCGGCATCACCGGCGAAATCACCTTCGTCGACTGCGGCTTCAACATCACCGGTCTATAACAAAGGCCCCCCCGCGTATCACAACGTCACCGGCCACTACCACGGCAACCACACCCGATAGCAACCACCCAGCACGTCATCCTGAGCTGCGCAGGTCACAGTCTCATCGTGACCTGCGCAGCCGAAGGATCCCTGTATTTCGCATTTACTTTTCATCTTTCCCTCTTCCCGCTTCGTATATCCTTCTGTCCGTATAGACGGAGCCGACATGACGATCGCTGAAATTCTCCTCCAGGACTTCGACACCGAAATCTCCAACACCCGCCGCACCCTCGAGCGCGTCCCCGAGAACAAAAACAACTGGAAGTGTCACGACAAATCAATGCCTCTCGGCAGGCTCGCCATGCACTGCGCCACTCTTCCTATGTTCGGTTACTACATCCTGGAAGACGACGGCATGGATATGGCCACCTCCAAACGCCCACACATGGCTCTCGAGTTCACCACTCGCGAAAACGCGTTGAAGCAGCTTGAGGAATGCTCCGCCAAATGCCGTGCTTCCTTAGCCTCCGCCAGCGACGAGCGTCTCTCCACTTTGTGGAAGTTTTCTTACGGCGAACAAGTCATCTCCCACAAACCGCGCTCCCAATCCTTCCGCGAGATGTGCTTCGACCATCTCATCCACCATACCGCCCAGGTTGGAGTGTATCTCCGCCTCAACGACATCCCCGTCCCCGCACTCTACGGCCCCTCTGCCGACGAGCAATGGTCAGCCTGAGAGCAATCCTTCAGGCCGCACCTCAAGGCCGCTTGTAGATCACCCCATTCTTCATCACAAACACCACCTTCGTCGTCGCCGAGATATCCACCAACGGATCTCCCGGCACTGCGATCACATCCGCATAGTACCCAGCCTTCAACTCCCCAATCTTCCCAGCCCAACCCAGCAGCTTCGCTCCATTCAGCAAATCCGCCTGCAACACCGCCGCCGGCTTCATCCCAAACTCCACCATCAATTCCAACTCACGCGCCTGCGTCCCGTGCGGAAACGGCCCCACATCGCTCCCCACCGCCATCGGCACCCCCGCCGCCAATTGCTTCTTGAACTCCGCCGCATGGTAGACAATCAACTGCCTCTCTCTCGCCTCTGTCGCCTTACTCGCGGCGTGGTCGGCAAAGTACTCGCTGATCGCAAACGTAGGCACCGCATAAATCTGCTTCTCCTTCATCGCCTTCATCGTCGAATCGCTCAACTGATACGCATGATCGACCGAGGCCACACCCGCCGCCACCGCAAACCCCGTCCCCGGCTCCCCCGTCGCATGCACCGCCACCCCCCGCCCCGATCCCACTCCACCGCCCGTCCGCTCAGCCTCTTTCACCGCCGCTCGAAGCTCCGCCTCCGTGTACTGATACGGCGTCACAAACTCACCCTCCCGCACACCATCCTTCCCCGTCTCATACACCTTCGTAAAGTCCGCGCCGCCCTTCCGCTGCTCCCGCATCACCTTCACAATCTCCTCACTCGAATCCGCATAGTCTGCATTCGAGAGCACCCTCTGCGCCGGGTTATACCCAATCGCGTCCTCGTGCCCGCCGGTCAAATCGATCGCATTGCAGCTCATCCGCATCCGCGGCCCAGGTATCAACCCGGAGTTGATCGCATTTCGCACCGCCACATCCGCGCAACCCGCACCCTCGGTACCCATATCGCGCTCCGCCGTAAATCCCGCCATCAAATCCGCCTTCGCCGCCCCCGCCGCAATCAATGTCCGCTCCGGCACACTCTCCTGCACTGTCTGCAAATCCTCCGCCCCCGGATGCAGAAACAGATGCACATGCGCATCGATCAACCCCGGCATCAGCGTCGCATCCCCCAGATCGATCACCTCTGCGCCGGCAGGTCGCTCCACGTGCGGACCCACCGCAACAATCCTCTCTCCCTCCACCAGCACCTCACCCGGAGCCACCAACTTCCCGGCAGCTACATCCAGCATCCGCGCCGCATGCAGCACCACCACATGCTTAGCTGGCCCTGCATCCTGCGCCAAGCAAATCGCCAACGCCGCAAAACCCGCAACCAACCCGCACACTAGTCCACAAAGAAGTTTTTTCATAGTTCCAGCAGCATACCGTGAAATCAGCCAGATCGCGCCCATCCTCACAACGCCGCAGCCACCGCGCCACATCCAACCTCCGTACGCAACCCGACCAGCGGCAAGCTGGAGTACACATGGAGGGAATATGAAAGCAACCTGGAAACACCACGAAGACAACAACGCTCTCGACGCCAAAGAGCGTAACGACCTTCCGGCCTCTGTCTACGCCTTTCCTGAGAAGCGCAAAGAGCCTCTTAGTAACGCCTCCCACGTCCGCAACGCCATCGCCCGCTTCGACCAGGTGAAGGATGTCACCGATCACGAACGCGAACAGGCCTTTGCCAATATCAAAGCTGCAGCCAAACACTACGGTGTAGAAATGCCCGAAACTGACTGGCACGATCTCGGTAAAAAACCACACACCGCCAACCCAAAACACAAAAAGTCAGCCTGACACAAACCTCGTCAAGCAGCACTCAAAACTACACCCGGGTGCCCGCATCTATGTTTTGCAATCGGGCATCCGGCGTGTTGCGACGCGGCATCCGGCGAAGCAGCCCACAACCAGTAGCCGGAGGTCCCAGCCAACCTGCCTTCTCCGCACATTCACCCCACACCAAGAACATCTGCCATTTCCCGCATCGCACACTTTCCAATTGACTTGACAATCCATCCGCGCTAAACACAACCATGCCCCGTCATCTTCCAGTCCTCCTTCGCCGGACGGCCATCCTCCTCGCGATCCTTACCTCTGCCGCGTTCGCCGCGAACCCCAAACTCATCATCCGTAACGCGCGCATCATGACCATGGCCGCCAACCAGCGCGAGCCTATCAACGGCTATCTCTCCATCGCATCAGACGGCACCATCCTCGCCGTCGCTGCCGGAGACCCGCCCGCCACCCTCCACGCCGACAAAGTCATCGACGCCCACGGCGACCTCATGATCCCCGGCTTCATCTCCGCGCACAGCCACCTTTGGCAAGCTGCCTACCGCGGCCTCGCAGCCGACAAAACTCTCCCCGGCTGGATCGACGATCTCTACGGAATCCACGCTGCCAAAGCGTCGCCCGAGGACATGTACTGGTTCGCTCTCCTCGGCTCGCTCGACCACCTTGAGCACGGCATCACCACCGCCTACAACTTCACCTACGGCGGCCGAGCCAAAACCGCAGAGCTAAACAATCAGTTCGAAGAAGCCCAGTTCCGCGGTGCATCAGAGTCCGGCATCCGCTTCGTGCATAGTTACGGACCCGACCGTATGTCTCCCTCAATCACCATCGATCAGGCACGCGCACGCCTCAAGACTTTCCTCGACTGGACCTCCGCCCAGCCAGCCAATCCGCACTTCCTCAGCGTCATGATCAGCGGCATGACCGCATTCAACAACACCTACCAGCAGGCAATGATGGAAGCTGCCATGATGAAGGAGTTCCACCTCGGCAATCAGACCCACTACATCGAAGCGCCCGACGACCAAGGCGAACAGCGCTCCAAGTTTCGTTGGATGATGGACAGCGGCCTGCTCAACAACCAGCTCATCTTCGGACACTTCATCCACTCCGACGAATTCATCCTCCAAGAGACCGCCAAAGCCGGCGCCTCCATGTCCTGGAACCCGCTCTCCAACGGCCGCCTCGCCTCAGGCGTAGCCGACATACCGAAGTACCTCAAGATGGGCATCCGCGTCGGCATGGGCGTCGACGGCGAAGCCAGCGCCGACCTCGCCGACCCCTTTGAAAACATGCGCACCGGCCTCTACGCCATCCACGACAAATACGAAGACGCCTCCGTCATGAGTCCCTATCAGGTCCTCTGGCTGCACACCATGGGCTCCGCCGACGTCCTCAACGTCAAAGACAAACTCGGCTCACTTGAACCCGGCAAGTTCGCCGACTTCCTCCTCATCAACCCAAAGCGTCTAGGCGTCTCCCTCGAAGACCCCTACGCAAATCTCGTCCTCATCGCCGCCGAGCGCGACATCGACAGCGTCTACGTAGGCGGCGAACTGATGGTCGAGCACAACCAACTCCTACACCACGACCTCGACAAAATCCAATCCGAGTCCAACCGTCGCGTCCTCGCACAACACTAGAGCAACGCCGCAGTTGTGTAGAGCCGCCTCTTGGCATTCTGTTTGTCATTCCCGAAGGGAATCTGCGGTTGCCTTCCTCCACACCAACATCAAATCCGCTCTAAGGAACCTCTGATTAGTGGTGCTCCCCAGTATTTGCTGTCATCCTGAGCGGGAGCGAAGGATCCCGACAGTCTTCACATACCCCATACCATCGAAGCTTTTCGACCCTCACCTCCGGGGCCTTAGCACCCACCCACCACCAAACTTTCTACTTACGGCTTAAATCAGAGGTCCCTAAAGCCGGGTGCCCCATACATCGATTTTGATGTATGGCATCGGGCGAAAGCCCGACCGCTCTCGTCCGCCACTCAAACATATTCGCAACAGGAAAGGATCTAACCAACCTTCTCCGTCAACTCAGCCCACCGCGCATACAGCCCATCCGCAGCCTCCTGAGCCGCCTCCATCTCCGCAAGCGCCGTCGTCAACCGCTTCGCATCCACCGCCACCGCCGGATCTTCCATCGTCTCCCGAGCCTTCTGCAGCCGATCCTCCGCCGCCTCCACCGCACCCTCAATCCCCGCATACTCCCTAGCCTCAAGATAAGAAAGTTTCTTCTTCCCGCCCGAACTCGAAGCCCCATTCGACCCATTCGAAACAGCAGCAGGCGAAACCGCAACCCCCGTAGCCCCCGGAGCGATCGCCTCTTCCACCTTCACACCCCGCCACTGCTCCCACTGCGAGTAGTCCGCAAACATCTCCGAACCACCCCTCCCATCCAGCCCCAGCACAATCGTCGACACACGATCCAACATGTAACGATCATGCGTCACCAACACCAGCGCCCCCGTGTACTCGAGCAAACTCTCCTCCAGAATCTCCAGCGTCGCAATATCCAGATCGTTCGTCGGCTCATCGAGCAGCAGCAGATCCGCCGGCTCCAGCATCAGCTTCGCAATCAACACGCGAGCCCGCTCGCCTCCACTCAGCCTCTCCACCGGCTGGTTCAGCTGCTCACTCGTAAACAGAAACTTCGTAGCATAACTAGCCACATGCACCACGCGTCCCTGGTAAACCACCGAGTCCGAATCCGGAGCCAACGCCCGCCGCAGCGTCACCCCCTCCTCCAGCTCTCGCATCTGGCTGAAGTAAACAATCTTCAGCGAAGCCGCCTTCTTGATCGCCCCCTTCGAAGGCTCCAACTCACCTGTCAGCAACCGCAGCAGAGTAGTCTTCCCACTCCCATTCGGTCCCACCAATCCCACGCGCATCCCCGAGGTCACCAGAAAATTCAACCCCTCCACAATCTTCCGATCCCCCAGCACAACCGAGACATCCTCGAGCTCCACCAGCCGCTTCGTCTGCCGGTCCGTAGCCGAAAAATCAATCCCCGCGCTCGACGTCTGCACCCGCGAGTTGACCTCCTTCAACTGCCCAATCAGATCCTGAGCATTATCGATCCGCGCCTTCGCCTTCGTACTCCTCGCCTTCGGCCCACGCCTCAGCCAGTCCACTTCAATCTTCACGCGATTCTTCAGCGCATCCTGCAGCTTGCTCTGCGCCTCCATATACGCCTGCTTGCCCTCGATAAACTTCGAGTAAGTCCCCTTCACCCGCAGCAGCCCCTCGGCATACACGCGATTCAGTTCCACTATCTCTGTCGCAACATTCTCAAGAAAATAACGATCATGGCTGATAAGCACACAAGCAAAACTACCCTCATTCAGCAGCTCCTCCAGCCACGCAATCCCGGCTAAGTCCAGATGGTTCGTCGGCTCATCCAGCAGCAGCACATCCGGATGCGTCACCACCGCCTCCGCAATCGCCAGTCGCTTCCGCCACCCACCGCTCAGCCGCGCCGCCTCCGCTCTCAAATCCGGAAACCCCGTCCGCCCGCTCGTCTCCCGCAACCTCCCCTCATGCTCGCCCTCAGCCACCTTCGCCCGCACCAGCGCAGCCTCCAGCACCTCGCGCACCGTCACCCCCGGCGCAAACACCGACTCCTGCTCCACATACCCCACCCGCGCCCGCTTCCGCACCGCCACATCCCCGGCATCAGCGTCTTCATCCCCCCCCAGCACCTTCAGCAGCGTAGACTTCCCCGCACCATTCGGCCCAATCAGCCCAATGCGATCCCCATCACTCACGGTAAAACTGATCTCACGAAACAAAGGCGTAGCGCCAAAGGCCTTAGTCAAACCCTGCGCATTTAAGATTGGTGGCATTCCTCCAGTTTACCGTCTGGACCACACCATTCCTAATCGTGCGAGCATAATCAGCGATTCAGTCGAATAAGCCGCATCTCAAGATCATGTCCTCCGCTAAAAAAGTCGCGCATGCCAGCAGATTGCGGGGGCAACGGGTTCATAATGTCGAAGTCAATACATCACGGCACTGCGCGGAGGATAGACCTTGAAGATAAAGCCTTTCGGCACATTCCTTGTTGCACTCCTTTGCGTCACAATTGCGACTCAGTCCAGAGGGCAGAATCCGACGCCAGCCCCGGCAGGGGTTCCTGCTTCAGTTGCCACTGCACCTTCAACTCCTTCGCAAACAAAATCCTATGGACTGATCTCGGTGCCGGAGATCTACCCGGGCATCCTGGCCGGATACTTGCCGCAGGGGGCGTTGCCAAATAGTTTGGCTTTGGTTCCACCAGCACCCGTGCCGGGCACCGCTATTTATGCGCTGGACGAAGCTGTCAGCCGAGCCAGCCTCGCCCTGCAAGGGTCTCCGCGTTGGCAGCAGGCAACGAGCGATGCTGACCTTTCGTTCCCTCATGTAGCCGAAACCTTTTCCTGCTCCATCGGCATTCCGATTACCGAGGCCGAGACACCGCATCTCTACATGTTGTTGCGGCGGTCATTTACCGATGCTGCGCTTTCCACCTATGCCGCCAAGAATCATTACAACCGAAGCCGTCCGTTTGCTGAAAATAACCGCCCCTCCTGCACTCCGAACGACGAAACGTCCTTGAGGAAAGATGGCTCATACCCATCGGGACACACAACGATCGGATGGGCTTGGGCCCTCATTCTGACTGAGATTGCTCCTGAACAGACCGACGCGATCCTGGCGCGCGGACGTTCATTCGGAGATAGTCGCCTGGTCTGCAACGTACATTGGCAAAGCGACGTAAACGAGGGAAGGATTATGGGTGCAAGCACAGTCGCAAGACTGCACGCTGACCCCGCCTTTCGTGCCGATCTCGACGCTGCTAAAGTCGAATATGACGTAGCTCGCGCTAAAGAACTAAAACCCTCGCGCGACTGTGCTGCAGAAGCCGCGGCTCTCGCGACCCCTCTCGCGATCGAGACAAAGCCAGTCGTGCATTGACACGATCCGGACACCAGCCAAATCTCAGTTCCACCCAGCGTCGTCGCCCAGCCAACCACCTAATCCAAATCGAAATCCCGCAACGGCCGATCCGTCAGCGGAGTCTCCTTCGCCTTCTTCACCGCCTCCGCAAACTTCTTCGCCATCACATCATCTTTGTTCTTCTGCGCATCCACGCTCTGCTGAAAGATAGAATCCCTCCGCGCATCCGCCTCGCGCAACGCCTTCGCCGCCTCACCAAAGTCCTCAAACATCTTCTTCTTCGGAGCGGACTTGTGCGCAATCACCGACCGCGTCACCGGGTCCACCTTCAACATCGCCCCACAATCCGGACACATCACCTCAAACGGCTGATCACTCAAACCCATCGCAACACCTCACCCACCCATTCTAAAACCGCCAGCGCATCCAGGAGTCCCAGGTTTGCCTTCGCATCCAGATACCCCAGGGCTTAAGCCTTGAGTCTCAACGCGGACCAAGATCAGGGCTGGTAGCCCAATGCATTAGCTTTGGTCTCTTTGTGCAGAGATATTCGCATCTAGGTACCCCAAGGCTTCAGCCTTGGGCCTCTCCGTCCAGCAATAAAAGAAGGGGCTTTAGCCCCCGGGGTATGCCTTCCTGCAGTCCAGCGATAATGCTTCAGAAAAATCCATCAAAGCTACAACCGCACCACCACATGCCCCGGACACTGGTTCCCCGCCACTCCCACCAACTTCTCCACCAACCCATCCCCATACCGCGCCATAAACCAAACACCCGCAACCACCCGCTCCTGCGGATGCCCACCAGGAAACACGTTCAGCACAATCGCCTCCGCATGCTTCCGCAAACTCGCCTCCTTCTGCAGCTCAAACGTCGCCGCCATCCTCCTCAGCCGATTCATCTGGTACAGCATTTTTGACCCCGAAACCTCCGCCGACCGCCCCAGCGACTCATCCATTCCACCGAGATACTCTGTTAGCGCGCTAAGCTCGACCTCCACGGCATTCCCCACGGCAGCCAACTTACGCTTCCCTTCAATCGGCATCGTCCGCGCACCCAGTCTTTGCGCCAGCGCCTCTGCCGTCGTCATCGCGTCCGGCAGCTGTACCTCATCCTTATCCATCACGGTCGCGATCGCCGGCTCCAGCAGCGTCGCGCTCAACCTCGGCAGCACCGGCGTAATCCGCCGCAGAATTGCCTCATACAAAACCGCACTCTGCGCAAAGTAAGCGATCTCCGCCGGTCCGCCCACATACGCCGCCGTCGGCAATACCGTGTCCTGAAACACTGGCCGCAGCAGCGCATTCGGGCTCAGCCTCTCCGGCGACGCTTCCAAAATCGCAATCAACTCAGCCGTCGAATAACTTCGCCCACCAGCCTTCCACTGTCCGTCTGTGCTGCGCCGCAGAGCCACCCGCTCTCTCGTCGCCTCATCCAGCAGAAACAACATCGAGCCACCCTCGGCCACCAGCACCTGCGCGTGATACCCACGCGCCACCAACTCTTCACCCCGAGCCATCAAAGCGCCCTGCAGCTCCGCCGCATGTTCAATTGCGTACCGCAGCGTACTCGCACCCAATGCATGAAACTCCCGCGAGGCCGCATCCATCACCACCAACCCCTGGTCTGCAAAGATCCTCGAGATCAGCCGCCCGAACGCCAACGCCAGCGTGGCCCGCGTTCCATCACCCGGCAAATAACACTCCCGCAACCACTCGCTCACCGGCGCGAACTCTAGCAGTTCGCACGCCCGCTCCACCACAGTCTCCAGCCCAGGCCCCGGAACAACCCCACCCACCGGCACTGCCTTCGTCACCTTCAACCCCGCGCGCAGAGTCTCCACCGAACTCTTCGTCAACAGCGAAACCTGGTCCACCTCTTCCAGATCATGGTCCTCCGTCGCCATCCAGAACACCGGCACATGTTCAACACCAGTTGCCTTGGTCGCCTCCTTGGCTCGCGCCACCGCCGTAGCCGCCTTCAGGATCGTCAACAGCGGTCCACCGAACAGCACCACCTGCTGCCCCGTCACCACCGCCCGCGCACCTGTTCTCAACTTCGCAATATTCGCCTTCGCGGCATCCCCCGCGCCAAATTCAACCGCCTGCTTCTCCAACAAATCCGCCAGCGCTCCAGCATCCTTCACCGGCAAACGCTTCCCCACCCACCTCCCGGCAAACGGCTCCGCCCCATACCACTTCCGCACCGCCGAATCACCCGCGCTCTCCGCCATCGCAAGATAGTCGCGATAGATATGCGACACATGCGGCAACACCGTGTTCGGAAAACACTCAACGCTCATGCAGACCTATCCTCAATCTCAACCACCGCCACAACCCGCAGCCAGGCGACTCAAAATTTTCCGCGCATTCCGTTGGATGCCCGTCACCTAAGTCTAGATGCAGGATGATACTTTAGCCTCATGTCCGTACAAAGAAAGAAGTCCACCAAGCCCAGCGCCCTCCAGACCCAGGCCCCGAAACCACCAGCCGCAACCACCATCAAACCAGGGTCGAAGTTTGCCAAACCAAAGCTCATCTCCTCCAAACTCTCCTACAAAGGCAGAGTCTTCTCCGTCTTCACCGACAAGGTCGAAGAACCCAGCGGCTTCGTCCACACCCGCGACGTCATCCGTCATAACGGCTCCGTGGTCATTCTCGCCGTAGACGAGTCCAAAAACCCCGCCGACCCCGACGTCATCCTCGTACGACAGTTCCGCCACGCCGCAGGCCAGTTCCTCATCGAGCTCCCAGCCGGCCGCGTCGACGCCAACGAGGCCACCCTTGCCGCCGCCAAGCGCGAGATGATCGAAGAGACCGGCTACCGTGCCAAGCGCTGGACCCTGCTGACCAAATACTTCGCCAGCCCCGGCTTCCTCGGCGAGTGGATGCAGATCTACATCGCCCGCGACCTCCGCGAAGGCGCCTCCGCCCCCGAACCCGACGAAAACATCGAGGTCTTCCGCCTCCCCCTCTCAGAAGCCCTCGCCCTCATCGCCGCCAACAAGATCCACGACGGCAAAACCCTCATCGGCCTCATGCTCTACGACTCCGCCCGCAGGTCTGGCCGCCTCTAGTCGCCGAGCACCAGCCTCTTTAGTGGTCTGAAGTCAAGCTCCTACCCGACAAAAGGCCCACTAGCGTCGTAGTTTTTTCATGCCATCCACAAGATGAGGACGAAGTCAGCCGTATCATCGCAACGCATCAGTACAACACCAGCACGTCCGTAACCATACATTTGGTTATCTTAAAAAACCGTCCCACGATCACAGCATGCGGAAAACTCCCACGAGGCTGTTTGCGTCACACCTTACCAATGGCGGTACCGTTGAAACGCTTTCACTTCCCGGTACACCATCAGTGTTAGGACGCATAAAAAGGGAGCATCTCAAGTGGCTCAATATAAGGGTACGGTCAAGTGGTTCAACAACGCAAAAGGCTACGGTTTCCTGGGCCGTGATGGCGGGGCCGACGTCTTCGTTCACTACAGCTCCATCCAACGCGAGGGATACAAGAGCCTTAAAGAAGGAGATGAAGTAGAGTTCGACATCATCCAGGGCACTAAGGGTCCTCAGGCTGATCAAGTCGCCCGTCTCAAGGAAGCAACTCAGTCTCAGTCCCAGTAAGACAGAGGTTCGACCCTCTACGGTCGGCGCAGCGGCTCGAACGATCAGCCCTGCTCGACCCCTGCAAGGCTCTTCCCCTCACATCTGTTGCATACTGACATCAGTGGCCGCACGCGCCTCTGAAGCCCTCCCATGGACAATATCTCGATCGCCCGCCTCCTCGACGAAACCGCTTCCCTACTCGAGATCGACTCAGCAGACCCCTTCCGCATCCGCTCCTACCGCCGCGCCGCCGAGGCCGTCGAGCAGCAAACCACTCAGCTCTCAACCATCGCCGACGACCCGAAAGCGCTCCTCGCCATCCCAGGCATCGGCAAAGGCATGGCCGCCAACATAGTCTTTCTCCTCACCACCGGCACCATGCCCCTCCGCGAAGAGCTACTGCAAAAGTACAAACCCACCATGCTCGACCTTCTTCGCCTCCCCGGCATGGGTCCCAAGACCGTTGCCCTCGTCTGGTCCGCCTGCCAGGTCTGCGACATCGACGGCCTCGAGGCCGCCGCCAAAGCCGGTCACCTCACCAAGCTCCCCCGCATGGGCGAAAAGTTCGTCATCAAGCTCCTCAAGGGCATCGAAGACCACCGCAAAAACTCCAGCCGCTTCCGCATCGACAAGGCCCAGCAGCACGCCGACACCATCATCAATCTCATCCGCGCCTTCCCCGGCATCGACGAGATCATCCCCGCCGGCTCCCTCCGCCGCGGCCGAGAGACCGTAGGCGACCTCGACCTCCTCGCCACCGGCCCCGCCTGCGAACCCGACGTCGTCAGCGCAGCCGTCGAACACGTCGCGTCCCTTCCCCTCATCGACAAGCTCATCGCCAAAGGCCAAAACAAAGTAAGCTTCACCCTCCGCAACAACCTCCAGGTCGACGTCCGCCTCCTCCCCCGCGCCAGCTACGGAGCCGCCCTCCAATACTTCACCGGCTCGAAGATGCACAACGTAGCCCTCCGCCAACGCGCCATCAAACGCGGCCTCACCCTCAGCGAGTATGCCCTCCTCCGCCTCGAAGACAACGTCATCGTAGCCGCCGCCTCCGAAGCCGACATCTACAACGCCCTCGACCTCGACTACATTCCACCCGAGCTCCGAGAGAATGGTGGAGAACTCGAAGCCGCCGCCACCCACAACCTCCCGCAGCTCATCACACTAGCCGACATCCGCGGCGACCTCCACATGCACACCGAAGCCACCGACGGCCGCGACACCATCCGCCAGATGGCCGAAGCCGCCCTCCTCCGCGGCCTCAACTACATCGCCATCACCGATCACAGCAAAAACCTCGCCATGACCAACGGCCTCGACGACACCCGCGCCCTCGCCCACATCAAGCGCATCCGCGAAGTCGACGCCCAACTCCAACAAGACCTCGTCGCACTCAACGAGTCGCTAGCCCGCGACACCCCTCCAACAAACTCACGCATCTCCAATCTTTGGGACCTCCTAAAAACCTCGTCATCTCGACCGGACCATAACATAGCCGACCCATCACAAGCTTCGTCATCTCGACCGGAGGCGGCGCACTTTGCCGCCGCAGTGGAGAGACCCCCGCATTTCGCCGATGCGACCACAAGACCTCCACTCACCCTCCCCCTCACCTTCCGCATCCTCCCCGGCATCGAAGTAGACATCCTCGCCGACGGCGCCCTCGACCTCGACGACTCCACCCTCGCCCAGATGGACATCGTCGTAGCCAGCGTCCACTCCCACTTCAATCAGGCCGCCGACGAGATGACCGCCCGCGTCCTCCGCGCCCTCGAGAACCCACACGTCCGCATCCTCGGCCACCCCACAGGCCGCAAAGTCCTCGGCCGCGAACCCTACGCAATCAACATCGACACCATCCTCAAACAGGCCGCCAAACTAGGCGTAGCCGTCGAACACAACGCCAGCCCAGCCCGAGCCGACCTCAACGACCTTCACCTTCGCCTCGCAAAAAAACACAACTGCAAGATCGTCATCAACACCGACGCCCACGCCACCGAAGAGCTCGACCAGATGCGTTACGGAATCACCCAGCTCCGCCGCGCCTGGCTCTCGCCCGCCGACATCCTCAACACTCAACCCACCGCCGAAGCCCTCCTCAAGAACCTCCGTCCCAAACCTTAGTTCCACAGCACGACGAAGTGGAGCAAATCGAGTACCGTCCCACAGCAGTTGCATTCGTTACCGCAGTTGCACTTGTCGTTGCATTTGCTATCGCAGTCGTTGCAGTTGCTATCGCAGTTGCACTTGTTGTCGCAGTTGCCTGCTCTCTTGTTTGTCATTCCGCACCCTGAGCGTAGTCGAACGGGGGAGGAATCTGCAGTTGCCTTCCCTCACTTCAAATCAAGGAACCACCGAATCCCAAGCCACGTACCACCACTAACACCATAGGAGAGCCGCGTGCCTAAATCATTCCTCTTCGTCTTCGCCTTTATGGCAGCCACAACGCTCTGCGCCCGCGCCGCACAGAATGACTCCATGGACTGCGGCGAATTCGACAAGCCCATCACCACCCACGACTACACCAGCGCCCCCTCCGACATCCTCCAGCCTCACCACCTGGAAGTCGCTCGCTCCTTCGCCCCCGACGGAAAACTGAAGCTCCACATCTGCCGCGCCGACCTCCGCCTCAACATTCAGCCCGACGCAAAGGAGATCAAGCTCACGATCACGCTCAACACCCAGTCCGGTAGCTACACCATCGCCAACTACATCCAGACCCTCCGCGTCCTGCCCGACAAAGGTGTCATCAATCTCAACTTCCCCAAGGCAGCCCACGCAACTGTAACCATCACTCTCCCCATGGGCCTCAACTCCGACAACGAAATCAACCTCGGCTACGGCGACCTAAACTTCAACGCAGCCGGCAGCGCCGGCCACCGGCAGTTCAACGTCGGAATGGGCCACATGAATCTCCTCCTCGACAAAGACAAGAGCTACTCCAAATTGGAAGTCAACGTTGGCCTTGGCACCCTCCACGACCACCGCCCCGGCGGCTCCGACGGCCACTTCACCACCACCAAAAACTACTCAGGCTCTGGCGCCGGAGCTCTTGAAATCAACGTAGGCATGGGCTCACTCGACATCCGCAACGAATAGCCCCCACAACAAACCCTCCGCAACCCTGCCCAGGCTCCCGCGAAGCCTCGCAATTAAACGCATAGCTTCTCCGGCACCGCGGCTGTTATGCTTCCCCGCTGTGAGCCCGCGCCCGAACATCTCGTCGCATCCGACTGCTCCCGCCCAGCAAGCCCAGAACCTCCCTCCCGCTGCGCTGCATCTCGAAGAACCTGCAAGAACCTCCATGAGAAAGCCTGAACGCAGCTTCTGGCAGATCTGGAATATGAGCTTCGGCTTCCTCGGCATCCAGTTCGGCTGGGGCCTCCAGATGGCCAACATGAGCGCCATCTACGAGTACCTCGGAGCCCGCGCCGATCAGATCCCCATCCTGTGGCTCGCCGCTCCACTCACCGGCCTGCTCATCCAACCCATCATCGGCAACGCCAGCGACCACACCTGGGGCCCTCTCGGCCGCCGCCGCCCCTACTTCCTCGTCGGAGCCATCCTCAGCTCCCTCATGCTCCTCTTCATGCCCAACTGCTCCAGCCTCTGGATGGCCGCCGGCATGCTCTGGATCCTCGATGCCTCCATCAACGTCAGCATGGAGCCCTTTCGTGCCTTCGTCGCCGATATCCTCCCCGAAGGCCAGCGCACTCGCGGCTTCGCCATGCAGAGCCTCTTCATCGGCCTCGGCGCCGTCATCGCGTCCGCACTTCCCTGGCTTCTCACCAACGTCTTCCACTTGACCCAGGTCGTCGGCGACACCCGGGCCGTCCCCACCACCGTCCGCATCTCGTTCTACATCGGCGCAGCAGCCTATCTCGGCGCGGTCTTATGGACCATCTTCACCACGCCCGAATATCCCCCCGAGAACATGGAAGCATTTCGCCGCGCCAAAAAAGAAAAAACCGGCCTGATCGCCGGCGCAAAGGAGATCCTCTCCGCAATCGCCCACACGCCGGAGACGATGCGCAGGCTCGGTCCCGTCCAGCTCTTCACCTGGCTCGGCCTCTTCTGCATGTGGCTCTACTTCCCCGTCGCCGTCGCCCACAATGTCTTCGGCGCGAACGACCCCGCCTCACCGCTCTACAAAGAAGGCATCGAGTGGGGAGGCATCTGCTTCGCCGCCTACTCTGCCGTCTGCTTCGCCTTCTCCTTCGCCCTGCCCTGGCTCGCCAAAAAAATCGGAAGAAAAAAGACCCACACCGCCTGCCTGCTCTGCGGAGCCATCGGCCTCATCTCTGTCGTCGTCATGCACAACAAGTACATGCTCCTCTTCACCATGCTCGGCGTAGGCATCGCCTGGGCCAGCACACTCTCCATGCCCTACGCGATGCTCGCCGCCACCCTCCCCCCGGAGCGCACCGGCGTCTACATGGGCATCTTCAACTTCTTCGTCGTCACCCCCGAAATCCTGGCCTCCCTCTTCTTCGGCTGGGTCATGACTCACTTCCTCCACAACAACCGCATCTACGCCATCATCGCCGGTGGCCTCTGCATGCTCATCGCAGCCGCCCTCATGCAGCGAGTCACTGATCCCCGCACCCTCAGCGTTCAGGACATATAACCAACAAACGCAGAAAAGCCCCGGCTCCCACCGAGGCTGTCTCGAAAAAGATCGAAAGACCTACTTCGTCTTCTTCATCCGCTTCACCACGCCAGACAGCGTGTGCTCATTCATCGCAGCCACCGCGTCCCCGCGCACCTTCTTGATCCACGCGCTCACGGCCTTGTCCTCAATGCTCAACCAGTCTCCCGCCGAAGCCTCGAACACATCCCCAAGCCCGATCTGCTTCGCCGGAACCTTCAGCTTCGCCCCGCCATGAGGTCCCTTCTTCTGCTCGATCAGACCAGCTTTATGCAGCAGCAGAAACGCTCTCCGCACCATCACGGCGCTCTCCTTCAGCTCCTCCGCAATCGCCGACGAGGTATGCATTGCCCCCGGCTCGCTCGCCAGCACCGCCAAAATTCGCACGCTCAACTGAAACCGCCCGCTCTGTGCCATTCAAAAAAGCTACCACACCCAGCCGAGGATTCGCCGCCTCATCCCTTATCCACTAAAAATTCTCCACCCCACCACCATGTAAACTTCTTCAGTGAACATCCTTTTTGTCGGCGACGTCTTCGGCTCCGCCGGCCGCCACATCGTCCGCGAACACCTCCCCCACGTCCTCGAAACCAACGCCGTCGACCTCCTCGTCATCAACGGAGAAAACGCCGCCGGCGGCTTCGGCATCACCCCCTCCATCGCAGAAGAGCTCTTCGACCTCGGCGCCCACGTCATCACCACCGGCAACCACATCTGGGACAAGCGCGAGATCTTCGAATACATGACCGTCCCCGCCGACTCCCACGCCCGCGGCCGCCGCGTCCTCCGCCCCGCCAACTACGCCGTCGGCACCCCCGGCTTCGGCGTCTACCAGGGCGAGCTCCCCACCGGCCAGCCCTACGCCGTCATGAACCTCCAGTGCCGCGTCTTCATGTCCTCCTGCGACGACCCCTTCCGCAAAGCCGACGAACTCCTCAGCAAGATCACCGCCAAGGTCATCCTCCTCGACCTCCACGGCGAAGCGACCAGCGAAAAAGTAGCCCTCGGCTGGTACCTCGACGGCCGCATCACCGCTCTCCTCGGCACCCACACCCACATCCCCACTGCCGATGAACGCATCCTCCCCAACGGCACCGCCTACCAGACCGACGTCGGCATGTCCGGCCCCTACGACTCCGTCATCGGCGTAGAAAAAGAGCTCGTCCTCGCCCGCTTCCTCACCGGCATGCCCGGCAAGTTCGAACCCGCCAAGGGCAACCCAAAGATGTGCGCCGCCCTCATCACCTGCGACGGAGCCACCGGCCGCGCCCATCACATCCAGCGCATCATGCTCGGCGAATAGCTCCGGCTCTACTGCCGAATCGCATTTCGAAACCACTCCAGCTCCGTGCGCGTGATCCGGGAAAAATGCTTCGGTTCACTCCGCGGATACCGCACTTGCGGAATCTCGCACCCTACCGGACGCGCAAACAGAAATCCCTGCATGTACCGGATCCCAAACCCTCGCAGCGTCAGGTACTCCTCCACCGTCTCGACGCCCTCCGCGATCAGCTTCACCCGCATCTTCCGGCAAACCTTGCTGAACGCCTCCACAATCGTCTTCTTCGCACGATTCGTCGCGATCCCCTTGATCAGCTCCCGATCGATCTTCACCACATCCGGAGCGCACCGCGCCAGCACATTCAGCCCCGCATACCCCGCCCCGAAGTCGTCAATTGCAATCACCACCCCAGCCTTGCGATGCAGATCGACGATCCGTGCCAGTTCGTTGCCATCCAGTCGCACACCCTCTGACAACTCCAGCACCAGAGAATCCGCCCGCAATCCGTAGTGCTTCGCCAGCCGAACCACATAGTAAGCATCCTTGCCCCGCAGCTCCATCAAAGGCCCAAGATTGATGGCAAACTTGACGCCGCTCTGCTCCAACCGCATCGCTGCCGCCAGGCGCAACGACCTCGCCATCGCAAGCTTGTCGAACGCAGGAATCTCGAAGGGTTCAAAGTCTTTTACCAGCTCGGAGTAGTTCTCTCCATGCGGCCCGCGGCACAGCGCCTCATACGCATAGACCGTCTCGGTCTCTAAGTCCACGATCGGCTGCAAGACAATCTGAAACTCAGGAAACGTCCTTCGCATCCGATGCTTCGATCCGTAACCGCTCTGCGTCGAATAAAACATTGCAGGCCTCCCTTACTTCGCATAGCTCAAGAAGTCTGGGAGATATAAACATTTCCTATGCTTCCAACCGGCGGACGGGTCATGTTGGGGTCTTCTCCCCTTACAATCCGGCAGGTTGTACTTGAGCTAACGAAGAAAACATCGGCTCAGATGTAGCGTTTCTTTAGTTTTTCCCTCCAAAAGCCTTGTTTAACGGCAAATTTGATAACACCAATGACATCACCATCCCCAATCCATCGCGTAAAAAAGAGCAGCCCGTAAAGGCTGCCCTCTTCCCTGCTTCCTCAAATCCCGCCCACGGTCAGGCCGGGTGTAGCCCTACTTTCTGCTCGCCGGCGGCACAATCCCATTCATCCGCAGATACTCCACCAGCTGTCCATAGTGATCGAAGCCATGCGCCACCAGTCCTCCCGCAAGGCTCGCCCGCGTCTGCGTCCCACGCACGCTCTCAAAAGCGTTCTTCGCCGTCAGCGTGCCAAACGCCTTATGCGCAAACACAAACGAAGCCTTCAGCGCCTCAATCGCCTGATCCTTCCCCTTGATATCCGCCAGCGCCTTCACATCCACATCCGGCTTGGTCCCGCTCACCATCGAAGCGTAAAAGTAGTTCGCCGACGCCACATGCAGCACCATCGCACGAAACGTGCTCACCGTCGCATACTCGCTTCCCTGCCCAGCCACAAAGATCGCCGCGCTCGGTGCAAAGTCGAACTTCTCCGCAGGCATCGCCTCCGCCAGCGGCACAAACTCCTCTTCAAAGCCCTTCAGCATCCCATCGAAGCTCTTCGCCGGCTCAATGATCGTTCCGGCAGCAATCTTCGGCTCCTTCGCATCCATCTGCGCCTGCACGCCCGTCACACAACAACCCGCCAGCGCCAACGCCACAACAATCCGCTTCATCATCATCGTCTCCATATTTGTTTCAAATCTGTTACAAACAATCACCGCAGAACCGCGCTAAGCCTACCAGATTTCATCTCTTGATGTGTCACGAAGCAGCGCCTCCCGCGCAGCAATCGAGTCCACCAGCCACCCACGATCAAAAGCGTCTCCGCACCCACATCCCCCGCAGAGTCTAAGTGACAGGAAACCCCGCGTCAGCCTTGATCTCTTCAATCTGCAACGCATGCCGCGCGCTATGCTGGCCCAACACCTCCAGCCACTGATAACAGTCCAGATCTCCGAACGCAATATGAGGGAAGAAATGATCGCGCAGATCCGCCTTCGTCCCCGCAGCAAATGCAACTGTAACCGCCCTGGTCTTTTGTAACTCAAGTACTAACTCACTCCGGTCCGGCCACCTCCCCGTCGGACGAACGACCTCCCGGGCAATCAGTTTGTTACTCCGGCCAGCTGCAACTCCCAGAACGAGCGGCTCCTTCGCGCCAACATCTGCCTTCTTCTCAGGCTCGGCCGGCCCTTCCAGAGTCTTCGCAATCGCGGACCGGATGAATCCTTCAAACACAATCAAGTGCTCGATGTTCTCTGCAATCGACCATCGCTCAGGCGTCTCGCGAAAGCTCCACTGCTCGTCCGTCAATCCACGCACCAACTCCAATAGCCTCGCTTCACTCGAAGCCAGCTGCTCCATCACAAGTCGCCGCTCCTGTACTTCCATTCCTCGCTCCCGTCCTTCCAACCACTCTCTTCCAACGATTGGAGCACAACATCGGCGGCAAAAACAGAAGCCACTGGTCTCAACAAATAACTCACACCAACCAAGCCACTTAGTCCCAGTTCGCACGCGCCCAGTTGATCAGCTGTAAAAAGGCAGGCCCCGCCGACGCAACATTGTTATCGTCTTCAAACGGCCACGGAGTAAAAGGATTCAGCGAGAACTCCGCCTCTCCCCCAACATCCACGCCCACAACATAAGGCCCATCCGCCCACTCAGCAAAATACGGCCCGCCGGAGTCCCCGGGACTGGAATCCCCGTCCTGAGTCTCCAGTTCCATCGCATCGCCGAAGTCGTTGCTATCCTCATCGTCATCATGAAAGCTGATCCCACCCTGAAAAGAGGGCTGCTCCGCATTCGCGATCAGCCCCGGATAGCCAACCAGGGTCCAGACATTCAGATCGTTCCAGTTATCGTCATACGACCGCGCTCCGAGCCAGCCCAAACTATCTCCCAATCGGTCCTGCAGCTTCAACACTGCGAAATCAAACGCGGGAGCTGGAGGGCTATTGGTGTCGTACGATGAAGACGCCTCAACATACGAGGTCACCCCGGCGCCCGCAACCGACACTCCATTGAAGTAGCCCGGCGTAAATTGAATCATCGCCGGGTTCGCACCCCACGGCACCATGTGCGACGCAGTGATCACGGTATTGGGTCCCACCAGCGTTCCCGTTCCGAATCCCGACGGCACAAAGCTCGAAGGATCCGTATAGACATCGAGCTTCCCAATGCACTGCCATGGATACCCCGACGGGAAGAACGCCTGCCGGACATCGGTACCCCAGATATACCCATGCGGATAAAGACGACTACCGTCCTTGCGCCTCATTATGGTTCTCGTGATCCGCGGAGACAGCTTCGGATGGTAGATCCGGTCAGCCCACTCCGCATAGAAAGGAGGCGCGGGCGGAGGCAGAGGCAGCGTCGGGGATTCCACCTGGACTCCAGGGCGCTGACGAATGTACTCCTGAATAGGCAATCCACGCAGCAACCCGTACTTGTTCTCAATCTGGTACGCCGCCATCCCATCCTTCAGCGACACCTTGTGGATCAACTTCTCTAACTTCAAATCGCCCGGCGCATCAACAAACGTAAAGCTGTTGGAGGACTTGAGTGATTGCAGCGCCTTGGGCGGCGTTCCGTGCTTCATCACGTTGTCTAAGCGGAACACCTGCTCCGGAGTCAGTGGTGAAGATGCTTTGCGAGAGTCCAATTTTGCCTTTTGCGCCATCGTGATCTCCTTGTGACTCAGATCTGAAATTCCCATCACGCCTCGGGGGAATCAGGAGGTCCATCTGGCGCCTACTCGACCGCTTAGGCCAGCTTCACTTCATCCTCGATCTCTCTCTTCGCGTTTTCGCCCTCCGGCCAATCAAGTCGCACTTTCCACGTTCCTGAAGAACAAGAGCTCATCCTTCATGCCTTGTATCGTGAAGAATCGAGCCTTTACGTTACGCCCGATTTATCTTCTTCGCTCAAACTCGATGCGATTACAACGCGCGGCATACAACGTTGGAGCTGCATCTCCTCCTCTGCCCGCCAATCCAGCCTCGAATCACTCTGGCAGTAAAATAAAACCATGCGCCGAATCTACATGGACGCCAACGCCACCACACCTCTCCTCCCCGAGGTCTTCGAGGCCATGCGTCCCTTCTTCCTCGAGCACTACGGCAACGCCAGCTCCATCCACCAGCAGGGCCAGTTCGCCCGCGCCGCCGTCGATCACGCCCGAGATCAGATCGCAAGCCTCCTCCACTGCCGCACCTCCGAGATCGTCTTCACCTCCGGCGGCACCGAAAGCGACAACCTCGCCCTCTTCGGAACCCTCGAGCGTACCGCCGAGCCCGCCCACCTCATCACCACCAGCATCGAGCACGACGCCATCCTCCGCGCCGCCGAATCCCTCGAAAAGAAGAACATCGAAGTCACCTTCCTCCCCAGCACCCCGCAAGGCCTCATCGAACCAGCCGCGCTCCAGGCCGCCCTCCGCCCCAACACAAAACTCGTCAGCGTCATGTTCGCGAACAACGAGACCGGCGTCATCCAGCCCATCGCTGAGCTCGCCGCCATCGCCCACGCCGCCGGCGCACTCTTCCACACCGACGCGGTCCAGGCCGTAGGCCGTCTCCCCCTCGACCTCAGCCCCAAGGGCGCACTCAAGGACGTAGACCTCCTCACCCTCTCCGGCCACAAGATCTACGCCCCCAAAGGCATCGGTGTCCTCTTCGTACGTCGCAGCGTCCGCCTCGCCCCTATGCTCCACGGCGGCAACCACGAGCGCCAGCGCCGCGCCGGAACTGAAAACGTGGCCGGCATCGTCGCCATCGGCAAAGCCGCCGAACTCGCCCAGGCCTGGCTCGCAACAACATCCGCCACAACTGCAGGCGTTGCCAATCTCGACAGTTCCACAACTCCGGGTGCCCCATCCTTCGCGCGCTTTGCGAAGGGTGGGTTATCACCTGCCCCAACTTCCGCTCCCGCCACAGAATCGGGTGCCCCACATCTCGACTCTGAGATGTGGGCATCGGGCGAACGCCCGACCGCCCCCGCCCCTCCCAACTACGCCGACAGCCCCACCCATCTCGCAGCCCTGCGCGACCGTCTCGAGCAAGGCATTCTCTCCCAGGTAGAAGAGTGCGGCATCAACGGAGCCGGAGCGCCCCGCGTCTCCAACACCACCAGCCTCTACTTCGATCACATCGAAGCCGAAGCCCTCGTCATCGCCCTCGACCTCAAAGGCCTCTCCGTCAGCGGAGGCTCAGCCTGCCAATCCGGAGCCACCGAACCCTCCCACGTCCTCACCGCCATGGGCCTCTCTCCCGCCCGTGCCCGCGCCAGCATCCGCTTCTCTCTCTCCCGCCTCACCACCGCCGAAGAGATCGACGAAGCCCTTACCCTGATCCCCACCGCCGTAGCCCGCCTCCGCGACCTAAGCCCCGCCTGGCGCAAGGCCCCCGCCCTGATCCCCGCCTAGAACCCCATACGTACCCACAAACCTTTGCTGTCATCCTGAGCGCAGCGAAAATCCCAACATGCCACAAGCTTTTGCCGTCCTCCTGAGCGCAACAAAAAATCCAACATGCCACAAACCTTTGCTGTCATCCTGAGCCACAAGCCTTTGCTGTCATCCTGAGCGCAGCGAAGGATCCCGACGATCCCCTGCGCCACCCTTACCGCTCGACTCTTTCAACCCACCCTCTCCAGCCGTTGCCTGTTATCGTCCCTGCGAGACGATCCCCATCGGCACGCAATATTCGCGTTCCGAACGTTGGGATTCAAACCAGCGGACTAAAGCAAAGCCGCCTCGCAAGAGGGGCCAGCATCCAAAAAAAACCAAAAAAGTTGGCGTATTTTCTGTCACGGAAAAACACGCGGCGAAACACCACGTCTCAACACGCATCTCACCACAAACTCACCATCAAAACACCAGGCCCAAAACATCTGTTTCCCCAGAACCCCAACAAAAACGCCCCCCACCACGCTCACAAATACCAGGGAATATTAACCACCACAATCCGCTGATTCCCCTTCAACAGCAGCAACAACTTCAGCAGCTGGACCCGCTGATTATGCAGCGCATTCTCCCACCAATGCCGCACCACCAGCTCCGGCAGCAGCACCGCCACCTTCCGCCCGGGATTGTCCTCCTCGAGCTTCAAAATGTAGTCCATCAGCGGATTGATAACGAATCGGTAGTTAGAAGGAATCGTCACCAACTCCGGCTCCTGCAGCCCTTCCTTCTTGATCGGATCCATCACATACTCATGCCAAAGCTCATCCAGGCTGCCCTCTTCATCATCCGAGTGCACATGCACCACCTTGATCTCCTTCGACAGCAGCAGCCCGAACCGCATCGCCTTCTCCGTAATCCGGTCCCATCTCGCCATCGGTATCACCACAATCGGCTCCTGCAGATTCACCAGGTTCAACGGCGTCAAATCCGCCATCTCCCGCTTCACCCGCGAGTAGTGCCGCTTCACCACCCACATGATCCCAATCAGCACCGGCACCAGCAGCGCCGTAACCCACGCGCCTGCCCGGAACTTTGCAACCAGCACGACGATCGTTGTAATCCCCGTCGCCACGGCGCCAATGCCGTTCACAAACATGTGCCAGCCGCGCCCCGGATGAGCCTCGCCCTTCTTCCAATGCACCACCATCCCCGCCTGCGACAGCGTGAAAGCAAGAAACGCTCCAATCGCATACAGCGGAATCAGCCGGTCCGTCACACCGCCAAACAGAATCAGGATCACCGCCGTAAACCCGGTCAGTGCATAGATCCCATGCGAGTACAGCAGCCGCCGCCCACGCAGAATAAACACATGCGGCAGATAATCATGCATCGCAATCGCCCTGGTCAGCCGCGGAAAGTCCGCGAACGCCGTATTCGCACTCAACGCCAGCGCCAGCAAAACGCTGCCCATCGTCAGAAAATAAAACCATCCCCGCCCGAAGACCGCGGTCACCAGTAAGCTCAACAAACTCTGAAAGTGCGCCGCATCCGGATCCATCGGCATCACTCGATAAGTCTTCGCCAGATAGGCAATCCCGAACAACAGCACCATCAGTATTCCGATGATTACAGTCAGCGTCCGCTGCGCCCGCTGCACCCTCGGCTCGCCGAACGCCATCACCCCATTCGACACCGCCTCCACTCCGGTCATCGCCGCGCATCCGCTTGCAAACGCCTTCAACAGCATCCACGTTCCCAGCGTCCCAACCGTCGCCGGCAGCGCAGCAGGAATCGGAGCCATCGGCATCGGATGCCCACCCGCATGCACCGTCTTCCACATCCCAACCACAATCAACGCGAGCAGCGTACTGACAAAAAGGAACGTAGGCAGCATAAATGCCGTTCCCGTATCCTTCACGCCTCGCATATTTACCAATGCGAGAATCACAAGGATGATCAGACAGATCAGCAGCGTATGGCTCTGCAGCCCTGCGAATCGCGTACCCTGCACCGACGACGTCAACGCCGTCACGCCAGCAGAGATTCCCACTGCCGCCGTCAGAATATAGTCGATCATCAGCGCCGCGGCCGCCAGCAGCCCAGGCTTCTCGCCCAGATTCTCCGACGCGACCGTATAGCTCCCGCCACCACCTGGATAAGCAGCAATCGTCTGCCGATAGCTGAAGTAAACAATTGCCAGCAGAATCAGGATCGCCGAAATAATCCGCCAACCGTACTCCACTCCGCCGATCCCCAACGGGATCAACAGCGTCATCGCCGCCTCAGGCCCGTACGCCGCGCTCGTCAGCCCATCCAGGCCAAAGATAGGAATTCCCGCAGCAACACCAATGTGCTCTGCCCGCTCCTCACTCGTAGCAAGGGGCCGTCCAATAATCGAATCTGTTAATGACATACGATTTAGATCGTACCTTCTATGTCAACTCAACTCACTCAATCTCTGCATTTAACCTTCAGCCCCTCGAAAAAGTCGTAAAGATCGCATAAAGACTCGCACGATCTCCGCCATCTGAAAGGAGTTCCGGAGATCCCACCCCGCCTATAATCGACTGAATAAAGATTTCAGGAGAACCCATGTCCCCCGCTGCTCTCTACGACATCCCCGTCCACAAAATCACCGGCGAAGGCACCTCCCTCGCCGACTATCGCGGCAAAGTCCTCCTCATCGTCAACGTCGCCTCCAAGTGCGGTCTCACCCCCCAGTACGACGCCCTCGAGAAGATCTACGCCCGCTTCAAAGACTCCGGCTTCGTCGTCTGCGGCTTCCCTGCCAACGACTTCGGCGGCCAGGAACCAGGCTCCAACGAGGACATCCAGACCTTCTGTCGCTCCACCTTCGGCGTCGACTTCCCCATGTTCTCCAAGATCACCGTCACCGGCCCCGACACCCATCCCCTCTATCAATCCCTCATCGCCGCCGAACCAAACGCCACCAGCCCCGGCCGCGAAGCCTTCCGCGAAAACCTCAACGGCTTCCTCCAGCAGCACAACGCCACCACCAACCCCGAACCCGGCATCCTCTGGAACTTCGAAAAGTTCCTCATCGACCGCAACGGCAACGTCACCGCCCGCTTCTCTCCCGAAGTCCTCCCCGATGATCCCACCATCGTCGCCGCCATCGAGTCCGCCCTCAACTCCTGATTCCGAAGCAAAGGACGCATCCTGACCCCCAAATCAGCATGCGTCCTTTCGTTCTCCTTATCCGTCTCACCTAATATCTAAAATCCCCCCTTAGCTTCGAGAGGAACCGTCCCCGCTCATGACCACCCGCACTGCTCTCCTGCCTCTAGCCCTGCTCGCCCTCGGAACCCCTGGCCTCCTCCGAGCCCAGCAGGCTCCTATCCAGATCACCGCCGACCTCTCCGAAGCTCCCCGCAAGGTCTATCACGCTGAAGTCGACATCCCCGTCCAGCCCGGCCCCGTCTCTCTCACCACACCCAAGTGGATCCCCGGCAACCACCGCCCCACGGGCCCCGTCGATGACATCACCGGAGTAGTCTTCACCGCCAACGGCAAAGTCCTCCCCTGGCGTCGCGACGACGAAGACCTCTATGAGTTCCACGTCACCGTTCCCGATGGAGTCACCACGCTCCATGCTCATCTCGACTGCATCGTCACCGCCCGCGTCACCGACAAGCTAGCTGTCCTCGAATGGGAGAAACTTCTCCTCTACCCCGCGAAGACCCCCGTCAAAGACATCGCCATTCAACCCTCGGTCAAAGTCCCCGCAGGCTGGGGCATCGGCACCGCCCTCACCCCCACCGACGGCTACGATCCGCAGAACCCCAAAGGCGGCCTCACCCACTATGCCCCCACCACCGTCGAGCAGCTCGAAGACTCGCCCGTCATCACCGGCCAGTACTTCCACGAGTTCGCCCTCGCACCCGAGGTCACACCCAAGCACTACATCGACGTAGTCTCCGATTCACCCGAAGACTCCAAGCTCCGCCCCGCCCTCCTCGTCGAGCTCAACAACCTCGTCCGCGAAACCGGCGCAGCATACGACTCCCGCCACTACAACGTCTACCACTTCCTCCTTACTCTCTCTGACGTAGCCGGTGGCGAAGGCCTCGAGCACGGCCAATCCTCCGACAACGGCGTAGGCGAAAAAGGCTTCTCAGACCCCTCGCATCAACTCGCCGAATCCGACCTCCTCTCCCACGAGTTCACCCACTCCTGGAACGGCAAGTACCGCCGCCCCTTCAACCTCTACCAGGACGACTTCGAAAAGATGCAGCAGGGCTCGCTCCTCTGGGTCTACGAAGGCATGACCCACTACCTTGGCAACGTTCTCGCCGCCCGCTCCGGTCTCAAGTCGCAGGAGCAGTACCGCGACATGCTGGCCCTCTCTGCCGCCCAGCTTGACTACAAGCCCGGCCGCGACTGGCGCTCCACCGAGGACACCGCCATCGCTGCCAGTATCCTCCGCGGCGGCAACCCCGCATGGTCCAACTGGAAGCGCGGTCAGGACTACTACCAGGAGGGCGAACTCTTCTGGCTCGACGCCGACACTCTCATCCGCCAGAAGACGAGCAACAAGAAGTCCCTCACCGACTTCCTGCACATCTTCCTCGGCAAAGGCGGCAACACCGGCCCCCTCATCGTCACCTACAACCGTGACGAACTCATCGCCGACCTCAATCAGGTCTACAAGTACGATTGGGCCACTTTCATCCACGAGCGCATCGACAACCTCAACCCACGCGCCGATCTCGCCGGCATCGAACGCGGCGGCTACAAGCTCGTCTACACCGAAGAGCCCACAAAATCAGAACGCACAGTCGCCGAGACCTATGCTCGCTACGGCATTGGCACCAACGCCTGGTACTCCCTGGGCCTTCGCCTCAATAAAGAAGGTTTGATCTCCGACGTCCGCTGGAACGGACCCGCTGACAAGGCGAAGTTCTTCCCAGGACAAAAAATCATCGCCGTCAACGGCAACGTCTTCTCCGCCGACGCCCTCAAAACCGCGATCAAGCAGGCAAAGGGAACCTCCGAGCCCATCCACTTCATCCTTCAGAGCGACGCCTTCGTCACCACCGCCGACATCGACTACCACGACGGCGAACGCTACCCCCGCCTCGTCCGCGTAGACGGCACCCCCGCCTACCTCGACGACATCACCAAACCCCTCGCCAAATCCGAACCCATCCCAGCCGAGAAGAAAGAAAAAGACTCCGCCGAATAATCATCCAAACCAAACGAATGAAGCGCCGTTCTCATCGAGAGCGGCGCTTCGTTTTTGACTTCGCTTTTGCCTGTCGTTCCGTGGTCTCGTAGTTGCACTTGTTGTTGCTGTTACCAGTTCCCTTGTTTGTCATTCCGCAGCGTAGCGAAGGAATCTGCTTCTCTCCCAGCGCAGGCAATCACTCTACGAAACCTCCAACCCACCTGTAGCTCCATACACCTCGCCCGTCACATAGCTCGACTCCTGCGAAGCCAGCAGCACATACAGTGGAGCCATCTCCACCGGCTGCCCCGGCCGTTTCATCGGCGTCTCCGAACCAAAATCAGGAATCTTCTTTGCAGGCTGCCCACCACTCGTCTGCAGCGGAGTCCAAACCGGCCCGGGTGCCACACAGTTCACGCGAATCCCGTCCTCCGCAACCTGCCGCGCCAGCGCCCTGGTAAACGCAAGAATCGCAGCCTTCGTAGGTGCGTAATCCAGCAAGCTCGGACTAGGATGCGTCGCCTGGATCGAAGCCGTCGTAATGATCGATCCGCCCGGCGGCATCAACGGGAGCGCCGCCTTGCACATCCAGAACAACGCAAACACATTCACCCGATACGTCTCCTCGAACAGCTTCGTCGTCATATCCGCAATCTTTTCGACCGCATGCTGTCTGCCCGCGACACAAGCCAGAATATCCAACCCACCCAGTTTCTTGCGCGCCTCCTTCACCAGCTTCACGCAAAACTTCTCATCCTTCAGATCGCCCGGTAACGCAATCGCCTTCCTTCCTTCCGCCTCGATCAACGCGATCACCTCACGCGCATCCGCCTCCTCGCTCGGCAGATAGTTGATCGCAACATCAGCGCCCTCCCGCGCAAACGCAATTGCCGCCGCCCTTCCAATCCCAGAGTCCCCACCCGTCACCAGCGCCTTCCGATTCGCCAACCGTCCGCTCCCGCGGTAGCTCGTCTCGCCATGATCGGCCTTCGGCGTCATCTTCTTATCCAACCCCGGCACAGCCTGCGTCTGCTTCTTGAACTTCGGCCGCGGATACTGCTTCGTCGGGTCCTGCAACGTATAAAGATCACTCATCGAATTCACCAGACTCCTTTTCGTAAAGCACTCACCTGCGCGTTTGATGCAGATTTGGCCAACGCGCACATCTCCACATCGCTTCAAAAAAAATAGCGGCAGAAACCCCTCAACCTTCGGTAAGCTTGGAGACCATCCCGCGGAGATCCTCACCTTCCATGCTTACCCTCACGCAAAACATCGTCATCCTCATCGTCACGATGACCCTCTCCATGCTCTTCCTCGCACTTCTAAACCGCGTCTGGCCACGCGAACGGCGCACCGTGCACAACGACCTCATCGGCTGGCAGCTCGGTATCCTCGGCACCACCTACGCCGTCATCCTCGGCTTCATGCTCTACACCGTATGGACCAACTTCGGCGAAGCCAACCTCAACGCCGACCTCGAAGCCAACGCCCTGCGCAACGTCTACCGCATCGCCGAAGGCCTTCCCACACCGCAGCGCATCCTCCTCGAGCAACAATGCCGCACCTACGCAGACGCCGTCATCAACTACGACTGGCCCGAGATGCACCAAAGCAAACTCCCCGAAGAAAGCCACCTCCTCAATCGCGACATGTGGAAGACCCTCATGTCCGTCAAAGCCGCCACGCCCTCCGAACTCACCGCCGAGGATCACGCACTCACCGAGCTCAGCTCCCTCACCGAACACCGCCGCACCCGCCTCCTCCAGAGCGCCTATCGCCTCCCGACCATCTTCTGGGCAGTCCTGCTCGTCGGCGGCCTCGTCACCGTCCTCTCCGCCTCCCTCTTCGGCTCCGCCAATCGAGCCCTCCACGCCGTTCAGGTCTTCTGCTTCACGCTCCTCATCACCCTCGTTCTGCTCGCCATCGCCGACGTCAACCTGCCCTTTCGCGGCTGGGTCCATGTCACCGACTTCGCCTTCCAGCGCGCCCAACAGAATATGAACGATTAGCAGCCTCGATCCGTGATATCCGATATATCTTGAAATCAACACGCGAAACCATCGCCGCGGGAGTCACAGTTGACAACGCAGATCAGCCACCTTCGCCGCATCGTTCTCCTCTTGCTCCTCTCCTTCGTAGCCGCCACAGCTCAGACCACCCCCGCCAAGTGGCCCAATCAAGATGGCACCTACATCATCAAAGACTTCCGCTTCGGCACCGGCGAAACTCTCCCCGAACTCAAGCTCCACTACCTCACCCTCGGCCAACCCCACCGCGGCGCCGACGGCCACACCGACAACGCCGTCCTCCTCCTCCACGGCACCGGCGGCGACGCCCACTCCCTCCTCAACCCCGCCTTCTCCAACGTCCTCTTCGGCCCCGGCCAACCCCTCGACACCACAAAATTCTTCATCATCCTCCCCGACGACATAGGCCACGGCGACTCCTCCAAGCCCTCCGACGGCCTCCACATGCACTTCCCCCAGTACGACTACGACGACATGGTCTCCTCGCAACACACCATGCTCCTCGAAGGCCTCCACGTCGACCACCTCCGCCTCATCCTCGGCACCTCCATGGGCTGCATGCAGTCCTTCGTCTGGGGCGAGACCTTCCCCAAATTCTCTGACGCCCTCGCCCCCTTTGCCTGCCTCCCCGTCGAACTCGCTGGCCGCAATCGCATGTGGCGCTACATGGCCATGGAGTCCATCAAGCACGACCCCGCCTGGAACAACGGCGAGTACACCACCGAACCCGCCGAAGGCCTGCGCGGAGCCAACACCCTCATCGTCATCGCGGGCGGGGCTCCGCTTCAGATGCAGAAAAACTATCCCACCCGAGCCCAGGCCGAAGCCTACATCGACCGCGTCCTCGCCGCCGACATCGCCCACACCGACGCCAACAACTTCCTCTACTACGTCAACGCCTCGCGCAACTACAATCCCGAGCCAAAGCTCCCCACCATCACCGCCCCAGTCCTCTGGATCAACTCCGCCGACGACTTCATCAACCCACCCGAACTCGGCATCGCCGAAACGATGGTCAAGAAGATGCCTAACGCAAAGTTCATCCTCATCCCCATCTCCGACGCCACCCGTGGCCACGGGACCCACACACAAGCCATCGTCTGGAAGCAATACCTCATTGACTTCCTGGCCCAGACAGAAAAACACTAGAGCCTTATCCAAACTCCGACCAACGGGAGGACAAATATTTTTGACCCAGCAAGACAAGGTATACCTGTCACGAAGTGACCGCCCCACGCGCAGTGGGCCCGTCCGGCAGGACATCAAGCATCCAAAAAAACAAAGAAGGTGCGGAGAACCATCTCCGCACCTTCTTGTTTTCGCCTGATCCAACCCCACTACCGACGATAGTTCTGAGCATAGCTGTCGTGAGGTAGTCCCTCCGCGCGCCCCTTCCTCACAAAAGCAAAAGCCTCATCCCGCCCCATCGTCCCTCCAACCACAACCAGGTACGGTGCATGTCCATTCGGCGTAAACACCTCGGGCCGCAGATCCGGATGCTTCGCTGCAATACTCGCCACCTTCTGCTGAGCCAAAGCCTCGCCGTTATATGTAAACGCCACCACCCGCCACTGACCAGTACCGCTCCCCTGCGTCGCCCGCTCAGGCACGGAAGCCACCGGCGTCACCGCAGCGGGAGCTGGCGCAGCCACCACAGGAGCAGCATCAGCCGCAGGCGTCTCCAGTGCCGGTGGTGCAGCAGCCGCATCACTCGCCTCCGTCGCAATCGCAGGAACAGCGGCATTCGCCTGCACCGCGGCGCTCGACTTCGACCATCGGCCATGCACAAAGAAGGCGACCAGCAACAACAGCAGCATCGCCCCTGCACCGATCGCAAGCCGCCGCCCTTCAAGGCCGCGTGACTCCTCCTCCACTGGCACCTGGACACGATGCGTCGGATACGTCGGAAGCTCAGCAGGCGTCTCAACCACCTTCTCCGCCTGAGGCTCGCTCACCACAACAGGACGGGCCTCGACCCGAATCTCCGTGTCCGGCCGCAACGCCGCGACTATCTCCGGGATTCCCCACTCCCCACTCATTCCCTTGCGAATAATTGCATCGAACGGAGCCTCCAGCGGCTGGTCTCGTTTCGCCTCTTCCAACGTCTTCTTCTGCGTCAACGCCTGCAGCAGCACCACCGCGAAATCACGCGCGTCTTTGCTCTTCAGTTCGCGTCCCTCCTGCCCCTCGGGAGTCTCCCGAATGCAGTCGCTTCGCAGCTTGATCGCCTCGCCAACCGCAAGCACATTCGCCGGCTCGATATGCTCATGCACAAAACCATTTGTGTGCAGCGCGTCGAGCGCAGACGCAAGGCTCGTCGCCACCTGTCTCGTCTCCGGCACCGTCAACCGCCGCTCCGTCACAATCTCGCCCATGTTGGCATCCACCGGCTCCATCACCGCGTAGACCAGCGAGGTCTCATCCAGCGTCACGCGTCCAAACTGAATCAGCTTCACAAGATTCGGATGATTCAGCGCCTGAATCCCGCGCCACCGCACCAGGATCTCCTCATCATCGAAGTGAGACTCGATCAGCCGTATCACCGTCGGTCCACCCACGCCGTTCGACGTCGAAAAGAAGGCGCTTCTGCCTTCGGGCCGTATCAGCTTCGTGAGAGGGAACGCTCCATCGATCGTTCTTCCTTCATATTCCGTCCAGAGTTCCATGTTAATCCACCGTCCTAAGTATTGACTCAAGGGAGAAAGCCGCACAGGCCAAATAAAACAAAGAGGGACGACGAAAACATCTTCGTGCAACCATACGCCTCGTACACCAAGGACCATTATCCTTTATTGCGCCGCGCCTCTCAACGGATACTAGCTCCCCGATGGAATTACCAGGTACTGCTCTAGCTTCCCGTCCGGCTCCTCATACGTCGTCACCCGCAACTTCCGATCCGGAAAGCTCACATCGAAGACTCGAAACGTCATTCCGCCGCGCAACTCCTCGTCCGCCTGCTTGAAACTGTTTGGCACCCCCAGGGGCTTCAAGCTACTCGCAAAATCCTGCACAGCCTCCGCCGTAAAGTACGCATCGCAAAACGCCGTCAACTGCGAACGATCCAGCTTTCCATCCTGTAACCCGGTAAAGATATCCAGCGCACGCTTCTCCGCCCCCGCAGCACTATCCGCCGCATTGGCACTGGCACTCTGCCCCAGCACCAGCGGAGCGATCTTCCGCGCCAAAGCAGCCGCCGCGCTCGAAGCATCTTCATTCGTCAGCACCGTTACCGCCACCTTATCGTCGGGAAACACCGTATTCTGCGAGACAAACCCCGATACCTCCCCGCTATGCGACACGATGCGGTGCCCCTCTCGCTCCCCCACCTGCACGCCCAACCCATAATGCGTGCCGCTCCCGTCCTTCAGCTTCACCTCCGTAAACATCTCGTCATAGGAAGCCGGAGCCAGCAACGTTCGATTCATCAAGCTGATATTCCACAACGCCAGATCGCTCGCAGGCATCGCCAGCTCCCCCGCCGCAAACATCCATCCCGCACCCTCCTGCGGAGCGGGACGCAAGGGTCCCAGCGCATGCTGGTAATACCCCGTAGGATCGTTCGACGGCAGCCTGCTCGCGTCCGAGTTCAACACCCCAGTCATCTTCAACGGCCGAAAGATCCGCTCCTGCAACTGCTCGATCAGCGGCTTCCCCGCAACAACCTCCGCGATCCGCCCCGCAATCACATAGTTCGTATTCGAATACTGCCACTTCGTCCCCGGCTCGAAGTCCAGCGGCTTCTTCCCCCACACCTCCAGAATGTGCTGCGGCGTCGCCGGCTGCATCATCGACGTCATCACATAATCCTCCGGCCAGAAGTCCTGATACCCCGACGTCATCGACAACACCTGCCGCACCGTCACGTCCTTCGCCCGCGTCAACTCCGGCAGATACCTCCCCAGGGGATCGTCCAGCTTCACCTTGCCGTCCTGCACCAACAGCAAAATCACCGCCGCCGTAAACTGCTTGCTCACCGATCCGATCGAGTACTGCATCCCCGGCTCCGCCAGCATCACCGGCTCCAGCCGCGCCTTCCCATAAGCCTTCACGTACGCGATCTTCCCACCCTCAACCACCGCCACCGAAGCACTCGGCACCCCGGTAGCCTTCAACACCTCAGCCGCCGCCGCGTCAATCCCCGTCGCCGTAGCCGCAGGCAGCGAGTTCTGCGCCCACCCCGCACCCATCGTTACAAAACCGAATCCAAACACTGCCGCCGCTCTAACTCGCAGATTCCTCATGCACGAAAGACTATCAGCGCCCCCATCCACCCGCCAGCCCGCTGCGTAAATCTCAAATTCGTTTCGCACAGTATGCTTGCGAGAGAATGGATTCAACGACCCTGCACGTTCTGCTGGTGGTGTTCTTCGCTACCCTCATTCGATCTACGTTCGGCTTCGGCGAAGGATTGATCGCTGTCCCGCTGCTCGCCCTCAGTCTCCCTATAGAGGTCGCCGCTCCGGTCGTCGTTCTCCTCTCGATTACCATCTCCGCCCTTGTCGTAGCGCAGGACTGGCGGAAGATCCATCTGCGCAGCACGGGCTGGCTCCTTGCCCCCACGTTCCTTGGCATTCCGCTGGGAATCGCGCTTCTGACCAGCACTCATCAGCACCTCGTCAAGGCTGCTCTGGCGATCCTGATCCTCGCGTTCTCGGGATATTTTCTGCTCGGCAAAAAACCGCCCAGGCTCCACGACGACAGCCGCAGATGGCTGCTAGGCTGCGGGTTTCTCGCAGGTGTGCTCGGCGGCGCCTATGGAATGAACGGGCCTCCGCTTGTCGTCTATGGAGCCATGCGGCGCTGGTCTCCGCAGCACTTTCGCGCCACCCTCCAGGGGTACTTCCTGCCCGCGAGCATCGTCGCGCTCGCAGGATACCGGCTCGCGGGACTCTGGGTTCCTGCAGTGACGCACTTCTACCTGATCTCGCTAACGGTCGCGCTTCCCGCCATCTTTCTCGGCAGGGCCGTCAATCAACGCCTTCGCGGAGAAACCTTTCTCAAATACGTCCACCTTGGACTGTTCTGCGTCGGAGTGCTGTTGCTGATCCAGGCGGCGCGGCATAGATAAAAGTGCGCCCTGGGCGGGCGGCGATCACTTCGTGACTTGTGTACCGCTTCGCTTGGTGCTCCCGTTGGTCGCAAGCAGAAGCTCGTGCCGACCAACGGGAGGACCGTGGGTGTTCTTCGTGCCAAGACCGGTATACGCTTCACGAAGTGACCGCCACCCGCGCAGGGCGCCCGTCCGGCAGGACACCCGCACTTGCAAAGGTCGCTGCATTTGCTAACCTCCCCTTATGCGTCTTCGCCGGCTCTCGCTCGCCCTCCTGCTCTCCTGCGCCCCCCTCCTCGCCCAATCCTTTACTCCAGTCCGCGAACAAAAGAACCTCTCTCCCGCCGCGGTAGCCAAGCTCCACACCCTCGAGACCCTCAACTCCCTCCCCGCAGGCGACTGGCGCTTCCACGTAGGCGACATCCCCCACGGCGAATCCCCCACCCTCGACGACTCCTCCTGGACCCTCGTCCAGCCCAAATCCAAAGCCCCCCACGAGGCCGTCTGGTATCGCCGCGAGATCGAAGTCCCCAAGACCCTCAACGGCTATGACATCACCGGCGCCCGCATCTCCTTCCAGTTCCGCTCCGACGCCAACGGTGCCGTCCCCGAGATCATCTACTTCAACGGCAAGCGCGTCGCCCTCGGCGAAGACCTCGAACCCATCGTCCTCTTCGAACCCGCCCACCCCGGCGACAAGATCCTCGTAGCCGTCAAACTCCTCCAGACCGTCGACGACAAGAACTTCTCCGGCGTCCGCCTCACCATCGAGCCAAATCCCAACGCCACCGGCGCCAACGCCCGCCCATCCCCAGACGACATCCGCATCCAGTGCATCGCCGCCGCCAACCTCCTCCCCGCGCTCCCCACCCCGCGCCCAGACCTCCTCCCCAAAGTAGAAGAGGCCGTAGCCGCCATCGACACCAACGCCCTCACCTCCGCCGACCAGGCCGCCTTCGACAAATCCCTCCGCCACGCCCAGGAGATCCTCACAACCCTGCACCCCGTCCTCGCCGAAGCCAAAATCGACCTCGCCGGAAACTCCCACATCGACGCCGCCTGGCTCTGGCCCCGCAGCGAAACCATCGACGTCGTCAAGCGCACCTTCACCACCGCGCTCCAGCTCATGAACGAGTACCCCGACTACACCTTCTCCCAATCCGCCGCCCAGTACACCGAGTGGATGGCCGAAAAATATCCCGCGCTCAACGAGCAGATCAAGCAGCGCGTCAAAGAGGGCCGTTGGGAGATCGTCGGCGGCATGTGGGTCGAGCCCGACCTCAACCTCCCCGACGGCGAATCCCAGGTCCGCCAGCTCCTCCTCGGCCAGCGCTACTTCCAGCAGCAGTACGGCGTCACCGCCCGCATCGGCTGGAACCCCGACTCCTTCGGCTACAACTGGCAGCTCCCCCAGATCTACAAGCGCTCCGGCCTCGACTACTTCGTCACGCAAAAGATGCACTGGAACGACACCAACCAGCTCCCCTTCCGCCTCTTCTGGTGGGAGTCGCCCGACGGCAGCAAAGTCCTCACCTACTTCCCCACCGACTACGTCCACGACAACGTCAACCCCACCCGCATCTCCGCCGACTTCGCCGAGTCCGCCGACCGCAACCCCGGCACCACCGAGATGCTCGACCTCTACGGCATCGGCGACCACGGCGGCGGCCCCACCCGCGCCATGCTCGACCAGGCCGACCACTGGATCGCCGCAGGCTCCAAAGATCACGACGCCGTCCCCACCATGCGCTACCACACCGCGCAAAACTACTTCACCAACGTAGAAAAGAACCTCAACCCAACCTCCCCCACATGGGACTACGACTCCATCGCGAAAGGCTACACCGCCCCACCAGCCGCCAACGGAGCCCTCGGCATCCCCACCTGGAAAGACGAGCTCTACTTCGAGTACCACCGCGGCGTCTACACCACGCAAGCCGCGCACAAACGCAACATGCGCACCAGCGAGGTAGCCACCCTCGACGCCGAAAAACTAGCCTCCCTCGCCTGGCTCGACGGCCAGCCCTACCCCAACGCCGAACTCACCGAAAGCTGGAAAAAAATCACCTTCAACGGTTTCCACGACCTCGCCGCCGGCTCCGGCATCGCCGTCATCTACAAAGACGCCCAGCGCGACTACACCGAAGTCTTTAACGCCGACAAACTCATCACCGACGCCTCTCTCAAAACCCTCGCCGACCAAATCGACACCACAGGCAAGAGCGGCATCCCCGTTCTCGTAACCAATCCCATGGCTTGGCAGCGAAGCGACACCGTCTTCCTGTCGGTGCAGCTTCCAGACTCTTCCGACGGGATTCAAATTCATGACTCCAGGAACAAACCCGTGCTCGCCCAAGTCGTCTCGCACGACGCAGCTACTCATCGCTTCGATATTCTCGCCCGTGTAGATAACATTCCGGCACTCGGTTACACCGTACTCCACGTAGAAAAGTCAGCGCCCGACACTCATCCCTACTCTGCTCTCCATGTGGACGAGGGGCCCAACTCGGTTACTCTCGGTAACGCTCACATAGAAGCAGTGATCGACCGCAAATCTGGTTGCATTACAAGCCTTAAGTCAAAAACTCTCATCTTCGATCTAGTCCACGAGCAGGAGGCGCTGGCCCCTAACGGCTGTGGCAATCAACTCCAAACTTTCAAGGACACCCCCAAGCAATACGACGCCTGGAACATCGACCCCGGCACTCTCGACGGCACGATGACTCCCATCGCTAACGTGGACTCCATCGCCATCACAGATAACGGCCCACTCCGTAAAACCATCCGGATCACCCGCACCTGGCAGTCCTCCAAATTCGTTCAGGACATCTCCCTAGACGCCGGAGCCGACACAGTCCGCATCTCCAACGACATCGACTGGCACGAGACCCACGTCCTCCTAAAAGCCGCCTTCCCCTTAGCCGCCACATCCGGGAAAGCCACCTACGAGATCCCCTACGGCTCCATCGAGCGCCCCACCACCCGCAACAACTCCTGGGAGAAGGCCCAGTTCGAAGTCCCCGCCATGCGCTGGGCCGACCTCGGCGACGACAAACAAGGACTCTCCATCCTCAACGACTCCAAGTACGGCTACGACGCCGTCGGCAACACCCTCCGCATCACGCTTCTCCGCTCCCCCACCTGGCCAGACGCCGAAGCCGACCGCGGCCACCAGCACTTCGTCTACGCCCTCTACCCCCACGCAGGAAGCTGGAAGCAAGCCCAGACCGTCCGTCGCGGGTATGAGCTCAACGACCCCCTCAAAGCCACGCAGGTCTTCGCCCACACCGGCACTCTCCCCGCCGAGCACTCCTTCGCCAGCATCGAAAACCCCAACGTAACCCTCACCGCCATCAAAAAAGCCGAAGACTCCGACGCCCTGGTCTTCCGCATGTACGAGTGGGCCGGCACCGCATCCGAAGTCAAACTCCACATCCCCCCCGGAGCCACCTACGCGATCGAATCCAACATGATGGAAAAACCCGAAGGCGACCACCTCTCCCTCACCAACGACGTAGTCACCATCCCCATCAAACCCTACGAGATCCTCACCCTCCAGGCCATCTACCCGCCCCCCACCGCGGCAACAATCAATAAATAACCTCTCACCCAGCCACCGATAAGCGCCGCCAGAGCTCACGCCTCCGGTGGCGCTTTCTGCTGACCTGGGGAAACATCACGTGAGGTAATCCTCGGATCCATTTATACTTTCCTCAAACTCGATCAAATCACTTAGTGCTTAAGGCTTTTCTCATGATTCGCCGGGCTCTGCTCCACTTTTTTCTCCCTTTTTCTTTAATAACTCCTTCTCTCGCTCAGCGTACGACCAAAAATCGGGACCTGCCCATTACGTCGCAGGCCCCCATCCAGGTTGAGCTCCTTGCCGCTCTCGATGTTGGCAAGCTTTCGCCCGGCGCGTCGGTGTTCGCGAAAGCGCGCGTGGACTGGAATCAACCCAACTGCCACCTTCGCGCCGGATCAATGGTCGTCGGCCACGTCGTCGATCTCGAAAAGCGATCAAAGCTTAACAAAGGGTCCAGCCTCACCGTCGCCTTCGACCACGCCGACTGTGATGGCCACATCTCTCCCCTTCCGCTCACTCTCTTCGCCCTCATCGCCGTCCCACACGTCGACGAGGGCATCCCATTGGCAGACACCGGCGCGAGGTTCGGCGCGGCCAGCAGTAATCCGCACTTCGGCATGGGAAGATCGACTGCACCCGCACCACCTCCCGTCAACTCGAAGGACGACATGAGCGTCAGGGGAAACTCCGTAGAGGACAAGACCCCGAAAGTCATCCAGGCAGGGCAGGTCATCGGCCTTAAGAAAGTCACCCTCAGCGTCGGCACTGGTCCCGATGGCGCCTCCGTCCTCTCCTCCCTCAAAGACAACATCCGGCTCGAAGGCGCAACTCAGCTCATTCTCATGCCGCAGTCTTCGATCGTTGTTCGTCCAGGCCCAACCCTCGAGGCCAAGTCAGATTCGCCCGCCCTGGGCTCCGAATCACCATCCCCCGCTGTGGCACCAGCACCAGCTCCTCCTCCCCCGCCTCCTCCTCCACCAGAGATCGACGAAACAAGTATCTGCACCACCTCCTGTTCCACAGTCCCCACGGAAACCAGCACCGTATCGGCAAACGCCTCCCTCTCCATCTCCGCCGCTCTCTTCGGCTTCTCGCCTCACGACAGCCGAGAGTTCAGCGCCTTCGACTACGAATCCACGGTGACCTACCTCGACTCCCAGAACCTTCTCTTCACCTACGACCCGCACAAACTACGCCAGCGCTTTCCTGCCGGCATCCGCACCGAATCCATGCGCACCATACGCGCCGTCCTCCTCGATCCCGCAACGCTCAAGGTAAAAAAAATCGTCGACTGGCAGGTTCAGGGAGAAGGTCAGTTCATCTGGCACGGCGCATCCGGTCAGATCCTGGTTCATCTCGGCCACCATCTCCGTCTTCTCGACTCCGACCTCAACGTTGTTCGCGAGACCTCCATTCCCGGCCAACTCGTCTTCGTCTCAACTTCACCCTCCGGAGAGTTCGTCGCCGTCGGAACGCTACATGAGCGACACACCGCAACCATGCATGCCGAGCTCGCCCACGACACCCACATCGAACCAGAAGAAGACATCGATATCCGCCTCTTCGATCAAAACTTCGAACTTCTACTCACCTCCCGCCAAACCTCCGCTCTCCCTCCGCCAGTCCTCTCCGACACCGGCGAGGTTCGGGTCAACTCAACCGGTCGAAATCGTTGGCGCATTCGCGAGTTCCGCTGGGACCGCACCGAACACACCATCGCGAATCTCACCTCTGCCTGTCGCCCGGACCTCGCTACGCCTCTCACCGGCTCTGTCTTCCTCGTAGGCTGCAGCGACTCTCCCCTCCAGAACTGGTATCGCCTCATTCGTCTTGACGGCCATCCCATCCTCACCGGCAAAGGCTCTTCGGACGAGATCGAACAATCCTCAAGCAGTACGAACCAGAACGACGTCGCAGTTAGAGTTGTCCGCGCTCACTCCTCCAGAGCACGCGGCCAGACATTCAAAAAACAGGACCTCAAGGAGCAGGAGATCAGCGTCTACAGGGTCAGTGACGGCAAACGTCTCTTCTTCTCCCTCAACCCCGACGTCTCCCTCGCCGAACAGTCGTTCGCTCTATCGCCCGATGGCGCTCAACTCGCCATTCTCTCCGGCATCAATATCTCGCTCTACACCGTCGCGAAAGCAACTCAGTAAAATGCAAAACCAGTCTCACAGATAAGGCCACCCTCCAGAGCCCGCATCCTCGGGGATTGGCGTCGCCCCAAACTTGCTCGCACGATCTCCAGGAGGACGCTCATGATCGCGAACCGTTCTGTCCCGGTCGACACCCTACTTCCCCACATCTTTTATCGCGATCTGGCCGCAGCCATCGATTGGTTGACCAAGACCTTGGGCTTCGCGGAACACTACCGCTATGGAGACCCCCTCAGCGGCGCTCAAATGCATCTCGGCGATGCGTGGATCATGGTCCAGTCCACACGCGCAGACAGAGCCGCACCCGCGCAGCTAGGCGCCTACACCCAGAGCCTCACGATTTTTGTGGAAGACGTCGAATCCCACTTCCAACACACGAAGAGCTCAGGAGCCACCATCATCGAGGAGCTTAATGAGACCGTCTATGGCGAGCTCCAGTACGGCGCGCTCGATCTGGACGGTCACCTCTGGTTGTTTTCACGACATGCCCGCGATCTAAGTCCCGAACAGTGGGGCGCAACGCTGGCTCCGGCCAACTCTCGTCACCGAAACTGAGGCCGCCAAAATCCTGTCAAGCCCCCTACACAACAAAACCCGCGCCAATCCAGCGAAATCGCGTGGCGTATCAGTTTCACTCAAACTGCTATACTCGATAAAGAGTAAGGAAAAAGCCCCGACAATTCGGGGCTTTCCGTGCGTTTAGCACATAAGCCCTTTGAAATGAGGAATCTGCAAGTAAATCCTTTAGCAGTAGTATTTTACAGAGATATACCTGTCGCAAGTCTACGAAAATAAGCGCCTTACGAGCAGGTAATAGGAGGGGCCCCCCACTCAGGCCCGCACATAACAAATGCCCAACGAGCCCAACAACACGATAGCGGTCGCCATGTCCGGAGGAGTCGACTCCTCCGCTGTAGCCGCCCTCCTGCGCGCTCAGGGCCACGACCTCGTCGGCCTCACCCTCCAGCTCTGGAACCAGCGCCGTCTCGCCGGACACGAGGGCATGCCCGAATCCGTCCAGGGACGCTGCTGCTCCATCGACGACGTCTACGACGCCCGCCACGTAGCCGAGCAACTCGACATCCCCTACTACGTCGTCAACCAGCAGGAGCGTTTCGAAGCCGACGTCGTCAAGCCATTCGTCAGCGAATACCTAGCCGGCCGCACGCCCATCCCCTGCACCCTCTGCAACAACCACCTCAAGTTCGACCAGCTCCTCACCACCGCCCGGCAGATCGGCGCCGACCGCATCGCCACCGGGCATTATGCGCGAAATCATTTTGACCAAGTCAGACAGCGCTGGATCCTCTCCCGCCCTGAAGACAAATCGAAGGACCAGACCTACTTCCTCTTCGGCCTCACCCAGGAGCAGCTAAGCCGCACCATGTTCCCACTAGGCGAGATGCAGAAGCCCGCCGTCCGCCAGATGGCCGCAGAAGCCGGCCTCGCCGTAGCCCAGAAGTCCGACTCCCAGGAGATCTGCTTCATTCCCGGCGGCGACTACAACACCTTCCTCAAGGCCTACCTCGACGAGCAGGGCGAAGACCTCCCCAATACAGCCGGCGAGCTAGTCACAACCACCGGCGAAGTCATCGGCCATCACGAAGGCATCCAGAGCTTCACCGTCGGCCAGCGCAAAGGCCTCGGCATCACATCGCCGAACCCCCTCTACGTCCTGGCCATCCACCCCGACTCCCACCAGGTGACGGTAGGCTCAGACGAAGATCTCCTCTCCCGCGACCTCTTCGCCAATCGCCTCAACTGGATCTCCATCCCCGGCCTCGCCGAAGGCGAGGGAGTCCGAGTCAGCATCAAGATCCGCCACCGCCACACACCGGCCATGGCCACCCTCACCCGCATCGACGACCAGACAGTCCACGCCTTCTTCGACGAGCCCCAACGTGCAATCACCCCCGGCCAGTCCGCCGTCTTCTATCAGGAAGACGAGGTAGTCGGGGGTGGTTGGATCACCTGACAGAAATCAGAACCTACCAGCCGTCATCGGAGTCAGGACGACGACCGCTCGCCCGCCCGCTTCCAAATCCCTTCGCCCGGCCAGCCAGAACGTCCAACCCCGCCTTCAGCCCATTCACCAGCCCCGAAACCTCGCGAAGCGGAACTTTGATCCCCCGCTGAACCGTCTCCGAGATGTCGGAAGTAGTATTCAGAACCGAGGTCACCATCCCATCCACCCTCGCCATCTGCGCCCGTGTCTTCGAGTTCAAATCGCTCGCGGTCGCGTCAAACTCCTGAGCTTTCGCGCGAACAACATGGCTCGTCTCAACCAGGTTCTCCGTGATGATCTTCACCTTCGGAGCAGTGTCCTGAATGAAACCATGAGAGCTCTCCATAAGCGGCATCACCTTCGCGCGAATCTCTTCAAAAATCTCAAGTCCGCGCTTCCGTGCCTTCGCCGCGCCAACAGCCATAACGATCAGAGCGCCCGCCTGAACCACCAGAGCAACCGCAACCATACCCACGAAGACCATCAACATCTTCGAGTTCCCCGACGAAAGCGAGTCTGGGTCCTGCAGCCACATTCCTGACATCACGATCCGCATCGCTTCCATAACGTCTCTCAATCCCTCAAGTTACGAGATAACAATCATAAGGCCCGGCCGCCAGCAAGGGTCGACCGGGCCCAGACTATCAGAAACGACTAAAAGATAAACGTTTACGAGTGAGATTCGCCCGTCGTGCTCGCATACGCTTCTTTACCCGCGTCAATCGCAGCACTCACCTTATCGGTATGCTCCTGCACCAGGCCTTTACCCTTCTCAACATACTGAGCCCACTGAGTCCGACCGCGGTCATAGTACTCCTTACCCCGATCAACGTACTCGCTCACCTGCTGCTTGCCTTGTGCAGCCAGAACAGTCGCGCGATCCTGCGCCTGCTGCGCAAGAACAGCCGCTTTGTCCTTAGCATCGAGCGCGCTCGCTACCAGATCTTCCCGCGTCTCTTTCCCGGCCTTCGGGGCATACAGTACCCCTACAAGTGCACCAATCCCCAGTCCCGCCAGGAACCAACCCAATCCACTTACTCCACTCTCGTTGTCGTTATCTGACATGCTCATTCTCCTCTTTCAGGCTTCAAGTGCGGAATCTGCCTCTCCGCCTTTTATATCTCAACTTGCAGATTTCTAATCCGTCAGATCTGAAATCGAATCAGGAATACCCTGCCTCGCCCAATCAACCGGTAAAGCCGCACTGCCTTCGTTTAGGGAGATGCCCTGCGTTCCAATTAGGTTGCGCGCCCTCATCTTCACCACGCATCATTTGTCGCAGAACCTCGCATGCCCTGCTGGGCATCCCTGCTTGATCTGAGCCAAAATGCTACCCATGATTTTTCGATATCTTTCGGAAACAGGTTCGTCTAATCCCCAGGAAGACCACCGCTCCGCAAAGATAGGGAAACCCATCATTCCCTCGAAACTTCGAACTGAGACGCTGCATCGGATAGCTGTTCAGTGATTTAGAGTGTTCGCAGTGCAAGTCACTCGACGCACGAAAGGGGTTTCATGTACGCCGAACGTCATCTCTCCGCCACCCGCGCCCTACTGGCCGTCGCAACTCTAGCCATCACTCTCGGCTTCTCCGGATGCAAGAGTTCCGCGCCCGCGACTCCTACCGACGACGCCAGTCTCACCGCCGCTGTGCAAAGCCGCATCTTCGGGGACGACGCACTCAAGTCCGAGCCCATCAACTCCTCCGTCCAGGGACGCGTCGCCACCCTCAACGGCAACGTCAGCAGCGAAGCAGCGCGCTCCCTCGCCGCAGCCGACGCCGCTCAAGTCGCCGGGATCAAGACTGTAGTCAACAATCTCTCCGTGCAGGCTCCCGCTCCCGTCATCACTGCCGCAGTCGTTCCTCCGCCTCCACCCCCTCCCCCCGTCGCACCAAAGAAACTCCCGACCCCCAAGCCAACACCCAAGCCAAAGCCCGCCCCCGTCGTTCACGAGTCTGCGCCTGCCGATGTTCCTCCCCCTCAGGTAGCAGCCGCCGTCCCGCCCCCGGCCCCCCAGCAGGAACTCCCTCCGCCTCCTCCACCCCCGCCGCCCGCGCCTGAATTCCGTAGCATCACAGTTCCACCCGACACCACGATCCCCATTCGCATCATTCAAACTCTCGACAGCGCCACCACCCAACAGGGCGACACCTTCACCGGCACCGTTGCCACCGACATCATCCTCGATGGTCTCGTCGTCATTCGCCAGGGAACCCCTGTCTCAGGCCGTGTCTCCGCCGTCCAGGAAGCAGCCCACTACAAAGGCAGTTCCCTACTTACCGTCGAACTCACCAGCATTAACCGCCGCGGCGAAAAGCTCGCCGTCACCACAGAACCCTACAGCGTCGAAGGCAAGGGCCGCGGTAAAAATACAGCCGAAAAAGTCGGCGGCGGAGCAGCCGTCGGTGCTATCCTCGGTGGCATCCTCGGCGGTGGCAAAGGAGCAGCAATCGGCGCAGCAGCCGGTGGCGGTGTCGGCGCTGGCGCAAACACCATCACCCGCGGCGAACAAGTTCAGATCCCATCCGAAAGCCTCATCCGCTTCCGTCTGACCAACACTTTATCTCTCAGAGTTTCCACAAAAAATACCGAGAGCACCAGCTCCAATCCCGATCTTCAACAGCGACCTGCAGACCAGCCGCCACAATAGCAAAACTTTGCATCTAACCGTTTAGAACAAGGGACGCAGACCACCCGGCCTGTCGTCCCGTCGCCTGAAGCTCATCATTGCGAAGCCGGTCTAAACCAAGCTGCAGCCGACGAATCCGTCACAAGACTGCCCCTAACCGAAGCGTAACTCCAGAGGTGTTCCGTCTTGACGAAGGCATCGCTCGACAATGCGTCTCGCCCCGCAGGGTTTCTCACCTTCACCCTGCATGCGCATCTTCCGTATGTCGTCAATCACGGCACGTGGCCCCACGGCCTGGAATGGCTCCACGAAGCCGCAGCCGAGACCTACCTCCCCTTCCTCCGTGTCCTCAAAAATCTCGAGCGCGACCAGATCCGTTTTAACTGCAATCTCAACCTCTCGCCCATCCTGCTCGAACAGCTCTCTCACCCTGTCTTCCTGGCCGAGTTTCCTCACTACCTCACTCGCAAGATCGTCGCCGCCCGTGAAGACGAGGCGTTCTTCCTGCAAGCCGGCGATGGTCATCTCGCCGAGACTGCCCGTTTCTGGCAGCGCTTCTTCTCCCAGGCACTCGAAGACTTCAACCACTTCGACCGTGATCTCATCGCCGCCTTCCGCCACTTCAACGACACCGGCCTCATCGACATCATCACCTGCGGCGCCACCCACGGTTACATGCCTCTGCTCGGCACCGACGAAAGCGTCCGAGCCCAGATCCGCACCGCCGTCGACACCCACATCCGCCACATCGGCAAAGCTCCCCGCGGCATCTGGGCACCCGAGTGTGGCTACCGTCCCGCCGGTCCCTGGAGCTATCCCGTCTCTAACGCCGACGGCAGCCCCACCCCTCCAGCTTTCAATCGCATCGGCATCGAACAAGCTCTCTCCGAGTCCGGCCTCGAGTTCTTCTTTGTAGACACCCACCTTATCGAGGAGTCCCGGCGCACCGCCTCCCCCTACGACCGCCCCGGCAATAACAAGCCGCAAAGCCCTGATGAGGATCGCCAGACCCATCAGCCGCATCGCTCCCTCTATCAGCCTTACTACGTTGACGGACCCTACGACAAGCAACACGCCACGACCATCTTTCCCCGCGATCCCCGCACCGGCCTCCAGGTCTGGTCCGGCGACACCGGTTATCCCGGCGACAGCGTCTACCTCGACTTCCACAAGAAGCGTTGGCCCGGCGGTCATCGTTACTGGCGCGTCACTGGCTCCAGGGTCGACATGAACGACAAACAGCCCTACTACCCCCACGAAGCCGCCGAGCGCACCAAGGCTCACGCCGGCCACTTCGTCCATCTCGTCTACGAGGCGCTCAAATCCGGCTTCAACGACACCGTCCCACCCATCCTCTGCTCCCCCTTCGACGCCGAACTCTTCGGCCACTGGTGGTTCGAGGGTCCCCTCTGGCTCGAATCCGTCGCCCGCAATCTCCATGATTACGATTCGGGGATCAAGCTCATCAGTTGCGCCGACTACCTCGACCAGTACCCGCGCGCCGGCTTCATCGCCATGAACGAAGGCTCCTGGGGATCCGAAGGCAACAACCAGGTCTGGCTCAACCCCGAGACCAGCTGGACCTACACCCACATCTACCCCGCCGAGCTCTACACCCGTGATGTCTGCACCGCAGGCCTCTGGCGCACCTCCTCACTGGGCCTTCGCATCATGCAACAACTATGCCGCGAACTCCTCCTCCTGGAGTCCTCCGACTGGCAATTCCTGATCACCACCGGTGCAGCTCGCGACTACGCCGAAATTCGCTTCCTCACCCATAACGATCAGTTCAATGAAATAAAAGCCCTCTGGCAGACCTTCGAGTCAACCGGCGCAATCACCGAAGCCGAGCAAACCCGCCTCACCGAGATCGAACTCCGCGACAGCATATTCCCCGACATCGACCCCGGCCTCTGGGTAACCGGTGCCGCAGAGACCCATCCTCTTACACCGATCCCCCACCCAGTCGAAACCACCGCCTAGCCTTTTCCTTTACCAAACTCTGCCGTTGTTCTTGCCGTTGCCGTCGCCGTCGCTTTTTCTTCTGCTTTTCTTGTTGTCATCCCCGAAGGGGATCTGCTTTTGCTCTTTGTCGTTGCACGTTCTCCCATCACCAGACAATCGCCACCCTAAGCGATGGTCAACCAAGACCTGCGCGCTCACCAGAAAACCTGTCAAGCCCCAAAACCACGAAAACCCGGGCCAATCCAGCACATTCACGTGGCGTATTAGTTTCACGCCAACAGCTATAATGAATGAATAAGCAAAGAGAAAAACCCCGGAAACCACCGGGGTTTTCGACATTAAACCGTAACCCCTTTGATTGGACGAATTTACCCGCAACCCTTTTGGAATGAAGATTTTGCAAAGGGCAAAAAATCGTAAATATTTGAAAAAAGGTAGTTTACGGTAGGGTACCCCCCGGGGGGACCCCCCAAATTCCACCCCCAATCGCACAACCAATGGCATCAGAGACTAATGGAAAGGACCAGACTGACGGTGACGACAGCGACCCAAACCCCACCCCACACCGCCACTCTCAGCCACCAAGCCACATCTCCCAGGAATCCCCTCACCCTCTGGCATCTTCTCTCCCTCGATGCCCCCACAGTAGCCGCCCTTTGGACCTGGTTTATCGCCTCCGCCAACCACCTCCATCTCCCAGCGATCAGTATCGTGGCCATGTTCCTCGCCGTCTGGATGCTCTACGCCGCCGACCGTCTCCTCGACGCCCGCTACATCGGCGCATCAACCAACGCAAAGCTCGAAGCCCGCCACTACTTCCATAACCGACATCGCCGCCGCTTCCTCACCGGCATCCTCAGTGCCTCCGTCGCTCTAGCAATTCTTCTCCCCCACCTTGAAGCCCAGGCCATCCATCTCTATCTCATCCTCGGCGGCCTGCTCTGCGGCTACTTCATTCTCATTCACGCCACCAGCAGCGCTCATCGACTTCCAAAGGAGATCGCCGTCGGCCTCTTCTTCGCCGCGGCCACCTTCATTCCCACCATAGCTCGCCGTCCCGACCTCCGCATCTCCCTGCTCCCGCTCGCAATCCTCTTCGCGACTGCGTGCAGCCTCAACTGCCTCTTCATCTACGCCTGGGAACACAGCTCTCTTCCGCAATCCGATCATCAGGCACACGCCGCCACTCATCTGGCCCTCCGCAACCTTCCCCTTCTCACCACCGGCCTCATCTTCCTCAGCGCCGCCCTCACCCGGCTCGACCACCAGGCTTCCTGGCCAATCCCATTTGCGATCGCCGTCTCTGCCACATCCCTTCTCCTTCTCCATCGCCGTCGCCACCACACAGGCCGGCTCGCCCTCCGCAGCCTCGCCGACCTCGCCTTCATCACTCCGCTCCTCCTACTCCCCTTCCTCCCTCGATGACGACCGCCCAACCCAACTTCGATCTCATCGCACGCCCCTATCGCTGGCTCGAATACATCACCCTCGGCCGCGCTCTCGAAGACTGCCGCCTCCATTACCTTCCAAGCCTCCTCAAGCGCAAGCAAGCCCTCGTCCTCGGCGATGGCGACGGCCGTTTCCTCGCCCAACTCCTCGCCGAAAATCCTCACCTCCGCGCCGATGCGATCGACACCAGCGCCGCCATGCTCCTGCTCCTCCGTAAACGCTGCGAAGCCTTGGCCCCCAACGCATCCACCCGCCTCAAGACCCACCAAGCCAACGCACTCACCTGCCCACTCGACGGACCCTACGATCTCATCGTCACCCACTTCTTCCTCGACTGCCTCACGCAGCCCGACCTCGAGAATCTAGTCAACCGCATCGCACCAACTCTCGCCCCGAAAGCCCTCTGGCTGGTCTCTGACTTCCACATCCCCAGCGGCCCCATGCGTCTCCCTGCAAAGGTCCTCGTCCGCACTCTCTACCTCGCCTTCCGCATCCTCACCGGGCTCCGCACCGCTCGACTCCCCGACCACGCCACCTCCCTCCAGCAAGCAGGCCTCACTCGAATCGCACATCGACACCGACTCGCCGGCATCCTGGTCACCGAACTCTGGCAGTTCAACCCGGCCACTCCATGAGCCCCTCGACGACGGAGCACAAACTTTTTCCTCGCCAAATCCACAACCACACCTACAATCCCCGTATGCCGCGCACCCACCCGCTCCTCGTCGCTGCACTCCTTCTGCCGCTCGCCGTCAAGGCCCAAACAACTTCGCAGCCCAGCATCGCCACCAACTCCCCCGATGGCAAACCTCTCTCCACCCGGGTCGTCGCCTACAACATCGACGCCAAACTCGACACCGGCAAAAAGACCCTCGACGCCACCGAGACCCTCACCTACAAAAACCTCACAGGCCAGCCCCTCACTACAATTCCCTTTCATCTCTACCTCAACGCCTTCCGCCCCGAGTCCACCTTCACCAGCGAAACCCACTTCACCGGCGGTGTTCGCGGCAACGAAGACGATAACGACTATCCCGCGGAAGAGCGCGGCAGCATCACCATCTCCCACATCGAGGCCGACGGCTACGGCGACCTCACCACAGCCATGCACTTCATCGCACCCGACGACAACAACGCCGAAGACCACACCGTAACCGAGCTCAGCCTCCCTCACCCGCTCGCGCCCAACGACTCCATCACCTTCCGCCTCGACTTCCACGACGTCTTCCCTCTCTCCGTCGCGCGCAACGGCTACAAGCGCGACTTCATCATGGGAGGCCAGTGGTATCCCAAGCCCGGCGTCTTCTGGCACGGCGCCTGGAACTGCCACCAGTACCACTCCACCACAGAGTTCTTCTCCGACTTCGCCACCTTCCGCGTCTCACTCACCCTCCCGCGCCGCTACGTCGTCGGAGCCAGCGGCATTCCCACGGGTGAAGCCATCAACCCGGACAACACCAAGACTCTCAGCTTCTACGGCGAAGACATAGGCGACTTCGCCTGGGCCGCCAGCCCGAACTTCACCATCACCGATGGCACCTATCTTTCTTCCCTCGGCCCGGTAAAGATCCACGTCCTCGCGCTCGCCGCCCATCCCAAAGCCGGTGCTCGTTACCTCGACATCATGCAGAAGACCCTCGCGCAATATGACCATCGCTACGGGCCCTATCCCTATAAGATCATCACCGTCATCGATCCCGAACCAGGCTCCGAGATCGGCGGCATGGAGTATCCCACTCTCTTCACTGGCGACACCTCCTGGTACGATCCCACCTACCTCACCGAGCAAGCTGCCGAGCACGAGTTCGGCCACCAGTACTGGTACGGCATGGTCGCCACCAACGAGTTCGAAGATGCCTGGCTTGACGAGGGCATCAACTCCTACACCGAAGTTACGGTCATGAACGCGATCCTCGGCTCCCAGAACTCCGTCTTCGGACGTTCCTACGCGAACTTCAGCGACACCGACCTCCGTCGCCTCGACTACAGAGCCAAACCTGACTTCGATCCGGTCACCCGCTGGGCCTTCAAATTTCGTGACTTCTTCTCCTACGGCGGCATCACCTACGGTAAGTCGGCGACACTCCTCGCCACACTTGAAGGCCTCATCGGTCGCGACACCATGGAGGAAGCGATGCGCACCTACTTCATGCGCTACCGCTTCACCCATCCAACCACCGAAGACTTCCTCCGTACCATCGAAGAAGTCGCCATCAAAAACGGTCGCGCAACCGCCCTCGGAGGCACAGTCATCAATCCTTCAACTCAGACCGCGCGTCATGCAGACACGCCCCAGTTCATTCCGCAGACCGGCCTCGCCGCCGTCTTCAACGCTCCGAGCAACTCTCAGGTTGTCCCCATCTCAAGCCTCCGCCCCTATTTCAATCAGGCCGTCTACGGAACGCAAGTTCTCGACTACACCGTGGATCAAGTCTCCTCTGATCCAGTCAAGTGGTGGCTTCCCGAAACTAAAGACAAGAAGCAGATCCAATACCTCTCCACGGTCTACCTGCATCGCAAGGGTGACTTCACCCTCCCTGTCACCGCCGAGATCGCCTTCGACGACGGCACCCGCCTTCGCGAACACTGGGACGGCCTGGACCGCTGGACCAAGCTCACCTTCACCCGCAACGCTAAGATCGTCTCCGTCGAGATCGACCCCGACCACGTCACCCTGCTCGACAAAGATCCCTTCAACAACAGCTACGTCACCACACCCAATAACATCCCCGCACTCAAACTCTCCAACATCTGGCTTAGCGTTCAACAGCTCTTGGCCCAACTCTCATCCTGGATCGTGTGAGTGCCTGGATCGTGTGAGTAATCGTCCGACAACCCTGACGCCCCGCAACCACAAATTTGGAGTTTCGCCACATGCTCGAACGCCGCAACATCTTCCTTCACGGCCTCTTCCTGACGTTACGCCGATTCCCTGCGGTTCTGTGGGCCTACGTCTTCAACCTAGGTCTCGCTCTGATCTTCACCGTTCGCCTCCACAGTCAGTTCAGCTCCATGATGGATCACTCCCTGGCCGCACAACGACTCATGGGCGGCTTCGACCTCGGCACAATGGGCGAAGCCTTTCTCCGCCTTCAAGACGGTCCCTCAGGCGGCAGGACGGAGTCCTACTCCGCTATTCCCCTCTATCTCCTCGTGTATCTCTTGCTCGTGCCCGGAACCCTCTACTGTTACCAAACCAAGAGCCCTGCCCGCCTTAGTACTCTTCTGCACCAGGGCCTGCTCCACTTTTGGAGATTCTTCCGAATCACTCTCCTCACCATCCTCATCTCGACGCTCATCCTCGGCCCTCTCGTCTTCCTCCAGTCCAAGTGGGCTGATCACGTCGACAAACACGCGGTCGAACGTCATGCCTTCTTCGCAACCCTTATCGGCTACATCCTCATCTTCCTCGTAGCCTCCATCCTTCGTCTCTACTTCGATCTCGTCGAGGTCTACACCGTCCAATTAGGTCTGCATCTGCGCCACAACGGCAAGCCAGACCGCCGCGTCCGCCGCGCCCTCGCCCCCGCGTGGCGAACCCTCCGCGCTCACTTCTCGCAAGCGTGGCCCATCTTCCTCTTTCTCACCCTGCTCGGAGCGGCCGCCGTAATCCTCACCGCCCGCGTCTCGATGCACATGCTCGCCCAGCCGCGAGTCTGGCCAATGTTTCTGCTCGCCCAATCAGGCCTCTTCTTCTTCTTATTCACTCGCTTCTGGCAGCGCGGAGCCGAAACCTCCCTAGCTCTCCAGAATCCAATCTTCACCCCCTCGCCCCTGCCGATCCTACCGATAGTTGGCAAGGTCAACCCTATCGACCCTCTGCACCCAAATCACACCATCCCAACTCCGCGATCCGCTCTGCCCCTCGACCCGATCCCAAACCCGGAACCCGCCTCACCCTCGCTCGACGAACCAGATCCCGGAGTCTTCCATCACGATCCAGCCAAACCACCGCATTAGTCCGGGATCTCACCACACGTTCACCGCCCGGCCATGTTCCAGAAACAACACTGCGATAGAATGTGAATAGATTATGAATTTGTATATTCTTCGCCATGCCAGTGCCGGCCTTCGCCGAGCCAACCCCCTTCTCGACATGAAGCGTCCGCTCGATAAAGAAGGAAAAAAACACAGCCTACAACTCGCCTACGTGCTCAATGCATTGAACATACAGTTCGACCTCATCGTCTCAAGCCCGCTGAAGCGCAGTCTCCAGACCGCCGCTATGATCGGCACCGAGACCGGTTACGAGGCGCCGATTCAACAATCTGACGCACTGGCCCCCGCCGCCACCGTAAAAGACTTCCAAAAGCTCCTTCGCGAGCTCTCCAATCGCGAAAACGTTCTCGTTGTGGGCCATAACCCCAACATATCTGTCTTCTTAGGCTCCCTCCTGGTGCCCGCCTCAAGCCCGGAAGCCAAGATCCGCCTCCGCAAGGGGTCCATTGCCCGTGTCGTCCTAACCCGCGGCCCTGCCACCCTGCAAGCCCTTTTGGATCCTCGTACCGTCCGCGCCCTCTACGCCACCTCAACGAAGAGCTCCCGCCGGAAGACCTCGCGGAAGTAAGCCGCTTCCTTCTTCAGCGACCAGGCCTCTAACTCTGCCCCGCCGCGCCCCGGCACCAGCTCCAGCAGCACCCGCTTCGGATACACGTGGGTCTTCATCTGGAGTACCGCGCTGGCCCGATCCTGATTCAGCGCTACCGCCAGCCGCAGCAGGACCACCGCCCGCGTAACGTTGGCATGCTCTTCCACAGGAATCCATCGCATCGGCCGGTCCAGCGGATCCGGCCGGCTCTTCCCCATATAACGAGCCACGGCGCTCACAATCATTCGCTGCTCTGGAGAAAATCCGAAGATCTCCGAGTTCGCAATAATGTACTGCGTATGCCGGTAGTGTCCCTGGTGGTTCATAAACTTGCCGACATCCTGCATCATCGCCGCCGCCTCAAGCCACAGCCTGTACTCCTCCGGCAGCTCATGCACTCGTGCCAGCGCATCGAATAGCTCCACCACATGTTGCCGTACCGGCTCCACCTGCCGCTGTTCGATTCCATATCTCTCGCAAACCTCCAGCACCCCCGCCCAGCGTTCGCTCTCAATCTTCTGGTGCACCGAGGTCCGCAGATCCACCTCCGCCAGCATCTGCGCCAACATCCCATCCCGCAGCCCCAGCGGCGAGTAGCGAAAGCCCTTCAATCCCATCTTTTCCAGCAGGCTCGCATACACCAGCGACCCGCCAATAATGATCTCCGACCGCCGCGGACCGATCCCCGGAACAGCCTCCCGCTCCGCATTGTTCATCTTCGCCAATCGATCAGCCAGCCTCCGCACATCCGGAGTATCCGCAGTCAACGCCCCCACGCGCTCCACCCGCTTCTTGGCCAGCGTCTTCTTCACCGTTCTGCCTTTGCGAACATGACCACTCGCCTCCGCCAGCGCCGACGCCGTCCCCGAGGTCGCAATCACCAACCCCACCCTCGGCGTCCCCAGCTTCTTCTCTGCCCGCTTCAACTCGCGGTCGATGAACTGTTTCAACCGCGCAACATCCTCCTTCGACGGCGGATCGGTGCGCAGAAACTCTTCCTGCAGGCGTACCGCGCCCAACGGCATGCTCACCATCGTCTTGATCCGTCCGCCATCAGAGAGCGTCACCTCACAGCTCCCGCCACCCAGATCAATCAGCAGACAACGACCCCGTGCCCCGACCTCATGGGTCACCACCCCCAGATGAATCAACCGCCCTTCCTCAAGCCCCGAGATCACCTCAACGCTCCACCCAGTCGTCGCCTTCACCCACTCGGTAAACGCCGCGGCATTCCGCGCATCCCGCATCGCGCTCGTCGCCACCACACGGACCTTATCCGCCACATGGAGCTGTACCGCTTTATGAAACCGCTTGAGCGCCCGAATGGTAGCCGCCATCGCCTCCGGTGAGATCACTCCGGTCTGAAAAACACTCTCTCCCAGCCGCGTAACTTCACGATCTTCATGCAAAGTCTTCAATCGGTGCATCTGAACCGTAGCAATCTTCAACCGGCAAGAGTTCGACCCAATATCGATCGCGGCAAACGTAGGCATATTTCGGAATCACCTCAGGGAGCAAAAATCCCACCACCAGCAGATTACATCCCGCGATCGATTCTCTGAATCCGGCTGGCTCGTGCCAGCAGCCTACCCTCTCACCCATTTATGCTTAGAGAGCCACACAAAATCATGCTCGCAGACACCGTATTGGAAAAAATCGCCGAACCTAAGGCCTCCCTCGAATCCTGCACCCCCCGACGCTCTGCAGCCCTTCTCACTCTCACCGGCCTCTGGCTCATCATCTTCTTCGCAGCCCTCTTCTCTCCCCCGCTGCTCGATGACGCCGACGCCACTCATGCCGACGCCGCCCAACACATGGCTCTCTCCGGCGACCTCGTTACTCTCCGTGTCGACGGCATCCGTTATCTCGAAAAGGCACCGCTACCCTACTGGCTGGGGGCGCTGAGCTTCCGACTCTTCGGATTCAACACCTTCGCCGTGCACCTTCCGCAGGCAATCGGCGTCTTTCTCCTGGCTCTCTTCGGTTATCAATGGGCCTATCGCGCCTTCAACCCCCGCACTGCCTTCTACACCGGCCTCGCAACCCTCACTACAGTCGGTGTCTTTCTCTTCACCCGCTACTACATTCCCGAAGTCCTGCTCTCGCTCTTTCTGGCGCTCGCCCTCTTCTGCCTCCTCCGATCGGTAGTTCCTCAAACAAGTCAGACAGCGATAGCTCAACGGCCAACAAGGATCGATCCTGGCTCTTCCAACGCCGAGAAAATAGTGGCCATCGCGACCGGAACCCAGCCGAGTAGAGGAGCTTCCTCATCTTTCTCACCAGCTGTCTACGCCTACGGCATGTGGACAGCTCTCGCTCTGGCTGTCCTCACCAAAGGCCTCGTAGCCCTCGTCTTCTTCTTTGGCACAGCCATCGCCTACCTCATTCTCAGCGGGGAGTACAAAAACTGGCGCGGTCTCAAGCCCTTCACAGGCATCCTGCTCTATCTCGTCATCGCAGCTCCCTGGCACATCCTCGCCGGCCTGCGCAACACCGGCGGCATGAACGGGCACGGCTTCTTCTGGTTCTACTTCATCAACGAGCACGTTCTCCGGTTCCTTGGTCGCCGCTATCCCAAGGACTACAACAAGCTACCGGGCTACCTCTTCTGGAGCCTTCATCTCGTCTGGCTCTTTCCTTGGTCGCTCTTCTGCGGAACCTTGTGCCGGCAGGCCTACGTCGCGTTCCAGCGCTATCGCGCCTCGAACCCCGCTCCCGTAGACGAAGCAAAAACCTTCTACTGGCAGCCCTACGCAGTCGTCGTAGTTGGCCTCGTTCTGCAAAACGCCCTGAAAGTCCCTTACATCTTCACCCTCTTTCTGGCACTCATTCTCTTCCTGCTCCACGGCCTCCGTCGCCGACAGTCGAACTCTCCGTCCGGCACTCCGCTGCTCAGCGTCGAGACCCTCGCCCAGCGCAGCACTCTCGTTCTTAGCCTCTTCGCCTCACTCGTCCTGGTCTTCTTCTCCGTTTCCACAAACCAGGAGTACTACACCTTCCCCGCCTACCTCGCGATCATCATCCTGCTCGCCGTCGCCCTCAGTCGCGCCGAGCAGACCTTCGCCGCCGACCGATCCTCCCGTCTCTGGATCATGGTCGGCCACGCCACACTCACCGTCCTCGGCATCGCCATTGCCATCACCCTCGCCTACGGCCTCTGGACCTCCCGCCACCTTCCCTTCGTTCCCGACATAGGCGACCTTCTCGCCCATCGCGGTGTCGGCGACTACACCCTCTCCATGTCAGGCATCTTCGATCTCACTGGCCCCAGCTTCGCCGCGCTGCGCCTTCCAGCCGCACTCGCCGCCATCGCCTTCCTTATCGGTCCCTCGGTCGCGTGGCTTCTTCGTACCCAGCGCAGGCATCTCGCCTCAACCGTGGCCGTGGCCGTCACCGCTACCACCTTCTTCATCGCAGCCCACATCGCCTTCGCCCGCTTCGCCCCCATGCTCTCCTCCAAGAGCTTTGCCGACACAATCCAGCATCTCGAAGCCAGTCACGCCATCTCCCCTGAAAACAAAGTCATCTTCTACGGTGACCAGTCCTACGGATCCTCGATCACCTTCTACCTCGGCCGTCAGATCGACCTCGTCGACGGCCGTGCCTCCTCCATGCTGTTTGGCGGCACCTTTCCCGACGCACCACCCATCTTCCTAACACCGCAGGATCTCCTGAACATCTGGGGGCAAGGCGAACGCAAGCTTCTCTTCGTCCCTCTCGATCAACGTGGCGCAGTCGATCGACTTCTTGGGAACCACAAAATCCTCCTCTTCGAAAGCTCCGGCAAAGCCCTCTACACCGACCGTCCACTCGAAAACTCAGGCAGGACTCCCTGATCCGAACCGCGGCAATCTTGATATCACAGCTCTCTCGCAGCACCGGGTTATCTGGCAAAGCGTCTAACGACAAAAGCCATAAACCGCACACACTGAACAAATCAAAACTCGACGAAGAAACCCTAGTGCACGAGACCTCTCCCCATAACGCCAGACCGCGCCGCCTCTGGAACCCGGTCTCTCTCGCAGTCATCTTCTTTCTCTGGCTCATCCTTCAGATTGGCGGCCTCTTCAGCCCCGGCCTCCTCGACGATGTCGACTCCATCTACATCGAGATCGCCCGCGAGATGCTCCAGCGCCACGATTTCGTCACCCCCTACATCGACGGCGTTCGCTTCTTCGACAAGCCTCCACTCATGTACTGGATGGCGGCCGGATCCATGCATCTCTTCGGCGTCCGCGACTGGGCCGCACGCCTTCCTCTAGCTCTCGCCGTTCTCGCACTGCTCCTTGCCGTCTACGCCCTCGGCATTCGCCTCTTCGCAACGATCTCTCCGGCCGAAAACCCCGATCGCGGAGGCTTCTACGCCGCTGTCGCCATGGCCACCAGCATCGGCCCCTACCTCTACACTCGTTTCTACATCCCAGACATTCTCATCGCTCTCTGGATGACCCTCGCCGTCCATCTCTTCCTCATCGCCCTGAATCGCGTCCAACCAGTCCACCTTCAACCGGGTCGCACATCACCGGCCTCCCAACCGCAAAAATCAGCCCTCCTGCCGTGCCTCTCGTTCGCCGCCGTCATGGCTGCAAATGTCCTGACCAAGGGCCTCATAGGCCTCGTCTTCCCCATCGGCTTCGTCCTCCTCTACCTGGCCTTCACAAAACAACTTCGCGCCCTCCTTAAGCTCCACCCTCTTCCCAGCGCGTTGGTCTTCCTCGCACTCGCAGCGCCGTGGCACATTCTCGCCGCCCTCCGCACCCCGGCGATCCCCCTCCCCGCGAACCTTGGCCTCCCTGCAACCGGCGGCTGGGCCTGGTTCTATCTCTACAACGAGCACATCGCTCGATTCCTCTCGAAACGCATTCCCCACGACTACGGCCAAACCCCTCTCTTGCTCTTCTGGGTTTATCTCGCCATTTGGATCACGCCTTGGACGGTCTTCCTGCCCGGAGCTATCGCCGGCCATATCCGAAACCTCCGCCACCGCGCGGCCAGCATCACCACAAACACCCTCACCCTTGCACGCGAACACGAAGCATCGCTCTCCCTTCTTCTCTGGTCTCTCCTCGTTATGGGTTTCTTCTCCCTCTCAAGTCGCCAGGAGTACTACTCCATTCCCGCGATTCCCGCCCTGTGTCTCATGGCTGGCGGGCTCCTCGCTCGATCCGACCAATCTCCAGACTCCATGCCAATCGGAGTCGACGCAGCGAAGAGCGCCCTCCGCTGGCATCTTTACCTCCTCGTCCCTCTCACTACGGTCATCGCTATCGCCTGCGGATACTTCGCCCTCACCGCACCGCACCCGGCCCCCGGCACCGACCTCGCATCTCTTCTCAACTCCAACCCGGACTTCTACAACCTCTCTCTCGGCCATCTCTTCGACCTAACCGGAGACGCGATGGGACTATTCCGCGCACCACTCACCGCCGTCGCTCTCAGCATGCTTGGCATCGGCATCGGCAGTTACCTCCTGCGCCGCCGCTCCTTCACCTACGCCGCTAATCTCGTCTTGGCCGCAGCCATGACGGTCTCTCTCCTGGCCGCACACGAGGGCCTCGTCCGCTTCTATCCCATCCTCGGTTCGAAGGACCTTGCCCTCGCCGTCAACCAGGAACTTCGTCCCGGCGATCGCGTCATCATCGACGGCTGGCTCTCCTCAGGATCTTCCATCCTCTTCTACACCGGCCAACAGGCAGGCCTTGTCAACGGGCGAATCTACGGTCCCTGGTACGGCTCCTTCTGGCCCGACGCTCCCCCGATCTTCGGCACCGACGACGGACTCCGCCAAGCCTGGACCGGTTCCCAACGAATCTTCCTGCTCACCTTCAGCAAGCAACGTGCCGCCGACCTCGCTCGCTTCGCTCCCGTTCACCTGCTCGCAACAGAAGGCGGTAAATTCATCCTCTCCAACCGCTGATTGTCTCGCAGCCACCGCTTCAACAGACCCCGCATAAGACCACAGTACCCCCCGAATCCCCGCAGTGGCACAACAGGACACGAGCCGATATCCTTATAGAAGCCATGTCTCCCATCCTGCTCCTGATCGCTCGAGGTGCCCTCATAGTTGGCATCTTCGGCACCCTGACCTCCGGAGTATCTTTTCTTCTCGCCTTCCTGGGCGGCCTTCACTTTCGCTCACGTCGCAACGATCAGGGCAACTACTCCCCGCCGGTAAGCATCCTCAAGCCCCTGCACGGCAAGGAGGCAGGACTGGAGGAAAACCTCGAGAGCTTCTTCACCCTCAACCACCCGGAGTTCGAACTCATCTTCTGCGCAAGATCGCTCTCTGATCCCGGAATCCTCTGCGCTCAGGAGGTCGCTCGTCGATTCCCATCCATCCCCACGCGTTTTCTGGCCTCGGGCGAGCCGCTCTGGCAGAATCCCAAGACCTTCTCCATGTCGCTCCTGGTCGAAGCAGCGAAGCACGAGGTCATCCTCTTCTCTGACAGCGATGTCCGCGTCGGCCCATCCTACCTTCACGAGATCCTGCAGCCTCTCGCCGATCCAGCCGTAGGGTTGGTCACCTGCGCTTTTCGGGGCCAACCAGCAGGAAACAGCTCTCTCCTGACCGCGCTCACCCAAACTGTCGAATTCTCCAGTGGAGTCCTCACCGCAAATCTACTCGAAGACATCAAGTTCGGACTCGGCCCAACTCTTCTCACTCGAAAGGCCTTGATCCGCGAAATAGGAGGTCTCAAAGACATAGGAGATCTGCTCGCCGACGACTTCTGGCTCGGCAACCGGATCGCAGATAAAGGCTACAAAGTAACCCTTTCCACGACCATCGTCGATCACTTCATCAACTACGGAAGCATCATCGGCGGATTGCACCACCAGATCAGCTGGATGAAGAACACTCGCTGCTCCAGACCCGCCGGACACCTCGGCTCCGGCCTCACCTTCGCCATGCCCTTCGGCATCATCGGCTTCCTCTCCGCACTCGCCATCGGCCGACCCGTTATCGGCTTCTGGCTACTGTTCGCCGCCCTCGTCAATCGGTGGCTTCAGGCCCTGCTCATCGGCTTCGTCATCATGCGCGACAAGCTCTCTCTTACTTTCTTCTGGCTCTACCCGCTCTGCGATCTGCTCGGCTTCTACAGTTGGGCCGCCAGCTACTTTGGACGAGAGATCGTCTACCGCGGCGAGCGTTATCGCATCAACCCAGGCGGCGTCCTGGTTCGTCTTGGTCCCTTGTAACGCATTCACTGTCCACTCGACACACGGCCCCAACCGACCCGTCCCAACGCTGTCCTCAGCTGCCTTTCTTATCCTTCCGCCCAGGAATCAGCACCTGCCTACGCATTGGAACCAACCCAGCGCCCGGCGCCTGCTGTTGCTGCATCCGCGTCAGCATCTCCGTCCGGACATAGTCGACAAAACCCTGCATCTGTCGATTCATCTCCTCCATCCGCTCCCGCATCTGCAACACAATCGCGATTCCGGCAATATTCACCCCAAGATCCCGCGCCAGGTTCAAAATAAACTCCAGCCGCTCCAGATCCTCATCGGTATATAGTCGCGTATTTCCTTCACTTCGCGACGGCCGCAGCAACCCCTCCCGCTCATACAGACGCAGCGTCTGCGGATGAATCTCGTACATCTCCGCCACCGACGAGATCATGTACGCGCCCTTGGTCTTCCGCTTTGTCGCCATAGTCCCAACCCCTGAAGTCCCAACCCTGATCAGATGCCTTACCGAAGTCTAGCTCTTCACGACATACGCAAGTCAAACAAACTCCACTATGCTCTGGATCAGCATCTCACCTACAACTATGAAGACCTCCAGAGCCTTACTTCACGCCACGCAGATCCTCACCGGAATCGCCGCCATCGCCGCCATCGCCGCAGCCCGCGCCTTTATGCCTCACACCGAAAAGCGCCACCGCAGCCGGGTCGTTCTCATCACCGGCGGATCCCGAGGCCTGGGTCTTGCTCTCGCGCACCGCTTTGGCAAATCCGGCGCAAAACTCATCCTCGTCTCCCGAAACTCCGACGAACTCACCCAGGCTCGTGACACCCTCCTCGCCCACAACGCCGTTCAGCACCCCGACGACATCCTCCTTCTACCCGCCGATCTCACCGACGCCGCCCAGGCAGCCATGCTGGTCGACTATGCCGTTGGCTTCTTCGGCCACATCGACATCCTCATCAACAATGCTGGCGTCATTGAGGTCGGGCCCGTCGAAAACCAGCCCATCGCCGCCTACCGCCGCGCCATGGCAACCAACTTCTTCGCAGCGCTCTACACCACCAACGCCGCTCTTCCTCACCTGCTCCAACGCAACCCCATGTATGGTGATGCCGCCATCGTCAACATCGCCAGCATAGGTGGCAAATTCGCTATGCCTCACCTGCTTCCTTACGTTGCCAGCAAGTTCGCCCTGGTGGGCTACTCCCAAGGGCTTCACGCCGAACTGCGCCACAAGGGTATTCGCGTCACCACCGTCTGCCCGGGCCTCATGCGCACCGGCGGAGCGGTTCATGCGAACTACACTGGACAGGCCAAAAAAGAGGAGCGCTGGTTCAAACTTGCCGCCAAAACTCCCATACTTGCAGCCTCAGTCAACCGCGCCGCCAACAAGATCTACGACGCCGTAACCGCTGGCCGCGCCGAGATCACCATAACCCCACAAGCTTGGCTCGCGGCCCGCATAGCCGGTCTCGCCCCCGAAGCCACTCAGTACCTCGCAAGCCTTGCCAACGAGTTCCTTCTGCCCGCCCCCTCCGGCAACAACGAGGTTCCGCTCGGTTTCACCGTGAAGGTGTCGGCACACAAAGCCAGCGAGGTATTCGAAACATAATCAAAATCACACCAAAGCCGACCTGACAACAAATAATCCCGCATCCAATTACGAGAAAAGGGGCTGATCGAACCAAGATCAGCCCCGCCTTCAAAACAAACGCACATTCAGTTCATCAAACCGCCGTAAACAATCCGTCCCGCGGATCTTCCGGATTCAACTTCGCCAACTCCCGCAGGATTTCCTTGCTCCGCTCATCCTGCACCTTCGGCACCACGATCTTCACCTCCACAATCTGATCGCCCCGCACTCCGTCCCGCGAAGCCGAAGGCACTCCCTTCTCTCGCAGTCGCAACTTCTGCCCCGTCTGGGTTCCAGGAGGAATCTTCAACTGCGTCCTCGCCCCACCCTCATGCGTATCGATAGTAGGCACTTCAATCTTCGCTCCCAGCGCAGCCTCCGTCATCGTAACCGGAACGGTTACATATATGTCATCCGCGCTCCGAGTAAACACCGGATGCGTCCCCGCCTTGATAATCAAAAACAGATCCCCGGAAGGCCCACCATTAATCCCGGCATTTCCCTTTCCCGCCAGCCGAATTCTCTGGCCATCGCGCGTCCCCGCCTTGATGCGAAACTCGAGCGGCTCCCTCTTCGTCACCACCCCCTCACCATCGCACGTCGGGCACGAGTTCTGCACCTTCCCCGACCCGCCGCACCGTGGGCATTGAATATTGAACTTCATCCTCCCACCCATCTGCGTCACCTGCCCAGACCCATGGCACTCCGGACACTCCACACTCCCGCCCGTAGTCGACTTACCCTTACAAGTCGGACAAACCTCCTGCCGCTGAATCTCCAGCCGAGTCACGCCACCGCGCACCGCCGTCCAAAAGTCCACACTCACCTGATACTCAAGATCGGTCCCCGGCTGCGGCCCGCGCGAAGCCTGCTTCCCGCCATTGAACATCCCGCTGAAGATGTCCTTGAAGCTCCCGCCAAACCCACCACCCTGCTCCTGCTGCGCCGATCGTCCGCTCTGAAAATCCGAAAAATCGAACCCCCCAAAGTCGAACGGAACCTCCTGACCCGCTCCCCGGCCTGCGCTTGGACGCCCGCCGCCATATCCAGCAGAAGATGCACCGCCGCCATAGCCGCCACGAGCAGCAGCCTCCGCCGCCGCCGGATCGATATTGTCCGAGTAGAAGCCAAGCTGGTCATAGATCTTCCGCTTCTTCTCATCACTCAACACATCGTTCGCCTCAGAGATCTCTTTAAACTTCTCTTCAGCCTTTTTGTCATTCGGATTCACGTCCGGGTGATACTTCCGCGCAGCCTTCCGAAAAGCCTTGCGAATCTCCTCTGCCGTCGCCGTCTTCTTCACGCCGAGCGTGCCGTAATAGTCCTTCGTCTGTGTCGTCGCCATAATCTTTCTTCCATTCTCTTACCAATGCGCCTCACGCGCATCTCTAAACCTTACTGAACCTTCTCCTCAGGTGCCGCTTGGCAAACCGGACACCAGAACAGATTCCGTCCCGCCATTACCTTCGTCAAAATCTTCGTCCCGCTAATCCAACAGGGCCGCCCCTGCCGTCGATACACATAATGCGCCTCTTCCTTCAGCACCGGCCCACTCTTATGCGGGCGATCTTTCGGCTTCGTCGACACAATCCGCCGGTCAACCATCCCCGCCTTCATCAACACGCCCGCCTCCTTCCATATCGACCGCAGCGTGCTCTCCTCTACCTCCTTCCCCGGCGTAAATGGACTCAGCCTCGCCCGAAACAGCAACTCCGCGCGAAAGATATTCCCCACTCCCGCGGCCACCGATTGATCCATCAACAACTCGCCAATCGCCTTCTTACTCTTTGCAATCCTCGCAATCATCTTCTCCGGCCCGTCTCCATTCAGCGGATCAGGCCCAAGCCGCTCAAGAAGTGCCTCCCACTTCGCCTGCGAATAAATCGAGCAGTCCATCGGCCCCCGCAGCTCCACCCAGGCCACATTCGCAGCCTCAATATGTCCGGTCCCATCGTCATCCGAGTACCACGCATGCCGCTTACTCACTCCCGGAGCAGCCGGTTTCTTCACCGCAGCCTCATTCCAAATCCGCAACCGCAGCGCACCACGCACATCCGGCAGCGGTCCCGAGCCCTCCGTGAAGTCCCCCTGTAAGCCGAGATGCACATGCAGAATCAAGTCCTTCCCAAAGTCATACCCCAGATGCTTCCCCACAGCCAGCACACGCCGCAGCTTCTTTCCGTCGATCATCTCTGCATCGACAAACCGCCCCTGCGGCCCATCCACCCGAACGATCTTCCCGGCAAACGCCGCCGCATGCCGCTCCGCCCAGCGATGAATCTCATTTCCCTCAGGCATCGTCTCTCAACCTCGTCGCAGTCACCTGCGTCTGATGTCGCCGCCGAATACGACGCGGCCGCCCACTCGTCTTCAACTCATACTGGTAGTGCTCAATAATGCGCTCCGGAGTCCACAGCGCCCAGTGCTCGCCCTTCTGCGTCTGCATTTTGTCCATCTGAATCTCATCCATCTGACGCATCATTCGTTGCAGGTCTCTGTAGTGCTCCGTGTAAGCACTCTCTTCGCTCTCGATCAGCGGCTGCATATCCACATACACCGGCTGCGCCCATTCATAGAACGTGTGCCACACGTCATAGACATCAAGGTGGCCCTTCTTCACCAATAGCGACAGGTGCTCATAAAAATCCAGCACCTCGAATGCACTCACCGGAGGTTCCTCCACCGTCCAGGACTTCAATCCCGTCTCATCCAGCCGCGACTCCGCAAGCCTGCGCCTTACCGCCACAAACTTCTCCGACAAAAAGAAGCTCAACTGTTTCTCAAGATTCTCAACCGCCCGGTAATCCCGCTCATGCCTCAGCTGCAACCCCGCGTAGGAGATAGCGCCAGCACTCGTAACCACGAGAGCAACGGTTGCCACCGCCTGAACTGCCTCCCAATTGACCACCAGGTGTCCTCCAGCCTCCTTTGATGCATCCACGCAGGATCCCATCTAACCGGTGCCCATAAACAGCGAGGACGACGGCCAACGCACTTGAAGTCGCGCCTGCCTTCGTCCTCACCAACTGCTTAATCTCGATCTCCTACCAGTACCAGGAAGCACGTCGGCTCATTTCAACCGCGCTTCATCCAAGCATTAGTTCCAAACCTGCCGTGCCTCAATCGCCTCAATCTGAAACATCTGGTCCGGCTCCATCTGCTGCATCCGCTGGGCGAACTGCATCGCTTCTTCCTTGGTGTCGAACATCATCCGGTTGTACAGCCGGCCTGCTCGAACCTGGTCGCACTTCCACATCGTCTCGGTCATGGTCTTCCCTCCAAGCAATCGATTGAGTTCCAGGTTCTCCATCCAAAACGTCTCTGCGTACCTATCTTCGCTTTTTGTCTTGCTCACCGATACACACCTTTCTGGTGATAGACGCACTCTACACGCCAATCGCCGTAAGCCAGCCTGATAAAAAGGAGGGGCACCCCCTCAGGAACGCCCCTCACCTTTATTACGTCAAAACCAGACCTTCCGGATTACACTTATTTCTTTTCATCGACGTCGACGTACTCGGCATCGATCACGCCTTCATCCTTCTTCGGCTCTTCATGAGATTCGGTCGTGCCTGTCGCACCATCGGTCGGTGCTGAAGCTGCTGAGGCCTTGTACATCGCCTCAGCCAGCTTGTGGCTAACCGTAGTTAGACGATCCTTCGCAGCATTCAGATCAGTCGCACTCGGCGAGCCAGCCAGAGTCGTCTTAGCCTCAGCCAGCGCCGTCTCAACCTCGGTCTTGTCCGACGCCTGAACCTTATCGCCAGCATCCTTCAACATCTTTTCGATGTTGTAGACCAGCGAATCCAGTCCATTCCGCGCCTCAACCGCATCGCGCTGCTCTTTATCTTCAGCAGCATGAGCCTCGGCATCCTTCGCCATCCGCTCAACCTCTTCCTTGCTCAGGCCCGACGAACTCGTGATCGTAATCTTCTGATCCTTACCCGTGGCATTATCCTTCGCCGTCACATTAAGAATGCCGTTCGCGTCGATGTCGAACGTCACCTCGATCTGCGGCACGCCACGCGGAGCCGGAGGAATTCCAGCCAGCTTGAACTTGCCCAGCGTCCGGTTCTGCGCCGCCATAGGTCGTTCCCCCTGCAACACATGCACCTCAACCTCAGTCTGCGAGTCGGCCGCCGTAGAGAATGTCTCCGTCTTCTTCGTCGGTATCGTCGTGTTCCGGTTGATCATCGCCGTGGCAACACCGCCCATCGTCTCAATCGACAACGTCAGCGGAGTCACATCGAGCAGCAGCAGGTCCTTCACCTCGCCAGCCAGCACACCAGCCTGAACCGCCGCACCGATCGCTACAACCTCATCCGGATTCACACCCTTATGCGGCTCCTTGCCGAACAGGTCCTTCACCAGCTGCTGAATCTTCGGCATACGAGTCTGACCGCCGACCAGAACCACCTCGTCGATCTTGCTCGCATCCACTCCGGCGTCCTTCATCGCCTGCTTGCAAGGTCCAATCGACCGCTGCAGCAGATCATCGACCAGCGACTCCAGCTTCGCCCGAGTCAACTTCCGCACCAGGTGCTTCGGCCCACTCGCATCGGCAGTAATAAACGGCAGATTGATCTCCGTCTCCTGCGCCGTCGACAACTCGATCTTCGCCCGCTCCGCAGCATCCTTCAGCCGCTGCAGCGCCATCTCGTTGCCCTTCGAGTGCAGATCAAGTCCAGTCTCCGACTTGAACTCCGCAATCAGCCAATCCACAATGCGCTGGTCGAGATTGTCGCCGCCAAGATGCGTATCGCCATTGGTCGACTTCACCTCAATCACGCCTTCGCCAACCTCGAGGATCGAGATATCGAACGTACCGCCGCCGAAGTCATAGACCGCAATCGTCTCGTCCTTCTTCTTATCTAGCCCATACGCCAGTGCAGCCGCCGTCGGCTCGTTCACAATGCGCTTCACATCAAGCCCGGCAATCTTGCCGGCATCTTTCGTCGCCTGACGCTGTGCATCGTTGAAGTAAGCCGGAACCGTAATCACAGCCTCGGTCACCGAAGTCCCCAGATAATCCTCCGAAGCTTTCTTCAACTTCTGCAGAATCATCGCCGAGATCTCAGGCGGCGTGTACTCCTTGCCCTGCGCCACAATGACGATGTTGTCGCCCTTCGCCACCACCTTGTACGGCACCATCTTCATCTCATCGCCAACCTCGTTCAACCGGCGACCCATAAAGCGCTTGATCGAATAGATCGTGTTCTCCGGGTTCGTAATCGCCTGCCGCTTGGCAACCTGGCCGACCAACCGCTCCCCGCCCTTGGTAAACGCAACCACCGACGGAGTCGTCCGGCCACCCTCTTCGTTCGGGATCACCTTTGGCTCGCCACCTTCCATCACCGCCACACATGAGTTCGTTGTTCCCAAGTCAATTCCAATAATCTTCGCCATCCCAAATCCCCATTCCGGGCGCACAGCCCATCACATTTTTGACCTCTTAAGAATCTCACCTTGAGTCACTTATTGTCAACTATTCTGATGTACCTAGCCACCCTTAGAATTCAGAACCCTTACCCCTTCTTTCAAATAGCTTTAGATGTCTTCAGCCATTACAAAAGAACTGAAACCTGACCCCAAAATCCTCTCGAAGAACCTCCAGTCCCCACAGCTACTTCCGATAAACCAAACACGTGATCCGCCAAAACATCCCGGCGCCCTCACCCAATCGGTCCCTCGAAGGTGTCATTGTCGCCCTTGATGCCCCCGGTTACGCTTCCTTCAATTAATGCATCACTTGGAGCTCTGCTCATGCCTTCCCTTACTGCAAGCCGCACCGCACGCCGTCTCTTGAAAGTCGCCTCCCTGGGCCTCGCAGGCCTCCTAGCCGGTCTTCTCTCGGGTTGTAACGCCACCGAAGACTCCCCCAACATCTCGACCACCACCTACACCTGGTCCACCCACCTCCCCAAGAGCCTCGACGCCGTTCAAGTCCCCCCACTCCGCCACTCCCCCTCCACGCGGAGGCTTCAGATGGGCTCTTATCACAACGTCTCCCAGTCGATGGGCCCGATGGGCCGCAATCCCTCCTAAAGTCCGTCGACACAGAACCGGCAGCTCGAGCGCCGGATAACCATAACCAACAAAGCGCGGCAGGCTCCATCCAACGGGCCTGCCGCCTTTTTTGCGCCGCTAACCGCACGCGGGAACTCGAAATGCATCCATCAACTCCTTTTTTGCCTCTATTTAGGAGACAATCACTGCACCCAAGGAACCCCTCTAAAGACCATGGCCTCGGCTGCGACCGCACCACCCGATCAATCCGCTTCAGTCACCCAGGGTGTGAACCCCTGGCTCATCGCCGCCTCGGTCATGCTCGCCACGTTCATGGAGGTGCTCGACACCGCCATCGCCTCGGTCGCCCTTCCCTACATTGCCGGCTCCCTCTCTGCCTCGAACGACGAAGCCACCTGGGTCCTCACTAGCTACCTCGTCGCCAACGCCATCGTTCTCCCCGCGAGCAACTGGTTTTCCCTCAAATTCGGCCGCAAACGCTTCCTCCTCTCCTGCATCGTCATCTTCACCGTCGCCAGCTTCGCCTGCGGAGCCGCTCCCACCCTGGGCATCTTGCTGCTGGCCCGCATCGTTCAAGGCGCAGGCGGCGGCGCACTCCAACCTCTCTCCCAGGCCATCCTCCTCGAATCCTTCCCACCCGCCAAACGCGGAGCCGCCATGGCCGTCTTCGCCTTCGGAGTCGTCGTAGCCCCGGTCCTAGGCCCCACCCTCGGCGGCTGGCTCACCGACACCTACTCCTGGCGCTACGCCTTCTACATCAACATCCCCATTGGCGTCCTCGCCATCCTCATGATCACCCGCTTCGTCCATGACCCGCCGTACATCAGCAAAGCCCGGGTTCCCGCCTTCGACCGCTACGGTTTCGCCGCCCTCGTCGTCTGGACCGGCTGCCTCCAGGTCGTCCTCGACAAAGGTCAGGAAGACGACTGGTTCGGAGCCACCTGGATCCGCTGGGCCGTCTTCTTCCTCGTCACATCTTTTATTTACTTCTGCTGGCACTGCTGGCGCGACAAAGACACCATCGTCGACCTAAAAGTCCTCAAAGACCGGAACTTCCTCCTCGGTTCCATCCTTATCTTCATGTTCGGCGTCGGCATCTACTCCACCGTCACCGTCCTGCCGCTCTTCTACCAGGAGCTCCTCGGCTACACAGCCTTCACCGCTGGCCTCGTCGTAGCGCCGCGCGGCATCGGTGCTGTCTGCGGCATGCCTATCATCGGTTACCTCTCCAACAAAGTAGACCCGCGCTACCTGCTCACCTTCGGCTTCTTCACCTTCGGCCTCACTACTCTCTACTTCGGCAACGTCACCCTCGACATCTCCCCCACGACCCTGCTTCTCCCCATCCTCATCACCGGCTTCGGTCTCAGCTTCGTCTTCGTCCCCATCAGCACCGCCGCCTACGGAACCCTTGATGCGAAACAGATCGGCAACGCCAGCGGACTCTTCAACCTCATGCGTAACGTCGGCGGCTCCATCGGCATCTCCATCGCCTCCACCCTGCTAACCCGACGCTCGGACGTCCACCAAAACGAGATCATCAACTACGTCCCGCGCACCGGCCAGCAATTTCAAAACTCCATCGGCAGCATGACCCAGTTCCTTACCAACCCCTACGGACAGGCGAACGCCGCCGATCCCGCCCAGGCCTCGCTCTACCAACAGCTTGGCCGCCAGGCCTCCCTCTGGGCCTTCGTCGACGTCTTTCGCTGGCTCTCTCTCCTCTGCTTCTTCTGCGTCGGCATCGTCTGGCTCTTCAAAAAAGTAAAACCAGGCAAGCCCCCCGCCGGCGCTCATTAGCTCATGGTCACTCTTCACCGGATCACTCCAACCCTATCCGCCAGCTACAAAACAGTTCGCCTTTGCGCTCTCCAGGACACACCATCCGCCTTCGGAAGCACCTCCGCCCGCGAATCTCAATTCTCTGAAACCGACTGGCATAGCCGCGCCGCCAATCTCTGCACCCAACAGTCGATCGGATACCTCGCGTATCATCAGGACGAGTATTGCGGCATTGCCTGTGGCTTCCTCGATCAACAAGTTCCGCGCAGCGCCGAGCTCGTCTCCATGTGGGTTGCGCCCAACCACCGTCGCGCCGGCACAGGCACGCTCCTTGTCAATGCGATCGAATCCTGGGCTCGCTCTGTGCAGCGCACACTCTTCGTCTCATGGTCACCAACAACAATCTTGCCGCCATATCTTTCTACGAGCGCCTTGGATTCACCAAAAACGGCCGAACCGAGCCATATCCCAACCATCCCAATCTGATCGAATACGAAATGTCCAAATTGCTTCTTTGATCTTCCCGCTCTCAGACCGATCGACAGCAGTCAACATCGTGTAATGCCCGCGTCTGACTCTGCGATACCCTCAAAGACATGCAGCGCGACCGGCTCCCCTATCTCCTGATTCCACTAGCCGCCTACATCGCCATCCTCCCTCTCATCCTCCACGGCTGCTCCTGCGGCCACGACTTCGACTTCCATCTCCTCAATTGGATGGAGGCCGCCCGCCAATTCACCCACGGCAACCTTCATCCTCACTGGGCCTACACCGCCGCGTGGAACGCCGGTGAACCACGCTTCGTCTTCTACCCTCCACTCTCCTGGACCCTCGGCGCCATCCTCACCGTCATCTTCCCAATCACCGCAACCCCCATCGTCTACACATGGCTAGCCCTAACAGCCAGCGGCCTTGCCTTCCACCGTCTCGCCCGCGCCTTCGCTGCCCCCACCGCTTCTCTCCTGGCCGCGATCCTCTACACGGTGAATCCCTACATGCTCTTCACAGCCTACGAGCGCACCGCGTACGCCGAACTCCTCGCCGCCGCCTTCATCCCGCTTCTCCTCCACGCCATACTCCGGGAGCGAGTCACCATCCCCGGCATCGCGATACCCATCGCCCTCCTCTGGCTCACCAATGCTCCCGCCGCCGTCATGAGCTGCTACGCTCTAGCTCTCCTCACCCTCCTCCGCCTTGCCAGGCCCTCCAACACGCCTCGCAAAGATATTGCAGTCAACACAATCTCCGGCACTATCCTCGGCCTCGGACTAGCCGCCTTGTACATCGTTCCCGCCGCCTACGAACGCCGTTACGTCCAGATCGCCATGGCCATCATCCCCAACATGCGCATCCAGGACAACTTCCTCTTCCATCACACCGGCGACCTCCCTCACGATCAGGTTCTCCACACCGCATCCCTCCTCGCCGTAATCATCCTCGCGCTAACCGTCCTCGCTATCGCCATCAGCCGCCTCCACCGCCCTGCGATCCCGAAGGCGCGAACAAAGTTGTCGAACACGCGAGAGCATCCAACAAAGAACCAACACGAACTAGTCAAAGAAGCGTCATCTCGACCGAAGCGCAGCGAAGTGGAGAGACCCCCGCATTTTGCCAAACCCGCCGTCGCCCCCGACCATTCGCACAACAGCTCTCCCCTGGCGTCCCTCGCCACCCTCACCATAGCCATTACTCTTCTCCTCACCCCTCTCACCGCTTTCATCTGGAACCACGCCCCCGAGCTCGCCTTCCTGCAATTCCCCTGGCGCTTCCTCGCAATCCTAGCCGCCGTTTTCGGCCTATCTGCCGCACTTGCGCTAACCCGCGTGCATCTCAAACCCCTCACCTGCACACTCATAGCGATCACGCTCGCCGCAGCCCTCACCTACCCCGCCTACACCCTCTTCCGTCAATCCTGCGACGAAGAAGACACACCCGCAGCCCGCGAAGCTCTCTTCCACTCCAACCAAGGCACCGACCCCACCGACGAATACACCCCCACCACCGCCGACAACGACTCCCTCGCCCACAACGACCCCGCCTTCTGGCTCTCCCCGAATCCAAACAGCAAAGCCCCAACCGACACCCAACCTAGCCCCACTCCCACACACCTCACCATCGACGCCCCCATCGCCGAAGACCTGATCCTAAATCTCCGCGACTACCCAAGCTGGCACATCACCCTCAACGGCGCGTCTGACTCAACCCGAGACCAACGCGACGACGGCCTCATAGCTCTCCCCATCCCCGCCGGCTCCTCCACCGTCACGATCACCCACGTCCAAACTCCCGACCAAACCCTCGGCGACGCGATCTCACTCATCGCCATCGCCACTCTGCTCCTGCTCCTCTTCCGCAAACCGAAATCTCAACCTGCGCTTCCGTAAAAAATCCGCACCATCCGCATATACTGACCACATGGCCAACCTCACATCATTCAGCTGATTTATCATCGAAGCCGATGCAACCCACAGTAAAAGATCTGCTTCTCTCCGGCGCTCAGCTCACCGATGCTGCCCTCGAACGCCTCCTGCCCGCAACCGACACCCTACCTCACTCCATCCATCGCGCCATGCGTCACAGCACCTTCGCCGGCGGCAAGCGTCTCCGTCCCATCCTCTGTATGGAAGCCGCAAGAATGGTCACAGCCACGGAAACCTACCCCGAAGGCATCGCCGATCTAGGCGCAGCGTTGGAGATGATCCACACGTACTCCCTCATTCACGACGACCTCCCAGCCCTGGACAACGACGATCTGCGCCGCGGCCAGCCCACCTGCCACGTTGTCTTCGGCGAAGCCACCGCCATCCTCGCTGGCGACGCCCTCCAAACCCTCGCCTTCCAAACCATCGCCAGCCTTCCCATCCCATCACCCACCACCGTTGCGATCCTTCGCGAAGTCTCCGTCGCGGTAGGCACTGGCGTAGGTCGTGTCGGTGACCTCGACACAAAACTCCCTCCCGGCATGATCGGTGGTCAGGTTATGGACATCGAAGCCGAAGGCACGCCTCCAACCGCCGCCCTCGTCGAAGCCATCCACCGTTCCAAGACCGGCGCTCTCATCACCACCAGCATTGTCTCCGGCGGTCTCTACGGTCTCAGTCTGCGGCATCGCTCAGCGAGCAGCGGCTACGGAAACGGCAACGACGAACCCGCCAGCGACTCAAAGTCTCGCTCTGAAACAGGTCGCACCGCCTACGCCCCCTACGCCGACACCATCGCCCGCCTCCGCACCTTCGGCGAGAAGGCCGGCCTCGCCTTCCAAATCGTTGACGATGTCCTCGACATGACGCAAAGCTCCGAAGAATTGGGCAAGACCGCAGGCAAGGACACCGCCAGCATCAAAGCTACCTGGCCCGCCGTCTTCGGCATCGACCGGTCCCTCCACGACGCACAGGAGCTCATCGCCGACGCCTTCGCCGCCCTCGCCCCCTTCGGCCCCGCCGCCGACCCTCTCAAATCCCTCGCCCAATATCTGGTCGAACGAAAAAACTAGAGGTCGACCGCAAAACTGATTAGCGCCGTCGCATTCTGGTTGTCATCCGCGATCTGCGGCCTTCCTTCCCCTGCCCAGGAAAGCCACCATCACCCCGCCGCACCATACTCCTCGTCCGTAACCTTCACGCCCCACGCAACCGTCTTTCCTGAGTCATCCGCCTGCTGCATCGCCAGGTGCACCAGCGTGCGTCCGGCCTGCGCGCCATGCCAATGATTCTCTCCTGCCCCAATCACAACCACGTCTCCAGGATGAATCGCCCGCGCCGCCTCCCCCTCAAGCTGCACCCACCCCAGGCCAGAGATCACCTCCAACACCTGCACCACCGGATGCGTATGCCACGCCGTCCTCGCCCCAGGGGAAAACGTCACGCGAGCTGCCTGCAACCGCGAAGGCGCAGCCGGCTCCGCAATTCCGTCCACCCATACATCTCCAGTGAACCAAGCCTCCGGACCCCTCTTGCTTCCTCTCTCACTGCCCGTCACAATCTTCATCTCGCCACTCTAGCACTTCTCGACTCGACACTCAGCGGGGACGCTATCATCGAAGATGATGCTCACCGAACCCGACATCCTTCAGGCCCTCCGCGACTGTTACGACCCCGTCCTGCCCTGCAACGTCGTCGACCTCGGTCTCATCCGCTCCATCACCATCACCCCCGACGCCGAAGCTCCCGGCGCAGGAATACCAGGCATCCCGCAAAAACACATCGTAGAAGTCTCGCTAATCCCGAGCCAAACCGACGAAGCCGCCAACGCCCAACTCAGCGCACAAATCTTAAACCGCCTCGCCGGCCTTGAAACAGTCAGCCGCACCACCGTCACTCTCCTCAACACGCCCATCTGGACACCCCTTAACATCACTCCCGCAGGCCGCAAAACTTTAGGCCTTAACGGCAATCCGAACCTGATCCAAATCCGCTAACATGCCCATGCGCAAATCAAAGTCCGCCTTGGTCATGCCTGCATCTTCTCCACCCCAGCATCCCTTCGATCAAATCCACGGCGTAGAGACCAGCGGCCTCATCGCCGCAGGCAACCTCACCACCGGCCACCCAAACGATGCCCACGTCACCGCCTACTACGGCGTCGCCCCCAGCATCCTCCGCACCCTCATCGGCCTCTGGCGCGACACTAATCCACCGCACCCCATCCACCACTACACATTCGTCGACATCGGAGCCGGCAAAGGCCGCGCCATGCTCGTCGCCAGCGAGCTGCCCTTCCATCAGGTGATCGGCATCGAACTCAACCCCAGCCTCGCCGACACCGCCCAACTCAACCTCGAGCACTGGCGCGCCTCCCACACCGTCGACTCCACCGCGCAGCCCCTCGCCCCCATCCGCCTCCTCGAACAAGATGCCCTCACCTTCGACTTTCCCCGCGCCCCCACTCTCGCCTTCCTCTTCCACCCCTTCGAAGCTCCCGTACTCAAGCTCCTCCTCCGCCGCATCGAAACTCAATTCGCCCCACGCCGAGGAGCACCCACCCCTGCCTTCGACCTTCTCTACGTCAACTCCGAGTGCCGAGCCATCCTCGACCACCATCCAGCCTTCACCAGACTCTTTCTCGGCCCTGTAGCCATGTCCCCCGAGGACCACGCTGCCGACCTAGCCGCCATCGCCCAGCAAAAAGAGTACGGCTCCACCGGCGACGAGGAGTGCGCCATCTACCGCCTCACCGGCCGCGAGAAACAACCCGCCTGAGTCAGAACGACTCCCGGAGCGCGACCCTAAGCCGCGCCCCGGGAATCGTAGTTTGCTGCTGATCAACCTGCCGCCATCAGTGTCCCGCCGGGTAAGAAGGTGGCTTCGGCGGTCCACCAGGTACATTCAAGTAAACGCTTGGTGCATTGGTAAGCGCAGTCTGCAGCGAATACGCCGTCAACCCAGCTCCAGGCGACAAGAACGGCGTCAGCGCAGCTACAGCAGACCTCTTGCCGTTGTAGACCGTTGTCAGTAAATCCGTACGTTCGTAGTTCGTGTTGTTAGCCGGATTCTGATTCATCACCACTCTGCCCAGCACACGATGCTCCGCCTCCACGCCCATGATCGAGGCAGCCACCTGCGCAAAGTACTCCAGGTCCCGCGCCGTATAAGCAGCCCCGCTAGCATCGCGCTCAATAACCAGACCACCTCTCGTATCCGACGCCATCTGCGCAAACTCGATCGTAGCCATAAGGTAAGCCGCAATAAAAGTATTCTCCAGAGTATTCAGAACACTGATGAAGGCAGAAAGTGTATCGAACGTTCCCGTCGGCAGATAAAACGTCTGGATCGGATCGGTCGTCGAAGACGTCTTCCCAATCAGAGAACGAAGCAGATCGGCATGCTGAATCTCTTCGCTCAACGCAGCGCGAAAGTATTCAACGTTGCCCAGGTTACCGGTCGGCTCCACATGCGTCGCCGTCCCGCCAGGTCCGGCAAGGTTCGGATCCATAACCACAGGACCCACCAGACCGTTGTAATAGAACGTACTCGCCAAGTCCTCGGCAATCAGAGCCGCAGTAAAGATCTCCTGCGCCGTATCGCCACTCAGGTTATCAACACCCGGAGTCTGCGCACGAAGTGGCGTGCCCGGAAGAAACGCCGCTGCTGTTGCAGACAAGCCGAACAACCCAGCACGGGTAACGAACGAACGACGCGGCAACGAGCCCCTTACAGGCTCGACAAGACTTTTTCCATTCATGACTTTGGCCCTCCTGAGGCCACAAAACCCTACACACACTTTGTCGACTTGAAAGCTGGCCTATACTGCGATCGAGATGCGGAAGGAGGAAGGTTGCTCGGAGAGAAACGTTGGAGACGATCCTGAATCGTGCTACTCGGTACTTTCAAAACGTGACCGGAAGCAACTTGGATGGCCTTCAATCATTAATTTTTGTCTGCTAAGTAAGTGAAGTTGCAACATCTTGCACACACAATTCAAGCCGTCTTGAACACGGGCTCATTGGATCGATCCAATGGTTAGATCTGAGCTTCCGCCTCCAACGCTTCCCACCGCACACCGCAAGCCGCGCCTGCGATCCCCACAAACCTTACTTAATGTAATACCCCGCCACCCGCCAAACCTTATCCTTCTCCCGGCTCATAATCACAGTCTCCTGCGCTGTAGGTTTGTGGTCAAAGCTAGTCTCATAGAGAATCACGACGTACTCGCCAGAAGGAACTCCCGGTAGCAACGTCGTATGCGAAGCGCTTTGCAGCTTCCTGCTCTCGAGCTTCCCCATCGGATCACGCACAGCCTTCATCGAGGACTCAAACTTCTCCATCGTGACAGCGTTCTTTACCATCTGCGACGCCTCAGTCCAGCACTCTGCATACTTGCCGGCATCCAGCTTTATCATCCACTCTTCCGCATCACGCGCCGCAAGTTGAACCGCATCCTGTTGCGCTTGCGGAGCGTGTTCCTGCATCGCAAAACTCAACTGTCCTCGCGTCGCTCCCACCACGACACACACTGCCAAGACGATCCTCGAAACTCTACGCATGCAAGGCCTCCCGCTGATCGAAATCCTAGATTGACTTCAAACAAACCAATCGTATTACGCCTTGCCGCCGTTTCCAACTGAAGCATCACAGACAACTGCTCTACGCCTTCACCCGCACATAAAACATGCGCTCATCCCCACCGGCATGTTCAATCACGATCTCCCCATCGGCCCGCTCCACGACACTCGGAAACTTCTCGCCCCACTCCACCAACACAAGCGCATCTGGCTCCTCGCTCATCTCTTCCAGTCCCAGCGTCAACAACTCCCGTTCCGTCTCCAACCGGTAAAGATCCAGATGAAACAGCCGGACCTTCTTTCCTGTGTACTCATGCACAAGCGTAAAAGTAGGACTGGTCACCTCCTCCTCCGAGGCTGCTCCAAGGGCCGCAGCAATCCCCTTCACCAGCGTAGTCTTGCCCGCGCCCAAATCCCCTCGCAGCACAAACATCTTTGGCACAGGCAGCAACATCTCTGCTACCCTCTCCCCCATCGCCAGCGTCCCCGCAGCACTCCGCGTCTTGAACCGCTTCTTTTCCCGAAATTCCAAGCTCCCCCCTCATCTCCCCCAAGTCATTCTCCATCTTCTCATTCTGAATAAACGCGCTCCTCCGTCGAACCCATTTCCCTCGATACAGGTCCCTGCGTTCCGCTTAAATTCCGGCAGATACTTTCGAGATGAAAGCAAGCGAAGAATCCATATTTGCTTCTTATAGGTGGAGTATCAAATCGTTATAAACACGCAATCCATGTCGAATTTTTGATTGATGAACGGTCAGGATTTATCGGCGATGATATTCGTTTACCGGCTTACCCGAGCGTTCATTTCACGGTGACGCTCACCGCTGTCGTTGCCGTGACTGAACCGCTTGTGCCCGTTACTGCAATGATATAGTTCTCAACGGTCGTACCTGAATTTGTTGCGCCGGAACCGGTGGGTTCAATGACTGGGCTATCGATCCTGCCACACCCGATGGCAGCTCCGGAAACGATAGTGAATACCAGCAGGAGAAGTATCGTTTGCCGTTTCCATCGGATACGCGGTCGAAAAAAAACTAGGAGGGCTACAGCGACGCTGCTGTAAAAGACAGAGAGTTGCTTCACGGTGCTCCGAGACGTGGAAGCCGAAGCGGCAGTAGTGTTGACAACGAGGGTTGCTGTCGCCGATGTGCCCAACCATACGGTACTAGGTTCGACAATCTGGCAAGTAGGTTGGTAAGCCGATCCTCCAGGACTGATGACAGCACATGTCAATGCCACACTTCCTTTAAATCCTCCGTTTGAAAACACCGTGATGGCCGAATTTGCAGATCCTCCGGCGGCCGCAATGTTGACTGGCGTGCTGGTAAGCGTGAAGGTTTGAGAAGCGGCAGGGGACGATGCGGTGACAATGTAGGTCCCACGCGACAGATTGCTAAAAGTAGAAACGCCAGTCTGATCTACCCCTCCCAACGTAATCTCCTTCTTGCCAACAAATACAGGGGCGAAAGAAACCCTGAAATAAGCAATAACGTTGTTACCGAAGGTGGTCGCATAAGTCCCTATACCAAACAACGTGCATTGACTATTACTAAGGACGGCAGTTGATCCGGATGTTAGTGGCGAGCCATAGTTGGTGCCAGCGTCGTTTACAAGAAAAATGTCAGTCGAGCCGGGGTCATAACGCAACTTACATGCGTTGGCGGCGAGGGTGTTATTGCCTGAACTCTTCAGATTCAAGAAAACGGATTGAATTTGAGAGGTTACGTCTGAATATATCGCCATAAATGTCTCCTCTGAACCACTACCGGAAGAAGGCGAAATAAATACCGAGGACACACTGGCGGTGACGTTATAAGTTCCGACTTGTATCGGCGGATTTGTATCTCCCATCCATCCTTTACTATCAGCAGACAGGTATAGTTGCTTAGCCCCCCTGAATGCAGCGGAAAACGCTACAAAAAATCTAACCGTCACACTGTCGCCGGAGATGGTTGCGGAAGATAGACTGGCCAGCACCGAGCACTGAGAGTTGCTAACACTTTGCGCAGTTTCAGCGGTGGCGGTGGTCGAGAGGAATTTACCTCCCGAGTCTTCGGCGAGCTGGATGACGCCTGAACTAACGTTGTAGGTCAAAATGCATTGATCTGACGACCACCCTCTCTTACTCCCCGGAGCAACACCGTTCATAATAAAGAGAGAAAACGACTGCCCATCCGTTACACCTCTGGGAACGAAGTAGGTCGCCACAAATACCTGCTCTGAGCCATTACCGAACGACGGAGAAAAAGACACGAGATTAACGCTTTGAGCTCTCAGAGCGATACTCGCACCTAATCCCACAAATAGAAGCGCGAGCACCTGACCTAGCCTCAACGTAGAGCGAAACGATGCGACGCCTACGAGATTGAAACGAATCATGTCGATCCTCCGAGATTCGCGAAAGAACAAGCACGAGTTTGCACGGCTACTGTTGCTCGTGGGATTCTCTGGAGCGCACAGGAACTAGTCGCCTCGCTCCTTAGCCAATAGTTAGGCTGATCATTCGTGCTCCGTCGCAAGTGATCGGCTTTACTCCTGCACAGAAATAGCAATGCGACGCGAACATCCACAATCCTGCCAATGACCTCGCTCAGCCATCAAAATGTGCTCTCCCTGCAATCTTCAGCCAACCTCTCACTACTGTTTCAGGTAAGCGATCAAGTCCCGCCGCTCTTCTGCCTTGGGAACGCTAAAGCTCATATTGTTGTCCGGAACCATCAAATCGGGATCGCTCAACCACTTCTCCAGGGTCGCATCGTTCCAAGTCACGGCAGAATTTTTCAAGCCCGTGGAATAAGTAAATCCCGCAATGATCCCGGCCCTTCTGCCATACACTCCGGCCAACCTCGGTCCCTCCCGGTCGACAGCCATCGCATGGCAGCCTGTGCACCGCTTCTCAAACACTGCTTTACCCCGCACCGCATCGCCATCCCCAGCCAATGTCGCCTCGCTCCCACCCGAACTCTTGCCGAGCATAGACAGCGTTTGCACATCGGCCTTGGAAAGCTTTGCATTCCAGTGCAGCAACCGATACTGCAGCGGAGGCATTTCCCCGCTCTTTGCCTCTTCGAAGATCTTTGCAGTCAAAACCTCCTGCTTATCCGCCGGCATATGTTCCCATTTTGAGAGGTCCATCTTCTTGCGTGCCTCGATGATGTCGCGCTCGATCAGCCACGATCCTGGAGCGATCCGCGCATACACTGGCCAGCGAGTCTCGCTCGAGTGGCAGTCCGCACACTTGTTCACCAGCACCGCCTTTGCGTCTGCCGGCATAATCGCACCCTCCAGCAGCTTGCCGAGCCCCTTCGCCGGCTCGACACGCGGATTCCCAAACGGATGAACATACCCCAAAGCAACTACTACGGCTACGGTCAATGCCGCAGCAGTCCACGGGCGCACTAGACAGTCCCCGCCAGGTTCGTGTCGACAATAGCCAGATGAGTATGTCCTCGAACGACCTTGACTTTGGTCACTCCAAGCACACTCTCCAGCTTGCCCGCTGGAACCATCATCGGCCCTGGGTTCGGCGCTGCTCCCGGTGCAGGCTGCGGAAACGCCGTCGCCATTGCCGTGTGGAAGGCCACATTGCCTTCAACCTTTTGCACCACCTGGTGGATGTGACCGTTCAGAACCGTCACCGAACCAAAGGGCTTCAGCATGGCCAGCGCCTGCTCTCCATCCTTCGTGCCCCATCCCCACTTCTCATAGACCATCCACAAAGGAATATGCGCGAAGACCACGATAGGGGTCGAGTGGCTCAACCCGGCCAGGTCAGACTTCAGCCACTTCAATTGGTCATCGCCCATATTCCCCATCGCATCTACTTGCACGCAGTTGTTCAAGCCTACAAAGTGAACCCCTTTGTGGTTGTAGCTGTACCAACCATTGCCCACAGTGCCCTTGCCAAAACGTTGTTTGTACTGCGCACCATCGTCGATATAGTCGTGCTCTCCCGGCACATAGAACACTTCGTTCTTGAACCCTTTAATGACCTGCGACGCGGTATCGAACTCCGCTGCTTTCGAATTCTGCGTGATGTCGCCGGTGTGAAGCATGAAATCGGGAGCCTTCATGCCGGCAGGCACAATATTGGCCCTGTCAATCGCCTTCTTCAGCGTTCCTGTTACATCCGGGTTGGCACCTTTATTGAAACCAATGTGGCTGTCGCTAATCTGCACAAAGGAGAAGTCCTCCACCTTACCAACCCCAGCAGCAGCACCACCCTTCATCGTCTGCGCTAACAACGTCGAAGTTGGCACGCCGCCAGCCATCGACCACAGGAGCCCTGTGCCGGCCCATGCCATACACCCTAAAAAATTGCGCCGATCGATGCCATCTCCCGCGGATCGCGCAGCACCCTGGTCTGCCCGCATTACTTCGTCTTCTTTGAACCGACTCATATCAAGCTCCGTTTGTTTTTGATCGCCTACACCCTCCTAAACTGGCGAGACGCGCGTTTATTCCCGTCCGTCCAAAGAAAAAGCGCGAGGAATAATCCGTCATCATTATGGTTAGCAAAGATGTCTGTTTGTCTGCTGTAGCCGAGGGACGGCAAGTCTCGCGCTCATTTCTAGAACGCTGTAAATCGCATGGAATAAATCCGCCTCTCATCTTTAGTTTGAGGAGTGATACAAGACTTCTCTTCAGCCAAGGTTCCGACATGCGTTTTCGCTACCAATCCTTGATATTCGTCTCATGCTGATCCTCACACCATGACCCCTGAAACCGTACACAACGCCCATTCCTCCATCCCCCGGGCATCCTGCTCGCCTGACTTTGCTATGATCCTCAAAGCTGCTGAGCCTGGTAGTCGTTGGGATCAATCCTGGTCTGGGTCCGCCCCCTGGACCGCAGTCCATAACCCCAGCCAGCTCGAGGCAAACCGCACCATGCTCTCTGAAAACACCCGCAGCGCAGATTTCGAGCGACTCGCGCTTCCTCTCTTCGCATCGCTCTACAACCACGCCTTCTGGCTCACTCATGATCAAGCCGAGGCCGAAGATCTCGTGCAGGAGACCTTCTCCAAGGCTCTCCGTGCCTTCGACTCCTTCCAGTCCGGCACCAACTTCAAGGCCTGGGTCTTCCGCATTCTTCGAAACACCTTTCTCACCTCGCGCACTGGCATCGCCGCCTCCCGCACCGTCTACCTCGAAGACAATCCCGAAACACTCGACACCACCAACGCTGGCCCCACCCCGGAAGACACTCTCATTCGTCTCGACAACCAGGCCGCTCTCAACATCGCACTCGATCAGCTTCCGTCACAACTTCGCGAAGTTTTGCTCCTCTGCGACGTTGAAGAGATCAAATACAAAGACATCGCCCTCATCCTCGACGTCCCCATCGGCACGGTTATGTCGCGCGTTTCACGCGCCCGCAGCTCCCTCCGTCAACTCTTGCAACCGCAATTTGGGGAATCCCTATGAATCAGATGTCGCAAAACAATCGGTCAATGGAACATCTCAATCCAGACGAGCTCAACGCCTTTATCGACGGCGAACTCTCATCGAGCGAGCAGGACGGAATTCAGCTTCATCTCTCCACCTGCCATGCCTGCACGCTCCGCGTCCTCTCCGCGACACGACTCAAGGCCGCCACCGTCCGCGCCGGGCAACGATTCGCCCCGCCGCCTGAAGCCCTCGCCCGCCTTACCACCCGGCTCCATTCGCACCAAACGCAGACCGCGCAAACGCAACCGAAAACGTTTGCAACCATCTCTCACTTCCGTCCCGCAGTCTGGACAGCCCTCGCTGCGGGTATCCTTCTTGCCCTCTCACTCCTCGGTTGGCGTCAGCTGCATCCAACCAACAACCTCGCCGCAGAACTCCTCGACCAGCACCTCGCAACTCTCTCCAACGGAGCGGCCCCACAAGTCATCTCGACCGATCGGCACACCGTTAAACCGTGGTTTCAAGGTCGTCTTCCCTTTAGCTTCAACCTTCCCGACTCCCTGCCGCCCGATACCATCCTAAAAGGAGCCGACCTCACCTACCTCAACGGACAACCGGCCGCACTGCTCCTCTTCACCATTCACAGACATGAAGTCTCCATCTTCCTAACGCAACGATCCACCAGCCCCACCCTCACAACATTGCCCAATACACGTGCAGGTTTCAATCTCCAAACCGCCACCACATCAGACCTGCGTATTGTTGCCGTCAGCGACGTCAATCCCGCCGACCTCGATCTCCTGGTGGCCGCCTTGGTTCATATACAAAAATCCGCGTGATCGAACGAAGTCCCTCTTGGGCACAAACGAAATCCTCCGTATCTAAGCCTCATCGTTTGCAAAATCTCACACAATAGGAGGGGGTGCGGTCGGATATTTAGTACCCTGAGGAATGTACTGGGCTGCGAGCGCGCCAAAGATTCTCACCTGCTCCTCGACCCACGCTGCATCCTTGCCGAGTTCTCTAGCGAGTAAAGATGCGACCTCAGGCGCTATCGCTATTGCGGCACGCGCGTTCAATAGGAGCGCACGAGTGCGCCGCGCTAGTGCATCGTCCAACGTGCGAGACATCTCGTTTCGTGCGGCCCAAACGACCTCTGCGGCAATGTAAGGAAGATCAGGATGCAGCGGTTTGGCGAGCTCCGGGTTTTCTTTTGCAAGTTCAAGAATTGCTGGAGCGTCTGCTCCATATACTGACAAACTGCCAAATTCCTCAGGATGCTGATGGTAGCCGTGAAGATGCATAGTAGCCGTAACACAAGGCCTTTCGTCCAGTCGACCAAGGGTCGTGGCGTGATCGACACAATCTTCGGCCATATGCCGATAGGTCGTCCACTTCCCACCGACGATTGTGAGCAGACCGGAGTGGTCAATGTGAATCGTGTAGTCGCGAGAGAGCGAGGAAGTTTTTCCATCGCTGGCTCCAGCAGCCTTTACCAGCGGCCGGATGCCGACATAAACGCTGAGAATATCCTCTCGAGTCGGCTTGTGGCTCAGGTAGCGGCCCGCAGTCTCAAGGACGAACTCGATCTCTTCCTCAAAGGGTAGCGGTTCGTACGAGACCGTCTCGATGGGCGTATCCGTGGTACCGACCAGAGTCCGGTTGTGCCACGGGACAGCAAACAGTACGCGTCCATCGTCGGTATGGGGCACCAGCAGAGCCGTGTCCCCGATCAAGAAGGACCGGTCGAACATAAGATGAATCCCCTGGCTGGGTGCCATCATTTGCTCGGCCCCGGGTTCGGCGAACCGGCGAATTTCATCAGTGAAGATGCCTGTGGCATTCACCACGCAACGAGCCGTAATTTCATACTTTTCTCCGCTTTCACCATCTACCGCCACCACCCCTTGCACGAACCCCGACTCATCTTTCTTCAGCTCGATAACGCCTGCGTAGTTCAACAGGGCCGCTCCATGCTCTGCGGCAGTTGTCATCAGATTGATCAGGAGACGCGTGTCATCAAACTGCCCGTCGTGGTACATCACCCCGCCGCGCAAGCCGTCCTTGCGAATCGTGGGCAAAAGCTGCATCGTCTCTTCGAGTGAAAGTACCTTGGATGCGCCGAAGCTGTATTTGCCTGCAAGAAAGTCGTAGACCTTCATCCCAATTCCGTAGAACGGCGCCTCCCACCAGGAGTAGTTTGGAACGATAAATTTCAGGTCTTTCACGATGTGTGGAGCGTTCCGCAGGAGGATTCCCCGCTCCTTCAACGCTTCCATCACAAGCGAGACGTTCCCTTGCTCAAGATAGCGGACGCCACCATGAACGAGCTTGGTTGCGCGACTCGAGGTTCCTTTGCCAAAGTCTTCCCGCTCCAGAAGCAGCACGTCATAACCTCGCGATGCTGCGTCGACGGCAACTCCGGCCCCTGTAGCTCCTCCGCCGATCACCACAATGTCCCAGGGTTCTTTCCTGTTCCGTACACGGGCTACCATCTCATCGCGATTCATCTGCTCTCCTTGTTCCAGTGGCGAGAACGCTCGACGGCTTCTCTCCAATTTTCCTGCAGCTTTTGCATCTGTTTCTTATCGGTCTTCGGCTCGAAGATCGTGTCAGCCTTGCGATGCTGTTTCAACTCGTCGATGCTGTTCCAGAATCCGCTGGAGAGACCGGCCAGATAGGCAGCGCCAAGCGCAGTCGTCTCAAGCACAGCGGGCCGATGAACCGGGACACCCAACAGGTCGGCCTGAAACTGCATGAGGTCGTCGTTGGCTGCGGCTCCCCCATCTACGCGAAGCTCCGTGAAGGGATTTTTTGTATCGGAGTCCATCACTCGAAGAACGTCCGCAACCTGAAATGCGATGCTCTCGATGGCGGCTCTCGCTATGTGGGCGATTTGTGTACCGCGCTGCAGGCCAATGATCAGGCCTCTTGCCTGCGCATCCCAGTACGGCGCTCCAAGGCCGGTAAATGCAGGAACAAAGACCACACCATCCGAGTCAGGCACAGAGGCCGCGATGGCCTCCACCTCCGAGGACTTCCGGAAAAACTTCATGTTGTCTCGAAGCCACTGCACCACCGCTCCGCCTATGAAGATGCTGCCCTCAAGCGCATAGGCCAGCTTCCGATCGGTGCTACACGCAAGCGTTGTAATCAGCCGGTGGCCCGAAAGCGCGAACTTACCGCCAATATGCTGCAGCAGGAAGCAACCCGTACCATAGGTATTTTTGGCGTCGCCAGGAGAGACACAAAGCTGCCCAAACAAGGCCGACTGCTGGTCGCCAGCGATTCCTGCGATCTCTACCTCGCCTAGACCAAGCGAGGTCGTCACCTGCCCTACGTTCTCGTTCGACCAGACAACTTCAGGCAAAAGACTCTTTGGAATATTGAAGAGCTTCAGCAGATCGTCGTCCCACCGGTCCTCAACGATGTTGTAGAGAAGAGTTCGCGACGCATTGGTGCGATCTGTGACGTGACGTTTCCCACTGGTCAAATTCCACACCAGCCAGCTGTCGACCGTCCCGAAGGCAAGTTTTCCTGCCTCGGCCCGAGCGCGCGCTCCACCAACATTCTCCAGTATCCAGGCGACCTTGCTCGCGGAGAAGTAAGGGCTCAACAGAAGCCCCGTTTTCTGCCGCACCGTGTCCTCCGCTCCATCGTCGGCAAGCTTTTTCGTCAGGGCAGCGGTACGGCTGTCCTGCCAGACGATGGCGTTGTACACCGGCTTCCCCGTCTCGCGATCCCAAACGACGGTAGTCTCCCGCTGATTGGTGATTCCAAGTGCGATGACATCTCTTGGACGTACTCGCGCTTTGCCCATCACCTCAACCGCAGTGCCGAGCTGCGAGGTGAGAATGTCAAAAGGATCATGCTCTACCCAGCCACTGTTCGGATAGATCTGCGGAAACTCGTGCGATGCAGTCCCCGCGATCTGTCCGTCGTGGTCGAAGAGGATGGCGCGGGAGCTCGTCGTTCCTTGATCGAGCGAAAGTACATACTTCATCTTGTCTCCTTTGATGCTCGTGGCTTGAAGGACGACTTACCTGCATCGAACGTTATGCCTTCATGGCGTCGAGCAATGCTTTCTTTCTCGCTGGCAGAAAGGGCCGGATCAGAAGTTGGTAGGTTCCGCCGCCCACAAGTCCTCCGAGCAGCGGCGCGACGATTGGAATCCACCAATAACTCTGTGGCGACGGCAACGCAGAAGCGCCCCAGCCCATGAGAAAACAGAACAGTCGCGGTCCAAAATCGCGAGCAGGATTGATCGCCCAGGCCTCCAGGTAACCCATCGAAGCGCCAATCAACGCCACCAGAAAACCAATCATCAACGCTCCCGCATTCGCACCGGGCGCCATTTCGTTGTACTGCTCAGTAATCGCGAAAATGCCAAAGATCAAAAATGCAGTCAGGATGATCTCGTCGCTAAAGGCGTGCATGGGCGTAATCGCCAGGCCGGGGTGAGTGAAGAAGACCCCCGCAGCCCCGCCGGCCGCTCTCGTAAGGTGATTCGTCAGATTGAAGTTGTCGATCACTGGGGAGAACAGTGTGTATACGATCCCCGCGCCCAGAAAGGCTCCGGTCACTTGCGCAAGGCAATACGGGATCACTTTACTCCAGGAAAACCGCCGGTATACCGCGAGTGCCAGCGTAACAGCGGGATTACCGTGGCAACCACTCACCGAAGTCGTCGTATAGATAGCGATCGTTACGGCCAGCCCCCACGCAATGCACACTCCCCAATATGCCTGCTGGTAGGGGCTTGGACTATAGAGCGTGTACATTGCCGCGACCGAGTCGCCGAAGGCAATAATGATAAACATAGCCATTGCTTCCGATATCAGTTGCCCCGCGAACGTCTTACTCATGCAGCGTTTTCTCCTGGCTTGCTGTTCGATTTATCTCACTCGGGAAGAGCCACAAAAGTCGAAATTGCGGCTGCCCGCTCGTTCGCCATTATCTACATTTTTTTCATTGCGCGGAGGGTTGCCGCATAATGCTGGTCAAAATCCGGATATCGACGAAGTTCTTCGTCCACTCCTCGTTGCTCCTTCCGATCCCGCATAATGGATGATCAGGGAGTTTTCGCATGGGTCTATTCAGCAAGAAGATAAAGCAGGAACACAAGATCATGCTCCGGCATGATCGCGCCGCCGGTATGCTTCAACCTGAATCACACCGCGCCACCCCCGAGTGCCCCCAGCCCGAGCACTGGAGCATGATCGACTCCATGACCGCCGAGCTCGAGGTCCTGGAGTTCCTTGCGACGCTGGTCACCACCATAAAACCCAAGCTGGTCGTTGAAACAGGATCTTTCCTCGGTGTCTCAACAGAATGGGTTGCAAGAGGCCTCGAACGCAACGGCTTCGGCAAGGTCATCAGCTGCGAGTTCGACCCAGTCGTCTACGCTCGCGCAAAAGAACGCCTCGAAGCCTCCCCCCTCAACCCCTGGATCGAACTTCGCAACCAGTCCAGCCTCGAGATGAAGATCGACGGCACGATCGATCTCTTCTTCTCCGACTCCGACATGCCTATCCGTGAGCAGGAGGTTAAGCGCTTTCTCCCCCAGATCAATCCCAATGGCCTCATCCTCATGCACGACGCCAGTTCGCACCACAAAGTCGTCCGTGACGCGGCGAAGTCGATGGAATCGGAAGGTCTTCTCTCCGTCGTCTTCTTACCTACCCCTCGCGGTCTTGTCATCGCGCAGCCTCGCGGCGACCGCAGCTAAACGCGGGGAATCAGCGAATGCCAAGCCCACAGACACAACGACAGTCCCTTTCTTTTCGAGCGCCTTGGCACATCTTCTGGATCGGACTGCTCCTCCGCGTCCTCTACATCACTCTCGCCCACACCTATCGCATCCGCCCGTCGGAGGATCACCTTCAGTTCGGCTGGGAGATGGGCCGCATCGCCCGCGCACTAGTCACCGGCTTCGGTTACGCTGACCCCTTCACTGGTCATTCCGGGCCCACCGCATGGGTACCGCCTCTGTATCCTCTGCTGCTTGCCGGCGTCTTCAAGATCTTCGGCGTCTACAGCGCGAAGTCCGCCTGGGTAATCCTGACCATCAATAGCATCTTCTCCGCAGCAACGGCTCCACTTATATTTGAGATTGCCGCAAGATGCTTTCGACCCACCGGACGAGCTCGTAACATCGCCCTGTGGTCAGCATGGCTTTGGGCGCTCTATCCTGCCGCTCTGCAATATGCCGTTCACTGGGTCTGGGACATGGCCCTTACAGCTCTGCTGTTCTCCGCTGTAATCACTATTGCCCTTCGTGTTCGCAACATAGGCGAAGATCCTCCAGAGCCGAACCCTCAAACCAACCTTCGATGGTGCCTCTTCGGACTTTTCTGGGGAATGATCGCGCTCCTGAACTCGACCATTCTCCTCTTCCTTCCAGTCTGTGGTGTATGGATGCTCCTTGGTGCAGCGAAGCAGAAGGCGACGCTCAGCCCCGCAATTGGAAAAGCCATCATCGCAGCACTTATCTTCGTCGCCTGTCTCGCCCCGTGGATGATCCGCAACCAAAAAGTATTTCGCGCCTTCATCCCGATTCGCGGCAACCTCGGCGCAGAACTGCACGACTCCGTTCTCGACTCCTATAACGGATTCACCGTCGGCACTAGAGTGCCCGTCTGCGACGTCTGCCCGGAGTATCTTGAATACAAAAATATGGGCGAATACGCCTACGTCCAGCGTGAAGGAAAGCTCGCGCGCGAACATATCCGCACCCACAAACTGCGCTTCTTCGAACTCGCCCTCAAGCGGTTTTATTTTTACTGGATCAGCGTCCCCAAACCACCCGAAAAAGGAGTTCTCAACGAAGCTTTCCGCGTTCTGAACTACAGTTTTGTCAGCCTCGCCGCGCTTCTAGGTCTTTTCTTGGCGCTGAAGCAACGCATCCCGGGAGCCATCCTCTTCGCGTGGGCTTTTGCACTTCTACCGCTTACCTACTACTTCGTCACCGTCCAGGCACGCTTTCGCCACCCGCTCGAACCACTCATGACCATTCTTGCTGTCTATCTCTTCCAATCCGCCACACTCAGGTCATCGAGCCGCGACCTTGATATGAGGCCGACATAACATCGCCCTCATGAGTGTGAATGCTCTAGGTGTCACCTGCATGACTCCCGATCTGCCACGCCTTCGCATACTTCCAACTGATATAGGCCGAATGGTAAAGATGAAGTAGTAGCCCCTCGCGACCGTCCAGAAAACCCAGGCGAAACCCAAAGTTCCAGACAAACGTCAGGATCGGGACCAAAGCAACATTCCAGCAGAAAGCTACCCACGAACGGCTGACCTTCCCCTTCGCAGCAACCATCTGGCCGCCAAGACTGCTATACCGGTTCATGTGTTCAAGATAGATATTTAAATCGGGATAGCCATGGTGGAGAAAGTCATTCTTCATCGTCTCAACCCCACCCGCAATCTGCACAGACTCATGCACCGGGCGATCGGTGAAGCAGACCGCACCAGAGCTGGTCATACGACGAAACAAGCGCAACTTAAAATCCGGATAGTAGCCCCCGTGACGCATCCAGCGCCCGAGAAAGACATGTCGCAGCCGAAGCCGGTAGCCATCTATCTGCGGCAGGGCCTGAGGATCTGCCTCAAGCATCTGACCGATCTCTCTCTGAAGCTCAACCGTTAGCTCTTCGTCCGCGTCAAGCGAAAGAACCCACGTACCCACACATTTTTCAATAGCAGAGTTCTTCTGTTTCGCAAAACCCTTCCACGGCTCCGTAAAGACCTTCGCTCCGAACGACTTCGCAATCTCCGACGTACGATCAGTCGATCCCGAATCCACCACCACCACTTCATCCGCAAAATGCACGCTAGCGAGCGTCCGCGCGAGGTTGGCTTCTTCATTCAGCGTAATGATGGCAACGGATAGTGTCGACCTCGGCATGTCTCCTCATTCTATTTGCCTTCACGCCGAATTCGGATACCTTCATCGTGTCGTAACAAAGTCAGACTACTGTTTTCTTGGTGCAGGAAGATTGAAAACAAGCAGATTGAACCGCAATTAATGGACTTTCCCCTCGCAATAATCCCATCCGGTCCCGGCCGCATACGATGCTAAGCAGACGCCGCCTTCTCCAAAGGGGCCTCACCACCGCTGCTGGGTTCACCCTCAGCAAGACCGTGCCGGCGATGCAACAGGCGATGGCTTCACCCGCGCAGGTACGCAGCGGAGTCAAGCTTACGCCCTACGTCGATGCCCTTCCCATTCCGCCAACTATCCGCGCAACCGGCAAACCAGCCGAAGTCATCGACATCGAAATGCGCCAGTTTCAACAGAAGGTGCATCGGGATCTCCCGCCCACAACCCTCTGGGGATATGACGGATGCTGGCCCGGTCCAACCATAGAGGCCGAAGGCGGCAAACCTCTCAGCGTCAACTGGATCAGCAAGCTCCCCTCTACGCATCTGCTTCCCATCGATCACTCCATCCACGGAGCCGAATCGTCCCTGCCTGCTGTCCGCAATGTGGCGCACCTCCACGGCGCCTGCACAATGCCGGACGACGACGGCTACCCCGAAGCATGGTTCACCGCGCAAGGCGAACATGGGCCGCATGGGTCAAAGTTCAACCCGCGCCCCTCTGCCTATCCCAACTGCCAACCTTCTACTGCCCTCTGGTATCACGATCACTGCCTTGGGATCACTCGGCTGAACGTCTACGCTGGTCTGGCAGGCACCTATCTCATTCGCGACGACGCGGAGAGAGCACTCAATCTGCCGCAGGGCGACTTCGAGATTCCCCTCATGTTGCAAGACCGCCTCTTCCACCATGACGGCTCGCTCTTCTACCCGAAAGTTGTCAACGGTCCGAAGGAACACCCGGTCTGGATCCAGGAATTTTACGGCGACTACAACTGTGTCAACGGGAAAGTCGCACCGTTCCTCGAGGTCGAGCCACGCAAGTACCGCTTCCGCATCGTCAACGCCGCTAATGCACGCTTTTACCACCTGCGACTCTTCAACTCCAACGCTGCCGGCAAGGTTCAGAATGACTCCTTGGACGTGCCGTCCTTCCAGCAGGTCGGCACCGACGGCGGTCTGCTCCCTGCCCCTCTCGAACTCCACTACCTCCTCATCGGACCAGCCGAGCGCTTCGATATTGTCGTCGACTTTTCCAGCTGTGAAGGCAAATCTTTCTCGCTCGTCAACGACGCCCCTGCCCCCTATACGATGGGCGGCCAGTACCTCACCGAGGACGTCATGCTCTTCAAGGTGACCAAACCTCTCTCGGGCAGAGACACCAGCGTAGTCCCTGAAACGCTCGTACCCTTCGAGCCGCTCTCCCCCAACTACGAAACCCGGGAGCGTCTCCTCCTCGTCTCAGAAAAAGAGCGCCCCTCCGACGGCTACGTTATCATCGGCCTTCTGGGAAATGCGCGCTGGCATGAGCCCATCACCGAAGATCCGAAGGCCGGTTCGACCGAGATCTGGTCCTTCGTCAACACTACTGGCGACGTTCATCCCCTGCACGTCCACCTCGTGCGCTTCCAGGTCTTGAATCGCCAGGCCTTCGACGTGCCAACCTACCAGCAGACCGGTAAGCTCGTCTTCACCGGAAAGCCAATGGCGCCAGAAAGCAATGAGCGCCCCGCTTACAAAGATACGATCAAGTCCTACCCAGGCTATGTCACCCGCGTCATCATGCGCTTCGATCTCCCCCACGGAGCACCGGTCTCTCCCGGCGACGAACTCCTCTACGTCTGGCACTGTCACATCCTGGAGCACGAAGACAACGAGATGATGAGACCCTACAAAGTCGTCGTCTAGATCGCAAGATTCAATCTTGCATCGCTTGAACAGTGAATACCGAATGAACGGAATGTTACTTTTCAAAATGATATTTGGCGCGACGAAATGCGACGAACAATGTAATCGTAATTATTGATCATTTCATTTTGGCGTGACACATCAAGCATGCTGATACCTCTACGGTTATCCCACTGAGGTTGTATTCCCCAACGGCTCAATCCGTTCCCTCAGTTTTCCGGAGGTATCACTTTGAAACGTACTGTCAACGCCCCTAACGGGACCTTGAAGTGCGGCGCGATGATGTTGATTGCGCTGCAAGTGTTTGCGGGACTGCCACAATCCGCCTACGCCCAAACTGCTGTCCCCGAAACAAAGACCCCCATCAAGCACGTCATCATCATCATCGGCGAAAACCGTACCTTCGATCACGTCTACGCGACCTACAAGCCCAAGGAAGGCGAGACCGTCTCGAACCTCCTCTCCAAAGGCATCGTCAATGCCAACGGCAAGGCCGGCCCAAACTACTCGCTCTCCGCGCAGTTCTCGGCCCTCGACACCACCACCGCCGACAACGGAAAGTATTCCAATAGCCCTCAGTCCAAGAGCATCTACAGCACGCTTCCGGCGGCTCTCGCTGGAGGTCCTGAAAAACCCAGCGAAACCAGCGCTCCTTTCACTACGCTCAAGGTCGCCGAACTTGCAGATACCGGTCTCGCTGCTGGTTATGACAAGTTTCTGTTGACTGGCGCAACCGGTATCGCCGGCGGCAAGCCCGACACTCGCATTACGAACGACACGAACCTGCGCGAAGGTGTCTTCCAGCTCAGCGGACCCAAAATGCCGTACGACGCCTACACCAACAGCCCTGTGCACCGCTTCTTTCAGATGTGGCAGCAGACGGACTGCAACGCCGACTACGCCACCGAAGACAACGCCAGCGGTTGCTTGAACGACCTCTTCCCCTGGGTTGAAGTCTCGGTTGGCACCGGCGGCAATGGAGCCAAGCAGCCAGCCAACTTCAACGAAACGACCACCGGCGAAGGCGCCACCTCCATGGGCTTCTACAACATGGCCCAGGGCGACGCTCCGTACTTCAAGAAGCTCGCTGACGAGTACACCATCAGCGATAACTTCCACCAGTCCGTCATGGGCGGCACCGGCGCCAACCACATCATGTTCGGCTTCGGCGACGCCATCTTCTACACCAACAGCAAGGGCGTTGCCGCGAAGCCCCCAACCAACCAGGTGGAGAACCCCAACCCCCAGCCCGCCACCAATGACTTCTATGATCAGGATGGCTACGGCGGCGGCAGCTACGTCAACTGCGGAGACATCAGCCAGCCAGGTGTCCCTGCAGTGACCAACTACCTCCAGTCCCTCAAGCGGCCAGTGAAGTCCAACTGCGTCAAGGGTGACTACTACCTCGTCAATAACTACAACCCCGGCTACAACGGCGACGGTACCCTCACCTCGCAGTACTCGCCCTTCACCATTCCACCAACCAGCCAGAAGAGCATCGGCGACGACCTCGTCGCTCACAATGTTCCCTTCAAATACTTCGGCGAGAACTGGGATCTCTACGTAACCGATCCCACCGAGTCGAACTCCTTCGATGCGTATTGCAACATCTGCAACCCCTTCCAGTACCAGACCCAGTTCATGGGGACCCAGGCCGCCCGCCAGACCTACATCGCGGACACGACTGAGCTCTATGAGGACATCGACACCGGCAACCTGCCGCCAGTCTCCATCGTCAAGCCCAGCGGCTTCAACGATGGTCACCCGGCATCTTCCAAACTCGACCTCTTCGAAGGCTTCACCAAGAAGATCATCGACGGCGTCAAAGCCAACCCGACCCTCTGGGCCGACACTGCTATCTTCGTCACCTTCGACGAGGGCGGCGGATACTATGACTCCGGCTACATCCAGCCCGTCGACTTCTTCGGCGACGGTACCCGCATCCCTCTCATCGTTGTGTCGAAGTACTCTGTGGGCGGCCACGTCTCGCACGAGTACGGCGATCACGTCTCACTCATGAAGTACATCGAGAAGAACTGGGGACTTCCAACCATCTCCGACCGCAGCCGCGACAACCTGCCGAACCCGATCCAGAAAGCCAGCAGCCCCTACGTCCCGACGAACAGCCCAGCAATCGGCGATCTAACGGATGACTTCCAATTCTCCTCTAAATAATAGCTAGTCTCATTCGACCAACTCTTCGACGGCCAGCCAAACTGGCCGTCGAAGATAACTTTCTAAATAGGTACTTCACCGATAAATCCAATGAATAACACGATCCAACATCTACAAAAACTAACGTCGAAGACGATTCCCTCAGCGATCTTCTTCCTGGTAACCCTCTCCTCTTCCCTGCTCTACTCAGCCAGTCCTACACCTCTGTCACAGTTTCATGTACGAGACCAATGGAACCTCGGCGGCACAGGGGGCTGGGGTTATATCGTTCTCGACGCGCCTGCCCATCGTCTCTACATTCCCCGCACCAATCGCGTGATGGTGGTCGATACCGACACCGGCAAACTGCTCGGCGAAGTCGAAGGCATGAAGAACATTCGCGACATCGCCCTCGATGACTCCGGAAAATACGGCTACGTCACCGACCCGACCGACGGATCAGCCGGCTTTGTCCGCGTCTTTGATCGTTCCAGCCTCAAGCTGGTCGCATCGGTGCCCACCGGAGCCGTTCCCGCTGCCATCGTCTTCGACCCATCTTCGAACTCGGTCATCGCCTTTAATTCTCATAGTCACAGCGCAACCGTGATCGACGCTACGACCAACCAGGTCACCGCCACCATCCCGCTTGCCGGACGTCCAGGCTCAGCGATCACCGATCAAAGCGGTACTGTCTTCGTGACCCTTCCGGCCCTCGGTGAGATTATCCGAATAGATGCGACCGCGAAGAATGTCTCGGCTTCATGGCAACTAGCGCCGTGCACCGGACCCAGCGGACTCGCGATCGACAGCGTCCGCCATCAACTATTCACCGCCTGCGAAGACCACAAGCTGATCACCGTCAGTTCGGAAACGGGCCAAATAGCCGCTATCGCAGATGGTCCCGCAAACGCAGGAGATCTGGACTTCGATTCACGCCACAATCTGCTCTTCGTCGCAGACACAACTGGCACACTTTCTATCTTTCGCCGCGAATCACTACTCAAATACTCTCGAATTCAGCAGGTCAAAACCCAGCCCGGTGCCAGAACCATGATCGTCAGTCAAAATGACGCCAAAGCCTACCTGGTAACGTCCAGGTTCGGCCAGAACACCGGCGCCGCATCCGAAGAACTACAGTTCCGGCCAACTCCAATCCCCGGCACCTTCTCTGTCATCGTCGTCGGACGCTAACTAAGAGCAGCATTCAAACGTATCCGAAGGAGGGCTCAAACGTGGTTCCTATCGCAGACTACGACACAGCCAACCACGGTGGCTGCCCCAACGAAACATGTCGATACTCCGGCGAGTATCCAAGCTCACGCGCGTAGTTCAATATCCTCTCGAAGTCTAAGCTGATCGTCGCGCCTGCCTTCTGAGTTACTTCATCTTCGATCGGAAGATCGAAGTCATCCGCGCCATAGTTCAAACCCACCAGCGCATGCTCATTCTGTGTAAGTACCGAAGTACGTATTCTCGGAATATTGTCCAGGTAGATCCGACAGAGAGCAAGATGGCGCAGATACTCCGCAGTCGTAATCTCGATACCACCAATCTGCGTGAAGTAAGGTTTATACGTCCAGCAGAGAAAACTTCCCAGTCCTCCAGTCTCATCCTGAAACTGCCGCGTTCGCTCGAGATGCTCAAGCCTCTCCTCGAGGCCCTCATCAAATCCGATCACCATCGTCGCCGTCGTCTTCAGCCCAGCTTCCACAATCGCCCGCTGCGCTTCAATGTACTGCGCCACCGTGTACTTAAACTTAGAGTGCCGCGCACGAAAATCCTCGGTCAAAATCTCCGATCCACCGCCAGTGATCCAACGGACGCCTGCATCCTTCAGCCGCGTCGCCGCCTCCGAATAGCTCAGCTTTGCGTGGTCGGCCAGATACATGAACTCCGCAATCGTCAGTGCGTAGAACTCCAGCGCATCCCCATATCGTGCTCGAATCGCAGCAAATAACTCGCAGTAGTAACTCAACGGCAAATGTGGATTGAACCCTCCGTTGAAGGCCGCCAGATCCCCGCCCAGCGCAAGCAGCTCATCCAGCTTCGCAAATACTTCCTCGTGGCTCAACACGTACCCGCCGTCCTGGCTAGGTAGTTTGTAAAAAGCACAGTAGTCGCATTGCGCTACACATACGTTCGTATAGTTAATGATCCGCATCACCATATACGTACAGGAACCCGGCGCATGAAATCGCCCGCGCACCCCGGCGGCAAGCGAGCACAACTCGGCATCGGACGCGTTCGTCCAGAGCCATCGCGCATCATCCCGTCCAATCCGGGAACCCTGTGCGACCCTAGCGGCAATCTCGGAAAACGTACTCGCGACCGAAGCGGCAATCTGGCTCATCCTTCTAGTCTAGTTCGCCAGCGCCAGCCAGACCACTCGCAATCCCAAAAGCAAACCGAGGGGACAAAGAAAAGGGCCCGCAATTCTCTTGACACTGGAAGTTCAATTCAACTAGTGTCGCGGCGCTGCTATTGGGAGTCTTAGACGAACGCTGACCGTCCGCGCCGTTGACTCCAAACGAAACCAGCCAGTTTCTCCGGGGAGCCACTCATGAAATTCGTTACATCACGGCGTTTTCTGCGCAAGGCAGGATCCCACTTCTTCATGCTTCTACTGTGCGTCTTTGCAGCAGCCCAGGCCTTTGCGGATCCAGCCATTCCAACCGGCGATATACGTATTCACTACCACCGACCGGATGGCAACTATGCCGGTTGGACGATCTATGCCTTTGATAACACAACAGAAAACACTGGCAACTATGGCGGCGGCCCAGTACAGGTCACTGGCACCGACACCTTCGGCGCGTACTTCGACGTTGGAGTGACCTCCGGCGCGCAAGAAGTTGGCATCATCATTCACAACCCGACGGCATCGGGCGGAGACCAGAAGGACACTCCCAACAATCTCTTTGTCGATCCCGCGACCCAGGGCATCGAGTACTGGGCATACTCCGGGATAGCCAAGCTGTATACAACTGCACCCAGCCTGACCAATCCCACCGCGCTGCTGCCGGGATACGTCCGTGTTCACTACCACCGGACGGACGGCAACTACGGAGGCTGGACCATCTACGCCTTCTACGACACCACGGAGTTCACCGGCGACTACAACAGCGGACTCGTCCCCGTGACGAATACTGACGCATACGGAGCGTATTTTGACGTAGCGGCTGTCCCGAACGCGCAGAACCTTGGGCTCATCATTCACAATCCCTCCGCGCCTGGCGGCGATCAGAAAGACCCAGGGCCGAACGAATTTGTCGATCCTTCCACGGAAGGCTTCGAGTACTGGGGCTACACCGGGATCGGCAAGCTCTACAAGAGCCAACCCAGTCTCACCAATCCCACCGCGCTCCTGCCCGGGTACGCCCGCATTCACTACTTCCGGCCCGACGGGAACTATGCGAACTGGACCGTCTATGCCTTCAACGACACAGCGGAGTACACCGGCGACTACAACGATGGACTGACTGGAGTGACCAGCCATGACTCCTACGGCGCGTACTTCGACATAAGTCTGATTCCCAACCCGAAGGACCTCGGATTCATCATCCACAACATCTCTACCGGGGTTAAAGATCCCGGACCTGATATGCATCTGGATGTCGCCACCAATACCCAGGCTTGGGTGATCTCAGGCAACGCGACTGTCTTCCTCACAACTCCGACTCCTACCCAGATACTGGATAGTCTTCTGAACGTAGAGCAGGCATACTGGCTTGATCGCCAGCGAGTGGCCATCCAGCCGCAGTTTGCTCAAAGTGGTGACACCTTCGCGATCAGCTCCAGCCTCACCGGCGGCCTGTCTGTAACTCCCACCGGCGTCACTGGAGGCACCAATATTCCGCTCACCGTTGGCGGAGCCCTGACTGCAGACGAGTTGCTACGCTACCCGCAACTGAGTGGATACACCGTCCTCCAGCTACCGGAGAATACGCAGCTCTCGACCTTGCAAACCGCGCTCGAAGGACAACTCGCGTTTTCCGCGGTCGGTTCCAATGGAATGCTGCAGTATGCCACTGGCATTCAATTCGCAGGTGTTTTGGACGATCTCTACTACTACCCCGGCAAGCTAGGCGTCGTCTTTCACCATTGGGACGACAAAAACTGGCGCGATTGGCCCGACGACGAGGACTGCGCCGTCAAGCTGAAGCTCTGGGCCCCCACCGCGCAGAACGTCTCCCTCCAGCTCTTCGATCACGAATCCGACACCGCGCCTTCCGCCGTCGTCACGATGCATGAGCACGATGGAGTATGGGTAGCGAAAGGCGACCCCAGCTGGAAAGATAAATACTATCTCTACAGCGTGAAGGTGTGGGTGTCAGCCGACGGCGCGGTGGACACGAATGTCACCAGCGATCCCTATTCGATCGATATCGCATTGAATGGCACCAAGAGCAGAATCACAGATCTCGACTCCGACAGGACGAAGCCCGCAGGCTGGGACGAGGAGACGTCACCTCCGCTAAGAAGCGTCAGCGATATGAGCATCTATGAACTGCATATTCGCGACTTCAGCGTGAACGATCTCACAGTTCCCTTGGCTCACCGCGGCATGTACGAGGCCTTTGAGGACCAGGGCTCGGACGGCATGAAGCATCTTCGCTCGCTGGCCGAAAGCGGGCTCAAGGCAGTCCACATCTTGCCTTCGTTCCACTTCGCCAGCGTGAATGAAGACAAATCCAAATGGATCATTCCCACCGGTCTGGGGGTATATCCACCCGATGGCCAGCAGCAGCAGGCAGCAGTAACCGCCAGCCAGACCAGCCCCGCATATAACTGGGGCTATGATCCTGTGCACTACTTGACGCCCGAGGGTAGTTACGCGATCAATCCCGATAACCGCGTGCGCGAATATCGGGTCATGGTTGACGGCCTGCACAAAGCCGGTCTGCGCGTCGTCCAGGATGTCGTCTTCAATCACACCAATGCCAGCGGCGAGGGACCCAACTCCAACCTCGACGAGGTGGTACCAAACTACTATCACCGCCTCGATGCGAATGGAAACCTCGAAACAGGTTCGTGCTGCCCGGATACCGCAAGCGAACATCGCATGATGGAAAAGCTGATCATCGACACCCTCGTACTCAACGCGAAGGACTACAAGATCGATGGCTTCCGCTTCGACATCCTTAGCTTCATGTTCACTTACAACGTGCAGGCCATCCAGCAGGCCCTTCAGGCACTCACTCCCGAGAAAGATGGTGTCGACGGATCGAAGATTTATTTGTATGGAGAAGGCTTCAACTTCGGAGACACCGCGAACAATCAGATAGGCCCCAATGCCTCGCAGATCAATCTGTATGGTTTTGGCGTTGGAACCTTCAACGACCGCATCCGCGACGGCATCCACGGCGGCAGCCCGTTTACTGATGAGCGCGTGCAGGGCTTTGCCACCGGGCTCTTCACCGACCCAAGCGACTACACCAACTCAAATCCGCCGCTAAACGGTCAGCAAAATCAGTTGTTGCAGTACTCTGACTGGATCGATGTAGGACTCACGGGAAATCTGCGCGACTACAGCTTTACCGACAGCGCCGGGGCAACAGTAACCGGAGCCCAGGTGCTCTATAACGGACAACCAACCGGATACACCAAGAGCCCAATCGAAGCGGTGAACTATGCCTCAGTCCACGACAACCAGGACCTCTTCGACAAGGTGCAGCTGAAGTCGAGCTACAACGACAACATTGCCACTCGTGCCCGCAGGCAGCTGATGGGCATGAGCCTCGTAACCCTCGGAGAGGGGATTCCGTTCTTCCAGGCAGGCGATGATCTCCTGCGCTCCAAGGACATGGACCAGAACAGCTACAACTCCGGAGACTGGTTCAATAAGATCGACTGGAGCGGTAAGACCGCAAACTGGGGCATCGGTCTGCCCATTGCAAGCCAGAACCAGGCCCAGTGGCCGATCATGATGCCGCTGCTCAGTAACCCCTCCTACACCCCGCTTCCGGCAAATATCGCATACAGTAAAGCAGCATTCAGTGAATTGCTGCAGATCCGCTACAGTTCAGAGCTGTTCCGCATGCCTACGTTTGAGGAAGTGCAGCGGAACCTGACGTTTCTGAATACCGGTTCAAGCCAGACGCCGGGGCTGATCGTAATGAATCTCGATGCGAATGGCGGGGGCTATGGAATCTACAAACACATCCTGGTCGTCTTCAACGCAACCAATGCTTCCGTGACGTTCACCAACACTCATCTCCAGGGCTTGGGCCTGCATCTGCACCCGGTGCAGCGAAACTCCAGCGATCCCGCAACTAGGCAGTCCACGTTCAACTCGAAAGAAGGAACCGTTATAGTCCCGGCGCTCACAACCGCTGTCTTTGTCGCCGAAAGCGAGTAGGCACCCATCGCCTACAACGGTGTCCGTTCAAGCGCGTGAGAGCACGCGAATCAAAGAGATAACCGCGCTGCGCACGCATTCGCGTTCTCGGCGAGCACTACTCCGTGCGCAGCGCTTTTATCGGATCGACTCGAATTGCGCTCCGTGCCGGAATCGCGCATCCGATCAGCGCCACCATGGCAAGAAGAATCGCGATAGACCCGAAGGTCAGTGGATCATCAGGTCTGATCGCGAACAGCATGCTAGCCAAGAGTCTCGTTGAGAACATCGCCACGATAGCCCCCGCTGCTATTCCGGCGATCACCGGAATCATGCCACGCACCAGCACATTGTGCAGAATCTCCCCTTTCGGAGCGCCAAGTGCGATTCGTATCCCGATCTCTTTGGTCCTATGGGCCACCGCTAGCGCAAGTGTTCCACTCACCCCCACCACAGTAATGAACAATGCCAGCGCTGCGAACAGACCCAACAGGGTAGCCGTCACCCTGGGAGTTCCCAACTGCGCGCTTCGCAGCTGATCCAGCGTCCGTATCTCAGTCACCGGCTGGTGCGGATCGATCTGGTGAATGACATCGGCGATCTGGTTGGCGGTGTGCATCGGATCGACACGCGTTCGTACCAGCAGGTGAGCGTCGGTGAGAGAAGGAGACTGATCCTGCGGCAGATAGATTCCCTCTTTCAAATCCTTATCAAGTCCATATTGATGAACACTGCTTGCCACTCCAACCACAGTGATCCACGTCTTACCGTTATCTATCGACACATGACGGCCGATCGGATCTTCCGTAGGCCAGTAGTGTTTTGCCATGCGCGCGTTCACGACAGCTACTGCCGGAGAGTGCTCCGTATCTCCGTCCGTAAATGCACGCCCCGCGAGAATCGGCACACCAAGTACACGAAAATAGTCGGGACTTGCGAGTTCAAAGTCCACCTGCGGCATCAACTCGCCCGGGTTCAAAGGCCGTCCCTCCAGCAACACACCTCCAGTCATTGTGCCCATGTTGCTGTTGAGCGGGACCATCACGCTCACTGCAGCGCTCTCGACTCCGGGCAGTCCCGTTGCACGGCTCAGCACCTGGTGGAAGAACTGATTCAGCTCTGTGCGTTTCGCATATTTGGTCCAATCTAAACTGATACGCATCGAGAGCACATTCGCGGTCTTGAATCCCGGGTCAACTGACAGCAGCTTGTGCAAACTCTGGAGCATCAATCCCGCACACATCAGCAACACGAAGGAGAGCGACACCTGCACCGCCACCAGTGCCTGCCGAGCCCGCGTCACTCCTCCGCTTCCAACTGATCTCTCGCCAGAGCTAGTCAGGACACTCAGACGATCGCGGCTGGCCACAAATCCAGGAAGCGCTCCAAACATCACGCCCGCAATAACCGACAGGGCAGCTACAAACAGGAACACCCGACCATCAAGGTGAATCTCTCCCGACAGCGGTGTCATTCGTGCCGCATAGGCAATCAACAGCTTCGATCCAACCGCCGCAATTCCAAGTCCCAACACCCCTCCTGCCAAAGCCACCACCATGCTCTCGGTCAGAAGTTGTCGAAAGATATCCCAGGAGCTCGCACCCGTGGCCATGCGGATAGCCGTCTCCTGAGATCGACGAAGTTGTCGCGAAATGGCCAGATTCGCCAGGTTCGCGCACGCCAGCAGCAGCACCAGTCCAGCCGCCCCCAGCAAAGTCAGAAAGGTGGGCCGCGCCGCATGAGTCAGTTCCTGCTCCAGGCCGGTCATCTGCGTCGAAAGTCCCGCGCCTGACGGGTACGATTTCGGATAGCTGAGGGCAAGCCGATTTGTGATCGTAGCCAGATCACTCTGTGCCTGAGTTGCCGTCACCCCCGGTTTCATTCGCGCGAAGACCGTCACCATCCGCATATCCCGGTCGGCGATCATCTTCGGGTTGGACCGGAAGGGGCACGACGTCGTCGGCATATAAACATCGTTTGCGTCCGGATACTCCGGAAGCGGCGGGAGTACCCCAACGACTGTATGAACACGATCATTCATCTCGAACGTGCGGCCTATTATCTTCGGATCCCGGCCAAAGTTCTTGACCCAGTACGCATAACTCAGCACCAGCACAGGCTCAGCCTTCGGACTCTCGTCTGCCGGTGTGATAAGCCGTCCCAGCACAGGCTTCACTCCCAGCACGTCGAAGAAGTTCGCAGAGACCACCCCTGTACTCACACGCTCCGGCACCTTTGCTCCAAGCAAGGTAAAGGTCATCGAATGATATTCGGCCAGGTCGGAGAACACGTGATTCAGTTGGCGATACTCCTCCACCTCCTGCACTGAGAATTCAATCGGATCCGTTCCGATGCGCGACGCTGTCTGTTCAACATGCACGATTTGGGTTGGCTGCGCATACGGCAGCGGGCGCAGCAGTACTCCATTAATGACAACAAAGATCGCAGCATTCGCACCGATACCCAGGCCGAGCGTCAGAATCGCCATAAACGCATATCCTGGACTGCGACGTAGCGTTCGCAATGCATAGCGAAGATCGCGAAGTATATTTTCCAGCGGCGCAATGCTGTTCCTCCGCCAAAGATCCTCGCGGACACGCTGCGGAGATCCGAACTTCAGATAAGCTTGTCGTCGCGCTTCTTCTTCGCTCATTCCGCGACCAAGGTACTCATCGCATTCGAGGGCAAGATGATTCTCCATCTCGAGTCTCACCTCTGCATCGCTTAGCCGTCTTTTGAAAAACCTACGCAAGCTCATCTGACTTCCTTTCGCGTTACACTTACTCCCCCATGACGAGGCCGATTGCACGCACCATCTCTCGCCAGCGATTCGTCTCCAGCGCCAGCTGTTTCTTCCCCGCCGTAGTAAGCCGATAAAACTTCGCCTTGCGATTGTTTTCGCTTGTGCCCCAATACGCCTGAAGCCATCCGCGATCTTCAAGCCGGTGAAGCGCAGGATACAGCGACCCCTGTTCCACCTGCAGCACGTCCTCTGACGTCTGTTCAATCACCCGCGCGATGGTGTGGCCATGCGCCGGCCCCATCACGAGCGCCTTGAGGACCAGCATGTCCAATGTTCCCTGGACCATCTCGCTGTCTTGTTTTTTGCTTCGGTCCAAAGCCACTCTCCACTCGAACGTCTATGGGGAGAAAGATAACACCACTCGACCGTCTATGGGAAGCGAAGGCTACCGCAAACTATCGCAAAGCCTACGAAGCCCCCCACTACAATCACCACCCGTTAGCCATAGCAAGCTGTCGATCAGGCAGTAGCCTTGATCGGCGGCCCAAGAAACTCCACACCCCATTCCGCGCCATAGGCGTTCAACATCGACTGCTCCGGACGCCCTGCCTTCCTAATCTCTCCCAACCCAGCGAAAAACTTCATCGCATCCATCGCCGGCAGCAGCAACACCAATTGCCGCGACGGGCGATCGCTCACATTCACGAAGGTATGCGCCACGCCTCCCTGACAACATCTCCCGTCGTAGCCCGAAATCTTTCCCTCCACTTCATACAGATACTCTCCTTCAAGCACCCAAACACCTCAGTCTCAGAGTGACGATGCAGCGGCGGCCCAAACCCCGGCGCATTCACCGTCTCCATCAAAGTAAGCGCCTCCCCGGTTGCATCATGCTGCAGCCGCACCGCGAGCTCGAGCCCATCGCAGGAATCTTCACCATCGAAAGTTCATCGGTGGTCGAATGAACAAACTGAACCGGCATAGCGATCCTCCTCCTCAATTCAAGTGGCAACAAACGTAATCATTCCTCCATCACTTATCCGTATCCTCAAACGCATACCGTCCCAGCGCAAACGGACGCGAAACCGCCGGCTTGCTGTCCAGCGGATAAGAAGGATAAGGATCGACGGTCCCTGTAGGGAAACCCCAGATCTTCCCGGTCCGCAGATCCACGACCACCTTCCCGTACACCTGCCCCGTCCCATCCGGATACCGCAGATTCTGCACTCCCGGCTCGATGTAGAGCGCATGAGCCGCCGCCGAGTCAGCCGCAACCGTTGGAGGAGACACATACGGCCTCGCAGCGATCGCAACCAACGCTATCGCAATCACGGCCAGAAGAATATTTGTCAGCACATCTTTTCTCACGAGAACCTCCCTCACCAACCAAAACTCAGCCGCAGCTTTATTCCCGTTTTGGACGAGAACCCGCACGTAAAGCCTCACCAGAGAGAAATAATTCTCACGAACCTAACACTCGCAACATCCCCGCCGATATAGCCCCCATGTTCTCAAAGCCGAAGTTCTCCGACGGAAGATTCTGTCCCCACTGCAACACCGAATCCCTGCACCGCTCTCATCGCCGCGGCTGGGACTGGTTCTTCCATTACCTGGCTCTGCGCCCGGTTCGCTGCACCTGCTGCTGCCAGCGCTTCTACGCCCCCAGAACCGCCTACGGTCCCCATATCCGCCCCCATACAGGCCATTCGCGATAAACTAGAAGGGACATGATCCCTACCCTCGAATGGCTCCCTACCGGCGTTAACTTCCTCGACCAGACCAAACTCCCCCTCGAGGAGACCTACGTCCTCGCCACCGACTACAAACAGGTCGCCACGGTCATCCGCGACATGATCGTCCGCGGAGCACCGGCCATCGGCGTCTCTGCCGCCATGGGCATGGCCATCGGCATCGATCGCAGCTCCGCGACCACCCTTCCCGCCCTCACCGAAGAAGTCGCCCTCATCGCCAAGACCCTCGCCGAAACCCGCCCCACCGCCGTCAACCTCTTCTGGGGCATCGACGAGATCCGCAATCTCTACATCGAACTCGCCGCCAAAAACACCCCCCTCGCCGAGATCAAATCCGCCGTCGTCGCCAAAGCCCGCCGCATGTACGACGAAGACATCGCTGCCTGCAAGCAGATGGGCGCACACGGCGCATCGCTCCTTCCCACGGAAGGAACCGTCCTCACCCACTGCAACGCCGGCGCCCTCGCCACCTGCGGCTATGGATCGGCGCTGGGAGTGATCAGGTCCGCAATAGCCCGCGGTCACAAAATCGATGTCTTCGCCGACGAAACCCGTCCCTTCCTCCAGGGCGCCCGCCTCACCGCATGGGAGCTCATGAAGGACAACATCCCCACCACCGTCCTCTGCGACAACATGGCCGCCTCTCTCATGCGCCAGGGCCGTATCCAGGCCGTCATCGTCGGAGCCGACCGAATCGCCGCCAACGGCGACGTCGCCAACAAGATCGGCACCTACGGCGTAGCCATCCTCGCGAAAGAACACACCATCCCCTTCTACGTCGCCGCCCCCTGGTCCACCCTCGACCTTCAAACTGCCACGGGCGACAGCATCCCCATAGAACAGCGCGACGCTCGCGAGGTCACTCACTCCAACGGCAAGCAGATGACGCCCCACGGCGTAGCCATCGAGAACCCAGCCTTCGACGTCACCCCCGCAAAGTACGTCACCGCCATCATCACCGAGCGCGGCGTCCTCACAGCCCCCTACAACCAATCGATCCGCATCATGGCAAAGCAGACAGAACCCGAGCTCACAGCCGTCTAGGCAGCTTCCTCGCGCACCTGAATCACGCTCCTCCTACCCGTATTCACTCCGGTTTGTGGTCAACTAGGTTGAACCCAACCGGAGACCCCATGCTGAGCAAGCTTCCCCTCCTGTTTCTCCTTCCCCTCACTGCCAGCCTCGCACAAACTACTTCACAAGCGCCGCAGCCCACGCAGTCCGTCGCCACGCTCCGCGCCCACACGCAGCTGGTCGTCGTAGACGTAGTCGTCACAGACAAGAGCCAGAACCCGGTCCGCAATCTCAAAGCCAGCGACTTCACCCTGCTGGAGAGCGGCCAGCCTCAGCAGATAAAGTCCTTCGAAGAACATGGCGACCCATCCGGCACCGCCGCAACGAAACCCATGCCAGTGAACTCCCCCGGCATCTTCTCCAACTACTCTCCCGCTCCCAGCGACGCGGTCAACGTGCTTCTCGTCGACACTCTCAACACGCCCGTCACCGACCAGATCTACCTCCACGATCAATTTCGCAAATACATAAAAACTGCCAAACCTGGCGTCCCCACAGCAATCTTTGGCCTCACCACCAAGCTCCTCTTTCTGCAGAGTTTCACTTCAGATCCGGAACTTCTCAAAGCCGCCATCGACAACAAGAACATAGCCCACTCCCCTCTTATTGAGCGCGTCACCGGAGGCAACACCACCCAATCCGCCGATCAGATGAGCGAGACAGTCGCCACAAGTGGAGTTACTGCACAACCCGGGTCGACGGCTTTCATGCAACAAGTCATAGCAGACCTCAAACAGTTCGACGCGCAACAAAACTCCTTCCAGTCCCAACTCCGAGCCAAATACACCCTCGATGCCATCAATCAGCTCGCTCGTTTCCTCTCCGGCATCCCGGGCCGAAAAAATCTGATCTGGTTCTCGGGCTCTTTTCCACTCGACGTCCTCCCCGATGGCTCCATCAACGATCCATTCACGGTAGTCGCCAGCTCCGAGGCGGAGTATCGCGAGACGACAAACCTCCTCACCCGCGCACAGGTCGCCGTCTATCCCATCGACGCCCGCGGAGCCATGACATCCCCCAACATGGACATCTCTCAGTCCACCTCCATCTACCTCGACGACGCCAAACGCTTCAACGCCGACGAGGTTAAGTATCACCTGACAGCCGGCGCCGAAAACCTGACGATGCTCAGAATGGCCGACGACAGTGGAGGCCACGCCTTCATCAACACCAACGACCTCGTTGACGCGATAAACAAAGCCACAGCCGCCGGCTCCCACTACTACACGCTCACCTACTCCCCTACCGACTCCAAATGGAATGGAAACTTCCGAAAAATCCAGGTCAAACTTCAGCAATCCGGTCTAAACCTCGCCTACCGTCGCGGCTACTTCGCCGATGACCCCGACATCTCACTACAACCCCATCACAGATCTGGCAAAGCCTCAGCCACCGCAGCCCCACCAGTGGATCCCATGCACGTCGCCATGATGCACGGCGCCCCCGACTCCACCCAGATCACCCTCAAGGTTCGCGTTCTCCCCACCAGCAAAGCTCGAGAAACAGACGTAGCCAAAGGCAACACCCTCAATCCATCCTCGGACATGAAAGGTCCCTACCGCCGCTACGCCATCGACATCGCAGCCGACCCCTACTCCATCCACACCGAGCAAGCCTCCGACGGCAACTACCACGCCGAGCTTCAATTCCTCACCTATGTCTACGATCGAAACGGCAGCCTCCTCAACATGGAAAGCGACCCCGTCCGAGCGAACTTCTCACCCGATCTCTATAAACAAATCCTGCACTCAGGTCTTCCGTACCGCCAGGAGATCAGCGTCCCGCTCAAAGGCGACTTCTACCTCCGCGTCGGCATTCACGATCTCGTCACCAACCGCATCGGGTCTCTCGAAGTCCCCATAGGTGCCGTCAAAGACCTGCCTCCACTCCCCGCCTCCGCTGCCACGGAAACGCCCGCGGCACCCTCACCAGAGAAGTAGCCCCACAATCGATTTGCCGCGGTCAAAAATGCCGCCCCCGTAACTCTCTGTGCCTCCACAAGACTCGCTCCCACAAAATGGCGCCAAACCGTCTACACCCGTATCCTTGTCTGTAGACACATTGGCGTGAGACATCCCATCTTCAATCCGCGTGCCCACTCTCTTCTACGCGGCAGTCTCCTCGTTCTCTTCAGTCTCGCAGCCGCTCTACTCCTCTCCGACTTCCCCCACAACCGCGCCACCCCATTCCTTATCCTTCCCGTCCTTTTTGCCATCGCCGGCACCGCCGACACCGTCCGCTGCATACAACGCCGCTGGAGCTTCTACCACGCCGGCGTCATCCTCTGCATCTACATGGACCTCATGGCCCTCTGCATGATTCTCTTCTTTCTCCTCTACCCCTACGCCCGCTGGATTGCATCCTCGCAATAACGAACCTCGTAGCGAATTCCCGCCATGTTCACCCGATCAACCACCCACTCCATCCTCTAAAAACCCTCTGCGTTATACTCGCCGCACCGGAACGAGCAGCGATCAAACGGTTCCAGGCACGATCAACTTTTAGGAGACTGACCTCATGTTCAAAGGATTCCGCGATTTCGTCCTGCGTGGCAATGTCATTGATCTTGCTGTCGCCGTCATCATCGGAGCAGCATTCACGGCCATCGTTACCTCCCTCACTGAAAAAGTGATTGGTCCGCTTATCGGAGCCATCGTAGGGAAGCCCAACTTCGGATATCTGGTCGGACACGTCAACGGCGGCGAAGTCCGTTACGGCGACTTCCTCACTGCCGTCATTAACTTCCTGATCCTCGCCGCCGTCGTCTACTTCTTCCTCGTCATTCCCACCCAATATCTCCTCAAGAAATTTCACCCCGCAGTAGTTGAACCGCCAGCCACCAAAGCCTGCCCGCAGTGCCTTGGCGACATTCCCATTGCCGCCACTCGCTGCAAGTTCTGCACCCAGCCCGTATAACTCTCCTCGACAAACGACATCGCGAGAGCGGCCCACAATCCGTCGTGGGCCCTTCCGCGTCGTCAACAACTCATTGCTGTAACTCCAAAATCAAGCCCAATAACCGCAACAAAAAAGGGGTCCTCCTTCAACTGAAGAGAACCCCCTAAGAAAAGATCATCCTAAAGACCAGCCCGCCCAACCCCGGGTGGCGAAGGAACGATTAGCCCAAACAAACTAGCGTTTATGCGCCACAACAAGCATGTTCTGAGAGAGAACAAACCGCGTGTCGCTCGTCTCAGCCGCAAGCAGCAACCGATACGGAAAAGTTCCAGCCTCCCACACCACCCGTCGCCCCAGACTCATGAATCCATGCGGAACCGGCTTATCCTCATAAGCCGCAACCTTCCAGAATCCGATCGTCGTCAATAGTTGGTTCGCAGAGGTAGGAGTGAAGCTCTGCTCATGGGTAAGGTCGCCGTAACGAACCCGCATTCCGAAGATGCCCTCCGCATTCGGAACATGGATAAGACATTTGCCCCCCGGACGAAGCACCCGAAAGACCTCGTCGAGAACCACAAACGCTTCGTCCCGCGTCAGGTGCTCCACAATATCCCAAAGCAGAACGACTCCCACCGACCCGCTCTCCGTGCCTTGCAGTGAGTCCAGAAGTTCGCCCTGGGATATGCCGTCGATTCCAAGCTTGTGGGCAAGAGCTACCTGCTCTCCCGAAACATCGACGCCCGTGACCGAAGTAAACCCATTCAGTCGCAGAACGTGAACAAACGCCCCGTGCCCGCACCCCAGGTCAAGTATCGGCGTGTCTTTATCAACCGCAAAGTGGCGACGAATGACCGGCTCGATATATCGCCTTCGATCCGCAAACATCGACTGGTTTTGTGAAGGATCAGCTTTTGCCTGCCCGCTCGTTACATACGAGGAGTACAGACGGCTTCGCCACGAATCCTGGTTAACCACGAACACCTCGGAGTCTAGACTTTCCGCAAGTTTACCATGGTCAGAGAGTTAGCCCAGTCGTCGTATCGGCCGCGAAGACCCTCTGCCCAGTGTTCCCTCGAGCGCTACTCTTCTGCTCGTCAGTCCCAGCCGCAGAACCACATCTCCGCTCTCTGATGCGAAAAGCAGTGCGAGTGTCGTCAACTCCTCGTGTTAATTTTTAAACTTCGCGAAGCATCTCAAACCCAGACAGATGCCACCCCAGTCCACAACTCTTTTGCGATACCCTACCTCATAGTCCACAAACCACACCGAGGCCCACGAATTGACCCGTCTCCGCACCGTAGCCTGCCTGCTTCCTCTCGCTGCCCTCACGCTCGCCCAGTCCCCTACCCCCCAGGTCTTCGGTTATCGCGACTTCTCGCAACAGGCAAAGTGGGACAAATCCTTCATGGCAGTTCCCGACGCTGCACTCGCCGGCCAGCACCTCAAAACCCTCACCTCCGCTCCCCACTGGGCCAGTTCGCCAGAGGACTACGCCACTGCCGTCTACGTCGCCGACAAGTTCAAAGCCGCCGGCCTCGAAACCCAGATCGTCCCCTACAAAGTCCTCCTCAACAAGCCCGTCAAAATCGCCATAGAAGCCTTCGATGCCGACGGCAAAAAAATAATGTCCGGCCCCACCCCCGAACATGTAGATCCCAACAAATTCGGTGGCGACCCCTTTCAGGACGACCCTCGCATACTCCCCGCCTTCAACGGCTCCTCTCCCTCCGGCGACGTCACCGCCGAGGTCATCTACGCCAACTACGGCACCCTCGCCGACTTCCAACAGCTCGCCAAACTAGGCGTTAGCGTCAAAGGCAAGATAGTCCTCGTCCGCTACGGCGAAAACTTCCGCGGCATCAAGACCTACATCGCCCAGCAGTACGGAGCCGTCGGCGTCCTCATCTACTCCGACCCCGCCGACGACGGCTTTTTCCGCGGCGACATGTACCCCCGCGGGCCCTATCGCCCCGAGACCGGCGTCCAGCGCGGCTCCATCCAGTTCCTCCCCATCTACCCCGGCGATCCCACAACGCCAGGCGTTGCCTCCACCCTCGACCTACCCGACTCCAAACGAATCCCCGTCGACAAGCTCGAAAACAATCAACCCAGCATCCCCACCAATCCCCTCTCCTACCACGACGCCGCTCCCATCCTCAAAGCCCTCGGCGGAGCCGAATCCCCCCGCGACTGGCAAGGCGCACTCCCCTTCACCTATCACCTCGGAGCAGGCGGAACCCACGGCACTCCCCCAAAAATCACCGTCCACATGCACCTCGACCAGGACATCGCCCTCCGCACCATCTGGGATGTCGAAGGCAGGATCCCCGGCACCGACAACTCCGACGACTGGGTCGTAGCCGGCAACCACCGCGACGCCTGGGTCTACGGCGCGGTCGACCCCAACTCCGGCACCGCCGCCATGCTCGAAACCGTCCACGGCCTCGGCGACCTCCTCAAACAAGGCTGGAAGCCCCAGCGCACCATCGTCATCTGCAGCTGGGACGCCGAAGAAGAGGGCCTCATCGGCTCAACCGAGTGGGCCGAACAGCACGAAAAAGTCCTCGCCCACGCCGTCGCCTACTTCAACACCGACGTAGGCGTCGCCGGCCCCAACTTCGATGCCGCCGCCGTACCCTCCCTCAAGCAGTTCGTCCGCGAAGTCACGAAAGAGGTCGCCAGCCCCAAAGGCGGCACAGTCTACGACCAGTGGAAGGCCGACCAGGCCGCACCCCCTCCTACCCGTCGCACCCGCCGCCCCACCGAAGCGACCGACTCCGACGTCCACATCGGCACCCTCGGCTCCGGCTCCGACTACACCCCCTTCATCCAGCACCTCGGCGTTCCCTCCACCGACATCGGCTCCGAAGGTCCCTACGGCGTCTACCACTCCGTCTTCGACAACTACAACTGGTTCACCAAATTCGCCGACCCCACCTTCGTCTACGAGCAGCAGCAGGCCCGCGTCTTCGGCCTCGAAATCCTCCACATGGCCGACGCCGACGTCCTACCCTACGACTATCAGCTCTATGGCAAAGAGATCGTCGGTTACCTCGAAGCCGCGCAAAAACAAGCCACCACCAAAAACCTCACCCTCGACTTTGCTCCCGCCCTCGCCGCAGCCAATCGCTTCGCCGCCGCCGGCACCGCCATCCGCGCCACCCAGTCCACACCACCGGCGAACCCCACCACCCTCAACCAGTCCCTGCGCAACGCCGAAGGCGCTCTCCTCAACCCCGAGGGCCTGCCCAAGCGCTCCTGGTACAAACACACCATCTACGCCCCAGGCGAATTCACCGGCTACGCCGCCGTCGTCATCCCCGGAGTGAACGAGGGCATCGACGCCCCCGACGCCCCCCGAGCACAATCCCAGTTAGCCGCCCTGACCGCAGCCCTCAACCGCTCCGCCACCATCTTGGAAAACGCAAACAAGGAGGCCGCCAAATAACCATCAACCCACCACAAACCACCATCCTCAACACCACAGTCAGCCACCACCAGAAAGCTGGCTGACTTTAGATTCCGACCAACGGGAGGACCACCCGAAGGAGTACACGCGTCACAAAGTGACCGCCCTCCGCGCAGGAGGCCCGTCCGGCAGGACAGCAGCGCCAAAGAAAAAGAAGACCATCCCCCAAAAGATGTATCTTTCATTGCCGAAGTGGGATATCCCCACTTAGTCACCTGCAGCATGATTACTCTCAAGACGGTCAAAGCCGCCCAAAGGAGACTCCCCAATGGTCCATGATCTCGTTTTAGCTTTGGTATTTCTCGCAATGATTATTGCTCCTGCACTTCTTGCCATGCGATCTGACAAACAGGAGAAAGATATTCTCTAGATTCACCCCTGTGCTGCCGCCCCACGGAGTAAGTTGTTGCCAGCCCACACCAAACCGCATCCTCCATCGCATCGCGGGCATGGCTTTCAACTTCAGCGCTGACCAATTCGAGCCGTCCTTCGAACCCAGCTCTGAGCTACCCCGTGCCGCCCCGCAGCCCAGTCCGATTCGCCCCCGACGCAACAAACTCGCAGCCACCGCTACGAGCCAACCTAAACCAAACTCCTCCCCAAAAAGATAAAGGCCGCCTCCCAAACCAGGGCCGCGGCCTTTCTCTATAAAACCACTGCCACTCCAACGAAGCCACCCCTCCAATACGGTCGTCATCCTGAGCGAAGCGAAGGATCCCCGTATTTAGCTTTTGTCTTTCGCAGTTGCCTTTGCAGTCATCCTGAACGGAGTGAAGGATCCCGACACCTTCCACCTACCCATACCGTTCGAACCCTCCCGGCAACCCGAAAGACTACCCCCGCAAAGCCATCTGCTCAGTCACAATCTGCGTCAGGTCCTGCTTGTGCAGACCATGCTCCTTCGCATTGAACTCATCCACCTTGCTCGACCAGTTCATGCTGCAGAACTTCGGCCCGCACATGCTGCAGAACGCCGCTTCCTTGTAGTAGTCATCCGGCAGCGTCTCATCGTGCATCCCCCGCGCCGTCTCCGGATCAAGCGACAGCGCAAACTGCTTATCCCAATCGAACGTATACCGCGCATGCGAGATCGCATCATCCCTATCCCTCGCCCCCGGCCGATGTCTTGCCACATCCGCCGCATGCGCAGCAATCTTGTAAGCGATAATCCCGTCCTTCACATCCTTCTCATTCGGCAGCCCCAGGTGCTCCTTCGGAGTCACATAGCAGAGCATCGCCGCACCATGCCACCCAATCATCGCCGCGCCAATCGCAGACGTAATGTGGTCATACCCCGGCGCGATATCGGTCACCAGCGGCCCCAGCACATAGAACGGAGCCCCATCGCAAAGCTCGACCTCTTTATCCACCTGCAGCTTGATCTGGTCCATCGGAATATGTCCCGGCCCCTCGATCATCACCTGCACGTCGCTCTTCCACGCCTGCCGAGTCAACTCGCCCAGCGTCTTCAACTCCGCAAACTGAGCCTCATCGCTCGCATCCGCCAGACATCCGGGCCGCAGCCCATCACCCAACGAGTAGCTCACGTCATACTTCGCCATGATCTTCGTAATCCGATCAAAGTTCTCATACAAAAAGTTCTGCTTATGCTTCGAAGTCATCCACTGCGCCAGAATCGCCCCGCCCCGGCTCACAATCCCCGTAATCCGCTTCGCCACCAGAGGCACATATTCAATCAGAACGCCCGCATGAATCGTAAAGTAATCGACTCCCTGCTGAGCCTGCTCCTCAATCACCTCAAGGTAAAGATCGATATTCAGATCCTCCACCCGCTTCACTCGCGACAACGCCTCATACAGCGGCACCGTCCCAATCGGCACCGGCGAATGCCGCAGAATCTGCTCCCGAATCATTGGAATATCCCCGCCCGTCGACAGATCCATTACCGTATCCGCGCCAAAGTGCACCGCCGTATGCAGCTTCCGCAGCTCCTCATCCACATTCGACACCAGCGCCGAGTTCCCGATATTCGCATTGATCTTGCATAGCGATTCCACTCCAATCGCCATCGGCTCCAGCTCCACGTGGTTGATATTCGCCGGGATAATCATCGTTCCCTTCGCCACCTCGCTCCGCACCAGCTCCGCCGCAATCTTCTCCCGCTGCGCGACATAAGCCATCTCTTCGGTAATCAAGCCCTTCCGCGCAAAGTGCATCTGGCTCATATTGGTATCGCCAGTCCGCGCAGCCTCGGCCTTGCGCTTCACAATCCACTCCGCCCGCCCCGTCGGCACCTTGTAGTCGTTGCCGTGCGAGTGCGCCCCATTGCCATTGCCGTTTGCCGCTGCGCTGTTCCCGTTTTCGCTCATGTCTCCCCTGCCCGTCCTGCCGTGTTATCGAGTAAGTATACGATGCACGCACCTCCACTGACGCTTCCCGCAATGTTTGCAGGGTCCGCTTCCGACTAGCCACGATCCATCCTCAACTCTGTGGAACCGTTTTCGGACCGTTGCAGCCGCAATAAGCGTAGGGACCCGTAATGATAGTGCCTTTTTTGCACCTCGTTGCTCTGCTCAAGTAGACTGCGCAGCAAGTTCGGCTGGGAGGCGCATTTCCATGATGAAATCCTGGCTCGTTTGCTTTGTATTCACGGTAACTGTGCTCACAACTCTGGCGACTCAGAATCAACCGACCGCGGAAAAGAACAGCCAAGTCGTCCTGAAATATCTGGGAACGGCAGGATGGGAGATCAGCGATGGAACCATGACGATTCTGATCGATCCATATCTGTCGAGAATCAACGGACCTCCACCACCCGGAGGTCACCCCATGCCAGGAGATGTCCGCCGGGCGTTTCGGTGGGACGACGTCGCAACGCCGGACATAGCAACAATCGATTCGCACATTCAACGAGCAGACTTCGTCCTCGTCACTCACACTCATTACGACCACATTCTGGATGTTCCCCACATCGCCCTCAAAACTGGCGCCGCAGTAATCGGCACCGAGAGCACCGAAAATGTCATGCGGGCCTACGGCGTGCCTGAAGAAAAGCTGATCACTGTACGTGGCGGAGAAGACTACCAATTCGGCTCTTTTTCCCTCAAAGTCATTCCCAGTATTCATAGCCCTCTGGACCACAAGCGCTACTTTAGTTCCGCGACTGCCCCGGCTGGAATGAAAGCACCGTTGACCTTGGAACAGATTCACCCAGAGGGAGGCACTCTCGCCTACCTGATCCGTTTCCACGGTCATCAGATTCTCGCGTTTGGCGGGATGAACTACATCGAACGCGAAATAGCCGGACTGGAGCCGGACGTCGCGTTGATTGGAGCCGGTGTTTCTCGAAAGGAGATCTACGACTATAGCGGCCGCCTTATGCGCGACCTCCATTATCCAGCCATAGTTCTCCCGACTCATTGGGACAACTTTCTGGCGCCGTATAGCGCCTCGCAGCAGCCTGCTCTAGAGGCCCTACAATCCTTCGTACAGGAGATTGTGGCTGCTTCTCCGAAAACAAAGGTGATTGTGCCAAAGTATTTCGAAGCGATTCCTCTCGAAACTGTTGCAAAGTGAATCTCTGATGGGCTCGTTGTTGCAAGTGTACGAATAGTCGGGACACCCGACATGTGGCCGATCGACTCTGCCCCAATCACGGTCTAATAGAAACTGACCACTCCATAATTTGCGCCGCGCTCCACACCTCCCCACCCAGCAGGAATAAGCCGAATTCCACAGCCAACCCTCTCCAAAACCTCGCATCCAACCCAGCAGATCGCCAGAACGACCGTGAGCACCCCGGCTTGAACGTTCGCCGCTCTCACCCACACATCATCACGCAACACCACAAGACGCCTTCGCGCGCCAGCGAGACATCTCGCGATCTTTCCAAAAAAGGAGCATCACCCATGAAACTATTCTCAGAAAACATCGAAGACCTCCGCACCCTCTACATCGCCAACCTCAAAAAGGCGCTCGACATGGAGCAGAAGATCACCAAGGCCCTCCCCACCATGATCGAGAAGTCCACCGACCCGCAGCTGGCCAGCGCATTCCGCAACCACCTCACCGAAACCCAGGGCCACGTAGCCAAGGTCGAAAGCATCCTTCGCGACGCCACCAACGGCAACGCCGACACCTCCACATGCAAAGCCATCTCTGCCCTCGTCACCGAAGCCGAAGACAACATCAAGGACGCAGCCGACCCCAGCATCCGCGACATCACCCTCATCGCCTCCGCCCAGCAGGTCGAACATCACGAGATCGCCGTCTACGGCACCCTCCGCACCTGGGCCGAACTTCTCGGCGACGACGACGCAGCCGACCTCCTCGACAGCATCCTCGACGAAGAGAAGAACGCCGACGAGCTCCTCTCCACCATCTCCGACAGCGTCAACACCACCGCCGCCGAAACCAAAACCACAACCACCACCAGCGTCTAAGCGCTTTCTAAAACGAAGCGGAGGTCCCAAAAAGATCTCCGCTTCGTTCGTCTCAATCCCCTCAAATCAGATCGAGCTCCCAGGTCTGTCCTACAAGATCTTTGCCAAAGCTGTGGTGCGGCTCCTCTTTCACCAGTCTGAACCCAGCTCTCTCATAGATTCGATGCGCGCCGGTAAGAATGCTCTGCGTCCACAAAACCACTCTCTTATACCCCGCACCCCGCGCAAAACGAACGCACTCACTCACCAGTGCATCTCCCAGCCCCATGCCTCGCGCACTTGGCTCAACAAACAGCAATCGCAGCTTCGCCGTCTCGGCTTCCGTCGGATGCTTCACCAGAAACACATGTCCCACACTCTTGCCATCCACCTCAGCAATCCAGCAGCGCTCTCGCTCAGCGTCGAAGTTCATGAGGAACTCACTCACGATCCGCGCCACCAACGCCTCAAACGTCTCATCCCATCCGTACTGCTCCGCATATCCGAGACCTTCTCGATAGACAATCCACCCCATGTCTCCCACTCGATGCGGACGCAGGCTGTATGCCATCCGACCTCGATCACTCTTCCCTGTAACTCCTCCAGCGATTTCCATACATTAACTCTACTTTTCACTCCCAACATGCGAAAGGGCCGCCTCATCCACCTCCGGCAAAGAGGCCAGCCGCCTGCCCAGATCGCGCTTCAACCTGTCCAGAAACTTTACTGATCGTCATCTCGACCGGAGCCGTGCAGTCTTATCGCACGGCGCAGTGGATTGCGGCCACATCTCTCAGTTGCAGCGAACCGATGCATGCTGCGGTATCCGTCAAGACCCGCATTTCGTCTTTGCAGTTGCTTGTTTTCACTTGGGACTAAGGCTTCAGCGTGTCGTTCTGCGCAAAACCCTTCTCAAGCTCGCGCCGTATTTCGGGAGTGTCTTCGAGCACACCGCATCGTTCGAGTTTGATTGGTGAGTCTTTTGTTACGATATCGTGCCTTTCGTCATTCCCAACGGGAAACACGATGAACCGTTTTCCAGAAACCAGTTCTCCGTCTTTCTCAGGCGGGATGGATCCGTTGCCGTAGTGGTACGTCCTTACGATAGCGCCGGGCAGCCAGGGAGCAGGCTCTTTGAGAGAGGTGACGACTCGCACTTTTGCCATTCCGGGATCGTACTTCTGATCATCTGCAGTCGTCGGGAGGACTTCGACGGCTAAAGTATAGCGGACGTCACGCGCATGCGCCCATACGGGAATGTTGCTGCAAGGGGGAGGGATTGGCATCTTTGCATAGCTGGATTCGGGTCTTGGAGGTGGTATCGGCACAGTGGGGCTGGATTGGTATTCGTCGTAGAGGTGCCACTCTTTGGATGCAGGCAATAGATCTTCAATGTGTGCACACGCGATCAACTGAGTAAAGCAGGAGAAGTTGTATGACGTCAGACGCTCGATCTCGGCCGGTGGCGTATGGGTGGAATAGTAGGCAACCACCATTTGGCAGAGAATCTCGCAACCACTCGGCCTCCACACTTTGTAGTACGGGTGTATGGCGAGTTCATCCTCAGAGCCCAGATAACTGGAACTGAACGGGTCTTCTATTGTCCGATGAAGTCGCTGGCGACTCGCGGCACTGATAGAGAGACTCCAGGGCCAATCGTTTTCCCTTCGCATCCTCCTGGTGGGGACGTCGACGCCGATCCCGCTGCCTGTTCTCCAGATGCTCCCATCATGAACTGTGAAGGAAGCATAAAACACTACGTCGCGCCCGCCGAGCCATTGGTAGAGATTGAGTCGATCGTGCGCGGAAAACCATTCTACCCAAGCGCGACGGGGGGCATGGGGGTTTTGATATCTGATGGTGCCCATGCCGATTGCGTATTGGCAACTTGCAGCCGTGCAACTGCCGTCGTAGTGGCCCCACGCTCCCCAGCGATTCATAAGGCGTTGGGCATCGGCCCACGTGCTCTGATAGAGGCGAATCTGGTGCATATCTGCGGACAGCCGCTCGGCTCGCCAGCGCGATATTATCAGCTGAATCTGCACTGCCAGAAAAGCGAGCAGCACCAGAGACACAACCACCCAACCTGCAAAGCGGACCAAGCGCACAGCCCACATTCTAAAAGCCATACGAGGTTAGACACCGGGAAAAGTGAAAATGCCTCAGCGTTGGTTGACTCAAACCGGCACATCCGTCAAAATCTCGCAAAGTCCAACGAAGCATGCCACATCAAAATTCTTGTCAACCCCCAAAGTCGCTAAAACCCTTGTCCAGAGCGGCTTTTGTCGTGGCGTATTACCCCCCCGCCAATCGTCTAAAATAGAAGTAGCGAGCAGGAATCGAATATACTCCCGCACCATTCATTCAATAAGGAGCGCAACTGCAACAAAACAAGTATTTTGCACGCAAGTCCTTTGAATGGAATATTTACAGACACAAACCCCCTGTAACTTATTCATTCCAATAAACTTACGCCCAAGATACCCCCAAGGGGGGGGAGGGGGTATCCCCCAACCGGCTGACTACCCAAATCGAACCCGCGAACGTAGACTGAAAGACGAAGAACATGGCAAACGCACCCCGCAAGAGCCCGATCAAATTCATCGTCGCCACACTGATCATCGTGGCCACCATCGCCTATCTCTCGTTCACCGGCGGCCGCGACAATAAGAGCTACTACGTCACCATCGGCGAGCTCCAGGGCATGGGGAACAAAGCCTACGTCCGCCACCTCCGCGTAGCCGGCAACGTCGCCCCCGGAAGCATCCACCGCGTAGGCACCAGCGCCACCTTCGACCTCCTCGAACAGGGCCGCAAACTCTCGGTCGCCTACCAAGGCTCCGAGCCGCCGCCCGACACCTTCAAGGACGACGCCCAGGCTCTCGCCGTCGGCACCTACGGCCACGACGGCGTCTTCCACGCCACCCAGCTCCAGGCCAAATGCGCCTCCAAGTACGCCCCGGCGCCAGCCTCTGCAACCCCGGCCACAACCGCCGCCGCAACGCTTCCTGCAACTCGCTAACCCGCCGCGCACAAAAAATATGACGCAGACGGCCGAGACAACCCGCAGCAGTCCGACTCCATCCGCAGCCGCCAGCAACTGCATCTCGCTCGACTCCGTCTCGAAGATCTACGGCACCTTCGCCGCACTCCGCAACGTAACCACCAGCTTCTGCACCGGCTCCTGCACCGTCATCCTCGGCGAAAACGGAGCCGGAAAATCCACCCTCCTCCGCATCATCGCCGGCCTCATCACACCCACGCGCGGGCGTGTCACCGTCTTCTCCGACCATCCCCACCAGCAACGCCGCCGCATCGCCTACATGAGCCACTCACCCATGCTCTACGACGAGCTCACCGCCATCGAGAACCTGAACTACTTCTCCTCTCTTCATCGCGACGGAGGCTGCGCCTGCGTCGGCAACCCCGAGATGGCCCTCCGCGCCGTAGGCCTCGACCCCAAGCTCAACCGCCCCGTAGGCCAATACTCCCAGGGCATGCGCCAGCGCACCTCGCTCGCCCGCGTCCTCCAGACCGACCCCGAGATACTCCTCCTCGACGAGCCCTTCTCCAACCTCGATGCCGCCTCCGCCCGCCACATGGTCGAGCTCCTCGCCGACTTCCGAACCTGGCCCGTAGCACCAGTCAACGGCGTAGCCGGTGCCCGCACCATCCTCCTCACCACGCACCAGTCCGCCCTGGCCGAACCCATCGCCGACCGCATCCTCACCATGCGCAACGGCCAGATCGTAAGCTCGCAGCAGACGAACCACCACATCATGGACTCCCCAGCCGAGGCCGCTGGGTGAAGACGCCCGCCCCAGCCAAGACCAACGCCGCCCGCCTCCTCGACACCCTCGGCATCCCCTACGAACTCCGCCCCTACGAGGTCGATCCCGACGACCTCACCGCCATCTCCGTAGCCCGCAAGATAGGCCTCCCCCCCGAGCAGGTCTTCAAAACCCTCCTCGCCCACACCAACACAAGCGCCGGCGGCCCAGCAGGGATGGACCACGTCTTCGCGGTCATCCCAGGCGACGCCGAACTCGACCTCAAAAAACTAGCCCACGCCGCCGGAGCAAAAAAAGCCGAACTGGCCTCCCTCAAGGAGGTCGAGCCGCTCACCGGCTACATCCGTGGCGGAGTCACGGTCATGGGAGCCAAAAAGCCCTTCCCTGCCTTCGCCGAAGAGACCATCGAACTCTTCGACCAGATCTCCGTCTCCGCCGGCCAGCGAGGCCTCCAGCTCCTCCTCGCTCCCGCCGACTACCTCCGCGCCGCCAACGCAACCCTCGCCGACCTCACCAAAGGCCACGCGCCGGCATGAAGTATCTCCAGCACGTCCTCGACCACCTCCGCAAAGACCTACGCCTTGAGTGGCGCTCCCGCGACTCCATCAACGGGATGCTCTTCTTCTCCCTCCTGGTGGTCGTAGTCTTCGGCCTGGCCTTCGACCCCACCAGCTACCCCACCATGGCCCGCCAGATCTCCGGCGGCATCCTCTGGGTAGCCCTCCTCTTCGCCTCCATCACTGCCCTCAACCAGTCCTGGACCCGGGAGCAGCGCAACAACGTCCTCGAAGCCCAGCGCATGGCCCCCTCCCCAGCCTCCGCCCTCTTCCTAGGCAAAGCGCTCGCCAACATGCTCTTCGTTCTCCTGGTTGAGGCGGTCCTAGCCCCTATCTTCATCGTATTTTTCAACCTTCACGCCCTCGGCAACGTCTGGCTCCTCGCTCTCATCCTGCCGCTGGGAACCTGGGCGCTTGTAGTCAACGGCACCTTCTTCGCTGCCCTTGGACTTCGCGCCCGCAACCGTGAACTACTCCTCCCGCTCCTCCTCCTGCCAATCTCTCTCCCCGCCCTCCTGGCAATGGTCGAGGCCACCACTGGCGTCCTAACCGCAGACCTGGACCCAATCCAGATCAACACCTGGATCAAGCAACTCCTCGGCTACGACATCATCTTTACCACGGTCTGCATTTTGCTCTTTGAGACCGTACTCAACGCCGAATGACGGCATTCGGGATAAACTAGGTCTATGGAGCAGCGTACCCCCACTCTCCGCGGCGTCGCCTGGCTCTGGTTTGGAATCAGCGTCGCTGTGCTCGCCGTCGGCTTCCGACAGGCCATCTTCCTCGTCCCCACGGATGCGGCACAGGGCAACGTCGGTCGCATCTTCTACTATCACGTTCCCATTGCGATGTTGAGCCTGATCTTCCCGTACATCAACTTCGTAGCCTCGCTCTTCTACCTCTATTGGCGACGTCGAGAGCCACTCAAAGCCCTCACCGCAGATGCCCTCGCGCTTAGCACCGCGGAAGTAACTGTCGTCTACTCGAGCATCTGCCTGCTCACGGGCATGCTCTGGGGCCGCGCCACGTGGGGCATCTGGTGGACCTGGGATCCACGCCTTACCAGCATGCTGCTCCTATGGTTGCTCTATGTCAGCTACCTCATGCTGCGCCGCTTCTCCTCCACCGGCCAGACCCATACACTGGCCGCGGTCCTCTCGGTGTTTGCCGCAGTCGATGTTCCCATCGTCTACATGTCCATTCGATGGTGGCGCACCCAGCATCCTGCGCCGGTCTTCGGCGGTGGACCTGACTCGGGCGTCGATCCTTCCATGCTCCCTGCTTTTTATTGGAACCTCGCTGGCTGGACCGTTTGGGGCGTCTGTATCGTTCTCTTCCGTTTCGCCCTCGAGCGACGCCGTCAGTTTGCCGAGCAGGAAGCCGCCCTGCAGGCCATCGAAGCTTCTTTGGAGATCCCGCAATGACTTGGCGTTCTTTCTTCGATATCAGCAGCATGCCTCACCGGCACCTACTCTTCGCTTATGTGACTGTATGGGTTATTCAGGGAGGATATTTCGCATGGACTGCCTGGAACTGGGCCCATGTGCGGGGTGCACGCCGCTAAAAATCAACGAAGCCGCAGGGGGACCGCAGCTTCGTTGTCCGAGTAGGAATTGCATGTGATGCTGTAAATCGACCTTCTATGATCAGCATCGACAATATAAACACCATGTGGCATCGAGAAGTTTCTCGGAAACAGCTAAAACTTCGCTATCGCACTTCCTCTTGCAGCCCTTGGAACACCTCGATAGACTCCGAACAGTGCCCACGCCCCACCTGTCTGCCTTTCGTTTCAATATCGTCGCAGCACTTGCATTCCTCCTCAGCCTCTCTGGCTGCCGCAGGAGCAGCTTCCCCGACGTTCCAGCTGGCTATCGAGAGTATGCTTACATCAGCAACGGTGGATCGAATACAGTCACCGTGCTTGATCTCGTCTACCTTCGTCAGGATCGCACGCTACAGGTAGGCGCCAATCCAACCAACCTGGCTGTCAACCCGGCTCGAAATGAGATCTACGTCGCCAACGCTCAATCTGGCACTATCTCCGTGATCGACGCCGAGACAAATCGCGTTGTTGCGACGATTTCAGTCCACCGCCAACCGTACTTCATCACGGTCGACCCTACTGGACACCGGGCCTACGTCGCCAACTACGGCTCGAACAGCGTGAGTATCCTTGACCTCGATCGTCGCCGCGAAGTGTCCGTCGCAGGTGCCGGCGAGCAACCCATCCAGACGCACATATCGTCCGATGGCCGCACACTGGTGATCACAAACCATGGCAGCGGCAGCGTGTCTCTCCTCGATGTAACTCCCTATGACTCAGCTAAGCCGTCGTCTGGAACGGCCATACACCTCCGTTCGACATTTTCCGGCTGTCCAGGAGCCGCAGACACTGTCATTCTGCCCGACTCCTCGAAGGCGTTCGTGGCCTGTTCCGCGGGACATCAGGTGATGGCAGTGAGTCTTACGGCGGCGGCTGGATCGTGGGCAGCTAAACAAAATCCTTCGCTTACATCCGACCATATGCTGGCCTTGCTTGATGTTGGGAAGACGCCGGTTCATCTTGCGATGAAACCGGATGGCGGCGAGATCTTTGTTTCAAACTTTGATTCCGACAGCTTCTCGGAGATCGCTACATGGACCAATGAGGTTGGAGGAACTTACGCCATTGGAAACAGGCCAGTTCGTGGGATCGTGAGCCGCGACAACAGTATGCTTTGGGTCGCGAATACAGGTGCAGATTCCATTGGGCTTTACAGTATCGATGATGGGAAGCTGGCTGGCAGTGTCCGTACGGGTTCCGGGCCAGATGCGCTTGCATTTTCGGAGGATGAGCATCTTTTGCTGGCTGCAGATACCCATTCTGGCGACGTTGCGCTGATTCGGACCGCTGGGAAACAAGGACCTGCACTTTTTACCATTCTTCCGGCTGGAATCTCTCCCAACTCGATTGCGATTAAAGCGATTCGAGAGAAATAGTTTTTCAAGAAAAAAGTTTGGCGTGGTGGGCGACTAGATCTCTGTTCTTTTGCTGGGTTTTTGAGTGGTGTTTTGGAAAAAGCGCATGTTTGATCGTGGTTTTTTGATGGTGCGATCGTGGTGAAATGCGTGGTAAAGATGGTGTGCTGACAGCGTACTTTTCGCCGCCGAAAAATACGCCATGTTTTCCAACTATTTTTTTGAGGTGCTTCTAAAAAATTCCAGAAGACGCTGTCCTGCCAGACGGGCCTCCTGCGCGGAGGGCGGGCGTTCGCACGCCTTTTTAAAGCTTCGCCCGGTCCTCCCGTTGGTCGGGCTTATGCTCATGCCGACCAACGGGAGGGCCGTTGCAGATCGCTTCGCCAAGACCGGGATACCCGTCACGAAGTGACCGCCCCACGCGTAGTGGGCCCGTCCGGCAGGACAGGTTCTAAGAGTTTCACTAAGTGGGCTGGCGATTGGGCCCGAATTTTAGGTCTTGCGGGCCAGTACGAGGGTAATGTCGTCGGGTTGCTCTTCAGCGCCGATCCAGGCGTCGAGCGCCAGCATGACCTGGCCCGAGATGACGTGCAGGGGCTGATCCCGGTAGCGTGCAACGACCTCCATCATCCGCTCTTCGCCAAACTCGCCGAAGTCGTTCTCGGGTTCGGTGACACCGTCGGAGTACGCGACCATGATGTCTCCCGGCTGCATGCGGAAACGGTCTTCTTCGTAGTGCATGCCGTCCATGAGGCCAACTACGGTGCCGCCTTTGTCGAGTCTTCGGATGTGGCCGTCACGGCCGAGGACGAGAGGCGGAAGTTGTCCTGCGTTGGAGTAGGTCATCATGGCTGTGGCTACGTCGTAGTGGGCGAGAAACAGGGTCGCGTACTTTTCCGGCTGCGTGCTGCGGTAGAGGTGTCGATTGAGGAGGGAGAGGATGCGTCCCGGCGATTGGAATAGCTCGTCGCAGTCTCCCCCGCGGCCTTCCCTGCTGGCCATCAGACCGGCCACGCTGGATTCGCTGTAGACGAGCTCTTCGCTGGCGAAGCGGTAGGCCCGCACTGCGGAGTGGAGGGTTGCCATGAGCAGCGCCGCCGAGATTCCCTTCCCGCTGATGTCGCCGATAGCGATGCCTACGCCGGTCTCGCGGCGGCTCATCATGCCCGAATGTGCTTCTTCGTGGAAGACGAGAAAGTCGTAGTAGTCACCGCTGACTGAGCGTGCAGGCCGGCAGACTCCGTGCAGATCGAGGGTTTCAAGTCCCTGAGAGTGCAGCGGAAAGAGGTTGGCCTGAACTTCCTGGGCGATGGAGATCTCGTTCTGCAGACGCTCCTTCTCCTTCTGTTCTTCAAGCAGCCGCTTCAAGGACCCTGACATGGTGTTGAAGGATCGACTCAATTCGGCTAGCTGGTCGTCGCTCTTAACGCCGATACGGTAGTCGAGATCCCCGTCCTCGATATGCTCCGTTGCGCTGTAGAGATCGGCTACGGAGGATGTGATGGAGCGACTGAGTCCGATGGCCATCCACAGCGCCAGGAGTTCAATGAGCGCGAAGACCACGCAGAGCAGGATGATGGCGATGCGCAGAACGCTGGTGACAATACCACCGAGCGAGGAGCCGAACAACTGGTTGTACAGCAGAGAGGGCCGCGAGGAGACGGCGATGAGAATGTTGTCTCGCTCTCCGGAATCCCACTCGATGATGGGCTCGGTCGAGGTGAAGCTTACGCGGGCGTCAGCGAAGTTGACGGCAGGCGGCTCGGCTCCCCCGACGACCCAGGTCGATCCACCGTTGATACCATCTGCTCCGACTGCGAATCTAACCTTTTGATTCGATTTTTTAGTGGTTGCAGGAGTGGCGCCGTTGTTCTCCTGACTGATCTCGTTGGTTGCTCTTCCAGCGCGCTGGGGGAGCAGGCTGGCCTGTCCCAGGCCCTCTGAGGCCAACTTCAGGAAGGCGCTGTCAACCGGCAAGCTCGACATCAGAGTGAAGATACGTCCGTCGTTCCACTTTTTCTGATGAACGGCGACAAGGTAAAGGTCATGTCCGTCGAGAACCAATCCTGAGAATTCACCACCCGGCAGTTCCGTCGCCCAGGGAGGAAGACCGAACGGCGCTTTCCCGCGATATTTTGGGCCGAGGTCGAGCTGAGCGCCGTTCATAAAGACGCGTAGCTCGCGATGGGCCCTGATGCGGGGTATTTCGAGGCGAGCTACTTCCCCGGCCTGTTCGATGTCCTGGATCTCACTGCCAATTTGCTGCGCCGAATCCTTCGGGCGTCCGGCGACGAGCGCTGTGGTGAGGTCGGCGCGGTGGCCGCTCTCGTTTCTCATCTGAACCAGCTCAGCCTGCAGCCGGGAGTCGGTGAGGTGAATGGCGAACTGCCCTGCGGCGACGTAGGCCAGAACGGCAACCAGGGTGAGGAACAGGACCACCGGTGCAAGACCGATGAGGAGATAGGTAAGCACGAGCTTGTTGCGGAGGCTCCAGAGCAGATGCTTTCGCACCATCTGCCAGGTGAGTGGGATCGCGACACAGACGAGAGCAATTCCAACAAAAAACTGCAGGACTCCTAAAAAGGTCCCGAATCCGCCTGAGATCCAACGACGAACGAACAACACACAGAACCATAACCCAAGCCACGCCGCGGCTCCGGCAAGTCCTGTCGGTAGCCGTTCCCTCAGCAGCGTGAGGAAGCGCGGCCCGGTAGGGCTATTCGGATCTTGCATCGTTTGCCGCCTCCAGTTCCGCTCGCCGTGCCAGCTTCAGGCTGTGCCGTGTTGCCGAAAAGTGTGCTCCTGCCAGCAAGAGCAAGCCGGAGAGAAACGCCCACATCATCAACCCTACCGAAATATAGAACGGTCCGTAGACGGACTGGAAGTCCAGCCAGGGAAGAGCCCTGATATAGAGGTACTTCGCCATCTGCCACAGCAGGCCGATGACGATGGCTGTTGGCAGCACCGCTAGAGCCGGAATTTTTCTGTAGGGCAGCACCCAATAGATTAGAAAGAACATCAGGATGCTCGCAAGCCCGGCGCAGAGCTTGAGGAAGCCGTAAGAGACGAAGTGGAAGACAACGTTTTCTGTATGACCGAAGAAGACCCAGGCCAGGATGGTCTGCTGGCTCGCCGTGGACGCGACTGAGGCCATCGCCAGCACGCCGACGGCAAAGGCGAGTCCAAGTGATATGGCCTGATTGTGAAGATAGTTTCGATTCTGACGTACTCCCCAAACCCTGTTAAGCGCAACCTCCAAGGGGAGAAAGACACCGGTCGAGGTGATGAGCAGCATGACCAGCGAGAAGAGCTGCGTTTGTTTGTGGGGGTGGGCCAGAAGCTGCATGTTCCGCATGACGAAGTCCTGGCCGACAGGAAGCAGATTCTTCATCATGTCGCCGACGATAGCTTCCATCGAGCGCGAGTGGAAGACGCTGCGGGAGATGGTCAACAGCAGCACGATGAAGGGAAAGAGCGAAAGGATCACGTTGGCGGCGACGCTGAAGGCGTAGGTGTGGACCTCGGTGCGCGTCATATAGCGAACCAGCGCGACGATCTGCCCAGATAAGCTGTCGTCGCAAACGACGGGCGGAACGTCTTCGATCGGCCTGGGTGGCAGATCCTGGTCGGTCTTCGATTGGGGTTCGTTAGGAGAAATTGACGGCATAGGAGAGTTCGATGCAGAGTCAGGCGAACTGGGCCGCGCGACTCACTCCGATGCTAGCAGAGGGTGTCCGTTTGTGGTGGTCGCTGGTGTTGGCTTGGGATGGCTAGCCGTTTGGAGCGGCCGAGAGGCTGTAGATGCGTGCCAAAGCCCATTGAGACGACTCCGCGAGTACGGAATCTTCGACCGCGCTCCATTGCTCGAGCTGTGGAATGAACTGTGGGTCGCCACTGTTTCCCATGGCGATGGCGACGTTTCGCTGCAGTCGTTTGAGCCGGGTTCGCTCCAGGGGAGAGCCCTTGAACCAACGCTTGAACGTCGCGGGGTCCATTGCCGCGAGCCAGGACAACGACGGGTTGATCAGCTGCTTTCGTGTGAGCATGCCCTCGTTCTGGGAGACTGGAGAGCGGCGGTTCCACGGGCAGACATCCTGGCAGATATCGCAGCCGAAGACCTGGCGGCCCATCGGCTCGCGCAGCTCTTCGGCGATGACTCCCTTTTTCTCGATCGTGAGGTAGGCGATGCAGAGCGAGGCGTCCATCTGATGCGGCGCAACCAGCGCGCCGGTGGGGCAGGCGTCGATGCAACGGGTGCAGCTTCCGCAGCGGTCGGCAGCGATATCTGGTTCGAACTCGGACGACACGGGGATTGAGGTGACGATGACGCCGAGCAGAAGCCAGGAGCCGAGCTTTTGATCGAGGATGCAGGTGTTCTTGCCGACCCAGCCGATGCCGGCCTTTGCGGCCGCGGCTCGCTCCACCAGAGGGCCGGTGTCGACGTAGCAGCGAGTCTGGCAGGCAAACCGCTCGTGAAGTTGTGATTCGATCTTCTGCAGGCGGCCTAGCAGCTCGTCGTGATAGTCGGTGGGGGCGAGTTCGTCAGGACTTGTGGGGTCGGTGCGGCCACTCCAGGCATAGCGGGCGATCCATCCGGTGCCGGGTGAGGCCTCGTCGATGGAGAGTGGGGCGGCGGTGTTGTAGTTCAACGCGCAGACGATGACCGATTGCGCCCAGGGCATCACGATTTGCACGTCGCTTCGCAGCAGAACTCCGTGGTCGTCGCGGCGCTTGAGATACTCCATCTCGCCTGCTCTGCCGGCGTCGACCCAGGCTGCAAATCGCTGCGCGTCCAGAGGCTTTGCGTCTGCTTCGGAGGTTGCGGAGACGACTGGCGCTACTCCCGCGGTATCGAAGCCGGAGCGCGCGGCTAACTCACGCAGCCATTGCTTGAGATCGGATGTCCAGGCCGCGGCGGGTTGTGCTGTCTGGGTCATCAAAAGCTTGTCATCCCGCAAAGAACCATCTTATTAATCCACGTTCAGGATAAATGGCGAAGGGAACAACTCTTTCCGTGCTCGCATAAGATGGCACGTCGAGGAATACAGATGGCATTGCACCAGACACGCCTTTGCCGGTAGACTTGTCTTAGCTGGGCACGACGTCCGAAATCTTCGGGGAGATGCCAGGTCACAATCACTATCGATGGACGTGCGCTCTTCGGCTTTCGCGCCTGCTGGTATTCGGCTGCCATCGATAGGTTAGTTACAGTTCCTCAGACTGCAATTAACGCCACGCTGACACCGGCACTTTGGCCAAGCTAAAGACGGTATTCAGGTGATTGATAAAAATGCGGAGAGGTGGCAGAGCCCGGTTGAATGCACCTGACTCGAAATCAGACATAGGCGTAAGTCTATCGGGGGTTCGAATCCCTCCCTCTCCGCCATCAACCTGGTCAAAACCACGGCTCGGTCGCTGTTTATTCGGTTTCCCGTCGCCATTTCGCAGTTAGAAAGACGGCTGCTCCGGCACCGACAAGAAGGAATGTTGAGCCAAGTATCTTGGCGATCGCTAACCCCTTATCCGGCTCGTCGTCGGGCGGAACGAGCGCCAGGACAATCGTCAACATAGTAGTAATCAGGCCGACGGAGGCGAGTAGAACTGCGACGGACCGTCCCCCCGGAAACCGAATTCCTCCCTGCGGGAAAGGTTCGCGCTGCAAGCGGATCATCGCCAGGAATAGAAAGACAAATGGGATGAAGTAGGTGACGATCGACATGCTGACGAGCAGGTCGTAGGCGCCTTGCACTGTGCTGCCGGCCTGACTCAGCAAGGCACAGAGCATTCCTGCAAAGCCGTAAAAGATGATCGCAATCCATGGCGTGCCCCACCTTCTATGGACGCGTCCGAAGGCCTTCGGCAGGTATCGATCGATGCCGGCCACAAAGGGTAAGCGGGAGGTCGATGAAAGGAAGGACGCAGCTCCTCCGATGCTGTTGAGTGCAACGAGGAGCACGATCACTACAACGATCCACGAAAGACCAAGGCGGCTACACATCACCTGGATGGCACTTGCGAAACCGCCGACACCACTAATTTCAGCGCTCGGCAGAGCGACGAGCATTGCGATTGTTCCTGCGATATAACTGCCGGCGAGAATTACTCCTGAAACGATGAGTGCGCGGGGAATAGTGCGCCGAGCGTTCTTGATCTCCTCGCTCATGAAGGAGCCAGTCTCGCAACCACCGAAAGCGAAGAAGATCGTCGACCAGAAGATGGCGTTTTTGAGATCGGCGTGAGGAGTCATACTCACAGCCGTGAACTTCGTGGCGGACCCAAAGCGCAAGACGCTGACACCGGCTAGCACTAGCAGGATGATGATCGGAATCCAACTGCCGAATGCGCCGACGCTGTTCAGCCATTTTCCGAATTTCAGCCCGCGAACGTTGAGCACCGTAATCACAGCGAGACATCCCAGAGCAAACAAAAGGTAATAGCTGCCGGTGGCGGCAAGCTTCTGTCCGTGGGGAAAGGCGAAGAGCAAGCTACCGGCTCCGAAGTAGAGCACCGCGGGGAAGTATGGAAGATTACTCATCCAGTACGTCCACGCTGCGAGAAAGCCCGAGAAGTCGCCGAACGCGCGTTGCGTCCAGACGTAAAGTCCACCTTCCTCCGGATAGCGCGCCGAAAGTTCGAGCACGCTCGCAGCGAGAGGCACGAAGAAGAACAGACACGCGAAGATCCAGACAAGGATTGTGCTTGGCCCGGCGGCAGCGGCTGTTGCTATCCAGCGCAGACTCAGTCCGCCCGCGATGTAGAAGAGAGTCAGATCGAAGAGACCCAACTCGCGCTTCAGTAGTTGTTTCTCTCCCAGATGGCCGGGTTCAGTCATCGGGCTTCATCCAGATCGCGAAGCACCGCCATCGCAGCATTCCGCCCGTTGATCCCGATGACGCTACCGCCAGGGTGTGTGCACGCGCCGCAGAGGTAGACGCCCTTCATCGGAGTTCTCGCCGTAAGGCGCTTGCTCCACATGTAAGCAGGAAGACACTCGCCCTGAAATATATGTCCGCCGGTGAGGCCGACCTTCTGCTCGATGTCCGGCGGCCCCAGTACCTGCGCGTCGACGACAGCGTCCTTCAGATTGCTGCAAAAGCGGCCGATCGACCGCAATGCCAAGGCTTTGGCGTCGTTGCGACGCTCCTCCCAACTTCCAGATGCGAACTTGTACGGAACGTATTGCGCGAAGACGCTCATGGTGTGGAGACCCGCTGGAGCTACGGTTGCATCGTGGACGCTCTGAAAGTAAAGCTCGCACCAGAGTTGTTCCGGAAGGGATCCTGAACGGGCTGCGGCATAACTGGCCTTCCACTCCTCTTTCGTTAGAGGAGCATTGATCTGGCCGTAGTGCTGTGGCTGTTCGATTCCCGGTCGGGCCTTGAAGTTTGGCAGTTCGCGAAGCAATACGTTTAGCTTGACCGTGCATCCTTCGATCGGCACCGAGTGCACCTTTGCAGCCCAGGCTGGGTCCGCATCGACGTCCAGCATGCGCAACGTGCGGATCGGGTCCGCATTGGAGACGACAACCTGTGCAGTGATTCGCTCTCCACCTTCAAGGAGCACGCCCTCACCGGGGAGAATTCGTGCCACGTTCACGCCCGCGGCCACGATCGCTCCGGCTTCTCTGGCAGCATCACAGAAGTAGAAGGAGACCATCCCCATCCCGCCCTTCACATAACCCCACATGCCTGGCATATCGCCGAGCCTGCCTGAGGAGTGATGGAAGCGGATGGAGGCCGTACCAGCGTCAAAAGGACTTGCGTTGGTGCCGATCACGCCCTGCCCCAGATAGGCAGACTGCATTCGCTCATCGATAAGGTAGCGGTCAACGAACTCCGCCATGGACCAATCAAAAAGAAGACCGCGCGCTTCGGCGTCATCCTTTAGAAGCTCTTCGAGTCGCTCTTGCGTGGGTGCATCGCCGATCCATAGATCGCGTCGGCTCTCGTCTGGATCGTCGCCAGGAATGCCGGTTGCAGGCCGCAGCGCATCTCGCAATCTGCGGATTACGTCATTCATCGCGCGCCAGCCTTCGACGTCCCGTGACGAAAAGCGGCGAACCTCCGCTTCGCATCGAGCGTCATCGTCCCAAAGCTGGATGCTGCTGCCGTCCAGAAAGGGCACAAAGAGTCCGTTGACAGCGGGCGTCCAATCGAAGCCGCGGCCCGGCAAGCCGAGTTCCTTGATCACGAGCGGATGCAGCAGTCCGGCAAGATAGGCGCAGGGCGACATTCGAACGCCGGGAAACGGCTCTTCGACAGTACAGGCACCCCCAACTCGCTCCCGGCTTTCGAGCACGAGGACGCGTTGACCTGCCCGCGCCAGGTAAGTCGCGCACGCCAACCCGTTGTGGCCCGCGCCTACAACGATCGCATCCCAGGGGCGTGCCGCGATCTCTTTGATTGGCGCTGGAAGCCCGACTTTTCCCAACACTGCTGCCGTTGCAGACATACTGGCAGTATCTACGTCAGAGTTCTAATAACAAAGGGAAAACAACCGATACGTTGACCTTGTTTCGCCAATCGCTGTTGGCTGGGGGATCCGTCGATGCAAAACTACTTGTCGCGAAGATGACGCTCCTTAGGTTTGCTCAGCTCGAGCAAATGGCCTGCGTCCTTGTTATTTCAGAACTCGGCCGCCAACAAAATGCGCAGATCGCGTAAGTTGTTTCCAGTAGCGCCGGTTACGATGCTCAAGCCAGCTTCCTGCAAAAAAGTGCCGGAGTCGAAGCGTTGCAAAGACCCCTGAGCCTGAAACAGCAGTTTTTCGTCATCCAAAAGAGTCTCATCCACAACGGCGCCTGCGGCCGCACTATTCCCATCGACGCCATCTGTGCCCGCAGAGAGGACGACCGTGCGCGCGTCCAACGACCTCAACAAGGTCGCGGCATAGAGCGCAAAGTGCTGATTGCGTCCACCAACCCCCAACGTATCGTCCCGCTCCGAACCATCCAACTCGGACTCTCTTGCGGACAACTCAACCGTCACTTCACCAGAAGAGATCAGGCAGACGCGTCCATGATCCCGCCTCAGGTCCCGAAGACGTTCCAGCAGATATTCGGCGGCGACACTGTAGCTCCAGTCGTCGCAGGTATTGTCGACGACCACGTAGAACCCAAGATCTCTGGCGCGTTGTTCGACGATCTCTACCAGATCCTCGGACGATAGCAGAGTCACGGCTTTTGAACGGAGTTGAGCCGATTTGGGTGTTTCGTGAAGTTGGGTCGATGAAAAAAACTGCCGGACCGAAACCGGAAATCTGTTCATCAATCCATACCGCTCAAGAATCTCTTTGCATTGATCAACGGTAGAGCTATCCGGCAGCGTAGGGCCAGATCCCAGGGCGTCCAGATGCCCCAACGGCACATCCGAGACAAGCAGAGAGTAGCTCAGGATGCCCTCGGCCTCAAGGGCCAGGCGGCCTCCCTTCATCGCCGAGAAGTGCTTGCGAACACAATTTATCTCAGCAATAGAACCGCCGCTATGCACCAGTTCTCGGTGAAATTTCACCATATCTTCAAGCGTGATCCTGGAGTCAAGTGGCAATTCCATCATCGCGGAGGCGCCTCCGCTGATAAGAAACAGACAGAGCGAATCTCCCGTCGCGATAGCTTCCTTCCGTAGCGAACGCACAAGCGCCACGGCCGCTTCCGCTCCATCGATCGAGGCTTGATTGGGTGTTGGATGTCCTCCGGCAAAAAACTGAAAGCCTGGAGGAAGATCTGTTGGTCGGTCGCTGGCAATCACCACACCAGACAAATCGCATTGGCTCAGCCCTCGTAAAGAGGGCAGCAGTGCTTTGAGCATTGGAGAGGCAGCTTTACCCGCAGCCACCACGCCGATACGGCGTATACGGCTAAGGTCGACTACGTCGTCGCCAATAGCTAAGAACGTAGTATCGCCTGCCCCGGCTATGCGCTTCACCTTACGGTTAACAGCTTGCTCGATGCTGCAATCCGCAAGTGACTGCAAAAAGAGATTACAGGCAACCTCTCGTAAGCCCGACGCAGTCGTTATCATGCAGTGACACCCCAGCAATACCCGCTCTTAGACTTGGAAGCACAGCCACCGAGCGCGACTTCCGGCCAGGCAAATTACTCTAGCTATCGATCGCCACGCGCCTCGATTAAAAATACAGCTTCCTAAGTTAACTCTCAGACTAAAAGGAAAATGCAGTTCCGCCTGCCGAAATACCGAACCCCTCCCCGCACAGTGGCACAAGGATGGCAACGAAGGAGATACTAATTAATAGGTCGCACCATCGTCAAAATTTCTCTTTCACCCCGCCGTCTTTCATCATTAGCTCAAGTTCACGAGGAGATCAAAATCGCATGGCAAAGCTTGGATTTCTTGGCTTAGGCATTATGGGTGGCCCAATGGCCCTTCATCTTATTGAAGCAGGCCATCAAGTCGCACTATGGTCGTTTAGCAGAGGAAAAGTTGAGGCACTCGCGGCTAAAGGTGGGATTTCGTGCGATACACCTGCCGAGGTAGCGCGGCAAAGCGACTGCATCTTCCTCTGCGTCGGCAACACGGAGATGTCGCGAAAGACGATCCTCGGCAAAGATGGACTCGCGGAGACCGCTGCCAAAGGATCCATCATTGTGGACTGTAGTACTGTCTCTCCCTCTGCAAGCCGCGCCATCGCCGCCGAACTCGCCGAGAAAGGCATCGCATTCCTGGACGCTCCCTGTACCGGATCAAAAGGCGGGGCGGAAGCAGGCACCCTCACCTTCATGGTCGGAGGATCACAGGACGTCTTCGAAAAGGTGCGCCCATACTTCGAGGCTATGGGCAAGCAGTTGTACTACTGCGGGGGGGCCGGCATGGGGCTCCACGCCAAACTCTCGCAGAACATGATCCTCGGCAATCTCCTTCAGGCCTTCAACGAGAGTCTCATTCTCAGCACTAAAGCCGGAGTCGATCCTGAGATGATGCTAGATATCCTCAACAATAGCGCCGCCAAATCGGGCCTGATCTCAATCAAGGCGCCCTTGGTCTTTGCCCGAAACTTCACCACGAACTTCTCCGTCAAGTGGCTGGAGAAAGATATGGAGTTGATGCTGGAGTCCGCTGCCGAACTGAACGTGCCAGCACCGCTAACGGCACTCTCGCGACAACTCTTTCGCGCGGCCATCGCAAAAGGCTACGGCGAAGAAGATATTTGCGGCTCCATTCGTGTGATGGAAGATATCGCTGGATGCACGGTCGCCAGCAACCCAAAGACGCAGCAAACCTGATTGGTCGACGATTCAAACCTTCGCCGCTCTGGAAACAAGACAAAGTCTTTGACAGAGAATATCGTTGCAGAGAGTGGTCAACTTCATGTTGCGAGGATAGGGGCACGTGCTGAACCGTAGAAATTTCCTGAAAGCCGCGGGAACAGCAACCGCGGAGACGTTACTGGGGTCAAAGATGTATGCGCTGACAGCAGCTCAGACTGGCCCTGCCGCGCCGGTTACAGCCAACGATCACGTACAGTTCGCACTGATTGGAGCCGGCATTCAGGGCCAGTCCGATACGAAGTTTGCAGTGCAGGTTCCGGGCGCGAAGTTGGTGGCCGTAGCAGACTGCTACGACGGCAGGCTCGAGCGCAGCAAGGAACTCTGGGGCACAGACATTTTTACGACGCGCGACTACAAAGAGATCCTGGCCCGCAAGGATATCGACGCCGTCATCATCGCCACGCCAGACCATTGGCACAAGCAGGCTGCCATCGACGCCATGAACGCGGGCAAGGATGTCTATTGCGAAAAACCGATGATCCATCTCTATTCCGATGGACCTGAGATCATTGAAACCGCCCGCACGACAAACCGCATCGTCCAGGTCGGAAGCCAGCGCGTGAGTTCGATCATCTACTCGAAGGCCAAGGAGCTGCTGGCTTCGGGAGCCATTGGCCAACTCAATATGGTGACCGCGCGCTGGGACCGTAACTCGTCCATGGGCGCATGGAACTATACCGTGCCACTCGACGCCTCAACGGAAACCTGCGACTGGCCTCGCTTTCAGGGGACCGCTCCCAAAATTCCATTCAATGCAGAGCACTTCTTTCAGTGGCGCAAATGGAAGGCCTACAGCAGCGGCGTAGCGGGAGATCTCTTCGTTCACCTCTTTAGCGGCACCCACTTCATCACCGGATCAAATGGCCCCACGCGAGCGATGGCAACAGGCGGGCTGCGCTTCTGGAAGGACGGGCGCGACGTCCCCGACGTGATGCTGGGCCTCTTTGACTACCGTGAAGGATTCAACCTCAGTCTTCGCGTGAACTTCGTCGACGGTGGCGAGGAGAGTGAAGGGCTGATCTTCACCGGGTCGGAAGGCACCATGGAGATTGCCGGCAACACAGTCAGCATTAGCCGAGTGCCGCTCCAGAAAGAACCAAGCTACACAATCGGAACCTTTACGGATGCAATGCAAAAACGCTTCCTGGAAAGCTACCGCCAGAAGTATCCGGTCTCACATCCAACGGGAAGTCCGTCGGCCGGGTATGAAAAATATGTCGCCCCCGCCGGATACAGCGACAGCTACGACCACTTCAGTAATTTCTTCTCGGCGGTTCGCACACGGAAGCCCGTTGTGGAAGATGCGGTATTTGGTTTCCGCGCCGCCGGTGCTGCCCTACTGAGCAATCTGAGCATGGAGCGTGGTGAAGTAGTGAAGTGGGATCCCGACTCGATGAAGCTTCTATAGAGAGATATATTTCTGCACGCAGCACTCAAAGTCGCTGTGGTTTGTTTAATCGACCGCCATTTGAAGCGGTTGGCGCGCAACAATTGATCTCGAAGCCACTCAGCGGAAAGTCAATCTCAATCTCACGAATCCTTTGTTAAAAAATGAATACTTGACACTTTTTTGTGGAGCACAAACTACCAGCACTCCTGGTTTGACAAGCGAGTGAAACGCAGCTTATCGTTGCCGGCGCAATCCACCCCACGCGTACCGGAGTTGCAAACGTGAAAAATACAACAAGCGAATCTTCCACTGCGAAGCTAGCCTTCGCGCGCCTCGTCGGAACACTTCTCTTAACGGTAGGTGCTCTAAGCGGCTCAGCCGTTGCTCAGAACGCAACCGAAGTCGCCTCAGACTTTGGCCCCAATGTTTACATCTTCGATCCCAGCATGTCGACAAGTCAGATTCAGGCAACGGTCGACTCCATAGCCAACCAGCAGGTTAGCAATCAGTTTGGCACGCAGCGCTACGCACTCTTATTCAAGCCAGGAGTCTACGGCAGCGCCGCCACTCCTCTCGACTTCCAGGTGGGCTATTACACGGAGGTCGCCGGACTGGGCGCGTCGCCGGCCGACGTCACCATCAACGGCCACGTCGATGTATATAACCAGTGTTTCGCCGCCAACAACTGCATCGCTCTCGACAACTTCTGGCGTTCAATGTCGAACCTGACGATCAACGTCATGGGTCTCTCCGGCTGTCAGTCCTCGGCCGACTTTTGGGCGGTCTCGCAGGCCGCGCCGATGCGGCGGGTGAACATCACCGGGGCCAATCTCTCCCTCCAGGACTACTGCAGCGCCGGTCCGCAGTTCGCGAGCGGTGGCTTCATCGCTGACTCTCAGACCGGCTTTGTCATCAACGGATCGCAGCAGCAGTTTTATGTGCGGAACAGCAGCATCGGTGGATGGTCCAACGCGGTCTGGGACCAGGTCTTCACCGGCGTCGTCGGAGCGCCCGCGCAAAGCTATCCCAATCCAGCCTACACAACCCTGCCGAGCACCCCGATCAGTCGCGAAAAACCCTTCCTCTATACCGACAGCAATGGCAACTATAAGGTCTTTGTTCCTGCGCTGCAGAAAAACTCGTCTGGCGTCAGCTGGTCAGGCGCAAACACACCAGGTCAATCAAGGTCGATCAACAACTTCTTTGTCGCGACCCCTTCAACCAACGTGGAGGTGATTAATCTCGCGCTACTCCTGGGCAAGAGCCTCATCCTCACGCCGGGGGTCTATCAGCTCAAAGACTCCATCCGCGTCCTCTATCCCAACACCATTGTGCTCGGCCTCGGCTTCGCTACGCTTGTCCCGCAGACAGGCCGACCTGCCATCACGGTTACGGATGTAGATGGAGTGAGGATCGCCGGCCTAATCGTCGATGCCGGCCCGATCAACTCCGACGCGCTCGTCCAACTCGGGAGCTCGAGGCTGAGAGGCCTGGACAACTGGTTCGGATTTAACCGCTTCCGGGATCACTCCTCGAATCCATCCTCCTTGAGCGATGTCTTCTTCCGCATCGGCGGAGCCACCGCTGGAAGCGCCACCACCAGTCTCGAAATCAACAGCAACGACGTCCTGCTCGACGACATCTGGGCATGGCGCGCGGACCACGGCACCGGCGTCGGCTGGATAGTGAATACCGCGGACCATGGCCTCGTTGTCAATGGTGACAACGTCACAGCGCTCGGCCTCGCCGTAGAACACTACCAGAAGGAGCAGGTGCTGTGGAACGGCAATGGCGGCGAAACTATCTTCTATCAAAGCGAGTTGCCATATGATCCACCGAGCCAGAGCGCATGGACCGACGGATCGGCCAATGGCTACCCGTCGTACGTAGTCTCCAACTCAGCGAACACGCATCAGGCCTACGGTCTGGGCATTTACTCCTTCTTCAATCAGGGAATCAACATCATCGAAGACAACGCGATGACTGTCCCCGATACAAGCGGGATAGCGATTCACGACGTCGGCACCGTCTTTCTGAATGGCAGCGGTCAGATCACCCACGTCATCAACGGACAAGGCACAACTGCCAACAGCAGCAATGGAGGCAGTCTGAATCCTGTCGTGCTCTACCCCTAAATACAAGGCACTTCAAGAACAGACTTGTCCAATCATTCCTGGAGGGGCAGCAGACGTTATGCTGTCCCTCAATTATTTTGTTTCTGTCGATGAATCAAGACACCGTGCTCTCGAACGCAAGCAACCACAAAGCGCACTCAAGTACTCACTTCCAACTCGTCGAACCTGCGCCACTTGTAAAACCAGATCGAGACGATCCAGCTCAAAGCGAAAAGCCCAATGATGACGTACCCCAGTGTGCCGAAGTTCTCATTGAGAGTTCCAACCAAAGCCCAAAAAGCCCCATGAAAATGGAACTGATCTGCCATCAGGCCGAGGGCTTCAATTCCCCCGACCAACACCGCAACGACCACCGAGATCAGGGTGATTGTCATGTTGTAGTAGATTTTGCGAATCGGCTTTACAAAAGCCCACCCATAAGCACCAAGCATCAAGACATTATCGGTGGTGTCGATCAGCGACATACCTGCGGCAAACAGCGCGGGAAAGACCAGAACTGACCACAGCGACAATCCTCTTGCGGCCTCAGAGGCCGAGAGGCCAAGCAATCCAATCTCCGTCGCGGTGTCGAATCCAAGGCCGAACAGAATGCCGAGCGGGTACATGTGCCAACTGCGGCGGATCAACGCGAACATGGGACGAAACAGGCGAGAGAGAAATCCGCGGCTGCCCAGCAGCAGATCGAAGTCTTCCTCAACATACCGCTCCCCTCGACGAACCCGCTGGAAAGCAAGATACACCGACCGCAGAACCGCCATATTCACGATCGCGATCGCAAAGAGAAACAGTGTCGAAACGAGCGTCCCTACCACGCCGCCGATGTGTCTCGCGGCATCCAGTCGATGTTGCAGCGACAATGCTGTAGCCGAGATAGCAATCGAGCCCAGGACCACAATCGTCGAATGTCCGAGAGAGAACATGAATCCCACCGCAACCGGGCGTTTGCCCTCCTGCATCAACTTCCGCGTTACGTTGTCGATCGCTGCAATATGATCGGCATCCACCGCATGACGAAGGCCGAAGCTGTAAGCCAGGAATGCAGTACCCAGCAACACGGGATAGTGTCGAAATGCAAGAAAAGCCCACATCCAGGCAGACACATTCATCAGGAGAAGAAGAATGTAAATAGCGATGACCTTGCGCCTGGTACTGGCCGCAATATGGTCAAGCACGCCGCTAAACAGATGTTTCATTCAGTCCGTACCCAAACAATACGAATCACAGTACAACATCAGGTGAAAAGGCGTCTTATTCGTCGCTGAAAATATCCACATCTTCAAAGGTAATCGCTGACTGCAATATCGGATGCAGCAAGCACTGGCCTCCATCTCTCAGGGAGCGACTCTGGTCAAAGCCGTAATCTCCTCAGCAAACTCGGGCCACGCTTCGCACAGCTCCCGTCGCTCGCCGGTCTCGTAGTCCTCAAACTCGAACCCTGGACTCACCGTACATCCCAGCAGCGCCCATCGCCCTCCGTCAACCAGGCGTGAGCCTTGCCACACGCCCCGCTCCACAACTACCTGCGGCCTTTGACCTCGTAGCAGATCGTTCCCGATCACCACCGTCGCGCCCTTACCTTTCTCGACCAACTGCAGCATCTCCACCGCGTCGCCGGCATAAAAATGGAACACCTCATCCGACTTCAGCCGGTGCATCTCACTGAACGTGTCCGGCTCCAGCAGATAATAGATCGCAGTCGCAGTCCGTCGTGCTCCCGCATACCTCTTGTCCTTAAATATCTCGGCGTCCACCTTCTCCGCGGCCTCGTAGGTCCTCACATACCACCCGCCCTCGCGCGGATGCGGTTGCAACCCAAGCAATTTCTTCACGTCCTCTGCCGTCATCGAAGCCCTCTCACGCTATGCTGGTACTACTCCATCCATTCTAGTTTCCCGTCTCACAGGAGCCTGACCTGATGCCCATCCGCACTCGCCTGGAGCACTACTTCGGCTTCTCAGAACACGCGACCAACTGGCGAACAGAGATTCTTGCCGGACTAACGACCTTCATCACGATGGCTTACATCATCTTCGTGAACCCTTCTCTGCTCAGCAAAACCGGCATGCCCCTCGCCGCCATTACTACGGCCACCTGTCTCTGCGCGGCTTTCGGCAGCATCCTCATGGGAAGCATCGCCAACTATCCCCTCGCCCTCGCACCCGGCATGGGTCTCAATGCCTACTTTACCTATACCGTCGTCCTCGGCATGGGAGTCCCCTGGCAAACTGCTCTCGGCGCCGTCTTCCTCTCCGGAGTTATCTTCCTCGCCCTTACCTTCACCGGTATTCGCCAGCGCCTTGTCGCCGCTATCCCCCATCAACTCCATGCAGCGGTAGGCGGAGGCATCGGCCTCTTCATCGCCTTTATCGGCTTCCGCAACGCGGGCATTATCGTCCCAAGCGCCGCCACCACCGTCACTCTGGGCAACCTCCGCGCCCCTCAAACCGCGCTCGCCATCTTCGGCCTCTTACTCATCGCGATCCTGCAGGTCCTTCGCGTCCGAGCCTCTATGCTCATCGGTGTTCTCACCACAATGTTCGTAGGCATTCTCTGCCACCAGGTTCACTGGCAACCCTCTACCTACGACCTCACCGCGATCAAAGCGACAGCCTTCCACCTGGACATCCTTGGCGCGCTCCACGTCGGAGCCTTCGAGATCATCTTCGTCTTTCTCTTCGTCGACCTCTTCGACAACATCGGCACGCTCGTCGCCGTCACTCAGCGCGCCGGCCTCATCGCCCCCGACCACACCATCCCTCGCCTCAACCGCATCTTCTTCGCCGACGCATCCTCCACCATCCTCGGTTCACTCGCCGGCACCAGCACGGTCACCAGCTACATCGAGTCTTCCGCTGGAGTCGCAGCAGGAGGACGCACTGGCGTCACTGCCATCGTCACCGGCATCCTCTTCTTCCTCTCGCTCTTCATCGCTCCTCTCGTCGGAGCGATCCCAACCTTCGCCACCGCGCCCGCGCTCATCCTGGTCGGCGGCCTCATGCTCACCGGCCTCGGCGAGATCGAATGGGACGATCCGCAGATCGGTATCCCCGCCTTCTTGACCGTTGCGACCATCCCTCTTACCTGGTCCATCGCCGACGGCCTCAGCTTCGGCCTCACCAGCTACGCGCTTCTGCAACTCCTCGCCGGACGCGCTCGCCGTCAGGACTGGATGCTCTATCTTCTCGCAGCCCTATTCCTTCTCCGCTTCATCTTTCTCGTCCGCAAATAGACTACGACTCCACGAACTTCACAGCCCCTTATCTCGAGTTCCAATCCTGCGGAAGAATCGAAGCAAAAATTGAGAGGAGCCTGCTTCGTAAACCAGGGATCCGGGGAGGTTTAACTCCACCTCGGTCCCAACGCCAGCCTCACTCCACACCGCCAGTTGTCCACTGATCCGTTTGGCGCGCTCTCGCATGCCAGGCAATCCCCAATGCCCCGCGCGCTCCCCTTCCTCGAGGACCTTCCGGTCGATTCCCTTCCCATCGTCGCGGATCCGCACGCGCAGCAGCCTCTTCCCGTACGTAATCTCCGCTTCGATCTTCTGCGCTTCACTATGCTTGAAGGAGTTTCGCAGCGCCTCTCGAACGATGTGGTAGACGTCGTCCCGAAAGATCGGATCCAGTGGCTTCGCGGTTCCTTCCTCGACGACAGAGAACCGCGGCCCGGTTCCATCTTCGCTGTTGGCTCCAAGCTCTCTTCCCAGCGTGGTGATCATGTGCGCCAGGTCGTCATCGACCAAAGTAGAAGACCGTATGTCGTAAATTGCGTTGCGTCCCTCCACCATCGCCTGATCCGCACTCTCCAGAGCGGAATCGAGACTCTTCTCCGCCTCCGAAGGATCTCTTGGAATCAGGTCCCGTGCCGTCTGAAAATGAAGAATCAATCCCTGAAAACTCTGCAACAGTGTGTCGTGAAGCTCACGAGCGATGCGAGTTCGTTCCGAGAGTCGCTCGATAAACTGGATATCCATCCGCGACGTTACCTGGCCGACATGCCACTGATAAACCGCCCACGCCAGAACTGCCACCGTCGCCGCGCACAGCAACAGAAACCAGTTCGTCTGGTAAAACGCCGGAACCACCGTCAGATTCAACGAAGGCCCGTCCATGTTCCACACCCCATCGCTGTTCGAGGCGATAACGTGGAACGTGTAAGATCCTGGGTCCAGGTTTGTGTACACAGCCTCTCGCAACCCAACCGGCTCACTCCATCCACGATCGAATCCATCAAGACGATACTTGTATCGAACTCGCTCCGGCACAGAGAGACTCACACCCGAAAAGTTGAACGTCATTCGCTGACGAACAGATGGAACGCGCACAGAAGTCGCTAAATCGATTGGAACTCCATCGACCGAAACCGCATCTATCTTCGCCAACACTGGTGCCGTAGAGTGCGTCGCTCGAATCGGATCGACCACCGAAAGTCCGTGATTCATGGAAAACCAGATGCGTCCCAGTGGATCTGCGACGACCGATTGCTGCCTCTTGACCCCCTCGACTCCACTCAATCCATCGATAGTCCCATACTCTCGCACATCTCCCTCCTGCGCCACGCCGCTCAGCAGTCTATCGCGCTTCACTCTTAGAACGTGATTGGAGGTCGCAACCCAGAGCCAGCCATTGGTGTCTTCCGCAACTCCGAAGATCTGCTCATGCAGCGCCTCTGGCACATTACGAGGGATATGGACTGTACCGGAGTTGAGATACGCGAGGCCAGACGTCGTCCCGACCCACAATACATGGCTTGAATCCTCAAGCAGACAATCAATATCGGGTGATGGCAGCCCATTGTTCTCTGTAAAGGTTCGCCACTGCCCATGCGATAGCTGAGTCAGACCAACCGGGGTTGCGAACCACATGGTTCCATCGGCACCTTCGGCTATCGATGTCACCGCATTGGACGGCATCCCATTCGCCATGGTGTAGGAAGTAAGCTTTCCGTCCCTTACTTCACTGACCCCTCCGTTAAGAGTCCCAGCCCAGACAGATCCGTCGCGATTCCGATGAACTGCATACACACTGTCCTGAAGGAGTCCATCCGCATGCGTGTAGGTCTTGGTCTCGAAGGCGCCGTTCGTAAAACGCAACCGTGTGAGCCCGCCTCGTTGTCTGCCCACCCACAACTCATCGCGGCTGCCCGTGATGGAGTAGACAACATCTCTGTCCAGGCCCGCAGCGTTCACGCTTTCGATCTTTCCATCTCTCAGCCAATGCAACCCACCGTCGAGAGGGGCAAACCACGTGCGTTCTCCTGCATCGACATAGACCGGACCACCGCTCGCCGACCGTAAGTCGTTGTCAACCGCGTAGCTCACGAAAGTGCTGTCACGAAGCCTTTCAATACCCCGCGGCGTTCCGATCCATATGTTCCCCTCTCGATCCTCAAAGAGAGTGTTCACCGCCAGGCCCGAAGCAACCGTCCCTTCGTCATCAGAAGAGATGCCGAGGGCGTTGAATCGAAGCAGTCCATGAGAACTGCCGATCCAGATGTTTCCGTCCCTGTCACGAATCGCCGAGAGAACCGAAACCTTCCAAAGTACAGAGGGCACGCCCTCGCGAGTAATCTTCGAGCCATTCCAGCGCAAAACGCCTTTGTCGGTTCCAATCAACAGTTCGCCATTCTCCATCGGAAGCAGGCAATTAACCCTTCCGTCATCCACCTCCAGCGCTACGCTGTGAACCTGCCCGTCTCTCAAATAGAAGAGACCTTTATCGGGTGTACCTAACCAGATGACGCCATCGCTGGTCTCTGCTACTGCCGCTACCGCAGTATTCGGCTTGGCAAATCGGTGAGTAGCCACGCCGGTTGCCCAGCTCAGTCGGCTGGAGAGCTCATCATTCATCACTGCTGCCTGAGCAGGATCGGATCTCCCAGGCGCCTGAGGCGCGGTGAGAACATCGAACTTGCCTGCGTGATACGCAAGCGGCCCCAGAGCCAGGGACGAGAGAAGCGCCGAACCATCTCTGCGTCGCCCAATGGATGTAATTCCAACCTCTGCCTGACTGTGGCCTGGGTCGAACTTCCCATCGTGATATCGCAGGATCGTAGTATTCGCCAGAAGGATCCACAGATTCGATTGAGAGTCCGCAACCAGTTCCTGCACGGGGCCGATCGGGAGCGTCGCTGGAATCTGCTGTTGGAAGACGTGAAAGCTTAGTCCGTCAAAACGAACCAGGCCCTTCTCCGTCCCGATCCACAGAAACCCATCTGCGGTCTGAGCGATCGAGGTCACCGCGCCCCCGGTGAAACCTCTCTCAAGCCCCCAACTCTCTCGCATGTATTGCGAGAGAGCCCGGTTCGGATCGACAGCGTGAACCGTTTGGGCGACGAACATCACAACGAACACGGCCACCATTTTTCCGACAAGCCGATGAACTTTCATAACCCCATCACGGAAGGTACTCGAACTTCTCCAGAACAACTTCACTCTCTTTTTGCATCGGATACTTATCGCTCGCAACCACGTAAAACAGCAGCTGCATCTTCTCGTGGCCAGGCGAGGGTACGCCCGAGGTAAAGACATGTTCCGCAACAACGGGCGCGCCTTCGCGAATCGAGTCTCCTCGCACCGTCACAAACTTCACTCGCCCAGGCTCCCAGTGGAACGAGTGAGTCAGTTTACCCGCAGGCTCCACAAACGGAGCGACATTGCCCGGAACATAAAAAGGCTGAATACCGAACTGTGCATTGTCCTTACTGGCGCCATCGCCCCATTGACTCATCTCAACATCCACCTCACGATAGTTCTGCTCTCCTCCCCAATCGTCAAAAGTGTTCAAGCTTAAGACCGCGGCTGGTTCCAGATGAGACGTGTCCCTTACCGTAAAGATGTAGGTTCCATATCCCAAACTTCGGTTCATCTCCACCTCCGCGCAAGACCACTTGTTCCCTTTCTTCCTGATGCGAAGATGGAGCGCCCCTTGCGGATCGACCCACGCGTTATCGCCTTCGTAGGGAAGATTCAACCCTCCGCGATCCGAAGCGATCGTGCGGACTCCCCAGTCATAGCCGCTGAATTTAATCGGCACCGTAGGCGCAATCTGAGGTTTGCCAACACCATCGACGATCGCCAACGCCGCAATCGAACCGCCAACCGTAGGTGCCACATCCATCGTCGGCGGCGGTTGATATCCCGGATCGACCAGCATCGCAGCATACTTGAACCCGAGATGACTTGACGTGCTCCACGTCGAATCCGTCTGAATGGTAATAAACGGCTGGTCCGGCCAGGGCTGAACCCACCACGGCCCGCTCATCGCATAGATTACGATCCGTTGACCTGGCCGTGAGCCAGTCACACGCCCTGAGATCGTGTCGACGCGCTCCCGGCCGCCCTGCGCAGCGGGGGGAATCTTCGTAAATTCCACCGTCGGACCAGCGACGTTCTGCCGGGAGCGGCACCCAGCCAGCAAAAACAGAAACGCCGTAAGACAAACCACGTGGCGCAACGTAATCAACCACAGCAAACTCTGACTGAGGCCCGAGCGACCGCCCCGCCGATCCCGAAGCCGGAAGTCATTCTTGGAAGCGGTCACATACCATTCGGACACAAGAACCCCCGGAGTTATCTCAATTTGCCTGATTGAGATAGCAATCATAATCCATCCCTATCTCCCTTCGCAGCCTGCCACTACGATCCTCCTCCCCTTTGATCCGGCAACGGAAAGAACTCCGATCTCATCGTTCTTTCAGCCGCAAATCGCGCTTGCAATAAGCCTCTGGCCGTGTCGAAAGCCTTGGTTCTCATGGTGTAAGATATGGTCTTCCGCCCAGTAGATGCGGTTGGATCGTTGCATGGAAGATCCCAGCTTCGATACGAAGCGGATAAAGTTTATGCACTGAAGTACCCTCGAACAACGTCCACGGGAGGACGTACCTGAAGCAGCGACAAGCACCAACCTGGGCAGCCACCTCACTTTCGTAAAAAACACCGGAGTTCTTCACATGGCAAAAGGCGTCAATAAAGTCTTCCTCCTCGGCAACGTCGGCAAAGACCCCGAGATCCGTTCCACCGCCGGCGGCATGACCGTCGCAAGCTTCTCTCTCGCCACCGCAGACCGCCAGAAAGACGCCCAGGGTAACTGGGCCGACAAGACCGAATGGCATAACATCGTCTGCTTCCAGCGCACCGCAGAGGTTGTGCGCGACTACGTCAAAAAAGGCTCGCAGATCCTCATTGAAGGCAAGATCCAGACTCGCTCCTGGGATGACAAGACCAGCGGCGAAAAAAAGTACAAGACCGAGATCCTCTGCAATGAACTCACCTTACTCGGCGGCAAATCCGGTGGCGAAGGCGCCTCCACCGGCGGCTACTCCAAGTCCAACACCGCCAGCTACGACCAGCGCACCCCCTCCAGCCAGCCCGACTACGCCGACGTAGGCATCACCGACGACGACATCCCCTTCTAACTTCACACAGCAGCATCTGATCCTTTCATCAACAGGCTCCTCACAACGAGGGGCCTTTTTGATCTTGCTCGTCATCCCGCCACAGGCGTCATCGCACATACGACCATCAGCACGCCCTCAACGCTCCAGCGCGCTCTCGCTAAACCGGAGTTACCTCGAGACTCTCCTGGCGATGACCGCTCGTGGCGACTCCCGCATCGTGTGGTAGTCCAAGGCTATCGAAGACCGGCCCAAGCGCCAGAACAGCGATAAAGAGTATTGCCATGTGGAAGTCGCGTAGTTGCGGCACCGCGGCAGAGTGACCGTGCGCGTGCGCAACCAGACGCAGCGTAATCGCACCCACGGCCACGCCCATCCCCATGCTCAGCTGCATAATCGCGCTCAGGAATCCATTCGCGCGGCTCATCCTGTTAGGAGGGATCTCCGTGTAGGCGAGCGTAGTCATGCAGGTGAACTCCATCGATCGACAAGCTCCGTGAAAGAACAAAATCGCGAGAATCACGAGAGTTGGCGTAGAAGGGTTCAACGTCGCACAGAGTGCCATCGATGCCGCCGTAATCACTCCATTGACCAGCAGAATGTTGCGGAAGCCGAACCGGCGCAGCGCCTGGATCACAAATACCTTCATGCTCAGATCGCCCCCGAAGAGCGCAAGCAGATAAAGGCCAGATCTAAACGCGTTCAGTCCAAAGGCAATCTGAAACATCAGTGGCAGAAGAAATGGGAGCACCGCAACCGCAATTCGAAATGCGCTTGCTCCATAGACCGAGAGCGAGTACGTCTTGAGCTTCAACGATTCGAAGTCCACCAACGCGGTCGCCGGCTTGCGTCTTGCTAAGACGATCGCCGCAACTCCGCTGAGCGCACTCAGAGCAAGAATGGCACTTGGCACCTGCCAGCTGTCGCCGTCTCCTCCCAGCTTCTCCATCGCGTACACAGCCCCGGTCGATGCGAAGCCTCCCAACAGAAACGTCGTCCAGTCGAAAGGATGTCTTTCATAGGTTCGAACATTTTCGATCCAAAGCAGCGTGAGCACCAGAGCCAGGACTCCGACAGGGAGATTGAGAAAGAAGATCCAGTGCCAGCTCGCATACGTTGTAATGAAGCCTCCGAGCGGAGGGCCAATAACCAGCGCCGTTAAACCAGGCCACGTGATGTAAGCGATTGCCTGGGTCAGCTTCTCCTTGGGTGTAGTCCGAAGAACAATAAGTCGACCCACCGGCACCATCATCGCGCCGCCAATACCCTGCAGAACCCGCATAAAGGTAAATTGCGTAAGCGTCCCAGCTGCACCGCACAACAGCGAAGCCAGCGTGAAGACACCTATCGCACACGCGAAGACGGAACGCGAACCGAAACGGTCGGCAACCCATCCACTGATCGGGATGAAGACCGCAAGCGTAAGCAGATATGCGGTCATGCCAATGTTCAAATTGACCGCGCCGACATGGAAACTGCGTGCCATCTGGGGCAGCGCAGTAGCGATGATCGTGCCGTCTAAGTTCTCCATGAAAAAGGCGCCCGCGATCAGGCTCGTGATGTAAATCGGGGAAATACTCTTTTTCATCAACCCATTTTACGAAAACGATGCAGATCGACTGAATCAATAGTGCAATCAAATGATCTGAACCTGACTTTCTCCTGACAATTCGCCCTCCCGTTCTACCTACCATTCAGGGGAACAGACCTGCAGTGAGCAGCCACCTTCTGCTCCTACCGAGCCGCGTGCCGCCGTCGCAGTGCGGTACTCGCCAGATGTCCTTCCTCACGGCCGCCCGCAGCATAGGACGGCCGCCTTTTTGAAATTGACCTACAAAAGCAGCCATCCCTTTACTGTTACGATAAGTTCATGGGAATGAGGTCTCCCAAAACCGCCGTAAAGATCCGGCTGATGACCTCTGCCAATTCGATCTTCTTAATTTGAGGAACAACGAGGCAGACGATGTCATATCTCTGGGTCACAATCGGCAGTGCGTTGGGCGGCTTACTGCGTTACGCCATCACGCGCCTCACTCTCACCTACAGCGTCGGATTTCCCTTCGGCACCATTCTCATCAACGTTCTCGGGTCGTTCATCATCGGCTACTTCGGAACGCTCACCCTGCAAAGTGGCCGCTATCCCGGCTCCGAGAATCTCCGCCTCTTCGTCATGGTCGGCATCTGCGGAGGCTTCACCACCTTCTCCTCCTTCAGCCTCCAGACCTTCGACCTGATGCGATCCGGCGCGTGGGGCAGAGCCCTCGCGAATGTTGTTCTGTCCGTGGTCTTATGCGTCGCTGCGGTAGCCGCAGGCCACCTTCTCGCCTACCGCACAGTCCCGGCCCAGGCCATCGCCGAAACAGCCCAAGAAGAGTACACCGGGTAAACTAACGTCATGATCGACGAAGCCACCTTCCGCCGCGAATCCGACCGCGCCCTCGAATCCCTCAAACAGTCCCTCATCTCCGCCGAGGACGACGATGCGGGCTTCGAGTTCGAAGACAACAACGGCGTCATGAACATCATCTTCGAGAACGGCTCCAGCAAGTTCGTCATCACTCCCAACACCCCCATCCGCCAGGTCTGGATCTCGGCCCAGGCCACCAGCTACAAGCTCGACTGGGCGGAAGCCACCAGTACCTTCACCTTCACCAAGACCGGAGAAGATCTCAAGACCCTCACCCAGCGCCTCCTCCGCGAGCACCTCAAAGACCCCGCCATCACCCTCCCCTGACCACCAACAACACCCCTGCCTTCACCTATCCAACCTCAACAATCGAAGCCGCGAACAGCCTCATCGTTCGCGGCACAGGCGAGTGCTCAGCCTCCACGCCACACGATCCCGTTTTCCTTAAACGGAAAGCGGTGCCCACCCGCAACAAAAAAATGAACTTCAAAGCGCAAACCGTATTAAGCTAAAACCCTACGCGGCCATCCGGCCAACTGGCATACAAAACAACTAACGAGTTTCGCTCCCAGACCAGGGAGGATGGGATAGCCATCATGACGCCGAAGCTGTCCGTAGCGATCATTACGCTCAACGAAGAGGCCAACCTGGCCCGTACCCTCGCTAGCGTCCAATTCGCCGACGAGATCGTCGTTGTGGACTCCGGCTCTACCGACCGCACCCTCGAGATCGCCGCATCCTTCAAGGCCAAACTCTTCCTCGAACCCTGGCAGGGCTTCGCCGCCCAGAAAAACTTCGCCATCGAGCGTTGCACCGGCACCTGGATCCTCTCCCTCGACGCCGACGAAGCCCTCACCCCCGAGCTGCAGGCCGAGATCAGCGCTCTCCTCGCCGCCTCTCCCTCCGCCGACGCCTACCTCCTCCGTCGTCGCAATCTCTTCCTCGGCCGCTGGATCCGCCACGGCGGCTTCTATCCCGATCCCCACCTCCGCCTCTTCCGCCGCCACTCCGCCAACTTCGCTCCTCCCGCCCGCTTCACCGACCGTCCCGTCCACGAGACCATCGCACTCGATGGCGTCACCGAGACCCTCAAACACGACATCGTCCACCACGCCTACCCAACCCTCGAGAGCTACATCGAAAGCCTCAACCGCTACAGCACCCTCGGTGCGCAGACCGTCATCGAAAAGGGCCACACCAGCTACTCACGCCTTGCCCTCCTTCACAACGTCCTCGTCCTCCCCCTCCTCACCTTCTTCCGAAACTATCTTCTCCGCCTCGGCTTCCTCGATGGCCGCGAAGGCCTCCTGCTCCACCTCTACCACTCCACCTACACCAGCTGGCAGTACGCCAAAGCCTGGCAGACCGCCCGCAGGTCCTGACCTCCTTCCTCAAGAAATGTAATCGTCATTTCGACCGAAGCAGTCACAGTCTCATCGTGAACCGCGCAGTGGATTGCGGCCACATCTCTCAGTTGCAGCGAACCGATGCATTCTACGGTATCCGTCAAGACCCCGCATTTGTCTTTGCCGTTGCTCTTGTCTTGCCCCTCTGGTGTAAAACAAAACCATGCCCAAACGCATGACCCTGGCCCTCCTCGCCATCTCCCCAACGCTATATGCCACGCTTCCGGTTACAATCTCCGCGCAAACCATCGCTGCCAAAACCACCGGCATGAAGCACCTCGACGGCTACCTCCCGCTCGACTGGGACGCCAAAGCCGGCAAGCTCTATCTCGAGATCCCCCACCTCGACGCCAACGGCCACAGCCCCGACCTCCTCTACACCCACTCCCTCCCCTACGGCACCGGCTCCAACGACCTCGGCCTCGACCGCGGCCAGATCTCCGAAGGCCGGATCCTCCACTTCGAGCGCACCGGCCCCAAGCTTCTCCTCGTAGAACCCAACCAGCACTTCCGCTCCACCTCCACCGACCCGCTCGAGCAGCTAGCCGTCCGCCAGTCCTTCCCAGAGTCCATCCTCTACGGCTTCAAAGTCGAGGCCGAAGACCCCAACGGCGCAGTCCTCATCGACGCAACCGACTTCTACCTCCGCGACGCCCACGGTGTAGCCGAGACCCTCACCACCACCAAGCAAGGCACCTACAAGCTCGACCCCACCCGCTCCACCATTGCCCTCGACGCCACCAAAGCCTTCCCCAAAAACACCGAAGTAGAATCCATCCTCACCTTCACCACCGACGACCCCTCGAAAGGAGAGTTCGTCGCCAACGTCACCCCTGACCCCCACGCCCTCACCCTCCGCGAGCACCAGTCCTTCATCGAACTCCCCGGCCCCGGCTTCACGCCCCGCCGCTTCGATCCCCGCGCCGGCTACTTCCCCACCAGCTATCGCGATTACGCCGCTCCGTTAGGCGCACCGCTCGATCAGGACTTCATCATCCGCCACCGCCTCCTCAAAAAAGATCCCGCCTGCACCCACGCCTGCGAAGCCGTAACCCCCATCCAGTACTACGTCGACCGCGGCGCCGCTGAACCCATCCGCACCGCGCTCCTCGAAGGCGCACGTTGGTGGGATCAAGCCTTCCAGGCCGCAGGCTGGGCCAAGGGCACCTTCCGCGTCGACATCCTCCCCGCCGACGCCGACCCCATGGACATCCGCTACAACATCATCCAGTGGGTCCACCGCTACACCCGCGGCTGGAGCTACGGCTCCGCTGTCGTCGACCCGCGCACCGGCGAGATCATTAAGGGCAACGTAACCCTCGGCTCCCTCCGCAGCCGCCAGGACTACCTCATCGCCGAAGCCCTCCTCAGCCCCTACAGGGAATTCGAACGAGGTCCCGGATTTACACCGATTCCGGGTGCCCCACTTGGGACGTGGAATCGCACAACCGCAAATCCTCAAAAGAATCCCGAAACCGATCCGATGCTCCAAATGGCCCTGGCCCGCACCCGCCAGCTAGCCGCGCACGAGACCGGCCACACCCTAGGTCTCGCCCACAACTTCGCCGCCAGCTCCTTCCCCCACACCCCCGAAGAGTCCGTCTCCGTCATGGACTACCCCCATCCCTACATCATGCTGAACAAAGAAGGCATCCCCACCCTCGCCCAAACCTACGGCGTGAACATAGGCATCTGGGACAAGGTAGCCATCGACTACGGCTACCGCGAATTCGACGCCGCAGGCAAACCCACCGAAGACCCCGCAGCCCTCAACGCCATCCTCGAAGCCAGCGAAAAGACCGGCCTCCTCTACATCACCGACGAAGACGCGCGCCCCCTCGGCGAAGCACACCCCCACGCCCATCTCTGGGACAACGGCACCAACCCCGCCGATGAACTGGACCGCATCCTCACCATCCGCACCGCCGCCCTCGCACGCTTCAACGAAGACGCCATCACTACCGGCACTCCTATGGCGCAGCTTGAAGACACTCTCGTCCCCCTCTACCTCCTCCACCGCTACCAGACCGAAGCCGCCATCAAAGAAATAGGCGGCCTCGACTACCGCTACAACCTCCGCGGCGACAACCAACCCGCCCCCGAGATCGTCCCCTCCGCCGAACAGAAGAAAGCCCTTACCGCCGTCCTCAAAACCCTCTCCCCCGAAACCCTCACCCTCCCCGAATCTCTCCTCAAGATCCTCCCCCCACGCCCTCCCGGTCTCCCCCGCACCCGCGAATCCTTCCCCTCCGAGACCGGCCTCACCTTCGACCCCGTCGCCACCGCCGAGTCAGCCGCCGACCTCACCCTCAACGTCCTCCTCAACCCCGCCCGCGCCTCGCGCCTCGTCCAGTACCACATGCGCCTCGCCGGCGCCCCCTCCCTCCGCGGCGTCCTCGAAGCCATCTCCAAAACCACCGCCGAGCGACCCGAAGGCGGCCACACCATGTCCTCCGAAGTAGAGCGAGCCGTAGAGTTCCGCGCCCTCGAAGCCATGCTCTCTCTCGCCGTCAACCCGCAAGCCTCCACGCAGGCCCGAGCCATCGCCCGCTCTCACCTCAACGACCTCCTCAAGCAGTGGACCACCGCCGCCCCCCTCCCCGACACCGCCGAAGCCATCCACCGCGCCGCCCTCATCGACCGCATCAACGACTTCAACCGCGACCCCGCCAAGTTCATCCCAGCCAAGCCGATCGAAGCCCCACCCGGCATGCCCATCGGCACCGCCGACGACCTCTGATTTCTTTGCAGAGACCGGCTCTTTAGGAAATCCCACAAACGATATATCTTCATCCCTAATCCATCTGGACTTAGGATGGAAGGAATCTCTTTTCTTGACTATATTCAGCATAAACATGAAAGACTCGGCCGCCGCGCTCTTGCCTACCTCCTGGTTATCCCTCTTCGTCTTAGCCATCCTCACTTCAACCGGCTTTGCACAAACGACTCCCTCTGCCAAAAGTTCTTCCTGCCAAATCGATAAAGTTGTCCCCACCCCAACCGAGTTGGCGTTTTATCGTGAAGACTATAAAAAATCGGCCGACCTCGCCGCGGCCGAATACAAGGCCGACCCCAAAAATAGCCGTAGTCGGCAGCTTGAGATTGACAGCCTGATAGGTCAGGGCAAACTCGACGAAGCCAGGAAAAAAACCGATGCATGGACGCTCGCCGAACCAACAGATCCTGTTGCGATCGTCACTGCAGGCGAACTCCGCCACGCTGAAGGAGACTGGCTGGAATCCTATGCGCTTATGCTCAAGGCGCTCAAGCTCGACCCCTGTCTCCCCGCCGCCTACGAGGGACTAGCTAAGTACGAATCGCTCGCCGGTTATCACGCCACCGCCCAAAAACACCTTGCACTCGCCCATCAGCTCAGCCCTAATAATGAGAACATCCGCTTCGCGTGGATCAACTCCCTGAACGACGAACAGTCCGCGACCGAACTTGCAAATTTTGTCCACGACGCCAAATCGATCGACGACAAACGTCGGGCTACACTGACCAGACAGCTCGCACAGGAAGACTCGGAACTCAAAAACCGTTGCGAACTATCGTCTGCAACCGGCCCCCTGCGAATACCGATGACGCCCGTCTACGGTGCCATCGGTATCGACCACTACGGTCTTGAAATCGCCTTCAACGGACACAAGCGCACCCTCCAGATCGACACCGGCGCCAGCGGATTTCTCCTTGCGCACAGCGTATTCGCCGGAATGGGTCTGCAAAAGGTGAGCTCCTCCCGCGTCTGGGGCTTCGGTGATCAGGGGTCCAACGCCATCGACCAATTCACCGCCGCGTCAGTTCGTATCGGAGGCATCGAGTTCAAAAACTGCAACGTCGGTGCTCTGGAAAACTTCAGCGTCTTGGGCGGCGGCCACATCGGCCAGGCCCTCGATACGAGCGACGGCCTCGTCGGCACCGACATCTTCTCTCGTTACCTCGTCACTCTCGACTACGTAAAACACGAGATCCGCCTTGAGCCGTTGCCCCAACTTTCCTCCGCTCCCACCGCACCACTAGACGCACTCGGTGGTGATCCGGCAAATGATCTCACCAGCTTCGACCGCTTCAAAGCGCCATCCATGCAGAATTGGACAAGCATCTACCGCCGGGGTCATCAACTCATCATGCCCGTCGTCATCAACAGCAGCAAGCCGACGCTCTTTATTGTCGACACCGGCTCGTTCACCAACTTGATCGACACTGATTTCGCAAAACAAATGACCCAAACAAAGGACTCCATGACCTTTATCCGCGGTGTCTCCGGAGTAAGCAAACTGAAAGAAGCCGGCAGCTTCACCGCAGACTTCGCCGGCCTTCGGCTTCCCGTCACCGGGATGGACTCGATCAACCTGTCACGATTCGACGGAGTTCACGGCTTCCTCGGCTACCCCACTCTCCAACAACTCGTCATGCACATCGATTATCGCGACAACCTCGTTTTATTCGAAGCACCCACCGCGCACAAGTGAAGGGAGATTAGCCAATCCCAGTAAGTCGACGTGCGCTCGAAATCCCTTTGTCAACAAACGCATCAAGACGCCACGGTTCCACCTTCGGAAGGGGAAGGGGGGAGGGGTACCCCACGGTGCCACCCGCCAGATATACTCGCTCCTCAATGCCTAATACGCCTCCAATCCGCGTTCTAGTCGCAAAACCCGGCCTCGACGGCCACGACCGCGGCGCAAAAATCATCGCCCGCGCCCTCCGCGACGCCGGCATGGAGGTCATCTACACCGGCCTCCGCCAGACCCCCGAGATGATCGTCTCCGCCGCCATCCAGGAGGACGTCGACTGCATCGGCCTCTCCATCCTCTCCGGCGCTCACAACGTCATCGTCCCCCGCATCACCGCCCTGCTCCGCGAACAGAAAGCCGAAGACATCCTCCTCGTCCTGGGAGGCACCATCCCCGACGAGGATCAGCCGAAATTAAAAGAAAACGGCGTCTCGGCCATCTTCGGACCGGGAACGGCGCTTGAAACCACCATCACCTTCATCCGTGAAAACGTAAAACCGCGAACCTTTGCTCTTTGAAAACTAATGTCCTGCCGGACGAGCCGCCTGCGCGGCGCGCGGTCACTTCGTGGCACTTATACCGGTCTCGGCAGGATGAACTTCTGCAGGCCTCCCGTTGGTCGGAATGATCATTCCTCGTGACCAACGGGAGCGCCAACCGAAGGGGTATACAAGTCACGAAGTGACCGCCGCCCGCGCAGGGCACCCGTCCGGCAGGACAAATCAACTACCAGGGCAGCGCCTTACCAAGGTGAAGAAACTCACCATTCGGCCCACTATCCTGCAGCGTAGCCAATTCCACCGAGGTCTTCGCCCCAGTCACGATATCGAGCTGCGCGCCCTCGCCGCCCATATCCGTCTTCACCCACCCGGGGTGCGCCGAGTTCACCTTGATCTTTGTATCCTTCAACTCATGCGCAAGGTGAATCGAAAACGAATTGAGCGCCGCCTTCGAAGCGTCATAAGCGAACGTCTTCGCATCGTAGATAAACGACCCCGGCGTAGCGTGCAACGTATTCGAGCCCAGGATGCTCGAAAGATTCACAATCCGCCCACCCAGACTCTTCTTCAAAAGAGGCAGCAGCGCCTGAGTCAGACCCACCACCGCAAAGAAGTTCGTATTGAACGTCTTCTGCAAAATTTCTTTTGAGGTCGTGGAGGTCGCATTTCCCTTCCGCCCATCCAGAAAGATTCCGGCATTATTGACCAGGATATCGAGCACGCCATAATCCTTCTCGATCAACTTCGCCACCGCCGCATAGTCCGCGGGATTATCCACATCAAGCTTCACCGCCCGAGCTTCCACACCGTCCTTCTTCAGCTCGGCCACCGCAGCTTCGCCCTTGGCCACATCGCGAACGCCAATCAGCACAGTAATCCCGAGCTTCCCAAGCTGCCGAGCCGTCTCCAGACCAATTCCCTTATTTCCACCCGTAATCAGCGCAACCTTTTTGTCAGTACTCATCCAAACTCACCTCATCACAGATCTGACTGCAAACCACTTACTCATGGGATGCGTGTGACGCCAGATAAGCCGCAAAACGTTCCGCATACTTTGGCGGCAAGCACATCTTCTTCATATTCTTGCCCACCACAACATGCACCGTCTCGCCCTCGCACAGCAACGCGCCATCGGCAATCCGCAACACCTTGTAGCGAAATTTAATCACCGCCCCGCGCGCGGCCATCAACCTCGTCTCGACCATTAGCTCATCGTCATACCTGGCCGGCGCACGGTATCGCACATGCACCTCCACCACCGCAATCCCGCAGCCCTCTTCCACCTCCATTCGCTTGTAGTCCAACCCCATATTGCGGATCAACTCTACCCGGCCCACCTCAAACCAGATCAGGTAGTTCGAGTGATATACCACGCCCATCTGGTCGGTCTCGGCATACCGCACCCGTATCCGGGCCTCCCCAACACGCTTCTCTGCGACAACTTCAGTCATCCAGACAGTCTACCTAATCGGAACCACGATCCTGATCGATCTGCATCCGAGTCGTTCCAGCTACGCGTCCCCGCAACTACAAGCCCCTTCCCCAAACTGGCTTCCTCTTCTCCAGAAACGCCGCCACGCCCTCGCGAAAATCATGCGTCCCTCTGGCCTCCGCATTCGCCGCCAGTGCCTCTGCAATCGCCGCATCCAACCACGGCTTATTCTGCGCCCTCAGCAACCGCTTCGTTGCCGCCATCGCCTCCGGACTGTTAGCCCGCAACATCCCCACCAGCTCCAGCGTCCGAGCCGTCAGCTTCTCCGCGTCGACAACCTCATTCACCAACCCCAAACGCTGCGCCTCTTCGCTGGTAAAGATCCGCCCCGTCAGCAACAGGTCCCGAGCCGGCTTCTCCCCAATCTGCAACACAAGAAAAGCCGACACGACCGCCGGCACAAATCCGATCTTCACCTCCGTGTACCCGAACTTCGCACCCGGCACCGCCAGTGTAAAGTCGCACATCGTCGCCAGCCCGGTCCCACCCGCAATCGCAGCTCCGTGCACCGCCGCAATCGTAGGCTTCGGCAGCTCATATAATGTTCGAAACAGCCGCGCAATCCGCTCCGCGTCCGCGGTGTGTTCCGCAGCAGACTTGTCATTCATCCCCTGCAGCGCGCTCAAATCCAACCCGGCACAAAACGCCTCACCCGCACCCGCGAACACCACCACACTACAATCGCTCGCAGCAGCCTCTTCCATCGCCCGAATCAACTCCTGTTGCATCTCCGGCGTCATCGCATTGCGCCGTTCCGGACGATTCAACGTAATCATCCGAACTCCATCCACATCCGTAACTAAAATCGTTACATAACTCACAAAAAGCCTCCTAACTCTGTCCTCCGCCAGCCCAGCTAGCTCGCTGATCAGCTGACTCGCTGCTCTTACTGCACTCTCTCACCATATTTCCGAGAGATCTCCGCACTCGCCGCCAGCAACCCATCCAACGGCCGCAGCGGCTCCAACTCCGCCCCCAGCCCCTTCAACTCCGCCAGCAGCACCTCGGTCGCGACATTCCCCACCAGCGCATCCTGCGCAAACGGGCATCCACCCAGGCCGCCAATCGCCGCATCGAACCGCCTGCACCCAGCCTCGTACGCCGCGCGAATCTTCTCCGCAGCCTGATCCGGCCGCGCATGCAGATGCACCCCAATCTCAATCCCCTCATGCACCGCCAGAACATCCGCCACCAGATCGCTCACCTGCTTCGGCGTCGCCAGCCCCACCGTATCCGCCAGCGAGATCTGTGTCACCCCGCTATCGGCCAGCAGATCGCAAGCCGCCACCACCTCATCGATGTCCCAGGCCTCGCCATAAGGATTCCCAAACGCCATCGAGATATACGCCACCACATCCATCCCAGCCTTGTACGCCAGCGTGCCCACCTTCTCCAGCTCTTCCAGCGCCTCCTCCGGCGTCTGCCCTTGGTTCCTCTGCAAAAACGTAGGCGACACCGAATAGGGAAATCCCAGCGTCTGCACGCTACCCGTCTTCACCGCTCGCTCCGCACCCTTCGCATTCACGACGATGCCAATAATCTCCACATCATCCGGCGGATCCAGATACTCCAGCACCAGCTCCGAGTCCGCCATCTGCGGCACCGCCGACCGCGAAACAAAGCTCACCGCATCGATATGCTTGAACCCCGCCGCAATCAACACCCGCAGATAATCCGCCTTCACCTCCGCCGGCATATTCTTCGGCAGCCCCTGCCAAGCATCCCGCGGACACTCAATGATTTTCACGTGATCAGACATCTTTATTAATCCTCTGCCGTATGAAGACCACGCCGACGCGCACAGTCACAAATAAGTACGTGAGAAACAACAATACGGAAAGCCAGCTCAGCCAATAGAGTCCGGAGGGCATCGCCGTCCCAGCGAAACCCAATCCCCAAAAACCAATTAGGACCAAGCCCACTAAGACCGATCCAGGAACGGCCCAGAGAATCACGGCCAACCACCCGTAATCCGACAAGACTTCCACTCCTTTGGAGATCACGTCTGCAAAACCCCCGGATTAAACCTAGCCACGTCAGGGTTCAAACTAGCCGCCTCCAACGCCGTCGTCAAAACCTCCCGCGTCTTCACCGGGTCAATAATCGCATCGATCCAAAGCCGCGCCGCCCCATACCTCGGATCGGCCTGCGCATCATACGACGACTTGATCTCGTCATACAGCGCCTTCTTCTCCGCATCCGACAGCACCTGCCCCCCACGCTCCATCTGCTTCGCCCTCACTTCTGCCAGCGTATTCGCCGCCGAAGCCCCGCTCATCACCGCATACCGAGCCGTAGGCCACGCAAACAAAAACCGCGGATCATAAGCCTTCCCGCACATCGCATAGTGCCCCGCCCCAAAGCTCCCACCCACAATCACCGTAATCTTCGGTACGACGCTCGTACTCACCGCACTCACCATCTTCGCCCCAGCACGAATAATCCCACTCCACTCCGCATCCTTCCCCACCATGAACCCATTCACATCATGCAGAAAGATCAGCGGCACCAGACTCTGATTGCAATCCATAATGAACCGCGCCGCCTTCTGCGCACTCTCCGTATAGATCACCCCGCCGAACTCCGTTCGCTTCTCTCCCGCCTGCGGCCCCACCGCAACCGTCTGCGACTGGTGCATCTTCTGATTCGCCACAATCCCCACGGCCCGCCCGCCAATCCGCGCATACCCACACAACACCGTCCGCCCAAACTCCGCCTTGTACTCATCGAACTCGCTACGATCCACAATCCGCGCAATCACCTCGCGCATGTCATACACATTGCTCGCAGCCTTCGCTGGATCGGGATCGATCAACCCATACAAATCCTCCGCGGCAAACTTCGGCGCGTCCTTCCCCCCGTCATACGCAACAACACTAAACGGCGCCTTGGCAGGCGAACCAATCTTCCCCACCAGAGAACGTAACCGTGCCAGGCACAGATGATCATTTGGCTCCTTGAAGTCCACGGTGCCCGAGATCTCCGCATGCATCGCCGCCCCACCCAGCTCCTCGGCGTCCGTCTTCTGCCCAATCGCCGCCTGCACCAGCGACGGCCCCGCCAGAAACAACCCCGATCCTTCCGTCATCAACACCGTATCCGTCATCACGGGCAGATAAGCGCCACCCGCCACGCACATCCCCATAATCGCCGTTATCTGCGGCACCCCCAGCGAACTCATCACCGCATTATTGCGAAACACCCTGCCAAAATCATCCGTATCCGGAAACACATCCTCCTGCAGCGGCAGAAACACCCCAGCCGAATCCACCAGATACAGAGTCGGAATCCGGTTCTCCAGCGCAATCGTCTGCGCCCGCAGCACCTTCTTCGCCGTCATCGGAAAAAACGCCCCTGCCTTCACCGTCGCATCATTTGCCACGATCATGCACAGCCGCCCACTCACCCGACCCAGCCCTGTCACCACACCCGCCGCCGGAGCACCACCATACTCGCCATACATTTCATACGCGGCCCACAGCCCCAACTCCAGAAACTCGCTGCCCTCATCCAGCAACAGCGCCAGCCGCTCCCGCACCGTCAGCCGCCCCTTGGCCCTCTGCGCCTCCGCCGCCTTCGCCCCGCCACCCAGCCGAATCTCGTCCTCCGAAACCCGCAAAGCCGCCATCAATACCTGCAACGCTGCACGATTCGCTCCAAACCGCGCCGCCTTCACATCCAGCTTCGACCCCAACACACTCTCCAACTTCGACTCCTCCGCTGACCGGCCATTCACAAAAGCTCGCCAGCCTAGCATCTTAGCCGCACATTAGGTTCACCGTCTCGTCCGAACACGTGTACCCTATCTTCGAACTGAATCCAGAGCTATTTCAGAGAACTTCCTTGGAGATACGGAATGAACCTCCGCACTAAACTCGCACAGTTGATCCTGATCTCCAGCGTGCTTCTCCTGCCTGCCCGCGGCATCGCTCAAACCCCTACCGCCGACCTCGACAAATCCATCGATCTCTCCGTCGGAAGCCACGTCAAAGTTCAGCAGCTCCTCTTCAACCTCCAGCAAGCCGTCGCTAAGCACAACCCCGCCGCCGTCGCCGCCCTCGTTCACTACCCCATCAAGGTCAACCCCGGCAAGCGTCCCATAACCATCAAATCCCCCAAGGCCTTCATCAAGGATTACGACCGCATCATCACCCACGACATCTCCGACGTCATCCTCAAACAGAAATATGACGCTCTCTTCGTCAACTCCCAGGGCGTCATGCTCGGCGACGGCGAAGTCTGGATCACGGGCTTCTGCCTCGACAAGAACTGCAAAAGCTCCGATATAAAAATCGGCACCATCCAGGACACCACAAACCTCAAACCATAAGCATTAACGCAGGCAGCAATGTCAGACTTATTTCATGTCCAATGACGCCGGGTGCCCCATATCTCGATTTTGAGATGTGGGCATCGTCCGAAGGACGACCGTAGTCTTCACCTGTTGCACTACCATCAAGTCACCATGCAACTCCAACCCACCGACGCGCTCTTAGTCATAGACCTCCAAAACGACTTCATGCCCGGCGGTACCTTGGCCATCGCAGACGGCAACGCCATAGTCCCCCTCATCAACGCCCTCGCAAAAAAGTTCGACCACGTCATCCTCACTCAGGACTGGCACCCCACCCAACACATCTCCTTCGCCACCACCCACGCCGCAACTCATGCGAACGCCCAGCCCTACGAGATCATCAAAGCCCCCTACGGCCCGCAGACACTCTGGCCCGAACACGTCCTGCAACACACCGAAGGCGCAGCCTTCCATCCCGCCCTCCACATCCCCCACGCCGAGCTCATCCTCCGCAAAGGCTTCCGCCGCCACATCGACAGCTACTCTGCCTTCCTCGAAAACGACCACACCACACCCACCGGCCTCGCCGGCTACCTCCGCGAACGCAACCTCACCCGTCTCTTCCTCTGCGGCCTCGCCTACGACTTCTGCATCCGCTACTCCGCCCTCGACGGCCACGCCCTCGGCTTCGAAACCATCGTCGTCGAAGACGCCAGCCGCCCCGTCAACCTGCCCGGCTCAGTCGCAGAAACCAATGAAGCCCTAGCCGCCGCCGGCATTCCGCGCATAGCATCTAACACGCTGTGACCGAGCAGCCCTGGATCGCCACCGAAGCCACCGTCACCACCTGCCGCTACCAGTCTCCCGGCCTCAGCATCCTGGCCTTCGGCTTCCAGAACCGCGAAAAGTTCCGCATCTCCTTCGACTACTACGCACACGGCCGCCTCTACTCCGACGAGTTCCAATCCCCCATCGCTGTCCCCCAGAACGAGCAAATCTCCATCACCTATAACCCGCTCCATCCCGAGCAAAACAGCCGTAGCCATCGCTCCGTCACCACACCCAACCCAACCCGGCCACCGATCCTAATCATCGGCATCATCGGTTCCATTTTTCTCTCGCTCTTTTGGCTAGCCATCCTCCGCGGCTGCCACTAACGCACGGATCACACTGGCCACGATCAGAGTTGACCCTCCAGCCCCAGCTCTCCGGCCCGCGCCTGCATCGCCCGCAGACAGTTCCCCACATGCTCCTCCACGCTCACCCCAAGCAGCACCGCGCCATCGGTAATATCCTCCCGCTTCACCGCCCGCGCGAACGCCTTATCCTTCATCTTCTTTTTGACGCTCGCCACCTCGACCTCATGAATCGACTTCGAAGGTTTCACCAGCGCGCAAGCCGTCAGAAATCCAGCGAGCTCATCACACGCAAACAGCGCCTTATCGAGATGCGACTCCCGCGGCGTTCCCGAGTAGTCCGCGTGCGCCAGGATCGCACGCAGCACTTCCTCCGGCCAGCCCAGCTCCCGCAAACGCCTCACCCCGACAAACGGATGTTCCTCCAGCGAAGGATGCCGTTCATAGTCCATATCGTGCAGCAGCCCCGCGCTCGCATATCTCTCGACAAACGACGAAGCCTCCTCCCCCTCGAGCCCCAACCGCGAAGCCTCCATCACGCCATAGGACTCCGTACAAACCGAGACTGCCAACCCATGCTTCCGCAGACTCTCGCCCTTGGTCCATTCTTCCAACAACGCCAGCGCCTGCACTCGCCCGAAACCATCGCTCATTCAAAAACTCCTCCTCTCCAAATCTAACGCGGCCGCCTACCGCCTTCCGAAGCAGCAAGCAAGTTACCACTTTGGTTCCTTTCCTGTTTTTTTAGGTTTTTGTGGATTTGTCTGCGGTTTTTTTGTTGACTCCCCCAAGAGCCAGTGTCAATCTAGGCACATCATATGTTCCGTTATCGGACATGTGCTGGGTCCTTGCTCTGGGTCCCTTCGCTACAACAAAACTTATGGCAACCATGATGGCACCTGTCGAACAACGTGAGGTACTACGTTGCGACCACTGCAGTTTGGTGCAGTTTCGGACAGCCAATGCGCTGTGCCGTCGCTGCCACAAATGCCTCGAGGTCGAAGAGCCCGAACCCGCTCCAGCACCACTGGCGCTGGTTCCCCCACCATCAACTCAAGAAGGCGGACTGCAGGTAGCCCGCGCTGTTCGAGACCTGCGCCATGTGCGTAATCTCTCGCAGCGTCAGCTCGCAGCTCGCATGGGAGTGCCTCGCACCTACATCTCTAAGATCGAGAATGGCAAAGCCATGCCGACCCTGTCTTCTCTCGATCGCCTCGCTCGCGCTCTCCAGGTCGACATCTCCGCCCTGCTGCGCGACTCCAACACCCGCCATCGCGACGAGACCGCGGTCCTCATGACCGACCCCTTCCTCGCCGAGATCGCCATGTACACATCGCAGCTCGACGATCTGCAACGTTCCATCTTCCTCAACCATGTTCGCGAGTTGGCTGCAGGACGCCGCCGTACTGCCTGAACCGCAGCTCGTGCATAGTTAAAACCTCCAGGGAGAGCAACACCACTGTGGTGATGCTCTCCTCTCCGCTCGATCTTCTCTTCAGCCCGTTCTCTTTGTACTCACTACGAATCTCTAGCCTCAGACGCTCGCTAAACCCTCTGCAATCCGAAGATGCGCTGGCTCGCGACCTCGGCGAAAAATTCCATCTGCGGGTCCCCCCAACCACTCGCGCTGTTCCGGCTCTGCAAAACCGACGTCCTTCGTTGCGCGCCCTCCAGCGGTGTGCTAGCGTCAATATCTGCGAGGTCGCTTTGCGCGCATCAACACCCCTACCGAACTCCAGCCGCGTCCCCAATCGCAGCCATGAGCTCTCTGCCGAAGAGCAGAGCGTATACCGAGAGCTGGATCCAGCCAAAATTCCGCAACACGTCGCCATCATCATGGACGGCAACGGCCGTTGGGCCGGAAAACGTTCCCTCAAGCGCTTCCTCGGCCACCAGAAGGGCGCCGAATCCGTCCAGTTCGTTGTAGAAACTGCCTCGCGTATCAACCTGCCCTGGCTCACCCTCTACGCCTTCTCGCTCGAAAACAACCTGCGCCGCCCCAAATCCGAAGTCAGCTTCCTCATGAAGCTGCTCAAAAGCTACCTCGTCGGCAACGTAAAGCGCATGAACGATAACAACGTCCGCATGGCCTACATCGGTCGCACCCACGACCTGCCGCAGGAAGTCCAGGACACCATGCAGTGGGCCTCGGAGTCTACCGCAAAGAACACCGGCACCACCCTCACCCTCGCTCTCAACTACGGCGCCCGCTCCGAGATCGTTGACGCCGTCCGCACCATTCTCACCGACCTCACCACCGAAGCCCACACCCGCGGCTGCTCCGTCGATGACCTCCTCGGCGCCGGCGCCCTCGAGTCTCTCGACGAGCCCACCATCGCCCGCGCCCTCTACACCGCGCACATGCCCGACCCCGACCTCGTCATCCGCACATCAGGCGAGCAGCGCATCTCCAACTTCCTGCTCTGGCAGATCGCCTACTCTGAAATCTTCGTCACCGACCGCCTCTGGCCCGACTTCAACGGCCTACACCTGCTCGAGGCCATCAACGCCTACCAGCATCGCGAGCGCCGCTTCGGTGGCCTCGGCGAAAGCTTCACCGATGAGGATCTCAACAACCTTGAGCCCGCGGAAGAAGTAGCCGCAGAGATCAAGGACCACCTCATCCCCAAATCGGATGACAAAGTCGAGGCTAAAGCAGAAGCAAAGCCCGATGCCGTCCTCACCCGCCGCTAACAAGCTAACAATAGTCCTGCCGGACGGGGCCTCCTACGCGGAGGGCGGTCACTTCGTGACGTGTATACCTTGTCTCGGCAGGTTATCGACGCAGGTCCTCCCGTTGGTCGGAATCAACTTCTTCCCCGACCAACGGGAGGACCACGCGAAGCAGTAAAAAGGCGTGTGAACGCCCGCACCGCGCAGCGGGCCCGTCCGGCAGGACGCCCCGCTCCGCATCCCTTCACCCGCCGCTAGCCTAAAGCAACCTGCCCGGACCGTCAGAACCAACGGTCTCCGGCCGCTGCTTCAATCCACGCACAAACTCCCCCAGCGCCGGACGAATCGCTGCAAACATCGGGTCGTTGCGCTGCATCAGCGCCACCTCGGAGAACAGCTTCAAACCAACTCCCAGCGACGCGACCGTGTCGTTATCGAATGGCAACCGAGTCTGCATTCGCTCCACGATCCCCAGAATATCGTCGTGGTTCGCAGTCTCGAACGACAGTGTCCGTCCCTCCACCGGCTCTCCCTTCGCTCCAGTCAGCGCCTCCACCGTGATCTTGTAACGGTAAGAGTTCATCTCAAGCCCTCTCAATCTGCTTTGCAGCAGCGTCAATGATGTCCGTAATCACGTGAATCTGTTCCGTCGTCAGCGGACCCTTCTTCATCCGCAGCGCCATCCGGAAGTTCTCCACCGCGCGTTCAATCTGAGGAGAACGACCACTCCCCTGCTCGCTGCGAGCATGGTCCATCCTCGCGAAGATCGCATCCACCACCGCTTTATTCTCAGCCAGTGACTTCGACCCCTCCTCCGTGATCGTATAAAGCTTGCGCGCGCCCTCGGAGACCACGGTCGCGTGTCCCATCTCCTCCAGCATCGTCAGCATCGGATACACCACCCCCGGACTCGGTGCATACATCCCGCCCAGCCGCTCCTGGATCGACTTGATGATCTCGTATCCATGGCTCGGCTTCTCCGCAATCTGCTGCAAAATCACATAACGAAGATCGCCTGCCCCAAAAAACCGCATCGGCCCTCCGCGTCCTCCGCGAAAGCCGTGCCGCCCGCCAAAGTCGCCAAATCCGCCCCGTTGATCGTCCCTGTGTCTCTCACCACGCCCTTCTTCTGTGCCATGGCAACCTCTGTAGTGCTCGTGTAAGTGTTCGTGTAAGTTTCTCATGAATGGATAGTACTAAGATATATCTTGATAAGTCAAGATATAAAATAAAATGATCTTTTATGACCCGATATATCCTGTTCAGGACTTCATGAAACGCGTCCTCACCGCCACGGTTCTCATCCTCGCCGTCTTCGCCCTCATCTTCTTCGGACAGCTGTGGATGATCACACTCTTCAGCGCCATCGTTGCAGAACTCGCAGCCTATGAATACCTCAAGCTGGCCTCCGTCGGTGCAGAAGCACACGGAGCCAAACTCCGCATCCCCATCTGGTGGATGACCCTCGGAACCGCTCTCGCCTTCGTCGTCACCCTCCCCAACGTTCCCGTCGAGTCCCAGCTTCCCGTCCTCAGCGGACTCACCCTGATTCTCTTCGCCTGGAACGGCTTTCGAGCCCCGCTCATCCAGGTCCTGCCCGACACCGCCCAGGGCCTCTTCGGCCTCATCTACATTGCCTACCCCCTCACGCTGGTCCCCCTCCTCTGGAAACAGGAGGATGGTCCCGCGCTCGTCCTCTTCCTCATGGTCTGTGTCTGGGCCGGCGATATAGCAGCCCTTTACATCGGCCGCGCCTTCGGCAAACGCAAGCTCGCCCCCCGTCTCAGCCCTGGCAAAACCTGGGCGGGCTCTATCGCCTCTATCGTCGGCAGCGTGATCGCCGCCAGCATCGTCATCGCCATCGCCGACACCCTCACCGCCCACGGCAACACCCTGCTTCACATCTCCGAGCCACTCTGGCAATCCCTCCTGCTCGCCGCGATCCTCAACATCGCCGCCCAGCTAGGAGACCTTCTCGAGTCCGCCATCAAACGCGGCGCAGGCGTCAAGGACTCCGGCACCATGCTTCCCGGCCACGGCGGCATCCTCGACCGCATCGACGCTCTCCTCCTCGCCGCCCCAGTCCTCTGGTACGTCCTTCTCCTCAAGGACTACTTCGGCCTCGGCCGCTTCTAACGGCACTCCAAACGTTCTCGCACTTGCCGTTGTCCGCCTTTGCACTTTCCGTGTCCGCCTTTGCACTTTCCGTGTCCGCCCTTTGCACTTTCCGTGTCCGCCCTTTGCACCTGTGTCCGCCCTTTGCACTTGCCATTGTTCGCCTTTGCACTTGCCGTTGTCCGCCTTTGCTGTCATCCTGAGCGCAGCGAAGGATCCCGACACACTCATACCCACCCATACCGTTCCACCCTTTCTGCGAAAACAACCCGTTTTTCCCCACAAAACAACCATGCCAGAAGGCCACGTCTATATCCTCGGCAGCCGCACCGGAACCCTCTACACCGGCGTTACCAGCAGATTCGACCAGCGCCTCTTCGAACACAAAAACGGAATCAAGTCCACCTTCGCCAGCAAATATCACTGCAACCGTCTTCTCCTGCACGAGCGTTTCGGCGACATCCGATCAGCCATAGCCCGAGAAAAAGAAATAAAAGGCTGGACCCGAACCAAAAAACTAGCCCTCATCATCCAGCAAAACCCTGACTTCAAAGACCTCGCTGCCCAACACGGCTGGCAAATCCTAACCCCACACCAGAACATAGCCGACCAGAAATAAGAGTCGAAGAAACCCGCGATCTCTCAACTGCCGTGCCCGCTCTCGCCTCGCATCAGCCCGCGCCATCAAATCATCAGCCTCTGCCATCGAATCATTAGCCTGTGCAGTCAAATCAATCGACTGTGCCATCGAATCCTCAGCCTGTGCAGTCGCCTCTGCCGTCGAATCATCGCCTTTGCTGTCATCCTGAGCGCAGCGAAGGATCCCGAAGAGGTCGGACCCACCCATACCGACCGTCCACCCCTTTCTCACCCAAATCGCACAAATTCCCCGGAAGCCCTCGCGGCCAAATCTTGTCAAGCCCAGAAACAGCTCAAACCCGCCTCAATCAAGGGAATTCGCATGGCGTATTAGTTTCCCTCAACCGGCTATACTTGAAGTAGTTCTGAAGTAAACCCCGACGTTTACCAAGGATGCGACGTAACTCCTTTGACTGGACATATTTGCAAGTAACCCTTTGTATATGAAATATTTACGAGACAACGCGACCCCCATATCTATGCAAGGAAAAGACTTACGCGCAGGTAATAGGGGGGGAGACCCCTTCGGCAGGCCAGCCACGCTGCGCGCCGCCAGCCACCTTGAGAATCCAAAGCACCCCATAGACCCCGAGGCCGAGGCCTCGTGAAAAAGCTAGCAATCCTCGGCTCGACCGGCTCGATCGGCCACAGCACTCTCTCCATCTGCGAATCCTTCCCCGACCGTTACCAGGTCGTCTCCCTCGCCGCTGGCACCAACATCGACGATGCCTTCGCCCAGTGCCTACGCTGGCGGCCCAGAGTCATCTCTCTCGCCACCGAAGCCCTCGCAGCCGCTCTGCTGACTCGCCTTAAAGCCGAAGGCATCACCAACATCGAAGTCGTCCATGGCAGCAAAGGCACCATCCATGTCGCCACGCTGCCTGAGGTCAACTTCGTAGTGTCGGCCATCGTAGGCGTAGCCGGCCTCGAAGCCACCTATGCCGCAGTCTGCGCCGGCAAGACCATCGGCCTCGCCAACAAGGAGTGCCTCGTAGCCGCAGGCGAGCTCATCATCGCCGCGGCAAAGCAACACAACGTAGCCCTCCTCCCCATCGACTCCGAGCACAACGCCGTTCACCAGTGCATGCGCGGCGGCACCGCAGCCGAAGTGAAGCAGATCTGGCTCACAGCATCGGGTGGCCCCTTCCGCAACACTCCCCTCGCCGAGTTCGAGAACATCACCCCGCAGCAGGCCCTCAAGCATCCCACCTGGGTCATGGGCCAGCGCATCACCATCGACTCCGCCACCATGATGAACAAAGGCTTCGAGGTCATCGAAGCCTGCCGCCTCTTCAACCTCCCTGCCAGCCGGGTCCGCACCACCATCCACCCTCAATCCACAGTCCACTCCCTCGTCGAGTTCGTCGACGGCAGCATCCTCGCCCAGATCTCCGTCACCGACATGCGCCTCCCCATCCTCTACGCCCTCGCTTATCCAGAGCGCGTCGCCGTGACTGAAAAAGAGGCCCTCACCTTCGACCTCACCACACTCTCGCAGCTGGACTTCTCCCAGCCCGATCTCAATCGATTCCCCTGTCTCCGACTCGCCTACGAAGCAGCCGAAACCGGTGGCAACGCCTGCATCGCCCTCAACGCCGCCGACGAGATCGCCGTAGCCGCATTCCTCGAAGGACGTATCCCCTTCCTTGGCATCCCGCGTACAATAGAGGCTGTGCTGCAGCTAACTTCCGGTCAATCTCCGGCGTCTATCCTCGATGTGCTTGATGCAGATCTTGCCGCGCGTGCCTCTGCGCGCGAAGTGATTGCCCGCCAACTCACCGGCGCCCAACGGTAGCCTGCAGCCAACCAAGTAACGAGGTCCTCCCGAACTTCATGGCAACAATCATCCAGCTTCTCATCGTCCTCGGCATCATGGTTCTGGTCCACGAGTTCGGCCACTTCGCGGTCGCCAAGCTCTGCGGTATCCGCGTCGAGGTCTTTTCCATCGGCTTCGGCAAGCGCCTCTTCGGCTTCCGCCGCGGCGACACCGAATACCAGATCGCCGCCGTTCCCCTCGGCGGCTACGTCAAGATGGCCGGCGAAATGTCCTTCCAGACCATTGAGACGGACGAGCCTCGCACAACCGATCCCGGCGACTTCAACGCCCATCCCCGCTGGCAGCGCATCCTGGTCGCACTCGCAGGCCCGATCGCAAACTTCATCCTCGCCCTCGGCCTCATGACCGGCGTCTCCATGCTCCACAACGAGGTGCAGGAGTTCATCGACGGGCCTGCCCACACCGATTACATCACCCCGAACACGCCCGCAAGCAGGACCGGCATCGGTAGCGGCGACACTATCGTCCACTATGATTCCATCGAAAACCCCACTTGGGACCAGGTCGGAATACGCTCCCTTCTGAATCTTAACCAGACCGTGCCGTTCTCCTTCATCCGCAACGGCCAGCGCACCGACACCAAACTCTTCGTTGAAAACAAGGGCGCACCCGACGACTTTTCTCTCGACAACCTTGGCCTGATTCCGAAGATGCAGACGACGCCCGTTCAGGTCGACTCTCTTGAGCCCAACATGCCCGCAGCCCGAGCTGGACTCAAGCCACACGACAAGATCCTCAGCATCGACGGGCTTCAGTTGCACTCGGTTCCTGCACTGTTGTCCTATCTTCAGAATCAGGCTGGTAAGCCCGCGGCCCTTTTGATTCAACGCACTGCGCCTGATGGCACGACGCAGACTTTACCAATTCAGGTCACTCCGGAGCTAGCAGAGACTCCCGGTGGACCTAAGGAAAAGGACTACCGGCTAGGTTTTGTGGCTGTGCAGCCTCCCGTCAAAGTAGAGAGGCTGCCGCTGGGTAAGGCAATGGTTGCGTCGTGGGAGTTCAACAAAAAAGGCTCTCTTCTTATCGTTGAGGTTCTGAAACGGCTGTTTACCCGGCAGGTTTCGGTTAAGAGTTTGCAGAGTCCGATTGGGATTGGGCAGCAGATTCATCAGGCGGCGCAGATGCCGGGCTGGATGCCTTTGATTGGCTTGATGAGCTACATCTCGTTGAATCTGGGGATCTTCAACCTGCTGCCGATTCCGATTCTCGACGGCGGCATGATCCTGTTTTTGCTGATTGAAACGATCATGCGGCGGGATGTAAATCAGCAGATCAAGGAGCGCGTGTACCAGGTTGCGTTTGTTTGCCTGCTGGCGTTCTTTGCGTTCGTCATCTTCAACGATCTGACGAAGCTCAATCTTTTTACAAAACTTAAACCTTAGTTTAGAAAAACAACAAAACCCCGGAGCGAGCATGGTTCGCTCCGGGGTTTGTTGTTTTTGCTGGTATTTTTTGAGGGTGTTTTAGAAAAAGAGTGTTTTTGGTGTGGTGTTTTGGTGGTGAGAACGTGGTGGGATGCATGGTGAATGTGGTGCATTGACCGTCACTTTTCCAGGTGGAAAAAATATGCCAACTTTTTCAACTATTTTTTTCAGGTCCGGTTGAAGCTGCTCGCAGCTCCGCCACGATCTCGCCGACTGCCTGTCGCGCTTCGTCCTCGCGATCAGGGGGAAAGCTGATCGCGCCTACGCGAGCGTGGCCTCCCCCGCCGTAGCGCTCGCAGATGGCAGCGAGATTGACCAGCTCCGAAGGCATCAGCTTGGTCCACGGGTTGGTTCCTACGGACACCTTGGTTCGGAAGCTCGATTTGCTCAACCCCACGTTGTAGGTTGCGTCAGGATGCAGGTAGTACGGGATGAACTTGTTGTATCCCTCGGTCGGCTGGTCGGAGATGTCGAAGGTGATCACGCCCTGGTCGACGGTGGCTCGCTGTTTGATGAGCTCAAGCGCGGCCCAGTGCCGGCCCATCAACGGGCCAAGCTGCTCCTGAACGAATCCCTGGTCCAGAACCTGCTGCAGACTCATCTCGGTCAGAAGCGGAATCAGTCTCTTCACCAGGGTGCCGTCGGCGGAGCTTTCGATGACCATCGTCAGCTTCATCGCAGGCTCGGCCATCTCGACTGCGGCCTTGGCGCTTTCGTACCGCGCGCCGTCGACGATGTCGGCCCACTGGATCAGCTCCAGCATGGGAGCTGTGTCGAAGCCGAAGTTGACCTGCGTGATGTCTGCGATCAGGCTAGTGCAGGAGATGTAGTTCGGGTTGAAGAACTTTCGCATGCGCTGCGAACCGTCGGCCTGTCCTGCTTCAAAGTTCATCTGGTCTTCGGGCGTCAAAAACGCACTCTGGTGATGATCGAACCACCAGGTCACCTTGGGCGAAGCGGAGTATTTGAAGTCCACGATCGCGTTTTCGCCGCTGATGAACTCGGCTTCGTCGAAGAGTGCGCCTGCTCGATGCACCAGCCCATGGTAGGAGTACGAGGTCGCCGTCTTCACGCACTCCCGGTGAAATCGCGTGAATAGCGAAGCCGAACAAGCACCATCGAAGCACTTATCGTGATAAAAAATCTTACAGTCCAAATCGGCTCTCTCCCGTGCTCAACACCTTTCCTGGAAGGTGTGAAGAGTCCAGCATAGCGCACCCTGCATCGGTCGCGATCCCTGTCACTTCGCGGAACTTCCCGCAGGCTCTTCGCGTATACCAAATCCAGCCCTACGAGGATTCCCTTGCAGACCAATACCCAAGATCCATTGCCCGACACGCCGCTTCCTCCGACCCCGCACTCTCCGATCGAGCGACCCTCGCCGCTGCGCCATGTGTTCTTCGGCACGGACGGGCTTCGCGCCGGCTGGAGCATGCTCATCTTTATTGCTCTCTTCGCGGCCTTTCTCTTTCTCGCGAACTTCATCACGCACAAGATTCATCCACCCACCCACCACACCTCGCCGGACCACACTATCCCCTTTTACTTCATGTTTCTGAACGAGGCCGTACCGCTGTTCGGAGTTGGGATCATCACGTGGATCATGTCGAAGGTGGAGCGCCGCCCTATCGGCGTCTATGGTCTTGGAGGTGCCAGCAAGCTCCCGCACTTTGTCGCGGGGCTCGCCTGGGGCATCATCTGCCTCACACCGTTCATTCTCATCCTCTGGAAGGCTGGTTTTCTTGTCTTCGACAATCGCCTCCTCTTTGGCAGCGACATACTCCGCTACGGCGCGCAGTGGCTGGCGTTGTTCTTCGCTGTCGGTTTACTGGAGGAGTACTTCACTCGTGGCTATCTCCAGTACACGCTCACTCGCGGCCTGGCCGGCCTCTTTCGATCAGCCTTCAAAACTCCTCACAGCAACGTTCTTGCCTTCTGGACTTCGGCTGTCATCTTTTCAACGTTTTTTGGCCTGATCCACGGCAGCAATCCCGGAGAGTCGCCCATCGGGCTGCTTACCGCAGGTATCGCCTCGATGATGTTCTGTCTCGTCCTCTGGCGTACCGGCTCTCTCTGGTGGGCCGTCGGCTTTCACACTACCTGGGACTGGGGCCAATCCTTCCTCTACGGAGTAGCCGACAGCGGCATCATGGTGCAACACCACCTCCTCGCTACCCACCCCGTCGGCAAGCCGCTGCTGAGTGGAGGCACAACGGGTCCTGAAGGCAGCGTCGTCATCCTGCCGATCATCATCCTGATTATCGCGGTCATCGTCTTCACGCTGCCGCGCACCAACGCGGGCTATACCCGGCTCCTGGAGCCACCGGTCGAGTCTCAGGATGGTGTCATCAGGGGAGCTGGATTGGAGTAGTTCCATCTGGAAGGTTTACGGCATGCCAGAGCTACGCGATCGGCGTCCCCTGATACCTGGTCTCGGCGAGGTCCAACTCGCGCTCCATCGTCCGCAACGTGTCATCACTGATCCGCCCCCTGTCGCGCAGACTGATCAGCGTGCGTCGCTCGGCCTGCAAGGCATCTTCCAGGATGCTTCGCAGACGTGTCATCGTCTCGGTGTCGGCGGCCTCAAGATCTCCTTCTTCGCCACCGCCGACGGCTGCAAGCTTGTGCCTGTACCGATGAATCAGGTCGTCGTATAGATGCTCTGCGTCCTGCCCTTGCCGCTTGCGTTCCTCCTCAAGATGATGAAGCGCCGCACGAAGTACGATTCTCCGTGCCTCCTTCTCCTCCGGATCCATGCCCGGTACGCCGGCCAGTCCCAGCGCGCGAATCAACGCGGGCAGCGTAAGACCCTGGAGCACGAGGGTGACCAGGATGACACAGAACGCCAGAAACACGATCAGGTTTCTTGTCTCAGCTCTACCGTTTCCCAGCATCTCCGGAACAGAGAACGCCGCAGCCAGCGCGATGACACCGCGCATTCCTGTCCATCCGACGACGAAGACCTCGCGCGGGCGCAGTTCCTCCTCTTGATGCCCCATCCATCGCCGTTCCACATACGACGCGATCTTGATGGCCGGAAAGACCCAGACCATTCGCAGCACGATCAGCACCACGCTGAAGACGGCTCCGTAAAAGATCAGCGTTCCCCTGCCGAACTTGCCGTGAATCCCGTTCAGGACGTAGGGCAGCTGCAATCCGATCAGCACAAAGACCAGGCCATTCAGCATGAAGGTCAGTGCGTCCCAGGCGCCATGCACCTGCAGACGCACCTCCGGCGAAAAGAACTGCGTACTCTTGCGGCTCAGGTAGATTCCGCACGCCACGACTGCCAGAACTCCTGAGGCCTTGGCGTGCTCTCCTGCGATGTAAGCTGCGTACGGAACGACGAGACTCACCACGAGCTCGACCGGACCGTAGTCGATGAACTTTTCCAGCCAGCCCACGATCACCCCGATCAGCAGGCCGATCCCGATGCCTCCGATTACCAGATACAGCAGCCTCGCCAGGCCCCCGCCCAGCGTCGGGGTCTCACCGCCCTGGATGATTCCAAGTCCAATCTCGAGCGCCAGCAGACCGGTCGCATCGTTCAACAGGCTTTCACCTTCCAGGATGTCGACGATCCGCCTGGGCAGGCCGATGGACTTTGCAATCGAGGTTGCGGCGATCGCGTCTGTTGTTGCGACGACCGCACCGAGCAGAAAGCCAGCCTTCCAGTCGAGCGCAGTGATGAAGTGCTCGGAGAACTCCGCTACGCCCCACACCGTGAAGCCGACCAGCCCGAACGCCATCAGGCTTATCAAGATTGCGTTGCGGCGAAACTCACGCCAGGACATCCACCACGCGGACGCGTACAGCAGCGGCGGCAGAAAGACCACGAAGACGACGTTCGGATCGAGCGGAACACGCGGCATACGCGGCAGGAAGCTGATGATCAGCCCCGCCAGCACCAGCACGATGGGATAGGGCACCTTGATCCGCCGCGCCATCGCCGCAAAACCGGCGACCAGCACCAGCAGAAGAAGAATGACTGTCTCGACAGCATGCAGACTCGATCCAGCTTCCATAACACCCTCGTTTCGGTCCGGCACCGCGTTGCAAACGAAACTACGTCCAGTGTCTCTGAAACTGATGCCAAGTAAACCAGATTAAATGACATGTGCGAGGCGATGTCGAGTTGCGCGCAGATTCCCGCACTCCATTTACACTTCGATCAAGGCTATGAACCCGTACGAATCGATCGCCGCAGCAGCCTCCCCGGAAGAAGCCCGCACCGCTCTGCGGGTTCAGCGCAGACGGATCTTTTATCGACTCGTCGTTATTTTTACTTTGCTCGTGTTGGTTTCCGGCGCGGTTGGTTTCTTCTACGCGCGCCATTGGACTCGCCAGGCGATGCACGATGCTCTGCCGCAGCTGGATGGAGTCATCTCCATCTCTGGGTTGTCCGCTCCAGTCTCGGTTCAGCGCGACGGCCATGGCGTTCCTCATCTTCGGGCAAGTTCGCTTGACGATCTGGTGACGGCGCAGGGATATGTGACCGCGCAGGACCGGCTGTGGCAGATGGATGCGCTGCGCCGACACGCCGCGGGCAACCTTGCGGAGATCCTCGGTGCGCCTCTGCTTGAGCACGATCGCGCTCAACGCACGCTGCAGATTCGCGCTGCGGCCGATCGTGCGCTGGCTACTCTCCCGGCAGATCAGCTTCATCTGCTGGAGCGCTATGCCGCTGGCGTCAATGCGTCGATCGCCGACCAGAGCGCTCATCTTCCGCTCGAGTTTCGGCTGCTGCGCTATGTGCCTGCGCCGTGGACTCCGCGCGACAGCCTGCTGATTGGCTTGGTGATGTTTCAGGATCTTACGAACAGCTTTCCGCAGGAGTTGAATCGCGAGGCGCTTACGGCGCGGCTGCCTTCGCATCTGGTTGGGGACCTGTATCCTGTGGGCTCGTGGCGCGACCATCCGCCGGCTCAGCCGCTGATCGATCTGACTGCGCCGCAGCAGGATATTCCGGATATTCCACTCGACGAATCGCAGACGAAACTTCGGAGACCGGCGCTTCCTACTGCGAGTCCCGAAGATCTGCTCGCCCTGCAACAGATACTGAAAAATCCTGTGTGCGACGGATGCTTTGCGGGGTCGAACGACTGGGTCGTCTCAGGCGCTCACACGGCTACAGGCAAGCCGCTGCTCTCCAACGACATGCACCTCGCGCATAATATTCCGGGGATCTGGTATGAAGCGGATCTTGAAGCACCCGCGCCGAGTGGAGATCTGCACGTCTCCGGCGTCTCACTGCCCGGCGTCCCGTTTATCATCGTCGGCCACAACGCCCATGTGGCATGGGGATTTACGAATCTCGGCGCTGAGGTGCAGGATGTCTACGTCGAACACATACGCGGTAGTGGCGACACGATGGAGTATCAAACGCACGACAGCGCCTGGCATGCGGTGATTCACCAACAGGAGATCATCCACGTCAAAGGAGCGAAGGATGTTGTCCTTGATGTGCCTGCCACTCAGCACGGCGGCGTGAATACGCCTGTCATCTCGGGCATCTTTCCCAGCGAGAAGCGCAGCCTCTCCCTTCGCTGGACGATCTACGATCCCGCAAACATTTCGCCATCGTTTTTGGCCGTCGATACGGCAACCGACGGCGCCGGCCTTATCTCTGCCTTCTCCAGCTTTGGCGGCCCTGCGCAGAATCTCGTCTATGCGGATGACCAGGGCCACATCGGCTACCATGCCGTCGGAAAGATTCCGATTCGCGGCAATATCGTTACGCCAAGCCCCATCAGCCCGGTTCCCGCCGACGCGCTCGACCCCGCGCAGGATTGGGTTGGCACGATTCCCTATGACAACCTGCCGCAGGCGACCGACCCGCCCAACGGCATCCTCGCCACCGCGAACGCCCGCGTCACAAGCGACGACTATCCCTACCCCATCACTCTCAACTGGGCCGCTCCCTACCGCAATGAGCGCATCTGGAAGGTCCTCACTGCGCGCGCCGCCGAGACCAAAGACCACCTCACCGCCGCAGACATGCTCGCGCTCCAGACCGACGTATACTCCGATGTCGATCACGTCATCGCTCAGCGTCTCGCCTATGCCCTCGATCACACCACCAAAGCCGAGTTCACGACAGAAAAGGTCGCCGCAAAACGTCTTCACCAGGCTGCCGATCTTCTCCGCGACTGGAACGGCAACGTGGAAGCGGACGCCGCGGCTCCCGCCATCGTCGTTGCTACTCGCGCCGCGCTGTGGCCACTCCTGCTCGACCCGCAGTTCACGTCGCAGCCCGGAACAAAATCGGATCTTCAGCCTGGAGTCCGCCGCACTGGAGCGGCTCTCTACACCTGGGGCAACAAATCCTACGCGGAAGAGTGGCTCATCATGCACACCCCCAGCCGCTGGCTTCCCCCGGCCTATTCCTGCTGGGACGACCTCCTCACCGCCGCCGTCTCAAAAGCCCTCGCCGATAGCCACGCTCCAGCCGATCTCTCCAGGTGGCACTACGGAGAGTTCCGGCCCATCAACATCGAACACCCCATCTATAGCCAGTCTCCGATCCTTCAGCGCGTCCTCGGCCTGCCCACCAGCCCCGGCCCCCAGCCCCAAAGCGGCGACGACGTCACTGTCAAGCAGGTAGGCCACAGCTTCGGCCCCTCCGAGCGCTTCACTGCCGATCTATCCGAACTCGACAACAGCACCCTAAACCTCGTCCTCGGCGAATCCTCCAATCCTCTGAGCGTCTGGTTCATGGATCAGTGGCCAGCCTGGTATCACGGCACCACGTTTCCCCTGCCCTTCAGCCATGCAGCAGTCGATGCCGCCACCACTCACACCTTGACGCTCACTCCGAAGTAGCGACGGTCTCAACTGAGAGGAATCGCGATGCCATGCTGCAGGCGTAGATGCCCTGGAAGTTTCAGCTTTTTGAGCTTTCGCTCAAGCACATCCACCTCCGCCACCGCAATCTTTCCGGACCACTCGCACTCCCCAAGCTCTACCGAGACGATCTCGCCCTTCTTCAACCCCAGCAGCAGCCCCCGAATCGTGGTCACAAGTCCGACATCGAACGCGATCTCGTGAACCTTCACTCCTGCCAGCCGGACATCCACATACGGGTGCAGGGTGGAGTGGATGGAGTGGTCGGCGATCGCTGAGACAATCTCCATCTCCGGGTTGCTCCGGCTCTGCCGCACGTCTTCCATAAACTTCGAGTAATGCTTCCATCCGTTCGCCAGCGTTGCCAACACGCTTACATGCATCGCCTCCGCCAGCGAATCGGTCACACCCTCTTGTACGCTGCTCCACGAGATCATCTTCGGAACTTTCTTGCGCAGATCCGTCAACTCCTCCGCGCCGAGCCCCGCCTTCAGGTCGGTCTCTGCCTCGCCGCCTGAGACCAGCGAAAACAGATCTCCTATGCTCATATTCTCGGTAAGAACTGCAGTCGCTTCTTTCGTTCTGTTCTCCTCGGCTGTCTCTGTCATCGCTGCTCCTATCCGGACCTGCGTCTCTTTTTCGAAAACGTGATGCGCTCTTCAGCGGGCCCCATATCAGATACAAAACTCAGCGACACATACGTCTCTCTGCCTAACAACTTCATCTTCGGCACCTCCCAGCGGCAGCCTGTAGTCACCTTCACCAGCGTGTGCATGCCCCAGAGCCCCACTCCTGCGATTGTCGTAAGCAGCACAGCAACCCACGGCGGGACCACCGGGCCCACCTGCAGCAGAATCTCGCGGTTCAACTCGCTGGTCCCCACCACGGCCCTGGCCGATACCTTGTATAACTTCGGCTTCGCATAACGATGTGTGCCCGAATCGGTTACAGTCTCCATCGCCGAACCGTCGCCCCAGTTCAGCTGGTAGCTCGTCCCAGCATGCGACGGCGTCAACGCCGGCACCACGACGATCTTTCTTCCTACCACCGGTCGAAGGGATGAAGGAGTTAAGGTCAGAGCGACCTCCGATGGCACCAGAGGGATAACCGGACTCAATCCGGACGGCGGCGGTTCGATCGCAGGAATGCTCTTTGGATGGTCCGGACTCGACGACGCTTGAGGCTGTGGCGTCTGTGTATTCACCGACGGCGCCTCTGAGGTCTGAGCTGTCGACGGCGGCGCACTCGGTGTCGGCCCTGCTGGTGTCTGCGCGCTCTGAACCGGTTGTGGTGGTTGTCCGTTGTCAGACGGCTGCACCGTCTGCGGGGGCGGCAAACCTGGCGCCTGCGAAGTGATCTGTTGCGGCAGCGGCGGCCGATATCCATACGGCGGCAGCGCCCCATAGTAGGGAATCGGCGGCGGTGTCTTCGGAGGATGTCGCGGATACGTCGGTGCCGGCGTCTGCGATCCTTTCGGCGGCCAGCGCGGAGGTTGCCGGGTAGTCATACCGGTAGCAGGCGGCGGATTTTTTGTCGTTGATGGTAGCGAGTTCGATCCAGTCCCCGGTGACTCCTTCGAGCCTTCGCCTGAAGCATTCGGGTTTTGCGCCGTCCCTGGCGGCGAATTTGACCCAATCGTTCCCGACCCGGTCGAGGCTCCCGTGGTGTCTCGTGTAGGTGTAGGTGTAGGTGTTGGTGTTGGTGTAGGTGTTGGTGTTGGTGTAGGTGTTGGTGTTGGTGTAGGTGTAGGTGTTGGTGTTGGTGTTGGTGTTGGTGTAGGTATAGGCGTCGAAGCCGATCCAGTTGTCCTCGTCCCGATCGGTTGCCGGTTCATGTACAGCTGGTTAGCGGGATTCGCCGCTGGCGCAGATCCGGACGGCTGCGTCGGAACAGTGGCCCCCTTCGCCGGCGCACTCGCTGTTGGCGATTGATAAGGAAGCGTCTGGAGCGGCTTGAGCGTACCTGTCGGTTGAGGTTGCACCAACGGCTGCTTCTGCGCATTCGTCGGCGCCACCTTCGCCCCAGCGGCAGGAGCTCCCTTCGGTGCCGGTTGCTGCCGCTTGTACGACGTTCCGGAGGTCGAGCCGCCTTTATGGTTTGTCCCGTTCTGCGCCGCCATCCTCGCTGCGCCCATCCCAGCGCATACCAGACTCAGCACTCCGATCCATCCAATGCGTCTCATCATGGAACTCCTCCGGGGATCGCAGGCTTCCACTCTTTGAAGAATGGTGTCACAACCCTGTAAACCGTTTCCGAGTAAAATCCTTTGCGTGCACGCGGGCCGCGAAACACCATCCTGAAAAAAGAGGACAACTCAATGGCACACCCCTTCTGTCACCTGGAGTTAGGGAGCACCGACGTTGCTAAAGCCAAAACCTTCTACACAAATATGTTCGGCTGGACGATCACCGACACGGATATGGGCGGCAGCATGATCTACTCCACCTTCAAACCCGAGGGCGACGGCCCCGGCGGCGGCATGATGACACAACCCGTCCCCGGAGCGCCGTCGGCCTGGCTGCCCTATGTTGCAGTCGACGACATCCACGCGGCTACAAAACAAGCCGCGGGCCTCGGCGCGAAGGTCCACGTAGACGTTCAAGAGGTGCCGAACATGGGCTGGTTCAGCGTTATCAGCGACCCCACCGGAGCACCGCTCGGCCTCTGGCAGCAGAAGACGTAACCCCCCAACGACGTATCGCAGCGGGTCAGCTCAACGGCCGAGTCCCCTTTGTTCTCTCATCGCCGGAGCCCAATACATCGGCGGGTGCGGGTGCCCCATACATCGCAGTCTCATCGCGATGTGTGGGCCTTCGTGCGCAGCACGAACCGCTTTCCTCACATCAGCCTCCGCGCTTCGTTCAGGGCTCCGTCATACACTAATCAGCAGATGCGATCCTCTCACCTTCTTCTGGCGCTCACCCTGGTAACAACACAAGCCGCGAACTTTGCCTTTGCTCAATGGGATATCGAAGAGTCCCACACCACCGCAAGCCTGCGCGGCATTCACAACGTTGGCGGAGGAGTCGCGTGGGCCAGCGGCACCAACGGCACCGTGCTGCGCACCGAAGATGGCGGCTACCTCTGGCAGACCTGCGCGATACCGCCCGGATCTGAAAAGCTCGACTTCCGCGGCGTTCAGGCGTTCGACGAAAACACCGCCATCGTCATGTCGAGCGGCCCAGGCGATCAATCGCGCCTCTACAAAACCACGGATGGATGTCAGACGTGGAAACTCGTCTTCATCAATCCTGATAAAGACGGCTTTTGGGACGCGATCCAGCTCGAACCATTACGTACTGGTTACCTAAATGGCATCTTGATTGGAGATCCTGTCGACGGCAACTTCGCAATCTTTATTACCTCAGATGGTGGTAATAACTGGCGCAAATGGGGAAGAAACGGATCAGGCTGGAAAGGTCCATGCGGCGAACGCAATGCTAAAGCCGCGAACGGCGAAGCGATATTTGCAGCGAGCAACCAATCGTTACTCTTTAGCACTTCTGTCTATCCCGAGTTTCTCTTCGTAACGGGCGGAAAATCAAGAGCAAGACTAGTCTCTAGTAATTACTCGGAATGGGATGGCCCACCTTGCTCTACGAGTTTCATGTCTGACCGACTGGATTTCGGCGGCGGAGGCTCATCTTCAGGAGCGTTTGCGCAAGCGATAACAAAATGGGACGGATGGTTGCCAGAAAAAGTCATGGTGGTTGGCGGTGATTACACGAAACCTGAAGAACCAAGCAGGACATCCCTGCTTATTCAGAAGACTGGATTTCACGTCCCCTTCAGCAGCTATTTCGAGAATCCTGTGATAGCTCAAACGCAACCCCACGGCTACCGCTCTTCCGTAGCCTACGACGCCGATCAAAAACTCTGGATCACCGTGGGCCCCAACGGCACCGACATCTCCACCGACGACGGCAAAAACTGGCGTCCGCTTACTCCCTCACCGACTGACCCTGCGGATGCCGACAAGAACTGGAACGCGCTCTCGCTTCCCTTCGTCGTGGGTCCGCATGGACGTATCGGCCGTCTGCGCACCATCGATCAAAAAGCAGCGGTCACAAAGAAACCGTAGTCGCCCGGCCTCAAGCTACGATTTCCCGCGCAACACTGGAGCCTCAAAGGGATCACTGAGGCTGCTGTGGCGTAGTCGGAGTAGTCGTGCCGCTCCCCTGAGTCCCTGATGAAGGAGACGACCCGAAGCCCGAACTTGGCGATGAGCCAAATCCTGAGCTGGGCGACGAGCCAAATCCGGAACTAGGTGAAGACCCAAATCCCGATGTGCCTGACGATCCAAACCCAGACGTTCCAGTACCAGTCCCAGTACCACCAACACCGGAGCTCAGTCCGCCGGCCGATCCAAGTCCCTGCGTTCCTCCACCCTGCAGACCCGCGGCGGCTTTCATCTGCTCAATCCGAGGATCGTAGATAAACTCCCACGTGTTGTACGACGTCTGCTCGTTCAGCACCTTGATCGACGTCCCCTCCTTCGGAATGCCAACACCGACGAACGGTGCTCCACCCCCCGAAAAACCACCGGTGGATTGGCTGGCAATCCCGGCCGCAGACCCCAATGTGCTGTTCGTGCCGGTCCCAGTTGAGGCGGCTCCCGAGCTGTCCGTTGAACCCGTCGCCCCGCTCGCACCGGGGCTTGAAGTTCCAGCGCCCGTGGTGCCACCCGAGGTAGCCCCGGCGGAGCTTGTACCTCCCAGCGTAGTTCCGGAAGAGCCCCCAAAGGCGCTTGACCCCGACCCTGCCCCCGATGAACCGAATGCGCTGCCGCTCGAAGACCCAAATGCCGACGAGGAACCTGCGGCTCCCGCCCCGGCCGCCCCAGGAGATGCCAGGCCCGCGGCCGAACCCAACCCCGGCGCAAGACCCGTCAATGGCTTGCCGAAGAATCCCTTCACTGTAGTCTTCGCCTCGCCGACGTGAATCAATCGCCAATCCGCCTTGCCCGTGAAAGGATCGACGTACTCCTGACGCAGATACTTCACAGGCGTTCCCTTCGCCAGCGCATCCATCGTGCCCGGATAGGAGTTGTTCTTGCGGTAGTAGAGCTGGATCGCGCGCACGTACTGGTTTCCGCGATGGACCGCCTCGACCTCCTTCTCGCGCCTCAGCTCCTGCGCCATCTTCGGAGCCGCGATTCCCAGCACCAGCAGAATGATGAAGATCGCAACGATCAACCCCACCAGCATGAAGCCCTGCTCTCCGTGTCGAACATCAATGTGGAGGTCATCAATGTGCAGATCCCCGACGCGCAGATCACCCTTCGCGCACACACGGGGATTGCGGTCACCGAGCCGAAAACCGGGGCGAAGCTTCCTCATCGCATCTACCTCCAGCTTCGCAGTCTCACCGCGCCAACAGCGGCAGCGTCTGCGTATTGTTGTTCGCCATATCCTCCACCTGCACGGAGTTGGCCGAGATCGTTATCACCTTATACCGCCGCTGCACGATATCGCCATTGGAGGCCAGAAACACATCCTCCCCGTGCAGCAGAAATGCTCTGCGTGTTCCGTCCGCGGCGGTCGCGGTACCAAAGAACTTCAGGTCGATCGGAGGTGGTGGAGGCGGACCAGGTGGAGGTGGCGGCGGACCCGGCGGCGGAGCCTTCACCGTTCTGACTGGCACAATCGGCTTTGGGATATCAATCGGGGCAGAGTTCGCCGAAAATATATTCCGTCCACCACCCGAGTACACCAGCGACTCAGTGACCAGCATCGCATCCATTCGCAGCGTCGGATCAAGCTGTGCCGAGGTCGTCCCAAGCTTCTTCGCCGCCGCACCCGCGATATTTCCCGACGGCAGCGCAACAACCGCCCCCGCAGCAGGAGCAGACCTCGCCGGAGCCGTGACGACCACAGGCGGCGCCACCGGAGCAGGGCTGTCATCACGCAGCTCGTAGTACAAGACGCCAGCCGCAACCAGCACGAACGCAACGATCGCAGCGCCCTTCTTCTGTTGATCCGCAGTCAGCCGCATCATCGCTGGCCTCCCGCCGCAGTTGCTTCCGAGGTGCTGTCAGCCGCCTTCTCACCAGCACCAGCTACGCTCTTCTCCGAGCCTTCGGTCCCCACCGGCGACCGCAGGTAAGTCGTCAGCCGCAGCCTTAGCCCGACCGTCCCGCTCTGCTGCCCGGTCAGTGTAAGCCCCGTGATCAGGAAGTACATCTTGTCCCGCTCCAGCAAGTTGATAAACAGCACCAGCGGCCGGTAGTCCCCACTCAAGCTCGCATCCATCCGCGCCTCGGTCAGTGCGCCGACGGTCCCATCCATCACCGGCGAGTAGGCATACTGCACCCGCGTCAGTTTCACTCCCTGCTTCTTCGCCAATGCGCCCAGCTCTCCAGCCACCTCGGAGTTCGCAAACGGCAGCCGCTGCTTGTAGAACTTGTCTGCATCCTTCGTGGCCTGCGCCAGCTTCTCGTCCAAACCTTCCAGTGGCTGTCTTGCGATCTCCGCCGTCCTCATCTGTACCATCTGGTCCGCCAACGCAGCCGCATTCTGGCTGTTCGCCGCGCGCCACGCGAAGGCCATATGCGCCAGCAGGTAAAGATTCACCAGCCCCAGCGCCACGACTCCTGCGATATGGAAGTTCTTCAGGGTGCCCAGACGGCTCGCCTTCTCGGCCCACTGCTTCGCCGCAACTGCGGTTCGCTTCTTCTCGGCTACCGTCGTCATCGCGCAGCTCCCTTCTGCGCTGGAGTCTTCGCCAAGCCGCTTTTTGGAGATGCAGGAGATGCGCTCTTCGGAGCCGTCGCCCTCTTCTTCTTCACCCCGTCCGCGGGCGAATCACCCTCCGCTGCACCGCCCTTGCCCTTCGCCGCGACATCCTTCACAGACCTCTCCGGCAGCGGGTTATATCCACTCAACACATCGAACTGTACTGCGCCGGGAACCGTCACCTGCGCCGCACTCCGGTTTCCCTCCTGCGTCTGCGCCTGCTCCGAAGCAAGCCTCGGCGAAAGGAACCGTTGCGACGTCTCCAGATTTCTTACCAGCTGCACTGCCTTGTCGCGATCGCCGCTCACCCGCAGCCGAATATTCACATCGCCTTCCTTCGTAATCGCCGGATCGATGCTGGTCACCTGCACCCCAACCGGCAGCACCTTCTCGAGGTCCATCATCACGGCCGTCCAGCTGAAGCTCTTCTCGGCAAACATCTGGTTCAGAAAACGCGACCGCTCCAGCACTGCCATATTCTGCGGCTGGTGCATCCTCGCTTCGTTCGCCTGGCGCTCGTTCTGATACCTCTGCGTCTTCGCCTTCAGTGCGTCCATCTGCGCCTGCGCCACGCGAGCCTTGGCATTCAGAGAGTGCAACGCAAACCCCAGCCCCACCGCCAGCAGAGCCAGCACTACCATCGCCAGCCGAAGCTTCGCAAACAACGGCCTCAGCTCAATGAACGGTCGATTCGCAAGATTGACAGAGATTCGCATCAGTTCTTCAGCGCTCCCCGGACGCCGGCCAGCCAGCCTCGCGGCACACTCGCCGTCACCGCTCCCGCCTCCATCATCCCTGCATCCATCATCTCGCGCACCCGCAGGCCCTCCAGCCCGTTCTCTTCGGTCGCCGCCGTCAGCGTCCCCGCATCCAGTGTTCCCGCGATCAGCAACTGCTCAGGAGCCGTATGCAACGAGTCTTCAAAGTAAGCCGCCGCCACGCTCACCGCCTGCGCCACTTCACGCGCCGCTGCCTGCGCCTCAATCTCTCGCACCAAAGCCGAATTCATCACCGAAGGCGGCATTCCAGAAGGCGCATCGAACCGATCCCATCCATCGGGCCCCAGCGGCTCCTGCCGCGCCCACTCCTGCACCGAACTCTCCCGGTCCACCAGCGGTATCGCGCTCTCAACCAGTTCAACCGGAGCACCTGCACTCGCACCCATATCCACAGAACGATGCAGCAGCAGAACTCCCGCCTGCACAATCGCCGTCGTCACCGAACCGAGCCCGGCGTTAACCACCAGCACCGGCGACGGCGTCTCGTCTAGGCCCGCCAGCGCAGCCAGCGTACTCGGCAGCACCGCGCCCGGCAGATATCCCGCAGCCAGCACCATCGCCTCGTACTCTTCGAGCACAGCCTTCGGGATCGCAACCGCCAGTAGCTTGATCGTTCCCTTCTCGCTCGACATCACCTGGTAGCTCACCATTGCATCATCCGCGTCGAAGGGCAGCAGCTTCTTCAAACGAAACCGCACCAGAGGCAAAGCCTCCGCCACTTTGGTGGGCAGCTGTTCGAAGTCCAGAAACAACACACGCACCGCCGAATCCGGCACCACCAGCGTCACATCCCGAAGGCGCCCCGCGCCCCGCTCTGCCCGATCCGACGACCCACGCCCCGAAACCGTGTCGAGCGCCTTGCGCACCGCTAACGACACGCAAGTCTTATCAACGAGGTTGCCAGGCTTCAGTCCAGGAGCCAGCGCGCCATTCGCCAGGTCAACTCGTGCCACAGCGGTCAGCAGAGCAGAGGCATCTTCAGCCCGCGCCGCCACGACGCCCTCTGCGCGAACCTCAACCGCCAGCCGCGGCCGCGTGCCCAATGTCTTCGGTAAAATTTCCATTCCGTCCTAGACTACCTTGCTCTATCGATTGTCACTACGTCACCATCGTGGTGCGCGGTGTCAAATCGTGTTTCCGCGGCCCGTCTACCGTCCCGCCTCGATAAACGTAACCTTGTTGATCTCCTTCAGCGTCGTGATCCCATCCCTTACTCTCTCCAGTGCCGAATCCCTCAGAAACGCCATCCCCTTCTGCTTGGCTTTCTTACGAATCTCGCTTCCCGGCTTCTTCGCCAGCAACATCTCGCGAATCTCATCGTCCAGTTCCAGCAGTTCGTGAATCGCCGACCGTCCACGATACCCCGTCCCGCCGCACTCAATGCATCCAGGTCCCTCGCGAAAATTGAACCCGCGCCACTCGTGCAGATCCAGACCGCTCGCCAACAACTCTGCATCGCTATAGTGCACGTCTCTCACACAAAATTCACAAACCTGCCGCACCAGACGCTGTGCCAGAATGCAGTTCAGCGCAGAAACAAAGTTGTAAGGTTCAACACCCATGTTCAAAAACCGGCCCAGCACGTCGACCACGTTATTCGCGTGCACCGTTGTGAAAACAAGGTGCCCCGTCAGCGCGGAGTTGATGGCAATCTGCGCGGTCTCCGCATCGCGAATCTCTCCGACCAGGATCTTGTCCGGGTCATGCCGCAGAATCGACCGCAACCCTCGAGCAAACGTCAGTCCCTTTTTCTCGTTCACAGGAATCTGCGTGATGCCGCGAATCTGATACTCCACTGGGTCTTCGATCGTGATGATCTTATCTTCTTCAGATTTAATCTCGTTCAACGCAGCGTAAAGCGTCGTCGTCTTACCCGAACCCGTCGGCCCCGTCACCAGCACCATCCCATACGGCTCTTTGATGTACCGCCGAAACCGTTCCAGATCCTTCGCCGCAAACCCCACCACATCCAGCGATAGCGACTTGAACTTCTCCGACATCGACTCTTTGTCGAGCACACGAAGCACGGCATTCTCGCCATGCACCGTCGGCATAATCGACACACGGAAGTCGATCAGCCTGCCCTTGTACCGCACGCGGAAGCGACCGTCCTGCGGCACGCGCCGCTCTGCAATATCCAGCTCGCTCATGACCTTGATACGCGAAAGAATCGTCTGATGATGCTCGCGCGCAATCGGAGCCATCGCCTGCTGCAGCACGCCGTCGATGCGGTACTTCACCAGCAGCGAATCATCGAAGGTCTCGAGGTGAATATCCGAAGCGCGTCGCTCCAGCGCCGTAAAGATCGTCGTGTCCACCAGCCGGATAATCGGCGAGATATCGTCTTCGCTCGTCAGCCGCTCAATCGAAATATTCGAGTCCTGGTTCTCATCGCCGTGCAGCACATCGAACGCAAGACCCTCACTCGCCTCATCGAGCACACGCTGGCTCTGCTCGGTCTTCTTCAGCAGTTCGGTGATCTGGCTCAGTGTCGCCACCCGCGTCACCAGCCGCTGTCCCAGCAACCCCGAGATCTCGTCCAGCACCATCAGCTTCGAAGGATCAGAGACCGCAATCGCAAGCTTGCCCTCCATCTGCTCCAGCGGCACGAAGTTGTACCGGAACATCATGTCCACCGGCACGCTCTTGAACAACTCATGCGAGATCTTGAAGTTCTTCAGGTCTACGAAATCAGCACGATAGCGTCGCGCCAGCGACTGCGCGCGCTCCACCTCGCCCATTCCTGCCTCATTAATCGGTATTGCCAACGGTGCCATTGCCATATTCGTAAGACTCCTGTTCCAACCAAACCGTCACTCACACCTTCGCGTCATTCACAGTGTGTTCAAACGATCTTTCTTGCGCGAATCCGGTCATAAGAAAAAGCCGAAATCCGCAGGAGACGAAACTTCCGTCCAATCTTCTATTATTCAGCAGAATCACCTCTTATGGTATCCTCCGCGCAACCCCGTTTAGTCTCACAGACCTACGTCTTTTGGAGGACCCCACCATGAGCACCTACCCACCCACCTTAGCCGCGCTCGCCCCCAAAGCCATCAACTGGTCCATAGCCCTCAGCATTCTGCTCATCCTGGCTGGCCTCTTCGCTATTCTCGTCCCGCCGTTCTCGGGCATCGCGGTCACACTCATCTTTGCCTGGGCGATGATCATCAGTGGAATCACACACTTCGTCTTCGCCTTCAAGACCCACACCACCGGCGGCGTGCTCTGGGAGCTGCTCGTCGGCGCCATCTACCTCTTCACGGGCGTCTATCTCCTGCTGCACCCGCTCGATGCCCTCATCGTCCTGACGCTGATCCTTGCCGTCTATCTGGTCTTCGAAGGAATCGTGGAGATCATCCAATCCTTCCAGCTTCGTCCCCGCCACGGAGCGAGCTGGCTCTTGTTCGACGGTGTCATCACTCTCATCCTGGCCATTATGATTTGGCGCTCGTGGCCTGCGAGCACGGTCTGGGTCATCGGAACGCTGGTCGGTATCAGCATGATGTTCAGCGGCTTCTCCCGCCTCATGCTCTCGCTCGCCGCCAAGCGCGTGCTCAAGCAGAGTCTCTGACAGACCATGTCCTGCCGGACGGGCTCCCTGCGCGGGAAGCGGTCACTTCGTGACGGGTATACCGGTCTTGGCTAAGCCAGCAGCATAGAGCCTCCCGCTGGTCGGCGCCATCTTTCCTCCGACCAACGGGAGGACCACGCGAAGCAGTAAAAGGGCGTGCGAACGCCCGCCCCACGCGCAGTGGGCCCGTCCGGCAGGACAGATCTTCTAAGGCTGATCCGTATTCAAAGAAGCAATCAAAGCATCGGCCTGCGCGATCGACGCATCCAGGCTCACCATCAGCACATCCACATCGGTCGACATCTGCGCCGAGGTTCCCTTCAACGATCCAATCGCCCGCGCATTCAAATTATGCTTTAGAAACGTCACCTGATCGCGAAACGCCGTGATGACCGGTGTCATCCGCGCCTCAGTCTGCCGCATCGACTTGATGTATCCCGCCTCACTTAACCGCGACTGCCGCAGCATCACCGCAGACTGCGCCTTCAGCTTCTTGTTCTCCATCCCATCGATCTCCTTCTGCCACTCCTTGAAGAGATCGTTCGACACCTGATCGATCGAGTCGATGCGGTTGTGCAGCTTCTGCGCACTATCCGCAGCCTTCTCGTACTCTCCGTTTAATTTTTTGTAGTTCTTCTCCAGCGACCCACCCTGAAACCCGGTCAGCTCCTGAAACGACTCCATCGTCGTTTTGATCTGCTCCTTCGCCTGCTGCTGGTCCTTCTTCGAGTCCTTCACCCGCGACACCAGAATGTCCCGCTTCTCCTTGCCAAACGTCTTCATCGCCTTGTAGTAGGAGCTGGTACACCCAGCCAGAAGAATCAGCGGAGCCACCGCCATCACGTATCGCAACACCCAACGCCGAGAGATCACAGTCAACTCCTCCACCCCGCCAGAGCTTGACGAATTGTAACCTCTCTCTCAAAGACCCTGGCCTGAATGCGCCCTAACCCACAACAGGAAGCCGGTCTCCCCTCGAACGCAGCCAGAGTTCAATAGCAATCGTGTTGATCGAAAATCCGATCCAGAACGCAACGCCGAAGAACTGCGCCGGCTCAAGATGCGTCAACCGGCTCGTAGCAAAGAACACACCCATCACCGGCCGCGTGGTTGCGATACCAAGAAGAATCGCAACCGACCGCAACATCCAGCGCATCTTTTCAACCGCCTCACCCCGCCGCGCAGCCACAAAGGCCCGCAGCAGCGAAAACAAGAAGAGGCTGTTGAACAACAGAACAGCCGACCGCTCCACCCACCCTCCAACCGGATGAGCGCTCATGGCATACGCGGTAACTCCCACCCAGGCTCCCAACGGGAAGAACAGCCGCTCCGCCCATATCGTCCTCGACCGTTGCAACAGCACAGACGGACTCAGCAGCACAAACGCCATCGCCGGAAGAATATGCGCAAGCGTCAAAGCTTCATGCGACGCAAACACCGCATCAAGGGCCGCCGTCGGCGACGACGATCCACCCTGCGCCAGATGAGCAAACACCGCGACTCGACGCAGCACTACCGCCACCGCAATCACAACGCAGAACCAGAAACCCACCTTCAGCCACCCAGGATACTGATGATATTTAGGATAGGCACGAAAGGAGCCCTCTCGCACCTCGACTCCCCGTGCCGAAGCCTTCGTATCCATACCCCCTCCCTGCTGCGAGACCAAGCCGCAATCCGCTCAGACACGCGAGGATACCCGAAGGTACGCAAAGAAGAATCCCGCCGTTCCCTACTGTCCGCCCGTTCCGCCCGCGCTCAAGCTGAAGATCGGCAGATACAGCGCAATCAGAATCGTCGTCACCACCAGCCCCATCATGATCAGGATCAGCGGCTCGATCAGACTCATCGCAGCGGTAAGATTCGTCTGCACATCCTCCTCAAAAAACTCCGCCACCGAATTCAACATCTGCGGCAGCGCGCCAGTCGACTCGCCCACCTCGATCATCTCGATCGCCAGCTCCGGAAACACCTTCGTCGCCTGCAGACTGACCGACAAACCCTTCCCCTCGCGGACCGTCTCCACAGACTTATAGACCGCGCTCGCAATCTCCCGCGAATCGATCGACTTCGCCGCCGTCTCAAGCGATGGCACCAACGGCAAACCGCCCGTCAACAGCGTCGAAAGCGTCCGCGAAAACAACCCCACCTGGTACTTCAGCCACACACTGCCAAACACCGGCAGTTTGATCCGAATCTTATCGATCAGTCTCGCGCCCGCATCTGTCTTCGACCAGCGATACAGCAAAAATCCAACAGCCCCCACCACCACCGCTACGTAGATTCCGTAAGCCTGCGCCTCGCGCCCCAAATCCAGCAAAAACGTAGTCAACGCAGGCAGCTTCGTCCCTAGCTGATCGTAAAGCTGCGCAAACCGCGGCACCACAAACGTGATCAGAAAAATAAACAGCGCAATCACCATTACCACGAGCAGCGCCGGATAGATCAGACTCGCCTTCAGCTTTTTCCGAAACGTCAGCGACACCCGCTGAAAGTCCAGAAACCGCTGCAGCACCTCTTCCAGATTTCCCGACCGCTCTCCCGCCAGCAGCGTCGTCGTATACACGATCGGAAATCCACCCTGCGCCTCGAACGCCTGCGAGATCGACTCACCCGTCTTCACCCGCGATGCCACGTCCTCCAGCTGCGCGCGAAAGTGCGGAATCTTCTGCCGCTTGCCCAGCAGCTCCAGCGACCCCAGAATCGGCAACCCAGCCTTGATCAAAGTCAAAAACTGTTGATTGAAGACCAGAAACGTCTCCAGCTTCACCTTCTTCTTGCTCGCCCCCAGCGCACTCTTCGCCTTGACCGAATAGACGAAGTACCCCGCCTGCGTAAACCGCGCCTTCAACTCCTCTGCGGTAGCCGCCGCATGGCTCTGCTCCATCACCCGTCCGCGCTCGTCCGCCAGCTTGATTACAAACTCAGTCATAGACCCTACGGCACCAGTCTCCGCTCAAAGTTACACGTCCATCTTAGACGTTCCCACAACCAAAACGCGTCTCAGAATGACACACCTTCTCCATCCCCCAAACAGTTCACAAGATCCTCTACGACCAGGCAACTGCGCTCTTGTATGATCTGGTGTGACATTCCGGGTCACCTCCGGTGAGATTCGCAGGTGGCACCGACTCGCACATACAAGCACGGTACGAGATCCACAAACCTCTTCCCGCTGAGCATCTTTGAAGGACATGCCACAAATGACTGCGACCTCTTGGTTCAAGACCCCCTCCGGAGCCCGATCACTCCTCGTCCTCCTGATCGCCCCATTCCTCACCCTTCCCGCCGTCGCTCAGACTCAAAAACCCATCTACCCAACGCTTCCGTACAACTTCGCACTCTTCCCAACAGCCACCGGCGCATTCGGAGACTTCAATGGCGATGGACGAATTGATGAGGCCACTCCAAACGGTATCAACGCGATGGGCCTAAGACTGAACAACGGCCCGGCGTCATCTCCAACTCTTACAAGCATCCCACTGTCATGCTCCCCGCAATTCGTTTTGGCAACGGATTTGAATAATGACAACAAGATTGACCTTGCCTTTTCATGTTCAGGTGCGTACGTCGGTGTAATGCTAGGGAATGGGGACGGTACCTTTCAAACAGCGTCCTACTACCCGGTCCCTTCGAGCGCGCTTAGCGGAATCACCGCAGTCGATCTAAACGGAGACGGTTACCTCGATATCGCCGTTGTCGCAGATACGGTGAATGTGGGCGTACTTCTCAATCAGGGCGTCGGCAAACCAGGATCGCTCTCTTCGCCTAAGCTCTATCCCGCGCCGTCAGGTGTATCTCTGTCTACCATCAACGCTGGTGACTTCAATGGCGATGGCAAGCAGGACATCATCGCAGGCTACACGCAAATTGCGATCTATTACGGAAACGGTGATGGAACGCTGAACACGCCACAACTCACTACGGCGAGCACAGGGACAGCTTTTGTCGTCGGGGATTTCAACCGCGACGGGTTGACCGACGTTGCCTACCTTGGACCGAATCCTCAGACCCCGACGTCATCGCTCCAGGTCTTGCTTGGCGACTCAAGTGGAACGTTGACGAACGGAAGCAGCCTGGCGCTCGACCCAACAGTAAAGTACCTATACATCGTTCCCTTCCAGAATACGAATGCCAGCAACATTACAAATCTCGCTCTCATTGGCAACGTGACGACTATTGCCCTCAACGACGGGGCTGGAGGTCTGACTCTTGGGGAGAGCTACGGCGTCTCCAACTTTGCCATACCTGAGACAGCTGATAATGGAATTACCAACCTTTACTTCCAATCCAATGTCGAGTCCATCGTCCTTGCAGGAAACGGCAACGGCACCTTTCAGGGCCCCAGAGCTACGTTGCTGGGCTCGAACTACCAAGCGGTGGCTGATCTAAACGCCGACGGACTCACAGATGTGCTTTCCACCGACGAGTCCGGCAACTTGATCGTAGCTCTAGGACGCGGCGATGGCAGCTTTACTGTGGTAAGCCGAACTCAAGTTTCCCCCAATCCTTTCGCTGGCCCAACTACGGTAGGGGACTTCAACGGAGATGGGAAGGAAGATGTCCTCTTCTTTCCGGGCGTAACACCTAGTGGCAATGCCCAGGTAGAATTTCTGGCGGGGAACGGAAACGGTACCTTCCAGCCCATCGTCAATGAGTTACAGATACCCGTTCCTGGGGTAGGAGCTACCGTCGTAGGAGACTTCAACGGCGACGGAAATCTAGACATCGTCTATACCACCCCTTCTTCAAGAGCCTATCCCTATGAGACTCTCTACTATCTTGCAGGCAATGGAGCCGGAAATTTCGCCGCTCCGGTCGAACTAGCGCAACAAATACCGAACTCCCTCGTTTCACCAATACTCATAGCCGACCTGAACGGAGACGGCATCCTCGATATCATCTGGGACAACTCCACTCTCCTGGGCAATGGCGATGGCACCTTCAACCGCCAACCTCTAAGCATCGCCGGAAACGCCATCTCTCTCAGCGATTTGAATGGCGACGGAAAACCGGATCTGGTGGTCTACAATAACGGCCCTACCGGTGTTAGCTTATATGCTGGAAATGGGGATGGGACATTTCAGACAACACCGTTTTACACTCCCGACCTCACGGGCACCTTTCCTTATGGCGCCTCCCCGTTAGCGTCAATTGGGGATGTCAACGCAGATGGCCACCCGGATCTGCTCCTGCAATCTTTTCCTTATGGGCAGCCTGGAGTTCTTGCGGTGTTTTTAGGAGACGGTACAGGTAACTTCGTTCTTGAGAATACCTATCCTCTAATTAGTACAGGCTTCTCGATGCTGGCTCGACTTAATGCTCAAGCGCCCAGTCTGCCAGGCGATCATACGCTCGACTACGTCTACACAGCAGGTGGTGCAACCATATCTCTCCTTAACCAGCTCAACCCCGCTCCAACCGCTCCGGCTCCTCTTCCCTCGAAGACCACACTCGCGGCCTCCTCAACCAGCGCAGCGCCCGGCCAGCAGCTCACCCTCACAGCAACGGTCACCGGAGCCAGCCCAACCGGCACAGTCTCCTTCATCACCAACGGCAAAGCACTCGGAACAGCAGCTATCACCAACGGCACCGCCGCTCTCGCCACTTCCTTCGCGGCGGCCGGCACCTATCCCGTCATCGCCAACTACCCCGGAGACGCTAACAATACTCCAAGCTCCTCCAACGCAGTCTCGATCTTCGTCGCTCCCGTAAATTCCACCACCACCCTCTCCGTCTCTGCAGGCAGCGCCGGAACTAACCAGCAACTCACCTTCACGGCGTCGGTCACTGGTCTCAACCCAACCGGTAAAGTTACATTCGCCTCGTCAACCGCAACGCTCGGCACCACCTCACTCATCAACGGAGTGGCGACGCTACCCTTCGCCTTCACTGCCACCGGCAGTTTTGCCGTTACAGCAACCTACGCCGGCGACGTTGCCAACCTCGGCAGCGCCTCCACACCAGTCACAGTAACGGTCGCCGCGCCGGACTACACCATCACCGCTTCCCCGTCCTCCGCAACGATCAAGGCCGGACAGTCTGCCACCACCACTCTCACCGTCACCCCTGTGGGTGGCTACACCGGCACGGTGAAATTCTCCTGCGGCACGCTGCCCACCGGCGTCGGCTGCACCTTCGCCCCCTCCTCTGTAACCCCATCGAGCGGCGCGGCAACTTCAACCCTCACCATCACAACCACCGCGCCAACCACCGCCTTCCTGCGCAGACTCTCCGTTCCGCTGCAAGGTGTTGCGTGGGCCAGCCTTCTCTTTCTGGCCTTCTCTCCCCGCCGCACCCGCGGACTCAACCGTCGCTTCGCGCGCGCAATGTTGTTCACACTCTTACTAGCTGCAGGCCTGTTTACTTTCTCTGGCTGCAGCTCTTCCTCGCCTTCCAACCCCGTCACCAATCCGGGCACCCCAGCCGGCGCCCAGACCATCACCGTAACCACCGCAGACTCCTCTGGCAACCTCTCACACGCAATCAACTTTCAAGTGACCGTGCAGTGATCGGTCGCGCAGAAAAGAATCGTTCCTAAAAATCAACCCATAAAAAATCCCCGGGATCACCGGGGATTTTACTTGTCTCGAACTGCCCTACGAAGCAGCCTCGATCCCGCCCAACATCATCTCAAGCGACTCCCGCGCATCCTGCACCGCAGTCCGATTCCCCTCCAGCCGGCTGATCATCAGCGCTCCCTCCAGCGTCGCAATAATCGTGTTCGCAACCCGCCGCGGCTCTACCTCTCCCCGAATCTCCCCACCCTCGATCCCTTCCTCCACAATGCTCGCAAGCCGCGCCTTCCACTCCTTCATCGCCGCGCACACCAGGCTGCGCAGCAACGGATTCCCATCATCCGCATCGATCGCCGTATTCATCAGCGGGCATCCCCCCGGAAAGATCCCCGGAGTCTCCGCAAACCGCCTCACCGAGTACTTCAGCTTCTCCACTGCCCCCGGAATCGCATCCTGCCCTTCACGCCGCGCCTTGGCCACCCGCGCCCACGCATACCGAAACGCCTCCGCCGCAAGCTCCTCCTTGCTCTCGAAGTGACGATAAACCCCACCCTTCTCCAACCCCGTCGCATCCAGCACGTCCTGCATCGAGCACCCCGCAAAACCCCTCTGATTGAAGATCGGAGCCGCCTCCTCGATGATTCTCTGCCGCGTCAACTCACCTTTTCCCATACCTTTAGCCTCGCTGTGCCGCCCGCTTCGAAATCCTACAGCAGGAAAAACGAATCGTGCAGCGCCTCTCATGAATCAGATGCTTAAAGAAACCGTTCAGTCTCTTTTTTGAGAGGCCCTATCAGCGGTTCGGGAGGAGATCGACACATCCATGGCCACCGCCACCCTCATTGAACCAGTCCAGGTCGCCCCGCCAAAGTCTAAAAAAGTCGCTCAAGCCCCCCGCCGCCCCGTCATCAACCCCTGGGTCGTCGCCCTCACCGTCACCCTGGCCACCTTCATGGAGCTGCTCGACACCTCCATCGCCAACGTCTCGCTCCCCTACATCGCCGGCGGTCTCGGCCGCTCCTACGACGAGGTCACCTGGATCCTCACCACCTACCTCGTCGCCAACGCCGTCGTCCTGCCGATGTCCGCGTGGCTCTCCCGCGTCTTCGGCCGCAAGACCTACTACATGGCCTGCGTCGCCCTCTTCACCATCACATCGTTCTTCTGCGGCATCGCTCCCACCCTCGGGATCATGCTCCTCTCGCGCGTCCTGCAAGGCATCGGCGGCGGCGGCCTCGCCCCGGTCGAACAGGCCATCCTCGTAGACGCCTTCCCCCCCGCCAAACGCGCCTCCGCCTTCGCCCTCTACACCGTCGCCATCGTCACTGCCCCGGCCATCGGCCCCGTCCTAGGCGGCTGGATCACCGACAACTACAACTGGCGCTGGGTCTTCTTCATCAACATCCCCGTCGGCCTGCTCTCCCTCTTCCTCACCAACCGCTTCGTCCACGACCCACCCGCCTACGCCGAAGAGCGCAAGACCGTCCGCGGCCCAGCGGTTAACGGAAAGCCAGGAAAACTCCGCGTCGACGGCATCGGCATCGCCCTCGTCGGCCTCGGCTCCGCTGCCCTCGAAGTCCTCCTCGACCGCGGCCAGATCGACGACTGGTTCGGCTCCCGCTTTATCATCACGATGTTCGTCATCGGCATCTCCTGCCTCACCGCCGCAGTCTTTTGGGAGCTTCACGTCCCCGATCCCATCATCGACTTCCGCCTCCTCAAGGTCCGCAACTTCGCCCTCGCCAACTTCTTCTACTTCGTCTTCGGCTTCGGCCTCTTCGCCTCCACCACCATGATCCCGCAGCTCCTCCAGTCCCTCTACGGCTACCGCGCCATCGACGCCGGTCTGGTACTTGGGCCGGGAGCCTTAGTCATCACCTTCCTCGCCCCCGTAGGCGCGCAGCTGGTTCAACGAGGCATCGTCAAGCCCCGCATCCTGCTCTTCGGAGCCGTCATGATCGTCGGCATGTCCTTCCTCCATTACAGCCACTTCAACCTCGACACCGACTACAAGCATTACGCCCTCGCCCGCGCGCTCCAGGGTCTCGGCTACGGCTTCTTCTTCGTGCCGCTCTCGGTCATCGCCTACTCGCAGCTCAGCCCGGCGCAAAACAACAAAGCCTCATCGCTCACCAACTTCTTCCGCAACTGGGGCGGCAGCTTCGGCATCGCCTTCATCACCACCATGTCCGAGCGCCGCCAGAACTTCCATCAGGAGCGCGTAGGCTCAAACATCGCAGCCTCGAACGGCGCTCTCCAGCAGAACATCCACCAGACTGCCGCCTACCTGCAATCCCACGGCATGTCAGCAGCCGACGCCGTCACCGCAGCCTACGGACGCGTCTACGACCAGCTCCACGCCCAAACCCAGCTCCTCGCCTTCATGGACTGCTTCCACATCATCGGCGTCATCACCCTCATCGCAGCCCCACTGGTCCTGCTCACCAAAAGCTTCAAAGCACCCGCCAAAGCTCCAGAAGGCCACTAAGCTTTCGCGGAGCACGGGCCAGAACTATGCAGCCCGCGCACTGGAGAACTTCTGCCGATACGCGGGCTGCGCCAACTCGACCGATCGTCAGCCTGCCTTGGCAAACGAGACCTTCGGAAAATCAATCTCGACCTGCGCCGCATTGTTGAAGTAGTTCGTCAGCACGTTCAACGCGACGTGAGCAATAATCTCGGCTACCTCGCCATCATTGAAGCCGGCCACGCGAACCGCAGCAAGATCCTCATCGCTTATCTCTCCACGAGTCTCCAGAACACGACGCGCAAACGTTAACGCCGCGGTAGCGCGCGCATCTTGACCATGCCCGCTGCGGGCCTCGCCAATTTGCTCCGACGTCAGGCCAACCATCTTCCCGATAGCCGAATGAGCCGAGAGGCAATAATCACAATGGTTTTCCTGCGCGGTCACCAGGGCAAGCTGCTCCCGAGTCTTGGCATCCAGCAGACTGTGGCTCAAAGCACCACTCAACCCCAGATAACCCTCCAGAACAGCAGGCGAGTTCACCATGACCTTGGTCATATTGGGCACGATCCCGAGAGCACCGTGGACAGCAGTGAGCAGATCCTTTGCCTTACCGGTTGCAACATTTGGATCGATAGCGGAAAGACGCGACATAGAAATTCTCCTCGTTGGTTCGAATGAACTGCAAGCCTAAACTTCTGACTCACCTCGTTTGATACCGAACGATCGGTAAAGTTGCAAAAGAATTTTATAAATTTACAAATGCACCGAAAATGAAGCGAACGAACGATCGGGATACTCTAAAGAAGTGGGAACGAAGAAGGTCGAAGCGAAGGGAGATTCAACATGGCACACTCCACCGTAAGCGATCAGGAGCTGCTCGTCCGGTCTGCAGGAGTATTTCGCACATACGGCTTCGAGGGAACCAGCCTCGCACGCCTCTCGGAGGCGACAGGACTGGAAAAGGCAAGCCTGTACCACCGCTTCCCCGGAGGAAAGGAGCAGATCGCGTTGGCGGTCGCCGAAGGAACGCACGCATGGCTGCGGCAGAATGTCTTCGAGCCTCTCAAGGAGCCGGGAGATCCCCGCAAAAAACTTCGCGCCGCCATCGAGCAGCTACGAGCCTGTTATGCCGACGGCACCCTCCCCTGCGCCTTCGAGGTGCTCTCCCTCGCTGGCGGCAGCCCCGTGCTTGCCGACGCACTCAAAGGCGCACTCCAGGCCTGGATCAAAGCCTTCACCGACATAGCAAAAGAGAGCGGCCTGCCCAGCGCCGAGGCGCGCAAAAGAGCCGAGCAGGCAATCATCCAGATCGAAGGGTCCCTCATCGTTGGCCGCGTCCTTGGTGATACCAAGGCCTTTCGCAGAGCTCTCGACGAGTTACCCGCGCTCCTGACCTACGAGTAACTCGCCCTCTCAGGAAACGGCGCGTTCGACCAGCGTCTTCAGCACGGTCTCCAGCTCCAGTGTTCCCACTGATCCTGATCCCCTTCGCCTTCAAAAAGCGCCATAGCTTCGCCACATGGCTCGTCGCCTTCTTTGCCTTCTTCACCGAATGATCTCCGTCGTCCGCATCGCCTCCCAGCAAGGCTCCCGCACCCTCGCCGAGATGTTCACCGATCCAGCCGACATCCTCTCCGGTCTCAATCGCCGCCTGCACAACCGCCTGCAAAACGGATTCGTCACCTGCCTCATCCTCCGTCTCGAACCCGATGGCCTCTGCACCTTCGCCAACGCCGGCCATCTTCCGCCTTATCTCAACCAGAACGAGCTTCATCTTCCCGCCGCGCTCACTCTCGGCCTCGTCCCGTCAGCCAGGTACGAAGAGACAACGATTCAACTCGAAGTCGGAGACCGCCTCACCCTCTACACCGACGGTCTCCTCGAAGCCCGCAACCTCGACGGCGAACTCTTCGGCTTCGACCGCCTCCAGCAACTCGTCGCCACCAGTCCCGACGCCAAGCAGGCCACCGAGGCCGCCGTAGACTTCGGTCAGGAAGACGACCTCACCGTCCTCACGATCACGCGCCTCGCCACCGAAGTCGAATCCGCCACCGTACTCGAAGCGCCGCCACTCGTACCCTCAGTCGCCTGAAAACTTGCGAACTCGCGCGGCTCACAAACCCTGAGCCTTCGCGTCAGAGACTATGTAGATCGACGTTGGTTCCGTGGTCTACTATCCGCACCATAGCTGTTTTGCCATACCGGAGGCCGGTATGTGCGGGCCTGAAGCTGAAAATACGTGCACTGGAGAACTCCATGCCGAAGAAGCTGATCAGTCTCATCGCCTTACTCGTCACTGTGCAATTTGTCGTCCCCGGCACCCCCTGGCAGGCACGAGCGCAGGCGCCGGCGGCTCCCTATCCCGTCGCCGCTCCTCTCGATCAGTACCTCATCCCGGAGAAAACCTCCGAGATCGAGCTCGCTCGCAGTGCTGCCCCCGCATCCATCTCGGACGGAGCGGAGGTGCTTGTGCTCTCGCAGCAGGGCTACACGACCGCAGTCAAGGGCAGCAATGGCTTCGTCTGTCTGGTAGAGCGGTCATGGGCCAAGTCCACGGACGATCCGGAGTTCTGGAACCCCAAAGTTCAAGCCCCTCACTGCTTGAATGCGCCCGCCGCAAAGACCTATCTGCCTATTGTCCTGCTCAAGACCAAACTCGTGCTGGCAGGAAAGTCAAAGACGGAAATCGCGCAGACGCTCAAAGCGGCACTCGACAAAAAGGAACTACCCACGCTGGAGCCGAATGCGATGTGCTACATGATGTCAAAGCAGCAGTATTTAAGCGACGATGACACGCACTGGCATCCGCACATGATGTGGTATGTCCCGGGCGACGCAACTCAAAGCTGGGGAGCGAATCTGGCCGGGGTGCCCACGATTGCCGGCAATGTCCCCGAAGACCGCATGACCATCTTTCTCCTCCGAGTTGGCCACTGGTCGGACGGCACGCTCGCCCCCCAGGATACGCACTAGCAGTCAAAATCACTCACCTCAACACGCCGGAACCCTATCCGGCGGCGCTCCATCCTGCGCACCAACCCAAAAGAAAATAATTGTTGACTATCTACAATAGCCTTGTGTAGATAGTCATAGTATGGGTAAGCCAAGCGATCTCGTGCAGGGCACGTTAGACCTCCTCATCCTCAAAACCATCGCACTCGAGCCGATGCACGGCTGGGCCATCGCCAAACGCATCCAGCAGATCTCGAACGAGGTCCTCCAGGTCCAACAGGGCTCCCTCTATCCCGCTCTCCACCGCCTCGAGCAGCAGGCATGGATACGCGCCAAATGGAGCGAGACCGAAACCGGCCGACAGGCCAAGTTCTACTCCCTCACCGCCGCCGGACGCACCCAGTTGGAGCGTGAAAAGGAAAGCTGGAGCAGGCTCTCCAACGCCATCAACTTGGTGGTCGAGAACGTATAACAACGGAGGTACAAATGCGCTGGATCCAACGTCTCCGCATGGCCATGTTGATGCTCTTCCGCCGCAGCTCCGAAACAGCTCGTCTCGACCAGGAGATGCAGTTTCACCTCGACCAGCAGATCGCCGAAAACATAGCCGCCGGAATGGCCCCGGATCAGGCCCGCTCCGCCGCCTTGCGCACCTTTGGCAATCCAACCCTGCTTCACGATCAGGCGCGTTCCACCTGGAGTTGGAGCTGGCTGGAAAAGTTCACCCGCGACGTCCGATACGGCGCCCGAACCCTCGTCCGCTCTCCCGGCTTCGCCATCGTCGCCGTCCTCGTCATGGCCCTCGGCATCGGCGCCACCACCTCGCTGTTCACCATCGTGCGCGCCGTCCTGCTCAAGCCTCTGCCCTTCCACGATCCCAACAATCTCGTCATGGTCTACGAGCACTTTCACGACAACCAGCTCGGCGATGGATTCAACGTCGTCGCACCCGGCGACTTCCGCGACTGGCGTGCGCACACCAACGGCTATCAGGACATGGCCGCATGGCGCGAGTATGGCTTCAATCTCGCCGGCGAACACGCCGAACTACCCGAGGTCGTCAAGGCCGCAGGCGGCTCCTGGAATCTCTTTCCTCTCCTCGGTATTCAGATGGCCCACGGCCGCTCCTTCACCCCCGAAGAAGATCAGGTCGGTGCCAACCACGTTGTCCTGCTCACCTGGAACATCTTTCAAAGGCGCTTTGCCGGAGACGCCTCCATCGTAGGCAAACAGGTTCGTCTCGACAGCAATCCGTACACGGTCATCGGCGTCCTCCCCGCCTCGTTCACCTATCCCGATTCGAAGACCCAGGTCTGGGTGCCCTACGCACAAACCCTCACCGCACGCCAATACGACGCGCACGACAATCATCAAAGCCTCGTCATCGCCAGGCTCAAGCCTGGAGTCACCGCCACATCGGCGCTCGCACAAGTCAGCGCTCTGCAGTACCAACTGCATCTGGCCAACGCGTCGAAGCCCGTCGCAGAAAGCGCCGTCTCCCGGCCCATGATCGACGACGTAGTCCTCGACATAAAGACTCCACTCACCGTCCTCTTTTGCGCCGTCGGGTGCATGTTGCTCATCGCCTGTCTCAACGTCTCCAACCTCTTCGTCGCACGCAGCGCGGCCCGGCGCAAAGAGATCGCAGTGCGCGGCGCCCTGGGCGGCACACGTCTCACCCTCATCCGCGAACTGATGACCGAAAGCCTGTTGATCTGCACCGCCGGAGGTGTACTCGGACTGGCAATCTCTGCTCTCACAACCCACTGGCTCGCAACGCACTGGGACGCGCTGCCCCGCGCCGAGGTGGTGCGGATGGACGTCCCCGTCCTCGCCTTCTCCATGGGTCTCGTCGTCTTAACGGCGTTGTTGGCAGGTCTGCTGCCCGCCATCTCAGCAACCGGAAAGATGGCCTTCGGAGTCCTTCAGGAGTCCTCGCGATCCATCGGGGGCAGCACCTCGCGCGCAACAATACGCAAAACTCTCCTCGCAGTTGAAATCGCGCTCACCGTCATCCTGCTCTTCTCCGCCGGCCTCCTCTTCAAAAGCTTCATGCATCTCAGAACCACCGATCTTGGCTGCGTCACCGATCGTGTCCTCACCATCAAATACGGCCTGCCGGAGAATCAGTACAACACCAGGGAAAAGGTCGTAGCCTTCCATGAGTCTCTGCTCGAAAAAGTGCGACGCCTACCCGGAGTCATTTCTGCAGCCCTCGTCTCCACTCCTCCCGGAGGAGGCTACGAAGGCGACGACGTCTTCACCATCCCCGAGCACCCGCCAGCCGCCTCCGTCCTGCAAGACGACGCCATCTATCGTTCCGCCGATCCCGAATACTTCAAGGTCATGCAGATTCCACTCCTCAGCGGCCGCGTCTTCACCAATCAAGAGCGTCTCACCCGCGATCACTACATCGTCATCAGTAAAAAACTCGCCGACCAATACTTCTCCGGCGATAACCCCATCGGCCGGCATATCCGGGTAAGCTGGGACGTTCCAGAGCCGGAAAACTACGAGATCATCGGAGTAGTCGGCGACACGGTCTACGACGTCGCCGAGCCCATCAAACCCACCATGTACTTCCCTGTCCTGTCCGGCCTTCCCAACCAGGTCAGCAGCTCCACCATCATGGTGCGCACCCCCGGTGATCCACTCCTCCTCTCTGTTCCCGTGCAGAAACAAGTGGCCGCGCTCGATCCTTCGCTTCCCGTCTACGACGTTCTCACCATGCAACAGATCCTCGGCAAGACCACCGCCAGCCAGAGCTTCAGCGCTACTCTCACACTCGCCTTCGCCCTGCTCTCGCTGCTTCTCGCCGCCATCGGACTTTATGGCGTCCTCTCGTATCTCATCTCGCAGCGCATCACGGAGATCGGCATCCGCATCGCCCTCGGCGCCCAGCGCTCCCAGGTCCTGCGCCTCATTCTTCTAGACGGCCTGCGTCCCGTCTTCCTCGGCCTCCTCATCGGCCTCGCAGGCGGCGCAGTCGTCGGAACGCTCATACGGTCGATCCTCTTCGGAACCAGCCCCTACGATCCAGTCGTCTTCGCCGCCATGATTGGCAGTCTTCTGCTCACCGCCGTCGCCGCCTGCGCCATCCCCGCCCTTCGCGCTCTCAAGATCGATCCCATGCAAGCCCTGAGGACCGAGTAAGCGGTCAAATCCCTGACCGTGAGTCTTCCGGTCTTATACGGCAGCCTTTTCTACCAGGCCCTTCAAAACTGTCTCCAACTCAACCTTGCCCTTCCGCACCTCCGCGGGTCTCTCAAATTCAATCCAGCCTTCATTGAATCCATCGAGCATTCGCATCCACGGCGTCGGATTCTTCATCCCCTGCGAACGAGACAGCGCCTCCCACTCCTCACGCGGAAGAATCTCCACCGCAATCGGACGCTCCAGCACCTTTGCAAATCCAGCAGCCAGGTCATTCGGCGATACAGGGCGCGGCCCAGTCAACTCCACCACGCGATGCCCGCTCCATACCTCCTGCAACAACTCAGCGCCAAGCTGCGCGATATCCGCGGTCGCGATAAACGGAAACCCCTTATCAGCCGGAGTCAGGAAGCTATAAATCACGCCTTGGTCACGGGCAGAGACAACATTATGCGCTGAGTTCTCCATAAACCAGCCCGGACGCAGAATCGTCATCGGCAGGGACACCTCTCCCAGCATCCTCTCGAGGATCGTATGCAGTGACAGCAGATTCTGCTCAGTCGCCTGTGCTCCAATCGTCGAAAGATGCACCACCCTCTTCGGGCGCACAGACTTCAAAGCCTCCGTCAAAACCTTCGACATCGCCATATGTTCCGCGAAACCAGGCGTCGGATCGTATATCGGCGGAAGCATCGTAAACACGCCATCAACTCCCTGAAACGCTGCAGTCAGTGACTTCACATCATTCAAATCAGCAACCGCGATCTCGCATCCAAGCCTCGCCCACTCCTCACCCTTCTTGGCATCGCGCACGATCGCACGCACAGACTTCTTCGCAGCCAGCAGAGTTCTTGCCATCTCACCGCCGACATTACCCGTTACTCCCATCACTGCAAACATGGTCAATCTCCTTGAGGAATCAAAATCAGATCCGCATATAGGATGGGAAAATCAAAATGACTATTCATACATAAACAGAACTAGAATCATTACCAGCAGTTATGAATAAAATGACACCCTCCAATGCTCCGAATGATCGCCTGCTAAGCGGCATCAGTGTGCTCATGGCAGTTGTCGAAGGGGGTAGTTTCATCCGCGCAGCTGAGGCTCTCGGCATCACTCAGCCAGCCGTCAGTCGCTCCATCGCCCGCCTCGAATCCCGCGTCGGCGTTCGTCTGCTCGACCGCACCACCCGCTCCCTCACCCTGACCGCCGAAGGCCGCCGCCTCTACGAAGAGACCAGCCCTCTCCTCACCGGCATCGCCGACGCTGTCACCTTCGCCTCCGGATCTTCCGCCACCGTCCGTGGCCGCCTCCGCGTCAACATGGACCCGCTCTTCTCCAGCCTTCTCCTCGCCCCGCATCTGGGCGGCTTTCTCGACCGCTACCCCGAGGTCTCGCTCGAGCTCCTCACCCGCCCAGAGTTGGGCGACCTCGTCTCCGAAGGCTTTGATCTGGCTGTCCGCTTCGGCGAACCGCCCTCCTCATCACTCGTCGCACGCAAACTCCTCGAAACCCACATCGTCACCGTCGCGGCCCCATCGTATCTCGCCAGGCAGGGACGCCCAGAGAAGCCCACCGATCTGGCAAAACACCACTGCCTCCAATTCCGAGATCCACGAACCAACCAGCCCTACGAGTGGGAGTTCCATCGCGGCCGCAGGATCGTCCCCATCAAGACCTCAGGCCGTCTCATGCTCTCCGACCCCTACACCTTCCTCGGGGCCTGCGTCGCCGGAGCAGGAATCGCCCAGGTTCTCGCCCTCTCAGTCCAGACCGAACTCGACCGCGGTGATCTTATCGATATCTTCCCCAACTGGCCCGACGAGAGATTCCCCCTCTTCGCCCTCTACCCCTCCCGCCACCTTCCACCCGCCAAACTTCGCGCCTTCCTCGACTTCGTCCTCGAACTCGCGAACCCTCCCTCACGTCCTCAAAAATAAATCTGAAAAAGTTGGCGCATTTTTCGTTGTCCGCCAAACCGATGCCAAGCCACCACATCCACCACGCAAAACACCACGATCTCACCACAAAAACACCGCGTCCAAACCACCACTTTTCCTAAAACCACCCCCAAAAACGCCCCAAAGGACGCAAAAAAGCCCCGGCAACCACCGGGGCTTTTTTTCTAAACCAAATCCCAAAAAAACTAAACGCTGAAGCTCGATCCGCAACCGCAGGTGCTCTTCACCGCGGCATTCTCGAACTTGAACCCGGCGGCCTCAAGCGTCTCCACATAGTCCACCGTGCAATTCTGCAGGTACATAGCTGAGGTCGCGTCCACAAACACCTTTAGATCCTCGAACTTATAGACCTTGTCCATCATTCCGCTCTGATTTTCAAACGACATGGAGTACTGGAAACCCGAACATCCACCACCAACCACACCGATCCGAAGCCCAGCGGGAACCGGAGTCTGCGTCGCCATGATCTCCCGAACCTTGTTGATCGCGGCCGGAGTCAAAGTCACAGGCGTAGTCGAAGCAGGTGCTCCAACAACGACTTCAGGGGTAACAGTAGCAGTCGACATCGGCAAATCTCCTTGTCTCATTCAGACATCTTTAAGTGTATGCGCCTGCCTCTGCTCCGGCAAGTGCTCATTGCATAGGATGCGCCGCAGCCCAGTCCGATTCAGCAGCCTGCCTAAGAATCCTGCTACCATTCCACTAGACCCTCCATCCAACCTAACGTGAAGCTTCTCCTCTTCATCTCGAACGCCTTCATCAACACCATGGGCATCACCCAGCCCTCACCCAGGGCCGCAAATCGTGCAGCGTGGTTCATCTTCATCATGCTGTCTACGGTGCTCGCCGTAGTTGCAACCATTGCGTTTCTGGCCATCCGCTGGGCCTTTCACCACTAACATTCCAGCCTCGTTATAACTTAGTCTCCCCTTCGAAAAACCCTGTTCCATCAATAGTCCCAGAGCGTATCATTGCGACGGACGGCCCGTTACCAAAGACACATAACTCGCAAGAATCGGCACACGGACCGCCCGAAAAAACGTCGGCCCTGTCACAGGGCGGAGGAACCGCTATGAGCGCTTTACCTGTTCTCCTAATCGTCTGGGCGGTATTTTCGGCCTGTTTCCTCGCGCTACTCGCCTACAAGGGACAGCTCACCCGCTATGAAGAGGACCAGCTCTTCCTCAGTGAAAACGCGACTCACGAACAACAGATACAGACCGAGATCGTCCGTAAAGTAACCAAGATCGCGCCGTTCGTCCGCGTCTTTGGTGTTGCGGCTGCGGTCATGACCGCGGGCATCATCGGCATCTTCACCTTCGACGCCTGGCAGCATCTCAGGTAGATCTTCGAAAACACGGGCCGGCCGTCTCGTAAAGACCGTGCCGGCCGTATGCTTACCCGCCGCGCTCTATGCCTTGGAAAAATCGCCCTACCGCAACGGGAGTGTAATGTCTTCCTGAGAGAAGCCTCTACCCTCCCGCCGTCCGACGTGTGTCGTTACTTCCCTCTCACCGCAATCACTTCTATCTCAATCAGCGCCCACGGAGCGGCCAGCGCCGCTACTTGAAACGCGCTCCTCGCCGGCTTATTCGGCTGATCCTTCGTGCCAAAGAACTGCGTATACGCCGCCTGAAGCCCCGGGAAATCCAGCTTGCCACCCTTATCCGGATCACCCGCCAGAAACACCGTCATCTTCACGACGTCCTTCATATCCAGCCCTTGCTCTTTCAACAGCGCCTGAATCTTGTTCAGCGCGCTCATCGCCTGCGTCTTTGTATCGCCATAAACCGCGGCAGTCCCCTTCGTCTCATCGGCAGGCGTCACAGGCGACGCCAGCTGCCCGCTCAAATAAAGCGTGTCTCCAGCCCACACACCATTCGCGATAGGCGACTTCTCATTCGGCTGCAGATGCTTCACGACAACTTGTGCCTGCACTCCACACGCAACAGCCATCAACGCTGCTGCCATCACACCAAGCTTAATCTTCATCAATCACTCCCTATGCTTCCAGAAAAAACTATCCAAGCACCGCGCTAGCAGCCCCGGCAAGTCTCGCAGACTTCACCTTATCGGAGATCATCCCCACCGCACGGCGCGCGCTCAGCGCCGCACCCTCCTGCCATCCGACAATGTGGCTCGCCGTATCGCCAGCAAAGTAGATCGGCCCATCCGCCTGGATGATCACGTCATACCCGCTTTTCCCGCCGCCATATTGACTAATCCAGGAGCCCTCATTCCACGGCACCCGGCTCCACCCGCAGAACACGGGGTTCTTCAGCTCACTCCCATGCCCCGGGTGAATCTTCTCAATCGACGCCCGCGACGCCTTAAACTTCTCCTCCAGCGTCAAGTTGTAAAACGGTGTATCCAGCTCATCCGAATAACCCGACACCACCACACCCGTCGGGTGCATCAGCCGCGACGACGGATACCAGATCGGGCTTGGCCCCTGCATCAGATACGAAAGCCCACCATAGATGTTGTAGTCCTGCTCCCAGAACCTTCTGCTCTCCCACGCAATTTTGTACGCCCCGCCCATCGTGCTCTCGTCCACTACCTTCTTGAACGTCGGCGACAGATCATTAGGGATCTTCTTCAGCATCGAAAACGGCAACGCCGTAATGCAGTAAGCAGCCTCCACCTGCTTCGTCGCGCCGCCCTGCGTATACATCACGCGAACACCGTTCGACGTCTTCCGAATCTCCGTCACAGGTGAGTTGTACTGCACCACCGGTCCCAGCGCCTTCGCAAACGCATACGGTATCCGGTCCATCCCGCCCACCGGCTGCATCATCGTTGCCTGCCAGTCCCAATCTTCTTCGATGAACAGGTCATACCAGAAGTCCTCATCCAGCAGCACCCGCATATCCAGCGGCATCTCCGCCACCCCCACCTGTGCCCCGGCGCCCGGCGCCGTCTTATATCCAGCCCGCTCCGACCCAACATACGCACCCTTATCGTCCAGCGGTCCATACACTTTCAGAAACGCCGTCATCCGCTCGCGATCTTCTTTGCTCAACTCCGAGTCCAGCGCGCCATGGGCAACACACTTCGACAGCAGCTCCGAAACATGCCCCCGCGTATCGTTGATCGCCTTCCTCTGCGGTACTGGCTTCCCATCATTCGCCCGGTCGTTCTGAAGCAGTGTGGAGCGCGACGTATTGATCTCCACCTCCATCGGAACGCCGAGCTCGCGACAATATCCCAACATCGTCCAGTGGGTGCTCGGCAGCCGCGCCGGTCCAAGGTTCTGATAGTTTCCCTCTTCCCACTTGATCGCCTGTTTGCTTCCATCGCAGAAGCAAACCTCCTGCCCGGCGCGTCCGGTCCAGTTGCGCCCACCCGGTCGTTCGCGTGCCTCCAGCAGAGTCACTTCATATCCCAGCTTCTGCAGCTCATAAGCTGAAACCAGGCCGCCGATCCCACCACCCAGCACCACCACCTTTACGCCCTTGCCCGACCCAGCTGCCGCCTGAATCGGCTCCGCCTGCGCACCCTTCATCGGCATCAGCCCGAGAGACTGCATCGTTGCAAACGCGGCACTATAGCCACCCACCTGCCCTACTCGCATCAGAAAATCGCGCCGGGAGATCCCCATCATGCCACCTCTTTCTTCCAATGAATTCAAATCCTGATGCAGCTGCAAGAGAACGAACATCGTGGTGGAACGAAAAGAAATGGAAGCTCCGCCAAAGACATCGCGAGAGCCGCATCGCCTGAAGCACAGAACTAAGAAAATCAATTTTTTCGAAAAGTTATGTTTACTCTATCGCAAAACTTCCTTGCTGGTCAGCAAATTTCGACAACCGATTTAACATCGGCATGGCTAAAACCCAACAAAGATGACGATCGTCATAAAATAAGACTCGAACTTCAATCAACCCCCAAGGTCGATCTTCGATGAGAGTAAGCCGTACAAAAGCAGCAGAGAACCGCGAACGAATCCTCGATGTTGCAACCAGGCTCTTTCGAGAGCGCGGCATCGACGGCATCGGTGTCGCCGATCTCATGAAGAGCGCCGGCCTCACCCACGGCGGCTTCTACGGCCACTTTAGATCAAAAGATGATCTCGTCGCCCAGGCCTGCGGACGCGCCGTCCAAAAGATGCGCGACAGCTGGATCAAAGTACTCGACCAGACCACTGGCGATCCCGTCCACGCGCTTGCCGATACCTACCTCGCCGCCAAACATCGCGACAACGCGGGCCGGGGCTGCACCATAGCCGCTCTCGGCTCAGAGATCGCCCGGCAAAGCACCGCCGTGCGCCACATCGTAACCGAAGAGCTCAAGCCCTTCATCGATTACCTGTCTGCAATCGTTCAGGGCAGCTCCGCCAGCCTCCGCCGCGAGCGAGCCATCACACTCTACGCAAGCCTCGTCGGTGCCATCGTCATCGCTCGCGCCGTCGATGACGCCGCATTCTCGAATGAGACTCTTCACGCCGTAGCTAACGGCATCCGAAGTAAGAGCACGCCACGACCGCCAAAAGGGGGAAAGAAGCGAATCGCCACCCGAACTCCACGTGCGGCAAAACCATAGTCTTGCTCACCCGCAGGCACCGCTCCAATGGCATTAGAATCCTGTCAAGTCGCCAAACCATGTATCTCTCAGTAAATAAGGAAGATACGCGTGGCGTATCAGTTACGCGCCAACAGCTATACTGAAATAGAAGAGATACCAAGCCCCGGCAGCTCAGCCGGGTTTTTCGTTTAAGCCGATAACTCCTTTGATTAGACAAATTTACCTGTAACTACTTTAGAATGACGATTTTGGAAAAGATAAAAATGCGTAAGCGACTAAAAATAAGTGGTTTAGCAAGAAATACCCCCCAGGGGGGTAACCCCTCAACCCTGACAAATCAACGCAAAGCAACATATAAGATAGGACCCATCAGAGCGAGGTCACCATGGCTTCTTCCACCTTCCCAACTCCATACGCTGGAAAGCAGGCTGGCACGCTGGTAGCCTCAAAGACCTCGAGCGTTCCCTGGTACATCTGGTGGGGCGCCCTCGCCGTCACCTCCTCCTCCATCGGCGGAGCCTGGGACGTCTCCTGGCATCGTTCCATAGGCCGCGACAGCTTCTGGACGCCGGCGCACATGGCCATCTATGCCTGCGGAGTTCTGGCCGCGATCATCTGCGGCTACCTCATGCTGGTCAACACCTTCGGACGCTCCTCCAGCACGCGCGTCGCATCGGTTAATGTCCTCGGCTTCCGCGCCCCGCTCGGTGCCTTCATCGCGGCCTGGGGCGGCATCGCGATGATCACCTCAGCCCCCTTCGACAACTGGTGGCACGCCGCTTACGGTCTCGACGTCAAGATCGTGAGTCCACCCCACACGCTATTAATTCTCGGCATTCGCGGCGTCGGAGTCGGCATCCTCTTTCTCATCCTCGCCGCAATGAATCGCTGCGCGGCCGAAGGACAGCAGGCCAGCGAAAGCACCTTCAAGACCCTGCAGCGCCTCCTCCTTTACGTTGGTGGTCTCTTTATAGCCGGCCAGATGTTCTTTCTCATCGAGTACACATGGGACGTCCAGCTCCACTCGGCCTCTGCTTACATCGCAATGGCAATCGGCCTTCCGGTCGTCTTCGCCATGCTCTCCCAGGCCTCCCGCTACAAGTGGGCTGCCACCTCCGCAGCGATGGTCTACATGATCTTCGCAATCGCAGAGATTCTTATCCTTCCTCTCTTCCCCGCACAGCCGAAGCTTGGTCCCGTCTTCTATCCCGTCACCCACATGGTCCCGGCAAAGTTCCCCGTCCTCATCTTCGCTCCCGCGCTTGCACTCGATCTGCTCTGGCAGCGAACCCGCAGTTGGAAGCCCTGGATGGTCGCTCTCGTCTCCGGCTTTTTGTTCGTCTCCGTGCTGGTCATCGTGGAGTGGCCGTTCGCTACCTTCCTGCTCTCTAAGGCATCCGAGAACCGCTTCTTCGGCACCATCTACTTCGACTACAACTCCCGCCCCAACGGCCTCGATCGCCTGCGTCTCTTCTACCAGCCCGATCACGGCTCCGTTCTGTTTGGTGGACTGCTGCGCGCAGCAATCTACGGTTCCATCGGAACCTGGATCGGCCTCAGCTTCGGACGCTGGATGCGGAGCGTGCAACGGTGAAGCGTTTGTCCAGCCCGATTCGCGCAATTCTGCTCCTCTTGCTCTGTGCCTTCGCCGCTCCCCTCCGAGCCCACGCTCACGTAGGCAGCAAGGATGTCTATGAACAGGTCGATGCAGGCCCCTACAAACTCTTCGTCACGATCCGCACGCCAATCGTGATTCCCGGAGTAGCTTCCGTCGAAGCACGTTCGAACGGCGCGACAGTCAAAAGCATCCGGATTACTCCTCTTCCAATCACCGGGGAAGCGTCGAAGCATCCTCCCACCTCCGACCCGATGACAAACTCCAGCGCCGACCCGGCATTCTTTACCGGCAGCATCTGGATGATGGCCTCCGGCTCCTGGCAGGTTCGCTTTGAGATCGCTGGAGACGCAGGAACTCAAACCGTCTCAGTTCCCGTACCCGCCGTCGCCCTCTCGACGTTGAAGATGCAACATGGCCTCGGAATCACTCTCGGAATCCTTGGCCTCTTCCTGATTGTCAGCATGGCCGGTATCGTCGCCGCGGCTGTCCGGGATGCTCGCCTGGAACCCGGCGCCATTCCATCTCCAAATCGCAGACGTCGAGCCATTCTTGCAACTGCAGGCAGCCTCGTGGTCATGGCTCTCTTGATATGGGGCGGCGCGGCCTGGTGGAACGTCGAGGCGGCCAGTTACGCGCTGGATGTCTATCACCCCATGGCGCTGACACCGGCACTCTCAGGCAATACCCTCGATCTCAACGTGCAGTCTTACGATGGAGGCAAGGAGCGTAGCTTCCGATCCAACAAAGACTTTCTTCCCGACCACGGACACCTGATGCATCTCTACGCGATTCGAGAGCCGGAGATGGATGCTGTCTTCCACCTGCATCCCGTACTCGCCTCCGCAGGAGACTTTCGTATCGCGCTGCCTGCCATGCCCGCCGGCACCTACAAGCTCTACGGCGACATCGTTCACGCGAACGGCTTCCCCGAAACACTCGTCTCCACCATCACCGTTCCAGCCGATATGCCGGGCGGACCGCTCGGCCCCGACGACGCAAAGGGATCTCCGCAGCCGCTCAGCCAGGGTCAACTCGGCAACTCCTACAAACTACCTGATGGATACATGATGGTGTGGGATCGCCCCTCAACCATCAGCGCAAACACCGCATACGCCTTCCGCTTTCATCTGCTTGACGCCAACGGAAAGCCTGCAACTGACGTTGAGCCTTACATGGGCATGGCGGGTCACGCAGCCTTCGTCAAGACCGACGGTGCCGTCTTTGCCCACACTCATCCTGAGGGTTCCGCTGCGATGGCCGCGCTCATGCTCGCCAACGGAAGCAGCGAGAATGATGCGAGCGACCGCCGTGGAACCATGAACACAGTAGCCATGAACATGGACATGGGAACACACAGCGCGCCGCTCTCCAGCACCGTCGAATTCCCCTACGGCTTTCCCTCGTCTGGCCGCTATCGAATCTTCATCCAGATGAAACACAGCGCGACGATTGAGACAGGAGCCTTCGACGTCGTCGTCCCATAGGGAAGACTCTTCCGAAGGCCCCGTCGTGATGATTAGAAGTTCAGTCGCAATTGGAACTCAGTAGTTCGCGGTCCACCGATATCCGATGTGCCCGAACCGCGCTGCACACGATTCTGATCGTGGTCGGCGAAGCTGTTGGGGCCATTGAGCAACCCGCTCAAAGCGGCGTTCCCGCCCAGCGCGGTTGTCGTGTTTGCGAGTGTGCCGTTGATGTAGTCTTTGAAGTTCGAGAAGTTGCCAACGTTATAGAATGCGATCCCCGGCACCAGCGACACTCCCTCCCGCAGCCGACTCAAACGAATCGGATACGAGATGCTCAGATCGAGGGCGCGATAAAAAGCGTTTTCTGGACCGCGCGCCTCCGGGACAGGTGAAATCGGCTGCTGTGTCGCCTGAAGAGCCGACAGTTGCCCCGGAGTAAAGAGTCCTGCTGTAAGCAACGCCTGACCCGCCGGCGTAAACTGACCGGCCTGCGTTGAGTTGTACTGAGAGATTAACTTATTGAGATTGTTCCCCTTGTACTCATGCATGAACGCGCCAGGTTGGGTTCCAGGAACGATATCGCCGATTGTCCCATCGCCCGTAACATCGGACTGGAAGATACCCCCTACCGCGCTGCCGCTCGTTCCACCATTGTCAAGATAGAGGTTCGTGGCCGCAGCAGAGAAGAAGTGCCCGATGATACCGATCTGTGGACCATACTTCAGTGTCGCTGATCCTCCAAACGAGATCTCATGGGTATGATCTAGCCCACTCCGGCCGATATAGGCCGTGGGATTGTCATAGTCGTAAGATGGCGATGAAAAGAACTGATCACCAACACCTGTGTTCCCATTGTTTGTCGCGGGGTTTGCTGTAGAGATGGCACGCGAGAAGGAATACGAAATCTGCAGATTGGAACTCATAATTCCAGGAGCAGGGTGTGCCTTCTGTTCACGAAATACCACCTGCAGCGCATCATAGCCTGACCTCCCGGCGGGAAACAGAAACAGGCCCTCACCTAGATTTGGATTGATACCCGGAAACGCCGCCCCTGTAGCCACTGTCAACCCGTTGTACGACGCGGGATTGCTATTGAGGAAGGTGTTTCCCGAGTCCAGACCGTTTGCCGCGAAGTCAGCGATCTGCGCTCCAGCGGCAATAGCACAGGCAATGGCCGCAGAACTGTATCCGCCAGCGCAGTGGAAGGAGCTGGTAGCAGAAGCGATCGCGTTCTGAGCCGCAGCTAGATTCAGCGTACGTGCGGCGCCCACGCGATTCACATCAATCTGTTGAGCGATCTTCAGAGTAGAGTTGTGGACATAGTCGACTGAGAGAATGCCCCCCTTGAAGATCTCCCGCTGGATACCGCCGTTCCACTGTTCCGAGTACGGCGTTCGATAGGGTGCCGCGTATGCGCCGACTATCGTCAGTGTATTCCCGACATATTGACCGTTGCTGGCCGGGCCAACCGATTTAGTCACCTGCTGAAACAGATTTTGAAGATTGATAAAGTGCTGGCCTGCCTGACTCAAAGGCTCCGTACAAATATCGGCAATGGAGACTCCGCCGTCACTCGTGACGACTGAACCGTCCGGCAGCGTGAGGGAGTTTGTACCGCCGCATATACTGTGGTTCGTATCGTTGAACAGTCCTTTCTTGATCAGAGCCTGGCGTGAGTTGAGGGTGTTGTTGAAGACATCGCCCTCGTAAAAGATGCCGAAGGCCGCGCGCACGACAGTCTTATGATCCCCGGGACTGAAAGCGAATCCAAGCTGCGGGCCGAAGTTTGCATAGGGCTGGTGAATCCTCTTCCCTAGCCCCGGCTGAAACTGGTCGAAGAGCGGCGCGCTGCCAGAGCAAGGGGCAGGAGAGATCGTTACGTCGGAGCAGAGCGGAGTTGGCAGATCCTGGTTAGCCCGATCAGTATCGACGCTCCACCGCACTCCCGCAGTAAGAGTGAAGCTCGGAGTAATCTTCCAGTTGTCGGAGACGTAGGCACCCTCCCGCCAATCCTCGACTCCCCCGCCTGGCAGACCAAAGCCTGGGTTCTCTGTGAAAAAACCCTGTCCATTACCAAACAACACGGTAGAGGCGTAGTACCCGTTCAGAGGATCCGAGGGGCACGGACCAGGCGTTCCACTTCCGCAGTCGGCAAGCTGAGTGGACGCTGTAAGCGTCGCTCGGGGAGCGAGTCCAAGAAAGCTTGCAAAGCCGCCGCCCAGAATGCGATTGATGCTATACCCGTAACGAATCAGATGAGAGCTTTTGGTCCAACTTCCGTCGTAGCGGAACTGCTTATCCGACTGATAGGTTTCTTGCGGAGAATCGACGTTCGGCCCTGAGTAAAGACCCGCAGAGCTCAGACGAAAGTTCAAGCCTGGAAAACCATTATAAACACTGGCGTTTCCTGTCGTACCGTCGATCAAAAGATTATGGAACTTCTCGTAGCTTGCACGAAACGAGTGGGTAAAATGCCCGATTGTAAAGTCAGCTCCGCCCGCGATACCAGGTGTGTTATCGCGGTTGTTGTATATCTCATAGCCGGCTCCGAAGTTCGAGCTCGAGCTGTTGACGTCGTAGTTGGCGCGAGCGAAATAATGCACGCCCCATCGTCCGCTGTAATCCAACCGAACGGTGGAGTACGTCTCTCGGTACGGAGACGGTATTGTCGGGTGTGCCTCCTGAATCGCCGAGAAGAGCGGAGCAAGTGTGATCGAAACTGGTGACTCCTGCTTAATGCGCTCCGCATTCGCGAAGAAAAATAACTTGTCTTTGAGAATCGGCCCCCCGATGCTTCCACCGAACTGGTTCCTCTGAAAAGGAGTATCGATGCCGCCCGCAGTTCTCGCAAAGAGCGCGCTGTGATCCTGAAAGTTATAGAACGCCTGGCCATGGAATTTGTTGGTTCCGGAGTTCGTTGACACCAGCACCTGACCAGTCGAGGTTACCTCGCCTGAGACGTCTTGTGTCGAGCGGTTCAGCTGAAAGTCACCGATCGCGCCCTGTGACACATTGAAGATGGTTGTTCCGACGTTCTCGTCAGTGATGTCCTGACCGTCGAGAAGAATACGCGTGGTGCGACCCGAAACACCGCTTGTCGAAATCGCAGAGTAGCCTGCCTTCGTCGGGTCGAACGACTCCCCACTCTGCAGGATGACCCCTGGTTCGATCTGGGCGAGATCGAGAAAGTTTCGCCCGTTCACCGGCAGAGAATCGATCTGGTCCTTCGTGATAACGTCGCTGACGCCCGCCTGATCCGTGTTAATCTGAAGCGCGCCGGCGTTTACCTCCACCGTCTCAGTCGAGGAGCCGATCGCGAGCTTGAAATTTCCATTAGTCGCCGTCCCCGTACGGACAACCGTCTTCACCGTAAGCTTCTCAAACCCCGCAGCATTCACTGTCACCGTATAAGGCCCGGGAGTCAAAGGCCCTAAGCTATAGAAGCCGCTGGAGTCAGACTTCAAAGTCTTCGACGAATTGGTGTCATTACCGAGAATAAAGATCGTCGCATCCGGTACGATCGCTCCCGTACTATCTGTGATGGTGCCCTGGATCGACCCGCCATTGACCGAGATCGCCTGCCCCGCTCCGTTCAACGTTGTGGCGAGCAATAGTATTAGCAACCCACATAGTGTTTTCATGATTCGTCTCCTGTGCCTCGCAAGATCATCAAAAGCGACGCCGCGATGCATGACCGCGGATCGACAAGCTGTATTCAGGCCGACCTCACGCAAACTGAATAACAATCTGAGCGGTCGTTTTTTGGGTAGGCATGTGTTCCATCAGATCCATTGACGAATGAATGCTGTTGACTGACCAGATTGGCCAATACCTGAAGCACCCTTCGCTTCGTGCAATGAAGATTTCCAATCCGAGATGGAACGGATCGTAATCACGCCTGGGTTCTATTTACGCAACGTTCAATGCTGTTGAGGGTGGAATTTGTTCTGGACGCCGGACACGACATGGTGAAATCTTCCGAAGAATTGCGGGCCATAGATTCTTCCATTTAGTTTCGGAAGAATCGACGAGGCAGGCTCGCATCGAAAGTGGAGAAAGCCAAAGCCGCAGCACCCTGTAAGCCATAAACTACTTCGAAATAATCGAATCGTTACTTGGTAGGACTGACTTTAGGCGAACCTGGTGGGATCTGCTATGGCCACCTCAAAAAAAAATCCCATAGCCACTCTGCGAAGGCTCGCAGCTGATGATTCGCGAGTGCGGGTCTAAGACGCTCTGACCATCTAAACCTTCGGCAAGCTGACTCTTACTGCTGATTCAGAATTCGCTATCGAGATGAAACTTTTACACTCACGCTTAAAGCCTCGAGCCGCCATCGACGGGAATACTCGCACCTGTGATCCAACGCGCACAGTCTGATGCCACGAAAGCGACTACGTCCGCGACGTCCTCGGGTTTGCCGAGTCGCTTCAGCGCCTGCATTTCCAGAGCAACTTCTCGACCTGACTCTGTCTTCGTAAAACTCGACATATCCGTATCGATTACTCCTGGCGCGATAGCGTTCACGCGTACGCCACGCGATCCAAGAATGGCAGCCCAGTGTCTGACCCGAGTCTCAATTGCTCCCTTGGTAGAGGCTTAAGCACCGGCATACGCAACGATCAGCCGAAGGGGAATGGGAGCCAGCGAGCTAGCGAAGTTCGATTCAGGAACCCAAAGCGGTTGCTGAATCTCTGTTCCAATGGTTTGCTATTGGAACACGGTGCGAAGGAGCCGGGATACGCAAGCCTCTCCTAGAGCTTGTCGCTTGATCGCTGTATATCTCAGTTTGGCAGGTCGTCAGCAAGCCTCAGTGGCAAACTAATTCCCCTCCAATTGTGGGAACCTGGCTTGTGAAGACCCCGAGGCATCCTTGAGCAATATTGAGAGCGCGCGGAAGGATTCTTGAAGGTAAAGCTCCCAGACTGATCGGTCGCCGCGCTCATCTGAGTGCCGTCTCGCAGTTTCAACTTTACAGACGGTAAGGCGCCGCAGTATCTATTTCGTCTGGTGCCCACTTGCTTAGGTTTCCCCAATTCCCAACGCACCCTGCATCGCGGATACGAATCTAAACTGCAATGGGATCGCACGCTTGTCGAGAAAGTTCGGCACGTCCGTGACCCAGGCAGCCATAGTCTCTGGCGTATCGGCGTGAGTGAAGCCATCTTGGAGGGCTAATCTGTCCAGCGCGTCAGTATTACCAATCTCCAAGTCCGGCTCGATCGCTGTTTCGCTGTCCAAACCACCCGTCATCGACGATGAAACGTTCCACCCCCAGCTTGCCAGCTTTGTCCGCCAACGCGATTTGGCCTGCCTCATCAAAAGCGAATTCGGTCGCCTCCCACGAGTTGTAAATCACAGGTCGTGGTTTGGGATCCGGATGTGTTGGCAGAATCCCCGCTACCTGGAGCTGTGAAGAGCATGCGAAGCTTGTCCTTGCCCATGCGACGTGTAGCCCGCATAAAACTTTGGCGTCTCCAGGCTCTCGTTTGCAGAAATAGCGCGTCTAAGTGTTCACTAAAATCAATAGATTGAACCACAGCGTAATTGTAGGATGGTGCCCGGAGGGGGACTTGAACCCCCACGACCTGATAAGGGTCTGCGGATTTTAAGTCCGCTGTGTCTGCCGATTTCACCATCCGGGCTCGCGAGAAAGAACACCCCGCCTGCACCATCTTAACGCATTCCCGAAGACTTCCAGTCACGGAACATCAACGAGCATATGTGCGTATCTTCGAAACTCAGTTTGCATATTATCCCGGGTCGGTCCCAGCTATGCCATTCAACGAAATCCTGATGCAAACCTTATCTGCGCTCTGGGACACCAAGCTCCGTAGCTTTCTGACTATGTTCGGCATCGTCTGGGGCATCACTTCGGTGATCCTGCTCGTTGGGCTGGGCATCGGGTTCAACGTGGACCAAAAGGAACATCTCCGCACAATCGGCACCGACATCGCCATCATCTTTGCCGGCAAGACCGGTGCCCAGGCAGGAGGATACGCTGCTGGCCGCGACATCCATCTCACCGTCGATGACGCCATCGCAATCCAGCAGCAGGCCACGCTAGTAAAGACCGTAAGCCCCGAACTACGACGCAGCGTCTCTGAGGTCAGCCAGTGGAACGCAGCCAACCGAGCTGTGCGCGGAGTGTGGCCAGATTATCAGCGATTCCGGTCCCTCACCGTCGAGCAAGGACGCCTCATGACCGAGCAGGACGAAGCTGAGGGAGCACGAGTCATAATACTTGGAGCCGAAGCAAACCGGCAGCTCTTCCCCGGAAAACCGGTCATCGGACAACCGCTTATGGTAAGCGGCTACCAATACACCATCATCGGTGTGCTCGCCAAAAAGAAGCAGAATGGCAGCTACGGCAGCGGCCCGGACAACACACAACTGTTCACAACATACTCCGCCATGGCCCGTGACTTCCCACCCACCGAAGGCCCCGGCGTCATTCGCGGATATGTAAACAACATCGTCGTCGAACCGGTATCGCCCGAGATGCATGAAAAAGCATTGGCCCAAGTCACACGAATCATCGCGGAGCGCCATCACTACGATCCCAACGACAAAGAAGCGTTGTGGATCTGGGACACTCTCGAAGGCTCGAAGTTTACCGAGCGCATCTTCAGCGTCATGACGTTCTTCTTCGGAGCGGTAGCGCTCCTCACTCTCGCTCTGGGTGGTATCGGGGTCATGAATATCATGCTGGTCGCGGTCACTGAACGCACTCGCGAAATCGGTGTACGCAAAGCGCTCGGTGCGACGGCCATCGACATCAAACGCCAATTTCTCGTCGAGTCCGCAATCATCACGTTGGTAAGCGGTCTCGGTGGCCTTGCACTCGGAGTCGGTGTCTGCATAGCGATGCGCTACGTCCCGCTCCCTGACTTCGTGCCACATCCAGTAATCTCTCCGTTGGCCATCGCCGCGTCGCTCACCACTCTTGCAGCCATCACCGTCTTCGCTGGAATGTATCCCGCACTGCGAGCCGCAAATCTTAGCCCCATGGAATGCCTGAGGACCGAATAGCGATGAACCTTAGTGAGATCATTCGCCAAAGCCTCGACTCGCTCCTTCGCAACCGTCTCCGCTCTGGTCTCACCATGCTCGGAATCATCTGGGGCCTGGTCACCGTTGTCCTCCTGCTCAGCTACGGCAAGAGCCTCGGAGAGGGCGTACTCAACGGCTTCATGGGCCTGGGCGACAACGTCATCATGGTGTGGGGCGGACAAACCAGCATGCAAGCGGGCGGCGAACGATCCGGCAAAAAAGTAAAGTTCCTCGACGGCGATACCGAAGCCGTCCGCGACGCTGTCCCCTTCCTCAAAGCCGTCAGTTCCGAGACCGACGATGGCTTCAGCTTCAAGTACGGCTCAAAGGTAGTCAACATCCAGAGCAAAGCAGTCGACTTCCCTTACGGCGGAATGCGCAGGCTCAACGTCGATCAGGGCCGCTACTTCGAAGCCGCCGACTTCACCGACCATCGCCAGGTCGTCATCTTCGGTCCGCACGCCGCGCAAAAGCTCTTCAACGGTTACCCTCCCGTAGGCGAGTCGGTTGAGATCGAAGGTCACGTCTTTCAAGTAATCGGCGTTCTAAAGAACAAAATCCAGGACTCCTCCAACAACGGTCCAGACAACGAAAACGCCTTCGTCCCCTTCGACATGATGCGTCTGCTCCGCAACCAGCGCGACCCCGACAGCATCGTCTTTCAACCCAGCGCGCCCGAACTTCATCTCAAGGCGCTGCAGGCAGTACGCGCCGTCCTCGCGCAACGGCACCACTTCGACCCCAAAGACGATAAGGCCGTCCCCAGTTGGGACACAGTCGCCGACTCAGCCGAGATCATGCAGTTCAGCACCGCGCTCGATCTTCTCCTCGGCATCATCGGCGCCATGACCCTCGGCGTCGGCGGAGTCGGCGTCATGAACATCATGCTCGTCTCGGTCACCGAGCGTACACGCGAGATCGGCCTGCTCAAAGCTCTCGGAGCACGCCGCAAAGACATCCTCACGCAGTTTCTCCTCGAAAGCCTGACGCTAACCTTCCTCGCAGGCATCATCGGAATGATCGTAGCCGTCATCGTCGCGTACCTCATTCCGCCGATGCCGCTCTACTCCGACATCTACAAGACCGCCAACCATGAGGGCGACATCCTTCTCCGCGCCTCCCCGACCATCATGCTCGTCTCGTTCGCAATCCTCGCCGCGGTCGGCGTCATCTCTGGACTCCTCCCCGCGGTGCGCGCTTCACGCATGGATCCCGTCGTCGCTCTTCGACACGAGTAGCCCCTTGGTCCGGACCAACGGGAACACTCACGCACTCATCCAGCCAAGACCGGTACACAAGTCACGAAGTGACCGCCCTCCGCGCAGGAGGCCCGTCCGGCAGGACACACGCTTCTAATTAGCCAGACGATACCGAATCGTCTGATCCTCAAGAAAATACTCCGCCGAACAATCGGAACCTCCGCAGATCATCGCCTGCAGACCCGCGCACTGCTGCTTCGTAATCAACCCCAGCGACCCGCACGATGGACACGCAAGCACCGCCCAGTAAGGGTTGTCCGCCTTACCCAGCTCGCCTGCCTGCTCCAGCAGAAACAACGTACCCGGCTGCATCTGCTCCGGGATCCACACTTCAAGTAGGTTCAATTCCGCTACCATGCTTGCCTCTTCTTCCAACGGTTGTCTGCGGTTCATGACTCACGTTCTAGCGCCAATACCGATTTGTCGGGCTGCGGAAGAGACCTCCTGGATGGCTTTTGCCTTGTAGCTCTATGCACTACTTCTGGTGCAAAGCATAACGGATTTCCTGCCGCTGTCAATCCCGCGTTTTGCACAATTTTGCTCGGGGAGACGCCTCGCTGGTTCTCTTCTACCGGGTCGAATAGAGCGCACGATAGATCTCGCGGTTCCGAAGAATCGCCTGCACATACTCCCGGGTCTCGGTGTAAGGAATCGACTCGACAAACTCGGCGATGTCTTTGTAGTCTCCGATCGCCATCCACTGTCGCACCGGTACGTCCCCTGCGTTGTAAGCTGCCAGCGCATACTCAGCCTGACCGCCGAACCGGTCCATCACTTCCCGCAGATTCAGTGTTCCCAACTGAAGATTCGTAGTCGGATTCAGTAACATATTCGCATCGAAGTGTTTGATTCCCTGCTTCTTGGCCGCGGACTTTCCCACCGAAGGAAGCAATTGCATCAGCCCCCAAGCATTCGCATGGCTTACAACTCCCGCATTGAACTCTGACTCCTGCCGAATCAGCGACGCCACAAGAAAAGGATCCAACCCATTCTTCTGCGAGTAAGCAGTCAGATCCACCCAGTAGGGCTGCGGAAACAGAAGCTTCCAATAGATCGTCGGAACCTGGTCCAACGGCAGCGAAAAAAAGGAGATCCCGCTATGTTTCATCGATTGAATCGCCCGCGTCGTCTCCCCATATGACGAATAGATCTCAGCCTGAGCCAGCGCCCCCCATTCGCTCGATGTCGAACTCGCCTGGATCTCGGGCCCGATATATTCATTCAACGCCGCATTCGCCAGCAGCCTCGCCTTGATCAGATGAGGCTCGTTCTCAGGCAACTCCCCAGTCAGATCGGGAACTACAGGCACGTGCACCGCACTCAAAGCCGCAGCTGGAGCCACACTTGTGGCCTGCGTCTTCAGTACATTCAGACGCTGCCTCGCAAGCCCTGCATAGTAGGAGTTGACGTAAGAGGCCGTCACCGCGCGATAGTAGTTCGCCGCCTGACCAAAGTCCTTCTCTTCATCCTCGTAGATTCGTCCGCGCCAGTAGAGAGCCCCGGGAATCTCAATCCCCCCGCCAAACATCTGGATCTGCTCCTCCATCAAGCGAGCAGCCTCGGCATAGTTATGCTGCCGATAGTTCATCCACGCAGCCCGCCAGTGTGCCGAAGGCCCGTACGCGCTCTTTGGAAACAGCTTCACCAGGAGCGCGTAGTGATAAGTCGCCTGTTGCGGGTCGTGCTTCAACAGATACATATTTCCGCCCGAATAAAGTGCCTCCTCAAGCCACCGGCTCGTCGGAAAATCCCTGACCATCTGCGAAATCAAAGCGTCATGCGCGACCTGGTCGTTCTCCGTTCGCGACAGCTCCGCCAGCAGATACAGCTTCAGCGCTGCGCTATCGTCCCTGGTGTCCGGAAGCTTCTCCACCTCTCGCCGGCTGATCTTCTTCAACCTCATATCGCACGCCGCCGCATAGATCAACAGAGCATCATGATCTGCCGAGTTCAAACCCGAACCATCGTGCTCGATCGCGTGGTACTCCTCACCAGCCTCGGCGTATCGCTTGGCGTTGAACAGCTGGTCCCCGTGAATCTTCCGCTCCGCCGCGCTGGGAGGTGTATTCATCGCCTGCAACTGTGCCCGCGCCTGTGCCGCCTCAATGCTCAACGGAAACCCCACATAAATACTCTTGTAAATCACGCCAGCATGGGTCGTATCACCCGAGGTCTGGTAAGCCCGCGCCAGCGCATAGCGAAAATCTACATGCGACGCCTGCGCCGAATCTGCCAGCGGCACCAGAACCTTCAGTGCACCCTGCGGATCATTTTGCTGAAGATAAGCATTCGCCAGCAACACCGGCGCACTCGCATCGAAGATACTCTCCGGATGTCGTTCCTCAAACCGATCCAGCAAACCGTACGCATCGGTTCCATGACCCGCCTGCACCGCGGCCTGTGCGCCCAGATAATCGGCGTAATCGTCCAGAGCCGTGCCGCTTGCATTCGCCTGCCGATAGCTGCGCACAGCATCGTCATAACGGTGATCCAGCAACTGAGCATGTCCAAGCGCCAGATAAGCCGCAGCCGCACCTTCTCCCGGATGCTGCCGCGCATACGCTTCCACTCCGTTATATGCCGCTACGGAGCGAGTCGCAGCCAACTGTTGCGCCATCGGACGAAGCTGCTCCGAAGCCTTGAAGGCGCTCGTCAGGTGGATGGTCTGCGCCGTCGGTTTTCGCGAAACCACATGACTCTTCCGAGTCGTACTGCCCTTCTTCCCTTTCGCTTTACTGGAAGATCCGGCCTTTGACTTTCCGCTCGAACCCTTCGGCTTGGAGCCCGAAGACTTCCCTGCGCCTCCGGAAGGTGTCTCGGATTTGGACGGTGGCTTCTTAGTCTGCTTCGTCTGCGGCGTCGCCAGCTCAGTGCTCTGCGCCAGCCCCATTGCACAGCCCGCCCAGAACGGCACGCTCATCCCCATCAAAGAGGCGGCAACCACCGCCGACCAAACCTTACCCCTGATGGTCACCATCGTTCCCTTGTTTCTCCAACCCACATCTCCACTCTAAGCTGCGCCGCTCCAGCTCCGCAGCACCAATCGAGCACGAACCACCACAGATACTTCAGCCGATACCTCACCGGATCGTTCGTGAGAGGTGTTCCAGTTACCCTCAAGCCTCTTATCGGCCCAGCAACGTTCAATCAAAACCGCCCAAAAGTAACCAATTTCCAAATCGTTCTTCCACACAGAGGGTAAACCTTTGTCCGCCTCAGCCGAATAGACAAATAGGAGAGAGCAAATATGCATATGCAGCGAACTCATAGTTAAATTTTGCTCCCACGATTACTTTCTCCAACCCCAAAAAGAGATCGAAGACCCGCCAGAGGAAACCTATGCGTCTGACACTGCTCATCTTTGCTTCCATTCTCGCTCTCGGGTTTTCCCCCCTGCTTGCTGATGCCATCCCCTACGCTAACGTAGGCCAGCTGGCTCCAGATCAGTCGTTTACAGCAACCAGCAACGGAAAAATTACCGCCTACTTCTATGCTTCCAGCGCCGCCAACGACGACAAGATCATTCTCTGGGACAAGACCTCAGGCGCAAAGACCACGCCCTCCCTCGACAACCACTCCTCCGCGGTTGGCTCCTCCGTCTCCCTCTCCGTCAAAGCCGGCGATTCCCTCGTCTTCATCCTCGACGACGTGACAACCGGTCAATACTTCAGCTCTGTCGACTACCGGCTCCGACCTCGACTACAACGATGACAACATCGTCATCACCAACGTCACCTCAACCCCGACCCCGGAGCCGAGCACCATCATCCTCTTCGGGACCGGTCTCGTCGGAGCAGCCAGCGCACTCCGTCGCAAGTTCGTGCGCGGCTAAACCCTGCGCCCTCAATGTTCGGCAGCACCGGAGAACATCAGCCTCTCGGGCTAAGTTCTCCGGTAACCGCGCTATCGGCAATAAAAATCGCTCTCCGCAAAAGCTCTCCCAAATCCATAACTTTGCTCTCTACCTCACAGACATTTACTATGTTGTAGATACTGATCTCTCCGCTCCTTTAACCGGATGATTTCAGTGTTTGTTTCCGCACCTTTTCATTCATGCCAGCCATCCAATCCCCAGCCACGGAAGAGGTACACCCCGACGTAGCGCTTGTAGCGCGCGCGAAAGAAGGGGATACCGCCGCATTCGAGCAGCTGGTTCGTCAGTATGAACGCCAGATCTTCCGGGTCGCACAGCATATTACGCAAAACCGTGAAGACGCCGAAGACATCACGCAAGACGCATTCCTCAAGGCCTACGAGAAGCTGGACCAGTTCCAGGGAAACTCGAAGTTCTCGACCTGGCTCGTCCGTATCGCGGTCAATGAGAGCCTCATGCGGCTGCGCAAGCGCAAAACCAGCAAGACCGTCTCCATGGACGAAGACGTCCAGACCGACGAAGGATCTATCCCTCGCGACTTCGCCGAGTGGCGGCCAAATCCCGAGCAGCAGTACAACCAGGCTGAACTCGCCGACATCCTCCGCAAGACCATTCAGGGTCTCCCTCCAGGATTTCGGACCGTCTTTACTCTTCGCGACGTCGAAAATCTCTCCACGGAAGAGACAGCGGAGGCACTCGGCTTGAGCGTACCCGCAGTGAAATCCAGATTGTTGCGTGCGCGTCTTCAGCTGCGCGAACGTCTCAGCCGATACTTCCGGCAGAAGCAGGAGGGCCAGCCAGCATGAACTGCACGGACCTATTGAGCCATCTTTCCGACTACTTCGACGACCATCTCACCGCCGAGCTTCGCGAGGAGATCAGCGAACACACCGCTGGCTGCCAGCACTGCCGCGTCGTGCTCAACACCACCCACCAGACCATCGAGGTCTACAAGGGCAACGAGATCTACGAAGTCTCCCCCGGACTACGCGAACGCCTTCACTCCGCCATCATGGCGAAGTGTCTGGCCGTAAAGAAATAACCTAAGAGACCTTAGAAGCTCTTCTTAGACGGAGCTTTTCTTCCAGCGCGGAAAAACTGATTGTCGTCTGCACGGAGTGTGAGCCCGCAGTTGCCGCAGCCGCATTGAACCAATGCTATGGCGCTCCTATGTTCTTTGAAGCTCTGTACCTTCCGCAACGAATCACTGGGCAGCGTTAGAGGGTTGCTCGGTCCTCCCACGAGATCCGTACACGAGCATTTCACCCGACCACCTGCGGCGTATTACGCAGATACGCTCAGCGCCGGGATAGCGGTTGCTTCTTGCCTGCCGGATCGAAGAGTGCGCCATGGGCTCACGTTAATCTCAGCGCCTATAGTCGATACGCTTTCGCAGTGCCACGAGCAATGGGATCCCGATCCCCAGTACGTACTCTATGCTGGCGGGCTCAGGTATCGGAGTGGCGGAGCCGATGATCTTGCCCTCCTTGTCACTCCAGGTTGCGATCAGCACTCTCGGCACTGTGTTGCCTTTTACCACTACGGATTCACGGATCGTATCCGTAGTGGCGATCCCATCGCCGCATGTAAATGTTGCCGTAAATGGGTTCTGGAACGACGAGGCGCAGGTTGGGTCCAGTGGCATGATTCCGAATAACGGGTTGCCAGAGGCTGGCAAATCGATCGTGACCTGTAGGTCGTACACCTTCGCCGTTACGCTGTTACAACATTTGAACGTGAAAGTCGCGGCGGGGTCGGTAATCGAATCCGCATGGGCTTCGGGGGCTGACGCAACACCGATGACTGCAAATAGTATTGCGATGATCCAGAGAGATTTTTGAGCTGAGACAGGGCACATGAGGTGACCCCTCCCGTGGGTGGGCCGCAATTGTATCACCAGTTGCAGGGTTCTAGTCGCGCGGAGACATCAAATCCGCCCTGCCACCCGCAACGCCCCAATCTCCGCATCCGTGAACACCCTCGACCGGATCAGAAATCTCACGCCTTCCCCATTCTCGAGAGAAAACATTCCCCCGCGCCCCGGCACCACATCCAGGATCAGCTGCGTGTGCTTCCAGTACTCAAACTGGCTCCCGCTCATATAAAACGGAGTCTCTCCCAGCGTAGCCAACAGCACATCGCCATCCCCCACCAGAAACTCTCCCCGCGGATAACACATGGGAGAGCTGCCGTCACAGCAACCTCCCGACTGATGAAACATCAGCTCCCCATGTTTGTCCGACAACCTGCCCATCAGCTCCTCAGCAGCAGGCGTCGTTACAACCTGTTCCGGCACATCCACCATCTCTGCCTCTAGAAAAATCCCATCGCATTCGGGCTATAGCTCACCAACTGATTCTTCGTCTGCTGATAATGCTCCAGCATCATCTTGTGATTCTCACGCCCAACGCCCGACTGCTTATATCCTCCAAACGCCGCATGAGCCGGATACAGGTGATAGCAGTTCGTCCACACCCGTCCCGCCTCAATCGCCCGCCCAAAGTGGTAAGCCCGATTCATATCCCTTGTCCAAACCCCTGCGCCCAGCCCATACAACGTGTCGTTCGCCAGCGCCAGCGCCTCATCCTCGTCGTGGAAGGTCGTCACCGAGACCACAGGCCCAAAGATCTCCTCCTGGAAGATGCGCATCTTGTTATTGCCTTTGAAGACGGTCGGTTCAATATAGAACCCCTCTGCCAGATCACCCGTCTGCGCAGCGCGCTTCCCTCCAGCCAGCACCTCAGCACCCTCCTGCCTGCCGATGTCAAAGTAAGAAAGAATCTTCTCCATCTGCTCGCTCGAGGCCTGCGCCCCAATCATCGTCGTCTTATCCAGCGGATTCCCCTGCTTGATCGCACCAACGCGCTTCAGGGCACGCTCCATGAATTGATCGTAGAGCGTGTCCTGAATCAGTGCGCGCGAAGGGCAAGTACATACCTCGCCCTGGTTCAATGCGAACATCGTAAAGCCTTCCAACGCCTTGTCGAAGAACGCATCGTCCGCGCTCGCGACATCCTTGAAGAAGATATTCGGGCTCTTCCCCCCTAGCTCGAGCGTCACCGGAATAATATTCTGCGACGCATACTGCATAATCAAACGCCCCGTCGTCGTCTCCCCGGTAAACGCAATCTTGTTGATGCGCTTGCTCGAAGCCAGCGGCTTACCTGCCTCCAGCCCAAACCCGTTGACGATATTCACCACACCGGGCGGCAGAATATCCTGAATCAACTCCATCAAAACCAGGATTGACATCGGCGTCTGTTCTGCCGGCTTCAGCACCACACAGTTCCCTGCCGCCAGCGCCGGCGCAAGCTTCCACGTCGCCATGAGGATCGGAAAGTTCCACGGAATAATCAGCCCGATCACACCCAACGGCTCATGATAGTGGTAGGCAATCGTGTCTTTATCGATCTCCGAGATCGACCCCTCCTGCGCCCGAATCACACCTGCAAAATAACGGAAGTGATCGACCGCCAGAGGCATATCCGCCGCCATCGTCTCACGAATCGGCTTCCCGTTATCCCACGTCTCCACCGTCGCCAGCATCTCGAGATTGTCTTCGATCCGCTGCGCGATCTTCTCCAGCATCCGCCCGCGCTCAGTAGTCGAAGTCTTCCCCCAAGCCTTCTTCGCCGCATGCGCCGCATCCAGTGCCCGGTCCACATCGGCAGCATTCGAGCGCGCAATCTCGCACAGCACCTGTCCCGTCACCGGCGTCACATTCTCAAAATATTGTCCCGACAGCGGCGCCACCCACTCCCCGCCAATGAAGTTCTCATACCGTTTCTTGATCGACACAGGAAACCCATAGGTCCCCGGCTGCAGCGCTGTCATCGTAGCCATAGCATCCACTCCCTCGAGATCGTTACCTACACCGCGCTCGAAATTGTAGTCCTCCACACCGAAATCTGTCACAGCCCTCAACAAACAGTCGGAATCGCCTTTCCTCTCTCGCTGAACACATGAATAAACGCGTACTGCAGCAACATGATCGTCTTGCCGTCCGCAATCTCGCCCCTTTCGATCGCTGCCATTGCGTCCTCCATCGAAAGCTCCAAAACCTCAATATCTTCGCCCTCAACAAAGTTTCCGCCACCGACCGCCACCCTGTTCCCACTGTCATACTCGGCCAGAAAAAAATAGAGCTTCTCAGTCACCGACCCCGGACTCATGAAAGCCTCAAATATCTTCCGAACATGCTCGACGCGATACCCGGTCTCCTCCTCCACCTCCGCCTTGATCCGCTCCTCCGGACTAGCCTTATCCAGAAGCCCCGCCGCCGTCTCAATCAACAAGCCCGGATGCCCATTCACAAAAGCCGGAAACCGAAACTGCCTTGTCAGTACAACCGTGCGCCACTCCAGGTTGTACAGCAGGATCGTTGCACCATTGCCCCGGTCATAGGTCTCCCTGCTCTGCTGCTGCCAGGTCCCATCGCTCCGTTGCAGTTCGAACGTAGTTTTCTTTAACACGTACCAGTCATCGGAAAGTGTCTCGATCTTCTTGATCCGGACGCGGTCTTTCATGGAGGAGGCCTGCACGAAATTAAACATGCCGAAACCATACCGTGCAGTTTCGTGCAAAGTCAAGTATTATCGTGAACAGCGAAAATGCTAACCACTCATCGAAAACAGCAGATCCTCTCCATCCTCAAGCGCCAGGGCCAGGTCATCGCAAAAGAAGTAAGCGTCGCAATGGGGGTCTCAGAAGACACGATCCGCCGCGACCTTCGCGAAATGGCCCACGAAGGTCTCCTCCAACGCGTTCACGGCGGGGCTCTGCCTTCCTCCCCCGCCGTCGCAGATTTCCCCAGCCGCGAGCGAATCGCTCCCGAGGGCAAAGTAGCCATCGGTCGCGCAGCAGCAAAGATGATTCGGGCCGGACAAGTCGTAATCCTCGACGGCGGCACCACCGCCAGGCAAGTCGCACGGCACATCTCTCTCGACCTGAAAGCCACCATCGTCACACATAGCCCCACCATCGCTCTGGAACTCATCGACCACCAGAACATCGAAGTCATCCTCATCGGCGGACGCCTGTTCCGCCACTCAGTCGTCGCCGTCGGATCCTCCGCAATCGAGGCCATCGCTCAAATCCACGCTGACACCTTCTTCATGGGAGTCACCGGCGTCCATCCGAAGACGGGCCTCACCACAGGCAACTACGAAGAAGCTGCGATCAAGCGAGCCCTGAGCCACGCTGCAGCAGAGACCTTCGTCCTAGCCTCCTCCGAAAAGCTCAACGCAGCCTCTCCCTACGTCGTCGTCCCCCTCTCGGAGATCAGCGGCATCATCACAGAACGCTCTGCGGAAAAAACTCTCTTACGCCCTTACGCAAAACTCGGAATCACCGTCACCCGGGCCTGAAAAGCCCCGGCCACCGGCGAGGCTCTTCCTCTATCCTCTCGCGACAACCCTGAAGTCGTCCGGCTCCTGGGCAAGCGGCGTATCCCATCCGCAGCAAGGAACAATATTCCTCCCTGCCTCTGGCGGACCCCACGTGTGGGGCTCGTAAACGTACACCGGCGTATCTTCTTTGAGAACAGGATCGACAATCCGCCAGGCCTCTTCAACGTAATCCTGTCGCGCAAATAGCGTAGCGTCACCGGCAATCGCGTCCGTTAGCACCCGCTCGTACGCCTCCATCTCCTGCGGACTCGGATGACGGCTCGCAATCAACTCCACCGCCTCGCGCCCGCCCCCAAGCTCGTCCGCGACAGAGACCGACATCGCCACTGTCATCTCCGGACTAATGCGGAAGCGCATATAGTTCTGCGCCGTATTCGGCTCTGTGATGTTCGTGGTCGGTGGTTTGCGAAACCGCGCCATCACCTCCATGCATGTCACCGGAAGATTTTTTCCCGCACGGATGTAGAAAGGAACACCGTCCCATCTCCACGATTTAATCTCCAGCTTAAGACAAGCAAACGTCTCGACCTTCGAGTTCGGCGCAACACCCTTCTCATCCAGATAGCCGCGAAACTGTCCACGAACCAGATCTTTCGACTCGATCGGTGGAATGGCCTTGAGCACCTTCACCTTCTCATCACGCATCGACTCAGCATCGCCTCGCGCCGGACACTCCATCGCGAGATTACACATCACCTGGAAGATATGGTTTTGAATCACATCGCGAATCGCGCCCGTCTGGTCGTAAAAAGCGCCACGGCCCTGAACGCCAAAGTCTTCCGCCATCGTGATCTGAACGGTCTCAACATAGTCACGATTCCAGATCGGCTCCAGAAATGTGTTCGAAAAGCGAAAGGACACCATGTTATGAACCGGCCCCTTCGCCAGGTAATGATCGATACGAAAGATCGATGACTCCGGAAACGCCGACAGCAAAATCCGGTTCAGCTCCTGTGCCGAAGCCAGATCATGCCCGAACGGCTTCTCCACAATCATCCGAGCGCCCTTGGCCGAGCCGGACTTCACCAACTGCTCGACCACCTCCTCGAACAAAGAAGGAGGAATCGCCAGATAATGAGCGGGATGTTCCGAAGAACCCAACGCCTTCCGCACCGCGACAAACGTAGCCGGATCCACATAGTCGCCATCGACATACTGCAGCAGCGACTTCAGCTTCTCCCACGCTGCAGGATCGAGTCCGCCATGTTTCTCGAGACTATCCTGGGCACGCGCCTTGAACTGGTCAAGGTTCCAACCAGCCTTCGCCACACCAATCACCGGCACGTTGAGGGTGCCCCGCTTGACCATCGACTGAAGCGCAGGAAATATCTTCTTATAAGCAAGGTCGCCGGTCGCGCCAAAGAAGACCAGCGCATCGGAATGAGTTTGACTCACGAGTTTTCTCCTTCAAGTCCTAAGACTATTTTTCGTGCGGCTTCTCAAGATGGCCGCCAAAGGCGAAGCGCATCGCAGACAACAGCTTGTTCGAGAAGTCAGCCTCACCTCGCGAACTGAACCGCGTATAGAGCGCCGTCGTCAGCACAGGAGTTGGAACGCCTTCATCGATCGCAGCCTTGATCGTCCACCGTCCTTCACCCGAATCCGAGACCCTGCCGCCATACTTCGACAGCTCCGGATCTCCAATCAGCGCCGACGCGGTCAGATCCAGCAGCCACGATGCAATCACGCTTCCGCGGCGCCATACCTCGGCGACATCGGGCAGGTTGAAGTCGTACAGATAATGCTCCGGATCTCGCAACGGCGTCGTCTCAGCATCGATCTCCGCCGTGTGCTTGCCGATATCGGCCGCCTTCAGCACGCCCAGACCCTCAGCATAAGCCGCCATCATCCCGTACTCGATCCCGTTATGCACCATCTTGACGAAGTGACCGCCGCCCGTCTCCCCACAGTGCAGATACCCCAACTCCGCCGTCCCACCAACCTTCTCGCGCCCCGGAGTCTTGGGAATATCGCCAATCCCAGGAGCAATCGTCTTGAAGATTGGATCCAGATGCTCAACGACAGCCTTCGGTCCGCCAATCATCATGCAGTACCCGCGCTCGAGTCCCCATACGCCTCCGCTCGTGCCCACATCGACATAGCGAATTCCCTTAGGCTCAAGCTCCTTGGAACGGCGAATGTCGTCGATGTAATACGAATTCCCACCGTCGATCAGAATATCGTCCTTCTCCAGGTGAGGCACCAGTTCAGCGATCGTCTGATCCACAACTCCCGCAGGAATCATCAGCCAGATAGCGCGCGGCTTGGACAGTTTGCTAACGAAGTCGCCGAGCGAAGATCCTCCCGTGACGCCCTTCTCCTTCGCAAGGTCAGAGACTACCTGTTGCGACCTGTCGAAGACGACGCATTCATGCCCATTCTTCGCCAACCGTTTCACCATGTTGGCACCCATCCTGCCCAGGCCTATCATTCCAAGTTGCATTAAACGCTCCCTTTCCAAAGTTGCTGGTTCACTGAACATCAAAAACGGCGCAGAGTCTTCTTGCGTCCGTTAGCCGCCGGGCTATTTGTTCTTCCTGTATCTCCGAATCAAATTTGTTGTAGAAGTATCATGCGAAAGCTCAGGCTCCGTCTTACTCTCCAGCTCTCCGATAATCTTCTGTGCCAGCACCTTGCCAAGCTCAACGCCCCATTGATCGAACGAGTCGATGCTCCAGATAGTACCTTGCGTGAACACCGCATGCTCGTACAGAGCAATCAATTTTCCCAACACCTCCGGAGTCAGGTGATCCGCAAGGATCGTATTCGACGGACGATTGCCCTCGAACACCCGATGCGGAACCAGCCAATCGGGCGTACCCTCCGCCTTCACCTGCTCCGCCGTCTTGCCGAACGCCAGCGCTTCAGCCTGCGCAAACACATTCGCCATCAGCATATCGTGATGCTGCCCCAGCGGATTGAGCGTCTTGTAAAACCCAATAAAGTCGCAAGGGATCAACCGTGTTCCCTGGTGGATCAGCTGATAGAACGAGTGCTGTCCATTCGTCCCAGGCTCGCCCCAATAGATCGGCCCCGTCTCGGTCGCAACATGCGTTCCATCAAGCGTCACGTGCTTGCCGTTGCTCTCCATCGTCAACTGCTGCAGGTATGCCGGAAAACGCTTCAGGTACTGCTCATACGGCAGAACCGCAACGGTCTGCGCATCGAAAAAATCGGTGTACCAGACTGTGAGCAGCCCCAGCAGAACGGGCAGATTGCTCGCGAACGGCGCGGTACGGAAGTGCTCATCCATTTGATGAAAACCATCCAGCATCGCGCGAAAATTGTCCGGCCCAATCGCCAGCATCGTCGACAGCCCGATCGCCGAATCCATCGAATAGCGCCCACCGACCCAGTCCCAGAACTCAAACATATTCGCCGTATCAATGCCGAACTTTGCAACCTCTTTGGCGTTCGTCGAGATCGCCACGAAGTGCTTCGCAACCGCCTTCTCGTCGCCGCCCAATCCAGCAAGGGACCAGTCCCGTGCCGAGTGCGCATTCGTCATCGTCTCAAGCGTCGTAAAGGTCTTCGAAGCAACCAGAAAAAGCGTCTCATCCGCATTGAGATCCTGCACAGCCTCCGCAAAGTCCGTGCCATCCACATTCGAGACGAACCGGAAGGTGATATCGCGCTGGCTATAGTGCTTCAGCGCTTCATACGCCATCACCGGCCCAAGATCTGAGCCGCCGATCCCAATATTAATGACATTCTTAATCCGCTTTCCAGTGTGTCCCTTCCACGCTCCACTTCGGACACGTTCCGCGAAGGCGGCCATCTTGTCCAATACGACATGAACCGCCGGCACAACGTCCTCACCATCGACGATGATCTTCTCACCCTTCGGCGCGCGCAACGCAACATGCAGCACAGCCCGATTCTCGGTGATATTAATCTTCTCCCCACGGAACATCGCGTCGATCCGTGCTCTTAACCCCGACTCCTCCGCCAGCTGAATCAGAAGTTTCAGCGTCTCGTCCGTAATCCGATTCTTCGAGTAGTCGAGAAAGATCCCAGCAGCTTCAAGGGTGAACCGCTCCCCGCGCGCCGGATCATCCGCAAACAGCTGGCGTAGCGTCTTGTCGTGGATCTGCTGATAGTGCGCACCCAGCGCCTTCCATGCCGAACGCTCGCCGAGCGGCGTCAATTTCGTAGTCATCTACATACTCCTTGCATCTCTGTTTGTTCCGCCAAACCAGACTACTATCCATTCCTGTTACAAGTAACGTGTGGAAGGAGTAAGCCGAAAAAACTCGGCACATTTCCCCAAAATTAACGAAAATACTTCAGTACGCAAGTTCGCATCACTCCCGCTCCCCCGTGGTTCGCTCTCTCTGCAGTAGATGACGAAAAGGCAAATAGATATTCCTGAAAATACCGAGCCCGTTCCATCGTCTATGAGAAGACTGGCCGCATAAAAGTTACCACTTTTATGAAGATGATCAGTTAAGGCTCTTTTTCGCATTCAGCCGTCGCAAATCAGTTACGTGCTGTCTCTTCAAACACCAATCTCGGTACGAATCGCCGCAGCTATCGTGTCGGCATGATGCCGCATGAGCGGCTCTGATTCAGCCTCGATCATCACCCGCGCCAAAGCCTCCGTGCCACTGTAACGAATCACAACTCGGCCCGAGTCAGCAAGTTCCACCTCGGCAGCGCGAATAGCAGCAGCCACATTTGGAATCCCTTCAAGCGGTCTCTTCTCGCGCACCTTGACGTTCACAATCACCTGCGGAAAAACCTTCAGATCTGCCACAAGTTCCGCTAAAGACTTCCCGCTCCTGTGGACAACATCCAGCAGCAGCAAAGCAGTCAGCAGTCCATCCCCCGTCGTGCTGCGTCCGCTAAAGATAATATGACCGGACTGTTCTCCGCCCAGGGCTGCGCCGGTGGCGATCATCTGCTCAAGAACATACTTGTCTCCGACAGCGGCGCGAAGCATGTCGATTCCGCTGCGTTTCAGCGCCGCCTCAAGCCCCATGTTCGACATCGTCGTCGCAACCACCGTCGAGTTCGTCAAAAGCCCACGACGTTGTAGATCGCGTGCTGCCAGCAGAAGTACGGCATCCCCATTCACAACGCGACCATGCTCATCTGCAAAGAGCGCACGGTCGGCATCGCCATCGAACGTAATCCCCATCGACGCCTTGCACCTCTTCACCTGTTCGGCAACGATCTCCGGGTGCAATGCCCCGCAGTCCTCATTGATATTTCTCCCATCCGGACTGGCGTGAGTAATCAAAACCTCTCCGCCAAGATCAGAAAACAGCTGCGGTGCAACCGACGAAGCAGCTCCATTGGCGCAGTCGATCACGATCCGCTTCCCATCCAGTGAAAGCTCAGAAACGGACGCCAACAGAAACTGAACATACTCTGCGCGGTCGGCCTCATTCACAGCAGGCGACGCGGTCCTTTGCGGCGACGTCGTCGATGCAGCAAGTTGACGGAAGATCTCCTCTTCGATCGCAAGCTCAACGGCATCCGGAAGCTTATAACCATCTGGCCCAAAGAGTTTAATGCCGTTGTCCTGCCACGGATTGTGTGAGGCCGAGATGACGACGCCGGTAGCGAAGCCATGAGTATGCGTGAGAAACGCAACCGCCGGCGTTGTGATCACACCAGCGCTTTCAACAGAAGCTCCGCCCTCATCGAGCCCGGCGGTCAAGGTTGCGGCAATCCATTCGCTGGATTCGCGAGTATCCATTCCGAGTAAGACACGCGGCGTCGGAGTCTTCGCACCGAGAATATGTGCAAGAGCAAGTCCGATAGCGTATACCGTGGTGGCATCAAGTGGTGACTGCCCTGCGACAGCGCGAATGCCGTCGGTTCCAAAGAGCTTCTTCATGACTTCCAGGTCTCCATTATGTTTGCGTCTTCCATATGAGTCTGACTTATTTCGGCCTCGAGCGTCCCCTGTGCAAGCCGCGCGCGTATCGTCTGTCCAACCGCGGCATCTGCGGAGGAACGCAGCAACGTACCGTCTGCAGCGCCGCCTTGCAAATAAACGAGAGCATAGCCACGCGATAAGACTGCGAGTGGCGACAGCGCGTCGAGCCTCGCCGAAGTCATTTCGAGACGTGTATGCCGACTCGCAACCGTCTGAACCGCGGCGCGCTGCAACCGCACCGCCACAGCCTGCAAACGATGATCCGTCGCGGCAATGCGAATAGAAATATCCTGGCGCCGGAGACGATCACTCATCGAATTCAGCCGTTGGATCGGAACGCGAAGGCGCCCTTGCGCTGCCGCCTCAAGACGTAGCCGAAGCTCGTCGAGCCGTTGGTCTCTGCGGTTGACGGCATCTCGCAGTCGGTTCAAAACCGCCTCCGCAGAAAGTCGTGCGTAGCGCTGTCGTGCGTGCATCAGGTGGAATCTTCCAGCACGTTGCACTCTCGCACTCAACGCAGCCACGCGCTCCTCGATGCGATGTTGGGCAGACGTAATCAACTCGGCAGCAGCCGAAGGCGTCGCCGCGCGAAGATCCGCGACAAAATCGGCGATCGTGAAGTCCGTCTCGTGGCCAATTGCAGAGACGACAGGCAGTCCGGACGCGGCGATCGTACGGGCCAGCGCCTCATCGTTGAAGCCGGCGAGATCTTCCATCGACCCGCCGCCTCTTGCAACCACGATGACATCGACCAGCGAAGCATTTTTGTTGAACCACCGAATCCCTGCAGCGACAGACTCCGGACTGGACCCACCTTGCATCGTAGCGGGATACACCAGCAGATTGAGCCGCGCATGACGACGGCGAACGACCGTAACGATGTCGCGGATCACTGCGCCGGAGAGTGAAGTAACGACGCCAACACACTTCGGGAACGATGGCAGCTGACGTTTACGCGACGCATCAAACAGTCCTTCTGCAAGCAGTCGCGCCTTCAGCTGCTCGAACGCAAGTTGCAACGCACCGGCGCCGCGAGGTTCCATCGTCTCCGCGATAAGCTGCAGCTGCCCGCGGCTCTCATACACAGAGATGCGGCCACGAACCAGAACGGAAAGCCCATCCGCAGGCCGAAAACGTAACAAACCCGCCTGACGGCGAAACAGCACAACCGGCAACTGGGCCTCGCCATCCTTCAACGTGAAGTAGATGTGCCCCGAGGGGGCCGGCCGGCAGTTGGAGATCTCACCTTCGACCCAGAGGTCGGTATAGGTCATCTCGATCTGTTGTCTAACGTTCGTCACAAGGGAGCGAACGCTCCAGATGCGACGCTCAGTCACCGGTTCCCTCATGCCCGGCACACTTCGAGGCGGGGGTTTTATCGCAATCTCGCTGGACCCTTCACTGCGAGGGACTGAATCAACAGAAGCAGCAACCGCGATCGCGGCCTCTTCCTCAAAGAATGAAAAAAAATCCGTTTGAAGCAGCAGGTCCGGCGACGGAATTGCCGGAGCCTTCGATGTTGACCGTCTTTCAGTCCGGACCTTCCCTCGCCGCGCTCGAAGGCTGGCCAGTGTCGGCGGATTGTCTTCCCTTTCGGACATCTTGCCTGAGTCTAGCATCGCGACGCGGCTAATCGGACGGTCAGCGGCGCAGCCGTCCCACAACCCAAAGAATCACGCTCAGAAGAACACTGATCAGAATCGAAGTCGCGATTGGAAACGAAACCGACCATCCCCGGCCACGCCAGCTGAGGTCCCCAGAGAGGCGTCCAAGAGGCAGATTCAGGCGATTCAGCCCGAGAATGATCCCCCCGGCAAAAGCCAGCAGCAACCCGAGGATGAGGAGAGTACGGCCTAGCTCAGGCATGCCGCATCACTCGCTAAGCAGTCGCCAGCAGCACGGCAGCCTCACGTAGAAGCTCCGAGGGCTGACACGGTTTTGTAAGTATGCCTACAGGCCTCGACCAGGTACGCGCCTGTTCACGCACGTTTTTCAGATTGGAATAAAAACCGGTCAGCATAAGGATGCGACACGCGGGCAGCTCCCGCGTCACATCGTTTACCAGCGAAAGTCCATCTCGTCCGGGCATCGACACGTCGCATAACAACAGGTTAGGCACAAACTCGCGAGAACACTCTAACCCTTGATCAGCGGAGTAAGCGGCCTTCGCCTTGAAACCACTCTTCTCAAAGATAAGAGTCAGCGTGTCGGCCACCAGACGGTCATCATCAACCACCAGAACTCGATTCATCGGTGCCCTCCGTGCGAATCGTTTGGGGTGTGCACGTCAACACATGCCTGATGGGTCAAGACTAGGCTTCAAAACACATATTTGTCGAATCAAAATTCAATGATTTCGTTCTAAAGATTTAGACTCCACTCTCCAGACAAGGTCACGAGCCAGGCTGTGCAAAACAATGTTGCGAACAACGAGCTGCGATTCCATCCGCAGAGAATCGCAACTGCAGTCTCTGGTAAGGTTTACGACAGAACGCTGACTCCGACTGGATTAAGGATCACAATTTGCAAGTCGCCGCATTCATCGCCGGTCTACTGTTTTGCCTGGGAGTCGCCCTCGACGCCTTCCAGACCATCATCCTCCCCCGCCGCCCCACCGGACGATTTCGCATCACCCGCATCTTCTTCATCGCCACCTGGGTTCCCTGGGTCCTGATGGCCGATCGCGTCACCGACAAAAAACTCCGCGGGCAGATCTACAGCATCTACGGCCCCCTCTCCCTTCTCCTGCTTCTCCTCCTCTGGGCGATTCTTCTCATCTTCGGCTTCGGATTGTTTTACTTCTCCCTGGGCTCCCCGTTCGGCGACGCGATGCTGATCCACACCAACAGCGCCTGGGCACAATTCGACACAGATCTGTACGTCAGCGGCACAACCCTCTTCACCCTTGGCCTGGGAGACGTCGTCCCACACAGCCTGCTCGCACGAGCCTTCATCATCTTTGAATCAGGCGTAGGCCTCGGCTTCGTCGCCCTCGTCATCGGCTACCTTCCCGTTTTGTATCAGGCTTTCTCCCGGCGGGAAATCAACGTGGCCCTTCTCGACGCGCGCGCCGGCTCCCCGCCCAACGCAGCCGAGCTCCTCCGCCGCCACGCCTTCGAAGGAAGCGAAGAAGCCCTCATCGACCTCTTGGAGGAGTGGGAGCGATGGTCGGCCGAGATCCTCGAATCGCACATCTCCTACCCACTTCTTTGTTACTACCGTTCCCAGCACGACACCCAAAGCTGGCTCGCCGCCCTCGTCTCCATCCTGGACACCTGCGCGCTCCTCATCTCAGTCATCGAAGGCGCCCACTCCCGCCAGGCTCAACTCACCTTCGTCATGTCCCGCCACGCCCTCATCGACATCGGCGAAGTCTTCGAAGTCCTCGAACGAAAAGACGGCAAACCCCGCACCGACCCTGACCGCCTCCCCTCCAAAGACTTCTACCATCTCTGTGAGGCGCTAGGCGAAAATCAACTCCGACTCTGTGGCGATCCCGCCGCTGCAAAACGCCTCCACACCATCCGTGCGCTCTACGAGCCGGCCGCCCACGGCCTGTCCGATTACCTGCGCCTCCCGCTCCCGGTCTGGGTCGCGCCTCCAAAAGTCAACGACCAGTGGAGCATCCTGACCAGAATGCGAACCGACGCCGCCACAGCCTTGAAGTCCGCAGGCGATCGCACACCCTTCTTTCACGACGAAGACCACGGCTAATCTTCTTCCCCACACGCAGATTCGGGATGCCAAGGCTGAAACCCCGGCATCCCGAACTCACTCCCAAATTACATCCAAGAACTACTGTCCAGCAGGTCCCGTCGGCGCAGGATTCAACTTCTGAGCAGCCAGCGACCCCGCAGCGCCCTTGGCATCTTTATCCTTCAGCTGCGCGTAGATCTTCTTCGCCAGCTCCGGCTTCCCCTGTGCTTCATACAACTCCGCCAGCTGCAGTTGCGCCAGCCCCGAAGGCACCGTGGTCGTCGGCTTGGCAGTCAGCTCGTTATAAATATCCACAGCCTGAGAATCCCGCCCCGTTTGGCGGTAAAGCTGCGCCAGCGAAAGCTTCGCGAGCGCCGCAAGATCCCCATTCCAACTACTTGCCACCTGCTTCAGCGTGCTCTCCGCCGGGCCGTTCTGCCCCTCTTCCATATACGTCAGCCCGCCGAAGTAGCGAGCCACCCTTCCATCCGGAGTCATACCGTACTTGTACGCGACGCCCATAAAAAGATCGTTGGCCGCCTTGGCACGCTCGGTCGGCGACGCATAAGTCTTCACACCCGCGGGCACCTGCTGCCCAGGCGCTGCAAGCGGTGTCTGATAAGCCTGCATCGCAGCCCCGAAGGCGACCGAAGCCTGGTTCGCGCGGCTGTTATAGATCAGAAATCCACCCACCACGATCAGAATCGCCACCAGCACAATAGCGCTGGTAGCAATCACGGAGCGGCGGTTTTCTTTGGCCCATTCCAGGCCATGCTGAGTCGTATCGACGAACTGGTCATGCTTGAGAGCTTGTTTGGTCTGCTGGTCCACTTTGTCTTGTTCTTCCTTTTTTGCTCGTCGCGGTTTGCCGCTTTGAGAGAACTGGTCGCGCGAAGTCACAGCGCAGAACTTTAAGTCTACCAGCGCCGGGAACAGTAGTGTGGCCTAAACCCCAATCTCAGGTCGGCCATCATGCCAAACCCTCCCAGGATCAGCGAATCGCCGATAAGAATCTTCCAAAATCCAGCACCCCCACAACCAAGGGTTGACAGCCCAACGGTAGAAGCGAAGACTTGTACCCGAAGGAAATCGCGCCAACCTATGAAGACCATAGCCGTCGAAACCGCCATCGCAGCCCCGCCTACCACCAACAAACACCTCATCCGCTGGGTCGAAAAGATGGCGGACCTCTGTCAGCCCGACAGCATCCACTGGATCGACGGCTCCCAGGCCGAGTACGACTTCCTCTGCAGCCAGCTCGTCCACGCCGGAACCTTCACCAAGCTCAACGAAAAGCTCTGGCCCGGCTGCTTCCTCGCCCGCTCCGCCCCCAACGACGTCGCCCGCGTCGAAGACCGCACCTTCATCTGCTCCCTCTCCAAGGACACCGCCGGCCCCACCAACAACTGGGAAGACCCCTTCGTCATGCGCAAAAAGCTCAAGGCCCTCTTCAAAGGAGCCATGCGCGGCCGCACCATGTACGTCCTTCCCTACTCCATGGGCCCCATCGGCTCGCCCATGTCGCAGATCGGCGTCCAGCTCACCGACTCCGCCTACGCCGTGGTCAACATGCGCATCATGGCCCGCATCGGCGCACCCGTCTTCGCCGAAATCGACAAGGACGAAAAGCGCGTCGTCCCCTGCATGCACACCGTCGGCGCGCCCCTCGCTCCCGGCGAACAGGACGTCCCCTGGCCCTGCAACGACGAAAAATACATCGTCCACTTCCCCGAAACCCGCGAGATCTGGTCCTACGGCTCCGGCTACGGCGGCAACGCGCTCCTCGGCAAAAAATGCTTCGCGCTCCGCATCGCCTCCAACATCGCCCGCGACGAAGGCTGGATGGCCGAGCACATGCTCATCGTCGGCGTCGAATCCCCCAAGCGCCCCGACGGCACCACCGAGAAAACCTACGTAGCCGCCGCCTTCCCCAGCGCCTGCGGCAAAACCAACTTCGCCATGATGATCCCCCCCGCCGGCTTCGAAGGCTGGAAGGTCTGGACCGTTGGCGACGACATCGCTTGGATCAAGCCCGACGCCAGCGGCCAACTCCGCGCCATCAATCCCGAGTACGGCTTCTTCGGCGTAGCCCCCGGCACCAGCTCCAAAACCAACCCCAATGCCATGGCCACGCTCGCCAAAAACACCATCTTCACCAACGTAGCCCTCACCCCCGAAGGCGGCGTCTGGTGGGAGGGCATGACTGACACCCCACCTGCCGAACTCATCGACTGGCGCGGCAACCGCTGGACTCCCGCAATCTCCAAAGAAACCGGCCAACCCGCCGCTCACCCCAACGGCCGCTTCACCGCCCCAGCCGCCCAGTGCCCCACCATCGACCCCGACTGGGAGAACCCCAACGGCGTCCCCATCTCCGCCTTCATCTTCGGCGGCCGCCGCCCCACCACCATGCCCCTCGTCTACCAGGCCTTCAACTGGTCCGCCGGCGTCTACATCGGCGCCACCATGGGCTCCGAAACCACCGCAGCAGCCGGAGGCGCTATCGGCAAAGTCCGCCGCGACCCCATGGCCATGCTTCCCTTCTGCGGCTACCACATGGGCGACTACTTCCGTCACTGGCTCAAGATGCAGCGCAACCTCTCCGCCACCCCTCGCGTCTTCCACGTCAACTGGTTTCGCAAAGCGCCCGACGGCAGCTTCCTCTGGCCCGGCTACAGCGAAAACATGCGCGTCCTCAAGTGGATCATCGACCGTGTCCGCGGCCGCGCCCAGGGCAAAGAAACCCCCATCGGCTGGACCCCACACTTCGACGACATGAACTGGAAGGGCTTAGACATTTCCCGCGAACAGATGAAAGCCACCTTCGACACACTCCAGACCGTAGACCGCGCCCAATGGAAACAAGAGGTCATGGGCCACGAAGAGCTCTTCCTAGCCCTCCACGACCATCTCCCCCCCGAGATGATCTACGAGCGCGAACTCCTGATCTGCAGACTTTAGGAGCGGCCGATACGGTATTTTTTTCTGCGTGGTGGCCAAGCGTTTTTGCAGGGGTTTTTGCAAAATGCAGGTGCGAAAACGTGGTTTTCCGGATGGAGAAACGTGGTGAGATCGTGGTGAAATGCTGGCTGAAACCACCACGATTTCCGGTCACGAAAAATACGCCACGTTTCAGCACTTTATTTTCCCCCCTCCAGCCGGGAGTCAGATCTCCCGAGATCCGGTTCTATTTGAATCGTGATTGACCTTCAGAGGTCCCAACGAAAGCACCACCCAGAGAGCGAAGCAGATCCTATGTCGAATCAGCACGCAGCACCCTACAACCCCAATCCGCAGCCACCGGCGCCCGAACCCAGCCACGCCGAACGCGCCCGCACCCTTTTCCACCTGGCTAGCGTAGCGACCCTTTCGACGGTCTCCCGCAAGCAGCCTGGCTTCCCCTTCGGCTCCCTGATGCCCTACGCACTCGACCCCGCAGGTCGGCCCTTGTTCCTGATCAGCACGATGGCGATGCACACCCAGAATCTGAAGGCGGACCCTCGTGCCAGCCTCTTCGTCACCCAACCACCCGCCGATGGCGACGTGCTCGGCGCTGCGCGAGCCACACTCGTTGGAAACGTCCTTCAAATCACCGACGACGAGAAGCCCGAGGCTCGCGAACTTTATCTGAAGGCCCACCCCAACAGCCACTACTGGGTGGACTTCACGGACTTCGCCTTCTTCCGTCTGGAACCGGTGGATGTCTACTATGTGGGCGGGTTCGGCGTCATGGGCTGGGTTACTGCCCCGGAGTACGCCTCAGCCTCTCCTGACCCCCTTGCAGAGGCAGCGCAGGGCATTCTTGACCACATGAATGCCGACCACGGCGATGCCCTCATCCTGCTCACGAAGGCCCACGCAAACCTCGAAGCCGAGTCCGCAACCATGACCTCGGTCGACCGTCTGGGCTTCCATGTACGTGCCGTTACTTCGGCGGGGATCAAGGGCGCCCGCATCGTCTTCTCCCGCGAGGCGACCACGCCCGGTGACACCCGTTCCGTTTTGGTCGAGATGGTCAAACATGCCCGCCAGAACGAGGCACTCCCCACAAATGCCTATTGACTCCTATCCCCTTTGCCTTTATCTTTAATGAGTGGCAAGACTCCCTTCGGGTTGAGTCAGTCATAACGAAGTCCACCCACTTCGTTGCTTTACTGGAATACCCACGCAACAGCCCCCACCGCGCTGCGTGGGTTTCCTTTTTAACCATGAACTATATGGGATCATCTCCCTCGGCGCGTTTTTTGAAATCCTCGAAGAGTGACCGTCACACCGTAAACTAATCGGAGCGATGCCCCTTGAATCTCCCAACACCGCCCCTGAAGCCTCGATTCCGGCAAGTTCCAACGGCTTCGCACCGCTGAAGATTCCTCTGTTTCGTGACCGATGGATTGCCAGCACAATCTCATCTGTAGGGACGTGGATGCAGGACACTGCAGGCACATGGCTGATGACATCCCTGACCGCGTCGCCTCTGCTGATTGCATTGATGCAGACCGCGGCCAGTCTGCCGGTGTTGCTGCTGGGGCTGCTGGCGGGGGCAACGGCGGACATCTTCGACAGGCGCAAGCTGCTGATCTTCTGGCAGGCCTGGATGCTCGGCTCGGTGGGCATTCTTGCGATCCTTACTTTCATAGGCCACATCTCGCCGTGGGCTCTGCTCGCCTTTACGTTCCTGCTCAACATCGGTTCAGCGATGAACAACCCAGCCTGGCAGGCGATTGTGCCGGAGCTGGTGCCTCGCGAACTGATTCCGGATACGGTATCGCTCAATGCCGCGAGCAACAACCTGGCCCGTGCGGTGGGCCCAGCGCTCGGCGGATTGATGGTTGCCGGCTTCCAGAGGGTTTACACAGGGGCCGGCTCCGTGTTCGCGCTTAATGCACTCTCGTTCGCAGGCGTGATCTGGGTGCTGGTGAACTGGAAGAGGATTCCCCTGTTCAAGTCTGCGCTGCCGTCGGAGCGCATCGCTGGTTCGATCCGCTCGGGGCTGCGCTATGTGCGATACGCGCCGGACCTGCAGTCGTCGCTGGTGCGCGCGTTCATCTACACGTTCTTCATCTCTGCGATCTGGTCGCTGCTGGCCGTCGTCGCAAAGCGTGATCTGAAACAGGGTCCACTGGGTTATGGAATTTTGAACGGCTCGCTGGGGTTGGGAGCAGTGATCGCGGCTACTACGCTTCATCGCATTCGGCAGCGATTTTCCGCGGATCAGATTCTGGCGACTTCGACGCTCTACAACGTCGTTGTACTGCTGGTCCTGGCGTTCGTGCGCAGCCCCTCGATACTGATCGCGACGCTTGTCTTATCTGGCGCGGCCTGGACCAGCACGATGTCGACGATCAACGTTTCGGTTCAGCTTTCGGTGCCGGCGTGGGTACAGGCTCGCGCGCTGGGCACCTACATGACGACCTTTCAGGGAGGCATGGCGTTCGGCGCGATTCTGTGGGGGTACATCGCGGAACACACATCGACGACGATCTCGCTGACCACAGCGGCGTGTGGTTTGCTGATCACCTTCCCATTCGCGAGACGGTTTCATATCCTGCAGGGTCCGCTTCCTGACCACACGCCGTATCAATGGAAGCATCCTGCGCCACAGCTTGCACTCGATACGGAGCCTACAGACGGTCCTGTCCGAATTTCGATTGAGTACTGCGTGCCGATCGAAAACTATGCGGAGTTCACCTCTGCGATCCATCAGCTTCGAGGCGTGCGGCTGCGGGATGGCGCGATGCGATGGGGCATCTACCGCGACGCCATCGATCCGAAACATCTGAACGAGACCTTCGTGATGGAGTCGTGGCTGGATTACCTGCGTTCGCGCGAAAGGATTACTGCGGCTGATGAGACGATTCGCGCTCGCGTGCGTGCGTTACATCAGCATGAAGATCCGCCGAAGACGACGTACCAGATCTATGCGCGAGAGGTTGCGAATCCGATACCGTCGCACTCTGTTGCGAGCACTATTGAAACGAAGCCGTAATACTGGATCGAACTGTTTTCTTTCGTTCCTGCAGCTTTTTGCGGTTGTTGGGGAAATGGAAGACGGAGTCAATAAAAGTCCAGCCCGCAAATCTTTGAAAATAATGGTGTGGCGAGTTGCGAGGCTTCCGGAAGAGGAGGAAATACGTTTGGCCGCCGGCGTGCTCCTTACTCGGGCAGGCCCCTTCTCTGAAAAACTTTTCCGAGGTCTTGCCATGAGGTTAACGCTACGTGTGTTTTGCGCTACATCCTCGTTGGTTGTCGCGCTATTTTCTGCCAAACTCGCTTCTGCCGACACCATCCCTAACCCGTTTATCGAGATGAGGAACAACGCATCGACAATGCCGCAGATGGGAAGCGGCTCGATGATGACTTACTCCGTACCAAACGGCTCCGCGATCTATAACAGTTCCAATGGATACCTTGAAGCGGAAGATTCATTCATTCCGCTCTTTGATGGAGACTACGATGATGCAGTCGTTTTCAGGAAGGCTGCCTTTCCTGATATCCCGGAGACTCGCAACTTTGTATTGCTGGGGAGCGGGCTGCTGACAGCTGCGGGCTTTATTCGCCGCAGAAAGGTTGCGGTACACGTCGCCGAATAAACTTTCGTTGCCATGGACGACGACGGGCACAGCCGAAACCAAGGCTGTGCCCGCGGATTTTGCAGCGTTGATTAGACGGCCGCGCCGAGTGCCAGGTCGATCAGGGTTTTTTCTTCGATCTCGTGAGCCTTGGCGGAACCGGTTGCTGGCGTTGCACTGGCACTCCGTTTGACGCTGAGTACAGCGCGGTCGCCGGACATGCGCCGCAGCAACGGCATCACGTAGGAGAATGCTCCCATGTTGGCTGGCTCTTCCTGGACCCAGATGATCTCTTGTGCGTCCGGGTGCTGGTCGAGAGCAGCCTGCAGTTCCTGCTCGGGCCAGGGGTACATCTGCTCGAGGAAGATGATGCCGACGCTGAAGTCCTTGCGTTTCTCGCGCTCGACGCGGAGGTTGTGGCCGATCTTTCCGCTGCAGACGAGTAGGCGGCGCGGATTTTTTACGTCGTTGTCGGGCAGTACGTTCTGGAAGTGCTCGATGGCGAAGTCGGCGAGGGTTGAAGAAGCGTCGGGGTGGCGAAGCATGCTCTTCGGGGTGAAGACGACGAGCGGCTTGCGCCATGGCCTGAGAGCCTGTCGGCGCAGGAGATGGAAGTACTGCGCTGCATTCGAGGGCTGACAGATCTGGATGTTGTCGTTCGCGGCGAGCTGCAGGTAACGCTCGATACGAGCGCTGGAATGCTCGGGCCCCTGGCCTTCGTAGCCGTGAGGAAGAAGCAGGACTATGCCGGAGAGGAGACCCCACTTCGCTTCACTGGCGGCGATGAACTGATCCATGATGATCTGCGCGCCGTTGGCGAAGTCGCCGAACTGCGCTTCCCACAGGACGAGGGTCTCGGGATAGTCGCGGGAGAAGCCGTACTCGAAGCCGAGGACCGCGGCTTCGGAGAGGAGCGAGTTGTAGACCTCGAACTTGCCCTGCGTTTCGTTTAGATGAGCGAGGGGAATGTAGCGGACTTCGGTTTCAGTATCGACCATGACGGCGTGGCGCTGATTGAAGGTTCCGCGCTGCGAATCCTGTCCGCTTAGACGCACGGGGACTCCGGCTTCCAGTAGCGAGGCGAAGGCTACGAGCTCGGCCATACCGTAGTCGAAGAGCCGCGAGCCTGCGCCCATCTCCTGACGCTGCTCGAAGAGTTTCTTCACCTTGGGATGGATATGGAATCCGCTTGGGTATGAGGTCAGCGAGGTGACCAGCTGGTTGATGCGCTCGGCAGGCAGGCCGGTGGGAACGTTATACTCGGGCTCGCATTCGCCACCTTTGTAGGGGTCCCAATAGGCGGGTAGCTGGGCTAGCTGCGGCTTATGATCGGCATGGGTCGCGGTCTTTTGATCGTCGAGGAGCTCTTGCTGGACCTTCTGCACTTCGGCGGTGGGGTCGATGCCGATCTGCTTTGCATAGAGCTGGTAGAGCGCGGGGCGATCCTTGATGATGGCGTAACGGCGGGGCTGCGTGACGGTGGGATCGTCGACTTCACTGTGTCCGTGTTTGCGATAGCCTACGAGATCGACCACGATGTCAGAGTGGAAGCGATTGCGATACTCGGCAGCGATTGCGGCGACTCGCACGACGGCATCCGGATCTTCGGCGTTGACATGGAAGATCGGAATGGGGAGACGCTTCGCGATGTCGGTGGCAAAGCGCGAGGAGTTCGACTCTTCGGGGACAGCTGTGAATCCGAGGAGATTGTTGACGATGACGTGGATGGTGCCGCCGACGTTGTATCCGTGCAGCGTGGCCATGTTCAGCGTCTCGGCGAGAATGCCTTGTCCTGCAAATGCTGCGTCTCCGTGGATGATCAGCGGCAGAACCTGATCGTTGCCATCTTTACCGATGCGCTCCTGCTTGGCTCGGGTGCGTCCCAGGACTACGGGGTCGACTGCTTCGAGATGGCTTGGGTTCGAGGCGAGATGGAGCGAGATGGTTTTTCCGTCGGGCGAGTGGTATTCGCCGGTTGCGCCGACGTGATACTTCACATCGCCGCCACCCATGGTGCTGCGGGGATCGACGTCTTCGAATTTTGTGAAGATCTCTGAAGGAGACCGACCGATGGTGTTGGTCATGACGTTGAGGCGGCCGCGGTGGCTCATTGCGATCATGGCCGTGGCGACGCCGGTTCCCGCACTGACTGCGAAGACGCGATCGAGGAACGGGATCAGCGCTGTGATTCCTTCGAGGGAGAATCGCTTGGTGCCGAGGTAACGCGACTGAATGACCTGCTCGAAGAGGTCGGCGCGAATGAGTTGCGTGAGGATCAATGCTTGATCAGGCTTGGGAGCAACTTGTTCGATGCGCTCCTGCAGCCACTGACGTTGTTCGTTGCTGGGGATGTGCATGAACTCCGCGGCGATGGTTCCGCAGTAGTAGCTGCGCGCTTCTTTCGCAATATCGCCTTCTGGTGCGGGAGTTGGAAATGGCTCGGGAGGAAGGTACTGACCGAGAGGGTCAAGTGATGCCTGGAGGTAGCCCCAGCGGCGGAAGATATCGAAGATTGTCTCTCGTTCGTGTTGTTCAACTGCGGGTGTTGTTGCAGTCAGTGCCTCTGCCTTCGTGGCCATTGCTTCCTCACTTCAGATCTATTCGCGAGCGGTGCGCGTCCTCTATCTATGCTAGACCTTTCGGAGGTCGGGTGCACGCTCTCGAGCGGCCCGCGAGAGGCTATGACCATAAAGTTGCACCCTCTGAGATCAGCGAGCCAAAGGACAGAGAGCCCAGAGATGTTGTAAGCCGTTTTTTCCCAGCGGGTTAGAGGTGGGATTTCGACTATGGAACATAGTCTCGGAGGAGCGGAGTCTCGATTTGCCGCTTATAGTGGGAACTTATGGTGGTCGAGGCTCGCAGGTTTCTGGTTTTGCTCCTAGTGGTGGGTTCGATGGGTTTGTCCGAAGCGATTGCTCTGACCCTTCCGGGCCAGGCAAACACAGTTGCGCCGCCCTCGGCTCAGGAGCCTGCACAAAGTGTCGCTCCTTCTGCTCCTATCACCCCTTCTGCTCCTACTACCTCTGCTCCGGCAAAGGAGGACGGGAAGGCTGCGGAACGATCGCTGCCGGATATTGCTGCTCTCATGAACGACGTAGAGACGAATCAGAGAGCCGCAGAGGCGATCGAGAAGGACTATTTGTATCGGTCGCTGGTGACGGAACAACGACTGGATTCGCGTGGCGGACTAAAGAAGACCGAGACAATGGAGTATGAGGTCTTTTGGGCGAATGGAGTGCCGGTGGGCCGGCTGGTAAAGAAGGATGGGCGAGAGCTAAGCCCGGACGAACAGAAGAAAGAGAATGAACGGATTGATAAGGACTCCGAGAAGGCCAAGGAGAGACGACAGAAGGCCGATAAGGAGGGGAAGGAGTCCGATGCGCGCGGGCACGATTTGATGACGGCCTCGCGAGCGCTGGAGTTGGGAAGCTTTACCAGTCCGCGACGAGTGCAGTTGAATGGCAGGGACACGATTGTGGCGGACTATGCAGGCGATCCGAAGGCCAAGACACGAACCAGATTCGAGGAGGTGGTTCGAGACATGATGGGCACGGTGTGGGTCGATGAACAGGACCGCGTGCTGGTAAAGGCCGAAGGACACTTTGTGAATAACTTCAAGATCGGTGGCGGGCTGGTGGCGAATATTCAGAAGGGGACAAACTTCTCAATGGAGCAGAGAAAGGTTAATGGCGAGGTATGGTTGCCGGCGAGATTCGAAGGCCAGGGGTCTGCTCGAGCCTTGCTGTTTTTGGGCTTCAACGGACACATTGAAGCGGTCGAATCGGACTATCGGAAGTTCAAGGCAACTTCGACGATAGTACCGGTGGAGAGTTCCGTTGAGCCGGAGGCGATACCGAAGTGATCGTCAGGCGTGAGCGGAGACTACACCAGCTCTCCGGGGGAAGATGATGGATGGTTTGCGGCAAAACATAGCGAAAAACGCGCAAAGGGATAGCCGAGGCCATCCCTTTCGCAAAACTTGGTTGTCGCTGTAGTCGTAGTGCTAAAGACTAGAGAGGCTGAACGTCAGACGCCTGCCAACCCTTAGGTCCCTTTACCACGTTGAACTGTACAGCCTGGCCCTCTTGAAGGCTCTTGAAACCGTTCGAATTGATCGCCGAGTAGTGTACGAATACGTCCTCGCCGTTCTGACGGCTGATAAAGCCAAACCCCTTGGCATCGTTAAACCACTTCACTGTTCCCTGTTCCATGTTCGCTATTTCCTTATTGCTATTGAATTTGCCGCTAGATCCAAATCGGGGTTCGTACAGTACGAGCTTTGCAGAAATCCAATCTGTTTCAAACGATGTGTGAAGGTTAGCACAGTTGCCAAGTTTTTTTTACTTATTCTCCTAAATAGTTATGGTTGCACTATTTATGGTGCAAAAAATGTGAATATTTCGGCTTGTTAGAGGATATCGGGGTTGGATGGATTCGACAAACGTGCATCGACAATGTTAGATATCACGCAGCGTTACGCTTTGAGGTGAGTTCGGACGATCTCCTCGGCCTGATTCAAGACCTCGTCAAGGGTCATAGAGGTCGAGTCCAGGATCACTGCATCGGCGGCGGCCCTAAGGGGGGATTCGGCCCTATTGCGATCACGGTAGTCGCGGTCTTTCAGCTCGCGGAGGACGGCTTCTTCGGAGAGGCGCTGCTGCTCTGCCGTGACGGGATCGGGAGCTTGGCGCGCGGAGTTCTGCCTGACAGTAGGTCCAACGGAATCGGACCCGGGCGCGGCCTGGCGATAACGGCGGCTGCCCCGAACCTCGGGGGCCGCGTCGAGGAAGATTTTGACTTCAGCGTCCGGAAAGACAGCCGTGCCGATGTCGCGGCCTTCCATGACGACCCCACCAGCTTCTCCTAGCGCACGCTGCTGCTGGACCATCCAGGCGCGAAGTTGAGGGTGGACAGAGATTTTGGAGGCGGCGTTGGTGACGTCGGTTTCGCGAATGCGGCGGGAGACGTCCATGCCGTCGAGCAGGACACGGTTGCCTTCGAGTTGGGGCTCTAGGGTGATGCGGGTGTGGGCGGCGAGTTCCATGAGTGGCGCTTCTTCATCGAAGTCGTAGTCGTTCTCGATGGCTTTGAGGGCGAGAGCGCGGTACATGGCGCCGGTCTCAAGGTTGAGGAATCCGAAGCGGCGGGCGAGATGGGCGGCTAGGGTGCTTTTTCCGGCGCCAGCAGGCCCGTCGATGGCGATGACGGGACGCTGGCGCTTTTTGGTTTCAGGCTGCGTTGCGGGTGCGGAGTCCTCGTGCGGCTGCGTCATCCGGCTTACTCCCCTTCCTCACGTTTGAATTTGCGGGCGGGAGGCCTGTTGCCGAAGGGCTTGTTGTTGCCCTTGAACTTGTCGAACGTGCTGGCGGGTTTGCCGGCTCCGGTGGTGGCGGATTTGCTGTACGGTTTCTTGCCGGCGAAGCTGCCAGTAGTTGATTTGCCGGCGAAGCCGCCGCTGGATTTGCTGTACGGCTTTTTTGCGCCAAAGCTGCTGGCGGTTTTGCTGTACGGCTTTTTCTCGCCGAAGCTGCCGCTGGATTTGCCTTCGAAGGCGCCCTTGGGACGTGGGGTGCGAGGCGCGTCGAACTTGCGGAAGGGGGGACCGTCGGGACGTGCTGCACGGCCCTCTGTGCGGCGGGGTCGGTCTTCGGAGTCGCGAGAGAAGTTTTTGCGTGGGGCGAAGCCGTTGGTGCGGTCGCCGCCGTCGTAGCTGCGTTGCGGGCGAGCAGAGAAGCTGCCCGGTTTACGGGGTCCACCGAAGCTGGGCTTGGCTGACCTGTCGCCGAAGGTTCGACGGGCAGGGCGGCTTTCTCCAGCGTCTGCGTCGGGACGAGGTGCAAAGTCGCGGCGTGGGGGGCGAGAGTCGCCGTAGTCGCGGCGGGGCGGACGGGAGTTGCTGCTGTCGCGCCCGAAGCTTGGCTTGCCTGCGAAGCCTTCACGCTTGCGCCCGAAGGTGCCTGACTTGGAGAAGGTCTTGCGCGGACGGTCGCTGTCTCCTACTGGGGCATCGGTGTGTGGGCGCGGTGTGTATTCACGGCGCGGCGGGCGACTGTCGCCAGAGTCTTCACTGCGGCGGAAGCTGGAGCGGTCCCCCCCGACAGAGGGACGATCGGTGCCAAAGCGGGCCTTGCTGCCGAACGCCGGCTTGTTGCCAAAGCTTGGGCGGCTGCCGAAGGACGGCTTCGATCCAAAAGAGGGCTTTGAGCCGAATGGTTTCGAGCCGAAGGAGGGTCGCTTCCCCGCTCGATCGGAGCTCGGCTTGCGGTCATAAGTGCGAGGGGCGCGGGGGGCTTCGGCGCTGTCGCCTTCGTTCGAGATGTCTGAGGCGGATGCGGCTGCGAGGCGGTCGGCCTTCTCTTCTTGCCAGGGTTTGGTGAAGCTGGGGCGGTCGGGCCGGTTGGATTCGCGGGTGAAGGGCCGGCGCTCGCGCGGGGAAGGAGTGGATTCGGAGCTGCGACCAGGTTTGGTTACAAATCCTGTCCCGACCTTGCGGGGCTTGGGGATGAACTTCTTGATCCGGCCAGTTTCCTCGGAGGATTCTGCGTTGTCGCCTTCGGTAGTGACGACAATAGAGTCGATGTCGTCGGGTGCGGGAGCTGCGATTGCGAGGAAGGTGGGGAGTTCGCCGGCGACGTGGAGGACTGTGCGGCCCTCTACGGCGATGGTCTCCAGCTGGCGCGCGGAGATGAGCGCGTGGATAACGTCGCGGATGCGCGAGCGGGCTGCGATAGGCGAGAGGAAGGTCTCGATGTCTTCTTCAGAGGCGACGATGGCCTGGCCCAGATAGAGAGAGATGAGGGCCGAGAGGGCCGAGGGTTGTCCTGCGTTGGCACCGGCTTTAATCTGCTTGGTGAATCGGGCGGTCGTGAGCTCCCAGAGGGTGGCGGCTCCGTCAGGCTGGGGAACGGGGATGACGCGGAGGTGCTGCCAGAGCTCGGTGAGCGAGCGGAGGACGGCGGTCTCGGTGACCTCTTTGCCAAGCTGAGTGGTGAGATCATAGGAGCTCATGCCGGTGGAGTGGTTTTTCGCGCGTTCCGCGAGAAGGGTGTATGCGTTGAGGGCGAGGGGGGAGACCTTGGTGGCGCCGCTGGTGGCGGGTGGCTGCTTCCAAGCTTTGTCGCCCCGCAGGGTGAAGATGTAGGGGAAGGCGAGCGGAGAGACGATGAAGTCTGGCGTTTCGCTGCCGGTGCCGTTGGGGGAACCAAGTAGATTGAGGGGAATCGCACCGCCGTCGAGGACGAGACGGGAGAGGAGGCTGCGGGACTGGTCGGTGTCGGCAAGAGTAGGAGCGGCGTTGGCGGTCCCGAGGATGGCTTCGACGAACGAGGGCGCGGGCGCGGGAAGCTGAGCTGCGCGAGGTGTGAAGAAGACCAGGCCTGTGGTGTTGAGCCAATCGCGGAGCATGTTGATGGTGAGGATGGGATCGGCGTTGTGATGCCAATGCGCGAGGCGGGCGGCGGCGAGCTGGTCAGCCGTGGGAGTGCTTAGGTTACTCAAGGTGTTGCCTTCCTGCTGGGCGATGATCCGCACTCCAGCAATCTTCGGCCTGGGCCGAAGGACGGTCTTCGATTCAAAAGGAGCGGCGCGCGACTAAAGTTCGGTCAAGTGTCTGCTGCGCGTTATTACAAGAATACCGCAAAGTTGGACGGTTTGCCGGATAGAGCCCTCTAAGAAGTAGCTCTCCGTTTGACGTTCAAGGGAGGTCATCATCGATTCTTTTGAATTTGTGCTTGTTTGCGAGAATTGTTAGCAAGGGTTAGGCGTGCAGATGCACGCCTCCGAGAGCTTCGTTGAAGGAATCAGGCGGATCGCACGCGGCGGCGGATAAGTTCAGAGAGCCCCGCGATGCCGGTTGCGAGCAGGGCCAGGGTTGAGGGCTCAGGAACGGACGAGCTGTCGGGGGTGACCACGGTGGAGGTCGTGTAGTCTTCGCTCGCGGCGGTCAGTATCAAGGTTCCGCCGGAGGTAGAGGCGCTGAGAGGGCAATCGCTCGCAGGAAAGTCCGACAGACAGTTCTGGAGATTGAGATCTGTTGTATCAAGCGGAAAGGTGAGATGGCCATTGGGGTCACCGCCGTCGGCTATCGAGACATGTGTCAGGGGACCGCCCGGGTAGAAGATGTCTATGAAATTGTCGCCGCTGTTCGCGAGGAAGATCCCGAGACCGGCCACGGTGAGGGTCGTTACCAGAGTAGTGGTTGTTTCAGGGTCAGTGAAGGTGGAGAGTATGTACTCGCCTGGACCCAGAGAACCAAGGCAACTGTTCGCAGCGACGCAGGCCAAGAGTTGCTGACTCGCAAATGTGCCGGTGAAGGTTACAAGCTCGTTGGTGAAGATTGACTTCCGAGGGTGCCGCTAGCCAGCTCCGAGATGGAGACGCTGATGGTGTCTGCTTTTGCAAGGTTTGCGCCTAGTAGAAAGGCGGAAGCGAGGACCAGAAACGAACGGAACGAAGAACGCATAAGACCTCCGAGGATGCGTACTGTCTTCCAACTGCAAAATCTGTTTGTCGATCTAACTGCTATAGCACCGTAGCTTACCCGGTTTGGAAAGGAGGCGGAAGTGGTAAACGAGCAATTCTTGCGATTTTTTATTTGCAACAAGAGCGCCGGAGAGTAAGCTGCGCCATCTTTGCTGAAGAAGCGCGCCCTCGACTTGTCCCCGGTAGAAGCTACAAAGTGGGTCAATTGAAGTTTTACGGGATAGGCTGGCCCGCAGCAGTCATCTGTTGGAGCTGCTGACGGTCATAAGTTTTGACGCCATCGGGAAGTGGTGCGTAGTTGAGCGTGGCCGCCGCGGCCTGTCCGTCGGTAATGACGTACTGGATGAAGTTTCGAAGGGCCGTTCGTTTGGCGACATCTGGGCCGTCCTTCGGGATGATGAGGAAGGTGAGGGTCGAAATCGGGTTAGGCGTCTGGCGCGGAGACTGGGGCGTTCACAATCGGAGTGCGTGGATCTTTTGAGAGTTGATCGGTGAAGGCTGCGATAGCGGCGGTGGTACTGGACGTATCCGGCAGGATGTACTTGCCGGCGAGATTCTTAACCGAGGCGACGGGTAGTTTGTTCTGCTGCGCGAAAGTCAGTTCGACATATCCGATGGCTCCAGGAGTTTGACGGACCTGCCCAGTGACTCCCTCACTTCCCTTTCCACCCATGCCAACGGGCCAGTCGACGGAGTTGCCCTTGCCAACCTTCTGCTGCCACTCTGGACTGACGGACGAGAGATAGGTGGTGAAAGCATTCGTGGTGCCGCTGCCATCGGTGCGGTGGGCGACGAGAATCTTCATGTTGGGCAGAGCAACACCTGGGTTGTCTTTTACCAGGATCGGGTCATGCCATGAGGTGATCTTGCCGAGGAAGATCCCCGCGACGGCATCGGGAGAGAGCTGGATCGGCTTGCTGAGGCCGGGTAGCGAGTAGGTGATGCAAACCGGGCCTGCAGATTCGGGGATCTGGATTACAGGTTTCATGCCACTGAGTTGATCATCATTGAGCGCGGCATCGGAGGCTCCGAAGTCTACTGTGCCGTTTTTGACCTGCTGAACGCCACCCCCAGAGCCGATGGATTGATAGTTGATGCGCACACTGGAGTGTGCGTTGGAGAAGGCCGAAGTCCATTGGGACATTACTGGATAGACGAAGGTGCTTCCGGCGCCATTTAGATTGACACTCTGAGCTTCGCTGCCACCAGAGCTTGATTTGCAGCCCACTAGGGAGACAAAAAAAAGGGTGGACGCAAAACAAAGAACATGGGCTGCTCGGAGAGGGACGCGGAAGCTATCGATAGATTTGCGCAAAGTCTTCTCCCGTGAAGCGAAGATTTATCTTAGTTTTGTTGCACGACCACGGAGTGTTGGTTGCCGCCCAAACGACATATTCGCAGAGTCTTCACAGAGCTAGATGCGCTGGAAGGCCTTCGCAATGTCCTTATAGGAGTAGCGCAGAGCGATGGGCCGGCCGTGAGGACAAGCCGTGGGATGCTCGGTTTTTCCGAGTGACTCGAGCAGCCACTCGATCTTCGAGTGTTCAAGTGGCTGGTTGATCTTGATCGCAGCGTGGCAGGCGATAGAAGCCGCGATGCGGCGACGGCGGGCTTCCGAGTTCTCGGTTTGGCGATTGCGGTCGGGGACGGCCAGGATCTCTTCAAGCAGGTGTTCAAGCTCGAGGCCCTCGAGACCCACCGGTGCAGCTTTGACCGCCAGAGTGCGGGGGCCGAAGGGTTCTACTTCGAAGCCGTTGCGCTCCAACTCTTCGGCGATCTCGGCGAAGGTGATCATCTGCGCGGGGAGGAGGTCGATGAGCAGAGGCATGAGCAGACGCTGTCGCTGGATCTGTTCGGTGTCGCGATCGCGCAGAACTTTTTCGAATAGGATGCGCTCATGAGCCACGTGCTGATCGATGATCCAGAGGCCCTCTTCGTTGGTGGCGAGGATAAATGAGTCACGAAGCTGACCAAGCGGCTTGAGGGTGGAGAGGGCGGTGAGGGTGTCGGCTTGCTGCGGCGAGGCGGGGTCATATCCAGGCTCAGTTTCGATGGACTCGTAGCCCACGGGAATCGAATGTCCGGCGAAGGCGAAGCGGCCCGGAGACGGGGGCACGATCGGGGCAGCAAGTTGGAAGTTGGGAGACTTTACTGTCTCGGTCGAAGTTGGAACATCCCATTGCGCGGCTTCGGAGCCATTCGAAAAATAACGAGCACCTTCTTCTTCGACAGTCAGACGAGTAAGTGGATGGCCTTCGAATGTCGACGGTTGAAAGGTGGGGCCGAAGACTGGCTGGGGTATGGCGTTGCTGCCGTCTGGAGGGCCGGGGAGCGGGCTTACGTCGATGAGCAGAGCGCTTGAAACACCGTGCGGACCATTCTGAAGAGCGGTGGCGAAGCTGGCTGCGGGACGGGCCTGGATGAGCGTGGTGCGAATGGTGTCGCGAACGAAGTCGTGCACGAAGCTTGGCTGGCGGAAACGGACCTCGGTCTTGGCTGGATGAACGTTTACATCGACCTCTTGCGGCGGCATCTCGAGGTATAGGAGGACGACGGGGTAGGAGGTCGGAGGTAGGATGTTGCGGTAGGCCTCGGAGAGTGCGTGGAGGATAAGCTTGTCGCGGATGAGACGCTGATTGACGAAGACATAGATGGAGTTGCGATTGAGCTTTTGCAGTTCGGGCTTGGAGACGAAGCCAGTCAGGCGCAGGTAACCGGGGTCGGGTGCAACGTAGTCCTCATCGCGCTTCCATGGTGGGGGCTCGGGAAGGCCGGCGCGAGTGAAGTCAAGTTCGGCGGTGGTTGGGAGCATGTAGTGACTGGTGTCTTTGCCGAAGATCTGGAAGAGGCGGTCGGCGGCGTTGGCAACGGCGGGGGCGACAAGAAGAGCCTGCGTGGAGGAGTGAAGTTCGAAGTGTTTTGCGGGGTGGACGAGGGCATAGTGGGTGACGAGGGCGGCGATATGGGAGAGCTCGGTCTGCTCGGACTTGAGGAATTTGCGGCGAGCGGGGGTGTTGAAGAATAGATCGCGAAGGGTGATGGTGGTCCCAACTGGGAGACCGGCGTCTTCGACGCGGAGGATGTTGCCGCCGGCGATCTCTACGACGGTGCCTGAGGCCTCTTCGGCAACGCGGGTTTCCATTTTCAGGCGAGAGACACTGGCGATCGAAGGCAGGGCCTCGCCGCGAAAGCCTAAGGTTGCGATGGAGAGGAGGTCATCGGCACTGCGGAGCTTGGAGGTGGCGTGGCGCTCAAAGGCGAGGAGGGCGTCGTCGCGTACCATGCCGTGACCATTGTCGGTGATGCGGATCAACTTGCGCCCGCCGGCCTCGACCTCAATTCGGATGCGGGTGGCGTGGGCGTCAAGGGAGTTTTCGAGGAGTTCTTTGACGACGGATGCGGGTCGTTCGACAACTTCGCCGGCAGCGATCTGGTTCGCCACGAGGTCGGAGAGGATATGGATGCGGCCCATGAGATCGATTGTAGGGGATGGGTGCGCCTGCTGATTCACTCGGCCACAGCGGCAATTCGGCTGTAGAAGCGAACGCTTTCAGCTCATTGTGGGAAATAGATTCGCAGCTGTTGTCCAAATGGGTAAATGAATACCACTTTCACATGCATTTGATTGCACTTTTTGGGGCAAAATACCACGCCGATGAGGGTTGGAAAGCGATTATGAACGAGTTTTCGCGTCTCGTGATTGGCCATCAGAATGCAAGTACACGTTGCAAGTACTCGTCCTGCGACCTTTAGGAGCGTTATGAAACATAGAACACTGGGACTCTGCATTCTGGCCTTGGTTACTCTCGCCACCACTTCTGCCGCGTTCGCCGATACCTTCGATTTCAGTTTTTCGGGCCCTCTCTTCTCTGGCTCCGGTACGTTTACCGCGACAGAAAGAGGCGCTTCAGATATCTATGACATTACGGGCGTTACGGGCACCGTCAAAGATTGGGCAGGATCTTCGAAGATCACTTCTCTGCAAGGGTTCGGTGACAACAAACTTACCTACCCGGGAGTTGTCCCTGGATTCTTTTTGCCAACCAGCTTTTTTGATTCCAAAGGTTTGTCGTTCGGCCTCGCCGATGGAGACGTTATCGATCTGAGCGCTACCTGGGGTATTGAGACAGCAACGATAGGAGGGCCGAAGGGACTGAGCCTTCCCGAATCCGACACTGTAGACGTAAGCAAGAATTCGCCGGTTCCCGAGCCCAGCAGCCTTGCGCTCTTTGGCACGGGTATCTTCGGTATCGCCGGTGCGATGCGCCTCAAATTACGCTTTGGTTGATTCACTGCATTGCATCATGAGTCACGGAAGAGCCGCTTCGCAATATGAAGCGGCTCTTCTTTTTATGTAGAGGTAGGCGGCAGTCGAATGACTATCTACCGATCATCTGACTTTTTTCTTTGTTGCGGTTTTGGATTTGTGGGTTTCGGTATCTCGGTCGCCTACCATGTGGAGACGCATGAAGTTCGTCGCCCCGGATTTGGTGCGAGTCCCGGCGACGATGCCAACGATCTGACGCTGATGAACATGGCCCTGTGTTTCGAGGATCTGTTCGGCCATGTTGACGAGCTTGTCCGTATCGCGAAAGCGAGCGCAGAGGATAGGATATGTGCCCCAGAGAAGCATGCAGCGGTTGATGACCTTCTCAAAGGGCGAGAGCGCGAAGATGGGCGGGTCGGGGTGGTACTTGGAGAGGAGCCGGGCGGTCATGCCGCTCTCGGTGAAGATGGCGATAGCGGCTACGTCGAGGTCGTCGGCCGCATGCGACATACACTCGCAGATTGTCTCCGCGATGGAGAGGCGGACACTGGGGTGATGACCGAGTGCGGGACGAGGATCGAGGCGGATCTGGTGCTCTGTCTCGGTAATGATTTTGGCCATCATGGCGACGGCTTCGACGGGATACTTGCCTGCAGCGCTTTCGGCGGAGAGCATGACCGAGTCGGTGCCGTCGTAGATGGCGTTGGCGACGTCTGACGCCTCGGCGCGAGTGGGACGCGGGTTGTCGATCATCGACTCGAGCATCTGCGTGGCCGTGATCACGGGCTTGCGGAACTCAGCGGCGCGGCGAATGATGTGCTTTTGGAGAGCCGGAACCTTTTCCGGCGGAACCTCTACGCCCAGGTCGCCGCGAGCGACCATGATCGCATCAGTGATTTCGAGGATGCTATCGAGATGTTCAATCGCCTGTGGCTTTTCCAGCTTGGCAACAACCCACGCGTCGGACTTCAGAGCGGCCAGACGATTCTTCACGTGGCGTACGTCGTCGGCGGTGCGGACAAAGGAGACGGCGACGGTATCTACACCCTGAGCGATGGCGAAGATGAGGTCCTCTTCGTCCTTCTCGGTGAGCGAAGGAACGTTGACGGCGATACCCGGGAGGTTGATGCCCTTGTTTTCGCCGAGCATGCCGCCGTTGATGATCTCGCAGGTGACGTCTACTCCTTTGACCGTCTCGACACGCAGCTCGATGAGGCCGTCGGAGAGCAGGATGCGGGAGCCGGGCTCGAGGTTTTCGGCGAGCGTCTTGAAGGTGGTGCCCACCAAAGCGGCGGTGCCTTCGATCTCGCGCGGGGTGATTGTCAGGCGCTTGCCGGCGACGAGTTGCACAGGCTTATGACCTTTGAGTTTCCCAGTGCGAATCTTGGGGCCCTGCAGGTCGGCGAGGATGCAGATGGGCTTGCCCTCTTCTTTGGAGATCGTGCGGACCATGCGTATGAGCTCGGCCTTTTGTTCGTGGCTGCCATGAGAGAAGTTCAGGCGGGCGACGTCGAGTCCGGCGCGGACAAGCTGGCGGAATATCTCCGGAGTACTGGAAGCGGGGCCGAGGGTGGCGACGATCTTGGCGCGGCGACCACGTTCTATTGCGGCAAAGGGAGCAACATTGGGCATTGAGTTCAAAGATTTCTTCATGGGTCGCTTGAGGAGACTTTCTCACCATCGCGAAAGAATGATGGTATGACCAGTGAGTTTTAACTGCCGTGGCAATTCTAACCGGGGAGGAGGGTGTTTGGGGGCGCGGGGTTGGAATGAGGATGATGCGGGTGGAAAAATCGAGAGTGGAACTCTGCATTAAACTCAGCCCCGCACAGAACGCAGAGCGAGATGATATAGAGCCAGAACAGGAGCGCTATGCCGGCGCCCAGGGATCCATAGACCTGAGAGTAGTTGGCGAAGCGTGTGACATACCAGCCGAAGACGACAGTCGCAAAAAACCACATGGCGGTGGAGACGAAGGCCCCAGGGAGGGTACGCTTCCATGATTGTTGCATGGGAGTTCCCATATGGTAGATGAGGGCAGTGACGCCGATGCTGCCGATAAGCGCAACGCTCCATCGGATGACGAGAGCAAGGATAAAGACCGACGTACGGGCAGAGGGCGTGATGTGCAGGGCGACCCAGGTCGTGATGAAGTGACCGAAGACCACGAGGACGCTGGCGAGCGCGAAGGGAATCAGCGAGAGGGGGACCAGAACGAGTGCTCGGATGCGACGCTGCCAAAAAGTCCAACAGTCGAACGGGAGATCGTTAGCACGGCGCAGACCTTCCATGATGGTCGCTAGAACGCTGGAGGCGCCGCTGAGACTGACGAGCGCCGCAAGGCTCAGTGCGTGAGTGGAACGGGTCGTTTGTGGCGAAGCGACAAAATAACTTTGCAGCAGGGGGCTGACATCTGGAGGAAGGATGCGATCGAAGAAGAGAGCGAACTGGAAGCGAAAAGGAGTATTGTCCGGAACGAGGCTGATAGCGGCGGCAGCGACGATGAGGGCCGGAAACAGTGAGACCATCGCCGAGTAGGCAGTAGATTGGGCGAGGTTGAGGCTATCGTGCCTCATTGCCCGGAGCAGCGTTCCGTGGAGGATCCTGGGAAGACGAAGAAGTCTTCTCATAAGGGCACACCGAAGAGCGAAAGAGACAGATTACGCCTTCCACCGATTGAGGAAAGCCGTGACGGCTTCAACGCTGGTGTGCTCGAACTCCTTCTCGTGTTCGGCGTAGAGGAGGGTGCCGTGGGCGTCGATGACAGCGAGAGAAGGAATGCCATGGGCGATGGGAACATGATACTTCTTTGCCACATCCACGTTGTGGTCTACATGGCCGGTATCGATGTGCACAACAAGAAAGTGCTTGGCGAGGAGTTCCGCATTGGGACTTTGGCGGTAGTAGTAATCCAGGACCTGACAGTCACCGCACCAGTTTGCACCGAAGTCGAGGATGATGCGCTTGTGCTCGCGGCGGGCGGTGACCATTGCGGCGGCAATGTCAGCATTGGCGTTGGCGGTCTCTGAGTAGAGGTTCCTGTTGACCATGAAGACGGACTGAGCAGAGGCCGGAGCGAATGAAGTCATCATGAGCGCCAGAAGCGCTACTGCAACAGTGCGAATCGTGATGCGACGTATCGTGTTCATCGAGACCTTGTTCGTAGGACAGGACTGTGAGGGCGCCCGCTGCGATCCGGATATCTACATTCAATCCCGATATCTACAGATGATGCATGAAGATCAGGGAGTAACGCAAAACTATGCTGAGAGAAGCCGGTGACGGCTACTTCCCGGCATAGTAGCCGTCGCGGGTCTGGACGACGAGACCTTTCTGATGGATGTCTACCGCGACCTGATGGTAGCCGTTCGAAGCTGCGTCCTGGGCGGGGGTGTAACCGAGGCGGTACTGTGCTCGAAGCTCTTCCGCTATCTGGTTATAGATCTGAGCGACGTCTTGATTTTTCTTTACCTCGAAGAGACGGCCACCAGTCTCCTGTGCCATGCGTTCGAGGATCTTCTTTCCGTCGACCTTGCTCTGGCTGGGATAGTTCCCCCCATTGCCACCCCCATTGCCACCTCCGGGATAGCCGCCACGGCCGCCGGGGTAGCCACCACCAGGATATCCGCCCCCGGGGAAGCCACCGCCAGGATAGCCACCACGGCCATGCTGAGGGTTATTGTTCTGCGGATGGGACTCTTCCCCTTTGAAGTAAATGGCATAGATGATGGTGTCGGCTCGCTGGGCGGCTTCGATGGATCGCACGAGATTCTCCTTGCTGTTTCGATCTACACCATCTGAGAGAATGATCAGGGCTTTGCGGCCTGTCTGCTTACTCATCAGCTCGTCGGAAGCCAAAAAGAGAGCATCATAAAGAACGGTCCCTCCCCGGCTGTGGCTGCGGCTGTCACTATCGTCATCAGCGGAGGCGGGGGCGGGAGTATCGATCTCTTTCAGAGCCCTTTGGAGCAGCGGGCGCGAAGTCGTTAAGTCCTGCAACAGCTCCGTTTGACGCGCAAACTGGACGATGAAGGCCTGATCCTTCGGGTTGGTGAGCATCTGATCGAGGAAGGTGCTGCTCGCGGTGCGTTCTTCGTCCAGGACACCGCGCTGGGACTGGCTGGTGTCGACGAGGAGGCCGAGGGTGAGCGGGAGGTTAGTGTCCTTGTCGAAGTACCGGATGGTCTGGGCCTTACCGTCCACCTGAAGGGTGAAGTCATCCTTGGTAAGGTTCTGGATAAGTGCTCCCTTTTTGTCACGTACGACCACGGGAAGATTGACCAGCCGGGCGTCGACGGCGATCGTCGCTGCCGTGGTGGAAGGGGACTGATCGGGCGGAGAGGTTTTTTGTTGTGCGGCGATGCTCGGAACGCGCAGGCCGGAGGCGAGTAAGACAACGACCATAACAAGAGGCCGGAGCAGGTGGGGGGCGATCATGTGAGTTTAGACGACACCGGGTGGGTGGGGTTTCAAACTGGAGTCGTTTGACCTGACGTTTTTGCTGACGAGAAATCTCTGACTTGCTACTATCGATTCATCGTTCAATCTGCTCTTCCGCATTCCGGTTTCTCTGATTCAAGTGAACCGCTTGCAGAACGAAAATCCTCGGCTCGTGGAGTCTTTGCGCCCTCGGCTCGGGAGCCGTTTGCAATCGCCAGCGGATCTTCGTAACTTTAACGGCCGCGTTTCCTGAAGAAGCAGGCGAAAGATAGGTGGAGTTGCTCTGCGCGATAAGGTGTTAGACAGCTCTCCTTGCAGTATGCTGACAGCGTTGGGAAAATGCTGGAACGAGAATGCAATGGACATAAGCAAGAGCGTTGGCGAAGCGTCGCTCGATGTAGAGCTGGCTCATTGTGCTGCTCCTGAAGTCACAGATACACACTCGCGCTCCGGGTCCATTCACTGGCGACACCTGATCGCTACGTTCTTTATTCTGCTGCTTTTTTCCTGGCTGGGGATTGTGCTTTCGAGACAGTCGGATGGAGTTGCGACGATTTGGTTCACCAACGGACTTTTGTTTGCGCTGGTGGTTACGCGCCCGAAAAAAACCTGGATCCCTTATTTCATTGCGGGTTTCCTGGCCGATACGCTGGCCGATGTGATCTACGGCGACCCGTTGCGGCTGGCGATCGGCGTGTCGGTAGCCAACTCGGTGGAAGTAATCACCTCATCTGTGCTGTTGACGCGCTGGTTCGGCAACCCTCTGCAGCTGACGAAGCGCCTTCCCCTGCTGGGCTTTCTTGGCGTCGCGGTCGTTGCGGCGACGGCGCTGACCAGTGCTCTGGGAGCTTCGTGGACGTTACTCTTTGTGAAGGCAGGCCCCTGGTGGATGCTGTTTCGTACTTGGTACCTGGGTGATGTGTTGGGGATGGCGATCATCGCGCCACTAGTCTTCATCTTGCAGCGGCCAGGCTTCTTTACGATGCTGCGAAGTCAGGAACTGCCGAGAACACTGTTATTACTGATGGTTCCGGCGGCCGCGACAGCGCTGGTGTTCAGCCACAGCAAAGACCCGCTCATCTTCTTTATCTTTCCCGCGCTGTTGCTGGTGGTGTTCCGGTTGGGTTTCCCGGGCACGGTTCTAGCCGTGTTTGTAATTGCACTGATCTCGATCTGGTTCACTGTCACTGGACACGGGCCGTTGATGCTGATTACTGGTACAAATCTGCTCCACAAGATTGTGATTGAGCAGATCTTCCTTGCCGTGGCCCTCTTCACCTTCTTTCCAGTGGCGGCTCTACTCGAGGAGCGCAAAGCGCTCGAGATTTCGTTGCAGAAGAGCGAACTGCGATACCGCGAACTGGCCAATGCGGATTCCCTGACCGGTCTTGCCAACCGGCGGGCCTTTGATGAAAGGCTCGAGGAGGCATGGCACCGGGCTATGCGCGATCAGCAACCGCTGTCGCTGCTGCTGATCGATGTGGATCTTTTCAAAGCGTATAACGACCTCTATGGACATGTTGGCGGGGATGAATGTCTGCGCTGCATCGCGAAGGTGATTGCAAGTGCGTTACAAGGTAAAGCTGAGATCGCAGCGCGTTTTGGGGGCGAAGAGTTTGCCGTGATCCTGCCGAACACGACGATCGAAGTTGCGGTGCGAGTGGCGGAAAACGTCCGCGAGGCTGTCGCATCCTTGAAGGTGCCGCACTCGGGTAACCAACTTGGAATCCAAACCATCAGCGTGGGGGTGGCGGCGGAGGTACCGAACCGGAACACTGCGGTGATATCTTTACTAACGGCCTCCGATCACGCGTTGTATCGTGCCAAGTATCTGGGACGAAACCGAGTGGAGTCGACGACGGCGGTGAAATCGACAGCCGAGATGTCCACTGCGGATTCGACGGCCTGACAATGCGGGTCCGCCATCTCGTATTTTGCCAACGCAATGGGTTGAGAAGAATGTATCTTGACGGGACGATGAGACAACTTCTTTGGCTGACAGTTGGTTGTTTCTGTGCGCTCCTTGGAGTCGGGTGCGCCTCAAACTCGGCTACGGCTGCTACACCCGCTCACTCGCTGGTCGCAGCAACCGTGACGAAGCCTCCCATGGGATTTGCAAAGACCGTCGTGTTATGGCCAAACGGAGCGCCCGGCGCATTGGGCGACGGTGAAGGAGACGTACCGAAGATGTATGTGTATCCAGCACCGGGGGCTGGCTTACATTCTGCTGTGATCGTGATGCCAGGCGGCGGATATGTCCATCTGGCGATCGAAAAGGAGGGTGGGGAGGAGGCGCGTTGGCTGAATGCGCATGGCGTAACAGCTTTCGTGTTGGAGTACCGGCTGGGACCGCGATACCACTTCCCTTCTCCGATGCTGGATGGCGCACGGGCGATGCGCTATGTACGCAGCCACGCAGCAGAACTGGGAGTAGCGAAGGACAAGATCGGGCTGTGGGGCTTCTCGGCTGGCGGTCACCTGGCAGGCTATCTGGCAGCAGTGAATGATAACGGCTCTTCGGGCGCTGAGGATCCTGTTGATAGAGTCAGCGACCGGCCGGACTTCGCGATTGTGTCCTATGGGCGATTCACAATGGACGACTCAGTACCGAGAAGGACGAATATGGAGGGGCTGCTGGGCGACCATCCGACGAAGGCAATGTTGGACTCGATCTCGGTGGTGAAGCTGGTGACGAAGAATACCTCTCCCTGCTTCATCTTCTCCACTACGGCCGACCAGACTGTCAATCCGATGAATGCAACGGCATTCTACGACGCATTGAAGCAGGCCGGTGTGCCAGTGGAGCTGCACATCTTCGAACGCGGGCAACATGGAACGGGAATGGCTCAGGGGATGAAAGGAATGTCCGAGCTAGCCATCTATCCGACACTGCTCGCGAATTGGATGGAAATGCATGGCTGGATGTCGCAGGAATAGTGTGCCGAAGAGATCGCTGCGCTCGTTCAAGCGAGATGGAATCAAAAAAGTTGATCCCAGGCTGCTAGGAACGAATAGACTGCATTTGGTATCGCTGCGGAATAAAAGTCGAAGGCAAACGTTTTACAAGGTGCACGTGGATCACGCATTTTGATTGCGAGAGAAGTTGCTTCGTCCGGTTATGCTAGCGGACGGGGGGTTAGAGAAGCACGATGCTGGCGCTATACTTGCACGTATTTCGAGGTATTTCTTGAAGGCTTCTGCGCTCGAATCCCAGCGATCCTGGATTTGGAAGACGATTCTCTCAGCGGCGCCGGTTTCGCTGGTGGTGGCGGAACTCTGGCGAGTCAATCATGGGGCCGAGTTCGGAAAGTTGAGCGCTGTCTTGATTGCAATATCCGGCACCGCCGTTGCAATTTGGGCGCTGTGGCGCGAATATAGCCGCGTAGAGAAGCTAAGAGGGGCCGAGCAGGCGCATTCACAGTTTCTGGCAGCCGCCGAGACCAGTCTGGATGCCTTTGGGCTCTTTGAATCTGTACGAGATGAAGCAGGCAGAGTCGTAGACTTCCGAGTTCTGTACGTCAATGCCAACGTTGAGAGACTGACGGGACGATCACGTTCTGAGCTCCTGGGACAGACTCTGTGCGCAGTGACTCCGATTAAGACCACGGGGCCGATGTTCACGAGATTTTGCAGAGTTGTCGAGACTGGGGAATCGCTCAACGAAGAGTTTCCCGTAAGTTACCCGAGCGTCAAGGCAACCTGGTTGCGAACCCAGGTCGTCAAGCTCGGAGATGGGCTGGCCATCACCTTCAGCGATATCAGCGAAGCCAAGGCGACGCAGGAACGATACGCGCACCTGGCGGAGTTTACGGACTCTGTCTTTCAGAACGCTCCCTTCAGCATTATCGCGACCAATATCGCGGGAATGATTACGGCAATGAACGGGGAAGCAGAGAAGCTGACGGGGTATCGCCGCGAGGAACTAGTCGAGAAGGCTTCACTAACAGTGCTGCACGACGAACGAGAGCTGTTGGGTAGGGCGGTCGCGATCGACTCTGCCGCGACGTTGGAAAAGTATGGGTTCGAAGTTCTGACGACGAGGGCGGCCGCGGGAAAGATGGAGGAACAGGAGTGGACGCTTGTCCGACGCGACGGCGCACGAACCCCGATCAATCTGGCCATGAGAGCCGTGACCAACGAGGCCGGTGAAGTAAGCGGCTTTGTGAGCATCGCGTTCGACATTACGGACCGGCGCCAGATGATGGAGTATGTCACTCATTTGGCCACACACGATCAATTGACGGGACTGACCGGGCGCGCGCTTTTGCAGGACAAGACCGTTCAGACGGTGGAACTGGCACGACGGTATGGAACCAAGGTCGCAGTCTTTGTCATCGATCTAGATCACTTTAAACGTATCAACGACTCCTTGGGACATTCGGCAGGGGACCAGATTTTGATCGAGGCTGCGCAGAGACTGCGTCGCTCCGTGCGCAGCACGGATGTGGTGGCGCGGGTAGGTGGAGACGAGTTTGTTGTTGTAATGCCGGACATCACCAACGTGGACGACGTTGAACAATGCGCAGCCAATCTGGTAGCCGCGTTATCTCCGGAGATATCAATCGAAGAGCACCTGGTACGTGTGACCGCGAGTGTCGGAGTCTGCATTTACCCCGACTTCGCAAGCGATGCCAAGCATCTGCTCAAACGGGCGGATTCGGCAATGTACGCGGCAAAGGAGAATGGGCGGAGCCAGTTCCAGATCTTCAGCGAGAGCATGCTGAAGGAGACGGCAGAGCGACTGACGATGGAGCATGCACTGCGCCACGCATTGACGAATAAAGAGCTCAGCATGCATTATCAGCCACAGATCTCGCTGACCACCGGAGCCGTTACCGGCATGGAAGCGTTGCTCCGCTGGAATCATCCTAGACTTGGAAGCATCTCGCCATCGCAATTTATTCCATTGGCAGAAGAGACTGGACTCATTGTGCCGATCGGGGAGTGGGCCTTTATGACCGCATGCTGCGAGGGGAAGGCGCTGCAGGACGAGCTTGGGATGGATCTAACGGTCTCAATCAATCTGTCGCCACGGCAGTTTCAGCAAAAAAATCTCGTCCCTATTGTTGAACATTCGCTGTCGAAGAGCGGTCTCTCTCCCGAGAAACTACAGATCGAAATCACGGAAAATATGTTGATGGTCAACTCCGAGCATGTTCTGGACAAGTTGCAGAGAATGAGGGAGCTGGGAGTCCGTATCTCCATTGACGACTTCGGCACGGGATTCTGCAGCTTCTCGTATCTGCTGGAATATCAGGTCGACCGGCTGAAGATCGATCAGAGCTTCGTGAAGAAGGCCGGAACCGACGCCAATGCCGCGGCCGTGGTTCGAACGATTATCGCGATGTCTCACGGGCTAAATATTAAAGTAGTCGCCGAAGGGGTCGAGACCGATGAACAGATGCGATTTTTGTTGCGAAGGAAGTGTGACGAAGCGCAGGGCAACTTCATTGCGAAACCTGTGGCGATGGCGGAGTTCAGTGACGTGATAAGGCAGTACGCCAACGGCCCCGCCGCTCGTGCCTCGGAGCCCGTTACCGGATTGGTTCGGTAGAGGACTTTTGGCACAGCGACGATCGCGACGGAGGTATCCCTGGGCGCGCGACAACCGCTGAATCTTCAGAAACTACTTGTGATTGCTAGGTCGTTGCCCGGCTGCGCTTGATCAGGTGGTAGATGCCCAACAAGATGAGGGCACCGACAAGCGACATCAGAAAGCCAGCGGACTGATCAGGCTCATAGTGACCAATAGCCCGGCCGAGGAAGGTCCCGAGGAAGGACCCTGCTATGCCGATCAACATCGTAATGAAGATGCCACCGGGCTCTTTGCCCGGAATGATGAGCTTGGCAAGCGCACCGACGATGAGACCGATGAGAGCCGTCCAAAGCAGATGAAACATAGCTGATCCTCCGTGTTTGGTTTTCCGGGGCGGCCGGATACGTCTCGCTGGATGGGAGAAGGATACTCTTACTTTGTGCCGACGCAAGAGTTTGATCTTGCTGATTCGGAGATTTTCGGTAAGAGAGTACGGCGGGTGGGCGCGCTTTATCCGGTCAACAAGACAACCACGTTGCAGATCGGCGAATGACGACTTAGGCACTGCGGACGATCAGATCGTTCTTCCAAAGAGCCAGGACCACGTCCATCTGGCTGTTGTGCGCGATGTCTTCGCCGTCGGTGACCTCAGCCCAGAGCGTAGAGACAGTCTTGTGGGTGCCTGCGTTGAGAAGCGCTACGGCACGAAGAGCATAGGCCTTGGCCTTGTTGGATGGAGCATATTGCCCGGCAGGAATTCCCTTTACCAGGCCGGCTTCACAAAGACTGAGGAAGGCGAACCGGGGGCCACCCTTTCGCTGGGCCGAGGGGCTGGTCGGATAGAGTTTTGCGGTCGCCTGGTCCCAGCGAGCTGCGGGCGTGATCGATTTGCCGTAGGTATCCATGCGGGCCGCGATCAGAGCGGCCTCGCCGTATTTGTTCGCCATAGTATCTCTCCTGTGAGGATTGTTTCAGATCCGGTAGCAGGCGTGATCGCCGCTCGCACGCGATCGTGCTGCCGAGGCGGTCTCGCCCAAACCTGACGATCGATTGCCGAATCGTCCTGCGACGCTCCCGGTCTGGTCAGGTCTTTGAAGTTGGCTTGGTCGAACTTTGTTTCGTCGGGCCGGTGCCTGATGGGTCAAGTGCGGTGTCTTGCCAGAGCTTGATGCCGCCGTCTATCGCGTTTGTGTTCGCGCCCAGAATCACATGATTGGGCAGGGACTTCATCATCTTGGCGTTGCCACCGCCGAGGAGCACGGTGTCGCAGACCATCGCGGCCTTGAGGCGGCTAATGATGTCGAGGACGGACTTTCTCCAGCGCTTGACTCCGCGACGTTCGAGGCCCACGAGACCGATGTACTGTTCGTAGGTCAGCCCTTTTTTGTAAGGCAGATGAGCGAGTTCGAGCGGGATGATGACGCCATCGAAGATCATTGCCGAGCCTAGGCCGGTGCCGGTGCCGAGGAAGAGCATGCGCCCTCCTTTGTAACCGCCGAGAGCCTGCATCGCGGCGTCGTTAATGAAGCGGAGGGGCTTGCCGAATGCCTTCTCGTATGGAAAATCGATCCAGCCTCCGCCGAGGTTATGGGGTTCGGCGATCGGACGATGGTGGACGACCGGACCAGGGTAGCCGATGGAGACGCAGTCGTAGGTCCATCCGGCGGTGGCGGCGAGGACGTCTTGGGTCATTTGTTCAGCGGTCATGGTGGGACCGGAGGGGATCTTGATAGGGACGCGCATGTCGGTCGAGGCAACCTTGATGTTGGTGCCCCCGATGTCGATGACCAGAACTTTCATTGAATTGGATGTTAGCAGCGTTGCGGATACCTTTGGATACTTTGGCGGAAGGTGATCAAAACGGACGCTCCAGACTTCCGGGGGGTACCCCCTGGGGGGGTTATACCACTCAAGTATCGCTTTTTCAGCCACTTACAATTTAGCCTCTCTCTAAAATTAACATAGCAAAGGACTTATAGGCAAAAACGTCATTCCATTGGGGTTATAGCCTTGGTCACCAACACTCGACGTATTCGGTCCTTCACCCTAGAACCTAATTTCAATTTTACAGGATGGGACATAACTTATACGCCACGCCAAAAGCCTTACTGGACGCGGGTTTTAGCGCGTTTGGGGGTTGACAGCCATTTTTACAGGGAAGTTTGCCCATGTCTTTGCCTCTGTAAAAAAGTGGCGGGTTCTGTGGGTAGCGCTACAAAGGGTTTTCGGTAGTTCTCCCAATAGTCAAAGCGAAAACAAAGCGAATCTAAATTAATGAAGACATTATGAATCTTTTCGTTTGCATATTTTCTATCCGAATAAGTCTCTCAATACAATTGGTTTACATTTTTAAGACATTTTTATTGACAGTCGTATTTTATTTGGTTTATTGTGGTGATGGGCACATATGCCCTAGGAATTGATAATATGCGTCGAATCATTGTGGCCACTCTCGCCCTGTCCCCCATGTTGCTTCACGCTCAGGCAAATTCGCCTGCAAAAACCCAGACCTCTGCCGCCAACCTGCGCGCTGAGCTGGTTGCCGCACCGTTTGCCGGCGCTGAGTCCGATCGCGGTTCCTCTACAACCGCGGCTCCTGTTCGGATCTCCACCGGAGTCAATGTTCCCAAGTTGATTTACACCGTCGCGGTCGAATCGGACGCCGACTTCGCTCCAACGACCCAGTTTGAGCGAACCGCTGTTGTTGCGATGACGGTCGACCCGAGCGGTAAGCCGACGGATCTAAAGATCGTTCAGTCGGTCAACCCAGTGATGGACCGTAACGTTCTGGCTGCGGTCAGTCAGTATCGCTTCACTCCGGGCACACTGGATGACCAGCCTACTGCGGTTCCGGTCAATCTGGCGGTTGTTCTGCGTGGAGCCCGTTAGTTCCCTGTTTGACTGACAGCCCTCCCTTCAGCGGAGATCGTTGATGTGGGCCTGGTTCAAGCTGAAAGGCAGACTCTTTAGAGTCTGCCTTTTTTGCGTTGCAAGAAGAGGCGTTATTGTTGGGAGGCTGGAGTGGCGGTGGGGCTGCTCTGCCCTTTGCCATTGGGATTTGGGCGCAAGACAAGGAAGACCGCGATCGCTCCAGCGATGACGCAGGCGATGACGATCAGCAGGATGGGGCTGCAGAAGGCTTGTCTCTTCTCAGGCGGCGGGGTGGGGGAGGAGGCCATGGGTGGTTGGATGCAGAATGTGGAGGTCCGCGTTTTTTTATAGGTGCTGAAAGGGTGTATTTCGCGGGGGTTTTTGCGAAAACGTGACGGCTGCGTGAGGTCTTTTGACGGTGTGATCGCGGTGGGATGCGTGGTAAACGTGGTGAATCAATACCATCAAGATGCTAGATAAAAAATACGCCAGTTTTGTCGAATTTATTTTCGTCCACGGATGGGGGTGCGAACCGGTTGCGCTTCGTTGGTGGCGAGAGGCTTTTCACTGGTGGGTTCCGGACCTGAAATGGCGGCTCTGGGGCTGTGGCAAGCGATTTCGCTTGATTGGCGGGAGTGCGGGGTGGGATACTTCGGGTGAAAATGCGATGAATCGACGCGCGCGGCCTGGGCCGAGAGGACCTGCGAGTGCTCCCCGGAGGGAAGCATGGCGAGTGTTGCTGGAGTGGGTGTTGATGAGGGCATGATCGCTCCCGGGGCTGCCGAGGAGTTGGCTGGACCGGCGCACGCTGAACTGAGCGCCACGAGGCCAGTAGCGCGCGGGGAGCGGATAAGCAGCATGGATGTGCTGCGGGGCTTTTCGCTGATGGGCATCCTGGTGATGAACATCTGTGAATTCGCTTATGGATTTCGTAACTATGCGTATCCTCTGAGCACGGTGAAACCGGTGTTCGATGGACCGCACTGGAAGATCAATACGACTGTGTGGTTTCTGCGCTGGATCTTTGCCGAGGGCAAGATGCGTGCGCTGTTTTCCATGCTGTTTGGGGCGGGTGTGATCCTGCTGACGGAGCGGGCGCTGGCGCGAGGAGCAGGGATCAAGGCGGCCGACATCTTTACGCGGCGGAACATATGGCTGGTGCTGATCGGGATGATTCACGGTTACCTGATCTGGGACGGCGACATCCTGTTTTACTACGGCGTGGCGGCGTTGCTGTTTCTGTTTCCCTTCCGCAATGTTCGGGTGAAGCGCCTGATGTGGACGGCGGGCGTCATTCTGTTTCTCAACTCCGTGCTGATGATGGGGGGGCAGTACGGAAGCGCATACAGCGCGAAGCAGGCCGCGGCGAAGGCCAATGCGAAGCTGGCGCAACACCAGACGCTTACTGAGGATGAGATCGGCGATCTGAAGAAGTGGCAGAGCACGCAGGACAGATGGCGTGCTCCGGACAAGAAGAAGTACGAAGATATCGCCGCGATGCAGAAGGGGTATTTGAAGGCGCAGGGGCACGTGGCTGGGAATGTGTTGATGGGCGAGTTGAAGGGCGCTTACTTCGGGTTCGGCGACTGGGTCGGGCTGATGCTTCTTGGCATGGCGCTGTACAAGAATGGTTTTTTGCCGGGCCGCTTAAGCTTGAAGACGTACGCGTGGATCGCGGTGATCGGACTCGGGGTAGGCTGGGCTGTGACGGGGGTTGGCGCGTGGAAGGCATGGGCGGGACACTTCGACATGTTCAAAACTCTGATCTGGATGCAGGCTCCATATGACATAGGGAGGATTGCAGGAGCGCTGGGGAATGCTGCGCTGCTGCTGATTCTGTTGAAGACGGGAGTGTTCAAGTGGCTGCTGGCACGGATCGCATCGGTCGGACAGATGGCGCTGTCGAACTATCTGCTGACGAGCATCACGATGAAGACGATCTTCGTGTGGGGCGCCTGGCACTGGTACGGCTATGTGGAGTACTACAAGATCTACTATGCGGTGCTGGGAATGTGGATCTTCAATATGGCGTTCAGCTCGATCTGGCTGCGGTACTTTGAGTTTGGTCCGATGGAGTGGGTGTGGCGTTCGCTGACGTACTGGAAGCGGCAGCCGATGCGGATTCGGGCGGTGGCTCCGGCGCCGGTGGTTGCCGACGCTACTGTTTGACCATGCGTCAACACGAGGTTCGCACGCAGCTTGGCCGGGTACCAGTTCAGATGTTTGCGGCCAACGATCGCATGAACCAGATGCTGATCGAACATCTTGATCCTGCGGCGTGGAGAGCCAAGCCGCCGGCCAAACCGCCGGATAAGGCTCGCACCATTGCAGCGATCTTCACGCACGTGCATAACGTCCGCTGCAAGTGGGTCAGGCTTACGGCTCCGCATCTGAAGGTTCCACTACAACTGAACCGCGCGCACTGCACGCCGCAGCAGGCTCGTGAGGGATTGGCCGAGAGCGCCGCTCGCTGCGAGGAGATGCTGGCTGAAGCGCTGGGTGGTGAGGGCGGCCGCATCGAGAAGTTTCGCCGGGACGGGTGGGCTCCGGAGTGGCCGGCTGGCGTGGAGATGCTTTGCTACATGCTTGCTCACGAAGCTCACCATCGTGGTCAGGTGTGCATGCTCGCGCATCAGATGGGATTTGCGTTGCCGTATGAGGCGTCGGACGGGATCTGGAACTGGGAGAAGCTTTGGAGAGAGTGCGGGTGGCCTCGCGGTCCCGGCTACGGTTCTTAGATCATGTGGTTGCCTGCAGTAGTTTTTTTGGGTTGTAGACGTAAGTCAGGAACGCGTATCCCCACGGAACTGCGACGATGGGGAGTATGACCCACAGAAACGCGGAGGTGGTGCCTTCGGCTGATGAACCCGCCAACGTGCCCTTCGACCAGAGTGGGTACGCCACTACGATGAGCCACATGACTTTGTAGAAGACCTCGAGCAGCACGATCGGCAGCATCTTGAGAGGGCGAATGATTCCCAGGCCAGCCAGGGTGGCGAAGGCTGTCCAGAGGCACCACGCGACGGCATCCATTGGCTCCCACGGTCCCTGATGAGTGAGGATGTGGGTCCAGGTTTCTTTGCCCAGCACGAAGAACATCAGGATGTAGAGCAGGCGCAGGAGATAGATGTTGATGGGGCGGACGCCATCGTATTTTGCGGAGGGTTGAAAGATGTACCTGGGGCTAAAGGTCATGGAAGTATCCTCGACTCGCAGTGCACTGCGCTTCCCGGTAGCACGTGCACACTAGACCAAACTCGGCTTGGGTGGCAGGTCTCTATAGATAACACACTGCAAGGTTGATACAAGGTACCACTTGGACTGCGGCTGTCTCGACTGAGGAGGTGGACCCAAAGCGCGGAGAGCGGGATGACCTTCGATCAGCTTGAACCGTCCGCAAATGCGCTGTGAACCATCACGATGTTCTTGACTGATGCAGGAGCCAGAGCATCCTTCCCTGATTGTCATCTCTCAGTGGCTTGTGATGCGGGACATTACGGTGTGGCGTCGCTGTTCTACATCGCTCGACGAATTGGTTGCGCCGGTTTGACGTGTCGTCATTTCACCTGGACATCAAAAAGGGTTATTAGCAGGGCAGCTTGGTCTGAGCTGATGGTGAGACCGCTCATGGTGGCTGGTGTCCCCCGAAGGCCGTCGAGCCGGCAGCCGCGAATATCCGCACCAATGAGCTTCACGTGTGACAGGTCCGCGCGGCTGAGGTCGCAGTCGCGAAAGATGGTGCCGGACAGATCGGCGCTGTAGAAGTCTGCATCGGTCAGGTTGCAGTTCTCGAAGACGCAGTGTTGAAGGCGCGCCATTCGCAGGAGAGCGAAGTCCAGCTTGCACTCTTTGAAGAGGACGCTCTTCAGTTGGGCATCGGTGAAGATAGCGCCGGTGAGTCTCGTTGAGACGAACTCCACGCGCTCGATGGAGCTTGCCTTCAGGTCACCGTTCGCCAGATCGGAGCTTTCGATGCGGGAGTCGTGCAAGTGCAGCCCGTGTGCTGTTGGATCAGCCAGCGAGACGGAGTTTAGAAGACAGCGATCGATTCTCGCGGGTTGTCCGCGCGGACTTAGAAGCGGAGGCAAAGCCATGTCTGACCCTGTGGCGTCGCTTACCTGCCCGGATTCGAACTGCTCGGTAAAAGTCTCCGTGAGTAGATCAAACTCTATCTGCGGGGCGATGCGGCCCTTGGTCTTCGTCGCCATGCTTCCAGAATATCCTCACTGATTGGAGATGGTGGCGATGGACCCGTCCAGCTTGGTGAGATGCACCGTTAGTTTTTCGTTGTAGACGCGAATCTTGTCCTGCAGGAAGCTGATGGCGAAGGCCTCTCCGAGGCGGAGCGAATCGTCGCTGTCGCTGCGCCAGTGGATGCCGGCGTGAATGCCGTGGCCGAAGGTGATGTTGTGCGCGAGTTTGTTGAGCTCGCCGTTGATGGTGAGACTACCTGCGTCAGGGCCTGTGTAGGGGTTGAGCGAAAGACCGTCTGGTGCAGGCACCTGTGGGTTGGGGATGACGAAGTTTCCATCGTAGAAGAACTTGAGAACGGTGATACAAGCCCCGGCGACAGTGCCGTGACCGGTGGGGTAGGCGGGGTGAGCGGGCGATCCCTCAGGAAAGGCTTGCGAGAGAAACCAGCTGTTGTAGGCGGCATAGCTCGCCTGGAGGGCCTGCGAGTTGAGGAAGTTGTTGTTCAGCCTGGCCTGAAGGCTGCCCAACTGGGTTCGTCCTGGTGAGGTAGGCGATGCCGCCGCTGGACTCAGGCCGTGGACGCAAATGAACGAACCACTTTTGATACCAGACCGTGTCGAGAACACGCGCTGCTACTTCGCCGATGGTGGCGGAGATGTCCGGGCCACCTAGTGTGTCGAATCCATTTTGGGTGCGGGAGGTTGCGTAGGGATTGCCTGGATTGAGGGGTACGCCGAGGGTGTTCATGACGAGAAACGCGACGAAGTATGCCTGAAAGAGCACGTCGACGTGGGTCCACGCGGCGAGTCCACGGCCGTTTTGCAGGAAGCGAACGTTGGGGTCCGCTTGATTGGTGAGGCCTGTATTGATCCCGTTCTGGACTTGCAGGAATGAATCGGGATCCAGCATGTAGTTGAGACCGGCCTGATAGGTTATGTACTGATTGGTGAGGGGCAAGGGTCCGAAGAAGCTGGGTGTGATGATCAGCTGCGAGATATAGGGCCCAAGTGTCTCGCCTGGGTAGGAGCCGCGGAAGAGCAGATTGGGTGTGACCTGACCGGAATGCGTTCGCGGCCCGGCGTAGCTGGGCATGCTGGTCAGCTCGGCGCAGGCCGCGGCGGCTACGGGGCTGGTTTGGTAATCGGTGAAGGCTGTGTCGCGCAGCAGCGAGCACCAGTAGAGCTCGGTGAGCTCGGTACCCCAGGCGGGGCTGGAGAAGGCTGGCGGCGCTGGAACGACGACTTCGGTCTCCTGGTTGTGAGGAGAGGGTGAACTGCCGAATTGATGCGAGTCTGTTCCCTCGAGCGTGAAGGCTAAGCCGCCCTGTGGCCCGTTCAGAGTGCGGGTTCCACCAATGATGATGTTCTCGAAGTCCGATGGTTTGCCGCTGGCCAGAGCGGTCGTGAAGGTTCGATAAGCGGCGGGGTTTACCAAGCCGATCGAATCCTGAAGGACAACTTTAGTGTAGGTGGCCGAACCGTCGGGATAACGCTGCTGATCGCCGTTGGTTTGATGGGAAGGAATTGGAACAAGAGCCTGAGCGATCGCCGCGTTGAGACGGATCGCAAACGATGCCTGGACCCGCGGATTGCTTGGTATGCCGAAGCCGCTCGCGGTAGTCTGAACCTTCGCCGATGAGGGAGCCTCTTCGGAGCCGGACTGCGCCGACGCGAAGACAGGGGATGCGAGTGCGCCGGCGGCCAGTGTTCCCCCGATCTGACTCAGGAACTTGCGGCGGTTATGTTGGTTGAGGTTGGGTTGAGGGTTGGCATGCGAGGACACGAGATCCTGTAAGGAAGGCGGGATACTAGTTATGTCAAGCATGCGACGTTGTAGCACCGGCCTGGGCAAGGCACAATCGAAAAAACAGAGTTGCACCAAAAAATGGCGCTTCGCAATCAGGACAGCCGGGCTGAATTAATGTTGTGAGCTACGGGGCGAGCCCTCTTTGAAGCCTCTGATTACGGATGTTCGGCGGCGGCTTTCAAGTTGGCGAGCCCCTTGTCGAAGTCGGGGCCGATCACTTTGTCCATTGAGGTAAAGACGCTCATCACTCTGCCCGGGAAGAACCTGAGCGGGCCGTTCATGATCCAGTTGACGCGGGTGGTGGAACCTTCCGGTTCGAGCACGAAGTCGGCGGTGTTGTGGTTTTCGAAGGGCTTGAGGAAGTCGAGCTTGATGGTGGTCTTTGTGGGTTCGATGGCGAGGATCTCCATGCGGCCCTTGCCTACTTTGCTGTTCCCTTCCCACTCGTAGACGGAGCCGACGCCACTGGATGGGCCAGAGTAGGTGGTCTTCATGATGGGATCGAGGTGCGCCCAGGGCGACCACGCGTTCCATTGATGGAAGTCGTTGATGAGGGCGGCGATCTTTTCGGGCGGAGCGGCGATGGTGGTGGAGCGCTCGACTCGGAAACTGCTCGGCTTGGTGAGCGCGAGGAGAAGGATTGCAGCGACAGCCAGAACAACGATGAGGCCGATTGCTTTGAACATAGTGGCTCCCGGGAGTGAGCCGCCAGTATAGAAGTGGAAAGACGGTTCGCGCCAGCGCGAATGCCCACATCTCGGAGTCGAGATATGGGGCACCCGGCGTAGCTTGTTTTTCGCTTACGTTTGGTTCCGCACAGCAGGCACGCTAGATCATTGCTTCGAGGCGCACGTAGCTTGCTTCCATACCGTGTTCCATGCCTGTCGCCAGCATCGTTGCTCGCGTTTTCTCATCGGGTAGAGTCATCCTGATTGTCATCAAGGTTCCTTCGCCGTCGCGGTCGAAGGTGGTTTCAATGTGGTTGTCCGGCGTTGGATCCGGCAGGTGCATCCGTTCGACGTGGACGATTCTGCTGAAAGGGTTCAGTTCAAGGTACTCACCCGTTATGTGGAATCCGGCGCCTTTGCCGTTGGTCCACTCGTAGCGGAACTTCCCTCCAGGCTTCGCGTCGTTGATGCAGACAGGCATGCTCCAGCCTTCAGGGCCGAGCAGCCACTTTTGTAACAACTTCGGATCGGTGTGCGCGCGATACAGCGCTTCCGGCGGCGCATCAAAGCGCCTCGTCACAATCACATGGGTATCGCCTTCCGTCTTCAACGTCATCTTGCTCATCGCATCTCTCCTCTCTTCTTTGTGTCGATAGCGGCCAGAACTCCGTCCAGCCGGTCGTAGTTCTTCTCAAGCGCAGTGCGGAGCATTCCAAGCCATTGATTCATCGCTTCGATTCCCTCCTTCGCGAGACGACGGGGGCGCTTTGTGCCTTCCACCCGTCGCATGATCAGCCCAGCATCTTCGAGCACTTTGAGATGTTGCGATATCGCCGGTTGCGACATCTCGAAGGGACGTGCCAGTTCATTGACCGTGGCCTCGCCCAGTGAGAGCCGCGCCAGAATCGCCCGGCGAGTTGGGTCAGCTAAGGCGGAGAACTTTGTGTCGAGGCCATTCATAGGTTATAACTTATATAAGTAATAACTTATTGTCAAGATTTAAGTTTCATCATATGCGGAGAGTCGCTATTGACGGGTGGCTCCGGCTGTTTTCCATCTCACCCTTTGGAGAGTGCGCGAAGGATGGGGCACCCGATTATTTCTGGTTGGTGGAAATTGATGAAACCAAGGTGGGCTACCCGCCGTCGAAGTTTTGTGCGATGACCTGCTCGCGCGAATGGACGTAGGCAGCGAAGAGGTCAATGCACCACCAGCAAGCTTTTTCCAACATCGTGATTGAAAGCTCAGGAGGATTTATGGCAACAGCCGTCGCAGCAGCAACGATGAAGGTGGCTCAAGTTTCCGCGGCCGGCGGAGATTTTCAGATTGTGGAGCGTGCGATTCCTAACCCAGATGCGGGGCATATAAGGATCAAGGTGCTGGCCTGCGGCGTTTGTCACAGTGATTCGCTGACGAAAGAAGGCGCGTGGCCTGGAATTCAGTATCCGCGCGCTCCCGGACATGAGGTGGCCGGCGTCATCGATGAGGTGGGTTCGGGTGTTTCGGGGTGGAAGAAGGGACAGCGTGTCGGTGTGGGCTGGCATGGCGGCCATGACAACTCGTGTCTCTCGTGTCGGCGTGGTGATTTTGGAAACTGTTCGAATATGAAGATTCCGGGCATCAGCTATGACGGCGGATATCAGCAGTACATGGTTGCTCCCGTGGAGGCTCTGGTGGCGATGCCGGATAGTCTGAGTGACGTTGAAGCGGCGCCATTGCTCTGCGCGGGGATTACTACCTTCAACGCGCTGCGGCACAGCGGTGCGCTGCCCAGTGACCTCGTTGCGGTTCAGGGTATCGGCGGTCTGGGTCACCTTGGGATTCAGTTTGCGAGCAAGTTTGGCTATAACGTTGCGGCGATCGGGCGTGGACCGGAGAACGCGGCGCTTGCGAAGAAGCTTGGAGCGAATGTGTACATCGACAGCAAAGCGACGAACGCTGCCGAGGAGTTACAAAAGCTGGGCGGGGCAAAGGTGATTTTGGCGACCGCTCCGAGTTCGAAGGCGATGTCTGAGTTGATCAATGGGCTGGGGCCGAACGGCAAGCTTATGGTGATTGGTGCCAGCTTCGATCCCATTGAGGTCACGCCAATACAGCTCATCACTTCTAGCCGAACGATTCAAGGGTGGGCTTCGGGAACACCAACTGACTCCGAGGACACACTGCGCTTCGCAGAGCTGACCGGCGTGCGGCCCATGATTGAAACCTATCCGCTCGAAAAAGCAACCGAGGCTTATGCGCGGATGATGAGCGGGAATGCACAGTTTCGCGTGGTGCTGACGATGTAGCGTGACCGAGGTCCTGAATTCATCCATTGACCTGGGGCTAATTCGGGGCTAGTGTAGACGTGCCTTAGAAGAGGAATTTAGGAGGCGTTCATGCGTCGATCCCTTTGTCTTCTGTGTCTACTGGTTTTTGGCGGTTGCCTTGCGGCTCAGGCCGATCCACTCGTGACGGTTACCGTCAACTTCGTCTACCACAACTTCGACGACACGGGCTCGACCACCTTCTCGTTCGATCCGGACAAGGTGTTCTTCTATCTCCACCCAAATTACCAGTTTGATTTCTTGTATCCCCTCATTCAGTCGCCCGAGTTTCCGAGCCCGAGCAGCTTCGACACAGTGGATTTCTTTGGCGGCTCGCTCGCGTTCACCAACTTTGGACCAAATTTCATCTACGATTTCGAAATCGACGGTACCTGCCAGGACATCCCCCCTCTCGCCGGCACCGGGGCGGTGCCTACCTTCGTAACAACGACCTGCTATGGCAGCGGCGTTCGCGATTCTATCGGCGGGGACCAGACAGAGGTGGTCGAGGAGATTACCTCGCTCGACTTCGTGGTGACGGGAGGTGAGGCCACACCTGAGCCGTCGAGCCTTGTCCTGCTCGGTACCGGCCTTGCCGGTCTCTTGCAAATTGGCTTCAGCCGCATGCGAGCTGCCCGAAGAGCTTCCTAGCGGCGGCGGCTCCTGCGGACTGCGCTAACACTCGCGACGGGTGGCTCGCGAATCATTTGGTACGCGCAGTTGGGCTGGCGAACATTTAGGTTCTGCCAAGAGAAGCGGTGCTAGCGTGGCGTGAATGCCCACATCTCACAATCGAGATGTAGGGCCAGATATAGACTTTTAGATGTGGGCCATCTGCTCGATGATGACCTTACATTAGGGAGTCTTTTTATGGCTGAAACCACACCGACTGGGGCATGGGGCGATAACGAAATACAGGCGAAGAGTGTGCTAACAAAGATCGCGGCGTTTGTCGCAAATCGAAATATCCCTTTCCTTATTTGCAGTGTTGGAATGATCGTGATGTTGCTGTGGGCGGGGAAATTCAAGATGACAGTACCGGGAGCAGAGGGCATCATCCCGCTTGTCAGTAACAGCCCATTGACCAGTTGGCAGTTCAATCACTTTGGACCATATATTTTGGGGGACATGATCGGGCTCACGGAATGGACTGCAGCAATCCTGCTGATCATTGGCTACTTCAAGCCGAAAGCAGGCATTCTGGGCGGGATCATTCTAGTCGGCATGTTCTTCACGACAACCACCATGTTGATCACGACTCCGGATGACACCGCCGTGGTGAACGGCATCCACTACATGAACAACACTGGCCTGTTTCTCTTCAAGGACATTATCGCTTTCGGAGTTGCGTTCTATCTGATCAGCTACTATGGCCGAAAAGCGATCATGGCTGAGAATCAGAGATGATGGTCTACGGGGAAATTGATGAATCTCGGAGTCCTGAGCTGATTACACTCCCCCCTTCGCAAGTGCGCGAAGGATGGGGCACCCGATCTTTTGTGGTTGGTTCAAATTAGCAAGACTAAGGGTGTGTGAGCCACCCGCCCGTTCAAATGGATTTAAGACAATTGTTTCGGGTGCTTTTTAGCACTCGATTTAAGCGCTTTCTTTTGCGCAGATATCAGGGTTTTTATATTGGTCTCTTTGGGTAGTTTCTCCGGCATTGTCCCCCCGACACGCCTAATGGCTTCTCTGACCTCTTGTCCAACTATCTTATGTGCTTCTGTGGCGCGATGTTCGCCGGAAATCTGTTCCCTTTTAAGCTTTGATTCAGTCTGGGTAATTCGGAAGTCGTGCGCAGCCAGTTCAGCTCTCCCCGAGAAATCGAGGACGCTGTCTTTTTCAGCAATTCCTTTTACACGCTTAATATCAGCGATTCCCATTCCATATAAGCCTCTATAACCGGCGTCGTTGAAGATCCCAAAGCGCTGTACTCCACATTCCTTTGCCACTCCGGCAAGCGTCTTATTATTAGTGCGAACACGCTCACGAAGTTTGATTCGCTCTACGTCTTGATCTTCCTCAGCGTGAATCTCTTGGAGACGAGTCTGCACCGCGAAGTAAGTTTGAGCCTTTGCTATCTCGGGTTTGGAGGATTCGCCATTCATTGCGATCAGATAACAGGCATAACGGGTGAGATACCAGTCTGCCCTTTCTACCCTTGCTCCCTTTCCGGCTTCGATCATCTTCTTGGACTCAAGGAAGTGATATCCAGCTTTCACTCCTGACCCTTCGCACGCTATCTTTCCCTTTTCAATTACTTTCTCGAAATTTTCCCAGTTTTTGTATCCAAGAATTATTTGCAGATCGCGGGCCATCCAGTAATTTTCTTGATTTGCGGCGGTTTTCTTTAGATTGTCCAGCGAATTGACGATTTCATCTAAGTCTTCTGCCATGATGGTCAAGCACTCCTATCTTTCTGATGGTACACCTCAAGAGGGCAAAACGTTTGTACACTTTCCCACAATTTCCCATTATTACCATGCCATAATGAATTTGCGAGGAGATACCCATGGGCATACGTGAGAATTTCCAAAAACTAGTCGAAAGAAAGCAGAATGAAATCAGAGAGTTGGAGATGCGCATTAGGGAGTCTAATGCATACATCCAAGCGCTACAAGACTCAATAAAACTTCTTCCCAAAGAGGTTGAACATTCCAAGGCAGTCGACGCGGAAGCATCTCTGCGTCCGGGGACAACATTGTTCGCAATTCAAAATCTCTTGAGGGACAAGGGCGGTCCGATGCATGTCAACGATATTCTTTCGCAACTTGGAAAACCAATCGACGCTTCAAGTCGGGTTTCTTTAGTTGGAACTCTTGGGTCTTATTCCCGCAAAGGAAGAGTCTTCAACCGTCCTGCCCCAAATACTTTCGGTTTGATCGAATTCGGTGATATTGAGGATCAACTCGAGGAACTTCCTGAAAAATTTGGGAAGATGGAATTGGATGACAATGAGGATGAGATGTCACCTCCTGAATGAGAGAGCCACACATGGTAGACAAAACGGGCGGACTCTTTCGAGTCCGCCCGTTTTGTTGCTGCAGTTTAAGTTTTCACGCGAAGCGTCGAGGACGGTACGAAGTACTTACTCGGCGGCTAGTTCTTCTTGTTCGCCTTCCATGCGCATCTGCTCTAGCTCGCGTTCTTCGGCTTCGATGGCGGATGCCACTTCCTGCTGGACCTGGGCTGCCGCTTCTTCCAGTTCGGGTGAGAGCTGGACGTTGCGGTAGTACTCCATGCCGGTTCCGGCGGGGATGAGGCGGCCTACGATGACGTTTTCCTTGAGGCCACGGAGCGTGTCGATGGAGCCGTTGATGCTGGCTTCAGTGAGTACGCGGGTGGTCTCCTGGAAGCTGGCGGCCGAGATGAAGCTGTCGGTCGAGAGCGACGCCTTGGTGATGCCGAGCAGGAGCGAACGGCCGATGGCAGGCTTGCCGCCGGACATCAACACGCGCTGGTTCTCGGCGTTGAAGCGGAAGCGGTCGGTCTGCTGATCGACGAGGAAGCTGGTGTCACCGACTTCTTCGATCTTGACCCAGCGAAGCATCTGACGAACGATGGTTTCGATGTGCTTGTCGGAGATGGTGACGCCCTGGAGCCGGTAGACTTCCTGGATTTCGTTGACGAGGTACTGCTGAAGTGCGCGCTCGCCGAGAACTTCCAGAATGTCGTGCGGGTTGCGGGGACCGTCGATCAGAGCATCACCGGCACGGAGGCGTTCGCCTTCCTGCACGTTGACGTAAGTACCGCGGGGAACGCTGTACTCCTCTTCCTGACCGTTGTCCGCGGTGACGTAGACCTTGCGCTGACCCTTGGAGACTTCGCCGAAGCGAACGACACCATCGATCTTGCTGATGATTGCCGGGTCGCGGGGCTTGCGGGCCTCGAAGAGTTCGACGACGCGTGGGAGACCGCCGGTGATGTCCTTGGTACGCGTGGTTTCGCGTGGGATCTTGGCAAGGATGTCGCCGGGGAAGATCTCGTCGCCGTCGGCCACCATGAGGTGAGCGCGTGAAGGCATGAGGTAACGCTTGTTGCCCTGAGCGGACTTGATGATGATGGCGGGCTGACGCTTCTCATCGGAGGAGTCGGTGACGACAAGACGGCTGAGGCCGGTGACTTCGTCGACTTCTTCGTTGAGTGTGAGGCCTTCCTGGAGGTCCTTGAACTGGACGGTTCCGGCGATCTCGGTGAGGAGGGAGAAGGTGTAGGGATCCCACTCGCCGAGGCGCGTGCCCTGGACGACCTGCTGGCCCTCTTCGACCTTCAGCTTGGCACCGTAGACGACAGCGTAACGCTCCTTCTCGCGGCCCTTCTCGTCGACGATGGCGAGCGAACCGTTGCGGTTGAAGGCGACCAGGCCGCCGTCCTTGGAGCGAACGGTGACGAGGTTGATGAAGCGCACGGTGCCGACGTTCTTGGCCTCGAGGTGCGAGGCGTCGGATACGCGCGATGCCGTACCGCCGATGTGGAAGGTACGCATGGTGAGCTGGGTGCCAGGCTCGCCGATGGACTGCGCCGCGATGACGCCGACGGCTTCGCCCATCTCGACCATCTTGCCGGAGCCGAGGTTACGGCCGTAGCAGAGGATGCAGACGCCGCGCTTGGATTCGCAGGTGAGGACCGAGCGAATCTTGACGCGCTCGATACCCGCGGCCTGAACGGCGCTGGCGAGATCTTCGTCGATCTCCTGGTTGATGTCGACGATGGTCTTGCCCTCGAAGTCCTTGAGCTTCTCGAGCGAGACGCGGCCGATGATGCGGTCGCGAAGGGGCTCGATGGTCTCGCCCGCCTCGATGATTGGCGTCACGTAGATGCCTTCGACCGTGCCGCAGTCGTTGTGCGAGATGATGACATCCTGCGCAACGTCGACCAGACGACGGGTGAGGTAACCCGAGTCTGCGGTCTTGAGTGCGGTGTCGGCGAGGCCCTTACGTGCGCCGTGAGTCGAGATGAAGTACTGCAGCACGGTGAGACCTTCGCGGAAGTTCGCCGTGATGGGGGTTTCGATGATCTCGCCGGAGGGCTTGGCCATCAAACCACGCATGCCGGAGAGCTGGCGGATCTGCTGTTTGGATCCACGAGCACCGGAGTCGGCCATGATGTAGATCGGGTTCATGGCTCCTTCCTTGTCGGCACGCTTCATGTTGTTGAACATCTCGTCGGCGACGCGCTCGGTGACTCCAGACCACATCTGGATGACCTTGTTGGAGCGCTCACCGTTGGTGATGGCTCCGTCGAGGTACTGCTGCTGCATGGCGAGAACCTGCTTTTCCGCTTCGCCCACGACGGTGTACTTGGAGTCGGGGATGACCATGTCGTCCAAGCCCACAGAGAGGCCGGAGCGCGTGGCATAGGTGAAGCCGAGGTCCTTGACGCGGTCGAGAGTCTTGACCGTGACTTCGAGGCCGAGATTCAGGTAGCAGTAGTTGATGAGCTGGCCGATACCCTTCTTCTTGAGCAAGCCGTTGACGTAAGGCATGCCCTCGGGGAGCGCATCGTTGAGGATGGCGCGGCCGACGGTCGTGTTGATGTACTGCTTGTTGAACTCGACCGGCTCGGTGTGGGTGAGGTCCTGATCGTCGTACGCGGTGGTCATGTCGAGGACAGGGCCGGTGTAGCGCAGACGGATCGGGGTGAGGGTCTCGACCTGCTTCGCTTCGAGGGCCATGAAGACCTCTTCGATGTTGGCGAAGACGCGGCCTTCACCCTTGGCGTTAACCTTTGCCTTGGTGAGGTAGTAAAGGCCGAGGACGAGGTCCTGCGTCGGGACTGTGATCGGTTGCCCAGAGGCTGGGGACAAGATGTTATGCGAAGCGAGCATGAGTACGCTGGCTTCGATCTGGGCCTCAGGCGAGAGCGGGATGTGAACGGCCATCTGGTCGCCGTCGAAATCGGCGTTGAAGGCGGTGCAGACGAGCGGATGGATCTTGATCGCCTTACCTTCGACGAGCACGGGCTCGAAGGCCTGGATGCCGAGACGGTGAAGCGTCGGGGCACGGTTCAGGAGAACCGGGTGATCCTTGATGACCTCTTCGAGGATGTCCCAGACGATCGGCTCCTGCATCTCGACCATCTCTTTGGCTTGCTTGATGGTGGTGCAGTGGCCGGTCTGCTCGAGGCGGTGATAGATGAAGGGCTTGAAGAGCTCGAGCGCCATCTTCTTGGGAAGACCGCACTGGTGCAGCTTCAGTTCGGGACCGACGACGATGACCGAACGGCCAGAGTAGTCGACGCGCTTGCCGAGGAGGTTCTGACGGAAGCGGCCCTGCTTGCCCTTGAGGGTGTCGGAGAGCGACTTCAGCGGACGGTTGTTCGCGCCACGGAGAACGCGGCCACGACGGCCGTTGTCGAAGAGAGCATCGACGGCCTCCTGCAGCATGCGCTTCTCGTTGCGGACGATGACCTCAGGTGCGTGGAGGTCCATCAGCTTCTTGAGGCGGTTGTTGCGGTTGATGACGCGGCGATACAGGTCGTTCAGGTCAGACGTGGCGAAGCGGCCGCCGTCGAGCGGAACGAGGGGGCGAAGCTCTGGCGGGATCACGGGGATCACATCGAGGATCATCCACTGCGGGAGGTTGTCGGACTTGCGGAAGGCCTCGACGATCTTGAGCCGCTTGGAGTACTTGAGCTTCTTCTGCAGCGAGGTCTCGGTCTTCATGCGCTCGCGCAGCTCGATGGCGAGCTCGGTGACTTCCACGCGCTTGAGAAGCTCCTTGATGGCCTCGGCGCCCATCATGGCTTTGAAGCCGGAGGGGCGGTACTGCTGGTCGAGCTCGCGGAACTTGGTCTCGTCCTTGATGACTTCGCGCTCTTTGACCGGCGCATCGCCTGGGTCGACGACGACGTAGGACTCGAAGTAGAGGACGGCCTCGAGCTCACGCAGGCTGATGTCGAGCAGGTGGCCGATGCGCGAGGGAAGGCCCTTGAAGAACCAGACGTGCGAGCAGGGGCTGGCGAGCTCGATGTGTCCGAGGCGCTCGCGGCGAACCTTCGAGAGGGTGACTTCGACGCCGCACTTGTCGCAGATGACGCCGCGGTGCTTCATGCGCTTGTACTTGCCGCAGAGGCACTCCCAGTCGGTGATGGGTCCGAAGATGCGGGCGCAGAAGAGGCCGTCGCGCTCGGGCTTGAAGGTACGGTAGTTGATGGTTTCCGGCTTGGTGACCTCGCCGTGCGACCAGCTGCGGATCTTCTCAGGGCTGGCGAGCTGGATCTTGATGGCGTCGAAGTCGGCGATGGGTCCGGTCAGTTCAAAGGGGCTGGAGCGAAACATATTTGGCGTCTCCGTGTGCAGTGTCTGGCGTTTTTTGCGCCTTGCTGCTGGTTACTGCTGCTTTACTTCTGCTGGGCGGTGGGTGGTTAGGTCCGTCGCCTGCTTCTCTTTAGTTGCTCTTCCCCTTTGGCCGGCCCTTCGTGAATGTTGAGCGTGAGCCTCATTCAGAAGGACCGTGCCTGGGGTGGAGCGGTATCGACTAATCTGCTGCGGCGATGGCTGGCAGCGGCTGCTTCTTCTGGTCGGCCTGTTTGATCAGTTCGACGTCGAGGCAGAGGGACTGCAGTTCGCGGATAAGAACGTTGAACGACTCGGGTACACCTGGCTCGATGGCAGCTTCGCCCTTGACGATGGCCTCGTAGATCTTGGTACGACCGAAGACGTCGTCGGACTTGGCGGTGAGCAGCTCCTGCAGGATGTAGGCGGCGCCGTAAGCTTCAAGGGCCCAGACCTCCATCTCACCGAAGCGCTGCCCGCCAAACTGCGCCTTACCGCCCAGCGGCTGCTGAGTGATGAGCGAGTACGGTCCGATGGAACGAGCGTGGATCTTGTCGTCGACAAGGTGCGACAGCTTGAGCATGTAGATGTAGCCGACGGTGGCGGGCTGCTCGAAGGGATCGCCGAGCATGCCATCGTAGAGCTGCGATTTGCCCGAGCTGGGAAGACCAGCGGCCTTGAGAAGCGCCTTGATCTCGGTCTCGCGTGCGCCGTCGAAGACTGCCGTGCCGAACCAGATGCCACGCTTCATGCCGGCGGCAACGCGCAGGGTCTGCTCGTCGTCGAGGTCAAGAAGCTGGTTGAGAGCGGCGGTACCGGCGAAGCGCGCCTTGAAGAGCTCGCGGACTTCGTTGGCCGACTCCATGGTTGCGGCGAGTTCAGCGATCTGTGCGCCAAGGGTGTGTGCAGCCCACCCAAGGTGCGTCTCGAGGATCTGACCGACGTTCATACGGGAAGGTACGCCGAGCGGGTTGAGGACGATCTCGACTGGAGTTCCATCGGGAAGGTACGGCATGTCTTCCTCAGGGAGGATACGTGCAATAACACCCTTGTTACCGTGGCGGCCGGCCATCTTGTCACCGACAGAGAGCTTGCGCTTCATGGCGATGTAGACCTTGACCATCTTGATGACGCCGGGCGAGAGTTCGTCGCCCTTCTGCATCTTGCCGATCTTCTCGTTGGTGATCTTGCGGAGAACGTCGATCTGGCGTGAGGTCATCTCCTCGATCTCGTCGATCTGCTCGTTGACGCGGGGGTCCTTGTCGGCGTAGCGAATGCGCTTGAGGTTACGAGTGCTGATGAGCTCGATGGTGTCGCGGTCGAGGATGTCGCCCTTGTTGAGCAGCTTCTTGTTGGTGCGCTCGTCATGCAGGTCGGCGAGAACTTCCTTCGCACCGAGAATAGCTTCGAGGCGCTTGAGGCGCTCGTCGGTGAGAATACGAATCTCGTCCGCGAGGTTGCGCTCGAGCTTCTCGATCATCTCCTGCTCGATCTGCTTGGCGCGCTCGTCCTTCTCCTGACCCTTGCGGGAGAAGATGCGGACGTCGACGACGGTGCCTTCGATACCCGGAGGGCACGTGAGCGAAGCGTCGCGAACATCGCCGGCCTTTTCGCCGAAGATGGCGCGGAGAAGCTTCTCTTCCGGCGTCAGTTGCGTTTCACCCTTCGGCGTTACCTTGCCGACGAGGATATCGTTGTGACCGATCTTCGCGCCGATGCGAATGATGCCCGAGTCGTCGAGATCGCGAAGTGCGTGCTCGCTGACGTTGGGGATATCGCGCGTGATCTCTTCCGGCCCAAGCTTCGTGTCGCGGGCTTCGATCTCGAACTCCTCGATGTGGATCGAGGTGTAGTAGTCCTCGCGGACCAGCTTCTCCGAGATGAGGATCGCGTCCTCGAAGTTGTAACCGCGCCACGGCATGAAGGCGACCAGAACGTTGCGGCCGAGGCCGAGTTCGCCCTGCTCGGTGCAAGGACCGTCGGCGATGACCTGACCCTTGACGACGCGATCACCCTTGCGGACGATCGGCTTCTGGTTGATGCAGGTGTTCTGGTTGGAGCGCTTGAACTTCGTGAGCTGGTAGATGTCCGAACCGACCTCACGCGAGAGCTGCGTGGGGTGATGCTCGCCTTCTACGCGGACGATGATGCGTTCGGAGTCGACCGAGTCGATGATGCCGTTACGCTTAGCCAGAATGACGGCGCCGGAGTCGCGGGCGGTGACGCCTTCCATGCCGGTACCGACGAACGGGGCCTCAGCGACGAGCAGAGGAACTGACTGCCGTTGCATGTTGGCGCCCATCAGTGCGCGGTTCGCGTCGTCGTGCTCGAGGAACGGGACGAGCGAGGCCGCGACCGAGACCAGCTGTTTCGGTGAGACGTCAACGTAGTCCACTTCAGACTTGTTGACGAGGACGAAGTTGCCCTGACGACGGGCGTCGACAACATCCTGCATGATGTTCAACTTCTCATCGAGCTCGATGTTCGCCTGCGCGATGGTGTGGCGATCTTCTTCCCAGGCCGAGAGGTAGAAGCTGAAGGGGGCGAGGTCCATGGTGCGCTTGCCAGCCTTCTTCAGTTCTGCATTCTTGGCGCGAGCCTCTTCGATCTCGAGGTAGTCGCCCTGACGCAGACCGGACTCGCCGGCGTTCGAAACGGAGACGTAGTCGAGCGCGCGGCCTTCCTTCACGCGACGGTAGGGCGATTCGATGAAGCCGTACTCGTTGATGCGCGCAAAGCAGGAGAGTGACGAGATAAGACCGATGTTCGGGCCTTCCGGCGTCTCAATCGGGCAGATGCGGCCGTAGTGAGTGGGGTGCACGTCGCGGACTTCGAAGCCAGCGCGCTCACGGGAGAGACCACCGGGCCCAAGGGCGGAGAGACGACGCTTGTGCGTGATCTCCGACAGGGGGTTGGTCTGGTCCATGAATTGCGAGAGCTGCGAGGAGCCGAAGAACTCACGAATCGCGGCCATGACTGGCTTGGCGTTGATGAGGTCGTGCGGCATCGCGGTCGACATCTCCTGATAGACCGACATCTTTTCCTTGATGGCGCGCTCCATCCGGACGAGGCCGATGCGGAACTGGTTCTCCATCAGCTCACCGACGGCGCGGACGCGGCGGTTGCCAAGGTGATCGATGTCATCCACCACGCCGATGTTCTTGCGCAGCTTGAGGAGGTAGCGAATGGTGCCGTAGAAGTCTTCGGGGGTCAACGTGCGCTTGTCGAGGCCTGAGGGATCCTGGTTCTCGTATAGCTTGATGTTGAACTTGAGGCGGCCGACGCGCGAGAAGTCATACTTGCGCGGATCGAAGAACATGCCTTCGAAGAGCGCAGTGGCGGTGTCGAGAGTCGGTGGGTCACCGGGACGCAGCTTGCGGTAGATCTCGATGAGAGCTTCCTCAGGCTTGCGCACGGAGTCGCGGCGGAGTGTGTTGGTGATGATGTTGCCCACGTCGTCGCGCTCGGGGAAGAAGACCTCGATGCTGGTGACGCCGGACTGAATGATCTTGTGCAGCTTGTCGGCGGTGAGCTCCTGGTTGGCTTCGTAGAGCAGCTCGCCGGTGGTGAGATCGACGACGTCGGCGGCGGTCATGGCGCCGTCGAACTCGCTGGTCTCGACTTCAACTGCGTCGATCTTGTGACTGCGCAGACCCTTCATCGTGTGAGCGGAGATCTTGCGAGTGGCCGGTGCGATCTCTTCACCCTTTACGGTGATGGCATGGGCCGGACGGGTGCCCTGCAGGTTGCTGAGTTGACCCTCGGGAGCGACCTTCCAGCTGAGCTTGCCGTCGGCCACGTTGATGGTGTCGACGGTGTAGAAGGTCTTAAGGATCTCCTCGTCGGTACGCAGGCCGAGCGCGCGCAGAAAGATGGTGCCGAGAAACTTGCGCTTGCGGTCGATGCGGACGTAGAGGGTGTTCTTCTGGTCGTACTCGAACTCAACCCAGCTGCCGCGGTAGGGGATGATCTTGCCGAGGAAGTAGGTGCGGTTGTTCGCCGTCTCGAAGAAGACGCCGGGCGAACGGTGGAGCTGCGATACGATGACGCGCTCGGTGCCGTTGACGATGAAGGTGCCGTTCTGGCTCATCAGCGGAATGTCGCCGAAGAAGACTTCCTGCTCCTTCATGTCGCGCAGGCTCTTGACGCCGGTCTCCGGGTCCTTGTCGTAGATCTTCAGGCGGATGGTGACCTTGAGAGGGGCAGAGTAGGTCATGCCGCGCTCTTCGCACTCTGCCTGGTCGTACTTCAGCTGCAGGCCGACAGGGTCGCCGCACTTGGTGCAGAAGTCAGGGGTGTTCTTGTTGTATGTTCCGCAGAAGTTGCAGAGCACGTCGCCCGGGTGGAAGGGGTCGGTGATGACCATGTGGCCGCAGTTGGTGCAGGCCGTGCGCAGGTGGTTGAGACCTTTGAGGTAGCCGCACTTGCACTCCCAGTTGCCGATGGAGAAGTCGACGAACTCGAGCTCGGAGACGTTACGGAAGTCGGTGATGGGAAATACGGAGGTAAAGACCGACTGCAGGCCGTTGTCCTCGCGCTCCTGCGGGAGCTTGTCCATCTGCAGGAAGCGCTCGTAGCTGCGGCGCTGCACTTCGATGAGGTTGGGAATCTGAATGGATGTGGGGATCTTCGAAAAATCAAGACGACTACGGATCGCGCGCATTTCGCTGTTGTTGGACTCGCCAGACATGCTCTCTCCTGAAAACTGACCTTCGAGGCCTCCCGAGTGCGTCTGCCTGCATCGTATTGCTGGCTTCACTCGTTAGGGGAGGGCATCGGTCAGGCCCTCCGGGTTTGGTTCTGATCGCGCAGTCTTTAAGATCTTCGGGTCTTGCTGTCCTCGATGGCAGCGAGTCCCGTGCGCAAAATGTCTTGCCGTAATGGTCCGCGGCGCGGATAAATCTTGAAACTTTTACTACCTGCCGGCGTTCGAAGCTGCTATAAAGAACGCGTGCAGCGTACTGTTGGCTCCTATAGTGGAGACAATGCCGATAAACACGGCAAAGCGCTCGCGGGGACAGCATGCCCCATGAGCGCAAAGGTCGACTTGTGCACTGTTTCTATATAAGTGGTGTTAATGCCTGCCGCCATTGAGGTTCGCCTACCCCAAAGTTGTGCCGCTCGCATGTTTCTTATTGCACTATGCGCATCCGCCGCTCGAAGCGTATAGTGGCCGGTTCCTTAACCTGTGAAGACAGGATGATCCGGGTACAACGAAGTTTTTTCTGGATACAGCTGGCCGCCTACGAGCACGTCAAGGCGGAACGAATTTTCTCTAACGTCAAGAATATCGCGTTCCGCCTTATCGTGCAAGCTGGCAGTTAACTACTTGATTTCGATGGTGGCAACGCCTTCGAACTTCTTGGCGATGGCAGCTGCGTCATCCTTCGAAATGTTCTCCTTCAAGGGCTTGGGAGCGGCATCGACCAGATCCTTGGCTTCCTTCAGCCCAAGAGCGGTGACTTCGCGTACAGCCTTGATGGTGTTGATCTTATTCGCGCCGGCATCCTTGAGGATGACGGTGAATTCGGTCTTCTCTTCGACCGGAGCCGCTGCCGCTGCGCCACCGCCTGCTGCCGGGGCTGCAACTGCTGCTGCTGCCGAAACGCCGAGACGCTCTTCGAGCTTCTTGACCAGAGCCGAAGCCTCGAGGAGGCTGAGGCTAACGATTGAATCTTCCAACTGCTGGATGTCTGCCATGTTATTTCTCCAATTAGAACTGAACTTTGTGGTGCTTATTGCTCTACCAAAGCCTGACTGCGCTTCGGCTGCCTATGCCTTCCAGGGTTTCCGTTGCGCCCAGACCAGCGCCCCCGGGAAGACCAGGCGAAACTTGTTTAGCCTTCGACCGGGTCCGTGGTTGCGGCTTCCCCACCCTGCGATGCGGTGGAGTTCTCAGGCTGCTCAGCGGTTGCATCGGCGGCCGGAGCTTCAACGGCGTGTGCCTCGGCGACGAGCTGACCTTCAGCTGCGGGAGCCTCAACGACAGTAGCCTCAGCAGCTGCTGCGGTTGCGACAGGGGTCTCTTCAACCTTGGCTTCAGCCTTCGGAGCTTCGACTGCGGCTGCCGGAGCGGCTGCGCCAGCAAACTTGCCCTTTTCGACGCCCTGGTTGATGACAACCGCGAGATCGCGGCCTGTGGCGTTGATGACGGTGGCCAGACGCTGCGCGGGCGACTGAATGAGGAAGAGGAGCTTCGAGAAGAGCTCTTCCTTGCCCGGCATGGTGGCGAGATCGCCGATCTCGCGAACGTCGATCACCTTGCCGTCGACGATGCCGAGCTTGAAGGTAAACTCTGCGTTGTCCTTGACCCAGGTCGAAAGTGCCTTGGCCAGAGCGACGGGGTCGCCCGAGGTGTAAGCAACAGCCGATACGCCCTTGAGGCCCTGCAGCGCCGACTCGATCTTGGTGCCTTCGCTGGCGCGTGCAGCCAGCTTGTTCTTGACAACGTGGTAGTTTCCGCCGGCGGCGCGAACCGTCTTACGCAGCTCGAAGTCCTTCGCGGCTGTGAGGCCCTTGAAGGTGCCGATGATAGCGGAGGTCGAGTGCTCGAGCTCGGTTGCGAGCTGCTTCACCTTCTCCGTCTTTGATGCTCTGGACAATGCCATGACTGAATCCTCTTCGCTTTCGCTTGCCCCGCTCCTCGCTTCCGCGGCCAGAGGGGGTTTCGTGCTAACTAAATTGATTAGGCCTTGCCTGCCAGTTCGGCAGCGGCGTAGTCGAGCTGGATTCCGGGGCCCATCGACGAGCTCAGCGTGACACCCTTGATGTACTTGCCCTTGGCGGCCGACGGCTTAGCCTTGACGACGCTCGTAATGACGGTCATCGCGTTATCGACCAGCTTCTGCGGATCGAACGAGAGCTTGCCAACTGGAACGTGAACGAGCGCAGTCTTGTCGGTGCGGAACTCGATCTTACCGGCCTTGATCTCCTTGACCGCGGCGGCAACGTCAGTGGTGACCGTACCCGTCTTCGGGTTGGGCATCAGACCCTTGGGGCCGAGCACCTTGCCGAGACGTCCGACCGAACGCATCATGTCGGGGGTCGCGATCAGAGCGTCGAAGGCCGTCCAGCCTTCTTTCTGAATCTTTTCAACCAGTTCCTCGCCACCGAAGAACTCAGCGCCAGCGGCCTCTGCTTCCTTGATGCGATCGCCCGAGGTGATCACGGCGACAATCTTGGACTTGCCCAGGCCGTGTGGGAGGACCACAGTACCGCGAACCATCTGGTCCGCGTGGCGGGGATCGACGCCAAGACGCATGGTCAGATCGACGGTCTCGTCGAACTTTGCATACTTTGCTTTTTGCAGGAGCGGAACAGCGTCCGCCAACAGATAAGGACGGGGCTCAACGAGCGCACGCGCCTTTACTAGATTCTTAGAGAGCTTCCTTGCCATTTTCCCTCGTCTCCCACCCCTCTGGAGCTGTTCCCTCCGGGCGTGGTTCTCGACTGGCCTCAATTGGACATTGAGGCACTCTTATGAGTATGCCGGAAACGCGGCCCCACGTCAAGGATTGGCCGCCTGTTGGGCTGGTTTCCTCCGCAAAACGTACACCCCGCGATAGAGAAATGGAGTCGCCTCGTAGGCAGGATCTTTGAGTGCCGCCTTCTCCCATTTGAGTGCCGGTGAATGCATCACGATATAGTCCGGTTTATCTTCAGCGACCCAGGAGACCCAATCTCCGTGAGTCACGTGGTCGGCGTTCTTGGGCGTCGTCAGGCCCATCACATCGTAGATATATCGATGGCTGCAGTAGTAGCCGAGTCGCCCAGTCTCCACGGCTTCGATCGTTGCCTCCTGAGGAGTATTCCGGTTCAGCCACTCCGCCAATACTCGGTAGTCGGTTTCGGGCGTTTCGTTGAATCTCTGCACCACGAAGGCATTTGTAAGGGCGACGGCAGCTAGAACGACAGCCGCAATGGAATATCCAACTCGGTTCCGAGGGATGCCCTCGGCTCCATAGACCAGGCCAAAGAAGATAAACGGTGCGAAGTACCAGCGATACCCCGGTACATTCAATAGCACGTAGAACGCGAGGAGCAGCGCGCAGAAGGGTAAGACCGTTTCATTCAGAGCCGTTCCCCGCAGACGTTTGACCCCCACGAAGGTAAGTGCCACCACCGCCAACACGAAATAGATCGTCGGTTTGAAGTCCTTATCCAATTGCCACGCCATTCCGAAGAAGGCCGTTGGCCATGGTCCCAGGGCGCCCGATAGACCTTGTCCGATCTTCGCGGTGGTTGAGGAGGGAAGGATCTGACCGTAGACACGATAGTTCAGCAGGAGAAAACCGGCCGCAATCGCCAGAGCCGGAAGAAAAGACGATAACGCTGGCCAGCGTCGACGGCGAAAAAGATGCGCGCAAACCACCAGAAGCATCATGCCGCCTTCGAATCGTGTGAGCACTAAAAGCGCCAGTACCGAAGGCAGCCAGTTGTATATTTCCTCCCGGCAAAGCGTAACCGTAAGTATCAGCATGAAGAGGAACAACGCGGTCTCCATGCCCACCTGAACATAAAAATATCCGACGCTAGCTATCAGAAAGCCGGCAAACGGGACCATGCGCTCGGCAAGGACACTTGCGAGGAACAGAAATGTGGCGGAGATGAGAACCGACGCGAGAATAATGTTGCCGTGAAGTATCCATGAGACAGCGAACAGGAGGTAGCAGAACAGAGGGGAGGTGAGCCCATTCACCTTCTCTCCGACATTGAAGACAAACCCGTCGCCCGAGAGCGCGTTGTTGATGTAACGCGCGTAGATCAGAGCGTCGTCGATCTGGGCGTGACGAGCCCGATACGACAAAAAAAACACGAGCGCGAACAGAAGAATGTACTTCATCCTCCGCCATGCCTGGATGCCTAGCATATGCGGGATTTTACAAACATTCCAATCTTCCGCAAGATGAATATCGCCCCAGTAATCGCTCTCTTTCGTCTGGCCTCGAAAGGCTGTGGGAGAACACGCTTTGACGAGGCGTGAGGCCCGGGATATATTAGTTTTCCGGAAGGCGAACAAATGGCGAATAAACTAGGCGCAACTCTCTTCCCAATTCTGCCGCAGCAACCTACCGGCATCGCCCGGCTGGCGGCTGAAGCGGAGCACGCCGACGATGGCCACCTGATCGAATTCAAGATGTTGAAGGTGCGAAGCATCCTGAATAAATCGGTGTCGAAGAGGCAGCTGTCGCTGGCCTACAGCATCAATCCGTACCGGGGATGCGAGTTCGGCTGCAAGTACTGCTATGCACGGTATACGCATGAGTTCATGGCTCCGAAGGTACCGGCGGAGACGAGCGCGGAGGTCACGAACAACGCGATAGATATGAGAGACCCTCTAGCGTTCGAGCGAATGATCTTTCTGAAGCAGAACGCCGCATGGCTGCTGGAGCAGGAGTTGAAGAAGATCGACCCGGCGGACGAGGTGGCACTCGGCACCGCCACCGATCCCTACCAGCCGATCGAGCGGCGAGCGAGAATCACGCGCAGCCTGCTCGAAGTGTTTGCGCGAAAGGAAGGGTACCGCCTTGGCATTGTGACCAAGTCGCGGCTAATCGAACGAGATATCGATCTGCTGGTACAAGTTGCTCGCCGCAATACCCTGGTGGTGCACGTGACGATTACGACACCAGATGCAGCGCTGGCGCGTCTGCTGGAGCCACGAGCGCCCCGGCCTGATCTACGCTTTCAGGCGGTGAAGCGGTTGCGAGAGGCTGGGATCGTCGCAGGAGTCTTCGGCTCGCCGCTGCTGCCCGGCATTACCGATAACGAAGAGGCGCTGGACGGTATGGCTCGTCGCGCAGCTGCAGTCGGAGCGAGTTTCTTCGCCGCCCATCCACTCTTCCTCAAGCCGTGCTCACGTCCTACTTACCTGAGCTTCGTTCGTGAGCACTTCCCTGCCCTACAGGCCGACTATGCCAAGCGCTTCGCTACAGCTGACTTCGCCGGAAGAGAGTATCGCGAGCGTCTCGCAAGGATGGTCGACAGCGCGTGCCGACGGTACGGCCTAGGGAAGCGATCGAGCGACGCCCTGCTCACTCGAAACGAAGAGGGCGGAGGCAAAAGACCGACTCGGAGTGTGGCAACAACAGCGAGGCAACAAAGACTATTTGCGTAGTCCACGAGAAGGCTAAGGCCCGGGCACAGTTAACGACGAGAGAGGACGCCCGGAGGTCATCGTCGACAGACAACATCGGTGATGATTCCTTGCGTCCTCGATTGTAGAAAACTTAGTCGGTGCGAACAGCCGTGAGTTAGCCTACGACTTCAATGCCCATCGAACGGGCAGTGCCGCGAATGGTCTTCGCTGCGGCCTCGACGGTGGTCGCGTTCATGTCCGGCATCTTCTGGGTGGCGATGGCGATGATCTGCTTCTCTGTCACCTTGCCCTTCTTCTCCTTGTTCGGAGTGCCCGAGCCCTTCTCGATGCCCGCGGCCTTGAGCAGGAGCACCGGAGCCGGAGGGGTCTTGGTGATGAAGCTGAAGGTGCGGTCTGCGTAGACGCTGATGACGACGGGGATGGTGAGTCCGGCCATGTCAGGCGCCTTGGTGCGCTCGTTGAACTGCTTGCAGAACTCCATGATGTTGACCTGAGCCTGACCGAGCGCGGGGCCGACCGGAGGTGCAGGGGTGGCCTTGCCGGCCATAATCTGAAGCTTGACGTATCCAGTGATCTTCTTCGGTGCCATTCGGGTAAATCCTCTTTACTCTTCCAGCGGCGGGCGTTGTTATATCCAAACGCCTGCTGCTTAATGTTATTTCAAAACTCTTGAACTACTCGTCGACGACCTTGTCGACCTTGGAGAACTCGATCTCGACCGGAGTGGAGCGGCCAAAGATGCTGACCATTACCTTGAGGGTCTGCTTGTCCTCGTTGATATCGTCGACCGCACCGGTGAAGTTGGCGAAGGGGCCTTCGTTGATGCGGACCTGCTCGCCCTTTTCGTACTTGACCTTCATAGTCGGCTTGTTGCCTGCGGTCTCGGTGCGGAAGAGGATGGAGCTTACCTCCTGCTCGGAGAGCGCAACCGGGTTGTCGCCGGTTCCGAGGAAGCCGGTGACGCGCGGTGTGTTCTTGATGACGTGCCACAGGTCGTTGTCCAGATCCATCTCGACCAGAACATAGCCAGGCAGGAAGACGCGCTCGATGGTGTACTTCTTGCCGTTGCGCAGCTCGGTGACCGGCTCGGTCGGGATCATGATGCGGCCGATGCGGTTCTGCAGACCGAAGGCGGTGATACGGCTCTCGAGCGACTCGCGCACCTTGCGCTCAAAGCCCGAGTAGGCGTGAATGATGTACCACTTGAAGTTCTCATTGACCGGTGGAGCGAGCTGCTCAGAGGGTTCTCCCTGAGGATTCTGCTCTTCCGGATTTTGCTCTTCTGCCGCCATCGTTGTGCCTTTTTCACGCATCGTGTACTTCTCTCTACCGCTCTTGCTCGGAATCAAATCTTTTTAGTGCTGGGTTAGCCGGTGCAACAGGGCTTCGATCGCCCGGCCGATGATGTTGTCCACCAGCCAGAAGTACGCGGCGAAGATGAAGACGGTCACAAGCACGACGATCGTAGTCGACTGAACCTCGGCGCGCGAAGGCGAGATCACCTTGCGCATCTCGCTGCGAACGTCCTTGAGGAACTCGCCGAGACGGGCTGGCTGCGACTTCAACTGCTGCAATCCGGTGCTGGGCTGTTCGGTTACCGCTATTGTCTTGGCCATAGTAACTGCCTCAATCTTCGTGGTGCGTTGTGGTGTCTGTTCCCGGACTTGAGGGACCGGGCAAACTGGCGGGGGAGCTCGGATTCGAACCGAGAAGTTCGGTTTTGGAGACCGACAGTTTAACCGTTGAGCTTACTCCCCCAGGTTGTGCGGAGTGAGACCTGCGCCTCACCCCAGAATCCGGCTGGAGACTACTTCGTTTCCTTGTGGTCCGTGTGCTTCCGGCAGGTGTTGCAGAATTTCGAGAACTCGAGGCGACCGGTGGTCGTCTTCTTGTTCTTCGTCGTGGAGTAGTTCCGGTTCTTGCAATCCGGGCACTGAAGAGTAATGATCTCGCGCATAATGAAAAATCTCCTTCTAACGTGGCCAGCCACCTCGGCTGGCAAGCAGCGTAGTGACACGCCGCGACACAGGGCAATGGCCCCTGCAACCAAATCCTGATTGTGAGACGGAAGAAAAGCGGTCAGGCCACGCTCGTCCTCGTAAATTATCTCTTAAAACAGTGTTTCAGGAAAGCCATGGAACCGAACTGCCAGAACGATGGCTGCCGAATAAAACCATGAAGCAACAAAACCACTAAACGATAGACGGCAGGATTCTTCCTGCCGTCTATCGTTCGAATCTCTACTTGATGATCTCGCTGATGGTGCCGGCTCCGACGGTGCGTCCGCCTTCGCGAATGGCGAAGCGCAGACCCTTCTCCATCGCCACGGGCGTATGCAGCGTGATCTCCAGCTGAATGTTGTCGCCGGGCATGCACATCTCAGTGCCCGCAGGAAGCTTCGCCGAACCCGTCACGTCCGTGGTACGGAAGTAGAACTGGGGACGGTAGCCGTTGAAGAACGGAGTGTGACGTCCGCCCTCTTCCTTCGATAACACGTAGACCTCGCCCTTGAAGTCGGTGTGGGGCTTGATCGAACCAGGCTTGGCCAACACCATCCCGCGCTCCACATCTTCCTTCGCAATACCGCGCAGCAGAAGCCCCGCGTTATCGCCCGCCAGACCCTCGTCCAGCTGCTTCTTGAACATCTCAACGCCGGTGCAGACCGTCTTGCGGGTCTCGCGGAAGCCCACGATCTCGCAGTCCTCGCCAACCGTCACCTTGCCGCGCTCGATACGGCCCGTCACCACAGTGCCACGGCCCGAGATCGAAAAGATATCTTCGATCGGCATCAGGAACGGCTGGTCGACCGCACGCTCAGGCTGCGGAATGTACTTGTCCACCGCCGCCATCAGCTCGTCGATCTTCGCCTCCCACTGGGCTTCGCCATTCAGCGCGCCCAACGCGGAGCCGCGGATGATCGGAGTGTCATCGCCAGGGTAGTCGTACTTCGACAACAGCTCGCGAACCTCCATCTCCACCAGCTCGATCAGCTCTTCGTCCTCAACCGCATCGCACTTGTTCAGGAACACCACGATGAAGGGAACGCCAACCTGACGCGCCAGCAGCACGTGCTCCTTGGTCTGGGGCATCGGGCCGTCGGTCGCTGCCACCACCAGGATCGCGCCATCCATCTGCGCTGCTCCGGTGATCATGTTCTTGATGTAGTCCGCGTGACCCGGGCAGTCGACGTGCGCGTAATGCCGGTTCGGGGTCTCGTACTCCACGTGCGAGGTGGCAATCGTGATACCGCGCTCGCGCTCCTCAGGAGCGTTGTCGATCGTGTCGAACGAACGAAACTTGTTGTTCGGGTTGTGCTTCGAAAGCACCTTCGTAATCGCCGCCGTCAGCGTCGTCTTGCCATGATCGATGTGCCCGATCGTCCCGATGTTTACGTGCGGCTTTGACCGGTCAAACTTTTCCTTGCCCATGACTGCTCGTCTCCTCGTGTTGGCCGGCGCGTGCACCGGGGTTCAGGTGAATACTTCAAACGAAAACTAAAAGCGAAAATCTAAACTTGATGAACGGAAGTTTGTCTCAGTAGTACGCGTACAGCTTGAAGAACTTCTCTCGCAGCTCCGGTGCAACCTGCTCCAGGCTGGCGAGATAGAGTTCGCGAATCTGGCCCTGGTCGGAGTTGCCCAGCCTGTTGTACTCCGCCTGTGTGGCGGCTCCCAAGTCTCCCTTGCCGAGAACCGTCTCGAAGTCGCGAATCCGCAGCTTCGACCTCTCCAGCGACTTCAGGAAGTCCGCGACCCTGCTGGAAGAGAAGGAGGCCTCAACTGCTGACTTCACCTTGCTGAAGGTCTCGGGATCAGAGACGGTAAGTACGGGTTGCTGATACAGACTGCTCAACACACTCTCCTGCGATCTCTCACTACCTGACCGCGTCTATCAATCTTTGGAGCGGGAGACGGGAATCGGACCCGCGACCAACAGCTTGGAAGGCTGTGACTCTACCACTGAGTTACTCCCGCTAACCTGCAGGGACCGAGCCCTTTGCTTCCTGCTACGGGCATCGAAGGACAACTGCCCTGCAATCAATCTCTGGAGCTGACGGAGAGGCTTGAACTCTCGACCTCTCCCTTACCAAGGGAGTGCTCTACCACTGAGCTACGCCAGCCTATAAAAACCAACCAACCAATCTTACCGCGAACGCAGCCGTCCGAGTATGACACGGAAGGCAAAAAAACCTAACAGGATCCAAGTAAGCTGCTGGTACTTGCCCGGCTCCATCGTCTGCCAGACAGCTACCGCCAGCAATCCCAGCACAACCAGCGCAATCACCATCCTTCCGCTGCCTGCCGGGCTTAGATCCACAACACTCACCAACTCCTGCAACCAAACCGCCCTGCAAATAAGTGGTGCACAGGGGAGGATTCGAACCTCCGTAACTCGAAGAGTGGCAGATTTACAGTCTGCTGCCATTAACCACTCGGCCACCTGTGCACATCCCGCTTGAACCCCAGCGCGCAGCCCTCATCTCAATCTCTCAAGCCCACACTTCGATTCTAAACCCCGAATCGGGCGGGTATCTACCCTTGAAGGAATGACCAGGAGGCCTGCAAAGCCAGAACGGCAAGCAGTTCAACCAAAACCATCTTTCTTTTCCCGCTGCTTGAAACTGGAGCTGGCGAAGGGACTTGAACCCCCGACCCTCTGATTACAAATCAGATGCTCTACCAGCTGAGCTACGCCAGCCCAAACAGCAATTTTGCTCTCTGTAAGCTCAGCCGCCCAACGCGCAGCAGTGCCCGCGCAGAGTGCGCCGCAGACGTAACTTTAGCATAGCAGGAACCTCGGAGCAATGGCGCTCTCGCTGCGGATTTCTTCGGCTCACAAGGCCGTCGCGCGGAGCGTCCAAAATGCGCCGCTATGCTAGGCTATGCGAGCATTTCTCTTTCAATCCCGGGACCCGGTCGGACAAAATTCATGCGCTTTTTGCTTCTACTCTCTCTTCTCTTCAGCACCTTGCCGGTAGTGGCGCAGAGCACAGGCGATGCCCCCCAGTTGATTGAAGGCCCCCAGACAACATCGTCGTCCAAGTCCGCGGTCATGAACAACGATTCGGTAGTGAAGATGGTGAAGGCGGGCCTCGGCGATGACCTGATCATTCAAACCATCAACACACAGCCTGGGAGATATATCACCGACGCTGACGCCCTGGTCGCGCTCAAGACGGCTGGACTCTCCGACCGGGTCGTCTCCGCAATGATGAACAAGAGTCGACGGCAGATCACCAATGTGCCGGAGACCGAAAAGCCTGTCGTTCTCTCCGACGTCAATGAGATCGGTGTCTATTACAAAGACCGCACTGGAAGGTGGACCGCGATCGATCCAGAGATCGTTCATATCAAGTCCGGCGGATTCATCAAGTCAACCGTGACCAACGGCATCATCAAGCAGGATCGCAACGGCCGCGTCAATGGCCGTGAATCGGCACTCGCGCTGAAGCGTCCGATCGAAATTCTGCTCTACACGCCGGAGGGCGTCGCGGCCAGCGAGTACACCTTCGTTCGCTTCCGCCTCAACTCCAGCAACCGTGAGTTCCGAATCCTTACTGGCGGCGTCTTCCACTCCAGTGGAGGAGCGGACCGAGACGAGGTCCCCTTCAAGCCGGTGCGAACCGCCCCGCGCACCTACGAATTTACCGTGGAAAACAACGTCGCAGGCGGCGAGTTCGGCATTCTGCCACCTGGCACAGGCAACGTCACCAACGGCGGAAAGATCTACACCTTCGCCATCGTGGAATAAACCGCGAAACAGCTCGGAACTCTTCTTCCACCTCGCACGTCAACGAGCAACGACCGAAGGCCATGACGCAAGATGGGCTATGCTTATTGCTTGAGGCGCTGCAGTTCGTGAATCGTACTGACCATGCTGACACTTTGCCCGAACGGCTATGTCCCTGATGCATAAGCGCACACGCTACTCTCTGTTGCTGATGCTGGCGTTGATGGCCGCGCTGGTGGTCGCGCTGGTGTTGCGAAAGGCCGCTCCGCCGGAGGTCGCGCGACTGCTCCCCGAGTCTGACGCGATCGTCTACGCCAACCTGAAGCCGTTGCGGGCTGCCACTCACTTCGATCGTTCGCCCGTGGATCGGACCCCCGAGTATCAACAGTTCATCGACGCAACCGGCATCGTACCCGAGCGCGATCTCGACTCCGTCGCCTTTGCTCTCCACCGCATGGACGACCCCGCGGGTCCGAACGGTCCGGTCGGCTACTCCGAGGTCTTCGAGGGCCGTTTTGATGGTGCTCGTCTGGCACGCTACCTCGCCTCGATCGCGACAGCAACGGAGAGCTACGCGGACCACGATATCTTTACCATCCGCGTCGGTGACGAGAAGGCTACGCGGCCCCTGCGGATCTCGCAGCTCGGTTACGACACCATCGCCGCCTCGAACATGCCGACCGCCGAACAGATTCACTCCATTCTCGATCGACATCGCTCCGCGGCCTCGCCGTTTTCGGGCTCGTCGCTCTTGTCTGCGCGCTACCGCGATGTGCCTGCATTTTCGAGCGCCTGGGCGATCGGCCACATCGGTCTACCGTTCTCCGAGCGAGGCTCCATCAGCATCTTCGGATTGCAACTCCCCCTGCCGGAGGACACTACCTTCGTCGCCAGCCTGCGCTATCTAGGCACGATTCACCTGCGCATCGAACAGATCGCCACCACCGATGCTGAAGCGGCCCGCGCAACGGAGACTCTCGCGTCGCTGCTCACGCTCATGAAGTCCGTGCAACAGGCACAGGCACAGATCCAGCCTCACCCCACTACCGATGCCGCATTCCGCGAGTTGACCGACTCGACGAAGATCGAACAGCATAAAGATCGTGCCGTTCTAACGGCGAACATCCCGCTTGAACTCGTCAAGCAACTCGCAGCGCCCAACACCGATCTTCAGCCATGACGACCGAGACGACTGACGTTGCTACGCACCCGCCCACCCGTATCCTGCTCATTCGCCACGGCCAGAGCGTCGCGAATGCAGGCGGCATACCGCCCGACCACATCACCAATCCCCTGACGGAACTCGGTCACGCCCAGGCAAAGGCCTTCGCCGACGGCTTCTCCTGCGAACCGACGCTGTTTCTCATCTCGCCTTATCTCCGTGCTCAGCAGACCTCGGTCCCGCTGCGACAACGCTATCCCGGGGTGCCAATTGAAGAGTGGCCGATCCAGGAATTCCATTATCTAAACCCTGCAAAACACAACGGAACGAGCGAAGAGCAGCAGATGCCGCACATTCTAGGGTTCTGGGAGCGAGACGACCCGTCCTACTCCGACGGAGCCGGCGCTGAATCATTCAGCGATTTTGTCAGCCGCGCCCGCAACGTAATCAAACGACTTGCCCAATTGAAATCAAAGGGATGCATCGCCGTCTTTACCCACGGCTTCTTCATGCAGGCCATTCGCATTCTCTTACTCTTCCCCAATGCGACCGATCAGCAGCTGATGTCAAACTTTCGGCGCTTTCATTTCGTCAACTTTATAGAAAACCTCGATGCAGTCGAACTCGAGGTGGTCAACAATCAACTTCGAATGATCGGGCAGCAGCATCTAACCGCTTTCACGCTCCAAGGAGAAACGTCTCATGCATAGCTCTACTCCCTCCGTTCTTCGAGTCCTGGCTCTTGCCTCCATGGTGTCGATACTGCCGTCCTCCGCGTTCGCGCAATCTGGCGCAGTCATCACCGGGCAGGCAGCCTTCGCCGACTACACGCAAGAGCACCCCGGGGTCCGCCGCAAGATCACACTTGCCGACCTGCCCGAGCCGAAGCCCGACGAGTCCGTCGACAATGGCCCGAGCGTCGTTCCGCGGCCCGAGGGCGCATGGCCTGTCGCACCAGCAGGCTTCAAGGTCGAGATGTACGCGCAGGGCTTCACCGAGCCGCGCCTGATCCGCACCGCACCGAACGGAGATCTCTTTCTCGCCGACAGCAAAGCTGGTCAGGTGAAGGTGCTGCGCGGCGTCGGAGCCGACGGCAAAGCAACCACCACCGAGGTCTTCGCAACAGGGCTCGACCACCCGTTCGGCATCGCCTTCTATCCGCTGGGAGAGCACCCGAAGTGGGTCTACGTCGCCAACACCACCAGCGTCGTCCGCTTTGCCTACAAAGACGGCGACATGAAGGCGAGTGCTGCGCCTGAGGTGATTGTGCCGGTACTTCCAGGCTACGCGCAGCTCCGCGGCGGCGGCCACTGGACCCGCGACGTAGCCTTCTCGCAGGACGGCAAGCGGATGTTCATCTCCGTCGGTTCGGCCTCTAACGCTGACGATCCGGACACGCACCCCAACGAGTTCCACCGCGCCGATGTCCTTGAGTTTTCTCCTGAAGGCAAGTTCGTGAAGATCTTCGCGAGCGGCATTCGCAACTGCGTCGGCGAGGCCATCAACCCGACGACCGGGCAGCTCTGGTGCTCCACCAACGAGCGTGACCGGCTCGGCGACAACCTCGTCCCCGACTACATCACCAGCGTGAAGGAGGACGGCTTCTACGGCTGGCCCTGGTACTACATGGGCGGCCATCAGGACCCGCGTCTGGTGGGCACGCACCCGGAGCTGAAGAACAAGGTCATCACCCCGGACGTCCTCCTGCAGTCGCACTTTGCGTCGCTCGAAATGACCTTCTACACCGGCAAGCAGTTCCCCTCCTCCTACGGTGGCGACGGCTTCGCAGCCGAACACGGCTCCTGGAACCGCGCGCACCGCTCCGGCTACGAGGTCATCCGCATCCCTATGCACGACGGCCAGGCGACCGGCGAGTACGAGGACTTCCTGACCGGATTCGTCACCCCTGACGGCAAGGTCTGGGGCCGTCCTGTCGGCGTCACCGTGGCCAAGGACGGTTCGCTCTTCGTCACGGACGATGGGTCAAAGACGATCTGGCACGTCAGCTACACCGGGAAATAGGACCGTCTCAAGCCTACAGCCTCAAAATGATAAGAACGGCCGAGATCTTCGGCCGTTCTTGTTTTGTAGGGATCTCTGAGCTGTTGTGTCAGAGAGCGCTTTCAAAGGCGGGGTTTTTAAAGCCCCTGTTTTTGAACGAATAGCCAAGGGACGAACCCGCAACCTGCGGCGCCGGGACCGTGGCGTCGCGCTCGCTCGAAACCACCGAGACCAGCGCCTCGAAGCAGTCTGCGTCGAGTTGTACAGGAATCAGCTTCGACATAATCGACAGAGTCTCATCGAGCTCGATACCAGCACGATAAGGGCGATCTTCCGAGAGCGCCGCGTACACATCCGCAACCGCAACGATGCGAGACTCAACCGAGAGATCGGAACCCTTCAGATGATCCGGGTAGCCCGAACCATCAAGCTTTTCATGATGCTCCCCTGCAATCACGGCCATCTCGTGGAAGGGCGCAATTCGCTCCAGGATGCGCCGCGTGATGCGCGGATGTTCGTAGACTGCCTTCCACTCTTCCGGGCTCAACTGGCTCTTCTTGTCGAGGATGGCATTGGCGACACCCAGTTTGCCGATGTCATGCAGCAATGCAGCTCTGCGAACCAGCTGTGCGCGGTCTGGTGCGAGTCCCATTGCCTGCGCGATGCCGAAGGCGGCGTCCGCAACCCCTTGCGAGTGGCGAAAGGTAAAGTGAGACTTGGCGTCAACCACGTCTGCGAAGGCCTCGCAGATCCGGTCGATCTGGCTTGACTCCAACTGGTGCCGCTTGCCGGAGTCGAGGTCGAGAACAGCCTGCCGCGTGTCCTGCTCTGCATCCGCAGGGGAGCAGTTGTTCCAGAGTTCCCTGCGGCGATGCAGGGATCGTGCGATGCGGACAAGTTGTGGATCGAACCAGGTTCCGCTGCGTTCTTCGAGGGTGTCGATCGCACTCTGCATTCCAGCTGCCGCGGAGGTGAGATCCAGGTGCTGGGCAATAGCGCAGATGCGGGCCAACAGGGGAATCTGCTCTCCCTTCAGGCTGTCCGGGTAGCCGCTGCCGTCCCATCGTTCGTCCACACTGCGGACGGCCTCGGCAGCGATAGGTCCCATGCCGAGTTCGTTGAGTATGCTTGCTCCGCGGTCGTAACGAATTCCGATTCTATCGAAAGTATTGTGGTGACGAGTGACGCCGTTCTTGAGGGATCTGGCTGCCCTTACGACGCGACCGGCGTCGGGAAGAACCTGGCTCCAGAGAAGCTTCAGGGTCGAGAGACTCGGCTTGTGCGGTTTGCTCCAGTCTTCAAGATTCAGCGCTGCGCTCGCCGCTCGATCCACTCCGCCAATAATCTGGCTTACGCGGCTGGCGCTGCGGCTGCCGCCGATATCTTTCAACAAGAGTGCAAAGTAGAGGCTGCTGGTCTGGTCGGACGGAAGGTTAACCTCTTCGGCGATGCGCATACCCAGCAGACAACTGCGGAGCGCATGCCCATGGACCGCGCCCTCGGTCAGGTCGAGCGCGTAGGAGAGCGCCGAAATAATCTCCGACAGGGAGATGGATCCGTCAAAGCCCTGCGTGTTACGTCGAAAAGCAGCCGAGGTCTGCGCCATGTGTGTCTTGTTCTCTCGTAAAGCCAGATTGGAATAGTGTCTTTTTCCAGGGCTGACAGACGCGATCTACTGCAGAACTTCAGTGTTCATGGTGAATATATCGGCGGCATAGGTGAGTTGGTATTACCCAAATGGTGCACAAGAGGAATAGGCCAAAGCGTTCTCCCGTTACGGGAATGGACCTTTGAATGCCCGTTCATCCACCCTGTTTCACGAGCGCAAAAAACGGCAGAGCCGACAACCCGCATCAGCCCTGCCGTCTGGATTCCTTTGGAACTATTGCCCCTTCTGCCCCGTCGCTGACTCCGTGCCCAGATCCGCCAACGTTGTCCGCAGATATTTATGCGGATTCACCGGGGTATTCCTGATACGAACCTCGTAGTGCAGGTGCGAGCCTGTGGTGCGCCCGCTGTGACCGACGTAGCCGATCACCTGGCCGCGAACCACCGTCTGCCCCGCGATGCAGGCGAAGCCGGACATGTGCCCATAGACAGTCTCAACCCCATGCCCATGGTCGATCACGACCTCGCGTCCGTAGCCATTGGACATCTCGGCCTGCTTCACGATGCCGTCCCCGGTCGCGCGGATTGGTATTCCGTTCGGAGCGCTGATGTCGATGCCGGTGTGGAACTCTCCTTCGCCGTTACCCAGGACCGGGTCTTCGCGCTGGCCGAAGCTGCTGGTAATGGGCCCCATGATCGGCCATAGTGTCGGGACATACGACGCAACCTCCAGGCTGCTGGCTCCCAGTAGATCCGTAGAGACGAATCCGGGACCGTTGAGACTCGAGATCGCCCGGGTAGCCGTCCCGCTCATCGCAGAGCTGCGGAGCGAGTAGAAGGCACCGATGGACTTGTAGTAGGCCTGCTCCGAGGTATCCGAAGAATCCGAGCCGCCGGTCACTGGCGTCGTAGCGATCGCTTCAGCCACTCCCGACGACTTGCCATGATGCCCGTCACTGACTTTACCCATGGGTGACGCAAGTTTGCTCGCCGTCAGACCGTACAGTACGGAGACCTCGCTCGCGAGAGAACCCAGTGAAGCCGCCTGAATATCTTTTTCATGCGCCGCCTTCTCGAGGTGCGCGTAGTCCTTCTGGAGCGAGTTGTGGTCCTGCCGCAGCTGATTGAATCGGGCAGTCTTGATCAGCATCCGGGAGTAGGACCCGGCCAACCCGGTGATCGTAAACATGCCGATGATCGCGGCAGCCACAAACAGATAAGCGTAGTGCAGAGGAACAGGTACCTTGCTAAGGTTGCCTTCTTCGTCGCGGCTGACGAGCATGATGTAATGGCGTTTTTTCAGCTTCAATCAGAATCCCTGGCCCAGATTTGACCGCGAAGCGAAACCGCGGCTCGGAGAGGTTGCAATCAAATGAATCACGCGATGTAAATCGACTTCGACAATCGCCATTTCCAATTGAACATCTCTCATGAGCTTCCTCTTAGAGGGTACCAAAGCAGTTACCCACCGTGCAAACGAGCTTAGTCCAGATCTTCATCGCGTAACTACCACAAAAGAGTCACATTGTGCTTACCATTTAGTCTGCCTTTAGATGAAGAAACCTTTTTCACCCTTCGGAGAGTTGGGCCTGATCGAGCAGATTCGCCGTGACTTCGCGACGACCGGCAGTGCGGTCAAACTGGGCATCGGTGACGATTGCGCGATTCTGCGGCCTCCGTCCGGATGTGAAGTCCTTGTGACCACGGACTTTACCCTGGAAGGTCGCCACTTCCGCCGCGACTCCCATCCACCGGAGTCGGTCGGCCATCGCTGCCTCGCTCGCGGATTGAGCGACCTTGCGGCCATGGGCGCGACCCCATTGGCGGCCTTCCTCTCCCTGGCGCTTCCCTCCACCATGCTCGCCGAGGCAGCAGGACGAGCCTGGACGACCCGCTTCTTCAACGGCCTCCGTGCGCTGGCTGAGCTGCATGCCGTACCGCTGGCGGGCGGAGACACCTCGGAGTCGCCCGGCGGCAAACAAGCCCTGATCCTTGCCGACATCGTGCTGATCGGATCTGCGCCAAAGGGCAAGGCTCTACGACGCTCTGGAGCCTTCCCCGGAGATGCCCTCTACGTAACCGGCCAACTCGGGGGCGCGGCTGCAGAGTTGGCCACCTTGCTGGGGCGAAGAAAACGGATCATCAACTTGAAAACCACCGACGACCATCCCCACCTGTTTCCCGAACCGCGTCTGGATGTGGGCGAGGCCCTGCTGCGAAGAGGCCTCGCCACAGCATGCCTCGATATCAGCGACGGGCTTTCGACCGACCTTGCCCACCTCTGTCGCGCCTCCGGAGTGAACGCAGAGATCGAACAGGAAGCGCTGCCAATCCATCCCCTCGCCGGGAAGCTGGATGCCCAAGCCGCACTCCACGCAGCACTGCACGGGGGCGAGGACTACGAACTACTCTTCACCGCGCCATCCTCAGTCACGATGCCATCCTCCCTCGCAGGAGTACCACTTACGCGAATTGGAACTCTGAAGGCTCGCCGCACCGCGCAACCCCTGATGACTCTGCTCGCACCAGACGGCAGCCGCACGGAGTTGAAACCCGGCGGATGGGAGCACTTCTCCAAATCCACCAAGACAGAAAAAAAGACACCCCGCTGAGCCTGCTACCATCAATCGGTTCGAATCGAATCTGCACCCTAAAAATATGCGCGAATCCACCAGAATCATTCGTTCTACGCTGAGCCGGACTGTCCCCGGCGAGCCGCTCCACACGGGGCCAGTATTCGCCGCGCCATATCACACGCCGGGTGACCCATCGGACACTCCCTACACCTACGCACGCTCGCATAACCCAACCTGGACCGCACTCGAAAAAGCAATCGGCCAAATCGAATCCGGCCACCTCGCTACAGGCGAAAGCTACCGGGCAACCGCGCTGGTCTTCGCCTCCGGCATGGCCGCGTGTGCTGCGGTCTTTGGAGCGGTGCTACGACCGGGAGACGTTGTCGTACTTCCTTCGAACGCCTACTACACCGCACGCGTGCTGCTGCAGGAGTACTTCGCTCCCATGGGGATCACCTTGCGCATGTCACCGACTGCCGGAAACGCACAGGCCGAGCTGCTCGAAGGCGCGCGACTCCTCTGGTTGGAGTCGCCAAGTAACCCCGGCATGGAGATATGTGACATCGCCCTGCTGAGCGAGGCCGCACATCGTGCAGGAGCTCTGGTCGCTGTGGACAACACCACGCCCACACCCTTGGGACAACTTCCGCTCGCATTAGGCGCAGACTTTTCCGTCGCCTCAGACACGAAATCCATGACCGGCCACAGCGACCTCCTGCTCGGTCACGTCGCAGTGCGAGACCTGGAACTTCGCGCAAAGATCGACCAATGGCGCACCCTTACCGGAGCCGCCCTGGGCCCGATGGAAGCATGGCTTGCGCTTCGTTCCATCGCGACACTTCCCCTGCGCCTCGAGCGCTCCTGCGAAAACGCGCAACGCATCGCCGAATTTCTCACGTCAAGGAAAGAAGTAACTAGCGTCTTCTACCCCGGCTTACCATCGCATCCCGGCCACGAGATCGCGAAGAAGCAGATGCGCTACTTCGGCCCGGTGTTGAGCTTCGTGTTGCGAGATAAAACCGCCGCAGAGACCTTTCTTTCCCAGTCAACGTTGCTAACAGACGCCACCAGCTTTGGCGGTATAACGACAACAGCCGAACGTCGCGCGAAGTGGGGCGGCGATACAGTACCCGACGGCTTCATCCGCCTGAGCGCCGGCTGCGAAGCCATCGAGGACCTCATCGAAGATATGGCGCAAGCCCTGGATGCAACCCGTTAATGCTCAATCAGGCGACAGATGCCAGCGAAAAATTTGCTCAGAACTGGACAGCTGAGATACTGAAGACGGCGCCGTTGATCGCGCCCGCACGGCAGTTTATCTATCCTAGGCAGATCGCAGGCGAAGAAGATGCCCTCGCCCGAGGTGCGTTGCAGCTGATGGTTCAGCCAGCCAACGGCGGAGCATTTCTCGCAACCTGCGCCCTGGGCTTCACCAACTCAAAGATGCCGACCGGCGTCTTTGCCTGTCCAAATCCGCAGGAGATGTGCGCTGTGGCCGGCGGCTACGCCTATATCGTCGATACCATTCAACCGGAGCACTGTACTCACATCGAAATGAAACCGGTCGTTGAAACACACCCCCTCGTTACGCAGGGACTTCTCTTATTTGTTGGGTTTCACTCGATGATCGCCTGGAGCGCAGGCGGAATAGCGTGGGAGACAGCGCGGCTTAGCTGGGAAGGCGTGCGTATCATCGGCATCGAAGGCAACACGCTGCACGGCGTTGGATGGAACCTATTGACCGATCGCGAGGTTGCATTCCAAGTAGATCTTCTTACTGGTCACCATCAGGGTGGAGGGTTCGCTCAGCCGCCGCAGCGACAAAAAAGCTGAGCGCGGCATCGCCCTGCTTCAAGAGCCGAGTGTGTTCGAGCACGCCATATTTTGAAGCAAGCTTGCCCTTACGCCCGTGTTCGGCGATCACCAAAGCATTCGCACTGAGAATCGCACTTCCTCGCACACTTCCAAAAAAATTCAGCGTGCCTGAGTATTCGTCCTCCGCCTCGTACGGCGGATCGAGATAGACGATGTCCACCGGTTGCGGCAGTTTGCCAAGGCGTTGCAGCATCGCCCCCACACCACGATCCTCCAACGTGAAGCCGCGACTGATCTTCAGCGCAGCAAGATTCTGCCGCAGCGAAGCCAGCGCCGGTTCGGCGTTCTCAGCAAACCATACGTGCTCCGCGCCACGACTTATCGCTTCGATTCCAACCGCTCCCGTACCGGCGTAGAGATCGACGAATCGACAACCTTCCAGCCTCGGCGCGAGAATATTGAAGAGGGTCTCGCGCAGACGGTCGCTCGTCGGGCGCGTCTTCAAACCGGGCGGAGCAGAGAGTTGACGGGAACGGTAAGTACCTGCAATGACGCGCATCTTTCCTATGGTAAGCCGCAAGCGCGCGAATTGGTAAACCGCAGCGCATACAATGGAGAATATGCGTGGGTGGTCTTTTCCGATCGGCAGATTTCTCGGCGTGGATGTTCGCATTCATACCTTCTTCCTCCTTATCCTTGGGTTGTCGGTCAGCTACGCCTCGATGACGGGAGCAACCGGGAGCCGCGGATTTGCTCTCTGGCTGCTGCTCCTGCTCGCAGTCATCGTCCGCGAGGTAGCTCGCGCCATCGGCGCCGCGTGGTTCGGACTTGAACTCCGCAGTGTGCTTCTACTCCCCGTAGGCGGCCTGATGAGTTACGCAAGCCCCGAGGCAACCGAAAAGGCTACAACGCCGGAGATGCAGAAGCGCATGGCCGTCATCGGGCCGAGTGCAAACATCGGATTCGGCCTGCTGCTGGCCGCGATGACACTAACCATTGCGCCTGAGGTTAGCCTTCTCGAACGCCCATGGATGTCGCCTGCGCACCTGCTGAGGGCGGCGATATGGATGAACATTCTGCTGGGTGTCGTGAACCTGCTGCCAGCATCGCCGCTTGATGGTGGACGTGTCTTTCGCGGCGAGTTCGCCAAGACAAAGGGCGTCATCAAGACTTCACGAGCAGCGGCAGGTCTCGGCCAATTCATCGCCATCGCGCTCATAGTCGCCGGCCTTCTTGTGCCGAACATGTGGCTGGTCATGATCGGAGCCTTCCTCATGATCGGCGCACATATGGAAGATCAGGGCCTGCTGCTTCAAACCGATGTGGACGCGGTGCGGATGCGCGACGTCATGCTGACGCAGTTCAGCATGCTCTCGGCCTCGGATACGCTCGAAGATGCGCTCCAGCGCTCGGTCCACACCCTGCAGGATGTCTTTCCCGTAGTGCGCGGATCTAACCTCGTTGGCGCTGTCTCGCGGCAGAGCATCGTCGATGCCCTGCAAAGCGACGGCAACGGCTATGTCCAGGGCGTGATGACGCGCTCCTTCCAAACCGCGCAGCCCGACGATTCCCTCGTCAAAACCCTGCGCCGCATCATGGCCGGCCAGGGCGCGCAGATGGTTCCCGTGCTCGAAGGCGACCGCATCGTCGGCATCATCACGCCGCAGAATCTTGCTCTCTCCATGGGAATGCTGAACCAGCGCCGCAAGCTGCGGCAACCGGAATAATGCCCGCAAGTCGCGACAACGACGACCGGCCGCTGGCGCCGGGTCTCTACCTCGTAGCCACCCCCATCGGCAACCTTGAAGACATCACCTTGCGTGCGCTCCGAGTGCTGCGTCAGGCGGACCGCATCGCCTGCGAGGATACGCGGCAGACCCAGAAGCTGCTCAATCACTTTGAGATCCGCACCCCGACCGTGAGTTATCACATGCACAACGAGGGCTCACGCACCGAAGAACTCATAGCCGAACTAAAAAACGGTGCGCGCATAGCGATCGTCAGTGACGCCGGAACCCCCGGCATCGCCGATCCCGGAGGCCAGATCGTCGCGGCCGCCCTCGCCTCAGGAGTTGATGTCTTCCCCATCCCCGGAGCCAACGCCGCCATCAGCGGCCTGATCGCAAGCGGCCTCAACACCGAACGATTCACTTTCCACGGCTTTCTCCCCGCCAAAGCAGGCCAACGAAAGACCGCTCTCGAAGACCTCGTACGAGGCGACGTAACCAACGTCTTCTACGAAGCCCCCCATCGCATCCTCGACACCCTCGCAGACATCGAAGGCGTATTCGGCCCCGAACAGCACATCGTCATCGCGCGCGAACTGACCAAGATGCATGAAGAGTTTTTGCGTGGCACGGTCGCCGACCTACGGTCCCAACTCTCCAGTCGCGCCAGCGTGCGCGGGGAGATTGTGCTGATGCTCGCGCCCACAACCATCGAGAGCACCTCCGAAGACAAGAAAAACACCCTTGCCGCCGAGGTCTCCGCCATGATGAAGTCAGAAGGAATCAGCGAGATGGACGCCCTGAAGCGAGTCGCTCGCGAACGCGGCATCGGCAAGAGCCAAGCCTATCGAGAGTTGCAACGCGAACAGAACAAGCTGCGCTAGGCTGCCATGCCGCAGTTCATTCCCGGCCCAGATCTTAGTCCCGCCCCTTGACCCGATCGTAGTGATAAACGTTGCTGGTAGTTCCCAGCGCCTGGTTATAAAGGCTGGTCGCGCCTATCGCCTCGTTCAACTCTTCGGTGAACTCATGGATCGCCCGCAGATGATCCGCCGATGCGGGAATCTCCAGCTTGCTCGTCTTGAGGAACTTCTGGTATCCCCGGTCGAGCAGACGCGTAATCTCCCCATTCAGCAGCCAGCCGGGACGGGCCAGGATCTCAACCGTGCCATCAGGCGCCGCGGCAATCTCAGCCGCACAGCCGTATTTCCTTACCTGGACTGCATTTGGCGTTCGCTTTGCACCCTCCTGCGCGGGGGCAACATCGAATCTCTGGCCTCCGAGGAGACCAAGAACATCATTAAAGCTTCGTTGTGGGATCTTTTTCGCCATAAGTGCAATACGTTAGACTCGATTAACTGTCGCACATCCGCGGAAGTCCTTCAATCACCGCAGCGCAGAACGATTCAAATGAATCAAAAGAAGATGGAAGCTGCATGATCACCACCGTCAAACCGTTTGGAACCGGCATCCTCGACCGCGTTGGCCACACCCCCTTGGTGCGGCTCGAACGCCTGAGCGCCCATCTGCCCGGAGTCCAGATTTTAGGCAAAGCCGAATGGGCGAACCCAGGCGGCTCGGTCAAGGATCGTGCTGCCTCCGCCATCGTCGCCGACGCACAGCGCCGAGGTCTCCTCAGCGACAGCCGCGGCCTGCTCGATGCCACCAGCGGCAACACCGGTATCGCCTACGCCATGCTCGGCGCTGCGTTGGGCTTCCGGGTCACGCTCTGCATGCCATCGAACGTCTCGCCCGAGCGCAAACGCTATCTCGCCGCCTACGGAGCAGAGGTTCTCTGGACCGACCCAGCCAACGGCTCCGACGGCGCAATCCGTAAAGCTCGAGAGATGGCCGCAGCCGAACCAGACAAGTACTACTACGCCGACCAGTACTCCAACGACGAGAACTGGAAGGCGCACTACCGCACCACCGCGAACGAGATCTGGGAGCAGACCGAAGGCCAGGTGACCCACTTCGTCGCGGGCCTCGGGACCAGCGGCACCTTTATGGGCACAACCCGACGCCTGAAGGAGTTGAACCCATCGATCCGTTGCATCTCCATGCAGCCGGACTCGCCCTTCAACGGTCTCGAAGGCCTCAAGCACATGGCAACCGCAATTGTGCCGCGCATCTACGATCCATCACTCGCCGACGCGAACATCGACATACCCACCGAAACCGCCTACGACATGGTGAAAAATCTGGCCCGCAATCAGGGCCTGCTCGTGGGAATCTCCGCTGCCGCCGCCGTCGCTGCGTCTCTTCAGATTGGCGAGCAGGAGGCCAGCGCCGGCCGCGAAGCAGTCATCGTCACCATCCTCTGCGACTCCGCTGAGAAGTACATGAGCGAACGCTTCTGGCAGGAGGGCTAACCAGATGCTTCGCATCCACTACGCCGACTACGAAGCCCTACGCGTCCACGGCGAAGAGACCTACCCGAACGAGTGCTGCGGCGTCCTGCTCGGCAAGAACATCGCCGGCGACGGCAATAGCGCCGTGGCGGTCAATCACGTCCAGCAGATCGTTCGCGCCGGCAACACCCGCACCGACTCTGCCCACAACCGCTACCACATCGCCCCGCAGGAGCTCGTCAAAATTCAGCGCCAGGCGCGCGGCCTCGGCCTGGACATCGTCGGCTTCTACCACTCGCATCCCGACCATCCAGCCCAATGGTCGAAGACCGACTTCGCCGAAGCCCACTGGCTCAGCTGCTCCTACATCATCACCAGCGTCGAACAGGGCAAAGCTGTCCTGACAAACTCCTTTCTGCTAAGCGGGACAGGGGAAGACGACAAGAACTTCGAGGATGAACCAATTCAGATCGACATCGCCACTAACGTCGCCGAAGCAGCGGCACCCAACCAGAAAGGTCAGGCATGAACATTCACATCCCCACCCCGCTGCGCGCCTACACAGGCGGATTAGAGACCGTCAGCGTCGCGGGAACAACCGTCGGCAGCGTGTTTCAGCAGCTCACCGTCCAATACCCCGAACTGAAGCCGCACCTCTTCACCCCGGAAGGCAAGCTGCGCTCGTTCGTCAACGTCTACCTGAACGATGACGACATCCGCTACCTCCCAAACAAAGAAGAGACCCCGGCAACCGACACGGACGAACTCACGATCATCCCCTCCATCGCCGGCGGAACGAACTGTCGACCCTAAAATTTTCCTATTTGTAACCGTCTAAAGAATCAGTTCGAAGACGGTTTTACGAGATGAAGATTTTTGACGCTTCCATGAGAGGCAGAGGAAAAGACAATGCCAGCAGCCCTAGAAGAGACCGTAGAACTCCCAAAGCTCTCCAACGATGAGATCGCTCGCTACTCCCGGCACCTGATCCTCCCCGAAGTCGGGATGGAGGGCCAGCAGAAGCTAAAGGCCGCGAAGGTACTCTGCGTCGGCACAGGCGGTCTTGGCGCACCGCTCGCCCTTTATCTCGCAGCCGCAGGCGTAGGCACCATCGGCCTCGTCGACTTCGATACCGTCGACGCCAGCAACCTGCAGCGCCAGATCATCCACTCCACCGCGACCGTCGGCAAGCTCAAGGTCGACTCCGCCGAGATCATGCTCAAGGGCCTGAATCCCACCGTCAACGTCATCAAGCACAACACCATGCTCACCAGCGCCAACGCGCTCGAGATCCTGAAAGACTACGACGTCATCGCCGACGGCACCGACAACTTCCAGACCCGCTACCTCGTCAACGACGCCTGCGTCCTGCTCGGTAAGCCCAACGCCTACGGCTCCATCTTCCGCTTTGAGGGTCAGGCCAGCGTCTTCGGCACCAAAGAAGGCCCCTGCTATCGCTGCCTCTATCCCGAGCCGCCACCGCCTGGCCTGGTTCCTTCTTGCGCTGAGGGCGGCGTCCTCGGCATTCTTCCGGGCCTCGTCGGAGTCATCCAGGCAACCGAGACCATCAAGCTGATCCTCGGCATCGGCGAGCCATTGATCGGCCGCCTGCTCCTTGTAGACGCCCTCGGCATGACCTTCCGCACCCTCAAGCTCCGCAAGAATCCCGAGTGCCCCGTCTGCGGTCCCAATCCCACCGTCACAGAGCTCATCGACTACGACCAGTTCTGCGGCATCACTCCGCCGAGCGAAGTCGGCCCACTCGAAGTCGCCCGCGACAAGGCAGTAAGCGACCTTCCCGTCGTCGACGGCATCCCCCAGATCTCCGTCCAGGAGCTGAAGCGCAAGCTCGACGCCAAGGAAGACGTCTTCGTTCTCGACGTCCGCGAACCGCACGAGTACAAGATCGTAAATCTCGGCGCGCCGCTCATTCCAGTCGGTGAGATCGCGCTTCGCACCGCCGAACTGGCCGACAAGAAGGATCGCGAGATTGTCGTCCACTGCAAGTCCGGCGCACGCAGCCAGAGAGCGGCACTCGCGCTCAAACAAGCCGGCTTCTCCAACGTGTCAAATCTAACCGGCGGCATCCTCGCCTGGGCCGACAAGATCGATCCCTCGCTGCCCAAGTACTAACCCACCTCCAGTAACCCAAAGAGGCGGCGCACTCACCCTGCGCCGCTTCCTATTCTGCTTTATCTTCCACTTCAAGCATCTGCAAGCACAGCGGCTTCTCCAGCATGCAATCCATGCGAGCGACCGACGCCAGCGCCCGCTCAATCGTCGAGCTCAGACAAGGCTCAGTCGTCACTACAAAGGGCAGCCGATGCTTCGGATATCCCCGCCGCTGCAGCAGCGAATCGATATTGGCGCCCACCTTCGAGAGCGCCCCCGAAATCGCCGAGACAATTCCCGGCTTATCGTCGACGACAAATCGCAGATAGTGCGGTGCCAGAAAATCTCCCGTCACCTCGCGCCTGCGCACTGGCAGCTGCACCGTTTTACAATCCTGCGCGACGGCCAGCAGATCCGACACAACCGCAACCGCCGTCGGCTCGCCACCAGCGCCATGCCCCGAGAAGACAACATCCCCGCCAAATCTTCCACTCACCACCACCATGTTCTGCGTACCGTGCGACCAGGCCATCGGCGAGACCAGCGGAACCAGCATCGGCGCAACCCGCGCATGCACAATCTTCCCATCGAGCTCCGCACGCGAAACCTGGCGAATGGTGCAGTTCAACTCCTTCGCATAAGAAAAATCGATCGCCTCAATCGCCGAGATGGTCTGTATCGCAACCGCATCCGGATCAAGTTCAGCGTGCATCGCAATGCGCGACAAAATACAGAGTTTCGCCCGCGCATCGTAACCGTCCACATCGGCAGACGGATCAGACTCCGCATAGCCGAGCTGCTGCGCATCAGCCAGCACCGTCGCGTAATCCGCCCCAGCCTCCATCCGGCTCAGAATGTAGTTGCAAGTACCGTTCACGATGCCACTGAGCCTGGTCACCTGGTCGCCGCACAACCCCTGCAGCATCCCCGGAATCACCGGCACGCCACCTGCCACGGCAGCTCCATGCAGCAGATGAACGTTATGCTGCGCTGCAAGCTTCGCCAGATTCGTGCCTCGATACGCGATTAGTTGCTTATTCGCCGTCACCACCGACTTGCCCACGGCCAGAGCCTTCCGCAGCCACCCCTCCACCGGGTTCAGGCCACCCATCAACTCAATAACAACATCAACATCCGACCGCAGAATCACATCGATGCTATCGGTCCACACCACCGAAGCCGGCACGGCCTTCGCAGCTTCAGAGCTACGCTTCCGATCCACATTGCGGTTGAAGATATGTGTCAACTGCACACCCGGAAACCTCGACGCAGCAAGCACCCGCGCCACCGATCCACCAACCGTGCCAAATCCAAGCAGTGCAACCTTCACAACAGAATCCGCTTTATTGTTTTTTGCCGCTACCTTCTTCCGCTTCGTCGTCATGTCTCAATAGTCGATTCTGCCGGCGCGCTCACGCCAGGCCTCAAAGCTCGAAATCGCCTGCTCCGGCAGAAGATTTACCGTCGGTATCTTCCGCTGATCAAGCGGCAGCTTCATCTCCTCATAGAGAAAAGCATCGTCAAAACCAGCTGCTGCAGCATCGGCGGCGCAACTCCCGTAAAAGATCGCCTCGCAACGTGCCCAGTAGATCGCTGCGAGGCACATCGGGCAAGGCTCGCAGCTGGTATAGATATGGCATCCCGTCAGCTGATAGCTCGCAAGCGCCGTACAAGCGTTACGGATTGCTACAATCTCGCCATGCGCCGTTGGATCGTTCGTCGCAGTGACAAGATTCGCGCCCGTAGCAACGATCTCACCATCGCGCACAATCACCGCGCCAAACGGTCCTCCGCGACCGGAGGTGACATTCTCCGTCGCCAGCGCGATCGCTCTCTGCATGAAGACTGGGTTGCCCTGCATTCGGCTCGGTATCCTTATGGAACAATCTGTGCGGCAGCAGTAACGGAATAATCAGATTATGGCACATGCCTTTCTCTCAAAACGCATCGTCACTCCACAGGGCACACAACCCGGCGCGCTCCTCGTGGAGGACGGAACGATCCGCGCTGTCTGCCGCGCGTCCGAGGTTCCCACAGACGCCATCGTCCACAACTGCGGCAACGATGCTCTCCTTCCCGGGCTGGTGGATACACACGTACACATCAACCAGCCGGGACGTACCGAATGGGAAGGCTTCCGCACTGCGACCCGTGCAGCAGCAGCGGGAGGCTACGCTACCCTGATCGACATGCCACTCAACTGTCTCCCCGAGACCACCACCGTAGCCGCACTCGAAGAGAAGCGCGAAGCCGCACAAGGAGAGTGTTTCGTAGACTGGGCACCGTGGGGCGGAGCCGTCGCGGACAATCAGCAGCACATCCTCCCTCTAGCGCAAGCCGGAGTCCTCGGCTTCAAATGCTTTCTCATCTACCCCGGCTGCGACGGCTTCACAATGATCGACCAGCAACAACTGGAAGCCGCGCTGCCATCGATCGCGCAGTCAGGCCTCCCTCTTCTCGTACACGCCGAACTGGCTGCCCCGATCGACGCTGCGACCCAGTCACTGCGCAACGCAGACTGGCGCCAATACCAAACCTATCTCGCTTCGCGCCCCGACGAAGCCGAACTCCAGGCCATTCGCCTGATGATCCGGCTCTGCCGCCAATACGACTTCCGCCTGCACATCGTTCACCTCTCCACCGCGCTCGCTCTGGCCGAGCTGACCTCCGCCCGCAAAGAAGGCCTCCCAATCACAGTCGAAACCTGCCCTCACTATCTGCACTTCGCCGCAGAAGAGATCCCCGACGGTGCAACCCTGCTCAAGTGCGCGCCACCCATTCGCAGCAGGGAAAACCAACGAGGGCTCTGGCGCGGTCTTCGCGATGGAACCATCGACATGATCGTCACCGACCACTCCCCCTGCCCGCCCGAGATGAAGCGCACAGACACTGGCCGCTTCGATCAGGCCTGGGGCGGTATCGCCAGCCTGTCCCTTGCGTTCTCGGTCATCCACACGAACTGCACTCATCGCGGCCACACGCTCGAAGACATCGCGCGCTGGATGAGCGCAGCACCTGCAGCTCTCGCCGGTCTTACTCATCAGGCAGGCGCACTGCAATCCGGCCGTGACGCCAACTTCGTTGTCTTCGACACCGAGGCAGAGTTCACCGTAACTCCCGACAAACTACACTATCGCCACACCATTTCACCGTACATGGGGGAGACGCTGCGCGGCCTGGTAAAGGCCACCTATCTGCGAGGAGAGCCAGCTTACGTTGAAGGCACCTTCGCCCCCACGCCTCAGGGCCGTGAGGTCAAGTTATAGTAGGCAGACACGCATGAACAAAGTTCTGGCCCGATGGAATTCGCTCGACCCCACCATTGCCGCCCGCGAGGCTCTCCCCTGCTGCGGCTCCCATGCGTGGGCAGAGACATTGGCATCCGCGCGCCCAATCGCCGACGAAGCTTCCCTCCTCGAAACCTCCGCTTCCATATGGTTTGCTCTTCCGGAGCAGGCATGGCAGGAGGCGTTCGACAGCCATCCCCGCATTGGCCAAAAGCATGCGCAGACCCAGACAACCGAAGAGTCTCTGCGCTGGTCGGCACAGGAGCAACACGCAGCTCACTCCGACGACCATGCTGCGAAACTGGCTCTCGACGCAGCGAACCGTCTCTACGAACAGCGCTTCGACAGAATCTTCATTGTCTGCGCCTCAGGCAAGAAATCCGCGGAGATCCTTGCCATCCTTGAAAGCAGAATGCAAAACGACGCGGCCACAGAGCTACATGAAGCAGCCGAACAACAACGCCAGATCACGCAGCTTCGCCTTCGTCGCTGGCTGGAGTCGGACTAACGATGGGCATCTCCACACATATTCTCGACACAGCCCTGGGACGGCCAGCCACAGGCGTCCCCATCACCCTCGCTCGCCTAACAGACGGGGAGTGGTCGTCCCTCAACGTAGCAATCACCGACGCCGACGGTCGCTGCAAACATCTCCTTCCTGCAACCGAAGCCCTGCAGCCGGGCATATATCGCGTTCACTTCGAAACCATCGCCTACTACAACCAGCATCAGCTGAGCGGCCTCTATCCATATATCGAAATCGTCTTTACAGTCACCGAAGGCGAGCAGCACTACCACATCCCGCTACTTCTGACTGCGAACGGCTACACCACCTATCGAGGAAGCTGACCAGATGATTGAGCTGGCTGAAAATCGTTACGGAAAATCCCGGGTCCGCCTGATGAAGGTGACCCGCCACGCTCACGGCCACGACCTGCGCGAATGGACGGTTCAAGTCTTACTGAAAGGCGACTTCGAGACCGCTCACCTTGACGGGGACAACAGCAAAATCCTGCCGACAGACACGATGAAGAACACCGTCTACTCCCTCGCGCGAACTTCAAAGGCAACCGCCATGGAGGACTACGCCAAAGAGCTGGTCGACTTCCTGCTAGGACGAAATCCGCAGGTCTCCTCCGCCTCGGTCCGCATCGAAAGCACCATGTGGAAGCGCCTTACCGTTGACGGTGAACCACATCCCAGCGCCTTCATGCGTGGCAGCGGCGAACTTCAAACAACCAGTGTAGAACGCGAGCAGGGCGGCAGCTTTCACATCCTCTCGGGCCTCGACAACCTCGTCCTTCTCAAGACCGCCAACTCCGGCTTCGAGGGCTACATCAAGGACTCACTGACCACTCTGCCCGAGACCAAAGATCGCCTCTTCGGAACCGCCGTCACTGCGGAGTGGCGCTACACCTCACCCGGTCTGAACTTCGATGCTTTACGTACAAAGCTTCGCGAGACGATGCTGCGCACCTTCGCCAACCACGACAGCAGATCCGTTCAGCAGACCCTCTACGCCATGGCAGAGAGCGCGCTCGAAGCCGTCCCTGCAATCAACGAGATCGAGATCACCATGCCCAACAAGCACTGCCTCCTCGTCGACCTCTCCCGCTTCAACCAGGACAATCCAAACGAGATCTTCGTCCCCACCGACGAACCCCACGGATACATCGAGGCGCGCGTCCGCCGCAAATCGTGAGCGCAGCAAATAAGCAACCATGACAGGCACAAAAAGAGATTGCGCCACTCGCATCATCGCTCGCTGCCGCGAGATCGCCACTCACACCGAAGTCCCCGGTGAGATCACCCGTCGCTTCCTTACCCCTCCCATGCACGCCGTCCACGCGCTGCTGCGACAGTGGATGGAGGCCGCCGGAATGACGGTACACGTCGACGCCATCGGCAACCTTCGCGGACTTTTGCAGTCTCCTGTCCCGAACGCCCCTCGCCTGATCATCGGCTCGCACCTCGACACCGTACCCAACGCCGGAGCCTTCGACGGCATCCTCGGGGTCATCCTTGGCATCGCCGTCGTCGAAGAATCACGAGAACACCGGCTTCCCTTCTCCCTCGAAGTCATCGGCTTTTCAGAGGAGGAAGGTGTCCGCTTCAGCAAAGCCTTCCTCGGCAGCCTCGCCGTTGTAGGAAAGCTCGATCCAGAGACACTGCAGCGCACGGATCCAGATGGCGTAAGCATCGCAGAAGCCATACGCCACTACGGCCTAGATCCCGCAAACCTTCCCGCAGCAGTCTTATCCCGCGACGCCTTCGCTTATCTCGAGTTTCACATAGAACAGGGCCCCATTCTGGAGAGCGTGGGCGCATCACTCGGCGTCGTCGAGGCACTCGTAGGACAGACCCGCCTGCAACTCCTCTTCGAAGGACAGGCAAACCACGCCGGAACCACTCCAATGCACCTGCGACACGACGCAATGGCCGCCGCAGCCGAATGGATCGTCTCCGTCGAGGCCTACGCCACCGCTCACGAAGGCCTCGTCGCAACAGTCGGCAAGCTGGACGCCTTCCCCGGCGCTGGAAATGTCATCGCCGGCAGAGTAAAGACGTCGCTCGACATCCGCCACGCAGACGACAACACACGCCACGCTGCGGTCGACGCTCTGACGCAAATCGCAAAGAAAGCAGCAGCCAAACGCGGCGTAACCCTCACACTCATCACCGAGATGGAGCAGTCCGCTGTCCCGCTCGACCCCCGTGTCACAGCCTTACTGCAAAGCGCCGCCGCAAACGCTGGCTTCCCCAGCAACAGAATGACCAGCGGAGCCGGCCACGATGCGATGATCCTCGCCCCAACCATCCCCTCGGCGATGCTCTTCCTCCGCAGCCCCGGTGGACTCAGTCACCACCCCGACGAAGCCGTACTCCCACAGGACGTAGAAGCCGCACTCTCAACTGCAATGGAGTTCCTCGCGCTCCTGAGCGATGATAAAACCAAGGATAGCCATGCATAAGCTGGGACAGACCCGCAGCACCAATCAGCGCGATCATCTTCTCCACACGCCGGACACCTTCGTCCGCACAGTGCTGCCCGGCATGGAACTCGCCACCGCCGTCGTCCACATCTCCCCCGCAGCAGGCGCTGCCTTCACCCAATACACCGCCGAACTCGAACCCGGCGGCAAACTGGGACCCACATCCAACCAGCGTTTTATCTATACCCTCGAGGGTGCAGCCGATCTCGCAACCGACAGCACGTTTCAATCACTCATCCCAGGAAGCTTCACCTACATCCCTGAAGACGCCGCACACACACTTACCGCGCAACAGGCCACGCGCCTCGTCATCATCGAAAAACCCTACGAAGCGATCGCTTCCGTTCCTCCACCAGAGCTCCTCATAGGCCACGAAGATAAGACGCTCTCAGTCCCCCTCAACGACGACCCCGACCTCCAGGTTCGCAGCCTCCTGCCCGGCTCTCCGTCCTTCGATTTCGCGGTCAACACCATGACTTACCAGCCCGGCGCCGCACTCAGCATGGTCGAGGTTCACATCATGGAGCACGGCCTTCTGATGCTTGAAGGCGGCGGCATCTATCGCCTCGGAGACAGCTGGTATCCAGTCACTGCAGGCGACTTCATCTGGATGGGACCCTTCTGTCCACAGTGGTTCGCAGCCATCGGCAAGCGTCCCGCAAAATACCTCATCTACAAAGACTGGAACCGTCACCCACTGGTCTAGCATCTACGTCAACCTCGGCCAAAAGGAGGCAACAGTTTTGGCACAGCAAATTCAGATCGATCAACCACGGCTGACGAGCGAACTCGCAACCCTCGCAACCTTCACCGACGCCGAGCCCGTCAGCAACGGCACCTCCGTCACCCGCATCGTCTTCTCTCCAGACGATCTCCGCGCCCGCGCATGGCTCAAAGAACTTGCCACCGCCGACGGTTTCGAGGTTCGCGACGACGCCGTAGGCAACATCTTCATCCGCTGGACCGGCACTGACCCCGACGCGCCTGCAGTCGCCACCGGCTCACACACCGACGCCATCCCTCACGCCGGCATGTACGACGGCACCGTCGGCGTCCTCGGCGGTCTCGAAGCGATGCGCACGCTCAAACGCAGCGGCCTGCAGCCCCGCCGCTCCATCGAACTCGTCATGTTCACCTCCGAAGAGCCCACCCGCTTCGGCATCGGCTGTCTCGGCAGCCGCCTAATGTCCGGGACCCTCGATCCTAAACAAGCCGACGCTCTCCACGAAGCCAACGAGCCAGCCGACACGGCCAAGACCCTCGCACAAGTTCGCACGGCTGCGGGCTTCACCGGCGACCTCGCTTCGGTTAAGCTCTCACCGAACCACTACCACGCCTGGCTCGAACTCCACATCGAACAGGGTCCCCTGCTCGAACGCGAAGGCACTCCCATCGGCATCGTCACCAGCATCGCCGCCCCCGCAGGCTATCGTTTCACCATCAGCGGCCTCGGCGGCCATGCAGGCGCGCTCCTCATGCCCGACCGCAAAGACGCTCTCTGCGCCGCGGCCGAACTCATTCTCGCAATCGAAAAACACACCCTCGCCACCCATGCCATCGACACCGTTGCCACCGTCGGCACCTGCGAGGTCTTTCCGGGCGCAGTCAACAGCGTCCCCAGCCGTGTCGTCCTCCAACTCGACATCCGCGACACCGACCCCACCCGCCGCGAGTCCGTCACGCAGGCCATCCGCCGCGACATCGAAACCCTCCGCCAACGCCGCGGCGTCATCATCACCGAGCAGATCATCAACGCCGACGCCCCCGCGCAATCCTCCCCACACCTCGTCGAACTCCTCAAAGAGGTCTGCGCCACCCACGGCATCTCTCCCAGAAAGATGGTCAGCCGTGCCTATCACGACTCGCTGTTCATGGCCCGCATCGCACCCATCGCCATGATCTTCATCCCTTGCCGCAACGGCGTAAGCCACAGACCGGACGAATATGCCACGCCAGCGGATACCACTCTCGGGGTACAGGTGCTTGCCTCAGCTCTTGCTAAACTAGCGTCAGAGTAACTCCGCATTCGGCATGGCCATCGAATCCATTAATCCCGCCACCGGCAAGCTGTTGCGCAGCTTCGACCCGCTCACCGACGAAGCCGCGCGCCAGAAGATCGCCCTCGCCGCCGACTCCTTTCGCACCTACTCTCTCGTGCCGCTCGAACACCGCGCCCTGTGGATGCGCAAGCTCGCCTCCATCCTCGAACACGAGATCGACGACCTCTCCATCCTCATCACCCAGGAGATGGGCAAGCCCCTTGAGGCAGCTCGCTTCGAGATCCTCAAATGCGCCGACGCCTGCCGCTACTACGCCGAACACGCTGCCCGCATCCTCGCACCCGAGTCCATCCCCACCGAAGACAACTACAGCTACGTGCGGTGGGATCCAATCGGCATCGTGCTGGCCGTCATGCCGTGGAACTTCCCCTTCTGGCAGGTCTTCCGCTTCCTCGCACCGGCGCTCATGGCCGGCAACGTCGCTCTCCTTAAGCACGCCAACAACGTCCCGCAGTGCGCACTCGCCATCGAGTCCCTGGTTCGTCGCGCTGGCTTTCCCCGCGGCACCTTCCAAAGCCTCCTCCTCGAAATTCATCAAGTCGAAACCGTCTTGGGCGACGAGCGCGTAGCCGCCGTCACCGTCACCGGCAGCGAGACCGCAGGTCGAGCCATCGGCGCGCAGGCCGGCTGGCTCATCAAGAAATCCGTCCTCGAACTCGGCGGCAGCGATCCCTTTATCGTCATGCCCTCCGCCGATCTCGACGCCGCCATCGAAACCGCCGTCCGCGCCCGCTGCGTCAACTCCGGACAATCCTGCATCGCGGCCAAACGCTTCATCGTCGCCGACGAGGTCTACGACGTCTTCGAATCGCGCTTCGTCGCAGGCATGGAAGCCATGCGCGTAGGCGACCCCATGAAAGACCGCACCGACATCGGCCCGCTCGCCACTGTTCGCGCCGTCGACCTGCTCGAGCAACAAGTGCAAGCCGCCACACGCGCTGGAGCACGCATCCTCACAGGAGGCGAACGCATGCTCGGTACCGGCAACTACTTCGAGCCCACCGTCCTCACCGGCGTCCCACGCACCTCCGCCGTCTATCGCGAAGAGCTCTTCGGCCCCGTAGCCATGCTCTTCCGCGTCGAGAACATCAACGAGGCCATCGAGATCGCGAACGACACCCCCTTCGGCCTCAGCGCCTCCGCCTGGACGCGCGACCCCGCCGAACAACAACGCTTCATCTCCGAGCTGCAATGCGGCGGCGTCTTCCTCAACGCCATGGTCGCCAGCGATCCCCGCCTGCCCTTCGGCGGCATCAAGCGCTCCGGCTATGGCCGCGAACTCTCCGCCGCAGGCATGCGCGAGTTCCTCAATGCAAAAACCGTCGTCATCTCCTCCGCGACGACCCCCAACGAACCCGCCACCAAGCCATACCTCGTCTCCACCGCCGACCCCTCCCCCACCCGCTAGCCTGTATCAGCCCCGAGCGAATTGTAGGCATCCTTTGTCCTAAGCAAGATCGAACGGCTAGTCCTAAGCAAGATCGAACACCAAAGCCCCGAATAAGGTGGCCAAGCCGCGTATTAGGCCCTCGCTGTCATCCTGCCGAAGAGCTGGCCACGCCAGTATTAGCCTTTGCTGTCATCCTGAGCGCAGCGAAGGATCCCGACGAACTCCGCCACGCCCAAACCGCTCGTCCCTTTTCACCCACGCCTTTCAAGCCGTTGTCTGTTCTTAATCACCCTCTAGCAAGATGCGGCTCCATCCGGAAGCAATTAGTCTCTTGTGAAATTTAAATTCGGAACACTGACGCCTTCCCCTCTCCCAACACGAGACACCCGTTTTCGGCTAAGCTTCTGTGTCGTCGAGAAGCCGTCTCCGCTCGTCGTGAAGCCCTCGTCGACCAGACACACTTTTTACACAAGAGGATCACCATGCCCGATCTCAAGTACTCCAGCGGCTTCGGAAATGAGTTTGCCACCGAGGCCCACCCCGGCGCACTCCCCGTCGGTCAGAACGCCCCACAAAAGGCCCCGCTCGGCCTCTACACCGAGCAGCTAAGCGGCAGCCCCTTCACCGCGCCCCGCCTGCTCAACCGTCGCACCTGGACCTACCGGATCCGCCCTTCCGTCATGCACAAACCCTACGAGCGGATCGCCAACGGCATGGTTCGCGCCACTCCATTCAACGAAATCGAAACCACACCCAACCAACTTCGCTGGGACCCGCTTCCACTACCAACGACGCCAGTCGACTTTGTAGACGGCCTCACCACCCTCGCCGGCAACGGCGACCTCACCATGCACTCCGGCGTCGCCATCCACATCTACGCCGCAACCAAGAGCATGACCGACCGCTTCTTCTACACCGCCGACGGCGAGCTTCTCTTCGTCCCCCAGCTCGGCCGGCTCATGCTCCACACCGAACTCGGCATCCTCGAACTCACCCCCGGCGAAGTCGCCATCATCCCCCGCGGCATCAAGTTCCGCGTAGAGCTTCTCGACCCACAGGCCCGCGGCTATCTCCTCGAGAACTACGGCGCCAGCTTCCGCCTACCCGAGCTCGGCGCCATCGGCGCTAACGGCCTTGCAAACAGCCGCGACTTTCTCACCCCGCACGCCGCCTACGACGACCGCGACAACGGCACCTTCCAGGTCGTAGCAAAATTTCAGGGAAATCTCTGGGCCTCCGACTTCGACCACTCCCCGCTCGACGTCGTCGCCTGGCACGGCAACTACGCTCCCTGCAAGTACGACCTCGCCCGCTTCAACTGCATCAACTCGGTCAGCTTTGACCACCCCGACCCCTCCATCTACACCGTCCTTACCTCGCCCAGCGAGATCCCCGGCACCGCAAACGTAGACTTCGCCATCTTCCCCCCGCGCTGGATCGTCGCCGAGCACACCTTCCGTCCGCCGTGGTTTCACCGCAACTTCATGAACGAGTTCATGGGCCTCGTCACCGGCGAGTACGACGCCAAAGCCGAAGGTTTCGTCCCCGGCGGAGCCAGCCTGCACAACTGCATGAGCGGTCACGGTCCCGACGCAGAAACCTTTGACCGCGCCAGCAAAGCCGACCTCAAGCCTGTCAAACTCGAAGGCACCCTTGCCTTCATGTTCGAAACTCGCTTCGTCTGCTGCCCCACAAAGTTCGCAATGGATACCGCCGCCCGCCAGCACGAGTACTACACCTGCTGGCAGACCCTGAAGAAGAACTTCAAACCGTAGCACTCATTCAAGCCGCAAGTCACATCCAGTCTCCGACCAACGGGAGGACCATTGGTGTTCGGTCAAACGAGACAAGGTATACAAGTCACGAAGTGACCGCCCCACGCGCAGTGGGCCCGTCCGCCAGGACGTCTCTTCCGTGCCCCTTAAAAATTAAACGTAGCCTGCAACGTAATCCGCCGCGAAGCCGTAGCAGAGCTGAACGGCCCAGCAGCCAGCGTAGTGAACTGACCAAACCGAGGCGAACTCAAACTACTCGTAGGCGTGCCGTAGGGGATGACGTTGAACAAGTTGAATGCCTGCGCGCCGAGGGTGAACGTATACCGATGACCCGAACTCGCACCCTGTGGCCCGAACCCTCCACGAACACCACCCGGCCCACCGGCACGAGCACCACCAAGTCCTCCGGGACCACCACCAGGGCCGCTACTCGCTCCCGCCGCCGGAGTAGCTCCGCGAGTTCGCTCCCCAAATCCAAACGTCCGCGAAGCGCGAAGATTGAACGTAAAGTTCGACGGACCATCGCAGTAGTTGATCGGCACCGGCGTCAGGCTGCCGGTCTGCGTGGAGCTGAAGTCACGCGAAATCCTGCAGCGCCCACTATCTCCACTCTCGAAAAACGGCCGTTGGTTGTAGATCGAGGAACCCGTAGGATCGAGACCGGTCGTCAGGTTATACGGCGTTCCCGACTGCACAATAATGAACGGACTCGCAGAGAAGCTATACGGAAGCTGCCAGCTCCCCCCGACAACCGCAAAGCTCGCATGCGTAAACGACGCACGCCCATAGTCCACCTTCGTGTCCGTATTGCTGGTCGGAAAGAATCCCGCCCCCGAGGTATTGGCATCGGCAAGATTCAACGAATAAAACCCGAACAACGTCAGCTTCTTCAACCGCGCATTTCCATTGATCAATAGCTGATTTTCTTTATAGACACCGCCCGACTGAAACTGCTGATCGAAGCCCGTATCGATAATGAAGTTTCTGCTCAGATACTGATGATCGCCACGCGCATAAAGGTAGTTCACCGACATTGTGGCCGCGCGCCCAAGCTGCTGATCGACCCCAACCGCCTCCTGCATCGTGTACGAGCTGCGTATCCCGTCGCCTAGTCCGTAAGTTGTAATTTTGTTCGCGACCGACGCGCCACAGTTACCAGGATTGTCCGGCGTGCACACAGCCCCGGGATTAAGGACCGTCGAGGTCACCTGATTGAAGCCATTCTCCTGCAGCGTAGTCAGATAATTCGACAGCGTAAAGCGATCGTAAAAGATTCCGAATCCGCCTCGTACCACTGTGACCGGCGACTTATTGCCCCCCCGCGGAATCCCATACGCGAACGAAATCCGCGGCGCAAAATCGTGACCACTATTGATCACGTTCTGCGCCTCCAGCCGAAGCCCATACGTAATCGTCAGATTCCCCTTCGGCTTCCAGTCATCCTCCGCATAGAACCCGACATCGGTCAGGCGCCCATCCACCTGCAGCTTATTAATCGCCGTCTCCGCATACTGCCCGGGCAAACCACACTGGTACGACGAAATCCCTGCATTCAGCGTATCGCAGGGCTTGGTCGCCGCAGGATTACAAGTACTCGGTCGCTTGATACCAGGATTTGAATCGAAACAAGGATCCAGCAGATAAGAGTAAGTAAAAGTCCCATTCGATCCCGCATTTGACAAGAGCGACTCGTTGGTCGTGCGCAACCGCCCACCAAACCGGATGAAGTTTTTTGCCAGCGCAATCGAACTGTAGTTCTGCACCTCAAAGTGAGTGCTGGTGCTCCTCTGCGTCCCCAGGCTCGATCCACCCGACGTAAAGATTCCCTGCACCGACAGCGTTGGAGCCGTGCTCAGCGGGTCCTGCGTCGAGTAGTCACGCTGATACTCAAACCGCGTCTCATTGATCACGCGAGGACTCAGAATCTGCGTATCGCTGATCTGGACCGTATGCTCCGTAGTCTCCGTGTTATAGCCCGCCGTCGGAAGATTCGTATTCCCAATGCCGTTGTTCTGCTGTCCATTCACGTTGTATTGATAGCGCACGGTCAGCGTGTTCTTCTCTCCCAGCGCAAGGTCGACCCGCGGACTCACATCACTTCGCGTCTGCGGATGCGACACAGCTCGCGCCGACTCCGGATAAGAAGAAAAATAAGAGCAGCTTGAAATCGTTGCAACACCCGGATCGCACGGCGTCGTCGCATCAGCCGACGTCGCATAGTAGCCACTCGGATTGACGATATTGTTGTCCTGAATCGTCCGATGAGATCCACCAACCGTAAACGAAGCGAAGCGATTGATAGGGCCACTCACGCTGCCCAGAATAAAGATCGTGTGGTACGGAGGCTGCGTATTCGAGGGCCCCAAGAATGGGTTCGACGTGTTGAAGGCATTATCCCCGCCCTGCACACTCAGGCTGCCGTGATACTTGTCCGTCCCCGGCTTCGTAAAAACCTCGACGCGCCCATAGCCAAGCTTGTCGTACTGCGCCGAAAACGGATTCTGATTGATGCGAATCTCCCGGATCTGAGACTTCGGAGGCAGCTGTCCACCAGTAAACCCATCCACATAAATCTGCCCACCGTTCGGCCCCGCAGCGGGCCCCGCCAGTGCGGTCAACTCCGAAGACAACTCGTCCGGATCATCCGAGAGCGCATCCAGATCCTTCCCCTTGATAACGGTGCTACTGGCATTACTGTCGGAGTCCACGCTCACCTGCGCACCCTGCGCATTGACGTTCACCTCTTGCTTCTCTTCCTGGATCGCCATCTTCGCATCCAGCGTCAGGTTCTGCCCCGCCGCAATCCTCACCCCCAGCTTCACATACGACGCGAATCCCGAGATCGTCACCGTCAGGGAATAGGTCCCCGCCGGAACACCACGCAGCACATAGCTTCCATCACTCTGCGACTGCGTGATCAAAGCCTTGCCAGAGGCCGGCGTCAGCGTCACCGTCGCCCCCGGAATCACCGCACTCTCAGGATCCGCTACCACCCCACGCACGATTGCACCCGTCTGCTGGGCGCTCGAAATCACCGGCATCAATGCAACAAAAAAGAACAAAACAAACTTCAACCCTGCCCGGAATGACATTCCTTCTCCTAAAAAAATTTCTACCGTTTCACTTCGCGATCGGGCTACTGCGTGCCACCTTCAGCCGCACCACCACCCAGGCTCCAGGGAGAGAGCGTCAACGCCGGCCCCCCGCTAGGTGTCGCCGCCAGAATCGGCTCTACCCCCGAGAGCAAAGTCACACACGTCACCTGACTGACGGCCGAGTCCGGCTGCGACGCGACGATCATCACTGCATCTCCCACCTTAAGATCCGCAACACCCTGGCTCGGCAGCCGGCTCACCAGTTGAGAGAGATCCGTTCCAGCAGAGTGGCCCGTACCGCCCGTCCGTTCACCGCCGCCGGCAGCCTGTCCTGCACCCTGCGCAGGAGCCTGAGAGTCGCCGCCCCCGCCCTTTGCACGAGCCGCAAATCTTGCCGCAGCCTGAGGCGGCAACGCCTTCAGGCTGGAGTTGTCTGTAATCTTCACCGTCACCGTCTTCTTGGTCGCCAGGTCCTTCAACGTCAGCGTTCCGCCAGCCGCATCGATCGTTGCGATCAGACCAGCAAGATTCCTGAACGACCCGCTCACAACTTCTTCCGCCTGGATCGACGACCCATCATCGGACGTCGCGCCGCGCACACGCAGCTGATCTCCCACCTGTATCTGTGCCAGCGTTCCCGGCTTCGCATCTTCAAACTTCACCGAGTCGCCCGCATATCGCCGAAACTTCGTCGCACTCGACGTCTTCACCGTCAGCTTCTTCGCGCCGACCGACAACGCTACCGAGCCGGCCCCGGCATCCACGGCGCTCACAATCCCGCCCGTGCCCCGCTTCTGCCAATCGCCCTGCTCCGCCTCATGCTTCTGCGCAATATCCGACGACTTCATCAAGATCACACGCGATGCCGTAAGCCCCGCACCGCCGTCACCAGCCTTGCCACTCACCAGCACCCGGTCCCCTGCCGCAATGTCACCCAGCGTAATCGTCTGTGCCGTCTTCAAATCGGTGCTGCCCGGCGCTAGTTGCAAAATGCGAGCCCCATCGGCCACACTCACGACAACCTCCTGCCCCGCATCCGTCGTGAGCGTCACGCTGTTCCCTGCTATCGTCTTCACCGTACCAATCTGGCGCACAGCTGCAGACGCCGCAGCCGGACTCTGCGCTAAAGCAATGGCCTCTCCGACAGACAATGCGGCGATCGAAACGATCAAACCGGTGCCCAATACGACTGCCCGGAAAAACCCAGAATTTTTAAACATGGTTCTCTTCCTCAAGTGAAATACCGCCGCATCCTCGTCGGTCGCCTGAAATTTACTCCTCCAGGTCGCCATCCACTAAGGAAGACGAGATAGCAGCGCAAAAGTTTCCTGGGAAAAGCCTTGTCTAGAAGAAGGCGGACCCCCGAGCAAACCGGCTCCCACCCACTGCTCTATGCTAAACGCTTTGCGGTTCCCTGCCCACAGAACCATCGCCCGTCAGTCTCTCATAACGCGATTCAACTTGCGACAATAACACTCATGGCAAAGACCTCCGCACCGGAAAGATCCGATTCAAATCCAGGATCGAACGGAACAAGCTCCCTGTAGGACGGCTACCGAAGCGTCTCACTCGAAAGGATCGCCACGCTCTCCGTAGGCAACTCCACAGCGCCACCCTTGACCACAACCTCAGCCTTCGAACCCAGCAACAATGCAGATCTCTTTGCGTGGGGAAGCTCCACCTTCTCCGATCCAAGATTGCACATCACCGTCACCACCCCCCGCTCGAAGATCAGCCAACGCCCCTTCTCATCGAAGGTCGCCTTCACATGTCCCACCGCACCGTCATTCAGCGCCACAGACCCACGCCGCAGCTGAATCAGTCTCCGGTACCAATCCAACATCTCCCCATGGCGCCCTTGATGAATCTCCTCCCAATTCAACTTCGAGCGTAGAAACGTCTCGACATCTTCCGGATCGGGAATGTCCTCCGGGTTCCACCCAAACGCCGCAAACTCGCCTCGACGCCCGTTCTTTACCGACTTTGCCATCTCAGGATCCTCGTGGTCCGCGAAGTATTGAAACGGAGTCGACGCGGCGTACTCCTCGCCCTGAAAGATCATCGGAATAAATGGCGCCGTCATTACGATCGCCGCCGCCACCTTCGCGCGGTCGAACCCCACCGTCTGATCTACTCTGTCGCCAACCGCACGATTGCCAACCTGGTCGTGATTCTGGATATATCCCAAAAAATGATGCGGCGACAGATCATCAGCCGGGCGCCCATGCGATCGCCTCCGATACTCCGAGTAGCTCCCGTCCTGCACAAAGTTCTTCGCCAGGGACTTCGCCAGCTTCTCCAATGTGCCGAAGTCCGAGTAGTATCCCTTCCCCGTTCCTTCGTTCGTCAGCACCGTAAACAGCGCATGATGAAAATCATCGCTCCACTGCGCATCCATCCCGTACCCGCCATCCCTCGCAGGAGTAACAACTCTGGGATCGTTCAGATCACTCTCGGCGATCAGCACCAGCCGTCGTCCCACCTTCGCAGACAACGCCTTCACCTCGAACGAGAGCTGCTCCATAAAATGAATCGCTGACCGGTCGACATACTCATGCACTGCGTCCAGGCGAAGTCCATCGATGTGATAATCCCTCATCCACATCAGCGCGTTGTCGCAGAAAAACCTCCGGACCTCGTCGCTTCCCTCACCTTCGAAATTAATCGCGCCCCCCCAGGGAGTGTGGTGTCTCTCCGTGATGTAAGGTCCATACTTGCCCGAGTAGTTCCCCACCGGTCCGAAGTGGTTATAAACCACATCCAGCAACACCGCGAGCCCACGCGCATGGCAGGCATCCACCAGCCGCTTCAACCCATCCGGCCCACCATACTGTTCGGTCACCGCGAACAGCGCAGCCCCGTCATACCCCCAACCCTGCCCACCTGGAAACGCAGCCACCGGCATCAACTCCACATGCGTAATGCCAAGCTCGACCAGATACCCAAGCTTCTCTATCGCCGAATCGAAGGTCCCCTGCGGCGTAAACGTGCCCACATGCAACTCATAGATCACTGCATGCGCAAGCGCAGGCGCACTCCAGCCTCTATCACTCCACTTGAAAACCCTCTGGTCATACACCCGCGACAGTCCATGCACTCCATCCGGCTGCCACTCCGACCTTGGATCAGGCCAGGCCTTCGGATCATCTCCAATCACAAAGCCATAGTCCGTCCCGGGTCCCGCCTGCTCCACGGAAGCACTCCACCATCCGTGTTCGTCAGGCCCGCTCATCGGATAAGTAACATCGCCGATCTTCACGCCCATCTTCGACGCACTCGGCGCCCAAACCGTAAACTCATGCATCAGCGGTCTCCCCCAACCTCTTCGCGCGCCAGTAGCGCCACCGGAAAATCCTTCAACAGCCCCTTGACTTCGACCTCGCCACCCTCAACGATCGCTCCCGTCAAACGATTCCTCCATCGTCCCTCCGGTAGTGTCACCACTGTGTCCTTCCACGCTCCGTCAAGCTTCACAGTGAGCCTTGGCGCCACCGTCACCACATCCTCACCTCGCAGATACGCAATCACGTGGTCATGCTTCGCTCCATCCACCATCAACGGAACATAGTCCGCCTCTGCACCAAACGACTTCGGCCTCTCACGTCTCAGTTGAAGCGCCTTATGGATGGTCCACATCTTCGGCAGCCCTTCCTCAGCTCTTGCCATCACCTGTGCCGCCGCATCACCGCCGTTCATCTGCTTCAACTCATATAGCAACCTCTGCCGCAGTGCATAGTCCACCGGCCGACGATTATCCGGATCCACAAGACTCAAATCCCAGATCTCCGTTCCCTGGTACAGATCCGGCACACCCGGAGCGGTGTACTTCAACAGCGTCTGCGCCAGCGAATTCACACGCCCCGCCTCCAGAATCCTCTCCACAAACTGCTGTAGCTCTCGCTGAAACGGCGCATAGCTATACGTAAATTCAATGAACAGACTCAGTGCATCTTCAAACTCTTTATTGTTCGCCACCCAGGTCGTCTGTTGCTTCGCCTCGCGCATCGCCTTCAACATATACGCCTGAGCGCGATCCATCGGCAGCGGCCACGCCCCAATCAAAGTCTGGTAGAAAAAGTACTCCGTATTCCGATCCGGCAACGGATCCACGCCAGGCTTGCGCGCGCGAAACGCATTGTTCATCCGCGACCAGCGCTGTATCGCCGCACCAAACTTCCCCGGTACCTCCGACAGCACGGCCAACCGCGCCCTTACGTCATCGCTGCGCTTGGTGTCATGCGTCGACAGCGTCGTCATCGTGCAAGGATGCGTCTCCTGCATCTTCCCGCAATACGAATGAAACTCCTCAACGCTCAATCCATTTCGCCCCGGATCGCTCCCCACCTCATTCATTCCCGTCAACCGATTGAAGCAATAAAACGCCGTATCCTCCACGCCCTTCGCCATCACCGGTCCGGTGAACTGCTGGAACCTCAACAAAAACTCGCTTTCCAGCTTCCCCTTCACCTCCATCGTCAACACGTCCCGAAGAAAGTCGAAGAGCCCTCCATCGATATCCTGCCGCTTCTCCTTCGCGCACTCCGCAGCCTGCGTAATGTACTCGCGATCTTCCTCGGTAATCTCCTCACGCTCCGGCACCACGTACGTCCGATAGATCGAAAAGCACGCCGCGACCTCGCGAATCGCGCGCCTCACCTCGGCCCTCGTGTAGTCGCGCCGATCACGATTCGCCTCGCATATCTCCACGAAGATCGACGTCAGCCGATTCACATCGCTCCCCAGTGCCTCCTGCGACACGTTGATCTTCTTCTCATGCGCAATGGCGTGAAAGTCCGTAGGCTGCTCCGTAAAATCCGCATAGACCGAGCTCAACTCCATCATGCCCTCGGGCGCCACCAGCACTCCCGAAACAACATTCAAAAAGTCGTACCCGCTCGTCCCCTCAATCGGCCAATCCTCGCGTAGGAACTCGCCAGGCTCAAGAATCTTTTCCCCGATCACCCACGCATCCGGAGCGCGTTCGCGCAGCCGTTTGAAGTACTCCTTCGGATCACGCAGCCCATCCGGATGATCCACCCGCACGCCATCCAGAACTCCCCGCTTCAACCAATCCAACACGAGCGCATGCGTCTCCTCGAACACATATTCGCGCTCCACTCGCAGACCAATCAGCGTGTTCACATCAAAAAATCGCCGATAGCTCAGCTGCTGGTCCGCAGTCTTCCAGTAAGCCAATCGGTAGTTCTGCTGATTCAAAAAATCATCCACTGCGTCTAGGTTCTCATTCAGGTCCGCCATCGCCCGGTCCATCGCATCGAAGATCTCCGGCTCCTCCGCGCACAACCGCTCCAGCAGAGTAAACAACACCACCTTGTCGCGATGGCGAGCCAGAATCGTTCGCCGATCCACATACTCCGGCGCCGGCAAACGGCCGAACGAAGCCGCAAGAAAACTCAACGTATCCGACTTCGCATACTCCGCCGCTCGAGACAGAATCACCGGCAGCGACTGCGGCGACACCGGCAGCGACTGCCCCGAACACTCCACCTGAAACTTGATGCCGCGCCGCACCACCTTGATCCCGCCCGCCTGCAACACCCTCCCGTACTGGTCCCCAAGGATCGGCACCAGCACCTTGTCCCGCAGCCGCTCCTCCTGCGGCTGCCAGTCGATATCGAAGAACGAAGCATACCGGCTCGACGTGCCGTTTTCGAGCACATCCCACCAGAAGCGGTTCTCCTTGCCGAGCGACATATGATTCGGCACGATGTCCAGCACCTGCCCCAACCCCGCCTCACCCAGCCTCTTGCAGAACCGTTCATGAGCCGCCGCACCACCCAGCTCTTCATTTACCTTCTGATGATCGACCACGTCATATCCATGCATGCTCCCCGGCGCAGCCTGAAGATAGGGAGAGCTGTAAACATGCGAGATTCCGAGTTCATGCAAATAATCGGCTATCTTCGCTGCATCGTCGAAGGTGAAGTCTTTATGCAGTTGCAGTCTGTAGGTAGAACCTGGAATTCGTAGCATCATCAACCAATCGAAAGTAGCGTTCAGGAAACAAGGCAGTAAAAATCACGCAGAAATCCCGCACAAAAAAATCCAGGTAATCGGTTAGAGACTCAGAAGCTCTCGTTGGTTGCATTTGGAGATAACCGTGGAGACCCAACGGCGTCACACGACGCGTATCTAGCTCTACTTCTTTCGACGAGATGCAGATTCCGCCGCAGCATTCTGCTCAGGCCGCCACAAACCCGACATCGCAAAAGCAGAATGTATTAACGCAATGTGCGATAACGCCTGGGGGAAGTTCCCCACCATCCGCTTTCCAATAGGATCGTACTCCTCCGACAACAGCCCAACGTCGTTGCGCAGCGCAAGCAGTCGTTCAAACATCGCCTTCGCATCTTCCTTTCGCCCGATCAGCCACAAGTTCGTAACCAGCCAGAAGCTGCAAGCCAGAAATGCGCCTTCACCTCCTGCAAGCCCATCCTTCGTCTTCTTGGTATCGTACCGTTCCACGAAGCCGTCCTTCATCAGCCGTCTCTCGATCGCCTCCACCGTGCCAATAATCCGCGGATCATCCATCGGCAAAAATCCCACCAGCCCAATTCGCAGACACGAGGCGTCGAGCTGTTTCGATCCATACGACTGCACAAAGCTGTTCAACTTCTTATCAAACCCCTTCTTACATATCTCCCGATGCAACATCTCGCGGTTCTTCTTCCATCGCTTGACGTCACCCTTCCCATCGAACTGCTCGTGATGCCTAATCGCCCGATCAAGCGCCACCCACGCCATCACCTTCGAGTGAGTAAAGTGTTGCGCACCGCCGCGTGTCTCCCAGATCCCTTCATCAGGGTTCGGCCACACCTTGCACAGATGATCGATCAGTGCCGCCTGCACCGACGCCGCCGACACACGTATCTCGTCTTCAGCCTGCGGAACCCTCGACAGAGCCGACGAAACCTCACCAAAGACGTCCAGCTGAAACTGATCCACCGCCGCATTCCCGATCCGAACCGGACTCGAATTCTCATAACCGGGCAGCCAGTCTGCCTGCCACTCCACCAGCTGCCGCTCGCCGCAGATGCCATAGATCGTCTGCACCTGATCGGGTGCCCCGGCGATGGCGCGCAGCAACCACTTACGCCACTCCACCGCCTCGTCCACATAACTGGCCTGCATCAAAATCAGCAACGTAAACGCCGTGTCGCGCAGCCAGCAATAGCGATAGTCCCAGTTGCGCGCCCCGCCAATCCTCTCCGGCAACGAGGTCGTTACAGCCGCCACAATCCCCCCCGACGGTCGATACGTCATCGCCTTCAAAGTAATCAGCGAACGCTCCACCGCCTCCGCGTAAGGCCCGGCGTACGCATTCTTCCGGCTCCACTTGCTCCAGAACCTCTGCGTCTCCGCAAACGCTTTATCCACCGAGAGCTCAGGTGGACTCTTCTCTAGAGACGAAGAACTGGTCAGCGTAAAACTCATCGTCTCGCCCTTACGCACCGTGAAGTCGCTCCGCGTCGTCATGCCTTCTCCACGCAATCGCGCCTTCGTTCTCAGCGTAACCATGTCCATGCCGGCGATCGCCCGCAACCCGTCCGCCGTGCGCGTCACCCAGGGAATCGTCCGTCCGTAATCAAACCGGATCGCCAGATCCATCTGCATCGATACCCTGCCGCGAATGCCACGCACGATCCGCACAACATGAGAGTGCCTCTCGCGCGGCGGCATAAAGTCGATCAGGCACACCTCTCCCTCCCTCGTCTCAAAAGTAGTCTCAACGATCAACGTGTGCCCTTCGTACTCCCGCCTCGTCGCCTTCACCTTACCCTTCGGTACGATCTGCCAGAAGCCGTGATCCCGCGTCCCCAGCAGCGCCGCAAAGCAAGCAGCAGACGAGAAGGTGGGCCAGCATAACCAGTCGATCGACCCCTCTTTCGACACCAGCGCCGCAGTCTCGCAGTCCCCCATCATCGCGTAGTCTTCAATCCTCTCCCCATGTAACGCCCCGTGCAACGCCCCATGCGCCGCCCCGTCTACAGCACCATGCAACTTGCCTGCGACTTTCTTCTTCGCCTTCGCCACAAAACCTCCAACTTGCCGGTGCATTCAGCCCGCCTACAACCACTTACGCCACACCCGGCATCTCTTTCAGGAATGGATTTAACCCATCAGATGCGCAACACCGCGACCCCAAGGCAAGGCAATGAAGTATGCCAGCGAAATTACCCTTCGAGCAACCGGGCCCGTGAAAAATCTTTCGCCGCTGCCACCCTTGCTCTCGCGCAGCCTCAGAATCGGCAGTACACTCACGGCAGGAACGCCTCTTCAGACGATAAGTACCTTCCGGCAGATATCGACAACCTGAGGCGCCGCTAACCGAACCGAGAAAGTCCACATCGCACGATGGCCTCCGCGCAGACAAATATCGACCTTACCTCGGACGCCATGAACCCGACGCCCGCGACGACCGCAACCAGCAGCATGCTCGTTAGCCTGGTTCCCCTCTCTCAAGAGGCCTTCGAAATCACGCTCTCAAACCTTGCCCTCGCGTTTCCAAACGAAACGGTCCTCGTCGCCACCCCGGACACCGCGCCTCAGCTCTCCTCCGGCAGCCCCTTGCGCCTCATCCCCTACACCCCCACCGCCGTCTCTGCGACCCCCTGGGTCCTCACCGCAGCCGACTATCTCAACACCTACAAACTCGCGCAGGAAAACCGCGCCACCAGCTGCCTCCTTCTCGGCGCCGAATGCCAGTCTCTGCATCCCGAGACCATCCGCGCTCTAGCCCAATCCACTCTCACCAGCGACCTCTCCGTCGCGCACTACGAACTCGGCCCCCGCGAAGGCCTCGTCAACTCCGCGATGCTCTACCCCGTCACCCGCGCCCTCTTCGGCACCCGCCCGCGCTACCCCCTCGCCATCGACCTCGGCCTCTCCCTTCGCATGGCCGGCCGTCTCGCCGCCACAGCACAGCGCTTCACCGCCACAGCACAGGACGACTCCTTGCTCTGGCCCCTCGCGGAAGCAGCAAACGCCAACTTCACAGTCGCCGAGGTAGAGGTCACCCCTCGCGCCATCCCTCAACCCGCGAATCGCGACCTCAACAGCCTCCTCGCCCACATCACCGGCTCATTCTTCGCCGACGTCGACGCCAAAGCCTCCTTCTGGCAGCGTGCCCGCGGCACCCAACCCGCACAGCCCCTTCCGCAAACCGCTCACGTCGCCGAGCCGCCCGAAACCGCACCCATGCTCGAGGCCTTCCGTCTCGCCTACACCAACCTCCACGAGATCTGGTCCCTGGTCCTTCCGCCCAACTCGCTCCTCGGCCTCAAGAAACTCTCCATGCTCCAACCGGAAAACTTCCGCATGCCCGATAATCTCTGGGCTCGCATCGTCTACGACTTCATCCTCGCCTACCGCCTGCGCACCATCAACCGCGGTCACCTTCTCGGCGCGCTCACCCCGCTCTATCTCGCCTGGGTTGCCTCTCATCTCACCTTGATCAGCACGGGCACGCCCCCCGAAAAGCACATTCAGGATCTCGCCGTAGCTTTTGAAACCGACAAACCCTATCTCGTATCACGCTGGCGCTGGCCCGACCGCTTCAACCCATAGAGAAAGCACTTCAGCAAAAATCTCTAACCGAACGGCAAATCAAAATAGGCCAGCAAACCCGTAAGGAGACCCTCTCATGTGGCAACAAGTCGAACAGGCACTCCGCCAATCCGCCCAGCAGGTCCTCTACAAGCTGGCGAGCTTTCTCCCGGCCCTTATCGCCCTTCTTCTCGCCCTCGTCATCATGACCGCCATCGGCATGGGCCTCGCCGCACTCCTTCGCCGCTCGCTCACCGCCGCCAAGTTCGACGAGCGCCTCGCCCGCAACTCCTCCGCCACCATCTCCGACTGGTCTCCCGCCCATAGCCCGACAGCCCTCCTCGCCCGCGTCGTCTTCTGGGGATGCGTCGCCATCGGCTGCTTCATCGGCATCTCCGCCTTCGACGCCGCCTTCCCCGGCGAATCCCAGATCTCCCTCTTCGTTCTCCCCTACCTCACCCACTCCATCGGAGCCGTTCTCCTGCTCATCGCCGGCACCCTCATCGCCCGCTTCCTCGAACGCTCCGTCCTCATCGGAGCCGTCAACGCCAAGCTCCAGTACGCCCGCTTCCTCTCTCTCGGCATCAAGTGGCTCGTCCTGGTCCTCACCGCCGCCATGGTCCTCGACCACCTCCAGATCGGCGGCGCCGTCGTCGAACTCGCCTTCGGAATCCTCTTCGGCGGCATCGTCCTCACCCTCGCTCTCGCCGTCGGTCTCGGCTCCCGCGACATCGTCAGCCGCTCTCTCGAACGCAGCGCCGACCTTCGCTCCAACCTCGACCCCATCCCCGGCGATCCCGACTTCAAATCCTCCGCACCCACCGAACCCCTGCGTCACTTCTAAAGCAAATTTCCTGTTGCTATAGAGGTGTTCTACCGCTCATTTTTGTTGTCATTCCGCACCCTGAGCGAAGCCGAAGGGGGAGGAATCTGCTTTTGCCCTCCGTTCGGTATCCTCTACGTCAACTCGAAATTTGCTCCAGTTCAATCGAGCCACACCCCCACACGCGCTCGTCCGAAGACGGCGATACGATCCTTCACGTCTGCGCACTATCCCGCAGGCGTCGCGAATTTTCATCTCCAACAGCTTCCTTCCTCCACGGAGCAGGCATACTATTGGTCTTCGCGAAACTCGCCACCTAATCCGGCCCCTCACACAAATTCATCCCCAAATTTCGAGGACCATTCAATGGCAACCAAAAAGACATCCACTCCCCACATCTCAGCCTCCCCCCGCACCGTACTTCCCGGCAGCGAAAAATCTGCCTTCGTGCAAACCGCCGGCGAAAAGCCCGCGCCCTCCGGCACAAAGATCACCGTCTCGGTCGTCGTCCGCCGCAAGGCCCCTCTCAAAGTCGCCAACCGCCTCGGCAAGCAGCGCCTCACCCACGCCCAATACAGAAAGACTCACGGAGCCGACCCCGCCGCCGTCAAACTCGTCCGCACCTTTGCCAAAGAGTTCGGCCTCACCGTCGCACCCGACACGCCCGGCCCCGAGCGCCGCACCATCAAGCTCACCGGCACCGTCGCCGCCATGCAGAAGGCCTTCGGCGTCACCCTCGTCCACAAAACTCACGACGGCACCACCTACCGCGTCCGCGAGGGCAGCATCACCCTCCCCACCGACCTCGTCGGCCCCGTCGAAGCCGTCCTCGGCCTCGACAACCGCCCCCAGGCACAGCCCCACTTTCGCATCGCAGGCGAAGCCGGCGACCTCACCGCCAACATCGCCCAGGCCGGAGGCTTCGCCCATCCCCACGCCTCCGGCACCAGCATCTCCTATACCCCGCCTCAGATCGCCGCGCTCTACCAGTTCCCGCCCAACGCCTCCGCCGCAGGCCAGACCATCGGCATCATCGAGCTAGGCGGAGGCTACAAAACCACCGACCTCACCGCCTACTTCAAAACCCTCGGCCAGAAAACCCCCAGCGTCAAAACCGTCTCCGTCGACGGCGGCAAAAACAGCCCCACCAACGCCAACAGCGCCGACGGCGAGGTCATGCTCGACATCGAAGTCGCCGCATCCGTCGCCCCAGGCGCCAGCATCGTCGTCTACTTCGCCCCCAACACCGACCAGGGTTTCATCGACGCCATCGCCACCGCCGTCCATGACACCACCAACAAACCCAGCGTCATCTCCATCAGCTGGGGCGGCCCCGAGTCTAGCTGGACCACCCAGTCCCTCAACGCCCTCGACGCCGCCTGCCAGTCCGCCGCCGCCCTCGGCATCACCATCACCGTAGCCTCCGGCGACAACGGCTCCACCGACGGCCTCACCGACGGCAGCAACCACGTAGACTTCCCCGCCTCCAGCCCCCACGTCCTCGCCTGCGGAGGAACCAAACTCATCGGCACCGGCTCCTCCATCAACTCCGAGGTCGTCTGGAACGAAATCGCCAACAACGAAGGCGCAACCGGAGGCGGCGTCAGCAACTTCTTCCCACTCCCCACCTGGCAGGCCAACGCAGGCGTCCCCGCCCCCACCAACTCCGCAGGCGGCCGAGGCGTCCCCGACGTCTCCGGCGACGCCGACCCCTCCACCGGCTACATCATCCGCGTCGACGGCAAGACCCTGCCCATCGGCGGCACCAGCGCCGTAGCTCCTCTCTGGGCCGGCCTCATCGCCGTAGCTAACGCACAGAACGGAACTACTGCAGGCTTCATTCAACCCGCCATCTACGCCGCCAAAGGCGCCGCCGCCTTCAACGACATCACCTCCGGCACCAACTACTCCGGCTCTCCCACAGGCTTCACCGCCGGCCCCGGCTGGGACGCCTGCACCGGCCTCGGCTCCCCCATCGGCACAAAGCTCATCGCCGTCGTCAACCCCTCATCTACCAGCACCTCGAAGGGTGGAAAGAGCAAGGGCAGCAAGAAAAAGCCCGTCCGCACGCGCCCGGCACGCAAGCCGCACGCCGCAACCAACCGGCGCAAAGCCGCTGCCGGCAAACGTCGATAACTCTAAAACCCTCCGCCCGGAATCGATCCCCAGGCGGAGGGAGCAACTACTGGCCCATGTCGTAGAAGAACTCTTCGTAGACCACCTTGCCGCCCACAACCTTGTACACCGCAACCTCTTCCATCACGAACCGCCGGCTCTGCGGTTTGAACGTCACATCCAGTTTGAAGGTGCAGGTAAAGTGCGAGCCGGCGACCAGAGGTCCCTCGACCGTACAGGAGTGAACCTCATGGTTTGTCGCCCACCACTCGCCCTTGGCTTTGACCGCCTCCAGTCCTTTGGACTCGCGCGATCCTCCCGGAGGCGCTCCCGCCTCCATGCTCACGATGTCCTCGCCGTATAGGCTCTCGGTTGCCTCCTTAAATTTGCCTTCCCGGCAAAGCTTCACCAACTTGTCGGCCAATTCCTGCGTCGTCATTGTGCGTCTCCTTTTCTAAAAACTGTGTATTCCAGACCCCGCCATCATAAGGCAAGAGGCGCACGGCTGTTCCTGGCAAACTCTGGACAGTACCTGCAACGCGAGGCCGCCCAGGATCCAGATCACAATCATCCTAAGCGGCCTCCATCACCACGCAACAGCCCCTACAACCCCGCTAGTTAGAAAGCAGAATCTGGCAGGCTTCCTTCATCTCCTCCTGCTTCGTTTCTACCTCTTTATCATTCGTGCTCACAAAACCAAGTCCATGCGGACTCTTCATGCCGCTCACAATTGGCGTCAGCTGCCCGAACTCCAGGTCCAGCCGTCCCACAAACCCCGGAGCCGCGCTTGAACCCGCAACTCCCGCCGAGTAAGCGGCGCCTGGACTAAAAACATCCTTGGTGATCTTGTACGTGACGTTGGCAGGCTCATCTGACACCAGGAGGAAGCCATCGGTCGACGGCGCGAACAGCGTGTCATCCACCTGCGGCTGGCCATAGGGAGAGCTCAACGGTATCTGGAGCGCACTCTGAGCCGTGCTCCCGGGATACCGCACCACAACCAACTCAGAGTCGCCCTGGCTGTCCAGCACAATATCTCCCAGCGGCGATGTCGTCATCGAGTCAGGATCCTGGAGGTTCAACGTCACAGGCTGCCCGGTCAGGACGTTCTTTGCCGTTGCAGTGCCTTCCAACACCGGCGTCACCACCACCAGCCCGCCTTCAATTTTTGCCTCGACGATAGCCGGCGCTGCGTTCGGATTATGAGCCGGATTGGAGGCGCTCAGATAGGTCTTGCCCTTCACGAAGGTGATGTCGTCATATCCGCCTCCCGCCGCGGGCGCAGCCGCAAAGGGAACCGTCTGTTTCACCCGCGTATCCGGATCGAAGATCACCAGACTTGGATTTGCATCCTCATTTTGCATCACCCAAAGCTTGTGCGTGTAGGGGTTCAGCTTCAGACCGTCATTGTGTCCCTTCACCGAAAAGCTATAAACCATCTGCCCGGCCAGGTTATATTCGACGATCATGTTCGACTTTCCATCTGCGCCCGCGGGATCATTTCCATCGCCGTAGCCGATATAAACATGATCCTTGTAGACGGCGATCGAATCGGGAGCGGTAAACTTCCCCTTGTATCCCCTTGCGAAGACGCTGACGTGGTAACCGTCAACAGCGGTAGGCGTGCTGGCCTGGCCAAACGCCGGGGCAACGCTAAGCAGCATGGCGGCAGACGCAACAAGAGCATTGCGCGAGATCATTGGAAACAGTGCGGTAGACATGGTGAAACCTCCTGAATCAACTAGGCGGAAGAGTTGGATGAAACAGAGAAAGCTACGTTCAAAGCGATACTCCTCCGATGGATGCAACGCAGTATGACCGCCAGATGAATTCTTCGTGACCCGTGTAGTCCTCTCAAAATTGCAAATCTCACCGCCTTCCGCCCGGTGTTCCCTCCTTGCCGTCGCTTTTGCCGTTCTTGTTGTCATCCCCGAAGGGGATCTGCGGTTGCTTTTGCCGTTGTTGTTGCTTTGCCGTTGTTGTTGCTTTGCCGTTGTCGTTGCTTTGCCGTTGTCGTTGCTTTTGCGGTCGTTGCTATCTTTACCGTCACTTCTTCTATTACTGTTATCTTCCTATTGCTTCTTCTGTTACCCCTCGCTCCCAGGGTTCCCTAAGCCACTACCCGACTCCCCACGACCACCCAAAAATCGTCTTCCGAACCGCAGCGCAGTCTCATCTCATGAGTAAACTAACCCCACCATGAAGCCCCGAGCCCTCACCCTCCTGCTTCTCTCCACCCTCACAGCCTCAGCACAAAGACCTCTCATCGGCATCTTCGAGTCCACCTCCTCCGCCCGTGCCGACAACCAGGCAGGCGACAACCAGGGTCAGCCCGGAGTCCGCGTCCTCTTCCACCAATCCGGCCGGCTCTGGCGCTCCTACAACGCTCATTGCCAGGACCAGGCCTGCCTCACAACCATCACCTCCCTCTTCCCGCCCACCACCGCGTGGAATCTCGTCAAAGACGGCAAGCCCGTAGCCATGGTCGTCGCAAACACTCCCGCCGCCTACCACTTCTACTCAGAGATCGGCGTCCAGGCCATCACCAACCCCGCCTCCGTATCCAACCTCGAGCCCCACCCCACGCCCGACCGGCCTGACCCGCCCCACACCATCCTCGCCACCACCCTCCCCACCCTCAAAGACCCCGACAACTGGCGTCCCGCGGCAGTCTTCCCTCTCGACCTCACCAACGTCCGGCAGGCCTTCCGTAAACTCTACCCTCACCCAAAGAACTGCACGCAAATTACCAGCAACTCACCATCGAACTACCACGACTCCACCATCACAGACGACCAGATCGCCCCCGGCTCCTCCTACGTCTCAAACAAAAACTGGCGCATCCTTGAGGTCACGCTCAACGGCTACCTCTGCGACGGCCCACCCGACGACGCCTGGGTCAACCACTGGTTCGCCATCTCCCCCATGGGCGAAGTTCACCACCTCGGCCGCCTCATGCACCTCGCCGGCGCCGCCGACTTCGCCCACGAAGGCCACTCCGAGTTACTCTTCCAGGTTCAGGGCGGTAACGAATCCGGCTACAAACTCTTCTACGACAGCTTCACCCATCAAGCCCTCGCCACCGTCACCCACCACTAACCACTCACCACTCACCACTAACCCACTCACCGAAAAACGCCGTCATTCTGAGCGAAGCGAAGAATCCCCGTATTTGCCGTTGCCGTTGCCGTTGCCGTTGCCGTTGCCGTTGCCTTTGCCGTTGTCTGCTCTTCGCCGTCATCCTGAACGGAGTGAAGGATCCCGACACCTTCGACCCACCCAGACCGTTCGGACCTTCCAACCCAAACACTCCAACCGTTCCCGTTCCTCCGCAAAATCGTCATCTCGACCGAAGCTGTTCACGGTCTCATCGTGAACAGCGCAGCGGAGAGACCCCCGTATTCGCCGTTGCCCTTGTTGTGGCTGTTGCTGTTGTCGTTGCCCTTGTTGTTGCCTGTCGTTTTGTTGTCATTCCGCAGCGCAGCGGAGGAATCTGCGGTCACCCCCGACCCCACTTCCACCACCCCTTCGGTCGTCATCTCGACCGAAGCTGTTCACAGTCTCATCGTGAACAGCGCAGCTCAGAGACCCCGTATTCGCCGTTGCCGTTGCCGTTGCCGTCGCTGTTGCTGTTGTCGTTGCCCTTGTTGTCTCCTGTCCTTTGTTGTCATCCGCAGCGCAGCGGAGGAATCTGCGGTCACCCTCGACCCCACTTCCCACCCCTTCGAATCGTCATTTCGACCGCAGCGGCCCACAGTTTCATCGTGGCCCGCGCAGTGGAGAAACCCGCTTTCCGTTTAGGTTCACCACATACGCGGGCGCCTCACACCAAGAGCACCCGCAGCAACTAACTCTTCGCCCCGCCCATCACATGAGCCGCATGCGTAATCGCCGCCCCCGCACGAAGCGCAGCGGCCACCAACGCCGTCTCAGCCAACTCCTCCTGACTCGCCCCTGCAGCCTGCGCCCCGGATCGATGCAACTCCAGACAGTAGGGACACTGCGTCGTCAACGCCACCGCCACCGCAATCAGCTCCTTCTATTTTTTAGGAATAGCCCCGTCCGCCATCGCCGCTTTATCGAACGCCCAGAAAGCCTTGGTCGCCTCCGAAGCTCCATCCCCAAGCGCCCCCAGCTTCTTCAAATTCGCCATGTCATACATCGCGTCTCTCCCATCCTGCGAAATATTTGTCTACCCGGAACACGTCTGCCAAGTAGTCTGGCCCCCATTTGGCTGCCGCTCAATTCCCAGCCAGTTTCGACTCGCAATCCGACATCGTCAACCGTAGTACTCGCTTTCACCAAACACCAGGCGCCAGACGAGTCCATTCAAAACCACTCGAACCAAAAAATCTCTGTCAAGCCCCCAGATCGCGAAACCCCGCGCCAATCCAGCGAAATCGCGTGGCGCATGAGTTACTCTCAACCCTCTATACTGGATACAGGCGTCGAGATGGAAACAGTCAGCGCTGTTCTATCCCTCCGAAGCACCAGGAACTGCCTCGCATCGTATTGAAAACAAGTATTTTGGAAGCAACCCCTTTTATTTGAAGATCTTGCAGCCACTACCCACCTGCAAACTTTTCAAATAAAAGGACTTGCTTCCAAAATACCCCATGAGGGGGAGGGGGGGGTACCCTCAAACCGAACGATCTTATCCTTAGCCACCAAACTTCGTCTATCCTTATGCAACATCTTCCATGACCAGCCATCACCAGATCGGATCCCAGATCGTTGGCAGCTCCCCCATCCGCAAAGAGGGCAGAGACAAGGTCATGGGCCGCGCCCTGTACGTCGACGACATCAGCCTTCCCGATATGTGGTTCGGAGCCACCGTCCGCAGCACCATCCCCCGCGGCCGCATCACCTCCATCGCCTTCGACCCCGCCATTCCCTGGCACGAATACACCATCGTCTCCGCCGCCGATATCCCCGGCGAAAACACCATCGTCCACCTCACCAAAGACCACCCCTGCCTGGCGGTCACCCACGTCAACCACGCCGAAGAGCCCATCCTCCTCCTCGCCCATCCCGACCGGGCCGTACTCCCCGCCGCGGTAGCCGCGGTCCACATCACCTACGAAGAACTCCCCGCCATCTACACCATCGAGGACTCCGAAAAAAAAGAGCAGATCATCTGGGGCGAAGGCGAAAACGCCAACACTTTCAAGACCTACCTCATGCAGAAGAACCAGAAGCCGATCCCCGACGAGATCTGGCAGACAGCCGACTACATCGTCGAAGGCGAGTACCGCACCGGAGCCCAGGAGCAGCTCTACATCGAGAACAACGGAGTCATAGCCGAGTACTCGCCTGAAGCCGGAGTAACAGTCCGCGGCTCCATGCAGTGCCCCTACTATCTGGTCCACGCCCTCGAGCTCGTCTTCAACTTCCCTGCCGAGAAGTGCCGAGTCATCCAGACCGAGACCGGTGGAGCCTTCGGCGGCAAGGAGGACTTCCCCTCCGTCATCGGCAGCCACGCCGCCCTCCTCGCCATGAAGTCCGGCCACCCCGTCAAGCTCTGCTACGACCGCGCCGAAGACATGGGCGCCACCACCAAGCGCCACCCCAGCCGCACCCGCCATCGCACCGCCGTCAGCAAGGACGGCAAGCTCCTCGCCGGCGAGATAGACTTCGCCATCGACGGCGGGGCCTACGCCACCCTCTCCCCCGTCGTCCTCTCCCGCGGCACCATCCACGCCCCCGGCCCCTACCACTGGCCCCACCTCACCGTCCGCGCCAAAGCAGTCGCAACAAATATTCCGCCCCACGGAGCCTTCCGCGGCTTCGGCGCACCGCAAAGCATCTTCGCCCTCGAACGTCACATGGACAAGATCGCCAAGGTCGTCGGCCTCACCCCCGAAGAGCTCCGCCGCCGCAACTTCCTCGGCACCGGAGGCCACACCGCAACCGGCCAGCTCCTCAAAGATCCCGTCGACATGCAGCACCTACTCACCCGAGCCCTCGAAGAGTCCGACTACCACGCCAAACGCGACCAGTTCAACCGCGAGAACCCAACCAGCATCGTCAAACGCGGCATCGGCTTCGCTACCTTCTTCCACGGCGCAGGCTTCACCGGCTCCGGCGAACGCCGCCTCAACTCCCTCGTAGAGATCGAGCTGACACCCGAAGGCCAACCGCGCCTTCTCGTCTCCTCCACAGAGTTCGGTCAGGGGACCAACACCATCCTCTGCCAGATCGCCGCCCAAACCCTCCGCTTACCCTACGACCAGATCCTGATCGCCCAACCCGACACCGGCCGGGTACCTAACTCAGGCCCCACAGTAGCCAGCCGCACCGCGATGGTGGTCGGCAAACTCGTCGAACGCGCCGCGCAATCACTCTGCGGCAGCCTTGTCCACAGCGGCTATCTCGCACCTGACTACCCCCCCGAAGACTTCCGCCCCGCCGCGCTTCTCTTCCTCGCCCAACACGGCTCCCTCAAGTCCGAAGCCCGCTACCAATCCCCCGGCGACATCTTCTGGGACGACGAAAACTATAGTGGCGAAGCCTATCCCGCGTACGCCTGGGCCGTCTACGTCGCCGAGGTCGCCGTCGATACCACCACCTATTCTGCAAGCGTCACAAACTTCTATGCCCTGCAGGAAGTAGGAAAGGTCCTTCACCCAATCCTCGCCGCCGGCCAGATCGAAGGCGGAGTCGCCCAGGGTATCGGCTACGCGCTCTACGAGAAATGCCTCTGGCAAAACGGCCATCTCGCCAACAACCAGATGACGAACTACATCATGCCCACCAGCGCCGACGTCCCGCCCATCCATGTCACCTTCGAGGAGATTCCAAGCCCCCATGGAGCCTTCGGAGCCAAAGGCATCGGCGAACTCCCTATGGACGGCCCTGCTCCCGCCATCCTCAACGCCATCGAGCATGCCACCAGCATCTCCTTCACCGAAATTCCGCTCCTTCCCGAAGACATCTTCGAACGAATGACCCGCACTCCCGAAGCAGGCAGCGAATCTCTCGATCCCGCGGTGGCCGGCCCAATTTTCAGCGAGGCCACCGCGTGACCACGATTCAACTCACTGTCAACGGGCAGTCAAAGACCATCGAGTCCCCGCCAATGAAGCGTCTCCTCGACGTTCTTCGCGAAGACCTTCACCTTCCGGGAGCAAAAGAAGGCTGCGGCGAGGGAGAATGTGGCTCCTGCTCGGTTCTTATGAATGGCGATCTGGTCAACTCTTGCCTCGTTCCTATCCTGCAAGCAGAAGGGGCGGAGATTACGACGATTGAAGGCGTCGCAATCAACGAAAGACTTCACCCTATCCAGCAATGCTTCCTTGAGAACGGGGGGGCACAGTGCGGCATCTGCACCCCAGGCATGATTCTGGCCACACGCCACCTGCTCGAAAAATATCCGCAACCAACTCTGTTACAAATTCAGGACGGTCTCTCCGGCAATCTTTGCCGCTGCACTGGCTACATTCGCATCTTCAACGCTGTCCAGGCCGCAGCTCTCGTTGGAGCCGCCGAATAATGCGCTCCAACATCACGCATTACGATCTCATCGCGCCAAAATCGCTCGATGCTGTTCTCCAAATCCTCGCAGACTCGCCCGACCGCTACACCCCGATCGCCGGCGGCACCGAGTTAATGGTCGCGCTAGGCGCTGGGCGTCTACAGCCCAAAAAGCTCGTCTCTCTCTGGAACCTCCAAGAGCTGCGTTTCATTGAAGTCACTCCAGACGCAGTCCGCATCGGTGCCAGCAGTACTTTCAGTGACGTTCGCAATCACCCCGTCATCGCCAGCGAACTCTCCCTCCTCTCTCAGGCCGCCAGCTGGACCGGCTCGATTGCGAACCAGAACCGCGGCACCATCGGCGGCAACATCGTCAATGCCAGCCCCGCCGCCGACTCCCCTCCCGCGCTGCTCGCTTACGACGCCATCGTCACCCTCGTCTCAACTCGCGGCAGTCGCACGATTCCTTACCGCGACTTTCACCTAAGCTACAAAAAAGCCGCTCTCGCCCCTGATGAACTCCTCCACAGCATCACGCTCTCACGTAACTTCGTTGATTACAAAATCTACATTCGCAAGGTGGGGACTCGGAACGCCCAAGCTATCTCAAAGGTCGCAATCGCCGCAGTCGCCCGCACCAACCGTGGCGTGATCGAAAGTATCCGCATCGGAGCCGCCAGCCTGCGCGAGACTCCTGCCCGCCTCATCGCCACGGAACAGTCTCTCCTCAACAAACCCGTGACGCCCGCTTCCCTCGCCGCCGCCCGCGGAGCTTTATTGAGCGAAACCCTTCCCATCGATGACATCCGCAGCACTGCGAAATACCGCGCTGCAGTTGCTGCCAACCTCCTCGAAGAGTTTCTGCACACCCTCTAGCATCATGCCGCGAGAGCCTCTACCCAAACAATTTACGCGCACGTGCCAGATCTTCAATCGTATCCACATCCAACTCCCCACCAGCCAACGCTACGCACTGTGCCGACCGCAGCAAATCTTTTGCTCCGGCATCGCCCCGCAACTCCATCAGATCCTTAAACAAGGACGCCGGAAAATAAGCCGGCACTCCTCGCCGACCATCGTACGTGGACCCTGCTACCTCTCCTGAAGCCGCCAGGCTCCGTAGGTGCAAAGCCGTCACACCCGGCATATCGCAAGTCATCACCACACAACCGTCCAGGTCATGCAGAGCCCCCACTCCAACTCGCACTGAAGCGCTCATTCCCTCGCACCAGTTGTCATTCCTCAAAACATCAGCATCACCCAACTCACACTCCGCCTCGATCGATTCCGCAGAAGCCCCCAACACCACGACCACCGGTGAAAATCCGGCCTCACGAGCTACCCTCACCGAGTGTTCCAACAGATTTTCGGCCCCTATCTTCACCAGTTGCTTCGGCTCCCCGAGCCGCCTCGAAGCCCCAGCCGCGAGAATCACGGCACCGATCCGCTTCACGCAACATCCAGCGCACACTGTGTTTGCAAATAGCGTGCGACGCCACCCTCTCTCAGGTGAATCTCAACATCTTCCGGCGACAACCTTCGCGAAGCACCCAGCTTCCCCATGCACGACGCTTGCACCTCAGCGATTACCGCAAGCGCAATTGCCTCCGGCCCGTCGCCGCCAAGATCCAACCCCACTGGCGCATAGATACGGTCGCAGCACGCCCCAACCGTCCATCCCAATATCGCTGCAGCCTCGCTGACCAGCAGCGAACTCCGGTGCCGTGCTCCCAGCAGACCAAGGTACCTGGGATGCAACGGGAGCACCGCGGCCAGCAGATCCCTGTCCTGCTCATAACTATGTGTCATCAGCACCACTGCGTCGTCAGGACGAATCGCCAGAAGCTCACTCGACGCGGCAGATGCCACGATCACCCGCTCCGCCTCCGGAAATCGATCCGCGCGAGCCATCTGCGCCCGTCCATCCATCACCGAAACGCTCCAACCCAGTAACGCCGCCATACTCACCACTGGTTTCGCGTCGTCACCTGCCCCCAGAACGAACAACCGCTGTGGAGTGGTGATTCGCTCCACAAAGACGCCAGAGAGCATATTCGCAACAGCGCCTCGAAGTAGTACGGCTGCCCTCGCCTCCATTAGTTCAGGCTCTGTCAGGCCCGCGCTGGCAAATGTGAAATCTCCCGTCGCCGCAAGTACAGCACGTTCCAGGCTCCTTCCGGCACACGGTAGCCAGGTCAGCACCGTCACCTCATCCCCAGCAAGCGCAACTTCCAGTGCCGCGAGCGCAGCTCGGCACTCAGGAGTATCGACCGGTTCGATCAGTAGATCGACTATCCCCCCGCACCCCAGCCCAAACGGCACCTCCGCCGTGTCATCAAACATCGTCGAATACCGCTCCACCACGGCGCCATCCCGAACCAACCACGCGGCCTTGCGCATCACCTCGGCCTCTAGGCATCCTCCACTAATCGTCCCTGCGTACTCTCCTTGCTTCCCCAGCAGCAGGCGAGCTCCCGGCCGTCGATAGCTCGATCCCTCGACCCGTACAAGCGTCACCATCGCGGCTGCTCCTCCTTGCCGCCACATCCGAACGATCTGCCGACTTTCTTTCATGCCAAAAGTCTGCCTCCCTCAACCCTGACTGCTATTCTCCGCGTCGGGGTCTCATCTGTCCATCGAAACGGCAGACGCCGTAGCCTCGGGTCGTTCCAAGAGTGGGATCTCAAGTGATGAGAGATAAGTGCTCAAACAGGGCTAGCTGCCGCGAAGAGAGTAGTTACTCTACGCAGAACAGCACCCTTCCTCCTGTAGCGTCTTCTCTTACTCTTAGCCGAAGATTGCTCGAATTTCCAAAAACTCAATCGTCCCGAGGCTGTTGCAACTGCCACTTTATAGGTAGTTCCCTCAAATCCTCTATATGCAATACTTTTGGCGCAGGAGACCGGATACCTACCGTTGATGGAGCGTCGCAACTCCAAAAGAACCGCTTCACCTGCACTTGCGCGTCCGTCCTGATTCACTTTGTAGCACGAACCTAGGAGCTTCATTCATGCATCTCAGCCGTCTTGCCGGTGTTCAGGCCCTGTCTGCCCTGGTCGTTCTCGTTGCATCCGCCACCGTTTCGTCTCTCGCACACGCCCAGGCCCTTACTTTGGTGCAGAGCGGCACTCGATATGCCGGAACCATCACTCCAGGCTTCAACGGGGACTTCGGACCCGCGACAACGGTCAGCCTCAACACTCCGTCCTATATTGTCTTCGATTCGAACGGCAACCAATATCTCTCGGATACGTTGAACAACTGCGTGCGCAAAATCGATAGCTCGGGGTCGATGAGTACCCTGGTCGGACTCGCTGTTTCGGGCAAAGGAGACACCTGTTCCACTTCATCGAACAGCACTCCGGCCCCCTCCCAGGGTCTATACCAACCCACGGGTCTTGCGGTCGACAGCTCGAACAACCTCTACATCGCAGACAGTAGTCACAACTGCGTCCGCAAACTCGCCGCAGGAGCCTCCGGAGTCGCTTCGCTTACCACCGTCTCCGGCACCTGCGGTTCCGCAGTCTCAACCACCCCGAACCCCAACGGTCTGGCCCTTGACGCCAGCAACAACCTCTACATCGCCATTCAGGATACTGAAGTCCCCGCTGCTCTCAGCACCTATCAGGTCCTGCTCCAGGCTCCTTCCTCGAGCCTCTGCGTATTAGCTGGCGCGCCTTCTGCACTAGTTTCTACAACCTGCCCCGGCGTCACCGGCAATGTCACGCTGAACGCCCCCTCAGGTCTCGCAATCAACGGCGCAGGAGATCTCTTCATCGCCGATACCGGCAACAACTGCGTCCGCCAGGTCGTCGGCCTATTGACGTTCCAAACAGCCGTCGGCCAATGCTCCAATGACAACTCAGGCACAATCGCCACGGCACTGAACAAGCCATACGGTCTAGCCTTTTCGCCCACGCAGTCAATCTACATTACCGAGACCACTCCCGATGTCGTGGTCAGTTACGTCCTGGGCGCATCCAGCGTGACCATCACCGCGGGCCTCCCCAATGGCGCCTCCGGCTCCTACAGCCCGGTCCAGGACGGAACCTCCGCACTCGACTTCCCTCTCAACGGTCCCCGCGGAATTGCCGTCGACAGCCTAGGCAACTTCTCTCTCGCTGACTCCAGCAACAGCATCCTTCGCAAACTCAGCAGCAACATCATCTTCCCGCCTACGCCAGTCGGGAGTCTCAGCGCTGGCCTCCCGGTCACCTTTGTTGTCAACCAGAAAGTAAATCTATCTGTTACTTCAGGGCCAGACTTCAACATCATCACAAATACCTGCACCGGCGTCCTTACCCCTTCGGCTCCGGGCGCGCCACCTGTTACCTGCCAGGTCTTTGTTCGCTTCACACCCACTCTTCTTGGACTGCGCAGCGCTCCCATCAAGCTCGCCGACTCGGTCTCCGGCAACAGCATCTCCCAAGGGCTCGAAGGCAGGGCAACCGGCTCGCTCGGTGTCTTCACCCCCGGTATCGTGAAAACTGTTGTCAGCTCCCTTACCGCTCCTTCAGCAGTAACGGTAGACCCTGCCGGCAACGCGTACATCCTCGAAACTGGCGCAACTCCCGGCTCGGGCAACCTCCTAAAGCTTCCTGTCAGCGGCCCGCCATTTCCCATCATTCCCGGAGGATCCGGCCTACTCACCTCCTCAGCCATCACAATTGACTCCACCGGAAACTACTTCATAACCGACGCCGTTCACGGCACAGTTTCCCGCTTTGGCGTCGATGGCAGCCTGAATACCGGCTATGTAACCGGCCTTGATACGCCAACCTCCATCTATGTCGATGGCTTCGACAACCTCTTCATCGCCCAGGCAGGCTCGACGCATAACGTGATCGAGGTCTTTGCAGGTGGCGGGAGCCGCACTATCGCAGGCAGCGGAACCAACTCCTCGGCCGACGGCGTCCTCGCCACGACTGCCAGTTTCGTCTCACCTGGCGGCCTCATTCTCGACGCTACCGGCATCCTCTACATCGCCGACACAGGCGGACATCTCGTCTACGCAGTGGATAAGTTCGGCATCATTCACCAAATTGCCGGAAATGGAACCACGACCACAACAGTTGCTGGCCAAGCCACAGGGACCGCCATCATCTCTCCGTCTTCCCTAGCCTTCGATGCGGCTGGAGACCTCTACATTGCGGATGCCACCGCTAACACCGTCTACACTGTCTTCGTCTCTACCACAAGCAGCGGCAGCAACATCTCGACCACCCTTGGCACCGGGACTGCCGGAAATTCAGGCGATGGCGGCTTCGCCAACCTCGCCCAGATCAACAACCCCCTCAGCATCGCCGTTGAAGGCAACAGCGATCTCTTCGAAGTCGACAACGGCAACAACTCCGTCCGCGAGATTACCTATCCCAATCCCACGCTCGCCTTCGGCAACGTTCTGGTTGGCCAAAGCTCCGGCGTCATCCAGCAGACCTTGAGTAACTTTGGCTCTGCTCCCTTCACCCTCAACGGTTCAATTACCACCTCCGATCCTCACTTCACGATCGATCCGGGCACTACCACCTGCGGTACCACCATCATCTCGGGTTCCACCTGCAACCTGGGCTTCGTCTTTACTCCAACCGCCAAGGGTTCGCTGACGGCCGCCGTCACTATCATCTCCAACTCGTACAACAGCCCTCAGACAATCACGCTTACCGGAACCGGAAAGGTCATTGCGCCGCTTCAATTCACATTGCCAGCCGAAACCGAAGTTTACGGCCAACCCTTTTCTCAAACCGTCAACGTCACCAATGGCAGCCCCTCTCCGAGCGGCACCATCACCTTTAGCCTCGGTGCACGGACTGTTTGCAACGTCACCGGTACCTTCGGACTAGGTTCCACCTGCAACGCTTCCAACAGCGGCCTCGCCGTCGGCACCTACACACTCACCTTCAACTACTCCGGCGACACCAACTACTTGCCCGCCACCGGTAACGTGAACCTCACGGTCACTCCGGCTGCGCTCAACGTCACCGTCAACAACGTTACCCGCCTCTACGGAGCGTCCAACCCTACCTTCACCGGCTCACTGACCGGAGTTGCCTCGGGCGACACGATTCTCGTCGCCTACTCCAGCACCGCCACCGTCACCTCTCCTGTAAATACCTACCCGATCATCGCGACTCTCACCACGGCTGGGACAACAAACCTCTCCAACTACGCGATCACGAACACACCCGGAACCCTCACCATCACTCAGGCTCCCATCGTCGTAACAGTTCTCAACTTGAGCCGTCAGTACGGCCAAGCCAATCCCGCCTTCAACAGCACCACCCTCGGCGTCTTGAACGGCAATACCGTTAGTGGGGGAACCTTCAACGGCGACGTGCTCACAATCGCCTATACCTCACCGGCCACAGCCACCTCGCCTGCTGGAACTTATCCCATCAACGCGACCGTGGCCGGAGCAAACGTCGGCAATTACGCCATCACCGTCGCTGCCGGCACCCTCACCGTCACGCCTGCGGTCCTCACCATCACGGTCAACAACGCGACCAAGACCTACGGAGCAGCCAACCCAATCTTCAGCAGCACTGTCAGTGGCGCTCTCAACGGAGATACCTTCACGAACGCTTACTCGACTATAGCCACTGTCGCGTCACCAGTCGGCTCCTACCCGATTAATGACGCGGTCGGCGGTCCTGCAGCCTCCAACTACACAGTCCAGGTTACCCCGGGAACTCTCGCGATTACTCAGGCCTCCATCACTGTCAACGTGACTGCTAACAACGCCACACGCAACTACGGCGCGACCGATCCCACCTTTACCAGCACGGTCAATGGCGCCCTGAACGGCGATACCTTCACCATTACCTACACCACCACGGACACACCAACATCACCGATTGGTACCTACACGATCATCCCCACTGTTTCAGGTCCTGCGACCGCCAACTACAGCACCATAACAACGACAAACGGAACTCTCACCATTACCCCAGCCACGCTAACCGTTACGGCGACTAATGCCACGCGCACCTACAACACACCGAACCCTGTCTTCACCGGAACAACCACCGGTCTGCTCAAAGGCGACTCTGTCGCTACCACGTTTAACAGTTCCGCTGTTCTGAACTCCCCCGTGGGCACCTACCCGATCATTCCCTCGGTCTCCGGCGCGGCTCTCTCAAACTACTCCGTCAACCTGGTCAACGGCTCGCTCACCATTACCCAAAATCAAGGCGCTCTAGTCATTAACGTCAACAGCGCGAGCCGTCTCTACGGCGCACCCAACCCCGCATTTTCTGGAACCGTCACCGGCGTAGTCCCTGGCGACGACGTAGTCGTCACCTATACGACCGTCGCGACCCCCACGTCCGCGGCAGGCCAATACCCCATCGGTGCCAGCGTCTCGGGAACCTCTGCCGGCAACTATATCGCCACCATCCACCCCGGCACGCTCGACATCAGTCCTGTCGGCACCGTCACTACGGTCACAAGTTCCGGCTCGCCTGCAGCCGCTGGCACCACCGTCACTTTCACGGCCACGGTCACCACCACAACTGGTGTGTCCACTGGCACCGTCAACTTCTCGGATGGCGGAAATCTCCTCGGCACCGGTACCCTGAACAGCAGCGGTATCGCTACATTCGCCACCAGCGCTCTTACCTCAGGCAGCCACACCATCACCGCCATCTTCCAGGCCAACACCAACTTCTCCACCAGTTCGGCCACCCTCACCCAAGTCATCAACGCTCCCGTGGGCAGCTTCACAATGTCCGCCACGCCTCCCACTCAGCTCATTCGCGGTCCTGGTGCAACGAGCTATCAGATCGTACTTACCTCCGTTGGAGCCTTTGCGGGCCAGATCAATCTCTCCTGCTCTGGCCTTCCTGCTGACGCTACATGCACCTTCGCCAGCAATCCGACACTCACCGCCGGAGGCACCGCCACTGTCGCGCTGACCATCAACACTACCGCGGCCGACGCCAAACTTAGCAATCCATCGATCCCTAACCTCAAACCCATGGATCTCACCCCAATCACCGCTGCCGCCGTCTTCCCGGTCGAACTCACCGGACTTGGCATCTTCTTTGCCGGACTCCGGCGCCGCAGAAAGCTAGGTACTCACGAGATTCGCCTTCTCGCAGTCATCCTTCTTTCCTTCGGTATCCTTGGCCTGGCGGGTTGCTGCTTCAACACCACATTCCAGACCTACACCGTCAACATCACCGGCACCAGCGCGAACTTCACGACGCCGGCTCAATCTACCTCGGTTTTTCTGTCCGTCGGGAAGTAATAGTGCTACCCGTGTGTCCTGGCAATCTCACAGGACATACAGGGTAAAGAAAATCAGGAAAGCACCGCAGTTGGAGGTTTCATCCTTATGCATCTCCGCCCCGTGAGCCCCAATAAATTGAGCCCTCACACCAAGCGCCTCACGAGTGCCCTACTCAATTCCGGGACCAAGCTCCTCGTCGCCCTTTGCATCGCAGCCTCGCCGCTGTCCGCTGTAGCGCAGGCGGTCAAAACCGCCTCCACGCCACCTCCCGATTTTTCGCGGCTCGATCTCTACGGCGGCTACGCCTACTTCCATCCCTTCAACAGCGAAATCACCCCCTTCGTCTATCAGCCCATCAATGCCGGTGCAGTCGCAAGTGCCACCGCCTATTTCAATCGTTACTTGGGCGTCCAAGCCGAGGGCAGCTTCTTCCCGAACGGGACCAACGATTGCTATTACACCGCCCAAGCCGGCCCTGTTCTCCGCTACCAAAAAGGCCGCTTCATCCCCTTCGCCCACGTTCTCGGCGGCGGAGCCAGAGCAGGCGGACCAGCCTTCCAACCCTGCACCTGGGGCTGGGGCGTCACCGCCGGAGCAGGTCTCGACCTCGTCCTGCCAGTTTTCAACAATCACATCGCCCTTCGCATAGCCCAAGCTGACTTCAACTACTCCCACGTTGACTACGGTCCAGTCGACCCCGCCCAGGTAACCGGAGGCGTTGGTGATATCACTGCCTACCGCCTCTCTGCCGGCGTAGTTCTGCGCTTCGGCCAGCAAACGCCTCCCCCACCTGTCCAACTTGGCTGCACCGTTCAACCAACCAACGTCTTCCCTGGCGATCCCGTAACCGTTACAGCCACTGCTACAAACCTCGAAGCGAAGAAGAAGCTTTCCTACACCTGGACCGCCAGCGGCGGTGAGCTCACCAACAACGACGCAACAGCCAACATCAACACCGCAGGCCTCGCACCAGGCGACTATACCGTCTCGGGTCACGTCAGCGAAGGCAAACGCCCTGGCGAGAGCGCCAACTGCTCCGCCGGCTTCCGCATCCATAACCCCGCTCCGCCCTCCATCGCTTGCTCCGCCAACCCCAGCACCGTCATGCCCGGCGACCCCTCGACCATCACAGCCGTCGCGAGCAGCCTGGAGGGTCTCACCCTCAGCTACTCCTACTCCGCCTCCGCTGGCCAGATCTCCGGAACCACACCTACCGCGACGCTCGTCACCAGCGGCGCTCCCTCAGGCATCGTCACGGTCACCTGCAACGTTGTCGATGATCTCGGCAAACACGCCTCCGCCGACACCACAGTGACAATCATCACGCCTCCACCTCCGCCGGTCCCGCAGGTACGCCCCCTCTGCAGCGTTTCGTTTGAGCGGGATCTGAAGCGTCCCGTCCGCGTCGACAACGAAGGGAAGGCCTGCCTGGACGAGATCGCTCTCACCCTCAACCGCGACACCACCTCAAAACTGGTAATTGTCGGCAGACACTCCGACGATGAAACGCCTGATGCTGCAGCCCAGCGCGACCTCAACGTAGAGCAGTACCTCATCGACGAAAAAGGAATCGATCCTGCACGCATCTCGATGCGAACCAGCGGCCAACCTGGTCGCGTCCTCGACAGCACACTCGTTCCCGACGGAGCCTCATTCACCCCCGGGGACACGGCTACCTTCGACGCAAACTCGGTGAAACGGGAGGGCCAGCCATACGCTAAGCCAAAATCCACTACGAATCACTAACCAATCACGAATCTGATCGACTTTTGTCTCAAACCTGAGAGGAGGAGCTCCAGGCTTCTTCTTATTTTCCGCCTCACGGTAAACCTGAAGCGCCCATTCAGCCAGCGCACTCGCGAACATCCTAACCTCGCCAGTACCAGCTCAATAGATCATCGCGTAACCGCGCAATCGAGCGCCCGCACCTTGCTTCTCCCTTGTTGCTTCCTGTCTTCGATACGCCGCAACTCACTTCGAACCAGCACAGCCGAAGTCACCGCTTCCCGCTCCATCGCCACCCCGCCGCCAAATCTGCTAAACTACCTGAGTCGGTATAGCGATCCTGCAAGCCCACCCGCGCGCTTGAGCCTTACGGAAAGCACTCTCATCGACATCTCACCGCAGCACATTCGGGGCGTAGCGCAGTCTGGTAGCGCACCTGGTTCGGGACCAGGGGGTCGGAGGTTCGAATCCTCTCGCCCCGACCATTTAAATCCCTCTTGCTTTTCAACAATTTACAGCCCAAGCCATTTGTCGTGTTCGAACTGGTGCCGCCGCGGAGTACACCGAAAGCGTTGTTTCCACCCGGGGACGGTATTGAAGCTCGCCATTCTGTGCACTTTTTGCCCAAAAAGAGGAGTTCCCAATATCTTGGCCGGGCTACTGTTGGTTGATCGTCCAATGCGGTAATTTCTGGACCTTTTGTTCGGGTTCGGCTAATGTCTTCGCCTTCTGGACTCTCATACCCACGATGTATTGATGCGGCGTGGATCCTGAACTTTCCCTAAAAGTCCGTGCGAAGTGAAAGACACTTAGGTCTGTGAGGGCCGCCAACTCCTGGAGGCGAATATCGCGATGCAGATTTGCTTCTATGTAGGACTGCACTCGCCGGAGATTCGGGCGCGAGAGGCCGCCTTTTATTCTGGCGGGGGCCGATGAAGTAAGCCCATACTTCTTGATGAGAGCTATCGACAAGGACATCCCCAACATATCTCCATAAAGAGATCCCATGGGCCAGCCTGCGCTCATCTCTCGCTCCATCTCCGTTAGCAGGAGACGCAACTGTTCATCTTGAAACGACCACTGATTTTCGAAGTCGCATAGCCCTCTGATACCAATTTGTTCGGCAGCCTGACTGAGCAGCGATGGCTCCAGAGATGCCACGATACGCTGCGAAGGCCCATGCCAGAGCAGGCTGTCTCGGGTCCCCGGCGCCAGTAGGATTAGGCTGCCAACATCCGATCGGACACGGCCTTTTTGTCCGGAGCTGTTCCAGTCCATCTCGACCGGACCACTGGATTGAAGATGCAGACAAAACGTGTGTGCTCATGCTCTGGTATGGCTACTGCGCCGAGGCGATGCCTCTCCAGGATCATGCCAGTCCAGGGTGAGCGTTCGTTATTGGTAGTGGGTTGTCCAGGGAGCAGGGGCACCGACTCCCCTTCCATTAAGACGGAGATGCGCTTCGACCTCATCGGGTCGTGGCAAGGGACGGCGTCGAGCCTACGAAGCACTCCGTTTGTCCCGCCACCGAACCCAGTCATGCGCGATCTCCCTTATTCATCATAGATCCAGCAAGAACAGACAACCTACCGCAAGATCAGCCACATGCGCCCATTGAAAATCCGGTATCTCTAGGGAGAGGAAACTGAGATGGGACTTATACAGGGAGTAGTCGACGGCTTCATCATGACAGTCGGCATCACCCCGCCCAAACCCGAGAACAAACGCTCGGCAACGATCTTTATCGCGACGGGCCTTCTCGGCACAGTTGTCGGTATCATTGCTCTGTTTGTTTTTGTTCTGACCGTAATGCTTCACAGATAGTGTATGTTTACCGGCCATCGGCGCAGTTCGAAGGAGCAGAGGTATGAGCAAGGAACAGGCAGTCGCACTCGTCCCGCCGTTCACGCAGGAGACGGCAATCCTTAAGGTACGCAAGGCCGAAGACGGCTGGAACTCGCGCAATCCCGAACAGGTTTGCCTTGCTTATACCGTCGACAGCAAGTGGCGCAATCGCTCTGAGTTCGTCAACGGACGAGAGCAGATCGTTCAATTTCTCACTCGCAAATGGCAAAAGGAGTTGGATTATCGGCTCATCAAGGAGCTGTGGGCCTTTGGAGGCTCCCGCATCGCGGTTCGTTTTGCCTACGAATCGCATGACGCAACCGGCCAGTGGTACCGCTCTTACGGCAATGAAAACTGGGAGTTCGACAACGACGGCGTGATGCACCATCGTTATGCCTGCATCAACGATCTCCCTATCAAAGAGAGTGAGCGGCTCTTTCATTGGCCACTTGGCCGGCGCCCAGACGACCACCCGGGCCTTACGGAGCTTGGCCTTTAGGCTCGACGACCCTTCGACGTGAGGCTCTGCCACCGAAGCCCCTCGAAAGGGTTGGTGGCAGCGTATGCTTTTGGGGTCTTTCTTTTATCACACCCCTGACATATCCTCAGCCAACAACGCTTAGTAAATAGGCAAGCTATCTTCGGCTCATATGCGGTCGCAAAGCCCCCGTCAACACGACAAGTAAAATATCTCTCCGCAACAGGAGCATTATGTTCATCATTGCGCTTGCATTTTTGATTGGTATTGTCTCCGGGCTCCGCGCTATGACCGCACCCGCGGCCGTAAGTTGGGCAGCCCGGCTGGGTATCTTGCCACTCCAGGGCACTCCTCTCGCCTTTTTAGGATATGCGGCGACACCCTACATCTTTACACTCCTCGCTATCGGTGAGTTGATCAACGACAAACTGCCCAAGACTCCCAGCCGCAAGGTGCCTCCTCAATTCATCGCGCGGGTCATCAGCGGGGCGTTCGCTGGAGCGGCGGTGGGAGCAGCACGACAGTCGCTGACGTTCGGCCTTGTCGCCGGCGCCGTGGGCGCGGTTGCAGGCACACTTGGGGGCGCCGCCGTACGCACCAAACTTGGTGAGGTCTTTGGAAAAGATCTCCCTGCCGCCTTGCTTGAGGACGCCGTGGCGATCATACTTGCTATCGTGGTGGTTACGAGACTCGGATGAAACAGTCTTTCGACGCAATCATCGTTGGTGCCGGACAGGCAGGACCATCGTTGGCAGGCCGACTCACGCAGGCCGGCTGGACGGTCGCCATCGTCGAGCGCAAGCTATTCGGGGGCACCTGTGTAAACAACGGATGCACTCCGACCAAAGCCATGGTCGCGAGCGCGCATGCAGCGCATATTGCGCGCCGAGGAAGCGACTTCGGAGTCATACGACGCGAACCGGTGAGCGTTGATATGAAGCAAGTCCTGGCTCGCAAAGACGCCATCGTTATGAAGTCTCGAACAGGCATCGAAAGCTGGCTGCGAGGCATGGAGCGATGCACGGTCTTTACAGGGACTGCGCGCTTCGTGTCTCCGAATGAGATTCGGGTTGGCGACGAGGTGATTCACGCGAAGAATATCTTTCTGAACGTTGGCGCGAGGCCGGCTGTACCAGATATGCCTGGAGTCCACGAGGTTCCTTTTCTGACCAGCACGACCGTCCTCGATCTTGATGAACTGCCACAACACCTCATTGTCGTAGGTGGAAGCTACGTCGGGTTGGAATTTGCTCAGATGTATCGCCGCTTCGGCGCTGAGGTAACAGTTGTCGAGCGCAAAGCGCGGATCATACCCAACGAGGATCACGACCTCTCATCCGGCGTTCAGGAGATCCTGCAGTCCGAGGGTATTCAGCTTCGTCTCGACGCAAACTGTATCCGACTTGAAAACGACGGCGAAGGAGTAGCGATCGGGCTCGACTGCCTTGAGGGTCATCCTAGGGTCGTAGGATCGCGGATCCTGCTTGCCGTTGGAAGACGGCCGAACACCGACGATCTTGGACTGGCAGCCGCCGGCGTGCGGACTGATGAGCGCGGCTACATCACTGCAGACGATCAGCTCCAAACCTCCGTTGCGGGAATCTGGGCGCTGGGAGATTGTAACGGTAGAGGAGCTTTTACTCATACCTCTTACAACGACTTTGAGATTGTTGCTGATAATCTCCTCGACAAGGCCTCGCGGCGAGTCAGTGACCGCATCCCTGTGAGCGCCCTTTACGTTGACCCGCCTCTGGCACAGGTCGGTCTCACCGAAATGCAGGTACGCAAGAGTGGACGCGCTGCCTTGATTGGAACTCGCCCAATGACGAAAGTTGGACGTGCCGTCGAGAAGGGAGAGTCGCAGGGTTTCATGAAGATACTAGTGGACGCAGAGAGCAAAAAAATTCTGGGAGCCGCCATCCTGGGAACCGGCGGAGACGAGGCCATTCACTGCATCCTGAGTACGATGTACGCAGGCGCCCCCTACACTACTCTCTCTCACGCGGTTCACATTCATCCGACGGTTTCGGAGCTGATTCCCACGATGCTCCAATCGATGAGACCACTTAGGTGAAATTCAAATTCAGGGTTTCTCCTACTCCGAAAAAATGCTAAAACTGTAGGCCATGTCGACGACTCGCCAAATGCTGACGCCTCGAGAAGCATCCCGAATGCTGGGCGTGAGCTACCCAACGATCAAACAATGGATATTGAGCGGAAAGTTGAAGACCGTCCAGACCCCCGGTGGGCACCATCGCTTGTCGGAGGCAGCTTTGAAGCCTTTTCTGACAAGAGACCAGATGAAACCCGCAGTCGACTCGCGACAACGATATCGCCGGGTGAGCGGTAGAAATCAACTCGCCGGTAAGGTTGTGAGTATCCAGATACAAGGGCTGCTTGCCGAGGTTGTGCTCTCTGTAGGAGACACGCATGTCACGGCAATCATCACCGCAAATGCGGTTCGCGAGCTTCAGTTGAAGAAAGGCGATCTTGCAGCTGCTCTCATTAAGTCGACCGACGTAATGATTGAGCGCCTTGACGATCCCTCATAGACACAGTAGATGCCTCTCCGGCACCTAGATGAATCGTTTGACTATACGATTTAAATCGACTAGCTTCGTACTATTCGAGTGGAACACGTGCGGGGAGGCCAGTCTTCAGCTCGACTGTTCGCGCTAATCCTTACTACCACCGGACGCACCTCAAAGCTGCGTTTCCAGGAGCGGGTTTCATGAAGCTTCAGCGCCTTTCTTACGCCTTTTTCCTCTTTATCTTGATAGATGGAGCCATTGCCTCCGCTCAAATCGCAGCGGATCTGAAGGGCCGCGTTCTCGATCCCTCTGGCGCCGCGATCGCAAACGCGCCGATTGAATTAACCGAGTCCTCCACGAACCTGCATCAGTCTACGACCACCTCCAGCTCCGGCGATTATCTTTTAATCCATCTCAACCCGGGCTCTTATCGTGTAGAAGTACGGGCACCCGGGTTCAAAAATCTGGATCGCGAGGGCGTCAACGTCATCGTTGGACAGACGGTGAGCCTTGATCTCACGCTGAGTCCTGGAGGCGATCGACAGACTGTAACCGTCAATAGCGACGCGCCACTCCTGCAAGCGGAGACCAGCAATATCGAGACCAACATCTCCGGCGCCTATGTTGCCGCGATTCCACTCAATACAAGAAACTTCATTCAGCTCACGACACTGGCCCCGGGGGTCGAGTTGCCTCCCGGAACCTTGCTTCCTCGCATCAATGGCGGTCGCCCCCGTACCAATGAGTACATCTACGACGGCATCTCTGCGCTGCAGCCCGAACCTGGTCAGGTAGCCTTCTTTCCTATCCTCGACGACATTGCGGAATTCACCATCGAAGCCAATAACGTGCCGGCGGAGTTCGGCCGATTCAACGGTGGTGTGGTCAACGTTGCCACCCGGTCGGGCTCTAACGAGGTGCATGGCAGCCTCTTTGAATATCTTCGCAATGAAGATCTTAATGCCCGCAACTACTTCGCGCCGACGGGCCGCAAGCCTGAGTATCGTCGCAGCCTCTATGGCGCTACACTCGGCGCGCCTATTCTCCGCGATCGTCTCTTCTTTTTCGGCGACTATCAAGGAATCAAGCAGCTCATCGGCCGCACCCTGACCTCGACGATCCCCACAATCAACGAACGCAACGGCATCTTCCACAATGTCTCGCATATCTACAATCCCACCACCACAACCATCGTCAATGGAAAGAATGTGAGGCAGGAATTTCCCGGAGACGTCATCAACATACCATTCGATCCTGCCGCCCAGGCTCTCCTTGCACGCTTTCCACTTCCGACCAACGGCAATGCCGCCAACAATTACAGCCGCACTGCAAACGACGCGGACCATCAGAATCAGTTTGACGTTCGCGTCGACGGTGCGTACGGTACTCGTGACCACGCCTTTGGCCGCTACACCTACTACAACGAAGTCGAGCAGCCCGTCACCCCGTTGCCCGATGGTAGCGGCCTCATCAGCGGATCAGCTCTCGGTACTGGCGGAGTCCCTGGACTCTCGAACATGCGAGGACAACAGGCCGTCGCCAACGAGACCCATATCTTCTCCCCGCGACTGGTCAACAACCTCACGGGTGGGTACACCCGTCGCAGCAACAATATCATCGGTCCTGAACTCGACAGTACCGCCTCCGCCACGCTTGGCATCCCCGGCATCCCTACCAACGCAGCATTCAATAATGCCCTTCCCCTCTTTACGCTCACTGGCATCCAGCAGCTTGGTCCCTCCGCAAGCACCTTCGCGAACTTCCAGACCTCGGTTTGGCAGGTCGTCGACACGGCTGTCTACACACGCGGTGCCCACGCCATTAAGGCTGGCATCGACTTCCGTTGGTACCAACTCAATACTGTTTCGCCGCCCAACCCCACCGGCTCCTTTGCCTTCACCACCACCGGCACAAATCAACAGGGTCTTGTCATCGCCCCCGGCGATAAGCTCACCAACGGTAATTCCATCGCAAGCTTTCTTCTAGGACAGGTCGACACCTTTCAAATAGACCTGCAACAGGCTAAGCTCCGTCCTCGCGACTACATCGAGGAGTATTTTCTTCAAGACGACTGGAAGGCCTCCAATCGCCTAACACTCAACATCGGAGCGCGCTGGACCCTGCACCATCCCTCTACCGAAAAGAACAACCAAGGAGCTGTCTTCAACCTCGGGACGCAACAGCTTGACTACGTAGGCGTCGATGGAAACTCGCGCAGTGCCCGCGAACTCCACTACGGCAACGTTGCTCCTCGTGTGGGGTTCACCTATCTCGCGACCGAGAAGACGGTAATTCGCTCTGGCTTTGGAATTGTCTTTATCGACCAGTCAGGGATCACAACTCCATTTACTATTCCCCAATTCCCTTTCATCCAAAGTGTTACGCAGAAGACTCAGGACAGCGTGAACGCCGCCTTTGCACTCTCGCACGGACCTTCCGTGGCTCCAATTCCACTTACTCCCAACGCCGGTCTTGGCCAAAGTGTATACACTGCCGATCGCACCGCCGGTTCGGGTTACGTCCAGCAGTGGAACCTCGCCGTCCAGCGCGCCGTGACTAACAATCTCTCTGTTGAGGTTGCATACGTAGGGTCGAACATTATTCACGTCGGTATCCCCGACTCGAATCTTAACCAGCTCACGGCCGATCAGCTAGCGGAGGGCGCTTCGCTCCTCACCCCAGTCACAAATCCTTACTTCGGCCAACTTCCGCCATCCAGTTCTCTGAATACGAAGAACATCGCTGCCGCACAACTCATCAAACCTTATCCTCGCTTCCAAAACGTTGCGACGTACCGCCATAACTCGGGAACCACCAACTACAACGCAATTGAGGCCAAGGCCGAACAACGCTTCTCGCACGGTATCTCCTTCCTCTTCGCCTATACTCACTCCAAACTCATCGATGATGCGTCTTCCGTCTTCTCCTCCACCGTTCTCTCCTCACCCAACACAAGCTCTCTCATCGCAGCGGACACCTACCGCCCTCATCTGGAACGCGACTCATCGAATGGCGATATGCCCAATGTAACCTCGTTCAGCGGCATCTACGATTTACCGGCTGGGCGAAACCATCGCTTCGCCTCGACCGGGGTAGGCAACCCGATGCTCGGAGGCTGGAGCTTGAATACCATCCTGTCGCTGCAATCGGGGATGCCGGTCACCGTCACACAGGCCACCAATAACAACGCTTTCGCAGGTTTTTCTCTTCAGCGCCCCGACATCGTTGGCAACCCCAATTTGACGGCCGGCCAGCGTACCCCCGCGCACTACTTCAACACTGCCGCATTCAGCACAGCCCCTCAATTCGTTATTGGCACCGCATCGCGCAACCCCGTGCGTGGCCCTGCCTACCGCGACCTGGATGTATCGCTCATCAAGCGAACCCGGCTGGTAGAAAAAGCTGACCTGGAGTTCCGCGCCGAGATGTTCAACGTTACCAATACGCCGGAGTTCGCGCAGCCCAACGGCAGTTTTGGTTCCCCCGCGTTCGGCAGCATCACCGCTACTACAACCGACCCTCGAGTCGTGCAATTCGCAATCAGACTAAGTAGATAGCCAGTCTTCAGTGCAACCCTAGAGCTCGTCTGTACGAACAGCGTTCCTAACGCTGCGAACGGTCCGGTCTGCTCGGACAGTGTTGGCTGAGAGATTCGAGCATCCACATGCAAAAGAAGATTCGCATAGTGAGAACGGCGTCGTGCATGACACTATCTTTGGCTTTCGACAGCATTCTGGATAGTCTCTGCGCTCTTGTACTCGCGCGTCGCATCTTCCTTGCGCCCCAAAGCGCGGAAGGCCTGCCCCAGAAGCAAGTGGATAAGGTGATTGCTGGAATCCATGTGTTCCGCACGCAACAGATAGTTTAGCGCCGTCAAGGCATCATCTCGTTTCAACAGAACCTGCCCCAGCAAAATATATGGCCCTGTCGAATTCGGCTCTAGTAGAAGCGCACAGTTCAACGCCTGTTGCGCATCTTCGTATCGCAGAGCTCTCAGGTATGAGTCGCCCAGACGCTCATACACCTCTCCATCCATTGGATTGATTGCCCGTTCGGCTTCAAATTCGACGACAGCTCCAGCGGCGTTTGAACGCGACAGGGCGAGCTGTCCCAACAACAGATGAGCTAAAGGCAGTCTTGGTTCGATTTGGAGGGCTTTGCGTGCCATCTGCTCGGACTCGGCGGGGTAGTTGCGACGGAACAGCATACGCGCCAAGAATAAATACGCCGCTGCGGAGTCGGCTGGGATTTTGTACTGTTGGGCAAAGATGCGACGCGCATCATCGTATCTATGCACTTCGAGATAACAGACCGCCAGAACATAGGTTCCATCGGCGTTGACGCTGGCAATTGGACTGTTCGCACGTTCAAGCAGAGGAATCGCTGCGGCCGGTTGCCCCATGCGATACAGCGTCACACCGCGCATCTGTATCGCCAGCAGATCGTTGCCATCCTGAACTATGGCTTTTTCGAAGGCTAAATTCGCGTCTGCAAAGCTATTGCGTTGGTATCGAATCATTCCACGCATACGCTCTACCCCCGCCGGCTCCGGCTGTTGCGTTGCCAAGGAGTTCAAGCGTGTCTCGGCTTCGCTCAACTGGCCACGGGAGATTAGCCGTTGTACTTCCTCTGTCGGGCTCGGGCTATGCTGGACTGAATCAGTTGAAGTATTTGATGCGCTCGCGCGAGCGTCCTGCTGTGCCTTCGCATAAGAGATCGGAGTTAATCCCACACAGCAAACCAAGCACAGCTTAATCAAGTCCAGATGCATGCGCGGAGAACGAGCGATAAAGGACATGTCTAAAAGAGCGCTCCCGCTACTTGCTCGGCAACGTTTCTCGCTTCTTCACTCAGGCCAGTTTGGGTTGAAACTGACTGTCTGGGCGAGCCTCTCTGGATGTCAATGACGAAAACACGATCTCGTACCCGGCCGATGATCTGCTCGCCTCCGTTGAGGGAGTTGTTACTCGGGACACACTGGACTGCTTCATTGCCAATCGCCTTCAGCGGAACTGCCGTACCGGAGCATCGCGCAAGATACATGGCAAAGTCTTTCGAGGGAAGCGCCATCGTGTGCACAGCAATTGTCAACTCAAAAACGGTCGAATGCTCACTGCGCTTGAAGTCGCAGGTGGTATCGCCCTGTGACGTAAGAGGGGTCGTGGTCGCCTGGACCTCACCGCCCAAAACACCTGCGGCCGTTGCCGCATTTAGCCAAGGGCATTGAGTTTGGGCCCTGCATCGCACAGGGCTGACGAATGTGCCAGCTATCACCACAAATACAAGTACGGTCAAACTTCTTCTGTTCAAGTTTTTGCCCCTAACGTAATTCCCTCTGGCAGAGGAAGTATCTCACCGTAGAGTGTTGTCGAGTATGCCGGAGGCGGAGAAGGTTGCACACGGCTCGCCTTAGTGCTCTCCCCCAGCGCTCATAACTTCCGGTTGCGATACATCCTTATGTACATGCCACGGCACGCTTTCGATCGAGATCTCAGGATGCTTGCGGAGAAAATCCAGGGAATAAGTCGGAGCGCCGGGATCTATCTTCTTCGTGACAAACTTCGCGGATTGTTCTTTGGCTTTGTCCTTCATTCCAGCACGACGGTAAAGCAGTGCGAGGTTGTAATGCGCGGTCAGGTCATCGGGGTCGATCGCTTGTAACGCCTCAAACTGTTCCATCGCTTCTTGTGGTCTACGTTGTTGGTAGTAAGAGATTCCGAGCTCGCGACGAGCATCTCGCGATTGAGGGTACTGCGCAAGCACTTTTTTCAGATCTTCTACTTCAGCATCGGGATGCCCTGCTCGTCGTTCTACCAATGCAAGATAGTAAAGAGCACGCGCATTGTTGGGACTTAGCTCTAGAGCTTTTTCAAGACCCCCACGAGCTGAAGCATATTTTTCCCATTCGATATTCGTTAGGCCGATATTGGTGTAGCCATCCGCATAGTCAGGACGCAGCTTGATTACCTGGGAAAAAGCCTGAATCGCGTCGCTGTACTGGAGTTGATCGAGATAGGCGATGCCAAGGTTATTCCAGCGCATCCAGTCAGCGTTATCGTGAGGATCAGGCGCGCTAACAGGATTGTCTCCGATGTTGAGCGTTCGGCTGCGCGAGGCGAGCTCGACGATTGGATATGCAACGTGATCCTTGCCAAAAACGTTATTGAGATAGCTCTGCCGGAGATGTCGATAGTTCACTTTGGCGGTTATAGTCACCGCCCCCTTCGCCTCGGGAGGAATGCGAAACTCGTAGCGAATGAGAGACGACCTGCCTGCCTGAACTGTGTTGTCATAAGCGACAGAATGGATCGTCCATACTTTGTGATTGTCGACGAACACCCCGTCCGTGTTGACTGGACGGTTCGTAAAACTGTGTGCCCGCTCGTCCAGCATTCCATCCGGCTTGATGAAACCGCTGTGATAGATCTCCTTGCCGTTCGAGTCCGTGACGACAAACTCTACCCAAGCCTCATACAGATCGCGCACTTCGGGAATCAGGGAATGGCCGATGTTTTTGTTTTGAATAACAGTCATCACCTGTACTACATCACCCGAAGCAAGAGTGAACGCAGTCGAACCCAACGGTGCGATCAGCTTGTCGTCACTCGCCTTACGAATTGCAAATAGATCGACGTTTAGATAGTTGCCTGTCTTCAGAAATTCGACTGTCTTCTCCAGCTGCTCATCAAACCCGTAGTAGAAAGGAACGGCGGTATTGCCCGCTGTCCAGCGATGCGATGCGAATGTACCGTTCTTCGCTCCCGGCTCGGGCAGCGCATTCGACGCGCGCTTCATGTGACAGCCCTGGCAGGTGGTGAAATCAGCTTGATAGAACGTGAGAGGATTTCGCTGCGAAAACTTTGAGTTCTGCCACTCATCGTATGCGGTAAACGCGCGAATGAATTTGTAATCATTCAGTGGGTTTGGCAAGTTGGCTTTGTGGCAAGCGGAGCAAAACTCGGGCGTACGATAGAAGGTCTGCATCACCGCCTTCGAATGCCTATCAAGGTGCGCCAAAATCTCCGAGTCCGGCACGAGGCCAGGGATGCGACTGCCCTTTTCATCAACCAGTACTGCGGGTACGCCCATCACATAGCCACCGTTGCCGAGCGTCGATTGCAGCTTCTGAACGGAATGGCACGTAGTGCAGGTCAACCCGTCCTGATCAAATTTTCGGTCAACCATTGAGTTCTGCGTTAATCCGCCACCGAGAACGGCGATCGGGTTGTGACAGCTATCGCAGTGACGGGAAAACTCGATTCCCTTAGTCCTGATAAGGATATTTACGCTCGTGCGATAGAACGGCGTTCTAAATGAGTTGGAATGCAAAGACTGCCGCCACTGGTGGTACGCCTCTTTGTGACAGTGACCGCAGTAATCGGCCGTCGGAAACGCATCAGGCTCGAGAAAGTTGTCGCCCTCGACCGCAGCATTTCCGGGTGTTGAGATGTTTCCTTTTCCAAAGGCAAAGTTGTAGGTTCTGCCAACTCTATCTGCATAATCTTTGCGGACTGCAGCTTCGTCTGCAATCTTCTGCTGGGTCTGGCTCAAATCTGAATGAGCTTGAATTCGAGGAAGAAAAGCAAAGACGCTTCCAAGAGCGAGCACCCCGACCAGACTGACGTAGGCTCCCCTCGCGACAGCCAGTCGCCGCCGATTGACAACCATACGCCTCACCTGCGTTTTGGCCCACTTGAAAAACAGCATCGTACCCAACTTTTTCTTCGCGGACTTACAAGCCACTCTGCTGCGAAAGGTTGACGGAATTCTACTCATCTAGTGAGTCTTCTGTCTGCTGATTTCTGCGGTCTTCTTTACCGTTACCGGCGGATTGAGAAGGCCCGGCACAATGCCTTTCCCCTCCTGAACGGTGAAAAAACGATCGACACTCGGGAGCGTTAGCTGTTCCACAGTTCCACTCGGCCAGCGAATCTCCACAGAATCCACGGTAGTTGCGTCACCTATCCCAAAGTGTGGCCGCTGATCGTTGGAAGATTCATAGCTGCCACCGCTCAGTACATCTGCTCGCTGACGCACTCCGTTCGCCACCAGATACACCGTAGCCCCCGCAGCATCTCGCGGACTCTTCGGCCCTCCGATTAGCTTTAATCCAACCCAGTGGTGATGGTCTGGACTGACATCTCGCATCAACGACGGCACATGATCCATTGAGTTGATAACGACATCCGTTTTACCGTCGTTGAAAAGGTCGCCGAATGCGGCTCCCCTGCCTGGAATCACCTCCGCCAACCCACTTCCGATCACGGCCGGCATTACCTCGAACTTCTTTCCCTTGTCTACGTTATGGAATAGCAGCGGACGCTGTGCGTAAGAGGTTCCCCAGTCGTACTTGTCCACCTGAGGATATACGTGTCCATTGACTAGAAAAATATCTTTCCAGCCGTCGTTGTCGTAATCAATAAACTCGGTCGCCCAGGTGAGAAAAGGATAAGTGATCTCTGCGATCCCCATCTCCGGACTAATCTCGGTGAACCCCTGGTCACCTCCGTTTCTGAAGAGCGGCTTATAGTCGTCGGAGAATGTACCCGTGTAGAGGTCGACCAAGCCATTATTGAGGTAGTCACCAACAGCCAGGCCCATGCCGGCCTGGTCGCGTCCCTGTTGGTTCAATGCGAAACCAGAGTAGTAGCTTGCGTCTTCAAAGGTCCCATCTCCGTTGTTCATATATAGATAGTTCGGCGACGAATCGTTCGTCACGACCAGATCAACCTTGCCGTCATTGTTGATATCGACGAACACTGCCGTAAATCCGTAGTAGCGCGCCTTATCTGAGACGCCCGCCTTTTCGCTGACGTCAGTAAAGGTCCCATCCCCGTTGTTGTGAAATAGATGATCGGCCTCTCCCTCAAGTCCACGCGGACCGCACAGGGTGTTTACACCCCGAAACTGGCAGTAACTTAGCCCGACTGTTTCGGAGCCGGGATCAGGCGGATGGTTCACGTCATAGTGAACATACCCGGGAACGAAGAGGTCGAGTCGGCCATCTCCGTCGTAGTCTCCAAACGTGGCACCGGTAGACCAGTTCCCCAACGTTACGCCCGCCTTCTCTGCCACGTCAGTAAAGGTTCCATCGTGGTTATTGTGATAGAGCCGGTTCTTGCCGAAGTTGGAGACATAGATATCCGGCCAGCCGTCGTTGTCGTAATCTCCAACTGCGACGCCGTAACCCCAACGATCGTTGGCAACTCCGGCCTTGGCAGCAACATCGGTAAACGTTCCGTCGTGGTTATTGTGAAACAGTGCTGCATGAGGTGGATCAGCAGTACCCTTCAAAGCGTCGTAGGTGGAGCCGTTTACCAGGTAGATATCGAGCCAGCCATCATTGTCATAGTCCAGTAAGGCTACCCCCGATCCAGGCGCTTCCAAAATGTACCTCTTTTCCGGCGTGCCCATCACGTGATGCCACCCTGTCAGGCCGGCTTGTTTGGCGACATCTTTGAAGATCACTGGGCCGTCGTTAACAAACCCGCCAGCGGTGATTGGACGCAACTCTGAATCCTTTACCGCAGCAAACACACCTGCTGTCGCAGACCCGCCATGTGGGACAGTCGGGACGGGCTGGTCTTGAGTCGAACCCGCGCCAGCCTTACCTGTTTCCTGTGCCGCCCCGAGTGCGCCCGCGAAGAGCTCGCCTATCAAAGCGATCGTTAGGATCGTTTTTTGAAGGTGTTTCATAACCTCTTTATTCTCATCCGTTAACTTTCAAGCGCGGGGTTCGAAGCTTAAGCGAGAAGAAACATTCACGAAACCCGGCATGCTCCGTCCCGCGAGAGCACATAGTCCCAGAAGGATTGCCAATAAGCGCGTGATCTTGCCCCTTTGCTGGCGATTAAGTCGTCGCCCCAGCATCATCGTTCTTGTAAGTGCTCGTGTCTATCACTATTTCGACCAAGCATTATGGGGCAACGCGTCTTGCCGATCGCGCTAATACTTTGCCTCCCCGGTATTGATATCGATCGTCCACGGCCTGGGCTCGGGAAGTAGAAGCTGACCTCCATCAATTTGCAGAGGCATCCAGAGGTAGCGCGAGTCCCATAACTCTTTTGGCTTCCACTGATCGGCCATGAAGATGACCGAGGTGGTCTTCGTGCCTATGATCCTGAGCAGCGTGGAGGATTGCGAGTTATAGGTTTTGAGCGCTGGAGGAGCGATGTTTTTGAACTCTGTCCATGGACCTTCGAGACTGGTGGCGGTGGCGTAGACGTTGGGGTTCGGACTCCATCCCGTGAGATGCGAACCGATGACGTAGTACAGCCCCTTATAGTGGACCACGGCGCCGCCTTCGAGCGGAGCGGGGACGAGACTCATCTGCTTCTCGACGTTGAGGTAGTCGGGAGAGAGGCGGGCGATGACAAATCCTTTGGTGGGGCGGCTTTCGAAGATGAGGTAAGCTGTGCCGTCGTCGTCGATGAACTGACCTATGTCGCGACTTTCCAAGCCGAGAGGGCGAAAGCTTTTGAGGTAGCGATAGTTCCCGTCGACTGTATCGCTGATGGCGATTCCGACGCGAGCGAGTTTGTAGGTGCCGTCGTCGACGTGGGCGTAAAGGACATACTTCTTTGTCGCGGCGTTGTAGAAGACCTTGGGGCGTTCGATGAGCCACCCTGGGCCGAAGTTTTCAGGATCGGAGAGCTTGAGAACCTGGTCGCGGAAGGTCCAGTGTTCGAGATCTTTCGACGCGTAACAGCTGACGTAGCGCTTATTCGGATCGAGACCCTGGGAGCGATCCTCCCCAAACCAGAAGAAGGTGTCGTCGACCTTTAGGATGCCGCCGCCATGAGCCTGAATCTGCTGGCCGCGATTGTCGAACCAGACGGCTCCGGGTGTTATGGCCCCGGAGACGTTGCCTGGGCGCAGAAGGAGCAGCCAGGCGAGACAGCAACAGGCAGCGAGACGCGACAATGCTGAATGTGATTTTTCTGTCAGCAGAGCCACCAAGTCTACCTTTCGTTCGACCTGCCTGCGATGAAGTTGGCGTGAGGCGGCCTGGTTAGTTGCCGCGTCGCTCCTGTTGTCTACAGATTTCCGCGCAACTCCTGCTCTCTCTCGATGGCTTCGAAGAGAGCCTTGAAGTTTCCTTTGCCGAAGCTGCGGCTTCCCTTGCGCTGAATGATCTCGTAGAAGACTGTGGGGCGGTCTTCGACAGGCTTGGTGAAGATCTGGAGCATATAGCCTTCGTTGTCGCGGTCGACGAGGATGCCCAGTTTTTCTAGCTCTTCGATGGGCTCGTCGATCTTACCGATGCGCGTCTGCAGCTCCGTGTAGTAGGAGTGGGGGACGGTGAGGAAGTCGACGCCTTGTTGCTTCATCGCGGCGACTGTGGCGAGGATGTCGTTGGTGGCGAGAGCCATGTGCTGGACGCCCGGGCCCTGGTAGAAGTCGAGGTACTCCTCGATCTGGGACTTTCGGCGGCCTTCGGCGGGTTCGTTGATGGGGAATTTGACGTAGCCGTTGCCGTTGGCCATCACCTTAGACATGAGGGCGGAGTACTCGGTGGAGATGTCGTTGTCGTCGAAGTGCTGGTAGAGACCAAAACCCATGACGTCGCGGTAGAAGTCGACCCATTGATTCATGGAGTTCCAGCCGACGTTGCCGACGATGTGGTCGATGTGAAGGAGGCCAACGGGGCGGGCGATGTTGTCATTGGAGACGGCCTGATACCCGGGGAGGAAGGGACCGCTATAGTGGGTGCGCTCGACGAAGGTGTGAATGGTGTCGCCGTAGGCGGCGATGCTGGCGGTGGTGACGCTGCCGCCGGCGTCCTTCGCGTCGGTGGGTGCCTGGATGCTGCGCGCTCCGCGACTGGTGGTTTCGAGCCAGGACTGGCGGGCGTTATCGACCCAGAGGGCGATCGAGTGGACGCCGTCGCCGTGCTTGTCGACGTGGCGGGAGATATCGGAGTCTGTGCGAAGGGTAGTCGTGAGGACAAAACGCACCTTGCCTTGCTGGAGGACGTAGCTGGCGCGGTCACGCTGACCGGTCTCGGGGCCGGAGTAGGCGACGAGCGACATGCCGAAGGCGGCGCGGTAAAAATAAGCGGCCTGACGAGCGTTGCCGACGTAAAACTCGACGTGGTCGGTTCCCTTGAGGGGGAGAAAGTCGGTGGTGGCTGATTCTTGTTGGGGATGGGTCGGGGCGTGTGTTGCCATGAGGAGGTCTCCGATGCGGCGGGCGTGGGTAGCCCGCGGCGCAAGATGAGGATAGTTCACTTGGGTTGGAGTTGGCTAGGGCGGTCAGGTGCGGGCTGAGTGGATGGTGGCGCGGCACTCGCCTAGTCCGATGCGGGGATGGCCTGGCGATTCGCAGGAGCCGCGAAGGATGATCTCGTCGCCGTCTTCGAGGAAGGTGCGGGTTTCGGCTGTCGGGAGAAGGATGGGTTGGGCGCCGTTGCGGGTGAGCTCGAGGAGACAGCCGGCGGAGGCTTCGGCGGGGCCGGAGATCGTTCCGGTGGCGAGGATGTCGCCTGCCTGGAGGTTGCAGCCGTTGCTCGTGTGGTGAGTGGTCAGTTGGGCGGGGGTCCAGTAAAGGTCCTGGGCGTTGGATTGGCTGAGCGGGAAAGGTTCAAGTTTATTAGCTTTCATGGTTGCGGTTAGGAGAAAGACTTCAAGTGCTACATCCAATCCTCCGGACTTCTGGTCTGCGGCGGAGTGGAGATAGGAAAGAGGTTTCGGATCGGTGGCCAAGCGACGGGCCGCGGGGACTCGGAAGGGTTCCAGTGCGGCGATTGGGGTGACCCAGGGGGAGACGGTGGTAGCGAAGTTTTTGGCCAGAAAGGGGCCGAGAGGCTGGTACTCCCAGGACTGGATGTCGCGGGCCGACCAGTCGTTGAGGAGGCTGATGCCGAAGAGGTGATCGGCTGCATCGGAGATGGGGACAGGGGTGCCCTGAGTACTGGGCTTCCCTATGTAAAGCGCCAGTTCCAATTCGTAGTCCAGCTTGCTGGTGGAAATGAAATTGGGTTGGATTTCTCCGGCGGACGGGCGGGTTTGGCCGATGGGTCGGACGATGGGTTCGCCGCTCACCAGGATGGAAGAGGCCCGCCCGTGATAGCCGATAGGAATGTGCTTGTAGTTGGGGAGGAGAGGCTGGTCGGGGCGGAAAAGCTGACCGACACGGGTGGCGTGGTGGATGGAGGCGTAGAAGTCGGTGTAGTTGGGGATGTGGACCGGTTTTTGGAAGGTTGATCCGGCGATGGAGTGTAGCGCGGCTTCGACTTTTTCCTTGTGCTCGGATTTTACGTCGGCGTGGAGAAGAGTGGTGAGGGTTTTGCGGAGGAGAGCCCAGGATTGAGAGCCCTGAGACATGAGCAGGTTGAGGGTGGGAGCCTGGCAGGCTTCCGTGAGGGTGGCGGGAAGCAGGCCTGATGCGGCACAGGCGTGAAGATCGAGGAGGTGGGCTCCAATGGCGACGCAGAGATGTTGCTGGTCCTCGACCGCGAAAGCGCCGTAGGGGAGATGAGTGAGCGGAAAGTCGGTGGTGGGGTGGTTGGCGTCGGGAAGCCAGCTCTTGTGAGCCGCAATGCTTTGTTTTGCCATGGAGCATGATAGCCGACCCAAGAGGGCTGAGCGTTTCTGGAGATCTTGTCCTGCCGGACGGGCGCCCTGCGCGGGCAGCGGTCACTTCGTGACTTGTAGTTGCTTCGCGGGGTGCTCCCGTTGGTCGCAAGCTAGTGCCCGTGCCGTCCAGCGGGAGGACCGTGGATATTCTTCCTGCCTGGAACGGTACACACGTCACACGAACTGACCGCCGCCGCGCAGGGCTCCCGTCCGGCAGGACATCGCTCCTATTTAGCGGGTAGTTCCGTGTTTGGGGCTACGGCTTTTTTGCGCGAGTACTTGACGAGGATAGTCTTCAGGATGACGTAGAGGACCGGGATGAAGAAGAGGTTGAGCACGGTAGAGAGCACCATGCCGCCAACGATGGCTGTGCCGACGGAGTGACGGCCGTAGGCTCCGGCTCCAGTGGCGAAAAAGAGAGGACCGACGCCGAGAATGAAGGCGATGGAGGTCATCAGGATGGGTCGGAGGCGGAGTTCTGCGGCCTCGATGGCGGCGTCGATGATCGAGCGGCCCTGCTCGAGGAGTTGCTCGGCGAACTCGACGATGAGGATCGAGTTTTTGGCTGAGAGGCCGATGAGCATGACCAGGCCGATCTGGACGTAGACGTCGTCGACCAGGCCGCGGAGAGAGACGAGAGAGAGAGCGCCGAGGATCGCCATAGGAACGGCAAGGAGGATGATGAACGGCAGCGCAAAGGACTCGTACTGGGCCGAGAGGGTGAGGTAGACGACCAGCAGGCCAAGGCCGAAGATGATGATGGCCTTGCCGGCGGACTCAACTTCTTCAAGCGCGAGGCCGGTCCAGGAGTAGGTCATGCCCTGAAGCTTGTTCTTCTGGAAGAGCTTGACCATGGCGTCGTTGCCTTGACCCGAGCTAGTTCCGGGGGCGGGCGAGCCGTCGATCTCGGCCGAGCGGAAGAGGTTGTAGTGGTTGATGACCTGTGGGCCCGAGATCTGAGTGACAGTGGCGAGGTTGTCGAGCGGGATCATCTGGTTGGTGTTGGAGCGAACGTAGTACTGGCGGAGATCCTGCGCGTTGCGGCGGAACTGCTCGTCGGCCTGAACGTAGACGCGGTAGGAGCGGTTGTTGAAGTTGAAGTCGTTGATGTAGCTGGAGCCCATGAAGGTGCCGAGGGCGGCGGTGATCTGGGCGAAGGGGACGCCGATGGTCTCGGCCTTCTGCCGATCGATGATGACCTGAAGTTGCGGATCGTTCGAAGTGAACTGCGTGTTCATCGCGGTGAGGCCAGAGCCAGGGGCGCTGCCTTGCGCGACTAGTGTGTGGGCTACGCGGGAGATATCGTCGAAGGAGTTGCGGCCACCGTCCTGCAGGATGAACTGGAAGCCACCGACGGTGCCGAGGCCAGCGACGGCGGGTGGTTCGGCTGCGAAGGCGATACCGCCGGGGACGCCGAAGAGCTTGGGTCCTACGTCGAGGACGATGTTGTGAGCGGTAAACTTGGGTCCCATCTTGGTGCGGTCGTTGATGGGCTTAAGCGGTGCGAAGATGAGGCCGGAGTTTGGCGAGCTGCCGCCGGCGAGCGAGAAACCCATGACGGAGAAGGTGCCGAAGACGCCGTCGTTCTTGCGTACGAGATCAGCTACGCGGTCGGCGAACTCGCCGGTATAGCTAAGCGAGGCTCCCGGGGGCGTCTGCACGATGATGAGGAAGTAGGACTGGTCTTCCTGCGGGATGAAGGCAGTGGGCACGTAGTTGTACATGAACGCCGTGGCTGCGAGAGCTCCGACGAAGAACAAAAGCATGACGTAGCGAATGCGCACGACGAAGGTGACGATGCGCGCATAAGTCCGAATGACCCACTGGATGACGGCTTCGATGGGGTTCAGGAGCAGCCCCATGATGCCGGTCTTTTTTTGTTCCGGACGCAGGAGGATGGCGGCGAGGGCCGGCGAGAGGGTGAGGGCGTTGAAGGCTGAGATCGCAATGGAGAAGGCGATGGTAAGCGAGAACTGTTTATAGAGAATGCCGGTGGTGCCGGGAAAGAAGCTGACTGGGATGAAGACGGAGATGAGGACGAGCGAGGTGGCGATGACGGCGCTGGTGACCTCGGCCATGGCGATGCTGGTGGCCTTGTGGGGATCGGAGGAGGTCTGCTGCATGCCTTTGCCAACCTTCTCCTGCGCGAGAGTGTCGGGGGCGTAGGGGTCGGGTTCGCTGAGTTCGTGGCGCTCCGGGATGATGGAGTGGCCGGAGAGGTGGCGCTGCACGTTTTCGATCACGACGATGGCGTCGTCGACGACTAGACCTGTAGCGAGAGTGATGCCGAAGAGGGTGAGGGAGTTGATGCTGAAGCCGAAGATCTTGATGAAGGCGAAGGTGCCGATGAGCGAGACCGGGATGGTGACGGCGGGGATGATGGTGGCGCGCCAGTCCTGCAGGAAGAGGAAGATCACGATGATGACGATGACGATCGCTTCACCGATGGTGGTGACGACCTCGTTGACCGACTCGCCGATGACAAGGGTGGTGTCGACTGCGATGATGCCCTTCATGCCAGGGGGGAAGTTTTTCTGGAGCTCTGCGAGGACGGCGCGGCACTTCTTGTCGACGTCGAGGGCGTTGGCGTTGGAGAGCTGCTGGACGCCGACACCGATGGCATCTCCGCCGGAGTATTTGAGGGCTGTGCTGTAGGTTTCGGCGCCTAGCTCCGCGCGGCCGATATCTTTGAACAGAACAACGCCGCCGGCGGTGGGATTGTTTTTGATGACGATGTTTTCGAACTGTTTCGGGTCGTCAAAGCGGCCGATGACTCGAACCGCCATCTGGAAGACCTGCTTGGGATCGGAGGGAGGTTGCCCGAGTTGTCCGGCGGGCACTTCTACGTTCTGCCCTGCGAGGGCATTGGTGACATCGAGTGCGGTGAGACCGCGGGCCGCGAGCCGGTTGGGATCAAGCCAAAGGCGCATGGCGTACTTGCGCTCGCCGAAGATGATGACGGCACCGACGCCGGGGACGCGCTTGAGTGCATCCGAGACATAGACGTCGAGGTAGTTGGAGATGAAGGCCGGGGAGAGGGAGTGGTCGGGAGAGATGAAGCCGGCGGCGAAGATGAAGTTCGAGCTCGCCTTGGTGATGCTGATACCGGTGTTGTTGACGGTGGCGGGGAGACGGCCTTGAACGGTGGCAACGCGATTCTGTACGTCAACAGCGGCTATGTCGAGGTTATAGCCAGTCTGGAAGGTGACGATGATAGAAGAGGTGCCATCGTTGGAGCTGGTGGAGCTCATGTACCGCATACCTTCAACGCCGTTGATGGCCTGCTCGAGGATGATGGTGACGGCGGACTCGACGTCTTTGGAGTTGGCGCCGATGTAGTTGCTGGAGACGATGACCTGAGGCGGCGCGAGATCCGGATAGAGCGAGATCGGAAGGCTCGGAATGCAGACCGCGCCCGCGAGCACGATGAGGAGCGCACAGACCGTGGCGAAGATCGGACGACGAATAAAAAAGTCTACGAACAAGGCTGACCTCTAACCGGAGCGGCTGGCCCCGGGGTGGAGCGTGAGACTGTGCGGAGTCAGGATGAAGTCCGCAGGGATCGATGAATCAGTTGATTAGCCGAGTGGCTTGACCGGCGCACCCTCCTGCAGAAACTGCAGGCCTGAGGTGATTACTTTTTCTCCCGTCTTGAGACCACCAAGAACGGGATAGGTGTTACCGACTGTTTCGCCGACGGTGACCGGCACCTGGTGCGCAACGTAGCCGTCCCCTTTAGGCGTTGCGACGTAGACGAAGGTCTGGCCGCCGACGAGACTGACGGCAAGGACCGGCACTGTGGGCGCAGGTGCGGTGCTCCAGGTGATGCGAGCCTTCACCAGCTGCTGGTTCCGAAGAATGTCCGCCGTCCGTGGGACACTTGCCTTAGCGAGGACGCTTTGCAGTCCGTTATCAACCTGCGGCGAGATGAAGTCAACCTTCGTTTTGACCAGGACGTTGCCTGCCGTATCTAGAATCTCTACCGGAAGTCCATTACGAATGCTGCCGGCGCGTTCAGTTGGGATGTAGATATAAGCTTCAAGGTCAGCGTTCTCGTCCACCGTGGTCAGCAGCGTGGTGGGTGAGACGTAGTCGCCGAGGTGAACTGGGATATCGCCCACAACGCCGTTAAAGGGGGCGCGGATATCGTAGTAGGCGAGTTGCTGCTTCTGGGTATCGGTGAGGGCCTGATTGGACTCGAAGTCGGCCTTGGAGTTTTCGTAGGCCTGATTCGCCTGGTCGTATGTGTCCCGCGAGACCACCCCGGCTTCGAATAGCTTGCGCTGCCGGTCGACTTCGATCTTGTTGTAGTCGTAGAGGGCTTTCTTCTGCGCCTGAGTTCCCTGCTGCGACTGGACCGATGCCATCTGCTTCAAGGGATCGATTCGCATAAGCACCTGACCGGCTTTTACGGCGTCGCCGGACTTCACGAAGATCTTGACCAGGTTGCCGTCGACCTGCGGTTGCATGGTGGACGAGCGACGGCTCTTGATGGTGGCGACGTAGGTGTCGGAGTTGGGAACAGGCGACAACGAGACGGGTGCTACCTTCACCGGCATGGCCTGCGGGGGAGGCTGCGGGGGCGGTGCCGACTTGCAACCTGCGACCAGGCATGCAGCCGCGCAGACAAGCACTGGGAAGACGCGGGGGGTGTTCAAAATCAAGGGCACAGAACTTCTCCTTCACAAGCGACGACTTCGACGACAAGCCACCAAACGGGTTGCAATAAGTGGTGGACAGGAAGATTTACGGCGCAAGATTCTGCGGATCAACGTTTTACTGGCTACGACTCAGGATTTCCATTTTAGATGACTGCGTCCCCGAGAAGGGTTCGGGAATATGTATCTAAAGAGTTTTTGAAGGTGTCCCAACCAATTCCCCGGGGGTGTCAGGCGTCCAAACTGCTCTTTTCAGCAAATGCAAAAGGGTTGAAGCTCTGGTGACGATCAAACGCATCGGCTTGCTCGGCTCGCTTGAGCCAGTTTATGACAAGATACGTGATCGGGGTAGCGACCACCTCATAGCCTACCTTCAGGGCGTAACCGGTGACGATTATGTTGAGGAGGATGCGGACGGGATATATTCCGCCAAAGGTCAGAATAATGACAAGAACCGTGTCGACCGCCTGGCCGACGACGGTGGAACCGATGGTACGGGTCCAAAGCATGCGTCCGTTCGTGAAGAGCTTGAGCCGCGCCATAGTATAGGAGTTGGCGAACTCACCGGCCCAGAAGGCGATAAGACTGGCGGCCAGGATGCGCGGGATAAAACCAAAGACCGTAGAGAACGCCTGCTGATTCTTCCACCCCGGAGCAGAGGGCAGTGCGATGACGACGGCTCCGATGAGATACAGGAGGGCGGTGCCGAAGAAGCCCAGCCAGATGGCTCTCCGTGAGGCGGCGAAGCCGTACACCTCGGTAAAGACGTCTCCGAAGATATAGGTGATGGGGAACAGGAGAACCGCTCCGCTGACCGCGAATGGGCCGATGGACCGGCTGCCGATGGAGATTGGCCCGAAGAGGCAGACCTTTTGCGCGATGAGGTTCGAAACAAGCAGGATGACTACGAATGCGGTCGTGAGGGCGTCAAGATACTTGAAACTGCGAAGAGTCGATGGCGTGGGGGCCGGTTGGATCGTGTGGAGTTGCGACGGCATCGATACCAGTATGCCGTGCCAACGTGAGGCGCGCCAGTTTTTGACAGAGCATGGCTCGGTTGTTAGCGTTAGAAGTGGTGAGGGTGCTGCGGGTGCCTTCTACCTGGTGCGTCCCCGTCGTCTAGCCCGGCCCAGGACACCGCCCTTTCACGGCGATAACATGGGTTCGAATCCCATCGGGGACACCAAAGATTCTAAAAGACCTAAATTAAAACAATAGTGTCGCAGGAAGGTGACCTGTGCCACTATTGTGGCTGCCCGCTATTCGCCCTTTCCCCGGGCCGGTTGCATTGTGTCACCGTTTCGGTTGCAATTTTGGTTGCTACTGGACCAAGCCGCTTTCCCACTAGGTCCTTCGGGGCGCTAACGGATTAATGCATACACGGCTAGCATTTTAGGGTCTGCAACGTTGTCTTTGGGTCATGCACCCTCCTATAGTGATTCCGACAGAAGGCGGACCCCGCAGTTTGCAGAACGGTCCGCGCCAAACTTTGCTGCGGGCAGAAATCTACCTGCCTTGCAAGAATGGCGTAGTCGAAAGGGGATACTGATGAATTCAATCGTAGTCAGCTCGATCATCTTCGTATCCGTCTTCGCCGCGGCTCTCGTCGGCATGGCTGTCCGCCGGGTCGTTCCGGACGATCACGTCGAATCAGATGCAAAGGAAGTCATCAGGCTCGCGACTGGGCTCATTGCGACCATGGCCGCGCTGGTCCTCGGGATGCTGATCTCTTCCGCAAAGTCTTCCTACGATGCTCGCAAGAACGAGGTAGCGGAGATGTCCTCGGAGATTGTCGCCATTGATCGCCTACTGGTAAAGTATGGCCCCGAGACCGGGCCAATTCGTGCGGAGTTTCACCAGACAGTGGAGGCTGGTCTCGAGCGCATCTGGCCAAGTCAGGCATCCCGGAAGTTCGAACTCAGACCGGGGGATCACGGCGAAATTCTTTTCGGCAAGCTGGAGTTGCTGGCCCCGAAAGATGACAGACAGGTCGCCGAGAAAGCCCAGATCATGACAATGGTTTTTGGCTTACGGCAGACTCAATGGCTAATGTTCCTCAGGGCGGAGCAGAACGCCGTTCCGATTCCACTCCTGTTGGTCTTGGTCTCGTGGCTGGCCGCCATCTTTGTCAGCTTCGGTCTTTTCGCCCCGCCCAACCCCACGGTCCTGATAATACTAGCTCTTGGAGCGATGGCGGTTTCCTCTGCGATCTTCCTCATCCTGGAGATGTATACGCCATTCAGCGGAGTTCTCAAGATCTTGCCGACCCCGATTCTCGATGCGCTGAGCCAGATGGGACATTGAAAGCAGACGGGCTCCTGATCGATTCACACTTTCATTCTTCGTTGGGAGTGGCTTGTCGGCCGGACAGCATCACGCACGGTCGGGGTCGCGAGTCTCTGATCTTGTCGCTGTGCCTTTACTTACTTCTTACAATCCGCTGAGAAGACTTCCGTCTGATCGCCTTAGTCTGCCGCACCCCGTCGGCCAGCTGGATATTGTGCGCCGTAACAATAGCTCCGATCAACCCTGGGAAACGCTTGTCGATCTCCGCGCAACGAGAAGTGTTGTGCATCTCGACACCTTGACGCTCGCCCCGTATCAACCCGGCCTCGCGAAGTATTTTGAAGTGCTGCGAAAGCGTTGACTTCGGTATCGGTTTCTCGCTGATATTCGAAAACGCCAAACAGTTGTGGGAACACTCCTGTCCCACAATGTCGGCATAGATCGCCACACGCACCGGGTCAGACAAGGCATGAAGGATCGCTTCAACCGTCACGTCCTGGACCGAGGGGTGGAATAGAGGCCTCATGAACACCACGATAGTCTTTTTACATAAATTGTTCAATAGTGCATAAAACCAGAACTAATGAATCTTCTCATGATCGAACTCCATCTACTCAGCAGTAATGAGAGCCTGCCTTCACGGGCAATTCAGAAATCCCAAGTTCGACAGAGCAATCTCGAAGAGGACTCAGACATGAGCAAGCTAAAAGGTAAAGTAGCAGTCGTCACCGGGGCATCCAAGGGTATCGGGGCCGCCATCGCCAAGTCGCTCGCCGCAGAAGGCGCATCCGTTATCGTCAACTACGCCTCCAGCAAGTCTGGTGCAGACACCGTCGTCTCCGCCATCACCGCAGCCGGAGGCAAAGCCGTCGCCGTCGGTGGAGACGTCTCCAAGGCCGCAGAAGCACAGGGCATAATCGACGCAGCCATCAAGAACTACGGCCGCCTCGACATCCTCGTTAACAACTCGGGCGTCTATGAGTTCTCTCCCATCGAAACCGTAACCGAAGAACAGTTCCACAAGATCTTCAACATCAATGTACTCGGCGTGCTCCTCACCACCCAGGCAGCGGTCAAGCACCTCGGCGAGGGGGCCAGCATCATTAACATCGGCTCTGGCGTCAGCAGTATCACCCCTCCCAACAGCGCCGTCTACACAGGCACCAAAGGCGCTCTCGATGCCATCACCGGTGTCCTCGCAAAGGAACTTGGTGCGCGTAAGATCCGCGTCAACTCAGTCAACCCCGGCATCGTCGACACCGAAGGCACACAGTCCGCCGGGTTCATTGGATCCGACTTCGAGAAAGCTCTCGTCGCGCAAACTCCCCTCGGCCGCGCCGGCCAGGTCGACGACATCGCCTCCGTCGTAACCTTCTTCGCGTCCGAAGACGCAAAGTGGATTACCGGCGAGCGCGTGATCACCGGCGGCGGTCTCCGCTAACTCCACAAAGGCCACTCAACGCCGAGCATCATTCCGTAATTGGGTGGCCTTCAAATCGCGACCGAAAAGCAAGAACACCAACCGTGAAAGGAAGGACTGACATGGGAAAGCTCGAAGGAAAAGTAGCAGTCATCACGGCAGCAACATCAGGCATGGCGCTTGCCACAGCAAAACTCTTCGTGAAAGAGGGCGCATATGTCTTCATCACCGGCCGCCGTCAGGACAAACTCGATGAAGCCGTCAAGGCCATCGGCAAGAACGTGACCGGCGTCCAGGGCGACGCTGCAAACCTCGCTGACCTCGATCGCTTATACAAAACCGTCAAGAAAGAAAAAGGAAAGATCGATATCCTCTTCGCCAGCGCAGGCCAGGGCGAGTTCGCAAAGATCGGTGAAGTCACCGAAGAACACTTCGATAAAACCTTCGACCTCAACGTGCGCGGCACACTGTTCACCGTGCAGAAGGCCCTCCCGCTCTTCAACGACGGCGGCTCGATCTTCATGAACGGCTCCATCGCCAGCATCAAGGGCTTCCCTGCCTTCGGCGTCTACAGCGCCAGCAAAGCCGCGGTGCGATCCTTTGCGCGCACATGGCTCAATGACCTCAAGGACCGCAAAATCCGCGTCAACGTCCTCAGCCCAGGGACCATCGATACCCCAATCCTCGATCCTCTAGGACCCGACGCGAAGGAGTACTTCAAGACACTTATCCCACGTGGCGAAATCGGTCGCCCCGAAGAGATCGCGACCGTAGCGCTCTTCCTCGCCTCTGACGACTCAAGCTTCGTCAACGGTATTGAGCTATTCGTAGACGGCGGAACAGCACAGATCTAACACAACTAGATATCGATGAAACAAACTGAGTGAACTCGCCACGCTGTCCGTCAGCATCAAGCAGCGTGGCGGCCCCAGTTCAGACCAGAGTAGGAACTACCAATGATTGAATTCATAGTCATTTTGGCTTTTTCGATAAGAGAGGTACTACAGCATGAACCCAGAAGCTTCGCTCATCGACTCGGCGCTCCGCGGTTGGAAGTCAAACGTTGACCGCACAACGAAACTCTTCGGCGCTCTTACAGAAGAGCAGCTTCTCGAACAGGTCGCTCCCGGGAAGAACAGGCTTATCTATCTCTGAGGACGATCCAATCCTGCGCGGTGCGCTGCATCCACGTTCCCACGTTAGAGACCAGCGCCCCACAAGCCCACACTCGATAGTTGAAGCTGTTCAGCGAACGGAAGGTCCCTTTCGTCGGCCCGCTCATGAGTTCCCATGTGAGTTGCCGCCGTGGAACCGTCCGAAACTGCGCGCCGTCATCACACCCATCAGAAGAATGCCCAATCCCAAAGAAACGACATGATCCGTAGAACGCAAACTGAAGCTGCCAACACGACAAATCAGAACATAAGCAACCATCAGATTAAAAAATCCCCAAAGCACGTTCACCAACGAAGAAGAAAGTCCTTCGCCAGGCGGTTTAGCAAATGGGCTTTGAAAGGGACGTCCCATCACGCCGCTCACAAAATGCGGAATAGCGTTTGTGAGAAAAACGCCGCCAAACAAGTACGCTGCAGATTGACCCCATTCCATTTGGAAGGATGCTCCTTTTCGTTGAACAAGAATTTTTCTTAGTTACATTCGCCTCAAACCTGTTCCAGAGCGCGGTGACGCCACCTCACGCGCGGGTGCTGTCGAGGAGAGCGACGATCTCTTTGGTCGTGCCGGTTTCACCCAAGCGCGGGAAGACCCTGGTGATGCTATTGATGTGAGCATCGAGGTTCATATCCGTCATAGCGTCCACAGCGAGGGTGACGTTGAAACCGTTCTCGTGCGCCTGCCGGGCAGTGGATTCGATACCGGAACTCGTGGCGACCCCGGCGACCACAACCTGCGTGACACCCAGCTTCTTCAGATGTTCCTCAAGACCCGTATTCGTGAAGGCTCCCCACGTCCGCTTCGTCACCGTGTGGTCTCGCGGCTGCTGGTTCAACTCAGGAACGAGATCCGTCCATCCGGCAGGAAACTCACGAACTCTGGGTGCCTGTTCCGTTCGCCCCGGTGCTCCGGCGGAGACGTTGACCAACACTACCGGCAAGTCATGTCGACGGAACGCATCCGCTAATAAACTGGCATGCTTCACGACACCCCCCACGGGATGTGCGGTGGGCATCGCAACGATACCATTCTGCAGATCGATGATCACAAGAGCGGTCTTCGGGTCAACAGCCGTTATTGCCATGGTGTTCTCCTTCTTTTGTTTCGAACTGCGGTTAGCCTGGAATGCGGAGCATTAGAAAAATTTCGACAGGAACCGTGAGCTACTGGTGAATCGGTCGTCGAGTACGGAGCTAGCGACACACCAATAACGCCGCTTCTGGATTGATAAGCCTGAGAGCTGTCGAGCAGGGATCGGTGAGTCCTAAACATGAGGTAACCCTCAAGTTTGTTCTAAGGGCTTAGAATATGAGTATGTCCTCAACAATGTCAAGCCCGAGGCGGGCTCCACAGCAAGAGCGAGGAGAACGACGTCTTAGCCAGTTGCTGGAAGCCGCCGCGTCTCTGCTGGCTGAGGTTGGTTACGACGCTGCCACCATGACTGAGATCGCCGACCGCGCCAGTGCTTCCATCGGAACCCTCTATCAATACTTTCCCAATAAGCCGGCGATCGTCCTGGCACTCCGGAGACAATACGTCGCAGAGATGGAAGAGCGCTGGGCGCACCTCAACGAGCAGACCGTGGCGGAGATGACTGTGAGGCAGATAGCTCACCATCTCGTCCAACTGACGACTCGTTTCGTAGACGAACACCCAGCCTATTTCGCAATCCTTGACGCTCCGGTGAAATACAAGCGCAGTCAAGAAGCAAGAAACCGACTAAGGGAGAGAATCGCCAACGTATTCCGCAGCAAAAGACCTGCCATTTCGCAAGAAATGGCGTTCCGAATGGCGAACGTCTCTCTGGGTATCATCAAAAGCATGAACAAGCTCTACGCAGAAGCCAATTTCAAAGAACGGGAAGAACTTGTCAAGGAATACAAACTCGCTCTCGCTGCCTATCTAGAGTCGCGTTTGGCCCCATAAAGAAGTGACCAGACCCGATTTGTAGCCTGAACCAATGGCCCCATAAGATCATCAACGCGGCTGCGACTTCACGTGAATCGAGTCCGCCGCCAAAGACACCACCCTCCGACGAAGAGACTAATCATCAACACCACACTCAGAAACACGGCCCAACGAAAGTCCATCGTCAGCGGTGGCGTCATTGCCCGAACTCCCAGAGTGACAAAGACCGCAGTCGCAGTCAGAACGATGACGTAGTCCCACCAACGACGCCGTCTGTCTCTTCCGTCGAGTTCATCTCCGGCCTGCGCCATCATCGTTCGCTGGTAGTTCAAGCCGTACCGATTGCACTCCCGCATTACAGCCTCATTCGTCGAACTTCGCTCCTTTGCCGATGCCACCGCTGTGCTGATAGCGAGTGCACCAAGGATCATAATGACTGACCCTGCAATCACCATCGACTTATGCTGCCAGTCAGCCGCCGCTAATTCGCCGAATACCAGCGCACCCCACGCAAGTCCCCAAAGCTGATTCGTATTCGAAAGCGGGATCCCCCGTCCAATCCCCAAATACTTCGCCGCAAACTGTTGAAACAGATCCCCGATCACCCACACAAATCCCCCAAGAAATAGCCAGAACAACACTCCCGGCATTTGAAACAGCCGGAACGCCGACGAGTGCAGCCCGCCATCCAGAGTCAGCGTTAACGCCAGCACTGTTCCCAACTCGCCCACCGTAAACACTGTCACAAACGACAGCGGATTCATCCCGCTCAGATAAGCCTTGCGATACGGAACATACATGGTCCCCCACATCAGGCTCGCGCCCAACGCCGCAATAATCCCGCGAAAAGCATGACTCCCTACCACTCCGCCGTAGATCGTGCTGAAACCCAGCATCACCGCAGCAATCACGATTGCCATCGCGCCCACGACAACCTTTGCAATATTCCTTCCGCTCGCTCCCTCCAACTCTCGAAACAGAACTCGTCCCCAGAACAACCCAATCAGCGAGTTCGCATTCCACATCGGAAACGCCACAGCCAATCCCACATCACGAATCGCAAAGACGGTGAGAGTATTGGCCACCGCCCACAGCGCGCCCGCCATCAGCGCCCACACGATCAAATGCTTCCTCTCCGACAGATCCTCGAAGACGTAACCCGTCCCCTTCAACAGGGTAGGAAAGGTCCATCGCGCCGTAAATACCCCCGCAACCATACACAGCGAGATCGCAAACGGAGAGAACCCTGCATTCACAAGCTTCGTCGGAGCCTCCGCCGCGCCCAGCCAAACGCCCGCCGTCAATCCGCAGATGACACCCAAACCATGCAGAGACAACCGCGTTCTTCTCACCCGATCTAACGCAAGCGCCATTCGACTCCCTCGATGCTTTCCTTCAAACCGCCCGTATTCCACCGCTTTAATGCAACGCCGCCAGCAGAGCAATCCCCAGCACAAGCACACAGAGTGGAATTAGGAAGTGGCTGTCGGTAGCAATCGTCTTTACCCTTTTTCCGAAACTCACATCAACCTCCAAACGATCTTGTCCATAGTAAGTGGTTACGCTCTCCATTAAACTTCGCTACATTGGTGTGCATGCATTTGAGGCTGTTCCTCGCAATTCCGCTTGTCGCCATCGGCCTCATCGTGCCGCCTGCATCCGCGTGTGCCGAGTCGTCCACGTTACCAGCCGAAGGAGTGCTCCATCGGCTCATGCCTCATCTTGCGCCACAGTTACAACTCGCTCTCGTCCCGAAGCCCGACCACAAGGACTATTTCCGGATCACCGGCACCCGAGGCCACATTCTCGTTGCAGCAGCCACGCAGCCTACCTTGCTGTATGGCGTCAACTGGTATCTGAAGTACGTAGCCCACTTGCAGATTTCACCCAACGGCTCACAGCTCGGCTCTCCCGGCCTGATCCTCCCCGCACCTGACGTCCCAATCGAGAAGCCCGCTCTTTACCCCTGGCGCTACGCCCTGAATGAGAACGTCGATGGCTACTCCGCTCCTTACTGGGATCAGGAACGCTGGCAGCATGAGATAGACATCCTCGCCCTGAGCGGCACCAACGCCATCCTCATCGAACGCGGCATGGACCTTGTTCTCTACCAAACCTTTCGCGACTCCGGCTACTCAGACGAGGCCATCCGAAACTGGATCGTTCAGCCAGCTCACCAAAACTGGCAGCTGATGGGCAACATGTGTTGCTTCCAGGGTCCCATCTCCATGGAGCTTCTCGAAAAACGTTCTCACTCAGCACAACAACTCATCGCCGCACTCCGCAGCCTCGGCATCACGCCCGTTCTGCCCGGCTACTACGGCATCGTCCCCGCCGACTTTGCCTCCCTTCACCCCGGCGCACACGTCATCAGGCAAGGCGACTGGAATGGATTCACTCGCCCCGGTTGGCTCGATCCCCGCGATCCAAACTTCGACAAACTAGCGACATCTTTCTACCGCCATCAGCACGCCCTCTATGGCGATTCGGCCATCTACGACATGGAGATCTTCCAGGAGGGCGGCGCAGCCGGCGACGTCCCGGTTCCAGCCGCCGCAAAAAAAGTGCAACAAGCCCTCATGCGCGACCACCCCAACGCGCTCTGGATGCTCCTCGGATGGCAGCAAAACCCAACCCAGGAGTTACTCTCTGCCGTAGACACCAGTCACGTTCTCATAGCCGAGATCGAGCAAGGCCGCATCCCCCGAGAGAACCGTGACCGCGAGTTTCGTGGTGCATCCTGGCTCTACGGTGGACTCTGGGAGTTCGGCGGACGCACCACCATGGGAGCGCCCCTCTACGACTACGCCGTTCGCCTCCCCAAATTGGCCGCGCTCCCCAACAGCCGCATCGTCGGGACCGCCGTCTTCACCGAAGGCATGGACACCAACCCCTTCGCCTTCGACTTCTACACCGAGATGGCCTGGCACACTGATTCCGTCGACCTGGCCGAATGGACCAACGCCTACGCAACCCGCCGATACGGAGCGGACGACTCACACGCTCGTCGCGCCTGGCAGATCCTACTCCAAACAGCCTACGGCTACCGAGCCGACGGCAACACACAGCACGGAGAACGCGACGCCTCACAAGACTCCGTCTTCAACTCCCAGCCATCCCTGACCGCAGCACGCGCCGCAACATGGTCCCCCGACGTCTTGCGCTACAACCCAGCCGACTTCGCCCCCGCACTCACCGAACTTCTCGAAGTCGACCCCGCATTACGCTCCACCGAAACCTATCACTACGACCTCGTCGACGTAGCCCGGCAGGCGATGGCCAATGAGAGCCGCCGCCTCTTGCCGCTGATCAAGCAAGCCTACGACTCCAAAGACAAGACGGCCTTCGCCAAACTCACGAAGGAATGGCTTCACGACATGGAGCTACAGGACCAACTCCTCCAGACCAGCCCCTTCTTCCTTCTCGGAAGATGGCTCTCCTTCGTCCCGCCCTGGGCATCGTCACCAGGGGAGCTCGAACGGCTCAACTACGATGCCCGCTCCATCCTCACCACCTGGGGCGACCGCAAGGCCAGCGAGTACGGCCTTCACGAGTACGGCAACCGAGACTGGGCTGGCTTGACGAGCGACTACTACATGGTCCGCTGGCAGATGTACTTCGACTCGCTCTCTGCCTCGCTCGATACCGGCGAAGCCCCAAAGCCCATGGACTGGTATTCCTTCGGCGACGATTGGAATCACAGCCGCAAAACCTACGACGCCGAGCCGCACGGCGACTCCTACGCCGCTGCTCTTGCTATCGCCCGCACCCTTCACCTCGCTCCCAACCAACAGTCCGAGGCTCACCAGTAAACTATGACCACAATGAGCGCACCCTCCGAAACCCCTTGGCCCTCTCTTACCGGCGCCCGTCCAGCACGCCTTCTCTCACTCGACTTCCTGCGCGGCCTCACCATCGCCTTCATGATTCTCGTCAACAACAACGGCGATGAACTCCGAGCCTACTGGCCCCTCAAACACGCCGCCTGGAACGGCTTCACCCCAACCGATCTCGTCTTTCCCACCTTCCTCTTTCTCGTCGGTATCTCGACCGTCTTCTCCACTGCCTCGAGGCTCGCTCAAGGCGCCACCCGACAATCCCTCTTGCTCCACGTCCTCCGCCGTGCCGTGATCCTCTTCCTGCTCGGCCTCCTGGTCAACAGCTTTCCCTTCTTCAACCTCCACACCATGCGCTTCTACGGAGTGCTCCCCCGCATCGCCATCTGCTACTTCGTCGTTGCCTCGCTCTATCTCATCAGCCCCGGCTGGCGCAGCAAAGCAGTTCTAGCCGTCTCCGCACTCCTTGCCTACTGGATCCTGATGCGCTTCGTCCCTGTCCCGGGATACGGCGTTCCCACCCACGACATTCCTCTCCTCGACCGCGACGCCAATCTCACCGCATGGCTCGACCGACAGATCTTCTCCGCCTCTCATCTCTACGAGCACACCCGCGACCCCGAAGGTCTTCTCAGCACCATCCCCGCCCTCGCCACCGCTCTCCTCGGCGTCCTCACCGGCATCTGGCTGCGCACCCAGCGCACGCTCAATCAGAAGATAACCGGCATCGCCACAGCAGGCCTCAGCGGCATTCTTCTCGGAGGACTCTGGAACCTCTCCTTCCCCATCAACAAAAAACTCTGGACCAGTTCCTACGTCCTCTTCGCCGGCGGCCTCAGCCTCTCCCTCCTCGCCCTGAGCCTGTTCATCGTCGATCTACCCAAGAAACAAAACGCCAAACAAAATCACGACGGCCTCCTCAAGCCCTTTTTCATCTTTGGAACCAACGCCATCGTCGCCTACGTCTTCTCCGAGCTACTGGCAGCTGCACTATCAAGCATCCCCGTCCATCCAGGCGTCAACCTTCAGCAATCCATCTTTCGCTCGATCCTGCAGGCCGTTCCGAACACAGCATTCGCCTCTCTGCTCTACGCCCTCGCGTTCGTAGCCGTATGCTGGCTCTTCGTAGCCGTCCTCTACCGCCGCAAAATCTTCATCAAGATCTAAACCACACCCAACCATCATGTGTCCGGCGATATCGCCGGACACATAATTCCATTTACAGTGACAAGATGACGAAACTGTCGAAGGTCGATCTCGTGGGCGTGGGGCTCAACGCCACCGACACCGTTATCCCCCTGACAAACTACCCACCACGTGGCTCTAAGGTTGAGTACCAAACTGCGACCGTCCTACCGGGAGGACAAGTCGCGTCGACAGTCGTCGCCTGCCAGCGCTGGGGAATCAAAACACGATATGTAGGCAAGCTGGGCGACGACGCAGCCGCCGCACTTCATCGCGAAGCCTTCGCTCACGCGGGAGTCGAGACCCAAATCATCACAGCCGCAGGCGCCGCCAGTCCACAGTCCTTGATCCTCGTCGACGCCGGCGGCGAAAGAACCGTCCTCTGCCGCCGAGACGAACGACTCATCCTTCAGCCGACCGACCTCAACCGCGAATGGATCGTCAACGCGCGGGCGCTTCATGTCGATGGCCACGACACCGCCGCTGCAACCCTCGCGGCGACCTGGGCTCGCGCTGCCGGCATACCGGTCATCGCCGATTTAGATGAGCTCTATCTCGGCGTAGAAGAGCTCATCGAAAACATCGACTACCTCATTGTGAGCCGGGATTTCCCCCAACGTCTGACGTCGGAGCCCAGCCTCGAAAAAGCGCTACAGCTAATCCAACGTCGCTATAAATGCACTCTCGTAGCCGCCACGCTGGGCGAAGAGGGCGTCGTCGCCTGGGATGGCAAGCAGTTCCATCACACTCCCGCCTTTTGCGTCTCCGTTGTCGACACCACCGGCGCCGGAGATATCTTCCACGCAGGATTCATCTACGGCCTGCTGCAAGAATGGCCTCTTGCACGCCAACTCGACTTTGCCTGCGCCGCAGCTGCTCTGAACTGCACCGCCGTAGGCGCCAGAGGCGGAATCCAACCCCTCGAAACCATCGAAGATCTAATGAAAGCCGGCTCACGACATCACACGCCTCACTATGTCTAGGTCCGTTCACTAAGCTGCTCGCTAGATTTTCAGAAGGACTCGCACCCCTCATGAAGAGCTCCGCTCCAATCTCACAGCAAAATCTCCAAGCAAATCCAGAGCTGAGCCGGGCCACCCACGCTCTGGCGATCGAAAAAGTCGTGGGCTTCAGCTCGCATCACGCCCAGGACTCCCTCGCCGTCGAGGAGCCACTCGAGATCCAACTTGCCCACGGCGCTCTCGACGCAAGATCCGTAAAGTCCATCTCCGTCACTATGCGCACACCCGGCCACGACTTCGACCTCGTCGCGGGCTTCCTCATGACCGAAGGAGTCGTGCGCGACCCAAACGACATCGACCAGATCGTCTATCTCGCCAACAGCACCGAACTCCCCGCAGCAAATCTCCAGATGGAGAGCGCGCTCCCTTATCGGCCGGAGAAAAACGTCGTCCGCGTAGACCTCGCACCCGATGTGGCCGTGAGCCTCGCCAATCTCGAGCGAAACTTCTACACCACCTCCAGCTGCGGCATCTGCGGCAAAGCCTCGCTGCTTGCGCTCCAGACCGTCTGTCCACCACGCAGAAAAAACGTCTTTCAAATTGAAGCCGACACTCTTTATCAGCTCCCGAATCGCCTGCGCGAAGCACAAACCCTCTTCAATCAAACCGGCGGAATTCACGGCGCAGCTCTCTTCAACTCCGCCGGTGAATTCCTCTCCGTCCGCGAAGATGTTGGCCGCCACAACGCCGTCGACAAGCTCCTCGGTGCAGAGTTTCTCGCCGACCGCACTCCCCTCCGCGACACACTGCTCTTACTCTCCGGCCGCGCCAGCTTCGAGCTCCTGCAGAAAGCTCTAATGGGCGGAGTCGCCATGGTCGCCTCTGTCGGTGCTCCCTCAAGCCTCGCCGTACAAGTTGCAAAGGACTTCGACATCACCCTCGCAGGCTTCCTCCGCGAAGGTCACTTCAACATCTACAACGGCGCACACCACATACTCGGTTACACATCAGACTAAGCACGACACTAAAAAAAAGGCCGCCACGATCTCCCGCAGCGGCCTTCACTACGTCAAGCGCTTACATACCGCTCTGGTTTCCTGCATCCGGATGAACCACGCGATAGCTCGCACCGCCCTGCGACCAGACCAGCAGCAACAGATCCTTCCCTGTCGGATTCGCGTGCGCTGCATTCACAAACTGCTCCGCCGAAGTTACCGGATGCCGATCCACCTCAAGGATCACATCCCCAGGAGCAAGGCTCGCCTCATCCGCCGGACTTCCCGGACGAACGCTCTGAATCGCAACGCCCTGCACCTGCGAAGGAATATGCAACTGCTGCCGAACATCAGGCGTCAGCTCAGCAACAGCAAGTCCAAGCCTCCCCTTCTGCGGACCCGCGCTCTCACCATTGCTCGCCACCTCGGCATCCTTGTGATATTCGCCAACCTTCACGTTCACCGTCTGCGAAGACCCGTTTCGAATAAGGCCCAAAGCAATCGTCGTCCCCGGAGTATCTTCGCTCACCGCGACTTGCAGCGCGCCTCCGTTGATCACCTTCTGCCCATTCAGCTCATCGATCACGTCGCCGTTCTTCAGCCCCGCCTGCGCAGCTGGAGAGTCAGGCGACACCTGCGTCACAATCGCACCCGTCGCCTCCTTCAGGTTGAAGAAGCTCGCATTCTCAGGCGTCACGTCGTTCATACTGATCCCGAGATAGCCGTGATGCACCGCGCCCGTCTTGATCAACTGGTCAGCCGTCGCCCTCACCATCTGCGAGGGAATCGCGAACCCGGCGCCCGCAAAGGAGCCGCCGTTCGAGATGATGAACGTATTGATTCCAACCAGCTCTCCCCGCGCATTCACCAGAGGGCCGCCCGAGTTGCCAGGATTGATCGCAGCATCGGTCTGAATATACCCACCAGGCTTTCGTGCATCGTCACGATAAGGATTCTGCCGATCCACAGCACTCACGATTCCACGCGTCACCGAAAACTGAAAATACCCAAACGGACTGCCGAACGCCAGCACCGTCTGTCCCGGCTTCAGCTTCGTCGAATCGCCCCACGCAATGCTCGGCAGGTCGTGCGCTTCCACCTTGATCACCGCGATGTCCGTCAGAGGATCACGCCCAACCAGCTTCGCCTTCAGCACACGCCGGTCATGCAGCGTCACACGCATCTCCACCGCACCATCGATCACATGATTGTTCGTCACGATATAACCATCCGGTGAGATGATGATCCCGCTACCAATCCCATGCTCCAGTTGCGGCTGCTGCGGATGGAGCTGCTGCATCATCCCCGGCGGCAGCTGTCCAAAGAACTGCTGAAGCCCCGGCGGCAATGCCTGACCCTGCTCCTGACCGTCCTCCTGATCCTCACCCACCTGGTGTTCCGCCGAGCCACGCGATGTCACCGCAACGTTAACCACCGCCGGCGTAACCCGCGCCGCAACCGCCTCCACAGCGTTGTCCAGCGCAACCAGTGAAGACACACTGTTGTCATCCATCGGTGCGGGAGAAGAGATCGGCGACGAGATCATCGCCGCATGAACGCCATTGTGATGAACCAGCATCCCAGCTGCCAGCACCAGAGCCGCGGCAGCGCCTGCAGGAACGGCAACCCGTCCCGCCTTACCTACTAATTTATTAGTTTCAAACGACATGATCGATCCTCACAACGGTTCGTACAGCTTTGTTTAAAGTTGAATGACCAGCCAGCCGCCCGCGGTAGGCACGGCTGCAAACGAAGAAGAAAACACCCGCTCACTCGACACCGTGAGCACCATCCTTGGCTGCAACGACTCCTCCCAAGAGGTCAGCACAACCCATCTCTGCATCCGCACCATCCCTCGATCCTGCTTCGCGCGCAGCAGCGCAGCCGAATGCACCGAGCGACGCCGTTTAGCCGCAGTTGCCTTCGTTGGCTGAATAATCTGGCCAGTCGAACCCATCGGCATAGAAGCCTTTAGCAGAATCTCGTGTGTCGCGCCCGCAGCAGGAATATTCGCTACAGAAGGACGAAACGCGACAGCTTGATACTCTGCATCGGCCGCAGCGGAACGCTGCATGTCGGCATGCAAAGCAGCTGCACCACCGGAGAACGCAACAACCTGCGGACAACGTGAAAGCTCAGCCGCTCCCCCAACGAGTCCGAGCACAAGCACACTCATCAACACGCGAGCCTGCGTCCTGCCCATCCCTTCACTGCGCCGCAGAATGCTATGCACTCTCTGCGCCAACTCCGATCGTCTCTCCCACGCACCCAGCGAAAGCACAGCTGCTCTCCGCCTCAAACGCTGCTCAGCCAGCCCCGTCAGGCACGTCGCGTAGGCCTTCGGAGCCTTGGTCGTTCGAAGCACTGCGTCGTCGCACGCCAGCTCCCGTTCGAAGCACAACCTTCGCTCGATCCATAGCAAAACCGGATTCAACGGCACCAGCACCAAAACGATCTTCTGCACCAGATTCATCCAGTCATCGGCCCGCCGCAGATGTCCAATCTCGTGCAACACAATCTGCTCCAGTTCCGCTGGAGTAAGCCGCTCATACACCTCAAGGGGAATCAAGATCCGCGGCGAAAAAAATCCAATCACACTCGGCCGGTCCACATCCGCCGACGTGCAAAGCGTCACCCCACGCCACCCCGCTGCCGCCAGCGACAAATCCCAACCCGAGCCCGTCTCCAACGGCGTCGCGCGCTTCCAAATCCCGCGCAGCTGCACCGCACTGATCGCCAACTTCGCCCCGCGCACCATCGCAACCGTCAGCCACAGCGCAGCCATCGCAAAGCTCCATCGCACATCCAGCTGCACCACTGCACCATGACCGGCCGCCTCATCACTAGAATGAATTCCGTAAGCATGAAGCAGCGGCAGCAACGCCAGAACTGCAAACACCGCCGTCCAAACCGCAAACCGAACCGCAGCCGTAGTCTTCGGCACTAGCCGCAGACAGATCCACACACAGGCAGCCAGCACCAGCCCCTGCCACAACCCCGACACCACAGCCCCAGCCGCCACTCGCGACAGACCTTCGACAGCATGCAATAGGTTCAAATCCATCCCAATCACAGTTCGTCTCCCGCGCGGTCATCCGCGGCCACCGCAATCGCCTCTTTCAAGCGCTGCAACTCCTCCGCCGTCACCTCGTCATCCCCAAGCAGCGAAAGCAGCAACCTCTCCCTCGAATTACCAAAAAAACGCTGCAGCATATGACGAACCTCGGACCGGCTCGCCTCCTGCTCTGCAACGCAGGGGCTATACAGAAACGCCCTGCCCTCCTGCCGGTGACTCACATACCTCTTCTGCTCCAGAATCCGGATCGTCGTCAGCACAGAGTTATAAGCCAGCGCCGCCCCCTCTGGCATCGCAGCCACCAGCTCTCCCACAGCCGACTCGCCGCGCGCCCACAGTATCTTCATGAGCCGTAACTCAGCCTCTGTCAACGTGATGGACTTCTTCGGCGGCATCACCCTCTCAACGTCCAGACTCCCTCAAGCGATCAGAAGTCTGAAACTATTCAAAGGAGAGACGATCAACTAATCCATTAGTTAGCACAACAACCCCAAAAAAATAGTCGCCTCTGGATACCATTGCTCGCGATAAACCTACACCAGCTTCGATCCGAATCAAGCAGAAACAGCGCGATCGAAGCTTCCCATCGAAGGATGCTTCGACAACAGGAGGCCCACCTCTAAGAGCCCACACTCAAACGAATAAACCCATATCTGTTTGTCCGCGGCCAAACCAAAAATCCCTGTATAACTTGCATCCGGACCGTAGTATCGTCTTTGCCATGGCTGCGGAAGACGCGAACGATCTGCGTAGAGCGCTCGAGAAGAACGAAATTATTCCGTACTTTCAACCGCTGGTGGAGCTTCGCACAGGCCTGCTCAGCGGATTCGAGGTCCTCGCGCGTTGGCAGCACCCCGTCCGCGGTCTCATCACCCCCAACGAATTCATCCCCCTCGCCGAAGACACCGGCCTCAACGGCCAACTCACCGGCAACCTCCTCCGAGCCGTCTTCGCCGCCGCAAAAAACATCCCCGACCACCTCACCCTCTCGGTCAACATCTCCCTCACCCAGCTCACCGACTTCTCCCTCCCCAAACACATCCACGCCGCCGCCGAGCAAGCCAGCTTTCCTCTCAACCGTCTCATCCTCGAGATCACCGAAAGCGCTCTCGCCAGCAACACCGAGCACGCCTACCGCATCGCCACCGAACTCAAAGAGCAAGGCTCCCGTCTCGCCCTCGACGACTTCGGCACCGGCTACTCCAGCCTCCGCCACCTCCAGTCACTTCCCTTCGACGAGCTCAAAATCGACGCCAGCTTCGTCCGTTCCATGGGCCACACCCGAGAGAGCCGCAAGATCGCCGCCGCTATCGTCGGCCTCGGCAACAGTCTCAGCCTCACCACGGTAGCCGAAGGCGTCGAAAGCCAAACCATAGCCGACATGCTCCTCTGGCTAGGTTGCGATCTCGGCCAGGGCTGGCTCTACGGTCGCCCCGTCCCGCCCGAACAACTCCCCGAGGTCCTCGCCGCCAGGCTCGACCCCGCTCCTCCCATCCCCGAGCCCCGCTCCCCCGCAGCCGACTCCACCCTCCCTCTGCGCCTCGAAGCTCTTCCCACTCAACGCCTCGCGCAACTCAATGCCATCTACGATGGGGTCCCAGTCGGACTCTGCTTCATCGATCGCAACCTGCGTTACGTCAGCGTCAACAAACGCCTCGCCGGAATGCATCACCTCCCCGTAGCCGCGCACCTCGGCCGTTATATCTCAGAGGTCATGCCAACCGTCTTCCCCCTCTGCGAACCCTACCTCCTCCGCGCACTCAACGGCGAAGCCAGCAACGACCTCGAGATCTGCTACCCGGACCCCAATCCCCTCAACGAAAAGCGCACTCATCTCATCTCCTTCCACCCCGCCCGCGACGAGGCCGACGAGGTCATCGGAGTCTCCGTCTCCGTCGTCGATATCACCCGCCGAAAACAGGCCGAGCAGGCTCTCGCCGAAAGCGAAGACCACTACCGCCACACCGTCGAGCTCAACCCCCAGGTTCCCTGGACCGCCGACCCCGACGGCATGATCCTCGATGCCAGTCAAAGATGGGAGAGCCTCACCGGCCTTTCCGTTTCGGACTCTCTCGGAACCGGTTGGATCCGCGCCCTCCACCCCGACGACGTCAAACCAACCTCCCGCATCTGGACGGAGTCCCTCCGCACCGGCCGCCCGCTCGACGTTCAGTACCGCATCCATCGCGTCGATGGCACTTGGCGCTGGATGCGCGCTCGTGCAACGGCACGCCGCGGAAAGAACGGCAAAATCATCCGCTGGTACGGCACCGTCGAGGACATCAACGACCAGAGAAGTGCCGAGGAGGCCCTCCGCCGCAGCGAAGCTCGTCTCAAAGCGGTCTTCGACGCGGTTCCAGTAGGAATCGTCATCGCTGAAGCACCCGATGGCCGCGTCGTCATGAGCAATCCGCGAGCCGAGGAGATCCTTCGCAGCACCGAGGCCGCTCCAGCCATGATCGACGACTACTGCAAAGAGTCCATCTCGTTCACACCCGGACCCAACTCGGAATCCAACCGGAATATCGATCAGGACCATGACCATCCGCTCGCCAAAGCCATCATGGGAGGAAAATCCATCGGCCCAACCGAGTACCTCCGCTTCCACAGCGACGGTTCAAGCGCCTGGATCAGCCTCACCGGCGCCCCCGTTCTCGACCCGGACGGCAAAGTCTCCGGCGGCGTCGTCGCCATCCAGGACATCGACGAAGACAAGCGCGAGATGCAGCGCCTCTCCGACCTCAACACCGTCCTCAAAATCAAACTCGAAACTCACTAATAAGCCACAACTCTTCCCAGCTATCTTTTGCACTTGCACCTGCTTTTATCTCGTCATTGCTTGTTCTTTTGTTGTCATCCCGCAGGGATCTGCTTTTTTGTATTTTGCCTTTGCCTTTTGCTCGTTCTTCACCCCCCCAAAAATGGTCATCTCGACCGGAGTCGCGGCGGTTTCATCGCACGACGCAGTGGAGAGATCCCTGTATTTCGCCTTTGTATTTGTCGTTGCAGTCATAGCAGCAAAGAGAAACGTAACGCTTTTGCGGTTGCCTGTCCTTTTGCTTGTCATTCCGCACCCTGAGCTTCGTCGAACGGGGGAGGAATCTGCGGTTGTTTCTTTTCTTCTGCGTGCAGAGCCATCCTCTCAAGCGAACCCTGCTAGCGTAGTACCAAATGGCCCACGCCCACACCATAGCGAGCGTCCGTTACACCTTCGACTCCCTCGCCGATCTCCTCGCCAAAGCCACCCCCGCCCGCTCGGGCGACGAACTCGCAGGCATCGCCGCCACCAGCGCACAACAACGCGTAGCCGCGCAGCGCACCCTCGCCGATCTCCCCCTCACCCACCTTCTCAACGAACCCATCGTCCCCTACGAGACCGACGAGGTCACCCGCCTCATCCTCGACACCAGCCGCACCCCCGCCGCCATCACCGCCTTCGCCCCGATCTCCAGCCTCACCGTAGGCGAACTCCGCGATCATCTCCTCTCGGACGACGCCACTCCCGCCAGCCTCGCCGCCCTCGCCCCCGGCCTTACCCCGGAGATGGCCGCCGCCGTCTCCAAACTCATGCGCCTCCAGGACCTCATCCTCGCAGCCCGCAAAATAAATGTCGTTACCAAATTTCGCACCACCGTAGGCCTCCCCGGACGCCTCTCCACCCGTCTCCAACCCAACCACCCGACAGACAACCCCGCAGGCATCGCCGCTTCCATCCTCGACGGCCTACTCCTCGGCTCTGGCGACGCCGTCATCGGCATCAACCCCGTCTCCGACAACGTCGCCACCCTCACCAACCTGCTCCACCTCGTCGACCACATCCGCCGCCGCTACGACATCCCCACCCAATCCTGCGTCCTCGCCCACCTCACCACCCAGATGCAAGCCATGCAGCAAGGCGCGCCGCTCGACCTCCTCTTCCAATCCATCGGAGGGACCGAAGCCACTAACAAGAGCTTCGGCATCAACCTCGCCCTCCTCGAAGAAGCCCACCAACAAGCCCGCAGCCTCAACCGCGCACCAGAGAACCCCACCCCCAACATCATGTACTTCGAAACCGGCCAGGGCAGCAGCCTAAGCGCCAACGCCCACCGCGGAACCCGCGGCCAGGGTATCGACCAGCAAACCCTCGAAGCCCGCGCCTACGCCGTAGCCCGCCACTTCAACCCAATGCTCGTCAACACCGTCGTCGGTTTCATCGGTCCCGAGTATCTCTACGACGGCAAGCAGATCCTCCGCGCCAGCCTCGAAGACCACTTCTGCGGCAAACTCCTCGGCCTCCCCATGGGCTGCGACATCTGCTACACCAACCACGCCGAAGCCGACCAGGACGACATGGACGCCCTCCTCACCATGCTCGGCGCCGCAGGCGTCAACTACATCATGGGCGTCCCCGGAGCCGACGACATCATGCTCCACTACCAGAGCACATCCTTCCACGACGCCCTCTACCTCCGCCGCCTCCTCAACCTCCGCCCAGCCCCCGAGTTCGAATCCTGGCTCAACACCACCGCCCCCCACCGCCTTCACCTGCCGGCCATGCTCCCCTAGACGCACTACCCGCTTGTCGCCACGCGAAGCTATGGCAACTCAGACGGAACGCGCTCCCAAACTAGACTCCGTTCGTGAACTTCTCCCATCTCATGAATCCCTTTTGCAACCAATATCAGCCGGCTACCATCCAGGGAAAAGTTCCGGACGCCTTCCGTGCCCCGCTCGGCTGGATATAACGATTGTGTGATGTGATGGGTCACTGTGGAGTTTGACTTGTCTACAGTCCAGGTACCGCAATACGCGTAGTAACCGTCAACCAGATTAGCCTTTTCGGGCGGCGTCGCCGCCAGCAAACCCTCGCGAGAGCCACTGCTGGCCAAAGTTGGTTTTGGGTCCGAAACAATCTGCACGCTCATCCAACCGCTGCGGTCGTAGATCAACACTCCTTCCGGATGTCGGCCGTAGAACGGATAGATGACTTCGCCGTTCGGGCGAACGGTCTCAACGCTGACGAGCCGCCACGTGCCGACCAATTTGTGCGTTACAGAGTTGGCGCGTTGCTCCTTTATAGCTGGATGAGTCGATTGGGCGTAACCCGTTACGCTGGCGGCCACCGCGAAACAGCAACCGATTAAGGCAAGAAACGATCGCATAAGTTTCCTCCGTAGACGAGTGTTGCGGAACCCCCAACTTTTGCAGTTGCTGTTGCGCTTGCCTGGTTTTTGTTTTGTCATTCCGCAGCGCAGGCGTCTTCTGTTGTTCTTTCCTTTGCGTGCACCCGCTTCGAGCGAATCACAGAGCCATTCTTTCGAGGAAACCAACGGCCTGCACTTCCACAGCTGTAAAGCACCGCCCGTTCAATACTTCTTCCCACCCTTATGCGTCTCGAGCCCCAGATCCTCCGCAACGTTCGGATCATATTGACCCAGCTCCGCCAGCAGCCCCTCATCCGAAAGATCAAGCTGCTTGGAATTCTCCCAGTCATGCCGAACGATCTTTTTCAGACGGTCGATAATGTGCTCATCCCTCACCTCGATCGCCAGCTCCCGCCGGCTATCAAAGCTCCCCGGAGCAAGATTGATCGACCCAATGATCGCCCGCGCATCATCAGCCAGCAGCAGCTTCGCATGCAGCTTGATGTGTTTCAGCTTGTGAATCTTCACGCCAATGTCTTCCAGCACCCTCAGTCCGCTCACACCCTCAATCAACTTGTCTTTCTTCAGTTTGTGCGGAGGCCGTGCCATGATGTGAATCGTCACCCCACGCTGGTTCGCTCTCACCAGGTGCTCAATGATCGTCGGATCCTGGTACCGCTCATTCTGCAGCCACAACGAGTGCTTCGCCTCATCGATCAGTTGCCCCAGCCGCTGCCGCCCATTGCCGATACACCAGATCAGATGCGAGTGCTCTCCCGCATTGAAGTTCTCTCTCTTCCAATCCGCGTCGAAGCACTCCATGATCTCTTCAACCTCGTGCTTATGCGTCGTCACAATCGCATAGTCCCGCGTCTCGGTAAGATTCTTCGTCTCCCAGTTCAGCGACTCGACAAACGCCATCCTGTCATCGATCACCATCGACTTCTCATGCGTCAGGTCAAAGCAAGGATTGCTGTCCAGCACCTCGATCCCCGCGTCCGTCAACGCAATCCGCGACTCGCCGTTCTCCTTCTCCCCATCCCGCCGCTCCGGGTTCAGCATCACCCGCACCTTCACCCCGCGCTGATGCGCCTCCATCACCGCCTGCAGCAAAGTCGGATCCGAAAATACAAACATCTTTACCCGGATCGAATCCTTCGCACCATGAATGGCGTCCAAAATCGGCTGAGCGGAGTCGTCAGGCAAAACAATCACAGAGCGCGACATAATCTCTTCCTTCAACCACTGATCTCAAGAACCGGCGTTGATATCTTCTACAGCCTTTCCCGGCTCAACACAACTCCAGCTCCTCTACGCCATCACCTTATCCAACCCCGCGTCGAACTGCGTACGATGCAGCGCCGCATAGATTCCATTCACCGCCATCAGCTCCTCATGCGTCCCATTCTCCGCCACAACCCCGCCGTTGATCACAATAATCTGATTCGCATCCCGGATCGTGCTCAATCGATGGGCAATCGCAATCACTGTCCGCCCCTTCATCAGCTTTTCCAGCGCATCGATCACCAGCTTCTCCGACTCGCTATCGAGCGCCGCTGTGGGCTCATCCAGCAGCAGAATCGGGCTGTTCCGAACCATCACCCGCGCAATCCCGATCCTCTGCCTCTGCCCACCCGACAGCGTCGATCCCCGCTCCCCCACCATCGTCTCGTACCCCAGCGGCATCTTCATAATGAACTCATCAGCATTCGCCAGCTTCGCCGCCGCAACCACCTCATCCTTCGTAGCCGACGGCCGTCCAAACGCGATATTCTCCAGAATCGTCCCGCGAAACAGCACCGTATCCTGCAGCACATATCCAATCTTGCATCGCAGCGACTTTAGCTTATAGTCCCGCACATCTTCGCCGTCGATCTTCACCGTTCCCGACTGCACATCGTAGAACCGCGGAATCAAACTCACCACCGTAGACTTCCCGCTCCCCGTCGGCCCCACGATTCCCACAAACTGACCCGCCCCAATCTTGAAGCTCACATCCGTCAAAATCGGAGACGCTGCATCATATCCAAACGCCGCATGTTCAAACTCGATCGCCCCCGCGACCGTACCCGGCGCAAACCCATCCGCCTTCTCCGGAATCACCGTATCCGTCTCTAGAATCTCCCGAACCCGCTCCGCCCCCACCGCCGCCTGCGCCACCGCATTGGTTGTCGTCGCCAGATCCTTCACTGGCTTGAAGAACTTCGCCAGGTAAGCCAGATACACCGTCAGTTCCCCCACCGTCATCGTCCTCGCCAGAATCAGCGCCGCCCCCCGCCACAGCACCACCGCCGTGCACAGCGCCACCGTAATCGTCACCACCGGCGACAACAGCGCCTTCACGCTCCTCGCCTTCAACGCCGCGCTCACCGTCGCCTCGCTCACCAGCTGCAACTGCGCCTGCTCCGTCTCCTCCTGCCCAAACGCCTTCACCGCCTGGATCGACTCCAGCCCCTGCTGCACCACCGCAACAATCTCGCTCTGCTCCCTGCGAACCTCATGCGTCGCCTTCTTCACCGCCTTCTTGAAACGCGAAACAAACAGCAGCAGAAACGGCGTCACTCCAACTGCAATCAGCGTGAAGTCCCAGTTCAGCCAGAACATCAACCCCAGCATGCAGACGATCGTCAGCAGATCCACCAGAATATTCAACGTCGAAGACGAAGCGAACCCCTGGATCGTCTGGATATCTGCAGTAATCGTGCTCAGAATCGTTCCCGTCGCATGCGTGTTGTAGTACCCCAGCGAAAGCCGCTGCAGATGCTCATACATCTTCATGCGCAGGTCATGCGCCACCCACTGCCCCACGCTCTCCGTGTAATAGTTGTCAATATAAGAAGCGATTGCGCCAAGCAGCGAGATCAACACAAACGCCAACGCCGCCAGCCCCGCTATATGCATCCTTGATTCATGTTCCAGCAACAGCCCAACCAGCCGATGCAGCCATGGAGCCATCTTGTGGTCGCCAACCACATTGTCCAGAATGATCTTCAACGGCCACGGCGTCGCCAGGCTCATCACCGTCTCGACCAGCATGGCGACAAAAATCCCCACCAGCGTGCCGCGATAAGGCCGAATTAGACTTCCAATAAACCGCAACATAGAGAGCCCTGGTAAAACATGACACCCCGTGCAGAATCGCAGGTCCAACTGATAGATTCGGTCTTCAAGTAGAAATTAACACCATCTCACCAACAAGCTCCGTTTCACGCAACTAGCTCCTACAGGACTCCAGCTCATTCCGTACACTGGCTATCATCGTCTCCCGAACGTCCCAGACCAACATGCCTGAACACGAGATAAAGATAGACCATTCTCAATCCGCCACCCCAGCGAGTACAACGACTCCCTCGCTACGCAACTACACGCCAGCTCGAGTCTCCCTCCGCCGCACCGGCGTAAGTCTCACCACCACAGAGATCCTCGACTTCCAACTCGCCCACGCCCAGGCCCGCGACGCCGTCCACGCCGCACTCGACACCGAACATCTCATCCGCCGCCTACGCACCGAGATCCCCTCCCTGCCCACCCCAATCCTGGCCGTTGCCAGCGCCGCCCCAGACCGCGCCTCCTACCTCCGCCGTCCCGACCTCGGCCGAACCCTCGCTCCCGCCTCCGCCGCTCTCCTCCATCCATCCCCGTGCGACATAGTGATCGTCATCGCCGACGGCCTCTCCGCCACAGCGATAGAGCACCACGCCATCCCCCTGCTCGCCGCGCTCCTTCCCACGCTTCCGCATACTCTCGGCCCAATTTGCATCGCCACCCAGGCCCGCGTCGCCATCGCCGACCAAATCGGCTCTCTCCTCCACGCCCGCCTCTCAGTAATCCTAATCGGCGAGCGCCCCGGCCTCAGCTCCCCCGACTCCCTCGGCGCCTACATCACCTGGAACCCAGCCCCAGGCCGCACCGACGCCGATCGCAACTGCATCTCGAACATCCGCACCGCCGGCCTCGACTACATCACCGCCGCCGCCCGCATCGCCTTCTACTGCACCGAAGCCCAGCGACTCCAACTCACCGGCACCGCCCTGAAAGAGATCACCCATCCCCAACTGAAATCCTAAAGAGCGTGAGTGTAGCCCTCTCATCCCGACCAACGGGACGGCCGCACATCATCTCCGCCACGACAGGGTTATACACGTCACGAAGTGACCGCCTCCCGCGCAGGGAGCCCGTCCGGCAGGACAGCCCTCTCCAAACAGGAAGTCAGAACAGGAACCGCAACGACATCTGTATCTGTCGCGGACTACCAATCGTGTGCGTCACCGTGCCCAGCCCACTCGGGCAATTGTAAAAGCTCCCGGTGCCTGGGGTGGTGGTATTGCAGCCCGTCGGTAGGACCGGCGTTCCAGCCGCCGGAAATCCGTTATAGTTTACGTTCTGCGCCACCTCGTTGCCGGGCACATCGAAGCTGCTCGTATTCGTCAGGTTATAAACATCAAACGTATACGTGAGACTGTACCGCTCCGTGAACTTCGTCACCTTCATCAGCGAGGCATCCGAGCGCTTCTGGAAAGCCTGGCGGAAGATATTGCGCTGACCCGTGGTGAAGTCGGTCTCATAAGGATCTGAGGTCGGAACCGCGCCGCTCAGTCCGCCTGCCTGCAGCACAGGAATCGTAAAACAGGATGCCTTCAAAGCATTCAGATTCGGGTCGCCGCTTGGATTGAACGCCCCGGAGTGGCCCGTCTTCGCGTTCTTCGCCGTGCAGCCAGAAGCCAGCGGCACAATTGGATTCGTAATGCCGTTGCTGACGCCGTAATAGATGCTACCCACGGCTCCGCTGAAGTCAATCACGCTATAGGGCTGACCACTCTGCAGAATCGTCAGGCCTACCAGCGACCAGCCGTTCGTAAAATAGCTCTCAATAGAGTGGCTATGGACTAAATCGGGCAGCCGGAAGACGTAGTTGAAGTTGATCACATGCGTGCGGTCAAAGTCGGCTGAAGCATATCCGTCGCGCAGATTGCGAGGGTTGTTGCCGTTATAGAACAACCCCAGGCCGCTCTGTTCATCCAGCGCATGGGAGTACGTGTAAGAGGCAGCCACCTGGATCCCGTGGCTCATGCGCTTTTCAAGATGGGCCGTCAGCGCATTGTAGGCATCCACGCCCGCCGCCCGATACGAGATCGACTCTGCAGCATACCCAACATACGGAACCCGATGATCGATGTTGCCGCCCTCATAGTCGAAATCATATCCACTACCGTCAGGCAAAGTGGCTCCGCCGACGTTATAGCCGTAGGAATACTTCTCGCCGTGGATGCTGGCACTGGGTGATGCGATACCCGGCTGGTTGAACGGAACCGGAATCACCTGATGCCGGCCCAGATTACCGACATAGCCCAGTGTGACCGCGAGGTCGTTGCGTGGCTGCCACTGGATATCGAGGGTGTAGTTGAACGTGTAAGGCAGTTTGTTCGTGCGATCGTAGACGCCAAGCGAAATCGGCTGCCCACCATTGTTGATGCTCGCGATATTCGGCAGGTAGTTGCTCAGGTCGGACGACTGCGGATTCGTCGGCGGCGCATTCTGAACGTTCGTATAAGGGTTTGCCAGGTTACCCGTGGCAGCCGTCGGCTCTGTAACCGGTGGCGAGAAGCCGCCGCCGCCGCCGCACGTCGGAATGTAGTAGCTGTAAAGGCTCTGGACCGGGCAACTCTGCGCCGTCACAAACGGAAGCTGCTGATTGACTCCGAAAGGCCCGCCCGTGACCGTACCAATTGCATACCCAGGTGAGAAGTAGCTAAAGAGTTCGCCGCGGTCGTAGTACATCCCGAAGCCCGACCGGACCACCACCTTCCCCCCGAACTTCTCAGGCTGCCACGCCGCGCCCAACCGCGGACCAACTCCCCACTGCCGTCCCGTCAGCGTCGTCGGGCTCACGCCGCTGGTGCCGTTCTTGTTGTTACTCGCAATGATGAAGCCCGGGTTCACAATCGTGTCCGACGACGCGTTGTAGTTGTAAAGCGCGGGGTCAAAGTTGAAGATACGTCCGTTCTTCTCAGTCAGGCCGCCGTCCCAGTCATAACGCAGCCCAGCGGTGATCGAAAGTGTCGGCGTAAATTGAAACTTGTCCTGTACATAGCTTCCCACCTGGTTTGCCCGGTAGTAACGGCTCGCATCGCCCTGCAGGAACGAGCTGACATAGAAAGACGTCGAAGAGCTGCCCGGCGTCACATATCCCTGCGCATAAGCGCTCAAGTCGTCTGTCGCGACGGTGCCGGTGCCCGTACGCTTGTCGATCGTGTTCAGCTGCGTATAGCTGTAGTTGGTTCCGAAGGTGACCGTGTGCTTACCCAACGTCCAGATGGCGTTGCCCGACGGCTGCCAGCGATTCTGGAAGGCCCCGGTGTTAGGAGCCTGCCCCTCGGCATTCGGGCCGATGTTCAGGATGCCGGAGCTAACCAAACCATGTTGGGCTTGTGCGCTCCCCAGCACATTTACAATCGACACGCCGGGAAAATAGTTCGACCCAAACTCATTGATCGAAACCGTGCCCTGCGACCCTCCAGGAATCGCGTTCGGCCCAAAGGGCTGCTCGTTATCCACCCACGTCTTCTCGCGAAGGAACCCCAAACTCTCCGTCGTACTCAAGTTCGACTTCACCAGGTAGGTGTTAATGATGGAGAAGACTTGCGCGCCGGAGTCGAGGTGTTCGGTAAATCCCGGAACGCTCGAGTAGGCATAAGGAGCAAGGGTGGGATCGTGCTGATAAAAATACTTCAGCGAAAGCGTGTCTTTACTGTTGATGTTGTAGTCAAGATTAGCCACCGCCATATCGGCCTTGAAACGGCCAGTGCCCGGAAGAAAAGCGTTGTAGGGGTGGGAGGCAGACATGACCGACGATCCTGTGTCGTTCGGCACAAGCCACTTGCCCGGCTGACCCGGAAGCGAAGGCGAGTTGAACAGAGCCAACGCAGTACGATCGATGTTGGCCGCGGTCAGACTGGTACCAAAGGGACCGTTGATCAGGTTCGCGAAATCAGCAGCATCACGATTGTTATCGGAGAGACCAACCGGCACGTTGATGAAGTTGTCGCCGATCTCCGTATCCGATACCTGCAGGTGTTGGTACGACACGAAGCCAAACAACTTGTCCTTTATAATCGGACCACCAAAGGTGCCCCCGGCGACATAGCGATGCAACTCAGGATTCTGATCCTTGGAATCATTCGCCAGGAGCGGATTGTTCTTGAAGAAAAACGGCGCTGCATTAATCCAATTCGTCCCGCGACGCCCATACGCCGTGCCGTGATACGCGTTGGTGCCGGAGGCAGTATTCAAGTCGATGTGCGCCCCAGAAGTAGAGCCCTGCTGCGCGTCATACATCGAGGCGTTCACCCGGACCTCCTGAATCGTCTCCGGCGCGGGCGTTGGAATAGCATTGCCGATCGAAAGATACACCGAGGCGACCGTCTGTATCACCCCCGCTCCGCCCTGCGTCGTCGAAGCGCCAGTACTATTCACGACGCGCTGCGAGCCGACCTGGCTGGTACTCTTCCCGTTGAAAAGATTGCTCGCGTCCACGCCGTTGATCGAGAAGCTATTGCTCGTATCGCGCTGACCATTCGCCCAGATCGGCAGATTCCCAAGTCCAGACTGAGCTCCCGTACCGCCAGACAGCTCCGCATTCACACCCGGCGACAGAATCGCCAGCCCGGTAAAGCTCCCCGTAGGCTGCGGTATCGACTCGATCTGCGCCTTATCCAGAACGTAGCCGTTCGTCGTATCCACCGCATTCATCAATGGCGCGGCGTCCACGCTTACCACTGTGTTCACTGCGCCCACACTCAAACTCGCATTCACCGTGCCCGTCCGGTCGCTCTGAACAGGAATCGCGTTCATCTTCTGCGTCTGAAATCCCTCTTTCGAAAACGAAAGCGTATACGTCCCAATCGGCAGATTGGCAAAGTCATAAAACCCATTGCTCCCCGCCGTCTGCGTCCGCGTCAAACCCGTCTGATCTCCCACCACGGTCACCACCGTGCCCGACAGAATCCCCCCCTGACTATCGGTCACCACACCCGTCAGACCACCGAGCGTCTGCTGCCCAAACACCGGACAAACCAGAAGCAGCAACGCCATCTGGCAAACAAGGACGAGAAACGAAAAACGCATACGTTTAGTCATAATCTGGCTCCTGAAGTAGTGCAGCGTGAACGGAAACAAGTCTCTTTTTGTCTGAAGATAACCAATCCGGAAGACACAAATGCAGCGATGCAACACGGCGGACCCGCGGTGACGACGCCCAGGCAACTGTGAACTTAAACTTCGCGACAGGTGAAATTCAGTTTGCTATGTGAACTTGGAATGAAAATCAGCATATCTGAAGTTGTCAAAATTGCGAAGAAAAATCTCGTCGCGCCTTCCACCCATCCCGCGCGATCTGAGTCCCTCAAGCCGTAAAACATCTCGCACTTACGCCGAAACATCCCGCCACAAAGAAAGAAGCCGCCTGCGACATCATCGCAAGCGGCTCACTCACACCTCGTTCATCTCAGCTCCAACCTACTTCGTCGCACCCTTCTCCAGCCCGCGATACTTCAGCATCGGCTCCACCTTCGGCGCACTCCCCAGCCACGCCTCATACATCTTCGCCAGATCCTCCGTGTTCCCACGCGACAGCACCATCTTCCGGAACCGGTCTCCATTCGCCCGCGTCAATCCGCCATGATCCTGAAACCACTGGAACGCATCATCATCCAGCATCTCGCTCCAAAGATACGCGTAGTACCCCGCCGCATATCCCCCGCCCCAGATGTGCGAGAAGTAGCTCGACCTGTACCGCGGCGGCACATAGCTCAGCGCAAAACCCTTCTTCGCCAGCGCAGCTTTCTCGAACGCATCCGGCTCCTGCAACCCATCACCCACCGGCAGCGAGTGCCACTGCATATCCAGCTCCGCCGCCGCCAGCAACTCCGTCAGCAGATACCCCTGGTTGAAGTCCGCCGCCTTCTTGATCTTCGTTGCCAGATCCTCAGGCATCGCCGCGCCCGTCTTATAGTGCTTCGCATAGTGCGCGAACACCGCCGGATACGTCGCCCAATGCTCATTGAACTGCGACGGAAACTCCACAAAGTCCCGCGCCACCGACGTCCCCGACAGGCTCGGATACTCACTATCCGCCAGCATCCCATGCAGCGCGTGCCCAAACTCATGGAACATCGTCACCACATCGCTGAAGCTGACCAGCGCCGGCTCCCCCGCCGCAGGCTTCGGCAGATTCGCAACGTTGTACACCACCGGCAGCGTGCCCATCAGCTTCGACTGATCGACGAAGTTCGACATCCACGCGCCGCCGTTCTTGTTATCCCGCTTGTAGTAGTCGCAGTAAAACAGCGCCAGCGGCTTGCTATCCCCGTCGAACACCTCAAACACGCGCACATCCGGATTCCACACCGGAATATCCTTCCGCTCCTTGAAACTCAACCCATACAGCTGTCCCGCCGCATAAAACACACCATTCTCAAGCACGTTATTCAACTCGAAGTAAGGCCGCACCTGCGCCTCATCGATGTCGTACTTCGCCTTCCTCACCTGCTCCGAGTAAAACTCCCAATCCCACGCCTCAACCGAAAACCCACCCTTCTGCGTATCGTTGTTTTGAGAGTCGATCACCCCCTGAATATCCTTCGCCTCATCGGCCGCATTCGCCGTCGACGGAGCCACCAGCGCATCCATAAACTTCAATGCGTTCTCCGGCGTCTTCGCCATCTGGTCTTCAAGCTTCCATCCGGCATAGCTGTCATGCCCCAGCAGTTTGCCCTTCTCTGCCCTCAGCTGCGCAAGGCGCGCAATCGTCGATCGTGTATCGTTCGCATCTCCACGCTCGGTCCGCGTCCACGAAGCATCAAACACCGCCTGCCGCGTCGCCCTCACACTCAACGACGAGAGATAGGGCTGCTGCGTCGTATTCTGCAACGGCAACACATACCCCTCCTTCTTCCGCTCCTTCGCCGCCGCCTCCGCCCCGCTCAAATCCGCCGCCGTCAACCCCGCCAGCGCAGCTTGATCCGTCGTCGCATAAGCCGCATCTTTGGTCGCCGCCAGCACCTTGCTTCGGAAGCCGTTCGACAGCGTCGACTCCTCTTCATTCAGCTTCCTCAGCTTGTCCTTATCCGCATCCGACAGGTTCGCTCCCGCATGAACAAAGTCTCTATACCTCACCTGCACCAGCCGCAGCCCCTCCGGGCTCAGCTTCAGCGACTCCCTCTGCTCATACACCGCAGCCACACGATGAAACAACTTCGTGTTCAGATAAATCGCGTCCCTGTGCGCCGCCAGCTTCGGAGCCAGCTCCTTCTGTACCCTCTCCAACTCAGGATTCGTGTTCGCTCCCGTCACTCCGCTGAACGCCGCCATCGCCCGCTGAAACAGCGAGCCTGTCTTCTCCATCGCCACAACCGTATTCTCAAACGTAGGCGCAGCGGAGTTATCTGCAATCGCGCCGATCTCCTTCAACTCCTCCGCCATCCCAGCCTCAATGGCCGGCTCATAGTCGCCATCCTTGATCTTGTCGAAGGGCGGAGCCTCAAACGGCAGCGTACTCTTCGCATAAAAAGGATTCCCCGGCCCAAACGCCACCTGCTTGTCGTTCACTACCGCACCCTGCGAACTACTCACAATCACCCCCGCAAACGCTCCCAACACCACCACTAAACTCGCACGCCGCAAGAAAACCGGCGCAATCCCTGACAACCATGTCTGTCGCAATGGGCATCTCCCAATCCCAAATTGTAGAAGATTTTCCGAAGGGCCGCGGGTTTCCTGTTGTACTTGCACTTGCGGTTGCGGTTACATGCCCTTTTGTTGTCATTCCGACGCGAAGCGGAGGAAGCTGCGGTTGAAGCTGCACCTGCACTCGGTTGCGTTGCGGCTCCGCTTGCACTTGCACTTGCATGCCCTTTTACTGTCATTCCGCAGCAACATTGTCTCTGCGACATGCCGCTAACATCGCTCAAATTGTCATCGTCATGCATCAGGTGAGTGGCTCCTAGCCCTGAAGCGGGCTAGCCTTGCTGGTCTATCCCATCGGCGGTACTCTTGCGGAATGCAACCCCTCCGGTATTCCATCAACGTCACATTGGACGGGTGCTGCGATCATCGAGCAATTATCCCGGATGAAGACTTGCATCGCCACGCGGTCGAGAACCTCAACCAGGCCGATGCCCTCCTCTTTGGCCGGGTGACTTACGAGATGATGGAGGCAGCGTGGCGGCAGCCGGCGCGGGCCGGGACGAGGCCTGATTGGATGGAACCCTTCGCCCGGACGATCGACGCGGCAAAGAAGTACGTCGTGTCGAGCACCTTGGACCGGGTCGATTGGAACGCGGAGCTCGTGCGCGGAGATCTGGAGAAGGCCGTTCAGCAGCTCAAGCGAGAGCCGGGTAAGGGACTGTTCGTGGGAGGCGTAAAGCTCCCGCTGGCCTTGGCGGAGTTGGGATTGATCGATGAGTACGAGTTCGTGGTGCAGCCCAGGCTGGCGGGCCACGGGCCGACGTTGTTCTCCGGGCTATCGAAGCATGTCGACTTGAGGCTCGTGAGCCGGCAGGAGTTCGGCTCGGGGGCGGTGGCGATGCGGTATGAGCCCAAAAGATAGCCATTAGGCTTGTTAGCGATCCAGTGGAAATAATCCGACCGCCGCATCCGCAGTAACACTGTCTCTGCGACAAGCAACTAATTCCCCACTCGCCAGGGCGAAGTAGTCTTCCACCCCCTCAACTCCTTCGTAGCCCACGCCGTCGACTTATCCCTATGGCACGAAGTACAAGGATTAGGAATCCCCGACAACTCCGTCTCCTTCGGCGTAATAAACCGGAACGTATGCGCACTCACAAAGTTGTCCTTGATCGTCTGCTCGATCTTCGGCATATGGCACGCCACACACTCACTCCCCTTGCTCCCCGCCGCATGATGCGTATGCTCACTGACCGTCCCCTTCAGCCCCGCAGGATTGTCCTTCGTGTGGCACGTCAGACAAACCGCATTCCCCCTCGCAATCAGGTCCGATTCGTTCTCATTACTGTGAACCTGATGGCAGTCAAAGCATCTGATCTGCCGGTGATACATATTGCTCTGCACAAAATCATTCCCCTGCATCCTGTTCTTGTGCGCCGTCAGGTCCGCATACTGAAAAAAGTTCGTCACTCCCGGCTTCAACTCTTCCAGCGTCCAGAACTCCGCTAGCCGCTCCCCCGGCACAAAACCCACTGGCCAGTCGAAGTACTTCCCTTCGATCGGATTCCCCATCGGCCGTCCCTGGCTGTGGCACTGAATACAGGTATCGTTCCCCCGCACATAATCAAGCGTTCCCGGGTTCACAATGTTCTGTTTCGTCGGATGCGCTACATGCAGACTCCCCGGCCCATGGCACTTCTCGCAGCCCACATTCCACTCCGTCACCTGCTTCGTCTCCACGTTGTAGTTCACCGAGTGGCACCCATCGCACGTCGGCCCCGTAGGACGATCGAAGTTACTCGGCCCGTAGAACGGAAGCCACCAGTCAGTCCCCGTCTCCGCGTGATACGGCAGCCATCTCCCCTTCTTCACATCCCACTGCGCCGGCTCCGGATAGTAGTCGTCCCCACGCTTGGTAAAAAACCTCTGCTTCCACCGGCTCCCATACACAAACGCAACATCATCAAGCCCAAACGTCACCAGCGGATTCGGATGCGTAAAGTCCGCCAGCACCGCCTCGGGATGCGCCTTTGGATCACGCACCACATTCGCCATCCGCGTCTGCTTCCACCCCCTGTACGCCGCAGCATGACACGTCTTGCAACTCTCCGAGCCCACAAACTCCGCCTTCACCGTAGCCGCCCTCGCCCAGCCTGCAAGCAAACCCGTAAACACAAGCACGAAAAAAAACCGCCACCCGCCGGCCATCATCCTCTCCCCCCATCCATCCCCCTGCCCCATCATGGTCTCCGACTATAAGCGAACGCCGTCACAAAATTGTCAGCGCGTCCGGAGCGTTGTTAAGCGAGTCCAGAGCGTCGTCAGCCCATCCAGAGCGTCGTCAGCCCATCCAGAGCGTTGTCAGCCCATCCAGGCGCTAACCCTCCGCTCCCAGCCGAGCCTTCGATCGCCGCTTGCTCATCCTCCCTCCAAACGCAAAGCCCCGTCATCTCGACCGAAGCTGTTCACAGCCTCACGTGAACAGCGCAGTGGAGAGACCTCCGTATTTGCATTTGCATTTGCATTTGCATTTGCACCTTGCCTTTGCCTCTAGGTACCCCAAGGCTTCAGCCTTGGGCCTCTCAAGACAAAAAGAAAAGGGGGCTTTAGCCCTTGGGGTATGCCCTCCTCTCCGGCCTGTTCTAATGAGCCGTCAGATCCGCATACTGAAAAAGGAATTGTTAGCGCATCAGAGAGCCTCCCCCCAGCAGCACCACCCCAAATCACCACAATCTGCCACTAAAACACCAACGAAACACCACAACCACCACACCGTTCCCCCACGCCTCGAACCACCCCCGCTGCCTTACAATCCCACCATGGCCCCTTCGCCCCAGCCCGCCGAGCAGGACCCCCGCGTCTACTTCGCAGCCGAGCGGACCTTCCTCGCGTGGATCCGGACCGGCCTCGGCCTCATGGGAATCGGCTTCGCCGTCAGCCGCTTCGGCCTCTTCCTCCGTCAGATCACCGCCGCCCAGTCCCACCTGCCTCCCCGCACCACGGGATTATCTCTCTGGTCAGGAGTCTTCCTAGTGGCCCTCGGTGTCATCGTCAACCTCAGCTCCGTCTACCGCCACTTCCAGCTGGTCCACGAACTAAGCTCCGGCACCTGGCGTCCCGGCCGCGTCTCTCGCGACGCCGTCCTTCTCGGCCTTATCCTGGCTGCCGTGGGAATAGCCATGGCCATCTACTTGGTTCTCGTCCGTTAGACACCAAAAAAAATCAGGGGGACTTGACAAAACAACCACACAGAAGGCGACCACTCAAGCCAGGAACTTTCCCAATCCAAAGAGCATCGCGCAAGTCTCCTGCTTTCAATATTTTGCAAGCAAGCCCTTTAGATGGAATATTTTACAGCCACACACCTCCTCCAAATACAACGAAGTAAAAGACTTACGTCCAAAATACCCTGAGAGGGGGGAGGGGGAGGGTAAAAACATCATGCCCATAGCCAAACTCACCATCGAACTAGAAATCCCCCACGCCCAGTCCCTCAAAGACCGCCGCCAGGTCCTCCGCTCCATGAAAGATAAACTCCGCCACAGCTTCAACTTAGCCATAGCCGAGCTCGACGACGGCATGGTCTGGAACCGCGCCACCTTAGGTATCGCCGCCATCTCCTCCTCCACCAGCTACCTCACCGGCCAGCTCCACCAGATCGACCACGCCGTCCACCGCATCGCCGCCAATCTAAGCGCCGAAATCACCGACTCCTACGCCGAAATCCTGCCGGAATGACCCGGAAAGTCGCCGCAATCCACAAGAAATCCGCCAGAATCGCCGCCATGCGCTAGGTAGAAAGCCCCAACTTTGATATCCTCAACCGTTCTACCTAGTCAAAATCTTATGCCCGAGCAGCGCGCCAGAACCTACCACCGTAACCGAGTCGCCAACACCTTCTCCGAGGAGATTGGAGCCATGCTGGAAGGCGAGCTCTCCGATCCCCGCATCGCACCCAGCTACGTCACAGAGGTCGTCCTCGCTCCCGGCGGCAAATCCGCCCGCATCTTCGTAGCCGTCCACGGCAACGAGGAGGAAGAGGCCTCCACCCTGGAAGGCCTCACCACAGCCCGCGCCTACATTCGCTCCCAGCTCCGCGATCGCATGGGCGTTCGCCATGTGCCCGAGCTCACCTTCGCCATCGACCGCTCCGAGAAGATGACCGGACGCATGGACGAGCTTCTTGCCCGCACCCGAAAGCGCGAGCAGAGGCGCACCCCAGCCGAACCGACCCCAGGGGCCCCCGCCAAACCATGACTCCCCAAGCCCAGCTCCTCGAGGCGAAGCCTCACGCAGCGCAGATTGACGATCTACTGGCGGCCTTTCGGTCCTATCCCCGCTTCCTCCTGGCCTCGCACACTCGCCCCGACGGGGACGCCATCGGCTCGGTCCTCGCCCTCGCCGAAGTACTCGACCAACTCGGCTGCCAGGCCGACATCGTCTTCGCCGACCCCATCCCTTCCTCCTACAACACCCTTCCAAACATCAGTCGGATCCACCACGTCCCGTCTGCGAACGACGTTGACCCCACGGGCACCACCCCCGCCATACTCCTCGAGTGCGACGGCATCGTCCGCACCGGCCTCCTCGGCCTGGAGGGCCGCACCCTTATCAACATCGACCACCATGCCAGCGGCCGTCACTTCGCCTCGGTCAACTGGATCGACGAACACGCCTGCGCCGTCGCCGCCATGGTCTACCACATCGCCAGCGCCGCAAACGTCGAGATCACGCCCTCCATGGCCACCTGCCTCTACGCCGGCATTCTCTCCGACACCGGCACCTTCACCTACTCCAGCACCACCGCCGACACCTTCGCGATGGTTCACCATCTCGCAGCCTGTGGCGCCAATCCCAGCCGGATAGCCCGCGACATTTACCTCTCCAATCCGGCCAGCAAGATCCGCCTGCTAGGCATCGCCCTCTCCAACCTCCAGTGCGACGACGATCTAGCCTGGACCTGGGTTACCAGCGAAGATATGGACCGCATCGGTGCCAACGCCGAGGACTGTGAGGGGGTCGTCAACTACCTCATCAGCATCGCCGGTGTCGAATCTGCCGTCTTCCTTCGCGAGGTCGCCAACGCCGACCAGTTTCGCCTCAGCATACGAAGCAAAGGCGAGACTGACGTCGCCCGGATCGCCGAACGCTTCGGCGGCGGCGGCCATCGCAACGCCAGCGGATGCACCCTCGAGGGCCCCCTCCCGGTGGCCCTCGAGCGAATCCTCACCCAGCTGCGGACAGGACTCTGATAGCCTTGTCTCGCTTCTCTTAGGAAAATGAACGATATCCAACATCCCGCCGTCTCCGGCGCAAGGAATGGCAGCGCAACCATGAAGCGGCTGCAGCACTATCTGAAGCTGCCATCTATCACCACGATCCGCGAGTTTGTAATTCTCTTCGTCGTCACTGTTTTCCTTTTGCTCTACGGTCTTGTCCCGGTCTTCGGCGGCGACCAGCTTGGACTGGTAGGCGCAGACGAACCACGATACGCCCAGATCGCCCGCGAGATGCTCACCGCGCACTCCATGGCCTGCCACGATGTCGACGCTAAGATGGTCCCGCGCAGCCTCCGCCCGGAAGACATTCGCAACTCCTTTCACTGCATCGCAGGCGGCACCGTCACCCCCATCCTCTACGGCAAGCCCTGGCTGGAAAAGCCTGCCCTTTACTACTGGCGCGCCATGAGCTTCTTCAAGGAGTTCGGAGTCTCCGACTGGACCGCCCGCCTCCCGTCCTCTTCTGCGACTCTGGCGCTCGTCGTCCTCGTCTTCCTCCACATGAGGCGCTTCCGGCCCGGAGGCCACCTCGACGCCGCACTCATCACCGCCTCCTGCGTCGCCATCGTCAGCTTCGCCCGCGGCGCCTCCACCGACATGCAGCTCGCGGCCCCTTTCTGCATCGGAATGCTCGGCTGGTACGCCTGGTACGAAACAGGCAAAAAATTCTGGCTCTTCGATCTCTACTTCTTCGGAGCAGCCGCGACGCTGGCGAAAGGTCCTGTAGCCCCTTTTCTTGCACTATCCATCATCCTTCTCTTCGTTGGCCTCCGGCGCGAGTGGTCGGTTCTTCGCCGCACCATCTGGATCCCCGGTGTTGTCCTTTATCTCGTCATGGTGTTGCCCTGGTACATCGCGGTTCAAAAGCGCAACCCGACCTTCTACCGCCTCTTCTTTCTCGAACACAATCTCGAGCGCTTCGCCACCAACCGCTACCAGCACCATCAGCCCTTCTGGTACTATCTCGCCGTCCTCCTCATCGGCCTGATGCCCTGGACTGTCATGGCCATCCGTGCCTTAGTCGACTCCATCGAAGTCTCAATCGCCGAGTGGAAGGTCCGCCACAATCCACAGCGTTACCTCGGCCACACCCGCGCCGGCGACGCCTTCCCCGAGTTCCTGGTCTTATGGGCACTCTTCCCCATCGTCTTCTTCTCGTTCTCCGGCTCCAAACTCCCCGGCTATATTCTTCCCTCTATTCCTCCATTGACCATCCTCACGGCCGACTATCTCAACCGTAGTCGCCGCCAAGGTCTGCCCCAATGGCTTGTCTGGGCTCACGCCGCCACCTGTGGTCTCCTCGTCTTCGTCCTCGCCCTCGCCCCCCAGCACATGAAGTACGAGACCCTCGTACCCTCCACGCAATGGCTGTTGATCGCCGGCGCCACCGCACTAGCATTTGGAGCCATCGTCTTCCTCACCATCCGTCGCTGGGGCATCCCGCAGGTCTGCAATGTAACCCTGCTTCCAGTCCTCGCGACCCTCGTTTTTCTCCTCGGCTTCTACGGCAAAGAGCTCGACATGAACTACTCTGCCCGGCCGCTCGCCCGCGAGATCCAGCAACAGGCGCCCGACGTAAAACTGGTCGCCACCGATATCAAGCGCGACATGGACTACGGCCTCGCCTTCTACCGCAACGAGCCTATGATCCACTACAGCACCGACGGCGTCCCCAGCGAGGAACACATCCTAGTCATCCGCGCCAGCGACGCCGCCGACCTCGACCGCTGGCTAGCCGGACGCGTCTACAAGCCCTTATTCCTCTACGAATCGCAAGGCATCGAGGTCTACCGCGTCTACGCTCGTCCCTAGACCTTGGTCCCGACCAAAGGGAGGACCAAAGCACTTGGCGCAGGCAAGACCGGTACACAAGTCACGAAGTGACCGCCTCCCGCGCAGGGAGCCCGTCCGGCAGGACATTGGGGTGCCCCACCTAACACTCACCCATCCCTCCAAAATTCCTATAAGCTCGACGAAAGACCTCCCACAGGTATGGCCGTCGCGACCCAACTCGAGATACTGGACCTTCGCCACTTTTCGGCGCGCCAGCTCCGTCCCCTGCTCGAAACCGAGTCGCGCGTCTGGGAGCACCGCCTTCGCTGGAACTATCAAAGCTCCACCGAACTTCTCCTTCAATACCTCGACTCCCGCATCCTGCCCGGCTTTGTTGCGCTGGACCGGGGACGAATCTGCGGCTTCACCTTCTGCGTCTACGAAGGCCAGAAGGCAGTTGTCGGTGACGCCTTCGCCATCGCCAACGACACGGCGCAGATGCTTCAGACTACACAGACCCTGCTCCACCAGCTGCTGCAGCTACTGCAAAACTCTCCCGGCATTCAACGGATCGAGTCCCAGCTCCTGCTATACGACGCCGGCTCTATCAACGAGGCCTTCCTGGCGGCCGGCTTCACTATGTATCCCCGCCTCTTCATGGAGTGTGATCTCAGCGCCTCGGGAGACGCCCCCCACGACTCACCCGAACTGAATCTTCCCGCGAATGTAGAGCTGCTGCGCTGGTCCACCGATCACTATCAGGCCGCCGCCGAACTGATCCACGAGTGCTATCTGGGCCACATCGACGCCCGCATCAACGATCAGTACTGCTCCCTCCACGGCTCACTTCGCTTCCTCCACAACATCGTCCGCTTCCCCGGCTGCGGCGTCTTTGAGCCCAACGCCTCCTGGGTGCTTCGCGACCGCCACACCAGCGCCATCGTCGGAATGTTGTTATGTTCGCGCGTAGCCAGCGACGTGGCCCACATCACCCAGCTCTGCATCGCACCCACCTGGCGAGGCCAAGGCCTTGGACGAGCCCTCCTCGACCATTGCACCCACCATCTAACCCACGCCGGCTTCGCAGCCATCACTCTGACAGTCACCGAAGCCAACCAGCAGGCCGTCAAGCTTTATGAGAACCACAGCTTCTTCACACGCCATCGTTTCGACGCCATGGTTCTCGACAAGACGAATCAGACATCCTGAAGCGCACAGAGTCTTATTCCCGACCAGCGGGAGGACAAGCGATGACTATCCCACCGAAACAAGGTACACACGTCACGAAGTGACCGCGCCACGCGCAGTGGGCCCGTCCGGCAGGACCCTCACCAAGATCAAACAGCAAACCGTTCCGCCGCGCGAGCCTTCTTCTTGGCGGCCTCTTCGTCTCGATCCTTAGGCGGCGCATTGGTCTCGAGTGAGGCCAAAAGGCGGCCAGAGATCAGCGATATCTCATCCACCGCAGACTCAAACGCAACTTCATTCGCCTTCGATGGCTTGGTGAAACCACTAATCTTCCTGACAAACTGAAGCGACGCATCTCGAATCTCTGCGTCCGTGACGGGAGGATCGAAGTTAAACAGTGTTTTGATATTCCTGCACATTGCTTCACCTCAACGCATAGGAACTAACGACCGAATCCTACTCCACGTGATAGTTAGGAGCCTCACGCGTGATGATCACGTCATGAACGTGACTCTCCCGCAGCCCGGCGTTCGAAATCCGAATAAACCGAGCATTCGCCTGCAACTCCGCGATCGTTCCGCATCCTAAATACCCCATCCCCGAACGCAGACCGCCAACCAGCTGATATACCATGCCCTCAAGCGGTCCACGATGCGGCACCCGCCCTTCAATTCCCTCCGGCACAAACTTCGCCAGCCGGTTCGAGCCGCCGTTCTCCCGCGCCGTCAACGAAGGCCTCTCCGTGCTCGCAGCATCTTCCATATCGCTCTTGCCCTGGAAGTAGCGCTCCCCCGATCCCTGCGCCATAGCCGACAGCGAACCCATCCCGCGATAGGCCTTGAATGAGCGCCCCTGATAAAGAATCGTCTCCCCCGGACTCTCATCGACCCCAGCAAACAGCGACCCCATCATCACCACGCTCGCCCCGGCAGCAATCGCCTTGGTCACATCGCCCGAGTATTTAATCCCGCCATCCGCAATAATCGGAATTCCCCGCTCCTGCCCCGCACGATAAGCCTCTGAGATCGCCGTAATCTGCGGCATCCCAGCACCAGTCACCATGCGCGTCGTGCAGATCGACCCCGGCCCGATCCCCACCTTCACCGCATCGGCCCCCGCATCCATAAGCGCAATCGCGCCCTCATACGTAGCAATATTCCCCGCCATCAAATCAATCTGCGGAAACCGTTTCTTCACCTCGCGCACAGCCTCCAGCACCCGCGACGAGTGCCCATGCGCCGAATCGATCGCCAGCGCATCCACCCGCGCTGCAACCAGCGCCTCAGCCCGCTCCAGAAAATCTCCCGTAGCTCCAATCGCTCCCGCCACCCGCAGCCGCCCCTGCGAATCCTTCGAAGCATTCGGATACTTCAACTTCTTCTGAATATCCTTGACTGTAATCAAACCCTTTAGCTCGTAGTCATCATTCACAACAAGCAGCTTCTCCACGCGATGCTGATGCAGAATCTGTTCTGCCTGTTCCAGCGTCGTACCGACCGGAACCGTGATCAGATTGGTCTTCGTCATCACCGAATCGATCGTCAGATCCGTCCGCGAGACAAACCGCAGGTCGCGATTCGTCAAAATTCCCACCAGCTTCTTATTCTTCGTCACCGGCACTCCGGAGATCTTGTACCGCCGCATCACCTCCAGCGCATCGGCGATCGTCTGCTCCGGTGTAATCGTCACCGGGTCCACAATCATCCCGCTCTCCGACCGCTTTACCTTATCGATCTCTCCCGCCTGCTGTTCGATCGTCAGATTGCGATGCACCACGCCCAGCCCACCCTGCTGCGCCATCGCAATCGCTAGCCGCGCCTCCGTCACCGTATCCATCGCAGCCGACATCAGCGGCGTGCTCAGAGTGATATTTCGTGTCAGCTGCGTCTGCGTGCTCACCTGGGTCGGAACAACATCGCTGTAAGCAGGCACAAGAAGAACATCATCAAACGTAAGGGCTTCGGGTACGGGGGAGCTAATCATAATTTTTATAAGATCCAGTTGTGATGGTTTAAAAGCGACAGGCCGTGCGGCAGCAAGGCTGTATTTCGCCGGATTTCATCGATTGTAGAGTCGTATCCGACCCATAGCAAATTGGATGGCACAATTTCACGAAAGTTTCGCGGCCCCTCGGAACTCCTCCCCCTTCCTTCGAACCGGCGAGCCCCATTGAATTACGGCAAAAGGAGATGTATCATTTGAGTTGCAGACGATTTTGTTCCGTCGTAAGAATAAGAGCCGTGACCGCACCGGTGATTTGACGGAAGAGATGAGTGGGCTAAAGCCCACTTTTTATTTGCTCTAAAAACGTTTGTGCACACGGGACCATTGCACCGGAAATAACGCTTATGGCAGTCCAGCTAGACCAAATTCGAGCAACCGCGGAGCGTGTCGCCGCCTCCCACAACCTGGAACTCGTCGATCTTGAGTTTCAGGGCGGAGTCAAATTCCGCACCTTGCGCGTCTTTGTAGAAAAGAATGCAGCCGAACGAGCCAAACTTGCCGAACTCGCCGCAAATGAGGCCGTTGCAGATCTTCCAAAAGGAGTGCCGGTAGAAAGGCTCTCCGGCGTCACCCACGAGGATTGCGCTGTATTTGCACAGGATTTTGGCACCGTGCTCGACGTAGAAGACCTTATCCCGGGCGCAGAGTACACCCTCGAGGTCTCCTCACCGGGCCTCGAACGGAAGCTGTTTCGGCCCGAAGACTTCACCCGGTTTCAAGGTAGTCTGGTCAAGCTCCAGACCTTCACGCCGGTGAACAAGAACAGGCAGTGGCAAGGCCGTCTCACTAAATTTGCAGACGGTGTACTGACGATCGACCTCTCTGCCGTCAAACAGAAGGGCAAGGCAAAGAAGGCTGTGACAGAATCCACCGTCGACATCGCCTTGGCGAACGTCGAAAAGGCCAATTTAGTCGCAGAGATTTAGAAACTGTTCGCACAAAGGACAGATTCAAATCAGCACAACAAGCACGAAACAAACCCGAGAGATCGGGCAAGAGCAAGGAAGAGTGACCAATGGCAAGTGTTCTGTATCAATCGATTGAGACGTTGAGCCGAGACAAGGGAATCGAGCCGGCCGTTGTTGTAGGTGCCGTGGAAGACGCCATTGCGCTGGCCACGCGCAAGTACTACAAGACCCAGGAGAACATGCGCGCCGAGATGGACCGCGAAACCGGCGAGATTCGCGCCTATGTCTTCAAGACCGTCGTCGAGACCCCCGAACAGGTCGAGGATGACATCAACCAGATGACACTCGAGCAGGCCCGCGAACTGGCCCCAGAGGTCGAGGTCGGCGGCGAACTGCGCTTCTACAAGGACACCACTCCACTCGGCCGCATCGCCGCCCAGATGGCCAAGCAGGTCATCTTCCAGAAGGTTCGCGAAGCCGAGCGCGACACCGTCTTCAACGAGTACAACCACCGCGCCGGCGAGGTCCTCAATGCCACCGTCAAGCGCCTCGAGCCGATGGACGTCATCTTCGACCTCGGCAAAGCCGAAGCCCGCATGCCCAAGCGCGAGCAATCACGTCTCGAGCAGTTCGCCGTCGGAGAACGCGTCCGCGTCGTCCTCCTTCGCGTCGACCGCGCCGCCAAGGGTCCCCAGGTCATCGTCTCTCGCGCCGCTCCAGCTCTCGTCCAAAACCTCTTCCAGTCCGAGGTTCCCGAGATCTACGACGGCACCGTCACCATCCGCGCCATCGCACGCGAAGCCGGCGAGCGTACCAAGATTGCCGTCATGAGCCGCGACAAAGACGTCGACCCCGTCGGCGCCTGCGTCGGCATGAAGGGCATGCGCGTCCAGTCCATCATCCGCGAGCTGCGCGGCGAAAAGATCGACATCATCGAGTTCTCCGAAGAGATCACCACCTTCGCCGAGAAGGCCCTGCAGCCCGCCAAGGTCAGCCGGGTCTCCATCACCGACCTCGCCGACAAGCAGATCGAAGTCATCGTCGACGACACCCAGCTCTCGCTCGCCATCGGCAAGAAGGGCCAGAACGTCCGCCTCGCCGCCAAGCTCCTCCAATGGAAGATCGACATCAAGAGCGAAGAGGAGAAGCGTCAGGAGGTCGAGAGCCAGATGCAGGCCATGAGCGGCGGTCCGACCACGCCGATCGAGCAGGTCTCCGAGCTCGGCGAAGCCATCTTGGAGAAGCTCATCGCCGCCGGCATCACCACCGTCGAAGCCCTCGCCGACATGACCCCCGAACAGCTTGAAGAGGTTCCCGGCATCGGCGAAAAGACCGTCGAAAAGATCTCCGTCGCCGTTCGTCACTACTTCGGCCAGTACGAAGAAGGCGAAGATCGTCCCGCCCCGGCCCTCTCCGCTGCATCTGAAACGGAAGCAACAGAATCAGAGGAGGGCTCTATGGAAAAGACACCCGAGGCAATTCTCGCCGAAGAAGCGGGCGTCGGCACCGCACAAGAGGTCAACAACCTCTCGTCCGAAGACATCGCTAACGCAGAAGAGGCGGAATCCGCCACCGATGCCTTCTCGGACAACGATGCACGCGAAGAACAGATTGAGTTGGATAACGACACCGTAGACACCTTGGTTGACGAAGCCCAGGAGAACTCGGATGAAGGTATCGACGATGGAAACGATCGTGGTTAGCCATTTCAACCACGCGCCACAGCATTCCCTGGATCAAGAACTCTCGAAATCCAGTGAGAGCACTTACAATAGAGATTCCTGCAACGATGAGGCTGCTATGAACAGCTAACCGCGCAGGGCAAGCGAAAAGGGACGGATGAGCAAAGTTCGAATTAACGATCTGGCACGAGAACTGGAAGTAAAGAGCAGGCCCATTCTGGACGCGCTCGAAGCCATTGGCGTGTCTGGAAAGACCCACTCCAGCTCGATTGAAGCCGATCAGGCCGAAAGAGTTCGGGATTACTTCAAAAACGGCGGAAGAAGCAGCGCGAGCCGCCAGCAACAGGCCGAGAACAAGCCGAAGTTTGACCTCTCAAAGGTCTCCAAACCAGGCGACGCCCTAAAGGCAATCCTCGAGCGCAAACAGGCCGAAGCGACCGCCAAAGCCGCGCCACCACCGCGCCCAACCGCCGTCGTCGCGCCGCCGCCTCCGGCATCTGCCACCGTCGCAGCTGCACCGCCGCGCGTCATCGCAGCGCCTCCGGCCCCGGCCTCCTCAGCAGCGCCAGCCCAGGCTGCACCGGTAGTGCCTCGCCGAATCGTGCCTCTGCCGCGGCAGGGCGCGAATATCGTCGCGCCTGCGCCTGGCCCCGCCATCGCGAGCAAGCCGCCGGTCGGTCCCGTCATCGCACGTCCTCCAGCAGTCCGCCCACCGGCCACTGACCGCCCGGTCGTTGCGACCACTACCGTCGTTGCTCCTCCGCCGGTCGCAAAGCCGGTACCACCAACCCCGGCCGAAGAAGTGACCCCGGCACCAAAGGCCGCGGTCCTGCCGTCTCCGGCAGTTGAAACGCCATCAGCTGTTCCGGTCGTAGAAGCGTCAGCTGGCACCGCAGAGGCAGAGTCAGAAGCAGCACCCGCAGCGCCGGCCACGCCCCCCGGACCGCCGGCTCGTCGCGTCATCATGCCGCAGACCGGCCCGCGCCCCATCTATACCGCACCTCCAGTGGCTCCCGGCACACCTCAGCGCGGCCGCCCCATATTCGAGCGCCCCCGTCCGCAGTCGCCCGGTACACCCGGCTCCCGGCCGATGTCCTCGTCAGCCCCAGGCGCACGCCGTCCGATGCACCCCACACGCACCTTCCCCGGAGGCCCATCCGGCCCCGGTGGTGCACCCGGCCGTCCCGGTTTCACTCCCGGCGCTCGTCCCGGCTTCCCTGCCCGCCCTGGCTTCGGTGCCCGCCCAGGCGGCGCTCCAGGCGGAGCACCCGGTGTAATGCCCGGCCCTGGCGAAAAGCCAGGGATGCGCCCCGCAGCACGCCCAGCCTCACGCCGTGGCGGACAGCGTTACGAGAAGACCAAGGAAGGCCCGATGAAGGGCTTCCAGCCGCCACCACGCTTCGGCGGCGCCCAAATCTCCCGTGAGCCGGTGCCGATCACCCGCACCATCACCGTCACTGAAGGCATCAGCGTCAAGGACCTCGCCGAGAAGCTCGACGTCCGCGGCAAGGATCTCATCGCGACCCTCCTCATGAAGGGCGTCTTCGTCACCGTCAACCAGTCCCTCGAAGGCGAGCTGGTCAAGGACGTTGCCCGCCAGTTCGGCGCCGACGCCACCATCATCTCGGTCGAAGAGCAGCTCGAAAACGAGGCCATCGAAGGCTTCCTCGAAGACACCACCGGCATGGTCGAAGTCGTTCGCTCGCCCGTGGTCACTGTCATGGGCCACGTCGATCACGGTAAAACCTCGCTCCTCGACGCGATCCGCTCCACCGACGTCGCAGGCGGCGAAGCCGGAGGCATCACCCAGCACATCGGCGCCTACAAGGTCAAAATCACCAAACCCGACTCCCCCGCCTTCGGTCGCGAGATCGTATTCCTCGACACCCCCGGCCACGAGGCCTTCACCCGCATGCGTGCCCGCGGAGCCAAGGTCACCGACATCGTCGTTATCGTCGTTGCAGCCGACGACGGTGTCATGCCCCAGACCCTCGAAGCCATCGACCACGCCCGCGCAGCCAATGTGCCGATCATCGTCGCGGTCAACAAGATCGACAAGCCCGAGGCCAACCCCTCGAAGGTCATCCAGCAGCTCACCGCGCGCGGCCTTCAACCCTCCAACATGGGTGGCGACACCGAGTTCGTCGAAGTCTCCGCGAAGAAGCATCTCAACCTCGACAAGCTCGAGGAGATGATCTGCCTCGTCGCCGACGTCAACGAACAGAAGGCCCAACCCGACCGACCCGCCGTCGGAACCGTCATCGAAGCCAAGCTCGACCGTGGCCGCGGCGCCGTTGCCAGCATCCTCGTGCAGAACGGAACCCTCCGTACCGGAGACAGCTACATCGTCGGCAACACCTTCGGCAAGATCCGCGCCATGTTCGACGACCGCGGCCGTCCCATCACCGAAGCCGGCCCCTCCACCCCGGTCGAGATCCTCGGCCTCGAAGGCATGCCCGACGCAGGCGACACCTTCCTCGTCATGGCAGACCGCGACAAGGCCAAGGGCATCGCTCAGTACCGCAAGATGAAGGAGCGCGAGGCTCAACTCGCCAAGAGCTCCCGCGTCTCGCTCGAAGGCCTCGCCGAGCAGATCAAGCAGGCTGGCATGAAGGATCTCAACCTGATCCTCAAGGGCGACGTACAAGGCTCCGTCGAGGTCCTCGCCGACTCGCTCCAGCGCATGTCCACCGAGAAGGTTCGCGTTCGCGTCCTCCACTCCGGCGTCGGCGCCATCACCGAGTCCGACGTCCTCCTCGCCTCCGCCTCCAACGCCGTCGTCATCGGCTTCAACGTCCGTCCCGACCGCAAGGCCGCCGAAGTTGCCGAGCGCGAAAACGTCGAGATTCGTCTGCACTCCATCATCTACGAGCTGCAGGACGAGATCACCAAAGCGATGTACGGCCTCCTCGAACCAGTCTTCAAGGAGAACTACGCCGGCCGCGCCGAGGTCCTCAACGTCTTCAAGATCACCAAGGTCGGCCAGATCGCCGGCTGCCGCGTCACCGATGGCCTCATCAAACGCGACCAGCAGGTACGTCTGCTCCGCGAAGGCGCCGAGGTCTGGAAGGGCAAGATCGCCTCGCTCAAGCGCTTCAAGGACGACGTCTCCGAAGTCCGTCAGGGCGTCGAGTGCGGTATCGATCTCGCAGGACACAAGGACATCCGTGTCGGCGACGTCATCGAGTCCTTCACCACCGAAACCCTCGCCGCCGAACTTGGCCAGAACTCTGCCGCAGCCAGAAAAGCAGAGAAAGCCGAAAAAGAACGCGAGGCCGCCGCAGCCGCTGCTGCAGCCAACGCCGAGAACCCCGTCAACGCATAAATCGATCACTTCACAACACAAAGGGCCGGGAGAAATCCCGGCTCTTTGCTGTTTGCGCGATGGGAAAAACGGGCTGGGTTCGGATATTTTTTTCTGCGGTGGTGAATTGGCGTTTTATAAGGGGTTTTTGCGGAATTCGTGGTGCAGAACGTGGTGTTTTGCTGGTGTAGATGTGGTGGACTGCGTGGTAAACGTGGTGTTCTGACACCTGTCTTTTTGCGAGTCAAAAATACGCCACGAATTCTAACTTTATTTTTCGTCTTTCTTATTTCCGGTGGCATCCCGCTCCTGGTGATTTGTCTGGCGCACCCTCCCCTGCCCGGTGGATCGACAGATTAGGATTGAGATCATGAACCTCACGGCAATTCAGTCGGCTCTGCGCGACGCCAACCTTGATGGATGGCTCTTCTACGATCATCACCACCGCGACCCGCTCGCCTACAGCATCCTCGGCCTTGATCCGAACGCCTTTGTCACTCGCCGCTGGTATTACTACATTCCCTCACATGGGGGAGTGCCGCAGAAACTTGTCCATCGAATCGAATCAGGCAAGCTCGACTCACTGCCAGGCGAAAAGACCGAATACTCCTCCTGGCAGGAGCTTGAGCAAAGGCTCGAAGGAATACTGGTGGGTTCGGAGAAGATCGCCATGCAGTACTCACCGCGAAATGCCATCATGTACGTCTCCATGGTCGATGCCGGCACCATCGAGTTCCTTCGCAGCCTGGGCAAAGAGATCGTCAGCTCAGCCGACCTCGTCAGCCACTTCGAGGCTGTCCTCACCGACGCCCAGCTTGCCACCCACTACGTTGCGCAAAAGCACATCGACGAGATCCTTGCTGCGGCATGGAGCGAGATTGGCACACGCGCTCGCTCCGGCGGCACCGATGAGCACGCCATGGTCCAGTACCTGCAAGAAGCAATGGCCCGAGCTGGACTCGACTGGGAACACGGTCCAAACGTCAGCGCTGGCGCCAACTCCGCAGACTCCCACTACGAGCCCACAGCCGCCAGCTCCCGTCCCGTCGGCAAAGGCGACTTCGTCCTTATCGATATCTGGGCCAAGCTCAAAGACGACCCCTCCGCCGTCTGGTACGACATCACCTGGACCGGCGTCGTCGGCCGCGAACCCACAGAACGAGAACACCTCATCTTCAACACCGTCCGCGATGCACGCGACGCCTCCATCAAAGTCGTGCAGGACGCCTTCGCCGCCAACCAGCCCATCGCCGGCTGGCAGGCCGATGATGCTTCGCGCAACGTCATCCGCAATGCTGGCTTCGGGGACTGGTTTACGCATCGCACCGGCCACAACATCGGCACCGTCCTCCACGGCAACGGCGCGCACCTCGACAACCTCGAGACCCACGACGAGCGCCTCCTCCTTCCCAACACCTGCTTCTCTGTCGAACCCGGCCTCTACTTCCCCGGCGAGTTCGGCATCCGCAGCGAAGTCGACATGATCGCCCGCAAAGGCAAAGCCGAGGTCACCGGTCGCATCCAGAATGAGCTGGTTCGCGCCTGAACGCTTTGGAACAATCATCGGAGGCGGGGTTCATCAATCATCAAAGATATATCCGCGTCTTAACAATGACCGTCGATCATGGAGCACTCGAAGCAGTGCTTTGCAGTTCGTTTTGTGAGAACCGAACCGGGATGTTGTAACGGCGGATTATTTGGTCGGCGGTAAGGATGAGGAGTTGCGTGCCATGGTCGCGGAGTTCTACGAAACGGATGGGGCTGCCAACGGCGAGATGAAAGAGCTCACCGCCGCTTCTGTCTGAGACGATGACCTCGTCTCGGCGGTTGGTGGTGCAGACGATCTGGGAGGACTGGTCTGCAGCGACGACGGTCCCAAATAGTTGGCGGAGCTGGGTGCCCGTTTTAATGGAGTAGACGATAGTTCGGTTGTCGCCGGTGGAGAGGTAAAGCAAATCACCTATTTTGTTGAAGCCGACGACGCCTTGGTAGGTGAGCGGCACCTCGACAATGACTTGTGCGCGCATGGTGCCGTCCTCTGCGTTCACGATCTCAATGAGACGTCCAGCGGCCTTTTGCTTAACTGCATCCGCCATCCCTTTGATCGCGGGGTTTCCGCGAAGTTTGGCCTTCGCGGCCGGGGATTGGAGTAGGTCGCTGAAGATGAGGTCAGTATCGCCATCGTTGGTCGTGTAGCCAGGACGACCGTCTGGGAAATTTCGGGTCCACTTCAAGGCTAGGTCGGCTGGCGAGTAAGCCGTGAGCGTCCACGCTTTCTTATTCTGGGACGTCCACTCGAGGAGAGAGTCGTTTGCGAGATGCGCCTGTTCTGGTAACTTGTAGCCCATGTTTTTTGCGCTATGCGGTTCAAGCGTGAGTTCAGCCACGACGGTCGGGTGATCCTTGTCGATTCGACTGAATTCGGCGAAGAGTTTGCCTTCCGGGGTCCACCATGACGAGCGAAAACCTCGGACAAGGAAGATCTGTCTGCCGGTGGCGAGGTCCCACACGGCGCCGCGAGTTCGGGCTGAGAGGGCGAGATAGCGCCCGTCGGGTGAGAGCGTGACAGAGCCTGCGGCTGGGAGAGGGCTTAGAGGCATGTCGGCTCGAATCCCATCGACCAGGGCCCGATCGCCAAGTTTTCCAAGATATATGGAGCCATCGACGTTTTCGCTGACAAAGGAACCGCCGATGACGTCGACTGCCGAGGATTTGGAGGATAAGACGTATTTTGCGGCGTTCACATCGACGACGCCCACCCCGGGCCCATGGGGACCCGAAGTGATGATGTGTTCGGCGCCAGTAGTAGCGTCTAAAAAAGGGAGGTCGAGTTTGATCGACTGGAGACGCTTACCTTCGGGGAAGGTGAAGACACCCGATTGCATAGGGTTAGAACCGTGAATTGCGAGGACCTTGTCGTTGCCCAGGAAGCAGTAGCTGATTGGGAATTCGTTGCCAGTAAGAGCCCCGGAGATCTTGAGGGGAGTCCGGGTGCGCAGGTCAAAGGCAACGCGCTCCGGCGCAGGACCGAGGAGGAGAGTGTTGCCGTCCGCTGAAAACGCTGAGGGCAGGACACCGGAGCGGGTAAACAAGTTAGCGTAAACCGAGTATTCCAATTGAACGCTCGGCTGAAACCAGTTGCTGTTCTCGAAGACGACTTTTCCAGTTTCGACGTCGATAAGTAGGAGCTTGAGATCGCTGCTGGCTGGTGGATAGGCGATGCAGATCAGGGTTCGTCCGTCGGGCGATAGGAGCGTCTGGAGGCACTCTTCCTGAGCAACGACCTCGTGAGCTGAAACGAGTTTCTGCTGGGCGACGCTCCAGAGTTCCACATGGAGATCGCGATTGTAAAAGGCAATCTGTTTCGAGTCCGGCGTGAAGTCCGCAGGAAAGGCATGCTCAGCATCGAAACGAAAGAGATGACGAAACGGACTACGAGAGAGGACGAATATGGAGCTTTCGTCCTGCGCGAGGATGTACAGCCCATCGCGGCTGAAGCGGAGCCGCTCGATTTCGAGGTGGAGGGGCGGAGTGAGTTGGACCGTGGCTGTACTGGCCCCGGGTCCAGATGGGGAAGGTGCAGCAGCTGCCTGGTTTTCCAGGACGAGGGTATGCCAATGCTCGAAGGCAGGGGGAGTGTTTGCGGCAATGGCTCCGCAGCCAACGGGGAGTTCGGCAATGATGCCGCGGATACGTCGCAGGCGCTTCTGCGTGGGAGTTGTCGTCTGGAAGAAATCGCCAAGGCGGCTGCCGGTCTTGCCGCCAACGAAGAAAGAACGGTCCCAAAACTCGGCATAGGCCTGTGGTCGGTAGCCAGCGGCGGCAGCAGCATATACGGCGACGCGGTCTGCCCCATCTTGGTTCTCGTCAGAGTCTCCGTTGGTGCCATTCCTGTCGTGCAGGCGGGCGTCGGTGAGGCGTTGAAACTTGGCGTAGATGTCGGCCCGGTCAGTTACTGAGGTGACACCGAGGAGACGGTGAAGGTCTGCGGTAGTCTCGATAGCGAACTGGTGGGAGAGAATGTGGCCCATCTCGTGAGCGATGACGCCTGCGACCTCGTCTTCGTTGTGAGCGCTGGCGACGAGTTTGCGGGTGAGGTAAACGCGTCCGCCGGCGAGCGAAAAGCCATTGACGTCGATAGATTCGACGAGCGCGAAGTGGAACTTGATCTTAGTTGGCGGAAGTGCCGCCAAAAGGCGGTCGCCGATGGCAGCGACGTAGGCGTTTTCTTCGGAGTTCTTTACGGGGCGGAATTCGCGATCGATGTAGTCCGCCATAGCTTCGCCGAGCCATTCCTCTTGCTGCTCGGAGAAGATGTTGGGTTGGGTGGACTGGAGAATGGCCGGCGGCGGTCCGCAGGTCGATTGACGCACCGTTTGGGGGAGGGCATGAGAGACCACAAGAAGCAGAGAGAACAGCAGAGTCGAACAAGAGCGCATAGATGGCCTGGAGTGAACTGAGACAATGATATTCGAGTGATCGGATCCTCCGTACCCTGTTTGTCTCCTCGTGGGAGATCATCCGACGCGTGCCTGGCGTTTGCAATCCCCTTTACGAGGTATGACCAGCTACGCTTCCATGACAATTCCAGCTTCAAAACCTTGAGGCTGGCTTGCCTGTAAGTTCAAATTCTTAGCAGCCAAGCATCCTGTTATCATCGAAGCAGCAATGGCTACTAACGTTTCGGCACAAGCGCGCGCGCAATCTACTTCATTTCCGACATTGGTCCTGATCGCTGGATGGCTCATTCCCGGTGCAGGTCATCTGCTGCAGCGCAAATGGATCCGTGGCGGCCTCCTGATGGTCTCGATCGTCGCGATGTTCACCATCGGCCTCGCCCTCAAGGGCAAGATCTACTCGCCCAACACCGGCGACCTGCTGGACATCCTCAACTTCGCCGGCGATCTCGGTAACGGATTGCTCTACGTCCTCGCGCGCATCTTCGATCTCGGCCAGGTCACCGTTCAGGTCGCTACCGCCGATTACGGCACCAAGTTCATGGTGGTGGCCGGCCTCCTCAACATTATTTCCGCCGTCGACGCGCACTCGCTGGCGACCGGGAGGAAGCGCTCGTGACCATCTCTCACTTCGGAGCAGTCCTGCTCTTCTCCCTCTTCACTTCGATCGTCTTCGGTATTACGCAGCGCTCCGAACCCCGCACGATGATCCGCTTCGGCGCCTTCTGCTTCGTTCTCTTTGTGGGCGGCACGATCGCAGCCAGCTGGATTATGTGGCTTATCAAGCACTGAGCGGAGACTGATCAAGCACTGGCCTGCGGGCACTGACCTCCGGGGACTGATCGCATCTCTTCCTGCGCTGAACGTTGCATTCAACACCCCTTTGCCATAGGCTGGATGTGGCACTCAAGTTCTTCGCGCACCATCACGGTGTCGCCCAATGAAGAATGCGGGAGTGGCGAAATGGCAGACGCACTTGGTTTAGGTCCAAGCGGAGAAATCCGTGGGGGTTCGAGTCCCTTCTCCCGCACCAATATCTGAAAGCAACCCAACCCCCGAAAGAGATTCGATGAGCCAGCAGAACCCCAATCAGCCCCAGGACAAGCAGCCCCAGCTCAAGCTCACCAGCACCGCGGACTATCGTGACGGCTACGCCAACAGCGTTCAGGTCCGCATGAGCGTCTGGGACTTCTTCCTCGTCTTCGGCACCATGAGCCAGGACAACCCGGAGGAGTTGAACGTGAAGAACTTTCAAGGCATCTATCTCAGCCCGCAGCAGGCAAAGGCTCTCTGGAACGTGCTCGGCCACAATTTGGCTCAGTACGAGCAGACCTTCGGCTCCATCACCCTCGAGCAGCTTCCCCAGACCGAAGGCCCCATCAACTAAAGCGTGCGACCCCAACGCAGCACTGAAGAAGACGGGCAACGAGCTTTCGAGAACATCCCTCTCTGGATGCTCTATCCGCTCTTCTTCGTCGCCGTCTACCTCTCCCACTTTCGCCTCCTTCGCCTCCCCTACTTCTGGGACGAAGGAGGCTATTACATTCCCGCTGCGTGGGACTTCTTTCGCACCGGCACCCTCATCCCGCAGAGCACCGTCACCAACGCGCATCCTCCGCTGCCTTCGATCCTCCTGGCCGCCTGGTGGCACCTCTCCGGATACGTCGTCAGCGGGACTCGCACACTGGTCTGCATGGTCGCCGCAGTTACTCTGCTTGGTGTTTTCAAACTTGCAAAGACGCTGACGACCGCGGGAGTTGCGGCGGTCACAGTCGTACTCACCGCGATCTATCCCGTCTGGTTCGCACAGAGCACACTCGCTCACGCCGACATCTTCGCTGCCGCCTTCAGCCTCTGGGGCCTCGCCTTCTACTTCAACCGCGAAGGCGCTGCTGAGACACCGTCGAGACTCGGCTTGAATACGATCTATGCCGCGGCAATGTTTTCTCTCGCCGCTCTGTCTAAAGAAACATCTATTGTCACACCAGCAGCGCTCGCCCTCTGGGAAATTGTCCTTCTTCAAAAAAATCGTCGCGAGACCTCGTTGCGCAGACTCCATTTCTGCTGGATCGTCGCACTGCTAGCCCCGATACTGCCGCTTGCCGCCTGGTATGGATATCACTATCGCCACACCGGCTTTGTCTTCGGCAATCCGGAGTTCCTTCGCTACAACGCCACCGCAAACCTCGACGCCTATCGCATCGTCCTCTGTCTATGGCACCGCTTCCTTCATCTCTTCGCACACATGAATATGTTCGTCCCCGTCGTATGCACGATCGCCGCGATGTTGATCCCCGTCGCTGCCACTAACTCGCGGTCCCCCATCTCTCGCCCCGCACTGAAAGCCATCGGCGTAATCCTGCTCGCGAACTGGATCGCATTCTCCGTCCTCGGGGGCGCGCTCCTCACTCGCTATCTGCTGCCGATGTATCCGCTCATCCTGCTCGTCTGCGTCAACACCTGGTGCCGCCGCATCCCCGAGCGATGGCCTCTCCTTGCTGCCCTGAGCGCTGCTGCATTCCTCGCCGGCATCTGGATCAACCCGCCCTACGCTTTCGCGCCTGAGGACAACCTGACCTATCGCGACTTCATCGTGCTGCATCAGCAGGCGATCCGCTTCATCGACCTGAAGTACCCTCAGGCCACGGTGCTCACGGCATGGCCCGCAGTCTCTGAGCTCAACCGCCCCGAACTCGGCTACACTAATCACCCCATCAAGACGACTCCCATCCAGAACTTCTCCCTCGATCAGATTCAGAGGGCAGCCGCCGATCCTGGAAGTTACGATGTTGCGCTCCTCTTCTCCACAAAATGGGCTCCCCCGGCAAACCGCGTCAACCTCGGTCGCCAGAACGAGTCCGCGGACACAAAGTACTTCGACTTCCATCGCGACCTTTCTCCGGCCGAAGTCGCGATACTCCTTCACGGCGAAGTCGTCTGGCAGGGGCACCGCAAAGGGGAGTGGGCGGCCGTCCTGCACTTCCCCCGCATCGTCGAAGCAGCGCTCCTCCCACTTCAAAAACCAGGGGATAGCTATACAGTAGGGAAAATTCACCCCCCACTGCCGATTTCACCCGAATAAGGAGGAGCACGTTTCTCGGCAGCAAACTGAACAACGCTTTGATCGTAGCCTTATGATGAACTCGGCGCATCGACTACTGCGATCAAATGGCAAATCCCGAACATCTCACCAAACTGAAAGAAGGCGTAGCGGTCTGGAATCAACGTAGGAAGGAAGATCGCGATGTTGCGCCAAACCTGCGGGAGGCTGATCCTGGTGGAACGCACGCCGGTTTGCATGCTATCCCGGGACAGAAAACTCAACTAAAGGCGGAGCACATAGCCAAAAGGCAACGCCTGCACCATCTCCTCGTAATCGGTTTCTTGTTCATTGCAGTCATGCTCGTTTTTGCTCCAACACTTGAAGCACAATACGTTGACTCAGGGACGTGGTTCGGGGGCTCAATGACGGGGAAGCTTCCGCAGTCGATGAACAATCCGAAAGGTTCATGGCGGCTATGGATGGATGGACAGTTGCGGCTTGGAGACGACTCGAGCCGTTTTTCACAGGGACTGGTGCGACCGGGTTTCGGCTATTCGCTGAATCAAGCCTGGTCGCTTTGGGTTGGCTATGCCTACGTCCGCACGGACCAGCCATATGCGCTAAAACCGTCGACTGAAAACCGCATCTGGGAACAGATCAGTTGGCAGCATCTTGTCGGCAGTACGGACCTTTCGTCGCGAACGCGTCTAGAGCAACGATTCCATAGCGCCGGCAGCGGCACTGGCGTGCGTCTCCGCGAAATGGGCAAGCTGATACAACCGCTGGGTGTGAAAAAGATCTGGCTGATTGCGGTGTACGACGAAATATTCGTCAACATGAACAGCACCAACTTTGGAGCCAGGTCAGGAGCGGACAGGAATCGGGCCTTCATCGGCCCGGGCATCAACCTCAGCAGATCGATCCGCACAGAGTTGGGCTACATGAATCAATATACCTTCAACAACAACGGTCCCGACCGGGTTGACAACATCTTCTCCGTAAATGCCTTCTGGAACTTCTCCCACAGTGCACCTCCTGAGGAGTGAGATACCGCGGAAGGGTTCCTGCACAGTCAGTTCCTATTGCAGGGGGTGAACTGGGTTGGAACAACACTCGGAGTTATGTCACGTGGTAACGCGTGAGACGGTCGAAGAATTCTCTATTCCGCTGCTGGAGATTCATCGGCTGGCGCGGTAGGCTCCGATTTCAATGCTCCGCTGGCGATCTGCTCCTGCATGTATACCGCCGCCTTGAGGCGGATATAGATGTCGAAGATGATTTTTGATCTTGCTACATCTTCCAAGGTGATTGGCCTTGTGAACGTTTGTGTTTTCACCTGAATTACGGCGTTCGCACATTCCTTCAGCATCCTCATGAACTCTTCGGAAGTAGCGAAACGCGTGAATACGGCGTTGACCGATGCCTCGTAGGTTTCCGGTTTGCCGTCCCAATCTTCATAGGTCTTAAGAGCCATATCGAAGCACTCCATAAAACCAACGACTAGATTGTGTTCGAACTGAAAGAAGATGTCGTTCTTCGCCATCATGCCCAGCATGCTGAAATAGCGGTGGTAAAACACCTGTTCCTGCTCCGATGCCTTTGCGACCTAACCGAAAACCATCGGCATCTGGCGTAGCAAGTCATCTTCCTTGAGAGCCATGTGGCCCCATGAAATCCGAAGCTCCGGAACGCGTTCGATGATGACCTGGTGGTCGGTCTCAAGATCGGTGATCGTCTCATAGAAGCGAGAAGTGAAGGTGGGTAGATACCACCAAAAGAAACCGCTCGTAGAGATGTTCAGAGCAGACACGAAGATCATGACACTCTGCATGCCCATGCCCCACAAATTCCCCATCAGGATGTTTTTGCCAATTGTGAATTCGACTATCAGCTCGTTTCTGTCCGAAGTGTGAATCAGCTTGATCTTGTCGATGTCTTTATTCCAGCCTGTGAGCTGGTTGGGCCGGATTGAGTGCGACCACGACTTAAGCCGGATACGTAGCTTCCACTTGTCGGTGTATTTCTCCTCTCCTTCGGGTCGCTGACGTTGCATTTCGATCTGTGCCTGCTCCATTGCCTTGCGAGCCTGCTCCTCGAACAGCTCACGCAGCCAGCGTATCCAACCCGTGCGGTTATCCTGCAGCTCGATCTGCTTTTCAATGCTCTGCTTCGAGAAAATGAACGGCTTCATCTCCGGGTTCCGCGTTGCTAAGAAGAACCACTGCATGTCAGACCGTTCCTGCTCATCCAGGTCCCGGTATCGCTTCGCTTTTTCCATCTCCAGACGCGATTCTGTCAGCCTAACGAGGCGGCCAGCACGTTCTTCGGTGATTTCATCCTGGGCGTTCGGATATGCGGGATCGAAGTAGAGCGTCTGCAATCTGGTCTCGTGAATACCCTTGGCTAACTCCATATGTTTCGGGATCGTCCGCCAATTGGCCTCGATTCCGAAAGCCGGTAGCCAGATAGCCCAGAACAGCTTTCGTTCGTGGTCCTCCATCCATTTGCTGAGACGCGAATCTTCCTGTTCTGGCTCGTCTTTCGGGTCCACCGACTCGATGAAGATCAATCCGGCTTTGCCAATCTCTTCCATGGCGAGCGCGGCGAGGTGGTAGGCGACATGGTACTGCCCCGGGGCCATCACGACCTTTGCGGAACTCAGCAGCCTCTCGGCATTCAGCAGACAGGCATTTAATATTGGTTCAATTTCTTCAATGGTTGCCATGCAGAGCATTGTAGAGCGGCTGGGCGGATGAGCTTTTCTTCCACTTGCCGATCATTTTGCTCCCAATTCGCTGTCTCGATCTGGAAAGAGTTTTGAACATGAAGCCAAAGGAGGACACGCCGTCTTTCTAATCTGCAGAGCGATCTCACACAATGATGGCGCACTCCGCCCGTGCTTATGTCTTCGGGCAATTCGGTAGTCCATACCTGTTCGACGCGCGACGCTTCAGCGAATTGCAGCCGCGCTCACGCAATTGCCATAGTGATTGGTCTCAAATGTTGGGGGGCGGACTGCTCCAACGTGGGGTCGAATCTGTCGACTAACAAGGGCACTCTCTACAGCTCATATATATCTAATTACTTCTGATCAAGCTTTGCAAAAAACTTCCGTATGTCGGCAACCAAGAGATCGGGCTGTTCCAGAGCCGCGAAGTGTCCGCCCTTCGGCATGCAAGTTTTTTGTACTATGTTGTAAGTCTGGGTAATCCAGCTAAACGGCGGGACAGCCACTTCCTTAGGAAAATCCGCATACCCCACAGGAGTCTCCAGGTGTGGTGTTGGCACGATTTCCTCAATAGTGAGCCGATTCTCACGATAGATTCGCATAGCGGAGCCGATCGTGCCGGTTACCCAATAGAGCGTAACATCGGTTAAAAATGTGTCGCGATCCACAGCCGTAAGGAAATCGCCGTTGTTGTCCGTAAGCAGTTGAAATTTGCCAATCATCCAGGCCAGCCACCCCACTGCGGAGTCAGTAAGGGCGTAGGCAAGAGTCTGCGGTTCACTGGCTTGGAGGAAAAAGAAGCTGCTCTCTTCCCGGTCAAAGTAGGAATACCGTTTCCGCTCCGCATCGCTCATTTTCGCAACGGCTTCCTGGTTCGGCGGCGGCACGTAGATGAGGTTCAGATGCAACCCGATCACGTGTGTTGGCGCCTGGTAAGCCATGTCCTGGGCTATTGCCGAACCCCAGTCACCACCTTGTACGCCGTACTTGGAGTAACCCAAACGGTCCATCAGAACAACTAGAGCCGTTGCCATACGCTGCGGGCCCCAGCCACGGGCTGTGGTAGGTCCGGAATATCCAAAACCAGGAAGCGAAGGAATGATTACATCAAATGCCGGGCTGTTTTTGTCTTTGGGCCGGGTGAGCGGCCCAACGAGCTTCTCAAACTCCAAAATCGAGCCGGGCCATCCGTGAATCAGCATCAACGGTATGGCGCCGGGGCGAGGAGATCGCTGATGAATAAAGTAAATCTGCTGCCCATCAATTTTCGTTGTGAACTGGTCAAGCTGGTTGATCTTCGCTTCTTGCGCACGCCAGTCGTAACCGTTCTGCCAATAGTCCGCAAGTTCCCGAACCTTCTTGATGTCGGCGCCGTACTCCCAGGTCGTCCCCGGAAGTTGATCGGGCCATTTGGCATCTGCTAAACGGCGTTTAAGATCATTTAGAACACTGTCGGGAACATGCATTTTGAATGGCCGGATTGGAACAGGTTCAAGCTTCTTAGTCGCTTGAATCTGTCCGAGTGCAATTGCGGAGTGTAAAAGCAACGCGACCAGAAGTAACCTCTCAACCTGCCAGCCTGTCCTTTTCGCTTTCTCGAATCCAGTTTTCATCATGCTCTTGCTTCACTCAATGATTCCGAGGTTGCCCTCAAATGGCCATCCTTATATCTGATCCGGCGTTCCTAGACAACAGCTGTTGACGAGCGTTCGCCGACATCTGCGGTGCGCTCATTGAAAAGCCGTGAGGCGTGCCGTTTGACACGTCTCACGGGCTCGTGTTCCCACCCCTGCGTTCCGTCGCGTCTGGGTAAACCTGGGAGAGTTCAGACACATACGCGACGGAACGCAGACCTTTATCGCTGGAGTCGGGCAGGTCCGAATCTCTTAGAGGAGTGATTGCAAGCATTCGCGCGTAAAGCCAAATGCGGGTGTGTACGTGCGTAGTCTGCCATCGAGGCGCCGATGCGTATGTCTGCCGGGGTCAAAAGGAAGGCATGAATTTCGCCCTTATGGGGGCCGTTTTGCACCGTTGCCATGCCTGAGATTTGTCCGAGCTCATTGATATTGCTAGCTGCGATTATAAGGAGGTTGGAATCGTCGGGAATTACCGTATTAAGGTCGGTGATCACATCGTCCTGCCAGATGAAGCCGTGGGACCAGTCGCCATTCGAGTCAAAAGTGCTTCCCACCACCTGACCCCGGTTGTTGATGCCGGTGGCAAAGGCGGCAGAATCTCCCGGCAGAAGTTTGAGGCTTTTGACTTCGCCATCTGCGCCCTGCGGCCAAAATGCGGCAAAGTAGCCTGCAGCACTGCCGATTTGCCCGACGATCTGACCGCTGTTGTTAATGGCGTATGCGGAACTGAAAACTCCGTAATCCTTAAGCGGGAAGACAGTCTTGTCTTTCCACACTACGGCGTGAGCCTCGGTGCAGTTTCCTGAGTAGCCTACGGCGTGGCCTCGTTCATTAATCCCGTTCGCAAAACCGTCTTTATCGCTTCTACTTGCCAGAGGAAGAGCTTTGACGTTGCCTCTTTCCCACAACGCCGGCAAGATAATTCGATTGTTCGTCACGGTGTCTCCGCATGTGGAGTCCAGGGCACCGTCTTCGGCAAATCCGACGATTTGTTCGCGGTTATTGATGGCGTTGGCCCACCCATTAATTCCGCCGAGCGTGGGAAGAGCACTCATGTGGCCTTCTCGCCAAAGAAACGGAACGCACTCAAGATGTGTGCCAAAGCCGCAAAGGTCTTCGCCGTTCGGATCCGGCACAGCTGTTTCGGAGAAACCAACGGCTTCCCCGAGGTCGTTGATCCCGCCATAGTCAGTCCAACTGTTGGCGTCGGGTTTTCCAAGCGTGCCCAGGTCGATGTTGAATCCGTAGATGCTGATCACGGCGCGGCCGCTTGCAATTGTCGTAGACGTACTTGTCTCAGGAGGGTTTACGATCCCATCCATGTTCTCCGCCCACCCTAGATTGTTGAGGCCCATGACCATCGCGAAGTTGTTCGTATTCTTGTTATTGCCCAAGTCGGTCATTCTGTAGCTCTGTTGAGCGAATGCATTGCTGAAGCAAGCCAATGCAATCGTTGTCACCCACAGCGTCCGGAATTTCAGCAACTGTATAAGCATGTTCATATCTCCTCTTTTCCGCCAGTAAAGTTGTGTTGCCGAGATGATTGGTGTATTACGTCAGGTACCAGTCGGCGCTCTGACAGTTAGCGTGCTATTGACAGCAGAATTGGCTCACAACTTCACGGATTCCTGTTGAGTGAGAAGTGCATGTGGTGTTCCACGTTCAGAACGATTACGTGAGACTACAGGCCCAGCTCTTCAGAGTCCGAAAACGACTGGCGAACTAACAGCCTCGTTCAAATTGTGTTCAGAGCCTAGCTCAATGAAGTTGATAAGCCAGGCCTAATCTGCTCGGCGATTGAGAAATGCGATGAGCCGAGGGTTTCGTGCGTCAGGGCGAGGAATGCCGATCCACACTTTTAGCTAAAATGCTATGCATGAATCGACAGAATGTCCTGAACTTGCGGTCCTTCTGGCAAATCCAGATCATTGGATGGTGCTGCTTTTATCTCTTCCACCTTCTGGAATCCATTCATGCGTTTTTGACTAAGCGTGTGTTCTTCCGGGAGGAGACGGTGCCTGTCTTCTTCATGTTCCTGGGAAGTGTTATCCTGCGCCCTTTTTGCCGTTGGCTGCTGAGACAATCGCGGTCCTGGATCGCATTTGAATTGAAGGGAGCCGCGGCGGCCATGGTCACATCCATTCCCGTAGCTTGCGCATCCGGCCTCATTTTGCAGAATTTCAATCATGTGCCGTGGCACGCTCTGGTTACGGTTTGGGCGTGGTCATTTTTCATGCTCTTCATGTGGTGCAGTCTCTACTTCAGCATTAAGCAATGGCAGCAATCGAGCATGGAGAACGAGCGGCTACTTCGCGCAGAGTCTGCGCTCAGAGAGGCGAGGCTGCTCGCACTTCGCTATCAGTTGAACCCACACTTCCTGTTCAATTCGCTCAATGCCGTCTCAACTCTCGTTCTGGATGGAAATGCCCCTGCGGCCACGCGCATGCTGGCACAGATCGGAGACCTTCTGCGCACAAGCCTGGACTCCGAAGTCACAGCAGAGGTGACGCTTTCTCAGGAACTGGCCTTTACCGAAGGCTATCTGGCGATCGAACAAACGAGGCTCGGAGGGCGGCTAAAAGTCGATATGGCTATTCCATTCGAAACGCGGGATGCCCTGGTGCCGAACATGGTGCTGCAGCCGCTCATTGAGAACGCAGTGCGCTACGGAGTGGCGCCGTTGATCGAAGGTGGATGGATTGCGATCAAGAGTGGACTCGATGACGACAGGTTGCGAATTGTCATCGGGAACTCCGGACGGCCTGGTGAAGGCAAGAAGAAGAATGGAAATGGAATTGGTCTCGGAAACACAGCGGAGCGCCTGAAGACGCTTTATGGAGCGAATTTCGAGTTCTCGCTTGGGTGGCCTGAGGCAGGCGGTTGCGAGGTCGTGCTGGAATTGCCGTTACGCAGGACTCGGAGCCTGCTTGAGGCTCCACCGTGCGCGCTCTAATCGTCGACGACGAGCCCTTGGCGCGTCGTGGCGTCGTTCTCAGATTACGCAAATTCAGGGATGTCGAGATTGTTGGGGAATGCGCAGATGGGCAGTCCGCAGTGCAAAGAATTCTGGAACGATCTCCCGATGTTGTGTTCCTCGACATCCAGATGCCCGGAATGGACGGTTTCGAGGTGGTGCGGGCCTTGCCTGCAGAAAGTCTGCCCGCATTCATTTTTCTCACAGCGTATGAGCAACATGTTTTGCGGGCATTCGATGTTCATGCGCTGCATTACTTGTTGAAGCCAGTGGACGACACGCGCTTCGCGGCAGCTGTTAGTCGAGCTCGTGATCTGGTCGACTCCGCATTAAAGGCCGACATGGCACAGCGGGTCATCAAAATGCTGGGCCGCACCTCAGACGGATTCGCATCCCGGTTCACGGTGCAAGCTGGATCTCGCATTCAAATCGTCATTGCGGAGGATGTTGAGTGGGTTGGGGCTGCTGGTGATTATGTTGAACTCCACGTCAACGGTCGTTCGTACCTGTTACGCGAGACGATGGTGTCTCTCGAACAAAGGCTCGACCCGGCAAAGTTTATCCGCATACACCGCTCCCGGATTGTGCAGACCAGAGGCATACTGGAGCTGCGATACATCGAAAACCGCGAGTTCACAGTGAAGCTTTCGGACGGCTCGGAGCATCGCTCGAGCCGCACCTACGCGGATCGACTTGAGCGCTGGTTGTCATCAGGTAGGGTCTGCCAAAAATAGGCTAACTCTGAGCCGACTGACCAACGGCAGCTGCGATCGTTCACTCCAAATGCGGTCATGGATTTCCTGATGCACGAGAGGGTCAAGACGGGGTTATCGAAATAAACATATTGAAAATTCCTGACAGTCAGTTCTTATTGTAGGGGGTGAATTTTCCCCGCTCTATAGCTATCCCCCACTTCAAAAACCCTGGGATAGCTATAGGCTAGGGAAATTTCACCCCCCTCAGCTCACCGAAGTTCAATTGACGACGACCTTGGGATGTTTACTGAACTAGTGACCCGTCGCTCGTGACCTCTTTGTTAGGGAGCTGAGATTTCTTGCCCGTAACTGATTTCTTTTTTGCAAATGTAGCGAGAAGATGCTTTCTAAGCGCTTCAGCGAGATGGGGTCCTTTAGCGGCTTTGTCATCGCCACCGAGTTCTTTGAACTTCTGTGAAGTCCACTCGTATCCGTTGACCATAACGGTCTCAGTGACGGTAGCTACATCCAAGTCAGCGATTGCCTGCCTATTGGGTTTCACACTCCCAATTGCTGCTGAGGCTGAATACATTGCGAGGTAGTAGAGCAGATTCAAATTGTCAGCCCGTCTAACATCGCTTTGGTCCGACAAAAACCTCTGCGCGCGCTTCACTATCTCTACACATTTTGGGTAAAGGTTCACTGGGTATTTGTCGCTGAAGAGCTCTTTATAGTTCTTCTCTGCCACGGTTCCCGGTCTAGCTCTCGCATGATCGGGCTGCTGTAAAACGATGGCAGTGACAGCCTGGGCCATGAAGGGAATCGTGATAATCTTTGCCGCTGGTTTACCTTGGTTGCGATAGAAGTTCTTGCGGCGGTCATAGAAGTAGCCCGCAGTCTTCAACGCTGTTTCGATTGTGCGTTGAACCTTCTCAGTTGCATGGAGATTTATGGCGTCGATTTTCGTCTGACTGTTTGTGGCGTTGATGATCCGATCGGAGGTGTCATCTTTGCTGTTGACGATTACCTTTACCATAATTGTTCGCTGATCCTTTTTATCCCCTCCATCATTCTTGAAATGGTGGAACAACTCGTACGAGGTCTGTAGCCCATTGACGATCATTGGGCTCTCGATCTGCAATGCTCCTGCCTTCAACGTCGCGTCTGAAGCAATGATCGTGACGCCGTTGTTCAGCCACCAGAAATCATCACCTCCAGGATTAGACAATGTTGTCTGTATGCCCTTGTTCACCTTTACATCGGGCGCATGATCGCGGACGTTGGCGTCGAAAATGTATTCCAAGAGCTGCTCGTCTACGTCACGTGTGATGAACTTGTAAAAGTCCGGAAGCGTATCCGGCAGGTATCAATCGAGACCGATTTGCATTGCTAACGTCATTTACCAAGAATCGTGACGCTTGGATGAAAGCCGACTGCATCAATGTTCACGATAAAAGTCATCATTCACTTGCGTTCACACAAACACCTCAATTTGACAAGGTGATCCCGCAAACTTTCGGCTACATATTGAGGCTCTATCCGTTTCATCCCGAATCTAAATCATTTGCACCCGATGGGTCGCCGTGCACTGCAGATACACGAGGGGTTTTACAACGGATGCATGTCACTGCCATGCGAGCGCGCTACATTGGCAAAGAGACGGATCGAAAGTGGGAACATGGCGATGACTTCTCACTACTCGCGTTCAAACCGGCTGAATTTGATGACTTGGGCCAGATTGTGAAAGCTGACGCAGGATTGATCGAACGAATCAGGGGAGTGCCCATTAAAAGTTTGGTCCGCATGGCAAATGTCGATCGCAACACTATTAGGAAAGTGCTTCGGGGTGCATCGGTTCGGGGCTCTACGATTCAGCGAATCGTCGCTACGCTACAGTGAAGCAACCTGAGGTACGTCTTGTTGGCTTTAGGGTCACCGTAATCTTGTGGAGACAAACCAAAGTCGTGATTCAGTCGATTGACTGAGGAAAACTGATACAACCCTTCGGGTTACCCGCAGAGCCACCCGTACAATCTGCGAGCAGGCTTCACGACTCTTGTAGCGCGACCACAGCCGCATAGGCTGAACATCCCCTTCGCGTCGCTCTTCCAATAACGCGATAAACGCCTACCTTTGGTATACTCCACATCACTCTACATGACCACGGACTTGAAAAGTGTTGTGTCAGGCGCTCGGCGCTGGTTGCGCCGGTTCTGGGAAGACCTAGTGGATAGGCGTACTGACCTTACGCCAACCGCCGACGACAAGTCCACGGAGTTGACAGTGTCCGGATTTGTAACGCTCTTGACTGGTGCTGCAACCCAGCTAGGTGCGCTGTCGGACTGGACGGACCGCGTCTTCTTGGGTTTCGGAGGTGGATGGGCTTTAGTCTCGAAGCTAGCGGCCCAGCTTCTTGCTATCGGGCTGGCATACCGTGTGATAACTGAGACAAGAGTAATCAACTCAGATTCAACGTATTCGATATCTCAACATTCTTACTTCAGTTCGGGATCGGAGCGTCTGGCGGCCAAGGCTCTTTTTGCTTTTGTGTTGCTTTTTAGTTTCCCGGCCATCATTTATACGGAACTTATAAAGGGGCTAACAGCCCCGCTGGTTTTACACGGCACATGTGTGTGCAGCGGAAGTCTAACTCCGCTCACCCGGGCCATCGTTCAATTGAGGGATCGAGAAGGACATGACTTGCTTCGTGGTCCCGAATTGCGAACCGATGATGATGGCGTTTTCAACGCAGAACGGACAGCCCGTTGGCCCATCCCATACCTCTTCGTGTTTGGCGAACCAGCGAAGGAATACGTCTCATTCTTTCGAGAAGTGAAGAGTTCAGATGGGGGCGTGCAAGTTCAAGTGGACTGCAAAGGAGAAAAGCGATGAAACTAACGCGCCGCGGTTGCGTCACGAGTGGCTTGGGGGTGGTAATCGAAAGCCTGATATTAAGCGCTAAAGGCTCATTGGCTTTCAACTATTTGGTTTCTGAAGCGAACGGACCCTCTGTTGTCGTCAGCTTGGAGATCGTCGACGAGAACAACCGGAAGATTAAGGGCGCTGTGCTGATCATTCCCGACGGTATTCGTCCACAGGATTTTGGCCCTGAATTACTTCGACAAGTTAGCGAAGGCACTCAGGGGGTCTTTGACTCTGGAGACGAACCTCGAACGTTGATCCTCACCGACCCACCAAGTAAATACGGTATCGGAGCTAATCTTCCGGTGTCAGTGATCACGCCGAATTACCGGACCCACCGGATTAATGTGGGGCCAATACCGTCTGGGACATCCCCAACAAAGTCTTTCCGCCCTCCGATGGAGCGCGTCAAATTGAAGCAAAGAACATCGGTTAGCATCAAAGTGATAGCCCAGCCTGGAGGAGAAGGCCGATTCGTCTTTGATGTTCTTGTTCAAAACGATGATGAGTCAGCCGTCTACCTCGAATGCCTGAGAGCGGAATTACGGCGTGGTAGCGCAACTGGAGGTCTTTCGGCGGAAGACCGTGTCGAAGACGTACATATCATTAGCGTAGATAAGTCGGGCGTTGCAACGTCCTCGCTCCGTGGTCGAGAGATAAGTCCGGACGTAAGAGCGTTTTTCCCTTACTCGAGTAATCCCGATCCGATGATTATCGAGTCAGAGTTTCTTCACGAAGTTCCGCAAAAGGACAATCGTCGATACAGGATCGACTTTGGAGTATCGCCCGATTTTTTTAGAGATCATGGATTCGATCAAGCCCCTCGCGCGGATGCTTGGAAATCTTCTCAAAGATCAGCTGACTCGCGGAAAGAAGACTCAACTGAGCGGATAAAAAAGTTTTACCGCTATATCAGCGTTAACGTCAGCGGACACTTCAAAGATGACAGCGAATTGTCTGAGTACAACAAGGCGGAAAATGAAGCGAAAGGGTGCGATTTCTATGTACGACCAGCCGGCAGATTCTATGCTGATGGCGTCCTGGAATGGGCACAGTGACATATTAGGGGAACCACTCCTGATAGACGCTCTTATCCTCACGAAACTCCCGGATGGTCGGCAACTCGGAAACAGCCTGCCGACGTTCCGACCTGACGTTATAGTTCCTGACAAAGCGGGGTCTTCGGCAACTACGGGATCGAACATGCCGATAAGCTCACTTTGCCGGGGGTAAGTTGTCTTTGTCACTGAACGGGAAATTCCTTGCTAACGCAGGCTGAAAGACCCCTCAATAGTCAGGGACCTGCCGCAACACCTAAGGCTTTTGTCACAGGACCCAGTGTTCGAGACCCGAAGGCATTACGACGCCGTTGAGTTTTTGGTAGGTAAGGAGCGTTTGGGACTCGGTCATTCCCGCTATCAGATCGACTACCACCCGTTCGGGCGAATCGCGATTATCTTTCTCTTTTTTCTTCAAACGGTCTCGGCAGTATGGCGGAAGAAGATAAGAGGGCGAATCTCTTCGAGCTTCGTTAAGAAAGGTCTTGTATAAATCCTCGATGATCTTACGTTGCGCGTGTTGCTGGAGAGCCAGGCCCGGGCCATCGATCACGTAATACCAAGTCAGTTGTTTGAGTAAAGCGATTTCCTTTTGCAATTCTTTACCAGCCGAGACCTTCTTCCCGTCGGAGTCCTCCGCGATCAATTTGATTCCATTGATATACCGTCCAACCAACTCGCTGGTGAAGGTGCGAAGTTTACTGCGGTCTTCTCGAGTACCTTGGTAAGGTCCAGAGAGCTTGAAAAACGTGGCGAGGAGTTCTCGCAGCATAGAATCAAGATCTTCATTCGAACAGTTTCGTAGCTCCGAAATTTTCGTTTTCTTGCTTGAAACGTAATCTAGAAAATTGTCCCTCTCGGACGAATTGGCCATGCCAGAAACGTATCGCAGTAGGTGCAGGGGAATAAGGCCAGCGCGATAAAAATCCTCAGCGTCATGGATTGCGTATGTCAAATCGTCGGCCCAGTCCATCAATTCAGCCTCAACAGATCGAGGGTAGGGGCCCTTGCCTCTCTTTCCAACAGCCGCTTGAAAGATATCTAATTCGGAGTCGTACGTCCCCCACTTTTTGCGCTTTTCATCTGAACGTTTCGCTGAATAGGTCCAAGGATACTTAAGAATTGCGCGCAGAGTTTGCTTTGTGAGGTTGAGTCCCTCAAATTTTTCGGATCGAAAGGCCAATACTGTCACTATCCGGAAACTCTGAGCGTTTCCTTCAAAACCTTGGACCCCCTTCGATTCACTGGCTAATTTATCCAGCATGATTTCCGCTAGGTGTCCGAATGGCGGATGTCCGAGATCGTGAGCTAAGCAAGCAGCTTCGACTACATCTTCATTCAGGCCGTAACGAGTCGCCAGTGCAGGCTGTTTAAGCTTGAGCTTCTCCGCAAGTCGGCGCCCCACCTGCGCTACCTGAAGGGAGTGGGTCAATCGATTATGAAAAACCCGACCCTGTTCGCCTGATACGACCTGGGTTGTTGTCGAAAGACGTTGTAGCGCTGAAGAATAAAGAATGGAATCCCGATCGCGCTGAAAGTCGTTGCGGTCGTCTCCGTCTCGTGGTGGTTCAGGGACTAATCGACTCTGACCAGCAATACTTCTCACAGTATTATGCTTTGCTGCTGATGATCAGATGTCGATCAGGAGTGAGGGAAATCCGCTGATCCTCAAGTAGATCGGAGAGAGCATCTTGCACATCCGCATAACTATATTTTCGGCTGAGATCATCCAAGAGTTGGGTCGGTCGAAGAGGCGATGCAGCTTTTTCCACACGTTTGAAGACTTTTTGAGACACCTGCTTCAACGGCTTAGATGCTGGCATATTCTCCCCCTGAACCGCCATCATACATTACCAGTGGAATCACGAAATAGTGCCTGGCTGGCTTCGGCGACGGCAGAATTTTTCCCCAAGAATTGTCGTCACCCGGTTCAGTTTTATCGAAGGGGGTGAATTTTCCCGTCCCTATAGCTATCCCCCACTTCAAAAACCCTGACCCTCTATACTCATATCTGTGAAGAAGCGCCTTCAAGTTCGCTCGATCCTTCGACGGTCCTGGCTCCTCCCCCTAATTCTGCTATGCAGTATTCCCGGAATCTCACAATCGTCGGAGACCTCTGACGCCGGAGGTCGCGTCGTACTCGTTCTCCCGTTCGACAACCGCTCCGGACAGGCAGCTCTGGCATGGGTTGGCGATTCGTTTCCCGACACGCTGAACCAGCGCCTCACCTCTGCAGGCTTCCTCACCATCGCCCGCGAAGACCGGCAGTACGCGCTCGACCATCTCGGCCTGCCCATCGACTTCAGGCCATCCCGCGCGACCACCATTCGCATTGCGCAAAATCTCGACGCCGACTTCGTCATCGTAGGCAGCTACAACGTCGCGAATGGCCGCATCGCGGTACAAGCCCAGGTGCTCGAGGTCAAAAACCTCAAACTCTCTGCGCCGCTGCAGGATTCAAGCGAACTCAACCGCCTCTTCGACGTAGAAAACGCCATCGCGTGGAAGGCGGCACGCCAAATCGATCCTCACTTCAACGTGGCCCAACAGACCTTTCTCGCCGCTTCGGGCGGAGTCCAGCTAAGCGCCTTCGAGAACTACATTCGCGGCACCGACGCGCCAACCTCGCAAGAGCGAATCAAGCGCCTGCAGGCAGCCATTGCGGCGAACCCGAACTATCCTGCAGCCCTTCTCGCTCTCGGCAAAGCACAATACTCAGAGCGAGAGTACGACCAGGCCGCAGTAACGTTTGCGAAGATTCCTCAAACGGACCGCCGCGCTCTTGAAGCAGGGTTCTATATCGGCCTGTCCCGCTTCAACACCGCAAAGTACGCCGAGGCCGAATCAGCCTTCGCCTTCGTCGCCAGCCGACTGCCGCTTCCCGAAGTTGTCAATAACCAGGCCGTCGCCTCCAGCCGCCAGGGCCACAACGCTGTTCCGCTCTTTCAGCGCGCCTCGACTGCCGATCCCAACGACCCGGACTACCACTACAACCTCGCTGTTGCCCTGTTTCGCCAAGGCGACTTCGCAGGAGCCAAACGCGAAGTTGATCTCACCCTGAAGCTGCGCCCTGCGGACTCTGAAGCAGCACAACTCAAGACCAGCATCAACTCAGGCCGAAAACCCCCAGCTGTGGCCGCCGCAGCCGCCACCGACACGACAGCATCGTCGGACTTCGACCCACTCGAACGCATTCGCCGCACCTACTCAGAGGCCTCCTTCCGTCAGGCGGCCTTTCAACTCGACCAGATGCGTGCCATGCGTCTGGCCACCCTGCCCCCTGCGGAACAGGCCGCGGAGTACACGCAACAGGGCCACGAGTATCTCACGCAAGGGCTGGTTCCCGAAGCCGAACAGGAGTTCCAGACCGCCATCGCCGCGGACGCCGCAAGCGCAGAGGCGCACGCGGGGCTCGCCCAGGTTCGCGAGCGCAGCGGAAACTCAGCTGACGCGCGCGCCGAAGCTCAAAGCTCCATCATGCTGCATCCGAACATCCCGGCCTATCTCGTTCTCGCCCGCCTCGATCTGCAGGCCAATGACGCGTCTGCATCTGCGAGAGACGTCAGTAAAGCACTCCAACTCGACCCGAAGGACTCTTCAGCGCAAGGCATGCGTCAGGCCCTGCAGGCACGCGGACAGAGCCTGCCATGACTTCCGTCACGAGATTCGCCCTTCTCTTGCTGATGGCGATCTCCTGCTCACTGTCCACACGTTTGTTCGCCGCTCCCGACTCCCCCGGCACCGTCGTCAAACTCACCATTCACGACACCATCCAGCCCATAACCGCGGACTATCTTCAGCGTGGCCTCCACGAGGCTGCCCATCGCCACGCTCAGGCAGTGCTGATCTCAATGAGCACCCCCGGCGGCCTGCTCGAATCCACCCGCGTCATGGTTCAGGCCATCGAAAACTCACCCGTCCCTGTAATCATCTTCATCTCACCATCGGGCAGCAGAGCAGGTTCGGCCGGATTCTTCATCCTCGAATCAGCCGACATCGCCGCGATGGCCCCCGGAACCAACGCCGGAGCGGCTCATCCCATCGTCGAAGGCCGTCAGCTCGATCCCGTCCTCAAAGACAAGATCGAGAATGACGCCGCCGCCTTCCTCCGTTCCTACACCTCCCGCCGCGGTCGCAACGTCGAAGCCGCCGAAGACGCCGTTCGCAACTCGAAGTCCTACAGCGACGAAGAGGCACTGAAGCTGAAGCTCATCGACCTCGTCTCTGCCGACGACGCCACCCTGCTCAAAACGCTGGATGGCCGCGAGATCCACCGCTTCGACGGCACCACCCAGACCCTGCATCTTCAGGGAGCAGAGATTGTCACCACCGCTCCCTCCGAGCGCGAGCGCCTGCTCAGCAAACTCACCAACCCAGACATCGCCGTCCTGCTGCTCGTTCTCGGCGGCCTCCTCATCTACCTGGAGTTCAACGTTCCCGGCACCGTGGTTCCCGGCTCCATCGGTACGCTCTTCATCCTCCTGGGCCTCTTCGGGCTGAACCTTCTCCCCGTCCGCCACACAGCAATCGTTCTCCTGCTGGCAGCGTTCATAATGATGTTGCTCGAAGCAAAGTTCGGCAGTCACGGCGTCCTTGCGATCGCCGGCATCGCCTCTCTCGTCTTCGGCCTGGCCACCCTCGTCGACGGGCCCATCCCAGAACTCCGCGTCCACATCGCGACAGCCCTGGGCGCAGGCCTCGGCTTCGGCGCCATCTCCTTCGGCCTTGCCTGGATAGCGCTTCGTGCCCGGCGTGGCAAGGTCCTTACCGGCCCACAGGCCATGATCGGCGGCATCGCCGTCGTCCGCACCCCGCTTTGCCCCACTGGGCAGGTGGAGATTCGCGGCGAGCTATGGCAGGCCTCGCTCCGCGGACAGGAATCTCTCGACGTAGGCTCTTTGGTCTCAGTCCGCGACCTGGACGGCCTGACCCTGGTCGTCGAACCCGCCAATAAGCCCGTCTGACGCGCCAGTCGAAGGCCCCACCAGACTCCGCGCCAGAGTAGACTGAAAGAACAGTAGTTTTGAATAAGGGAGTCTTTTCTTGATGTTGAATGTGTCTCGCCCGTCGTGGGTTCGGAACGTTGTACTTTGCCTGCTGCTCCCCGCGGCCGGATTAACCGCCAACGCACAGGCCACCCCGCAATCAGGCCTGGACCGTCAGCTCTCCCGCCTCGACATCGGCGTGGTCGCCTCCGCCATCATCAACAAAGACTCTAACGGCACCGTCGTCATCAACACCGTCCCGACCGCGGTCAATCTCCACCCCGGCAATACCGTAGGCCCACTCGTAACCATCCGCTATACGAAATCCCCATACCTCGGGTTTGAGTTCAACTACGCCTACGCCCGATACACCCAGACCTTCACTCCTTTTGGAGCGGCGCCGGTCGGAGGAGTTCAGCAGAATGCCTCCGAATACACCTTCGGTTACGTAGCCCACTTCCGCCGTGAGTTTCATGGGATCGCCCCGTTCGCCGGTGGTGGCGCCGGTACAACCGCCTTCCGACCCACACCCGGCGGCGGAGAAGGCCTGTCGCCGCAGGCACGCGCCACCTACTACTACAACGTCGGCGGCGACTACATGCTAAACAAGCACTTCGGAGCACGCGCCGAGTTTCGCCAGCTGTTCTTCAAGGCTCCGGACTTCGAAACCAACTATCTCACCATTCAGAAACACACCACCGAGCTCCAACCCGGCTTCGGCTTCTTCTTTCGCTTCTAGCCAGTAACACCGGCCGCTGCTGCGCCTGCTTTACAATCGCAGCGGCGGCAGCAGTTGGGCCGACAGAGGTTTTACCCATGATGTCTCTCCCGCTCCTCTTTGCCATCGTCATCGTAGTTCTCTACCTGGTTAACTCCCTCAACATTCTCAAAGAGTACGAGCGAGGCGTCATCTTTCGTCTCGGCCGGGTCAAGCAGGCCGCAGCCGGACCGGGTCTCATCTGGATCTTCCGCCCCCTCGACCAGATCGTGCGCGTCAGTCTCCGCCAGGAAGCGATGGAAGTTCCCCCGCAGGACGTCATCACCCGCGACAACGTCACCCTCAAGGTCAATGCAGTCATCACTCTGCGCGTCGTAGACCCCACCAAGGCCGTCATCGAGGTGGCAAACTACATCTATCAGACCTCGCAGTTCGCCCAGACCACACTGCGCTCGGTCCTCGGCGAAGTGGACCTCGATGGCCTCCTCGCCCACCGCGAAGCCCTCAACATCCGCATTCAGACCATCATCGACGGCCACACCGCCCCCTTCGGCGTCAAAGTCGTCTCCGTCGAGGTCAAGCAGGTCGACATGCCCGAGTCCATGCTCCGCGCCATGGCCAAGCAGGCCGAAGCTGAACGCGAACGCCGAGCGAAGATCATCCACGCCGAGGGTGAGTTCAACGCCGCCGCCAAGCTCGTCGAAGCCGCCCAGCTCATGGCCACCCAGCCCATGACCCTCCAGCTCCGCTACCTCCAGACCCTCACCGAGATAGGTGTCGAGAAAAATACCACCATCGTCTTTCCCCTTCCAATGGAGCTGATGAACCTGTTCAATAAGACGACACTCACGCCCGACGCGGCGCTGGAGAAAAAGGTCTGACCGTGAACAGCCGCTACCAAACCGACGATGACTTGCAGGATCTTCACGACTCTCGCGGACAGGATCGCGAGATCTCGCTTGGCGCCACCACTATCCTTGGCATCTTCTTCGTGCTCGCTCTGCTCTGCGCGGTCTTCTTCGGCTTCGGCTACTCCCTGGGCAGGCGTTCCGCCCCACCTGTTATCAGCGCAGCGGAGACCACCACAAGCTCTGAGCCCAGTGCCTCCAAACCCGCACCGGGAAGCCCCGCAGCCCACACAGCGCCCTCTTCGCCTGCAATCCAGGCCGACGACGCGAGCCAAACTCCCAGCCTCTCGGACGCTCCAACAACCGCGTCCAACGAGCCGAGCCAGCCCACTCCAGCCATCACCAGGGTCAAGGCCGTCGCCGCAGACTTTCGCCCCGATACCCGCACCGAATCAGCGACCAAGCCCACCACCAGGCAAGTGTCGCTCGCGCCTACAGGGCCGGCAGCACCGGGAGTAGCCATCGTCCAGGTCGCCGCCGTCTCACACCAGGAGGACGCCGACGTCCTCGTTAATGCCCTGAAGCATCGCGGCTACAACGTCGCCATTCACAAGGAGCCGCAGGACAAGCTGCTTCATGTTCAGATCGGGCCCTTCCCAACCAAAAAGGATGCCGACGCCATGCGGCAGCGTCTCCAGACCGACGGCTACAACGCCATCGTCAAGTAATCTGCAGGCTTCATCTCCAGCGGCAGAGCCTCTGCAATCGCGTTCCGGACCGCCCGCATCAGCTCCTCCCGAGTCGCATAGTCCGACGGCTCGATAGCCGGAAGCAGTTGAACGCGCGCCAATCCAGGCGTGATGGCGTTACTTCCCTTCCTCATCATCGTCTGCGTCCCCGACACAGCGATAGGAATAATCGGTGCCTTCGTCTCCTGCGCCAGAAAAAATGGCCCCTTTTTGAAGGTCGAGAGTCGCCCATCCGGCGAACGAGTTCCCTCCGGATACACGAGGATGTGCAGCCCCGAGCGCAGCGCATCCACAGCGGCCGCCACGCTGGCCTGCGCGGCATCGCGACGGTTGCCACGCTCTACTGGCACAAACTTCGCCAGCCGCATCGCCTTTCCCAGGATGGGGATATTCATTAGCTCCTTCTTCAGCAAAACCGAACTACGCCCTGGAAGAAGCGGAATCGTAACCGGAGGATCAAGATTCGAGACATGATTGCTCATGAAGATGCAGCTGCGTCCCGCTGGAATATTCTCGAACCCGCTGATCTCGATCTTGATTCCAGCAGCACGCACCCCCGCGTTCGTGATCCACATCGCAACCCGATAGAGCCGGGTGATGTCTCCGACCAACAAAGTGTAAGGAATGCCAACGATCCCGGCGATTGGACCTAGGGCGAGATAAACAAAGACGAGCTTCAGGGTTGCGAACATACCATCTTCAAGGATAACAGTCGCGACAGAGCTCCGACCGGCTGCGTTACGTCCTTGAGATTCGGCCCGCAATCGCCGCCGGAAGCTTCCCGTAGATATTCCCGAATCCGCCATTGGAAAGGATCGCAACAACATCTCCCTCTCGCAACTCGGGCGCAACCGCTCCGACGATCGCATCGGCATCGGCCAGCAAACTCGCAGGTACTCCGCGCTTGTTCAAAGCACTCACAACATGCTCGGGGTGCAATCGTTCGTCCGTCGGAATGCTCGCGGATTTGAAGACCGAGGCCAGCACAACCCGGTCTGCCAGCGCGAGGCTGTCCACCAGATCGAGCTCAAACACATTCCGCCTGAGCGTGTTCGATCGCGGCTCCAGCACCGCCCAGAGGCGTCGGTTCGGGTACGATTCGCGGAGCGCCCGGAGAGTCTCGCGAATCGCCGTCGGATGATGCGCAAAGTCGTCGATTACCGTGACGCCCCCCACAACGGAACGGACTTCGAGCCTTCGCTTCACGCTCTTGAAGGTCGCCAGCGCCTCGACGATCGCCCCACTCGGAACACCCTGCCCTGCTGCAAGCGCCGCCGCCGCCGTAGCGTTGAGCGCGTTATGCGCCCCCGCCATCGGCAGGCTCAGATCAGCAAACGGAGCACCCGCGCGCGTCACCGTCCAGCGAGTCAACGCCCCTTCATGCCGCAGATCTGCAAGACGCCAGTGCGACAGAGGATCGAAGCCATATCGCTCCACCGCGCAGAAGGCCTTCTCGATACACTCACTCACGTTCTCGCTGCCATCGAACGCAACAATCCGCCCGCGCCCCGGCACAAGATTGACCAGCCGCTTGAAGGCGGTCTTCACCGCACCAAGATCAGCGTAGATATCCGCATGATCGAACTCGACGTGAGTCAAAATCAGAGCGTCCGGAAAATAATGAAGAAACTTTGGCCCCTTATCGAAGAACGCAGTGTCGTACTCATCCCCCTCGAGCAGAAACGGCTTCGTCGAGCGAACCATAAAGCTGGTCCCAAAGTTCTCCGCAACGCCACCAATCAGAAACGAGGGCGCCAGCGCGGGGTTCTGTCTCGACGCAACCTCATAGATCCACGCCAGCATGCTCGTAGTTGTCGTCTTGCCATGCGTTCCCGCGACAACCAGCGACTCCCGCCCCGGCAGAAACTCATCGTGCAGAATCGAGGCCATCGAACAAAATGGAATGCGTGTATCAAGAACATATTCAAGCTCGACGTTTCCACGCGAGATTGCATTCCCGACCACAACCAGGTCCGGCCTCGGTTCCAGATTGCTCTCTGAAAATGGTTCACGAATCGGAATCTTAAGCGAAGCCAGCAGATCACTCATCGGCGGATAGGCGGCCGTGTCCGACCCCGTAACGCGGTGTCCTTGAAGCTGCAGCATTCCGGCCAGCGAGGCCATCGCCGTACCGCAGATGCCGATCAGATGAATGTGTTTGGAATTTTGCATGTCGCGAGACTCCAGCCTAACCGCTCACCGCTGCTTCGAGAAGGTGCATCCGCGGATTCCTCGCGTCAGTAAGGTCCAGTCTCGCGGAGACCCCAAGCGGCAACGTCACGTTGTACGTGCTCACATGCCCACAACGCAGCCCGACCGCAATCGGGCCATCAAACTCCCTAAGCGAGTGAAGAATCGCGCGCTCCAGATAGTCCTGCTCCTCCTGTGAAACACACTGCCCCATATCCCCGAAAACAATCCCCGTCGCTTTTTCAAGAACTCCGGCATAGCGAAGATGCAGCAGCATGCGGTCCCACTGGTACGGCTTCGTCCCGATGTCCTCCAAAAAGAGAATGCTCTCCCGCTCGATTCGCGGAGCATACGGCGTACCAATCGCCTCCACGAAGATGGACAGACACCCACCCGCGACCACGCCCTCCGCCCGCCCCGCACGCAAGACGCGAAGCCCCTCCGCTTCACCAAGCGACCATGCTCCACTGTCCGTCAGACTATGATGCCAGCTCGGAAGATCCACGCCATCATCCCGCGAGAAATCCGCCGCCACCATCGGCCCATAGAACGTCGCAAGATTCGCCTCGTTGTGAAGCCAGCAATGAAGCGACGTATGGTCGCTGTACCCGATAAACAGCTTCGGATTCGATCGGATAAGCGTCGCATCAAGATAAGGCAGCAACTCCGCCGATCCCCACCCACCCCGCGTGCAGACGATCCCATCAATCTCCGGATTCGCAAACGCCGCATGCAAATCCTGGAGACGATCCTCAAGTTTGCCCGCATAGTAAAGCGGCCCGTTATCCAAAGCATGCGGGCTGAGCACGGTGTTGTACCCAAGCCGCTGCAAGTGGGCTATGCCGCGCTCCACCAACTCCGGCTTAGGAGTACTCGCCGGCGACAAAACCGCAAGAGTCGCGCCTGAACGCAGAGCCCGAGGCTTGAAAAAGGATGTTGTCACAGAGCCGCGACCTCACCTCGGCAGATAATCTCCGCCGGTCCCGTCAAACGCATCACTGCATCGTTCGAAGACCACACCGTCCGCTGCGGTCCGCCCTCCGCAATCGCGGTCAACTCCCGCTCAGAGCCGCGAAGCGCCATCGCCGCTGCCGAAGAAGCGCACGTGCCCGTCCCGGACGAGGTGGTAGGCCCGCAACCCCTCTCAAAGATGCGAAAAGCTATCTCCGAAGGCGACAGAACCCGAACGAACTCAACGTTGGTCCCATGAGGAAATGCGGGACTCCCACTGATCTGCGCCCCAAGCTCCTGCCAGCTCAACCCATGCGCGCTGAAATCTTCGCTATCAACGAAGAGAACGAAGTGAGGGTTGCCAACATTCACCATCGCACCCGACACCTCGCCAACCCCTGGCAGCACAATCGTGCGTTGCATCACACGAGGAACACCCATCTCGCTCTCGATCAGATAGAGCGGATCGTTCGACTCAATCACATGGCAGGTTCGCAGGCCACCATGAGTCCCAAGCGCGACCTCCTGCCTTCCCTCACTGGTCGCCAGCCACGCAGCAACGCAGCGCGTCCCATTACCCGAGAGTTCCGCCTCACTTCCGTCCGCATTGAAGAGCCGCAGAAAAAACTCACCGTTCGCCCTTCGATCCAGAAACTCAATTCCATCCGCACCAACACTGGTGTTCCGTGCACAGAGCTTCCGGGCAAGCTCGGCATGTCGACGCTGTGCGAGCGGCTCCTCAATGATCAGAAAGTCGTTACCGCAAGCATGCGCTTTGACGAAAGAAATCATGTGCTCCTATTGTGCCTCATGGCGATATGCGAGGTCGGCTGACCCTACTTTGGCGATGCAACACTCGATCGGTCGGACTTGTAGATCCGTGCGCAAGGCTGGCCGCTCGTGCAAAGAATCGTCAACTCGGTGAGTCCCTGAGGATGCATCGCGACAGCAGCCGCCACCGGATCTCCGGCAACTGCGACAACATAGCCCGCGTGCTCAGCAGGCGCAGCCAACGCCGCCTGAAAGCTGTCGTAATCTCCTTCGTTGACGGTCTGCCGCAGAGGAATTCCTGCATCCTGCAGCGCCCCGATGTGATCGGAGTTGTACATCAGGATGGTCGAGCCGTAGGGGAACTCGCCCAGCTGACGAGCGAGCGCTGTCTCAAACGCAACACGCGTCGTCGAATTGACAAGCGCCTCTTTCAGCACCAGCGGCGTGCGGTACATCATTCCGACCGTATTCAACGCGATCAGCAGAAGCACCACCGGCTGCATCAATCTCTTGGCAAGCGGCTGCGTCTCGCTCCACCGCCGCTCCATCCACTGCACCGCTACAAACGTAAAGACCGCCAGCGCCGGCAGCAGCTCCATCCCGTAACGCGAGTTGTAGTAAGAGTGTGGCCAAAGCTGCGGAATGAAGATCGGTACCGAACCATAAGCCACCGAATAGACATAGAAGGGCAACGGCATCCAGAGCAATAACGACGACAGCGCGAAGCGACGACGTATAGCCAGGATCAGCCCACTCACCGCAGCCGCCATCAGCACAAACCCAGTCTCCCAGAAGGCAGCGTCCACCTGCGCCGTGCGCGTATAAAACAACAGTGCCCACGCAGGATTATGCCATCCACGATGGTGATGGCCGTTAGGCGGCATCGTCTTCTTTTCAATCGCGGCCGCCGAATAAGGCCCCCGCAGGAAGTCCAGCGGATCATGAAAGAAGTGCTGGTTATAAGCCAGCCAGCTAACCGGTCCGGCAATCACGAGCAGGGTAAAAACAACAAAAAGGGGAGCGACCTTGCGCCACACCACACGATTGCGCGCAAGTGAGAACATTATAATGCACCAAACCGCAGCACCAAGAATCCATCCGTCGTAACGAGTAAAAACAGCCGCCACGATAAAGATCCCAAGCAGGAACAGACGTCGGCTGACGGCGCTCGGTCGAGAGCCTCTGATTGCGGCGACGCATTCAACGGTAAGCAGCGTCGTCCAGATGAGAAGCATCAGGAACAACGGCTCCGTCATCGCCGTGGTCGAAAGATAAAGCAGATTCGGATTGAGCGCGTAGAGAGCCGTCGCCGCAAGAGCCCACCGAGGAATCATAATCAAACGCGCAAGCCGATAGATCCCCGCTACGCTGGCGATGTAGCAGATCAGCGAAGGCCACGCTCCCGCGAGCCCGTTCTGCCACCATTCAACCTTCTGCACAAACGGCAGCATCAGAAGATGGGGCAACGGCAACCAGACTCCACCCAGTTGAACAAGCCCGGGGTTGCGCGAATCCAGAATGCGACGAGCTATTCCGAGATGAGCGACAGCATCACCATAGAGCAGAAGATATCCACGCGAATACGACAGAAGCAGCGCGATAAAAGACAGCAGCACCGCCGCTAACGCAACTGGAAAGGTCTCCTGCCGCGTCGCTGGCCGTACCTCTTCAGGGTCGAACTTCACAGCGCCCGAGTCAGCGGCACCGGCCGCAAAGGCCGATGCCGCCGGCTTGTCCAGCCGAGACTTTTTAGACGCCCGCATGTTCAAGGTGCGAGATCTCCAGGAAGAGCTTAAATCGTTCATCGATCTCTTCGCGAGACACATTCTGCAGACGCTCGGTTCCAAAACGCTCCACCGCAAACGAACCCATCACGCCACCATAAAACATCGCAGTCCGAAGAACCGCCGGCGTCAACTCAGGTTGCGACGCGAGGTACCCGTAGAACCCCCCAGCAAAAGAATCTCCAGCGCCCGTAGGGTCAACCACCTCCGATAGAGGCAGCGCCGGTGCCCTGAATGGACGCAGCGCCTTGCCAACACCAGGGAACGAGCGATCACTGAAGAAAGCAGTCGCGCCATACTCGCCGTGCTTGACCACCAGCGTCTTCGGTCCCATGGCGAGCACCTTCTCTGCCGCCAAAACCAGATTGCGTTCTCCGGCCAGCATGCGAGCCTCACCATCATTGATCAGCAGCACATCGAGTTCGCGCAGCACCTTGGCAAGATTCGCAGAGTGATCGGCAATCCAGTAGTTCATCGTATCGCCGCAAACCATCCGGACGTTGGACATCTGACTCCGCACACGAGACTGCAACACCGGATCGATATTCGCAAGAAAGAGATACTCGCTGTCTTTATAAGCGTCCGGAATCTTCGGCTCGAAGGTTTCGAACACATTCAGGTCTGTACCGAGCGTCTTCGCCTCATCCATATTCCCCGAATAGGAGCCGGTCCAGTGAAAGCTGAGGCCCTCCGAGCGCTCGATACCTCTCGTATCAATGCCGCGACGAGTAAAAATCGCCTCATGTTCAGCGGTAAAGTCTTTTCCCACGACGGCAATAACACGTACTGGCGTGAAGTAACTGGCAGCAAGCGAGAAGTGCGTTGCCGCGCCGCCCAGGCAATCCTTCACAGCACCATGGGGAGTTTCAATGTTATCGAATGCCACCGAACCCACAACAAGAATTGCCATAAACTCCCTTTTTGCACACTGGTTTTTTATTAGTAACTATTTCTGATACATAAATCTAAGACGCGAATAATGCCCTCAGAGATACTTATCGAGAAGCAGCGAGAGCTTCTGCTTTGTCCCCCCTGGAATTGCCTTGCGATCAGTAAGAATGGCATACTTCAAAGCATCGACGCAGGCGCAACCCTTCGTCATATCCGCCGGCATCGCCGCAACGGCCGCACGGACCACCTTGGAAGCGTTGTCTGCATTCTGATGCATCACAGCAACAATCTGATCCACGGTAACGTCGTCGTGACCCGCGCGCCAGCAGTCGTAGTCAGTGACCATCGCCACGGTGGCGTAGCAGAGCTCGGCCTCGCGAGCGAGCTTCGCCTCCTGCAGGTTCGTCATCCCAATCACATCTGCGCCCCAGCTTCTATAGAGATTCGATTCCGCGCGGGTGGAGAACTGCGGTCCCTCCATGCAGACATACGTCCCACCAAGCTTGCCGACAACACCAACGGTGTCGCAAGCCTGTTTCAATACGTCGGCCAGCGGCGCACATATAGGATCGCCGAAGGCGACATGAGCAACGATGCCTTCGCCAAAAAATGTAGAAGCGCGAGCAAAGGTGCGGTCGATAAACTGATCCGGAATCACGAAGTCCGTCGGCTTGTGTTCTTCTTTCAGCGAGCCCACGGCCGAGACCGAAAGAATCGAATCGACACCCAGCATCTTCATCGCAAAGATGTTTGCGCGGAAGTTTAACTCACTGGGGAGAATGCGATGACCACGCCCATGACGAGCGAGAAAAGCGACGTTTCGGCCTTCGAGTTCGCCCAGAACAAAAGCATCCGACGGCTCGCCGAATGGAGTTGTCAGGCGTTCCTCGCGCACATTGGTAAGTCCGGGCATGGCGTACAGACCGCTGCCCCCGATAATTCCAATCTCTGCCTTCTTCAAAATAACTTTGCTCCCTTTAGCGGACACGTTGCGGCTAGCTACTTCGCCCCTCTGGAAGTATACCGTTGCAGGCTGCTTTCACTCACTGCGCCAAAGGACGCCAGAACCCGCGACATCGACAATGCCGGTTCTGTCACTGGCATATCAGCCTGTTGCATCGGCCCCTGCGGCTGCATGCTTGCGATTGTGTCGCGCAGCTTTCGTGCGAGGGCAAGGTTGAAACCTTCACCAACAAAGACGGCATCTCCCAGTCGAGAGATCAGAACATCCCCCTCGTTCGTGGAGTAAACCAGTTCCGTCTCACTGGCCTCATCTTTCTTTCGCTCCACAACGTTGGAGTACTTTCTCGGAATCTGCGCCGCATAGATGCGGAGGAAGGAACTCGCCGAGTCGGCATTTTTCCAGCGCGAGTAGTAGAGCAACCCGATAGAGGCCGTCGACTCCTTCTCCGCCGCAGTCACAGCCGATTTGCGTTGCGCTGCGTAGTAGACACCGCCGTTCCACTCCGGCGCCAGCGCAGTTCCAATCTCTCTTCCACCAAACAGCTCGGCAAGAATGCGAACATCCAGTTCTCCCATCACGCCGATGTCATACGGTGCATACTCCGGGTCAAGCAGTGGATGAATATCCGGTAACCGAATCACCGGCACCGGTGCATGCGCCATGTAGGCCTGCGGATTCATAATCTCGAAGCTCGAAGACGGCGGATTCGCGAGCACGCCACTGAACGCCGCTTCTTTGCCCGCCTTGACCAGAATCGCCTGCTCGAAGCTAAGCCCTTCGCCATACGGAAACAGCAATGACTCCTGGAGCAACAGAGGCGCGCGCGCCATCACCGGCGAGCCGCCCGTATCTGTCACCTGGTCCTTCAACTTGTCCGCGAGATCCGGCGCGTCGGCAATCGTCTTCCCTGATGGCCGCAACGTGTAATCGATGAAGACCGCCATCGCCTGCCCCTCCGCCACGGCGGTGCGTGCGGTGTCTGCCTCATCCACCTGCAGATGATGATTGTCTTCCTGCACGTTATAGGAGGTGTTAGCCAGACTCACATCAGACCAACTGGTCAGATTGATCCTCTGATCCTGCAGAGCGTGAGTCAGTTCATGCGCCAGCACCGGCTTCTGCTCGTCAGGCTCGATCCAGTCAAGCAGGTTAACCGTCTTCGTCTTGTTGTCGTAAAACCCGGCAACCTGCTCGGTCAACAGCGACAGCAAAAACGGTCGAAGATGAAAATCGCGATCAAGCATCCCGAACTTCTTAAGCACAACCTCCGACCGCTCCATGCGCTTGGCTCCCTCGTCCTCGTCGAACTTCTCCTTGAGATAGCGATTGACCTGATCGCGCGAGATTAGTTTGCGCTTCACGGTATGCTCAATCGGCAACTTGGTGTCGCTGCTCACGAAGTTCAGAATCTCATCCACAGAACGAAAAAGCTCCTTCGCCTGCTGCTTCGTCATTGGCTGCTGACTCGCGGCAGGCGAAGCTGGCTGAGGAACACTTTGGGTCGCCGTCTGCGCTGCGTATGCAAAACTTGTCGACCACAGCGCAAACGCCGCAATCATCTTCGTCGAACCCTCGCTCCCGGCCCAAAGCCTTCCCAGCAACATAACCCTCTCGATCCACCGCTATAATCAAGTGTACGCAAGTTTCTCGCATCATTTCGTCATGAGTTCACCAACACAATCCGACATCTCGATCTCATCAACTTCGACCCCCGCCTCGCGGCTTACGGCGCTCCTCCAGAACACCGGCCTATCCCCTTTGCACAATACCGGCTGGATCCGAGTCACCGGAGAAGACCGCGTCCGTTGGTTGAACGGAATGGTCACCAACTCCATCCAGCACCTGACTGCCGGCGAGGGCAACTATAACTTCTTCCTCAGCGTTCAAGGCCGCATCCAGGGCGACGCCACCATCTTCGCCCGCCCAGACGATCTCCTCATGGAGACAACCTCGCCTCAGGTCGCAGGCTTAATCGCGCTCCTCGACCGGTTCATCATCATGGACGACGTCGAACTCGCAGACATCAGCAGCACGCGATCGGGTCTGTTAATCGCTGGTCCCAAAGCAGCCTCGCTCCTACAGCAAATCGGTCTGACAACCGATAATCTCGCAGCCCTTGCGATGCGCTCACTCACCTGGAACGACTCCCATGTAGACATCCTGCACGCATATAGTCCTCTAATACCGCGGTACGAACTGTGGGCCGATGAAGCGACAACCGCAAAGCTCGCCAGCACCCTTCAGGATCTCGGCACAACACTCTGCGAAGATCAAAGCCTCGAATGGCTCCGCGTGCTCGAAGGAACTCCGCAGATCGGAACCGATATCCGCGACCGCGAACTCCCACAAGAGACCGGCCAGACGCGCGCCCTGCACTTCGCCAAAGGCTGCTACCTCGGCCAGGAGATCGTCGAGCGGATCCGTTCCCGAGGCAACGTCCATCGCACCTTCAGCGGCTTCCATCTCGCAGGCGACCTCCCCGCCGCCGGCACATCCCTTGAAGCAGACGGTAAGCAAATCGGCGGACTCACCAGCGTCGCTGCCGTCCCATTGCCCGGCGAAGCTCACGCCATCAACCTCGGACTAGGCTACATCCGTCGCGAAGCTCTGGACCGCGGCCTTCCAATCGTTTACTCCGGTGGTATCGCTACGCCGGTCTCGCTTCCCTTTTCGCAGTCTGCAGCCTCCGCGCCTCCGGTTGCATCTGAACTTTCTGAAAGAGTGTGATCATGCCTGAACAGAACAAGCCCTTCGTTGTAACCGACCGCCGCAAGTTCACCATGGACGGCGAACTGCGCCCCGATGCCGACCCTTCCCCTGAAAGAGAAGAGCGCGAGTCAAGGTCGTCCGAACCAGCAGCTGCCGCACCGCCCCCGCCCGCCGCGCCCGAGACACCGCAAGAGCCCGAACTTCCGCCAGCCCTGACCGCCGAGCAGACCGAACAGGCAAAGCGCGCCTACGAGATGACCGCTGATCGCCTAGACACCGCGATTCGCTCGGCCAACCCCGGCATGGACCACCCGCCCGCCATGAGCTTCGATCAGCTCGTCCAGTCCGTCTACATGACCTCCATCATGCAGCTCGGCGGCACCACGCAGGAGGGCCAGCAGCCCCAGGTCGACATCCTCGGAGCGCGCCAGAGCATCGACATGCTCCAGGTCCTCGAAGACAAGACCAAGGGCAATCTCTCCCCCGAAGAGACCCGCCTCCTTGAAAGCGCACTGTTCGAACTGCGCATGGCGTTTCTTGAAGTCACCCAGGCACTCGCACGGTCCGCAGCAGCCAAGGCACCAGGCGGCGCAGGCCGTCCAGGCCCCGCAGGCCCCAGCATCGTCCGCTAACGATGGAGGCGACCCTCACCTTCCTCGGCACCGGCACCTCCATGGGGGTGCCGACCCTCGGCTGCGACTGCGCCGTCTGCACTTCCGCCGTCTCGCCACACGGAGACCCGCGCAATCGCCGAACCCGCCCCTCCATCCGCCTCGACTACAACAACCACACCGTCCTCGTCGACACCGGCCCCGACTTCCACGCGCAAGCCATCCGCGAAAACATCCGTCACGTCGACGCCGTACTCTACACCCACGGTCACGCCGATCACGTCCTCGGCTTCGACGACCTGCGCCCCCTCAGCTTCCGCGTCAAAGGCGACATGCCCATCTACGCCGACGACGCCACCGCAAGCAGCCTCGAGCGCATCTTCGAGTACACCTTCCGCAAAGAAGATCGCTACCCCACCAGCGCCCAGGTCGAGATTCACCGCATCGACCCAACACCCGGAGCAGGCGTCGATCTCTTCGGTGCATGTTTTCGCAGAGTCCCGGTCACCCACGGCCGCGAGGAGATCACCGGCTACCGCTTCGGCAACGCTGCCTATCTCACCGACATGAGCGACATCCCACCCGAGAGCATCCCGCTCCTCCAGAATCTCGACGTACTCATCCTCGATGCCCTCCGCCGCGACCCTCATCCCAGCCACTCGCACCTCGATAAGTCTGTAGCCCTGGTAGATCAGCTGAAACCGAGCCGTGCCTTCTTCACCCATATGAGCCACGACCTCGACCACGCCACCACCGAAGCCGAGCTCCCACCCCACGTTCGTCTGGCCTACGACGGCCTCAAGATCACCTTCGAGATCGCACCGGAGACCGCCGCATGAGTATCGCATGGAAGTTCCTGATTCTCGTCATAGCCTCGTATCAAGTCGCCGCTGGCGAGTCCGTCAACTTCAGCTTGCCCGAAACCAACAAGCTAATCTCGTTTACGTTTCAATCCAAACCAGGAGGTAACTCCTCGTTTCGTTCCTTTCAGGTCGATTTCGAAGGCAAGCACTTTGATTTCACCGCGAGAAACTCTATAGCTCGTATTCCAGCAAATCCTAACGAGCGTCGGGCGCTCGGGTATTGGATCGATATCCCGGGCCTGAAACTTCATCCTTCTCGCTATTTCCTTGTTGGCAAATATGGCACAGCTTCGGACTCGCGTACCCTTCTATTTTTCATCAGCGATGCCGGAGCGAGCGACGCCGCCGCATTACTTGTAATTGGATTTTCAACCTCGGGCGATCCTTACAAAGTACTTGAACGCGACTACTTGGATGTCACTTCATTTCAATCGACTCCCGACGGTACTGGTCTTATAGTCGGCAAAGAGACTCTCTCTCAGGTTATGGGTGGGGACGGCTTCAACGGTTCCACAAAACCTTATGCCACCACCTACGACCCGTTCTCGGTCTTCATCGTCCATCCTGAATCTAAAGCAGTCTACTCATTGGTCGTATCTCGAAGCTACAACCAGAAACACTATGTATGGGCGGGGTCCCACTCTCGGGAAGACTACGCCGTTCTTTACAACCTTCCCGAGCATCACGGACTTATCGGTGCGCCGACCTCTCGCGTACCGGCTCTTCTCGGAGAATCAAGGAACGAAGCGAAGCCATGATCATCTTCAACTCTCTCGCAGACATCCCCGCTGACTTCGGTCCTTCGATCGCCACCATCGGAAACTTCGACGGCGTCCATCGCGGCCACCAGTGGGTCACCGCCGAGGTCGTAGGGCAGGCACGCGCAGAAAACATTCGTTCCATAGCCATCACCTTCGATCCACACCCTGCACGAGTCATCCGCCCCGAATCCAGCCAGCCGCTCATCACGCCGCTCCCGCAAAAGCTCGAGCTGCTCGCAGCCACTGGCATCGACGCCGTTCTCGTACTTCCCTTCACCACAGAACTCTCGCATATGACCGCCCGCGCCTTTGCCACCGAAGTGCTCAAAGACGCCCTGCACGTCACCCAGCTGCACGAGGGAGAAAACTTCCGCTTCGGCTATCAGGCCGAGGCCGGCGTCGAAAGCCTCGAAGCACTCGGCCGCGAACTCGGCTTCAGCGTGCGTGTCTACGCGCCGCGTCATCTGCGCGGAGAGACTATCTCCTCAAGCCGCATCCGCCAGATGATCGCCGAAGGCGACGTCACCCACGTTCGCGCCCTGCTCGGCCGCAGCTTCGCCATCTGCGGCACTCCCGCCTCAGGCCGCGGCTACGGCACCCGCTACACCGTCCCCACCATCAATCTCGCCCCCTACACCGAGCTGCTTCCCGCAAACGGCGTCTACATCACGGAGTTGACCGTCGGCACCGGAACCTCAAGCGAGACTTTTGATGGAGTGACGAACGTAGGCAATCGCCCAACCTTCGGAGCCGACTCCTTCACTGTTGAAACCCACCTGCTCAACTTCCACCCCATCGATCTGAACGAATCCACGCCGCTTACCCTGACGTTTCTGCGTCGTCTTCGCGCAGAGATGCGCTGGCCAAATCCCGAAGCGCTCAAGGAACAGATCGGCCGCGACGTCACCAAGGCAAAACGCTACTTCAATATATGTCGGGCGGTGGGTTCGAAACTCCACTCCGCTCGTCCTTAGACTTCGCGGTCATCACCGTTGGTTTTACCGGAACCGCAACCAGCTGCGGCGCAGGACGAGATGCTTCAGGCATCTTCGGCTTCTCCTCAGCAGGTACCGGCGCAGCGGAAGCTGGAGCGGCAGGCTTCGACCTCTCTAAGCTCGGCGCTTCCAGACTCTGGTCCTGCTTCGGCACCAGCGGCTGTACAGGTTTAGCTGCATTCGGACCACCCGTGGGGACATCCAACTTCTTCTTCGGCGCGCCCGACGTGGGGAATGCCTCATCCGGCTTGGTCGCAATCGCAGCCTTCATAAAATCCATCCACATCGGCAACGCCGCTCTCGCCCCGGTCTCTTTTTCACCCAGCGACTCGCGATCATCAAATCCAATCCACGTCCCACACGTAATCGACGGCGAAAACCCAATGAACCAGGCGTCCGTGAAGTCGTTCGTGGTCCCTGTCTTACCGCCCAGAGGATGCTTCAACTGCGAAGCGGAAGCGCCAGTCCCATATCGAACCACCGCCTGCAGAAACTGCATCATCGTCCGCGCCGTATCAACCGAAATCACCTCTGAAACCTGCGACGGAGCCGCATCCAGCGGCAGCCCGTCCGCCTGCGTCACCTTGCGAATGTAGCGCGGCTCAATCCGAATGCCGTCGTTCGGAAAGACGCTATAGGCGCTCACCTGCTCGGCCAGCGTAATATCCGCCGAACCAATCGCCACCGGCAGAAACACGGGAATGTTGCTGGTCACTCCAAACCGATGCGCCGTGTCAATCACCTTGCGGATTCCGTACCGGTCCGCCAGCTTCAACGCCGGGATATTCCTCGACTCGGCGAACGCGTTCAGAAGCGACATCGTCCCCTTGTAGTCTCCCTCATAGTTATGCGGCGTATAAGGCCCATTCGGCGTAGGAAAGGTCGTAGGCCCGTCAACAATGAAGTCCGTAGGTTTGGCACCACCCTCAATCGCGGTCGTATAAACATAAGGCTTGAACGACGAACCCACCTGCCGCTGCGCCTGCGTCGCGCGATTGAACTGCGACAACCCAAAGTCCCGCCCGCCCACCATCGCCAACACCTCGCCGGTAGAGTTATCCACCGCCATCATCGAGGCCTGCGCTCCAGAATCCTGCTCCAGCGAAGCGTTCAGCGTTCCATCCCCGGCGAAGCTTTGTACCTTCACGTACACGACATCCCCTGTACGCAGAAAGCTGTCGCCATCGGTGTTTTGCGTCCATCTCCAGTCCTGAGGCGTAAGCACAACCAGCCGCGCACCTACCTTCACCGTAACTCTCTTCGCAGAGACCGCCGTGACCACCCCGTGGACATAGCTTCCAATATCAATCGGCTGCACCCAATCCGGATGACGATAGCTCTCAATATCTGCTCCGTCCAGTACAACGTTCGGCAGCCTTCCCTTCCAGCCACGCCGCCGCTCATATGTTGCCGTACCATCCAGAATCGCCTTATTCGCCACCTGCTGCAGATCGAGATCGAGCGTCGTATAAACCTTCAGACCCGCGCCATGAACCTCTTCCACACCAAACTGCTTCTCCAGTTGCTTTCGCACCTCTTCCACAAAATAAGGTGCGACGCTGTTCGCAGGCGGCTCCAGATGCAGCCCAAGCGGTGCCGCTTCAGCAGCCTCTTCCTGCCTCTTCGTGATCTTGCCGTCCGCAAGCATCTCGCTCAGTACAAGATTTCTGCGCTTCAACGCGCGATCGGGAAACTTGATCGGCGAATAAGCCTCAGGCCCCTTCGGCAACGCCGCCAGCAGCGCAGCCTCCGGCAACGTCAGATCATGCACCTTCTTATTGAAGAAATACTCCGATCCGGCCTCAAACCCATACGTCCCATGCCCCAGATAGATCTGGTTCGCATATAGCTCGAAGATCTGCTGTTTCGTAAATCGCCGCTCAATCTGAACCGACAGGAACACCTCCTGCAGCTTGCGGCCATACGTCTTCTCCGACGAGAGAAACAAGTTACGCGCCAGCTGCATCGTCAACGTCGATGCCCCCTGTGCTCTCCCATTCGAGTGCAGATCCCGATACGCGGCCCCCACAGCCCGCACCAGGTTCACTCCCCAGTTGCTCTCAAAGCTCTTGTCTTCAATTGAAATGATCGCCTGTTTCAGAACCGTCGGAAACTCGGAATAAGGCAGCACCACCCGCCGCTCCAGCGCAAACGAGCCAAACGGCTTGCCATGCACATCCAGCAACTCTGTCGTAGTGTTCGGACGATACCGCGCCAGGTCATCCATCTGCGGCAGATCAATGGAGTAAACCAGCATCAACCCGCAAAGCGCCCCAAAAACAGCAGACAGCCCGAGCAGCGCATAAAACGTAACCCGCCTCGCAATGCGGCGACTCGGATAATCAGGCCCATTCAGCGTGGCGCGGCGCAGCGCACGTTGCCAATCGGGCATCTCGTCATCAGGCGTTGGCGGCCTTTTTTCGGGGCTGTGTAAGCTCTGCACGAAGTCTCACGATAGCACGGCAGAGGAGACGTTTCTCTCCCACAAAAGGGCCAATCACACGCCCGAAACAATCAGCCTAAGCGGCCTTGCTCTTCAACAGGTCCAGCGCCTTCGTCAGTTGTTCATCCACCGTCACTGCAGGCTTCTGCAGCGGCTGCTGCGTCTTCTCCGCGGGAGTCGTCGTGTCTTCCTCCGCTACCGCATCCTCGGCAGTCGAAGCCACCAGCACTCCAGGCGTAACGCCATCATCCTGCAGCTTCTTACCCGAAGGCGACTCATACTTCGCAATCGACAGAATCAACGCCGCACCATCCGGCAGCTCGAACGTCTTCTGCTGAGCGCCCTCGCCAAAAGTCTTCTCCCCCACCAGATCCGCGCGTTTGTTATCCAGCAGCGCCGCAGCCACCAGCTCCGCCGGCCCCGCCGTCCCGCGATTCACCAGCACTACCACCGGCGCGGTCGTATTGATCGCCTTCGACGCATCCGCCGTAAACGTCTGCTTGGCAACCTTCTGCCCCTCCAGCATCGCAATCGTGCCGTCTTTCAGGAAAAAATTCGCCAGCCGAGTCGCCTCAGGCATATCGCCCGCCGCAACGTCACGCAGATCAAGCAGAATCTTCTTATTCCCCACCTTCTGCATCGCTTTCAACTTCGCCTCGATCTGCTGCACATGATCATGGTCCAGCACACCCGGTTTCAGATAAAGAATCGACGAGTTCTCATACATCGTCTCCGCAACCGGCGGCGGCGGCGTCGAAACCCGCGTCATCACGATCTTGTCCGGCGCAGCCTTCCGCGGCCGCACCACCGAAACCGTTAGCTCACTCCCCGGAGCCCCCTCCAGCAGCAGCTGAATCATCGCCAGCGAGATATCCCGGGTATCCTGCGGCCCAATCGCCTCAATAATGTCGCCATCGGACAGATTCGCCTTATCCGCCGGGCTCCCCGGCACCACCGAAACTACGGTCGCATACCCAAACCGCTTCGAAACATTGATCCCCACCTGCGCCTTGCCGCCCTTATCCGCCTTGAACGCCTTATAGTCTTCCGGCGTCAGATAGCTCGAGTCCGCATCCAGCGACTCCAGCAGCCCACGCAACGCGCCATTGGTCACCGCGTTGATATTCGGCTCTTCCACATAATCCGTCTGGATATGCCGCAGCACTTCGCTATACACATTGATCTGGCGATAAGCACCATCCTGCGGCTCGCTCGCAGCGCTCACAGGGTTTGAGTTCACCCCTAAAAACACGGTGACAACCAGAACAACCGACACAGCAAGCAACAGTATCTTCGAGATCTTAGGCATAGTTCGGAGCGACTCCAAGGGGTGTTCCCGGCGCAATACCGGTTAGACGCACCCGCAGGCGAAACGATCCCGCAGGCAAAACAATATAGACAAAATGATACTCTCGATCCATAGAGAGTGCGCCAGCAGTCGCTATAACACTTTGGTGGCGGTGGGCAGAATCGAACTGCCGACCTACGGGTTATGAGTCCGTCGCTCTAACCATCTGAGCTACACCGCCAATGTGTATAAGGCATGCCGGCACAAAACTCCTCTGTAGTCAGAGAGAACGATCGCCACGGCACAGCCATCTCCAATCATACTTGATTCCGGCCACAGCGAAAAGCCAGCCACGGACAGCCATCAGCGGGCCAGCCAAGGCGAGAAGCCGTCCATCCTCGGCGTCATCCCCGCCCGTCTGGCCTCCACGCGTCTCCCCCGCAAAGTCCTCCGCAATCTCGCCGGACGCCCCATGCTCGCCTGGGTCTACGACGCCGCCAGCGCCTGCCCCCAGCTCGATCGCGTCCTCATCGCCACCGACTCCGACGAGGTCGCCGACCTCTGCCATCGCAACCAATGGCCCGTCCAGCTCACCTCACCCGACCTCCCCAGCGGCACCGATCGCGTCCACGCCGTCGCCCGCCACCACCACGCCGACATCTACATCAACATCCAGGGCGACGAGCCCCTCCTCAAACCGCAACACCTCACCGCACTCCTCCGCCCCTTCACCCACCATCACGTCGAAGTCTCCACCCTCAAAGTCCTCTGCACACCCGAAAACATCGCCAACCCCAACGCCGTAAAGGTAGTCACCGCCGCCGACGGCCGAGCCCTCTACTTCTCCCGAGCCACCATCCCCTTCGATCGTGATGGACAAATCGGCAAAGGACAAGCCCGCGACGGAGCAGCCCTCAACAAGACAATTCGAGAGAGCGCAGCCAGCGACAGAGCCACCGCCCCGCAGTACTGGAAGCACATCGGCCTCTACGCCTACCGCAAGACCACCCTCGAGCGCTTCCCCACCCTGCCCCCCAGCCTTCTCGAACAAACCGAACGCCTGGAGCAACTCCGCTTCCTCGAAAACGGCATCCCCATCTACGTCGAGCCCACCGAATTCGACACTATCGGAGTCGACACCGAAGAAGACCTCCAGCGCGTCGAAGCCCTCCTCCGCTAACATTACCCACACAAAAGTGCCGCCATCTCGACCGAAGCTGTTCACAGTCTCATCGTGAACAGCGCAGTGGAGAGCCCCCCGCATTCCGCTTTGGCAGTTGCCTTTGTCTTTCTTCTTTTGTCGTTGCCTTTCTCTTTCTTGTTGTCATCCCCGAATGGGATCTGCTGTTGCCGTTGTCTGTTCTTTTATTGTCATTCCGCAGCGCACGGCGGAATCTCCTGTCATCTTTGTTCTCTTCCATCTGACAAGAATCGCCAAGAAAGCAGTAAACTAGAACTCCACCCGCGGAGCAGAAGTATGTTGCTCGAACTAGCCAAACCCGTAGCCCTCCTCCTCTGCCTCCTCTCCCTCCTCACGGTCTTTCACACCGTCTTCTTCGCCCTCGAAGACCCCCAGCTCCTCCTCCAGCCCCACCAGGCTATCCAGGACCGCATCATCGACTCCGTCCTCCTCCTCGCCCTTTCCGCCGGCATCTCCCTCATCGGCGCCTTCATCTTCCGCGAAGCCGAGCCCTACCCCCATCCACCCCTCTCCGCCACCCTCCCCTTGCAACTCTTCTACTGGGCCACCGCCATCATGCTCCTTCTCTTCCCGCTGGCTTCGTTTCTCGAAACCCACTACATCTTCAGCCCATCCATTCACTGGTAAGAGCGCGTAAAACGGGCTCAAAACCGTTGTCAACCTCAAAAACAGAGTAACCAGCTTATAATCAATAGGATAAGCGTGGCGTATCAGTTACCCCAATCCTCTATACTTGAAACAAAGGAACAAAAACTCCACCAAACCGTGGAGTTTTTTGCGTTTAAAGCGAACACTCAGCCGTAACTTATTTGTTTGCAGGAATCTGCAAGTAAGACCTTTGTTATCTATATTTTACAAACAATACACACGTCTAAGTTATTGAAAATAAATAACTTATATCCTGGTAATAGGGGGTTCCCCCTGAACCTGGGGAGAGGAGACAAGACGTTGACAGAGACATCAGGCAGGCGACAGATCCAGCAGCCCCCAGACTCAGCCCACCGGGGTAAACCGCACTTCCAGCCCATCCACGCCCGCGCCCACCGAAACCCCCTCAAGCGACCGAACAACCCACTGCGCACCCTTCAGGTCGTCTACGTTGTGCGTCCCGGCAACGCCCAGCACCCGGCACCCGGCTGCCAACCCGGCACCCACGCCAGAAGGCGCATCCTCCACCACCAGGCACTCCTCCGGCCTCAGTCCCAGCAGCTCCGCGCCACGGCGGTACGGCTCCGGATCGGGCTTTCCCCGCTCCACCATATCCGCACTGATAATTCGCTCCGGCACCGGCAGTCCAGCCGTCTTCAGACGGCCCAGCAGCAGCCTTCGTGTCGCCGAGGTCACAATCGCCCACCGCTCCGCCGGCAGACTCTCCAACAGAGCCTTCACTCCCGGCAGCACCACAAGGTCCGCCACATCATTCATCTCCAGATCCTCGATGTACCGGAGCCCTTCCTCCGCATCGATATCCGGGCGCAGCTCCTTCACAATCTCGATGGCACGCATCCCATGCGGCACCATAAAAACCTCCGCATTCGGAATCTCATAGTGCTCCGCCCACTCCCGCCAGCAACGCACCACCGAACCGATAGAGCTCACCAGCACCCCATCCATATCGAACAGGATGCCCTTCGCCCTCACGCAGACCTCTTCGCTCAAGCCCCACGTCCCTGCAGCACAAAGTTCTTCGCCGCTGCCAGCACACGCTCCACAGACTCCACCGAGCAGCTCTCGCAATACACCCGCAACAGCGGCTCCGTCCCCGACGCCCGCAACAATACCCAAGTCTCAGCAGCGTTAGGTTTGCCCGCACAGTCAGGATTCTCGAGAAAGAACTTGATCCCATCCAGCGTCTCCACCCGAAGCACCTTCAGCCCCGCAAAGTCCGCCGCTCCCACCGAATCCTTCAAGGTCTTCGCCCGAGCAATCGCAGACTGCTTCAGTTCCTCATCGATATGCATATCGATGCGTCCATACTGGTGTTCGCCAAACTCCTCCTGCAAGGCAGCGACGAGTTGCCCGAGCGTCTTCTTCTCATCCGCCATCACGTTCGCCAGCAAAAGCGAGTTCAGCATCCCATCCCGCTCCGGCAGATGCCGGCTGATGCCAATGCCGCCCGACTCCTCGCCGCCAATCAGAATCTCCTGCTCGAGCATCAGGTCGCACACATACTTGAACCCGATCCCGTGCTCATGCAGCCGTCGCCCATACTTCGCCGAGATCCGGTCCAGCATCTTCGTCGTGTTGAACGCGCGTGTCACATCGCCCGGCCACTTCTTCCGCTCCAACAGCCACTTCAGAATCACTGCAAAGATCTTGTGCGCATCCACCACATTGCCATGCTCATCCACCGCGCCGATCCGGTCTGCATCTCCATCCGTGATCAGCCCGGCATCGCACCTCTCCGCAACCACCGCAGCCTGCGCAGCCTTGATGTGCGGCAGAATCGGCTCAGGATTGATCCCCGGAAACGCCGGATTGATCTCATTGCGAATTTCGACGAAAGGAATTCCAGCCCTCGTGAAGATCCCGGCAACCACTCCACGGCCTGCTCCATACATGCAATCAATCAAAAACTTGTATCCCGAGGCGCGAATGGCATCGAGATCAACAAACCGCGCAATCGCAGCAACGTAATCCGTGTTGAAATCGACCGTCTCGATCGGCGCAGGCTTCGCGGCCTTCGCCAACGGCTTGTCGAGATACCCCTCAATCGCAGCCATGATCGAAGGCTTGCCCGAACCGCCGTAGCTCGCCTTGTACTTCACGCCGTTCCACTCGGCCGGATTGTGGCTCGAGGTGATCATCACACCACCCGCCGCCTTCCGCTCGCGCACCGCATACGAGAGTGCAGGCGTAGGCGTGATCTCCGCCGCCATAGCCACCGGAATGCCCGCCCCCGCGAGCACCTCAGCCACAACCTTCGCGAAGGAGTGCGAGCCGAACCGCGTGTCATACGCAAGACACACCCCGGCCGCCGCATCCTCCTGCGCTAAAACGTAGTTCGCAATCGCAGACGCCGCCACCCGAACGTTTGCATAAGTAAAGTCATCCGCAATAATGCCCCGCCAGCCGTCCGTGCCAAACTTTACAACTGTCTCTGCCATAGTTTCTTCGATTTTTCCTGAATGGATTGATGCAGCAACCGCAACAGCGAAAAGAAAGGAAGACAAGAAAATAAATGAAGACGAAAGGTGAACGAAGAAACGAACTTCAGATCAGGTCTTCTCGCCCAGCACTCTTCAGTTGAGCGACGACTTTGCCCACATCCTGCGAGCGTTCGCGAGTCGTAATCAGCAGAGCATCCTTGGTCTGAACCACAACTAGATTCGTCACGCCAACCAGAGCGATGACCTTTCCCGGCGCATGAATGTAGTTCCCGCTCGAGTCGATCGAGATGCAAAGCGGATCTTCGCCCTCAAACACATTCGTCAGCGAGACGCTCTCCGGAGGACAACCAGCCGCATGCTCATGCAACGCCGACCAGCAGCCCAGATCGTTCCACTCAAAGTCGCCCGGAAGACTATAGATCTCAGCGCCTGCTTCGCCTTTGGCCGAGCGCGGTTCGAGCACCGCATAGTCGATGCTGATGTTGTCGCAAAGTGGATAAGCCTCCGCGAAGACGCGCTCGAACTCCTCCTTCGACGTCCGATAAGCCGCAGCAATCCGCTCCAGCAGCGGAGCCATCGCAGGACAGTGCTCGCGAATCGCATTCGCCAGAGTTCGCGCGCTCCAAAGGAAGATCCCTCCGTTCCACGCATAGTTCCCCGAAGCAACGAACTGCTCCGCAACCTCGGCATTCGGCTTCTCTGTGAACCGCTTCACGCGACGAACCGCAACTCCGGAATGAGGCACCTTCGAAGGATCTACGACCTCACCCAGCTCGATGTAGCCATAACCAGTCTCTGCCCGCGTAGGAGGAACGCCGAGAACGACAATCTTCTCCCCACTCGCAGCCAGCGCAATCCCAGCCCGAATCACCTCCGCGAATCTCGCCCCGTTCTTCACCACATGATCGGATGGAAAGATCCCAATCACCGTCTCTGGTGAACTCGGCTCCAGCAGGAACGCAGCAAGAGCACACGCAGGCGCAGTATTTCTGGCCGCAGGTTCGCTCAGGATATGCTCGCGAGGCACCTCAGGAAGTTGCTCGGCGATAAGGTCACCAAGGAGGCTATTCGTAATCACCCACACTTCGGCAGGGTCAACCAGCGGAGTCAGACGCTCAACCGTCTGCTGAATCATGGTGCGCTCTCCATCCAGAGCCAGCACCTGCTTCGCCCGCGCCTTCCGGCTTCGAGGCCAGAACCGTGTTCCGCTGCCGCCTGCAAGAATCACCGGAGCGAACCTCTGCTCCGTCTTACTACCTTCAATGGGCATAAGCCTCCGTCTTAGTGAAGAGACCGCACCGTAAAGCAGTGCGGTCCAGACGCAAGATCAACAGCTAACTCAACGTTGCGAAGTAATCCCGCATTCGCTTTACGCCTTCATCCACGACATCGTGCGATACCGCATAGGAGAGCCGGATATGCTCTGAAGTCCCGAAGGCCTCACCGGGAACGACGACGACATGCGCCTCACTCAGCAGCTTCGCCGCTAGGTCTGACGCCGACTTGATACCGCCCTTACCAATGAACTTGCTCACATTCGGATACACATAGAAGGCTCCCTGCGGCACCGTGCAGGTCAGACCCGGGATGGTTTTGAAGCCTGCCAGAGTCTGATCGCGCAGCTTGATGTAGTCGGCGCGCATCTCTGAGACGCACTCCTGCGATCCGGTCAGTGCGGCGATCGACGCACGCTGCACCATGCTGGCTGTGTTCGAGGTGCTCTGCGACTGTAGCTTGCTCATCGCCGCGATGATCGGCTTGGGGCCAAGCGCAAAGCCTGCTCTCCATCCTGTCATCGCGTAGGTCTTCGAGAGGGATCCCAACACAACGATGTGTTCCTTGCAATCTGTGAAGGAGCCGCCACTGACGACCTCACCAGTGAACGTCAGGTAGACGTAGCACTCGTCGAGCAGCACGTAAATCCCATTCTTGTGAGCGAGACGAACGATAGCTTCGAGATCTTCCGGAGCTACCACAGCACCGGAAGGATTCGACGGAGTATTTAGGATAATCGCCTTGGTCTTCGGGGTGATCGCTGCCTCGATCATCTTCGCGGTGATGCGAAAGTTTTCTTCCTCTTTGCTCTCGACCAAAACGGCCTTGCCACCGGCGTATTGAATGATGTCTTTGAAAGAGACCCAGTAGGGAACGGGAAGAATAACCTCATCCCCGTGGTCAACCAGAACCTGAATCGCATTGAACAGCGCCAGCTTGCCTCCAGTGGTGAAGACGCACTCGTCGGGAGTGTAGTTCGAGCCAAAGTCGCAGGCGTGACGATCCACGATCGCCTTGCGAACCTCGGGAATACCCGCGACATTCGTATAGCGGGTAAAGTTCTTCTCGATCGCCTCAATGGCCGCGTCCTTGATGTGGCGCGGAGTGGAGAAATGAGGTTCGCCCGCACCGAAGTCTGCGAGGTTCACGCCTTCAGACTTGAGCTTCAGCGCTGCGGCTGTGATCGCCATGGTTGCGGAAACTTCGATGCGGCCGATACGGTCCGCAAATATCTTCGTCGCTGTCGCTGTGGTCATGCCTCTAGTGTGGCAGATTTGGCCACCGAGATAAAGGAGCAAGTCTTCTCAGGCCTTCAGAGCCGGTTCGGAACCTTGGCCTTGAGGCGCTCGACCACGAGAGGAGGCACCAGAGCCGTAACGTCGCCGCCGAGCTGGAAGACCCCTTTTATCAGTCTTGAACTGACGTAGGTGTACTTTTCTGCCGGCATCATAAAGAGGGTTTCGAGCTCCGGATCGAGCTTGCGGTTCATCATCGCCATCTGAAACTCATACTCGTAGTCGCTGATAGCCCGAATGCCTCGGAGGACAGCTTTAGCACCCTGTTGCCGGGCAAAGTCGACCAGAAGGCCGTCGAACGTGGTCACCGAGACATTGCCAAAGTTGCGGGTCGCTTCGGCAATCATCTCTTCGCGCTCCGGGACAGTGAACAGAGGCGTGCCTTTTTCGGAGTTGCGAAGAATCGCTACGACCAACTCGTCGACTATCTTCGACCCTCGGGCGATCAGGTCGAGGTGCCCGTTGGTCAGCGGATCGAAGGTCCCTGGATAAATCGCTTTTACCGTATGCATGCATGAGCAGCATACCGCGCTTTATCGGTAAAAAATAAATCCACGCCTTCCTGTAGTCTTGCGTGTGCCCTCAAGCGTCTCTCCCAATAGCCAAAACAATGCGGCAGCGCGCTGAATACGGTTCCCTAATGCCATCACAAGCTCTTAGCACCGACGGTCTCACTATCACGCGGCAGACGAACATCGCACCGCAGGCTTCGGCCACACCGCTCGACGATATGGACTCGATCGTTGCTACGTACGAGCAGCGGATCTTCAGGTTCCATCTGATCTCAATTCGGGACCGCGATGTGGCGCAGACGTTGACCCAGGATACTTTCGTTCGAGCCTGGTCGGCGCGTAGCAGCTTCCGCGGCGACTGTTCGATCCTGACCTGGCTGATGCGGATTGCGCTGAACCTGGTTCGCGATCATACCCGCACCGACCGTTTTCGCTTCTGGAAGCGGGTCTCGGATACAGCCATTGATGTATCCGACATCTCGTCGCACGTTCCGCATCGCGACAGTTCGCTTGAGTCGCGTCTGATTGCCAGCGAGCAGATGACATTAGTCTGGGAGAGCGTCGCACAGCTCTCGGATCGCCAGCGCAGCATCTTCCTCCTTCGGTTCCTCGAAGAGCTTGAGCTCTCTGAGATCGCCAGCATTACGGGGTTGCCAATCAGCACCGTCAAGACGCACCTTTACCGCGCCCTCGCAACCATTCGGGCACGTCACAACGCTTCTCTCAAGGACTCTCTATGAACCTCCACCTCACTCACGAGCAACTCTGCGACGTTCTCCTCGCCGACTCGTCACTTCGGTCTGCTGGCGCCGATCGCGACACCGATGTTGTTGATCAGCATCTTCAGGCTTGCCTGATCTGCTCGGCGGAGTTGAAGAGCCTGCGCGATTCGCTCTCTCACTTCCGCGACGCGTCGATCTCTTATTCGCGGCAGGAATTCGCTCACAGCTACGCGCGGCGTTCCTCCATCGCGCCTCCGCACCATGTGCTCTCGCAGCCACTTTACTGGGCTGCAGCGGCTGTAGTCTTTGTCGCTGCCCTATTCCCGATCACCTTGCATCAACAGCAGTCTGCCGCTCGTTCCGCGGCGACGAAGGCCGCTGCGGCGTCTTCGCGGGCGGCTGAGTCGGACGAGGCTTTGCTGTCAGATATCGATCAGAAGGTCTCTGCCGATGTGCCTTCGCCGATGGAGCCGCTGGCTGATCCGACCGATGGAACAACTTCTGTAACCTCCACTTCAGACCAAAGGACGAACTGACATGCGCATGAGACCTTTACTTTCGATTGTTTTATTTGCGACTCTTTCTGGAACTTTTTTGACGGCGCAGCCACCGGCAGGTTCGCCACCGCAGCCGGGTGGCCCGATGGATCGGGACCGCGGCGGATGGGGTGGAGGAGCGGGGATGCGCGGGGGCTTTCGCATCGGGCCTCCAGGGATTTGGTGGCATAATCCTGACCTGATCCAGAAGCTGACGCTTACGCCGGACCAGCAGAAGAAGATGGATGACATCCTTCAGCAGAGCAAGCTGCAGCTGATCGACTTGAGGGCGAACGTCGAGAAGCAGGAGGTTCTGATGGAGCCGATGCTGGCGGCGAATCCTCCGGATACGAACAAGATCCTGGCGCAGATCGACCAGACAGCCCAGGCTCGCGCGGAGCTTGAAAAGGCGAACGCCAAGATGCTGCTGGCAATTCGCAACGTGCTGACACCGGACCAATGGACCAAACTGCAGGCCGAGGGGCGCGAGCGCCGCCGCATGAGGATGCAGGGTGGACCGGAAGGACCGGGTCGGGTTCCCGATGGCCAGGGACCACCTCCAGGTGGCCCGGGCGGCGGCGAGGGGATGTAGTAAGGGGCTGCGTTGCCAGCTTTGGTTCCCTCGTTTTTCAGGGGGTCCCCCCCTATTACCTGCGCATAAGTCGCTTATTTCATTAGCTTAGAGCATGGGTATTACCTTGTAAAGCCTTCATTCCAAACGAGTTGCCTGCAGATTCCTGCAGGCAAAGGAGTTACGGGAGTTTTTGTGTTTCTGAAAGTAAAAGCCCCGGGATTAGCCCGGGGCTTTTTTCATCTGATTCCAGTATAAATTGTTTGGCGTAACTCATGTGCCACGTCTATGTGGCTTGTTTGCATAGATTTAGCTTCGATTGGGGCTTGACAACTGAAAACCCCTCTGTCTGAAAACCCCCTCTGGCTGCGAAAAAGACAAATACAGGGATCTCCACTGCACAATGAACGATGAAACCGTTCGCGGTTCGCCGAGATGATGTGTCGTATGTGGCTTCCAGAGGCATTTAGACGGAGAAGCGCCGGCAAACCTGATGCCGGCGCTTCCTCGGGTGCTTCCCTGCTGTGATGACGATTACTTTTTGGCTCGGACGGCTTCCTTGGCCTGAACGGGGCCGTCGGCGGGAACCGGGGGGACTTCGGCTGAGGCTACGCCGGAGATGCCGAGCTTCTTGCGTAGTTCGGAGTCGACGCGGGCGAAGACGTCTTTGTTTTCCTTCATGAAGGCGCGAACGTTCTCGCGGCCCTGGCCGATGCGCTCGCCCTGATAGCTGTACCAGGCTCCGCTCTTGTCGACGATGTTGTGCAGGACGGCGAGGTCGAGCACGTCGCCCTCGCGGGAGATGCCTTCGCCGTAGAGGATGTCAAACTCGGCGTCGCGGAAGGGTGCGGCGACCTTGTTCTTGACGATCTTGACCTTGGTGCGGGAGCCGACGACCGAGTCGCCGTCCTTGACTGCGCCGATGCGGCGGATGTCGATGCGGACCGAGGAGTAGAACTTGAGGGCCTTGCCGCCGGTGGTGGTCTCGGGGTTGCCGAACATGACGCCGATCTTCTCGCGGATCTGGTTGATGAAGATCAAGCAGGTTCGGGACTTCGAGACGGTTCCGGTGAGCTTGCGGAGGGCCTGCGACATGAGTCGAGCCTGCAGGCCCATGTGGGAGTCGCCCATCTCGCCGTCGAGCTCGGCCTTGGGGACGAGCGCGGCGACCGAGTCGACTACGAGGACGTCGATGGCGTTCGAGCGGACGAGGGCTTCGACGATCTCGAGAGCCTGTTCGCCGTAGTCGGGCTGCGAGACGAGGAGGTTGTCGATGTCGACGCCGAGTTTGGCGGCGTAGGCGGGGTCGAGCGCGTGTTCTGCGTCGACGAAGGCAGCAAGGCCGCCGGCTTTTTGGGCTTCGGCGATGATCTGGAGGGTGATGGTGGTCTTGCCCGAGGACTCAGGGCCAAAGATCTCGATGACGCGACCACGTGGGACGCCGCCAACGCCGAGCGCTGCGTCGAAGGAGATGGAACCGGTAGAGATGACCGAGATGGGAACGACGTCTTTCGAGCCGAGCCGCATGATGGAACCCTTGCCAAACTGCTTTTCCAGCCCGGAAAGGGCCAGTTCTATTGCCTTGCTGCGGTCATCTGCCACGATATTTCTCTCCTGAAGAGTGAGTGAAAGGGAGGTTGATGTTTCAATTTGGGATTCTAGCATTCAAAACGGGAAAAGCAAATAAAAGGCGAATACAACTTAGAGGTGATTTTTGGAAGACCGTGTCCTGCCGGACGGGCCCACTACGCGTAGGGCGGTCACTTCGTGACGTGTGTACCTTTTCCGGGTGAATCTGGCGGCATTGGTCCTCCCGTTGGTCGGGCACAGTCTGATTCCGACCAGCGGGAGGACCGAAGAAGTCTAACCCTGCCGAGACAAGGTATACGAGTCACGAAGTGACCGCCCTACGCGTAGTGGGCCCGTCCGTCAGGACATATCCTCAGCTTGGATTACGTTCTAGTGGTGGTCATCGTGATGATCGTCGTAGTGATGATCGCGATGGTCTTCGTGGTCCCAGTGTCCTTCGTGCATCTGCCATCCTTGCTCGTAGTGGTCGTAGTGCGGATGGCTCCAATAGGCTCCGGCATAGGGTGGACGATCCCATCGGCCGGGAACCCAGACGTAGCGACCGTCGTTGACTCCCCAGTAGCCATCAACCCAGGCATACCCGTCTCCGGGCATGGGTGGGCGTACTTCGTAACGCAACGGCGGAGGCGTTCTGCCGATGTAGATGCCGATCTGGCCAAACGAGGGCATTGTCAGGGTGACTGTGGTGACTGCAGCAAAAAGCCATTTCATCTTCAAATTAAGTTCTCCGTTTCAGTTCCAGCTTCGAGAGAACCTTATCTTCATCACGATGTCAATGACCCGAACCGCGTCTTCCCGGATACGGGGCTCGGCTGTAAGCGGGAACAGAGGTGAAGTTGGGTAGTTCGGAGATGCAGAGGGCTCGCCACGTCCTGGCATAGCGTGATATCTCAAGTGATCATCGGTCAGGCATGTACGATATTCCTGACGCTCGAAGCCGAAATCTATCAGGAGTCTCCATGGAAGAGTTGCAGCCTACGTTACCGGGCAGGTCTGCTCTCTCGACGTCGGCCCGAACTCCCATCGATGTACTAAAAAGCCCCTTCACGCGCTTTGCGAAGATGGAGGCGTCGGGCGGAATTCTGCTGCTGGCCGCCACTGTGCTCGCACTCGTCTGGGCCAACTCCCCGTGGGAGCACAGCTACCACATGATATGGGAGAAGGAAGTCACAGCCGGATTCGGGCACACTGTCCTGACCTGGAGCCGACATCTCTGGGTCAACGACGGCCTGATGTCCGTCTTCTTTTTTCTTGTGGGCCTTGAGATCAAGCGCGAGCTGCTGATCGGCGAGCTGGCTTCGTTCCAGCAGGCGACGTTTCCGTTTATCGCCGCACTGGGCGGTTGCCTGTTGCCTGCGGCACTCTACTTCGCAGTCAATCACGGAACCCCGGTGGCCAACGCCTGGGGCATTCCCATGGCGACCGACATCGCATTCGCCCTCGGCGTCCTTACTCTGTTGGGCGATCGAGTCCCTGTCTCACTCAAGCTCTTCGTCGCGGCTCTCGCGATTGCTGACGACATCATCGTTGTGCTCGTCATCGCGGTCTTTTACACGGCGAATCTGAACTTCCTGTACCTGGTATTCGGTGCGGTGGGGCTCTGCATATCTTATGGAGCCAACAAGGCTGGCGTGCGAAACCCCTGGGTGTATGCCATTATCGGCGTCGTCGTGTGGTTTGTGGTGATGCAATCCGGAGTGCATGCGACCATCGCCGGCGTCATGCTTGCCTTCACGATCCCCTGTAGCAGTTCGAGTGGCAAGCCACGATTTGTGGCGAAGATGCAACGCCTGGTGGAGCGCTTTGATGCAGCGGAGCCGGACTCGATCGAAGCGCATGCGGCTCTGCACGCAATGGAAGAGCAGTGTGCCCACATGGAGTCGCCGCTGCACCGTATCGAACATGCGCTTCAGCCGTGGGTGAGCTTCGTTATCATGCCGCTGTTTGCGTTCTCGAATGCCGGGGTGCATGTCCTCGGAAAACTTCTCATCGCTGCGAGGAATCCGGTCACGCTTGGCGTCGCACTTGGGCTACTCGTCGGCAAACCCTTCGGAATCACCGCATTTGCCTGGGCTGCGGAGAAAATGAGATTAGCCTCGCGCCCTGCTGGAGTGAACTGGACACAGATCTTCGCCGCGAGCTGGGTTTGCGGTATCGGCTTCACGATGTCTTTGTTCATCGCCGCATTGGTATTTCCCGAAGGCGAGCCGCTGGACCTTGCAAAGATCGGAACGCTCGCGGCCTCCATCGTCGATGGGATCTTCGGAAGTTTTCTTCTGCTGAGATCGCAGAAAGCCGAAGACCCTATCGTCGCAGAAGATCCACTGGTTCGTTGACGTCTTCGATGCGGAAGTATTGCGCGAGGGACGGGTGCTTTTTGGCGACTGCGCGGTACATCTCCCAGGCGACGCGGCGGTAGCTGAAGTGGCCTGCGACGCCGCTGCGAAGTTCGGAGATGTAGAGGGCTTCGGCGAAGTCCATCTTGAAGAGAGAGCGGCAGCGGGTGGCCAGCGGCAGGCAGTACTGGGCGGATTGGGCGGCTTCGGGGACGCCGCTGTCGCGGAGGCTGCGGTAGGTGGCGTAGGTGGCGGCGAGGGTTTCGCTGTAGAGGGTTTCGAGGCCGGCTTCGGCGAGGGTAGGTTGGCCGGGGCAGATGGGCTCGTCGTAGCCGTGGAGGTCGGTGTAGGGCTGGAGGAGCTGGACGCAGCGGCGGTGGCGGTGCATGTCGCGGAAGCCGCCGATGTCCATGAGGATGTCGAAGCGGAGGCTGTGGCCGGAGGAGAAGCTGCGGAGGAGCTCGTCGTGGCGGCCGCGATGTTTTGTGCCGAGGGAGATGATCTCGCCGCGCTGGTTGGCGCTGAGAGCGGCGACGCTGTGCCGGAGTTGCCGGTAGGGGTAGTGGCAGTGCGGGTAGAGGAGCGAGGTGGCGAGTTCGACCTCGAGGGGCTCGTCGCCGTCGAGGAGATCGACGACAGGCGCGGGGGCGATGGGCTGGCTGCCCATGAGGAGCTTTGCGGCGTGGGCGAGTTCGCTGCGGGTTTCGCGCTGGTAATCGTTGGGGGTGGCGTATTTGACCAGCGTGGGCGCGGCTTTTACGGGGCGCAGGAAGGCTTCGTGGGCTCGCCGGGCGCAGTCGGCGTCGACGGAGGCGATCTCTTCGCAGAGAACCTCGCCGGCTGCGTGCTGGACGTTCCACGCGGCCTCGGAGGCGGCGTTGCGGAGCTTTTCGCCGAGCTGACGGATCTCGGCGAAGTCGCTGGTGAGCAGGCGGGAGACCTGGGTTTCGAGGGTGCGGGCGTTGACGATCTGGCCGAGTGAGGTGTTGGTCGCGAGCGGGAGGAGATAGCGGGCGACGTCGAAGGCGCGGGCCTTGAGGGTGCGCTCGTAGGCGTCGGGCTTCATGGATTCGGGCTGCGGAATGGCGGCCTTGAGCGCGGTGAGCATGCCGGCGCTGACCTTGTCGTAGGTGGCGAAGAGGCGCTCGACGGCGGCGGTGAAGGTGGGGGTTTCGGCGGCGAGCGCGGGGGTGAACCAGCCGGAGAGGCGGAAGTTCTGATAGCGGGTGGAGCGCTCCTGGCCGTCCCAGCGTGTCTCGTCGACTAGCTCGATGGCGGCGAGGAGAGAGAGGCGCTCGATGGCGAAGGGGATGTGGGCGAGGTCGGCGATGGAGCGATGGCCGTAGGCGAAGTAGAAGGTGTTGAGGAACTGCTCGGCGCGCTGGGAGCTGATCTCGGAGAGAGACTCCTTCATGGTGAGAGCGGAGCGGGAGTACTTGGCCATGGCGTAGGCGAGGACCTCGGGGTCGGCGCCGTGGATGGCGTAGACGTCGGTCTCGCTGGCTGGCGGGTGTGCGGCGGGGGCGTTGGCGGGGGAGGAGGTCTGGATGTCTGTCTTCTGGTTCGCTGGCATGGTGATGCTCAGGATACTTGATCCGGTGAAGCTGGTTTTCCGAAGGGGGTCTTCGAGACGGCTATGCTGAGATCATGGATGTTTTGAGCGCCGTCGAGCATCGACCGTATGCGTTGCCTGCTGGACGGTGGCGCATGGGGCAGCGGTGGAACGACCTGCTGTTCGCGCACTGGCCGATTGCGGTGGACGCGATGGCGCGGCTACTGCCTGATGAGCTGGAGGTCGATAGTTTTGACGGATGGGCGTGGGCGGGCGTGGTGCCGTTCTGGATGGATCGGGTGCGGACGCGTGCGTTGGGGCAAAGATGCGTCACAGTGCCGGGCACGGCTTCGTTTTGTGAGTTAAATCTGCGAACGTATGTACGCTCGCGGACTACTGGACTGCGCGGTGTGTATTTTTTCTCGCTGGATGCGGCGAGTGCGCTGGCGGTTGTCGGGGCGCGGACGCTGTTTCACCTGCCGTATTTTCTGGCCGACATGCAGCGTGAGACCGCTGAGGATGGAACGATCGAGTACAGAAGCAGACGGCTGTTGACTGGGCGCAACGTTCGTTTTGAAGCGAGCTATCGCGGGCTGGGTGAGGTCGCGGGACCAAGTGTCTACGGCACGCTGGAACATTTTTTGACGGAGCGTTACTGTCTGTTTACGCCCCACGGCAGGAAGGTGCTGGTGGGGCATATTCATCATCTTCCCTGGCCGCTGGAGCGGGCCGAGGCGGAGATTCGCGTGAATGAACTGCCCGCGGCGCATGGAATTACGCTGCCGGACCGTGCGCCGGTGTTGCACTTTGCGCGAGAGCTGCATGTTTATATCTGGTCGCTGCGCGAAGACGGTTCGCAGAATCCGCTGAACGGGTTCGTATAATGGTGGGGTTTGATTCAAGGAGAGTTATGAGCATTTCGGCAGGTCGTATTGCGTTGGTGACTGGGGCTTCGCAGGGGATTGGACGCGCTTGTGCGATGGAGTTGGCACGGGCGGGAGCGACGGTAGCGTTGGCTGCAAGAAATCTCGAGAAGCTGGGCGACGTTGCTGCAGAGATTGCGGCTGCCGGTGGAAAGGCGCATGCGTTTGCTCTGGATGTTTCGAGCGAAGAGTCGATTAAAGAGTGTGCTAAAGCGGTAATCACGCACTTTGGCGCAGTGAATATTCTGGTCAACAATGCCGGAATCACACGGGACATCCTGGCGCTGCGGATGAAGCGGAAGGATTGGGACGATGTGCTGACGACGAATCTGACGGGCGCGTTCCTGATGACGCAGGCGGTGATGTCGCAGATGGTGAAGAGCCGCTGGGGGCGCATCATCAACGTGACCTCGGTGGTGGGGCAGACGGGACAGGCGGGGCAGGCGAACTATGCGGCCTCGAAGGCCGGCCTAATTGGGCTGACCAAGTCGCTGGCCCGGGAGCTGGCGAGCCGGACGATTACCGTGAATGCGGTGGCGCCGGGATTCATCGAGACGGCGATGACGGAGGTCCTGACCACGGAGCAGAAGGCGATGAATGCACAGTTCATTCCGCTGGGACGAGTTGGAACCGACGTCGAGGTCGCGCATGCCGTTTCGTTTCTCGCATCGGAGGAGGCCAGCTATATCACCGGACACACGCTGGACGTCAACGGCGGGATGCACATGGGGTAACTCTCTTTTGGGTACCACAAAGTAGAGGGTTCGTCGGCTATTTGCTGTAAAGTCTTTCTAGTAATCGATTTATGGTTCGATTTTCTTTTGAATCTCGAGGTCGATCTTTTGCACCCATCAGAGACCTTTAGGGTTGCCTCCCATAGACAATTATGGGGAGGAATTGAGAAACCAGGTTCCGAATCCTTGCAGCAGTTGTTGAAGCACGGAAGATCCAATCTGTTTGATTTGGCGTATCTCATTAGCCGCTGTGTGACTCATCTGCAAGAAGTTGTTCCTAATTTGTTAGAGGCAAGCCGGCCATAGAACCGGCAAGACGCATCACACGAACCAGACCACGAACAGACCAAGGTCTACCGCGCCGCAAAAGACGAATGTCCTCACAGTTTTAGCGATCTTCGGTTAACTACGTAACTATGCTGTCGACCAGCCATGAAGCGAAGGACTTATTGGGCAATGATCTGGATGCCGCGCACTTTTTCGTTCTGCGCGGACGGGCTGCGATTCTGCGTATTCAGCCTGTCCTGGTCCGCCTGAGCGCGCTGTGCAAACAGACCGGAGCGATGGACTACCTGGAGTACTTCCTTACTGGAACCGACAATCTCAAGAAGATTCCCTACATGGTGCTGGTAGGAAAGCGGCGGGATCTGGACCTTGCCGCACTGCGGGCAGAAGACCTGAAGGGCGCGGTACTGGTTTATGAGTACAAGGTGCTGGGGATGCCGTCGCGCGTCTTCACCACGAGCGACTTCAACGGCAGCAGAGCTGTGATTGCACTGCCTGCCGAGCGGACAAAGATCTCAGCCAGCGTGGGCCGCTACCTGATGACGAACGGCGCCCAGGTTGTCATGCTCAGTTATGCTGGCGAAGGCGATGAGACATGGTCGGAGTGCTTCGACGGTTCGATTCCAGGAGACGAAAAGCGCCTGTGGACCACCCAGACACGCGAGGTAGGAGCCACCATCGTGCTGGAGAAGACGGTCGATGCGACCCTGGCCGCCATGGGCAAACACACACGCCGAAACCTGAGGTACTACCGCCGCAAGGCCGAAGCAGAGCTCGGCTGCACCTTTGAAGGCGACGTGAAGAGCATGCTGGGCAAAGCTCAGCTGATTGAATTGAACCGGGCCTCGACGCATCCCGTCTCCGAGGCCGTCCTCGAGAGGCGATACAGCACGATGAAGGCGCTGGACGGATTATTCTGCGTTGGCGTGAAGACGCCCGACGGCCAGTGGATCAGCTTGCTGGGTGGCCGGAGACATCATGGCATTTCGGAGATCGACTGGCAGATGAATCGCGGAGGCCTGGAGCGATACTCGGTTGGGACGGTGATCCGGGCGTACCTGATCGAACACGAGATAGAGATCGGAACGGACAGGCTGTTCTTCGAAGGAGGGACGCCGCACTCGATGCGGCATGCATTCATCTCCGAGAAGGCGGTTGATATTGTGGTGGCGAAGCGGTCGCTGTTTGTCTCGCTGCTGCGCCGGGTGGCCCACTGGTCGCCGCCAAGAAATAACTTTCTGCTGCAGACGCTGGTTGATCCTGCGTTGCGTTGGGAGTTGCACTAAGTTTCTACTCAGGAATGAAGCCGGCGCGACTTCGTTTCGCAGAGACTCTGACGCAGACACGATATCCAATGACGAGACTCAGCACAGCATGGTCGAAGCTGCGATGGTCGCTGGCTCAGCGGGGCCTCGCGGGGACGATGCGGACCGCGCTGGGGCGACTCCAGCCACAGGACGGCACAGCGGGTGTAGAGAAGCCGATGCTACATCCGTTCGACCAACGCCACGGCGTCGATACGAGCGGGCTGATCGGTGGCGGAGACCTGCGCTCGGGCCATAAAAACGATGTGTTCAATACCGCGTACTACGGCATGGCTCCTTCGCGGTTTCGGCGGGTGGTCGAAGATTGGATCTCCGACTCCGGACACGCCGCGATCTCTCAGTACAGCTTCATCGATCTGGGGTGCGGGAAGGGGCGTGCGGTGATGATGGCGTCGGAGTTTTCGTTTCGGCAAGTGATCGGCGTGGAGCTCAACGCATCGCTGGCGAAGACTGCCAAGTCGAACGTGGTCGCGTGGACCGACGCTGGGCGAGCGGTGTGCCCGGTGCAGATTCTCTGTCAAGACGCGACGGAGTTTTCGTTTCCAGAGGGGCCGTGCCTGCTTTATCTCTTCAATCCGTTCGCTGCTCCTGTGGTGAAGCGGCTGATCGAGCGGCTGGAGACTGAATTTGCGGGCAGGCCAGGGATGCTGGACGTCATCTACTTCAACCCCGAGGCTGGAGAGTTGCTGGAGGCTCATGCCGGCTTCAAACTTCTGTGGACCGGGACAGTGGAGATGTCGGAGGAGGATGCGGCCGCGGACCACGTGGCCTCGCCGGAGGATCTATGCAGCGTATACCGGTGGGTGGGAGTGTGATTGACCTCTCCGCAAGCCCCATCCGCCGGGAGGCCGAGTTACTTTAAGACTAGTAACTGATCCTGTAATGTCTGGGCCGGTTCCAGACTCACCCGGAGTTCAAGTAAGGCTTCAGGGTTTGGCTGGTAACTGCCTCTCGATGAACCTGGGATGGTACAGGAAACACCTGAGTCCCCAAAGATAGTCATTGACCAACTCGTTGCGCCTGTTTACTTTGTGGCTAATGGCTGACATGCAAACTATACCTGTTGATCTGGCGAACGAGTCGATTGAGGCTCTTTCCATCTCGATGAATATCGGTTCTACGATTCGCGGATATCGGCTGCAAAAGGGAATGTCGCAAGGTGACATCGAGAAGCGGACCGGCCTGTTGCGCTGCTATCTCTCGCGAGTGGAGAACGGGCACACGGTGCCGTCGCTCGAGACACTCCAGAAGATTGCGCGCGCGCTGGACCTGCAGCTCTCGGAGTTCTTTGCCGAAGAGACGATGGCCAAGGAGATGTCGGGGCTGAACCTGGGCGAAGAGGAGATCCGGTTTTTGACGCAGGTGCAACGGTACTCGGCACACCTGTCGGAGAGCGACCGGAGACTGCTGCTGGCCATGGTGAGAAAGTTCGCTCAGACGACTCTCAGCTAAGACGAACTTCGTCTCACTCTACTCAGACCGGAGGATCGACTGGTGCCGGATAGCGAACTTCTGCACAAGCTCAGGGACATCACTGCTGAAAACTCAGATCGCGCAACGCGGGCGAAACGAATTGCGGATGCAATTCGGAAGGAAGGATCCTGGCGTTGGGTGGGGATCTATGATGTGGACTTCCAACGCGGACTGGTTGTAAATATCGCCTGGAGCGGGTACTCTGCGCCGTCGCACCCTGCGTTTCCTATTACGCAGGGACTCACCGCCAGAGCGATCGCTGGAATAAGAACGATCAACGCTGGAAATGTAGCGGATGATTCGGGCTACATGACCACGTTCGACAGCACGCGAGCGGAGATCATCGTCCCGGTTCTTGCCCACGGCCACGGCGATCGCGTCATCGGCACGCTGGATGTGGAGAGCGAACACCTGAATGCATTCGATGCAGACGCGCAGGCGCTGCTGGAAGAGTGTGCCCGCGTGCTCGAAGAGTTTTGGGCTGAGGCCAGATGATGGGGCTACGGTAGCGCCTCTTGCCCTGTATTCCTGATTGGCGAGCGCCAGCCGCCTTGTTCGCTTCCAGTCTGCGTATGCATTCAGCAAAAATCGCAATTCTTGCGAACTCAATCCTTTCGTTGAACGTATGCACTGTATCCCGAGAATGAGAGGATGCAGACGTCACGTTCTATGCTCTCCAAAGGTAGCGCTGAGAACTCGTTGATCCACACTTCAGTAACTTCGGTGTCCGGACTCATCCTGAGAGGCATCGGACGATGGCAGCGAAGCTCAGATCGAGCGCTGTGTCGTTTTAGATTGACTTCAGAAATTTTGTGTGTAGGTTAGTCGTACCTCCCATTTTAGGTTTGTAAATCATCGCGTTACGCGGGCTTTGGTCTCAATTAGTTCACGGAGAACCACAAACTTCTCGTTATCCGCGAGGAGCAGGACGGCCTATTTCGAAGGGGTTCAGTTCTTCGTTGAATTTCGTTGCCTGAGTAGTGCACTGCTCTATAAGCTGCAATCTTCTTTACACGCAAGAATCGCCTTTAGCCGATGTGATCGAAAGGGGTTGGTGATGAGACGCATAATCATGAGCGCAGAATGTCGAAACTTTGCAGAAGGTTTGACGAACAGGATCTCGTTGAGAAGATCTTTTTTTGTTGTTGCCTTCGCTCTCTTGCTTGCCATCTGTCCAACAATGTACGGCCAGGCAAGCGGTAGTTTTTCCGGGACTGTGCTTGATAAATCCGGATCGGCCATCGCGGGGGCTACGGTCACGGTCACCGCCCAGAGCACCGGCCTGACTCGCGAATCCAAGACGGACAGCGCCGGCCACTATCTGATTCCTCTGCTCCCTGTCGGAAGTTTCACCGTGCGCGTCGACTTCACCGGCTTTCAAAGCACAGAAGCCAAAGATCTCAATCTCCAGATTGGCGAAGCCCGCGAACTCAATTTTTCCATCACTCCTGCAACCGTAGTCTCGACCGTGACGGTCTCCGGGGACGCGGTAACCGCCGAGACCACGAATCCTTCTCTCGGCCAGGTGATCACTTCGCAGCAGGTGTCGCAGCTTCCCTTGAACGGTCGCGACTTCGTCCAACTCGCCACGCTCACTGCAGGCGCTACAGCAGAGACCAACCCCAACAGCTTTTTCACCTCCGGCACCGACAGCGAAGTGGCCGCGCGCGGTTCCTTCTCTCTGTCGGTTGGCGGTTCCCGGCCCAACAGCACCGATTGGCTGCTCGATGGAGTCGACAATAACGAACTGACGGCGGGCGGAATCGGCGTCTTCTCTTCCATCGACGATATCCAGGAATTCAAAGTACTCACCTACAGCTACTCCGCGGAATACGGCTCCCGCGCCGGCCCCACCGTGCTGGTCACAACCAAGTCGGGTACAAATGACTTCCACGGATCTCTCTTCGAGTTCGTCCGTAACACCGCCTTCGACGCGAAGGGGGACTTTGACACTACAACCCCGAAGTTCAATCTGAATCAATTTGGCGGCTCTATCGGAGGACCGATCCTCCACAACAAAACGTTTTTCTTCGTGGATGGCGAGCAGAAGTATCAGCGTCAAGGAATCACCTTCACCGGTCTGATTCCTTCACTGGCCATGCGCAAAGGCGATTTCTCGGCCGACCCCTTCGGTACCAATATTTCGACAGGCACCAATGGCGCTTTCAATCCCGTCATCGCTAACCCGAATATGTTCGGCTCACCCAACCCTTACTTCCAGTGCGACGCCTCCGGCACTCCAATACCCGCGAACCCCGACGGCAGCCAGGCACAGGGAACCCCCTGCAACAAGATTCCTTCAAACCTGATCAACAGCGCTGGTCAGGGCCTGCTCAATATCTATCCTGCGCCCAACGCTTCCGGTGGGAGCTACAACTATGTCAACGAGCCCGTCCGCGTCCTAAACGAAACCAAATTCGATATTCGGTTGGATGAGACGCTCACAGCCAAGGACAACCTGTTTGGCCGCTTCAGCTACGACCAGGCGTTTTCTTTTGCGCCCGGCGGCGCGCCCGGCCTCGCCGAACAGAATGCCTTCGGCAGCAATGAAAACCTCATCAATCACGCACGCAATGCCGGCATCGGCTGGAGCCACGTGTTTGCGGCCAACACACTCAACCAGGCCACCTTCGGCTACGACCGCATCTTCAACTACATTGACTCACAGGGTAACTTCACCTGCGGATCGGCCCTCCTCGGCATCCCCAATGCCAATACCGGCTGCTCGCCTACCGGGACCCCCCTTGCCGGAGGATCCTACAGTCAAGGTGTGGTTTCCGTCTCGCCCACCAGCGGATATTGGGCAATCGGCGATCGTGGCTACTCTCCCTTCCAGGGTGGAACCAATATCTACTCCTTCAAAGACGATCTCGACCTCATCCGCGGCAAACATGATATTCACGTCGGAATCGATCTCCGTGCCAATCAGATGAATGTCGGCACAGAAGCCTTTGGATCCGGCTTTCTGCTCCCCGGTGTCACGGGCAACTTCAGCGGGGCAGGTGTAGCCCCCGGCAATCCCGAGGCCGACCTGCTGATGGGGATTAGCGGCGGCGCCATCCACGACCAGACATTCAATGGTGCAGTCACAGGCCGCCGCTGGAAGATCGTAAGACCCTTCGTCGAGGATGACTGGCGGATCATCCCGTCGCTGACCCTCAATCTGGGCCTGGCGTGGGCCGTCACGAGTCCGATCACCGAGGTCCATGACCGGATGGCGAACTACATCCCCTCGACCCGAGAGCTTCAGATCGCAGGCCAGAACGGAGTGAGCCGATCGGCGGGCATCAATAGGTTCGGAGGCGCATACGAACCCCGTCTGGGCTTCGCGTGGAAGGTCCTCGGTAGCGACAAGACAGTGCTCCGCGGCGGCTTCGGCATCTACCACGACTCGGTCTGGAGCCAGGGCGCGCAGGGCCTGTGGCAAAATCCGCCCAACCTCGGCGAGACCGATCAATTCCATGGAGCGGGCTGCGCCTTTGCGACTTCATTCTGCGCCCTCAACGGCCAGACACCTTCGGGAACCTTCTTCCTCTCCGACGGCTTTCCGATTCCGCCCACGCCGGGGACTGTGGCCAACTTCCAAGGCACGTTCTACTATCAGCCACCCAACTTCCAGCCTGGCAGGGTTCATCAATATAACGTCAACGTGGAACGCCAGCTGCCAGGCGATGTTCTGCTCACCGCTGGCTATGCCGGCGCGGTCGCCGGCCACATACTGGTAAGCGGCAATGCCATCAACGTCAACAGCCCTTCTGCTTGCGGAGTCGACTCTACCTATACGATCGGCTGCCTGCCCGGCGGCGCACCCTACATCTATCCCTACCCCACCGAGAACTTTAACTCGATCATTCTCTTTGGCGATGTGGGCAAAACCCACTACAACTCGCTGCAGATCAAAGCAGAGACCAAGACGCCCAAGCATGGCCTTTACGCGCTGATCGCTTACACCTACTCGCGCACCTACGACAATGGTCTAAGCGACGGCCTTGGCTCGTTGTTGAGCGCCCCCTATTTCCCATTGCCCAACTGGGAAAACCTCGACTGGGGACTGTCGCAGATCAACCTGAATCACAGCTTCACTGCGAGCATCATCTATGACCTGCCAGTCGGCAAAGGCAAAGCGTTCGGAAGCACCTGGGGCCCTGTGACCGACACTCTTCTCGGCAACTGGCAGGTCACGCTGATTCAAAGGATCTCCTCCGGGTTCCCGGTTCCTCTGATCGACACCAGTAACCAGTCGGGCGCTAACTTCAATGAAGCCGGCAACGGCTTCAATTACAACCGGCCCGACCAGATTCCCGGCTGCGATACGCACGCAGCGAGTCACAGCCACTACCAGTGGATCAATTCTGCTTGCTTCGCCCCCCCTCAGGCCCAACAATTTGACAGCACCGGTAAGTTAATCGTCCCCGGCAAGCTCGGCAATGCCAATCGTGTCCCGGTCTCGGGACCCGATTTCGTCAACTCTGACTTCTCACTCATCAAGCAATTTCGCTTGCCACGTGAGGTGGGCTTGAACTTCCGCGCTGAGTTCTTCAACCTGTTCAATCATCCGCAATACGGATCGCCAATCGCCGACATCAACTTCAATTCACCGGCTGCGGGCACGGTCTCCCCTTTCTTCGGCTCAGTGAACTCCACTGTCAACAATCCGCGCTTAATACAACTTGCCCTCAAGCTAACGTTCTGAGGTTACGTGCCGAATCGGCGGACTCGTCTTTTAGCGAGTCAGCGGGAAGTAGGCGAGTTAGCAAGTCAGCGAGAAGTTCGCTAGCTTGCTAACTCGCTGACTTGCTAAGCAGATCTACTTAAGCTTGGTGATGAAGTACGCGAAGAGGAAGAGCAGAAACGCGGCGGCGGCGAAGGTGAGCTTCTGCCGCGCGAGGTAGCGGGTGCGGCCGGAGGTCATGCGCGGCACCAGAGGAACACCCAGCGCCAGCCCGCTCAGAAACCCGCCGATGTGGGCGTGGTTGTCGATCCGGACAATACTGGTAAAGTTGGCGCCGATTCCGATGATCAGGTTCAACACCGCGAACTGAATCACGGAGCGGCGGAGCCGCTTGAGCTCGAACGCCGGGATGGGCAGCTTCTTGTTCGACAGCAGAACGATCAGGATACCGGCGATGCCGAAGACCGCACCCGAGGCTCCCGCGCCAACCGAGCCGTAGTCTCGAAAGACCACATTGGAGAACAGTCCGAGCAGGTTGCCAGAAATGCCCGTAATGACATACACCGCGATCAACCCAAAGGGACCCAGCAGCGGCTCACCGAGCAGTCCCAGGTTCCAGAGGCACCACATGTTGGTCGCGATATGGAGCAGGCCGACGTGGACAAAGGTAGCCGTAAGCAGGCGATACCACTGACCGTGCATAATGAACTCGGTGTTGGTGGCACCGAAGTAGAGCAGCTGGTTGGGCGTTGGGTTGCTGGGCGAGACTCCCCGAAAGATCATGTAGCAGAAGACCGCGATGTTGATCCCAAGCAGAATGTAAGTACCCGGCGTGGCGAGAATGTTCCAGCCGCGTTCGCGGGAGTTCGGGCGCGAGACCTCGCGCTCGTAGTCGGGGATCGGCTGAGCGGGGACCGCGTCGGTGTGCGGCGGAAGGACTTCGCCTTCAGGAGTAGGGGGAGGCATGATGTTCTACTACGCTATCAAATGCAAGGAGACGGTGGAGAGTCGTTCGTCAGAAGTAGTCGGAGAATGCCACTGCATCTCGAAAGGATCGATCCCAGGCCACCATCTAACGATCACTAAGTGTTCAAGACTGTCTTCAGGCGGCGTCCTTGGTAAAGCGGTCGCGGAGGTCTGCGGGGATACGCTGCTGGACGATGCTGCCGATAAAGCCAGGAAGCGGGGTCGCGACGGCAACCAGCACCCAGAGAAGTGTCGAGAAGATCAGGCCGGCAATCGCGACAGCCTCAAGCGAGACGGCCACAGCGTGGGCCTGGTTCAGATGAACCCGAACCGTGTTGATGTGGGTGACGACCTCGACCCGGTGAATAACCACCGCAGCCAGCAGAAAGGCAACAATCGAAAGGGTGCTCACGCTGATCAGAAGCACATCGATGGTACGGGCGATGCGCTGGCGGCGACGGCAATGACTGCAATCTGACAGATGCTGGTCGTAGTCCGTGCGCATGGCCGGAGACAGACCCGAGATGTCATAGCGCCAACCGGAGAGAATGTCCCCCACTACCTGATCGATGCAACCCGAGGTGTGAGTTCTGCGGTTGACGGGAAATGCTAACGCTGTTTTTTTCATCAGTTTATAGTCACCATTCTATCCTGTTTGATAGCCGGAAGAAAGGAAAGGATTCATCGAATCGTAACCCTTGGAGTACCCTCACTAAGCGCTTGAAAATGCAGAACTAAAGAGTGATTGGATCGAGCGGAACAGCCTGTCCAGCCAAAAGAATCCGGTTACCGAGCAGCGTCGGTTGGTTACCCAGCGCCTGCTCCGCAGAAAGACGCGCAAGTTCGGGAGCGTTGTTGGACTCGGAGAGGTGGCCGAGGACGATCCAGGCAGCGCCGCCGTCGTAGTCTTTTTGCAGAAACTCGGCAGTCGCGTGATTGGACAGGTGGCCAACCCGCGAGAGCACGCGCTGCTTGACCGACCAAGGGTAGGGGCCGTCGCGGAGCATCTCTAGATCGTGGTTTGACTCCAGCAACAAGACGTCGATGCGCTTGAGGGCGGCCTTGACGTTGGGGGGCATGTAGCCAAGATCGGTGGCCAACGCCATGCGAATCCCCTCGGCCTCGAAGACGAAGCCGCAGGGGTCGGCCGCATCGTGCGGGATGGTAAAAGGGGTGATCTCGATGTCGCCGATTGAGAATTGGGTGCCGGAGTGAAAGTACTCCACGGCGGGAAGGTGCGTAGGATCAGCCTTTTGTTCAGCTTTCTGCGCGGCGGCGGAATCGGGCTCCGGACCGCAAAGCTCCTCTTCGTCTGGATCGATGGGCAGCTCAAGCGTCGCGTTGGGATCGTCGGAGCGGTTGAGAGCAGCGGCCTCGGCGGAGACGCTGGCGATCGCCTCGGACTGGGCGGCAAGCTGGGTGGCGAGGCCGGCGGTAGAGGTACTCGCTGCGATAGCTGTGGCGCGGGCCTCCTTTTCGCGCTGCACGTGATCGAGCCATTTGGCGTAGGTCATCGTGCTGCGCGGGGTGAGCATACGGACCCAGGCGCGGTGGGTCGGCTCGGTAAAGAAAACAGGGATTTTGAGACGGCGGGCGAGGACCGCGAGGCCTGCGATGTGGTCCTGATGCTCGTGCGTGACGAGGATGGCGTCGAGTCTGGCGGGATCTTCTCCCGCAACGGCCATGCGCTTCAAAAGCTCGCGGCATGAGAGACCGGCGTCGACCAGAACGCGCGTTCGGGAGCTGGCGATAACGGTGCTATTGCCTTTGGACCCGGAGGCGAGCACTGTCATACGCATCATCTGGTAAGAATACGCCGATTAATTGTGAGTATGTCGCCGGGGTAATCAGTTTGGTTCACCAGGAAGCTGTCCTGCCGGACCGGCCTACTACGCTCGGGGCGGTCACTTCGTGACGCGTATACCTTTCTTGCAGCCGACGATCTGCGCTGGTCCTCCCGTTGGTCGGGAAGAAGTCGATTCCGACCAAGGGAAGGACCGCGCGAAGCAGTAAAAACGCGTGCGAACGCCTCAGGGCTCCAGGCGGTGAAGCGCAGCGATGTCGGAGAGAAGTGTTGAATAACCGCCGCTTCCCAGAGGGACAAAGTTGCCGTGGGGGCCACGCTCAACCTTCAGGTAAAAGACGTCAGGGGTATCCTCAGAGTCGAAGACAAAGAGGATTTGGGCGAGGAACCGCTCGCCGTCTGCCATCTCAAGGGTGACGACGAGGTCGATGCTCGACTTGAGAAGAGCGAGATCCTCACTAGTCATGGAAGGCTCATCCTTTGCTAGACAGTGGGCCTGACGGGAGCCAGAAAGTTGACCGTCGAACGCATGACGACCTGGTCGCGCTGGTTGAAGGCGAGGGTGCGGGTGCGGACCACGCCGAACTCCTTGCGGGAGTTGGAGTGGCGCACGCCAACCACCTCGATCTCGGTACGGAGCGAGTCACCCGGTCGGACAGGCTCAGTCCAGCGCATCTCTTCGACGCCAGCGCCGATCATGCCGCCGGCGACCGTGATCGACTGCACGCGAAGGCGCATAACGACGGCCGCGGTGAGCCAACCCGAGGCAGCGAGGCCCTTGAAGAACGAGTTCTCGCCGGCGGCCTCGTCGAGGTGGAAGGGTTGCGGGTCGTACTTGCTGCCGAACTCTTTGATCTCTTCGGCGCTCACCTTGGCCTGGCCAAGCGAGTGAAACTTCTGGCCTACGTAAAAGTCTTCGAAATAAAACTCCTGGGGCATTGTCTCTCCTGTTCCTTTTGGATGCTGCACTTCGCTTCAGGCTTCGGCTGGTTTCGTTAGTGTAAAGCCGCACGGACTCGTCTAGCTCAAGACGTGGGGTAAGTGTAGAAGCCGCGGCCTGATTTTCGGCCCAGCCAGCCGGCGTCGACCATACGAACAAGCAGTGGACAGGGGTTGTACTTCGGGCTGCCGAGACCGTCGGCCAGAACGCGCATGATGTCGGCGCAGACGTCGAGGCCGATGAAGTCGGCGAGGGTAAGCGGGCCCATCGGATGCGCCATGCCGAGCACGAAGACCTGATCGACAGCCTCGGCGGTAGCCACGCCCTCCATCACCGAGTAGATCGCCTCGTTGATCAGCGGCATCAGCACGCGATTCGAGATGAATCCAGCGGCGTCGTTGACCTCAACCGGCGTCTTGCCAAGCTTTTTGGAGAGCGCGTGGACAGCGTCGAAGGTAGCCTGCGAGGTTGCGAGGCCGCGGATGACCTCCACCAGCTGCATCACCGGTACCGGGTTGAAAAAGTGCATGCCGATGATCTGTTCGGGGCGCTTCGTCACTGCCGCGAGCTTCGTGATTGAGATGGAACTGGTGTTCGTCGCGAGGATGGCGTCAGCCGGAAGGATGCGGTCGAGATCGCGGAAGATCTCCGCCTTGATCGCAAACTTCTCAGTCGCCGCCTCAATGGCAAAGCCACAACTGCTGAGAGCTTCGCGGTCGAGCGTGGGTGTAATGCGGGCTCTGGCCTCGTCGGCCTGCTGCTGGGTAAGCTTGCTCTTCGCTACTTCACGTGCGAGGTTTTTTTCGATGGTGGCGAGCCCGCGATCAAGAAACGGCTGTTGCAGATCGTAGAGGATCACGTTGAAGCCGGAGCGGGCGCAGACGTGTGCGATGCCGTTGCCCATGGTCCCGGCGCCGAGGATTGCAATGCTTTTCAAGTCGGACATAGAGGAGTTTCAGACGACTTCGCAGTGTAGCAGCTTGCGAGGGGGACGCGGATTATGGGTGGGTCATGTCAGGGACGAGGTAGATCCGGCGCGACCGCGACCAGCAGCACAGTGATGTTGTCGTTACCACCGTTCCGATTGGCAGTCGTAATCAGCTCTTCGCACGCTATGGTGAGCGCCGCCATGGTCTGCGGCTTGGGGATCGCAGTCAGAATCTCCGCGATCTCTTCGTCGCTGACCTCGTGGGTCAGACCGTCGGAGGCGAGCATATACACGTCGTTCGCCTGGGGGCGGTGGCTCTGAATCTCGGCCTGCACCGTAGCCTGCGAACCGATGGCGCGCGTGATGAGGTTGCGCATAGGCGAGTGCGCCGCCTGATCCAGCGTGATCTGCCCGGCGCGAAGCTGCTCTTCGACCAGCGAATGATCGATGGTGAGCTGCTCGAGCTTGCCGCGACGTTGCCGGTAGCAGCGGCTGTCGCCAACGTGGCCCAGCCAGAGCGTGGGAGGATCGGTGACTCGGGAGTTCAGATGATTGGCCGGCGAACGACGCGCCGCGGAAGCATTCCCATTCTGCCCACTGACGACGGGCGTGTGCAGCAGCGCGACCAGCGTAGTACCCATACCGTTGTACTGCCTCGAGTGACGTGACTGCTGATAGACCGCATGATTGGCCGCCTGAATCGCAGCATTCATGCGCGCCTCCGGCCTCTGCAACTCTTCGCTGCTTCCAGGCCGAGGTGGCGCGAGATTCGCCAGGAAGGTATCGGCGGCCAGGTTGCTCGCGACCTCTCCGGCGGCTGCGCCGCCCATGCCGTCGCAGACGACAAACGCCCCGATCTCCGGTGCTGCCGCGCAGGTATCTTCATTGCCCTTACGGACGCGGCCGCGATGGGTGAGCATAGCGTAGATAAGGTGAGTGGCGGACATAGTCGAACGTGGCCGATGCAGACAGGCCATCCGAAGAGAACGATACACGTCGAAGCCGCCGAGACCAAGGGTACGTTAGTGTTAGGAGCGGAGAACGTTGGTATGAACCGGATCGTGCAGGGAGATAACCTAGTCGTTTTGCAGTCACTGGCAACCGCATCCGTAGAGCTGATCTACGTCGATCCCCCTTTCAATACGGGCAAACGTCAGAGTCGCACCCAGATTAAGACCATTCGCGACGAAGCAGGCGACCGCACAGGATTCGGTGGCCGACGCTACCGCACCGAAGTACTCGAGCAGCAAAGCGGGGGCGCAGGCTACGGCGACAGCTTCGACGACTTCCTCGGCTTCCTGCGGCCGCGCCTGGTCGAGGCCCACCGCGTCCTCTCGCCCACCGGCTCGCTCTTCTTTCACATCGACTATCGCGAGGTCCACTACTGCAAGATCATGCTCGATGAGATCTTCGGCCGAGAGTGCTTCCAGAACGAGATCATCTGGGCCTACGACTACGGCGCGCGCGCAACCAAACGCTGGCCCGCCAAGCACGACAACATCCTCTGGTACACCAGAGATCCAAAACGCTACACCTTCAACCTCAACGAGAGCGACCGCATTCCCTACATGGCCCCGGGGCTGGTCGGTGCGAAGAAGGCCGCGCGCGGCAAGACGCCCACCGACGTCTGGTGGCACACCATCGTCTCGCCCACCGGCAGGGAGAAGACCGGCTACGCCACGCAGAAGCCACTGGGAGTTCTCGAGCGCATCGTGCGCGTTCATTCCAACTCGGGTGACACGGTGCTCGATTTCTTCGCCGGCAGCGGAACGACAGGCGTGGCTGCAGCCAAACACGATCGCAGCTTCATCATGGTCGACGAGAGCGCCGCTGCCATTGTCGTGATGGAGAAGCGACTCGCGCCCTTCAATCCGCGAAGAGAGGATCTGCCGCTCCCCAAGGCCCGGAAAGCTAGCCGCGCGCCTGCTTCTCGGCGAAGTCGCCAATAACCGGCAGCTTGTACCACTCGCCCTTGCTGGCCTTCAAAATAATGAACAACCAGATCAGAAAGAGACCGACGCCGATAACCAGATGCACCAGCGAAAACAGCAGAATAATCCCCGGAACGAAGTGCATCGCAATCTCCGCGAAGCTGATGATCGCCTGCAGCACAAACGCAGCGACGCAGAGGCCGATCGACTGCCACGAGTGAAATCTGACCAGCGGCATCTTGTTGTAGGGCTCGAGCAATAGAAAGATGATCGCCGGAATAATCGTCAGGTAGGCGATCGCCGCTGCCGCATTCTCCGAGAGCCCCGAACTGGTCGCGGCCGGCGGTGCTGCAACGTAAGCAGGTGGAACGGCAGAGTAACCCGACGGAACATCTGTGTAGTTCGTTGGCGGTGGCACGCTTGAACTTGCAGAGGCGCCGCCCGTAGCAAGGGGCGCACCGCAACTGTTACAAAATGCACTCTGGGCCGAGACTTCGTTATGGCAGACCGGACACTGCATGGCATCACTCCTGAGAGATGAAATTGGGCCCACGTGCAAAAGAAAAGTCAGGTCGAGACAGCTCTGAAATTTGGACCTCGTCTGAAGTGCTACCCAGCATACCCCGGAATTGGCGTGATTCGGTCGATTTTTTCGCGGCTCTGCGTAATTTAGTCCCGCCGCCTGCAGCCCGGCGAGCCGCGCAGGATCAAACCCGTGCGGTCGCCGCATCCATCAGCCGATTAGCGCTGTACAGTCTTTCGCTCGGCCGCTAGGCAGTCCTCAATCGCCCTCTGCCACTCCGGCCCGCTCTCTCCATCTCGCTTCCCCATGGCCACCACGTCTTCATTCGCTGACGCGTCGAGCGCAGTCCGAACGTAGGTCACCTCTACCTTCGTGGTCGCCGGAGTGAGCACAGAGAGACGCACATCGACGGTGAAGACGAGCGTCTCAGGAATGAAGGACACATACTGCATACGGCCGCCAGCAGGATCGAAGATCGTATTGACCCACACGCTCTTGTGCGGACCATGCTGGACTGTAAAGATAGCCCCCTGGATGTCCTCCGCCAGCTGAGGATGAATAAACTCGGGCTTCCAGTGCTCGCCCGCCCAGCATCGCTCCCCCTCCGGGCCAAAGAGCGCCGAGGCGCGCTTCAGCGGAGCCGGCACGACAAACCGAAAGCTGTTGCTGACATGAGCGGGAGCCGCAGTTGCTTGCGCGACCGCAGCATGCTGGCCTCCGCTCATCGCGCCCGTTGCAAGTACCAGAGGAAGTAACGTGCGTGTTTTCATCTGCGCTCCTTCAATCGATGGCTGTCGGACGCGCGCAGCGTCAGGCCATAGATAGTTTTCAACTTCTCGATCTCTTTCATGGTCTGCGGAGAGAACGCGGACTTACCCTCGAAGGCATGAAGCACAATGCCCTCCAGCAGATCCCCCAGACTCATGTCCTTCAGCTCGGCTACGGCTTTCAGCACCTTCAGCAGCCGCTTCTCCATGCGGACGCCCGTCTGGATCCGCTCAATCTCAACGAGTTTTTTCGATTCTGCCACGTGTACCAATGTACCACGGTAACCAATGGATCGCGGAAGTCCATCTGCAAGGACTCCGACCGACGCGAGTGCTTCTCTAAGTGTTTTGCGGTGAGATCGTCTGGAAGCCGGAGGGCTCGTAGTGTGTCGTGAGCTTGTTGTTTGCGACGGTGACGACCGTAAAGCCTTCGGGCGTGCCGAGACGTGTGCCATGCCACCAGTTGCCGCACACCGCTCCGCTGGTCATGTACGGAACGCCCTTCCACACAACCGTCTCGTTGATGTGAGTGTGGCCTTGCAGAACGCCAAGCACATTATGTCCGGCGAACAGATCCAGAACCTGGTTTGCATTGGCGACGCTCATCCCGTGATGCGCTGGCGCAACAGCAGGTTCTGGCATATACGCTGCGATCGCAGTGACCAGTGGAATATGCACTGAGACGATGACAGGGGTTCCAACAGGCAACCCGGCGAGATCGGCCGCCAGCCATTGTAACTGTGCCGCATCGATACGGCCTTCGTAGGCCCTGTCCGGCGTGATGCCGATCGAGTCCAGCACGATGAAGTGGTGACCCTTGTGATCGAAAGAGTAGTACAGTTTGCCGAAGCGCTGCTCGAAGAGCTTCTTGCCGTAGAGCGGATCATCCTGCGCGATGCCGCTCGCTGGGTAGATGCCAAGCACGTCGTGATTGCCGACGGTGTGATACTCCTTCACACCGAGGTTCTGCTCGGTCTTGTCGTAGAGGTCGAAGAGGGTGAGGGCGCGCTGCTTCGGTACGCCGAGCGCGTCGAAGACGTGATCGCCGCCGTTGATGGCAAAGTCGGCTTTGACCGCGCGAGCTCTCTTGAACGCCATATCCGTACCGACAACTCCGTTCAACTCAGGCTGGAGATGCGCATCCGTAACGAACAGGAAAGTAAACGGCTCACGAACTTGTCCACGGACCGGCGCTGGTGCAGCAAGAAGCGAAGGCGCAACGGCGGCCGAAAGACCGGTAGCACCAAGCATCGTGAGAAATTGTCTGCGATTGGTTGAGTTCACGGCTTCATGATAAATCGCGAGATCCACCCAAAGCGTATCTTCAGTTGATCAAGCGAATCTGCACTAATTCCTGCGGCGTCCGCTCATCAACTGCAAGACTGCAAGAAAGATGTTGATCGCATCAAGATAGATCGACAGCGAAAGCGAGACCGCAGACCGGCCATCGCCGCCGACACGAATGCGGGCGAAGTCGCCGACCGTGAGCAGCGTGAAGATCCCCAGCGTCAGCCAGGAGTAGGTGTCCGGCGTCATAAAGTGGAAGAACATGCTCGCGATACCGGCGATAATGAGCAGCAACAGAGCCGCGAAGCCGATACCGGCGATGCGTCGATAGTTGATATTGAACAGATACGCGACGCATCCCATGGCAGCCATGCCCAGACCGGTAGTTGCCGCCGCGTTGAAGACCACGGCCGAACCAACAGTCTGAACGTAGCGGTGAATCAGCGGGCCGATCTCCCAACCCATGAAGTAGGTCAGCGTAAGAAACAGCCCAAGCGCAAGCGCCGGACTCGCCTTGCGGGTGAAGGTGATCGCCAGAACCAGGACAAGCACCGCAATCATCCCCGGCAGCGTGCTCCACGGAGGAGCCGTCGCAACGCCGAACGCCGTGATCAGAAAGCCTAACGAAGTAATGCCCAGCACCTTCGCGAGCAACGAGGCAGTCTCCTCGCGTGCGCCCTCGAGCGTGGTGGGATACCCGTTCATGTTCAAGCGGTTGTCAATCATCTCATCTCTCCGCGGCAAGCCCTGAAGCTTTATTCGGGCGTGTCTCGCCTATCTCTATGATACGCGCCCCTAACCATGACCGGTCCAACGTCCGAAGCCCGAACTACATGCCATCAAATTCAAAGACGGCCCTTCGTCGCCTTCGGCAACCTCACGAAGTAAAATCGAAGTTATGAAGTATCTGATTGCGTTGCTGGCAGTTACAGGAATTGTCGTTTCAACGATGGCGTTGCGCGTTCACTATATGGACCCCGCCCTGGCTCCGCCCTGTGCTGTGACCGAAAAATTCGACTGCGGCGCAGTCAATCACAGCCGGTTTGCCGTCTTTCCGCCGCGTACCTTTGACGAAGACCCAAAGGCGGGATCGCATATTCCCGTGGCAATGCTGGGGATTGCGGGCTATGCAGCGATTGGCGTACTCGCTCTCATGGGCCGCTGGTGGCTGGTCTTCGAGTTCGCCCAGGTGGGCTTTCTCTTCGCCGCGTTTCTAAGCTACATCGAGGCGTACGTCCTGCAGAAGTGGTGCATCTACTGCCTATGGTCGCAGGGAATCGTGACAGCCATTCTGCTGGTCACAGTCGTTGCGCTCGTAATGAAATGGCGACAGAAGCGCTCGGCGCTGACCTCATAGAAGTCTCCAAATAGCTTCGGCACGGATCAGCAAAGGACGCGTCTGGACTAGGATTAGGAATCGGTTTGGGCTGCTGTAGCAACGATAAAACGATAAGAAGAGAAAGACCGGAGCAGCGTATGTGGCCAAAGGTATTCGCGCAGTTAGTTGAGTTGTTGCCTCACATCTCTCGGCTGGTGCCGATGGCAGACAGGTTTTTCACGTCCAAGGCTGCCGCCGAAAAGGCAAACGAGGCCGCGATGTTGGCCATGGCCGAAGGAGTTCGCGGCGACCTCGGACAGGTCACGAAGGCTCATCTGGGGCTCTACCGCCAACTCCAGGACCAGAGCGCGCAGATCACCGAAGTAGGCGAAGGGGTGAAGCGCGCGCAGCTCTCAATGGAACAGCACGAACACCGGATGGAGGCGCTCGAAAAACAGGTGGCCTCGTTCAGCATGTGGCTGAAGGCCGGCATTCCTATCCTGATTGCACTCGTCTCGATGGTCGTTGTTCTTCTGGTTAGGCTGCTTCAGCGATAAGTGACTATGGGATCGGTTTCCGGCTGAAAAATAAACGTGCAAACGTGGCGCATTTTTCGACATCGAAAAAGTGACGGCTAAAACACCACGTTAGCCACGCATTTCACCACAACTTCACCATGTTTTCACCACAGCAAACACACCAAAAAACGCAAAATAGCCGTGAAAAAACGCCTTTTCCCTCATCCAGAATTTTTTCCGTCAAAAACCGTAGAATTGAAGCATGGGAATTAGCCGGAACGAAGCGCTGGACTGCTTTCGCAGCGATGATCTGATTGGGATTGGAATGGAGGCCGACGCCGTACGCCGCCGTCTGCACCCCGAGGGCGTAGTAAGCTATGCGATCGACGGAAGAGTAACCTACACGCAAGCCGCAGCTGGCGCGGGTTTTGATCAACTCTGCAACCAGATCTCCAACGTAGTCGAGCGGGGCGGTCACGGCGTGATGCTCCAGGGCGAGGTAACCCCGGCGCTTACAATCTCCTGGTTTGACGGGCTCTTTCGCAGCATCAAACAGCGCTTCCCTGCTATCTGGCTGCACTCCCTGTCCGCCGGCGAGATCCTCTCAATCGCAGAGCAAACTGGAGCCCCCGTAGAGGACACCATCGCACGCCTCCACGACGCCGGACTCGACTCAATCCCCGGTGATGACGCGGGTATTCTAGACGACGCGGTACAACAAGGCACCAGCACAAAGCGGCCCACGGCGGACTGGCTCGCAGTTCATCGCGCGGCCCATAAGCTCGGAATGCAGACCACTGCCACTATGACCTTCGGCTGCGGCGAGACGATGGAGCACCGCATCAATCACCTGGAGGCAGTTCGCGTTTTGCAAGAAGAGACGAGGGGGTTTGCCTCGTTCACGCCGTGGGCCTTCGCACCAAAAGCCGCGTCGATGCAGGGGTTTGAGGAGGCGACGGCGGTCGAGTATCTGAAGACGCTGGCGATCTCGCGAATGTACCTCGACAACATCGAGAACGTGCAGTCGAACCTGGAGACCCAGGGACTCAAAGTGCTGCAGGTGGGTCTACGCTTCGGCGGCAACGATGTAGGCAGCGTGATGCTCGCCGAGGGTGCAAACGCGGCAACCGAGGAGCAGCTACGGCAGGTGATTCGCGACGCAGGGTTCAAGCCCGTTCAACGCGATACGGTCTTCCGGACCATGTTTTTGAATTAAGGGGCAGTCGCTGTCTCTTGCTGAAGTACGGCCGTCTTAACCTGATTTCAAGCAGTGATTCGCGTAGAATCGGTTGGGTACCCCAACCTATCGTGGAGCAACGACCTGCAATTTTCTCTTCAAACTTTGACGTCCCAACTCGGGTTGCTGGTCGGTCCAAAGGGCTTCGGTCACTATTGGAAGACGCACTACGCGGACAAGACGTTTGAGCACCTGTATCGATGGAATGCGTTCGATACAGCGATGCTGATTCCCTACTTCATCGTCATGATCATTCTGGCGTTTTATGGGATTCACCGCTATCAGTTGGTGTGGCTTTACTTCAAAAACAAAAAAAACGCAGCAAAGTGGAGCGAGCCGCCCATGCGGTTCGCTGAAGGGCAGCTGCCCTTCGTGACGATTCAACTACCAATCTTCAATGAACAATTCGTGATCGAGCGGTTGATTGAGGCGGTCTGCAGACTGGACTATCCGCGAGACCGGTTTGAGGTTCAGGTGCTGGACGATTCAACCGATGAGACCACCGGAGTAGCGCGGGAGATTGTCGAGCGCTACGCGCGCGGATTCGTCGGAATGGCTCCGCAGCCGATTGTGTATCTGCATCGCAGCAACCGGCATGGGTATAAGGCGGGAGCGTTGGACAAGGGTCTCGATGTCGCTCGTGGCGAGTTTGTGGCGATCTTCGATGCAGACTTTGTGCCTCCGCGACAGTGGGTGATGCAGGTGATTCACCACTTCGCGCAACCGGAGATCGGCATGGTGCAGACGCGGTGGACCCACCTGAATCGGAACTACAGCTTCCTGACGCAGGTCGAGGCGATTCTACTGGACGGGCATTTCGTGCTCGAGCATGGGGGACGAAGCCGCGCCGGAGTGTTCTTTAATTTCAACGGCACGGCGGGGATGTGGCGGCGAGAGACGATCTCAACCGCGGGTGGTTGGCAGCACGACACGCTCACTGAGGATACAGACCTGAGCTACAGGGCGCAGTTGGTGGGGTGGCAGTTCAAGTATCTGCAGGATGTGGAGTGCCCGGCGGAGCTGCCGATCGAGATGACTGCGTTCAAAACGCAGCAGGCGCGATGGGCAAAGGGCCTGATCCAGACAGGGAAAAAGATTTTGCCGCGGGTGCTGAAGAGCGATGCTCCTTGGCATACGAAGCTCGAGGCGTGGTATCACCTTACAGCGAATATCAGCTATCCACTCATGATTGTGCTGAGTGTTTTGCTGATGCCCGCGATGATTATCCGCAGCTGGCAAGGCTACATCCAGATGCTGCTGATCGACTTCCCTCTGTTCATCGCCAGCACGATGTCGGTTTCAACGTTCTACATGGTGAGCCAGAAGGAGCTCTATCCGAAGAGCTGGTACAAATCGATCATCTATGTGCCGTTTGTCATGGCGTTGGGTGGGGTCGGGTTGACGATCACCAATACCAAGGCTGTGTTGGAGGCGCTGTTCGGAGTGAAGAGCGCGTTTGCGAGGACGCCTAAGTACAGCGTGAAGAAAAAGGGCGAGAAGAGCCAGGCGAAGGTGTATCGCAAACGACTGGGCGTGATTCCCTGGATTGAGATGGCGATCGGATGCTATTTTGCCTGGACCGTCTACTATGCCATTTCGACGGAGAACTTCTTTACGGTGCCGTTTCTTGTGCTGTTTGTGTTTGGCTACTGGTACACAGGCCTGTTGAGCCTGTTGCAAGGGCGGTTTGAACGAAGCCGCGACCCCGACCAGGAGATGCACGAGAAGCCGTATCCCGTGGGCGTTTAGACGATCGAGACTGATAGACTGGCTGTCGATGTCTCCGAAAAAGCTGCCGGTCCGCAGCGCAGGAGACCAGAATGGGTTCATGATTACTGGCGCTTTTCTTCTACTTGCGATCGTTCTTGGATATTTGGTAACAGTGGGCCTGTCGATGGCGGCAACCTTTGCCATGACTACGGCCTCGCCCGATCTGGTCGCGCGGGACTTCCGAATCACGTCAAGATACAAGTTTCTGCAGGATGGGGTGTGGCTGGTGTGCACAACGGTGGGGGGCTATATGACAGCGCTTGTCCTCGGGAGAGAGCACTCTCCGTGGATTGGCGGGATAGCTTTAATGGCCGTTCTCATCGGCGTGTTGTGGCTGAATGCGTGGGAGATGCGTCAGCGTGGGGTTGGCCATCAGATCCTGATGAGCGTTGCAACAGTGGTCGGTGTGAGTGCGGGATTTTTTCTTCGGCTGCGATGGTCCGCTCCCTGAAGAGACGCTAAATAGTTACACGTCAGAATCTTAAAAAAGAAGAGAGGCAATGCGCCTCTCTTCTTGCAACTCGATTTCGTGGGTAACCGCTAGAAACGCAGACCAAAGGTAATCGGGATGTAACTCGTCTTTGCGCTGTTCTGCGGAAAGACGTTGAATCCGTTGCCGTTTGCGTCGCCGTAGGAGAATTGGCGTTGAGAGTTGAACGTGTAGACGTAGCGGCCCTCAACGAAGAATCGCGTGGAAGCGAACCGAGAGACCTTATAGGTGAAGCCCAGGCCACCATTCACACCGAATGCGTTGCTGGTGTACTTGTCGATCGTGGCATTGGCCAGATACTGGTAGCAAAAGCCGAAAGGATCGCAATAGATACCGGGCAGGGGCGTGGAGAAATTAGCTGTCTTATGATAAAAACCCGCGCCGCCGATCACATAAGCGCCCTTAGTGTCCGAAGTATAGTAGTTGACGATCGGGTTGAGAGTGAAAGACCAATCGTGGCTATTTCCGCTTAGCTGAGAGATAGGATTGCCGTTCTGATCTACTACTCCGAGTGAGTCGTAGATCGCCAGCAGATTGTTGAGCGTGCTGGTGTTGACCCCGAAGTTGTCGTAGTCGAACTGGGCGATGACGCCGAAGGTCTTATTGAAGTTGCGACCGACGCCGGCCTGGACCTTCCAACTAGTCGTAAGTGCGCTGTGGGTGGGGCCCGTGGGCACCGTCAGACCGCCACCAACGACGAAGGTATACTTCGCGGACCCATCAGCGTTGGTTCGGCTGTCGTTGTAGTTTGGGCGGCTATAACGACGACGCGGTGGGGGCTGTGTGGCATCGCTGCTGAGGTTGAAGTCCACGGCATTGGCGGTCTCGACGCTGCCGGTGCTGCTGCTGTAGCCGAGATCGTCCGGAGTGTAAAGATTGAGCGGCGCAACGAGGCTCGCCTTAAGATTAACCGGCGGCAAGGGTGATGCGGTTCCGGCAGACTGCTGCGCGTGAAGGCCCAGGCTCCCTGCAGCAGCAAAAAAAGTGATTGCCGCGGTGCGGCCAAGGATACGGTGTAGGCGATTCCCAATGATCGTGGTGTGCATCTTTGCGTGGCTCCCTTGGTGCTGTGAGGTTCTTCATTGGCTTGAACCCAACTGTAACGCGCTTGTTGTGTAAGACGCAGGAAATGTCGTTTAGGATGACAAACCGCGAGAGTTTTTACACTTCGCCTCTGCTATAAGCTGCTGAGGGAGGAATAGTTACGGGCGTCCTGGTGTTGGACGCCCGTAGTATCTCATGCCATGGATCGATCTTTTTTCGGAGTCTCGTCACAGGCTAAAGCCCGCAGCTCCTCTCCGAAACAGCGGTCTAGTGAATGTCGAACTGCTCAGGGTGCAAGCTGGGATCGGATTTGACGAGGATCGTCTTGCCGACCATCTCTTCCATCTCCTGAAGCCATTTGGTGCCTGGCGCTTTGAGTTGTTTGACAACCTCGGGGTTGACGCGAAGCATCACGTCGCCGCGGTCCAGGTGCTTCTGCATCTTGCGCATCTCGATGTAGATGTCGTTGCAGACCGTGACGGGCGACTTGACCATGCCAGTGCCAGTGCAGATGTTGCAGGTGGTGGACAACGTGCGCTCCAGCGACTGCTTGACGCGTTTGCGAGTAATGGCGACCAGGCCAAAGTCATTGAACTGAAGAACCTTCGAAGGGGCTCGATCGGTCTTCAACTCCTCTTCGAGCGCAGCCATGACCTTGTTGCGGTTCTTTCGCTCGTCCATGTCGATGAAGTCGATGATGATGATGCCGCCAAGATCGCGCAGACGAATCTGACGGACGATCTCTGGGATCGCATCGAGGTTGGTCTTGACGATGGTGTCTTCGAGGCGCGCCGTCTTGCCGACGAACTTGCCGGTGTTGATGTCGATCGCGACGAGGGCCTCGGTCTGGTTGATGACGATGGAGCCGCCGGACTTCAGCCATACCTTGGAGCGGAGGGCCTTATTGATCTCTTCGGTGATGCCGAACTGCTCGAAGAGAGGAGTCTCTTTGGTGTAGAGCTTCACGCGGCGAATCAGCGAGGGCTGGAAGCGCTGCAGGAATCGCAGAACGCGCTCGTATTCACTTTCGCTGTCGACCCAGATGGCGGAGAAGTTATCCGTAACCTGATCGCGAAGGATGCGCTCAACGAGATTGAGGTCGTGATAGATGAGCGCTGGCGACTTCGAAGACTCGGAGCGCTGCTTGATGTCGGCCCAGAGGTTGAGGAGGAAGCGCAGGTCGGAGCGAAGCTCCTCTTCGCTGGCTCCTGATGCGGCGGTGCGGACGATGAACCCGCCAGCAGCCTCGCCTTTCTCGCTGAGCAGAATCTCCTTCAGGCGACGGCGTTCGCTATCAGAGTCGATCTTGCGGGAGACGCCGGTGTGGTTGACGGTTGGCATGAAGACCAGGAAACGGCCCGGGAGCGCAATGTGCGAGGTGATGCGTGCGCCCTTCTTTGCAATCGGCTCCTTCGCGATCTGAACGAGGATCTCCTGGCCTGGCTTGAGCAGCTCGCTGATGGCTGGGAGATTTGTGGACTGCATGGAACTGCGGCCACCACGACGATCGCGACCACCACCGCCGCTGGCACGCTCACGGTCGCCAGCGCCGCCGGTGTTGCGAGGACGGTCGTTGCGATCGCCGCGGCCATATCGGTCTCCGCGGCGGCCATCACGACGACCATCACGGCGGCCACGGCCACGGTCCTGATCGCGATTGCGATCGGTCGCGGGAGCCGCAGCACCAGCCTGCGACTGATCAAATCCGTTGGCAGCTACTTCATCGCCTTCAACGAACTCCTCATGCAGAACATCTTCTTCGGTGTCGGATTCGTCGAGGTCTTCTTCGTCAGTGTCCTCAAGATCGCCGACGAGAGGATCGTAGATAGCGTCCTCTTCTTCGAGGTCGTCCTCTTCCTCTTCGTCCACGTTGCCGGAGCGCGTGATCTGGTCGATGGACATCTCGCGGATCATGGTGCCGAGATCGGCTGCGCCTTCGAGGGTCTCTTCTTCCTCAAAGTCGTCCATCTCTTCAATAGAGCTGGCGTGGAGAGTGGTGTTGAAGTCCTCCTCCTCGAGTGTCTCCTCTTCGAGTGACCCGATGCCAGGCGCAAAGTGCTGGGGAGCCGCTTCATCTGCGATGACATTGTCAGCTGGATTCGCGACAGCAGTCTCGTGCTCAATCGGCGAGACGGTTTCGGTGGCATGCTCGGGCGTAAAGATCGCGACCGGAGCCTCAGAGTGCATCTCGCCGGTGGCGTGAAGCGTGGTCAGCTCGTGAGGCGCAGGTGCGGTCTCGGCATGAACAGCGGATGCAGACTCGACATGGGTTACTGCAGGGGTCTGCCAGTCAAATGGTTCGTACTCAGCGGGTGCCGACTCAGCGTGCAACTGCGCAACGTGCTCGTCCGGGCCCGGGGTGATGCTGTGAACGGCGCTGTGGTCGTAAGCTTGCGGCTCAGCCGAGGTCTCCGGCTGGATCTCCTCTGGAGCATCGAGCACTGGCGCGCTCTGGCGGTACTCGCTGGGAGCTGCCGGGTCGATGCGATAGGAGGCAGAGGCTTCGGTGGGTTCGTATTCGACCGGCTCGGCCGGTGTCTCGTGCTGAAGTTGCTCGGGGGAGATGAGGTCGGGATGCGTGGCGAGAAGAACCTCAGGCTGCTCCTCAAGAGTCTCCGCGACGCTGAATCCGTCAGCTTCGCGAACGACTTCGGCGCGAGGCTGTGAAGCCGCGGGGCTAGCATTGCGGTGGTCTGCACGGGCCTCCTGGCGAGGCTCTGCGCGAGGCTCGTTGCGATTCTCCTGGCGGCGATGACGGGAGAGTGACTCGCCAGGAAGTATCGATCCGCCATCCCAGCCCTCTGGAATGGTGAATGCCGGCGCGGATGGGACGATGACGTTTATCTCGAGAGGCTTTGACGCCGCGGCTACAGGCTCGTCTCCGCCTTTGCGGTACTTGGAGAGAGACTCGCCAGGGAGAACGATGGGCTCTGGAGCGTTTGCATCGAGTTCAGGCGCCTGATCGTAGGCGGGTGAGTCGTCGACGCCGTAGAGCGAGGTTTTTGGAGCGAAGCCGCGAGGGATGCGCGGCTCGCGATCACGGCCGCCACGGTCACCTCGATTGCCGCGGTCGTTGCGGCCTCCGCGATTACGTCCCCCGCGATCGTTGCGCTCGCCACGGTCATTTCCCCGGTCGCGATTGCCACGGTCTGCGTTCTCCGCAGAAGAGGCGGTGGTCGTCTCGGGGGTCCCATAGGCAGAGGCGATTGGCGCAGTCGGGCTACTGGAAGGCGCGATAGGTGCGGCGGCTCCGTCGATGTCGAAAGAGTCTTCGTCATAGGCGACCTCAGCTGAGGCGTTATCTGGAGTGGCACTGGCGACGTTCGGCGACTCGTCGCGTTGAGACGGGCCTCGGCCACGACGACGGCCACGACGGCCACGCCAGCGGCGGCTGCCATCGGCACCGGGAGCTCCTTCGCCGATCTCGCCTCCATCGTTTCGGTCGGTGATGATGTTTTCCGCTGGCTGGTCGGCAGAGAGGTAGTCGGCGACCGGCGCATCGAAGGCGTCATCCGGCGACGTGGGCGCGAGCGGGTCGGCGACGGGCTGGCGGTCGCGGTTGCCGCCGCGGTCACGACGGCCTCTGCCACCGCGGCCACGGTCGCCACGGCCACCGCGGTCCGTGCGCTCAGAAGAGCGAACACCGGAGTCGCTGGTCTGGTCGAGGCGGTCCGGAGGGCTGGCTACCGTGCCTTCGATGGTGGTGGCGCTGCCGTTGCCACGGTCATTGCGCCGACCCTCGGAGCGGCGGCCGGAGTCGCCATTGGTATCGAAGTCAGCCGAGTCCCCGGCCTCCTCCATGAAGTCCGTGATGTAAAGGAAGGCGTCGCGCTCGAGGCCGATATCCACGAAGGAGGACTGCATGCCTGGCAGAACGCGCGTGACTTTGCCGTTATAAATGGATCCGGCGAGGGTGTATTCGTTCTCGCGCTCGTAATAGATTTCGGTTAGGGCGTCGTTTTCGACGATGGCGAGACGGGTCTCATGGGGAGTACTGGAGATATAAATTTCTTTCGACATTCGCTGTGCTCTTTCTGCCCGACCTCAATGAGGTTCGAGCGGCAGACGCGACAGAGAACAATCGGGAGTTCGCCTGACCAAGAGGCCAGGTTTGGCTCACCGTGGAGCGGACAGATTACGGGCTGCGGAAGCTCGTGAACAGAACTCGACGACCGGTGCGAGGTAGGAGTACAGCTCTGCCGTGGGCGCACTCAAGGCGAGGGCGGATTCGGCGTTACCGGGTAGATCGGGGACACGGGGGGATGCTTCAAGCAATTCGAGACATGCGGAGTTTGTGACCAGAACAACCTCAAAATCAGACACTTGAGGCGGGGCCGTTCGCCATCCGGATGCAATCATTCCCTAAAACCTGTCCGGCCAACGGATCGATGTCTCTGGCTGGCCGGCCTTTTCTTCTAAAAAGTCTTTTGTTGCCGCTGACTGGCGACCGTGCGCCTGAGTAGCGGGGTACACTGAGCGGCATCTACAGCCGAACAGGTGTTGCTAACAGTATTGCACTAAAGCGGTTGCAAAAGCCACACGGCATTCACATTCCTTTGTTGTAAAGCTGTAACCCCTTGCGATCCGCTGACTGACATGCCGCTAGTTGACGAAGCGCCGCATGCGGATGTTCATCACGATGCCGAGCGAGAGAAACGTAAACAGAACCGACGAACCACCGTAACTCAGCAACGGCAAAGGAATGCCCGTGACCGGCATCAGGCCGACGACCATGCCTACGTTAACCGCGATCTGAAAGACGATTACTGCGACCACCCCCATGATGATGAAGCTGCCAGGCAGATCAGAAGCGGTCTGGGCGTTCTGAATTAAACGCATAAGAATGAGGAAGTAGAGGAGCAGAACTCCGATTGCGCCGACGAAGCCGTGCTCTTCGCAGAAGGCCGCGAAGATGAAATCGGTGTAAGGAATGGGCAAGAAGTCGCCCTGGGTCTGGGTGCCCTTGTTCGCGCCCTTGCCCCAAATTCCGCCTGAACCGACCGCAATAAGAGACTGGCGGATCTGGTAGCCGGAGCCGCGCGGGTCAGAGTCGGGGTCCATGAAGGCGTTGATCCGTGCCTGCTGATATGGCTTGAGATGCTTGCCGCTCTTCCAGGCTACGCCACCGATAATGGCAAGCGCTAGGACGACGAGGCCAACCTGCTTGACGCGGATGCCGCCGAGGAATAACCCACAAATCAAAATAGGGAGATAAGTCAACGCTGTCCCAAGATCCGGCTGTTTGAGTACCAGCGCCATCGGAACAACGACCATGGCAGCGGCCTTGCCGATGTCCCCCCACGTGAGTTCCTTACCCGCCAGCCCCCAGAAGTAGCGGGCCACTGTGAGGATGAGCACGAGCTTGACCCACTCGGACGGCTGAAAGTGGATGCCGCCGGGAAATTTGATCCAGCGCCGCCCGCCCAGCACCTTGGTGCCGACGATCAGGACCGCAATGAGCGACAGCACGCTGACGCCATAGGCCCAGTGGATGATGTCGATCAGGCGGTGATAGTCGATCAGGGAGATGACGAACATCAGGAAGATGCCGCCGGCCAGGAACTGGATCTGCTTATGATCGAAGCCGTGGAACTTGGTGTGGAGCGTGGCCGACTTGATCTCGAGGACAGAGATGAGCGAGAGCAGAAGCACGAATCCGAGAAGGACCCAATCGAAGTCGCGGTAGGAGGAGAAACGGGGCATGGCTGGTCTGTCCTATTCGGCGCTCGGTACGGTAGGTGCTTCGCTGGTGGGAGTCGTGGGCTTGGCAGGCTCAGGCGTAGTTGCGATGCGGATGTTGTTGTCGCGTTTGCGCTGTTTGTTCACATAGGCGTCGATGATTTGCGAGGCGAGCTTGGCGGAGTTGTTGCCCCAGTTCCCATGCTCCCAGAGGACGGCGACAACGATGTCGGGATTCCGCCGCGGAGCCATGCCGACGAACCAGGCGTTCGGCTCCGTGTTATGACCTTTGTTGGTCTTGGCCAATGCGTCATGGCCGATCACCTGGGCAGTCCCGGTCTTGCCTGCAAAATCGACCCCTTCAAGATGAGCGGCGTAGGCAGTGCCGATAGGGCTGCTGGTCACATTCGCCATGGCGTCAGTAATCAGCTGCCAGTTCTCCGTACTCAGCGGAATGGTCGCATTGCCGGACCCGGGGAAGGACTCCTGAATCGCTTGCTGCATGTCGGACGGAACTTCATCGGCAAAGACAACGTGGGGACGCCGGAAGACTCCACCCGATGCGATACCGCTGAGTGCACGAGCGAGTTGCATCGGTGTTGCAGTTACGGCACCTTGACCGATACCAACCGAGATGGTCTCGCCAGCGAACCACTTGTCGTGCTGAGTCTTCAGCTTCCACGCCGTGGAGGGCATCGTTCCGGCAACCTCATCGGGCAGGTCGATTCCTGTTCTCTGACCCAGACCCACAGATGTAGCGTACTTCGCGATGGTATCGATGCCAAGACGATTAGCGAGCGTGTAGTAGAAGGTGTCGCAGGAGTACGGAATCGCATTATTGATGTCGACCGCACCGTGGTGTTTGTCACAGGCATAGAAGTGGCCGTAGAACTCCGCACCACCGTTGCAGCTTACGTGCATGGTCTGGGCTACATTCTCCTGCAAACCCGCGACTGACATGATGATCTTGAAGGTGCTGCCCGGAGCGAGCTGCGCCTGGAGGCTCTTATTCAGCAGCGGGTGATCGGGATTATTGATGATCTCGTTCCAGTAGTTTTTGGTGAGGCGAACCGAGAACTGGTTGGGATCGTAGGTTGGGCGCGAGACCATCGCGAGGATCTCGCCGGTGTGAGGATCCATCGCAACGATGGCGCCGTTCTTGCCATCGAGAGCTTTTTCAGCGGCAATCTGCAGGTCGAGGTCGATGGTGAGCTTCAGGTCTTTGCCTGGGACAGCAAGCTCCTGGCCGAGGTGGCCAAGCTCCTTGCCGTGGCTGTTGACGATGACGTCGCGGCTGCCGTCTTTCCCGCGAAGCAGCGCGTCGTAGGTCTGTTCAACGCCAGAGCGGCCAACGACGTCGCCGGGCGAGTAGAAGGCGTAGCGTGGGTCGTCGAGCATCTGCTCAGAGACTTCGCCGACATACCCGATAAGGTGGGCGGCGAATCCATCCCGAGGATAGAGACGGCGCTGCTCGTCCAGGGTCTCGAGCTCGGGAAGTTCGTCGCGATGGGCCGCGATGAAGGCCTGCTCGTCGGGCGAGATGTCCTGCTTCAACGGAATGGGCTGATATTTGGGCGCGATCTGGTAGCGGCGCAGCGTGGACTGGATCTGCTCGATGGGAATGTGGAGACCCTGCGAGATGAGAGGCAGATCGGCATCAAGGTCTTTGACCTGCTCGCGCAGCAAATAGCAGGAGACCGAAGGGTAGTTGTCGACGAGCAGCCGGCCCTCTCGGTCAAACAGGCGACCGCGTGGAGCGAGGATTGGAACCTTACGAATGCGATTGGCTTCGGCGAGCGCGCGGAAGTTATCAGCGCCAAGAACCTGCAGCCGCCAGAGACCGGTGATAAGAACGATCAGAATGAGCGCGACGATGTACTGAGCTGCATGAAGCTTCCCCGCAGAGACCTTCTCGGCCCTGCCGTTGGGGCCGACGTCATTCGGGTCGATATGGTGGGTTAGTTGCATGCTTATCTCAGTCTACGACTGGAGTTGATGATTCGTGCATACCACTGTTGTGTCGTGAGTACCGTTTAGACGAATGAAATTAGACAAATGAAATCCACGTTTTACTCGGTGCGTTTGGTGTTATCGAGCAGAAAGAAGATGGGAAGGGCTACGACTGTATTAATTGCAGCGCGGAAGAACTCGTGGCTCCAATAGATGTGGAAGTTTGTGAGTCCAAGGAGACGGCGGTTGATGAGGAAGAGCAGGAAGCTATTGATAAGAAAGAAGCCGAAGTTGATAAGAATGCGGGTCGTAAGGTTTTCCACGTCAACCTGGATGCCAATGCTGGCCGCGATGTACCCGATGACCGACTTCGCCATGCCGTTGACCCCGATGGGCTGAGCGGTGAGGGCGTCCTGAAGAAGCCCAATGGCTGCTCCAGTAAGGGTTCCTGCGACAGGATTGCGACGCGAGACAGCGAAGAAGATGGTGACGATCAGAGGGAGATCGAGGATGGCAAGTCGCGGAAACGGCCTGGGGAGCAGCGCCTGCAGAAGGATCGCCCCCAACGGAACGAGCAACGCGACGGCAGAAGGAAAGCTGTGCTGCTCTAGCTCTCGACGGGATGTAAAGCTGCGGGTGGCCATGGTGTAGTTAGCGGACTGCTACGGCTGCGGGTTTGGGGACTGGGCCGGGGGCTGAGCCGAGTCCGGTTGAGGCTGAGGTTTCCGAGGCTTTGGCTGCACCGGCTTCTGCGTGGCTGGCTGAGTCGTTGCGTCCGGAGTCGTTTGAGGCACAACCGGATTGGCCGCCTCAGGAGCGCCAGGCTTGAGACTGGCCGCCGATGGAGTTGCTCCTGGCGAATAGCGGTCTGAGTGAATAGTCGGAAGCGGCTTCGGCACGACATTGAGCGGAGGAGTAGTGGCGGCGGGTGTCGTCGCGGCTCCGGTCTTGGCGGCATCGTCTCCCTCATGAATGCTCGGCAGGCGATCAGCCACTATCTGAGCGGCCGACCGGGCAGCAGCCTCGGCAGTCTGCTGATCTGCGAGCTGTTTGGCAGCGGCCTGAGTCTCGGCAGTCACAACACCTGCAGCCAGATCCTTCTGGGCGGCCACGGGGAGCGTGATCTGGGTGCCAGTGATCACCAGAACTTCCTCAAGCTGATTCAGATTGGCTGCGGGTCGAAGCTGGATGAGCGTGTAAGGCTGGTGATCCGGGTCGACCTTGATCGACTCGATCGTGCCGACGGGAAGCCCGCGCGGATAAACCTGGTCGCCGCCGGAGCTGAGCACCTGCTCGCCGGGCTTAATGCGATCGTCCGGAGTCAGATTATTGATAAGAATCTGGCCGGTGGTGCTACCCCGAAGAATGGCACGAATCCGGGTGGTAGCAAGCAGCACGCCCGCCCCCGAGGTCTGGTCGTTGATCAGCAGCACCTGCGACGTGTGCGGGAAGACATCCCGGATCTTCCCGACGATGCCGTCCGGAGTAATAACCGCCTGGTCCGCCTTCAGGCCATCCTTCGCGCCTTTATCTATATAGACCACGCGAGAGAGATCATTGCCGCTCGTCCCAATCACCTGCGCCGCGACAGTGGTGGAGACGTAGTGTTGCTGGAAGTCGAGCATGGCCTGCAGCCGATGCCCCTGCATGGCGTCTTCGGCGAAAGAAGCCTGCTCCAGCCGGAGCCGTGCGATCTGCTCCTGAAGGTCGTGGTTCTGTTGGCGGGTGTTGCGCAGGTCGACATAGTCGGACCATCCATAGCGAACAGTGTGGCCGATTCCGTGGAAGAATCGCTCAAACGGAGTAACGATGGAGACGGCCCAATAGCGGATAAGCGTAACCCTGTTGCTGTCGGGCGCACCCGATTCGACCGGCCGGCGAACCTGCACCGCAAGACCGATCGTCTGGGCCAGCAGGATCGCCACCAGCACCAGAACGTTTTTAAACCGTGTGAAGAAAGATTCCATGCGCTAACACCGATTATCCGCGAAGTCACGCGCGGGCGGAGGTGGCGTGCTGGATGCGGAGGCCAACTTTTCTTTCTTACCTGCCGAACGATTTCCCCACTACACCGTACTCGCGTAAGACCTTGACTCCGATTTGCGAGATGGTCCATACCACGTTCGGCGCATGCTGCCCGGCGCTACTTCGGCTGAAAGAGCAGCGGAGCAAACTGGCTCAGATTATCCCGCCAGACCATCCACGTGTGGTAGCCAGGTGTTTCGATCTGCTTCACCTGCATGTTCTTGCTCTTGAGAAACTCAACGAATCTTCGGTTCGGCTCGATCAGTGAATCCTCTGTTCCGCACGCCACCCAAAGCAGGCGAAGATCGGCGGCCTTGGGGTTGAGCGATGCCAAATTGCCCTCGTAGTTCAAGTTGTGAACGGCCGAGCTGAACCCTCCGACCCAGGCAAACTTATCGGTGTGCGAGAGTCCGATCTCCAGGCTTTCAAGGCCGCCCATGGAGAGTCCGGTGATGGCGCGGTCGTTGCGATCCTTCGAGACGTGGTAATCGGCCTCAACACGCGGAAGGACCTCGGTGAGCAAAGCCTTGGCAAACAGGTCGGTGTTCCGGTCGATGGCGGCAGGATCTTCCCAGACATGAAACTGGTGAATGAAGGACATATCTCCGTAGCCCAGCGGCATCACCACAACCATCGGCTTGATCTTTCCCTGTGCCAGCAGATTGTCGAGGATCAGATCGACGCGGCCCACCGCCGTCCAGCCCGAGTCAGAATCGCTCCACCCGTGAAGCAGATAGAGGACCGGATACGGCTGCGGAGCCTTCGGGTCATAGCCCGGCGGAGTGTAGACGTAGTAACGACTCTGATTTTGAGGCAGGCCAAGGACAGTGTTCGTCGTGTAGTTGTAGTGGTGCAGGACGCCGTGCGGGACGTTAGCTACCTCCCATAGTTGCGGCGTGTCGCCTGGTACCGTCAGCTCATTCGCGACATCAACCAGGTTGATCGTCGTGTCTGGATTGGCAGGATCGAGCCGGAAATCGCCGTCCGACTCGAAGTGATATCCGTAGATCTCGGGCGGCAAAGACGGCGTCGTCACCGTCCAGATGCCGGCCGCATCCTTCTTCATCGGCAGCTTCTTCGGCAATCCGCCGACCACGAGTTCAACCGTGGTCGCCGCGGCATCTTTGTAGGAGAAGGTCACCGTCCGGTCAGAATGAACCTCGATCGAAAAGAAGGGTTTGATGGCTTGAGCCGAAAGGAAAAGTGGTGCGGTGACGGAGGATAGCAGGGCCAGACCTCGAGCGAATCTGCGAGCAGTCCGCAGTTTGGTGAATCTCATACGAGTCAGTTTAGACGACGTTTGCAGATTCGGGCACTATAACAGCGCATAATAAGGAGAATGGCCTTTCGCTCCGGTTTCGTCTCCATCATCGGTCGCCCCAACGCGGGGAAATCAACCTTGCTCAATGCGCTGCTCGGACAGAAGCTCGCTATCGTCACGCACAAACCGCAGACGACGCGCACCCGCATCCACGGTGTGCTCGAAGTTCCGTTGAAAAAGAAGGCTAAAGGCGAACCCGGGCATCCCGCCGCGCAGGTGGTTCTGGTCGACACACCGGGCATCCATAAGCCGGACACGCAGCTCGACAAACGGATGATGCAGGAGGTCCACGACGCGCTGGAGTCGCGCGACGCCGTGCTCTTCATCGTCGACGTGACCCACCGTCTGCCAAAGACTCCCGGTGCAGGCGACAGCGGCAAGACGACAGGGCGAATGGGCATGTCTGCCGCCGAAGACGACTTCGCGCTCTCGTTGATCAAAAAGCTGGAATGCCCCGTGATCTTGGTTCTCAACAAGATGGACGCGATTCCAAAGAAGGACCTGCTCCCGCTGATAGCGCACTGGTCCACGCTGCACTCCTTCGCCGACGTGATTCCAATCTCCGCCCGCAAGAAGGAAGGCCTCGATCTGCTTCTCGAAAAGATCGTTGGCCAGCTCAAAGAAGGCCAGCGCTACTTCCCAAAGCATCAACTGACCGACCAGCCGGAGCGCTTCCTCGTCGCCGAACTCATCCGCGAAAAAATCCTGATGCTGACTGGCGAAGAAGTCCCTTACGCCACTGCGGTAGTGATCGAGAAGTTCGAAGAGCCCGCCTCTATGAAGAAGATGAAGGACGGCAAGCTGCCGGTGACCAAAATCTCCGCCGCCATCTTTTGCGAGCGAACGGGCCAGAAGGCAATCCTCATCGGCAAGCAGGGCGAGATGTTGAAGCGCATCGGCACCGCAGCCCGCAAAGACATCGAATCACTCCTCGGCACACGCGTCTTTCTCGAGCTCTTCGTCAAGGTTCAGGAGGAGTGGCGCTCCAGCCGCGGCTTCGTCGAAGACCTCGACTGGCGCCGCCAGTTGGAGTTGATTGCGGAAAAACAGCAAACGGAAGAGTGATATGGGAACCAGACGGCCAGCGCTACCCAAGGTATCTGAGGAGATGCGGCGGCGGTCGATTCTGTTGATAGAAGAGGTTCGACGGTGGCCTGAGACAAGAACAGGCCGCATGTTTGGAATGATCAGCATCTATCGGGGCGATACGATCTTTGCCTTGCTTCCCGGCACAAGAGGGTTGGAGTTGCCGAACGCAATCGCAACGAAACTGAATGAACCTGGACAGACTGAAGGCGAAAAGTGGCAAAGCTTCGCGATTGAAGACGATGGCGAACTTTCAGCAGCTCTGAAACACCTTGAAGAAGCGTATGGCAAAGCGAAAAAGTGACTATTCCTTGACGCTAACGCCTAGAGCCTTCATCTTGCGGTACAGATGACTGCGTTCAAGGCCAAGCCCTTCGGCAGCGCGGCTGACGTTGCCATGGAACTCGTCTAGTTTTTTCAGGATGTAGTCGCGTTCATAGGCTTCACGAGCCTGCAGCAGGCTGGTGAACTCCTCGCGTCCATTGCCCTTGTTGGAGTCCTTGGCCGAGTCACGATAGACGAGCATGGGCAGATGTTTGCGCTCAATACGCAGCGTCTTCGGGTTGAGGATCAGGACGCGTTCCACCAAATTGCGCAGCTCGCGAACGTTGCCTGGCCAATGGTATTGCTTCAACGCCGCTAGCGCATCTTCGGTCATCTCGACGTGAGGACGACCATACTCGGCGCCAAACTGCTGCAGAAATTCTTTGACGAGCAGAGGAATATCTTCTTTGCGGTCGCGCAGAGGCGGCACAAAAAACGGAATGACGTTGAGACGATAGAACAGATCTTCGCGGAAGTTGCCCCGAGCGATCTCCTCTTCAAGATCCTTATTGGTAGCTGCGATAACCCGCACATCGACGTGCACCGGGTGCGAAGCTCCGACCGGAAGAAAGCGCTGCTCATCCAAAGCGCGCAACACCTTGGCCTGCGTCTTCAGGCTCATGTCGCCGACTTCGTCGAGGAAGAGTGTGCCGCCATCCGCTCTCTCAAACGTTCCGCGCTTCTCGGTTGGGCCGCCCGGCACCGCTCCATGGCGATAGCCGAAGAGTTCGCTCTCGATGTAATCCTCCGGGATCGCGGCGCAGTTGAGTTCAACGAAAGGACGGTCCTTGCGCAGACTCTCCGCGTGCATGGCTCTGCCGACGAGCTCCTTCCCTGCCCCGGACTCCCCGTAGATCAGCACGCGTCCGTTCGTCGGCGCCATCAACTTGATCTGCTGGCGCAGCGCCTTCATCGGGACGGAGTTTCCTGTCACCGTTCCCTTTGTAAGCTGACGCGAGAACTCCTGGTTGTCCTCACGCATCTGGCGAGCCTTCATCGCGTTCTTAAGTACGATGAGCGTGCGGTCGAGCGACAGAGGCTTCTCGAGGAAGTCATAGGCCCCCAGCTTCGTGGCGCGCACAGCCGCTTCGATCGTGCCGTGACCGCTGATGATCACAACCTCAGGCACATTCGTCGACTCCATCTGACGGATCTCGGTCAGAGTATCGAGACCGTCGCGATCGGGCAGCCAGATATCCAGCAGAACAACATCGTAGGCAGCGTCGCGCAGAAGCTCGAGAGCTTCGCCCGCAGTCGCGGCAGTGGTGACGAGATAATCCTCTTCACGAAGGATGCTTTCGAGCGACTCGCGGATCTCAGCTTCGTCGTCAACGATGAGTACGTGGTTCATTGTGGGCCTCTGGGGAGGGTGGAAGCAAAGTCGTCCTCTGCTTTAGTGTTGCTGGGAACTGGAGTCTCAGTGGCAGATTCAACCTCGACCGGCGGCTGATGGCCGTTCTGCGGAATGGCGAAGGCGCTGAGGCCCGCCGGCGCGTCGGAGTCGCTATCAAGCGAAAGGGCTGGGCGCAGCTCGATGATGAACCTGGCCCCTGCTGGTTCGTTCTTCTCCGCACGTATCGTACCCTGGTGCTCCTGAATGATCTTTGCGGCAATCGCGAGACCGAGGCCGGTGCCACGCTGCTTGGTGGAGAAGTAAGGCAGAAAGAGTCGCTCGCGCATGTCGTCAGTAAGACCAGAGCCGCTGTCGGCAATCGCGAGTTCGACCATTCCATTCTCTAAGAGACATGTGCCGATCTGCAGCTCGCGGTAGAGACTCTGCTGCATAGCCTCGGCGGCGTTGTCGATGAGATTGCCGAGAGCGCGTTTGAGAGCCTCAGGGTCCGCCATAATCAACGGCAGGTCGGGGCTCATCTTGCGCACGATGCGAATCGCCTGCATGCGTCCGGCGAACAGCGCCAGCGAGTTCTCCACAATCGTGTTGAGGTCCGCAGGCTTGGGTCGAGCCGTCGGAAACTCAGCGAGCGCGGCAAACTGATCGACAAGCGAACGCATGCTCTCCACCGACGAGGTGATCACCTCCGAGCATCGACGAATGACGGCGATAGAAGGCGGCTCAGGAGCGCTTGCAGGTGTGACCTCGGCGACGGCGCGAGCCAGGCGATCGATGTGGCGGCGAATCTGCTCAGCGCTCAGGCTGATCGGTGTCAGCGGATTTTTAATCTCGTGGGCCACACGCCGCGCCACTTCCTTCCACGCCGATTGCTTCTGCGCACGCAGCAGCTCGGTCGCGTTTTCAAGAACAATCACGTACCCCTGGTGCTCGCGCCGCATCCGTTCCGTCGCCGCTGGCATCTCCAGCAGCGCGACCGTAGCCAGCAGGTTCATCGTCCCGCCGAACCTGTCGCTCGAGGTCTGCGGGAAGCCTGTAATCTCAATCTCGCTCGACGCCGAGCCCATGCGATGGCTGCGTTTAATCAGCCGGTCAAGCACCTCGGAGACCTCAGGCGGAAAGACCTCCTCCATCACCAGCCCATAGAACGGCCTCTGCCCGCCGGGATCCATCATCTCGCTAAGCGCCCGGTTGGCCAGGATGATCCGGCGATCGGTGTCGAGCGTAGCAACTCCATTCGGAATCGTCTCCAGCATCGTCTCAAGCTCGCCGCGCCGCGCCTCAAGCGCGGTGTTGGCCGCACTCAGCTGTACCGTAGACTCCTCCACCGCGCGCCGGCTGCCCTCAAGATCGGCAGCCATATGGTTGAAGCTCCGCACCAGCTCCCCAAGCTCTTCGGTCGCGCTCTCCTGCACGCGGTGGCCGTAATCCCCCTGTGCAATCGCCTCCATCGCATCCGCCAGCGCCTCAACCGGCTTAGTCACCTGTTTCGACAGATGCAGCGCAAGCCAGCACGACGCGAACAGAGCAAGGCTCGTCATCATCAGCAACAGGAGCATATAAAGATCCCTGATCTGACGCCGCTCGCTATAAAGCACCCAGTACGCATCCGCCGCCTTGCGCAGATTGGTCATCGTCGCAGCCATCCCAAACGGCATTGGCAGGCCTACGACAACGGTCTCACCTTGTTTAAGAGTGGTCGCGCCAAGCGCGTAGTCTGTAGTTCCAAGCGAGAACACGGGCTGGTCGATGCGCAGCGCAGCGGCAAGAATCGCAGTATCCGTTGGATCAGTGGGTGCACGAGCCCCCGACTCGTCCGTATCAACCCCAGCCACCTGATCCGGGAGCCAAACCTTAACCTGCGCCGTCGCACCGGCACGCTGCGGCATGTGAAACGAAGCAACGACGCGGCCCTCGCGATAGACGATCGCAAAGCCGTTCTGCAACGTGATCTCGTGCTGTCGCAAAACATCGTGAATTGCCTCGCGATTCCGAGTCGCAGCCGACGGCACGACCGCATGACCAACACCGGGCAGGGGACCGTGGTTCGAGCGGCGGCCGGAGCCATGAACCGAAGCAGCCGCGTGTGCAGCACCGGGCGCTTTGCCCTCGGGAGCAACCACCGGTGCCGCAGGAAGGCTGGCGGCAATCGAATCCGCCTCCGCGCGAGCGTTAGCGGTCGTGTAGTGCGCCAGCTCCAACGCCATGTTATTGCTGTCTTCCCGCATATCCGTCACCGGCTGCGTAAACCAGCGATCGACCGCGCGGTTCATCAGCTGATAGCTGAACGCAAACATTGAGGCAATCGGAACCAGACTCACCAGCACCGCGCCCCACAACATCCGCGTGCGCAGACGCGTACCCATCACGCGGCTGCGCTGGTCGGCATAAAGCTTCAACACGTTGCGGACGAGCAGCAGAAGCACCACGACGAAGAGAAGAAAAGCCACGATCGACAGGCCTGTGAAGATGACCGTCTGTTGCGTGCTGGCGGGCTTCGGCAGCTGTGTGTTAAATGCGTTCAGCGTGGCAAGGGCCACGAAGAGGATGAGCAGGCACGCACCCAGAGCTACGATCCAAATCTTTCGCCGGTTCGTAGTTCCCATGGCTCGCCCTCCTCAATCCCCCAGATTATATGCGGGCGGAGCACGCATCCCTCGCTCAACCCGCACCAGCTACACCAGCTTCGCCACAGCCTGCCACTCGCGCTTCTGCGCCTGGGCCACTGCACCGTAGGTCAGAACGCCGTTGAAGGTATTGACTCCCTCTGCAATGCCCTTGTCTTCACTGATCGCCGCGTTGGCCCCCAGCCGCGCCAGCTTCAGCACGTAGGGAAAAGTCGCGTTCGTCAAGGCAAGCGTCGACGTATTTGGCACTGCAGCAGGCATATTCGTCACGCAGTAATGCACCACGCCGTTGACCTCATACGAAGGATTCGAGTGCGTGGTCGGGTGCGCGGTCTCAATGCAGCCTCCCTGATCGATCGCAACATCGACGATCACCGCGCCCTTCTTCATCTTCGCCACCATCGCCTTCGTCACGATCTTCGGCGCAGCCGCGCCCGGAATCAGAACGCCTCCAATCACAAGGTCCGCCTCTCGAACCGCATGTTCGATGTTGTAGCTGTTCGAAGCAACCGTGTAGATGCGGCCGCCAAAGATGTCGTCAAGCTCGCGTAGACGATTCAGGTTCAAATCAATCAACGTCACCTTCGCGCCCATGCCCAACGCAATCTTCGCAGCGTTCGTGCCCACAATGCCGCCGCCGATGATGCAAACATTTCCCGGAGGCACACCCGGAACGCCGCCCAGAAGAACTCCGCGTCCGCCATGCTCCTTCTCAAGATAAGCTGCGCCAACCTGGACGCTCATGCGACCGGCGACCTCGCTCATCGGGGTCAGCAACGGCAGGGCTCCCGTGCGATCGCGAACGGTCTCATAAGCGATGCCTGTGACCTTCGAGGTAAGCAGCGAATCGGTCAGGTCGTTCAACGGAGCGAGGTGGAGATACGTGAACAGAACCAGGCCCTCGCGAAAGTGCTTGTACTCCTTCTCAACCGGCTCCTTCACCTTGACGACCATCTCGGCCAACCGCCAAACGTCATACGCTGAGCCGACGATCTCCGCGCCCGCCTCCTGGTACTCGTCGTCCGGCATGGCAGACAGCGCCCCGGCATCATGCTCCACCAGAACCTTGTGTCCCGCTTCAACCAGTGCTTTGACGCCAGCCGGGGTTACCCCTACGCGGCTCTCGTGATCCTTAACTTCCTTAGGCACACCAATAATCATTCGTCTGTCTCCACATCGCTGAAGCTTATTTCGATTGTATCTATTTGCACCAGAACGATGTCGCGGCAGGATGAGAAAGCCATCCTCAAGCACAGTCCCATAACCGAACCGGGGCGATAACACCATGAGGAAACAGGACAGGAAAAAGTAGCAATCGGGTCAACTTCGATTAGATTGGGCAGATGCCACGAACCGCAGGCGATTTGGATCAGACAAAGCAAGACCGCCGCCTGCTGCTGGTGCTGCTGATCGTCCCTGTACTGGTGTCGCTGGCCGCGGTGTGGACCCTCGATCAGGCGAGGGCAGACAGGTCGCTCTTTTCCCTCACCAATCTGGTGGGACCAACTACGCGCAGCCTGCTCAACGGCGGTGGTATTACGGTCTGCACCGAGGAGATGGGGACTCGCGGCAATCCCATCTGCTTCCATGCAGCGCGCATGCCGGCCACCGCGATCACGGTCGCCTCGGGCATTCGGCTCTTTGGCGACCGCTACGTTCCCGTCGCCTGTTTCAAGACGATCCTCCTGTTGTTGCCGGTCGAGTTCGCCATCTATCTGGCATGGTGCTGCCTGCCGCGGCCGTTCGGTCGCAGGCTGATGGTAATCCTTCTACTTCTTATTCCGTTCTTCATTCCGGCGTTTCTGGCCGACGTGACCAATCTGCAGGTAGACGAAGGGTTCTCCTACAGTTTTCTGGCGATGGCCGCGGCGATGCTGTTCCTCGACTGGCCTGGTCTGCGCGGCGTTCGAGGAGCCGTGCTGTTCGCAGCAGCGCTCGATGGACTTTACCTCTCGAAGAGCGGGATGCTGGTCGCCGTGTTGGTGCTGCTGGTGGGTTTCCTGGCTTTGGAGCGTCAAACCAAGCTGCGATGGCTCGCCGTGCTGCTGGTTGCGGCAGCGCCTTTGGGGTGGGCGCTCCATCAGCACCACGCGAGCGGACGATTCAGCGTGGGAACCAGCTTCGACGGCATCAATCTCCATAAAGGCAACAACGCCGGCTTTCTTCAGAATTACCCACCCACGCATGGCGACTCCCTCGACTGGTACGACTTCGAGTTGAATCGCGGAATGAGCTTCCCCGACGAGTGGAGCTTCAACGACTATCACCTGCGGGCGGCGCTCCAGTATCTGCAAACTCATCCTCGAGAGACGCTGTCAGGAGATCGGCGCAAGCTGAGGATCCTCTTCTTCTCGGTCGAGAAGTACGGCTCAACCGCAATCTTTGGCGCCCGGCAACTGATCGAAATCGCCGGGATGCTGCTCTTCCGGCTGATGTTCTGGATCGCGACTGTCAGCGCAATCGTTCTGCTGCTCCGGCGTCGCTTCGAAGACGATCGCTCGTTGCGCGTGGCCGCCGCTACATTTCTAGCCCTGGTAGTAGCCTCCACACTTCCCTACCTCGCCGGCTTCGCCTACACCCGCCACGTCAGCATACTCATCTATCCCTCGGCGCTCTTCTGCTGTCGGCTGCTGTGTGAACCAGAACGGGACTAACACAGAAGAGGCATGCTTACTGGTTAGGTTAGGTGCTGAAATACAGCTTGCTAAAGGAATACACTAGTGTGAGTCTCTTTTTAGGATCGATCGCAAACACCTATGTCTTCGAATAGTTTTCAGATGCGTTACTCCCGCATTCACAATATGCGGTCTCTTTTCAGCCTCTTCTCCAGCGACCTTGCTATCGACCTCGGCACGGCGAACACGCTCGTCTTCGCTCACGGCAAAGGCATCATCGTCAACGAGCCCTCCATCATCGCGGTGAACAAGATCACCAACGAGGTTGAGGCCGTCGGCAAAGAGGCCAAAGAGATGCTCGGCCGCACGCCGGGAAATATCGTCGCCATCAAGCCGATGAAAGACGGCGTCATCGCCGACTTCCGCCACACCGAAAAGATGCTGAACTACTTCATCCAGAAGGCGCACAACCGGAAGATGATGGTTCACCCGCGTATCGTGATCGGCGTCCCCTCCGAGATCACTCAGGTAGAAAAACGAGCTGTCATGGACTCGGCTTATCGAGCCAAAGCCTCCGAGGTTCACCTGGTCGAACAGGCCATGGTCGCCGCGATTGGCGCGGGTTTGCCCATCACCGAGCCGGGCGGCAACATGGTCGTCGACATCGGCGGCGGCACCACTGACATCGCGGTAATTTCGCTCGCAGGCATCGTCTACTCACGTTCGGTCCGCATGGCTGGCAACCAGATGGATGAGGCCGTGATGACCTACCTCAAGCGGAAGTACAACCTGCTCATCGGCGAACGCACCGCAGAACAGATCAAGATCTCCCTCGGCTCGGCCTACCCGCTCGACAAACCCATCTCGATGGAGGTCAAGGGCCGCAACCTCATCGAGGGTGTGCCGAAGACCATCACCATCGAAGACTCCGAGATCCGCGAAGCCCTCAGCGAGTGCATCGCAACCATCATTAACGCCATCCGCGTAGCCCTCGAGCGAACCCCGCCCGAACTCTCCGCCGATATCTCCGACCGCGGCATCGTACTCACCGGCGGCGGCGCCCTCATCAAGAACCTCGACAAGCGCATCCGCGAGGAGACAGGGCTTCCCGTCTCGATCGCCGACGACCCCCTGGCATCTGTCGTGCTCGGAACAGGAAAGATGCTCTCCGACTTCAAACTGCTCCGAAAGATCTCAATCGACTAAACAAGACACTGATGCGATGGTTCCACTCTGGTTACAGGGAAGGTCTCGGACTCAATCCGGGACCTTTCTGTTGTAGAAGCTGTCCTGCCGGACGGGCCTCCTGCGCGGAGCGCGGGCGTTCGCACGCCTTTTTAGAGCTTCGCGTGGTCCTCCCGTTGGTCGGAATCAATCTTCCCTCGCGACCAACGGGAGCGCCAACCGAAGGGGTATACAAGTCACGAAGTGACCGCCCCACGCGTAGTGGGCCCGTCCGGCAGGAGAGCCAAAATAAAGTTGAAAAACGTGGCGTGTTTTTAGCCCCTCGAAATATGGCTGCTAAAACACCATCCCAGCCACACAAACCACCACAATCACACCATCAAAACACCACGCTAAAACGCGCTATTTTCGCAAAATCCCTTTATTTTTCGCATATTCACCACGTCAGAAAAAAACATAACCACACTGCAATTTTTTTAGGAAAGGTCAGGAGGATTCGTAAGACTCACACGAATCCGATCGATCCGCCGGTCCGTACTGGCAAGCACCTCCAGCCGAAGCCCATCTTCTTCCACCACCTCGCCGGGCAGAGGAATATGCCCCGCAATCTCCGACACCAAGCCCCCAAGTGTCGTAGATTCATAGTGTTCTGGAAGCCGTAGAGCCGTAGGATCGTCCCGCGTATCGCGAAGATCCTTCAAATCCTCCGCCTCTTCCCTCTCACCCCCATCCAGCTCAACCCGTTCTTCTTCCGCATCATGCGGTTCTCCATCCTCAGCGGGTCGCGTAGCGCGATGATTCGGCTCAAATTGATCGGCGAAGAGGTCGCGCAGACGAGAAAGCTCGAACGAACCAGAGACGACGTAAGCGCCGTTGGTTTCGCGGATAGGTTCGTCGTCTGCTTCAGGTTCGTCGTGCTCGTCGGCGATGTTGCCTACGATCGCCTCAAGCAAATCCTCAATGGTGACAAGGCCTGCGACGCTGCCGTACTCGTCGATGACCATGCGCATGTGCTGCTTTTCGCGCTGCATCTCGCGAAGGAGTTCGGCTACCTTTTTGGTCTCGGGTACGAAGGCGGCGGGGCGTTGAATCTGGGCTACGGTGCGGGTGTTGGCCTCAGTGTCAAGGACCTTGAGGAGATCGTGGGCGAAGGCGATGCCGGTGACGTGGTCGAGCGAACCGTTGTAGACGGGGACACGAGAGAACGCGTGCTCGTTGATCTCGGCGGTGAACTCCTGCAGGGTAAGAGTGCCGGGAACGGAGAAGATCTCAGGGCGTGGGGTCATGACCTCGAGGACGATTTTGTCGCCGAACTCCACGGCAGAGCGGACGAGTTCGCGGTCTGACTCTTCGAGGATCCCCTCTTCTTCGCCGGCTTCGAGCAGAGCGTCCATGGCTTCGGAGGGATGGTCCTCTTCGGTGGTGTCTTCGGGTTCGGCGAGGGCTGCAATGGAGAGGAGGAGGCCGAGGAGGAGAGTGACGGGAAGGATGAGGTAGAAGAGGGTCTGAAGAAGGGGCGTGATGCGCGCGATCCAGAGGCCGCGGGTGCGGGAGAAGAGGAGCTGGGGGAGGAGGCGGTCGAAGATGAGGATCAGGAGAATGAGTTCGAAGACGGCACGGAGAACTTCGCTGAGGCTTGGGGTACGCGCGAGGGTCGGGACCAGAGTGGTGTGGGTGTAGAGGCGTAGGCCAGAGAGCAAGGCCAAAGCTGCCAAGGAGAGCTGGCGAAGGACTGAAGCTGAAAGGGCGATCGACTCCCGACCGAGGCGGAGACGGGGTTCGACGACTCGCTCCCACGAGTCGATATTGTCCTGATACTCGCGAGCAAGGAACTTGCCCATCTCGGAGTAGATGCGGTCAACGTAGGCAGCCAACGCAAGGATAGCGAGGAGGAGAATGAGGGCGAGGGTATAGGCGTAGCCGGGAGTCACTTTGCGCCTCGCTTAGGTTTGATCTTTGCGCTTTTGAGTTCTTTGGTGCTTCCCGCGGAATGCGGGGGGCTCTCCACTGCTGCGGCATAGAGCGCCGCCTTGGGTCGAGATGACGATTTTTTCGTGAGGGTTGAAGATTTTTTTGTTGATCGGACGGACGGGGTTTTTAAACGCGACGCGCTCTTTTTGGTTGCGGGTGGCAGTAATTTTCGCGGGTGCGCGGTAGTTCGCGCGATGAGAGTGTTGGAGAGTTTAAGTTTGCTGCGGAGAGTGGTTTCGCGGGCTGCCATCTCTCCGTCGTCGGTTTCGTGGTCGAGACCTGAGAGATGGAGGAGACCGTGTAAGAGAAGGATCTGTACTTCGTCGCGCAGGGAGTGGCCGTAGATGGCGGCCTGACGGGCTGCGATTTCGAGGGATATCGCGAGGTCTCCGGCGTGGGTGTCGGAGATTTCTGCAGGGGCGGGAAAGCTGAGTACGTCGGTGGGCTTGTTTTTGCCCCGGAAGGATCTGTTGAGGCGGCGAAGGGTGAGGTCGTCCGCGAGCAGGACCTCGACCTGACCGGTAACGCCGACGGCGAGGCGGGCACGGTTGAGAAAGCTCGTCAGGCCGGGGCGTGAGAGGTTTTCTTTGATGCTAGAGGGTAATTCGATGGTGATCATTGAAGAGACTTCGGAGTGGACGCTGCGATGGGTGTTTGGCTGGGTTGCGTCTGATTTGGTTTATAGACGCGAACGTAGTCGATGACCATCTGCTGGGGGAAGGTGGTGGTGTGGTCGGGATTGCCGGGCCAGTCGCCGCCGGTGGCCAGATTCAAGATGATGAAGAAAGGATGATCAAAGACCCAATGGGTGCCGGGCGGCAGGTCGGCGGGAGTGCGGTGGGTGATGAGGTGATCGTCGACAAAGAATTTTATGTCGTTCGGAGTCCACTCAACGGAGTAGAGATGAAAGGCAGTGTTGACGGCCTCGCCTGCCGGGAGGGTGAACTTTGCGGTGATGGGATGCGCGCCGCTGTATCCGGGGCCATGGAGGGTGCTGTGGACTTCGGTGGGGTTGCCGATGTTCTCCATGATGTCGATCTCGCCGGATTTGGGCCAGGGGTCGGAGTCGATGTTGCTGCCAAGGAGCCAGAAGGCGGGCCAGATGCCTTTGCCGGTGGGAAGCTTCATGCGGGCTTCGAAGCGTCCGTAGGGCTGGGAGAAGAGACCCTTGGTGAGGATGCGGGCGGAGGTGTAAGGCTGGGTAATGCCGTCGGGACCGGTGTGGGTTTCCTTGAGGGCGGTGATGATGAGGTGGCCGTCCTGCAGGTGGGCGTTGACGGGACGGTTGGTGTAGGACTCTAGCTCGTGGTTGCCGTAGCCGCTGCCGCCGATGTCGAATTTCCATTTGGCGGGATCGGGGGAGGAGCCGCTTGGGCCGTTGAACTCGTCGCTCCAAGTGAGGATCCAGTCCGATGGGTTTGGAGCTTCGGCTCTGAGAACGGTCGAGAGTCCAGCTGTGAGAGAGAGCGCGAGGCAGGCGCGTGAGAGTGTGCGCAAGTAGCCGAGGCGGCGGAGCGCGGGGATGGAGCGAGTACTTGGAGGTTCGGTGGTGGTCATCGCTTGGAAGCAGGTGGTGCCAAATGTCACAGGGGGCTCGATTGCGCCCCCTGTCCTTGATTATCGCAGATTGGTTGAGTTCATTGAGGTTTTGGTATGGGTTTGGCGGCCTGGATGACGTTCGGATCGGGCAGGGCGGTTTCGCCGATGGGGAGCGGAAGCTGCTGCTGGGCCTTTCCGTAGCTGTCGTAGGCTCGCACGATGCGTTGGACGAGCTGGTGGCGGACGACGTCGACGTCTTCGAAGTGGCAGAAGCGAATGCCTTCGACGCCGTCGAGCACGTGGAGGGCTTCGAGGAGGCCGGACTTCTTTGGGTTGGGCAGGTCGGTCTGGGTGAGGTCGCCGGTGATGACGGCCTTGGAGTTGTTGCCGAGGCGGGTGACGAACATCTTCATCTGTTCCATGGTCGTGTTCTGGGCTTCGTCCATGATGATGAAGGCGTCGGAGAGGGTACGGCCACGCATGAATGCGAGAGGAGCGACCTCAATGACGTTGGATTCGAGGAGCTTGTCGACCTTGACGGGGTCGAGGAGGTCGTAGAGGGCGTCGTAGAGGGGGCGGAGGTAGGGGTCGACTTTTTCCTGGAGCGAGCCGGGGAGGAAGCCGAGACGTTCGCCGGCTTCGACTGCGGGACGAACCAGGATGATGCGGCTGACTTTTTTGGCCATGAGCGCCGAGACTGCCATGGCTACGGCGAGGTAGGTCTTTCCGGTGCCGGCGGGGCCGAGGCCGAAGGTCATGTCGGATTGTTCTATGGCTTCGACATACTTGCGCTGGTTGGGCGAGCGGGGCTGAACCATGCGTTTGACGCCGGCCGAGCGCTGCTTACCTGCGTCGACAAGAGATTTGAGGGTGGTGGTGGAATCGGCGACGACGAGCTTAAGCATTCCGTTGAGTTCGCCGTTGTGGAGGTTGACGCCTGATTTTCGTAGGGTATCGAAGTCGGTGAAGACTTGTTCGACGCGAGCAACGTTGGTGGCTTCGCCGGTAACGTGGATAGCGTCGGAGCGGAGATCGATCGTGACGTTGAGTTTGTCCTCGAGGATGCGGAGGTTTTCGTCGTGGGTCCCGTACAGGGGCTCAATGCCAGGTGTGATTTCCAGGGATTTTTTGATCAAGTAGTGTGCTGACCTCCGTCAGGGGGAGCTGGGTTGGGTGCTTGGCCGGTTGACTTGGGAGTTTTTGAGGGGAAGAGCGGACACTGGCTGGTGGCGCATTGGCTGCGCCCTTTGACTGCGACCGGGATGGCGGAAAGTGCCAATCTAGTGTCGAAGATGGGCAAAGAGTAGAACGTCGGGAAGATGGCGTCAAGGGGCAAATGATGAATAGATTTTGGTGCAGAACCGGGATGGGATCGCGGTACGGCATGTTTTCTACGAATTGGATGCTTTTCGGGGCTAATACGCCGTATTTTCGGGTAGAAGATGGGTTGACCAAAGGCCCAGGTTTCCGTAGACTTAGATATTGCAGGGAGTGCGGCAGGCCGTGACTGGATACAGAGTCGGCTGGCCTTGAGCCTGCATCCCATTTTCCCCTACAAATGTAAGGGTTGAGAGAAGAGAGTTTATGGCAAATCATGTTTCGTCTTTGAAGCGCGCACGTCAGACCGTAGCCAAGACTGCGGTGAACCGCTCCAACAAAAGCAAGCTGCGCGGAACCCTGCGCCTTCTGCGCGAGTCGATCGCCAAGGGCGACCACGCTGCGGCGACCACCCAATACCGCGAAACCGCTTCGATTTTGGACAAGAGCGTTCAGAAGGGCGTTCTGCACAAGAACACGGCGAGCCGCTACAAGAGCCGCTTGAACGCGCGCGTGAAGGCTGTTGCGCCTAAGAAGGCTGCTTAATTTTCAGTCGTTGATTTGAAGGTTTCGAGCGTAGAGATTTATGAAAAAGGCTGGCTTGCGGGAGACCGTAGCCAGCCTTTTTCTGTTTGTCCCTGTTGTCGGCAGGCGACTCGAACGTCAACCGCAACGACGAAATACAGGGATCTCTCCACTGCGTCACGCGATGAGACCGCGTGACTTCGGTCGAGATGACGATTCGTGGGTGCAGATGATTGGGTGCAGATGATTTAGATGACCGAGAGCGTACAGGGGCGCCTCGTGCATTGGTCGAGATGACGATTCGTGAGTGCGGATGATTTAGCGGGTGCAGATCGTTTCGTAGTGCCGATTGCTTCGTCGGTGCAGATTGTTTTTGGATGAGAGAGCTTATTGAGGGTTGTCCTTTGGGCGGTCGGAATTGGCTGGGCGATCTGATGGTTTGTCTGTGGGGAGGGTGTAGAGGGTGGGCGGTTTGCGGTGGACTTCGGGTGACGGGTCGCCAGAGGCTTGTGCGGCGTCGGTCGATGCTTCAGCAGCATCGCTGGATGCCGCAGCGGGGGCTTGGTTTGCGGGTGCAGGCGGCTGTGCGGAATCGGAGGTCGATGTAGCTGTGTTTGCTGGGGTTGGGGCGACGGCGTTGGCGGGCTGAGCTTCGGGTTGAACGGTGGAATCGGCCTCTTCGGCTGACGGAGAGGGTTGGGTGACGAAGCGGACGGGGAGATCGTTTTCGGGCGGAGCGGAGGTCTGGGCGAGTTTGACCGCATTCTCCTCTTTGGGGGTGAGGGGTGGGAGATGGTAGATCTCGATGGCGTTGGCGTGGATGAGGGCGAGGGAGAGGCCGTCGGGGGAGAGGGCGAAGTTTTGGCCTGCGCGCTCTACGGGGGTGCAGTCGGCGTGGAGGATTTGCTTGCCGCTGTCGGTCTGATAGACGACGACGGTTTGCGACGAGATCTCGTCGGCGCTAATGGGCTGATCGGAGATGGCGGAGGAGTGGAGGAGGACGCGGCTAAGGGCGAATCGGCCGCTGGACGGGGCGTAGACGAGGGACGGAGCGATGAAGTCGCCGAAGAGACCTTGTTCCCACATCTCCTGCCCCCTCATGTTGAAGCCGCCGACTGCACCGATGGCATTGCCGGCACGGCAGCCGAAGACGATGAACTCACTGTGACTGACGAAGAGTGGGAAGGGGCGGCAGGTGGAGTCGAAGGGAGAGAGCTCGTCGACCTTGCCGGCGTAGGAGTGGAAGTCAAAGGCGTAATGACGATGGCCCTGGTCCACGGTGGCGAGATAGCCGGCGATGGTGACCGGGACTCCTCCCGTGCCCCTGGAGTGGGCGACACCGGCGAAGTTGGATTTGACTGCAGCACCAGATTCCGGTGGCAGGTGGAGGCGATAGAAATTGATTTGAACGACGGGGGGTTCAGGAGCCGGCTCGACCGGGGTTGGGCCGAAGAGTGGAGTCTTCGGTTTGGGAGGGGCCGGAGTGCGCTTGACGGTCTCGACGGTGAGGAGGTCGGCATCGGGAGAGAGGATGACGGCGGCTATGCGGCGGTTGTCTGTGGAGAGAAAAGGGTGCTCGGCAAAGGGCTGGCTGGTGGAGAGATTGGCGAGAGGAGCGAAGGTAGTGAGGGTGTCGCGGATACGGAGGAGGAAGTGACCGTGGCCCAGACTCCAAAGATATTGGCCATGGTCGTGGGTGCGCCACGTGGTGCGGGCCAAAATGTGGCCAGAGGGAAGTTCGAGGAGGACGGCGTCGATGGTGCGGTCCATATCGTCCTCGGGCTCGTCGGGAAGGCGCTTGAGGAGGTGACGGGCGCTGAAGGTGAGCAAGAGGTGTTGATTGTCGACATAGTGGATCGTCAACATGGAGCTGCCTGCGAGAAGGAACTGCTCGGAGAGCGGTTGGAAGCCGAACGGTTCCAGTGGCAGGCGCAGCGGAGGCTCGGGACCTCGGGCTGCGAAAAGGGGGGAAGAGAGGGAAAAAAGAACAACACCAATAAGCGGGAGGCGGCGGCGGAACGTCGAAATGAGAGATCTGGGAACCGTCATGGGAGTAGATGCGTATCTCTGCTCACCGAGAACGCTGGCTGTAATGCTTTCACAGACGCGCGGGCGACGCCAAGGTATGCGGACGAACGGGTGAAAATAATGGCCGGCGTTGGGTTGGTGATACAAAGGCTGCAGAAGTTCTGCGCACAAAGGATGATGAAATGTCGAACACATGGATGTTGGGAGTGCCTGGCACGATGAGACGCCGGGCTGGAGTTGGTTTAGTAATTGGCTTGGCTATGGCCGGCGCCTGGAGTGCCGGATTGGCACAGCAGACCAAGGTGGTGAGCGACAATAGCAAGCCAACCGAGACTTATCTGCCGATTCCGGGATTTGATACTACCTCTCTGGATACTTCGGTCGATCCCTGTAACGACTTTTACAAGTTTGCCTGCGGGAAGTTCGCGGCGAACCATCCGATCCCCTCAGATCAACCGAACGTAGACCAGTTCTACGCGCTTTATAACGTGAACACTCAATCGTTGAATGGGATTTTGAACAAGGCTGCTGCTGGCGGCACGGGACGTTCGCCCGATGAGCAGAAGATTGGCGACTACTACAAGGCGTGCATGGATACGGACGCCATTGAAGCGAAAGGACTGGCTCCGGTTGAACCGCTTTTGCACGAGATCGACGCGGTGAAGAGCAAGTCTGACCTGCCGCCACTGATGGGGAAGCTGCAGAGGATTGGCGTGAATGTGTTCTTCGGTTATGGGGAACAGCAGGATTATAAGGACGCGACCAAGCAGATTGCGATTGCACAGCAGGGTGGGCTTGGGTTACCGGAAAAAGACTATTACCTTCGAACCGGAGCGAAGGACGTCGAGTTGCGAGAGCAGTATGTTGCTCACGTAGCAAAGATGCTGGAACTCGCGGGGAGCTCTCCCGAGAAGGCAAAGAAGGATGCGCAATCGATCATGACGTTCGAGACCGCGCTGGCCAAAGCGTCGATGAGCGTAACTGAGATGCGCGACCCGGAGAAGACCTACCACTTGCAGCCGATTGCGACGTTCGAGGCGAGTCTGCCGGGGTTCAAATTTGGAGAGTTCGAGGATGAAATGCACTCTCCGCATGTGACAGAGATTAACAATTCGACGCCCGATTTCTTTCCTGTTCTCGAGCAGGAGATCCAGGCGACCGACTTGGAGACGCTGAAGGCCTACATGCGATATCAGGTGTTGACGACATCGGCGGGCAGGCTGCCGAAGAGGTTCGATGCAGAGAACTTCGACTTCTACGGACGCATTCTGAATGGTCAGCCCGAGCAGGCAGCACGATGGAAGCGCTGCTCGAACTCCGTGAATGGCGCGCTGGGTGAGGCGTTGGGCAAGGTATATGTGGAGCAGTACTTTGCGGGAGACAGTAAGGCGAAGATGGTGGAGATGGTCGGCGACATTGAGGCAGCGATGGGACGGGATATCGACCAACTGGAGTGGATGTCTGCCGCGACCAAGGTCAAGGCAAAGGAGAAGCTGCACGAGGTGGCGAACAAGATCGGGTATCCGGATAAGTTCCGCGATTACTCGAAACTCGAGATCAAACCGGATGACGCACTGGGTAATGCTCGACGTGCGGATGCGTTTGAGAATGACCGCCAGTTGAACAAGATCGGCAAGCCGGTGGACCACAGCGAGTGGGGCATGACTCCTCCGGAGGTGAATGCCTACTACAACCAGAGCATGAACGACATCAACTTCCCTGCTGGCATTCTGCAGCCCTCGTTCTACGACCCGAAGCAGGATGATGCAGTGAACTATGGTCATATCGGCGCGGTGATTGGACATGAGCTGACCCACGGGTTCGACGATGAGGGCAAGAAGTTCGACGGTAAGGGCAACCTGAGCGACTGGTGGACACCGGAGGATACGAAGAACTTCGTAGCTCGGACGGACTGTCTTGCGGATGAGTATGGCAGCTTTGTCGCCGTTGACGATGTGAAGGTGAATGGCAAGCTGACGCTGGGCGAGAACACTGCGGACAATGGCGGTTTGCTGCTGGCTTATATGGCTTACCTCGATCGTGCGAAGAAGGAGGGCGTGGATCTGGCGACGAAGAAAGATGGATACACGGCGCCGCAGCGGTTCTACATCGGCTATGCGCAGAACTGGTGCGAGAACTCAAGGCCGGAGCAGGTGCGGACGCAGGTGTTGACGGATCCTCACTCGCCGGATCACTTCCGCGCGAATGGAGCGATTGTGAATCAGCCAGGATTTGCGGCGGCTTTCGGCTGCAAGAAGGGGTCGCCGATGGTGCCGGTAAAGAGCTGCCGCGTCTGGTAGCGAATTAGCTTAGTATTCGAATTCGGGACGCTGCGGGAGAGAGGCTTCGGCTTTCTCTCCCGTCCGCTTTTAAGTGTGCGAGAGTGGAAGTATGGCGGTTTTGGAGAAGAGACGGGCACTGGGGTTTGCTGCTTGTGCGCTGGCCAGTTCGTTGTGGGGATGCGGGTTTTTCTTTGGAAAGATTGCGCTGGCGGAGATGGGCTTTGCGCATATGGTGCTGTACCGGTTCCTGTTTGCGATGGTGGTTTTGCTGCCGCTGCTGGTAACGCATCGTCCGGGATTGAATCGACGGGAGTGGGGGTTGTTGGTGGTTGCTTCGTTTATGGGGGTGCCGCTGCAGTTTCTGATTCAGTTTTACGGGCTATCGATTACGACAGTGAGTCATGCTGCGCTGATGGTGGGGACGATGCCGGTGATTCTTGCGGTGGGGGCGGCGGTGTTTGCGCATGAGCGGATGGATTGGGTGGGGTGGGTGGCTCTGGCGGGATCTACTTGCGGGGCGGGCCTGATTGCGCTGGGTGGCGGATTGCATGCCAAGGGTGGCGCTACACTGGCTGGGGATGCGCTGGTGGTGGTGTCGTTGCTGATTGCGCTGTTCTGGATTCTTTTCAATAAGGAGTTGATGGGGCGGCACTCGCATATTGTGGTGACGGCGTATGGGTTGCTGTTGGGGACCTTGATGCTGATGGTGTGGGTGCCGGTGCGGTATGGGATGCCGCCGGTGGCGGGGGTTTCGGTGAAGGCATGGCTGGCGCTGGCGGCCAGTGGGGTGCTTTGTACGGCCGCCACTACGCTGCTTTGGAACTGGGGGATGACTCAGGTTCCAGCTTCGCAGGCGGGTGTGCTGCTGAATATGGAGCCGCTGATCGGGAGTCTGCTGGGAGTGATTGTGCTGGGAGAGCGGCTGGGGCCGAGCGCGTGGGTTGGGGGTGGGTTGATTCTTGCTTCGGCGGTTACGTTGACGACGCGGTCGAAGACCAGGGTGCGCGAGGATATGGCTCTGGCTGGTTGAAGTTGTGGCTAGTGGATGGTTGTTAGTGGCTCCTGGGTCACGGTCGACGACTTCAATTTTTTGGTGGTGTGGCGCCAGATGAGGGTGAGGGTGGTGCCGGCTACGATAAGGCCGGCGCAGAGGCCTAGCCAGAGGCCGACGGCTCCGTAGTGGAGGCGGAAGCCGAAGAGGTAGCCGATGGGGAGGCCGATGACCCAGTAGCCGACGATCTGGACGACGAGGCCGGCGTGGGTGTTTCCTGCACCCCGAAGGGAGCCGGTGGCGGTGATCTGGAGGCCGTCGAAGAACTGGAAGATGGCGGCGACGAAGAGCAGAGGGATGGTTGCGGCGATGACGTCGCGGTCAGTGGTGAAGCTGGCGGCGATGGCGTGGGGGAAGAGCAGGAGGACAGCGGAGAAGCAGGCCATGACGCCTGCGCCGAGGAGGATTGCGGCCCATCCTGCTGAGGCGGCTTCGGCGGGGGATTTGCGGCCGATGGCCTGGCCGACGCGCACCGCGGCTGCGGCGGAGATGGCGAAGGGGACCATGAAGGTGAAGCTGGCACAGTTGAGTGCGATCTCGTGGCCGGCCAGGGGGAGGCGTCCCATGACTCCGATGAGGAAGGTGACCATGCCGAAGATGGAGATTTCGACGAAGATCTGACCGCCGGCGGGTGCTCCCAGGAGGGCGAGGCGGCGGAGGCGGCGCGGCTCGAAGTGGCGGGCCATGCTGCGGAGGCCGTAGTGGTGGCGGCGCTCGATGCGCCATAGGGCGATGACCATGAAGAGGGCGAGGTAGCAGCGGGAGAAAGAGGTGGCGAGGCCTGCGCCCGTGACGCCGAGGGCGGGGATATGGAAGGGGCCGAAGGCATGGCCGTAGATGAGTAGCCAGTTGCCGCAGACGTTGATGAGGTTTGCTGTGACCAGGGCGACGGCGATGGGGCGTACGTGGTTGAAGGCCTGAAGGTAGCGGCGGAGGGTGAAGTAGAGGAAGAGTGCCGGGGTGCCGTAGTTGAGAGCGCCGAGGAAGGCGACCGAGCCGGTGAGGACGGCGTGGTCGATGGGGAGGCGGAGCATGAGCGCCGGGGCGCAGAGGATTATGAGGATGAGCGTGAGGGCCAGGCCAGCGGCGAGGATGAGGCCGTGGAGGAGCCAGCGGTTGGCTTCTTCAAAGCGACCTGCACCGTGGGACTGGGAGAGGTAGGTGTCGAGGCCGAGGAGAATTCCGGCAATGCCGAATGCGATGGTGTTGTAGAGGACCTGGCCGAGGGCGGCGGCGGAGATGGCGAGCGCGGGGTTGGCCATGTGTCCGACCATGATGGTGTCGACGATGCCCATGGACATCCAGCCGAGTTCGGCGAGGATGAGCGGGAGGGCGAGCGTGAGCACGGGCGGGATTTGCTGGCGAATGGACATTTCTGGGTACCCCCCTCCCCCCTCTCGGGGTATTTTGGAATGATTATATGCTTGACGTAGGTTGGGTCAGAGCACATAATTGTTTTTAGGTAAAAAAGCTATGTCTTCGATGCCGCCTGAGTTTCCCCGAAAGATTGCTGCTTTGATTCGCGAGTACACAACTCAGCTAGCTGACGTTCATACTCTTCGCGGAATGCTAACGATTGCTGAACAAGGTCTTGTTCCGGTGGATCAATGGGAGATCGCTCTAGAACTCGCTCGTCAGACTCCTGCGTACCGAAATATCTCTGAACAATACGAGCCACTTTTGCTTCGTCTTGAGCATGTGGCGGACATCCATGAAGTCGAGCGTTTGCTCGCGACCATGCCAGAAGCACGTAAGTCAAACTAGGAGACGTGGCTGATGAATCTTTACTCACTTGCTAAGACTTTTCCTAATGAAGAGATGGCTCTTGCGTTCTGGATCAAGACAAGATGGCCGAATGGGGTGCGGTGTTTAGCTTGCGACCATGATAAGTGCTATTTGATTGAAACCAAAGGCACAACACGCAAGATATACCGCAAGTTTGAATGCGCTGACTGTGGTCTTCACTTTAGCCCAACAGCCAATACGATCTTTCACGACTCACATCTTCCACTGACTAAATGGTTCATGGCGATCACCCTAATGACTGAGGCTAAGAAGGGCATCTCTGCTAGTCAGGTGGCGCGGCATCTCGGGATTACCTACAAGACAGCATGGCATCTGTGCCACCGAATCCGCGAAGCCATGCAAGAACCTAAATCAATGAAACTTGGTGGTGAATCGGTCACTGTAGAAATTGACGAAACCTATGTTGGTGGTCGCAGACGTGGTCAAGGCGTAAAGGGTGGCAAGAAGTCTAAGACCGTTGTTGTCGGCATCGCAGAACGTGACGGAAGCATTCATCTACAGCGTGTGAAGTCTTCCAAAGATTGGCATATTCGGCCCGTTCTGAGAGAAAAACTGGACAAGAAAACTGAGAAGGTTGTCACAGACGGCGATAAGAAATACAAGTCGATGTTTCCGAAAGATCGGCATGTGGTCGGCATCCACAAGCACGAACTCTACAACAAGAACTGGACTTCGACACAAACGGTAGAGAATGCGTTTTCGTTGTTCAAACGGGGTTTGGTAGGCAACTATCACCAGCTTTCAGCCGATCACCTTGATAGATACCTTGGTGAGTTCTGCTGGCGATATAACCGTCGCGGCCTACAACCTTGGTTGTTCAACATGACCCTTGAAAACATGGCAACTAGAAAGCCATTGCCCTATAAGGATCTGATCTTCTAACGTTCTGACTCAGACCACCAAACTCCGCAGAACATCGGGAGCATGAAGGTAGGCACTGAGGATAACCATGCATTACGTAAACAACTTTTACCATGTTGTTCTGCTTGTTTCTGCTTGCTTGGCTCTCTGGCGACAGTTGAGAACAACTAAGCCAGCCGCAAAGCGGTAAAGGGGCGATTTACAGAAACTCCCTTCCTGCAGCTAACCCTGTGGGGAGGGTCTGTCCATTTTCTGGACAGATTTCTTCTTGCGCGGCGATCCATCCTTGTTCAATTTGGGCTTTGCAACAGCTTCTTTGAACGTGGTCGGCTTCGCGTCAATCATCCGTTTGAGAACGGCTTCTAGCTTGTCTTTGTCGAACATGATGTCTTCGGCCATGCGAATATTGTAGGGAATTAAAGGAGACAAAAGATTGTCGGCACATTTCGGAGTTCAATGTAAGAAGTGCAAGGCTGGAATCATCTTGGAAGACCTAAATCTCAACCTTGCGCCGAATCAGGCCGATTGGCATGTTGTCCCGCTAACGGAAATCAAATGCGCTAACTGTGGCCATCAGCAACAATACCTAAGCAAAGACGGGATTGACTTTGAGGCAGGAACCATACCAAACGACCCTCGATAACCAGCTTGCAGCTACACCACACCCAACCATCAGCATCGTCTTTGGCGTATAGGCAACTCAGGCTCGGATGCCATCTAGCTTCGACCCCATAGCGGGTTGTGATCGGAATGTCGGCTAGATGGGAGTTTCGAGACAAAGGAAAACCTTTTAATTTCAGGGATTTGCGTTGTCAAGTAAACTCGTTTTAGATTAATGTCTTTTAGTTTCAACGTCCTACGTGAAACATATAATCATTTATTTTGGACGCAAGTTCAATCGAATCTGCAAGATAGAAGCCTATGGTGTCTGTAAAATATTGATTCTTAGAGACTTATGCCTAAAATACTTGTTTTGTTATATTTAGCTCGAGATTTTTCCGGAAAAGACGAAACCCCGGGTTACGCCGGGGTCTTTTTTGAAGTCTGCTACCAGTATAACTGGTGGAATGAAACTCATACGCCACGCGAATCTGCTTGTGTGGCGCGGCGATTGGTGAGTTTGGGGGTTGACAAGGGCAAAGAGCGGTACGGCCGTAGATTGTGATAAATAGGAGCAGCTCTGTCGCGAGGGGAGAATAGACAACGCAGCAGAGGGTGGGCTGAAAGGGACGAGCGGTGAGGGCAGGTTAGAGTTCATCGGGATCCTTCGCTCCGCTCAGGATGACGGCAACGGCTTGAGGACAGATTCCATGGCGGCAACGGCTTGAGGGCAGAATTCCATAGCGGCAACGGCTTCAGGACAGAATTCCATAGCGGCAACGGCTTGAGGACAGAATTCCGGCAACGGCTTGGAGAGGGTGGGCTGAAAGGAACGAGCGGTGAGGGCAGGTTAGAGGTTCATCGGGATCCTTCGCGCCGCTCAGGATGATGGCAACGGCTTGAGGACAGATTCCATGGCTGCAACGGCTTAAGGGCAGAATTCGGTGTTTGTGTCATTCGACTCTGCTCAGGAGCGAATCGGCTTGTCTGGCGCGGGGATTTGTGAGTTTGGGGGTTGACAGCTTTCGGCTGGAGGTGGCCGGACCGCTTTGGAGGCCGCCGAATCAAACGTTTGTGGCCCCGATGGTTGGAACAGGTTAACTACAAATTACTCACAGGATGAGAGAACCGAATGCGCGCCTTTATTGTGGAACGTCCCGAAGCAGCTTTTATGCAGGTAGAACTTCCCCGCCCTGTTCCGTTGGCAGGCCAGGTGCTGGTTCGTGTGCACGCGAGTGGCGTGAATCCGTTGGACACGAAGATTCGCGCGGGGAAGGCTCCTCATGCGAAGCAGCCGTTGCCTGCGGTGCTGGGGCTTGATATGGCTGGGGTGGTGGAGGAGGTTGGTTCGGGGGTGACGGCGTTTCGACCGGGTGATGAGGTTTATGGCATGGTGGGCGGCGTGGGTGGGCTGCAGGGGGCACTGGCGGAGTTCGTGGTGGCGAATGCCGACCTGATTGCAAGGAAGCCGAAGTCGCTTTCGATGCGCGAGGCCGCGGCTCTGCCGTTGATCACGATTACGGCGTGGGAGGGCATGGTTGATCGCGCGAAGGTGCATGGGGGACAGAAGGTGCTGGTGCATGCGGGTGCGGGTGGAGTGGGGCATGTTGCGGTGCAGCTTGCGAAGGCGTTTGGCGCGGAGGTGTTCGCTACGGTTTCGGCGGAGAAGCGACGAGTCGTGGAAGAGTTTGGTGCAACGGCTATCGACTACCGCGCGGTTTCGGCGGAGCAATATGTCGTGCAGTATGCCGATGGTGAGGGCTTCGATATTGTGTATGACACGGTGGGCGGTGCGACGATTGACGCATCGTTTGTTGCAGTGAAGAGGTATAGCGGCCATGTGGTGAGTTGCCTGGGATGGAGCACGCACTCCCTGGCTCCGCTTTCGTTTCGCGGAGCGACGTACTCGGGTGTGTTTACGCTGATGCCTCTGCTAACGGGAGTGGGGCAGGCGCATCATGGGGAGATTCTTCGCGAGGCGGCGGCGCTGGTTGATGACGGTAAGCTGAGGCCGATGATGAACGAACGACCCTTTGCCGGAACAGATCTTGATGCTGCCCATGCATTGGTGGAGTCCGGTGCTCTGGGTAAAGTGGTGGTCGATCTCTAACGTAATTGTGAATGTTCGAGTCGGAGTGTGGCGTTTGTTTTGGGAGTGGCGAGCGGGTCTGCAGGATTTACACGGCTGTAATCTGCGGCCGGGGAGGCTTGCTACACTTTCAAACATGCTTGATCAACCTTTGACTCATAGTTTTACGCCCGGAAAGAGCGAGGGCACGACGATCCTGAAGCTCGCTGGACCGCTGACCCTGTCTACGATCTTCGGATTTCAGAATGAGTTTCGCGGACAGACGCCGCAGGTGATGATTGTGGATCTGAGCGAGAGTCCGTATATGGATTCGGCCGGGCTGGGGCTACTGATGAACTACTACGTGTCGGCGGAGAGTCATGGGCGGAAGTTGCTGCTGGCGGGGGCGAATGAGCGGATTGAGTCGCTGCTGGAGATGACGAAGGTGCACAAAGTCTTGAAGACCTTCCCGACGGTGGATGCGGCGGAGGCAAGTCTCTAGGAGCCTGTCCGTCACACTGAAGGGCTGATATTGATCTTCGGCGAGGACGCGGATCTTTAGAAAAGACAACGGCAACGGCCACCGCAGATTCCTCCCCCTTCGACTTCGCTCAGGTGCGGAATGACAAACAAAAGAACAGGCAACGGCCACGACAGAAGAACAGGCAACAGCCACGACAGAAGAACAACATCCAAAGAACAAACTTAACTGCAAAACAGGGCTGTTTTCCTTTTTGTGAAGAAGCCTCGCCGCGAAGTTTTCGCATCTTTATATCGAGAGATACCAAGGGGGTTCTGTGAGCGATCTTGTTCTTGATCCGAAGACGACGGCGCTGGTGCTGATCGATCTGGAGTATGGCATTGCGGCAATGGATCTGGCGCCGTATAGCTCGGCTGATGTGGTGAGCCGGTGCGCTGGGCTGGCGAAGACGTTTCGGAAGAAGGGCGCGGCGGTAATTTTCGTGAAGGTGCTGATTCCGGAGATGCTGCAGCTGCCGGTGGATACGTCTTTGATGCGAGGCACGCCGCCGCCGAATGCCACTGAGTTTGTTCCGGAGGCCGGGGTGCAGGCGGAGGATCTGATTGTGAAGAAGCGGTCGTGGGGCGCGTTTTATGGGACCGATCTCGAACTGCATTTGAGGCGGCGTGGGATCAAGACGATCGTGATTGGCGGGATCGCTACTAATTTTGGCGTGGAGTCTACCGCGCGGGCTGCGTTCGATCAGGGGTATGAGGTGGTGTTCGCCGAGGATGCGATGTCGAGCGTGAGCGCGGAGGCGCATGAGTTCCCGATAAAGAATGTGTTTCCGATGATGGGGCGGGTTCGGAGTGTGACGCAGATTGTGAAGGCGCTCGGGTAGGCGGGATGGCGCGCTCTATCCTGTTTCGTGAGTCCTGCCGGACGGGCTCCCTGCGCGGGAGGCGGTCACTTCGTGACGTGTGTACCGGTCTTGGTGGGTGATGTGCGTGGGTCCTCCCTTTGGTCGGAATGGGCTTACTGTGGGGTGATGATGCCTCCTACCGGCATACTGCTGGGGAGATGGGCTTTCTTTTCGCTGGGGCGCTTGAGGTGCATGGCTTCCGCGGTCATGTCGGTGTACTTGAGGCCGGCGCCGGTGTTGAAGAGGACGACCTTGTCGGTGGCCTTGAGGTCGCCGGTGGCGAGGAGGGCGTCGTAGGCCGCGGTGGCGGCGGCACCTTCGGGGGAGAGGAAGATGCCCTCGTGTTTGGCCCAGTCGAGGATGCTGGCAAGGATCTGCTCGTCGGAGAAGGCGAGGGATGCGCCGCCGGACTGGCGGACGATGTCGAGGATGATGGCATCGCCGTAGGGCTTGGGAACGCGAAGGCCGGCGGCGAAGGTGGCCGCGTTCTCGAAGAAGTCGCTGGCCGGTTTATTTTCTGCGAAGGCTTTGGCGACGGGGGCGCAGCCGGAGGCCTGGAGGGCGTACATCTTTGGGCGCTTGCTTCCCTTCTCGACCCAGCCTAACTGCTCCATTTCGTCGAAGGCCTTCCACATGCCGATGAGGCCGACGCCGCCGCCGGTGGGGTAGAAGACCGCGTCGGGGTAGGTCCAGCCCAGCTGCTCGACGAGTTCGTAGCCCATGGTTTTTTTGCCTTCTACGCGGAAGGGCTCCTTGAGGGTGGAGATGTCGAACCAGACCTGATTTGCGGGGGTGTTGGCGTCGCGCTGAGCCTTGATGTTTTCGGCGACCAGGCGGGCGCAGTCAGAGATGAGGCCGTCGACCATGGTGACGTCGGCTCCGTAGACGATGCCTTCGAGGTAGTTGGCGAAGGGGACGTCCTGGGGCATGAAGATGTGGGCCTTGATGTCTGCTGCGGCGGCGTAGGCGGCGAGGGCTCCGGCGGCGTTGCCTGCGGAGGGGACGGCGAGATGCTGGAGGCCGTAGTGCTTCGCCATGGTGACGGCGAGCGAGAGGCCGCGGGCCTTGAAGGTGCCGGTGGGGTTTGCGCCTTCTTCCTTGATGTAGAGGCCGGGGTAGCGCTTGCTGTGGAGCATGGGGGTCCAGCCCTCCCCGAGGGTGACGGGGGTTACGTCTGGCAAGACGCTGGAGTAGCGCCACATGCCGAGGCTCGCTGGGGAGGCTGCGGCGCGGGCGGCGATGTCTTCGCGCTTTGCGGTTTGGCGAAGCTTGTCCATGTCGTAACGGACGTAGAGGGAGCCGGCGCAGAGGGGGCAAAGAGTTTGAGGAGTTTCGGCAGAGAGGTGGTGGTGACAGCGAGAACATTCGAGCGAAACAATAACGGCCATATATTAGATGCTAACGGATACCTTGGGCGAAAAGACGCATTCTCAACAGGGTAAAGACTGATGAGTGAGATTTTCCTTTGTCGATGGTTACTGGTCAGACCGCGTGGGGCTTTGCGATCTGACTCGTGATGAGGTTGTAATCAAATCGTCAGTGGCGCTGGAGCCAGCGGCGGGACGAGAAGTCCGTGACGATGCTGGCGATGAGCAGCGCGACGCTGATGGCCAAGGCGCTGATGACCCAGTTGAGCTCCATCCGGCCTTTGAGCATGAACCTGTCGAGCAGGGCCAAGACAAGGACGAGGACCGCCGCTTCTGCGAAGAACGAGGAACAACGCGGGGCGGCGATGGCGATCAGGTCGAGGAGCGGAGATGGTTTCCTCTGGGGCGGAGCTTCGCCGCCTGGGGGAACCAGCGTAATTCGATTGGGGAGCTGGGGAGAAGAAGCTGGAATTTGCTGCGGTGAGATGCTCCCGAGGGAGGTTAGTACATTTTTGTGAAACATAAACAAGCCTTTGTGGTGCCTGCTTCCAGTGTCGCCCAGGGGCAGGTGAATGTCGAGTGAATTTCCAGTAAATCAAAGAAAATGAATGGTTTATGGATATGTATTCAAGAGAAATGAGAGAATATGCAGAGGAATCGAGGTTAGGAATGCGTTTGATCGCGGTGGATATGGACGGGACGCTGGTGGGGCCCGATGGACAGGTGAGCGAGCGAAATCTGGCCGCGATGAAGTCGGCGGAGAGGGCCGGGGCGCAGGTGGTGGTGGCTACGGGGCGGCGGCACTCTTATGCGATGAAGGTGCTGCGTCGGCTGGGTTTGCGGGAGGAGGATGCGCTGATCAGCTCGAATGGGACGGTGACGCGGACGATTGGGGCGCAGCTGCTGGAGAGGACGTTGCTGCCGGTGGAAACGGCACGGTGGCTATGTGGACATGTGGAGGAGTTTCGCGATGCGCTGGTGGTTACCTTCGATAAGGTGGGCGACGATGGGGAGGATGTGCGGGGGGCACTGGTGGTGGAGCATCTGGCGGAGCTGAACGCGAGCATCGGCAGGTGGGTGGCGGCGAATGAGCCTTATATCGAATGTGTGGTGCCGATTGAAAAGGCGCTGGAGGGGCACGCGCCGATCCAGATGATGCTTTGCGGGACGGTGGAGCGGATGCGGCGGGCGGAGGCGCGGCTGCTGGAGCATCCGGGGGTGTCGGCTGTTGGGGTTACGCCGCTCGGGAAGGATGAAGTGGGGCGGTTGCAGGATATTGGGCGGACTAAGGGTGGAATTTCTCCCCAGGGGAGGGCTGTTGGCGCGGAGGCGGCGCTGCATCGGACGGAGTATCCGGAGCGGGATTTGAGTATCGTGGATATTTTGCCGGCGGGGTGCAGCAAGGGGTCGGCGCTGCTGCGAGTGGCGGAGACGCATGGGGTGAAGGCGGAGGAGATTCTGGCGATTGGGGATAACTGGAATGACGTTTCGATGCTGGAGGTTGCGGGGCAGGCGGTGTTGATGGGGAACGCTCCGGAGGATTTGAAGGCGATGGCTGCAGAGAGAGGGTGGGTGATGGGGCTGCGGCATGATGAGGATGGTGTCGCGGAGGCGATTGAAGCGGTGTTGAACGGTCTGCCAGTGACACGATAGTGGGAGTTTTGATCGGGTCGGTGGAGGGTTGAGGGTGTTAGGCTTTGAAGGTGGCAATGTGTCTTAAAGCGTTTGTGTTCGGCGTAGCGTTGGCGGCGGTGTGCCCGCTGGCGCACGCGGCTGAGCATGTGACGCTGAAGAACGGGTTCGAGGTGGATTGCGTTCGGCGGGAGGCGGTTGGGGATAGGGTCCGTCTCTACTTTGTTGAGAAGGGTAAGCCCGCGTCCGATTCGAACTATATGGACGTCGCTTCGGACGCAGTGGTTCGGGTGGAGATGATCGCGGATTTGCCGGAACCAGTGGCGGAGGTGAAGGCGCCGTCCGCAGTAACGTTGATGACCGCACCGACGAAGGAAGAGATGCATGAGATGTTGGCGCATGCGGGAACAGCGCACAACATTGATGAGGATCTGCTGGCGAGTGTGGTGAGGGCAGAGAGTGGCGGACAGGTAAGGGCAGTTTCGCGGACGGGCGCGCAGGGTTTGATGCAGCTGATGCCAGGGACTGCGAGTGCGATGGGCGTGGAGGATGCGTTTCGTCCGGAGCAGAATATCTCGGGCGGTACGGCGTATCTGGATTTGATGCTGACGCGCTATCACGACAATGTGGCGTTGGCACTGGCTGCTTACAACGCCGGGCCGGGTGCGGTGGATAAGTATCACGGGGTGCCTCCGTATCGCGAGACGCGGGCGTATGTGGCCAGAGTGATTCGCGAGTTCAACCGGCGGAAGCAGATGGCAATGGTCGCTCAGGCACGGTAAGACAGCACAGGCTACAGACCAAGAGAGAGATTGATGACGAAGCGTAATGGAGTGGTGTGGGGAGTCGGCGCAGTCGCGCTGGTGGTGCTGGTGTGGTTGTTTCGGGCCAAGGTGCAGTTTGACTGGGCCAACTTCTGGCAACAGCTTCGGTATGTGAGCGTGGGACATATCGTTGCGGGTATTGTGCTGATTTACGTTACGTTTTATCTGCGGGCGGTGCGGTGGTCGGTGTTTCTGTCGCCGACGAAGAAGGTTGCGGCCACTTCCCTGGTGGGTTCGCAGTTTATTGGCTTTACGGCTGTGGCACTGTTTGGGCGGCTGGCTGATTTCACTCGGCCGTACCTGATATCGCGGCGGGAGAATCTGTCCTTGAGTTCCCAGGTGGCGGTTTGGACGATTGAGCGAATGTTTGATCTGGGCGCGGCTGCGCTTATCTTTTCTGGAGCGCTGGCGTTTACTCCTAAGGGGCTGCCGCATCATGAGGTGTTCGTGCGGGCAGGCGTGTTGAGCATGGCGGCGACGCTGGCGATTGCTATCTTTGCGGGTGTGGTGCGGGCGGCGGGTGGGGCGGTGGCGTCATTCGCACGGGGGACGGTGGGGCTGGTTTCGAAGCCTGCTGGAGAGAGTATTGCTACGAAGATTATCGGGTTCCGGGATGGGCTGAATGCGTTGTCTTCGGCGCGGGACTTTGGTGTGGTGACGCTGCTGTCGCTGACGATATGGATGATGATCGGGTTCGCTTATTTGGAGACGGCGCATGCGTTTGTGCATACGCCTGAGTTGGCAGGGGTGACGTTTTCGCGGACGATGCTGCTGATGGCGGCGAGTATTGGCGGGTCTTTGGTGCAGCTGCCGATCATTGGGTGGTTTACTCAGATTGCGATTACGGCTGCGGCGATGCATACGTTTTATGGTGCGCCGATAGAGGCTGCTACGGCTTGCGGAGCGTTACTGCTGGTGGTGACTTTTCTTTGCATCATTCCTACTGGGTTGATTTATTCGCGGGTGGAGCATGTGAGCTTGAAGAAGGTGGCGCAGGAGAGCGAGGCGGCTGGGGCTGCGGTGGTGGAGGGGTAGAAGGCGATGTCCTGCCGGACGGGCGCCCTACGCGGGCGGCGGTCACTTCGTGACTTGTGTACCTTTTTGCGGTGAGTGAAGGGCGCTGGCCTCCCGTTGGTCGGCGATCGTGATTCCGACCAACGGGAGGATCTTTGCTGACGACTTGCCGAGACAGGTATACCCGTCACGAAGTGACCGCCGCCCGCGCAGGGCGCCCGTCTGGCAGGACACGCGCTGCTAGAATCGATTTATTCCGATGAAGTGCCCCTACTGTGGTTTTGCCCAGGACCGAGTTGTCGATTCACGCGAGAGTAAAGACGCCGATTCGATACGCCGGCGACGGGAGTGCGAAGGCTGTAACAAGCGATTCACGACGTATGAGCGGATCGACGAGATCCCCTACATGGTGGTGAAAAAAGATGGACGGCGGGAGAAGTTCGACCGGCAGAAGGTGCTGAGCGGGCTGCTGCATGCTTGCGAAAAGAGGCCGGTCGCCGCTGTGAATCTGGAACGGATCGTAGATGAGACCGAGGCGTATGTGGTCGATTCTCCGGAGCGAGAGCGGACGACCAATGAGGTTGGCGAGTTGATTATGTCGCGGCTGAAGGAGATCGATACGGTTGCGTATATTCGGTTCGCGAGTGTGTATCGGGACTTCAAGGATGTTCGCGAGTTCAAGGAAGAGTTGGAAGAGCTTCTGAATGGAAAAGACCTAAAGAAAAGGCGGTAGGGAATGACGGCAACGAAGAAGACGCACAGGATTACTTTGATTGCGGGAGATGGGATTGGCCCGGAGGTCTCTGGCGCGGTGGTGAAGATTCTTGAGGCCGCGGGTGCGGCGACGGGTGTGGCGTTTGACTGGCACCCATATGACGCGGGGGCGAATGCGTTCGAGAAGACGGGTGAGTACATTCCGAAGGTGTTGTATGACTCGATCGAGAAGAATCGCGTGGCGCTGAAGGGGCCGGTGACTACGCCGGTTGGTGGAGGGTTCGCTTCGATCAACGTGACGCTGCGAAAGAAGTTTGAGCTGTTTGCGAACTTTCGGCCGGTGAAGAATCTGCCGGGTTTGAAGACGAAGTATCCTGGGCTGGATCTCGTGATTGTGCGCGAGAATATGGAGGATCTGTACGCTGGCCTCGAGCATGAGGTGGTGCCGGGGGTGGTGCAGGCTCTGAAGATTATTACCGAGAAGGGTTCGACACGGATTGCGAAGTTTGCGTTTGACTATGCGCGGAAGCATGGGCGGAAGAAAATTCATGCGATCCATAAAGCGAACATCATGAAGCTGTCCGATGGCCTGTTTCTTCGGTGCTGTCAGACGGTCGGGAAGGATTTTCCGGAGATCGCGTACCACGAGCACATTGTTGATAACACATGTATGCAGTTGGTGATGAATCCTTATCAGTACGACATTTTGCTGACTGAGAATTTGTATGGGGATATTCTGAGCGACCTTTGCAGTGCGTTTGTGGGTGGGCTTGGGTTGGTGCCAGGGGCGAACCTGGGGACGGAGTGCGCGATCTTTGAGGCGGTGCATGGGTCGGCTCCTGATATTGCGGGAAAAGATATGGCGAATCCGACTGCCCTGCTGCAGAGCGCGGTGCTGATGCTTCACCACATCGATGAGCCAGCGACGGCAGAGCGCGTGCAGGCTGGGCTGGAGCAGGTCTATCGCGAAGGAAAGACACTGACGAAGGATGTTGGCGGCACGAGCGGGACGAAGGCGTTTGCGGATGCAGTGGTGGAGGCGATGGAAGCTCCAGTGGCGGCGGCTTAAGTCTGGGTGTTTGATGCAACTCTGAGGTTCTCAACAAAGGGTCGGTTGTGTGAGGTGGTATGAGGCGGATTTGTGGTTGGTTGATGGCCGCCGCGATTGCAGCGGCAGGGTTGAGCGGATGTAAGCCGAGTGACGCAGTGAAGCATAGCGGGGATGGAAACACGGCGACGGTGCCGACCACTCCTCCGGCTTCGACTGTTCAGTTCGACAAGGCGACTCTGGGAATGGTGACTGGAACAATCCGTTTTGTTGGGAAGACCGCGGAGCCTGTGAAGATCGATATGTCGATGGATCCAGTTTGCTCGATGACTGCGGGAGACAACTTTGCGGAGCAGTATGCGGTGAAGGGTGGCAAGCTCGGGAATGTGTACGTGTATATCAAGAGCGGGCCTCCGGCTGCGATGCTGGCGGGTGGGCCGACGCCTGCTCCGGTGGTGCTGGACCAGGTGGGATGCAAGTATGTGCCGCATGTGATCGCAGTGGTGCGGGGCGGGTCGGTGGAGTTCAGGAACTCAGACTCGACGATGCACAACATTCATACGATGCCGACGGTGGTGGGAAGTCAGCCGATCGATATCTCGCAGGGGCCGAAGGGCGCGCCGCAGGTGAAGCAGTTCAATCAGCCGGAGGTGATGATTCCGGTGCGATGCAATAACCATCCCTGGATGAACGCGTTTATCAATGTGTCGGCGACGCCGTTTTTTGCGGTGACGGATGCCGATGGACATTTTGGGATCACTGGATTGCCGGCGGGGACGTATACTTTGGCGGCGGTGCACGAGAAGCTCGGCGAGCAGACGATGACGGTGACGGTTGAGCCGAAGGGAACGACGAAGGCGGACTTCAGTTTCAGCGTGAAGTAGAAGTTGATCGCGAAAAAAATCAAAGGACAGCTACGGAGGCGGGATGATTGCAGGATTGGCGGTGTTGGCGGCACAGCATTCGGCGCAGTTTACGGTTGATTTGGCCTTCGTGGTACATGCGCTGCCGCTTTGGTTTCTGGTGTTTGCTCTGTTTCTGCCACGGCTGGCGATGGTCGTGGCTTGGTTTCAGGGGTTGCTGGGGCCGTTTCACTTCGATCTGACACCACCACACTTCCAGGGCTTGGTTCCTCTGCTTTTCTGGCTACTGCTGCCAAGGGCGCTGGTGCTGTATCTGATCTATCAGGATCAGGGGATTCACTTCTGGTTTCTGCTCCATCTGCTGGTGGCCTTGTTGGTGTGGGCGGGCGGTGGGCACCGGATGACGCGCTCGCGGCGGCGGGATAATTAGAGGCCCGTCCTGCCGGACGGGCCTCCTGCGCGGAGGGCGGTTACTTCGTGACTTGTATACCTTTTTTGTTGAGTTTTCCGCTTGGTCCTTCCGTTGGTCGGCTTATGGGTGAGTGACGGTGTTCGGCCGGCGCGTTATTCTTAGTGGATGGAACGACGCAGGGTTGGCATTCTTGGCGCGACCGGAATGGTCGGGCAGCGATTCATTCAACTTTTGAGCAATCATCCGTGGTTCGAGATTGCGTGGCTGGCGGCGAGCGATCGCAGCTCTGGGAAGACGTACGCCGATGCTTGCAGGTGGAAGCTGGATACTCCACTGCCAAAGCGAATCGCGGCGATGACGTTGCAGCCAAATGTTCCTGAGGGCTCGGCGATTGAGCTGCCAAAGATTATCTTTGCCGCGCTGGATGCGGATATTGCGCGGGAGCTGGAGCCGCAGTTTGCGGCAGCGGGATGCGCGGTGATTTCGAACTCCAGCGCGTTTCGGATGACGGCGGATGTGCCGTTGGTGGTGCCTGAGGTGAATGCGGATCATCTTGCGCTGCTGGAGACGCAGAGTTGGCGGAAGGAGCATGGCGGGCGTGGTGGATATATCGTCACAAATCCTAACTGCAGCGCGATTGGGCTGGTGCTGGCGCTGAAGCCGCTTGAAGAGAAGTTTGGCATTGAGAGCTTGTTCGTTTCGACGATGCAGGCGGTAAGCGGCGCGGGCTATCCGGGGGTGGCATCGCTCGACATTCTGGGGAACGTTGTGCCGTTCATCAAGAATGAAGAGGAGAAGCTGCAGGAAGAGGTCGGCAAGCTGCTGGGGGAGCGCAAGGGCTCGAAGATCGAGTTGCTGGATGCGAAGGTGAGCGCGCATTGCAACCGGGTGGCGGTGGAGGATGGACATACGGAGTGCGTGAGCATCAAGCTGAAGAAGAAGGCTACGCGCGAGGAGATTCTGGCGGCGTGGAAAGAGTTTTTGCCGCTGGAGGGACAACATCTGCCGACCGCTCCTGATCAGCCGGTGGAGTATGCCGAGGGAGTGGACCGGCCGCAGCCTCGGCTGGACAGGATGCGCGGGCATGGGATGGCGGCGACGGTGGGACGTTTGCGCGAGTGCACTTTGTTGGATTGGAAGTTTGTGGTGTTGTCGCACAATACGATTCGCGGAGCCGCAGGCGCGGCGGTGTTGAACGCGGAGGTGCTGGCGTTGTTGGGCAAACTGGATAAGTTGGGCGTTCCATTGGAGAGGTTTTCGGCCAGGGCCGTGGCGGTGACGGCTTGAGTGTAGCGCGAGAGAAGCTGGTCGTGATGAAGTTTGGCGGCACGTCGGTGGAAGATGCGCCGGCCATGAAGCGGACTGCGGCGATCGTTCGCGGACGACGGGAGAAGGGGCTGGAGGCTGTCGTTGTGGTATCGGCGATGGCGAAGGTGACGGATCTGTTGTTGTCTGCTGCGTCTGCGGCTGGACGCGGTGACAAGGCTGGGTCGCTGGCGATTGGCGCTCGGTTGAGGCACCGGCATATCGATACGTCGACCGCGTTGCTTGAGGGGGAGCGGTGCGTTCGAGTTCAGCAGATGTTGCACCAGGAGTTCGATGCGCTGGACGATCTGCTGCGTGGAATCGCGGCGGTGGGAGAGCTGACTCCGCGTACGAATGATCTGGTGGTGAGCTTTGGCGAGAGGCTGTCGAGCAGGATGATGGCGGAAGCGCTGGATCAGCACGGGCTGCAGGGCGCACATGTCGACGCTCGAAGCTGCATTATTACCGATGCAAGCTATGGCAAGGCGGTGCCGCAGGATGCAGCGATTGAAGCGAAGCTGGCGGAGATTGTTTTGCCGCTGGTTGCAGTTGGAAAGACGCCGGTGATGGGCGGATTTATCGGATCGACGGCGGAGGGTGTGACCACTACGCTGGGGCGTGGGGGGAGTGACTTCACCGCTGCGCTGGTGGGTGGCGGGATGCATGCGGGCGCGATTGAGATCTGGACCGACGTGAATGGAATTATGACGACCGATCCTCGGATATGCCCGGATGCGCTGCGGGTGAAGACGATCAGCTTTGAAGAGGCGGCTGAACTGGCTTACTTCGGCGCGAAGGTGCTGCATCCGGCGACGATCTTGCCCGCAGTGCAGAAGAGCATTCCGGTGTGGGTGCTGAACTCGCGCAATGCGGAGAATGAAGGCACGAAGATTACAGCGATGGCGGCGAAGTGCGCGAGTCCGTTCAAAAGCATCGCGGCGAAGAAGCGGTTGACGATTATTGATGTCGTCGCGAGTCGGATGTTGATGTCGCATGGGTATCTGAAGGCTGTGTTTGATGTCTTTGATAAGTGGAAGTGCGCCATTGATATGGTCTCGACGAGTGAGGTGAGTATCTCGCTGACGGTGGACAGCAATCAGCAACTGCCGGAGATCTGCGCGGAGCTGGCGAAGATTGCGGACGTGAAGATGGAGGGGCACAAGGCCCTGGTCTGCCTGGTGGGAGAGGATATTCGTGGACACAATGGCATTGCAGGCCAGGTATTTTCGGCGATCAGCCATGTGAATGTGCGGATGATCTCGCAGGGAGCGAGCGAGATCAATATGAGTTTCATGATCGATGAAGAGGATGTAGAGGAGGCGGTGCGCAGTTTGCACAACCACTTCTTTGCGAACCCGGATGAGACGGTGTTCGATGTTGCGAACAGGGTTCAGCTAGAGAGCAAGGCTTAGAAAGGCATACATGCGGGTTCTGGTTTTGGGGATGGGGAAGACAGGCAAGCTGGTGGCATCGGTTGCGGCGGAACGTGGGCATAGTGTGAATGTGCTGGACGCGAAGGAGAATGCGGGAGCCTCGGCGCTGACACCACCGTTTGTTTCGGGGTTCGATGTGGTTATTGATTTCACTACGCCAGAGGCGGCGGTTCAGAATATGCGGGCTTGCCTGGCGACGGGCGCAAAGATGGTGATTGGGACGACGGGATGGTATGACAAGCTGACGGATATGAAGTCGTTGGCGGAGCGGAAACAGGCGGGATTGTTGTATGGAACGAACTTTTCCATCGGTGTGCAGGTGATGCTGCGCCTCGCAAAGACGATGGGGGAAGATCTGAAGAAGGCGGGGTATGCGTTTTCGATCGCGGAGACGCATCATGCGAGCAAGCTGGATTCGCCCTCTGGCACCGCGATAAGTTTGTCTAAGGTTGTGGAGGCTGCGACTGGTGCGACTGCGGTGCCGGTTGAGTCGAAGCGTGACGGCGATGTGATGGGACTGCATTCGCTGATTGCTGCGAGCGACGCAGACCGTCTGGTGCTGACGCATGAGGCGTTTTCGCGACGGGGATTTGCCGAGGGCGCGGTGCGAGCAGCGGAGTGGTTGTCGTCGCGGTCCGGATGCTACGACTTCCAGAGTGTTTTTAACGAGATTTAGTTGGTGTTGCGAGGAGATGTTATGAGTGTTGCGGAGATGGTTTCAAAGTCGCCAGTGATGAAGTTCGCAGATCTCACGTTTGAAGAGAAGCTGGATCGGCTGGCAGAGGTCGCGGTGAAGGTCGGGCTGGGCTTGCGCGCTGGACAGGAGCTGATCATGTCCGCTCCGATGGAGGCGTTGCCGTTGGTGCGGCGGATCACCGAACACGCGTATAAAGCAGGGGCGCTGCTGGTGACAACATTCTATGCGGATGATCCGAGTGTGCTGGCGCGGTTCGAGTATGGTGCGGATGCGAGCTTCGACTATGCGCCGAAGTGGCTGCAGGATGGGATTGCAGAGGGATTCCGGAGCGGGGCGGCGCGGCTGGCGATTGCGGGGACTAACCCTGCGCTGCTGGCAAAGCAGGATCCGGCGAAGGTCGCGCGGGCCAATGTTGCGGCGTCGAAGGCGGGTAAGCCGGTGATGGAGTTGATTACGCGGCACGAGATCAACTGGACGATCGTTGCGTGTGCGACGCCGGAGTGGGCGAAGCTGGTGTTTCCGGGCGAGCCGGTGGAGGTCGCAGTTGCGAAGCTTTGGGAGGCGATCTTTGTGGCCTCACGCGTGGCGGTGGATGATCCGGTGCTTGAGTGGCAGGAGCATGGTGCGCGGCTGAAGAAGCGTATGGAGATGCTGAATGCGAAGCGGTTTTCGGCGTTGCACTTCAAATCGCAAGGTGGGACGACGAATTTGACCGTTGGGTTGGCGGATGATCATCTTTGGGCCGGTGGTGGGACGACTGCGGGGAATGGGATTTATTGTCAGCCGAATATTCCTACCGAGGAGTGCTTTACGACTCCGCACAAGGACCGCGTGGATGGGACGGTCAGGGCGTCCAAGCCACTGTCGCACCAGGGGACATTGATTGAAAATATTGCGGTGCGATTTGAAGACGGCAGGATTGTCGAGGCCACGGCGACGGCTGGTGAGGATGTGTTGAATCGTCTGATCAGTACGGACGATGGGGCGCGACGATTGGGTGAGGTGGCGCTGGTGCCGCACTCGTCGCCGATTGCGCAGAGTGCGGTGCTGTTCTGGAATACGCTGTTCGATGAGAATGCGGCGAGCCATATTGCGCTGGGACAGGCTTATTCGACGTGCTTGATCGGCGGCGAAAAGATGGATGCGGAGCAACTGGCGGCGCTGGGCGCGAATGCCAGTTTGATCCATGTCGACTGGATGATTGGGTCGGGTGAGATGGATGTGGATGGTGTGGCCGCCGATGGAACAGCCGAGCCGTTGATGCGCAAGGGTGAGTGGGTTTAGCCGGGTTGAGCCTATGTGGGCTCTATGGCTAACCGGGCTTCTCAGTGTCCACTTGAACCGGTCAGCGGATTCGGCTTCCGAAAAACTCGGCTAGCGAGGGGATGTAGAAGGGGAAGGGCATGTAGTCGTGCCATCCGACGAGCAGGGAGAAGACAACGTGGATCAGAGGCGCCATGAGAAACGCTATAGGGACGTACTGGCAAATCTCGATGCGGGACATTCGCAAAGCAAGCGGCGCTAGGGTGAGTGTGACCAGGGCTGGGAGGCCGTAGTAGATCTGCCACGGGAGTGTGTGGAACCAGAGATGGGAATATCTCGCGAAGACCATTCCTGCTACCACTACGATTGTCGCAAGGGTTAGAAGTGCCCTCGAGTTGGGCTTGTCTTTCGTTTACGAGTGACAAACAAGAGGACGGCAATAAACAGAAGAGACGCGGCTGCCATGAAGATGAGGAACCGGCTATGTCTGGCATCTAGACTCCGAGTTTCGATTTACGAGCTTTCGCAGGTGCGGTCAGCGTTGGTCGTGCAGGACTACGAGACAGATCGCGGAGAAGTTCCACCCGGTTTTTCGGATCGATTCAGGAAATTTTCCTCGCATTCGCAGGAAATTCGCTGTAGATTGATGTTCAACCGCACTGCGGTTCGTCCAAACATCCAAGTTCTCAAAGAGCAGTTCCGGCAAGACGATCTGGTTTGCGGGAGACCTTTAGCTTATTCGTTCCCTCAGTAGGCGTATTCCTTCTGTTGCCGCGGTGTCGCATCTCTACTAATCGACTTTCGAGGAGAACTTCTATGAATTCCGATATGACGCAAGGCGTTTCCCGCAGATCGTTTCTGCGCATTGTTGGTGCAGCCTCGGCGGCCGCTACCTCTTTTCCAGCCTTTGCCGCGATCGCACCTGCTGCTGCGCCCGCAGGGCAGGCGGGCCGACGAAGTGGATCGCGTGGGATGCAGCCGCTGTCGGCTGACACCGTCGTGATCAGTTCGAATGAGAATCCGCTGGGACCGGCACAGTCCGCGTTGACGGCGATATGTAGCATGGGCGTGCAGGGCGGCCGTTATCACTGGGATGAATACGTCAAGACGATCGATGTTTTCAATGGGGAGTTTGGGTTGAAGAAGGATTATTCGGCGCTGTTTCCTGGATCGAGCGGGCCGCTGGATCTGGCGTTGATGTCGAACCTTGGCCCGGACAAGCCGCTGGTTTACGGCGATCCGAGTTATGAACAGGGGCCGCGCGCGGCTGAGGTGATGAAGGCGCCGAAGTATCCGGTGCCGCTGACTGCAACCTATGCCCATGACGTGAAGGCGATGCTGAAGGCGCATCCTTCGCCTGGCGCTTACTACATTGTGAATCCGAATAACCCGACAGGGACGATGACGCCTAAGGAAGACATCGTGTGGCTGGTGAATAACAAGCCGAAGGGGTCGGTGGTGATCATCGATGAGGCTTATCATCACTTCTCGAATGACGAGTCATGCATCGACCTGGTGAACCAGGATAAAGATGTGATTGTGATGCGGACGTTCTCGAAGATCTATGGGATGGCTGGCTTGCGGGCGGGGTTCGTCGTGGCGAGACCTGATTTGATTGACCGTTTCAATAATGTTGGTGGGCCTAGCCAGAGCCTGGCCAGCGTCTCAATTACGAGCGCTGCTGCTGCTCGTGCAAGTTTGCAGGACAAGGACCTTGTGCCGCTGCGCAAGAAGATCAACGCAGATATTCGTACGGAGACGGTGGAGTTTTTGGCCAAACACGGATACAAGGTCATTCCGGGGTCTCAGGGAAATATGTTCATGGTGGATGTGAAACGCCCTGGGAAGGAGTTTCAAAACGCCATGCTGAAGGAGAACGTTGCGATTGGGCGGACCTGGTCGGCGATGCCGAACTATGTGCGTGTGACGGTGGGGACGAAGGCAGAGATGGCGAAGTTCCAGACGGCTTTCGTGAAGTGCATGGATATGCCGGCGGGCGCGGCGAACGGAGCGGCGGCGCTGCATATGCCGGAGTTCCATGTGCCGTCGGAGCTTTATCGAGGCTAGTCGTGTAAAAAGTGTTGAGCCTCGGCGAGAGATCGTCGGGGCTTTTTTTTGCTTTGCGGAGCGGCGGGGACGGATGTTCTGAAATCAACACCGCTGACGCGGTAAACTTGCAGTCATTATGGAATTGATGGGTTGTGGAACGGCGCTGGTGACTCCCTTTCGCAGGGACGGCAGCGTCGACGAACCTGCGCTGCGTGCGCTGGTGCTGTGGCAGGTTGAGAGCGGGATCGATTTTCTTGTGCCTTGTGGGACGACCGGCGAGGCTTCAACTTTGACTGAAGTCGAGTGGTTGCGGGCGATCGAGGTCGTGGTTGCTGCGGCGGGGGGACGGGTGCCGGTGTTTGCGGGATGCACGCATAACTCGACGCACGAGGCTGTGGCGCGGGTGCAGAAGCTGTCGCAGGTGCATGGGTTGACGGGCGTTTTGTCTGCGAATCCCTACTACAATCGGCCTGGTCAGGAGGGGCAGTATCAGCACTTTCGAGCGATTGCGGAGGCGACAGAACTGCCGGTGCTGCTGTACAACATTCCTTCGCGGACGGGTGCGAACCTGGAGCCGGCGACGGTGCTTCGGCTGGCGGAGTTGAAGAATGTGATTGGAGTGAAGGAGTCGAGCGGAAATATTGCGCAGATTACCGAGCTGCTGACGACAGCTCCGCGGAGCTTCAAGGTGTTTGCTGGCGACGATGGGCTGGCGTTGCCGGTGATGGCGCTGGGTGGGGCGGGGTTGGTTTCGGTGGCTTCGAATGTGATTCCGGGGCAGATGGCGCGGATGGTGGGGGCTGCGCTGGAGAACGATTGGGTGGATGCGAGGCGGATCAACCGGCAGTTCTTCCGGCTGATGCAGGCGCACTTCTGGGAGGCTAGTCCCGCTCCAGTGAAGGCGGTGCTGCATATGCTGGGGCGCGGCGAGGATGTGCTGCGGTTGCCGATGGTGCCGGTGTCGGATGCGACGCGGAGACGGCTGGAGCGGATTGTGGGTGAGCTGGGAATGCTGGTGAGCGTTCCGTCTTCGGGTGAAGATCTGCGAATGTTTTAGGCTGCATGCAGATGTCTGATAGTTATGAGATGAGAGAGATGAGGAGTGCGTTTTGAACGGAGATTTGCAGGAGCGGATTGAGGATTGGTTTGCGCAGGGTGCGGCGGCGATTGGGAGTGCTGAGGCGGAGGCGTGTTTTCTTGAGTTGCGCGGGAAGCTGGAGGCTGGCGAGTTGCGGGCGGCTGAGCCGGATGCTTCAGTGCCGCTGGGGTGGCGGGTGAATGGGTGGGTGAAGCGCGGGATTTTGCTGGGGTTTCGCATTGGAACGATGCGGGAGATGGGTGGTGAGACGCTGAGGTTTATTGATAAACATACGTATCCGGTGCGACGATTTGTGGTTGCGGATGGGGTGCGCGTGGTGCCGGGTGGGGTGAGTGCGCGGAGTGGGGCCTATGTGGCTAAGGGGGTTGCGTTGATTCCTCCTTCTTACGTGAATGTGGGCGCTTATGTGGATGAGGGGACGATGGTGGATTCGCATGCGCTGGTGGGGAGTTGTGCGCAGGTGGGTAAGCGGGTGCACCTGAGTGCGGCGGCGCAGATTGGCGGAGTGCTGGAGCCGGTGAATGCTAGCCCGGTGATTATTGAAGATGATTGCTTGATTGGCGGAAACACTGGTGTTTACGAGGGAACCGTGGTGCGCAGGCGCGCGGTGCTGGCGGCGGGAACCGTGTTGACGCGGGGGACGCCGGTGTATGACCTGGTGAAGGGCGAGATCTATAAGGCTACGGCGGAGATGCCGCTGGTGATTCCTGAAGGAGCGGTGGTGGTGCCGGGGTCGCGGGCGGTTTCGAAGGGCAAGGGCGCGGAGTGGGGGCTTAGTTTGGCGGCTCCGGTGATTGTTAAATATCGGGACGAGAAAACGGAGCTTTCCTTGGTGTTAGAGGAGATTTTGCGGTGATTTGTGGTGGTAAATCGTGGTGAGTTTGTGGTGTTTTGTGTGGCTGATGTGGTGTTTTAAATGCTGCTTTTTGGATGTCGAAAAATACGCCACGTTTTTGAAGTTTATTTTTTGTGAGCGCTGTCCTGCCGGACGGGCCCACTACGCGTGGGGCGGCCACTTCGTGGCGTGTATACCTTGCTGTGATAAAGGATCTGAGGTGGCCCTCCCGTTGGTCGGGATGGAGTGATTCGCTTGGGTTTGGTTGCTAAGCGGGTTTCTTTGGGACGGTGTTGAAAAGGTTGATGAAGCCTTCGGAGAGGGTGGGGTGGGTGAGGATGAGGTTGTGGACGGCGGTGTAGGGCAGGTCTGCGGACATGGCAAGTTGAATGACGGGCAGGAGTTCGCCGACGCCGGGGCCGAGGGCGGTGAAGCCGAGGATGCGATCGTCGGGGGCGATGAGGACCTTCATGAAGCCACGGGTTTCATCGAGGGTGCGAGTGCGGAGGGCGGCGGCCATGGGGATTTTGCCGAGGCGGTAGGCTGTTCCCTGCTTCTTTGCTTCGTTTTCGGTGAGGCCTACGTGGGATAGCTCAGGGTCGGTGAAGGTGACAGAGGGGACGTGCCGATTCTTCGTTGTGCGGTTGGCTCCGGCCAGGTTGTCGCGGATGATGCGGAAGTCGTCGAAGGAGATGTGGGTGAAGTGGGGCGAGCCGGCAGAGTCGCCCATGGCCCACACGCCGGGGGCGGTGGTCTCGAGGCGGTCGTTGACCTGGAAGTGGCCGGAGGGGGTGGTCTTGATGCCGACGAGGTCGAGGCCCATGTTTTGCGTGTTGGGGGTGCGACCGGTAGCGACTAAGAGGTGGGTGCCCTCTAGTCTGGCTCCGTCGCCGAGGTGGACGATGACGGATTTGCCGGAGGTGCCTTCGACGCGGGTGACGCTGGCGTTGGTGACGATATCGATGCCTTCGTCCGCGAAGAGCTGGTGGAGGGCTTCGGTGACGTCGGGGTCTTCGCGATGGACGAGGGTTGGGTTGCGCTCGACGATGGTGACGTTGGAGCCGAAGCGGCGCATGGCCTGGGCGAGCTCGAGGCCGATGAAGCCTCCGCCGAGGACGAGGAGGTGTTCGGGGAGGATGGTGAGTTCGAGGGCTTCGATGTGGGTCATTGGGGCGGACTCGGCGAGGCCGGCGATGGGGTCGATGGTGGCGCGGGAGCCGGTGTCGAGGAAGATGTAATCGGAGCGGAGGGTGCGGGTGCCACCGGCGTTGAGGGCGACCTCGACGGTTTTTTCGGCGAGGAAGCGGCCGAAGCCCATGACGATCTCGGCTTTGGATTTGGCGTAGTTGTTGAGGTGCATGTCGCGGAGGCCATCGATCATTCGCTGGCGGCGGGCGCTGACGGCTTCCATGTCGACGTGCCATTTGCCGTGGACGATTCCGAACTCTGCGCCGCGCTGGAAGAAGGAGGCGACCTTGGCGGAGTGGATGACGTTCTTGCTGGGGAGGCAGGCGATGTTGGGGCAGGCTCCTCCGAGACGCTTGTCTTCGATGTTGGCGACCTTCTTGCCCTGGGAGGCAAGGTGCCAGGCTAGATATTTTCCGCCTTCTCCGCTGCCGATGATGATTGCGTCGTACTGTTCGGGCGTGGACATGAGAGATCTCCGTTGCGATTGAACTAATAATCGGGGCATTTCTCAGATGCACCCGAGGTCGCAGATGGCTTACATTATCGCGTCCCGTCAGTTGATTTGTAGGTACCCAGCTGTCAATCGATGAGTGCTTTGGGGATTTTGCATAAACTGAAACGGGAAATCGGCCAACTTCCAAGTGGCCGACCATCGCCAGGAAATACTATTTGACTGGCAAGAAGCGAGTTTCGAGTTCCCAATTGCCGCTGATTCGAGCCTTTTCGTAATTCCGGCCCCATGGTTCGTATACACCACGTATGTTCGATTATGGGCTGACTTCGAGGGCGTCAATGGAGAGCGATACGCAACAAATCGCGCTTGGGTTGCGCCAGGGAAATGTCGTTGTCCTTGAGGCGCTGGTCGAGCAATACCAATATCGACTTGTTCGTTATCTCATTTACCTGTTGGGCAGACGCGACGGGGTTGACGATTTGGTGCAGGAGACTTGGCTGCGCGTTCTTGAGCGAGGCTCCTCCTACGACGGACACTCCCGCTTTGAGCCCTGGCTCTTCAGGGTCGCACGCAATATTGCTGTCGATGCCATGCGTAAGCGGCGGAATTTAAGTCTGGACTCAGACGATGATGATGGTGGTGTTCGGCCAGCGCCTGCGTCCAATTCGCCTTCGCCATTCACGCTTGCGGCGCGGACAGAAGATGCTGACCGGCTTGCTCGCTCGCTGCAAACCCTGGAACCCGTCTATCGCGAAGCCCTCGTGCTGCGCTTTCAAGAGGACTTATCGCTACAGGAGATATCCGTCGTTGTGGGAGCGCCGGTCTCTACCGTCGCTTCAAGAATTTATCGAGGGTTGGCAACGCTGCGGCCGCAGTTCGAGGGAGAAACAGCATGAACATTGACCACCACGAAAGTTTCCAGCAAATGATCGACGAGAGTCTGGCGGGCAGCATCTCGGCTGAGAGGGAACAATCTCTTCGCGAGCATCTTGACATTTGCGCTCCATGCCAGGAGTATCTCAGCGCCAGCAACAGGGTTATCGCGGGCCTCGGCGGTTTTTCCTTCGAGGTGGATCCAAACCTCAATGCCAGGGTTTTCGCGTCCCTCAGGCTGCCTGCGCAGCAGGTCCAGGCCGCGCAGCCAGGCCGCCGGCGATGGGCGTTGATCAGCGTTGCCGCCGTCGTACTCACAATGGGCGGCTCATTCGTCGATCTGCAATTTGGGGGCCTGATCGCTTCTGTCTTCGATATACAGCGCATGCAGGTGCGGCAGGGGCTGCTCGCTTTCTGGATTGTGCCCTCTCTTTGTTTCTTACTGCTGTTTCCGCTATTGCCTTTGCTATCGAAAGCCGGCACTCACCGGGAAGAAAGGATTTTATGAAACACCTCCGTCAATTTTTGAACATTGTTCCGAAGACAATTCGGCCTTGGGCTTGGGTCCTTATGGGCTGGATGTTGCTGGTCGGGCTGGTTATGGGATACAAGGCCTCTGACCAGGGCGCTGTGTTGCGGACAATGTCCGCGTATGGCAGCGCTGCCTTAGTGTTCGGCATCGTGAGCGCTATCTGGCTTCTGTGTCTCGGGTTCGTGTATGCGGACGCTCGGCGGCGCGATATGCGGTCAGTCCTCTGGGTTCTGGTCGCAGCCTTGTTTCCTCACTTGCTCGGATTTCTTCTTTACTTTGTCCTGCGTCAGCCGATCGCCGCGACCTGCGCCCACTGCGGCATGACTGTTTCGAACCATCAGCGATTCTGCTCCTGGTGCGGCACTGCGCAATTCCCACCGAACTCAACTCAAGGACCACTCACCGCAAACCCGTCGCAAGGAGCAAGCCAATGAAGCCGGTATCCGCTGCAAAATCTTACGACGGCGTCACACTGCGTCAGGCAGCGGTGGTCGCCGGCTTCGCCTACCTGCTCAATCCTGTCAGCTACGCTGAGTTTTCCATTTACCCGAAGCTGGTGGCTGCGAACAACGCCGCTCAAACCATGCAGAATATCTCCGCCCACCCTGGCCTCTTTGCTGTCGCCATACTCTGTTACATCATCAGCTTTATCGGTGACGTCATCATTGCCTGGGCGCTGTATGTCCTGCTCGCACCGGTCAACAGAGCGCTGTCCTTGCTAACCGCGTGGTGCCAGCTGGTCTACGCCGCCGGTGCTCTCTGCAGCGTGTTTAGCTTGCTGAATGTCTACCATCTCCTCGTCACCCCGTATTACCTCACCCTCTTCGGCTCCGGCCCGCTGCAGGCACAGGTGTGGTTTCAGCTCCATTCGTTCCATTACGAATGGTCCGTGTCCCTGATCATCTTTGGGCTTCATCTGGTTCTACTGGGCTATTTGGTGTACCGCTCCGGCTATATTCCGTGGATATTGGGGATTGCGTTGTTCATCGCTGGATTGGGCTGGATGATTGCCGGCTTGGGGCCATACGTTCTTCCGAATGCCAACCTTGACTTCACTTTCATCACGGCCTTCGGCGAAGTACTCTTCACCCTTTGGCTCTGGATCAGGGGTTGGAAGGTCCGGGAGCCGACCGTAGTCTCTTGAGTCCATCCGATCACTGACGTCTCATGATGCCCTTCGTCGAAGGTGAGAAGAGTGCCGTCATGCATGGCGCGTGAATGACGGGCAAACCGGAAGTAATTTTCAGCTGACGAGAACAGGGCGATGCGCTCATCTAACCGGCTCGTCCCTGACTTGTTGGCGGTGTCGTGCAGATTTTTGCTTCCCGTGATATCAAGGAAGGCATGAGTTCTCCTGAGAGCAATTCGACCGATGCAGCTAAGCGCCGGGCTGCGGTGTGGGCGGCGTCGCAGATTGAAGATGGAATGGCGGTGGGCCTGGGGACGGGGTCTACCTCGGCGCTGGTGATTGAAGAGGTGGGGCGACGGGTTGCGGAGGGATTGCGGATCAAGGCGATTGCTACGTCTGAGGCCTCGCAGAAGCTGGCGCTGGAGTTGAAGATTCCGATGAGCGACTTTGCGCATCTGCCGGAGTTGGACTTGACGATCGATGGCGCGGATGAGGTGCAGGAAGGGACGCTTTATCTGATCAAGGGGCATGGCGGGGCGCTGCTGCGGGAGAAGATTGTGGCGATGGCGAGTAAGAAGCTGATTATTGCGGTGGACCCGAGAAAGCTGGTGAAGACTCTGGGGGCGGTGTTTGCGCTGCCGGTTGAGGTGGTGCCGTTTGGCTATGAGACGACGATCAAGCGGCTGCAGGATCTCGGGTTTGAGTCTGAGTTGCGGGTGACGGATGATGGCAAACCCTATGTGACCGATGGGAAGCACTACATTGTGCATTGCAAGCTGCCGCAGGTTGGCTTCGATGCGTATGAGGCGGCGGCGAAGTTGAAAGGGACGGTTGGGGTCGTGGAGCACGGGCTGTTTCTGGGGATGGCGAGCAAGGTGGTGATTGGTGGCCTTGAGGGGATCGAGGTTCTGGAGGCGGCGGGATAGGCGATTCATCGGGCGTTGACAATTGATCGCATGTCATTTCGGGCGGTGAAGATGCCTTGTTTGCCTCGTTGCCAAGGGCAGTTGAGCTTGCGATGGTAAGCTTAACTATTGATGGCACAAGATAAATTGAAGATGATTCCGCTGGGTGGCCTTGGCGAGTTCGGTATGAACTGCATGGCCCTCCGCTGGCAGGATGACATTATTGTCATCGACGCCGGTTTGATGTTTCCTGAAGAAGAGTTGCTGGGTGTGGACATTGTTGTCCCGGATATCAGCTATTTGACTGAAAACCGCGAGAAGGTTCGCGCGATCCTTTTGACCCATGGACACGAAGACCACATTGGTGGGCTGCCGTGGATTCTGTCTGAACTGAATGTTCCGGTGTATGGGACCGAGTTTACGCTGGCGTATGTTGAGGGCAAGCTGGAAGAACACCGGCTGCTGGATGACGCGGATTTGAACGAGATGATTCCCGGGCATCGGATTACGCTGGGGCCGTTTTCGATCATGCCGATCCGGGTGACGCACTCGCTGGTGGACTGCGTGGCGCTGGCGATTCATACGCCAGTGGGCGTGGTGCTGCATACGGGCGACTTCAAGATCGACCTGTCGCCGCCGGATAACAAGCCGTTCGATCTGCATGCGTTTGCGGAGCTGGGCAAGCAGGGTGTGCTGGCGTTGCTGCAGGATTCGACTAACGTCGATCGCAATGGATATACGCCGAGTGAGCGGGCTGTTAGGCCGAAGCTGGATGAGATCTTTTCGCAGACGAAGAAGAAGCTTTTCTTCAGCTGCTTCTCATCTTCGATTCATCGGATTCGGCTGGCGATGGAGCTGGCGCATCAGCATGGGCGCAAGGTCGCGGTGATTGGACGGTCGCTGGATAACTCGACCGAGATTGCGCAGGACCTTGGGTATCTGGATCTGCCGCAGGGCTTGGTGATCAATCCGGGACAGATTCGTGATTTTCCTGCGAATAAGTTGCTGATCATGATCAGCGGTACGCAGGGTGAGCCGATGAGTGCGCTGAGCCGGGCGGCGGTGAACAACCACAAATTTGCGCATATCGAAGCTGGCGATACGGTGTTGCTGAGTTCGCGGGTGATTCCGGGAAATGAGAAGTCGATCTACAGGATGATTGATCACTTGGAGCGGCGCGATGCAAAGGTGATCCATGATGATGGACAGTCGGGGCTGATCCACGTGAGCGGACATGGGAGCCAGGAGGAGCTGAGGTTGATGATTAATCTCGTTCGTCCGAAGTTCTTTATTCCGATCCATGGAGACTATCGCCACCTGAAGCGTCACGCGGAGCTGGCGGGGTCGATGGGCGTGGTCGAGAAGACGATTTTGATGGAAGACGGCGAGGTTCTGGAGTTCGATAAGGGCTCTGCCACGAAGACCGGAAAGGTTACGGTCGGGCGAGTGTGCATCGATTCGGGCGGGACCTCGACGGATGTGGTGGAAGACATTGTCATTCGCGACCGGAAGCATTTGAGCGAGGATGGCATTGTGCTGCCGATCATTGCGATCAATAAGCAGACGGGATTGCTGGAGAATCCGCCTGAGATTGTGATCCGCGGTATGGCGATCGCAACAGAAGAGGGTTTGATCAGTGAGGCGCGGCAGGTAGTGCAGCGGACGCTGGAAGGATCTTCATCGGAGGAGAAGGCCGACTATGGCGTGATCAAAGAGAAGATTCGGAACGATTTGAAGAGGTATATCCAGAAGAGCACGAGCCGGCGGCCTTTGATCATGCCGGTGATTCTGGAGATCTGACGAGTCTGTAGGAAGACGAAAAGGCGCTCCTGGCGGGGCGCTTTTTTTTTGCGTCTTGATTCGGTCTGCCAGGAGTGGTTGCAGACCGAGAACGACTACTCGAGATCTGATTTTGCGAGTGTTGATGCGGGTTAGAGCGGTGGTTACCCCTTTGAGTTAGCGGTCGAGATGAGGGTGCGGGGATAGTAGGATCAGCGCGAACGGTTAGTTGCTGGAGAGTGAACGAAGCCTCTCAGGGAGTAGCGATGCGCGGTGTCAGGCAAGGTGTCTCTCTGTTTTACCGGTGGATGTTCGCGACGATCGCGATCGCGGCGACATTCGCAGGAGCGGCTGAGGCGCAGAAGCCGGTGGTTGAGCCGCCGACGCGGCCCAGGATTGGGTTGGTGCTGGAGGGCGGCGGGGCGCTGGGCTTTGCGCATATCGGCGTGATTGAGTGGATGGAGGCGCATCATATTCCAGTGGACGATGTTGCCGGAACCAGCATGGGCGGCCTGATAGGCGGGTTGTATGCGTCTGGAAACAGCCCGCAGGAGATTGAGACATTTGTTGGGGGAATCGACTGGCCGGCGGTGTTGAGCGGGCAGGTTCCGTTTCCTGCGCTGAGCTATCGGCGCAAAGAGGACAGACTCGCTTTCCCTAACCGGCTGCAGTTTGGGCTGAAGCATGGATTGAGCCTGCCGAACGGGTTGAATTCAGGGTCGGGGGTGGGCTTGCTGTTGGATCGGACGATGCTGCCTTACTACGATTTGAAGAGCTTCGATGATCTGCCGATTCCCTTCCGCTGCGTAGCCACGGATATTACGACGGGCCACGAGCATGTTTTCAAGGATGGATCTCTGGCGCAGGCGATGCGATCGACGATGTCGATCCCAGGGGTATTCGCACCGGTGGCTCATGGGGACGAAGTCTTTTCAGATGGCGCTGCGGTGAATAATTTGCCGGTAGATGTGGCGCGGGGAATGGGCGCGGAGATCGTGATTGCCGTGTATCTGGACACGGGGCCGGTGGATAAGACGAGTTTCAATTCGCTGGTTGGAGTAGCAGGAAGAAATCTATCCATCATGGTCGCGGCCAATGAGCTGAAGAGCATGAAAGACGCGAATGTTCTGCTGAAGGTCGACGTGAGCAAGTTCAGCTCCAGCGAGTTTGAGAAGAGCGCGGAGATTATTCCGCAGGGCGTGAAGGTGGCGGAGGAGCATGCGGCGGAGTTGGAGAAGTACGCGCTGAACGATGCTGACTGGCAGGCGTATGTGGCGCAGCGGGATGCCCGGCGACGGACAAGGGTTCCGGTGCCGCAGTTTGTAACGGTGTATGGGCTCAAAGGGGCGCAGCGGGCAGAGGTTGCGAATGAGTTCACGAAGTATGTCGGGAAACCTGTCGATCCGGACAGGATTAACAGCACCATTGCGGACTTGCAGGGCACGGGAACGTACTCGAGCATCAGCTACAACCTGCTCGATGAGAAGGACAAGACGGGGTTGCTGGTGCGGCCGCGGCTGACAAACTATGGGCCGCCATTTTTGAATGTGGGCCTGACGCTTGCGTCCAATGACTCGAATGACATTCAGCTTGGGCTGGGTGGACGGGCTACGTTCTTCGGGTTGACGGGGCCGGGGTCTGAGGTGAGGGTGGATGCATCGATCGGTCAGGTGGCGGGGATTGCCGGGGAGTTGTATCAGCCGTTGATTGTGGGCAAGCGGTACTTTGTTGCGCCGCGAGCCTACTATACGCACACGATTGATTCGTTTTACTCGGGGAGCCAGGAGCTGTCGCAGTACACCGAGGAGCGGAATGGGTTTGGGGTCGACCTTGGGTATCGGTTCAGCTCGAAGGCTGAGTTGCGAGTGGGCGAGGACTACCAGTGGTATGGCGAGACGCTGCGGGTGGGGCAGCCGATTGAGCAGATCTTTCATCTGACTCCATTTGTGAGCAATGTGCGATTTCAGTATCTGGGGCAGGATAATGTGCAGGTTCCTACCAGAGGGTCGGAGCTGCTGACACGGTACGCGTACTCGACGCAGAGGCCGTTTGGCGAGGGTGGGTACTCGCAATGGGATTCGAAGGTTGCGCATTTTCTTCCGGTGGGGGAGAAGGGCATTATCTTCGGCACGATGGAGGGAGGAACGAGCTTCGGAGCGACGAACCTCGGGCTGGCAGGATTTTCGCTGGGCGGCGCGCTGCGGCTGAGTGCGTATGATCGCGGAGAGCTGCTGGGGAGCGATTATTTTCTGGGGCAGGCGGGCTATCTGTACCGGCTGACGAAGCTGAATCCGGTGATTGGCGATTCTATCTATGCGGCGGGATTTTATGAGATTGGGAAGGTTTGGAACGCGGCTCCGGGGACACCGACTCTGCCAAACGACATCTCAGGCGCAGTGGTGGTGAAGACGCTGCTGGGTCCGTTTTATGGGGGTGGGAGCATAGGTGACAGCGATCATCGCAAGTGGTTCTTTGGATTGGGGAGAGTGTTTTAGTTCGGCTGGGCGGATAGTATTATCTCTGCGGCGATGAGCTGAGGAGATGTGGGTTGATGAGTGAGTTTGTGACGTTGGAGGAGATTCGGGCGGCGAAAGAACGGATTGCTGGGATTGCAGTGAGGACGCCGCTTTATCGGGTGGAACGGGCTCGGTTGCGGATGGGGAAGTTTCCGGAGCCGGAGTTTGATCTCTATATCAAAGCGGAGAGTGAACAGCCGATTGGGAGCTTCAAGCTGCGCGGGGCTTACAACATGGTGGCGCAGTTGTCACCTGAGTCTCTGCGGCGTGGGGTGATTACTTATTCGAGTGGCAACCATGCGCAGGGCGTGGCGTATGCCGCGCGGGCGCTGGGGGCGAAGGCCGTGATTGTGATGCCTTCGAATGCTCCGGAGGTGAAGAAGGCGGCTACGAGGGCGCTTGGTGCAGAGATTGTGGAGGTGGGACCGGCTTCGTCGGAGCGGAGGTCAAAGGCGGAAGAGCTGGTAGCGGAGTTGGGGTATGCGATGATTCCGCCCTATGACGCTCCGCAGATTATCGCGGGGCAGGCTACGTGCGGGTTGGAGATTGCGGAGCAGCTGCCGGGTGTGGAGCTGGTGATCTCTCCGGTGAGCGGGGGTGGGTTGCTGAGTGGGACGGCTACGTCGGTGAAGCTGGCGGCGCAGGCTGGGTTGGTGAGCGCCGCGGTGCAGGTGTGGGGCGCGGAGCCGGAGCTGGCGGCGGATGCGAAGGAGAGTTTTTATTCGAAGACACTGGTGGAGTGGCCCGCGGCGAAGACTACTCGGACGATTGGGGATGGGCTGCGGACGCAGAGTATGGGCGTGTTGAACTTTGCGCATGTGATGAAGTTTGTGGATGGGATTGTTACGGTGTCGGAAGAGGAGATACTGGCGGCGATGCGGGTGATGTTGCGTGCGACAAAGCTGGTGCCGGAGCCGAGTGGGGCGGTGACGCTGGCGGCGGCTCTGTTTCATGCAGAGGAGTTGCCAAAGGTGAAGAAGGTAGCGGTGATTTTGAGTGGGGGAAATCTGGAGCCGGCGCTGCGGGAGCAGTTGGAGGGGGAGTTGGCTGCGAAGGCTTAGTCCTGCCGGACGGGCCCGCTACGCTTGGCCACCCCACAAACGAAGACCTGTTTGCGGGGACCCCGGTTCGCGCGGTCACTTCGTGACTTGTATACCGGTCGTGCAGACACTGCTGTTTCGGTCCTCCCGTTGGTCGGGATCGACTTAGTGTTTTTGGTAGCGGGTTAGGACGTCATGGAGGGACACTACGCCTTCGAGGGAGCCTCGCATGGCGCGGTTGGTGATGGGGAGGAGAGGCCAGCGCTGGAAGTGTGGGAGTGCGCTGGACAGAGGCTGGTCGGGGAAGAGGACGGGAGTGCGTTCCGGGCCTAGATGTTCGGCTAATGTTGCGGCTGTGGGTGCAGGTGTGGCTGCGGATTGATCTTCGAGCGGGTCGGCGGAAGGGGTCTGGGTGAGCGCTTCGAGCTGTTCTCTTCTTGCGGAGTACCAGAGGCCATCGGTGCAGTGAACGAGGAAGACCGGGATGGAATTCAGGTCTTCGTATTGGGCTAGGGATCTGAGAGTGTCAACGATGGTTTCGCTGCCCTGGAGGATGGGGACGGTGACAGGCTGCATGGCGTCTTCGAGGTGCAGGTTGCTCTCTTCGCGAAGCTCTTCCATGGAAGGGAGATCGAGGCCGTCCTGGTGGGTGAACTGCTCTAGGATGGGGACGGGCTGGAGGACGCGGGAGATGAGGTAGGCGATGGTGTTGGCGAGGATGACGGGCAGGACGATGGAGTAGTTGCCGCTGACCTCGAGCACCATGAAGACTGAGGTGAGGGGGGCGCGCAGAAACGCGGCGAAGAGGACCCCCATGCCCACCAACGCGTAGGAGCCGATGGTGCCGGTGAGGTGGGGGAAGTAGATCTTTTCGAAGGTGCCTACTGCGGCGCCGAGCATGGCTCCGATGAAGAGTGTAGGTGCGAACATTCCGCCGGGAGTGCCGCTGGAGAAGGAGAGCGTGGTGGCGATGATCTTGAAGAGAGCGAGGAGGAGGAGCATCTTCCAGGCGAACTGGGCGTGCATGGCCTGGTCGATGGCCTGGTAGCCGGCGCCCATGACCTGGACGAGTCCGAAGTAGCCGATGGCTCCTACGAGGAGTCCGGCCGCGGCGGGTTGGAGGAGCTGCGACCATTGAGGCTGGCTGCGAAGTTTGGGGCGGAGATAGCTGAGGGCCCTGGCGAAGAGGAGGGAGGCGAAACCGCCGACGACTCCGAGGGCGGCGTAGGCGAGGAGCTCGCGGGAGTCGCGGAGATCGATGACGGGGATGCGGAACATGGGCTGCGCGCCCCAGAAGGAGCGGGCGACGACGACGCTGGCGACTGCGGAGAGGACGATGGAGCCGAGGACTGCGGCGCTCCATTGGCCGATGACCTCTTCGATGACGAAGAGGATGGCGGAGATGGGAGCATTGAAGGCTGCGGCGAGTCCGGCGGCGGCTCCGATGGGCGCGAAGATGCGGAGTTTTTCCTTCGACATGCCGAAGCGGCGGCTTATGAGGGAGGCTACGCCGGCGCCGATCTGGAGAGATGGGTCTTCGGGGCCGAGGGAGTGGCCGCTGCCGATGGCGAGGGCGGAGAGGAGGAACTTGCCGATGACGGTGCGGAAGGAGATGTAGCCGTTACTGATGTAGAGTGCGGCTTTGGTCTGGTTGATTCCGCTGCCGCGTACTTTGGGGAAGACGTAGCGGGTGAGAACTGCGATGACTAGGCCGGCGGCGGCGGGGACGTAGAGGAGGCGCGGCTGATGCGGGTTTGGAGACGAGCCGAGCAGGAGGACGCTGAGCCACTCGATGGCCATGCGGAAGGAGACCACGAGGAGACCGGAGACGACGCCGATGAAGATGGAGAGGAGAAGAAAGACGCGCTCTTCGCGGCCGGGAGCGATGCGGGCGATCACGTCTTCGCGGAGAGTGCTGGGTGCGATTGGTTCAGTCTCCGCTATTGCTGTTTGATCTTCCATCTTCGCTTAGGGCTCCATCGCTTTTGGAAATTGGGCGAGTTGCAAGAGGAGCGCGTCGTCGCCGGTGGGAGCGGAGCATATTTTGCTGGTCTGGGTCTCGGTGTCGAAGATGAGTTGCAGGGTTGCGTCCTGCTGAGTGGGGTCGTTGAGGAGGGCGGAGCGGCTGCTGGTGGCGTCTTTGCTGGCCCATTTCGTGGTGAGATCCTGCAGCCGAGTGGAGAGGCCGCTGGCGGCAGAGAGTTGGGTACTGCAGGCGTCGAAGCGCTTCTTCGCCAGGGCGCGGGCTTTTAGGATGCGCGTGACACGTTCGTTGTCGGGGAGCTTCTTCAGGGGTGCTAGTTCCAGGATGCGTTTGGAGTCTTCGAGCATCTGCTTGTCGGCGAGGGTTGTTGCTTCGTGGGTGGAGGGGGAGTTTTCCTGCTGGTGCATGGCCTGTTCCATGAGGCGGTGAGCTTCGTCGAAGTGGCCGGAGTCGTATTCGAGGCGAGCGGCGGATTGGAGGGCGATCTGGTTTTCTGGCTCCTGCGCGAGGACCTTCCGGTAGTAGGTCAAGGCGTCGTGAGGGGCTTTGGCCTGCTCGAGAAGTTGTGCGAGGGTGATGGCGAGGGGGACGTCGTCGGGCGCGTTGCCTCCGGTAATGAGGAGTTCGGTGCGGGCGCTGCTGAAGTCCTGATGCGCGATGAGATAGCGCGAGAGCTCGAGGCGGACCTCGCGGCGGCGAACGACTCCGTCTCCCTCCCAGGTGCCATAGACGGACGCGCGGTAGTAGTTGATGGCGGGCTGTACCTCGTTCTTCTTTGCGGCGAGGCGGGCGAGGCTGAGGTTGATGAAGCCGTCGCCGGGTTGAGTCTCCCATAGGCCCAGGAAGTAGTTGAAGGACTCCTCGGTGTGGCCGGCGTCGCCCAGGGCCTGGGCGAGGAGGAGCTCGCAGGAGCGCTGGCCGGGGGCGTAGGAGAGGGCGGTGCGGAGGGCGACGATGGCCTGATCGGGATGGCCTGCGTTGATGGCGGTCTGGCCTCGTGCGGACCAGCGTTGGGCGAGCTCTTCGCGATGAGTGGTGAAGGAGCGAAAGAGAAAGAACGTAAGGAGGAACAGGACGATGGTGACGAGCAGCAGACTGAGAAAGGTCAGGGTGTCGCGGAGGATCAACTTCCGCTTGAGGCTCGAATAGTCTTCCGTTTGCAGTGTCATCATGCGATTTGCACGTTTTTATCTTGCTGCATGGTCTTTCTTTAGTCTATGGGTTTGATGCGCACAGAGATAGTGGCGCAGTTTGTGGAGTCATGGCGGATGTTGGTTCGTTTCGTCGAGGAGCAAAAGTTTAGACTGGACCGTATCTCGCTGCCCTGCGGATTGTGGCGGCGTCGAAGTGAGGACTATGCGGATTTTTTCTATCAGGCGATGTGCGGCTATGGGTGTTGGGACGGCTGTGCTGATAACGAGCGCCGCTGCGATGGGGCAGAAGAAGAGACCGAACTACGACAGGGCGGCCATTGCGACTGTGCTGCATGATGCGAATGTGTATGTTGCGTCAGATGCAGATGCGCAGAAGCTTTCGCTGGTAACGCCGGGACACGAGGTGCAGATCGTTGAGCGGAGTGGGCCGTGGGTGAAGGTGTTTGCGAATACCGATATTAACGACGATGCGAATGAGGACGATCGCAACAAGCCTGAGTTTGGCGAGGACGCAAATGTAACACCGGCGTCGGGTTGGATTCGGGATAAAGGGATTCTGGGGCCTGGGACGGCGGGTGGGGATGTAATTTTGTTTGGGTCGGCGGCGAACTTTGAAGATGAGGCGGAGCGGCCGCATGCGCCTAAGGGGGCGGCTGGGGCGGCTCACCTACTTTATAAGCGTGTGGCGGAGTACTTTCCGGACTCGCCGCTGGCGGCTGAGGCGGCGTGGCGGGCAGCGGATATTCGCTGGCAGTTGGATAAGGTCGATATCAGCACGCTGCCGAGTGCGAAGGAGCAGGAGGCCTATCTGCGGCCGCAGATCTATGAGGGAGAGTTGAAGAAGGTGATGAAGACGTATCCGGGGAGCGAGTTTGCGGCGCGCGCGGCGTTCGATCTGCTGGACAACAAGCTGTGTGGGGACTGGCAGGGGCTGCCAAAGTGTCCGGAGATGGAGACGGGGCTTTATTTGAAGTATGCGCAGCAGTATGCGGATGGACCTAAGGCTGCGGAGGCGATGTATAACGCGGTGTATCGGCAGGGTGTGGTGGTGACGATGTACGAGGTGCAGGAGGACAAGAAACGGGCGGACGAGGCGGCGAAGAGGACGCAGGCACTGGCGATGGATCTAAAGGCGCGATATCCGAAGTCGGAGTTTGCGGCGCGCGGGGCTAGTATTGCGTTTCGGGTTTCGCAGGGGATCGCGATCTATGGGAGTGATCGGGACTAGAGGCGATGTCCTGCCGGACGGGCTCACTACGCGTGGGGCGGGCGTTCGCACGCCTTTTTAAAGCTTCGCGTCGTCCTCCCGTTGGTCGGAATCATCTTCCTTCACGACCAACGGGAGCGCCAAGCGAAGCGGTACAAGTCACGAAGTGACCGCTCCACGCGCAGTGGGCCCGTCCGGCAGGACCTATCTTGTTTACCGTTTACACACGCGGACGCTTTAGGATGGATGCATGTCGATTCTTCATGTCATCATCCTTGCCATCGTGCAAGGGCTCGCTGAACTTTTGCCTGTCTCGAGCTCCGCTCACGTTGTAGTTGCTGAAAAGCTGTTGGGGCTGGACCCGACTACGCCGCAGATGACACTGCTGCTGGTGATGCTGCATACAGGCACGATGTTCGCCGTGATTGTTTACTTCTGGAACCAGTGGAAGAAGACCTATTTTTCGAGTGGCGATGCGTTCAAGCGATTTCTGATCCGGCTGGTATGGGCTTCGCTGCTGACGGCAGTGATTGGCGAAGTGATCATCAAAGTGATTGAGAAGACTGCGTTCAAGGGAGCTTCAAAGGGAGAGATCGAGTTGCTCTTCGGGCGGCTGGATTTGATTGCTCCTGCTCTGGCGGCGGCTGGTTTGCTGATTCTGCTGGCTGGCCTGATGGAGAAACGGCGCATGGGCGCGCACGAGAAGGTCTATGGCGACAGCGTGACGATGCGGCAGGCGGGTTGGATTGGTGCGATTCAGGGCTTGTGCCTGCCGTTCCGCGGATTTTCGAGGTCGGGAGCTACGATCTCGACGGGCATGTTGACGGGGGCGAGCAAAGAGCGGGCGGAGCGGTTCAGCTTTGCGCTCGCGGTTGTGCTGACTCCTCCAGCGGTGGGACGCGAGGTGCTGCGGCTGATGAAGGCATCCCATGAGGCGACGGCGGCGGGGGTGCCGATTGATTTGCACGGAAGCATGGTGATGGGGTTGCTTGGTGCTGTGTTTGCATTTCTGGCAGGACTGTTGGCGTTGAGGTGGTTGAGCAGCTGGCTGGAAGAGGGCAGATGGTACCTCTTCGGGATCTATTGCCTGGTGGCGTCCGTGGTGGTGTTTGGGCTGTATCGCGCCGGGTATTAGACCGTCTATCGGCTATCGGCGCGTGTAGAGCCAAGCCCAGTAGATAAGTGGGATTTGCAGAGGGATGCGTAGCCACTGCGCCCAGCTTTGGCCCATGATGCCGGGTAAGCGCATGTGCGACGTTGCCATGTAGATGTTCGCTGGAAGGACGGCGATGAGCAGAACCACCAGACCCCAAGCTGCGGCGTGGCGCGTCCAGGGGATGAGCAGGCCGATGCCGCCAAGTATCTCCGCCGCACCGCTGATGTGGATTAGAAGTGTGTGCGCGGGTAGGTAGGGCGGCATGATTCGGAGGTAAACGTCGGGGGCCAGGAAGTGAAGAGTGCCGGAGATAAGGAAGATTGAGGCGAGGAGGATGCGGCCGATCATGTTGAATCACTTCCCTCTTTGCGCCTGTCTTGACGCATATCTACAGAAGCACAATTATTGACGCCAACAAAACAAAAAATATGGGCAGCGGGGACGAACCCTGCTGCCCATCGTCGAGTTGCATCGCCTTGGTTATTTGGATACGAGTGCGTCGCGGTGGCTCTTCACGTAGTCGTGAGAGGTGAGGACGTGGGCCTGTTGCTCTGCAACAAGCTGGCGGACGGGGAGCGGAAGATCCTGATTGAGAGCGTCGGCATAGGCCTTCTTGGCCTCGTCTTCGCCCTGTTCGGCGGTCTCGAGGAGGGTGTGGTCGCCGCCGCCGAGCTTGGCTTTCAGGTCTCCCCAGACGCGGTGGAGGGTGCCGGCGGTCGTGCCGGACTCTTTGATGTCGTGTACGCCGTTCTGATGGAGGACCTCCTCCAGATCGCCGCGGAAGCTGGCGCGCTTGAGAGATTCGGCGAGGAAGTAACGTTTGAGAGTGTCTTCTTTCAGATGTTCGCCGATGTCGGCAAAGCCTTTCTGGCTGTCGAGAAGGGTGCTGATGAGGGAGTTGAGAGCGCGGTGCATTTCGTTCTGCTTACCTGAATCTGTCGGCATTATGGACCTCAATCTTGGGTGAAGTGGGTTCGGGGTGCGGTTGGAGCAGGGTCCGTCGGTTGTGCGCGATTCTCCTCCGCCGACGGCAAGCTGGAGAAATCGCGAAAATCCCGCTCCCCTGCCAACCGGTTCTAAGGACCGCCGAGTGAAATTTTGCTCGGCGGTGAATATGAAGGAGTAGATGCAGGGTGTGCCCGTGGGTTTGTATGTGGGTACCCCGGAGTGAGGTTTTTCGACATTTGTGCAGGGGGTTGGGGAGGGTCTGGGATAATCGAAGGTGCTCTGGTGATTTGCGGGCTCGGTTTGGATCGGACGGCGTGAGAGGTGTTGCGCGCTGTGACGAATGAGTCCGCGCGTCCCCCTCACATGAAGGCTCCCCAATGAAAACGCTGAGACTTGTTTCGACCCCGACGCGCAACCGCCGCCTGAATGAGATTCTCGGGATGGTCGTACTGGTGAGCGCGGGGCTGCTGCTGCTGGCGCTGGCGAGCTATACGCCGACCGATCCGTCTTTCGATACGGTGGGACAGTATGTGAAAGGGCGGCCTGCACATAACTGGACGGGGATGGTTGGGGCGTATCTCGCGGATGCGATGCTGCAGCTGATTGGGGTTGCGGCGTTTTTCCTGCCGCTGGTGCTGGGACGGCTGGGGATCTGCTGGATGCGGTCTCGACCGGCTGGGTCTCCGTTGGCGAAGACGATTGGGTTGGGGATGTGGGTGGTGTTTGGGCCGGCTGCGATTGCGCTGTTGCCTGGGGAGATGATGTGGCGCGGCTCGCTGCCCGTTGAGGGGACGACGGGGCGGCTGCTGGCGGATCTGTTGGTGCATTATTTGAATCTGCCCGGAGCTGCGATTGTTCTGACGCTGATGGTGGCGGTGTCGCTCTACCTGGCAACGACGTTTACGTTCAATACGGCACGGGAGTGGGCGACAATCCGGTTTGGATTTGTGCAGCGGCTGTGGGAGTGGTGGTCGCAGCGTCGGAGTCGCCGGGCTGGTGCTGAGGTAGATCTGGAAGAGGCTTATGGGAGTAAACGGGAGCAGGCGGATGCCAGGGCGCGGCGGGCTCGTGAGCTTGCGGAGGCGGCAGAGCGCAGGAGACTGGAGCCTGAGCCGGAGTCGACGACGCTGTTGGGTGGTTTGTTTGGCTGGTTGAGCAGGAAGAAGAAGGTGCAGCCGATCTCGATTTCACCCGAGGAGGTTGCGGTCGGGCATCATACTTCGATCTTCGAGGCTATGCCGCGGACGCTGGTGGATGCTCCTCCGGTGACAGCGTTCAGTACGGCGGTGGCGGCGGCGGCGCCGTTTGCGGAGGTGCTGGCCAAGGCGGCGGCCCCGGTGCATGCGCTGGATGACGAGTCGAACTTCAGAGATTTTGCTGGTGCTGAGGACGGGCGTGAGCCTGTTTCGATGAAGGCTCCGGCACCGATGCGGGTGCCGAAGAAGGTGGCGGAGGAGCCGAGAGCTCCGTTTGCTCCAGTCCCTGCTGCTTCGCAGCCGCTTCACACGTTGCCGGATAATATTTCGTTTGGCAAGCGGGCGGATGCGGATATCAAGCCGGTAACGATTGTGCCGAAGAGTGTGCGGGGGTATAAGCTGCCGCCTTCGTCGCTGCTTTATCGGAGTGAAGAGCACGCTGTGGTTCGCGAGGATGCGCTGCGTGAAGAGGCGCGGGTGCTGGTGGAGAAGTCGGCTGAGTTTGGTGTCGATGGGCAGGTGACGCAGATCAATCCGGGGCCGGTGGTGACGACGTTTGAGTTCAAGCCGGAGGCTGGGGTTAAGGTCGCTCGGATTACGGGGCTGGCGGATGATCTTTGCCTTGCGATGGCGGCTGAGTCGATTCTGATTGAGCGGATGCCGGGTAAGAGCACGGTTGGGATCCAGGTGCCGAACCATGAGCGGGAGACGATCTGGCTGAGGGATGTGGTCGAGTGTGAGAGCTTCGCGCAGAGCAAGAGCAGGCTGGCGATTGCACTTGGTAAGGACATCAACGGGCGCATCGTGACGGCAGACCTGGCGAGTATGCCGCATGTGTTGATTGCCGGTTCGACTGGCTCGGGCAAGTCGGTTGCGATCAACGCGATGATCATGAGTGTGCTGTTCAAGTCGACGCCGGAACAGGTTCGCATGATTCTTGTGGACCCGAAGCGGGTGGAGCTTGGGATGTATGAGGGAATCCCGCACCTGTTTACGCCGATCATTACCGAGGCGAAGCTGGCAGCAAATGCGCTGCGAAATGCTGTGCGCGAGATGGAACGAAGGTTGAAGCTGCTGGCGGCGAATCATGTGAGGAATATCGATCAGTTCAATAAACTGTTCGACCATGGCAGCGAGTACTTGTTTGAGGATGTGAATCAGGAGCCGCTGCCTTACATCATCATCATCATCGATGAGTTGGCTGACTTGATGATGCTGGATCGGGCGAATGTCGAAGAGTCGATCACACGGTTGGCGCAGATGGCTCGTGCCGTGGGTATTCATCTGGTGCTTGCGACGCAGCGGCCTTCGGTGGACGTGATTACGGGATTGATCAAGGCCAATGTGCCTACTCGTATGAGCTTCAGGTTGGCGACGAAGGTGGACTCGCGGACGATCATCGATTCGAATGGTGCTGAGAGCTTGCTGGGACGCGGCGATATGCTCTATCTGCCGCCAGGGACGAGCCGGGTGCAGCGTGTGCATGCGCCGTTTGTGACCGAGAAAGAGATCTCGGCCGTGACTGCGTTCTGGAGGGCGCAGGGTGAGGCCGAGTATGTGCATGGCTTCCTGGAAGGGCCGAAGGAAGACAACGGGACCGGCAAAGATGGGGATGGTGGCGTGGATGGGGACAATAACGACGAACTGTATGACGATGCGGTTCGGCTGGTGTTTGAGTTTGGGAAGGCGAGCACTTCCCTGCTTCAGCGCAGGCTGCGGATCGGTTATGGGCGCGCCGCTCATCTGATCGACATGATGTACAACGATGGTTTGGTGGGTCCGGCGGATGGGTCGAAGCCGCGTGAGATTCTGAAGTCTCCTAACTGGATCAGTGAAGTGGATGCGGCGATTCGGTAAGAATCTGTCCTGCCGGACGGGCCTCCTGCGCGGAGGGCGGTCACTTCGTGACTTGTATACCTTGTCTCGGCGGAGTTGGAAGACGTAGCCCTCCCTTTGGTCGGAAGATATGCTGCCAGCGGCGGACAGCTAGTGGTGGACTGTCTTCGACGAACGGATGGCGACGATCGCGAGAATGCAAATCACGACCAGAAGGGCGATCCAGAGCAGATGGGGATGGCGATCCGTGAGAGGGCGGGCGTCTGGACGATCGCGGTAGGCAGGGTTGAACTGTTCAGGTCCTAACTTTGCTTCGTGAAACTCGCTCGAGGGAGAGAAGAGGCGGGTGTAGTCGTACTGGGGCGCAGTGAGGGCGGCGTCGCCGTAGAAAAGGGTGAGAGGCACTGCCGTGGGGGCGTCGAAACAGATCTTGCGCTGACGCATCTCGAGGCGTATGGCGGTGATCGGGAGTGGGGCGTCGTCGCCGTTGTTGACCGCGACTTCGACTGTGGCTGCGCTTTGCATGTTCGAGCCCAGGGTAGCGGGGACGCTGAGTTGCTCCTGACGGATCTCGCGACCTGCTTGAGTGAGGTGGACGCGAAAGATGGTGCCGGCCAGGGTCTCGCTGAGTGCGTCGGCTGGATTGGGAGTGGCGGTGGGATGGTCCTTGATGTTGACATCGCGGCTGAAGTTCACTTTGAAGGCCGGCGAGAGAGAGAAGGAGACTCGCTCAATGGGAATACGTTGTGGCAGGGCGAAGGTGGCGATGCTTTGGCGGCCGCGCTGAATGATGCTTGAGACTTCGGCTGCCTTGGTGTAGAGAGACTGAGCTTCGCGGCTGGGGGGAACGGTGACCGATTTCACTATCTTTTGAAGAACTTGCGGAGAGGTGTCTAAGGCGTGTGCGGCGGCAGCTGGGGAGACTGCTAGTTCGATGTGGAGATAGGGGAGGCTGGTCTCCTGCAGATGAATCGTTGTGCTGCGAGAGAGATGTTGGCTGCTCAGGTCGAAGATCGTAAACTCGCCGAGATTCGTCTGGTTCGCGTAGTTGGGGTCGTGGGTCCCGGAGACGGTGGCGGTGGCGATGAAGTCGTGTCCGGCTAGCTCGAGGGTGAGTTCGGTGTAGGGGCGGTTCGGCATCTCGAGGTCGAAGACGATGTTGCGACCGCGAAGGCCGAGGTTACGGATGACGGCGGTGTCGCTGTCAGGTTGCTGCGGTTCGCTCAGCGTGATGGCATAGGGGATCTCTCGGTTGTTCTGAAAGAGGCGGAGATCTTTGAGGGACGGACCGGCGTGTGGGAAGAGAGAGGGGTCGATGATGGCGCAGCTTTGACCTGCGCCTGACGGTACCGTGATGGCTCGTTCGAAGCGAAGATAGTGAGGGTCAGTTGGCTCCGGGTTTGCGTTCGACTGCCAGAGAAGGACGGTCAGGAGAATCGCAGACTTCACCGGTCGGCTCCTTCCTGCGGGGGCAGATGGGGTTCGGGTGTGGGATTGGGGAGGCGGAGAGCCAGCCAGTCCTTCTGATAGGCGAAGCTGATGGCCATCAATAAGGCCCCGAGTCCGAGAAAGCTTAGGACGCGGTAGCCCTGGCTGAGGTTGCGCAAGTCGTAGAGGAAGGCTTTACCGATGGTGAAGACCAGCAGGAGGAGCGCCTGCCAGCGGATGAAGGCGGAGCGCTTCCAGAAGCCCAAAGCCAGCAGGCACGCGCCGTAGAGCATGAGAAAGGTGGAGATGGCTAGGGCCTTTTGCAGATCGGCTTCGGGGTTGCCAGCAGAGACGCGCCATGCGGAGTCAAGCTCGCGGAGACACGAGAGGATGGCGATGAAGTTGAACGCGACGATGGAGGATCCCGCGATGGTGACCCAGTTTGGGAACGCTTTGTTCTGCTGGTCGGAGTGGCGCAGGGAGCCATGCGCGATGAGCGCGGAGAGGCCTAGAGCGGCGAGTCCGAAGAGGGCGGTGGCGAAACGGAGGTTGAAGAAGGCCGTGTCGATTTGCTCATTGAGCCAGAAGGGTTCGATGAGGAGGCCGCAGACACCGAGGGCGAGAGCGATGGTGGCGAGGCGGCGAAGGATGAGTGGAGCAGAAGCGGCGTCCTTGACTGGCGTTGGGCTGGAGAGACGTGCCGCCACCCAGAGGAGAGCTGCGCCCTCAGCGAGCCAGCCAACGATGATCCAGCGGCCACTGGCCTTAAGTGGGATGGCGATGGTGAGGAAGACGATCGCGAGAGAGAGATGGACGGCGGAGGTTATGCGGGATTGGGGCAAGCGCATCAGGCCCAGATAGAACGCGGCGAATAGAACCGCCAGCCAGGGGAGGAGATCGTGATTGCCGGTGTCCTGCAGGACGGAGTAGAGCGCGAGTGCCGCGAAGGTTGCATTCGCCAATGGGAGGAGGATTTCGGTTATTGGACTTGATGGGTGTTGGTCATTTTGCTGAGTGCGGATGGATGGCAGGAGGAAGGTGAGGAAGAAGAGGCCGATGAAGATCGCTGTGGTGGAGAGCGGCTTCGGCGTGTTGTAGACGTCGAACCATTCGACGTACCAGCCGATGAAGAAGGCCACGGTGGCGGGGAAGATTCCGAAGAGAAGGTGCGGCCAGGGCTTAAGGCGGACGAGCGAGACCGTGGCGACATCGATTGCGAGGATGTACGTGAAGAGGAAGACTTCGTGATTGCCGCCGGTGGAGAGGAGCAAGGGCGTTGCGAAGGCTCCAGCGAGTGCGTAGGCGGCTAAAATCTGGCTGTTCTGCGACCAGGCCATGTAGGCGTTCCAGGCGGTGACCAGAATCATGGCGGTGAGAGCTATGCCGGCGGGTAGTAGATGGTAGAGCTGGAAGGCGGCCCAGAGGGACAGGTAGAGGGCTCCGCTGCCGATGGCCTTGAGCGAGTAGGAGAAGGCGTTGAAGCCCTGGCGGCGGAAGCGCTCGGACCAGACTACGATGGCCGCGCCTGCGATCAGACCGGCGAGGATGCGGCCTGTGGGGCCTATCCAGTGGTTGTCGATCGCCCACTTGAGGAAGAGAGTGGTGGCGATGAGGAGGGCGACGATTCCGATGCGGCTGAAGAGCTGGGAGCCGATGCGGTCTTCCAGTGAGCCGTTGGGTTTGGGAAGATTGCAGACGAAGTCGGGGACGGGGACTTCTGTGGATGGAGTTGAGGAAGGGCGTGGTGGAGGGGCTGCGAGTTTGCGCGCTTTGAAGGAGGGGGTAGAACGCAGTTGCGCTAACTGCTGTTCAAGACTCTCGACGCGGGCGGAGAGGGCTGCGAGGGTCGCGGCCAGCTGGGCTTGCTCGTTGGGCTGCTTCGGCCGGTCCTGATTCTGGTCGTCCTGCACATCCTCCGAAGCCATGGCAACTACTTTACCGCTATCATGCGCCAGAATGGTACTCAAGACTGTCAGTTGATAGTCTTTGCGCTAAGGACGAGTGAGAGACATGCCGGTTCGGATTTTGATTGTGGATGACGATGAGTTGAGCCGGGAGGTGCTTATGCTGCTGGCGGAGAGGGCGGGATACGAGGTTGAGGCGTTGGAGTCGGGGGATGCCGCGCTGGTGCACGTGCAGCGGGCCCGTCCGTTGCCTGAGGTGGTGTTGACGGATATGCAGATGCCTGGGACTGCGGGGGATGAACTTGCTCGGCGCCTGCGCGGATTGTGCGGGACGGGGAGCTTACTGCTGGCGATGAGCGGGAGTGAGTTGGAGGATGGGACGGGGCAGGAGTTCGACGGGTTTCTACTGAAACCGTTTACGATGGAGACCCTGGCGAGAGCAATCTCCCGTGGTTCTGCTCGAGCCGACGAGGGATCAAGCGGTGCGAAGGGGGGTGTGTTGGATGAGGGGGTCTATGGGAAGCTTTCACAGTCCATGCGGCGGTCGCAGCTGGAGCAGTTGTATGCCCTTTGCCTCAAGGATGCCGAGGCGAGGATTGGGAAGATGCGACGGGCAACATCCGATGGCAATGACGCTGCGTATAGAAAGGAAGCTCATGCCATCAAGGGTGGATGCGGGATGGTGGGTGCGGTTGAGCTGCAAAGACTTGCAACGTCAATGGAGGAGCGGGGTTTGCGTGATGACGATGTAGCTACACTGGACGAATTCATGGTGGCGTGCGAACGGCTGCGGCGTATTCTGGTCGCACGCGAAAGCAACTAGTGTCGGGTCAACGAGTTGTCGGGAGATGATGCAACGATGAAGGAATCGATAAAGAAATCTGACGATGCAGTTGTTGCGGCGACACCGATCCGTATCGTTGTTGCCGATGATCATCCGGTGGTGCGCTTCGGCGTGAAGAACATGCTGGAGAATGAGGCCGGCTTCGAGGTGGTAGGCGAAGCCGAAGATGGCGATGTGGCGATTACGCAGACACTGGAGCTGGAGCCGGACATTCTGCTGCTGGACCTGCAGATGCCACGGCTGCCTGGACTAGAGGCTCTGCGCGCGATTATGAGCAAGTCGCCGCGGGTGAAGATCATCATGCTGACGAGTACGATCTCAACGCAACAGATCATCGAAGCGCTGCAGATCGGAGCTCGCGGTATCGTGCTGAAGGATGCGGTTGCGGGCGATCTTTCCCGTTCGCTGCGGGCTGTGCTCTCTGGCGACTACTGGATAGGCGGGGAGCGGGTTGCTAATCTGGTGACGGCGCTGAACGAGCTGATGAAGAAGGCAGCCGCAGTTCCGGAGCGGAAGACCTATGGTTTGACGCCCAGGGAGTTGGAGGTCGTGACCTGCATCGTGGAAGGCTGCAGCAACAAAGATGTTGCTAAGCAGTTCACGATCAGTGAGGAGACGGTGAAGCGGCATCTTTCGAATATCTTCGATAAGACCGGCGTTTCGACGCGGCTGGAGTTGGCGCTGTTTGCGATCGCTCACAAGCTCGTTGTTCTGGACAACTAGATCTCGGATCTGCCGTTTGCGGGCCTTCAGTAAAATGAAGGTATGAGCGAGGGTGCGGCTTCAGAGATTGTGGATTTATTAGTGATTGGGGCGGGGCCGACTGGCATGGCCTGCGCGATTGAGGCGCAACGGGCGGGTTTTACGACGATGCTGGTCGATAAAGGCTGCCTTTGCAATTCACTGTTTCATTATCCGGCGCATATGACATTTTTTACAACGCCGGAGCTGCTGGAGATCGGGGATATGCCCTTCTCCAGTCCAAATCAGAAACCCAATCGCAGTGAGGCGCTTGAGTACTACCGCAAGGTGGCTGAGTTCTATCGGCTGGACGTTCGTCAGTATGAGAATGTTGAGCAGGTAGATGGTGCAGACGGTAATTTTCGCGTTCGTACGATGGATCGCTTTGGGCGGGCGGTGAACCATCGTGCACGGAAGTTGGTGGTCGCCACCGGATACTACGATCTACCGAACTACCTTGGGATTCCCGGCGAGGATCTCAGCAAGGTGAAGCACTACTATCATGAGCCACATCCTTACTATGGGCTTGATGTCTTGGTGATTGGGGGAAAGAACTCCGCGGCGATTGCAGCGCTGGACCTTTGGCGTCATGGTGCGAAGGTGACGCTGGTGCATCGGGGTAAGGAGATTCCAAAAAGTGTGAAGTACTGGATTCTGCCGGACATCAATAACCGGATCAAGAATCATGAGGTCGAAGCCTACTTCGACAGCGTTGTCACGAACATTACAGAGGACGATGTGACTCTCGCAACCCGGAGAGGAAAGGTGACGATTGCGAACCAGTTTGTGTTTGCGCTGACGGGGTACCATCCCGACTTCGAGTTCATCGAGAGGCTGGGGGTAAAGCTGGATAAAGCGAATGACCGTTGCCCCGTATGCAATCCGGGTACGCTCGAAAGCAATGTGCCGGGAATCTATGCGGCTGGAGTCATTGTCGCGGGGGAGCGGACGAGTGAGATCTTCATCGAAAATGGGCGCTTCCATGGGAAGTTGATCGCGGAAGATCTGCGAAGGAAGCGAGTTGCGGCTTAGGTTGCGGGGCTAGGCTGGAGCGATAGCCCTTCCATCCTGTCCTGTTGCTGACTCCCTGACGGATGGTAGTCTGGAACCGACAACCGAAGAAATTTTCAGGGGAATATGTGCTGCGCAAGGAGAGCCAGATCTCCTCTGTTGGTTGCGTAATGTCCGTAACGAACCATACGACTTCACGCTTTGCGCAAACTTCAGGAGAAGGTGCTTTATCGCTCACGTTGTAATCATTGGATCAGGGGCAATGGGCCTTTCTGCAGCGTTCCACGCCGCGAAGGCCGGACACACGGTGGAAGTTCTGGAGGTTGCGCCTGAGCCCGGCGGCATGGCTGCTCACTTTGACATGGCGGGGCTTTCCATAGAGCGCTTTTACCACTTCGTTTGCAAGAGCGATGCGCCAACAATGGCGCTGCTGGAAGAACTTGGCATCGGCGACCAGCTAAAGTGGAGGACTACCTCCATGGGCATCTTTACGGGCAACAGGATGCACGATTGGGGCACTCCCTTTGCGCTATTGAAATTTCCTGAAATCAGCCTCCTCTCTCGACTCAGATATGGCCTGTTTGCGTTTTTGTCTGTGCGGCGGGAGCGCTGGGATGCGATTGAAACAGAGGCAGCCCACACTTGGATCACTCGATGGTGTGGGACGGAGGTGTTTGAGCGTCTCTGGAAACCACTGTTTGCATTGAAGTTCTATCAATATGCGGATAATGTCTCAGCTGCCTGGATCTGGACCCGGATCAAGCGGATCGGTCGATCCCGCAAGTCATTCATGGAGGAAGAACTCGGCTACATTGAAGGCGGAAGTCAGACGCTGGTGAATGCTCTGTGCTCGTCGATTGTGAAGAGCGGAGGCAAGGTCCGCACGCGTTGTGGGGCGCAGAAAGTAATTGTGGAAGATGGGCAGGTGAAGGGGGTCATGACGCCCGAGGGGTTCGTGCGAGCGGATGCGGTTATTTGTACGGTCCCAACGCCGCTGGTCACAGCGATGATCCCAGACCTACCTGAAGATTGGAAGGCTCGTTACGAATCGATAGTAAATATGGGTATTTGCTGCCTGGTCTTCAAACTCAAGCGATCGGTGAGTCCACACTTCTGGGTCAATATCAGCGAACCAGATATTTCTACCCCTGGGATCATTGAGTTCTCGCAGCTCAGACCGGTCGGTGGCGACACTGTGGTGTATGTGCCTTATTACATGCCAAACGACAACATCAAATTCACCTGGACCGACGAAGAACTTCTGAATGAGTCCTTCGGATATCTCCAGAGGTTGAATCCGCAGCTGACGCGCGAGGACATTATCGCGCAGCATGTAGCCCGTCTTCGTCATGCGCAACCTGTCTGTGAACCCGGATTCGCAGCAAAGATTCCGCCGATCCAAACTCCGATTCGAGGACTACAGGTTGCCGACACTTGCTTTTATTATCCCGAGGACAGGGGAATCTCAGAGAGCGTTCGAATTGGTCGGCAGATGGCGAAGCATCTTTCAACGGTTGAGCTTCCCCTGCCTGATGTAAAACGTGTCTAACCTAACTTTTCGGCACACCGTATTTGCACTCGCTGCGGCCGCTGCCATCTCGCGCTTGATCAATCGTCCTGCTAATCAGCTTTACAGTTGCGCCGATTTCCTGAGACGTTGCTGTCGTCGCATACCCGGATTATTCAAAATTCAGAAGGATCTGCAGAAAAAGCTAGCCGATGACGCGGCGTAGAAAGCCCTTGATGCCCAGCCAGGTGAGGAGGCAGAGAGAGGCTATGAGCATGCCGACGATGAGGAAGGGGTTCATGTGCGGCAGCGTGGGAGTAAGGGCTGCGCGGAGGCCCTCGCTCATGTAGACGATTGGGTTGATGAGAACGCCAACCTGGAGCCAGCGGATATGAGTGAGCGCGGCCCAAGGGTAGTAGACGCAACCTAGAAACGTGATGGGGATGACGACGACGCCGAAGATGAGACCAATCTGCTGCGGCTTGACGCTGGTGCCAATGGTGAGTCCGAGTGCGCCTGCGGTAAGGCTGGCAAGGGCTACGACAAGAATGAGAAACGGCCAGTTGCTGATATGGGTTGTGGGGTGTGTCGCTGGAACATAGTAGGCCAGCGGGTAGACGATGCAGGCGGCAATGACGCTCTGGACCGCGGAGAAGCAGATCTTTTCGATGGCGACGAAGGGGACGGGCAAGGGGCACATGACACGGTCGTCGATCTCGCGTGTGATGCCGAACTCCTGCGCGAGAGGGAGTGCGACCGCGGCAATGCCGGAGAACATGATGGCCACGGCCATGAGACCCGGAAGTAAGACCGTCGAGAAGGCGTTGCCAGCCATGGACGCTGTGGGATTCATGGCGGCGCCTGCGTTCATGTGCGGGATGACGTAGGTGAAGACGAAGAGAAAGAGCAGGGGGTTCATGCAGACGCGGATGATGAAGGGGAATAGCTCGCGTCGCAAGACGTGGAGATCGCGGCGGAAGAGGCCAACGAAGGCGCGCGCGTACTGGGTGAGCTTCGAGCTCTGAGGGCCGCGGGTGGTTTGGCGATTTAGCGACGTGCTCGGTTTTGCGACTTCTGCCAGTTGGGTCATAGATATCTCGGTCTTTAGACGGTTCTCTTGACTACTCGCGAAGGTCGCGGCCGGTGAGACGAATGAAGACGGTTTCGAGGCTGGTTTCGGTGATGGTGAGGTCGCGGAGGCCGTAGGGGTTTGCCTCGCGGACGACGTCGGAGAGGAGGCCTTCAGCTCCGTGTGCGAGGACACGAACACCCTTGGGGGTAGGCTCTGCGCTGGCTACTCCGGTGAGTTGCTGGAGTTGCTGCACGAGGGTGGGGATGTTGTCCTGGCTGCGAAGGTATAGCTCGTAGACCTTCTGCGCGCCGACGGAACCTTTGAGTGCTGTTGGGGTGTCCTGCACGAGGATTCTGCCGTGGTCGATGATGGCGACGCGATCGCAGAGTTCGTCGGCCTCTTCCATGTAGTGGGTTGTGAGGACGACGGTAATTCCCTCTTGACGGAGGTTGCGGACGGCATCCCACATGGCGATGCGGCTTTGCGGGTCGAGTCCGGCGCTGGGCTCGTCGAGAAAGAGAACCTTGGGGCGATGGGCGATGGCACGGGCGATCTGGACGCGCTGGGCGAGGCCGCCGGAGAGTTGGGCGGGATAGGCGCCGGCGCGTTCGGTCAGGTGGAATTGCGCGAGGAGTTGATTGGTGCGCTCGGTCGCTTCGGGGCCGGAGAAACCGAAGTAGAGACAGTGGAAGTTGATGTTTTCGTAGATGGTGCAGGCTCGGTCGAGCGTGTTGTACTGGGGTACTACGCCGATGAAGCGACGAGCCACCGCGGGGGTTTTGACGACGTCGATTCCTGCGATGCGAACACGACCCGAGGTGGGCAGGGCGCGAGTGGTGCAGATGCTGATGGTGGTGGTTTTGCCTGCGCCGTTGGGACCGAGAAGGCCGAAGAGTTCGCCCTCGTGAACGCTGAGATCGATGCCGTCGACGGCGACGACTCGTTGCTTGCCATCGTAGATTTTCTGGAGGCTTTCGATCTCGACTATCATTTGGCTCAACTCCTCCTGCGCTTCTGCGATTATATGCAACGTCACGTAGCGTTTCGGTGGCTGAGGCTTCGACTGTTTTGCACGGTCAACAAGCTGTGTTCTGAGGTTGTCGGGTATCGTTTAGTCTGATGTAACGCGGATAACGATCTTTCCGAAGTGCGATGCGGACTCCATGTGAGCGAAGGCCTCGGCGGCCTGAGGTAAGTCGAAGACCTTGCCGATAACAGGACGCAAGCTGGCTTTCGAGATGGCAGCGTTCATCTCTTCGAACATGGCGCGGGAGCCCACGTAGATGCCCTGCACGCGGAGTTGCTTGTGAAGGATGGGCGTGAGGGCGACGTGGTCTGAGGTAGTGCCGCCGGAGAGGATGCCTATCTGCGCGACGGTGCCGCCGACTCGGGCGGCTCGCAAAGATTGACCGAAGGTGCCAGCGCCGCCCACTTCGATGATGCGATCCGCTCCTATGCCAGCGGTCGTTTCGGTAACCCATTTTGACCAGTCGGGGCGCAGCTTATAGTTGCATCCTTCGTCGAGGCCGAGGCTGCGTGCGCGGGTTAACTTCTCTTCGCTCGAGGAGGTGCCGAGGACGCGGGCTCCGAGGAGCTTTGCGAATTGGAGCGCAAAGATAGAGACGCCGCCCGTGCCCTGGATGACTACGGTTTCTCCTGGATGTACTGGATTGGGTGGGTCTCCGGCGTGATGAAGAGCGTTCCAAACAGTCACGCCAGCGCAGGGGAAGGTGGAAGCTTCTTCGTAGGTGAGATGCTCGGGGAAACGGACGACTCCCTCTTGGTCGAGAACAGCGTACTCGGTGAGCATGCCGTCTACGTCGCCACCGAGAGCGGCCTTTGATTTGTCGGCGGTGAGTGGGCCGTCGAGCCACCGCTGCATGAAGATGCCGCAGACGCGGTCACCCACTCTAACGCGGGTGACACCTTCGCCCGTGGCGACGACTTCTCCCGCTCCGTCCGAACAGGGGATGCGTGGCAGGGACATCTTCGGGTTGTAGAGACCCTTGACGACCATGAGATCGCGATAGTTGAGAGAGACGGCGTGAACTTTGATCAGGACCGTACCGGGGGTTGTTTGCGGGGTAGGCAGATCAAGGTGCCGGAGGTGATCGAGGCCGAATTGCTGGATAGGATATGCGCGCATAGTGTCTCTGGAAGAGTTGGATGCTGCCGATTTGGAATCGCCGAGGAGACGAGAGTAGCGAAACTATTTATATATTGATATATCGCAGCGTAGAATGAACAGTATGTCGCGAGGATGGGAGAGTAAATCCGTGGAAGAACAGCAAAACCAGGCTGCCGCTCCGAAACCTGTCACCGCAAACGATAATGCCGAGGTAGCGGAACGCAAACGAAGGCGACAGGCGTTGGAGTTGCAGCGGGAACGTATTCTGTCGGAGCGGACTTCGAGCCCGCACCGGCGATCCGCACTAACGATCGCGCTTGCCGATATTGAAGAGAAGCTCTCGGAGCTTGGCTGGTCGATTCACTTATAGGGTTTGACTGCTTTGATTCTGGCAGTTGTGGGCCGGATCGCGTCGCGTTCCACTGGGTGGGCTGACCTAATCGTTGACTCTACAGTTTGTTGGGCGCTTGAATTGACTCGTGTTTTAGGAAGAGAAGGCCGCCTGAGGCGGCCTTCTGGTTTTGGGAAGAAACAAGTTTACTGCGGTGTTGTCGGTGGGGCTGGATCGGCGTCGGGGCTGCTCTGTTGGACTCCAATCGCGTCGCCCGAGACGACAAGATTGACGCGCCGGTTCTGGGCTCGGCCCTGCGCTGTGGCGTTGTCGGCTACAGGCTTGGCTTTGCCGTAGCCAGTGGCGGAGATGTTATCCGTCTGGACGCCCTGCGTAACCAAAAAGTCGCGAACGGCATCAGCACGGTTTTCCGAGAGTTTCTGGTTGTATTGGTCTCCTCCGACGCTATCGGTGTAGCCCTCGACCTGGAGCTTCAGACCAGGATAGGCCTGCAGAATTCCAGCAACCTTAGCCAGACTGATCTGCGTGTTCGTCTTGAGGGTGTAGCGGCCAGTGTCGAAGAGCACGTCGGACATGTTGACGATGAGGCCCCGGGCTGATTCGCTGGTGGCGAGGACGCTGTTCAGCTGACTACGAAGCCTTTCACGGACGGCGTTGGCGTCTGTTGCGCTCTTATTGGCGGCGGCGGCACGAGCCTGAGCTTCGGCGGCGGCTGCTTCGGCACGGGCGCGGTCGGCATCCGCTTCAGCCTGGGCGGCGCGGGCGCGTTCAGCCTCAAGCTGCGACTGTTGAGCCTGAAGTTGCGACTGCTGGGCCTGAGCCTCGGCGTCGCGTTTGGCGTTGTCTGCGTTCAACTGGCGCTCCGCAGCCTGCTTGCGCAAAGTAACGAGACGGGCGTCTTCAGAACGCTGTACTGCCTGGCGCGCGAAGGTGATCTCCATCTTGCGATCGCCCTTTTTGTTCTGGTCGATGTCGGTAGCGTTGCGGAGATCCTGCATCGCCTCCGCCATAATGTCGGGAGCGTATTTATCGGCTCCTGCTGCCTGCGCGATTCGGACCGCGTTGTTGGCCTGATAGAGCTCAAGCGGGGATCTTTCATCCCTTGTGATGGGATTGAGATTCGACCTGGAGCCCTCCGTCTGGGCGTAAGAGCCGCGTGCCAAAAGGGAGTAGTGCGCATTCACTTTTTCGAGGACGCCGGTGGTTTTGTCGTTGATAATCACGTTCTGCAACACGACGACGTCGCTTGGCTGGGTCACTGAAAAATAGGGTTCTGCGGTGACGATCATGCCGAAGGACTGGAGGGCGGTGGTCACCTCTATGTTGTTCTTATTGTTCGCAGGAAGGACTTCGCCAAGATTGTTAGGGCGGCCATCGGGCGTGATCGCCCAAAGAACGTAAGTCAGGTACTCGGGACCGAAGCCATTGGCTGGTGTGAGCCCCTGGAACCGCGCTGAGATGTGAATTCCACCACGCTCGCTTGTGACTTTGGCCTCCCCTTTGGCCAAGGGAAGAAGAGGTGTCCCCCTGAAGCCGATATTGGTCGAACCGCTGCGATGCAGGTAGTTGACGGCGTCGAGGTCGCGCTGAACGACCTTTACACGGTAGATATAGATTCCGTTGTCCTGCTTCTTGATCTCATCCGGATTTTGGGGAGGATTGGTCTGCGCCGTCGGGTTTGGCTCCTGCGCGTGGAGCGCTGTCGAGCCAGCCCCAAAATATCCAAAGATTCCAACAGAAATCATTAGGGCAGTAAAGACGTTCTTGGTGCGATTCATTCACGATCTCCTTGCCGAACACGAACTAGTGGGCACAGGCGCAGAGCTTTTCCTGCGTCTGACGACTTATGATGCGATGCGCAGGACGGGGTAAAGGGTGTCCGGGAAGGCACCCTGTCCCGGGTACATCCCACGCGGTTCCATGGACATAAATAGCACAAACCAGGGCGCTTGCGAAATGTCGTGAAACGAACAACGGCCCCCTGTCTGAAGGGAGCCGCCGTAATTGATTTTTGCGTTATGCGCTGTGCTGGTGTTGCGGTGTGGTTTTATGCACGAAGTGGTACGGAGGCCAGGGGCCGGAGAGCTGCATGCGGCAATCCTTGAGCTCGAGCGTGGCAGAGGTGTACTTGTTCTGATAACGCTCGACGGTCTTGTTGTCGATGAGGTGGGCGATGTCGAGAAGCATCTTGCCGGTGTCCATTCGCTTGCAGGTGATCTCTTCGGCTAGCGGCAGGAACATGCGGTGCATCTGGATGGAGAGGGCGCGGGCTTTGGATTGGCGCTCGCGCTGACGACTGGCGCTCTCTCGCAGACTGGTCAAATACTGCTGGCCCACGGTCATGTCGCGAGTCGCGTTGCCTGGGCAGATATCGTCGACGAGGACCTTGAGATGCATCTCGGCTTTGCCGCGGAGACGCTCGACGTTGGCTTGAAAGTGGCGCTGATTGGAGCGAACGGAGCGGCGCAGAGCATCGTCGTCCTGGAAGGTGGTCCCGAAGCGAAAAGGCAGAACGGTGGAGAGCTTGAAGCAGTCTGCGACGACACGCGCGTGATCTTTGGCGGCCTGTTGGTCGAGCCGTGCGCTGTCTTCGGGGCTGTGTTCAGAGACGATAACGGCTAAATCACTGGCGGGAAACAAGAACGTCTGGTTACCGAAGAGCCCCGAGACATTCGTCAGGGGCATCGGGCGGCGGTGGCGGCAAAGCTCTGGAAATGCCTGTCTCTCTGCGACGCAATACGCGTACCATGCCATAAATTTTATCCTTCCGAGCACGCTGAGGGGTCTAACCGCCCCATCAGGAAGTTGGTTATGTAACTCAAACCGATACGGAAATTTTGAAGGAGCTCTTCATTTCAATAGGTTTTTGGCCCTGAGAAGCATGCGATTTGCCGCAGACTCCGCCGAACCGAAACGGATAGTATGCCTATTGAAGTACGATTGGCAACACTTTCTTCGCCGGAAAGATGCACTATTTTGTGGGCACGCGCTTGGCCAATCTATCGAGGCCTGAAGAGGTCGTACCACCAGATGCGATACCAGCAAGTACGCAGATCGTGGCGAATAGAATCGCTGATCTACTTCTCGGTTGAAGTTTCTTTTGGGTTCACCGGAGGGTGCTCGGGAGTCCGCCACGAGGGGGGATCCGACGCGGTTATCGGCTTGGGAGCAGAATCTTCGGGGCTTGAGATGCCGACCAGACGCAACACTTTTCCAATGACACGAACAACAGGTCGCATATTCACCTCGAAAACGTCTGAACTTCCGCTAGGCTACGCTATTTTTAACGGATGAGCCCATACTACGAAACAACCCCTGGCAACAGGCGAGGTAAGTGGCACAACCTGTTTGTCTTGAGCCTGATCTTAGGCGCCATGTTTTACCAGGCATCGACAGGATGGGCCCAGAGCGCCGCGGCCAAACCGGCACCCGATGTGATCGTGTTTACCAATGGCGATCAGTTGACGGGAACTCTGGAGCGGGCCAACGGTGACTCTTTTGTTTTTAAGAGCGATGTGGTCGGTGAGATTACGGTGACAGCGGACAAGATCAAAGAGCTCCACAGCGGGGGTAAGTTCGTCGCGTTGAGGAACGGAGAGAAGGTCACTCGCACCTCGAAGACACCGGGAACGATCACCTATCAGGACAGCGCTGTGACGCTGGCGGACACGTCTTCCTCGAGCGTAATTGATACGGTACCGGTGAAGGACCTTTCTGCTTTGATCGACGGAGCGACGTACACCAAAGAGGTGACCGGAAACCCGGGGATCTTCCAGGATTGGACGGGGGGGCTATCTGGTGGGGTCACGCTGGTCGAATCCACGCAGACGGGGCAGAGCTTCACCGCGGCAGTCAACCTGATACGGCTCGTCCCTTCGGTCGAGTTTCTGCCTCCACGGACACGCGACACGATCGACGTGTTGGAGACGTATGGCAAGTTGACGCAGCCCGTGATTCCGCAGACTACGCCTCCGACTCCGGATTCCGTCGCAAAGACGAACATCTTTCATGCGGACGCAGAGCATGACAAGTATTTGACTCCTCGACTCTATGGCTTGGTCGGTTTGTCGTATGATCACAACTTCGCGCAGGGCCTGAATCTGCAACAGATCTATGGCGCTGGTATCGGTTACACCGTCATTGAAACCCCGGTTCAGGAGTTTGATGTGAAGGTGGATGTGCACTATGAAAGGCAGAACTTCGTGCCGCCCACTGCGAGTACGGATCTGATCGGATCAAGCTTCACCGAGCTATATCACCGCACCCTGCCACGGAAGATCCTCTTCACGGAGAGCGGAACGTTTATACCGTCCTGGAACGATCCGAGCATCTACTCCGCGATCTTTGCGGCAGGTCTGCAGCTGCCGACCTACAAGCGATTCAGCCTTAACCTCAACCTGCAGGATAACTATCTGAGCAATCCGGCGTTTGGGTACAAAGACAACAGCTTCCAGTTTGTAACTGGCGTAACGTACACGCTGAAGTAGCTAGTTTTAAGAGATACGGCCTCGCCGCATATACTGCGTCCGAGGCCTTTTCTTTTTGTCAGATTTCTCAGTGACGGCAGAGCTTATGGAGTCGGCGAGTTCAGGATCTGGGTGACCGGACCGGGTAGTTCCTTGTCCGCGTTCTTCAGGAGCAGGCTGACCTGCCACATCTCGGTATCGGAGAGTATGTGTTTGAAGGACGGCATGCCAGAGAGACGGATGCCATTGGCTACCTTCCAGTAGGTCTCGCCGGCTTCATCATCGCTGACGCCGACTACGTCGCTGGTCGCGTGTTTCTTCCAGAGCTGCGGAGTTGAGGGGAACATAGCCTTGGCGTAGGGTACATCGCGGCCAGGAGTGCCATGGCAGCTCGCGCACTGAGCACGGTAGATGTGTGCTCCGGACTCAAAGACATCTTCGCTTGTGCCGAAGGGAGCGGCTTTGGACTCGCGTTCGATGCGGGCGTCAAGAGGGAGGTGGACAATCTGCTTTTCGAAGGGGAGAGGCGAGTCGGCCACTGCGACCGGCAGCGGTCCGAACTTGAGATAGGCGAAGAGTCCCAGGGCGACAGCGACAACACCGAGCAAGAAACCAAGAAAGACTTTGCCAAAACCGCCACTGCCGCTGCTTTTTTTCGCCATCTTGAGCAAACTCCTTGGGGGTGAGGGCCGCTTTGAGGGGCGGCGGATGTTCTAATAAGGGATGGCCGCAGTTGGGTTTCCAGCCCGCAGGTCTCGAGTACCACAATAGCAAAACCAAGCTTGTGCAGGAGTAATCGTTGATGTTCGGTTTTCGTTCGAGTGTAAAGAAGGTAGCAGGATTGTTGCTGGCGGGGTTGATGGCCAGCGGGGCGGTTGCGGTACAGGCACAGGTGACGCACAGGACGCGGCGGGAGTCGAGCGCCAACCGCAAGGCTCGCATTGCGCGGACGACTGCGGAGACGTACAGCCATCGGTATGAAGTTGCGGGGGGCGGCGGATACATGCGGTTCAAACCAGGCTCTTCCCTGCAGAAGAATAATGAAGTGACGTTCTGGATGTCGGGAACCTACTTCCTGAATCCGAAGCTGGGCATCATCGGAGAAGTTCGCGGGGCGTATGGAAATGCGAAGATCGGGAACAATCTAGGCTCGCCAGTAACCCTGCCCTTCAATCCGCAGATCTCGGAATACCCGTTCCTGGGCGGAGTGGCCTACCGGGTGTATGCGAAGGAGAAGATTGCTGTGACTGTGACAGGCGAAGGCGGAGCTGTTCTGGGCAAGTTTGACGGCGACGCCAAGGGTTTTCAGTCTAGGGATATCGGGGTATGGCAGGATGCGACCAAACCGGCGTTTGCCCTTGGTGCCAACTTCGACTACAACTTCTATCCGAACATCGCGTTTCGGGTTTCGCCAACCTACCTAGCGACGTTCTTCCGGTTGGATCCGACGGATCTGACTCACGGACCGCAGAGCACGATTCAGAACAACTTTGGCGTCAATGTCGGTCTGGTGTACCGATTCGGAAAGATCAAGTAAGAGTTGGTTGTTGATTGTGAGCGGGTGCGGCGAGAGACTTCGCTGCACCCGTTTTTGTTTTGCGCAAGAGTTGATCCTGGGATGCGGGTGAAGCAAGGCTACGTTCGACCAGAGATGCTGTGGCGCAAGTAAAATGCTGTGGCGGGAATGATTCGTAGGAGGCAGTTCGTAATGGCGACGATCAAGCAGGACGACTTTATCCGGAGTGTGGCGGATGCGCTGCAATACATCAGCTTCTACCATCCGGTGGACTACATTACGAACCTTGCACGGGCCTACGAGATGGAGCAGAGCCACGCCGCGAAGGATGCAATGGCGCAGATTCTGATCAACTCGCGGATGTGCGCCGAGGGTCATCGGCCAATCTGCCAGGACACGGGAATTGTGACGGCATTTGTGAAAGTCGGAATGGAGGTTCGGTGGGAGCCCGGCATCGGCGGCATGATGACGATGCAGGAGATGGTCGATGAGGGGGTGCGCGAGGCGTGGCGGAACGCCGATAACGTGTTGAGGCCGAGTATTCTGGAAGACCCTGCATTTACACGCAGAAATACCGGCGACAACACGCCGGCCATGGTGGTGGTCGAGTTGGTGGAGGGTGGAGAGGTGGACGTCACGGTTGCGTCGAAGGGCGGAGGCTCGGAGGCGAAGAGCAAGTTTGCGATGTTGAATCCTTCGGATTCGGTGGTGGACTGGGTGCTGAAGACAGTTCCGACGATGGGAGCGGGATGGTGTCCTCCGGGGATGCTGGGAATCGGGATCGGCGGGACCGCGGAGAAGGCGATGGTGATGGCGAAGGAGTCGCTGATGGACCCGATCGACATGCAGGAGTTGATCGCGCGGGGGGCCAAGACGAAGATCGAAGAGCTGAGGATCGAGCTGTATCACAAGGTCAATCGGCTGGGCATCGGTGCGCAGGGGCTGGGCGGACTGACAACTGTGCTTGACGTGAAGATCATGGACTTCCCGACGCACGCGGCGAATCTGCCGATCGCCATGATTCCGAACTGTGCGGCGACGCGGCATCTTCACTTCCACCTCGATGGCAGCGGACCAGTGATGGTGGATCCGCCGAAGCTGGATGCATGGCCGAAGCTGGAGTACGACGTGCATACAGCGCGACGGGTCGATCTGAATACCGTGACACACGACGATGTGAAGACTTGGAAGCCGGGCGAGGTGATTCTGCTCTCGGGCAAACTGCTGACCGGGCGCGACGCGGCACACAAGCGAATGACCGACATGTTGACGCGAGGCGAGAAGCTTCCGGTCGACTTCAAGAACCGGTTTATCTACTATGTGGGGCCGGTGGAGGCGGTGCGCGATGAGGCTGTAGGACCTGCCGGACCGACGACGGCAACGCGCATGGACAAGTTCACGCGACAGATGCTGGCCGAGACTGGCCTGCTGGGGATGATCGGCAAGGCGGAGCGCGGTCCGGCAGGGATTGATGCCATTCGCGAGTTCGAGGCGGTGTATCTGATCGCGATTGGCGGCGCCGCGTATCTGGTCTCGAAGGCGATCAAGAGTTCGAAGGTCCTGGCGTTCGCCGATCTGGGGATGGAGGCGATCTACGAGTTCGACGTGCAGGATATGCCTGTGACCGTGGCGGTCGACACCAAAGGCACCAGCGTGCATACGACGGGACCGGAGGAGTGGTCGCGCAGAATCGCCGGGATTCCGATTCTGCAGTAGCTGCGTGCGACTGTTGGTCTGTGTCACAGTACCCCTCCCCCGTCGTCAAAGTGCTAAAGTATTAAAAACAGAAGGCTTAGCTTTGTACTTTAGGTGTACATTATTCCATTCAAAGGACTTAGCGAAAAAATGTTTACTAAAAGGTAAAGGCCCCGATGGATGGTCGGGGCCTTCTCTGTTAGCTCTATCACCAGTATAGCAGTTGGGGCAGGATATTATGACAGGCGTATCTCTTTGAAACGATGATGGTTAGATTGGTTAAGAGCTTGACAGAATCGGGCAGTGGGTTAGTTTTGAACCCATTGATGTGAAGTTGCCTGTAACCCGACTTTAAGGGAACATCCGGAACTAAGCCGCGGAGTTGGGTGTCTATTCAAGGATGACGAAGGGATTGGGGCCACTGCTTACAATGACGGTTGGGCTTGCCGCACTTTGGATGCTTTCGAATGCATGGTCTACGCTGGGTCGGTCCGCAAGTGGAATTCCAGTCCTCTTATCTCATCAATGTAAGCGGCAGGAACTGATGAACATGGGCGACGGTAGAGAGATTTTTGTGCGCTATAGGCTTGATCACAGCAGCCTCGTGAACGACGATCTGATGCCTGTGGAAAATGATCTACGCCGTCAAATCAGGATGATCATGGCGACCCGTCAGGAACAAGTTCTCTTCTTCTATGCCGATGAGTCATTGCCGTTCGGTCAAGTGGCCGAGGTCTTAGCAGACTTTAGGACAGATGATCCCGCACTCTGGATCGTGATTCTCACCAAAGAACAGCTGAACTCAGTCGGCCCCGCCCGCGAATACCCGCCGATCTGCTTGCAAGTCATAAATTCCGCATAGCTCGCGTCGTCTCGGACTGCGGAATTCGCTACGTGGATAAGCACCTCAGGGTCGGAGTTCACGGAAACGGGGTTACGGTAGCAAGCGTTGGCAACCCGGAGCGGGTCGTGCTGCGCACGATGCCCACCTTAGCGACGATGAGACCGTCATGAAGATGGGGCACCCGAATTCCAGGGCTCTGCTAAGTGATGCGGGAGGGGTGCTCTGTCGGAGGCACAGGCTTGGGCTTCCGGCTGAGGACGAAGCTGCGACGCTTGCGGCGTTTGTCGGAGGCGTGGTCGATCTTCTTCCAGAAGCCGATGAAGTAGTCGATCGCGGAGATGATGGAGACGATGGTCATCCAGTAGATAGCGGTGACGGCGATGAAGTGGACGCCGACGATATAGCCGCCCCAGTTCCAGTAGTCCCAACGGTGCGCGAGGATGGCCGCGACGACCGAGACAATCTGGATGACGGTCTTGAGCTTTCCGATCTCGCTGGCTTCGATGGTGAAGCCTTCAGTTGCGGCGATGCTGCGGAGACCGGAGACCAGGAACTCGCGCCCGATGACCAGGACCGCGATCCAAGGTGGGACCACGCGAGGGTTGTAGGCCACCAGGATGATATAGGCGGCGGTGACCATGAGCTTGTCGGCGAGGGGGTCGAGCAGCATGCCCATGGTGGTGATCTGTTTGCGGCGGCGGGCGAGGTAGCCGTCGAGGCCGTCGGTAATGGCGGCAAGGATGAAGACGATGCTGGCGATGATCTCCTGTTCGCCGCCGCGGAGGCCTACCGCTCCGTGTCCGCCGGTGAAGGGGAAGGCGGGCGAGAGTATCCAGATGAGCAGAGGAACGCATGCGATACGGCTCATCGTGATGGAGTTGGGCAGGTTCATCGAGAGGTTACACAGTCCGCAGCAGGAGTACGCGGCACACTAGCATTCTGCCACAGTAAGACGCGTGAAAGTGGGAAAGGCTAAAGGCAGCCTGAGTTTGCGGGGCGCGCTTCCTCTTGAGCATAGTCCGACTTTCCGGCGCAGGAGTGGCTTTGGTTGGCTGTTGGCACCGCGCACGTCAAGCGCTGCGCCCGGCTTTGGCCACGATGGGTAGCTATCGACAAGATAGCTGAGGTCTTTAACGGAATATGCCGGGGTTTTCGACGACTCTGAGGTTCGTTTTCCATACCCGCAAGGGAAAGGGCTCTTACATAAACCCTTTCCTGTCAGAAGCCCCTCTCCGTTCATTCGACGACGCCGATAGAGAAGTAGTCCGAGCGTCGATATGCCGATTCGAAGTGTCTTGCCCAAGACGATTGCACTCTGCTCTCTGAGCCTTGTTGCCCTGGCTGCGACGGCACAGCAGTTTCAACAACCTCTGGTGATTGCGACGGGGAGTTGGCCGGCAGGGATCGTAGCGGCAGATCTAAACGGAGACGGCAGGGCCGATCTGATCTATACCGACTACGGCGCGACCGCGACCGCGTCGACGACTCATATTTTGCTGAGTAACGAGGAGGGAACCTTCGCCCCAGGACAGACACTTGCCACAGCGGGGGCTTCGATTGCCGTTGCCGACTTCAATCACGACGGGCATGTTGATCTCGCATGGGTTTGGGGCGCGGTTGGACTCGGCAAAGCCTATCTTGCGCTGGGAAGAGGGGACGGAACCTTTGCACCGGCGCAGGAGCTTGGCACCTTCGCGATTGTGGGAACGAAGGCACCGCAGTTCCTCTACGTGATGGGAGCGCAGCTGCACGATACGGGGCCCTTGGATCTGCTGGTGGAGGATGCTGCCAACCCTTCGTTGATTACGCTGACGATGGACGAGAGCGGCACGCTGGTGAGGATCGTCGGGACGCGACTCGCGAACGGCGTGGGGCCGATGGCGACAGCAGATCTAAACGGGGATGGTCACACCGATCTGGTGATTCAGTCTGTCGCCGGCGGCGCAGCAGATGTCTTTCTTGGCTCGACGGATGGACTGCTGACTGCTGCCGGGACCTATGCGGGATCAAGCGCGGCACAGAGCATGCTGCTGCATGATGTCGATGGCGACGGACATCCCGATCTAGTGCTGGAGGGAGTTGGGGGGCGGATTGAGATCTTTCATGGGAACGCGGATGGAAGTTTTTCGACCACCTCCGAGGGTGGAAGTGGAAGCGCAGACGCGACGACCGGTTTGGGGGGACATCTTGTCGCGGTGACTGATGTTGCGGGGCGGAACAATTTTTATACAGCGACTCCCGCTGGCATGAGTGTTCTGCTTGGACAGAGCGATTTGAGCCTTACACTGCAGGGAATCTATAACGCGGGACCGGGGCGGACGAACTTCGCAGTTGCGGACTTCAATGGCGACGGCTTGATGGATGTAGCAGTTGACTCGCCTGAAGGAATTGCGATCCTGGTAGGAAACGCGGATGGAAGACTCGGGAGTTCGCGCGCGTTTGCGGCAGGACAGCCGGCGTTGAGCGGAGCTTTGGGGCAGTTCAGTGGATCGGGCAATCTGGATGCAGTTGTGAATGTTTCTGCCTCGCAGGCCCTCCTGCTGCACGGGAATGGAGACGGAACGTTTTCCACTACAGCAACACCGACGACCGCGTACGCGGGTGCGACTGCTAACGCTCAGATTACTGGACTGCCGGGAGAGCCGCAGATGGCAGGGCTAGTGCAAGCGGCGGCGGTAACGGTCGATCTCGATGGTGATGGCAACCAGGATGTGATCGTGGCCTATGACAACCAAAGCGCTGATCACGCTCACCCGACGGCATCTATAGCGAACGCGATTTATATCTGGTATGGGAACGCCGATGGAAGCTTCTCTTCGCCTGTCTTGATGGCGCCCTCGCGAAACTTTTTCCAATTGACAGTAGTCGATGTAAATGGCGATGGTCGGCCGGATTTGGTGATGAGCGACGGTTATGTGGTGAATGTCCAGAACAATCTCGGCGGGCGAATGTTTGGGGAAGAAGCGCACTTCCTGGCGGGAATGGGAATCAATTCAATCTCCGCTGGAGATGTGAATAACGATGGATTGACAGACCTGGTCGTTGCTAATGGCGGGACAGTGATTGTGAATCCAGCGATCGGCCGAACAACGCCGGAGAACGATGGCGTAATTACCGGTGGGATCACGGTGCTGCTCAGCGGGATCCAGACGAAGACTGTCTCTGGCAGACTCACGGCTGCCCCGAATGCGACGGACTATGGCGAGACCTTCACGCTTGTGGCACAGGTCACCCCTCCAGCGAATGGCCCGTCGGTCACGGGAACCGTGACGTTTGCTGTCGACGGCAAGGCGGTGGGGAGCGTGCCGGTGAGCGGCGGTGTAGCTTCGATCTCTGTCCCCGGAACGGTGCCGATCGGATGGCATGCGTTGACAGCCGAGTACAACGGGAGTTCTACCTACAACAGCGTGGTGTTGAACGGGAGCCATGCAGTAATGGGCATCCCGACTACGGTGGTCTTCACGATTTCGACGCCGTCGACGATCTACTTCGGACAGACGGTGAGTGGGTCCGCGGTGGTGACTGCGAGTGATGGCAGCACACCGACCGGAACGATCTCTTTTTTCGACGGCACGACGAATATCTGCACGATCCCTGTAACCCAGGCGGCAAACTGCCCGGCGAGCGCAGGCTCAGGATTCGCTGTGGGGATACATACACTGACGGCGGTGTACTCAGGAGATGCAACGCATCAGGGATCGACCTCCGCACCGGTGACGGTGACAGTGCTGCCGCTCGCAGCGACGATGAGTGCGTTCAGTATTTCGGTGACAGGTTCTACGACCACGGTAGTAGGCGGGATGGTGAACCTCCAAGTGGCTGTGGCTCCTCAGGCCGGTTATCTGCAGCCGGTTCAGTTATCGTGCAGTGATCTGCCGTCGGAGGCGACGTGCAGGTTTGCGACGGGGACGATCCCAGGAGGGGGCGGGACAACGACACTGCAGTTGCGCATGATGGCCCCACGATCATGCCAGGTTGCGGATTCCGAGTCGCGGACGGCTGGTCTGCCGTTTGCGAGTACGACTCTCGCGGCGCTGGTTGTTCTGCTCTTACCGGGTAAGCGAAGACGTACGATTAGGAGCCTGCTGATCGCGGTCCTTGCAATTTGCGGAACGGCTTCGCTGACAGGATGCGGGGCCTGCACCAACCTGGGGACTAAACCGGGGAGTTATATGATTCGAGTCATTGGGACCGGATCGGGAACGATTGCGAGCATCGTGTCGACTAAGGTAAAGGTAACGGTGCAGGACTAGCTGCTCAGATTGGAACGCCGGCGACTACGGCAAAAGAGGCAGCCTCGTGAGCTGCCTCTTCCTTTGTTGTTGTGTGAGCTTTAGGCGTAGATGCCGCGCTGTTTGGTTGTGTAGGCGACGCGGTCGATTGCGAGCATATAGGCAGCGATACGGTTGTTGACGTTGTGGTTCTGGGCGTAGGTCACGACGTCGTTGAAGCTCTCGGTCATGATGTTGTCGAGGCGTTGGTTGACCTCGGCCTCGGTCCAGAAGTAGCCCATGCGGTCCTGCACCCACTCGAAGTAGCTGGTGGTGACGCCGCCAGCGTTGGCGAGGATGTCGGGGATAATGAAAACCTTCTTGTCGGCGAGGATCTCGTCGGCCACCGTAGTCGTCGGGCCGTTGGCTCCTTCGCAGAGGATCTTGCAGCGGATGCGATCGGCGTTTTTGCTGGTGATGACGTTTTCGGTGGCTGCGGGGATGAGGATCTCGCAGTTGTAGGTGAGGAGTTCGTGCCTGTCGACGGCCTCAGCCTCGTTGAAGCCAGTGATAGTTCCGGCTTTCCTGCGGTGCTCGAGCAGGGCGTGGATGTCGATGCCGTTGGGGTTGTAAAGAGCCCCGTCGTACTCGGCGATGCCGATGACGGTATAGCCCTTCTGCGCGAGCAGCTTGGCGGAGTTCGAGCCGACGTTGCCGAAGCCCTGAACAATAACGCGGCAGCCGTCGATCGACATGCCGAGGTGCTTGATGGCCTCGTCGCAGACGACGGAGACGCCGCGGCCGGTGGCTTCTTTGCGTCCGCGCGAGCCGCCGAGGTTGACGGGCTTGCCGGTGACGACGGCGTTGACGGTCTGACGCATGTGCATGGAGTAGGTGTCCATGATCCAGGCCATGGTCTGCTCGTCAGTGCCCATGTCGGGGGCTGGGACATCTTTTTCGGGTCCGATGAATTCGATGAGTTCGGCGGTGTAGCGGCGGGTCATGCGTTCGAGTTCACCCTGGGACATCTTCTTGGGGTCACAGATGACGCCGCCTTTGGCTCCGCCGAAGGGGATGTTGACGACTGCGCACTTCCAGGTCATCCAGGAGGCCAGGGCGCGGACTTCGTCGAGTGATACGTCAGGGGAGTAGCGGATGCCGCCCTTTGCGGGGCCGCGGGCCACCGAGTGCTGGACGCGGTAGCCGGTGAAGACTTCGATGGATCCGTCGTCCATGCCGACGGGGATGTGGACGATGAGTTCGCGAGAGGGGTAGCGGAGGACCTTCCAGATGCCTTGATCGAGATTGAGTTTTTTTGCGGCGAAGTCGAATCGAGCGGCCTGGGCTTCCCAGGGGTTAGTCTCCTGCTCGAGCGTAAGGGTCTGCATTTTTACTTTCCTTTGTTCTGTTGCTGGTATCAGCGATTCTCCGGCCATCGTTTTGCCTCACAAGAAGCAGGATACAGCTTGTGCCAGACCGGTCTGTGGCCAAACTCGAGGAGTATAGGCTCGCCGAATGACGATGTGCAATCGAACGGATGGGGGAGGAGCCGTTACGATTAAGGCTAGAGCACCTAGCGTAAAACGTGCATAAAGACGCATTTATGATGGATGAAGCCATGCCTTCTTTCGACTCCAGTTCCCTCCCCTCTGCCCGTGAATTTCTGAAGTTAAGCCGTAAACACTCGCTGGTGCCCGTTTATCGCACTGTGACGGCAGACCTCGAGACTCCGGTGTCGGCGTTTCTGCGCATCGCGTCCGAGGAGCCGGAGGCATTTCTGTTGGAGTCGGTCGAAGGCGGCGAGCATGTGGGTCGCTATACCTTTATCGGCATACAGCCGTACAAGAAGATGGTGGCGCGGGGGACGCGGATTACGGTTCGTGAGGGGCGGCGGGAGAGCACCTTTGATGGGGACATCTTTGAGGAACTGAAGCGGGCGCTGAGTGGGCATACTCCGGCGCGGCTACCGGGGCTGCCTCCCTTTACGGCTGGGGCGGTGGGGTTCTTTGCGTATGACGTGGTGCGGCAGATCGAGAAGCTGCCAACACTTGCGAAGGATGAGCTGGGAGTTCCGGATGCTTGCTTGATGTTTTTTGATCAGGTGTTGGCGTTCGACCATGTGAAGAAGGAGATTCACCTGATGGTGACGGCGGACCTGACGCGGGAGGCTCGCGATGGTGCGTATGAGCGGGCCGTGCGGCGACTGAACAAGATGGAGAGGCGGCTGGCGGAGGCGCTGCCGGTGCGAAAGAAGAAGAAGCCTGAGGGGAAGCTGAAGATTACTTCTCGGACACCTCGGCTCAAGTTTCTGAAGGCGGTGGAGAAGACGAAGGAGTACATCGCTTCGGGGGATGTGTTTCAGTGTGTGCTGTCGCAGCGGTTCGATTGTGTGCCGGGGGTGGATGCGTTTGAGGTGTATCGGGCGCTGCGGATTGTAAACCCTTCGCCGTATATGTACTTTTTGCGGTTTGGGTTGGAGGGAAGAACGAAAGACGAAACGCAGATCCTCCACTTCGCGAAGGATGACAACAAGAAAGGCAAGTTCGCCGATAAGGGAAACAGTTTCGCGAAGGATGGCGGCAAGAAAAACCAGACGGTAGCGCATATTGTGGGGTCTTCGCCGGAGCTATTGGTGCGGGTGCATGGGCGCGAGGTGGAGTATCGGCCGATAGCGGGTACGCGTCCGCGGGGTGTGGATGAGGTGAAGGATCGGGCGATGGAGACGGATCTTCGCGCGGATGAGAAGGAGGTGGCCGAGCACATTATGCTGGTCGACCTGGGGCGGAATGATGTGGGGCGGGTGAGTGAGTTTGGGTCGGTGAAGGTGAAGGATCTGATGTTCGTGGAGCGGTATAGCCACGTGATGCATATGGTGAGTTCGCTGGAGGGCAAGCTGAAGGCTGGATTGGGGGCGCTGGATGCGTTTCGTGCGTGCTTCCCTGCCGGGACGCTGAGCGGTGCGCCGAAGATTCGCGCGATGGAGATTATTGAGGAGTTGGAGCCTGCTCGGCGAGGGGTGTATGGCGGGAGTGTGCTCTATGCAGACTTCAGAGGGAACCTGGATTCGTGCATTGCGATTCGGACGCTGTATATGAATGGCGAGCAGGGACACTTTCAGGCAGGGGCGGGTATTGTGGCGGACTCGGTGCCGGAGAAGGAGTTTGAAGAGTGTGGGAATAAGGCAAGAGCGGTGATGCGGGCGATTGAGCGGGCGAGGGGAGTTTAGTGTTAGTGCGTGAGTCGAATGGAAGAAGCGCGTTTCCGAGTACTAGTATTCGCTTCATAATGAACGCTTTTCGAGGAGGTTTCCTGTGGGTGAGCGATGGAAGATTACCTTGCTATTCAGTGTCACACTCTTACTTCCTATACACGTGATCGCCCAGACCGACTCCTCGCCGCATAAAATCCAGCTCGTGACCGTCGAACAAGGTGTTCAGCTTGAAGTTCTGGATTGGGGCGGCTCAGGCAGCCCGCTCATCTTTCTAGCCGGGGCTGGAGATACCGCACATCGCTTAGACGGTTTCGCTCCGCGGTTCACCGGGCAACATCATGTCTATGGCATCACAAGAAGAGGGTTTGGCGCATCGAGCAAACCCGCACCGGCCAACAGCAATTACTCGGCGGACCATCTCGGGGATGACGTTCTTGCGGTGATGAAGGCGCTTCAAATCGAACGTCCCGTGCTCGTGGGGCACTCTCTTGCAGGCCAGGAACTAAGTTCCATCGGAAGCCGCTTTCCGGAGAAAGTTTCCGGACTCATTTATCTTGACGCCGCAACAAGCTTTGCTTTCTACGATCCAGCGCATCCGCTGTTATCGATCGAGATGAACGACCTCAAGCGACGTATCGACGAGATCGAGACCGGTGGCGTGGATGAACAGAAAAAGCTATTGGAACTGGAGGCTGTCATCGCGAAGTTCGAGACCATTCTTCATCAGAACAACGCGGAGGTGGCAAACATGCCTCCATTACCACCACGCTCGCCGATAGGTGCCGCCCTCAACTTCGGCGCACAGAAGTACACAAGCATTCCTGTTCCGATACTTGCCATATATGCTTGCCCACACAATTGGGACCGCTTTCCCGCCAACGAGCCGGACCGCAAAGCCGCTTTGATTGCGGACGACACAGGACGCTGTACCAACTGGGCCAACGTCCTCAGGCGCGGCGTGCCGAGCGCCCGTGTTGTACTGATCCCGAATGCGGACCACTATGTGTACCTCTCCAACGAAACACAGGTCATCGCCGAGATGAAGGAGTTTCTTGCCAGTCTCCATAAAAGTGGAACCTAACCGCGATTCCAAACATTGGACGGCGCAATAACTTATCGGCAAGTTCTCGCTAAGCATCGAGAATAGCGTGCTTCGTGGGGCGTAGAATTTAAGGATTGCTATGGTCTTTGTTCTGGATAACTACGATTCGTTTACTTACAACCTGGTGCAGTATATGGGTGAGCTTGGGGCCGAGATGGTGATTCGGCGCAACGATGAGCTGACGCCGAAGGAGGTTGAGGCGCTGCGGCCGGAGAGGATTTTGATCTCGCCGGGGCCTTGTACGCCGCAGGATGCGGGGATCAGCATGGAGCTGATCAAGCACTTCGCCGCGCTGGGGGCGGCGGGTGGGCCGAGGGTGCCGATTCTTGGGGTGTGCCTGGGGCATCAGGCGATTGGGGCGGCGTTTGGGGGCAATGTGATTCGCGCGCCGAAGCTGATGCACGGCAAGACGAGCGAGGTAGAGCATGATGGGAAGACCATCTTTGCGGGTATACCATCGGCGATGACGTGTACGCGGTACCACTCGCTGATTGTGTCGGATGAGGGGCTGCCGGAGGAGCTGGAGGTGTCGGCGAGGACGGCGGATGGAGAGACGATTATGGCCCTGCGGCATCGTGAGCTGCCGATTGAAGGGGTGCAGTTTCATCCGGAGAGCGTGCTGACAGTGCATGGGAAGCAGATCATTCAAAATTTTCTGAAGATGTAGGGTGGGGTTGTGATGGTGCGTCGGCTGATGGTTGTGTTCGCGATCGGATGTGGAGTGGCGCGGGCGCAGCAGCCGATTGGGGTGGTGGGGATTCAGAATGCGAACGTTGCGGGGGCTCTCGAGGTGAGCAACGGGCAGGCGATCCTGGTGGGGAACACGACCGTCACGGCGAGAGATCATACGGCGGAGATTGAGTTGAAGCGCGGCGGCACGGTGCGGGTGTGCGCGACCAGCGGGCTGCATGTGACGTCGGGTCAGGGAGTGGGTGGTCAGGGAGCTAGCCAGCAGCCGTTGATGCTGGCACTGGATCGCGGGGCGATTGAGGTCCAGATGGCCGCGACGACTCACGATATGGTGATGACGCCTGACCTGCGTTTTACGATGCGTGGAGATGGACCGCTCGATCTGCAGCTACGCGTGACGAGGAACGGCGACACGTGTGTTGAGAACCGTGGAGCACAGGCTCCCGTGCTCAACATTGCCGATCAATTTGGTGAGACGAGCTACGAGCTGAAAGCCGGACAGCATGTGCTGTTCGAGCATGGCAGCCTGAAAGAGGTTGTCGACCACGAGAGTTCTTCGTGCGGGTGTCCTCCGGAGCCTGCTCCCGAGCCTACGATGACGGTAGCCGACGCACTCTTGAACCCAGGTGACGCCTCAAAGACTGCGGCGGAACAGCATCCCTTCCCTGCTGCCGTGAGTGCGGGATTGGCTCCGGTTGCGGTGCCGCAGGCTCCAGCGGGAGATCTGCATGAGCAGGTTGCGGCGACCCTCAGCTCCGGCGAGGGAGCGGATAGCCTGACACCGGCTGCTGCGCCAGAGCCGAAGGGAAAGACCGGAGAAGCGACCACGAGCGCGGCTGCGCAGACTACAACCCCGCCCAATTCGCAACCGCCAACGCCAACTCGTCACGGTTTCGCGCACGCTTTGGGCCGGTTCTTCCGAAAGATCTTTGGCGACTGATCAGCCGTGATGTCAAGGCGGCGGCGGGAGCATGAAACGTGCTCACTGAGCTACAATTATAGGGTTGTAGGCTCGCCGGCAGAGATGCCGAGGCTCACACCAAAAATTCTCAGTACAGCTGAATTCAGCACAGATCAGGGGTTTTCTCTTATGTCGATTCCCGCAACGCAGATGCGCCCGGGCATGATTATCAAGTACAAGGACGATCTTCACCTGGTGTTCTCGGTAGAACACCGTACTCCCGGCAACCTCCGCGCCTTCATCCAGGCAAAGCTTCGCAATGTGCGCACGGGCGCGATGTTCACCGAGCGCTTTCGCTCGCCTGATCCGATTGAACGCGTCATCGTCGACGAGGTAAAGATGGAGTTTCTTTACAACGACGGCGATGAGTACTACTTCATGGATGACAAGTTTGAGCAGACCATGCTGAAGCGCGACACCCTGGGGGATGCGGTAGATTATCTGCTGCCGAATCTCTCGATCAACGTCAGTTTCCACGATGGGAAGGCAGTCGGCATCGAGCTTCCAGGAGTAGTCGAGATGACCGTGATGGAGACTGAGCCGGGGATTAAGTCGGCGACAGCGTCGTCGGTCTCCAAGCCAGCAAAGCTCGAAACAGGGCTCGTCGTGCAGGTGCCCGCTTTCATTAACGAAGGCGAAAAGATTCGCGTGGATACTGCAGAAGGCGCCTACATGAGCAGGGCGTAACAAAGTTCATTCTTAGAGATGGCGGAGTCATTGGCTCCGCCTTTTCTTTCGTCTGCTGTGCCTTGCATGGGGGTGGCTGCTCTGCGAAACTGGAGACTCCATGGTGTGCCATTACCTCGTCAAAGGTCGCGTGCAGGGAGTCGGGTTTCGCTGGTTCGTGCACCAGGAGGCGGCTGAGATTGGCCTGCGGGGATGGGTCCGGAATACCGACCAGGGTCACGTCGAGATCGTTGCGGCGGGGAAACCAGAAGAGCTTGCCGAGTTGAAGGACGCGCTGCGGAAGGGTTCGCGCGGCAGCCGCGTCGACGCCGTAGAGGAACAGGAACTGGTCGAGAGCGAAGGCGCGCAGCTCGGACCATTTGAGATTGAAGGAGCCTGGTAAGAACTGATGACACTACCGATTAATTGTGAACCACTGAAGACTCTGATCCGCACCGTGCCGGATTTTCCCAAGCCTGGGATTCTGTTCTATGACATTACGACGGTCTTGAAGGATAAGGCGGGATTCGCCACGCTGATCGACGCCTTCGCGCAGTACTACATTGGAAAAGAGATCGACCTGGTGCTGGGCATCGAGGCTCGCGGCTTCATCTTCGGACCGGCGCTGGCGTATCGCTTGAACGCGGGATTTGTGCCGGTGCGCAAGCCGAAGAAGCTTCCCGCCCCAACAGCTCGTGTGAACTACGATCTTGAGTACGGGACCGACTCTCTGGAGATTCATCTCGATGCCATCCAACCGGGTGAGCGCGTCGTGATTGTCGACGACCTGCTCGCGACCGGCGGCACGATGCAGGCGACGGTGCAACTGGTGCGGCAGCTCGGCGGAGAGATCGCGGGACTTGGGTTTGCGATTGAACTCGATTTTCTGAAGGGCCGCGAGAAGTTTCAAGAGTACGACGTATTGAGCCTGCTCCACTACGACGAATAACTGAAATCGAGCGGAGCTCGCGCCAGAACAAACATCTCTTAATGGCATAGTGCAAAGACAAAGGGGAAAAGATGAAGTCACGTGGATATGCGGTGCACGATAAGAAGTCGCCTCTGGTTCCTTTCAACTTCGAGCGACGTGAGCCAGGCGCGAACGATGTAGTCGTTGAGATTGCTTACTCCGGTGTCTGCCACTCGGATATCCACCAGGCTCGCGATGAGTGGGGCGGCTCGATCTATCCGATGGTGCCAGGGCACGAGATCGTCGGGCATGTGACCGCAGTTGGTGGTGCGGTAAAGAAGTTCAAGGTAGGCGATCTCGCCGCCGTCGGAGTGATCGTCGACTCCTGCCGGGTGTGCGAGAACTGCAAGGCCGACGAACAGCAGTACTGCTTGAAGGGTGCAGTCGAAACCTACAACAAGCGCGACTACGCGGGAGAAGTCACTTACGGCGGTTACTCCAACAACATCGTTGTGAACGAGAATTATGTCCACACGATCTCCCCGAAGTTGAACCTCGCTGCGGTGGCGCCGTTGCTGTGCGCAGGGATTACAACCTACTCACCACTACGTCATTGGAAGGTTGGAAAGAACAGCAAGGTGGGCGTGGTTGGACTGGGCGGTTTGGGTCACATGGGTTTGAAGTTCGCTCATTCTTTCGGCGCGCATGTGGTGCAGTTCACCACCTCCGAAAACAAGATCGAAGACGCGAAGAAGTTGGGTGCCGATGAGGTGGTTGTCACTAAAGATGCCGCTGCCCTAGCCAAACACACTGGGAGCTTCGACTTTATTCTCGACTGCGTTTCGGCGCCCCACGACATAAACCAGTATCTGAATCTGCTGCGGTTGAATGGAACCCTGTGCCTGGTGGGTCTGCCTGAAACACCCTTGTCGGTGGCTCCGTTTTCTGTGGTGGCCAATCGGCGTTCGCTGGCAGGATCGGGGATCGGTGGGATGAACCAGACGCAAGAGATGTTGGATTACTGCGCCGAGCACAACATCGTCTCCGACATTGAACTGACCTCGGTCGACAAACTGAACGAAGCTTACGAGCGGGTATTGAAGGCCGATGTGAAGTATCGCTTCGTAATCGATATGGCTACATTGCCTAAAGTTTAACCGGGCCTCTTCGCTCCTGGCGACGGCGTCTGTGAGACGAAAGGGGCGCCAGGGCAGGAGCCTTCTGTAAGGCTCACCTGCAATTTTCCCAGCCGATTGTCATCGCGATCCTAGGCGAAGAGCGTGAACAGAGGCGAGTCCAAAGCGACGGTCTGCGCGGGGCCGGAGAGCTTTCCAGTAGCCGCATCGCGGCGAAAGACCCTGACATTTGCGGAGTCCTGATTCCCGCAGAGCAGCCACTGCGCCGTCGGATCCAGCGTGAAGTGGCGAGGCGTTTTGCCGCCGCAGGCGATCCGCTGGAGCAGCGTAAGGTCGCCGTTTTTTGCAATCGAGAAGACGACTAGAGAGTCTTCCCCACGATTGCTGGCATACAGAAAATTTCCGTCGGGTGAGATGGCGATTTCAGCCGCGGTATTCTTCTCGGCAGGAAAGTCCGGCGCGATCGTCTTGATGGAGAAAGTGGAGTTTACCAGAAGGCCCTGCGGCGCGTTGCTGAAGCGAGTAGCTGTCCACAGGCAGCGATCGATGCTGGAGTCGATCTCATTGATGCAGTAGACCCAGCGGCCGTTGGGGTGGAAGACGACGTGGCGCGGTCCTGACCCTGGACGCTCGTTGGTGAACAGGTGCGGATCGGAGAGCTGGCCCGTCTCAGGATGAATGTAAAAGACGGAGATGTGGTCGGTTCCAAGATCGCAAACCAGGAGGAAGCGGTCGTCCGGCGAGATCGTAACGCAGTGCGGGTGCGAGTTCTCCTGACGAGCAGAGTTAGGCCCGAGTGCCCCAAACTTCTGATGATCCTTGAAATCGAGGCGTTCGACCGGCTGGCTGAGCGTGCCATCCGGCTGGACACGATACGAGGCGATGGAAGCGCCCATGTAGTTAGCGACAAAGGCAGCGTGGCCGGTAGAGTCTACCGAAACATAAGCCGGTCCTGCACCGCCAGAGGGGACTTGACCGGTCTGCTGAAGGTTGCCGGTTCCTGGATCCAGCATGAAAGTCGTAACTGTGGCGGCAGGATCGTTGATGGCATTGACCGCATAAAGAGAGCGGCGACTCGAGCCGGGAGGCGACACCGCAAGATAAGACGGTCGGGCCGTGGCGGCAATGAGCACTGGCGGATCCAGTTGACCAAGGGCAGGATCGAAGACCGACCGGTAAATGCCTTTGCAGACTCCCTTGTTCGTGTCAGTTCCGAAAAAAACATGAATCGGGGGCGGCGGGACTATTTTCTTTTTGCGAATGGGCCAGGCGGCGAAGGCGCGCGCAGAAGCCGCGAAGGCAGGAAACAAGACAAGGAATCGGCGGCGCGTGAACATGGACCAAACCCCGGGAGGTTATGCTGGTTCGCCTGGAAGGTGAATGCCCAACTCGTCTTCGGCTCGAATATTCTCGTTGATGACGGGAAGACTTGGAAGATTGTCGGTGCGGCCAGCTTCCTTTACTACGGCGCTGGCGTGTTCGAGGACCTCATCGACAGTCATGGTGTACATCTCGCGGCCATTATCGTATCCAGACTTGACGGCGTGCTGCAGATACCGGCCGGCGGTCTGTGCAGCAAGATAATCCGTAATAACATACCCCGTACGGCGCTTCTGCTCGACCCAAGCCAGGTTTGGCATGGCGATCCAGACAGGTTTGCCATTGACGGCAAAGCGGATGTCGGTAGCGTCGGCATGGCGCGTCGCGATGGCCACGATGGTTCCCTTCCATACGCAGTGAAGGTCTTCCCCGGTCCAGCGGTCGGTTACTTTGAAGTCTTCATACATGATTGTCTCTAGATTAGAGCAGGGTGAGGGGATCAGCAAGGCTTTGGCATGAGACCAACCCGGAACTGGTCGGACCTATACGGAATTTGGTCTGCAGCCGCGAATGCTTCCCACAATGGGAATAGAGTACAAGGTTACTTTCGTAAGCACTTGAAATTGCCTCTGGCATATGCAAGTTACCGCAGCTATTCTTGTCTTTGATTTTACGGTGATAGATGAGCGTGCGTCGAACAGAAGCTGAAGCCGCTAGCTTAAGGGCGATCTGGACACGTGATTTGTTGGACTCCCAGCCAGAGCTTGAATGTGACGAACTGGTACGGCTTGCTGCCTGTCTCTGCGGAACTCCACTCGGCCTGGTGACGCTGCTCGATGAGCGACACCAATGGTATCGTGCGTCCAAAGTGCTGAAGATGGGTGAAACACCGCGGGAGGTAGCCTTTTGTGCGCACGCGGTCCGGCAAAAGGGGCTCTTCATGGTGAAGGATGCCTTGTTGGATACGCGGTTTTCCAGCAATCCTTTGGTGACTTTGGATCCGGCAATCCGCTTTTTCGCCGGGGTGGGTTTGTACAACTCAGACGATGAGCCGATGGGGACGTTCTGCGTAGTCGATATGTCCCCTCGCATCCTCAGTGAGGATCAATCCGAGGCTCTCGAGATATTCGGGCGACAGATAAGTCTCCGATTGCAAGCGATGGTACAGCGGCGGGCGCTGGAACAGGCCCTGGCGGAGAAAGAAAGGGCGAGCGCGGGTCTTAGGGCGAGTGAAGAGTTGTTTCGCGCGTTCATGAATGCCAGCCCGTTTCTGAGCTATATCAAAGATGCTGCGGGACGATTGCTCTTCTATAACCGCAGCTTCGCAAAACGGTTTGGAGTAAGCGAATACGCGTGGCTCGGACGAACTGACGAGCAGCTCTGGTCGAGAAAACTGACCAAGTCTGTACGAACTCATGATCTCGAAGTAATGGCTGGCGGAAAGATGGTCGAGACCGAGGAGCATATTCGGAACTCCGACGGGTCGGTTAGCTCGCTACGATCCTTCAAGTTTCCCTGTCACGATTCAGCGGGAAACGTGCTGCTGGCAGGAGTGGCCGTCGACGTGTCTGAGGAGGTAGCCCATCAGGCGGAACTAGAACGCTATCATCGCGAACTCGAAGACGCCAACGATCAGCTGCGAAAGCTAGCCGTCACCGACGAGCTGACGGGATTGCGCAATCGCAGATCGTTTGAAGAGCGACTGGTCATGGAGTTTTCACTGGCGCGGCGGAGAAAGCGGGAACTTTCGGTACTTCTGATCGACGTTGACGACTTCAAAACTATCAATGATCGCTGGGGCCATGCGGCGGGGGACGAGGTACTGCGGCGACTTGGCATGATCCTACGAACAACAGTGCGATTGCCCGACCTGCCTGCGCGTTACGGAGGGGAGGAGTTTGTAGTCCTGCTGCCGGAGAGCGGCGAAGAGAGCGCCATGGGCCTCGCCCGACGCGTCATGCAGCGGGTTGCTACGGAGGACTGGGAAAATCAACCACTGACAATCAGCGTAGGAATGGCTTCGATGAACGAGCTCCTGGAGAATGGATTTCAGCTTGTGGAACTGGCAGATGAGGCTTTGTATGCCGCTAAACGCGCGGGAAAAAATCGTGTTATGGTGCACAGCGGTTAGATAATTTTAGATCTTGCAAGAAAAAGAGGCGCACCTTTGGGGTGCGCCTCTCTATGTTGATATCGTGCTCTGAAGGTTACGCTTCCGCGTTCGGATCGCCAGCTTCGCCTTCGCCGCGCTCTTCCATCTGCTTGGCAAGCTCTTCACGCTTCTTGGTACGGGCTTCGGCGCGCTTCTGCGCCTTCTCGTTGAGCTCGTGCTCTGCACCGAGGAGCTCGATGTAGGCCATCTCGGCGGCGTCACCCTTACGGGCTCCAAGGCGCGTGATGCGGAGGTATCCGCCCTGACGCGCAGCGTAACGGGGCGCTACTGTGGCGAAGAGGCGGTCAACCGACTCAGGCGTCATGAGGTAAGCTGCGGCCTGACGACGGGCGTGGACGGTACCGCGCTTGCCGAGGGTGATCATCTTCTCGATGAGGGGGCGGGTGGCCTTGCACTTGGTGATGGTGGTCTCGACACGGTCCATCAGGATGACGGAGGTGACGAGGTTGCGCAGCATGGCGCGGCGATGGCTGGTGTTGCGGCCTAGTTTGTATCCTGCATTACGGTGACGCATCGATGATCTCCTTCGACTCGGCTCTGGCCGTGAGTCGGTATTGCTTGGAATGTGTGCGTTCGGCCTAAGCCTGGCGCGGGTGAAGCTACCTCGGGTCAATCAAGAGGCCTACTGCTACGCAACTTGCGTTGCGATTTTATCTAGAGACTGCGGCGGCAGAGCGAATCTACCGCCGCAGTACTGGTTAGAAGTTCTCTGGTTCGCTACCGACGAGGTCGAGGTCTTCGTCCTCATCTTCGTCTTCGTCATCATCGTCGTCAAAGTTGCCAAAGCTGGCGGCGAGCGTAGCTGCGGGCAGAACGGAGGTGGGTCCGGGCTGCGGGTTGCCGTTCTCGTCGATCTTCATGCCGAGGGACAGGCCCATCTGCGCGAGGATCTCTTTGATCTCGTTCAGAGACTTGCGGCCGAAGTTCTTGGTCTTCAGCATCTCGGCTTCGGTCTTCTGAATGAGTTCGCCGATGGTGGCGATGTTGGCGTTCTTGAGGCAGTTGTAGCTGCGGACGGAGAGCTCGAGCTCTTCGACCGAGCGGTTGAGGTTCTCGTTGCGCAGGGCGGGGCCGTCGTGGCTGCCGTCGTGACCGGCTTCCATCTCCTCTTCAAAGTTGATGAAGATGGTCATGTGGTCCTTCAGCAGCTTGGCGGAGAGGCCGAGCGCATCCGCCGGGAGCACGGTGCCGTTGGTCCAGATCTCGATCGTGAGCTTATCGTAGTCGGTGATCTGACCGAGACGTGCTGCCTCAACGAGGTAGTTGACCTTGCGAACGGGCGAGTGAACAGAGTCGACCGGGATGAAGCCGAGGCCGAGGTCGCCGTCGAAGTTCTTGTCGGCAGAGATGTAGCCACGGCCGCGCTTGAGGCGCATCTCCATGTCGATCTTGCCGCCTTCAGAGACGGTGCAAATGTAGACGTTCTTGTCGAGGATCTCGACGTCGCCGTCAGCTTCGATCATGCCGGAGGTGATGACGCCGGCCTGGTCGGCACGGAGGTAGAGAGCCTTGGGGCCTTCGCCGGCAAGCTTGAACGGAATCTGCTTGAGGTTCAGGATGATGTCGGTTGCATCTTCTACAACACCAGTGATGGACTGGAACTCGTGCAGGACACCTTCGATGCGAACGGCGGTTACTGCGGCACCCTCGATTGAGGACAGAAGGGTGCGGCGAAGGGCGTTGCCGATAGTGGTACCGAAGCCGCGCTCAAAGGGCTGCGCGGAGAACTTGCCGTACTTTTCGGTGAGTGTTTCGGTGTCAACTGCGAGACGCTTGGGCTTTTGAAAACCTCTCCAAAGCATGTGTTTCTCCTTTTCCGGCTCACTCGCGATGCATTCTGCGAGATGGCGGGGTGTTTCTATTGCGCGTTAGTTTGTTGTGTTGCTTTCGCATTTGTAGCGCGGCAAAGAACAAATACGATATTCTTTGCCACGCTGCAAGATGACGAATCTTATATGTGTAACTACAGCGGTTACTTGCTGTAGAGTTCGACGATCAGCTGCTCGTTGACGGGCAGGTTGACGTCCTCGCGCTTCGGCAGAGCGATGACCTTGCCGGAGAGATTGTCGCGATTGATGTCGAGCCACTGAACCTGGTTCTGGCCCGCGGCAAAGTTCTTTGCCTCTTCGAGCATAACCAGAGCCTTGGAGCCTTCGCGGATCGCAATCTCATCGCCAACCTTCACCTGGAAGGACGGGATGTTGACCTTGCGGCCGTTGACCTGGAGGTGACCGTGACGGACGACCTGACGTGCCTGGCGGCGGCTCATGGCAAAGCCGAGGCGGTATGCGACGTTGTCGAGGCGGGTCTCAAGCTGCTGGAGCAGGAGTTCGCCGGTGACGCCGGTCTTGTTCGAGGCCTTCTGGTAGTAGGCGCGGAACTGGGTCTCGAGGGTGAAGTAGATGCGCTTGGCCTTCTGCTTCTCGCGGAGCTGCAGTCCGTAGCCGACGACCTTCTTCACTTTGCGGGACTGGCCGTGCTGGCCTGGGGGGAAGTTGCGCTTCTCGACGGGGCATTTTTCAGAGAAGCACTTGGTTCCCTTGAGGAAGAGCTTGGTGCCGTCGCGGCGGCAAAGGCGGCAGACGGGTCCGGTGTAACGTGCCATTTTTATAACTCCTGACTTCGGGTGACGATCGCTTTACGCGCGGCCAGCGCTTCTTCACGATCCAGTTGCGGTAACGTCTTGCCTGCGACGGGGCCTGAGAACAAGCTCACCGCCGCAGTTGGGACAGATTGCATTCATAACCTGAGCGCATGTTGCACAAAAACTGCACTCATAACTGCAGATGAAGGCTATTCCGCTTGCATCGAGAGCTGCATTACAGCGCTCGCATTCGGACTTCATCAGAAGTGCCACAGATCAGACGCGGCGGCGCTTCGGAGGACGGCAACCGTTGTGCGGCATCGGCGTAACGTCGCGGATGCTGCGCACCTCGATGCCGGTGGTGGCGAGAGCGCGGATCGCGGACTCACGGCCGGAGCCGGGACCCGAGACGCGCACATCGACCGAACGAACACCATGGTCGCGAGCTGCGTTGGCTGCACCGACTGCGGCCTGCTGCGCCGCAAACGGAGTCCCCTTACGGGAGCCGCGGAAGCCAAGGGAACCAGACGACTTCCAGCTCAGTGTGTTGCCAACCTGGTCGGTGATGGTGACGATAGTGTTGTTGAACGAAGCCTGAATAAAGACGAGACCAAATGGAACATTCTTGCGCTCGCGCTTCTTGAACTTCTTATTCTTGCCGGGCTTTGCTGCGCCCTTCGTATTCTGTGTCTTCGCCATGTCTTATTTCGTCGCTTTCTTCTTACCGGCAACGGTTCCCTTACGTGGGCCTTTGCGGGTGCGAGCGTTGGTGTGGGTGCGCTGGCCACGAACAGGAAGGCTGCGGCGATGACGGAGGCCACGATAGGACTGAATTTCGATCAGGCGTTTGATGTTGAGCGAGATGTCCTTGCGGAGATCGCCTTCGATCTGGCCCTCGGCTTCAATAACCTGACGGATGCGGTTCAGCGCGTCCTCATCGAGCGTGCCAACCTTCGCGACCGGATCGACATCCGCCTTCGCGAGGATCTTGGCGGCGCGAGAGTCGCCGATTCCGAAGATGTAGGTGAGACCGATGCGCGCCTGTTTGTTGTTAGGGACATCGACTCCAGCAATACGTGCCATGGGGTTCCTTTTCGGTTGAGCTTCGTAGCTTCGCCACGGAAGCGGGTTCTTGGTTTACGGCAGGTCCGTCGGGTTCAACGCAAGCCTTGACTTCGGCTAACTAGCCCGACGGGGCCGGTAATGCTTGGTGCTGCAGAAGACCTTTCGCGGTCTTCTTATCCCTGGCGCTGCTTGTGCTTCGCGTTTTCGCAGATAACACGCACCACACCACGGCGGTGAATGACCTTGCACTTATCACACATCTTCTTTACTGAGGCACGAACCTTCATTGTGATTCCCTTCTTTTATGCAACGTAAACCCGACAAACCAGAGGACGCGTCTCAAGGGCCGAAACTCCCTTCCGACAAACGACCTGAATGCCAGGGCAAATCGCCCTGACCTATCCCAAGTGCAAATGCGCTTGAGCAACCCATGATGGAGACGGGATGGGCTCCCGTAGCCGTTGTCTACTTGTAGCGGTAGACAATGCGGCCGCGGTTGAGATCGTACGGGCTGAGCTCAATCGCGACGCGGTCGCCGGGGAGGATACGAATGAAGTTTTTGCGCATACGTCCGGAGACGTGTGCAAGGGCCTGGTGCTTGTTCTCAAGCTCGACCTTGAACATCGCATTCGGCAGGGTTTCGACAACCACCGCCATCACTTCAATTGCATCTTCCTTCGACAAACGATCTCCTTTGGAGGTGAAGAGGCTAACCCCTTTCATCTCCACAACTTCTTCTATAAGTTGAGCATTTCCTCAACCGAGTAGTACCGTGCGACATACTTGCGCACACCGCATCTCTTATAGTACCCCAAAAGGGGCCTATTTTCCTAGCGGGTTAGCACCTGAGGGCCATCTTTTGTAATAGCAACGGTGTGTTCAAAGTGGGCACTATAGCTGCCATCAATGGTCACCGCCGTCCAACCATCCTTCAAAACGCGGACTTCCGGGCCGCCGGCGTTGATCATAGGTTCGATAGCCAAAACCATACCCGCCTTGAGGCGAGGGCCCTTCCCGGCAGCCCCAAAGTTCGGAACCTGCGGATCTTCATGCATAGCACGGCCAATTCCGTGGCCGACAAACTCGCGGACCACTCCAAAACCTTCAGCCTCACACAACTCCTGAACGGCGGCGGAGACATCGCCCAGACGCCCGCCCACCTGACACTGCTCGATGGCCTTCTCGAGGGAGGCTTTGGTGACGTCAAGAAGCTTTGTAGCCTCCGCACTTACCTTGCCGATCGGGTAGGTCACGGCGGCGTCGGAGTAGTAGCCGTCGATAATCACACCGCAATCGATCGAGAGAATATCCCCTTCGGCAAGAATGCGCTTGGCATTCGGCATGCCGTGAACCACCTCGTTATTGACCGAGGTACACAAAGCGGAAGGATAACCGTGGTATCCCTTGAAGGCTGCAATAGCGCCGAGCTCGGCGATCTTTTTGACGGCAATCTCCTCGAGATCCATCGTCGAAGCGCCCGGAACAACGTGGGGGGCGATCGCGTTATGGACCTGGCGGAGAGCCTTGCCGGAGATCCGCATCTTCTCGATCTCCTGCGCCGTTTTAATCATGATGGCCATAGGGCAGCTTTGTCTCTGGAGCTACTGATTCGAATCTTTGCGAAGGCGTTTGAGAGCAGACAAGATTCCGGCAGTCACTTCTTCAACCGGACGATCCCCGTCTACTACTTCGAAGCGGCCCCGCTTCCGGTAGTGTTCAATCACAGGAGCGGTCTGGGCTTCGAAAGTCTTCATGCGTTCCATAAAGACAGCCTCAGAATCATCGGGACGTTGGACGAGAGTGGAACCATCTACATCACAGATACCTGGAACAGCCGGTGGATTCGAATAGACATTGTAGATACGACCCGCCGGCGAGATCCGACGACCTGTGATGCGGTGAAGCAACTGTTCGTATTCGACCACAATGCTGATCGCGACCACTGGCAGATCGCCGGAATCGGCAGCCAGATGCGTATCGAGCCAGTTAGCTTGGTTCAGCGTCCGAGGAAAGCCGTCCAGGATGAAGCCGCGACGCGTGTCAGGCTGTTTCAGCCGATCCGCGACCATTTGATTGACAAGGTCATCAGAGACAAGCGTTCCCTGGTCCACGAGCGCTTTAGCTGCCTTGCCCAGATCCGTCCCGTTGGAGATGTTGGCGCGAAGGATATCTCCAGTGGATATCTGGGGTATGCCGTATGCGGCCATCAGAGCCTTCGCCTGCGTGCCTTTACCAACGCCTGGAGCGCCCAAGAGGAGCACGGGCCCGGGCAGAAAGTTCTTGTCTGCCGGGGCCGTCTCGGTTTCAGATACGATGCTTGTCGTCAACGGGCTAACTTCCTACCAGCTCTTGCGGCCACGGATGCGACCACTCTTGGGAGTGAAGCCGTCGTAGTGACGCATGATGAGCTGTGATTCGATCTGCTGGACTGTGTCCATGGCCACGCCGACAACGATTAGCAGGCTGGTGCCACCAAAGTAGAAGTTGACGCCCAGACCGTTGGTCATCCAGGTCGGCAGTCTATCGAAGACCGAGCCGATGAGCCAGAGATGGTTGAAGTGGATTCCGCTGATGAGCAGCTGCGGAATGATGGTGATGATGATGAGATAGAGAGCGCCGACGAGAGTGATGCGGGTCAGCACGTCGTTGATAAAGTCGGCCGTCCGCTTGCCGGGACGAATGCCCGGGATGAAGCCGCCGTACTTGCGCATGTTGTCGGCGATGTCGTCTGGGCGGAAGACGATCGAGATATAGAAGTAAGCGAAGAAGATGATCGCGACCATCTGCAGCAATTCATACCAGGGTTCACCAGGAGCCAGGGCACGCAGGATCGGGCCGAAGAAGGAGGAGTCCTGCAGAGAGTAGCCGAAGATGTGAGCGCCGGAGAAGAGCAGAGGCGCGGACAGAATCGAGCTGGCGAAGATGACCGGCATCACGCCGCCGGAGTTGACCTTGAGCGGAAGGTGCGTGGACTGGCCACCCATCATCTTGCGGCCAACGATGCGCTTGGCGTACTGGACCGGAATACGACGCTCCGAGCGCTCCACGAAGACGATGAAGGCAACGACGGCGATCATACCTGCGATCAGGAGGGCAACAGCAAGGGGAGTCAGCGCACCCCAGGCGTTGTCGCGTACCTTCTCGTAGAGATTCTCAATGCCTTTCGGCAGACCGACGACGATACCAGCGAAGATGAGCAGGCTCATCCCGTTGCCGATGCCGCGTTCGGTGATCTGTTCCCCCAGCCACATGATGAATGCAGTGCCGGCAGTGAGAGTAATGACGCAGAGCGGAATGAAGGCAGCGCGGGAGATGGTGACCATCGTCTGGCCGGTGCTGGTGTTCGTCAGCGTCAGCGCGATGGCAAACGACTGCACGATTCCAAGCAGCACCGTAACGTAACGCGTCCACTGGGTGATCTTGCGGCGCCCGAGTTCGCCTTCCTTCTGCAGCTTCGCCAGCGGCTCATAGATGACGGTGAGCAGCTGGAAGATGATCGACGCCGTGATGTACGGCATGATGCCAAGCGCGAAGACGGTGAGCTTGCGCAGGTTTCCGCCGGAGAAGAGATCGACCAGGCCCAGAGCTGAGCCGGAGTTCTGATTGAAGAATTGGGCAAGCATGTCGGCGTTGATGCCGGGGGTGGGGATGTGCCCGCCGAGGCGGTATACGGCCAACATGCCAAGCGTAAACAGCACGCGTTTGCGGAGGTCGGGGATTTTGAAGATGTTTGCGATTTTCTCGAACATCGGGTGCGGGAACCTCGGGGTAAAACCTGTGATCTGGTGAAACGGCGATGCGAGGGCACGCGCCCTCGCCTGCCAATCATTCTAAATGCTGCCTAGCCGATCAGGATGGCCTTGCCGCCGGCCTTTTCGATCGCCTCCTGGGCGGTCTTCGAGAACTTGTGCGCGTGAACCGTCACAGCGGTCTTGATCTCTCCGTTATTCAACACTTTAATCAACGCGCCCTTCTTGCGGAGCAGGCCAAGTTCGATGATCTTGTCGAGGGTGAACTCGGTAACGTTCTCGGCCGCAACGATCTCGGCGACGCGGTCGAGGCCAAGCACCTGGTACTCCACGCGGAAGATGTTGGTGAAGCCGCGCTTGGGCAGGCGGCGGTGAAGGGGCATCTGGCCGCCTTCAAAACCACGCATGAGGGATGAACCCGAGCGGGAGCCCTGACCCTTGTGTCCACGGGTGGAGGTCTTACCCATGCCCGAACCCATACCGCGGCCGACACGCTTCTTGTTTTCGTTCGCCCGCTTGGGGGCGCGGAGATTGGAGAGATTACGGATTGCCATTGTTTCCTCGCTTAACGCCGGTGAAGCAGCTTCTGCTCTTCGCCGACTCGCTTATGAGTTAGCCCTTACGGGGTCGTGCTGTTATGCCGGATCGCGACTAGTCGACGACGCGGACGAGATGGGGGACCTTTGCGACCATGCCACGAATGGATGGCGTATCTTCGCGCTCGACGATCTGGTTGAGACGGGTAAAGCCGAGGCCCTTGATGACGAGCTTGTGCTTGACCGGGGTGCAGATCTTGGAACGGAAGTACTGCAGCTTGATTTTGGCGATTGCGTTGGTGTCAGCCATGAGAGAGCTCCTTGAATCTTGTTGGAGCAGGGGCAAGAGCTTAGAGCTCTTCCACTGCCTTACCGCGCAGGGCGGCGACTTCGGCCTTGTTGCGAAGCTGGATCAGAGCATCGAACGTAGCCTTGATGACGTTGTGCGGGTTCGCCGAGCCGAGGCTCTTGGTCAGCACGTTCTGCACACCGGCAGCGGTCATCACAGCACGAACCGTCTTACCGGCGATGACGCCAGTACCTTCAGGGGCGGGCTTGAGCATGACCTGGCCTGCGCCGAAGTGGCCGAGGACCTGGTGAGGAATCGTGCTCTCAGTCAGATTGACCTTGTGCAGATTCTTCTTGGCCGACTCAATCCCCTTGCGAATGGCCTGGGGAACTTCCTTGGCCTTGCCGGAGCCGTAGCCGACAACGCCTTCCGCCGGGTCGCCGATGACCACCAGCGCGGCGAAGGACATATTCTTACCGCCCTTGACGACCTTGGTGACGCGGTTGATCGAAACGACCTCATCCTTCAGATTGAGGCGGTTCGCATCGATTTTTTTCTTCATTGCCATAATGTCTTATCCAGCTTTCTGGCGGCCAATCTGGCGCCGTGGGAACCTTAGAAATCGAGACCCGCTTCACGGGCTGCATCGGCGAGGGCTTTGACGCGGCCGTGATACAGATAGCCACCACGGTCAAACACAATCTTCTTGATGCCCTTCTCCTTCGCGCGCTCGGCGATCAGCTTGCCGACTTCGGCAGCCGCGGCAATGTTTCCGCCGTACTTCTTCTCTTCGGTCTTCTTGCCCATAGAAGAGGCAGAGGTGATCGTGACTCCGTTGAGATCGTCGATGAGCTGCGTGTAGATGTGGTTGAGCGAGCGATAGACGTTGAGGCGTGGACGCTCGGCGGTACCGGACATCTTCTCGCGAATGCGGGTGTGAACGCGCTGGCGGATCACATTGCGCTGACGTGGATTGATCATGATTGACTTTCCTTCCTAGTGGCGTCCCCAGAGTGCTGAGGACGTTCGGTTATTGAAACTAATGTTGAGTGGCTGCGTGAGGAGCAAGTCAAATCTCACTCCTCACGCAGCGCAGATTACTTCGCTCCGGTCTTGCCGACCTTCTTCTTCAGCTTCTCGCCGGTGTAGCGGACGCCCTTGTTCTTGTAAGGGTCGGGTTTGCGGAGAGAGCGCATGTCTGCAGCGATCTGGCCTACCTTCTGCCGATCGATGCCGGAGACGGTGAGGTGAGTCTGCTTGGGGTCGATCTCGACAGAGATACCGGTTGGCAGAGGAAACTCGATGGGGTGAGAGTAGCCCAGGGTGAAGACCACCATGTTCTTCCCCTTCAACTCGGCGCGGTATCCGATGCCGACGATGTCGATCTCTTTGGTCCAGCCGGTGGTGACGCCGGTGACAGCGTTGAAGACCAGCGCGCGGGCGAGGCCGTGAAACGCCGCCTGCTTATCCGTCTGGCGCTCGGTGATCAGGTGGCCATCCTTCTGGACGAGGGTGATTCCGCCAGGCAGCATCGCGCTGACCTTGCCCTTGGGTCCTTCGACCAGGACGGTGTTGCCGTTCTCGCTGACCGTGTACTTGACGCCGGCGGGTAGAGCGATCGGCTTCTTACCAATACGTGACATAACGAATCCCTTTTGTGGCTTGCGAGTCGCTTAAGATCTCTAAGTTCCACTGCAGCCGATGAGCCGATGGCTCGAATGCACCTTTCCAGAATTGAATCCCGGAAAGGACTTTGTTTCTTTTTCTTTACCAGACTTCGCAGAGGATCTCGCCGCCAACACCTTCGCGACGTGCCTGACGGCCGGTCATGACACCCTTGGGGGTGGTCATGATGGAGATGCCAAGACCACCCTGAACGCGGCGGATCTCGTCGCGGCCAAGATACACACGGCAGCCGGGACGCGACACACGCTGCAGGTCGCGGATGACAGCCTCGTTGTTCGGGCCGTACTTCAGGTAAACGCGGATGACCTTCATGCCATTCTCTTCGGTCGGCTTGTAGTTCGCGATGTAGCCCTCTTCTTTGAGGATGCGGGCGATCTCGGCCTTGAGCTTGGAGGCGGGGACGTCGAGCTTCTGATGACGCGCACGGATGGAGTTACGGATGCGGGTCAGAAAGTCTGCTACTGGATCTGTGAGGTTCATTCATTCTCCTTCATCCCCCGTTCGCTCACGAGTATCTCTCGCAAGAACCAGCGGGGATGTCTGTTTCGGGTGATACGTCCAGACTTCTGCACCATAAGCTTGCGCCCTGATGAGGTCTCTGGAGAAAGTGCGCGACCGGAGCCGCACACGAATCCTTTTATTCTACCAGCTCGACTTCACAACGCCCGGAATTTCTCCCTTGAGGGCGAGCGAACGGAAGCAGAGACGGCATACGCCGAACTTCCGCAGGAAGGCGCGGGGACGACCGCAGAGCTGGCAGCGGTTGTGCTGGCGAGACTTGAACTTCGGTTTCCTTGCGTCTTTGACGCGCTTTGCTGTAGTTGCCATGTGTTTTGCTCTCTATCTTTGCTGCAAGTTCAAAAAGAAAACCTGGTTGATCTTCTTCAGAAAAAACTTGGTTGATCTTTCTTTATGCTCCAACGCGGAAGGGCATACCAAAGCTCTTCAGCAGGGCGCGGGCACCGTTGTCATCCTTCGCCGTCGTGACGATGGTGACGTTCATGCCCTTGAGTTTATCGACCTTGGCGTAGTCGATCTCAGCGAAGATCAGCTGGTCGCGCAGGCCAAGGGTGTAGTTGCCGCGGCCATCGAAGCTCTTCGAGGAGACGCCGCGGAAGTCGCGGACGCGGGGAAGAGCAATCGAGATGAGGCGGTCAAGGAACTCGTACATCGTGTCGCCGCGCAGGGTCACCATCGCTCCGATGGGCATGCCCTCGCGCACCTTGAAGGCTGCGATGGACTTCTTGGCCTTGGTGGTCACAGGCTTCTGGCCGGCGATGGAGGCAAGATCGGCCACCAGGGGATCCATGATCTTGACGTTCTGGGTGGCTTCGCCGAGACCCATGTTGATGACGATCTTCTCGAGCTTCGGGATCGCCATGGCGTTGGTGATGTTGAGCTCTTTGCCCAGCGCCTGCTTGATCTCGGTCTCGTACTTCTGCTTCAGACGTGCTGCCATTGTTTTCTTCGCTTTCTCCACGGTTGCCGGGTTGGGTTTTGGCCCGTGTACCGATGCGTGGGGTGAACCGTTGCTACAGGATTTAAACTTCTCTACAAAAACAAAACTTCGCTAAATCTTCTTTACTTCTTCTTCTCAGCGATCGTCGCGCCGCTGGTCTTCGCAAAGCGTACCTTGGTGTCGCCTTCGAAGCGTGATCCAACGCGGGACTTCTTTCCGTCGCCATCGAGCAACATCACGTTCGAGACGTGGATTGTGGACTCCTGCTCTGCAATACCGCCCTTGATGTTGCGCTGCGGATTTGGCTTCACGTGCTTCTTCGCCATCATCACGCCCTCAACCAGCACGCGATTCTTTTCAGCGATGACGCGAAGGACGCGGCCCTGCTTGCCCTTGTCCTTGCCCGCGATTACTTCGACCTTGTCATTGCGCTTGATCTTGATGCCTGCCATAGCTCTCTCTTTTCCTCGACGATCGTGAAACCTCGGAGCCGGACTCCGACTGAAAATAGAAATCGATTAGATGACTTCGGGTGCGAGCGAAACGATCTTGAGGAACTTTTTCTCGCGAAGCTCGCGGGCCACAGGTCCAAATACGCGAGTCCCGACTGGCTCATTGGCATCGTTGATGACGACAGCGGCGTTCTGGTCGAAGCGGATATACGTCCCGTCGCGGCGGCGATACTCCTTGCGCGTACGGACGATCACAGCTTTGACAACTTTGCCCTTCTTGACGGTGCCATCGGGAGAGGCTTCCTTGACAGCTGCGGTGACGACGTCGCCGAGGCCTGCCTTCTTGCCGAGACCACCACCGAGGGGCAGGATCACCTGCAACTTGCGCGCGCCGGAGTTATCGGCCACGTCAAGCATTGTTCTCATTTGCACTGACATCGTTCTTCTCCTGGGTGATACGGCCGGGGCTCATGCCCCATGCTTGAACTTGGTAGACGCTAGAAGCTACTTGGCTTCGGCAGCGTGGGCGGCGGCGGATTTCTCTTCAGCCAACGCGAGCGAAGAACGGCGAACAATCTCCTCGAGCGACCAGCGCTTGAGCTTCGACAGAGGGCGCGCCTCTCGGATGCGAACAACGTCGCCGACGCGTGCGGAGTTCTGCTCATCATGCGCGTAGAACTTCTTGTTCGACTTCATCACGCGCTTGTACTTGGGGTGCGCCTTGCGCATCTCGATCTCGACGACGATCGTCTTCTGCATCTTGGTCGAGACGACCAGACCCACCTTCTCATTGCGACGCGAGGTCTGAGCTTCGGGAGTTGCAGCTGCTGTGTTGGTTGTATCTGCCATGATTAGTCCTTCTTCGCTTTCTTGCGGGCGGTGCGAGTGCTCTTGGCCGGCGCAACGTTGGCGACGACGGGGTTGGCGGCCTTCTCGGCGGCCAGAGTGCGCTGCCGTTCGACGGTCTTGATGCGGGCAATGTCCAGCTTGAGCGTCCGCAGCTTCTTGATGCCCTCGTTATTGCCCAGGCTCTTCTGGAAGCGGATGCGGAAGAGCTGCTCGCCGGCCTTGGCCTGCTCGCTCTTGAGCTCTTCGTCACTGAAATTGCTAATCTTTTCGAATTCCATTGTCTTTTTCCTAACTACTAAAAGATTGCTAAAAGCTACTTGGCCCGGTCTTATTTGGAAACGACCGTCGCCTTGACATCGTGGCGCTGGACGAAGCTGGTCTTGAGCGGAAGCTTGTGAGCCGCGAGACGCATCGCCTCTTTGGCAAGCTCCGGAGTGACGCCTTCCATCTCGAACAGAATGCGACCCGGACGAACAACGCAGACCCAGTGATCCGGAGCGCCCTTACCTTTACCCATACGGGTTTCGGCAGGCTTCTTCGTGATCGGCTTGTCTGGGAACAGACGGAGCCAGACCTTACCGCCACGCTTGATGAAACGAGTCATCGCGATACGGCTGGCTTCGATCTGGCGGTCGGTAATGTAACCGCACTCCATCACCTTCAGGCCGAAGTCACCGAAGGAGAGATCGGAGCCGCGCCACGCTTTGCCCTTCATTCGTCCGCGCTGCTGCTTACGGAACTTGACCTTCTTTGGCATCAACATAAGAAAACCCTCTTCACTCTTTCAGGGATACGCTCAACACGCTCCCCGGAAACTCCGGCCAAGCCGGGAAAACTTAGCTTGCGAATGCGCCAGTGGTAACGCCCTGGTCGCGACGCTTCTTCTGCTCGTAGATGTCGCCGCGATAGACCCAGGTCTTGACGCCGATGATGCCGTAGGTGGTGTGCGCCTCAGCAAAACCGTAGTCGATGTCGGCGCGCAGCGTGTGCAGCGGCAGACGGCCCTGGAGATACCACTCGGAGCGGGCGATCTCGTTTCCGTTGAGACGACCGGAGACGCGGACCTTGATACCCTTGCAACCGAAGCGGAGCGCTGAGTCAACCGACTTGCGCATCGCGCGGCGGAAGCTGACACGCTTTTCGAGCTGCAGCGCGATGTTCTCGGCAACCAGCTGAGCGTCAAGCTCGGGCTTGTTGACCTCGAGAATGTCGATGAAGACCTCGCGGCTGGTGCGCTTCTGAATATCAGCCTTGAGCTTGTCGATCTCGGCGCCCTTGCGGCCGATGATGATGCCCGGACGCGCAGTGCGAATGATCAGGCGCAGCTTGTTGCCTGGGCGCTCGACCTCGACCGAACTGACACCGGCTGCCTTCAACTTCTCGCGCAGCTCAGCCTTCAGCTTGACGTCTTCGACCAGCAGCTTGTCATAGCCGCGTTCCACGAACCAGCGTGACTTCCACGGCTTGTTGATGCCGAGGCGCAACCCATACGGATGGACTTTCTGTCCCATAGCTTCCCTTTACTCCGTGCCCTCTCCGGTTGAGCCGGTGGGCGGTAGTGCAAAACTTTAATTTTACAAGAAACCGGCCTACTTCGCGGCCTTTTTCGTTGCGGGTTTCTTGGCGGCTGCCTTCTTGGCTGCGGGTTTTGCCGCAGTCTTGCTGGCTGCCTTTTTGGTGCTCTTCTTCGCGGCTGGAGCTGGAGTTGCATCAGCAGCTGCGCTGATCGCAGTGGCCGACTTCTTCTCCGCAACCGTGACGATGATGTGTGCGAGTCTGCGCTGGTAGCGGAACGCGCGGCCCATTGGGGCAGGGCGGATGCGCTTCATACGCGGACCTTCGTTCGCAATTGCGGTACGGACGTAGAGGTTATCGACATCGACGTCGAGCCCCTGCTCCTGCGAGACGTAAGTCGCGTTCTGGATCGCCGAACGCAGAACCTTCTCCACCACGGGCGCCATGCGCTTCGTACTAAAGTGAACGGTATTGAGCGCCTGCTCGACGCGTAGTCCCTTGATCAGATCCAGGACAAGCTTCGCCTTCTGCGGGCTGGTGCGCTGAAACTTAGCTTCTGCGCGGAACTCTCTGATTTTTTCTGCTGCCTTAGCCATAATCTTCGTCCTTCAAAACTTCTGCTTCGCTGCCCGACATCCGTTGCCGCGGGCTCGCGGTCTTACCTAACTGCAACCGTCGGCCCGATTTATTTGGGCTTCGCGGAGGTCTCAGCGGCACGCGCGGAGTGGCCCTTGAAGGTGCGGGTGGCCGAAAACTCTCCGAGCTTGTGGCCCACCATGTTCTCCGTCACGTACACCGGAATGAACTTGCGGCCGTTGTGTACGGCAATGGTATGACCGACGAAGTCCGGGTGAATCGTAGACCGGCGCGACCAGGTGCGCAGTACTTTCTTGTCATTGACCTGGTTCATCCCCACAATCTTCTTCATGAGGTGATCGTCGATGAAAGGACCTTTTTTCGCTGAACGTGACATTTTGCTAAGCTCCGACTTTCTTGTTGCGATGCTGGATACGACGAATCTCTTGCCTGCGAGACTTGGTGTTGCCCTTTGCTGCGGAACCAAAAACTAACAACATTTACTGAAAAGCTGTTTCTTTACTTCGTACGACGCTTCACGATGAAGGTATCGGTCCGCTTGTTGTTGCGGGTCTTGTATCCGCGAGTCGGCTGACCCCAAGGAGTAACCGGGTGACGACCGCCAGAGGTCTTACCTTCACCACCACCGTGCGGGTGATCGACGGGATTCATCGAAACACCACGGTTGGAGGGGCGAATACCCTTCCAGCGATTGCGTCCAGCTTTACCGATCGTGACGTTCTCGTGGTCCGTGTTGCCAACCTGGCCAATGGTCGCCATGCACTCAACAAGAACCTTGCGGGTCTCGCCCGAAGGCAGCTTCAGAAGAGCGTAGTCGCCTTCCTTGGCAATCAGGTTCACCTGGGCACCGGCTGAACGAGCCATCTGTGCACCCTTGCCCGGACGAAGCTCGATGTTATGCACAATCGTTCCGGTCGGGATGAACTTCAACGGCAGAGCGTTGCCGACGAGGATGTCGGCTTCTGGGCCGCTCATGATCGACTGCCCGACCGTGAGACCGATCGGCTGAATGATATAGCGCTTCTCGCCGTCCGCGTAGTGGATCAGCGCGATGCGGGAGCTCCGGTTAGGATCGTACTCAACCGTCGCAACCGTACCGGGGATCCCGAACTTTTCGCGCTTGAAGTCGATGAGGCGCAGCTTCTGCTTGTGACCGCCACCATGGTGACGCATCGTGAGACCGCCGTTGTTGTTGCGGCCGCCGGTGCGCTGCTTGACTCCGAGCAACGGCTTGTGCGGCTTGTCCGTCGTGATGTCATCGTTGACAAGCTTCGTCGCGAAGCGGAGTGATGGGGTAATCGGTCGAAATGATTTGATCGGCATCGTCTTTATTCCCTTGCCCGCGCTGCTAATCGCTTAGCGGCGCTTCGGTCCTGAATTCTGTTACTCGCGAAACAATCTCGCTTAGAGGCTGTTGAGGTACTCCGGCATCCTTTCGCCATCTTTCAAGCGAACGTAAGCCTTCTTCCAGTCGGGGCGGTAGCCGGCGAACTTACCCCGGCGGCGCTCCTTGCCCTCAACGGTCGCGGTGCGAACACCAGTGACTTTGACCTTGAAGAGTGTTTCAACAGCTTGCTTGACTTCGGTCTTGGTGGCCTTCAGGGCGACTTCGAACACCAGGGTGTTCTGTGTCTCCTTGACGGTCATGCCCTTCTCAGTAATGAGGGGGCGGCGAATGACGGTATAGAGAGTTGGCATTACGCAACCTCCTTCTGCGCGGCGGCTTTGCTGCGCTCATCTGTTGCCTTACTGCGCTTGGATACAAACTTCTTGAGAGTGTCCTGAAGAGCTTCGATGGCATCCTTCGAGAAGACAGCGTGCTCATAACGGAGCAGGTCGTAGGGATGAACCTCGGAGCTGAGAACCAGTTCCACACCCTGCAGATTGCGCGAGCCCAGGTAGAGCTTCTCGTCAAGCTTGCGGCTGCTCTCAACCAGCAGAGTCGTCTTGCCCGCTTCGAGCTTGTTCAGCGCGGTGCGGAAGAGCTTGGTCTTCGCCTCGGCAACTTCGAACGAGTCGACGATGGTGAATTTGCCGTCGTTGATCTTCGCGGAGATCGCAGAGCGGAGGGCACCCATCAGCTTCTTCTGCGGAAAGGCGTACTCGTAGCTACGTGGCTTCGGTCCATGAACCGTACCACCACCACGCCAGAGCGGAGTCCGAATCGAACCAACACGCGCACGGCCCGTTCCCTTTTGCTTCCAGAGCTTCTTACCTGCGCCCGATACCTGATTACGGTTCTTGGTTGCGGCGGTTCCCTGCCGAAGAGCGGCACGGTAGTGCTTCACCGACTCCCAGAGGAGGCCGTCGTTGATCTCTGCCGCGAAGACCTCGTCGACGAGTTCGAACTCTCCGACCTTCGCTCCAGCGAGATTTACTACATTGATGTTTGCCATCGTTCTTCTCTCTCTTTGCGCGCCATCGATGCGGCGAGCCATAACCTTGTTTGCGGCTTCATGCAGCAAGCCTTTTCAACCGACTACTTATTTCTTCTTGGACGGTGCAGCCTTCTTGGAAGCCTTCAAAGCGTCCTTCGTTGCTGCGCCCGCAAATCCACGACGCTCGCGCGGCGGAGCCTTTGCCTTCGAGATCAGCACGAAACCATCACGCGGGCCGGGTACTGCGCCTTCCACCAGCAGAAGGTTATCCTCAAGATCGATACCGCGAATACGCAGGTTGCGAACCGTGATCTGTGCGTGGCCCATGTGACCAGGCATACGCTGACCAGGAAAAACACGCGAGGGAAACGAAGAAGCACCGATCGAACCCTGCACTTGGAACATGTGGCCGTGCGACTTAGGACCGCCACCAAACCCGTGGCGACGAATGACGCCGGCAAAACCGCGACCCTTCGAAGTGCCAATGACGTCGACGAAGCGCTCGTCATTGAAAATGTCGACCAGGACGCGATCGCCAGCCTTGGCTGTAACCTTCTCTTCGCCTTCAACAGTCTTCACTGCTTCGAGCTCAACTTCCTTGATCATCCTGACCGGAGGAACGTTCGACTTTGCGAAGTGGCCAGTCATCGCCTTATTGATCTTCGAAGCCTTCACGAAGTCAACGTAGCCGATCTGCGCGGCTTCGTACCCGTCCTTCGCAAGCGTCTTTAACTGAGTGATCACGCATGGACCAGCCTTCAGAACGGTCACAGGGTGAATATCACCGCGCTCGTCGAAGATCTGCGTCATGCCGACTTTTTTTCCGAGAATTCCTACTACTGACATTGGAGCTTCCTTTCCTCATCATGCTGGACTCGAAGTTCAGCACTGCCGGGTCAATACTTCTAAAGCGAATCCTGAAACACTTCGCCGAAAAATTCTTTACTTCTGAACCGTCTTGATCTCTACATCGACGCCCGCGGGCAGATCAAGCTTCATCAGTGCGTCCACGGTCTGCTGGGTCGGCTCGAGGATGTCGATCAGCCGCTTGTGCGTGCGGATCTCGAAAGCCTCGCGTGACTTCTTGTCGACGTGGGGCGAGCGAAGAACGCAGTACTTGTTCTTCATCGTCGGCAGCGGAATCGGACCCGCAACCTGGGCTCCGGTACGCTTGGCCGTCTCGACGATCTCACCGGTCGACGTGTCCAGCACGCGGTAGTCATATGCCTTCAAACGAATTCTGATTCTTTGTCCAGCCATTTTGGGTCTCTTTCACGCTACTCAAAGATCGTTTGGAGTAACTGCCGGCCATGAACTTCTGCACGAACCGGTAGCCCTCGATTTTCAAAACAGCAACAACCAAAAAACTTCTCTGTGGTGCACTTTCTTTACTTGATGATCTCGCTGATGGTGCCGGCTCCGACGGTGCGTCCGCCTTCGCGAATGGCGAAGCGCAGACCCTTCTCCATCGCCACGGGCGTATGCAGCGTGATCTCCAGCTGAATGTTGTCGCCGGGCATGCACATCTCAGTGCCCGCAGGAAGCTTCGCCGAACCCGTCACGTCCGTGGTACGGAAGTAGAACTGGGGACGGTAGCCGTTGAAGAACGGAGTGTGACGTCCGCCCTCTTCCTTCGATAACACGTAGACCTCGCCCTTGAAGTCGGTGTGGGGCTTGATCGAACCAGGCTTGGCCAACACCATCCCGCGCTCCACATCTTCCTTCGCAATACCGCGCAGCAGAAGCCCCGCGTTATCGCCCGCCAGACCCTCGTCCAGCTGCTTCTTGAACATCTCAACGCCGGTGCAGACCGTCTTGCGGGTCTCGCGGAAGCCCACGATCTCGCAGTCCTCGCCAACCTTCACCTTGCCGCGCTCGATACGGCCCGTCACCACAGTGCCACGGCCCGAGATCGAAAAGATATCTTCGATCGGCATCAGGAACGGCTGGTCGACCGCACGCTCAGGCTGCGGAATGTACTTGTCCACCGCCGCCATCAGCTCGTCGATCTTCGCCTCCCACTGGGCTTCGCCATTCAGCGCGCCCAACGCGGAGCCGCGGATGATCGGAGTGTCATCGCCAGGGTAGTCGTACTTCGACAACAGCTCGCGAACCTCCATCTCCACCAGCTCGATCAGCTCTTCGTCCTCAACCGCATCGCACTTGTTCAGGAACACCACGATGAAGGGAACGCCAACCTGACGCGCCAGCAGCACGTGCTCCTTGGTCTGGGGCATCGGGCCGTCGGTCGCTGCCACCACCAGGATCGCGCCATCCATCTGCGCTGCTCCGGTGATCATGTTCTTGATGTAGTCCGCGTGACCCGGGCAGTCGACGTGCGCGTAATGCCGGTTCGGGGTCTCGTACTCCACGTGCGAGGTGGCAATCGTGATACCGCGCTCGCGCTCCTCAGGAGCGTTGTCGATCGTGTCGAACGAACGAAACTTGTTGTTCGGGTTGTGCTTCGAAAGCACCTTCGTAATCGCCGCCGTCAGCGTCGTCTTGCCATGATCGATGTGCCCGATCGTCCCGATGTTTACGTGCGGCTTTGACCGGTCAAACTTTTCCTTGCCCATGACTCTCTCCGTGTTTCCTGTGTTTCGTTGACTTCTAAATTCCTGCGAAGACTAACGCCTCGCGATTACTTTGCGTTTGCTTCTTTGCCCTGCACCTTGGCAATGATCTCTTCCGAGACCGAGCGAGGCGCTTCTTCGTACTGCTTGAACTGCATCGAGTAGTTCGCGCGACCCTGCGTGGATGACCGCATGTGAGTGGCATAACCAAACATCGTGCTCAGCGGAACCGTGGCCTTGATCGCCTGCGTGCCACCGACCATCTCCATACCTTCGATACGACCGCGACGGCTATTGAGATCGCCGATGATCGTGCCCATGTACTCCTCAGGAACAGTCACTTCGACAGACATCACCGGCTCCAGCAGGACTGGCTTGGCCTTGCGGGCAGCTTCCTTGAAGGCCATCGATCCGGCGATCTTGAACGCCATTTCGTTCGAGTCGACATCGTGATAGCTGCCGTCGTAGAGAGAAACCTTGACGTCCACCATCTCGTAGCCAGCCAGAATGCCACGCTGCATCGCGTCCTGAATTCCCTGATCGATCGGCTTGACGTACTCCTTCGGAATAGCGCCACCCTTCGTATCGTTGGTGAACTCATAACCCTTACCCGGCTCGTTGGGCGAGATACGGATCTTGCAATGACCGTAGTTACCCGAACCGCCGGTCTGACGGATGTACTTACCTTCAGCATCGGAGTTCGCACGGATGGTCTCGCGGTAGTTCACCTGGGGCTTACCAACGTTGGCTTCGACCTTGTACTCACGCATCATGCGGTCGACGATGATCTCAAGGTGCAACTCGCCCATGCCGGCGATGATGGTCTGACCCGAGTCGATATCGGTGCGAACGCGGAACGTGGGATCTTCCTGCGCCAGCTTGGCGAGAGCCATACCCATCTTTTCCTGGTCGGCCTTGGTCTTCGGCTCCACAGCAACCTCGATAACTGGCGCCGGGAAGTCGATCGACTCAAGCACAATAGGATGCTTGTCCGTGCAGATGGTATCGCCCGTGACGAGATTCTTCAGACCAACCGCAGCGCAGATATCGCCTGCGAGGATCTCGGTAATCTCTTCACGCTTGTTGGCGTGCATCTTCAGCAGGCGGCCAATACGCTCCGTCTTGCCAGTACGCGGATTCAGCACCGAGTCGCCAGTCTTCAACTGACCCGAGTAGACACGGATGAAGATGAGCTGACCAACAAACGGATCCGTCATGATCTTGAAGCCAAGTGCCGAAAACGGCTCGGCATCATCAGCCTTGCGGATAACCTCTTCTTCCATGTTGTCGGGGTTGTGGCCGATCATGGGAGGAATATCGAGCGGGCTGGGCAGGTAGTCGACAACTGCATCGAGCAGAGTCTGAACACCTTTGTTCTTGAAGGACGAACCGCAGAGCACCGGAAAGATGTTCATCGCGATGGTCGCCTTACGAATGCCGGCCTTGAGCTGAGCCTCGCTGGGCTCCTGCCCCTCAAGATAGAGATGCATGATCTCGTCGTCAGAATCAGAGACAGCTTCGATCAGCGAAGCTCGTGCAGCCTTAGCCTTCTCGAGCAGATCGGCGGGAATCTCTTCCACCGAATACTCGGCGCCCATGGTCTCATCGTGCCAGTAAATAGCCTTCATCGTAACGAGATCGACGACACCAAGAAACTTCGCCTCGGCACCGATCTGAATATTGATCGGCACTGCACGCGCGCCCAAACGATCAACAATCGTCGAGGTCGCATAGACGGCGTCCGCGCCGGCCTTGTCCATCTTGTTGATGAAGCAGATCCGGGGAACCTTGTACTTGTCAGCCTGACGCCAAACAGTCTCAGACTGAGGCTGCACACCAGCGACAGCGTCGAAGCAGGCTACCGCACCGTCGAGCACGCGGAGCGAACGCTCCACCTCGGCCGTGAAGTCCACGTGGCCAGGCGTGTCAATGATATTGATGCGGATGTTCTTCCAGGTGCAGGTCGTCGCGGCAGAAGTAATCGTAATTCCGCGCTCCTGCTCCTGCTCCATCCAGTCCATGGTCGCAGTTCCCTCGTGCACTTCTCCGATACGGTGCGTGATGCCCGTATAGAAGAGAATGCGCTCGGTCGTCGTCGTCTTGCCGGCGTCGATGTGCGCCATGATTCCGATGTTCCGGCAACGATTCAGAGGTGTAGTGCGTGCCACGATCTATCTCTCATCTGCGAGCATCTGCTCGCGGTAATAACTGCGTTGAACCTAAAATCCAAAAATGACGCTGCTGGAGAAGCGAATTACCAGCGGTAGTGTGCGAAAGCCTTATTGGCTTCGGCCATACGGTGAACGTCTTCCTTCTTCTTCATTGCGGCGCCACGGCCGTTAGCCGCATCGAGCAGCTCAGCAGTGAGCTTCTCAACCATGCCCTTCTCGCCACGTGCGCGGCCGTAGGTCACAAGCCAGCGAATCGCGAGCGACGTACGGCGCTCCGGCAGAACTTCGATCGGCACCTGGTAGTTCGCACCACCAACACGGCGGCTCTTAACCTCGAGAAGCGGCTTGCAGTTCTCGATCGCCTTCTTGAACAGCTTGAGGGCTTCGTCGCCACCCTTCTGCTCAAGGTTGGTCATGGCGGTGTAGAAGATGCCCTGCGCGGTCGACTTCTTACCACCCCACATCATCGAGTTGACAAACTTCGTGACCAGGGTCGAGTTATAAACAGGGTCTGCAGCAACTTCACGCTTAGCGATGTAACCTTTTCTCGGCATTGCACTCTTCTCGTCTTCCTTCAGGACCGTTGAACTCTCAAGCCCTGAACCTGATTTATGCAGCCAGCCAAATCCATCCAGCCAACTGGGGTTGATCTAAAAACTCCAAAACTGCTTCAAGCCGGAAACTACTTTGCAGCAGCAGCCTTCGGACGCTTCGCGCCATACTTCGAGCGGCTCTGCTTCCGGTTGGCAACGCCGACAGAGTCGAGCGTGCCGCGAACGACGTGATAACGAACGCCCGGCAGATCCTTCACACGGCCGCCGCGGATCAGCACAATTGAGTGCTCCTGCAGGTTGTGGCCGATACCCGGGATATAGGTCGTAACCTCAATACCGTTGGTGAGGCGAACACGCGCAACCTTGCGGAGAGCCGAATTCGGCTTCTTGGGGGTCTGAGTGTAGACGCGGGTGCAGACGCCACGGCGCTGGGGCGAACCCTGAAGCGCAGGGCTGGCGGTCTTATAACGAGTGGGCGTGCGGCCCTGCTTGACGAGCTGATGGAACGTAGGCACTAGAACTCCTTGTTAATGCGCGCGAAACATTACAACCAAACTTATGTGAGACGCGCAGGTAGTATTGAGCTTCGCCTTTTGCAGTACATACGCCGTACACGCAAAAAAGTGAGAACGCTGAAGCGTCTCTGACGAAGATCTTCCCTGCTGCGTCTGTAAACCGGTACAACAAACCAGACGTAAACAGTCGACGGTGGCCGAGCGTCTTTCCCTCAATTTCAAGGATGAGCCGACTCCGTTTCGCTGTCCCGGCCCGCATAGCCCATCCAGGGTGGAGGGTGTCGCAGGCACGATTGCGATAGGCCGCAGACGAACGACATTCAGATCCAATGAATCTAGCGAAACACAGATCGGGAATGTCCTGCGGTGAATCTCTTGTATCCAGTATAACGCAATCGTTCTCAACCCGTTTTGCGACAGGAGGCGAACCTAAGATCACGTGGGTTTTTCTCCACCCATCCGTGCGTCGAGCTTCCCCTACGACACGGTCCGGATACTCGCGGAACCTTCTTACAATAGCAATTCGACCGCAAAACGTCAAACTTTTCGTCGATTTTCCCATCAAAAATCGGAGATTGCACAAGCCGGGATGCAGTCGCCGCCTCTATGACAAAGAGGCCACCCCCTCCATGCTAGGCTTTTCGCATGGCTTTGGTAGATCTTCGCAGGTGCTCGCTCTCTTTTGGTTTCATCGCCTTTACCGTTCTATCGACATTTGGAACCACCATCGCAGCGAGAGCAGAGGCCGACAAGACCTCCTCAATCCCCAAAGATCCACGGATTGGTTCGCTCATTGAGACGCTTGGCCAGACTAAAAACCCCACCTCCGTAGCCATCTCGCCCGACGGAACCACCGTAGCCTGGTCGGTCCGGACCCACGAAGGCAGTCAGATTCATCTCTCAGACGTTGCGAATCCTGATGCCGCCAAGGAAAAGATCGTCACCACCGGCTCAGGAGCGACCAACTGCAGCAGCTCCGATCCGAAGTGGTCGCCTGACGGAGAAGCCCTCGCCTTCATCTCCGACTGCACCGCAAAGACTGACCAGCCGGGACAAGAACAGGTCTTTCTCTGGTCGAAAACCTCAGGCGAATCCAAGCAACTCACGCACCTCAAAGGCGGACTGGACTCCCTCGCCTGGTCACCAGACGGAAAGTCGATCGCTTTCCTCTTCGTCGAAAATGCCACACGCAGCGCAGGTGCTCTAGCCGCCATGAAGCCATGGTCGGGCGTCATCGGCGAAGATTCGTTGGAAATTCAAGGAGTGTACGGAGTCGACATCTCGGCCGGAAAAGGTGCATGGCTTATTCCGGCTACACCGGATCAACATACATATGAATTTGCCTGGTCACCCGATTCGAAGCAGATTGCTTTCGTTGCCGCGAGCGCACCTGGCGAAAACAACTGGTGGGTGGCAAAGCTCTTCGCAACAAAGGTGGATCAGATCCTTCATGGAGAAACTGCGGGCTCAAAAAGCGCAAATGCCTGCGTTTATATTGAAAACCGGTGTTATTACCAAGCGCGGATGGTCCTTGATCCAAGGAGTGTCTCAGGCCCTCTCCACAACCTACAGATCGCCGTCCCCCGCTGGTCCCCAAACGGCACACAGATCGCCTTCATCGGCGGCATCATGAGCGACCAGGGATCCACCGGCGGCGATCTCTACCTGATCCCCTCCGCCGGAGGCGAACCGAAGGACCTCACCCCAGGCCGCGCCGCATCCATCGCCTACTTCGGCTGGGCTGGCCCCGAACTCATCGCCCTCGCCGAACACGTAGGCGGCAACAGCCACCTCACCGCCCTCGATCTCGCCAACGGCAGAGACATCCCGCAGGCCAGCGTCACCTTCCCAGAAACCATCGGTGCCGGCGGCCTGGCAATGAGCGTCTCCCTCTCCCACGAGCACACCATCGCGCTGATTCGCAGCTCCTTCGACCGCGCCCCCGAGGTATGGGCCGGTTCCCTCCACGACCTCAAGCAGATCACCCACCTTAATGACGGCCTCAAGCCCTCATGGGGCAAGACTGAGAACATCGAATGGACCAATGACGGCTTTAAGGTCCAGGGATGGCTCCTCTACCCCGCCAACTATGACCCCACAAAAAAATATCCCCTCCTGGTCAGCGTCCACGGCGGCCCCTCCGCCGCCGTCACCCCACGCTGGCCCGGCGTCGGTTACGGCGGTGTTCCATTTTCCGCACTCGGATACTTCGTCTTCATGCCCAACCCGCGCGGCAGCTACGGACAAGGCGAGAAGTTCACCCAGGCCAACATCAAGGACTTCGGCTACGGCGATCTCCACGACATCCTCGCCGGCATGGACGTCCTCGAAAAACGGTTCCCCATCGACAAGAACCGTGAAGGCCTCACCGGCTGGAGCTACGGCGGCTTCATGACTATGTTCGGAGTCACCCAGACAACGCGCTTCAAGGCCGCGGTCGCCGGAGCAGGCATCAGCGACTGGAAGAGCTACTACGGCGAAAACTCCATCGACCAGTGGATGGTGCCATTCTTCGGCAAGACCGTCTACGACGATGCCGACGTCTACGCCAAGAGCTCCGCAATTGAATACATCAAGAAAGTAAAGACTCCAACCCTGGTCGTCGTCGGCGATCGCGACGGCGAGTGCCCCGCTCCGCAGAGCTTTGAGTTCTGGCATGCTCTCCGCGCCGAAGGCGTAAAGACGCAGTTGGTGATATACCCGAACGAGGGGCATGCGTTCCACGACCCCGCGCATCGCAGAGATGTTCTCGAGCGGGCTCTCAACTGGTTCGAGACAGAGATGCCCGCGAAATAGAGATAAGCCTTCAGGTCTCGCCCCGTCGGCGATTTTTCACGAAAGGGAGCGATCTTCTCACGATGCGAATGATTGGTTGGATCGTCCAACCAACGTTCGAACACTAATATGCCCGGAAGATTTGCTTCCGGTCTGTGCAGCTTTTACACTATGGGTTCAGCTATTCAGCGGTTGCGGTGTGACCGTTCAGCTTGAGTTCTGGTTGGACGGGGAGGTTCAATGCGTCGGTTTGCCACGTTAGTCTTTCTTCTGCTTTTCACGATTCCTTTCGGTGTCTCTATCTCGGGTTGTTCCAAGAAAACAGCCACAGTCTTCTGCAACGGCGGAGACACCGGACCTGCCGTAGGTCAGGTGTCGAACATCGCGCTACAACCCAAGATCTTCGGCGTATCGCTGAACTTTGCTCAGATTGGGCAGGTCACCACACCGACCGCCATCGACTGCAAGGGCACAGCCGTGACCGTGTCCAGCTACACCTATGCCACCTTCCTGCCCAATGGCCAGCCGGACATGACCATCGCCGATGTCCAGCCGACAACCGGTCGCCTCTGCGCAGGCACCTGGAACAGGAACACCGGCGGCGGCATCGCCGACTTCACCACCTGCAACCCCACCAACAAATCCGGCACAGTCTACGTCGTAGCAAACGGTGGCGGCGTCAGCAGCAACCCACTTCCGATCTTCGTCCATCCCGTCGTTACCAACGTGACCCTCGGGGCGCTATCGACCGACTGCGTCAACGATCCGGCAACCAATTGCAGCCCCGCGGCCTTCGTTACCCAGACCACGACCTGCGCGCAAACCACCAATGGCAATGGGTGCTGCACCGTCCCGGTCACACCCACAGTGAACGCAGTCGCCGCAACAGGTTGTGTCTCTCAGTCCGTGACCAGCCAGCTAGCAGCCAGAGTATTGGCCGGAAACGGCGCGAATATCAGCTGCCAGGTCGGTCATCTCTCATACGCCCCGCAGATTGCTTCCATCGTGACCATCGACCAGAACGGTGTCGCCACCGCGCAGCAGCCAGGATCGACCGTCATCACCGCAAACATCTCAAACGCCGGAAGCTCTGCTGGCTTCTTCTCCACCTGCCCGCCAGTGTCGATCAACCTCACCGCCACCAACGGCACAAGCAACTCAACCAGCGTGACCGTAAATCCCAACAATGTTCAACCAATCAACTACGTGGCAGTGGATAAGAACCAGACAGTCCTCACCGGGTTGACTCTCAACTTCGAATCTACAACTCCGACCACCATACCCGCCGCTTCAGCGGCCTCGGTCACCCCGATCTTTCCCGGCGCCGCTGCCATCACCGCGGTCTGCCAACCACCCACCTGCAACCCGTCCCCGTTCAACCAGATTGGCCTCTTCGGCAACGGAAAAGCAATCACCTCGAATCCTGTGCTCGTTACAGCCCCCGGCACCAATAGCACCAATCTGTATATCGCGAGCACAAACTCGTTCTATCTCGTGCCCGTGGACTTCACTCAGACTCAGCTAGGCAGCCCGGTTCGCCTGCCCTATCAGCCCAACTCCATGGTCATCAGCAACGACGGATCCACCATCTACATGGGAAGCTCCTTTGAGCTCATGACCTTCAGCGCGACGTCGAACAGCATCAGCGCCCAGGACACGACCGTACCCGGCATCGTGCTCGCAGTCTCGCCCGATGGCACAACGCTGGTCCTCACCGATCCAATCCGCCAGTTTGTCTACCTCTACAGCACCAAGGGCAGCATTCTGACGCAGTACGGCGGCGTTGGCACCCACGCCGTCTTCTCGCCAGACAGTACGACCGTCTACATCACTCTCGGCGATTACAACTCTTCGACCGGCGTCACGACTCCGAACAATACATTGCTGGTTCACTCCGCCTTCACAGGCTGGTATCCGACAACGTCGTCTCAACCGACCACTGACGTGGCCATCGGTGTGCCAAGTGTTGGAGCCTTCTTTGGCGGCAATCCGACCACAGCCCGCTCCTATTGCCCCGTGACCACCACAGTAGGTCTCCCCCCGACAACCTCCTCGACCACGACCAACCTCTTTTATCCGGATGCCGGAGTGCTCGGGCCGCAGACCGATCGAATTGCCACCACCAACGACGGCCTCCACGTTTTGGGAGCAACCGTCACCCCAACACCGACCTTGACTGATCTCGCAATCGGAACCCCAGCCAGCGGTAGTACTGCCGCTGCACCAGGCCTTCCCGTTGGCCAATGCCCGGCCGCCGATACCCCCGCGCAGAAGTTCCCCACCACCACCGCATTCACAGGTGCGCTCCCCGGTGTAACGGCCTCAGCAATCACCGGCGTCTTCCCAACCTCGGACTCGAAGATCGCCTTCGTGACCTATCAGGGCAGCGGAGCGGTTGTGCCGACCTACACGCCACAAGCCACCGGTGCCGGAACTCTGGGCAGCATCCCCCTGTCGACTGCGCTGGGAACCCCCGTCGCACCGGTCGCCGGCGTGGTGAGTGCAGACAACCTGACCTTCTTCGTAGGCACCTCGGGAGACAACGCCGTCCACCTCATCACCAAACAAACCGACGGCACCTACAAGGACACAACAACCCCTATCGCGCCGAAACTACCCGACGTGAACGGGAACATCGTCGCTCCTAATCTGCTGGTACAGAAGCCACGTAAGGCCACATCCTAGAATCGGTCCTGCCGGACGAGCGCCCTGCGCGGACAGCGGTCACTTCGTGACTTGTGAAAGCTTCGCGAGGTGCTCCCGCTGGTCGCAGGCTAAATTCCGTGCCGACCAGCGGGAGGATCTAAAGATTAGTCGAGCCAAGACCGGTATACACGTCACGAAGTGACCGCCCCGCGCGCAGCGGGCCCGTCCGGCAGGACAACCGCCCTACGCCAACCGCTTCTTCAGCAGATCCCGCGCAATCGCATCCAGAACGCCATTAAGAAAGTGAATCGACTCCGGCGCAGCATATCGCCGTCCAATCTCCAGCGTCTCGTTGATGATGATCGCAGCAGGTGTATTCGGAAAGCCCAGCATCTCCGCCACCGAAGCCCGCAGCAGATTTCGATCTACCACCGGCATCCGCTCCAGCCGCCAGTTCTGCGCATGCTCTTCAATCAGCTTGTCGATCTCTTCATCGCGAGTCGTCGCAATGCGATAAAGATCCTCGGCAAACCCACGCGTCTCGGCATCGACATCTTCGACCGAAGCCCAAAAAAGCCTCTGAACCTCCGCAGGCGACTGCTTGCCCAGGTCTCCCTGAAACAGCATCTGCATCGTGAGTTCGCGCGACTTGCGGCGAGTCCCCATTATTTTTTCACCTGGCTGTTCTGCGCCGCGAGCTTGCGCTGAATCGACACCATCTCAATCGCCGCGCTGGCCGCCTCGAAGCCTTTATTCCCCGCCTTCAGCCCCGCCCGGTCGAGCGCCTGCTCCAGCGTCTCGCAGGTCAGCACTCCAAACGCATGCGGAATACCGGTCTCCTGCTGCGACTGCCCGATCCCCCGCGCCACCTCGTTGTAGATCGCCTCGTAGTGCGCCGTCTCCCCACGCAGCAGGCACCCCAGCGTGATGATCGCATCGAACCTCTTCGACTCCGCCAGCGTGCGCGCAGCCGACGGAACCTCCCACGCCCCGGGAACACGGACAATCTCAATATCCTTCCGTGCAGCGCCGCTACGATGCAGCGCATCGAGAGAGCCCTGTAGCAGCCGGTCGGTGATCACCGTATTCCAGCGCGTCGTCACCACGGCAAACCGCATATTCGCAGCGCTCAGGTCACCCTCAACAGCCTCAGGCTGGCCATGGAGCGGATTCTCCGACTGCCAGAACCCAATCCGCAGCTCGGTAGTAATCTGCACCGTAAACAGCCTGCTGTTCCAGTGAGTCAGCTCAGCGGCAGAGAGAATGTCCGGAATCTCTTCCGTGCGGTAACTCGCAAGCAACCACTTTTCCACCAACGCACGAATGTGATCCAGCTGCGTGACCTCGATCAGCACGGTTGGAACCGCCGGTTCCCTGCCCGTAACAAACTCGAGATTGCCAATCGGCGCAAGAAACGCCGCACCCCGGCCCTGCGCATCCTGCCATCCCTTGCCCTGTTCGAAGCCAAGGGCAGAAAAGAGGCTCGAAATACGGTCAAACTCAGCCCCCGATGCAATCGCGCTGACGTGCGTAATTCCCTTAATCATAGATTCGATTGTATCGTCTGGAGTGCGACGCCACATCGCCCGCAAGAGGAGAGGTCTGTGAACTACGAGACGTTGCTGTGCGAGATAAAGGATCAGGTGGCACGCGTCACGCTGAACCGCCCCCAGGTGCTCCACGCCCTCAACACCCAGGTCTTCAACGAACTGGAGGCCGTTTTTTCAACACTCGCCGCAGACCCCGCCGTCCGGGTCATCCTCCTCACCGGTGCAGGCGAAAAGGCCTTCGCGGCCGGCGCAGATATCAAAGAGCTCGCCGCCACCGACGCAGGAGAGACCAAGGCCCGCCGCGGCCAGGGCGTCTTCCGTCTCATCGAGACCTGCGGCAAGCCCGTCATCGCCTGCATCAACGGATTCGCCCTCGGCGGCGGCTGCGAGCTGGCCATGGCCTGCACCATACGCCTCGCCAGCGAGACCGCGCGCCTCGGCCAGCCCGAAGTCAAGCTCGGCCTCATCCCTGGCTACGGCGGAACCCAGCGGCTCCCACGCCTCGTCGGCCAGCCCATGGCGCTCAAACTCCTGCTCACCGGCGAGATGATCAACGCCGCCGAGGCCCTGCGAATCGGCCTGGTAGACGAGGTCCTGCCCGCAGACAAGTTGATGGAGCGCTCCGAAGCTCTCGCCCGCACCATCGTCGCCATGGCCCCCCTGGCCGTCGCCGCATGCCTCGAAGCAGTCCGCGATGGCAGCGAGATCAGCCTCGAAGAAGCCATCGACATGGAAGCAAAGATCTTCGGCCGCCTCTGTGGAACCGCCGACAAAGAGGAGGGCACAAAGGCCTTTCTGGAAAAACGTCCCGCAGTATGGACCGGACGATAACCACTCGTCTTCATCGAAAATTGCCGGAAACTTTGGCCTTTTGATCGATGCCATCGCTTGATATGCTGATATTCGTGCCCTCGATATTCCGACATTCGCTGTCCCGACACTCGCCGCCCGAGAACTATTCGCTGCTGCGAGACACGCTCCTTCCCGCTGCTCTTCTGCTTCCTCTCGCCCTCGCCGGCTGTTCAAAGCCTGCCATCCCCAACGTGGCCGAGCAGAACGCCCTCGCCGCCGAACACCAGCAGGAGACCAACCTCGCGCGCCAGCAGATGGAGCTAATCCCGCCCCCTTCGAAGACCCGCTACATGGCCGTCAAGAGCCTCAATCTCTGGGAAAATCCCTACCTCACCGTGCAGGGCGCCATGGCAACACTGCACGTGGTCGTCGCCGACGGCAACACCAGCGGTCTCGGCGTAGGCGGAATGCTACGGCCCATCGGCGCCCGCCGCCGCGACCTGAACGTGCGCGTCATCGACCTGCCCACCGCGCTCAACGCCATCCCGGAAAACTCCTGGCCCTATGGTCGCGTCGTCGCCGTCGAAGAAGCCCATCAGGTCCCCGCCAGCGCGCGCCCCGAGGTTCGCCGCAACTTGGAGGCCGTCATCAAAACCCTCAACGACCTCGGCGTAGTCGTCTACGAGTGGGGCGACAACGGACGAAGCTAACTCAGCAAACATCCCTCTTCCTGCACCGTTGCGCTAACCTGTGAGTGCGGCAAATCTCTAGAGCTGGGTGAACGATTGCAACTGCATACGACCGCACTGGTAGTCTTCTGCTTTTTCTTTTTGCTCGTAACGCTCGCCGGATTCTGGGCCGCACGGTGGCGAAGACCGAAGGCAGGAATGGGCTCGCTCGAAGAGTGGGGCCTCGCAGGCCGCAGCTTCGGCACCTGGATCACCTGGTTCCTCATCGGCGGCGACCTCTACACCGCCTACACCGTCATCGCGGTCCCGGCAGCACTCTACGGTGCAGGCGCCATGGGATTCTTCGCAGTCCCCTACGCCGTCATCGCCTACCCGTACATGATGCTCGTCCTGCCACGCCTCTGGACAGTATGCCACCGCCACGGTTACATAACCTTCGCCGACTTTGTCAGTGGCCGCTACGGAAACCGCTGGCTGACCATCGCCATCGCTCTCACAGGCATCCTCGCTCTCATGCCGTACATCGCCCTCCAACTGGTCGGCATCCGCGTCGTCATCGGAGCCATGGGCATCCACGGTGAGTGGCCCCTCGCAGCCGCCTTCGTCATCCTCGCCGCCTACACTTACTCCAGTGGTCTGCGCGCTCCGGCCGTCATCGCCATCGTAAAAGACGTCATGCTCTATGTCATGGTGCTTGCCGCCCTGATCTATATCCCCCACAAACTCGGCGGTTACGCACGAGTCTTCGAACTCGCAAATCAACAGCTGGCACACCACATGCCAACAGCGACAATCTCCCTGAGACAAGGCCAGTTCCTCGGCTACTCCACCCTCGCCATCGGCTCTGCCATAGCGCTCATGCTCTACCCGCACACAGCCACCGCAGTCCTCAGCGCGCAGAGCGCCAACGTAGTGCGCCGCAACGCCGCCATGCTCCCCGCCTACAGCTTCCTCCTTGGCCTCATCGCCCTGCTCGGCTATCTCGCACTAGCCGCCGGAGTCGTCACCAAAGATCCAAATCAAGCCGTACCTCTTCTGTTCCTCAAGATGTTTCCCGAGTGGTTCGCCGGCTTCTGCCTCGCCGCCGTCGCCATCGGAGCACTCGTCCCCGCAGCGATCATGTCCATCGCCGCCTCCAATCTCTTCACCCGCAATCTGTACGGAGCGCTGGTGCGACGAAAGATGCTCCCCGAAGAAGAGTCCCGCATGGCCAAGATCGTCTCGCTCGTCGTAAAGTTCGGCGCACTGCTCTTTGTCCTCAAGCTCCCCGCTCCCTACGCCATCGAGATGCAGTTACTCGGCGGAATCTGGATGGGTCAGCTCTTCCCATCGGTCGTTCTAGGTGTCTTCACCCGCTGGTTCAATCCCTGGGCTCTCCTCATCGGCTGGGCGGCAGGCATGTTCAGCGGCACGGCCATGGCGGTAGCGTTAGGACTGAAAAGTTCGGTCTACCCGCTGCACCTCTTCGGCAGCACGTACCCCATGTACGCAGCCGTGCCCGCCCTACTGCTGAATCTAGCCGTCTCCACGTTGCTGACTGTAATTTTCCGCGCAATGAAGCTGAACTCCGGAACCGATGTCACCGACGCTGCAGCCTATGTAGGCTAGTCCTGCCGGACGGGCGCCCTGCGCGGGCAGCGGTCACTTCGTGACTTGTGAAAGCTTCGCGAGGTGCTCCCGTTGGTCGCAAGCTAAATTCCGTGCCGACCAACGGGAGGCCCTAAAAGTTAGCCCAGCCAAGACCGGTACACAAGTCACGAAGTGACCGCCCCACGCGTAGTGGGCCGTCCGGCAGGACAAGCGCACTTACTCCCACTCAATCGTCCCCGGCGGCTTCGACGTAATGTCATACACCACCCGATTGATCCCTCTTACCTCGCTCACAATCCTGCTCGAGATCGTCCTTAGCACCTCATACGGCAGCGGAGCCCAATCCGCCGTCATCCCATCCTCGCTCTCCACCGCCCTCACCGCGCAGGTATTCGCATACGTCCGCTGATCCCCCATCACCCCGACGCTCTTGACGGGAAGCAGAACCGCAAAGCTCTGCCAAACCTTCCGATACAGTCCAGCCTTCTTGATCTCATCCACCACAATCTGATCGGCCTCCTGCAGAATAGCCACGCGCTCCGCCGTCACCTCGCCAAGAATCCTCACCGCAAGCCCCGGCCCCGGAAACGGCTGCCGTTCAATGATGTCCTCAGGCATACCCAGGTCCCGCCCAATCCGCCGCACCTCATCTTTGAACAGATCGCGCAGCGGCTCAATCAGCTTCAGCTTCATATCCGCCGGCAGGCCTCCAACATTGTGGTGACTCTTGATCGTATGACTCGGCCCATGCACGCTGCTCGACTCAATCACATCCGGATACAGCGTGCCCTGCACCAACCACGCGATCTCCTCTCCCGCACTCGGCTGACTGTCCTTCTGCGCCTCGAAGATCTTCTTCGCCTCATCATCGAACACGGCAATAAACTCGTTCCCAATCACCTTTCGCTTCTTCTCCGGATCCGTTACTCCAGCAAGCTTCTCCAGAAAGCGCTGTGAAGAATCCACCGCGACCACATTCAGCCCCAACTGCTCGCGCATCGTCGTCTGCACCTTCAGAAACTCATCCTTCCGCAGCACTCCGTTGTTCACAAAAATACAGGTCAGCCGGTCCCCAATCGCCCGCGCCACCAGCACCGCAGCCACGCTCGAATCCACACCTCCGCTCAACCCGCATATCGCGTGTCCTGTCCCAACCTGCGCCCGCACCCTCTCCACCGTCGACTGAATAAAATGTTCCGGCGTCCAGTCCTGCTCTGCCCCGCAGATATCCAGGCAGAAATTCTTCAGCAGCTCCATCCCCTGCCGTGTGTGCGCAACCTCAGGATGAAACTGCACCGCCCAGATTCCCCTCGACTCATCTGCAATCCCCGCCACCGCATTCGCGGTCTTCGCCGTCAGCTGAAACCCCAGCGGCAACTCTTCCGCCTCGTCCCCATGCGACATCCAGACATCCATCGTCCCCGGCAACCCGCGAAACAGCGGCGTTTCAGCCACCACCGTCACCTCGGCATGCCCGTACTCACGCGCCGCGGCCCCCACCACCCTCCCTCCCAGATGATGAACGATGAACTGCAGCCCATAGCAGATCCCCAGCACCGGCACACCCATCGCCAGTACACCCTCATCAGCATTAGGCGCGTCCGCGTCATAGACAGAGCACGGCCCTCCCGAAAGAATCACACCCTTCGGGTTCAGCGCCTTCACCTGTTCAAGCGGGGCCGTACAAGGCAATACGACAGAAAATACATTGAATTCACGTATACGCCGCGCAATCAGCTGCGTATACTGCGACCCAAAATCCAGAATAACGATCGTTGAGGTATCCACCTACCCAGTGTAAATGCGACGTCGCCGTCTCTCTGAGACGAAGGCTTTTCAGTAGAGGCCAGGCCCTCTTCTGTAGTGAGAGCTCCTCAACCGCGCACTCTCCATCCCACTCACCACGCCGATGCCCACCATGATCACAGCCATTGCGACAATGTAGGCTTCCGGAATGTGGCTCAGATAAGCCAGGTAAGAGACACCGGCTATCAGCAGAAGATAGGCAAAGACATACAAGGCAGAGGACATGATCTCTCTCCAAACGGGAATGAGGGGCCCATGCAGAGATAGGATGCAGTATCTCCCTCTCGAAAAGAAAAAACTTTAGTACCCGATGCCCGCGGCTGCCGCGCTAGCTGGGGTCTTTATGTCGTGTAGTCTGCACACCCGTCACAACCCCGATTCCCAGCATGATCACCGCAATCGCGACGATGTAGTGCTGAGGAATGTGCATCAAGTGAGCCAGATAAGCCACACCTGCAATCAGAATCAAATAGCCAATCGCATAGATCCCAAATGACATACTCAACCTCCCCTCTGTAAGCCGATTCCCGTATGATGCAGAATCTGCGTGCCGTCGAGAGGAAAATCTTCTTAGAAGCTGTCCTGCCGGACGGCGCCCTACGCGGGCAGCGGTCACTTCGTGACTTGTGAAAGCTTCGCGAGGTGCTCCCGTTGGTCGCAAGGTGGATCGTGCCGACCAACGGGAGGACCAGCATCGTTCCCTAACCACAAGAAGGTACACGCGTCACGAAGTGACCGCCCTCCGCGCAGGAGGCCCGTCCGGCCGGATAGCCTTTCAATCTTCGTAAGCTCGCCAAAGCTGCAAATAAGCCACCTGCCGCGCCACATGGAAGAAGTCAGATCCAAGAAAATAAAGGACCGTAACCCCAGCCCACCACCAAAACAAAAACTCCGGCGTCGTCACGCTCTCAAACGGCAGCGGAGTCGCCGAGAACACCATCGCCAGCACAATCAACGCGATCTTCACAATCCCCATCACAAGGTTGATCTCTACCAGCTTCGATTTCAACGCCCCCAGCCTAAACGCCGCCGCCAGACTCCCTCTCACACCTAACCCACGCAGCATCGCAACTAACGGAGCCACGGACAGCGCCCAACTCACCACCGCCCACAGCGTAAACAGCCCCAGCGTCGCCACAATGACCAGCGAAAAATACCCCACCAGATTAGGCTCTCCACCCGACGCAATCGGCCCGGTCACGGTCCACTCCGCCACACGCTCCATGCACCAGAACCACACCGCAAAACTCCCGAGCAGCGCCACCACCCGCACAGCCTGCAGCACAATCAGCGTCCCCACGCGGCGCTCCAGCCGCTTATCCGCCCGCCTCAGCACCAGCGTTCGTCCTACCGACGACACCACCACCCACGCCACCACCAGCAACGGCGCCAGCCACATCGCCACACCAGGTACCTGCGGCACCAACAGCGCTAGCGCCTTCGCCAGCGTCTGCGCCGACCCCAGCGGATCCACCACCGTCATACTCTTCAGCGCCGCATAGTCCAACGGCGTAGCCTGCAAAATCTTCAACCCCTCATACCGCAGCAGCAGCAGCGCCGGAATCCCATACGCCCACCGCCACAACACCTCCAGCGCCGTCAGCGAAGGCCGCCGCCAGCACTCCGAAAGAGTATGCACAAACGACTGCGTCCCCCGAACCGTCCCAGCCGCAACCACCACTCCATCCTGCGGAATCTGCTCCACTACTTCACCACAAGATTCACAAGCTTACCCGGCACCACAATCACCTTCACCACAGTCTTGCCTTCAATCCGCGCGATCACCTTAGGATCAGCCAAAGCCGCAGCCTTCACAACAGCATCATCGCTACCCGCCGGCACCTTCACAACACTCACCAGCTTGCCATTCACCTGCACCGGAATCTCAATCTCATCCTCCCGCGCAAGCTCTTCATTCACCACCGGCCACTGCGTGCGAAACACCACGCCCTCGCCGCCAAGTTCCTCCCACATCTCCGCCACAAAAAACGGCGCAAACGGAGCCAGCAGCAAAATCAGACCACGCAACACCTCAGACACCGCAGCCGGAGAGATCTCTCCCGCATCCATCGCCGCTTCGTTCGCAGTAATCTCGTTCACCAGAATCATGATTGAAGAGATCGAAGTATTGAAGTGCCATCGTCCATCAAAGTCCTGCGTAACCTTCGCAATCGTCTGATGCAGACGACGCAACAACGCCTGATCCTTTGGCCTCGTCGCAGCTCCATTCGTACGAGCAACACTCGAGAACTTCGTCGTCAGCCGATACACCTTCCCCAAAAACCGCGAGATCCCCGCAACACCCTCTTCCTGCCACTCCAGATCACGATCCGGCGGAGCCGCAAACAGTGCATACATCCTCGTCGCATCCGCGCCATACCGCGAAATCATCTCGTCAGGCGAAACCACATTGCCCCTCGACTTCGACATCTTCGCGCCGTCTTTGATCACCATCCCCTGCGTAAACAGCCGCTCCGCAGGCTCATCGTTCTTGACCAACCCAAGATCCCGCATCACCTTCGTCCAGAACCGCGAGTAGATCAGATGCAGAATCGCATGCTCCACTCCGCCGATGTACTGATCAATCGGAAACCAGTAGTTCGCCTTATCCGAATCAAACGGCGCAGCCGAATTCTTCGCATCCGTGTACCGATAGAAGTACCAGCTCGAATCGACGAACGTATCCATCGTGTCCGTCTCTCTTCGTGCCACCCCCCCGCACTTCGGACACTTCGCATTCACAAACTCGGCAATCCGCCCGAGCGGCGAGCCATTCGTCTGTGTAATATCCACCTGCTCCGGCAACACAATCGGCAACTCGCTCTCAGCCACCGGCAACGGCTCGTCCGGTGAGCACTTGTCGCAGTACACCATCGGAATCGGCGTTCCCCAGTACCTTTGCCGGCTGACTCCCCAGTCCTTCAACCGATATGTAACCGTAGGAGTACCAAACCCCTTCGCCTTCGCAAACGCAGCCATCTTCTCCTGCGCTTCGAGGCAGTTCTCTCCAGTCCACTGCCCCGAATCGATCAGCACGGCCTCATCTTCATCGGTATAAGGCAACGCCAGATCATTTGTATCAGCGCCCGCGGCGTCTTTTGTATCAATGGCAGGAGCAATTACCCGGCGCACTGCTAACCCATACTTCTGCGCAAACTCAAAGTCCCGCTCATCATGCGCTGGCACGCTCATAATCGCGCCCGTCCCATAGTCCGCCAGAATGTAGTTCGCCACCCAGATCGGCACTCGCTCCCCGTTGAACGGATTCACCGCGAAGCGCCCGGTAAACACACCGTGCTTCTCAATCGCACCCAGCGCATCGCTCTCACGAGCCTTCTGCTGCTGCTCCAGCAACTCCTCAATCTGCACGCGCAGCGCGTCATCCTCCAGCGCAAACGCCTTCGACACCGCATGCTCCGGCGCAAGCTGCACGGACGTCGCGCCGAAGATCGTATCCACCCGCGTCGTAAACACCGTGATCTTCGAGTCTCCATCCGCCACAGCGAAATCTACATGCGCGCCTTCGCTCCGACCGATCCAGTTCCGCTGCATCGTCCGGACCTTCTCCGGCCAACCCTCCAACTTGTCGAGGCCCTCGAGCAACTCATCGGCATACTTCGTAATCCGCAAAAACCACTGCGTCAGATCGCGCAGCTCAACAACCGTATCCTCATGCCGCCAGCAGCGCCCGCCAATCACCTGCTCATTCGCCAGCACAGTCTGGCAATCCGGACACCAGTTCACCTTGCTCTTCTTCCGATACGCGAGCCCCTTCTCGAACATCTTCAAAAAGAACCACTGGTTCCACCTGTAATACTCAGGCAGGCAGGTCGTCACCTCAGTCGTCCAGTCGAACCCCATCCCCAGCCGCTGGAACTGCTTCTTCATCGCCGCGATATTCGCAAACGTCCACTCCCGCGGCGGCACGCCATTCTTCAATGCCGCATTCTCCGCCGGCAGCCCAAACGCATCCCATCCCATCGGGTGCAGCACGTTATACCCGCGCATCCACATATGCCGGGCCAGCGCATCCCCAATCGCATAGTTCCTCACATGCCCTATGTGCAGCGCGCCGCTAGGGTACGGCAGCATCTCCAGACAGTAGTACTTTGGCTTCCCCGAATCGTGCCCCTCGGCCGCATACAGCGAAGGATCCGCATCCCAACGGGCCTGCCACTTCGGCTCGATCTCAGCCGGGCTGTACCGCTGCGGCTGATTCCCCTCCGCAGCAGAAGAACTCTCATCAATATTCGCGGTTTTCCCGCCGATTTCGCTCGTTCGTGTCTCAGGCATACTCCTTTGATTGTACCGTCCAGCCCGCTTCAACGTTGCTCCGCTTCAAAACCTCGCCCGTCCAGCCGAAACCCCTCGCAGTCGTCCGCCAACCAAAGCCTCCGACATTTATCTTTGTGGCCTCTCTGCAAATAACCGATAATCCAGACATGCCTCCGGCCTCCCCCGCGCAGCACGCTTCCTCCGGCGATCCCGAAAATCCCGGCGGTTTTCAGCACATTCCAGCACTCGACGGCATTCGAGGACTCGCCATCCTCATGGTCCTCTTCTTCCACCTCTTCGCGTCTAATCCCGATACCGGCTCAAGACTTCTGGATCTTCTCAACCGCATCCGCGAGTCCTGCTACCTCGGCGTCAACCTCTTCTTCGTTCTCTCCGGCTTTCTCATCACCGGCATTCTGCTCGACACACGCGCCCTCCCTCACTTCTTCAAGACCTTCTACGCCCGCCGCACCCTCCGCATCTTCCCGCTCTACTACGGCGTTCTCATCGTGCTGTTTCTTCTTACCCGCCCTCTTCACTTCATCTGGTCAGGCTGGCCGATCTACTATCTGACCTACACCGCCAACCTCGCCCTCTGGACCGTCGGCCCTCTCAATCTGCACGCGTTCAACATCAACCACTTCTGGTCTCTCCAGGTCGAGGAGCAGTTCTATCTCGTCTGGCCTTTTCTCGTCTATCGAATCAAGCGCCTCCAGACACTCATCACCTTCTCCCTCGTCGCCTGCGCAGCAATCCTCACACTCCGCATCATCCTCGTAGCTCTGCGCCCCCGGCTTCACAACCTCTATCTCCCCTACTCCCCCACCTTCTCCTGCGCCGACAACCTCCTCTTCGGCTGCACCCTCTGCGCCCTTCTCCGCACACCCGCCCGTCAACGTATCCTCGCGCTCGCCCCCCGCATTCTCACCATCTGCGCGGTGATCCTCATCGTCGCCGGGCTCCGCTATCACGGCCTTCTCTGGGAGACCAACTTCTTCATCCCTACCTTCGGTTTCACTCTCGTCGCCATCTCCTTCGCAGCACTCATCGCCATGGCCCTGCGCCGCGGTTCAAAGACCCAACAACTCTTCTCCAACAGCGCCCTTCGCTTCTTCGGCAAATACAGCTATGGCATCTACGTCTTCCACTACTCCCTCGAGACGATGCTCAACAGTCCAACTCGTCTCTACGTCAGCAACCATCTCCACTCCAAAGCCCTCGGAGTTCTCGCCGGAGCCTGCGTAGTCATGGCTGCCACCATCCCGGTCGCGCTGCTCAGCTATCACTTTTACGAATCCCGCTTCCTCAGCCTCAAGCGCTACTTCAGCTACAACAAAAAGGAAACATCCACCCCGCTTCAGGCGACCTAGCCAGACGCCACCCACGCACGAATCACGCTCGTAAATCATCCCTCTCCGGCGAGCCCCTTGCGTCGAAGCCGCCAAATCCCTATAAAGGCCTGACCCGGCAACTGGAGCAGCACGCTCCATCCCCAAACCAGGCGCAGGCTTCAACCGAATCGAGTGTGCGACATGAACAAGAGACAATTCCTTACAGGCTCCGGCTCCGTCCTCACTGCCGCCATGCTCTCCCGCTTCGTCTCAGCCTCCGAGCAAGACGCCGTCCACCAGACCGCACCTCGAACCAACTGGGCCGGCAACCTCACCTTTCACACCGACACCCTCTACCAGCCCAAAACCGCCGAAGAGGTCCAGCACATCGTCAAGAGCTGCGACAAACTCCGCGCCCTCGGCCGCGGCCACTCCTTCAACGCCATCGCCGACAGCACCCACGCACAGATCTCCCTCAAGCAGCTCGACTCCATCGACATCGACGCCAAAGCCCGCACCGCCACCGTTGGCGCAGGCGTCACCTACGGCAAGCTCGCCCCCATCATCGACGCCCAGGGCTTCGCCGTCCCCAACCTCGCCTCGCTCCCTCACGTCTCTGTCATCGGAGCCTGCGCCACCGCCACCCACGGCTCCGGGAGCAACAACGGCAACCTCGCCACCATCGTCTCTGGCCTCGAATTAGTTACCGCCGACGGCACCCTCCACACCCTCTCCCGCGCCAAGGATGGCGACCGCTTCCTCGGCCAAGTCGTCAACCTCGGCGGCCTCGGCGTCGTCACCAAAACCACCCTCGACCTCCAACCCACCTTCCAGGTCGCACAGGTCGTCTACGAAAACCTCTCGTTCTCCCAGCTCGAACATCATCTCGACGAGATATTCCTCAGCGGCTACAGCGTCAGCCTCTTCACCGACTGGCAAAACCACCGCGCCACCGAAGTCTGGGTCAAGCGCCGTCTCGATCCCGGCACCACTTCCATTGCCTTCGCCCCCGAATTCTTCGGTGCCACACAGGCCAAACAAAAACTCCACCCCGTCGCCGGCCACTCCGCCGAAAGCTGCACCGAACAATTCGGCGTCCCCGGCCCTTGGTACGAGCGCCTCCCCCACTTCAAGCTCAACTTCATCCCCAGCAGCGGCGCCGAAATCCAAACCGAGTACTTCGTCCCCCGCGAGCACGCCTACGAGGCCATCCTCGCCGTCGAGCAGCTCCGCGACCGCATCACCCCTCACCTCTTCATCACCGAGCTCCGCACCGTCGCTCCCGACAACCTCTGGCTCAGCATGGCCTACCAGCGCCCCTCCCTCGCCATCCACTTCACCTGGAAGCCCGAGAACGACGCGGTCCAGGCCCTCCTCCCCCTCGTCGAAGAAAAACTAGCGCCCTTCAACGCCCGCCCCCACTGGGCCAAGGTCAACACCATTCCCTCCTCAACCCTGCAGCGTCTCTACCCCAGGATGTCCGACTACAAAGCCCTCCTCAAGCAATATGATCCAGAAGGAAAGTTCCGCAACCGTTTCCTGGACACCAACATCTTCAGCGCCTGATCGCGCCCCTTACAAATACATGCCGCAACATCAGCCAGCGTCTTACAAGGAACAAACGTGTCGCAATTTGCCATTCGCGAAGCATTCGCTCCCATTAAAAAACTCCTTCCGGCCTGGCTGTCCAACCCTATACGCAACAGCCTGACCGCGGTCCTCACTCCCATCCTCTACAGCGTCCGCACCGGCCACTTCCGCAGCAGCTTGAAGATGGCAGCCGTATCCCGGCACGGCGAACCGATCCCCTGGTACACCTACTCCAGCCTGGACTTTCTCACCGCCCGCAACTACTCCAGCAAAACAGTCCTCGAGTTCGGAGGCGGACAATCCACCCTGTGGTGGTCGGCACGAGCGAAACACGTCGTCACCTTCGAAGGGAAAAAGGACTGGTACGATCGCATAGCATCCGGCATGCCCGCCAACGTCGAGCTGCACTACGTAGAGAAAACCGCACCCATCACCGACGCAGCGCAAGTCGCTCAAATCCTCTCCACAAAGACAATCGCCCGCTATGACGTCATCGTGATCGACGGGCTCACCCGCTCGCAGATGATCGACGTCGCCTGCGAACGTCTGGCCCCGGATGGAATCATCATCTGCGACAACTCCGAAGGCTACGGCTTCTACGAAGGATTCAAAGACAAGGGCCTCGACCGCGTCGACTTCTTCGGCAACGCCCCCGGCGTCGTACTCCCCCACTGCACCTCCCTCTACTTCAAATCCACATCCTTCGTCTTCAGCCCTTCGATTCCGATCAATCTGCCCAACTGACATTGGCCCAACGTCTATAATTCGTCCTACTTCTCGGAGTCAGGCATGCGAACAGTTCTAATGTCGTCCGCGCTTCGCCCGTTCTGTCTCACGATCGCGCTCCTAGCCTCTCACACACTTCTCCTCTCGCAGACTACGCAACCGACCGTCAAAACCTACGACGGAGGAACGCGCCAAACACTGGAAAGCATCTTCATTCCACCTCTGGCCCACGCGCCCTTTAGCCTGACTCTCGAAACCGAGTGGTCTCGCCCCATGTCGGGCGGCGGGACCTACACCCTCGTCAATAAGCGGCAGATCATGCGCGACGGCACAGGACGCATCTATCAGGAGCGCTGGCTGCTGGTCCCCAAAAACGGAAAAATGCAATCCGTCATGGACTTTATTCAGATCTCAAACCCCGCCGACCACACTCTGTACAACTGTCAAATCGACATCAAGAAATGTTTCGTAGTGGCTTACACGGGGTCGGTGACTAGCACCTATCAACCTGCCATCCATCCCTCTGGCGCCCTATCAGACAACACCGGCTACCATCAGCATGAAGATCTCGGACATAACAACCTCGCTGGCATCGAAACGGTCGGCTATCGCGAGATCACCACCCTCAATCCAGGCGTCTTCGGAAACGACCAACCGATGGTCACCACGCGCGAATTCTGGTACTCCCCCCAACTCGGCATCAACATCCTCTCCAAGCTCGATTCGCCTCAGTCCGGCAAGCAGACCTTCACAGCAAAAGACCTCTCCACCTCAGAGCCCGAAGCTCGCTTCTTCGCATTGCCCGAAGGCTTCACCATCGAAGATCAGCGCAAACCCGAACCGTAAGCAGCTCTGCCGTCTAAATGAACCCAGCCAGTAACTACCCCGCAGCCAGCGTCCGCAACACCCCAACATTTCTTGCCTCATCCCCCGGAGCGTCCACCGGCGTCTCTGCAATAAACGCCGCATGCGCAAACCGCTCATCATGCAGCAGCCGCCGAAACACCTCCGCCCCAATCGTCCCCTCTCCAATATGCTCATGCCGATCCAGCTTCGACCCCATCGCCGCCTTCGCATCATTGCAATGCCACACCTTCACCGCATCGAACCCAACCGTATCCTTCACCAGCAGCATCGTCTCCACATACCCATCCGGCGACACCAGATCATACCCCGCCACATGCACGTGGCACGTATCCAGACACACACCCACCGGCGCACACGCCTTCAGCCTCTCCACCAGCTCCGCCACCTGCTCCAGCTTTCCGCCAAGAGAAAACTCCGCCCCCGCCGTATTCTCAATCAAAATCTTGAACTCCTTCCCCTGCCCCGAAGCCTGAGTAAAGTCCACCCCATCGATCGCCCTCTCAATCGACTCCCCCGCCAGCCGCAGCCCCTCCTCCCGCGTCAGCCCCTTCCAGCTCCCCGGATGCAGCACCAGGTACTCCGCCCCCAGCGCCAGCGCCCGCTCCACCTCCCCACGAAAGGCGCCTACGCTACTGGTCCGCACACTCTCCGTCTGGCTGCAGAGATTGATCAGATAACTAGCATGCACCGCCACCGGCCCCACATCATGCTTCGCCCGCAGCTCCCGCATCTTCTTCGCATCCTCCGGCTTCACCGCCCCCGCCCGCCACTGCCGCGGACTCGAAGAAAAAATCTGAAAGGTATTCGCCCCCGCCGCCACTGCCCGCTCCACCGCAGTCCACGTTCCCCCCGCAGTGCCCACATGCACACCAATCCGCTTCTTCCCCGTCTTTGTGATAGCTGAACTCGTCATCCCCCAAGGCTACCCCACTCGCCTTACCCTTGCTGGAGGGTTGCTTGTTCTTTTGTTGTCATCCTGTAGGGATCTGCTTCTGTCGTTGTTCTTGCTTTTAGGAACCCATAACAGCCCAGGGTGCTATGCTGACCCCGCCATCATTTCCCGCAAAGAGGACGCCGTATGCCCGCCCCGCAGAACTTCAAAAACCACGCCCGCTTCTACCCACTCTTTCACTTCATCATCCTTCCCCTGCTCCTGCTCAACCTCGTCTTCTCCATCTATATCACCATTCACAACTGGCCCGGCTACCAGCACACCCATCTCTGGGGAATCGTCATGGCCATCGTCTTCTTCCTGATGGCCGGCGCAGCCCGTGGCTCCTCCCTCAAAGCCCAGGACCGCATCATCCGCCTCGAAGAGCGTCTCCGCCTCGCCGCGCTCCTCCCCGCCGCCGACCGCGCGCACATCGACGAGCTCACCGTCCCTCAACTCATCGCCCTACGCTTCGCCTCCGACGCCGAACTCCCCGACCTCGCCCACCGAGCCCTCACCAAAAACATGGACCCCAAGGCCATCAAGCAAGCCATCGTCAACTGGCGCCCCGACAACCAACGCATCTGAGTTCCACGAAAGTTTACGCCCCATCGCCGCCCACTGGCAGCAAACCAGAGAAGCGCCCCGTCTAAATTCTCCACCCCCCCAAACGCCGTCATCTCGACCGAAGCTGTTCCCGGTCTCATCGGGAACAGCGTAGTGGAGAGACCCCCGCATTTGCCTTTGCTGTTCCCGTCTCCTCGCTGCGACACAGGCCAATCTCAGGCCGTCTCCGAAGCCCGCACCTGCAGCAACCCCGCAAACGCCGACCGAACACCATAAGCCACCAGCCCCCACAGCACCGTCACAAACAACGCCATCGGCAACCCTGCCGGAGCCATCAGCGCGTGGAAACAAATAATGTTCACGATCACCGGCCCAAGCAACACCAGAGCCAGCGGCACAAACCGGTTGATCAAGAGAAACGCCGCAGGAATCAACTGCAGTAGAAAGATGATGACCAGATAGTGTGACTCAAACAGCGCGATCATGAAATCCCCAGCGACTCCAGGAGGAGGAGGAGGCGTCGGAATGAAGTGCAAAAAGCCGTTCAATCCGAAGACAAGAAAGATAAAGCCAAGCAGATACCTGGCAACCAGCGATGCGATCTTCATACCAATACCTCCTCCTTAGAAATCAGCTAAGTCGGCTCAGCGATTAAGCAGCCACAAACTGCGAACGAATCGCCTCAACATGCGGCTTCAGGAACGTAGCCCGATCCACCTGCCCAGACATCACCGCCGAAGCGCCGCCGGCAGACAGGAACTTCGTATCCGTCACGCCAATGAAACCAAACACCGAACGCAGATACGGCTCAACATGGTTGAACGAAGCCATCACCGTCCCCGCGTCATAGGCCCCACCGGAGGCGATCAGGAACGTAGCCTTCTTCCCCTGCAGAAGACCCTTCGGCCCTGCTTCCGAATACGAAAACGTCTCGCCAACGCGAGCAATCTGGTCGATCCACAGCTTCAGCAGCGAAGGAATCCCGAAGTTGTGCATCGGCACGCCAAAGACATACTCATCGGCCGCCCGCAGTTCGCCGAGCAGCGTATCGGACACCTCAAGCGCCTGCTTCTGCTCCGCCGTGCGAGCATCCTTCGGCGTATACGCGGCCCCAACCCAGGCAGCATCGACCGTCTTCAGATCGCTCGAGGTCAGGTCGCGGGTGATCACTCTTCCGTTCGGGTTCGCCTGCTTCCAGTTCTGGACGAACTCCTCAGAGAGATGGCGAGAGACCGAGGTCTCATGAAAGGGGCTGGAATTCACAACAAGTAAAGTGGACATGGCAAAATCTCCTATACGACATCTGACGTTTAAACAACTTGTGTCGATTCAGAAAAACACAACGAATGTCGCTTAAGCAAGTACTGTCGTCAAAATCGAGTAAAATACAACTGGCCGGTCAGATAAAATAGTGCCAGCCGGGTAAATTCAAAATGTCCAGCCCTCCCGCAAAACTCGCCGAAGTTCCCGAGCTGACCGTAGAGCAAGCCCCCGAGCTCATGCCCGAGCGGACCCCCGAGCGGACTACAGATCCGCGCATCCTCCGCACCCGCAACCTCCTCCAGCAGGCCCTCGTCAACCTCATGAAAGAAAAGCAGTTTGACAGCCTCTCCGTGCAGGACATCGCCGAAGCCGCCACCATCAACCGCGCCACCTTCTACGACCACTACCCCGACAAGTTCGCCCTGCTCGAGTGCACCGTCGGCACCCGCTTCAACGAACTCCTCTCCGAACGCGGAATCACCTTCAACGGCACCTGCACCGCCGCCCTGCGCGCCATCGTCCTCGGAGTCTGCGACTTCATCGCCTCAGCCCAGCTCCTCTGCACCGACCACCCTGGACAGATGGAGCCCCACATGGAGTCCGCCATCATCGCCGTCGTCCGCCGCATGCTCCTCGACGGCCTCGAAAAACACCCCTCCGCCGCACCCACCTCCCCCCAGATGATCGCCACCACCACCGCATGGGCCATCTACGGCGCCGCCAAAGAGTGGGCACAAACCCCCAACCGCCCCCCCTCCAGCGAGATCGCAGACACCATCCTCACCCTCGTCCACCCCGTTCTGGCCCTGATCGAACCGTCCCACTCCGCCCCAGCTTAAGAGCGTATCGACGTCTTGCGTTTCGCTAAATCCTCGAAATCGAACGAGAGATCAAACGAGGCAGTCTCGCATTTCAAAATTATCTGTGATTGATATCAGCTTCAGCTCAAACAGTTGATTGGCGAGGGCGACTTGCAGCCAAGTGGACTACGCTACCTAAGGGTACTGAAGTGGTTGACCGAGTTCTTCACTCCATCGCCCTTGCCGGTGGACTCCATCGAGTCAACGGTGTAGTAGTAGGTCGTCCGTGGCTCCAGTTTATCGAGACGTACGCGGAACACCGTCGACGAGTGACCCGGGTTCAACCTGATCGGAGATTTTGCGGTCTCGATCAGTCTATGTGGATCTGTCCCATAGTGCACGATTCCGTAGTGCACGGGGGAGCCACCGGGATTGTTCGTCGTCCAGTTGATAATCGTCACATGCGCCTTCGCCAATTCGATCTCGGGCCCATGGATGATCCGTACCTGCGCAGCTTTTGGAGTCGTTTGACTTTCCTGGGCGGACACGCTGCTGCTCAAAACCGAGATCGCCAATATTCCAACCACTCTGTTCATGATCACACCTGAAAAAGGTCGCTGGCCAGATAATCGAAGTCACATCCCCACCGTTTAACGTTGACGCTACGGAATAGGCGGTTTGGGTACAGGCGTGACGCCGCAGATCGCCGACGCGCAGGGTGGTAGAGGCGGAGTTGGGATCAGCAACTCGTTACCTTGGGTCGCCGCCGAACCGCCCCTCATACAAGCCCCCGTATAAGTATCGTTGTTGCGGTAAGGCCTCGTGAAACCGTCCGACAGTGTTTGAAGAAACGCAACCATTTCATCCTCCTCCTTATCCGTGAGGCCAAGATTCCCGCTGGTCATATCGATATTGTTCCGTACCTCAGGCGTAGGCCAGCAATCAACTTTTTCAGTTGTTCCCTTCGGGCAATGTCCGGAAGTGACAGGATACGCATACTTATCGCGCGTGTTATAGAAATGTACGAGTTGCTTCAGGCTCTTAATGTAGCCGTTGTGAAAGAACGCTTTCTGGAAGTACGGCCCGGGAGCCTCCGTGGTAGGACATTGTGGCGGTGTCATAGCCACATCGCGGGCCGACGATACCTGCATTTGTCCGTCTGCCGCAGGTGCGTATTGCTTCCAGTTCATATTTGGGTTGGGACCGGAGCCGAATCCGCTTCTTAGGAAAGTCCCAAGTCCCAAATCTCTGTAGCCAAAACCGTAAGGGTTCGCCGTGAATCCGTAAGCATCCGGTGTGGTCTCGTAATAGAAAGAATCTCGCGGATTGAGAGGTAGGCCCTCATTGGCCGAGCCAAAGCACGTGAACAGAGGATTCACCATCGCGGCCGAGCTAGTGTCTGTCTGGTTTAACTTGAGTGTCGTTCCTCGTCCGTCGAGGTGGCATGAATTGCAGTTGCCCTTGCCGTCAAAGAGCTTGAACCCCGCCATCTCCTCTGGTGTGAGCTTGTACTTACCGGCCAGGAACGCGTCGAATTTCGATGAGAAGGCGCTGACCTGTGCAGACTGCTCGTATGCGTCAATCGACTGTGCCCAACGGTCGTAGACCGTGTTGGCGCGGGTTCGGTCGGCCGCACTTAGAGGAATCGACGTGGTGCTCCCGCCAAACACCGCAGCCCCACCAGGGGTCGCACAGATCTGCTCCGTCTCACGGGGAAAGTTGATTTCGAACGAACCCTTGCCCCATACCTCCTCAAAGAGAGGTCGGTACACAGCCTGCGAAAGCCGGAATGCGATGCAGGCAGTGTCGGGGAGACCCATTTCCTGAGTATCGACGGGAGGGCCCTGTGCCTGCTCGGCGTCGGGAATCCTTAGCAAATACCCGGTCGCGCGTGAATCGAAGAAATTTCCTCCAAAGAACTGGCCCTGCGCTTGGTTGTATTGGAGGACAGGGAAGAAGGGTGAATACGGGTGTCGCTGCGGGGTCCGCTTGCCTGCCCGAGTGTGAACCGATCCGGGAAACGCGCTTATTGTCAGGTTGACCGAGGGAATCGGCCCGCCGAAACCGACGTATGGCATGTGGCAAGACGCGCACGCTTGATTTCTGTTGGTTGATATGTTCTTGTCGAAAAGCATGAGCTCGCCGAGTGTCTCTACTGCTTCCGTTCCGATATCCCTAAGCACCGGCGGCTGACCTGTCAGAATCGGAGGCTGTAACCCGTGCCAGCGTGCAAGCGCTCGGTCTTCAATGACGTCCACCTCCCGTTCAACACGATCTATCTCGGAATTCAAATCGGGCGGGAGGATGCCAAGCGGGTATGGGTTGTAAACCGAGCCTGAGAGGACGGGTCCACGCCGCGGCGGCACCGTTCGTTTTGTCAAGGTCATGAGCAGCGCCAGTACACAAACTACAACGACCGCTACTATCGCCAGCATTCGCCGATCCATAGATAACCTCTTCGTGAGTCGTCGTTCGGGTTGTTATGACGTCCGGATACGGTATCAGTAATGCTAAACGCGCTTCTCGTCATTCGGCTTCCAGACTTGTCGGCAAAACAGGGAGCAACACACAAGGATAGAGGCATCGAATCGGCGGAACTTTCACGCTAAGTGTTACCGCACAACGATTGAAGAACGTCTGTCATTCTGAGCACAACGACGAAACCTCAGCATTTGCCTCGTTCTTCTTTCCCAAGGGGAAAAACTATCGAAAGAACAAACCTGTCAAGCCCCCGACCAGCAAATCCCCGCGCCAGACAAGGAGATTCGCGTGGCACATTACGCCCACCCAATCCGATATACTTGTACTAGCAGGAAAAGCTGCAAGGCGCCAAAGGCTCCTTGCAGCTTTTCATTTAAGCGATAAACAAGGGGTGGCATAGAAAGGAACCATAACTCATTTATCTTCAATATTTTGCGAGCAACCCATCTGTAATGAATACGTTACAGACACACCTCACCCGCAAAGGTAATAATATACTTGACTGACTGTAACTATTTAGTTAACATGGAGGAACCGTGACAGGGCAGCAGAACAATTCCGTCCCAGCAACCGCCACAGAATGGCTTATTTTTGTCCGTTCTCTATCCGACGAATTCGATGCTCTTGCGCCTGTAGAGCGTCACAAACGACTAGTAGAGCGTTACTTATGTTCCAAAGGGCTAGAGCCTCTGGATTTTGATTGCCGTTCAGAAGGCGTAAGTTCTCCTGAAGACCAAAGATAGCGGTTTGATAGTCAGCCATGGCAGCAAAGTTCTCCTTTATCTATGAGGGACTATGGAGGGTCACGGATTCCTAGATTTACCAGTTTTTACTCGCCTGTACATGTTTTTACTTGCATGTCCATATGGTGGTGGATTAATCTCTCAGAAGGCAAGTGAAGACCGGAGAGGGAGTCGAACCCCTTGTTCACGAGGTGCAAGCTCGTGTCCCTATCCAGTAAGGATTAGCTCTCCGGTCATATTTGCTGAAGCGTGGAGGTAGAGGGACTCGAACCCTCGGGAGCTGAGTTTTGCGGACCTGCCCCGTCCAACTACCCCCACAATAAATGTTGCATCTGGTGTCCAGAGCCGTACCCTCGGCAAAAGGTTTAGCGGCTCTGGACATTCCCTTCGTATCCGCCGCCATTCCCGATGCTGGAACAGAGACTTTTCCTTCTTCTCATGGCATAAGTCCTCATCAAACAAATCACTTGAAAATGTCCTCCATGTCTTCCTGTTGAGGTTCTACGTTAGATTTAATTGAACTATAGGAACCCCTCGTAACCCGAACAATCTTATTAGCTTTGTGGAGATTGAAGAGAGCAGACTCGATAGGTTTCCGATCAACGTCAGGTCCGAAAATCTTGTGTAGGTTATCTACATTGAAGGCGTAACTAGGATTCTGGTTAATCTCAAGCAAGACGCGAGAGGCAATTCCACCCATTGGTTTACGGATACTAGGAGTCGGGGAATTTGAGAAAAGAGCTTCCCATTGCGCCTGCAAAGATTCAAGATGCTTCTGTGCGACAACCAAATCGTTGGCGAGTTTCAGGACGAGTTCAGGGTTTGGCGGAGCCATGTAACTTAAAATACACGACTTTCCCTGAAATACAAAATGGTTTGTTTCCTAACCCTACAAGTTGGGGATTTGTATGCGAACGCCGTGGGAGGTAAGCTTATGCAGATGAAGAGATCCTGGAAAAATCCGGTAAGACGTGCGGCATCGGACGCTACCTTGAAGACAGAGGGCGACTTCGAGAAGTTCACAGATTTTATGCGGAAGATAGTTGCGGTTAATCCCGCCAAGAAAGATAAGCAGCCTACCCCTGCTTCCTCTTCCCCCGGCCCTGCCGCTTCTTAGAACGGTCTTTCTTCGGTCTTGCCTGTTACTTCTGCATACGTAAGACGCTTGCCTGTGACTTGAGAAATAACTTTGTTGAACCGTTGTGCGTCGGTTTTTCCGTGGCTGTTATTGAAGCGGAACACTTGCTCTGTAACATAAGCGTCGAGATGATAAGGCTCTACAGCAACGTACGTGCCCTTTAGAGTCCTCTTCAGCAGTGCCCAAAAGTTCTCAATTCCATTCGTGTGAACATTGCCTTTGACGTGTTCAACCATGTGATTCACGGTCTTGTGAACGAACAGATTCGTCGCATTGAGTTTGTCGTAAGACGAGTACTGGTCGGTGTAGATGTGGGAACCCCAGCCGACATGCTCAAGGATTTTCTCTTGTAGGGTTATCCGCTTCGTATCAGGGACAACCATGGCGCGTACTTGGCGTGTATTACGGGTTTTCATCCCCATAACGATGGCTTTCTTGCCGTCTTGAGTGCGGTTGGCAACATGCCGATTTTGCGGCTTACCGTTGATCAGGGTTTCGTCGATCTCTACGGGGTCTTTAGAGTTTCCGCCGATCTTGCCTTTGTTGTCATCTGACATTGCTTCGCGGATGCGATGAGACATAAACCATGCGCTCTTCTGTGTAACCCCGATTGCTCGGGCCATTTCATAAGAGCTGATACCGTTCCTGCAATTGGAAAGTAACCAAGAAGCGCATAGCCATTTATCGAGGGCAATGGCGGAGTCTTCAAAAATGGTTCCAACCTTCAAAGAGAACTTTTGCTTTGGGTGATTGGAGTAGCACCGATAGACTTTAGCTTTTTCAAGATACGTGACCTTCTCAGATCCGCAATGAGGACATTTCACGATTCCATCGGGCCATCGGACGGATATCATAAATTTGCGGCAGTTCTCGGCATCGCTAAAGTATTGGATTGCTTCGATTAATGTCTTTGGGCTTTCCATGAATCAAACAATAACAGGAATAGCGTAGTCGGTCAAGTATATTATTCCCCCCGCAAACCATTGTAAACAAAAGACATCCCTGCAAAATACCCCTAGTGGGGAGGGGGGAGGGGTCGAAAGAGACTTGACTCAGAAATACCGTGAGACAAGAGGCAACAACGCACCACGGAATCACCACAGCGCACCAGCGAGACACCACGAAAACACCGCAAAAGAACACAGCCTTGCAAGCATTTTGCCCCGATGCGTTTTACGATAGAAGGATGACCGAAGTGGAAGCTCAAGAACAGCAATCGACCGGACACGCGTCCAAATACACCCGCAACAACCCTTTCCTCTCCACCGTGACCTACAACCGCCTCCTTACCGGCGAGGGCTCGGAGAAGGAGACCCGCCACGTCGAGCTCACCATCGAAGAGGGCATGACCTACACCCCCGGCGATGCCGTCGGCATCATCCCGGAAAACCGCGCCATCGCCGTAGCCGAGGCCCTCGAAGCCCTCCACTTCACCGGCCGCGAGCGCGTCCTCGACCACTACAAGGTCGAAATCAGCCTCGAAGAGGCCCTCCGCACCCGCCTCGGCATCGGCAAACTCGCCCGCGGCTCCGTAGGCCAGTACGCCAAGCTGGCCCCCACCATCGAGGGCTTAAAATGCCTCGTCGGCCCGGAAAACAAGGCCCGCGCCGAGGAGTACTGCTGGGGACGCGAGTTCGTCGACCTCGCCACCGACTTCCCGAGGGTCGTCACCGACCCCCAGCAGCTCTTCAACATCCTTCAGCGCCTCACCCCCCGCATGTACTCCATCGCCTCCAGCCAGGCCATGCACAAGGACAACGTCCAGACCACGGTCCGGGTAGTCCGCTACGAGTCCCATGGCCGCGACCGCCAGGGGGTGGCCTCCGGACACCTGGGAGACCGCGCCGGCGAAGGCACTTCGATGCCGATCTTCCTCCACTCCAACAACAACTTCCGCCTGCCCGAAGACACCACCAAACCGGTCATCATGATCGGCCCCGGCACCGGCATCGCCCCCTTCCGCGCCTTCCTCGAAGAGCGCCAGGCCACCGGCCAAAGCGGCGACAACTGGCTCTTCTTCGGCGAACAGCGCGAGGCCATGGACTTTCTTTATAAAGATCAGTTCCAGTCCATGCACAAAGACGGCATCCTCACCCGTCTCGATACGGCCTTCTCCCGCGATCAGGCCCGCAAGGTCTACGTCCAGGACCGCATGCAGGAGCGCTGCAAAGATCTCTACGAGTGGCTGGAACGCGGAGCCTACTTCTACGTCTGCGGAGACGCCACCCGCATGGCCAAGGATGTAGAAACAGCACTGCTCGACGTCATCGCCCGCGGCTCGAACGGCACCCTCGACCACGCCGCCGAGTACCTGGCCGCCATGAAAAAACAAAAGCGTTACCAGCGAGATGTCTACTAGAAGCCATGAGGCGGCGCGGCAAAAGTTGCTCGAATATGTCGCGCCACCTATCTCTGGAGAAAGACAGAAGATTTCGTACTTTATCGATCGACGCCGTTTTTCAGCAGAACGGAAAAATCATATCCCGCTTCAAACTCTGACAACCTAATGCACTCCATTTGCATTGTGTCAGCAAGTTCCTTCGCTTTACCGAATGCGTTGTTGCTTGACTCGGTGTCGACCACCAGACCGGGACATCGAATCCTGGCCGCCGCCTGCAACGCGTCATACCAGGCGTCATCGCTGCCATAAGGAACGTTCGCGCGTCCATCGGTGACAAGCAACAAGAGTGTCTCAGGAGTGACAAGTTCTTTCGCCAGTTCAAGCGCATGCGCGAGGGGGGTACGGCCGCCTGTCGGCAAATACTCCAGAGCTGCGAGGGCCGTCGCTACGTCGCTTGTAGGAGCAACCAAAATCTCGGCAGATTCTCCTCGAAATACAATCATTGCTACCTCGTCACGACGTCGCAGAGAGCGTTCAATGAGACCGGACACTGCCCCCTTGACCGCCCTCATCCGTTCGTGCGCAGCATGTGACCCGCTCGAATCCACGACAAACAAGAATCGCGATCTGACTAACGGCTCACGCATCTTCTCATATAAGTCCTGGGGACGTGGGCTCGGCTGACCGGTCTGTATGACAGCTTCAAGTACGGAAAAGCGAGAGTCCAGTTCCGCAGGCCGCTCGTTCTTTTTTGTTCTCACAACTGGTCCCGGCGCTTGCCGTTTGCGCCCACCTGTTGCACCGCTTCTCCCACCGTCCACAGTCCAACGCAACTCGGGTGTTTTGACTGACAGCGACGAAAAGCGTTGTTCCGTCATTTCGTCCGTACCTTCACTCTCCCTACTCTGCGGCGGTGTTTGGGGCATTAGTGGCGGAGATGTTCCTGGAAGGGGTGGCCTCTGAGGTGAACGCGCTATGCGATGAGCCAAGGCGAGCGGCAGCACGGACCCAATGTGTTCCGCCGTGACTTCTTCACAACCCAGCATCGCTGCTTGTGCGCAGCTGGCACGCGCTATGGCGAGATCCGCACGAAGAGATATGACACCGTGCTCGCAAACGATCGTACTAATGTACTCCAACATAGCAGTAGGACAACGCACAGACGGAAGCATCACCCTCGCAGCTGCGATCCGCTGTTGAAGATATGTCTGCTGCTCCATCCACTGAGCAACAAAAAATGAAGGATCGGTGTCATAGACCATACGTCGTTCAACGACCTCCCTCCTTTCGGTTGCCAATCTGATGGCAGCAATATCGGCAACGAGGGCAAACCGGTCGAGCAACTGAGGCCGCAGCGATCCTTCTTCTGGATTCATGCTTCCCATTAAAACGAATCGCGCTTCCTGTACCGCGCTAAAACCTTCTCGCTCGACCGTGCTCACACCCGTCGCAGCCGCATCCAACAGTGCGTCGGCAAGATGGTCAGGCAAAAGGTTGACCTCGTCGACATAAAGAACACCGCCGTTCGCTTCTGCCACCAGTCCAGGTCGAAGCGCTGGTTCACCCTTCAACGTACTCCCCAGATCCATTCCGCCAAGAAGACGATCCTCCGTAATTCCTATTGGAAGATTGACGAAGCGGCCGGGCTTCGGAAGCAATTCGGCTAGAGCTCTGGCTGTTGTGGTCTTTCCCGCGCCTTTGTCTCCACGCAAGAGCACGCCCAAGCGCCAATCCACAGCGGCCAGCAGCAACGCCATCTTCATCTGCTCCTGGCCGACAATCGCGGCGAACGGATAAGTTGGACGGATCATACCGCGCTCCGTCTCATCTCACCGCGTGCTTCCAATAAGGTTTCGCTGTCGAACAGGACTCCACGCAATGCGTCGAGCGTCTCCGGTCTTGCGTCTTCCCATAGTCCACGTTCGTTCGCTTCGAGTAAACGTTCGGCGATCGCATTCAACGCCCAAGGATTTGACTGTTTCAGAAAGTCCTGCGTATCAGCGTCTAGCGCATATTCTTGAGCGAGCCCTTCATAGATAAAGTCTGGAGCTACGTGTGCCGTCGCATCGAAGCCGAAAATATAGTCGACAGTTGCTGTTAGCTCCAACCCACCCTTGTAACCGTGGCGCTTGATGCTCTCGATCCATTTCGGGTTGATCACGCGCGAGCGATAAACACGCAGCGCTTCTTCGCGCAAATCGCGCACACGGACAGCATCCGGGCGGGAGCTATCACCAAAGTAAGCCTTAGGTTGTACCCCGGTAAGGGCGCGAATGGTCGCCACCATGCCGCCGTGGAATTGGAAATAATCATCAGAGTCAAAGATGTCGTGCTCGCGGTTGTCCTGGTTGTGCACCGCGACCTGTACGCTTTTCAGCCGTTCCGAAAATACGCTCCGCGCATCCACACCGTTTGCTGCCTTACCATACGCGTAGCCGCCCCATTCGAGAAATACCTGCGCGATATCCGCGTCTTCCTTCCAATGACGTGTCTCCATCAAAGCCTGAACACCCGTACCGTAGGTGCCAGGCTTCGCTCCAAAGATTCGATATCTGGCGGATGCTTCCGATTCTTCGGCGCCCTGATCTCTATTTTTCTCGATTTCAGTCAAGTAATGCTTTTTGACAAAATTCATTTCAGACGGCTCATCCTGCTGAATGACAAGCGCTACCGCGTCATCGATCATGTCAATGAGATGAGGAAACGCATCACGGAAAAATCCGCTGATTCGAAGGGTGACATCAATGCGCGGGCGACCAAGTTTTTCCAGCGGAATCAGGGAGACGCCTTCTGGCCGCCTCGACTGTTTATTCCATACAGGCTGCACACCAAGTAGCGCCAGCACCTCGCTCACGTCGTCACCATGCGTACGCATCTGAGAAGTACCCCATGCGCTGAGTCCCACTGTCTCGGGGTACTGATCTTCCTCTGCACGATAGCGCTCTATCGCCTCACGAGCAAGCTGCTGACCAACGCGCCATGAAGCTTCGGAGGGAAGCGCCCGTGGATCGACCGCGTAAAAATTTCTGCCTGTAGGAAGAATGTGTGCCATTCCGCGTGTCGGTGCACCGGCAGGCCCCGCTGGAATGTAGCGGCCTTCCAGAGCATCGAGGACATGCTCAACCTCTTCATTGACCCTCTCAAGATTTGGAACAATCTTCTGGCAGGCGAATGTAAGAGCTGCTGTGACCTCTTGCGAAGCAGAGCCGACAATCGCATGTTGCAGATCTTCGAGCGACTGGACACTAAAGCCAAGCTTTTCAAGCTTTTCGTAGAGACTTATTGCCATTTTATCCAGCGTTTCGAGTACATCAGCATTCGTGTAACAAACAGTCTCAGACAGAGTGATTGCAACATCAAGCTTCTTTCCTGGCTCTTCGAGAAGTTTCTGGTAGTCGAACTGAAGATTGCGGGCGATGGCACCTAAAAGACTGGGCGAACCTACGTTCGCCAATCGCGTCATGGAGCGCAGCATCTCAGGAAGCGGTGGCATGTTGCCAAGAATGTGCAGACCATCGCGAATCTGCGCCATGCCAAGCTCACATAGATACCCATCGATGTCTTCAATCAGATGTGCAACTTCGCTTCCATTCATTTCGGCCAATGTAACGGGTACGCCTTCTGAGGTGAGTTCTTCCTCCCAATCATGCTTATGATCGCCATGATCGCGCGATAACATATTTTTAAGATCGAGATCGGTGTTGAGATTCGCATCCTGAATCAACTCCCAGATTTGTTGCTGGATGAAAGGCAGCTTCGAGGGGTCCAGCTTCTCAACTGCGTAGTACTCATTCACCAATTGATTCAACGCAGCGAGCGGCCCGTAGGTTTCTGCACTCGTCATAGGTGGCGTTAGATGATCCACAATTACCGCATGACCTCTGCGCTTCGACTGACTACCTTCTCCTGGATCATTAATGATGAACGGGTAAATAAGCGGCATATCTTGGAGCAGAAGATCCGGGAAACATTCGTCAGACAAACCAACAGATTTTCCCGGCAGCCACTCAAGCGTTCCATGCTTTCCAACGTGCACGATCGCATCGGCACCCCACCCGCCATCCTCCACGGAAGTCCCCAGCCATTGGTAGAACGCCGTGTAGTGATGAGTCGGCGGAAGATCAGGAGTGTGATAAATGGCATCGGGATTCAGGCCATATCCCCGCGGCGGCTGGATTGCTATCAGTGCGTTCTCCAGACGCATCGCTGCGAACAGGTAGTCATCAGTATCACTAAATGGTTCAAAGTCCATCGCAGCAATCTTGGTCGCAACCTCGCTCATCAGCTTCTTATCGATCTTCGAAGACGATCGCAGCGTATAACCGCGATCAGTTGGCTGGCCCCACGAATCTTTTAACCGCTTCTGTGGGGCGTCAGGAAAGCTTTCGAAACGTCGCCGATAGACCGCGCGCGAGTACCTGTGGGCGCGGTCCCCGTCCAGGGGGTATACGTCGTCGTACGTTCCCCGTGAAAGAAGATCGTGAATCAGATCATCTCCCGATTTCGGCAGGTCTCCGATGGAATACCGACGTCCTTTCATGGCGCGTAGCAGATTCAGCAAGCTCGCCGGCGAGTCAAGGCCAACTGCATTCCCAACCTGCGCCGCCTTCGTCGAAGAGTTGGTAAGAACGAACGCGACACGTTTATAAGGATTGGCTAGAATCTGAAGTCTCGCCAGCCGGGCCGCAATTCCGGCGACTCGGTCTGCACGCTCTTGATGAGGGACATAAAGATCGCCGGATTGAACATTTCCTCGTTCCTTAAACGAGATCGGGACGGAGATGATGCGGCCATCAAACTCCGGAAGTGCCACATTGATCGCTGTGTCCAACGCATTTAAACCGCGCCGAGAGACCTCCCAATTTCCTCTTGGCATCCCGCTTGGGATCGCCTGAATAACCGGAACTCCCAACTTCTCCAGGATCGAAACATTTTCGCCAGCAAGTGTCACATCACCGGTGTTGATCTCGCCCAGGGCAAAAGACAACGTGGTGACAACGACATTGACGCGTCGTTCCACAAGTCGGAGCGCCGCAGGAAAACCATCATCCAGAGCCTTCATGCTCGATGTAAAGATGCAGAGTGCGTTCAAACCACGAGACTCCATAGCTTCAGCAAGTGCATCAACGAATGCAGTATTCCCGCTGAGAAGATGGGCACGGTAGAACAGGATAGCTGCCGTGGGCTTCGCAGGATCTGCGCGTTGCAGCCAGTCTTCGTACTCCGCATGCTCGAGATCTGGCATATAAATCCCGTGCTCTGCTGGAGTCGAAGGCTTCTCATAACCGTGCCCCGTCAGCAAGAGACGGTCGGACAAAAACTTCAGGCACTCCAAGATATTCGATGTTCCACCACGCTCGAAATATGTCGTTACCGACGCGACTACATCCAGATCGACGGTACTAGCATTGAGAAACTCAGGATTTATCTCACCGGTTCCGCTCACTACGACGAGGAATCGGTTTTGTGTAACGCACATGGCACGAAGAAGCGAGAAGCCCACGACCGAATTCAATGGGCCATGCAAACGCAGTACGATAACGCGAGCACGCGCCAAAGCTCCTTCGAGCAGCGCAGTCATCTGTTCCTCGCTGCGTAGACCATTCAATGAGTATGGAAACACATCGATGTCTCCAGGGAGCGCCGCGCGTGCGTTCTGCAGCGTAACCAGGTCGGTGTCCGCATGCGTCAAGATCGCGATGCCCTGCACTTGTTGATGTGTGTTTCTCTCCGCGGCATTCGAGACTGAAGCTGCAGGTCGCGTATCCCAGTCGTAGAAGTTGAAGACATACTCAAGCAGTTCCTCGGGCGGCTGTAGAAAACGATCTGCTTCCAACATTGTGTCGATGTAGGAAAATATCTGCCTGACCTGCCAGGGACTGTTGACGGAATGAAACCATACCGATCGCCCGTCGAAGACCAAGCTCGCAACATTAGACAAAACACAGGGTCCTAGGCATCCGGCCTTCGTCAGATGGACGGTATTGCGCATCTTCCGGCGAGTCCACTCCTCCTTGTAGGTTTCGACTGGGACCTGTGCATAGCCGCGCTCAGTCCTCCCACAACAGCATCCTGAAAAGCAATAGGAAAGGTGCGCGCGCCGCTGCACAATATTCACAGGGCGCCCATCCGCTCGTACTACGCGTTGCCGATGCATATCAGTCAAGGTTCGCACCTCTTTCTGATGCCACGGCGGCAGGTTCGAGGCAGAAAACCCAAATGAGCAACGGTATGAAAATAACGATCATGCATCTTCATGTTCTCCGCAGAAGTCTGCCGGTTACTCTCGGGTAGGTCTCCTGGCTTGGAGGTTGCAGGATGATCTGCACGCCGCTTTACCTTCCCCAGCCATCGGCCGAGTGGTACTTTAAAGCAGCTTTCCTCACTTACAGTGGCGGAACCGCGCCGGCTCTTCACCGGACTTCCCTGTTATGCCCTGGTGGGCACCCGAGACAGCCTTCGTTATACCACAATGAATTCGCTAAATTGTCGGGCTCGTGTAAGCGCTAACGATGAGCCGGCAGATCCGACACCAAACGTGTGCATCACGCTTTAACGGTCATCACTCGCATATCTGGCGAAACTAGTAGCTTCGCGTCGGTCCGCGCCTTCACCTCGTTGACGTCCATCCCCTCTGCGACCTCAGTCAACACTAGTCCTTCCGCCGTCACGCGAATCCAGCAAAGCTCCGTGACTATATCATGCACAACACTTTGTCCAGTCAGCGGCAGCGTGCATTCTTTCAAAATCCTTGAAGCTCCATCCTTGGTCTGATGCTCCATCGCAACAATCACCCGACGCGCCCCCGCCACCAGATCCATCGCGCCCCCCATACCCTTAACCATCTTTCCCGGAATCGTCCAGTTCGCAAGGTTGCCATGCTCATCTACCTGCATCGCCCCAAGGATGCTCATATCCATGTGTCCACCGCGAATCATCGCGAACGATTCCTCACTCGAGAAAAATGAACACCCCGGAAGTTCCGTAACGGGCTGCTTGCCTGCATTGATAAGGTCAGGGTCAGCGCACTCATCGGTCGGAGGCGCACCAACACCCAGCATTCCATTTTCCGACTGAAACATTACATCGATACCCGCAGGCACATATCCTGCAATCATCGTTGGAAGTCCAATGCCTAGATTTACATAAAACCCATCTTGAAACTCTCGTGCAATCCGCCGTGCAATCCGCTCCTTGCCTGTCACAACGCACCTCCGGATTGAATAAACTTCGACTCAATTGGTTTTCGATATGCCGCCCCGACCACAATGCGGTTTACATAAATTCCTGGAGTAACGATGTGGTCCGGATCAAGCTCACCCGGCTCGACCAGCACCTCGACCTCGGCGATGGTTAGCTTGGCGGCAGTCGCCATCGCCGGATTAAAGTTTCTCGCCGTCTTCCGATAGACCAGATTCCCCAACCGGTCTCCCTTCCAAGCTTTGATCAGTGCAACGTCTGCATCAAGCGCCTGCTCAAGTACATAAGTTCTGTCGCCAATCTTGCGTATTTCTTTGCCCTCGGCCACAACCGTACCTAGACCTGTCGGCACATAGAACGCCGGGATACCTGCGCCACCTGCGCGAATCCGTTCCGCGAGCGTCCCTTGCGGAATCAGGGTTAGATCCAGCTCTCCCTTTAATACCAGGGCCTCCAACCGACGGTTTTCGCCTACGTAGCTGCCGATATGCGAGGCGATCATACCGGCCTCCAACATCAACCCCATTCCAAAGCCGTCAACGCCCATGTTGTTGCTGATCGTATGCAGTCCGGTAATCCTGCGCTTCACTAAGGCGGCGATCAGGTTCTCTGGGATCCCGCAAAGCCCAAAGCCGCCAAGCATTATCGTAGAACCTGGCGCAATATCGACCACAGCGTCGTCTGCAGTCCGAACGACTTTATTCATCGGATAAAAACCTCACGTGCGGCGGAAGAGTACACGCCTCGTTGGGGCGAATCGTTATTTGGTTTGCGTCGAAAAAGTAAAGGTCGTCGTGCTGTGAAGCATCTCGCCCGGCTTCAACTCCGTGGTCGGAAAGGAAGGATGATTCGGTGAATCGGGAAAGTGCTGCGTTTCGAGACAGAGAGCGGTGTTCTTCGCATTGCTCTGCTGCGCGCTGCCATACGCGGCACCATTGAGTGAATTGCCGGTATAAAACTGCACTCCAGGCTCAGTTGTCGTCACGGTCAGAACACGTCCACTCGAAGGATCGTAGACTCGAGCCGCTGTCTTCACCTCACCATTCTTGCCGCGCAGGACCCAGTTGTGATCATAGCCACCGCCGATTTTCAGCTGTTCATTGTCGTCGTTGATCCGTGCACCAATAACCGTAGACTTACGAAAATCAAACGGTGTGCCCTCCACCGAAGCCAGCTCTCCCGTAGGGATCTGACTTAAGTTCACCGGCGTGTATTGATCTGCCGGAATCATAATCTGCTCGTCAAGAATGGTCTTCTTCGGATCGCCTGAAAGGTTGAAGTACGAGTGATTGGTCAGATTAATCACGGTATCTTTATCGGTCGAGGAGCTATAGTCGATGCGCAATGCGCCGTGATGAACCGTGTATCGTACGTGTACCGTCAGCGTTCCCGGATATCCCTGGTCGCCGTCCTTGCTCACCAATGTCATCTCCACTCCGTCCGCAATAGCTCGCCCTGTCCACACCAGACGATCGAAACCTACCGTGCCACCATGCAGCGAGTTGGCGCCGTTATTCGTTGGGATCTGGTACTGATGGCCATCCAGTGAAAACTTTCCGAACGCGATGCGATTCCCATATCGTCCCACGATCGCACCAAAGTATGTCGACTTATCCGCAAGATAGCCATCCAACGCGCTGTAGCCCAGGACCACATCAGCGATTTTGCCGTCGCGATCTGGCGTCTTGATCGAAACCACGCGAGCTCCGAAGGTCATAATGCTTGCCTCGATGCCTTCGCTCTTCAGCGTGTAAAGATCCACTGCCGTGCCATCGGGTGTTGTCCCAAATGGGGTCTTCGTCACCGAGCCGTGTGCAGCCATCGCAGTTGTCATGCTAAGCAGCATAATCTTTAGCCATCTCATCGTCACTCTCCTCGCCATTTTCGAGCCTAGCATCCTTTATGCGGTCTGTTTGCAGCGAGATATTGCTCGCTCCAGCGACCTCCGCCACTATACGTGAAGCACCGCGAAACAGCGATAAGATGGGACATCGAGTCCACTACAGGAAGGGAAGAGCATCGGCCATCCGGACCGATCACATAAGCTCACCGAGTGCTGACGAAACGCTTGGGTCGAGATCATCGAACAAGTTGTAGCTTCCGCAAAACATCTTTGAAAGAACCTAATCAATAGCCGGGCGACCACAAGAGACTTCTACCACTCCCATGGCTGCAACACCTTCACCGAAGCCATACCAGCGGCCGTCGCCGCCTGAATTCCCATCTCCGTATCCTCGAAGACAAGGCAGTCCTCGGGCTTCACTCCCAACCGCTTTGCCGCAAGCAGAAACGGCTCTGGATCGGGTTTGCTTTGCTCATAGTCTCCCGCACAGACCAGCGTTTCGAATTTGTCCAGAAGTCCCAGCACCTCCAGTGAAGCCGTTACAGAGTCTCGGGTACTGCCAGATACCACAGCAAACGGGATGTGTCCGTGGCTAAACTCGATATGCTCCAGCACCTCTGGCACCGCCTTCAGCTCGGGAAGAATCTCGAAGTATAGTGCTTCCTTGCGCTTTGCCACTTCCTCCACTGGCATCGCCAAACCGTCGCGTACATTGAGGGTGGCGATAATCTCTGCTACAGGCATTCCACCCCACGCATAGAACGTCTGCTCTCCAAACTCGCAGTTCCATTCCGCCAGAACCCTCTTCCACGCCACATAGTGCAGCGGCATCGAATTGACAATGGTCCCATCACAATCAAACAGGTAGGCCTTGAAAGTCCCTTTCGGCAGCGTCAACTTCGGCAATTCAACCCCCATCAATCACTCCTTATCCGTGCGTGCAAAGATCAGCGGCGGCGGGTGCGACCAGAACTTGTGGTCTCACCCGCCGCCGGCTTGTCTAAATCGAATTAACTATTTCAGTTCGTGACCGGCAAAAAAGTACCCAATCTCAAAGGCCGCAGTGTCTTCGGCATCCGAGCCGTGGATCGCATTCTCTCCAATTGACGAGGCGAACTTCTTACGGATAGTCCCTTCCTCGGCCTGGGCAGGGTTAGTCGCGCCCATCAGCTTGCGCAGATCGGCGATCGCGTTGTCCTTCTCAAGTACCATCGGGAAGATGGGCCCGCTCGACATGAACTCCGTCAGTTCACCGAAGAACGGCCGCGCCGCGTGGACATGGTAGAAGCCTTCTGCCTGCTCCTTCGAAATCGAAAGCCGTTTGATCGAAACAATCTTAAACCCTGCCTTTTCAATCTCGGCCAGGATAGCTGCGGAGTAGCCCTTACGAACGGCGTCCGGCTTGATGATGCTGAAAGTGCGCTGTGACAACGTATTTCTCCTAGGTGAGTCTCTATTACTTAGTGTAGAACAAGGCCAGCGAACCGCGCCTGTTCGACCTTGGCTGCAACTTCTCCCCGGAGCATGGATGCATGCGGATGTTCCAAAAGACAGCTTGGATATGGTTTTTGGGCTTCGCCGCGTGGCTTGCGGACGCACTCCTCAGTCTGCGGCTGCATAACATTCTTCATGCGCGCCTCGCTCTGATGGTCGCGATTGTTTTCTTCACCGCCGGGCTTTTTTATCGCCGTCAGACTTGAAGAGGCAGGTGGGCTCGTTCTATGCGATTGGGGCTTCCTCATGCCCATGAGGGTACCCCACCCCTCCCCCGGGGTATTTTCGCGCAAACCATTTTATATCAGTTACTTACAAAATAGTCATATTTGCAAAATAGTCATTCTGAAGGGGTTACAGCTAAATACGTCCAGGCAAAGGGGTTACGCGCTTTCGTTGCGTTTAACCGTCATAAGATTTTGGAGACTCCTGGCAACTCTTCCCTATTTACTCAGTATATCGGATTGACCATAACTAATACGCCAAGCGGATGTGATTGATTACAATTATCTTACATGGATAGAGGGGTTGACAATCGAAGTGGGCCGCGAAGAGCCATCTCGCAAGTGGCAGGCGGTGAAAGTGAAGATGTTTTTGAGTTTGGATCGCTGACTTAGAGCAAAGGAGAGACGGGATAGCCCGGCGGCGCATAGGGGGGAACGCCTATGACGGTGTCGACGACCCTCTGCTCGCAGGTTTCCGAGTGCAACCTACCGTTGGAATAAAGGACTTGTCTTCCGGGAACAGCGGGAACACGATCCCCTGGGATGACGACACCGGCGAGGTTCATCGGGTCGGCGGCGGCTACTGCGATGATCGCACTGCACTCGCGAGTGCGGGAGGTGCGAATGGATTCGACAGCCTCAGGGAGTGCGTATTGCTCGCCACGGAAGCCGGAGAGGAAACGACCGCCGCGGATCTCGCCGCGGGCTTCGAGACGCCGAAGGGTATTGAGAAGATCTCGCCATCTGGGAGCGTTGGATTCGCCGAGGAGCAGGTCGCGAAATAGAACGCCGTAACGATTTAGAAGTTGGCGGGCGAAGGATTCCAGAGCGGCTTCGGTGCGGTGAGCCTGCTCGATCGCTGTGGGCGCGGCGTGAAGCTCTGCGGTGAGCAGTGACCATCTGCCAGCCGAACTGCGTGCAGTGCGCCCGGCGGAGGTTTCGGTGGTGATGGATTTACGGCGGGGATCCATGCAGGCACGAAGCTGGTCGAAGCCGTCTGCGGCTGCGAGGCCCGCGGTGGCGAGCTCCCACAGAGCCTGCTGCGTTTGCTGTCGAGTGAGGTTAGAGATGCGCTGGATATCGTTGGCGAAGCAGGCACCGCGTTGCTGGAGAAGGGTTCGAAGTTGCAGAGCTGCGGGGCTGAGGGCCGCGGCGAGCTTGTCGTCTTGAACGCACTGTTGTGCCAGGGCGTGAGGGAGCCAGTCCGCGGTTTCGCGAATGAAGAAGGTGATGGGTGCGGCGTTGGTGGGAATGACGCGGCGTGGGGCAGCTCCGTCTCCTGAAGACCATGCTGGATGAGGCGAGATTCGACCCCAGCCTACTGCTCCGGAGAGACAGAGGGCGTCGAGCCAGCGAGGGTCATAGTTCGCGACGCGAGAGGGAAGGAGGGTACGCTCCCATTCGACGGCAGGAGCTTCGAAGCCCTCCAGTTGACGAAGAGCTTCCAAGACTCCCTCTTCGCCTGAGAGCTGCGTTTGAGGGGCAAGGTGTTGCCAAGTGAGGAGCCAGCGCATGTAGACCGCGGGCGTGACTGGCTCGACCTGCTTGCGGAGAGTTGCCACGGTTCGGCGGTGGATACGTTGGAGAATGCGGCGTTCGCACCACTCAATATCGTGGTCTTCCGTTTTAGCGGGATATTCGAAAGCACCACGCATTAGCAGGCCTTGCATCTCCATTGTGAGGAAGGCCTGGAAGATGGCGGCAGGGTCTAGGTGGAGCGTGCTTGCGAAGGCGCTGGCTGTAGTGGGGCCGATAATTTGTAACCAGCCTCGAACTAATTTCTGGATGGATTCTTTTTTTGTAACTGGGTTGGTCGCATTTGGCTCCGAGGCGGAGATTTGTTCCGTCTCAAACGAAATGCGGGGGTCTCTCCACTCCGCAGCAGACGATGAAACCGTCTGCTGCTCCGGTCGAGATGACGCATCCTGGGTAAGTCGAGATGACGCATCAGAAAGTGGTCGAAATGACCCATCCTGGGTAAGTCGAGATTCGTCTCGGAGCGGATTGAGGACAGCGATGTAGGGGAGGCGTTCGGTGGCGACCCAGCAGGTCGTTCCATTTAGGTCGAGGGTTTGGGCGCGGCCTCTTTGTGTCAGGCGTTCGTAGAAGACGGGCCAGTGACGAGATTCTTCGCGGTCGATAACCGTGAGCGGGAGGGCGATGAGGGAGTGGAGGAGGTCGTGGAGCTCGTTTTCGTCGCGGAGGTCGGGCCATATCTCTTTACGGATGGCTGCGATTGCGGCAGGGTCCAGCTTGCCGGGTTGGTCCGGGAGGTTTCGGCCGAGTGAGATGGCGCGGGCGCGGCGCTCTTCGAGACCGGCTTCGTCGAGGTAAGCGTAGGGATTGGCGTTGAGGAGTTCGTGAGCGAACTGAGAGGGGGTTGGCGTGTCAACAGCGAGACAACAGATGGTGCCGTCCTTTATTCCGCGAAGAACCTCGATGAGACCCTCAAGGTCCATCGCTTCCTGGAGGACGTCCTGCATGACCTCGTTGACGAGCGGGTGGTTTGGTATCTGGATATCGCCGACGATGGTCTCGAAGCAGGCGGCAGCCTGTGGGAAGACCGATGCCATAAGATCTTCCGAACGGGTGCGCTGGATCTGGGGGGCGATGCGTTTGCCTTTTGAGAAGCGGAGTAGCTGCAGGCTGCGGCCAGCGGCCCAACGCCAGCGATTCTTGAAGATGGGGGACGCGATGGAGGCTTGCTCCAGAAGTTCCTTCGCTGTGTGTTCGGTGAGGAACTGGAAGACATCGCCGAGAGGGAAGCTGTGTTGCTCGGCGAGGGAGATATTGATGCCGTTGTCTGTGGCGGCGGCTTGTAGCTCGAAGTTGAAGCCTCGGCAGAACCGTTTGCGTAGGGCAAGCCCCCAGGCTTTGTTGATTCGGCCACCGAAGGGAGCGTGCAGGATGAGTTGCATGCCGCCGCCGTCATCGAAGAAACGTTCGGCGATGATGGTGGTTTTGGAGGGAACAGCTCCGAGGGCGGCGCGGCCGATGACGATGTAGGCGATGAGTTGCTGGGCCGCGCTGGCGCAGACGCCGCACTCCTGCATTAGCCAGGCGGATGCGGCGGCGACTTCGGGTTGTGCGGGAGAGAGGTATCCGGGGGTTAGGTTGGAGGTAAGTGCGGAGATTTGTTCGCGAAGCTCGCCGACGCCGTCCGAGAGGATAGCGGTCCGCTGCGGGGCCTCGCCTTCCCAGAACGGCAAGCTGGGAGGTGCGCCATGTGCATCTTCGACGAGGACGCGACCGGTTGCCTCGACGCGCTGGATGCGCCAGCTTGAGGTGCCGAGTAGAACGACGTCGCCGGGGCTGGAGTCGACGGCGAAGTGCTCATCCAAGGTCGCGATCTGGACACCCTCGGGTTGGAGGATAACGCTGTAGAGAGCTGTATCAGGTATAGCGCCGCCGTTGGAGATGGCAATCATCCGTGCACCGCGGCGAGGGTGGAGATGATGTTGAACGCCGTCGCGGAGGATGTAGGCGCCATAACGGCCTCGGGTGGATTCGATGCCCTCGGTTAGGAGGATGAGGAGATCGTCGAAGGCTTGTCGTGTGAGGTTGCGGTACGGATAGGCGCGGCGGAGTGTGTTGTAGAGGGCGTCTTCCTCCCAGGGCTCCGCTCCGCAGGCTGCGACGATCTGCTGCATGAGGACGTCGGCAGGCTGCGGAGGAATTTGTAACTGATCCAGTTCGCCGGATCGCATCTTTCTGACGAGAGCGGCTTGTTCGAGGAGATCGTCACGCGTGGTGGCGAAGAGGCGGCCTTTGGGGATGGCTCCGCGCCAGTGGCCGGCACGCCCTACACGCTGCATGGCAACGGCGACTGATCGGGTAGTACTGATCTGGCAGACAAGGTCGATGTCGCCGATGTCGATGCCAAGCTCCAAAGATGCAGTGGCTATGAGGATTTTGATTTGACCGTTCTTGAGGCGCTGCTCGGCGTCGAGCCGGAGGGTGCGGGAGAGCGAGCCGTGGTGTGCTGCGACGTGCTCAGGGCCGATGCGGGTAGCGAGCTCAAAAGCGATCTTTTCGACGAGGCGGCGGGTGTTGACGAAGACCAGGGTTGATCGGTGATTTTGAGCGTGAGCGGCGAGTTTGTCGAAGATCTCTTCCCACATGCCGTTGTGGGTAACGGAACTAAGTTCGTCGCTGGGGACTTCAATCGCGATGTCGAGTTCGCGGCGCTGACCTACCTGTACGACAGTGGCGGGTTCGCGGTCTTCGTGGATGCCGGTGAGAAAGCTGGCCACAAGTTCTATGGGATTCTGCGTGGCTGAGAGACCGATTCTCTGGGGGCGCGCGGCGAGGCCAGTGAGGAACTGACCGGGGCTGAGACGATTTTCGCCGGTAACGAGAGCGTCGAGGCGTTCGAGTGATAGAGCCAGGTGAGCGCCGCGTTTGTCGTCGGCTACCGCATGGATTTCGTCGACAATAACTGTTCGAACGCGACGTAGGTGTTCCCTGCTCTTGCCGGCGGTGAGGAGGATGTAGAGAGATTCGGGCGTAGTGACAAGAATGTGAGGCGGATTGCGGAGCATCGCAGCGCGTTCTTTTGGAAGCGTGTCGCCTGTCCGGACGCCGGTGCGGATCTCGGGACAAAGATAACCGCGCTGCATTGCCAGTTGTTGAATCTCGGCGAGTGGACCGTCGAGATTTTTCTGAATGTCGTTGGAGAGGGCTTTGAGGGGGCTAACGTAAACAACCTGCGTGCAGGGGACCAGTTGGCCGGAGATCGATTGCCGCAGAAGCTGATCGATACAGACTAAGAACGCAGCGAGGGTCTTTCCTGACCCGGTCGGAGCTGAGATGAGGGTGGCATTGCCACCAAGAATGCTAGGCCAACCATAGGTCTGAGGCTCGGTGGGGCTGCCGAATTTGGAGAGAAACCACTCGGCCGTGATGGGATGCGCCCAAGAGAGCGATTGAGGGACTTCCAACGACATTCGCTGATTGTAGCGCGGTTTTTATTCGTTCTTTATTCGCCCTTTGTTATCTACATATTGCCAGTGCCGACATCGGAGGCGGCAGCTGCAGTGCTCGATTCATCGAGGTACTGCTCGATCACTTTTTCAAGAGTTCCCTGAGCCGAGAGGATGAAGTCAATGGCGTCCCGACCGGCTCCAAACCCTCCGGGATTCGGAGTAACAAAGTGAGCTACGGATTTTACCTGCTGGCGAGCATTTGCAGTGGCGATGGCAAGGCCGCACCGGCGCATGACCGGGAGGTCAATAATGTCGTCACCAACGTAGGCCAGCTGCTCGAGCGTGCAGCGGGTCTTTTCAAGGATTTCATTGATTGCGTTCATCTTGTGGGATTGGCCCTGGTAGATGAACTCCAGCTTGAGGTCATGGGCGCGAATGGCTACAGTCTGAGATTGACGCTTGGTGATGATTCCGATGCGGAGGCCGCCGAGACGGCCAAGGGAGATTCCGAGTCCGTCGTGGGCAGAAAAGCCTTTCGCTTCGATCCCATGGCCTTCTGAGTTTGGGATGACGAAGATCTGTCCGTCTGTTAAAACTCCATCTACGTCGAAGATTAGAACCTTGATATTTTTCGCTCGGGCGTCGGCGGTCATGGCTTGATCATAGCTTGGCGGGCCACGATCAAGTCAGACACAGATATCCTCGCAGTTGTTCCTGGATTCAGCGGGATGGTCAGCCTCCTGCTTATTTCATGTTGTAGGGAAATTCGAATACCAGACCAGCGATTGGCAGGACGATATTTACAAGTTGCTCGTGCTTGACACGCTCGAAGTAGACGCGGCCGCTAGTAACTTCGTTAGGAGAGAGGGACGTTGGCTCGAGGGGATGTTCGCTAGCGGCTTGGTCGGCGGCTCTATTTTTTGCTTCTGCGTCGAATTGCTCGGGGTTGGGGTCTTGTGAGTCGCCCGGACCGGTCGATGATGTGGCAACTTGTCGGGGAAGCAAAGAGGAGCCGAGTTGAGGCGTTGGGGATGTCGGAGATTGCGGGGTGGGGGCCGAAGGAAGATCCTTTACGTCATTGGGAGAGACGTAGAGCAGTACCTTGGGCTTTGGGGTGATAACCTCAACGCGAAAGTCTTCCGGGGTCACATTCTGGGGCATGACGGTGTTGTTGGCGATGCTGACGTCGGCGCGGGTGTAGGGACCCTCTTTAGAGATGGAGACCATGACCGTGAAGCGCGGGGAGTTGATCACCTTATAGTTACGACCGTTAAGCTTCTTGCTGACACAATTTGCGTTGGGCTGACAGGTGATTACGTTATCGGGAAGGATGGTCTGGGGAACGGTGGCAGCGAAGGTAACGGTTGGGGGGATGAGGGCAAGGAGGAGGGAGATTTGCTGCATTCGAGTCATGGGGAGACCTCCTGCTGGATCGCAGTGCAGGTAACTTAGCAGTTACCAATGAGGTACTGAATCACTCGATAGTTGTACGGCGCGTGGCGGGGGTGGAGGGTGAATTGCGAAGGGCTGCAATAGACGCCAAGCGGCCATTGCAACCCTTATGTAGCTTTGTTGGGCACGGAACTGCGCAGCTTGGTTCGGCAGCTTCCGCGGAGATGGGTGGGGTTAGGCGGGCTGGATGTTTGCAGCCTGCTTGCCCTTGGGGCCAGTGGTGATATCAAACGTTACGCGCTGGCCTTCCTGGAGGGACTTGAAGCCGCTGGAGTTAATTGCAGAGTAATGCGCGAAGAGATCCTCTCCACCGTCTTCCGGGGTGATGAAGCCAAAACCTTTTGCGTCGTTGAACCATTTCACTGTTCCGTTTGCCATGATGCGTCCTACTTTCATAAGGCGATATTTCGCCATTAGTTATAAGGGTAGCAGGATGTGAGCGAATTTCAATCAATAAGGTTACAGGTTTCTTCGGGGAAAGAGGCTGAAGCGGGTTTTCGAAGGTCGATATGTGGTCTTTCATGGCATATTCTGTGACGGTTGGACTTGCGCTTGATGCGGTTTCCAATTTTTTTCTCCTCGTGGCGCGGTCGGTACCCCTCCCCCACCCCTGGGTATTTTGGAGGTAAGTGAAATGGATGCAACGGTTTAGGGGCGGGGTTTGCCGCTAAACCATTGCATCCAGGCGAGTTACGCACAAAATACTTGTTTTGTTATAGTTGGCGGACTATTGCGACGAGTTCCCGCTGTTCCAAGGAGCGAAGTAGCTACGCCAATTCGTGGTGTTTTGCTGGCCTTTCGTGGTGAGTTTGTGGTCCGTTGTAGACGTTTTAAATGCCAAGGCTGCCGCAGCTTTCGCCACAGGCAGCCCTTGGATTTTGATCTCTAACCTTAATTGTAGCGAATTGGACATAACTGATACGCCAACTTTGGCGAAGTTTTGTTTGGTTATTTTTCGGTCATGAAATTTGGCTGGTCGAGACTTGGCTGATTTTGGGTTTCAGAGGCTAGGATAGGCATTGCCCTATGACAACTTCAAAGACGAGTTCCGTTCTTCTTCTGGCCAAGAGCGCTATTACCGGTGCGCTTGGCGGTCTGCTGTTCGGCTTCGACACGGCTGTGATCGCGGGAATTACTCATGCTCTGACGGACAAGTACCAACTGTCGCCAGCGAATCTTGGCTTCACGGTTTCGATCGCGCTGTGGGGGACGGTGATTGGGGCAATGGGCAGCGGGGCATTGGGTCAGAAGCTGGGCAGCCGCAAGGCGCTGCGATGGATGGCGGTGCTGTACGTGATCTCGGCGTTGGGGTGTGCGCTGGCGGGTAGTTGGACCATATTTTTGTTCTTCCGTTTTCTTGGCGGCCTGGGGATTGGCGGCTCGTCGGTGCTGGGGCCGGTCTATATTGCGGAGCTTTCGCCGGCGAAGTGGCGCGGGCGGATGGTGGGGCTGTTTCAGATCAACGTGGTGGTTGGAATTCTGCTGGCGTATCTCTCGAATGCGATTGTGGCGCACTTTGGGTTGGGAGCGATCGAGTGGAGGGTGCAGATTGGAGTGGCGTTTGTTCCGGCGGCTCTGTTTCTGATCATGCTGCTGAGTGTTCCGCAGAGTTCGCGATGGCTGATTACGCAGAACCGGATTGCGGAGGCTACGCTGACGCTGCAGCGGATGGGTTCGCCTGACTCTGAGGCAGAGGTGCAGGAGATTATCGAGTCGATTCGGCAGGAGAGGCTGGAGTCGGCGACGAAGTTATTCTCTGCGCAGAATCGTCTGCCTATCTTTCTGGCGATCTCGATTGGGATGTTCAATCAACTGACGGGGATCAACGCGATTCTGTACTACCTGAACGATATCTTTGCCAGTGCGGGATTCAGCCGGGTGTCGAGTGACCTGCAGGCGGTGGCGATTGGGGCGATGAACCTGGTGGCGACGCTGGCTGGAGTCTCGCTGATCGACAAGGTGGGACGTAAGAAGCTGCTGCTGGTGGGAGCGGTGGGCTGCGGGATTTGCCTTCTGGCTGCTGCGATGATCTTTCAGACTCAGTCGCATCAGCAGTTTCTGCTGGCGGTGTTGATTGCTTATATTGTCTCCTTCGCGTTCTCGCAGGGGGCGGTGATCTGGGTTTATATCAGCGAGGTGTTTCCAACGAGTGTTCGGTCGAAGGGGCAGAGTCTTGGTTCGTCGGCGCACTGGATTACAAATGCTTTGATTGCGAGCATTTTTCCGGTGCTGGCTCGTTATTCGAAGTCGATTCCGTTTTTCTTCTTTGCAGTGATGATGGTGGTGCAGTTTTTGGTGGTGCTGTTTGTGTATCCGGAGACGAAGGGGTTTACGCTGGAGTCGATGCAGAAACATTTGCATGAGAAGGTGAAGCCTGCGGCTTGATTTTCTTTTGGTTGCTTTGTGGATGCAAAGCAAAAGCAGATCCCCTTCGGGGATGACAACCAGAGAGGCAACGGCAACAACAAAGGCGAAATTCGGGGGTCTCTCCACTACGTCGCGCGATGAGGCCGCGCGACTTCGGTCGAGATGACGCTTCATTGGGGTTGAGGAGAGTTTTCGATGCGATTACGCTTCATTGGGAATCGGCATGGGTTGTGACTTCTTGGGTTAAGGAGAGTTATCGATGCGGTTAGGGTTGTTTACACCGATATTTAATGGGTTGTCGTTGGATGATCTGCTGGTGGAGTTGAAGAAGTATCCGCAGATTGAAGCGCTGGAGATTGGGACTGGTGGGTGGCCGGGGAGCAGCCATCTTGATCTGGATGCTTTGCTTGCAAGTAAAGAGGCGGCGCGGGCGTATCGGTCGAAGTTGGAGGACGCGGGGCTGACGATCAGTGCGTTGTCGTGCCATGGAAACCCGGTGCATCCGAAGAAAGAGATCGCTGGGCGCGACGATGAGGTGCTGCGGAAGACGGTGAGGCTGGCGGAGCAGATTCATGTGCCTGTGGTGGTTACGTTTTCCGGGTGTCCGGGTGGTTCGGCGCAGGATGTGACCCCTAACTGGATTACAGCGGCTTGGCCTCCGGAGTTTTCGGATGCGCTGGCCTGGCAGTGGGAGGAGCGGCTGATTCCCTACTGGAAGGGTGCGGCGCAATTTGCCAAGGATGCTGGGGTGAAGGTGGCGCTGGAGGCTCATCCGGGGTTTTGTGTGTATAACCCGGAGACTGTGCTGCGTTTGCGTGCGGCTGTGGGCGATTCGGTTGGGATCAATTTAGACCCGAGCCATATGTGGTGGCAGGGGATCGATATTCCGGCGGCGATTGCTGCGCTGGGGGATGCGATCTTTCACTTTCATGCGAAGGATGTGGCGATAAATACCGCAATGCGCAACGTGAATGGAGTGCTGGATACGAAGAGCTATCGTGAGATGGCGAAGAGGTCGTGGTTGTTTCGTTCGGTTGGCTGGGGGCATGGCGAGTTGGAGTGGAAGCGGATTGCTTCTGCGCTACGGCTCGTGGGGTATGACTATGTGATGAGTATCGAGCATGAAGATGCTCTGGCTTCTACGCAGGAGGGATTGTCTTCGGCGATATCGATGCTTTCGCGGGTGCTGCTGAAGGAGCCTCCGGTGGAGGCCTGGTGGGCTTAGAGGCGCGTGTCCTGCCGGACGGGCCCACTGCGCGTGGGGCGGGCGTTCGCACGCCTTTTTAGAGCTTCGCGTAGTCCTCCCGTTGGTCGGCACGAGATCCAAACTCGCGACCAACGGGAGCGTCGAGCGAAGCGGTATACACGTCACGAAGTGACCGCCCTCCGCGGAGGAGGCCCGGCCGGCAGGACATATCTTTCGAATTAGAGAGGCGCTTCGATAGGGGTTGCGCCTGCGCTTTCAGCGGCTGTGACTGGTGAGTTTTCTTTGTCAGTGAAGGTAACGAGGAAGAGCACGAGGACCGCGGCCGAGGCTGAGGCCGCGACAATCCAGATGGACTGCCAGGAGTGAACCGGTAACCCGGTTGCTGAAGTTGTGGTGTAGCGCTCTACGACTGCTCCGGAGAGCCACGAACCTACGAACATGCCTGCGCCGTAAGTGATGAAGGTGATGAGGCCCTGGGCTGCGGCTCGTAGCGCGTGGGACGCCTTGCGATCGATGTAGATCTGGCCGGTAACGAAGAAGAAGTCGTAGCAGATTCCGTGGAGAAGGATGCCGAGCCAGAACATCCAGACCTTGCTGTCGGCGTTGCCGTAGGCGAAGAGAAGATAGCGGAGGACCCACGCGGACATGCCGGCGACGAGCATGTATTTGACGCCGAGGCGACGGAAGAACCACGGGATGAGAAGCATGCAGAAGAGCTCGGACATCTGGCCGCCGGTCATCTTGCCTGCGGCGTTGTGCACGCCTGACTCGTTGAGGAAGAGGTTGGTAAAGGCGTAGTAGAACTGCAGCGGGATGCAGATGAGGAAGGATGCGATGGCGAAGACGGCCATGGAGCGCTCGCGGAGGAGAGCGATGGCTTCGCGGGGGAAGATGCTGGAGAGAGAGAAGCGGCCTTCGCGGGCGAGGGGTGGGGTGTCGGGGAGGGTGAGGCAGTAGAGGGCCATCAGGATGGAGAGGGCGGCGGCTAGTTGCAGGGGGCGGGAGGTAGCTTCGAGGCGGAGGGTGCCTACGAGAAGACCGGCTGTGATCCAACCGGCGGTGCCGAGGACGCGGATGGGTCCGAACTCAAGCTTGGGGTCGGTCATCTGGCGGAAGGCGAGAGAGTTGGTGAGGGCGAGAGTGGGCATGAAGCAGAGGCAGTAGAGGAGGAGCAGCGGGTAGATGGCGCTGAAGACGATTTGTTGCGAGGCGAGGAAGAGGAGGATGCCGCCAAGGAGGTGGAGGCCGGCGAGGACGCGCTGGGTGGCAAAGAGCTTGTCGGCGATGAGGCCGACGAAGAAGGGGGCGATCATGGCTCCGACGGCGGTGGTGCCGGCGGCGAGGCCGATTTGCTGGCCGGTGAAGTGGAGGGACGAGGCGAGCCAGGTGCCGACGGTGACGTACCACGCTCCCCAGATGAAGTACTCGAGGAACATCATTGCGCCGAGTCGTAGACGGATCTGCATGTTCACGGTGGGGTGTTCCCTTCTTGTTTCGCTGCTTGTTCCGCTGCTTGTTTGCTTGTTCCGCTGCTTGTTCCGCTACTTGGATTAGGGTAACGCGAAGGCTACGTAGGCTGCGCCTTGAGGGCCTTTGGGGTTGCGTGCATTGCTGGTGGCGATGACGACGTACTGGCGACCGTCGACCATGTAGGTGGCGGGGGTGGCGTTGCCGGCGTAGGGTAGGTCGCCTTGCCAGAGGAGGGCGCCGGTGCGGCTGTCGAAGGCGCGGATGGTGTGGTCGAAGTTGGTGGCGGCGATGAAGACGATGCCGCGGGCGGTGACGATGGGGCCGCCGTAGTTTTCGCTGCCGGTGTCTTTGAGGCCTTTGGCGGCAAGTTCGGGATAGTTGCCGAGGGGGATCTTCCAGAGGTAGCGGCCGGTGTTGAGGTCGATGGCGTTGAGGGTGCCCCAGGGCGGCTGGACTGCGGGGTAGCCGTCGGGGTCGAGGAACTTGCGGTAGCCGGTGAAGCGATATTTGGCGAGTCCGCCGGGTGGGGCCAGGGCGGATTCGACTTCCTTCTTGGAGGAGTTGTTGGAGGTAAGGGCGGCTTCGACCATGGGGGAGGCGCTGTCGCCGAGGAAGCGGAGGAGGGCCGCGGTGTCGGCGTCGGAGAGCTTGTGGAAGGCGGGCATGCGGCCTTTTCCGGTGTGGATGTTCTGGAGGATCTGCTGGTCGGTGAGACGGAGGCGGACGCCAAGGAGGCCGGGGTAGTTGGAGGGGGCGCCTAGGAGATCGTCGCCGTGACAGATGGCGCAGTTTTTGTCGTAGATCTTGGCGCCGGCTATTTCAGAGCGGTTGGCGGATTTGGGTGTGAAGGATGTGGCGCTGCCGCCGGTGTCGCCGGTTTTCAGGTATTCGAGGACAGCGGTGAGGCGAGCGGCTTCGACGTTGGGGAAGGAGGGCATGCGGCCCTTGCCGTTGTGGATGATCTCGGTGACCTGGGCGTCGGAGAGGCGTTTCTGTTCGTCGATGAGCGAGGGGAAGGCGGGAGGATTGCCTTTGCGGTCGCCTCCGTGGCAGATGGAGCATTGGCTTTGATAGACGTTGGCGCCGAGGCTGCCGCCTTGTTTGTTTTCGGTGAGGCCGCCGGTCCAGACGATGTCGTTGGCGTTGATGTAGATGACGCCGGTTTTGATGTCGACCGCGGAGCCGCCCCACTCGGCGCCGCCGTCAAAGCCGGGGAAGACGACGGTTTGTTTGTCGACGGTGAAGGGGACAAAGATGCCGTTGCTGATGAAGGATTTGAACTGTTCGGCTGCCCAGGCGTGAGCTTCGGGGGTGCGGGTGGTGAGCATGTCGGCGGTGAGGAACTGGCGGGCGTAGGGCGCGGGGATGGATGGGACCGGCTGGGTGAGGGAGGCTTTTTCGCCGGGGGCGGTGGAGGCGGGGAAGGCGTGCTCTGCGATGGGGAAGAGCGGGTTGCCGTTGGTGCGGTCGAAGAGGAAGAGGTAGCCCTGCTTGGTGGTCTGGGCTACGGCGTCGACCTGTTTGCCGTGGGAATGGACGGTGACCAAGGACGGCGGTGAGGGGAAGTCGCGGTCCCATATGTCGTGATGAACGCCCTGGAAGTGCCAGAGGCGTTGGCCGGTGTTGGCGTCGAGAGCGAGGAGGGTGTTGGCGTAGAGGTCGTCGCCGAGGCGGTCGAAGCCGTAGAAGTCGTTGACGGCGGAGCCGGTGGGGACGTAGACGATGCCGCGCTTTTCGTCGAGGGCCATGCCGGCCCAGTTGTTGGCGGAGCCGGTGACCTTCCAGGCGTCTTTGGGCCAGGTCTCGTAGCCGGGTTCGCCGGGAAGGGGGATGGTGTGGAAGATCCAGCGGAGCTTGCCGGTGTGGACGTCGTAGGCGCGGATGTCGCCGTGCAGGGCAGGTTCGGTCTCGGGCGCGCGGAAGCCGACGATGATCATGTCTTTATAGACGAGGCCGGGGGTGGTGAGGGCGGCGAAGGATTGAGTGACGTCTTTTTCGTTGAGATCTTTGCGGAGGTCGATCTTGCCGCCGTCACCGAAGGAGGAGATGAGTTTGCCGGTTGCGGGATCGATCGCGTAGAGGTTGCTCAGAAGACCGGCGAAGAGAATGCTTTGGGTTCCGTCGGTCCAGTAGCTGAGACCACGTGTGGGTTGCAGGCCGGGGGTTCCGGTGCTGAAGGTCCAGAGATTTTTTCCGGTGGCTGCGTCGAGCGCGATGACTTTTTGCGTTGGGGTGAAGCCGAAGAGAACGCGGCCGACGATCAGCGGATTGGTCTGGAGGCCGCCGGGCTCCTTGGTGTCGAAGCTCCATGCGACTTTGAGTTTGTGGACGTTGGTGCGGTCGATCTGATGGAGGGCGGAGTAGTGATCGTCTGCGCTTTGACCGCCGTAGACTGGCCAGTCCGTGCGAGGTGGGGTGTGCTTTGCCTGTGCGTCGGCTACGGTGAGAAGGTGTCCGTTGTTTCCAAGGCTGAATGCTAAGCCGCCCGCAAGTAGAGCGGGGGCCAGATTGCCAGTGACGGACCTTTGTATTTGCATCTTCACGTTTTTCACTGGGCCCATGGGCTAGTCCGTGTACTTGATGATTTGCATGAAGCCGTAGTCCATGTGGAGTTGCTGATGGCAGTGCAGGAGCGAGTCGCCTGGATTGTCTGCGACGAAGTCTACGGCAACGGTTTGAAGCGGCATGACGTTGACGGTGTCCTTGATGAGTCCGCTGAGGTGCTGATCTTCGACTCTGGTGACTTCAAAGCTGTGCCGGTGCAGGTGGATCGGGTGCTGGTCGCCGCTCGCGTTACGGAAGAGCATGCGATAGCGTTTGCCATGCTTGACCTTGAGTGGTTTGACGTTGGGCCATGCATCGCCGTTGATGGTCCAGGTATCGAACTTCGAGTTGTTGAGCGCACCGGCATCGCGGAAGGTCAGGGTGAAGGTCTCCTCCGGCTCTGGGACTGGATCTTTGGCGGCGAAGCGGGTGTAGTCCCATTCGGCGGGAGCGGGATCGCGCCAGATGGGTTCGCCGGATTTGCCGGCGTACTCGACGACGACTCCCAGGCCTATGTCGCGGCTCTCCTTCAGGGTCGAACCGAGAATCCAGACGCCTGGAGAGTTCATCTCGACGATGGCATCGACGCGTTCTGCGACCGCGAGGGAGAGCACTTCGACGGAGTATGGATTGGGGACAGGGTTGCCGTCCATGGCGATGACCTTGAAGGTATGGCCGGGGAGAGCGAGAAGCACATTTTCTGTCGCGCTTGCGTTCAAAAGGCGGAAGAGAACGCGCTCTCCTTGTTTGACGCGAATGGGTTCACCTGCGCCGAGCATGTGCGCATTGATGGTGGCGTGATCGTAGCCCACGTCGGAGCCGGTGGTCTGTGGCATGTTCTGCGATTCGGCGCGCATGGTTTCGACCATCGGGACGAAGTGAGGACCCCAATGGCGGATTGCGAGGTTGACTTCCTTGTCGTGACGGCCTGGGTCAGGTGCGCCGTCGACGAGAAGAAAACCGAACTGGCCGGTGTAGGCGGCGAGGGAGAGATCGCCCATGGCCATGGCATGGGTGTGATACCAGCGGGTGCCGGAGGGGTTGGGTGTCAGTTGATATCGTAAGGTCGCCCCGGGTGCGATCAACGGAGAACCTTCTTCTACCGCACCGTCATTCAAGGGATCAGTGGTGAGCCCGTGCCAATGGACGAGGTCTGAATTTTTGGAAGCGTTGGTGACATCGATCGTCACTGGCTTCCCCTTTTTTAAACGGAGCAAGGGACCCGGGATCTGACTGTTGTACGCGACGGTGTTGATCTGAACGCCGTGGCCGATGTCCAGAGTGCAAGGCTCGATTCGCAGACGCAAATCGGGCGAGTGTTCCGATGCTGCCAGTCCCCAGGTGATCCGTGGCCCCGCAGCATGTGCCAGCGTTGCTCCTGTTGCGGCTAAGAAACTTCTCCGGTTCATCAAGACTCGTTTCGTGCTCGAGATCTTATTCCAAGGACGTCTTAGAGTAATATGCGTCTGGGTTGGAGTTGTCCAGTCTGGCTGCGGCGGGAGTGCTTCTGCGTCGGTTCCGAAGCTCTTAGAACGTGTTTGGAAAACTCTTGTACGTACTGCAAAAGAAGCACCAGCAAAGGCGCAATGCGCGGTCTCCACTCCGCCGTGCGATGAGACCGCACGGCTCCGGTCGCGATGACGCATCTTTTGTCTCTAGTATCTCTGGAGTCCTTTGGACAGTTTCTTATTTCTCCAGAGGGAATCGCTGGTGTGCGAATATAAGACCATATCTCCCACTTTGACGCACAAGGATAGCCGCTTGAGATCAATTGCTGCTTGTCTGATTTCCGTTGTTTTGACGCCTGTGCTTTATGCTCAATCGAACCAGTTGCCGAATGTCGATAAGACGCTTGCCCGGGACATCTTTCAACAGTTGATCGAGACGAATACGACCGACTCAATTGGTAGCACGACCTTAGCGGCCGATGCGATGCGGAAACGGCTGCTCGATGCCGGGTTTGCGGAGGCGGACGTGGTGGTACTGGGACCGAATGATAGGAAGGGCAACATGGTGGCGCGATATCGCGGACGACCTGGCTCGACGCTGAAGCCGGTTCTGATCATCGCTCATATTGATGTCGTCGAGGCGAAACGCTCGGATTGGACGACTGATCCGTTTCAATTTGTCGAGAAGGATGGCTACTTTTACGGCCGCGGAACGCAGGATATGAAGGACAGCGACGCTGCGGTGGTCGAGAGCTTTATCCGAATGCACCGTGAGGGATTTGTTCCGAACCGCGACATTATTCTTGCGCTGACTGCGGACGAAGAGGGTGGAAAGTCGAACGGTGTGGATTGGCTGTTGAAGAATCATCGCGATCTGATCGATAGCGCGTTTGCGCTGAATCCGGATTCGGGCGGACCTGAGTTGGAGAAAGGCAGAGCTGTGAGCATGGGAGTGGAGGCGACGGAGAAGCTCTATGCCGACTACCGCGTGACCGCGACGAATCCGGGAGGACACAGTTCCCTGCCCCGGCCTGACAACGCGATCTACCATGTTGCCGATGCGTTGGGGCGATTGGAGAAGACGACGTTTCCCTTGGAGACGAATGAAGTGACGCGCGTCTATTTTGCCAGCAGTGCGAAGACGGAAAAGGGACAGCTGGCGGAGGATCTTACCGCTGTGTCTGGGCCTGTGCCGGATGCGGCGGCTGCGCAGCGATTGTCGAAGGATATGATCTACAACTCGCTACTGCATACGACCTGCGTTGCGACGATGATGTCTGCCGGTCATGCGCCGAATGCGCTGCCGGGGAGTGCGGTCGCGAACGTCAACTGCCGCATCTTTCCGGGACATTCGCAGGAGGAGATTCGCCAGGAACTGATTCGCATCTTTGCCGATCCGACGCTGAAGGTGCAGTATGTCACCAACGCTGGCGAGGTGCTGGAGAAGGGGTCGGATCGTAAGTCGATGGCTCCGCCGCCGCTGGAGCCGGTGGTGTTCAAGCCGCTTGAGGCGACCGTGAAGTTGATGTGGCCGGGGATACCGGTGATCGCCGAGATGGAGACCGGAGCGTCGGACAGTATTTATACGATGGATGCGGGGATTCCGAGTTATGGGTTTTCGGGCATGGGCGTGGATCGGGATGATGACCGTGCTCATGGCCGCGATGAACGGATTCGTTCCGTCGATTTTTATAACGGAGTTGAGTTTGAGTATCTGTTCCTGAAGGCGCTCACCTCGCAATAGGCTGGTGGGAACGAGTTCTTCTTTTGAGAGGCTTTCTTTATTTCTTTCTGGTGCGCGAGGGGAAGCCGGCGTGCCTGAGGAGCCACGCCTCCTGTTGGCGATAGACGGGAGTCGATAGGACCATGCTGGTTGTGGGCATTCCGTAGGGGAGCAGACGTTCGATGAGGGGCTCCAGCTGATCGATGGAGGAGAGCCGAACTTTGATGAGAAAGGCTTCTCCGCCGGTGATGTGATGGCACTCCTGAACGGCGTCGATGGTGGGGAGGAACTTGAGGAAGGGACGGTAGTGGGTGTTGTCGCAGGTGAGGCGGATGAAGGCCATGACGGAGTAGCCGAAGGCTTTTTCGTCGAGCAGAGCACGGTATCCGAGGATGACCTTCGCGCTCTCGAGCTGATGGATTCGTTCGGCTACGGCGGAGGGCGAGAGACCTACCTTGCGGCCAAGCTCTGCGTAAGAAGTTCGGGCGTCTTCGGCAAGCATACGGACGATGTTGTGGTCGATGGGATCGAGATCATGAGCCATGGATATCGCCTCTCCGTTTTCGAAATTCAGAGCCAGAATTTGCAGTTTGTCTAAAGACTTGTTACGAGTGTATCGTGCGCTGATCATGCCGTGTTCGATTGATTCGACTTTTCCGGATCGCTTCTACCAATGTTTACTCTGATTATCGGGCAGTTTTCCGGTGACTTTGCATGGCTTAGCCAACCTCGCTCCTCTATGCTGCTTGGTATGGTTGAACTTACTGGAAGATCGTTGACAGTTGATGAGGTTGTTCGAGTTGCGCGGGTCCGGGAATCCGCTTTGATCGCGGGCACGGCGCTGGATGGCATGAAGATTTCACGCGGCAAGGTGGAGGAAGCGCTTCTGAGCCAAACTGCGGTCTATGCGTTGAACACGGGCGTGGGACTGCTGGCGAATGTTCGGCTTGAAGCCGATGGGATTGAGCAGATGCAGTTGAACCTGGTGCGCTCGCATTGTTGCGGAGTGGGAGAGCCGCTGCCGGAGGATGTTGTTCGGGCGATGATGCTGATCAGGGCAAATATTCTTGCGATGGGTCTGTCCGGGATTCGGCCGGTGGTTGCGGAGCGTTTGTGCGACCTGCTGAACTATGGCATCACTCCGGTTGTGCCGATGCGTGGAAGCGTTGGCGCGAGCGGAGACCTGGCTCCTCTTGCGCATATGGCGCTGGTGCTGATTGGTGAGGGCGAGGCATTTTTTGCCGGGGAGCGGCGACCGGCGGCGGAGTGCCTGCAACGAGTGGGACTGGAGCCGTTGAAGCTTCAGGCGAAGGAGGGGATCTCGCTGCTGAATGGAACGCAGGCGATGCTGGCGATCGGATGTCTGCAGCTGCATGACCTCGACGAATTGTTTCAGTCGGCACAGATTGCGGCGGCGCTGACGCTGCAGGCTCTGCGAGGCACGGCCGCGGCATATGATGAGCGGCTTCATGCGGCGCGTCCTCATCCGGGGCAGGTTCATAGCGCGGCTTCGCTTCGCGACCTGCTTGAGGGATCAACGCGGCACCGCTCGAGCACGAGCGTTCAGGATGCTTATTGTCTGCGATGCGTTCCGCAGGTTCACGGGGCGGTGTGGGACTCGCTACGTCAGGCGGAGCGGGTCTTCGCGATCGAATTGAACAGCGCGACGGATAATCCTCTGCTCTTTGAGGATGACTTTATCTCGGGCGGAAATTTTCATGGAGCGCCACTGGCGCTGGTACTGGATCAGCTTGCGATTGCTCTCTGCCAGTTGGCGGGCATCTCTGAGCGCCGAACGGAGCGGCTGATGAACCCTAGTCTGAACGAGGGGCTTCCTGCGTTTCTGGCTACGAAGCCAGGAATCGAGTCGGGACTGATGATGGCGCAGGTGACCTCTGCGGCACTGGTCGCGGAGATGCGGGTTCTGGCTACGCCGGCCTCTGCTTGCTCTATCCCGACCAGCGGTAACCAGGAAGACTTTGTGAGCATGGGAATGACCGCTGCGCTGAAGCTGATACAGTCTGTAACGCATTGCCGGGTGGTGCTGGCGATCGAATGGCTCACGGCGACGCGGGCGCTCGACCTCCGCGGCGATCGATCCGTGTCTCCGATGCTGGACGCAGCTCGCGGGGCATTTCGGCTCGAGTGTCCCGGGTGGGAGGGAGATCTGGTTTTGTCGGGAATCATGGCTGCGGCGGATGGATTTCTCGCGAGGGCCAACTGGGCGTCAACATTGAACACGCGAGAGGTCGTTCACGCATGAGCGCTTACACCCCCATTCGTGCACCGCGCGGAAACACACGCACTGCGCAGGGCTGGATCCAGGAAGCAGCCAAACGCATGCTGATGAACAATCTCGATCCGGAGGTGGCTGAGAAGCCGGAGGAGTTGATTGTCTATGGTGGACGTGGGAAGGCGGCGCGCAACTGGGAGGCCTACCATACGCTGGTTCACACGCTCGATCGTCTGAAAAACCATGAGACGATGCTGGTGCAGTCGGGGAAGGCTGTCGCGGTGCTGGAGACGCACCCGATGGCTCCGCGCGTGCTGATTGCGAATTCGAACCTGGTGCCGCATTGGGCTAACTGGAACGAATTCGACAAACTGGATCGCGCGGGCTTGATGATGTATGGGCAGATGACGGCTGGGTCGTGGATCTATATCGGGACGCAGGGGATCCTGCAAGGGACCTACGAGACCTTTCTGGGGGCGGCGCAGAAGTACTTCAACGGTTCGCTGAAGGGGACAATCACGCTGACTGCCGGACTGGGGGGCATGGGGGGAGCGCAACCGCTCGCGGTGAAGCTGGCGGGAGGCGTGAGTATTTGTGTTGAGATAGACAAGAGCCGGATTCAGCGTCGTATTGCAACCCGATACCTTGATGAGGTGGCGACGTCGCTGGAAGATGCGATTGCGCGGGCAACGGTGGCGCGCAAGGAGGGGCGTGCGGTTTCGATTGGTTTGCTTGGGAATGCAGCTGCTATCTTGCCGCAGATTGTGCGATCCGGTTTTGTGCCTGACATTGTTACAGATCAGACGAGCGCCCATGATCCGCTCTACGGCTACTGGCCGATTGCCAAAGAAGATGAAGACCTGACGGCAGAGCGCAGCCGGGAGCCGGAGCGCTATCTCGAGCGTGTGCGCGCCGATATCGCTCAGCATGTTCAGGCGATTCTGGAGCTTCAGCGCCGGGGTGCGATCTGTTTTGACTACGGGAATAATCTGCGGGCGCAGGCAAAGATCGGCGGCGTTAGCGATGCATTCGACTATCCGGGATTCGTTCCTGCGTTTATTCGTGATTCTTTTTGCGAAGGCCGGGGACCGTTCCGGTGGGTTGCTCTCTCGGGCGATCCGGCTGATATTGCGGCTACTGACTCGGCGTTGCTCAAACTTTTTCCTGATGATGCGCGGTTGAATCAATGGCTCCCCTGGGCGGGAGAGCATGTCGCGTACCAGGGATTGCCTGCGCGCATTTGCTGGTTAGGTTATCGGGAACGCGATAAGGCGGGTCTGCTGTTCAACCAGATGGTGCGAGATGGCAGGCTGAAGGCGCCGATTGTGATTGGTCGCGATCATCTGGATGCGGGCTCGGTTGCAAGTCCGTACCGTGAGACCGAGGCTATGCTCGATGGTTCGGATGCGGTTTCGGATTGGGCGTTGCTAAACTTTGCTACGGGGATCGCAAGCGGAGCGGGGTGGATGAGCTTTCATCATGGTGGGGGAGTCGGCATGGGATACAGTCAGCATGCCGGGTTGGTCGCTGTGGCAGACGGCAGCGAGGAGGCCGATCGGCGACTGCGACTCTGTCTCACCAACGATCCAGCGATGGGCGTGGTTCGTCATGCCGATGCGGGGTATAAGAAGGCTCACAGGGTCGCGGCTGAGCGTGGTCTCGATATGCCGAGTGCTCCAACAACAGATTCTGCCGGAGCGAAATGAGCGAGTTGCTTTTGACGGGGATCTCCCAGTTGGCTACTCCGCTTGGGCAAGGATCGAGGCGTGGGGCGGCGATGGGGCAACTACAGATTATTGAACGGGCGCGAGTTGTTATCGATGCGGGTGTAATTTCCTGGATTGGACCTGAGTATGAGTGGAGCGGAAATGCCGAGTCGGTAGTTGATCTGGGTGGTCGCGCAGTCGTTCCTGGACTTATCGATCCTCATACCCATGCGGTGTGGGGAGGTGATCGTCTCATCGACTTTGAGGCGCGAAGTGCCGGTGCGACCTACGAAGAGATTCTCGCGGCTGGCGGCGGGATCTGGCATACGATTCGTGAGACTGCTGAGAAAAGCAGCGAGGAGATGGCCGAGCTTGCGTTGCCTCGCATTCAAGCTCTCCAACGTTCTGGCGCTACGACTATCGAGGTGAAATCTGGTTATGGGTACACGCTCGAAGCGGAGTTGCGAATGCTTGAGGCTATCCGCTTACTACAGAAGCGGACGCTGAGTCGCCTGGTACCTACGTTGCTGATACACATTTGCCCGGAAGGGTTTACTGAACGACAAGCTTATCGCGAGATGGTTTGCAGCGAGCTGATACCGGAGGTTGCAGGACGTGGTCTTGCTTCCGCAGTGGACATCTTTGTTGAACGTCATGCCTGGAGCGCGGTGGATGCGAGGATTGTGCTCGCTTGCGCACAGGCAGCTGGTTTGAGCATCAAGCTGCATACGGAACAGTTTCAGCAGGTCGGTGGCCTAGAGTTGGGAGTAGAGATGGAAGCCCTGAGTGTCGATCATCTTGAGGTCTGTTCGCTGGCACAGTGTGAGTTGGTTGCGAGGTCGAAGACGATCGCAACGCTCCTGCCGGGGGTGAGCCTACACTTGGGCCTTCCCGCTGCGCCGGGTCGTGCGCTGATCGATGCCGGAGCTGCGGTGGCTATCGGGACCGACCTGAATCCAGGGTCCAGTCCGCTGTTCTCCACGGCAGCGGCGATGGCTCTGGCGGTGCGGTTGAATGGACTGACCGCGCCCGAGGCTTTGACCGCGTCCACTGCGAATGCTGCGGCGGCGCTTGGCCTGTCGAACCTTGGACGGCTGGAGGTTGGAATGCACGCAGATTTTCTTGTGCTTGAGAGTTCAGACTGGCGGGATCTGCCGTATACGCTTGGGCAAAATATGGTGCGTGAAGTCTGGGTCGCCGGACGAAAGCAGGCTGTATGAGCGTGTCTTACCAGCCGGATCTCGTTTATGTTGATGGACGCTTTCGCAGTGGTTATGAAGTTGTTGTAACCGACGCCGGAACGATCTTCTCCATTGGGCCGGTGAAGGCGGAGAAAGATGGTGGAGGCGCGAGTCTCTCCGACGTACGCCGCTTGCCGGGTCGTGCGCTGTTGCCGGGAATGATTGATATTCATTCGCACTCGTTTCAACGTGCGCTCCGAGGCAAGGCGGAGTCGAGGCGCAGGAGTGGACCTGACTTCTGGTCGTGGCGGAACATCATGTATCGGTGTGCGCTTGCACTGACACCGGAGGAGATCTACGACGTCGCTCGCATGGCGTTTCTTGAGATGACACTTGCGGGCATTACTACCGTTGGGGAGTTTCACTATCTCCACCGCACGCCGGCGGGCGAGGCTTATGCTGATCCGAACCTTTTGGCTAAGCAGGTGATTCGCGCTGCAGAAAGTGTTGGCATAAGAATCGCGTTGCTTCGCTGTGCCTATGTTCGTGCGGGTTTTGAGCTTCCCCCTGATTCTGGCCAGATCCGCTTTATCGAGCCTGACGTGGAGAGATTCCTGCACGATTCGGAGAGGTTGCGGAATGAGATTGCAGCGATGCGTCCGACCGTGAGTTTTGGCCTTGCGCCCCATAGTGTCCGAGCTGTTCCACGTCATTATCTTGAAGATATTTCAGCCTGGGCGCAGACGCATGCCATGCCGCTGCACATGCATGTTGCCGAACAACCTGCAGAGATTGGGGCTTGTGTCGCGGAGTATGGAACGACTCCTTTTGAGTTCCTGGATGGGCTCGGATTGATGACGCATGACTTTACTGCTATTCATGCGATTCATCTGCAGAGTGGCGAGATTGAGCGGATGGGACGCGGGAAGATTACGGTGGGGGCTTGTCCTACGACGGAGCGAAATCTCGGCGACGGGATTCTTGATGCGGATGCTTTGATTGATGCGGGCGTGTCGATTGCCTTTGGAACTGATAGCCACACTCAGACAGATGCGCTTGAAAATGCGCGGGAACTGGAATCGAACTTGCGTCTGCGACATCTGCAGCGCGCAGTCCTTGACGGCAGACAAGGTGAGGCGTTGCCGGTTCTTCTGTTCGACTTCGCGACGCGCGCTGGGGCGCGGTCGCTGCACGTCGAGGCTGGCTCGCTGGAGGTTGGAAAGGCTGCTGATTTCTTCACGGTAGATCTCTCCGAGGCTTCGATTGCGGGAAGCCTGCCGGACGAATTGCTGACGAATATTGTCTTCAGTATGTCTCCGAGAGCGATCCGGGATGTGGTCGTCGATGGTCGGGTCATCATCGACGATGGGCAACATGCGATGCAGGGTGAGATCGTGGACGCCTTTCGCAGCGTGCAGACGCGGCTGGGGACTGAGCTATGACTCGTCCGCAGACGCTGCTGCAGGAGTTGGTGGCGATTCCGAGTGTGTCCAGCATGAGCAATCGCCCGGTGGTGGAGTGGATTCAGAGATTTATTGAACCGCTTGGGTGGCATCATCGGCTGTTTTGCTACGACGATGCGGCGGGCGTGGAGAAGGTGAATCTTGTTGTCTCGCCACAGCCTATGGGAGATGGGCGGATCGAGGCGGAACTTGCTATCGTCTGTCACACCGACACAGTTCCCTTTGGTGCTGAGTGGCGGGAGGCGACGGAGCTGCGTGAGCGGGATGGGATGCTTCACGGTTGCGGCGCGTGCGATGTGAAGGGCTTTCTTGCTTGTATGCTCGCCGCAGCTTCATCGGTGAGTGCTCGCGAGATGAGCAAGCGGTTTTGTCTGGTGTTTACGGCGGACGAAGAGGTTGGTTGCCGGGGGGCTCGCTTTCTTCTCGAGGCTGATGCGATTCGTGCACGGTACGCAATCGTTGGGGAACCTACTTCGCTTACTCCTGCGCGTGCCGGGAAGGGCTACTGTCTTGCTTCGATCAAGGTAATCGGGCGAGCTGCACACAGTGCTTTTCCTGAGGCTGGACGGTCGGCCATCTTTGCTGCGGCGCGGTTGCTGCGAGAGATCGAGGCTCTGGCGCTGGAGTTGATGGTGGAGCGCAATGATGCTTTTTCTCCGCCGTGGACGACGTTGAACGTTGGGGAGATCCGCGGGGGGACAGCCAAGAATGTTGTTCCGGCTGAGTGCTCTTTTTTGCTGGAGTGGAGACCTATTTCTACTCAGCGGCCGGAGGTTGTTCTTGAGCGGCTGCGTGAGGTCGTTCGTCGCCTCAGTTCGGAGGAAAGCTGGGAAGGCTTCGAGGTGCAGATTGAGGCTCTAAGGATGGAAGGCGGCTTTGAGACTCGAATCGATAGCGCCGTGATTCAGGCGGTGTTGAAAGAGACAGACTCGAAGATCCAGACTATCTCTTTTGGTACGGAAGCGCCGTGGCTCGCGCGAATGGGCGCTGAGGCGGTGGTGATTGGGCCAGGGTCTATGCTGACGGCGCATAGTCCACGCGAATGTGTGCCGAGTGGGGAACTCGATGAGTGCGTTGCAATTTTGCGCAGGGCCATTGAGGAGCTTTGCAGCTAGCATTCGATTGGGGTGCATTCGTTCTATTTTGATCGATTCGTCGGATGTTTCCGAGCCAGGCGCGTGGCGAGTTAGTGGGCTGTCTGGACTAACGCAGGATGGGTCGTGGCTATGTTGGCGACGAGTTCGCCAAATAGCGAGTTGGCCCATGCGAACCAGCTTCTCGTGAACTTTGTGGCGTCGTTGCGATTGAAGCTTTCATGCATGAAGCCTGATCCGGCACTGGCTTGCTTCAGCATGGCGAGGGCCTGGTCGATCTCTTTCTCTGATTGGCTTGTGAGGGCGTAGATGGTGATGGCCATGGGCCAGATCATGTCTTTACCTTCGTGGGGTCCGCCGATTCCCTTGCCTGCAGTGCCTTGGAAGAACCAGGGATTGCGTTCGCTCCAGACGAAGCTGCGGGTGCGGGCGTAGAGGGCGGCGTCGGGTGAGCTGTGGATGTACGGAAGCGAGAGCAGACTCGGGACGTTGGCGTCGTCCATGAGCAGTTGGCTGCCGTAGCCGTCTACCTCGTAGGCCCAGATGGTGCCCTCTGCGGCCTGCGCCACGGCATGTTGTTGGAGCGCTTTCTTTACCTCGCCTGACAGTGAGTCTGCCTGATTGGCGAGAGTTGAGTCGTGCAGGATCTCGTTGGCCATCTGCGCGAGATAACCGAGCGCTGTGACGGCGAAGAGATTGGAGGGCACGAGGAACGGAAAGGTGCAGGCGTCATCCGATGGCCGAAAGCCGGATGCGATGAGGCCGACGGGCAGTACCGGAGCACCGTATCCGTCACCGGGCAAGGTTTCGGTGGGGGTCTTTGAGGTGCGTTGAAAGTGATAGGGGCCGGGGCCTTGCCTGCGCTGCTGAACGCGCATGGTCTCGACGACCAGCTTCATCGCGGCGTGCCAGGTTTTGTCGAAGGGAGAGGTGTCGCCGGTCGCGCGCCAGTACCCGTAGGAGAGACGGATCGGATAACAGAGGGAGTCGAGCTCCCACTTTCGCTCGCCGACTCCGCGCTTCATCTCGGTCGCATCGGTTCTGCTCCACTCGAGCGGAGGCGCGTCGAGGTTAGCCATGAAGGCATTCGCGTAGGGGTCGATGAGGATGCATCTGGCCTGTCTGCGGATGATGCCTTCGAGCATTCGACGCAGCTGTATGTCTTTGGCAGCGAGCGGGAGATACGGCCACACCTGCGCTGAGGAGTCGCGCAGCCACATCGCTGGGATATCCCCTGTGATGACTGCCGTATCCGGCTTGCCTTCGAAGGCACCGAACTCGACGGTCGTGTCGAGCGTGTTCGGATAACAGTTCTCAAACAGCCACGCCAGTTCGGGATCACCGATCCTGGTGCTCACGTCCGTAAGATAGGCCTCAACGGCTGCGCTGTGAAATTTCCTGTCCTGGATCGCGGGGCGTTTGGAGGTAAATGACGAAGGCATAGCGCCTGCGAACACGGTCGAAGGTTGCAGCACGGCAGCTGTTGCGGTTCCTGCTACCATTCGGAGCGCCTCTCGGCGGCTGATTCTGCCTTGTGTCATCTGGTGATCAAACGGTTTCGGATGTGAGGTTTTTGAACGTACCTCTTATTCTGGTTCTGGCGAAAACTCGGCCCTTATAGAGAATATTTCACAGAAATGACTTTTTGATCAAAGATTAGTCAATATTTTGATCGAATTATCTCACTGTTCAGTTTAGTCTACGTCAATAGAGTAAGTGTTACGAAGGGCAGGAAACCTGTCTGAGTGACTTTCCTCTTTGAGATTCAGTGTTCACACTCAGTATCTAGGGAGCATCAGTGATTTCCAGAAGAACATTCCTCGGCGGCGTCTCGGCTGTCTGTGCGGTGGGCGCGACTAAGACGAGCGCGTTCGGCAAAGTAATCCACGGATCTTCGAAGACTGATACTACCTTCGATGCGGCATCGCTGGTTGATATCAGGATTGGAACCGGCGGCCACGGGCATACGTTCCCTGGAGCAACGGTGCCTTTCGGTGCGGTCCAACTCAGTCCCGATACCTTCAATGATCAATGGGACTGGTGCTCGGGCTATCACATCTCCGACACGTCGATCATGGGCTTCAGCCATACTCACCTGAGCGGCACGGGCTGTGGCGATCTGCTCGACTTTCTTGTGATGCCCGGGACCGGCGAGTCGAAGATTGTTCCCGGTCCACGCAGTAATCCAGATGCAGGCTATCGCTCGCGATTTGACCACGCGGACGAACATGCCGAACCGGGTTACTACTCTGTTCTTCTGAAGGACTATGGAGTTCGCGCCGAACTGACGGCCACAGAGCGTACCGGACTGCATCGATACACCTTCCCTACTGGCGAGGGTGCTCCGAAGTCGGGCCATATCATCGTCGATCTTGAGCATAGCTACGCATACAACGGGCAGTCGGCCGTGGTCACGGCTTCGCTCCAACGTACCGCGCCTGACACGCTGGCGGGTGGGCGCACCACCAAGGCTTGGGGCGACGGACGGCAGATCTACTTCACGATGAAGTTCTCTCAGCAGCCGACTCGGGTTGTCTTCTATCAAGAGGGAGCTGAGGTTCCGGCCGGGACGCAGCCGCTGACAGGCAAGTCCTTGAAGTGCGTTCTGTTCTTTGACACGGCGAAGGATCCGGTGATTTTGGTGAAGACCGGGATATCGGGCGTCAGTGCGGAGTCTGCGGCGAACAACCTGAAGGTTGAGCTTCCGGGATGGGACTTTGAAAAGGTCCGTCGCAGCGCGCGGGAGAGGTGGAATCAGCAGCTCTCGCGGATCAAGATCAAGACTGAGAATGAGACCCATCGGCGGATTTTTTATGCTGCGCTGTACCACGCCTGCGTTGGACCTTCGCTCTTCGACGATGTCGATGGCCGCTACCGCGGGATGGATAAGCAGATTCACCAGCTTCGTGATGGGCAGCGAAACTATACTGCATTTTCATTGTGGGATACCTATCGCGCGGCTCATCCTCTTTACACGCTGATGTCGGCGGATCGCGTGCCTGACTTTGCGAATGCGCTGATCCGAATGGCCGAGGAGAGTCCTGCGGGAATGCCGGTGTGGCCGCTGCAGGGCTGCGAGACCGGGACGATGACCGGCTATCACTCTGCTGCTGTGATCGCGGAGGCATGCAACAAGGGCATTGCGGGTGTGGACTACGAACGCGCCTACAAAGTGATGATGAAACGCGCGATGGTGGATGATTATCGCGGACTTGGGTATTACCGATCAAAGGGTTATATCCCTTGCGACCTCGAGGAAGAATCTGTCAGCAAGACCTTCGAATATTGCTATGACGACTGGTCGATTGCACACGTCGCGAAGAAGCTTGGTCACTCGGACGATGCAACGATGCTGGTTGAGCGTTCGCGCAACTATCGCAACTACTACGACCGCTCGATGAACTTCGCGCGGCCCAAGCTGGCCAACGGTGAGTGGGCTGCGCCGTTTGATCCAATTGAGATGGGCACCTCCAAAAAGTGGCGCGACTTTACCGAGTCGAACTCCTGGCAGACTACGTTTGGGATTCAGCACGATGCCGCGGGATTGATTGAGATTCTTGGCGGACAGAAGCAGTTTCTCGAAAAGCTCGATGAGTTGTTCGATCAACCTTCGACTCTGCCTGCCGACGCTCCGCCAGATATCGCCGGGCTGGTGGGTCAATACGCGCATGGCAACGAACCGTCGCATCACATCGCCTATCTTTATGCCTACGCCGGCCAACCGCACAAGACACAAGCGCGCGTGCGCATGCTGATGGAGAAAATGTATGCCGCGCTTCCGGATGGCTTGCAGGGTAACGAAGACGTGGGCCAGATGTCGTCGTGGTACATCCTGAGTTCGTTGGGTTTTTATTCTGTTGATCCGGTCAGCGGCAACTACATCTTTGGCACACCCCTGTTCGATCAGGTCAGCGTGCAACTCGGCAACGGCAAGCAGCTTGAGATTATTGCGCACCGTCACTCGGCGGGCGATCAGTATATTCAGTCGATCAGCTTCAATGGAAAGCCGTACACGAAGTCCTGGTTCAATCATCGGGATATTGTGAATGGTGCCCGCATCGTCTTCGAGATGGGGGACAAACCGAACTTTGAGTTTGGGTCTCAACCCGCGGATGTGCCGCCTTCGTTGACTCTTGAGAGCGCCTAAACGCCCAAACTTATGATCTTGTTCCAGCTCATGTGAAAGGTCTTCATGACGAAGCTTCTGCTCTGCCTTCTATTAGTTGTGCCAACGGTCTTCGCGCAGACGAAGACACTGTTCTATATGACCGATCATCCGGATTCGGTTCGCGACTTTATGGAGCACCAGACCAAGATCGATATCATCGTTCCAACCTGGTATGGTGTGGATTCGAACGGAATGGTGTACGGTGAGCCGGATCCGAGCGTGATGCGCGTCGTAAAGCAGCGGCACATCTCACTGTTTCCTATCATCGCTATCTTTGATAAGGCCGGCGTTCATTCATTGCTTACCAGCGATCAGGCGCAGACGGCGTTGATTGCTTCGCTGATCTCTGAGTGCAAGCAGAATGGATACGATGGCTTTCAGCTCGACTTCGAGAATATCTCGTGGACCGATCGAGATGCTCTCTCGACTACGGTGAAGCGCATCGCCGATGCCATGCACCGAGAACATCTACAGTTGCAGATCGCGGTTGTTCCTAATGCGCCGGGACACCCGGGCCACAGCGCCTTCAGCAAGTGGATCTTCGCGGACTGGCGTGGTGTCTTCGATCTGAAGGCGCTTAGTGAGTCGGTGGATCTGATCTGCCTGATGACCTACGACCAGCACACGCGATGGACTACGCCTGGGCCGGTCGGGGGATGGGTGTGGATGAATGAGAATCTGGATTATGCACTGAAGGTCGTGCCCAGGGAGAAGCTATCGCTCGGTATTGCGCTCTACGGATATCACTGGTACGCCGGCGATCCAGGCCTGAACGAAAAAGAACAGAAGCCAAACATCACGGCGGATTACATCAGCGCTATTGATTCCCAGACCCTTCGTGATACTTACGACGGTCACGAGGAGTGGGACCCACAGGACCATAGTGCTTATTTTTTCTTTTATCGCGATCAGATGCGGGAGTGGATCTTCTACACCGAGAAACGTGGATTTGCTGACCGCTACAACCTAGCCAAGGAACGACATCTGCAGGGAATTTGTGCCTGGGTTCTCGGTCAGGAAGACAACGCTATTTGGAGCGTTCTGCCGGAGCGGCAATAGTTGAACTTAGGGTTCGGTTGCTGTAAGTGTTTCGACAGCGCTATAGCACGCCAGCAATACTCTCGGCTTTTCGGGCGCAGAGGGCTCTATGCGCCGGAAGAAGATCGAGGGCTTTAATTTGCTTCTCAGCTCCTGTTCTAGTTAACGGGAAGCTGAGCGGAGTTCCAACCGCCTCCAAGCGCCATCTGCAACTGAGTGCTTGCGACAATTCTCCGGGAGACTAGAGAGGCAGCAGCTCTTTCATCTGTCAATTCGATCGTCTGATTCGTCAGCACTTCCAGGTAGGGAGCGAGACCACGCTTGTAGCGAAGCGTGGAGAGTTCCGTGCTCTTTTTTGCTGCGTCTACGGCTCTGGCCTGGACCGATGCCTCTTGTTCCAACACTCGTAGCGCGGAGAGCTGGTCTTCTACATCGCGAAAGGCAGATAGCACCTGCTCGCGATAGAGAGCGGTGGCCTGCTCGCGTTGCGCAATTGCAAGGTCCATTTGAGCTCTTCTGCGACCAGCATCGAATAGAATCTCGTTGGCGGAGGGGCCAGCGTTCCATTGCGTGCTGTCTGAGTTAAAGAGCTTGCTGATTGTGGAGCTCTGCACGCCGCCGCCTGCACCAAGAAAGATGGTGGGATAATAAGCGGACTTCGCAACGCCGATCAGAGCATTCGCCGAGGCGACCCGACGTTCTGCGGCTGCAATGTCCGGGCGCCGCTGCAGCAGCTCCGATGGAACGCCGGTGGGGATAGCGGGCGGATCTCCAATGATCGGACGCTCGGCGATGTGAAAACCTGTTGCGGGTTCCCCTATCAGAACAGCGATTGCGTGTTCGAACTGTTCGCGCTGCACTCCAATATCGATGAGCTGAGCCCGAGTCTCTTCCAACTGCGCCTTCGCCTGCTGGACATCACTATCCGAACTTAGTCCACCCTTCAGGCGGTCTTCCGTAAGCTGAAGTGCCTCGGTATAGGCATCGATCGTCGATCGCAGAAGTTGTAGCTGAAGGTCAAGTCCTCGGATCTGAAAGAAAGTGACAGCGAGTAGTCCCTGGAGGCTGAGCTGAGTGTTGGCGAGATCCGCAGATGTGGCCTGTGCATTGGCTGCGCTCGACTCAATCTGTCTGCGAATACCGCCCCATAGATCCGGCTCCCACGAGATGCTCAGCGGAATGAGAAAGTCCCAGTAGGTTGCGGCCGTGTTCACCGGTCTCAAAGGAGCGTTGTTTGAGATGCGATTGCGGGATGCGCCGGCGCCTACCGATACGGTGGGGTAGAGCGAGGAACGATTTTCGCGAACAAGATCATGGGCCTGATCGTAGGCCTGGAGAGCGGCGGCAATGTTCTGGTTAGCGGTCGCACAACGCTGCTCCAGACTGTTTAGCTCATTGTCCTGATAGACGGCCCACCACATTCCTCGATCTGTGCCATCGGCTGGCTTGGCCGAGGACCAGTCGCCGTTGTGGCCGTCGTCGGTGTACGCGGGGGGAGCCGGCATGGATGGAACCTTGTAGTTCGGTCCAACTTTGCATCCGCCCAGCGCCAAGGCGCCAAGCAGCGCTCCTGCAAGCGATAAGCTGCGGACTTTCATCGCTTCCCCTCCGCCGCCTGACTCTGATTGTTGCTGTTATTGACGACTCGAACTTCTTCTCCGTCGATGAGCGAATCGGGCGGGTTGCCGATGATGGATTCGCCGGGCTTGAGGCCAGCTAAAATTTCGACAGTCGTTCCGTAGTCACGACCTGGCGTTACGCGCGCCATGTGAACGTGATGATTTGCATCCACGGTCGCAACACGCAATCCGTCCGGTTCCAGAATCATCGCACTTACCGGGACTATAAGAGCGGGTGCGTCGCTCGACACACTTAGATGCACCTCTGTGTAGCTGCCCGGAAGGAGCTCACCCGAGCGATTGTCCACATCCACCTCAGCCAAAAGGGTTCGCGTTGCAGGATCAACGGCGTCGGACGAACGCACCAGCTTGCCTTGAAAGGTGCGACCAGGGTATTGCGGGAGAGTCAACTTCGCGATCGTTCCATTCTTTGCGTCAGGCGAATAAATCTGCGGGACATTGATAAACACACGGAGGGTGCGGACGGCGGATATGTCGAAGATCTCTTTATTTCCCGAAACTGTCCCAGCTCCCGCCGTCGTGGTGCTGCCGGTAGCTGAGATGAGCTGCCCTGTATCGATGTTGCGAGCGGTGATCACACCATCGAAGGGCGCCACGATACGTTCGAAAGATACGAGCTCCTCCAATCGCTGCACGTTTGCTTCTGAGGAAGCTACCTGCGTGTTCCTCGCCTCCAATGCCTGGACGGCGTTGTCTGTGTCCTGCTGAGAGACTGCGTTGCGACCGATCAAGTCGTTGTAACGATCCGCCGTTACCTTCGCGATGCCAGCGTTGCTCTTTGCTGTAGCGAGATCTGCCTTCGCGGAGGCGAGTTCTTGATCGAGCTCAGGAGTTTCAATCACGGCAAGTAACTCGCCTTTGCGCACAGGCGTTCCAATGTCGTGATACCAGGCCTTTACATAGCCGGTTGTTCGCGCGTAGATCGGCGCCAGTGTAAAGGCCTGAATGTTGCCTGGAAGCACGATCTCGCGGGCATTTTGCTGCATCACCGGTTGCTCCAACGTCACGGGAGGGGCAGAAGTATTGTCGGTGTACTTCGTCAATTCGGCGCTTGCATGTTTGCGCGTGATGATGCCAAAGACTGCCACGACCACCGCTACCACCAGCGCAATCACGACAATGGATAGCAAGGATCCGCGCGAAACCTTCGGCGGCTCGTGGCTTGTCTGCTGAGAGTCGCGCCGGGCCGGTTGTTCTTCACCTACGCCTCGGTCTCGATTTACTTCTGATGTCCTCTGCTCTTCGGGGTTCATTGCCATCTCTCCAAATGCGCTGCGGGCGCGACGTTCCATAGGTTAAATGATCCTAAAATACTCATTACTCTTCCTCCGCTTCTTGTGGTACGGGAGGGGGATCATTTCGATGCATAAACGAAAAGAAGACCGGAACGAAGGTTAGCGTTCCAAAGGTGGCTAGTAAGAGTCCACCAATGACTGCGCGGCCTAGCGGCGCGTTCTGTTCGCCACCGTCGCCCAGTCCGAGGGCCATTGGAACCATACCGATGATCATTGCAAGGGCCGTCATAATGACTGGGCGGAACCGCGTGAAACCGGCTGAGAGGGCGGCGTCCAGAGCGCTCATGCCCAGGTCCATCTGCTCCTTCGCGAAGCTGACTACGAGAATCGAGTTCGCCGTCGCCACACCCACGCACATGATGGCGCCAGTCAATGCAGGGACGCTGATGTGCGTGCCGGTTAGAAACAGTAGCCACACGATTCCGGCTAGAGCTCCGGGTAACGCAGCAATGATGATGAATGGGTCGAGCCAGCTCTGGAAGTTCACCACGATCAGCGCGTAGACCAGCACGATCGAAAACAAGAGTCCATAGACCAACCCCGTGAAAGAGGTGTGCATCGTCTGAATCTGCCCACGGACATAGATCTCGGTACCACGAGGTAGCTTGCTTTTGCTGTCTTTGACCATCTGTTCAATTCTGGTCGAAACGCTTGCGAGATCTGTCCCTTCAACCGAACCATAGATATCGATTACGGGACGGGCGTTGTAGTGGCTTACCGTTCCTTGTTCGGCCCCTCTTCGAATCGAGGCTAGATTTCCAAGAATTTGAGGCTGCTGCGTCGATCCATTTGTCGCAATCGGAAAGTTTTCAAGCTGCTGAAGACTTTGAACGTTGTACTGCGGGGTCTGCACTGCGATGTTGTAACTGACGTGATTTTGCGGATTGAGATAGAACGTCGGATTAGTCTGGAAGCTGCCGCTAAGGCTGGTGAGCACACTGACTGCCACGTCACGCTGGCTGTAACCCACCTGTTGCGCGCGAGTGCGGTCGACGTCGATCGTCCATATTGGAAGGTTGAACGGCTGTTGAATTCGCAGGTCCGTCGTCCCAGGGATGTGACTGATCTGCTGCATCATCTGTTCGGCCACTACGCGATTTTGCGCGACTTGCTGTCCAACAACCTGAATGTCAACTTGTGCCGGCAGACCGAAGTTTAGAATTTGGCTGACCATGTCCGTCGGCAGATAGTAGAACTCAGTACCTGGAAACTGCTGGGTAAGCTTGTCGCGCAGTTCATGTGTGTACTCGGCTGTTGGGTGATGCTTCTCGTCGAGCGAGACAAGAATGTCTGCATCTGCCGTACCGACGGGAGCGGAGTTTGAGTAAGAGAGATTCAGGCCGGAGTACGGGATACCGATGTTGTCGATAACAGAGGCCAACTCTTTGGCAGGGATCTCCTTGCGGATTACATCTTCGATCTGGTCGCACAGTCTCGCTGTGTCTTCGATTCGCGTTCCGGTGTGTGCACGAACATGTAACTTGAACTGTCCTCCATCCACCGAGGGGAAAAAGTCCTGTCCCAGCCATGGATACAGAAGCACCAGAGAGGCCACCCAGAAAGCTCCGATCGACAGAAGGAATATGACTCGATATTCCAGGCAGAAGCTCAACAGACCGTGGTACCAATTGCGCAGTTTTTCGAAGTACTTCTCAAAGGTGAGTTGGAAGCGAACCAACGGATTGCGGCTGACATGCGTTGATTGTCCCTCTTGATGCGGCTTCAAAAGGTACTTTGCCATCGTCGGGACAATAGTTCGCGACAGGAAGTACGACGCGAGCATTGCAAAGACAACCGCCTCGGCCAGAGGGACGAAGAGGTATCGCGCGACCCCTCCGAGTAAAAACATGGGGACGAAGACGATGCAGATTGAAATTGTCGAGACAAAAGCTGGGACTGCAATCTGAGCGGCACCGTCGAGAATTGCCTGTTCGACTTCCTTGCCCTCCTCAAGATTTCGATTGATATTTTCGATCTCGACGGTTGCGTCGTCTACAAGAATACCGACCGCCAACGCTAACCCGCCGAGCGTCATGATATTGATCGTTTCGCCGAGCGCGGCCAACATCAACAGAGAACAGATGACCGACAAGGGGATGGAGACCGCGATAATAATGGTGGAACGCCAACTGCCGAGAAACAGCAAGATCATCGCGGCTGTAAGACATGCAGCGATGATCGCTTCGCGAACCACCCCGCTAATTGCTCCTCGAACGAAGACCGATTGATCGGCAATGGGCTGCATTTTCAGCGCTGGAGGCAACTGGGCTGCGATGAGGGGGATTTGGGCTCGCACGTCCGAGATAATTTGCAAGGTCGAAGCGTTGCCCGTCTTTTGAATTGTCATCAACGAAGCGCGCTGCCCATCTACACGAACGATGTTCGTCTGCGGAGGAAATCCGTCACGGACATTTCCTATGTCACGGATGTAGATAGTCGCGCCGTTTACCGTCTTTATGGGCAGATTATTCAGCGCTGCAATCGAACTTGGTGCGCTGTTGGTTTCCACCTGATAGTCGACGTGCCCCATCTTCATGTCGCCGGCCGGCAGAATAATATTCTGGGTAGATACGGTGTTGACGATATCGGAAGCGGAAAGCCCATAGGCTTGCAGTTTTTGCGTGTCGACGTCCACCTGTATCTGGCGTTGCTTGCCTCCATAGGGAAATGGCGTCGAAGCACCCTGAACGGTGGCCAGCTGCGTGCGGATGAAGTTAGCGCCGAAATCATAGAGCTGCTGTTCGCTAAGACCAGGTCCTGACACGCCAAGCTGCAAAACGGGAACACTTGACGCACTGTATTGGATTACCAACGGAGGCGTCGTACCCTGCGGATACTGGCGAAGCGCCGTCTGCGAGACTGCGGTGACCTGTGCCACCGCCTGAGAGATGTTTACCGATGGTTGGAAGAAGATTTTTACTACAGAGACACCGTTCAACGTCTGCGATTCAGTGTGATCGATGTCGTTTACCACGGTAGTAAGGTTTCGCTCGAATGGCAGCACAATTCGATCGCTCAGTTGCTCAGGCGACAGTCCCGCATAATTCCATACGACGGATACGACCGGGATATCAATGTTCGGAAAGATATCGACCGGCGTCCGCAGCATGACTACGGGCCCGATGATAAACAAGAGCAGCGACAGAACAACAAAGGTGTAAGGTCTCCTAAGCGCGAGACGAACGATCCACATCAAAGCTCCTTGGGACGATACTTTCTTATTTCGCCGGAGGCTCCATAAGAGATGTCAGTGTAGAAACAGCTTCGTTTGAATCATGTAAAACCAAGCGTTTAGAAATAAGATGCCGCGGCGGCAGAACAAGACTCAAAGTTGCCCATTACGACGTTTTACAAGAGAGCCGGCCTTCTTCGGGGGGCGCTGATAATCAAGTCGCCTTAGACCTCCGAATACAGCTTCCACCATGGCCTCGGACTCTGAGTCATTTAAGGAGCCGTGGCCGGCGAGCAATCGAAAAATAGTGGGCCCATAAATCAGGTCTAGAACAATCTCCCCGTCAACAGCGCTGCGAATCTCCCCACGGTCCACGCCGCGCCGCCACATGACACGCGCAGCATCTCTCCGGGCGTAGAGGAAGCGTTCTCGAAATGATGCCAGAAATCCCGGGTCACTCTGACCTTCCGCAATAAACTGACAGAAAAGCCGCCCCAACGTAGAGGTGTAAAAAGCGGTCAATGACTTCAATTGCTCTGTAAAATCTTCCTCTGCCGAACCTGTATTCGGCGTTGCAACTCGTTCTGTCATTCCGGCCAGATAAGCGTCGAGGGCCACCATGCTTTTGTTACGCCACCACTTGTAGATCGTGGCCTTACTAACACCAGCCCGCTTTGCGATCGCGTCTGATGTCACTTTGCGGAGTGACTCGCGCTCCAACAACTGAAGGGTCGCCTTCAGAATGGCCGCCTTTGCCTCGAGACTGCGGTGCCGCCCGCGCCTTCTTGGCTCCTCCGCATATTCCAGGGTTTGCTGTTTTCGCATTCGTCTATTCTCAACAGAAAATAGGCAGGTCACACAAGTGCAGAAGTGAATCAAATATTCCGTGATCGCAAATTGAACGTTAGAGTCAGAGTCTGCAATGATTCTGAAACTGTACGTTCAGTATAGTTATTAAGAGTCGATTTATCGAATGATCGACTTTGCCTTTAGAGATTGTTCTGCTAGTTTTTGAGTAACAGGTGATTTTAGAACCATTTACGCATCAATTTCAGCGACGACCTGCCTGCAGCGCCCGAAGAATCTGGGCTTCGGGGACTTGCAAGAGGAGTTGGTTATCCGATATGACGACGCTAAACCATTTTAAACGGTCAGCTTTTTCATGTAGTCGGCGTCGATCTTAAGTGCATCCAACGGCGGGATGTCATACGCCTCCTGCTCAACAAAATAATGCTTGATGGTTGCCCTTTTCGCTGCCTCAAAAACTGGACGATAATCCAGGGTTCCCTTGCCTAATTCAGCGGCGGGAGGCGGCTCCATGACAGATGCTGGCTTGTCGGTGTGCTTGAAGTCTTTGACGTGAAGCATGGAGATTCGAGAAGGATAGCGCTGGAGATAGTCCACCGGGTTGGCACCTCCAACGATGACCCATCCGCAGTCCAGCTCGAAGGTCACGAGTTCAGGATCGGTCAGGCGAATCATTTCATCGAGTGGGACAACACCATCTTGTTTACCAAACTCCATCGTATGGTTGTGATAACCGAATTTCATGCCGGCGGTCTTCAGCTTTTCGCCAAACTTGTTGAACTGATCCGCGTTCCACCGATAGTCCTCCAGGGTGAAGGAACGAATCATTGCGGGATAAGACATATCTTTCAGCCGTGATGGATCTTTGATGCCAGGGAAGGCGCAGATAATGTACTGCACGCCAATCTCTTTGTTGAAGGCAACAATCTTATCGAAGTCTTTACTGAGACTTGAGTAGGGATAGTGGGCGCTAACGCATCTGAGACCGGCCGCCGACATCGCACTCTTGACTTGTTCGGGTGAGTGGTCAAAGTAGCCAGCCGCCTCAACCTCCTGATAACCGAGCGAGGCGAGCTGTCTGAGCGTTCCCTCGTAGTCTTTCGCGAGCATCTCGCGGACGGAGTAGAGCTGGAGGCCAATCGGCAGGCCAAAGGGGGATGCCAATAATCGATCACACTTGAGAAGGGAGGCGCTGTAGGCAGCCGCGGCGGTGGCAGTCTGGAGGAAGTTTCGACGCGTGTAATGGGTCATTGGGATCCTTTTCACCTGGAGGAACTGTGGTTAGGTCTAATCGTTAGATCGTTTCCGCCCAGAGATTGGCTCGGCTGCGGTGGCGCTACGATCAGCAACGACCACAGTACATCAATAGGTGACTTTCCTGGTAATACTCGCGAGGGTGACGGCGGGCGAATGATTACATCGGAGAGGTACGCACTCCGGAGGGTGAATGATCGCCCCCGAGATTGATCCCTATTTTCCGAATAGGTACCAAAAGATCAGCGACCGACCCCTCGTCCCACCCCGAGGGTCTCGACCGCGAAAGAAGATTACAGAAAGACGGGAGAAGAGCGGCAGCCGCGGATCTCCCGGCCTAGATTCTCTTGTTACTGTGGAACAGAACATCGTCACTGGTGATGAGTAACTTCCTCCAAGTAGAGACTGCGCCCTGCAGAGGCCGGAACTGTCAGGAGCCTGCCTGGGTCTATCAACGACGTTATGGAGGCGCGAGAGAGATTACCAGTGCCACGTGGCGAAATATTTCTATAGCCAAATGCGCTGGCGAATCGCGGCACAGCTCTGGATCGCGCAGAGGTTCTGTTACGAGAGAAACGCGCCAGCCACGCGTTCCGCTGCGAGAATCAATTGATTCTCGCTCAGAGCCGCAAATGCAAAGACGAATTGCACGTGACCGGCACGCTCTACCGCAGAACATGCCGGCCAATAGACGCGCTCTAACCGAACCCCGGCGGCAAGCGCGCGCCCGAAGGCCTCTTCTTCAGAGAGGTCAATCTGGAAATCAGCCAGGAAGTGCATGCCCGCATGGTCTCCGTAGACCGTGACTCTGCGTCCGAAGTGTTTTTGCAACGATTCGACCAGGAGGGCACGCCGGTTGCGGTAGATGATCCGCATCTTTCTGACATAGGGTTCAAGATGTCCCTCGGTAAGAAAGTCTGTGAGGATGCGTTGATCAATCGAAGAGCTCTGCAAATCACAGAGCAGTTTGCCGCCGGTGAATACGTCCTGAAAAGCACGGGGAACGACGAGATAGCCCAGTCTTAATGTGGGGAATAAGAGTTTGGAAAAGGTTCCGACATAGAGGACCGGAGCGTCGGGCACCATTCCCTGTATGGAGGGGAGAGGCCTTTCGTTGTATCGATACTCGCTATCGTAGTCGTCCTCCAGAATGAGTGCGCCTGCTTGTCTTGCCCATGCCAATAAGTCCATACGACGTGCGATCGAAAGCGAGACGCCCCGGGGATACTGGTGCGAAGGCGTCACGTAGACGAGCTTGACAGCTTTGTCGCTGTGCTTTTTGAGCTGCGAGACTTGCATACCGTTCCGGTCGACTGGAATCGGCAAGATGTTGGCTCCCTGGGAGTCGAAGATTCGTCCTGCAAATCGATAACCCGGGGCCTCCATCGCAACGCAGTCGGATTGATCCAGAAAGATTCTTGCGGCGAGGTAAAGTGCCTGCTGAGATCCGCTGGTGATGATGATCTGATTTGGATCGCAGACAACGGCGCGTGACATGCGCAGATAGTGGGCGACGGCTGTTCGCAATTCGGTACTGCCGTTGAACTCCTGGGTATATTGCAGGAGTTTTGGAGGGTCCTCCTGCATGCGTCGAACCCACAGCCTAGTCCAAAGCTTTCGAGGAAATGCGGTTACATCCGGTCCGTGAGAGTCCAGGCGAAGCATCTCGGGTGGATTGGGCGGCCGGATTGGCGCGTCGATGATCGCGCCGTAGCGGGAGAGTCGCACTGGGGGATAACTCTCGACCTGCGGATCGATTTCGACTGTCACCCCGGACGCGTACATGTCCGTCTCCGGCAGAGACGAACAGACAAAGGTTCCCGACCCACGCCGGGTTTCAAGATATCCCTCCGAGACTAATCGCTCGTAACACTCGGTGACGGTAATTCGCGAGACGCCAAGAGACGTGGCGAGAGCCCGCGAGGCAGGTAGCTTGGCGCCAGCCTCGAATCTTCCTCCGACGATCCCGCCACGCAGGCCGTCGTAAATCTGGCGATAGAGGGCTATCGGCGAGACGGGATCGAGATTGAGGGCTACTTCCATGGCATCAGACTATATGTTTTACGTTCCGGGCTTAACGCTTGTTCCCGGGGATGTTGGCCTCGCGAACCATATCTCCAATCATTGGCTTTATCGATTGGACGGATCTATCGGTCGATTGCGAGGTCCATACCTGATTTGGTGCGGACGAGAGCGCGGACGATGGAACTGGCGGCGGGCTCAATGGTGACGGAGCGGGCGTTGGTGGAGGCGAGCTGGAGACCGTAGAGGAGGACCGCTGCTCGTTTGGAATCAATGCGGTTGCGGGCGAGGGCTGCCACGAGCAGCGAGATGGAGACCTGAATGGATTCGACATCTTCGAGCGGCGGTAGGTCGAGTTCGATGGGGAGGGCTTCGGGCAGATACTGGGGAGTTCCGGTTGCGGAGACGGGGATGTCTGGCTCGTTTGCGGGCAGGGCGGGCGCGGTTTCGACGAGAGTTCTGTGGCGGCGGAGGAGGCGGGAGTGGAAGTAGCAGAAGGCGGAGAGACCAAGACAGGGTGATTTGCAGCGGCGTCCGTTGGTTTTGATATGGCGGCAGATGGCGGTTTCCATTTTTTTGGCTCCTTTGTGGTGCGGTTGGTACCCCCCTCCCCCCGGGGGTATTTTGGGGATAAGTGAAATGGATGCAATGGTTTAGCGGCAGGGTGTGTCGCTAAAATATTGCATCCATGTGAGTTACGGCTAAAATACTTGTTTTGTTTGAGTTAGCGGATTGTTATTGCGGGTTCCTCCTTTTGGAGCTTGCGATGATGACTGCGTGCCATGGTGTTTTGCTGGTCGTTCCGTGGTGCGTTGGTGGTGCGTTGTGGATGGGTTAAATGGGAAGGGCTGCCGCAGCTTTCGCCGGAGGCAGCCCTTGGTTTCAATCTCTTATTTAATTGTAGCGAATTGGATATAACTCATACGCCAACTTTGGCGAAGATTTTTGAATTATTTTCAAGGAACGCCTGAGACCTGTGTGAGTGAGCGGTTCGAGAGACTATCTCAGTTGACATCCATCCACTTCTAGGCATACTCTCCCCCGCATACTGAGAAGTACAGGGGTAGGGGATGGCGAGAAACGATTTTCAGGGAAGCCTTGATCTGCTGGTTCTCAAGACACTCTCTCAGAGAGGGGAGTTGCATGGGTATGGGATTGTGCTGCATATCCAGAGAGCCTCCGAGGAGTTGCTTCGCGTGGAGGAGGGTTCGCTTTATCCGGCTCTTCACCGCATGGAGCAGAGTAAATGGATCAGCTCCGAGTGGGCTCTGACAGAGACCAACCGCAGAGCGAAGTACTACAAGCTGACGGCTGCAGGGCGGAAAGAATTGCAGGATGCGGAAGAGAGCTTTGAGCAACTGGTGAAGGGCATCCGCGCGATGTTGCAGTACGCATGAGGTGATTCCATGTCGCTGGTTCGGCGTATCACGAATCTTTTCTCCCGCTCGCGCGTAGACCGTGAGATCGACGCCGAGCTTCAGTCGCACCTTGACCTGCGTATAGACGACAACCTGGCTGCCGGCATGACCGCCGTCGAGGCGCGACGCGACGCTCTAGTCCGCTTCGGCAACCGCACGGCGACAAGAGAGCGTGTCGCTTTGGCTGACGTGGCGCTCGGACTGGAAAGCGTCTGGTCCGATCTTCGCTACTCTGCTCGGCAGTTGCGCCGCTCTCCGGGGTTCGCGCTTACAGCGGTGCTGACCCTGGCGTTTGCCATCGGCGCGAACGCCGTGGTCTTCGGGATTTTGAATGGACTTATTCTGCGCCCAATGAATGTGCCGCAAGCCGAGAGTCTGTATGGAAGCGAGTACGGGGACGGTGCAGGATGGCAGTCGTATCCCAACTACGTCGATCTGCGAGATCGCAATCACAGCTTCGAGGGGCTGGCAGCGTTTAATTTCGCCTTTGTGGCGGTGCAGACGGGCAAGGACCTCTCCGTATCTACTGGCTTTGCCACGAGTGGGAACTACTTCGACGTGTTGAGGATTCAACCTTATCTTGGCCGCGTCTTTCATGGCTCCGACGAGCACGGCCCGGATAGCGCGCCCTATGTTGTGCTCAGCTATTCGTATTGGCACAGCCGTTTTCAGGATGATCGTGGTGTGATCGGCCGTGTCGTTCGGCTGAACCAACATCCTTTCACCATCATCGGTGTAGCACCGCAGGGATTTCAGGGCACGCTGCTGTTTATCTCTCCGGACTTCTTTGTGCCGATCGTTAACCAGGCGCAGCTGGCCGCTGACTTCGACCTGAATGCGCGTGCGAACAACGCAGGAATCTTCGAGGTCCTGGGGCATCTGAAGCCGGGTGTGACTCCCGCTCAGGCTGTCGCAGATATGAACTCCGTGGGTGCGTATTTGCAGAAGACCTATCCTAAAGAGTCGGTGCATAAGAGTTCTACGTTGTCGCGTACGGGACTGACTTCGTTTCGCCGTCCAGCGGAGGGGTTCATTGCGGGATTGATGCTGCTCTCCGGATTGATTTTGCTGGCTGCATGCGCCAACCTGGGCAGCCTGTTTGCGGCTCATGCTGCGGACCACTCCCGCGAGGTTGCACTGCGGCTGGCACTTGGCTCGAGTCGTAGACGCATCCTGCAGCAGCTATTCACCGAAGCGATGATTATCTCTTTGGTTGGAGGAGCCGCGGGACTGCTGGGCAGCGCGGTTCTGTTGCGACGGTTGAGCACGTGGCAGCCGTTTTCGGACGCGCCGATCCATCTGCCTGTCACACCGGACGCGACGGTCTATCTTGTCGCTGTGGCTTTGGCTGTAGTGAGTGGTCTGCTGTTTGCCATCGTTCCCGTGCGGCAGGTGCTTCGGGCGAATCCGTATGAGATCGTCAAGGCGGGATCGAACGTTCGTCTCGGTCGGAAGATGACTGTCCGCGACGTGTTACTTGTCGTTCAGATTGCGATCTGCGCGGTGCTCGTTACCTCTTCGATGGTGGCGCTGCGTGGACTGGTGCGTACGTTGCACAGCAACTTAGGCTTTGATCGAAACACGATGCTGGTCGGTGCGAACCTGGCGATGGCTGGCTATAGCGTTGACAGAGCGACTGCTATGCAGAGACGAATGATCGATGCGATCGAGACGATCCCTGGCGTCGAGCGCGCTGGATTGGTCAATAACTACGCACCACTGATCTATGGCGCTGGTACCAGGGCTAATGTCTTCAAAGATGCAACTACGGAGCTGAGTCAATCGAATGTTGCAGCGATGCCCTACCGGTATGACATATCTCCCGGGTACTTCGAGGCAGCGGGAACAAGTCTGTTGGCGGGGAGAAGCTTCCGATGGAACGACGACATGAATGCCCCTGCCGTTGTGGTGGTGAACAGAGAGTTTGCGGGCAAGATGTTTGGATCGGTAACGAGCGCGGTTGGGAGGTATTACAAGCTGCAGGATGGAACACGGGTGCAGATCGTAGGGGTTGTCGAAGATGGGAAGTACTTGAGCGTTACGGAAGAGCAAGAGCCGGCGATGTTTCTTCCTTCCCTGCGAACGCCATCGAGTGCGGGTTATATTGCGGTGCGTTCGCGGCGCGATCCTCAGGAGCTTGCCGGGGCCATCAGGAGTAAAGTGCGCGAGCTGGATGCGGGTTTGCCGGTCGACACCAATACGTGGAACAGCATGTTGTCGGTGGTGATGTTTCCGTCGCGGGTCGCAACGTTATCGCTGGGTGTGCTTGGCATGATGGGTGCGCTGCTGTCGATCACGGGGATCTTTGGGATGGCGGCTTACTCGGTGAGCAAACGGCTGCGGGAGTTCGGAATTCGCGTTGCGCTCGGCGCTCAGCGGATGCAGGTACTGCGGGCGGCGCTGGGACGCGCAGTCAAATTGCTGGCATTCGGGTCGGCAGTGGGACTGATCTTTGGAGTTCTGGCGAGCCGGGTGTTGGCCTTCATCGTGCATCAGGCGACTCCGCGCGATCCTCTGGTGTTGGCTGGGGTTGTGCTGGCGATGGCGATGCTGGGACTGGTGGCGACGTGGATTCCAGCGCAGCGTGCGCTGTCGGTGGATCCTATGAGACTGCTGCGTGAGGAGTGAACTGCTCAACTAGAAGCTGTAGCCGATGGAGAACTGCAGTTGACGACCTGCGAGGGCCGCGGTGGGATGCTCGAAGAGAGACGAGTTGAGAGAGCCGATGTAGCTGGTGAAGTTGGCGTGGTTGAGGACGTTGAAGGCGGAGACTCCGGCGGAGAGAAACTTGGCTTTGTCACCTGTCTCCCTGGTGAGACGGAAGTCGTGGTCATAGATGAGGTCGAGCGAGGCGACACCGCCAGCCTTGAGGGTGTTGCGTCCTACGCCGGCGGGGCGAGCGTTGCCGAGGCCGGTGTGAAAGTCATCGTTGCCGGTGGTCTCGGTGTAGGGCGTGCCGGTGTAGAGGGTGGCGATGAGGCCGAGTGAGAGCCAGTGATCGGGGTTGATGTTGCCGATGAGATTGAAGCGCTGGCGGCGGTCCTGATCGGCGCGGCCCCACTCGTCGTTGGGGTTGTATTGATTCTGGGGGAAGGCGTTGATGCCTCCGGTGTTGTTTTCGAAGCGGGAGAAGGTGTACTGGGCCTGACCGGAGAACCAGCGTCCAGCCTGGCCGCGGAAGGAGAGGTCGAGGGCGTTGAGTAGATTGCGACCGCCGGATTCGATCTGTTGAATCTGGCCGTAGTTGAGATTGGGGCGCGGGTAGTTGGCGGAGAGAATCGGGTCGGGTGGCAGGATGGGGGCGTTGGCGTCGCGGGAGCGGAAGGACTTTACTCCGACCTGGCCACGATAGGCTGCGGTGACGGTGATGGTCTTGTGGATCTGGCGTTCGACGCCGACGCTGTATTGGATAGCGTAGGGTGTGCGGACGTGGGCGTCGAAACGGGCGAGATTGGTGGGGACGTTGCTGAAGTCGAAGTTGGGTGGGATGGGGAAGGTGGGATTCTGGATCTGGATGGAGTGGAGGACGACGCCGTCGTGGAGCTTGACGGTGGCGGGGAAGTCGCCGCCGGTGCGGTCGTAGAAGAAGCCGGTGCCGGTGCGGAAGATGGTCTTGCCTTTGCCGGGGGCGTAGGCGAGCGAGATGCGCGGGGAGAAGTTGTTGTTGTCGGGCAGGAAGGTCTGCCAGTCGTAGCGCAGGCCGAGAGAGGCCTGGAGATGTGGGGTGAGCTTGATCTGGTCCTGGATGAAAGAGCCGAGCTCGTTGATCCAGTAGAGGGCGCGTCCGCTGCCTTGCTGCGCGGTGAAGACGTAGGGCGTGTTTGCGGCGTAGTTGGTGAGAGAGGCAAATTTGACGGTGCCGAGACGATTGGTGTGGTCGTCGACGGCACGGCGACTGAACTGTGGAAGTTGAACGCCAACGCGCAGGTAGTGCTTTCCGCGGCTCCAGGTGAGGATTTCGTTGACGTGGATGGTGTTTTCGGTGCGTGCGATGTCGGCCTGAGCGCCGCCGCCGATGAAGGAGCCGCTGACCTGGATTGATGGGGCGTCGGTGACGGATTTGGTGACGTCCTCATCCTTCTCGAAGGTGACGAGGAGTTGGTTGATGAGATTGGGGGTAAGGATGAGGCGGTCGTTGAAGATGGCGTCGTCCTCGCGGGAGTTGAGGTTGTAGCCTGCTTCAGGGAGGGTGATGCCGCCGACTCCTGCGTTCGTGCTGGTGGAGCCCTCGTAGTTGTAGCCGACGGAGAGGCGATGGTTGGGAGAGAAGTCGTGAGTGACGCGCATGGAGTACTGCGAGTTGCGGTTGGGGGTGAGGACGTTCTCGCTGATGACGCCATTGGGGCCGATGGCGTTGACGACGGAGGCGGTGTCCTGCTGGCGGTAGGATGCGGAGGCGATGAAGCTGGTGTGTCCGTCACGTCCGACGGGACCGCCGATGTGACCTTCGTAGATGCGGCGGGTCTCCGGTGGGCGAACAGGGGAGAAGTAATTTTTGGCGTTGAAGATGGCGTCGCGAAAGATGAAGTTGGCCTCGCCGTGGAAGATGGGGGAGCCCGGTTTGGTGGTGATCTCGATGCGGCCGCGACCGGGGCGGGTGAACTCTGCGGAGTAGGGGTCGTTGTTGATGCGGACCTCCTGGATGGCGGAGGCAGAGACGCCGACGGACTTCATCTCGACGCCGTCGACGATGATGGTGGTGCCACCGGATGAACCTGCGGAGCTGTCGAGGAAGGGAGTGAGGGTGGCGACGATGTCCTGGTCGAAGACGGGGATTTTGCGGAGGTCGTCGCCGGAGACTGAGACGGTGTCTTTGTTGGCGGAGGAGTCGGTGGAGAGGGACTGGTTGGTGTCATCGACGTTGACCTCCTGATTGATGGACTGGGTGAAGAGGGTGATCTTTACGTTGGCGATGCTGGTGGTGAGGTGGAGCGGGGCGGTGTAGGCGGCGAAGCCTGAGTAGGTAGGGACAATCAGCGAATAGTTGCCAGGGGAGAGGTTGTTGAGGGTGAAGTTTCCCTTAGCGTCGGATTCGGATTGGGAGGCGAGAACGCCGGCGGTGGTTTCGAGTCGAACGGTGGCGCCAGGGATAGCTGCGCCCGTGGGATCGAGGATGGAGCCGCGGACAGACAGCACAGTCTGCGCGAAAGAAGAGCAGGACAGAGCGAGCAACAGAAGAGCTAACAAGTGACGCGGTGACATGCGCTTATGTTAACGAGTGAAGCTTAAGAAATGCTGAACGGGAGATGAGATCGGTTCGCGTGGATCAGCGCACGAGATCCTGAGCGTGTCACCGTGGCATGCGGAAGGCCTCATTCATGAATTTGAATGGTGCCTCTAGCTTGTGCGAGACAATTTCAACAGCGACAAAATCGAGCCACTCTTAAGCTCCACTTAATCCCCACTTTGTAAGCTCTACCCATGGCAGATGCCCGAGGCCGAAGGTACAGAATCAGCCGGGCTCTTCTCTTCTTCGTTCTAGTTGTTGGATTGAGTGAATTCAACGACGTGAGCTCGCACGCGCAGAGTAGCGACAATTTTGCGAATGTTGTGAGGTCGGTTGTCAGCGCAGAGCGAGAGGCGGCTACGCAAAGACCGCCGTTTCTCTATACTTCGATCGAGACGTCCGATCGTACGAAAGGGCATGAGTGGACTGAGCGAGTAGCGGATATCTGGGAGGGAAGACTCAGGTATCTCATTGCAGAGGATGGCCAACCGCTCTCCGCGGGCCGTCGCGCAGAGGAAGTCGCCCGGATCAAGTCGATCGCAGCGGATCCGAGTTCTCTTCGAAACAGCAAGCAAGAGCAACAGAACGACGAAAAACATGCGAGGGAGATGGTCGATCTTTTGCCTCGAGCTTTCGTGTTCGAGGATGGCGGGCACGAGGGGTCCTGGCTTCGCATCAATTACAAACCCAACCCGAATTACATTCCGCAGACTTTTGAGGAACGAGCCCTCCATGGCATGAGTGGAACGCTGATCGTTGATGGTCGATCACGACGACTCCATCAGCTCAGCGGCTATCTGTTCGATGACGTTTCGTATGGATACGGTGTGCTTGGCACCATTCATCGGGGAACGAACTTCACGACCACACGCGATCTGGTCGGGCCAGGTGTGTGGAAGACTACCCTGCTCGACGTTAAGATCGACGGACGTATCGCTCTCTTTAAAACGATAGGCCGGCGTCAGCACTCAATCCATCGCGACTTCCAGCCGCTGCCTTTGGACATCTCCCTTTCGCAAGCGGTGGCTCTTCTTTTAAAGTAGAGCGTGTTTGTCGTCACTTAGAGGCCACCCGCTTGAGCTTTATTCAGGATGGGCGAGTTGCTTTCCTGTCGGTCCGACTTGAATTTCACCTCTTTGACTTCCTTTGAGGGTTGATGCCTCGTAGGCGACCACAGAGCCCTGCCTGGTCAATGATTCCACCTTGGTGATCACTGCCCCTGCTGCCTTTGTTCGCAATGCTGTTTGAACTTCCAGAGGAAGAGAATCCATTGAGACTTCTTCTTCAATCTCGTTCAGGGTTCCATCCTTGGCAATTTGAATATCTTTTGTATGACCTTTCACGATCATCTCGGCCTCATAGACCGTCTTGCCATTCTCCCGCTCAGTAATAAATCTTTTGATGGTGGCTCCCTGGGACTGTGTCTGTACAGTCTTCTCAACGGCGGGTGGGAGCTGAGAACGGTTCAACGTCTTCTCTTGTCCAAGCACGATCAAGGAGGAGCTGCTTATCAGCAGCGCGGTCGTCAAAGCTGACATGTTTCTTTTCATGGTTTTTGCTCCCTGCAGTTCTCTAAGAACTTCGATAGTTTGCCAGCAAAGACTTAAGTGGGCGTGAAGGCTGAAGCGTTACGTCCAATACGTAGATTCCTGTGCGGGCCTGGTATCTAGATCTCTGATTTCAATTAGGTTTCGCGTGTCTTAATGTTGAGTTAAGTTTCGGGGTTCATCATGGAGTATGGTTTTGCGAAAACTCCCCTTGTGCTCCCTGGCGTTTCTTGCCAGCGTCTGCACAGCTCAAAGCGTTACCCTTCCTGCAGGTACACCCTTTCCGGTCCAGATCGAAGATCATCTTCCGATGCGGGTTGGCCAACCGATAAGAGCGGAGCTCATCTACCCGATCTATGTTGACGAGACAGAAGTTCTTCCAGCCAAGACCATTGTCTCCGGCACTGTTGTAGGTCTGCGCGCCAACCACTCGCGTCGCGTTACCGCCCGCCTTCGTGGGGATTTCACTCCCTTTCGTATTCCTGTCGTTCGCTTTACGAGTGTGACTTTGGCCGATGGCACAACGGTCCCACTGGTGACCGGTGTCGCTACCGATGGCGCTCCGATCTATCGTCTGGTCGCACCGCCGCCTCGCAAAGGAGGCTTCGTCCACCAGCAATGGGACAATGGTGTCCAAATCCTAAAAGATAAGCTCGCCATTATTACCGGCCCGGATAAAGGAGACCGCCTCACGCAGTTTCTGTACACCCAGCTTCCCTATCACCCTCAACGCATTGAAAAGAAAACGGCGTGGACGGTTGAAACCTCGGAGCCGCTCTCTCTTTCGCCACAAGCTGTAGAGACTGATGCAACGGCGCAGCCAGTCGCGATCACACCTGCGTCGTCGCAGGTTGATAGCAAGACGTGGATCATCCAGGCTTACCTCGGCGACTCGCTGAGCTCTGCTACCTCAAAGTCTGGCCAGGAGATAAGGGCGACGGTGGCGGAGCCTATTTATAACCCGGACCACACCATTGCAGTGCCCGAAGGCGCCACAATCGTCGGGGCGGTTACAGAAGCCAAGCCGGCCCGCAACTTCGGTCGTGGCGGAACGCTGCACTTCGCCTTTCGGCAACTGATCCTACCGAGCGGCACGACGCAGAATGTTCAGGCATCTCTTACGGGAGCCGACTCTGCAGCTCCGGACAAGCTTGCGCTCGATTCAGAAGGCCAGGTGAAGCCAAAGCCGCAGGATAAACTTCTGGTCCCATTCACCCTGCTGGTGCTTGCTGCGCGGCCACTCGATGAAGATAAGGGTGGCGGATTCGGGAAGGATGCAGTTGCTTCCAACAGTCTCGGTTTTATCGGCTTTATTATCGGAACGGCCGCGCAGCAGCGAAACCTCGCTGCCGGACTCGGTTACTACGGAGCGGCGATCTCAATCTACGAACGGTGGATCAAGCGTGGACGGGACGTCACTTTCGCTCGCGATACTCGGCTAGTGCTTCAGACAACGCCGCGTAACTCCACCGTACTTCCCTCTCCGAAGCTGTAGGGTCCAGAAGTTCAAGCGAGCTTGTAAGAAAGCAACTGCAAAAGCGAAATGCGGGGGCCTCTCCACTGCGCCGTGCGATAAGACCGCACGGCTTCGGTCGAGATGACGTCTCACTAAAGACGTTTCGCTGACAAGATGCCTAAAAAGCAAACTTCATTCGTTCGAGAAGGTGTTGAAACTTCGGGTCGCTTCGCAGGTTGTCGAGTCGAGGATCTACGTTAGCGAAGACCATACTGTTGGAGCGATCGGCGTAGGCTTTCTCGAGCCACTCCATGGTGCGGCTCTCGTCTTTCAAGCCCGCGTAGACAAGGGCAACATAAAAAGGAGAGACGTAGCCAGTTTGCGACTCCGACTGAAGCTCTTCGAGAATCTTATGGGCTTCATTGATTCTCCCTGCAACGGCGTAGACGTGTCCGAGAGCTGCGATGACAGGGGGGCTCTGGTGCGACATGATTGCCGTCTTCTCCAGCTCGGCGATCGCCTTCGCAAATTCTCCGTTCTGCTCGTAGGCTTGTCCAAGCACGATATGAGGAAGTACGAAGGTTGGATCCATTTCGATTGCATCGTTCAACTGCACGATGGCGCGGTCGTACTCGCGAGCCATGTAGAGCCGCCATCCGAGACTGAAGTTCATACTGACGGAGAGCGGGTCAAGTGACCGAGCGCGCTCCATCTCCAGCAGGCTTTCGCTTCGACGTCCCATTGCGGTCAAGTAGAGGGAGTATCGCTGATGGGCGGTCGCGTAGTTGGGGTTCAGCTCGATGGCCCTTCGGAACCCTCTTTCGGCGGCTTTCCAGTCCCACTTGTAGTTAAACTGGACCGTCGCCAAGGCGGTCTGCGTCTCGGCGAGAGAGTCATCCAGTTCGACCGCCTTCATGGCAGCGGCTTCCGCTTTCGGGGCGACTTCAATCGTAGGAACAGTGCCTACGATAGCTGCTCCGAGAATGCCGTAGCAGTCTGCCAGACCAGCATATGCCAAGGCGTATTGCGGGTCTTTCACAATAGCCAATTGAAAGTAGTCGATGGCTTTGAGGAGGTCTTCCCTGGATCGCTTGTTCCAGTAGAACAACCCTTTCAGGAAGTCCTCGTACGCTTCGGGCTTAACGAGACGCCTGCTGGCGAGTCGTGTCTTATCCTGGGATGTGAGTTGAATGCGGATCTGTTCAACAATTGCGGAGGCTACCCGGTTTTGCAAGGTGAGGACGTCATCGATCGGACTCTCGTAGGTATCGGCCCAGAGATGCCTGTCGGTGGAGACTTGAATCAGCTCTGCGGTGATCCTTACACGATCCCCGGAGCGAAGGACCGTACCTTCGACGACTGCGTCCACTCCAAGGTCACGGGCGATTTTCCCGAGTGACTCATGCGAGTCTTTGTACTCCATGGCCGTGGTGCGAGAGAGCACTCGAATTGAACTAATTCTCGCGAGGCTTGCGATGAGTTCGTCGGTCATGCCATCGGCGAAGTACTCCTGGCTCTTGTCGCCTGAGAGATTTTCCATTGGCAGTACGACCAGAGACGTGATGGGCTTCGATGGGGCGTACGCAAATATGCTGTCGGGTCGGAGTCTGAAGAAAATTGACGACACGATCGCGGTCAATAGAACCAGAATTACAACGATCGCCAACGCAGGAAACAGCGAGATCTGATAACTTTTTTTGGTCCAAGTTGTAGGAGCAGCGGCCACGTCACCCGTGCTCTGATCGAGGTCTTTCGATTCCGTCGCAGGCGGAAGAGTAGCCTGATTCACTTCCTGAGTTCCTGCGAAGTCTGCTGGTGTTTCGGGTCTGATCTGGTGAACCGGGGCGACAAATCTGTAGCCCTTGCGCGGGACGGTCTCGATAAATCTGGGATTCTCAGATGAATCACCGAGAACCTCCCTGAGTCGCATCATGGCGGTATTCAGACTGTGGTCGAAGTCAACAAAGGTGTCCGGCTGCCAGAGTCGATGCCGTAATTCTTCCCGGCTTACGATCTCGCCTGGACGTTCAATGAGCACTCTTAAAATATGTAGCGGCTGATCCTGGAGCTTAATGCGCACACCCTTCTTTCGAAGCTCACACGCTTCGAGATCGACCTCAAATAGGCCGAATCGGACGATGCGGAAATGTGTTTCGACTTGCTCCGAGATCATGAGATATAAGCCCGCGTTTGTGAATACTTGACGACAGCGTCGAACTATAAGCCCCTCTTCTGTGTCATGTCAATTACAAAGGCGCGGGCTGCGACCTGTTATACGCCGGCGAAACTCACTCAATTCAAAGGAGTAGTAGCGTTATCTCCAAATGTTTGCCAACTGATACGTGATCTATTGCCTGTTTCACGACTAAGGTTCAATATTCACGCACTTGCAGAGTCCTGAACTGTGCCTTGAGCACGGAAAATTCACTTTCTTAATGAGGCAGTTGGAGGCGCTATGACGTTTGGAATCGACTACAGAAAGTTTGGGTCGCGTTTGTTGGTGTGCACCTTGAGTGCACTTATCGTCGGTGTCGGTCTTTCGAAACCGGCAGCGGGGCAGGTATCGGGTGCGACACTTTCGGGGGAGATCTCTGACAACTCGGGCGCAATAGTACCGGGAGCGCTGGTCACCGCTCAAAATATTTCGAACGGTTCAAGCCGATCCGCCAAGACCAACGACGCGGGGTTTTACGTCATTCCAAATCTTCTTCCGGGGAGCTATACCGTCAAGGTAGAGGCGACCGGGTTTAGCACAGTGCTGCAAGAGGGTCTGACTCTCACTGTGGGTGCGCAACAGACCTATGATGGGAAGCTGCTGCCCGGCAAAGTCTCTCAAACTGTGATCGTGACTACGATTCCGCCTTCTATTCAATCCTCGTCGTCTGGTCTGAACGCAACGGTAGATTCAAGGACAGTTCGAGAATTGCCGTTGAACGGTCGAGACTGGACCTCGTTGGCGACACTTGAACCAGGAGTTGTGAGTATTCCCAACCAGGCGACTACCGGCTTTAGCGCCAACAAGGGAAATCGTGGCTTTGGCAACCAATTGAGTGACGGTGGTCATCGTGCAAACGAAAATACCTACCGGGTGAACGGTATGGTCACCAATGACTACTCAAATGCAGCACCCGGCGGCGCAACGGGGGTCAATCTGGGAGTTGACGCAATCGGTGAATTCTCTGTGCTGACCGCCAACTACACGGCGGAGTATGGACGGACTTCCGGCGCAGTTATCAACGCGATCACCAAGTCGGGTACGAACGCAGTTCATGGGACTGCTTACTTCTTCGATCGCGACAGCATCTTCGATGCCCGCAACTACTTTGACGGTCCACAGATCCCCTCGTTCCGCCGGCTTCAGTTTGGTGGTTCCGCGGGAGCGCCGATCTACAAGGACCACTCTTTCATCTTCGTGGACTACGAAGGTATTCGGCAGAGTCAGTCGAACTCCGGTACTATCCACGTTCCGGACGCCGCCTCGAGAGCCCTCGCGGTGCCTGCGATCGTTCCCTATCTTGCTTTGTGGCCGGTGGCCCCCACGAGCGCGCCTGACATAAACGGAATTCAATCCCTCAACGTGTCCACACCTACCCACGCGTCAGAAAACTACGTCATCACCCGCTTTGATCAAAAGATCTCGAATCGGGACAATCTTGACGCGACCTACTTCTTCGATTCCGGGCCGCAGACCCAGGCCGATCCACTTAATAATGCAGTCCACGGCGTCTTCTCTCGCAGACAGCTCTATACGGCGGAAGAGACCCACGTCTTTAGTCCTTCGTTCGCAAACACTTTGCGAGGCGGTGTTAGCCGAATCATCGGCAAGATCAACACACCTATCTCTGGCAACGCTGTAGCAACTGATGCGGCCCTTGCGATTGCGCCGGGTTCCAAAGCGCCACCGCAGCTGCCGGTCGCCGGCCTTACGACGGCTTATGGGCTCAATGGATTTAATAAGTTCAACCATGCGTGGACCTCAGGTCAGATCTATGATGACGCCTTCCTGACGAAGGGCACCCACTCGATCAAGCTCGGCTTCGCCTTTGAGCGGATGCGATACAACGTTCTCGAGCAACTCAGTCCAAACGGAAGAATGAACACTTACTCCAGCCTCGGGAAGTTTTTGAGCAATCAAGCCGATCAGCTAAACGCGCTTGCTCCGGGAGGGTCCACCGAGGTGGGGCTGCGTGAGAGTCTCTTCGCTGGCTATGTTCAGGACGACTGGACCGTGACTAAGAACTTCACTCTGAACCTGGGACTACGGTACGAAGCGACGACCAAACCAACCGATTCGAATACGGTTCCGGGTTATACGGTCAATGGTTATACCGTTGCAGCCGCGGGTTTCCAGGAGATCACAACACTGGTCAACTGCGGAGCCAGCAGTACAGCGTGTGGTCCGGTCGGTGTGAACAGTCCGATCTCCTCCAATCCCACGACCAAAGACTTCGAGCCGCGAGTTGGATTCTCATGGGATCCCTTTAGCGCTGGAAAGACCGCAGTGCGCGGAGCGTTCGGAATGTTTGACGTGCTGCCCCTGCCTTATGAGTTTGGATTGAATACAGCGGCGACTGCTCCGTTCCAAATTATTGGCACGGATCCTAATGCGACTCTGGGAACGGGCGTCATCGACGGCAATGTTAACTTCAACCGTCAGAAGATTCGGAATCGTTACATCGACATCCATCCGAAGCGCGCAGCCGTTTACAACTGGAATGTAAATATCCAGCAGGACCTGGGACAGGGTTTCATGATGACCCTCGGCTATGTAGGCTCTCGTTCCCTCCACCTGTCAGCAGCAGCTGACGATATCAATCTCGTGCAAGGGACCGTGGTGAGTGGAGTCGGTCTCGTCTTTCCATGTGACCCATCTTCGCTCAGCGCAGGAAGCACATGTGCGAACACACAGACTGGGACACGAGTCGATCCCAATTGGGGCGGCGGGGCCGGCATTCGTCCTGTGTTGTTCGATGGGGCGGCCAGTTATGAGGGACTGCAATCCCAACTGAAGAAGACGGCGGATCACGGCATTCAAGGGCAACTCTCATACACCTGGAGCAAGTGCCGCGATCTTAGTTCAGCTCCAGTCACGGGAGACACCTATTTGAATTCGATTGCTGTTCCGCTTCTGTTCAACAAGCAGGCCAGGATTGGGGCTTGTGACTTCGATATCAGACAGGTCCTGACCGGTAACTTCATCTGGGAGATTCCGGCACCGAACTTCTCTTCTTCGTTTGCAAACTTCGCGGCCCACGGATGGGAGGTTGGGAGCATCGTCACCGCAGAGACGGGCGCTCCTTTTACGGTGACGGTGGGAGGAGGAAATGATCCTCTCGGCACGGGGTTCAACGGTGACTACTCCATGGACTTTGCAGATGTACTTCCTGGTTGCAAACCCACAGGCGGAAAGGGATTGAACTACATCAATACCAATTGCTTCACGCCACCGACGGCGCCGTTGTCTCTTGGAGTTGCAACTGCGGCGAACCCTCTGGGATGCGCGCCTAACTCTTTTCTCAACTACTCAGGACCTGCAGCTCCTGCGGGGCGCCAGTTCTGCTCGAACGTTGTCGGAAACTCCGGACGTAACAGTTTCTATGGTCCACATCTCACGACTGTAGATTTTTCTCTCTTCAAAAACACAAAAGTGCCGCGAATATCGGACACCTTCAATGTGCAGTTCCGGGCGGAGTTCTTCAATATTCTCAACCACACCAACTACCTCTCTCCTGGGTTCCTGAACAGCTTCGGTCAAAATAATTCTGCCTATGATTTCGATGGGACTTCCCTCCCCACGGCACTCAACCAAACCTCCTCGTCATCTCGACAGATCCAACTTGGAGCGAAGTTTGTCTTCTAGAACCTAAGCGCGATGGAGGCACTCGAAGCCGACATCGCGCTTGCTTCACAGTGCTTCGTCTCCCCAACCTTTGTCGAGAGTAGAAACGCAGTTTTAGCTCAGAAGTCTGCTGGGGTACTGGCGATGCCTGCACCATCGATGCCAGCGAGGGCCTTGCATGCATATTGAAGATGAATTGACTGTTTCGCAAACTGAACAGAACACGCCCGGCTGGCAGTTCGCAGTGGCTTCCGGTCTGCTCGGCTGGGTACTTGACGCGTTCGATTTCTTTGTCATTGTCTTCCTTTTCGACACTCTCGCGAGTCACTTTCAAGTAGAGAAGAGAGCAATTGTCTTTACGATCTCGATCACCCTGGCGATGCGCCCGGTTGGCGCCCTGATCTTTGGAGCACTGGCCGACCGGTTTGGACGCAGAAAGCCGCTCATGCTGTGTGTCATCTACTTTTCGCTCATCACGGTTTTAAGCGGCTTCTCTCCGAACTACACATTCTTTGTCGTGATGCGAGCTCTATATGGAATTGGCATGGGGGGCTATTGGGGTATTGGGGCTTCGTTCGCGATGGAGAACGCCCCAAGAAAGTTGCGGGGCCTTCTCTCCGGGATGATGCAGGGAGGCTACCCGTTCGGATATCTTCTGGCAGCCGTGGGTATGTTGACGATCATGCCGCGCCTGGGATGGCATTCGATGTTCCTCGTAGGAACGTTGATGGCGGCGGTAATTGTCGTCCTGACTTTACTTTCGCCGGAGTCTGAAGCATGGAAGCTTCACCGGATGGGCTCAGTAAAGACGATCTTCAAGACTCTTTTTCAACACATGGGGAGTTTCTCGTACCTTTTGTTGGTGATGGTCGTGATGTCCTGTCTGTCGCACGGGACACAAGATCTTTACCCCGACTTTCTCAAGAGTATTCCGGCCGTCGGAAGCTCTTTGGTGCTGGGGATGAAACCGCTGTATGGGATTCCGATTATCTATAACATCGGAGCTATAACGGGGGCCGTGTTCTTTGGATACATCTCCGAAAGAGTAGGAAGGCGATATGCGATTATGATGGCTCTGGTTTTGAGCCTCGCAGCGATTCCGGCATGGGCCTTCGGCGGGACGATTCTGATGCTCGTCGTTGGATCCTATCTGATGCAAACCGGGGTGCAGGGAGCCTTTGGAGTCATTCCGGCACACCTGAACGAACTTTCTCCAGATTCGGTGCGCAGCCTGTTCCCTGGATTCGTCTACCAACTGGGAGTGCTGATAGCATCTCCAGCAGTTTCCATCGAGTTTCTGTTGCGCGATCACCTGGGATATCCTTTAGCACTTACGATCTTTGAAGTAGTCGTGATTGTGATGCTGCTCTTCATCTTTGGATTTGGTCCGGAGAGACGTGGAAGAAGCTTTCGAGCCAAAGCCGGTTGATCGGCCTGCGAGGAGTTTCACGGTTCAGCATCTTGATATTCGCGTTAGTCTGTACGCCGGCAATCATTTCGGCGGATGGGCAGTTTAAGGCTGGCTTAAGCTTTGTGTGTTGAGATCTACTCATGCGTGTGCTGCTAGTTGAAGACGAGATTCGCCTTGCCGAAAACGTGGCACATGCGCTGCGCGACGGACCTGGCTTCGCGGTAGATCATGCTGAGGATGGGCAAACGGGTCTTGATCTCGCTGAAAATCTGTGCTACGACCTGATTATTCTCGATCTTATGCTGCCGAAGTTGGATGGCTTGACGGTGCTTCGCCGGCTCCGCGAACGAAGGGACAGCACTGCGGTCCTGATCCTGACGGCACGGAGCGAACGGTCTTCGATTATTCAACTCCTCAACAGCGGCGCGGATGACTACCTGAGCAAGCCTTTCGACCTCGGAGAGGTGATTGCCAGGGCAAAGGCGCTTATTCGACGAGGCAAAGGGATGGCGAGTCCTGCGCTTCGCCTGGGTGATCTGGAACTCCATACCGGAGACCAGAGTGTCTTCCGTGCAGGCATGCCGATTGTGCTTTCTCCCATGGAGTACCGTATTCTCGAGTACCTGATGCATCGCCCTCGCGCTATTGTCTCCAAGCGGGAGTTGCTGGAGCACATGTACGACTTTAACTGGGTGCATCACTCCAATGTGATCGAGGCACATGTTTCGAACCTGAGACGCAAGCTCGGGGAGGGGACGAATCCGCCAACGATCGAGAATCTGCGCAATCGGGGTTACAGGCTTGTGATGGAGCACACAAGCTTCAAGGAAGCCGAGGATGAATCGGCATGAAGACCTACTCGCTGACACGACGCTTGATCACAGCTGTGCTGTTGGTGGAACTCTGCTCTCTGCTGGCCTTGATTGGGATCGCCAGTGTCTATGAGGCGATTTCACACTTCCGAGCCTTGGATGTAGTGCTGCGTGGTCGAGCAGATTCCGTACTGGGTGCGGTCCAGGATGCAGAAGACCCGGAAGACAACTTGATGCTTTACGGAACCGAGGGGCTCGCTCCGAAGCGGGACATTTATATCGTGCGTGATGATCGTGGCCGCGTGATCGGGTCGCAAGGCTGGCCAGGGGGGGAGCAGGAGTTGGCCAGCACCGACACAAGGGAGTTTCGAAATCTGACGGTCCGAGGGGTTCGCTATAGAGTCATCCGCAGGCCCGGTTTGCGAGTAGTCGATCCCGGAGATGCCAAAGGTGGCGTTGCCCGACATGTCATCATTCTCTATGGTTCGCGCACTCACCCGGTCTGGGAAAGAGTTCGGGATGCCATCGCTTTCTATGCACTCTCGGGCCTGTTACTTCTCGTCATAACCGGCGTCGTGTTGCTGCGTCTGTTGCGCGGTGGGCTTCAACCTCTATATGAACTTGTCGAACAAGCGGGCAAGATCTCGGTAACTTCGTGGAACCTGGGTCCCTCCAGTCAGGCCCGCTATGTGCGAGAGCTCGAGCCGCTGGTCTCAGCCATTGAATCCGCGCTCCTAAGACTTGAGCAGTCTTTCGCGCAACAAAGACAGTTCGTGAGCGATGCTGCCCACGAGCTGAAAACCTCGGTGGCGGTGGTGAAGTCTTCTCTGCAGCTTTTGACCATGCGCACGAGATCCGCGAAGGAATATGAAGAGGGACTGGAGCGAGTGACAGTCGACTCTGAACGCATGGAGGAACTTGTAGCAAAGATGCTGACCCTGGCGCGGCTTGAAGAGGGCGGGGAACAGCCGGAGTCGTATCGTATTGTCGAACTGGGCGACGTTCTCCGCGACGTGGCTGAGCATTTTCGGACGCTGGCCAGCTTCAATCGCATCAGCCTGGTGGTGAACGCAGATACTTCGACTCTCGTTTTTTGCGATCCCGACCAGCTTCGCCTGCTTTGCTCTAACCTGATCCACAACGCGATTCAACACAGCGGAGCCGGCACCGAGGTCCGCGCGATCGTTAGTAGTCAGGGAGAGTTGGCCCAATTGATTGTTGAGGACGATGGGGAAGGGATTCCAGAAGATGTACTTCCGCACGTCTTCGATCGGTTCTACCGAGGCGATCCGTCCCGTAGCCGGCGAACTGGCGGCACGGGTCTGGGGCTGGCGATCTCAAAGGCAATCGTTTTGCGATACCACGGAGCTATTCGCCTGAAGAGTAATCCCGGGCATGGCACGAGCGCCATCGTTACCCTGCCACTGGTGCCGTCCACAACCCAAAGAACAGATCATAGGACTGCAAGGAATTTTGAAAAAGGAGCTGTGACGTCTTAAGCGTACATTAAGCCAGCTCTGCGATATTTGTAGAAACAAATTTCTTCAATTCTGGAGTGTTCTTGACATGCCGAATCAAAGCAGACGAGTAGTCTCTTCCCTCATCTTTGCCGCATCGACGCTGGCTCCTTTCCTTACGACATCGTCTGCCACGGCGCAAAAGCCATTCCAGATTGAACAGCGATGGGCTATCGGAGGCACGGGGGGCTGGGACTACCTGACGGTCGACCCGACATCCCATCGCCTTTACATCGCCCACCTGACGCGCGTCGACGTCGTCGACACCAATACTGGAAAGGTCATCGGAGCCGTTGAGGGATTGACTCGATGCCACGGCGTCGTCATCGCTCCCGATGGCAAGACTGGTTTTGCTTCAGATGGCGGAGCAAACAACGTTGTGGTCTTCGATACTTCCAATTTTTCTACGCTGACGAAGATTCCGGCCGGAACGAATCCCGATGGCATGGCCTATGAGGGCTCCACCAATACGCTGTGGGCGTTCAATGGATCAAGCAAGAACGCCACGGTGATCGATGCAGCCAATCGGAAAGTGATAGGCACCGTCGCGCTGCCCGGCAAACCGGAGTTCCCCCAAAGCGACGACGCGGGAACTGTCTTCGTAAACATCGAAGATAAGAACAGCATTGTGCGACTCGACGCCAAAGCTCAAAAGATTACTGCCACGTGGCCGCTGGCCGGATGCGACTCGCCGTCGGGGCTGGCCTTCGATAAGGATGGCGGACGTCTCTTTTCTGTCTGCGACGGCAAGAAGATGGTAGTCACCGATTCGCACACCGGCAAGTCGCTTGGTACGCCGACCATAGGCGATGGACCTGATGCCGCGGGATATGACGCGAGCAAGAAGCTGGTGTTCTCTTCGAATGGCGACGGTACGCTGAGCGTTGTCGATGCCAGTAAGGCGACGTATCCGGTGATACAGACGCTTTCCACGATGAAGGGCGCTCGAACGATGGCGTTCGACTCGTCGACCGGAAAGATCTACACGGTAACGGCCAAGTTCGGCGCTGCACCGCCTGCAACCGCCGCGACTCCTCACCCGCGCCCGTCTATCCTGCCCGATAGCTTTACCGTGCTGGTGATCGGCCAGGACTAGCCGGGATTCCTCGCAATCGGTGGGTGTGAAGCAAACCATGAAACAAATCTTTCAACTCAATACGATCTTCGCGTTTGGCTGGGCGGTGGCGGTTGCTGTCGCGCCATCCCCGGCTAGCGCGTGGCAGTCGAGTACTTCCGGGATAGCTGTCCAGGAGCTTACAGAGCCGACGCAGAGTACTGCGTCCCCCATCAACCCCGGAGCCACGCAGGCGAACGGTGGAGCAGCGGCACAGGTGCTCGTGCAAAATGGGAGCCAGCCCGGCCCCGCGATTACGCTTGACCTGGCCCTATCGCTGGCACGAACGAACGAGCCAGCATTTGCCGCGGCAGTGGCAGCGAGCAAGAGCGCACAGCTTGACCGCTCGATCGCTCGGGCGGCTTTGCTTCCTTCTGTGGTCTATCACAATCAATACCTCTACACCCAACCGAACGGTTCGCATAACGGGGCCGGCTCGATCGGATCACAGGCTGCGCCCAAGTTCATCGCCAACAACACCGTGCACGAGTACACCAGCCAGGGCGTTGCTACCGAGACGCTGGGGCTTGCGCAGTACAACGCTGTGGCTCGCGCGGGAGCCGCGGCTGCTATCGCGAGCGCGGAGTTGGAGATCAGCCGCAGGGGTCTAACTTCGACGGTAGTCGGTCTGTTTTATAACTCGACAGCGGCGCAAGAACGGACTGTTATTCAACAGCGTGCCACTAACGAGGCTGCTGACTTCGTCAAACAGACGCAGCAACGGGAAGCAGCTAGAGAAGTAGCACACGCGGATGTGATCAAGGCACAGTTGACGCTGCAACAACGGCAGCGAGATCTTGGCGATGCTCAGCTGCAGGCGCAGAAGGCCCGTCTTGATCTTGGCGTCCTGTTGTTTCCTGATCCGCGCTCGCCGTACAGTGTCACGCTTCCTGTAGCAACTCTGCTTCCGGAGCGAACCGTGGTGGAGACCCAGGCAGCCGCGAATAATCCCGAACTGAAGAGCGCCCTGGCAACGCTGCGATCGAAAGATCTCGACATCACCGCCGCACGCGCTGCCTACCTGCCTGATCTGGTGCTTAACTACTCGTATGGTATCGATGCCGCGCAGTTCGCTGCGAACGGCCCCGACGGTGTTCGCAACCTTGGCTACTCCGCTTCGGCGACACTCGACATTCCTGTTTGGGACTGGCTTGCAACGCAGCACAAGATCAAACAAGCGCACATATTTCGCGACGCTGCCAAGGTGGCGCTGACATCGACGCAGCGCACACTGATTGCACAACTTGAGGAGTTCTACGGAGAGGCTTCTCTCGCTCACGATCAGCTTGCTTCGCTTGAGTTGAGCGTACAGACAGCACGAGAAAGCCTTCGCCTGACCAGGATGCGCTACTCCGCAGGCGAGGCGACCGTTCTGGAGGTTGTCGACGCACAAAACTCCTTTACTAGCGCAGAGCTTGCGTATCAGGACGGCAACATTCGCTATCAGGTTGCGCTGGCAAACCTTCAACTACTTACGGGGACGATTTAACCGTGGCCGACAAAATGGTAACTAAGACGACAAAACGAGCTGGGGCACCAGGAGTGGCTGCATCTTTAATGTTCCTGTCCGCTTCCCTGCTGGTTCAGAGCGGCTGCAAGAAGGCGGATGATACGGCCGAGAAGCCGGTCGTCACCGTTCAAGCCGCCCACCCCGCAACTGGCCCGATCACTGAGGAGATTGACGCAGATGCGACTCTCGCCCCTGTTGCGCAGGCTGCAATCTTACCTAAAGTGACTGCGCCGGTGCGTAAGTTTTACGTTCAACGTGGCTCCCACGTCAAAGCCGGACAACTCTTAGCCACACTTGAGAACGAAGATCTCGCCGCGGCCGCGATGGATAACAAAGGTGCCTTCGACGCAGCGCAAGGGGCTTATGCGGCGGCAACCCAGTCTGCAGTACCCGAAGAGCAGACCCGCGCTCGGCTTGACCTGGAACAAGCCAAAGCTACTCTCGATCTCGACAACAGTATTCTCGATGCCCGCAAGCAGTTGCTGTCTCAGGGAGCGATACCAGGCCGTGACTATGATACTGCGCGAACAACTGCTCTGCAGGCGCAGGCAGCGTACGATATCGCGAAACAGAAATACGAGGCGCTTGGCAAGGTTGGCACCAGCGCTTCATTGGAATCGGCGAAGGGGCAGCTCACCTCAGCGAAAGGAAAGTACCTGGGTGCGGCAGCACAACTTAGCTACACCGAAATCAAGACACCGATCTCCGGCTTCGTTACCGATCGCCCCCTCTTCGCAGGGGAGACTGCCGCTGCTGGAACTCCCGTCGTAACCGTGATGGACACCTCTTTCATGATCGCGAAGTTGCACATTGCTCAGATGCAGGCCCAGCGGCTTGTCGTGGGTTCTCCCGCCACGATTGCCGTGCCCGGAATAGAAGAGCCGTTAGACGCGAAGGTCTCGCTCATCAGTCCAGCGCTCGATCCTGGCAGCACGACGGTTGAAGTTTGGCTTCGAGTACCGAATCCGAAGGGCACACTGAAGGCCGGTACGTCGGTGCATGCCACTCTTAAGGGAAGAACCGTAGAGAACGCTCTCCTGATTCCCACGGAGGCGGTTCAGCGCTCTCCAGAAGGCGCAGGCAAGATCGTCATGGTGATAGGCGCGGACGGCGCGGCTGCTAAGCGGAACGTCACTGTCGGCATCCAGACTGATGAATCGGCGCAGATCGTTAGCGGTCTGAAGCCCAGCGATATGGTCATTACAACTGGCGGCTACGGGCTCGACGAAGGTACGAAGGTCAAAGTGGGACCGGCGGAGGAGAAAGATTCCGCGGGCAAGAGCGACGCCGAAACGGGAGGCAAAGAGTGAGTTTGCGGAACCCTCCTGCTGTTGACGAACGAGACTTCTGGCTGTCGCGTGCGGCCAAGCCGATCTTCTTCTTCCTCATCGTCCTCACGATTGCCGGCATCTACGCGGCATTCCAAGTGCCCATCTCTGTCTTTCCGGATACGAACTTTCCGCGTGTCGTTATTGGCGTCGATAACGGTGTGATGCCGGTCGAGCAGATGCAGGTCACGATCACAAAGCCCATTGAAGATGCCGTCAACAGCGTCCCCGGGTTGATGACGGTCCGTAGCACCACCAGTCGCGGGTCTGCAGAGGTGAGTCTTTTCTTCGACTGGAATGTGGACATGTTCCGGACCTTGCAGCTTACCGACTCTGCCCTGGCAAAGATCCAGTCGAGCCTGCCCAGCACGGCAAAGATCACCACGAATCGTCTGACCTTCGCGACTTTTCCTATTCTTGGGTATGCGCTCACGGCAGATGACCGTGGTCCTAACACTGTCTCGCCCACTGCTTTATGGCAGATCGCCACCTATGATCTCAAGCCTCCCTTGAACCGTGTCATGGGCGTAAGCACGGTCGTGGTTCAAGGCGGTAAGGTTCCTGAGTTTCACATCGTCCCGGATCCTGCCCGTTTGCAGACGGCGGGCGTCACCGTTCTCGATCTCGTGAACGCGGTGCAGACCTCGAATATCATTGATTCTCCTGGACTGTACGAGGCCGATCACCAGCTGATTCTTGGACTGGTGGGCGCTCAGGCGCATGATGTCGAATCGCTCGGGCGTCTCGTCGTCAAGACCACCGCCGCCGGTGTCCCGATTCGTATCTCGGATGTAGCAACCCTCGGGCCTGCGACTCTTCCCGTCTACACTACCGTCGACGCCAATGGCACGCCGTCCGTGTTGCTCAACATAACGCGGCAGCCTTCCAGCAACACGGTGGCTGTGGCTGCTGCGGTCGCCATTGAGATCGCTCAGCTCACCAAGACTCTACCCCCAGGGGTTCATCTCACGCCGTTCTATGACCAATCGGAACTCGTTCGTGAGAGCATTGCCAGTGTTCGCGACGCCATTCTTATCGGGCTTTTGCTTGCGTGCGTCATCCTGTTTCTTTTTCTGCACGACTGGACCTCTTCGCTGATCGCGGGCCTGGTGATACCTGTCACCGTCGCAGTTACAATTCTTTTTCTCTGGATCATCGGACAGAGCTTTAACCTAATGACGCTTGGCGGTCTTGCCGCCGCTATCGGCCTTGTCATCGACGACGCTATCGTGGTCGTGGAAAATATAGTCGTGCATCGGGATCGTGGGCAGTCCCGTGTCGATGCAGTACGCACTGCGCTGCACGAGATCACGGTTCCTCTCATCGGGTCTACCGTTACACCCGTGGTCGTCTTTCTTCCTTTGATCGCGGTTACAGGGGTGACTGGTAGTTTCTTCCGGGCGTTGGCCGTGACCATGACTGCGGCGCTTCTCACATCGCTCCTGTTGGCTTTGACCTTTACGCCTGCGCTCTCACTTTCGCTTCTGCGTCAACATGAAGATGCATCTTCTAAGCCGTCTGCAGATAGCTCGATGGCGGACCATCAAGAGAATGGCCCCTTCATGCGGCGCGTTCTCGACTTTCACAACCGCGTGCTCGGCTGGACGATTCGCCGAACCTGGGCGTTAGCAGCCATATCCGGAGTTCTCATCGTATTGGGCTACTTTGCCTACAGCGCACTGGGATCGAATCTGTTGCCAGCGATGGACGAAGGGAGCTTTATCCTCGACTACATCATGCCAGCGGGCAGCTCTCTTGCAACGACGAACAAAGCGCTCGATCGTGTCGAAAAGATTCTCCGCGATACGCCCGAGGTTTCGATTACAACACGCCGCACCGGTCTTCAGCTTGGTCTCGCGGCCGTCACAGAGGCGAATACCGGCGATATCTCGGTTCGCCTGAAGACAAAGCGATCACGTCCCATCGATGAGATTATTTCGGACGTACGTCAGAAGATTAAGGAGCAGGAGCCGGAACTTGACGTCGAGTTTGTGCAGGTCCTTGAGGATATGATCAACGATCTCTCGAACTCGCCCGAACCGATTCAGATCAAACTCTTTTCGAACGACACCACACTTCTGCACGATCTTGGGCCGAAGGTGCAGGCGGCCATCTCAGCTATCCCGGGAGTTGTCGACACTCAGAACGGCGTGGACAATACACTGAGTGGTCCGGCGACTACATTCCAGGTCGATCCTGGTCTAGCGAGCCGCCTCGGCTTCACCGTTCAGGAGGTAGCGGAAGACGCGACCTCGTTGCTTGACGGACTCCCCTCAACCGATCCTGTGATTGTTGCTGGTCGGCCCTACACGGTTCGTGTGCGCATGTCAGACGAACATCGCTCCTCTTTGAGCGCGATCGAGAACACGGTCTTCAACTCCTCGACAGGACACACCGCGACGCTGGGTGCGCTTGCCGAGATCAAAGAACTTCCTCCGCAGAATGAGATTCGCCGCGAAAACCTCGAGCAGGTTGTGCTCGTAAGCGGTCGACTGGAAGGTTCCAACCTTGGCGGCGCCATGGTGAAGGTGAAGGACGCGGTCGCCAAGCTCAATCTTCCGGCGAGCGTTCGGGTGCAGTACGGCGGCACGTATGAGGAGCAACAGAAATCTTTTCGCGAGCTTGTCCAGGTTCTCATCCTTGCACTTGCACTCGTCTTCGGCGTCCTGCTCGCCGAGTTTCGAAACTTTTCCGCGCCGATCGCGATCCTTACCAGCTCCATTCTTTCCATGGCCGGTGTCGTTCTGGCGCTCCTGATAACGCGAACCGACTTCAACGTCGCAAGTTTCATGGGCTTGATTATGGTGATTGGAATCGTCGCCAAAAACGGCATCCTGCTACTCGATGCGGATGAACGCGCGCGGGCCGAGGGTGCAGACGCGCTTGATGCAATGATGCATGCAGCCCAAAGGCGACTGAGGCCGATTGTGATGACGGCGACGGCTGCGATGTGTGGCATGCTGCCGTTGGCTTTTGCGTTGGGGGCCGGGTCGCAGATGCTGCAGCCGCTGGCGATCGCCGTGATTGGCGGCCTGTTGATCTCGGTGGTTTTGAGTCTAATCGTTACGCCGGCGATGTATTACCATCTGACCGCTAGAAGCGAACGGACAGGGATGGAAGAGCCACACGCGACGGTTTAGACATGATGAGTTCAGCCTGCAGGCTGATGTTCTCAAACCGAGGTTCAGGCCTTTGAAGGCCGCGTGGTCGATTCGATTCTGACTATGAGGGTCTTCGCAAAGATTCGAATGGAAGAATTCAGGTGGAGGTATCTGGACCAACGAGTGCAGCGAACTCTGTAATGCCACTCTGCATCTCTTGCACTGCTAAAGGCTACGAGTTGCTTGGCGGTGAATGGGTGCCGGAGGCATGAACAATGCCTCCTGGCACCCTTTTCCGTCTATCTTTCGCGCGAAGGCGACCATCGGAGACCGCCTCCGAAGGTTTGTTTGTAGAACTCACGCTGGATCGGATTCACGGTGCTCCCGTTGTAGAAACCGAACACCTCGTTGTTCAGGTTCAACGCATACGCCACCGCCGTGAACCCTTTTGGCAGCCTGTAGCTTCCCTGCAGATCGACCTGCAGATGGCCGTACAGATACGTGTCCCCATTCGGCCCTTTGATGCCGCCACCCGACGCGAGGTATCCAGTGTTCGTGTCGTTTGGCTTCTTCTGCGTAAACACGATCGGGCCGGCATTGCTGTCGCTGTATTGATAGGAGAAGATGTTTGCTGCGTTATAGCTCAGGCCCAGCCGGACAGACAGATTCCGCTTGTCATACGTCGGGCTGATGTTCCAGGTGTTCGGGGACTGCCGGAGCAGATCCGGCTTATCCGTCCTCGAAATTCCCGTGGGCGAGCCATTAGGGTAAAGCAATCCCGGGAAGGTGACCTGCGAGGCGGAGTAACCGTAGTTCGCCGATAGTCCCGTCCCGTTCAGCAGCCCCGGAAGATACGTGAAGTGCTGTTGAAAGGAGATCTCGAATCCGTACACGTACGCGCTGCCCGCGTTCTGCGGCTGGGTCTGAATCGTTCCATCGGCCAGCGTAGTTTGCAACGGAATGATCGGGTCCGACAGATGCTTGTAATAAACACCCGCCTGCAACAGTCCGATCGGATTCAGGCTCCGCTCATACAACAGGTCCACGTTATCCGCGTGCTCCGGCTTCAGCGCGGGATTGCCGACACTCGAAGTCGTGCGCACCCCGCCTGGAGAGATAGACGCAAACGAGACCAGGTCTGAGAAGTTCGGCCTCGACACGCCGCGTCCATACACCAATCGAATCCCGCTCAACGGTGTAAGCGAGTAACGGACCGACCCACTCGGCAGCACATCGAGATACGATCCACTCCGGGCCACGGGGGGCGAATCCGGCGTAACGTTGCCCTTGTCGGTGTCGCTTGTGTTTTCAAACCGCAATCCCACGATGATCCGGAACTTGTTCAAAGTTACCGTATCCATCAGGTACCCGGCCGAAACCTTCTCGATCAGGTTGAAGTTGTTGGTCTGAATGCTCGGATTGTTGGGATCGGGCATCTGAGGCGACGTCGCGTTGTAGGCCTGCACCTTCTGGTAGTCCACCGCGGGCCCGAATTGATACGTCCCCCCGTAGTAGTTTGGGTCCTTGAACCCGTTGAGGAAGTTCGTCATCTGGAGAGAAGGGTCGTTGGCGGCCGCCACTGGAACTGTGTACGTAACATCCTCATTGGCAAACTTGTGCACGTTCCGGAACCGCCCTCCAAACTCGAAGCTCGACGCATGGCCGAAGAACGTGTAGTTAGTTGCCAGGTCCGCGCCGAAGCCCAGATCGACCTCAGGGTTGTAGTAGTGGTCCACCCTCTGGCCCGCGTAGTAATACTGAGTCGGATCGAAGATGTTTACGTCGCTCGGCGCCACCAGCTTGGGCGTCAGAGGATTGGAGTGATCGAGCGAGAACTGGATGCCTCCGTTTAACACCGAATCCGCTCCCGGAGCGAAGGTCGCGTCCGAATACCCCCTGTCGCGCGTCCGTCCCACTGAGCTCTCCACATCCCACGAAAGGAGAGACCGCCGGATCACGTGCCGTCCCCCAAGCTGCAGACTTCCCAGGTCCTGCACCGGTCGCCGAATCTCTGCGCCGAACGTAGTCGTGCCCGTACCGTCAGGCTGTCCATCCGCCGTATATGTGGTCGCCACGTTGTAGTCCCAGCGATTGCCGAAGTTGTGGAACAGCGAGTACAACCCCTTCAAATAGATGCTCGAAGTCTCATTGAACCGATAGTCCACCGTACCTGCGTAGCCCGTCCGGCTGCGGTAGTACTGGTAGTCCCGCTGATCGTATCCGCCCAGAAGCACAGGTGCCGGTTCCACGTCGTTGATCCCGCGTCCGTTCCAGTCATACGATCCGCCGAACAGCAGCCCGAGTTTGTTTCCCTCCAGAAACCGCTTCCCCAGCGTGCCATCGAACTGGTATGCCGTGCGGCCTCCAATGATCGGAGTGTACCCTCCGGTCGACTCGAGCGCCACGGTCGGCCGGTCGCCCGCACTCTTCGTGCGCAGGTCAACCGAACCGCCAATACCGTCCCCAGGCATGCTCGCCTCTAACGTCTTGTTGATCTGGACCGACTCCACCAGATCCGCGGGAATAATATCCAGCTTGATCTGGCGCACGGTCTCCGCCGAGGCGATGTTCACCCCATCGATCGTCACATTGGTCAGCCGCGGCTCTGTACCCCGTACCTGCACATACTTGCCCTCGCCCTCGTCCCGCTCCAGCGTTACGCTCGCCAGCCGCCCAAGCGCATCCGCTACGTTCGCATTTGGCAGGCTCTTGATCACGTCCGCAGGCAGCACGTTGATGATGTTGTCCGCATTGAAGGTGCGGTTGATCGACTCGATCTCTCCGCCTTCGCGGCCCGCATACACCTGCACATCCTGCTTGTTCGAGGCCACGGTCAGCGAAGCAGCCAGCCGCACCACCTGCCCGGAAACCACCGTCACCTTTTTGGTAAAGGGAGCAAATCCAGCATACGAGACCGTTACGTCGTGGTCGCCCGCGGTTAGCCCGTTCAATGTGAACTGCCCCTGCGCGTCCGAAAGCGTCGAGGCCGCTCCCGGATTTACCTCTACCTTCGCCCCTTGCAGCGCGCCTCCCTGGCTATCGACCACCGAACCAGATAGGAGTCCTATTCCGGTCTGCGCTCCTGCCGATAACACGCAGATGAATAAGAACATGAATACAGATACTGCGAATTGCTTCGCATGATTTCCAAGAGACATCGCCAACTCCGTTTCTAAAATGACTGGAAGATCGCGCCCGAGGATGTGCTTCGGTTTGACGCACTGCTGTAGAAGGCACATTGCACTTTAGGGCTTCCAGTCAAACTAGGGGGAGGCTTTTGCGGAGGCGTGAACGCAGCGTAACAAGCGCGTAAAGCGATCTTAAGGTTGGCTTAAGCTTTGATGGATTCAGCCATTTTGAGGACAGAACTACGGTGTCCCAAAGCTTCCGAGCCAGGCTGAGATCAAGGCGTGTCCTTGACTTAAGCATCGACGCCGGACTTGTTCTTAGATGATTCTGCGGGTGAGGCCCGACGCCGCAGGACGTTAATACTCACTTAGACGTAAACCGCTAACGATCCCGCAATAGATTCTAGAGCGGGATCGTTATTACGGCCAATCGTTCCATAAGGGAGATCAGATTTTGAAGATAGAGGGGTCACCTATTCTCTGCATTGTCGTTCGGTAGCCCGTTATGGGTTGGCTTTGAGATTTCGATCGAGCCATGGAAGGATGACCTGTTTGAAGATGCGGGGATCAGGCCAGACTCCTACCTGGCGGCCGAGGTGGCCTCCCTGAGGATTGATCCAGGCTTCCTTCGGGACATCGCCGCTGTCGAGGAGCTTATAGACATCGGCGATCGGCACCTGGGTGTCTTTGGTGCCCGCGAGAATCAGCATGGGCGCGGTTGGCTTGCCCAGCAGATGCTGGTTGACCAGAGACATCTTGGAGAACTCGTCGACCACCTGATCCAATGTAGTTACATTATCGAAGATGGACATCAGGGCGGGCATCTGATCGAAGAGATACTCGCGGTTGCCTACCAGAGAGTTCACGATAAAGTCTCTCTGGAAGAAGAGGTCGGTGGGCGGGGATTGGACGCTGACGCACTTGAGGCGATCTTTCTCGAGGATTGCCATCTTGGTGCCCCAATAAGCTCCCCAACTGACGCCATGCATGGCGATGCGATGGGAGTCGACCTCGGGCCGGGTGGCGAGGTAGTCGAGGACCTTTGAGAGGGCGCGGTCTGCAGTTGGACTGGCTTTGACGGGAGATTGGCCGGTGCCAGGGCCGTCGACTGCAATGTAGCCAATACCGTAGGGCAAAATGGCGGAGAAGCTCTCGGTGAGATCTTCCTTGCGGCTATCGAGTCCGTTGACGGCGATGACCATGGGGATGCGGCCGGTGGCGCCTTTGGGCAGCCGCAGGTAGCCGATGATCTCCTTGCCTTCGAAGGGAATGTGAACGACTTCGACGGGTGGATCCATCATGCGAGCATGAGCAAGAAACGCTTCGATGCCTTTGGCATAAGAGAGTTTTTTCTTGGGGGACGAGTCGGTAGGCCATCGGCCAAAGAAGTAGAGATGCCAGGCGCGTATGTAATCGGCGTTGGCCTTGGCTGGATCGGTCTTTTCGAGGCTTTTGCCTTCGGCCATGTAGCGGTCGGCGACGCCCATGAAGCCTTCGGCCCACTCATCCTTGTCGCGGGTGTGGATGGACTTGAAGGCCTCGCGGACGTCGTTGGGATCGAGGCCGATGAGAGGATATCCGCCGACTTCTGCACGATGGACGGCCTCAACCTTGATCTCGTCCAAGGTACGCTCCGGCGCTCCCTGAGCCATGAGGCCGGCTGAAGAGAGCCCGGCGCAGATGGCGAGTAATGATGCGATGGTCTTGAAGTTCCTGGTTGCCGAGTTCCTGGTTGCCGAGTGCCTGGTCGCCGAGTGCCTGGTTGCCACGATAGAAATTCCTCTCTTCCACAGTTTTCAAAGCAGTTGAATTTCGACGTTCGCCTTGAGCCGACGGCGAACGCTAGAAGGAAAGCTTGAGGCCGAGTTGCACGGCGCGACTGCCCCCTGAGCCAATGACAGGGTTTGAGGCAGCTACGTCCGGGGTCGCGCAGCCGCAGCCGAACTGGCCTGGGACGGAGGGATCGTTGTGACCCCAACCGTTCTGGCCGCCGAAGGGATTGGCGAAGTTGGGATGGTTGGTGAAGTTGAACAACTCCGCGCGGAACTGCGCTGCGTAGCGGTCGTGGAAGTGCCAGTTCTTATCGACGGAGAAGTCCCAGTTTTTGTAGCCGGTGTCGCGGAATGTATTGCGTCCCATCGTGCCGAAGGTTCCAAGCGCAGCTGGAGTCATGACGGAGTTTCCCGATCTGTAGCAACCGCCGATACCCAGAGTGGTGATCGAACGGGCGTGGGCCATGCAGACTGGATCGTTGACAGCATCGGCGCCCGCAAGGTAAGGGGTACCGACCGCGCCCCCTGACTTGAAGTCGCGGGGGTTGCCGAAGAAGTCCCAGCGGTCGACTCCTTCTCCGGTTTGACTGAAGTCGTTGCCGGTATCGATGGGACCCCAGGGCTGAGCTCCATAGAGGCTGATGATGGAGTTCACCTGCCAGCCTTCGAGGGCTTGAAGGAACGATTTTCGGCCGGGGATGGCGTAGGTGGTGGTGAGGGTGAAGCGGTGGCGGATGTCAAAGTCGCTGCTGGCGTACTCGCGCTGAGGATGGGTGCTGTCCTGCGGGATGCCTGAACCGGCGCCGAAGTCCCAGTTTGCGCCCACGTTGTCGAGCGAGTGAGAGTAGGTGTAGCCGGCAACGGCGGTGAAGTGGTGATAGTTGCGAGCAGTCATGGTCATCTGCAGACCGTCATAGTTGGATCGATAGATGTTGCCCATCTGATAGATGAAGCTGAGATAGGGATAGAGAGCGTTGAAGGGGCGGCCGGACTGTTCATCGTGATTGAAGTCGGCCGATGGAACGTTCTGGTTGATGTCGTGAATACCGACGAGCTTTTGCCCATGGTTGCCAACGTAGGCGGCCTCAAGCACAAGGTCGGGCCGGAAGGAGTGCTGGACGTTAATGTTCCAGCTATAGACCTGCGGCGTGCGGAAGTTTTGCACCATGCCGAGAATGCTGCAGGGGTTGGCGCCGCAGTTGATTACGCCGGTGGGGAAGACAGTAGACGGGCCGCTGTTGTAACCGGCGTTCCAGTTGAGGGCGGAGCCCGTGAAGTTGACGGTGCCGACGGCGATCGAACCGGTTCCCTGGCCGCCGTTGGGACCTACACCCATCGCGCCGGTGGGGATCGTGCTGATGCCGAGGGAGTTGTTCAAAGCAAGGAAGGACTCCCAGTTGACGGTTTCGTAGATGAGCCCAGCACCGCCGCGCAGCACGGTTCTGCCGTTTCCGCCGATGTCCCAGGCGAATCCCACGCGTGGGGCGAAGTTGTAGTGCTCGCCGTTGTAGGGGCCGCTGATGCCCTTGCCCACCTGAACCAGCCCTACGCTGGGATCGAAGTTGCCGAGCAAATTGTTTGCCTCCTTGACGACGGTGTTGAGTTCGTAGCGAAGGCCGAGGTTGAACGTAAGGTTCTTGGTGAGCCGCCAGTCGTCCTGGCCGAAGCCGGCGAATCCCCAGTTGTGAATCTGCCGGGTGGGGTCTCCGCTAAGCAGACTGCCGGATGCGGGCACACCGGCGAAGAAGTCTTCAAGCGGCGTTGCACCGGGGAATGCGTCGGTGCCGAAGCCGAACTTGATGCGGCCGCGGCTACCGGCATATGCTCCGCCGGTGAAGCTATCGCGGTGTATCTCGCCGCCAAATTTGTAGGCGTGTTTGCCGACGGTGTAGGAGACGTGATCGATGAACTGGAACCTCCGGTCGGGACCCTGAATCTTCGGCCAGTTGAATCCGCCCAGCTCGTTCAGCGCGGGGAAGAAGTCGGAGATGTTGACGCGCGGCAGACCGAAGTACAGCGGATTGGTGACGCCGGTGTTGAGGCCGTAGGAAGAGGCTGGTTTGTCGCGGTCGTTGACGAAGGTGGGCTGATAGACGGTGTTGTAGCCAAAGCGGGCTTCGTTAAGCCAGCGTGGGTTGAGGATCCAGGTCCAACTCGCCCCAACGACCTGTGCGCGAGTATGGATCTGGGTCAGCCACTTGGTCTGGAGCTGGTTGGCGTCGGAGACCGTTCCGTTGTTGTTGCCGAAGAAATACAGACCATTGATCGAGTGACGTTGATTGATCTGATAGTCCACTTTGGCCACGGCGTTATCGGTGGTGACGTCGTTGGGTAGGCCGTAGTTGATGAACGTAGGGCCGGCCGCGTTGGTGCCGTTGTTGGTGGGAAAGCCTGTACCGTTGCAGACGATGGGCGGCCCCACGGTGCATCCTCCGATGGTGAGACTGGGGGTGCTGGGGACGATGCCAGCCGCTTGGACCCCTGCGATGGCGTCGACAACACTGTTCTTCGGGTCGCCATTAAGTGAGACCGTGACCGGAGTGTTCAACTGGCTGATACTTGCCACCTGATAGGTCTGCCGCTCATATCCGCCGAAGTAGAACAATTTGTCCTTGAGGATCGGGCCTCCCGCGGTCCCGCCGAACTGCTCCAGGCTGCGGGGATTCTTCGGCCCTCCTGCAATGGGATTGAAGTAGTTGCGCGCATCCATCGGAGTGTTTCGGCCGAAGGCATAGGCTGTACCGTGAAGTGTGTTGGTGCCGGATTTGAGCGCGACGTTGACCATGGCGCCGGGCTTCCAGCCGTACTCCGCCGGCGGATTCTCGATGAGGTTGAACTCCTGAATCGCATCGACGGGGAGGATGGTTGCGGAGTCTCCCGCGATACCAGCTCCATTGATGATGCTTTGGCCGGAGAACGGCTCGCTGTTGAACAGTCCGTCGATGATGTAGGCGTTATCTTCAGCGCGCAGGCCGTTGGTGCTGGTAGTAGAGAAGCCGCCGCCGGGATAACGCACGATGCCGGGACGAAGCTGGAGAAGATTTTCGTAGTTGCGACCATTGAGCGGGAGATCATTGATCTCCTTGTTTCCCAAGGTGCCCCCGAGACTTGAAGAAGTCGTGTTGATCAGCGGCACCTGCATCGTGACCGTGACTGTCTCCGAGGCTGCTCCTGTTTGTAGAACGAAATCTACTTGGGCGTCGGAAGCAACTTCGATCTGAATATTGGTGCGCTCTGTGGCTTTGAAGGTCGGAGCTTCGACACGCACCGAGTAGATTCCGGGAAGCAGATCCGGCGCCACATACTCCCCAGCCTGAGAGGTGACCAGAGAGCGCGTGGTTCCCCGCTGCACATCCGTAATTGTGACCTTTGCCCCGCTGACCAGCGCTCCCGAGGAATCACTGACGTCGCCGAGGATGCGGCCAGTGTTTGTCTGGGCACCTGCGGAAACGGAGAGAGACAGGAATAACACCGGGACCGCGAGGGCGACAGCGGCCCCTTGCATCGATCTGGTTACAAGGCTGGCTGCTCTGTGAAAGTTCATTGCGTGTTCGCCCCCTAAATTTTGGTACGACAGCTTTACCACCGCACCACAACACCGGTCAAGGAATTTGGAAAATAAATTCTTTTCGGAAGTTGCTTGACAAACTTATCCGGACTTGCGGTATAACTGTCAGACCACAGGCGCTCACCTCAAGGCGCCATGAGAAAGGCCTTTCGAGATGGGCATTGCAAGCATCAATCCGGCCACCGGCGAAGTAATGAAAACCTATGATCCGCTGACCGACAAGGAGTTGGCGACGAAGCTCGATAAGGCTGCCGCAGCGTTTGTCCTTCATCGTGAAACCAGCTTCGCCTATCGCGCGGAACGGATGATTAAAGCGGCAGAGATTCTCGAAGATGAGAAGGACCAGTTTGGCCGCCTGATGAGTCTGGAGATGGGAAAACCCATCCAGGCTGCAATCGATGAGGCCGTCAAAAGTGCCTGGGCCTGCCGCTACTACGCGGAACACGCCGAGCGTTTTCTGGCGGACGAGGCGGTCGAGACCAGCGCAAACCGCAGCTACATTCGTTATCAGCCGCTGGGGCCAGTTCTCGCGATCATGCCGTGGAACTATCCTTTCTGGCAGGTGATCCGCTTTGTCGCTCCGGCGCTGATGGCCGGTAACGTCGGACTGCTTAAGCACGCCTCCAATGTTCCGCAGAGCGCGCTGGCCGTGGAAGATGTCTTTCTTCGCGCGGGCTTCGCTGAGGGTGTCTTTCAAACTCTATTGGTTGGCGCTTCAAAGGTAGAGGGCATTCTGGCCGACCCGCGCATCGCAGCGGCAACGCTTACAGGAAGTGAAGGCGCGGGAGTTCAGGTTGGCATCTCTGCAGCCAAAAGCATCAAAAAAGTCGTGCTGGAGCTGGGCGGGAGCGATCCGTTCATCGTGATGAAGTCGGCCAACTTTGCCGAAGCTGTCGCAACAGCGGTCAAGGCGCGTGTAGCCAATAATGGCCAGTCCTGCATCGCGGCCAAGAGATTCATCGTGGAAGATTCCATCGCCGACAGGTTTGAGAAGGAGTTCGTGGCGCGTATGGAAGCACTGAAGGTTGGCGATCCTCTGGATCGGACGACGGAACTCGGACCGCTCGCCTCGACCAGTGCAGTTGAGGACTTGCACCGCGATGTGCAGAAGTCAGTCGATGCGGGTGCAAGGCTACTGACTGGAGGCAAGCCGATTCCGGGAAAGGGCAGTTTTTATCCGCCAACAGTCCTGACTGACATCCCACGAGATTCTCCCGCATATAGCGAAGAGTTCTTCGGCCCGGTTGCGACCATCTTTCGCGTGAAGGATGCAGAAGAGGCAATTCGCATTGCCAACGATACGCGCTTCGGGTTGGGTGCGAGTGTGTGGACTCAGGACGAGTCTGAACGAGACCATCTGATCCAGGAGTTAGAGGCGGGAATGGTCTTCGTCAACAAGATGGTCGCCTCTGATCCGCGGGTGCCGTTTGGCGGGGTCAAGCAGTCAGGGTTTGGGCGCGAACTTGGACCGTTCGGCATTCGCGAGTTCACGAATGTCAAAACTGTATGGATTGAAAAGTAGACGACACCCACAGCGATTTATCCCAAAGTGGCATTTTGGTATAACCGCTTCACCTTAAGTATTTTGCCAACCCGATAGAACAGTTGGTCTATCGGTATAACCAAGTACCCAGAACGAGAATCATCTGCCAGAATGGCAATTTCAACCCATGGCGTCCTGTATAGTGTTTCGACCACGACCACCCTTAGCGGTGGTCAGACGAAGGGGATGCCTATGTACAAAGTAGTTCGAACCGCGAGACTTTATGAGCAGATCGTGCAGCAGATCGAGCAGTCGATCCAGGAAGGAAAGCTGAAACCGGGGGACCAGCTGCCGGCAGAACGGGAGTTAGCTCAGGAGTTTGGTGTCAGCCGCACGGCTGTGCGCGAAGCAGTGAAGACCCTGAGCGAAAAGGGGCTGGTCGAGGCGTACTCAGGCCGCGGCACGTTTGTCAGCACTGGAAAGTCCCAGGCCATACGCCATTCCCTGAACTCCTTTCTCAAGAGCGGCGACCTCGAAGACTCTGACTACGTTGCTGAGATGCGCGAGATTCTGGAACCCGAGTTCACGGCACTTGCCGCGACGCGTATTGAAGAACAGCACCTGGTCATGATGCGAGAGGCCGTGGCGGTGATGGACCGCAGTATGAAGAATCCCGATGCTTATATCGAAGCCGATCTCGACTTCCATTTAGCGCTGGCCGAAGCCGCTGGAAATCCACTCATCTTGTCTTTGCTTGATTCTCTCGTGGGTGTCCTGCGGGAGCAACGGCTGGGAATTTTTTCTGTCACTGGTGGGCCGGAGCGCGGTCAGGTCCATCACAAACTAATCCTTGAAGCGATCGAAAAGCGGAGTGCCAGCAGTGCACGCAAGGCGATGCGTGCTCACCTGCAACAGGTGCACCAGGATTCGAAGGTTTCTGCAGTTATGAAAAGTAAATCACCTAAGGGGCATTCCTCTTAAAACGAAAGGCAGAATCGAATGGCGAACCTCGGCTTTATTGGCCTCGGAGTAATGGGCAGTGAGATGGTGGACAGGCTCCTGGCGAAGGGCCACTCGGTGACCGGGTACAACCGGACACGGTCCAAAGCGGAACGACTTATCGCGAAGGGAATGAGATTCGCAGAGTCTCCGCGCGAGGTAGCCGAAGCAGCCGATGTCGTTCTCTCTATGGTGACGAACGGCCCCGCATTGAAAGGTATCGCAGAAGGCCCGAACGGCTTCCTCGCTGGCCTCAGCGCAGGAAAGATCCTGGTCGACATCAGCACCGTTGGGCCGGATCTAAGTCGCGAGATCGCGGAAAAGGTCCGGGCTCTTGGTGCAGACATGCTGGATGCTCCTGTCTCCGGAAGCGTTATTACTCTTCAGCAAGGCAATCTCTCCGTGATGGTAGGCGGAAGAGCTGAGACCTTCGAGAAGGTCAAGCCGATTCTGTTGGATATAGGTCCCAAGGTGACGCTCGTCGGCGGCAATGGACTGGCGCTGTCCATGAAGATTGCTTCGAATCTGAGCCTTGCCGTGCAGATGCTGGCCTTCTCCGAAGGCGTGCTGCTGGCCGAGAAGAGCGGCATCAAGCGCGAAGTTGCCGTGGACGTGCTCACTCACAGCGCCATCGCCTCTCCCATGATCAAGTACCGCGGTCCCTTCGTTCTTCAACAGCCGGAGGAGGCTTGGTTCGACGTAAACATGATGCAGAAGGATATGTTGCTTGCGCTGGATCTTGGACGGCAGCTGAATGTGCCGCTCCCTACCACTGCGGTTACCAATGAATTTCTAACTGCTGCACGGGCCATGAACTGGGCCAAGCTGGACTTCGCCGTAATCTTCGATGTTCTCGCGAAACTATCTGGCATCGACACAGGAGTTGGAAGATGACACCCCAAACCGCAGAAGCCGTAAACACGTTCAGCAAAGAACTGGCGCTCCACTCCTATCGCCAGATGTTGCGCATCCGCATGTTTGAAGAGCAGGTGAATGAACTCTATACGCGTGCGTTGATGCCTGGGCTCGCTCACTTGTACAGCGGCGAAGAAGCCATTGCAGTCGGAATCTGCGAAGCTCTCAAAAAAGAAGACTACGTCACCAGCACACATCGTGGGCACGGGCACTGCTTAGCCAAAGGCGCAACACCAAATCTCATGTTTGCTGAGCTGCTAGGCAAGGAAGCGGGATACTGCCATGGCAAAGGCGGCTCGATGCACATCGCCGATCCCGCCACCGGCAACCTGGGCGCAAATGCGATTGTCGGTGGCAGCATGGGCATCGCTACAGGTGCTGCCTTCTCCGCAAAGTACCTGAACAACGGCCTGGTTGCCGTTTGTTTTTTTGGCGAAGGAGCGCTGGGGCAGGGCCTGCTCTACGAGGTACTAAACATCGCCCAGCTCTGGAAGCTTCCTGTGATCTACGTCTGCGAAAACAATCTCTACAACGAGTACACGCACTACAGTGAGACCACAGCGGGAGACATCTGCGCTCGCGCCACCGCATTCGGCGTGAAGGCCGAGAGTGTGGATGGCCAGGACGTGCAGGCCGTCTACAGTAAGGCGAAGCAGCTCATTGACGCTGCGAGAGCCGGCGACGGGCCGGCTTTTCTTCTCTGCAATACGTATCGCTACACCGGCCATCACGTGGGCGACATTAACCGCGACTACTACCGCACCAAGCAGGAAGAACAGGAATGGAAGACGCGCCGGGATCCCATCCTGCTTCATGGCGAACGGCTCCTCCAAGAAGGGCTCACCGATAAAGCTACGCTTGACGCGCTTGAGAGTGAAGTTCGAGAAGAGATGAAATCCGCTGTGGAGTTCGCCATCGCCGCCCCATACCCAGCATTAGAAGAAGTGGAGATGCACGTCTATGCCTGAGACTACTGACCGTGAACTGACCTTTGCCCAAGCTGTAAGGGAAGCTCTCGCCGAAGAGATGCGTCATGACTCGCGAGTCTGCATCCTTGGCGAAGACGTGGCCGAAGCTGGAACCCCTTTCAAAGTATTGTCTGGACTGGTCGAAGAGTTCGGCACGAATCGTGTCTTCGACACACCCATCTCGGAGGCCGGGTTTACCGGCATAGCCGTCGGCGCTGCCATGACTGGGATTCGTCCCGTCGTCGACATCATGTTCGGGGACTTTCTTACCCTGACGATGGACCAGATGGTCAATCAGGCTGCGAAGATCCACTACATGTCGGGGGGCAAGTGGAAGGTGCCGATGGTTCTGCGCACAACACTCGGAGCCAGCCGGCGCTCTGCCGCTCAACATTCACAGTCTCTCCACGCATGGCTATGCCACGTGCCCGGGCTGAAGGTTGTGATTCCATCTACTCCAGCTGACGCGAAAGGCCTTTTAAAGACCGCGATTCGCGACGAGAATCCGATCATCTTCTTCGAAGACAAGATGATGCACCACAAGCTAAAAGGCCCCGTGCCGACCGGCGAATACACCATCCCTCTCGGAGTTGCGGATATAAAGCGCGTCGGCAAAGACATCACACTGGTAGCGACCAGCAGCATGGTGCAGGTAGCACTGGGAGCGGCAGATATGCTCGCGGAGATCGGCATCAGCGCAGAGGTTGTCGACCCGCGAACTCTCTGGCCGCTGGATGAAAAGACGCTCATCGATTCTGCGAAGAAAACATCCCGGGCAATTGTGATTGATGAAGGGTACGGCCGCTACGGTGTGACCTCGGAGTTGGCATCAGTGATCTCGGAAGGTGCTTTTTATGATCTCGACGGCCCGGTGCTTCGCATGGGAGCAATGCACGTTCCCATCCCCTTCTCGCCCCCGCTTGAGGACCTGACCGTACCGACCGAGAAGGTGCTCTTTGATGCGGCGAAGAAGCTTTGTAGCAAATCGTAGGACCACGAACGGGAGAAGCAACAATGGCACAGCCGACATACGGAACCATGGGAGTTGATTGGGAGCAGCGAATCGATTTTGATCGTCTTCGTGTAGAGAGGCTTCAGCGCGCGAAGAACTTGCTTGCGAAGTCTGAGATGGGAGCGCTGCTCTGCTTCGACATGAATAATGTGCGTTATCTTACATCGACTCACATCGGCACATGGGCTCAGGATAAAGCGAACCGGTTCGTCCTTCTGCCGCAGAACGATGAGCCCATCCTTTGGGACTTCGGCTCCGCAGCGCGACATCATCAACTGCACTGTCCATGGCTCGGAGAACGCTCGCGGCCGGGTATCTCTATGCTGCGTGGAACGATGTCTCCAGAGCACGGCCGTGCGGAGGACGTCGCGAAGAAGATCCGTCTCGAATTGGAGATGCGGGGCCTCCATAAAGAGCCAGTAGGTATAGACATCATCGAACTACCAGTTTTGTTTGCCTTGCAGCGCGAGGGCATTACCGTCATCGACGGTCAGCAATTGATGTCCGAGGCCCGCGTGATCAAAACCAAGGACGAGATTGCGCTTCTCAATACCTCTGCCTCCATGGTCGATGCGGCCTACCACGAGCTTTACATGGCGATGAAACCGGGCATGCGGGAGAACGAAGCTGTGGGCCTGGTAAGCAAAGTGCTCTACGACCTCGGCTCAGAGTACGTCGAGGCGGTCAACGCGATCTCCGGCGAACGATGCAATCCTCATCCGCACGTCTTCTCCGACAGAATCATGCGCCCCGGCGATCCTGTCTACTACGACATCCTCCACTCTTACATGGGCTACCGCACGTGTTACTACCGCACGTTCTCGATCGGTTATTCGTCCCACGCAATGGTCGACGCCTATAAGAGATGCCGCGACTATCTGGACGCCGCGATTGATCTGATCCGTCCCGGCCGTTCGACGGGCGATGTCGCTTCGGTGTGGCCCAAAGCGCAAGACTTCGGCTTCCCCAATGAAGAGGCGGCCTTCGCGCTTCAGTACGGACACGGTATCGGACTCGCGATCTGGGAAAAACCGGTCATCAGCAGACTTGTCTCTTTAGATCATCCGCAGGAGATCAAACCTGGAATGGTCTTTGCTCTCGAGACGTTCTGGCCCTCGAAAGATGGCTGGAGCGCAGCACGAATCGAAGAAGAGATCGTTGTCACGGAGACCGGCCATGAGGTGATCACGCGCTTCCCTGCTGAGAAACTTCTGGTCGCTGGCGCTCATTACTACACAGTCAGCGGTCCGCTTCCCACGGTGCGAGAGACAGAAGTAGAACCCAGTTCGGACGTTCGCAACCTGGTTGCATCCAGCGCACAAAAAGAGAGGATCGGGAGCTAACGCTGCGGCCTTAGGGTCATGCGTATCCCAATAACTTATGGCTATCAGCGTCGTAATGCCCGCACTCGAGATGGCGCAGGAGACAGGGAAACTCGTCTCCTGGCTCAAAAAAGAAGGCGACAAGGTCTCGAAAGGGGACTTGTTGCTTGAGATCGAAACAGACAAGGCCGTAATGGAAGTCGAAGCCTCTGCCGACGGCGTTCTCGGTGGGATCACTGGCGAAGTGGGCACAGACATTCCGGTCGGCCAGACTATCGCCTGGATTCTAAGTCCGGGAGAGGAGGTGCCAGCGGAGGCGAAGCCTCAGCCGCAGACGGCCACTCCAGTTACAGAAGCAATCCAGAGCTCCGATGAATCTTCTCCGCAATCATTATCTGTTAACTCCACCGCAAGAGTCTCTCCGAAGGCGCGCAGGCTCGCGAAAGAGAACGGCATCGATCTCAACTCCGTGCGGGGCTCAGGCGATGGCGGAGAGATTCTTGCCTCCGACATACAAGCGCTGGTAGACGGCAAGGACTCTCACACTTCCGCGGTTCAACACGAATCTCTCTCTTCCATCGGCCGTCTCATGGCCGAACGAACGGTGCAGAGCTGGACCACAGTCCCCCACTTCTTCCTGCAACGGGAGGTGGATGCGACCGCGTTGAATTCGCTGCGAGCCGCTCGCGGGGCTGAAGTCGAGCAATCCTCTGGAGTGAAGCTCACGCACACCGACATCCTTGTAGCGCTCGTGGCTCGCGCCCTCGCCCGGCATCCTCGCGTCAATGCAAGCTGGATCGAGAACGGAGTCCGTCTCAACTCCGACGTCAACGTCTCCATCGCGATGGCGGTCGAGGACGGCGTCGTAGCACCCGTGGTCCACAACGCAAATACTGCGACGCTGGCTGAGATCGCCAAGCAACGTCGCGAACTGACGGACAGAGCGAAGGCGGGCCGCCTCCGACCCACGGACTTTGCAGGGGGGACCTTCACGGTCAGCAATCTCGGGATGTTCCACATCGATTCCTTTTGCGCCATCATCACTCCACCACAGGCAGCAATCTTAGCGGTGGGTCAAATCGTCGAGAGAGCAGTCGCCGTGGATGGAGTCATCGTTGTGCGGCCAATCTTCAGCCTGACGATCTCCTGCGACCATCGTGTGTTGGACGGGGCAAAGGCTGCGACTTTCCTGCATGACCTTGCTGAGTCGATCCGTGAACCCGGCCTTTGGCTGAAGTAGTGCCTCTGACATTGAGAGGCGCGCGACCTAGGCATGGACTTTCACGGACGACCGCAGGATGAGGCATAAAAAATGGAAAGCGTCAGTGTAGAGCAGCTCCCTGTAAGTGCAGGGACTGAATCGAAGGGTAAAACCCCTTTTTATTTTACTTTCTGGTTCCAGGTTCTCGTTGCTGTTGCGTTGGCGATTTGCTTGGGCTACTTCAGTCCTGCTCACGCCATCGCCATGAAGCCGCTTGGGGACGGCTTCATCCGCCTGATCACGATGATCATCACGCCGATCATCTTCTGCACCGTCGTCTCGGGCATAGCCGGCATGCAGGACTTGAGGAAGGTCGGCCGCGTTGGCGGCAAGGCGCTGCTCTACTTCGAGGTCGTCTCGACAATCGCGCTCTTGATAGGGCTTGTAGTGGGCAATGTGGTGCATCCAGGGGGCGACTTCCGCGTCGATCCAGCCTCTCTCGACGCCAAGGCCGTCTCCAGCTATGTGGGCCAGACCAAAGCCATGGGCGTCACCGATTTCCTGATGCATATCATCCCAACCACAGTGGTCGACGCCTTCGCCAAAGGAGACATACTGCAGGTGCTGCTGGTCGCCCTGCTCTTCGGCTTTGCCCTGTCCTCGCTGGGGAAGCGCGCGACCCCCCTGCTGGCGCTGCTCAACACGGTGACGCAGGCGGTCTTCGCCGTCGTCAACATGCTCGTGCGCCTCGCTCCGATCGGCGCCTTTGGTGCGATGGCCTTCACCGTAGGCAAGTACGGCATCGCCTCGCTGGGACCGCTGCTCAAACTGATCGCGACGTTCTATCTCACCTCCATCTTCTTTGTCGTCGTTGTGCTCGGCGGCATTGCGCTGGTCGCGGGCTTTAACATCTTCAGGTTCCTGATCTATATCAAAGAAGAGATTCTCCTGGTGCTCTCGGTCGTCTCCTCCGAAGCTGCCATGCCTACGCTGATGGAGAAGCTCGAGGCGGTAGGCTGCTCCAAGGCGCTCGTGGGGCTCGTGGTGCCGACCGGTTACATCTTCAACACGGACGGCACCGCGCTCTACATGACCCTCGCCGCTCTATTTGTCGCACAGGCTACTGGAACCCACCTCACGCTCATGCAGCAGCTCACCATCTTTGCCGTTGCCATCCTCACCTCAAAGGGCGCCAGCGGTGTGCAGGGAGCATCCTTCATCGCCCTGGTCGCCACCTTGTCCGTGGTGCCGACGATTCCAGTGGCTGGCATGGCGCTCATCCTCGGCATCGACCGCTTCATGGCGATGTTCCGCGCAGTGGTCAACATGATCGGCAGCGGCGTGGCAACTCTGGTCATCGCGCGCTGGGAAAACGAAGTCGACGCTGCCACGTTGGGCAGCCGCATGTAGTGCAAAATTCGCTTTTTAGGAGGGGCCATGGCTCACGCAGTCATCAAGCTCGAAGAAAACAACTTCTCCATTCCCGAAGGTTATAGCCGACATGCCAAGGGCTACTCGCGAGTCCCGTTCATCGACCATTCGACCTCTGCGGCGGCCGTTCACATGGCACATCAAATCGTCCAACTCGAACCCGGCGGCTATCTCGAGCAGTGCGTGCTCGCCTACGAAAAAAGCTTTTATATGCTGGAAGGTGAGATGGACATGATGATGGATGGCCGGAGCTACCGCATGGGACCCGGTGATTACGCCCTGGTCCTCGTAGGGTCAGCACATGCGATGAGATCAAGCAGCGGCAACGGCGCACGCTGGATGGAGATGATTGCTCCACAGCCTCTGGCCAAGGCCGTAGGGCAGGATACCTTTTTCGTTGGCGACTTCGATTGGCCCGAGAAGATCGAGCGCTTCGATAAAGGGGACGCTCGCACCCGTTTTGTGGGGCACTTTGAAGATGCCCAACTGCCGCCGCCCGGCAACCTGCAGATGGACGGATACACCGGAGACGGTGCGCGCCTGATCAGCCAGAAGATGATGGTCGATCGCAACTTTGGATCGGCCCACATGACAATGTTCGTCGTGGAATTTGCGGAAGGCGGCGGTGGTTCACACCACACACATCCCTTCGAGGAGTCGTACTACTTTGTTTCGGGCATGGCCGATTGTGAATTTGAAGGCAAGAAGTACATCGTAGAGCCCGGAACGTTATGTTGGACCGGAGTCGGTGCGAAGCACGCAATCTACACGCGAGGATCGGAACCACTCCGGTTCATTGAGACGCAGACGCCTCAACCTCCAGCGCGTCAGGCCTTCCGGTTCGATTCTGAGTGGCGCATAATGCGTGAAAGATATCCGGACTGACAGGTGCGGATCGAGTACCAATCTTCTTCCGGTGCACAGCGCCGTTGTCCGTGCAGCCGTGAAGATGATTGGCAATGGAGTGGCAACGTTGGTGATAGCACGATGGGAAAAAGAGGTCGATAAATCAACGCTCCGCATCCATCTGTGACGGATTATTGTTTTCTCGTGAGAGAAGACCACTCGTGAACAAAATCCGCCCGTTTCGCAAAAAAACAACCGTGATCCACAATAAGAAACAGTGATGGGCCTGGTCAGCGAGACCAGACCCATCACTTGAGGAACGTCAAGCCGCTGAGCTCAGGCGATTGGACTCTCCAGTATCTGAGCCAGCGCATGCAGCCGTCTGGCATCCTCTGGGTTCTTTGCGTCCGAGGCGCTCGTTTCGACGGACGCCGCCATGCCATGCAGCTTTGCCAGATCCTTCTTGCCAAGGTGCGACCTCTGCGTCCGCACAATCGCCTTATTCAAATCAGCAATCCGCTCCGACGACAGTGCCTGCGAGCGCCCCAGCTGATCGAGATACGCTCGCGCCACCGTCAACTGAGACGGCCACGCGACCTTCTGCTGGTTCTGTACGTTCAGCTCGCTGACCTTCACAAGGCTGGCAGCATCGATCTCATTCTGCGTTAGAAATTTGCTCGGCACCAGCTTGAACACATCGAGTCCGCGCGCGATCTCCGACCCATAGATGTAGCCGTTGTACCAATATGCAGACCAGTCTCCTCCCAGGATCAGTGTGTTGGCATCGACGGGTCCACGATCAAAGTAAGCGATCTCGTACGGATGCGCAGCGTCCGTAAAGTCCATCACCGAAATACCGCCCTGATACCAGGCTTGTACTTCGATATCGCGACCGGGAACCGGTATCAGCGAGCCGTTGTGAGCCACGCAGTTTTCCGTCTCCGTCTGGGCAGCCGGCATCTTGTAGTAGCTCGCGAACGACAGCTTGTCGTCCTTAAGATTGAAGATCGCATCCGCTCCCCACTTGTTCGGATCCGTCGGACGGCAACGCGGCTGCAAACCGCCGCCCCACTCATCGGTAAACACCACCTTCGTTCCATCGTTCGAGAAGGACGCCGAGTGCCAGTATGAGTAGTTCGGATCGTTCACCGCATCCACACGCTTCGGGTGCACAGGGTCTTTGATGTCGAGCAGAATGCCATTCCCCGAACAAGCCCCAGCCGCGAGTCCCAAAGCCGAATACACCGTGATGTCATGGCACTGGTTGGTGTCCGCAGGCTTCTCAGCTTTCTGATCGTGGCTTCCACCATTGTTCAGGCCATTCAGAGCGCCCGTGCGCGGATCGATAAAGACTCGCGGACTCGAAACCACCTTAGCCTGCTGCGGCGCGGCAAGCGGCACCTTGATCACGTCGATCCGAAACAGCGAAGTGTTCGGATCCTTGTCCGGCTTCTCCTCCCTCGAGCAACCCGCAAGCTCCTCACTCTGCCTTACAAACGACGTCCCCGAAACATAGATGTAGACGTTGTCCTTATCGTTCGGATCCACCACCAGCGTATGCGTGTGCGATCCGCGGCAGGTCTGCACCGCCGCCACCTGCTTCGGATTCTTGATGTCCGAAATGTCAAAGACCCTCACACCGCGAAAGCGATCCGGGCTCGCCGTCGGGATCCGATGATCCTTTTCATGCCCCGGCTCCGGTGGAGGCAGCGGCGGAAATCCCTGCACGCCGCAGTCCAGCCGTCCATTCGGCATCTCCACTGACATGAATAGCAGATTTCCATACACCGAAACATCGCCCTGCCCTCCCGGACACACCAGCGACGTGATCAGTGACACCTTCGCCGGGTTCGAGATGTCGTAGAAGTTCACGCCATAGAAGTTGCCTTGGAACAAGTGTGTTCCCTGAAACGCAAAGTCGGAGTTTGCGAAGGCCAGCTGCGCGATCACAAGCTGCATCGGCTTCGGCATCTTCGCCCTGTTGCTCACGCCTATCAGATCTAGACTCTTCTGAACCGCGGGATCGTCTGGATTAGTAGACGACAGTTGAAATGCGTTGGGCTTCTTCACAAACGCAAGATGCTCCATCCCCATCGCAGTTTCGCCCGCGTCATATAGTCCCGGCTTCAGCCCCACGCGCGGATCGTTCGTCATCGACCCCGTCATGCCCGGCGGCAGCGGCACAGCCGGTTGCGGCATAAACGGATTTTCCTCTTCCTCTGGAGCAGCCTGCGCTGCCGGAGCGGCTGGAGCCTGCGCCCACAAAACTCTAAAGCTCGAACACACCAAAGCCGCGCCAAAGGCCACACCGGCCAAACGGAAAGCGAGTGACTGCGTACGGTTCATCTTTTCTCCTTCAACATGTCCTGCATTATTCCGATCTCGGCCCTTTGCGTATTGTCAGCATCCGTCGCGAAGTCGAACAGGTCGGCATCCTGCCCCGCGCCCGGCGTATCGAACAGCTGCTTGACCATCACCAGCGCCCCGTTGTGGTGCTGAATCATCCCCGTCAAAAATAGCCGGTCGAACTCCGCGCCCTTGGCCTGCCGCAGCGCCTCCATCTGCTTCGGCGTCAGCATCCCCGGCATCGCCTGCATGGGAGCGCCACTCTTTTCCATATCCGGCATCCCCGGCATCGCCATCGATACGGGCTCTCCGCGCGCCACAAGCCACCGCTTCATAAACTTCATCTCATCCGCCTGCGAAAGGCCGATCCGCGCCCCCAAAGAGCGAATCTCCTTATTCTCCGTGTGTGACGGAATCAGCGCCGTCATCTCCACCGCCTGCCCGTGATGCATGATCATGCCCTGCATAAACTCCACATCAGCCTGCGACCGCTGTGGCGCCTGCGCCATTGTAGAAGATGGCAGCTGTCTGCTTGGAGTTCCCGGAGCGCCCGGCTGCACCACCACCGGCGCCGAGACTGGCTGGGTTTGCTGACCATAAACCGCGGCGGCCGACAAGCTGCAAAGCACCACAGTCGCCAGCCATCCACCGAGTGCTGTGGTCGCGGTCGCCCTGGTCAGCGGGTTGCGGCTCCAATCAATAGAATCGAGTCTCAATCTTCCCATCGCACCGGGCAACTTTCGTTCTCCCACGGTATCATGGCGGCTGCGAGTCGCAAGTGGGAAAGCCATGCGCCAGAGCGCTGAGAGGGAAACTGCGTACTCGGCTCCGGAGGAATCGAGTACGCGCACCTAAGATCGCCGTCACCAGCGAATCCCCCCGCGACTTCCATCAAAAGAGGAGTGTCACACCCATGAAGGTTCTCTCTATTCAAATGCGATTCTTCAGTAAGCTCGCCCTCATCGCAGCCTCTCTGCTGGCACCGTCTCTCCAGGCACAGCAGCCTCCGTCGTACCCGGAAGAGCAGCATCTGCGCAGCCGTCTCTTCGTCTACGACCTGCACACCGGCTCCTCGCATCTGGTCTACACGGCCGACTCCATATGGGAGGCGCCAAACTGGTCCCCCGACGGTAAGTACCTCATCGTCAACTCCGGTGGGGCCATCTACAAGTTCGCGCTCAAGCAGGACGGCACCGCCGAGCCAGCAAAGCTCGCGATCCCCGCCGACTATCAGTGCAATAACGACAAGGCCATCTCGCCCGACGGCACAAAGATTGCCTTCTCAGCCACCGTCCCACCGAACAAAGGATCGCAGGTCTTCCTCGCCGACGCCGATGGCAACAACGCAAAGCTGATGACGCCCGACTCTCCCAGCTACTTTCACGGCTGGTCGCCCGACAGCGGCACGCTCGCCTTTGTCGCCCAGCGCAACGGCAGCGGCCAATTCGACATCTACGGCATGCCCGCCGCCGGTGGACCCGAGAAACAATTCACCTCCAACCCCCACCACGACGACGGTCCCGACTACTCTCCAGACGGCAAGTGGATCTACATCAACTCCGACCGCTCCGGCAAAGAGGCCGTCTGGCGCTTCCCCGCCGAAGGCGCAGGCCACAACGACGAGAAGGCCGAGATGGTGGTCAGCGACGGACTCGAAGACTGGTTCCCCCACATCTCGCCCGACGGCAAAAAGTTGGTATACATCGGCTACCCCGCCGGCACGCCCAACCACAACCCCCGCAACGTCTCCATCGAACTAAAGCTGGTAGCAATCGACCACGACAAAGTAGCGGCCACTCAAAAGAAACTCATCCAGGCTACCGGCGGCCAAGGCACAATGAACGTCAACTCCTGGTCCCCCGACTCCACCCGCTTCGCTTACGTCACCTATGAGGCCCTACAATGACTGCGCGCTCAGAGGATCGCACTCCCTGGTCGATAGATCGGCTTCTCGGAATGTATCGGTAATTCTGATTCCGAATTGACGGGGGTGCAGGAAGCGAGCAGAATCGGAAAACACAGCGCGAAAGAAGTGAGCGACGGTGAAACGAACGTCTCAGTGGGGCCCCAATTCTTCACACAGGAGACCTAATGGCCATGGCCCACATCTCGCTTCTCCCATTCTCTTTAACTGCGGCACTTTTGGTTGTCGCACCTGCTGTTCAAACTCAGACCCGACCGAATATCCAGCCGAATCTCCAGCCGAACTCCCAGCCTAAGACTAAAGCTCCACAAGGGGTCGAGGTCCAGCTCTCCTCCGCGCAAACCGCCCTCGTATTCGAGCCCAATCGTGGTCAGGCATCTTCGAACTACCAGTGGATAGGCCGCGGTGCCGGATTCAGGCTCGGAATAACTTCCGATGGCGCCACACTCGAGTTTGGTGAGCGCACTGCCGCAAAGTCTTCGAAACCGCTCTTTCCCAATGCGTCTCAACTCAGCAAGGTCCAGACGAAGCAAAAGAGCGCACAAAGCACTCTGGTGAAACTGCATCTCACGGGCAGCGACGGCTGGAAGCCGATGGGGACGAAGCCAACTGGCGGCGTCAGTAACTACTTCATCGGAAAGATGCCGGCGGGTTGGCACACTGATATCCCTCACTACGAACAGGTCAAAGTCCCGAGTGTTTATAAAGGCGTCGATCTCATCTTCCATGGCGACGAGAGCGAACTGGAATACGATTTTGTTCTGGCCCCCGGCGCCGATCCGAGGCAGATTCAACTCCAGTTCGAAGGAGCAGCAAGCCTGGAGGTGGACAAGGCTAATGGCGACCTGGTGCTCGCTACGCCGAACAAGATTCAGCTTCGTCATGCCCAGCCCAAAATCTATCAGGAGGTGGATGGGAAAAAGGTACCCGTCAAGGGGGGATTTCGGATTTTGAAGGGAGATACCGCCGGATTCACAGTCGAAAAATATGATCCGAAGAAACCACTTGTGATCGACCCGACGATCTCGTTTGTCACGTTCCTCGGTGGGTCCGATACCGATACCGCGAGTGCAGTGGCCGTCGATGGCCTAGGTGACACCTACGTTACTGGACAGACTTATTCCGGTAACTTCAACGTCGTTGGAGGCATCATCCAGGGCAGCAGGTCCGGCGACTCAGACGCATTTGTAACGAAACTGGGCACACACGGCAACATCCTCTTTTCGACCTATCTGGGCGGTGGCGACAACGACGCAGGCAACGGAATCGCAGTCGATGCCAGTGGTGTTTACATCGGCGGCCAAACCCACTCGGATGACTTTCCTCTCAGTCAGCCCTTGCAATTTGCAAAAAAAGGCGACGCTACCGTTTTTGTTACCAAGCTATCGCCATCAGGCAACCGCCTCGTGTACTCGACCTACCTCGGCGGCTCGAACGGCGAGAACGGTGGAGCGATTGCCATTGATGCGTCTCAATCGGCCTACGTGGCGGGATTCACGACGTCGACGGATTTTCCAGTTGTGAACGGCTATGAATACTATCCCGGAGGCGCCGTCAGCGGATTTGTCGCGAAGCTCTCGCCCAACGGCGCCTCGCTCATGTACTCCACTTACCTGGGCGGATCGGACGTCGATTCCATATCCGCCATCGCAGTCGACAACTCGCTTTCGGCCTACGTGACTGGCGAATCGGTTTCGCATGATTTTCCCTATGCCGGTTACCAGTCAACGATGTTTGGAGGGTCGCCTTCGGCATTTCTTACCAAGCTGAGCCCCGCGGGCGACTCGCTCATATACTCAACATCCCTCAGCCTGGAGACAACCATCGGCACTGGAGTGTCCGTAGACCCTGCCGGAAACGCCTACGTAGCGGGAACCTTCTGCTCGCCGTGTCAGGAGTCGGCTGCAGACTTTGCGTTCGTCGCGAAGGCCTCGCCCCAGGGAAAGCTGACCTACCTCAGATATCTTTCGGGGTCGGATGGCAGCTCTGATGGACAGGCGATTGCAACGGATGCAGACGGAGACACCTGGGTCGCGGGCAACACATCCTCAACCACGTTCCCCGGTGCTCCCCCAATTACGCCGAACCCCACTGCAGGCTTTCTGGTGAAACTCGATAAAGACGGAAATGGCCCACTCTATACGGTCTTCCTCGGGGCGCAAATCAGTGGCGTGGCGGTGGTGAAGCCTGCGGAACGGTTGGGCGGGATCATTACCTATCCGACCATTTACACGGCAGGCACCCGGTTCACCGGCGGGAAGAGCGCTTCGAATGAAGACGCCTTCGTAGTCAGGTTGGATGAGACTCCCGTGATTGAGAACGCTCCTTAGCCGCCTGGACTTCTAGCGAAAGAAGCCCAAATCGGAAAAACTCAAAATAAATCCGAAATCCGTGGCGCATTTTTCGAGCCCGGAAAACTGGCTGCTTAAACACCACGTTTACCACGCAAAACACCACAAACTCACCACCAAAACACCACGTTTTTGCACCCGTTTTTTGCCAAACCCCCCGCAAAATCGAGGAAACGCCACGCCAAAAAAATTACTGCAACATACTTCCTTATTCAAGCTGCGTCTCGCCCCTTTTTCGGCAAAATGACGTCCCCGGCGAAGACCTTCCCGGCCGTTGAACTCGAACCTCCTAAACTGTGTGACAACAATTGACTTGCAGAAAGCTATGGTTTAGCTTCATGGCGGCGTCGCCAGAAGCATTCTTGTACGTCCGAAACGGAACGTCGTAGTTGCTCCCGGTACTCCAACTCTAAGCCAACCGCTCCGATGGTGACCAAACAGGAAGCGGGTTGCGAGTTCTGAACCGGGCCTAGTACGACGTCATGGTTACGATGAATTTCTAGATTGATCTCCTTCCCTTCTCTAGTGTCGATTGAGGAGTCACATGCTAAGGACAACTCTCACATCCGCGTCAATCTCGCTGTTTGCCGCTCTGTGCGCAGGTGCGGCAGCCAGCTCAGCACAAACCGCAAACTACGCTGGGGTCGTCACTACGCTGGAGACCGGCTTGAATGTTGTACAAGGAGTCGCGGTCGACGCGAGCGGAAACGTCTACATCGCCGCTGATTACCAGAGCTCAATAGAGGAGCTCGTAGCGGTGAATGGCAGCATACCGGCCAATCCAAAGATCGTGAAACTAGGCAGCGGCCTGAGCGACGCAAGAGGCGTAGCGGTGGACAAAAGCGGAAACGTCTTCGTCGCTGATTTAGGGGACCACACCGTAAAGGAGATCGTGGCGGTCAATGGCACCATCCCATTGGATCCAACTATCAGGACGCTCGGCAGTGGATTTTCCGCACCTCATGGCATCGCTATGGACGGCAGCGGGAACGTCTATGTCATCGATTCCAGCCAAAGTACCGTGACAGAGATCCTTGCCGTCAATAACACGATTCCCACCAGTCCGACGATGGTGGCGATTGGTAGCGGCTTCAAGGGCGCCTATGGTGTCGCCGTCGACGCGAGCGCGAATGTCTACATCGCTGACACGGGTAACAGTGCGGTGAAAGAAGTTGAAGTGAACACCACCTTAGCATCACTGGGCAGCAGCTTCAGTCATCCGCAAAGTGTGGCGGTCGACGTCAGCGGAAACGTCTTTGTCGCGGACACCAACAACCGCGCCGTGAAAGAGATCGCAGCGAATGATTCATCTCAGGTCCTGACGATCGGAAGCGGGTTCTCCTCGCCCAAGGGGGTCGCGGTAGACAAATTCGGAAACATCTATGTTGCCGACTCGGGCACGGAGACCATCCAGGAGATTAGCCTAAAGCCCGGTATCTTCGGCTCCGTCGCCCTTGGGGCGACCGCTACGGCGACCCTGACATTCAACTTCAGCAGCCCCGGCTCCATTATGGCGCCTGGTGTTTTCACTCAGGGTGCTACAGGGCTCGACTTTACCGATGCAGGAACTGGAACCTGTACCATCCTCGGGACCAGCCACACCTATAACGCTGGGGACTCGTGCACGGTCGTCGTCACCTTCAAGCCAACCTACTCGGGCACACGATATGGCGCGGTCACACTCTCCAATAACTCCGGGACGGTAATTGCTACAGCCAATATCACAGGAATAGGAGACGGACCACAGGTAACCTGGAGACCCGGGACCAAGACTACGGTGGGCAACATAAACGCTCACAAAGCCCTGTATCCTACCAGCGTAGCGTTGGATGGAAACGGGAATGTGTACTTCGTCGATAGCGACACCACACTCTATGAAATCCTAGCGGATCATGGCCAGATATCGAATAATCCGGCGATGCGTACACTCGATTCCTTCGGCAGTGTTACGAGCCTCGCAATAGATGGAAGCGGTAACCTTTATGTCGCTGCAATAGGCATCATCGCCAAGATTGTTGCGGTTAATGGAAGCATTCCCGCTAACCCGAACGTGGTCTTCCTGACTAACGGCCCCAACGACGCGGCAGTCGCGGTAGACGGAGCTGGAAACATCTACTTTATGAGTGGGGGAGCCGTGCAGGAGATTGTGGCGGTCAACGGAACCATTCCGCCTGTCCCGGCGATTCCAACACCTGTGACACTAGCGACCGGATTTTCTGGTATGGGTCTGGCAGTAGATGGAAACGGCAACGTCTACGTCGCGGATCCCCCCGATCATCAGGTGAAAGAAATTGTGGCGGTGAACGGCGAGATCCCTCCAAATCCAACCATCCTTTCTCTGGGCGGCTTCAAAGCGCCGTTTGACGTAAAGGTAGACGGTGTCGGTAACGCCTATGTCGCGGATGAAAGTGCAGATGCGGTTTATGAGATGGTAGCCGTCAACGGGAGCGTTCTCGCCGATGCAAACATCCTTACTCTTGCCGACTCAAGCAGCGGCATTATTACGCCGTGGGGAGTTGCCGTGGATTGGAGCGGAAACGTATATGTTGCTGACTTTGCTATTTTTCACCCCCCATCTATAGGTCAGTTATACAAACTGGATTTCGCCGATGCTCCGAGATTTAACTTTCTCCCGACCACTCCTGGCCAGACGAGCAGTGACAGCCCACAGACCGCGACCATCGTCAACGATGGCAATGAGAACCTGATCTTCTCGCTACCTCTACAGGGAACCAATCCCAGTATCTCGAATCAGTTTGCGTTGGACAGTGGTTCAACCTGCCCGGAGCTGACCACTTCCAGTGCAGTGCCGGCAGCACTCGCCCCTGGGACCTCCTGTACCGAACTCGTTAGCTTTGTACCGGTCAGGACGGGTTCGATACCTGGTTCGCTCACCTTCATGGATAACGCAATTCCCTCCACCCAGACCGTGATACTCAACGGCAACGTAGAGCCTACCCTGCCGGCCCCTGTTATCACCCCGGCACCGGGGACTTACAACAGCGCGCTGACATTGACCATGACGGATACCGCACCCATCTACTACACAACCGATGGAACCGGACCCACGGTCAACTCGACTGTCTACATTGCTCCGATAACAGTCTCGAAGACGGAGACTGTGAAGGCGATAGCGATCGAGCCAGGATTCAAATCTTCTCCAGTGACCACTTACACCTACCATCTAGTGCCGGCAATTCCAGTGTTCAACCCTGTACCAGGAACCTATGGACCATCCCCGTTTACCGTCACTCTCACTGATACGACTCCAGGCGTCACCTTTTACTACACCACCGACGGCACCTTACCAACGACGGCATCGACGCTCTATACGGGGTCCATCACTGTGACGTCAACTCAGTTTCTACGCGCGATCGCCACTGAAACCGGATATAGCAATAGCGCAGTGGGCGCCGCAAAATATACCTACACGTCACCGACACCGGTAATCAGTCCAAATGGACAAGACTTCAAGGGCACGATCACGGTGACGATCACGGATGCGTCACCACTGGCGAAGATTTATTACACCTACGCAGGAAACAATCCTGAAGTCACTTCGATTCCCTACACCGGCCCGATTACTGTGTCGCGCAGCGAAATAATCAAGGCAATCGCAAGCGTCCCGGATGAGGCTAAGAGCGCGATAGCGGCGCAGATTTATACCCTAACGAAGTAGGAGCTAGCATCTCTCCGCTTGGTGGAAGGTCATACGGGCGATGTCAACACGGGCGGAGAGGAGATATTAGGTTTTGCTGATCCTCTGAGTTTAACTTCGCGCAGACTCCTGATCGGGAATGTGCCGGCGACTCAGCCTCCACCACGGCTATTCAGCCTGCTCGGTTCTGATGTGATTCGATAGTGGGGTCACCGTCTTATCTTGCGCTTCCCAAGAGCCAGAGATAGTAGGGATTTTTGTCGTCGGAAGCCATAACGCGCTGCATCGCCTGAGTCCATTGCTCTCTATCTCCATCGTAGGCGGCAATACCGCCCGCATAGAAATCCCAGAGGCTATCGCGTTGCCGGGCGACTTCCGCTCGCAGAACATCATCTCCCCCAATCAAGGGCGGCTCTGTGCGGAGAGCAAGCAACTTCGGCAAAGTGCTGGTGATTTCCTTTGGGCGCACCCATGACGCATATTCAATCCGGGGATCATCATCCGTCACCGGCCTGACGTTTGACGCATAGCGTTCAAGCCCTTCTCTTCCTGTGACCCAAGTTGCCATCAAAGCAGCCGGCGAAGAGATGCCGACCGTCTGTAGAGTTGTGCTTACGCTGCTCTGCGCAAAGCGCCTGGCGATCTGTGTTGTGTCCAGCTCGATCGGCGAATATGAACCGACTAGAAGCATCTCGTGCATCTCAGTGGTCCAGAGGGTTGCGTAGGGAAAGACATCCAAAAAACTGCGGACCAATGATTGAGTGTCTTTATCATTCTGCGTGGTGAGCGGCAACCACTGCGCAAAAAGGCCATTAAACTCGAGCCGCCTGCCCGCAAGCTTGTAGAAGTCGGTCGAGTAGAGGTTAACGACTCCTTCCGCTGAAGGTGGCGGCGGTTCCAATGTGATCAGGTCATAGCGCTCTGCCGTACGTAACAGCTCCTGCCGGCCGTCACCGATGCGAAGCTGCATGCGCGGATCTGACCCAGCCTTGTAATTTTCCGGGAAGAGGTCTCCTGCTCGCACCACCGCAGGAAGCAACTCGACACATACTCTTCGCTGCAGCCCGGGATAATGCAGGACTGCTCCAGCGGTGATGCCTGTGCCGAAACCGATCACTAATGCGGATTGTGTTTCGCCGTGGTGAATTATCAACGGCAGCATCGCCTGCAGGCGCATGTAGCGCAGAGATGGCATGGCATCGCCGGAGTTGGAAACACCCTGAATATAAAGCCGACGAAACACATTGTCGCCCGAGCGCTGATCTGCGACAGCAACCGTGCCACCTCCGCTTTCCTGATAGAAGATCAGGTTCCCTCCGCCACGCGTCGTGAGGAGCAGCCTAGCAAGACGATCGGGCGGCGTGAAGATCGCTCCCGCGACGGCAATCAATGCGACGACGCAGACGGCCAACCGCAGCTTCCCGCTCACGCTTAAGCCAAGCAGCACGACCAACGCACCTACTGTTGCGGCCGCAATCGCAAGCACGCTGAGCGTACGCACCAGTCCAAGCGTGGGCACAAGCAGAAAGCCCGTCAATAGGGTGCCTGCGATACCTCCAGCTGTATTGACCGCAAGAACCGTGCCAGCATCACGACCCGCGTGCTCGACACCAGCTGTCAATCGCAGAACAGCTGGAAACGCAGCTCCCAGCAATACCGTCGGGACGAAGACGATGCCAAGTGAGGCCACCAAAAAATGTGTGCACATGCGTGCAAATTCATTTCCGGCTACTGCGTAGACCAGATCGCCCGCTTCAATCTGCACTCGCAGCTGGCACAGGGTCAGAAGAGTTATTTCAAACTGCGCCACCAGCCCGGCTGCAGAGATGAGGAAACCAAATACTCCCCACGTGTCGCGGATTTTGTGGCTAAAACGGGCGTAAAGGGCGCTACCAACCACGAGGCCCGCGAGATAGGTCGCCAGCACCAACGAAAATGCAAACACTCTGGTGCTCATAAACTGAGGCATGGTCTGCGACCACACGACTTCATAGCCAAGCGCGATACCTCCGGCGATTGCATAGAGAGCAAGCGCCACGCGCGATTTGGATGGGGGACTTGCGGTTCTTACCTTTTCTTTGGCTGCCTCTGGAGAACTCATCGAGGCGCGCCGGACCAGTATCAACACTAGACTTGCCGCACCGAGATTCAAAGCGCCTGCGGCTAATGCCGTACCGCGAACTCCGAGCCACGGCAGGAAAACGAAAGAACTCGACAAAGCGCCGGCGATGCCTCCGGCCGTATTGGCGGCATAGACCCAACCTCCGGCTTGCGCGATTTGTCGGCGCCCCAGGGTCTGCGATCGAATAGCCACAGGCAGCGTTCCGCCCATCAGGAAGGCGGGCGCTCCCACAAGCAGAAAGGGAAGTACCCAGGCGAGAAGGCCAGCGTGAGTTTGAATTGTGATGAACGGTTCTGCCGAGTGGGCGAGCGCTATAGTCGCGACTACGCTTGCGAGAGCAATGCCAATCTCCAGCAGAGCATAAAGGAGGAGCGGCCTACTCCATCGGTCGACGAGATGGCCAAAGATCGCGCCTCCGGCAGCAAGTCCCGCGAAGAACGCGCTAATGGCGATCGTGATGGAATAGACTTCAATCCCAACCACTAAAGAAAGCTGCCTGATCCAGAGAACCTGAAAGATGATCGCCGCAGAGCCCGACAAGAAGAGAACGAATCCAAATAATAGAGTACGAAGGCGGTCCAAGAATCCGGCGCTTGCCTCTTCCTTCACTGGCTCCTTTCGTCTCCGCTTGCCACCTTTGTCTCTTCTATTGAGAACTGAAGGAAAAGCCGATTCTGCACGTGGCATGTCAGTCCTCTTAGCTTGAGAGGCCGAACTCGTTATGAGCATAAACCCGGTCTCCAACAGCAGTTATGCAAACCTTCAGTACGCTGTATCCGCGGGTTTTGTGAACCTCATTTCCCTCCGGCCATTGCTGCCTTTTGGTGTTCCAGCATCTTCAAAACCTGGTCGGGATCGACGCTGAAGCTCGCGGGTGCCTGACTTGGCGGATACTCTTTGAAAGTCTCCATAAACTCTATGCCACGAATCTGGCCCTGGATGGCCAGATAAACGTTGTGTACCGTCCAGTCGTAGTACTGGTCAGATGTGATGTCTGCTCTCTCATAGGGATCCATGCGAAGGTTGTAAATCTTCGGAAGTCGCAGGCACGTGAACGGATTTGCCCAGATCACGAGGTTGCCGGGCGCACGCTGCTCGCAGAAGACAAACTTCCAGTTTTCATGGCGCATGGCTACCAGTTGTCCATCGTCATCAAAATAGAAAAAGTCTTGACGGGGTGAGTGCGCCTCTTTGCCCTCGAGATAAGGAAGAATGTTGTAGCCGTCCAGATGGACCTTGTGCGCCATACCGCCGGGCCCTGTCCCCTTTAACAATTGCTCCTTGATGTTCGGATCGCCGGCTGCTGCCAGCAATGTCGGGAACCAGTCCAGACCCGAGACAATTTCATTCGACCATGTATTCGCCTTGATATGGCCTGGCCAGCGAATCATCGCTGGTACACGGAATGCACCTTCCCAGTTCGAGTCTTTCTCGCTGCGGAAGGGAGTCATCGCTGCATCCGGCCAACTGAACATGTTAGGACCGTTATCGGTGGTGTAGATCACGATCGTGTTATCGGCAATCTTCAAATCGTCCAGTTGCTTGAGCAGCTTTCCAACATCTTGATCGTGCTCCCACATGCCATCGGCGTAGTCATTGCCGGGCATACCGCTCTTTCCATGGAACTCAGGACGGATGTGCGTAAAGACGTGCATCCTCGTAAAGTTCATCCAGACAAAGAAGGGTTTGCTCGCTTTTACCTGCTTGTCGATGAATCCCATCGCTGCATTGGACGTCTCGTCGTCGATCGTCTCCATTCGTTTGATGTTCAGCGGACCCGTGTCTTCAATCTTTCCGTCGGCATAGGAGTGAATTACGCCACGGGGGTTGTACGCCTTCAGAAAGATGGGATCGTCTTTCGGCCAATAAGGCATCTCCGGCTCTTGCTCGGCGTTCAAGTGATAGAGATTACCGAAGAACTCGTCAAATCCATGATTGGTGGGCAAATACTCATCCCTATCGCCAAGATGATTCTTGCCGAACTGTCCAGTTGCGTAGCCCAGCGGCTTGAGAGCCTCTGCAATGGTGATGTCCCGCTTCTGCAGTCCCACCGGAGCCCCTGGAGCACCCACCTTGGTGAGGCCGACTCGCATCGGCGACTGTCCGGTAATAAAAGATGAACGACCTGCGGTGCAGCTATTCTCTGCATAGTAGTCGGTGAAAGTCATCCCTTCTTCGCCGACACGATCGATGTTTGGCGTCATGTAGCCGACTACGCCGTGTGTGTAACGGCTGATGTTTGCCTGTCCGATGTCGTCGCCAAAGATTACCAAAATATTCGGCTTGGCGGCTTGGGCGCTAGCTGGGCACACGAATAATTGGGCAAGACCGGCAAGTGCCAAGTAGCCCAAGGCTACGTGACAAATGGATCGGTTTACCCTTCGGGGCAAAGACCTCAGCAGTATCGAAAGCATGGCGGCTCCTTTTCTCGTCCTAACATCCACAACAGGGTCGTGCGAGAAACACCGAGGATGCAGTCTGGTTGTCAAGACTGGATCCTGTCTAGAGCAGCAGCTACCCTCGAACCGGATCTACTAGATCTCGCCGATCGGGAGAAGCCGTGAATTGCTAACCAGCGGGGCCGGGAAAGAGAAAGACTCAAAATGACCAAGAAAAAGATCTGGACGGAAAAGCAATGAACGCGGCTAATTTTCCATCATAGTGGCCGTCAAGTCAAGAATGCCCTTCCCTTGCTCGATGGTTAGCTTGAAAATATTCGCGGCGTGGGTCAGTTTCCCGGAGGGGCAAGCAGCAAGTTCGACGTGTCGCCAAGCGTGTCGCGTTGGATCAGGATGCTAGTGAGCCATCGGGAGCCTTCGGTCGGCCACCGTACCCTCCCTAACTCAACCGGCTTTGACAGTTTACGTCACGGCGAACGGCGCTGTTCGTGGATAGTGCAGCCAAAAATCCGCGATCAGCCGCTTCGGAAGACACAAAACGCGTCGAGCAATATGTTTGCCGGCGAGGCTTACAACGTAGAAACGCATCAGCAACGATCTGTTTCCCACCGATCGCAGCGAAGACGCGGATTGCTCTTTGGTCTACGGTCCGTGTGATATCCCGCGGACCGACCAGATGTTCTACAGTAACCCCTGAAAATCACGCCGGCGTGCAGATGTACACCGAATTCGTGCGCTTCGAAGTTGAACGACCGGTGTGCCAATGTCCGCGGTGTGGTGCCAGTATCCTTGCTGCTCAAACGCGATCACTTGCGGGTCACGCGCGAATTCCGGCAACACATGGCGAACGAGGTCTCTATCGTGCCTCCGCCGACGTGAAGCAGCACAAGAGGTGGATGTGTCGGACTCGCGGTTCCACGAGTCTCGTAATAAATTCTGAGACCGTCAACCGGCGCGTAGCCTTTTTTGACTTCCATTTCGTCATCCTTCTTGCTCTGGTCTGAAGCAGCACTAGCGTCAGCTTGTCCAAGCAAGCGGAAAACATGATTGCCGCCAACCCAGCCTCGGCCATGATCCTGATCATTCTTTCCCTCGTGGCCCCCCTCATCGCGAGGTTTCCTTTCGCCGTCGCCGCTCGCTCTCCCTAACTATGTCGTTAATATCCGCCACTGGACGTATCTCGATTGTTCCACAATTCAACTTCACTCCCGGACATTGGGAGATGAGCTGAATGGCGCGATTAAGATCTCGTGCTTCAAGCACCTGAATTCCGCCTAATTGCTCATTCGTTTCCGCGTACGGACCGTCTGTCACTGCAACCTTTCCGTTCTTCCAAGACACGGTCACCGCCGTGTTGGGGGGCTGAAGAGGTTCCTCAGCGACCAAATGTCCGTTCTTCCGTAGTTCGTCGTTGTAGCTAAAACACTCGTCAAACACGGTGTTGCGCTCGCTCTCAGACATGTTTTCGAACTTGCCGGGTTCGAGGTATCCGAAACAGATGTATTTCATTAATTCCTCCCTGTTTGCTGTGACTCATGGAGCCGTAGCTCGTCGTTCTGTTATCAGATAGTCGTTCGGAGACCGAAAATCGACAGCTACTCCATTTTTTTAGCCTCGTCAGAGGACGACCAATCCATGGAACGCGCCTGGGACGCAGCAGGGCGCCACGCCGTTGAAGGACTTGGTCAGCAAAAGCTCTGGTGGGCGTGCATGTGCTAATGATGATGCTCGGCGACGGAGCCTTCGCGATATTCCGCTCCGTCTGACCACCGTTGCACAGGAATTACGAACGAAGTCAAGTGCTCCACGGGGTCGCTCACACCAACGACGGGAGAACCCGGCAGATTCGATCCCCAGAGTGCGGGGTCGGTGTCCGAATAGAAAAACATGATGTGGGGCGACCAGTGGGGGTTACGTCGCCGGCGTATCCCGGCTTCGACATCATGTAGCACATAGCTCCGGATTCCATCGGCGGCAGTTATTTTTTGGCGATGGCGACGGTGATGGACTCATTCATCTGAGCTTGCGTACGCCCCGCCAGTCCCCACTCGGTCTCTTTGGTGAGGTGCAGAAGGTAAGAACGTGCGGCTGGTGCATTCAGACACATGGGGACCCGTACCTTCGGATTCCAAAAGTCAGGATCAGCGGCGGACGTACACGAACGCCCCACGATACACACAAAGCCGTTTTTGCCTTTGACCGCTGTTTCGAACCCATGACGTCCAAGAATTAGCACCTCTGCATCGCGTGAAATGGACTCCGGTGCTGCACTTCGCGCCAAGGCTATTTCCGCACCCCGATCCGTCATGAGGTATTGGTCGATCGGGGCCATCTTCGGATACGGCGTCGTGGCATCCTGTGCCGTCGCCTGGTAGGCCGTACCGAGCACAACAAGCAGTGCGAAGCTTTTGATTGCGATTGCGTGAACCTTCTTTTTCCGCATTTGTTTTCCCTCTTGAGAATGGGCTATCCGTGACCGCCGGCTTATTGCGAGCAACGATATCGGCGCAGCCTCGATGTGCCATACGGCTTCAATGGCGCGATGGAAGACCTGATGTGGATCGGTAGCGGACACTGCTACCGACCACACCAGCTTCAATCCGTGGATGCAAGAGCGGCTATTTGTTGGCGGTCTGATTTGGCAGCTCAGCTCGGCGCTCTACTTTGTGCTGGATCTGCTCTTCGGTCAAGATGGGTGCAAAATCTTCCATCTCAAAGATCTGGCGGATTTCGACTTCGGAGTCGCTGCCCGGGTTGCAGTTGGGGGCACGCTTGACCAACTCGATGGCCTCTTCGAGGGACTTGACCTGCAGAATCGAGAAGCCGGCGATGAGCTCCTTGGCCTCGGTGAAGGGGCCGTCGATGACGGTACGAGACTTGCCGGAGAATTTGACACGTGCGCCTTTGGAGCTGGGATGAAGGCCATCGAGGGCGAGCAGGACGCCTGCCTTCATGAGCTCTTCGTTGTACTTGCCCATCTCGAGCAAGAGCTGTGGATCGGGGAGGGCGCCTTCTTTTTCTGTCTCTGGGGTTGCTTTGGCGATGACCATGAATCGCATTGCGGAATCTCCTTTGGGTTGAGCGATGGTTGGGTGGCTTGATTTCGGGTTTAGCTATTTGTGGTTAACCGGTGAACTCAGAGAGCGCAGCTGGATCGCTTCGCCCTCTGTGGACGGGTCATAGTTGTCGGGGTTGTGATCGGTGCTCATGATCATGCTCCGTAGCAGCCGGTTTCGCCGGTGGGGGTGCTTACGGCTTGACCCGCGATGGGTGAGGTGTGCCACCCGGCAGGCTGCTGTATGGTATCTCGCGCACCTCGCCCCGCGACCGAGGGTCGATGGTAGCCTTGCGGGCCCACGCCAGCGCCTCGTCCATGTCAGCGGCTTCCAGTATCCAAAAACCACCGATGTGCTCCTTGGCTTCCAGATACGGGCCGTCGGTGATGAGCACCTCGCCGTTGGGCTGCCCCCGTAGCGACTTCGCATGGCTGGCTGGGCTGAGCCCGCAAGCCATGAGCCTGGCACCAGCAGCTTCCAACTCGTCGTTGAGATCATTGATAGCGCGTACCGTCGCTTCGGTCATGGTGGACGGGTCGAAGTTGTCGGGAAGGTAATTCGCAAGCAAATATTGCGGCATGATTTCTCCTTTTATACTGGTTTAATCTTCGGGCGGCCCGGTTGCCCCGTCTTCACTACATAGTCGAACGGCCAGACTGGAATTCGACAAAGCGTCCAAGAAATTTTGCTTCTTCTGCGCTTTTTTATTTCAGCTGCCGAATCCGCTCTTGCAGGAATTGCCGCTCCGGTTCCTGTTGGGTCAGCGCCAGAGCTTTCTCATAAGAGGACCGGGCCTCAGCAGTCCTGCCCAGCCTGCGGTACATATCCGCGCGGGCTGAATGCGCCAGATAGTAATTTGCCAATTCGCCATGTTCCAACACCGCGTCGATATGCGTCAGACCGGCCTCCGGACCATCGCGCATGGCAATTGCCACGGCACGATTGAGATGGACAACTGGCGAAGGCTGAATCCGTACCAATCGGTCGTAAAGCGCAACAATCTGCCGCCAGTCGGTCAGAGCGACCGATTCCGCCTCCGCATGAACGGCGGCAATCGCGGCCTGCAGTGTGTAGGAGCCGAAGCCGCGGGACTTCAGGGCCTTCTCCAGCAATGCCACTCCCTCCGCGATCTGCTCCCGATTCCAGAGTGAACGATCTTGATTCTCCAGCAAAATCAGATCTCCGGCAGGAGAGGTTCTCGCGGCGCGACGGGATTCCTGCAACAACATCAGGGAAAGCAACCCCATGACTTCCGGCTCTGGCCGGAGTTCGGTCAGCAACCGGCCCAGTCGAATCGCCTCGCCGGTTAGCTCGGCGCGCGTTACCTCTGCTCCCGCCGCAGCGGAGTAGCCCTCATTAAAGACGAGATAGATGACCTGAAGCACCGCGCCCAGTCGCTCCGGCAATTCCTGCGGAGTTGGCACTTCATACCGAATCGGGGTGTCTCGAATCTTTGCCTTTGCGCGCACAATGCGCTGCGCCAGCGTACGCGGAGTGATGAGGAAGGCCTTTGCGATCTCTTCGGTTGTCAGCCCGCACACCTCACGCAAGGTGAGCGCGACGTGCGCTTCCGGTGGTAGAGAGGGATGACAGCAGGTAAAAATCAGGCGCAGCCGATCATCCTCAAGGCTGTCCTCTTCCTTGGACCTTTCGGCCGAACTCCATTGCGCTTCGAGATATCGCACGAGCTCGTCTTGAGACGCATCAAATCTTGCCCGTCGACGCAGAGTATCAATGGCTTTGAATCGGGCCGTCGAAATCAACCATGGTCGCGGGTTCTCGGGTACTCCACTGCTTGGCCACAGGCTCAGCGCAGCCGCAAAGGCCTCGTGCATCGCCTCCTCGGCAAGATCAAAATCACCGAGCAAGCGGATCAGAGTTGCCAGGATTCGTCTCGAATCCGCACGATAAAGGGAGTCGAGCAATTCGCGTATCGGCTCGGTGGGATGCTCGGACATGATGACGACCTTAGCAAACCAGCTACTCCGAATCAATTTGGCAAACGGCGGATCGATGTAAGGTGCCCAACTCGTGACTCTGAGATCCGGAGCAACAGCACCCGCTCCCCGGTTGACGCAAAATCGCCAGCCGCTCATCGAGGACCGATTAGTACTGGTATCTCCGCTTGTGTTTATCAAGTTGTTCATAGCCAACCCTACGGTGTGGCGTTCTCGACAAGTGATCCGGCGATTTTTGCGTCAATTGAGACTTCCATACGAATTAGCAGCTGAACGGAGAATTTCGGTTCAGTGAACCACATCATGTAGAGGAAGGGTTCAGGCCTGTTCAACAATTTCACTTTATGGACATGCTGCAGAGATGCAAGTCTTGCGGTGGGGTCTCCCTCTTATTACGCATATATTCCTCAACGATTCTGACGCACAAGATATGTTAGTACCGGCTGATCATCCATTGCACAGGGTGGTGCCAGGCAGGTGTCGAGGCGAAACCGATGCGGGCCGGAGGTCCCGCGATGATGAACAATAAAACGTTCAGGGTATACGCAGGATGAATTCGGTGCCGGGTCGTGAGGTCGTAAATGGGTCCTGCGAGAATGAAGGCAAAGATGGCGCAAACGGCCACCGGCGCTCCCAATTAGGACGAGCGAGCGATTGCGGGTGGCAGCAAGGTCATCTCAAAAGACTGGTTTAGCATCTCGTTCGTTGATATATCTTCCAAGTGCTTGTCTTCCGCGAATTAGGCGCGATTTTGCCGCGGCTACAGAAATTCCCGCTTCCTGTGCAATTTCCTTGATTGACCCGTCGGAGGACAAGCGGATCTCGAGCACATCGCGGAGTACCGGACTGAGACGATTGACTGCCGTTCTCAAACGTACTTCCCGATCGCGCTCGAGGTAGCACAGCTCAACGTCTTTTCCTGGATCCGGTATATCGAGAGATCCCCACGCATTTCCGTCGAGATGTGCATCTATTGAGGTTTCGTTGCGTCGACGTTTCTGCCGCAGGATCATGAGCGCAGAATTTATTGCTATTCGCGTCAACCATGTAGAGAATAGCGACCTCTCGTCAAACGTTTTGAGATGAAGGAACGCCTTGAGAGCAGCATCTTGACACGCATCTTCTGCGTCTTCTCGATTCTTTGTGATTCGATAAACTGTGTTAAAGACGCGTCTCGAGTGACGGTTAGAAATTACCTCGAACGCGATGTGGAACCCTTGCTTTGCAGCAGCGACAAGACTTTCATCGCTTGCATAATGAAGTAAGCATCTTTGATTTTGACCCCGCTCAGGGGAGGCACCAGCGCTCATTCGATTGCTATCGAAAAACAATTTACTCTCCGGCACTTCCATTTAGTTATCAATCAGGCAAGTCGCGAAATTAGCTTTGCTTTACGGGTATTTTGCGGCCTAAAGCGGATACGAAGAATGCTTCGTGGTGAGAGCTGAAGAGTGTTCAGCTCTCAGCATAAGATTGTTCGTTCTGCCTTATCAAAGAGAATCGATCAGGCGTAGTGTTCAGTAACTTATTTCTCAGCCCTGCCAGGTTTCAAGTTATTCAAGCAGTCCCTTTGACGGAAGTGAGTAACGGTGAGCCAGACGTGAGTAGATTCCGAACATCGGCCTGAAGCATCAGAATTTTGATTGAAGCATCCAGAGACGCACTCTCTCTTTGATTCACTTCGAACGAAGAGCCGAAGACGCGCCGAGCACGAAGTCTTGAATATCTTCCGCTCTTGTACGGTTCGGGCTGGCTCCGGAATGAGGTATCTCTCATTCTGGCCGCTCTCCGAGGAGACGTCGAATGTTGTTCCGGGCGAGAGACAAGTTCAACTGAGAGTTCAGCAAATTCATATGCGCGGAGGTCAACGCTGCATTGGCTGCAGCCACTCCAGAGGCGAGTTGAGCGTCAACCTTCGCTCGCTCGCTCTGAATACGGAAGCTTTCCTCGCGAGCCTCGAGAGCTTGAGTTGTCACTCGTACCAGTTGATCAAGCTGTTCTGTTTTGTCGTAAGCAGACGACAACTCAATGCTGACGTCTGCCTCGGTCTGCTTCAATTGCGTCTGTGCCATCGTCAGCTTGATACGTGCGTCCTGGAGTTTGGCTTCGCGTCCCCCGCCGTCGAACAAGGTGTAAGTGAAGATAGCTCCGAAGGTCCCAAAGTTATGAGCCAAAAAAGGCAGGCCACTCTGATAGCTGTAACGGGCTACTCCGGTTAGTTCGGGGATGTATTCGTCTCGCGCCGCGGCGACATCAGCCTTCGCCTTTTCTACCGTCTGTCTGGCCGACAATACCGCAGGACTCTTGTTGAGCAGAAGTGCAATTGCATCAGCACGCGTGGGAAGAATTGAGGAAGCTCCGAATGAGTTTGGGTCGAGGATAAGCTGAGTTCCAAGCGGCAAACCGAGCGCGTCGTCGAGTTGCAAGGTCAGGTCATCGAGGTTAAGGTGCGAGGCCAGGGCAGCTTGCTGCTTATCGAGCAAATCTGTGCGGCTCACCAGCTCGGCGTCCGCAAGGAGCTTCCCTTCATTGACACCGTGCTTTGCCTCCTGCTCAACCACTGTTGCGGCGTCGACGGCGTCCTTTGCGGCCGCACCACGTAACTGCTCAACAAGGATGCCGTAGTAGAGTTTGTGGACAAGAAAAGCGACGCCGTTCTCCGCGTCATCCGATTGAATATGCGCCGAGTTCAGCTCGGCATCGGCAGCCTTCACGCCCGCCCGGATCTTGAAGATCTGCGTTATGGGTTGGGCCAGTTCCGTCCCACTCGTATAGCTGGTGAGGGCTCCCTGACCGATATTGAGAGTCTCTGCCGGCAAGAAGCCCGAAGAGGTTTCCCCGAGGGCTCCCGCAGGAATTCTTACTCCCTCAAGTTCGGTAATGTGTAATACCGCAGACTGGTTCTTGATGATCGGATAGAAACGCGACTCGGCAAGTCTCTTCTGGGACATGCTATCGGTCACGGCCAGATGGGCCAACATAATGTGGCGGTTGTGCGCGAGCGCCATCTCAACCGCACTAGAGAGCGTGAGGTCCACGCTGGCAGCATTGGACAAATGCTCCGAAGCGGCAGCAGCGTTAGACTGCTGAGCGAGGAGCAATATCGGCGAGACGAGCGCAACCGGCACCACGGACGCCACCAGTAGTCTACCTATGCGATATGCTGCTCTACGCAAAGAAGTATTTTCTCTCACCATTCAACTTTTCCTTTGAAGCAGACTTCCTATGAAGCAGATTGGGCCGAAGTGGCGATGATTTGGCGGAAGCCGACCTTCAGGCCTCGTAGACACGCGATGATCAAGAGGCAGGTCGTTGCGACATACGCAATGAAGGTGAAAGCGTCCATGATCGACAAGGTGAAGGCCTGCTGGCGAATACTTCCCATAAACAGTACGGCGGCCCGACCCGTAGCGATATCCTGGGTCACCGACTGCGCGTGCATTCCAGCAGTCAACATATGGGTGCGTTCGACAACGGGGGTCGAACCTCCCTGAATGTCCGCTGACAGCAGATCCGCATGAAACACCTGTCTGCTGTGCAGGAAAAACTGGATGTATGAGGCGCCGAGTTCTCCGCCGAAGAGTCGTATCGTCTGAAAGAAGCCGCTGAAGCTGAGCACGTCAGGACCCTTATCCATGGACCCAGAGTTCATGAGGTCGAGTACGATGGTGCCGACCATCCCGTTGAAGGCGAAGCCTTCTCCCATTGCCAGCACGATCTGGCTCAGTTCGAAGCTGTTCCCTGACCAGACGGAAGTAATATGCGAATCCATCAGGGCAGCAACAGCCACCGTGGCAAATCCCGCAGCCAGAATAAGACGCGAGTCAATGCGCCCAAGCAGGTAGATCGCGAGAAGGCCGGCGAGGCATTGAGGAATTGCCAGCCAGAGAAGCACAGGGCCGACCTGTTCCGGCCTATATCCGCGGATTGCCGTGAGATAACTGGGAACTAGCACAACCGCGGACAAGAGAACAAAGCGGAAGATCATGATGACCATGCCGAGCAGAATGGTGTTTCTCCGCCGCAGGAAGGGGAAGTTGATCAGGGGATTCGGCTTGCTGAAGTGTCGGACTGCCGTTGCCAAAATAAGAAAGGAACCAGACACGACCATCGCGACGAAGGTGCCGGAACGCCACCAGTCGAGCCGCTGTCCCTGGTCCATCGCCCCGTAAAGCAACGCCGCCCCTAGGCTGAAGTAGAGGAAGCCTCGCCAGCTTGGCGAAGGCTGTCCTGGCTTGGGCTTAGGGATCGGTTGCGGTGGAATGCCTAAGACAACCAAGGAGATCATGATGGGTGCGAGCAGCGCAGTCGTCCAGAAGATCCATTGCCACGAGAGAGCGTCCATCAGCCATCCCTCGTAGGAATGCGCCATATGAGTCGTAACAACGATGTCCGCCGCATAGGCAGCAATTCCAAAGAGCAGGTAACTCTGGGGAAGATTACGCAGAATGAACGACAATGTGAGGGGATAGAACGTCCCGGCTGTCATCCCCGCCGCCGCCAGCAAGAACAAGAGAACGGGAAGATGTCCGGCAAACGGCATCGCGATACACAGCAAGGTAAATATCGTCGCGGAGACCAGCAGAACGCGCCTCGGTCCAAGTAGGCCGCCGAGGTAGACAGAGAAGGGGCCGATGAACATCATGCCCATGTTGTAAGTGGTGCCGATCCATGAAGCTGAGTCCACGTCGATCCCCAGCGCTCCGCGCAGATCGGGCGCCCCGACGCTCAAAAGTCTCCCGAAGAACGTAGCCAGCGAGGCACCCAACAGCACGCCCACAATCCCAAGAACAGGTCTGATGCGTTGGACAGATTCGATTTGTGGACCTGTCTTCATGTTTCCCATTAGCGGACCATTGCCGGACGAGTTGCATCTGTTGTTTCCTGCCGATCGGTATGCACAGTGATCTCCGCAGACAGTCCTGGACGGAGGATGTCACCGGAGGGGTTGCCGTCGAAAAGGATCTTGACTGGCACACGCTGAACGACCTTGGTGAAATTTCCGGTAGCGTTATCGGGCGGCAAGAGTGCTGCAGCGGACCCACTCGCGGGTGCTATCTCGCTCACATGGCCGTAAAGAATTTGGGAAGGATAGGCGTCTATCTTGATGTCCGCGGTATCGCCAACACGAACGTGCGCAAGCTGCGTCTCGAGGAAGTTGGCCTCGACCCATGCGCCGTCTTGAACGAAATCAACGACCTGAACGCCCGCTCCCACAAGCTGCCCCGGATGAACCCGTAGTCGACCAACTCGACCGTCGGCGGGCGCAACGATCTTTGTGTAAGCAAGACTAACTTGCGCAATCGTTACGCCCGCGGTCTTGGCTGCGATCTGAGCCTGCAGGGATGCATCTTTTGCGTTAAGAGCGGCTCTCTGCTGGAGAGCCCCAGCGACCGCAGCTCGGCTGCTTGCTACTGCGGCCCTAGCACGCGCAAGATCGGCGCGGCGGCTTTGCAAGGCAGCTTGAGCGGCGTCTCGGGCTTCCTGGACCTGCTCGAACTGCTGGTGAGTCGCGGCCCGGTTCGCCAGCAACTTCTCCTGTCGCTGATATTCGCTGACGGACTGTGTCACCTGAGCTTGTGCGGCATCGATCCCAGCTTGTGCGGCGTCGGCAGCAGCCTGTGCCTGCTCTACTGACGCCTTTGCAGCATCTATGCTCGCGTCAGCGGCCTGCTTCGCATCCTGATTTGCGTTGAGTTCAGCACGTGCGGCGCTAATCGCAGCTCGCGCCTCATCGACACTTGCCTGATAATCAGAGTGATCCAATTCAACGATTGATTGCCCAGCTTTGACTGACTGATAGTCTTGCACGCCAACCCGCTGCACAGTACCGCTGATGCGAGTGCTGAGAGGAATCTGATCGCCTGTGACATAGGCATCGTTTGTCCTTTGAAGGACAGCGTTACTCTTCCAAGAGTCCCAATGACCTCGAATGGCAAAGATGAGAAAGATGGCTATAGCCAGCACCAATACCGGAATCGCAATAGACCACTTCTTCACAGCCAGACCTCATCAGGAAATCTCCAAAGCAGGCCACTCGCAAGAACAGCTTCCAAACCAAGAATCGGTCAGATAGGATTTTTGTTCGAGAAGGCCCATTTCGATTGAAGCAGGCTATACAGCCCCTCGGAAGTGAGGGGAAGGTTAGATCACCGTGAGCAAAGCCCTGACTTTACCATGCATCGACCCTTCGCGGATCCCTAATTAGAGGGGTTGGTTCCTAGAAAACTGCGCGGACGATGGACTGGTAGGTTGCGTCGCCGCGGATTCTATCGAATCGCGGATCTGCAGCGATCCAGGGTAGCTCTGCCTCTTTTCGCTTAAACGATTCGCTCAGAAACTCTAACGACTTTGCAGGTTCGTTCAGTGCTAAAGCCAGGCAAGCCTTCCGAAAATAACTCAGAGATGCCTGTTCCGCCAGCAAGCCCGAACTCACGGCGAGCGACCGCGCTTGATCCACCTCATTTGAAAGCGCAAAGATCTCCGCAACTGTGGCGAGATAGAGCTGCACTGTTCCCACCCTTCGGCGAACTCCCTGTGCCAGTGCCACCGCGTTCTTCAACTCACCCATCTGGATCTCAGTAAACGCGCGAATCAGCGTGGCTTCGATCGGCAACGGGCCATACTGCATGACTCTGGCGTAGTATTCCTTCGCTTCTCGATGCCAACGGCTGTAATAAAAGAAGCGAGCTATGGACGACTTCTGCCGGGCAGAGAAGGGGTCCATCCCCTCGGCGATCTGAAAGTGCTTCCAGGATTCATCGAAGCGTGAATGAAGCAGTAAAAATTGCGCGAACTGCCGATGGGCTGCGTGCTGGTCCCCAAGCCGTAGCGCTCTGCGAAAACTTTCTTCGGCAGCCTTCCAATTCCATTCTTGAGCGAGAATGCACCCGAACGTTGAATGAGCGTCAATGGCATTGGAATCTATCGCAATGGCGCGCTTGCAAGCCTCACTTGCTCTTGAGACAAATTCTTTTGAAGAGCGCGCGCCCCTTTGCGCTAAAGCCATGTAACACTGAGCAACACCGCAATGGAGCCGTCCGTATTCCGGGGCCTCCAAGACCAGTTCCTCGAACCTTTTGAGGGAATCTGAAATCGTGACAACAGTACCCTCTTCGAGTAGTGACTCTGCAGCAAGAGCTTTCGAGAAGAACTGATAGAGTGTTTGCGTTGGCGTTCCCAGATAACGGCGCACAATGGAAGCTCTGGGAGCGATGCGGCTTAACAAGGCTGCGGCGACTGCATCGTGCAGCTTCAGCAGAGAGTCTTCATCCGTTGCCGCGTCAAACCGCTGTGACCAAAGCAACAAACCAGGAGTGGTTGAGACGCGCGCCGATACCCGCAGGCGGTTGTGTTCACTGCGAACTGTTCCGTCGAGAATGATCTGTGCCTCTAGTTCGCCGCCTTCCTTGAGGGAGTCAGAATTTTTGCGGGAGGACCGGCTCGCCGTCTCCGAAACAACTTTGATGCCTGGAGCCTGAACTAGTCTGTGCAATAAATCGTCAGTAATTCCAAACGCACATGCCGAGGCGATGGGATCGTTCGCATGCGCCTGGAAAGCCGTCAGAGCGACCCGCACTCCATCGCCCTCTACCCAGAGCTCATTAGCTGTTCGTGTTGATACCTGAGACTGGCCATCCAGGCTCGCCCTCCATCGGATGGCGGGAACATAGCTTCCGGTTCGCATAAAAATTACTACATCGTCGGATTTGCCTTCAGTCTCGTAGTATTCCTTCAGTTTGCGTCTGAGTCGTCGCGCCTCAGTCCTTACAATCGTGTCCTGGCCAGGATCGAAGTCAGTCCTTCGACCATAAGCCTCAGTTCCAATGGTGTATTCCTTGAGGTTGTCTTCGTGGCCGTGCACCGTTTGTTCCACCACAAATCTTAGGAACTGGGAAAGTCGATTGGATCGCGCGAAGATTTCGCTGGCGAGCACTAGTGATAATGCGTTCAACGCGGCATCTGTGGGAACTGCATCCATTGATCGGTGTGTCGAGCTATTTGTCATAGCAAATTGTGTCCGCTGGCCAATCCCATTCTAAGACGAAAGGCGAGTTAGGCCTTGATTTGCCCTCGCGCTCACCGTTAGCTCACTTCCGTAGGAAAGTCCGAGGGAATAATGTTTGTTTCGATCTCAGCGGAGGTGCGCCGATGACCGAGAACTCCACTGGAGATGTTTTGGCGCTGATACCTTACGATATGCAGCGGAGTATGCGGTATCTGGTGAATGCCGTTGTTGGAGTTCTGACAATTTGCGACAACGCCGATGACTTCGCGCAACACTCACGACAAAAGATCTATGCTGTTGCGCTCATACCAGCTAGCTTACCAACTCAAGAGTGGTGGACCTTATGGGGATTGCTCTCTACTATGGAGCCGCAGCCGTCGATTCTCGTGTACACGCTGAGCAGCGACTTTCCGATGTGGTCGGCTGTGCTTGAGGCAGGGGGATTCGACGTACTTGTCGCGCCGTTCACAGAAGTGAACTTGCGAACTGCGGTCGAGTCGGCCACGAACTATTTCTATCAGCGACTAACATATTGAATTCTGTGCAGCCGGCCATTCCGGCCTCAGAGTGATCGATCAGTTCTTATTGGTCACGGGCACCAACGAAGCGAACGCTACCAAGCGAACCGTCCAAAGCCAATCGAGTGCCTCGCAGCTCCACCACACTGCCATCCTCGTGGTAGGCCGCTATGTCGCGGCCCTGAAGAGCTAGGTGAGGAGGGTCATCAGACCATGGCTCACAAAGCTCTGGACCTGTGTTCCTGACATCTCCACCTTGGATTGGGTCATTAACCACGACGTAAGTTGCCCGCAGATGGCCGAGGCTTTCTTCAATCGGCTAGCCTCCTCCAATTCTCCCTAAGCCCATGCCGATCACGTAAGTGACGATTCCTTCAATCGCTCCGACGACCGTCATCTCCAATCCGCTGCTCCACCACGGACGGATTGTCACGAGCGACTTCGATGCCCCAACAACAAAGTGCGCTATCAGGGAAACAACTGCGGCGACAATTACAGCCCTGATCCCAGCCATAAAGAAGAACGGAATGATCGGAATGAAAGCGCCCAAAGCCGTAGAAAAAGCCCCTGACAGCGCCGAGACGAGAGGCTTACTCAATGCTTCTTCGGATGTATTGAGACGCTCCCGTGCGAGAGCGCTAATCAGATGTTCCTTGTTCTTCGAAAGATGGTGTACAAAACGCTCTGCGTCTTCTTCAGGCAGCCCGCGGATTTGGTAGCTGAGAGAAAGTACTTCGCGGGCCTCGGCTTCATTGTCTTCAACGGCCTCCCGTTCTCTGGCAAACTCAGCTTCATAGATCTCTCGCTGACTCTTAGCTGCTAAGTAAGCCCCCGAGCCCATCGAGAGCGCACTCGCCACCATCCCGGCCAATCCCGCAATCAGAACAAAGTGGCTGTTACCTAGCGTCGCCCCTGAGACCCCAGAGACAATACCGAAGATAGAACCGAGTCCGTCGTTGACGCCGTAGATCGCATCTCCGACCCAACCTGCTGCCTCGGGATGCCCTTCTTTACGGGCATTCAAGAGGCTATCCAGAGCTTCCTGAGCTTGCTCAGCCGGTACAGTGGGCAGCGGACGACGTGAACGAATGAGATTGCTCAACGTTTGATAGTGCTCCCGCTCGTCCGCGATCACTTCTTTGAGAATCGCGATGCTTGGCTCATCGCCTAGCGATTTCAGCTGCCTACCGTATTTCGCAATGTCGCGGCCTTCATCGATCTCTAGGCGTCGCATAGCCAAGTCAGGTCCCCCGACTCGGGTTGCCAAAGAATCCGCTAGACCAGACTGCGAGCCTGTGTACCGCGGTGCGTCCCCGCCTAAAGCTTCGATTCGTCCAGCCCAAAGATCGGCATGGTGCTTTTCAGCGGCGGCTAGTCCACGTAACGCGTTTCGACGTTGAGGCTCAACTTCTCCTCTCGCCAGCGCCGAGTAAGTGTAATGACCTTCCATCTCTGCCTGCCAGTTGGCATCAAGCGCAGCTAATAGTTTCTTCTTTTCCGAGTCGGCCATGTTCTTCCCTTGAATGCAATCACGGTAAACAGCTATTATTCGACCGCAGACTTTCGCCCCCAATTAAAACGTCTGCCGATGATTCCCTTCACAATCAGGTGATCGGTAGCCGCGGTTGGGCCAACTCCAATCCCCATATTGATCTCCCACTTCGGTGATACGTTCAAATCTGTTACGACAAAGAACTGCTGTTGCTGATTATGAAGGGTATAGAAGTCCCCAAGTCTCCCGTAATCCGCGTAGTATTCGAAGCCACCACTGATCTTGCGGGTGAAGTCGTAACTGACTTTTACGCCTGGAGAAAAACCGAGCCCTTGATTGACGCCAGGGCCATGCAAGGTGCGTTCAAGCGCCGGGTTGAACGCGAGGTACCAGCGGCCCATCGTCTTATCAATGATTGGTCTAATCTCCCAGGTCCACGTATCCGGTGAGTAGGCAGCTCGTTGATATCCGATCTCAGTGGAAAGGCTGAGGCCAACTGGAAGATGCCAGCTATCTGGCGCTCGGACACGCGGCCGGATATGATCTCCGACCCACTGCACTCCAAGCCCATTTTGCTCGCTGGTAAATACATAGAAACCGATCTCAGACCAGTTGTTGATTCCCTCCGTTAATTCGACGGTTTCATGCTCCTGGTGATTCGTCGGATAGACGCCACTAATCGTTTGAGTCTGGCCAGAGATGGTGTAGTTCGAGTGCAGTTCGACCATTAAATTTTTTGGTGGCACCGTGTCGGCGCCGTAGACTTGGATCTCGTAATTTCCTTGAGCGTGTGCCTTCGCGAAGCCAGGGAGCAAGCACATCCCAAGGAGGAACAAAACTCGGCAAAAATTGAGTTCATTTCGATCGACCCGTAAAGCCTTATGCATAACGAAACACCATATTCATAGATCGGTTGAGCTGAGACGATTCAGTACTCCGCCTTCTCGCCCTTTGCAGGGACTGAGGTTGGAACGCCTGGAGTGCCTGCATAAGTGATCAGCAGTACGGTGGGTTCGTCACCCGACTCGCCCCGATGCACATCGTCCACTGACTCGCCGACCGCTTGTCCCTGATGAACCACCTGGGTCTTGCCGCTGGCCCTGTCATGCAGCGTGAGTGTGCCGGAAAGTACATAGACGACGTTTGGATATGGATGCGTGTGCCATGGCAAGGCGGTATGTGGTGCGATGGTTAGTTTGATCGCCGTGAGTTGTGGCTGAGCCGTGGGGTAGTGTATGTACGGTTTGCCGTTCCACGATTCGGTCGTTTGCAACAGGATTTCGCGCTTACCGCTTGCAACGGTATTCGCGCCGGTTTGAGCCAGTAGGGCCGTCAGAGATGATCCGATGACGATAGCGGCGATTCCAATCCCGCAGTATTTAGAAATCATGTCGGTTGCCTCCATGTTGGGTTGGATGTCTGCTCGAAATTCAGCACCGTCTGGCTATTTGCCGGTGTAAGATACGCGCCAAACGCTGCGAGAGCCGTCATCTGTCACGTAGAGAGCGCCATCATGACCCACGGCCACGCCTACAGGTCGGCCCCAGACCTGTCCATCCGCGGTGACGAATCCTGTAAGAAAGTCCTCATACTCGCCGGTGGCTCTGCCGTCCTTCATGGGAATCCGGATAACTTCATAGCCTCCGCGATTCGCACGATTCCAGGACCCGTGTTCGGATGCGAATCCGTCGCCATCGTATTGGGACGGGAACGTGGATTTACTGGTAGGGTAAAACGTCATTCCGAGCGAGGCCATATGAGGTTGAACCAGCACATCTGGCGTAATCACCTTGGACTTGAGTTCAGGATGCGTGCCCATTAGTCTCGGATCCTGATGGCCTCCCATATAAAACCAGGGCCAACCATAAAAGCCGCCTTCTTTCACTGAAGTCACATAGTCTGGAACGAGATTGTTCCCAAGGGCGTCACGCTCATTCGTTGAGCACCAGAGCTGACCGGTAATAGAGTTGATCGCCTCGCCGACGCAGTTACGAATGCCGTAGGCGTACACCTCGACAAATTTGCCCTCAGGGGTGTACTCAAGAACATCGGCCCGGTGAAACTCTCCGGGATGGGTGTCAGGATCGTCCGCATTCGATCCACTTCCCACCGACACCAACATATGCTTACCGTCGGCAGAAAAGACAACGTCTCGCGTCCAGTGGCCACCGCCGCGGAGTTGAGCATAGCCAGGAAGATCGGGCACGACTGTTTCGGGCGCGCGGTCTGCCTTCAGGTCTCCGGACTTGTAAGCGAATCGAACCACGGTCGTCGCGTTGCCGATGTATATCCAGCGAGGATTTGGGCCCGCGGGATAAAACGCAATGCCGAAGGGGTGATCGAGACCCGTAGCGTAGGTGCTGATGGTGTCCGCCTTCCCCGCATCAGTAACGCCGCGCAGCACCAGTATGGAGCCAGCCTGCGAGTCTGCTACGAAGAGATCGCCATTCGGTGCAGTATGGATAATGCGGGGCATCACGAAGGTTCCAGAGGTAGGCCCGTGCGTCTCTTTCTTATTTTCGGATCGCTGCATAGGAGTGGCTGCGTCACCGCCCGCATAGAGCTGAACCGTAAAACCGGCTGGGGCAATGGGCCACGCGCCCTCTGGCCTTTTAGCAAGGGTCGGACCGTTGTCTACAGATTCAGACGGCTTCGGTTCCGGCAAGTCTGCCACGGTGATCTTTCGTCGGACGCCAGGCTTTTGCTGCGTGTAGTCGGCGAAGGCGGACTGACCGGTGATCGTCTGCTGGGCATGGAGCGCAGACGGAAGAAACGCGGCGAAGGCGAGAGGGACTAATGCTTGGAACTTTGCGAGGCGTGAACGTTTCATAATTCTTATCTCCAGATCTGTATTTTTGGCGACAGTCGATCGTGCAATGGCTTAGCAAGAAGCATTCAAATTTTTAGCAGCGCTTCAACCGCGTAAACTTGCGGGAGGATGGCTTACAGCAGCCAACTTGTCGTACGCTGCCTGAGGGAGCTCAAGATCCCCAGCAGCGATATTCTCCTCCAGGTGCTTGACCGAGGACGTTCCGGGAATAGGCAGGATTACTTTGGAACGCTTAAGCAGCCAGGCCAAGGCGACCTGCAAAGGAGTTGCATCAAGATCATTCGCGACTTTCTTGATGCCATCATGTGCCTCCTTCGCTTGACCGAGGGGAGCCCACGGAAGGAAAGCAATATTGTTCTGCTCGCAATAATCGACGATGAAGTCGGATTCCCGGTCAGCGAAGCTGTAGCGGTTCTGCACCGAGACAATTGGCACGATCTTGCGTGCCCTTTCCACGTGTTCGCGAGTCACATTCGAAAGCGCAACATGACGGATCTTACCTTGCTTGCGGAGTCCGGCCAGTGCCTCTACCGAAGCCTCGAAGGACACGGCATTATCGGGAGCGTGCAGTTGATAGATGTCGATACGGTCCAGACGCAGACGCTTCAGACTCCCCTCGAGTGCTTCGGTAAGATGTTTCGGGCTGGCATTATGCGTCCATTGGCCGGGGCCCGGGCGCTCCCACCCACCTTTGGTTGCGATTACTAATCCAGTTGGATATGGGTGGAGCCCCTCCTCAATCAACTCTTCTGATGTGCCAGGGCCATAGGAGTCGGCCGTGTCGATCAGGTTCACGCCGAGTTCAATCGCGCGCCGTAGAGTCGCCAAGGCGGCGGCTTTGTCCGCGGGAGGTCCCCACACGCCTGCCCCAGTGATACGCATGGCGCCATAGCCCATCCGGTTGACCGTGATATCGCCACCGAAGGTGAGTGTGCCGGCAGCTGCAGCTGAAAGAATCGGTTTCTTATTCATTAGACTGCTCCTTTTCGTGTTGAATTTTGGAAGGCATATTCAGAGTGGCCGTCTTTTCGACAGCAAAGCTCGAGATATCTCTTCTAGTGCTCACTGGCGTTCCTCTTTAGCGGTTTTGAGTTGGTTGACGTCCAGAAATCATCAGGCAAGTTCACCACGATCGGCTCTGGTGTACTCCGTACAACTACCCATCGAAATGTGTGCTCCCGCGACGAATTGATTTCCTGATGCGGCAACCAGCCCGGCACATGCAGAAAATCACCCGCCCTAACGGTGGCTGAGTGTTCTCCCAGATCGCCCCACCGCACACAAGCCTCTCCTTCTAGGACGTAAACGACGGTGTCCTGTTCGCCGTGGTGGTGAATGCCGGTCTTAGCTGAAGGCTCGACCACGAATATGCCTGCCCATAGCGAGGAGACGATGCCATGCATCGCTGCAATGGCGGACATCCTCAGCGATCCCGGTGTCTGCTGAGTCTCGCTGCTCAATTCAGCGGGATGCACAACGCTGATCGTTGAATTGGATCCCGGTTGAGACGTCGACCGAACGGCGACTCCGCGCTGAATCGCAACCTGGTCAGCTATCGGGTCAATGAACGAATCATTAGGTTTGCTTCCCATATGACCTCCAGGTAGTTCATGATTGCCTTGCGTTCGTAATGTACTGTACTGTACATTACACATTAGATGCGCTCGACGGCAAATTCGACGCACGAGTGTTCCAGAGGTGCTGAAGAAAAAGAGCACATAAAATGCTGTTATTACGGGAGAAGTGAAGCTGTGGATCTTATTGAATATTTTTTACGCGTTCAGGACGGAAGATGAATGCCTGACAAGCGGTCGCGAGGAGACGTTCGAAACGGCAAACTTCAAAAAGTCGCAGCAGACTTGTTTCTGAAGCGCGGCTATGAAGGTGTCACCATCGACAAGATCGTTGAGTTGGCTGGCGGTTCGAAAAGCACCGTCTACAGCGAATTCGGTGGGAAATGTGGGCTGTTCATTAGCAGTATCGAGAACCTGTGCCGCGAGTCGAATGAGCCGCTCGCGAAGATCGACTACACAGGTTTGAACCTTGAAGAGAGCCTAAAGAAACTCTCTTTTCACATTTTGAAGCTCATCAGCGCAAAACGGTCCGTGGAGCTTCATCGTCTCGCCATCGGGGAGGCAGCGAATTGTCCCGAAGTAGGCGAGGCGTGGTACACGTACGGTCCCGCCAGAACGGCTTCCTTCATACGATTGGTATTGGAAAGCCATCGCGATGAGCTGCGAGGGACGACGGTCCCGATTGAACGGATAGCAGTGATGCTTCACGACTCATTGACGGGAGACATCCTATACCGTCTGTTGGCAGGAATCGGTGAGCATGAAAGTGATTCCGAACTCGAGCGATTGGCTTGCGCTGCCGTCGACGTCATTCTAGGGAATGTTTGTACCAATGTGCCTTAAGAACGTTACCTCGCACACCATGGAGTATTTGCTGCTACTTACATGATAGCGGCTTAGTCAGCGTCCAAACGCAGAACGACAGAGTCGTTGTTGTGATTGACTGGACACCGGTGATCTTTGCGCAATCAGAAATTGCAAGAAGCATTGGCGGAGAACTCTTGATGACAACGATATGCCTTTTTACGCGACGCATGTTTGAAGAACAGATATGACATGATGTTCCCGCAACGTGCGATGGCACAAATAGACTCTTGCCCGGGCATTCCTGTTTGAACTGCACATTCAGCGACAAGAGCACTCAATAACCCGAGTTTCGCGAACTTGCAGGAACCGAACAAGAGTCGAATCAGGTTCACTGAATCGGAGGAAGCTTTGCATAGCTCATACAAACTACCACTAACCCCCTTTCACGGCGATAACATGGGCTCGAATCCCACCGGGGACACCAATCAATTCAACTGTTTCAGCATCTCGTCACATTGCGTTCATTTTTCGGTGACTCTGTGGTGACCAAATGAAGCCCATCACCCGCAGTTTTGAATGATTGGCGACACGATGAGGCGTAGTTGCCGAAAAGCCGACTTTACGGGCATACAGGATACTTCCGGTTTGCCCGTCAACCGGGAGGAATTAGGTAGCACGAGGGCCGAACCGGGGATCACTTCCGCATGACTGTCGGTCCGGAATCAGCCTGACTCACATGGCAGGTGGTTGACTGTAGAGTTCTTGCTATACAATCCGATGCCATCGAGGCGGGAAGGGCGCAGTCTGCGAATGCCCCTCCGCCGTGGAGGGACTTGTGTCAGCTCCCGACATAGTCTGGAAAGACGGTAAGTTTGGCCAAACGTCGCGGCGCGACGCCTGGTGGCTTTCTCCGACGGCAATCCTCTTGGGTTTTGGCGCGTTTCTCGTCTATGCCAACTGGGCGGCATTCCAGAACAGCCATTACACCTATGGTCCGTATATCTCGCCGTTTTATTCGCCCGAGCTTTTCGGCAGCTCCCCACACGCCTTGTTTGGCCCGAAACCGAGATGGTATCCGAACTTTCTGCCCTTTTCTCCGGCGCTGTTCATTCTCTGGATTCCAGGCTTGTTCCGTGTGACCTGCTACTACTACCGCGGCGCGTATTACAAATCGTTTTGGGCCGATCCTCCGGCATGTGCGGTGAGTGAGCCCCGGAAAAGTTATTTGGGGGAAAGAACCTTTCCGCTCATTATGCAGAATTTTCATCGCTACTTTCTGAGGCTCTCGTACATTGTCTGGGGCTTTCTGGTCTACGACGCGTTGAGGTCTTTCTTTTTTCCTGAGGGATTTGGGATCGGGATTGGGAGTCTCGTTTTGGTCGTGAATGTCGTGCTTCTGGCCGGATACGTATTCGGGTGTCATGCATTCCGACACCTGATCGGCGGAACATTTGACCAGATCTCGGATCACCCCGTTCGGCACAAGATCTACAACTTTGTGAGCCGACTGAACGCGGGGCATAAGAAGTGGGCATGGGCGAGCCTTCTTTGGGTTGCTTTTTCCGATATTTACATCCGTCTCTGTTCGATGGGCATCTGGCATGACTGGAGAATTCTCTAGATGCCGGAATTCCAGCGGTTCTCCTACGACGTACTCGTGATTGGAGCTGGCGGAGCAGGCCTGCGCGCCGCCATCGAAGCTGGAGCCGCGGGTGCGAAGGTCGGCGTGGTCTGCAAATCACTACTCGGCAAAGCGCATACTGTAATGGCCGAAGGAGGCATCGCGGCAGCGCTGGCCAATGTCGACGATCGCGATAACTGGCGGGTTCATTTCGCCGATACGATGCGTGGCGGTCAGTACCTGAACAACTGGCGCATGGCCGAACTCCACGCTAAAGAAGCTCCGGAATGCGTCCGCGAACTCGAGGCATGGGGCGCGCTTTTCGATCGCACGACGGACGGCAAGATTCTTCAACGAAACTTCGGCGGACACCGATATCCCCGGCTGGCCCACGTCGGCGACCGCACCGGCCTGGAGATGATACGCACACTCCAGGACCACGGCGTCCATACTGGGATGGAAGTCCACATGGAGTGCACGGTACTCAGCCTGCTGCTCGACGGAAATCGCATTGCAGGAGCTTGCGGATACGACCGCGAGAGGGGCCGCTTCCAGTTGTGGGAGGCGAAGGCAGTGGTGCTGGCCACCGGCGGAATCGGGCGTGCCTTCAAGGTGACCAGCAACAGTTGGGAATATACAGGCGACGGCCTTGCGTTGGCGTATCGCGCCGGAGCCGAACTCCAGGACATGGAATTCGTTCAGTTTCACCCCACCGGCATGGTCTGGCCGATCAGCGTGAGCGGGATTCTCGTAACCGAAGGTGTCCGCGGCGAAGGCGGCGTCTTGCGCAACAGCGAAGGCCGCCGATTCATGTTCGACGACATCCCTGACCTGTATAAGGAGCAGACTGCGGACTCTGAGGAAGAAGGCTGGCGGTATACGCAAGGTGATAAGAATGCGCGCCGTCCGCCCGAGTTGCTCACCAGGGACCATGTTGCGCGGTGCATCAATCGCGAAGTCAAGGCAGGTCGCGGCTCGCCGCATGGCGGTGTCTTCCTCGATATTTCCTGGATCAAGGAGCGCATGCCGAAATCAGAGGAGCATATCAAACGCAAGCTCCCCAGCATGTATCACCAATTCAAGCAGCTTGCCGATCTTGACATCACGAAAGAGCCGATGGAAGTCGGTCCAACGACTCACTACATGATGGGGGGAATTCGCGTCGATGGCGATTCGCAGATGTCCAATGTGCCCGGGCTTTTCGCCGCGGGGGAGGCGGCAGCAGGATTGCATGGCGCGAATCGGCTGGGCGGAAATTCCCTTTCTGATCTCGTTGTATTCGGAAGGCGTGCGGGGCGCTTTGCCGCAGAATTCGCCAACGCCAACGGCCCAGTAACGATCGACGAGGAGGAGCTTCAGACCGCCGCAACAGCGGCCCTCGCTCCCTTTGACCGTGGCCCTGCCGGCGAGAACCCATACCAGATTCAATACGATCTGCAGGAAACCATGCAGGACCTCGTCGGGATCGTGCGGGTCGAGAGTGAAATGCAACAGGCGCTCGACGCGATCGGGCAGTTAAGCACGCGAGCAGAGCGAACAGGCATAGCGGGCAATCGCGAGTACAACAACGGCTGGCACACGACGATCGATATCGGCAACATGATGGTCGTGTCTGAAGCAATTACCCGTGCTGCGCTGCTGCGAAAAGAAAGCCGCGGCGCGCAGTTCCGCGAAGACTTCCCGAACAAGGATTCGGAGTGGGGAAAGTACAACATCGTCATCAGGCGAAGCGCAGACGGTGAGATGCAAGTCGAAAGGCGCGCACTGACGCCGATGCCGGATGAGCTAAAGAAGGTGATTGAAGAGATGAAATAGCGGGAGACGACAGAGATGGCCACACCAGCGACATTTCGCATCTGGCGCGGAAACTCCGCAGGCGGCGCATTCCGGGATTACACAACACCCGTGGAGGAGGGCATGGTTGTTCTGGACGCGGTGCACCGCATCCAGGCGCAGCAAGCACCCGACCTGGCGGTGAGATGGAACTGCAAGGCCGGCAAGTGTGGGTCGTGCTCTGCCGAAATCAATGGCATGCCCAGCCTTATGTGTATGACCCGGCTAAGTGCCATCGACCTGAATATGCCAGTCATCGTGGAACCGATGCACGCGTTTCCGGTCATACGCGATCTGGTCACAGATGTTTCGTGGAATTTCCAGGCTAAGAAGACGATCAAGCAATTCAAGCCACGCCCACCCGACGCGGCCGATGGAACATGGCGAATCCAGCAGGCCGACGTCGAGCGCGTGCAGGAGTTTCGCAAATGCATCGAGTGTTTTCTCTGCCAGGACGTGTGCCACGTTCTGAGGGAACACCACAAGCACGACGAATTTATCGGTCCGCGTCTGCTCGTCTATTCAGCCGCACTGGAAATGCATCCGCTTGACACCGAAGACCGGGTCAGCGATTTGAGGCACAAACACAACATCGGTTACTGCAACATCACGACTTGTTGCCGCCAGGTCTGCCCCGAGTCGATCACGATTACAGAGAACGCGATCATCCCGCTCAAAGAGCGCGTCGTGGACCGTTATTTCGATCCCCTGAAGCGGCTGTTCCGCATCCTCTAACTGAAACTCATTTCTCCCAATAACGGGGAGATTTGCTATCTCGGCCGGGCGTCCTGGACATCAAAAGGAACCAATTCCTGTTCCAATTCTCCCCATTCGTAGGCGGGATTTTGAAGCAGCCGCACGCAGCTATTCCAGCGAAGGATGGCATCGTCGTTCCCTATCGGGCGGATTTTCTCAGCCTCTGCAAAATGGCGCAGAGCATGGTCGAAAAGCGCCACCAATGAGCGAGGCAGTTGCCCAGCGTTGAGCTGGGCTTTTGCGCGTCGCTCGTGCAGAATCCCAGCGTAGTAGAGGCGCTCGTACGAATCCCTGAGTTGCCGGAAGATCTCTTCGGTTTCCCGGTAGCGATCAGACTCACGGCCGGTGAATTGATCTGTAAGGGAGAGACCAAGCAAACGCAGTGCGGGCTGATGCTGCGGTTCGATGGTCAAGATATCGCGACAGATCGACTCTGCCTCTTCCGGTTCGTTGAGCGAGCGATAGAGTTCAGCTTTCGAGATGGCCACAGCAATCCCAGCTGTCGAAATGAGTTTAACCTTATATTCCATGGCTCTTTCCCTCCATGTTCAATTTTCTCTGGCGCCGCGAATGTTGCGAACCGAGCCCTATGTTCCGGTCCGGCAATTCGACCAACGGCCAGATTGGAAGTGAGCTGCGTCTGGATCCAACCCCCGCATCAACGCAACAACGCTGTGCATCGGCGGTACACGATAGTCGGCTGCCGCTTCGTTTACTGCCTATCGTCCTGAAAACCCTCAGCGTCGCGTCTGCGAATGAGCCTTTGGCAGTGATCAGCATCCCTAATTGTTCCAATCCTCTGCGAAGAATTGGTTCAGATCGTCTGCAACTGAAGAACCCGAGTTTTCAACGGGGTCATCACGCCTGCCTTCTTGACCACGACATTATGCTTCTTTCCCTAAGCGTAGTCCAGACTTGATTAGAGCCTCGTCGGCGGCCCTTGCAGCTCCACAGCTCGGAGATCAGTCCTGGTAAACGCCATGCTCGTCACCTAACTCCCGGATGGTCTGCAATACGGAAGTAATCATTCTCTTTTTGTAGTGCACGCAAAACGGGTTTTTCGACAATAACGGGATCGAACTTGCCGATAACCGGACTTTACGGGCACTACAGGATACTCCGGGTTTGCCCGTCATCCGGCCGCAACCCGGGAATCTGGAACCCCTCACGAGGCTCAATAGTCCCTAGGTTTTCGTGATAGGCGAACTATACTCTTGAGACAATCGAGGGACTTCCTGTTGACATTCAACTGGAAAAGGGCGCAAAGTATCTGTTGAGAATCAACAGGGGAGCAAATGGGCGAGAGCAAATCTGACGTTCTGCAAGGCACCCTCGATCTGATGGTGCTGAAGACACTGGAGTCCATGGGCCCATTGCATGGCTATGGCATAGCACGTCGGATCGAGCAGGTAAGCGATGACACTCTCAACCTGAATCAGGGGACCATCTATCCGGCTCTTCTTCGCCTGCAGCAGAAGCGCTGGATTACTGCCGAATGGGGAACCTCAGAGAACAACCGCCGCGCCAAGTACTACTCCCTGAGCCGATCCGGCAGGAAGCAGATCGAAAAAGAGACGGAAAGCTGGGAGCGGATCGCTGCCACGATGGCCCGCTTCCTCACCACGCCTCGTTAGGAGTTCTTCTATGGGCTGGCTGCAAACCTTGTGGAGCCGCTGCGTCGCCTTCTTCGGAGAGAGCAAGCTCGACGAGGAGCTCGACGAGGAGTTGCTTACGCACCTCGATCTCGCCGTGGAAGAGAACCTGCATCGCGGCATGTCGCCACAGGACGCAAGGCGCGCCGCACTCCTCAAATTTGGCGGCGTAGCCCAGACCAGGGAAAGCTACCGCCGGCAACGTGGGCTCCCATTCGTCGATGCGCTGATTCAGGATGTGCGCTTTGGAACCCGTCAGATCAGGCACTCTCCCGGCTTCGCTCTGATTGCCATCCTTACGCTCTCTCTCGGAATCGGAGCCAACACTGCCGTCTTTACCTTGACCCATGCCCTCTTGCTGAAGACTCTGCCCGTCCGCGATCCCGGCGAGTTGGTGCGGTTGACCATCAGTATGAGCGCCGAAAGGAATGGCAGTAACGCGCCTCTCAACCTCCCGATCATCGAATTCATCGAGAGTCATTCGCGCTCCTTTCATGGCATCTTTGCCTGGTGTGTCTACGACTTTCCCTTCAGGGACGGAGCCGTCAACAGCGGCATACACGGCGCAATCCTAAGCGGCAATGCCTTTCAGTCTCTGGGCGTAAACCCATCGCTGGGCCGTCTGCTTACTCCCGCCGACGACCAGCCGGGCGGCGGACCCGACGGCCTGGCCGCAGTCATCAGCCATCGCATCTGGATCGAACGCTATCAAGCCAGCCCTTCCGTGCTCGGAAGGCACATCACCGTGACCGACCACAGTGCGACCATCGTCGGTGTTGCTCCCGCTGGATTCGAGGGAGTCATCGTCGCCGAACATCCCGACATCTATCTGCCGCTCGAATTTCAGGCAATCCTCTATGGCCAGGACACCAAGCGCGACGGCGGCCGGCTGTGGCTCGATACATTTGCCCGTCTCAACCCAGGCGTCACCCGCGCGCAGGCCGAAGCAGAGATCAGCGCTCTCTTTCCCGCCATCCTCGACGCGACTCTGCCACCTGCTCTGCGGCATATGCCTCAGATTGAGAGAGCCCGTCTCGAAGTCAGGCCCGCGAGCACTGGCTGGAGCAGGCTTCGTTCACAGTACACGGAACCGCTGTTGCTCCTGCAACTGATGGTCGCCGCCGTTCTGCTCATCTGCTGTGCCAATCTCTCCGGCCTCTTTCTCGCCCGCGCCTCCGCCCGCCGGCAGGAGTTCGCGATTCGCGGAGCCTTGGGAGCAAGCCGGCTACGCATCATGCGGCAGCTCTTCGTCGAGTGCCTCATGCTGGCTCTCCCCGGCGCGCTCCTCGGCATCTGGCTCGCCACCCTCAGTGGCCCCTGGATCCTCCACATGCTCGGCAACGCCGAGGCGGAGCAGGCAATCTCCATGCGGCCCAATCTCACCGTGCTCTCTGTCACCATCGCCTGTGCCGTCTTCTGTGCCTTCCTCTTCGGGATGGCTCCCGCCTGGACCGCAGGCCGCACCAGCGTAGACGCGGACCTCCGCAGCTCCCATCCGCGAATGCATCTCGGTGCCGCCGGGCTGGGCAGTTTTTTCGTCCCCTTTCAGTTGGCCCTTTCGCTCACACTGGTGGTGATCGCTGCGTTATTCGGCACCACCATAACCCATCTGCTCACCGAGGACTCCGGCTATCGAACCGACAACGTACTCATCGTGCTGACCGACTTCCTTCGCATCCCCGAAAAAGGCGATGCCTTAGTCGCCCTCTACCGCCGCATGGCTGCGCGCATGGAGGAGCTTCCAGGCATCGAGCAGGCCAGTGTCGCCGCAATCTCACCCCTCATGGGAGATCGTTGGATGGACGAATTCGTCGCTGCAGACAAATCCGGGCAAGCCCAGCCAACTGAAGTCATGGGGAATGTAATAGCGGCCCACTACTTTTCTGCGGTAGGCATACCCATCCTCGCCGGGCGCGACCTGGAAAATAAAGACTCCGACCGAAACTCCTGCGTCATAAGCCACGCCGCAGCTCGGCTCTACTTCCCCAACACCTCGGCCCTTGGCAAAACCCTGCGAAACATCGTTCGTTACCAAAAAAACGCCAACTATCCCTTCCACGACTTCCAGATCGTCGGCATCGTTCAGGATACGAAGTACGACACCTTGCGCGAGTCGACCCCACCCATCGTCTATCTTCCAATTACTACCGGCAATGCCGGCATGACTAACGCCGGAGCCAATCTCTTCTTCGTCATTCATGCCCGCAACGATGCCGCTGCGAGATCGGCATATCTCACTGCATTGCACGAGATGGCCCCGTCCAGTCCTGAGATCGCCCCGTTCGAATTCAAACAGACCTTTCTCGACTCAGTCTCACGCGAGCGGCTGTTATCCGCCATGTCAGGCTTCTTCGCATTCCTCGGTCTGTTGCTAAGCGGCATCGGTGTCTATGGTCTTGTGGCATGGAACGTGACCCGGAGAACAACGGAGATCGGTCTCCGAATGGCACTCGGCGCGACTCGCATGGAAGTCTTCCACCTCGTCATGCGTCAGGTGATGCGTTTGCTCGCCATAGGTCTCTTCGCCGGAGGACTAGGCGCATTCTTCGCCGCCCGCATGGTCCGCGACTTCCTCTTTGAGATCCAACCAGGTAATCCCGCCATCTTCCTGTCCTCTGCGATGCTGCTTGTATCGATCGCCGTGCTGGCCGCTCTGTTGCCCGCACGGCGTGCCGTCTCCATCGATCCCATGCAGGCACTGAAGACCGAGTAGTCGCTCCCTTCAAAAGAGCGCAGCAATATCGATCGTCTGCATCGTCTGGCTGTTTGGCTCCCGGCTCAAATGAGCACGCCCCTGCTTAATCTCCCGCTCCACCTCGTGGGCAGCTCTTTGCTCATGTGTGTCTCGAAGAAAATGCGCGTACTGCGTCAGCACAGACAGATAAGTAGGATGCCATCCCAACGTCTTGCCCAGAATCTCCGATCCACGCTGCATCAGGCTATTCGCCGATGCCGCATCACCGCTCTTCCAGTACGCATAGCCCAGCAGAAATGTATTCAGCCCGGTTGGCAGCTGCTCAGCCCCATAAAATTCGTTCGAAAGCTGTAGCCCGGACTGCAGGTAAGAGATGGCCTCAGGGTATCGATGCAACTGGCATAGAGAGCCGGACAGAACCAGCTGCGCGCCGATCTTGTCCTCCGGAGTGGCGTTCCTGTCCTTCGAGAACGCATCGAAGGCGCGCAGCGCAAACGATCGAGATCTCTCCGCCTGATGTTCCCGCAGATATAGCGCAGAAAGGTGATACCAGCTCTGCGACAGCTCTGGCTCCAACCCAGCCGCCTCCCGCATCTTCATCGCCTTCGACTCCGCAGCTTCCGCACCCTTTAGATTACCCGTCTCCATGTAAAGGGTTCCCAGGCGATCAATGGTATCTGCGAGGCCTGGCGCAGAGACCGGCACAGCCGTCAGCAGCCTCATAGCGTGCTCATAGGCCGTCTCCGAGGGACCGTACCTGCCTGCATCCTGGTACAGAATGCCGAGACGTAACCATATACCCCCTGCCTCGACTGCCGGCATCTGCGGTGGCTCCGCACTACGCGACGCCGCTTCATACGCGGCTGTCTCTCTTTGCAGATCTTCCCGTGTCAGGATCTGCGCCTTCAGCCGCAAGCCGTTCGCACAGCATGCCGCGAGGCAAACAAGAAGAAGATACGATCTCTTCGACCGCACGACGAATCCGCTGGACAGCATAGAAAAGGCTTTCATGAGTAAGGTCCTCCTAAATGACCGCATCCATCAAGAGCACTTAGGTTGCCATGTTGGATCTCTACATAAGCGCATTTTTATGTTGAATGCCTACATGAGAAAAGATTGTTGTTGTGTCCATTTATGAGAATGACTTGTCCAGAAGCGGACGCTGCGACGGACTTCGACCTTCAGCTCGGCCAGACATCTCGGGTTTGCAGATACAGATTCCCCGTCCAATCTGGCATGCGGTTCGGGGCAAAGTAACAGGCGAACTGCCAACAGGGCCTCACCGAATCAATGTGATGTTCTCCCGAACAATGGGAACCATCGATGTCATCGGCGGAGAACTTTGACCGTCGAAGGATTGAAGGGTCTGGTGGACTAATGCTTTGTCATCCCAGTAAACGAAGGAATGCTGTCCAAAAGGAGTGCCCTCATACATTCCTGAGAATCATCCCCCACCTCCTAAGCTTATCGTTCCGGGCTTTCTTGTCTCACGAAACCGCTGCATAACTAGCTTTTTGTATTCTTGGCCTTTTCTCTGCATACGGACTATATCCAGTTTGGGACTTCGATGATTTACATGATGACTAAGCATCTGCATCACAGGCTCAAGGCGTCCTTCGGGAAATTGGTCGATAAGAAGTTTGAGTTCATCTCTGGTCGCCATGATGGCGTCAGCATATCGCGGTACATACGACGCAGCAACAATCTCGCTTTCATCTGGGAATAACCGGAGTTTTCGCAAACTGACCTCGTGCTTTCACGAGATACTGTAACCAAAGTCTGTTTCAGCCGATGCTGCGATCGTTTCTCCACTCCAGGACGCCATGAACAACAGCCGGGAATTCTTGGACGCTACACCGAATGAAGCACCCGTTCGAGGGTTCGTGCACCGGCCGACCGGTTCGGGCGGCGACTGCCTTGTCCTAACGCACGGTGCGGGAGCGAACTGCGGATCTCAGCTTCTCGTGGCACTGGCGGTTGCGTTTTGCGACTCGGGGCTAACAGTCCTTCGTTGCGATCTTCCCTTCCGCCAGATGCGACCACATGGGCCCCCACCGCGCGGCAGTGCTGAGCGCGATCAACAGGGACTTCGAGCGGCAGTTGGATCCCTGCGCCGACAAACTTCGGGCCGAGTGTTCCTCGGCGGTCATTCGTACGGAGGGAGGCAAGCGTCGATGCTCGGCGCGACCGAACCCGGTCTCGTCGACGGACTCCTATTGCTCTCATACCCGCTTCACCCACCACAACGACCCCATGAGTTACGAACGGAGCACTTCCCACGCCTCCGAACCCCGGCGATGTTCGTCCACGGCACACGGGATGGGTTCGGCTCCATCGATGAGGTGGTGGTGGTGCTGAAGCTCATTCGGGCAAGGACCGTACTGCTTCCAGTTCCTGGCGCAGGGCACGAACTCGTGACGAAGCGGAATCACGAGGAGGTGCCCAAGCTAGTCGTGGAGGCATTCCGATTATTCGCTTCCGGTTCTATCTCGGTCACCGAGCCTGAACAAGCGCCATGAGAGCTTTTCTGAGACACTTCCCAAACGAGGACTTCTAGGGCGCTCAGTCGGTGCGAAAGCGATTTCGCACTCCCTGAAGCACGGTCTGTCCCCAGAAATTGACCTTAGTGCTACTCGAAGAGGGAGATGGCGACTCGGAGATCGTCGGCCAGGCGTCGGTATAGCTCCTGTACGGTGCGGAGCGCCAGGAGCTGGTCTGTGGTCTGTGGCGGCTCCGAGGCGATCATTTTTTCGATGGCCTCAATGTCGGTCGCGACAGATGCAAGCTTTTCGTTCAAGAGATCCACGGGGGCTTGTGGCATGGCAAACAGGCTACCACTCGGAGGGCGTCGGTATCGATGAAGGAAAGATCCTTCGATTTATCGGTAAAGCCAGAAAAGATGCCGGTGGGGGTGAGTTTAGTTGAGGTGGCGTACCGATCCGACGGGGTGAACTTGCCGATAACCCGACTTTGCGGGAATCTTCAACTTACCTTGGGTTGAGACTTTTGATTGCTGCAGCGATCCGAGCAGTGATCGTGTTGGCTTTCTCTTCAGACCGTAGCTGGAGTCGTTGGGCGCAAGCCCGGGAACATAGTTGCAGATGCGTTTTGTCTCTGTACCTAGCCACGGAGCAAGTCGCTCCTCGTTCGCCGCCCATCCAAGCCACTCTGCCACTTCGACCTTCAACAGCGTCTCCAGTACGCCGTCGTGGCGGGCAGCGGTCGAGACATCCTCCAAGAATGCACAGATTGGCAAAATCATTTCCAGATCTCCGTTCTCCATCGCAGCGGTCAGGGCAGGGATGAGGATCGAGCCGAAGACACTGTATTGACCGGGTTCTTCGTCTCCCATATATGCGAATTCTGTACGATAAACAGCTTCTAGCTTGGGAATTCGGATGAACAACTCAGGCACGACAGTCGCGTAGTTGATGGGTTGAGAATACGCGGGGTGAGACGTTCCCTCAAAACGGAGTTTTGGGAAACTTCGTCCAGCGGAGTTGGAAAGAATCAGCCTGGGTTAAACTTTCGGCATGCATGTCCTGGACATCCTGACTGAGTTGAAGTTCTCTACAAGGATCAATTGGGTTACCCACATCCTCGCGGGCCTGGGTTGACTGAAGCCGACGTTCAACGGTGGAGCGCTTGCTCGACGAACCCCGCTCTACTCTGTACGACGAAATAGCAATGAATTTAGCTCAGGGTTTCCACTCTTCTGCGATGACGTTCGCCTTCTGCGACGCAGTGGTGAACGGTCTTTTACGGTGTGATTACGTCAGCCGACGAACACCGCCCCGCCCTCTGGGATATATTCGTCGCTTTTGACGAAGGTGAGTATTACCACGGGAACAATCGAGACGAAGATCCCGTGGAGGTTTATACACGGCCCATGATTGCTCGCATTGTTGGCGCTGGCTCATCGACATCATAGGGCCTGAGTGTGTGTGACATCGAACCTCGCGAAAAACGGGGTTATGAGAAGCTTCGACCTTGAGCTTGCCGCAAAGCCGACTTTCAAGGAACTATCATGGTTCTAAACTCCTGAAGATCTAATGAAGATCGCCACCCGCGCAGATTTTGAGATCGAAATAGATGCATCAGTCCTCGCAGGCTATAACTTTGACGGCATGTACTTGCACCGAGCGATATTTGAGGGAGCTGACCTCAAATATTCAACTTTTATTGAGGCGGACCTTCAAGGCGCTTACCTGATGGGTGCGGACGCTTCCCACGCAAATTTCACTGATGCCTCGCTTATAAACGGGATTCCTCAACGGAGCAAACCTTGGCGGGTGTGTTTTTGACAGGACTCGATTGATAGGTGCGACGTTTGACTCTCTGACGATTTGGCCGGAGAATTTCGACCCCACCCTTCACGGCGCAATACGAGTCTAAGATTCCCTGGCGTAACTGCACCATCCGTTCCTCACGAAAAACGGGGCTTTCGGCAACTTCCATGCAGGCAGCACCCGTAGTTTCCGAAAACGGGACTTTTCGGGAACGCTAGCCGCCTATTGGTAAACACAAGCGCGTTTCTCGTTACTGATCGGCCTTTTGGCGCACAAATTATTCTCAATGAGCTCTACGTCCCTGAGGTCGTCTTCGGAGAATTCACCCTGCTTTGTCCCTTGACAGGCGATGGTCGAATGTCTACTATCACTGCCAGATCGACGGTAGAGTGTCTTCTATGGCGAAGCGAGCACAGCAACGGGTCGGGCTGCTCCAGGGAACGCTTGACATGCTTATCCTGAGGACCCTTCTCCATGGGCCTGCTCACGGTCACCAGATCGGAAAGCATATTCAGAGGACCACGAATGAATTCCTGCAGATGCAGCATGGCTCGCTCTATCCCGCGCTCCATCGCCTGGAAGAACGAGGATGGGTCGTCTCCAAATGGGAGACTGCGCCGGACCGAAATCGGGAGTTCAAATACTACCGGTTGACTGACAAAGGCAGGAAGCAGTTGCTGGTCGAAGAGTCGCAGTGGAAGCAGATGGCCGAAGCCGTCGCGCGCGTGATGTGGCCGGTACCCGAGGAGGCCTGACATGAGATGGTGGCAGATCAAGAAGAGAGATGCCGACCTGGAGCGGGAGTTGCGCTCCGATCTTGAGTTGGAAGAAGAGGAGCAGCGGGAGGGTGGCGTTTCAGGAGAAGAGGCTCGCTACGCAGCCCTGCGCGCCTTTGGCAATCCGACTCTTATTCGTGACCAGACACACGCGGTGTGGTCCTGGAGTTGGATTGAATCCCTCGCCCGCGATCTGCGCTTTAGTTTGCGCACGCTTCGCCGCACGCCCGGCTTTACGATCATCGCCATTCTCGTGATGGCGTTGGGCATTGGCGCCAACGTCGCGCTGTTCACGGTGGTGCGTGGCGTATTGCTCAAGCCCTTGCCGTTCCATGATCCGGATCGCCTTGTGATGCTCTACGAGGCGGGCGCTCTTGGGGACGACACGACCGATACCAACGTGGTCTCTGGCGGCATGTACGCCGAGTGGAAGAAGCAGAACCGCAGCTACAGCAGTCTCGCGCTCGCGCAGGGTATTCGGGTTGGGCTCTCGGGTTCGGGCGGGCAATTGCCGGAGAAGCTGAGGAGTGCGTTGTTTTCCTGGGACATGCTCCGCACACTGGGCGTGCAGCCCGCGCTGGGCCGCGATTTTACGCAGGCCGATGACAGTCCCACAGCCAACGGCACAGTGTTGCTCAGCTGGGGTCTGTGGAAGCGACGCTTCGGCGGTGACCCTGGAATTCTGAACCAGACGATCGAGTTGGATGCTGCGCCATTTACCGTTATCGGTGTTATGCCGGCATGGTTTGATTTTCCTGACCCGTCTACGCAGCTATGGACACCGGTTTACCACGACAAGCCCGAAGCCATGATGACCTCGTTGAACAATCACATGTTCCGCGTTGTGGGGCGGCTGAAGCCGGGAGTCACCGCGGCGCAAGGCGTGGCCGATCTGAGTCTCATCTCCCAGCGCATCCACAATGCGCACCTCGACGACCCATTCGTATTCAGAGGCGCGAGCAGCCGGCCGTTGCTGGAGCACCTGGTAGGCGAAATCAGGAAGCCACTCTACGTGCTGCTGGAGGCGACATGCTGCCTGCTGCTGATTGCCTGCCTCAATGTGGCCAACCTGCTGGTGGCGCGTGCGGCGGCGCGGCGCAAAGAGTTGGCTATTCGCACCGCTCTGGGCGGAGGCTGGCTGCGTCTGATGAGCGAGCGGATGATGGAGTGCCTGATGCTTTCGGCAGCCGGCGGTGTTCTGGGACTTTTGCTCGCCTTCGCCGCGCTTCATTGGCTGTCGCAGGCTCGCCACGACATGAGCCGTGTCGACTCGATCCACATCGACGGCGTGGTGGCGGCGTTTACGGTCGGCGTTATCATGCTGTGCGCGCTGTTTTCCGGACTCATTGCTGCGTTCAGTAACAGCGACAGGCACATTCTCGGCGCGCTGCATGAGGCGTCGCGTTCGGTAGGTGGGGGCACTGCGCGGGCCACGTTGCGCAAGGTGCTGCTCATGCTCGAAGTCGGACTGACTGTGATCTTGCTCGTTGGCGCAGGGCTGCTGCTCAAAAGCTATGAACGATTGCGCTCCGCCGATATGGGCTGCATTACGCAAGGTGTGATCACCATGCATCTTGGCCTCCCTGATGCCCGCTATGCGACGCCAGCCCAGCGAGCCAACTTCTACGACTCGCTGCTCGAACGTGTGCGCGCTTTGCCGGGGGTGGACGCGGCAGGCTTTGCAACACTTGTGCCCGGGCAGGGCTATGAGGTGGATTCAACTTTCAACATTGTGGAGCATCCCCCTTTGCCCCAAGGCAGAGGTCTGTATGCTCTAAGCCGCTCGGCCGATCCGAAGTACTTCGGCGCGATGGGCATTCCGATTTTGCGCGGACGCACATTTGACGGGAAGCGATTGGCTGCAGCCGACGAAGTGATTATCAGCCAATCTTTCGCCAGCCAGTACTTTCCGGGTGAAGATCCGCTGGGCAAGCATCTGCACGTACATGGGCAGAATGCCGTTATTGTGGGGATTGTCGGGGATACCCGCTACGCAATCGGCGAGACGCCGCGGCCGGTGCAGTACTTTTCGCTGGATGCCGGCGTTGAGAACGTTGGGACGCTTGTGATTCGCTCGAGTCATGACCCGGAGCAGTTCGCTCTCCCGGTACAGCGAATCGTCTCGGAGATGGACCGCGATCTGCCTGTCTCCGATGTGCTCACCATGAACCAGTTGCTGGGGAAATCGACCCAGGACCAGAGCTTCAACACGACGCTGCTCGTCGCTTTTGGCTCGCTGTCGCTGGTTCTTGCGGCGGTTGGATTGTTCGGCGTGATGTCGTACATCGGAGCGCAGCGGACGACCGAGATCGGCATCCGCATCGCACTGGGAGCACGACGTGAACAGGTAATGCGGAAGATGTTGCTGGATGGAATGCAGCCCGCGGTCTTCGGTCTTGTCGTGGGACTCACAGCAAGCCTGGCAGCCGGCCGGTTAATGCGCGACCTGCTTTATCAGATCAAGCCGCTCGATCCGGCGGTTTTTGCCGCGGTTGCCGCAACACTGCTTGCAGTGGCCGTCTTTGCATGTATCGTTCCCGCGTGGCGTGCATCGCGCCTTGATCCAATGAAAGCATTGAGAGCCGAATAGTCGATATTCCGCCAATCTTCCAGAGGCACTCAATTGGTACGTCATCGTCTAAGCGCTCATCAAGGCTGGATTAGTAACGAGAAGTCGGCTTCTCAGTAGTAATCCTCGACTACGCAACAGTCATTCCATGAAAACGGCATTTCGGCAACTTCGTGACGAACTTGCCGAAATGCCGACTTTACGGGAATTCAAAGTTCTATCCTCATTGAAGGAAAGATGCGGTGTTGGCGGTGTTGGCGGCGTGATGCGGCGGGTAGACGCCTCGCATGGAGCGATGCACTTAATTCATCTCCGGAACCTGCACGCTGGCCGCCGCCTACGGCACATACCCCGCCGCCTTCATCCGCGAGATCGTCAGAGCAAAGGGCGATCTGCGTCAGAGTGGTAATCTCGGCGATCTGCGCGGGGCTTAGGTGCGAAAGCCGGTTATCCGTCAATTCGTACCGTGAGGCGTCATTCATCCCGTCATACGCAAGCGACCGCGCGTCATCGATCCTCTTAAGCTTGTTGTAGGTGTCTTCATACTGCTCTACCTCTTCGCGGTGCATCAGGCTGGTGACGCCGCTGTTCTTGGCCGCATCCCAGGCCGCCTGGGTGTTAGGAGCGGAAGCATGGAACCAGACGAGGCTGCCGGGCAGCTTTTCATCCGGCGTGCCCGGATGCTTCTGAAGATAGGCCAATACCATCAGGTTATTTTCGAGTTCCGCCGTCTCCCAACGCCAGTTGGTCGTCTCACTCCTGAAGGAGTCCTTGTTAGCTTCGCGCTCGCCCCGCAGTTCCTCCCGCACCTCTGCGACCTCCCGGCGATGGTGGGAGTGCTCTACCGCCTGCTCCAGACCGACCGCAATCAGCAACCCGAGCACAATCGTCGCGATATGGATGAAGAATTCCTTCCAGCTACTGGCCGCATGATGCGCCGGGTGTACATCAAGCATGGTTTCGTGCTCCTTCGCAGTCTCTGGAACGTGTGTTGTCTCCGCACTCTCTGCCGTCTCGCCTTCGCTCAGCGGTGGCGTCGCCTCAGCGGGCACAGCCGCCGAGATGTCCGGTGTCTCAGGCATAAGTTTCCTTGGGGACCGTGGTGACGCCAGAGTATCAGCGAGAAGCGGGCGCGCCTAGAACCTTGGCGTCGAACTTCCTTGAAAACGGGGTTATCGGCAACTTCGCCTGACGAGCGGGGTCGCTGGTCAGGCGACGATAGCGACAGCCCTCCGGTCGCACTTAGGCGAACTTGGCGCGAATACGGGCACGCGGCCCGCACCCGGCGGAACTTTCGGCAAGTTGCCAATGACCCGACCTTTCAGGAGGTAGACTGGCATCGCATATGGAAGGGTGAATTCGGAATGCCGACGACGAAGGTAAAGAAGAGAAAAAGCAAATGACTCCAATTGAACCATTCCTGAACAGATTGATAGATTACGCGGGGCTCTTTCCTCCCGCAGGCCTCGATATGCTAACGTCGACCCGGAACTATGCCAGTTACCGCTCTGGTAAATATGCACGGGCTCTGGGACGCTTGATCGTCCCAGTTGCGAGGCTGACAGAATTCAGCGCGGCATTGATGGAGGTGGGCAGCGACGAGCAGCTGACACCATGGCTCCTGGGCGCACTCGGCACGGGCAATGCGCAGCATGATGCTCGCCTGATATCTGGACTCGATAGGAGGGTCGCAGTTGTTGACGTCCTCGAGTCCAAGGCTGCAAATCTGGCTGAGGTGCATGAGCTGCTCTCAGCCGCACCCCCAAAGACAACTCTCTACGTCGAATTTCCACTGAAGAATTGCAGGCAAATGATTCCTGCACTGAAGGAAGGGAACGCGCGCGCAAAGATTAGGACCGGAGGCGTTACTGCCGATGCCATCCCCAGCGTCGAGCAGGTCGCGGAATTTCTCGCGGCCTGCGCCGAAGCAAAGGTTCCCTTCAAGGCAACGGCTGGACTGCATCATCCTTTGCGTTCCGTTCAACGGCTCACGTATGAACCGGGGAGCGCATCCGCTCTGATGAACGGTTTCATCAATGTCTTCGTCGCGGCAATCATCGCCTATTACGGAGCAACAGAAGAGAAGGTTTTAGCAGTGTTGAATGAACACGATCCTACCGCCTTTCGCTGGAGCAGGCACGCTCTTGCATGGTGTGATCAGGAACTATCCGCGGAACAAATCAGAGAAGCGCGAGAGAACTTCGCTATTGGCTTCGGCTCCTGTTCGTTTACTGAACCTATCGCCGACCTTTTGGATCTCGGATGGCTCTCATGAAACAAAATGAGCTGGGTTGAATCAGCTAACAACCGCGTTATCTGCTTGGCCATATGTCAGTTCAGACAACGGAGCGTTACCCAGGGTGCAAGCAGCGGATTCATAATGCCGTGAATGATCGAATTGGCCTCGAGCAATCGAAGTCTGTGTTCTGAATAGCCGACCTCTCCAAGTTCCCAGCGAACCTATGATCATGCGATGACCGGTCAATCTGTTTGGTCATTCACTTCCGGGTCGTCGGCAAACCGGAACTTCTCCATTTGGCCGTATAGTCGGCTTCTCGGACAAGTGGTTCCTGTAGTTCCTTGAAACAGGGTTATGAGAAACTTCGACCTTGAACTTGCCGCAAAGGTGACTTTTCGGGCAGAACAACAATCGCGCTATTCCGGAGTAATGAAGGAACGACTATGTTGATCGTAGATCTGTGGCCTTCTGACCAGGCCGTTCAGGTAATCTTCCTCCCCGTGAACGTCTGCTTGACTTTCGATCAGCAGCATAACCGGAGAGCGCCTACTGGGCCGCCAAGGGTGAAGTGGATCAACGGCCTGATTGTTCCGACAACTCTCCCAGTGAAGGTGGCAAAGTAAGTATGCCCGTACAGACTGTTAGGTCTGATGAAGTTAGCAGGTAAAAAATGACAGGTTCCAGACTCTACCCCAAGGAACTGGTATCCATCGAGCATTGTCCCATTCAAAGTAACCGTAACAGGCCAGATTTGAGCTCGAACCTGCACCAGCTTCCCTTTGAACTCCACAGGATTGTTGGCGAAGCACCCGCCAGGCGGTCCAAGGTTGAGATGACGATCGGCCTCGATCTTGGGGACGTCTGGAGCCATTACTGCACGCTCAACGAAGAAGGAGAAGTGATCGATCAAGGCCGTTTCCGAACCAGTCCCAAGGGAGTGGAGAAGTGGTTCAAACGGCTTACGGAGACGGAGTACACCGAAACGCAAGCTCTGATCAAGGTCTACGGCGTTGGCCAGCTCACGGCGCTGACCTATGTCCTGACGCTGGGTTCCAAAGAACGGTTCCATCGAAGTCGCGACGTCGGCTGCTACCTTGCCGCGCTTTCGGATATTTTGAGGCATCTGTACGACATACTGCTCACCAAACCACTGTGCGATTGCATCGAAGCCGCAGTAAAGGACTTTTTGCTTGTTCAACAGCGAAACGCGGTAAACAATGCCGCGAAGAATATTCCTGGCGCTATACCTATTCCCCTGAGTTATCGACAGCACCGCCCGCAGAGCCTTCCTCGTTACAACGACATTATGATTGCATTAGAGAGCACGCGTCGAAAATGAAAAAGCTGCTGCTCAGAAAGCCGCTTCGTCCGAGAACAAAGGAGCAACCGTTACCACTACCACCAAAGAACTCAGAGAAAGTAACCGTCCAGACGTTCTCAATGTGTTGATCGCGTCGCCTAGCGATGTGAACGACGAAAGAGATGCGGTCACAATGGCAATCCACGAATGGAATGCCGTCGATTCTAACCCTGACACTATCAACATATATCGCTTCACCCGATCAGATGGGAAACCACTCTTATCCCGAGTCTGGAGATCGCCCGCAAGCGTTATTGAACCGTCAGATCGTCGCACGAGGAGACTTCCTAATCGGAATCTTTGGTACGCGGCTTGGTACACCGACCGGGGTAGCGGAGTCAGGAACGATCGAGGAGATTAAAGAGTTTCGAAAAGCAGTTAAGTACGTTGCGCTCTATTTTTTCGAACGCTCCTATTCCGCGCGACACGGACCGAGATCAGCTTGACGCGCTCGACCAATATAAACAGTCTCGTCAAAAAGACACTAAATATGAGGTGTTTTCAAGCTCGGACGATCTACGCCGTCAGATATCCCAACATCTCACCGGAATCGTGAAGCGTTGCAAAGCCGCTTCAGCTCGGTATGTGGAGAAATGAATCCTCCACGTCCGCACCAGCGACGGCAGTGCAAAAGGCGCTTGAAACAATTATCAAAGACGAGCTGAGGCAGCTGAAACTGCCCGCCGACAGGCCGACGAGGAGAAGGCTGAAGCGGCGCGGTGGAAGCCTTCAGCCAGTATCGTTTCGCTGGTTGAAGGACAAGAACAGGACAACAAACTCAATCTGAAATCGCACATGGAATTTGCTTTATTGGAAGCGGCGCTTTTATCTACATCCGGAGCAAACTACACGATTATGCAGTCGATGGTGACAAGGTATTTTCCAAAGGGTTTTCGGTTCCGATCGTCCACGCTTCCCTGCTTAAAATTGCGAACAGTAGCCAGAGTTACTTTCAATCCAATACCTTCCAAGGAAGCATAAAGTACACGGTGGTCAGGCAGACCGATGGAATTCAATTCAGTGGAGTCCTCCCCTTTCATGCTGAGACTGTGTTCGTCAGCAACACATTATGGTTCAAGCTCACGGGGTAATAACAAACGCGTACTCAGATCATTTCTTGGTCTAGACCTGCTAGATACCCCTGTGAACACTGAAGAATTGCTCTGTGACGTTATTGTGGCGAACGCCCCTAATAACTGGTACAAACCTCACCAAACGAATCAGGGTAGCGAATGGCCTTGAACCATGCGTGTTTACTGGGTTTTTGCGAACTTTGCATAGCTCATACAAACTACCCCTAACCCCCTCAAATCGCCCTTTCACGGCGATAACACCGGGACGGTGGAATGATGCATGGCGCTTCGCAGATACGCGACGATCTTCGTCCATCGAGGCTGCTTGGCAAACGCGCCCCAAATTGCCCAGGATTCTCTCCAGCGGACTGACTTGGAGATATTGGCCCACGCAGGCCAGATGATTGAACTGACAATCTCTCTGGAGATCGAGCTCGGCGAAAGAAAACTCGATTTTGTACGGATTTTCGCTAGTTTCTGCGGCGGCCAATCGCTACTGCGAGACCGCGCAGACAAAATGGCGGTGGAGACAGCCCTGAGCGAACCGCTCTCCCGGCCCGATTCCCTGCTATCAGGGACTAATACAGGGATCTTTCATGGGCTTTGCAGAAAATGCCCTAGCATTATCCGTCAATCCTCATGAATCCAGGGCGATTTCTCGCACCTTCCTCTAGATTAGGCCCCGACTGAACAGGGAATTTAATTTCAACTATCCGGGAATCGTAATTGTCTATCTGGGTAAAAATTGAGGCCGATATCAGAGCTTCGGAATCCATCAAGCCGACGTATGGCTAGACTCTGTAAATTCACCAGCATCATCCACTCTTTCGAAGGCTTACTGAGCTAGCTCGACGAGCCTTGCCCTGAAATCGCCAAGCGAGGCTAACTTCCGGTTTTGCCCGTCAACCGGGAGCGGTATTGGGGGCCGAATCGAGGATCACTTTCACTACTATGCCTCCTTGTACTAGGAATTGTCGGTACCGATATTGATTCGTACTCCCGAACCAACAACGACGCCGGTTCTACTCATCATTCATTGCGGACGAAAGCGGGAAGCTGAGAAAAGGGCGATATCGCTTGAAGCGTTTTTTGTCATTGCCAGATCAAAGAGGATTTCACCCACTACGGATGAAAACTTAAAACCGTGACCAGAAAAGCCGGCGGCGATACTGACCTGCGGGTGCCGTGGATGGACATCGATTATGAAATGCTTATCGGGTGTCATTGTGTACATGCAGGTGGCGGCGTGAGAAACCTCTCCATTTTGCGAGGATTCGGAATCGGATTGCGGACCTGATTGCCGCTATATCCCGCGAGTGGATGCTCCGGTCGATCGTGGATGGGCAATCCTCGTCGCCGGAGTGAATGGCTATCCGTCGCTCATCGCGGACGATATTTTGAAGCTCTCGTATAATACTCGCCTGATCCTTTTTTATTATTGGAGCGCCCTTGCTATCCAATGCAGGTGCACAAGAGTCCACCGACGGGCTGAAGTTGCTATTTGCCACCAGCGATAACGACGCTCTGCCCGAGATCGGCCAGGAGCTCGCGCCCGCCTTCTTCATCCGTCTTGCCGCAGACTCCGAAACTCTCTTCCAGAGTCTCGCCGAACACAAACCCGAGATCCTCGTCATCGACCTGGACACTATCGTCTCGCCCGGCACCGACGTCTTCTGCTACATCGAATCCATCCGCGCCGCCGCGCCACACATCTATCTGACCGTCATCTCCCGGACGCATCTCAAAAACGCCCGCATTCGCACAAAGAAATCCGGAGCCGACGAGTTCCTCTTAGCCCCCATCGGCTTCCCCGAACTCCGCGATCATCTCCTCGAAGCCGGCCAGCAACACCGCAGGCACCTCGAAGCCGTGCACCTCCGCGGCGAGCTAGCCCGGCGTAACTCCCTCTGCGACATGATTGGCGGCAGCGAGCCGATGCAGCGCCTCTACGAAACCCTCCGCCGGGTCGCCTCTAGCCACAGCACCGTTCTCCTCCGCGGAGAAAGCGGCACCGGCAAAGAACTCGCCGCACGTGCCATCGTCGACCTCGGCCCGCGCCGCGGCCAGCCCTTCATCAGCGTCAACTGCGCTGCCCTCCCCGAAACCCTTATGGAGTCCGAGCTCTTCGGCCACGAAAAAGGTGCATTCACCGGAGCCCACGCCACCCAACTCGGACAAATTGAACTCGCCGACAGCGGCACCCTCTTCCTCGACGAGATCGGCTCGCTCCCTCTCCTCCTCCAAAGCAAGCTGCTCCGCGTCCTCCAGGAAAAAACCGTTCAGCGTATCGGCGCCAAGAGTCCGCGCAAGATCGACTTCCGCCTCATCGCCGCCACCAACGACAACCTTGAGCAGATGGTTCGGCAGGGCCAGTTCCGCGAAGACCTCTTCTACCGCATCTGCGTCATCCCCGTAGCGCTCCCTCCACTCCGCGACCGCGAAGGCGACATTCCCCTCCTGCTCGACCACTACCTCACCAAGTACTGCACCGCCGGCAATCTGCGGCACAAACGCTTCTCCCCCGAAGCGCTCCAGGTGCTCGAAACCGGCGCATGGCCCGGCAATGTACGCGAACTCGAAAACCTCGTTCAGCGCCTCGCCCTCATGGTCGACGGCGACACCATCTCCATGCAGCATCTCCCCGAAAAGGTCCTCTACGAGAGCACCGCCAGCTACGACGAGATCCTTGTCCCCCCCGAAGGCCTCGACCTCGAAGATGAGCTCACACGTATCGAGGTCGCCTATCTACTCGCCGCCCTGCGCCGCGCCGGCGGCAAGACGGCCGCTGCCGCCCTCCTCCACATCCCAGTCGAAAAGATGAAGTATCTCTGCCGCAAACACCATATCCACGAAGACCAGATCAAACTCAACGGCAAAAGGTAGTCCGGGGTTAAAAATTAACCCGGCGAGGTGAAAATTTACCCCCCCACGGAGACCCTCCATCGTACGCATCCACCTGCCCCATGCCGAAAATCGCCAAAATCCCTGTATTTTGGCAATTCCGACCTTTGGCACGCTGCTTGCAATAAGACATAGCACAGTCCCAGCAAAGAGAACCTCAAGCTGATCTGAAGACATTTCAAGGAGAAGAAACTATCATGGCTATCCAAAAGAAATCCCTCACCAGCAACCTGAGCCCCGAGAAGAAGTCCGCCTCCACCACGAAGTCTTCACCCAAGTCAGCCGCCGCAGCTGCTCCTGTTGCGCTGTCGAAAACCGTCGCCAGCCGAGCCGTCCTCTCCAAGACCATCGCCAGCCGCGCGGTCCTCTCGAAGAAGATCGCCAGCCGAGCCATGAACCCCTCGCTCTAACCGTAGATACTCCGGACAACCTCAGGATCTGTATACGTAACTCTGTCCTGTGTTGGTCCTTTGCTTTAATTCCGCTTAGGTTCTCTGCAGCAACTCGAAGTGCATCAGGGTGGAGGCTTCTGCCTCCGCCCGTCTTTTTTTTCTCCCTACCAAAGCTTCCGCTGCACAAACTCCCGCACCTCGCGAGCCGCTACCCCCGCCAGGCTGCGCCGCCGCACTGCGATCTTCGCAGTCCCCGTCATCCCATCGCGCAGCGTGCCATCGTTCGCGATCATCGCATCGGCGACAAAGTACGTCAGCGTCCCCGCCCCTCGAATCTTCTCATCCGTATCCAGTGCCGCATCCAGTGCCTCCGGCGCTCTCTCCAGGCTCTGCACCCGCGATCGCAGCACACCGAACCGTCCATCTTCTAGTAGATCCACACGCGCTCCCTCCCGCACTCGCGGCAGGGCATACTCCAGCACAAAGATCCGCGCCCGCATCTGCTCCGTATCGCCGATCTCCGCCACCATCGCCCCTGCATCCAGGTAACTTCCCGCCAGGTTCTTCAAGCCTGCATTCATCACCACACCGGAGATCGGTGCCTGCGGCCGCAGCTGCTGCTCCACTTCTTCCGCAATCGTCCGCTCCACGTCCGCGCGCGCATGCTCCGGAATCGCCTCGCTCTCATCGCCATGCTCCAGCTGCGCCTCCACGCGCTTCATCCCCGTCAAGGCAAACTCGCTTCCCGCACCCGCACGCATCGAGCTCACCTCGCGGCTCTCCATCTCGATCAGCGGCGTGCCCGCCGTCACCCTCTCCCCCTCACGGGTCATCACCGACACCACCCTGCCGGGAACCGTAGTCCGCACCACCGCCCGCTCGCCCGGCTCCAGCACAAATCGCGCCGTCACCGTCTCGTGCCACACTGGAGCAAACACAATCACCAGTGCAACCCCCGACGCCAACGCCACCCGGGCCCCCGTCCACCACGCCCGCACCCTATCCTTCTTGTCCAGGTACACCGTCCGCGCAAATTGCAGCAGCGTTCGAAGCCGCCCGCGGAAGATCACCAGCGCAAAGATTCCAGCAGGCAAGAACCCCCACTGCGGACTGTAGCTCACGGCCACGTTGTAGCTGAAACGGACCACCGTCAACAGCAGTCCATAGCTGTAGATTCCCGACAGCAGCGCATACGCCACGTACCCCGGCCGCCGCCGCTGCACCACATACTCCATCTCCACCGGCAGCCGAAAGATTCTGCCCCGCACCAGCCCCGACAGATACGCCGTCGACTTCTCCTTGATATCCGAAAACCCGATGATCTCCGAGAACGCATAGTATCCATCCAGTTTGATCAGCGGATTCATGTTCACCACTACCACCGCGGCTCCCGTCAGCAGCATGATCTTATACGCAAAGTCGTGTGCTCCACTTCCCGGTGGCGTCCCCCACCACACTATCGTCGCGATCGCGCAGAAAATCATCTCAACCCATATCCCCGCGATGATCGTCATTAGCCTCTGCCACCGCGTCGCATACACCCATGCCTCGCTCACATCCACAAAGAACGCAGGCGTCAGATAAACCAGGTGAAACCCCATCCCATGCACCTCCGCGCCATAGTGCTTGCACGTCAGCCCATGCGCCGACTCGTGAAAGAACCCAAGGAACAGAAAAATCAGCCAGAACTGGGCCAGCTCCGACGCGCTCTTGTGCGTGAACGTATAGAACTGCACCGTGTCCAGGCGGATCTGCTGCCAGTTCGCCGCCGAAAGCAACAGCATGCACGCAAACAACGCCACCGTCAGCGTCGTAAACCATCCGCTGTACACCCATCGGGTGTACGGATAGATCCGATTGAAGTACTGATCCGGATCCCACGCCGAAAACTGCATATGCGCAATGTCGCCCCACTTGGACTTTCTGTGCGTGTGCTGGTGACGTCCGCTCTCTAGCTTTTCACGCAGCGCCACACTCCTCTCCAGCGGCGTTCGATACCAGAACTCTGCATCATCCAGCCCCGCCGCAAACTCCCGCAGATCGTCCGCGCCGTACGCCACACCGTAGCGCTCCGCATGCAACGCCCCAATCTCTTCATACGTCCGCACGCCATCGAACAGCTCGATAATCCGCCACTGCACCGGGTTGAAGCGAAACATCTTGTCCGTGCTCCGGTTCAACACCACCATCACCGGCTCTCCGTCCTCCACGTTCTCCTTCACCACCGCCGCCGGATCCATCTTAGGAAAACCCGTGCGTATCCGCCGCGCCGGCAGATCCGGCAACGCTGCATTAAGCGCCTCGGCCAGGTTCATCGCGTGCCCGCTATCCTTATCGAAGCCATCGTCCCCGGAATCAGCCCCCGCAGCCGGTCCTTCACAACCGCCACCACTTCAATCGTGCCGCTTCCTGGGTCCACCACCGGACTCAAATGCGTCACGGTCGCCGCCGTGCTCTCCTTGAAGTCTGTAGTCGCTGACACCGTCACTACATCGCCACGCCGCAGCAGCTGCGCCTCCGTCGCAGGCAGTGTAAATCGCACCTCAAGCGACGACCGCCCGATCACCCGAAACAACTTCTCCCCTACCGTCACATACTGTCCTTGCCGGACATACCGCTGCGACACCACACCGCGAAACGGCGCCACGATCCGCGTCTTCTCCAGCTCAAGATCGATCGACCGCACACTATCCTTTGCGCTCAACTCGTCTCCGCGCTGCCGCTCCACCTCGTACTTACTAGCCGTCACCTCGTAGAGGCTATGGTCGTATGCCTCCTGCGTACTGATCCCTTCCTTGTGCATCGCCTCGGCCCGGCGCAGGTCGGCCTCCTTCACCTGCAGCTCCGACTCCCAGTTCTTCAGATCGGCATCCACACTCTCTGCCTTGTGCTCCGACGTCGCGCGATCCGCCTCCAGCTGCCGCGCATCCAGCCGCGCCATCACCTGACCCTTCTCTACCTCCGAGTTCACATCCACCGGCATCGCAACAATCACCCCCGCCCGCAGCGCCACTACGTCCAGCTGTTCCTCCACCGTCACCGGACCCGACACCACAATCTCCCGCGGCCCGCTCGCACTCGAAGTAGAAGCCACAACCGGTCGCACCCTCTCCGCCGAAGCCGCCGCCACCGGAGGTGGGTCTGACGTGCATCCTGACATCCCGAACATCACCAAAGCAGCCGCAACCAGACGAACCATAGCGCTCCTTACCAGGCGAACCAGTTCCACAGCGTAGACCAAACCCACAAAGCGGGATCGCGAAATAGCACATACCCCAGCGGCCGTAAACCCACTCGAACTTTCCCCGTGCCCTGCATTCCTGGCCGCAGCCGTCCATCTGCATTCGGCAGCTCCACCCGCGCAAAGAACAGGTGCTTATCTCCCACCGTCGTCCCCGAAGGACTCACAACATCCACCCGTCCGCGAAACGTCGCCGTCGGAAACGACTCCAGCTTCACCACTGCCTCCGCTCCCGGCCTCACCAGTGCAACATCCCGCTCCAACACCGCCACATCCACCACCACACTCGCCGTACTCACTAACTCCACCACCGGATCCCCGTTCGAAAGCTTCTTCCCCACCAGGTCCTCCACATGCGGAGTCGCCACCACACCCGCAATCTCCGACCGCAAGGTCGTCCGCTCCAGTCTGTCGTTCAGCCGCGTCACCTCGCCCCGCGCATACTCCACCTCTACCTCGTGCTGCCCCGCCGCCGTTGCATCATTGTCCGTCAGCGAACGATTCCTCTGCGCCATCGCCGTCTCGTACTTCGCCTGCGCACCCGCCAGCGTCGCCCTCTGCCCCCAGTCCGCCATCTGGAACAGCGGAGTCCCCGGCTCCACGCGATCGCCCTCGTGCACAAACGCACGCTGTACCACGCTGTCCTCCTCCGCATGCACATACTGCGTCTGCGATGGATTCACCTCTGCCTGCCCCGAGACCCGCATTGGTAGCGGAACCAGCACCATCGCCAACGCCACCATCGCAACCGAACCCAACAGGAGCCCCCGTCTCCGTCGCTCAATCGCCATGAATCGCCGCCGCTTCTCAATCAACGGCTCCAATATCCCGATGAACGGAACCTCCTTGTACAGCGAGGCGTTCCTCAGTGCCAGCGTCGCCTGGCTCGACAAAATCTTGATGATCTCCAGATGAAGCGCTCCCAGAAACTCCGCATCCGAGCTCTCGAACGATAGAATCCCCAGCCGCCCCTCATCATCCGTCAGCGGCAGCGCATAAAAGCTCCGCATTCCCGAGGTCTCAAAGTACCGCCGGAACTTCTCCCGCGTCTCCGGCCTCGCGTCGCTGATCGCCTCCCCACGCTGCGTGACATACACCTCCGTTCCCAAGCCCGCCACCCAGCTCAACACCCCATTCAGCTCCTGCACCTCCGCCGTCGACGCATTCAGCTTCGTCACCCCCGAGATTGCCTGCACCGCGATCCGGCCCCTGTTCTCCAGCGCAATCGCCGCCCGCTCATACGGAATCACCAGCTGCGGCTGATTCACAATCGCCTCGAGCACACGCTGGAGATTCAGCGTCGACGTAATCTCCTGCCCCACCCCCACCAGCGTCCGCAGCACCTCGATCTTCCGCTCCGCCTGCAGCAGCGAAGAGTTATGCAGCGCCTGTGCCGCCGACCCAGCCACCTGCGTCAGCGTGAACAGATGATCCTCTGTGAACCGCCGTTGCGCGCCGAACCGCACCACTTCCAGCACTCCCGTCAGCGCCTCTGCATGCAGCAGCGGAGCTGCTATCACCGACCGCTCGTCCTCCTGCACCAGCGCCTCTTCGCCCGTCTCTCCCACTCCACCCACGACCCCTTCGCCATCTGCTCGACGCTCCCCCAACGCCGTCCCTTCCTCCCCCACCTGCTCCGTCAATAGCAGATCACTCTGATCCACCAACCACAGATTCACCGCATCCGCCCCCATCAGATCTTGCACCTTCGAGCAGATGATCGGAAGCAGCTCCCGCATCTCCAGCGTAGAGTTGAACACCCGCTCAATGTCGTAGAGCTGCGTCAGCCGCAGCACCGAAGCCAGCCCTGCGCCCCGCTCCGCCTCATACCGCTGCGCCGCGTCCAGCGCGACCGCCGCATGCTCCGCCATCTCCGCCGCTTCGTCCAGCGCCTCTTCCGTCGCGGCCTCGCCAAAGCTCACAATCTCTATGCAACCCAGCAGCCGATCGTTCAACAGAATTGGCACATAGCTCAGCGCACTGAAACTCCGCCGCAGATCTAGGTGCGCAAACTCCTCCCGCGCCAGATCCCCCGCGGCAAACTGCATCACCGCGTGCTCCTCCAACACCGCGCCCAGGCTGCCCGCCGCATCATACGCTATCGCACCACGGCTGATCGTCAGTCCACCCACAGTCGCCTTCACCTGCCACGCCTGCGCCGCTTCATCCGCCATGTAAACCACCACTGCCGAATCCGCAAACAGCGCCTCCACCTCGGTCGCCAGCACGCGTGCCCGGGCCGCGCTCTCCAACTGCTTCAGCAACAAGCCACAGAGACGAACAAGACGCGATGCCGTCACCCGATCACTCACCCCAGGAATCTCCATCCGCCATCCATTTGATCGATGGCTAGAATAGTATCCTGCCTCACTCTTCCCGTGAAGCTTTCCTTCGTCGCTGACACCGCACGAACTCATATCCGGCACATCCATCGGAAGCTTATTCACTTTGCGCCCAGCGTCAGGCCGCCTTCACGTATCCGCTTAGAGTCCATGCATGGCAGTCCCGGAAACGTCCCACAATAGTCTCTTTGCCGAGGTACTTACAAAGCACTGGCGTATAAATGAACCGGCGCTTCGAACTCTTCTCGGTGTAAGCCGGGCAACTTGGCGCGTGGGGCCGCTCTATTGGCTCTCACAAGCTGAATCGATGAGAGCGGCGGAACTCTTTCAGCAGTCGACATTACTCTTTGCTTTGGGCCGTTCCTTAAAGAGCGAACATTTTTCGATTTCGGTTCCCAAGATGTCGCGACTGACGGCGGGAGTCTTGTAGTTGTGGACGGCGGATACGTATGGTGCCTAACGCGCAACCTCCGAGGCTTTCACCCTGATGTTGCTGATCCGGACTTCGCAGCCCGTAGATCGCACACAGCGACATGATCGCAGCAGCTCGTAGATCAGCGGGCTTGCTGAGTGGGAAGGTAGTGACTTCCGATGGGTCAGAGCTATACACCGACCCACGCGTCGAAGTTCCTGACGTACCCGTCCCGGTTCTTTACCAACCCATAGCTCTACTAAGCGCGTTTTAGGGAGTTTGGGTAGACCACGAATCAAGGCAGGTGTGGTGCCTTGCGATTGTGTTTCGTCGGCAACTCGGAAGCGTGGGTCTCATCGACTAGTAAATTGAAGCAAAATCGCCGAGTCATGGAGATGGATTAGTTAACGGGAATTCAGATTGTGTTCACCAATCCGATCACTACCGAGATGCACGCATTGATGAAGACTTCGTTCGACAGAGACGTTTCCAGGCTTTCCTTCTGGCGTGGTCTGGATATTTAGTCCGGGGACGGCCGAAACGGGCAAAGGAGACAGAGGGAGTTCGAGCCTGACTCGCGTCCCTCTGCCTTCTACACTTTCTATCGACATGGTTCCACCGTGAGCCTTCGAGATCGCTTTCGCGATCGAGAGTCCCAGACCAGTACCGCCCGACTCTCTGGTCCGTGCCTTGTCTGAACGGTAGAAGCGTTCGAAGACATGCGGCAGCGATCGAGCCGGAATGCCTATGCCGGTATCGCTGACCTCCAGAATCGCAAGCTGGGTTGCGCCGATTGCTGATACCGAGACGGCCACCTCGCCTCCATTTGGTGTGTACTTGATGGCGTTGTCCAACAGATTCACCAGCACCTGCTTGATTCTGCCAGCGTCAGCCATAATTGCCACCGGCTCAACCCGCGAGCATCGCAGCGCGATATTCTTCTCCTCCGCCATGAGGTGCATCTGGTCGACGGTCCATTGTGCGAGGCAGTTCAGGTCTACTTGCTTCAGGTCCATACCGTCAGTGCCGGAATCCAGTCGGGAGATGGTCAGCAGGCTTTCCACTATCTGTGCCATGCGGTCGATCTCTTCGAGTGCACTGCCCAGGGAATCACGCTGCGTCATCGGCATTCTGGAGGTGTGGAGCAACTGTTCCAACTCGCCGCGAAGTATCGTGAGCGGCGTACGCAGCTCATGAGACACATCTGCAGAGAAGCGCCGATTGTAGGCAAGCGCGTCTTCAAGGCGACTAATCATACGGTTCAGCGAGAGCGACAGCCTCTCCATCTCGTCGCCGGTCGCTATGACGGGCAGGCGCTCGCCAAATTGATGAGTGCCGATCCGTTCTGCTTGCTCGCTCAAGATTTCCAGGGGCCGCAGCGGCAATTTCATCAAGAAGTGTCCACCGAGTGCCGCTGCAAAAAGAATGCACGGCGTTATAAGGAACAGAATCTTCAACAGGCTTGCCAGCACACGTGAGATCGGGGCAAGGGAAGCGCCCATTTCAACGACGTATCTGGTTCCCGAGGGCGATACATATGGCTGTGAATAGATCAGCAGATTGTGCGTTCCGCCGGCACTTTCGTGTCGAAAAAAATCCTTCGACTCACTCAATTGAGGTTGCGAAACAATCGAGGAATCGATATGAGGATCTCGCGTGTCGCCGCCCTGGTACAGCACGGTGCCATCCTGCCGGCTAACGCGAATAAACCGTCCGCTGTTCTCCGGGGCATATGCCTCAGCGATTTCACCCTGCATCCATGATTGTCCCTTGCTCTCCTCCTGCGAGAGAAAAGTGAGGACGATCCCCTTTGCTTCACCAATCAGCGATTCCTCCAACGAGCTTCGCAGATAGCCCTGCACGCCAAAGTAGAGAGCCGCGCCAAAGACAAGCAACGCAGCCGCCATCAGGCCGACATACCATGTTGTGACCCGTGTCCGCAGTGTCGTCAAATGGATGGCCGGAATCAAGCCTCACCACCTGCACGAATCATGTATCCGGCTCCGCGCACTGTGCGAATCAGCTTACTCTCCTGTCCGTCGTCTACCTTCGAACGCAGATGCCGCACATACACGTCGACGATGTTTGTCACTCCGTCGAAGCTCTGGTCCCACACATGCTCGATGATCATATTGCGTGAGAGCACCCGCTCTGCATTCTGCATCAGGTACTCCAGCAGGGAGTACTCCTTCGCTGTCAGTTCGATGCGTCTGCCACCGCGCTTAATCTGTTGGGTCAGGCGATCCAGCTCCAGGTCTCCCACCATCAGCGTGCTCGATCGATTTACCGGTCCGCGCCTCAACAAGGCTTTCGCCCGAACCAGCAGTTCGGCAAAGGCGAATGGCTTGGTCAGGTAGTCGTCCGCACCGCTCTCGAAGAGGCGCACCTTGTCTTCTATGGAGTCCCGCGCCGTCAGCACTAGAACGGGGACGCATGCATCCTTATGGCGAAGCCGCTGCAGCACTTCGCGGCCATCCAGCCGGGGCAGCATTAGATCCAGGATAATCAGGTCGTAAGGATAGGTCTGTGCCATCTCCAGACCGTCGCGGCCATCCGCCGAGACATCCACTGCGTACCGCTCGGCGGCGAGTCCACGCTCTACGAAGCCCGAGACCTTAGGCTCATCTTCCACAAGCAATATCCGCATTGCGTACACCTCGCACTATTACAGTCTTGAGCAGTAAAGCAGAGATGAAGCATAGATGAAAACCCCTTCACTTGCGATTGACTGCTACAACGGGAGTGTCGTGGCGAAAAGTTGCTATGGGATGCTGAAGTACATCACCTTGGCAACGGCCTTGGTTTCACCCGGTGAAGCCGCCAACACCAAGTTCTTGCCCGGCAACAGAATCCCCGTCTTGGCCCCTGGGGCGGTCGATACCTTCGCCACGGATTTTAGATTATTGGCATCGGAAGTGTCATAAATCTCGGTATATCCCTGCCCCCCAGGCACATACAGTCGATGCATCACGATGTCGTAGATCACCTGGTCGACTCTTGTCGGAGCATCCTGCGTGCTCACGACTTTGCCGTCATCCGAATTCATCACCACTACCTTTCCCGCCGGAGCACCGCTAAGGTCTGCACGACATACCACATACAACCTGTGCTGCGCTTCATCCAGAGCCACCATCGCATTCTGTTGCGCCGGCGCAACCGGCCACTCGGCAATCTCCTTCATGGTCTTTCGGTCCACCACAGCCATCTTGTTGGTCTGGGTCAGATTCACAAAGATGCGGTTCCCGTGCTGCTCCAGCGCAATCGCCTCGACATGGTCATCTTTAAACGTCACCCCGCCCAGCCGCTGCCCCGTATCCGGGTTCACGGCCTCCACATTGGCCGTCTTCATGTCGACATCCTTGCCGCCGGTCACGATGTAGTAGATATTCGTCTCCGGGTCATATGCCGCTGAATCCGCGCCCTCCGTCAACTTGATCGTGCCCTTGATCGCGTACGTCTCCGCGTCGAGTACCTTCGTCATCGTCTTGCCACTATCCGTTACGATGATCGTCGAAGCGGCAGGCCGCACCAGGATGCTGTGCGGCGCGTCAAAGCCCTTCACTGTCTTCAGGTGTCGACCCGTTTTCAGGTCAAAGACCTCCATCGTCGCATGGTCTTCTGCGGCCAGTAGCAGCCGTCCGCGCTGTTCATCCACAGCGAAGTGATCGAAGTCGCCTGTATAGCCCGGCAGCTCTATTGTTTGCACCAACTTCATAGCGGGTGCCTGCGCGCGGGCACCCGTCACTCCCGCAACGGTATAGATCGCTGCAGAGGAACTCAAGACAAGCAGTCCGGCTAATCTCTTCTGAATCTTCATCCGATACCTCTCCTCGATGGCCGCATACCTTGTGTCGCCCGAATCGAGCCACTCCATCTACGCGGACTTCACAGTAAGCCTCATGCACCATCATGAGGCTGTGTTGAAAGCAAAATGAAATTGCATTCATCCACTCTCCGCCGCTATGCTTGCTCGTCGCTGCGTTCAGAAACAACTCACCAGCCATCTCTAAACAAACTTTTATGTAACCTTCAGCGACTCTTCATTCGCAAAGAACTAAATGGCAGAGGTCCAATAGTCATGCATTGTCGCCGTGATGAATTGGGTCACCGCCGCGTGAGCATCACTCTGGCATTACGTTACAGCGATTGCATTGCAGTCAGCCAGTATTGAGAGGCACTACATGAGAGTACGATTTTTAAAGCAAGCACTTTACCTAGCTACCCTTCTTCTTTGCGCAGCTCCAGCTCTGCGCCCACAGGTCTCGACCGGAACCATTGCAGGAACCATCACCGATCCCGCCGGCGCACTCGTTCCAAATGCTCCCGTTGTAATTACAAATACCGACACGGGGATTGTCACCCAGTCCACGGCCAGTTCCTCCGGCTTTTATTCTGTTCCCAATCTCCAAACGGGTACTTACACCATCTCCATTACCGTATCCGGCTTTGTGCCACAGGAGATCAAGGATATTGCCCTCAATGTTGGTGCGCAGCAGGAGATCAACATTCAGCTTCAAATAGGTTCGGCCCGAGAGAAAATCGTAGTGACCACCGCGCCGCCCGCAATCGATATGGTTACCTCCACCACCATGCCGATCGTCGACGAGCGCACAATCGTGGCCCTCCCGCTCAACGGACGTGACTGGACTCAACTCGCCAATCTGCAGCCCGGCGTCGCCGCAGTGCGCACCCAGCCTGCCATCGCCGTCACCAATCAACGAGCCAACCGTGGCATCGGGAATCAACTCACCGTCGGCGGCGCGCGCCCGCAGCAGAACAATTATCGGGTCGACGGCATCAGCATCAATGACTACTCCAATGGCGGCCCCGGCGGCGTCATCGGGTCAAACCTCGGCGTGGACGCCATCCAGGAGTTTTCTGTCGTCACATCCAACGCCTCTGCTGATTACGGCAAGGCTGCTGGCGGCATCATCAACGCGGTCACTCGCGCCGGGACGAATCGTCTTCACGGCTCCGCCTATGAGTTCTTCCGCAACTCCGCGCTCGACGCGCGCAATGAGTTTGATACTCCGGGGCAGATCGCCGAGTTCCGTCGCAACCAATTCGGCGCATCCGCTGGTGGTCCCGTTATCAAAGAACGCACCTTTCTCTTCGGTGACTATGAGGGTCTCCGCCAATACCAGGGCGCAAATACCTCCAGCATCGTACCCTCCGCCGCGGCCCGCACCGGTAGCCTCTGTGTCGCCTCCGGTAGCAACCCCTGCGCCAGCCACATGCAGGTGCCCGTCAGTCCGGTAGTCAGTCCCTACTTTGCTCTGTATCCGCTCCCCACCGTCGATCCCGGTCCTAATGCCGACACTGGCAGCTTCCTCTTCAACGATCCCTTTGTCAGCCACGAAGATTACTTCACCATTCGCGCCGACCATCGCATCTCCGACAAGGATTCGCTCACAGGAACCTACTTCTACGACAACGGAAAACTCACCTCACCCGATCCCTTCAACGTTCGTATCACCGGTAATCTGGCCAAACGTCAGCTGGCGACAATTGGCGAATCGCACGTCTTCTCCGCCGCGCTGCTCAACTCCTTTAAATTTGGTTATAGCCGCGTCTTCTCCGATGCGCCCACCACCCTCGCTGCCATCAACCCAGCTGCGAGTGATCCTGCTCTGGGTTTCGTTCCGGGGCTTCCTGTTGGACTGATTAATATCGGAGGACTCTCCAACTTTCAGGGCGGCCTCAAGGCGACCGGCGAGTTTGTCTTCCACCTCAACTCATACCAGCTTTACGACGATCTTTATTTGACCAAAGGAAAACACGCCCTCAAATTTGGTTTTGCCTTCGAGCGACTGCAGAACAATCAACTTGGCACTTCCAATCCCAATGGCCAATTCATCTTCTCCAGCCTGCAGAGCTTCCTCACCAATCACCCCACAAGCTTCAACGCGCCGCTCGCCCAGGGTGTCAGCCCACGCGATCTTCGCCAGTCGGTCTTCGGCGCCTACCTAGAAGACAACTACCGCATCTCCAACAATCTCACTCTTAATCTCGGTGTCCGTTACGAGCCAGTTACTGTCCCCACCGAGACGGCCAACCGTCTTGCCAACCTCCGCAATCTCACGGACACGACCCCCCATCTCGGCAGTCCATATTTTCAAAATGCCAGCTTCAAGAACATAGCTCCACGCGTCGGTTTTGCCTGGGATCCATTTGGCAAGGACATGACGAGCGTTCACGCCGGTTACGGCATCTACGACGCGCAACAGCTCAACTACCTCTACGAGGGGCTATCCATCTTCACCGCCCCCTATCTTGAACTCGGCAACAACGCCGCTCCAGGTATCGGCTCCTTCCCGACGGGTGCTTATCTCGCGCTCTCTGCAGCAAATCTGCGTTATGCCTACGCCCCCAATCACTCCTCCCGCAGCTACGTCCAGCAGTATTCGATGAACGTCCAGCAGCAGTTGCCCTACGACATGATCCTTCAGGTAGGCTATGCAGGATCTCGTGGCACTCACCTTCCTTACCGCGTGGACGATGTCAACACCGTACAACCCATCGTCACTAATGGGAGTTACCTCTTCTATGGCCCCAACGGAAAAAACTCGCCGAGCGCCGCTGCTCTTAATGCTGCCAAGCTGAACCCCAACATTGGCCAGATTAGTGCCGTATTCATGACCGGCTATTCCCATTACAACTCGCTACAGGCCAGCCTCAACAAGCGCTTCAATCACCATACGCAGTTTCAAATTTCTTATACGTGGTCCAAATCCATAGATGACGGCTCCTCCTCCACCTTTGGCGACACCTTTGCCAACTCGGTCTCCAGTCTGCCGTTGTGGGCGCCCAATCGCCGCCGCGCCATCTCCGATTTCGACATCGGACAGAACCTCGTCCTCAACTACATCGTCGAGCTTCCCAACGTCCGCAAGGACATCCCGGTAGCTCACATACTTCTGAATGGCTGGCAGTGGGGAGGGATCTTCCAGACCAGCTCAGGCGAGCCCTTCACGCCTCTCATCTCCGGCGATTCTCTCAACCTGCATAGCGCCGATCCGTTCGCCTTTCCAGACCGTCTCACCGGTCCGGGGTGCACAGGCAATCCAGTCAAAAGCGTCTCTTCGCTCAATCGTCATTACGTCAACCTCAACTGCTTCGCCTTCCCCTCCTTCGACCCGACGTCCGGGCTCACGCATCTCGGAAACGCAGGTCGCAACTCCATCATCGGCCCCCGCCTCAATGATCTCGATACCTCGCTTGTGAAGAACACGTATATTCCACGCATCTCGGAGACTTTCAATCTCCAGTTCCGCGCGGAACTCTTCAACGTCCTGAATCAAGTGAACTACGCCACACCCCCCAAAACAGGCACTCAGCTGTTCAACGCGAGCGGTGCCGTCCTCACCTCCACCGGCGGAGTGCTCGTAGGCCCCACTGCCGGAAGCAGTCGTCAAACCCAGTTCGCTCTCAAGGTGATCTTCTAACCTGCTATCTAGCCAGTCTCTCTGAATGAATGCAATTTCATATCTGGTTAAGTCGCGGCTCATCTCGGAGAGGCATCGTTGTTACTGTTGAAGATCCGTTAGCCTGCTTCAACAGCGTTACACGGAAGACCGGAGTACGTCACACAGAAGACCGGAGTAATTGCCGGATTAAGTCTAGGAGACATGATGAAAACAGCACTTCGAATCCTATGGATCGCAAGCTTTGCGACACTTCTCGGCGTAGCATACGCGCAGCAAACACGGGAGCAGGCTATCGCAGGCATGAGAAAAGTTGATGCCAAAGAGATGGACCCCACCTACACCACTGCCGCCCCCGGTGCGCAGAAGTTGGTCGACGAAGCACTCGCCAAACACCCTGAAGTCATCCTCCTTGCGATACACGCAACGCCTCCCGGCCACAAAAACCTCATCGTAGCTTCCAACTTCGGACGCATTGGCAAGATCGGCGACGAGGATGACACGCGCTGCATTCGCACCGGCAAAAGCAACCTGGAGGTCAACGGCAATCACTTCGAGGACGAAGTTGCCATGAAAGATCAAAGCGGCAAAACGGTAGGTGCTGTGGGCGTGGTCTTCAACTACAAGCCAGGCGACGATAAGGCTGCACTGGCTAAAATCGCAGAGCAGATCCGCGATGAGATGCAGGCCGGGACGCCAAACGCCGCGGCTCTGTTCGGACCCCCCGCATAAAAACGGTGTGGCTGCAATATTGCGATCCAGAAAGACAGCCACGCAGATTTCCTTCAAAGTTGCCCGAGGCAGCCTGGCAAAGCGTTCTGGAGGGGATGGGTATGCCAGCCGACCGCACCGCGCTCTACATCGAGATGGTGAAGAGTCTTAGCTCAGGCTGGATCCATTTCGATACTTCGGAAACCTAAACTTTCCATGGCGATCACGGCGTTCGCACAAGGATTAGTGAAACAAAGAGAGTAGTCGCAAGGCCGAATTTTGTTGCCGGAAGACTCCTAATGATGCTCGGCCCTTTATAGCCTCAGACTAGGTGGAGATGGTTTCAACTTGACTGTTCGCCTCATTGGAGCGGAAATGGGACTGCCGCAGAGAGGGCGGACTCATGGAGGAAACACAACCGCAAGGTGTCACATCTGCCTTCATTCGTAGCCTGCCCAAACTTCCTAATGCGCGCTTAGTAGAGCTATGGAAGGATAACTTTGGTAAAAGCCGGGACGGGTACGTCCGGAACTCATGCTGCCCATTCTTGCGTACAGGATCCAGGAAAAAGCCTATGGCGGCCTTTCCCCTAAGGCTATTGCGAGGTCGCAATCACTTGCGACCTCGCTGAGACCGCAGAGCCGTTCGAGGGATGAAGCGCGTCAGCGCTTCAAGGCCGGGACAAAACTCATAAGGGAATGGAGGGGAAAGGCCCACGAGGTCACACTCAACGATGAAGGTTATCACTACATCGGAAAGACCTACAAGAGTCTCTCTCCAATCGCATGTGAGATCACTGGGACGCGGTGGTCTGGCCCGGCGTTTTTCGGTACGAAGAAGGTGAAAGCTTCGTGACTTTGACAAAGAGTCAGATTCGTTGTGCCATCTACACCCGAAAGTCTTCCGAGGAGGGACTCGAACAGTCTTTCAACTCTCTCCATGCCCAGCGAGAGGCCTGCGAAGCTTATGTCCTGAGCCAACGACACGAGGGATGGCAGCTTCTGTCAACCCAATATGACGACGGCGGATTCTCTGGTGGCAACACGGAGCGACCCGGACTGAAGAAACTGATCGCCGACATCGCCGCGGGTAAGATCGACACGGTAGTCGTATATAAAGTAGATCGCCTCACTCGCGCACTGTCCGACTTCGTAGAGCCGAAACATTAAACATGTTCGGTGCCCAAAAATCCAATAAGCTGATTGAGATTTGAAGAAGCAGTTATGCCATTTGAAGAAGCGCAAGAGCGGTCGCGGCTGTCTATCTTGGAATTCGAGGTCGAGCGGCGCGACTGTGATCGGTGCGTCGGAATACATAAATGCCATCAGCAACGAAATCTTACTGCATTGAGCGCTTTTGGGCGGATACGCGAATAGTATTCCCAAAACGGGAAACTCTCAAAAATAAATCCAGAATCCGTGGCGCATTTTTCGAGCCCCACAAAGTGACTGCTTAAACGCCACGTTTACCACGCATAACACCACAACTTCACCACCAAAACACCACGTCTTGGCACCCGTTTTTGCCAAAACCCCCAGCAAAAACGAGCATCCACCACGCCAAAAAAATTACTGCAACAAACTTCCTTGTCCAAGCTGTCTCTTGCCCTCTTCCGGCGGACTGACGACGGCGGCGACCCCATTCCGGCTGTCGACGTAGAGCAACCCGCCTAGTCTGTTCCAAGGAATCTCTCCAACGCCAACCCGAGAGAGATTAGTCAACGCCAGCCAGAAGATTCAACCCATGTGTTTTCTCGCCAAAGAGGCAGAGTCAGGCGTGTTCGAATCAGGAGGTCCGAAGCAATCGGCTGAGATGGTGGATGTCTGTGAGTTGTTCAAGCTGGAGGACTGCGGAGATCAGCAGCTTCGAGGAGGCAGCGCCGAGGACGGGCTCGATGAGATCGCGGGATTTGGCAATGACTTCTTCACGGCTCATCGGATTCTCCGCGGTTCCCCGGACGGCGTCGACGTGCTGAGTGAGTACGGTTCCATCGTTGAGGAGGATCTCGACGGTGGCCTCACGTGCGGGGAGACGCTTCTCGAGTTCTTCATCTCCGAGCAGGGTGACCTTGGCGCGTTGTCGCAGGATGGCGGGGTCCTTCATCAAAGCGGTGTCATGGGCGGAGCGGAAGGTGAGGGTTCGCTCGACGAGCATGACGGCGACGAGGTGCTGGAGGCAGATGTCGGGGAGTGGGCGGTTGTCGACGATAGAGGCCTCGCGGGTGGCGACTCTTACGGTGACGTGACGGAGCTGGTCGGGGGTGAAGGAGTGCTGGTTGAGTAGGAGCTGAACGGCGTCGAGCGGCGCTTGAATCGGAGAACCTACACACCATTTTTTTATATTAGTACGCGTGATCTCGTAACATTCTCCAAGGCCATCGACGAGGCCCTTAGCATTGGCGTGGGGGGCGTAGGCGGCGAAGAAGCTTTCAGGGCCGGAGAAGACGTCGTCGACTCCGCTCCAGCCGGCCTGAACGAGCAGGGCGGAGGCGACTCCATTGCGCGCTGGCATGCCTGCGAATACGAACGCTTTTTCGAAATGAAGGGTGTCCCGCTGCCACGCCGTGAAGCCCGAGGACTGCTGCGCGGCATAGTCGAGGAGGAAGCGCATCTGGCGGGCATCGAGAGCGGCGGCGCAGCCTGCGGCCGCTGCGGCTCCGAAGCCTTCGGAGGTAGCGTGCGGATCGCGATGCGTCTCGGTCTGGTAGTCAACTCCTCCGAGGGTAACGCCGAAGCGCGGGCCGATGTCGTACCCAAGGGTGACGGCGCGAAGAAAATGGTGGCCGGAGATGCTGAACTGTTCGCCCGCGGCGAGGGCGGCGGGAATTACAGCACAGCCGGGGTGGGACTGTGAAGGGGAGTGGGAGTCATCGGTCTCGTCGGAGTGGGCTAGGACTCCGTTCGCTAGCGCTGCTTCCAGCGGACCGCAAAGGATATTGGACGTGGCGACGGAGGCGACTGGTTTGCCGCTATAGGATTCTGCGAAGGCGATGGCGGCGCGGCCGGGGGGAAGCTGGGAGCCGGAGATCATGGCGGCGAAGGTATCGAGGATGTGATCTTTCGCCTGCTCGATGATGGCGGGAGGCAGGGGACGGGTGGCGGCTGAGGCCATGTAGGTGCTGAGGCTCTGCATGACGGGGCCGATGGGAGCGGAGACGGAGGGTGTTTGCTGCGGCTCTGAGAATAGGTAGGAAGGAAGATGCAGAGCAGTGCCGGCCAGTACCCAGGTGCCCTTTGCGAGTAGATTCCGACGGGTGAGCTCGGGGCCGGAGTTCGGGACCGCCATTGGTACGAACGATCTGTGCGGTGCGTCCATAGAGTCTCCTGAATTCGGCGAATCGCGGTGCGAGTGGGGAAGCGCAACAGCGAGGATCCCTCGGATCCAATCGTGATATGCGATTAAAGGATGGCCAGCTTCTCGGCGGGGATGCGGGTTATCGAAGAGGCGTCAAGGTTGAGGTGAGCTGAGACCATCTCTGGAGGGAGGCGACGTATCCAGTTATTGAGAGAGAACTCGAGGAATTGATCGAGCTTGAACATCTCAAGAAAGATGAGGTCGGAGGATCCGGTGTTTTCGATGTAATGACCAGCAGCAGTGGGGACGAAGCCAACGTCGTTGGCGTTGAAGTCCATGGTGCGAGCGCGGCCGCCTGGGGCTATGACACTCATTCGGCCGGAACCCGCGATGTAGAACTGCCACTCGGCAGCGGTGGGGTGCCAATGGAGCTCGCGCAGGCCCCCGGGTTTGAGGGTTACGATACCGGCCGCGACGGACTTCGAGGCGGGAAAGTTACGCGAGTCGACGATGCGAACTTCGCCTTGGGGTGAAGACTTGGTGGGCGGCATGGAGCCGGCACGGAAGATGTATTGGATGGACGATTCGGCGGAGGGACCGCCTGCGGATTGGCGGTCTCGCTCGAGGGATTGCGGGAGAGCGGCGGGGAAGATGAAGAGTTCGCGTGTGGGCAGCTTCGAGAGCTCGCTGCGGCTAAGGCGGAAGTTCTTCTCGAGGACCTCTGGAGGGGTGTGAGCGACCCACTCGGAGATGGAAAACGTGTTCTCCTCGGAGAAGAATCCTTCGTCGAAGACCAGAAGGAACTCGCACCCGTCTGAGGCGAGGCCCTGGATGGAGTGCGGGAAGCCGGCGGGGAAGAACCAGAGGTCGCCCTTGGAAACATCTTCGATCTGGATGGTCCCGTCTGGGTTGAGGACAGTTACGCGAGCGGAGCCGTAGATCATGTAGGCCCACTCGTCTGCGGTGTGCCAGTGGAGCTCGCGAAAGCTTCCGGCGGTGAGGCGCATGTTGACTCCGGCGAGATCCTTGGATGGAGGAAGCTCACGCTGGGTTACTTGGTGTGTCCAGCCCCCGTTCTCCAGGCGCTTGTGGTTAAGGTCGAAGGAGTACCAGATCGGGCCAACGTCTCCGCGGTCAGTGCGGGGAGGAGTGTTAGAGCTGGGGTTTTCTTTGAGGAGCGGAAGGTTTTCTTGACCGGGATTAGAGCCGGATGCGTTAGGCGAGGCAGCTGGGGCCAGCTGGGCGGAGAGGCTGGCGCCTCCCAAGGCTGCTGCGGCTAAGGCCGCGGAACCCGCCTCCAGGAAGGAGCGGCGTGATAGAGCGTCGGCGGAAGGCCTTTCGTCATTCTGGTTCAACATGGATTCCTCGCTAAGGGAGTGGATGGAATGTTTGTCATGCAAGGGCTCCCAGGCGCGGTAGGTCGCCGGCGTTGTGTTGCTCGGGGAGGTTCCAGACGGAGGTGAGAAGTTTTTCGATCTGGGCGGGGGGAAGGATTCCAGTGGCGAGCTGGGTGAACTTAATGGAGAGGTCTTGGTCGGTGAGCGGGTTCTGCACGCTGCCGACTGCGTGCTCTACATGCTTGGTGAAGATTTGGCCGCCGGTGGTAGTGATGGTGACGTAAGCCTCGTCCGTTCGGATGGAGGGGTCAACGGAGACGGAGACGCGCTCGCGAAGAGCAACGACCTCCGGATCGCGTGCGGCCTCGTCCGTGTACTCTTTTTCCCCTGCAAAGCCGCGGATGAGAGCGACTGCGGCAGAGTGGAAGACGCTGAACTTTGCTTCGAGGCCGGTGGCAGGTGCTTTCTTGCCGGTGAGCTCAATGACGAGGGGGTTGGCACGAATGGAGATGGAGCGGATCTCAGCGGTTTTGAGGGTGTGCGCGTTGCGGAGCTTGATAACGCCGTCGATGATGGGATGGATGACGATGCCGCAGGCGAATGGCTTATAGGTATTGAGGGCGATCTCGTAGTGTTGGCCGAGACCGTCGACGAGAGGGGCGTAGTCGTGCTGGCGGGAGGCGGCGAAGATGTAGCCTTCGTGACCTTCGATGCTCTCGTCGGAGCTGGTGAAGTTGTTTGCGACGAGCAGGGCGGCGAGAAGACCGTTCTCGGCGGCACGTCCGATGTTGAGGCTCTTGCACATGCTTCCGAACATGATCTTGAGGCCAGCGGCTTCGGTGGCGGCGATGCCGAGAGCCCACCGCATCTGCTGGGCGTTGAGTCCGAGGATGCGCCCACAGGCAGCGGCGGCACCGAAGACTCCGCAGGTTCCTGTGATGTGCCAGCCCATGTCGTAATGGGAGGGGTAGATAGCTTTGCCGAGGCGGCACTCGATCTCGGTGCCGAGTATGAAGGCGTGCAGGAGATCGGCGCCACTGACGAGGCGACTCTGCGCGAGCGAAAAGAGGGCGCTGGCGACGGGGCCTGCTGGATGGATGATGGTTTCGAGATGAGTGTCATCGTAGTCGAGCACATGGGAGCTGATGCCGGTGATGAGGGCGGCGCGGAGCGGGTCGAGGGCCTCGGAGCGTCCGAAGAGATGGGCCGTGGAACTGCGAGTGTAGGGCTGAAGGGTGCTGAGGGCTCGGAGGACGGCCTGCTGGCCAGAGCCTCCGACGGTGACTCCCACCCAGTTCACGATAGAGCGCACGGCTTCCTTGCGCACGCTATCGGGTACGTCGGATGGCGGGCAGGCGACCAGCCAATCGGCGAGGATGTGGGTCACGGGGGTAGTGGAATGTTGGACGTCGCTGATTGCTTGCTGCGTGGGTGGCTGCGGAGACGGGCCGGGAGAGACGAGAGGAAGCGCTTTTGCGGAGGCACCAGCCAGGGCTCCCTGAACGAGGAAGTCACGGCGGGAGAGCAGATTAAAGAGACTCATAGGAAAAGAGTGTGCTCGCTTTCCGAAAGTTCACGCAAAGTACTGATGCGGACTGCCCTTAGAGTTAAAGAACAAAGTTATAAACCGGACGTGGGTGGCGCAGGTCTCTGATCGAGACGCGTAGGCATATCGAGAAACGCTCGCATGGTATGCCAAAGCTGACTTCGGTTCGTGCCTAGGGCGACGGAGTGAGCGGCCCCGGGGAGGATGATGAACTCACGGTCGGGGACCGGAAGGCTGCGAAAGAAGTTCAGCAGATCTTCCTCGGTGGCAATGCCATCGTACTCGCCACGAACGATGAGGACTGGAGCGCGGAGTTTCGTGGGGTCGACCAGCGGAAGGTTGGCGGACATATCGAGATAGGTTCCGGTAGGGGCGGAGTCACCAAATTTGAGCTCAGCGTCGGCCATGGCCTCGGCGACAGCGGGGTCGGAGGTACCGGGCTTGTCGCGCGTGAAGATGCTGCGGATGGCGTCTCTGTCGCGGGGTCTGAGGTTGTGGGTGCGGTAGGAGTCCAGCGATTCGGCGCGCTTGGTGAGGGTGGAAGAGCCTTTGCCAGTCCAGGTGAAGGCGGCGAGGACGAGGCGACGTACGCTCGCGGGCTGTGCGACGGCGAAGGCTCCGGCGCGGAGTGCGCCTCCGGATTCTCCGTAGAGATGAAAGCTGGGTTGGCCGGTCTCGAGTTGCACGACCAGGCTGGCTGCTTTTAAGTCTTCCACCCCGTCTGCGACGTTCGAGTTGCCAGCGGAGGGTGAAGATCTTCCGTAGCCCTCGAAGTCCATCGTCCAGACATCGAAGCCGAATTCGACGAACTTGTCCATGAGGGAGTATTCGCCGTGGCCGGGGACGGTGAGATCAAAGGTGGGGCGGGAGGAGACGGAGGAGCCGTGACAGAGGAAGAGGATGGGACGGGTTGAGTGACCTGAAGAGGCGGAGCCGGCGTTCTTACGGAAGAGGTAAAGTTTGATGTCGCCCCTGCGTGCCCAGTACTCGCGGCTCCAGATGGCCGGTTGCGAAGGCTGCTGGGCAGAGGCGCGGGCGCTGTGTAAAGAGGACTCTTCTAATATTGCCAGGCCGCTCGCGAGGATGGCGGGTGAGCTGAGCAGAAAACTTCGGCGGGAAGGCGTGACCTCAGCCGTGGCGAAACTTGTGAGTAGAGGTTCATCAGATGCGTTCACGTTCTTCACCCTCCGCGATCTGTTGGTCCATAATCTGTCGGTCAATGGTACGGTTCTCACGCGTGGCGAGAGCGTGGGTGAGTACGGAGCCTTCGATCTCATTCTCCCATGAGGCTACGACGATGGTGCCGACACCGTTTCCGATCATGTTGACCAGAGCGCGAAAGGTACTGAGGAAGCGATCGATGCCGAGGATAAGCGCCATGCCTGCGACGGGAATAGCGGGCACGACAATGAGGGTTCCGACGAGCGCGACGAAGCCTGCGCCCTGTACGCCGCTGGCGCCCTTGGAGGTCAAGATCGCAACAGCAAAAAGGCTGAGTTGCTGGGCAAAGGTTAGGTGGGTGTTCGTCGCCTGAGCCACGAAGAGCGCGGCCATCGTGATGTAGAGGCTGCTGCCATCAGTATTGAAGGTGTAGCCAGTGGGGACGACGAGGCCTACGAGAGCCTTGGAGCAGCCGAGGTTCTCCAGCTTCTCCATAAGGCTGGGGAGAGCAGACTCTGAGGAACTGGTGCCGAGTACGAGAAGAATCTCTTCTTTTATATAGCGCAGGAAGCGGAGGATGTTGAAGCCGGCGAGCCAGGAGACTGCGCCGAGGATGATGAGGACGAAAAAGGCGCAGGTGAGATAGAAGGTGACGATGAGTTTGAGTAGAGGCCCGAGGGACGTAACACCATAGCGACCCACGGTGAAGGCCATGGCTCCGAACGCGCCGATGGGCGCGAGGCGCATAAAGAGATTGACGATGGTGAAGATGGCTCCTGTTAGCACATCGAGCAGGCGGATGAGAGGCTCGGCGCGGCCGCGCATCATGGCGAGCGCGATACCCAGGAGGACAGAGATGAAGACGACCTGCAGAATGTCTCCGCGGGCAAAGGCATCGACCATGGTATTGGGAATGATGTGCAGGAGAAATTGCGTGGTGTTTTGTGCCTTGGCGGCGCCGGCGTACTCGGCTACAGCCTTTACGTCGAGGGTGGCGGGATTGACGTTCAAACCTCTGCCGGGGTGGGCAAGATTTCCCGCAACCAGGCCGATGAAAAGCGCAAGAGTAGAGACGATCTCGAAGTAGAGCAGGGCCTTGCCTCCAACCCTGCCGACCTTCTTCATGTCCTGCATGCCTGCGATGCCCGTGACGACGGTGCAGAAGATCACCACGGTGATGACCATGGCGATGAGCTTGATGAAGCCGTCTCCGAGAGGCTTCATGGCGATGGCTGTTTGCGGGGCAAAGCGGCCGAGGGCGACACCGAGGAGGATCGCGACGGTTACCTGTACTGAGAGGCTTTGATAAAAGGGTGTGCGTACCTCAACGGCTGGAGCGATCTCTGTTCTCATGGTCACTTCCTTGGGCCATGCTTCCAGGGCCTGTGTGCTGCTCGCGATGCAGGTACTGGTGAGAGGTTCGACAGATTAGAAGGTCAGCTTGACTGCTAACTGGATTTGCCTGGAGGTGAAGGTGGTCTGGTCGATCAGACCGGCGGCAGGAACGCCGTTTCCTGACCCATCGTAGATTTGGAAGTGGTCTGTGGGTGCAGCGAAGTCGGCGTGGTTCATCAAGTTGAAGATCTCTGCCCGAAATTGCAGGTTGGCGTCTTTGCCGAGCCGCTCAATCGGCGTGTTCTTGTAAAGAGAGAAGTCGAAGTTAATGCTTCTCGGACCGGTGAGCTCATTCCTTCCGGCGTTACCCATGCGATTGACGGGATTTGGGAACGCGAAGCATTTGAGATTGATATAGCCGTTCGGATCTCCGGTGGTGAGCTTGCAGCCCTTGAGCCGGTCGGGAAAGTCGAAGGGTATGGCGGCGTTGGTTCCAAGGGGATCTCCGCCGATGGTGACGCTGAACGGAGCTCCGCTGGCCGCCGTAAAGATGCCACCGGTCTGCCAACCATTAGTGGCCCATCCTGCGATGCCATGGCGGGACTGGTCTCCGGGAATGTTGTAGATCGAGTTGATGGTGAGGTTCTGGCCAATGTTTGTGTCGCAAGGGCCGCGATGGGTTTGGGGAGCGATGTAGAGGTCTACATTAAGCGAGTTTCTGTACTGATCAGAAGCTGCCGAGCCTGAACTGGTATCGATGCAACGAGACCAGGTGTAGGAGAGCTGACCCTGGAGGCCATGCCAGGGAGACTGAGTGATTTGGGTTTCAAGGCCGTGGAAGTAGGAGTTACCGTTCCAGCGTGCGTCGAGGGTTTGGCCAACGAGAGGATCGACGACGGTTCCGCTGCCGATGGGAGTAGGCCAATAATAGTTCTTTCCATCCGGAGTGGTCGGGAGGACGATATTTCCGTCGTCCGTCTGGTACCAGTTGTGGACGCCGCGAGAGCCGACGTAACCGACAAGCAAGGTAGTGTCTTTGGCAATGGCGCGCTGGGCGTTGAGATTCCACATCATGATGTAATTGCGCGGGGGGTTGTACTGGAGGACGTAGAAGTTGCGGCTGGCAGGATTGTTCGCGACGATTTCATAGGCGGTGGTCGGAAAAGCTCCTGCAGGGAGGACTCCTGTGCTGGCATCCTGAGCGAAGGGGTAGGCCGCGTCAACGCCGCTGCCCATCTCTACGATGTAAGGCAGTATGTCGTAGATGCCGAAGGCTCCGCGGACCGAGGTGTTGCCATCGCGGAATGGATCCCAGGCGAAGCCGACTTTGGGCTGGAAGTTCTTGAAGGTTGGGTTCTTGATGTAGGGGTTGCCGAGGTAGGGAGTGTCGCCCTGGAGAACGCGGAGGTTGGAGAGCTTGCCGTTGATCTCGTAGGGGACAGAGGCAGTCTCATAGCGGAGTCCAAGGTTGAGGGTGAGATTGGGAGTTAGACGGAGGTCGTCCTGGACGTAGGCTCCGAAGATGGTCTGCCGTAGGTTGCGCGGGGTGAGGGTGGAGGGCAGGGTGGTGATGAAAGACTGTGGCTGGTTGGTGATGAAGGAATCCAGAGAGGGGAAGGAGAAGTTGCCGCCGGGGGCATCGGAGCTCTCCTGGTTGTCCTGGATGCGTTCGAGGCTGATGCCGAAGGTGAAGTTATTTTTACCGGCCGTGTGAGAGACGTCGTCGTAGCCCTGGAAGGAGTTCCATCGAAAGAGAAGCGGGCTCGCAGCACTAACGCCTCCGGTGAAGGTAGTGAGGCCGGGGACCTGGACGATTCCGGCGCTGTCTCCGGGCTGAAAGCCGTACTGCGGGTCGGCGGCAGCTGGCTTGATGGCGGAGGCGGCGTAGGGGGAGCCAGCGTTGTCGCGGCTGAAGCCGATGTGGGCGGTATTGACTGTGGCTGAGGAGAACAGGTGCGTCTCGAGGATCGAGACTGCCTGGCGAACTGTTTTGCTGAGAGTAAGGACGTTGTTGAAGGCATCCGGCTGCTGGCTCGGTGAGTTGTCATACATGTAGACGACGGCAATGCTGTCCTTTGCTGAGAAGGTGCGGTCGACCTTGATAGTGAAATAGTTCTCGCTGGTCACTTGATAGGCCGGGAAGGTGTAGGTTCCGGTGTCTCCCTGTGTGTTTCCAGTGTTCGGGAGAGGAATGAAGGCATTCATGAATGTCACGATGGCGGGGTCGGGGGTAACGTGCGTAGTGGAAGCGCAGGGGTTAGAGCCGTCGGCGGAGGGAACGCAGAGGGTTCCTGCGCGAGCGGCTGGTGACGGGACCGTATCGATGTAAGAGACTCCAAGGTTTTGACGGACGCCTTCATAGTCGCCGAAGATGAACGTCTTTTCCTTCTGAATGGGGCCGCCAAAGGAGGCTCCGAACTGATTGCGGCTGAAGTCCGGCTTCTGGGCGGGATCAAAGTAGTTGCGGGCGTCGAGGGCGGCGTTGCGGGCAAACTCGTAGACGCTTCCATGGAAGACGTTGGTTCCCGAGCGAGTTACGGCGCTTACGACTCCAGCCGCGGTGCGACCGTACTGAGCCATGGGGTTAGTGGTGACGACTGTGAACTCCTGCAGTGCGTCTACTCCGATGTTCCCTCCGAGCACACTTCCGGGGCCTGCGTTCGAGTAGTCGTTGATGTTGATCCCGTCAAGGAGATAGCTGTTCTGCTGGGGACGTCCTCCGGCGATGCTGAGCTGGCCGCCGAGACCTCGCTTCATGCGGTCGGGCGCGCTGACGGGCGGCTGGGTCTGGATGACGGTAACACCCGGAGAGAGGGCTGCGAGATCGGTCCAGGAGCGGCCATTGAGGGGAAGCTCGCGCATCTCGTGGCCGCTCACGGAGTCGCTAAGTTGAGAGCTGGTGACGTCGACCGACGAAGGACTTTCTGTGACGACGACCTCTTGAGAGATGCTGCCGAGCTTTAGCGTGAAGTTGATAAGGGAGGCCTCTCCGACGGTTAGCACAACACCCTTGCGGGTTTCGCCAGCGAACCCAGGTGCGGAGACCTTAACGACGTAGTTGCCGGGGACGAGGGCGGACGCGTTGTAGTTGCCGTCATCGTTTGCAACCATGGTCCGACTTATTCGGGTGTCGACGTTGGTGATGAGGACCTGAGCCTTGGGAATCTTGGCTCCGGTGATGTCCTCAACGGTTCCGGAGAGGTTTGCGCGGTTAGTCTGTGCGTGGGATATCGAAATACCGACGAGCGCGAGTAGCAGTGCCAACAGAGAGTGCACTCCAGATCGCGTTGCGACGTTATGCCTTATAGACTTCTTTGGAAAGCGTAGAAGTTGTGCGTGAGACGGCTCAGGGGCTCCGATAGTGGGTGGGACTTGGGTAGAGGAGCTGATCTTGACGGAATCTTTCGGGCCATGGGCTGTGTCATGCATGGGGGGTCCTCTTTTACGTCTCGACTTGCATAGTTCGCTGTGCCTATAATCTCGGGCCTGTGAGGAACTCTCGGTGATCAGGCAGCTATCACCGTAGACTGAGCGTCCAAGAAAGTCTTTTGAGAATTGCAAAAAAAAGATAAAGGAATTATTAAGCTCCATGTCACACACGGTCAGCCACTTATACGAGTTTGGAAACTTCAGTCTGGACCCCGTTCAGAGGCTTCTTCTTCGCCATGGAAGACCTGTCTCAGTAACTCCGAAGGCGTTCGACCTGCTGGTGGTGATGGTAGAAAACAACGGTCAGCTGCTGTTGAAAGAAAAGCTCATGGACGCTCTCTGGCCGAAAGTGTCGGTCGAGGAGGGTAATCTGGCGGTGACGGTCTCGCATCTGAGGAAGATCCTAGGGGACGATCGCGAGAAGCATGTCTATATTGAGACGGTATCGAAGCAGGGGTACCGATTTGTGGCACAGGTATTAGAAGGGCCGGAGGTTCCGCTCGAATCCAGTGAACTGCACGCAGAGCTGGAGGAGCACGTCGCGATGGCGCCAGTAGATTATGCGCTTATGCCCAGGGTGGTGATGGTGCGGAAGTGGATGGCTGGCCCGGCCATTGCGCTCGCCGGGCTGCTCGCTATGGCAGGGTGGCTGGTTAGCAGGCATATTGATACGGCTTCGGCAAATGGCCGTTCGATAGGATCACTGGCTGTACTGCCTTTTGCGACCATAGGTGGCAAGAGTTCCGATGAGTATCTTGGCCTGGGAACGGCCGACGCGCTGATCACGAGACTCTCGAATACTGGCAAAATTTTGGTCCGGCCGACCAGCGCAATCGAGAAGTATAGGAACAGCTCAATCAGCGTAGAGAGCGCCGGCAAGGAGCAGCAGGTAGACGCGATCATTGACGGGAGGATCCAGCGCGAGGGGAATCGCGTGCGGATGACGGTCCAGATGGTGAGGGTGGGGGACGGAGCGCAATTGTGGGCGCAGACGTTTGATGAGGAATTTACGAATATCTTCAGCCTGGAAGATGAGGTCTCGGAGCGTGTCGCACATTCCATTCGTCTACAGCTGAACAATAAGGAAGAGAAGAGGTTTACTAAAAGGCCCACGGAGAATCAGGAGGCTTACAGCGCGTTCGTCAAGGGCAGGTACTACTGGAACAAGCGGACGAACGAAGGGATGATGAAAGGGCTGGAGTATTTCCGCGAGGCGATACGGATGGATCCGAACTTCGCTGAGGCGTATGAAGGGGTGGCGGATTCCTATGCCGCGCTGGGACTTTACGCGGCGATTCCTCCGGAGGAGGCGTTCCCGGCGGCACGGGATGCGGCACACAAGGCTCTCCAGATGAACGAAGACCTGGCCGATGCGCATGCGACTCTGGGATTGATTGACTTCTACTATGACTGGAATGGCCCCGCAGCGCAGAACGAGTTTCAGCGCGCCTTCGATGTAAACCCCAATTATGCGATGGCGCATTCGTGGAACGCCGAAAACCTGGCGGCAATGGGGCGCTTTCCGGAGGCGCTGGTGGAGGCGCGACGGGCGGTGGAGGAGGATCCTCTGTCGCTGATTGTGAACAGTAACGCTGGATGGACCTTCTGTCTGGCTGGTCAGTATGAAGAGGCTATCCAGACCCTTAGCAGGGCAATCGACATAGACCCGAGCTTTCCGCGTACTCACTTTCGCCTCGGTAATGTGTATGAAACGAGGGGTCTGTACGACAAGGCAATCACGGAGTTCACGCAGGCCGTGCAGCTCTCGGGAGGTGACGTCTACTACACGGCGGGCCTGGGGCATGCGTACGCAATGGCGGGCAGGACTAGCGATGCACGGCAGGTCCTCATTTCGCTGCTGGATAAATCCGCTCACCAATACGTGCCCGCGTTTGCGGTTGCGATGGTATACGCCGGACTGAAGGATAACGGGCAGGCTCTCTATTGGCTAGAAAAAACCTCTGCCGACCACTCCACGTCCATGGCATATCTGAAGGTTGACCCTTTCCTGAGCGGGCTGCGTTCCGATCCGAGATTTGCCAAACTTTTGCAGCGGATGAAGTTTTAGATTTTCACAGTTACCGTATTACGCAATGCACGTCCCCGCTCCAAGTCCGTTTGCCAAAACCCCAGCGAAAACGGATACCTACCCGTTTCAAAAAATTACTGCAGCGAAGTGCCCTTTTCAAACTATGTCTTGGCCTCCTTAGGAGGAATCACGACGGCGGAGCCATCTTATCCTGCGTATCTAGGCCGAGCAGCTTTGAACCCCAAAACAGCAAATCTCTCCACCTCTCAAAACGGGAGAAATCTTCCGTCTTTCAGCAACCCACTCGACGCATGATCTTCTCTGAAGATCCCACTCAACTGCTATTTCCCGCGGATTCCGGTCAAAATATCGAGAAACAAACAGCTGCTCCACAAGTGGCGGGACTAAATGGCGGTGGACGCAGTCTTAAGCGAACCGCTCTCCAACTCAATTCCCGTCAACAGGGAGAAATACAGGGATTTTTCGGCGTTTTATGGTTGACTTTATTGAAGCCGAAGCGACTGTATTGGCTTCATTGACGGAGACTTACCCTTTACTAGCATTTAGCAGTAGCTACATAGAACAGGGAATTAATCCTTGGGTATCAGGGAATTTAATTTGATGATTTGGGAAGATTGAGGTACTCTCCAACATTAAATCTAGCGTCTCCCTGCTCTTCACTATGGGACAACCAGTGGCCACCTTTGTGTCGACACCCGCTGCCGATTTGCTTGTATCGCTCAGCATTTGAGCTAGCGAATCTGCAACAACCCAGGCGGCGCCGGTCAGCGCAAGATTTAGTGCGCTTTCGGTCCAGTTGAAATGGCTCGAGGGATCGGCTACGAGCATCGGCCCGTTCGCCAACAAGCCGAAGGATGCAATCATAACCGTCAGCAGAATCCCTGCGAGTCTGGCCTGTATTCCTGTCAAGATTCCAAGGCCGGCCGCGATGAAGCAGACTCCGGTTACACAACCCCAGAAAACTTGCCCCGGCGGCAGCCATTTTGGGACCAGCGGGGCGGTGAGGTTCATATAAATAAAATGAGCTGCGCCCCATATCATGGAACAAACGCCGAACGCCATCCGGCCCAGCCGTGTGAGGCGCACGGTCAGTGCTCTGTCAATCTGGGCGATGGTGGCATAAACGATCAGAGCGCTCGCGGCGATCGCCAGTTGCATGGCGATGTTTTCGTAGGTGCCGTATACGGCGTAACCGCTGACCAGCAAACGGCCGTTCATTAGCAGGAGGACAAAGACGGCGTAGTAGCCGGTAAGCGCCGCGGCACCCCAGGCCGCGGTTTGGCGCCATTCGATGGCCGCCGCCGTGACAACCATAAACACGCCTGCGGAATAGGTAAGAGTTCGACCACTACCGGCACTCCCGTTGGTGTCTGTGCAGCGCAGACATGTTCATAGCTAACGGTCGCGCAACAGACGAACGCTAATGCAACAGACGCATATATGGTTGTCAAAGCTACACCTTGCTATCCCCACCTATTGATAATTCGCACTCACTCACATCCTATTCGAAACGTTTCTAGGCTTACAGATGAATAACCTCGATGCAAAATCCACTTGCGTTTCTTTTTTCAAATATAGGGCCGGCGACAGAGAAGTGTGTCGCCACCGCCGGCTTCTGGGTCGGTTGAAATTTAGAACAGCACCTTGAGTGCAAACTGATACTGACGGGGAATGTAGTTCGGATCAGTTGCCGAGATCTGTCCGAAGGCGGAGTTTCCAAACGCATCGCCTGAGTTGCCGTTTGGCATGTAGAAGTTTGGCGTGTTTGAGATGTTGTAGGACTCCGCGCGGAACTGAACACCCAGACGTTCTGTGACGGGAAAGGTTTTGAAGATGGACAGGTCCACATGGCGGAAGTCTGGTCCGAACAGCGAGTTGCGCTGAGTATTACCAACTGTGCCGAGTGGTTGAGGGGCAAATGCTGCCGTGTTGAAGAAGTGCGAATTGGTCTTGTGACTGAGCCGGGCGTCCATGATCTGGTTGGGACGATCCTGCCCTCCACTGTTTTGCGGGGTCGCACGGTTGTTGAAGCCGTGTGCTATACCGTCGCTCTCGATAGGATTGTCGGCACCGGCGCCGGTTTCGATGATGGTAAAAGGCTTACCACTCTGCCAGACCACGATCGTGTTAGCTTGCCATCCGGAGAGAAAGGCTCTCTTGACGCCGGTGAAGTCTTTCCCATACTGCAGTTCGTAGTTCAGACTGAGGGCGAAACGGTTTTGAATGTCAGTCTCCGCATTGGCGTACTCGATCTGACGGATGCGGGTCGGATCTGCGTCGCTCCAGCCCTGGTTACTACCTTGCTGAGAGAAGCCAGTGATGTCGCTCAGCGCCTTGCTCCAGGTGTAGTTCGCATCGAATGCCAGCCCTTTGGTAAAGCGACGCTGGAAAGACGTCTGCAGACCGTTGTAGTTCGATATACCCTCGCTCGCGATATAGCTGACAGTACCGACATTGGGAAGCTGAGCTTGGAGTTGATGTGCTCCTCCCACAGGATTAGACGGACTGCCTACAGGAGCCAAGGGGTTGAATGGTGCGGGTTGGTTGATGTTGTTAATTGATTCAGGCAGATGCTGGCCGACGTTACCGACATAGCCGATAGTGAAGACGTTGGCGCCGAACTGCTGCTGAACCTGCAGATTAAACTGCTGGATCATCGCCGACTTGAACTTCGGAGCTTCGGCTACGAACGCCAGGCCAGTAATGCCGGCTAGGTCGGTTATGTTGGGCGGAACAGGAGTTGGCAGTCCCTGGTTGATCACTCCTGGTGCGCCTATCGTCGCGCAGTCCGGGTTTTGGCCTGCAAGAGCACCTTGACTAGTTTCAATCTGAACCGCAATGGTGGACTGGCAGTTGGGGCTGAAGATTGAGGTGAAGGGAGGGTTCTTCAGGTCTGCGTTGGAGGTGTAGTTTCCTGGAAAGTAGCTTATTCCATAGCCACCGCGCACGACGGTTCCCGGCGTCAATTCTGCTGAAAAACCGAGGCGCGGGGCGACGTTGGAGTAATCGGTCGGGATGTTTACCTGTGAGTTGACACCGTTAACATTCGCTATCTTCAATGCCTCTTCTATGTTTGTAGGGGATAAGGTGACAGCCTCCGGAAAATCAAAGTTCGAAATACGGTTATGTGCTTCGGTGAATGGGGTGAAGACGTCGTAACGAATTCCCGCAAGCACTGTCAACTTCTGGCTAACCTTCCAACTATCCTGGACGAAGCCACTCGGCTCCCAGCTGCGGTAGTCAGGAGGAAACAGATTGAAGTTGCGAGTTTCTGATGCGTAGGCTCCGACCAAGGTCGACGCGAGCTGGTTGTTCTGGGTCTGTAACTGGGTAGAGGCGCTATCGCTGGGCAGATTGAATTGGTAAGCACCGACTGCGGAAGCGCTTTGAACGTTACGAGCCTGCCTGCGAATGAGGGCGAGACCTGCTTTGATGCTGTGGTTTCCCTTGGTCCAGCTCACGACACCGGAATAGAGGAAGGTGTTGTCGATGTCCTGAAGAGGAACATACGCGCCGTCGCCGATGTCGCCGAAGGGGCCAACTGAAACCGGCGTCAGGGAGTCGGCATAAGGACTGAAAGAGGTCATGCTCGCGGGGAACCCAACCGCTTGATCGGCATTCAATCCGTAGTTGAGTGGAAGGGAGAGATTGTTGATCCGCGTGAACGCTGCTCTGAGATCAAGCAGGAGGGCTGAGTTGAAGATGTGAGTATAACCAAGAACATATTGCTGGGCCACATCACTTGCGGGACCATCAAAATTGAATCTGCCGCCGCTTATCTCGAAGCCATTCACGGTTCCAAAATTCGGCGGTGTAAAAGTGTTGACGGTGTTGTAGGTAAAGCGTGCAAAGAGGAGGTTGCTGTCGTTGAACTTGTAATCGACCCGTGCGTCGTATGTGTTGTAGTTCTGTATTTTGTTTGGGCTGATCGTGAAATTTGGCGAACCAGCCGCGGCACCAGGGTTCGTCGGCGCCGGAAAAAGTTTCAAATAAGCTAAGGTGAGCGGATTGATGCCATTGACTAGATTCGGGCCCGTGAGATAGCCACCCGAGGGAGTCAATGTGCCGTTACTGGTCGACAACAGCGCCTGGGGCGATCCGCCGTTGAGGCTGTTAATGTCGTCGTACTCAGCGAGAGTTGGTACCGTGCCTGTATCTGTGACACCGCTAACCTGCCGGAACCCTTCATAGTCAAAATAGAAAAACATCTTATCTCTGAATACCGGTCCGCCGATGCCACCGCCAAATTGGTTCTGGCGCAGTTCGGGCTGGTTTCCGGTGGTTTGAAGCACGTTACGGGCGTCGAAAATGTTGTTGCGGAAGAACTCGTACACGCTACCGTGGAAAGTGTTTGTCCCAGAGCGCGTGACTACATTGACGACACCGCCGGCAGTGCGCCCCACTTCCGCTGCGTAGTTGTTGGTCTGGACCGTGATCTCTTGGATGCCTTCGACGTTCGGCTTGACTCCGATCGTTCCGATAATACGTTCGTTATCGTCGACTCCATCTACTACCCAGTTGTTGAGCGTATCGTCCTGACCGTTGACGGACAGGCCGGCGGCGTTGGAGCGGCGATCATCTGGACGCATACCGCTGCTAAGTCCGTTACCGGCACCCTCGTTGGCGCCCGGAACGAGATCAACGAGCTGAACGAAGTTGCGGCCGTTCAAGGGAAGGTCCTGCACTGCCCTTGCAGTCACGGTAGAGCTGACCGTTGCGTTATCCGCCTGGAGAAGAGGCGTGCTTGCCGTGACTTCGATGGTGGTTGACTCTGAACCAAGCTGAAGGCGGATGTCGTTACGCGCGCGGTCACCTGCCTCCACCGCGATGTCTTTGGTGGATGACACCTTGAAGCCTCCGGCTTTGACGGTAACGGAGTAGTGTCCGACAGGGAGGAGCGTGAAATTGTATTCACCAGAGCTGTTGGACTGAGTGGTGCGCTTTTCGTTGGTTCCCAGGTTGTTCAGGGTCACAGTGGCGTTTGGGACGACCGCTCCGGTGACATCTTGCACTGTGCCTAGTATGTCGGCGGTGTTCAGTTGGCCGAGGGCCGTTGCGGTGAAGAGGATCGAGAGCGCCAAAAGAAAGACTGCGCTTTTCCATCCCTGGAACATTGTGCGTCCGCACTGGCCTATGCGGTCAATCGTATTGATCAAGTTGCGTTTCATGGTTTGCTTCTCCCATATGTTTTTGGTTTGAACACGTACGGGATCAACCTTAGGATCGGGCCACTTGAAATCACAGAGCCAGTTCGAAATACTTTCGTATATCCACAGCCGCGAGCTTCGCGATCTTTTATGGCGTCGCCTTTGGTGGCCAACACAGAGCGCGACAGATTGAGCCAGGCCAAATAAAGTGCCCGCTAATGCACAATCCTACTTAGAACGGATCATGACAGGACCACCATGAATGGCCCGTTTCGCATTGGTTACCGCGAGAACTGTAACGGGCGTTCGATCCGGGACCTACGCAAACTCAAATCCTTTGAACAGGCGTGCTCCAAGTACAGCGCCTTCGATTCCCTCTCCGATTCAGGGGACAATTTTTTGGTCGGCTATCGGATTAAGCGGGAACTGACGGCGATGCCTCGGTTGCGATTCGACGCAGATGCGGCAAGGTCAATCTGATTGTCCATAGACCCTGGCTAGCTCCCTACGGATCAGGTCAAACACCACTGTCTCCACACGAAGTAATGAGGTTTGACTGAACTCCGGCGCCCGGGCTGATCATAAATCGTCGTGCTGCGTAAGTGCGCTGAAAGCCGCGCCAAACAAGGAGATTCTCATGAACACTGAAGAGAAAGATCGGACTGGGCGACAAGCGAGTTAGCTAACTCGGCGCCGAAAAGGAGGGTCCAATTAAGTGCCTATGCTACTTTGCTTCAGGGGCAAAGGTGAAAAAATGCAATCGTCGATAACGCCATTAGAAGTTACATATCTCCGTACTACATCCCTTGAAGCCTGACCCGCGAAACCCCAGAGTTCATAGCGACAGACAAGTTCGCCAGATCTCTCAAAGCATCGAGTCGTTTGGATTCAACGTCCCGCTTCTGATCGATGACCAGCAGATGGTGATAGCGGGCCATGGCCGACTCCAAGCGCGCGCAGGCTGGGGTGGGAGACCGTGCCAGCCATTCGACTGAGTCATCTCACCGAGTGGCAACGCACAGCGTTTCTGATTGCCGACAACTGCTTGACCGATAACTCTTCTTGGGATGAGCGGATGCTCGGCGAGCAGCTCAAGATCCTCTCCGAACTGGAACTCGACTTTGATCTAGTGGCGATTGGCTTCGAGGTTCCTGAGATCGATCTCCTTATCGATGGTCTCAACACAGTGCCCGAGGCCGATCCTGATGATCATTCACCAGAGATCGCGGAGTCTCCAATCACCGTTGCAGGTGATCTATGGCAGTTGGGCAAGCATCGTGTCCGATCCGCCCTACAATGTGGCCATTACGGGCATGTTACCGGACTCGGCAAAGTTCGTCATCGAGAGTTCGGTATGGCATCGGGCGAGATGAACTCCGCCGAATTTACCGACTTCCTTCGTAAGGCCATGACCACAGCGCCACCGGCTCTCTTGCCTCGGTCTCCGGCTGTAGTTCCTCTCCCGCAAAGCCGAACCCACCCACCCCAATCTCAACTCCCGGCACCCCGTCTGGCCTCCAGTCCGTCACCGTCACAGCAGCCGATACAGCGGGAGGCCATCCCACTCCACCAACATCCAGTTCACAATCCACCCTCTGGCTCCTTCCGGAGCGGTCCTTCCCCCTTGCCGCATCCACAGGGTAGCTCAGCGTCTAGAGAGTGCTCCCTGTTCGCGACAAGCGAGGTTATGGGAACTACGAGTACACGAAAGCGAAAGGGGCGTTTTCTCTTTCGAGATCTCGCCCCCTGCTTTCCGATTTTCGAAGACCCGGTTCGGGATCCGGATCACAACTGATTGCCACTTCAGAATTATTTGGTGACCGCGAGCGGAGCCCGCGCTCCCCAAACATTACTGTCATCACATTCGTTGTAAGAGCTTTCTCGTTCCATCCATAAGCATCCAGTTTCCTGAGTGCTCCGTGAGTCCCGTCGCCGGTTCTCCAGATGGACTTTGTCGACCCTCTCCTACTGGAAGATTTCTCCTCCGTTGATTCGTAAGATACTCGTGATCCGCTCGAAAAGCATCGAATGCCACGTCTATTTTTTTGTGCAAATAATGCCCGTATTGTGGAAATTGGATCGGGAATGCGTGAAGTGGATCGACTGACTGCAGGTATTGGCGTCGGGTCTGAATTTCGGTTATTCAATGTCCAGTCAATCAGCTCCGCCGACATTTTCTTCAGGTTCTTATCAACTTGCCGCAAAGCCGAAATTTCAGGGAGCTTCGCCGCGCTCTCTCAAATCTGGGCGATCGTCAGAAGTAGCCCGGCGTCTCAAACGCGGGTTCGGTAAACAAAACCTCCCAGGACGCATCGAGATACAACCACCTCTGCTCGCTAAACCAGCTCGTAGCCATCTCGGGAACATGCAATAAGCCGTGACCGCTGACGCAGATCAGCTCCGTTCCATTCCAGGCCAAAAAGCTTCTGGAGGGTTGGCCCACCCGAGCGGGATTGCTCAACTTCCCAAGGCATACCGGACACCGTTGCCGCTGGTCACGTAGACTCCAGCGTAGTCCGAAGAGACACACTGAAAACGCAGACATCAGCTGAATGTACTCTGACGTAACCGGATCCATCCCGCTGCGTATATGAGCGAGATCCAACGACACGAAGTAAACGATCGGGAGCAGCAGCGCCAGTTTGCAACCAAGAAAACTCCAACGGCGAACTCTGGTGAACCAGGAAACCCGTCGCGAACTGGCGCGGTACTCCCCAAGGGGTAGTGACGTTGTCGCCGGTAGCGCTAGGCAAGCCAGCAGCACAGCGAAAAGAAAGACATCTCCCGGCCCTCTGGTTCTCTCAGTAAGCGACTGACAGAAGAAGTCATCCGCAGTTCCCGCGGGTGTAGGCGCGGACATGTGCCAGCCCTCTCCCCATTCCGCATGCGACCTTTGAAGACGTGCCACCACAAAGCCGAGATCCTTGGAGAAGCCCATATCCTGCGGGAGCAGCAACCAGGCATCCACCTGTCCTGGCAGCCTCCACGCGCCTGTACTCACCACTCCACTCACCATAGCGGGGTTCGACCCAACCTTAACAACGCGCCCAAAGATGTGGGGATCGCCGCGAAATCGCCTCTTCCACATCCGCTCGCTGAGGATCAATCGCGGAAGCGAGCCGGGAGCCTCTCGCGAGAAGCGCACGCGCAAACCGAGCAGACTAAAGAGGTTTGAACTCATGGAAGCAATCGATCCAACGAGGGGAGTAACAGATACGCTGTTCTCAAGTACCATCGGCTGCTGAGCGATCTGATAATAAGCAAAACCGCTAAACAGCTCCTGTCGTCGCCCCTTCCAGACCTGGTACTGCGGGGCCGTAATCGTCGGCACAGAATCGTCAGAAGAGTGCTCGTCGCGAAGCAGCATCAGGTTTCGCGTATCGCGATAAGCCGAGAAGTGCAGGATTGCCAGAACATCCGGCAATAGCATCGCAACACCATAGCTAATCGCGATCAAGCCAAAGAGCACCTGAACACACTGCGTCGCAGATCCCATCGTCGTAGCCAAACGTATGCGTCGTTGTTTGAACTGCTCTCGAAAGCAAAGCGCATCCGGAAAGGCTCCAAGGCAAAACGCCGCAGCCTCTCGCTCCGCCATCCACCAGAGACCATACTCCGCAGCATACGCTCGGCGTACATGCCAAAGCTCCGCTCGCCACTCTCTCCACCACGCCTCTCGCTGCCGCCCAGGCACCAGCCACGAAGCGCCACGTAGAAGTGCGAGACACAACAACTCGCATAGAGCCGAAGGACGTAGCGTCATACCTGCTCCTCCTGCTCCGAAGGAATTAACTTCGCAAGCAGTGGATAGCGCCTCCGCGAAGCCTCGAGCGTCGCCTTACCCGACCTGGTGAGTTTGTAATACTTTCTCGGCGGTCGTTGCTCCGCATCTGCGATAGCCTGCTGTTCCCAGCTCGACCGGATCAACTCATCGCGCTCCAGCCTTCTCATAGCCGGATACACCGTGCCGCTCGGCAGGCCAGTCATCTCCATCACGCTGAAGCCGTAACCATACCCGGCGTTCACCGCCTGAAGAATCATCGCCGCCGTATGCGAGAGCTTGGTCTCCGCAGTTGCCATGGCAGAACTATACCTATGTAGTAAGCTACTTGAGCCCCTATTCCGAATGCTACATAGGGTACAGAGGTACTCTGCATGCTCGAAGTCAAAGCACTCTGCAAAAGCTACCGCGGCCTTCCCGCAATCGACAACGTCGCCTTCACCATCCGCGCGGGCGAGATCGTCGGATACGTCGGCCCCAACGGCTCCGGCAAATCCACGACCGTCAAAATCGTCACCGGCCTCCTTGAGCCCAATACCGGCCAAGTGCTCTTCGAAGGCAAGAGTATCCGCCTCGACCTCGACGGCTATCGAGCCGCCTTCGGCTACGTGCCTGAAGAAGCGCATGTTTACACCCATCTCTCCGGCCTCGAATATCTCCAATTAGTGGGGCGCCTGCGCGAGATGGAAGAGCCTCTCATCGACCTCAAGGCGAACCGCCTCCTCGCACTTCTCGGCCTCGAGTCCTGGCGGCGGCACTCGCCCATCTCGCTCTACTCCAAAGGCATGAAGCAGCGCATCCTCATCGCTGCCGCGCTCCTGCATGACCCCAAGCTCCTCATCTTCGACGAGCCCCTCTCCGGACTCGACGTCCTATCGGCCCGGCTCTTCAAAGATCTCTTGCAACAGCTCGCCACCCAGGGCAAAGCGATCCTCTACATCTCCCATGTCCTCGAAGTCGTCGAGCTGGTTTGCCATCGCGTCATCGTCATTGCCAAGGGAAGGATCCTGGCCGACGCACCTCCCTCCGAACTAAAAACCTCCCTCGCGCTGGCCAACCTCGAGAGCGTCTTCGCGCAACTGGTCAAGCAGCAGGACACGCAGAGCGTTGCGCAGCAGCTCGTCCAGACCATGGCGGTGCATCATGTCTGAGCACGCCGGCCTCTTCGCCCCACCTCGGCATTCCGTCCTCTCGCTCGCCGTGCAGGCGCAGACTACATCTCCCGCGCGAGTACAAAGCAGGTTCGAAGTTCTGGTGCGCCACATCCTCCACCGCTTCTTCCACAATGAACTTCTCGCCTCAGACGACGAGACCAAGCGCGTCATGCAGATCGCCGCTGCCGTCGCATTGCCAACTCTGATCGTTTCGCTCTTTCTCTTTCCTGCGTACCATGCCTTCCCGCCCGCCCCCCTTGCATCGTCCCTTCTGGTCGCAAGCAGGCGACCACTCTTTCTACGTCGTCTACTCCTTCGTCGTCATGGGAGCAGTCACCGTCTACGAGTGGGATCTACTCTTCCCCGACATTCTGGACATCTTCGTTCTCTCGGTTCTCCCCATCCCCAGCCGCACACTATTCTTCGCTCGCGTCCTTGCCCTCGCTATCTTTCTCCTCCTAGTTCAACTCGGCACCAGCATCCTGGGCACGCTCTTTTTTCCTCTCGCCGCGGAGCAGCACAACTTCTTCCGTCATCTCTTCTCACACTTCGTCGCCGTCACCATGAGCGGAATCTTTGCCGCAACCACCTTCCTCTCCATTCAGGGCATCCTCCTCAACGCTATCGGCGAAGGCTTCTTCCGCCGGATCACCCCGCTACTCCAGGGCCTCTCCATCATGGTCTTGCTGGCGATCCTTCTACTCTGCCCCACCGTCGCAGGATCGCTCGAAGCTCTTCTGACCTCCGGCAGCCCCGCCATCCGCTACTTTCCGCCCTTCTGGTTTCTCGGCATCTACGAGTGCCTCCTCAACGGACCATCAAACCCTGCCATCTTCCACGCTTTGGCGCGAACCGGATGCTCCGCAGTCCTTTTATCGTCGGCCTGTACTTTGCTGACCTATCCTCTCGCCTACCGTCGCCGCGTCCGTCAGCTCATCGAGGGGTCAGCCGCAACCAGTGCCAAAGGGCAGGGACCCAATCCCATCCGCCGCCTCCTCCACGCCACCATCCTGCGCCATCCCTCGCAGCGAGCCGCCTTCCACTTCATCAGTCAGACCATCCTGCGCTCTCAGCGTCAGCGCATCAGCCTCGCCATCTTCGGCGGTCTCAGCGTCGCTCTTGCCCTGGCACAGATGGTCACTCTCCAGGTCGAACCCGGCCACGCCCACACAACCCTGCAGCCCGATGGCATCCGCTCTGCAATCCCGATCATGGCCTTCTTCACCGTCGCCGGACTTCGATCCGTTCTCGCAGCGCCAGTCGATCGCCGAGGATCATGGCTCTTCCGCGTCCTCATCGGGCGTCCGCGCTCCGCCCATCTCGCCGGAGCCTACCTCTGGATCTCTCTCGCGACCTTCCTCATCGGAAGCAGCACCGCTCTTCTACTTCACAGCCTCTCACCCCCAGCCAGATGAGGCCGACGAGTTTCCGCAGAAGTTGGGGCTACGCGATTTCTGAACGGAAGCGGTGTTCCTTGAAAACGGAGTTTTCACCAAGTTCGACGCACCGAACTTTCTGGACAGGTGAACTTGCTCAAAACGTCGCAGGTCTTGCCGTACATCTCGTTTACTATCTGTAACCCTGCAGGCGAGCGATACGGCGCGGTCCAGTCGCCGTATGGGAAATCGTCCTGCGGACCGCTGGTCGTCTGGATGACGCCATCGAGCGAGATATGCTCGATGATTTTGAGTTTGCGCATATTGATCTCCTATAAATGCTCGGTTTGCGCCTTCGTGAGGGACTACCTAGGACCGAATGAACGAAGAGCAAAAGCCGGCGGACAACAGTTCGACGAGGCTTTCACCGCCAAACGCGGCAAGTGACAGACTGTGCGAACTGGATCCAGCGAACAACGAGACAGCAGCTTCGACCAGTAATTAAGTATCGTATTGCCTTGCAACCAACATACTCGCCGTCTGATTTCTGGACTGATGTACATCCTCAGCGGCTGTGCATCGATGGACATATTCGAAGTCTACTGGCGGCGGTCCGCTGATTTCTCTCCATAAACTCGCTTATCAGTAGTGATGTCATCGTACTTCCCGCAAAACGGGGTTATCGGTATCTTCGATGGTTGAACTTGCCGAAATCCGGACATTTCAGGAACTTCGGATCTTCCGAATTTCCCGTCATTCGGGAGCAACGCGGAATTGTGTGTTTGTGCAGAGCTCGATGAGCGCATTGGCGATTTAGCGACAGCTAAGAGTAGGCGGAGGCTTGAAGTCTGGTGCTCACTGGAGTTCAGATGTGCCTTTGGAGCTTCTGTACTTCGCGATGGCATAGCAGATTCTGCCGCGGTCCACTACAGCCTGGCCCAGGCGCTTGTACGCACGGATAGAAAGCAGGAAGCTGCGCGAGAATTTCAGTGGGCAAACCGCCTCGACCCAACTATAAGCCGCCGAAAAACTAGACCAGATTCAGAATTGCCATGCCCACTCTTTTGGCAGGCTGTCTTCCTGAATTCGTATCGCCGAGTCCGTCAGTCACTTGAGTGAACACAGGGCGAGATTTGTGGATGAACGGCAATCCGGGACGGATTCATCTGTGTCAAGCTAAGACTAGTCTCCTCAAGTCGGCTTGAATTTACTGTTTTCGTTGACATTTCTATTGTTCGGATCTCATTTGGCGCTAACAAGCGTGGGTGTTGAAAAAGTCGGTACGAATCAGCTGATTTTCATGAGATTCGTATGGCAATGGGAGATGGTCAGCGGCATAGTTTGACCATGCTGTTTGCATCATCATTGTCGGAGGACTAACGCTCATGATGGTCAGCACACCCGCTCTGAATCGCTGTTCTACTACTTCCGACTGGATGATCAGGTACCAGAGAATCATCTGTTGCGGTTGGTTGATAAGCATATCGACTTCGGCTTCGTGCGTGATCGTCTAGAGGACAGCTATAGCGAAACTGGTCGTCCGTCGATCGACCCGGAGTTGCTGTTGCGAATTCTGTTGATTGGTTATCTGTACGGGATTAGCTGCGAACGCAAGCTCGTTGAGGAACTGCGCATGCATCTTGCCTGGCGCTGGTTCACAGGTCTCGGTTTCGACCAGGAAGTCCCGCATCACTCCACATTTTCGAAGAACCGCCATGGGCGATTCCAGGAATCGAAGGTGTTCGAGCAGTTGTTCGAGGAGGTTGTTGCCCGATGCCTCACAGTTGGACTGGTGCGTGGAGACAAACTATCGGTCGATGGACTTTCGTCGAGGCAAACGCTTCGAAGGAGAGCCGCATCCCGCGAGAGCAGTTGGCCGAAGCCGCGCAGATCAACCGAACGGTGCGTGAGTACCTGGCTGAGCTTGAAATGCAAAATCCAGTCGAGGAGCCGACACATAGCCAGGACAAGGTGTTTACCACCGATCCGGACTCCACGTATGCAACAAAAGGCGGCACGCTGGCGCGTATGGGTTATTACAACAACTATCTGGTTGATAACCACAGCTGTATCGTTGTGGGCGTGCAAGCGAGAGGTGCTCGACTGAGTGAGGAATCTCGAGCCGCAGAGGATATGATCGCTCGCTTCTCTCAATGGCAAGGCAGGAAACCGCAGTCCACCGCTGCCGATGCGAGTTATGGCAATGGTGAGTTTTTGCAGTGGTTGATGGATCGGGAGATCACTCCTTACATGCCCACCAGGGATGCTGTCGGGCGAACGAGAAGTCCCTTCCACGGTCCGGAGTGCTTTACTTACTTACCGGAGAGCAACAGCTACATCTGTCCGGCGGGTCAGCAACTGAACTATGGCGGGCGCAATGAGGGGAACCGCACGTTCGGCTATATCGGAACGCGCAAAGTGCGGCCCGTGCCAACAGAGATCCCAGTGCACGACTGGACCGTTCCGGTATCTTGCCATCCATATGAATGAAGCAGCTCGACAGCGAGCACGAGATCTCCGGACGACACCGGAGTTCGAACACGCGCAACGGCAACGGAAGAAGGTCGAAGCGCTGTTCGCAGAACTAAAGAGTCACATCGGTCTTCGTCGTTTACGCCTGCGCAGGTTGAAGTTCGTCCGAGAGCAGTTCTTCCTGGCGGCCACCGCCCAGAACATCAAACGATTGGTCCGGTTCCTCTCCCGGACAACGACACCACTGATACCTGCCACTGCATAGGTGCCAAGAAGGGGCTACCGACTAAGTCAACTGCGGGGTTCGAAACCCCAAACGCCCAAAACCGCACCGACTTTTTCAACACCCACAAGCCTTAGCACTCATCGAAGCGCGGCGTTTCAGGATTCCCGACGGATTGTCGGCAATACGGACATTTCGGGGTTACTTCCGGATGCCGGTTGTTGCTCGCTACAGAGTTCGCGATTTCTCGTCGCAATTTTCATCTTTGACGGAGAACGATCGCAGGGCGTGCGGCATCGTCTCACTCTCGTTCGTGCAGAGCCTCCGCGATTGCAGGGCAGTTTGACAAGGTCTCTAGGGTCAGTAGACGCGCCTTCCGGTGATGGTGTATTTTGCGTCGGGAGGATCCTCTGAGACGATCACCTTCTCCTCCGCAGGTTTCATCGCTTCCGTAGCTTTCATCGCCTCCGCAGGCCTCTTCGCCTCTGCAGATCTCATCGCCTCTGCACGTTTCACCGGCTCTGCTGGTTTCATCGGCTCCGCAGGTTTCATCGCCTCTGCAGGCTCCAGCGGGTCCGCAGGTTTCAATGCCTCTGCAGGCTCCAGCGGGTCCGCAGGTTTCAATGCCTCTGCAGGCTTCTTCTCCTCTGCGGGCTTCTCTGGGATCATCGCCCACGCGAAGCCGTGCGCCAGCCACAAAAAGAAGCTGGCGAAGAGGCACACCAAAACAAGGCCAGCGAAGAGAAATACTACCTGGCCTTTCGTGTTGGCGGCGGCATACAACCCGATTGAGAAGAAGGCGACGGTTGCGAATGAGAAGCCGCCCGCGAAGCGCCCAAGTCGACGCGATAAAACACTCATGCGATTACTCATTTAGGTCCTCCGTCGCTTGCGAAATAGACCCTGGAGAGCTTATTGAACAGAGCCGCTTACCTGCCCAGATAGGTTGCACCCTCCGTCTAGGGCTTCAAGTCTATCCCGATTCTTCGAGGAGGGTTAGTGTGCGAATTACCAGTTCGTAGACTTATGAAGAGGCGGAGGTTCGGGATTCGCGGCAGCGGGCTCAAGGCTTCGATTCGGAACGCTGCACAAGTTGTAGGCGGTGTCGGTACGGACCGTGCGGCCCACGTCTCGGATGAGATGTGAGCCCTGTTTCCTGAGCCAACAGGTCAAAGCAGCTCATTAACGGGTTCTGAGCGGATTGTCGGCAATACGGAAGTAATCATTTTCCTCTTGTAGTGCACGAAAAAAACGGGGTTTTCACCAAGTTCGACGCACCGAACCTTCTGGCCAGGTGAACTTGCTCAAAACGTGACTTTTCGGGAGATTCGTAAATCCTGTTACCGTAAATAGTAGAAAATTCATTGGAATGAAAAAGCTCTCCTGGGTGAGCAGCGGATCTCTCCCGCCTGCTTCATACTCTGGAGTGTCACCACCGTGATGGAACTTGCCGTCATGGCGCATTTCAGCAGAAACGTAAACCAATGATGCTGGTTCCGCTGAGCGCCCTCGGTGAAACATAGGTCATCGCTAAGTCGTCTAACTTAGACACGATGCAGTTAAAGCTCCGCAAAATCGTTGCTTTCGTTGGAGTTTGGAGTTGCGCTGCGTTTGCACAGACGACGCTGCATACGACGACGACGCTCGTGTTTGTGCCGACGCTTGTGCAGACTCCAGACAAAGATCTGGTGTTCTCACTTCGAGCGGAGGATTTTGTGCTAACGGACAATGGGGTTCAGCAAAGGGTGACGCTAGAGGAGCAGGCGAAGCGGCCGCTGTCGCTAGTAGTGCTGATGCAGACGGGTGGTGATGCGCGTGGGCAGTTCCCAAGTTATGCACATCTCGACACAATGATTGCTGAGCTGCTGGGCGAGGCTCCGAACGAGGTGTCGATTGTGAACTTCGACAGCCAGCCGGAGGCGGCCTCTCCTTTTACAACGAACGTCGCGGAATGGGGCGATGCGATTGATCATCCTGAGGCGGGGGATCGAGGAGCCGCTACCTTCGACAGCCTGGAGTACGGACTTGATCTGCTTCGGAAGCGTCCCGCGGGTAATCGTCATGCGATTTTGTTGTTGAGCCAGGAGCATGATGTGGGGAGCAAGATGCCGCTGAAGGAGGTTCTGCGGGAACTGGGTGAGACGAATACTGCGATTTACAGCGTAACGTTTTCGGCGGAGAAGACGGCGGCGCGGCAGGCCTTCAAGGATCCGGGGTCTTTGAATAAGCCGCTGCATGTCGGCGAAGGAGACTACCAGGCTTACTTCAACCTAAGCGAGCCTCTGCGTTTGATCCTCGGTGCGATGAGCAAGAACACATCGGCTGAGGTTGCGACGTTATCCGGGGGCGAGTGGAGCAGCTTCGATAATGCGCAAGAGCTGGCGCAGGATCTCGGTGGTTTGACGAGTCATCTTCACAATAGCTATGTCTTGAGTTTTACGCCGACCTCTTCGGAGCCGGGGTTGCATACGATCAAGGTACGGTTGGCTCATCATCCGGAGTTGCTGGTGTCGGCGCGGAGCAACTATTGGGCCTCTGAGCCGTCGATTCAGAAATGACAAAGCGTTGACAAATAAGTCTATAAGCGGAGTGCAGGTGAGGTATCGGTATGGCCTGCTGATAGTCTCGACTGCTTCCCTTCGCTCATAAACACCATCCTTCAATAGAAAGGTTCTAGTAGATGGTGTTGCGTCGACCTATCGAATGCACCTGACTTTCCGGAAACTTCACCCAAGGATAGTGGGATACGCGGCGGCAGGCATCTTGTTTACTTGGTCTAAAGATGAGGTCTTCATGTCCACGGGCGGATCAATAAGCGCCTTCACTGGTTGCAGGCCAGTGTACTTCTCTACTATTATTGCGCGCAGGTCATGGGTAAGGGGCGGTCTGGTCCACACGATCGCGATTGACCAAATCCGATAGACGGGCGACTTCACGGCCCACCATCAAGCAGGTTTGCCGCGCGACAGCATCGCAGGCTGGCACGGCCCTCGCGAAAGTGCCGTTCGTCCGTCAACTTCACTCTCCATTGACGGACTCGAAACACAATCAACTGTCTTGGGGGCGGGGCCCTCAACAAACGATCTACAACCGGAGGGTTGCTATGAACCTTACACAAGAACAACGTGATCAAGTCGTTGCTGAAGCAGGGAAATTTGCCACCAACCTTCACCTCAGTGGCGATCAAAAAGAAAAGCTGCAAAACGCCTTTACAGATGCTCGCTCCAAGGTGGGCGACTATCTCAAAGACCATCCAAACATCACAAAGGCCGACATCGCCAAACAGGTCGCCGGCCATCGGGACCAGATTCGCCAGCGTGTGGTGAACTTCCTGACCCCGGACCAAATGAAGATGTGGGACGCTGAGATTGCCAAGGCCAAGGAGTTCCTTGGTCAGAATTTGGCATCCTAAACGCATCTTGGATCTCCTCGGCGGCGACGACAGACATTGGTCGCCGCCGGGTTTACCAACCTGGGCGGCGGGTGGCCATTCTAGCCACAACAAAACTTGGATGGCGTGAGACCCCTACATGGAATTCAACCCATACATGGATGCCCATTCAAGTAGTCTCACCAAAGAATGCAAGCGTGAGAGGATGACATCGCTCCTTCCGAGTTCATCGTGCAGGATTCTACGTCCCGACTCGGCGAGTAGGTGGCTTCCGCGCTCGTGGATTCTGTAGTCCCTGAAAACGGAGTTTTGAGCAACATCAACCTTGAAGACGCCGCAAAGAGGACTTTGCAGCAACATGGCGAACTAATCTGAGTGTCCGAATTCCAGATATGGTTTAGAAACAGACTCAATCACGTCTTCAGGACTTTCTCCGAATGAGTTCGGCGTTCCGGCTGCGGCTTTAAATCGAACGTCCACTTTGATGTACTGGCAGTCGAGAAATACATAAGTTCTCTGCAAGCGGGTCGATAGGCCACCTTCGGTGGTAAGGACACGATCAAGATCTTTTCTCGTCATCCCTGGATGAATACTGTTGAGTCTGTCTAGAACCTTTGCAATCCAATCGGTCCGTTCCTGTTTGTACGTAGGACCCTCCGGGACGGATTCGTCCCGCAGTTGCGATTGGCTCTTCGCCCACTGAGGCAGTCCACTCGGCTCTGAGATGCCAGAGATCCTTTCGACCTGTTTTCCCGATGCCGTGTCATACAGGACGAAGTTGCCGCTGGGTCCCTGTGCCCCGAAATGAACGGCAAGCTGTTTGCCGTTTCTCCAAAAATGCCACTCCTGGATCGACTCTCCCGTCTCAATGGTTTGCGGCTGCTCGCCTTTCCGATAGATCTGTATCTGGCGTGGTTCAGAGAAGTGCTCGGGTCGGCGATCCCATACCAAGCAGACGAGGGTTGTATTGTCAGCGTTACCTCTAATCTCGGAACAGTGTCTCTCCTTCACGCCCGGAAGAATCGAAGTCTGGGCACCGCCTAAGGAGCAGGCAAGCACCATGAAAAGGATCGGCCCCCATAGGAGGGAAGCCAGAAAAAGAAAGCGAATGGTTCTCGATGCCGGCATCAGTTCCACGGGATCACCCTTTGTACAACGTTGTGCGTCAGTAGGATATGCCCTCAAGGATAGGAACGAATTTCACAGTGGTAATAAGCTAACCGCGTTCCCGGAAACGGCATTATGAGAAACTTCGACCTTGAACTTGCCGCAGAGGTGACTTCCCAGTACTAACATCGGTGAAGACTCCTTGCGCTTGCCTGCGCCGTACAATAGGCACTGACGCGGAGAGGCTCTCATGCGTGCTTTGAAGTGGATCCCGGCGGCAGCATCCCTCTTACTAATAGGAGCTAGCTCTGGACAGGATATAGCGCGAACTGATGCGCGAAGCGATGGGTTCAATGGGCCGCTGAAATCGGTTCTTTCAACAACCGTCCGTCATAACATTGGGTGGCGCCAGCCAGACGGGATGGCCCTTATCTGGCCGATCGGCTGTCAGGAATGCTACTACGACCCCGATGGTGCAAGAGTCAGATCGGGCCAACGATCTGCCGACGGGTTCCAGGGCAACAACATTCTCCTCAGTCGTGACGCGCAAGGCCACGTCTTCGACCGCCGCATACTCGACGCCTCAAGCGGTGCCCTCAAGGTACACGACGTCCTTGGCCCGTTCGGCCTGACGGAACAGACCTACTACGAGCGGGGCAAGGTCACTTCCTCGCGAACAATTCGCTACGATCCGTTTGGGTACATCAGCGAAACGGCTTCATTCGCAGGCAGTGGTCAACAAACTGAACATTCTCACAGTACCTACACCGAGGAAGGGGTTCTTACCGAGGATTCCGCTTGGGGCAGGAACGGTCAGCTGAAGTGGCAACAACTCATCGACCCGGAGAAGCACACAGAAAGCTTCAACACTTTCGATGATGCTGGCATGCTGAAGCTCGCCTGGACGCGGACAGACGACAAGATGGCCTCTTTCTGGGAACGCTCAGACGAGGGTAACCAATATGGAGATTGCCTGGGAGACGACGAGGACAAGAACGGAACGAGAGAAACCCATTGCTTCGCCAACGGAAATCGCGAGCGGGCGGTGATTCGTGAGCAGTTCGTGGAACCCAAATCACACGACCTCAAGAGCGCCGAGTGGCGCGACGGCGACGGCAAGCTCCTCTACGCCGCCTACTACGATTACGAGGTAGACAGCCGTCGCAACTGGACTCGCCGCAGCATATGGGTCATATCCCCTGAGCTTCCCGAACGCAAGCTCTACGAGGAAGACACCCGCATCCTCGTCTACTGGTAAACGTCGCTCCTTCCAAACCCAAGCTATGGCCACCAATGCTGTGAAGAGAGTGGCACATCAGTCGGACACTAGGATCTGATACGCCCTGTCGGTAATGAGAAACGCGCTTGCGTTTACTAACCAACCGAACGCCAGGGGCCGAGTCCCAATTTAGGCGCGAGCCGAAGTTCCCGAAAAACGGGTTGTCGGCAACTTCGACCCCAATCCCCATCTGGGAACTTGGGGTTTTCTGTGTTCTATTCTGATCGAGGCTCAAACGAAACAGGGAATTAAATCATAGGGATCAGGGAATTGAATTTTGACTATCTGGGTTAAATCCAGTCTCCAGGTGGCGTTGTTCCCTCGGTGCAAAGCGATTCACATTATGTCTCTAAAAGGCGAAGCCGGCGCAAGTGTCCGCTTCCCTTCCTAGCTTCGCTCTCCACTGGCTCGGAGTTACCCCCGCCCATCGCACAAACCCACGCGTGAGTATGCTCGGGTCGGCGTAGCCAACGATGGTGGCGATATTAGCGATTGTCATCCGGGTGCACTCAAGCAATTGCTGAGCATACTCGCACCGCGTCTCGTCCAACACCTCCTGAAAATTCACCCCTGAAGCATTTAGCCGGCGGTCGAGCGTGCGACGGCTCATACCTAGCTGTTCCGCAATCGTAGTAGCAGAGAAATTACCCCTTATGAGCGCTACCCGCAGTTCGCGCCGAAGCTGGGTGACTAGATCGATATAGCCAGCGTGCCATAGGGTCTGAATTCGCTTCTCGATGACGATCCGACGCCGAACGTCGGCACCCGCAATCGGCTGATCAAGCATTCTTCGCGGAAAAACTACAGCGGTTTGATCGGCGTTGAAGGCAAGCTTGACCCCAAACGAATGCCGATAGTGAGATACATCTCTGGGCTCGGATCGGGCTAATAGAACCTCCAGAGCGGACGCCTGGCCTGTACCGGCAAGCTCGCTAAAGATGGTGAATGCCCCCATGGCAGCGCCGTCGCAGATTAGATACTGACCGGGTACGTTTGGCTGGTAAACAGCGTACCCGAAGAACGCGTGCATCTTATCTTCCAGCAGATATGTGACACCTCCGTGAGCGTTTCGATGCTGATTGATCGCAAAATCCTGCAATGCAACGCGGAGCGTCGGCGAATTTCGCATCAGTTCGCCGAGAAGTCCAAGAGTTTCGGTCCGGATCTGTCGACCGATTTCTAGCCCAAAATGTGAACACCGAGTCTTCTCGCAGGACAACTGAGAGAGCAGCCCCATTGCTCGGTAAGGAATCGTTCCATCCGGATTCTCTAGCGCGGACGCACTCAGACCAGCAGCGGCCAACACTACTAACGGGTCTACGTCGAAGCGCCTAAGAAGCTCAGGCAGGCAAGAGAGAAAACCCACTCTTTGGAGGTTCTCGGGTAAATGCGGTTGAGGCATCTCGTTAGCTCTTCTTCCGAAACGGAGCCGTCTGGTCCCAACAAATATTTAGAAATTTTGTCCATTATAGTCAAGTGCTTCTACGCGAGTCAGACTATAGTCGATTCGAACTCATAACTAGCCCGCTAACCTTGTGAAACATGCCCCAAAGAGCCTGACACCCTTGTGCGTGTTCGGTGCGGGCAATGGCGCAAGGGTGCGATTGTGCCATGTGTTGAGGGTTGGTCAGGACAGCAAACTGAATTGATAGATACGACTGCACCGCCGCGGAACCGTTGTGCCGCGCCTCTTCGGAGGTGGGGCTAAGGTCAACGAGCGGAATCACCGCTTCGCATGGTCACAACATCGGTAAGAACTGGAACCAGCCACGCCTCGGACCAACGCGTCGTGATGCCCTGCGGTTCGCACCAACACGGTCCCGCTTCAAGCAGCAGGTTTGGTTATAGCAGGTCCACAGAAGGACCAGAAACACTCATACGGAGAAACTCATGCACAGAAACAACCGTTGTAGAAACGTCGCCAAGGTTATGGGTCTTGCGATATGCCTGGTTTTCGGTCAAGCAGCAAAGGCTCAATCACGAATCACCGACTCAATTCAGAACGCGGAGCGCGTCGCAGTCAAAGGCAGCAGTCCTGACCGACTCATCTCGGTGAGCCAAGACATCGGACGCCTCTCCTCCAGCCAAAGTCTTGGTCGGATGGTACTTCTGCTGGCGCCAACGGCAGCGCAGGATCAGGCCGCGGCCGATCTTATCGCCTCTCAGCATGACGCGTCTTCTCCCTTATTCCACAAGTGGCTGAGCCCGGCCGAATTTGGCCAACAGTTCGGAGTCGCCGATACCGATTCTTCTCAAGTCAGTCAGTGGCTTCAGAGTCAGGGTTTGAACGTTCACCATATCTCACAAAGCCGCCGCTTCATCGTGTTCAGCGGTAATGTCGCACAGGTCGAGAACGCGTTCTCGACGCAGATGCACTCGTATTCCTACAAAAATAAAACGTTCATTTCGAACTCCAGCGATATTCAACTTCCTGCAGCCCTACGCAACGTCGTCAGGGGTGTCGTTCGGCTGCACAGTAATCCATCTTCTCCCGCTGTATTGAGCGGAACGAAGGTACACTTCAAAAAGGTTGGCGGCCAATTTACCTTTGACGACAGTTCGCATGGAATCGCCCCCGCCGACTTCGCGAAGATATATAACGTGCAGCCTCTCTACAATGCTGGAATTAACGGTACGGGCCAGACGATCGCCATTGTCGGTCGCAGCAATATAACCATTCAAGACATACGTGATTTCCGCAACCTTCTCGGGCTTCCCGCGAATGATCCTCAGGTCATTATCAACGGAAACGATCCCGGGATAACGACTGATGTCGACGAGGCAACGCTCGATGTCACCTGGTCGGGCGCAGTAGCTCCGATGGCAAAGATTGATTTTGTCATCTCTCAAAGCAACTTCGCTGATGGAGTAGATGTCTCTGCAGAGTACATTGTCGACAATAATCTAGCTCCGGTCATGAGCACCAGCTATGGATCATGCGAGACTGACTTAGGCCCGGTCGAAAATGCCTTCTACTTTTCACTCTGGCAGCAGGCAGCTGCACAGGGAATTACCTCATTTGTATCTGCTGGAGACAACGGCGGTGCAGGCTGTGACGCACCTGCGGGCGGAGTTTATTCTTCCGGCATCCTTGCTGTTAACGGAATTGCATCAACACCCTACAACGTCGCCGTTGGTGGTACCCAGTTTGAGGATACAAATAGCCACAGCAAGTACTGGAGCGCGACTAACGATCCAACCACCGGTGAGTCTGCGCTCAGTTACATTCCAGAGATGGCATGGAATGAAAGCAGTAACGATCCAAATAGTGTTTTGCTCTACGCAGGTAGTGGTGGCGTAAGCAGTCTTTACGCGAAACCCAACTGGCAGACCGGGGTAGGTGTTCCCGATGACGGAGCACGCGACCTGCCCGACATCTCCCTCACTGCTTCACTTCACGATGGGTATCTTGTATGCCTGAATGGCAACTGTGGTTACGGCGACTACTTCTTCACCTTTGGTGGCACCTCTGCCTCGAGCCCAGCCGCTGCTGGCGTCATGGCGCTGGTGAATCAGAAGATGGGCGGTCAGCCGCAAGGGATGGCCAACTACGTCTTCTACCGACTTGCCAAGGTCTCTGGGATCTTCCACGACACGACCAAAGGCAACAATAAAGTACCCGATCCCAACGGCCAGTACACCGTCGGATACGATGCAACTTCCGGCTACGACCTGGCAACCGGACTTGGCTCGATGGATGTCAATGCCCTGGTCAACCATTGGAAGTCCGTTGCATCCAGCGGAGCTGGAACCGCTCTAACCCTTGCACTTGGCGCCGGACAAAAAGCTGCCGTAGTACACGGTATGCCGATCAGCTTTCAGGCCACCGTCGCCTGCTCTGCTAACGGAACATGTTCTGCTCCCACCGGCGCCGTAACTCTTTCAGCTGCTTCATCAACAGCTGCAACCGTGGCAGTAGGCTCGGGCGAACTCCTACCGCAGGTAGGCTCCAGCGAAGCTAACATTTTGACCTCCGTCGTCCCCGGCGGCAGCTATAACGTGAGTGCTCGCTATAGTGGCGACGGCAAATACGGACCAAGTACTTCTAACTCGGTCCCTGTAAGCATCTCCGCCGAGAAGAGCCAAACGTTTGTCGGATCGGTTGGGGGAGGTACCTTCACAACTGGTCCCATCTCGGTGGGATACGGTCTGTCCTGGCCAGTCGGGATCATCGTGGCAGGAAATTCGGGCTACGGCTTTCCTTCCGGTCAGATGACCATGACGGCGGACGGGACACCCATCACTACCGGCGGAGTCTACAACTACGCAACGGGAGTCTTCGCCCCCAGTACGATGACGTTGAACTATGGCGAGAAGACCATCACGAAAGCTGGCCTTCCAACCAGCCAGTCGAGTACTATCCCTTATGTTCTGCCATCGCAGATGCTAGGCGCGGGCTCTCACCAACTTGTGGCATCCTACCCCGGCGATCCAAGCTTCGGAGCCAGTCAGGGAAGTTATACCTATACGGTTAGCCAGGCACAGGGAGCCATCTTGGATTTCTTTCCTGTCGGAGACACCGTCGCAAATGTTCCCATCCAGCTAGTCGCACAGATCGGATTTACCAACGGCGGCTTCGCACCCTATGGAGGAGTAATTACTGTCTCTGATATCACCAGCGGAAAGCCCGTTGTTTTAGGCAAAAGCAAAGTTGACAGCACGCGGTATGACGGTTACTGGACAACCAACGTCACAGTGACTACTCCAGGCACGCGAACCCTGAGGTTGGACTACACCGGCGACAGTAACGTCAAAGGCACATCGTCGACCTACTACGTACCATTCACAGCCATAGATCCTTCCAGTGTGAACTTCAGCACTGACGTTATAACCTCATTCGGTGGGCAACCCGTCACCCTGACCGCCGCGATCGGCTCAAATGTTTCGTTGCACGCCGCTACTGGAACGGTCACCTTCTACAACGGCACAACCGCCATTGGATCGGCTAAGGTTCCCAAGAGTGGAACTGTGGTCCTTGTTACCCGCAAGCTCCCTGCTGGCAACAACAGCTTGACAGCAAGCTATTCAGGCGATGCCGTTCTCACACCTTCTGTGTCATCCCCAATTTTGGTGGCGGTCGCGGACTATATCCTCCAAGTCTTACCTTCATCAATCAAACTCAAGCAGGGCAGCTCCGAAAGCGTTACTCTCGATCTCATCCCACAAGGTGGCTTCACGAATCCTGTTCAACTAGCCTGTTCGAATTTGCCCAAAGATGTCACCTGCAAGTTCACCAAATCGACTGTCACCCTCGATGGCATCAATCCTGCCTCGGTATCCCTGACCTTGAAAGCTGGCAAATCCGCGGAGGTTATCAATAAAGCCGTCCCAGTCATCATTACAGCGACTAGTGTGGCTGGAACCACTCCGAAACAATCCACACTTGATCTAACCATCAAGAAATAGAAATAGAAAAGAACAATTCGACTTCATTGGCAAGGCGTCACGATGATGTGGCGCCTTGACCTTTTGTTAAGCTTCGACGAGGCTACTCATTGAGCTATCCGCCGCACTCGGCCCGGGGTGTGTGGTCAGCATGGCCATCGCCTTCATCATTAGTATCTGGCCCAGCTGAGGCAGGGTCGGTCTGATCTTGCTTGGAACCCGGATCTCCACGATTCATCAGATCAACCATCTCCGCCTCCAAGCCGGACAATGAGTGTTCGACTGAACCCGGCGCCCGGGCCGCTCATAAATCGCTGGGCTGCCTCAATCTGCTCAAAGCCGCGCCAAACAAGGAAATCTCATGAACATCGAATCGGAAGATCGGTCGGGCGCCAATTTGAGTTAGCTGATTTTCAAGAATTGGGCGCCGAAAAGCGGGGTCCAATTTTTACGCCTATGCTACTTTTCTTCAGGAGCAGAGGTGGAAAAAATGCAATCGTCGATAGCGCAATTGGAGGTTACTTATCTCCGTACTACATCCCCTAAACCTGACCCACGAAACCCCAGGGTTCATAGCGATAAACAAGTTCGCCAGATCGCTCAGAGCATCGAGTCGTTTGGATTCAACGTCCCGCTCCTGATCGATGATCAGCAGATGGTGATAGCGGGCCATGGCCGACTCCTGCCCGCACGCAGACTCGGACGGGAAACCGTGCCGGCCATTCGATTGAGTCACCCCACCAAGTCGCAACGCACAGCTTTTCTGATCGCCGACAACCGCTTGACTGAGAACTCCTCCTGGGATGAGCGGAACTGTTACTGAATATCTCGCCAAAGAAGGTCTAGATCACGGTAAGGTCGGTTCTTGGCCAGCTTGGCATCTTGTTCCTTACGTCTCGATTTGGGCTGTCGAAAGTCTGCTAGCTCCTGGCCATGTTGGTTGTCACGAAAGCTCTGAGAAAGCGCCAAGCAAGCGGCCAGACGCAACAGTCTTCTTAACCGCCCGACCAGGGTCGGGTAAGAGGGCAGATTTCATATACGACAGATTCATACTTTTGATTTCTGCGTGTTCCTACAATTTCACCGTTAAGTTTTTCGGCGATACGCCTGCTGGCGACATTTTGTACTGCTACGGGGTAAAGGAAGCTCTCCTTCGCGAGAGTTTTCGTCGCCCATTCAGCAACAGCTCTGATGGCTTCTGTTCCGTAGCCGTGACCATGAGCTGCTTCTTTTAGCCAGATGCCAAGCTCTGGGGTTGGTTGATCCGCCTCATCCAGTCCGGCAATGCCTAGACATTCCATCGTGTCACTGCGTCTTATAACAAAGGACAAAACCGATTGATCGTTCGCCTGTAATCTGGCTTCCCGGTGTGCTTTGTACTCGTTGAGCGATTTCGGGGGATCCCAGCGCATGAAGCGAGCGGTCGCAGGGGTGATGCATTCGAATACCTCTCCGGCATCAGCCATTTTGAACTGGCTTAGTTGCAATCTGGCGGATCGGATCAAAACCTGCATCATGTTCGCTCTTCCAGACATTCTTCTTTATGGTCGCAGGCAATGCGTCGACAGAATACCGATTCCCTCCAGCATAGCGATCCATCCACCTGCAAAACGCTGATTTCGTAAACTTCAACCCCCCTCAGGACGGCCAGCCGGTCTGAAGTTGCCGCAAACCCGACGTTGCGGGAGGCAATCAATCCTCAATTCGGAGCCTTCCAGAAACAACGTGAATGCAAGTTGAGCTACCCTCTGCTTGTTTGCTGAGCTTCCAAGCCGGGTCTCCTTCTGCTGTCATCATCGAGAGGACGTGGAGGCCATTGGACAAACCCAGATCAATCTCTGGGAGCCTTCCATAAAGCTTCACTGAGGCGACACTTGCCCCCTCAAGTCGCGAGAATGCTCTTGGCCATCGCTCTCCGTCACTGAAAGTGCCACACCAAACCTTTCGCTTACCTTCAACGCGCCAACTCCACTCGATCATCAACGTCCACTCACCGCGTGGGTTTCCCGGCGATCCGTCACGCCTAAGCCTTGGCTGTACAGCTCCGAATTCAAGGAAGATGGCTGAGCCATACGCCTGCCATATGCGACTTACCGGCAAACCGATCAGCGGAGCAGAGAAGGCGGCGAAGGCAGAAGAATCGATTGGATCATCGGGAGTCATTCAGGCAGTCTAACTTGGGCTGGCGAAAAACGGGATTATGAGAAACTTCGACCTTGAACTCGCCGCAAACCGGACTTTGCAGGCAGCACAGACCGCGTGTTCAGGCCGGGTTCTCATTGCTTCAGCGAAGCGCGTTTTTTGGTACTAATCCTTTGTCCAAGCTCGATTAGCGCATCGGTCTCCTAACCAAGTAGGAACGGGAAGGTACAGCGCCACAGTCGAAGTGCTCATCTCTGAATGCTGTTTCGTTATCCGCAATCCTCGTTCGAGATGGCCTCTCATTGGAGGATGGCGTACCATTTACCATCCGAACAGGAACCCCCCGCAATGACAAGAATAACGACTCTTCCGGCTCTTATCCGGCTGCTCGCGGCGGTCCTTACGGGTGCCTTCCTTTGGCAAATGCTCGCGGTCACCAACCGAGAAGTCATTACCAATGATGAAGGCTTTCACACCTATGCAGGATATCGCTATTGGCAATGCGCCGATTTTGGAGTGAATCCAGAGCATCCTCCGTTTGCGAAGATGGTTGCCGGATTGGTGCTTCAAATCGCGAAGATCCCGGCTCCGAGTGGGCCTTGTCCGGTAGTCTCCACGGCTAAGGGGTCAGGGTATGCAGATTCGGCGGAGTGGCTTTACAGCGCCACTGGTCCGAGCGCGGGAGCGAAGATCGATCGAGTGATTCCGCTCGCGCGTCGCGGGATGGCGACATTTGCACTGCTTCTGGCACTAACAGCCTTCTTCTTCACCCGAAGAATGTTCGGTGATCTCAGCGCTCTGGTAAGCCTCTCTCTCATCGCTTTCGAGCCGACCCTTGTAGCACACGGCTCACTCGTCACCACGGACATGGCGCTTTCAGCTACGAGCCTTCTCGCGGTGGCGTCATTTTTCCTGTTTCACCGGCGGCGCACTCTTCTGATGCTTCTGCTGGCCGGGTTCTGCTGTGGCTTCGCTCTCTCCGTGAAACATTCAGGAGTTCTGATCGTCCCGACACTTCTGCTCTTGGCCTTCGCGGAGCTCGCGTTTGATTGGAACCGCGGTGAGCAGTCGCGAACAAGCAAGGTATTGAAGGAAGCGGCGGCCGTTCTTTTCATTCTTTTCTTAGGCTTCGGGGTTCTTTGGGCAACTTATCACTTTCGCTATGCGGCCAGACCAGATGGGGCTCAGATGGCTATGTCACTAAACGACTTCATGGCGGATACGCGAGCTAAGGAAAACCACAGCGTCATCCTCAAGACGATCCCATTTCTTGCGCATCACCATCTACTCCCAGAGGCATATCTCTACGGCTTCGTTGATGTCCTCAGCATTTCCGATCCTGGCCAATCCGCATTTCTGTTCGGGCATTTGTATCCCCACGGCGTTCCCCACTACTTCCCGTGCGTCATCCTGATCAAAACCACGCTTGGAATGATCGGCCTCGCTCTCCTTTCTCTACTTGCGTTCAGAAAACACAGCTTCGACATACGGCCCTTCTACTTTCTGGTTCCCAGCTTAGTGTGGCTACTTGCGGGCATGGTCAGCACACTGAATATTGGATATCGCCACATCCTCCCTGTGATCGCGCCAGCTTGTTGCCTGATAGGTGTGGCGGTCGTCCACCTTTGGCGAACAAACGGGCGTTTCGTGCGTTCAGCTATCGCAATCTCGATGGTGGCGCACGTCGCTTCATCGCTTGCTGCATTTCCAAACGAGCTCGCTTATGGCAACGAAATCTTTGGAGGGGTTTCAAACAGCCACAAGCTCCTCACGGACTCAAACAACGATTGGGGGCAGGCCCTCCCGCAGGTCGCGACATGGTTGAAAGACAATCGAGTCTCCGATTGCTCGTTTGCCTACGACGGCTTCGCAAGGCCGGACCATTCAGGTATCGGTTGTAAGCGCATCATCGCCAATCTTTTCGAGCTGAATGGAGATAAGGGCGAAGCCCAATTGTCTAGGGTCCAGTCCGGAACCTTCATTATCAGTGGTCTCAGCTGGTCAGGCATCGAATGGGAGCGTCCTGATCTCAACCCATACGAGGTGTTCCAGAAAGCAAAGCCCCGCGCAGTCATTGGCGGCGCAGACATGGTTTACACCGGGACCTTCGATATGAGCAGAGTGATAGCCATCAACCAACTCGCTGAAGCGATGAGGCTGAACGGCGAGAAACAGTTTTCTCAAGCACTCGAACCAGCTAAAGCCGCAGCGCATGAGATGCCCACTAGCTCTTTTGCACATTTAGCGCTTGCAAATGCGTTGGCTGGACTCGGTCTGAATGATCAGGCCCATCAGGAATACCAGAAAGCCGAGACAATCGAGGCTTCCCAACCAGAATGGTATTTCCTTCAGAGAGCCGAGATTCGTGCAGGCCTCGCTGCCACTGGCCACGCTTCCCGTTAGCCGCGAGATGATTTTACCGAGTCGGCTCGGAAGAACCTTCCTAGATCTCTTCCAAAGCCCGCCCGCCATGTGATTCAGCCGCTGCAAAATCTGCTAGATGCCGCAATCGCGGCCTTGTGAGATTTCCGCAAAACGAGGTTTTCGGAAACTACGATTTTGAACTTGCCGCAAACCTGACTTTGCAGGCATCCCCTCGACAACCTGAGTTGTCGTGGGTGCCCGAGATGCCGGCTTCTCGCCACGTGATTTTGAGCCCTCAAGTAAGATGACCGGTTGCTGCGGGAGAGCTTTGCGGGGGAGGATAGCGGTTCGCAGGAGCCTCGTAGAGGAACAAGAGGACGGAGTAAGGTGTCTATAGACATGAGGCCTCGTAAGAGCCGATGCGAACAACTCATCATCGATTGCAGAAGATTGCACCTCCTCTGGCTGCTGCCTGGATAGCGATCACCGTGTTATCTCCTCGACTGACAATCGCGCAATCCGGAAGCAAATGCACGGTGTTCGGTACTCCGCAAGTCAGCCCTGCTCTCGTGAAATTAGAGAGTGTTGCGACCCTCTCCGCCTACAAAAAAGGCATCCCAATTCATGTCACCCTGACCGTCCGAGCTGGCCAAGAGGGTGTCTATCTGCCAGACTTCTTTGGGGCTTTCCAACAAACGTGCAGTCATGGCTTTGCGACTGAGGTACTAACCCTTCAAGGCAGAGCTGCCAATCCGAATTTGCCAGGATGCGCCTATACAGGTGGGGCTCCGAAGATTAGATACGTCAAGCTCAAGCCTGAAGAGATTCGCACCTGGAAAATCGATCTTCCAACGAAGGCGATCGCTCCTGGCCAGTACTGTCTCTATGCGGAATACCTGAGTCCTGAAGAGTTGATCGGCTGGTCCGTGAACTTGCCTGATGACAAAGCATTAGTGGCCAAAGGTCGGATTACTGCTACGCCGATCGCAATTGAAATTCGGTGATTGACACTCATCGTCGTCCCATTCAGCGGCCATGACGCCTCGATCTACTTCGCCAGCCGCTAATAATGAACTTGCCGCAAACCCGACTTTCAGGAACTATAATCTGGGAGGCAAGAAGCCCCTCTGAAGGAGCCAACGACGTAATGCGAGGATGGCGTCGTGTAATCGGGATAGTGCTCATACTCTCACCCGCATTTGTGCTTGTTTGCGGCGGACTTCTTTTGGTCCTCCTCGAATCGATATACGCGGATGTTCATTGGACCTCGAAATATCCTGTTTGCGTTGTCATCTCGTCGGCGGTAGTGTTTTTATGCGGTTGTGTCACGGGTGGCGTTTGGCTGCGAAAGTCAAACGGCTAGCTGAAGTTGCCGAAAACCCAGACTTTGCAGGCACAACGGAATAGCGTCGGTGCAACGAGGAGATTACGTTTGATGAGGTTGCGCGGATCGGGGACTGGATGTCCGCTGTGCTCTAAGCCGGCATCCAGCCCATTTCGATCATAAGAATCCACACCACAACTGTGTTTACTGCACTGTAAGTGTCAGGTTGGTCGAGGTCTTTGTACCGGTGGTCGCATCCTTTGCAGTTACTACAATTGTGTAGCTCTTGGCAAGCTGGCTAGATGAACCATTGCTGCTGCAACCGCTCAAGCTAATCGCCGCGAATGACAGAGCCGCGAAGGCCAGCATCGCCGATTGGCGCGGTATCTGCCGAAGCCGCTTGCGCATCCCTACCAACGGCAGCAATAACAATCCAAACGCCACCGGCGCGAAGGGCCGTGTGGAGGGGGACTTCTCATCACGAGCCGTTTGGCTATTGCTGGTCTGAACAGCCAATGTAACCGAGGTCGCCCCACTCCCTGCCGGAAGTGTGGCCGGCGAGAAGGTCGCAGTTGCTCCAGTGGGCAGACCGGTTACGCTGAAGGCTACTGGATCTGGGAAGGTGGTTCCAGAACCCGGGGTTAGCATGAGGGTGTAGCTTGCTGCTCCCCCCGGAGTGGTTGTGGCACTGCCAGAACCAGGACTGGAACCGGGCGCAAGTGTGAAGGTCTGTGCGGCTATTGTAAAGCTCGTGGTCGCTGTGGCTGGAGCATAGCCGCCGCTGGCGGCTTGGCTGGCATTGAGTACCACGGTGCCTGCTCCTGTCAGCGTGACTGTCAAACCAGAGATGGTTGCGGGGCCGCTGGCTACCGCATAGGCGACTGCTCCACTCGAAGCCGAGGTTGCACTGACAGTGAATGGTGCATTGCCATAGGTTTGCGATGCGATCGCGGCGAAGCTCAGCGTTGGCACAATTGGCATCACGGTGAAACTGGTGGTCGCCGTCGCCGCACCATAGTTGCCGCTGGCAACCTGGCTGGCGTTCAGTATCACGGTGCCTACTCCTGTCAGCGTGACTATCGAACCGGAGATGGTTGCGGGGCCGCTGGCTACTGTATAGGTAACTGCTCCACTCGAAGCCGAGGTTGCGTTGACGGTGAATGGAGCATTGCCATAGGTCTGCGATGCGATCGCGGCGAAGCCCAGCGTTGGCGGGTCAAGTGCAGTTCCGCTCAACGCGATACTCTGCGTAGTGTAGCCGGGTGCCAATGCGTTAAGGTTGGTATCCGTCAGGACCAGCGCTCCATCGATGTTGCCCCCGATTGCCGGTGCAAAGCTGACGAGCAGCTGACAGGAGGCACCCGCTGCCAGCGTTCCTGCCGCCGAGGAACTGGCCCCAACAAGCGGGCATGCTGTTGCCCCCGTACTGTTCAGAGTGAAGTTCGTCGAGATACTCGGATTGTTCCCTGAAGCTGGAACCGGGAAGCTCAGCGGAGTATTGCCGATGTTCTCAACCGTCACCGTCTGGGCATCGCTCGTCGAGCCCGCAGTCGTCGCAAAGCTCAGACTCGATGGATCGGCGAAATCTAGTTTTACGACACTATTAGCTTGAGGGCTCGAGGCAAAGACATTACCGCTCCCATCGACCGCAATACCTGCGACGCCATTCACAGTGGCAATCGTGCTTTGGGTGTAAACGCCTCCCGACAACGTGTACTTATAAATAGCGAAGGGTTCCCCTGTATAGACGTTGCCGCTGCCGTCAACAGCGACCCCAAGGCCGGAAGTGCTCGAAATCGTGCTCTGGGTGTAGCTGCCGTCGGACGGGGTCTCCTTGTATAACGGCGAATCTCCGTTCCGGCTAGCGTAGATATTGCCATTACCATCTACCGCAAGCCCAAAAGCATAAACGGCTCTAGCAATAGTGCTTTGGCTATAGCCGCCGGCGGTTAATGTTTCTTTCAACACCCCGTAAGCAAGACTTCCGATATAGACGTTGCCTCTCTCGTCAACAGCCACCGACTCCACATTGCCCAGGCCGGTGAAAGCAGCGCTTTGCGTATAGCCCCCTCGACCTAACGGCGTTTCCTTCAACACCTCCGTGGCATCTTGATCTGCAATATATACATTGCCGGCCCCATCCACCGCCACGCCAACCGGGTAAGCCAGACCGGTGGCTACCGTACTTTGCGTATAGCCGCTCCCTGTCCAGGTCTCCTTCACGACCGCGTTCTGGGGACTATAGGCACTGACGGCCTCCGCAATGTAAAGACTGCCAGCGGCGTCCTCTGCGATGGCGTAGGGGCTAACCACGTTGCTAAAGGGCAAAGTGTTCTGCGTACCTGGCAAGAAGTTCGCCTGCGGACCCGAGCCTGTGCCATGAACGTAACCAGTGGCAATCACATCCCCCGAACTGGACTGTAGCACCGCCGCGCCGTACCGGGTCCCGATCGACTTCGGCGTAAAAGTAACATTCACTAGGCAGCTTTCGCCGTCGGTGTACGTGAAGCTTGTCCCAAATGTAGTGCAGGTTCCTGTGGCTGTATCTGTGAAGTCCAGGCCCGCCGCGCCCTGGGTCACCACTGCTGGCTTGCCAATAGTGCCAGTGGTATCGAAGGTAAAGATCAATGAGACCGCTGAGTTTGAACTGCCAACGTTGATCATGCCGAAGTCTCCGGCTGACGGCGTCACTTTTAGTAAGCTGTTGTAAGTCGAGATAAAGACATTACCGCTCCCGTCCACCGCAACATAAATCGGAACCACAAAAATATAAGCACTGCTCCCGACCAAGCTTTGGGTGTAGCTGGCACCTGAAGGCGTCTCCATCAATACTTGACTGGCCTCCCCATCTCCAGGAGTCCCGTAGACAGCAATATAGACGTTGCCGTTTCCGTCCACCGCGACACTGCTGGGATAGTTCAGACCGCTGGCGATCGTGCTTTGGGTGTAGCTGCCATTCGAGAGCGTCTCTTTGAAGACCTGGTTGTTACCTCGATCGGCAATATAGACATTGCCACTTCCGTCCACCGCCACGGCATCGGGAAGAGAGAGATTGCTGCCTATCGTGCTTTCGACGTAGCTGCTTCCTGAAGGCGACTCCATCAGTACCCGACTGCCCTGCGGATCGGCGACAAAGACATTCCCGCTCACATCCACGGCGACGCTCCAGGTTATACCCACATTGCTGCTGATCGTACTCTGCGAATAGCTGTTACCAGACAACGTTTCTTTCAATAACCTACCGTTGTTCGAATCGGCAATATAGACGTTCCCGTTGGAATCTACCGCAACTCCCAAGGGCGAATTCAGACCAGTGCCTATCGTGGTTTGCGTGTAGCTACCACCCAGCAGTGTCTCCTTCAACACCCGATTGTTACCTGAATCTGCAATATATAGAGTGCCGCTCGCATCCACTGCGGCTTGCCGTGGATTGGTTAGACCGGTGAATGGCATAGTGATCTGGGACCCACTGAAATGGGCGGTCTGTGCATATGAGACTGAGCACACCACCCCCACTAGGACCGCCAGAGCGATGCAACGTGCGGCCTCCACACCCACCTTACGAAGATGTCCAAACACAAAGTAAAAACGTACGAACGCGGCGAAATTGATCACGGAGACTCCCAGAAAAAGCAATTTATACAAAGGACGTGAATAGGGGGACCGCACTGGTCTAGTTACATGTGGCGAAACGCTGCTTCAGAATCAAGGAGACATCAAACTCTCCAGAGAACCCACAGTCTCAAGCAGAGCCGGAGCCGCCAACAGAATGCGACGCAAGTATTGTGGATACGGGAACCGAGCCAGAAGAAAGACGTCCACACAGGAGAGACTACGGAGAGATGGGAACATCGGAAGACGAAACCTCACGATATATAAGCGCTGCCTCTGCAGCCGGAATCGGATCTCCACGTGCATTTCCTTGCATGCACAGGAAGATTCTGCCACAGAGCCAGCACCAAGAATGCTTTTTCCCAATTGGTGAACCGTTACTACCGTACCACGAGCTTCCGGCTTATCGCTCCAAAATGACGGCCTCGAGTCTTGAGGCAATGTAAAGCCTGCCCTCAGGATCACCTACTTCCAAGAATCTATTCACAAGAGGGTCGGAAAAAACTTCGCTTTCTATTTCGCCGTTCCTCGATGTTGTATGTCTTGTCAGACAGTCAAACGATGCGCCGCACTCAGAACGGCGCGCTCTCACGTACCTTCAATTCCCTAATGAGTTGGAGCGCATCATCAGCGAAAAGGAGAGCTTGTGGACCCGACAGGGGCATGTCGCCTTTGATAATTTCGAGTTCAACAACGACCTTGGCAAGCGCTTTTCCTAAGAGGTCCACCTGTACGCGCAGGATCTCAGAATCGCCGTCGTCTTTCCGCGTGGAGCGGGCGGCAGACGTGATAAGGGTGTAAAAGGTAGCAAGGAACCTTTTCGCTACTTTCTCTTTCAGTCCAACTCGTCGCCCATTCCTTTTGTCTTTGTAGGGACAACCGTTCGGAGTTAGGACGTCTCGGTCCTCGTCAATGAATGAAACAAGCGCCTTCGCGGCTTGCAGTCTGGCACGTTCCAACAGAATTTGTTCGTCTTGCATCAAATTTCCTTGTCTGATTGATCTATCGGCTGGAGATGTTAGGGCATTCAGGACTACTTCCATCTCTCCGCGACCCGCGAAGGCCGCCTGGTGGACGTCTATCTGATAACCGCGCCCAACGGCAAGCCCCCGGCACATCCCGATCCAAACGCCCCCGAGAGCGTAGGGGGTGTTGCGTGGGGATCGGCGGGCAACATCGATGAGAACCGCGGCATGCTCTGGCCGGCCGGAATCAACGCTGTGCGTAGCATCGACCTCATCAACGGCACGGTCGACGACTTCTGCCACATGCTTGAACAGGGCCTTGATCAACCGCTAATCAACGAAACCCATCTTGACGGTAAGTTCGATTTTCAGGTCAGAGCTGACGAAGGCCAGCAAAACAACTTCACCGAACGCCTCCGCACTCAGCTAAACCTCGTCGTCACGCCCGCCCAGCGCCGCGTCGAGATGCTCGTCTTCACTCCTCAGTAGAAAGTTACTCACGCGGCAATCCCGCGCGAGCAACTAATGACCTTCAACTGACAACTGCCTTCACGCGTAACTCGAAACGCTATTCCTCGCCCCCACGCTCTTTGCTGATCCCGCTTCGCGTACCCGGTCTGCCTCAGCCCCGGCCGGGTTAGTCGGCCATCTTCCATATTCTGCTGTCGATTCTTCATGAAGCTCCCGAAATAACGGGGTTATGAGCAACTACGTCCAGTATTCTGAAGTTGCCGAAAACCCGATTTTGGAGGAGCTAGCCGAGCCGTACCGCCCTATTCTTCCTGGCTTCTTTTTTCGCACTCGTTAGCCCAAAGGGTCCTTGGGGATCGATTGACTGACACAGTCTCAGATACACGAACATCAGGATGACACATTCGACCAGCGCACAAAAGATCAAGATCAGGGACGAGTCGAGTGGGAACGCGTCTCGCTTGAGGTACATGAAGAGGCAGTAGAAGCCGAAAAGCGCCAAAGCAAGGAATGCAGCTCTCGCTCTGCGAAGAGTGGGCCGAAGCTCTATAAGGAATTCCCCGACGAGCACTAGGTTCCAAAGTACTTCCTGATAATGACCTTTGGAGTTTCCGAGTGAAGCCTTATCGCAGTAGAGCGCGAATATTGCGGCAAACAATCCGAGAATCCAGCGCTGAAGATGCGTCCCGCTCGACATACCTATCAACCTCAAATCGCGTCGTCTGTGTAACGCATCGACCGGTTGAGCTGGCAGGGGTTTTCGGAAACTACGATTTTTGAGCTTGCCGCAACCGGACTTTTCTGGCAGTTCGGTTTCACCTTTCCGGATAGCCAGTTATACGGCCACTTGCCGGCGGCGACCGTGGCTGCGCTCTTGGATGAGAACTATGAGCGAGCTGCTCCAAAGGCAAGAAAGCCAATCGACGACCACATTGCTCACTAGGAGGTTCTCTGCGACCGCTACAATGCAAACATGGGACTTTCGCGCTCTTCCAGACTTTCCTGTGCCATGGATTGGCTCCCTGCTGCGCTGAGCGTTGCGGTGATCGTCGCTGAGTCAACGGCGACCATGTCGGCGGAAAACACCAGTCGGTGGCTCTATCCGTTATGGGCGCGCCTGTTTGGCCCGATCAGTACGGCGCACTGGGCAGAAGTTCACCACCTCATCCGTAAGACCGGCCACTTCGTCGGCTATGGAGGTGTCAGCGTAGCCTTTCTCTATGGCTGGCTTCGGACGTTACACCGCAGGCGCGGCAGCTATCGTCCCATTTGGCTGCGTGCCGCCTTCCTGGCAGTATCATGCACCCTTTTGATAGCCATCTTAGATGAGTACCACCAGAGCTTTTTGCCGAGCCGGACGAGCTCCCCAATCGATGTCTGCATTGACCTCTGCGGGGCCATTGCGGCGCAGCTCCTTCTTCTCACGTGGTCGCGTAGTTGGAGACGACAGGACTCGTTATCGGATCGTATCAGTACAGCAACGTAGCGACGAACAGTGCATGACTACCGAGAAACGCGCACCTCGTCAATTGAGAAATTCTGGATTTGTCGGCAACTCGCAATTTGACACATAGGCGAAAAGTCAGCATCTCGGACAAGTGGCGTCCCGTAGTTCCTTGGAAACGGGGTTTGCGGCAAGTTCACCCGGACCGAAGACGCACTATCGCGAACTTGGTCAAAACCTGACTTTGGGGGAGATCTAAGCAGAGGTGCGAGATTGGAGATGAACTCTGCCATAATCGAAGTCAAACCATCCGCTTAAGCTTAGCTTCTTGAGGGCTTGACCTTTGCGAATCATTGCTACTGTAGCTCTACTCCTCATATTTTGGTAGTCGTATTGGTCGATGCGGTTGTTGCCATGGGACTCACGTTTACTGGACACTACACGCTCGGCTTGGCGGGTTTCGTGGCTTGCTCATGTCTCCTAGATCTGCCCGGTACTGTCGTCGGTATTTGGCGTCCACGACTCGGAGCGACAGTGATAGCTTGTGGGATTTGCGGAACACTTCTTTGCATTCTTGCGTTCTTCATGAACAATCACGAGCTGCCCACAGCTCGTGTTGCTTGGCGGTGTGTGGTTCATATTGCCTATCTCATACAAACTTGGCTAAGCGCTTGCCGATATTTGTCGGCGTTGTCGGCAGCGAGGCTTTGGTATATCGTCGCAGCTTGAGTACAAAGGGGGATCGACTCAGGATTGCGGCCCTCCATTTTGTAAACCATGCCCAAGCTACTCAAAGTCTGCGCCAATACGGGCATGTAGACCTCTGGATTATCTTTCACCAACTCGCGTCGAATGCCGAGCGCCTCAGTAAAGCATTCATCAGCTTTTTCCAGCTTACCCATTTCTAAATATAGATTGCCCAGGTTATTGAGAGTCATTGCCAAGTTCGGTCGATAAGCCACAGGATTTGCTTTCGCAAGATCGCGCCGGATCTGGAGGGCCTCCGTATATACACGGACCGCTTCCTCCCGCCGCGAAGTTCGTCGGTACAGGATACCCAGGTTATTAAGAGTGGCGCCGAGGTCCGGTTGGTAAGCTTGCGGATTAGATTGTGCGAGATTGGCGCGGATCCGGAGCGCTTCGGTTAGTGTTTCATCCGCCTCTTTTAGTCGCTGAGTTTGCAAATCTAACGTACCCAGGGCGTTTAGAGTGAAAGCCAAACCGGGTTGGTATGCCTCAGGGCTCGATTTAGCAAGGTCTTGAAAGATTTGAAGGGCTTCATTAGATGCTTCATACGCTTCCTCAAAGTGTCCCATTTGGGAATACAAAGTTCCAATATCAGAGAGAGTCTTTGCTACATCAGGTCGGTAAGCCTGAGAGTTGATTTTCGCTAAGTCACGGCGGATCTGAAGTGCTTCCTTGTAAGCTTTCTCGGCATCTTTTAGCCGCTGAAAATCGCTGCATAAGTCGCCTTCGTTATTAAGAGTGTTTGCCAAATCAGGTCGGTAAGTCTCGGCGTCCGATATAACGAGATTGCGATAGATTTCAACGGCCTCTGTATCCATCCCGACGGCCTCCTTCAGACGCTGGGTCCGGCCATACAGGATTGCAAGGCTAGTGTCGATGGGTCCGTCCACTTCGTAGCGATGGATTGGCGCCACATGACAGAGCTGTTGTCAGCCGGGAGACAAGTCTATGACTGTTTATTGAACCTGTGTGTTTGGAACAAGAACAACGGAGGTATGGGCAGTTTCTACCGATCGCAGCACGAACTGATCTTCGTCTTCAAATCGGGCAAGGAGCCATACCGAAACAACATCCAGCTGGGAAAGTTTGGCCGTAACCGGACGAACTCCTGGAACTACCCCGGCGACAATACTCTCTCGCGGACCGGTGAAGAAGGCAACGTGCTCGCGATGCACCCCACCGTAAAGCCCATAGCGCTGGTCGCGGATGCATTGCTCGACTGCTCAGCCAGAGGAGAGATCGTTCTCGATTCTTTCCTGGGGGCAGGTAGCACCCTGCTCGCCGCCGAGCGTGTAGGCCGAGTTTGCTACGGGATGGAGATCGAGGGCAGGTATGTTGATCTGAGCATTCGACGGTGGCAGCAGCTCACCGGAGAGCACGCGTACAAATCTGACACTGGAATCGCCTTTGATGAGCAAGTATTCGAGGAGGTGTCTCGTGGCCGATGAAGAGTATGAGGTGGGGTACGGAAAACCGCCGAAGAGCATTCAGTTCGCAAAGGGAAGATCCGGAAACCCTAATGGGCGTCCGAAGGGATCAAGGAACTTAGCTACCCTTTTCAGGGAGATAGGTCAGGAGCAAGTGACTGTCACCGAAGGCGGGCGCAAACGAACCATGAACAAAGCTCATGCGGTCATGGTTCAGCTGACAAACAAAGCAGTCTCCGGAGAACGGTGGGCGATACAAAGCTACCTACAAACAGACAGAATTTACAGCCTGGCAGAGCCTACAGAAGAGATTTCGAGAGAGCTCACTCAAAGGAACAAAGAAGTCATGAACGGATTTATCAACCGAATGAAACTAATGAGCAAAGCAGTGGTAGATGAGTCGTCGCCCACCTTCCCAGCGAACGAAGAAGAGGAAACCAAGTGAGCACCAACCTGGCAGTCAGTGATTTTGATTTTGTAATGCAGCATAGCTTGATGGCTTTCACGGAATACACTTTTCGCGAGCTCTTCCCACAGACTCATTTCTCAGACAGTCCGCACCTTTCCATCCTCGCCGCCAAGCTTGAACAGTGTGCTTCCGGTAAGTGCAAACGGTTGATTATTTGTCTTCCGCCTCGCTCGCTCAAATCGATTATGACCAATGTCGCCTTCCCGGCGTGGCTGCTTGGAAAGCGGCCGCACCTGCAACTCATATGTGCCAGCTACGGACAAAGCCTCGCAGATAAACATGCTCGAGACACCCGCACAATCATGTCGAGTGCGGACTATCGACGCGCCTTTCCCACCAGGCTCCCTCCCCAAAAGCTAGCCGTAGATGACTTTCACACGACGCAGGGCGGCTTTCGGATGGCCACCTCTGTCGGCGGCGTGCTGACCGGGAGAGGAGCGGACTTCATCATCATCGATGACCCGATCAAGCCACGAGACACCTTTTCCGAGACACTCCGTAAGTACGTCAACGACTGGTACGACAATACGTTGGTGAGTCGTCTCAATAACAAACAGGACGGGGTGATCATCGTTGTCATGCAGAGACTGCATCAGGACGATTTGGTGGGACACTTGCTTGAGGTGGGCGAATGGGACGTGCTCTGCTTCCCTGCCATCGCCGAAGAGGACGAGGTTCACGTTGGTCAAACGTTGTTCGGCGAGTTTCACTTTGAAAGGAAGGCCGGGGAGGTACTCGATGCCGGAAGAGAGAACCGTAAAACGATCGAGAAGATAAAACATGAGTTGGGCGATTATCTCTTCCAAAGCTAGTATCAACAGAACCCCGTTCCTATGGGTGGCGCCATCATCAAAACCGCGTGGCTTCGGTATTACTCTCCAGAAGAACGTCCGAGCAGATTCTCTTCAAAGATCCAGAGTTGGGATACAGCGAGTAAGAGCGGAGAGTTTAACGACTACAGTGTCTGCACGACTTGGGGAAAGTTGAACGAGCAGCACTATCTCTTGGACGTCTTCCGTTGTCGGTTGGAATATCCCGATTTGAGACGCGCAGTGAAAGAGCAGTACCTGAAGCATTCTCCCAATGCAGTTGTGATCGAAGATAAGGGCTCCGGTATCCAGCTTTTACAAGATCTACGTGCTGATGGCGTTTTTGCTCTAAAGGCCTACTGTCCACCGCCTGGCAACGATAAGGCGATGCGGTTGTTTGCTCAGTCTGCAGTCTTTGAGAACGGCTGCGTATGGCTTCCAAAACAGGCGCCGTGGCTAGCCGACTATGTTCGCGAACTAACCACATTTCCCGGGACAAAATATGACGACCAGGTCGACTCGACAACACAAGCTCTCAATTACCTACGCAACAACAATAGCGGCGATATCTGGGCGCGCCTGGGGCGAATGGGAGCTTAATCCGCCTACTTTGTGGCGCGAGTTGTTGAGACAGCCGGGAAGTCGACAGAGGTCCCTTCAGGCCGCCTCACGAGCCCAATAAAGAAATAATCTGAGGTCGATCAGAGAACTTTCGACTTGACTGTTCGCCTGATCGGAGCGGAAATGGGACAGCCCAGAGAGGGGCGGGCCCATGGACGAAGCATCATCACAGGATGCTACAGCTCTCTTGATTCGTAGCCTGCCGAAGCTTCCTAAAACGCGGTTGGTAGAGCTATGGAAGGACAACTTTGGTAGAGAGCCGGGACGGATTCGTCCCGAACTCATGCTTCCCATTCTTGCGTACAGGATCCAGGAAAGAGCCTACGGTGGTCTCTCCCCGAAAACCAGTGCGAGGTCGCAGGTCATTGCAACCTCGCTTAGGCCGCAGAGTCGTTCTCGAGATGAAGCTCGTCAGCGCTTCAAATCAGGGACGAAGCTCGTGCGGGAATGGAGGGGAACGACCCACGAGGTGACCCTCAACGATGCCGGCTATCGCTATCTAGGCAAGACCTACAAAAGTCTCTCTCCGATCGCATGTGAGATCACTGGGACACGCTGGTCTGGCCCAGCCTTTTTCGGGACGAAGAAGGTGAAGGCTTCGTGACTTCGGCCAAGACTCAGATTCGTTGTGTCATCTGGCTGGCAAACTGGCTGTCTACGAAAGGCTTCGTCATTGCCGGGGCATTCTCATGGCAATGTCCAGGCGCCGATGGAGGAAGCACAACGATCCTCACTGGACTGCCAAGAAGTTGGGCCGCGCTGTCTCGCAGAAGCCGTTACGGTTTCATGAGGGCAAAGTCACTTTTTTGAAAACAGGTCGAGCGTCCGCTCGGTGTTGCGTCCAGGAACGGCTGACTCCGGCAGTGGAATCAACCCTCTGATTGCCGGCCAACTCGACCGCGGCTTCGGCGCAGGCGCCGAGTGGAAGTACACCGACATCAAGCATCGCCTGGCCTTCGACGTTCGGTACGAGAAGCAATTCGGAGTACAGCTCCGCACCTCAGGCCAGGTCCTCGTCTTCAGCATCACGTGTCTCGATCTTCTGCATATGAAACCAGCAAAGTAAGCAGTTGAAAACGTTTCGACCAAAGCGCCCTCACGCACTACGCCCCTTCGTAACACCACGGAGAGCCAGGTTCGAACACCTTCAAGTTCCGCGTAAATCAAGCAATACGTCTTCGCGAAGGTAGGCGCTCACCGTTGCGAGAGAAGCAGCAATCCTCACAACCGCCGGTTCGTTCGCTGTTGTTTTAGGAATCGGCACCACGCGCGCTGCCAAAGGTGGATCAGGCCTCTTCGAAATATCAACGGTAGCCATCCCGCGAATCTCCTGGAGCACACTCGTCGAAGTGGCGATCGCTTCTGCAACTCGCGGATCATCTGCACCCGCTTCGTCAACCCAGCAGCGCCGCATGATAGCCAACCGCAGCATGAAGATGCTCCGTATCAGCGGCATCCAGGAACGAACGCGATAGCGTGATATCAGGTCGTGTGCCCTATCCCGTCTGAATTCGAGCAACACAGCATCAGCCAGATCTCGGATCTTGTCGAAGTTACCATCAATCGTCTCTCGCAATCGCGTGAGCGCAGGAACCGCTTCAACACTCCCCCGCTCAGGAAGCTCCGCGATGCAATCAAGCGTTTCATCAAACAATTGCGTCATCGTGGGTGCCGCAGGACGCGACCACAGCCGGTCAAAGATCAGCCACATTGCAACCAGCCCGAGAAAAACTCCAAAGACGCGATCCCGCACCTGAGTGAGCCCGACGTTATAGTACGGATCGGTTAGATGGACAGCCTCATAAGCAAGCGCCATCTGACGGCCGGCATACGCGATACGCGGCGAAGCTAAGAAGACCCACGCCGAGCAGAAGATCGCTCCGGCCAGCGTCAAGCTGAATCCGCCAACCGATTGAACACGCGGCAAAATGAATATCTGCGCAACGAAGGCAAACACCCCACCAATAGCCCCTCCAAAAAAGCGAAGCATCTGCTTCTGACGTGACGCCCCTGCACTCGAGAGCCCCGTCACGATGCACGTGGTTAGAGCGACGGACAAACCTGGCCAATCAACAGCCCAATAAAACACGTAGCAAAAAATAGCGGCCAAAGACGCCCGCATGGCGAATCGCAGAGTTGCAGGATTCGTAACTGATCCAGGTCGAATCAGGCCCTTCGGTTTCGGGTGCTCTTCAGGAACCCGGTCAGCAATCAAATAGCTGGAGTAAACCTGGGTAAGAATAGCAATCGAGTATTCGAGCCGGTACACCGGCGAGCGACGCAGTTCACCCGGCTGCGGAGCAGGCAACGGAATAGGTTCCGGCGCTCGCCTCGCAGCATAATCCGCTCGCACCTGATCAATCGCATTCACTACCCCACGCAGTCGCGCCTGCTGATTGGGCACAGGTTGACCGGGCGTCTCTACCAGACTGTAAGTAAACTCAATCATATTGCCGATCAGACCAACGGCTGACGACTGTTCATCGCGAACTCGTCGCGTGTAGTCCAGCCCAAGCAATGTCTTTCGTATTCGCCCTGTCCCGATCATGAAATACTTCCGCAACTGCCGCCGAAGCAATCGCCCCGGTGTACGCCCTTCCGAAATCAACTCCAGACAGTTACGCAAAATTAGAAGCCTTGTACCGATACCTCGCTCCAGGCCATTTTGTTTCTCGTCGCCAGCCATGACATATTGAACGGCCAGGAAGATCGCAATCCCCATGACCAGGCTCAGCAAAATGTAAAGGATGTTCTCAAAGCGAACATCTGGAGAGATCGGCGCATCAAGAACACTGATGCCTGTGGCCACGTAAATCCCGAAACTGGTCGCCGCCGCATGATCCTCCCCCGCTTCAATCAACCAGCAAGCGAGAAATAGCGTACAGACCACCCAAAGAAAGTGCATCATAGGAGATCCAAGAAAAAAGACCGCACCGCACAAAACCCAGATTGCGGCAAAAAAAAGAAACAGGCCGCATTTTTTAGCTACGCGAAAGCTCGAAGCAGGCGTGTCCTCCATCAGCAGGAGCGGATAGTAGACCCCAAGCACAGCGCTCGGCAATCGAAAGGTCAGTACTACGATGGCTGCAATCACGGTCGCAACTGTGTATTGAACCGTTTTGTCGAGACGGCCCGGATACGGCTCGAGTTCATTCCGCACGATCTGCCACAGCGCTATCCAATACGACCGCCGCCCCTGTGCCGCGATGGTAGCGGTGCTAGCGATGATTGCCTCCCTGTATCGCGACAAGGCTCGTAGCGCCCACTCGCAGCACTTCCGCAGGCGCATTCAGAATGCGGACCCGAACCGGATACCGTGACGCCAGGTGCACCCAGTTGAGTGTGCGATCGGTTGCCGGCAATCCGGGCTTTATGACACCAATAACGTCAGGGTCAGGTATAACTCCGTAGCCAACACTGTCGACGACTCCGTCAAACTCCGCATTCGGCACCTGCATAATGAACACCCTTGCGTGATCGCCAGGATGTATATGGCCAATCTGGTCCTCGCGAAAGTTCGCGACCGTCCACCAGATTCGCGCATCGATCAGCGTGAACAGTTGTTCCCCAACATGCGCATACGCGCCCTCCGCAATCGTCAGATTCGTCACGCGCGCATCGAAGGGTGCATACACCCGGCAATGGTTCAGGTTGTAGTAAGCATGCTCTACCGCTGCCTGTCGCCCTTCGCGTTGTGTCGTAAGAGGATCAAGTATTCTCACCTCGCGACCGCGCTGCTCCACCTGCGCTTCATTCTGACCAACCTCGGCGACAGACTGAGTCTGTCCTTCAAGAGCAGCTTTCAGCGACGCCTGCTTGAGCACTAACTGCGCCTGCGCCTGCCGAAGCTGTTCAGCTCTGGCCTTCGTATTCGAGCGCAGTTGATCCACCTGGTCCGCAGTCACAAACTTTCGCGTCAGCAATGGCTCGACGCGTTTCAGATTGCTCTCGGCATAGTCGTACTCAGCCTGAGCCTGTTTTACGGCGGCCTCCGCATGTCCCACGTCGGCTGTCGCCTCATCAATCAATGCCGTAGCCCGATGCATCGCAGCCTCTGAAGCATTCTGCGCCGCTCTCTGCGCAACGACGGCGCTCCTTTGACCAGCGATCTGGCGCGTCTGATCGCGAATATTCCCCTCAAGCGCGGCCTGCTCCGACAGTGCCTGCTTCAGAGCGTAGCGATAAGGCAGATCGTCGATCTCATAAAGCAGATCGCCCTTGTGTACATACTGATTGTCCTGCACAGCCAGGTGCACTACTGGCCCCTCTACAACCGGAGCAATCCCAATGAAATTTGCGAACACCGTGGCGTCATCCGTTCGTGGGTGCATCGCTGTCAGCACGATCACCAGAATGAGGCAAACAACAGCGCTCGCAATGATAGTGATCGAGATGATTCTCCCAACCGGGTCTGCGTCTGGTCGAGGATCGATGGAGTCGGCCATAGAAACACCTCCTAATAAAAGAGAACCAGCCACAACAGACACGTGAGCGTAATCGAAAGCGCGATGTACACAAGGCCAAGCGGATTCAGGCGAGCTTCATAGCCCAGTCGCCTCAGCACGAGATGGATCGCTACAGTGAGTGCGATACCAAGGACAAGGCAGATCAGCCACCCAGGAAAATAGGAGCCATAGATGCCGAGCGATGGGGCCCGTCGGCAACCACACAACCCGGCAAGCGGCAGGAACGTCGCCCAGAATCGAGGACGACGTAGCACTCGAGAATCTTTGATTCCGAGAGACGACACAGGAGAGCAATGAAAGTGGTTGTTCATGGAGAAGGTCTCCTGGCTGTGGTTTTAAGAAGATCTCCCGTGCTGTACGCCAGCTCCGCCAGCGAATTAAGCACACTCACCCGGGCCGTTATGTCAGCCGAACGGGCATCAGCCAGATCGCGTTCTGCAGCCAGCAGGTCAACCAGGTTGCGTACGCCAAGGCGGTAACTCTGCAACGCGGCTTCATAAGAATCCGTCGAAGCGGTCAACAGCATGGTCGCAGCGTCGCGTTGACGAAACGCGGTGTTGACATTGGAATATGCCCTCCACACTTCATCACTCACCTCATCGCGCATTCGATCAACCGCCGATTGCGCTTGCTTCTGCGAAGCATGTGCCTCCTCGACATCGTTCCTCCGGCGCCCGCCATCGAACACCGTCCAGTTCAGCGAAAGTTCCGCATGATAGGTATTTGCGCCAGCATACACACCAGGAAATGGAGTTTGTTCGCCATATGCCCTCAGAAAATCCTCGTCACCCTGAAACGTCAATCGCGGGTACCACTCGGAACGAGCGCTCGTGATCGCTCCGCTGGCTGCGCGAACCCGCTCCATCTGGGCAAGCAGATCGGGGCGTTGCGAGAGTGCTTTATTAATCGCTTGTTCAGCAGTTTCATTCAACTCATTCGGAATTGGGAGGCTATCGAGGCTCTGAACTTTGTAGTCACTCGCTGGAGAGGCCGTGAGTACGGTTGCAAGATCGCCCGAAGCAATCTGGCGCGCGCCTCGTGCCGACTCGAGGTTATAGACAGCGCGCGCCTCCGTGCTGCGTGCCTCAAGCAGATCAGGAACGGTGGCCACGCCAAGATCAAGTCGTTGCTCGGCGGCTTCGCGCACAGTACGCGCCGAAGTTAGATTAGCCTCCGCTGCAGCGACTTCGCCTTGAGTCTGCTGAAGCCGGAAAAAAGCTGCAAGTACCCTGCTCACAATCTTCAGGTGAACCTGGTTGAATGCGAAGTTAGCCGCCAGAAGCTGTGCACGGTCCTCGTCGATGTGACCGCGGCGCTCGCCAAAGTCGAGAAGCGTATAAGAGAGGCTGATAGCAAGGTCATACTCTCCGAGCGTTTGCAGCACAAAGCGATCATTGATCAAAATGCCATCCTTCGACGCCACTCCCAAAGCGCTCGCCACCAGCGTCGGGTATAGGTCAGAGCGGGAGATCCCCAATCGAGCTGCGCGACCTTTGGCGAATGCCCAGGCTTCACGCGTCTCAGGATTATTCAGCTCGGCGAGATCAATCAGCTCCGCGAGTACATAAGTGTGGGTCGGATCAAGCTTCAGCTCGTTACCTGGCTCCGCATGCACACCGCTCTCTGCCCAGTTGCTGTCCCATGGACGGTCAGGAACCTGCGGCGCATGTTGCGGATGCGCAATCACTGGCAGAAACATGCAGACGAAGGCAATGCCCAACATTCCACGATTCGACAGGAGTAATCCTTGTAATTTCATCTCCGATACTCTTCACACTGAACGCAGATTGATTGAAGACGTGTCGAGCCAGCTTATCTTAGTGCAAGTAATCTGGACTGGGAATCGATACGCTAAGTGGTGACCGGCCCTGGACGACGTGTTCTACCCGAGAATGTATTAAGGATTGGTGCCACAACAAATTAACCATCATCATGAAACGCGCGCAAGCCCCTTCTAGTAAGGAGGATGCTTTAAGCATGGCTGATTTCTAGCCTCTAATCTACCCTAGTCGGAACCCCTTTTTATCGAAAACCAAGGCCCGGGATTTCGGTGGGAGTTCTAATCATGAGTTTTCTGCGGCCGTGGTACGATCCCCTCCAACTCCCCATCCGAATCCGCATCATAACCTTCAGAGGAGACGAACATGCCCATCACGACCGACGAAGCCTCCCAGAATAATCCCCTTTCGCCCGACGATTTAGCCCGCAGCCTCATCCTCGCCAGTGCCGACGACAACAATCGGTCCCACATCGGCTTAGTAGGAGACACCTACACCATCCTCCTCTCAGGAAAAGACACTGCAGGTCGCTTCTGCCTTATCGACATGCACATCCCTCCAGGCGGCGGCCCCCTCCACATCGCCACGACTTCGAAGAGACCTTCACCCTCCTCGACGGCGAGATGGAAGCCACCTGTCGCGGAGCGCAATCCACCATCAAGGTCGGCCAGCGTCATTGGCCTGACCGATCTTGTGTACCAGTTGGATTGTTAGTGTAGCGCAGCTTTTGATGTACCTGGATGGCTGCCGGACGGGGCGTGAAGAGCTGGGAAGCGCGTAGCGATTCCCGGCTCTTTACGCCCCGTGAGATTGGTTTCAATCGCCCAGGCTTCTGCGCTGGTGAGCGATAACCCAGCGACGAGTGCGGCCTGATCGTGTTGTAGTGAACCCGCCAGCGTTCGGCCAGAACCTGCACCTCCTTCAGCGAGTAGAAGATTTCTCCGTTCAGGAACTCATCTCTGAGCTTCGAGTTGAAGCTCTCGCGGTAACCGTTCTCCCAGGGACTTCCGGGTTCGATGTAGAGCGTCTTTGCACCGGTATCAGCCAGCCATTTGCGAAGGTCTTTGGCGACGAACTCAGGGCCGTAGCACCACACGAAGCACTTGGAAGGAAGAGTCTGAGGAAGGCAGGAAGTCGGGTTGAGGGAGCGTAGCGACCCGACTTCCTGGGCCATGGCTGGCTCGTAAGCTGAACGTATGCCTACTTTCACTTAGGAGAGAACCAGCCATGTCCCTTGTCCAGCCTACTCAAACGCCAGCGGTTCTGGTAGCCATTGATATCGCCAAGCTGCGTCACGATGTCTTGAGTGAAGCGCCGGGATGGAAGAACCGCAAGCGCCTGATTCTGCCCAACACTGCGGCCGAGTTCGGGCTCTTTGCCGATTACCTCCATGGCCTGAAGCATCCCGTGCGGGTCGTCTTCGAGGCCACCGGCAACTACCATCGGCCACTTGCCCACTTCCTGAAGAGCGAAGGATTCCATCTGGAGTTGATCGCTTCCTTAGCCGTGGCCCGTACCCGTGAAGCGATGCATAACTCTTGGGACAAGAATGATCCGAAGGACGCCCAAGTCCTGCTTCATCTGCTCAAGACTGGCGTGACTCAGCACTACCATGACCCGCTCACGAACCAGATCCATGACTTTCAGGAGCTGTCGCTGACCTATGCTCAGATCTCGCTGGAGAAGACACGGACGCAGCATCGGCTCTTGACCCATTACCTGCCGCTCTACTTTCCGAAGATCGAGCGGTACTATCATGCCTCACGTTCTGAGTGGCTCTTAGTCTTCCTTCAGGTCTTCCCCACGCCTGCTCTGATTGCACGCCTCTCGATGGAAGACTTTGTCCAGCAAGCGTGGACGGTTGTCGGACACAAGGTCAGTAAACAGCGGCTGCTCGAAGACATCTACCGTACTGCTCAGTCCTCGATCGGTATCCCGGTTGAGATGGACTCAGAAGCAGTTGCCATGTTCCGAGTGGTGCTCGGTGAGATGATCCGACTCTGTCAGTTACGTGATCAGCTGGAACAACGAGCTGCGTGTCATCTCAAGGACAACGCCGATTTCCGACGTCTCCAGCAGATGCCGGGCATCGGTCCCATCCTGGCGCTCACGATCCTTGCCGAAGCCGGTGACCTGCGTCGCTTCAATCACCATCGTCAGTTCCTCAAGTTCTGTGGCCTCGATCTCTCGACCCAGCAGTCGGGCCAGTTCCGGGGAACCACCAAGCTGTCGAAGTACGGTAACGCCCGCCTACGCTGCGCCTTTTGGATGGCCGCCACCGTGGCCGTGCGTCTGCGTGAGAACAGCTTCCGAGACAAGTTCGAACGATATCTCCGGCGTGATCCCCTGAGTGCCGACCGCAAGCGCATGGCGTATGTCGCCGTAGCTGCCAAGATGGCTCGCGTGGCCCACGGGATCATCAAGACCGGAACCGAGGACCTCGTAGATAATGATCCGGCCTTCCACTTGGTTGAGATTTCATTTTGAGTACAGTGGAGACTGCGCACCGTCGGCAGATCTCGTGTCGCTATGGTCGAACGCTCAGCCCTTGCTCGTGGAAGCCACTTGGAGGTACAGTCGTCATCAAGAACATCCCATACGGGATGCTAGGGAACCTTCTCTTCTCTCCAGCTTTTCCTTCCTGTGTTAGTACGTTGTCGGAACGGATATGTTCTGGAACGCCCTTGATCACCATCACATCAGCCAGCGCCTCGATCACTTTGGCGCTGCTCCATCGCCGTTCGGGACGCACGAGCAGACTCTCCCTGGTATGCTCATCGATCAGGTTCAACATCCGCACCGTCCTCCCGTCATGCGTCTTAGCACTCACGAAGTCGTAGCTCCAGACATGGTTGGTGTGCTGCGGACGCAGCCGCACGCACGACCCGTCGTTGAGCTACAACCGCCCTCTTGGCTTCTGTCTCTTTGGAACCTTCAGCCCCTCACGACGCCAGATCCGCTCTACCCGGTCCTTGCCAACCTGCCAGCCTGTCCGCTTGAGCAACGCCGTGATCCGGCGGTATCCATAACGGCCATACTGACTGGCCAACGTGATGATGTACTCCAGGAAGCGAAACCGATCAGGCGAAAGGTTTTCGCTTCCTGATGGTCATGGCCGCGATTGCTCTATGAGTTCGGCCAGCAATAAGTTGTCATCGAGGTCCTGAGGAAGCCAGGCTTCGTCGTCGCGGCAGGGTTGCGATTCGTTGCAGTCGCCGGAGATCTCGGAGTCGTCCTCGTCAAGATCCACAATGTCTTCTTCAAATTCGGTGGAGTCGTTTTGCAGATTCAGGTCTGATTGCATAGCTTTGATGTCCTTTCTGAAGTTGGGTGCGGGCGCACTGTGAGTTGGGAGATGGGCGCAAAAAACGTACAGGTCATCCGGCGTTTATGCAAACGAAGAAATGTTCCCGGAAATCTTTGATGGGGGGAAGAATCCGGAACCCGCGCGAAAGGTAGGATCTGACATCATTCAGGCGCGGAATTCCATCGCTTGCTCGAGCGATGACGCTTGAGCAGAATGAGCAACTGTGGTGGTAAAGGTTCGGCGGCTTCTGTCTCCAACGAGCAGTTCAGCGATAAGATGAGCGTTTGCTGTGCCGGTCATCTTATGTGAGTTGTATCCAAATTGATTATTTGCTCGAAATGCGACGGACTGGTTGGTAGTACAGGTGACCGTGTGTTGAAACCGTCGGCCGGCATCAGATGCAATCGCTTTATTGAAGGTCAAATAATGACGTCACTTGGAGCTATCATTCGCAATCATCTATCAAGACACAGATGAGATTCCTGGAGGAACCGCCGGTGCAGTGCGAAATGAAGCGACGACGGGTGAGTTTATCAATGGAGGTCACTGGATTAAGGCTGGTGATACGATCAATCGCCTAAATACTCTTATCGATGAGGGTAAGATCGTTGGTGCCCATGACCTAAATATCGCTATCGCCTCATCTTCGACCTCAAGAACTCTTTGGACGGTAAGACAAATGAAAAACTTAGTCTATAGTTCACTGAACGAAGAACTGTTTCATCGGTTTCCCGACCTGCAGAAACCGCAGTATGAGGAACTGATGGTTGACATCCACGATGGTCCTTACATTGTTTTTGGAACCCTGTTCAACCGCTATCTTGTCGATCTTGTAGGGTCTAGCCATGAGTCGCTTGAGCAAGCTGCGCTGTTCCTAGAAGAGATGGCAGTCGCTAAAGACGAACGAGTCACTGACATGCTGACCTTGGAAGTGCTGCCAGCTCTGTTGAAAGCCCAGACCACAGTTGATTCGTACTGGCCTCTGCTTGGAGCAGCCACACGGCATCGGCTGAGATGTCTGCCCCCCCGCTTCTCTCGAAAGGTGCAGCGCTTCCATCGTCCGAGTAGAGGAACCGTTCTTCTCCAAATGAAGAGCACGCTGCTTCGCGTCGGAAGTAGGGTGGCTCGTCACCCGGCCATTATTGATTTTTGACTGGCATAACGCTTCCGACTGGCGGATCTGTAGGTTTTACGCTATTGGGTGCTGCGCAAACAGCAGCCCTACAAGTCGCCGCGATTCATCGAGCTCGACGTGGTCTGAACAAGTTCGTCCAGGTTCGGCTAAACGCGAGACACGGTGCCGCCATGCCGGACGCGCCCTCCGCACACCTCTCCGCAAGAAGTCGGGTTAACTTGCAAAAGTCACATAAGCAACAACCGTTATCTTTTCCTATGATATTGGTTTAGTAGTCCTCGCTCACATACATTCTAAGCATATAAATGGTTTGGATTCAGATCATCGTGCGACTAGATCAACAAACTGAATCTCCGCGCTTGGTCTTAGGAGCGTCTCAGTGTTGTTGGTCCAAATCTTGGCGGAGTGAGACGCTTGAGAAATGGCGACAGACGCGAGGCGTTCGTTGACGAGGTAGCTGCTGAATTCGATGTCGATTTTGACCAAGACGCGGCCAGCGGTCAAACCATGGGAGCTGTGTGACGTGACGGCGTAAGCCGAGGTCGAACTGCTCAAAGTTTGAGGGACAAAAATGAGTCTGTCGCTTTTGCCGTCGCGTTTCACTGTGATCTGGTCGTCCGTTGTCTCGTTGACGGTCCCCGGTTGGCAAGGTCTGTACTAAACGTTGGATGGACGCTGTCATTTGAGATGTTCTTTTATTTCCTGTTAGCGATAGCGCTTGCGTTTCGCATTCGTGTGGCCTACTTCCTGACCCCTGCAATGTCGATACTGGTGGTGGCGGGCACATTCCGCGGGGCGCATTGGCCTGCGATCCTGGTACTGACTGATCCCTTGCTGCTGGAATTCCTTGCGGGTCTGTTGATAGGACAACTCGTCATTCAAGGGGTTCGCTTGAACGTGAAAACTGCCGCGCTGCTCTTAATCCTCGCTCCGATGTTGTTTTTTTCTCTCCACAGACCGCTGGACCATCCATACGCATCCTGCAATGGGGAGTTCCGGCTGCTCTGCTGGCTTTGGCCTTTGTCATGCTGGAGGATCGTTTTGGCGGGCTCTGGCCACGCTGGGCGCTCCTGCTTGGAGATGCGTCCTATTCGCTGTACCTGTCGCATTTCCTGGTTATGATCGTACTGACCAAAAGAATGGTGAAAATTTCAACGTTGGCATCGGCCGGGGCGCACCTGAAAGGTGAGATTGCCTCAGTTTTGATTATGCTCTGCTGCGCAATCCCGGTTTCAATCGTCTTGTATCGGATAGTGGAACAACCAATAAACAGGAAACTGCGCGGCTCTTTGCTGACCGATAGCGAAACGCGTCGAGGGATTTTGGAGGTGGCTTGAGTTCACTGTTTACGAAGTCGCTACGGACTGTTCTATCCGGAGCGTTACCTCCCTATGGTTCAGTATCTAAACGCGGCCCGAAGCCCAACTCGGGACGTAGATTCTGTTGAGGCGTCCAGAACCCCATATATGACTGCGAGGAACTCGCGTCCGAAGCGCGTGTTTGTAGCCGCATTACGTGCGATCCAGTGACTCTGTGGTGACTAATTGATATCCAAACGGGTGAAAATCAGTGCAAACACTGCAAGGCAGCGTCCCACGATTCTCTTCGCGGATATTGATGTTTAGCACGATTTTGCAAGTTGAGGCAAAGCCTGAACCAACCACTCATACCCTCTTTCATGGCGATAACAGCGGCCCACGAGTTACGGCTCATGACCGAACCAACCGCAGCCCGTCAGAAATCTCTCCAGCCCTCCTATTTGGAGGAATTTGTCCACTCCGGCGAGATAACGATCCGTGTCAGCATCTCTGGAGATTGCGCTCAGGCGAAAGAAAAGGTATTTTATGGGGATTTTGCGAGTCTTCTACCGCAGCAAGTCGCTACTTCGAGACATTACAAAATAAATGGCGGAAGAGGAGGGATTCGAACCCCCGATACCCTTTCAGGTACGCCAGTTTTCAAGACTGGAGCCATCAACCACTCGGCCACTCTTCCCTGTCTGAAGTTTAGTACGCTGCTGCCTATTGCGCAAAAAACGTTGGCCGCCTCCGCCCCAACACGTTGTAACCAAAGGGCGGATTCATCTGCGATCTATGGAATCTATACTCGTTGATAGCCGCGGACAATGCATGAAGCATAGCGTAGTACAAGAAAGTGACAGCCGACACTTGCCGAACCCAATCTACGATCATGAACCGGAATCGTCCTCGTCCTTGACTCATGATGGCTCGTCGCATAAAGAGTCAGAGGCCAGGTCTGTATTGTCGGAGCGCGCGCTTGTGTGGCTACTGGGGATTTATGGCGCAATTGGGTTGAGTCTTCTGGCGATTGTGCCAAAGTATTTTCTTCCCGCAGAAGATGCAATGATCTTATTTGCCTACAGCAGAAACCTCGTAGTGCATGGGGCTATTATTTTTTTTGCAGGCGGACCCCGCGTAGAGGGCGCGACGGATTTTGCGTGGATGGCGCTGGTGGCCGGGGCGATGCGTGTTGGCCTCGATCCGTCCTGGTTCTCAGCGATGGTCAATGTGGGATCGCTGTTGGGGCTGGCGTTTGCGTTGCTGCGGCTTGCGCGGGTTCACATCTCAACGCTTCGTTTGCTCGCTATCGCGGGATCGGCTGCGCTGTTTCCGCAGATCTTTGCCGCGGCATCAGGGTTCGCAGTTCTTCCGGATGCACTGCTGCTTGCGACGGTAACTCTGCTTGTGATCGAAAAACGCGTGGTCCGGGCCTCGCTTACCGCGCTTGGGCTCTGTCTCTTCAGGCCCGATGGTGTGGTGTTTGTGCTGCCTCTGCTGACTTATGCGATGGTCTCTTCGGAGGACAGGAGGGGTACGCTGGGGAGGGTGGCGGCATTTTTTCTGTTGCCGGGGCTGGTGTATTTCACCTGGAGAGTGCATTACTTCGGTGAACTTTTTCCGCTGCCGTTCCTGGTCAAGTCGGATGCTCGGCGCGTGCTAGGGCTGGTGGTCGCTCATTCGCTGCAGGAGAGTTTCAAGTATTTGCTGTTCGACGCAGCGGTGCTGATACCAATGGTTTTGCTTCGCGGATTGCAACCGCGGTTTCTGTTTGTGAGTTTGATCGCGGCGCCTACGGCGTTCTACTGGATGATGCGTCTCGATCAGAATATCGGCGACCGCTTCTTCTATTATCTGCCGCTAGCTGCGGCTGTTCTGCTGGCGGTCAACTGGAAGCAGACGCCACTCTCGTCGCGTAGGGCTGTGTTGCGTATCAGCTTCGGGGCTTGGCTCCTTTTGATTGCGATGCCGTTCTATCGCGAGCTTCGTACCTTTCGAGATATGCAATTCAACGAGGCGAAGGACATTGCGCAGGAACTGAGTGCGATGCAGGAACACGCCACCATGATCACAACGGAGACTGGCTTTCTGCCCTATTATTCCGGGTGGACGACATACGATCCGTGGGGTTTGAACACTCCGGAGTTCGCCCATCGCTTTATACAACCTACGGATGTGGAGCGTCTGCATGCGGATGTGATCGTTGTCCATCCCGATCAGCCGGAGAGATGCCTGATCCAACCCGGATGGCAGATGCAGTACGGAAGTAGGACGTGGCCAAATCTGACTCGGAACCTGGTAATTGGCGCGGACCCATCGCGGTATGAATTGTGGCTGGTCTCATACGGCTCGGAGTTCTATCGGCTGCGGAAAGGTTGGCGTTACGGTGAGGGCGATCGCGAGTGCTGGTTTTTGCTGAGGGATTCACCGCGCTACTCCGGCATCGCGGAGGCGCTTGCCCGACACAATGGCGTTGGTCCGCCGGAGTCGATTGGTCTCGAGCAGGAGCACGGGCTGCGCGCTGCCCGGTAATTGCTGCTACGAGAGCGAGCGTGCTCTCTTTTGGCACCGACCGCAATACGCCGAAGGGGACGCATTGCTGGGCTGAAGCTGCGCTCTCACAACTAGCACGAGGAAAACACCCGATTCACGATCGGCGCCGTGTGAAGGCGCTCCAATGAAAGGCCAGATCCGGAATCAGGATGGCCATGAAGGTGATCATGATTATCTCGATAGCAAATCCCGCTTCGCTGTGACGATTCCATGCTGGGAGAGGCTGTAAGACACGGGTACCAACAAAGGTGAAGGTTACAGCATAGGAACGGACCATCCAATCGCGATGCTGGTGAAAGTGCCGGTTGCGAGCCGTCAGAAAAGCAGCCCCCGTCGCGATGACCCAGGTTCCTGCCTGGACGATATTCGCAACAACGAAGTGGATCGCGCGGGAATCGTGGCGGTGGTGGGATAGGATAACGGCAAGCGGAGCCGCGATAAAGACCGAGCAGACGTAGACTCGGCCGAGGGCTCGATGAAATTTTGGGTTACCCCGCCGTACCCGGCTCGAAAACTGAAGCGGACCAACTAGCAACGCGGTGATTCCCGCTAAAACGTGTGGGATGATCAGGAAGGGGATCGAGCCTAGATAAGCCCGCTCCTTTACCTGACGCAGAAGCGGTACCTCGCTGTAAAGAAGGACCGATATTGTCATCCCACCCATCGCAACCCAGAGAAGAGCTTTGAGCTTTCGGCGCAACGCAGGTGGGGTAGGCGTTGATGTTTCTGTTGTCATCAAATTCACGGGGATAACTCTTTTGTGAATAAGTAGTCAGCCAAAAGGTTTAAGCTCATGGTTCGCATCAGGTGACTCGAACACCGTCTTAGCGAGTAGGTTTAGCAATTCGTGTGTAACTCTGCTCCAACATCGTTGACGCTGCCATGCCCGAAGCGCCCCCTACTCCGGCACCCGATACCTTATGACTGTGCCATCCGGACGTTCGAGTATCTGACAACTTGAACGAATCCTTTTTTCGACCGAGAATGCCAGATATAGACTCGCTCGTTTGTTGCTTGCCTATATAAAAGAAACAATTTTTTGTCATCCGATCGATATGTTTCAGATACTCATCCATCGCGCCTGGCGATATGTCCGACATTGCATGGGAGCTAAAAGTAATGTCAACACTTTCTGCTGGCATGTTTTCTAAGTCGAACATGGGCAATAGCACCGCGTCCGCCTGAGTGATCGCTTTCTTTGTCAGCTTGTCCTCGCCATAAAGCAGAAACTTCAACTTTGGAAAAGCTTTGATCAGGTAGTACGAGATTAACGCAATGCTCTCCGGAACATCGAAATCAACGTAAGTTAGGTTCGCCCGGTCGCGCAGCAGATAGTAAGCCATCCCACCAAACCCACCTCCTATTTCGGCAATGGTGCCAGACTCTGGGGCTAGCATGCTGTCGATCCTATGCGCACAGTAATGTGCATACTCCGCACCTACATTTATGTGTGTCCCGTGGATTAGCACGCCAAATGGATTTCCTATACCTGGACCTGCCAGGTGATGCAATGTGAAGCGGCCATCTGTCTGCGCATTCCAATAGTCAAATCGGTATAGAACGTGACTTAGATAAAATTTCCTATAGACATCTTTGATATTCCCGCCGAAATATGCCTTCGACATACCAAAAGGTGCTCCTAGCAAACCCGCTGAACAAGGATTACGGAAAAAATTCTGGTACATTCCTCGGAGCGTGCTAGTGTCGTTGGTGAGCAGCGCCTGGATTACAGGTCCCAGATTTCTGTGTCGTACCTGCTTCCACCATTCCGTAGCCTGGTATGCGCTTGGCGCAAACTTCTGCTGCTTTACGGCTCTGATGTATGCCGTGCATATTCTTTCCAGCAACGCATCATCATCGCTTGAATCATCGATGCGGGATTTGAACCCCTCCGTCACATTTTGGAGATCGTAGCGATCATCGTCCTTAAAACGATGGGCGCCGTGATTTGCGAACCTCCACATGCTTAGGCGTGCCCCGAGTAGACTCTTCGCAGCAGTCGCCGTCTGAAAAGGATGGCGCAGGTGTTTGAGCTTTAGCATATATCCTTTCATTCAAGCGCTTGCAGAGTTTTAGGTTACGGGTTCAGAAAACGCAAGATAGCCTTTTCATCATCACTACTCAGTCCCGCGCGCACGCGCATGTGTTTTGTAACTGTCCCAGAAATCCGAGGCGAAAAGCCTTGTGGAGCGTTGTGGCAACGCGAACAGTTTTGCTCAAACACCTGCTGTCCGTCTCGTTGCTTTGCGCCATGCACCGCGTTGCCCTTTGTTTGTTGCTGAGCCTCGGCGGGTGCGTTAGTACTTTCCGCCCGCGAGAACGTCTGCACCGCAGATAACAAGAGAACACAGAAGGAAATTCGTATAAAAATGTTCATCGCAGCTTGCCTTTCCAGGCCGGAAATAAGAAACGATAGACAACGCCAGTCTCCCAGACATTGACGTTTCCGGTCGAGGAGAACTGACGCGAGTAGCTTGTGTTGACCCTCACCTCGTGCGGCAGATAGTAATCGAGTCCAAAATCGCTTCTCTGCGTATCGGCGCTTGGCAGAAAGTCCGAAGCATCCGGACTATTTCGAAAGGTCTGCTGCAGCCGGAATATCGGTTCCAGTCGCCCGATCAAGCTGTCAGCGCCATGAATCTGAGACAACCGGTAGTCCGTCTCTATCCAATATCCTTGCGAGTGAGCCCCATGTGCATACTCAGAGCGGATCTTCAGAGGAATCCCTGCCGGCTCCCACCAGAGATGCACTCCAAAGGAGTTTGATTCGGTACCCTCCAGCGTCCTCCCATAGGACGTTCCGATCTCGAGCCTTACCTTAGGGAAGTACGCATATATCTGTCCGCCCGTTGAACGCGACGACTGAAATTGTTTATTCGTGCTGCCTGCCGAAAAGTAAGCTGCGTAACTGATTGAGACCGTTTCCGTCGAGTGCGCGTTACCTCTTAACATGCCGCCCGTTCCACTACCACTTCCCATGGTGCCGATACCGTATATCAAAGGAGCATCCTGCAGGTTACTGATCCAGATCGGTGAAAGCCGCTCGTTGTAGGTGCCAAACGGTGTAAGGAAGTAGCCGCCTACCACTGTGAGGTGCGGCGTGGCGATGTAGTCTCCCTGAAGATACGACAATCCTAGAAACCCCGAATGGCTATACCCTTGGCCGTTCCCTTTCGGGGAAAAAGTCTCGAGAACATTGGCACGCGATTCAACCAGCAGATGTTGACCGATCGGAGCTTCCAGCACTGGGACCGCGATTGTCTGGTAAGACGTAGTACCGCCATTAGTGTTTGTAAGTAAGCCTAACCCTCCCGAGAGGAGAGGAGTGTCCTGAGCAGCGAGAACTGGCAAGTAGCACAGCATCCAGACGAAAAACAGCACGTTGCCGACTCGTCGGAGAAGTGCGCGATCTCTCAAACTAAATAAAGTACACATGCTGCTTTAACGCTATCGCGAGGCTCCAACGGGTGTGTCATTCGATGGTCTGGAGTCTGTCATTAATTTGTCAGATCGTCACATCTTAAAACCAGATTACGCAAGGAATTACTCTGCCGCAGTGGCATGGAGACAAGCGTGATGTTAGATGATCCTGTCGCCTTCGCCGGGTGCGAGGAATAAATTAGCTTCAAGGCCGTGCTGACGCGTGTAAAGCTCATAATAGCGAGCCCCGCGCTGATACAGGGACTCGTGAGTTCCTCGTTCGACGATCCTCCCCTGCTCAACCACCAGGATTTGATCGGCACGTCGAATCGTCGACAGCCGGTGCGCGATCACGAAGGTGGTGCGGCCCTGCATTAGAAAGTCGAGTCCGCTCTGGATCAGCGCTTCAGATTCGGAGTCCAGCGAACTGGTAGCTTCATCAAGGATGAGGATGCGCGGATCAGCCAGGACGGCACGAGCTATAGAGATCCGCTGACGCTGTCCGCCTGACAGCCTGACTCCGCGTTCTCCCACGACTGTCTGATACCGCTCCGCAAATCGCTCGGCAAACTCATCGACTCGCGCGATGCGGCATGCTTCCATCAGTTGCTCTTCGGTAGCGTTTGGACGGCTGAACAGAACGTTTTCCTGGATGGTTCCATCGAAGAGGAACGTCTCCTGCAATACGACGCCGAGTTGTTGACGAAAGCTCGACAGACGGATGGTGCAAAGGTCAACGCCGTCGATCAGCACCTGACCGTCGAATGCACTATGAAAGCCGCAGATAAGTGAGATGATAGTCGACTTACCCGAGCCCGAAGACCCGACGAGCGCAGTGACTGTGCCCGGCATCGACTCAAAACTGATCCCGTGCAGAACGGGGGTGTTGGGAACATAGGAGAAAGTGACGTCCTTGAACGCTACGTCCCCCATGATTGAATCTATTGCCTCCGTACGGGCTACTTCGTCATCTTCCTCGGGTTCATCGAGAATCTCGAAGGTGCGATCAAGACCCGCAAACGTTTCGGTGAGCTGAGTTCCGACGCTGACCAACAGGGCAATCGGTGCAACTAGGAAGGCCAGTAGCATTGTGAATTCCACATAGCCTCCAACATCGAGATGGTGCGTCATCGTTCCTCTTGCTCCGAGGTACATAACTAGCGAGACCACGATTCCGATCGCAATCGTGGAACAGAGCGACATAAACGACCGAGCAGTTATCGAACTGGTGGCATTTTGGAGAAGACGCCCGGCGCCTTGAGCAAAGACCTGCCCTTCGGCGGCTTCCGCGAGGTATCCCTTGACGACGCGCACACCGCTGATGGATTCGCTGAGGCGACCGGTGACCTCGGCGCTGATACGGGAGCGTTCACGGAAGATCGGTCGCGTAACCCCAAATGCCTTTTTGAGAAACCATGCGAAAACGATCAAAATGCAGAACGTGAGGATCGTCATGAGAATGCTAATGCGAATGAGAATGACGAGCGCGATAATCCCTGTGAGAATGCCACCGACAAAGTCTATGAGCCCTGCCCCAACGAGATTCTGAACTCCTTCCACATCGGACATGATGCGAGTGACCAGGACTCCAGTACGATTAATATCGAAGAAAGAGATGGGCAAATGGCTGATATGCTGTTGGACCCGAATGCGCAGATCTGCGACAAGACGCTGGCCCGCAGTGGAAAGCTGCTTCGAAAGGGTGTAAGTGGTGATGCCCTGGATGAAGGCAGCAAAGGCTACAGCACCTACGATCAGGGGCAGCCTTTCGAACTGCTGCTTGTACATTACGTTATTGACAAGGTAACGAGAAGAAATGGGAACAGCTAAGCTGCAGACTCGGTTCACAATCATTAGCAAAAAACTGCTCGCAAGAACCCACCGAAACGGCTCGACGAGTCTCCAAATCTCGGGGATCATTCTGACAAACTTTGACCCTCGACCCGATGAGAGGCGCTCTTCTTTTTTAGCGTAGATGTCCCGCGAAGTCTGATCAACAGACCTTACATCGTCACCGAAGCTGGAGGAGTCGAGAGAAGAAGCCATGGATAGATGCCGGGGTTGGAGTTGAGTGCAGATAGGATTATTAGTTCGAAATTGTCAATGTGATCACCCAGGCATTTGTGACTCAAGCTGGCTCAGGATTCTGGCATATCTCGATTGCATCTTTGGAGAAGCGGCCGTTTGGGCAAGCTGAATCAGTTCGTCTTTGGAAGGCTTTAACTTCAGGGACATATGCTTCCAGAAATACTTCAAATCATCTGAGCGCCAATTAGCGTATGTAGCTTCCCAGGATCTATTTGAGGATCCCGCGAATACCAGATTCGCGGGATCAACCGCTCGTTCGTAATCCTGAAATCTGCAATCCAATGAGATACGGAGTTGTTTAGAGACGTTCGGAGCGGCTGCGTGGACCGTTAGACTGTGAAAAATTAGGACATCTCCTGCATTGATTTGTCCGCTGACCCAATCGCCTCCGCGCGCTGTCCCGTTTGGAATAATGCCTGTTTCGGGGTCAACCTTCTGAAGCCCAAAACGATGAGACCCTTCGAGAATCCGCAACGGCCCTAGTTCTAGTGGACAGTTGTGGAGTGGAATCCAGGCCGTAAAGCTTTCCGGATCGCCCGCGATGGACTGATGGTCCTGATGTGCCTGAATCACGAGACGTTCACAGTTAGGAAAGATTAACCGGCCGATCGGCTTCGGGTGTATCAGGAGTCGTGAACCAATAAGCAGTTTCATCACCTCCCGGAGGGCCGAATGATGTGCGAGAGCGTGGAAAGATTCCAAGCCAAAGACTTGTTGATAGACAAGATTGAACGATGAGTCAGACTCACCACATATGGCGCCGTTGTCAGCTACGCGCTCCACGAAACCATAACCAGGCATAAGCCAGCCAGCGACACCAACAATCAGCAGAATCTCATTCAGCAGTTGATTCACGTCCTCGAAGGGCAGCAATCCCCTAACTAGCAAATAACCTTGTGAGGCTATTTCCTTCTTCAAAGAGCGCGACTGTAGATCAGGAGCATAGATTTCACGAAACGGCTTCACGAGGTCATCCACTGTTCCCGACTCCTGCTGAATAAATGAGTTTCGCAAGATTGCCTTTAGTCAAAGCTCTAGCACACGATCTACAGTCGAGCCGATATCGAAAGCAGGTCAACACGACTCAAGGGTATGCTAATAAATGAAGAGATGATGCGGCGAGATTGGCTCAGATAGTTCTATCTCCGAGTTTGCACTCCTTGCATTTGCGCACAAAAAACAAAGACAACAAAAATACTACTTGCTTAGTATTTTGTTGTTGTCACCGGTTTGTCATTTGATTGTTTCTGCAGACGTGAATTAGGGTTAGTTTCAAGGAATGGACTGCCAATCGACGGAATAACATCAGCAAATCGTTCAGTAGATGATGCGCCGTCTGCAAAGAGCCGAAAACCAAAGAGCTCGTCCGCAATCGCTGGCATAGATCAAAGCTTGCGAGTCCGCGGCCCAAGCAGGTTCAGTGTTGTTGCACGCGGCATCGGTAAGTCTGTGAGTTTGGCCGTTGCTCAAATCGCGCAGCCATAAGTTCCAGTTTCCACCTTGCAATTCGCTATAAGCGAGCCACCGCCCGTTTGGTGAGATAGAAGGATATCTGACCTCGCCCATGCCGAGAGATCGTACGCTTCCGACTCGATCTGACACAAATAGTCCCGGGTGACCACCTCCCGACGTGGCTGAAAATACAATCTCGCCTCCGGGCAAGAACGACATTTCGAGCACATTGAATTCCGGCGGGGTAAGCGGACTGTCTCTGGCCACCGATTGACCCAGAGCGCGTATCCAAATGCGCGTTCGACCGTGTTCCTCGCGGAGAAACGCCAGCCACCGGCCATCAAAAGATGCTACTGGAGACTCGGCCTGCTGGATGCTTGTGCTCCCGCCTGATGCGGAGATGATTTTGGATTCGTGCCCAGTTTGTTCGACCCATTGGATACCGTTCGCGGCGGCTATTCCGAGTTCGTCATCGTGCCCTTTGCTGAAGTGGATGGCCCCGAAACGTTCAACTGCGGAACGGTAACCATCGTGTTGCATCCCCACAAACAGAAGCCCATCTTCTTCTGCCGTTGGATGAACCGCCATAAAAACTCCTTTTGGAATAGGAATTCGTTGTTGATAATCGGCATAGAGTCCGCGCTGGTGACGAAGATTGAATACGATACTCAAGGTCAGGATTGCGGCGAGCGCAAGCGCCCAGGCAAGACGGTCACGCTTCGTACTTTTGCTTGACTCTTGGCTGACCAGAACCGCATAGGCAAACGCGCAGAGGAGAACCATTGCATACAGTCTTGGCACAGTCAGTACCGCAATCCATCCTGCTGCCCCGTTATTTGTTCCACCCACGAATCCCGCTACAGCATAAAGAGGCAAGAGAATAGCGAGCCACCAGTTTTTCTTCTCCTCCCGGAGCACTCCCCATATCAAACATGCGGGCAAGATTAGGAGAGTGAAGAGATAGGATGCCGGTGACGTTGAAATCGCAAGGCTGGCTAGTAAGATCGCCGCCCACTCGAGATGGACACGACGCGGACAGGTTTCGTTGGGCGCAGCAAGGAGCAAGGCTGGCGCCATCAGCATCATCTGCAATAGTGGATGCAAGCCTGCAAACAACCAAGGAGCATTAATTGCGGGATGTTGATTTAGCTGGGGCTCATAAATAAAAAGCTTGTGAAGGAGGGAAGAGAGAGACGCTGCCTGCAGGTTGTATGGATCCAGGCCTTCGCCACGGAGTGCTGAGGGTAGTACTTGGAAAAGATAAACGCGATGTAGCTCACAACCAAAGGCATATATTGACGCGACTCCACTGCCCAAAGAGCCCAACACTCCACCCGCAAACGCTTTGAGATCCCTCTTCCTAAGAAAATAAAGCAAATAGAAGGCGGGAAAGACCTTCAGACCTGTCGCAAGTCCCACCACAATTCCGGCTAAAAATGGCTTCTGGCAGATATAAAGCCAACACGCCAGAGTTAATAAGAACAGCAGCAAAACATAGTATTGCCCAAATAATAAATTCACACGCAGTGGGAAGCTTAAGACAGCCACGAGAGAAAGATGCTGCCAGGGATGCCGCGTCATACGTCTCAGAATCGATAGAGTCGCGACCAGAAGGCCGAGGTTAAAGATGAGCCAACAGCGCTTCGCAGTCAGGATGGGCAATGAAGTGAGCGGATAGATGAGGAGGGTCGAGAATGGTGTTATCGGAACCATACCGACCAGCCGTTGATCGATTTCACGATGATCTTTCTGACGTTGAAACCATAGCCACTCGTAAACTCGCGATGTATCGTATCCTTCGTGTACGAGACTAGCGGTCAAGTAGTAGTTGGGAAAGTCAGTGTTCAGCGTATGCCACGCTTTCGGTAAAGTGCGCAGAGCCATTTGCGTCGCCAGCAACGCTAACAATATCCATCCCCCAATACGAGACCATCGGAGTGGGGAGTGGAGATGATCAACTCTGGAGGCTACTGGATCTTCCAATCGGTGTTCTCCGTCTGTCTTAGCAAAAGATCGAGTCGTTCGGAGTTTGTGACCACCTCCAATGGTTCTTGCAATAGCCTGGCGGCTTGCGCTTCACACTCATCGATTGAGCTTATCGTTCAATGGAATCATCTTGATCGGAACATCCCTAAAAGCTTCTGAACGGTGACGGCCTCGCTTATTGAACGCATCTCCTGCCAACGAAATCTCTAGCTCCTCGCCTCCCCCTTTGAGTTTCCTGAGCCGCCAAGCCTGATAGAACCCATGAATAGAGCAGAATTCCAAGCCGTCGATAAATTTATCCTCTCGAATGATTCGCGCGATAAAAAACTTATGACTTCCGATCGCGCGAACCGACTCAATCTCCAACTCCCTGACTCTTTGAGCGAATTCAGGGACCGGAATATTGAATGTCGTCGACGTCATTGTTGCGAAGGGTAGTTGGCTCCAGTCGATTGATTTCTTGGTGTGGTTATTTGCAAGTTGGTATGCCAGAGCCCCCTCCGACAACGGGAGGCTGCTCAACGCGATACGGCCTGCACGTTCTACGAGGCCGGCCGCCAATCTTTCGCCTCTTAAAGCAAACCCCAGATAGCCGTTACCGAGATTGCCAAGTATATTCATGGGAAAAATGTTCCCGTTTTCTCTGCTACCCACACTTACCAGCATTATGGGACGAGGGCAGATAAAGATCACCATACCTGCGCGTCTCTCGAGAAACGACATCTTGATCCCTTTGGTGTTATCGCTCCTCCACTGGCGATAGGCGTGAAGCAAATAGTGAGCGCAGAGACGCGTTTTCGGCAGACAAAAGTTCTTTGAACTTCGGGGTTCGAACAAGACAAACCTTAATTTGGCCACCGCAGCAGCGATGATCTGAGGCTTAAGTCCGATCTCTCCCAAGACTCGCTTACGACCGTCTCGCTCGCAGAATTTCAACGATAGGTTAGCCAAGTCTTTCTCATTTGTTACTTGTTCTTCGTCAAATCCGATGCAGATAGTTAGTGGAGAAGCACATACCATGGAGTGCCTGTGAGTTACATCGCGGGGTTCTCCTGCTCCATGCAGCCACACGGTAACCTCTGACTGCGGTTCTGCGAGTCCGAGAGTGAACTCCTGGGGTAGTAAGGTATTCCCGAAGGCCATCCTCTTTATCACTGTGCGAACTTCACTCACGATCGACATATGATGGTTCCCACGGACGACGCCGCTGAATTCCAAGCCCGTTATAACGGGGAACAGTGAAAGACTATCGTCGTGCCGCTATCGATGTGTCAGTGACAAGTCTTAAGTCTGTCACAAGACTGTAAGAGGTTGGAGCACGCCGTTTTTTCCGCAAGCCAATGCTGGCTTATTTGGCACGCCGCGAATAGTTGATGGCGTTTCGGGGGCACCCCCTCCCCCCTTGAGGGGTATTTTGGGAGGAAGTGCAATGGATGCAATGGTTTAGCGGGAGGGTATACCGCTAAACCATTGCATCCATGCGGGTTATGGCTAAAATACTTGTTTTGTTGGAGTTAGCAGTTGTTGAGGTGATGAGTAGATCGTTATTCCTCGGTATATGAGCGTTGAAAAATGGATTGGGCGCGGGATTATGGAGCTTTTTGGCTGCGGGGTGGCCTTCGCCAGGGAGATCCGCGGTTCGGAGGAAGCGATTTCTGATGCGCGTGGTCATGGTTTTTTGTGGTTCTTTCATGGTGCGTTGGTGGTGCGTTGTGGACGTTAAATGCGAAGGGCCGCCGCAGCTTTTCGCCGCAGGCAGCCCTTGATTTTGATTTCTCTTTTAATTGTAGCGAACTGGATATAACTCATACGCCAAGTTTGGCGAAGATTTCTTGAATTATTTTCAGCCCGCGTTTGGCCGGACCTCGGGGTTCGGTCTATGAATCGTCAGACAGACATACGTCTCCTTGCTGCGGTGATGAGGCCGAGGCCTCCGATGGCGATGAGGAGCAGGGTTCCGGGTTCGGGAGTTGCAGCGGTTTCAGGAGCGATTGTCAGCGTAAAAGGGATGCCGCCGTTTGTGAGAGAGGGGATCCCGTCGAGAAAGGTGGACAACTGATAGGTTCCGGTGAGAAAGGTAACGGTTGCCAAGGGATCAGTAAATGGTTCTGTGGGCTGATTGGCGAGATAAGCTCCCTGCAGTTGGTAGTCGTAGGTGTGTCCACCACTCGAGCCGGAGGGGGCGACGAAGATATCGAAGCCGCTGCGAAATCCCAATAGCGGCAGATAGATTGTGAGGGCCGAGGAGTACCCACCTGCGCCGTCTACCGAAGTTGCTACATTGCCGAGGAGCGCAGAGTCCAGATGGGGATGGTTGGGGACGGTGAAGCTGGCGGGTAGGGAAAAGGTGAAGGTGTTTCCATCGCCGACGAGGGTAAAGTCGTCGATGGTGTCGGCGCGGGCGGCTAGAGGCAGGGTCAAGATGGAAGCCAGCAGGACAAAGGCGAAGAGAGGGTTGCGCATCGGGGGAATTTCCCTTCTCGAAATTTGATGAGCCTAAGGGTGCGCTTGTGGAGCGGGAGCGTCAAGTGAATTTTGATTATTGGAAGAGAAGAGCTGAGTGATAGAAACGGACCTTTTGAAGCGATGAATAATTTCAGGAGAAGTGTTTGAGCCCGGTAGCCGACGCGGATAACTCCGTTCGAAGGGGTGTCATCGTACTGGGTCAAGAGCTGAAGCTCTTAGAAAAGGTAGTGGACACAATGGCGAAACAGGCACATATGGATGCTGCAAAGCATCACACCGAGGCAGCAGGTCACCACATCAACGCAGCCAACAAGCACGACATGGGCAACGTTGACGAGGCGCATGAACACTCCAAGAAAGCTCATGAGTCGTCGACGGCGGCGCATGGTAAATCTACAGATGCGCACGCGAAGTCGGCGGCATCGTCCGGCAAGAAGTAGTTAGATCGGATTTTGAAGGGGCTGCGATGTTTCCGCGGCCCCTTCGATATTTAAAGCTGCCATCGGCCAACTTACTTTGGGTGACGTGTCTCTCATTAGTTGATTCACAAGAGGCAAGATGGCCGGGAATCGCAGATCTATAGATCGATACAGGAGAGGGTTTATGCCGCTTAAGGATGTTTTGCTGGATGAGTTGCGCGATATGTACAGCGCGGAGAATCAGTTGGTGAAGGCGCTTCCCAAGCTTGCCAAGGGTGCGAAGAATGCAAAGCTCAAGGAACTCTTTACTGCGCATCTGGAAGAGACCAAGGGTCAGGTTGAGCGTTTGAAGGAGGTCTTCGGGCATCTGGAAGAGAAGCCGACCGGAGAGCACTGCAATGGAATGGAAGGCATCGTGGAAGAAGGCAAGGATGCGCTGGAGAAGGACGAGGCAGGAGCCTCCTTCGATTGCGGTTTGATCGGCGCAGCGCTGAGGACTGAGCACTATGAGATCGCGGGTTACCAGGCGACGATTGCGATGGCCAAGACGCTGGGCATGCAGGACGTAATCGACCTGTTGACGGAGAATCTGAACGAGGAGCTGGCGGCGGCGGCAAAGATTACCGAGGCCGCACAGCCGATTCTGAGGCAGAGCTCTGAAGAGCCGGAGCATAAGAAGAAGCCCAAGTCTGCCAAGGAGAAGTATTCGGCACAGAAGAGCCGCGAAGATGAAAAAGAGGCAGCTGGAGGTTTGAAGAAGCGCGCTTCCTAGACTGGTCCGTTGGACTTCTTAAGAGCCTCGCCTTGCGGGGCTCTTTCCTTTTTTCGGCAAGGAGATTCGAGCTCGCTTGAATTATTTGCTGGTGTTCGCCAAGGAGGTCAACGATTGGATCTGGTTCCCCTCTGTGTCGAAGTTGGCGGGATCGAGCCAGCGCTCAAAAGTAAGCTTGCGGTCAGGCCATTCGCTATCGAGCATGGAGTACCAAGCTGAGTCGCGGCTGCGTCCTTTGATTACCATGTGTTGGCGAAAGATACCCTCGAAGGTGAAGCCGAACCGCTCGGCTGCTCGCCGCGAAGGCAGATTAAGCGCATTGCACTTCCACTCGTAGCGTCGAAAGCCCAGTTCCTCGAAGACATATCGCGTCATGAGATAAATTCCTTCGGTGGCGGCACGCGTTCGCTGCAACTGGGGAGAGAACATTATGTTGCCGACTTCGATGACGCCGTTGGGTGGGTCGATCCGCATCAGGCTGGCGTATCCGGCGGCAGCGGTTGTCCCCGAAGGTTGTTTTGGGAGGATTGCGAAGAACCGGGAAGCGTTGTCGTTCTCTTTGGCATGCAGAGCCTGAAGGCAGTCCTCTTCGCGCGCGTAAGGACCGTCGCTGAGCCACGTCCATACGGAATCGTGGCCGTTTACAGCCAACCAGATCGAGTGTCCGTGTTGTGCTGCAGTGAGCGGTTCGAGTCGGGACCATTGACCATCCAAGGTAATGGCCTGAGGCGGGCGCGCCGACTTCCAGTTTGCCAAATTCAGGTTGAGTTCCGACACCAGATCAGGATAGCAGTGGAGACCCGCAGATCCTGCTGCGTTCCAGCGTGTAGCACGGAAGAAGGCACGGCTTGCGCCGCACCCCTCCTTTACGTTGTCGGGTGGAACGTCACCAGAACCGTGACAAAGATCACACCAAAAAGAATGACCAGCAGCGGCCACCAACGATCCACCCAAGAGATCGACTCAGTTGACGAACTCATCTCAACATCCTCCTTTACCACTTTCAAATCCTAACCGAGAATCAATGCCAGGCTCAATGTTCAGCTTTTGCGGTTATGGTTATGGAGCAGAAGCTTAGATTGTTTAGAAGCCTGCTTGCTCGTAGGAGCCTCAAATGAAACTGGCAATCCCTTTTCTCTCTACTCTTTTATGCATCTCCGCGTCGGTGTCTGTACTTGGCCAGAAGAGCCCAGAGACGACCGGCACCTCCGCAGAGGGGTCGACGATTTTGCGGCAGTACGATCAAGCCATCGATGAGGTTGCGGAACGGGCGATGCACTCCGTTGTCCAAATAGAAGTGACCGGCTTCGGAAAGCCGGAGACCAGCGACGACGATCAGGATCAGACGACGCTGCAACGACAGCGTGTGATTGGGTCAGGGGTTATCGTCGATCCGGACGGGTATATCGTCACCAACAACCATGTAGTCGCTGGTGCTCTTCGGATTCGCGTGATCGTTGCGCCGACGACGGTGGAGTTGCTAACCTGGCACACTCAACTGGCGAACCCGCAGCATGTCTACGAAGCAAAATTGATCGGCACGAATCGATATGCTGATCTCGCAGTCATCAAGATCGAGGCTCACGACCTTCCGGCGATAGCATTGCCGGAGTCCTTTCAGGTGCGCTTAGGCCAGACGGTTATTGCGATTGGATCGCCGCAGGGGCTGGACCACACGATCACCAAAGGAATCATAAGCGCGGTGGGCAGACAGCCTGAATTGGATCGACCGATGGTTTACGTGCAGACCGATGCGCCCATCAATCCGGGCAATAGCGGTGGTCCACTGATCGACCGCGATGGCAATTTAGTTGGAATCAACACCTTCATCTATAGCTCTGGAGGTGGCAGCGAAGGTCTGGGATTTGCCGTTCCTGAACCTGTCGTTCGTTTCGTCTATAACGAATTGAAAGCGCACGGATTTGTGCCTTCTGTTTCCATCGGAGCACATGCACAGGCGATTACTCCTGATCTTGCTGGGGGCCTGAAGTTAACTCAGGATCATGGTGTGATCTTCTCTGATGTCGATACGACTGGCCCGGCCGCAGCGGCGGGGTTGCGCCCGGGGGACATTGTGCAGACGATAGATGGCGTTCCGATTGACTCTTTTCCGAAGTACACGGCCTATTTGTATGTGCATAAGCGCGGAGCGCCACTCCACATGGAGATCCTGCGCGGTGGCAAACCGGTCAAACTTTCTGTGAATGCTGTCGATTCGCTTCCTATCGTGGATAGCTTGTCGGATCTCACAAATCCGAAGAAGGATCTGATTCCGGCTCTAGGAGTCTTTGTGGTCGATCTCAATGATTTTATCGCCGCTGCGTTGCCTGGGTTGCGCTCCAAGCGGGGAGTCGTGGTGGCCGGCGTTCTGACGGGAGAGCCGTCTACTCTTGCGAATCTGGAGGTGGGAGACGTAGTTCGGGCGATCAATGGGAGACCGCTCAATACCTCCGACGAGTTGCGGCAGCAGCTTGCGAACTTCAAACCAGGTGATTCAGTAGCGTTGGAGGTAGAACGCCAGTCGGTTTTGCAGTATGTGGCTTTTGAAGTTGAGTAGCAGGCTAGCGGACGATTTTGAAGGTGCGGCCCCAGCGGGCGAAGTCGACTACGGAGTCGATTTTGCTGACGCGTCGGCGGCTGGGATTAGCGGTGGCGGACTGGGCTATGCTGCCGCTTGAGTCGGCGTCGTCGGAGACCTGGGGTTGCAGCGAAAAGTAGATGACGAGGGGTTTGCCGACGATGGCTTCGCGAGGGACGAAGCCCCAGTAGCGGCTGTCTTCGCTGTCGTTGCGGTTGTCGCCGAGGACGAAGTAGTTGCCCGTCGGAATGATGAGCTCGTTGTTCTCGATGAGGGAGCGCATGCGGATCCACCAGTGGGAGTCGATCTCGGGGTCGGCGCTCTGGAGGCGGGGGAAGTTGTCGCGGAAGCTGTCGGGTGGGCTGGGGCGGTAGACGGCGTAGGGTTCGGCGAGGGCGCGGCCGTTGATGTAGACGCGGCCCTGGCGGAGGCGGAGGTGGTCGCCGGGGAGGCCGATGACACGCTTGATGAGGTGGAGGGTGGCGTCGACGGGATCGTGGAAGACGATGATATCGCCACGGTGGATGGCTGCGGCGGGGAGGAGAGTGCCGGCACCGTCGGGGGCTGCGGCCTGCTTGTCGACGAGGAGGAAGTCGCCGACGAGAAGCGTGGACTCCATGGATTCGGAGGGGATGCGGAAGGGCTGCACGCAGAAGGTGATGATGAAGATGGCGATGACGATGAGGTGCAGAAGGGATTGGAGTGCGGTGAAGACGCTGGGTCTGTCGTGATGCGCGTGGTGTCGTCGCTGCGCTGGGGATGAGTGCGGGGCCGGCGGACGCGTCGGTGGGATGTTGGATGAGGAGGGGCTTTGGGCGGCAGGATTGCTGGAGACGGCGGCGGGTTGGGTCATTCGACTACCTCCGCTGTTACGTCGAGGGAGGAGGTCTCGGCCACCATGCGGGCTTCGGCGATGAGGCGCTCGAATGCGAGGCGGGCGGCGGCTTGCTGGGCCTGTTTTTTGGTGGAGCCTTCGGATTCAGCGAGGGCGCGGGAGCCGCCGGATTTGTCATCGATGCGGACTTCGACGCGGAAGCGCTTTTGGTGGTCGGGTCCGCTCTGGTCGGTGAGGACGTAGTGAGGCTGGCCGGCTCCGGTAGCCTGGAGGTGCTCCTGGAGGGCGGATTTGTGGTCGCCGATGGCGCCGCTGAAGGTTTTGCTGCCTGCGAGGGCGAGGTGAAGATCGGGGAGAGCGGGCTCGATGATGTGCTTTTCGATGAAGGCGCGTGCGGCGGGGAGGCCACCGTCGAGGTAGAGGGCTGCGATGACGGCTTCGAGGGCGTTGGCCAGGAGGGCGGGTTTTTTGCGGCCGCCGCTCTGCTCTTCGCCGCGACCGAGACGGAGGAGCGAGCCGAGGTCGATGCGAGCGGCTACCTCCCCGAGGTGGCGGCGGCTGACGAGAGAGGCGCGGAGGCGAGTGAGTTCGCCCTCGCGGGAGGCGGGGAAGCGGCGGAAGAGAGCCTCTGCGACGGCGAGACCAAGGACTGCGTCGCCGACGAACTCGAGCTGCTCGTTGTCGGCGGCTGGATCGGGGAGGGTTTCAGGGTTGGTCTCGTAGGCGAGCGAACGGTGGGTGAGGGCCCAGGTGAGGAGATCGGGACGCTGGAAGATGTGTTCGAACAGAGCCGTGGGGGCGTCGTTCGACTGCGATCGTCCGGGCTTTCTGTGGCGCGTCGTCATAGAACTTCCCTGCTCTACTTTACCGGACGGAGACGGCTTAGTGCTAAGGGGTGGACGCTCGATGGTAGCGGAAAGAAGCGGATTTGCCGGGAAAGCTTACTCCTGCGGCGGCGAAAGGGACACCTGTTCGGGGTGAAGTTTCGATGCTGCCAAGGGCTCTGTCCGGGCCATGGGCAGCGACGAGCAAAACAAAGACAGAAGCAGATCCCTGCGGGATGACAAGCAAAAGCAAAAGGACAAGCAAAAGCAAAGGACAGGCAAAAGCAAAAATCAAGCAAAAGCAAAACAGCGGCAAAAGCGGGGCAATGCCTAGTGGGGCGGCGGGGGACGGTAGGCGTCTTTCTCGGCTTTTCCGCTGGGGTCCAGTGGGGCGTCGTCATCTTCTTCCTGTTGATGGGCGACTTTTGGTGCAACGAAGGGCTCCTTGATTCCCTTTTCAGCGGCTGCCTTGGTGTCGGGCTGGGCGTCGCGGACGGTGAGAGCGGCCTGGTACTCGGCGACGGCCTTCCTGCGATCGTCTTTGACGTCATAGAGGCGACCTAAATAGATGTGCGACCAGGCGAGGGTGCGTGGATCCTTCGAAGAGTCGAGGACCTCCTGAAAGTCGGCGAAGGCGGCCCCAGGCTGGCGCTGCATGAGGTTGACGCGAGCGAGGACGTAGTGGGCCTGGGCGTGGTCGCCTTTGGGGTCGGCGAGAACTTTGTTGGCGATGTCGGACGCGCCGGCGAGATCACCCTTGAAGATCTTCTCTTCGGCAAGTTGCAGACCGGTAAGTTGCTGCGGGGCGCGACGGAGGACGTCGCGGCTGCCGGAGGGCAGGAAGGCGATCTGCTGGGCATGATGGCGCTCGCGGTCGACGTCCATGCCGTAGACCATCTCGCCCATATACTCTTTGAGGCTGACGGATTCTTTCTCCATCTGGCCGACCTGATTGTAGAAGTATTCGGTGAGCACCCAGCCCTGTCGCATGGCGAGATCGACTGCCTTGCGGCGGGTGGCTTCGGCTTCACGCTCGTAGGCGCTCAGGTCGGCGTTGTACTGCTCGATCTCGGCGCGCTGCTTTACGGCAGTCGGCTTGGCTGGTTTGGGGATCCCTACGTCCATCGTCCTGTCTTCGACGGCTTTGATGAGGCACTCCGTGATGAGAGGCACGATCTCAGTTTTGTAGGTGTAGTCGAGCGGCGCATCCTGAACAGCTTTGAGCAGAGGCTGGAGGCGTTCCATCGCGGAGGCGCGAGAGTAGACCAGAGGCTCGATCTCGTAGTGGAGATAGCTATGGCGGATGTCGTCCATGTGGACTGCGCCGAGAGGTTCGGCCGCCGGCGAGGTTACGACGATGTAGTCGTTCGAGTAGATGCGTGCGTTGGTGACGGAGGGAGACAGCATGGGCTCGAGCAGAACGAGGAAGCGGCGTCCATCGTAGCTGCTGACCGGGAGATGGAGGTAGATGTTGGTGCTGAGAATGGTGCGTGTGAGTGGGTCGTGGACACGCTTGAGGAGGTCTTCATACTCAGCGCGATGTTCAATCCAGATGGCGTGGAGATTTACACTCTCAGCGAATGTTCTTAGCAGAGGAAGGATGTTGACGACCTGGGTGGAGTCGGGCGGCAATTCCGTCTCGCCGACGATGGGGGAGAGGCTGGGCGGAGGCGACAGGTAGAGAGCCAGCGAGATGTATTGGGCAAGGTTGAGGCTGGCATCAACGAGGGTGTGCTCACGGACGTAGGCGCAGAGCGCGTCTCTGCTGGTGCGGGTGTCGGCGGAGGCGGCAATTTGCGCGTTAATGTCATCGCGAATCTTGAGGCGCACCGGGGCGGAGTTGGCGAGGCCGTCGTCATATCCGCAGACGTTTAGCGCAACAGCGAGATCGAAGAGAGGCTCACTGGTTTCGAGAGTAATAGCAGAGCCACCAGCTTCCGGTTGAGCGATGCGGGGCGCAGATTTGGCGGGCGCCTCTTTCGAGATGGTCGCATCGGGAGGGCTCTCTGAACTGCTGCTGGAAGAACTCGATTGCGCCCTGACGCTGAGAGGGGTCAGGAGCAAGGAAGACGCGAGGCAGACGAGGAGGAACGCGGGATGACGAAAGGAAGACGGTTTTGCTGGAAAGGACACGATATAGATTCGACGCTCCCGTGAAGTTTATGGGAGCGAAGGTATGCGAGGCAACCTGTCCACGGTATTCATCGGTTCAGGAGAGCGGAGTTTCGCGAATCTCCATACTGCGAATAAGGCCATCCTGCACAAGATAGACGTGTTCCACGATTCGATCTGAGAGAACCTTGCCAGTCAGATCGCGCACTACTTGATGAACTTGAACGATGGTGCGGCCGTCTGGGTTCAAGGCAAAGCCCGTGGGTTCGACATGAGGGTCGAGCATGGCCCACTGACGGGTCCAATAGTCGCGCACAGCGCTATGGCCGCGGACACGACCACCCTCCAACGCATTGGGCCAGTCCACGTCGGGGTGCATGAGGTTAAGTACGGAGTCTATCTCGCGGATATTGAAGTGTTCGTAGGCAGAGGCGAGCAGTTCGCGATCAGTTTGCATGGACTCAACTCTTGGGTCAACCTGTGTGTGGCGAAATGGACTTTCTAGCCGCGGACGGAGATGCCCGAGAAGGTCAGCACGACGCGTCCGCGCACCGGTGCGCCGAAGACGCTGGCGGGCTGGAAGACACTGGTCAAAAGCTGATCTACCACCTGGCTCTGGGTCGCCGGACTCTCAGGTCCGGAGACGATGCGGTAGTCGTAGACTTTACCTTCTGAGTTCACGCTGGCCTCAACAATGATGACGCCGTCGTGATCGGTGACGATGGCGTGCGGATTGACTGAAGAGTAGAGATAGTGAGGAGAGGTCATCGCGCCGAGGGGTTCGTCGTTTGCCATGACGGGCTCCGGCGCAGCGAAAAGTCCGAGCAGAAGCGCGATGCCGCCGACGAGTGCGACGGTGCCTGCGAAACCTGCAGAGACCTGCAGAAGCATCGGACGGACGGCGTTGTCCCACTTGAGGCTAACTGTATCGATCCAACTCGATTTGCGCCTGGAGTGCTCATGCGAGATGGCCAGCCGAAGCCGAAGCGCCAGGTCTGCAGGGGCCTTCGCCGGTCCTACGCTTGCGAGGACCTGCTGAGTAGCACGCCACGCGGTAAACTCGCGCTTGCATTCGGCACAGCTCTCCAGATGCGACGCGATCTTATGCATCTGGCGTCCACTGATATCACCGTCGAGATAAGCCGAGAAAGAAGACTGGCACTTCAGACAGGTTGGGGAGGTCATTGGGCCACCTCGACGTTGGATGTCTGAGAGTCTATGGAAGACGCAGAATTGGTTGCAGCGACGGCGCCGTCGGCGTTCAAGATGGTGCGAAGGGCGGCGCGGCCGCGGGTGAGTCGCGACTTCACGGTGCCAAGATTGGCGTTGAGGATCTCGGCGATCTCTTCGTAAGCGAAACCTTCGATCTCTCGCAGGATCACTACAGTGCGAAAAGCCTCTGGAATTTGGCGAAGGGCAGCTTCGACGCGCTCGCGAACTTCGGCCTGGGCGACGTGGTCGAAGGGAGAATCGGACTGATCGGCAAGCGTAGAGGCGAGGCTAAGATGACTGTTTTCGGCATCGGGATCGGCCTCAAAGGAGGAGTCGATGGTGATCTCCTGCTTTTTGTGGCGTGACCACCAGCGCCTCTGATTAGAGGCCTCGTGAAGCGCGATGCGATAGAGCCAGGTTCGCAGACTGGCATCGCCGTGGAAGCCGCGGATGCTGCGGAATACCTTGATGAAGACTTCCTGCGTGATGTCTGCGGCGTCGGCTGGATCGTTGAGGCTGCGTGCGATGAGAGAGTAGAGCGGCTGATGGTACTGCGCGATCAGCACAGCGAACGCCTCCTCGGAGCCGGCCTTGAGGTCAGCGATGAGAGCAACGTCTTCGGTGGTAATGCCTATCGCACTGGCTAGATTGCCCACTATCGTGCCCGCCTGCATATCGGGTGTCCTTTACATTACGACGTGATGAATCGCTATGCAACTTTCGAGAGCGCGACGCTCCAGAAGGTATTAGAAACTGCGCCGCCGGCGGCCGAGTGCTCGCTCACTCTATTAGACTTAGACACCGGTGCAGGATAGATAAGTTCCCGCCGACGTTGACTAATATTGAGCTGTCAGCCAGAATAGAAAGAGTCCTTCCTGAGAGTGGGCCTGTGGCGCAGCTGGGAGCGCGCTTCCATGGCATGGAAGAGGTCATCGGTTCGATCCCGATCAGGTCCACCAATAAATCCAATAACTTAGCGGCTCCGCCTCTCCCGGCTTGGTAGCATTTGGTAGCAAATTTTCAAAACCTTTCTGCGAAGGGGTTTTGAAATCGCCTGCGCTCCTCCTCTCCTTCAATATGCGGCCTCCCGAAACTCTGGTCTTGCCGTTCCCGAACCCCACCTTTTTCTCGGTGGATCGGGGTGCTTCCTTCTTTCTTCCAGACCCTGCGACTCCGAGTTTGGTGCTCTTCCGCAGCTCGCGATGGATGGAATCAATCGTCGCTCGCACGCCTTTTGGAATCTCCTGCATGTAGACGTCGGTGGTCGTTGCCGCGCGAGAGTGTCGCAGTACACCCTGCACGTCCTTCACCGTTCCTTTCTTCTGCGCCAAGGTTGCAATCGAGCGCCGGATGACTTGAAACGTGAGCTTGGGCAGTTTCAGGTCGCGAGCCAACTTGTGCAGCACTCGTTTCCGATAGTTGCCCGTGTCGATGAATCCTCCATCGCTGTTCGGAAAGATGAACGCGTTGGGGGATATGTCAGGACACTCAAGTTCCCAAACACAAAGCTCTTTGGTCAGGTCTCTCGAAAGGGGAATGGTGCGGAAACTTCCCTTGGTCTTTCCCCAATCGCGAATCTCTCCCATGTAGGTCGTTTCCACGAGAGCCATCGCGTGTGCTGCGCGATCAAAGCACTTCCATCTCAGTCCAAACAACTCGCTGGGGCGAAGTGCATTCGTCATGTCGAGTTCGAGAATGATCCGGTCACGCAGTTCGAGATGATCCAAAGCGCTTCTGAGTTGGTCCCAGGTCAGGACAGTCTTGTCCGTCTCACGAAGGTGAGCCGGAACTTTGACCTTACGAGCTGGATCTTTCGATAGATAGTCCTGATCGACTGCTTCCGAAAAGATGGCCTGCATGTAAGCCCGGATCTGGAGCACTCTGTCCTTCGATTGAATCTTGGCCAGTTTGTTGAGATGCGTCTGCAAGGCGAACTTGTCGATGTCCTCAAGCCGGTCTTCATCGAACTTCTCGATGAGATCCGCCTCAATGAGATACTTCTTCACCTTCGCAGTTTCCTCCCTCCAATCTGCTTCCTTCAACGGAAAGAAGCGGTTGCGAACGAACCATCCGAAGGTTACGGAAACATTGGTTGCAGATCGGTCATTGGAAATGGACCCCGTGACCCTGGTGATCTCGCGTTCCAGCGCTTCCTTTGCCTCGAACTTTGAAAGCTCCGATTTGGCCCCGAGAACTACTGGGACGATCGTAGCTTTTGGTTGATTGGTTTCAGGATCGATTACTTCTCGGCGGAAGTATCCGTACCACTTCTTACCGCGAAGGATGATCCAGCCCTTCTGATGCGACTTGCCCATTGATGCCTCGATTTCTGTGGGGGAAATACGAGCAGGGCTGCCTCTATTTTACCGTCATTTCGAGCGATTTACCGGCGTTTCCGCCGCATAGCCGAGAGGCGTTCCCGTTCGCTCACGAACTCGTCAACCTCACTCAAGCGATAGCGAAGTACCCCGTCGCTCATGCGAATGACTGGTAGGTAAGGAGCCTTGCGTGAGGAGTGATCCCATACCCAATCCTTCGTGACGTTCAGCCGTTGAGCAACGTCCTCAACGGTAAGAAGCACGTCCCTGGAAGGCATTTGCTGAACGCTTGCCGCGAAAGCCATACAGCGTCTCCAAACGTGGAATGACGGCATCGGAAGATACCGGGAAATGTGCCTAGCCTCTCTCGACAGGAGAGTCCTGTCTAATACTTTCCATTTATCGGGTGATACGTTTTACGCATCACCTCGGGGCAACTTCGTCGAAAGCAGGCATTTCGCCACGCGGCGTAATTATGGCCAAAATCCACATTTCTGTTGATAACTGGGACTTAGATTGACAGAATTTCCACAGGCGGAGGTGCGGTTACCCGCTCGTTTGGAGTCAAGTCGAGAGCGCTACTACTTCTTGTCGAGCGGTGCGTTATGTATGAATGGGCCGAGCTTCGCCATTTCAAATATTTGCTGACGATCCTGGAGAGACAGGGATTCCGAGCTGCTGCGGAAGAGTTGCGTACCGCGCAACCCAATCTCAGCGTTCAGGCCCGACAGTTCCAGGAGAACGCTTCGGTTCGTCTCTTCCGCAAGATGAAGGGTGGGCGCATTCGGCCCACAGAAACCGGCCTCGCCTTCATCGCGCTGGCAAAGCTGCTGCTGGAGACGCGGGATGAGGTCATCAATGCATTGATTGCGATTGAGCGCGGTGAGGTTAGTTCTGTTCGATTCGGATGTACTCCGCTGGTTGATCCGGGGCTGTTTCGAACCTTCTGCGATTTACACAAAGAGATCCTTCCCGTTTGCCCTGTACGGCCAACGCATGGAGACACGGCGCATCTGGCGGAAGAAGTTGTGTCGGGCACGGTCGATGCGGCCTTCGTGACATTGCCCTTGCGCCATCCTGACCTACGCATCGAAGAACTGCGGCGAGACCGGCTCGTTGCCTGCTTGCGGCGAGACGATCCGCTCGCTGCGAAAGCCTCTCTGCAGACCGCTGATTTGCAAGGCAATCTTGCCGTCTTGTATCACCCACAACGACATCCAGATGCTCATGAGCGGCTGCTGGAACTCCTCAGAGATGCCGGTGTCCAGCCTGAAGAACACTCCTGTGCTTCGCATCCCTCCGAGATGCAAACGCTGGTCAAAGGCGGGCACGGCTTCGCATTGATCCGGGAGGGCACACACCTCGATGAAGAGCTGACGACTCGTCCGATTGCCGGCGTGGATTGGACCGTGGATACGGCGTTGATCTATCACAAGGTGCGTCATCCGAAGACCGTTCCCATCCTGGTCAAGCGGCTCATGAAGCAGCTCCCTCAGAAAGGCAAAGAGCCGGCAGCAAACAAGGTATCCATCTCCGTACAAACCTCCATTGCAACCGGAAAGCGGCCTTCTCAACCTGTGAAAGATGAGCCGGTTCAGATGACGCTCATCAGCTAGAAGTTGAAGCATCGGCGCGAGATAGAACGAAGTGATACTTCGGAGCTATCACCCGATAAATAATACGTATTGGACGAGAGGGTAGCGCGAGCCCAATCATCACGGCATATTCCCGACTGAGACCAGTCGATGGAGGTGCCGATGTTTCGTAGAAGCCATGTAGTGATTGCCCGCAGCACAACCCACCTTGCCAAGCGATTGGCGCAGCCCTTCTTCAGACGCAAACTGTTCCACGCAGCGCGTGTGTTGTGGCCGACGCTTGTCGCGCTCACATTCGCGAGCGTTGCGCACGCCCAGGGAACGATGGACTTTTCCGGAGCGCAAACGCTCATGGGGACGTTCAAGACTTTCGCTATTTACGCGGGTGCTGTCATCTGTTTTGGCGGACTCATCTTCGCCGGAATCCGGATGATGAGCGGTCGCTTTCAGGATGCGATTCCAGGACTCTTCGGTGCGCTGTTCGGTGCTGGAGTCCTCGGATGGGGCGCGGGCTGGATCGGATCTTCAGCGTTCCGACGTTCATCCGATGGAAGAAGCCAGCGGGTTCCGTGCCTTACTGGACTTGGAAGAGTCGAAGTACAGCATCGAGCAAATCAGCGCGAAGACGGGCAAGAGTCCGGTGTACGTGGCCTCTCGCCTTAAGCTGACTGAGTTGACGCAGAACGTCGTGGATGCGTTTTACCGCGAGGAGATCGGCGTCGGTCATGCGCTCTTGCTGGCGAAGCTCCAACCCGACCAGCAGGAACAAGCGCTTGCCGCTTGCTTCAAAGAGGATTGGAGCACGGGTGGCCAGAAGGCGAAACGCATCCTTCTCCCTGTCCGCAGTCTGCAATTCTGGATTGAGTCGAACATTCTGCTTGTTCTGAAACTCGCCCCGTTCGACAAACGGGATGCGCAGCTCGTGCCAGCAGCAGGTAGCTGTGTGGACTGCCCCAAGCGGACAGGGCACAACAAACTCCTGTTCTCCGATCTCGGCAAACTGGACGCTTGCACCGCGCCTGGCTGCTATCAGGCAAAGGTAGAAGCCCACGTCGCTAAGGCCATCGCTGCCAAGCCCACGCTCGTGCAAATCAACACAGCCCACGGACAGCAGAAAGAAGGCAGCGTTACGCTGCCGCGCAACAGGTACACCGAAATCCGCGCCGACAAGCCGGCGAACAAAGAACAGGCCGCGCGACCGGAGTTCAAGACCTGCAAATACACCACCGAAGCCATCGTCTCCGAAGGCATCGACAAAGGCGAACTGCGCAAGGTCTGCACCGAGCCAACTTGCCCGGTGCATCATCCCAAGTCGCGTGCGCAGAAGGTCGCGGACGATCCCAAGTGGAAGGCGGAACAGGAGAAGCAGCGTCGAGAGACTGCGATTGCCAACACGACGGGCATCCGCACTCTCGCCGCCATCACGGCAGCCGTCCCGGTGGGGTTGCTGAAACGCGATCTGCTCTTCGTTGCGGAACGCTTGGCATCCTTGCTCGACGAAAACCGTCTTGCCATCGTTGCCAAGCAATACGGCATCAGGAAGGCCAAAGACAGCGACTCACTCGGGAAGCTGTTTGCCGCTTACCTGCGTCGCGCCGAGGAGAGCGTGTTGGGCAAAGTGTTGGTGGAGACCACCATCCTCTACATGGCGACCCGACATAATCCTTCGCAGGTGCTTCATGATGCCGCCGCTGTCTATAAGGTGGACACCGACGCCATCGCTCTCAAGGTCAAACAGGAGTTTGCGGCGAAAGAGAAGACGCAGACCGCGAAGAAAGCCGTTGCGAAGTCCCAAACCAAAGCCGTGAAGAAGGCGAAGGCTGCCTAGCCTTCGACCTTGCTTGAGGAGCCTGCTAACCAGCAGGCTCCTTTTTGCCCGTCCTTCCCGCCCCGGGCGTCGCTCCTGCCATGCAGGAGCAAGCTATGCCCTCCCACCCGACGGGCTTGTCTGGTATTTGGGTTTGTCGATATTCCTTCCGGTTCGACGACTATCTAGGACTAAAGTGACGAGGAGCGCGTTTCCCGAGACTTACAGAAGCTTGGCCGGTGATTGGTTCCACCACGCCCTGTGACAGCTTTCGACTTAGTAGAATTCCGCCGATCAGGAAGTAGATCGCACCGAAAATGGCATAGCCACCCATGCGCTATAGACCATGAACGTGGCGTTGTAGCTATGCCACGAATGCTCGACTTGAGCAGCACGAGAGATACTGATGCACAAAAGCAACGGCCATGCTGCCTTCTCCTACGCTGCTGGAAACGCGCTTGATTGAGTTGTAGCGAATGTCACCTACACAGAAGAAACCGGGAAGATTTGTTTCCAGTAAGAATGGAGCCCGATCTGCTGCCCAACCTGGCTGGTCGCTCACCTCGCGCCCTGTACGGACATACCCGTTTTCACGTTGGAGTTGAGGCGGCAACCAATTAGTTAATGCATTGGCGCCGATCATGACAAACAGTGCTTCTGCAACCCGGCGGATGGCAGGCTCCCCCCTTTTCCGAGTGTCTATTGCTTTCAAGCAATCCGTGCCGTCTGCAGAGACCACCTGAGTTTCCGTCTCCACCCGAATGCCCGGCACGAGAGCAATCTCATCGATCAAGTATTGCGACATGCTGCGCTTCAGATTTTCGCCGCGGACCAGCATGGTCACTGAACTCGCGTAATCTGCGAAGAACAGGGCAGCTTGGCCGGCAGAGTTGCCGCCGCCGATGATAAAGACGCGCTTCCCTGCCACCGTGGGGGCCTCCGTACGTGCGGCCCCATACAAGACTCCACGTCCGATGAAGCGATCGACGCCGTCCGCCTCAAGCCTGCGCCAAGCAACTCCGGTCGCCAGGATCACCGTCTCTGTGGCAACCCTATCGCCACCATCGAGCCCAATCGTGTATGCGCCATCGGGATGCGGAGTGATCTCTTGGACTTCTCGGGTAAGAACCACTTCGGCTCCGAACTTAACCGCCTGCCGGAACGCACGTTGACTGAGGTCATCTCCTGAGATGCCATTGGGGAAACCGAGGTAATTCTCGATGCGAGAAGATGTGCCAGCCTGACCCCCGGGAGCCTTGCGCTCGACCAACAAGACGCTGAGCCCTTCCGAGGCTCCGTAGACGGCCGCCGCCAGTCCCGCTGGGCCGCCGCCAATAATCACCACGTCATAGCTTTGGCGATGGGGAGCCGTCTGGAATCCGAGCGCTTCAGCTATCTTACGAACCGTAGGAGGATGGCTGACGCAGAACGAACCATCCACGACGACGGATAGGCCAGCAATCTCGCAAGCCTGGTCGGTCGTAGCCAGATGTGCGCTACGTTCGCGGTCGGTCCACTCATAAGGGATTCGATTCATGCTCAGGAAGGTACGAATCTCTCGGCAATCGTCATCAAATTTCGATCCGACGATCTGCACACGGCTGGAGGGAAGATTCAGCATATACTTCTGCACGACTTGTACCCGTTCGTTCAGGGTCTGTAAGATCACCGCGCTGCACTCGGGCGAGCGTCGAATCAATTCCTGCAGGTGTTGCGGATCGAGCCGTGCCAAGTGGCAAGCTGTCTTCGCGCGTACGGAGGCGGGAGCTGCCGTTGCCATGAGAATCGCCAATTCACCAAAGAAATCGCCCCGCTTGTGCTCTGAGACTTCAGTTCGACGCCCCATCACATCTTTGAGCACTTCCGTGGTTCCGTCCATCACGACAAAGAAAGGGGTGGGCTCCCCTTCGTGAATGAGATACTCACCCGGTTCCAGATGAAGATCGGCAGCCTGCTGCGAGAGCCACATAAGGTTCGCGTCGTTCAAGCAGGAAAAGATTGGTATTTTCTTCAACTCCGAAGATGTCAACATGGCAGCTGGTGTCCTTCTTTCTGTGCGGGTAACACTGGTCCAGGGCCGAGCCTTTCAATATGGGGCGGCATATGATGCACTGAAGCAACAAGATCGATGAACTCCGGAAATGCTTCGAATTCAGTTCTCACATGCTCCCACTCACGCACAAATAAGGGACTGCGGAACCTCCGCTCAGCGGAACGGAACATCAACTCCCACATTCGTTTTGGTATGCGACGTTCGCAGAAAAGAAGATAGGTTAATGAAACCAGCGTGCAGAATCGCAACATTGAGATGGTTAAATCGTCCGTCCGCTCAGGAAGTTCCGTTCCAACTGGCACGCTCAGCCAGAATGCCGCCGAAGAGTTCTTCAACAGTTCGTCATACTGGGCAGACATTGCCAGGAAGATCTGCGTCTTCACCTGCTCGCGGTGATTTAGGACCGCGACAACCACACCGAGACCTCCCATCAGAAGCGACAATAATGTTGCGTATTGGATGATGTGCCCAAAGTTCATATCAGTCACGCATGCACCCCCGATATTGCAGGCATCTCTGCCGGTTTCTCTGAAGCAGCCGGAGCCGTGGGCTCCGTTTGTTCCCAACGGATCAACTTCAGATCCAGCACGACGAAGGAATAGAGGACGGGAACGAGCAGAAGCGTCACGAAAGTAGCGATCGTCAGCCCCCCAATCTGCGCATAGCAAAGAGGCTCCCAAAGCGGGCCGCCGTGTGCAGCCAGCGGAAACAGCGCAATCACTGTGGCCGCAACCGTGATCATCACTGGCCGCAAACGCAGGATGCCGGCATCGATCAGCGCCAACTCCAAGTCCTCGCCCTCTTCTCGTCGCTCCTCGATAAATTCAAACAGCACAATGATGTGGCTCACAATGACGCCAATGAGACTGATGATCCCAAGGAACGCCATAAATCCAAAGGGCTGGCCCATAATGGCGAGTGAGAAGATTGCACCGACAACGCCGTACGGAATGGCAGCAAACACGATGAGGGGTTTGAAGGCATTCTTGAACTGTGCGAGGAGTGCCAGGTAAATGGCGCTAACGCAAATGAGCAGCACCGTAGTGAGATCAGCAAAGCCGCTGACCTGCTCTTTTTGCTCGCCTGCGAAGCGGAATATGAACCCGTCGGGAAGCTGCTTCTGGAATGCCTCCAGCTTTGGCATCGCCGCTGCGATTACCTCCGAAGGTAAATGCCCCTGCGTAGGCCAACACTGCACAGTAATCGTGCGGTACTGATCGAAGCGTCGGATTTTAGGCGTTACCGGACTCAGGGCAGTCGTCGCCACCTGATCGAGAGGCACTGGAGGGGTGTCTTGGCGCGAGAAGACGTATAGACTGCGCAGATCGGAGAGTTGGGACCTCTCTTCCATCTGCATGCGTCCAACAATCGGAACCTGCTTGTTGCCATCTCTCAAAACTCCAGCCGTAATGCCATGAAGAGCCGCACCGACGGAATCGGAGACATCTGCGTTTGTGACGTGCGCCAGGTTTGCCCGGTCCGCATCGACGTGCACCACTTCTCTCGCACTCGGCTCGCCCCAATCGTCTCGAACTCTGGCGGCGATGGGGATGTCGCGAAAGATTTGCTTCAGCTGTTCGGCTTCCGCTCTGAGACGTGGCAGATCTTCGCCGGAGATTCTGACCTGAATTGGAATTCCAACCGGCTTGCCCGTTTCGAGGGTCCTCGTATCGATGATTGCTCCAGGAATTTGCCTGTCCAGTTCCGGCTGTAAAAGGGCAAGCAGAGGGGTCGTATCATGATTGTCTTTCGTTCGTAGAATCACCTGAGCATAGTTGGTTTGCCTGTCCTCAGGTGTGGCGCTGCTCCAGAAGCGCGGACCGCCCCCGCCCACGAACGTGGTCATCGATTGCAACACATCCTTCGGGTGTCCATGCTCTGGGTGGCTTTTGCCGTACTCTTCCGCTACTCGGCGGGTGATAGATTCCACCTGCTGAGCGGCGGTGCTGGTCGCGCTCGCGGGAGTGTCTTCAGGCAGCCACACGTCGATGTAAGAAAAGTATTGAAGATCCTTTGGAAAGAACTGCGGTTTCAGCCTGGAGAAGACAACGCCGCCCGCTATCAGCAGGACAAGCGAGCCCGCGAGGCACAGCTTTCTGTGTTCAATCGCCTTCTTTGCCGTTCGGAAATACCAGCCCGTCAACCCACGCTGCCGCCTCTCCTCAATTGGGGTTTCGATTTGGCTTTGCAAGAGAAACGAGCTGATGAGCGGCACAAAGGTCATGGAGACGAGCAGGGCCGCCAGCAGCGAACAACTGATGACGATAGGCAGACTGTATAGGAATTTCCCTGTATCTCCGGGCAACAGCAGAAATGGGAGATAGGAGACGATATTCGTGACGGTCGCAAACGCCATCGTCTTGAATAGCTTCGTTGGTCCGAGCCACGCGGCGACGGACCGTGGCTGCCCGGCGCCCAGTTCGCGCACGATAGCGTCGCCGGATACCACCGGTACATCGACCAATAGTCCAAGCGCGATGATCAGCGAAGCGATCGAGACCTGTTGCAGATCGATCCCGAGCGTGCTGATGACGCCGAACGTGATCGCGAGCGTAATCGGCATGGAAACTGCAATCAGAATGGCTGTCCGCCAGCTCCAGAAGCCAATCAAAGCCACGACGACCACCAGCACCAGCGCCTCGATCAAACTGTGGCTGAAGAGCTCAATGCTGTCGTGTACCTGCAGGGGCTGGTCTGAGGTCCTGGCCAGCACCAGATCGGCCGGCAATGTTTTCCTGACGTTCTCCAGATTGGCGTCAACCTGTTTTCCAAAAGATCCGATCTGTTCCCCCTTCTTCATCTGGACCGAGAGCGTAATCGCGCGTGTCGTGATCCATCTGCCGTTTTCGTCGCGGCGCGTGTACCGGTTCAGGAACGAAGGGGGATTCTCGTATCCCCTGTCGATGTCCACGAGATCCCGCAAGTAAAGCGGCGTTCCGTTCTGCGACGTGCCTATCACTACATTCCGCAGATCGTCGATGCTCTTGAACTCGCCTGTGGTGTTGACGCTAACCGTGCGTCCGCGTGCATTGATCGTTTGGCCGCTCTCCGGGAGATTCCGGGCCGCCAGGATATTGGAAAGATCCGCCGGCCTTAGCTTGTATTGCGCCAGACGCTGCTGCGAGAAATTCAGAAAGACGTTCTCATCCAGTACCCCGGAACGTTCCGCCTTCGCCACGATCGGCAGCGTCTTGAGGCTCCGTTGAAGGGTATCGGTAAAGTCGTCCAGGTCGCGATAAGTGTATTTATCACCGGCCACGGCCTGAAGGGCTGCGGTAGTGTTTGCAGGTTCGTCGATGATCGCAGGTTTCCACGCATCGGGATGAAGCTCGTCGGTTTGCAGATCCTGATTTGCGAACTTCCTCAAGGCCGACTGCAGATCGGAAGTGCTGAGATTCGTAGCCAGGTCCACCCCTGTGAACCCAGCTCCCGAAAACACTCGCACATCGGAACATAGATGCTGGGCTGCCATGTCTCGGGTCACGAAGGACAACTTGCGCTCAACTTCGTCGCTATCGATAGACTTTGGAAAGACCACAACGATGGAACGCCGTGACCCGGCATGCGCATCCAAGCCACTCCGGACCTGCCGAATCTGTGTCTCGACGAGCTTGCTCATCCCGGCGACCTGGGCTGGGTCGGCCGGCGGACTGGCCACTGTGAGCATCAATGCGGACGTATCCCCGAAGTCCTTGATGTACAGAATGGGCCCCGCTCCCTGGGGAAGGTCGTGGATAGCGTCCAGCCTGATCTTGACGTCGTCCAGTTCCTTGTCCCGGTCGTACTTTCCCTTTTCAGCCAGCTCGAATTGGACCATCGCCGAACCGGTCCGGGAGGCGCTTTTGATCTCCGTCACCCACTGGTTTGAGGCGAGCGCTTGTTCGACTTTTCTAGTCACCAACTGCTCTACCTGCTCGGACGATGTTCCCTGCCATGGCACGATCACCATCGCCTGGCGTACCGGAATGTCCGGGTCTTTCCGTTGAGGCATTTTCAATAGGCCGTAGATTCCCCAGAGGAGCGCAACCGCGAGCGAAACCCAGGCGATGTGTCGCTGTTCGAGGAAGAAGCGGGCGAGATTCTGTTTCTTGTTCGTGGACTGCTCATTCTGTGCGTGTGTCATTGCTGCCTCTCCTGCTTGATCACTCGGATCAGGCTTCCATCGCTTAACTGGTTCGTGCGGTTGACGACGATTCGTTCGCCGGGCGTAAGGCCTTCGTCGATGACAACCGACTTGCCGAAGGTTTCACCAATCCTCACACTCTTCAATTGCGCAAACTGTTTTCCATCGCGCTCCGTTACAGTGAAGACGGAATAGTTATTCGAATCGGATTCCGTGGTCATCAAAGCAGTCAGTGGTACCACAGGCACAGTTTGCGTATTAGCTTGCTCAATACGGATGCGGGCGATCATGCCAACCTTGAATAAGCGATCCCGGTTCGGGAGAGTAACCTCGATGTTGAAAACCCTGGACTCACGGTTGGCGGAGGCGGAGATTCCTGTCATTTGCCCCGTGAAGGTCCGCCCCTGCAATGCATCAAGTTGCACAGGCACCGGTGCTCCTAGCTTGAGGTGTGCCAGCATGCTGTCGGGAACTCCGAAGTTCACCTTCACGACGCGTGTATCGTCGAGCGTGAACGCCCTTGTCCCTGCAGCAACCAGGCTGCCCGGTTCCACACTCTTTTCGACGATGACTCCAGGCATGGGAGCGTTCAGGCTCGTATCGCCAAGATTGATCCGCGCTGAGACAGCCTGCGCCGAGGCAGCGCTCAACTGCCCGCGGCGCGCCTCGATCTGACGCACGGCGGCCTCCACACTGGCGGTAGCCGACGTGTGCTGATCCACCGCCGCATCGTAATCCGGACGAGTCATTGCTTTGGCGGCATAGAGCGCATGTGCACGCTCAAAGTCAAGATCCGCCTTTGCCTGGTCGGCCTTTGCTCGGTTAAGTTCCGCTTGCGAAACATCAAGCGTACCCTGCACTGAGCGCTGCTGGCCGACCGCGGAGTTGAGCGAGGCTTCATAGTCGGAGCTGCGCAGTCGGCCCAGTGTGGCCCGAGCAGGTATTTCGTCGCCTACTTGCAGATCACGCATCCGACCATCGACGCCCTTCACTCGATACAGAGCGGCGATATAACCGGGTTCCTTGAAGGCCAGTTGAACCTCAGTGTCCGGACGAATCTCGCCGGAGTAAGTCCAACTGGGTTGGACCTGCTGTGTAGCCACAATCTCCGCCACAACGGGAACCGGCTCTGGCCCCGCCTTTTGCGTCTTTGCGCAGCCGGCGAGAACCGAAAACGCAGCAAAACTTAGAATTCCAATTGAGATACGCATCATTCTTCTCCTATCGCCTTTTTCAAATCGGCTCTTGCCTTCCAGAAGGCAGTGAGAGCCTGTTGCTGCTGGCTGTCCGCGGATGCCAGATCCGACTGTGCCTGGTACAAATCTCTGCTTAATGCCGCTTCGCGCTTCACCTTCTCCTGCAACTCTTTGAGCTTCTGCCGGGCCGTACTTTCGCTTGCATCGCTGAGGGTCAGTTGCCGGCGAGTGTTCTCCAATTGCCGACGCGCATTTCTCACCTCCAGAAGAACGGCTCGTTCCGTAGCGCCGACGCCAACCTTGGCCTGCTCTTCCTTGGTTCGCTTTTCGTCGTATTCATGGTGCTTGCGTCCCCAGTCCCACGGTTCCCACCGAAGCGACAGGCCCACTGTCCCAACGTTGCTTGGAAAAACATTCTCGAAATTCGCAGTTGTGTAGTAACTGAATGCCAGACTTACGTCGGGGATATATTCCGCCTTCTTCGCCCGCGCGTCGTAATTGGCTTGCTGCACCTGAAGCTTCGCCTTCTTCACATCTGGCCGATTTTGAAGAGCGCGGACTTCCATGGCTTCGGATGTAGCGAGATCGGTATCTGCGTCGCCGATCGCCGCAACCCGAAACTGCGTGTGTACGTCCCGGCCCATCAGATCGTTCAATTGTTCGCTCGCCGACGCGACCCTGTCGCTCGCATCGTTGATGGCGTTCTGGATCTTCAGGAGCTGCGCATTGGCGTTCAGCAAATCCGATTCGAGAATCGTCTCTCTACCGAGGTTCACTAACGCCAGACGATGCGATTCCCGGTAGTAAGGGAGTGACGCTTGAAGGCTATCCAAAGAGCTCTGTGCCTCGACAACCGAGTAGTAAGCACGTCGAACCTGGTCAACCACCTCCAGACGGGTCTTCACCTGGTCCTGGCGTGTACCTTCCAACCCCAGCTCAAGAGCTTTCAATTGCAGATGCAGCTGGTACTGCGTCGAAAGCGGCTGGGCAACCGAGACATTCACTATGCCTACGGGTTTTCGCGGGATCTCGACCTTCTGATTCGTCGCCGGAATCGGCCCGGTCGCGCTGTATACCCCGAGTGCGCCTGCCGGATAAGTAACCGATGGCTTCGTAACCAATTGGGCGCCGAGCGCAGTGACCTGCGTATTCGCAAAACGTCTTGTCTTATTCGCAGCCAGATCGTCGGCGGCCCGGAGTGTATCGAGGCTGGCGGTCTTCAGGCTGCTGTTGTTCGCGACAGCTTGTTCAACCGCCTGTTCGAGAGTCAATTCAGGAAGGTTTGACTGTTGTCCCGCCGCCTGTTCAACCGTGGGCGGGGGGGATAGAGGTGTGAGATTCTGGCCTCGCGCCAGCAGCGCCAGCGTCCCCAGGGTGAAGGCCAAGTAGGTTGTGCGAGTGCGTCGTTTCATGAGGCAATGGTGCCTCGAACGCGGAAGCGGGGGGAGTAATGCCTCGTAAGCCCTATGTAAGCCCTACGTAAGCTAACGGCATTGCTTGCGGCATCTTTACTGCGACAAGTTTAGCTTTTTCAGGAATTTGGCAAACCTGCGGTCAGGGTGAAGAGGCTGAAAAAACGGCTCGATCGCCAGGAGATTCACGAAGTTTGTTTTGTGGTCTATCGCTTCATCCAAGCGCTGGAACGCCAAATCGAAATTTCCCATCCCGACTGCGGCGAAACCTTCTGCCAGGGGAGTGACGTATTGCCGCCCCGCGAGTTGATGCAGTCTCCCGATACATTCTTCGGCTCGCGATAAGCTGCCTCCCTGGGCGTGGGCGGCGGCAAGCAGACCGATATCCAATGGTGAGGCAGATGGCGAGAGACACTGTATCACTGCGTCGTAACGCTGCTGTTGGAAGTGCAAGAGTCCTTCGTAAAATCGCGCTTCAGGATAGTCGCGGTCCAGTTCGAAAGACTGGCGGAGATGCTTTGCGGCTGACGAATAGTCTCCTTTTATGTAATGAAGGTAAGCCATCCGCGCACAGTCGCTGGCCGAGAGTGGGTCCAGTTCAGTCGAGCGCCGAAGTCCTGACTCTGCCGCATTGGTGTCCCCCTGACACAACAAAGCCATAGCACGAAACATGTGAGCCGGCGCATGACTGGGTTGTAGTTTTAGCGCGCGGTCAAACATTCTGTCCGCTTCATCCCAACGATGCTCAAACCAGGCACGAAGTCCACCCAGCATCGTGCATGTGTCGCCCGATTCAGGATCGAGCGCATAACCTCGCTCCGCGTTCGCTTTCACTTCTGGATACACATCGCGGCCCGAGACCATCCCGAACTGAGCCAGAAGGCCGTTCGCCCCAGCCACGCCACTATAAGCGAGAGCGTAGTCGGGATAAGTCTCTGTGAGCCTTCGTAGCTGCTCCAGGGCGGCCTGCAGCGTTTCAGGCGACTGCTGGTGAATCAGAAATCGAGCTCGCAGGTACCTTGTATATGCGTCAAGATCAGGAGGGGAGGGCCGCACTGGCCCTTGTCCTTCCGGCATGTGAAGCCTGAGTAAGTCCGCAACAGATTGTGCAATCTCTTCCTGGATAGCAAACACGTCCGGGAGCGTGCGACGGAACGTCTCCGACCAAACGTGATGACCCGATTCGGTCTGAATTGCCTGGGCAGTGATCCGCAGTTGTTCGCCGGCCTTCCTCACGCTTCCTTCGATGACAAGATTCGCGCCGAGACGTTGCCCTACTTCCCGGATATCGACGTTGGCGCCCTTGAAGTGAAAGGCCGATGTCCGCGCAATCACGTTCAAACCAGATACCCGCGTAAGCGAGTTCGTGATCTCTTCACTGATCCCGTCGCAAAAATAGTCCTGCTCCGGCTCCGGACTCATGTTCACGAACGGCAAGACGGCAACGCATATACGGCCTGGTGGCGGTGCGGCGTCAATCTCTTCGCGATGCTTTGCCGGCTGGGCGTCAAGCCATCGGAAGACCGGGACATAACTGCCCGGCCGCAATCCAATCAGAACCGGATCAACCGTACCCTGTCCTTCCTCGTAATAGGCCTTCAACTTCGCTCTGAGACGACGGGCCTCGACTCGAACAATCGCGTCGATGTTCGGATCGTACTCCGAGGTGCGGTCGAACACCTCCATTGCAATCGAGAACTCCTTGAGGCTATCGATATCTCCATCGATTGTCCGATTCACGATGTGCGCCAAAAACCGGCATAGCCGGACTGACGAAACGAAACCAGGGCTATTCACCACGCGCGCCAATTGGTCGCGAACCGCCGTCGCCGGCACGGGGTCGGCGGCAGAGTTGGCGAGAGATTTTTCGGATGGCAACGGCGGAGTTGGCACGTGCTTCTCTCCCGTATTCATTATGCTCCCGCGTGTTACGGCGAGCTTACGGCGGCTTACGGCCAATCGAAGACCGGAGCGCTTAGCCTGGAATCCGGTAGTCGTTAGTGAAGCGATGCAGACATACAAACGAGCAGGAACAGTAATTTTCGTGTCCAACAGAAGCCCGGAAACCACCGTCGCGCAGGATTTCGAAGCGTGCGGACTGGTTGTTCAGTGGGCGCGCAGCATCAGAGCGGCAGTTGATTTGCTCAACTCGGCGCGCGAGAAGACCGTGATCGTCACTGAACTCGCCTTGGCTGATGGTAATTGGAGAGATCTCGTCGAACGGGTCAATTGCATCGATATCAATCTCTCCACATCAATCCTGCTTGTCACTTCTTCCAGTACGGCGGAACTCTGGTGGGACGCGCTCGAATGCGGTATCGATGACATTCTGCCCTTGTCTCTCCTGGCCTCTCGCTTGTGCCAACTTCTACAGGAGAATAGTTTCGATGAACGAAAATAATGGTTCGGCAAGGCATTACGACATGGTGGTGATCGGCTCGGGCGCCGCCGGACATCACGGGGCAATTCAGGCCGCCAAACTCGGCAAAAAGGTTGCAGTGGTCGAACGCGCTATCGCTCTCGGTGGGGCCAGTATCAACACCGGCACAATTCCGAGCAAGACACTCCGAGAGGCTGTCCTGCGTTCAACACGATCAGGGTGCACCGATCGCCGAATCTCGCCTGTAGACCTGGCGCAGAGAATCGAGGAAGTCGCGTCCAACGAAGTTCGGGTGTTCGAGAGTCAATTTCGTCGCAACGAAATTGATGTATTGACTGGCACTGCGTCCTTTGCCGGACCGCACACTGTACGGGTTGCGAATCTGGAAGGAGAGCAGTTCTGGCACGCGGACTATGTATTGATCGCAACGGGCTCACGACCGGCTCACAACGACGCGATTCCCGTCGATGGCATCTCCATTATCGATACAGACGCGATTCGCCGCTTAAGGACGGAGCACCATGTGTTGACCATCGTCGGGGGTGGGGTGATTGGTATCGAGTATGCCTGTATTGCCGCCGCTATGGATATTCCGGTGACACTAATTGAACGCCGCCCTCGAATACTCGATTTCGTCGACCAGCAGATCGTCGAAGCGCTGAGTTATCACATGCGCAGCCTGGGCGTCACTTTTCGTCTAGGTGAGGAAGTCGAGGAGGTTACGAAATCTTCTGAGGGCAAAGTCTGCGCGAAGCTGAAGAGCGGAAAGCAAATCTGGTCGGACGCTTTACTCTACGCGGTAGGTCGGCAGGCCAACACAGATTCGTTGAATCTTGCGGCATGTGAACTCGCTGCCGATGCGCGCGGCCGGATTGAAGTAAATCCCAACTTCCAAACCTCGCAGCCGCACATCTACGCCGCGGGCGACGTGATCGGTTTCCCGAGTCTATCGTCCGTTGCGATGGAGCAGGGGCGCGTGGCAGTATGCCATGCTTTCGGAGTACCGGTTGTGTCTGTACCCGAATTGTTTCCCTACGGGATCTACTCAATTCCGGAGATTTCGTTCGTTGGCAAAACAGAAGAACAACTGACCGAAGCGGGTGTCTCCTACGAGATTGGAATCGCACATTATCGTGAAATAGCGCGAGGCCAGATCCTAAACGACTCTACCGGACTCCTGAAGATATTGTTTCACAGGGAGACGCGCCAGCTACTGGGTGTTCATATCGTTGGCGAAGGTGCAACCGAACTCATTCACATCGGACAAGCCGTCATAGGATTCGAAGGCACGATCGACTCCTTGATAAACACGGTCTTTAATTACCCTACCTTGGCCGAATGCTACAAGGTTGCCGCGCTGAACGGCCTTAACCGAATCAATTATTCGGGCAAGCCCCATCTAGTCGCTAGTTGAGGGCATGGCACCAACCTCCACAGCCGTATCCCGGGAAGTGTCGCGGTGAGAATAGAATTGGTCAGGGTCCGCCGACCAGCTTCCGCGTGATCCTCGGTTGACTGTAACAGGGCGAGTCACTCATTGATGTCTCCCTGACCGACGGGTTCAGTCAATAGAAGCGCGTGAAAACGGACCAAGGACCTTAAGCCGTTTTCGCTTCCCTCGCATCTGCCGCCGCAGCTTTGCCGACGGGCTTCTTCTTGGCACCGTTGGTCATTCCCTGAGATACGGCCTTCTCGACCGCGCCCTCGGTCACGCCCTTCTTCACGGCTTTACTGACCGCTTTTTCTACTCTCTTTGTCGCTTTCTTTTTTGCCTTGTCACTCGCCATGGTGGAAACCCTCGAACGAGACGTTATCTCGCAATTGGGAATTGTACATGGGCTTCCTTTCGTTACTTCACTGGATTGAGGCGAGTGTATCTGTGGTCATGATGCTTTGCATGATCGTGACTCGCAATGAATCATGTGACGATTCAGATCCGCACGATCACCCGGCTTTGCACGCCGCTTATTATGGTTGCGACGACCTCCTCAGCGTAGAGCTGACGGCTGCCAAACGGAAATTTCCGCGCCGTGATCAGCAGGGCTGCTGCGCCATGAGCCGCTGTCCACAATACTGTACTCACAGCGAACGCCTCGCCTTGAAGCACTCCTGCCTTGATGCACGTTTCCACGCACCTGAATAGCGCTCCAAAAGCCGGATTTCGCTCCTGCAAGTCCTCGCGGCTCTGCTCCAGACCTCCGATAGTTTCGACCGATAGGAACAGAATCCTGTATTCGTTGGGGCTCTCCTCAGCATAAGCAATGTAGTCCAGCAGTATGTTTCGAAGCGCAGTAAGCGGATCACGGTCAACGGCAGAGCCGAACCGTTTAGCCACCTTTTCAAAACCTTCGAGTGCGAGAGCGGTCAGGAGAGCCTGCTTGTCGGCGAAATAAGAATAGAGCGCCATGGGCGAGCATTCCATCCGGGTTGCGAGCTTGCGGATGGTTAGGCCCTCGTAGCCTTCCTCTCGGATCAGCTCTCGAGCTGCCGACAAAGTCTCGGCGCGCAGTTCAGAACGGTAGCGTTCCTTTCGCTTTTGCAGAGTCAATTTTTCCTCGAAAACCTTTGAATCTTTCTTTCTCTGTATATCATATTATACGTGTACGTTATTTCGTCCACGTAAGGATTGCTAATGTTGCCCTCGAATGGTTCACCTGCCGCGCTGAGGTTCACCCTCCGAATCGGCTTTGCCGTTGCACTCAGCGCGAGCGTTACCGGATGCACCGTAGGGCCAAAATATCATCGCCCGACGGTGAACCTACAGCCGTTTCACAACGCCCCCTCCATTGAAACTCGCGTCGCCTCCATGCCGTCACCTCCCCTTGACCAATGGTGGACTGGCTTCCACGATCCAGCTTTAACCCGAGTTGTGAAGCGGGCACTGGATGAGAATCTCGACCTCGCCGCCGCCATGACGCGGGTAGAGCAGGCGCGTGCGGCTGCCCGAGGCGCGGGAGCGCGACGGCTGCCGTCTGCAGCTCTTAGTGGTTCGACGACCTCCATTTACCAGTCCACCGAAAGCATGACCGGCCGCATCGGTAGGTCCTTACCCGGCTACGATCGCAGCCAGAACTATTACGATCTCGGAATCAGCGCAAGCTGGGAAGCGGATCTGTTTGGCGGTTTGAAAAAAGGCGCTGAAGCTGCTACGGCCGAGGCTCAGGCGGCCGAGGCCCTCCATACGGGAACCCGCATTACTGTGGCCGCAGAAGCCGCTGACGCCTATATGCAGATACGTGGCGCGCAGGCACGCTTAATCTTTGCCAAAGAACAAATCTCCACTGACACCCATCTCGTCGAGCTGGTGCAGCAACGCAAAGACGCGGGCATCGCGTCCGACCGTGAACTTGCCCAGGCACAAGCTGTGCTATCGCAAGCGAAGGCGACGGTCCCGCTGATCAAAGTCTCGCTGGAGGCACAGTTGAACCGGCTGGATGTTCTTACGGGCGCCCAGCCTGGGACGTACGCAGCGGAACTGACGCCGGTGGTCGACATTCCGGAAGTGCCGGCGATCTCCGACTTCGGGACACCGACTGATCTATTGCGCAGGAGACCTGACATCATCGCTGCCTTGATGTTCTCGCTATCACGCCCACTACGGCAGTCGTACGTGTCGATATGGAGAAGGACGCAATCGGCGCGGATTACACGGACCTTCACACCCTCATCAAACTCGGCGGCGCATGGCAGATCATCGCGAAGGTCTATCACATGTATGAAGGGTAGTAGTCTTTCTCGACGATGGCGGGATTCATGCCGAGTCGGCTCGCCGACTCCCGAAATAGATCCCGCCTATCCGAGGCTGGTCCAGCAGCAATCTTATCCATGAACGGCCTCTTGAGTGATCTGCTGGATCGCGCTAAACACCCAGCCAGTTGCAGTCTTGGTATCGGCCAGGACTTTGGAGCGCAACGATTCCGGCAGCCATGCACGGATCTTCGAGATGATCTCAGGGGTGATTCGCTCCTGCCCGAGCGACTTGAGCGCCTGAACGATTAGGCCGCTTTCCTTGAGCTCGATGCCGGACTCCTTCAATGCCGTGTGCTCGAATGCCAACGCGGTATTGCCGATCTGATAGATCCGATCAGGGCCATCCGAGAGATAGACAACGCGGGCAGGAACCTGAGTGGAAAGCCCGAGAAAATTCAAGGCAGTGGCACCACCGGGGTGAATGCGCCAGCGAAACTTCCGCGCTAAGGCCCTCGCTACTTGGTCGATGTCGGGGCTTAAGCTCTGATCGAGGAGCTTACTGAAACGAGGGTAGTCATAGATGCCGCGAATGACGCGGCGAATCTCGCCCCGCTTCTCCAGCCGGTGAAGCCCGGAATCGACAGTTGGGCGGCCCCCGAGGTCCAGAAAGTCTCGGGGTGAGAATGCCCACCCTCCCCCTGTCCCTCGAATGCGATATAACGCCTTATCTTCAAATGTTTGGCTCATCCCAAGTCATCCGATATGCAATAAAAAATACAACTTTTTTCTTGCAGATGCAAGTCGACCGGCACATAGCCGTGAATCTGCAAACTCAATGTGGGGTTCATTTGAGTTGGCAAACGTGCATTTGAACGCCGAAAAGAGCCTAGATTCAGACCGATGACTCCGCATGAATATACTCGACACACCGAGGGCCGATCATGAGAACGCACACAGTTGAGAGTACGTCTGTCTTCTTCGCGACCGCAGCGATTGCGTGCTTCACGTACTCCGTACTCGCGCTGCTCCTTTTGCATGTACTTCGGCCCGACTATGCGCCGGCCCACCACATGATCAGCGACTATGCTGTCGGTCCCTACGGCTGGGTCATGACGACTTTTTTTCTGGCAATGAGCGGCGGCTGCCTGATGCTGCTGCTGGGACTGGTTCGCAGCGGCCCTAATCTGGTCGCCGCTCGCATCGGCACATTGCTGCTGGGAGTCGCGTCGATCGGCCTGGTGGTTTCAGCAATCTTCCCGACCGACGTGCGGCTGCCATTGACCCGCACGGGCGAGATCCATGACATGAGCTTCTACGTGAACATCGGGAGCATCGTCCTTGCCATCGTGCTTCTGTCCGTGAGCTTCGGGAGTCAACTACGTTGGCGCCCCTATCGGCGCACCGCCTTGATACTAGCGGCGCTGGTCGTACTCGCTGTCGTTCTCCAGTTCCTCACGCTTCACAAGGGCGCGCCCTACGGTCTCGCGAATCGGCTAGCCGTGACAGTGCTTCTCGCTTGGCTGCTGGCAACCTCGATCCGGTTGCGTGCGGTGGTGCCTGCGTGAGTGAGTGTCGGACGGAGCTGTTCCGAGGCTGCCACACATCACCCTTTAAGGGCGAGTCAAGTATGTTGCCGCTGATGACTCCTTGGGCATCTCATGATCGAGCAAAGGCCAACAAGGGTTGCATGTCATTCTTATCGGCGGCGCGCAGAGCATTGATGTAGCTGCGCCGGAAGTCACCGGATTTCACGATGTCTGCGCTACCCCATGAAAACGCTGGCCGGTCTAAACGTTGCACGACGACATCCGCCATGAGCCGTGCATGACGACCGTTCCCGTTTGCGAACGGGTGAATCCAGACGAGCCTATGGTGAAACCGAACTGCAAGCTCGTCTGGTTCGAAGGTCTGATGTTCTACCCAATAGCGCACGTCGCCCAGCAATGCCGGCAGCGCGTCGCGGATTTGGTAGTGAGGTATGCCAATGTTCTTTTCCGTGGTGCGGTAGACCCCTGCCCACTTCCACGTCTGGTCGAACATGCGCAGGTGGAGTTCTCTCACGTAGGTTTCGGAGAATGGGTCTTGTCGATTCAAGTTGCGCGGATCGAACGCCCATGCAGCCGCTTCGAGGATGTTCTGGCGTTCCCACTCATTCAATTCTTCCTTTGTCGTGAGGTCAGGAATGAGGTCGGCCTGCTCGTCAGGAGACAGCGGTGTATTGCCGTCTCCCGTAGTAAATAGAGTCATCGGGATGTGCGCTTTCTGACGAGGCGCCGCGTCTCCCCTTCGACCGCTTCGTCGATTCGTCCGACTGCTTGATTCTCGAGTGCCATCGAATGTTCGACTCCAAGAACGCGATTTTTCGCCTCGGAGCGCGCGCGGTTCTCGATGAGTTCCTGCATACTGTCAGCCCGTGGAACGAGGGCATAGACTAAATCGCAGTCGAGCGCGTTAGCTGCGGCGCGCAGGCTCCTCAGGGTGATGCGGTCCTCCGCCTCTCCCTTTTCCAGTTGCAAAGGCAGTTGGCGACTCGTCCCGAGCCTTCGTGCCAGTTCCCCCGACGAAATTCCTAGTGCCTGGCGAATGGCGCGTATCCACCCCTTCGACGGGCGCAGTTCCTTCCGCGCGGTGCGGTAAGGCTCCAAAGCACGATCGAGTTGTTTTAGACGAAGGTTCCTGAATTCGCTGCGCATGACAAGTTAAATATAGGCGATGGTCGTCAAAGTGACAAGTTTTATATTGCCTATACATGTATGTTTGACTATTTTTAGATTGTCATTCAATGAAGCTACAGTCAGAAGCGACGGACACATGAAGGAAGAAAATCGGGCTGCTCCCCCACGGACAGCCCGACCCTGCTCGGTTAGGATTTTGGTAGCAAATTGGTAGCATTTAGCGGCGATTGGGCCGTTTTAGCCGACTGTGCCGACTCATAAGTCCTTTGCCGTCAACAAAACGCCTATAGCGCGCTTCCATGGCATGGAAGAGGTCATCGGTTCGATCCCGATCAGGTCCACCAATAAATCAACAACTTACGGCCTTCGTCCTTTGCCGCTTGGTGTCATTTGGTGTCAAATTTTCAAACAGCTTCACTGACGCAGCGCCACGCTTGAGCGGCTTCCCTCCGACGAGAACAGCATCGGGGAGTGGCTTCGCGACTTTCCGGCCATTTTTGTAGACAACATCCGCAACTCCTTATTGATGGAGTTGACCGTTGGCTGCACGCTCTCGGGAATCTCCTGCATGTAGACATCGGTAGTCGTCGCGGTGCGCGAATGCCGCATCACGCCCTGCACTTCCTTGGCCTCTAAGCGATCGCAAAGTAGAAGCTTTTCTCCGCGAGGGTCAGAATTTCGCAATGAGGCCTATCCCGCCAACGAGAAGGAGACCGCCGATGATCCGCCCAGGGTTCAAGGCGTGGGGCTGCATGCGGAACCACCCGAAGTGGTCAACCAGTAAGGACGTGACCAAGGCGGCAGTCACGGTAAACCCGACAAACGGACCCGCGCCAACCTTGTTGACGAGAGTCAGTCCGGCATACACCTGGACCGCGCCGACAAGCCCTCCTACAACCGCCCACCACGGCATTTGAGCCAACTGTTCACGGGTTGGCAGCGGATGCGGCATGATGAGCGATGCGCCCAGGAAGAACAAGGTGATAAGTGCGAACGAGACTGCGGACGCAAGCCATGGGTTGACGACGTACTTATTCAGTTGACCGTTCATGGCAGCGCCACAGCTCTGCAGCGCGCCTCCGATGATGATGAAGGGGATTATCCATCCGGCGTTCATTTCCGTCTCCTTTTGGTTATCACTTTCCGGTGAAGGCGTTCATGGCGATTGCGCCGCCAAGGGCAGCTAATAACGCGACCGGCATGGCAATCGCTCCAACTCGTAGAAACTTCCAGAAACTTACGTCCAGATTTTCCTTCCGGAGGGCCAGCAGCCAAAGAATGGTTGCAAGCGATCCCGTCACGGAGAGGTTCGGCCCCAGGTCGACGCCGATGAGTACAGCATTAGCGATGAGTCCCTTTATGTGAGCGGCCTGTATAGTTCCGCCAGCGATGAGCCCCAAGGGAAGATTGTTGATGACGTTGTTGCCAACACCGACAACGAAGCCGACCACTAGCGCCCCCGAGGCAGGCGCCAGGCGCTGTGCCCAGGCTAACCACGACTGCGTCAGCTGAAGTGCGCCCTGGCTCTCGACGGCATCGACCATGATGAAGAGGCCCGCGACGAGTAGGAGAGTGCTCCAACTAATCTCCTTTCCGAGCTTCCAAGGGTTCTGCTTAGCCTTGATCGAAACGACGGCCGTGATGACGAGAGCTGCGAGGCATGTCGGAAGTCCGAGATCCTTTTTCATCGCAGACGCGGCGAGCAAGACGCCGATCATGACGACCAGGCCTCCCAGGACCAACTTGCCGTTTCTACTCAAAGGAGTGTCTTCGACCTCTGCGTCAATCGACTTGCAAAGCTCATCGCGGAAGAGGAAGCGCATGACGAGAAACGTTGCGACGATCGAAAGGACGGAGGGGACTGCGAACGACGTCAGCCATTGACCCAGAGGCGGCATACCCTTATGGAACACGACGAGATTGGCCGGGTTGGAGATTGGGAGGACGAAGGAGGCGGCATTCGCGATCAAGGCACAAACGAAAAGGTAAGGGAGTGGCTCCACCTTCGACTTGCGAACTGCCGTGAGGATCGCCGGAGTCAGCACAACGGCTGTAGCGTCATTCGACATGAAGATGGTGACGAGCGTTCCCACGCCGTATACCAGGGCGAACAGTCGTGAACATGATCCCTTCGCGCTTCGAACGGCTACTGAAGCTACCCAGTCGAAGACACCCTGCTCCCGCGCTAACTCTGAGAGGAGCATCATTCCGATCAGGAAGAGGTAAACGTCGCTGCCCTCGGCAACAGCTTTGCCGGCCAGCGCAAGTGGCACGAGGCGGAGTGCGACGAGCAGCACGGCCCCTCCCCCAATCCACCAGACCTCAGGGATGCCGCGAGGTCGAATGAGCATGAGGAGAATAGACAAACCGACGATGGAGGGGAGCAGTATGTGCGCGATCATCACCACTTCTTTCCATTCTTATTCGGTCCGAGTTGGGTCCCTAGCAGTCCATGTTCCGGCCAGGCCTCAAGTGCGTTTTCCTGATCGCGCTGCTCGGACCTCCGTTTCGTGCGCTGTCCGACCGCGAGACGAATCTCGTCAGTGGTGACCTTCCCATGCGCATCTTGGAAGGACACCTTCAAAGGATGGGTTCCCTCACGGGGACTGGGAACGTCAGCCTCCCAAACGTGACTGTCACTGACACGTTTCATGAGGAGTGTCTGCCCGTCCAGATGAGCGGTCGCTTCCACGGCCTCCATGTCGCCCCAGAACTTCGCTCGAATCTTCAAAGTTCCTTGCGGTATCTCGCTGGACTTTGTCAGAAGCCGCTCATCTCTCGGTGAGGTAATCACCGCGACGGGCAATTTTCCCAGTTCGATAAATCGCCAACTCACAACATCGCCGTCGATGTTGGTGACGGAGTAGCCGACTGGCCCCTCTTCAATCTGTCCGGTGGAACGGGTGGCAGAGTAGAGTGTCCAGCCATCGTTCGCGATCTCGTTGTAGTGCGTGTGTCCCATGTCAATCAAACGTACGTCGTACTCACGAACGAGACGACTTACTTCTTCTCCGCCGACCTTAAGGTCGCTCGGGTAGCAGTGCAGCAGAAGAACTTTGGCCTGGCCTTTCTTCGTCGCTTGTTGCAACTCCTGCTCTGACCACCTCAGTTGCTCTTTGTACACGGTAAAGGAAGGAGGCTCGGGCACGTCAAAGGCATTCATGGCCAAGAACCGCGTGCATCCCACTGTGAAGGCATAGTGGGTTTGTTCCGACATCGCCTCCCGAAAGTTTGCGAAGCTGTTCTCATGAACGTCGTGGTCACCAATGATGGAGCACCACGGTACATTGAGGCGGTCGAGCTCTCCGCGCACCACCGCGTAGGCGGAGCGGCTACCGTCGTCGGCTACGTCTCCAGGCAGGAAGACGAAGCTAACAGAATCGGCGAATGCTTGATTGACCTCATTGACGATTCCGGCCAAATCGAGGTGGTTCTGTTCACCGGCCTTGGTCATGTGGAGATCGCCAAAGTGAACCCAGCTAATCACACCAGCAGCGTCTGGTGATTGGGGTTGAAATGGACGTTTCGATGCGAGACTGTTCATGTTGGAAGCTCCTGGGGAGTGGCTGGAGAAGAAACGTCTTTATCCGGTTCGTTCGCGCTCGGAAGAGTTTCGGGAATCGCGGTCCATAATAGGACGAATGCAAGTGCGGCGATGGCCCCTAGAGACACGAACGAGATGCGATAGCTGAAATGTTGGATCAGCTCTCCGCCGAAGGTGTTACTGAGAGCTGCGCCTAGCCCGACGGCAGTTGCCAGACTGCCCTGCACCAGGTTGAACCGCCCGGTGCCCCGAGTTCTGTCCGCAACTACGAGGATCGAAACGACGACAAAGATCGCATTCGCAACGCCATCCAGTATTTGAATCGCGATCAGGCTTCCCGCGTTGTGGGTCAGGGTGTAGAGGAGCGCGCGAATTGGAAGAACTCCAAAGCCGACCATGAGCAACGGCTTCCGCCCATGCAGGTTGGCGAATCGTCCAATAGCCGAAGCGAAGCACATGATGACAACTTGCGTCACGATGATGCAGGCGGACATGAACGGAGCCGCAGTAGCCTTCGCCCCATGCGAGAGCATCTCGCCGAGCTGCGGTAGCATGGCTGCGTTGGCAAAGTGGAAGAGAAAGGCACAACCTAGAAAGACCAGCAGAACGCGGTCTCCCAACAGGGTTTTCATCACGGAAGCTCTTGCGGGGACTTCTTTGCCGTCCACCTGGCTCACTCCACCGCGTGAAAGGTTATAGTCGATGTCTTTACTCTTGATCGCACGGATGGCGAGAACCGTAGGGATGGTGAGTACCGCAGCGGTGATGAAGATGGCTCGGTTTCCGAACAAGTGACTCATGCCAGCAATCAGGAGCGCACAAGCCACGTTACCGGCCGAGTTGAAGGACTGGTTCTTTCCAAACTGACGGTCAAAGAAGGTGACGCCGACCATTCCCATCGTGACCGCAGCAAGTGTTGGTCCCAAGAATGGCCCTGCACCTCCAATCAGGAGTTGGGACGTATACACGGCCCAAGGTGCAGCCGTAATACTGAGCAATACAGCCCCTACAGCAAGCACGGCTGAAGCGAGGACGAGAATCAATCTCTTCGACCTGAGTTGATCGACGATGGCACCAGCCGGAGCCTGTAGGGCAACTGTGATGATGCCGCCAATGGTCAACGCCATTCCGACGCGTCCCGGCTCCCAACCGGCTCCCGCGAGGTACGCTGCGAGAAACGGCCCGAGGCCGGTTTGCACATCGGCGAGAAAGAAGTTTGTCGCCTCGAGGGCGTGAATACTTCGTTTCTTGCCGGGATCGATTTCCGTAGCGTTGACCATTGGTGACGACTTTCGAGGAACTAAGCGCTTTTGAGTTGCAGGTTCTTGTGGCCTCTCTCAAGCTTGAGGGGACCATGCTGCTTCACATGAGCGAGAGCTTCCGCGGCGCGCGCAAACTCAAGGGCCTGGTGATAAGCGCGAGTCTTGAACGCCTTGGCGGCGCTGTTGCGAGAGCTTTGATAGATCCCAGCTAAGATGTTGGAGTGCTCCTCTTCTTCTTCCCAGTGTTCATCCGCCCTTTGCCTCAGTTCATCGAAGTGTTCCGTGATGGACTGTTTAAGTTCGGCAGAGATGCGGACGACACCAGAGACTTCGCCGGCAAGAACTGCGAAGCTGAGATGTTCTGACGCCCGGAGAAGGTCGGCAGCGTCTTTGCTATGTCCATCCTTTATCGCTCGCTGAGCCAGCGTGGTAAGTTCGGCAACGGCATCCGCCGTAGACGACTTCGAGGACCGCCGGAGAACCGCGACCCGCCCCATGTGCTCATAAGCACGCCGGAGGTCGTTCACCTGGTGATGCTTATCGTGGTGATGACCAGCAGTTTTCTTGGCGGCCTTCTTTGCAGCTTTCTTCGGAGCCTTCTTCGGGGGTGGCATAAACGTAGTCCTTTCTTTCTCTTGGTAAAGGGTTCGATGCGGGTATAGGTCGGTCCCCACTTAACAGACAAGGTTGATTGATCGAGAAGCAGTGCTTGCCCCCGCCGAATAACGGGCCGCTATGGCCCGAACATCCGGCAAGGGACAACTTTGCACTTAGAAGTCACGCATTCTCAGTTTTGGGGAGGTGGCGGGGGCGGCGCCATTCCGTCAGGCGGGGGCGGGGGCGGTGCCACTCCGTCCGGAGGGGGCGGAGGAGGCCCACCGAAATTGGGCGGGGGCGGAGGTGCGTCAGCCGATACGCCGCAGGGTGCGGGTGCGGCAGCCTTGTTTCTGCGCCGCGGTGAAGGCGGCGGTGCTTGGGGCGCACCCGGCGGCGGTGGGACGGCACCTTCAGCAAGTGCGGCAGTGCCAGGAGGAATGGAGGCCGCGTTCGCGGAGAACGTCTGATCGTTCAACCGAACGCTCGCCGCTTCGACCAAAGACTGTCCATTTATCTCTGATTTCGTGCCGGTCACGGTTATCTTTTCGCCCTTACGGACTGCTGGGCCAACTTGTGCCCCGAGGGCGGGCGCCAAATCAACCACGCTGCCATTCTGGAGGTACAGGCTCCGTACCTCTCCGCCCGGGCCCGCGTTGAAAGCTCGGACACGAGAGGATTGGGTGACAACGGGGAGTTGTGGAGTTGGCGAAGGAGTAAGAGCCCCATTCGGTGCGACTGCGGGAAGTGCTGGTGGTGCGGGAGCCGGGCTCTGCGCAAACGCCACAGAGCTAAGTGCAAGCCCGAGAGTGGTGATTCGTAGGGAAAATGGAATGTACATCGGCAATACCTCTGTCCTTAGTAAGGCAACCTGCGTGCCATTCCTCGGAACCGCCGAAGTCCTTCAATCGCTACACATTCCGCGGATTGGAGGTCTCCGGGGCGTCTTGGCCCGACCGCAATTCGCTCACCTGCTGTGCGGATTGCGTACAGATCGTTCGCGATGGCTGAGGCTCTTAGCATCTGATCTCCATAACAACCGCCAAAATCAGGCACGATTACCGATGGCAGCTAAGTTGCACACCATAACGACAGGTACTTGATAAAAGTTCTAAAGAGCATGACGAGAGAGGAGCCGAATGCCTAAGATCTTTTGGAGAAGCCTTCGCTCACGCATCCTTTTGCTCGTCGTTCTGACGTTCTTATTCCTCGCAGCCGCTGCCATCAGCCTGTTTACGTTTCTTCGCAATCGCCATGCGGAAACGCTCTCACTGACCGAGCATCATCTTGTCAGCCTGGCTGCCAATCTCGCGCGGAACTACGCCGACCATCGGACGGCGGATAATTCTCTGCGAGCGATCGAGCCGGGGCCACCCCCGCCGCCTCCCCCTCCTCCGGCACCACACCCTGAACGCGACGGGCCACCCCATCCCAAACCTGATCTTCTCAAAGGGCTCACGGCAGAAACGCTGCAACACGAGGACGGGGTAGAGGGCGGCTTCTACGCTGCCAGAGCCGATGCGTTGATTGGATACGCCTTCCCAACCCATGAGGGACCAGGGGCGGAGAAGGGTATGCCCGAGCGAGAGCGGCCTACTATCGAGAATCTCGCGCGTGAAGCAGTCGCTGCAAATGCAATTAAGACATTTCGCTTTGAGGGGCCACATGACGCCATCCTCTTTGTAGCGGCTCCGATCCACGAGCCGTCCCGAGCAAATGAGGTTGCCGGGGGAGCGGATGAAGTTACTGGCGCTGCTTGGCTCATGGAGCGTCTCCCTGGAATCGAGGGCGGACAGAGTCGCGAACTCCTGTTTGGAAGTGTTGGGTTTGGTATCGCGGCACTGATGACCGCGTTGCTTGCCGTGTTCGTTACGACGGAGATTCGCAGCGGAGTCAACATCGTTCTTCAACGATTGGGTTCATTGGAAGGCGGTTTACCCGCAGCCACGCAGCAAATGACGGGACGGCCACCGTTAGAAGAATTCGACCGCGTCCTTCACGGTATCGATTCGCTGGCGCTCGCCTTGCAGGAAAAGATCGAGAACGAGCGGACACTGGAGTCCCAGGTTCGGCACAATGAACGACTCTCTGCGTTGGGACAATTTGCTGCTGGGATAGCGCACGAGCTACGGAATCCGCTAGGCACGATCAGAATGAGAACGCAGATGTGGCAGCGCTCCACTGATGCAGAAGCTGCTAGGCGGAGTAGCGCAGTGATCCTCGAAGAGATCGACCGCCTCGACACGATCATTAGCCGTCTGCTCTACTTCGCCAGGCCGATTCAGCTTCAACTTCAGCCCGTCTCGCTGGATGACTTATGCGCAGTTACGGCCTCGACGTGGGCAGACAAAGAAACGGCCAAAGGTATTCAGATTGACTGCAAGGCGGCATCCCACTGCGTCGTCACGGCAGACCGAGGCCGGCTGCTCCAGGTGCTCGACAACCTCATGGAGAACGCTGTGCATTCAGCGTCGCATTCCAACTCACAAGCTGGAAGCGTAACGATCAGCACTGCGCTCGAAGCTGACTTCGCCCGCATCGACATCATGGACGGCGGGCGCGGATTTACCCCGGCAGCCTTGCGTCATGCGATGGACCCGTTCTACACGACTAAAGACACCGGAACGGGACTCGGTCTTTCCATCTCGTTTGAGATTGTTCAGGCTCACGGAGGCGAATTGCTTCTTGCCAATCACGAGGGAGGAGGAGCCGTCGCTTCGCTCCGGCTTCCCTTGGATAGAGAGGATCGCGATACGCTAAGACAGGCGGATGAAGAGGCAGGACAAGATGTCTGAAGTGCTCATCGTGGACGACGATCATAACTTCCGAGAGACGCTCCGGGAACTGCTGTCAGATGCGGGATACCAGACCCTTGTCGCAACGAATGCTGAAGAAGCGATCACCTTGCTTCAAACCACGACTCCCGAGCTTACGCTTTGCGATTGGAAGATGCCCGGCGGAGGCGGGGAGCAATTTCTCAAAAGCCTCCAATCCGAGGGTTTACTTACGACCATGCCTGTCATCATTCTCACGGCCCACGGTACGGGGCCGAATGCGATACAGGCAATGCAACTGGGGGCCTACGACTTCATCACGAAGCCACTCGATATCGACTTGGCTCTCGCCACGGTAGCTCGCGCAATCCGGCACATGGAACTGCAGCGCGAGGTCGAAGTATTACGACAGCAGCGGTTCAGAGACCGTTTTCTTGAAGACATGACCACATCCGAAGAAGGGTTGAAGCCTCAGCTAATCGGCAACTCGCCGGCTTGGATTGAGGTCTTTAAGAACATCGGAAGGGTCGCCGCTACCGACGTGGGAGTTTTGCTGCTGGGGGAATCGGGAACGGGGAAGGAGGTTGTTGCCCGCGCGATCCATCAGAACAGCGCGAGAAGCCGTCGCACCTTCATCATCCTCAACTGTGCAGCATTGCCTCCCGAGCTGCTGGAGTCTGAACTCTTCGGACACGAACGCGGGGCGTTCACCGGAGCAATCGCCCAGAAACGCGGGAAGTTTGAAGCCGCAGACGGAGGCACGATCTTTTTAGACGAGATCGGAGAACTACCGCTGTCGCTTCAGCCCAAGCTCCTGCGTGTCTTGCAGGAACACACATTCGAGCGGGTCGGCGGAACGGTTTCCATCCATACCGATGTCCGGGTGATTGCGGCCACGAACCGCCCATTGGAAGATGATGTTGAACAGAAGACCTTTCGTGCCGACCTCTTCTATCGTCTCAATGCCTTCACTGTTCGGCTCCCTCCGCTTCGCGAACGTCAGTCCGACATACTCCCGTTGGCAGAGTATTTCCTCGCGCGCTATGCCCAACGCAATCAAATCGCTTCAACCGGACTTGCTGCCGACGCGATAATGGCCCTGCACAATTACTCCTTTCCGGGCAACGTGCGGGAATTGGAGCATCTGATCGAACGTGCTGCCGTCAGGGCTGGGGGACGCGCCATCACAGCCGAACAGATCCAAGAGGAGTTGACGAAGGAGAAGAGTTCTTCACCTGCCGTTTTCGACATTCAGACAGCGATGGGAATGCCATTCCATGAGGCGGTCGCAAGTTGGGAACGCCATCTCATAGAGCAGGCGCTGATGGCATCTCAGGGCAACAAGTCGGACGCCGCTCGGCGGCTCGGAATCCATCGGCGTTTGCTCTACGAAAAACTTGCAGGTCTCGGCATCAAGTGATCACTGATGCGGCGCCCGAAGCCCCCGCGATCTTAATTGTCTTCTGAATTGGGCTTTCCCACGCACGCAGTAAAGTAGCGGCCCTCTCTGCCCAGCAACTCGCTGGGATGTACAGGCTTCTCGAAACCTCGAAGGAATGGCCTTGCTGCACGGCTGACTCCAGCAAGTCAGCTGTAGTGACCAGTCCGACCATCGCTGCCAGATGGAGACCTTTTCGAGCAAAGAAAGGATTGTGAGCTGCCCCGCCACGACGCAGCTCACAGCCCACAAGTTTGGTGTCAAATTGGTCTCAAAGTACGCCGAAAGGCCGGTTTTGCCTACTTCTAACCATTTTATAGTCAACAACTTCGCTTTCGCCGGTACCATGGCACGGAAGAGGTCATCGGTTCGATCCCGATCAGGTCCACCAATTATTCCAACAACTTCACGGTACCCCTTTCCGCGGGTGTCATTTTGGCGTCAGATTTCCTAGCACCTTCCCTGACACAGCCCTAAGCTTAGGGGCTTCCATCAAAACGACTGCGGTTCAAGTCGTGGGGCAGCTTATCCGTTCCTGGCAGCGACGTGGGGTCGAAGTCGCTGCCGGACTGAGGCCCCTACCGCTGAAAACGCCCATAATCCCGCAACTAGCACTTATGCAGGTGTCGACGGTCACGACACGCATCTTCGTGCCGAATACACTAGAATCGATTCGCTTCCATCCGACGGAAAACTCACGCTGTTACGAGCAGCATAACCACGCCCCTCGCTTCCTGAGATGAAAGACGTTTTAGCTATGGTGATCTCTGGCTGCGGAGAGGTCAAGGTACGAAAGAGGCGGACTAATGACTGGCACCCAAACCTATCAGATTCCGGCTTCACCTCGGTCAGGATCAAGCTTCCTTCGAAAACTGTGCCGGGTGCTTGCAGCTACGTTCATCGGGTTCGTACTTCTTCTGCTGAATCTCTGGGCGGTGGCCGCGATCTATGTGGATTGTCGGATTCTCTCGCTTCGTGTTGTATTCGCAGCGATCTATATTGTGGCCTTGATTTTTCTTGTCGCCAAGGCCGGGCGGCACCGTGCCTTGTGTTGCCTACTTTGTTTTTGTGTCGTCCTTGGATGGTGGCTGAGCCTCAAGCCGTCCGATGATGGAAATTGGCGGCCAGATGTGGCACGGACGGCGTGGGCCGAGACCGCGGGAGACAGAATTACAGTGCATAACGTCCGCAACTGCGACTATCACTCGGAGACCGAATATTCCGATTGCTGGAGCGACCGGACCTACAATCTCTCCGATCTTCGCGCGGCTGACTTCTTCTTCGTTAACTGGGGCGTTCGCTGGATCGGCCATCCGATTGTGAGCTTTGATTTCGGCGATAACCAACATCTCGCTTTTTCAATCGAGGCCCGCTATAAGCCCGGGCAAACTTACTCGGCGATCCTGGGGTTCTTCCGCCAATACGAATTGATCTTTATAGCTGCAGATGAACGCGATGTAATCAGGCTGCGCACGAACTACCGGAAGGACGAGGAAGTTTACATGTACCGGACCAACGCACCGCCTGATGTTGTACGGAAGTTCTTCCTTACTTACGTGACTTATCTCAATCATCTACGTGAGCATCCGGAGTGGTACAACGCGGTGACAAAAAATTGCACCACCACGCTCGACAGCAAGCTGAGTGAAGACCTTCCCAAACCTAAGGCCTGGAGCTACAAGTTACTCCTGAATGGGACTTTGGATGAACTGCTCTACGAGCGCGGACGGTTGGTCACGGACGGTCTTCCCTTCGTGGAGCTGAAACAGCGGGAACACATCAACCCTTTTGCGCGAACCGTAGGACAATCTCCCGATTTCTCTGCGCTCATCCGTGCAGGTCGCGTCGGATTTTAGCCGGCCGAGTTTCATCCAAACGCCCATCTCTGAGGGACCGGCACTGGGGTGGGTGAGAATGGCGACGCTTGAACGAGAGGAATTACCGGGTATCCATCCTTCGTACGTTCTGTTCACCAGAGATAGACGTCTTGGACTATCGGCGCACCCACTCTACCCTGCACGACATCGACTTTTAGCACTACTTCAATGTTCTTGTTGGCCCAATCAGAGCCAACGCGTCGATTGAGAATGTCGAGCAGCCGCGGCGAGACGATGAATTGAGAGGCCGCATCTGTCCCGTATCGTTGCAAGCCCGCTGCAACTACCACAACACTGTCAGTCGACGGATTGCGGAAGCGGACCACAAGTGCATAGTCAGGACTATCAGAATAAGGCTTGGACTTGTCTCGAGCCCAATATTTTGACGGCTGTAGCGCATCTACTATTTGTTCGTTCGGTTCAGCGTTGAAGTGGAAGCGCAAGGGAAGAAGCAGACGTTGCGTCCACTCATTGTTGTAAGCGCCTATTAGAACCACCGGGCTCTCCCGGATCTGGGCGAGCGTTGTCGATGCAGACGACTGCACGCGGTAGTCATTCTCTTTCGCGTTCAAAAGGGCAGCTACACGGCCCATCGCCAAACCATTCTCGAACGATAAGAAAGGATTTAGAACCGTCTGGTCCGCGACTTTGGTATGAACGTCACTGCTTGGAGAAAACACTACTCCGCCGGGACAGATGAGTGTGGGGCCCTTTGCCTGTAAGATCGGCGACCAGAAACGGTTAATTCCCTCTGAGGAGCTTCGGTTCCATAGGCTTCGTGCAACAACGAAGGAGAGAGCAATCAAAACGACTGCGAGCAGTGGCCGAAGGATCTTTCGAGTACGCCCGCCCAAGGCAGGATCGATGCTTGGCAAACTGGCCATCGGAAGTTCGAAGAGAGCATCCTGCTTATCTAAGAACGCTGTTGGTTGAAGCAGCGCGCTTGGTGCTTCTTCGGGAAAACGCAGGAACTCAGGCCGATAGGATCTTGCGGAGAGATAGATGTGAATCGGGGAGTCGGCCGCCTCGTGATAGTACAGAGAGAGTCGCTTCCGGACCTCCCCCGCCGTGTAGCGAACCACGGTGTCAGCGTTGGTATCGTAGTCCGGCGTCCTGCCGAAGACCTCTATCCCGAGGGTGCGTTCCTTAATCTGATCGCCGTTCCCGTTGAGGGTCTGCTGAACAACATAACGAAGGAAAGCGGGGTAGCGCTTGCTATTGCAGAAGTGTGAACTGGAGAGGACAGTCTCCAGCTCCGCCAGAACGGCGTTGCGATCTTCTTCCGTGAGCGGCGTCCACTTGGTCCGACTTGGCTCGACAGCAATCATCTTGGACGCGAGGATCATACAGGAATGATGGGACGATACGCTATTTGCAAAGTTTGTCCCAAGTACGAACTATAGCCTTTTCTATGACTTAAAGCGAGTCGCCGATGTAACAAACGGTTAGTCACTTGCCAACGATGCTTTCAGACGAGGAGTGTGGCCCTGCCAGCTCTACCACCAGGAGACGAAGTGCGAAAGACGATTTCCCCCTCAACGATTTCCCCGTCAAGAATCGACCGACGCCGGTTTTGCAAAGCTATCACCATCACCGCTATGTCGTCAGGAGGGCTGTTACGCGGACTACCAGCTGGTCCAACGAAGAGTGATGCCTATCGGCTCGTCGCCCAGACCGATCGCGAGCGAATCTTAAAGGCGGGAGCACTTTATCTGACACAGAAGCCAGTGACGATCACCTCGTTCCGCTCCGATCGCAGTCCGGGAGGGGTTCACGACTTTTTCTCGCAAGCGGACTATTTCTGGCCGAACCCCAAAGATCCAACCGGTCCATACATCAACCGCGACGGCCAAAGTAATCCCGACAACTTTAACGAACACAGGAAGGCAATGATTGCGCTTTCGATCCAGATGCCGGCGCTGACCTCAGCATGGCTGTTGACGGGAGAGCGCCGCTACGGGGAGAGCGCCTGCAACCATCTGCGGGCATGGTTTATCTCTCCTGAGACGCGGATGAATCCGAACCTGGAGTTCTCGCAGGGGGTCCATGGTGTCTCCACCGGTCGCTCCTATGGAATCATCGACACGCTTCATCTGGTCGAGGTCGCCTGCGCGGCGGGTCTGATTGCGGCCAAGTTCCTTCGAAAGGAAGAGATGACGGCTCTCATGGGCTGGTTCCGCGACTATCTCCAATGGATGAAGACCAGCGACAAGGGGCAGAAAGAGCGGGACGCCTTGAACAATCACGCGATGTGCTGGGCATTGCAGGCGGCGGAGTTCGCGCGGCTGATCGGAGATGGAGAGACGCGCAGCCAGGTACGTCGGCAGTACACGGATATCCTTCTGCCGAATCAGCTGGGAGCCGATGGCTCCTTTCCCAAGGAGCTGGCACGAACCAAGCCTTATAGCTACTCCATCTTTAACTTCGACGTGATGGCCAGTCTCTGCCAGTCGCTCAAGGGTGTCGGACAGGATCTGCCGACCTTCAAGCTCTCCGACGGGCGCGGACTCTGCAAGGCAGCTGAGTTTCTCTATCCCTACTTGAAGGATAAGAGCACGTGGCCTTACCGGAAGGACGTGGAGCACTTTGACTCGTTGCCCGTGCGCTCTCCGGGGCTGTTGTTTGCAGGACTCGCCTGCGAAAAGCCGGAGTACCTCTCGCTTTGGAAGATCGAGGATCCGGACCCTACCGACAGGGAGATCATTCGCAACTATCCGGTTCGCCAGCCTTTGCTGTGGGTGTAGGAGAGCGACAACGATCGCAGACAGCCGAGGGTTAATAGCTCGATCGCAGGAAAAACCAGATCCAGAATGGAGCACCAGTGATGCGCATCGTTTCTAAAAAACTTCTCTCAGGTTTAGGTTTATTTTTGCTTTGTGCCGCCGCATTGACTCCCGCCAACGCACAGTCGAACACCGGTACGATCGTCGGCACAGTACAGGATGACTCAGGCGCAGTGATTCCTGACGCTACGGTGAGTGCGAGGGATATCGGAACCGGGCAGGTGCGAAACGTGAAGGCCGATGGCAGTGGCAGCTTCACTATTCCGAATCTACAGGTCGGCCATTATTCCATCACGGTGTCGCATGAGGGATTTGCGCCGGCGCAGATTGCGGATATCGAGCTCCAGGTGGCGCAACATGCAACGATCAATCCTGTACTCCATATCGGCGGCGTTAACGATAAAGTCACGGTGATCGCGGACCAGATTCCTCTGCTGAACCAGGCGTCTTCGTCGGTGGGTCAGGTGATCGATACGCAGACGGTTCAGAATATGCCGCTGAATGGCCGGAACTTCTGGCAGTTGACGCAGCTGACACCCGGCGTCAGCTACATCCAGGGCGGTCAGAACATCGCGACCGGCGGTACTTCGATTCGGGCCAGCGCCGTGAACGTCAATGTGAACGGCCTCTCTCCCTCGTGGACTGGCTGGTATCTGGATGGAGCGAATATTACCGAGTTTCAACTTGGCGGGACGATCATTCAGCCCAATGTGGACGCGCTCCAGGAGTTCAAGGTGGAGTCGGGCAACATGGGTGCGGACTACGGCCATAGTCCGACCATCATCAACGCCACACTGAAGAGCGGAACGAATCAGTTTCATGGCACCTTGTATGAGTTTCTGCGCAACAACTCTCTGGATGCGAAGAACTACTTCTTTCTTCCGGCGACAGGAAGCCACGCACGCGATGAGCCGCTGCACCGCAATCAGTTTGGGCTCGCGGTCGGCGGCCCGATCTGGAAGGACAAGACGTTCTTCTTTGTCGACATGCAGAGCACGCTGTTTACCCAGGCTCAGAACTTCAACAGCGTCGTTCCCAGTGATGCGAAACGGGGTGGAGACTTCAGAGCTATCACGACAAAGATCATCAACCCTGCGACTGGCCAACAGGTCTCGGACGGCGGGGTGCTCAATAAGATTCCAGCTTCGCTCATCTCTCCACAGGCGCAGTTTCTGCTGCAGTATATGCCTCATGCGAACTTTGTCTCGGGCAATACAAGCCGCGCTATTGTCACCAATAAGCTGAAGCAACAGCTCGATCAAGGCGACATCCGTGTGGACCATCAACTTACCGCGGCCGATCGTCTGACAGGCCGCTACTCCATCTCTGATGATCACGAGACGGATCCAAACGCCTTTCCAGCAATGGGCGGCTTTCCTCTGCGCAGCCGCGGGCAGGATGCTCTCTTCCGGGAGACCCATGTCTTCAGCCCGAAGTGGATTAATGAACTTCAGGTCTCCTACTATCGCAGCTACTTCCTCTTTACGAGTTCACTGCAGGGGCAAAACATCAATGACGAGGCCGGAATCATAGGCCTGGACGGACTTGCGCCCCCATCGACTCTGGGCTTTCCGAGCGTTACGATCGCCAACTACTCTAACTTCAACGGGCAGGCCAACAATAGTTATCCGAAGCAGAACAAGATTCGCTCGTGGCAGTATGTCGACCGCGTGAGCTACGCCAGTGGAAAGCACGACATTCGTTTTGGATATGAGCTATTCCACAACACCAACACCTTTGTCGCGGGCAATAACTCGGTGGGAACCTTCAACTTTAACGGGGCGTACTCCGGCGACAACTTTGCCGACTTTCTGCTGGGAGATCCTCTGAGTGCCAGCCGCAGCACCTTTAGGAACTTGTGGGGGAGTGCCGGAAGTTTCCAGGCCATGTACTTTCAGGACGACTATCACGCGAGGCCGAACTTCACCATAAATGCCGGGTTTCGATGGGAGATCAACCCTTACTACAACGCGGTGAATGGCCAAACCTCCGGCTTCGACACGAGCACCGGCAAGCTCGTGCTTCCCTCGAACGTCTCCATGAACGCGCAGCCCGCGACTCCGCAGCTGTTTTCGCTGTTCTCCGACCGGTTCGAATACACAGACGACCTTGGGTTGCCGCAATCTGTACGCAAGACCGACTATCACGATGTCGGACCTCGATTGGGCTTTGCCTATAGTCCTGGACGGGGTACAACCGTGATTCGGGGCGCGTATGGCGTCTTCTATCTCTTCCCAGACGACAACGCAATCAACAATACACAAAACACAGTCCCGTTCATTGCCTCGCAAACACAAAACAATACGACGCCGAAGCCGACCTTCACGCTCGCCGACTTCTATCAAGGCCAGCCAATAGTAGCTCCGAATCCAAATCCCGGCTCCAAATGCGCATTTGGTTTTGTAGCAGACTCCTGCTCCACTCCGAGCATCACCAGCATGGCGCTGCATGTGCAGAACACCTATATCCAGGAGTGGAATCTTGCGGTTCAGCATCAGTTCGGGCAGCGCATCTCTCTGGACATGGCCTACGTCGGCAATAAGACGACTCACATGCAACAAGCATTCCAGATCAACGACCCGAATCCAGGCGCGGGAGCGGTGCAGCCTCGCCGTCCGCTTGCACAGTGGGGCACCATCAACAACTCACGCTTTGCGGGAAATGGAGGCTACAACGCTCTACAAACCAAGCTGGAGACGCGTGCCTTCGCAGGTGCGACTTTGCTCGTCTCCTATACCTACAGCAAGTGCCTGACGGACGGTACCTATACCTCGGTCGTGCGAGAGGACACCCCGCTGATTCGATATTACGGAGTATGCAACTACGACCTGACACATAACTTTGTTGCCAGCTATTTGTATGATCTTCCCTTCGGACGTGGACGAGAGTTTCTCACCAGTCTTCCTGCATGGGTCAATGGCATCGTCGGAAACTGGAATCTTTCAGGAATCGCGACGCTACAATCGGGACTTCCGTACACACCGACGATCAGTGGCGACCAAGCCAACACCGGTGTTGGTAGCCAGAGACCGAATGTGATTGGCAAACCACTCTTGCTAAGAAACCACAACTGCTGGTACTTCGACTCGAAAAACTCAGCGTGTAAGACGCTCGCACCCGCCGGGGCAGACGCATATGCCGTTCCTGCGCTGTATTCCTACGGCAACGGCGGGATCAATCTGTTGCGCGCCGATGGGCTGGTTCAATTCGATCTCTCCCTGCTCAAGTCCTTCCACTTCAGTGAGACGCGATCTCTAGAGTTTCGTGGGTCGTTCTTCAACCTCTTCAATCACACTACCTTTGCCGCTCCAACGACCAATATCGATTCGTCTTCAGCCGGTCAGGTCAGCTCAACCCTCAATGGCTCACGTCAGATCGAGCTTGCCGCAAAGATTTACTTTTGATGGCTTCGTACGGTAAGACCATGATCCACCGCTATCCGCGTTTGTAAAACGACTGTCAAGGACCGGCCCAATTGCGGCTCACATGATTCCGAATGATACCCTAGGAGGGTTTCGAGCCTGAAGAACTGCCTCCTATTTCTGGACGTGAGCGAATTTCAATGGCAGAGGTTACTAACGCTCTCCCGGTGGGAGAACTGGTTGGGAATAACTACGAGATCCTGGGCATCGCCGGCGCCGGTGGAATGGGTATTGTTTATCGTGCCTGGGACGCCAAGCTCGAGAGAACGGTTGCGCTCAAATTTTTACCCACCCTGCTGAATGCTGACGTTCGTGAGAGAGAGTACTTTGTCCTTGAAGCACGAATGGCTTCGTCCTTGGATCACCCGAACATCGGCGTCATCCACGGGATCGAAGAGACGACGGATGGCCACGCGTTTATCGTCATGGGCTTCTATGACGGTCTTTCTCTGGCTCAAAGGATTGCCAAAGGTCCGCTGAGCACGCTGGAAGCCGTCGATGTCGCTATTCAGGTCGCGCTCGGCCTATGCGAAGCCCACTCACACCATATCGTGCATCGGGACATCAAGCCGTCAAACGTAATGCTGACGAACACAAGGTCTGTTAAGATCGTCGACTTTGGATTGGCTCGTCTGATCAACGCAGAGACCGCAACTGCCAGCGGCATTGTGGGATCGATAAAGTACGTATCGCCCGAACAGGCGTTGGGCCAGCGAACCGATCAGCGAACAGATATATGGTCTCTTGGAGTAGTTTTGGCAGAGATGCTCGCGGGGCGCAATCCCTTCGACCGCGGAACGATTCCCGCGATTCTGGTTGCGATTCTCAACGAGCCGCCGCAGTTGCTTGACGGTTTGCCCATCGCACTGCAAGGAATCATCTATCGCTCCCTTTCGAAGGACACCGAGAAACGCTATCAGCATTGCTCAGAGATGCTGGCGGATCTGCAAGCCGCACAAGCAGAGCTTTCGAACGATTCAACCAATCGAAGAGAAGCGATTGGCAGGAAGACTACGAGTCGGTCGAACGACATCCGCAGGTATGTCGAGCAAGCTTCCGTCTCTACCTGGTCCAGGGCACAGAAGCCTCGAAACCGATGGCTGCCACTGGGCCTCGGCCTCTGTGGGCTTGTTCTACTGGCCTGTTTGTTTCTCTTTCCTCGGGTCCGCGAACAACTTGGTTCCCGCATAAGAGTGGGTGAAGAGCATATCGCAGTTCTTCCTTTTACTAACATTGGGAATAACCCGGAGAATCAAGCTCTGAGCGAGGGCCTGGTGGATACGCTATCGGGGAAGCTTTCCGATCTCGATGTTGGCAACAAGGCGCTATGGGTAATTCCGGCGAGCGAGATCCGCCGTCTCAAAGTGACTGACCCCGCGGCCGCGCTCAAAACGCTTGGCGCAAATCTGGTAATCAGCGGAAGCATCCGGCGCGATGGAACCGCTGTGAATCTCAATCTCAACCTTATCAATACAAAGAATCTTCGCCTGATTGGGTCTGTCGATGTTGTGGATCAGGCTGGAGACCTCTCTGCGCTGCAAGACGAAGCGGTATCGCGGCTCGCGCATCTGATGGATCTACCTGTGTCCGCCGAGATGTTGCACAATACCGGCGGATCCGTTGTGCCTGCGGCATATCAGAATTACCTGACTGCGTTGGGCTATATGCAGCGTTACGACAAAGCGGGAAATCTGGATCAGGCAATCGAAGTATTGAACGCGGCGATCGAGACCGATCCGAAGTTCGCGCTCGGCTACGGTCAGCTCGGAGAGGCATATCGACTTAAGTATCAACTTGATCGGAATCAGCACTGGCTCGACGAAGCCCAGGGAAACCTTGAGAAGGCAATTCAGCTCGACAGTAGTTTGCCCGCGGCCTATGTCACTCTTGGGCGAATTCATGACGTTAGCGGGAAGCGCGAGCTCGCGCTGCAGGAGTTTCAACATGCTCTTCAACTCGATCCGCGAAACGCAATGGCGATGAGGGGGCTGGCACGCGCGTATGAGCGTTCTGGCCGTGTCGCCGACGCAGAGGCTGCTTACAAAAAGGCAGTCGCGCTGAAGCCCGATGATTGGGAGAGCTATAACCTCATCGGTAACTTCTATGACCGCCAGGGCAAATATCCTGAAGCGATCACTGCGCTGCGAAGAGCGATTGATATGACTCCGGACAATGCGGAGGTGTATCTCAATCTGGGCGCGACTTATGTGGATTCAGGAGACAGCGCGGTGCTTCCGACCGCCGAGCAGGCTCTGAAGAGATCAATCGAACTGGGGCCAACTTATCCGGCATATGCAAATCTTGCCAGCCTTTATCTTGCTCAGCGGAGGTATCGGGAGTCTGCGGAGGTCAACGAGAAAGCCCTGCGATTGAATGAGAACGATTACATGGTTTGGAATAACCTGCTGATCGCGTATGAGCGGCTTGGAGACAGTTCAAAAGCAAAGATGGTGCGAGAGCGAATCGTGCCGCTGCTCGAGCAGAATATCCGACTGAAACCACAAGATGCGCAGGCGCACTCACTGCTGGCTGTGATGCAGGCGAAGGATGGAGTGCCGGGGAGTGCGCTGGAGCATGCGCAGACGGCGATAGCGCTCTCCCCTGATGACCCAAGCATCCTAGTCAACGTCGCGGGGGCTTACGAGATGTGCGGTGATCGCAAACAGGCGCTGGGTTATCTCGAGATGGCATTGCACAAAGGTTTTCCTTTGAGCCAACTCGAAAACGATCCGGACATGCGGGATCTTCTGCGAGACCCCGGATTTCATTTCGGCAAACCATCACTAACTCAATAAACGTCACCTCAACAAAAGGAGAATTATCTTGTCGATCGTTGTTGTTCCTCTCACCGATTCTGCCGATCCAATCGAAATCAACATGGAAGCTACGGACACTCTGCAGTTTGTCGCTGAAGTCTCAGGGGTCTTCACCAGCACGTATTCGAAGTATTTCTGCCCACACCTGCCCCACAACAAGTCATTGACGCTGAATGAAACATGGCCAAACACGGCTACTTATCCGGAGGGGACCGAACCTAATCCCTACGCTGCCGGTAAAATCTACACGTTTAACTGGACACCCGATAACGAAAAACAAGGTGGCTTGACTTCCTCGCCAGGGACGATCCATGTCGACACGGGACAACCGGAGAGATAGTTGCTTAATTCGAGCCGTGATCATCTCTAAATGTCTGTCGCCTACGGCACGGTGCTTACGAACACCCTGAGCACTGTCCGTTAGGCGATTTTGCGTTTGAGACTTAGAGAGGGTTTATTCGCGTACCAGGTGCCTCCGGGAGATGCGCCACTTTGACGTTCTTTGCCAGACCGAACAACGCTAGTAATTTGATACCCCAGTAGTTGAAATCCAGTTCCCACCAGGCCATGCCATGGCTGGCAGACACAGGATGTGCATGGTGATTGTTGTGCCAGCCCTCTCCGCCGGTCAAAAGCGCGACCCACCAGTTGTTGGTTGAGTCGTCACGGGTTTTGAAACGGCGCGAACCCCACAAGTGGGTCGCCGAGTTGACCAGCCAGGTTACGTGGAAGCCAATGGTGATACGAAGAAATGTCCCCCAGAGTAACCACGAGAGCCCCAACTTCCATCCGCCGAAAGCGGTGCCTCCACCCAGTAAAGCAACTCCGGTCAGGGTGATCGGAAGCCAGTGCCACACAGCCAACCAGCGGTAGAAGCGATCGCGATGCAGATCCGGCGCATAGTGAGCGAGCATGGTGGTCTCACTGTGAAGAGAGCCGCGCAGGATCCAGCCTATATGCGACCACCATTTGCCATCGCGGGGAGAGTGCGGATCGCCAGGTTTGTCGGTGTACTGGTGGTGCATACGATGCACCGCGACCCAGTAGGTGGGACTGCCCTGCAGCGACATCGTCCCACAGATCGCCATGGCATACTCCAGCCACTTGGGCGTGGTGAAGCTGCGATGAGTCAGTTGGCGGTGATAGCTGATGGCAATGCCTACGTTCTGACCGAGGAGCCACATCACAAGAAATACGACAACAGAAGACCAAGAAAAGGTAAACAGGGCCGCTATAGCGCCCACATGGAATGCCGCAATAACGACGAAGAAAATCCAGTTAAACTCTGCCGACTTAGCCTGCACCACTTCAACTATGTCGGGACTGCCGGTTTTTTGCGGTTGTGTAACAAGAGTCGCCATGGCGTGCCTGCCTCTAGTGTCGAGGCTAACGCCGGGCGCGAGGCATGGCTAGAGGGCGCAGGTAAGAGTTCGGTAATAGTTGAAGTAGCAGGTATTTCAGCTTTTGACAGCGATGCCGCCTCCGAAGCGGCCGGTCTTATAACCAATCCACGAGTGACAGCTCTAGGACCGGCAACGTTCGGCAGCTATTGCTCAGGAATCTCACATGGACCGGATTCTGAGATAACGGGATACGTCGGGAGCTATCAAAATCATCACTACGATTGCGCCGATTCCTGCTGCGGCAGCTATAAGTTTCATCATGTGAGTCACCTCGTCCAGCTTGTTGCCTGCTTTCTACTCCTGTTTCGATGCATTTCAGCATGCCGACGTCTACACAGGAGTATTTTGTGAACTTCGAGTATGTGTTTGCGCAAGAAACTGCAAGAAACCATCCATTCCCTCGTTGGTCTTTGCCGATACTTTGAATACGCGCATTCCTGGCCGCACCGCCTGGATGTTCGCGTTGGCAGTTAGTTCATCGAATTCGACCGCCGCTGCAAGGTCGATCTTGGTGATGACTGCTGCGTCGGCGCCGTTGAAGATAGTCGGGTATTTGAGCGGCTTATCTTCGCCTTCCGTCACGGAAAGTAACACGAGCCTCAGATCTTCCCCTAAATCATAAGACGCGGGGCAGACCAGATTGCCCACGTTTTCGATGAAGAGCAGATCCAGCTGGCCTAACTTCCAATCTTTCAAGGAGTTCTCCACCATTGCCGCTTCAAGGTGACAGAGCGTTCCGGTGGTAATCTGCCGCACTGGCGCGCCACTGCGCGCGAGCCGCAGCGCGTCGTTCTCCGTCGCCAGGTCGCCTACCAGTGCAGCTACGCGATAATGCGACCTGAGCAGGGTAAGAGTCTTTTCGAGGAAGGTAGTTTTACCGGCTCCAGGACTCGAGACGAGGCTAATCACATAGGTTCCCTGCGCGCGAAACCGGTCCCGCAGAGCCCGTGCGATCACATCATTTTGTTTGAGAACGTTTTTGCGAACTTCTAACAGGCGCGGTTCAGGGCTCATTGTTTAAGCTCCAGTGCGGTGATGACGAGTTCTTTTCCATGGATCACTTCAAACGTCGGGGTACCGCAGTCAGGGCAATAAAACCACTGCATGGATGCCAGCGTCTTTGGCATGTTGCATGCCGGACAAAAAACCTCTATGGGCACATCTTTCACTACAAGGCGTGAACCTTGGAGCGGGGTACCGTCGCAAGCTATCTCAAAAGAGAATAGAAGCGCCTCCTTCACCACACCCGAGAGAGCCCCAAGCTCCAAGTGGACCGCTTCTATGTGCACGTTGCGCCGCTCCGCTTCCTCCTGTGCCATATCCACGATGCTCATCGCAATCGAAAGCTCATGCATGAACGACTCCTTCGCGAACGGAATGCTTCACATCGTTGAAGTTGCCGAATGCAGCAAGCGCTGCCTGCCCAAGGCTGATCCCGCCATCGTTAGGAGGCACTGCGTGGTTCGTCCAGATATCGAGACGGTGGGGCAGGAGGAGCGATTTCAAGTCTTCAAGTAGCAGTTCATTCTGAAAGACGCCTCCCGAGAGTACAACCGTATCAATCGCGCGGCTACTGCAGAGTTGAAGAATAAGATCGGTTGTTCCCGCAGCAAGTCCACGTTGAAAAGAGCGCGCGATATCAGATACTCCGCGTCCGCGCAGCCGGTCACGAATCATCGCTTCGAGCAGCGGGCGGAAATCGAGTTCTTTGTCAGTGATAGGGAAAGGATAGGCTTCCACACTCGCAGAGTCGCGTGCCAGTTGCTCCAGCCAAATCGCAGCCTGACCTTCAAACGTACTCTCTCCCACAAAACCCAACAGTGCGGCAGCCGCGTCGAAGAGCCTGCCGACGGAGGTCGTCGAAAAGGTGCGCACGTCGTGGTGGATCAATTGCACCGCGTCCTGATAGCGTGAGGTAAAGTGGAAAGGCGGCTGGGTCAAGTCGGGCACACCATCGATCTGAACCAGAAAACCGGATGCCGCCTGTACTGGATACTGCGCGGCGCCATCACCTCCGGGGAGAGCTGCTGCGCGCAAGTGAGCAGCGCGCTCGAAACCTCGTTCGAGACTTCCTATAAAGATTTCGCCGCCCCAGATGCTGCCGTCGTCGCCGAAGCCGGTCCCGTCGAAGCTCACGCCTAAAATGCTCTTCTCCCACTCGCCACGTTCTGCAAGGACAGAAGCCAGGTGAGCGCGATGATGCTGTATCGCCCGCGTCTCCTGAGCCAGGAGTGTAGCGGCATGATTTGTCGAAGCATATTGAGGATGACAATCGTGCACTACAAGCAGGTCGCCAGTGTCGATGTCATACATCGAGATGAAATCTTCAATGGTCTTTGCAAAAGCCTGGAACCCTTGATAATGCGAGAGATCGCCAATGTGGTGGCTCACAAAAGCGTGACCGTCGACTACCAGCGTAATCGTGTTCTTTAGGTCCGATCCCAGGGCCAACACCGGACGCTTGATTGGCAGTCTTGCGACTGCGTTGGGCGCGTAACCTCGAGACCGGCGAAACACCACCGGACCGAATGCTCCGACACGGGCTATTGAATCGTCTACTCTACGCGCGATTGGACGTTCGCCGATTAAAAACGCATCTGCGATTCCGGAGAGCCGCCTCAGCGCGTCCGCATCCTCATAGGCAATTGGCTCGTTCGATCGGTTGGCGCTGGTCATTACAAGCGCTTCCGGTCCACCCGCGGCGAAGAGAAGGTGCTGAAGTGGCGTGTAAGGCAACATCAAACCGAGGTCATGATTGTCAGGCGAAACGCCTTCAAGTTCGAGCCGAGCCTGTGCCAGCACAATCGGACGAGCTGAGGAAGTGAGCAACTCCTCGGCATCGGAGGTAAGAAAGACTAACCGGCTTGCTGCCCCGATATCTTTGACCATGAGGGCAAAGGGTTTTTCCTTACGATACTTCCTGGCTCGCAGGGCAGCGGTTGCTATGGGGTTGCGTGCATCGCAGGCTAGATGATATCCGCCAAGCCCTTTGATCGCGACGATTCTACCTTCACAGAGAAGTTCCGCTGTTCTTCGGACCGCATCCCAACCACTAGCGAGGTCGAGTCCGTTCTGGCGGAGCGTTACATTCGGCCCGCAGTTGGAACAAGCTACAGGTTGTGCGTGAAACCTGCGATTCGCAGGATCGTGGTACTCGGAGTCGCAATATGCATCCATCGGCCACGCCATCATGGTGGTGCTGGCTCGATCGTAAGGTAAGGCGAGGATGACGCTGTAGCGAGGTCCGCAGTTCGTGCAGTTGATGTAGGGATATCTATAACGCCGATCCGATGAGTCGAAGCATTCCTTCAAACAGTCCTCGCAGACAGGGAGATCGGGTGAGACATGGACAACAGGGCGGCCGGCGCGATGACTCTCTCGAATAGTGAACTCGTTCAGCCCCTCGTAGTGTGCGGGTTCGACTTCAATTTCGGAGATGGTGGAAGCGGACGGATGCTTGCTTCGCATCTCTTGAACGAACGTTTCCATGTCCCGCTCGGCGCCTTCGAGATGAATCTCCACTCCCTGGTCGCCATTGAGCACCCACCCGGCCAGTGTGTTGGCATATGCCAGACGGTACACAAAAGGGCGAAAACCAACTCCCTGCACCACGCCGCGTACACGAATTGAGCAGGCGCTTGCCATGTTTATTCTGACTCCACGATGCAACCCCTGCCTTGCCAACCAACCTGAATTACTTTGCCGTCCTCCACCAGCAACGGAACCGTGCGTACGCTGCTGTCGAGGGCATGCATGCGCGCGCGTGCGTCGGAATCGGCTTCCACGTCGTACTCCGTGAAGTCTCGCCTCGTCCATTCCAGCCACTCACGTAACTCCTGCGTGTATGGGCATCGAGCACTCCCATAGAGCTCAAGATTGGCCATGGCTCAACACCTCCAATGCCTCCCGAAGCACGTGATATGCGGACGCCTGCACCTCTTGAATGCGCGGAATATAGTCGCTGCGAACAATGATTGGATAGTCAACCAATCCTCGGCGATAGATCTCTCCGCCGTCGTTGCCCAGAAGAGCAACCGTCAGCAGATCACGCTTGCGCGCTTCTTCCAGGGCCATCACGATATTGCGAGAGCCGCCGCTGGTGGAGATTCCGATCGCGACGTCCGGCGGTTTCGCGTGTGCGAGGAGTTGGCGCAAAAAGATCACCTCGACCCCCACATCGTTAGCCAGCGCGGTTATGGTGGCTGGCTCCATAGAGAGAGATATCGCAGGGATGGTATGGTATCCGATTGGAGGAAGCACACAGTCCATCGCCCAATCGTTGGCGTCCGTCGCTGAGCCGCCGTTACCGAAGAGAATCAACTTTCCGCCACGCAACAGGCGCTCTCGTACTGCAAGAGCCGTAGCACCGATCTGTTCGGATTGTTCTGTCGCGAGGCGAGTCCGCAACAGGGTGTCGTCGTGAACTTTCATTTGGATGGAAGCAGCGACATCGTTGACTATGCCCTCAGTCTCCTGCTTCTTCTGACCCAGGAAAGGATAGAGAAACTCTGTTTGACCTATATCTTGGCCCAGTTCCCGGTGTTCCAAAAAGACGTGAACTGTCTCCCACAGGGTGTGATAAAAGACTTCGACCAGTTCCTGGTGGATAAATGGGTCTTGAGTCGCTGCCTTGAGTGCGTAGGATCCGCATGGGCCGGGCAAAGCGAAGGTCATTGCCCCTTGCGCCTCCGCCGATTCTAAAGCCTCCCACACCTCAGGATCTCCTTCGGGTGGGCCGAAGCCCATCACAATATCTTCCGGGCGAAGAATGGCATCAAGCCATGGGCGCAGGAGTGCTGAGAGATCGAGCGCAGGGAGCGCGCGTTTGCCAACGATCACAGGATGAACGAACTCCACGGAGACGTGTTGGGCATCGGTCGAGTACGGTCCGCGTCCAAATGCCAGCAAACGGCCGCCTCTTAGAAAGCGTTCCGACATCTCACGACAGGCGACTGCCAGTGCGCGAGCCTCCTGAGAAAAGAAGCTTTCCAGAATCTCGTTGCGCAGGAGCAACCGTTCTTCAATGTGTGCTGCGAGATTGACGGCAGTTTGCATACGAGGTCCTAACAGATCCGCGGCAGAGGATCGCCGACCAGCATGTCTACGATCCGACTGCCTCCGTAGCGAGTGATGACCAGAACTGCGTTGGCTGGCTCGACTCGAACCTGCCCAACAATCCGGGCTTCTTCACCACCCGCCGTCTGCTGCAACGAGTTCAACGCGATGGCAGCATACTCCGGAGAAACTACAGCAAGAAACTGGCCTTCGTTCGCGATGTGGAGAGGATCCAATCCGAGGAGCTCGCAGGCGCCACGAACCGCATCATGCATGGGGATCTCTTCCTCGAGCAATTCAATTCCCAGGCCACTATCGCGCGCCAGTTCATTGAGAGCGGTAGCTACGCCTCCGCGCGTCGGATCGCGCATCCAGTGAATTCCAGGGCCGCATTCTGCCGCCAGCGCTTCGACCAACGGCAGAACGGACCGCGTGTCGGAGTACAAATCTGCTTCGAAGTCGAGCTCACCGCGCGCCAGAAGAATGGTGATTCCGTGATCGCCAATCGGACCGGATAAGAGGATCTTGTCGCCTGGACGCACCGAACGGGCATCGACTTTGACGCCAGGCAGCGGGGTACCGATCCCCGCGGTCGTGATATACATCCCGTCGGCTTTGCCGCGTTCGACCACCTTAGTATCTCCACCAGCCATCACGACTCCCGCCCGTTTAAGAGCTCCAGACATCGCGCGGACTTCGGCTTCGAGGTCCGCCGTAGGAAGGCCTTCTTCGAGAACGAAGGTCACGGTCATGGCAATGCCTTTGGCCCCGGAGACTGCGAGATCGTTCATAGTACCGTTGACGGCTAGTTCGCCGATTGAGCCACCGGGAAAATGTAAAGGCTTGACAACAAAGCTGTCGGTCGTGAAGGCGATTCGCGCACCCCCCACCTCGAGATGCGCGGCATCGCTTAGCGGCTCTCGAGAGGCGGGATACAGAAGCGGCGCAAACAGGCCCTCGACCAGTCTTCGGCTAGCCTTCCCACCGGCTCCGTGCGCCATTTCAATCTGAGGATCGCGAAATCGAACCACAGATGGCGAACTCGCAGCCGTAGTTTCAATCTTCAGGCCACGGAGCTGATCCTCGTCACCAGCGATTTGCGGTACTCGTAGTTGTAATATGCTGCGCATGAGCCCTCTGACGAAACCATAAGCGCACCGATTGGATGTTCGGGAGTGCACTCTTTCCCGAACAACTTACACTGCGCTGGTTTCAAAACGCCTTTTAGAACTTCTCCGCATTGCGCCGACTTCGGGTCCGTCACTCGTGTCTCCGGAACAGAGTAGCGTTGCTCGGCGTCCCAGGCGACATACTTTTCACGAATCCGCAATGCTGACTGGGAAATGAATCCAAGTCCGCGCCATTCAAAGTAAGGCCGCAGCTCGAAGACTTCGGCCATTGCCTTGAGAGCTGCGCGATTACCCTCCCATGGCACCACACGCTTGTATTGATTTTCGACTTTGGCCTCGCCCGCTTGTAGCTGCCTCAAAAGCATGATGATGGATTGCAGCAGATCCAGTGGCTCAAAGCCGGAAGTAACTACGGGTTTGCCTTCATTCCTGGCTATCCATTCATAAGGTCTGCAACCGATCACCGTTGAGACATGCCCTGGTCCGATGAACCCATCGAGACGCATATCCGGAGAATCGAGAATGGCGCGGATTGCAGGCACGATGGTGACGTGATTACAGAAGACAGAAAAATTATGGATACCCTCTGCCTTGGCGCTCATCAGCGTGAGCGCAGTGGAAGGAGCCGTAGTCTCAAATCCGATCGCGAAGAAGATGACTTCCTTCTCTGGAAATTTTCTGGCCAGCTCTAACGCGTCCGCGGGGGAATATACAATCCGCACATCGGTTCCGCGAGCCTTGTGCTCCAGTGGGCTGCCGTGTGCTCCTGGTACTCGCATCATGTCGCCGAAGGCCGCGAAGATGGTGTTTGGGTCTTTGGCGATAGCCAATCCATCATCGATCCTTCCCATGGGCAAGACGCAGACCGGACAGCCGGGGCCGTGGATGAGGTCGATATTGGAAGGCAGGATATCCTTGAGCCCGAAGCGATAGATGGCATGCGTGTGGCCACCACATACTTCCATGATGCGGTAATGCCTCCTGGGATCGGCGAGACGGCGAATCTCTTCGGAGGCTTTGGTGATCAGTTCAGGGTCACGAAATTCGTCCACATATTGCATGCTCAATCTCCCTAGGAGTAACGCGTCCCGTTCAGTGGGATCGGACCGGCGCGGTCGGCGCGGTCTTCGAGACCATACCCCCGCACTTCTTCCATGACTTGTTCGACTTCGCCCAGAGCTGTGAGCAGGCGCATCTGCTCTGCGGCATCTTGCTCACTAATTTTGGACATAGCAAATCCGACATGGATCAACACCCAGTCGCCGATCTTCGGCATGTCATCTTCGAGAAGGCCCAACTGGACCTTGCGCCGCACTCCGGTTACTTCCACGACGCCTACAAGATTAGGACCGGCAACCAGCTCGATAATCTTGCCTGGTATGGCTAGGCACATTGACTGACTCCCTTCCCGGACGCACGATTCTCTAACACGAAGTTCATAGTTGTCACTCCTCTTCCCGCGCTACCATCTCGAAGGAGAACTTCAATTCATCCTTGAGTTTGATCGCTCCTCCCGCCACGGAGATCGGTTTGATCTCGTAGTCGGTTTGCTTCAGAGTGAAATCGCCCGACGCTCGCAGCATCGTCCCGAAGACAGCGACACGAGCAGTAACCGGCTGCCTACGTGTGACGCCGTGGAGCGCCAGGCTGCCGTCTAGAACGGTAGTGTACAAAGACTCTCCCATCCTGGTGATTGAGAGCATAGGTGCTTCGTAAACGATTTCGGGATACTTTGCCGTCTCCAACACTTGCTCGTTCATCAGCCTTTCGATCTCACGGCGATCTTTATCGGCGATGTCGTCCTGAACGCTCAGCGAATTCGCCTGGATGCTCATTTTGAATTCGCTGCCCTGGATCGCTTCCGGACTGAAGTTCACGTCGCCGCTGAAGTTGCGAACGCCGATAGTCGGATTGTGTCCCACTGCTGACAACAGTCCAGTGGCAAAGGCCTGCACCGTTAATCGACTCGCCCTTGCATCGACGACGTAATGAGCAAGCGTGGCTTTTGTCGTTTCCATTGAATTTGTCACATGCTGCAGGCTCCATCCTGCTGCCGCGCCGGGTCTGTCTACATGGCCCGCATCTTTAGATAGCGTTGAACATCAGGCATCGCCACCTGGGCGAGATTGCCGATTCCTATTTGGGACATATAACAGCGAATGGACGGATTGGAAAGAATCAATCCAGCTCCAAACACCACCAGGGCCACACCTCCCAGCATGTAAAGAGTTTCCTTATCGCCTACTCCGTTGGTCGTTGATCCTTCCAGTTCCATCGACATATCGACTCTCCTTTGCCGCAGTTTCTTCAGGCAGCCCTCACACGGGGTCGCTTTCCAGGATTTTTTTTATCAACGTCTCGGTCGTCTTCACCGCTCGCTCCACAGCAACCTCAACAGGTTGACTAAGCCCCATATGCCCTTCGTCCCCGCCCAGCGTGGCCGGTTCGCAGCCAACCAATAGAATTCGTTTTAGAGGTCCATGCATTGCGCTCGCCATGCGCAGGACGTTCATCGGATGCATGCTATGCGGCTCAACGAAGTTGCCCGACGGTTCGGCAGCTTCGTTTGGGTCCAGTTCGACGACGGAGACTGTCCCCGGCGCTTGTCCGTGAGGATAGGCGTCGATAAGAATGGTGGTCTCATAACGGTCCTGTAGGGCGTAAACAAGGTCAAGGCCACGGATACCGAAATCAATGACGCGTACCTCTTCGGGCAGAGCGCAGCCCGAGAGGCGACGTACAACCTCCACTCCAAAGCCGTCATCTCCAAGGAAGATGTTGCCGATGCCGGCGATCAGAATACGGGGTTGCGAAACATTTTTTTTCTCACACTGTTCTTCTTCCGGGAGCGGTTCAACCTCGGTCACTTTGAAAAAGAAGCGATGCCCCGGCTGACGCAGCATCCCCAGGTCGCGGCCGGGATCGTCCTCGAGAACCACACAGATGTGCTGCTGGCCTTCGTAGTCCTGTTCAAGGCTCTCGACAGTCGCGATCTGGCCGCGCAGCGCAAGGTCAAGTATGTCCCCACCCTCATGGGGATTCAGACGAACGCGATGGCCTGTCCTTACCTCAGCTCCTCCAATTACCACATGGTCGACCTGCTCCTTATCTTCGAGAAGGCTCCACTCCCATTGATTCATCGCACCTCCTCCTTGAGCGGAGTCAACCCGCGCAACACACCATGAAGTTTCATGAACTGCTCTTCCGGCATCGTCTCAGTGCGTTCCAGAATCTCTCGTGCACGATCGTCGGATTGCCTCATCTCGCGCTTCTCATCGTCCGTCAGTGTAAGGATTCGCAGGGAGAGGATCTCGTCGATCTCGGTTGCGTCAAAGAGATTACCCGCGCTCTCCGGAGCGATCTGCGGATAGTCATAGAGGATGATTGGCGACGAGAGCATCGTCTCCGCATGATCTCCAACCAGCACTGGCCATGTCCCGACGTTGTTGCACATGGCGGCAACATCTTTGAACTCCGCCGGAGGATCGAGCAAGGAGATGAACTCTCCCTGATCGATGCCCAGAATAGTATGGGCAGACACCAGCGAGAACGCGAGTGCGTCTTCACGGTCCGTAGTTGCCAGAGATTCAAAGGGGGAGACATTGCGGACGCGGACCGTTACCCTGAAGACTCCGTCTGAGCTCTGTGTTGAACCGAACTGTATCGATGCAGTTAGATTCTCCCACTCGCGCACAATCACTCCGACGGCCCTTCCCTGCTCATCATGCAGATACTCAAAAATTTTCCCCGCAGGGAACGCCAGATATAGAGGAGCAAGCGACGAGAGCGACGCAGGATCGAGCGCGGCAGATGTGTATTCCCGTTCAACGGCCTCCTGCCATGGTTGAAATACACGGCTATCTACTTCGAGACGATCGACTATATCGAACTCCGGTTCAACGCCCTCAGGCTCCTCCTTTCCTGACGCGCGAAGCTTCCCGATTGAGCGCTGCACTATTTGCAAGAAACGTAGCTTCACGCTGAGCATTGTGGATGGAGTTGCCTTGAGCGGGCACTCGGTCTGCATCGTCCAGGCATCAAATCCCTGCTGCAGTTCGCTGTAAGCCTGAGGGCTAAGCACTCCGAAGTTCCAACGTCGCTGATTTTTGACCGAAGACGGCCGATACGGATACAGCATGTATCCCTCGTAGAGCACAGCCTCAGCGATCTTTTCCACCCGATCCAGATTCACGATTTCACCGCCACTTCCATGGGGAGAACTTCTTCAAGCGTCTGCTCCCAGCTGGGAATACCGTGCTGCATCTTGTAGCGATAGAGCCGATCAAAGACATCCCGACGCAAACTCAGCCAGACATGATTGGGATAGTAGGAGTCCATCATCTCGCGCCAGACCTTTACCGGGAGTTTGAATCTCGCCTCCTGCTCCCAGGAGATAGGCGCTACCTGCAGTCCGCTATCCGGCGGCGCATAGAAGACTGTCCCGCTAAAAAAGATATTGAGAGGAATATCACCATCCGTGAGCCCTTCAAAATATTTAGTGGCAGCGACATTAAAGTCGAAGGTGCAGGGGACGTGAAGATCGGCTACCGTAGTTGTGCCCGCGAAAGCAGGAATGACCATATTGAGGTTGGTCCAAAGCAGGCTGCGCAGCGTTTGGCTCCATCGGTCGGGCGTTCCGAAGAGGTCAAGCATGCGCTCTTGCTCCTCTGGAGCATAGCGTCGACGTGTGACTTCAATCTGAATTTGACAACGCAGAGCGATGGTATGGATCGACTCGTTAGCCGTGGCGTTCATGACCCTAAGTTTGAAAGCAAGTGTCGGCGCAGCTGCAAATGGAACAACGCTCGCGCCTTCGATCTGAAAGCTCAGGTCAGGCATTGGCTTCTCCGCTAACTACATCTGCCTTCGACCGCAAATCGGAGAAGAATCGCCCTATCTCTACCCAGACATCGGCCCCTCCGGAGAGTCCTCTCCAGTTGGTGCGGATTAGCCCCACTAATTTGTAACATTCATCGATCGGCGCGATGTAGTACTCGGCCTGAGTAAGCCCATGAGCATGGCCTACTCGGTTGACCAGCAGGGCCTCGACATCGGGCAAGAGGCAGCTTAGCGCTCGATTCCCATCTGCGATCTCATTCCATGCCTCGAGCGGCAGCAGCGATTCAACCGCGCCCGCTGGACTAGGATAGAGCGCGACAACTCTGCCCTCAATGCTAGAACGAAAGAAGAACGCCATATTGATCGGAATGAGCAGACTCTCCCACTGTCCGTCGGTCATCTCGAGGTCGGTCAGGTACTGAGCACGTCGGGAGACACGCTTATACTTTGACTTCTCCATCCCGTCGAAGAGCATCGCGCATGCATCGCACGCACAGAGTATCTGCCGCGAACTCAGTTCCACCAGATGGGGGTGGTCCTGCGCAAGTCCGGCGCTGCATAACTCGCACTGCTCCAGCGGACGCGATGCGGAGCGCCTTGTGCGCGTGAACTGACGAAGTGCTCCGAAGGCCTGTTCGAATGGTGGCAGGGCCTCTTCATTCATAGCGAACTCTTTTCGTCATGGTCGAAGGCGCTCTCAATCGACACCATCTCTTTCCAGGGAATTGCCGGTGCCTACCCCTGCAAGTCGCTGACCCAACAAGCTTTCCAATGTTACAAAGCCTACGGGCGTTGGCTCTTCCAGCCCCCGGACTTCTAGCGATGTCAGGTCCGGCGCAAACTCATACATCCCATCTTCCACAATCGACCGCAGATCGTTCGTAGAAGACCCGCAGTTATGGCCGGAAGTCGACAGACGAACACGAACGGCGCCTTCCTGCAGGTCCTCAAGCTCAACCGTGCAGGAAAGTTTGCGTAGACGAGGGCGCATGCGCTCTATCGCCTTCTGCACGCGGGTTTCCAGCTCGTCTGGATGGAGAGAGTAGAGCAACAGCAGGTTGCCAACGATTGGATCCTGCCCCATTTTGTCGACGATGCCGGGAGCAAAATTTCCAGCATCGAAGACGATCTCCATCGCCCGTTCCAGGCCTCTACCATGCACCTCCATAAGAAGTTGCAGTAACTCCCTGCCCGCAACCTTCGCGGCGCTATCCGGCAGCTCGTCAAACTGTGCGACCAACTTACCCAGCTGCCGAACCTGTTCCTGGAACTCTACGTCGTTAGCCACACGCCTCCTCCAACTCTCAATCGGTGATGAATAGAAACTTACGGCTGGAAGCCGAACATCGGCGAGTGGGAGGTCTCAAGCACCTTTCCATTTCCGAGGTACATGTGTACGCCGCAGGGCAGACATGGATCGAAGCTGCGCACGGCCCGCATAATGTCAATCCCCTTGAATTTATCCGGCCCGTTCTCCTCGAAGATCGGCGTATTTTGCACCGCATCCTCGTAGGGCCCCGGCGTTCCGTACATGTCGCGGGGATTGGCGTTCCACGGAGTCGGCGGATAAGGGTGGTAGTTGGCGATCTTGTGATTGCGGATCACAACATGGTGCGACAAGACTCCGCGCACCGCTTCGTGGAAGCCGCAACCAATGGCCTCCTCGGGCACCTTGAAGTCGTTCCAGGTCTTCGTCCGGCCGGCATGCAACTCCGCCAACGCCTGCTCTGCGAAATGAAGCGCAGCTGCCGCAGCGTAAGCCTGGAAGTAAGTGCGAGCGCGATCTCGCTCGATGGCGTTGCTCCACTTGGGAATCTTCCACTCGAGTTCTACCTCGGGGAGAGATACAGTTTTTGGCAGGTAGATCTTGACGCTGTGCCCGGTTGCCTTCACGTATCCAATGTCCACGATGCCGGCCAGCGCGGTTGCCCAGAAGCGCGCGATCGGGCCTCCGCCCGTATCAAGTGCAAGATAGTCTTTCGTCCTCGCGTCATACCAACGCGGTGACATCACCCAGGTGTACTTGTCCTTGAAGTCGCGCTTCTGCGGTCTCGGTAGCGTGCTTTGGTTCCAAGGGTGACGCTGATCAACTGGATTTCCAAGAGGATCCTTCCTGACGAAGGTTTCGGAGTTCTGCCAATCGTCGTAGTACGAACTCCCAAGCAGAATGCGAATGTTCAGGTTAATGTCCACCAGATCCGTCGTCACTAGTTTTCCATCGACCACTACGCCCGGCGTGACAAACATACCGCGGCCCCAGTCCGTCATCTTTTGATAGGTGTAGTCGCAGACATCGGGATTATTGAACGAGCCCCAGCATCCGAGAAGAATCCGCCGACGGCCCACCTCTTCGTAGCCGGGCAGAGCTTCGTAGAAGAAGTCGAAGAGATCGTCATGGAGTGGCACAACCTTCTTCATGAATTCCACGTACTTCATCAGCCGCACAATGTAGTCCGTAAACAGTTGCACAGTAGGCACCGTACCCACGCCGCCGGGATACAGAGTGGAGGGATGCACATGACGGCCTTCCATCAGACAGAACATCTCGCGCGTATAACGACTCACCTGGAGAGTCTCGCGATAGAACGACCCCGTGAAAGGATTGAGCGCCGTCATGATGTCGCCGATGGTGCGGAATCCATGTAGCTCCGCGTGCGGCGCAGCGGTCTTAGTTGCCTTCTCCCAGACGCCCGGATTGGTCTCTTTCACCATCTTCTCGCAGAAGTCCACGCCGACGAGATTGTCCTGGAAAATGTTGTGGTCAAACATGTACTCCGCGGCCTCGCCTAGATTCACTATCCATTCCGCGATCGCCGGCGGCCGCACACCAAAGGCCATATTCTGTGCATAGGTCGCACACGTGGCATGGTTGTCGCCACAGATGCCGCAGATACGGCTGGTAATGAAATGAGCGTCGCGCGGATCTTTGCCCTTCATGAAGATGCTGTAGCCGCGAAATATGGAAGAGGTACTGTGACACTCCGCAACCTTGCGCTTGCCAAAATCAATCTTGGTAAAGATGCCGAGACTGCCGACGATCCGGGTGATTGGATCCCAATTCATCTCTACCAATTGGCTCTTGTCGGCCTCTGCCTCTGTACGTACAGCGGTAATCGTGCCCATCGTAATCTCTCCTTGGCTTCGTTAGTAGGAATTGGAGTGGTAGCCAGTGGTTAGTTCGGCGCGAGGATGACGCCACTTCGGCTCTTTATTTACCGTGTCGTTCGTCAGCTTGCGCAACGCTCGAATCGCTTTGCCATAAACGCTCACCGCTGTGCTCGACAGCTTGCCTCCGGGCGGCTCGTCCATAAACGGCATGAACTTGTCCGGGAAGCCGGGCATGGTGCAGCCAATGCAGATGCCGCCCACATTGGGGCAACCACCGATCCCGGCCATCCAGCCACGCTTGGGTACGTTGCAATTAACAACAGGACCCCAGCATCCCAACTTCACAATGCACTTCGGCGAGCCATAAGAAGTCGCGAAGTCGCCTTGCTCGTAGTACCCCGCTCGGTCACAACCCTCGTGTACTGTCTTGCCGAAGAGCCAGGTTGGCCGCAGCTGATCGTCGAGAGGAATCATCGGCGCCAGACCGGCCACCTGATAAAGAAGATAGAGAAGTGTCTCCATAAAATTGTCAGGCTGCACCGGGCAACCTGGAACATTCACGATCGGAAGACCAGCTTTGGACTTCCAATCCCATCCCAGATAATCGGCCAGTCCCATACAGCCGGTGGGATTGCCCTCCATGGCGTGGATTCCGCCATACGTGGCACAGGTCCCGCAGGCCACGACGGCAAGCGCTTTGGGTGTCAGTCGATCGATCCACTCATTGGTCGTGATCGGCTGTCCTGTGTTCGGATTGGTGCCCAAAGCTGCCCAGTAGCCTTCCTTCTTGATTTTTTCGTTGGGGATAGACCCTTCCACCACCAGCACGAAAGGTTCGAGCTTTCCCTGCTCTGCCATGTACCAGTACTTCAGAAAATCATCGCCATTTTCATACGCGAGCACAGGATTGTGCAGGTGGACCTTGGGCAGGCCGGGAATCGCTCCCAGAAGAACGTCCTCGATACTTGGCTGTGTAGCTGCGGTGATGGATACGGAGTCTCCGTCACAACCGAGACCAGCGGTGATCCACAGAATATGCAGTTCAGCAACAGCAGGTTTCTTCTGAGTGACTCGACCGTAAGGAACTGTTTCTTGAGCCATAACCTGGGTTCTCCTCTTCGGATACGGGCTGGTCTTGCATGAAGATGCAGGCCGCGCTGTGAAACGCAAACCTGAGGCGCTAGTCGCTTGGACAGGACTCTCCGGCGATCCGCGAAGCGTAGCCAGTAGAGAGGTCGGCATGCAGAACCCGCAAGCGGGACTGACCCTATTTCTTTCTCGTACTTCTTACTTAAATGGGGCTAGGGGATTACCTGATGTGAATTCCGGAAAGACGTTTGCCATGCGAATCGCATTGGTTTCAGAGATAAGAAATGACAGGAACGAAACGTCGCGCCGTCTAGCCCCAACAGAACTAATTTTGGCAGTTCACAGGAACTCAACCTGTCTTCTCGTCGATCTTCCACTGAATTGCATGCTGGATCAGCTCTCGCCCGCTGTGCAGGCGAAGCTTTTCTTTGATGTGTGCCTGATACGTCTCGACAGTCTTGATGCTGAGGTGCAACTCCTCAGCAATCTCACGCGTGCCGCGGCCCTCGCCGATCAGGCAGAACACCTCCAACTCGCGATCAGAGAGCGTGGAGATTCGAGAGTGGAGCGCTGCCGGAGAGCCGCCAATATACTGTTGAAGCATCTTGTTGGCCATACGATCGCTCAGATATACCTCGCCGCCAAGTATGCGGCGCACGGCAATCAGCACCTTCTCCGTAGCCTCCTGCTTCATGATGTAGCCGTTCGCACGCGCGCGCAGGGCACGTTCTGCGTAGATGGCCTCATCGTGCATGGAGAGAATTAATATAGGCAGATCTGGATAAGAGGCTCGAATGTTTTTGAGCAGATCCAGCCCGTCCGGACCATTGAGTGAGATGTCCACGATCATGATGTCTGGTTTCTTCTGAGAGATCGCCTGCATCGCAGCCTGCGCCTCTTCGGCCTCGCCGCAGACTTCAAGATCTCGCTGCTGGTTAATCAATAAGGCCAGTCCCTGGCGCAAAAGTGGATGGTCGTCGACTACGAAGACGGTTCTCTTGCCCGCATAAGACTGCACCGGCATGTTTGTCAAAGCCATAGGCTACGTACCGGGTTTCAGGGGGAAGATACAGGTCACGGTCGTTCCATGGAGTGGCCCGGGCGCAACCTCTAGCGTTCCGCCGATCATGGCCGCTCGATAGTTCATGATGTGAAGTCCCATGCCTTGACTGTTTTCGCGACGTTCTTCGATGCCGGCTCCATCGTCACTAATCGACAATGTACCGCGGTCATTCTCAGCAGACAGACGAATAAGTATTTTGCGTGCGCGGCCATGCTTCAGAGCATTGTTCACTGACTCCTGAGCGATATGGTAGAGGTGGGTGGCCATCGCGTCGTCATAGATCAAAACGGCAGGTTCGCACTCGAAACGACAGGATATTCCGAAGATATCCTCTACCTCCGCAGCCCAGAGCAGCAACGCTGACATCAGCCCATGGGTATCGGAGACAACGGGTAGTAGACCTCGGGCCAACTCTCGGGTCTTGTAAATCGCCTCATTCACCAATCGGACGATCTTGGCTGCATCGTTGGCCTCGGCCAGGCGTTTCTCCGCCAACTTAGCCTCATGAACCTTCGCCATAAAGGCGATGCCCGTCAGATGCTGCCCCAGACCGTCATGCAGGTCCTGACCGATGCGTCGTTGTTCTCTTGAGCTAATGTTCAGGAGAGCTTTCTCCAACTGCTCGCGCTCGGTAATGTCGATGCCGGTTGCGATGATGTAGTTGGGTGTTCCGTTGTTACCCGGCAACATGGTGCTTGACCAGGCGATGAGTCTCTTCGTCCCATGCCGAGTAACCCAATAGCTTTGGTAGTCCTCCGGCAGCAGATCCGCGCTCAGTTGCGAAAAGATCGACTTGAAGCGTTCCACTTCTTCAGGCACGAGAAAAAAATCCCAGATGCGTTTGCCCCTGACCTCCTCCAGCGAATACCCGGTCGTCAGCTCACAGGCTCGGTTGAATCGCGTGATGCGTCCATCCGGATCGAGAACAACGACCAGCGCGCCGACAGTGTCGAGAATGGCGGAGACGACGTTGCGCTCCTGGTGGAGCGCCTCCTCTGTGTGCTTCAGGTCAGAGATATCAAAGGCAACACCGTGTATGAACCAGGGCTGGCCGTCGGGCCGACGCATCATCTTCGCATCGCAGTGAAACCAGATCACATGTCCGTCGCGTGCGATGACCCGATAGGACGACCGCAGCGGTTTGCCGGAGAGAAACATGCCCGCGGCCTCCAGGCTCCAGCGCTGCTTGTCGTCCGGATGAATGTGCTCATACCAGCGAATAGGGTCTTCCAGCCACTCCTCTCGCGAGAACCCGAGTGCCTCCTCGATCTGAGGGCTGACGTATGCCTCGCTGATGCCGCGATCCAGATAGACCATGAAAACCACGGCAGGAATTTGTTCAAGTAGCGCGCGGTATTTGGCTTCGAGGCTCGAAGTGTGAGCGTCAGGGGTCTGCGTGGATGGGTCCCCAGTTGGCTGCTCACTCTCGGAGGGTGAAGACTGTATTCTACCCCCGAACAGACTTGCTAACTCGAGCAGAACCGCCTCCGCCTCGTTCAGGTCTGGCAGCAGCGCGCTGTTTTCAACGCCAACCTCACGGTCTTTCCATTCGGCCTTAGCAAGTGAAGCCATTCTTCGCTCCGTTCGGCTTGGCGCTTCCTAGTCAGCGTTGTTGGCCCGGGGAAATACTTTGCTGCCGCCAGCTTGGCACTTTATTGAGCGATGCCTGAGTGAATTTGCGTAGTGCATGAATCGCTCGTCCATAGGTCTGAACAGCTGCTGACGAGAGAAGCGATCCGGGTGGTTGGTCCATAAATGGCATAAATTTATCCGGAAATCCTGGCATCGTGCACCCAATACAAATGCCGCCTACATTCGGGCATCCGCCAATCCCGCCCATCCATCCACGCTTGCCAACATTGCACTGAACGACGGGGCCCCAGCAACCCAGTTTTACGATGCACAACGGCGATCCATACTGCTCTGCAAATTGCGCCTGCTCATAGTAACCGCCACGATCGCAACCCTCATGCACCGTGCTTCCAAAGAGCCAGGTGGGGCGCAACTGCTCATCGAGGGGAATTATAGGTGCATGTCCGGTAGCCATGTAAAGCAGATACAGCAGAGTCTCCATAAAGTTGTCCGGCTGGACAGGACAGCCCGGAACACAAACGATCGGGACTGCAGCCTTGGATCTCCACCGCCATCCGAGATAGTCAGGAAGCCCCATGCACCCGGTTGGATTGCCCGCCATCGCGTGAATTCCGCCGTACGTCGCGCAGGTTCCAACGGCAATCACCGCCCAGGCATGGGGGGCCAGCCGGTCGATCCACTCGCACGTTGTAATTGGCTGCCCGGTCGTCGCATCTGTGCCCAGCGACGCCCAGTATCCCTCCGGTTTATTGTTCTCATTCGGGATGGAGCCCTCAACAACAAGGATGAAGGGTTCCAGCTTGCCCGCCGCAGCCAGATGGAAACAGCGCAGAAAGTCTTCGCCAACTTCAATAGATAGAAAAGGGTTATGGAAGTTCACCTTTGGGATCCAGGGAATTCCCCCTAGGACAACATCCTCAATGCTGGGCTGCGTTGCGGCCGTCATCGCGATTGTGTCTCCGTCGCAACCTAACCCCGCAGCAATCCAAAGCACATTGATTTCTTTGATCGGCGGTGAATGCTGATCCCAGCTCTCCACGAATCCCCCTCGGGATTGCGTTCCGGCAAGACGTTCCATAACATCTTGTGCTCGAAAGAGAACTTAGGCAAGTCAGGCGTCTATCAATCTCTTCGAGAGACCCGGGACTCCGCAAACAGCGCTCCGACGAATCAGGCCCGCCCGGCGAACTCCCGCGTCTCTGTGTTCACCTTGATCTTTTCGCCTTCTTTGATGAACAACGGTACGCGAATCTCCACACCCGTCTCCAGTTTGGCTGGCTTGGTCACGCTGCCACTCGAAGTGTCGCCGCGAACGCCCGGTTCGGTGTACGCAACAGACAGTTCCACTTGAACTGGCAGCTGCAGCCCGATTGGATTACCGTTATATTTGTCGATCTGAATCAGAACCCCCTCAACCAGCAGGTCCAGTGCATCCCCCACAATCTCATCGCTGAGGGAGAGAGTTTCGTAGCTCTCCTGGTCCAGAAAGTACGAGCCATCTCCGTCGCTGTAGAGATAGGATGCCCCAACCGTCTCCAGGTCCGGCTCCTTGAACTTGTCGCTGGCCTTGAACGTCTTGTCGAAGACTGCGCGCGTAAGCATGTTACGCATTCTCAAACGGACCAGCGTCTGGCCGCCCCGAGCCGTCGGAGTAGAAATCTCAGCCTCCAGGCAGCAGAACGGAACGTTTTCAAACTCAAAGAACATCTTGCGTTTCACATCGATGGCGTCGATCAATGCAGCCATAATTTCCTCGAATACAAAGTCAACGTACAGATTTTGCAGCTGGCTTAGCTCTTTCATTGCCTAAACTGCGAATGACCATAGGATAGCAGGGAGGCACAGCATCAGTTTCGTTTGGCCAACGCTACAATCCTTCGAGGCATGCAAAACGTCGCGACCGAGCCACGAACTACCGGCTCCATGGGACTGACTTAACGGGATCGTTTCTCACGCCCTACCATCAAACCGTAACGCAACAGATCGCTCGGCAGACAGGCTAACGGAGCTAATTAGCTGAGTCCCCTTGCAAACCACTGTTGCAGGTCGGAGCACTGATCGGATTGCATCGCGCGACCGCCTTTCCAGGAAGCGTGACAACATAATTCCCTGGCCAGCGAGCGGGTTCGTTGACAGGATAGTCGGTGCTCAGCAATTGAGCTCCGCTTGCAATCATAGCGTCGCGCATCGTGGTGTCGTTGGCACGAGTCTGCTTCGTGTCCGAGTCGGTGCGACCGCGGATGAGATATCCCTTGCGAACGAGCAATGTGATATCCGCTGCAGGACCGTCGTTGCGCTCGATAAACGCGGCATCGGGCTCGCCAGGTTCGGAATTAGTGAAGAGAACGCGGCCACGTAGAGCAGGATGACCTGCAACGTAGACAGGACCTACAGCGCGTTGGTCCATCAGGAAAATAACCTTCCCTCGCGCGCTGTCGAGGCTTGGCCAGTTGCCCGCGAGAACCGCTTCATTGAGCGTGTCGTAGTGGCCGCGCACATCATCAGGAGTGATCAGTTCGCTGGCCGGAAAGACGGAACGGATCTCGGCATCGAGTGCGTCAAAAGTGGCAGAGGTAAATGGTTCGGGTTCAGTAAGCTTGAGCTTCCCCGGAGAGCCCTGTTTGGTCTCAACGAGGATGAAGATTGGAATGTGTTTCGGATGAGCCTGCGACCACTGGCGAACCTGCTCGAGGCATGCAATAAATGGCTGACAAGTGCTGCGATAGTCCACGTCCTGAACGTGCATAACCTTAAACCCCGGCTTCAACATCACCCCGTTAGGATCGAAGTCGGGGTCAGGCGGGAGGTTGGCGGCCGCGACCGTCAGGGGACCGGACGGATGAGCATAACGCCCACCTTTGGTATCGGCATAAACGTCCAGTTCAATCTGTCGAACACCGCTATCAAACTGCTGCTGCAGCGGCTGATGCTGATAGTCGAGTCCCTTGTACGCATCGGCGTACTTCGCCTGCCAAAGTTTCGACTCACTCAACGCAATCCCCGCGTGATAGCTGTTGTGCGTGCCGATGACCTGGATCTGGTTGAGTTTGAGAGCACCATCGGCCGCCGCAGTCTGCGCGTTGAAATAACTACTGCTGCCGAGAGATGCGGACAGAACCATTGCCGAAAAGACGCGTAAGGAGAGAGAGCGCAATCTGTATCCTTTGATTTCCGTGGAGCTTTCAAGTTATCGCAATCGAAGCGTCTTCCCGCTAGATAGCGCGGTAGGACTTGCTATAGTGCGTAGACCAGTCGACGAGGCTTTCATTCAAGAAGCGCCAGGTGGCCCGTTTCGTGTCGACTTCCATGAGCATGTACGCATTGGGATCATAACGTGTGGCGGCCATGACGTAGTGCTGCGGGCCATAGATGCGGCCATAGTCGATCCACTTGTGCTTGTGGCCGGAGACGACTAGCTGAATCGTCTCTTGGTACTTCACCAGTAGCGGCTGCAGCCCATAATCAGCGAACTCTGTGGCCTTATTTTGAATCAGCGGGTAGTGGACAAAAACGAAGGTAGGCTTGTGCTGCTGCAGCTGGGCTTCAAACCAGTGAAGCTGTTCTTCGCCGAGCGAGCCGATCCCCGGGTTGAACTCTGAAGATGTGTGATCCTGCGTGCCACCAAGGAAGTTATTCAGGTGGACAAATTTGTAACCTTTGTAGTCCAGCACAGAGTACGGCTTCGTGTTGAACTTGGCTTCGAAGAGACAATGGCTCATCTCCCGCGAAACTCTCCGCACGTCGTAATCGTGGTTTCCGAAGCCAAGATGCACCGGCATCTTGAACCCGTCCGTGATCGTCTTCGCATTGTCAAGCCGCGTGTTGTTCTTGAAGTAAAAGTCATAATCCGTCGAAGGATAGTTGTGAAAGTAGTCGCCGATCAGGAAAACCTGCTTAATGGCCGGGTTCAAGGAGTTAATGAGATCGCGAGCCGAAGTGAGTCGAGGTGTCGTCAGCAGAATGCTCTCGTTGTCCTCCGCTCCGTTCTCGCTACCTTTGACGTAATAGTCGTCGATGATATGCGTATCGGCGACAAGCGCGAAGTAGAACTTGTCGAGCGAGGCAGCCATCCGGACCTGCTCCGCCCATAGCCTCTGAGTGAGCAGGCTACCGAGCGAAGCACCGGCGAGGGAGACGAATCTTCTTCTATCCATGACGAAAGATCCTCTGAGTTCTGCTTAGAAAATGATCTTCCCGGCAAACTGCAGGATGCGGGCCGGACCGGTAGTAGCAGCGGTGACGACACCGAAGCTGGTGGAGGTGGGACTATAAGTGCTGCTTCCCGGAAAGCCAAGGTTCGTCTGGTTGAGGATATTGAATGCCTCGACGCGGAAGTCAAACGACGTGCCTTCGGAATAGAGAGCGAAGCTCTTATGCAGACCAAGGTCGAGTTGATAGAAGGGATCGAACCGGATGGAGTTTCGGCCGGCGTTGCCGTAGGGGTGGTTCTGGTCCGGCAGACTGAAGGCGTTCAGATTGAGCGCTGTGATGCCCTGGTTACCGTTCACACGCACTCGCTTCGACTTGGGCAGCACGGCCGCATTGCTGATCTGATTCGGGCGTTGATTAAGAATGGTGCTGACGGACTGGTTAGAATCGGGTGAATAAGTTACATTGACTGCCTGGCCGCTGCTGGCGCTGTTGATAGCCGTGATCTGCCAGCCGCCCAATGCCTCCTGCAGAAGCAGCGGTGCGCTGCCTCCGAACATGCGGCCCTTGCCGTAGGGCAGATCATAGACAAGGGTGAGAATCTCGTTCAGCGGTTGATTGTAGGCCGACGGTCCACGTTCCCCAAGTGGGTTGGTGAGATTGATGCGCGAGTTATCACCGTTCGGAGTATCCAGGTGGCCGCTGGCGTTGTCCTGCGCCCGCGAGTAAGTAAACGAGTTGAGCAGATACAGACCGTGTCCGGCGCGATGCTCCAGTTTTGTCTGCAGCGCGTTATAGCCGAGGAAGCCGGCGGGAAGCGTCTCTTCGATCGTAGTGAATGTCTTCAGCGGGCGCCCCTGGTTCTGGTTCAGCAGATTGACGCAGCCAGAGGTCACGAGGTTCCCATTGCAGGTTGCCGTAACGGGATTCGCATTCGCCTGGTTGTAGTCTGCGAGAACCTGAAGCTTCACGCCATGCTCTCCGACGTAGGAGACCTCGAAGGTGGTGGAAGGACCAAGCTGACGCTGTACCGTCAGGTGATAGCTCTGAACGTAACCCGTAGGCAGGTTCTTGGGGATATAGCGAGCTTGCGTACTGGCGTTGCTGGCCGCAGTAACAATCGACGGACTGGTAAAGTCCGTGGGATAGCCTTGCATCGTGGTTCTGAAACAAGGCGTCGGATTGGCAGGATCGAAAGCGGCTCCCAACTGTGCCGCCGTACAGACGGACTCCGTCTTAGCTGTGCCGACAATGCCCGGATTCGCAAACGAGGGGATCTGATTCACATTAGTGTTGACGATGTTAGGCAGGTTGTAGACAAGCAGATTCTCGCCGCCTTCGCGATTGAACTGCGCAAAGTTGATACCGTATCCAGCCCGTATAACAGTCTTCTGATCGACGGAGTAGGCAAGACCCAGGCGAGGAGCGAAATCCAGCTTCGGCGTATTCACCAACGCGCGGTTGTAGAGGGAACCGGACGAAGCCTGGATAAGGGAATCCGTGGTCGGATCGAAGTTAGCCAGCAGATTGTGTGACTCCCACTGCGGCGTCACCAACTCGTAACGTAAACCAGCATCGACGGTCAGGCGAGAGCTGAGTCTTATGTCGTCCTGCAGATAAAAGTAATGCATCCTCTGATTCACGTGGACGATAACAAAGTTGTTGAGCTGGTAGGCACTGCGTGCGCCGAAGATAAAGTCAGCCAGTGCAGCAGCCTCTTTGGTGCCAGTATCCGCCGCACTGAGCGTTGCCGTCGAGGCGCCGGTGTAGCTGAAACCACCATTGTAGGTATCCTGACCGAAGACAGGGTTGAAGTCATCGATCGTGGTAAAGATCGACTGGTACTCGTAGCCAACTTTATAGGTACTGTGTCCACGGATCCACGTGTAGTTCACCTTCGGATTGTAGATATAAGGATTCTGAAACTGAGGGTTGCTTCCCTGGTTTCCAAACTGAGAGAACGTGTTGACGCTCTGCACATTCAAGCTGCGAACCACCTGCGGATCTGTCGGAAGCCCCGGAATGCCGTCCATCAGACTAGGTAGATTCGCACCATAAGGGCTCTTGCCGCCATCCGTTCGGGTAAAGGCGAAACGCGCATCCAGGATCGAGTTTTGATTGAAGATGTGAGTCACGCCGCCGGCGATCTGCTGGTTGAAAATATTGACTGTGCCATTACTATTACCGCCGGCAGGCCCTTGAATGTTGGGTGGCGAAACGATCTTGCCCTGATGCTGGCTGTAGCGGACAAACGCAGTGGTGCGCTGGCTGAAAGTCTGATCGACGCGAATGTCCCCCTTGTCGTCGTTGATGGTGTCTGACGGCAGCGAGGCATAGTTGTTGGCGAAAGGACTGCCGGGAACATTCGGCGCAGGAAGCGCAGCCAGCACGCCTTTTGCAAAAGACGAAACCGAGGGATCGTTGAACGGAATGACACCGTTGGTGTACTTCTGACCTGTAAGCGGGTTGAGCAGCGGCACCGGAGTACCGCTCTCGGCTCCGCCAAAGGATCCGTTTGCGTTCTTCACGGCTGCTAGAAAGGTGTAGCCGCCGTTCGCAATCGCGAGCGGGCTGGTTCCGAGTTGGTTCGCTGTCGGGATAGTGGCCACATTGAATGCATGGACGACCTGTCGCGTTCCCTCGTAGTCTGCAAAGAAGAATGTGTGATCCCTCCAGATTGGCCCCCCGAACGTGCCACCGAACTGGTTACGTATCAGAATTGGCTTTTGCGCTTTGCCCGTCAACGGATTGGTCGGAGGAGTAAACGGCCCGATAGCGTTGAAGACGGTGTTACGGATGTAGTCGTAGGCCTTGCCGTGGAACTGATTTGAGCCGCTACGTATACTGACGTTGATCACGGCTCCGGCAGACCGGCCGTACTCGGCGCTATAGTTATCAGTCTCGACGCGGAACTCGTTGATGGCATCTGGTGATGGAGGGATAGCCTGATTAGAAAATCCCTGGTTTGAGGTGCCGTATGCGTTGTTGTCCAAACCATCAAGCAGGAAGTTATTGAATTCGCTGCGCTGACCGTTAACATTGAAACTCGCGTCGCGGCTGCTGTCAGTCGAATTCTCGAGGATATTCCGACGCACACCCGGGACCAGCGGCGAGATCAGCGTAGGCGCGACCATTCAGCGGAAGATTTTCAACCTCGCGCGTTCCAATAACCTGCCCACGTTCGCTGCTGTCTGTTTCAAGCAACGCCGCAGCGGAGCCGACGGTCACCGTCTCGCTATTAGATCCGATCTTCAAAGCCACATCGACGCGCTGTCGAGCGTTGACGGTAACGGTAAATATCTGTGTCGTGCTGACATCAAACCCACTCGCCTGCGCAGTCACCAGATACTGGCCAATCTTTACATCCGTAAACTGATAAGCGCCCTGATCATTGGTTTGCGCGGTCACCTGAGCCTTGGTCTCCTGGTTGACGAGGGAAACGGTTGCGCCGGAGAGGGTCGCCCCTGAGGAATCGCGCACATACCCAAGGACGGAGGCGGTCTCAAACTGCGGGCAGCGAGACAGATCCTATTAGGAAAAAACAAACCGCGACAACAAACAGCAAAAAGCGTTTCACAGACACTCCAGAAGTTTTAATAAGAGATACGGGTGATAACTCAGTGAGGGTGTACTGCTCCCTCTGAGCACATGAACCCACTATAGTGCGCAATTTGCGTATATCAGATATCACCAACGCTACAGAATCGTGAATTTCCTCGGTCCTCGCTTTGTTTCCGGACCAGATTTCATGCACACTCATGCAATGGTGCGTGTCGGTGTCGACGAGAACCTTGCTCCGCAGTTGCTGGTAGATTTTCCTCGCGAAGCAGCAATCGTCCGAATTCCCCGCAGACCATCGGCGATTCTCGAAGTTGACTTCTGGATCCTGGTCTTCGCACGCAAAGATGCCCGGGAGACCTTCGCCCGTTTGCGCGGCGTCAAGGTGGTGCAATCGATGATGGCGGGCGTTGACTGGATTAGGCCTTGGCTGCCGAAGGAGATAGTACTCTGCGACGGGCGCGGCATCCGCGACATCTCGGCCTCCGAGTGGGTCCTCACCGCAATCCTCACGTCCTTGAAGAGAGTTCCACGCTATCGCGATCTGCAGCTACGTCAGGAATGGAAAGGTCAAGCTTCCGTATCGGACGATTTTTTGAACGAAGCCGGCGTTCAGGTCGGACAGTACCAGATTCTGGGAGAGGATCTGGCAGGAAAGACCGTGCTGATCGTCGGCTATGGGTCGATCGGTGCGGCGATCGAAACCCGTCTAAAACCCTTCGGCGCGAAGATTCTGCGGCTGGCGCGTAACCCCCGCAAAGAGCCGGAGATCGTCGCCGTGACCAATCTGCATCGCCTCCTGCCGCAGGCCGACATCGTCGTTCTCATCGTGCCTCTAACTCCGGAGACGCGTGGATTGGTTGGAGCAGCAGAGATTAGTCTGATGAAGCATGGAGGCCTTCTCGTCAACGCGGCGCGAGGCCCCGTAGTTGTAACGGAGGCTTTAATTGAGGCGCTCGAACAGCATCGAATCAGGGCGGTTTTGGATGTGACGGACCCAGAGCCGCTACCGGCAGCCCACGCTCTATGGTCGGCGCCCAACTGCATGATTACGCCGCACGTGGGTAGCTCGACCCCTGAGTTCATCCACCGCGCATTCCGCTTCGGAGCAGAGCAGGAGAGGCGTTTTTTGACTGGAGAAGAGTTGAAAAACATCGTAACCAAGGCAGGTTACTAGCCCTCGCTCCCGACCGCTTAGACCACCGTTTTCGCTTAGACCACCGTTTTAAGGATGAGGGGAGGCGCTGGCCTAACGCGCGTCTGAGGTAGGCAGGCCAGCAGTTGTACGGTTCCAAAGAACGAGTTCCGATCGGCAGGGTTACCCTCTCCGTCCAACCTGAAGCTCGTCGACATCGTCATCATCGTCGTCTTCTTCGTCGTCATCCTCATCTTCCTCGTCATCGTCTTCGTACTCATCCTCATCTTCTTCGTCATCGACTTCTTCGTCGTCATCCTCGTACTCACCATCCTCATCCTCGTCGTCTTCCTCTTCGTCGTCGTCGTCCTCAAACTCGTCATCCTCATCTTCGAGTGCTTTCTTTGCGGCGCTTAAGGAATCGGCCGTGGAGCCCTGCAGGACCATATCAAGGGAGCTGTTTTCAAAGGCGGCAAGGAAATTCAGACCCAGGGGGAAGAAGGTTGCGTTGAAGTCGAAGGTTAGGGTCTCAAGTGCCATAAAAATCTCCTGTTGAAAATGTGTACTGGAATAGGATGCAGCAGACTGAAAAAAGTGAGTGTGAAAATTCACTTTTCCTTGAATTAGAAGCTTAGGGCACTCTGGCGCTTTTGTTTAGTACGGCGCCGGCCCAGGCAGAAAAAAGGCTTCGCGGCCGCCCACTGAGAAGGGGGCATTGCCGCGAGGTCGGGAGCCAGTCGGTAGTTCATCTATCTTTTGTGCGACCTTGTCGATGGCGTCGCCTCGTTCAGAGAATTACGCCCTAGCTGGGGAGCGATGTCGTAAGTATCGAACAATATCGTCATCAGGCCGCAAAAAGAATTGCTGTCAGGCTTCGGAGAATGGTTGGAGTTGCTTCTCCGTCGGTGGGCTGGTCAATAGGCTGACAGCGATCAGACACAGCAGAGAGACAAGCAGTGCTGGAAGAATAGCGTCGCGTTCGCTGATGACTGCCGGCAGATGAGAGTGGACAAAGCCGGTATCCCAGAAGACCGTAACGAACGTGCCCACCGCAATACTGGCCACGGCACCCGCTGCAGTCGCGCGTCTCCAGTAGAAGGTTGCAAGGATGACCGGCGTCAGAGCAGCGCCATAAATCGTATAGGCGTAAAGCGACTTCTTCAGCACCGACTCTATATGGAGCGACTGGTAGAGCGCCCATAGACCAAGCAGGACCACCATCAGACGAGAGACGGCGAGAGTCTTCGTGTTCGAAGCCTGCGGGTTGATATAGCGAAGATAGATGTCGTTGACGAGGTTAGTCGACGGCGAGAAGAGCCAGTTATTCGCTGTGGAGATGATCTTCGCGAAGATGGCTCCCATCAGCAGCGCGCCCAGCAGACGAAGCGGTGCGGACCCTGAGAAACCATGCAACCCAAGGTAAGCGAGAATCTCGCGGGGGCGTGCGTGTACCTCTCCGCCAGGAAAGAGGCTAGACCCAGTGACGGCAAGGGCGACGATGACAGTCTCCAGGATGACGGTACCGACGATCCACCCAACAACCGCACGGGTGGCATCCTTCTCCGACTTGGCAGAGAAAAACTTTTGATACATCGACTGATTTCCAAGCAGCAAAAGACAAGTCGGAAGAAAAAGCTCAAGAGCCTGGATGAATCTGAGATCGCCCAGCACCTGGAAATGAGTTGCGGGAAGGCTCGAATGGACCGCAGACCATCCCCCGGCGTGATGTACAAGGATAGGCAGCGCTATAAGCATCGTAAAAGTGGCAAGAAGGCCGATCGCAACATCCATGTAGGCAACAGATGCCATGCCGGCAATCGCAGTAAAAACGATGACGAACGCAGCAATAATGTATTTGCCGAAGTCGGCGGTTATCAGGTCCGGGAAGATCAAGTGAAGAATATCGCCGCCACCAACAAACTGGTAGCTCGTAACAGCCGTGTAGCAGAAGAGAATCGCGATGACGCCAAGCACGCGTGCCGCCTGGTTGTAACGAGCCTCGAGCAGATCGGGAATGGTAAACTGTGCGAACTTTCGTGCACGTGGGGCGATGAAGTAGATCAGCAGCAGGCCCGCCCAGCCACCACCTCCTTGCCAAAGCGCCGCGAAGCCATGCTTATAGGCGTTTTCCGCCCCGCCGAGCAGCGACCCTGAGCCGATCCAGCTCGACAACAGCGTGAAGACCAGGACGAAGGCGGGCAGCGAGCGGCCTGCCACAAGATAGTCTGCCTTTGTCTTCACCTTACCAAGACGTGTGAGCGAAACCGTGAGCAGGGTGACGACAATAACCGATAGAACGATCGCGTAGAGATTCATTAGGTTAGGTCAGTGTACTGTCTGGCAGCCGATCCTCGCACCCGTGACCTCGCGTTGGAGATTGAGCCGTCGGCCACGGGAAAAATTCTGTCGTATTACCACACCCTGCAGGTGGGCGCGTGCACCATCGGCTGACCTGCTTTGCAGCTAAAGGCCTTCTGAAACTCCGGCATATTCGAAACCACGCCATTGATGCGCGCATACCCTGGCGAGTGGGGGTCCGTGATAGCGCGAACCCGCAGCACCTCGGGACGCTCATTCTCACAAGCCCATTGCGCCATCCCAACGAAGAAACGCTGATCCGGAGTGAATCCGTCCGCGCTCACCAACTGCTGCCCGGCAGTCTGCTTCTTCCATGCGATATAAGCGAGTAACGTCCCGCCCAGGTCGGCAACGTCTTCGCCACTGGTCAGCTTCGAGTTGATGTGAATATCGTCCACAACGATGTACTCTGCGTACTGACCACGAATGCAGTTAATACGGTCCTCGAAACCCTTGGCGTCCGCAGGCGTCCACCAGTCGCGAAGATTGCCTTTGTCGTCGAACTGCCGCCCCTCGTCGTCGAAGGCGTGCGTAAGCTCATGGCCGATTGTTGCTCCGGTGTTCCCGTAGTTTGGCGCGTCATCCAGCTTCGTGTCGTACAGCGGTGGTTGCAGCACGCCGGCAGGAAAATTGATATCGTTCATCTGTGGGTTGAAATAGGCATTGACGGTAGGTGGCGTCATTCCCCATTCATTCAAGTCCACAGGCTTACCCAGCTTGTGCCACTGTCGCGCGTCTTCGAACCGATAAGAGCGCTCAACATTGCCAATGTAGTCATCTGACTTTATCTCTAGCGTCGTATAGTCACGCCACTGGTTCGGGTATCCAATCTTATTGCGAATCACATGCAGCTTGCGGAGAGCCTTCTGTTTGGTTGCGGGGCTCATCCAGTCGAGATTCTCGATCTCCTGCTTCATCGCAGCCTCGATCTGCTCCGTCATCAGCTGCGTCTTCGCTTTTGTATCGGCAGAAAATGTGCGCTTGACGAACTCCTGTCCCAGCGCTTCACCCAGGTCACGATCCACTCCACGCGTGCAGGTCTTCCAGCGCGGCGGCATTGCAGGAACGCCGCGCAGCGTTGTCGAATAAAAGTCGAAGTCGGTCTGCTCCAGCGGGCGAGCAAGGTATGGCGCTGCGGCTGTCAGAAAGTGAAATCGCAGATAACCACGAAGTGCCTCAACAGACTCGGTCGAAACCTCCGTCTGCACTGCCTTCATGAACTCCGGCTGCGCCACATTCAGCTTCGCGACACCTGGCGCTCCCTGCATCTCAAAGTAACTTGGCCAATCAAAGGCGGGCGCGATCTTGCTCAGTTCACTAATCGTCATCATGTGATAGGTCTTATGCGGATCGCGTCGGTCCACCCTGGTAAGCGATGCCTTGGCAAGCGCCGTCTCAATGTGGAGGGTTGCATCCGCGTCGAGCTTTGCCTGATTTGCAGACTCACCGCCCAGCGTGAGCAGCTTCTGGATGTAGGCAAGATACTGCTCACGCAGCTTTACACTCTTATCATCCGTCTTCAGGTAATAGTCACGATCAGGCAGACCAAGTCCGCCCGCCCCAAGCGCCACGATCTCCAGCGACGAGTCGATCGCATCCTGATCTGTGCCCGATTCGAACAGGAAACTACCTGCGTAGTCATGGTGCAGTGAGCTGATCGCCCTAACGAGTTCGGGCCGCGTCTTCAGGGCATCGATGCGCGCCAGACCCGACAGTGCAGGTTTCACACCCAGCGCATCGATCGCCGAGGTGTTCATGCATGCGGCAAAATAGTCGCCGACCTTCTGCTGCACTGCGTCGCGATTCGCCGCCTTGGCATCCGCCTCGAGAATGCCCCAAAGAAACTGTTCATTCTCGTTGCCAAGCTTCGCGTAGACACTCCAGCCAGATTGGTCCGGAGGAATCGGATTTTTCTTCTCCCACCCACCGCAGGAGAACTTATAAAAGTCGACGCAAGGGTCCGCCCCGCGGTCTAGGCTCGACAGATCAAGCGATGGCGAGTAAGGCATCGATTGAAGAGGCTGAGCGGCCTCTTGCGCGGGTACTTGGATCGCGGCGAGCAATAACGCAGTGGCCGCCAGGGCGACCGGAACTTTCGAGAGCATGAGTTCTCCTGTGTGCACCATCCTAACCGTAAAAACCCTCGCAAAGCACGTTCGATTCGTCCCTGGGGCCGTGCACCGGCGTTAGACTGATCCCTGTTACAAAAAAGGAAGCGGAAGGCGGAACAATGGCTGGTTTTTGGAAAAAGTGTGCCGGAGCGGCTCTGGCAGCAACCGTAAGCGTTTCAATGGCTGGGGCGCAGACCGCGCCAATCACCCTAAGTGTCGATCTCACAGATGCTCCACGAAAGATCCTTCATGCAATAGAAGTCATGCCGGTGACAGCCGGGCCCATGACCGTCGTCTATCCCAAATGGATTCCCGGAGAGCACGGACCCACCGGCCCCATTGAAAATATGGCCGGATTTTTCATCACCGCCAACGGTCAACCCGTAAAGTGGGAGCGCGACAAGATCGATATGTTCGCCTATCACCTCACCGTACCTCAGGGCGTCACGCAGCTTGAGATGAAGATCGACTTCCTCGCATCGTCGGCCCTTTCAGGATTCTCCGCAGGCGGATCGACCAGCGAAAACCTTGCTCTCCTCAGCTGGAACACATTGCTGGTCTACCCTGCCGACACCGACGCAAGCCAGGTCATGTTCACTCCATCGGTAAAGCTGCCAAGCGGATGGAACCTCGGAACCGCGTTGGACAAAGATGGCGGCTCCGGTCAGACATCAACCTTCAAGACCGTAAGCCTCGAGCAACTGATCGACTCCCCCGTCCTCGCAGGCCGATACTTCCGCGAAATCCCCCTCGCTCCCGAGATCTCGCCGAAGCACTACCTCGACATGGCAGCCGACGGCCCCGAACAGCTCAATCTCTCGAAGGAGCACATCGCCGACTTCGACAAGCTGGTGCGCGAGACCGGCGCTCTCTATAAGTCTCGCCACTACGGCTCCTATCACTTCCTCGTAACTCTCAGCGACGAGGTCGCGCACTTCGGCCTCGAGCATCATCAGTCCAGCGATGACCGCGTGATGGCAACCACCTTCACTGACGATCGCGAGTTTGTCTTGGCCGGCCTGCTGCTGCCGCACGAGTTCACTCACAGCTGGAATGGCAAATACCGCCGGCCCGCTGGCCTCGCAACCAGCAACTATCAGAAGCCCATGGAGGGCGATCTCCTCTGGGTATACGAGGGTTTGACCGAGTACCTCGGCGACGTGCTCGCCGCACGCTGCGGCATATGGACCCCCGACCAGTACAAGCAGCGTCTCTCCACCATCGCGGCCGAGTATGACAACCGTCCCGGCCGCACCTGGCGCGATATTCAGGACACCGCGACCGCCGCGCAAATCCTCTACGCCGCAGGTGGCGGATGGGACAACTGGCGTCTCAGCGTGGACTACTACGACGAGGGCGAACTCGTCTGGCTTGATGTCGACACCACAATCCGCAAGATGACTAACGGCAAGAAAACCATCGACGATTTCGTCGCGAAGTTCCACGGACTCGGCGGAGACACAGGGCCGAAGGTCGTACCCTACACCTTCGACGATGTCGTTGCAGGCCTCAATGGCGTGGTCGCGAACGACTGGGCCGCCTTCCTGCGTTCCCGCCTCGACTCAAACTCGTACCACGCGCCGCTCGGTGGCCTCGAAAACGGTGGATACAAGCTCACCTACACCGACAAGCCCAACTCCTGGAGCGCGCTCGAAGACCAGCAGAGTGAGTCCTTCGACTTCTGGTACTCCATCGGCCTGCACGCGAACAAGGCCGGCAATATCTCTGATGTTCTCAAGGGCGGAGTAGCCGACAAGGGCGGCATCGGCCCGGGAATGAAGATCGTCGCCGCAAACGGTCGCGCCTACACCCCTGATGTGCTCAAGGCGGCCATACACGATGCGAAGGACTCCGGTCCATCTGTCGAGCTAATCGTCTTGAACACGGGCTATTACAAGGTACTCAAGCTGGACTATCACGAAGGCGAGCGTTATCCAATGCTGGAGCGCGTCCCCTCTGTACCGGATCGTCTGGATGACATTCTGAAGCCAGCGGCGAAGTAGGATCACGCTGCAGGTTTAGGAGCAGCAGCGGAAGATCCTGTTGTGGAAGTTGACGCTTCCGTAACCGAAGCCGCCGCTGCGGCGAGGTCGTTTTGCTCGAGAAGGAGCAGACGCTTCGCCGCAGCGGCGGCTTCTATTTCGCTGTTGATCTCAGCCCCCAGCAACAGCATGAGTCCCGTCAAATAGAACCACGTAAGAAGAATGATGACCGCACCCAGAGAACCATACGTCACCGAATAGTTGTTGAAGAAGTGAACATAGAGCCGGAGACCAGTCGAAGTGATCAGCCACCCGACAATTCCGATAGCAGCGCCAGGAGTAAGCCAGTGCCACTGGCTCCGTTTCACATCCGGGGCAAAGTAGTAGATGACTGCGAAAAATAGAGACAGCAAAACGACAGCAAACAGCCAGCCAAAACTGCGTGCTACAAGCGCCACAAGCGCAGCCAGAAAGTGGTCGTAGATGTGCAGGTGCGAGAGGCGAGCTAAGAAGTCTGCTCCCAGGAGCGAAGCAAGCATCAGCGTAACCAGCCCCATCAGAAGAACGGTCACTCCGATGGCGGAGAATCTCGCGGCAAAGTAAGAGCGAGTCTCCTTGACCTTGTAGACGACATTGAGCGAGTCCTGAATCGCGGAGAAACCAACCGAGGCGCTCCAAACCGCCGCCACCAGCCCAAAGGTAAGCTTCCCGCTTGTAGCTGCAGCCGTCGTCTCGTTGAAGGTGCCCAGCACCATACCCATAGCGTCATGCGGAATAACGATCGAAAGATAACCCAGCAGTGAGTAATAAATATGCGACGCGGAGCGCGCTGCTAACCCTAACAAAGCAGTCGCAGTAAACAGACTGGGAAACAAGGCGAAGATAAAGTAGAAGCCAAGTTCAGCAGCCCGGCCTACCAGGTTATCGTCGAGAAGAGATCTCCAGGTATGCTTAGCGACCACACTGACAGGGATCCCTTCAAGATTCCATAGGGAATGAAGTGGAGAACGAGACACAAGATCCCAGATTCGGCGCTGAATCCGTGCACCGCTAATCGGATCGAGTTTTGGGTCGACAGATGAGATAGTGCGCTCCCTCTAGCCCGCTCGATGACTTACCGAGGGCGTTCAAACGAGCGTTCTGCCAAGCTAGATGCCGCGCCAAGCGCTAAGGTAGCCGCAACATGACTGTTTTCCACCGGGCTCTGGTGCATAAGATCACGATCGAGCATCTATTTATTGGTGAGATGAATGCAGAGAGCATGGCGAGCCAGACCGTTTGCAGTACGAAAGATGGAGCAGCTTTGGCGGCTGGTCCGCGAGAGCCACGAACAGCCGATGACCGGGACCTCTCGGCCAGTTGAGTTGGTAAGACCCAACGAACTCGGAGTCACTTTCATTGGGCACTCGTCGTTTCTCCTTCAGGTGTACGGACGAAAACTGCTCGTTGACCCAGTATTTTCAAAGCGGTTGATCGTACTCCGCCGGCAGCGGCGTCCCGGCGTCGTGGTCGACGCGCTGCCCGCCATCGACATAGTCCTTCTAACCCATGCGCACATGGATCATCTCGACATGGCCTCCCTCCGGCGCGTCATTCGCGCAACGCGGAAGCTCACTGGACAGACCCCTGAGGTCATCGTGCCCCGCGGCGTCGAGGATCTCGTCGAAAGGCTAGGCTTCTCCAGAATCCACGGTCTGGCCTGGTGGGAGCAGATTGAAGTGCAAGGCCTCAAGGTAACGATGACCCCCTGCAAGCACTGGGGCGCGCGGATGTTTCGCGATACTCATCGAGGCTACGGCGGATATGTTGTCGAAGGCGGCGGCCAGTCGGTCTATCACTCTGGCGATACGGCTTACTTCGATGGATTCAGCGAGATCGGGGCCAGACTCAGGCCAGAGGTGGCCCTGCTTCCGATCGGTGCTTACTTTCCAGACAGCTACCGCTCTGTTCACACCAGTCCGGAAGAGGCTCTACGCGGTTTCGTTGATCTGGGTGCACAGCAAATGGTGCCGATGCACTACGGTACCTTCCGTCTGGGCCGGGAGCCCATGGAAGAGCCCCTTCAAAGACTCGAATTAGAAGCTGAAAGACTAGGTATTGAAGGGAAATTAAAAATTCTTGCGGAGGGCGAGACGATGCACCTTTGTCCGGCAACGAGCATCCGATAACGTATGGCTACTTCAACTGTAAATGCGAAAGCAAGCGGAACGTTCTCGATCGGCGGGGACCTCCCGGTCAACCGCATGGGATACGGCGCGATGCGGATCACCGGCGACGGAATCTGGGGTGCGCCCAAAGACATCGAAGGTGCAAAAAAAGTACTGCGGCACGTCGTTGAACTCGGCATCAACTTCATCGACACAGCAGATGCCTACGGCCCGGACGTCAGCGAAGAACTTATCGGGGAAGCGTTGTCTCCCTACGCGAAAGGCGTCGTCATCGCAACCAAAGGCGGGTTAACCCGGCAAGGTCCGAATAAGTGGCTCCCTGTAGGACGCCCGGAGTACCTTACCCAACAAGTCGAAATGAGCCTGCGAAGGTTGAAAGTTGAGCGGATCGACCTCTGGCAGCTCCACCGCATCGACCCGAAGGTGCCCGTCGAAGAGTCGCTCGGCGCGATGAAAAAACTCCAGCAGCAGGGCAAGATCCGCCACATCGGCTTGAGCGAAGTGAAACCTCACGAGATCGACCAGGCCCGCAAGGTGGTCGAGATTGTAAGCGTGCAAAACCAGTACAACATCGGCGACCGCCAGCACGAAGACGTCGTCGACTACTGTGCCAAGCACAATATTGGATTTATCCCCTGGTTCCCGGTAGCAGCAGGCAAACTCGCTCAACCTGGTGGCAAGCTCGACTCCGCCGCCAAGAAGCACCATGCGACTGTCTCACAACTCTCACTGGCATGGCTGCTCCATCGGTCCCCGGTCATGCTGCCCATCCCAGGTACGACGTCCGTACAGCACCTCGAAGAAAACGTAGCCGCAGCCGATGTCAAGTTACCTGCGGCCGAATGGAAAGAGATCGAAGACTCTGCAAAATAACGAACAGCCTTTCGCTTACCAAAAAAGAGCCGCCAGCGCGCGGCTCTTTTCATTTCGTTCGATCGTCTCCGCCAGGTAGCGAACTCGCTCATGCCCCGCTAAGTCTTAGGCGAATTGATATCCAGAGGTTTGGTAGTAAGAGGACCTACGTGGTCCTCCTGTGAATTCCAACCCGGCAGCTCCTGCGAGCCGGTAATCAGCCGCGCGCCATCGCTGAAGGTCAGGTACGTCCACGCCCATTGCCTGAAGACACCAAGCCGATTCCGAAAGCCGATGAGAAAAAAGATGTGAACGAGCAGCCACGTCATCCAAGCCGGAAAGCCGCTCCAATGGGCCTTGAACGGCCACTCGATGTTGGCCACCGCCGCCTTGCGCCCGATCGTAGCCATGTCTCCTTTATCAAAGTACCGAAACTGTTCGTCCTTGCCGCTCCCATCGCTGCCCAGTCCTGCGGCAACCAGTCTCCCGATACGTTTCGCGGCATAACGGCCCATCTGCATCGCAGGCTGCGCCACACCTGGCAGCTGTTTCCCGTCCTGTTCGACGTGAGCCAGATCGCCGCAGATAAAGATCTCCGGATGCCCCGGTGGGTTCAGATATCCATCGACAAACACCGCACCGCGCTTATCGGTTTCCACGCCAAGCAGCTTGCCAAGCGGCGAAGCCTGCACACCCGCCGCCCACAGCGTAACGACCGCGTCGATACGTTCTTCGCCAACCATCACGTAGCCGGGCTGCACATCGCTGACATGAGCGCCCGTGCGCACCTTCACCTTAAGTTCGGCGAGCTGTTCCAGCGCCTTCCGTTGCAGATCTTCAGGATAGGCGGCCAGAATATTAGGCCCGCCCTCAAGGATGAGAACCTGCGCCATCGAAGGATCGATATGACGAAAATCCCGTGCCATGTAAAGCCGCGCAATGTCGCTGATCGCGCCCGCAAGTTCCACCCCCGTCGGCCCCCCGCCGATAATGACGAAGTTCAACGCCGGATGCGTTCCGGCCTCCATCATCTGCCGCTCCGCCAGTTCAAAGGCCAGCAGTACCCGTCGGCGAATCTCGGTCGCGTCCTCAACGGTCTTCAGACCGGGAGCAAGCTTGGCCCAGTCGTCCCTGCCAAAGTAAGAGTGCGTCGAACCCGTGGCGATGATCAGGTAGTCGTACTCGAGCTGCACGCCGGTCTTCAGATGAACGCGCTGCAGCGCCAGATCAAAGCCGATAGCCTCATCCATCAGAACATCGACGTTAGGGTGATCACGCACCAGCGAGCGGATAGGTTGCGCAATATCGGCCGGAGAGAGCACCGCCAGCGCGACCTGGTACAGCAGAGGCTGAAACAGATGATAGTTTCTACGGTCTACCAGAGTTACGTCGACCGGAAGTTTACCTAGGGCCATCACCGCATTGACCCCGCCAAAGCCTCCCCCCAGAATCACAACTCGCTTTCGTGCAGGTCCGCTCGCTGCTGCCGCTGATATCGCCATCGTTCAGGCTCCTCGGTGTGCTGTGTCCATTATCTGATGCCGAATTGAGCCGTTCGGCGTTGTCCGTTGCTTTGCTGCCTAAGTTCGACGGTCTTCTCTCGAAGGAGTTACAGAAAAGCGCATCTCAGGACGAAAGGATCGGGACGAAAAATCAAGGCTGTTTTTGTAACGTGAGCGAAATAAAGCCCTGTGTACCCGTAGCCGCTGCGAGATTCGTCGTCTCGCCCACAGCCGAAATCTGCTGCGGGATAATCGTCAAGAGACCGTTCATATCGGAGACAGCTGACGTCTGCGACGAAGCGAGGACAGGCGCGATCGGACAACGACCTCTATCCGGACACGCCGGTTGCCAGGCGTCCACAGTCTGGAAGATCTGAACCACAGCCCCGGCAACAGGACGAGACGCCGTATCCGTAACCTGCAGGACAACCGGCGTGATCGTACCGTTCGCAGAAACAATTTGATTGGCTCCGCTCACCGCAATCACGCGCAGGTCCGCGAGATCGACGCCCACCGTAGTGAACGAAGCACAGACGTTCATCCAGGCACAGCCAGACAGAGCCGCCTGAGCCCCAGCAGCCAACGGACCAGCCGTTGCGAGGGTCTGCGCGATCCCCTGCGAGTTCACAGCAGAGCTCGCCGGCGTCACCGCGACCTGTCCCGACGTCGGTTGCCAGCCAACCGGCACCCCTGCAGTAGAGGCAAAGTTATCGTTCACGCTGACCTCTGGAGTCCACGCAACGGTCGCACCCGCGACAATGTATTCCATCGCCTGTACCGCCGTCACGGTCTGGACACGCACCGCCGCAGTGAAAGAAGCAACGGCCATGCCATCGACTCCGGCCGCCTTCAGCGTAATCGGGCCCGCACTCAAAGGAGTCACCAGCGTCGATGCCACGCCGTTCGCGTCCGTGTTGATGGTGCAACTTGCTGCTCCGCAAGCGGAGAACTGAACCATGCCGGTACTAGCGGTAAAGGTGACAGCCTCGCCCACAACCGGAGTCGCTCCATCGCCGTTCAGCACCTTAACGGCAAATGGCGTCGACGCAGGTTGCGCAAGCTGCACCAGACCCGATGGCGCACTCACCAGCCTGAGCGAAGGCATCGGCGCAGCGTAGCTTAGCGACTGGGTCATCACCGTCGTCCCACCTGTAGAAAGATCTGTCACCGCTACATCAGCCACCAGCGCAGTGCTTGAGCCGAGAGCGTGAATCGATGGCGCCTTAGCCACAATCGTGTTCGCGGTCCAGCTCGAAACCGTTGCGGAAACACCGTTGACCGTCACAGCATTTCCCGTGCGAAAGCCCATTCCATTGATCGTGATCGTGCCCCCGGCAGCGCTCACAGTAGCAGGGCTCAGCGAATCCGCGTAAAGCACGCGTGCCTGGTAGTTGAAATCCGGTCGCCCGTCTCCACGCTGATCGGCGATTGCGATTCGTAACTGATTTGGTTGCGTAAAGGCGGTCGTCAGCATGGTCATGCCGTTAGCCGCGCCATTAAAAGCTTCTCCCGCGCCGGCAACCCCTGGCAGAGAGCCCAGAGCATCGGTCGTATGCCACACTCCAATCACCGGCATCGCCTTTGCGGTTGTCGAGAATCCCTGCTCATCCTCCGCCGTCACCTCAAACGTAAGCGATCGGTTCGCTTTGACCGAGAGCGAAGACCAGGCGGAGTGTCCATACCCGCAAAGCAAACCCGACCACAATCCCTGCGACGCCACAGCCACCGGAGCAGCCTCCGTTCCGTCCGCGCCAGAATCGCAGGAGTTCGCCGAGTTCGTTGGTAAGAAGTCCAGATACGCCTGCGTATAGCTGCCCAGAATTCCTTCCGGAAGCACAGGGTCCAACCCGGAGGGCTCAACAGTATTGGCAACATATGGTCCGACGGCAAATTCCCCCGTATACAAAGGATTGATAGCCTCGGTCTCCATGATCAAAATCTGCCAATCGCCAGGAAGCATCGGCACCCGCTCAACAATGTAATAACCCTCGTAAAAGCCACTTTGACTCCCCTCGCTTCCTTCGAACGACGAGTCGGAACCTGTCACAGGGTTACCGTTCGATCGGCGAAACAGAGAGCCCGATACAGAAGAAGTGGTATACCAGTCTTCAATCTGCGCCGGCAAAGTGTACTGCGGCCAACGGCGCACAACGACATTAACCCCCTGCATCCCCTCTCCAGTGGCAAAGTTCAGATGTCCTTGCACCAGATTCGCATTCAACAGGCTGTCCGTCTTCCCCAGACCCGACTGCCCTTGCGCAATAAAGTAGAGTTGCGCCAGCGCCGACAGGTCATCCGGCCGCAACGTAAACGGCTGCGGCAGACACTGGTAGCTATAAGGGCCGCAGATAATATCGATCGGATGCATCACCGGCCAGTGCATGGCTTGGTTAAAAGTAGGCTGCGGGCTATCCGTAAACACGTTGTCGTTCGTCTGCGACCACCCCAGGCCAAGCACGCGGCCAAACGCCCTCATCAGCTGATACTGCAACTGCATCTGCTGCTGAGGAGAAGGCCCAGTGCACCGGCCGTTGAGAACGAGAATCGCATGCTGAATGAAACCAGCCGGAACAATCGAATCGACGCTCTCGGTCACGCCATTCTGCAGACATCCCGAAGGGTCGCTCGCTCCATTGCCCAGCAGAAGATCGGTAACCGACCCATCGCTGTCGTAGATCACTGCAATCTGCTTGGCGAGGTAGTTGCTGCTCTGCACATCGGCCGGAAAGATCAGCCCATTCACTCCAAGAAAAGTATTGGCTCCGCTGACATGCTCATCCAACGCGCCGCCCTGCGACAGCACCAGGCTCGCGGTTGGCACATTCCACACCGCCGCAGCAGCCGCCACAAGAGCATCCGCAGCCGCGTGGTTCACCGTCGAACTCAAATTGCCCGGGTCCGTAAAATAAAGCGGCTGATTCGTGTACCAGACCACCGGAACCCCCGAGGTCGTAAAGTACGGCGGCCCCGTTACCCAGCGCGGCCCCCCGGCCCAAACGGTCGCGGCGCTTGCAAACCACCAGATCATTAGCTTGCAGAGGGTTTGCAGTCGCACCTTTGTTCGTGAGCCGGTGTCAGGGCGTAACATGCTGCGCCTTCTGCCACGAGCTCAACAACCCCAGCACCACATCCACCGACGCCTGCTGCGCGGGGGTCGACGCATCCGCCGCACTCCGATACCCGAGCGGCGTGATCATCGACACATCGCTGACAGCTGAACCCGCTGTAACGACCTGTTGCTGAGCCACCCCCGACTGGGGGAATGTACTCGCTGGCCGCACCGGCTCACTGCGATAAGAGATGGTCCGCGGCAGTCTCGCACCCAGCCAGCGAAGATCGACAAACGGCAACGACGGCGCCGTTGTCGCACGATCCGCCACCGCAGCCACACTTGTGCTCTGGCGAATCGGAATCGCTCCATCAAGTCCGCCAACAGGCGAACTCAGACCTGCAGCGCTCGGAGCACGCAGGAGCATAAGCAGCCGCTGCCCCACGCGATACCGTTGGCTATTCCCTGCCCAAAGCCCACCCCACTCTCGCAAAACATACGGTTCGCTGGCTCTGCACCCCCGAATCGCCTGATCGACACGAAAATCGACCTCGACGATCCCCGAAGCCGGCCCGGTACCGCCGGGAAGACGCACCGCCAGCACCTGACCCATGAAGATGACATCCGCACGATTCGACATCTCGTGCAGGACATCCGTGACCGTCTGCGACCCTGCAGTTGAAGTCGCCTGACCCCACGCTATCGCAGTCGTCAGCAGCAGCGAGACCACGACAACGGCGCGCAACCCAGCGAAAACTCGCAATATCCAGGCCATTCCAGCCATGCAGGCCATCCCGTCCCTCCGTCCTCTCCCTGTTCTTCGTCAGGAGAGTCACGTTACGAACGGTTGTCCTGTTTTCGGACACTGCGCCAACTCCGGTAGTTAGATCTCCGGGTAGAAGTCGAAGAACGCGTCAATACTCATTCGCAGCTGAGCCTCAATCTCCTCCCGGCTGCCTTCAAGCACATGCAGCGTCACATGCGCCTCGTTACCGTTCTTCAGCGTTACGGGCGCCTCGCCCACCGATGCGATCTCATCCGCAGGTAACAGCCTCATTCCATACACCAAGGTCAGGTTTGCCATAACCTCAATTGTTTCACCAAACGCACCTAAAGCGCCGGTTTGCATCTTTTTCGTCCGCAGCGCATTTACACTAGTGGAGCTTATATGCCCGAAAACATCACGCACGACACTGTCATCCTCGGTTCCGGGTGCGCCGGACTCACCGCTGCCATTTACACAGCGCGCGCTAACCTCAAGCCCCTCGTCCTCGAAGGCCACGAGCCCGGCGGCCAGCTCTCCATCACCACGCTCGTTGAAAACTTCCCCGGCTGGCCCGAGGGCGTCCAGGGCCCCGACCTCATCGAGAACATGAAGAAGCAGTCCATCCGCTTCGGAGCCGAGCTGCGTCTGGCCCACCTCAGCTCCATCGATCTCACCAAGCGTCCCTTCGCCCTCAACCTCGGCAAGGAGACCATCCACACCCGCACCCTCATCATCGCCTCCGGAGCCAGCGCACGCTGGTTGAACCTCCCCTCCGAACAGGCCCTCATCGGCCACGGCGTCACCTCCTGCGCCACCTGCGACGGCTTCTTCGCCTCAGGCAAGGAGATCGCGGTCATCGGTGGCGGCGACACCGCCATGGAAGAGGCTCTCTTCCTCACCCGCTTCGCCTCCAAGGTCACCATCATCAACCGCAGCGAAAAGTTTCGCGCCTCCAAGATCATGCTCGATCGCGCCATGGCTCACCCCAACATCCGCTTCCTATCCAGCACCGTCGTCGAAGAGGTTCTCGGCGTTGAAGAAAAGGATGTCAAGGGTCTCCGCGTCAAAAACAAGGTCTCCGGCGAAGCATACGTCCTGCCCGTCGCCTTCATGTTCCTCGCCATCGGCCACATCCCCAACGCCGAAGCCTTCCGGGGCATGATCGACCTCGACTCCGAGGGTTACATCCTCACCCGCAACAACGTCTTCACCACCCTCAATGGCGAAATCATCCCCGGCGTCTTCGCCTGCGGAGACATCCAGGACCGCCGCTACCGCCAGGCCATCACCGCAGCCGGATCTGGCTGCATGGCCGCCCTCGAGGTCGAAAAGTACCTCGAAGAACACGGCAGGTAAGGAGGACGAGCGTGCCGACGCCGATCCTCCAGACACCCCGTCTACTCTTAAAGCCTCTGCAGCTCTCCGACGCCCCGGAGGTCCAGAAAATCTTCCCCCATTGGGAGATCGTCCGGCAGCTCAACGCCAAGGTCCCGTGGCCCTTTCCCAACGACGGAGTCCACACCTTTTACCGCGACACCGCGCTCCCCGCCATCGAACGCGGTGAAGAGTGGCACTGGATGCTGCGATTCAAAGATGATCCCCGCCAGAAAGTCATCGGCTCCATCTGCCTCGTGCGCGACGGCGACAACAATCGCGGCTTCTGGATCGCACGCGAGTGGCAAGGCCGCGGCCTGATGACCGAAACCGCAGCAGAGGTCACCCGCTTCTGGTTTGAAGATCTGCAACAGCCCATCCTCCGAATAAAGAAAGCGCGAGACAACGCAGCCTCACGAGCCATCTCCCTCCGTCAGGGAATGCGCTGCATCGCCCAGACCGATGATGATTACGTGTCAGGCCGTCTGCCATCGGAGCAATGGGAGTTGACCCTCGAAATGTGGCGCGAGACGCATCCCAAAACCCAACGCTGAACCTGACCAATCCCACCGGCCAACCCCCTGGAACAGCGTCGCCGTCACCTCACCTCATTCTTCTTCCCAAGACGGTAGCTGATCCCGATCTTCGTCGCCAGTTCATCCATTCCAGGATTGCTCGCTGCCAGATAGCCATTCGACACATGAAAAAACACGAACGGGTCCACCCGCAAATCGACCCGTTCCGTCATCTTGATCAAAACCCCAAAGTCAGCCTGAACATTGAAATTCGCATAGCTCGCATTCGGCGAAAACGCCTTCTTCGTGAACACCGCAGTCCCCAGTTTGCCAACGATGTACGGCCTCACCGCCTTGTCGTTTCGCCATAACCAGCGAAAACCAAACGGAGAGATCGACAACCCATGCACCAACTCCTGATTCGGGCTCTTTGCATTTCCCCAGAAATCGGAGACCGCAGGCTGACTCAAAAGAACAAATGGCAGAACCTCCACCACGTAGTCCATCCGCGACCCCATAAAGTGACCCCAGCTATGACGGTCGTATTCCACACCCACCGTCCACGCATTGCAGCGAACCGTGGCACTAAACAGCCTGTAATCGCCATCCGGAAACATTCCCGAAATCGAGATCTCACTCTCCACCGGCGGCTTGCCACGGGGCGTCTTCGTAGCCACTACAATGTCTTTCGCCAGCGCGGTGTCAGTAATAGCGGTGATCTTCGTCGCCAGCGGAGCATTGGTCAACACTGGGATCTCCGCCTCTTGGGAACATGCCGGTCGCGACCCAAGGAGACAAACAGCAGCCAGCACGGAGAGACAAGAGAGGCGTAGGTTTCCGGCCAGGCTGCGCTCGCTCGCCCACAGGACAAATACGGACTCACAACCTCGTCTGCTCGCCAATAGGTCCCCCCATTAGTCAATTAGATCGGGCCCGAAAAGCGCAGAATGATACGAACGAGCAGCAATTATAAGTTCAAGTCCGTGCAACAAAGATTTTTTTTCATCCGTCCTCAGTAACCCCTCTTGTTCTGCCCTCCCACTTGAAACCCTCCATTAGTGGACATACTCCTCACGAACCCTATCGAAAACGTCCCCGCCACGCCGCAAATCCGCCGAAAGCAGACCGGTCCAGCGCTATGACTCTCCCCGTTGACGTGCCCTCGGCACCTCTGCGAGACTCACGCCTATGCAATACAGTGGCAAGGTCGAATATTCTCAGAGACGAAAGATAAGGGAACGCAACACCGCTCTCTACCGCCTTGCCCACTGGCCCATATGGATCTGGGTGTTCTTTCTCGCCCCCGGCCCGCTGACCTTCTCCCTCTTCGCCCACGGCTTCGGACGGGGCAATCTGGCATGGTTAATTGCAGTTCTGATCGGCACCGGCATCGCCGCTCTACTCGGACGCCTGCCAGGCTCCGAGCCTCAGCCCTACATCCTTCGCTTCGACGAGGACAAGCCAAATCCCCTCTACCGCCGCGTCTGCTATACCTTCGCGTGGAACGCGGTACTCAGCTTTGCACTCCTGAACCTGAGCGGACTTCTGATCGCCGCAGCGACCGGCCACTGGTACATGCAGCAGATCTACCGCTACGCCTACTTCCCGCTATGCGGAACGATCCTGCTGCTGGGAGCGGTGGGCGTACTGCCACGCGTGAGGCTCTCGACCAAAGGCGAGGGCACAGAGCGCCGCTACTTCTACGGCTCCGTCTGGGCCGTCACGATCTCGCAGGCACTCCTCCTCGCATTTTGGAAGACTCTCCCCGAGACCCGCACCGCAAGCCTCGCGAAGCTCGCCATCTTCGCCTGTGCCCTCCTCCTCATGGGCCTCGCCGCCTATCGGGGTGCGCTCCCACGCACTCGCCCCATCGTGCCGGGAGAGCTGATGGTCGCAGACTAAGAATCGCCGCCGTCGATACGAAGACGACTAACTCGAACCTATCGCTAAAGCGGTTCCCCTGTGGATGTCGAGGGGAATTTGTATTATCGCTAGCCTTGTTATTCGTCATCTCGACCGAAGTCGCTCGAGTCTTATCGCGCGACGCAGTGGAGAGATCCCTGATATCGTCTTTGACTCTGCGACTGCTATGCTCTACATCAACATCAACGCAAAAACCCCTGAAGACAGGCGGTGCATCGCAAGAAACCGCGAGCCTACTGCTTCGTCGCATCCGAGGTGGTCGTCCTGTTCTGCAGCTTGTCGTCGAAGATGGCCTTGGCGGTCTTGCCATCGTTTGCAACCGTCATCTTGAAGACGCCAATCACCTTGCCGTCGCGCTTGTCCGTCTCTTCCAGCGTGTCCTTTCCCAACATCTTCACCGACACGCTGGTTACGCCCGGATCGCCCTTCATCGGCACGTCCGCGCCATTCAGCTTGGCGGTGTAAGTCTGGCCGGTCAAAGTCGTCATCGTGATCTCGTCACCGCTTACTTTGTAAGTCCACACCGTAGCATTGTCCGACAGGCCTTCTATCTTGGTGGTTCGCCACGAACCGGAGATTGCATTCGATCCCGCCGGGTCTTTTACCACCAGTGTCGCTTCGCCTTTGCCGGTCACCGGAGGACCGCCGTTGGTGTTGCTGCTGTCACTGAAGGTGAACCTCATGGTGTTGCCGTCTGGCGACACGGTCGCGGTCGAAGTGGTGACAACCTTGCCGCCTTTCTTGTCCGTCTCTTCGATCTCGTGGTCACTCACCACTTTAATGGCGACGCTGTCATAGTAGGGATGCCCGGTGACGGGCTGGTCTGTACCGTCCGCTTTGATCGAATACGGCGGAGTACAGGTCTTGCACTCGTACGTGCCATTCTGCAGCAGGAACACATCCGGCTTCTTGGGGAAATCGGCCGTGTTCATGTCGATCTTCCAGGTGCCGTCGAAGGCGCTCTGCGCCGCCAGCATAGGTGTTAACAGGGCCGCGAGTCCTAAAACAAACAAGAGCTTTTTCATCGCAAACCTCCATCTCCAAACTTCGGGGCGAGGAGTTTATCAGAATCGGCATTCCCAGGATGGAGTTCTGTCGTTGCGCCTTTGGGCGAAAACAACTCTACGATCTCGCGCCCGCCGGTATGCTGAAGGAGTCGAGTTCCGAACCAATCCCATGCTGAAAAAGATCACCCTCCTGCGCGAACGAGTGGAAGACTGGACCGCCTACCCCTTCTCCGTCCCCACCATCGCCTCCCTGCCCGAGATATCGATCCACTCCCGCATCGCCTTCTTCGCCGGAGAGAACGGAACCGGCAAATCGACTCTCCTTGAAGCCATCGCCGCACACTACGGCTTCGGCCCCGAAGGCGGCAACCGCAACATCCGCAATGACACGACAGAACACAACCACTCCACCGACGTTCTCGTGCGAGCCCTGCGCCTCTCCTTCGACAAGCGCACCGGAGCAGGCTTCTTCCTCCGCGCCGAAAGCTTCTTCAACACTGCCTCAACCCTGGACGAACTAGACGGAGGATCAGGCCAGATCCTCCAATCGTATGGTGGACAAAGCCTCCACACTCGCTCTCACGGCGAAACCTTCTTCACCCTCCTCGAGCACAAGTTCACCCGCAACGGCCTCTTCCTCCTCGACGAACCCGAAGCCGCCCTCTCCCCGCAGCGCCAGCTCTCCTTCCTCATCCTCATCCACGACACCCTTCGCCGCTACAAGGACGCCCAGTTCCTCATCTCCACCCACTCTCCTGTCCTGCTCGGCTACCCCGGCGCGCAGATCTTCTCCTTCGACGACGGCCACCTCCACGAGATCTCCTACGAAGACACCGCGCCGCTTCAAATCGTCCGCCGCTTCACCAGCGACCGAGAAAGCTTCCTGCAGGAGCTCTTCCATGAGACCCCTTCCCTGTTCGAGGAACCCGACAAGCGATAGTCCTCGCTCCTCCCGAGGCGAAAATTCCAGCCGCATCACACCACCAAAAAACCAGCAAAACTCCATGTCAAGTCCACAAAACGTGGATAAGCTAGTGGTGTGGTCAAGTCAATCACGATTCCACGAACTCCTCAAAGAGTTCCACGATCTTCAAGACGTCTTCTCGGTAAAAAGGGAGCGTCTCCAGCGCTCCCGTCTCTCCTACAAGATCCTCCTCCTCGAACATTACCTCGAAGGACGCGCTTCCTGGATCTTTGATATGGAGGCCCCCGTTCGAGTTTCAGGAAAAATGGAAGAAAATCAGCTCTCCATGTACTTCCTCTATGGGTCTCCCCATATTGATCTTCCACCTCAATGTCGCCAATAGAAGAGTAGTGAATGACTGGAATGAGAATCCTGTGTTGTCTCTGATGTCGAGTTTGTGCAGGGGCCAAACGGTAAAATCCCCTCCACGGTAAGGCTTTATCTCGCTTATGAGGAACTTGCAGAAATTGGGGGCGGAAGCAGCTATCTTCAAGTCGTGACTTGTGACCGGTCCTGGTAGGGCGAAGTGCTTGGGTCCTCCCGTTGGTCGAGTAATGATTGCTATGCTTCCATGACGCCGGAGTAGACAGCCATTCCGGCTACGACATCGACTCCCATTGCGTCGAGGGCTTCTATTTCGCTGTGCTCTTTGATTCCTCCGGCTACGATTAATTGTTTGGCGGTGCAGGCTCTGAGGATCGCGGCTACGTCGAGGGGGAAGCCCTGCATCGTGCCTTCGGTGTCGACGTGGGTGTAGAGGAAGGCGGCGCAGTAGTCTTCGAGCCAGGTGATGGCTTCTTCCGGGGTGAGGTCGACCGAGTCCTTCCAGCCTTTGACTGCGACTTTGCCAGCCTTGGTGTCGACGCTGAAGACGAGTGCTTCTTCGCCGAGGGAGGACTTGAGGCCTTCGGCGAACTCGAGATAGATGAGCTTGTGGCGGCGGATGTGGTCGGGCTCGGCCGGGCGGAAGAGGCTGGAGCCGTAGATGACTCGCTTGGCTCCCGCCTCGAGGAGAAGCTTGCCGTCTTCGGCGGTTTTCAGGCCGCCGCCTACCTGGCAGGGGAGACGCTTCGCGATCATCTCGATGAGGGCGCGGTTGTTGCCCAGGCGCATGGCCGCGTCGAGGTCGATCAACTGGACGAGAGGGTACTTTTGGAAGCGCTCGATCCAGTACTCGAAGTCGTCGAAGGCCAGCTTGAGCTTTTCGCCTTGGACTAACTGGACGATACGGCCGCCCATCAGGTCGATTGAGGGTATTAACATTTTCTTCTTTCTTTTCGGTTCCCGCTCCGAGCAAAATGCAGGTCCTTCGACTGCGCCTCTCACGATGAGGCTGTGAGAGGCTTCGCTCAGGATGACACGGTATGGGGTTGGTGGAGGAACAGCAGATTCCTCCGCTTCGCTGCGGAATGACAACAAGGGGCAGGCAACAGCAACGCAACCGCAACGGCAACGACAACAGCAACAGCAACGACAACAGCAACAGCAACGACAACAGCAACGACAACGACAACGACAACGACAACAGCAACGACAACGACAACGACAACGACAATAGCAACAGCAACGACAACAGCAACCGCAGATTCCTCCGCTTCGCTGCGGAATGACAACAAAAGGGCAAGCGACAACAACGACACTGCAACTGAACTGCAACTGAAACTCAAACTGCAAGAGCAACCACAACTGCAGAGACCGCTGCGGCCTTAGCTGAAGCCTACGACGGGGTGGGGGATGTAGGGTTCTTCCAGGGACGTTATCTCTTCCGGTGTGAGCTTGACGGAGAGGGCGGCTGCGGCGTCGGTGAGGTGGTTGGGTTTGGTGGCTCCTACGATGGGCGAGGTGATGTAGGGTTTGCTGAGCATCCAGGCGAGGGCCAGTGTGGCGCGGGAAATGCCTCGCTTGTCTGACAGCTCTCCGAGGCGGTCGATTACCTTTCTGTCGGCATCTTCGGTTGGGGTGTAGATGGCTTTGGCGAACTGGTCGGTGTCGTTGCGTTTTGTGGTCTCGGCATTCCAGGCGCGGGCGAGGCGGCCTCGGGCGAGCGGGCTCCAGGGGATGACGCCGATGCCTTCGGCCTGGCAGAGTCCCATCATCTCGCGCTCCTCTTCGCGGTAGAGGAGGTTGTAGTGGTTCTGCATGGAGACGAAGCGGGTCCAGCCGTGGAGGTCGGCGACGTAGAGGGCCTTGGCGAACTGCCAGGAGTACATGGAGGAGGCTCCGATGTAGCGGACCTTGCCGGATTTGACGACCTCGTGGAGGGCTTCCATGGTCTCTTCGATGGGGGTCTCATAGTCCCAGCGGTGGATCTGGTAGAGGTCGACGTAGTCGGTGCCGAGACGCTTGAGGCTCTGGTCGAGTTCGAAGAAGATCTGTTTGCGCCCGAGGCCCTTGGCGTTGGGGTCGTCATGCAAGGCGTAGAAGAGCTTGGTGGCGATGACGGTGTTCTCGCGTCTGGTGTTGGCCTTGAGGAAGCGGCCGAGGAGTTCTTCGCTGGAGCCTACGGTGTAGATGTTGGCGGTGTCGAAGAAGTTGATGCCGAGGTCGAGGGCTTGTTTGAAGAAGGGCTGGCTGTCGGCCTCGTTGAGGGCCCAGGCGTGGCTACCGGGGCGAAGGGGGCCAGCGGGAGGGACGCCGTAGGACATGCAACCGAGGGTGATGCGCGAGACCTTCAGGCCAGTCTTACCTAGATTCACGTATTCCATGCCGTCTCCTTCGGTTTGTCCTGATTAATTCTGCCAATCCCGAGAGGGTTACCCCCCTATTACCCGCGTGTAAATCACTTATTATCAGATACTTAAGCCTAAGCTATCGCTGCAAATATTTCATTTCAAACGAGTTACGTGCAAATTCGTCACACCATTGGGTTTACGGTCCTAGCCGGATGCCAAAGCGCAAGAGCGAGAGAGCTTTACCCTCTTCTCGAGTTTCTGATTAAGTATAGCCGGTTGGGGATAACTCATGCGCCACGTGGATGTGCTTGCGAATGAGAGAGTTGCATGGTTTTGGGGCTTGACAGGATTATGGCCGGGAGGGTCTGAGATTGAGCAGCGTAGGGTGCTAGAATTCTGGCCTGCCTATGATTGCCTGAATCGGATGTGCGTGCAGCGGTCGTGACTCCGGAGTGGTTGAGCCGGATTGTGCCTACCTGCTTTTCTCACACGTGTTCAGGAGATTCCCCCATGTTGCTTCGATTTGTTGACGATATCGCTACGTCTCGTCTATCGCTCATTTCCATTACGCCCGAGATGCTGAGGGCGGAACAGGCCGGTGAAGGCCGTCTTGGCGAACTTATTCGATGTGTTGTCCCGACGAACTGGCCCCATGAGAACTGGGAGCCGCATGTCTACGATTTCATGCTGACTCAGCTTAAGGAGCATCCGGATCAGCTTGGCTGGCAGCGGTATGTCGGCCTGGTTTGTCCGGATGGGTTTCGCACTTTGATCGGTTCGCTGGGCGCGTTTACCAAGGCGGATCGTCCGTCGGAGTGTGAGATTGGATATGGAATGCTGCCGCAGTTTGAAGGCCGAGGGTTTGCCACCGAGGGGGCCAGGGCTCTGATTGAGTATCTGAGAGAAGACGAGCGGATTGAGAGTGTGATCGCACACACGTTTCCTTCGATACCGGCTTCGATCCGGGTGATGGAGAAGTGTGGGATGGTCTTTGATGGAGATGGAGAAGAGGCGGGAACGGTGCGTTATCGGCTGCCTCTTCGGCCGTTGCTGCGAGCGGAACAGCAGATCCCTGCGGGATGACAACAAAAGGACAGGCAACGGCAACGGCTGCGACGATGGCAACGGCAAGGGCTGCGACGACGGCAACGACAGCGGCAACCGCAACCGCAGATCCCCTTCGGGGATGACAACAAAAGAACAGGCAACAACAAGGCAAAGACGAAATACGGGGATCCTTCGACTGCGTGGCTCACAAACCGTGAGCCACTTCGCTCAGGATGACGTGGATAGGTTGGATAACTCGCTCGGGGTGCGACCTTGAGTTAGTCGTCTTTGCCTTGGGCGTCGGCGAGGGCGTAGTAGCCTTTTCGGGCCTGGATCTTCTGGCCGGGTTGGCAGGTGATGTTGAGGGTGCGGAAGGTACCGTCGATTTTGGCGTTGGTTGGAGTGAAGCTGGCGAGGTACTGGGTGCGGAGTTCGTCCTGGATCTGGTCGAAGGCTTCCTGAAGCTTCTTGCCGTTGTTGCCTACGTTGATGACGCGCCCGCCGGTGTCGGTGGCCAGCTTCTGCATGTCGCGTTCGCCGGTGTCGGCGAGGTTGATGCCGAAGCCTCCGCCGTAGAAGCCTCGGTCGGAGAGGAGGATGACGTAGACGATGGCGTTGGCCTTTTGGGCGGCTTCGGTGGCAGTCTTGAGGGTTTCCTGGGAGCCCTGGTCGCCTCCGTCGGTGAGCAGGACGAGGATCTTGCGGCCGGCCTCCTGACGGAGCTTGTCGTGGGCGGCGAGGTAGACGGCGTCGAAGAGGAGGGTGCCGCGGGCGGTGCCGTTGCCGGTGACCGAGCCGGTGCCTGCACCGGTGTTGATCTCGGCTGAGTCGATGGAGCGTTTGATCTCGCGGGGGCTGTTGGTGTAGTCGGCGAGGAGGTTGACGTTAATGTCGAAGGAGATGAGGAAGGCTTCGTCTTTGGGGGTGAGGACGTCTTTGAGGAACTCGGCGCCGGACTGCTGCTCGAGGGGGAGGACGTTGCGCTGGCTGCCGCTGGTGTCGAGGAGGATGCCGATGGTGAGGGGGAGATTTTTTTCCTGGGTGAAGTTCTTGGTTTTTTGCGGAGCTTTGTCTTCGAGGATGCTGCAGTCGTCTTTGTGGAGGTTGGTGATGAAGCCGCTCTTGTCGCGGACGGAGAAGTAGACGTTGACGAGGTTGACCTGGACCTTGAGGGTCTGGGTGTCGCCGATGTCGACGGGCTGGGCGGCGGCGTCGCTGGCGGGGGGTGGGCCGCCGGGGGAGGGTGCCTCCTGCGCGTGGAGGGCGGGGGTGAGACTGAGAGCGAGGGCGACGGCGGCGAGGCAGGGGGAGCGCATACCTTATTAGACGACGAAGTTGGGGGTGAGTCTTAGGAAAATGTGCGGCTTGACGCAGATGGGCGCGGAGGCACTGATTTACTGATTTTTGGACAGGCAACGGCTAAGAACGAGCAACTACAAGAGCAAATGCGGGGGTCTCTCCACTGCGTGGTTCACGATGAGACTGTGAACCACTTCGGTCGAGATGACGCTTCTTTCAGGGTGGTGGTGGATGGGCTGCGTGGTGGTGGATGGACTGTGTCGTTGTGGGGAATTAGGAGCGGAGAAGGCGTTGGGGCGTAACTTTGTGAGGCCGCTGGGCGTCCAAGGGCATGGCGGGGCGGCTGGATTCCTGCGGGATGGGGATGGCGGCGGGGATGTTGCGCTGATAGTCTTGTAGTTCGTGAAGCTTTGGGTTGTGAAGGCCCGGCTGGAGAGTATGGGGGATTTTCGCGTGGTTAGGAACAGTATATTGGCAGGGGCTTTGGCGTGCATGATGGCTGGACAGCCGGCACTGACGCAGGCGCAGCAGGATGCACCACAGCAGCAGCCGATCCCCGATGGGCCAAAACCACAGACGATTCCTGATGCTCCGAATCCGCAGGCTCTGCCGGTTGGGCCGGTGACGCCGGGGGCGGGAACTACGCCGGAGTCGGCTGGAGACAACTCGGCTCCTGCTCAGGATGGCGGAGTGCCGAGCAGGCTGCCGGAGAGCGCGGCGCAGAAGCAGGATGAAGGGCCGCCGCCTGAGATTCCTACGGGTGGGCAGGGGCCTGAGGCGTTTACGCTGCGGGTGCAGACGAACTTTGTAGAAGTGCCGTTTACGGTGAAGGACAATAAGCAGCGGCTGGTGCCGGGACTGACGTGGCGGGATGTGCGCGTGTATGAGAATAACCTGCGGCAGAAGCTGGATCTGTTTACGGTCGATCCGTTTCCGTTGTCGGTGGCGCTGGTGATCGACCAGAGCATGACGTACGACAACATGGCGAAGGTGAACAATTCGCTGGCTGCGTTGCAGGGCGCGTTTACGCCGTATGACGAGGTCTCGGTGTTTACGTATAACAACGGGCCGAAGATGCAGACGGACTTTACCGGGGCGCAGAGTGCGCGTTTGCAGGCGGTACTGGAGCGGTCGAAGGTGACGGGGCGTGAGCCGATCTACTACGATACCGCGGGGCCGCTGGGGCAGAACATTAATATCAACGGTGGGCAGGATAGCCACACTGACCCGAACACGAATGCTACGCATGGAACGAGCATCCTGGGGATTCAGAATGTTCCGCGGGATGTGCATACGCTGAACGACGCGATTCTGGCGGCGGCGACGGCGTTGTCGAAGACCAAGACTGGTCGGCGGCGGATTATCTATGTGATCAGCGACGGGCGCGAGTATGGAAGCACGGCGAAGTTTTCGCAGGTGGTGAAGTATCTGAACACGAACAAGATTGCGGTGTATGGGACGCTGGTGGGGGATTCGTCGCTGCCGGTGATTGGGTTCCTGGACCGGATTCACCTGCCGCTGCAGATGCGGGATAACATTCTGCCGGCGTATGCGAATGCTACGGGCGGGAACTTCGATGGTGAGTTCCGGCAGAAGGGCATCGAGACGAGCTTTGCGAAGATTGCGGAAGAGGTGCGGACGCAATATACGGTCGGCTACTACACGCATGAGCCGTTTATCGATGGGAAGTACCGGACACTTGAGGTGAAGGTGTTGAGGCCGAATCTGACGGTGATTGCGAAGAAGGGCTACTACCCAACGGCGGGCGACACGCGGCCGGCGGGGATTGTGTCGGTCAAGTAAGAGCGCGTGGCCTGATCGGAATTTGATGGAGATGCTGGTGCATGGAAATGCGCTGCTGGCGTTGGCTGCCGCAGTGCTGTGGGGTGGTGGGGATTTTTCGGGTGGCATGGGCGTGAAACATGCCGGCGGCTCGATGGGCGCCGCGCTGCGAGTGATCCTGTTGAGCCATGCCATGAGCTTCAGTGTGCTGCTGACCGTGGCACTTCTGCGGGGAGATCAGTTTCCGCATGGTGCGCCGCTAGTTTGGGGACTTGCGGCGGGAGTTGCAGGTGGCACGTCGCTGACGGCCTTTTACATCGCACTGTCGCGCGGGGCGATGGGGGCTTCGGCGGCGCTGAGTGGGTTGCTCGCAGCGGCGATACCCGCAGCTGTGTCAGCGGCGATGGAGGGGTCGCCGGGATTGCTGCACATATCGGGATTTCTAGTGGCGGGAATGGCGATCTGGCTGATCGCGGCGGGGGATAATGCCGAGGCTGAGCCTGCAGATACCGGAACTTTCTGGCTGGCAATCGCCGGCGGTGTCGGCTTTGGAGTTTATTTCGTTGCTTTGAAACTAGCTGGAACGACTGGCGTGATCTGGCCGCTCGCGACGGCGAGGATGGGGAGCCTTTCGGTTTGTATGCTGATGTTGCTGGCAAGGTCTGTCACAAGCAAGAGGGGTGGGGCGAAGGTGGTGGTGACCGGAAGGGTGATGCTGTGGGCGCTCTCAACTGCGCTGCTGGATACTTCGGGGAATCTGCTGTTTCTGGCTGCGACGAGGGCCGGAAGATTGGATGTGGCGGCGGTGCTGGCTTCGCTATACCCGGCCTCGACGATTCTGCTGGCAGCGTGGATGCTGCGGGAGCGGCCTACTCGGAGGCAAGGGCTGGGGATGGCCGTGGCGGCGGCGGCGGTGGTGATGGTTACGCTCTAGTGGTGGAGTTGTAGAGGAGAACAAACAACGGCAATGTTTTTGTCGCTTCGCCCTTTGGGCTTCGCTCCAGCCTTCGGCAGAGAGGAAGCCGCTCTACGGCGGGTTTTTGACGCAGGGCTGAAGCCCTGCTCTATCACAAGGCAAGGGCAACAGCGACGGCAGGAACAACGGCAAGTGCAATGGCGACGACAAGTGCAACGGCCACGGCAAGAACAACGGCCGCGGCAAGAACAACGGCAAGTGCAACGGCCACGGCAAGTGCAACGGCAGCGACGACAGCAACAGCAGATCCCCTGCGGGGATGACAACCAAAAGAACAGGCAACAGCAACGGCAAGAGCAGCTGCGAGAACAACGACAACAGCTGCTGGTGAGAGCGCGGTATAGCGGCTAGAGCTTAATGGCTGAGGCGTCTACCGTGGGGTTTGGGAATTTGAGTTTCAGGCTTTGCATGGCGTCGACGAGGATGGTGGAGATGGCGATGTTGCGGTACCACTTGTGGTCGGCAGGGATGACGAACCAGGGGGCATGTTTGGGGCTGGTGGTGGAGAGGATGCGGTCGTAGGCGTCGATGTATTGAGGCCAGAACTTGCGCTCGTGGAGGTCGGCCTCGGAGAGCTTCCAGTGTTTTTGTTTGTCGTCGATGCGGGACTGGAGGCGGCGGGTCTGCTCGTCATGCGAGATGTGCAGATAGAACTTTAAGATGAGGACGTCGTTATCGAAGAGCATGCTCTCAAACTCGTTGATGTCGTCGAGGCGGCGACGCATAACCTTGTCAGTGATGATCTTGTGGACGCGGGGGGAGAGGACGTCTTCGTAGTGAGAGCGATTGAAGATGTTGATCATGCCGCGGGGTGGGACCTGGGCGTGGGCTCGCCAGAGGAAATCGTGGCGGGATTCGAGCGGGGTGGGGACTTTGAAGGAGGCGACGTCGCAGCCCTGGGGGTTGATGCCAGAGAAGATGTGGCTGATGGTGCCGTCTTTGCCGGCGGTGTCCATGCCCTGGAGGACGATGAGCAGGGCCTTGTTCTGGCTGGCGTAGAAGACATCCTGCAGGTCTGCGAGCTGGGTGCGGTGCTTGACCAGGACGGCTGCGGCGGCTTCTTCGGATTTGTAGTTGCCGGTACCTGAGGTTGACTTTTTTGCGAGCCGGACGTGCGCGTTCGGCTTGATGAGATAGGGGGATTTGATCTTCATGCGAGTGAGCCTCGTTTTGTCCTGCCGGACGGGCCCGCTGCGCGGGGCGGTCACTTCGTGACGTGTTTACCGGTCCTGGTGGTTAGGATGCATTGGGCCTCCCGTTGGTCGGCACGGAATCCAGCTTGCGACCAACGGGAGCACCACGCGAAGCGGTATACAAGTCACGAAGTGACCGCCCCGCGCGCAGCGGGCCCGTCCGGCAGGACACAGTGATCGGCATCTATCAAGAGGGGTTGGATCGCGGGGAGGAAGTCGAATTACTTGACGGACTCTTCGGGTTTGGGGGTGACGCCGTGAGTGGTCTCGGTCGGCTTGTTGACCTCGTCGGTGACACCCTTCATCCCGTCCTTGAAGCCGCGGAGGCCTTCGCCCAGGCCTTTGCCGAGCTCAGGCAGTTTTTTGCCGCCGAAGAGGACAAGGACGACTACGGCGATGACGATGAGATGTGTTGGTGTAAATAGTTCGCCCATACTGTTTCTCCCTGCAGCCTGGCGCGTGCGCCGACTGCCACCCACTATTGTCGCACAGGTGCGCGCTGTCGATAGATACGCGGCAAGGGACAAAGCAGATGTTGGCTGAACGTTATATCTTGGTAACTGAAGGAAATGCAGTAGCAGATGCTGGAAGAGACGCGGAGACGGATGTTGCGATTGAAGACGATTGGTGCATGGAAGTTGACCGGGGCGCGGAGAACGGGACAACGCGCATTCTTTGGAGTGTTGGCAACGGGTTTACTGATGACGGGCGCGACATGGAGCCGGGCGCAGGCTACTTCGTCCTCGGCCACGCCGCAAGCGACGCAGAACACGGTACCGATCTCAAATACGAAGATCGCCCTGGCGGCGCCGGTGACCTACGACAATAAGTATGAGTTCTATGTCGGAATAAACTTCATGAACTTCCAGGCCGGTCAGTCGCTGCCGCAGCGGATGAATATGGGTGGAGGCGAGTTTCTGGCGACCTACTGGCTGCCAGGGGATCACTGGTTCACCAACCACGTTGGAGTCGGCGCAGAATACCGGGGCGAGGCGGGAACGACGCCGGTCTTTGGCCAGGCGCAGGGGCTGCCGTACAACCTGAGCCGCCCGCTGGTTTACATGAATATGGGTCTGCTGGGTGCGCAGTATCGTGGACCGAAGAATCAGTATGTCGCGATCAACTATCACGCTTATGGCGGCGTGGCGCATGGGACCTTTGACGATGACCTGAGGCCAGGGCAGCCGGGGCAGCCGACGTTTTCGCAGATTACCGGACTCTATACGAACCGGACCAAGCCGATCGCGGCGCTCGGCGGAAGCATCGATATCAACCGCTCGAAGAACTGGGCGATTCGGCTTTCGCCGGATTTGATTCTGGAGCACTTCGGGACTGAGACGCGGGAGTTCTTTGCGATCTCTGGTGGTGTGGTTTATCGGATGGGGAAACGGTAGAGGATATCGAAGCTCGAACGAGAGAGTAGGGCCGCCTGACTGGCGGCTCTTTTTTTTGGCCGTAATTAAAAGACCAGTCCTGCCGGACGGGCCCACTGCGCGTGGCGCGGTCACTTCGTGACTTGTATACCTTGTCGCGGTGGATGGAATGCCTGGTCCCTCCCGTTGGTCGGGAGAGATGGCCCTCTTTATTCCTGGCCTACATTTACGGGTTTGCCGGGCGTGTCGCGGTTGAGGAACTCGGGGGAGACGGGGTTTTCGTAGACAGAGTAGTCGCGCGTGACGACGGTGAGGCCGCTCTGGGAGACGAAGTAGTTCTTCTTGTCTTCATTGGGGTCGTAGCCGATGACGGTGCCGTCGGGGATGTGGACGTCGCGGTCGATGATGGCGTGGCGGATGCGGCAGTGGCGGCCGATGTTGACGTGAGAGAAGACGATGCTGGAGTCGACGTCGGCGTAGGAGTTGACGCGGACGTCCTGCGAGACGACTGAGTTGCGCACGACTGCTCCGGAGACGATGGTGCCTGCGGCAACGATGGAGTTGATGGCCATGCCGGTGCGGCCGGGTTCGCCGAAGACGAACTTGGCGGGCGGGTACTGATAGGGCCGGGTGCGCATGGGCCAGGATTTGTCGTAGAGGTTGAAGGTAGGGGTGACGCCGGCGACGTCCATGTTGGCCTCGTAGTAGGCCTCGAGGGTACCGACGTCGCGCCAGTAGAGAGCCTTCTGCTTGTTCTCGTCGACGAAGTTGTAGGCGCGCATTTTGACGCGGCCGAGGATGTTGGGCAGGATGTTGTGGCCGAAGTCATGCTTGGAGTCTGGGTCTTCGGCGTCCTTGATGAGCTCGGGGATAAGCACGTCGGTGTTGAAGATATAGATGCCCATGGAGGCGTCGACCATGTCGGGGTTGAAGGGCGAGCGGAGCTTGGTCTCCTTTGGCTTCTCCTCGAAGCCGGTGACCTCGCCGTTGCGGGCGACTTCGACGACGCCGAAGGAAGAGACCTCTTCCGGCTTGATGGGCAGGGTCGCGATGGTGACGTCGGCTCCTGAGTCGGCGTGTTGCTGCATCATGAGGGCGTAGTTCATCTTGTAGATGTGGTCGCCGGAGAGGATGAGGACGTATTTGGGCTCTTCGGAGCCGATGGAGTAGATGTTCTGGTAGACGGCGTCGGCGGTGCCCTGGTACCAGGACTTGGAGACGCGCTGCATGGGGGGCAGGATCTCGATGAACTCGCCGAGTTCGTTAGCTACGACAGTGCCCCAGCCCTCGCGGATATGCCGGTTTAGGGAGAGGGCCTTGTACTGGGTGAGGATGTAGACGTGGCGGAGGTCGGAGTTGATGCAATTGGAGAGGGTGATGTCGATGATGCGGTACTGGCCGGCGAAGGGGACGGCGGGCTTTGCGCGATCGCGGGTGAGGGGGAAGAGCCGTTCGCCAGCACCACCAGCGAGTAGAACACCAAGGGTATCTCTCATAATCTTCCGGACTCCGACTTCTGCGTTAGGCGGCTGAGCATCGTAGCACGTCAGTCAGATGCACAAAGCGACCCACGTGTTACAGGGAAACGCGAGTCTACCATGGAGAGATTGACTTTGGAATGTGGGGGGCGCAGCAGAGGCGAGGAAGCCCGACTTATGCGAGCCTGGACCTCGTCGCATGAGGGACTGCGTGGACTTCAGTGGTCAGACTTCAGTGCTCAGGCTTCGGTGATGTCAGTCGAGTCGGTGGTGTCTGTTGGTTCGTCTTCGGTGAGACTAATGCGCAAGGACTTCAGAAAGGTTACGTCGTTTGAGGTGAATGGCCCCTCGATGCCTTCGTCGGCAGCATCGGTGGCCTCATCGGCTTCTGCCTCAACCTCGTTGAGACCGATGGTGGCCTCAAGCATGAGGAGGACATCAAAACCCTGTTCGCGGATGTTTTTGACGACGCCTGCTATATCCTCCGACTCCGAGACGGACTCGTGGATTGCTTCGCCAAGTTTCTGTATCAGGTTTTTGACCTTCTGATTCAATGCCACCTCCAGGCTGCCCTATCGTTCGAACTACTCCACGCATCGGGTATTCCCAGCGAAGGTGACCGGCGGGAACGGCATTGCGGGTATGTCTGAATCGCTACCACTGATTAAAGAATACGCCCATGGCGGTTTCCGCTGCAACGGCATTTCTTGCACGGAGGTGGTATAGGAAGCTAAGTGGTTTCAACAACAGTGTGATGGTCGGCCCAAGTGTCTTCTAATCTGTGGGAGAGAAGCTCTACGGTTGGGGTGCGGCGGCATCCGAGGACCAGAAAACCAGCAGCTGCGGCACAGAATCCGCCAATCATCCAAAGAGTATTCTTCATCGTGTTGCCCCCTATTTGTGTCTGATTCCGATCTTCGGGGAAACGATGCGCCGGGCGAAGGTAAAAGTTGATGAAAGCGGCGCGGTCGGGGTGGGAATGATTTCGTCGATGCAAGGGGGAACGGCTACACTCTGGATATGGATTCGGTTCGGTTCGGTCGTGCGCTTGGGATTGGGGCTCGGCTGGCGGCTAAGACGCTGGTGACGGCGGTGGACGCGGCGACGGCGCCGAACCCCTCTGCCGGAAAGACGACGGGCGCTAAGGTTGCTGGGGGGAGCGAGGATCGGAGCAAGGCGGAGTCGTCGGGCGCTCGGCTGGGGGAGAAGGCGGCACGGACGACGGCACAGGTGGTGCAGACGGGACAGGGTTTGAAGCGCGGCGGGAAGCGATTTGGCGAGGCCATCTGGGGCCCGTTTGTGAAGGCTTCGAATCAGCTTTGGCTGGAGTTTACCGGGGTTTTCTTCGGGATCTTCGCGGTGTTTGCGGTGAGCAATGCGTGGAAGATGCGTGGGGAGTGGCACGAGGCAGCGGGAAATCATGACGCGCATATGCATTTGCTGCTGGCGGTGGCGATGGCAGTGGTGTTTGGATATTTTTGCTTCAGCAGTTTTGTGAAGGCGAGTCGCAGGGGCAAGCGGAGCTAACGTTCGCCGTCGCTGGGGAGGTGTGCGGACGGGTACACTTGTTCGGCATGTCTGACGACGGGAAAAACAATTTGAAGCAGGCGGACTTGAAGCAGCCGGAGACGAGCTCCGGGATTCCGGTGGAGCTGGTCTATCGGGCTGAGGATCTTGAAGGCTTCAATGCTGCGGCGATGGTGGGCGAGCCGGGGGAGTATCCGTTTACGCGGGGGATTCAGCCGACGATGTATCGCGGGCGGCTATGGACGATGCGGCAGTATGCGGGGATGGGCGATGCGGAGGAGTCGAATAAGAGGTACAAATTTCTGCTGGCGCATGGGGCTGGAGCAAAGAGCAGAGGGGGCTTGAGTGTGGCTTTCGATCTGCCGACGCAGATTGGGTATGACTCGGACTCGCCGCTGGCGCTGGGTGAGGTGGGGAAGGTCGGGGTGGCGATTGATTCGCTCGAGGATATGCAGCGGTTGTTCGATGGAATCGCATTGGATACGATCTCGACGTCGATGACGATCAATGCGACGGCATCGATTCTGCTGGCGCTGTATGTCGCCGTGGCGAAACGGACGGGGGCGAAGATCAAAGAGCTGAGTGGGACGATTCAGAACGACATTTTGAAGGAGTACATTGCGCGCGGGACGTATATCTATCCCGTGACGCATGCGATGCGGCTGGTGACGGATATCTTCGCGTGGGCGGCCGACGAGGTGCCGGAGTGGAATACGATCTCGATCTCGGGGTATCACATGCGAGAGGCTGGGTGTACGGCGGTGCAGGAGGTGGCGTTTACGCTGGCCGATGGGATGACGTATGTGCAGGCGGCGATTGATGCGGGGCTGGATGTGGATTCGTTTGCTCCGCGATTGAGTTTCTTCTTCAACTCGCATAACAATCTGCTGGAAGAGGTGGCGAAGTTTCGTGCAGCGCGCAGGATGTGGGCGCAGATTATGCGGGAGCACTTTGACGCGAAGAAGGAGCGGAGCTGGATGCTGCGGTTTCATACGCAGACGGCGGGGTCTACGCTGACGGCGCAGCAGCCGGAGAACAATGTGGTGAGAACGACGCTGCAGGCGCTGGCGGCGGTGCTGGGTGGGACGCAGAGTCTGCATACGAATGGGTTCGATGAAGCGCTGTCTTTGCCGACGGAGAATGCAGCGAGGATTGCTCTGCGGACGCAGCAGATTCTGGCGCATGAGAGTGGGGTTGCACAGACGGTTGATCCGCTGGCGGGATCGTTCTATGTGGAGTCGCTGACGAATGAGATTGAACGGCGTGCTGAGGAGTATCTGGCTACGATCGCTCGTTTTGATTTGGGAGGTAAGTACGGGATGCTGCGGGCGATTGAGCGTGGATATGTGCAACGTGAGATACAAAATGCGGCTTATGGGTATCAGCAAGCGGTGGATGCCAAGGAGGCGATTGTGGTTGGGGTCAATCAGTTTGGGAGCGAGCAGGAGGTTGCGGTGCCGATTCAGCGGATTGATGAAGCGTTGGAGGGGCGGCAGGTGGAGCGTGTTCGTGCGCTAAGGGCGCGACGGGATGCGGGGGTTCATGCTGCGGCTCTGGGACGCGTGGAAGATGCGGCCCGGAGCGGGGAGAACCTGATGCCGAGGATTGTGGAAGCGGTAGAGGCGATGGCGACCGTGGGCGAGCTGGCGGATGCACTGCGGCGGGTGTTTGGGGAGTATAGGGAGAGTGTTGTGGTATGAAGCGCGGCAAGAAGCCTGGCGGGTGAATGGCGCCGCCTTCGTTTTTACAATCGGATGGAGGATTGGATTATGAGCGCGAGCGTATTCCTTCTCTTGAATCTTGCCCTTGCGTTCTACAACGTTGGAACGATCTGGGCCCATGAGATCGACATCTTCCGGACGTGGAAGCTGATCGGGCGTGCACAGTTCCACGATGTGCAAATGGTCCACTTTCGTAAGATTCCGTACTGGATATTTGCCCCGGTGGGATTGGCCCTTCTGGGCAACATCGCGCTGCTCTGGTACCACCCGGTCGGTTCGCCGGGGTGGTGTGGGTGGGCGGCGCTGGTGTTTCAGTCGCTTTCGATCCTTCTGACGGCTGCGTTTTGGGGACGGTGGCAGGGCCGGCTGGCAAGGGATGAACGCGGACCGGAGAGTCCATACCTGGCAAAGATTTTGAGGACCCATTGGTTACGGACCGCCTTGATCAATGGCTATGCCCTGGTTTTTCTGTTCTGGACGGTGAAGGTGCTGGGCTGATGCGGACTACGTTTGGAGGAGCGGTGTGGAGGCTGACACTGGGGATTCTGCTAGCCGGATGGTTCGTGCCGTCGCCTGCGGGTCAGGTTGCAACGGTGAGGATTCCGAGTTTCCAAGGGACTACATTTGCCGGGCGACCGGTGTCTCTGCCGCAGCAATTGAAAGGTGGGGTCGGCGTGCTGGTGCTCGGCTTTTCGAAGAGCTCAGGCGATGTCTGCAAAGGTTGGGGACAGCGGCTAGCCCAGAGCTATCGCGACTCGCACGACGTAATGTACTTCCAGATGCCGGTGCTAGAGTCCGTGCCGCAGCTAATTCGCGGTATGGTCGTGAAGTCGATCAAGTCCGGCGTGCCGGAAGCAGAACAGCCGCATTTTTTGCCGGTTTTTTCCCATGAGGCAGAGTGGCGAACGATTGCGCGATACTCCAGTGCAGAGGATGCCTACGTTCTCGTTGTTGATGGACAGGGCGGCGTGCGGTGGCAGACCTCGGGTAAGGTGACGGACACTGGTTTTGAGGCTTTGAAACAGCGGGTGGAGACAGTGCGGGCGCAGTCTGCGAGAGAGTAGTCCGGAGCGTGCTGCTGCGCACGGAGGCTTCGAAAGAGTGTGAGACATCCCACCACTCTTTGCGTCTGCATCTCCAGCGATGCTTCGATGAAGCGGCGCGAGCCTTGTGCTTGATTCAGGGGAAGTTGACGAAGTTTTTGGGGAACGGGATGCATTGATTGGGTGAAAGCGCGAATCTGGACGGGTGGTTGAATGCGGGTGCCGGATGCTATCGTTTTAGTGGTCAGCATTCACGAGAGAGATAGAAGGAAGTAGCCCATGGCAGAGACAATGACACCACTTCGCAAGACAGCACTGAACGCGGTGCACCGGGCAGCTAAGTCCAAGATGGTCGACTTCGGCGGATGGGATATGCCGGTGGATTGCTGCGGATTGATTGCGGAACACATGGCGGTGCGGACGGCGGTGGGCGTGTTCGATGTGTCGCACATGGGGGATATTCAACTGCGTGGGCCGGGATCGCTGGCAGCGGTGCAGCATCTTTGCATGAACGACGCTTCGAGGCTGGCGGTTGGGCAGGCGCACTACTCGGCGATGCTGTACCCGAATGGGACTTTTGTTGATGACGTGATCGTGCACAAGCTTTCGGAGAATGATTACTTGATTGTGATTAATGCAGGGACGCGGGAGAAGGATGTGCAGTGGGTGCGGCAGACGATAGGGCATATGCCGGGCGTGCATGTGAACGACTTCAGCGACTATTACACGCAGCTTGCGATCCAGGGGCCGAGAGCCGCGCAGACGCTGCAGAAGCTGACCTCGACGGATTTGAGCACGATCAAGAACTATTGGTTCACGTGGGGGCAGGTGTGCGGGCTGCACAACGTGATGATCGCTCGCACGGGATATACCGGCGAGGATGGATTTGAGATTTATATTCCATCGGATGAGCCGACGAGCGCGCGGGTGTGGGGCGAGGTGCTGGAGGCGGGCGCTGAGTTCGGGATTCTGGCATGTGGGCTGGGGGCGCGGAATACGCTGCGGCTCGAGGCTGGAATGGCGCTGTATGGGCATGAGATCTCGGACACGATCAATGTGTTTGAGGCGGGGCTGGGGCGGTATGCGAAGCTCGACAAGCCGGAGTTTGTTGGGCGCGCCGCGTTGCTGGCGATAGAGGCGGCGGGTGGGCCGGGCCGCAAGCTCGTTGGGCTGGAGATGATCGAGCGCGGGATTGGGCGGGATGGATATACCGTGTTTTCGGTTGAAGGAATGCGGCTTGGCGAGATTACCAGCGGTTCGCCGTCGCCGTTTTTGAAAAAGAATATTGCCATCGCCTATGTGCCTGTGGAATACACCGCGCTTGATACCGAGGTTGCCGTGGAGATTCGCGGCCAGATGGTGAAGGCGAAGGTTGTTCCGCTTCCCTTCTATAAACGGGCGAAGAAATCCGCATAGCCGCAGCATCTACAATTGAGTTACACACACTTTTTCTGGAGAACGACGAATGGCTTATCCTGCGGATTACCGCTATACGAAGGAACACGAGTGGATCAAGGTCGACGGCAACATTGGAACCGTCGGCATCACGGACTACGCGCAGAACTCGCTCGGCGACATTGTGTTTGTCGATCTGCCGAAGGTGGGCGATACGGTTGAGGCTGCAAAGAGCTTCGGGTCGGTGGAGTCGGTGAAGGCTGTGTCGGATCTTTTTGCGCCGGTGTCGGGCAAGGTGACGGCGATCAACGAAGAGTTGAAAGACGCTCCGGAGAAGATCAACACGGATGCGAATACGACCTGGCTGTTGAAGGTTGAGCTTGCGGATGCGAAGCAGGTCGATGGACTTTTGACCGCGGCGGACTACGAGAAATTTACCAGCGAAGAGACCGGACACTAAAAGATGCGCTATTTGCCGAAGTCCCCCGTGGATCGCGAGGAGATGCTTGCCGAGATTGGCGTCGCGTCGATCGACGATCTGTTTTCTACGATTCCAGCGGAGTTTCAACTAAAGCGCGATCTGAAGATTCCACGGCAGCATGGGGAGTCTGAGATTCTGGATCGCTTTCGCGAGTTTGCGGAGAATAATGCGGTTGGTTATTCGAGCTTTCTGGGCGCGGGAGTTTATCGGCACTATCGGCCGGTGATTATCGACTCGTTGGTGCAGCGTGGTGAATTTCTGACGAGCTACACGCCGTATCAGCCGGAGATCTCGCAGGGAACGCTGCAGGCGATGTTCGAGTTCCAGACGATGATCTGCGAGCTGACGGGGATGGAGATTGCGAACGCGTCGATGTATGACGGCTCGACCGGCGCGGCTGAGGCGATCATGATGGCGGTGCGCGTGACCGGCCGCGATGGCGCGGTGATTGCGCGGACGGTGCATCCGGAGTACCGCGAGGTGATTGCTACGTATGCGCAGCACCAGGAGATTCCGACCGTTGAGGTTGGATACTCGGCGAATGGGCGCGCGGATCTTGCGGCGCTCGATGCAGCGATTACGAAGGATACGGCTTGCGTGTTGATTCAGTCGCCGAACTTCTTCGGGACGATTGAAGATGTTGCGGCGATTGCAGAGGTTGCTCATGCGAAGGGCGCTCTGCTGATTGTTTCGATTGCGGAGGCGGTGTCGCTGGGAATTGTAAGGCCGCCGGCTGAGGCGGATATTGTTTCGCTGGAGGCGCAGTCGTATGGCGTGGCGGTTGGATACGGCGGGCCTTACTGCGGCGTGATTGCTTGCAAGGAGAAGTTTCTGCGGCAGATGCCGGGACGACTGATCGGCGAGACGAAGGATATAGACGGCAAGCGCGGTTTTGTGCTGACGCTGTCGACGCGCGAGCAGCATATTCGGCGGGAGAAGGCGACTTCGAACATCTGCACCAATCAGGCGCTGGTTGCGATGATGACGACGATCTTCCTGAGCGTGTATGGGAAGCAGGGGATGAAGGAGCTGGCGGAGCAGAATCTTGCGAAGGCGGCTTATCTGCAGAGCGTGCTTGGTGCCTCTGCTGGCGCGAAGGTTTTGTTTGACGGTGCGCCGCGGTTTCACGAGTTTGTGCTGGAGTTGCCGAAGGGCGCGGAAGAGACGAACGCAGCTCTGCTTGGGGAGAAGATCATCGGTGGATTGCCGCTGGCGAAGTGGTATCCGGAGCTCGGGCCGAATGCGAGTTTGTGGTGTGCGACGGAGTTGACGACGCGGAAGCAGATGGATGCGGTTGCGACGGCGCTTGCAGGCAAGAAGGCTTAGCGATGGATGTGTCGGCGATTGTGGGCGAGGAGCTGAAGGCGGTTGAGTTTGTTGAGGATTTTTTGCAGCTTCGTTTTGACGCTCCTCTCCTGACGTTTTATGCGTGGCCGCATGTGTTGTTTCCGGAGTTTTCGGTGGCTTATGGAGAGCCGGAGTATCGGAATGCCCTGTGCGCGCAGATTAATGACAAGGTCGTGGAGGCATCGCTTGAAGAGGGCAATGCGCTGACGATTGAGTTTGAGAATGGCACGGTATTTGGGCTTTCTTTGCGGGAAGAAGATTTGGATGGACCGGAGTCGGGGAGCTACTCGGAGACCGGAGGCGCAGCGGATGCGCAGGAGTTCTAGGCGATGGCTCATTCGATCAAGCCCAAGATCATGTACATCGAGTACAAAGGCGATGGATTGACCGGGCCGGGAAGAATCGGACGTGTCACTTTCTCAAAAACGGGCGACACAGTCTATTACGCAGGTAAAGCCTTTCGAAGCTTGAAAGGAAATGGTTTCAAGGCGAACTACTTCGATGTTGCAACCTCCGAACCCTATTGGATCTCGGGACCGAAGAAGAGGGGCGGAGATTCACTGTACGCTACGAATATTGCGACTGAAATTGATGAGGACGTTCGCGAAGAGTACTGGACTGAGATTCGAAAGAAACCAGAGCTGAAGCAACAGACGCACACATAGAAAGCTGAGCGATTATGTCTGAAAAGTTCGTAGGGACGCCGAAGAAGGCTACGACGCACACGAATCAGAACGAAGATTTGATGTTTGAGAAGTCTTCGCCTGGGAAGAAGGCTTATAGGCTGGCGGAGCTGGATGTGCCTGCGGTGGATTCGATTGCGCTGCTGGGCGACGCAGTGCGTACCGACTTGGGCGTGATGCCGGAGCTGAGCGAGATCGAGATCATCCGGCACTTCACACGGCTTTCGACGTGGAACTACGCGATTGATCTTGGCATGTATCCGCTGGGGAGCTGCACGATGAAGTACAACCCTCGCGTGAATGAGGCCGTCGCTCGGCTGGAGGGGATTGCAGAGGCGCATCCCTATCAGCCGGAGTCGCTGTCGCAAGGCTGTCTGGGGATTATGCAGACGCTGTCCGAGGCGTTGATTGAGATTACGGGCATGGATGCGATTACGCTGCAGCCGGCGGCGGGGGCGCATGGCGAGTTTACGGGGATTCTGCTCGTGCGGGCTTATCACGAGTCGAAGGGCAATCCGCGGAAGAAGATTTTGATTCCCGACTCGGCGCATGGGACGAATCCGGCTACGGCTGCGGTCTGCGGGTATGAGGTTGCAAACCTGAAGTCGAATGCGCAGGGGATGGTGGATGTGGCTGAGTTAGAGCGGATGGTCGATGAAGACACGGCTGCGCTGATGCTGACGAATCCTTCGACGATTGGTGTGTTCGAGAGCGACATTCATAAGATTGCGGACATTCTTCATGCGAAGGGCGCGCTGCTGTACATGGACGGCGCGAATATGAATGCGCTGGTGGGCAAGACGAGGCCAGGAGATTTCGGCGTCGATGTGATGCATTTGAATCTGCATAAGACGTTTTCTACTCCTCATGGAGGCGGTGGTCCGGGGTCGGGGCCGGTAGCTTGCAAGAAAATTCTGGAGCCGTTTCTGCCTACGCCGATTGTGGTGACGAAGGCTGATGGAACGCTTGGGCTGGAGTACAACCGGCCACAGAGTGTTGGCCGTGTGCGGATGTTCTATGGCAACTTTGGAATGTTTGTGCGAGCGTTGGCGTACATTCTGGCGAATGGGCCGGATGGGCTGCGGCAGACGACCGAAGATGCGGTGCTGAATGCGAACTACATTCGGGCGAAGCTTGAGGGCACGTTCGAGTTGCCGTACAAGACGCGGTCGCTGCATGAGGTTGTGTTCTCGGACAAGATTCAGGCGAAGAACGGCGTGAAGACAGGCGATATGGGCAAGCGCCTGATCGACTATGGCTTCCATGCGTATACGGTTTCGTTCCCGTTGGTGGTCAACGGCGCGATGATGATTGAGCCGACCGAAAGCGAGAGTCGCGAGGAGCTTGATCTGCTGATCGATGCACTGAAACAGATTGCGCGTGAGGCGGAGGAGAATCCTGAGCTGGTGCAGACGGCGCCGCATACGACGCGGCTGCAGCGACTGGATGAGACGACGGCGGCGAGGAAGCCGATTCTGCGCTGGAAGGCCCCTGTGGCTGCGGAGCCTGTGCTGGTCGATACGGCCGCGAAGGAGTGGTAGCGTGTCCGTCTTCTACGATCGGCAGGACGAGCTTGAGAAGTACGAGTTCATGATGGGAGAGGCGCGTGGGCGGCTGGCGGTGACGCTGGATGTGCTGACCGATGCGCTGATCCTGATTGGGCAGCATGGGGTTTATTGCGCGAGTACGCGAAATCCTGCGATTCCGGCGCTGGATCTGCAGGCAGTGTTGATGAATCTGAACGGAGCGAAGGAGCTGGTGGCCTCGGTGATGGAACGGTTGAGGCTGGATCGGCTCGAACTGGAGAAGGAGGCGGCGAAGTAGGGATCTCTACTCGCCGCTTCGACTTATTCCGTCGGTCTTGAATCGCTGAGTTCGCTTACTGAGCTTTGACGGTTACATATTCGTCGGTGGTGGCCCATTTGACGTGGAGCTCGGTGGTGGCGCCGTTGGTGTGTTCGAAGGAGATGGACATGTTTTCCTGCGAGGCGGGGAGGGTCTGGCTGGTCATGGGCGTGCGGCCGAGGTCCTGCGCTTCGGAGTACTCGGTGCCCCATTGGCCGGTCTGCTTGTTGACGATGAGCAGCCACTGGCTGGCGTTGGGCAGGGTGTAGACGGTGTAGGTGCCGGCGGGGACATCGAGTGTGCCAATCTTCAGGTTGGTGGCGGTGATGAGGGTGGTGGCGGGGTTGGCTCCGGTGCGCCAGACCTGGCCGTAGGGGACGATGGTGGTGCCGATGGTGCGGCCTTTGAGGCGGGGCGAATTGTATTTGATGGTGACCTGCTTGCCGTTGAGGCTGACCTCGGCGGTGGCGGCGGGGCTGGCGAGGGGCTTTGCCGACGGTTGAGCGCTGTCCATCTTTACGCCTCCGCTCTGCGCGTTGATCTGGAGCGTGGTTGCGGTGGTGAGGAGAGTGCAACAGGCGGCTAGGGCGAGGGAGCGGAGGTGCATTCTTGGTCTCTCTTTCGTGATGCGCTGGGCTGCGGTTAGGAAGGCTTTTCGGTGCTGGAGTTGATGCTCCACTGGGTGGGCTCGGGCTGTCAACCAGGGGCGATCGTGCTAGGCTAGAGGTATGCGCCCGTAGCTCAGCTGGATAGAGCGGCAGCCTCCGAAGCTGTAGGTCAGAAGTTCGAATCTTCTCGGGCGCACCACCCCCACATCGATATAGATGGCCAGTTCCTCCAAAGCTGACTTTGCGGGACGAAGGAGATTTGTGTCTCCAGTCTCCCTCTACCAGAAACGTCAGGGACTGAGAGTTTTACCAATATCCCAGGCGAACTTTTCTAACTATTTTGTTTCTTACTTCGTCGCGAACGGAATGCATGCAGTTGCGCCGATTCCATTTCGCTCGAAGAAGCGTGCGTGGCAAAGAAGAGAGCAACGGCATCTGCGGTAACTTGCCCCGATAGCCACTTAGGAAGGGTCCGAATGAGCATGGCGCACGTAGCTTCCGGCTTTCTCATGGAATCTCCTGCGCCCTGGCGCGCAGACTGGTTATGGGGCTGTCCTTTGATCGTAATAACAGTGATTATTCATGTGCTGGGCCTCGGGCTCATAAGCCAAAGGTCGCTGCGGATTTCACAGAATATTATGAAGCGCCGCCACCGAACGCCCGCATTTGCCGTGGTGATGGGTGCTACAACTCTCGTCTTAACTCTTATGCACGGGATAGAGACCAGCATCTGGGCTGTCGCCTACTACGTCATTGGTGCTCTCCCAGATCCGAAGGCTGCGATGCTCTATTCGTTCGGCGCGATGACAACATACGGACATCAGAATCTGTTTCTGGAAGATCGCTGGCGACTGCTGGGACCGATTGAGGCGCTCAATGGATGGTTGCTCTTTGGATTGTCCACCGCTTTTCTCTTCTGGATGATTCAGGAAGTCTCGCCGGGCAATCGGACTGTTCACTAGTTGTTTCAAGCGATTTTTCGCTAGTTAAAAGGGGAAGGCGGCGGCTCCGATTACACCGGGGCCGCCGCCTTTTGCCTGTTGCTGGTTACGTTTGAGTTGGTTAGAAGACGAACTTGCCTAGCAGCTGGATCTGGCGGGGTCCGTAGAGGATGTTGGAGGTGCTGGTTGGGGTTCCGAAGGATGGGTTGGGAGCGAAGCAGCCTGACGATCCGGGGAAGTTGCAGCTGGTCGGCGAGGTCGAGGTGGAGGCTGCGGTGTAGTTGACGAGCGAGTTATTGACCGAGAGGATGTTGCGGTGGTTGAGGAGGTTGAAGGCCTCGGCTGCGACTTCGATTGCCATGCCTTCGTGCACCGGGAAGCTGCGAGAGATACGCGAGTCGAAGTTGTGGACGCCGGGACCGGTGAAGGCGTTGCGGCGAGCGATCTGGTCGGGGACGCGGGTTCCGGTGCCGGAGGTGAGGACTGCGCCGGTAACACCGCCGTCGCCCCCACCAAGCGCGGAGGAGATGGTCCCGTTGATGAAGCCGGTGACGGGGAATCCAGTCTGTGCGGTGTAGCTTCCGGAGAGCTGCCAGCCGTTGGCGGCGTAGGCGGCGTAGCGGATAGCGATAGGGAGCTTCGACGTAGCGACGATGGAGCCGACGAAGCGGCCGCGTTGATCGATGTCGGAGCGGGCATATTCTGCGCCGCGACCCTGACGGTGACCTTCGGCGAAGGGGATCAGAGGAGCGTCGGTGCCGTTGAAGGTACCGTTAGGTGCGCCGGACTGTCCTCCGTCCATGGTCTTGGCCCAGGTGTAGTTGGCGAGGACCTCGACGCCGTAGCTGAGGGGCTTGCGAACGGAGACCGCCATGGAGTGATACCAGCTGTTGACGTCCGATTGGCCGGTGAGGATGGAGCCGGTGGCAGTGGAGAGACGCTTGGTGTAGATGGGAACGATGATAGGGGTGACGCCGGATGCACTGGATGAGTAGTAGGGGCGGTTCGAGATGACGCCGTTGACGGGGTCCACGTTGGTGTCGACGAAGATGGGAAGACGCATGCCGCGGGTTCCGACGTAGCCGATGGAGAGGGTGGAGTGGAGCGGAAGCTGTTGCTCGACTGCCAGGTCATAGGAGTGGGTGAAGGGGTTGAGGAAGTTGGGTGCGGCGCCACGGATGTTTAGGGTGGACGCTGGGAGGCCTGGGTTGAAGGCGGGCGTTGGGGCTCCGGTGACCTGGTTGATGGGAGCTGGTCCGGGAGGCGTGAAGGCTGGTATGCCGCCCTGCGGTGCGAAGCTATCGTAAACTGCGCCGGAGTTTCCGTTGAATTTACGGTTGGGGCCGCCGGCGGGAGCGCCGGTGATTGCGCTGTATGTACCGCTGGGGCTGTAGGTGCGAGTGCTGAACTGCTGCTGGTAGACGCCGTTTTCGCGGCGCAGGGTGTACCAGGTGGAGTTGGAGGTCAGGCCGAAGAAGAGCCCGTATCCGCCGCGGACGACGGTTCCCTCGTGCGGGCTCCAGGCGAAGCCGATGCGGGGCGCGACCATGTGGTAGTCAGTGTTGATGACCGAGGTGGCGTTGAAGGCCGGAGTGCTGGTCGTGTTGGGACGGTCGGGCTGGGGGACGAGTTGGACGTCGTAGCGCGCACCGAGCGAAAGAAGGAGCTTTGGCGTGACCTTCCAGTCGTCTTCGGCGAAGATATCGAGGTTCTTGTTCCAGAAGTCATCTGCGCCGATGCCAGTGATGGGGTCGGTGGTTTGGGAGAAGGAGCTATAGTGACGGCCACCGTTGACCTGATAGACGTCCTGGATCCAGTTGGCGAATTCGGCTTCGACGGTGCCGGTGGAGTAGGAGAAGCTGCCGTCGCCGCCGAAGAGGTTGGCGATCTGCTCGTGGATGAGATTGACGTCTACGCCGAGCTTGACGGAGTGCTTGCCGAAGATGGTGGAGTAGATGTCGGTGATCTGAATGCGGTGCTCGTCAGGGAATGCTCCGCGGGGAAGGGCGGAGGTCTCGCCATAGGCCGCGACGCCAACCGTGGAGCTACCGATGCTGAGAGCCGGGCCGCCGGAGTTGGTGCTGGCGGTCTCAAGGTCGCGCGACCACTGGAAGTGGACCACGTTGGCCGAGTTGGAGGTGAGTTGGGTCTCGGCGTTAGCCACGACGTAGCGCTGGTGGAAGTTGACTCCGCCGTTCTGCGTGACCGAGCCGTTGTTGACGGTGGTGGAGGTGTTGTAGCCGTTGGGCTGCTTGAAGTTTTCGAAGAGGAAACTGGCCGAGAGGTGGGTCTTCGAGCTGAGCTGGTAGTCGAGACGCGGGAAGTAGATGTCCTGCTTGGTATTGCGCGCGAAGGAGCCGAGGAGCTTGGTCTGGATGAAGCCTACCGCCTGCGAACACTGGGCCGCGCTGACGCCGGTGATGGTGGTGGGGTAGATGTTTCCCGCGTCCGAAACGTAGGTGGTGCCGCCGTCGCAGAGATGAGTAAGGTTGGCTACGCTGGTGGTCGCGGAGTTGTAGGTGGAGAGATAGGTGATGGGATTGACCTTGCGGTAGCCATCGTAGGTGAAGTGGAAGAAGAGCTTGTCCTTGAGGATGGGTCCGCCGATCGAGACTCCGAACTGGTTCTGTGTCTTTACGGGCTGATTGAGGAGGAACGGATTGTGGGTGAGGTTCCCGTTGTACTTGTTGAGGGGGTCAAGGGCGTTCCAGCCGGGAGTGCGGTAGTACTCGAAGACGTCGCCGTGAAACTGGTTGGTTCCTGATTTCGTGATCGCGTTGACGATGCCGCCCGCAGCCTGGCCGAGCTCAGCCGAGTAGCCGCTGACGCTGGATTGGAACTCCTGAATGGACTCGAGCGGATAGACGTAGGGGGCACCTATGGAGCGGCCGCGTGCCTCGGAGAAGAAGGCCTGCTGGTTGTTGGCGCCGTCGACCAGGTTGGTGTTGTAGAGGCCGGAGACGCCGCGATAGCTGATGAGGCCGGTGTTGCCGTCGGGGGCAACGTTGGGGGTGGCGAGCACGAAGTTATCCCAACGGCGGCCGTTGACGGGCAAGTTGGAGATGAGGTGCTGGTCGATGGTCTGCGAGATCTGGTTTTTGTCGGTGTCGATAATTGGGGACTCGGTCGAGACCTGAACCTCTGTGGAGACGGAGGCGGTGGGCAGAGCGGCGTCGACGGTGAGGACCTGGCCGACGGTGACGGTTAGATTCTTGCGGTCGATCTTGCCGAAGCCACCGCCGCCGAGGACGACTTCGTAGTGGCCGGGCTGGAGGAAGGTGGCGCTGTAGGAGCCATCGGAGCCGGTGGTGATGGAGCGGGAGACACCAGTGTCGACGTTGGTGACGACGACGGCGGCGCCGGGGATGGCAGCTCCTGAGGTGTCGGTGACCGTGCCGGCGATGTTGCCAACTGCGGCGGTCTGGGCGGCGACGGGATAGCTAAGGGACGCGAGGAGGGCTGCTGCGACACACGCGAGCAAACCGTTAGAGACGGAGGGACGTTTCATATGTACTGGCTCCTGAAACACCGATTAAAAAAGGAACGGTGTGTGAAGGGTTAGCGGCTATTGGAATCCGGGTTTCGTGTCTTCCGGAGACGTTCGCGTGCAACCTAAAATGACTTTGTTGTAGTACTTAAACACTCAGGCTTTGGGGTGGGGACTGTCAAGTGACCTTTTGAGCGTCGGAATTGGCATCAGGCGACAAAACGCCCTCGCCGGCCGCCTCTTTACGAGGAGGCTGAGATATCCCGTGGTGTTTTTGTGTGAGAAGAAAAGTGGCTAGTGGAGTTGGCTGGGGATGACCGCGTACTGGATTAAGAGCTCGAAGGGGACGATTTTGAGGGTGTTCTCGTGGGTGGCTTCGAGGATGATGGGGCAGGCTGCTCCGGCTTGCTGGACCTGGAGCCAGCGAGCGGCACAGACGCACCAGCGGTCGCCGGGTTTGAGGCCTTCAAAGCCAAATTGCGGCATGGGGGTGCTGAGATCGTTGCCGAGGGCCTTGGAGGCTTCGAGGAAGGACGCGTCGACGACGCAGCAGATGGTATGGACGCCGTGGTCGTCGGGGCCGGTCTCGCAGCAGCCGGTGCGGTAGAAGCCGGTCATGGGCTCGCAACCGCAGATGTCGAGGGGCTGGCCGAGGACGTTTTTGCCGCGGTTTTTGATGGGTTCTACGGTGGGCATGAGACTCCTGTACGGCTCTAGTATCCCACTTTTGGAAAGAATACGTCCTGCCGGACGGGCCCGCTGCGCGCGGAGCGGGCGTTCGCACGCCTTTTTAAAGCTTCGCGTAGTCCTCCCGTTGGTCGGGGAATAGATTGATTTCGACCAACGGGAGAACCATCGAGGTCCATCCTGCCGGGACCGCTACATGCGTCACGAAGTGACCGCCCCGCGCGTAGCGGGCCCGTCCGGCAGGACGTCATTTTGCAGCGATGGCGAGCTGTTGCTGGTACTCCTCGTACGGTCCCTTGTGATCGGTGATATGGAAGTCGGTGGGGCCGCCTTCGAAGTGCCAGATGCGGGTGCCGGCCTCTTCGATCAGATCCTGGTCGTGCGTGACGAGGAAGACCGTGCCTTCGTACTTCTGGATCGCCTGATTGAGCGCGTTGATCGCTTCGAGATCAAGGTGATTGGTGGGTTCGTCGAGCACGAGGACGTTCGGCTTCTGCAGCATGATTTTGCAGAAGAGCAGACGTGCGGCTTCTCCTCCGGAGAGTGCGTCGGTCTTCTTGAGTCCCTCTTCGCCCTTGAAGAGCATCTGGCCGAGGATGCCGCGGATGTCTTCCTTGGTGGCCTGGGGGTCGAACTGGTGAAGCCAGTCGGAGGCGGTCATGCCGAGTTGGATCGAGCCTTTGTGATCCTGTGCGAAGTAGCCGATGGAGACCTCGTGTCCCCACTTGACGGTGCCGGAGTCGATGGAGACGTCGGACTCTTCAATACCGGGGCCGTTCGCTAGGAGGGCTTTGAGGAGTGTGGTTTTGCCTTGCCCATTGCGGCCCATCAGGATGACCTTGTCGCCGCGTGTGACGGAGGCGGTGAAGTTCTTGATGACATGCTCTGTCCTGCCGTCCTTCTGCTCGTAGGACTTGTTGACCTGCTCGAACTCGAGGACGTTTTTCCCGGAGGGGCGCTCCATCTTGAAGCTGATGAACGGGCGCGCGATGTTGGAGCGGGCCAGCTCTGATGTTGCGAGGCGCTCTACTTCTTTTTTGCGGGAGTTCACCTGGCTGGAGCGGGTGCCGGCAGAGAAGCGGGCGATGAAGTCATTGAGCTGGGCGATCTTCTTTTCGCGCTGTTCGTTCTGGCTCTCGATGCGGGTGCGGATGCTGGTCTTCTGGAGGACCATGTCGTCGTAGCCACCGTTGTAGGTGATGATGGTCTCGTAGTCGATGTCGGCGATGTGGGTGCAGACGTTGTTGAGGAAGTGCCGGTCGTGCGAGATGGTGATGACGGTGCCGTTATAACGGGTGAGGAAGTCCTGAAGCCAGTGGATGGACTCGAGATCAAGGTAGTTCGTGGGCTCGTCGAGGAGGAGCGCCTGTGGGTTTCCGAAGAGGGCCTGGGCGAGGAGAACGCGAACCTTCTGGCCGCCCTGCAGCTCGGACATCTTGCGCTCGTGGAGCTCGTCGGGGATATCGAGACCTTGCAGGAGGACGGCGGCGTTGGACTCGGCTTCGTAGCCGTCTTCGTCGCCGACGATACCTTCGAGCTCGCCGAGTCGGGAGCCGTCTTCGTCGGTCATCTCGGGCTTGGCGTAGATGATCTCGCGCTCTTCAAGCGCAGCCCAGAGGCCCTTGTTGCCCATGATGACGGTGTCGACCACGCGGAAGGCGTCGAATTCGTACTGATCCTGTTTCAGTACGCCCAGCTTCTTTGGGCGTACGACCGTGCCCTTCTGAGGATCGATCTCGCCGGTGAGACACTTCATGAAGGTGGATTTGCCGGCGCCGTTGGGGCCGGTGAGGCCGTAGCGTCGGCCTGTGGTGAAGGTGACTGAAACATCCTCGAAGAGGAGCTTCGAGCCATAGCGCATAGTGACGTTGGATACTGAGATCATGGTATTACTTTCATTTTACAGTTTCTTTGCGCCGTTTGCCTCGCAGACATTGTGAATACGCTGAGAAACGCGAAGTTCGATACACCCTATCGCGAATATTCCCCCTAACGCTAAAACAGCAAACACGTCGCTTTCCGATACACGCGTTGAGCACCTATCGAGCGCGGAAGGCTGTCGCCAGCTCAAGGTTCATACTCTAGCGGCCAGCCTCTGTTCAGCCTCCTTACGCTTCTGGGTCAGGAACGGGCGCTCGAAGACGAGATGAAATCCGTAACTTGCCGCAATAGCGATTGGAGACACGACAAAGATCATCAAGATCGCTGCATTTCTATTGGAATCAGCGAAGATGCCGCCCTTTGAGGCGAGAATCCATCTTTCTACGATCACCTCGGGGAATGAGTGCACGAGATACAGGCTGTACGAAAAGGTGCCGATCCAGGCCAGCGGCTTCGCTCCCAGAACCTTGTTTCCCCAGTGATCGCGGTGTTGAGTGAGATATGCCATGAGAAATGCAGCGCTGAGGGCCACCAGGATATCTGCTATGACAAAGGAGCTGCCGGGCCTCTGAATAAACACGAGATAAGCGACCACGGTCAGCAGAGTGGCGGGTCCAAGCCATCTCCTGAGTTGATGAGAGAAAGCGAGCTCCGCACCCAACATTCCGACTACAAAGAGGAAGAGAAAGTTTGCGTTGCCACCGTAGTGGGTCGCGTAAAAAACTCCGTGAGCCACGACAAAACCCACTGCGAGTGTCAGCCATCTCCCTCCGTAGCGCCACAACAACACTAACAACGGAAAGAGTACATAAATCTGGCACTCGACCGCGATCGTCCAGAAGGGTCTGTCAAGTGTCGTCAGCTGAGATGGGATCCAATTCTGCACTAACAACAAATGCGATACGATCATCGACCAACTCAAGGGATTGCCCAGATAGTCTTGAGGATGGCTTTTGTAGCTATAGAACGCAGCTACCAGCACAGAGCGACACCGATCGCCGCAAAGTATGGCGGCAGGATGCGGCGCATTCGTTTCTGGTAGAAGCGAGTGGCCTCGAGGTTCCAGTTCCCCCGTTGAGCAAGGGGAAGTGCGAGGTAAAACCCTGAAATCGTGATAAAGATCGCGACCACATCGTGCCCACGTCCCATGAAATGGAGCGCCGGCGGAAAATATCCCGTGGACTGCAGAGCGTGATGAAAGAGGATGTACAAGGCCGCGATAGCGCGAAGTCCATCGATAAAGTCGAGTTGGAGCTTGCTTGGCCTGGACATAAATGGATTGTAACGGGATGCGAACTGCATGACGGGAGGGCGTCGACAGTGCGGTTCGGGTATCTGCGTCGATAGCGAGGCGGCTGGCTGCAGCCGACTTGAAGAATTGCGACCGACAACTAGCGGTTTTCGACGCTGGTTTCGACGACGACGGCCCTGCGCGGACGACTTAGATTGGAGAGCTTTGAGGCGAGCTTGTGGGGCCATTTGGGGTCCATGCAGGGCCGCTCGATGAGGATGAAGTAGGCGGTGCAGAAGACATAGATGCTGGCGCCAAGAAGAATGACCTGAATGAGAAAGCTGATGGGAAGGCTCGATGGGATGAGGAGCCTGCGGGTGAGGCGGAATGCGATGGAGATAACCATCATGTGCATGAGGTAGAAGGAGTAGCACATGCCACCGGTGAGGGCGATCCATGGGGTGCGGAAGATCTGGCGGCTGGCGGGGCCGTTGAAGGTGGCGAGGTAGGCGAGAAGGATGAGCAGAGGGAGGCAGAGGGAGGTGTAGGAGGTGGGCAGGGCGAAGATGGCGACCCAGACGACTACGCTGACGAGGTCCCACCAGCGGCTGGTGGTGGATTCGGTGCGGGTCGCGCGGAGGTCGGCCAGAAGAAAGCCGACGAGGAAGAACTGGAGCTGACCGGGAAGGTTCCAGGAGGCGGTGCCGTGGGTGAGGTATTGGAACGCTGTGCTGGCGGCGATGAGCGAGACGATGGCGCTGCGACGGACGAGGGTGGAGGAGATAGCGTAGAGGAGTCCGAGGACGGGGGCGAGGATGTAGAACTGTACCTCCACTTCCAGGCTCCAGGTGACGAAGTTGATAGGGGGAAGGTTGGTGAAGTTGTGCAGATAGAAGATGTGAGCGATCAGGGGCAGGAGAAGCGGGAAGAGGTGATGCTCGTAGATGGCAAGGACAAGAGCGTAGAGGAGAAGGCAGAGGATGTAGGGCGGCTCAAGCCGGGTCAGGCGGCGTTTGAAGAAGGCCTTGATGGAGACGGCCTGGCCATGAAGCAGATGTTGGCGAAGAAAAGGCTGCGCGAGAATGAAGCCGCTGATGGCAAAGAAGAGGAGCACGCCGCGTCCGCCGCGTTCGACGAGTTCGGGAACATCTTTTTGAGCGAGCGCGGAGAAGGTTTGACCGCTGCGGTTCACCATTTCGGCCAGGATGTGTACGAACAAGGTGGCAGCGATGGCGACGAAACGGAGGCCGTCAATTTCGGGAATCCAGTTTCCGTGCGTTGTGATGCGGCGAAGTTTCATTACATCCCCGAACTGTTTGGCGGAGCCGATTCGAGAGGCGGGAGAGGAGTTCCGTGGAACGGCGGGTGCAGCCGCTCTTCGAGGATACCAAGAGTTCGAGGCGGTCCCTAGTGAAGGCGGTGGTTCAGGACTGGCCGATGAGAACACCGGCGGCGAAGACCAGGCCACCGCCTACGATGACCTGAAGGCAGGAGAGCGCGAAGCTGGTCTTGAAGTAACGATGGCGGATGAGCGCGATAACGACCAGTTCGACACCCACGACTGCGTAGGCCCAGGTGAGGGCGGTATGGACGTTGCCGATGAGAAATGGGAGCGTGTGGAGGAACCCGCCGATGAAGGTCATAAGGCCGGTGACGAGACCGCGAAAGATGGGGTTGCCGCGGCCAGTGAGCTCGCCGTCGTCGGAGAGGCCCTCGGAGAAAGCCATGGAGATGCCCGCGCCGACTGCGGATGCCGCGCCAATGAGGAAGACGGTGCGGGAGTTGTGAGTGGCGAAGGCGGTGGCGAAGATAGGTGCCAAGGTGGAGACGGAGCCGTCCATGAGACCGGCTAGACCTGGCTGGACGATGCGCAGGACAAAGTTTTTGTCGTTGCCGACGATTTCGCTGAACTCGGTGAGGTTGGGAATATTCTCTGACATTGGTTTGATCCGGTGGAGCTTCAGGATACCGCGATGGAAAGACGAACGCTCCGCTCTGCGGCTGGTTGGCTGGCAGAGCGGAGCGTCTTTGTCTGAGTGCCGGGAGTTACTGACCGCGGCGGGCTGGGCCGGAGCGGCTGCTGCCGGGGCGGCTGTTGCTGCTGGGACGACCGCCGGGGCCACGGCCACCGGAGTTGCGTCCACCAGAGAAACCTCCACCGCCGTTGCGGCTGCGGAATCCACTCTTGTTGCCGCCGTAGTTGGCGCTGGGCGTCGTCATCGGTGTGACAGGATCGTTGCCCTTCCAGGAGCGGGTTTCAAGCTGCATGAGGTCCTGACCCTGAGCTGTTGTGTCGAGGGGTGCGTTGCGGACCTCCTTCTCAAGGTTCTTATCGGCTTCGCGCCACTCGAACTTTATCTTCAGTTCGCGCTCGAGCTTACGGGCGTCGTGACGCTCCTGGGGCATGACGAACGTTGTGGCTACGCCCTTCTTGCCCGCGCGGCCGGTCCGGCCAATGCGGTGAACGAAGTCGTCAGAGGCGTTGGGCAGGTCGTAGTTGACGACATGGGCGATATCCTGCACGTCGATGCCGCGGGCGGCTACGTCGGTAGCGACGAGGACGCGGTGACGGCCGTTGGCAAAGCCCTTCAGAGCGGCGGTGCGCTGAGACTGGCTGCGGTCGCCATGGATCACGTCCGCGTCGTGGCCCAGCTTCTCTAGCTTCTTCGAGATGCGGTCGGCGCCGTGCTTGGTGCGCGAGAAGACGAGGAAGGTTCCCTCTTCCTGCTTCAGCATCTGGTCGAGCAGGCCGAGCTTCTGGTCCTGCATGACGGTGTAGACGCGGAGCTCAACGCGGTCGGACGGCTTGGAAGTCTGGCCGATCTCGATCCGGACTGGCTTGTTGACGTAGTCGCGGACGATCTCGCGGATGTTCGCGTCGAGGGTCGCGGAGTAGCACATAGTCTGACGGGTCTTCGGCAGCGCGCCGACGATGCGGCGGATGGCGGGAAGGAAGCCCATGTCGAGCATGCGATCAACTTCGTCGAGGACCAGCATCTCGACCGAGTTGATGTTGATCTCGCGACGGCGGAGGAAGTCTTCGAGGCGGCCAGGAGTGGCGACGACGAGACGGGGGCCGCGGTCGAGTTGATCGAGCTGGTTGTTCTCGGAGAGGCCGCCGCAGACGAGGACTGCGTCATTCTTCGAGCCGGGGACGAGCTTCCAGTAGGCCTCGAGAACCTGCATGGCGAGCTCACGCGTCGGCAGCAGGATGAGGGCGCGGATGGGACCACGTTTGCCCTTGGTGCTGGGGACGGAGTTGGCATCCATGCGCTGGATCATCGGGATGAGGAAGCTGAGAGTCTTGCCGGTGCCCGTAGAGGCGGTGGCGAGGATGTCGGAGCCTTCGAGGGCGGGGGGGATGGCCTTGGCCTGAACCGGGGTCGGCATCGTGAAGCCGGCGCTGGTGAGGCGATTCTTGAGGGAGTCCGAGATGTTGAAGTCTGTGAAGCGAACGTCCTCAACGAGAGGGAGGCCTGCGAGATTCGCGACGCCTGCGTTGGCTTCGGGGGTGGAGTGCTGCTGGTTTGGAGCGATCTGTTCGTTCTGTTCTAGAGTTGCAGAGTTCAAAGTTTTTCCTGTCTGGTGGCCCGGATAGAGGGGCGTTATAGAACGGCATAGGGGTGCAGGGATGCCAGCGCGGCATCATGGATTTCAATTAGTCAGCATTGCTGTCGGGTATCGAAGCGCTGCTGCTGCACGGCGAGACTCGTCCGTTGACGGGTCTTCCAGCCAGAGCAACCAGCGCGACTTCCAAGTGCGGGAAGGTATGCGGTGGGATGAGGCGAATCGCAGTCTCTGGCCAAACTCCGAAGTCCATGAAGAGTCTTTGCCTGCGGTGCCCGCACTCCTTTTAGTCAGAGTACAAGATCAGCATACCACAGTGGCAGTGCGATTGACGATTGCGGCTGCGCTCAAGAGGTAGCGAATCAGTTTTGCAACGACAAAAGTTGCCGGAAAAGCGACTTTGCGGGAGAAATACCGATCTAGAATGGCGATCATGTGGAAGTTTTGGTCACGTAAGCCTGATTCTTCCAAGTCGGCAGAAAGAGCAGTGAGCGGCGTCAGCATCATTTTTCTTCAAGAGCGGTTTGAAAGCTTTACAACCGAGAGGCTCTCACAAGCAATGAAGAAAGGGTGGAGGCGGGACCTTGATCCCGTGAAATTCTTCGCTACTTCGGTGAGTGATGGTGAAGGCGCAGTTATCAAACTGAACGAGATGTTCATCACCATGCAGTTCTTCGATCGTCGGCTCGATACATCCGCGCTAGGCGGGCAAGAACTTCCACAATGGGCTTCGCATCGGGCGCACTCCTCCATCACCTACGCATGTCCTGGAGGAATACCCGTGGGAGAAATTAGAGATCAGTTCTATAGCTTGCTCGGGCTTCTCTGCGCTGAGCTGATCGATGAAAACATCGTGGGGCTTCTCTTTACGGAAGAGCAGGTGCTGATTCGCAGCCAGTCGGCATTGGTGCAAGAACTTCGCTCTGGAAGCAGCATCAACCCTACCCTGCTAGCAGCAACATACCTCTGAATGAAAAACGGGGTTATAGGTAACTTGGTTGCCCGGATTTCAAATTGACCCACTACCTATGAACAATGGCCACTGAGTTCGATGAATCGCGTCCGCAAATGAACAGGCGGTTCCGCGGATGAACAGCTTTGGTGTGGCGTGGAATCAGACGCTCTTTTATTTGTAATGGGTTGGGCGTGTACGGGATTGGCAGTTTAACTGCATCCGACCAACCGCTTAGCGGCGATGTCACCGCAGGCAGCGTGTCACCCGCTCTCGGGGGAAGAGACAGAGATGAACTCATTCTTGCAGGACCTTCGTTTTTCGCTTCGCCAGATCCGCCGGTCGCCGGGGTTCATAGTGACTGCTGTCTTGACACTCGCGCTGGGCGTGGGTGCCAACACGGCCATCTTCTCGCTGCTGGACCAGGCACTGCTGCGCTCGCTGCCGGTGCGTGCGCCGGAGCAGCTGGTGGTTTTGAGCGGCACAGGGAAGGCCTGGGCAGGTCACTCGAGCGATCATGGCGCGGGGGTGGAGCAATCGTTTTCATACCCGATGTACAGGGATCTTCGCGACAAGGGAACGGCGGTCTTCGACGGGCTGATTGCAACCGCGCCGGTTGGAGTGGGGATTACGCGGAACAAAGTCTCGGAGCTCGTGGATGGGGAGGTTGTCAGCGGGAACTACTTCAGCGTGCTCGGAGTGAAGGCCGCGCAGGGGCGACTGCTGACGGCGAGCGACGATACCGTGCCCGGAGGCAATCCAGTCGCGGTGCTGAGCTACAACTACTGGCAGACACACATGGGATCGGACGTGCACGCCGTCGGAGAGACGATTTCAATCAACGGAGCGCCGTTTGAGATTACTGGTGTAGCGGCTCCCGGATTTCAGAGCGCTGTTTGGGGGCAGGTTCCAGATGTGTTCGTGCCGATGTCGATGCTGGATGTGGTGATTCCGGGCAAGGGCAAGAGACTGCAGGACCACACGGACCGATGGATGAATATCGTTGGGCGTTTGAAGCCGGGAGATACGGCGCAGCACGCGCAGGTCGCACTAGCGCCGTTGTGGCATGCGCTGCGCGCGGAGGAGTTGAAGGCGCTTGGGACGAAGTCGCAGCGGTTTGTCGATGAGTATCTGACCCGCAGCCAGCTGCTGGTTGCGCCTGGTTCGCGTGGGCTGTCGTATAGCCGGGAGTCGCTCGAAAAGCCGTTGTACGCGGTGATGGGGATGGCGTTGCTTGTGCTGCTGATCGCTGCGGTAAATGTGGCCAGCCTTCTGCTGGTGCGTTCGGCGGCGCGAGTACGGGAGTTCTCGCTGCGTTACGCGCTGGGCGCGAATGCGCGACGTGTTGTGCAGCAACTCTTACTGGAAGGCGTCCTGATTGGTATTGCTGGAGGCGTGGCTGGGTTGCTGATCGCGCCGATGTGCCTGCGTGTGCTGGTGCAGCGGCTAAGCACGGATGGACCGACTGCGTTTTCTACAACGCTCGATGGCCGGTTGCTGATCTTCAACTTCGCGATCGCTGTGGCTATCAGTATTCTGTTCAGCCTCGCGCCTGCGGTGCAGTTGTTGAGGCCCGATATCGTGAACTCGCTGAAGCAGCAGACGACGACGGCGTCGGGGAGGACGCTGAGTTTTCGAGGTCTGATTGTTTCGCTGCAGGTGGGGCTGAGCGTGTTGCTGCTGGTGGGCTCCGGGTTGTTTGTCCGCACGATGCAGAACCTGCGGCACGTCGACACGGGGATCAATACATCGCACCTGATTACGTTTCACATCAACCCTCTGCTGTCCGGGTATGCGAAGGAGAAGGTCCCGGCGTTGCACCAACAGATTCTGGAGAGCATGGCGGCGCTGCCTGGAGTGCAGGCTGTGGGCGCTACCAACGATGCGGAGCTAGCAGAAACAGGTCATACCGGAGACGTGACGATAGAGGGTTACACCGCTCCTCCGGATCAGGACTTCCCGATTGAGATCCCTTACGTGAGCGCAAACTTCTTTCACACGATGCAGGAGCCGGTGCTGGCCGGACGCAGCTTCAGCGAGGACGATGATGCGACGCATCCGATGGTTGGGATTGTGAACGAGAGCTTCGCGAAGCACTACTTCACCAACCCTGCTGCTGCAGTGGGGAAGCGCGTTGTGGGTGGCGACAGCAAAAAGGGAGAATACATGACGATCGTCGGGGTTACGCGAGACGCGAAGCACGCTAATCTTCGCGACGCGGCCTTGCCGACACTGTACTCTCCGCTGAAACAGTCAAAGTTCGCGGAACAGCTCTATATCTATGTTCGGACTGCTACGCCTACGGAACAAAGCTTCGCGATGGTTCGGCAGGCGATGAAACAGATTGATCCAGGCCTCGCAGTGGATGAGCTGCGCACGATGGAGGAGCAGATTGATACGACGCTGGGGAATGAACGGATGATCGAGCTGTTGGCGATCTCGTTTGGCCTGCTGGCGACGATGCTCGCGGCGGTTGGGCTGTACGGGGTGCTGGCATACTCGATGGCGCAGCGTACGCGGGAGATTGGGATACGCATAGCGCTGGGGTCTTCGCGGCTCGGGGTGTCCCGACTGGTGTTAGTGGATGTGTTGCGGCTGGCCGGAATTGGAGTGATGGTGGCGATACCCTGCTCGGTATTGCTGGGCAGACTTTTGCGGAGTCAGCTGTTTGGAGTTTCGTCTGCAGATCCGCTTACGCTGGCCGGTGTGATTTTGTTGATCGCCGTGGTCGCTGTCCTTGCGGCGATTGTGCCTGCGCAACGTGCGTCTTCGGTTGACCCAACAATAGCGCTACGTGCGGAGTAGGTTTCTCTGGCTGGCCAGAGATAGAAAACGGCGGCAACGAAAACATGGAATCGTTGACGCCGTTTTTGATTTAAGTTGGATGAGGTTTAGATGTGGCAGCTCACCATGCCACGCTTTTCAAGATACCTCTGGTGATACTCTTCGGCCTTCCAAAAAGTGGTGGAAGGAACGACCTGGGTTGCGATGGGTTTACGGTAAGAGCCTGCGGCGCTGAGCTCGGCGATCTTCGCGCGGGCCTGAGCGAACTGCTCGTTGCTATGGGTGAAGATGACGCTGCGATACTGTGTGCCCCAGTCCGGACCCTGGCGATTGACCTGGGTGGGATCGTGGAGAGCGAAGAAGGCGTCCAACAATGATTCGTAGGAGACGCGAGATGGATCGAAGGTGACTTGGACGACCTCCGCATGGCCGGTGCGGTCGCTACAGACTTCTTTATAGGTTGGGTGTTCGAGGCTGCCGCCTTCGTATCCTACGGCTGTGTCGATAACACCTGTGATTTCGCCAAAACGGGTCTCTACTCCCCAAAAACATCCTGCTCCAAATGTTGCTTTTTCAATTGCCACTCTGCTGCTCCTTGACTACATCCTTGCTGCTCTTGATTGGATGCTTTCGGGTTGCGATTGTCATCACCCGAAAGGTTAATAGCGCGAGTATTCTGAGCGTGTCGAGAGAGGTGTGTCAAGCGATCAAAGGTCGTAGAAAAACAGGGGTACCAAGCAGGTACTTCGTTAGACAAACGTTCTCTGAATGTGGTTACGAAGGAGTGAATGTCGGATGGACAATAGACTAATTTGGACGGCGTGGACGACTTGCTGACTTGGTGCCGGTGGGTTGCCGGCGGGGCTTCGAGAACCTTTTCTTTGCAGGAGATTTAAGCTGCGCGAACTCGGGCGTCTTCTTTTTGGGGACGACTTTTTTGCCCTTCGCTGCGCGGTCGAGTGCCGTCACTTCGCCGAGAGTAAGCTCTCGGAACTCGCCTGGCGGGACGTCGAGACGAAGTGCACCGTAACCGATGCGGCGGATCTTTTCGACGTGGTGGCCGATCTCTTCGAACATCTTTCTGATCTGGCGATTGCGGCCTTCGATGAGGGTGAGCTCGTACCAGGGGTTGTCGCCGCCACGAACGAGTTCGACTTTGGCGGGGGAGGTGATGATGCGGTCGCGACGGCCGCTGCGGACCTCGTCGAGACGACCACGGTCGATCATGATGCCGCGGCGGATCTGGTCGAGACCTGAGGCAGGCGGGGTTCCGCTGATCTTGACGAGGTAGGTTTTTTCCACTCCAGCTGCGGCCTTCGAGAGCGCGTTGGCGAGGTTGCCATCGTTGGTCATCAGGATGAGGCCTTCGCTGAGATAGTCGAGGCGGCCTACGGGGTAGAGGCGAACGTTGTCGCCATATGGGCCGGACTTTTGTTTCGCCATAAGTTGCATGACGGTGGGTCGCTTCTCGGGATCGTCGAGCGTGGTGACGTAGCCGCGCGGCTTGTTGAGCATGTAGTAGCGTTGCTGCTCGGGGCCGTGAAGGAGCTTGCCGTCTACGCGGATGTGATCTTTGAGTGCGTCGTGGCGGGTGCCGAGGGTGTTGACGATAACGCCGTTGACCTGCACGCGACCTTCGAGGATGATCTCCTCGGCTTTGCGGCGGCTGGCGATACCTGCCTGCGCAAGGATCTTCTGGAGGCGGTCGCCTTTGGGTTCTTCGTTGGCGTCGGGTTTTGGGGCGGAGGTGGACTTCGTCATGTGTTTCCGTCTTTCTGACTGCGGGGCTGCTCATCGCGGTCTGTGCTGCTGGTTTGATTGTATCGCGCGGAACATACGAGGCCGCGCGCCGATGGGCTCTGGGCTTCAGGGCTGCTGCGACTGGCCGCGTCGGAGGCCGCGGGCTTGACCGCGAAGATGTGATCGTCTCTGCCCTACTCTGTGGCATAGAGGCGGACGATGTAGGAGATCTGATAGAGGACGGACAGGGTAAGAAGCGTTAGCTGCGTTCGCCGATTTTTGGTGATCATCGCGATGACACAGACGACGAGATAGGCGGCGATTCGAATCGGATACTCGAGGCCGAAGGAGTGGAGATAGGCTGCGCCTTTGAGGGTGGTGTCGATGATGTCAGCGAGGAAGGTGGCAGCGAGAAAGCCGAAGAACCACCTGCGCCGGGAGAGGAAGTAGTCTTCGTAGCCGGTGTAGTCCGCGAGGTCGGATGGAAAAAGCAGGGTGCTGAGGAAGTAGAAGAGGATCGCGTAGAGGATGACAAAGAAGTAGATCGCGAAGGTCCACTGCTGCACCATGGCAAGACGAAACTCCCACCACCAGAAGTGAATGATCCAAAGCAGAAGCGATGCGGCCCAGCCGAGATGAAGGAGGGATGCTTTGGCGCGCTTGGGATGCTGGACAAACTGCGCGAAGCCTTTGAGCAGGGTTGTAATACCCAGGCCTACGATGATCGAGATGACGACTTTGACGTGCGAATAGAGTTCGGGATTGGGTTGCGTGGGTGTTGCGGTCATCGAGGCAATCATGAAGTACCTGCGGGCCGGAGTTGAAGCGACGTAGCAGACTGCGGGAGACGAAAGGTGATGCCGCAACGATCGTATTGCGTGAAGTTGCCGCCCCCAATAACAGCAACAGCGTACCAGAGGTGTTCGCGTTTCAGCGCGTCAGGCTGGGCTTTTCTTCGTCCGCTAGATCTTGCGTCCGCTAGAGCTTGTTGGTGTCGATGAAGCGGGTTCGCTGCATGCCGCGTGGGGCCGGTTTGAGAGGCGCGTCGGGCAGATCCTCGGCGTCGCCCTCCGGGGTGGCCACGGTGTCTGGCTCGTGGTCTTCCGGACTGTCGGGAGAGTCGAGCGGATCGGGGTCAGGGTCGAGGCTGGAATGGGTCATTAACCCTCCTCAGAGTCGTGCCGTTGCTCGCTTTGGATCTCAGCGTCGAGGGCGGGAGAGTCTTCGCCGTCGACGACCTGGTCGGTGTCGTAGTTGGGGGGCAGGCCGGAGAGTCGCGCGTCGACGATGGCTTCATCGGCTACAGTCTCGCCGGTGCTCTCGCCTTCGTTGCTGTCGCCGTCGGCCTGGGGTTCGGTCTGGTTCTTCTCTCGTTCGAGGTCGCTTGCGGATTCGGGTGCGTGATGCTCCATGGGGATCTCCTCCTGCTCGGACAGCTCGCCGGCCATCTTCTCAAACTCTTCGATGCTGGGAAGCTCGTTGATGTCTTTCAAGCCGAAGCGGAGGAGGAAGTCCCTGGTGGTTTTGTAGAGGATGGGTCGGCCGATGACCTGTTTGCGGCCAGCCGTGGCGACGAGTTTGCGGGTCATCAGGGAGCCGAGAACGCCGCCGGAGTCGACGCCGCGGATCTCGGAGACCTCGGGAGCGGTCACGGGTTGTTTGTAGGCGACGACGGCGAGGGTCTCAAGGGCCTGGAGCGAGAGCTTCAGCGGCGGCTTGAGGGATTTGACGAAGCCGCGGACGGCGTCGTGGTACTCGGGCTTGGTGGCCAGGCGGTAGCCGCCGGCGACCTCGCGGATCTCGAGTCCACGGTCGGAGGTGACGTAGTCGGCGATGAGCTCATCGAGGATGGTGCGGAAGTATTCGCGGAGACGGCGCTCCCGTTCCCTGGCCTCGCGGGCTAGCTTCTTGTCGTCCTTGTCAGCGGGCGCAGGTTCGGCGGAAGATTCACTTCCCTGTTCTGTTGCGGCCGATGCCTCGAATGTCTGTGGGACCTCATGCCCGTCGGACTCGACTGGAACTTCAAGGTCATCTGACGAGCTCATGGCAGCGGCATCTGCTGCTGCGTGTTCGCGCAACGCACGGGCGTGGGCAGCTTCCTGCACGGCGGCTTCGTGGAGATGATGCTCGAGCGCTTCGGCGTGACGTGCCTCGAGCGCTTCCTGCGTCTGCTCTTCGGCGTGAGACCCGGATTCGTCCGAAGCGGGACCGGAGAGCACCTCGTTGTTGAGATCGTCTTCGTCAACTGGGCGCGGAGCCTGAGAAGACTCGGCAGCGTCGAGCGCAAGAGAGTGCTGAGCTGAGTCGAAGTGGTCAAGCTCGGCCTGGGCTTCGTGGCCGAGGAGGCCGGCGAGCTGGGCCAGCGTTACTGGTTCTTCTGAGGCGTAGATGACGGCTTCGATCTTTGCTTTAAGGCTCATAGTCTCGTTGGTGTACTTCTAAGCATACCAACGCCAGGGTGATCCTCCCTACGATGCGGATAAGTCGTTGTAAAAGCCGGGCTGCCGGCGCTGCAGATGTGTCGGAATCGCCTGTGAACTGCAGAAAGCAATCATTCCGCAGTCAACAAAAAGAGAAGACCCGCTATTTTGCGGGCCTGCTCTTTGCTCGACTGTGTGAAGTGCTATTTCGCCACTAGATTGAAGACCCAGAAGAGGCAGCCTGACAACAGCGCCGCAACCGGGAGAGTGAAGACCCATGCCAGGGCGATATCCCGCAGCGTGGACACCTGCAGGCCACTCTTATTTGCAGCCATGGTGCCAGCCACACCTGAGGAGAGTACATGCGTTGTGCTTACCGGCAGACCATATTGGTCTGCAGCAAGAATGGTCAACATGGCAACGAGTTCGGCCGACAGTCCCTGCGCGTAGGTCAGATGGGTCTTGCCGATCTTTTCACCGACCGTAACGACGATGCGCTTCCAGCCGATCATGGTTCCGAGACCAAGCGCGAGGGCGACTGCGACCTTGACCCACGGCGGAATGAACTTGGTCGAGTTGTCCAACAGGCCCTTGTAGTTCTTCAGGATCTTCTGGTCGCCGTCGCTGATCTTGGGACCGTACTTCGGCATCAGGCGAAGCGTCTCGCTGGTGAGATACATCTGGTTGCGAACGTTGGACTGCATACCTGAAGGCACGGCACCGAGAGACTTGTACTGGGTGGCTTCATTGCGGATGTCGCCCACCATCTCCTGCAAGGCAAGCATGGTGTGCGGGCTGAACTTATGGGTGCTGACGAAGGATTCGAGCTCGGGAGCACTGTCGGCGACTGTGGTGTTGGGATCAACGTAGTTGCCGATTGCTCCGATCACCTGTTGGGATACGGCTGCGAAGGTCTGAACCTGGTTGACGCCCACGGTGTGGTTGAGGGCGTAAGCCGTAGGCACCGTGCCGACGAGGATCAGCATGATGAGACCCATGCCCTTCTGGCCATCGTTCGAGCCGTGGGCAAAGCTGACGCCGGTGCAGGTGAGCACCAGCAGAGCGCGGATATAAAACGGCGGTGGCTCGGCACCCTTGGGCGCTTCGTAGAGACGTGGATCCTTCAGAACAGCCTTCAACAAGAGGAAGACCAGAGCCGCGCAGCCGAAGCCAACCAAGGGCGAGATGAGCAGCGCCTTGAAGACTTTGGTGACCTGCTCCCAGTCGACGCCGCTGACGCCGCTGGTGCCGTGCATCAACTGGTTCGCAACACCGACGCCGATGATCGAACCGATCATGGTGTGAGAGCTCGATGCTGGAAGACCCTTCCACCAGGTGGCGAGGTTCCACAGGATGGCCGCGATCAGAAGCGCGAAGACCATCGCAAAACCGGAGCCTTTGCTCACCTTCAGGATGAGCTCGACGGGCAGCAACGAGATGATGGCGAAGGCGACCGCACCCGAGCTGGTAAGCACGCCGATGAAGTTCCAGAGGCCGGACCAGACCACCGCTACGTGCGGTTCGAGCGCGTGAGTGTAGATGACGGTCGCGACCGCATTGGCTGTGTCGTGGAAACCGTTGACGAACTCAAAGCCGAGCGCGATGAACAACGCCAGACCCAGCAGGATATACGGGAAGGCTGAGCCTTCATGGACAGGTAGAAGATCGGAGTAGAGACGGTTGGCAATGTAGCCTAGACCGCCGATCAGCAGGACGCCAAAGATAATGGCGCCGATCTTTCCCGGCGACGATTTTCCCATCTTCTGGTCAAGTAATGAGCCGGTGGGGTGTATTACAGGAGTGGCCATAGTGGTTTTGCCTAGGATTCAAGATGAGTGCGTGAGGCTGACGATAGGCTCGGTTTGCGAATGGAGTGTTACGGGGACGTGAAACATAAGTTCTTTTGACCCGTTCAAAGTCAAGACCCCTGCGGGGGCCAGCGGTCGAGAGATGGGTAATGGCTCACTGTTTGCAAGAGTTTGCAGTGCGGGGACTTTGGTCGTGTGGGGACAAGTTCTTCCCGGACGGCAAGCCATAACCGCCGGGGCTCTGTAACGCAATCGCTGCGATTAGCACCATTCCCTCGAAACGGCGGTAGACCGCCTTTTAGGATTCCGCGGAGCTACAACTATCGTTCGTCACCGCAGTCAAAAATCAGTACTATAATTCAACTTTTCGAGGGTCATTCCCATGAAACGTCCTGCACACTGGCTCAGCGCCTCGGCCGCTCTCCTCGCAGTCACCCTTTTTGTGTGTCCAAAACCGGCAGCTGCCGACTCCTACACGATCTTCGATCTGGGCGATGACAATGGCCGGGGTATCTATGGCCTGGACACCGCCGGTGCTGTGGTGGTCTTCCAGGACAACTCGTGCGGTCTTGGGAGCTTCACCTGTTACGTGACCTATGTCGACGGCGTGGCGGGAGCCCCTAGCGCCACTCCTCCGGACCTTGTTTATGACGACGGGACTCCGTGCAGTTCCACCCCGGTGGGCTTCAACGCATCAAAGAAGGTCTGCAATCACGGCCTCGTTGGATTGGGGACCTTGTACAACCCGAATGGCGATATGAACGGGACTTACATCGGGTCGGGAGATAACTTCCAGTTCCTTCACGGCGGTTCGGCCGACCAGGTCTTTCTCAACTCGGTCGGTGACTTCGCCTGGACCGATGGGCAGAGTGAACAGATCTTCGAAGCTGTCGATACTTCCATATCGCCGATTCCCGAGCCGGGCAGCCTGTTGCTGGTGGGGACAGGTCTGCTATGGTTCACCGCCGCTGTTCGCCGCAGAGCGAATCGTTAGGTGGGAGTGCGCCCTGCGCGGGCGGTGGTCACTTCGTGACTTGAATACCCCTTCGGTTGGCGCTCCCGTTGGTCGTGAGCCATCTTTCTTTCCGACCAACGGGAGGACCTACGGCGTTCGTTCCACCAGGACCGGTACACACGTCACGAAGTGACCGCCGCCCGCGCAGGGCGCCCGTCCGGCAGGACGGATAGCGTCAACGCCAGTCGTCGCGGGCCTGAGCCTGATCGGTAAAGACCTGGTCGAAGTTCTCAGTCTTCTTGATGAGAATGTCGCCCTGAGGGTCCGGCTGGTGCAATAACACCGCCTGCAGACGCACCAGTTCCAACATCGCCAGGAACATGCAGATGAGCGCGCGCTCGGTGTGCGTGTTGTGGAGCAGGCGCTTCAGACTGACGGGCTTGTCTTCCATCAACAGACGCCGTTTGACGTAGTCGATCATCTGCGCGACGGTGACGGATTCCTCGTCGACGTTGAGGATGGGGCGCTCGCGAAGCCGGATGAGGATGTCTTGAAAGACGCGGACGAGGTCGACGGTGTCGGCAGCGATCTCGCGGTCCTCATCGAGGGTGGGTGCGCCCGCTTCGCCGATGTCGCGGCGGAAGTTTCTCAGGCCGGAGTTGGTCCAGGTGGCCTCTTCAATCTGCTGTTTCTGGAGAAGCATCTGCGCGGCGGCTTTGAAGCGTTCGTGCTCGAGCAGACGCTCGACCAGCTCGCGGCGCGGGTCTTCTGGATCGCCGCTGAGAACGTCCGAAGGATCGCGGGGGAGCAGCGTCTTCGATTTGATGTGGATCAGCAGCGAGGCCATGTAGATGAACTCGCCTGCTGCGTCTACGTCGACCTGCTTGAGGTGATGCGTGTACTCGAGGAACTGGCTGGTGATCCGGGCGATAGGGATGTCGTAGATGTCGATGTTCTGCTTGCGAATCAGGTCGAGGAGAAGATCGAGCGGGCCGTCGTAGACCTGCCCTACCGTGACGGAGAAGGGCGACTGCGACGCTTCTTCCTTCTCCCTGTCCTTATCTTTGGCGATACGCTTCGGATCGGGTGGTGGGGGCGGGACAGGCGGATGCTGAAGCGCGAAGGGCTCGCCGACCTCGGAAGCCGCTGGATCGATCACCTCAGGCGAGGCGACGGTTATCGCCGAATCGGCCGCAGCTTCTGAGCGTGAGTCTTCGGAGACTACTTCAGCCGACGGGGCGACGGTCTGCTCTTCGGGCTTTGCCTCTTCGGCGGCGGTTTGGGGAGATAGGGTTTCGTCTGGCATGGTTGTTATTCGAGGCCAATGGCCTGGCGGACGTGCTGGAGCGTCTGGATGGCGCGGTGGCGGGCGCGAGCAGAGCCGTCCCATAGGATGGCGTCGACCTGGCCGGGGTCAGCTTCGAGGGCGCGGCGGCGCTCCTGGATCGGAGCGATCTCGCGGACGATCGCATCGGCGACCCAGCCTTTGCACTCGATGCAGCCGATGCCTGCAGTGGTGCAGCCTTCGCGAACCTTCTGCTGGGTCTCCTCAGTGGAGAAGACTTTGTGCAGATCGAAGACCGGGCAGATGTCTGGATTGCCGGGGTCGGTACGGCGGATGCGCGCCGGGTCGGTGACCATGGTCTTCAGCTTGGCGCGAAGGTCCGCCTCGGGTTCGGCCAGCATCAGCGTGTTGCCATAGCTCTTGGACATCTTGCGACCGTCGAGACCGGGTAGCTTGGGCGACGGAGTGAGGAGAACCTTGGGCTCGGGCAGGATGCCGGTCACGACGGCATTAGCGGAGAGCTCTGCGGTGAGAATCTCCTTGTCGGAGTGGTCTTCGCGGGCCTTCTCGATGGCGGGTGTTGGCTGGGAGCAGTAGAGGGCGTTGAAGCGGCGGGCGACCTCGCGGGTCAGCTCGACGTGGGCGACCTGATCCTGGCCGACGGGGACGTAGTCAGGCTGGTAGAGGAGGATGTCGGCGGCCTGGAGGAGGGGGTAGCCGAGGAATCCGTAGGTGTTCAGGTCCTTCTCGCGGAGTTGCTCCTGCTGGTCCTTGTAGGTGGGGACGCGCTCAAGCCAGGGTAGCGGCGTGAACATGCTGAAGAGGGTGAACAGCTCGGCGTGCTGGGGAACGTGCGACTGGATAAAGACGGTGCAGACCTCGGGATCGAGACCGGCGGCTAGAAAATCCAGGGCCACGTCGCGGATGCTCTGGCGCAGGGCTGTGGGGTCGGCGTAGTCGGTGGTGAGCGCGTGGAGGTCGGCGATGAAGAAGTAGCAATCGTACTGCCGCTGGAGCTGGACCCAGTTGTAGAGCGCGCCCATGTAGTTGCCGAGGTGGAGACGGCCCGTGGGTCGCATGCCGCTGAGAACGCGGGGACGTGAAGACGTCAGGGAGTCGTTGGTATTTTTAGTCATTGCGATCAAGAGCTAAGGGTAAATGATTCGAGCCGACAATGGCGGAGCTGCCTCTGCCGGAGCCAGCCTCGGCCGGCAAAAAACAGGCAACGAAAAACTAATCCCGCAAAAGCGCAGGCAGCGAAAAAATAGTTGAGATTCGTGGCGTATTTTTTCAGCTGCGAAAAACGACAGTCAACGCACCACGTTTACCACGCATTCCACCACGTTTACACCAGCAAAAAACCACGTCCAACCACCCGCTTTTTCCAAAACCCCCTCAAAAATGCCCGAAAACCAGGGAAAACCCCTCCTTGTAGCGTCCACATTTTTTCCACAAAACATCTGGTCTACAAGGTGAACAGAATGTGGTTGAAGGTATTCAGCAGCGGAGTGAAGAAGACGCTGAAAATAAAGCTTCCGCCCACCAAAAACAAGATGATCATGCCGAACATGCCGACGCGGTCGTAGACCTGAAGGGCTTTGTAGGGAAGGAAATGACGCAGTACATGGCTGCCGTCGAGCGGTGGGATGGGAATCAAGTTGAAGACGAAGAGCAAAAGGTTGATCAGAATGACGAAGTAGAGAAAGAGCGCGATGGGAAAGAGCGCGGGCAGATTGTCGGTGGCGATGCCGGGGATGTGCGAGGCGAGCGCCATCGCAGTGCCGATCGCAAGAACGCCGCCGGGGACGACGTGTTTGATGAGAACGAGCAAAATGAGCGCGACAGTGGCTGAGAGCAGGTTGCTTGCGGGGCCGGCGAGGGTTACGAGGATGTCGTCGCGCCTGTAGTTCTTGAAGTTGCGGGCGGTGACAGGGGTCGGCTTCGCCCAGCCTATGAGCGGCCAATGATAGACCAGAGCCAGCAGCGGCATGAGAACAGAGCCGAAGGGATCAAGGTGCTTGAGAGGGTTGAGGGTGACGCGTCCGAGCATCTTGGCAGTGGGGTCTCCGAGACGCCATGCGGTCCAGGCGTGAGCGGACTCGTGGATGCTGAACGCCAGGACCAGAACGACGACCTGAAAGACGATGAGGACAACTTCCTGATTCATACAGGCTCAAGTTTACTGAAGATCGCGTGAGAAGACCGTAAAGATGCTGCGACGGTGAGACGGAGGTAAAGGACGAACGGGGGAAGCTCCTACAAGGTGACTGCTTGGCTCTGTTTGTAGTGATTATCTCCTCGGGAAAAGCGGCCTTGTCATAAAGCAACGCCAAGAGAAACAGCAGATCCCTGCGGGATGACAACAAAAGGGCGAGCAACAACAACGGCAACCGCAGATGCTAAAGCGAAGCGGGCAACCATCAGAATAAGAGACTGACGCTTAGTCGAACACCGCCTGGTCCTAAAGGGTTTCTGCGGCCAGTTGAGTGGCCTGCTTGCGGATCTTTGCCTTCGCCGGGATGCCGACTGAGACGGTCTCCTGTGGCACGGATTTGGTGGCGAGTGCCATCGCACCGAGCATGGCGTCTTCGCCGATGTTGGCTCCGGCGAGTACGGTGGCGTGGTACGTGATGCGGGCGCGGGGGCCGAGCTCGGTCACCTTGTTGGTGATGTTCGATTGGTTGTTGATGTCGTGGGTGTGCGAGTAGACGTTGGCGTAGTCGGAGACGCTGGTTCCCTCGTGAAGGATGATCTCGCCGCGGTCGTCGAGCAGAACGTTCTTGTGGATGGTGCAGGAGTCTTCGATGGTGAGGTTGTAGCCGTAGGTGAACTCGACGTTGTGGAAGATTTTGACGTGCTTGCCGAGGTGCCTGAAGATATGGCGGCCAAGCATGCACCGGAAGCGGAAGCCCAGCCAGTGGTTCAGGCCGAGAGGGGAGCGGTCGAACATCTGCCAGAACCAGATGAGCGGCTTGCGGATGGCGTATTGCTCGGCATCGACGTCGCCGTAGTACTCGGGTTCGAGTGTGATGTTGCGGGGGTCGAAGCTCTCGGAGAGGCAGTACATGGCGAGTTCGCTATTGAGGACGGCTTTGATGTGCCCGCCGTGGGGTCGGCCGAAGTAGATCTGGTAAAGCTCGTCACGGACGACCTCGGAGCGGCGGTCGGGCGACTGCTGCCGGGTGAACTCGTCGTTGAGTTTGGCTAACCAGCGACGGTAGAGGGCCTCAGCTTCGGGAGTGGGTTTGAGTTCGCGGTACGTGTGGATTGGCATGGTTCCCTCGCTGTCTTTCGTCCGGTGGAGGACTGGCGAATCTTTGGTTCGCCTATTCTATGGCGAAGACGGCATAGACGGTTGCGGTTTTTTCGATCTGGCGTGGGTTGATGGCGAGAGGGGCCACGTCGGCCTTTGCCATGGCAGGAGCGGCCATGGCGCGCATGAGCGGACGCGGTGGCTCCGCCTGGGTTTCGTTGCTGGCGTAAAGGAGAGCGCCAAGGCTGGCGTTGAGGCCTTTAGCCATCTCACCGGCTACGACGCGGGCGCGCTGGAGTGCCTTGGCTGCGGCTTCGGACTGGGGAGCGTTCTCGTCCTTGAGGCTCCAGTCGATCTGTCCGGATTGATTGGCTCCGGCTTTGACGGCGAGATCAAGCACTTTAGCGGCTTCGTTGGCGTTTGTCCGAACGGTCCAGCTTTGCGTGACCTGGAACTTGCGCTGGGCCTTCTCTGCTGGCGTGAGCTTGTCGATTTGGTACTCCTGCACCGGGGAGACGTTTTGGTTTTCGCTCTCGATGGAGTCGTTGGGAACGCCGGCGGTGGTGAGGGCCTTGACGATGGCGTTGGAGGTGCGGGAGCCGGCGGCGTAGGCAGAGTCGTTGTCGGGACCGAAGGCGATGAAGCCGATGTGGAGGGTCGCGACGTCGGCGAGAACAATGACCTTGTCCGTGGCTGTGATCGCAATGGTGCGATTCTCCTTGTTGACCTGGATGGTCTGGGCTGAGGCTGTTGTGACCAGGAAGGCTGCGGACAGAGCGATGGAGGCGCGGCAGAGGATGCTCATTGATCTTCTCCTGAGGAGTTGAGTAGGTCGGCCAGGGTAGGTTTGTGTTTGGGACTGGCAGCCAGCTTTTGCTTGGGGTCGGGCAGGACACGCTCAGAGGGTGGAGTGCCTACACGCTCTCGGGCGTTGGCCTTTACCGCCTTGACTTTGGAGAAGACCATTTTTTTGGGCTTGCTCATCGGTTTTCCTTCCCTGCGTCGGTCCGGGCTCGGGGCCCCCTGCGTGATTATGCATGACTCTTGCTTGTAAGGGGGCTTCTCAGGCAGGATTGCAGAGGGGAATCGAACTGCAGTTTGGGATCGAAGACCGGATGAGGTGTTGGATGGAAGAGCGGGACTTTTTTGATGAGCGGGCAGAGCAGCGGACCCATGTGATGACGTGTCCCCACTGCGGACAGCAGGGGGAGTACCAGATCGAGTGGGTGGTGCGAAGGAAGAAAGCGCAGCTTCCGAGAGGTGCCGATGATCGCGACCGGGCGCGTTTTGCGAAAGCTCAGAGCTACATGGTCCGCCGCGATGACCCGATGGGCTGCAAGAACGTCCGGTGCCGCAAGCGGTTCGACGTCGTGGGGATTCAGTCGGTGGCTTTCATTTAGCCGATCACTGCGGCTCCTGAGTACTGATCTGGGCTACCGGCAAAGACTTTTTTCGTGGGCTGGGATGATCCGCGCAGGCTGTGATTTAATACAAACTTAGACTCACGCTCCAGGAGCCCTGCTTGGCTCGAGCTGGAATTTGAACAGGAAAGACCCGGGAGACCAAGAACGCGATGGCGAATACACTGCTTCCAATCGAAGAACGCAATTTGACGCCGGATGACGTAGAACGGCTGGATAAACGCCGCCGTCGTGGCCAGCTTTTTCTAGTGCTCTGCTTGCAGAGCCTGATTGTGGCTACCCTGCTGACCTTGTGGAGCGGACAAGACCTGACCTTGTCGCCGGGTTGGGCGCATCCCGTCGTTTACTGGAATGCGATCACCTTCGCCGCTGCGCTGGTCTTCGGCATTGTGGGAGTTCGCTTGAAACGTGGCAGCAACGAGTTTCTCAGCTACTAAAACGTCAAAGTGCACAACTCTCGTGTTTTCTGCGTGATTTAAGAGTTAAGCATCACAAATGCTGTTGTAACGACCGAGATGCTGATATTCTGCGCGTTAGAATTGGCCAACGCGGGACACCAGCTGCGATTGCCTTTTCTATTCAGATGTGTCCCCGGTTGCAGAGCTGTGCAGCGGCAGAAGCCGCATTCCGGGAAGATCCACACGTGCTACGACAAAAACATGAATTACAAAACTAGTGCGCTGTTGCGCGTGGCTCAAGCGCAATCGTCTGGGTCAACAAATGATACTGGTGAGTTTCCGATGATACTGATTCGCTTTCTGACCCATTGCATCTAAAGTTTGTAGCGAAATGAAGTAGTTGGCATCCAGGTACGTCTCTTGATGATTGGCGATGGAAATACCGCGATTCTGGAGTTGGAGGAGCAGGCTTTTCAGGCTCCGGGTAGGCTGCGAGATAAGTTTGCCAGGTCTATTACAGACTTGCGCGTCTCGGTAACTGATCGCTGCAACTACAAGTGCGTCTACTGCCGCACGGGCAACGAAGGAGCCCAGTTCACCGAACTCTCGATTGAAGATTACCTGAGAATGGTTCGTGTCTTCGTCTCACTTGGAGTGGAAAAGGTAAGGCTGACCGGGGGAGAACCCCTGCTGCAGTCGGGCCTGGTGGAGATGGTTCGCCAAATGGCTGACATGCGGACGGCATTTTTCCCCGATGGGAGCTTTGCCGGCGAACTCGGCGATCCGTTGGATATCGCCCTGACGACGAACGGGCATTTGCTGGAGGGACTGGCTCAGCCTCTGAAGGATGCGGGGCTGAATCGCGTAACTGTCAGCATGGATGCTGTGGATGCAGAGACATTTAGCGCGATTACGCGGGTTCCGCGGAGCTATGAAAAGGTGTTGTCTGGGATTCGTAAGGCGCAGGCCGTGGGACTGGGACCGGTCAAGGTGAATTGCGTGCTGCTGCGCGGGTTCAACGATGGACAGATTGAACAGTTTGCGGAGTTCTCGCGGCAAGAAGGAGTCATCGTCCGATTCATCGAGTGGATGCCCCTTGAGGAAGATCGAAGCTGGAAGAGGGAGTCCGTCGTTTCGATGGACGAGATTGTGGAGCGGTTGAATGCGTTCCGTCCTCTGGTGGAATTGGCTCCGCATGCGGCTAGCGAGACGGCGAAGCGGTTCACCTTTGACGATGGCTTGGGAGAGATAGGGATTATTGCACCAGTGTCGCGCCCCTTCTGCGGGCAGTGCAGCCGAGTGAGGTTGACGTCAGACGGAAAGATTAGGACTTGTCTGTTTTCGCAGAGCGACCACGACTTATATGGCGAGATGCTGCGAGGCGGAACAGATGAGGAGCTGGCAGCGTATATCCGCAGGATCGTGATGCGGAAGGAAGCACGTCATCACATTGGTGAACCAGGTTTTGAAAAGCCATCGCGCAGTATGGTTCATATCGGCGGGTGAGTAGCGCTGTCTTTGTGCGTTTCTGTCGCGAACTTTTGTTGAATTATTGCGGGAGCTATGAGAGGCTGATATGTAATATGTGCAAAAAAATGCACATACGGTACGGGGACAGCGATTGAAGGACAGGCGGCAGTTTGAAGTGATCGAAAGTCGTCAAATGGATCACCTTCGAGTGTTCCATGACGTTGCGCGCGCGCTGACTTCGAGCCTTGAACTGGAAGAAATACTGGGAGCCATCATGAATAAGATGGCCCAGTTCTTCGGGCCTGAGCGCTGGTCGCTGCTGATGGTGGACGATAAGTCGGGCGAACTGTATTACGCGATCGCGGTGGGAGAGAATGCCGAAAGTTTGAAGGGATTGCGGGTACCGCTGGGCGAGGGAGTTGCAGGTTGGGTGGCGTCGACGGGAAATCCTCTGGTGGTGCCGGATGTGGCGCTTGATCCGCATTGGTCAGCGTTTGCCAATAAGCATCCTGACCTGAAGATCCAGTCGATCGCCTGCGTGCCGGTTCGCTCCGGGGATAAGACACTGGGCGTAATTCAACTGCTGAACAGCAAGCTGGATTTGCTGTCGGAGCACTCGATCTCGTTTCTAAGAATTCTGTGCGATTACGCTGCGATCGCGATTCAGAACGCGCGGTCTATGACTTTGATTCAGGAGCTGACCATCACGGATGACGTGACGGGACTTTTCAATGCTAGGCACCTGTACACCATGCTCGAAGAAGAGGTGGCTCGGGGGCAGGTATTTAGTCTGATGTTTGTCGATCTGGATCACTTCAAGTCGGTAAATGATACCCATGGCCATCTGATTGGAAGCCGGCTCCTGGCGGAGATTGGCGGGTTGATGAGACGCAGCCTTGGTCCGAACAATGCGGCTTTTCGCTATGGCGGGGACGAGTTTGTCGCGTTGCTGCCGGGGATGGGGAAGGCAGCGGCGAGCGGGACCACAATGGCACTGTGCGAGGATCTGCGGTCGGCGCGCTTTCTGGAGGGAGCAGGGCTTTCGCTCAGCCTCTCGGGAAGCTTTGGGCTGGCAACCTATCCTGAGGACGGAAATACGGTTCAGACGATCCTGCGAGCGGCCGATACGATGATGTATGAGGCCAAGGTGACGCGCGACAATGTTGCGGTAGCAGGCAAGGGTATGATCGGACGCGCAGAGACAGCCAGATCCGTCAGCGGCTCACGGCGGGAAGTTTCGGGAATGTTTCTCGAGCGCGACTCCATTCCCCGCAACTAGGCAATTCCTGACTAAAATTCTTTTTCTGCGGGGGCTAGCCGGGGCCGCGGTGTTCGAGCGTGACACCCCGACGGGGCTCGGGCTTTAGGACGTCGCGGTTTTCGGGGGAGACCGGGTGCACGCCGAAGTCCCAGACTCCCAGGTTGACGGCTTTGTCTGAGAGGACTTCCATGAGGGCAAATTCACCGAAGTCGAGCGGTTCCTTCGGGGTGATTTTTAGCCAGTGTCCTCCGGGTAGCAGCTCCGTGGTGGTTTCGACTACGTCTTCCTGGTGCTGCACCCCGCCGAGGAGGCCGATGCGGAAGCTGGCGATGACCCGGGCCCCCCTGCGGACGTCGGCGCGGACGATGACGTAGCGACTGTTGGGAGAGCCGCCGACGGGGTCGTTTGCGGCATGGCTGGTGGCTCCATGGGTGTCGACGGTCAGGGGCGTACCGGCTGTCGAGCCCACGCTCTCGTCTCCGATGCGGAGGTAGAGGACAGGGTCTTTGACGTGGAGCTGGATGGGCGAGGTCTCGCCTTTGAGCTCGACGATCTGGTGCGAGGCTGAGAGGGGGTTGACGGCGGCCTTGAGGAGGTTGTGTCCCGTGTTTCGATTGAGGTCGCTGTCGGTCTGGGCGAGGGGGACCAGCTCCGGGGTGCCACGGTAGGTGTCGAGGGCAAGAGTGCTGTCCTCTTCCGGGAGGCGGAGATCCTTGGCAACCTCTGGAGTGAGGGCGGCGCGGTCGGCTTCTTCTTTGAGGAGTTCGGGGTCGATGGCGGGTGGCTGGGGGTTGTCGGCGGTTGCGGTGGGCTGAGAGTGCTGGCGGTCCCAGCGCTTGGTGGCATCGAGGTCTACGAGGTTGAGAGGGATCTCCTCTTCGGCTCCGCCGCGCTCGGCGCTGACGTAGTGGACCACGCTGCCGACGATGCGGTAGCTCATGATGATCTGGTAGCTGCCATCCTTGAGGATGAGGCGGGTGCGATGTGGCGCCGAGTTATCTGGCTCGAGCGCGGTGGTGTGTTGCTGCAAAGCGTGGAGAGATTGTGGCGCGCTGATGGTGGCGGCGAGGAGAATTGCGGCGAATTTTGTGGTGCGGCGTGGATGATCCATCTAGTGATTCCACAGTTTAGACGCAGGCTCGAGTTTGTCGGAGTGGGGCCATCCCCCTCCCCCCGGGGGGTGGGGGTATCTTGCGGCGAAGTCTATTATTTTGTTTAACTTGCGGGAGGGTAGTGGCTGTAAAATATTCCATCCAAAGGACTTACTCGCAAAATATTCAAAATGAGAGAGTTATGGCTGCCTTACGCAAAGAAGCCTCGGCAACACCCGAGGCGGACCGTCTAGATCCATTATAGCGGGCGGGATGGGGTGTATACGCCACACGAATCGGCCCGTCTGGAGCGGGTTTTATGCAGTCAGGGGCTTGACAGGTTTTTCGGCGCTCGAGGCCGTCGATGCGACCTGACGATCTCGCGAGATTCTAGCGCAGGTGGTTTCTGGTCTGAGTGAAATTAAGTAGTGGATTAATTTCCTGTTTGCCCGTTAACCGTTCACAACACAACATCTTGGACGCTTCTCCGACGGTGCTGCTCGGAAGGCGCATCGGCGAATTGTCGCTAACTGCGGCACACGATCATCAGCATTCCTTTCCACGTCGCTGGATAGTTACTTGCTGACCGTTATGCCGCCTCGATTGTTCTGTTTTAAAACTGTCGCAATGTGACCCGACGTCGCCCCCTATACCTCAAGGCCAGCTTTGCGGAGGCCGACGATCAGGTGTTCGACCATATCCGGTTGCCACCAGATCGCTAACTCCTCGCGAGGAAATTTGGCAATGTCGGGCCTTTGAATCAGAAGAGTCTGCAGGGCCTCGTTCGCTGCCGCCTTTCGGCCGAGTTGCCCGGAGCTCGCGGCGATAGCGAGTTGAGTGCGCCAGAAGCCAGGCATATTTACCTTGTGGGCAAAATCCAGTGACGTTTTGTATTCGCCTTTGCGATATGCTTCGAAGCACGGTACAAACCAATACCAACCAGGATGGTGAGGGTTCAAGCTTCGGGCCTTTGCTGACAAGTCGCCGCCACGCTCCCAATCGCCCGCGTAAGCAATTAAAAACCCGAGGTATGCAAGCGTGAATCCATCCATCGGATTGAGAGCAACAGCCCGCGCCGTCGCAATTCGGAAGGAATCCAGCTCCTTGCGAAAGAACTCGACGGACGCCAGCGCATGATAAGCGAGATGATTTGACGGCGCTCCTTCCACCGCACGCTGCGCGGCCGCGAGAGCCCTGCCGAGGGGATCCGGAAGAAGATTGAATCTATGCGTGAACTCTTCCTTGTAGAGGAGCGACAACATCGCCCAGGCATCAGGATAGTTCGGCGCTTGTTGGACCGCGCGTTCCAGTGCCGCTCTTGCTGGACCATGTTCCTTGGCACTGACGCGCTGAAAATGTGCGAAGCTGCGAAGCACCGCTTCGTACGGGCTTAGCCTGGACGGATCCATGGTACGGAGTGCCTCACTCATGCTGCGCGTCAGAACGCCATGCGTATCTGCGATGGTCGACACAATCTGCGGAACGACGTCATCAAATAAATCATACGCAGTCTGTGAGGAAAAGGGCCGATCATACGTTTCGGCCCAGAGATGAACTCCTGAATTGCAATCGATCAACTGCGCTGCGACGCGCACTCTCGCGCCTGCGTGACGAAGGCTGCCTTCGATGACGTAGCGTGCTCCAAGCTCCCTGCCAGCCGCTCACACATCGACCGACTTGCCGGCGTATTGCAAAGTGGAGCTGACCGAAATGACGCGAAGATAGGAAAAACGAGATAGCCCGGTAACGATCTCCTCGATCAGCGCGGTGGCACGATCAGCGAGGTCAGCATCGGCGTCGCTCAGTTTCAATGGCAGCACAGCAATCCAGAAGCCATCGTCGGGCCGAGAGCGCGAAGTGTTCTTCATCCGGCTCCTGGAGTGCACACTGGCATCAGCAGATTGTGTCTTCGTCTCCAAGTCAGCGCTTCCTACAACAGCGATGAATCGGTACCCACGGCGGGATAGCGTTTCAACAAAACGCGGCCTCTCCGCGGAATCGGCCAGTGTCTCGCGGATCTTGTTGATCGCAGTGTTCAGGTTGTGGTCGACATCGACGAACGTGTCCGGCCAAAGCCGCCGTTGCAACTCCTCTCGGCTGATCACTTCGCCCGGCCGCTCCAGCAGAATGGCCAAAACGGAAAATGGCTGACCCGTCAGTTTCAGCTTTCGCCCCGACTTCCACAGCTCTCCCGTTCGAAGGTCAACTTCGAAGATTCCAAAGCGGACTCGCTGAGAGGGATGGGAGGTATCGTTCACAGTTCGCGCCCTTCCTCCTCAGTCCGGCTGTGTCGGCATCGCATCAGTCTAGTCCCCCGGACGAAGCGCGAGGAAATTACTCCGGCTAAAGCACTTAACTATTGACTTTCTTTTGACCTTCCAATGACTCGCCATGCATGGAACCGGCTCCGTGGAAAGGCTAGAGTTTCCTACAGATTGCTGGGGACGCGACTGAAGACCGACGGGTTTTCGGCGTTGCCGGCTGACTAAAGGAGAGATCAATGAGGGACTCAATGACTGGATCGAATCGTATTCGCAACATCGTAGCCATTATGGCCGCAGCGGGCATGCTATGGATGGGATCCACTCAACTTGTGCAAGCGCAAACTGAGGCAAATGTTGGGGGAGACTCTTTGCGTGACACGACTTGCTCAAAAGCCGATGTAGCAGGAGAGTGGGCATACACCGAAACGGGGACGGTCATCCCTGCAACAGGCGCGGTTCCCTTTGCCGCCGTCGCGAGATACACCCTCGACGCCAAGGGAGATCTGTCGGGAACGGCGACGAGCAGCTCGGACGGTAACCTAGCAAACGTCACGCTCAAGGGGACCGGCACAGTGAACGCTGACTGCACCGGCACACTCACCGTCGGCGTCTACGCATCGGGAACCCTGGTCCGCACCGCCACCTTCTCCATTGTCTATGTGGACAAGGCGCGAGAGGGTCGTGCGATTGTTACGTCGCTTGTACTCGCTAGTGGCGCCACCGTGCCGGCGGTGCTAACTGCTAACGCAAAAAAGCTCTTCCCTGAACTGCCGCATGAGCGATGAGGGATACAAAACTCCTCTGCGATCACCAGGAGCCTGTCGGACTCAGGCAGGCTCCTCTAGCGCGTCGGAGGTGAGCCGAGTGGTGCCTCGTTCTTCCGGGACACGAGAATGAGACCGGTCCGGACATCCGCTACCTGATTGCTATCGACATTCTGCGCATTCATGAAAGTCGGCCAGTCTTCACCGAAGCGCCCATTCCGAAACTCAATTGGCGATATCAGGAGACCTAGCACGCATTGAAGCCCGATATTGGTTGCTTCTTCTGGGTTCCGGGTGTGTAGTCGGCAATCCGGAAGTCGTCCTGCAGCTAATCGCTTGCGGTCTGCCTGGAACCGGGAGGCATAAGATTGGAGGCAGAGGTATTCCGATGCTATACAAGAAAATCAGTGTGGAAGTGATCGTCGTTGCCGATGAGGCCGAGGCCGTTGTCGCGGAGTTGAACGCCGCACTCGATGGGCTGGAAGCGAGCCACACACTCTTCGGTGGTGGGATAGAGACCGTCGCTTTCGAGCATCCGGGAAAACGAAGGAGATCGGCACTCGCACACACGATCGCCGCCGGTGAGACGGTCGCTGGTGCTCTCAAGACCGCACGTGCAGGCATGACGGTTGCCCTTCGCGCAGTTATCTGATGTAGGCCGTCCCGCCAAGCGAAGGCCCATAGAACACGTTGAGAAGCTCGGAGCGGGCGGGCCTGCCTGGAAGATCGCTCCGAGGACGGAGAGGCGCTCGGGAACGCAAAGCCTGGTCAGATGGAGCTCCGTCCGATTCGTACAAAACGTCTCGAATGGAGCTCCATACAGAGAGGATTCACTCAACTAAGCAAAGGAAGCGTCAACGCTCGTCCTGGCCCTTCGGATGCGGGATGCATGGATTGGTTCGCGGGCCACTGGTGTTCTGACCGAAGAACCAATACAGGTTGGAGGTGCCATACTGCGAATCGCGGCCAAAAGTATTGAAGTCCGGGTTTGTGAAGTTGCCGAAGACCAAGGTGCAGTTTTCTCGGTCATCGTAGCGGTCGTCGTTGCCTCCGTTCTTTGTTATCGCGTAGAAGGGATAGAATTGTGCGCCCACTGGCGGGACGACGCAGCCGACTCCGTTCGGTTTGCAGGTGCTTTCTGAGGCTGCGACGTCGGTCTCGATCTGAATGATTGGAAAGGGCTGGTCGTATTTGCCAGTATCGTCAGACGGACTGAGTGGGCCGATGCCGCCACCTTTGGCAGATTGGATTGCAACCGAAGTGGCGTTGTTGCGCGTGCCATCTGGCCAGTCGAACAAGTAGGAGCTACCGTCAAAATCGATGTCCCCTCCTGTGGCGAAGTTTAAGCAGCCAGCGACCGTGGGTCCTGGGAAGCACGGCGCGTCGTCGGAATCGTTGTCGCCATGGGCGCCGGGGGTGAAGTGACCGAGTTCCATGGAAAAATTGACATTGGCTTGCAGTGCGGCCCAGGAAGTAAAGTTGCCAAACTTCGCAGTGTCGAACTCAGGGTGGAAGCTGAAGTTTGTCCCGACGCAGGTGTTCGGATTCGTGGTCTGGTAGCCGTTGTGGGCGCTAGCTACCATGAACCCGGACTGACCCGTGGTGAGATCCTGGATCATCGTCATTACGCCTCCCAGGACATCGCCCGGTACGTCGAGGATGGTGACGCGCAGCCGGTCGCCCTGGTTCATCAGCAAGGTACGACTGTTTGGAATGTAGCTCGCGTTGGTCATAGTGTTGGGACCGGGCGGCCCGATAGGAATTCCATCGGTCTGGATGAACGCAAAGTTCGTAGTCTCAGTGCAATTGGGATTGAGATCTCCGTTATCCATCGTTTCGAGGCTGTTGATGTGCAGCGACGCACACCAGTGGGTCAGGTCACAACTGATCTGGGTGATAAAGGGGGGATTGCCGGGGGGATAGAACTGCATCTCGAGGAATGCAGACCCAGCAGAGGTGGGATTGTTCTTGTCGCTATCCGGGATGCAAGGCCCGCGCACAAAACCTGAATTAGGATCGCAGAGCGCCATGGAGAGCCAGAACGTGATGAAGTTCTCGAAAGACTGAGTAGCCGGCACGGGGCGTTCACGCGGCAACGTGAACTCCCATTGCACATTGTTACCGGAGTGAGGAACCGTGGAGATGAAACCGACACTCGGCTCGTCATGCCCGATGTAATAACCGTTGTCGTAGCCCCGTTTGCCGTATTCATCGTGAAAGTCAGTGCAAGTATCCTGTGGTCTGAGTGGTTTTTGAATTTTGCTATGGCCATTACAGTCCAGGCCGCCGATGGGCTTGAACGACTGAGCTGATGAAGCTGACGAGAAGATCAACAAGCTCAGGGCCGCATTAACGAGAAGCATTCTGCGTGCTACGGACATGGCAAACACCCCGCTCTGTGAATTTAGAAGCCGGTGGCCCAAGGTCGGTAATTGGTATAGCACCGTAGATACCGACCGTCAATTCTGCGGAACACTTAGTTAGAAATTAATTCGCGAGGCCCCGAACGATGGGCCGAGCCAAGCTGTAGCGCTGAACTCGTCTGACGTGTGATTGACGCTGAGGAGATCGCCTTCCCTAGTGGTCAGCACGGCAATTCGTCTAAAAACGGATGAAAAAAAGACAGTCTAGACAGTGTCTATGGATCAGGTTAGTAAACGGGAATTGATATTGCGAACATTCGTTGACTCTGCTAGACGACCAGTCTATTATCGATTAGCTATGGGCACTGCACCGCCCTCAACTCGCGATCATCTGCTTGCGGTGGGGCTGGAGCGGCTTCGCTCGACCGGATATACCGCGACCGGGGTGAAGGAGGTGCTCGATCTGGCGAAGGTTCCCAAGGGCTCGTTCTACCACTACTTTCCGAGCAAGGAGGAGTTTGCCGTGGAGGTGTTTCACCTTTACGCAAAGGGCGAGGCGGAGCGATCGGAGCGGGTACTTGGAGATCGCAAGGTTGCTCCGTTGAAGCGGCTGCGGCGGTACTTTGAAGAGCTGATCTCGGTGTTTGGACAACGCGGAGAGATCAGTGGATGCCTGGTGGGGAATCTCAGCCTCGAGGTTGCGGACCACAGCCCGCGGTTGCGGTCAGAACTGAAGGGGGTCTTTGCGGTCTGGCAGAAGAGCGTTGCCGATGTGCTGCGTGAGGCGGCGGAGCGGGGAGATCTGGCGAAGGCTACGGATCCGGACGCTTTGGCGGGGTTTCTGTTGAACAGCTATGAGGGGTCGTTGATACGAATGAAGGCGGAGAAGAGCGACAGGCCGCTTGAGAACTTTCTTCACTTTGCGTTTGATGTGTTGCTGAAGAAGTAGGCTGACCTGCGCTTGAGTCTGGTGAGGAAGATGCCCGGGCTGCCCACGGTAACGTTCCGCGGTAAGTGTGGGCTATGATCGAGTCGATCGCGCGCTGACTATGTTTCGGCGATAGTGACTACGATGCGAACTGGGATGCAAACTCGCTTCACCTTGTCTATTGTGGCTCTTGCCATGCTGTCGGCGGTGGACTTCGCGCAGGTAGGCCATCACGGCACCTCCGAGAAGTTGGGGACGGTGAGCTTCAGCACGTCATGCAGCAGTGCAGTGCAGCCGCAGTTCAATCGGGCGGTGGCGCTGATGCATTCGTTTCAATTTGCGAGTGCGATTGAAGCGTTCCATGGGATTCTTGGGAGCGATCCGACGTGTTCGATGGCTTACTGGGGTATTGCATTGAGCGACTGGGGCAATCCCTTCGCTACGGGCATCAAGTCGCAGGCACAACTTGATGCGGGTCTGAAGGCAGTCGAGCAGGGACGAGGATTACATCCGAAGGCTGAACGGGAGCTTGCTTATCTCGAGGCTGTTGCGCGTCTCTATACCGACACAGCGACTGTCGATCAGCGCTCTCGCAAACTGGCGTATGAGAGCGCGATGGCTGCGGTGAGCGCTGCTTACCCTGAGGACATTGAGGCGGCCATCTTCTATGCGCTGGCTGTATCCTCCGCCGCGGAACCGACTGATAAGACTTATGCCCGGCAACTGAAGGCCGGCGAGATACTGGATCGCCTGTACGTTCAGTATCCCGATCATCCTGGGCTGGCGCACTACATCATCCACACGTATGACGTTCCACCGCTGGCTGCACGGGCGGCTGGAGCGGCGCAGCACTATAGCGAGATTGCGCCTTCAACTCCTCACGCGCTGCATATGCCCTCGCATACGTTTACGCGAGTGGGAGACTGGCAGGCTTCGATTGACGCTAATGTTGCCTCTGCGGCTGCTGCACGCAACGCAGGACAGCCGGCGGACGAGTTGCATGCGAGCGATTATCTGGAGTACGCCTATCTGCAGACGGCCCAGGACAATGCATCGAGGCGTGTGGTGGAGTCGGCTGATCAGATTTTTTCGCGCTTCGATCCGAAGATGCAGATTGGTGGAGCGGGCGGGGCAACGGCGGCCTACTTTGCGAGGGCGGCGATACCTGCTCGATACGATCTGGAACGGCGGGACTGGGTGAACGCTGCAAAGCTCCAGCCGCTGCCAAGTCCGCTTCCTTACACCGAGGCCATGACCTACTTTGCCCGAGGCCTGGGGGCTGCGCATTTGAAGGACACTGCGGCGGCACGTGCTGCAATCGATGCTCTGGCGCAGTGTCGCGACCGGCTGAACACGATGAAAGAGGACTTCTGGGCGAATCAGGTGGAGATTCAGCGATTGGAAGTTGTTGCATGGCTGGCGTCTTCGCAGGGACAATCCGAGGACGCATTGGCCGGAATGCGCAGAGCTGCCGAGATGGAGGACGCGACCGAAAAGAGTGTGGTTACGCCAGGGCCACTCGCTCCGGCACGCGAGCTGCTGGCAGAGCTGCTGCTGGAGTCGAAGCGACCCGTTGAAGCGCTCGTGGAGTTTGAATCGACACTCAAGAGGGAGCCGAATCGCTTCTGGTCCCTGTATGGGGCGGCTGAGGCGGCGAAGAGCAGCGGCGATCAACAGGGGGCGAAGAGGTACTTCAACGAGCTGCTCAAGGTTGCCGAGCGTGCCGACCTACCTGGACGTCGGGAGCTGGTCGAAGCGCGCAGTGGCGTGTCCGGACAGGATTAGGAGAGTTAGGACGAGAAAGAAAGACTTTCTTTGTAGGAGAGAGTCTCTTTTTGAATCTACTAACCAACCGGTCTACTCTAAGGTAAGCGAATCAGTTTCTGGTTCACACTTTCGCAGGGACGGAGACTTTATGACTACCTCAGCTACTTCTTCTAAAGGCACTACTCTTGGCAAGGCTCTTATCACCGGCGCATCGACGGGAATCGGTGCAGTTTATGCGGATCGGCTGGCGCGCCGCGGCTATGACCTGATCCTGGTGGCTCGCAATGGCGAGAAGCTGAAGGAGTTGGCGGCTTCGCTGACTTCGGCGACTGGCCGTTCGGTTGATGTTCTCGCGGCAGACCTTACGAATAAGGCGGATTTGCGCAAAGTCGAGGAGCGGCTACGCTCGGATCAATCGATTACGACGTTGGTGAACAATGCGGGATTTGGCGGGACGACTTCGCTGGTGGACTCGGAGATCGATGAGCTGGAGAACATGATTGAGTTGAACGTGACGGCGTTGACTCGGCTGACCTATGCGGTGGTGCCAGGGTTTCTGGCGAGAGGCAAGGGCGCGATCATCAACATCTCTTCGGTTGTTGCAGTGGCTCCGGAGCTGCTGAATGGCGTGTACAGCGGGACGAAGGCTTATGTGCTGAATCTTACGCAGTCGCTGCATAAAGAGGTGGGCGGCAAGGGTATTCAGGTGCAGGCGGTGCTGCCTGGGGCTACGGCGTCGGAGTTCTGGGGCCGTGCGGGGATTGGCGGGCATGAGAATCTGCCGTCGGAGATTGTGATGAGCTCGGAGGAGATGGTGGACGCTTCTCTGGCTGCGTTTGATAGCGGCGAGCTGGTTACGATTCCGGCACTGCCTGATGTTGCGGATTGGGAGAAGTTCAATGCTGCTCGTGTGGCGCTGGGGCCGAACCTCTCGCATAAGCATGCGGCGAAGCGGTATGGAGTGCGCTCGTAAGAGCACTGTCCTGCCGGACGGGCCCGCTGCGCGCGGCGCGGTCACTTCGTGACTTGTATACCCTTGTCCGGGTGGGTTAGGGGCGCGGGGCCTCCCGTTGGTCGGCATTTTGATTCCGACCAACGGGAGGATCTATGCTCTCGCGTTGTCAAGACCGGTAGACGCGTCACGAAGTGACCGCCTCCCGCGTAGCGAGCCCGTCCGGCAGGACTCAGGCTTTGGCAGCGAGAGCGATGCACTCTTCCAGGATGTCGAGGGCGACCTCAGCCTCCTGCTCGTTGACGATGAGCGGGGGGCAGAGGCGGATGGTAGTCTCGCCGCAGCCGAGGATCAAGAGGCCGCGCTCGAAGGCTAGATCGACGACCTTGTCGCGCATGGGGCCTACCGGGGTGCGGGACTGCTTGTCTTTGACAAGTTCGACGCCGATCATAAGGCCGCGGCCGCGGACGTCGCCTACGGTCGGATGCTTGGGGACCCAGGTACGGAGGCGGTCGAGCATCTTTTCGCCTACGGTGGCGGCATTTTGGAGACCTTCGCGCTCGAGGATGTCCATGGTGGCGAGGGCAGCTGCGATGCAGATGGGGTTGCCGCCGAAGGTGCTGGCGTGCGAGCCGGGAACCCAGTCCATGACGTCGGCCTTGGACATGCAGATGCCCAACGGCATTCCGCTGGCGATGCCTTTGGCGATGCAGACGATGTCGGGCTGGACGCCGGAGTGTTCGATGGCCCACCACTTCCCTGTTCGTGCGGCGCCGGACTGGACCTCATCGGCGATGAGGAGAATGCCATGACGGTCGCAGATGCGGCGAATCTCCTGGAGGAAGTTGGTGGGAGCTACGACGTAGCCGCCTTCACCCTGGATGGGCTCGAGGATGATGGCGGCGACCTCTTCGGGTGGGAGGATGGTCTTGAAGAGGCGGTCTTCGATGTAGCGGGCGCAGTCGAGGGCGAACGCTTCCTGCTCCTCTGGCGTGCCGTTGGGACAGCCGCGATAGGCGTAGGGGTAGCGGATGTGGTGGACGCCGGGGACGAAGGGGGCGAAGCGACGCTTCTGCTGGGGCTTGGAGCCGGTGAGCGAGAGCGCGCCCATGGTGCGGCCGTGGAAGGCTCCGAAGAAGCTGATGATGTTCTGACGGCCGGTGTGGTAGCGGGCGAGCTTCATCGCGCACTCCACGGCTTCGGCGCCTGAGTTGCCGTAGTAGAACTTGTGCGGGCCGGGCATGGGCGCGATAGCGGAGAGGCGCTCGGCGAAGGTGGTCATGTTTTCGTAGTAGAAGTCGGTGCCGGACATGTGGATGAGTTCGGCGGCCTGATCCTGAATTGCCTTGACTACTTCGGGGTGGCAATGGCCGGTGGAGTTGACAGCGATGCCGGCAGCGAAGTCGATGAACTCATTGCCGTCGACGTCGGTGACTCGGATGCCCCGGCCTGATTTTGCAACCATTGGATAGCTGCGGGTGTAGCTGGGGGAGATGAGGCGGTCGTCGTCGGCGACGATCTTTTTGGCGTTGGGGCCAGGGAGGGCGGTCTTGAGCCTGGGGCCGAACTCGGCGTAGTGCTTCGAGCGGATGGCTTCGCCGGCGGCGGGGGTGACGCCTTGTGCGGAGTTTTGCTTCAGGTCTTCGAGGGTCTTTTCGGTCAGGGTGGTCATGCGAATCTCCTTGGGGGCAGCGGTGCGTTTGGTCTTTCCGTCCGTGCTGGTGTCCGTCCGGATGAGGGACGGTGGCGCTCTGTGGTTGCAGAGAGAACGGTTTGCGCTGGTGGCGAGGACTTCGCCGGCTGGAGGGTTTTTTGCGCTTAGTCGCCGGCGAAGAGACTAGGTCGCGTGAGGCTGGGCAGGACGCGGAGATGGCGACGCGGCATCTGGTGGCGCCTGGAGCGGCACTGGAAAGCTGCGCTGCGATTGGTCCGGGCTGTGTCGAACAGCGATTTCATTGGGGAGTCTGCCTTTGGCGGTGAGTATACCTTATCGTGGTGACACTCGAACACCGGTGTCCTGCCGGACGGGCTCCCTACGCGGGAGGCGGGCGTTCGCACGCCTTTTTAGAGCTTCGCGTGGTCCTCCCGTTGGTCGGAGGGAAGATGATGATGCCGACCAGCGGGAGACCCTATGCTGCTGGCGCTGCCAAGACCGGTATACCCGTCACGAAGTAACCGCGCTCCGCGCAGGAGGCTCGTCCGGCAGGACAAAAACTCTCCTTGACAGCTTAGGGAAGTGGGTCTAGCCTCCTAATCATCTTAGGGGGACACTTGACCACCCAGGCCCAACTTCTTCCCGGCACACTTGATTTGCTGATTCTTCGCGCGGTCTCGCTTGGGCCGTTGCATGGCTATGGCGTGCTTCTGCGCATTGAGCAGATCTCGGGCGGCGCGCTACTGATTGAGCAAGGCGCTTTGTATCCGGGGTTGTTTCGTCTGCTGCGGCAGGGTCTGCTGAAGGCGGACTGGGGAACTTCCGAGAACAATCGCAGGGCCAAGTTTTACGAGTTGACTGCAGTGGGTCGTAAGCGCCTGCAGGAAGAGACGGACAGCTGGAACCGTCTGGCTACCGCGATCGCCAGCGCACTTGCTACGCAACCGGAGGAAATATGAGACCCTTCGCCTCTCTACGCTCCTTTGTTTCGACGCTGTTTCATCGTGCTGAGATTGATCGTGAGATCGACGAGGAGCTTCGCTCGCACATTCAGCATCGTGCCGATGATCTTGAGCGTGGTGGTCTTCCGCGCGCGGAGGCAGAGAGTCGTGCGCGCATCGAGTTTGGTGGGTATCAACGATTGAAGGAAGAGAGCCGCGAGGCGCTTGGCGGCCAATTCGGCGCAGGGCTGCTTCAGGATATTCGTTTCGCGCTGCGCAGGATGGCCAAGAAACCAGGTTTTGCGGTTGTTGCGATCCTGACGCTGGCGTTTGCGATCGGGGCGAATGCGGTTGTGTTTGCGGTCTTGAACGCGTTCATCCTGCGGCCGCTGAATGTGCCCCAGTCGGAGAGCCTCTACGGGCTGTGGCGCCTGTCCAGCAACGACATGGCCGAGTCCTATCCGGACTATCTCGATCTGCGGGACCGCAACCACAGCTTTGAGAGTCTGGCAGCTTACAACGTCATGCAGGCGGCGCTGGATACGGGCAACGATCCCTCACGCGCCTGGGTCGATGAGGCCACCGGAAATTACTTCGATGCTCTTGGACTTAAACCGTACCTGGGCCGGTTCTTTCATGGCTCCGATGAGCACGGACCGAACAGCGCACCCTACATTGTGCTGACCTATGACTTCTGGCACAGCCACTTTCAGGGCGATCCCGGCGTCATCGGTCGCGTCGTCCGGCTGAACAAATTTCCCTACACCATCATCGGGGTGGGGCCGCCTGAGTTTCATGGCACCCTGATGTTCTTCAATCCGGATTTTTTTGTGCCGATTGTGAATCACGCGCAGTTCGATGAGAACGACCTAAACAACCGGGGCGATCGCTGGGTCTTTATGACGTTGGGACACCTGAAGGCGGGAGTAACTCCGGCACAGGCGATTGCGGATCTGAACTCGGTGGGAGCTTCTCTTGAGAAGGCTTATCCCAAAGACGATCCCAAGATGAGTTTTAAACTAGCGCGTCCGGGTCTTTATGGGGATTACATTGGCCGGCCGGTGCGGACGTTTATGACGGCACTGATGTTGTTGGCGGGATTGATCCTGCTGGCTGCGTGTGCCAACCTCGGCAGCCTGTTTGCCGCGCGCGCTGCTGATCGATCGCGTGAGATCGCTCTGCGGCTTGCGCTTGGGTCGAGCCGCAAACGGATTCTGCGTGGGCTCTTTGCAGAGGCTGTACTGATTTCGCTGGTGGGCGGGGCAGTTGGACTTGCAGGCAGCGTGGTGTTGTTGAGGGCGTTGAGCGTGTGGCAGCCAATCTCCCGGTGGCCGCTTCATATGTCCGTAAATCCGGATGTAAAGGTGTACGCGGTTGCTTTGTTTCTGGCGTTGGCCAGTGGATTACTGTTCGGCGCAGTGCCGGTGGGGCAGGTTCTTCGCACCGATCCGTATGAGGCGGTGAAGGGTGGCAGCGTCGAGACGAAGCGCGGCAGGTTTGGCTTGCGGATGAGTTTCCGCGATCTGCTGCTTGTGGTGCAGATTGCAATCTGTGCCGTTCTTGTCACTTCTTCGATCGTCGCCGTGCGCGGATTGGCGCATTCGCTGCACAACAACTTCGGCTTCGAGCTGCAGAACACGATGCTGGTTGAGACAGACTTAAATATGGCGGGCTACCGGGGCGACAAAGTGCCGCCCATGCAAAAACGCATGATTGATGCGTTGGCGGCGATTCCTGGCGTTGAGTCCGTGGGCCTGGCCGATCAGGTGCCGTTGGGGGATGCGCAACCGGACTCGAATGTCTTCGCCGACAGTACGACGGATCTTCGGCCTGCGAATGCTGCGTCAGATGCGCTGATGTTCAAGGTCTCGCCTGAATACTTTCAGGCGGCAGGTACAGCGCTGGTGTCGGGAAGAGCCTTCACCTGGCAGGAGAACAGAGACAAACCGCGCGTCGCCGTAGTGAATCGACAGTTCGCGCGGAAGATCTTTGGCTCCGAAGCGAAAGCTATGGGCGCGTACTTCAAGATGCCGGATGGAGCGCGCATTCAGGTTGTGGGGATGGCGGAGGATGGAAAATATGCAAGCCTCACGGAAGATCCGCAGCCGGTGATGTTTCTTCCCATTCTGCAATCGCCATCCAACTCGGCGTATCTCGTGGTGAGGTCGAGCCGCGATCCGGAGCAGCTGGCACAGGCTATCAGAGACACGTTGCGGAATATGGATGCCGGACTGCCGGTTTATATCCAGACGCGCTATAAAGCTCTGGACGCGTTTCTATTTGGACCACGGATGGCGACGATTTCGCTCGGCGTGCTGGGGGTGATGGGCGCGATGCTGTCAGTAGTTGGGATCTTCGGCATGGCTTCGTATTCTGTGAGCAAGCGGCTGCGGGAGTTTGGGATTCGCATTGCCTTAGGCGCGCAAAAGAAAGAGCTGTTGCATGCGGCACTGGGGCGTACGTTCCGGCTGCTGGCGTTCGGCTCGGCTGTGGGACTGTTATTGGGACTGGCGGCGGGTAAGGTGATTGCTTTTATCGTGTCTCAGGCTACGCCGTGGGATCCGATCGTGTTGGGCGGAGTCTTGTTGACGATGCTCTTCCTTGGTCTGCTGGCTGGATGCGTTCCGGCCAGGCGTGCGCTGGGGACCGATCCTTTGATCCTGTTGCGGGAGGAATAAAGTCTGGGCTTCGTCTTGTTGAAGACTAGCGGATGACGCTGCCGGGGACCATGGGCTGAGGGGTGTCGTTGTCGAACTGCAGGCTGAAGGCGAACAGGAGATGGTAGAGATCACTGTGCAGGGTGGTGTAGTCGAAGCAGAGGACGTGGCGCGTGGGGTCGGCTGGGTCGGACTTCTTCTTCGCCTTGACGGGAATATTGCCGAGGAAGCAGGCCTTGGCGGCGTAGGTGGTCTGGGGGATCTTGCCGGCGGCGGCTGGCATGGGGACCGAGGCCAGGACGATGGCTGCGGGATGGCCGTCGATGGTGTAGCGGGTGGCTTCCTGAGTGACGGTGGGTTCGCCGTACTGCTTGAGCTGGCGGATGATCTGTTCGCGGATAAAGGGGCCGAGCGTGGTGGCACCGCGGAGGACGTTGGGGCAGGTGTTGTCGATGGTGGAGAGGACGAAGGATGCGGTGTCGGCTGAGGTGACCGAGTTGGCAAAGAAGGTGGAGCGGGCGCACTTGGGCGTCGCGGTGGTGGTAGAGCTGGAAGATGCTTGAGCCGGGGTCCTTTCGACGCTTGCGGGGTCGGGGACGAAACGGCCGGGATAGAAGTAGGTGATGTTCAGATCCTGGTCGTGGAAGCTTCGCGGCAGGTTGGGATTGGGCTGAGCGGAGGACTGGTCGGGAGCTTGGGAGAGTGCCGAGACACAGACAAGAAAGATGAGCAATGAGGCCGCACGACGAAGCACCATCTCCTTATCGTAGCACCGGGCGGGCTCTGAATACAGGCTCGGGGACCCGAGGCAAAGGCGCGATACCATTGAAGAATGCCCGTCAACTCGGCAACTTCAGCGCCCAACCGAACGAAGATTCTGCTGTGTTTCGCGTGCGTCTATCTCTTCTGGGGATCGACGTACCTGGCGATGCGGTATGGGGTGGAGGTGCTGCCGCCGTTTGTGCTGGGGAGCGTGCGGTTTCTGATGGCTGGTGTGCTGATGCTGGTGGCGTCGGCTGTGGTGAAGGGGAAGATGTGGCCGAACCGGCAGGAGTTGGTGCGGCTGGTGGTGATTGGGGTACTGATGCTGGGGTGCGGGAACACGTCAGTGATCTGGGCGGAGCAGTATCTTCCGACGGGGCTGGCGGCGCTGCTGGTGGCGGTGGTGCCCTTGTATGCGGCGCTGATTGAGATTGTGCTGCCCAGAGGGGAAGGGCTGCGTGTGAAGGGATGGGTCGGCGTTTGCATCGGGTTTGTCGGACTCGTATTTCTGCTGTGGCCTGGGTTGCGGGAGGGACTGCGTGGCGACTCGCGGCAGATCGTAGCGGCTGGAGTGACGCTGGGCGGCGCGATGTGCTGGACGAGCGCGTCGGTGATCTCGCGGCGGTCTACTTTTCGGATTAGCGGATTTGCGGCGGCGGGGTGGGAGATGCTTTTTGGCGGAGTGTTCAACGTGCTGATGTTGGTGGCGACGAAGGGATACCACGGGGCGCAGTGGGGATTGCAGGCCTGGGCTTCAACGCTCTATCTGGTGGCGTTTGGATCGATTCTTACTTACAGCGCGTACGTCTATCTGCTGGATCATGTGGCAGTGTCGAAGGTGGCGACGTATGCGTATGTGAATCCGGTGATTGCCGTCGTTCTTGGGGTGATCCTTCTGCACGAGCGCTTTGTCGCGGTGGAGTACGTGGGGATGGCGGCGATTCTGGTGGCGGTGTTTCTGGTGACCAGCTCGAAGATGAAGAGCGGCGCTGCGTCGGTGGTGAATGATGATATTGCCGCTGGGCAAGAGGCTTAGTTTCGCTGGCTTGGGTCTGCTAGTCTGGCGGCCATGAGGAGATTTTTGCTTGCGGTGTTGTGTGTAGCAGCGATGAGCGGGATGCAGGCTGCGACTCCGGCGGCTACGGACGCACGCGCGAGGGAGTTGATCCGTACGCTGAAGCTGTCGGTACTGCCGAAGGAGTCGGGATATCTGGGGATCATCGGAGTCTCTACGCGGAAGGTGAGCGTGGGCGGACGCATGCTCGCGGTGCAGAGCCAGAACTACTACATGCTTACGCGGGAGAGGCCGATCAACTACTTGCACTGGCTGGAGCCGGACGACACGCACATTCTGGTGGAGGGCGGGCCGGTGGACTACTTCATCTTTCATCCGGAGGGACGTGTGGAGAAGGTGACGCTGGGGTTCGACTATGCGGCGGGGCAGAGGCCGGTCGTTGCGGTGCCGGGTGGTTGCTGGAAGGCACTGCGGCTGCACGAGGGAGCGAGCTTCGCGCTGATGGTGAATACGCTCTCGCCGGAGTTTACGCCGGATCGCGTGAGGATTGGCGAGGGTACGGAGTGGGTGAAGCGGTTTGCGGGGGCAGCGCCCTGGGCCACGCCAAAGACGCTGCGGGAGTTTATCGGGCCGAACTGGATTCCATAAAGAGCGGGCCCAGTATCAGCAGATTTCTCCGCTGCGCTGCGAAATGACAAACAAAAGAACAAGCAAAAAACAGAAGCAACAGCAGATCCTTCGACTTCGCTCAGGATGGCTGCTCCAGGAGCCTAGAAGCGGGGCTAGGACATGCCGGTGATCTCGCCTGCTGCGTTGACGTTGATGTCCATGGCGCGGGAGGACTTGGGCAGGCCGGGCATCAGCATCATGCTGCCCGAGATGACGACGAGGAAGCCTGCGCCAGCGGAGAGAACGACGTCCGAGATGTGGAGGGTCCAGCCCGTGGGTGCGCCCATGAGTTTGGGGTCATCGGTTAGGGAATACTGTGTCTTCGCGATGCAGACGGGAAGCGCGCCGTAGCCCCACCTTGTGAAGCGGGCTAGTTTTTCTTCGGCTTGGGGTGTGAGTTTAACATTCGCTGCACCGTAGACTTTTTGCGCTACAGCGATAATTTTTTCGAGCGCAGAGGCGCCTGGGGCGTAGGTGCTGGTGGGCACGACGTTGGGGTTGGCGTCGATGACACTAACGACTTTTTCGGCGAGTGCGGTGGCTCCGGCTCCGCCTTTCGCGAAGGCTTCGGAGAGTGCAAAGGCTGCGCCCTGGGCCTCGCAATACTTTTCGAGGAACTTCAGCTCTTCTTCGGTGTCGTTGGGGAAGCGGTTGATGGCTACGATGGCGGGAAGGTTGAAGCCGCGCACGATGGCGATGTGTTTCTTCAGGTTTTCGAAGCCGGCTTCGAGGTCGCCCGCACCCTGGTTGCGAACCGACTGCACGGTGGTGACGAGAACCGCGGCGGAGGGCTTGATGCCGGACGACGGCATGACGATATCCATGTACTTTTCGAAGCCGAGGTCGGAGGCGAAGCCGGTTTCGTTGACGACGTAGTCGGCGAGGCGAAGGCCCATCTGCTGCGAGAGAACGGAGCTGGTGCCGTGGGCGATGTTGGCGAATGGGCCACAGTGGACCAACGCGGGCGTGCCTTCGGTGGTCTGGACGAGGTTTGGCAGGATGGCTTCGTTGAGGAGCGCCATCATGGGGCCTGTGGCCTTGAGGTCTTCGGCGAGGACGGGTTTCCCTGCACGTGTGGCGCCGATGACAATGCGGCCGAGGCGGGTGCGGAGGTCTTCGCGGCTTGTAGCTAGCGTCATGATGGCCATGATTTCGCTGGCGGCCGTGATGAGGAAGCCGGTGTGGCGATTGGCTCCGTCGCGTTTGCCGCCTGCCTGCACGATGATGTGGCGGAGAGCACGGTCGTTCATGTCGAGCGTGCGGGGCCAGGTGACTGCATCGGGATCGAGTTCGAGTGGATTGCCGTGGAAGAGGTGCGAGTCGATGAGCGCGGCGAGGAGGTTGTGCGCAGAGGTGATGGCGTGGAAGTCGCCGTGGAAGTGGAGGTTAATTTTTTCTGCGGGCTCGACCTGGGAACGGCCGCCGCCTGCGGCTCCACCTTTCATGCCGAAGACCGGGCCTAGGGAGGGTTCGCGCGAGGTGATGATGGCCTTCTTGCCGATTTTTTCGAGGCCTTGCACGAGGCCAATGGAGGTGACTGTTTTGCCTTCGCCCGAGAGGGTGGGTGTGGTCGCAGTAACGAGGATGAACTTGCCGCGCACGGGAAAGGTGGGGTCGTCGAGGAGATCGAGGGTGAGCTTTGCGCCGTAGCGGCCGAGGCGTTCGACGTACTTTTCGGGCAGGTTCAGCTTTTCGACGATGGCTTCGATGGGGAGAAGATCTTTGGTCATGGGCCTCAGAAGATGGCGAAGGTTTGAAGGAGTTATGGGGCTGCGGTGCCCATGGGGACTGGATAGAGCGGCGCGGCCTCGGCGCGGCCGAAGCGGACGGTGGTCTTGGTGATGCGATTGAGCGTGTCGATGTTGTTCGAGGAGAAGTACCAGACGAGCAAATGGCTATTCCAGTTGGTGGAGAGGCCCATGGTGTAAAGCGGCTGAGGAACTATGGGCTGGGAGTCTTTTTGATCGGCGGTTTGAGGCGGGGTCGGCGCCGGACCTTGCGCAGCAGCCATGTGGACCTTCTGCCAACCGACGTTATACCAGGAGGGCTGTGCAATGGGCTTCATACCGGGGACCTTGGTGACGATCTCGGCGAGGTCTGCGAGGAGGGTGGTGCTGCTGCTCTCGTGCTCGGCGTTGAGGCAGTCAACATCGAGTTCGGCGAGAAGGATGGATGCGGTGATGGCGGGTTTGATGGTGACCTGTGTGCCGCCGTCTGCGCTGGGTTGAGTCTCAGTGGTTTGCGCTGGGCCGGACTGCGGAAGTTCAAGCAAAAGTGCGGGGCGCAGGCAGTGGGTCTCGGCGGCCAGCTTTGGGTTGTCGATGTTGAAGAGGGTAAGGTGGCCGTCGTGCAACACCTTTTCGGGGTCGGACTTGACGAGGTCGGAGGGATAGAAGAGCCGTAACTTGAGGGCTTCGTTCTCCCACTCGGTGGTGTTGGAGGCCGGGGTCTGAGCGGCTGCGGTAAGAGATGCAGCGAGGAATAAACTTGCGACGAGAGTACGGGTTGTGAAGGTCATTGATTCCGCTCCAGCGGCTTGTCTTACGAAGTGCTCTCTTCCGGCTTATTTATTTTCTCTTCCAGCGGACGCCATCTTTGGAGTCTTCGATTAGGATGCCCTTTGCGAGCAGGTCGTTGCGGATGGCGTCCGCGCGGGCGAAGTTGCGGGTCTTTTTGGCCTGGGTGCGTTCGGCGACGAGGGCGTCGATATCGGAGTCGGAGAAGGCGAGCGTGGCAACGAGTTCGGGGGCGGCTTCGTCGATGCGACCCTCGGCTTCGGCCCACGCGAGCGCGGCGCGGGTGATGGCAGCGTCCTTGTCTTCAAGGACGGCGAAGACTGCGTCGAAGAGATTGAGGACGTCGAGGATCTCGGCGGCGTTTTCGCTGCGAAGTGTGCCTGTGTCTGCAGCGGTGTTGGCTGCGCGAACGAGATCGAAGATGGCGGCGCGGGCTTCCGCGGTGTTGAGGTCGTTCGCGAGGGCGATGGTGTACGCCATCCTTGCCTCACCGGTGAGCAGCGAGAGGGCCTGGTCGCATCCTTGAGAGAAGCCACCCTTCAACATGCGCTGGTGGAAGGTGCGCAGGCGGTCGATGGCGTTGGTCGATTCGATGAGGCTGTCGAAGGTGAAGTTCATCTGGTGGCGGTAGGGCACGGAGATGAGCAGGAAGCGGATGGCTGAGGCGCGGTGGCCTTTGAGGAGCAGGTCGCGGAGAGTGTAGAAGTTGCCCTCGGACTTCGACATCTTCTTGCCTTCGACGAGCAGGAATCGGACGTGCATCCAGTGGCGGACGAAGGGCTTTCCGGAGGCAGACTCGGATTGGGCGATCTCGTTCTCGTGGTGCGGGAACATGAGATCTTCGCCGCCGGCGTGGAGGTCGATATTCTCGCCGAGAAATTTGGTGGCCATGGCGGAGCACTCGATGTGCCAGCCGGGGCGGCCGGTGCCGAGTGCTGTCTCCCAAGATTGTTCGCCGGGTTTGACGGCCTTCCAGAGGGCGAAGTCGCGGGCAGCATCCTTCTCGTACTCGTCGAGGTCGACGCGGGCTCCGTCTTCGATGCCGTCAAAGTCTTTTTTAGAGAGCTTGCCGTAGTCGGGGAAGCGCGCGATGCGGAAGTACCAGGAGCCGTCTTCGGCCTGGTAAGCGATGTCTTTGGCCGCGAGCTGCTCGATGAGCGAGACCATGTCGGGGATGCAGGCGGTGGCGTGGGAGATGTACTCAGGGCGCTGGATGCCAAGGGCATCGAGGTCCTCAAAGAAGGCGCGCTCGAACTTTTCGGTGTACTGAGCGATGGGGACGCCGGCGGCGGCTGCGTTGCGGATGATCTTGTCATCGACGTCGGTGATGTTCATGACGTGCTCGACAGGAATGCCCTGCTGGCGAATGACACGGCGGAGCACGTCGACGTGGAGGAAGGTGCGGAAGTTGCCGATGTGGCCGTAGTCGTAGACGGTGGGACCGCAGCAGTACATTCGCAGAGCTTTTTGGTCGACGGGGGCGAGGGTTTCGATCTTTCCGCCGAGGGTGTTGAAGAGTTCTATGGTTGCCACGTTGCTCTAGTATCCTGCCGCAGCCGGCTCGTGGCGCGGTGCAGACTGCTCTCGCTTGAGATTCCCTGATGATTTTAGCTGATTTAGCCGGACGAATTGTTGGCGAGCGAGGGTTACTGCTGGCCGAGGAGGAGCTGGGGGGTTGCGCCCAGGTCTTCGGAGGCGAAGTCCCGGGCCAGGAGCTTTGGCCACGCGGCGGCGGCGATCATGGCGGCGTTGTCGGTGGAGAGGGCTAACGACGGGAAGGCGATGGGGAGGTTGCGACGGTCGGCTTCGGCCTGAAGGCGGCGGCGCAGTTCGCTGTTGGCGGCTACTCCGCCGGAGACGACGATGCTGCGCGCGCCGAGGGCTTCGGCGGCGGCGAAGGTCTGGCGCTGGAGGTTACCGACGACGGCGTATTGGAAGGAGGCGATCAGGTCGAGCGTCTGCTGGTCACAGAGCTTGATGACAGCTTCGGACTTTGGGGTCAGGGTTGGGTCGGCGGCGAGGACAGCACGTCGGGCTTCAATGCTGTCGCGCATGTTGTGGGTTTCGACATAGCGGAGGACTGCGGTCTTAATGCCGCTGAAGGAGAAGTCGAAGTGCGGGCCTTCGGTGTTTGTGGGGGCTTTTTTGTTGGTGACTCCCTCACGAGGGACGCGATGTTTGATCTCGCCGAAGGTGAAGGGGACGGCGCGGGGGTTGCCGTGAGGGGCGAGGGCGTCGATCCAGGGGCCGCCCGGATAGCCGAGGCCGAGGAGCTTGGCGACCTTGTCGTAGGCTTCGCCGGCGGCGTCGTCGACGGTGCGGCCTACGTTGCGATAGGTCCAGTTGGTCTCGCCACCCTGCTCGTGGGTGGCGAGGTAGAGGTGAGTGTGGCCGCCGGAGACGACGAGCGCGAGTAAGGGGAGCTCCATGGGAAGTTCGTTTAACTGACGCGTCTCCATGAGGACGGCGTGGATGTGGCCTTCGAGATGGTTGACGGAGATGAGGGGCTTGTCGAGGCCGAAGGTGAGCGCCTTCGCGTAGGTGATGCCGACCAGGAGTGCTCCGGCGAGTCCAGGACCTGCGGTGACGGCTACGGCGTCGAGGTCGGAGAAGGTGACTGGATGACCAGCCGCAGCGCTGGCGCGGGACATGGCCTCGCGGACGACCGGTACGATGTTGCGCAAGTGCTCTCGGGAGGCGAGTTCGGGAACGACACCGCCGTAGTTTGCGTGGAGCGACATCTGCGAGGCGACGACATTTGACAGGGCTTCGCTGCCTGCGCGGACGACAGCGGCTGCGGTCTCGTCGCAGGAACTTTCGATGCCGAGGATGAGGCCGGTGCCGATTGCTTGGCCACTCGTTTCGCCACACTGGGGACTTTCGCGCATCTCTCTATCATAGGGGAAGCATGAGCGAGCTTTGGGGCGAGAACTCGAGGTACAGGGCAGCGCGAGAGATCGTGGTGTCTCTGCGAGCGGCGGGGTATAAAGCCTACTTCGCGGGTGGTTGCGTGCGGGATCTGCTGCTTGGAGTTGAGGCGAAGGACTTTGATGTAGCGACGAGCGCGACGCCGGATGTGGTAATGAGCATGTTTGCGAAGACTTATTCGGTTGGTGCGCACTTTGGGGTGGTGCTGGTTTGCACGCCAGATGAAAACGGCGGCGAGATTGCAACTGAGGTCGCTACGTTTCGGCATGATGGGGCTTACAGCGACGGGAGGAGGCCGGATGCGGTGCGGTTTTCGACCGATCCGCGTGAGGATGTGCAGCGGCGCGACTTTACGATCAACGGGATGCTGTTCGATCCGCTGGCAGGGCCGGGCGAGGAGGCGATTCTTGACTTCGTTGGTGGGCGTGAGGACCTGACGAAGCATCGGGTGCGGACTATTGGCACTGCGAAGGATCGCTTCAGCGAAGACAAGCTGCGGATGTTGCGGGCAGTACGGTTTGCGGCTCGGCTGGAGTTCGAAATAGATTCCGCGACTGCTGCGGCGGTCAAGGAGTTGGCAGCAGAGATTACGCAGGTCAGCCTGGAGAGGATTCGCGATGAGTTGACGCTGATGTTGACGGAGGGACATGCGCGGCGGGCGTTCGAGATGCTGTATGAGTACGGCTTGTTGCAGCACATTCTGCCTGAGGCCGTGAAGATGCGCGGCGTAGAGCAGCCGCCACAGTTTCATCCGGAGGGCGATGTGTGGGTGCACACAATGTTGTTGCTTGAGAAGCTGAAGCCGGGTGTATCGCCAACGCTCGCGTGGGGAGCGCTGCTGCACGACATCGGCAAGCCTGCTACATTTCGTCCACCTGATCCCAAGAAGCCGGGGGACCGCATCCGGTTCGATGGACACGTTGAGGTGGGAGTCCGCATCGCCGAGACGATTCTTGCGCGGCTGCGATTTTCTAATGAAGACACTGAGCATATCGTCGCACTGGTGAAGAACCACATGCGCTTTGGAGACATTCTGCAGATGCGCGAGTCGACGCTGAAACGGTTTCTTCGGCTGCCGAAGTTCGACGAACATCTTGGGCTGCACTGGATGGATTGCATGTCGGCGCATGGGGACCTTCGGCTGTACGAGTTTGCGAAGGACCGGTATGAAGCCGCACCTGTCGAAGAGATGCGACCGAAGCTGCTCGTAACGGGACGGGATCTGATTGCTGCGGGATATCGCCCGAGCCCGCAGTTTAAAGAGATGCTGGAGGCTGCGGAGGATGCTCAGCTTGAGGGTTTAGCGACTACAACCGAAGAGGGTCTGGCCGTCGTGAGGGCGCGGTGGGGTGAACCGCGCGACGCGTAGACTCCCCATGAAAAAGTTGTCTGGCAGCCGAGCCAGTTTGGATGCGACAGAAGCGTTTGCCGGTGCATTTTTGTAACGAATTTGTCATCGCGAATTCGGGTGTAATGTTGAGAGAGATGGAGTGGTCAGACAGAGCATCGCCTGCTATTCTGCTTTGCATCTTAGAGGGCCTATGGCTACTACGAAATCGCTGCTGAACACTCCTGCCGAGCACACTCCGAATACACAGTTGACCATTGATGGACTGCAGGTGCCTGGGCGATCCGGTGAACTGTTGATCGACCTGCTGAATCGGCGCACCGCGGTGAGTGCACAGAAGCCTGTGCCGCAGGTCTGCTACATGAAGCAGATGGGGCCTATCGAAAGCTGCGACACCTGTCTGGTGAAGGTGAATGGAGAGCTGGCTCGGGCGTGTTCGACCAGAGTCGTCGCGGGAATGAAGGTGGAGACCGCCGGGGAGACTGTCGACATCGCACAGCGCGAGGCCTTCGACCGCATCCTCGAGAATCACATGTTGTACTGCACGGTATGTGACAACAACAATCAGAACTGCACGATCCACAATACGACGGCGGTTCTGGATGTGAAGCACCAGCACCGCGAGTACAAGCGGAAGCCGTATGAAAAGGACATGTCGAACCCGTTCTACCGCTACGATCCGGACCAGTGCATTCTGTGCGGGCGGTGTGTTGAGTCGTGCCAGAACGTGCAGGTGAATGAGACGCTGTCGATCGACTGGGAGAGCGATCATCCGCGGGTGCTGTGGGATGGCGGAACGCAGATCGAGGGCTCGAGCTGTGTCTCATGCGGGCACTGCGTGACGGTTTGTCCGTGCAACGCGCTGATGGAGAAGTCGATGCTGGGCGAAGCGGGCTACATGACCGACCTCCCGGCCGCTACGTTGAACAACATGATCGACGTGGTGAAGGGTGTCGAGCCGCCGATCGGATATGGGCCGATCCTGTCGCTTTCCGAGATGGAGTCGGAGATGCGCAACGAGCGCACCAAGCGCACCAAGACGGTGTGCACCTACTGCGCGGTCGGATGCAGCTTCGAGGTATGGACCAAGGAACGTCACATTCTGAAGATAGAGCCGACACATGGACCTGCGAATGGGATCTCGACCTGCGTGAAAGGCAAGTTCGCGTGGGGTCATATCAACTCCGATGATCGGCTGGTGAAGCCTCTGCTGCGCGATGGAGAGAGCTTCCGCGAGATCGAGTGGAGCGAGGCACTCGCCATCATCGAGCACACCTTCAAACGCATCAAGAACGAGCATGGGCCGGATGCGCTGGCGTTTATCGCCTCTTCCAAGTGCACCAATGAAGAGAGCTTCGTGATGCAGAAGCTGGCTCGCGCGGTGATCGGCACCAACAACGTCGACAACTGCGCTCGCTACTGCCAGAACCCTGCAACGATGGGACTGCAGCGCACCGTTGGCTACGGCGGCGACTCGGGTTCGATTGCAGATATCGAAAAAGCCGGGCTGGTGTTGATCGTTGGGGCGAATCCTGCGGAGAATCACCCTGTACTTTGCACGCGGGTGAAGCGTTCGCATAAGCATCGTGGGCAGCGGCTGATTGTCGCCGACCTGCGCAAGCATGAGATGGCCGAACGCGCCGATATCTTCTTCCGTCCGAACCCGTCGACCGACGCCGTGTGGATGTGTGCGGTGTCGAAGTACATCATCGACAGCGGCCTGGCGAAGATGGACTTCGTCAACAAATGGGTGAATCATTTCGATGAGTTCAAGAAGTCGCTTGAGCCGTTCACCCTGGAGTATGCGGAAAAGATTACCGGCGTTCCCGCTGCCACGTTGACGACTGTGGCACATGAGATTGCGGCGGCGGATGGGACGTGCATCCTGTTTGCGATGGGCGTGACGCAGCATTGCGGCGGATCGGATACGGCGACGGCGCTCTCGAATCTGCTGCTGGTCACTGGAAACTACATGCGGCCCGGAGCTGGAGCTTATCCTCTGCGCGGCCACAATAATGTGCAGGGAGCGAGCGACTACGGGTCGATGCCGAATGTCTTCAGCGGCTATCAGAAGGTAGATGACCCGGAGGTCCGGGCAAAGTTCGAGGCCGACTGGGGCGTTACGCTGCCGACCACGACGGGCAAAGACAATCACGAGATGGTTGAGGCAATTCTGGATGGAACGCTGAAGTCGCTTTACATCAAAGGTGAGGACACGATCACCTCTGACTCGAACGCGAACTTTGTCGGGAGCGCGCTGGAGAAGCTCGAGTTCCTGATTGTGCAGGACATCAACTTTTCAGAGACTTGCCGTTTTGCCGACCTGATCCTGCCGGCAGCGGCATCGCTCGAAAAAGACGGGACCTATACCAGCACAGAGCGCCGGATTCAACGCATCAACAAGGCGATGGAGCCGTTGGGTGAGTCGAAGGCCGATTGGGAGATCATTCAGCTGATTGCCAATCGGATGGGCGGTAACTGGAACTACAAACATCCTTCCGAGATCATGGACGAGGTGGCGCGGCTAACTCCGCTGTTTGCCGGGGTGAGCTATACGCGGCTGGAGGGCTTCGATAGCCTGCAGTGGCCGGTACATGCCGACGGCACGGACTCGCCGCTATTGTTTACCGAGGGCTTTCCTTTTCCCGATGGTAAGGCGAAGTTCTATCCGATCGAGTACGTTCCGCCATCGGAGGAGACTAGTTCGGTTTACGATCTGCACCTCAACAACGGCCGTTTGCTGGAGCATTTTGAGCAGGGCAGCATGACCTTCCGTACGCCGGGTATTCGGGAGATTACGCCGAATAGCTGGATCGAGGTTTCGCCGGAGCTGGCGGCTGAACGCGGAGTGACTACTGGACGCTTCGTGCAGGTGACCTCGCCGCATGGCAAGGCTCGTGTGCAGGTGTTGGTGTCCGAGCGCGTGAAGGGCAAGCAGCTCTACATGACGCTGAACTCAGTGGACGAACCGGTGAACCGGCTGACCAGCAGTTTTACCGATCGCGCGACGCATACTCCTGCATTCAAAGAGACGGCCGTGAGCATGACGGTGTTGCCGGAGCAGGGCGAGAATCCTCTGCCGCGGAGAAACTTCCGTTACGGCACGCGCACTCCACAGCCGGGTCTCGAGATCGAGCGCAAATGGGCACGCAAGGATTACCATCTGCCCGGCACCGCTGCCTCTGACAAACTCGTTCAGATTACCTCCAATACCGTCTAATTTTTTCGACCTCAGAGCTGTCTTTCAGGAGCTATTATGGCAAAGCCAATTGCTTTCAAACCGATTACCGTCGACTTTAAAGCCGATCTAGTGCGCAAGCTTGAGAAGGCTCCGGAAGAACATGCCGAGGCGCTGCTGCTGGCCTACGATGTGCTTGAAGAGGCGCACCGGAAGGGTCTGCTCAGCCTGCTGCACGGCGCAATCGGCGCGAAGGATACGATCTTCAATACGTTGTCGAAGTACGCGGCGCAGCCCGAGGGCATCGCAGCGATCCGAAATCTGCTGACCGCAGCGAAGATCCTGACGGAGCTCGATCCTGAGGTGCTCGATCAGCTCTCGAAGGTGATGGCGCATGCGACCAAAGAGCATCAGGCGGAGCGAGAGGCACCGAGCCTGTGGCAGCTGGCCAGACGCGCGACGAGCGAAGACAGCCGCCGCGGACTCTCGTTCATGACGCTGGTTCTCTCCGGGCTGGGCAGGTCGCTGAAGAACTAAGCAACACGATCCCAGGGAACGCGCGGTGTCGCGGGCTATGGTCAAATAAACGATGTGACTCATTCTTTCGATATAGGTAGTGCACCACATCAGGTCCCGGTAGGCCGGGGCAAGCTTTTTCTCATTGCAGGACCGTGTGTGATCGAGTCCGAGAGCCATGCACGCATGATGGCAGATGCGATTCAACGCATCACCTCAGACCTCGGCGTTCCTTACATCTTCAAGGCCAGCTACGATAAGGCCAATCGAACCTCTATCAAGAGCTTTCGCGGGCCGGGGCTGGTGGAGGGTTGCCGCATTCTTCGCATGATCGGGGAGAATACGGGCCTGCCTGTGTTGACCGATGTGCACACCGCCGCAGATTGCGACGCTGTTGCCGAAGCAGTGGATGTGCTGCAGATTCCGGCGTTTCTCTGTCGCCAGACGGATCTGCTGATCGCTGCAGCCGAGGCAACGAAGAAGACCGGTGGCGCGATCAACGTGAAGAAGGGCCAGTTTGTCGCGCCTTGGGACATGCGGCACGCCGTCGAAAAGATTCGCGAGAGCGGAAACGACCGTGTCTCGCTGACCGAACGCGGCGCGAGCTTCGGATACAACAACTTGGTGGTGGATATGCGTTCGCTGCCGGTGATGCGTGGGTTTGCGCCGGTGGTCTTCGATGGCACCCACTCTGTCCAGACGCCTTCAGCGGGCAACGGCGTTAGCGGCGGGCAGCCGGAGTTCATCCCCGTGCTGGCTCGCGCGGCAGTCGCCGCTGGGGTGGATGGTGTCTTTCTTGAAGTTCATAACAATCCTGCTGAGGCGAAGTCCGATGGAGCCAATGCGCTTCATCTAAACCATCTTAAGGCTGTGCTGGAGCAGCTGCTGGCGGTGCAACATGCCGTTCGCTAGAAGAACGTCCTGCCGGACGGGGCCTCCTGCGCGGAGGGCGGTCGCTTCGTGACTTGTATACCTTGTCTTGGTTTGGGAATAGGCTGGGTCCTCGCGATGCTCGGGCGTAATCTTCGTGCCGACCAGCGGGAGGCTCTATACAGCCAATTCTGCCTAGACCGGTAGACGCGTCACGAAGTGACCGCACCGCGCGCACCGGGCACGTCCGGCAGGACATTACCGCTTAAAAAAAGCGGCCCCTCAGTGAGGGGCCAATCTGCCTTGGTTCTCTCTGGTTAGGAGAGGTTTTTGCGAGTGCGCTCTAGGTCGCTATCTCGGCAAACTTGCGGACGGTGCGAGACTAACTACACCGTCCTGGGGGAGGGCTACTGATTCACCTCTTGTGGTGAACTTACTCCCGCGTGGGAGGTCTTTGGCGTTGCTGTTGCGCTGGACGCCGAGTCGGAACTCATCGATGCCAAGCTGTTATGGAGCAGCGTGACGCGAACCCCGTTTACGACTGCCTGCTCGCCATCTGCCGGCTTGGCGGTGTTCTTGCCGAGGCCAGTCTTGTAGATGCGGTAGACCGGAACCTGATGTTCGGTGACGAGGTAGCGGACGACAGAGTCAGCCATTGCCTGCGAGGTCTGAACACCGGATTTGCTATAACCCTGCACTTCGATGATGTAGCCCTTCTCGCCAGAAAGTGTAGTGGCGAGATTGTCGAGATCGGATTTACCGGTGGGCCCGAGAGCGGTACGACCCGAGGCAAACTTCACTGATGTCGAAGAGACTGTCTGGTATTGATCGAGATTGCCGACCGTGTTGCCGAGGGAATCTGTGCGGCTGCTTGCATTACCGGCAAGGGTCTGGGCGGAGTTCGCACGATTCGCCGCATCCTGTGCATGCTGGTCGGCCGTGTTTGCCGAATTCATTGCATTCTTGATGCCAGCCTGCGAACGGGAGTCTACATCTTTGATATCGTTAGCGTTCTTAGACTGAAGCTGATCGAGTTCGTTGACCTGACCCTTGATGGGCGCTGTCTGCCTGTTTACCCACTTCTTGCGGGCAAACGGGTTCATGTGGCCCCAGAAGCCTTCCTTCGATTGATCAGCGAGGGGCTTGCCGGTGGCGTAGGTGGACTTGTCGTCTGGACTCGTTGCGCCCGAGGTCGAGCTGGCTGCTGCCGGGTCTGTTGTCTGCGTCGCGGGAGTGCTCGTCTGAGCGAATGCCGAGATGCCCAATGCACTACCTAACAGTAAAGCTGGGAGGCCGAAAGTAGTTCCGGATTTCATCATTTGGTCTGCTCTCCTTTTCTGACTCTGCGCCTGTGTTCCAGACGTCAACATGCACTTGCTAGAGCAGGTAGCGTGCCAAAGTACTTAAACGTATCAACCCATTGATAATATGTAGCTTAGACAAGATCGTGAGTTCCAGACAGGCGGGAGATTACAACCGACTCACGCAAAATCTTCCCGGGGGCCGGGTAACTATTACCCGATCTCCCCTAAGGGCCGCTACTTTATGTTCACGCTAATGATGTGAATCTCGGGCATTTGCGTGTTCCAGTTGGCGGGAATGGTCTCGAAGATAAGGCGAAAGTCCCGCTCCTCGCCTGGCTTTAGAGGGGAGGCGCTTATTGGCTGTGTGTCGATATAAGGCTCGCGCATCCGGACTACCGATAACGGCAGCGTCTCCACCTGCGGCGGCATGGCCTCGTCGTTGCGGAAGATGACCTGAACCGTGACGCCGGATACGGTCTGACCACCGGCGTTCTGGATGTGACCGTCGATGAAGGTCGACTTTCCTCCTGAGAGGCTCGTCGACTCGCTCATCGCAAGCTGCGAAAGAGGAAGCTCTGCAGCGTAGGCGGCCAGTGGCTGGATCGTATTTGGGGAAGCCTGCGGCTTATGGCGTGTCGCGAAGACCAGGCCGATGAGCACCACCACGACCACCAACCCCGCCACACCCCATGCTGCGGCCGGAACTCCACCTCCTTCCGGCGGCTTGCTTTCGAACATCGCAGGCTGTGGGCTACTGTTCTCGCTGCTCCCTGGCGGAATCGGAGTGCTCCGTGAGGAATCAGATGGATTAACCGGGGTATCGAGTGGACGACGGTCTTCGCTCATAAGCGGAGATTTTATACCGCTGGATGCCACTGCCAACTGAACCTGCTCTTTCGTTCAGCCGCCCTTGACCTCCCCAAAAGGAATCAATAGAGGGTCCGCGACAAAAACTTCGACGAATTTTCATGCCAACACCAGAACTTCATGGTGCATTCTCGCGTTAAGGAACATCTATAGGGTGTCGGCTAATTGCACCTGGACGGATCTTTGACCGACTGCAGCGGATCGGAACCGCGAGGAGAGGTAAGCATGAACGAGCAAATCGATCTTTCGCCTGAGCTGCCGTTCTCGTCCCTGGATCCTAAGAACGGCCTGCGGGTTGCCGAGGGGGTCACGGTTCCCATCGCGGCAGACCGCATGTATCAGCTCGCCGCGCTTACTGCCGGCCTGTTTCTGCTGGTCACGCTGGTCTAAATTCGTTAGGCTCGCTGTTGCGTTAGCTCATGCTTCAAACGACAGCGACCGATGCCTGAAATAACATCGCTTAGGCAAAGCTGGCACGTTTGACCTTCTGGCGGAAGTCTTCGCCCTGCATCTCTACGACAACACACATCTCCTGCAGTCGGGACCGCATCCGTTCGCCGATCCTGTCGCCGAGCGTCTCCTCGCGCATCGCCCCACGCACGCCGCTCTCGGTGCCAAGAGGGCCCGCGTTCGCGTAATTGGTTGTGATGATCGTGGTGCGGCGGTCATTGTAGCGGGTGTTTAGAATGTGTGCGACCGTGTCCCAAACCCAGTCTGTGGGCTTCGACGCGCCGAGTTCGTCCAGCACGAGAACCTCGGCGTCGAAGACAGGTGCCAGTACCTCGAGCTCGGTGGCGGAGACCTTATTGTTGTAGCTGTTCTGCACCTGCTTCAACAGGTCGCGGTAGTCGAAGAAGAGACCGGTTGCGCCGCGTTCCGCCACCAGCGCCTGCAGAATCCCCACTGCCAGATGCGTCTTTCCGACGCCGATCGAACCAGTGATCAGCAGCCCGGTTCCAGCCGTCTCGACCGGGTAGCCGTCGACGAACTTCCTTGCGCGCAGATGGGCCAGAGTGAGCGACCGATTTGAGGAGGGAAAGTCCGTCTCGTAGCTTTCGAGAGAGCAGTGCTCGTACCGCTTCGGAATGTGCGCGCGGCCCAGCATGCGCTCGGCCCGCTTCTGCACCCGGCAGACGCAGTTTTTGACGAACTGCCTGCCATCCTCCTGCAGGATCAACATCCCCGCGCCACCGCATATCGTGCAGACTTCACTCATAGCCGTCCTCTCAGTATGGCAGCATCTGAATCCAATTGCCCCCTGTGCGAATCTGAGTTAAACTGAGGAAACTGCTTGAGCGCTCCGAAAAGGCGCAAGCGGCGGCGCGACAGGCCCTTCGATGTGACGTGAACTCTTCCGTTGCAAGCGATCCGCGAGCCGGCAGGCATACCCAAGATTCAGAAAAGGATAGTTACCATGCCAAAAGAAGGTATTCACCCGAAGTACGACAACATCCACGTCAAATGCGCCTGCGGAAACACGTTTGAGACCCGCTCCACGCATAAAGGCGACATCGTCGTCGAAATCTGCTCCGCCTGCCACCCGTTCTTTACCGGCAAGCAGAAGCTGATCGACACCGCAGGTCGCGTCGAGCGCTTCCGCCGCAAGTTCGCCAAGTCGGACGCCGGCAAGGCAGAGACCGCCGCGAAGTAAGCGGACGCCTAAATCACCCAGGGGCCTCCGCACTACGCGGGGGCCTTTGTTTTGTCTAAACTAGTCGCAGGAAGGGCTACAAGCAGCGTGAAGAAGCGTTACACCCTCGAACAGAAGCGCTGGGACGATCCAGCCGAGCATACGATGCCCGAGCACTCCCGCGTGCCTGCGAGCTTCACCATCGGCAACGTGAAGATCGCGCCTGCGACGGTACTCGCTCCTATGGCCGGGGTGACCGACACAGTCTTTCGCCGCTTCATCAAGAACGCCAGCCAGTTCACCAGTGCGACCGATGACGCAGTCGATCGGGCGTCGAACATTGACAGCGTCACCTCGAACCAGCAATCCGGCTGCGGTCTCATCATGACGGAGTTCACCTCCGCCGACGGCCTATCTCGCATGCGCGAGACCAAGCGCAAGCGCTACCTGACGTATTACGACGACGAACACCCCATCTCCGCACAGCTCTTCGGCTCGAATCCCGCAACGCTCGCTGACTCGGCGCGCATTGTGCAGGACGCAGGCTTCGACCTCGTAGACCTGAATCTGGGCTGCCCGGCGAAGCGCGTCGTCGCCTGCAATGGAGGCTCCGGCTTGCTGCGCGATCTGCCCCTGATCGAGACGATCTTCAAGACCGTACGTGCCGCCGTTTCAATTCCCTTCACCGTAAAGTTCCGCATGGGTTGGAGCGACAAGCACATCGTCTGCGTCGACCTTGCGAAGATGGCCGAGGACTGCGGCCTGAACGCCGTTGCACTGCACGCCCGCACCCGCGAAGACGGCTACACCGGCCAGGCGCGTTGGGAGTACATCGCCGCCGTCAAAGACGCTGTGAAGATCCCGGTCATCGGAAATGGCGACATCCGCACTCCCGAGGACGCCGCCGCCATGGTCGATGTCACCGGATGCGACGCCGTGATGATCGGCCGCACCGCTCCTTCGAATCCTTGGATCTTCCGGCAGATCGCGCAGTACACCGCGTCGAAAGAAGCCACCGGCTTCGGCACTTACGACCAGCCCACCGACCAGGATCGCTATCGCATGATTCGGACCTACTTCCAGATGCTGGTCGATGAGATCGCGCTCGAAGAGCGAGCCGAAGCAGCACGCGCGGAGGCCATCACCGCCGCGGGACAAGTTGCACGCGAGCAGCGCCACCGCGACTGCGTCGGCAAGATGAAGCAGTTCGCGAGCTGGTTCACCCACGGCGTCCCCGGCGGCAGCGCGCTGCGCAAACAGATCTTCGAATCGAAGAACGGCGATGCAGTTCTCGGCGCGATTGAAAACTTCTTCTCGAACCGCGCGGACGAGCTCGTTTCCCATCCCGAGATGGTCACGCAGGACGGCCAGCTTCTCACCTCCGCAGCCTACTGTGATTGATTGCGGCTAGACTCTGCCCTGCAACACGTGCGTGGAGTGTGACCCGGCGTCTGTGTTCCGTTTGCGCCACACAGCTTTCACCTTCGCACGCCAACGCTCATCAAGCGCAATAAGACTCCATTCGACTCGCGGTGAAAGGTACCGCAGCACGACTTCCGTCGCAGGATGAACTCTCAGCGCTGGTGCCACCAGATAAAGTCGCGGAGGCTCGGCCGACAAGCGCAGCCCGCCGAAGTATCCGTGCCGCTGAAACTCTCCCAACCCAGTGGTGTTATCGGGATTCTGCAGATGGTGCCATCGCACCCGGACCCAGTAATCCAGCCCCTGCAGAGCGAGGTGAAGGTCTTCGTCGGCCTTCAATTCAATGACCGCCAACCGTCCGTCTTCGGTGATGCCGAGCAGGTCGAGCATTCCACGATCCGCGGCGGCGAACGCAGGCACCTGCGTGTAAACATGCTTCGGATCGAGGCGCGCATCGAGCGGCTCGAAATCACGCCTGAGCACGCTCTCCAGCCAGCGCTCGGGCTGCATGCGATAAAGTGGATCGCGCTTGTCGCCGCCAGCGATGCGCCGTGCAAACAATCGCGCCACCAGCTCGCGCAGCTCGTTCACATTCTCTTCGGTCATGGGAGTCTCGTTCGCGCCGGCGCCGAAGGTGATCTCCTGCGCACTGTTGAACGAGTTTCCCGCGTAGCCCATTCGCACCCGCGCAAACTCCAGGCCGTGCAGCAAAAACGCTAGCTCCGTGCCGCTGCGAAGACGCTGCTCCACCACCGCGCGCATCGTCTCCGGCACGAGCGTCATCACACGGAGCGTGGACTCGGCAAATCGCTCGTGTGCGGAGTGCTCATTAGGAGCATGCATCAGACGGGTGGTCAGGTTGCCATGGTCGGCCGCGTCACGCTGCTCCAACTCTTCCGACTTCTGGTCCAACTCCCACAACTCCCACCGGGCAACCGACGGGTTGAGCCACGCCATTCGCGAAAGAGTCAGTATCGCCATTCCACGCGGCACGATCAGCTTCAATCCTTGATACAGCCTTCGCCCATCCCCGGAGTCGCGGCAGTGCTGCAGCCATAGAATCCCCAGAGTCAAAATTCCATCGACGGTCGCCTGGGTCTCCTCTTCATTGACGGCGATCACAGCCCAAGCCTTTTGCCCCTGGATCAGCGATCCGCGCGCATAGGCAGGCCCGAAGCTCTTCTCAAGATCCATCGCGGTACGAAGCCCATCCACCTTGAACTCCGGAAAGCTGCGCAACAGAACGCGCTCCAACACCTTCAGATACCGCACTCGCGTCGCCTCCCGCGTAGAAGGTGTACGGCGATCGCGATCGGTTACAAGTTCAAGCGTCTGTGGTTTGGTCTGTCCGAACCGGTGCGTGCTCAGCCGCAGCACTCCGTTGCGAAGCGTCGTACCACTCACTCGCCGAACGAGATTGCGGTCCTCTCCCCACAGATGCAGCGTGCACCGGCCGTGCTCGGTCGCAAGCTTGTACTTTGCCTCGCGCATGTCGAAGAGGACTTTGCCATCTTCCAACACCACGGCGCGGGGAGATTCAGCTAAAAAGGATTCAAGTGCAGCGGTGATCTGTTCTACCGTCTGCACGGGCTCCGCGGAGGAGACTCTTGGCGGCATAGCCGAACGTTAGCACATCTGCGAGCCTGAAAAGCTCTCGCGATCTACAACGAAAGCTTGAAGTGATAGTCGGAGATGCGCAGGCCGTGCCGGAAGTAGAATGCGTGCGCCTCATGCCGGTGCGTTCCCGAGTCGAGCATGAAGGTGGTGCATCCTGCCTCCTTCGCCAGCGCAATCAGCCACGTTATCATCGACTCGCCATGTCCCTTCGAGCGCGCCGCTTCGTCCGTTACCAGATCATCCACGTAGAGCGTCTTGCCGCTCCACAGCAGAGTCTGCATGCGGAAGCCAGCGACTGAGACGATCTCACCGTCCGACTCTAGAAAAGCGAGTTGATACCCCTCGGCCTGCTGCGTTTGAATGCGTCCGACGAACTCCTCGGCAACCAACATGGGTCGAAGCTGGCGCATCACCGGAAAGCAGCGGTCGATCTCGCTCGGTATCGTAGCAATCTGAATGGTGGACATAGACGGGCGGCCCGCTACCATCCTTCTTTCGCACGCAGATGCGTGATGTGAGCTACGTGATGGCGCGAGTGCCAGGCGTAGGTCAGCGCTGACATCTCCACCGTCACGCGGCCGTCCTCCGGATGGAGGTACCCGCGCTGCCACTGCTGCTCGTCGAGAGACTGCAACAGCATCACCCAGCGGGCATGAAGGGCTTCCACCAGCTCCAGCGACCACTCCACCGGAGCCGCCATGTCATGGAGCTTTGCCCAGGCGCCTTCGTCGTACGATTTGACCGCCGGCCAGTCCTCAGTCAGCGCAAGCTTCACCCGGACGAAGGCGTTCATGTGGCTATCCGCGACATGATGAACCACCTGTCGCAGCGTCCACCCGCCTTCGCGATACGGCGTACCCAACTGAGCCGAACTCAATCCGTCCACGGCATTGCGCAGTTGTTCGGGCAGCTCAGCGAGCGAAGCAACGGCCCCGGTTCGCTCGTCTGCAGAGATGGATGTTGGCGCTTCGAAAACACCTATGGGGAACCTCGGGTCTACATCAATCTGCGCCATGGCCTCGCCTCCATACCTCTACCAGCAACTTAGCACACGAAATTGTGTAACCTTCTATGAAGATTCCGTTGTGTGCCTCGAAGCTTTCCTATGCGATTTTCAGCACTATGCCTTGCACTACTCTTTGCCATCACTCCTGTGTACGCGCAGCAGTACCCTGCTTCGGCCTCGAATCATGCGGTTACAGACGCGAGCCGATCCAACGGCGCGGTCCGCGAGTATGTCGGCTTCGACAGCAACGACTATCCAGGGGACCAAGCACTGCCTGCCCTGCAAAGACACTTCGCCTTCGTCGGATATTGGCTCAACAACCCGCCCGGCGAAAGGCAGAACGGCTGGGTTGGCAAGCGCGAGACTTTGAGGCGCAACGGCTTCGGCTTCCTCGTGCTGTTCAACGGCCGGCTTGAGTCGGAGATCAAGAAAGCCAGGCGATCCGGAACGCCACCGGTCACGCTCGGAGCCAGGGACGCGACAGCCGCAGTCGCCGCAGCCGAGCGCGAACACTTCCCTGCTCAGACGATCATCTTTTTGGATCAGGAGGAAGGCGGTCGCCTCACCGCGGATCAGTCGGCGTATCTTCTTGCGTGGACAGAGGCAGTAGCTAAATCCGGCTATCTCCCCGGGGTCTATGGCAGCGGCCAGCCAGTCGGCGACGGCCCGGGTAAGACCATCACCACGGTTCAGGATATTCGCGAGCAAGTCGCCGCTCAACGCCTTCACCAGGTTGCGATGTGGGTTTATCAGGACGCCTGCCCACCCGCCAATGGATGCAGCCTGCAGCCTCCTCCGTTCGACTCCAGCGGTACCCCGGACATCGCAGTGTGGCAATACGCTCAATCTCCAAGACGCAAGGAGATCACTGCCGCCTGCAGCGCAACCTACGCCGCCGACGGCAACTGCTACGCTTCCGGCCTGCCGAATCTGCCACTCGATCTCAGCGTTTCAGGCTCCGCCGACCCCTCGCAGGGACGCTGAAACCGACCCAAAAGCTCGCGGATTTTCCCGAAAGAGAGAGGTCGATAGGCATACTCCCGCCGCACCTCCGCAAGAGTGTTATTTGCCGCGGCTCCATTGGAAGCCTAGAATCAATCTAGATGACCATACCCGCACCCGACCACAAACGCTACTTCATCGAAAAACTTGGTCTGTCGGAACGCCTGATGGAACGCTGCCTGGGAGAGGCCCTTTCAGCCGGTGGCGAGTATGCGGACCTTTATTTTGAATCGGTTACGTCAACCTCACTGGGAATCGACGAGTCCCTGGTCAAGTCGGCGAGTCAAGGTATCAGCGTTGGTTGCGGCATCCGCGTCGTCTCCGGTGAGCGCACCGGCTATGCCTACACCGACGATCTTTCAAGCGAGCGCCTGCTTCGCGCAGCCCGAACCGCGGCCCTGATCGCCAGCGGCCCGGCGAAAGAGTTGATGAGCGGTTTTCGCCAGACCGACACCCCTTCGCTCTATCCCGTTGCCGGTGCCACCAGCGACGCCGAGATCGCCGCCAAACTGGCCCTGATCCAGCGCGCCGACAAAACCGCTCGCGCCTACGACTCCCGCATCACCCAGGTTCGCGCCGGCTTCAACGACGAACTCCGCCGCATCCTCGTCGCAGCCTCGGACGGCACCTTCGCCTCCGACACTCAACCCCTCGCGCGTCTCAACGTCTTCGTCATCGCCAAAGACGGCGTAAACACCGCACGCGGCACTAGCGGCGGAGGCGGACGCGTCACGATGGATTTTTTCGAAGGCGACAAATCGCCCGAGCATCACGCTCGCGAGGCCGCACGAACCGCAATCCTGCAACTCGGCGCGATCGAAGCACCTGCAGGCGAGATGCCCGTCGTCCTCGGCCCCGGCTGGCCCGGCGTTCTGCTGCATGAAGCCGTAGGCCACGGGCTCGAAGCCGACTTCAACCGCAAGAAGACCTCAGCCTTCGCCGGACTCATTGGCCAGCAGGTTGCAAGCCCCAAGGTCACCGTCGTCGACAACGGCCTGATGCCTGGCCGCCGCGGGTCTATCAATATGGATGATGAGGGAAACCCCACGCAGGAGACCGTTCTCATCGAAAACGGCATCCTCAAAGGCTTCCTCTCCGACAAGCTCAACTCCCGCCTGATGGGCATGCCAAACACCGGCAGCGGACGCCGCGAGAGCTATCACCACATCCCCATGCCGCGCATGACCAACACCTATATGTTGAATGGGGAAGACATGCCCGAGGACATCATCCGGAGCGTTAAGCGCGGCCTCTACGCCGTGAACTTCGGCGGAGGACAGGTCGACATCACCAACGGCAAGTTCGTCTTCTCGGCCAGCGAAGCCTATTTGATCGAAGACGGCAAGGTAACACGCCCCGTGAAGGGTGCAACGCTGATCGGCAACGGCCCTGAAGCATTGAAGTATGTGTCGATGGTCGGCAACGATCTGGCACTCGACGAAGGCATCGGCACCTGCGGCAAGGCGGGGCAAAGTGTGCCGGTCGGCGTAGGCATGCCCACAGTAAAGCTCGACCGCATGACGGTCGGGGGAACGGGACAATAATGGCTGTCGAACGCGAAAAGATCTATGAGTGCGAAGTAAAACGCCGCCGCGTAAAGGCCGGCGGAGGCTATGAGCCCTTCTGGAAGGTCAAGCCCGTAGCCGTCGCGCTCGTCGACAACGACACCGAGTTTCGCTGCAAGGACTGCTTCGGCGAGGTCAAGCTGCTCGGCCGCAACGGCAAGACCGGCACCGTCCCTTACGTCGAACACAAGTCCCCGGCCGACTCCGAGTATTGCCCTAACGGAATCCTCTTCAAGAAGGCAACCGACGGCCGCGAGCCCAGACCTTCCCAGCATCCCGTAGAGTAACGACCTGCATCTCTGCACCAACTTTTTCCAGGCTCTCTGCGCACGACATCTGAAAGTACGGCTAACGTACGACCAACCGCACCGAATCTCTCGAGGTATCCCATGGCAGTCGAACGTGAAAAGTTTTACGAATGTGAAGTGAAGCGTCGCCGTGTCCGAGCAGCCGGTGGTTACGAGTCGTTCTGGAAGGTGAAGCCCATCACGGTCGCGCTTGAAGATAACGACACCGAGTTCCGCTGCATGAGCTGCGGTGGCGCGGTTAAGCTCTTCAAGCGGCGCTCTGAAGATGGTCCTGCTACACACATCGAGCACAAGCTGAAGAGCGACTCCGAGTACTGTGCCGCCGGCATGTACTTCCTCAAAGCCACAGACGGCCGCCAGGCGCGCCCCTCCGCTTCCCCTGTTCGCTAACGGTGTTCGCTTAGTTTTAGCTCCAGCCGGGGCCATCGTTCCTGACGATCATCTACAAGGGCAAACCCACGCACGATCGCATCAATAGCTGCGCGATCCGTCGCTATGCCCTTGGTATGACGCCAAGCTCCTGCATCATCGTCAAGTTATCCATCAGGATTCGACTGTCCATCATCTTGCCCCCGACCAGGCGGTCGATGACGACACCTTTGACGTTGACTCTCCTGCCCGTAGCGGGAACACCGAGAAACGTCCCTCGATGCGTACCGGTCCATGTGAAGCGAGTGACAACCTTGTCTCCACTAGCTACCGTCTCGTCCGCAACCCAGTGAATATCGGGGAATGCGGTGCGCATCATCCCAATGACCTCTTTCAAACCCTCTCGTCCTTGCCGCTGACCCGGAAGAGGATCAAGCTCGACAAAGTCGACCGCGACAAGTTCGTCAGCTTGCTCCAACCGCCCCTGATTGATGACCTCTTCCATAAACCTGGCGATGACTGCGACGTTCCCAGATACACTCCCAGACTCTGACACTCGTATCTCCTGGTTTAGCGTGTGAAATAACACAGTGGATCATATCAGCCACGTCCCAACTCACTCATCGTCTCTTCTCCAACCAGAGGTATCCTTATTGCAGCTGTCAGAAAAGTCAGCTCAAACCAATTATCCTGAAGAGACCATGCCAACCCAGACGACCACGAACCTCCGCCAGCTTGCCTCCGATGTCCTCAGCCACGCACTCAAGGCTGGAGCCACCGATGCCGAGGCCGTCGTCTACGAAGGCGACGAATTTTCAGCGCTGGTTCGACTGGGACAGGTCGAAACCCTGAAAGAATCGGGTTCGCGTGCAGTTGGTTTGCGCGTCTTCATCGGCCAGCGCACCGCCAGCACCTCGTCTTCCGATTTTTCAAGCGAAAGCATCGCGCGTTTGGTAGAGGGAGCAATTACCCTTGCGAAGATCACCAGCGAAGACCCGTTCGCCGGTCTGCCCGAAGCACATGAATTCGGCCAGATCGAAGAAGATCAGCACCTCTATTTCGATGACGTGAATGAGATGCCGCCCGCCGAGCGCATCGAGATTGCACGCCGCACCGAGGCCGCCGCGATGGCCTACGACGTCCGCATCCAGAACTCCGGCGGCGGCGACTTCGACACCTCCACCTCGCACAAGATCCTGATGAACTCCCGCGGCTTCACCGGAGAATACCGCCGCAGCTACTGCGGATTCTCCGCCGCACCCATCGCCCACGACGAGAAGGGCAACATGCAGCGCAACTACTGGTTCTCGAACTCACGCACCGTCACCAAACTCGAGAACCCCGAGGAGATCGGCCACGAAGCCGCACGCCGCACCCTCAAGCGACTCGGCGCGCGCCAGGTCAAAACCCAGAAGGCCCCCGTCGTCTTCTCGCCCGAGATCGCGCGCTCGATCATCGGCAACATCTTCGACGCGGCCAACGGCGACGCAATCTATCGCAATGCCTCCTTCTTCAGCGGCATGCTGGGCGAGCAGGTCGCTGGCGAAAACATCACCGTTATCGACGACGGCACGATCATTCACCGTTTCGAAGATGGAGCAGGCATCGGCGGCTTCGGCACCCGTCCCTTCGACGGCGAAGGTCTGCCCACGCGCCGCACCGTGCTGGTCGAACGCGGCATCCTCAAGAACTACGTCTCGAACACCTACACCGCGCGCAAGCTCAACATGAAGTCCACCGGCAACGCCTCACGCGGACTCGCCGGTAACCCCGGCATCGGCGCAGGCAACTTCTTCCTCGAAGCCGGTACGCTCACCCCCGAGCAGATCATCGGCGACATCAAATCCGGCCTCTACGTCACCGAGACCATGGGCTTCGGCGTCAACCTCGTCACCGGCGATTATTCGCAGGGGGCCAGCGGCCTCTGGATCGAAAACGGCGAACTCGCCTACCCTGTCGAAGAGATCACCATCGCCGGCAACCTGAAAGACATGTACAAAAACATCGTCGCCATCGGCAACGATCTCGTCTTCCGTGGAGCCAGCGCCGCCCCCACCATGCGCATCGAAGGCATGATGATCGCAGGCGCTTAGCTACAAAGGATCGCCAAACTCGCGTCTTGTTTCACGTGCGCTCTGCCAAGCAGACCATACGAACCCTACTTTGATGACGAACCAGATCAGCAATACCTCTGCGACATAGATCAAAAATCTCGTTCGCTCCCAATAACGATGGAGTGGGTGGCCTGCTGCAAACGGGACGATGCACAGGATGCACAAGAGCAACGCGCCGCCAGCCCATGAAGTATCTTTAATCACCCTTCTTAGCTCTCTGGCAGCGTGCTTTTCAAATTCAGCGGCTTCCTGCGCATCCCATTGCTCTTACGGCTCGACGTTGAACACTTTAGCCCTCACGCAGAATCAAACAATCCATCTTAGCCGCTGCAAAATTTTGCGACTACAATCCATCTGTGGCAACCAGCTTCCATTTCGAACACGTTCTAGACTTCACCCCGGGCCAGGCAGACGAGATCCTCCGCAACATCCCCGCCCTCCCGGGGGTCTTTGCCCTCTGCGGCGCACGCAAGGAAGACGCACCCTACCTCACCCAAACCACAGACCTGCGCCGTCGCATGCGTCGTCTGCTCGATCCACCCGAGTCGCAATCCAAGCGCCTCAACCTTCGCGAAAAAGTAGCGCGTATCGAGTACTGCGTCACCGGCTCCACCTTCGAGTCCTCCCTCGTCCTCTACCAGGCCACCGCCGCGCAGTTCGGATACACCGAAGCGCGCCGCCGCCTCAAGCTCCACACGCCCTACTTTCTGCGCATGACCATGGAGAACGCCTTCCCTCGCGTCTACTCCACTAACAAGCTATCGAAGCGCGGTCTCGCCCAGATGTACGGCCCCTTCCCCTCGCGCCTCGCCGCCGAGCGATACTGCGACGCGGTCCTCGATCTCTTCAAGCTCCGCCGCTGCTACGAAGACCTCGCGCCCTACCCCGACCACCCCGGCTGCGTCTACGGGGAGATGAACAAGTGCATCGAACCCTGCAAGCAAGCCTGCACGGCCGAAGAGTACGCAGCCGAATCCGAAGCCGTAAAGAAATTCTTCGACACCCGCGGCGAGAGCATGATCATCGCCATCGGCCTCGAGCGCGAAGAGGCCTCCTCCGCAATGAAGTTCGAAAAGGCCGCCGCCCTCCACGCTCAATGGCAGAAGGTGAAAGCCGCACAGGCGCTCGCCGACTGGATCGTACGCCCCATCCCGCGACTGAAGGCAATCATCGTACAGACCGCCGCCCAGGAGACCGAGCACGCAGAACAAGCGGCCGCCTTCCTCCTCAACGGCGGCTGCATCGTCGGCCCCGAGCGCCTCTCCACCCTCGGCGTCCGCGCTGTCCGCGAACAGACCAGCGTCGGCAGCTCCCTCTTCGCGCAACCACTCATGCTGCAGGCCGTGCCACTCGAAGGCGAGTCCACGGCCTCCGACTCGCCGGAGAATCGCGCCGCTTACGTCCTCTCTCTCCTCGAAAAGCGAGCCGAACCATCGAGTGACCTCGCTCTCCTCAGCGACCATCTCTCGCTCCTGCGCCGCTGGTACTATCGCCCCGAAAAGCAGCGCAACGGCGAGATCTTCTTCCCCAACGAAGACGGGGGCGACAAGGGCGCGTGGCCCATCCGCAAGATCCTGCGCGGCGCCGCCCGCATGGTCCTCGGCGACCCCAAACCCATGGCCGAAACCCAGCGCGACGCCGCCAAGGAAGCCGCAAAAGGAATCAAGACCAAGATCCTCCACGAAGGCCGCCCCGACGTCGAAAGAGTCGTACCTGTTTTGCCCAAGCATCGCTAGCCGCGCCCTCAAACAGCACGATTGCCGCGGGTATTCAATTCGACCTTTAAGTAGCCGAACAGAGATAGGTATTAATCCCAGTCCAGCAGACAACGGAGAGATTTCGTCTCTTCAGCCAGACTAAGAAGTCAGTCGGGGAATACGGAGTATCTCACTCCGCTCGGCCCGCTCTCGCTTCCCACCGTACAGCAACCGTCCCCCACCCAGGGGACGAGTCGTTTCTGCGAGCAGCTTTAACTCCAGGCTCTAGTGGGGGCGATCGTTATCTCCGTTGGTAGCCTGCTGCCCCTGCCATCCCTGCTTATAGCCATAGTCGTGGGCCTTGCGGTCCTCATCGTTCCGGTACTTGTGGTTGTGCTCCTTGCGCTGCGACTTCGCCTGGTAGTCCTCGTATCCTTCGCGATTACCCAAAGTGTAGAAACTGTTGTTGCGGTACTGTTGTGCCTGGTCCTGATCAACGTGATCCCGGTGATCCTGGCCCTGAACTGCCATCACGCTCGTTGCCGCCACACAAGGTACCGCAACCGCAGCCATACTGAATGCCGCTGCCACCGCCATTGTCCTTAATAGATTCGTGTGAAATCCGTTCATTCGATCTCCTTTTCTAAGACAGCAGCGTTGATCGCCGCCAACGCATTGGATGCCGGCTTCTACCGCCGGGGAGATCCCACTGGCTCAGTTATGCGACCGAAAGGAATCCTGCGCAAGTATTTGCATCCGCTACAGGCGCTGTGGACGCAGACGCGTCGATCCTCACCGGTAAACTTGCACCCAGTAGGCAACCCCAAGTGATCGAGTTCGAGCATCGCATGCTCGTCATGAGAAGGGGTGACCAGTATGCAAGAATGCTCCGGTAGGATTATCGTCTCAGTGTATTCATTCCTACTCCATGGAGCTGCCACATGCCCGAAGAAGTAGCCCCCGCCAAACCGCTAACCTATGACATTAAACGTGAAGGTGAGACCGCCGTTGTGAAGTGCCATGGCCGCTTGGTGGCTGGTCTCACGGATGGCTTTTATCAGGACCTGAAGGAAGTTGCCTCCAGCAACAAAGTGCTCATACTCGATCTCGAAGACCTCACCTATGTGGACAGTATGGGGCTAGGCACGATTGTGCGGCTCTATGCTCATGCGAAAGGCGCAGGATGCGAGTTCCAGCTGCTGCACCTCGGCAAGCAGTTGCGGAATCTGTTGAAGATGACCAATCTGCTGTCGACTCTCAGCTCCGCGGAGGAGCATGGAATCACCGTCGCCTAAGCGCCGATCATAAGGTTGTCACGACGCCAGGCAGCTACACTGATCGACGATGCCTATGATCACTCGCCGAAGCTTCCTGGCAAACACCTCGCTTGCCGCATGTTCTGTCAGCACCCGACATCTTTTCGCATTCACTCCCGTCGCGCCCGCCATCGTTCGCACGCCAAGCGGAAGTTTGCGTGGCGAAAGCATCGATGGGGTCCGCGTCTTCCGTGGCGTGCCCTTTGCCGAGCCACCTGTGGGACCGCTGCGCTTTCTCCCAACAGAAAAAGTGGCCCCTTGGAAAAGCGAACGTGATGCGACTAAGTTCTCCGCCGCCCCCATGCAGCATAAACAGCTGGACGTACCTCACAGCGAGGACTGTCTCTACCTGAACATCTGGGCACCCGAAGGCAGCGGGCCATTTCCCATCTTTGTATGGATCCACGGTGGAGGCTTCACCGCCGGCCACGCCTTCGAGCCTATGTATGACGGCACGGACTTCGCCCGCGAAGGGATCATCAGCATCTCTGTCGAGTATCGCCTCGGCGTCTTTGGCTTCCTGGACTATGAACCTCTCCTCGGTCAGCAATATGCAGGAACCGCGAACAACGGACTGACTGACCTGATGACCGCGCTCTCGTGGATACAGGAGAATATCAGTGCCTTCGGTGGCGATCCTGCTCGCGTAACCATCGGGGGTGAATCTGCAGGCGCCAAGCTGATCGGTACCTTGATGGGCATTCCCTCGGCCCAGCCACTGTTCCACCAGATGATCTCCGAAAGCGGTGGAGCCGAACGCATCTGGGATCGTGCGGCGAGCGCAGACATCTCAAAAGGCTTCGGAGATCTCTGGCAAAAACAATCCGGCGACACCATCCCAAACCTGAAGACAGCAGCAGGGACCGCATTAATCCAGGCCCAGCAGCAGTTCATCGAAACCTGGCCGCAGCACTTCCCGCTACGCGCCGAGCTCGATGGAACTCTTATCCCGCGACTTCCCGTAGAGACCATCGCCAGCGGCTCAACCCGTGGCAAGAGGCTGCTCATCGGCACCAACCGCGAAGAGAGCGCTGTCTTCATCGGGCCACATCCGGCGAAAGATGCAACGTCGATTCAGCTCGGCAACATGAGTGTTGCGAAGTTCGATGCTGTCTATCAACACTACAAGGACATCTATCCGCAACTCAGCGTCGAGCAGCGCCGCATTCGCGCCGTCACGGCAGAGGAATACTGGATCCCTTCGATCCGTGTCGCAGAGGCGCATCTCAAAGGCGGCGGTAGCGCGTATGTCTACGAGTTGGAGTTCGAAGAGACCAGCGGCAGGCTCAAAGGCAACGCCTATCACTCGCTCGATGTCGGCATGGTCTGGAATCATCCCCACAGACAGGTTGCGGATGCCGCATCCGAAGCCGCCCTGGGCGAGCAGATGCACGCTGCCTGGTCCGCCTTCATCCGCGGCGAGACGCCGTCAGCATCTGGACTTCCCGCGTGGCCGCTGTACAGCGAACAAGACCGGTCGACCATGATCTTCGGAGCGAAGGACAGCGCCGAGAGCCGCGTGGAACAAGCGCCGCAAGCCGCTGAACTCAAGCTATGGAATGAACCTCTATAAGACTCCAGTGGCTTACGAACCCATCTGGCGATCACGGGCCGAGTCACTCCCTGCGCCGCTGGTAAACTCTCCTCAGGAGCGAACCCCGTGATCGAACTGGCAGCATCCATTCTCGCCGCAAACTTCGCCCACCTCGCCGACGAAGTCGCCCTGGTCGAACGCGGCGGAGCCACCCTCCTCCACGTCGACATCATGGACGGCCACTTCGTCCCCAACATCACCTTCGGCCCGCCCGTCGTCAAGGCGCTGCGCCCCATCACCAAGCTCCCCCTCGACTGCCACATGATGGTCGAAAATCCCGACGACTTCATCCACGACTTCGCCGAGGCCGGCGCCGACATGATGAGCGTCCACCAGGAGGTCTGCCGCCACCTCCATCGCACCCTCCAGCAGATCGTCCTCCACGGCATGTTGCCCGCCGTCGTCATTAACCCCGCAACTCCGGTCGACACGCTGATAGAAGTCCTTCCGATGCTGCACCATGTGCTGGTCATGAGCGTGAATCCCGGCTTTGGCGGCCAGAAGTTCCTGCCCCTGGCGCTCGACAAGATCGCCCACCTCGTCGAACTGCGCGAGGAGATGGGCCTCAACTTTCGCATCGAAGTTGATGGCGGGGTCGCTCACGATACCGTCGCTCAGGTCGTCGAAGCAGGAGCCGACATGCTCGTAGCCGGCTCAGCTATCTTCAGCCCCGGCAAAACCGAGCAGAACGCCGTGGAATTTCTCAAAATCGCCCGGGCAGCCGGCTCTGTACAAGTGGCATAAGCGCGGCACAAAGTCGCGCGAGTAGTACGGTTGAGACAGGAACGATTAGAATAGAACACAGCCTGAGCGCCCAGTCGCGCGAGGCGGATGGGGTCTATAGCGGATGAACAAACGTTCTTTCTTTCCAACTCTCAGGGCCGGCACGCTGGCCGGAGTCGCAATTGCCAGCCTGATGCTCAGCTCTATCGGAGCCCTGGCGCAGGTAACCGGCTCGTCCCAGACGACCACCGACGCCACCGGTCAGCAGCACGAGAGCGTGACCCTCTCCGCAACACCGGACAACAAAAAAGACAAAGTCGTCCCGTCCAAGGACACAAAAAAAGAGCTCCGCAAAGAGAAGACGATGAAGCCGGCCGATAAACCCGACGCCAAGCTTCCCGACAAGGTCCTCTACGATAAAGCCGTCGACGCGACCAAGCGCGGACACTTCGACGTCGCCCGTCTCGACCTGCAAACGCTGCTCAATACTTATCCTGACTCGCAATATCAGATGAAGGCCAAGCTCGCCATCGGCGACAGCTGGTACAAGGAAGGCGGCACCGCAGCCCTCACCCAGGCCGAGCAGGAGTACAAAGACTTCATCACCTTCTTTCCCAACGCGCCCGAGGCCGCCGAGGCCCAGATGCGCGTCGGCGACATCTACTTTCGCCAGATGGACAAGCCCGACCGCGACTACGCCAAGGCCACTCACGCCGAGGAAGAGTACCGCCTGATGCTGCAGCAGTTCCCCGAATCCACTCTGGTGCCTCAGGCCAAGCAGAGGCTGCGCGAGGTGCAGGAGGTCATGGCCACCCGCGAAGCCAACATCGCCGCCTTCTACCAGACCCACAACAACTATCCCGCGACGATCGCCCGCTTCCAGACCGTCGTCGATACCTATCCGCAGTACAGCCACATGGACGACGTTCTTGTCGGCCTCGGCGATGCGTATGAGGCTGAAGCGCGGTTCGTTCGCACCATGAAGCTCCCCGAGGCAGGCAAGGCGAGGCTCGAAAAGATCTATGACGACGAGGCCATCGCCGCCTACAGCAAAGTGGTTCTCGAGCACTCCGCCTCACCCCACGTCGAAGATGCGCGCGATCGTCTCGATGCGATGAACGTCAAGATTCCGCAGCCCACCCCCGAGCAGATTGCTGCCAGCGTCGCGCTCGAAAACAGCCGCAGGCAGTACCGTCTGCAGGATCGAGCACGTCTCCTCGTCCTTCACCAGCCAGACGTCGTCATGGCAGCTCGTGATGGAGAGCCGACCCTCGCCGACCCAGCTCCCACGATCGCGCCCCACGTCGTGAACCAGATCAAGACCGACTTCAACGACGCGCTGAGTCCCAACGGACCTGCAGCTGCGAAGCCCGCGACGACAACGGCTGATGCAGCCACTCCCACAGCAGATGGTGCAGCTCCGACGGCTCCGGCTGCACCCGCCGCGCCGCTGGCCCTGTCGGATGTCCCTGCTGCCGACGCCGGTGCCGCCAGCGGAGCATCGTCGACGACCAGTATCTCGGGCGCTGCGCCAACGCCGCCTGCTTCCTCTGGCAACCGCATCGGCGGAGTTGAGATTCTCAACTCAGGCGCATCCGGAACCACCGTCCCCGACAACGGCGGCCTGAAGGCAGTTGGACCGACGAACTCTACCCCTCTTCCCGCGGCTGAAAAGGCCGCGGCCGCCCCCGACGCGGTGAACGATATCAAGCCCGGAACCCAGCCCGCCGCACAGGCAGGCAATGCCAACGGAAAGAACAAGAAGCCAGAGTTCGACAAGAGCGATGAGTCCGACAGCAAGCACAAGAAGAAGAAGGGCTTGAACAAGCTGAACCCGTTCTAGCCTCTTCAAGCAATCACAGCGAAAAAAAGGATGCAGCCACCGGGCCGCATCCTTTTTTACGCTCAAAACACTCCCCTCAGGAGGTCTGGTTGACAGCGATGCGCCGCCGCACCTGCGGCACAAACAAAGCCGAAAGCAGCAGCAACACCAGCACCCCCATTAGAATCGAAAACAACGGGCTCAACGAGACTCGTGGGTGCGAGCTGACTTGTCCGTGCGCCAGAGGCACATGCGAGAGATGTCCGCCCAGCACATACGCACTTCCTCCGAACGATTCGTCACTCTCATACACCGCGTTGCCGCCCAACACCGTCGTATCGCCGCCGATCCGCGCCTGCGAATCGACCACCGCGTTACCACCGATCACGGTCGCGCCCTTCTCCACATGTCCGGTCACGTTCAGGCTGCCGAACAGCACAATGACGCGTCCCGTCAGGTCGCCCTCCACCTGCACCGAGCAGAAGATACACATCGCATTGTGCACCTGCTGGCCGGATGCGACATAAATGTCCTCCCCGACATAAGCTCGATTGCCCGGCGACTGTGCCAGCGCGGCCGAGGCAAACAGAAGCGTAAGGACGAGGCTGCGGAGCGCAAAGTTCAGCAAGATTCCCCCAGAAGACAACACATGCAGAAAGTGGTACGCAGACGCCACGAGACAGGTTCCCTAATCTTCTTACAGTACCCCAGCTCCGGCCCAACAGCCCGACTAGAATCCGCGCCCTCTCGGATAAACGGGAAACTGGTACCGGTTGCGCCGAACGATATACACGATCAACCAGATCAGTCCCGCAAGGATCAGGAACGGAGCGAGCGGCAACAGAAGCCACACGCGTCCAGGCAGAACCGTCCGCTCCCCATGAATCGCAGCCCCATTACCCAATTTCAGGTCTCCCGCTGCAATCGCTACATCGCCACCAACCGACGCATCCTGGCCCATCTCGAGATCGCCACCCAGCGAAGCCACGTCGCCCGAGATATTCCTCCCGGAATCCACTATCACCGATCCCAGAAAGGTAGCGATATCCCCCTTCACCTCACCGTGCACGCGCACCGTGCAAAACGCACAGGCGATATCTCCCGCTGTCTCTCCATCTGCAATCGTAATATCGTTTCCAACACTGGCGCGATCCTCCGAAGAGCGGGCAAAGGCGGGTGTACAAGCAACTGTCAACAGAGCAACGGCGAACAGCAGTCTACGCATGAAAAACCTCGTGGGCTAGTGTACGGTGATCGATGCCTTCGGTGTGCCGTTTTTCCTGAAGCGCTTGCCAATCGCCCCGCATCAGCGAGGAAGGCCACTCGATGCTACCCTTAAAGCACCGATGAGCCAGGAACTTCCAAAAGCATACGATCCGTCCGTTATCGAACAACGCTGGGCCGAGTACTGGGTCAAAGAACATCTGTTTGACGTTCCGACCCCCGAAACTACGCACGACGCGCAAAAGAAGTTCACCATACTTCTACCGCCGCCCAACGTCACCGGCCGCCTTCACATGGGCCACATGCTCAACCAGGCGGAGATGGACATTCTCACCCGCTGGCACCGCATGCGCGGCGAAACCTCCCTCTGGGTGCCCGGCACCGACCACGCAGGCATCGCCACCCAGATGATGGTCGAACGCCAACTCAAGGAAGAAGGCAAGAGCCGTCAGGAACTTGGCCGCAACGCCTTCGTCGAAAAGGTCTGGGCCTGGCGCGAGCTCTACGGCGGAGCCATCCTCGATCAGATGAAGCGCCTCGGAGCCAGCGTCGACTGGTCCCGCGAATACTTCACCATGGACGACAAGCTCTCGCCCGCCGTGAAAGAAGCCTTCGTCCGCCTCTACGAGCAGGGCCTCATCTATCGCGGAGCCTACATCGTCAACTGGGACCCCGTCGCCCAGACCGCCGTCTCCGACCTCGAAGTGGAGCACGAAGAGCGCCTCGGCAAGCTCTACCACATCCGCTATCCGCTCGCAGACGGCACTGGTTCCATCGTCATCGCAACCACGCGTCCAGAAACCATGCTCGGCGACGTAGCCGTAGCCGTGAATCCCACCGACGAGCGCTACCTCGCTCTCCAGGGCAAACTGGTCCGTCTGCCCCTGAGCGGCATCAGCGCTGCGGCAGGTAGAACAGCCCAGCCCGACCGCGAGATCCCCATCCTCGCCGACGACTGGGCCAAGCCCGAGTTCGGCACCGGCGCAGTAAAAGTCACACCCGCGCACGACGCTAACGACTTCGCCATCGGCCAGCGCCACAACCTCCCCAACCTCACCATCCTCGACGAGACCGCGCACGTCCTCCTCCCCGGCTCGCCCTATCACGGCCTCGACCGCTACGCCGCACGCGAAAAGATCGTCGCCGACCTCGAAGCCCAAGGCCTGCTCGTCGAAGTGAAGGACCACACCAACGCCATCGGCCTCTCCCAGCGCACCGGTGTCGTCATCGAGCCGCGCCTCTCGCAGCAGTGGTTCATCAAGATCCAGCCCCTCGCCGACAAAGCCATCGAAGCCGTCGACAAGGGCTACATCAAGTTCACGCCCGATCAGTACCGCAAGACCTACGATGAGTGGATGCGCAACATCCACGACTGGTGCATCTCGCGCCAGCTCTGGTGGGGCCATCGCATCCCCGCATGGCACTGCAAAGCCTGCGCCGCCATCACCGTCTCGCGCGAAACCCCCACTCACTGCGCCACCTGCAACTCCACCGAGATCACGCAGGAGACCGACGTCCTCGACACCTGGTTCTCCTCCGGCCTGCTTCCCTTCACCGTCTTCGGCTGGCCCAACCCCAACCCCGACACCGGCATGCCGGACCTCACCCCCGACCTCGCGGCCTTCTACCCGACGCAACTTCTCGTCACCGGCTTCGACATCCTCTTCTTCTGGGTCGCCCGCATGGTCATGCTCGGCACCCACTTCATGCTCGACGTTCCCATGCCCGACGGCAGCAAACGCGAGTTGAAAGACGCTGTCCCCTTCCGCGAGGTCTACATCCACGGCCTCGTCCGCGACGCCAACCGCGAGAAGATGTCCAAGACCAAGGGCAACGTCATCAACCCCATCGACATCATCGAGCGCTTCGGCACCGACGCAGTCCGCTTCACCCTCGCCAGCATGGCCTCTCCCGGCACCGACATTGCCTTCAGCGAAGCCCGCACCGAAGGCTACCGCGCCTTCGCCAACAAGATCTGGAACGCAGCCCGCTTCCTCTTTATGAACGTAGACCGAGCCAAAGAGGCTGGCTACAGCATGACCATGCGCGACAGCGGCGGCGTCGCCTCCTTGCCCGACAACACCCCGCTCGAGACCCGCTGGATCTTCTCTCGTCTCAGCGTCGTCTCCGCCGAAGTCGACCGCGCCCTCGCCGACTATCGCTTCGACGAAGCCGCCAACGCCATCTATCAGTTCTTCTGGGGCGAGTTCTGCGACTGGTATCTAGAGCTCGCCAAGCTGCGCCTCGTCTTTCCAGAGAATGCCCCTACCGAAGACGCGGAACCAGACATGACCACCGCCCTCACCCTCGCCTCGCTCGTAGGCGTCTTCGAGAGTGCACTGCGTCTCCTTAGCCCCTTCATGCCCTTCCTCACCGAAGAGATCTGGCACGCGCTCTACGAAGGCAAGCCTCCCGCGAAATCCATCGCGCTCACTCGCTACCCACAGGCCACCGACTTCCCCGCCGACCCGGTAGCCGAGAGCGCCATGAAGACCCTGCAGGAGCTCATCGTCACCGTGCGTGGCCTGCGCAAAGAACTCGGCGTCCCCGAGAAAGAAGCCACACCCATCACCATCCACGCAGGCAATCGCGTCCTCGCACTCGCCGACGCCAACGCCGACGTCCTCTCAAGAATGGCACGCGTCCAAGCCGTCGAGTTCGCCAGCGAGTCGCTCACCGGCTCAAACGCACGCTCCACCGCAGAGTTCGACGTAGCCGTAATCTACGAGCGCCAGATCGACATCCCCGCCGAACGCGAGCGCCTCACCAAAGACCTCGCCAAATACGAAAAAGGCCTGGCCTCCGCCGACAAACAACTCAACAACGAAACCTTCATGTCGAAGGCTCCCGCCCACATCGTCGACGGCCTGCGAAAACAATCCGCCGAGACAAAGATCTTGTACGACAAAACAAGGGCAGCGCTGGATTCGCTGCCCTCCGTATAACTGAAAAAATCTCAAGAAAACTTCTCGTCGCGACAAACCCGCGAGGCCCGCAGACTCGTGCTCATTCAAGCGCGCGTCTTGGATTCTGCTTGCTGGGGCATAGCGGAGAGTCCGAGTTGCTCCATCAACGTCATCAGATTCCAATCCGACCACTGCTCCACGATCTTTCCGCCCTCTATCCGATGGATCGAGGTGCCCGAGACCGTGGCCGTGCGGTTGGTCGGAGCCAGACCAAGGAACTGTCCCTTGTGAGTCCCTCGGGTCGTCCAATGGTGCACAACCTCATTTCGTTCAGCGATCGTATCGTCGATTGAACATCTGAAATCGGGAAATCCGATCCTGCACATCTCAATGTGCCGCTTCAGGTTGTCCGCTCCCGAGGTAAGAGCGGGAAAAACCGGGTCGTGAAGCTTGCATCCGCTTGCGACAAGTTCGCGGATCGAGTCCATCTTCCCCTGGTTCCAGCACTCCTCCATGAATCTCTGCGCGATCTGTTTGTTCTCCATGGTCTGTTTGTCATCTGTAGCCATAGTCAAATCCTCCTTATGGAACGGGGATTATAGACCCCCTCGCGCGAAGCTTGAAAATGCCCCTCGACTAACCGACTGTTGACAACAAGATGCAAGCGCCCGGTCACCCGAGTCCAGATGCAAGTCCTCTACTACGCAACATCGACGTTCTCGCCGAGCGCGCGCCACGCGAAAGATCTGGCAAGGTACGAAAAGGAGCCTCACCGCCGCCGACAACCAACTCAACAACAAACCTTCATGTCGAAGGCCCCCGCCCACATCGTCGACGGCCTCCGCAAGCAACACGCCGAAACCACAATCCTCTACGACAAAACCAAAGCCGCCCTCGACGCCCTTCCACCCAACTAGCTTGGAAGAAGGGCGGGTGCAAATCTCCCGCCCTCAACTCCACCTATTTGCCAAGAAAGTAGTTGACTGTCACGGTAGTATTCACCGTCACATGCCTTCCGTTGACGAGGTATGGAGTCCAACGCCACTCCTTTACCGCTGCGAGCGCACTCTCATCGTAGTCGGAGCGCAGTCCCTTCCTCACCCGCACGTCGCTCGGCACTCCCTCCTCGTCCACAATCACGTCCAGCACCACCGGCCCGTTGAGCGTGTCCTTCTTCTCCCTTGCCTGCGCCGGGTACACCGGAGGCCTTTTGTAGACAGCGTCCATCTTTTGCGCGGGTATCGTCAGCCTCGCCGAACCCGCATCCTGGGCCACCGCCGCAGTCGCGGGTGCGGGCACCTCCATCCGCAACCCCAGCGCCGACGCGCACGTTACCAGCCCCACCATCCCGCAAGCCGCAGCCGTACCCACCCTCCGCACTCCTCGCATCTCCACACCTCCTTCGCTCAGTCGCATAACTCTCCTCTCAAAGCTGTTGGCATCGAAGATCCCGATGGCGTGTAGTGTCTTATCCGGCGCGCCCTTCACCAGCAGCGACGCTAGCCGCAGTAACGATCGTGCATATCTCTCACTCCCTGCGACAGCCTCTGCCGCCATCGCATCGCAAACCATCTCACGGCTCTCCGCAACTCGCGCCCGCGTCAACCAAAACGCCGGATGATAAGCCACAGGCAACGACAGCACCTGATAAGTCAGGTTCTTCACAAAGTCTCGCCGACGCATATGCGCGAACTCATGCGCCATCACAACATCCAGATCCTCCTCTGCAATGCTCTCGAGAAATCCAGGCGGCACCAGCATCACATCGCTCCGAACGCCAACCGTCACCGGCCCGCCGATCACCTCCGACTCTGCTACTCGTGCCGATGCGCAACCAAAAAACCTCCCGCATCGCTCCCAACGCTGCATCGCATCCCCCGCCAGCAAGACAGCCTTCGCCTGCCGCTCCATCCGCCAGGTCCTAACCATCCTCCATCCCAGCCTTGCCGCGAAGTACAGCACGCTGCACCCATAGGCCACCGCCGCAACAGCGAGCACCTCTTTCGAAAGCCACGCCATACCCAGGCCGCTCGTCACGCCCGAACCAACGACAACCCGTACCTCCCCACCAGTCCCAACCGAGCCCCGCAGAATCAACCCAACGATCTCGTGAATCAAACCGCCTGGACGAAACCGGCAAGCAGGCAACCCCCCCTGCAGCAGCAGAGCGATCACCCACACGCGATGCTCCAACTCCGGCCCACTCCGTCGCGCCATCCGCGCCGCCATCCACCCAGCCGCGAAGATCACCGGCACCTGCCACAAGGAGTTCAACAGATACCCCAGCACCCATCCCTCAGCAGCGCTCATCCCTCGCCTCCTCTCTTCTCCAGCATCTTGCTAAGCCGTGCAATCTGCTTCGCATCGATCTGTTTGCTTTTGATCAAACTCATGACCAGTTCCTCGCTCGACCCGCCGAACATCCGATCCACCAGGTCCCGCACCGCATGTCCTGACGCCGCAGCTTCGGTCACCGTCGCACTGTACTCGTACGACCGCCCCACGAGAGTCCGCTTCAGCTTGCCCTTCTTCTCAAGGATGTTCAGCATCGTCTGCACCGTGGTATACGCCAGACGCTGCTTTAAACTCTCCTGCACCGCGCTGACGTTGCTTGTCCCCAGCCTCCAGATCGCCTGCATGATCTGAAGCTCCAGTTTCGTCAGCGTGTCTCTCTTGATTGCACCCATCCGTTCATCTCCTAAGCAATTAGGACAATAGACCGCACGCTGGAAATTTGTCAACTAAAAACTTAGGACTTCAACTCAAACAGAGGAATTTAGCTAACGGGTTATCCGTCGGACTTTATCCGTCACGAATTCACATACAGTCAGTTGGCAATGATCTTCGCTGGCCGCATCGTTACCGCCCCCAGCAGAAAGAAAAGAGCGCCAACAGCCGACAACACCGCGGGCACAACCGAAAAATACCGCAGCGAAAGCACAAACCCCACACACTGCAGCGCAAACATGGCCCACCCAATCGGGCGCGCTCTTCTCTCACCAGCACGAGCCATCGACCCCAGCGTCCACGCCAGCCATGCGCTGAAAACATCAAACGCTGAGATCGACAGCCCAAAGCCGGTATAGAACCCGCCATAGCTGAACGTCGCGCGGCCCGCAGAAAATCTCACGCTGTTCATCGCCTCCCACACGGCGCGGCCTTCCGCCGACTCCGGGCGGAAGGCCAGAAAGCCATACGTATGGCCGACTGCAAACAGCAGCATCAGCACAGCCGCAGCGCGAAACCACACCGCCGCTCTCACGACGCCTCGTCCGCCTTCGCCGCAAACATCCCCAGCAGGGCTCCCCATCCGCCCTCGGCGTTCACCTGTTCGCGCATCTTCGCGCATCCCATGCCATGGCGTTGCAGGCCGCGATGCTCCAGTTCCACCAGCGTCGTACCATCATCTGCCGGAGTAAATCGCACCTCCACCTCGCTGCACTTGCTCAGGTCCGGTTCGAACTGCCAGTCTGGCTTTATCTGCCACGCCATCACAAACAGGTGGGGCGGCTCCCACGTCAGCACCGAACCCCACGGACAGTTCGTCCCATCCTCCTGCTCGGTAAAGATCGCGCCCATCGGCCTGCCCTCCACCACAACCCGCTTCATCGGCGAGCTGCCAATGTGGTGCGTCCTCGGCCACCAGCTATCCATCTCCTCGGTAAAGATGCGGAAGGCGCGGGCCGCATCCGCTCGCACGCGAATACTCTTGCGTACCGGCTCGACCACCTGAGCCTCTACCTCCATCGTCATCGTGTCCTGCGTATTCACTTGTCTCTCCGGCATATTATTTCTCCTCTACCTTCGCTTGAAATGCTTCCAGAGCCTCGCCCCAGAAGTTGTCCAGATACGATCGCAGTGCTGCAAATCCCTTCGGATCCAAACTGTAGTACCGCCGCGTTCCTGCCGCCTCATCGCGCACCAGCTTCGCCTCCTTCAAAACCCGCAGATGCTGTGATACCGCCGGCCTGCTCACCGTAAGCCCTCGCGCCAGTTCCCCAACCGGCAGCGGCCCCCGGCGAAGCCGCTCCAGCAGCATCCGCCGCGTTACATCCCCAAGTGCATCCAGTTGCTGCTGTCCGTAAGTAATCACTTACCGTAAGCTAATACTTACCTAAAAATCCGTCAAGCTTTTTTTCATCCCAAAGCAAAGAAATCCTCGCCGACCAACGGGAGGCCGCAAGGCGAAGCCGGTACACACCCCACGAAGTGGGCGCCGCCCGCGCAGGGCGCACGAAACGTCCCCACCGATTTATCATGGAGGGTATGCCGTTTCCGATCAAAGTCTGCGCCATCTGCTCCGAAGAGTTCGAGCTGAAGCCCGATAAGCCCGGCTTCGCCAACCGCTGCCCGGAGTGCAGCGCCGAAGAGTCCTCCGACCCCGTCACCAAACCACACATGGACGCCGTCGACCGCAAAATCCAGACCGAAGCCAACGCCGCCCGTCGCCAGGCGATGCGCGAACTCCTCTACCGCAAAGACAGCTAACGGTTCCCGACCTTATCACGTAAAACTTGTCTTCAGGACGCTTTTGCTGCAACGAGGTGCTGAATGAAGCGACGAGAGTTCCTGACCACCGCGGGCGCAGCAGCCCTTGCGCTCACCCTGGACAGCACGTACGCCAATGGGCAACCAGTCCTTGCCTCAGCTTCCCCGCTCCAACCGCCTATCAACGCTGAGTCAGCAACTTCGACATATGTGATTCTCGGCGTTCCCCTTCGTGCAGGATCGCTCTATCCCGGAAACGAGAACGACGCTCAGGCCTACCGTGACGCCGACCTGGTAAAGCAGCTCAACCACGCCGGTCGCAGCGCTGTCGATGCCGGGAATCTCCCGATACCCAGCTATCTTCCCCATCACTCCGTTCCTCCCATCAGAAGCTGGCCAGCTCCACGAATCGTCTGGGATCTGCTCAGCGAGCATCTCACCGGGATACTAAAACAACCTGGACAGACTCCGCTCTTGATTGGTTGCGACTGCAGCGTCGTCGTAGGAACCGCACAAGCCTTGAGCAAAGTCACATCAAACGATATTCACGTCCTCTACATCGACGGAGACTGCGACGACGCCGCGCCCATCTCTTCCCGCAGTCAGAGCGCCGCCTCCTGCGCGGTCTGGTTTCTCACCCATGACTCGCCGTTTTGGAATGGCCCCCCGCTCAAACCTTCGCAGGTCTCCTTCGTGGGATGGACCACCCCCTCGCAGTCGCCGGAAACAGGCATCCGATCCACATCGCTGGCCGATCTCCGGCGCATCGGCATTCGACAATCGGCGCAGCAGGTCCTCGCAGCGATACCACCCTCCGCTGCAATCCTGTTGCATCTGGACATTGACGTCTTCCGCGCAAGCGACCTCACCGCCATCTACTTCCCACACGAAGAAGGACTCAGCCTCGAAGAGGGCAAAGAGTTGCTCGGCATACTGCTTCAGGACCCCCGCATTCGTCACATCGAAATCAGCGAATATGCCGCTCTCCGGGACGTCGGTCAAAACTCCGTGCACCAGCTGGTCCAGATCCTCGTCGACAAGCTGCCTCCCTCGAAGCCACAGGCGACCTCTCCATGCTGACCGCAAAGCCGCAGACCGACCGCCCCTCACTCCTTCTGCGCGGAGTCCGCAAAGCCTTCGCTGATGTCGTCGCCGTCAACGGCCTCGATCTCGAGGTCACACCCGGCGAGTGCTTCGGTCTGCTCGGGCCAAACGGCGCCGGCAAGACCACCACCATCGAGATCTGCGAAGGCCTCACCACACCCGACAGCGGCGTCGTCGAACTCCTCGGCCTCAACTGGCGCACCAACGCGGACGAGCTTCGCCAGCGCATCGGCCTCCAGTTGCAGGAGACGCAGTTCTCCGAGAAGATGACCGTCGAGGAGACCCTGCGCCTCTTCCGCAGCTTCTTCCACCGCGGCATCACCGTCGAAGACTCCATCAAAAGCGCCCAGCTTGAAGAGAAGCGCAGCGCCCGCGTAGGCACACTCTCCGGCGGCCAGAAGCAGCGCCTCGCCATGGCCTGCGCCCTCGTCGGCGATCCCGAACTTCTCTTCCTCGACGAACCCACCACAGGCCTCGATCCCCAGGCCCGTCGCAACCTCTGGGACCTCCTCGACCGCCTCAAGCAGGAGGGCCGCACCATCATCCTCACGACGCACTACATGGACGAAGCCGAGCGCCTCTGCGACCGCGTCGCCATCATGGACCACGGCCGCATCATCGCACTCGACACGCCTCCGAAGCTCATCGCCTCCGTCGGCGGTGAGCACATCGTAGAGTTCGCCGCCACCAGCCGCGACAACGGAGCCGCCGCAGTCGATCCAGCCCTCCTCACCGCAATCGAAGGAGTGGAGTCTCACCGCCTCACCGCCGGCATCCACCAGCTCTCCGTACGCGAGCTCCACACCGCCGTGCCGAAGATCTTCTCCGTGCTCGCCTCGCAAGGCCTTCACCTGGACGAGTTCCGCACCCACTCCGCGACGCTTGAAGATGTCTTCGTAGGTCTCACCGGAAGGAACCTGCGCGATGAATAAGCTGGAGTTCAGCAGCCTCTATCAACTCACGATGATGCGCTTCCGCCTCTTCCTGCGCGAGCCCGAAGCGATCTTCTGGATCTTCATCTTTCCCATCCTTCTCGCCGCCGGCCTCGGCATCGCCTTTCGCAACCGCCCGCCGGAGGTCCTTCAGGTTGGCGCCACCACGTTGCAACTCACCCAGGCCCTCAACGCCGACAAGGGCCTCACCTCCATAACCATGGACGAGGCCACAGGCACGCAAGCCTTAGCCACAGGACGCATCCTGCTCCTCGCCGTTCAGCGACCCGACACAACCGTCTACCAGTACGACTCCACTAACCCGGATGCGCGCACCGCGAAGCTGCTCGCCGACCGTGCGATTCAAACTGCAGCCGGCCGACACGACGCCCTCCCCAGCAAAGAGGAACTGGTGCACGAGACCGGCTCCCGCTACATCGACTTCGTAGTGCCCGGCCTATTGGGAATGAACCTCATGGGCTCCGCCATGTGGGGCATGGGATTCGCCATCGTAGACGCGCGACAAAAGAAACTCCTCAAGCGTCTCGTCGCCTCGCCCATGCCTCGCTGGCAGTACCTCGCGTCGTTTCTCCTCTCGCGTCTCGTCATGCTCGTCATCGAAGTCGCCGCCTTTCTAGGCTTCGCCCGCCTCGTCTTCGGAGTTCCCTTTCGCGGATCGATCACGCAACTCTCCCTCCTCTGCATCCTCACGTCACTGGCATTCTCCGCCCTGGGCCTGCTCACCGCCTCCCGCGCCAAAACCATCGAAGCCGTCTCCGGACTCATGAATTTCGTGATGTTTCCCATGTGGATCTTCTCCGGGGTCTTCTTCTCCTCCACACGTTTTCCGGCCGCAGTCCAGCCCCTGATCCGAGCCCTCCCTCTCACCGCAGCAATCGACGCCATGCGCGGAAACATGCTCCAGGGACTAAGCCTCCAGCAGCTCCTCGCCCCGGTAGCCATCCTGTTGGCATGGCTCATAATCCCCTTCGCCATCTCCCTGCGCATCTTCCGCTGGCGCTAGTTCGGATGCCGTGGATTCCGCGAAAGGTCGGCGGAGATACCCGAACCCCGAAAAGCTTCTAAATCGTCTACCAGGGCCGGCCATTTTCCTTACAGAGAAGTACAACGTCGGTGCTCGATAGTCAGGGCTCGGTTCGGAGTTGGGTGACGAACTTCTGAAGTTCTTCGAAACGCGCGATAGCGTTCTGGACGTACTCGCCGTAGCGCGGATGGGTGAGAAGGGAGCCGTCGATCAGAGCCGCGGGCTCGATCATTGCTAAGTCCGTCTTACGAACCACCGACAAAGCCATCGCGTCCATACCATTGGCGAGGATGGCGCGCATTTTTATCAGCCCAGGTTCGGTGAGGAAGTCGCGATCCTGCTCCCTGTGCAGGACGGCGTACCCGTTCCAGAAGAAGGCAACGGCGGTCAGCGAGGCGCGGAGAATGATGTCGCCTGCGTGTTGGTGTTGGATGCGGTCGATGCCGAACTCGTACTCGATGGTGTCATTCATCGTGCGGATGCTCGCGACGGTCTTGCCGACCAGATCGCGGAAGCTGTCAGCCGGGCCGAGGAATTCGGCGGTGGTACGTGCAGCCGTGGACTCGCGGAGGAGCACGCCGACGCCGCGAAGGATGGTAGCAAGGGAGCTCCGCATGGCCGTGACGTTACGGACCGGCCAGATCAGGTCGAAGACAAAGGCCATGATCACCAGCGCCAGCAGAATGCCGACGAGGCGGTCGCGGGGAGGGGCAAGCTCGGTAGGAGCGGAGAAGCCCGCGAAGACCACCAGGTCAAAGGAGAAGGCGGTCTGCACCCCAACGAAGTTGAATTGGCGTCCGCCGACCAACCAGGCGGAGAAGAAGGTAACTACTGTGACGAGGAGGACCAGCGAAGTGATCGAGTCCATGAGGGGGAAGAGAAAGACGGTCGCGCCAAGGGCGAAGATGAGGCCCCCGATTACGGAGCCGGCAAGGCGGAAGATAAGGCGCTGCTTGATGGCCCCGCTGGTGCCGAGCCCGGTGATGAACACGGTGATGATGGACGTGGAGATGCCTGGCCACCCGACGGCCAGAGAGATGATGTAGCAGAGCGTGGCGCAGAGGCTGATCTTGAGAGCAAAGGCGATAGTCTGAGGCTGCCAAAGGGCTCCCGGAATCAGGAAGGGAACCTCGCGCGAAGGCAGGGCGATAAGCTTCTTGCTGGCGGCCAGGTCGCCCTTCATTGGCATAGAGATGATGTCGTGCAGCACGAGTTCGACGCGATCGAGCAGCGTAGGCTCTGGCCCCACAGCATGTTCCTCCGCCAACGGCTGCCGCAGGTCCGGTGGAACAGTGTCGAGTGCAAGATAGTGGCAGAGGTTCGCGATGTGAGCGCAACGGCGGCGAAGGGCGGGGTCGGAGAGAGTGGGGTACTGCAAACCGAAGCCAGCCGAAACATCCAGAAGCTGCGCCTGCATCGTGATCCGTACGCGCACACCGATGGGGAGCACGCTGGGATCGAGGTTGCGCTCAACGATGATGTTATAGAGCCGCTGCATGGCGTACTGGCCCGCAACTGCGAGACGTGAGACTTGAATGACAGCCGGGGAGAGCTGCATGGCATCCGCTCCCTGGCCGTAAAGCGAGAACATCGTTTCGAGCGCCTGGTAGCGCGTGATGCGCTCCTTCTGAAGTTCCTCGGCTGCATTGCGGCGGCCAAAGACGTATTCGACCAAGACGACAGAGCCTACAGACAGCGAGACAGCGCCGAGCAGGTAGAGCATCTCCTTGACCAGCGGGCCAGCAGGGGTATGGGTCTCCCAGGGTGACATGAGTATGGCGAAGACGAGGCCGAAGATCACAGCCAACCCAGGGGCGGTACTCGACATGAGGAACATCCCAGTCAGAAAACACGCGACGGCGATACCAAGCACACGCGCCATCGGATCGTTGTCAGTGACGATAACCACAGCGAGCACCGCGGCAATTGCCACAGTCACTGTGAGCAGTGTGAGGATAGCGGAGCGAAAGGAGACGGCCGGAGAATCACGGCCGATGAGAAAGACCAGGAATATGCCAAGCCCGGCGAAGGGCATGCGCAGCGTCATCACAAGAAGCAGCACAATGACCGAAGCGAGTACGATCCGCAGCGCACCGTTCCAGCGGCCCGGCGTGGGTTGGATGTCCTGCCAGATGCGCGCGGTCCAGGTGGACAGATTCGCAGCCATAGCCGGTTACCTCAGGACCGTGACCGAGGGTCTCGCCAATGTCTTTCTTCTGTGGGAGCGATACGAATCATGAGTAGTGGTTTTCATGAGGTGCTACCAAAGGACAGTCTACCGTTGATTGAGATGGAATCCACCCTTCACATTACTGAGGTCTTGTTCAACTGTCCTCCCATCACCCCAGACGGTGGCTGCCTTGGCAGTACGAGAAGGGACGCCCACCCCCTCAGCGGAGAACCCCTCATACGCGCTAACCGCCGCAATCGACGCCATGCGAGGCAACATGCTCCAGGCATCAACCTCCCACAACTCATCGTCCCACTAGCCATCCTCTTAGCGTGGCTCGTAATCCCTTCGCCATCTCGCTCCGAATCTTCCGCTGGCGCGCTAGTTATCGCGGGGACGAAAATGGTGGGGAAACCGGCGGTGAGTCCGATTCGAGTCCGGCACTAGAAGCTGTCGAAAACCGCGTTTTGCGGGAATAACGTCGTCACTTCCGAGAAGCCGACTTATGAGGCCTGACTTCACGAAATAGCGACGTAGAGATCGTAAGCTAGAATTCCGACAACGGCCTTGACTTGTGAGCGTATCTACGAGGAGAGCGTTTATGAGAGTCCCGCAACAGCGACCGTTATCGATCTTCCTGTTTTTTCTTGGTGTCCTTAGCGGATGCACCTACGCCCTCGACGTTCACAGCCATCGCTTAACGTCGACACTCGCGCAGTTCATTGTGTGGTGTCCTGGCGCCGCAGCACTGTGCACCTGCCTGCTGCTCCGCATCCCTCTCGGAACCCTGGGCTGGAGTTGGCCGGCACGACGCTTTCTCAGGCTCGCGTATTTTCTGCCGCTGCTCTACGCCACGCCGGTGTACCTGCTCACCTGGCTGGTCGTTCGCGGCTCCTTCACCCTCAAGAGCTTCGAAGCCTCGATGGTAGAGCCTTATGGATTGGCCCGCTGGCCCGCCTTCGGGACGTTTGGCGTGGCGCTGCCGCTGTTGTTTACCGTCGGCGTTGTCTTCGAAGCGGTGTGGTCGCTCGGCGAGGAACTCGGATGGCGCGGGTTCCTGTTTCCCCGGCTGCAGCAGCGGTTCGGCTTCCACGGCGCCTGCCTGATCTCAGGGTTGATCTGGGCCGTGTGGCACTTTCCGGAACTCCTCTGGACCGACTTCAGGCCGGACACAAAGCCCATCTTCTTCCTCGCCTGCTTCACGATCATGGTGACCGCGAACGCCTACCTCATAGGCTACCTTAGACTGCGCTCGGGCAGCCTCTGGCCCTGTGTTCTTCTACACGCCACCCACAACACGTTTATTCAGAGCCTATTTGATCCGCTGACGGCTCCTGTCGGTTGGGCAAAGTACATCACCACAGAATTCGGGGTTGGGTTAGCGGTCACCGTCGTCGTAGCAGCAACGGTCCTCGTTTCGCGTAGCCGTCCACGTGAAGGCTTTTCCCCTGCCGCGACAGATGAGCCACGATAGTTAAAGGGATCAGTCCTGAGAAACGCCGTTTCGTTTATTAATTCAGCCTAACGCGTTATCGCTAATCAGCAGTTGCCGAGAAGTCGGCTTTTCGGCAAGTTGAGCCGCTGCCGTCAAGCTGACCCACTATCGAAAACCTTCACGCAGCACATATGTCGGCCGCATGACATACAACGAATGTTAATTTTCTGCTAATACTGGTAGATGCGGAAAAAAGTAGTTGAGATCAAACCAGCCGATCGCCAAGCCATCCTCGAAGAACGCCGTCGCCTCAAGATGGCACGCTCCGCCCACGCCTACGTCCGCGGAAACACCCTACAGTTCTACGAGTGGCTCAAAGCCGACTCCGCCCGCAAACTCCCCCAGGGCCCTCCCGTTTGGATCTGCGGCGACTGCCACGTAGGCAACCTCGGCCCCGTCGCCAACTCCGAAGGCAAAGTCGAGATAGAAATCCGCGACCTCGACCAGACCGTCATCGGCAACCCCGCACACGACCTCATCCGCCTCGGCCTCTCCCTTGCCACGGCCGCCCGCGGCTCCGACCTCCCCGGCGTCACCACCGCCCTCATGATGGAGCAGATGGTCCAGGGATACCGCAGCGCCCTCATCCCGCATCGCGCTACGAAGGTCAAGAAAACCCCCGAAAACCTGCGCCCCGTCGAGACCGTGCTTCGCCAGGCCGTCAACCGCGAGTGGCGACACCTCGCGCAGGAGCGCATCGAGGACGTCAAACCGACCATCCCCCTTGGCGACCGCTTCTGGACACTCTCCGACGAAGAAAAGGAAGAGATCGAAAAGCTCTTCCAAAACGAAGACGCGCGAAAACTCATCACCTCGCTCAAGCATCGCGACAACGACGCAAAGGTCCGCGTGCTCGACGCCGCCTACTGGATGAAGGGCTGCAGCTCCCTCGGCCGCCTCCGCTACGCCGTCCTGCTCGGCGTAGGCCCGAAGAAAGACAAGGAGTACTGCCTCGTCGATATCAAGGAGGCCGTGCGAGCCGCCGCACCCGCCGCAAAGAACGCCGACATGCCAAAAGACTTCGCCCAGCGAGTCGTTGCTGGCGCCACCAACCTGTCACCCTACCTCGGCGAACGAATGCTGGCTGCGAAGTTCCTCGCCCGCCCCGTCGTCCTGCGCGAACTCATGCCCCAGGACCTCAAGCTCGAGATCGACCGTCTCACCCGCGAAGAGGCCGTCAACGCCGCAAGCTACCTCGCCTGCATCGTCGGCAAAGCCCACGCCCGCCAGATGGACGCCGCCACCCGCAAACACTGGGCCGCCGAGCTAACCAAAAACCAGTCAAAGACCCTCAACGCCCCAGGCTGGATGTGGACCAGCATAGTCGAACTCATCGCCAGCCACGAAACCGCCTACCTCGAGCACTGCCGCCTCTACGCCACCGCCTAGTTGAAAAAGGATGGGCCTTGCAGGCGGCCCGCTACGCGCGGTGCGGTCACTTCGTGACTTGTATACCCCTTCGGTTGGCGCTCCCGATGGTCGCGATGAAATACCAGTCGGCCATCGGGAGGCCGAGCCGAAGCCGGTATACACCCCACGAAGTGGGCGCCGCCCGCGCAGGGCAACCCAAGGCAAATTTCGATCTTGAGCGGGGAGGCATTAGCACACGCACAAATCCTCTCCTCTCCCAACCAAGATTTTCCACAGAAAAATCTCTAAAACTTGGCGTATTTTCCGTCCCCCAAAAGCACGCATCCAAAACACCACGTTTCACCAGCGAACCACCACGATCTCACCATCAAAACACCACGCCAAAACACCCACTTTCCCAAAACCCTCTCGAAAATAGCCCAAAAACAGCAAAAAACTCCCCGTCACCACGCCCGATTTTTTTCTGCAAAATTAAGAGGTTTAGGATTAGAGAATGGACTGGAAGAGCAAACGGATTCGCACCATCCTTGAAGCTGCCCTGGCTGAAGACAAAGTCGCCAACGACGTCACCACCGCTCTCACCATCCCACCCAATCTCCGCGCCTCCGGAACCATCATCGCCAAGCAGGCCTGCGTCGTCTCCGGACTAGGTTGCATCCCCGTATTTCTAGATATCTTCGCCAAGATGTCCCCCGCTCCCGTAGGCCGTTTCGAAGTGATCAGCCACCCCGAAATCTTCGACGGCGTAAGCGTGAAGAAGGGCCAAACCCTCGCCGTTATTCGTCATAACGCTGCAGCGATCCTCTCCTGCGAGCGCGTCATCCTCAACCTCATGCAGCGGATGAGCGGCATCGCAACCCTCACCAACGAGTTCGTAAAAGCAGTCGCCGGCACCAAAACAAAAGTCCTGGACACACGCAAAACCATACCTGGCCTGCGCGTTCTCGATAAGTACGCGGTCTGCTGCGGCGGAGGCGTCAATCATCGTCTCGACCTGCAGGACGGAATCCTCATTAAGAACAATCACATCTCACTCGGCGGCGGCCTTCCAGCAGTGCTAGAACGCGCACTCGAACGCCGCAAGACAGGCCAGGTCGTGCAGGTCGAAGTCCGCAGCCAGACAGAACTAGACCAAGCCATCGCGGGCGGCGCGGAGTCTATCCTGCTCGACAACATGACGCCCTCGCAGGTAAAGAAAGCGATCAAGCAGATCCGCGCCACCCTGCCAAACGTCCCTGTCGAAGCCTCCGGCAACATGAATCTAAAGACGGTGCGCGCCTATGCTCTAGCGGGAGTGGACTTCGTCTCCGTTGGCGCACTCACGCACTCAGCGGCCGCTGTCGATCTGAGCATGCGCATTACCGCAGACATCTACTGAGGACTGAGTGGCTGATTCGTTCGATCTAACCTCTGTTGAAGCTGCTCTCGCCGGCACCTCTTTCGCAGGCCATTTGCAGCACCTTCCAACGGTCGGTTCCACGAATCTGCTGGCGCTTGAAGCCGCGCAAGCAGGTGCATCGCATGGCAGCGTGTGGGTCGCGGATGAGCAAACCGCCGGACGAGGCCGTGGCGGCCACATCTGGCACTCCATACCCGGCGATGGTCTCTACCTCAGCGTCCTCCTGCGCCCAACGATGGCACTGGTCGACGCGCTCTGGCTGTCCCTCGCAACCGGCCTCGCGGCGCGAGCAGCCATCGCTGCCGTCACCGGTCTTCGGTCCGACATTCGCTGGCCCAACGATCTTCTCCTCCGTGAGAAAAAATGCGGCGGCATCCTCGTCGAAACCTCCGCCGTCCCATCGCAGTCGAACGCCCCGACGATGCTGCGGTACGCCGTCATTGGCATTGGCATCAACGTAAATCACCGCACCTTCCCAGAAGAAATTGAACCCTTCGCCACTTCTCTACGCCGCGAAAGCGGAGATCCGTATCCGCGCGAACCCGTACTGATCGAGCTCCTAAGCGCTCTCGATCAAGAGATCCACCTTCTCGAAGACGAGCTACGCGGAGCTTCCAGTCACCCCCGGCTACTAGAGAGATTTGAGGGAGCCTCAACCTGGGTGCGAGGCAAACACGTTCGAGTTGACGAGGACGGCGGCTATACTGGCGTGACGACAGGGCTCGACCCGCGAGGTTTTTTGCGTGTTGCAGGAGATGATGGAGAGCTGCATACCGTACTCTCCGGCGGAGTTCGTCCGTTCTAGACGGAACAGGGTGGGAGATTCGGACCATGCTACTTGCAATGGATGTGGGCAATACCAACACGGTTCTCGGGCTCTACCAGCTAGCGAACGAAGCAACGACCCCGGCAACGGGCCCAGAGTTGGTGGCGAACTGGCGAATCACAACACCCTCGTCGAGACAGACCAGCGATGAGTTCGGCATTCTCCTGCGCAATCTTTTCGGCTTGAAGGGACTCGAGATCGGAGTCGTCGACGGCATCGCCATCTCTTCAGTGGTGCCTCCCCTGGACTCAACCCTGCGTCAGGTCTGCGAGCTCTACTTTCATGTGAGGCCCCTCTTCGTCGAACCTGGCGTGAAGACTGGTATCCCTGTCTTGACTGATAACCCCGCGGAGCTCGGAGCCGACAGGATCGTCAACTGCATCGCGGCCTTCGAGCGTTTCGGAGGGCCCAGCATCGTAGTGGATATGGGTACGGCAACGACCTTCGATGTGCTCTCCAAAAAAGGAGAGTTCCTTGGGGGCGCCATCGCACCCGGACTTGGTATCTCCGCTGACGCATTATTCTCGCGTGCCGCCCGGCTACCGCGAATCGATATCAAAAAACCCGCGAAGGTCATCGGAACAGGAACTGTCGACAACATCCAGATCGGCCTTTATTACGGCTACATCGGACTTGTCGACGGCATCCTCGAACGCATGATCGCCGAGATGGGACCCGAGACTAAAACCGTTGCCACCGGCGGCCTAGCGAAGCTCATAGCCGGCGGATCGAAGTACATCGGAGCAGTAGACGAAATGCTAACACTAACCGGACTGCGCCTGATCTACGAGCGCAATCTCGACCGACATAAAAAGCGTGGGACCTAACCAGGAAGTACATTTAGGCACACTCGTCTGCGCTGGCTTAAGCTGTAGAAGAGCGAATGCAGAACTACTTCAACTACTTTACTGAAATCGAGGAGCGGTTTCAGCAGCGTCGGGGCTCGCTCCTGATGCTGTCGACCCTAGACTGGGCGCTGATCGAGACTTGGCGGGAGGCCCGCGTGCCTCTGGATGCCGTGCTACGCGGAATCGACAACGCCTTCGACAGACATGATGCGAAGGCTCGGCGCGCCTCCGGAAGGATCCGCAGGGTGAATGGCCTTGCATGGTGCGCACAGAGTGTGCTGGAGGCCGTGGAGCAGGTGATGGAAGCCTCTATCGGTGCTGCCCCCACCACTGCGGCCCAAGCCGCAGACACCGGCTTCGAAGCAGCACGAGTCGGACGTTACCTTGAAGATAATGCTGTTTCTATCGAGTCGGCGAAGCTGTCTCCCCCCGCTGATTCAACAGCAGCAGAAGTTGCAGGCAGACTCCGAGCCTTGGCCGCGGGTCTGCGGGTTGAACCGGCGCATTCGCTTGAAGAGCTCGACCGAACCCTTAGCGTTCTCGAAGAGAAGATGTTCGCAGCTCTACTGACGGCCGCACCGGAGGACGAGCTGGTCTCCCTGCGCGAACAAGCGACTCGCGAACTTGCACCCTACCGCAGCAAGATGAAGGCCGTTCAAATTAAACAGGTGCAGCAACAGTTTCTCCAGAAGCGATTGCTGGAAGCACGCAAACTACCTCGCCTCAGCCTCTTTTATATGAGTCACGGATGAAGTTACAAATCGAAAAGGCGATCTACGGCGGAGCCGGCCTTGCCCATCAGGCCGATGGCGAATCGATCTTTGTACCCTTCGTGCTACCGGGCGAACTGGTCGAGGTTGAGATTCGTCAGCAAAAAAAGAACTTTGAGGAAGCTTCCCTACTGCGGGTCCTGAAGGATTCGGAAAACCGTGTCCAACCACCATGCATACACTTCGGAGAATGCGGCGGATGTCACTACCAGCACGCCCAATATCCCGCACAAGTAGAGATGAAGGTATCCATCCTGCAGGAGGCAATGGAACGCGCCGGGTTGAAGACGCTGCCTGAGATCCAGAGCCATGCCGCGCCTCCCTGGGCGTACAGAAATCGTATGCGCTTACGGCTCGAAGAGGTGGGCCCCACCTTGAGAGCTGGCTATAACCGGCGCGGCACCAATGAGTTTCTTGCAATTCAAGAGTGTCCCATCACCGCGCCGTTGCTATGGCGCGCGACCCAGAGCCTTTTGCAATTAGCGACCGAGAATCCTGCTGATAGAAGATGGCTTAGCAGTGCCGCAGAGGTAGAGTTCTTTACGACCGCCGACGAAGCCAAGATGCAGATGACCATCCTGGTTCGGAAGGATCAGCTCGGCCTGACATCCTTATGCGAGCGCATGAGACAGTTCGTGCCAGAACTGGTCGGGGCTGGCAGCGCTCTTCTCAAACCCTCTGGCCCACAGCGACAAATACAGAAGCCGCGTCCCCTGGAGAGTTGGGGAACACAGGGCCTGAGTTATCAGGTAGAAAACGAAGACTACTGGGTGAGCCGCGGCAGTTTCTTCCAGATCAACCGCTTTCTCATCGATGAACTTATTAGAATTGTCGCAACGAATCGCCAAGGGTTACTGGCGTGGGATCTGTATGCCGGAGTGGGATTGTTTTCTCGAGCACTGACGAAAACATTCCAGCAAGTCGTAGCAGTCGAGGCAACCGGTGCCGATCTGATCAACTCCTTCAAAGGAACAGGCAGACGCGCCATCGAGTCAACCACAGTTGAATTTCTCCGGAACGCAGTGGTGCAGCGGGAACGCCCTCAATTGATCGTCATGGACCCTCCACGGGCCGGCGTTGGGGCTGAGGTTTGCTCGCTCCTGGCGCGGATTTTGTCCCCCGAGATCGTCTACGTCTCCTGCGATCCTGTGACTCTGGCTCGCGACCTGAAGATGCTGGTCGACGCGGGCTACAAGCTCGAAGAATTGCACTTGGTTGACCTGTTTCCTCAGACGTTTCATCTGGAGACGATCGTGGTTTTGCGCAGACAAACTTAGCCACAATTGTGATGAAATGGTTGGTAAGTGCGGTCAGCAGGCAGAGCATTGAAGACCGGAAGAACGAACGAGCCGAACCCTGATCTCTGGCCGAAGGCGGTCGCACGCCTTCCCACGCTCGCATTCCGTCGCGCTCCTCTTTTGACGGCGGTCTGCTGGTTCGCGCTGGGCGAAGTGATAGCACGGAATCACGCGCCGATGGTCATGCTGTTCCTTGCCATGTCCTTGTTGTGCGCCCTGACGCTGGCGAGCCTGCGATGGTCTCTCCGGATCGCAATCGTCCCTCTGGCAGCCGTCTGGATGGCGCTTGGTCTTTTCTGCGCAGAGGTGCAGCCCGCTCCGCCTACTCAACACGCTCTGAAAACGTATGCAGATGGGTTGAGCCGGCAAGTCAGAGGACGCGTCGTACGGGTCCGCGAGCTGGTCCCCCAACAGGGAAACTCGGATCAGGATAAGGAAACAGGTTGGTGGGCAGAAAAAGAGGAGAACGAGGAGGCAGCGGCAATCGGCGCGCTTTCGGTCGATCTTCAAGTCGATGCAGTGGAGGAGGTAACGCCGGACGTCGCGTGGATGGCGCCTGTCACAGGTGGTGCGCGAATGAATGTCCTCCCTGACAAGCCTGCAGTGCAAAACGCTGCCCCGACAGGTTCTCTTGCACCCGCTGTTCGACCTCTTCCAACACTGAAGTGTGGCGATTTGGTGCAGGCTCCCATGAGAATGAAGGTGGCCGAGTACTACCGCGACCCGGCAGCATGGCAGTACTCTGACTATCTGCTTGCGCAAGGGATTGGCGCTCATGCCAGCGTGCGCGTCTCGAAGGTCTCCATCCTCTCCCAAGCCAGTTCAGAGCTTGCGGCTGCCAAGTCCGATTACGCGGCACAATGGCAGTGCAAGATCTTCACTGCACAGAATTGGGCCTCTGGGCGCGTGCTTGGCTATGTTCATTCGAAGGCGAACCGTGGACTTCCGGAGATCCTGCGGCTCAACCAGGACGATGCCGGGATGCTCAACGCGATGTTGTTTGGCGACCGGGCAGGCCTCAATAAAACGCAGCGTGTAGGCTTCGAGCGCACAGGATCGTTTCATCTCTTTGTCGTCTCCGGAATGCACGTCGGTTTGCTTGCAGGCCTTGTCTTTTGGCTGGCTCGCCGGCTCAAGTTGAGCGACCTGCTCGCAACACTGCTCACCATTGTTTTGACCTTTGGCTACGCGCTGTTGACCGGCTTTGGCGCTCCGGTACAGCGAGCTCTCTTTATGACTACCGTCTTTCTTCTGGCTCGTCTGCTGAGCCGAGACCGCAACGTACTTAATGCTTTGGGCGCGGCAGCGATGGCAGTACTGGTGTTGTCTCCAAACGCCTTATTCGAAGCCAGCTTTCAGATGACGTTTCTTGCGATCGTCGCGATCGGCGGCATCGCGATTCCGCTAGGCGAGCGCAGTTTCCTCCCCTACGCCCGAGCTGCGGAGCACCTGTGGGATAAGTGGCTCGATTCTGGCCTTCCCCCTCGGGTAGCGCAGTTTCGGCTGATGCTGCGAATGGGTAGCGAGGCGATTGCCAACCTGCTGGGCCAGTGGTCCAAGCGACTCTTACCGTTGACTGTCCGTTGGTTCCTTTGGGCGTTGGAGCTGTCGCTGATAGGCGTAGTCGCTGAGTTGGTGATGGTCTTGCCGATGGCGGTCTACTTTCACCGCGCAACGATGTTCGCAGTCCCCACCAACATGTTGAGCGTGCCACTTGTTGCTGTTCTCGCTCCAACCGCGGTCGTCACCTTTTGCGCCTCCCTCGTCAGCCCATGGTTCGCTTTGCTGCCTGGGGCGATGACGTCTTTACTGCTCCACGGCGTCAAGGGAGTAATAGGACGCGTCAGCGCATTTCATGCAGCCGATCTGCGCGTCCCCGCTCCCGCCTGGTGGGTCGCTCTCCTGGCAGTAGTTGCATGGGCCTTCTGTTGCTGGGCCGTGCGACGATCCCGCAACTGGGCGTGGGCTGCGGTCGTCACGCTGCCGCTCGTGGCCTTAATCGTACTGTGGCCGGAGCACTCGATTGTCTCACCAGGCATGATGGAGGTGACGGCGATCGATGTCGGTCAGGGCGATTCTATCTTTATCGTGGCCCCGGACGGAGCGACGATGCTGATCGATGCCGGCGGCCCCGTCGGCGGAGTCACCGAGGCCGCAGAGGCAACAAGCCGTTTCGACGTTGGCGAAGAGGTTGTGTCGCCATATCTCTGGTCGCGCAGATTTCGTCGGCTCGATGTGGTCGCTCTGAGCCATGCCCACAGCGACCACATGGGCGGAATGCCCGCAATCCTTCGCAACTTTCGCCCCCGCGAACTATGGGTCAGCATCGATCCCAACTCGGATGCTTACCGCTCGCTGCTCGCCGAAGCAAAAGATCTTGGAGTCACTGTGCGCCACTTTTACGCAGGCACCCAGCTTGCCTGGGGAGGAACGCAAATAACGATGCTCGCGCCCGAGGCCGATTACGCCAACCCTGGAGAGCCCGTAAACAACGATTCGCTGGTGATGCGGATGCAATACGGCGACTCGTCCGTTCTGTTGGTAGGCGATGTCGAGGCCCCGAGTGAACGCGAGATGCTCTCACATAAGAGAATCGCGCCCGTCACGCTCCTGAAGGTCGGCCACCACGGCAGCCGTACCTCGACGACCCAGGAATTCCTCGATGCCGCCGCTCCAAAAGACGCGGTTGTGTCGGTCGGCAAGGGGAATACATTTGGTCACCCCCGCTACGAAGTGATCGAACGAATTTCGGAGGCTCGGACTAAGCTGTATCGAACGGATGAGTTTGGCTTAACCACATTCCTGCTCGGAAGGGATGGAAAAATCCGTGAGCTTGTCGATGCGTCTAATCCATGAGTAGCTGACTTGATCGGGAGGTTTCGATGGAGTTGAATGGGCCAAATGCTGAGGCTGTCGTGATCAGTGCCGAAGAGCGGGCAGAAGAACAGAAGCTGATCCGCAGAATGCAGATGATGATGAACATGGTGATGCAGGTCATCGCGCAGGACGGGTCGCTGACGATAGACGAAGCCGCCCAGATGATCGCGGATAGCAGGAAGGCTGCCTTAGCCATGTTCCCAGGCAAAGAGTTAGCTTACGACCTCATCTGGCGTCCTCGCTTCCAACGCCTCATGCGCGAACGTTTTCGAATTATGTAGCGTCAGTTGTCCAACGCTCTAACCATCAAACTCCGCTTCGCCGCTCCTGTTACGCTGAGAAGACGATGCAGATTCGGCTGGCAACACAACATGATCTACCAGCGCTGATGAGCCTCGTCCGGCGAGTCGTTCCCCTGATGCGCGCGACAGGAAATCTACAGTGGGACGAGACCTACCCAAACGACGCTGTCTTTCAGCGCGACATTGACCTGAAACAACTCTGGATCACCGAAGTGGACGGTAACATCGCCGGCGTCGCTGCAATCACGACGGACCAGGAGCCTGACTATGCCCAGGTGGGCTGGGACATTACTGAACCCGCAATCGTAGTGCATCGTCTTGCCGTTGATCCCGCGTTTCGTGGTCAGGGAGCGGCTGGCGTGCTCATGCAAAAAGCTGAAGAGGTCGCAGTTGAACGCGGCATCACCGCCCTCCGCGTCGACACCAACACTCAGAACGAAGCGACACAACGTCTCTTTCCGAAACTAGGCTACCTGCTCGCCGGAGAGATCACCCTTGAGTTCAGACCAGGACTGCGTTTTCTCTGCTACGAAAAACGACTACCCCTCAGCTAATCCTCCCCGTAACACCGAACTCCCGTAACACCGGCCCACGCGATTGCTTCCATATAAAGGTTAGAATTTCGTGGAACTCGCAGAATCAATCGCGCATGTTCCGAAGAGGAGTGCTTTGCAATGGGTCGAAATCGTTTTGTTGTGAAAATGTGTTTGATGATGGCAGTCATCATGATGCCAGCCCTTGGGCGGGCTCTCGACAACGGTCTCGCGAAGACCCCTCCGATGGGATGGAACAGCTGGAACAAGTTTGGCTGTCAAGGTCTCAATGAAAAAGTCGTACGCGAGACCGCAGACACCATGGTGAGCAGCGGCATGAAGGATGCGGGTTATCAGTTCGTCATTCTCGACGATTGCTGGCAGACCGGTCGCGATGCCTCGGGCAATATCGTGGCCGACGCAGAGCGCTTCCCCTCCGGCATCAAAGCGCTAGCCGACTACGTCCACTCGAAGGGCTTGAAGTTCGGCATCTACACCGACGCCGGCACAATGACCTGCGCCAAACATCTCGGGAGCATCGGCCACGAGTACCAGGACGCAAAGCAGTACGCGAACTGGGGCGTCGACTACCTCAAAGAAGACTGGTGCAACACCCTCCCCGGCCAGAACAGCGAGTCCTCCTACACCCTTATGCGCAACGCGCTCGCCGACTCCGGACGACCGATCGTCTTCAGCATCTGCGAGTGGGGATCGACCAAGCCGTGGCTATGGGCGGGATCGATCGGAAACCTGTGGCGCGCCACGGGCGACATTCAGGACTGCTGGGACTGCAAGAAAGACTGGGGCGGCAACGGCGTGACCCAGATCATTGACCAGATGAATGGATTGGAGACCTACGCCGGTCCCGGACACTGGAACGACCCCGACATGCTCGAGGTGGGCAACGGCGGCATGACAAAGGAGGAGTATCGCGCCCACTTCAGCATGTGGGCTATGTTCTCGGCACCTCTGCTGGCGGGCAACGACATCTCAAGCATGTCGCCTGACACCAAAGAGATCCTGCTGAACAAAGAGGTCATCGGAATCGATCAGGATCCGCTCGGACGCCAGGCACACAGAGTAAAGAAGACCGGCGACCTTGAGATCTGGTCGAAGCAGCTGCAGGATGGCGGCCGCGCCGTCGTACTTCTCAACCGCAGCCCGGCCGCCGCGAAGATCGCCGTAGCATGGACCGACATCGGCTATCCCGATGCTCTCTCTGTCTCCGTAAGGAATCTGTGGAGTGCTAACGACCTCGGCAAACAAAGCGGTGGCTACTCCGCCGACGTACCCAGCCATGGCGTGGTGATGCTGACGATCAAACCATAGCTTCGAATCAATCGTAGAAGAGGCTACCGCCCGCATCGTCGCAAGCGGTAGCCTCAATTTTTCGTAATCGACCTGCCGCGCTAAGGTATCTGAGGCGGTCCCAGAACAGGAGTCTTCACTGGCGTCGCCAGTCCAACGATCTCAGTAAGAGTGCCGTTATTGAAGTCCGTCACCCAGAGATTGCCGCTGGCATCAACCACAATCGCATACGCCTCTGTGAATCCAGCGTCCGACGCATAGCCTGCAGTCGGAGACAAAATCGCTCCGGGCGAAGCCGCAACCGAACCTGCCAGCTCCGTAATCGTGTGACTATGCAGGTTTGCGACCCATACGTGACCCGATCCATCAATCGCGATTCCTTGCGGAGCAAGGATGCTGGCCTTGTTATCGCTATAGCCGCTCGAAACCACGGTTCCATCATTCGCAAGCTCAGTAATGCTGTTACCAATTTGATTCGCAACCCATACATAACCGCGTTGATCGACCGCAATGCCGTCCGGCCCGCTGCCACTCGGGAAGCTCGCAATCTGACTCCCATCAGCAGAGACCTTGCTCACGGTATCGTTGCCAGAATTCGCCACCCACCCGTAATGATTAGAATCGAGTGCAACCGCAAGCGGAAAGCTGAACTGCAGCGACTCATATCCGTTTGTACCCGAGAGCGGTTGACCGGTGCTCGAGAGCAGGGTGACTCGCGAGTTTCCATAGTCGGGGATCCACACGGTGCCGTTTCCATCAATTGCGATCGCCGTCGGATAACTGATCCCTCCAGCGCTATATCCGGTGGCGCCTGAGAGTATCTGGCCGCTTGAACTAAGCTCAGTCACGCTGCCAAAACCGCCATTGACCGCAGCACTTGCCCCATCCGGTATCCAGATGTTCCCTTGCGGGTCCACAGCAAGCGCATCCGAGTGGCTCAGACCGCCACCGGTAATGCCGGTCGGAAACAAAGGAGTGCCCGTCGTCGAAAACTCAGCCGCGATGCCCGAGTAGGTCGCAACCCAAAGATTGCCGGCAGCGTCTACGCCGAGGCCGGACGGCGCCTTACTGTCCAGCGGCACACCATCGCCGATACCCCCGCCATGGAAACTGATGTGCAGCGTCCAGTCCGCCGGAACCGCAGTGGGCACTGGTGTAAAAGGCATGCCGCTCGAGGGAAGCTGCCCAAACAACATGGCAACATTGCTCCCCGGATTACGCACCAGATTCAGAACCGCATCCAGCGTATTGTCTGGAGCCGTTCCTCCATTGGGTGTAGTCGCAGAGAAGAGTGCGCCGCACCCTGACGCCGTGGCCGTACAGTTATTGAGCAGATCGGCAACGGCGTTGATCTTCGCTGCCGGAGAGACACCTGTCATCGGAAAGGCCGCGCCCGGCGAGGTTCCGGTTGTAAGGTTCGCGAGATTCGCAACCGTAGCCACCGCATTGGCGAGTCCCTGTGTGTTAGTCGAACTCGCTCCAAGATTACCTTCCGTGCCAAAGAATTGTGCCAGTCCCCACGCAGTAACGGCAGTCGTCACCTCGTTGACCACGAACTGAGACGCGGCGGCTATCTGGTTGCAGGCGCCCAGTGCGCTGGCGAGTGTAATGGCTGGATTAGCGACAGCGCCTCCCACCTGCCCACCGCGCACGAGAACATAAATCTGTGACGCGGCGAGGGGACAGGCATAACCCGCGGGCACAGTGAACGCTCCCGCGGCATCGGTGGTGAGTGTGCTCGTAAGCATCGCGGTCGAAGCGGAGCCATTCCCTCCGGTTCCGGCAGCATACAGTTGGACGGTCCCTCCTACGATCGGCTGAGAACCCGCCATCGCCTTTCCTGAAAAACTCACACCAGGATTGGTGACTACTGGGGGCGGAGTGACCGGAGGTGGAGTCACAGGAGGTGGAGTGACCGGCGGAGGAGTGGTCGGGGTCGAACCGCCACCGCATCCCGCAAGCGAGCAAGCCAGAACCCCCGCCATCGCCGCGCTGAAAAATCCCTGAAAGTTGCGCAAAAGTAATCTCACTGGAGGGCCAAGAATATCAAAGGTGGATGCAGTTACTGTCGGTAAGGCTTCGTGAGTCCGTCCAGATCCACCGAGCCGAGAAAGGAGCGAAGAGCCGTCGTCAACTGCTGACGCGCCACATCCACCGGCAGCGTCGTGTCTATCGTCTCAACCTTCAGCAGGATGGGGATGGGACGCTGGGTCTCCCGAGATAGCAGAGACTGAGAGGTCGGCTTGCTGTAGACAAAGCCGAAGTGAGTGCGGTCGCTCGAATATTCTCCGCACGACCCGCTATTGCAGATGGTAGTCGCCTCAAGCGATTGGGTCGCACCATCGTTGAAAAAGGAGCCCGAAAAACCAACCGCACCGTTCGCAGTGGGCATCGAGAGCTGGTCCCGCCAGATCGGATCCTCCCCCCGCGCAGAGTGGCAGATGAGCGTATCGTGAGACCCCATCACCGGCGAAACCCCGATCGACACGTGAGCCCCGCCATCCGCCGGAGCATACTCGGCCCAGTGATAGATCAGGGGACCCGTGAATAAATTCTCATTCCAAGTGCGCGCCAGAGTATAGCTCCCGATACGCTCGGGAAACTGTCCGGGCGCGTTCTCATCGGCTCTTCTCTGAGCAGCCGCGCTACCCATGTGTGTGCTTACATAAGCGCGCGCGACTCCATAACAACTGAACAATACCAGCGCAAGCATTCCAAAAAAACGAAGATAGAAGGAGCGTCCTGCAACTCCGCCGTCCGAGTGGAGCAAAGTCAGCGCAGGGGGCTTGATCTGGCCCGGCGATTCGCTCAAACGGCGCACCACGTAGAACAGCAGGAAGGTCCCCAGAAGAAAGAGGCACGCGCCGATGACGTAATCCCCCATCTCGGCTTTGCTTCGCAGGGAGGGAATGCGCAACGCGACCAGATAATAAAGAACCAGAATGCAGAGGCGCGCGAAGTTGAAGACGTAACCCAGCAGAACAGCACCGGCCACCACCGCAGCATGCGCATACCATCGGAAACGATAGACATAGCCGGCAATAAGCGCAATGAACCCCATCGTAACGGCGCCACGAATGCCATTGCACCCTGGAGCGATGAACATGCCAAACTCCGGAGTGAACATCAGCCGCAGTTGATCCGGGCTCAGCGGCTGGCCCAACGCAATCGCGAACGCGCGAGCGACGTGAGCCGAGGCGCGCTGTAACGGCAGATCGACAAACACGTTGAAGATGTGAGGAATCGGATTGACAAACCACAGAAGAACGAGCGGAAACAGTGATGCCCGGAACAGACGTGTGCCACCAAACAGCAGGACCACCCCAGCGCCATACGCGAAGGCAACAAGCGAGTGCGGCGGCACGTAAACCGACCATTTAGGCGAAAAAACAAACACCAACACCGCTTGGTCCCGGATATGCACGACCGCGGCCGTGACGACCAGAACAACCAGGCCCCACCAGCTGCCCTTCATCTCCCATCCAAGTGAGCGCCACGCCCGCAGAACCAGCACAAAGCTGACCAGCGGGATGAACATCCCGATCGACTTAAGGGCGTCCGTGGTCCAGAGGTTCCAAAGAGCACTCACGGTCGAAAAAATGGTGGATAGACCGAGCACCGCGACAATCGCCGCGAGCCCTGCAGCCCGTGATAAGCCCAGCCCCTCCGCTCCAGCCGATCGGAGTGGGCTGACTTCAGCGGTAGCAGGTAACGTCGACATACAGGTCTTATTGATCCAGGCAGCGCACCAGGGGAGTATTAGGTGGCAAGTCCCAGTGACGCATTACTTGGAAGAGTTACGACGAGCCTTGATGCGAGCACGTACCGAAACGAAAAATGCACCTGCGGAGCCTACGACAGCAAGAATCGCTGTCGGATTTTCCGGAGAGTTCACGCAACCGTCTTGAGCGTGCAGCGGAAGGGCGACGGAAGAGAGGAGGGCGATGCCGGCTAGTAAGAAACAGGTTTTCTTCATTGGTGTCCTCAATTGGGAAGGTACCGTTACGAAAGTTGAAAGTCAACGCAGAATGACTTCCACTTCATAACACTTTTGGGTACCCTGATCATTTTCACCGCCTGTCTACAAAGTCTCGCAGACACCATGGCGGCTTCGCCGACGTCCTGCCGCAAAACAGACGCTCCAAAGGACTTGCCCATTCTTTCTCCACAGGCGGCAGCTGAATCGCTATATCCCAGTTATACCTGGACTTAAGTTGTACAGACCGCGCTTTCGTCATTTTGGCTGAAGCTGAAGCCAGGTATGCAACCTCGACTCCTGAACCGACTGCAATTTAATGCAGTCATTGATACTATCAACAGCCTTTGCAAGGGTCCGTTCGACCGCCGCAACCTTGTGGATAGCAAAGAAATCGGTCACCTCGTCCCTCTGTTTGACCGTGCAGAAGGCCCCCGTGGCTCCCACCACCTCAGCCCCCGACGACACCGTAAACTGAGCGCTCACCTTCTCCCAGTTCTGCCGCATATATCCCCAGGCCTGATCTCGGGTCTCGCGATCGCGCAGCAGCTCCGCCAACATGGTCCAGCTATCCTGATTTCGAACCTCTCCCGAGGCGATCAGGTCGAGCGTGCGTCTTACCAGCGAACGATCGCGAAACCGCGCCAGCAGCCGCAGCGCATCGGTCTGTTGTCCGGGATCGCTGAAGTTCCTGCTCACCGCAAGCACCTTATCGTAAAGCCCCGCGTCGCCGTTGGCTGCGCTCACCTGCACTGCCGCGTCCGCCAGCGTCGGATCCTGCGTCTTATCCTTTTTATTGTCCACGGCGAAGACCCGTGCGGTTAGCAGCTTTGCCTCAGCCAGAACCGCAGTATCATGAGCCTCCCCCAGCAGCTCAAACAGCGTCCCACGAAGCTGCTGACGATCGAACGGCTCCTTCTTCACCGGGCTCCCGAGTGCCGAGTACACCGGCCCGAACTGCCGTTGCAACACCGCCGCCAGCTCAGCGCGATCCGCATCGCTCGCTATATCCGAATCGATCTTCTCGATCGCCTGATGCGCTGTATCGAGCACACCCGCACTGGAGTCTCCCTTCAGGGCCATTACCAGATTTAGAAAATCCCCCACATCTGTCTGCCCTGACTGCACCAGAGCCCAGCGATCCCCCAGCAGACCGATTCGCTCCGGCGGCGTCATCGAACTCTCCGCCTTCGCATCAATCGCGCTGAACTGCGCCGGTGTGTACGCCGTTCGGTAGTACCCCTTTGCCGCAGCATTGCTATAGAAGAACGGCAACCCAGCATCCACTGGCAGGGGGAGGCTGGAGTCCCCTGGCGTCAGCACCCGGCAGATCGGCTCGCCAGTCGTCTTGAGACACACCGGCACCGTCCACTCCTGCACTCGCCCGTCCACCGGCCGATTCGCCTCATCATCGGACAGAAAAAACCTGCTCTGCCTCACCGGGACGCTCCCAGCCTGCCGCTCCGAGAACGTCAGCAGCGGCACCCCAGGCTGCGTCACAAAGCTCGACATGATTTTATCCACCGGTAGGTGCGAGTTCGCCGTCTGTGCACTCCAGAAGTCTTCCGCGGTCGCATTCGCATAGAGATGCGCCTGCAGATAGTTATGCACTCCCTGCCGAAAGACCTCCTTCCCCAGATAGTTCTCTACCATGCCGATCACGGCCCCGGCCTTGCCATACGCAATCCCGTCGAACATCTCGTTAATCTGATCCGGAGTATTCGCCGTCGCGCGAATCGTTCTTGTAGTCCTCTGCGCATCGAGATTCAGCGTCTCGTTCAGCCCCTGCGCGTCATCCTGGTCAAAGTTCCACTCCGGGTGCCACACGGCCACCGGCTTGGTCTCCATCCAGCTCGCGAAGCCTTCGTTCAGCCACAGATTGTCCCACCACTGCATCGTCACCATATCGCCGAACCACTGATGCGCCATCTCATGCGCCACCACCGCCGCAACCCGCTTCTTCTCGGGAATATCGCCGGTCTTCGCATTCACCAGCAGGTCGGTCTCGCGATACGTGATGCACCCGAAGTTCTCCATCGCGCCCGCTTCAAAGTCTGGCAGCGCGACCATATCCAGCTTCGACATCGGATACTTGATTCCAAAGTAAGTGTCGTAATAGTGCAGAACGTACTTCGCCGACTCCAGCGCAAACCTCGTCAGCTCCACCTTGTCAGGCGTCGAACAGACACGAATCGGCACTCCATCCGACTTGCCCTCCGTGCATTTGAAGTCACCCACCAGAAAGGCAACCAGGTAGGTCGACATCTTCGGCGTCGTCGCAAACCGAATCGTATGTTTGCCCGCCACCGGCCCCGCTTTATCCGAGATCATGTTCGAGTTCGAGATCGCCGTATCGCCGCTATCGACGACCACCGCAATGTCATACGTAGCCTTCAGCGCAGGTTCATCGAAGCCTGGAAATGCACGTCGCGCATCGGTAGGCTCAAACTGCGTCACCGCATAGTTGCGCGCTTTAGTCTTCGAAAGATAGAACCCCCGCAGCTTATCGTTCAGCACCCCCGAATAACGAATCGCCAGCGTGACCCTCCCCGCGGGCAGCTCCTCGGCAAAGCTAAACGTGGCCTGCTCCTTCTCGCCGTCAAGCGTCACAGTTGCGCTCTGCGGATGCCGATCCGCCTCAACCGGGTTCAGCGACTTCGGCTGCGATCCCAGCTTGCCATACGAGTACGCAGCCACCGGCAGAACATAGGCCTTCACCACGCCAAACTTAAGCTCCGCCGCATTCAGCGTGATTCGCTTGCTGGGAACATCCAGCACAACATCGATCGTCTCTTCGCCGCTAAAGGTCGCCGACTTCAAATCCGGCGTTACCATCAGCCCATAGTGCTCCGGGTGGACGTCGACGGGTAGCCGCTGCGCTTGCACTCCAACGGTTGTGAAAACAAAGAGAGCAAAAGCAGAAAGGATAGAAGCAGAGTCACGAACGAGCATCAAAGAGGGCCTCGAAACGATGGAAGTGTTTTTCTAAAGAGCGGCTTCGCTGGCAACTTACTTAACACGTCCCACGCAAAGCCGCGCCGGACGGTGCTCCGTGATTGAGACAGTCTCCGCGGCAACCTCTGCAGCAGCGCACAGCCTCTGCCAGTCCTCCACGACAAAGCTGCGCCGGATCGACACCGGCCCATCGTTCTTCACAAACGGGTGCCAGCTCGCAAACCGCGCCCACAGCCGAAACAGGTGGTATGGCACCGGCTTGCGATGAAGATCGTCGATAAACCATCCCCTCCGCGCCGTCTGCTCCATCCAACGCAAAAACAGCACGATCTGCGAATTGGTCAGGTGGTGCGTTAACAAGGAACAGAGGACGACATCGATAGGTCCTTGGGTGTGATCGGCCAGCGCATCCCCAACCAGCCACTCAATCTGCTGGCTCGACGGAGTCGCCTCCCGCGCGGCGCGAATCGCATCCGGATTGAGATCGATACCCGTCAGCCTTACGCGAACTCCACGCCTGGCCGCCCATCGATCGATCGTCCGCAGCGTATCGCCATAGCCGCACCCAACATCCACCACGCGCAGCGGAGCCGCCGAAGGATACGCAGCCACCAACCCCTCCAGCCACCTAAGCGTAGGCCGCTGCGCGAACGTGAGCCGATTGACGCGGGCAATATCATGCAGGCACGCGCGAAGCTCCTCATAAGGACACGGCAGATCCATCCATTCGATCAGATTGGCGCGCTGCGAAAAATCGAGCCCGTCCGCAAACGCCGGCGAGGGAAACGCTGGTAGCGAAGCTACTGCAATGTCTTCGGAAGAAAGGGCATCGAGGATTTCTTGGGGCGAGATTTCGGGGGAAGTGATAGAAGTGGTGGGCAAGATGGTCCGCGATCAGTATAACGGCTTGAGAGAAAAAGACTTGAGGGAAACCTGCCCTATAAAAGAAGTCGAAGAGCCAGAATATCTCCAGGATCTGGCTCTCTCCTCTGACTCGATCTTCTTTGCAAAGGAAGCATATTCCAGAAATTTCATCCCGCGCGAATTCTGTCAATCCCCCGGACGCGAAAGATCCTCCTTAAAATAAAAGCAAATTTGAGCGGCCTCCGGTGGTTCCTCACGAGAGCCTTCAGTGGGCCTTAACAGAAGCAGCACGTTCGGAATAACCCGAGTTTTCCGACGCGCGAGCCTCAGCATAAGCCGCCGCCCCCAGCAGGGCGCAGGTATCATCTAGGATCACGCGAACCGGAACCGACTCAACCAGTGGCGACAACCGCCCCTTGTCGATGAACGCCTGGGTAAAGGTCCCGTTCTTCAACGTCTTCAAAATCTTCGGAGCGATCCCCCCGCCAAGGTACATCCCGCCGGTCGCAAGCACCTGCAGCGCGATGTTGCCCGCCTCAGCGCCATACGCTCCAGTGAAGATCTTCATCGTCTCAAAGCACAGCGAGCTCGAACCGTCCTCGGCACACTCCCCGATCACCGCGTTCGGGTCCTCACACTGCATCCGGTCGTGCAGCCACCCCGGCTCGGCGATCTTTTCAACATCGCGCAGAAAAGAGTAGATGTTCTTGATGCCAAGGCCGGAAACCACCCGCTCCCAGCTCACCCGTCCCTTCAGCATAGAGCGCAAGTACTCCAGCAGCGCAATCTCGCGATTACTCCGCGCCGCAAAGTCGGCGTGGCCACCCTCAGACGCGATCGGGCGGTGCTTCTGACCATCCCAGATCAGCAGCGCCTGGCCCAGCCCTGTCCCCGCAGCCATCAGGCCCGCATGTCCGGTAGCCTCGGGGTCGCCCTCGTGCAGCGTAAAGATGCTCTCGGGCGCAAGCTCCGGGATACCATAACCGTTCGCTTCAAGGTCATTGATCAGAGATATATGAGGAATCGAAAGAGACTTCACCAGATCGCGCGTATCCAGCGTCCACGGCAGGTTCGTCAGCTTCAGTCGCCCATCGCGGACCGGCCCCGGACAACCGAAACAAGCCCCAAAAATATCCCCTCCCTGCGTCGCATTGGTCCCGTCTCCGGCCAGAAACTTGTGAACCACGTCATCCAGGCTCGCGAACTCATGCGCCGGAAACTTCTGGTCGCGGATCGGGTGCAGACGCCCATTGGCGAAGTCGTACAGTGCAAGGTGAACCTTTGTTCCGCCAACGTCCCCAGCGAGAATCATCTATTTGAGCTCCAAAGTTCCGGTCGAATCAGAATTCGCCGGTGCAGGCAGCTTAGCCGCTGCAGCCGAGTCGAGCAAGAGGGTCAATTGTCCGCTGGCCGGTCGAATCAGCTGCGAGGGATGAACCTCCGGCTGGTATGGCCCCAGGAAAACATCGTGCAGAACCTGCGCCTTCCCCGTGCCCTCGATCAAAAACGCCACCTCCCGGCCTTGATTGATGACCGGCCACGTCAGGGTGATACGCCACGTATCCTTTTGTGGAACATGGTTTGGCACCACGATGTGGCTCATCTCGTTCAGCGCGTCCGTATGTGGAAACAGCGAGGCCGTATGCCCGTCGTCGCCCATACCCAGCAGCACCAGGTCGAACGTAGGTGTCTCTGCGCCCTCGAGCTTGAACGTATTTCGAATCGTCGACTCGTACCGGGCCGCAGCAACATCGGGCGGAAGCTCCCCCTCCATCCGATGAACGCGCTCCGCCGGCAGTGGAACCTTCGAGAGCAGCGCTTCCTTGGTCATGCGGTAGTTCGACTCCGCATTGTCAGGTGGCACGCAGCGCTCATCGACCCAGTAGAGATCGAGCTTGTCCCACGGAACCTGCTTGAGAAACGGCTCCGCCGGGTCCGCCAGCAGACCGAACATGGTTTTGGGCGTCGTGCCGCCGGAGATGGCGATGCGAGCCATTCCACGCGACGCAGCGGCCTTCCCCGCCGCCTCGGTAAAGAGCTGCGCACCGGCCCGAGCCGTGGCTGCTGGTGTTGGCGATACGCGATACGTAACCGAAACTGGACGGGGCATAAGACTCTCGCAACGATGAAGTGGAGGTACCAACAACCCTGAAACGGACGAACTCCGGAACAAGTTTCACACGCTCCGGAGTCCAGCCGAACATTTGATGCATGACCGATGAACCGGCAACGCCGTAGAGACCTCCTCCACAGCGTGCCGTACTGCTGTTCCCTACAGCTCCACCCACTTCCGGCCATCCTTCGCCAGAAGCTCATCCGCGCAGTCCGGCCCCTCGGAGCCAGCCGCGTAGTTGGGGAAGTGCTTGCCCTCAACCTTGGCCCACGCCTCGAGGATCGGCGTAAACAGCGCCCAGGTCGCCTCCACGCCATCGCGGTGCGCAAACAACGTCGCATCGCCCAGCATCGCATCCAGCAACAACCGCTCATACCCGTTCGCCGAAGACTTGCCGAACGCATCCGCATAGCTGAACGCCATGTTCACCTGCGCAAGATTGGTAGTCGGCCCAGGAACCTTCGCGCCAAACTGCAGCGAGATCCCCTCATCCGGCTGAATACGCATCTTGATGATGTTCGGAGCAATATTGTCTTCACTGCTGTTGGACTTGAACAGGTGCAGCGGTGGCTGCTTGAAGACGATCGTCACCTCTGTCACACGCTTTGCCAGCCGCTTCCCAGCACGCAGGTAAAACGGCACGCCAGCCCAGCGCCAGTTTTCAATCCCCAAGCGGATCGCAGCAAAGGTTTCGGTGCTCGAAGTCGGCGACACACGATCTTCCTGGCGATAGCCAACAACCTCCTTGCCATCTACCTTGCCCGGACCATACTGCCCGCGCACTGTGTTGTTGACAGGAATGCCCTCAATCGCGCGCCAGACCTTAAGCTTCTCGGTACGCACCGCCTCAGCCTCAAACGAGTCTGGTGGTTCCATCGCCACAAACGAGAGAACCTCCATCACATGGTTCTGCAGCACATCGCGAACCGCACCCGCCTTCTCGTAAAACGGCCCACGACCTTCGATACCAATCGACTCAGCAGCCGTAATCTCGACGTGATCGATGAAGTTGCGATTCCACACCGGCTCAAAGATCCCATTGCCAAAGCGAAAGACAAGAATATTCTGAACCGTCTCCTTACCCAGGTAGTGATCGATGCGGAAGATCTGATCTTCGGCCAGCACGTCGTTGATCTCGTCGTTCAGCTGGCGCGCGGACTCCAAATCAGTGCCGAAAGGCTTCTCGATGATCACCCGTACCCAGTGCTTATCTCCAGCTTCGGGTCTCGCCATGCCGTGCTTGCCCAACCGGCGCGTGATGTCCGCAAAAAACTCCGGCGCGACCGCGAGGTAGAACAGGCGATTGCCCCTGGTGTGAAACTTGTCATCCAACTCCGCCAGATGCGCCTTCAACTTATCGAAGCCCGCATCGTCATCGAACTCTGTCGCAAAGTACGAGATACGATCCATAAACGGCTTCAGCTTTGGATCATTCTCCTCAACACCACCGCCCTTCATGATCCCGTCCTTCATGTCCGGGCCAAACGTTGCGCTGAGATCGCGACGCGCCACTCCAACCACGGCGAAGTCTTTCGGCAAAAGACCCGACTGGTCCAGGTGATAAAGCGCCGGCAGAAGCTTCCGTTTGGTAAGATCGCCCGAAGCTCCAAAAATAACAACAATGCAGGGCTCAGGAATGCGCTCGCCCTTCTTGGTGGCATCCGCCGCCGCTGCCGAAACGCCAACTGGTACTGTGCTCGTGCTCATAATCCTCTCCTCACAAACCTTCCATGCTGTGCCGACGATAAAACCCTGTCTGGCTAATGAAATTCAAGGTATATGCGCGGCGTCGATTACACCGCCTCGCACATCCGGCAAAACTACGACTTCTTGAAGCCGTGACCACCGAAGGTCCCACTTCCATCTATCTTCCTTCCTTATGCGGCTCGTAAGCCAAGTTGTGCAAGCTCATCTCTCAGCTGAGCTGGTGACTCAAAACAAATCGCCTGCATGCCGAGAGCTTCCGCGGTATTGCAGTTTTCAAGCTTGTCGTCGATAAATAACGCGGTCTCCGCAAGATGGCCCGAGATCTCGATCGCAGCCCGATAGATGCCGGGATGCGGCTTCATCTCATGCACGTAGCCGGAGCAGATAAAGTAGTCGAAAAAGGGCCGCAGCCGAAACGCATCCAGACGATGTTCGTTCAACTCACGGCTCTCATTGTTGAGCGTGGCCAGCGCATACCTTCCCGACGTAGCAAGCTCTCCAAGAATATCGAAGCTCCCCGGATGAAGAATCTTGCTCTCCGCACAAACCTGCGGCCAAAGCTCAGCAAAGGTCAGATTCGGATTCTGATTCAGCACCGTTACGTTGAAGAAGTGCTCTGCCGTCGACAGTCCCCGCTCCCAGTACTGGTTCGCTTCTTCATGACGCGACTCGTAATCGACCAGATCAACACCGAGCCGAGACAGAACCTCCGTACGTTCGTCTTTGTCCCACCCATTCGTGAGCAGGACTCCGCCGATGTCCCAGAAGATCGTCTTGATGTACGAGGAAGAACTCACTCACCCTCCGCAAAATCTGCTCCGACAGTCACCTGCTCCCAGGCGGCAATCTCTTTCTGCCAGCCATCGAGCTTGCCCTTGAATCGTTGCAGGGCGCTACGGCCCAACAAAAGATGAAGCGGTGGATCCTGAGATTCGACGACCCGGATCATAGCCTGTACAGCCTTCAGCGGATCACCTGCCTGCTTGCCGTCGTTCTCCACAAAATACTTCCGCATATTCGCGGCCGTCTTGTCGTAGTCAGCAATTTTAGTCTTCGCGATCACGCCGGAGCGACCCAGAAAGTCAGTGCGGAACGGACCAGGCTCAATCACGGTGACTCGAATACCCAACGGCGCAAGCTCTGCCGCTAAAGCCTCGGACAGCCCTTCAACAGCAAACTTCGTCGCGTTGTACATCCCGATCCCCGGCCCGCCAACCAGCCCGCCGATCGAAGAAAGATTGAGAATATGTCCGCTGCGTTGCTTGCGCAGATGAGGAAGAAACGCCCGTGTCACCTTCAGCAGACCGAAGACATTGGTCTCAAACATCGGCATAAACTCCGCCTCCGAGACCTCTTCAATCGCGCCAGCAACTCCGTAACCTGCGTTGTTGACCAGCACATCCACTTGTCCGAACTGCGCAAAGGCCTGCGTCACAGCCGAATCCACTTGGCCGGCATCCGTGACATCCAAGGCCAAAGCCTTTGCACTTCGCGGATACTGTCTTTCAAGATCTGCAACCTTGTCCAGCTTGCGAGCAGTCGCAATCACCTTGCCGCCTGACTTCAGAACCTCTTCCGCAAGCAGACGGCCAAAACCGGTCGATGCTCCCGTGATAAACCAGACACGTTGAATCGATTCAGTCATGATCTCCAGTACTCCAAAAGGCTACGTTCTTGTGCTGAATCAATGGAAGAGCCCGTTCGAGCGTTGCAGCAGCCCCGATCATCCCGACGCCGCCCAGGCGATACATGATGCGCGAATCGCCTGCAACCAACCCACCCAAGACTCTGCCCCCTTCATAGCGTTCAGGTTAAGATGCTCGGGCGGTGTCACAAGGCGCAAATGAGTAGTAGTCAGGCTTGAGTAGACACAGAGTTTATTGCCAGACCATGAAAAGGCGGGGTGATCGACCCCGCCTCTCCATTTACTTCTTTACCAGCTTCTTGGCATGATCGACCACGTTCGCAACGGTGAAGCCCAGCTTCTCGAAAGCGACCGCTCCCGGAGCCGAACCACCGAAGCGGTCCAACCCAATCACTCCTCCGTTGTGGCCGACGTACTTGTACCAACCCAGCGTCGCACCGGCTTCAACCGCCAGCTTCGGCGTGCTCTCCGGCATCAGCTTCGCTTTGTACTCGTCGCTCTGCTCGTCATAGACGTGGAAGCTTGGCATCGAAACAACGGTCGCGTTGATCCCAATCCCCTTCAGTTCCTCAGCAGCCTTCGTGATAAGTCCAACCTCTGAGCCGGTCGCAATCAGAATCAAATCCTTGCCGTGCGAAACCACCTCATACGCTCCAAATCGCGCACCCGCGCGAGCGATCGTCGCATCGATCGTCGGCAGATCCTGACGCGACAGCGCCATAAAGCACGGACTCTTTCGCTCCAGCGCAAGCTGCCAGCACGCCGCCGTCTCATTCGCATCCGCCGGGCGGAAGTCGGTGAGGTGCGGGATAGCACGAAGACTCATCAGCTGCTCAACCGGCTGGTGCGTCGGTCCATCTTCGCCCAGTCCAATCGAATCGTGCGTGAAGATGAACAGCGAGTGAAGGCCCATCAGGGCAGCCAGACGCAGCGCATTACGGCAGTAGTCCGAGAACGTAAAGAACGTCGACCCAAACGGAATCAGCCCGCCGTGCGCCGCCATGCCATTCACCATCGCGCACATGCCAAACTCGCGCACGCCGAAGAACACATTGCGTCCAGCCGGGTCCACGTGAAAGCTCGGTGAATCTTTGAAGATCGTCTTGGTCGAAGCAGTCAGGTCCGCCGCGCCGCCAAACAACTCCGGAACCACGTTCTCAATCGCCTGCATCACCGCCTGCCCGGCGTTTCGAGTTGCCATCGGCTTCTCAGTCGGGAAGGTTGGGATCTTTTTCTCCCAACCATCGGCGAGCTTTGCCTTGATCGTACGGTCGAACTGTGCCGCCGGCTCGGGATAAGCCTTGGCGTACTCTTCAAACTCCGCCGTCCACGAAGCATGCAGATCCTTGCCCCGCAGCTTGATCGTGTCCCAGTTCTTGCGAGCCTCATCGGGAACGTAGAAGCTCTTATCCTCAGGCCAGCCCAGGTTCTTCTTCGTCTCCTTGGTCGCCTCCGGTCCAAGCGCCTCGCCATGCACCTTATTCGTGCCAGCCTTCGGGCTTCCATAACCGATCACGGTGCGCACGCGAATCAACGAGGGCTTCGACGTCTCCGCCTTGGCTGCAAGAATCGCCGCCTCAATCGCCACCAGGTCGTTGCCATCGGCTACATGCTGCACATGCCAGTGGTAAGCCTCGAACCGCTTCGTCACATCTTCCGTGAAAGAGAGCTCCGTCGGCCCATCGAGCGAGATCAGGTTGTCGTCATAAAGCACGATCAGCTTGCCCAGCGCCAACGTTCCCGCCAGCGAGCACGCCTCATGCGAGATGCCTTCCATCAGGTCGCCATCGCCGCAGAGTACATAGGTGTGGTGGTCGACGATGTTGTACGTATCGCGGTTGTAGACCGCAGCCTGGTGCCGCTCCGCCGTCGCCATACCCACAGCCATCGCAAGACCCTGCCCCAGCGGACCCGTCGTCACCTCAACACCTGGAGCCTCGCCATACTCGGGGTGGCCGGGCGTATGCGAGCCCCACTGCCGGAACTGCTCCAGCTGCGAAATCGGCAAGTCGTACCCTGACAGATGCAGCGCACCATACAGCAGCGCCGATGCGTGCCCATTCGAAAGTACGAAACGATCCCGATCAATCCACTTCGGATCCGAAGGATCGTGCTTCATCAGCTTGTGATAGAGCAAATAAGCTATCGGAGCGCATCCCAGCGGAGCTCCGGGATGTCCGGACTTCGCCTTCTCCACGGCATCGACGGCGAGAAAGCGGAGGGCGTTGATGGAGATCTGGTCAATTTCTTGCTGCTTCGAATCCTGCTGTTCGCTCATGCTATTCCTTTGCTCTTTCAGGAGACTCGCGCGCCGTTTGCCGACGCTGAATCTGGAAGATTTGGTCAAACTCTAACAGTGTACTAGCGGGACCCGGCTCGCTGCATCCTCACACCTTGGTAGATGCCGGAACCGGATCGATGGAGACATCAATATTTCGCCCCAGCCAGCGATCCTGCTGTCCCTCCACCGGCCATGCGAGGGTAAACGTAATCTTGCCTACCTGACCCGCGCCCGTCGGAATATCCACAAACGATCCCGAATATCCAACCGACCGCGACTCAAGACTAAGCGTCGTAGCCCAGTTGTCATAGGTATAGACGACACGAAAATGCTCCCGATCGACAATGCGAAGCGTATGTCCCGAGTAGAGCGAGCGAATCGGCCGCCCCGGCTCAAAGATCTCGATATGGTTCGTAAACGAGCGCTTCTCCTTCACGACAGCATAACGATCTTCTACCGCCTGAATCCGGTCAAACACCCGGCCATCAGCCGCCGAGCGCAGCAGCTTCAGGTACTCCGCATGCGCCCAAACCAGCGGCTGCGCCGAGCCCGCCGACCGCCCGCGATACATCCCACGCGAAGGAATATCGTCATAGTCCCAGACCTGCTCCGGAAGCATCCCTCCAACGGAACTAAACTGTTCAATCGCCTTGACGTACTTGCTGAAGTCGTTCCCCGCGCAGAGCTCGTAGTGGCCTCTTTCGCCCGTCAGAATCGGCCATGCGCGACCCTGCCCCGAGCCGTCATACGGCCCCCCATCCTTCTTTTGTCCATACCCGTCATGGTTGTATCGCCGCCACGAATCCCCAAACGGCGTCTCGATCTTCAAACAGTGATCGACAACCTTCAGCGAATCGACGATCAAAGGATCATCAGCACGTCGAATCCCATAGCGCACCAGCTCCAGAAATCCTCCATCGATCACCTCGCGAGCCTCGAACACATTCCTCTCCCCCGGCTCGCGATTATTAATTCGAATCATCCCGGGCGGCAGACTGTCGTCATGAAACGGCTCACCTTTGGCTGGCGGACGAATCCGCATGTAGTGATACTTCACATCCGGGTGCAACACGCCTTCAGTCGTAGTCGTCCACTCATCCAGGTGCGACTCAATCCAGTCCGCATACGTCTCCAGATAGTTCGCCAGTTCCACTGACTCCCGCGAACGAGCAATATCCGCCGCGCAGATCAACCCCGAGATCACCGCCGCCAGCGTCGACGGCGAATACCCGGCCGCCTCTTCCCACCGCTCCTGCTGCGTCACCGGAGCATACCGCACCAGAAACGCCGCCGCCCGCTCCACGAACGGAAACACATCGAAGCTCCCCAGCCCATCCTGCTTCCAAAGCCGCCACGCCAGAATGATCGGAAACGCCACCTCATCCAGCTGAATCCCCGTCCAGTAAGGAGTCCCGTCGATCCAGAAGTTCTGCGCAAAGCTCCCATCCGGCTTCTGCGTGCAAGCCAGATAAACCAGCGCCCGGAGAGCCGTATCTGTCCTTCCACACGCCAACAGCGCGCTCGCAGTCTGCACCATATCCCGAGTCCACACCAGGTGATACCCACCTAAATCCGAGTCACCCTTCGACGCTCCCCACGGCACCGAAGCGGACGCAATAAACGCGCCCGAGTATGTCTTGTCCTCATGCGTCAACAGCACATTCTGGCTGATCCGCATCAGCCTCCCACCGTCCGTCGAGACCGCCGCCAAACCAATCGGCGGGTTCACCCTCTGCCACTGATCCACGAACCGTTTCTGGTGCAACTCATAAGGCGAAGCCAGCGTCTGCATCATCTGCGCGATCGCCGCATGATGCCCATCCCCAAACGAAATCGCTACCGTGAACTCACGATTCTGCGAAATATCGATCTCTCCCATCAACGCAAGATTGCCATCCAGAGCCTGCCCAAACTGCCAGCTCATCCGCATATCCTGAACCAGATTCTGGTACCCATCACTGGTCCCGACATAGCCGCACGAAGACCGTACAAACCCGCAGTCCGCGCCAAACGCCAGCGAAGTCTCGCCCTTCCAAGCCAACAAACAGCGCTGACCCGCCACATCGATCGACCGCGCCGAGTTCCCCGCTCCACCGCCGTTCAAATGCGGCGCCAGCAGCGCATAGCACTTCAGCCGCGACAGAACGTCCTCATCCCCGGTTATCTTCACGTTCATCAACACCACAGGATGATGCGGATCACAGATGAACTCCTTGGTCACCGTATAACGTCCATCCAGATCGCTGGCCACCACCCGGACCGCGGGAGCAGCCGCATCGATGTAATGAAAGTCGTACTCAAAACTGCGCTTCTCCTCATGCACAAAGGTCTCGCCATCGCTGAACAGCAACTCCATATCGCGGGTCTGCGGGCGATCGATCGTCGGGTAGTAAATCTCGTTCAACGTCCCATGCGAGACCGTAAACCACACTCGGCTCGAAGCCGCATACGCTGTCGAAACAGCGTCTTTTTCGCTCGAGGTCCAGCGCGGTTCCAGCCCAGGAGCGCCAAAGGCAGCTCCATCATCGTCAAGCCAGCGGTAAGAAGCAGTGAGGTCGTTCATTGGTTCTTATTAGAGCGCAAAACTCCGCACTCGGTTACATCCCTCCGTCAAAGAGCGATGAATCCGCAGGTAAGTTATGATTCCTGAGGTTGGGACGACTCGCCCAGGTGCATCGCGCACCGCCCGGACAGCATCGAACTCACTCAGGCAGTCAGGATCCTCCTGACTGACAAAACGAACGACGACAGGAGAACTACTGTGGCCTACGAACTACCACCTTTGCCCTACGATTACGCGGCGCTTGAGCCCTTCATCGACGAAGCTACGATGAAGCTCCACCACGACAAGCACCACCAGACCTACGTCACCAATCTGAACGGCGCGGTAGAGAAACATCCAGAGATCGGCAAGAAGTCTCCCGAGGAACTCCTCAAAGACCTCGCCAGCATCCCCGAGGACGTTCGCAAGGTTGTCCAGAACAACGGCGGCGGTCACGTCAACCACACCATGTTCTGGCAGATCATGAAGCCCAAGGGCGGCGGCGAACCCACCGGCGAGATCGCCGACCAGATCAAGAAGGACTTCGGATCGTTCGAAGACTTCAAGAAGCAGTTCAACGAGACCACCGCCAAGCAGTTCGGCTCAGGTTGGGGTTGGATCATCATCATCGGCGGAAAGCTCAGCATTGTCACCACTGCGAACCAGGACAACCCCCTCTCCCAGGGCCACTACCCCATCCTAGGCAACGACGTCTGGGAGCACGCCTACTACCTCAAATATCAGAACAAGCGCCCCGACTATCTCGCCGCCTGGTGGAACACCGTCAACTGGGACGAGATCAACAAGCGCTTCGCAACCGCCAAGGCCCACAAGTAGTCTCCTCCCGACCAACGGGAGGGCCGCCAACGCCAGTCGAGCCGAGACAAGGTATACAAGTCACGAAGTGACCGCCCCACGCGAAGTGGGCCCGTCCGGCAGGACGTCTCTCCCACACAAAAGAACCGGTGCAACGCAGTTTTCGCGTTGCACCGGAGATCTAAAAGCCCGTCTTCAACTACGACGTGCTACCCCTTCGGCCCAGGACCAGGATCGGTTACGGCCGTCGGAGTGACCGTCTCGGTGCCGCTCCACGACCCCGTCCAGTTCGCATCTCCGCCGCCCGTCGCGCCGCTGATCACAAACCCCTTCCACGGCTGATTCCTGTTGTTGACGCCCTCAGGCGTTGCCGCATGGTCCCCGTTGCTCTCCCGGCATGCCGTGTGGTGCCCAGCCTTCACCTCTAGAAGATTCGAATCGGTCGCAATGCTGGAGTAGACCGCAGCACCCCACTTCCAATCTATCGACATCCCCGGAGCACCCGTTGTATTGAACGTTCCGCTCCACGTGACGTTAATCCCCGCAGGTATCCCGCCCGACGGTACTGGAATCGCCACTCCGGTAAGAAAAATCTCATCATCTCCCTTGAGCGGAACCGTAGTGATCCACGTATTGGTCATCGTACTGAATGTCGTCGAACTGCAGGTCGCGGTCGGCGAGAAGGTTATCTGAGCATTCGGGGCCGAGCTCGTAAACAGCGCCCCAGTCTCTACATCGACAATTCTGGAATTGGTAAAGGTGATGACGCCCCCAGTGCTGGGGATATTCTTCACTGTGAAGTTCGCGTTGAACCACACCGAATCGCCCGGCAAGAGCCGGTTTCCATTAAAGCTCGCCGTGTCGATCCCCTTGCCCGAGTTGGGCGGCGGCGGCGGAGCTCCGCAGGAGATGCTCGTCGGCGAAAACAGAATCGGTACCGTATTGTGCCCCACCAGGCTCGCAGTGCCGGTGAAGTTGTAAGTTCCGATCAAAGCCGGGAACGAACCCCACACAGTCGCCTCGAAGGTGGTAGTCGAAGATGCAGTCAACGGAATAGTCCCGGTAATCGGAGCGCCGGAGTAGGGCGACGTCTCGATCGTGTAGCTGATCTGATACTTCGTTCCCGGTGACAACTCCGAAGCCGCAACAGAAAAGCTGAAGGCGTTGCAGGTGACCGTTACGTTAGCAGTGTCTACGTGATTCGCTAAAACGGGAGTCGCACATAAAAGAATGAGACCCAAAGTTGTGCCGAATGCAGTTCGAAATCTCTGAAACATAATCACGCCCTCTCTTGACTGGCTTCACGAACTTCACTTCAGGGAGGCTGGCCTCGAGAGCCTCTTAACAGGTACAGCGTGGCTTATTCTCAAGTCCTAAACTTTTCAATGCGACAGAAGACACGTCCAACTATGCAGTCACCCAGTAGTAACTGCACTACAACTTTATGGTGATTACTAACCAGTGAGGCTGCTCCCTTACCCACCCGTCATAATTGTCCGACGAGGACAAAATCCCTGTAGAGAAGCCAGATACCAACGGCGCATCGGTTCACCCTCAGCCGCCCTAATCAAACCGCTTCGACCTCAAATAACCGAATCGCCTCTTCCTGTACCATTCGTGCACGCATCTTCCGGACACTCAACAACCGTCAATCCCGCGAATCAGGATTCGCCCATGCACACCCCGCCTTCGATCCCAAAGCAGGACACCGGCACACAATCTACCCATCGCGCAGACGTGCCGCTCTTCGATGCGCGCTAGCGTGCACCGTTCGTCATGGTCACCGCTCTGTTCTTCCTATGGGCGATGCCGAACAACCTCAACGATGTCCTGATCCGGCAGTTCATGAAGTCGTTCCAGATCTCCCGCCTGCAGGCAGGCCTCATTCAATCGGCCTTCTACTTCGGCTACTTCTGCGTCTCCATGCCTGCAGCCTTCGTCCTCCGCCGCTTCGGTTATCACATCGGACTCGTCTCCGGCCTGATGCTCTACTCCTTCGGTTGCTTTTTGTTCTGGCCCGCAGCCGAGATCAACCGCTACAGCTTTTTTCTCTTAGCTCTCTTCGTCATCGCCGCCGGTCTGGCTTTTCTCGAAACCGGCGCAGCCTCATTCGTCACCCAGCTGGGCGAACCCGAGACCTCCGAGCGAAGACTCAACTTCGCCCAGTCCTTCAACCCGCCCGGAACCATCGCCGGCGCTCTCATCGGCCGACCTGTTTCTTCAACGCCCGACCTGTTCCCCACCGCCCCGACCTTTTTCCCCATCGTGCGGACTGCTGGTTCAAGTTGGCGTCTCCGACAAGTGGCGCCCCGCAAGCGTCATCTCGACCGAAGTCGCGCGGTCCCATCGCGCGACGCAGTGGAGAGACCCCCGCATTTCGTCCGTATCCCCACAGTTGCCGACCAACCCGAAAACCAATCCCTACCGCAATCCAGAGCGGCGTTCGCCAGGGTGAACTCTTCTATCTCGTGCCAGCACCACCAAAGCGCCGATCATTCCAAGAAACGGCAGCAGGAGAAAGATAAACACATAGATGTTCATCATTTGACACCTCTTCGACCCAACAGCCAGAGCCCCGCGGAACTGCTCAACAAGACCGCCGGACTCTGCCGTAGATCATATCGTGTTACGATACTCTTATGGCCAAACCGTTGTCCAGAAAAACCGATCGCAACGAGATTCAGCTGCTGGCCAAGTTTCGATCCGAAATTCGACACTTCCTCCAGTTCAGCGAACAAGCCGCCACCGCAGCCGGCCTCCAGCCGCAACAGCACCAGCTCATGTTGCAGATCGCCGGAGCTCCCGACGACACCCTCGTCACCATCTCCCACATCGCCGAGGTGATGGGCCTGCGACACCACACCGTCGTCGAGCTCAGCAAACGGTGCGAGCTGGCAGGTCTGGTGCGACGAACCCACGATCAGAACGACCGCAGGTGGGTGGTGCTCGAACTCACCGCGCAGGGTCAGGAGGCGCTTCGTCAGCTCTCTGAGGCCCATGCCCAACAACTACGCGAACTGGCCCCCAGCCTTATCCAGGCCCTCACCCGCATCCGCAACACAAAATGATCGCTGCGCCGCATGAAACACAACCTCAGAACACAACCTCGGAATCACAAAACCGAAACACAAACTCAGCAGAGGGAAAGACAAACTTGAAGTCAGAACCATCCATTCTCAAGGATTTCACGGTTGATCGACGGGTCTGGCTGCTCTCCGGCGTCTCCATCGGCATCGGTCTATGCGCCACCCTGCTCGCCGTTCTACTCCTGCGTGCTATCGCATTCTCAACCAACATCTTCTACTACCACCGCTTCAGCCTCGCCCCGGTCTCTCCCGCAGGAAGCCACCTGGGACATTGGATGGTCGTCGTCCCAGTCCTGGGAGGCCTGCTCGTTGGCCTTATGGCGCGCTTCGGCTCGGATAAGATCCGCGGGCACGGTATCCCGGAAGCTATCGAAGCCATCCTCCTGCATCGCGCTAAAGTTGCTCCGAAGATTGCCCTCCTGAAACCCATCTCCGCCGCCATTGCGATCGGCTCAGGCGGCCCATTCGGCGCCGAAGGCCCCATCATCATGACCGGCGGAGCCGTGGGATCGCTCATTGGTCAGTGGATGCACGTCACCGATGCAGAGAGAACCACGCTCCTCGTCGCCGGTGCGGCAGCGGGCATGTCGGCAACCTTTGCCACGCCCGTGGCTGCCATTCTTCTTGCCGTCGAACTCCTTCTCTTCGAATGGCGCCCGCGAAGCCTGGTCCCGGTAGCGATTGCCAGCGTCACAGCATCACTCTTCCGGGTCTACTGGCTTGGCGCGGGGCCGATCTTTCCTATGCCGGTCATAACCGGAACTCATGGTGCTCCCTTCGTGATCGGCGCTCTCTTCCTGGGTGCTCTCCTCGGCCTCATCGCTGCCGGCATGAGCCGCATGATGTATGCCTTCGAGGATCTATTCGAGCACCTGCATCTCCACTGGATGTGGTGGCCCGCAATCGGCGGCATTGGCATTGGAGTCGGTGGCCTCTTCTTCCCCCGGGGCCTTGGAGTCGGGTACGACAACATCGCCGAACTGCTTCACGGGACTCCCACGATTGGCCTCATCGTAGGAATTCTGCTCGCAAAGTCGCTCATGTGGGCCTTCTCCCTGGGATCGGGAACCTCCGGCGGCGTGCTCGCTCCCCTACTCATGATCGGCGGAGCCGTAGGCGCACTGGCCGGGCACCTTACTCATGCTCCCGCCGAAACTCAAGCGCTCTGGGCCCTGATCGGCATGGGAGCGATGCTCGCAGGATCGCTTGGTGTCCCTCTCACCGCCATCCTGTTCAGCCTCGAGGTCACTCACTGTCTCCCCGCCCTGCTCCCGCTTGCCACGGCCTGCATCGCATCCTACCTCATCACCGCCCTCATCATGCCTCGATCGATTCTGACCGAAAAGCTCAGCCGGCGAGGCTATCATCTGACTCGCGAGTACGGCGTCGACCCGCTCGAGCTTGTCCTTGTTCGCGAAGTCATGTCGCCCCTCACAAAGGACACCCCAACCGCTCCACTCCCGGCCGCTTACTCTTACTCCGACTCGACCACCCGCGGAGCCGCAGAGCTGATGGCGATGGAAGGTTTAGAAACATTGGCGGTCGTAGACCGTTCCAACGGGCAGGTATGCGGCGAGCTTTCACTCAGGGATCTGCTTCGCGGCAGAGAACGATCGCTCGAACGTGAAAGCGAGCGCCTACGGCTCTTCAGCTACGTTCCCCCCGAACAAGACGGTCACAACTAAGCGGCTACCGAACGCCGCACAAAGTGCTCCTCTGTCGACCCTGCCTCTCGCCCTGCATCAAGCTGGCGCAGCCTTGAACCGGCAAAGCCTTGAGCTGGCGAAGCTTATATTAGGCTGGCGCATTAGGCCTTTGCTGTCATGCTGAATGTACTAAGCCTTTGCTGTCATCCTCAGCGCCACTAAGCCTTTGCCGTCATCCTGAGCGCACGAGGCCTTTGCTGTCATGCTGAACGCATTATGCTTTGCTGTCATCCTGAGCACACTAGGCCTTTGCTGTCATCCTGAGCGCATTAAGCCTTGGCTGTCATCCTGAACGTATTAGGCTTTTGCTGTCATCCTGAGCGCAGCGAAGGATCCCAAGGAACTCCGTCCTGCTCAAACCGCTCGTCCCTTTCCACCCACCCTCTTCACGTCGTTGTCTGTCGCCCTCACAGTTTCATCGCGGGAGCCGCAATCGAAGGACATCCTGCTCCCCCTAACGCGAGGATCTTCACCTTCTTTTCAGCCCCACCTGTCCAGCCCTCACGCGCTCTGAGGGTCGACATTGCCCAGCCAGAAAATAAAGTTCAAAACCGTGTCACTTTTTTAGGCTCCCGAAGAGTGGATGTTTAAACTCCACGTCCACCACGCAAAACACCACGTTATCACCATCAAAAAACCACATTCAAACACCCATTTTTCTCAAAAACCCCCGCAAAACCACACTCCAGCCACAAACAACTTTTTCCTCCCTCCCACAAAAAATGACGGCCGAACCTAGAAGGTCCGGCCGTCGAAGAAACCAAATTTCGCCCGTAGTTATTCGCTGCCGCCCTTGCGGGGACGACGGTTCGCCTGAAGCACCTTCTTCCGCATACGCAACGACTTAGGTGTAACCTCAACCAGCTCATCATCCGCAATGAACTCAATACACTGCTCCAGCGTCAGCTGCTTGTAGGGAACTAGCCGCACAGCATCATCCGAACCTGAAGCACGCATATTCGAGAGCTTCTTCTCGCGAACGCAGTTGACGTCGAGATCGTTGTCTCGCGAATGCTCGCCAACCACCATGCCTTCATACACTTCCACGCAATCCGAAACAAACAGAACGCCGCGGTCCTGCAGACCTTCCAGCGCATAAGCAGTCGTAGTCCCCTGACGGTCAGAGATCAAAGCACCCGACAAACGCTGCGGAATCTCACCCTGATAAGCGATATAGCCATCAAGAATCGAATTCATGATGATCGTTCCACGCGTCTCGGTAAGCATCTCAGAACGCAGGCCAATCAGACCACGCGAGGGGATACGAAACTCCATACGGACGCGGCCTGAGCCGTGATTGATCATCTTGACCATCTCGCCTTTTCTCGGCCCAAGGCGCTCAATAACGGTACCAACGAAGTTTTCAGGAACGTCAATCGACAGGTGCTCAACCGGCTCCATCACAGCATCATCGATCTTCTTGGTAACGATTTCGGGACGGCTCGCCATGAGCTCGAAGCCCTCGCGACGCATCATCTCGATGAGGATGCCCAGCTGAAGTTCGCCGCGGCCCAGCACCTTGAAGGAGTCCGGAGAACCGGTGTCCTGCATCTTGAGCGAGACATTGGTAAGGAGCTCTTTGTCCAGGCGATCGCGGAGGTTTCGCGAGGTAACAAACTTGCCTTCGCGGCCAGCGAATGGGGAGTTGTTGACGTTGAACTGAATAGCAATCGTAGGCTCATCGATGGTGATCTGGGGAAGAGGCTGCGGATTCTCGATGTCGCAGAAGCTCTCTCCGATAAAGATGCCAGGGATGCCGGCGATAGCGACAATGTCGCCTACCTGTGTCTCTTCAATGTCGGTGCGCTTGAGCCCGGAGAAGCTGAAGAGCTTGGTGATTTTGTGCTTGGTGAAGGTGCCGTCGATCTTGGCGACGTTGTACTCCTGGCCGGTGCGCATAGTGCCGTTGAAGACGCGGCCGATGGCGAGACGACCAAGGTAGTCGGAGTAGTCGAGGTTGGTGACCAGGATCTGGAGGGTGCCTTCGGGATCGCCCTTGGAGACAGGAATGGTCTGGACGATCTGCTCGAAAAGGGGCTGGAGATCCGTGCCGGGGGTCGCGAGATCGTTCGTCGCGGTGCCGAGCTTTCCGTTGGTGTAGAGCACTGGGAAGTCGAGGACGGACTCGTCTGCGTCGAGGTCGATGAAGAGGTCGTAGACTTCGTTCAATACCTCCTGAGGACGCGCGTCGGGACGGTCGATCTTGTTGATGACGACCATCGGCGTCAGGCCGGCTTCGAGGGCCTTCGAGAGAACGTAGCGGGTCTGGGGCAGGGGACCTTCTGAAGCGTCGACGAGGAGGACTACGCCGTCGACCATCTTAAGGGCGCGCTCTACTTCTCCGCCGAAGTCGGCGTGGCCTGGTGTGTCGACGATGTTGATCTTATTGTCGTGATAGTAGAGGGCGGTGTTCTTCGCAAGAATGGTGATGCCGCGCTCTTTTTCAAGATCGTTGGAGTCCATGACGCGGTCGGTGACGGCTTCGTTGGACCGAAAAGTCCCGGACTGGCGAAGCATGGCGTCGACGAGCGTGGTCTTGCCATGGTCAACGTGGGCGATGATCGCGATATTGAAGATAGGCTTAACGGCTACTGCGGTTGAGTTGCTCACTGCGTTTATGTCCTGTCTGTGCGCTTAGGGGTGGTGTTTTGGGGAAAGTGCGCGTCCTTACTAGTTTAGCCTAGTTGGGCACATACTGGCCTCTAAAATGTACGGAATGGCAAGAAGATACGGTGAATGGTGGAGCGTAAGACGCTGATTCGAGGAAGCTCCATTGTGGAGGAAGCTCGTCGACGATTCGTAAATGTTTAGAGAAGACGTGAACCCTTCTGTGATTCGCCCTCATCCATTAGATGGTTATCGAATTGATGGGACACAGGAGAACGTCAGTCATGAGCAAGCTCACAGGAAAAGTGGCAGTGGTAACAGGTGCATCCAAAGGCATTGGAGCGTCGATCGCGGAACATTTTGGCGCAGCTGGGGCGTCCGTTGTTGTGAACTACAGCAGCAGCAAGGCCGGTGCGGATGCTGTGGTTGCGAAGATTACCGCAAAGGGCGGCAAGGCGATCGCTGTGCAGGGAGATGTCTCGAAGCCGGAAGACATTGCGCGGCTGTTCGCAGAGACCAAGAAGGCCTACGGAAAGCTGGATATCTTGGTGAATAACGCCGGAATCTATGACTTTAAACCACTTGGCGAGATTACGTCGGAGCATTTTCATAAGCAGTTCAACCTGAATGTTCTCGGCCTGTTGCTAACGACTCAGGAGGCGGTGAAGTTGATTGGTCCGGAGGGTGGTTCAATCATCAATATCAGCTCGCTTGTCGGTCAGATGCCCGCGCCCACCGGGTCCGTCTACAGCGCGACGAAGGCCGCTGTGGACTCCTTGGCTGTTTCGCTTTCGCAGGAACTGGGGCCGAAGAAGATTCGCGTGAACTCGCTGAATCCGGGCATGGTGGAGACGGAGGGACTGCATGCCGTTGGTTTCGCAGGTAGCGACTTCCAGAAGCATACGGAGGCGACGACACCGCTTGGACGTATTGCGCAGCCCGAGGACATCGCGACGGCGGCTGTGTTCTTTGCTTCCGACGATGCGGGCTGGGTCACGGGCCAGACGCTGATGTTGGCCGGTGGCAAACGGATGTAAGTTGGCCAGGTCGTGTAGAGTAGAGCCGCCCTGGGGCTGCCCTACTCTTTTTGGATTTTCGAAGACTCGGCCAGATTGGGTTTGGATGCTTGAGGCTGTCCCGCTATACTCAAGGCTCCTAATGCATCCAACCCAGTCATCCCAGTTCGAGCATGCGGCCCTGAAAAACTATCTGCTGGACCATGCCTATGACGAGATGTTCACTGGGCTCGGCGACCTGCACCAGCACTGCGAACCGCTGCTGGAGCACTTTTCGGCGCTGCCTTCGGAAGAGTTACAACGGAGAAAACAGGCGGCGGACCTGAGCTTCCTGAATCAAGGCATTACTTTTACGGTGTACGGCCGCGAAGAAGGAACGGAGAAGATCTTTCCGTATGACCTGATTCCACGAATTATTACTGCAGCCGAGTGGGCGACGGTGGAGCACGGGCTGACGCAACGGATTACGGCACTGAATCTTTTTCTCAAGGACATCTATAACGAGGGACGAATTCTGGATGACGGAATCGTGCCGCGTGAGGTGGTTTATAGCTGCAAACACTACAGGCGGCAGATGATGGGTTTGCAGGTTCCCCGGAATGTCTACATTGCTGTCTGCGGGACCGACCTGATCCGATTGGAGAACGGCGAGTTTGTGGTGCTGGAGGATAATCTGCGCGTACCTAGCGGGGTCAGCTATATGCTGACCAATCGCAGGGTGATGAAGCGGATCTTTCCGCAGCTCTTTCGAAGCTACAACGTGCGACCGATTGAACAGTACACACAATTGCTGTTGGGAACGTTGCGATCATTGGCGCCCGAGGGGCGACCGGAGCCGAATATCGTGCTGCTGTCGCCAGGAGTGTTTAACTCGGCTTACTTTGAGCATGCGTATCTTGCGCGTCAGATGGGGATCGAACTGGTTGAAGGACGCGATCTGGTAACGCACGACAACGTTGTGTACATGCGGACGACGATAGGGCTGCGGCGGGTGGATGTGATCTATCGGCGCGTGGATGATGACTTCATTGACCCCCTGGCGTTTCGCGGAGATTCAATTCTTGGAGTGGCTGGTCTGTTCAATGCTTACCGTGCTGGGAATGTGACACTGGCAAATGCGTTTGGTACCGGTGTGGCCGATGACAAGGCGCTCTATGCGTACGTTCCGGAGATTATCAAGTATTACCTGAGTGAAGAGCCGGTGCTGAAGAATGTCGAGACCTATCTGTTGACCAGACCTAAAGAGCGGCAACATGTGTTGCAAAATCTTGACAAGCTGGTGGTAAAAGCGGTCGGCGAGAGCGGCGGGTATGGGATGCTAATCGGGCCGCAGTCGACCAAGGCAGAGCAGGAGGATTTTGCGCGGAAGATCGAGGCTGACCCAAGGAACTATATTGCTCAGCCTACGATCTCGTTTTCGCGAGCACCTTGTCTAATCGGAGACGAGTTGCAGCCGCGGCATGTGGATCTACGGCCATATGTGTTGTATGGGGATAAGGTGACGATTGTGCCAGGTGGATTGACGCGTGTGGCGCTGAATCAAGGATCGTTAGTGGTGAACTCGTCGCAGGGTGGCGGGAGTAAAGATACGTGGGTGCTGAGTCAGTAAAGGGAGTGGCGGATGCTGTCACGTGTTGCGGATAGTTTGTACTGGATGAGTCGGTATCTCGAACGCGCTGAGCATACAACGCGGCTGCTGGATGTGAATTTGAATCTGATGCTCGATGAGAGCCCGATCAGCGCAGAGCGGCGATGGCAGCGGGTGCTGCAAGCGCTGGGCAAGCCGAAGAATATCGAGTGGACAGGTGAGCCGTATGCGCTGACACAGGCGTTAACCTTCGACACGGAGAACAAGGCTTCCATCCTGTCGTGCATCATTGCGGCGCGTGAGAACTCACGGCATGTGCGGGAGCAGATTTCTACGGAGCAGTGGCATCGGCTTAACAGCCTTTATTTGCAGGTGACCCGGCCAGAGATGCAACATCGGACTCAGTCTGAGGCCTTGGGGGCGGGGATGACGCAGCCTAGCGAGTTCCTGCAGTCTGTGATGGAGGCGGTGCATCAGTTCCAAGGGGTGACAGATTCGACGATGAACCACGGCGAAGGCTGGCAGTTCATTCAGGTCGGGCGGTATATCGAACGGGCATGCGCAACGGCGTTGTTGCTCCAGGCGTACCACATCGACCTTTGGGGACACCCTGAGAGAGTGGCCGACGGCAATGAGTACCTGGACTGGATGGGACTGTTGCGCTCGGCGACAGCGTTTGAAGCCTACTGCAAGGTGTATACGGCGGATCTGACACCGGATCAAATCTTCGAGTTTCTTCTACTCGATGAGGAGTTCCCGCACTCGGTGCGGTTTTCGATCGACAGCCTGCTGTGCGCGCTCGAAAAGATACAGGGAGACAGCGGGAAGAGTCGCGCCGAGGGCTTGCGGCGGTTGAGTGGGCGACTGCAGTCTTCTCTGAGCTACAGCAGCGTGGATGAGATTTTGAGCCTGGATGTGCTGGCGTATCTGAGCAGCATTCAGGCACAATGCCGAGCGATTCATGAGACGATCTACGAGTTGTACGTCGACTATTCCATTCAGGCGGCGCTGGCAGGGTAGATGATCGAGCGGGGACAGACGGCAGCCGACACAGCGGAGCCTATTACCAGTGGAAAGCGGTCACACCTTGTGGACCTTGTGAAAGGTCTTGCAATCCTTTTGGTGGTCTATGGCCATACGGCCCAGGGGGTAGCACATCGGGGCTGGTGGACCGGACCGGGGATGGCATTCTCTGAAGACTTTATTTACAGCTTCCACATGCCCGCGTTTTTCTTTGTTTCCGGGCTGTTTGTGCTGGGCAGCATTCGTCGGCGAGGGGCCAGCAACTACACGCTCGAAAAATTGAAGACCATCCTGTATCCGTATCTGCTATTCGCAGTCATCACGGCAGCGCTCGGCCCTTTGACACGAAGGTTTCAAGTGACGTACTCGCCGTTTCACTGGAAGGCGTTTCTGCTGAACGTCGCGGACGGGAGCGTTAGCTGGTTTCTGTTCACGTTGTTTTTTTGTCTGCTGCTGGCGTTGCTGACGGCTCGCCTTCCGAACTGGCTGCGGTTTTTGCTCGCGGTGGTGGCGGGAATATCGCCGGTCTATGGTTCGTACATCATTGACCGTGTGTTGCGTGAGTTTTGTTTTGTCGCTGCCGGGATGTGGGTTGGGAATCATATTTTTATGCTGGAACGGCTTGAGAAGACGAAGGCCGCGCTTGGACTGGTGCTACTGGGTGGGTTTCAGGTGGTGACGATTTACTTCTATGGCTACGCAGGGCGATGGAACTATATCTTGATGGGTCTGACGGGAACGGCCGCGCTCTTCCTGCTGGCGCGGTTGCTTGAGAAGCACAGGGTGGGCGACGCGCTGGGGTGGCTGGGACGGGCGTCGCTGGCGACCTTTCTGTTGAGCGCGTTTGCGCAGGGAGCGACGCGAGTTGTGTTGTCCAACGTGTTCCATACGAACAATCTGTGGCTTCAATTGTTATTGCCGACGGCGTTCGCGGCAGTTCTACCTGCTATTGTTTGGTATCAGCAGGACCAATGGCGGCTTGGCTGGCTCTTTCACTGGCCGTTTTAGCAGATGCAGCATATCCCGCGAGACCGAAAGGGACAGGCTATGTATTATTCGATTCGCCATCTGACGAAGTTCCTGTACAGCAATCAGGTCAGCGAGAGCATGATGGAGACGCGGATGCATCCGCGGAGCGATCAGAACCAGCGCTGCCTGACGTTTCATCTTTCGGTGAGTCCTCGATGCAGAGTGTTCAGCTATCGCGATCATCTGTCGAATCATGTTCACCACTTCGATATTCCTGGGATGCATGGGCAGTTGGTGATTGTTGCCGAGTCGCTGGTAGAGGTGCAACCGGCGGCTCAGGTTCCGGCGTTTCTGGCGCCGGATGCGTGGACGGACCTGGACGCGATGGTGGAGCAGGGAGACTACTGGGAGATGTTGCTGCCGAGTGAGTTCACCGTGCCGACGCCAGCGTTGGACGCGCTGGCTTTGGAGCTGGATGTGCGGCGCAGAGACGATCCGCTGATGGTGCTGCATCACTTGAATCAGCAGATCTATGAGTACTTCGACTACAAACCGAAGTCGACCAACGTGGACTCTCCGATCGATCTGGCGTTGGGCACCAGGGCCGGGGTTTGCCAGGATTTTGCGCACATCATGATTACGCTGGTGCGGTCGAAGCTGCGGATTCCCTGCCGGTATGTGAGCGGGTATCTCTTTCACGGCGAGAGTGACATGGACCGGTCGGTAAGTTCGGCGACGCATGCGTGGATTGAAGTGTTGATTCCGCACCTGGGATGGGTGGGTTTCGACCCTACGAACTGGCTGGTGGCTGGCGACCGTCATATTCGTACGGCGATCGGGAGGGATTATTCCGATGTTCCGCCGACGCATGGGATCTTTCGGGGTCGGGCGGCGAGCGAGCTGACCGTGGCGGTGCGGGTGACTCCTAGTCTGGGGACTCCGTCTCTGGATCAGGAGCTCCCTGTCCCAGAGGATTGGTCGATTCTGGTTGAGAAGGCGACGCAGCTGCCGGAGCAGCCACCGCCGCCGACTCGCCAGCAGCAGATGGCGCAGCAGCAGCAGGAGAACTCCTAGAGGAGTACCGTCCCCCCCATATTACCTGCGCGTAAGCTGCTTTTTATCATAGACTTACGCGAAGTGTTGGCCGTCAAATTATTCATGGTAAATGGGTTGCGTGCAGATTCCTCCAAACAAAAGGGTTATGGGATTAAAGCAGGGAGCCCCGGTATTTGCCGGGGCTCCTTTTTCTTCCTGTCTCCATTATAGCGATTTGGGCGTAACTAATACGCCACGCGAATCCGCTGGATTGGCGCGGGGTTTGGTGAATTTGGGGCTTGACAGGTTTTTGGGAGACGCGATGTCCTGCCGGACGGGCCCACTGCGCGTGGGGCGGTCACTTCGTGACGGGTATACCGGTCTGGGGGGTATGGAATCCTTGGGGCCTCCCGTTGGTCGGCAGGATCTTCCCTTCCGACCAACGGGAGGAGGAATGCTGCCTGTTGCGCCTAAACCAAGGTATACGCGTCACGAAGTGACCGCCCTCCGCGCAGGAGGCCCTTCCGGCAAGACAGCGCTTTCAGAGGTTGAGCTTCTTGAAGACCATCTCAGGGATGTTGCGGATGATGAACATAATGGGCTGCCACTGGAAGGGGACATAGAGGATGTCCCTGCGCTTGTCGATAGCGCTGACGATAGATTCCGCGACTGAGTCGACGTCCGCAAACTTCTCGCTTTTGGGCATGCCAGCAGTCATTGCGGTCTTGATGGGGCCGGGTTTGATGGTCAGGACAGTGACACCCTCGCGGTCGATGCGATTTCTGAGGCCGCCGAGGAATGCGGAGAGGCCGGCCTTTGAGGAGCCGTAGACGTAGTTGGACTTGCGGCCCCGGTCGCCAGCTACTGAAGAGAGTACGGCAAGGGTGCCGGAGCGACGCTGGACGCAGAAGTTCGCGAGCCAGGTGAGGAGGGAGACGGGAGCGACGAAGTTGGTGTGGAGGATCTGGGCAGCGGTGTTGAAGTCACGCTCTGCTTCGGTCTGGTCGCCGAGGATGCCGTGGGCCAGATAGGCAATGTCCATCCCGGTGAGGGAGTTGACGGCGTGAGCCAGGAGCGAGGGGTGTTGGTCGGTGTCGTCGAGATCGGCAACTGCGGTGTCGATATAGCTGGCACCGCGAGTTTTGAGATCGGCGGCAACGGCTGCGAGCTTTTCGGCGTTGCGCGCGACGAGGAAGAGGCTTGCTCCTTGAGCCGCCCAGATGCGACAGGTTGCTTCGGCGATGCCGGAGGTTGCGCCGAGGACGAGGATCTTGCGGGGAGTCGTGGAGGTCGATTGCGGGGTCGTGCTCATAGCTGGCGGTGTCCGGTCTTATGAATTTGGAGTGACGCGTTCCCAGAAGCTCGAGGTGAGCAGGGGGTCACGGTATTGGGCGAAGTGCTGCCATTGAGGGTAGAAGGCCTGGAACTGAGAGGCGGTCATGGCGGCATCTTTGGCCGGATAGAGGCGGCCGCCAAACTCGAGGGTCATGTCGGCGAGGCGCTGAAAGAGTGGGAAGCTCTTGTCGGGCTTGATGGGAAAGTCGAGGGCGAGGGTGATGCCGGGTTTGGGGAAGCTCATCATGCCGGGCGAGGGGACGTCGCCGAAGGCTTTGAGTACGGCGAGAAAGCTGGCGAGGCCTGATTTGGCGACTTCGCGGAGGATGGCGATGGTTCCCTCTTTGGCGTGCTCCCAGGGGATGACGTACTGGAACTGGAGGAGGCCGCGCTTGCCGTACATGCGGTTCCAGCGGAGGACCTTGTCGAGCGGGTAGAAGAAGGGCTCGTAGTCCTGGAGGGCGACGACACGCTTGTGAATCTGCTTGTGGAAGAAGGCTGTATTGAAAAGGCTGACGGAGACAGCGTTGAGGGCAAAGCCAGGGGCTTCGAAGGGGAAGATGAGTTTTGGCTTGGGGGAGGGTTTGAGGTCGTCTCTACGGGCGGAGTGATCGCCCTGCATGAAGACTCCGCGGGCGAAGTTGCGGCCGGTGGAGGTGACGTCGACCCAACTGACGGTGTACTCGACGTCGCTGGCCTGATTGGTGAGGTCGAGGAACTCGTCGATGCCGTGGAACTGGATGCCTTCGTAGTCGATCTTTCGGGAGACGATGGGCTTGAGGCGAAGGGTGGCCCAGGTGATGACGCCGGTGAGTCCGAGGCCGCCGATGGTTGCGGCGTAGAACTCGGGGTTTTCTGTCGGGGAGCAGAGCATGCGGGAGCCGTCGGAGCGGACGAGCTCGAACTGGGTGATGTGGCGTCCGAAGGTTCCGGCGGTGTGGTGGTTTTTGCCGTGGATGTCGTTGGCGATTGCTCCGCCGAGGGTTACATATTTTGTGCCGGGCGTGACGGGAAGGAAGAAGCCACGGGGAACGGCGAAGTCCAGGATCTGGGCGAGGGTGACACCGGCTTCGGCAGTTAGGAGGCCGGTCTCGGGTTCGAAGTCGATGAGGCGATTCATTGCGGTGGTGACGAGGAGGTTGCCATCCTTGAGGAGGCAGACGTCGCCGTAGCTGCGTCCCATGCCGACGGGGAGTGCACCGTTGTGGAGGTTGGCGGTAAGTGCGGGAAAGTCGCTCTGCCAGTGGAGCGGAAGGAGTTTTGCGCCGTAGGTAGGGTAGCGGCCCCAGGATTCGAAGGGAGATTGCACTGGGGGGGTCGCTTCCTCTGTTGCGGTTGGATCTGGCATAGGGACAGGATACTGGTTCATTGCGGTGGCGGGATTAAAAACGAAGAGGCACAGCGTGTGCCGTGCCTCCTACTGAAACTGCTGTGCGGTTAGGCGGCAGCAGAGGTGCGATTTGCGGCGTGCTTGTCTGCTGCAATCTTCAGGGCTGACTTTGCCTGCTCGGTAAGAGCGGCAAAACCAGCTGCGTCGTTGGCGGCGATGTCAGCGAGGACCTTGCGGTCGAGCTGATTGCCGGCGAGCTTGAGGCCGTTGATGAAGGTCGAGTAGCTCATGCCATTGATGCGGCAGGCTGCGTTGATGCGGACGATCCAGAGGGCGCGGAACTGGCGCTTCTTCTGTTTGCGGCCGGTGTAGGCGAACTTGAGTCCGCGCTCGACGGCTTCCTGAGCGGCCTGGTAGAGCTTGGACTTTGTGAGGAAGTAACCACTCGCACGCTTGAGGATCTTTTTGCGGCGATCGTTGCGTTTTGTACTCCGTTTTACACGGGGCATCTTGCTTCTCCTTTTGCGTACTTCGTTTAAGCGGCTGGAGGTAAGGGTCGCATTCTCGTCTCAATCAGAACTAGTTGGTGCCCTGAAAGAGCTTCGTGAGAACGACGATGGTGGCCTCTTCACTCGCTATGCAACTTCAAGTCTCGGTGGAATCGCTAACGCGCTTCCAGGGGCCGGAACGCTTTGCTGGCCCTTTGCTTTTGAGCGGCTCGACTTGAAAAACTTATGCTTCCCTTATTCCTAAAAACGAAAGACCTTCTTTGGTCTTTCTATCAGGCGTAAGGAAGCATCCGGGCAACCTTGTGATGATCCGCATCCGAAATAAGCGCCGACCCGCCGAGCTTGCGCTTGGTCTTGGTGGCCTTCGAGGTGAGGATGTGGCGCATCTTGGACTGGCCGCGCTTGAACTTGCCGGTGCCGGTCTTATGAAAGCGCTTGGCTGCGCCGCTGTGTGTCTTCAACTTTGGCATGGTGTTCCTGACGAAAACTGTGTTCTGGACAACTTTCTAAGTATATACGAGGGTTGTGACTGCGGACCGATCTTATTTAGGCGGCATTGGGAAGCGCTCGAACCATCGCCGCAAACCCATGTAAATAAGAGACTTGATGTTAGTGGTCATAGGGGGAGATGCTAATTGAGGGCTTTCTCGAAGACCTCAAAGTAGAGGTCGTCACGAAGCGGCATTCCAAAGCGTTGATCGCCGTAGGGGAATGGCTCTGTCTTGCCCGTGCGACGATATCCGCGACGCTCATACCACTCGACGAGCGTATGACGAAGCCAGATCACGGTAATCCTAACTCGTTGCGCTCCACGGGCTTTCATGTAATCTTCGGCATAAGACAGGAGCGTGCGTCCAAGCCGCTCGGCCTGGCGCTGAGGGTCTATGGCAAGCATCGAGAGATACCACACCGCCGGCTCGTCAGTGGACTCAAGCGACACACAGCCTGCGAGAGGGGCGTTGTTGGCGTCACGCATCAAGAGAATGGTGGCTTTACCGTTTGCGAAGGTGTCGGCAAGGATGGCCGAGTCGATCCTCTGCCCGCCTATCACCTTCGCTTCGCTTGCCCATCCAGCTTCAGCGCTTTTGCCTCTGTAGGCATTGTTAACAAAGGTGGCGAGCTCGTCGACGTCAGCATAAGTAGCGGGAACAAAGATCATCTTCAATAATTATGCCTTCTCCCTTTCTGGCTGGAAAAGAAAGCTCTGGTTGAAAACCTATCTCGTCCCGAACAATAAAAATGACCCTCCGAAGAGGGTCATCGTTGGGCTCTCGCGAGCGTTTGTCGGGTAGTTAGGATTACGTGTTCCGTTATCCCTTTGGACCAACGGAGGAACCACCACCACCAGTGCTGCTGCCACCACCAGTGCCGCCACCAGTGCTGCTGCCGCCACCACCAGTGCTGCTGCCGCCGTGGCCGGGGCAGTTACCGCCGTTGCCGCCGTTACCACCACCGTCGTGGTCATGGTCGTGATCATGATGGCACCAGCCGAACCAGGACCACGAGCTGCCGCTATCGTGATCATGATCACAGGCGAAGGCTGAGCTGGAGGTTGTGAGCAGTGAGAATCCAACGATCGAGACAGCGATCAAACGGTTCAATTTCATTGGTTCACCTCGGGGAGTTACGAGCCGAAGCATAACAAGCCGCATGGGTTAGGGGAGTACAACTTTCGGAGCAGCGGCGCTGGTTACCGATGGGCCAGGGATTGCAGTGCGGGACGGATCAGGGCAGGTGCGGGGAGGGGTACAACACCCCTTCCGCGTGCTATACTTAAGACACTGAGAGTCAGGCTAGAACGTGTGTAAAGCGCTGTAACGGCGCGGGTTTTCGCGGATTGCGCGGACACGGGACGGGCTGAAAATCCTGCAACTTCAGCAACCGCTGAACGGAGATACATGGCATCGACTGCAATCCCCACCGAAGGTGCTCTTTTAGAGCTTGAAGCTGGCAAAATCAAGGACGCTCCTGCAAAAGGAAAAGAAGGCGGCGGCTATTCGGCCGAGAACATCACCGTTCTGGAAGGCCTGGCGGCGGTTCGGCTGAGGCCGGCGATGTATATCGGTTCGACCGGCGAGCAGGGGCTGCATCACCTGGTGTATGAGGTGGTCGATAACTCGGTCGACGAGGCCCTGGGTGGGCATGCGACAAAGATCGATGTGACGATCCATGTCGATAATTCGATTACGGTGGTCGACGATGGGCGTGGAATTCCGGTCGACGACAAGGTGATCAACGGCGAGAAGATGCCGGCGGTGCAGGTTGTTCTCACGATGCTGCATGCGGGCGGTAAGTTCGATGCGTCGAACTACAAGGTTTCGGGTGGTTTGCATGGCGTCGGCGTGAGCTGCGTCAATGCGTTGAGCGAAGAGTTTGACGTCGAGATCTGGCGCGATGGTCATGCGTGGGAGCAGGACTACTCGAAGGGTGCGCCGATCAGCAAGCTGCGTAAGATGGGCTCGTCGACGCGCAAGGGCACGAAGGTGCATTTTCTGCCGGACAAGTCGATCTTTACGGTGACGGAGTTCAACTACGACACGCTGGCGCAACGGTTGAGGGAGCTCGCCTTTTTGAATAAGGGGCTGGAGATCCATCTGACGGACCAGCGCACGACGGACTCGAAGACCGGGGAGTACAAGCACCAGGAGTTCAAGTACATCGGCGGGATCGCGGAGTTTATCAAGCACCTGAACAAGGGCAAGGCGGTGCTGCATGACAAGCCGATCTACATGGAGGCCGAGCGGGACAACGTGGCCATGGAGATTGCGCTGCAGTATAACGATGCCTACTCCGAGACCGTGTTTACCTTCGCGAACAACATCAACACGGTTGATGGGGGCACGCACCTCTCGGGCTTCAAGACAGCGCTGACCAGGACGATCAACGCGGCGGGGCAGTCTCTGGGTCTGTTCAAGGACGTGAAGGAGAACCTGAGCGGGGACGATGTGCGCGAAGGACTGGTTGTTGTGATCAGCGTGAAGCTTAGCCAGCCGCAGTTTGAAGGACAGACGAAGGGCAAGCTGAACTCGGATATCGCAGGAACGGTGCAGGCGTTTGTGAATGAGCGGCTGGGTGCGTTTCTCGAGCAGAACCCTTCGGTTGCGAAGAAGATTATCAATAAGGCGATCGATGCAGCGCGAGCGCGTGAGGCTGCTCGTAAGGCAAGGGATTTGACTCGGCGCAAGGGTGCTCTTGATGGCGGCGGACTGCCTGGGAAGCTGGCAGACTGCTCGGAGCGGCAGCCGGATCGGTGTGAGCTTTATCTGGTCGAGGGAGAGAGCGCGGGTGGAACGGCCAAGCAGGGGCGCGACCGGAAGTTCCAGGCGATTCTGCCGTTGAAGGGAAAGATTCTCAACGTGGAGAAGGCCCGCTACGACAAGATGCTGGGGCACGAAGAGATTCGCGCCATGATTACGGCGCTTGGCTGCGGCATCGGCAAAGACGACTTCGATGCGAGCAAGCTGCGGTATGGCAAGTTGATTCTGATGACCGATGCTGACGTCGACGGATCGCACATCCGCACGCTGTTGTTGACGTTCTTCTTCCGCCATATGACGGAGCTGATCAAGCGGGGACATGTTTATATCGCTCAGCCGCCGCTGTATCGCATCAAAAAGGGCAAGTTCGAGCAGTACATCAAAGACGATCGCGAGTATGTGAGCGTGATGGTGAAGCGTGCGTCGGATGGCATGGTGATTCGTTACGGCAAAGACGGCGGCAGGCTCGAAGGCGCTGCACTGACGAAGTACATGGGCCAGTTGAACGACTATCTTAGCTTCTTCGATAAGGTGCAGAAGCGGTTGCGGAATGATGACGTGACGCAGGCGTTCGCTGAGTTGTTTGCTCATGAGGGTAAGGATTCTGTGCGACGCGTGGACTTCGAAACACCGGCCAAGGTGGAAGCCATGCGCGAGCGGCTAGTGGGAATGCAGAAGACCTACCAGTTCAAGAATGTTGGCGACGTCGTGATGGACGAGGAGCACAGGAGCTACTCGGTTAGCTATACCGATGCGCAGGGCGCAGTGAGAACGATTGACTGGGCGCTGGCTTCAGCCCCGGAGAGCCGGCAGATGCTGGCCAAGCATGCACAGATCAAGGAGCAGTTAGTGGCTCCGTTCTTTATCGAGTATGCGACAAAGACCAAAGCGGAGACTGCTGCAGAAGAGGCTGAGGAGATTGCTTCGGAAGAAGGTGTCTCGGAGCTCGCCGCGGCTCCAGGAACGGTGGCAGAGGTAAAGCCAAGCAAGAGAGCGAGCAAGGCGTCTCAAGATCCGGTCGAGAAGAAGACGGCGCGCGAAGTGTTCGAGTATGTGATCGAACAAGGCAAGAAGGAGTATCAGGTTCAGCGGTATAAGGGACTGGGTGAGATGACGGCTCCGCAGCTATGGGAGACGACGATGGATCCCGAGCGACGTACGCTGCTGCAGGTGAAGCTCGAAGACATTGCGGCCTGTGAAGAGATCTTTACGACCCTGATGGGTGAGGACGTAGAGAGCAGGCGCAAGTTCATCGAAGAGAATGCCCTGGACGTGAAGAACCTGGATATCTAGGCTGTAGGTTGGCTCTGGATCGAGACGACGGAGTTGAGCCGCGAATAAGGTAGCTTTATTCGCGGCTCGCTGCCGTGGTGGTGGGCTCCCTGCTGGTCGTGTCGAGTCCGCCGGGCCACCAATTCCAATCGCCTGCAACGCGAAGGAGCGCGGGACCGATCACGATACGAACCAGTGTCGCGTCGATAAATACGGCGACCGCCAGGGTAAATCCGATCATCTTGACTACCAGGAAGTTTCCGAAGGTGAATGCCGCGAATACCACGATCATGATTGCGGCAGCGCTCGTAATCAGGCCAGCGGTTCGAGCCATCCCTTCCGGAATTGCGTCCGCTTCACTCAGCCCGCTCCTCCTGGCTTCGAGAACCCGTGCGACTAAAAACACTTCGTAGTCCATACTTAGTCCGAAAACGATGGCAAAGGCGACGATAGGCACAAGGGGGAAGATACTACCGGTTCCGCCAGGAACTCCCAGCAAGCTACTTCCGCGTCCGTCCTGGAAGACTAAGACCAATGCTCCGAAGGAGGCTGCAACGGAGAGGAGGTTGAGTACGATGGCCTTGACGGCGGCGAAGAGTGACCGGAACCCGCCCAGAAGCGCCAGGAGAGTTCCCACCACTACCAGAGCTGCTACTGACGAAAAGCGGTCCCCGACGATCGTCTGATAGTCGGCGTTGAGTGCCGGGATGCCACCAATGGTTAGCGAGGCACCGGGCACTCCGGTAAGGGTTGCGGCACCGGTCTTGCGGAGCTCGCGCACCCAGTTGACCTGATCGCGCAGGGAGACCGAGGCCGCGGGTAAAACCTCAAGCAGCGCGGCACGTCCGTCAGCACTCAGAAACGTTCGACGCGTCTCTCGCGAAAGACTACTGAGGGACGACCGGTTGCTCTCCGCAATGGACGTGATTGAGATAACGCGGGCGCAACGCGGGTCGCTTGCGAGCTGCTTCGTGAGACGATCGAGCACATTCCACCCTGCGTCGGTCTGCGCAATGGAGTCAGTTGGGAGTTCGAGAACGACGCGCAAGGATTGAACAACGCCGGCTCGATCCATTTGTTCCAGGGTGTGGAGCGCGTGGACAGACTCTGCCGCGGGCGGAAGCCAGTCTCCCCTGGGAACACTGGTATCGAGGTGTGTAGCCTGCCACGCGAGCAGAAGCAAGGGGGTCCCTGCGAGGACAAGTGCAAGCCAGGGATGGGCGACGATCACCCTTCCCCATCTCCGCCAGCGAATTCCCGTACGTGCGGCCCGAGTCGAATCCAACTTTGGAGTAAAGGGCATCCGTCCAAGGTCAATTCGCGAACCGAGCAATGCCAGCACCGCCGGAACGAGGGTATTTGTAAGCAACACACTCAACCCCGCTACGAGGAATCCCGCGATACCGATGGAACGGATTTCGCTGATGGGGACCGTCAGGAGGGCCAGGAATCCGATGGCTACGGTCGAAGCCGAGATCAAAAGCGTACGACCTGCCTGGCGCGCTGCGATGACCGAGGCTGCGGGTCCATCGTGCCCGGCGGAGATGGCTTCCCGGAAGCGGCTGACCATGAGGAGTGCGTAGTCGATTCCCAAGCCAAGCCCGAGCATAGTGGCCAGATTCTGAACCAGAATGGACAGGTGCCAGCGGTGGGCCAGTAAGCCGGTGATCGCCAGAGTGACCGCGATGGCAAGCTGGCCGACGGCTAAAGGAATCAGGGCGGCGACGAGGCTGCCGAATGCAACCAGCAGAAGGGCGAGGGTTGCGGGAATGACGAGGCTCTCGCCGCGGCGCACATCGTCGGCGCTTGCTTTGCGAATGTCGAAGTTGAGTGGGATCTCGCCGGTCAGTTCGAGCTTCACGGCTGGATAACGGGGCCGCAACTGATTTTCAAGAGAGGTTGCAAGGACATGGAGCTTAGGAACGAGCGACTCGACGGGCCCCTCGGTTGACGCGAGTCCGACTAGAACAAACGTTCCGCCTCCCCGACCGAGAAAGATGGGATCACGCAGCTCGAGGTGGGAGACGACTCCGGAGACGCCTGGTTCCTGTCTCAATGCCGCCACAATGGTTGCTAAGGCTTGCTCGCCCTCGTCGGAGTCGGCGGGTGGAAGTCCCTGGATGACAAGGACCACACGGTCAACGAATGGCGAACGAAAACGACTGGCCAACTCCTGCCGGACACTCTCCGCCTCGCTGCCTTCGACGCGGGTTGCCGTCTCCAGATGGCGCTCGGCGTGAAAAGAGAATGGAAGAAGCGCAATGGCGGTGACAAGAACTACCCCGGCCACCCAGAGACGGCGCACATGCATGAGACCCATGATGTCATACAAAATAGCCGGCAGGTAGATGATGTGGGATACTCCGATGGCATCAAAATACTTCGGAGCTCTCATTGAAGTGCCCGGATTTGAATCGAACCCGGGTTTCTCAATCTGCTAAATTGGTTCCGTCTGACTAGGAGGATCAATTCTTAAATTCGCATTGCTCGTACTGCTTGCCGCCTTTCCATCGGGAGCCGCCGATCCCCGCATTGGCTCCTGGACGCTGATCTCCGCGCAGTCCAGCCTGAATCCTCCCAACAGGCTCTCTGTGACAGATGTCCGTGATGCAGTGCACGTGGTGATGTCCGGCGAGACCCATCTCGATTTCACGGCGAAAGCAGGCGGACACGGCGCGCCCGTCCCAGGCAACCCGGGGTTCAATCAGGTCGAGCTGCGCAGGATCGATAAGAGGCAGGCCGAGGTGAAGGAGAAGAAGGACGGAGCCCTCGTGGCGACGGTTCGCGAGAGGCTCTCGAAGGATGGGAACGAGCTTACAGTCACGACCGCGAGTCCGGGCCATGCTGACCAAATCACAGTATGGAATCGGACCGGAGGCGCGAAGACCGGGCGCGACTTACTGGCGGGCGAGTGGACGCAGGATCTCGGCAAGACTCGCTTGCGACAAGGTCTGGCGCTTAGGATTGAGCCGGAGGGAGGTGGCGGGGTTCGTTTTCTGGGTGAGTTCAGCTACACGGCGCGTTTTGATGGGAAGCAGTACGACCTGAAAAACTCGCGCAACGATACCGTGACGCTTGGACTTGTCGATGCTCACACGGTGGATTCGATTTACCGGCGAGACAATCAAGTGACGCAAAAGGATCGGTGGGCGGTCTCTGCGGATGGACAGCAGATGACGCTGTCCACCACGGGCACGTTGGAGACCGGCCAGCAGCTGACCGAGAGGCTAGTGTTCAAAAAGCAATAGCGGGTTATGCGTCCGTGAAGGCGAGGGGTTCAGCGAGCGATGAGGCTGTGCTGAGTTCGCGAGCGGCAACCGAAATGATCCCCTTGCGGTTCATGAATTTCAGAATGCCAGCGACCGTGTCCTCAAGCGACGGATCCGCAATGCCCCACGTAGAGGCATCGCGCGCCTCCTGGTAGGAGGAACTTTCATAGCGCTTGAACTCCATCGCGGAGATGTTGTCCACAGAGCCAACGAGAAAATCCAGCAGGGGAAAGAGTAGATCTTCCTTCCGGCATCTCCGGATCAGCTCGGGAACGAACTCCGAGATGCTGAATATTTCGAACTGCCGCCCGGTCGACTTGGTAATGAGCCCGGTAATGTCGAGCATGTTCGCATAGTCGTCCCGCACCACGTGGTAGGTTTTATTCGCCGTGCCGGGAGTCGTGGAGATCGCAACGATATTGTTCGCGACAATATCCGCAGGAACGAAACTCACCTGGTTGAGAGCATCGACTCCAATGCCGTGATTGACCATGAATGCTACCAGGCGAACGGCGATGTCGAAGTTGTTGCCTCCGCCCGAAACCGAGGGACTGACGAGAGCGGGCCGGAAGATGCGAGTGGAGAGCCCGCGGCTGCGCGCGTCCGCAACAACTTGCTCTGCTACCCATTTGGACTGGCTGTATCCAAAGTCGAGAAGCTCCATATTTTTGTTGAAGTCGGTCTCATACAGGACCGATTTGACAGCCCATCCAAACACGAAGGTTGTCGAGACGTAGTTGAATTCTTTAGACCGTCCTTCAAACGCAAGTCTCAAGACCTCGTTGGTTCCCATCACGTTCGCGTCACGCATGCGGTCGTAGTTGAACAGGTAGTTCACGGTCGCACCGTTGTGGAAGACAGTGTCGATTTCACTGGCGAGGAAATCCCAGACATCCTGCGTCAGGCCGAGCATTGGCAGCCCGAGATCGCCGCAGATGGGAATGACGCGAGCCTCAAACGTCTGCATCAGCCTGGCGGGGCAGGGTCCCATCGTTTCCATCGCCGCACGCAGACGTTGCCTGCCCTGGACTTCGTCGGAGGACCTGACCAGAACATAGATCTTCGCGCGCGTCTGTTCCAGCAGGCTCTTCATGAGGAATGGTCCAATGAAACCGGTCCCCCCGGTCAGGAGCACATGATTCGGAACCGGTATCTCGGGCAAAGGTTCAGGCACCGGAGGGGTGAAGATGAGATTCCTATCGTTGCTCATCATCTCTTTTTCCGCCGCACGCTGGCCATCACGGAAGGCTGCCAGGGAATGACGCAGATGAACGAGTGCCTCTTCGGGCGCACTCTCCAACTGTGCCGCCAGTCGAAACAGATCAGCGACGCTGACCTGTTGAATGACTCCGATATCGACCTGCCGGGCCAGCATGTCTGCGCCCTTTTCCTTCAGAAGCTCCTTGAGCTCATGCATGAATACCACGAGATCCAGGGAGTCGAGCCCCGCTTCTACCAGGTTGTACGACTCCATGCCTGTCAGGTTGTAGCGGGCCTTCAGTTCGTCAAACGAAGACTGCACGCCGGAGCCGGACTCGCACGACCCGGCGTCCTTCTCCCGCGAAAACTCGGAGAGAACGCTGAACTCACCTTGCAGCCACATGTGTTTGGTCTTGTGGCGCATGATCTTGCCTGAACTCGTTCTCGGGATCGCGCGAGGCGCGATGAAGGAGATCAACGCGACTTCCACGTTGAGATAGTTGCGGACCGCAGCGGCGATCTTTCGCGCATCTGGAAGAGACTTAGGATTCTTCACTTCGGCCACGATTGCCAGCGCTGGCTCGCTGTCTTCGTGAATCTGGAAGGCGGCGATGCAGTTGTTCCGGATCAGGCCCGACGCTCTCTCGACGACGTTCTCGATATCCTGCGGGTAATGGTTCTGTCCGCGAAGGATGATCATGTCCTTGATGCGGCCGCAGACGAAGAGTTCGCCGTCATGGAAGAATCCCATGTCGCCGGTCCTGAGGTAGCCGTCGTCATAGGGGCTATCATCCACGAGCCGCGCGCGAAACTGCTTCAGCGTCAGCTCTGGATTGTTCCAGTAACCGAGGCACTTGCCGCGTCCTGCGATCCAAATCTCACCGATGTGACCGGGCTTCAGAGCGACGTGTTGTTCCGGATCGACGATCTTGACGTCCATACCCGCGAGCGGAGTTCCGCAGCTAACGATCTGCGTTGCTCCGTCGATCTCCGAAACCTCTGTCGTCATGCGCGCCTTGCCCAGTGCGAGGGCACGCTTGTTGACGGAAACGATTGTGCGGCCGCCGAGCGAAACCGCAAGAGTGTTCTCAGCCAGCCCGAAGGCGGCATAAAAGCTCTCTGACTTCAGCCCGTAGGTCTCAAACGTCTCTAGAAAGCGTGTGAAGGTATCCGCTTTTACGGGTTCAGCAGCGCACATCAACACTCGGAGGGAGCTGAGATCGCACTCTTTCAGGCTCTCCTTGGAGAGTCTCCCGGCGCGAAGGCAATAGTCATAAGCGAAGTTGGGAGCCGCCGTCGCCGTCGCCCGATACGCTGTGATCGTGTCGAACCACAGGATCGGCCGCTGAATGAAGTCCATGGAAGAGAAGCCGTAGGTGGTGCCGCCTCTCAGCGCAGGATAGAGATAGCACCCGATCAGACCCATATCGTGATACTGCGGGAGCCAGGATACGACGACCGGGTCATCATGGTCGATCACAAGGGGACAGGTGTCGAGGATGTTTTCGTGCGTCACCATCACACCCTTGGGCTCCATCGTCGACCCCGACGTGTACTGGAGAAACAGTACCTGCGAAGTCTCGAAGAAAGGTTCGTTCGGAATTCTATCCACGAACTCTTCGGTGACAATCCACGGGAGACCGGAGATGTAGTCGACGTCGACGCCGGATGCCGAGACCCCACTGCGGGTGAGATTTGTCTTCAGAGACGCGTGGTAGTCTGCGCTGGTCAAGATCCCGGACGCCTGGCAATCCTTGGCGATGTGGACCATCTTGTACAGTGCGCTCTGGAAGCCACGAGAGCTTGGAGGATAGACCGGCACGGGGATCAGTCCGGCGCGCACGCAACCGAAGAACGCGCAGATCATCTCGAGCCCCGGCGGGTAGGCGAGCAGGAGCCGGTCCTGCGCCGCGAAACGACCTTCCCTTAGCAAGTGGCCGGCGATTGCCTTTGTCCGCTCGATAAACGACCCGTACGAGTAGCATTCGATTGGGCTGCCGTTCAGGTCAAGGTACGAATAAAGGAGTTTGTGTGGGTGTTCCTCTGCCAGCCTATCCAGTTGATCTAAGATCGACGCCATAAGAGATCAGCAATACCCCCGAGGTTAAATAGCAAAACTCAGTACGCAAAACACTAAACTTATCGCTGCTCCCCAGTGTCCTGGTCAGGTGAAAGATGACTGAGTCTCGGAGTGCGGAATTACAGTACGGCCGAATGTAAGAACAAAGGCATTAAACATTCTCTGCCTTGGCATCGTTTGATCCAGTTGCCTTATGTTAGCAGAGCTACAAAGCAATGCGGCAAGTCTCTGATTCCAGGAAGGGGGGGCGCCCCAAACCTGCTACCCCTAACCCAAATTTGCTTGATTGTCCCCGGATCTTCACGCTAGTATGAAGGTTCGACGTTGTCGGTGTGGGCCACAGATACCCTGCTGGTCCAGGGCCGCCGAAGCTACCGACCGGGATGCGCCGGGCAGACTAAACAGGATTGTGGAGGCTCCGGGTGACGTCTGGGAACGAAGAAGCGGTGATCACCCTGAAGCCGGAGATAGAGGATCTGGTAGCACCTGAGGCCTGGCCACGGCAGTCGGTGGGTGACCCGACCGGTTCGTCTTCCTTCCCGAAGGTCTTACGCCGCCGCCTCGACAGATTCTTTGCCGACCAGAAGCTCTCCCCCAAAGCCGACCGAACGATGTGGGTCAAGATCGCCGCGGGTCTCGCGGTGCTGGCAGGCAGTTGGATCGCGTTGTACGCGTGGATGCCGGGTTCATGGAAGTTCGTTGCGCTCTACGTTTTGAGCGGTCTCGCCCAGACATTCCTCTTGCTGAACATTGCCCATGACAGCAACCACAACGCCATCTCGTCTGTGCCATCGGTAAACAAGATCCTGAACTATGTCTTCGATGTTTGCGGAATCAACTCGTACATGTGGCGCATCCTCCATCACCGAGGCCACCACTCCTGCATCAACGTCCACGGCGAAGACGACGCGCTTACGGGGCGGAGCATCTTTCGATTTACGCCGCATGAACCCCGCTCGGCCCTGCATCGGTTCCAGCACATCTATGCGCTGTTCTTTTACGCGATGTTCTCTCTGGACTATGTTTTCGTCAGGGACTTTGAGAGCTTCTTCTTCCCGTCCCACGACTATCTGAAACGCGACAGGCATCCGCTGCGGGAGTACTTCATCCTCTTCGCGGGGAAGGCGTTCTACCTGACGTACATGCTGATTTTGCCGGTTGTGGTGTTGGGGAGATCGCCTCTGCTGGTTGCTGGGGCATTCGTGCTGGTTCACTTGATCATCGGTTTGACCGTATCGCTGGTATTCCAAACGACGCATACTGTCGACACAACGTACTTCCCCTCGAACCGCAGCGAGTTCGACAACGGCGTCTATCACATCTTCGCGACGACGGCTGATTATGCAACGAGCAATCCGGTCGTAGGTTGGCTTACGGGCGGCCTCAACCATCACATCGCGCATCATCTGTGCCCTTTCGTATGCCATACCCACTATGCTCCATTGACCCGGATTGTGAAGGAGACCGCCGAAGAGTTCGGCGTCCCCTATCGCCAACATCCGACAATGACTCGGGCAATCTGGCATCATCTGATACTTTTGAAGCAACTGGGAAACGAAAACTAATTTTGAGCGTTTAGTCTTTTAGCTATGGCTAACCCAATCGCTTCAGGCAAACTACATGAAACTCCCCACCGTTCTACGCAGGTGTCCGGACAGCCGTCCGGGCGGCGAGGTGTAACGTTGCCCGCACAGATACCCTCCGTCTCACGATCACGTTCTTTTGCGGATTCGCGCGCCATGGCCGCCAATCCCGTGCAGGTATTGTCCAAGTACACCGAACTCTTCGGCGACACATTCCGGTTCTATCTGGGTGGCATTAAAGAGGCCATCGTTACTACCAATCCCGCGGTCATTCAGCACGTGCTGAAGACGAATGCGGACAATTACCAGAAGTCCGAAATTCAAGTGAAGCGGATGGGCCACTTCCTGGGCAAAGGTCTTCTTACTACCCACGGGGAACCCTGGAAAACACAGCGACGTCTGATCCAGAAGGGTTTTGACCGAAAACAACTTGAGGCTCTGTCGGCGATCATGCAGGATTCGCTCGCCGAGTCGCTACGGGATTTCGATAGACAAGTGCGCGTCGGGCCCGTCGATATCTATCCCCAACTGATGAAGATGACCTTCGCGATGGTCGCTCGTTCGCTCTTTGGCGCCAAACTGAAGGACGAAGACATCGACGTCGTCAGCAATACGATCTGCACTGTCCAGGAATTCATCGTTCGGCAAACCCTTCAGCCCTACCTGAATCCGTGGTTCGAGGTCTCGGGCGAACTGCGGAGACACGAAGAGATGCGGGCTCGCGCGGACAGCGTTCTTATGGAGTACATCAAGACGCGCCGCCATCAGGCGCCCGGCAACGATCTGCTGCAAACCTTGATGGACGCCCGTTATAGTGACGGCGAGGGCATGAGCGATGAACTGGTCCTGAGCGAGAGCATGCAACTCCTGGTCGCCGGCCATGAAACATCGTCGAACGCTCTGTCATGGCTTCTCTATCTCCTAAGCTCGCGTCCGGATTGCCTCGAAAGAGTACGGGAGGAGTTCCATTCGGTACTCGGCGACGCGCCACTGAGCTTCGGCGATGTTTCCAGGTTGCCGTTTACCACTCAGGTCATCCTGGAGGCGCTGCGCCTCTACCCGCCGTTTTGGATGGTCGACCGCATGGCTGTCGCGGACGACCGCGTTGGCGATGTCGACATACCGCGAGGATCGACGGTCATTGTGTTCGTGTATGGCGCGCACCATGCGCCGCGCTACTGGGAGAGCCCGGAGAGTTTTGACCCGGAACGTTTTGCCAAAGCGAACGAGAAGTTGCAAACGCCCTTCACCCATCTGCCCTTCGGCGGCGGACCGCGGGGCTGCATCGGCGGTCACTACGCGATGCTGCAAATCCTGATGATTCTGAGCGATCTGCTTAGAAAATACGATTTTCAGCTGATTCCGGGCCAGATGATCGAAGCGCGTCCGATGGTGATCTTGCGACCGAAGCACGGGATTCGCATGACCTTCACCCAGGCAACCGCACGCGACCGTCATGCAGTCGTTCAGGAATAGAGGTAATCGACCGAAGCGGGAGGAAGGGACATTATGCGCAGAAAGAGTCGGATGTTTACGACATGGTCGGTAGCAGCGGTCGTTGTTGCTTTCGGTATTATGCTGTCTATTCCCAGAGTGGCGTTGGCGCACGCAGTGTTGGTTAGCTCTCAGCCAGCGGTGAACAGTACCGTCTCAGGAACGGAGGTCGCTGTCCTCCTGAAATACAATTCACGAGTCGACATGGAGCACTCGACTCTGACGCTGCTCGAGCCTGACGGAAAAGTAGAGAAGGTCGCCATCGAGAGCGAGCCCGAACCCGGGGTGCTGTCTGCCAAGTTGACCGGACTGGTTAAAGGGGCCTATGTGTTGCGCTGGCAGGTACTGGCAACGGATGGACACATCACGCGTGGTAAAGTTCCGTTCCAAGTAGAATAGAGGCCTCCCTCTTGATCTGGTTCCTGCGCGATATTGATCTGCTGAGTGTTTTAGCACGCGCGGCGACGCTGGCCTTCGAGGCGCTGCTGCTCGGAGGCGTTGCCTTTCTCCTGGCTGTGGTGCGCCCGGCGAGGGCGAGCGGGACCGTCGAGGATCTTTGCCGCCGCGGTATCAGAATGGCGGCACTCGCGTTTGTCGTTGGCCAACTTGCCCTTATCGCCTTCTCCGGCGCCATCCTGATGAGCGGCTCTGATTTGACGTTCAAGGATGTAACGACTACCGGCTTCTTCCGTGCCGACTTCTTCGCGATCCTGTTCGCGATTGGACTCTGGAGCTGTGCGCGATTCAAAAGCAATAAGGCTACGGTTGCGCTATTTCCCTTAAGCCTGCTGTTGCTGGCGGCTACGGTCTCTACCAGCCACGCGGCAGCCCGCATCGACCATCGCGTTTTGTTGGCGATTCTCACTGCCGCTCATCATCTCGGCACAGCTGTCTGGATCGGCGCAATGGCGTATCTGTTGATCTCCCTGGGCCGCGTCGAAGACACCAACGAAGCCCGGCAGTTGACTCAGCGTTACTCCAGGATGGCGCTGATAGGCGCGGCGACGCTTGTATTGGCCGGAGTGGGTATGGCCTGGTTCTACGTGGGATCGTGGAGCGGAATGTACACCACGGCCTACGGCATCATGCTGGTTGCCAAGATCTTTCTCTTGCTGGCGATGATTACGCTCGGCGCCGGAAATTGGTTTTTGGTTCGGCGTCTGGCCAGCGATCCTGAGCCTTTGCTGGTGCGGTTGCGCCGGGTTGTCGAGGCGGAGGTCTGTCTCGGATTTCTCGCAGTGTTGACGGCGGCTTCGCTGACCGCACAGGCGCCCGCGATCGATGTGAACGCTCAGGACCGGCTGACGTCCCACGAGATCTACGTCCGCTTGCATCCAGAGACGCCGCGCATGAGCAGTCCCCCCTTGACTGCGCTTGCTGCTCCGAGTTCACTTGCAGAGGCCGTGCAGGACAGTCAGTTCGTCGCAACTGTCGGGAGCGACGACATCGACAGAGCATGGTCGGAGTACAACCATCATTGGGCAGGGCTGATTGTGCTCATCGCCGGGTTGCTGGCGCTTCTCAGCCGTTATCGCACGATGCGCTGGGCCCGCTTTTGGCCGCTGACCTTTGCCGGTTTGGCAGTCTTCATCCTGTTGCGCGCTGACCCGGAGAATTGGCCTCTTGGGCCACGTCCCTTCTGGCAGAGTTTTGCCGCCCCCGACGTGCTGCAACATCGTGTCGGGGCGCTCCTGATCGTGGTCTTCGCGGCATTCGAATGCGCGGTACAGGCAGGCAAGTTAAAAGCGCGATGGGCCAGTTACGTCTTTCCGGCAATGTGTGCTCTCGGTGCCGCGCTGTTGTTGACACACGAACATTCGGCCAAGGACGTGAAGGAATCAATGCTTGCAGAGTTGAGCCACACCCCGGTTGCCCTGCTTGGCATCACCGCGGGTTGTAGCCGATGGCTAGACCTGCGTTTACCCAGAAGCCGCATGGCCAGCATTGCCAGTTACCTCTGGCCGGTGTGCCTGGCACTGGTCGGCATTGTTCTGCTGAATTACCGCGAGCTGCCATAACGGTTGTAAATCGCGTCGAGTCGCCTTGATCATTCCGGTGGCGTGACTTCACTTCAAACGAAAAGATCGAGCACTCTCACTTAGGCGATCAATTAACGTCTTCGGAACGATGAGACCTAAGCTCATCGCTAAAATGATCGTGACGGCGGTCATACCGTCAGCAACTGTCGCGCTTATGAGCTCCGATGTCGCATGGGAGCCGCCAGCAAATTGCACAAGGCCGCTAGCCGTCCTGAATAAGTAGACGCCCGGTATCATCGATACCACCGAAGCGAAGCCGATGGCTGCAAACGGCATCTGCCAGCGGCGCGAAACTGCAGTGAGAATTAGCCCCACGACAAGACATGCGGCCATGGCGCCGGTTGCGGCGTTGGAACCAAATACAACAATGGACCACCACCTGATAGCGTGAGCAAGCATTCCAACGACGACTGGCCACGCCAGCATGCGTAGCGGTGTGGAGAAGAAGACGCTGTACGCGAAGACAGCGACGCCGGCCGCGATCGTATCGAGCCACAGAGGTACCTCCCGGGCGGGTGGGTCTATAGGAAAGGACGTGCCAATAAGGGCGAGTCCAAGCAGGAGTCCTGTGGAGATCGCTAAGACCACGAGCCCCGCATAGATCAAGCGGGCGGCGCCCAAATCAACGCGGCCCCTGACCAGATCCAATGCGCCGTTGAGCACATGCGGCCCTGGCACCAGGATCATGCATGGGCAAACTGCGATAAGGCGCAGGGTCGAGCTCAACTGGTACCGAACCGCCAGCGCGCCTATAACGCCAGAGAGCAACGAGGCGAAGAATGGTTGCAGGAAAACGTTTGTTTTGTGGCGCGCTAATTTGCGACGCAAGATGGCACCGGCCCCAGCGCTCACGAATATAAGAGCTGCCGCGGTTAGATGTTCGACACCGAAGATCACCGCTAGTGCAACTGCACCCGCCGCCGCGGCAAGCGTGAATAGCCATGTAGGTGCCGGGGGGGCCTGTGAAATCGTCCTGATGGCCTCCGTTGCATCGTCGAGCGCGAGCCGGCCAGCGCTGAGATCTTCTATTGCCCGCATCGTGGATACCACGCGATCCATGTCTACACCGGTAGGATCGGCCGCCACGGCGGCGAGAAGCCCGACGTCCCCAGCCTTGGCCTGGAGTTGCAGTTCTCCCCATCGCGCGAAGATCTTGCCGTGCTGCCCAACTATGTCGCCCACCCGGTCGGCCGCGTCCAACGTCTGTTGCGTGGATTGACCATTCACGAACAGGACTCGAGCAAAGGCGAGGACAAGATCGGAACGCTTCTCGAAGTTCATACGTGTACCTCATTTGCACATCATTCGAAGGTGGCAATTCGTTCTCTGATCCAGAAGCGAGCCACATTGAAAGATGAACCCACCCCCAGCGCGAGCCGAATCGGCTCGATCCTAGTGCTCGAACCCAGTGGAGGTTAGTGTTTGTTACGGGCTATGGTCGAGACGGCAGCCTACGTAACGCTTGACCATTTTCTTATAACCATACTCGGTCGAACTCATCTTGCTTGGGTGGTGCAGGGCGGCTTGGTTGAGCATGAGGTCCGTTGTCCAGGGCGCAATGCGTAATCTTCGACGCTACTTCGCCGAACCGCCGTATACGGTAGGCTCACCGAGACTGCCGGCTGGCGGAAGGTGCCGAATGTAAAGCACTATGTGCCAAATATCGTCGTCGGAAAATTCCGTGGCAGAGGCAGGCATACCGGAAGGAGAGATACCGTTCTTGATAATCCACTTGAGTTGCCCATCCGTATAGGCCTGGACTTCGGCGCTGGAAAGCGAGGGGATGGGCGGAGCGATCGACGTGGCGAAAGGCACACCCGTGTTCTGGCCATCCAGTCCGTGGCAGACCATGCAGTACGAGGTAAAGTTTTGTTTGCCATCCTCAATATTCTCTGCGCTTGCGGCCACTGGGTTGACGTCTTTTTTACCGCCAATCGTGATGTGGTGCTTCGTCCAGTTGACGACATGGGTCTCCGTTGCTGACGGTGCGCTGACGCGGCATCCCGAAAGACCAATCGACAAAATCGAGAGCAGACTCAGGGAAAGGAAACGAACCGATCTCATCTCACTATTGAATCACATGCACCGTCATCGCCATCGCTCTGTGTCCCACCGCAGTAGACGCCACAGTTCGCCTTGAAATCGCCTGTCTGATCCGGCGTAAAGAGAACATCGTTAAACTCGCCGGCCTCGATCTTCGCATTCAGGTTGAGCGTGTTGATCCGAGACTATGCCGTGCATCGTCAGAGGTAAGGTGAAGTTTATAGGTTTCCCCTTGTGCAGCGTAATCTCTATCAAGCTCCAAAATCGAGGTCATCATGTTTCGAGCCGCTCTGGCTGCAACGGCCATGACCGTTGCGCTGTCTCTTCCTTCTGGGTCCGTTCTGGCGCAGCTTCCGCGGCCGAATGGCGGAACCTGAAAAATAAATACGAAATCGATGGCGTATCTTTCGACCCCTGAAAGCTGACTGCTTAAACACCACCCCCACCACGCATTCCACCACAAACACACCATCAAAACACCACGTCCAAACACCGGTTTTCGCCAAAATCCCCAGCAAAAAACACCAAATCCAGCGCAAAAAAAATGAACCCGGGGGCACGGGTCGAGACCAGGTTTCTGAATGTTGTCTAGACTGCGGCACTAATAGATGCCAGGGTGGTTGCAACTTCGCGCAACGCACTATCTGACGTGAGGTAGTCGGGTGAAAGCCTAAGCCGATTGCCGCGTGCATCGGTGGTAATACCGCTCCGTTCGAGCGTTTCTGCAAGCGATACTGCCGCAGTGTTTTCGATCGTCAGGAATCCGCCGTGTGAATCGTCCGCGCCCTCCGCTGCGATTCCAACGTCCGCTAGATATCGTTTGAGGCGACTGAGACGGTCGATGCAATACGCCCGAATTCGGGTCACCCCCAAATGAAGAGCGAACTGCTGACCAGCTCGAGCCTGGTAGTAGGTCAAAATTGGAGGAGTGGATTCGAGGAATGCGTCTCCACCGTGCGCGAAGCGTGGTGGGTCAGGTCGATTGTAGAGAAACGGTTGGTCTTTGGCGAACCACCCGATGTCGATTGGCTTCAGGCCACTGGAAAGGGCGTCCGGAGATATATAAAGAAAGGCTGCTCCAGGACCGCCACGCAGGTATTTGTAACTTCCTCCGATCATAAAATCAGCTTTCATCCTGGCGACATCGATTGAGAAGACTCCGACAGCATGATACGCATCCACGAGGAGACGAGCGCCCGCCTTATGGCAGTGCTCCGCAAGAAGATCAAGATCAGGCACGACCTGCCCGGTGATAAACATCACCTGAGAGATCACGACAAGATCGACGCCATCATGGATCTTCTGCATCAGTTGTGAGAGATTGATACCACCCTCAGCCACCTCGCAGGAGACGAACTGGAGGGCGATTCTGCCGAGTGCTGCGTATTGCTTTAGGATCACATCGATCGAGTCAAACTCTCCAGTCGTCGAGACGACGCGTGGAATACCTGGAAGCGCATTGAGAACAGTGCGTAGCCCTTGTCCTGCTGAGGTTTTTGGCACGATGCAGTCGGATCTGGAAGCGCCAATGAGTTGCGCAAGTCGGGCGCGGTGCGCGTGCTCTTCTTCAAGCCATGGGCCCCAAGCAGCTCCGAGGCTGGTTTGCCAGAGGTGAAAGCCTTCGCGAAGATCCTCTTCTGTCTGATTGAGTGGACGGCCCAACGAGTGATTCGCCAGATAAATACCCGGCGCCGCGAGCGTTTTGGAGAAGAGTGGAAAAACGTGAAGGTGGAGAGTATCTTCTGTGAGCTCACCTGGGCCTATCGCTGCGAGAGCATCTGCGAGACTCATTCCCTTGGTGCCTCCGTTCGCGAAGCCAGAAGCTCAGGAAAAAAAGTAAGCTCCAATGCTTGTCGCAAAAAGGCAACGCCCGAGGAACCGCCGGTGCCGTGCCGGAAGCCGATGATGCGCTCGACCGTTTTGAGATGACGGAAGCGCCAGAGTTGGAAGTATTCCTCCACGTCCACCAGCTTCTCGCACATCTCATACGCCACCCAATGTTGTTTTGGGTCGCGATATATATCGCGAAAGACTTCCACGAGAGCTTCATTCCTGGTGTGAGGCGTAGACCAGTCGCGGTCGCGGCATTCGTCGGGGATGCTATAACCGTGCCGAGCAAGATATCGCAGGAACTCGTCATAAAGGCTGGGAGATTCGAGGGTGCGATTGAGATCGTTGTAGATCGCCGCATCGTGCGCAAAGACTTTGAGGTTGTCGAGGTTTTTATTGCCAAGGAGAAATTCGAGTTTGCGATACTGGAACGACTGAAATCCCGAGGCGCTTCCAAGGACCGATCGAAACTCCATATACTCCGACGGCGTGAGCGTTTCGAGAACAGACCACTGCTCGAAGAGTTGCATCTGGATGAGTTTTACGCGCGACAGAATTTTGAGGGTGGGTGGAAGTCTGTCACGGCGTATGTGGTCGATCGCAGCCGTAAGCTCGTGGATCACCAGCTTAATCCATAGCTCCGAAACCTGGTGCTGGATGATAAACAACATTTCATCGTGATGTGGCGGTTGAGATAGCGGTCGTTGTTGCGCAAGTAGGCCGTCAAGAGAAAGGTAGCCTGAGTAGCTTAGTCTGTCAGAAAAGTCGCTTACGATGTTTGGTTCGACCGGGCGTTGATTGGTATTTGTCATCTTCACCTACATACGAATACTAACTTCCCCGCGGAACAATTTGCGAGTGAAGGTCTTGATGACGATGGCTACGCGTCGCGTACCAGGACTATCTCCTTGGGTGCGGAGGTACCACTAGAACTGGAATTTACGTGGCGATTGCTGTTTCGGCGCCCACTGGATCACTGCGAAACAGGATCTGGACCAGGCAACGGTAAATTATCGGCCGACTGCGTCTGCTGAAGAAGGCGATATCCATCTCGAGTCCGAATATGATATTTCTGCAGGTTTTTGCCAACGAGCTTTACCGTTATGGTGCGCCACCCCCGATTTGGATTGGGTTGTGGATAGTAGCTCAGAGTGTACAGATGAGCCAGGTCATCTCGAATGGAGGCAAACGCCTGTTTCTCATCTCTCCAACTCTTCGAAAAATAGGCTTTACCACCTGTGACCTTGCTCATTCGCTCAAAGACCGCGGTAGAAACCGGCTCATCTTCGGCTTGCTGAGTACTGATCATATAAATGATTGTTCCGGTGGATTGGGCCAACTCCGCCACATCCTCAGGGGGCACCAGGCTTGCATTGTCAGGACCATTAGAAAAGACGACGATAGCTTTTTTACCGGTGAGACGGGCGGCATCCTTTACCGTCAGCAAGAGGGAGTTATAGAGTGCAGCGTCATCACCGGCAACTGTATTGCGCACGCCACGCAAGGCTTGCGTCCGGTCGGACGTAAGCGCAGATACGCGGGAAAGATCCCGACTGTAAGAATAAAGTGCTACCTTGCTAACACCTTCTAGAGACCGGATGAAATCGGCGATAGAGTCCTGCGCGAATACAAATCCCCGGTACATGTAGTTGCTGGTGTCGAAGAGAATAAAAACGTTGGCCCCTGCCGCCCATAAGTCTGGAGTTTTCACCGGATCCCCGGCAGCGGATTTCTGCACGATCGTCACCGCACCTTTGCCTGTCTCCTGCGGAAGGTGGCCGCCCGACGGAGAAACGTCAATCAATCGCCTCGGTGGTTCGTTCCCCTCCTCGAAGGTGGCGGTTTTTTCGGGAATTTTGTCCTCGGTAATCGAGAAGTCTTCTGGATTAAGACCACTAACGTAGTTCCCCTTCCCGTCAGTTACGGCGATATTCAGTTGTACAAGCACGACGCTCACGCGAATGCGCGAAGAATCATCTTGGGCAGCGCCGGAGCCACCACCGTAGAAGGGGAATGAAAGTAACCAGAGAAATAGAAAATTTCGCTTTGCCATACTTTTCCTAATGTGTGTTCGCATCGTTTCCCGCCCGCCCAGACATCGTAGAAGTGATATTGCTGCCAGGGAAACCGGCAGTTTTGCCCTGTCGAAACTCCTCTCCTGTTTCTTGAATGGCACGAAGAATTGCCGGCCAATCATCGGGCTCCGTCGCAAAGATCTTACTGATGGCACGTCGGCTCAGTTCTGGAACAAGGCTGTTTAGCGCCACAGGTGAATAACCCATCTCATCTGCGAGGCGAGCCCAATATAAGTTACTGGACTCCCATGACTCTCCAAAGAGGCGGCTGGAATAAGAGCCAAAGAAGGGGAAGGGTTTTACATTCAGCAACTGACAAGCGTTGGTTCGGGCCAGCGTCGGATGGGGCACACCGAAGTCTCTCGATAGATGCTCCCAGCTTACTTCAACTGGAAACTGTTGTTGTAGCTCCTGCAGTTGTTGACTTGCCGGTCCCCAGGAACCCTTTTCTTCGGGAAATCTACTACCATACTCGGCAGCAAGGTAAGAGGTCTCGGCCGGGGTCATCCGCCGAAGCATCGCAGCCACGTCTTCGGTACGAAACAGTGACTGTTGAACTCGTTCCAATCGTTGCGACGTCAAGCGATCAGAGAGGATGCCGATTATCCTCTCCCTGATCTGGGCATTTCCTACAGACGCCATCAACAACTCTTCTCCAGATTTCTGATAAAGGGTGACGGCATGAAGTTCAACCGGGGTCACGCTCCACCAGCGCGGGAGGGTGGCGCTAACTAGAAGTTCCGGCACTAAATCTTTCCAGATTAGTGCTTGTATGTTTTCCGGAGAGATAAAGTCCTGCTCCGTTGTCGCTAACGCATAAGACAGATCGACTAAAGATCCAACCAGATATGCTCCGCCGCCAGCAGGTGATCCTGCGCCCAACAGCATGGGAGCGCTCCAGAGTCGATCCGGGCTCTGTATCGAAACTCCAAGAAAGTCGTGCGAGCGAACGAAGAGCGGATTATGGTGAAGCATCTGAGCCCCGGGAGGTTCATAGTACGCGTAGTTCAAACCAACCAGAGTATCGCGCAGAAAAGGCGTGAGCTGGCCACGAGCTGTTTCAAGCTGCACGTGCGAACCTTGCTCTTTAATAACCTTCGTCAAATCCGTACGCACCTGCAGTTCCGCGTGATGTGCGGTGTAGTTCGGAGGCGCCCAGCTGATCTTCTCACTGTTGGTGAAGATAGGGCGTGGCAGGTCAAATTCGCGGAGTTCTGCCGCAAGTGGAAGCAGTGCGTCGCTCTTGCCTTTCCCCTGAGCCATCTCCTTAAGGCCATCACTGAGGGCGAATAACGTGTCAAGGGAAACGAGCCGCTGGTCTTCCAAAACCGAATTGATTCTGGCGGCTAATGCGATATGCTCGCGTAGTCCGTCTGGAGTTACCTGACGTGGGCCTGCAAGCAACTCAACGAGTTCTTCTTGAGAGGAGTCCGCCTTAGCGCCTGCCGCAAGCAGAAGTTCCTGGAGAGATTTCTGGGCACTGTCGAAGAGTTGTGTGGAGGAGGAGATCGTGGTGAATGGTTCAATCACTTTCTGCCATGACGTATTCAGTTCGCGCTCTGGAATTTGTCCTTGTCGGGCGAGGATCTGCCAGAGCCCGACAGTCGCCTGAAAAGCTCCCAGGGCATTCCCACGCATTGTCTGGTTGGAGATTTTGTCGATTGCGTCCGTCGATTTCATGAAGCTTGTGATGCCTGCTTCGTTCAATTCTGGGAACTCAGCGAACACCAAATACCAATTGTTCAGCTCTGAAAATCGATCAGCCAGTTGACGCACTGTCTCTGCGGATAAGTGATTCCCTGGCTGGCGCACGCGGTCTAATTCACTCAACGTGAGATAAATTTGAAGCGGTCCGCTATTACTGTCTATCGAGGAAAGTGCGGTCAATGTTTCGAGCAACTGTTCTGGACGATCCCAGTTCCGGGCTCGTTTGACCCAACTGCGAACGGTTTTAGAGTCAGACTTTTGGAGAAGAATCTCTTTCCAAACGTCGAGATTTCCTGGCACGTGGGGATCGCCGTTAGACTCCCATTGAATGCGAGTAAACAGCACCAAAAGATCGGGTGCTCTCGGAAATACTCCTCTAACGGCATTGCTTCCGTTGGCGCCTTTGCGAAATACGTCGTAAAGTTGTTTGAGGCGCGGAGCTTCCGTAAGGTGCATTTGCTGCGTCCGACTGACACGCGACAAGGTGTCATAGTAGGCAGCCAGCCAGCCGCTGTCTTTCGCAAGCAAGGCGGCGATGAAGTCCCCGGACGACTCTGGACTCGCGCCAACCAGTTCCTTCCAATCCCCGGCAGCACTCTCTCCCCCGGGTACAATCACTCGCCCAGAGCGAATACATACTTGGCTTCCATAAAAATCCAGGATGCTTCCAAACGGGAGCAGTTTCCTTAGACCTGGCGAATTCCGCAATGCTAGGGTGGTTTCGTCGTCTATTTTAGCTAGGGCCCAATAAAGGCGAGCCACGGAAGCGTCGCTGAGCAGCGCGTCTATCAGGCTACCCGACCTTGACTTCGCACTTTGGCTTAGCCCCATCCAGTCGCTTTCGTGGAACAGCACTGGAACCCGAGAAGCCGGATAGGAATACGTAAACGGTATCCCCTTCTGGAGAGCTTCTTCGAGTTCAACCAGAGGAAAGCCTGAATCGATCGTAAGAAAAGCTCTCTCGGGGTTTGCCGTCTCTAAGGTAAAGTTTTTCTGACCACACCCTTCCCGCAGCCGGTAACCCAGGATCTGAACCAGCGTGCCAGCGTCGTCACAACCGGCAACCCGGATGGTGCTGCTCGCTCCTGCCAGAACTTGAAGCTCTCTCGCCTGACTAACATATCGATCAATCAAGATAAGGAATTCGGTCGGAGTGCTCTGCTGATAGCCACGAAGGTAGATGTTTCGTGCTAGTAGGGCCAACACATCGGCTTCGGAGGCCTTTTGACTAATGCCAGCCATACGGAGAAAAGATCGAAGAGGACCGGGGATGATGACATTATCCCTTTGAGGGGCTGGCGTGTTTGTCGCGAGCGACTGGGAGTCCGATGAAGCCGATAGGGATGCTGCCTGACTCGCGCCGCAAGGGTGAATCAGGCAATAAACACTAAAACATAGCCATACTGCTGTGGGAATGGGCGATAGACGGAAAGGAGACTTCATCGCTGGACACCTTCTAAGAACCGCGAAGACTTATAGCGCCGACGACAACGGGTGTGACAACCCAATAAAGAACGAAGTCTATATGGGTCGAAAACTAAGAACCGGAATTCTACCGCGAACTCGGGTTATTTCACAGATACGCAATCTATCGGCTGTTCCCTTCGACAGGTAGGCGTGCCCTAACCGGTTTATGACTAAACACCTCTGATCAAGAAGATTTACGGCATGCAGTGTTGGAGGGTACTCTACTACCACTGTGCCGCCATTTGCCAGCGCAGAACACACAAAATCCTAAAAACCTTCAGAGAGGGACTTCGTTCCGCGCATCCCCCGGTCGCTGGCATCGCGTTCTTTTTCATCGACGTTGGTGGTGCATCACGGAATCCAACAGCGACTGTCGTTTACCGCGACTTATTCCAAGTTCATATGTCAGTCTGGAGGATAAGCCCGTGCAACGACATGTCCTGACTCAAAATGGAGTCCCGGAACGTCAAATTAGATAATAAACATTTTATTATGTTATAGATACCTCGCAAAGCTCACCGTCGTCCGTTCCCAGAATCACCGTAGGAAGCGACGGAGCTTTACCTCAGTATCAAAGACTCTTATCTCTTACTTATGTATTGGGGCTTGCTCTTTAACCGGTCCTAACCGTTCAAGCAGATTCAGCCGCACATTCTGTGCCTCTTGTTAGGACTACACCGGCATGAGGGAGGAAAAGCCTATCTCATGTCTGGGAAATTGGATCTTCGGTCTGATTCCCCGCCCGAAATCCAATTCGATCTCGCGCAATCATGGTGCTGCCGACCCTGCGCAGACCACAACCGGCCACCCTCGCGACGAACGATTGCAGGCTTGCTTTCCGACCGCGTTCAAGCCAACGTCTTGAAGTCCTTGATAGTCGGCTAGTCACTAACAGACGAGGTCAGAGACTTTTCAAGTTGGACCGTAATCTTCTGCTGACTGTCTTGTGAGGAATCGCCCAGTGTTAAATCGTATGCTCCAGCGTCGGCCCGCCAGCTTGAAGACTTGACATCGAAGTAACTAAAGCTGCGAGAGTTAAGGCTAAACGAGATGTGCCCTGTCTCGCCCGGTTGCAGAACGATCCGTTCAAAACCTTTTAGTTCTTTTGCGGGGCGCTCTACCGTGGTTGAAGCCTGACCAACATACAGTTGGGCAACAGTTGCCCCTAAACGACCGCCTGTATTTGTGACATCGCACGTTACAGTAATATGGCCGTCGACCGACGGAGTGCTCTTTAGCTTGCTGAACGAGAAGGTCGTATAGGAGAGCCCGAATCCAAACGGATACTGCGGCTCTACGTGATTGTGCTCGTATCCACGGTAGCCCACGAAGATACCCTCTCGATAAACGATTTTGTTGGTGCCGGCGTCCGGATAATAGTTGCGATAACTGGGATTATCCGTGATCTTCTTTTCCCAGCTGATAGGCAAATGACCAGACGGATTATCTTCGCCGAAAAGGAGGCGAGCCGCTGCGGTGCCACCCTCCTCCCCTGCATACCAAGTCTCGAAGATTCCCTGAACCTTATCTTTCCAGTTTGAAATATCGACACTGCCACCGGAGGTGATGAACACGATTGTCTTCTTTCCGAGGGCGGCAATTTGCTGGATAAGCTGCTCCTGGCCGACAGGAAGCTCGAAGGTGCGGTCTCCGCCTTCAGACTCTGATGATGCATTGAAACCCACTGCAAGAATTACCGTATCGGCGTGCGAAGCCATTTCGAGTGCATCTTTCTCTACGATCGTACTGAGAGGAGCAATGCCGACTCGCATGCCGGAGACAGAACCGAGCTGCTGGGAGAGTTGCTCCAAAACCACTTTATGCGGCGCCTGGGTGAGGTCCAAAGTTGTTTGGTTGAGGATGTATTTGGGGACTACGGAGCTGTCGAAGACGACCGCGTCGTCCACTAAAAGCCGATACTTCCCATCGGTCTGGACGAAGATTGCGAACTTGCCTGCGTCGGCTGGAGTGTAATAACCGGTCCAACGGCTGCTGGTAGTGGTGCGCACGTAGGGAGATGCGCTCTTGTGGGAGGTAAGCGCATTGAGTTCCTGCTCTTCAGGCTCGCGGCGGGTGGATCCAGCAGTCAGCATCGCCGTCTCGTTGACGGTGCCAGTGATATCTCCTTCGAGGTTCGCCTTTGCGAAGGTTGTGTGTGTAACTCCCGGAGTCGTGGCTTGTGAATCGGTTGTGAAACGTGTCAAACGTGACATCTGGTTGACGCTACGGAGGCCGCGAGCGTAGAGAACTTTTGTCTGCGGGCCAACGAAATTGCTGACGCCTACCAGGAGGTTGGTATTGGCAAAGCTGACTACCTCGCCGCTGCCGCCACCAGTAGTCACGGTCTGGGTTGCCGTGGGTCCGAGAACTGCGATCGTCTTAAGTTGAGTTTTGTTAAGAGGAAGCGCGTTGTTGTCATTCTTAAGCAGGACTGCCCCTTCCAGCGCGGCATGCAGAGATGCTGCGCGGCCGTCGAGGTTGTAACGAGGGATAGTGGTGTCCAACTGTGGTCTGTCGAGCCAGCCGAAGTCGACTGCCACGCGGAGGATTCGGCGCACCTTCTCATCGATCTCGGCCTGAGTGATGGTGCCATTCTTCAGTAGTGGAAGTATCTTTTCTTTGGAGAGGTAGACGCCAAAGGGCATCTCAAGATCAAGGCCGCCTTTTACGGCTGCAGCGGTATCGTAGGTTGCGACCCAATCCGACATAATGACGCCTGGAAAGTGCCATTGATCCTTTGCGACGGTGATGTTAAGACGCCCGTTTTGCGTCATGTGCTCACCATTGGTGATGTTGTAGGAGTCCATGATCGCGCCTACTCTGGCAGTCTTCACGGCGGCCTCAAAGACGGGCATGTAGATCTCGCGAAGTGTCCGTTCATCGATGACCGAGTCTGAATCGTGGCGAAGATACTCGGAGTTGTTACCCAGGTAGTGCTTGACAGTCGCCGAAACTCCCTCTTGCTGGACGCCTTGTATATAGCCGACGGCAATCGCACTTGCCAGGAAAGGATCCTCGCCGAAGTATTCGAAGTTACGACCATTCATGGGCGCGCGATAAATGTTTACCCCTGGGCCAAGGAGAAAAGCCGCGCCGCGAGAGCGAGAATCGCGCCCCAGTTGCTGCCCGATGCTTAGAGCGAGCGCCCTATCCCACGAAGCCGCGAGACCAATGCCTGCGGCATACGCAATGGTGGGCGCGGGAATGTGCGCACCCACAGGACCGTCCGCCATTTGGAAGTAGGGAATGTTCAACCGCGGAATGGAGTGGGTTCTAAAAGGTGTATCGCCACCGATGAGATCGATCTTTTCGTCGAGCGTCATGTTGGCAAGGAGATCGTTGACGCGCTTGTCGACAGCTTGTGGATCGCTGCCAACGAATTGTGCAGAGCTGGAAAGACTCGTCAGAAAGAGAGCGCTGACTGCGATGGCGTGGCATGTGAAGAGCGGGCGGTTGCGCATGAACATTTCGAGGAGCTCCGGCCTGAGTGAATTGGATTCCGGTAGAAACTTTTACATTTCTAGAGGATGGAAATAACTAGTTTTATTTCCCCTGAGAAGTATATCTATAGACGCTTCACGGGAGTTCCGCTGCTGCGGACCACGCGGTAACGGTTCAGGATTGCCGTCCTGCCTCCCCTACATTCGGAGAGTATGCGAGAGATCTATCGTTGTTGTGTTAGAAGATGACCTTGAGCGCGAGTTGGATCTGACGACTAGTGGAGGCTGCGGTCACAACTCCGGCTGTAGGGCTCTGAACGACGGCTGTGGTCTGGTTGGCGACTGTGCCCTGTGTGGGCCCGCTTGTGTAAACAACCTCGTTGGGCGTCTGCAGGTTGGTGTGGTTGAGCACGTTGAAGAATTCGGCGCGAAACTGGAGACGGGTTTTCTCGGTCAGTACGGTCGACTTGAGCAGAGAAAGATCCCAGTCGGCGTACCCGGGACCGGTAAGGGTGTCTCGACCGAGGTTGCCTATGGTGCCGTATGCGGGGGGGGTGAAAGCTGCGGGTGAGAAGAATTGGCCGACGCGGGTGGCTGTGCTGCCGTGAGTATAGATGTTTCCCCGGAAGCCGGGATTGACGTTTGGGCGGACTGGGTTGCGAGTGTCGCCAGAGCCGGTAGGGTTATAACCCAGTTGCGGGCTGAAGGGAAATCCGGTTTGGAGTGTTGCGATGGTGCTGAGACTCCATCCAGATACCGCGTGGTTGATCAACGGCGGTACAGTGGATAAGAGAAAGTGGCCACGACCAACGGGTAGCTCGTATGTCGCGTTGAAGGTAGCGAGGTGGCGAATATCAGTCGCCGCGGGGCCGTAATCCAGCGAAGGATTCCCCGGATAAGAAACAAACGCCGGAGTGTTGGCCGAGACGCTCGTATTCCAGGCAGAGCCGTCGTCGAGATTTTTGGCGAAGGTGTAGTTGGCTCGAAGTTGCAAGCCGTGTGCCAGGTTGCGGCGAAGGTCAACCTCGAGGGCGTTGTAGTTGCTGGAGCCGCCGGAGGTCCATGACGTGGTGTTGGCTACCAGAGGGTTCGCTTTGACCGTCGTAGGATAGTAGATCGTTCCGGTCGAAGTACCTGGAGGGCAGCTTGAGTTCGGAGAGCAGATGATGGAACCGGGTTCGTTTTGATCCTCCGAAAGGATCTGGTGATAACCATGAGAGCCTACATAGCCAACCGTAATTGAGGTCGTTTGATCGAGCTGCTGTTCGATGCTGAGTGCGTAAGAGACAACGCCCGGAGTCGAGATATCGGCTTGGACGTTAGAGGGAGAGATGAGCCCTGGCGGACCGCTAATTGGACTTGCGATAGGAACGTTGGAATAGGAGAGAGTTGTGTTGTAAGGTGCGGCCTGATCAAGGCGATAGTCGAGGTTGTCGAGAAGAGAGTGATGAAGGCCAACGCTGGACCGAAGCGAAGTTTTGCCATCGCCGAAGACATTCCAGGCAATGCCGATGCGTGGTTCGGGGAGAATCTTCGCGCGGTTGTTCGACAGAGCGGAGGTTCCTGTCGTTGGAGTTGTATCGATGACACCGTTCTTAAACCCATACTGCGAGGCACGGCCGTGGGCTTCGTTCCAGCCATTGGTGGATTCGAAACGAATCCCGCCGCGAATCTCGAACGCTGGAGTAAGTTGCCAGGTATCTTCGAAGTAAACGGCGCTCATGAAACTCCGCCAATTTAGCGGCGTGGGATTGGGCACGACGGTGAAGGTCTTGACAGTTCCTTGCAGGAAGGTGGTGAGTGAAGCGAAGGAGGCTTGGCCGTACTGGTTCTGGGCGAGATTATCGTTCGACTGAAGCGACTGAAGCCACACTCCGGCCTCAACCTGGTGACGCGAGCGGGAATAGAAGACGTGGTCGTCGAAGGTGTAGAGGTTGCGCGCCGTAGCATTGTTCGATCCAACGTTGGCACCGGCGCCGGTGATCTGCGACGAGCCATTGGAGGCGGTCGAACCCGCGATCACAATAGCTCCGGTCGGCTTGCCCGCAAGAAAGCCCGGAGTTTCGCTCTGAATCGAAGTTGGAATACTGCCGAGGAAGAAAAAGCTGGCGCGAGAGTAGCCGACGCGGGCTGTATTTAGCAGGTGAGCGGAGAAGACGTGCTGCTCCTGGATGCTGACAACTTGTTCGCGAAGCGATTCGTTGATGAGCGAGAAGGGGTTTTGCGTAGGTGTGTTGGCGGTGGAATCATCCGCGGTGTAGACGCCAAAGAGGAGATCGCGTGACGTAAGGTTGGCATCGAAACGCGCGGTGCCGAAGTCCTCGCGGATGTGTTGAGTGGGACTCGAGAAGGCTTCACCGATCCCGGTCGGATTGCCTTTGGCGTCGAGGAGCTCCGGACCGTTTTGTGCAGGCCAGAGATTAAGCAGAGGTCTAACTCCGTTCGCGACACCATAGCTTTTGCGAGGTCCGGCAGGATTAGCCGGATCGGGAAGCAGACCCTGTCGAGCTTGAGTGTCAGGAACGAGCGTGACATCGGTGATTCCGAGGTTCTGTCTATAGCCTTCGTAGTTGCCAAAGAGAAATAGACGATTGGTGCGGATGGGGCCGCCAAGAGAGGCACCGTAGTTGTTGCGCTGAAAGTTCGGAATGTGAGCCTGGTCGAAATAGTTGCGTGCATCGAAGAAAGAGTTACGAAGAAACTCGTAAGCCGAGCCGTGGACGTTATTGGTGCCCGAGGCCGTTACGATGGAGATCTGTGCCCCCTGACGTTTTCCATAACTTGCCGAGTACGTGTCACTGACGACATTGAACTCGCGTACCGCATCGACGCCGAGAAGCTGGCCGCTAGTTCCGCCCGGAGTGACGTTGATCAGAGACGCGCCGGTGTATTCGACGCCGTTGAGCAGATAGAGATTGTCCTGCGGGCGTCGACCAGAGATCGCAAACATACTACCCACAGAGGAGTTGGAGGTTCCCACCGATCCACTGCGCTGTGCTGTGTAGTTTACTGCCGCAGGATTGAGTATGATGAGTTGATCGTAAGATCGACCATTGAGCGGGAGGTCTTTGATTTGACGCTCGTTGACGAGTCCGGAGATCTGTTGGGTGGAAAGATTGATAGACGAGGGAACGTCCGTAACCGTGATCTGCTCTGTAACGTTACCCGGATGCACTGTGAGATCGATACGCTTGGCTTGACCTACAGTGAGAGAAATCCCTGCGCGGGTCTGCGGAGCGAAGCCCTCGCGCACGACCGATATCGCGTAAACACCAACGGGAATCGAAGGTGCAGCATATGCTCCGGCTGCGTCGGAGATGAGGTGGCGCTCACCGCCGGTCTCTTGATTGCGAATCGTGATCTGGGCGTCAGGAACGACTGCTCCGGCGGGATCTGTGACAATACCGCTGATGGTCCCACCCACAATCTGGGCGTTGGCAGCGGTTGCGAGAAGCAGTGACACGGAGAGAAAAACAGATCGATGGAACATCGAGGGTACCTCCAAGTGCTTAGAACAAGACACGCCATGTAGATGGGAAGAGATTGCTTTACGAATTCTCGAAGAGGGCGGGAGACTATCGGCAACAACAGTTCGGTATTGTTTCCGAGGAGGAAACTACGATGCGGATCTGCCGGAACTTCCTTAAAATTCTTGAATACATTGAATTACCGAAAAGCCGAGACCCGCTTTTGGCACAGGTTGCTGTGAGTTTTTTTGTTTTGGGAAACTAGTTTCGCGTAGGCGAGAGGCGCAGACCTGCTTCACAACAACGACAACCAGTAACGGCGTAGTGGAAGGTCAGAGCCATAAAACGAATAGTAGCATAGGGGCTTTTAGCCGAGTCGCGCTGTCTCGCTTTTGGACGAGAAACACCCTACGGCCTCCCGTCTCAAGTCAGATAACCGAAGCAACTTTAGTTTTATCAACTTAGGGCCGCGACCTTCGTCGGACGATTTGAACCAACCGACCAAGATTTGCCTCGGTCTCCGTCCTTTGCTACTCTGGTGTGAGAAATGTGCATCTCATGCCAGCTCCGTTGTTGTTGTCCTTTCAACGTCGAGCAGGCGTGTCGACTCATGCTCTAATCTTCCACTCTTAAAAACTGTTTTTTCAAAACTCTCCCGAGCTTCTTGCTTTGGGTAAGTTGCATTCGAAACTCCCTCTGGAGTCATTCATGGCATTGGCCGCACCTGCACTGACGCATCTACAGCTCCTCGAAGCCGAGAGCATTCATATCCTCCGCGAAGTTGCATCCGAGTTTGAACGCCCCGTCATGCTCTACTCCATCGGTAAAGACTCCTCTGTGATGCTGCGACTTGCACAAAAGGCCTTTTTTCCTGCTCCGATCCCGTTTCCTCTCCTCCATGTCGATACGGGCTTCAAATTCCGCGAGATGATCGAGTTCCGCGATCGCATGGCAGCCGAAGTTGGTGCTGAACTTCTTGTCTGGCGTAACGAGCCCGCTATTGCTGCAGGCACGAATCCGATCGCGCTCGACACCAAACGCTGCTGTGGCCTTCTCAAGACACAAGCGCTTCTCGATGGCCTTAATCATTATGGCTTTGACGCTGCGTTTGGTGGTGCTCGTCGCGACGAAGAGAAATCTCGCTCCAAGGAACGCATCTACTCTTTTCGCGACAAAGCTGGTCAATGGGACCCAAAGGGTCAACGCCCTGAACTCTGGAACCTCTACAACTCGCGGATCCACCCGGGAGAGTCTATTCGCGTCTTTCCGCTCTCGAACTGGACCGAGATGGACATTTGGCAGTACATCCTGCAGGAAGACATTCCCATCGTCGATCTTTACTTCGCCAGAGAGCGCCCGATGTATGTCCGCGAAGGTGCACTTCTCCCAGTTGAACAAAGCTTTATTGCCCGGCCTGGAGAGCGGCCGCAGATGGTGCTCTCCAGGCTTCGTTCGCTCGGCTGCAGTCCGTGCACCGGAGCCATTCGCTCGGATGCCGATACGCTACCCAAGATTATCGAAGAACTGCTTTCCTTCCGTTCTTCGGAGCGGGCGAATCGTGTCATCGACCATGACCAAGAAGGGTCGATGGAACTTAAGAAGCGTGAGGGTTACTTCTAAATGCCTCCCAGTGAATCGGTTTTGAAGCTGGATGTCGAGACGCAGTTCGAACAAGTATCAGGGTTTTCTCTTTCCAGTTTTCTCGCGAATGAGCATGCCCGCGATCTGCTTCGCTTCGCCACCGCCGGTTCGGTCGACGATGGGAAGTCGACCCTCATCGGCCGATTACTCTACGACACGCAGAGTGTCTACGAAGACCAGGTCCGTTCGATCAGGGGCAAAGGCTCCACGGGCCTGGACAGCGTCGATCTTGCTCTCCTGACAGACGGGCTCCGTGCCGAGCGCGAGCAGGGTATAACCATCGACGTCGCCTATCGTTATTTTTCCACCGCGAACCGCAAGTTCATCATCGCCGACACACCAGGCCACGAGCAGTACACCCGCAATATGGCTACCGGCGCCTCAACTGCTTCGCTTGCCATCGTTCTTGTCGATGCGCGAAAGGGCGTGCTCACCCAGTCTCGCCGTCACGCCTGCATAACCGCGCTGCTTGGCGTTCCACACATCCTCGTTGCCGTCAATAAGATGGATCTCGTCAACTACGAGAAACAAGCGTTCGACGCAATTCGGGCTGACTTCACCGCATTTTTTGAAGAACTAGGGGATATGCGGCCGCCGCATCTCTATTTCGTTCCAGTCAGCGCGCTGGTCGGCGACAATGTCGTCCGCGCAACCGCTACCATGCCCTGGTACCAAGGGCCCTCGCTGCTCGAAGTACTTGAATCGGTCCCCGCAGCGGAGGCCGGAGTCGCCCACCCTTTTCGTTTCCCGGTGCAGCGTGTCCTTCGCCCCAACCAGGATTTTCGTGGATTTTCCGGACAGATCGCAGCGGGAACAATCCGCCCCGGGGATCCCATCATGGTGCTCCCATCGCGCCGAATCAGCCGCGTGCGGAGCATCGTTACCTTCGATGGTGATCTTGTGCAGGCCCAAGCACCTCAATCTGTAACTCTTACTATTACAGATGAACTGGACGTTAGTAGAGGCGACTTAATCGTCGCTCCCGAATTTCCGGCGATCACGACGAAGAGCTTCACCGCTTCCCTCGTCTGGATGGACGAGAAGCCTCTCGACCTTGCACGCCGCTACTTACTGAAGCACACCAGCAAGACCGTTCAGGTCCAGATCACTGATATTCGATACCGCCTTGACGTAGAAACCCTGGAACAAGACGCCGCCGAAACGCTTAAGTTTAACGATATTGGTCTAGTAGAGGTTCAATCCGTACTACCGCTCTTTGTTGACAACTACTCCACAAACCGTATCACCGGAAGCTTCGTTCTGATCGATCCAGTCACTAATCTGACCGTCGCTGCAGGAATGATCCGCTCTATCGGCGTTGAAACGAGCGTCAAAACGACAAATGTGGTAACAGAGACTGACCGACGAGAGCGTTGGGGCCACTCTGGAGCGCACATTCATCTCCGCAGCCCTATTGATTTTGCCGATGCGGTGGAACGAGCCCTTTTCCTTCGCGGTGTTTTCATCGTTCGCCCCGAGTTCCCCTCTGACGAATCTATCGCAGTGCTTATCACCGGAGGAGCCCTCGTCTTGACTCACGCTGCGTCCGAGGACAGGACAGTTCGTTTCGGCGAAAGGGAGGCTGTCGTATCTGACGTTGATGACCTTCTTCGTTTCCTCGATGCCTACGCCATCACAACGGGAGAAAAATAGACGATGACCATCCTTCACAATTTAGCGCCCTCTCCTGAAATTTCTCACAAGACAGTGGATCTGCCTGTAGTCCTATCCCCCACGCTTGATGCCAAACTATCGAACGTCCGGGAACTCCTCGCCCGAGAGTTGCCAGAAACACCTACCGAGAATGATGCCTGTCTTTCGTGCAGCTTTCAGGCCGAAGATGTTCTCCTACTTCATCTCGTTCGCGAACTGCGGCCTGATATTCCGGTGCTCTTCCTGGATACGGGTTATCACTTTCCGGAGACCTACATCTACCGGGACCGGATTGCAACCGACTGGAAACTGAACCTTACTAATCTTCTTCCAGTCCATACGGTGATAGAGCAAGAGCTTGAGCTTGGCCTGCTTTACCAGACCGCACCAGACCGCTGTTGCGCCTTACGCAAGGTCGAGCCGCTTTTCTCTGCGGTTGGAAACTATAAGACTTGGCTTACCGGTCTACGCCGAGAGCAGGCGCGTAGCCGTACTGCGCTTGAAGAGATCGCAGATTTCACGCTGCCAAGCGGCGTCACAGTTCGCAAACTCAGCCCCTTCGCCGACTGGACAACGCGGGACATCTGGCAGGCATGCGCTTTCTACGGTATTCCGCTCTTGCCACTCTATGACGCCGGCTACACCAGCATCGGCTGCAAGCCTTGCACCTCGATACCTACAGATCCTAACGACCCACGCTCTGGTCGCTGGGCTGGCCGCAAGGTCGAGTGCGGCATTCACATTCAGGCTGCTCCAAACCGGTGATCCGCGGCGAAACGGTCGCCGAAAGGAAGACTTATGGAATACGCCATCGGATTTATTATCGCAGTTTTCATCGCATTGACCGGTGTCGGCGCTGGCACGATCACGACGCCGCTGCTCATCTTGTTTCTTGGAGTTCCTGCACCGATGGCTGTAGCCACGGGGCTCATGTTCTCTGCCGCCGTCAAACTTGTCCTGGTACCATCGCAGATCGCTCGCAAACAGGTCTCATGGCGTGTCCTTAGTCTTATGTTGATCGGTGGGTTGCCAGGGGTTCTTATTGGCTCGCTCGTTCTCCGCCACCTCGATGTCCACGGCCCGCAACTTCTGCTGAATGGCCTTCTCGGCGGCGTATTGGTTCTAACAGCACTCTGGCAGATATTTTTCTCGTTTCGACCGACACGAACCGAAGCGCCACCAAGGGATCGCAGCCGCCTGCTACCTTTTCTGATGGTACCCCTTGGAGTTGAGGTGGGGTTTTCTTCCGCAGGAGCCGGAGCGTTGGGTACTGCGGCGCTGCTCAGCCTGACTTCTCTCTCACCGGCGCAAGTGGTTGGAACCGATATCGTCTTTGGCTTTCTCCTCTCGCTCGTCGGAAGTGGTGCTCATGGCTTCTTTCATGGGACGAACTCGAGTCTTCTTCGGCACTTGATTCTCGGAGGACTCGCTGGCGTTGCTCTGGGAACAGTGACCGTGCGCTGGATACCCAAGAGGCCCCTGCGATTTGCTCTTTGGGTCTGGCTTCTGATCGTCGGATCGCAGTTCATCTATACGAATGCTTTCGCCGCATCGCACCGCTAGAGCCCGCGCTGAGCGTTGCTCCTCTTGTTCGTCGGTATTTCGTTTGTGTCGACCGGTTCGCGGAGCAGGGTCAGCTATTGCGCATGGGCATTGTAAAGACGCACAGACTTCGGATGCTACCATCCGACTATGTCGATGGATGAGACGGCGCTGGTGGAGGCTCGAGGCCTGAAGAAGGAGTATGGAAGGGGACACCTAGTGGTGGACGATGTTTCGTTCGTGATCCGGCCGGGAGAGACGTTGGGATTGGTCGGCGAGTCCGGGTCAGGGAAAAGCACCATTGCACGCCTGTTATTAAGACTGGAAGAACCTTCCGCGGGTGACTTGAGCTACAGAGGACGGGATCTACTGTCCATGACATCACGCGAGATGCGGGAAATGCGACGACGTATGCAGATTGTGTTTCAAGATCCCTACGCGGCGTTAAATCCTAGAATGCGGGTGAAGCAGATCTTGACCGAGCCATTTGAGATCCATCGGGCGAGACCATCTGGGGGGCTGGCGTCACGGCTAAAAGAGATGTTGCGGACGGTAGGTTTGGACGAGTCGGCGCTAGAACGATTTCCTCATGAGTTCAGCGGTGGGCAACGACAAAGAATTAATATCGCGCGGGCATTGGCTCTACGACCCGAATTCTTGGTGTTGGATGAGCCGGTGAGTGCGCTAGATGTTAGCGTAGGCGCGCAAGTTGTGAATTTGCTACGGGATCTACAGAGAGAGTACGGACTGACGTATCTGTTTATCTCGCATTCTATGCCCCTTGTGCGCTACTTGTGCGACAGGGTGGCGGTAATGCAAGGAGGGCGGCTAGTGGAGTTGGGGGAGTGCGAGCAAATTTGCGACACCCCGCGAGACGAATATACGCGCCGGTTGATTGCGGCGACTCCAGTGATGCCCGCAGCGATGTGAAGTTTTAGAGTTTGCGAGGCTTAGAATCGGCGGTCAAGTAGAACTCGATACAATAGAAGATGGATGATCTCGAGTCTTAATTCGCATTTGCATTACGTTTGGCTGGTCACGGCGTCTCTTATCGCTGGCGTGATGAATGCGATGGCTGGTGGCGGATCGTTCGTATCCTTTCCGGCTATGCTGTCGATCGGGGTGGCTCCCATCCAGGCGAATGCGACAAATACGGTCGCGCTATGGCCGGGACAGCTGACTTCGGTTGCTGCGTTACGCGGAGACTTAACGCGGGATCTATTGCCGGTTGTCTGTGCGGCTTCGATTCTGGGCGGAGTCAGTGGCGCTGTCGTACTGCTGAATACCCGGCAGATTACGTTTCTGCATTTGGTGCCATGGCTGTTGCTGGTCGCTTCTCTGTTGTTTGGAATCAGTGGTCCGGTATCGCAGTGGCTGAGAAAACGATCGATTGAGCCTCATATCAAGAAACCTCCAGCTGTGAAACCGCTTTTTTTTGTGTTGCTGCCGGTGTGCTTCTACATCGGATACTTTGGTGCAGGTGCGGGCTTTTTGATTATGAGCGCGTTGGCATTATTTGGAGTTGAGGAGATGAACGCGCTGAACTCGCTGAAGGTTCTCGCGGCTTGTTTGTCTAACTTATGCGCCGTGATCACGTTTGTATTAGGTGGCGCAGTCATTTGGCGTTACTGTCTGATCTCAATGATATTCGCCGGGATTGGCGGATATGTTGGAGCACAGTACGCTCGGCGAATGAATGCAAATGTCCTGCGAACGATCGTTGTGATCACAGGATGCGTGATGGCGGCTTATTTCTTCTGGCGAAATGGCTAGAGAACGGCGCCGGGATGAAGGGATTGAAGATGTATTATTCGATGATCTTTGCGAGCAACCGGAGAACACGTTATGAGTCATGAAGGAATTCGTATTGTTAGCGCGGAGCGAGCACGGCTCGAAGACTTGGAGCACGCACAGATGCCGCCAAATGCGGTGACTCCGAAAAAGGTGCGGGTGAAGAAGACCGAAGGAACTGGCGTCGAGATCGAGTGGAACGATGGGCACAGGAGCGTATGGAGCTTTGAGTGGTTGCGGAACGCGTGTCCGTGCGCGACATGCCACGAAGACAGGGAGAAGACCAACAGATTGCCGGGTGAGGCGAAAGCTAAAGAGCATACGTTACTGAAGATGTACAAGGCTCCGGCACGACCGCTGGAGGTGACGCCAGTAGGCAAGTATGCGCTGAAGTTCAAGTGGAACGATGGACACGAAAGTGGAATTTATTCTTGGGAGTACCTCCGACGAGTGTGCCGTTGCGACGGTTGTATGACAAAGCAAGAGTTGTAGGAGAGGTCAGGCTAAAGACCGAGAGAATGATGGCGTTGGTTTCGTAGCGTGTCAAGACTCAGTCTAGTCCGCCCGCAGACGCTCTTCGGTCGTCTAACTTCAACATCGTGAGCGCCTCTTCAACAGTATCTGCGACGAGAAGGAGTTGTCGGTTTTTCTGCTTAAGCAGACCTTCGGCGACGCAGTGATCAAGAAAGGTGAGAAGCTTTTCGTAGAAGCCGTGTGTATTGAGCAAGAGGATAGGTTTCGCGTGGAGCTTGAGGGTGTGCCAGGCAAGGACTTCAAAGAGTTCCTCGAAGGTGCCAAAGCCTCCAGGCAGCGCAATGAACGCGTCGGCCTTTTCTCCAATAAGCGCCTTACGGGTGTGCATGGTGCTGGTGATGTGAAGTTCGGTGATACCGTGATGAGCCACTTCGAGATCGACGAGCACCTCCGGAATAACTCCTATGACTTTGCCGTCGGCGGTTAGGGCGGCCTCAGCAACGGCCTGCATCAGGCCGACGTTTGCGCCTCCATAAATTATCCCAATATTGCGGGTAGCAAGGGCGCGCCCCAGATGCTCGGCGTCCGCTCGGTAGGCAGGATGAAGACCATTAACGGAAGCACAAAAGACAGCAACATTGCGAATCATACGATTGAGGATATCAAGGCGCTTCACGTCGAGTGTATGAGCGTTTGACTCAATCAAGGGAAGGGGAGGAAGAAAGTTGCGGCCGACCGGATCTAATAGCGGCGGTCGGCCTTCGGAGACAGCTACACATATCGTCTTCGTCGCAAGTCTTCTTAGCGAATCGCGATCGTGGCACCTTTATGATCTTTGATGACCTCTTCGATGAGCGACCCTACCGCGTGGTTTGGTGTGGCACTATTGGCGACGATGCGTGTTCCCACTGGAACGTCGAGGTTAACTAATTTTCCGGGCTCAAGCGTCATCGGTTTATCCCCTACCAGAACCTGTAGAGAAGTGCCGGTATCATTGCGAAGATTGAGTTTGATCGTGTTGGTCTTTGTTTTGCCGAACATTGCATGAACGGGAGATGAGATGCTTGTAGGAGCCGCATATATGGCCGGGACTGCAAGAAGAGAGCTAGCGACAACTGCGACGGTCAAGAGATTGTGACGTTTCATACCACGCTCCATTACTTCAAGATTCGACTGAAGTTCTCTGCCATGGATCAGGGAGCCCGTCGTGAGTTGAGTTACGCAGATTGGACGAAACTAGTTCCCAAAAATATCACTTTGGTTTTCGAATTAACCATCCAGTCTTAATTTGATTTAACCGCTGTCCATGAGTGGACAAGCTGTTCGCAAATGAACAACAGCAATGGGAATTTGAAAGCTTCAAGCGAGCCACTGGAGAGCGAGCCTCGGGAAGCTTAAAATAGATGTGGAGCGTGCGCGTTGAGTCGACTTTTGGAGAATATGAATCCGCAACAGCAGGAGGGAATCCAGTCAGTAGATGGACCTGTGCTTCTGCTCGCAGGCGCGGGATCTGGCAAAACGCGTGTCATCACGCATCGAATCGCCTATCTGATTCAGGAGCGGGGCGTGCCGGCCGATGCAATTCTCGCTGTAACGTTTACGAATAAAGCCGCCAAAGAAATGGCCGACAGGGTCGATAAGATTCTAGGACACAGCAGTCTGGCTAAACCGATGCTGGCCACATTTCATAGCTTTTGTGTCCGAGTGTTGCGGCGGGACATAGAAGCGCTTCGTGTAGGAGGCGCCGGGCTGACGAAGACCTTTGCGATCTACGATGAGACCGATCAGCAGGCGGTGGTGAAGCAGGCATTGAAGCGGCTAGCCATTGATGACAAGTCTCTGAAGCCACGGGTGGCGCTCGGGAGAATCTCCTGGGCGAAGAACCACATGATTGACCCGCAAGAGTATTTTCTTGCGAGTACCAATCCAATGGAAGAGAAGATTGCTCATATTTTTGAGATCTACAGGAAGGAACTGTTTAAAGCGAATGCGCTGGACTTCGACGATCTCCTCCTTGAAACCGTCCGCCTGCTGAAGTCATCGGGGGAGACTAGAGAAAGATACAACCGACGATACAAATATCTTTTGATCGACGAGTATCAGGATACCAACCGGCCTCAATATGAGTTGATGAAGCTGCTGGCCGGGCCTGACGCGAACGTCTGCGTGGTGGGCGATGAGGACCAGTCGATCTACAGCTGGCGCGGCGCAGACATTAAAAACATACTGGAATTTGAGAAGGACTTCCCTGGGACAAAGACGATCCGGCTCGAGCAGAACTATCGTTCAACGCAGATAATCTTGGAAGGCGCGGGCGCAGTCGTAGCGCAGAATACGCAGCGAAAAGGCAAGAACCTGTTCACCACCCGAGAGGGTGGTAGTCTGATCGGCTACTATGAAGCCCCCGATGGCGAGAACGAAGCGCTGTTTATTGCCGATCGAATCCAGCGGTATCTACGCGAGGCCGGGGGACAGGCGGATCTGCCGAGATGCGCCGTGCTATACAGAACTAACTCCCAGTCGCGACTCGTCGAAGAGGCGCTGCGCCGGTACCAGATTCAGTACCACATGGTGGGCGGATTCAGTTTTTATGATCGCGCCGAGGTGAAGGACATTCTGAGCTATCTGAAGCTGGTGCAGAACGTGCACGACTCCGTTGCGCTTGGACGGGTAGTAAACTCGCCTCCCCGCGGTATTGGCAAAACAACGATGGAGACGTTGGAGCGAATGGCTCTGTCGAGCGGCAAGAGCACGTGGGACGCGATTGGCCATGCGATTGAAGATAGGCTGCTACCTGCGCGCGCATTACAGGCCTTGAGTAGTTTTAGACGGCTGATCGAGGATGCGCGGGCAATGTTGGGACCCGGTTTTGCAGAGAAGCTGTCTGAGGATGTTGCAAAGGACAATGACGCTTCCCTGCTCACCGATGCGGCTGAAGAAGCTGAAGCAGATGTTTCGTTTGGATTTGGTGATCCAGAATCTGAGGACATGGGCGTGGATTCTTCGTTCGATACGAGCTTCAACTTCGGGTTCGACTTCGGCCCAAGCGAAGAGATGTCCACGATCGCGGCTGAAAACGCTTCAGACTCGGATGCTGCACACGGAATCGATTCAGCGAGTTTCAATCCGTTCGCTCCTGTGGTGCTCAAGAGATCCGCGGAGACGACAATGAACAAGGCTGCCGAGATCATAATGGCGGACGAAAAGCCGGCGTTTCGCAAACCGGGTGATGCAGCGACGCTGCCGGAGCTGATCAAGTTTCTGAACGACCGAAGTGGATACATTCGAGCGCTCGAGGAAGAAGCAACTCCAGAATCATTCTCGCGGATCGAAAACCTGAAGGAACTCGCTAACGCGGCCCAGGACGCCCAGGAGCGCGGTGAGACGCTGCACGAATTTCTGGATCACGCCGCGCTGGTCAGCGATGCAGATAGCTACAGCGAAGAGGCCAGGGTAACCCTTATGACGTTGCATGCAGCCAAGGGTCTGGAGTTTCCGCTGGTTTTTTTGAGTGGGATGGAAGAGGGTTTGTTTCCGCACTCTCGGACGCTGACCGATCCAACAGGACTCGAGGAAGAGCGCCGCCTTTGCTATGTCGGAATGACGAGAGCGATGGATACGCTGATCATGACTCGCGCCAGATATCGACGGCGATACGGAAGCGATATGCCGGAATCCAGCATCGCTTCACGATTTCTGGAAGAGGTTCCAAGCCGACTTGTGGAAGATTTGGGAAGTCCGCCTGCTCGGCCGCAGTTTTCCGGATCGAATTATGGTTCGGGCTACGGTGGGGCGTACGCGACTCCCTACCCCCAGAGAAGCAAGTTTGGTCGTCCCAGTCCCGAACAGGGGGAGCAGCACTATAGCTATGAAGACGAAGATCAAAGTGGTGAGCGGATTTCGGCTCGCGCTTCGGGGCTTCCTGGGGTGAACAATCGGGCCGGACACTCCGCTAAGACTGCATTGCCGGGACAGTCAATAGATAACATCGCCAGCTTCTTCGCCGCGCGCGGACAAAAGATATCGCGCCCGAAGCTAGGGGTTCAGGAGCAGACCGGTAAGACTGGCCTGAGGCAGGGTTCACGGGTTCGGCATCCTAAGTATGGCGAAGGAACTGTCTTTCGTCGCGAGGGCGATGGGGATGATGCGAAGATTACAGTACAATTTCAACAGCACGGAGTAAAGAAGCTGGTAGAGAAGTTCGCTCAGCTGGAGCGCCTTTAGAGTTTTGAAAAATCGCAGCTATAGAAAGATTGGCAAAGATACATGGCAAATACCAAAAGCATCACTGACACACAGGAGCGCAAGAAGGTAAAGCGCGCAGCACGCAAAGCAGCACCAGCAAAGGGCCCCCGCACTGGCGCCCGTGGCGAGAACAAGCAAAAGGTTAAGAAGGCGGCTCGCGGTCAAAGCAAGCGATAGCTGATCTCCTGTTGGAGCCGTGCGGACGATCTTGCCTTGCGGCTCCCTCCTGATTGAAGTCTTCTGAAATCGCATTGTGTAGTCGGAAACGCCCCGCACCAATTCATCCGTAAGCAGGAGCGAGCGCGCTGGCCAGGCAAATCTTTGCAACCAAGTCGATCGACAAGCTGATCTCTGAGTCGGAGCGGCCTGAGCACGCGTTGAAGAAGACGCTGGGCCCACTTTCGTTAACCGCGTTGGGTATTGGAGCCGTGATTGGCTCCGGCATCTTTACGGTTGTCGGTACCGCAATCGCAGGCGAGAAGTTTGACACAACTTCGATCCTGCGTGCACCCGTGTTGGACTATATGATTCATCACTCGGCGCTGGCGGGTCGGCCAGGAGCGGGTCCGGCACTTGCCATTTCCCTGGTGCTTGTTGCGATTGTCTGCGGTCTGACGGGGGTTTGCTACGCGGAGCTGGCTTCGATGATTCCGATTGCGGGGTCAGCCTACACCTATACCTATGCGACGTTGGGCGAGCTGGTCGCCTGGATCATTGGGTGGGACCTGATCCTGGAGTATGCAGGCAGCAACATGGCTGTTTCGGTGGGCTTCGCAGCCCATATGGTGGATCTGCTCGACTGGTTCGGATTCCATCCCGCGCTGCGCTGGATCTCGCCCGTGTTTCTCCCTGGTGGATTGCAGGACCTGCAGGGACATGATCTCTATCTCCCAGGATGGCACTTCGGCTTCGATTGGCCGGCGTTTCTGGTAGTTATGTTGCTCACTGTGGTGTTGGTGCGCGGGATTCGGGAGTCAGCGCGGACCAACAACATCATGGTGCTGTTGAAGCTCGCCGCGATTCTGCTGTTCATCTTCGCTGGAGCACACTTCATCAAGCCTGCACTCTATCACCCTTACTCGCCGAACGGCTGGTCAGGTGTGTTGACCGGTGGCTCGATCATCTTCTTCACCTATATTGGGTTTGATTCGGTGTCGACCGCTGCGGAAGAGTGCAGGAATCCTCAGAAGGACGTTCCGATCGGGATTATCGCCACGCTGGTCGTGTGCACGATCCTGTACATCGGTGTGGCGACGATCCTTACTGGACTGGTGCCTTGGCAGAGCATGGTTGACGATGCGGCTCCGGTGGTGAATGCGCTGAAGAAGCTGTCGATGCAGCCGGGAGGACACAGTCTGCACTGGGTGAGGCTGGCGGTTCTGCTGGGCGCGATGATGGGGATGATCTCGTCGATCCTGGTGTTTCAGTTGGGTCAGTCGCGCGTCTGGTTCGCCATGTCGCGGGATCGGTTGCTGCCTGCGTTCTTCGGGAAGGTTCATCCCAAGTTCCGGACTCCTGCGGTTGCGACCTGGGTGGCTGGAATCGTGGTGGGAATTCCTGCCGGGTTGTTTGACATCGGGACATTGACGGATCTGTCGAATATCGGGACGCTGTTTGCGTTCGCCCTGGTTTCGATTGGGGTGATCATTCTGCGGTATCGCGAACCGGAGCGACGCCGGAGGTTCCGGGTTCCGTTTGGGCCGGTGATTCCGATGCTGTCGGTGACCTTCTGTGTGCTGCTGATGATGGGATTGCCGATTATTACCTGGATACGATTCTTCGTGTGGCTTGGACTTGGCTTGCTGATCTACTTCTTCTATAGCCGCAAGCGGAGTGAGTTCTACGCACCCAAAGTTTAGGCACGCCTGCGCAACGAGGCTTGTAACAAGTCTAGGATAGATAGATGGCGCGCAAACAGACGAAACAAGACGCTGAGATCGATGTAGTTGAGTGGCTGCGAAAGCTGCCGAAGGTCGAGCTGCATCTGCATCTCGAAGGAACGATTCAGCTCGATACGCTGCTGGAGTTGAGCAAGCGGCATGATGCGGAGCCGCTGACCGCAGAGGTGGCGAAGAAGCTTTATGTCTACGAGAATTTTCTTGGATTCATGGATTCGTTCAAAGCGGTTTCGGCTCGTCTGGTGGGGCCGGATGACTATGAATTGATTACTTACAACATGGTTCGGGACCTGGCGGCACAGGGGGTGGTGCACGCCGAGGTGTACGTCTCTTTCGGGATTATCTATTTCTGGAAGAACGCCGAGGTGGAGCCTTACGTCGAGGCGATCGAGCGTGGGCGGGTGCGGGGCGAGAAGGATTTTGGCACGACCATCTACTGGTTGATCGATGCGGTGCGGCACTTTGGGGCGGAGGAGGCGGTGAAGGTGTTTCGGAAGGCGGCGGAGTTGCGGAAGCTTTATCCGCGCATCGTTGGGATCGGGATCGGCGGGGATGAGGAGCGGGGCAGCGCGGATCTCTTCAAGGAGTCGTACGCGGAGGCGAAGGCGGCCGGACTGCGGCTGACTGCTCATGCGGGCGAGACGATAGGGCCGGAGAGCATCTGGGCGGCGATTAACATCGGCGCGGAGCGGGTGGGTCATGCTCTGTCGGCACAGCATGATGCCGAGCTGCTGGAGGTGCTGGCGGAGAGACAGATTCCGCTGGAGCTGAACGTGACCAGCAATATTCGGACGGGCTGTTGCAAGAGCTTCGACGAGCATCCGGTGAAGCACTACTTCGAGTCGGGGCTGATGGTGACGATCAACTCGGACGATCCTCCGATGTTCGGGAGCAATCTGCTGGAGGAGTACGTTCTGGTGCAGAACCGGTTTGAGTTTTCGTTAGAGCAGATGCGGGAGCTGGCGGCCAATGCGGTGGAGGCGAGCTTTCTGCCGCCGGAGCGAAAGCTCGAGCTGCTGCGACAGGTGGAGCAGTACGGGTACTGATTCGGGGGAGCCCCCCTGGGGGGTATTTCCAGCTAAAATACTCATTCCACATGGCTTATATAAATCGCCCTTTCGCAAAATATTCATTCCAAAAGGGTTACGTTTAAATTCCTCTAAGCAAAGGGGTTATGGGTTTGTGTCTCTCCTTTTAACAGGTGAAGCCCCGGAGTTGGCCGGGGCTTTTATGATCTGTTTCCAGTATAGCGGTTTGACCATAACTAATACGCCACGCGAATCTGCTGGATTGGCGCGGGTTTTGGGGACACTGGGGCTTGACAAGATTTCTCGCGGCGAAGGAAGCCGGAATCATTCGGCGGCTGGCTGCGCGTCGGCCGCTTATCCGGCCGGTCTGCCCGGATAAGCACGCATGCATCATAGTGTCGCTCTCTACTGACCTTCGTCTGGGGAGGCGGAGAGGGAGTTTTGGTCTTTTTTCTCTTCTTTCTTCGAATAGGAGATTTTCGTTGTGACGATCTTTCCATTGAATGCAAACGGTGCCTGGTCGAAGTAGTCGAGCGATACGGGCGAGCCGAGATCGCTGCCGATATCGAGGCAATCGTTCGCGGTGAAGGCCATCGCCGCGGTAATTGGTACTCGGCCTTGAGCTACAACCTGACCGTTGACCTTAAGCGTGATATCCAACGGACCACCACGTTTGGGCGAAGCGAGCTTCGATTCCACTTCGATCTTCGCCTTGCCGGTCGGTAGCTTGTTTGTCGCTGCGATTTTCGTCCGGCCGATCTCAAAGAGGTTGTATTCATAATGAATCACACCATCCTTCACATATAGAGAGAGGCCGCCGGAGAAGCCGCCGAGGGCGTAGAGAACGCCGTTAGCATTCTCGGGAACTTCTACTTCCATGCTGATAGTGTTATCGAACTTTCCGATCTTCGGCGCCGCGAACTCCGGCATCCCCGTGATGGGACCGCTGAAGTTCCACTCCGTATACGGCGTGGAGGGCCCATCTTCCGGATGGAACACTGGCGTCCACAGACCTCCGCCGATGGGCAGGTTCTGGTTCTTGGTGGACTCGACCAGAAAGAGGTTCTTCATGTAAGCGACCCTCTCCGGCATCTTCGCTGCAAGATCGTTGGCTTGAGACCAGTCTTCATCCAGATTGTAGAGTTCCCATACATCATTCTCCGGGTTCCACTCCCCGATGCCCTTGGGTAGTCCCGGCATCCACGGAGTTCGGGGGCCGAAGGTATCGGCGAACCAGCCATTCTGGTAGATGCCACGGCTACCCATGATGTCGAAGAACTGGGTAGTCTTGCGGCCTTTCGCTGTTGCGTCGCCAAAGGTGTAGACCATACTGGTGCCGTCGATGGACATCTGATCGATACCGTTGACTACGCGTGGCGGCGTGATGCCGACTGCCTCATAGATCGTCGGCACGATGTCGGTGACGTGATGGAACTGCGAACGAGGGGTGCCGTCGTGTTTGATCTTTGCCGGCCAGGAGACAGCCATCGGCTGGCGTGTGCCGCCGAAGTGTGCAGCGACAAGTTTGGTGGACTTGTAAGGTGTCCCACCCGCCCAGGCCCAGCCCGCGTTATACATGTTGTCGGTCTTTGCGGAGCCGATTACATTAAGCCCGCCAAGTTCATCGACTGTCTTGATGTGCTGCTGAATCGTGGTCGGGATGCCGTTCTGTGCGAGCAGTTCAGAGATGGTACCGTTCTGACCTTCGGCCGAGGCGCCGTTGTCACCCCAGATGTAGAAGATGAGCGTGTTGTTGAGCTTTCCTTCCTGCTCGATCTCGTCGATGACGCGTCCGGCGTTGTAGTCGGCGTGTTCCGCAAACCCGGCGAAGACTTCCATCAGGCGGCGTTGGAAGGGTTTTTCGCTCTCCGGAATGGAATCCCATGAGGCCATTGTCGGGGGGCGTGGGGTGAGTTGAGCGTTCTGCGGGATCCAGCCCATCTCTTTGGCGCGCTTGAAGGTCCGCTCGCGATATTTATCCCAGCCGTCGTCAAACTTGCCTTTGTACTTGTCGGCCCACTCCTGGGGAACCTGGTGCGGACCATGCGCCGCGCCCGGCGCCCAGTACATGAGGAATGGCTTGTCCGGCGTGAAAGCCTGCTGTTCGCGCAGCCACTTGATGGCGTCGGTGGCGATGTCCTCGGAGAGGTGATAACCGGGATGCTCATACTCGTGTGGGTCGAGGACGGTAGTGTTGCGCACCAGACGGGGCTCATATTGGGAAGCCTCACCTGCGAGAAAACCATAAAAATACTCGAACCCATAGCCGGTCGGCCAATAGTCGAAGGGTCCCTTTGAGGTCGTCTGCTCAGCGGGCGTGTTATGCCACTTGCCCCAGGCACCGGTGTTGTAACCGTAGTCCTTAAGTACCTCTGCTACGGTTGCAGCCGACTTTGGGATCGTTCCGCTGAAGCCGTCGAAGTCGTTGGCCAGTTCGGCGATCTGGCCGTTACTAATGCGAGTGTGATTGCGACCACTGAGCAACGCCCCGCGTGTCGGCGAACACATCGCGGTGGAGTGAAAGCGGTTGTACGAGATCCCCGCCTTGGCTACACGGTCGAGTGTCGGTGTGTTGATTTCGCCACCGTAGGTTGAGGCCTGGCCCGGACCGACGTCGTCCATCAGGATGATAAGGATGTTCGGCGCGTCAGAGGGAAGGTGCTTCGGATCGACTCGTTTCTTGTAGACAGAGTCCTTCATCGTCAGCCCAGCGGTCGAGGCGGAGGGCGTGGGCGGGAACGGAAGGGATTCCTGCGCTCCCGCTGCGGACGAAAGAATCCCGAGCATGACAAGACAACTCCAGGATGCAGCCGAGATGCCGATTCGGAGCGGGCGGGTTGAGGTTACACTCGTTGTTTTTCCATTGCGGCTAAAGAGTTTGTACCTAGCGGCCATTTGCTATCCCCCGACGTTTACCCGCGCGAACGCTATCTTGAAGGAACGCGAGAGGTCATCGGACTTAGCGTAGAAGTGCCGCGTCGCGTCTTCTACTAGCAAAACTCTCAGTGTGAGAGGAAATATGGAGTGCCTGGTACGTGAGTGAGATTAGCGGGAGCTTCGTTATGGCTTGAACATGTAATAGACGCCGTCGGTGCCGGTTGCGGAGCGGAGAGCGAATCGCTTCGATGCGGGCTTGTCGTCGGAGAGGAGCTCGTAGATGTCGGAGAGAAGCGGGTAGGTTCCTGCAAAGTAGGAGTGCGCGAGGAAGTCACTTGCGACGGCGGAAGCATCGATGCTCTCGACATCCGGGAGGACGAGTACCGGGATGCCTCCCGCTCTTGGGTATTTGTGGAGCTTCGCCGAGGCCGCGAGTGCTTTGTCTTTGGAGGAGGCGTAGAGAGTGATGTGATCGGAGACCAGGCGCAGGGCCGAGGCGAGTTGACGGAAGGTCTCGGCATCGATGTCGGGCGCGGCCAGCACGAGGTGGTGCAGGAGGGGATGGGCTTGCGCGGGGCGGTCGTAGCTTAGGGACTTGAGGGCGTCGCATACCGCGCGATTGCCCATGCTGTGGGCGATGAGGTGAATCTTGTTTGCGCCGCTGCGAGCTTCGAGAAGACGCAGGAGCCGCTCGAGATGGCTTGCGGTCCAGCCAACGTTTGCGGCGTCGCTGGCGTAGTCCTCGAAGGTGCCGTTGGAGGGCCAGCTGTAGAGGATGGGAGCTCCGATGAAGCCGAGATCGAAGGCGAACTGACCGGCACGGCGAGCTGCGGTGTCGAAGTCGACGTTGTAGCCGTGGACGAAGATGAAGGCGTCCTTGGCCGGCGAACTGTCGACTCGTTTCTTGACGCTTTCGAAGAACGCATCTTCCTCGAGAGTGGTGACCACCTGCAGGACGATATGTTTTTCGGGGTTGGGGCGGAATTCAAAACGCAGGAAGGAGGGAGACTCGAGTTCCCCGAGCTTGTGGGTGGCTGGGATGCTTACGGTGCACTCGCCGTAGCGGAGGGCTTCGTCGGAGGAACGTTTTGCGGTGAAGGTGTAGCCTAGCTTTTTGTCGTCTTTGCGTTCACGGTCGGTCGCGTAAAAGATCTGCACGGCGGTGCAGTTGTGGGGGAGTTTGACTGGGGCGGGCGGAGGTGGAGCGGCACCTCCGCGCGAGGGTGGTGAAGTGGCGCCTCCCGTCGAGCGTGTTGGGGCGGTTATGCGCGAGGGTGGTGGAGCGACGACGGGGGACGAGGGTGGTAGCGCGGTGACAACCACGCGAGGGAGAAGGCTTTCGGGGCGGGGCAGGAAGACTGCATCGCGCTGGTCGGTGGGGAGAAGTCCGGTGAAGGTGAAGTAGTCGTACTGCTGTTGTTGTTCCTGCTGCTGCTGTTGTTGCTGCTGTTGCTGTTGCTGCTGTTGTTGCTGTTGTTGTTGTTGCTGCTGTTGCTGTTGTTGCTGTTGTTGCTGACGCGGGGCATTGGCGAGGATGACGCCGGAGAGACCTTCGGCGAGTGAGCGTGGCGTCTGGAGCTCTCTGTTGCTGGTGAGGATGAGCGAGACCTGTTGCTGCGCTCTGTCGGCTCCCGATTGACTATGGCTGTTGACGGTGATGAGCCTGGAGAATAAGGCTTCTGTCATGTCATAGAACCGGGAGAGCGAGTAGCCACTCAGGAGCGACACTACGGGTTTATATTCCCAGCCGGACTCGTCTGCGACGAACGGCTTGAGAGCGACAAAGAGGAGGTTCAGGACGTACCGTTCGAAGTCTGTTTGATCCATTTGCAACTCCTGCACGCGGTCTCAAAATGCGCGAAGACATTATGCGACGATCTCCGCATTGTGGGATAGTCATGGTCTTCCATTCACGGCCTTCCACAACCGCAGATCCCCTTCGGGGATGACAAACAAAAGAACAGACAACAGCAAAAGCACCGGTCCTCTGTGGCGGAGCGACGATCTTATGGTTGATTTTTCGCGAGGAGCGTTTCGACTTCGGCGTGGAGACGGGCAGTGATGGCGGCTTCGGAGTCGTCTGGGGCGAAGCGAATGGGTTGGCCGGTGCGCACCTGGAGGGCGCCGGAGCGAAACCAGCGGCGTTTGCGGGTTTTGAGTTCGCCTAAGCCTTGGATCGCCATGGGCAGAACCGCTGCGGAGGATTGTTTTACGAGCAGACCGATTCCGGGGCGGAAGGGGGCGAGCGTGCCGTCGGGGGAGCGGGTTCCTTCGGGGAAGACGACGACGTGGAAGCCGTGGTCGAGGGCGTTGCCGGCGTGGGCGAAGCTGCGCTGGAAGTCGCGCAGGCGCGGGAGGGGGAAGACGTTGAAGAGGGCTGTGAGGAGGAGCCAGGTGGGCGGGCCGAGTGGGTTGAGCCAGCGGGGATGCTGGTTGCGGGCGTGGCGGAAGTCTTCGAGCATCTCGCCGGACATGGCTACGGCGGTGCGGAGGCGGATGGGGCGTGGGAGGGCGTAGAGGAGGAGCGGCAGGTCGTAGGCGGTGACGTGGTTGGCGATGATCAGGAGTGGTTCTGCTGGTTGCGGAGCGGGTGATTGCGGAGCTTTTGCTGGATGCGGGGTAGTTGGAGGGACGAGGGGTGCGGCTAGAAACCAGACCAAGGGTTGGGCTACGAACTCTACGAATGCGGAGCGAATCCAGCGGATAGGGAGCGACCAGGGCCAGTGTGGATAGAGGTAGTGCGTGGCGGCTGGAGAGGTTCTGGGTTCGGGTGGTGGAGTGGCTTCGGATCTCCGGGGAGGCGTGGTTGCGGTGGAGATTTCGGTGGATGGTGTGTCGTTCGACGGCAGTGGCTGGATTGGCTCGAGTGACTCGTTGCCGGAGTGAATGAGGAGCTGGCGTAGTTGGTTTAGCGTCTCGGCGTGGTCGAATTGGTCTTGCGGGAGCGGGGTGCCGAGACGTTGCTCGAGGGCGTCCTGGAGTTGGACGCGGCCGAGGCTGTCGAGGCGAAGGTCTTCGGCGAGGCGGAGGTCTTGATCTTTGGCTTCGGGACTTTGGGCTTCGGGATTTTGGGGTAGCTCGGCGGGGAGGCCTTCGCCGGTGATCTGGGTGATGAGGGTGAGGAGCCAGTCGGTGGATGGGAGTGCGGATGGCGATGTGGCTGCGCTTCCGTTGTTGGCTTCCCTGCTGGTCAGCCAGGTGGCGACGGCGGCGCGTTTGATTTTGCCGGTGGAGGTGCGGGGAACGTCGGGTTCGGGCCAGATGGCCCAGCGGCGGATGCGCTGGAACTCGGCGAGGCGGGTGTTGGCGCGTTGGAGGATGGCGGGGGCGTGGTCGGGGGTAGTGCGCAGGGCGAGGACGGCGCAGGGTTCGGGGCCGGTGGGGGCTTCGATGGGGACTACGGCGCAGGCGGCTACTTCGGACTCGGACTCGAAGGCGGCTTCGAGGTCTTCGGGGTGGAGGTTGACGCCGGTGGCGGTGACGATGGTTTCGCTTTTGCGGCCGAGGAAGCGGAGTTCGCCGGTAGGCTGGGCTTCGGCGAGGTCGCCGGTGGCGAGCCACTCGTCGGTGCGTTGCTGGAGGGCGCCTGCGGACCAGGTGGCGGGGGAGATCATGGGGCCGCGGACGAGGACCTCGCCGTCGGGTTGGATCTTGACGTCGCGGCCGGGGAGGGGCTTGCCCATGGTGCCGCGGGCTACCTTGAAGGGATGGTTGAGGGTGATGAGGGCGGAGGTTTCGGTCATGCCATAGCCCTGGACGAGGACGAAGCCGAGGGCGTTCCAGAACTGCTCGATGGGTGCGGGGAGGGCGCCTCCGCCGGTGACGAAGGCCCAGAACTTGAAGCCGAAGAGGGAGTGGATGTCGCGGAAGCGCCACCAGCGCTTTTGTGCGGAGATGCCTTGGGCGGCTGCGAGGCGTGCGGTGAGGTTTGGGTGTTCGGTTTCGAGGTGGGTCTTGAGGAGGGCCAGGACGCGGGGAACTCCGGCGAGGACGGAGATGCGTTCGCGGCGGATGGTTTCGATGAGGCGCGGGGCGGTGAGGCGGGATTCGAAGTGGACCTCGGCGGCGAAGATGGAGGGGACCCAGAGGCCCATCATCTGGCCGAAGACGTGGCTGAGGGGGAGGGTGTGGAGGAAGCGGAGAGGGTGGACGATGCGCTCGTAGCGCATGTAGGGTTGGGCGGCGTTGCGGATGGGCTCGAAACTGGCGAGGATGTTGCCGTGGGTGTGGACGATGCCTTTGGGCTCGCCGGTGGTGCCGGAGGTGAAGAGGATCTGGAGGGGTGTGTCGTGGGAGAGGGTGGGGATGGCTTGATCTGCCGTTACTGTGGGGGGGAGGGTGGTGGGCCAGTCTTCGAAGGAGAGACGTGGCCAGTCGTTGGGGAGGGTTTGGAGGAGGGTGGCGTCGCCGACGATGAGGGAGGGGCGGACGTCGGAGGCTACTCTGGCGGCGAAGTCGGGGGTGCCGTAGGCGTCGAGGGGCACGGCGATGACGCCGCGAAGGATGCAGCCGTAGAAGGCGGCGACCCATTCGGCGCTGTTCTGCGCCCAGAGGATGAGGCGGTCGCCGACCTGGAGGTTGCGCGCGGCCAGAAGTGCGGCGAAGCGTTCGGCCAAGGTGGCGATTTCCTGGTAGCTGGTGGCTTTGCGGCGGTTGCCGGTGTACTGGACGATGGCTGTCTGGTGGCCGAAGCGACGGAAGTCATCAAGGAGTACGGCCAGGTGGGGGCGGGTGGGCATAGGCAGTCAGCTAGACCAAGATAACCTATGCGGCAAGTGCGCCCTGCGCGGGCGGCGGCCACTTCGTGGCGGGTGTACCCCTTCGGTTGGCGCTCCCGTTGGTCGCGAGGAGGATCTTGTGCCGACCATCGGAAGGCCAGGGGCGAAGCCGGTATACACGTCACGAGTGACTTAGCGGCCCGGAGGGGCGGGGACCATGACGGCGCCGGGGTCGACCTTGGGGATGCCAAAGTGTCCGCTGAGGTGGACGAGGTCGAGGGGGCGGAGTTCGCAGGCGATCTGGATGACGCTCATGTCGCGAGCAGAGCGGTTGAGTACGGTGACGCCGGTGATGTCGGGGCCGGCGAAGTGGAGCCAGAGATCGGTGACAGTGTTGCGGGGCTGAGCGGTGTTGGCGGAGTTCTGGTTGGCGTTGACGAGATGCTTCCAACCGGCGGCGTTGTAGGAGGCGATAATGGCGTCCATGGCCTCAGGGGTGTAGAAGGCCGGGCGGGGGTAGCGGTAGTTGTCGACCGAGATGCCGGTGAGCGCGGCGGGGGCGCGGTTGGCGTCGAGGCCGTTGGACTCGAGAAGATTCTGGGCGATCTGGATCATGCTGCGATCGAAGCTGAAGGAGGTGTGGGTCGCGGGCTGATCCGCGAGGTTCATGAGTGCACCCTGCAGGTCGAGGGGTGGAGGCGGCGGACCGGCGGGTGGTTGCGCGATGGCAGCGGTAGAGAGGGCGAGGGCTAGGAGGATGGGATGCAGTTTCATGGCGAAGAACCCCTGGCTGGATTAGACACCGTTTCCAGGCCCGAGTTTCCCTGATCAGAAGTATTATTCGGCGATCGTGGATACGCAAGCGGGAACCAGGGGCGGGTTCGCTATTCGTCCTGCAGGGTGTAGATCCAGAGTTCGGCACCGTGGTCGGCGCGGGCGGGAACGGCTAAGTAGAGGCGGGCGAAGCCTTTTCTGCCTTTGCCTAAATACCCGCCGGTGCGTGCGCCGAGGGCGGTGGGCAGCTTGGCGAGGAGGCTGTAGTGATCGGGATCGACCTGCTGGAAGACGCTGAGGGAGCCTTCTCCGCCGGGGACATAGATGCGCTTGCGGGTGGAGTCGAAGTAAAGATCGTCGGAATCGCGAGCGGCGGGTAGGGCGGCGACCATGCGGCCGGTGGCGGTATCGAAGACGACCAGGCGGGCGGGGGTGCGGGTGGCGACGAATAGCCTGTGGCCGGATTCGTCGAGCGCCATGGGAAAGTTGCTCTCGAACTTCAACGGCCAGCGTGAGATGGCGTGGGTGCGGCGATTGATGACGGCGATCTGCTTGAGATCGGGGAGGTTGACATAGATCTCGGGGCTGGAGGAGGCGAGCTGAAAGGACTCTGGGTGCGCGCCGAGTTTGAACTCTTCGGGGAGGCGTTGATTAGAGGCTGCATCGACCATGGCAATGGCACCGGTCTTTTCATCGCCGTAGCCGACGTAGACGCGTTTGTCGGCGGGGTCGTAGCGGAGGTTGTCGACGTCATCGCCGAAGTCGAGAGTGGCGAGAAGCGCGAAGGTCGAGCCATCGTAGATGTAGAGCTTGCCCTGGTCGCTTCCCACGAAGAGCTTGTTGGTCTCGGGCGAGTAGACCACGCCTTGCGGATGGGGGATGCCAGAGATGGTATGAGTGACGGCCTGGCCGCTGAGGTTGACGATCTCTTCGGTGTTGTTGCCGAGGGCGGAGACGAAGAGCCGGTTGTGCAGAGGATCGATCGCAAAGTGGTCGATGCGGCCTGAAACGTTCGGCAGAGGAATGGCTCCAGTGAGGATCAGCGGAGGAGCGACGAGCGAGGCGGAGTTCTGTTGAGCACGGAGATAGAGGGGCAAGGCCGTGATCAGTGCGAGGAACAGAGCAGAACGGTATGGATTTCTCATTTGCTTTTTTCCATTTTCTCCGTCGCAAAGTTGGCCTATTGGGGTGGGCGGGGGGAGAAGTAGCCTTTTTGGGCACGGACCTTAAAGCGGGGGTCGTTGGCCTGGAGGTAGATGGTGCGGAAGGAGCCGTCCATGCGGAGGTCGGCGGGGCGGTAGACGAGGTGGTACTGGCTGCGGAGCTCTTCTTCGATGTTGCGGAAGCCGATGGCCACGTCTTCGAGCTTGACGGGGTAGAAGGCCTGGCCGCCGGTGGCGTCGGAGATGGCTTTGAGGACGTCGTCGCCTTTGTCTTTGCTGGGGCTGATGTTGGTGGAGATGGTGTAGACGATGGTGTCGGCACGCTGACACATCTTGATGGCGTCGGACTCCTGGACGCGGGAGTAGTTGTCGTCGCCGTCGGAGACGAGGATGAGGGCGCGGCGGACGGCACCCGTCTCCTGGAGGGGGAGCATCTGGTCTTTGCAGGTCTTATAGAGGGCGTCGAAGAGGGCGGTGCCGCCGCCGGGACGGAGCTTGCGGATGCCTTGATTCAAGAGATCGACGTTGTTGGTGAAGTCCTGGGCTACGTCAGTTTCGATGTCGAAGCCCTCGACGAAGGCGCGGTCGTTGAGGTGGAGGATCTGGAGGAGGAACTCGATGGCGGAGTCCTGTTCGAACTGGAAGCGCTGACGGATGGAGCTGGAGGTGTCGAGCATGATGCCGACGCGCAGGGGGAGATTGGTCTGCTGGGTGAAGCGGAGGACGGCGGTGGGAGGGCGGCCGTCGTCGAGGAGGCCGAAGTTTTCGCGCTTGAGGCCGGTGATGAATTTACCGTGCTTGTCGATGACGGTGAAGATGAGGTTGACTTCGTTGACCTGGACTTGAAGGGTGGTTACGGGCTCGTCGATCTGCGGGCTGGCCTGGCCGGACTGGGCAGGAGCTTGCGACGGCGTTGCGGCCGGCTGTTGGGAGGCGGTGGGAGCCGGAGTAGCGGGCGGTTGAGCAGATGGTGCGGGGTTTGTCGCCGGGCTGGGTCCTGAGTCGGTTTGAGCGTTCAGAGGCGTGGCGGCGAGGATGAGAGAGAGCAGAAAAACGGGGAGTTTGAGGCTAGAGACTTGGTTCATTCGGTTGGGCGCGGTCACTCGGATGATTCTACTCAATTGTGGACGAATTCGCGCGAATTGCTTGCAAAAACGACTCAAGTTCGACAGGGAGCGGGGATGCGAGATCCATCGGTTTGCCGGTCTGCGGATGGGTGAACGAGAGATGGGCAGCGTGGAGGAAGTTGCGCTCGAGATTAAGAGCGGGGTCGAGGCCGGGGATGGCGTGGGGAGCTCCGTAGAGCGTGTCGCCGACGACGGGATGGCCGAGGGACTGGGCATGGACGCGGATCTGGTGAGTGCGGCCGGTTTCGATGCGGACCTCGACCATGGTGAAGGGGCCATAGGCAGTGGTTAGACGTTCGAGGACGTGGAAGTGGGAGACGGCGGTGCGGCCGTCGGCGCGGCGTGTGGTCATGCGGGTGCGGCGGATGAGGTCGCGGGCGATGGGTAGGCTGACGGTGGTGTCGTCTTTTTTTACGTGCCCGTGGAGGAGAGCTACGTAGGTTTTGGTGACCTGGCGGCGGGAGAACATGTCGCCGAGCTTGCGGTGGGTGCTATCGTCTTTGGCGACGAGGATGAGGCCGCTGGTGAGCTTGTCGAGGCGATGAACGATGCCGGGGCGGAGGTCGCCGCCGACGTCGGAGAGCTTGGCGAAGTGGAAGAGGAGCGCGTTGACGAGGGTGCCGCGGTTGCGCGCGTCTTCGGTCGCGCCGGAGCCGGCGTGGACCATCATGCCGGCGGGTTTGTTGATGACGGCGAGGTACTTGTCTTCGTGGAGGATGTCGAGGGGGATGTCTTCGGGGATGGCGTGGAGGGGCGCGGGTTGGGGGGAGCCTTCGATCTCGATGGACTCGCCGCCGTGGAGCTTTTGTTTGGGCTTGGCGGGGTTGCCGTCGACGCGGACCTGGCCGGCTTCGATGAGGAGCTGGACGCGTGCGCGGGAGATGTCGGGGAGGGCCTGGGCGAGGTAGAGATCGAGGCGCAGGTTGGCTGCGGCAGGGTCGGCGGTGAAGGTGCGGACTGCGTCGGAGTCTTCTTCGACTTCGTCGAACTCGACGACGGGGACTGAGGGAGGGATGGTCTCTTCTACGCCTCGGGTGGCGCGGTACTCGGGTTTTACGGTGCGGCGACGCTGGCCCTTGGGGAGCATGTTCTTAGACGGCATGGGAGACCAGCTTTCTTGGCAGCAGCAGGATGATGGCCGCTACAACGATCATACCGAGAGCGATCCACTGAATGGGGTCGAGGAGGATGTAGGGGGAGGTGGTGGTGTACGGGTAGGGCTGGCGGAAGAAGGTGAGGAGAAACTGGAGCGTGCCTGCGGCGGCGAGGGCCAGAGAGACAGCGTCTCCGGGCTGACGGCGGTTTTTTAGCTGCTTTAGGAGGATCAGCGTGAGGGTTGCTGCGGCGATGGCGGCGTAGAGCGCGACGGGGTGGAGGCGGGTGTGGCTCGGCGGGATGCGGATGCCCCAGGGGAGGGTGGTGGGGAGGCCGGCGTCGCTGCCTTCGGCGAAGTGTCCGAGGGCGAGGAAGGCCCAGACGAGCGAGGCGCAGGGACTCCAGGCGTCGAGGGTGTCGAGGAGCGGGAGGTGGCGGATGCGGAGATAGATCAGCGCGGCGAGAAGCGTGAGGAGGATTCCGGTGGAGGTGAGGGAGGGTACTGTGAGTAAAAGGATGGGGTAGGCGAAGAAGTTGTGGAGATTGGTGGCGATGAGAAGGATGCGGGAGAGAGCAAAGGCGCAGAGAAGAGTGAAGAGGCCGGCGTTCCAGAGCTTGTCGGGGTCGAGGCCGACGATTGCGGCGGTGCGGAGACTGAGTGTGAGGGCGGCCATAAGGCCAAGGGCGGCGAGAACTCCAAAGGTGGGAAGGAGGAGGTGGCCGGAGTGGAGAAGGTAGGGGTGCACGTTCTGAGGCGGATTCGAAGGTCTGGTTCAAGGGGTGGTGCGAATACGGAATTAAAAGAGCAAGCAACAGCAACCGCAGATCCCTACGGGATGACAAACAAAAGAACAGGCAACAGCAACGGCAATGACGACTGCCTTGCAACCGCAGATCGTGGCTTCATTTTAAATGCGGATTGGTTGGACAGATCTGAAGAAAAGAAGACCGACCCACTGGGCCGTACGTCGAAGCGCTGGTGAACCCGTCCTAAGACGGCGGGACCTTGCCGTGGCTCTTTAGGCGTTCCTGACTGGAGGACTGCACACCGAACCATGTCTACGAGCCAGGCCCCTGTTCAATGAATGTTGGTTCAACCAGCGTTGTTCGCGTACCTGCTTTGCAGGCCGGAGTTCTTAACTTGGATGCTAACGGTAGGGCCGGAGAATGGCAAGTCGGCCACGCCGGGAGCGGTGCATCTCGACGAGGGCGTGGAATTTATCATGAGGATGGCCAAGCCCGCTATCAGCGGGGGTCAACTTGTCCTAATGGATTCGATTGGTCGGTTCGGGATCCCAGGGTTGCGTTTGTCAATGTCTTCGCGTGACTCAGGGATGCGCTAAATCCTGGTCAGCACAAAAATTTGCCGGTATGAGGGATTTCCGTCCCTATTCCTGAGTAATTTTTCAGTAAGGCCGGGTAAAGACCTAGAAATTCGCCCTGTGACACGAACAAATAGCCGGTTCATCTCTCGCTTCATCATCCATTTGTGAAAGCCAAGGCTCTCATTGCTGAATTGTTCAACCTTCCATCCGTGCAGATTGCCGAACAGGCTTGGTTCGGGGAAATCGGCTTCCATATGCTCCTCGAGCCACTCCGGAACTTTGAGATTGTTGTCCAGGTACTCCTGGCGCAGGGCTCTGTCGGAGTCGTGGGCCTCTTTTCCGCAAGGGAATCCAAAGATCACGAGTTTGTCGGCCACCCGGAGTGCTTCGCTGATCACCTTCATTCGGACAGGCGGAGGTATGTGCTCCAAAACATCCGAGGCGAGCACAATATCAAAGGATCTATCACCGAGAGGTAATTCAGCAGCTGATGCTGCCAGCTGAGTCATTGGCCACTGTTCTTTATCTGCGAAAGCGAGGTCACACCCGGTAAACGGGACTTTACGAAACGTTCCAATACCAAATGGCCCGGATCCGATTTCCAGCAGCGTTCCACTTTCAAGAAGACCATGTTTCTTGATGGTGCGAAGGATAGGGAAATAACGTGCAGCCCAATTTAACAGAAAGCCTCCAAGGGTCCCTTAAGGTTATCACCTGCTCTATCCAGCTTTATAGGGAACTCGAGTACCCGCGGTACGATCAGCCGACTTTGCGGTCTTCGAGGAGTTCGTCGAGGAGGTGGGACAGGTCGCCGGCGCGGGAGCGAAGGGACTGCTGGGAGTTCTGCAGGCTGCCGGCGAGGTTGTCGCTGCGGTCGCGGGCGCAGCAGAGCTCGTCGGCGATGTTGAGGGCGGCGAGGACGGCTACGCGGAGCGAGTCGACGGTATTGCCGTGGGAGGCTACGGCGCGCATCTTGGCGTCGACGACGGCGGCGAGTCGCTCGATGTAAGCGGGGTCGGTGCCGCGGAGATGGTAGATCTGATCGTAGATTTCGACGGCGATGGACTGGCTCTGCGTGGGCTCGGCGGCGGGCTGTTGAGTGGCCTGGGGGGCTTCGCGAGCCTGCGCTTCTAGAGTCTGGTTCATCGGGTCTCCTTGCGGTGAGGTTTAGAGGAGTTCGTCCATCTGCTGGAGCATCTTTTCGACGCGCTGGCGGACGGCTTCACGCTCTTTGGTGAGTGTGGTGAGCTCGGATTCGACCATGGTGGAGAGGCTTTGCTGCTCGGCTAGCTGAGCGCGGAGGGTGGCGACTTCGGCTTCGGCGGCGGCGCGGGCTTCGCGTTCGCGTTTGACGACTTCGACGGCGCGGAGGACTTTTTGTTCGAGGGCCTGGAATTCATCGATGCTGATGTTGGAGCTAATGGTGGAGGTGCTCATATTCTTTTCAGTATAGACGGCGGAGGGGTGGAATTTTGCTGGGGAAAACGGGGTGGAATCTATTTGGGTGCGTGTTTTTTGCGGATTAATTTGTGATTGAGGTGGAGTGGCTGTTTTTCCCGGGGGGTTTTGCGCTTTTGGGTGGTTTTGGTGTGGTGAAGTTGTGGTGTGAGTGTGGTGGTTTGCTGGTGAGATTGTGGGGTTTCGCCGCGTGTTTTTGAGTGATGAAAAATGTGACAGGCTTTTGAGATTTATTTTTTTGGGAGAGACTGTCCTGCCGGACGGGCCTCCTGCGCGGAGCGCGGCCACTTCGTGGCGGGTATACCGGTCTGGGTGAGAGCAGCCGCATGGGTCCTCCCGTTGGTCGGAAGAAAGATGATCTCGTCCGGCAGAACAGTGGGTGAATCGATCAGCTTGTTTTGGCGGGGCTCTCTGCGCCGTCGCGGATGGTGCCGCCGAGGGCGGTGAGGGCGGCGATGATGCGGGTCCACCAGTCGGTGAGCTCGTCTTCGCGGAGAGTGCGGTCGTTGGACTGGAAGACGGTGCGGAGGAGGAGCGAGTAAACGCCCGGGTATCTCTTCGCGTCGCGAAAGACTTCGATGGGCTTTAGGCTTTGGAGTTCGGGGATGGCGAGAGCGTGGATTGCAGAGGAGACGGCTTGCCATTGAGTGGCGTCTGGAAAGACGAAGGAGAAGTCGCGCTCGACGGCCTGGTAGCGGGAGATGTCGTGGGCGGTGACTTTTTTTAGGGGGAGCTCGTAGAGGGCGGTGAGGTCGAGCTGCGCGAGGTAGAGGGGCTGGCGTAGCTTGCGGGTTTCTTTTTGCGTGTGAACCAGTTCTCCGAAGTGGGCGATGGGGTGGTTGTTTACGAGCGCTGTGGCGCTGCGGCCGGGCTGGAGCCAGGCGGGGGCGGCCGCCGAGAAGCTAAGCGGCTGCATCGACGAAATGCGGGGGTCTCTCCGCTCCGGCGGCAAAAGCGCCGCCTCCGGTCGAGATGACGATTCTCTCTCTGACGCTGGAACGTGTGGGGGTAAGGTGTCCTTTGCTGCGCTCAGGTCGAAGAGAGAGAGGAGGGACTCGATGGCGCCTTTGAGCTCGAAGAAGGGAGCGTCCTCGGCGGAGTAGAGGTTGGAGTATCGGGCTGAATTGGTCGTGAGACCGAGGGAGAGTTGCGGGGACTCGTGGACTTCGGAGATGTAGTTGCCGTCGGCGGGGATGGTGCCGGTGAAGACCTGGCCCTGCTCGAAGAGGCGGACCTCGCGGACGTCGCGGTTGAGGTTGTGGGCGAGCATGGTGACCATGCCGGGGATGAGGGAGGGGCGCAAGAGAGAGGCCTCTTCGGAGAGTGGGTTCTCCAGGGGGACGGTTGCGCGGGGAGTGGAGGAGAGCGGTCGTCCTTCGGACGATGCCCACATCTCAGAGTCGAGATGTGGGGCACCCGGACTTTTGAGCGGATTCAAATTCTTTGTGGGGTAGAAGAGGTCGGAGTCGTGCTGCGAGGCGAAGGTGCTGGAGATGGATTCGCTGAAGCCGAGGGCGAGGAGGCGGGTGCGGACGGCGGCTTCTTTGGCCTGCGTTGGTTCCGTCATGACTACCGCGGGGGCGGGGAGGGTGTTGGCGAAGCGGTTGTAGCCGTAGACGCGGGCTACTTCTTCGATGAGGTCTATCTCGCGCTCGAGGTCGAGACGCCAGCTGGGAAGTTTGGTGGAGTAGAGGTCTAGTCCTTGCAGGAGGAGCTCGCAGCCGAGGGAGGTGAGGTACTGGGCGACGATCTCGGAGGTGATGCCCTGGGGGTCGATCGTGGTGCCGAGGTGGCGTTGGACTTGTTGGACGGAGAGCTCGATGGGGGGACGGTTGGCGGTGCGGGCGGCTACGTCGGGGTCGATGAGGTCGATGAGTTCGCCCTCTAGCTTTCCGTTTCCCTGGGCTTCGGGGCCACCGCTCTGGGCGCCTCCACTCTGGAGGATGAGCTGGGTGACGAGGGCGTTGGCGATGGGGGCTGCGTTGAAGTCTGCGCCGCGCTCGAAGCGGTGGGAGGCGTCGGTGTGGAGGCCGTGGCGGCGGGAGCTGCGGCGGACGGTGGCGGGGTCGAACCAGGCGGCTTCGACGAGGATGTTTTTAGTCTCGGGGGTGATCATGGAGTCCCAGCCGCCCATGACTCCGGCGAGCGAGAGGGCTTTTTTGTGATCAGCGATGACGAGGTCGTCGGCTTCGAGGGTGCGGTCGGTGCCGTCGAGGAGTTTTAGTTTTTCTCCCTTGTGGGCGAGGCGGACAACGATGCCGCCTTCGATCTTGTCGAGGTCGAAGGCGTGGGTGGGATGGCCCATGCCGAGGAGGACGAAGTTGGAGGCGTCGACGGCGTTTGAGATCTGTTTCTGGTTGAGGAGGGTGAAGTAGTCGGCGACGTGGGCTGAGCTGGGGGCGATGGTGACGTTGCGAATGACCTGCGCGGTGAAGCGACCGCAGAGGCCTTTGGCTTCGGGGGCGATGCGGATGGAGAAGGGCTCGTCGACCAGGGTGCCGATGGGGAGCTTTGTGTTGAGGGGAGCCAGAGGCAGGTTGTAGATGGTGGCGGCTTCGCGGGCTATGCCGTAGTGGTTCATGGCGTCGACGCGGTTGGTGGTGATGTCCATCTCGAAGAGGTGGCCGTTGGCTTTTCCATCGGTAGGGCTGCCGAGGGAATGGATGCCTTCTACGGCGATGCCGCGGAGGGTTAGGTCTTCGGCGAGTTGGTGATCATCGACCGGGATGTTGGGGACGTAGGTGCGGAGCCATGGCGTGATGATGTTCATAAGTTAGCGAGTCAGCAAGTCAGCTAGTTAGCGGCGAGTCACCTAGCCGGCGGACTGTTTGGTTTCCTTGGGCTTTAGGGTTTTGAGTAGGCCGTTGATCATTCTGGCTACTTCGTTGCAAAGTTCGAAGAGATCTTTTACCGCGTCTGGCGGAATGAGATCCAGATCGTGGCAAAGCTGAATCTGCGTTTCAAGTTCGTAGAGCGAGCCCCGCGCCTGCGCGAGAAAAACTCGGAGTAGATGGTCGCTGAGCCTGCCATGTCCTTCTGCAATGTTACTGGGAATCGAGACGGCAGCGCGCCTCATCTGGCTTTGCAGGCCGATGATTTCGCTCTTTGGCAGAGTTGCTGTTTGGCAGTAGACCTGTTTCGTCAAAAACATTGCCTTCTGCCATACGAGAAGCTCTCGGAAATGCCTAGTTCTCATCGCTTGCCTCTTGCGGACTGGAAAGACATCTCCTGATAGGAGGAAGCGCGTCTACGTTGTAACCGCGGGCCGTGCCGCACATATTCGAGATTCGGGAGTTTCATGTTGGACGGTTTTAGTCTAAATGTTGCGGATGTAGGGGGTGGTTTCGGCAAGGTAAGTAAGGCGCGAACCTGTGCAGACTGAGATTGTTCTGGATGGAGTGGACTCAAAAAAAACTTATTCTTTTTGCGACAATTCGGAGCACAATGACGGGCATGAGGACACTCACGCTGAGCACGCTGCCGTGGAAGGGACTGCTGGTGTGGGGGATCTTTGGTTTTGCGTTTGCGATGATTCCGCTCGCCTTTGCACTGACGGGGGATGACCTAAACAAAACGGCCTCCGGGTTTAAAGAAGCGATCGAACGAGGAGATGTTTACCTGATCTGTGTGGCACTGGTTGGAGATAGTCTGGGACGATTCGTGATGATCCGCAAGAAGACGATCTGGGACGTATTGTCGGTTGGTTTTGTGATCGCGTACACCGTCATGGTTTCGTTCGAGTTTGGGGTGATCAGCACGATGCTCCATAGCGAGACGACGAGGGCGATGATTCCCGACGGCCGGGTTCAGATGCACAGCTGGTACTACGGGATTGGGGTATTGATTCTTGGGAGCGCGGCCGCGATAAGGACGGCGGACTGAGATGGCGTGGATCGATTTCAAGTCGGGGTTCGCGCTGGTGGGGTCGCTGGTTGTGCTGGCGGGAAGCCTTGATTCGCGAATGAGAAAGCGGAAGGAGAAGCCTGAGGATCCAGAGAATCCGCGAGAGCGGCCGAAGCCTGAGACGCCTCGTGACTCTGACAAACCTCAGGCGGTATGGGTTCCTACAGCTGCTGACATGAAGACAGGGCAGGATGTTGAGCCCTCAAAGCTCCTTGACGTATCACAGACACGGAATCCCAAGTAAGCCTGACTGGTAGCTTGATTGACGAGATTCGTCTCGTTGAAAGAGATCCCTTTTACTCGCGCGATCTGATGATTCGCTTCTGGGGTGGCTTGCCCGACGCGAGGTATCCGGTGATGATTGCTGGGTGACCTGGGAGATTTGTGATGCGGCGAGTGGTGGCGGGTTTTTTGATGGTTGCTGGATGTGCTGTGGCTTGGGGGCAGTCTTCGAGTTGGCCTGCGGGGGCGGAGCATGCGGTGGTGAAGCTTTGGCCGAAGGGGGTTCCGGGTGCGGCTGCTACTGCGACGGGGCCGGAGGCGGACACTTCGACGGCGGCGAGCGAGAAGATTGCGGGAAGGCCGGTGGTGCGGTTGGGGAATGTGTCGGTGCCTACGCTGACGGTGTATGAGCCGAAGGTGGGCAATGGTGCTGGGGTCGTGGTGTTTCCGGGAGGTGGGTACAGCATTCTGGCGATGGATCTGGAGGGGACCGAGGTTTGCGAGTGGCTGAACTCGCGAGGGGTTGCGTGCTTTCTGCTGAAGTATCGGGTGCCGGGGACGGGGCCTTATCCGAAGTCGGCTGCGGCGCTTGAGGATGCACAGAGAGCGGTGGGGATGGTGCGGGCTCGGGCTGGGGAGTGGAAGGTTGATCCAAAGAAGATTGGTGTGCTGGGGTTTTCTGCTGGCGGGCATCTGGCGGCGGCAGTGAGTACCCACTATGAGACGAGGCTCTACGCGAAGGTGGATTCGGCGGACGAGTTGAGTTGCAGGCCGGACTTTGCGGTGGTGGTGTATCCGGGGGAGATGGCGGATGCGGAGAATGGGATGAAGTTCAGTGCGGATATTCCGGTGACCAGAGATACGCCGCCCACGTTTCTGGTGCAGGCAGAGGATGATACGGTGCATGTGGAGAATGCGGTGGACTACTTTCTGGCGTTGAAGGGCGCGGGTGTTCCGGCGGAGCTGCATGTGTATGCCGAGGGTGGGCATGGGTATGGGCTGCGGCGAACCAAGCTTCCGGTGACGGGGTGGCCTGATCTGGTAGAGGAGTGGATGAAGACGATTGGAGTGACGCCGGGAGCGCAGTGAGAAAGCTGCCTGAAGACACTCGCGCCTGAGTGATCGCGGCGAGAGTCTTGTTGAAACGCACAAAAGTTGTGATGGAGAGGCGGGGCGGTCAACTGTGCAGAGCGACGCGGGGCTGGTGGTTGAGGGAAGGCTCATGGAGGGTTGCGGGTTTCTTCTTGCCGAGGCGCTGGCCCTGGCGGATGAAGGGCTCTTCCACGCAGAGGCAGAAGAGCCACGCGAGGAGGAGGGTGGCGGCGAGGTAGAGGGGAAACTGCACCCAGGGGGAGAGGGTGTTGCGCAGGGAGAAGGTGAGGGCGAGCAGTACGGGGACGTGGATGAGATAGAGGCTGTAGGAGACTCTGCCGAGGAAGCGCGGGATGGACGAGAGAAGGAAGCGCTGGACTGGCGGGGCGTTGAGGCCCACGACGATGAATCCGATCGCTCCTGCGGCTACGAGCCATTCGGTTGCCGTCATGGTCCAGGGGCGGCGGAAGTTCCACAGGAAGGGGACGCTGAAGTTGTAGAGGGCGAAGGAGAGGGCGGCGATGCCGAAGCGAATGGTTACGGGCAGAGAGCGGAAGCGGGCAGAGATTGTCTTGAGGTGCCGGGCGAGGAGTATTCCGAAGATGAAGAAGGCGGTGTAGTGAACGGTTCTCAAGAGGCCGGTGGTTTGATCGGCATCGGGATGGAACAAGACTACGAGGAACGTGGTGAGCGATAGAGCGAGGGCGAGCAGGAGAGCGATGCGGGTTCGCAGGCGAAGGATGAAGTAGGCGAGGAGGGGGAAGATGATGGAGATTCGCATCTCGATGATGAGGGACCAGATGACGAAGTTGAACTGCTGCCAGTTGTAGATGCCGAGGAAGGCGATGTGCTGGAGGACGAGGGTCCAACGGACTGGCTCGGACCAGAAGGGTGCGGCCCAGGCGCCGCGGGCGTGGTTGCCGTGCCAGATGGCGGCGCCGGCGATGGAGAGAATCAGGGCGGCGAGGTAGGGTCCGTAGATGCGCAGGATGCGGCGAGCGAGGAAGATGGGATAGGGCTGGCCTCGGCCCAGAAGGTAGGGGAAGGAAAGGACCAGGCCGCTGAGGACGAAGAAGAGCATGACGGCTTCGTGTCCTGCGTAAAGGGGATAGAAGAGCAGCGTGAGATGAAGGCGGTGCCAGAGGGGTCCGTGCGTGGGCCAGGGCCAGGCGGGCCACATGAGAACAAAGTGATGAAGAACGACGGCGAGGGAGGCCAAACCGCGGAGCGAGTCGAGCTCACGCAGCCGAGGTTGCGGGTCGGCGCCAGCAGGCGCTGTGGGCGTTGATGGCTGGCCGGTTGATGAAGCGATGGCCACGGAGATTTCCTCGCGGTGCGCGAAGAGAGATCGGCACAGAGACGGTGACGAAATTACAACTGCGGGGGCCTGGAATCGAGGGAACGAGGGGAGAATACCATACGGCGGACGGCAAAAATTTGCGCAGAACACCTGTTATCTATGCGCCGGGGAGGCAAGAATCATGGCAATGGGGCGAGGTGAAGTGATTAGTGTTTGAGGCGATGCTCGGGCGGAAGTTGTGGCGGAGGTTGGTGGCGTCGGATATGCTGGTCGCACTCCGTATATCAAATTTCGCTGAACATTTTTCTAAACGTTGAACATTTTTCTAAACGAGGATAGACGATGCTTCGCTTGCTTCTGCACTGGATTCTGAATGCTGTGGCTTTGCTGGTGGTGGCGCACTTTGTTCAGGGCTTTGACGTGAGTAACTTCGTGTCTGCGCTGATTGCCGTCGTGGTGATTGGGCTGTTCAACGCGACGATCGGGTTGTTTTTGAAGATCATTACGCTACCGTTGAGCATTCTTACGTTTGGGATATTTTTTCTTGTTGTGAATGCGGTGATTCTCTGGTTCTCGAGTAAGTTTGTGCCGGGGTTTGCGGTGACGACGTTCAAGGCGGCGTTTCTTGGTGCGCTGGCGCTCGCGGTGCTGCATCTGCTGTTTGGGTTCTTTGGGTCGGCGACGAAGCGGAGGTCTTAAGCGGGCTTAGAGTTGTAGTCTGCGAGAGATAGCGTTATTGGAGATTTCGGAGACACGCGAGTGAGGAACCCTTTGGACTATCCATTGCTGGTAGCTGTGATTGCGTTTTTTCTGATGTGGTTTGCGGCTTGGGTGGGAAGGCGACTGAGCCGTCGGCGATCGGATTTGACGGAGGAGATTCGGACAGATTTCGGCGTTGTACAAGCTGCGACCCTGACGTTGCTGGGGTTGATTATTGGGTTCAGCTTTTCGATGGCGACGGGACGGTACGATCTGCGCAAAACGTATGAAGAGGCAGAGGCGAATGCGATTGGAACAGAGTATGTAAGGGCGGATCTGCTTCCGGCGGCGGATGGAGCGCGGCTGCGGGCGCTGTTGACGCAGTACACCGATCTGCGGATTGGGTTTTACCGGACGCGGAGCCCCCAGGTGTTGCAGCAGATTAATTTGGATACGGCCCGGGTGCAGGGAGAGCTTTGGGCGGCAGCATCGAAGCCAGCGGTGGCGCAGCCTTCGCCGGTGATTGCGCTGGCAGTCGGCGGAATGAATGACGTGCTGAACTCGCAGGGGTATACGCAGGCGGCGTGGTGGAACAGGATTCCTGTTGCAGCATGGGGTCTGATGTTTGCCATCGCCACCTTCAGCAATGCCCTGGTGGGGTATGGGGCGCGGGGGATGGAATGGAGGCTGTTTATGGTGCTTCCGCTGGTGGTGGCGATCTCGTTTTTCCTGATCGCGGATATCGATAGTCCGCGGGGTGGAGTGATCAAGGTGCGGCCACAGAATCTGGTTAGTTTGCGGGCTGGGTTGGGGGCGGAGTGAGTTGCGACACGGATGGGTGATTCTTTTTGACGATGAGCTTTTCGGTGAGGTGGAGGATGTGGACTCGATAGACGCGCTTTAGCGGAGGACCAGTTGCGTTGAGAGTTACGTCTTGTTGCAGATCGTGCGGATCGCGTCGGCGTAGTTCAAGGGATTTGAGGAGAGTTCGAAGCAGATGGATGCGTGACCGTCAGGCAGGTCGAGGACTAGCTGGTAGAAGTTTCCGTAGCCGACGAGGACAAACTTTGCGCCGCCGCAGTCGAGGTTGCCGCGCTGCCTAGCGAGGGTGAGAAGAGTTGGATTTACGAACAGCTCTTCGTAGCGGTCGGACTCTGAGGCAGAGGCGCCGGAGATTGCGGAACGTTGGCGGGAGGTCAGGTGGCCTTGACGGTAGAGAGCTACGTAACGGATGGCGGGGGCGACGGCGAAGATTTGGTCTATGGTGTCTGGGGCGGACGGCATGAACGATTTTATCGCTGCGTCTGATTGTTACGGGATGTTGGTGAAGTGGTGGTGAAACAGCGGGTTCCTCCACTACGCTGCGCTCCGGTCGGAATGACGGCCAAAATTTAAATGCAAAATACAACAGCAGATTGCTCCGCTTCGCTGCGGAATGACAACAAAGTAACAAGCAACGGCAGATCCTCCGCTTTTCTGCGGAACGACAGCAAAGGCACAAGCAACGACAAGAGCAACGACAAACACGGTGGTCTCTCCACTGCGCGACGGACGGTGAGACTGTCCGTCGCTTCGGTCGAGATGACGTTGTTTTGGAAGAAAAATAAAGGCTGCTGAGGAGAATGAGGTCTGTTACCAGGGGTCGAGGCCTAGGAGTTTGCGGCCGAGTGGGGTTAGTTCGGCGGTTTTGTATTTGGTGCGCTCCCACTCGCGGGGGTCGCCGGGGAAGGCGAAGCCTTCGGGGGCGCGGCGTTCGCGCCAAGAGTCGATGCGACGCTGGCGGATCTCTTCGTTGCCTCCGTCGGCGGGTGTCATGGAGATGTATTGCGCTACGCGGGCTTTGTCTTCGGAGGTGTTGGGGCGGATGCCGTGGGTTAGAAGGCTGTTGAAGATGAGGAGGTCGCCAGCTTTCATGAGGACGGGTTTTAGTTCGTAGCCGGTGATGTCGGGTTTGAAGCCGTCGCGATCGGCGGGTTGGGTCTTCTTCCAGGCTTCGAAGTTGCGGAAGATCTCGGGGACGCACTGGAAGCCGCCGGTGGAGGCGTCGGTGTCGACGAGGGAGAGGACGCCCTGGACGTTGACAGGGAGTGGGTCGAGGGTGGTGTCGACGTCGTTGTGGATGAAGCCGGCGAAGGCGCGGCCGCTGCGGTTGGGGGTGTTGAGGTTGGCGCGGTCGATGGTGACCCAGAGGCGCTCGTCGTCCCAGATGTCCACGAAGGCGTCGTAGACGCGGGGCTCCTGACGGTTGTCCCAGAGGGTCTGGTGGTTGTAGACCTCGACCATGCCGCTGTTGTTGAGCTCCTTCATGGCGTGGTTGCGGAGTTGGGCGGCGTTCCAGGTGGAGACGTCGTTGGGGTTCATCTCCTGAAACTCCCAGAGGAAGTTGCGGGTGCGCTCGACGTTGGCGGAGGGGACGGCTTGGCAGACGACGACGTAGCCGTAGGTTTGCCAGTGGTCGAAGTCGGCTTGCGAGAGGACGCGGAGGGGGAGTTTTTTCTTGATCTCGCGGAGGGGCTGGCGGGCGACTTCGATGTTGAGGCTGTTTTCGCCGGGCTTGCCGACGACGTTGTGTTCGAGCACTGCGGTTTGAGTTCTCATTTTGGTTCCGGTCCTTTGCGCTGGTTACGTACGAGAGAACTTTAGAGCGGTGCGAGGGGGAGTTGTTGGCCTTGGGTGCCAATTACTGGTACTGGAATCTCACGTGGCTGCGTGGGATGGCTATAATTGCGTCGACTTTGAGAGCTTGTGTGTGGATGTACTGATTCTTGCTGCTGGAAAGAAAAGCAAATGCGGGGGTCTCTCCGCTGCGCCATGCGATAAGACCGCATGGCTTCGGTCGAGATGACGAATTTCGAGAGAGACTTTAAGGGGCGGAATGAAGCCGTTTCTGGAGCACATTAAGACGTCGAAGGATTCTTCGTGGGTGTTGTTTGACCGGCGGCTGCCTGCGATTCCGTTTGAGTGGCACTACAACAGCGAGTATGAGCTGACGTTGACGTTGAATAGTCGCGGGCAGAGGTTCATTGGGGACAACATCTCGCGGTATGACGTTGGGGACCTGGTGCTGATTGGACCGAAGATTCCGCATACGTGGTGCTCGAGTGAGGATGTGTGTAAGGAGAGGGAGCATCAGGCGCTGGTGCTTTGGTTCAGCGATGCGTTTGTGAAAGGGATGATCGATCCGCATGTGGAGTTGAGGCCGATTCGGCGGCTGCTGGAGCGGTCTTCGCGGGCGCTGACGTTTTCTGAACCGGTGAGGGAGAAGGCGCGGGAGATTATCTGCGCGATGGTTGGGCAGGGGGCGGGGCCGAGGCTGACTGGGTTGCTGAATGTTTTGCTGCTGCTGGCGGAAGATGCTGGGAGTGAGCCGCTGGCTTCAGAGGCGAATCAGAGTGAGAGTTTCGCGGAGGCGACCGAGGAGCGGATTGGGAAGGTGATCTCGCATCTGCATGGGCACTATCGCGATGAGATGGTGGTGGAGAAGCTGGTGAAGGTTGGAGCGCTGAGTCGGAGCTCGCTGCATCGGCTGTTCAAGCGGCAGACGCGGATGACGATGGGGATGTATGTGGCGCATCTGCGGGTGGGCCATGCTTGTGCGCTGCTGCTGAATAGCGAGAAGCCGATTGCGGTGATTGCGGATGAGGTGGGGTATGGGAATCTGGCTAACTTTAATCGGCAGTTCAGAGGGTTGAAGGGGCAGACGCCGAGGGAGTTTCGGCGGGCGGTCACTTCGTGACTTTTATACCTTGTCTGGGTGATGCGGGCTTTTTGCGGCACTCGCGTTGCTCGGGATTGGAGTTAGGCGAATTGCTCCAGGAAGCGCATGTCGCCGGAGTAGAAGTGGCCTATGTCGGAGACGCCGTGGAGCATCATGGCGATGCGCTCGACGCCCATGCCGAAGGCGAAGCCGGTGATCTTCTCGGGGTCGTAGGCGTCGTCTGCGGGGTTTAGTTTGCGGCGCTCGGCAGTGACGGCGGCGAAGACGGCGGGGTCGACCATGCCGCAGCCTAGAAGCTCGATCCAGCCTGAGTGTTTGCACTTGCGGCAGCCCTTGCCTCCGCAGAAGATGCAGGAGATCTGGACGTCGGCGCTGGGTTCGGTGAAGGGGAAGAAGGAGGGGAAGAAGCGGGTTTTGACGTCGCTGCCGAAGAGGGCCTTCATGGCGTGGTCTAACGTTCCCTTTAGATCCGAGAACGTTATATTGGTGTCGACGCAGAGGCCTTCGATCTGATGGAAGATGGGGGAGTGGGTGGCGTCGGCGGCGTCATTGCGGTGGACCTTGCCGGGGATGACGATGCGGATGGGCGGGGCTTGCGCGATCATGGTGCGGATCTGGACCGGGCTGGTGTGGGTGCGCATGAGGAGCCGGTCGCGGCTGGGGCGCCCGTGCTGGTTCGCTATGACTAAGGTGTCCTGGGTGTCGCGGGCTGGGTGGTTTTCGGGGAAGTTGAGGGCTTCGAAGTTGTAGAAATCGGACTCGACCTGGGGGCCGAGGTTGGTGCTATAGCCGAGATGATGGAAGACGGAGACGATCTCGTGCATGGTCTTGAGGAGGGGGTGGGGGATGCCAGGGGTGCGGAGGGAGCCGGGGAGGGTGATGTCCAGAGGGTAAGGATGCTGCTTCTTATGAAGGTTGGCAGAGATCGTTCCTTGGGTCGCATATTCAGCGATAAGCCCCGATTCTGAGACAGGTACTTTTACGAGCCTCTCCGGCGAGAGTTGATATTCCACGAGGGCCTTCAGCTCATTGAAGCGGATGCCGAGGGCTTTTTTGGCTTCGGGGGGTGCGGATTTTAACCAGGCTTCGCTGATGAGCTTGAGGCGGCCCTGCTTGCGGCCTAGCCAGTGGAGGCGGAAGGCTTCGACGTCATTTGTGTCGGCGGTGCGGACTTCTTCGGCGAGGGTGGCGAAGGCGGCGTCGAGGGAGGGTTCGTCGAAGGTGTGGAGTTGAGGGATGGCTTCGTTCATGGGTTGTGTTCAGGATAAATTACATGGGTGTCTAGGGGACTTCAGGGCGTCGAGGACGCGATACCGCGCGGGGCTGACGGTCCTTCTAGTTGTTGGCTGGGAGAGCCTCGCTTGCGAACCCTCGCGTACCTGTTGGCGCCGCAAAGACAGAAGCATATCCCTGCGGGATGACAACCAAAGGACAAGCAACAGCAACGACAACGGCAAAATGCGGGGTCTCTCCACTGCGGCGGCAAAAGCGCCGCCTCCGGTCGAGATGACGATTCTTTTGGGGGTGGGTTAGCCAATAGTGTCGTTACCATGATCCCCGAAGTTCGCTCATTCTGTTCCGTTTATTAGTCATGCTCGCCGAAAACGGTTGCGTAGGTTTTTCCGTAGGGGTAGAAGCGGTCCTTTTCGCCGCGCTGCCAGGCCGCTCTGTGTTCGGCGTCGGTGATGTCCCAGTCGGGGCGGCATTTTTTGGTGATCTCGCGGAGGTCCTGGCGCAGTTCTTCAAGAGTAGGACGGCCCCAGAACCAGTAGCCGTTGTAGACCTTGAAGACGACGAGACCGGGTTCAAGGACGATGGTATGGGGAATCATGGGATTGTGGGTGGTGTCGGTGTATTCGGCGATGTCGAGGTCTTTCTGGATGCGGCGTCCGGCGTCGGAGAGGAAGGTCCAGTGAGCACCGACTCCTAACCGATATTCCTTGGTTTCGACAATATTGTCGGTGCTGATGGTGACGAGACGGCTGTAGCCAACTTCCATCTCGCGATGGAGCTGGACGAGGAGTTCTGCCTGGCGGCGATCTTTGGGGCAGAATCCTCCGCGGCCGAGGACGAGGACCATGGGGTCCGGTCCCTGCAGTTCGGAGAGCTTGCGCCGGGTGGCGGTGTGGTCGCTTAGTTCGTAGTCGGGGAAGATGGCTCCGGGGACGATGTCTGGGCGCATGCTGGACTCTCCTGTGTTAATGATGCACTTCGGTGTCAGTGGAGTGGGAGAGTTGTTTGACGAAGCGAGGGGTGCAGGAAGTGTTTCAGCGGGAGTATGAACAGCCCTGAACGCTGAGTATGGACTTTGTGCGATCAGGGCCGTTTGGGTGTTTCCACTAGACGCCTGCCTGGTTAGATCGGCCGGAGCTGGCGGGGTTTGCGAGTTTGCTGGCTGGCGCTGACTTTATCAGGGTGGGACCGCATTTGGTCTCTTTTCGCCAGATACGAATCATCTCAAGCGTCTCGGCCTGGGTTAGCTTGGCCAACTTGGTGAGCGGATCGCCTGCCTTGGCGTTCATCGGACGAACGATGGTTGCCTCGTTAATCCCGGGACGAATTCTGAGGAAGACTCCGCCGACTTGTCTTGAATTTGGAGTAGGCGGTGTGGTTGCCATCCTGAGTTCGCCGTTGGGCTTCATGTTGCTGAGCGCGTATACGGCACAGCTTCCATCTTTGACGAGTTCACGAACCAGGTCCTTGACCAGCTCCGACTGATTTGAATTGAACTCGATACCATGCACGTTGGGCATTTTGCATGCCTCCCTTCTGACTTCTATGCCCATGCTATTGAGTCGCGCATAAGTAGTTCGTAAATGGCAACTTGAGGGCGTTCGGGAAGGCGGGTGTGATGGGGTCAGAGGGCGGAGAGGACGACCAGAACTACGAGGAGGCCCATGAAGAGGCTGCGGCGGTCGGTGATGGCGTAGACGACGGGGTCTTCGTCGAGTTGGCCGCGGGAGGCGATGAACCAGAGACGGCTGATCCAGAGGAGAAGGACGGGGACGAGGAGCCAGAGGCGGTTGGTGTGGTGATAGAGCTGGGCCGCGTCGAGGTTTGAGATGTAGAGGGTGAGGACGACGACCGAGGCGTAACCGCTTGCGGTGCCGAAGCTTCGGAGCTGTTCGATGTCGGAGACGTGATAGCCGCGGCCGCCTACGGTGGAGCCGCCGCGCTCGCTGAGATTTTCGAGCTCGGCGAAGCGTTTGACGAAGGCGAGGGAGAGGAAGAAGAAGATGCTGAAGCCGGCGAGCCAGGTGGAGACGGGGATTCCCGTGGCGGCTGAGCCGGCGATGATGCGGATGGTGTAGAGGCCGGAGAGGACGATGACGTCGACCAGGACGGATCGTTTGAGACGCAGCGAGTAGGCGAGGGTGGTGACCAGATAGATGCCCAGCCAGAGCAGAAAGTGGTGAGGCCGAACCAGGCTGGCGTCGGGGGAGATGGCTGAGATGACAAGCGGGACGATTATGGCCAGGGCGAGGGAGGTTGTGAGGAAGAGGACGATGACGGCGATTCCGGAGAGGGCGGAGAGATCTCCGGAGGCGAAGGGGCGGCGGCGTTTGCGCGGGTGCTGGCGGTCGGCTTCGAGGTCGAGGAGGTCGTTGACGATGTAGGTGGCGGAGGCGCAGAGGCCGAAGCTGAGGAATGCGACGGTGGCTCCGGCGAGAATGCCGGGGGTCCAGTTGTGAGCGAGGAGGAGGGGGAGGAAGATGAGGACGTTTTTGGCCCACTGGTGGAGGCGGATGGCTTTGGGCCAGGCTTTGAGGGGGGAGACGGTCTCGTCGAAGGTGCGGGCGGGGGTGACGCGGGCTTTGCGGAGGGCTGCGCGGAGGGAAGGGGTGGGATTCGCGACCATGGGCTCCTTGCAGCTTTCGAGGAGGGTGAGGTCGGGCATGGCGTTGCCGATGTAGGTGAAGTTGTCCCCGAAGCGGGAGCGGAAGGCGGCGAGCTTGTTTTTGCCGGCGAGGTTGAGCTGGCCGTCGGAGGCCAGGACGCCGGTGAAGAGGCCGAGGTGGGCGGCGACGCGGTGGGCGGTGTCGGCGTCTGCGGCGGTCGCGAGGTAGATGGGGCGGCCAGTGGCGTGTTGTTGTTGCAGATACTGAAGGAGTTCGCGGTTGTAGGGGAGGTGGGCGACGTCGAGCTGGACGGTGGCGGCGAGGTGGCGTTTGAGGGCGGCTTTGCCCTGGAGGAGCCAGGAGGGGATTTTGAGGAGGGCCAGGGGGTGGTGGCGGGCGACGGCGAGCGCGGAGTCGTGCAGAGTGTCGGATTTGACGAGGGTGCCGTCGAGGTCGACACAGAGGACCGGGAGCGCGGCAGTGTCAATTTCAGTGGCCGGGAGAGGCAAAAGCGTCCTTTCGTACGTCTAACCAAAATATTTGGAATTAGCGCATCACGTTGCACAGTGGTTCGGCTGGCCGTTGAGCAAGAAAGTGCGTGGGCGACCAACGTCATTATCATTTATTCTTAGATATCTGGCACAGTAATCCATTTGTTCGTGCAGTGAATTTTACCGAGAGAGCAGAGACCATCTCCATGCTGTCAACGCAAGTAAATGAGAAAGAACGACACGATGGGGTAGCGGCGGGCGAGTCGCAGAGAGAGTTGCGGCGTGCCGAGCCGGTGCCAGAGGAGCCGAAGGGGTCGTCGGCGCGGAAGTGGATTGTGGTTTTGGTCATTCTCGCGGTGGTGGGCGCGGCGGTGTGGAAGATCCGCCGAAACACGAAGGAACAGAACGGCGTGCAGATGATGATGGCGGCGCAGGCGGACCGGCCGGCTTCGGTGCAGGTGTCTGCGGTGCAGCAGAAGACGATGCCGATCTTCCTGACGGCGTTGGGAACGGTGACCGCTTACAACACCGTGACGATCAAGTCGCGTGTGGATGGGCAGTTGATGCAGGTGCCGGTGCGCGAAGGGCAGGCCGTGCGGCAGGGACAGACGCTGGCTGAGATTGATCCGAAGCCTTACCAGGCGGCGTTGGAACAGGCGCAGGGACAGTTGGTGAAAGATCAGGCGAATGCGGTGAATGCTCGCGCGGAGGCGGCGCGGTATGAGGCGCTGTTGTCAGCTGGCGTGGTTTCGAAGGAGAGCCAGCAGGCGCAGGCTTCGACGGCTGGGCAGGCGGAGGGATCGATCGCTTCGGACCACGCGGCGATTGAAGCCGCTAAGGTGAACCTGGGATATACGAAGATTCTTTCGCCGATCAATGGAGTGGTTGGGCTTCGGCAGGTCGATGCTGGAAATATTGTGCATGCGGCAGATACAAATGGCTTGCTGGTAGTGACACAGCTGCAGCCGATCGCGGTGATCTTTACACTGCCGGAAGATCAGCTGCCTGAGGTGTTGAGGCGAACGCGCGCGGGCGACAAGCTGGTGGTGGAGGCGTATGACCGGGCTGCGGCGACGCATCTGGCGAGTGGAAGTTTGTTGACGGTCGATAACCAGATTGACACGACGACCGGAACGGTGAAGGCAAAGGCCGTCTTCGAAAATAAAGACGGTGCTTTGTTTCCGAATCAGTTTGTGAATGTGCGATTGATCCTGCAGGAGAAGCGTAATGCGGTGGTAATTCCGGCTTCGGCGCTGCAGACGGGAACGCAGGGGAACTTTGTTTATCTGCTGAAGCAGGGGCAGCCGCCGCCGGACCCGTTGGCGAAGAAGAATGCGGATGGTCCGACGATTGAGCTGCCAGAGAACCAGACGAAATTTTATGTCGAGGCGCAGACGGTAAACGTGGAACTGACCGAGGGGACGCAGGTGATCCTGAGCGGCGGCGTGAGGCCGGGAGACCAGATTGTGGTGGATGGGCAGGAGAAGCTGAAGAATGGAAGCAAGGTGTTTCCGAAGACTGCTCCGACGAAGGCTGGAGATGGGACTACTGCGGAGTTGGGAATGACGAGCAACGTGGGGCAGCCCTCGTGAGTCCTTCGAAGCCGTTTATTCTTCGGCCTGTGGCCACCTCGCTCTTGATGGTGGCCATTTTGCTTGCGGGGTTTGTCGCGTATGAGCAACTGCCGGTGTCGGCGTTGCCGCAGGTGGACTATCCGACGATCCAAGTACAGACGTTTTATCCGGGGGCGAGTCCGGAGGTAATGGCGTCGTCGGTAACGGCTCCGCTGGAGAGGCAGTTTGGGCAGATACCTGGGCTTAGCCAGATGACATCGTCGAGCTCGGGCGGCGGAAGTGTGATTACGCTGCAGTTTTCGCTGACGGAGTCGATCGATATCGCACAGCAGGATGTGCAGGCGGCGATCAATGCGGCGTTCAGCTATCTGCCGAAGGACCTGCCGAATCCGCCGGTATATAGCAAGGTGAATCCCGCTGATGCTCCGATTATGACCTTGGCGCTGACGAGCGATACGCTTCCGCTTTCGAAGGTGGAGGACCTGGCGGATACGGTGATCGCTCAGAAGATCTCGCAGCTTTCGGGCGTGGGATTGGTGTCGATCAATGGTGGGCAGAAGCCGGCGGTGCGGATTCAGGCGAACCCGACGGCGCTGGCGAACTATGGACTGAGCCTTGAAGATATTCGGGCTGCGGTCGGAACGACGAATGTGGACCAGGCGAAGGGAAATCTGAATGGAGCGAGCCAGTCGTATACGATCGGCGCGAACGATCAGTTGCCTTCGAGTGGGGCTTACAACAATGTGATTATTGCTTACCGGAACGGGTCTCCGGTGCGACTGTCGGATGTGGCGAATGCGGTAGACAGCGCGGAGAATCTGTTTCAGGCGGCGTGGATGGGGACTGCGGCGCAAGCTGGCGCAGGCGGACAGCAGACGCGCGAGGCAGTGTTGAAGCCGGCGGTGATCGTGAACATCCAGCGGCAGCCGGGGGCGAACATCATCGGCGTGGTGGATGAGGTGCAGAAGATTCTGCCGCAGCTGCGGTCGACGATGCCGGCGACGGTGCAACTCCAGGTGCTGACGGACCGGACGAATACGATTCGGGCTTCGGTGAAGGACGTGCAGTTTTCGCTAGTGCTGACCATTGGACTGGTCGTGATGGTGATCTTCCTGTTTCTGCGGTCGATTGCTGCGACGATTATTCCTTCGGTTGCGGTGCCGCTGTCGATTGTGGGGACGTTTGGAGTGATGTACCTGCTGGGGTACAGCCTGAATAACTTGTCGCTGATGGCGTTGACGATCTCTACAGGGTTTGTGGTGGATGACGCGATCGTGATGATCGAGAACATCTCGCGTTTTCTGGAGCAGGGAGATTCTCCGCTGGAGGCTGCGCTAAAGGGCTCGGAGCAGATTGGATTCACCATCGTTTCGCTGACGGTGAGTCTGATTGCGGTGCTGATTCCGCTGCTGTTCATGGGCGATATTGTCGGCAGACTGTTCCGCGAGTTTGCTGTAACGCTGGCGGTTACAATTCTTGTTTCGGCGCTGGTGTCGCTGACGTTGACGCCGATGATGTCGGCGAAGCTGTTGAAGCATACGCCTGAGAGCGAGCAGAATACCTTCTACAAGAAGAGCGAAGAGTTCTTTGAGTATGTGATTGCGAAGTATGCGGTGGGTGTGCGGTTTGTACTGCGGCACCAGACTGCTACATTGCTGGTGACGCTGGCTACGTTTGCGCTGACGGTTTATCTGTTTTTGATAGTGCCGAAGGGGTTCTTTCCGGTTCAGGATACGGGTGTGCTACTGGGGATAACGGAGGCTCCGCAGACAATCAGCTTCAATGCGATGAGCTCGCGGCAACAGGCGCTGGCGAGGATCATTCTGCAGGATAAAGATGTTGAGAGCGTGTCATCGTTCATTGGAATCGATGGAACGAACTCTACTTTGAACAGCGGGCGCATTCAGATTAATTTGAAAGATCGGGAGCAGAGAAGCTCGACGGCGCTGGAGGTGATCGAGCGGCTGGAGCCGAAGGTTGCGACGGTGGATGGGATTCAGTGTTTTCTGCAGCCGCTGCAGGATCTGACGGTGGAAGACCGCGTGAGCCGCACGCAGTATCAGTATTCGCTGGAGGATGCGAATGTTGAGGAGCTGACGATGTGGACCAGCAGAATGGTCGGAAAGCTGAAACAGATTCCGATTTTGAGCGATGTGGCGAGCGATGAGCAGATGAGCGGGCTCGAGGCCCAGCTTGTGATCGACCGCGATACGGCTTCGAGGCTGGGGATTACGCCGCAAAACATCGACGACACGCTGGATGACGCGTTTGCGCAACGGCAGGTCTCGACGATCTTTACGCAGCAGAATCAGTATCACGTGGTGTTGGAGGTGGCTCCGAAGTATCAGCGGAATCCGGCGGCGCTCGACAACATTTATGTGAAGAGCTCCAACGGGACGCAGGTGCCGCTGTCGACGTTTACGCACTTTGAGGAGAAGCCTACAGCGCTTGTGATCAATCACCAGGGGCAGTTCCCTGCTGTGACGATCTCGTTCAATCTGGCGCCGGGCAAGTCTATCGGCGACGCGGTGGATGCGGTGAACAAGGCTCAGGCGGAGTTGCATATGCCGCCGAGCGTGAAGGGTGAATTCCAAGGTTCGGCGAAGGCCTTTGAGTCTTCGATCGCGAATGAGCCGCTGTTGATTCTGGCTGCGCTGATCGTGGTGTATATCGTACTGGGCGTTTTGTACGAGAGCTATATTCATCCGATTACGATTCTTTCGACGCTTCCCTCGGCTGGAGTTGGCGCGATTCTGGCGCTGCTGCTGTTCCATGTGGATTTGAGTGTGATTGCGCTGATCGGAATTATTTTGCTGATAGGCATTGTGAAGAAGAACGCGATTATGATGATCGACTTTGCGCTGGAGGCCGAGCGCGAGCAGGGAATGACGCCGACGGAGGCGATCTATCAGGCATGTCTGCTGCGGTTTAGGCCAATTATGATGACGACGATGGCGGCGCTGCTGGGCGGTCTGCCGCTGGCGTTGGGTACAGGCACGGGTAGTGAGTTGCGGCGGCCGCTGGGTATCACGATTGTGGGTGGACTGATTGTGTCGCAGGTGTTGACGCTGTTTACGACGCCGGTGGTTTATCTGTTCTTCGACCGGCTTGCGCGCAGGTCGGGGCGTTCGAAGGATGCGGAGTTGCACGCGCATGCGATGTCGGCTGATTGATGGTTAAGGATTAGGGATTATGCATTTTTCAGCACCATTTATTCGGCGTCCGGTAGCGACGTTTCTTTTGTCGATAGCGGTGATTCTGGCGGGCGCGACGGCTTATACGCTGCTGCCGGTGGCCAGTCTGCCGCAGGTGGAGTTTCCGGTGATCTCGGTGGGTGCGAATTTGCCGGGCGCGGATCCGGAGACGATGGCTTCGTCTGTGGCGACGCCGCTGGAGCGACAGTTCTCGAAGATTGCCGGCGTCAACGAGATGACGTCCTATTCTTCTACCGGCGTGGTGGGGATTACGCTTCAGTTCGATTTGACGCGTGATGTGAATGGGGCGGCCCGGGATGTGCAGGCGGCGATCAATGCGGCGCGGAGCCAGCTTCCTGCGAATCTTCCAAGTAATCCTGGGTACTACAAGGTAAATCCGGCTGACTCGCCGATCATGATTATCGCGCTGACCTCTGACACGATGAATGTGCCGCAGTTGTACGACGCTTGCGACAGCATCCTGGCGCAGAAGATCGCTCAGATACCGGGCGTGGGGCAGACCTTCTGCGGGGGGAGCGCGAAGCCCTCGGTTCGGATTGAGGCGAACCCGATGCAGCTGGCTCACTATGGCGTGGGGCTCGAGGCGCTGCGGGCGGCGATCGGCACGGTGAATGTGAATCAGCCGAAGGGATATCTGCAGGATGACACGCGGCGGTGGAGTGTCAGTGCAACGGATCAGCTGTTTGGTGCGGCGGCGTATGCTCCGCTGATTGTGGCAACGGATAAGGGACCGGTGAGTTCGGCACCTGCGAGCACGGGTCTGCCTGCTTCGGTGGCGAGCGCATTGACGAGTAATCCGCAGGCGGTGAGTGGAGGTACTGGCTCGACCGGCAACGGGGCCGGTGCGAATGGAGCCGCGACAAACAGTACGACAGCGGCCGTCGCTGCACCTGTGGTTGCGAGTACAGGGATGGGTGCCGGACCGGGGACGGCGCATGGTGCGGTGCGGATTCAGGATGTGGCGAATGTCGTCAACAGTGTTGAGGATGTTCATGCTACCGGAGTGTTCAACGGGAAGCCTGCGATTCTTGTGATCGTGTTCAAGACCTCGACGGCGAACGTGATTGAGACCGTGGATAACGTGAAGAAGATGTTGCCTATGCTGGAGGCGTCGATTCCGCCGGCGATTTCGGTGCATGTGGCGCTCGACCGGACTACTACGATTCGCGCCTCAGTGAAGGATGTAACGCGAACGCTGGTGATCTCGATTCTGCTGGTGGTGCTGGTGGTGTTTCTGTTCCTGCGCGAGGTGCGGTCGACTTTAATCCCGACAGTCGCGGTGCCATTGAGTCTGCTGGGGACGTTTGCCATCATGTACCTGCTGGGGTATACGCTCGACAATCTGTCGCTGATGGCGCTGACGATCTCGACGGGGTTTGTGGTCGATGACGCGATTGTGGTGATCGAGAATATCAGCCGTCATCTTGAAGCGGGGATGTCGCCGTATCAGGCCGCGATGTTGGGGTCGAAGGAGATTGGATTTACGGTGGTGTCGATGAGCACGTCGCTGATTGCGGTGTTCATTCCGATTCTGCTGATGGGTGGGATTGTGGGGCGGCTGTTTCGCGAGTTTGCTGTGACGCTGTCGGTGGCGATTATGGTGTCGCTGGTAGTATCGCTGACGACTACGCCGATGTTGAGCGCGAAGTATCTGGAGCCGCACGGCAGGCGGGAGCATGGGTGGTTCTACCGTTCGGGCGAGCGGGCTCTAGGGTGGCTGGCAGCGGAGTATGAGCTGGGGCTGCGCTGGGTGTTAAAGCATCAGAGGCTGGTGCTGGTCATAACGGTGCTGACGTTTGTGCTGAATGTTTATCTGTACATCCTGGTGCCGAAGGGATTCTTTCCTGAGCAGGACGCGGGGCGTATTGGCGGGCAGGTGCAGGGGCAGCAGGATGTATCGTTCGCGCAGATGAAGAAGAATGTGCTGGCGCTGGCGGCGATCGCACAGCAGGACCCTGGCGTTGAAGATGTTACGGCGTTTGCGGGTGGGCGCGGAAATTCAAACGGCGGCTTCATGTTTATGTCCCTGAAGCCGGATGCCGAGCGCAAGAAGACGGGAGACACGGCGCAGGTGATCGTCAACCGACTGCGACCGAAGGTCAGCAACCTGCCTGGCGTGATTATGTATCTGCAGGCTTTTCAGGATCTGCGGATTGGCGGCCGGAACACGGCGACGGAGTATCAGTACACGCTGACCGGAGACAATCTCAAAGAGTTGGACGAGTGGGGTCCTAAGCTGGAAGCTGCGATGGACCAGCTGCCGCAGATTAAAGACGTCGCGACGGATCAGCAGCAGCAGGGACTACGTGGGCAGCTGGTGATTGATCGGGCGACTGCGAGCCGGCTGGGGGTGTCGCCGTTGACGATCGATTCTACGCTGTCGGATGCGTTTGCACAGACGCAGGTTTCGACGACCTACATGCCGCTGAATCAGTACCACGTGGTGATGGAGGTTGCGCCGCAGTTTCAGGAGGATCCGGATGCGTTGAAGAGTATCTATGTGAAGAGCACGACCGGGGCGATGGTGCCGCTGTCGGCAGTGACGCACTTTGAGGCGCAGAGGATTCCGCTGGCGGTGAATCATCAGTCGCAGTCGCCGGCTACTACGTTGTCGTTCAATCTTGCGCCAGGGGCTTCGCTGAGTGAGGCGACGCAGGCGATTCAGCAGGCGCGAGTGGATATCGGGATGCCTTCGGCTATTCATGGGGGTTTTGCGGGGTCGGCGCAGGCTTTCAAAGATTCGCTGAAGAGTGAGCCGTGGCTGATTTTGCTGGCGCTGGTGGCTGTCTATCTCGTGCTGGGGATTCTGTATGAGAGCTTTATTCATCCGTTGACGATTCTGTCGACGCTGCCTTCGGCCGGCGTGGGCGCGATTGTGGCGCTGCTGCTGTTCAAGGTGGATCTGAGTGTGATCGCGATGATCGGGATCATTCTGTTGATCGGAATTGTGAAGAAGAACGCGATTATGATGATCGACTTTGCGCTGGTGGCGGAGCGGCAGCATGGGAAGACGCCGCAGGAGGCGATCTTCGAGGCGTGTATGCTGCGGTTTCGGCCGATCATGATGACGACGATGGCGGCTTTGCTGGGAGGATTGCCGCTGGCGCTGGGACGAGGGACAGGCAGCGAGATGCGGCGGCCGTTGGGGATCACGATTGTGGGTGGGCTGATTGTTTCGCAGGCTCTTACGTTGTTTACTACGCCGGTGGTTTATCTGTTCTTCGATCGAGTGAGGGGCAGGTTTGCCCGGGCGGTGCGGGGACGACGGGCTGGGCGGCGGGTGGCAGAGGTTGTGGCTGGGGATTAGTGGTTGGAAGTTTTTAAACGCAACAGCAGATTCCTCCGCTTCGCTGCGGAATGACAACAAAAAAACTAGCAACAACAACAGCGGCAACAACAACAGCACAACAGCCACAACAACGGCAACAGCAGCGACACGGGTGAAAGGTTTTACATTCCTACCTTAGCGCGATGAGACTGCGCTAAGACGGGGCACCCTTCGATTTGTGGGAGTGAAAAGAGAACAGGCAACGACGGTAAAGATCGTCGTTGCCTGAGATGTTGTTTGCGGGTTCTGTTAGACGAGAGCTGGTTCGGGGACTACCGTGTCCGTGGAACGACGGTGGTCGAGATAGCTGGCCTGGGTTGGGGAGAGCGGCGTAGGGGGGAAGTATGAGTTTTTGAAGTACTGCGCCAGCATGCGGTGGGTGTTGAAGAAGCTGCCGTTGATGGCGATGCAATGCTGCTGCATACGAGCCCACGCGTGGGGGTTGGCGTACATGGGAGCGATGGACTCTTCCAGCTTCTCGTAGAGGCTGGTGGCTTCTGCGGCTTCGTCTTCGCCGTTTTCGATGGCCCAACCAGTGGTGTTCTCGGCACAGCCTTCTATCCACCAACCGTCGAGGATCGAGAGCGAGGGGACGCCGTTGAGGGCGGCCTTCATGCCGGAGGTGCCGGAGGCCTCGTAGGGGCGGCGCGGAGTGTTGACCCAGACGTCGACGCCCTGGGTGAGGAGAGCGCCTAGCTCCCAGTCGTAGTTTTCCATGTAGAAGATCTTGAGGGCCGACGAGTTTAGCTTGGCGGCAGAGGCGAACACTTCGCGGATGAGACCTTTACCGGCAACGTCGGCGGGATGGGCCTTGCCGGCGTAGAGGATCTGGAGGCCGCCGATCTTCTCGGCGATCTCAACGAGCCGCTTGGGATCGTGCAGGAGTAGGCTGGCGCGCTTGTAGGTGGCGACGCGGCGGGCAAAGCCGAGGGTGAGGACGTTGGGGTTGAAGTGATGCCCGGTGCGTTTTGCGATGGAGCTGAAGAGGCGTAATTTGCCCTTATTGTGAGCGGCGGCGATGCGGGCCGGGTCAATGCCGTAGACCGAGCGGAGGTACTGGTTGTCGGTGCGCCAGTGGGGGATCTCGTCGTCGAGAAGCTCCTGAAAGTGAGGCGAGAGCCAGGTGGCGGCGTGGACGCCGTTGGTGATGGAGTACACCTTGTATCCGGGGAACATCTGCTGGGAGACCTTGCCGTGCTGCATGGCGACGCCGTTGACGAAGCGCGAGAAGCGGAGGGCGATGTAGGTCATGTTCATCAGGCCGTTATGGAGGCAGCCGAACTGCTCGATGGCGGCGGCGCGGTCGTTTCCAAGAACCTGGTACATCTGATCGACGCCGAACTGATCGTGGCCGGCCGGGACTGGAGTGTGGGTGGTGAAGACGCACTGCTGACGGACGAACTCGATGTCGGCCTCGGTTGCGTTCTTGAGGGGGGTGCCAGCGAGGTGGTCTTCGAGGAGGCCGATGGCGAGGAGGGCGGCGTGGCCCTCGTTCATGTGATAGACCTTCGGTTTACAGGCAAGGGCATCGAGTAGCGAGACGCCGGCGAGGCCGAGAACGGTCTCCTGACAGAGACGATAGTAGGTGTCGCCGCCGTAGAGGTGGTCGGTGAGGCGGCGGTCCCAGGGGTCGTTGCCTTCGACGTCGGTGTCGAGGAGGAAGACGGGAATGATGTGGCCGGTGACGCCGATGACGTCGAAGCGCCAGGCGCGAACCAGGACCTGACGGCCCTGCAGGGTGAGGGCGATGATCTGGTTGGCGCTGGGCAGGGTGGTCTCAGGGGACCAGGGAACGTCGGCTTCTGTCTGCTGGCCGACGTCGGAGAGCTTCTGGCGGAAGTATCCGCGGCGATGGACGAGCGAGATAGCGACCATGGGGGCTGCGGTGTCTGCGGCGGAACGAAGGGTATCGCCGGCGAGCATGCCGAGGCCACCGGAGTAGGTGGGTAATGCCGGGGAGAGAGCTATCTCCATGGAGAAGTAGGCGATAGTGCGGGCGGAGAGATCGGGTGTCGAAGCAGGGGTGGCGGCGGAGGGAAGAGTCATGCGTTGATTGGTCCTTATCTCATCCGATTTTCTATTTCTAGCGTCGATGGCCCGAGTTGCGACATCATCACTCTCTATCGGCGGGAGATGCGCTGTATGAGATCCGAAGATTAGATCGTTGAAGCGTCGAATTTAGGACTGATTCTACCAAACGGCTCTCCTCCAAAAGATGGAACTCTGGTTACTTTCCCTCATGCTATTGGGGTATTGACGCGACTTCGTGGACTGCGGCGGCCTGGAGACGCTGCCATAAGTGGTCTAACCAAAGGAGATGTTCTGGCTTCATCAGAACTGACCGGAGACAGGTGACTTTATTTTCAGAGTCGTTTTTGGGGGTATCTAGCCAGGTATTATGTGGAAAAAAACGTACCGGAAGTTTGGCGAGAGCAAGGTGAAGATCATTTTTGGCGGCTTCGTCGAATATCGACTGCGCCAGAGCTGAGGAAGTCTCGGGGGTTGGGGCGTTGACTGCCCAGAATACGATGTCGAGCTGCGGCGGGCTGGACGGGGTGAGGAAGTGGGTGGATTCGGTGAGGCGGTGGTGAAGTTCGAGGGCCGCAGCATGGCTGGATTCGAGGCCCTGGGCGAAGACGCCGCCGGGAGTGTAGGGGAGGAGTTGCTGGGTCGCCCAAAGAGCTACGGCGGATGCGCCGGCGCGGGAGCACTCGAGGGAGATCTCGCCGAGGTGAAGGTCTTTCGAAGAGAAGTAGGTGTAGGGGGAGTCGTGTTTGTAGAAGCGGCCGACGGCTGGGTCGCGGAAGAGGATGGAGCCGCAGCCGTACGGTTGGAGGCCGTGCTTGTGAGGATCGATGACGATGGAGTCTGCGTATGGAATGGCGTCGAAGGCTGCGCGGGTCTCGGGGGATAGGTTGGAGGCGAGGGTGAAGTAGCCGCCGTAGGCCGCATCGACGTGGATGCGGAAGTCGTATTTTTTCTGGAGCAGAAGGATCTGGTCGAGCGGGTCGACTGAGCCGATGGCGGTGGTGCCTAACGTGACGACAACGGTGCCGATGTTTTGCGTTGCGAGGAGATGCTCGAGGGCGGTGAGGTCCATGCGACCGCGGTCGTCGGAGGGGACGGTGACGAAGGGCAGGCCGAGAACGCTGGATATGCGGCTGTGAGTGTAGTGCGCCTGGTCGGAGGCGGCGATTGCCGTACCTGGCATGAGCTGGCCGGCGACCCACAGGGCTTCCAGATTCGCGAAGGTGCCCCCGCTTGACAGGTGGCCAAGGTGCTGAGGCCAGTGAAACATCTTTGCGAGAGCGGCGACGGCTTCGATCTCCATGGCGGAGCTGGCGCGCCCACCGTCGAGAGCGTGGTTGTTCGGGTTGATCGACATGGCCAGGGCGTAGGCGGCGCGGGCGATGGGGTGGGGCGGCTTCAGCATCTGGCCGGCGTAGAGCGGGTGGGCGTAGGGGTAGTTGTCCTGCAGGCGATCGGCGACCTGATGGAGGATCGCGGAGGCTGATTCTCCCAGCGGGGGTGCGGAGTATGGAGGGAGGTCGGCGGATCCAGCATCCAGATGCTGTTGGGCGGCGTTAAGGATTTTGAAGAGATCGTCTGACATGAAATTAGTGAATTCTTAGAAACTTGTTCGGGTGAGAAAGCCGAATTTCATCAGAAACCCGACGATGGCCGCGAAAACAAAGGCGATTGTCGTCAAGGGCGCCATCGCGCGAAGCCGCTTCATCAAAAATTCGATGAGGACGATAAAGAGATATACGGCAAGCGCAAGGAGAAGACCGTCGGCGATAAAGATTCGCGTGCCGGATGCGGATGAGCCAAGGACGTGCTCGATGTGGAACGGTGGAAAGAGCGAGAAGGCTCCGAAGAGGATCAAGAAGAGAAGGAATTGGAGGATGGTGGTGACGACTTTTTTCATGGGCTCTGGAGATGAGTTTAGCGCGGGTGCTCGACGTGCACAGAGAAGATTCGACGGATGTTTTAGGAGAATTGCTTGTTGATGCCATCGTTGCACGCAACGTTCGGTGATCAGATTCGAAGTACACCGCTCAAGCCGAGCAGGGTGATTCCGCTTCTTGTGGTTTGTGCTGTATGCGCCATTGTGTTTACCTGCGCAGGCGGCTTCATTGTTTATACAAATACGCAACACCTTATCTCGACCCGCAACTGGCTGGATCATTCTCACAGCGTTCTAACGAGCCTGCAGACCGAGGCGCAGCGACTGGACCGCGTGGGCTACGAGATCCAGTTGTACGAAGCGACGGGAGACGCAGCAGAGAAGCTAGCTGCGCAGACGGCTGCGGTGTCGTTGCACGCTGGAGTGTTGAATCTTGAAAGCCTGCTGAACGACAACGTGTCCCAGATGCGGCACCTGCAGGATTTGGATACTCAGGTACGCGACCTGACCCAGGCGATCGATGGGTTCGAAAGGCCAGGAATAGTTCCGGAGCGGCAGATCCAGGATTGCCGCCGCAGCATCAACACGGTGCAGGAGGAGGAACGAGGGCTGCTGCGGCAACGGTCGGATGAGTCGCAGAACAGCCGGGACCGAAGTCTGCTCTCGGGAGCGGGCTATCTCGGTTTTTCGCTGTTCGTTGTGATTGTGCTCTTTGCATTTCTACTGAGAGATGCGGTGCGGCGACGGTCTTTCGAAAGACGAATCTCACTTGCGAACGACCAGTTGGAGGCTACGATTGAAGAGCTTGAGCGACGCGGGGCCGAAGCGATTTTGCTGAAGAATGCGCGCGACGAACTGCAGTTGTGCGTCACCGCGAAGGAGGCTCAGGGGTGTGCGGTGCGACACTTTCGGGAGCTTGTGCCAGGAAGCAGCGGCGCTACCTTGATCATTAACAATTCACGAAGCATGCTTGAGGTGGCGGCGACGTGGAACGATCCTTCGGCGTTGTCTGACGCGTTTGATATGGACGCCTGTTGCGGTTTGCGCGCCGGAAGACTGCGCTGGCGGAGGCCGGGACAGTCGGAGCTTCATTGTAGCCATTTTGCTGGCTCCGGGCCGGAGAACTACGTCTGCATTCCGCTTGCAGCACAGGGAGACACACTTGGGTTTGTGTATCTCTCGTTTCCCTCGAAGGAGATCGCAGATCTTGCCGACGGCCGCATGCAGTTAGTGCAGGAGATGGTGGAGTTGGCTTCGATGGCGATCGCTGGGCTGAACCTGAGAGCGAAGTTGGAGAGTCAGTCGATTCGTGACGGCCTGACAAGCCTTTTCAATCGCCACTTTATGGAGATTGCGCTGGAGCGCGAGGTGCAGCGCGCGGTTCGGCGGCATACGTCTCTCGCAGTGTTAATGCTGGACGTCGACCACTTCAAGGCGTTCAACGATACCTTCGGCCATGAGGCGGGCGATGTGGTGTTGCGTAAGTGGCCGAGTGCTTTCAGCAGAGTGTTCGGAGCGAGGATGTTGTGTGTCGCTATGGAGGGGAAGAGTTTGTCATTCTTCTTCCGGAGATCACCGAGGAGCTTGCGTTGGCGAAGGCGAATACGATACGGCATAACGTAAACCGGCTGCGCATGAAATTTAAAGCAGAGGTTCTGCGCCCGGTCTCTGTATCGATTGGCCTGGCAATGTATCCTGCGCCGGCAATAGACGCCACCGATCTTCTGCGAATGGCGGATCACGCTTTGTACGATGCTAAACGCGGAGGACGCGACCGCGTGGTCGTCGCTCGTGAGTCCTTCAGCGACCATGGAGACAAGAGGCTTTCGGCAGTCCTGAGTCAGGTTTCTGAAGCGAGCGAGTCAAGTCCCGTCGTTGTGTAACCACTAATGTCACATATTTTTTAGAACACAAGAGAGGGGTTTTATCGGCCGGATGATGCATCTCTCCCGCGAATTTCTTTGTGCGCTGGAGTTCAAGGCAGATTGGACTCGAAGAGATCATAACGGTGTTCGAGTTCCCACTGTTCAGCGGCCTTTTCGCTGGATTGAAGAAAGCTCAGGCAGTTTGGGGTGGGATTTGCGCCTCCCAGAGGCTGTCCCGCACAGGCGGCAACGGTTTTGCTGAAGACATCGGGTTGCTGCCAAAGGCTGGGTCCGGGAAGGAAGTTGTGCTCGAGGCTGGTGCGGGCAGATTGCTTGAGGTCGAGGTAGGAGAGGTCGAACTCCATGGCGGCACGGGTGTATTCGTTGGTGAGATCGATGCGGGAGACGCCCTCGTCGTCGGTGGAGAGGGCGAAGGGAACGCCGGCAGCGCGATAGGACGGAAGCGGATGCCAGGGAGCGGTGACGCCGAGGATGACATCATTCGAGGTGAGATTGATCTCAACCATGATGTGGCGGTCGGCCAACTCCTTCAGCAATGCCTGCGGCTCGTTCTCGTACATGACGTCGACACCGTGGCCGATGCGTTCGGCATGGCCGAGATCGACGGCTTCGCGGATGTGGAAGCGAAGACCGTCGGGAGGGACCAAGCCGGGAGCGATCTCGCCTGCGTGAAGGGAGATGTGAACTTTGGGGTAGACGCCATGGAGATAGTCGAGCATTAGCATCTGGCGGTGATACTCAGACATAGACAAGTAGGCGTCTTCGGGCTGCACGAAGTTGAGCCCGACGACACGAGGGTCCACTGACGCGACCTCGAATGCCAACAGCGTCTGCGCGAAGACATGCTGCGGAGGGAAGGCTCGTAGGACCTGATAGAGGAAGCGGATTTTGACGGAGCAGCCCGGTCGGGCGCTGGGCTGGCCGCAGTTCTCGATGGTGTCACGAGCGTCGAGAGCGTCGTCTAATTCTTTGCGATCAACGGCGACTTCGTCGCGGAGGCCTGCATTGAGGAGGGTTTCGCGAAGGCGGCTGAGGTCCTCACGGCTGGTGCCAGTGGCGTCGCCGGTACGGTTTTGCGCTGGATCTGCAGGGGTGGAGGGCCAATCAATTTTCGAGATGACCTTGGAGAGGTCGGTGAAGATGGGAGTCTCCATAACCTCCAGGTACTGCTCATTTTGTGCGGCAGCACGGGTGGCGACTTCGTCGAGCCATTCTCCCGCGTGAGATTTGTTGAGACTGCGGAAGCGGTCGAAGGTAGCGAAGAACTGATCGTGCCCGCTGACGCCCGCGCTAGGAACGAAGGCGCGCATGGAGAAGGAATCGACGAGAGCATCGTAGAGCTTCTGATCTTTAAATGCGTCTTCGACGCGAACATTTCCTTCGCCACAGACGGGCTGCGGCGGGATGCTGCGGGTGGTACCGACCGGCTTGGTGAAGCTATGTGTTGTAGGGTCGACGCAGAGGAGATCGGCGGCTCCATCCTTAATGAAGGTTTCTGCGTAGATCGCTCCGGAGAGGTGCATGTGGAGGTCGGCACCTTTGGGCATGAGGGTGAGGAAGGCGTTGAGTTGGAGAGGACTCTGTCGTGCGGTATTGAAGGTTTTGATGGCCCGCTGTTCGCGCGGCGTCGCCACGGCGGTTCCTTTTGCAACGACCGATGTGGTTGGTGGAGTTGCGACTTGTGCGTGTGCGGCAGTGACGAAACAGAAAAAAAATGATGCAGCCATGAGGTTTCGGAGACGACGGATCATTGGCTTCCTTGCGGTTCGAGTATGAGAAAGGATAGCTTGAGATGGCGAGTTGGCGGTATGGCTCGAGATTGCTATACTTGGAATGCGTTTGCGTTGCTGGTTCTCCACCGGCGATGGGCTCCCTGAAAAGCTCGGGGCAACAGATGTAGCAATAGCGCACGGCGGTTCTTGGCGATCTCCGATAATAAGCGTTTTATGCCAAGGCCAGATAGCTCAGTGGTAGAGCGCGGCCCTGAAAAGGCCGGCGTCGGCGGTTCGATCCCGTCTCTGGCCACCACTCATAATAAAAGACTTAGGTGGCACTTTCCGAAAAGTGCAAGAGGATTGCAAGAGAGTGATGCTACTCTTTTGCCATGCACCCGTTGAAGTCTGTCTCCCTCCGGCCCAAGACCCAAACTGTCTCCATTTATACGCGCCATTCTTCCGATTGCTCCAAGAAGGGGGAGCCGCAGTGGAGGCGTTGTAAGTGTGCGAAGTACCTCTACCTGCTCCGAGACGGGAAGGACAAGACTATCTCCGCGAAGACCCGCTCTTGGGAAAAGGCGGAACAACAAGCCTAGGAGATCCGGGACAGTTGGGATCCGGTCAAGCAGAAGCTCCGTGAGTTGGATGAGCTCAAACAAGCCCGGGAGCTTGGCGAGGTCACGATCACCCATGCTTTGGAACGGTGGCTTGCGTCCGTGAAGGCAGACAGCGACTCGGGCAACGAGCATACGCATAGCAAATACCGGACCGCCGCTAAACATATCGGAGCTTGGGCACACTCAAACCATCTGATCCGTCTCAGCCAGATCACGCCGGATGCCCTCGACCACTGGAAGAGCTCGTGGTCACCCAAGGCGAAGAATCCTGATGATCGTATCGGCAAGACGACGGCAGGCAGGAGGCTGGAGAAGGTCAAGAGATTTCTTAGCTACTGCGTGAAGATGCACTGGCTTGCGGCAAACCCCGCCACTGAGCTGAAGGCCATCAAGCCTGACCCAAGCGTGACGTGGCCGTTATTGAGTGGCCGCTATGAAAAGGTGATTGCCGCCACATTCGAATACGACAAGCGTGCGCGTCGTCCCTCCGACCAATTCGGAGCCGAAATGAGAGCGATCATCGAGTTGATGCGGTGGACAGGCCTGCGGATTGGCGATGCACTGATGTGTGCCAAATCGAGAATTCAGGGAAACCGTTTCAGTCTCACAACGCAGAAGGGCAGATCGGCCTTGACCGTGCTCATTCCCGACCACGTCATTGCCGCTTTGAATGCTCTTCCTACTCGAGCAGATGTTCATCCGGACTATTTTTTCTGGAGCGGAAACTCAAAACCCAAGTCCCTGACTGGTCGATGGCAACGCAAATTAGAGCGCCTGAACGACTATCTCTCCATCGCGAAGGACGATGGAACACCGATGAAATTCCACTCGCACCAATTGCGCGACACCTTTGCCGTGACCCAGCTTCTGAGCGGGACCAGCATGCAGGACTTATCCAAAATGTTGGCCCATAAGTCAGTAAAGATTACTGAGAAGTACTATTCGCCGTGGGTGCCCGAAAGACAGGCAGCACTTGAGCGACGAATGGCTGAGGCGCTGGTGCAAATGGGCGTTTCGGTCAGTTTGTAGGATCTCGGTCACAATTAGGCGCGACTGTGATCACTAGATCACCAGATGCGCCTTTAACAGGACTTATTCAAGTCTTCGTTGACGAGAAGCTCCTGCACACGGCGTTTGACTTCATCACGGATCGCCCGGACCTCTTCGATGGGCTGCCCCTTCGGGTCGGGAAGCGGCCAATCATCCCGGCGTAGGCCCGGAACGTAGGGGCATTTGTCACCACACCCCATCGTGATGAGGAGGTGAGCATCCTTCGCCAGATCATCCGTGAGCTTCTGTGGCTTCGCATGGGTAAGATCGATGCCCACTTCCTTCATCACGGAGAGCACTTCGGGATGGACGCGCTCGCCTGGCTCCGTACCAGCTGAGATAGCCTGGGCCTTCAGTGAATCTGCCAGTTGATTGAAGAACGCGGCAGCCATTTGCGACCGCCCGGCGTTATGTACGCAAGCGAATATCACTTTGAGCATGTCGCCTCCTCTGCTTAGGAACAGCAGTCAGGCCCACAGCACGGCGCTGGAGTGGCGGCGGTGACTCTAGGCTTGATCGCATAGACCTTCACCCACACCGGCAATAACGCACCATGGGCAAAACACTTGCTTTTAGAAATTGCTGAATTATTATGTCTCTGGTCCCCCTGAATGCCTAATCTCTTCTCTGCGTTGAGTTGTGCGAAACAAGAATCCTTAGCGATGCAATTGGCGCTGCTCGAAAACGTGAGCACGTCGAATGCTCTAATGCCGAAGCTGAAGGATGGGCTGAACAAGAGCGTGGCCGTCGTCGATAAGATTGGCAAGTTCTTCGGAAGCAAAACCACAATCGCTGCCGATGCAGACGCCACGGACCTAAAAGTTAAGGTCCAACAGACGTACTTGCGCCACAAAAATGGATCAACGGAACATCTCCTGAGAGGTATTCGAGACCGGTGCGTATCGCGAACCGGATTGGAATCAAAATGCTCAGATACTTTGCTGAGTGTGAAGGTCATTGAAGAGGCGGCGGCTTTCTATGATATTTCCGAATGGCTCACACCCGCTGAAAAGGCGGAAGCAGTTGCCCGTCGCCATCAGGAAGAATCGTTGGCAAATCTTCGCAAAATGGTGGCCAAGATGTCTCCGGAAGAACGGGCCGATCTCGAAAGGGCCATCAGCCAAGAGCTTCAGCAGCTTCCACATGAGCAGAGAGAGGCGGTAGTACGTGATCTTCGTCTTGATTCACTTTCTGGAGAGGCTGTCACTAAGGCCCTGCTCGCAGCAGGAGGGCCTTTGGCCAGTATGGCCGCCCTCAGCGCGGCGGGTTTCGGAGCGTATCTTGCCCTAACCACGATCATCCATGCAGTTGCTACCACTGTCTTGGGAATAACGCTTCCGTTCGCTTTCTACACTACTGCTACTTCAGCTCTTTCGCTGTTGACAGGCCCCGTAGGATGGCTCCTCGCAGGTCTGACGATGCTAGTGACCTGGCACTTCTCGGATCGCAAGCTGTCTCGCTCTCTCTTCGCCGGACTGATAACAACCGCTGCTGACAAGCTGCCAACTCCATCCGCGTTTGTTCCACCTTCGAGCCCGCTAAAGGGAGCTGATACAGATAAGGCGGCTGAAACTGCTAATTCGATGGCAGAAGCTGCCACGGCTGCCGAAGCGGCAACACAGACCTCGGGCAGAGAGCTTGCCGGAATCACTGAGCAATTTATCAAGGCCGAAAGAGCCAAGGCCAAGGCCCAGCAGACGATTGCGGGAACGAGCAATCGGCTTAGCTCTCTCTCTTTAGGTAGCGACGAAATTCGCCGACTGGAAGCAGAGCGCAGAGCCGCGGAAGAGTTGGCGTACACCGAGATCCGTCGCGCCGAGGAGTACAAAACCCAGGTTGCGACTCTGTCGGCTGAACGGGATCGGCTGGAACGCGAAGCATTTCGGAAGAGAGCTCTCCAAACGTCGTTCGAGGATGGCGAGGCGAAGAGGATCCTTGATTTCTGGTCCGTTCATTTTCCACGTATTATTTTCGATCGTCAGCCGGTTCGGTGGGTCGTTCACAAACGCCATAAAGAACGCCTTTCGCTGGAAAGGAAGCTCATGGAATTGAGCCAATCCGAAGATCCCGCAGCTCTCAGCCTAGGAAAGATGAAAGCATCCGGTGAACACCATCTTCGGTTCAAGTTGGAACAGGTCGAGTGTCGAATGTATTACAGGGTGAGCGGTCAAAGGATCCAAATCACAGAACTCGGAACAAATCAGGAGACGCACTGATTCAAAGCAGGCAGGGTTGGGATAGCGCGAGAAAACTATGAGCAAGATGAAATGGGATCGCGTGAGATGGGAAGATAGGGCCTCTCGGCAGGGATCTGAGTGGGCCAATTCCGATGATGCTACTTCGGGCTTGTCCGCCCCAATCAACACCTATTCGAGCAACCCAGTAGCTCTCGAATCGAAGAAGAGGGAAAAAAAGAAGAAACACAAGGTGGCTCACTGGAAGACACAGGTGCAGCTACGCGGAAACATAACAGACAACCGGAAGCTGATTGTTTCAACATTTACGAAGACTCCTGTTATCCAAAAAACATCAGGTACTCCGAAGAGTCCGCTACTCCGCCCTGGACCTCAAGCAAAAAGAGCTACCTCGTCCAATCACCCGAAGAGTAATCGCAAACACATTTCTCACCCTCTTCCAGTCTCATCAGGGAGATCCCTATGAGCGTCGCAGAAATTCAAAAGCTGGCCATTCGTTTGTATAAGGCTTCAGGTGAAAATCAGATGGTGGAAGCTGCCTCGCTTGCATCGGACATCTATGGCGAAAGCCTGTATCGTGCCGAACACGCTAAACCTGAAAGGACTCAGAAATAATGTGACGCGCTGAGAACTGAACAACGCGGTTGGATAGTTGAGAGTAGCGAATTATTCTTCCCAAGGAGTGCGCGGAAAAAAAGCACATCAAGTCGCTGTTGTTCATGAAAGCCTCATTTTTTCCTTTCACGAGTCTAGGAGAATCACGTTATGCCCAGTCGATGCCCGTTATGTGGTCAAGCTCTTCCTCACACGCTCAGTCAGGATGCGATGAAAGCACGCATTCAGAAGTTGGCGACTCCAGCTCTCGCTGTTGAGAAAAAGAAGCTGAACCAGGAGTTTGAATCCCGATTGCAAACAGAGATTGAGAAGACCCAGCGTGCTGCGCAGCGTCAGTACGAACTTGAGCTCCGCGCTGCGACAGAGCGGGCTCGAATCACTGCAAAGCGCGACTTCGATAAGCAGTTGATGAGCGTTCGTCGGGACTCTGAAAACCGCATAAAGAAGGAGCTGACTCAAAACATGAAATTGAAGAGTGCTCAAAACGAAACTAAGCTGGCGAAGTTGCAAAGTGATCGAGAGCGTGATCGGCGTCGCTATGAGGCGGAGTCTGCTCGACTCCAAGGCAAGCTGGACGACCTTTCCCGCAAACTCGAAAAGCAGAGCGGAGAACAGCACGGATCAGAGGCGGAACTCGATCTCTTTACAAACCTTCGGCAAGCGTTCCCGAATGATCGTATCGAGCGAATCACTCGCGGTGTTAAAGGTGCCGATATCCTGCACGAAATAGTCGAAGGCACAAAAGTTGTTGGTCGGGTGGTTTACGAGAGTAAGAACACGACGACTTGGCAGCAAGGCTTTATCGCTCAAGCGAAGAAGTATCAAACACAATACGAAACGCCTAACGTAATCGTCGTTAGCAGAGTATTTCCGGCTAAACAGAAGGGGTTTTGCATCGTGAAGGGAATTCCAGTTGTGGCGACCCAAATGGCGATTCCACTCGCAACAGTTGTTAGAGAAGGCGTTGTCGAGATTGCTAAACTTCGGTTGAGCAGCACCTATAGCAACGAGAAGTCTCTTGAACTTTACGAGTACATCGTTGGCGATAAGTTTTGCACGCGTTTCCGTGAAATGGCGGATTGCATTGAGAGTCTGCGAGACTTTCAACAGAAAGAGCGTACCTGGCATGAGAACGTTTGGCATACCGAGTCGACCATCCATGACCGGATTGCAAGTCGCCACAGAGAGGTAGACGCGCACATAAGAACGATAGTCAGAGGTACTACCCGATACGAAAGCTCCAAGTTGTCATCACACTCGAAGCCATGGCGAGAGCTTGGAACTGGCATCCGCAGGGCCGTCTAATCAACAGAAGTTGGTGAGCCCTCAATCCTCGATCGCGGCACGGTATTCACCATGATTAGCCAGTCTATGATCGTTGAGACTACGACGTTATGTTACGTTCGTTGTCCCGGCCTCCTCCTCACAGCGAAACAACATGACACGTTTCCAAGTGGATCACCCCCCAGCGGTCTTGAATCCAAGCTGTCCGCCAAATTCCCAGCAGCCCGCGCCGCAATGAGCGTCGCCGGGCCTACTGGTTTACCAGTTAGACTATCCCCAAATTCAATGTCGTCGAACCAGATCGCCGTTCCCGCTGTGTGCGCGGACGGTATAGCCATACACCACGCGACGCCATGCCGGGAAGCTTACTCGAACCAACGGTTGGCGGCACTTACCCCGTCGGCAAAAGAAGAACATCGATCGTCCTCCCTCGCATATACCGCACCGAGAGTCACAGGGTTAGTGCGGAGGTCGGCCATCAGCTTATGACGGTCAAGCAACCGAATCCCATTACGGGCCGCTTCATTCCTCGTGTCCGCTGAGAAGTTGCCATTGGTGACGGCAAGGAGATGAAGCGAGTAAGAAAGAGGCTTGGCATACGTCTGCGCTGCAGCCATGAGATCGCCCATCGCAACACTGTTGACTAGGCCGTCTTTCTTCGTGTGCTTTGCCTGCACGAGCCACAGTTCACCCTCACGAAACGCTATCGCATCGGCTCCGCCGTCATTGGATCTAGCCGTAAGGATCGTCTTGTAGTTTTGCTTTTCAAGCAAAAGAGCGATCAGGGCCTCAAACAGATGATGCGGAAGCTTGTCGACAGTCTCGGCGATGATCGGCTCAGTAAGGTCCTGAGTTGGCGCTTCACCCTTCAACTTCCCGAATAGCTCCTCTCCGATTCGAGATTCTTCCGGCAGGGGGCTGAGAAAATTCTCGGCCTGTAATTGCTTTTCTTGTATGAGTTCGTGCAGATTCTGATCGAAGCTCTTAGGTAATCTACCCTGAGTGTCACGAAGGATGGGCAAGTGAACGTGGACCGCCTTCGTTTGTCCGATCCTGTAAACGCGGTCGGTGGCCTGCGCTTCCACAGCTGGATTCCACCATCGTCCGTAGTGAATCACATGGTTAGCCTCCGTGATCGTTAAACCGATACTGGCCACGAATGGCGAGAGAATGATGACATTGAACCCACGCGTATTGCGAAATCTTTCGAGCATCGCGTTTCGAGTTCGACGAGCCTGCTGGCTTCCGAGACTGCCCGCGTCCACGCCACCGCTCTTCTCCGTCGATCCGTTGACAATATCTACCTGTAGACCATATTCGTGCTCTATCACTGTTGATAGGATCTGTTGCATCGAAATACGGTATGCGAAAATTACACACTTTTCCCCTCGGCGTTTAATACTCTTTAGGAGTTCAATCACCGCTCGGAGCTTCGACGATTCGCCGAGAAGCTTTCTGGCGTCAAGCGCTCCTCCGTCCTCTCGAAGTAGCGATGGATGCTGGTACAAGGCAACAAGCTTATGCAGGATTTTTAGCGGTGATCCGCCATCTACACTATTCAAAAGTTCCTGATGCATGCGGATTTCCCATTCCGTCATCTCAGAGTAGAGGGGTTCAAATGTCTTTGGCGGAAGATCCTTAAGAACCTCGGACTTGTTCCGGCGAAGAACGAAAGCGTTGGCGGTATTGAATAGGAGACTCTGCTTCAGTTCGAGTAAGCGTTCACTCGAGTCACCGGCAGCTTGCTCATACTTGGTGATGAAACCCTTCGAAGTTCCAAGGAGCGCGGGCTGTACCGTGTCAATGAGGTTCCAGAGATCAAGAAGTCGGTTCTCTACAGGAGTTCCAGTACATGCGATATGGACATCAGGGTGGAGGGCTTTTAACGCATGCGAGATTTTCGTTGAGGGTGATTTGTATTCCTGCGCTTCATCAGTTATCAGCACGGACCAAATCGACCGCTGAGTGTCCGGAATCAATTGAGCAAAGCTGTGCTGATAGTTCGTAAGCGTCTGATAGTTCGTTATGACAACCCTGTACTTTGCGAACTCGGACGGAGAGATCAAAGGCTTTCCGATACTCGTCTCTTTGCCTGTGGTCTTTCCTCTACGCAATTCCTTTATCTTGTCACCATGCAAAATAAGGATCGGGTCGAATATGCCTGCTCGGAAACGTGCGCCGATCTCGTTTTCCCACGTGTTGCTCTCAAGGAGGATCAAGGGTAGCACTACGAGAATCGGTCTCCATGGTGGTCGAGAAGTCGAGAGTCCGAGATCGCGATCATGTTCGATGCACCAAGCCAAGTACGACAGGATTTGAAGGGTCTTACCAAGCCCCATATCGTCCGCCAAGAGGCTCCCTCTCCGGGAGGGTCTCAGCCGATGGCAAGTTTGCAACCAGGCAAGACCCTCGAGCTGATGGGTCTTCAAGATCACGTTTGGCTGCAGCGCTGAAGGTAAAACATATCCAATAGGTGCCTCACAAGCGCGGCGAGCTTCCTCCGCGTCTTTTACGTCCCAAGACTTGAGATCCTCATCGTCTTGGTAGGAAAGTAGGTACGCGTCGGTCTTCTGCGATTTGGGTAGTCCTTCCGGTTTGCTCGCGAGAGTGGTCTGCTCCGCGATATAGGACTTGATATTTTCGTCGACCTTGTATTCACGGCCCTCGAATGTAAAAGTCGGTGTGCCGGTATCTAACGCGTCTAAAGCGGAACCTATCAGATCTTGCTTCTCCGCGGTTGTAGGCAGCGAGACATCGATAATTTCACCTGATGCGTCGGACAGGAGGACGTTGCTCTGACCTGATCTGCGTCCCTGATCCGTCAGTCCAGTTTCCAAGACACTTCGACTTCGAGCGATTGGTCCTTGGGCGAGGACCGCGATGCTGCCAATTCCCGTAACTCTCCGTCCATACCTGACCTCAACTACGTCCAGAAGTCCTTCAAAAACGGCCTCGGGGTTCTCAAGAAACCTTTCTTTCTCGCTACCTCTAGCGTGATGTACATCCTTCATCCTCCCAAGCGCTTCCGCTTGCCGTTCGTCAAAAACAACACGGACGCGGGATTGATTTGGACCGTCCACGGAGTAGAAATCCTGAGCTCGCGGGCTATTGAAGAAGGCTTTTTTCAAGCTAGTCCCTTCGATCCCTGACACCTGTGGAGCGAAGCTGATACTGCCGTCAGGCCAAGTGTGCACCTCGAGATTCAATTGCTGAGGAACGATGACGTCGTTAGATAAAAGGTAGCTGTCCAAGCGAGCCCCAACATCAATGGCGCACTCCTTTACCTTGCTGAATGCCAACCAGCTCTCCGACCGCCCCTTTTCCACAGGAAGAAGCGCGTTAAACCTGTCCATCTCCGACACGAGAGCGAATGTCTGATCGTCGAGCCGGTAGATCTTTGAGTCTCCTGAGATCGTTCCGAAATACCCAGAGCGTGTGAAATCGATTGGCCTCGATTCAAAAAGGAATGAATAACGATATTTGAACTCCGGCCGCCCGATGTCATTGGCCCTCTCGATCTTCAACAAGATTGGTGCCCATTCGGTTGCCATCTCAGTGAGACGAAGTCCGCGTCGCCTTATTTGCGGAAAGAACTCGTTGGGAACGAAAACCACATTCTCAGACGCGACTGCAAAGCCCATTTCCAAGGCCTGTCCTACTTCGAGAGCCAATCGGGCTACATCGGGAATGGCCAAAGCGTCAGACGGCCAACCACGACGCGTGCTCAGGTCGGCTGAGCCTGGACCCTTTAACCGGAGGCCATCCTGCTCCGCGAACATCTCTAGTGAACCAAATTGTGCCAACCTTATGCTCAAGACGCTCGTATCCCTATCTGGGCCAGAGTGCTTCGTACTTTACTCTGCCAATTGCTCATATGGCTGAAGCTGATCGCTAATCCCTCGTCTGATTTGAGCTCACGTAGTTTGAACTCGGGCCGATTGATATCACCAATCCGCTCCAAGAGTCGATCGTAATAGAAGATTCGGGCCTTACCGACGTTACTAAACTCAGCCACGATGAAATCCTCTCTTGCGCCTTTGAAACGCATCAGAAAGCAACTGATTGCTTGGTTCTCCTGAATTCTGCAATGATGGACTCGCTCCAAGGACAGCGAGGTGCGCAGTCGCTGCAAATCGGAAGGGCAGAGTGCTACAACAGAGTCCACCACCTGATCAACATAACGAAGCCAAAAGTCCTTACGACCGTGTGGATCTTTCCCGTCTGGGAGCACACTCTTGAAGAAGAACACCAAATCCTTCGTGGCACGCCATGTCCTGAACTTGCGTTGGGCTGCGGGCTCAATCCCGGTCCACTTAGGGACATTCTGTGGAAGTCGCGGATCGCCGAGCCGAGGATGGTCGAGAACAAACGCTTCAACGCGCTTGCGGAAGGAATCGTTACGGTCGGTATGCGGAGAAAGAATCAGAGACGCAATCGCGAGCTGGAAAGTCGCTAGCATGACAAGAGGAAGTTGGAGAGTCGCTAGCAATCCATCCAAATTGCCAACGCGACCATTATCGATCTCAGTCAATTGCTGTTTGATGTAAGCAGTTAGCACGGCGGAGGCAAGAGGCGAGGTTGTTGATACTCCCCATCTCTCAAGGAGCCCTGCCAACGATCTATCTTCCGCAGCGGACAAACGACTCAGAAATACATCGGCGGTAGAACTGAAAATTGAGTTCGCTTTCTCTTTATAGAGCTGGAGCATTGGAGTAAAGCCGCCCTGTTGATTCGCGAGAATCCGCAACATTTGCTCAAAAAGCTCATGTTCGGCATGTTGCCCCCAATTGCCAAAATAGACCTGGCTCAAGATCAAGAGATTTGGTTTGACGACGCCAGACCGAACCCTTTCCGCAAGTTGAGATCTAAAGCGCGGGTTCAAAAGCATTTCATTGTTCCATGCGAGCAGTCGAACCTCGCCCGGCTCGAAGCCATCCAGGTCTTGGTCGGCGTGCTTGAAACGAGCGATCAACCTCTCAATCCGAGCTGGGTCCGGCGGACGAATCGCTGCTGCTTTGGCTTTCAGCACAGTCACAGCAGCATCGAGACGTTTCAATTCAAACGCGGCGTCGCACTCCTTGGACAGACTTGTAAGGCTAATATCGCGGGGCAAGGTCGCTAAGCTTTGGAGTGCATCGAGGAGACTCATTTATGGAGGTCCGCCTTGATCTCTTGTGCCGCATCCTGAAGCGCAGTAGACCGGACCCGGATGCGGAAGATGACGCGCCGGAGATTGGGATTATTCTCAGGCCCGGCCTCATGGATGGCCTGTTGCTCTCCGCGCCCGCTGGCTGATAAGCGATCCAGAAAGAACTCTCTCTCGCGAACTTTGTCGTGGCCGGTGAGATCGTTTAGAGATTCCTCGACGACTTTCATAGAGCGCTCCTGGCTAAGAACGAGGTTTTGCGCTTCGCCTTGTTCTTCGGAACTTCCAGCCGCTCGCTGTCTATCGGTGTAACCCTCCACGATCAATGAATCAACATCGTTCTGAAAGTCATTCACAAGCATTTTCGAAATGGGGGGGATGTACTTCTGTAGGAATGCCTTGCCCCCCTCCTTCAAATCCGACTTTCCTGTCTCAAAATTCATGAGTCCTTCCGGCACGATTATGACTACCGCGTCTCCGTCTTTCTTGATGTTCTGCTGATCAAGGTTTGCTTCCTTGAGTTGTTGCTGCAACTCCGCTAGCAGTTTGTCCTTAATACTTTCCTGACGTCCTTCCTGTTCGTGTACAAAGGCCAGGAACAGCAGAATGAAAATCACAACAAGTGAGGACATCAGATCTGTAAATGAGCTCGAAAGATGATCGTGCTTCTCACGGGATCGCATTTACTTCGCTCCCGATTGAAGTGCATTGCTGAATACCGACGTCAACTCTTCAAGCTGTCGTTCGAGCTCTTGAATCTGACTCTGAAGGACACGAGAGATTTCCGGCAGGTAATCGTTCGAGTGTTTGACGATTACTCCGAAGTTGTTTTCTACCGTCTGTACATATTCCCGCATTCCTGCGTTTATTTTTGTCAGTAGAGTTTCAATCTGCATATCGAGAGAACCAAACACTGTCTTCGCTTCGTTCAGACTGCGGTTGTACTGATCCAGAATGCTCTGGTTGCCTGCACTTGTCTGTTTCAGCTCCTCGACAACTTGTCTGCTCAGAGCCACAACCTCAGCCTGGCGCCGCTGCGTATCGTCGGTGCTACGAGCGACAACGGTCAAGGCTGTAGTGTAGCCTTCGACCTGCCTCGCTGCCGCTTCCATCGACCGAAGAGCGGACGCATTTCGGTCTAATACATCGGCGAGCAGACCCTTCGCATCAAGCAGGCTTTGGCCAGCCGCTTTGAACTCTGCGCTTCGAGCCTCGATAGATTCAAGAAGACTCGTCAATTGTTGGCTCGTAGCCTCTGTCCAGGCCCCGCTCTTAGCAATCAGCGCATCCGTGGAACTCTGGCTTCCTTGCGCGGCGTCACTTACAGTACGAATCATCGTTTCAGATACGTCTTCTACCTTTCTAGACAGATCTGAAATCACGTTCGTCAGAGCACCCGCGATGTTCTGCAAATTGGAACTTGCATTCTTGCCCATCTCTTCGATGAGACCGCGCATGAGTTCACGCAAAGCGTCTGCCTGTTCCTGGCTCGCTTTGGCTTGATGGTCAGAAGATGTATTCGCTGCGTCCACTAGGTTTGAAAGAGCACACCGGGTAAGCTCGAACTGTGCATTCATTTGCAGCAGCATCTGCGAGGTACCGGAGAGAGTCTCCTGAACCGCCGCGAATTCGGAGTGCGCAGATCCCGTCAGTTGTTCATGGAACCGCGAACCCATATCAGACAGAGCTCTGGTGATCGACGTTTCCAACGTTGCGACCAAGGATCGGAACTCTCCAACGACTGAGTCTTGCTTCTGCGATTCAAGACGCTCCAAAGCGCCTTCCATTTTTTGAATGGCAGGGAGAAGTTGCTTAGTCAGCTGTTCCGCGAGGTCAATCGAAAGGCTCGGAAGGATCGTTTGCTGAAATGCTCCCGTGAGTTGGCCCACCAGATCGCTACTGATATTCGATAGGGAGACAGACTGGCTTAGTGCTTCCTTTCGAATGTCGATGAGAACTCGCTCTTGCGTGATGCGTGGAAACACCCTGTCGAACCGACCGCAAATCTTCGCGTACAAAGTCTCGAATCTGGTCGCAAAGAAAAAGCGCTCAGCAAGGACAAAGATAAGACTGGAACCAAGGGCAAGTACCGATGTGAAGAATTTCCCCGAGAGGGCGTTTATTAGGTCCGATAGCCCCAAAACTGCCTTATCTGTGTATCGGAGATCTGCCAAGCCTAAGAGCAGTGCACTGAATGTGCCCAGAAGACCTAGTGCCGTGAGGATTCCAGGGACTGCTTGGTGGGAAACGTCTGCATACTCCTCGAAGAGTTCCTCGGAGCTGAACAAATCCCGTGCAGCGTTCGATACGAACCAACGATCTTCCGAGAGGGAGGAAGCAAGCGGCAGCAGCGACCCTTCGATGGAGTTCCACCAGTATCGCGCATGATCATTTGAGTTTTGAAAGGCTGAACGCAACTGCTTAATTCGGTCGAGTGGCAGGCCATCAATACGTTCCTCGCTGCTAGCCTCCGGTACGGAAGCGAGGAGAACGAGGATTGCCCTATTGGCGGCATGAACCTTCATTGCTTGCCAGATCATCCTGACAAGAAACGCTATCCACAACGCGACTATAAACGCAGCAAAGCCACGCAGGAAAGGTGACAACGACTGGACGATGTGTCGGAAGATTGGCAAGGCATTCCTCAGCCATGGACTCTTCCGAACGAAACCGCACTACAGTCCGCTTTCGGAACCCATCCACGGTCAACTCCTCAATTTTTGGAACACATCCACTTTACTCTGGATATGCTGTAGAGAGAAACATAAAAGGCGATTTGTGCGCAGGCGGCCCCCACGCGTGCGTACCACCTATGATGAATGACTTGATGAATGTCGGCGCTTGCGGTCTAGAAACGACACACGTACCACGACTTGGAAGAGTGCTCGAAGGTCGTAGATGCCAATCTTCCTAACTGAGACCCATCGGCGTCATGACCGAACGATTACACCGAGCAAAGCAAAATTTATCTCTGAGTTCATTCAGCTTTGAGTTGTTTCCTTATCTGTTCCGCTCGCCGTTTGATCCCGACCTTCTGATCGATATCTAAAGCTGCATCGTATGCGGCGAGGGCTGCGGGTAGGTCGCCTTTCAATTCAGCACACTGGCCTTGAAGCTTTCTCAGAAGCGCCTTTCTCTTGATATCGGCAGATGGAATCTGGCCAGAAATTCGGTCTAAGCTGCCGTAAAGGCGTCGCGATAGCTCTGGGTCGACCTTGTTTGAGCCATTCTTCAGCGCAAATTCAACTGCCATCATCACCGTTGCATAGTCGCCCTTCGTGAGCCGAGCCTCCTGCCATTTCTCCATTTCGAGGAACTCGCCGTCCCAGCGGTATGAGAACACCCCAAAACGCGCGTAGCCAAGCTGAATGACGCCCTGAGCGGGGAAGACATAGAAGTCCGCCCAACCCGAAACCGGAATCCAGGAAGCGACCTCAACTCCGGTTTGGAGATTGAAAATTGTTAGTTTTGATCCGTCATCTCCTTCATAAGAGTTCGCTGTTTGGCATGCAGCAACGCTGCCGTCGGCGGAGAGCCCATTGTTGAATAAATTGGCTTCGAACCGGCGTTTGAAGAGAGCCTTTCCCGACCGATCAAAAGCTAGAAAAACACCCTGTAAGCCGCCCCCCAGGCACCAGTCGTTCAGAATGAAATTACCGTTATCGGCGACCTTTCCATCATTAGGACGACCCACTGCGCCTTGTGCGATCACGTCCTTTCCGCGGAGGAGGAGGTACTTTCCTTTTCCTTCGGAACGAGAGCCGCCTCGAGTCCCGGAATCATTTGCGTCTCTCCAAGCCAAAGTAAATTGTCCATTCGGAGACTTAATACTCTGGCCAAAAAAATGACGGGAAGGAATGTCGATGAAATCGGTTTTCGATTGTTTGACTGCTTGCTCTACCCTCTTCTGGTCTTCTAGCATCGTCAGTGACGACGCATTGCCTTTCTTACCCAACAACCAACTCAAAATGCCCATTTTTGTTAGTGCCTCACATCCGTTCACTTTTCGACCGCAATGCCATAGTGCCCTAGGTATTATGCAGGACGTCTCTTCCATGTCGTTTCGTAGTGGTGTTGAGGGTCTCACGTGTGTTTCTAGAAGGGAGAAATGCTTTTTCCACGATCGCTGCGTATCTGCCGCCACCTTAATCGTCAGGTGCATCCTTTGTGATGTCGGCAGGATACTTCAGAACGGTTGCTAGTTCTACGAAGCGGCAGAATGCATTAGCCAATCGAATTTGGCGGGGAGTTCTACATTCACCATGGAGGAGAACTGGACAACCCACAATGATAGAGATCGCTCGTGCACGAGATGTCGCGACGTTTAGGCGGTTAGGGCTGTAAAGAAATTCCATCCCACGTGGAGCATCATCACTCGATGACGAAGTCAAAGAGTATATAGATATGGGAGCTTCCTGGCCTTGAAACTTGTCAACAGTGCCAACTCGCGCAGTCGGCATCGCCTTGAGAAGTTCTGCTACCTGGGCGTTATACGGCGCAACAACCAAGACGTCATCCCCCGTGAGCTGACGCACATCCCCGTTTCTGTCAGTGGTGGTGGAGTCGGCGTCCAATAACTCTCGCAACAGCACTTCTATTGCGCGAACCTCTTCGATAGCCCGATTTCGGTTGCCGTTGTGCTCGACTTCAACGAACCACAGACCAGGGTGATCGAACGGTGCTGCACCGGTGACCCGCTGAACGTCGAGCCCTGCGATTGACTTCAGTCGAGCATCATAAAACATTTCAGATGTGAACCTGCAGATCGTGGGATGTAACCGCCATGTGTGTTCAAGGAAAAGACCTGCTTCAGTAGAGATTGTCTTCTTACCTCCTAACAAATGTTCAAGGGCGGATGAATCGGCACCTTCGGGATGACTGCCTTTGATTGGCTGTTCTAGTTGTTGAGGATCACCCAGCAAAACCACGCTCTTAGCGCATTGTGCGACAGCGAGAACATTCGCGAGAGACATCTGACCCGCCTCATCTATGAATAGGACATCAACCGCTTCGAAATAATCGGGCCGCGCCCACATCCATGCAGTTCCAGCAACCACTCTGCACCCAGACCTTAGCGCATCAAGAGGGCCTACGTTTTCCGTACTGTAGGAAAGCCCTGGAGTTGGTGAGGCTGGGATCTCATTCACCTTTTGATGACAGTCAACGTCCTTGATGCCTTCCTTCTGCGCAACCTCGAGAACTCCTTTGAGCAAGTGAGAGATGACCTTATGGCTGTTTGCCGTGATCCCGACCTTCTTACCGTGCTTCACTAACTCGCACACCATTCGAGAGCCCGTATATGTCTTTCCGGCTCCGGGAGGCCCTTGAATTGCTAAGACAGAATCTTGGAGGTTGAGTGCGAGCGATTCAGCCGTCCGTACTACATCTCCACCGTTAAAATCGATTGCATTTCTGCCCCCCGTGAATCTAGGCGATTTTCGCGAAAGAAGGTCGCGTGCGCACTGATATGGTCCCCGATCATGAATCCCGTGATCACGTACATATTCGCCTAAACGGTAGAGGGAGTCCGCGAGCACATCGGTATTGGGGCCTGTCGGATCCGCATAGATACAGCGCGGATTGTCTTTGGCGGTCTTTTTGGTCTTTTTGATCCGAACCAGCTGGGTCGCTAAGTCAATGTCAACGATCTCGCCGAATTTGTTGGCCTTTGTTCGAACCGTATCACCGACTTGAATCTCGCAGTCCTGTCGAGGGAAGGAGTATATGTCCGTTGGGATTTGTTTAGACACGGAAAAGGTTGACTGAAAGTTGAGCCCAGAAATTGCTCCGCGCTCATCAACGAGTTCTTCCTCAGTCAGATCTCCAAGTCTGAAGAACTCCCACCAATCAGCTTTTGCCTCTCGCCGGTGCCAATCCAAGAGGTTTGAGAGGAGCCAGCGACCACTCTGTTCTTCATCTCTTCGTTCTGGCTCGATTGGGATACCTTGTCGAAGCTGGTTTGCAAGGTCAAGGTTCCGTTGCTGCTGATTAGTAACATTGGTTGACGCGGAACCGCTTAGTGAAATTGGTCGTGAAAAGACTGCTCCACTTCTCACTTCTACACCTCGCAATCGTTCAAGCCAATTTCTCAGGCTTCGTGTCGACCAGCAATCGTCTTCGTTGTAGGCCAAAACTTGGCAGCGTGTTGTATCGGCAATTCCCTCTACACGAGCGAGTTCGAGGGCATGCTGCATAACTCGCATAGCTGTTGCGGCTTCGTTCAGGGGGATCGTCCTCTTGAATTCGTGGAAGGGTTCAAGCGACTTGAGTGAGTATTGCTCCACACTAGCCCGCATTGCTCGCTTCACCACAGAGTGGAGATCGATGAGTACGCTGGCTCGAAGAATACTATCTACTTCCTCTTCGCGAGTCGCATATCTACCCATGAGCCGCTTAAGAGCAGACGGTTCATATGCGCCGAAGTGGTACACATGCATGAACGGATCTTGTCTCCATCGTTCCACTATCAAATCAATAGTCCATTCGAATGCCTCTTTTTCTCTGTCATCGTTGAGTGCCCATCGATGACGGTATTCCTGTTGGGAAGACATCTCCAGCCCAATGCCAAAGAGGTATTCGCGTCCGCTTACACCAACGAATGGGTCTCCTTCCAAATCGAGGTAAACATCGTTGATTGAGGGCTCGGGTAGAATGGCGAAGCCGTGCGTTTCTGAAGGAGGAAAGATTTCATAAATGAATGTGCCCGCAAGCTCAGCTTGTACCTGAACTCTCGCCTGCTCTCTGATCCGCACGAACCCCTCGGACGATCCACGCTTGGGTTTCTGAGTTAGCGGAAGGGAAAGTTCTGCTAGAGCCGTCCGCTTAGTGACGTTCCAATCGACCAGTTCCTTCCGCTGAAAGCTGGTGATGCCAGCAACAAGCGAGAGATGGTCGTCATCACGGCGTCGCTTGCGACAGTCTGAACCCCACCTGCAAACATCGCAATGTTCCGTCGGCTCAGGGTATGTCTCGGATAGGCGTGCTGAAGTTACGAAAGCCTCTAAGCGAGAACGGATTGTCCGGTGATATGCAGAGTAGTCAAGAACACGGTGCGATTCTGGGAGAAAATGAACGCCAGGCGAGATCACATGCATAAACTCGGGGCTTACACCTTGAACGACTTCCAGCAAATCCGAATAAAGAGCCAGTTGCAATACCGTTGAAGCCTTGGTTTCAACCGCCAGCTTACAGTCATAGACTTCATAAGACCAAGATCCTAAATTGCTTGGTTTCGTGACCCTTCTGAGGACGTCCGCTCGGCCATACCAATTGTTATATTCCAAAGCGGCTTGAACAATTACGTCGGCCTGAGCTTCCATTGCAGCAACAGTTTCTCGGAGTGCTGACGGTTCGGACTCGTTTCGCAAATCGCGAACTATTAAGCCCGCTGCGACTAAATGCGCGACGTACGCCTCCTCGTGAGCGAGACCTCGCTGCCTCATCACCTCGGCGTCGGGGGCGGCCCATTTCGGTGCCTGCCTGAAACCCATGGCTACTTGATGATCTAGGAAAGTTAAGTGGCCGCAAAGAAGATTGTTACCGAGATCGGTTGCCGAGAACCGGATTGCGCTAGGCGTCAATTTCATAACGTTATTTCCCTGGCTCAGTCATAGGTAAAACATCATCTCAGATAGGCACCTATCCTTGGTCAAGGATGAAGCTCTTTTCACAATGGTAGTTCGCCATTCTGTCACCATCGCGTGAGAAAGAGTCTCTTAGGCAAGATACACAGAGCTGGATTTCTCCAGACATGCGGCAAGTGATTAAATCAACTTAACGGATGCTCTGGCCACGAATGTCTGGGATATCGGCGCATCAGTTCGCGTCGCACTTGCGGATAGAGTCTCTCCCAGAATCCGGCAAGATCGGTCGTGGTCTGCACAGCCCTTTGGTTCGGCGCGAGCAGATGTACTACCAGGGGGGTACGGTCGGCTCCAACACGCGGAGTGTCTCGCATCCCGAAGAAGTCCTGAAGGCGAGATGCTATCCAAGGGGGCTTGTCGCCACTGTAATGAATCTTGGTCTGACGCCCATTCTGCAACCGAACGCTCGCTGGAGCGAGTTCCCTGAGAAGCTTTGAATCCGTCTTTTGCTCTAAAAGGAGAACGAAGTCCTTCGCCGCGCCTTTCAGATCGGCAAAGCTTCGAAGTCCAGAACATAGTTCACGCAATGCTTGTGCGATATCGGGCTGCATAAGACCGGCGAACTCAACCCGTGCCCGGAGTTGCTCCAGCGAATCCCCATCCACGAAACGCTCGATACCAACTTCCAACGCCCTGCTGCAGAGCAGATCGGATGCGGCCTCCGGCTCCGGTAGTGTGTCTTGCGACTCCTGAATCACCAGATCGTCGTATAGCAGAGTGCTGACTGCCTCTACCCGTTCTGCGACACGATTCCATGTCACGCTGGATTGTTCCCGCACACGATCCGGAAACAGGTCGATCAGCCATTCGGGCTCGACTCGGGACGTCACGCGTACTAGAGGGAGCGGCTTGTCTTTGCGATCCTCCGCATCGGTCGCAACCATGAACTCATAGGCAGGTGGCTCGCCTGCGATCTCCGCCGAGACTCCTGTCGACAACCGCACCTGATTCCCTGCCCTCCTTCGCGCAACTCGATCGGGGAAACCGGCAAGGATGGATATGAGCAACGGATCGTCATCGTGCCTGGTCTGCTTCGAAGGGCGAGCAATGCGACGGAGCTGCTGAATGTGCTGCTCCGTGCGGTAGTCATGCCGCGACTCCATTGCGTCGAGAAGGTCGCTTTTCTCGTTCCGTGTACCGGACCCAAGCAGAGCCGCGGCGACACATCCGTCTTCACCTACGCCGCGCTCCATAGCCTCTACTAAAATGCGCGACAGACGTGGGGACAAGGGATACCGCGCCAGTTTTTCGGCCATCTTTCCGGTAGCTCCAAGGCGATCGAGCAGAGACTCGGCGTTCTGGAAGGCCGACACTGGCGGCGCGTCCAGCCAATCCACCGTATCGGAGTCGTGAATCTGCATCGCCCGCAAAGCCAGGCAGAGCTGGGATAGGTCGCTACGCAATATGTCTGGAGTCTCGTGTTCTGGACGGAACAGATAGTCTTCCTCAGGGTAAAGGCGGAGCACCTTGCCCGGACCGGTGCGCCCTGCTCGACCTGCTCGTTGCTTCGCCGAAGCCTTGCTGACCCGACCAACGTGCAGGGTCGGCAGGCCCGTCCATGGAGAGTAGGTCGCTACGCGAGCCAGACCACTATCGATGACGGCAGTTACGCCTTCGACCGTCACTGAACTCTCCGCAACATTGGTGGCAAGAATGAGCTTTTGTTGTGGGCTGGGGGAGACTGCTCGGTCCTGCTCCTCCGGTGACAGATCGCCATGCAGCGGCAGAACGACCAGCCCGGCTCGGCGTGCCACCGCGTCGCACTCTCGCATCGTACGACGTATCTCGGCGGCTCCAGGCAAGAAGACCAGGGTATGGCCAAGATGGCCGTCGTCGAGCAGCGACTCCACTGCGCCTTTCACCTGTACGTGTAGCGGCGCGGGGGAGTACGGTAGATGCTTGATAGTGAGTTCGAACAGCCTTCCCTCGGACCGCAGTATTGGACAGCTATTCAGATATCGAGCCACAGGAGCGGCATCGAGCGTAGCCGACATCACCACGATCCGCAGATCGGGTCGCGTTCTCTGCAACCGCTTCAACAAAGCAAGCGCGAAGTCGCTGTCTAGGTGTCGCTCGTGGAACTCATCCAGCACAACCGCATCGACGCCTGTGAGGATGGGATCCGAAAGCAGCCGTCGCGTCAAGATGCCCTCGGTGACAAACCGTAGCCGTGTGCGCGGTCCAATAGCTTCCTCAAACCGGACCTGGTAGCCGACAGTCTCACCGACCTGTTCGCCGAGTTCGAACGCGACTCGCCGCGCCGCCAGTCGTGCCGCTATCCGCCGCGGCTCGAGGACCATTACTTCGCCTCTGACGATCTCCAGGAGAGCGGGCGGCACGCGGGTCGTCTTTCCCGCGCCCGGTGGCGCTTCGATTACGAGGTTAGGATCGCGCTGCAGAGACGAGATGATCTCCGGCGATAGTACGTCCACCGGAAGGGGAGATGTACGGCTCACACGTTCCATCGAACACGATGAGTTGAACACCGTCAATCGACCTCATCATCACACACCCACTTCACCGCCAACCTCGCTCAGAACGATTGCTAGTGGAAGCGATTGCATCCAGTAACACTGATTGACCGACACACATTACCGGTGCTATGCCGACATCCTTTTGTGGACGTTGATGGCGACGCTTTCCGGTATGCGGAGGGAGCAGTAACCGCGCTTGTTCCTCAACTCTGGGCGGTCAACCTTCAGGACACCGGGCTCGTCAGCAAAGATCTTCCTGACTACCTTCGGACTCAAACTCCATTGCTCCGCCAACTCCGTCGCCTTATAGTGCCTCTCCAGTGCCCTCACTACCGTACACCCCTTGAATCGCCCTTCAGTGCGGAGCGAATGAGGGCTAATACCCGCCAGGAGGGCCGGACCCTGATTATCGTCTCAAACTTTCTTCTACCACTTGCGCTGGTAAGGAGCTGGCCGCGGGCGGAGGACAGCGTCCCAGATTGCTGACCCACAAGACGGTGCAGGTACGCACTTCATCTAGTTCAGGGTTCTTCAGGCTATGCAGCCGGTGTGAGCTTTTCTAGCACATCATCTTTCAACTGCAGCCGGTACAGGTGCCCGCGACCTTGAGTTGCTGGATCCGGAACTTTCTCGACTAGGATACGGGTGGCGAGAAGGTCGGCGTGAACCCGGAAGCATCTGGTCGTCGCTCCGTAGCCAAGCTTCTTACTATCATCCCAACGCTCCCCGAGATGTTCACGAAGCAACCACGCCCATTCCTCCGGACTCTTGGCATCGTCGCTCAGATCAGGTTCAGCTCCTAGCAATTCGATCAACGGTTCGAAGAAGAGGCAGGGTTCCTTATGAGAGCCATCGAACAGCGCCACAAAGTTGAGAAACCCAGGGTGTTGCTGGAGGGTTCGAGTACTCGAACCCTCCAGCAACACGCGCTTATTTGCGGCATTGGAACCACTGAACAGGTCAAATCCTCCGACGACATGAATGCTGTTGTCACCAGAATCAGGGTTAGGTTGGAGGTACAGCTTCAGGAGGTGTCCCGATAGGAGCTCCCTCGCCAGAGGGACGTTGCTCTCAAGCACATTTCGTAGCTCGGAAAGATTCTCCTGGACGAGGTCTTGGAGCAGTTCGCGCGTGATGGTAACTCGCTGCCGGTCACGAGCAATCCGGATCTTCTCCATTAAAAGAACCCGTTCGCGGTCACGCTCGCGCAAGCGTTCAAAAAGAGAAGGCGACGGCGAGAGCTCAATGGAATTGGTCAGGTTCGTCAAGGCAGAGTTGCAGGCCTGCAAATGTTTCTCTAGCTCTGGCAGCTCGGAACGGCGAGCTTCGCTTTTCTCGCGCAGAACGGTCGCCTCCACCTCGATGATGACGTCCCTGACAAGTTCGTCGAAGATCTCAGGAACGAGTAGTTGTGTCGAGAGGATGCCCGTAAGCTGCTCAGCCACGACCTGCTCCGGAATGCTCATCCGGTTGTAACACCCTCGGTGCAGGCGAGCGTTCTCGCATTTATAGCGAGCCTTGCCCTGAAGCCCATTCGCGATCAGCTTCTGGCCGCACTCCCCACAATACAGAAAGCCACTGTACAGATAGGGCCGATTGGTGGCACGGTTGTATCCACCCTGTACCCTCTGGACCTGCCTGTCCTGCATCCGGGCAAGTCTCGCGGCGGCAGCATTCCAAAGAATGTCGGGCACGATACGAATCTCCGGACGCTCAAGACGGATGACTTCGTGCTCAGCCTTCTTGACCTTGATCAACTCCCCTGTCTTGGGATGTTCCGACTGATAGCTGGCATTCCAGACATACAAGCCCTTGTACTTCTCGTTGTGGAGGATGTCCTTAATGGCGCTGGTGCACCACTGGCTCCCCTCTTTGCGAGCCCGAGAATTTTGAGGTGAGGGGATCCTGTCTCGATTGAGGGCCTTCGCAATCCCCAGCATGCTTTCCCCATCCGCGAACAGCCGAAAGATGCGACGGACAACCTCAGCTTCTTCTTCGTCGATGACCAGCTTAGAGCCAAGTGTCCCGGACTGACGGCCTCCCTTGAGTGAGGCTGGATCAGCTATGCGAACTGACCGATACCCGTAAGCCTCACTACCGCAATGGTAGCCGTTTAGGACACGCCCCATCTGTCCCTCGAAACACTTCACTGAGAGACGGTCAACATATTGTTTGTCGATCATGGCGTGTAACTGCAACATCATATCGAACTGAGGATTCACTGTGTCGAGATTCTGAGCCACAAAACGGACCCCGATCTTGCAGTGTCTCGCAATGTCGATGAAGTCCATAATATCTTGGGGCTTACGCGAACACCGCGATGTGTCGTCGATGAGCACGTAATCGAAGGGTTTAGGTTCCTTTTCGAGCGTCTTCAAGAGCGCTTGGAAGCCCTCGCGCTTATGCTTCGAGGTTCCGCTTTTCGCTGCATCCGTATAGCAGTGATCTTGGAGCACTATCCAACCTGATCCGTCCGCATACTTAGTGCATGTCCGCTTCTGGTCCTCCAGCGAGGCAAGTCTCTGCATCGTTGATGAGTAGCGGCCGTAAAACGCAGCTCGTTTGATTGAGCTTCCTTCGGAGAGAATTCTATTCATTTACTTGCCTTTCCATAATTGGAGTTCTTGTTCTGCCTTGACTGCTTGGTCTTGGCCATGAGGCGATCGCGCACATTCGGCTGTCCCAAGATGTGGGTTGCGATGAGTCTTCCCAAACCTCGAGAGATTATTTGCAACAGCGAGTCCGACGTTGGCTGGAGCAGGATTGGCGTATCAATATGAAGGTGCACTTCGACGCGGGTCAGGCGTTTGCGCTCGCGAGTTGCGACTCCGTTGGTATTGGCGCCCGCGAGGGCGCCGTGATTAAGATTCATTTACTCCTCCGTTTCATGCTGTATGGATTTTCGTCGTTGATTCATTCTGGTTCCATGTTTTCGGGACCGGTAATCCTAGGGATGTACGCAAGCAACACTGACGCGGCGTGCTGTTCCAGCTTTCCCTAGACGCGGAACGAGACCCTGCCAGGCTCGGGTGAAGCCGGGCCTGAACCCGGCCCCACAACTCGTCGGTGACAATGCGAAGCTGGGGTGCAGACACGCGCAGAACATCTGCGGGAGGATTCGTATGCAACTCCATCCGCCCGGTGCGTGGGTTCGTGACCCGCTTCGTCCGGTTCCACACCACGGTCCCGATGTAGCGTTCCTGTCCGAGGATGCGGCGAATGCGCGTCCGGGTCCACGGAGAGAACGGCTTCCCAATCTTCGCGTCCGCAACATGTTCGGCATTCAAGGTTTTCACGATTTCGGTGATGGTCACGCCGCGGGCGAACATCTCGTAGATGCGCCGTACCGTCTCGGCCTCGGCGTCTACGATTTCAAGCCGCATACCCAAGACCTCTAAGCGTCCCTTCGCGTCGTCGCTTGGCGTAGCGTCCACGGGAACACTCCGATATCCGAAGCAACGCCCGCCCGATGTGAACCCGCTGATGACACGTCCCATCTGTGCGCGCCGCACCTTGTCCGACAAACGGGCAATATACTCTCCCTCAACCACTGCGGTTAACATCAAAATCATGTGGAAGTCTTCATTGCGTGAGTCGAGATCCTGATTGATGAAGTAGACGTGAACACCGTGAAGCGCGAGTGCATTCACAATGTCGAACACGTCGCTGCAATTGCGGGCGAACCGCGACGCTTCTTCGACCAGAACCATCCGAAATGGGCTCGGCTGCTCCTTCGCGGCGATGATTAGCGAGGCCAAGCCGTCGCGTCCCGCTGTTGAAGTTCCGGACTTGCCCGCATCGGTGTAAACATACTCATCTGGAACGATCCAGCCGTGCTCTTCCGCAAACCTCCGGCAGTGTTGCTTCTGATCTTCGAGCGACGACGCGCTCGCCGAGTAGCTCGCAACGCGCAGATAAGCTGCGCAGCGCATCTGTTCTGGTTCTTTGTCGTTCCGTTCAATGTTCATAATCGTTCCTCTCTGTCTTTGGTTGTTGTTTATCCGATAATCCTTTACACAACCAACCTACAAACCCCCACTCGGGTTTGTTGAAATTGAAAAATAAATGGTCGTGAGCCTACCAGCTAAGTTGAAATATCGATTGGGATTGAACCCCGACATCGAGTCACGGGGTTCTTTTCCGCAGAGGCTGCTCAAGTTATGGCTGGAATGCTGTGAGAGGACTTGGTCCATAATTTTCAAGGTTTGTCTGGATGATCTGGCCATAAGGGACGCCAGCGATACCGGAGAAGCGCTCCCTCTGCTTCGGCCCAAACGACCTGGGCGGCTCAGGCAACATTTCCGCGTTCATTGCATTGGCTACCAAAACAAAACGACGGTACTGCGCCGCCCTGCCGCGAAAACTTCCGGGACGCAAGAAGTCGCGCATCGCGACCACATGGATGTCCCCCCTCCTAAGACCGGAGCCTGTGTCTACCTTTTTCATAAACTCGCTAGCAATGGTCGTATTGTGAAGCGAAGCAATGTATGAAACTGCAGCAAATGCTGAGAGACGTAAGCGACGGTAAAACCCAGATACATATGCCACGTGAGTACGGACACCAGGATGCCGTTCAAGAACCCTCTGCAACTCGGAGTTGGAGATGCGGTGAGGACTCTGCAGCGTTCCACTTTCATACCGGCAGATGTAAGAGACAGTCGCTGCCAAGAGCTTCGAGTGTTTCTCACCCTTCCCCCGCAGAACGTCGCTGAATGTACGCGACAAACCGGTGTCGAACCTGTCGATGGCTGCACAGTCGACGTTCTTGGCGAGAAAAGTAGTGAAGCAAACATCAGCGGCGACGCAGGCATGCAAACGATGCATACCATTCATCACTGCTCCCGCGGAATCAAGGCTGATGACTTCGCCGTTGAGGGCCCAGTCTCCGTTGATCATATCGCGCTTATACAGGCTGACCGTCCGCTGGCAAATGTTACGGTGCCTCCTCGCCGACAGATTGTTCTTATTGATCTCGGCGGTGTTATCGAGCAAACGCTGGGCGTATGCAGGTGTGATTACGACGTTGGCAGATGAAACCTGGGACATTGTGTCGCTCCTATTGTGAAGGCCTTACAACGCCCCCGACACAACTCAATACCCAGTCAAAGCACCGATAACCAATTATTGCCGCCATTTTTTTTAAATGTTTGCGAACAGCGACTCCGCCGGATCAGATGGGCCGCAAGGGCTGTCGTTTTTTAATCTTTGATTTGGCTGACAATAACTAGGATTAATGGGGATCCGGCGGTATTAGAGGTGAGGGCGCTCGCGCTCTGCACCTAGATTGAAGACCGGAGTACCAGATGTCCATGGAAGTACATCTCACCAGTAAGCCTATCCCTGTGGTTGCAGCCACACAGGACGCCAAGTCCAATCAGAAACCCACTCACCTACCTCCTTTTAAGATTGTGTCTCCGTCCTCAGTCGGAACGAAGGGTTCTTCCCGGGGTACGATCTCGCAGTCGAATCAGACACCGCCTCTCGTCTCTGAGAAGTGCAAGCAGTCTTCTGTGAGCGGCGGTCGCGGAGAACGGGCCGACATAGTCGGTACAAACACTGAGCCAGTTCCCTCGCTGAACTCTGCTTCAATCGCCACGATGGCGTCGGCGACGGAGAATAGCGAAACGCATCAGCCAGAAATGCTACAGAGCGAGAATGACAGCGAGTCGACCTCTGAAGGACCCCCAGGCGATGAAGTCGTACAGGAGGCTGCACTGGAGACACAGATCACAGAACTCTGGTCGTCCCATGAGCGCAAGAATAACGCACTCCGCCGCAACCGCGGTGAACTAGCAACCCTCCGCAATTCCTTGGGCGAGCGTCTCTTCGAATTGAAGCAGCTGCATGCTCGGCCCGGACGCTCCGGAAGGTGGGCGGCGTTCTTGCGGCGCGAGAATATTCCACGCGCTACGGCAAACCGGTACGTTGAGAGGTGGAAGGTTTCAATCGACCCGAAGCCCGAAAAGCGGCTCACTGAGTCGTTTACTTCGCCCTCGAACGAAGAGATCACGCAGATGGTGAGGAAGCTGAAGCCGAAGCTGAACCGTAGGTTGACGTCGCCGGAGTCCGTGGCGCTGTTCATGATTGAATTGGCTGCAGCTCTCCAGCCACCTAAATCTGCCGCATAGCTCGGTGAAGGCTCTCGACTTGCAAATGCCCGGTGATATTACCGGGCATCGTCGAGTCGAAACTTTATGTTGCTGAAAGCGGACCACAGCGCGACAACTGCCCGCGGAATTGAATCATCCGCGGACGGGGAGCATTTCTTCCCTCTCGTGTTCCGTAGACACCGCACACTTACAATTAGCCGATCTACTAAGCTAATCCTCGGTGGACGGCGCTACACCTTTCTTACTCTTAGCCCAGCGACTTTCTGCAGCCTTCCTAGCGATTTCGCTACGGCGATTTTTTGAAAGAGCGTCGGCTCGGGCTCGTCCTCCACGCAGTCCGCCCTGGGTCGCTATCGCATTTCGCTCCTCGGGACTCAAGACCTCAGCCCGTCGCCTGCCTCCTCGGCGACCGAGGGCTACCGCGTTCGGATCTTTCGGCTTGTTTGGAGGTTTGGGTTTCACCTACCAAGACTAGCAATCTATGGCCGTGTAATCGGCATGCTTGACTTATCGTCAAGTCAAGCAATAGGATTTATAAATGACAATAACGAAAGAGCTTCATAAGACACTGATCGCAAAATGGACAATGAAACAGGCCCCCCGCCTCAAAGAACCGTACTCGGTGGGATGGGAGGATGGCTCTCCCGCCACGTTGCAGGACTATCGCAAGCATGCGGAGGACACCTACTCTCTCGTTTCTAATCGTGCGCAGGGGTTTCAAGAGCACATCTTCCCCGGTATCGTCGGTGAGGTGCGCTTTGAGACGAACGTTGGAGATTGGGTGGTGAGAGGTCCAGGCGTAGTCACAGCGGCCTTGGACGTGAAGAACCCAGATGCTCCCGATGATGAGATCTACGCCGCAATAGCGACTTTCCCAGTCGTCTATAAGGTTCGCATCATCCGTTCGTAACTGCCGTTTTCAGGTTCGAGCTGCCGCAGTAATCCCGAAGACGATCGCGAGGGGATCAACTCAAATGACCATCAGAGGAACATGGAGGAACCCAGCTCTAGCTCGCTGCGACGGGAAACAGTCGTATCAGTACTCCCGGCAAGCTGAGAAAGTAGCGCGGAAACAAAGTCAGAAGACTGGTGATCTCATCATTGCCTATCAGTGCTTTGACTGCTCTTGGTTCCACATAGGCCACGCTGACGAATCGCAGAAGATTGCCCGTCGTCCTCCAGATCCGCCATCACTTCCAGTAGTCTGCCAGCGTTGCAAGCAACTGATAAAGGAGGAGCGTCGCGAAGCTGCCAGACAATCCGGATCGACGACTGTCTATTGTTCCGGGAAGTGCCAGCAGAAATGGAGTCGGAAAATCAGGCACCTTCGGAGGTATGGTTCGCCACCCCAGATGAAGTGACTTGGTGCAGAAGCTCGAAGTCGAGCTTTTGCAGGACGGACCGGCTAACCTTGCAGCACTGATAGCTATCTTCGTTGTGTGCTCGAAGGTGGGCGCGATAAAACTGTGGCTGAGCAACTCCACAGGATGCGTGATGTCTACCCCTGGATTTGCCAACCAGTTTTCGAATGTATGACGACTACATAATTCCTGGACGTTCCCTGAAGTTCAACTCTGGATGGTCGAGCCATGTAGGTTGTCGATGTTAGGTGAAGTAGGCCCGCACGAGCAAGCATGTGAAAAGCGCATCGAGAGTCCCTAGACATAGCTTAGTCAAGAAGGAAAGGTCATGAACCCATATCATCGTCGTCCCAAGGCAGGATTTCTCAAGTCACGCAAACCGATCCATTCTTTCCTGGAGCGGATCAGAGGAGAATATCCTTTTGGCAAGCCCAACTGCGAATACTGTGTAGATTTCTCGATACTCGTGCAACACCTCAAAGATCTCAGTCACGGAGCGTATCAGTGGGCATCAAGGGCTGTGTCTGGAATCTGTGTCTCGGACGACAAGCGGTCTCGACAATATCTATTGGTGGGATATTCGAACCCCGAGCCGGAAGGACTTCCGAACTCACTCTGTTTCTGTTTCCCAGTATTTATATATAGACGTGCGCCTGGCGCTGAGCTCAAGCACCTTGTCTGCTTCGCTCCTGAATCCGTAGTACCTCTATCGAAGGGCCTTTACTGGGAAGAAGATCAACTTAAGAATGACTCATTGGAGGACTGGGATCGTTTCTGGAAGCCTCTAAGCGGATGTCTGCGGACAAACGAAGTAGCGCAGAATGCAGAAAGCGTTGCCGACGACGGCGAACGGCGGACTGAGCCGGGAGTGCTTACGCTCGAAGGAGTTCTTCATAAAGAATCGGTCACCGCTGTGGTGAGATTCTGGTCGCAGTCACGAGAGAGGCTCGAGGATGAAATTGACTGGTAGGGTCTTCACGTCGACGTGGCTATGGACGTCTTTAAAACTCAATTTTGGCTGATGATAATCAGGATTGGGGGAGACCGAGCGGTATTAGACGTGAGGGCATTCGCGCTCCGCACCTATATCGAAGACTGGAGTAACAGATGAGCAATACAAACTATCCCAAACCGTTGGCTATCGACGACGTTCACACTTCGCTTTGCAAAGACTATGACTCTTATGAGAGGCTGCCTGCCCTCCTCGACGTTGCTGACGACATGGCAGACGAGGATTGGCTCGTGCTTCTAGGCCAGTTGTGGTCGGGATTCGACAACATCGGCCCTTGCAGTGGCGACCTGTTCTGGGCAATCGCCGAGAGGGTCCCGGACATGGAGTCCGCGATCCCGGAGATGATGAACCATGAGGAGCGCGTGGCCTTTGAAGCGCTGCCTGAACAAATTACTATCTACCGAGGCTGTGGCCCAAAAAACATATTCGGCTTCTCGTGGAGTCTGGGCCGCAAGACCGCCGCGAAATTTCCATTTATACCGCGTTATCGGACTGACGAGCCAAAGCTCTTGACTGCCACGATCAGCAAGAGTAGGGCCGCCGCATTAAAACTGGAACGTGGTGAGCAGGAGGTCATCGTATTTGATTTTCATGACGAACCTTCGATCCGCTGGACAGAAGAGCCGCTTCTTACGCCATGCTGAAGACGGAGGCCGCCTGCAGTTTAAGACGGTAGAGATGTAAAACAATGAACTACGCACGGCAAGGATTATTCACACCGCAAAGCGACTGTTGGATCTACTCTGCTCGCAGTTCGAGCGGGCAGTAGAGTCGCTAAAAGCGCAATGAGGACCAATAGCAGCGTTGCGACGCCAAACGTGGCTGGATCGTGAGCCCGGACGCCGAACAAAAGATTTGCGAGTAGGCGCGTAGCCAGCAGGGCAAGCATAAGGCCAAGAACTGTCCCCGCGATAACTAGCCTCAAACTTCGTGCGATCACCAGGCGCAGAATGTCACTCTTGTCTGCTCCCAGTGCCAAGCGAACGCCGATCTCGTGAGTTCGTTGTGCCACCAGAAAAGCAATAACACCGTAAAGCCCTATGAGTGCAAGGGCAACGCCTGTCGAGGCGAAGAAGCTCATGAGAAGGGATTGAAATTTTGGTTGATCGGCGAGCTTGCTAACTCGTTCGCGCAGGGTGGCGATGTCGACTGGCAGGGTCGGATCGAGAGCCGCGACCTGTGAGCGAACCAAGAGCGCGGTCTGTTCTGGCAACAAGGAGCTACGAACGATTACGACGGAAGTTCGACCCCAGACGCCACCGGCTCTCCAGTCTTCCGGAAGGTTCCTTCGTAACAAATAGAACTCTGGAACATCTTCGTTGGCGAGGCCGCTGTTTTTGACGTCTGCCGAGACCCCAACGATGGTGCTCCATGGGTTTGAGGCCATGAGTCGGTCGAAGCGCAAGCGATGGCCAATAGGACTCTGATTCGGGAATAGCAACGAGGCTAGGCGTTTGCTCAGGATGATAGGGCGACGAGTCGAGGTCATATCCTCATCGCGGAAGCCTTCACCCTCCACGATAGGAATATCGAGTGCGCTGAAGTACTCGGGTGAAACCCTGCGTTTTGCGACAACACCACCAGTACCGGGAGGATAGAGGGGCCTTCCTTCGATAGCAATCTCCTGAAAACGCCCACTGAACTGATTCTCGGCTGGTGGGACGGAGTCGCTGATGGAGACCAGACTGATGCTCGGACTGAACCGAAGTCGAGCAGTCAGACGTTGAAAAAAGTCGAGTTGACTTTGCGGTGTGGCGTAACTGTGCTCCCCCAGCGTAATCCTTGCGGTGATGGTGTTGTCGGCCCGAATGCCTAGGTTTTGATCTTCGAGATTGCGGTAGCTTCGCACCAAGAGAAGGGCGACGGCGAGCAGGACCATGCTCGCTGAGATTTGCGCGACAACTAGCCACTGGCGCACGCTGGCGCTAGAGACAGAGGTACGGGTGCGGCCACTCAGCATTCGGCCCTCCGGCTTCTCAAGAGCAACCGCGAGGCCGAAGAAGACGCCGCACAAAATTGAAAGGATGACAGTAAACCCGACGATCCGAAGATCCAAGTGAACCATACTTAGATATGGGATGTTTGATGGTGCTATGGCGATGAAGACACGAAGAAGTCCTTCAGCAAGCACGCAGCCTGCAGTTGCTCCGGCCAGAGAGAGTAAGAGAGATTCGGTCAGCGCCTGGCTCGCCAGTCTGGCCCGACTGGCCCCGAGGGCAGAGCGGACTGCAAGTTCACGCTGTCGTGCGGCACCCCGTGCCATCAACAGGCTTGCGACGTTGGCGCATGCGATGAGCAGCACAGCAAATGCGGCACCAAGCAGGACCCATGCTGTAAGGCGCACATCCTGCATCTGGCGGTCGCGCAGTGAACGTACTTTAAGATGGAAGTCGGAACGGATCTCTGAAGGAATCTGGTTCTTACTCTGCTGGAAGAGTGGCTGCAAGGCGGTATCAGCTTGCTGAACAGTAAACCCAGGGTTGAGCGTGGCGAAGACTCTGCGTGGAGTGCCGAATCCGCCATTGGCTACTCGATCAGCCGCCTCGTCGACAGCGAGGGGAAACAAAACATCGGCTGCCTGTAGTCGAGGCATCTCGAAGTCTTTAGGAAGTACCCCGATGACGCGGGTTGGTGCACCATCAATTCTGATAGCCCTGTTCAAAATCCCCGGATCGAGGTTGAACCGACTATTCCACAAGCCGTATGAGATAAGAACTACTCTGGGACCACCGGGTCGGGCCTCTTCAGGTAGGAAACTGCGCCCGAGAATGGGCGAAACGCCGAGTGTGGACAAGAAATTTCCTTCGACGGACGGACAATCGAGTTGCATGGGTGTGCCTTCCGTCAGGTCACACTCTCCCGTGCTCGCGCTTTCGGATGTCATCGACGCGAAGACTTTCTGCCTGCTGCGCCAGTCATAGTAAAACCCGCTAAGCAGGAATTCCTGGGTTTCAAGCGGTTGGACAAGACCTAGAGAAACGATCCGTCCATCATTCGCGTAAGGTAGTGAACGGAACAGGATGCGGTCGACCACGCTGAAGACCGCAGTGGTCGCTCCAATGCCGAGCATGAGAGTTGCGACAATGGTGAGGGCAAAGATGGGATTGCTACGGAAACCGCGGATGCTGTAATGAGCATCTTGAAGCAGAGTCTCGGCGACATAACCGGGCCGTTGCTCATGGGATTGTTGTCGTGTCCGCTCCATTCCTCCGAACGCTATGATCGCCTGCCGTCGGGACTCACGCGGCGTCATGCCTGCGGCGACATTCGCCTGAGTCTGCTGCTCAAGGTGAAACTGCAGTTCTTCATTGATCTCATCGGGAGACTTGGAAATCATCAGGAAGCGAAGACGGGTTAGCCATTCTTTGAGCATCAGAGTCCTCTACTTGAGTACCAGAGCGATTGCTGTCGAGATTCGTTCCCAATCTTTCAGTTCGGCTTCTAGCTGCCTTCGACCTGTTCGGGTCAACGAGTAGTACTTGGCTCTGCGATTGTTTTCTGATGCCCGCCATTCCGCCAGAACCCAGCCCTTATACTCCAACCTGTGGAGTGCCGGATACAGTGATCCCTGTCCAATCTGCAGTGCATCCCTGGAAACCTGCTGAATGCGCTGGGCTATGCCCCATCCATGCATCGACTCTAGGGCAAGAGTCCTTAAGACAAGCAAGTCTAACGTTCCTTGGAGTAGATCAGTAGATGGCGGCACGTTCCCCTCGACTCTCTACAAGAGAATGCCCCGCCTCATGTCGAATGTCAAGGGGAAGAATAAGTGCTCACACTCAAAGCTGATTGCGGTACTGGCGCTGTCCCGAACGCCATAGCTCCTGAACCGAAACTGATTGGGCTCGAGTTAGTTCAGTCGACATTCGTCCGGAATTTGGGAAGCGGAAGATCAAAGGCCGACCGTTCATTTGTCCCTCTATTTTGAATAGCTTGCAGCAGAACCCATTTTCTATTTCTAACTTCACATGTGTGAGTCTCGCTGATGCGTTCGCGGTGGAGCAAAGGCTATCGTTGAGTGCCTCGGAGATTATTCATCAAGTTAAATCAGGGTTTCGTCAAAGCCGAAATGACTTTGGAGTTTCTGGAACCCTAACTGCTTGCCGACCGATGAAGTCTGATGTACAAAGAAAACCTCATCAATCAGCCTCCTCCCCCATCCAACCGACTCGAAGCACTACGTTGTGCTGGTTAGGATTGGCGAACGTCCAGTAATCTCTCAGTTCGATGCGGAGACTCTTGCTATCGTCCTTATGTTTGCTGAACCGGGGCAGTGCCAGCGCGAGGCCGTAGTCAAGGGCATGGCCCGTTTCAAAGAGACGGCTGTAACCGACGATGGCCATTGGCAGATACTTGGACGAGGATCGCATAAGCGGGAAACTGCTATCCAGACTGATGTATCCGGAAAGATAGCTACGGTTAGCTTGGGGCGCCATAATCCCCACTTCGATAAAGACAGGCAAGGGCACAAGAGTCATCCCGGCTCCGCACCCTGTCGCTGGTTTGGAAGCTGCAGTTGAGGTGCTCGCACCGATCCCGCAGAAGGCCCCGACATGATAGAGATAAGTGTCGTTCGGTTTGGAGGGATATGCCGATGGGGAACCCGGTTGGGATGTGGGTGTCTGCCCCGGAACCAGAGTAGACGTCTGCGAAGACGAAGTGGGAGCACTTTCGCTTTCGAGCATTTGGCGAGATTGTGCGTGAACCATAGCGTCACTGACAAAGAAAACCAGCAGAGCCAGCGTGAGGAAATGAATAGATATGGGAGCCGGTGGTACGGGCTGACATGCAGCCTCTGCGTTACGCGGTCCTGCAAACGCCCACTTGTTCCCCAGGCGAAAGTTCGCCACCGAGCAGCAAATAATCGCGATGACATTCGAGACAAGTAGCGGCAGGCGTGCCTCATGGACTAGCAACCGCATCAAGGTGAGGTTTCCCAACATCGAAACCAAACCGCTGGAGAGATGGAACCGTGCCAACTGACGGAGTCGTGTGTCGCTAGCGCGGCGGTCGCGCCACGTGTAGTGCAGATGCCAAACGAAGTTATGTAGTAGCGTGAGCTCGATGGCCGCAGCCGAGGCATACAAGTAGTGGCCAGCCGTCCAGCGGTTGAAGAGTGCGAGCAAGGCAAGCTGCAACCCCATGCCCATTGCACCCACCAGATTGAACTTCCCCCAACGAAGGAGCGTGTTCATGCCAGCGGCTCCTCACGGTATAGTTGGGTCATATGTCGCACGGTGAGGAGGATCGCAGTTGCGAACATGCACACTGATGCGATCGTTCCTCCTAGATCGAATAGCAGCATTCTGTGTCCGAATATCGTTGAGTACGGACTGCGCAGCAGCGCGAGATTACCAAGGATAAGCAGGATGCGGATCTCCGTTGGGCCGAAGATGCCCTGCGAGAGTTGAAAACGGGACAAGGTATAAGTGGCCAGATAGCTTTCACTCGACAAGAGTAGAAACGCGATCAGCATGGCGATCGCTGTTTGCCAATGTACGAAGCCGGAGAGGCCAAGGCCGCACATCAGCGCGACAGATCCGAATATGTCCACCATGTGATCGACGTAGAAGCCATAGCGAGGGCGCTGCTGGCAGCGCACACGGGCTAACGTGCCGTCCATGCTGTCTCCAAACCAGTTGAGCACCAGGCAGAGAATCACCAGCAATAAAGCGTAGCGGTTGTAGCGCGATAAGGCATAGCCGAAGCCCGCTCCGATTTGCGCACTCAGACCAAGCATCGTGAGCTGATCGGAACTGAGCCATCGCGGGGCGCGATAGGCCATCCACTGCAGTACGCGCTTCTCGGCCGACGCGGTCAGCGCCTGATTGACCCGGTGCGCCGGGATAAAGTTTGCATCATGGTTCGTTATGACGGTCTGGATATTCATCTTTGTGTCCTTTCAAAATGAGGCGACATCCTTGCGGTTATTTCCGGAGTGCATTGCATGCAGAGCGCAGCGTGAACTCGAGTGATTCGCGTGGGATGCTCTCAACGTAGGGCTGAACCGCCCAACCGACGCCGCGGGGGATAGAGCGAGTAAGCGAGATGGCCTCGATCTGCAGGTACAGACCTCCGTCCCGCTCCGCGTAGCTCCAGTAAGTGTTCAGCCGCCATAGGAAGCCGTGGTCCTCATTGGCACTTAGCGTGCGCTCGGCACCGGTACCAGCCGCTTCAATCTCGGCAATCCGCGTGCTCTCCGAGATGCTGTAGCCGTGCTGCACATCCAGTTGGCCAAAGGTGATGTCGTAGGTTGTATCCATCACCACGGTGATGACGTGCTTCTGGCGCACACGCATCCATGCCTGCATGCGGTCTGTGCCTTCGGTGAGCACTTTTGCCTGAATCACCTGGGGAGAGAAGTGCTGCGGATAGGAGTTGAAGTCGCGCACCAGCCGCTCGAAGTCTGCGGCCTTGGCTCCGGGAGCAAAGGCTGTTCCGCGCCAGTGGTGTAGGAGCGCTCCGGAGAAGTTGGCGTCCGCGGAGGGCGTGAGCTTCTCAATGATGAACTCCCCCTCTCGCAGGCGCATTTTCATGTCTTCAGGCTTGGAAGCCGCGAGAGCGAGGAAGGTACTGGGTGATCGATGCTGTTGAGCGAGCCGGGATTTTACTGCCTTGCTGTAAGAGTTGAAGGCGAAAACTGCGGCGGCTGTGGGCTCTCCCATCAGAAGGCGTGGTGCGCCCATTAGGAGCAACAGGCCGCAGATAAGGGACATTTTTCGAAGATGTGCAGAGTGGCGTCTCTTCATAAACCGCATCCTGCACTGTTTCGGGCCGGACAAGCAATGCAAGGAACCTCACCCAGTGAATATTGTTCCTCACGGTGTAAGTCACAGTAAAAATTAGACTTGTGAGGATTCCTCGCGGACGCAATCGTCTTGAATCGTGAGTTGTATTCGGTACACTGGAATCGGACATGACGGACATACGGCCAGCCAGACGCTATCGCTTCGGAGTCTTCGAAGTTGACTCGACCACCGGCGAGCTGCGCCGGAAGGGCGTGCGTGTCAAGTTGCACTCGCAGCCCTTCCAGGTGCTCTTCATGCTGCTGGAACGTCCCGGAGAGATGCTGACGCGAGAAGAGATCTGTCGGGAGCTGTGGCCCGATGGAACGTTTGTTGACTATGAACATGGCGTGAACTCGGCAGTGAATCGCCTCCGCGAAGCTCTTGGGGACAAGGCGAGCAATCCGAGATTTGTTGAAACGCTGGCCCGTCGCGGCTATCGTTTCGTAGCTCCTGTGGAGCGCATTGCGTTAGAACAAACCTCCTCCATGGCTATCGTTGCTCAGGTTTCGGAAGAGCCACCGATCGTTCCGAACAAGCAGACGAGAGCTGGATTTCTCGACCGGGTACTGGCAACACCAGACGACCTGCCTAAGAGTTCGCACTCCGTAGTGCAGACACTATTCGTTTTGCTGCAGTTGATGTACCTGGGCTTCTATGTTGGGGCACTCGCCAATCTGACGGAGATTAATGACATCTTTTCATCGCTCTCGTTTGCCAGTTGGGCGTTCACCGTCATGATTTTGACTGCCGTGCTCCTGATTCCTGTCCGAACCTTCCTGCTTTGCGCTGTGCTCTTTCGTGCGCCGGGAATGCGAGAGAAGTTTCTGAAGATTTGGCCCTTTCTATTGCTCTTCGATGTACTGTGGTCTCTCGCTCCCTTCCTGCTTTTGCACCACATCAACTATGGGTTGGCGCTGGCGTGCGTGACGCCCCTGGTCTACTCCCCTTTCGCGCAACGCTCACTTATCTTGATGGGCGCGGGCGAAATTTCGTCTACCATCCGTTGACTAGCTAATAACAGTCAATCGTCTGGCGAGGAGACAATACCCTCGTCGACAATTGCAGACTGAAATTAGCGGGATCTATAGCACCAATTACCACTAGATTTGAGCCACTGTTTCCTTTTGCTCCAGTTCTTTAACGAGCACTCCGCAACGCACAAGGGGAATAGCTCCGAAGACGCCAAAGCTGCAGTCGATGAGTCGCCATGGGAGCGGGATGCCACGGATATGACCCGCTATGAGAGCGAGCGGAATCACTCCTCCACATGCGATCAAGCCAAACGTGATGATCCACTTATTGCGTACGGGATCTCGGTAAGGTCCTATAAACAAGACAGCAAGCACAACGTGAGCAAACGCCAGCCAGTCCGTCCCATATGCCAGAAATGGATACTGTGCATTCGTTGCGGAGAGAGCGTTTTGCACGCGAACGATCCAGGGCAGCAGATGAATAGCTTCAGCGAAGCTTCGCACGAGCGGAGCTTCGAGAATAGACACCAGCCAACGCATTTCGGTTTGTAATGGAAAGGCAGTGACTCCGCTGAGAAACAACCCAGTCATAAAAATAACAAGCCAGAATCGAATCGCTCGGAGATGGTTATGCGCCAAAGACTAGACTTCCTTTCCAAAAGCCGGTCTGCATGTCGTTGAACTGCTCATATCGTAGTCTCTAGCTTATTTGCTTTCTGCTGGCGTTAGGGCATGCCTTATTGCCTCTACAGTCCCAGTCCTTGCATAGGAGGCGGTGGCGCCGATGGGACGGAGGCCTTCATCAAATCCGAACCATTCTTGTACCAATCTACCCTCCGCGTCACCACCATCACCACGGCCAGTACTGCGAACAACATCAGGGATCCCAGAATAAGCGCATTGTCCTCGCTAATGAGCAGTCCGTAGACCGCCGCATAAAGGGACGTCAGCATCGCGCCAAACCCGACGCCGCGCGTCACGCTTCGCAAGACATACGATAGGTAGAACGTCAGCAACCCTATACAAGCTGCGCTGGCAACCAGGTAGGACAGCGCAAATGCCATATGCTCCGAGAAGCTGACCAGCAGCAAAAAGAAGATCGCTAGTCCGAATCCGACTAGCAGATGCTGAACTGGGTGAATCGGTAACTCCTTGATCATCTCGAATAGGAAGAACCCACCGAACGTCAGCACAACAAATAAGATTCCATACTTCGTCGCCCGATCGCTCAATTTGTACGGATCGATCGGCGTCAGCAGACTTACATTCATTAGGTCGATTGGCTTCACCGGATTCGACTCCATCTGCACCTGCGTCCCTGTTGCCAACGAAGAGACATCCCATACGGCTGAAAACCCGTTTCCCCCCACCTGCCTTGTCCGCGGAAGAAAGCGTCCAGCGAACAGCGGTGAACGCCATGTCGAACTCAGCTCTACATGATTCGAATCTCCCACTGGCGCCACGCTCAGCTGTTCTGTCCCTGCCAGGTCCATATCGATAGCAAATTCCATATGACCTTGCAGCTCCTTCACCCCTCGTAATGGCACTCGCAGATTGGGCTGCCAACCCATAGTCGATTCAGTCCCTTGAAACATCGTCTGAGGAATCCCATTTACCACGACCGTCGGCGTCCCCACGATACCGCGCACGTCCTCAACAGACATCGCCAGATAAGGCTCACCCCACTCCACCTGTCCGGTCGTCTGTGGTGGCATAATCTCCACCGATCCTTTTAGGTGCTCCGCAAATTCATAGACTGTCACCGTATATAGCCCATGCCGCCGTTCCGTTGGCGTCAGCTTTCCACGTACATCCAGCACATGGGGGAACGACGTTGCGGTCAGCGTAGCGACATGCTCAACTCTCTTTTTCACCCCCTTCTCGCCATCCTCTATCGTCACAGTCGTCTGCGTATAAGGCCTAACCAATACAGGGCCGATCACCGTTGTGGCCCCGCGTAGCTCGCCTCTATACTCTTTACCGCATCGTCCCGGCACTTCTGTCGATCGGTGATCGTACCGTTCACCCTCGCCAGGGCAATCAAGATAACTCCTGTCACCACGCCGATGACCAGCAGCTTGAACGCCAATCTAAGGTTCATCTCATCTCCTCTTTAAAATCTCTGTCGCTTTCAATGCTGCTTCGATACGTTCAAGAATTGACTTTGCAATACAAAGCAAGTGGACGCGGCCAGGGAGCTTTGCATCGTAAAGTTATCTCCGAAAAAAAGGTTAAGCTCGAGACGGGGTTAGACCGCGCAATAAGTTGGCGGAAGGGACCTCTTTGCTTCCCTTCGTCGCGTCCTTCACTACACGTTCAAGCGTCGAAAGATATTCAAGATAACGCTTTCGTCCTTCGTGCGTGATGCGGCAGATCGTTTGCGGACGATTGCGATCATGGCCTTTCAGAATCTCAACCATCCCTTCCGTCTCCAGGACTCGCAGATGACGACTCAAATTTCCGTCGGTTAGCGAGCAAAGCTGCTTAAGATCGTTGAAGATCAGGCCCTTTGGATTTGTGATCAGAGACGTCAGAACACTGAGACGTGCACGCTCATGAATCACTCGATCAAGGCCTTCATACGCAAAGCGACCTTCGCTTGACGGAGCTTTAGTTTTCATCTGCATCCTCCTGCGTGGCAACAAACAGGATGCCAGCCACTAGCAACTGGCCCGCTCCAAAAGCAAGACCCATGGTCCACGGAGCGAGTGCGCGGCTATCTCCGAACGCAATACAAACCAACCCGGTAAGCAGGTACCAAGTCCCGGCAGCAATCATGAGGCGTGGGAGAAAGCGGCAAGACGAAAAGATCCCCAGACTAAAGATCACCTGCCAGAGTGCGGGCAGCATCCAGACGACCGCAGGGACAAAGCGTACGAGAACAACGGTGATAAGTATTCCCGCGCCGACCGCTGGGAGGAACTGCTCTACGGCCATACGGATCATCTCATTGGATAGACCAGAATGAATGCGGCGGGTCCGCGTATACATCTGTACTCCGGTCAGTGCAGCTGATAGTGCAGCAGTGCTGACCCAAATGCTCAGGTATGCCGGAATGTGGTCGGCCGGATCCTTCAAGCACATTGATTGTAGTGACGCAGCCAGAAATGCGAATGTCCCCGTAGCAGCAAGCGTTGCAGGCCCATAACCCCGAAACTGAGTACTGTGGGCCATCTGCCTGCGTATGCTGCTGATGTCACCAAGCGCCTTATGGAGTTCGCTCATGTTGTTCACTTTACACTGCAAAGTGAATTTGTGGAACAAGAATTTTTAGGTTTGAGTGCCCTTCGCAACCAGACCACGATAACCCACGGGCCAGTCCGTCTTGGCCGGTCCGAATGCGGCAGCCGATTGCTTCTTCTTTCGCGAGTCTTTCTTCGCAAAGGCCTGATTCACGACTGGCACACCCGATGTCCAGCGACATCTTCATCCAAGATGCCTGCCCCGCAGGGCAAACGGCATCTACTCGCTGAAAGTTCGTTTCTGTACAGCACTCGGCTCATCGTAATTTGACCTTGTTCAAATACTTCTTGACTTGGCAACTGATCATGATCATTATTTGAACATGGTCAAAAATGATCCGACAACTGGTAAAGGGGAGCAAACACGGAGCCATATCTTCCAAAGCGCACTCGAATTGTTTCGGGAGAAGGGATTCGACTCCGCGACGATGCAAGACATCGCCGCCCATGCCCGAGTAGTGAAGAGCGCGGCTTACTACTATTTCCCAAGCAAGGAGGCGATCATCCAGGCGTACTACGAGACGGTGCAAGCCGAGCAGGAGCGTCTCTGCGAAGAGGTGTTTGCACAAAGTACGGACCTGAAGGTTCGCTTAACGGCGGCCATGCACTCGAAATTCGAACTTGCTAAGAACGACCGTAGACTGCTCGGGGTGGTCTTTCGTTACACCGGTGAGCCCGAACATCCGCTCTCCTGTCTCGGGCGAGGAACAGCCGACATCCGCCGTCGTAGCACACAGGTTTTCCGGAACGCCATTGCGTCAGAGAAGTTGCCTAAGGATCTCCAGGAGCTTCTTCCCGTCGCTTTGTGGGCCCTTCAGATGGGCCTTTTGGTGATGTTTCTCTACGACTCGTCCGAGGGTCAGCTCCGGACGCGGCGTCTGGCTGATGGTTCGCTAGCTCTGACTCTAAAGTTGCTGAGCCTCGCGAAACTATCAATTCTAAAACCGGTTCGAACAAGGATTCTCTCGCTGTTGCGTGAGGCAGATCTGTTACCTGAAGGCTGAATGGAGAGGCAATGAGCGATATCGACGAGCAAAGCAGGAAGATCGAGCCAGCCCAGTGGAGCGTAGTCGCGATCATCGTAGCCTTCGCGGCCGGAGCCTTTCTCTACAAGCTGCTGATGCATGAGCGACTTGGTCATAGCGCCGCGATGTTCCTCGGGATACCGGCTGTTCTTGCTATCCTGCTGGCGCTGGCACCGAAAGCGAAGACCGCAACTGGAGGAATCCTAAAGGGCATTACTCTGTCGCTCCTCGTGGTGGCTCCCTTGTTGGGCGAGGGATACCTGTGCATTCTCTTCGCTTCGCCTCTCTTCTATATCGTCGGCATAGTGGTCGGACTTGCAATGGACAGGCAGCGCAGAAAGCAAGATGCGACGCTCGGCTGCGTTGTGTTGTTATTGCTGCCGATGTGCTTTGAAGGGGTGATCCCGCAGCTGACATTCAATCGAGCCCAATCGGTTGAGGCCCGAGGCGTTGTGGCTGCTCCTGCGAATGAGATTGAACATGCGCTAGCAGATGGCCCCAATGTCAATACTCCCCTACCGCTGGCTCTTCGCATCGGCTTCCCCAGCCCACTTGGCACATGGGGCGAGGGTCTCGCAGTTGGGGACACGAGGACCATTCATTTCGCGGGGGCAGAGGGAGACCCTCCAGGGGACCTTGTTATGCGAGTGACGGAGCGTCACCCCGGCTACGCCCGCTTTGAGACGGTAAGTGACCAGAGCAAACTCACCCAGTGGGTGCAGTGGACCAGTTCAGAGGTGGAGTGGAAGGCACTGGACGAGGGTCACACGACAGTGACATGGCGCATCGACTTCATGCGGCAGCTCGATCCGTCATGGTATTTCACTCCATGGGAGAGAGCGGCAGTAAAGGAAGCGGCGGCGTACTTGATCGACGCTAACGCGACACCTGTGCGGAGGTACTGATGGACCACGCCGATTGGGAACGAGCAGCTGCCGTATACGTACCTCTGGCCGCCGCGATTATTGCGAGGCTGCTCTACGGCCGACGGCCGCGCCAGTTCGCTGCGTGCTTGCTCAGCGTCTTGTGGACGCTACCGTCGCTGCTCCTTCTTCAACGCTTAAATGAGTATGCGGGTTGGTGGAGCTTCGCAGCGGGCTCAGAGGTTGCGTTTCGCGGGATGCCGTTGGAGCTTTTCTTTGGGTGGATTATCCTGTGGGGCCTTGTTCCTCAACTGGCGCTTCCACGCATAGGCATAATTTGGTGCGCTGTCGTTATGGTCGCTCTTGACTGCATCGTGATGCCGATGTGCAGTTCGGCAATATATTTAAAAGCTCATTGGCTGGTGGGAGAGGCGGCGGGCAGCGGCCTGGTACTAATCCCTGCGCTTTGCATAGGACGCTGGACTTACGAGAATACGCACCTTCGACGTCGTGCGGCGCTTCAGATCACCACATCCGGCATGTTGTTTCTGTTTCTCGTGCCGGAGATCATCTTCGCGCTGCGGCCTGGAACTGGGTGGGGCCCACTGTTTGGTTTATCGAGTTGGGCCCGGCAGATCAGTCTTCAGATGATCTTGCTGCTCGCGATACCCGGTATTAGTGCGGTTACGGAGTTTGCAGAGCGCGGATTTGGAACACCTATCCCTTACGATCCGCCCCAACAGTTGGTAACGAGCGGCATCTACCGATATTGCGCCAACCCAATGCAGCTGTCCTGCACGTTGGTTATGGCGACATGGGCTGGCGTGCTCAGGAGCGGCTGGATGCTGTTGGCCGCCGGTGTATCGGTCGTCTACAGTGCAGGGATCGCCGCCTGGGACGAGGAAGAAGATCTGGCTCGTCGTTTCGGGAGCGAATGGCGGGACTACCGGTCTGCCGTCAGAAATTGGTGGCCAAGGTGGAGACCGTACCATAGCGGACCTCCCGCGCTCATCTTCATTGCCCGTAGTTGTGGCCCTTGCAGCGAGGTTCGGACCTGGCTCGAAGCGAGATCGCCTTTGGGATTGCAGATCGTCGATGCGGAAACGTTACCCGCAGGATCGATCCAACGGATGCGGTACGAGCCCGGATACGGAAGCGGCACTGTCGATGGTGTTCGTGCGATGGGCAGAGCGCTTGAGCATCTACATCTTGGCTGGGCCTTGTGCGGGGCGGCACTGCGTCTTCCGTGCGTTTGGCAACTCGTCCAGTTGTTCTTGGATGCGGCTGGTTTAGGTCCACGCGTGATCAGTTGCGAGTTGGACATGAGTCCGCAGCACACAGACCGAGAGTTGAGCTCAAGGCCATGATCAAACTTGAAGAGACCACAGTCATCGATGCCCCAATCCAGCGATGTTTCGACCTCGCCCGCAGCGTCGAGGTCCACTTGATCGCGAATGTACACTCCGGGGAACAAGCACTTGCAGTTGGTGAAATTACCTCAGGCCTCGCCGGTCTCGGCCAGCAGGTCACGTGGCGTGCCAAACACTTCGGCATATGGCATAACCTGACCAGCGAGACGACTGCCCTGGAGCCGCCATCCCATTTTCGGGTCACGATGATTCAGGGCATCTTCCGCTCCATGCAAGCCGACCATCTGTTTCGAACCCTTCCATCCGGCGAAACCGAAATGAAGGACATCTTTGCGATCGCCGCCCCACTTCCCTTTCTTGGACCTTTGGCCGAAGCCCTGTTTCTGCGGGGCTACATGCTGGCCCTGGTACGTGAGCGCAATGCTGTTATCAAGCAGATCGCAGAGTCATCCGACTGGCGGCACTACCTGCCTTCCCCTGAAGAATTACGAGAGGATGTGCCGCGATGAGGATCGTCATCCCCGGAGGTACGGGTCAAGTTGGGCAGATCCTTGCCCGCCACTTTCATCACCAAGGGCATTCTGTCACCGTCCTCAGCCGCAGTCCTCATGCCGCCCCCTGGCGTGTGATCCCCTGGGACGGTGTCACCCTAGGCCCTTGGATCGAGGAACTCGACCGAAGCGACGCTTGCATCAATCTCGCGGGCAGGAGCGTCAACTGCCGCTACACTCCGGCAAATCGTCGCACCATCTTCGAATCGCGGGTTCGATCAACGCAGATACTCAATCAAGCTATCGCTGCGGTTGAGAACCCTCCTTCCGTCTGGCTCAACGCCAGCACCGCCACGATCTACCGTCACGCGCTCGACCGTCCCATGGACGAAGCTACCGGCGAGTTCGGCGGCGACGAACCAGGCGCACCCGATACCTGGAACTTCTCCATTCAGGTGGCGAAAGCTTGGGAAGAAGCATTCTTCTCCACCCCAACTCCTGGCACGAGGAAGGTCGCGCTACGCAGTGCCATGACCCTGAGTCCCGATCGGGGCGGGGTCTTTGATGTTTTTCTCAGTCTGGTTCGTCGTGGTCTCGGAGGCACAACCCTGCCCGGCAACCAATACGTGTCATGGATCCATGAGGCGGACTTCATCCGCGCTATCGAATTCCTCATCGAGCGACAGGATATTGCCGGAGCCGTCAACCTTGCCTCTCCCCATCCGCTGCCGAACTGCGACTTTCTACGTACCCTTCGCCAGGCATGGGGCACACGCATCGGTCTGCCCACCGCAAGGTGGATGCTCGAAATCGGCACCTTTTTTCTGCGCACAGAATCCGAACTTATCCTCAAGAGTCGCCAAGTTGTTCCTGGCCGTCTTCTCGACTCTGGATTCGAGTTCCATTATCCCGGCTGGCCCGAAGCATCATGCGAGCTAGTAACCCGCTGGATGGCCAGTAGAAAAGAAATGTTTAGCTCTCAGCAGTAGCTGGTTAGTTCAGAGAGGTGACCTCTGCTTTCTTCAACTTTTGAACAGTTCACATCTATGCGGCCAGTCCGTGTCTGCTACTGGTGGCCGAACTGCCCGCAATGTCGCCAATACCTGCAGTCAGTCCACTCACTTCACGCATTCCCGATCCAATTTCCACAATACGGGCATTATTTGCACAAAAAAATAGGCGTGACATTCGATGCTTTTCAAACGGATCACGAGTATCTTACGAATCAACGGAGGAGAAATCTTCCAGTAGGAGAGGGTCGACAAAGTCCATCTGGAGAACCGGCGACGGGACTTGCTGAGCACTCAGGAAACTGGATGTTTATGGATGGGATGAGAAAGCTCTCACAACGAATGTGATGACAGCAATATTGGGAGCCCGGGCTTCGCTCGCAGTCCCCAAATTATTCTGAAGTGGCAATCAGTTGTGATCCAGATCCGAACCGGGTCTTCGAAAATCGGAAAGCAGGGGGCGAAATCTCGAAAGAGAAAACGCCCCTTTCGCTTTTTCGTAATCGTAGTTCCCATACCGTCGTTTGCATTCCTGATTACCGTCGCACTCCGGCAACACGTTCAAGGAGAGTGCGGGCGGCGACGAGAGTAGCACCGATTCGAGTCTCAAACTCGTCTTGAAGGTGAAGCCCGTTGCAAACCTCGTTCAGTGCATTCTGGACAATACAGACCTCCTCAAGTGTGAGGTCCAGTCGAGCGCGTGCAGCTGCTCCAACGGCTACAAGACCGCACTCTCCCTCTACGAATACGCGCTCTTCGACAACGACCTCCTGACCTGTTCGGTAAACCCATTCCTCATTATCTGGATCGGTGGGTTCGCTCACGATGCGGTATATCGCCTTAGCGATAGGTTCCGCAGTGACAGGCCTCCACACATCGGTCCCTTCGTTCAGCAGTGGGACATAGATAGTTTTCGTCTGCATGACCGTCAGCGTAACAGCTTGCCCGTTCTAGGGGATCCATTCTCGCAGGCATCCCGAAGGTCACGAATTCGGCAAGTTCGGTCGTAGTTGCCGATAACACCTTTCTCGGGAATGACGGTTTCACCAATACCTAGCCCCGTATTGTCAACGCTGCGTAGGCCGAGGTGAGCATATCGCGATATTCAAACAATTGCTCGTCGAACGGCCATTGCCTCTTCGCGAAGTGGGCCAAGGCGGGTCTGTTCGAGTGCATCGCGATAGAACATGTTGTATGTGTCGAAGGGTATGAGACGTTCACCGTCCGGGTGGGCAATGTGGATGCAGGTCTTCTTGATCGATCGGAGATCGAAGGTTTGAGCATCGATGAACTGGACGATGAGGATGCGGAACAGATTGTCGTATCCGAGGTTCTTGGGCGCGAGAACCTGTGGGAGGCAGCAGAGAAGTTCGCGTAGAGTGTTGGCTTGCGATTGGGGGGAGTGGTTGGTCGAGAAGAGCTTGAAGATTTGATTGCGTAGGTCAGGGCTGCGTTCAATGCTGGCGCGGACGGCGGGATCCTGCTCGTAGATGATCGTATTGCGACCGCCATTGATGAGGACGTCGGGCGAGACGAGGCCGGTAAGAGGGACGACCTTTCCAGCGAGCTTCAAGGCGTATCCCATCGCGAGGGAATCGGGATGGCAGGGGACGGGAATGAGGTCTTCGGGCTTGAAGTGGGTGGTCTGGTTGAGGATGAGACGGCGAACTTCGGATAGTGTGAGGCGGTGGGCGTCGCTGGTGTAATTGACGAGGCGTCCGGCCTGTTGAACGTGTTGGAAGGTGACGCCGCGCACACAGGGGTGTTGCAGAGCGAACTCGACGATGGAGCCGAGTTCGTCGTCGTTGACGCCGCGTTCCACTGTGGCCACCAGCGTTGTCGAGATGCCGAGTTTATTCAGTCGCTCGAGTGCACGCTCGCGGATGTTGCGCAGGTCGGCTCCGCGCAGCTGTATGAGGGGTTCGCGACGAAGAGAGTCGAACTGAAGGTATAGCTCGAAGCTTGGCATGTAGGTTGCGAGGCGCTCGGCAAATGCCTCATCCTGCGCGATGCGGATGCCGTTGGTGTTGACCATGAGGTGGCGGATGGGTCGACGCTTGGCTGCGTCCAGAACTTCGAAGAATTGGGGGTGGAGGGTGGGTTCGCCGCCCGATATCTGCACGATGTCAGGTTGCGCTTCGTTCGCGACGATGCAGTCTAGCATGCGCTCGATCTGGTCGAGAGGCTTGAACTCGGTACGGTGGGTTCCGGACTGCGCGTAGCAGATGGGGCAGGAAAGATTGCAGGCGTCGCAGATTTCCAGGAGCGAAAGGCAGGAGTGTTGCTCGTGGTCGGGGCAGAGGCCGCAGTCGTAGGGGCGACCGAAGTTGATGGGAGTGTTGTAGCGGTCGGGCATCTCGGGGGGTTTGATGAAGACTTCGCGACAGCGCCCGATAGTAGTCCACATCGTCCGAAATCAAGACCCGCTCGAAGCCATGGCTGGGGCAACGCTTGAGCATGAAGGTTAGAGCCCAGAATTTCGTAAATACACGTGTCCAATCGGCATAGCAAAGACGTCAGAGTGCGCAGAATGGTATGTCGCGCCTTGCGGCGGCCAACTATGGCGTCAATGATCGACGAATCAACCCCCTTGTTCTAGTATTTGTTCAGTACGCGTCCGCGCGGAATCCACCCTGGAATGAGGAAATAGTACTTCGCTCTTGCGATTATTTCTGATGCCTCCATCCGCTAGAACCCCGCCTTGTACTGTACCCCTGTGGAGCGCCGGATACAGTGGCCCTGACCAATCATCAATGCATCCTTCGATACCTGCTGGATGCGTTGGGGCTACGCCCCATCAATGCGTAGGCTCAAGGGCAAGAGTCCGTGAGACAAACAAGTTTAGCGTTCTTGAAGTAGGTCATTAGATGGCTGCATGTTCCCCTCGTCGAATGTTCGGGGGGAAGAATAATGAGTGCTCACCCTCAAAGCTGATCGCTGCCGCGACCCGGCCCTATAAAAGCCGCTAGAGGCGCTATCCAAATCTGATCGCCACAAGCCGACCGATTCAGCTCATGACTTCATTGACACGCCAACCCATAGGCAGCATCAACCACAGCATTTTGGCGAGATCTATCAAGGTCACCTAAGGAATTGGCCAAAGCCTTCCAAGCGCCACCCTCCTTCCGCATCGCGTATATGCGATCGGCTCCACTAGCAAATCGAGAGGTCAGGAGATGGTCACATTCTGCTTGTCTGGTTTCGCTAGGCAAATCCCCACGAATACCAAGAGGTTGTTGGGGTTCGGCTGTCTTTTGTCCCTCCGGGATCAACCCAAGTTCGCGAAATGCAACAAAAGACCGAGCTTCTGCAGGGCTGTAGCCTGCATTTGTCCAGTCGGCTATCTGGTGCTGTATGGAAGGGGTGAGCCAACCGTGAGAGCGAGCCCCCAAACCGATGAATACAGCCATTGGACACGCAAGACCGAAAGACGCAATTCTCAAGACCTTGGTGCCTTCAGTTGTTTGGGAAGAAAGTCCAAAGAAGGTAGCAACCAGCGCGACCAGTGATGAGACCACGATCGCCACCACCGGAGCGGTGGACATCCCGACAAGGATCCCGACCGCCGCGCCGAGTCCGACCCCTGCGAAAATCTCTTGAATGCTTCGCATCGCTTCTCCTACTGATTGAGCGCATCGAAGTCAAAGTGCCATCCGCGCGTGAACCGAGGTAAAGCAAACCGTTCGTCGGGACCTTGCGAAGTATCTTACAACACACATGAGGACTTCCGGAACTACTCAATCCGCTGCGAATTATCTGCTCAGCATTTGACAGAGCCTGCTGAATGTCGGATCATACCGGCATTCTTGCTTATAACAAGCGGAATGCCAGTGGGCTCGTAATGGATGATGCAGGAGCATCGCCATGTCCAGCAACTTGCTTTCATCGGGGCTATCTCTCTTCCTAATCGCAGGATTGGCCGGTTGTAGCGGAACCTCCCCTGTACAGCCACAGCCCTCAATCACTGTGAGCCTGACTGCGCCTACAACCACCGTGCAGGCAGGCAGGAGTGTTCAGCTTACGGCGAGCGTAAGCAATGCCAGCAATACTACCGTTATCTGGGAAGTGAACGGGATTTCCGGGGGAAACTCCACTCTGGGAACAATTACAACTTCAGGCCTCTACACTGCTCCACTGGAGCAGCCGAACCCGGCAACCGTCGTGGTTCTGGCTGCCGCGGCCGCGGATACATCCGCCTCCGCAGTCGTAAACTTTACCATAGGACCTCCTGTAGCGGTAGCGATCACCCCGAAAGCGGTAACTGTTCTAACAGGGAGCACCTTTGCATTCACTTCCACTGTAGACAATGCCTCAGACAAGTCGGTGAGTTGGTTCGTGAATGGAATCAAAGGAGGGAATTCAACGTTCGGAACTATTTCGATTCTGGGTTTGTATACTGCTCCCCCGACATCACCGGCCTCATCCACTGTAAGTGTCACGGCAGTATCGAACACGGACCCTGATAGGTCTGATACGGCCTCCGTCACCATCGCCTTTCCGCCCGCGATAGTTGTAAGCGTGACGCCGTCAAACAGCGCCTTGCAGACTGGCACCAGTGAACAGTTCAGCGCCACAGTGGTAAACGCCAGTACCACCGCGGTGATCTGGAAGGTGGCAGGCGTGACTGGTGGCGATGGGACCGTCGGGCATATCTCGGCCTCCGGATTCTACTCAGCTCCCAGCGTCGTACCGGACCCCGCGACAGTGGTCATATCCGCAGTCTCGCAGGCGGATCAAACGGTGAGCGGAACCGCCACGGTAACTCTTTCACTTGCTCCGCCGCCCGTCTCCGTTACTGTCTCCCCCAAGACGGCCAATGTCCAGGTCGGCAGGACACAGCAGTTCAACGCCACCGTCGATCACGCCAGCGATACGTCTGTATCCTGGCAGGTCAACGACGTCCCAGGAGGCAACTCAACCGTGGGAACTATTTCGAATCTTGGCGTATATACGGGTCCGTCTGCTGTGCCTACTCCCTCGACGGTTCAGATCAAGGCTGTATCGAACCAGGATTCCTCCATGTCCGACCTAGCTTCCGTGACTATCCAGCCTGATATCTCGGTGAGCGTGACCCCGAGCACGACAAATCTTATCCTGGGGCAGAGTCAACAGTTTACCGCGAACGTAAGCAACAGCAGCAATCAGAGTGTCACCTGGAGCATCGCCGGAGCAAATTGTTCAGGCGCCGGTTGCGGAGTGATTACGACGGGTGGCAATTACACGGCGCCCGGATCCATACCGACACCAAATCCCTTCGTGACTGTCACAGCAACGTCCTCAGTCAACCCGTCGGTATTCGGCGTTGCGACAGTGAAAATCACCCCTGTGCCCACTCCAACGGTCCAGATCTCCGGTGCCAGCCACGTCGCGCTCAACACTCAGTACATCTACACTGCTACGGTTTCGCTCGACTTGATGAACCAAGGCGTTACTTGGTCGCTGGTTTGTCTTCAGGACAGTGAAGGCATACCAGACTGCGCAAACATTGATGATAGCGGCACACACGGAGATAACGACATGGATAACTTCACACTAGCTCCCAATACTTCCAATATCGCACTTACAATCGTCCTACAGACACCCAATCCCACTGACACAGGAGAGAAATTCCTGTTACGTCTGACTGCAACGAGCGTCGCGACCGGAAGCGATGGAACCCACGGGATTGCGACTATTGACATATCTGCGCCTTAGATCAGTGTTGCTCCGCTCACTAGAACGTGTACGACAGCCCAAATAGTGGGACAGGTTTGGAATGAAGCCCTGCGTCATTGAGACGGAACAAGCCATTTGCGGTGATCAGGAAATTTCCGATCGGATTGAACTTGACGCCTGCGGCAAGGCTGGCCAAATTGATGGTGTCAAATGAAGTTAAAATATCAGCGTGGGTGTTCCCTCCAAAGTCTGTAAAAGTGCTTGTGGTGATCTTTGAGCCATGAAGCAACGTTCCACCAATGAAATCAGCCGATAGGCCAATTTTCTTGGAGACGGAACCGTCCGCGCCGACCGAGTAAGTTAGCAGGTTTGGCAGGTGCTCTTTGGTCACTGGCTGGCTTGTCACATCACCGGCGAGCACAGTAGAGCCGTTCCCTTGAATACCGATCGATGCATGCGGCGAGATCTTGCCTACTCGAGCACTGTATGTTGCGAATGGCCGGAAGCCCCAGGTTCCCGATCCCAGGAAGTTATTAGGATCGCCGGTGGGTATACGAAAATCCACTCCAAGTGCTACGGCGTACTTCTCTGCTTGTCGTGCGAGATATTTGGTACGCAGTGTGATGTCACCCATGCCGAAGGAATATCCGGTGTTGAAGAATTGACCATAAAACGGGCTAGCGGCGTTGGCGAATTTATGGTTGACGGGAGGTGCCTCGAAATTGAATATTGTCGCATTCGAACTAATGCCCATCCGCACATCAAGGATCGGGACGGCAAGCGATAAGTCGAGCCTATCTGTAATGCCATAAGTCCCTACCAGCGTTATCTGGTGCACCTTCAGATCTATTCGGTTCTGGGTGGCGATAACGTCTCTGGTGTAGATCGGCTCTCCGTCGAGGCAGTCGGTGGGATCGATGGAGCAGACCCCTGGTTCAGGCTCATGAGTAAACACCGCCCCGAAATTCTTTAAGTTCACACCGTCCGCTTTGTCAAAGTTAAAATACTGATAGCTAAGACTGACGAATATCTTGTTCCTGCCCAAGGTCTCAGCTCGATCCGTCAAGATCGGGCCAAAACTATTTGTCGGTGTGACCACACCACCCGAAAAGATGAAGCCAGCGACTGGAGCAGCAATTGGGAGTTGGCTAAGTTGTACACCGATTTCTGCGTTGATCGGCCCGAAGCTCCTGACGCTGGAGGCCTGAAAGTGCACCTGATGGCCTTGAGTATCGTCCAGCGGACCGCCATTCGTCGCACCGACAAGTCCACCTGGTCCGTACACCTGCGGAACCAGACACACCAGGTCCCCTGATCTCGCGGGATTCGGGGTCAACACCTGCGTGGGGCACGGGCTAGCGCCCTGTCCTAAAGACGATACTGCCGCAGATGAAAACAGGATAAGTGCTACAAGTAAAATTGCGCCAAACTTTGTCATGTTCGTCTCCTCAATGAGATGGACTGTCTTGCTCGTGGAATACGCGGAATGCAAAGATGGACCTGGATGCCTGAAAACTACTTTGGTACTGGACCGCAAAAAGAATTCTTACTAAGAGAGACTTACTGAATTGAATCGATCGTCCAACTGCCTCCGCTTTCGGGTCCTCTCTTCAACTTCATTGTGGCTTTCTGCGAAGGGATCTTCTTGGTTCTGCCACCGGTTGTATAGCTGAGCTCTTCCAAGAAGTTGATGGTGGCGGTGTCCGCGCCCACCTGGGGAGAACCGACAACGGCGCAGTTTAGCGTTACTGATTTCGCTGTTTGGAAGAAGATCTGAAGGTTCTTAATGTTTTGGGGAGTTATGCTCGGCCAGAGCTTACGCAATGCCGTCAAGTCTTCAGTCTCATAGGCACTTCGATACTGCTCCAGAACTTCCCTGACATCCTGTCCGCTCGGAGTGGAACGCGAAACGTCGGCGCTTGAATTTCCACCATCTGCAATCATCGTCGTAAGTACCGAACAACATAGCTCAATTGGTTGGCTATGACTTGGTTGTCTGAAGAACACGAAATCGCCACCATCATGATCGGAATTGACGATTGCGCTGTACTGTGGAGTTTGTCGAGAGCGTCCGGCGACTCTCACTACCACTCTTTGAAACAGTGAGGCGGCGGTGAACTGGGCGCCGTCCATCTCACGCAGACTCTGCAAGATCACTGCAGCGAAGATGGAATGACCATCAGGCCCACCATCAGCAACTGGTTCATTCCCGCCGCTTGCCATTATGTTTCGGGACTTGATTCTTTGTAGTTTGGCCAGATAGTATCCACGTTCCTGTGGCTTGATATCGGCGTTGATATCGGTGAAGTCGATCCCTCCGCGTAAGAGGGCTCCTGAATAACAACTGTCGGCAATAATCAGAACATGAAGAGATTTTATGACACGGAGCTCCGCGGTGATGTCTTCCGAACTGACCCAATTCGCATTGTTCCCAGCCTGAGCATCCACTGGAAGCCAGTAAGCCACCTTGGCCTCGGAATCGTTATTTCCGTGACCCGCGTAGTAGATGAGTAGGTTAGAGTTGATCGGAAGCTTGTCGCGGTAAGTGGCGAGCGCATCGAGGATATTGGCCCGTGAGGCGTTCAGTAACAGCGTTGTGCCAAACCCATATTGCTCGCGGAGCAAGTGCGCGAGCGCCTGAGCGTCATTCGATGCTGTCTGGAGTTTCGGAAGGAACTGGTAATTGTCATTGCCAATTATCAGTGCGTAGTAAGGGCCAATGGGTCCTGTTTGCAAAGTCTGCGGACTGACGTCCTGTACCCCACGCTGGCTTCTCTGCAGAATCAGCATGGCAGCAGTAGCATTGCCATCTGGAAACAGGAGGACTGTAATCGCGACTAGTATCCACAACCTAATACGACGCATGGGGTGCGCCTCCACTTCGAACCACTTGCTGCGGATTGCCTCCGCAGATCGAGCTCCCCAATATAGTGAAATGCTTTTGAAACTGGGCCCAAAGCACCCCTACCAGGCAGAAGCAGCGCTCCGATCGGGAGCACACTTCCAGTCTCAGGGGCCATCAACCCCACGTCTCACCAATAGTACTCGCTGTACGGTGGTCCAAGTGCCTAGATCCAACGGTCTGCTCAGAAGTGGAGCAACACCCCGACTGACTCCACTGGAATCCATAAGGAGCTCCTGGAGTTCGTCCAGTTCGCCATTATCCTGAGACCCGCCTCGAATCCGTCCCTGTGTTATCGGAGTCAGGTCGATCGGCTTCTGACTCGCGAATACTTTTAAAACGTCGGTTGCGCTGGAGCGGCCTTTAGGGACGAATGTCTTGAAGGATCTGAAAAGGGTTAGGTGTGACTTCAAGACCTCATCCGCCCCCTGTTGGCTCGGATAGGCGACGGTGATGCTTCCGTCACTTGATAAGTCCAGTATGGCAACGTAGAGGTCCTTCTCGGAGTCATTCGTGAATGTAGAATCGATTGCTTCGCCCTCAAGAACTTCCATGTCCGGCGTTCCCGTTTGCGCCATCGGGTTCCGCGTGTGGCTGCCCCGGATGCTGAAGCTGACGCTGATTGCCGATTGAGTATTGTTGATCGATAAAACATTGAACCACTTGGCCCAAGCTTCGAGCTGCCCGACCACCCTATCTACGGCGGAGCTATCGTTCACCGTCACGGAGGACAAGATGGAAGAATCTGCCGCGAGCGTTTGCACGCTTTGCGCCGCCTGCCGTAGTTGCATGTTGCAGAGGGTAGGTCTGTCGACGATCTCGATGTACTTAATACTTCGCAGGGCGTCTCTGATCGCCTGTAACGTGAGGGATCGTTCAACGCCGTCGAGATAGATCCGTGCCCTGGAACTACTGTAGCGATGCTCTCGCTCCACGGCTCGCGACGCTGAAGCGATTCTGCCCCCCGCAAGAATGACCGCTTCCGAATTTAGGGCATCGACCGAGACAAGCTGCACCTTTGCAGTAGGCTGCTCTGGTGCGAACTGCTTGCTTCCTGGGGGATAAACGTCGTAGACAGACCCCGACGTAGCTCCTTGAACCTGTCCAATCCCGAGGATCACCCTCTTGGGATCAAGCAGCGATGGCGATGCCGTCACATAGACTCCAGCCAGGCTGCTGCCATCTCCAAAGATATGTTGATCGGCCTCCGCACCCTCTAGAGAAGGATGTTGTGCAGGATAATTTGCTGTGACACTGGCTGTCACGCTGTCCATCACGTCCCGATAAGTGGCTCCCGCACTCGCACTCCGGAGTTGACGAGCGAGGAAGTAGGTCAACGAGCCGTGATCCTTTCCTTCGCTGAAGTATTCGAACGCACCCTCGTTGGAAGTCGCAGCGGAAATGAAGGCAAATTTGAGAGATGTCCCGCCACCTTTAGGACTCAAACTGCGTTCGGTCGCCATCTTTTGGCTGGGTAAAATTCGCGAGTCTGCGGGAATTGACCGTACCCTCGCGCCCCGAACAAGAGTACCCGAGTGGCAGCTATCGAGAATAAACGTGAGATTTGTGGTCTTGGCCGCAAGCTGAACCAGAACCGCATGCAACTCGGCGCCACTGATATCGAATACTTTTCCCTCGGGGTCACGCGAGTCGTATGGCACAATCGTCTCGTCAAGGCCGTTGATCATCTTTCCTGTAGGGTCTTTCATCTGCGAGCCATGGCCGCTGTAGTGGAAAACCACTATGTCGCCCGCGTGAGTTTTGGCGATCAAGTGGTTTTGAATCGCATTCATGATCCCGGCGTGCGTTGCCTCGGAGTCTTTCAAAACGAGAATATTCTCGGGTAGGAACTCAAACTTGCCAATGAGAACCTGCCTTATATCTTCAACATCGTTGAGTGATCCCGCTAATCGCGGTATCCGGTCCGCATATTCATAGTTGTTAATCCCCACAAGAAGAGCAAGTTTCGTTGGAGTGCCTGCAGGAGAAGCCCCATGAGACTCGGCTGCGATTTCGGATCGCATCGTGTTTCCCGCCGCCTTCCCAAAAAAGGTACTGGATCCCAGTGCAGACAATACGAGCACCAAACATGCTAGAAGTACCAAGTCCAGCCTCTTCTTCATTGATTCCTCCCATGTCCAGTTCACCGTTCACGTAATCGACGGGCCGGGTGAAACCGTAACTGCCGGAACGCCGCCCACTCAACCAGAGACCGAGAGCAGAGGATCGCTTCATCAGTGCATGAAGTCTTCGGATCCGAACGGATTCGGTATTTTCTCAATGGAGAGCTTGTCTCCTCGTCGCGCCCTTGGGGGTGGAACGGCTGGTTTATTGTTCCGCATTGGGTGCTCCCTTTAGCTAAAACCTTGCAACCCACTTAACTGATATCGTGCCTCAACCACTCAAACGGAGATGTTGCCATGATGTACCGGATTTGCTGAGTGCCACAACAAGCTGATTTAGGAATGAGAACGATAAAGCAACCGAAAGTCCACCGGTCGGCGCGAACCAACTTTTCCAAACGTCCTGTTTCTTAGCATTGATATACAAACCCTTCAAAGCCTCACATAAATAGTGCGGTGAGCGGCCGCGTCGTTTCACCCATGTAGTCGAATCTTCGCTACTGGCAACATGAAATTATAAGTCTCTAGCGACGGGCAGGGCCTATTACAAAGCAGCGAGTTGCTCTCCGATGGCTCTCGGATTGCCGGCCACAAGGGAAGTAATTCGGTCGCAGAGGCTCACTTCCGAGTAACCAATCACTCTGCTTCGCTACCTCTTGGCTCCAATGCCAGCATCAGAAAACAAATTTTGCAAGAGATTTGCAAGAACGTTTGGGCATTCCGGCACTTTTGGCCTTTCCTGAACCTTTTAGAATCTGTAAGTTACAGATTCCATTAGCGGCGCGGGAGACCGATCCCGTCTCTGGCCACCACATTTCAAAGACTTACGACCCCTCAAAATCCATTCACGTTCCAAAACGTTCCAACCGCGCGGCGGAGTCGGTCAACTCTTTGCGCTTTGGAGGCGTTCCTACCCCTACGAGAGCTGAACCCCTAAATGCCAAATTCCCTCAACTCAAACCCCGCGTCTGTAGACTCGGACCTCCCCTTCTTCGGGGCTGCTCAAAGCCTCTAGGCCAAGCCCTTTGGTTTTCGGGTCTTCAAGATCGCGCTCGTGGCCGCCACGACCACCACAGCAGGCACCGTGACCATAACCAACCCCATAGACGGCTCGGCGCTTTACGGACCCATCGCGGTGACGGCTGGTCTGGCTGTCGGCGCATCCATCCTCAACGACAACATCCAGCAGATGCTTCAATGGAAAGATTTCAAGGTAACCGGCGTGACGGCAACAGGGACTCGTCTGTTCGTTTGGTACAGGACATAGATAAAGCCAGACCTGAAAGATCTGCGGGGGCGGTTGATCCCTGATATGTCTGCGATATGGCAGTAAATACGTTGGGTAATCCAAAGCTCTGCGGATGACGATAGAGGGTCATATGGATCAATCTACAGGGAAGGTTTTTCGAAGCTCCCCAATTGTGGGATACATTTGCGGCGTAAACCTAGATGTACTCGTGGTTTGCTACTATGAAAAGTAGTCCATACCACGAAAAAGGCATCGAATTCGGTCTGCTTGGAAAAAATGCAGTCGCGAGTGCGCTAGAAAGCGTCCAAGAGGGAAGTGGACTGACTGGCCCTGAAAGAGTACAAAAGGACAACCCAGTAGGGCAGCACAAACGGCACAGCAACGCCGTAATGGAGAAAGTAATGAACATGAATCTCACGCACGCGTTCGCCGGGCGAAGTGAGTCGTTGGCGTTCCTGACGCTATCGGGTAACGATCTGAACTGCATGCGGCAAACACGGGTTTCGCAAGACGTAACACGCAAGAGTGCGGCGCGTTACACTCCCACGCCGGTCTTGTCCTCACAGGAGGACAAAGCGCGTATTGCTCTCTGTCAGCTGATCGAAGAACTAGGAAAAAGCGGTAGTGCGGATGAATTCATTGCTCGTCGGGAGCGGTTGTTTCAGCGCTACGTTGATCTAATGCTCGGGCTGGGTAGGATTGCGCATGCCCTCAACGAAGGCATTGAATTGGTCAAGAAAATCAAAGAGCAGCTTTACGTTGCCGAGACTTTTTATGCCAACGCCGCGAAAGAATATTGCCCCCCCCATCTGAAAGATCAGGCTATTTTTTCACTCTGGGAACTCGGGAAAGTCGTAGATCTGGCTGATTTCATCAATTCCCGTCCACCTGTCCCCGAAAACAAACGCGAGGAAGATCAACGTTTCTCGGGAGTTTGCACAATTGAGCTTCTTTTTGGGCGTCTCCATCTAGATTGCCTCGCGTATGCTATTTCCGCGAAACGGGTTCTACCAGATGACATGCAGGAACTCCTCAACGAAGGCATGCGGCACTTTGTCAACGGGCATGTTGCTATTCGATTTGGGGCTCGTCTTCGTCAGGAAATCGTAGACGACTCACCCGTAGAGTTGATTCCTTTGGACGAGGAGGACCGCTTAGATTTCGCCTATTCGATGGCTGGTCGGGAAGACGAAGAATATTAATAATGGCCCCTGCCCGACCAGCCACTCCTCCTGCACTACCTCGCCTACAGCAAGGCTGGGTTTTCCGTGGAGAATCTCGAGACGCTAGCGGACATGAGCAGAAGTTCTATCGTCCGATGATCGTCGTATCTGCAAACCGTATCAACCATGGCGAACTCATCGTCTGCGTACCCCTCACATCAGAGAAGAGTAAGCATGCCAACAAGACAATCCCAGCTCACGACATTAGGATACCTGCAGCCCTAATTATTCCGGTTAGTACCGAGCCACCGATCCCACGAGACTCTATCGCTCTATGCGAACAGGTGACCTGCTGTGACCGTACACGGCTCGTTCAGCATTGGGCGACCCTGACGCCAGATGCTCTAGAAGCCGTGAAAATTGGCTTACAGAACGTCTTAGGATTTTAGCTGTTCTATTGTCGGCAGCCGCTCTTCCCAGTCGGCTCCATCGAAGTGAATCCTGGTCTCCAACCAGTTAGAAAAGCTGCCTCAGAATGCGGGTATTTTTTCATCGCTCGCCTTCCACACTGCTTTCGCTTATTATTCGCCTATGGGCGGTGAGCGAGGTACGACTGCGTCAAAACGGTTGGCAGGTGAGATTTGCTGCGCTTGCAAGAACTTCTTACCGCCTCCACATACGCGGGGAGAGCGGTACTGTGACAAGGGCAAGCCACCTCTGAAGCATGTTTATGCTGCCTTTGAGCGAAAGAGAGCGTGGCAAGTCGTCTTCTACGACAGCGCAACCCAACAGCGCCTCCGCACTGTGACGTTTCAAGATGACGAAAAGTTGGTGGAACTTGCCAAGCGAGGAGGCGCATTGCCAAACCTCGAATCGAAACAGATGATAGAAAACGCGATCAGCAACGGGAAGGGCGGGGTGTTTCTCAAGCTTTCACCTGAGCAATTCAACAAACTCTTAGGGAAAATCTGAACTGTGTCCGCTCGCGTAATGATTTTGAAACGGCCGCAGGACATGATCATCATCCGCGATGGTTTGCGCAAGGCCGCGAAGTTGACGTTCCAGGGCTCTATACGGCACGCCAGTTGGTAGAGTTGGGCTTCCGGAAATCTTTCGGAGACTGATTCTCACCTGGGGATGCCGAACCGCAATAATCCACAATCCGCATGTGAGGGACTAAGCAAGACCTGTGCGGAATCAAATAAATTTGACACCACTCTCCGCAATAATCGTAAAAACGTTGAAGAGATTTGTCAGCCCTAGAAGGTGTCGAATCTGCTTGCTCAGATGCATAAGCTCTAAACTGCAACCCGCCGACTTAGCCGATACATACAGGCGCGTAAGCGTTCCTAGACCGAGGCTGTCGGTGTGCTGAAGATCGGCGAGATCCAGTATTATTCGCTTCTTCGTTGGAATGAATCCATGAACGGTAGTGTAAAGAATGCCTTCGGAACCCGCGACGAGTCGACCGTGACAGATCACAAGGACAACGTCATTCCGATAATGCTTAGTCTCGGTTGTGAGCATGGGCGAAGCCGCAGCGGTCTCAGGCATTTTGGACAATCTCCTGGCGTGACACGGGCCGTGTCGAACCTAGAGATTATCGCATGTGCCAGTACAGTAAATTGAAATAGTGAGGTCGAATGGCAGCGAAGATCAAATTTACGAAGCAATACAAGCCAATGGGATTTGGTGACAGAGACGACCGTGGCTCGGTCGAGGCGCATGTGAGGGCAAAGGAGCACGCGAAAGAGATGCGTCAGTTGAAAACACGCATGAAGGAACTGGAGGCCGAAGACGCTCGGATGCGCGGAGGCATCTTAACCAGAGTGATGCGTTTCTTCTCCTCAAAGCATGGGACACGGTGATGGACCACAACAAACTCTTAGCTCTATGGAATACTGACGACTACCCGGCATGTCCTGAAGGCATGATGCTCGCTCAGGCATATCTCATCAGCTGCGGCGAAGGAGTTAATCGTTTAGGCACTGAGGAACCCTTAGACCGCATGAACGACATCCAAGTTTGCTACATGGCCCTGGTCGAGCACGGTGAAGGCTGTGATTTCTGCAACGAGGTCTAACGATGACAATTCCACTAGATGATAGCCAAGATCCAATGCCACCGGTCACTGTGGCGGTAAGCGATCCAATTGTGACCGGCGTCCATCCAGTGCCAGATGAGAGCGACAAAGATCAAAGCCTCGAAGGGTACAGTGAAGGGGGGCTTAGCGGAGAAGCCACCATCGATACGAACCTTTCATGTTGCATAAGCACACAGATGAAGAAGTCGCCGACTATAACAAGGGCATCGAGTGTGGGCAGAGCGGTGGGCAGAATGACGACACTTAGAGTCAGGCGTGGCAGCGTGGCTGGGCCGAGGCTCAGGAATAGCCGAACACAAATCTATGGGTGTAAATTCTGTATTCCTGCTCTGTGCCCTATGTCGCTACGACGGTGGTTGCGGCACCGATTTGTCCCTCAAGCTCGGGCTGTCTCTGGATCCTTAGAACGAGAATGTCATCCTCTTGGCCAAATTCTTGCGCGGCTGATGCCAAATCTGCTGCCGATATTGGCCGTTGCAACATCTGCCTAATGCGCTCAAATCCAAACAACTGCTTCTGTTGATCCTGTGCCTCCGCGACTCCGTCGGACATCAACATCAACGTGTCTCCCTGCGCAAGCGTGAAGTGCGAAACGAAGAACTCCGCGCCTGGCACAACGCCAATCGGCAGAGACCCCCCCATTTCGATCTCGTTGCCATTCAGATACGGTGGCAGGTGTCCAGCATTTGCCAGAGTTAGCCGTCCATCTGTGCGGATCTGGAGGATAAGGCATGTCGCACTGGCTCGACCGCGACCACATAGCCGATCATTCAAGTTGTTCATCAACTCCAAAGGATCGGAGTCGTATTCGACCGCTGTTCTTATGGCACCTACGATTAGCGCAACAAGCATTCCAGCTTGCAAACCCTTTCCTGTAACGTCACCGACCACGATCAGTACGCTGCCATCATCCTGCACAGGGAGGATCTGGAAGAAGTCCCCACCAACTTCGCGCGCCGGACGATACTCGCTCTCGATCGCAAGACCTGGCGTCTGCGGGAGTTGCTCTGGAATCAGCACATGCTGAATTTGACGGGCCTGTTCGATCTCCGCCTTCCACTGCTCGCGTATTCGTTGAGTATGCAGGAATCGACGCACCAGCATAACCGTGATCAGAAAGAGAGAAAAGATCATGGAGATGGTTCCCAACTGAACGTCAAATCCGAGAATGTTATATGCAGTCGGTAGGTGAAGCAGAAGGCGGAGTTGCAGTTGAAAAAGAGCGACGGCCACCAGAACGACTGCGGAGAATGCCAGCCAACGCTCGGTCTTCTGCTGGCGAATGCCTCGAAAAGTAATCGCGCAAAGAAGCGCTGCAAAACTAAGCCTTAGTCCCAGCAAAATAGGTGTCAGGTAGACGGACGCATGGACTGGAACGTGCTGTCCGTAGATAGGCGCACGCATCATCGCCGTGCCGACCATCGTCAGAGCGACCAAAGCCCATACATTGCGATGAACCCAGCGCATTCGGCTGATTCGGAACCAATAGCCCCAAAAGATAAGCCACAGTCCGATCCGGATCGGACCAATGATGACATCCTCCAAGACTATTCCAGGGGTCAGGCTGATCCACGGCACGAAACTGACGGCAAGGATGATGCCAATGGCGATTACCGAGACAGCGCAGACGACACTTAGCCACAAATAGGCAGGCTCTGTTCGATCCATCCAAAAGAGGAAGACCGAAACTATGCAAACGAGCATAAGTGGAATTATCTCGACGACGCCACTGAAAATCAGGTTTACAGTCTCGGCCTGATCCTCCCTGACCAGAGCGTAAATAACTCCCTTCCGACCGAGAACAGGCGGTTCGTGCAAACCGCCAGCGTCTGAAGTTAAGAATGGTGTCGCATTATCCATCCAACTTCGGACAGCAATCGTCATGAGCCCATTGCTGAGTTCGGGGGGCAATTGAAAAGCTTCTGGTAAGGTGCTGTATGTGATGACCCTGTGTTTACGAAACTTGCCGAACTCCCCAATGAATTGACCATTGACATAGACCTGATATGCATCGTCCACTTCATTCGGCATCTTAATCGCCAATCTGCCATGTGAATTGTGTACGTTGAGCCGCAGCCTGTACCAAGCAAATCCCGATTTGTGATTTGGATAGCCTTGGGCTGTCCAGCCGGGGATATATTCGCTGGTGCCTAGCTCGGCTTCTGCTGAATCCCTCTTTGGCGTTAGGTCGATGGTTCCCCAGGCCGAATCGTCGAAGTCCTGATTGGCCCATGCCATGTTGTCCCCCACGTGAAACTTCCAGGGGCCAGACAGAGCGACGGTTGAATTTCCTAAAGTGGGTTCCATCTGGACCATGCCTGTATGACTCGCCGAGCCGACAGTCTGTCCATGCATTTCTATCGCGAGACTAAATAAGACCAACAGCGCAATCGAAGTACCCATATAGCGCATAGGTGCGCCTCTCAGGATGGATCTTTTCGGAAATCATACCGCCGTCCGTTCTGCTACGCTGGCTTCAATATGGCGAAACCACGTAAAAAGGCTGAACATCGAACCCTTCCGCTCGGACCGCCTCATCCACCTACACCACCGCCGATGCCACAGATCGGGGACCGGGTGATACCTGAGCGATCTGATTCGGAGTGGGAGATTATGAGCGTCAGCTCTAACGGTCGATATGTGGATCTCGAACTCCCAGGCACATACCTGACCCGATTCCATCAGGACGTCAGCACCCTGAAGTTCACAGACCGCATTGCACCCAAGTCTCCAGAGCCTGTCCGTGATCACGCAGCCATCTCAGAGCGGATTGCAGTGATCCAGCGTGAAAACCTTCAGCGACTCGACGATGATATTGCGATCTTGGCGAAATATCTGAAGACAGAGGGCGCACCCAAGGAAGCTACAGACGCACTAGACACGCTCAGTAACGAGCAACACGCAAGCTGGCAAGCCACGGTCGAGCGCATTAAGGACTTGCTGGAAGACTAGAGGGGAACTCGCCGCATCATACTCTCACAGGACTTAGCCAGGAGCTGTGATGCCAACTCGTCCCACGTGGTCTGGATCAATCCAGATTTCTCTCGTTTCCATCTCGGTCAATATCTTTCCCGCTACCAACCCTGGACGACAGGTCGAATTCCATCAGATTGATCGCAAGACGCATAGGCGCGTACACCATCAGAACGTTGATGAGAGCGGCGAGGTTGAGAAGGCCGATATCGTCAAGGGGTTCGAATACGCCAAAGATAAATACATAGAGGTCGCCCCAGACGAACTGAAAGCGCTTCGCATACCCACCGCGACAACGATGCAAATCAAACAGTTTGTCAAAGCTGACGAAATCTCTTCTGCGCTATATGATCGACCCTATTTCGTCGCGCCTAAAGATGAAGTTCAAGCGAAGGCGCTGAGCATCATGCGCAAAGCCCTCGCTCAGACCGATACCCTGGGCATCGGAGAAATTGCATTCAGTGGCCGCGAACATTTAGTCGCCATTGGTGCGCCGCTTGATCCAAAGCAAAAGGGACTGATGCTTTACATGCTTCGCTACGAAGATGAATTGCGCGATCCAAAATCATCCCTTTCGGAAGTGAAAGAAACATCCGTAGATTCTGATGAGCTTGCTTTGGCAAAACAGCTAATCGATAAGAGTACGTCGAAATTCGACTTGTCCGCGTATCAAAATGACTACGAGGCTGCCGTGAAGAAGTTAGTAGATGCAAAGCGGAAAGGCAAGCCACTCACTGAACCAGAACCCGAGCCGGCGAAAACCAAGATTGTTAGCATAATGGACGCACTTCGAAGCAGTTTGTCCGAAAGCAAGCCCAAGAAGACAGCCTCGAAGACAACAACACGTCGGAAGACGGCTGCTTAGTATCGGAGAGAGTGATGTGCGGTCGTTACTACAGACGCTCTGACAAACAGCGCATAGCCGAAGCATTCAAGGTGGGTAAGCTCCCTCCTGGTTTTGAACTCCCGCCGGACTATAACATTGCCCCATCAACGTTTCAGCCTGTCATCCGAACAGATCGGGAGAGCGGCGAGAGAGAACTGATCATGATGCGGTGGGGACTGGTGCCTGCGAAGATGGCCGATCCCGACGAATTCAAGATCTTCTCGACCACGAATGCGCGCGCGGAATCGATATTGGACAAGCCGATCTGGAGAGGCCCTTTCACTCACACTCGCTGTCTCATCCCGCTGGATGGGTTTTACGAATGGCTACAGCGTCCGAGCCTCCCTCAGCCGTCCCCTATTGAACCGGGAGAGCATGGACTGTTCGGGGACATCCAGGCGAAGCCGAAGCAGTCGTCTAAGCCAAAGGCAGGGTCCAGACCTGTTTATAAGTTCGAGATGCCCGACGGCGCACCGTACGCCTTGGCGGGATTATTTTCGGAGTGGCGACCCAGAAAAGGAAGCTCGCACCCACCGCTCGATACTTTTTCCATCGTAACAACCGGAGCCAACGAGATTACAGATCCCATCCACGACCGTATGCCTGTCATCCTGCACCCACGCGACTATGACCGTTGGCTCAACGACTACCATGAGTCGCGGCCTCCAATAGATCTCCTGCGTCCTTACGAGTCGGATGGCATGAGGATGACGCCAGCAAATCGGCTCGTTGGGAACGTAAGGAGCAACGGTCCAGAGATGCTAAACAGTGCATGAAATCTAACGTAATCCAGAAATTATCCCACTGTCATCGTGTTGTTATCATCGATCACGGCCAGCTATTAACTTCCTGCAAGTTACCGAAAACCCCCGTTTTGCGGGAACAACTAAGCAAGTGCGTATCATCCAGCCACATCTGAAACAAACGAAGTCTCTGGTGTCGCTGCTCGACCCAACACGATAATGCAGAGAAGCAAACTTAGGCCCGGGCTATTTCACCGGATCACCTTGGTGAGTTCGGGTTCGGCAATTGACGGGCCAGCCTTGCTCGCAAGGTCGCGGCAACATCTGTCGGCTTCAAGTAATGCTGCCGAGCTACAGTTGATGGCATGTGGATGGTAGGGGGAGCAGAGACGGGCGCAGTCATCTCAGCATCTCTGCGATCATGATCTGAGCAGGCACCGTCATGGTCACGGTTTTCGCAGGGAATCAGCAGAACGAGATGGCCCAGGTCTTCGTCGTCATGCGGTGTTGTACCTATGGAGAAAGACTTGGCGAGAATTTCCCCGCGGTCGTTGATGTTGATTGCATTCGTGAGTTGCAGGCCCAAGCCCGGTGGGATGAGCGTGTTCAGATCAAGGATTGGGCCACCTTCTTCCCAGACAAACGCATGCAGGGCATTGACGCAGTCGGTCGAAGTACCGACGACCTGACTCCGCGAGTTGGTGGCGTAAGCGCGGCTGCACGGATCGCCTGGCAAAGTTCCGAGATCATGGATCTGCCCGTGTTTCCAGACGACAGCATCATGCAGGCCAGGCGTGGGAAGGTCAGCTGAGCCCGCGATGTCGCCGGCATCATTGATCCACCAAGCTTCTGAAAAATCCCCGCCGAGTGTGCCGAGGTCTTGCATCCGTCCATTTCGCCAAACGAAAGCATGGAAGGTCTGATCTCCTGGCAGATTGGATTCACCAATGACTTCGCCCCGATTATTGATGCATGTCGCTCCGCTGCTGGTGCCACCGAGGTTTCCCAGGTCGATCATGGTGCCCTTATCCCACAAGAATGGATCCAGGGTTGGTACTCCTGAGGTGCCATTTGGCGTGAAGCTGGTATACGACTGCCCCACGATGACACCGGGCCGCTGATTGTCACAGCCTGGACCCGGGACACTGTCGGGTCCGCCAAGCGTGCCGATATCCTGGAGCCTGCCATCTTGCCAGAGGAATGTTCGCATTTGTGTACTACTTGGGAAAAGGGCGAACGGATCGGGAATGTCGTTGTTCCCAAAGCCCACTACCTGCCCAGCATCGTTGATAGAGATTCCGATGCTTGTGGTACCACCCGGAAGAGTGCCAATGTCCACAAGCTTCCGTCCTCCCCAAAGCACCGTATGAAACAGCGGGAAGTTGAAGACGGGGTCGATCACGCCAGTTTCAGACTGGCCGACACTCCATCCCCAGTCGTTAAGCGAACCTGCAGCGCTACCATACCTGTCGTCCACAGCGCCGAGATCAGTTATAATGCCGTGGCTCCATCGAAATGCATGCGCAACCAAACAGTCCGGGACATAGCACGGCGCGAGAGGATCTGGAGCCGTGGTGTCCGCATAGGAAGAGACAACGCCCTCGTTATTCAACAGCTTACTGCCAAGTCCATTCACGGGACCGTAGCTGATGGGGCCTCCTAGGGTACCGATGTCGATCAGCTTGTAACGGGGGTGATGTCGAGCGGCATCGTCTTGAGCGGTGAGGATAGTTGAGAGTAGAACTAAGTTGATGAGCAGCATCGAGTTTATACGAGGGGGCTTCATGGCTGTTCTCCCTTGCTGTTCCGCAGCTTTCGCCGCATCTGGTCGCGGAGTCTATCCATCGCGGTTTTCACCACGTCTGTTTTGGTCGCTTGATCGGTAGGCGGAGGGATTGACGCCAGCGTCTCTGCAGGACGACTCTGGTCAGCCGTAATCCGGGCCGACAGATCATCGTCGCAATCGCCATCCGGTATCAACAGATATGGATGGCCGCAAAGGTCGCCGTTATCACAGCCGGGCGGCAGCCCGTTGACTCCGATCCTTCCGTCCTCGGAAATGACGGTGGGTTCAAACAGGATGACGTTTGACTTGGGGAATACAAGATCGTTGAGATTTGCCATCTCGCCTTGTTCCCAAATGAAGGCCCGTGTGCCAAAGCCACACATGCCGGAAGAGCCAACAACCTGACCACGTGAGTTGATGGCCCAGGCTGTGGAGCACTTGTCTCCAGGTAAGACGCCGAGGTCCTTCTTATTCCCATGGCTCCAAAGAAACGCATGGTGGACCTGATCACCCGGAAAATAGCCATCGCCTACGACTTCGCCGTTGTCGTTAAGATCGTTGCCATCTCCGTAATTGCCTCCAAAGGTGCCGAGGTCGGTGATGACGCCGTTACTCCAGAAAAATGGGTGAAAGAAGATATCCCCAGCAATACTGGAATCACCAACCTCTTCACCGCGATTGTTGAGAGCGAATGCAAATCCAACGTGACCACCAAGCGTTCCGACGTCGATCATCTCATAACCGTTCCAAAGAAAAGGATCGATAGTCGGGAAGCCAGTGGTCGCATTCGGTGTGGTGTTTGTGTAAGAAATCCCGGAGACTTCGCCGCGATCATTGATATAACCCGGGAACGCCTGTGCGTCGTTTCCGCCGAGCGTGCCGATATCGCGTTTTACTCCATCCTTCCAGACAAACGCGCGCGTCTGGGTCGAGTTTGGCGACTGTAAAAAGAAGGAGCCGAAGATGGAATAGGGATCGGGAACATCGTTGAGCGCAAAGCCGGTCACCTGTCCGCGATTGTTGACCGACGCGGCGGCGCTCTCGTTTCCTCCGAAGGTTCCCAGGTCTTCGATCTTGCCGCCCTTCCACACGACAGCACGCATCTGATTGACTCCGAGCAGCGGATCGAATTCGCCATTCGAAGATTGGCCAGCGATCTCGCCGTAGTCATTAATGCCAAGAGCGTTGCTGCAATTGTCCTCGCTCGGCTGAAGCGCACCCAGATCTACTGGGCGATCCGCTCTCGCAACAAATGCGTGGTTTACATTTGGTCCGGGAGCACAAAGGAAAAAGTCAGCGTTTCCGGGAAGTGGGGTTGCGGTTTGAGTATTTCCCACGATCATCCCGAAGTGGTTGATGTACGGGCCGCCATTCCCTTCAGGATTCACAAAGCCTTGAGGTCCCCCGAAGGTGCCAATGTCGATTAGTTTGTAACGCTGGTGACGTCGATGAGCGTTCTCCTGCGCTAAGAGGCTGGTCGAGAATACTAGTAAGTTGGTGAGCAGTATAGAGGAAGTCGCGAAGATTTGAATTAGTTTCATTTGACCACTCCTGAGCGGCATGCGCGCGTTTGGAGCGGGATCGAACTGTGCATCATCCCGGCAGTGGATAAGGATGGCCGATTTAGTGAGATTGCGCCTAGTAAAAATACGACATTGCTACTTATTTTCTTCAGAGGCAAGGGCGGGAGGGCGGCCGTCTCCGATTTGTGTAATAAGCTCGGTTGGTGCGGCACGACCTAGCTTTTCGAAGTCGTGGATCATGTGCATCTGGTCGTAATAGCCGACGCTGTGAGCGATGTCGAGCCAGGTTCGATACGGCGAGACCAACCGCGCATCGACAGCGGCTTGGAATCGGGCGATGCGCGCGAAGGCTTTGGGAGAGATGCCGCTTTCATGTTCGAAGGCTCGTTCGAACTGGCGCACTCCGAGCGAATAGTGATTGGCGAGTGAGGAAATCTTGAGGGCTCCGCGGTGGCGAAAGATGTAGTTGGCGGCACAGGTCATCTTGTTGTGTTGGGCGGCACGGGCTATGCGGCGAACCAGGAATTCTTCAACGATCTGCACGCGCGCTTCGAAAGTAGATCCCTCTCCCACGCGGTTCCACAGAGAGCGAAAACCAGCCCCTGTAATTGCGGTCGCATCTATAATTCGGTTCGTTACCTCCACGACGGGAACATTGAAGAGCAGGGACCATCCCGCTGGTTGGAAGAAAACAGCGAATGTCTCAACCCCGGGGCGCAGCTCCAAGTAACCAGAGAATGAGGATTGCGCCCCTCCAAACCAAGCGGCGTGAGACACCTCGTGCTGATCTCGGTGATCAATTCCGGGCATAACGCCAAACTCAAGATTGAGAATTTGCTCGAGTTCAGCGGGAACAGACTGGACGACGACCGGATCATCCTTCTCAACGACACGCTGCGCGTAAGCTCTTACGTAAGGGCTAAGCTCTGGACGAGCCCGACTGCTCATAAGGATCCGCATCCGGTACCTCCCGCAAGAAACGGCACGGAGGAGTGAACACTCGGCACACCCCGTGAATGCAGAATTTTAATCAAATTTGGCCGTGATTTCGTGTGCAACCCCAAAAGATGAGCTTCTGAACGGGGGTTTGGACCAACGCGGCGGTCGCCGACAACTCACTCACTCGCAGCTGTGCCGTCTTGCGGCAGGCGCACTCTCCAGCCTCGGGCCATCCTCTTAGATTTCGACCTCCGCCGCCATAAGCAGCAACACCTGGATTACTAAGCAGTCTTAAACCAAGGAAACGGAGTCCAGATTCCTTCTTGGCTCTTGATAATAGGCCAGTTACTCATTCACCCGGTCGGATCGGGTATGCTTCCGGCAAGTTGCGTATTACCGGCTATCTGGAAAGGGTAAACTGAACCCGGCTGAAAGTCGGGTTTGCGGCCAGTTCGGATCCAGGTTTCCCAAGACCGATGGTTCAGGATTAGAACTCTTCATCGGATCAAAATCAGCTGAAGTGTAGATTGAACAGACATTAACGACTAGGCTGCACGCGCTCGCCATCACGCCTAAAGAGATCCATGAGCTCAGCGAGGCTGAAGGCTATCGCCAAGAAGCGCTATATGGAGGAATTCCTGACTGCGTTCTCACGATTCAGGACGAAGCCTGCCCAAGGCAGCTTAAAATGGCGCAATATTCATCATTCGCAATCATCACATAGGTTCATATGCCTGCGGCGGTCCTTTACGAACTTCAGGCCGAAAACCGATACCCTTCTATCACTCGACGTGGCTGGACCTCTTCGATAGCCAATGAGCAAGACACTAAAACGAAGTGCCGGGCTTCTGATGTACCGCAGAGCCTTGGACACGATTGAGGTCTTCTTAATGCATCCGGGTGGTCCTTACTGGTCCAAGAAAAACGAAGGATTCTGGACCATTCCTAAGGGCGAGTACGGAACTGACGAGGAGCCGTTAGTCGCGGCAATCCGGGAGTTTCAAGAAGAGACTGCGTTCAAGGTCTTTGCACCTTTTATCAAACTTGGATCCGTGAAGCAGAAAACAGGCAAGGTCGTTCTCGCCTGGGCCTTCCAAGGAAACTGCGAACCCACAGAGCTTGTCAGCAACACCTGCGAGGTCGAGTGGCCGCCCCGCTCAGGCAAGAAGATTTTGATTCCAGAAGTGGATCGCGGAGAATGGTTCTCGGTTGATAGGGCTCGCGAATTTCTTCGTATGGAACAGATTCCTCTGCTAAATCGTCTAATGCAACGACTGGCAAGCTTAGAATAGCGGCCACGTTGAGGCCGCCGTGAAGAAGCTGGTCGAAGCCAAACGGAAATGTAAACCGCTGCCTGAGCCAGAACCTGAACCGGCCAAAACTAAAGTCGTCAACATCATGGATGCTCTTCGAAGTAGCCTAGCCGAGAGGAAACCAAAGAAGACAGCCTCCAAGAAGACACCGCGGCGCAGGAAGGTAGCCGCTTAAGTGCGGGCGGTACTATCGTCGCAATGGACCAGAGATGCTGAACAGTCCATGACAGGCTTAGTCCATTTAGCTCTGAGGAAAACTTGAAAGATGAACACCTAGCCCACCCGCAACCCACAGTCGATAATCAGACATGACTCCTTGACAGCTCTCGCTCTGTGGGGACGCTAAGCACTGCTGATACAGGGGTGGATTGTAGTCACTATTGATTACCACGATTCCAATCGCTTGCTGTCCTTTCTCCATGATCGTTTCTAATGCCTCTCCGCGCCATGTATACCCCGATACGCCCCTTGCGGCCTTTCTAAAAACTAGAAAACCGTCACTTCTTGGGTGCGGCGCGGGATATGTAAACGATGGGTCCACTCCCCACTGAAGGGGGGAGCCGACAGTCTGTTGACCTTCGAAAGCTAAGAAGGCGTTGTTCAATTCGAACGGTGTCGATCTTTTGGCAGAAAACACTTGAATCTCAACCTTCCCGTTTGCAAGATGCGCACGGCAGATTCCATCGGTCTCGGCTAGAGTTGTTCCAGCAGGGACCGCAAAGCTGCCCCCTGAGGACGGTTCCGAATACACATCGAGAGCAACCTCATTGATAATGTCCAACTTTAGTCCGGTCGTCGAAGCGATTTGCAGGAATCCGATTTGGTCGTCGTGCGTGGGTAATAGATCTTTTACCGTTCTAGATTTGCTTCTCACAAAGCTGAGATCACCACAGCGAATAGACGTTCCGCCCGATTCAGCGGAAGCGGAATAGAACGCTTTCGTAGACTTAACAGAAGTAAAGGCAGTACCCGTTGAATTCAACGGCAACGGAGGGGCAGTCTTTAACTCCGCTAGATAATGAGCCTGCGTAGCCCACGCGATGCCAGAGAGACCCTGCTCTAAACCTCCCGACCCGATACCAACAACCTTTCCAGAGTGATCGATCACAGGAGCCCCCGAAAGCCCAGGAGTTAGGTTCCCATCGAGTCTAAGAATATCTAGTTCAAGAAATTTTTTCGAATAGCCCGCATTCTTTATCGATTGCGCCAAGTTGTCGGTCAGCATATCTTGAAGAACAGGAGAGCCGATAGTCACCTTTAGAGGGCGGTTATCTACCGTAGAAACTCCGTAGTAATAGCCTATCGCTTCTAATACATCATTCGCCTTAGGAAGCGAGCTGCTGACCGTGAGAGGGGTGAACGGAATCTGCTTATCAAGCTTGATAAGGACGAGATCCGCATCCGGTAGTGCACGTTCCACGTGGCCAACAACATATTTAACGGACGGTGAAAACACCTTGATCGTCGGACAGCCCGCAACCACATGCAGGTCTGTCACGACGTGGTCGGCAGAAGTCCAAATAAAACCCGAGCCCGCCCGTGAAGGTTCTAGTCCCGGACAATCCAGAGTAATGATCTGTACCACAGACCTTGCGGCAGCACTGATTATGGCTGCCGTCGGATCGATTTGCGCAGTGGCGACACTTCTATTTGCCAGGCAAAGGACCAGTAACGTTAAGCTCCAAAGCGGAGAAGTATGCGAAACATTCTTCATTGGCATTTCACCTCATAAGCCGCACGCACCACATCTGCTCTCTGGTCCAAACTAAGGCTGTCTGTTGCATCTAGGAGTTTCGCGAGATCTTTATTAGATGATCGAGCAAGATCGACCAATTCCGCTGATCCATTGGACCGCTTCGGATTTAGGAGGACGCACCAATTGGTGGCAGAATCGAATAGACCAGTTACGCCTATCTGCGATGGCATGACGTTGGTCTTCGAGCCAACTTCGCTGGCGAATTCCCCAACCATCATCTGTTTGACGATCTGTTGAGCGTCATCCGCCTTAAAGCCGGCTCTCTGCCAGTTCGCTACTTGTTCACTGATAGAAGGTGACAGCCAACCATGGGTACGAGCTGAGACGCCCAAGACAACGCCAAAAACGCAGGCAAAACTGAATGATGTTATTCGAACGACATCTATCTCAAACTTCCGCCCTTCGCTGCTACTCGACCCTAAACCGAAGAAAGTGGCTAGTAAAGCAGTTAAGGCTGCAACGGCGGCCCCAACAACGTTGGACACAGACAGGCCAAGTAGCAAGCCTACTAGGACTCCTAGTCCGAGACCCGCCATCACATTGTTCTTCGTTGTCATAGACCATCTCTCAACTCGCATTCGAAACAGAGGGCCGGTCGAGAGACTATATCTCGCGGCCCCGACGCGAATTTTGTCTTCTTGGCTTTGAACAGGTCCGGGAGTTTCTTGACCCCAAGCTCAATAAGCGCCTTCACAAACTCTCCGACGACGGTTGAAAGGATGTCTTCCAAAGTGTCTCCGTGGACTGTGCTGCCCTCGGAACCAATCCTACTCCACTCGAAGAGGGACAGAGTTGGAACTTACGATTTGAGATCAGCGTTTGGTCCCCTTACTGGTACGGGAGTTACCAATCCAGGGTGGGAATTCGGAACAACGGATGGGGCTCTGGTGTTCAACAGCGTGGGGGACTCGACGTTTACTGCCACCTGACCTGTACCGGAACCCACTACAACGACAATGATAGGCACTGGCATTCTGCCTCTTATAGGCGTAATCGTCGCAAGGCTGCTTGTTCCTGAACGTCAGGCAACAACGAGAGAGATGAACATGGACCGTCACTCCACGATTCACACATCTCAGGACCATTGTTCCGAACACTACCGACAGCTTTACCTACCCTCCACGCCTCCAGCTCCAGCAGTGATGGCCTTAGAAGATCTGTTGGTAGACCTGCTGGGTCAGGTGTCTCTAGCCATCGTCCATAGTCTTCTGGTCGCAGGATTACAGGCATTCGTGTATGAATCGGCTGCATGATCTCGTTAGGCTCAGTCGTGATGATAGTGAACGTCTCTAATGGCTCTTTAGTGGCCGGATTGGTCCGAGCTCTCCCATAGACCAGCCATGCCGAATAGCTTTCGGTCCCTACGCGCAATTGCCCACGCTTGTGTCTTCTTTCTGGGTCCAATCCCTGCCATTCGTAGAACCAATCGGCAGGAACGATGCAATGACGTTTCCTGAAAGCCTCACGGAAAGCTGGCAGTGTTGCAACAGTCTCAGCTCTAGCATTCGTGATCTTGAATGCGGCTTCGTCATCCTTTGAATAGAAGGGAACTATACCCCATCGCAATAGGGTCAGTTCACGATCACCTTCTTCGTCTAGCCGAATGACAGGTAGGAATGTGCTTGGTGGGACGTTGTAGTTCGGCGCGAGAATGACCTTGGGATTTATCTTCTTTGCGTAGAACGCGGTGGCGATGTGCTGTTTGTCAGACCTTAGTCCGTAACGACCACACATGTTATTCCATTAGATCCAAGTTGGCATTCCACCTACTAAAAGGGATCTGGTGAACGACAGATAACGCAGACCAGGATGTGCTGTTCCAGAGCATGGCGGGAGAGTTTGCCTGGGATGAAGCAAGAGATCATCGAAATCGGTCTGGTAGAGATGGACATTGGCACCCTCGAAATAATCCAGGAGAGCTCTTATTTTATTCGCCCAAAGCGTTGGGAAATCAGTACCAAGTGCACGCAGATCACGGGTATTACGAAAGAAGATATACGCAGTGCCAAGACTCTTGCAGAGGTTCTCCCAGTGATCACGGAAAAGTTTCGACCCGCAAGGAAGCCTTGCTGTACTTGGGGTGGCGATGTCCCGGTCATTGCCAAGACATGTGCTTCTCTTGGTCTTATCAGCCCTTTCGTTCGTCCGATCGACCTCTGCACAATTTTTCAGGGGATCTTCGTCACTAGAGAACAAATAAGTTTGGGCGACGCTGTAAGAATGTTGGATCTGGAGTTCGACGGTGTACCGCATGGAGCGCTGCCTGACGCTAGAAATACAGCTCGCGTACATGCATCCATACTTCGGAGAATGCAAGGTAAAGTTGATAAGACCCCGATATCTCTCACAAAACGAGAGGAGGCTGTATCTCTGAGCTCTTTCGCTCAGAAACTGAGTGATTCTCTCAAATAGGCAAGGAACATACTCCGTGTGGTCTTGACGTTCCAAAAGAGGGCAACGCAGCTGTATTCCTAAAGACGCGAGGCTGGATCAAGGAATTGACCCAGGTAAAGTGGGCCGCTCTTTCTTTATGATTGCTATTCCCAGCGGATCAACGTCGACGGCGAGACCTCATTTGAATAGCGCCGAGTGCGTTCCAGAGTGATGTTGTGGACTTGTGAAGACGATCCGGCATCACAGGTGGCTTGGTGACACTACTTTCGCTTCACTTTGGGGGACCGCCGTAGTAGACCGCTGACTCCACTCCTACCCCTTCGACAAACCGTCTCTCGAACAAGACATGAAAATCCACACCTTCCACTGGCAGCCAATCATATCTCAGTAGATCTTGGATAGCCTGGTCCAATCGGTCTTCACGTCCCACTGCTAGCCGGAGCTGTTCGTACTCCACCACCGCGGTACGGTCCTGGGGGTTGAACCAGCTCCAATGATCGCGGCCGACTAACAGGTAAAAGACATTGTCGTAATCCGAAAGCGAACGTGTCAGCGACTTGCGGTGTTTCAACCACGTGGGATTCTGTCGGCAATATGCTTTGACTGTCGCCAACTGCCTATTAAAGCCATCTTCAAACTCAGTATCCACCCGCAAGCGTTCTCTGTATGTCGATGGCTTCCGATACCACTTCAACTCAGCGATTATCACCGTGGATGATCGCAGATCTTCGATCAAGAGGTCGATGTCTGTCGAGCCATCCGGCAAACTAATCGAATGACCACATCGGAACCGCTTGAATGTTTCGAGCAAGTCTTGTCGCATGAGAGTCGATTTGTTGTCGCTCAGCAAACTGAATGAACGTTCTCTTAGATAAGAGCAGGTGCGAATGATGTTCTCCTCCGGGGAGGAATTTAGTATGAATTGTGGAATCAAGGCGAGCAGTTTATGATCTTCGTCCAGAGGTATGAAAGGGAACACGTGTAAGTCGGCAAGACGTTTCGAGTAAAACGTCAGATCGCTCAGCAATTGCTCTGTCTCGGCATGCTCGGTGCCAGAATGGAGCGATAGGAGTTTAATCCAGTCATCTCGTTTTTTCACTAATACTGCTGATTCGATTGGATACCTACCCGTCCTTTGTTTCCATAGAAAACACAGGAAGTCGTGAATGGCGCAGATACTTTGCAGCGCCACATAAAACCTCTTGAATTTGCCCAACGTATACACACCGAGGTCCAGGTCTTCGCTACGGCGCGTAATCTGATCCATGCGCTTCGTGTATTTGCGGAAAGTTCCGTTTGTGAGCTCATAAGAATGCTCATAGCGGAAACCACGTTGACCTACTGCTTGCGCCGAATCCAACATTCGTCCGTAACGCCGAAGAACTGCTTCTGTTGGCTCAACTTGCCCGCCAGCGATGGCTTTATGAATTCCAGTCCGCCGACGTAGGCCTTTCTGAAAAGCGCTGACCTGTCGGTCTCGACCATCCTGGCTCGTCTGAAACCGTACTACATCATTGTTCAAAAGTTCTGCACTTAGACGGTTGCGATACCACATCGGGAACGATGAAAGAAATGCGTCGTAATCAGACACTACGCGGAGGTCACGAAGCGCTTGCGTCTCGGAAACAGAATCCCATTGGGGAGTCCAGCCCAAAGAGACAGCTGACATCCCACTCCTTCCGAGCCAACGAATGAGCAGCGGGGCATGCCGCGAAAGATTGAGCATCGCCGCATGAAATTTCGAGGACTCAGGCCCAAATCGCTCCAAGTTATCTTCGACCAGTTGAACGGTTGTACTGAGGACTGTCCAGCAGGCAACGTGCGTCGGTACATTTGAGAGTGCGAAGTGTTCAATGCACTGATCCGCACGGCGCTCGATGTCTTTGACCTGGGCGATGAAGTCACCAGTGGAATCAAGATAGAACATGTTCGTCTTTCAATAATCTCAACATTGCAGTGGTAGGCGTTCAGGCAGGACGACTTTCGAAAGTGTTAGGAATTGAGAGGCCTACTGAATCATACGAGCAAAATGATTAAAGGGCTCCTTGTCGCTCTAGCCGGTCGAAAACTAGATTATGTCGAGCTTGAAGCAACCCCCTTGCTCGATGGGTGTGTCGACCTGTTATCGCCAACTCAAGGCTAAACAGAATCGCTCATTAGTCGAGGCAAAGCGGCTTATTAGGATACTTGGAAGCCAACCCTCGGAAGTATCAATCACACTTGAGTGACGCAACCGGGAAGTGTTAGTGCTGATATTCGAGTTGCAACCCCAAAATAAGGGCGTGCCTTTGCCGGAAGACACCTCCAACCTCTCGATAACAGAGCAAAATCGGAACTTAATTTGCTGGTTCAAAGCCAAGACGCCTCAATGAGGCGTTTGTTTCCCTTGGAATGGAAGGTCACAGTGGGGCTAAGCTTCATCTTTCGATATTGCTGACGAGATAATGGAATGAATGCTCATGGCAAACGCTTCTTGCTGTCGTGGATGAAGCCTTCGATGTCAATTGCCAAGAACCTCGGTCCACGGGGCGAGTCGAGACAGTTCAGCTTTCCGACTAAATCAAGAATTTCCTCTATCAGCAGATAAATGGACGGTCTGATGTAGTCATATGGATTCTCCTCGCAGGTCAAACTACGAAGAGGACAATTTCTCCTGTCGTGAACCAACCGATGCCGGTTAATACTGTTGACGGAGGGACTCCACCAAATATCCGGCAAAGAATTCATCATCCTCATAAAAATAAGAAAATGCGGTTTGATAATTGGGATAAGTTCTCCTTGGGCGGTATTAGGGGTTATGACGTTCGCGCGTCTGGTACGTATCTCGTAACCCTTGGAGAAAAGATGTCAATAGAAGTCCGCCCAACCATCAAGTCCGCCCCTGTGGCCGTAATAGCTCAGGTTGTCAACGGGGCCGCACACCCGCCCTCTGCTAAGCCCAGTCAGTCAACGCCATCCCCTACCGGTCCGAACCTGCATTCGAAAGCGGGGAATACTCAGGAGGTCACCTCACCAGTGACCCCATCTACTGAGTCCAAGTCACAGGCACCCATTGCTGGCGAATCTGCGAAGACGCCGCAGTTACCCGTCCAGACTGTTCCTATGATTTCCTCAACCGACTCGAAGACAGAGGATGAAATCAAGTTGGAGACAACTTTGGAGAACGAGATCAGCGAGCTGTGGTCTTCTCAGAAGACGAAGACCACAGCTCTTCGTCGTTCCCGTCAGAAGCTCGACAACACCCGTGAGGAGCTCGATCTCGCGAAGGCCAAGTTAGCTGAACATCTGTATCGCTATAAGCAGCTATTATCCAAGCCGGGGCGCGGCGGCAGGTGGATGGACTTCTTACGCGAAGTCGATTTCCCACGTGCTACCGCAGACCGCTACGTACTGAAGCACGAACGCTTTTTATCACCGAAGACTGCAAATCGCCTCACTGAGGCGACTTCCACACCGACTCACGAACAGATTGTCGGGCTTGTAAAGAAGTTAAAACCGAAGATTGTCGGTGTATTGACTACGACAGAGGCACTTGCGCAGTTTGTCGCTGAGTTGTCCAAGGCATTGGATCCGGCGACGATCTCATAACGCTGAAAACTGTCAACTCGCAACATGCCTTGTCAGTATCTTAGCATTTGGAATCGACAGTTCGCTTAGCCAGATCGTCCTCCCCGCTGCACTTTGATCCTTGTCATGAAGAATGGCCCCGGTTATGACTGGGGCCACTCTTTTATAGAAATTCCCGGAGGATCATCGGCGGTGGCGAGACCTCATTTGAAAAGCGCGGAGTGCTTGCATTGCTGCGACGACGATGGCTCCCGCAACCGCAGCAACGCATATCGAGATACCCGCGATCTTGACAAGTTCCATATGACCTCCAGCGAAAATCCATCATAAGCTATTCGATCAAGGTTGACTCGCATGAAGAACTTGAAGTTCAACTATTGATAGTCGAGCTGTGTAGGTTGTTCGTGTAAGACGAAGTAGTCCCACACGGGCCAGTGAGTGCAACCACTCGCGAGTCCTTAAACCGTGCTCGTCATAAGGAAAGGTGCTAGAACCATGAACCCGTATCGACCTCGTCCCAAGGCCGGACTTATCAAGCCACGCAAACCGATTTATTCTTTTCTGAAGCAGGTCAGAGGAGAATACCCATTCGGCCAACCGAACTGCGAATACTGTGCAGAGTTCTCGACTGTCATGCAGTACCTCAAAGATCTCAGCCGTGGAGCACATCAGTGGGCATCAATGGCTGTGTCTGGAATTTGTGTCTCGAATGACGAACGTTCCCGACAATATCTGTTGGTGGGGTATTCGAACCCTGAACTTGGCGGGCTACCAAACTCACTCTGCTTCTGTTTCCCATTATTCAGGTATAATGGCGCCCGAGAACGTGAGCTCAAACACCTTGTATGCTTCGCTCCGGAATCCGCAGTGCCTCTATCGAATGGTCTCTACTGGGAAGAGAATCAACTTAAGGGCGACGCTCTGGAGGACTGGGATTGTTTCTGGAAGCCCCTAAGCGGATGTCTGCGAACAGACGAGCTGCGCCAGGTAGAAAGCGCTGCCGACAATGGCGAACTTCGGGTTGACCTAGAGGCGCTTACGCTCGAAGGAGTTTCGTATAAAGAATCGGTTAGTGCTCTGGTGGCCATCTGGTCGCAGTCTCGGGAAAGGCTTCAAGATGAAATTGGCGGATAGGCTTCGACCTCGAGGATATACGAGTTACTTCCACGGCCACGTCGACATGTGACTACAACGAGTTGTCACCCGTATTGACCCGCTTTCTCAGGGGTGTCTTGCCAACTCCGATATTCGACCTTATTGATGGGAGGAAAAAGACTGGCCCGGACGGCCTCCGTGGCTATAGATAGTTCTGAACGGTTGGCGTGTACGACGAGATCTCGTTTGAAACGCGCGGAACCCTGCCATCGCTGCAGCCACAGCGGCACTCGCAATGGCGGCGGCGCCTGCCGCGATAGCGGCGATCTTGATCAGTTCCATACGACCTCCGTAGTCATCCGGCAAGAATCTGTATCTAATGGACAAAGATGTTCAGTCCAGTCAAGCAAGGATAACTTCAACGTAGAACGTTGTAGGCTGCTTGCTCCGGCCAGAGTCGTCCACGATTTTGTTGCTTCCAAGGGAACGCCTTTGCGCAGTCCGAACGTGGACAAATAACGCAGCCCGGGTGATGCGCTGATAGGCGAAACCGGTTTACCCTAACCTCTTCACCACAGTGAGGACAAATCCAACTCGCTCGGAGGCGGTTGTTTCTGTTCGCCTTCATCATAAATCCTCCTCACGCAGTGAATGCTCAATCGCTTTCCAAACTTGGCGCACAAACTCAACACTGTCTTTGAGCTGTTCGCGTATGGGGATCGTATTGGCGCTGAGAAAGGGCGAGTTTCTCAGCCGGTACGCCGCAATCCGGCATGCGTTCTCCAGCCACCAGTCTTTCGGAGGCTCTCTTTCAGGCGGTGAAGTCATGTGTTCGCTCATCAGTGCCAATCATGCGATTGCATCGGTGCCGACGTCACATCCAATTGCTCGATATGCTTTGCCCGAATGTGAATGACTCTGTCGAGGTTTTGGAGAACGCCTTCGATCATCAGGAACTTGGCATAGGTCACTAGTGACCGGTTTTTTTCATAAAGATCGGGATCGATGATGGCGTTCGAGATCCCGGTCTCGTCTTCAATCGATAAGAAGATGAAGCCATGCGCTGTTCCGGGCCGCTGACGTGCAATGACACAACCACCGATGCGAGCTTTCACGCCGTGTCGGAGGAGAGACAAGTCTTTGGCTGGCACGATCTTCATGGTTTGGAGCTGGGGTCGGCAATGTGCCATCGGATGCCGTCCAACCGTAACGCCAGTAGAAGCATAATCAGCCACCATCCTCTCGTGTGGCTCCATCGCACGTAGTGGCGATTCCGACCCTTCGTCCCGATCTAATGTTTCAAGGAGCGGCCCAGGCTTGCGCCCCGCACGTTCCACCTGCCAGAGTGCTTCTCTACGATGCATCCCCTCTCCGATCGAATTCAAGGCGCCCACTTCAGCAAGAGTTGTCAGGTCAGCACGAGTAAGCGACGGAACGCGTCGGGATAGTTCCTCAATAGAGGTAAAAGGACGCATTGCTCGCGCGGCCTCAAGTTCGACTGCGCTTGCCTGGCGCATCCCACGCACATACCGGAAGCCGAGCCGCAACGTGAGCTTGCCGCTGTCATCTTCCTCGAGCGTGCAGAACCAGCTGGACCGAAGGACATCGACCGGTTTAATACGAAGGCCATGCCGCTGGGCATCCTTTACCAGCACCGCAGCAGAGTAGAACCCCATTGGCTGATTGTTCAGGATTGCAGCAGTAAAAGCTCCGAGGTAGTGGAACTTGAGCCAAGCACTGGCGTATGCGATGAGCGCGAAGCTTGCGGCATGGGACTCCGGAAAGCCATAGAGAGCGAAGGAGCTGATCGACTGGACGATCTCATCCTGAGCTGCCGGACCTACCTGGTTATCGTCCATTCCTGCTCTCAACTTGAGTTCGAGAGCTTTCATCTTGTCTGCCGACCGCCTGCTTCCCAAGGCGCGACGCAACTCCTCTGCCTCGCCTCCCGTAAAGTTGGCGATGGTCATGGCGATCCGCAGGAGCTGTTCCTGGAAGAGTGGCACCCCCAAAGTTCGCTGGAGAACAGGCTCAAGCAACTGGTGCGGGTAGCGAATCTCCTGCCTTCCTTGCCGCCGCTCCATGTAAGGGTTCATCATCTTACCGACGATGGGTCCGGGACGAATGATGGCGACTTGAACGACGAGGTCGTAGAACTTGTCGGGGTTGTTACGCGGTAGAGAGGCCATCTGCGCCCGTGACTCCACCTGAAAGAGACCAATCGTGTCGGCTCTTCGCAACGACTCGTAAACTTTGGGATCGTCATGCGGGATCTGAGCAATATCAATTGTCTTACCGTAGTGCTGGGGGATTAGTTCAACACAATCCTTAAGGACTGCCATCATACCCAGGCCGAGCAGATCGACCTTGATCAAGCCCATGTCGGCGACATCTTCTTTGTCCCACTGGATGACATTCCGGCCCACCATGCTGGCGGGCTCAATCGGAACGACCGAGGCGAGTTGTCCTTGGGCAATGATCATGCCACCTGAGTGCTGGCCGAGGTGACGGGGCAGATCAAGCATTCGGATCGAGAGTTCGAGGTATTTCGCAATCCTGGGATGGTGAAGATCGAACCCGGCGTTCTTGAATTGATTTTCCATCGTGTCGGTTGGTCCTTTCCACTCCCAGGAGCCGACCAGCTGCGTGAGCCGCTTCGTGGTTTCGACATCAAAGCCGAGTGCTTTACCCGTCTCGCCAGCGGCAGACTTGCCCCGATACGTGATGACGTTGGCACACATCGCCGCGCCGAGCTGGCCATAGCGTTTGTAGACGTACTGAATCGCCCGCTCTCGATCATCTCCCGACGGGAGATCGAGGTCGATGTCCGGCCACTCGCCACGCACCTCTGAAAGGAATCGCTCGAATAAGAGGTCCATGCCGACCGGATCGACAGCCGTAATTCCAAGCGAGTAGCAGACGGCCGAGTTCGCCGCCGATCCTCTACCTTGCACAAGCATTCCATTTTTGCGACAGAACTCGACAATGTCCCAGACGATAAGGAAGTACCCGGCGAGTCCAAGCTTAGCGATGAGGGCTAATTCCTTTTCGACTTGCTTTTCGGCTTTCTTCCTCAGCTTCGCGCTCGCCTTGCAGCCATAGCGGTTGGCGACGCCTTCCATCGTGCGCTTGAAAAGGAAGGTATCCATTGTGTCGTCTTCCGGAATTGGGTAGAGGGGAAATTCATAGCCCATATCCTTCATCACAAACTGCAGGCGAGACGAGAGTTCTACTGTTTCAGCGACGGCATATGGCAGATCGCGAAACAGATTCGACATCTCCCGTCCTCCAAACATCTGGCGATTCGTGTTCTGCTGAAGCAGTAGTCCAGCTTTATCTAGCGTGCAGCCGTGTCGAATCGCGATCATAAGATCCAGGACCTCGCGTTCGAAAGCCGTCGCCATAGTCGGCCCGTTCGTCGCCAGCAGGGGAAGGTTGAATTCACGAGCAAGCGCGATCGCAGCTTGGTTGCGAGCTTCCTGCTCGCGGATGCGGTGCCGTTGCACTTCGACGTAGACACTGCGGTGCCCGAAAGTTCGGACAAGAGACGCAAGCATCCGGCGGCCTTCATCCATTCCGCCCCGAGCGAGTGCCGCTGCCAGCGGACCCTCCTCTCCTCCTGTCAGACAGACGAGACCTTCTGCCCGCTCTTCAATCATGCGATAGGGAGCAATGCCTTCTCCTTTAGTCTTCTGCTCTAGCTTGTAGTTGGTGATGAGCTGAGAGAGGTTCTTATACCCGGTCTGCGACTCGCAAAGAAGCGAGATTCTCGCTGGACGTCGCGGAATGGTGTGGGGTTGCCAAGACTCGGGAAGTACCTGGTTTCCGAACTCCATCGTTGAGATCTCGGCTCCAATGTGTGAACGGAGACCGAGTTTGGTCGCAGTCATGTACAGGCGCGGAGCTCCGTACAGTCCGTCACGATCAAGGATTCCAAGAGCTGGCATTCCAAGGCTTGCCGCCTGTTCTGCCATCGCCTCCGGCATGGAAGCTCCTTCAAGAAACGAGAACGCCGAACGCCCATGAAGTTCGACATAGCCGTCAGTCATATTGCCCTCCTACATACCAACTTCCAGATTCAGGCTCATGCAGTAAACGAAGCGATTGCGGCGGTTGTGAGACAACAGCATCCCATTCATCGACTTCCCAACGACGTCCGTCCCACCAATAGCCGCTCGATTGCCAGGGACCAATTGCACTTCGAAGTTCCAGCCGCTCACCTCTCCAGTGCAGGATGAAAGGAACTGCATCCCGATAGACCACTTTTGCCGGTTGAGCAGGACGAAAGCGGCGCAACGCAGCGCGAGTAGTAGCTTGGGGGACTAGCGTGCTTTTCACCGCACTCGGTTGGAGCGGTGCCATCACGAATTCGTCGTCACAGAAGCTATTCGACAAGACTGGCGAGCCTACGTTGTCTTCGCCAACGATCGCGCTAAGACGGGCGATAAGAAGATCGAGCTTGTCGGGTTCCGGGAACTGCGACTGAAACAATCCACGCTGCGCAACCTGCGGGATCGCAGGCTCCGCACTTAGCGCCACTCCGAGTATGCCGGCTTGAGGAGGATCAGCCTGTAACTTGAGGTTCAGCAGCTTCAGCAGCAGATCTTTGTTTTGTACCGGAACTGCTGGTCGAACTTCTAAACGGTGAGGAGCAGCCTTCTCAAGGTGCAACGTGATCGTGACATTTCGTAATGCGTAGGCGTGATTGACCGCCTGACGTAGCAGTGTCTCTAGCATCGGCGAAATGATGAAGAGCAGAGATTCGAGCGACTCAAGCGGGCCATCCAATTCGACATGCTCCGATAGCACGAACGACGGTTCTTGCGGTACGAGCAGATGATCTTCACTTCCGACCGCAAGACGCTGAAGGCGCTTTCCCTGCTGGCCGATACGGCTGATCAGTGCGGTTTCAGGAAGTGCGGCCAGTTCTCCGAGGTTGCGGATACCCCAGCGTCCCAGAGTGGCAAGAGTAGGAGCCTCTACGGTTAGCATCGACAAAGGTAAAGGAGCGAGTTTTGCCTGCACGTCCTTCGCATCAACCCGCGTCACGCCGGTGTAGCTTCGAGCCAGTAGAAGACTGGCTTCGGCGTTGGGAGCGACGGCGACGTTTGACGCAAATTCCAACGCTTGAAGGGCTTTCCATATCGATTCCGCGTAGCTCCGTGCATCGCCAAAAAGCGTCTCGGTTCCCGACTGATCGACCAGAAGCACAGCAGCCATTTGCTTTCCGTTCGCATAGCCGTTTACGGGCGAAGCGATAATTTGCACCCGGGGCGAGAACCGTTTTACGACTTCAAAGAGAAGCTCAAGCGCAGCCTTCTCTTCCGGAATGGAACGGAGATGAAAGTAGATCTGACCAGATGTGTCCGCCCGGACCTTGCTCATGCCATGAGTCAGTCCAAGCTCTTTCCCAGCTCTGTTGAAGGAGACGACTCGTTCCAACGGGGGCTTCCCCTCAATTACCGCAGTAGCGTGGGCTCTAGCGCTCATATCCAGCCTCAACCAGGCCAGCGTCGGAAACTCCGGGATGTAGATAGCTGCATATCCCATGTCTACTCTCCCGCTGCTCGCATCCAGGAGAATGTTGTGTCCCAGGTAACTGCACGGCCCGGAGACTTCTTTGCAAATGGGCTACTCAGGCGCTGACGTGCTACCTCTGCCGTGCGCGAGAAACCGTTTAACAGATTTCCTGAAATTCTTTCCGTTCCCACCGAGCAGTAGAGCACACAAATCGCACTCGACCTCGCACAAGCCACCTGCGTAAGTAAGAGGAAGATCGCGTCACTCCCTTGGGCGGCACGCCGAAAACGAAACCATGTTGCCGAAGGAATACGAAGAGCCTGCTCGGGCGGTACGGATGCGAGGTCAAGGACAACGACTCGGAAGCCGCCTGACTGGAGAATCTGATCGGTCGCACGGATCGCCCTATCCAAACGGCTCCACGGCTTTTCAAATTTCTTGATAGATGAAGTCGCCATGATTGGAGCTCGGGATCGCTCGTGAGCCTCATTGGCAGCACGTTGGTCTGCCCGCCGGATTGGGTCGGACTCGTCCGCGCGGCGAGCATTAAAATGTTCGAAGGCCACTTGCTCCTTTGGAGCTGCTGCCAGGCCCAGCTTGCGATTCGGATAGCCGGGGGTACCTTCCATCTTTCCGAGCCGCGCTTCCGTCTTCTGTGTGAGCATCCTTTCAAGCGCTACATCGAGGCCTTTGGTCTCCGTTCGCGGATGGTTGCTTCCACAGTGCCCGCCAACAAATCGACCTGTCTCGGAAGGGCCTAATTTGGAGATGGATGAAGGTGATGGGCAAGCTGCTGTGGGTCCGGGATTCGCTTTTGCGACACGAACCCACAGAAGGTTCCTGTGGTTGACCCCAGCGGATGCAGAACTTCTAGGATCCATAGTGTCGTCCACATCGATGTAGGCGCAAACAGATTCAGCAGTTGCTCTCGCGAGAAGAGCGTAGGCCAGCGAGGTTCGACCAGAGCTTCCCAAACCTGTAAACTCTGTAATTCCTCCGATGGGTAGACCTCCACCGACTAGGCTGTCGATTTCAGGAATACCGGAGTCCAGTTGCCGCAGCGCCTGCGCGGCTTGGGGCGACAAGGCGGCGGGTATGCGGGACGCGAGCTGTGCCTCGATCTCGCGTTTTAATACTGCGCTCCGTGGGGAATGACTCATTCTTGTATTCGCCTTTTGTTCGCTTAGCTTGCCTTAGAATTACTCTCCTAACTGTGCAAAGTCAACGTGCACCATTTCTGGTGCAAGGCTTTTGGAGGATCATGACTACTTTCATACGGAGTCTGCAAGGTTCACCGAAGCTCTTTGCAATCTCACACATTCGATCTGCAAAGAAGCTGACCCCATCACGAAAAAGTTCGCCAATACGCCGGTATGACCGAAGAGCGATTTGGCGCCATGGCTGAATTACGGAAGTAGAAATTCGGTAGGATGAACCAATGTGTGGTCGTTACGGACTGAAATCAGACAAGCAATCAATCGCAGACGCCTTCTACACAAAGAAGGTGAACCCGAAGGTCGTCCTGGCCCCAAACTACAACGTCGCGCCGAGCACGTTCCTCCCAGTTGTCAGGCTCGACGAGGAAGGCGACCGCGAACTGACGCTCATGCGATGGGGGCTAATTCCCTTCTTCTCGAAAGATGACAAGACAGGTTTCAAATCTACGAGCGCACGCGCCGAAACCATCGCCACTGTGCCCACGTTCCGCGAAGCCTTCAAGAGAAGGCATTGCATCGTTCCCGCTGATTGGTTCTACGAGTGGCAAGGCCTAGACCCCCAGCGCAAAAAAACTCAGTCGTGGGCAATTGCGCGGAAGGATCGCAAGCTGTTCGGCATGGCAGGTCTGTGGGAGAGCTTGACCGACCCCACCACCAGACAGCCGCTTGAGACTTTCACCGTCATTACGACAGATCCTAACGAGGTCATGCAGCCAATCCATACAAGAATGCCTGTCATCCTGCGCCAAGAAGACTACGAACGGTGGTTGTCGCCCGTAGACCCTGCTCGGCCACCTACAGAACTTCTTAGACCCTCGTTGGTGAATCTGGAGGCATGGAAGGTAGATCCCAAGGTGGGCAACGTCAGGAACATTGGCCCAGAGCTTTGTGAGCCTTGGGCTGATGAACCGCCAGTACCCTCCCTCTTCGGTTAGTTCTCGCCTGATTTGACCCGTTCTGCCCAATGATATTCAGCACGCAGCCTCACGTCATCGCATATTGCTTAAACCTCCTCGACCGGCAGCCCCTTCGGGTCGCAGAGCGCCCAATCGTCTCGGCGTAGAACGGGATCATAAGACACTTGTCACCGCCACCCATTGTGATAAGGGACTGGGCATCCGGCGCAAGCTACTCAGTGAACTTCTGAAGCTTCGCATGGCTGAGGTCCATACCTACTTCTTGTCACGGCTAAGATCGCGGGATGGCTAAGCTCCCCCGGTTCTGTTCCTGTCAAGATTGCGTGTGTTCTACATGGGTCTGCGAGTTGGTTGAAGAGTGCGGCGGCCATTTGTAACCGCCCCGCGTTGTGCACACAAGCGAAGAGTACTTTGAGCGTCTCTCCGCCCTTGATCGAGGTCCCTGCGATCATCGGGCTTGTGAATGTGACATTCCGACGCGGCGTTATGTCTTCGAAATTCAACCTAAGTACCACAAGTGCTTCATGCCGTCTCAACGTGGACCACTTGAAGCATCTTTCGGCCCGAAATATCCGTCTACTTCCATACCACCATTCCTCTCGATGGATTCCGACCCGGAGCAGACAGATGATAGATTCACTCGGCACAAATCCTGACCGCGAAGAGTGCGAGCTGGAAGAGCGGGAGCTTGAGAAGAACGGCCTTCAATTTGAACTCACACGTAGACGGTTCATGCAGACGGCTGGACTACTTTCAGCGGCAGCAGCAGTTGGCTCGCCGGGTATCGCAATTGCGGAGAACGCGGCGGTTCAACCGATTACCTTGAAAGTCAACGGTAAATCTCACACACTCTCTCTTGACAGTCGTACTTCGGTGCTCGATGCCCTTCGGGAGCAAATGGATCTAACAGGTACTAAGAAGGGGGCGTTTCTTTTGCCCTCTGTGAAGAGGCCCATATCGACCCGGTCTCCGGACGCGTGCTGAACAATTCACTAGCCGAGTATCACGTTCCAGTGAACGCTGATATTGAAACTCTGGACGTAACTGTATTGAACATTCCGGATGTCAAATTCAACCCAATAGGATCACGCGGTATTGGAGAGATAGGGATCACTGGATCTGCTGCCGCCGTCGCGAATGCTATTTACAACGCCACCGGCAAAAGGATTAGGGAATACCCGATTACGCCAGACAAGATTATGACGGCTTAGAGATCTGTGACCTGAGGAACGGTTTGGATCATTCTGTCCCACGTGAGAGGTCCTTGTATGCCTGGTGTGGTCGGCGAAAAGCGCGAAACGTTGAAAGGCACAGATAATCAACTCATAACAGGCATTCTCGTTATGGCTGTCCTGTACTTCGCGCGAGAGGTGTTCGTACCCCTAGCGTTGGCTGGTCTCCTTGCTTTTCTGTTGGCACCGGCAGCTACAAGGCTTGAGCGATGGAAACTAAAGAAGACGCCAGCTGCTCTCTTGGTGATCTTATTGTGTGTGATTGGACTAGGCGCGTTGGGTTGGGCGGTTCTCGGCCAGGTGTACAGTCTTGCGGTGGAACTTCCGCAGTATCAACAGAACGTCACTGACAAGGTTGGAGCCCTTCATCTCAATTCGGCTGGTAGGTTGAGCAGCACGGTTGGAATGTTGACCAGTATTAGCAAGCAGATCGCAGGCGGGGGGGCGGTTCCACCGGTACCAATTCTTCCCATGGCTCCAAAGCAAAGAACAGCTAATCGGTCAAACACTCCAATTTCCTCCTCAACGCCAACCGGCCCTCTCACTGTCCGAATCGAAGAGCCGGACGAGTCGGTAATGAGCATGGCAAGCCGAACCGTCGTTCCCCTCATTCACCCTCTGACAACAATCTTCATAGTCGTAATCTTCCTCATTTTTATGCTTTTGGGACGGGAAGATTTAAGAGACAGAGCGTTGCGACTGGCTGGAAAAGGACGTATGCATGTCACGACGACGGCCATCGAGGATGCAGGTCGCCGCGTCAGTCGTTACTTGCTGATGCAACTTGTAGTAAATCTTCTTTACGGGGTCGCCGTGAGCGGCGCTTTATGGGTGATAGGTGTGCCAAAGCCTCTGCTATGGGGCGTATTGACCTGTGTTCTACGTTTCGTACCCTACATCGGAATTCTAATTGCGGCGGTGGGCCCACTACTCATATCGATCGCAGTTTCTGCACACTGGAGTGAACTAATTTGGACCGTAATTTTATTTCTGGTTCTTGAACTGATTGCAGGAAACTTCATAGAGCCTCTGCTGTACGGCGCATCCACCGGGATGTCAGCTCTTGCGATATTAATCGCCGCAATTTTTTGGACACTTCTTTGGGGCATCCCTGGACTGTTGCTTTCGACACCTCTTACTGTTTGTCTTGTTGTTATGGGGCGGCAGGTTCCGCAGTTGCAATTTCTCGATGTGCTGTTCGGTGAGGAGCGAATCCCTCCCCATTCAGAGCGTTTTTATCAGCGAATACTCTCCTCAAATACACACGAAGCAAAAGCACTGCTGGAACACGTTTTGACGACAACGCCCAGAGCAGAAGTTTACGATACAGTCATTATTCCGGCGCTCACTATGATTGAAGAAGCCCGATATGCTGAAGAAATCACTGCAACACGTGCAGAGGAGATGCTTCAGGAAATTGAAGAGCTCGCGGAAAACGTCTATAACCTCTCCCAAACCCTCGCCTCCCCATCCCGCGTAACCGAAAAAACCGTAGTGTGCATACCGGCGAGAGATTTGGCTGATGAGGTAGCGTGTCAACTCGCGTTGCAAATCCTGGAAGATACAGCCTCAGCAACGGTGATGTCTGCTGACTACAACACATCTGACGTTCAACAAACACTAGCTGCACTCGAATCTAATGTTGTCTGCGTCATTGGTGTACCTCCCCGTGCAGTACGGCACCTGAGGATGCGATGCCACCAAATCCGCTTACGCTTCCCCCGAGCTGTGGTTGTAGCTTGCGTGTTAAGCAGCGACGATGTTCTGTCTAATCTTAGAAGCCGCATCCCAACTGAAGACGCGCAACACGTTGTGTCTTCATTGCAATTGCTGAATGAATACCTCTCTTCCTTGTTGTACCCTTCCGAAGCTCAAATTGAAACGGAAGGCCCAGTTGACGCCGTACTGGGTGAGACTGTTCAAGAAATGGAGCGAATAGATTTATTTGACGGACCAGAGGAGGGAGTTTTTAGCCGTCTTGCATCAGATTTGGCCAGAGCGTTCGAAGCCCCAATTGCACTCATAACAGTCATGGACGGCCAACGAAGATTTTGGGAGGCGCAGTGTGGATTGCCCGCGGCCTCACTGACTTCCCCGGAATCGGATCGTGACCTGTCAATCTGCAGTCAGGCATCTTTTTCGGAATCAAGCTTGGTGATTCCTGACGTTGCGGAAGATGAGCGCTTTTCTCAAGATTGCTTCGTCAAGGACAACGGCATTCGCTTCTATGCTGGCGCCCCACTGAAAGCCCACGACGACACGATTATCGGTTCTATATGCGTGCTCGACACTCGGCCAAGGCAATTGTCGGAACATCAAAAGAAAACATTGGTGTTCATAGCGAATGCAGTGATGACAGCCATCGAGCTTCATGCGGACTCAATCCCGGACGAATCCGAAGTGGACGAAGCCTAATGTTTTTATTCACCCACGGGTACGCTAAAATACTGATCTCAATGGCGCTAACAAAAGCTAATTCCAACCAGCTAAGTTTACCTAGCCTTCGTTCAGCGCCGACGAACTTTGGGCGCCAAGAGCTCATTTTGGTCCTTTACTATTCGGATCGACATTTTGAAAGCAAATCGTTGACGCGCTCCAGGTGAGGTGATTCGGCGACATTTCTAGAGCCGAGTATCCTCTCAATCTGCCATACTTGCTGTTGGGTGCCCATGACAGCGAGTCATCGCAATAACGTGAAGATCCTCGGGAGCGGCGATCGAACACTGATGTTCGCACACGGTTACGGCTGCGATCAGAACATGTGGAGGCACGTCGTGCCTTCTTTCACGGATGACTTCAAGGTGGTCCTCTTCGACTATGTCGGCTCGGGACTATCCGACGCAGCCGCCTTCGATAGGACTCGCTATAGTACCCTGCGGGGGTACGCTCAAGACGTCATAGAGATCATCGAAGAACTCAATTTGCACAATGTTCACTTCGTCGGCCATTCTGTCAGCTCGATGATCGGTGCGCTCGCCGCGATTGAACAACCTGAATATTTCGCAAGTCTCACTATGATCGGTCCGTCGCCTTGCTATATAAATTCTGGCGACTACAAAGGTGGCATGGAACGCGGTGACGTCGAAGATTTGCTCGAGTCGCTTGAGAGCAACCATGTCGCTTGGTCCGCCACGATGGCGCCAGTAATTATGGGCAACCCCGAGACGCCAGAACTTGCCGATGAACTGCAAGCAAGCTTTTGTAGGATGAACCCTTTCCTTGCGAACCACTTCGCACGGGTGACCTTCTTGTCCGACAATAGGTCCGATCTCGTGAAAGTCAGAACGAACACTTTGATCGTGCAGTGTAGAAAAGATGCGATCGCTGGCACAAGCGTGGGAGAATATGTTCACAAGTGCCTTCCGACGAGCGAATTCGTAATGATCGACGCGACGGGACACTGTCCACACATGAGCGCTCCGAAAGAAGTGGTCAAAGCTCTGCAGAACTTTCTGCACGAGAAACCCTTCCCATTATTGGCCTAGATAGCTCCTTTGCGGCGAATGCATTAGAGTCGCTCCCAAGCGGTTTCGTTGTGATCGCGGAAAATGGGACCTTTCTCCACGCTAATGAGAAGTTCCTCGCAATGGTTGGCCGGGATCGCGGTGAACTAACGGGACTGAACCTCGACGACCTGCTCACCCGTGGGAGCGTTATCTTCTACGAGACGCAATTCCTGCCGAGCCTTCGATTGCGTGGCTCCCTCGATGAGATTGTTTTGACCATCCGGCGGCCTGACGGCAGTCAAGTCCCCGCCTTCGTAAACGCCGCCGTTCATACGGATGAGAGCAGCAAGCTCACACGCTTTCACCTAAGTGTCTTCGGCGCGGGGCAGCGAAGGCTCTACGAGTCTGAACTTCTGAGGGCGAGGCGCGAATTCGAGGAGGTTGCCGAAATCGTGCGCCGATCCGCGGACGGCATCATTCGATTGAGTACACGCGGCCAGGTCGAGAGCTGGAATAACGGCGCGGAGCAGATCTTCGGATATACGGCGGTGGAGGGTAAGGGGCGAACGCTGCAATCGCTTTTTATACCTGATGCAATGGGAGACACAGAAGAGAGACTCCGACGTGGCGAGGAAGTCCACCGCGAAACCCTCGCCCTCCATCGATCGGGCCGCTCTATTGACGTCTCGGTGAGCCTGACGCCGCACATGGAAGCTCCCGGGACGCTCGTCGGCTTTTCAGCCATTATCCGCGATACAACCGACCGCAAGCGGGCGGAAAAAGCTTTACTGCAAAGCGAAAAGCTCGCTTCTGCTGGACGGCTGGCCAGCTCCATCGCACACGAGATCAACAACCCGCTTGAGTCCGTAACGAACCTGCTCTACATTCTGAGTTCTCGCGTCGCTGATCCGGAGACACTACAGTACGTTATGACTGCGCAGGAGGAACTCGCACGCGTCTCCCACATCGCAACACACACTCTGCGGTTTCATAAGCAAAGTTCCAATCGAACGGAAGTCGACCTTCAGGCACTCGCTGATTCGGTGCTGTCTCTCTATCGTGGAAGACTGCAAAACTCAGGCATTGTCGCGACAACCGATTGCCAAACGAGCCCTCCCCTCCTATGTTTTGAAGGGGAGCTGAGACAAGTGCTAGTGAATCTTGTGGCCAATGCGTACGACGCCATGCGCCATGGGGGAAAGCTAGTGATCCGCGCCCACAGGAGCCGAAACCGCAAGATTGGGTCGGAAGGAGTTCGGCTGCTTGTCGCAGACAATGGGACCGGGATGGATTCGGATGTGCAGGGACAGCTTTTTGAACCGTTCTTTTCGACAAAAGGCATCGGAGGTACGGGTCTTGGCCTCTGGATCACCAAAGACCTGATAGCAAAAAGTGGTGGAACTATCGCGGTGCGAAGCACGACTCGTCCGGGAAGATCGGGAACAGTAATCAGCCTATTCTTCTCCAATTGAGGAAATTTATAGCGATAAGGTTGCGTTCTTCGCTCCTTCCGCTCTTGGCTGATGGCTAGGATGATATGGCGCCAATCTGTTGTTGCAAATCTGGCTGGCCAAATGACCAAATACGCCATGCGGACGCCAACTTTCTAGAATCCGCTATCCGATTTTGGCCGGCGATACGCATCTTAGGTATAACGATGGAAAACCCCTTCGAAACGCAGCCCAGTATCTTCGTAGTCGACGACGAAGAAGAAATCGCGAAGATGTTCGCTGTCGTGTTGCAGATGAATTTGTTCAACGCCGTTCCATACTTTGACCCGCTAGCAGCGTTGGAGGCTGCAAGGATTAGTCCACCTGATTACCTATTGACCGACGTAATGATGCCGGGACTGAACGGAGTCGAACTGGCGATGGCGGTTAGGGCTATCGCACCTGGGTGCAAGATGTTGATTTTCTCTGGACAGGAATCTTCGGGAGCGATGATCGAAATTGCAAACGAACAAGGGTACGATTTCACGCTCGTCCTCAAACCGATTCACCCAACAAAGATGGTTGAATTGATACGCGGGTTATAGAAGCAGAGAAGATAGATTGCACTCCGATTCCGCCTGCCTAAAGCGGCGGCTTCGAGAGTTCGCCACGGCGCGGCGGCTGGCTAAAGCCGTTCTTCGACGAGACTTCGATACTGGCTGGTGTTTGCGTGCATGCTAGCGCCCTCAAAGCTACCTCAGTCGACCAAGCGCAGACTGAGGAGCTCACGCTGGCGAGTCGACACTTCGCGCACGTATAAAAATGCGTTTACAACCAAGACCCGCGGGAAGGCGTCTCACCACTTCGTGCTTGTGCCTGAGTCGATACGCGAGTTTTTTCGCTGCAAGATACTGCGCCCCCTGCTGCGCCAACTACGTGGAGGTGTATCACCCCGCCGTCTAGCGTGGAGTTTGGCACTGGGAATAGTCATTGGGATCAACCCTTCGGTGGGACTCACCACTCTTATGGTGATTATGATCGCTTGGGCGTTCGGCTTGAATCAGATCGCATCGCAGGTCGGTGCGCATGCAATGACACCCATCCACTTACTCTTGTTTATCCCGTTCATTCAGTTAGGAGTACATCTTTTTCACACTAGCCGTCTTCCGCTAAGCCGACAACAGATCGAGCATCTGAGCCATCACCCTTGGAGACTAATTCGTGATATCTGGCAATGGGAGTGGCATGCACTTGTCGTTTGGGGCCTGGTGGGTGCAATCGCGATGCCCTTGATCGCAATTTATCTCCGGCGGGCTCTGGTGCTGCTGATGCGTCGCCACCGAACTCTGTTCCGTTCGCGTCCCGCCCAGGGCTGATCAATCCAAAATCTCTTGCTGAATTTTTGCTGCTGTTTTGGCTGACAGTGGCTTCGTGGCTTTACCACGATCTAGGGTTGGAACAGCTGCCTTTCGAGCGGCTTTCACAGTCGCAGCATGTATCGCGGATGCCACCGTCTGATCAACCAGACCTCCGCTAACGCCACTCTTCATAGCATTCTTGACTGCTTTATCAAGTGTCTCTATAGCTCTCTTTTCGGATTTTTTCCTAGCCATTACACTCCCTTGGTAAGCAGCTCGTGCCGCAATTACATATTGTACGAGGGTTATCGTCTGTACCCGTCGATGGTTGCCAGCGTCCGGCAAGTTTGAAGCGAAAGCACGCTACCGACTTTCGCAGCATCCTTACCTGGCTAATCCGCGCCCTTCTCATTATCTGTCTTATAACCCCGTTCACTTTGCTCTGTCCTTTGATCGTTTCATGTGTTGCGACCTCAGACTGTTTGGGCCATATGCGCCGGATATGGAAGATCCAAGGGAACCGCGTGCTACACTTCCGCGCATGCCTCTAATAGTCATTCTCATCATCTTGTTAGTTCTCTTTGGCGGGGGCGGCTACTACATGGGCCCTGGAATCGGATACTACGGCGGCGGCGGCATCAGCCTGATTCTCGGGTTGATCGTCATTTACCTGCTATTCGGTCGAGGACGAGGTCGACTCTAAGCAATCCATCGCGCACCTAATGACTAATGTCTCCTAATGATCCACTGACGACGGGTTCTGTGGCAGACTCCACAAAGTGGCCGCCCGGAGATGCTGCAGCAGGACCTAGGCACAGAGAGATGGCCTGATCTAGCACCGCAGGAAAAGGTTGAAGCTACGCCTAAACAAAAAGGCCGTCCAGGGACGGGCTCTTTGTCCGCCTAACGGGCGGACCACGCAATCGCTGATTTCTGCGTCTATGTAAGTACGTCTGTGAGCAAGACGCCGGACGATTCCAAACATTGCGTTGCACGGGTGCGCAGAGGAGATTGCGATGTCCCATGCCTTAAAAGAAAAGCCCTACGCGGAAGAGCTGCCAGCCGCTGGACCGGTCGGCACAATTCTCGACGGACGTTATCTACCTATGCCTCGAGATAAAGATGGAAAGCTTTGGGTGAGAACTTCTGTACTGGTTCAGGCGAGCCCAAGTGACCTGTATGCGAGGTGGCGCGACGTTGCGGCTGCATCTGTCTGGCAGGAGCAGATCATCCATGTAGTTGTAACGGGCGAACGAACCTCCCATTGGGTTATGAAGAACCACGACAAAACCATTGAATGGGATTCCGAGATTCTGGCAGACGAACCTGGGAGACGAATCGCGTGGCAATCAGTTGGTGAAGATTTCAACAGTGCAGATGAGGTGATCTTCGAGGGTGCGCACGGCGATCGCGGGACTATTGTGACGTTGCTCCAAGAATTCCGCATGGGCAAGCTGGCTAGCGCGTTGCAAGCGTTTGCGGGCCGCAATCCGAAACAGGCTGCGATTGAGAATCTGCGTCACTTCAAAGCTTTAATTGAAACCGGCGAGATTCCTAGAACCGAAGGTCAACCGCACGGAGATAGAGGCATTAGCGGAAAGATCAAGGCTTCCATATATGGCGAAAAGGTTCCTATTCCAACCCTTTCAAACTGAGTCCTAACCAATCCCACGTTTCCAGGAACCTGCTTCGGAGGTAGTTATGAAGGCTGTCTGTTGGATGGGCAAGAGCAAGCTAGAGACACTCACAGTATCTGACCCACAGCTTTTGAATCCGCACGATGCAATTATTAAGGTTACGCGGACCGCAATCTGTGGCTCAGATCTGCACCTCTATGACGGATTTATTCCGACCATGGAATCAGGCGACATTCTTGGGCATGAGTTCATGGGCATTGTCGAAGAAGTGGGAAATGAAGTCACCAATCTGCGTCGAGGTGACCGCGTCGTTGTACCTTTCACGATTGCCTGTGGCAATTGTTTCTTCTGCAAAAAGAAGATCTGGGCAGCGTGTGACAATAGCAATCCGAATGCCCATCTAATGGAGGCGGCTTATGGATATTCTGGCTCTGGCCTCTTTGGCTACTCGCATATGATGGGTGGCTATGCGGGCGGGCAGGCGCAGTATGCTCGTGTTCCTTTCGCGAATGTAGGTCCTTTGAAGATCGAAAGTAACCTCCCGGATGAGAAGGTGCTCTTCCTTTCCGATATTTTCCCGACCGGTTACATGGCGGCTGAGAATGCACAGATTCTGCCAGGAGATACGGTTGCGGTATGGGGTTGCGGACCTGTCGGGCAGTTCGCTGTGGCAAGCGCATTTATGCTTGGCGCTGCGCGAGTGATCGCGATTGATCGTCTTCCGGAACGTCTTGAGATGGCGCGAAGCCTCGGTGCAATTACGGTCGATTATTCTGAGGAGGATGTCAGCGTACTTACCGCACTCAAGGATTTAACCGGAGGGATAGGGCCGGACGCCTGCATTGATGCGGTAGGCCTCGAAGCTCATTCTGCACAGTTGCAAGGAACTTACGACAAAATCAAAGTCGCTTTGATGATGGAGACGGATCGGCCTAGCGTACTCCGACAGGCGATTCAGGCTGTGCGTAAGGGCGGCACGCTGTCAGTACCCGGGGTTTACGGCGGCCTCCTGGACAAAGTACCGTTTGGGGCGGCCTTTGGTAAAGGCATCACCATGAAGATGGGCCAGACGAACATGCATAACTACATGAAGCCTCTGCTTGATCGGATCGAGAAGGGACAAATCGATCCAAGTTACATCATCTCTCATCGCATCACGCTTGAGCAGGCTCCCGCGATGTACGAAGTTTGGAGAGACAAGAAAGAAAATGTGACGAAGATCGTGATCGATCCTTGGGCAGAAGCCGCATCTTGAAGGGCCTTGTGGGCGAATGCTACTAAACTCACCGCAATCTCTGGAGATCCCGAAATATGAGTTCCGCTAATCCAATTTCCCGCCGTGATCTTGTTGCCAATCTAGGAACGGGCGTCGCAGCCGCCACGGTCGCAGCGGCTGTATCGACTGCGCAAGCTCAGACAACGGCTGTTAACATCGCTGCCCCTTTTGTCGACCCGACCTCCAAATATCCGAAACCACCATATCCAGGGCAATCACAACCATGCCTGGACTCGCCAGTAAGATGAACCCAAGACCGGATCACGGGGAGACAAGCTACAAGGGGTCGGGCCGTTTGAAGGGACGCAAAGCTCTTATTACCGGCGGAGATTTCAGGCATGGGGAGGGCCGCCGCGATCGCTTATGCGCGAGAGGGTGCTGATGTTGTCATCAGCTATTACCCTTCGGAGGAGCCTGATGCACGCGAAGTTGTTGAACTGATTAGAGCTGAAGGACGTAAGGCCATCCAGATCCCAGGCGACCTTCGCGAGGAGAGTTACTGTAAGGAACTTGTAAGTAAAACGATCGAAGCGCTTGGCGGCTTTAGATATCATCGTCTCCAACGCTGGACGTCAACAACAGTGCGAAGACATCCTTCAACTCACCACGGAAGCCTTCGACGCCACCATGAAGACCAACATCTACGCTCCGTTCTGGATCATCAAGGCGGCACTACCTCACATGCAGCAGGGTTCTTGTATCATCGCAACCACGTCTGAGCAGGCCTATGATCCTGCGGGCAACTTGTATGACTATGCTCAGACCAAGGCTGCGACTATGAACTACGTTAAATCGCTGGCGAAGCAATTTGGCCCTAAAGGAATTCGGGTAAACGGAGTCGCGCCGGGCCCGATTTGGACACCGCTTCAGGTTTCAGGCGGAGCCACCCAAGATCATCTAATTCATTTCGGCGAAACTTACCCACTACGCCGAGCAGGACAGCCAGCCGAACTCGCAAGCATTTATGTGCAACTCGCAGCAAACGACGCTAGCTACACGACTGGCAACATTTATGGAGCAGGTGGGGGCGCAGGCCAGCCGTAACGTGGTTCAGATAATTCCACTTCAGATTACTAACTAGTTTGAGCGTCTACAAGATTCGATCCAAGTCCGCCACACACGATAGCGGTCGAATCGCTATGTCACAAATACTCTTTGAAGATATCCATTGAGCTGCGCGGTTCGTAAGCAGTCATGATGCTCTCTGGATCGGTAACACAATTCGAAACACCGTCCCGCTTTTGTTTTGCCTATTGCTTGTGCGGTACCGAATGGCGCCGCCGTGCCCTTGAACTATTTCTCTGACGATCCAAAGGCCTAAACCGTTTCCTTCAGACTTGTTGCTCTTGAACGAGTCGAATAGTGTGTTCTGGATCGATCTCGGAATTCCCGAACCATTGTCAGCAACCGTGATGATCGCGTTCAAGCTGCGGATGGCAACACGAACGTGAAGATTTCCGGAGTGTGGAACAGCGTCCAAAGAATTCAAGAGAAGATTGGTTAGAACCTGAAAGATTTCACCCTTGTTCACACAAGCCCGTGCAACATCGGATGAGCGAGTCTGAACATTAATCCTCTTTTTTGCAATCTGTTCCCGATGAAGTTTAAGGGCGGACGTGGCCAAATCAACCAGATCAACCTCTTTCGATTCCGCGTCCACACGAATGAACGTAAGACTTCTGGTGGTGATCTCCGCTAAACTGCGGAGCTGAAGGTCCGCCTCATCAAGGTATTCGGTGCTTTGTGGTTGGGATTGGCCCGACGATCTGGCCAAGAAGATAAGGTTAGTTAAAGCAGCGAGGCGATTGTTGACCTCATGCATGGTCGCACCGACCAACCTACCCGCCAGTGCAAGCTGGTGATAGCGTCTAAGATTCTCTTCACAGGCTTTGAGCTTTTGACCTTCGTCCTCAAAGGAGCCGCTAGAAACGAAGGGCGAGTCCATGACTATCTGAGGACATTAGGGAACGAAAGGTTGGCCTAAACCAGCTACCACTTAACTCGATACTTCACCTGTTTGTTGCACGATGAATTCGGAAGTCAACTTCGTAGCTTTACAAGAAGATCAGCCGGATGGACGGGCTTGGACAGGAGGTCGAAGTCGTAGCCCTGCTCCCGCGCTTTTTTCAGCAGATCTACAGTCGCGGCTTGTCCCGAGAAGAGCAGCACTTTACACTTTGGCTGCGTTCGACGGAAGTGGATAGCCAATTCAACTCCGGTCATGCCTGGCATCACAACATCGCTGATGAGAAGATCTGGCGTCAGGTCGACAGAAGCAGCAATGGCCTTGTCCGGGTGATCAAATGCGCTCGCCTTAAAACCAGCTTGATTTAAAATGACGGCAAGGGTGTGGGCGATCACCACTTCGTCGTCTACTACGAAAACCACACGACTCGTATCCGGCACTTGGTCTCCTGACTCCCCATGTAGGATACCTCAGTGATTATTGACCTGCTGCTTGTCAGGAAATGATGGGAGTTTTTACTTTCTATGCAAATGGCGGGGTGGATGGAGACATCCCATAACGATAGGGATGACGTCTCCGTTACAGGAAGCTATGGAAACTCGATCAGTTGTCGCTCTGAGGGGAACGATATGGATAGAAAACCTATTGAGGTGCAAGTGAGAACCACAAACGATTGGTTCGGGCAGTTCGCAGCTTCCGCCTCCGGCTGGCTGGGCTCGAAGTGGGCGTTCGCTGGAGCCGGCTTTGTCATTGTGCTTTGGGCCGCTATGGGTCCCCTATTTCGCTTTTCCGATACTTGGCAATTGGTCATCAATACCGGCACGACGATTGTCACGTTCCTTATGGTTTTTCTCATCCAGAACACGCAAAATCGCGACGCACGCGCTATTAATTTCAAGCTCAACGAGCTTATCCGCCCAATTGATAAGGCTCGTGACCAGATGATAGACATCGAGAATCTAAGCCACCTAGAGCTAGATGAACTTCAATCCAAGTAGCAGAATGCGAATCGCGTCCGCGGAAAGCGAACTCTGGGAAGTCGGGGATGTCAACGACTAGGACAGTAAAAGCGACGAGATGCATTCTCAGGACTCAATGATTTCGGTTAGCGTTAGTTGGCCCAAAGACTCTAAGTCACGTTCCGCATGGGACTGGCGCATATATAGACCCACTTCCTGATAGCGACTCGCTGTCTCTTCATTCATCGATAACGGATAGGGACCATACGCCCGGGCAAATCGTTGAAGTGTCGCCGTACCCATCCCATCAATTAAATGGCGGACCTTCAAGGCGCGAATCTGTGCAGCCTTCGAATCTGAAGGGGCTGCATCAATCTCATCGGCGGCCTGCTTTAATAGTGCATACATTCCCCAAACAGCGGCTTGCATTGCGCCAAGATGCGCCAGGGTATGAGGGTCGTCACGTTTGCTAACGAGGGCAAAGTCTAATAGACCGGCAACGCCTCCAGCCCAGCACGCCGCTGTTCCACAGGCACCGTGCCAGAAACCCGGTCTCTCAAGGTACCAAGCCGGGCCGCCGATCAGGGAGTCAGGTGACACCCGCAATTCATGGAGTGTTATCGCCCCCGTCTGAGTGTTCCGAAAAGCTTCCGTCTTCCAGACTTCCAGATCGTAGCTGATCTGGCTTGAATTTTTTCTCAGGTCTACTTCGACGAGGCGTGGGTGTGGTAGCCCGACTGTGAGGAGGGCTCGATCAACTATTCCAAGCCCGCTGCAAAACGGCTTTTCGCCACTGATCTGGAAACCATCTGTAGTTCGCTCCAGCCGAACTGCGTGGCCCGGGATCTCAGAAGCCCAAACCGCGTATAACGTGTTAGGTTCAGCACTGCGTCCCGCCTCCGCGAGGATTGCCGCCGCATCCCAATGAGCTTCTGCAAGCTTCGCCAAGCTGAGATCCTCTCGCGCTGTCTCGGCCAGTAGCTGATGGCGCTCGGCTGTACGCCCCCCTCCCGGGAGTGGCAGCTTCTGCTTAACAACGTCTGTCAGTCGGGACTTCAGCTCGTCCGTTGTCATCCCGTAACTCCATTGTGTGCGGCAAGAGCATCTGCGAAGCCGAGTGGTGCACGCCCTACCCGTCTTCCACTGGTTAAGACACATAAGCTAGCGTCTGATATGCGTTGATGTATTCCTATTTTCAGACGTCGCCACAGATCATGGTCTTCTGCGCTTGAAAGATCTTGCCAGCCTCCAGCTCGAAGATACACATCCGCTCTCACTCCAAAGTTGGCTCCATGCACGTGGGGATGCGTCCCGTCCGAGTGGATCAAATAAGAAAGACGAAATCTGTCCGGGACTGAGGAGTCGTGATCGATGAAGGAGTCCACCTCGACAATGCCCGCAATCGCGGCGACTCCTGTCTTTGCATACTCCATTTGGTCCTGGAGCCAGTTGACAGGTACTTCACAGTCGGCATCGGTATTCGCCAGCCAGCAGAGTTTTCTTGGTCCCTTATAGCGCTCTAATGCGAGCTGCACACCTAGTGCTCGTGCGGTACCTACGCAGCCCGCTTCAATTTCGATGACTGTTCCGCTTTCTTGGACGATCGCGTGAGCGATTCGGAAGGAGTCATCAGTTGACTGATCGGTCACGACGACCAGGTCGCTTGTTACATGCGGGGGCAGCATCAGACGAGCCTCTTGTACGGACCGAAGGCATCTGGGCAGAAGGTCTTGCTCGTCCCGAGCCGGAATGACGATCGCAACATGCCAAGGAGCCTTCACAAACGCACCAGCCGATTAAGCCTCATACTTTGGTTGCGTTCCGAGTGCTCGACCAGGAGCCTCGGATGAGCAAGCAGAATCTCGTGGACCTCATCGCCTGAGATGCAATGATCTCGGGAATGGCCTAACCAATGCGCAGCCAGAACAGTAGCGCCTTGAGGAATCGAGTCGATCAATATCGAGGAGATCTGTTGCCAAGTTTGAGGGGTGAAGTAATAGCCTATTTCGCTCAAAAGTAGGAGATTGAAATCCTTCACTGGCACTCCGTCTGGCAGCGCTGCACAATGTACTTCAACATTACGCAGATGAGCACATCGTCTCTGAGCCTGCACAACCGCAGTCGGCGAAAAATCAATGGCATCAACGGTGCCACAGTATGCTGCTAGACGTTCTGTGAGCACACCGATGGAACAACCCGGTTCAAATGCCCGGCGATAAGTTCGATGAGAGATCGCATTGATGATGGCGTCGTAACGCCCCAGTTCGTAAGCACTGTGCGAAAAGTCCCAAGGATCAGTATTCTCCTGATATTTGGCCTCAAAGAAAGCGGGAGACGATTCGAATTTGGTTTCCATGATCACCGGATATAGACCTCGTAGTCTCGTTGAGTAGGCAACAGCAGTTCGGGAGAAAGAATGGGCTGGCCGTCAGCATGCTCGAATTGAGATGCATGAGCTTCCAAGGCGTAACGTTTTGTGTGGAGTTCAGCATCAGTAAGTAGGACCTTTTCGACCGATAGTCCTTCAAGCATCTCGGGTACACCCCGATGCCACGTCCAAAAGAGGTAAGAAGTGAGGATGACACCCTTGACTTGGGCCACTCGCGCAGCAACTCGTCCTGCCGCCTCATGGTCGGGATGAAAGTCGCGTTTCCACGGTGCGACAAGGTGCATTCTGCCTTTTACCATCGGCAAGAGTGAATCAACGAGCCGATCTTCGCAGGCGGATACATCCCGATCCGGCAGGCGCAGGCGGCGAATCATAGATTCCGGTACGCCAAGCCGATAAAGTGCTTCAACCTGTTCCTGCACTCGAATCCCACTCATATTTTGTGTGTCGGCATAAGCGTTTTCTCCATCCGTGATAGCCACCACGACTACCTGAACACCTGCCCCGCAAAGTCTCGCGATAAGACCACCCGCTCCAAGGGTTTCGTCATCAGGATGCGGAGCAAGAACGAGCGTCGGGATGAGTGGGGGCTCCCAGTTTGGTAGGTGACGTAATTTTGGAAGCCATTCCGTTTCTGGAGTGAGAGGGACAACTGTCGGCATTTCTATAGACCATTTATGGGAAAGATGAGAGACACACTGCGGTACTAAACATTTGATGCCGTTCTTTATATGGTTCAGTTTGTGTGATTCGAGATTTCTATATGGATAAGCTCGGCAAGCTCTCTAAACATTCATAATGTCAAACATTCCACGTCTCTCATATTTTGCATCCCATGTTTAGCAGCCATACCAGCGCCCATCTTGCGCGACCGACGACCGTCGAGGACAGACCCAGGTATAGCAGTAAGCAAAAGCCATCACATAAGGGATCGAACTATGTCTAAGACGAAGAAGTCTGTAAGGAACGTAGCTGCTGAATATCAAGCAGGCGCAGGTGGAGAATTCCATCAAACTGCAGATGGCACGCATCCTCAGCTAACAAATCAAAGGGGTCTTGTTGTCGGAGATGATGAGAATTCCCTCAAAGTTGGAGAGCGGGGTCCCGTTCTTCTCGAAGATCATTTGTTGGTTGAAAAGACCCAGCATTTTGATCATGAGCGTATTCCCGAACGCGTCGTCCATGCTCGGGGCTTCGGTGCTAAAGGATATTTTGAGCTGACGCACTCATTAAGCGGGATTACGAAGGCGCGAGTATTAACCAAGGTCGGAGTCAAGACGCCAGTGTTTACTCGATTTTCGACTGTGGCGGGCAACATGGGTTCAGCAGATACGGCTCGCGATGTTCGAGGCTTTGCCGTCAAGATGTATACCGATCAGGGAAACTGGGACATCGTTGGCAACAATATCCCCGTCTTCTTCATCCAGGACTCGATTAAGTTCACCGATCTCATTCATGCAGCCAAACAGGAACCAGATCGCGGATTTCCGCAGGCACAGACGGCACACGATACATTCTGGGACTTTGTCTCACTCGTTCCCGAATCCACGCATATGCTCATGTGGATCATGTCTGACCGCGCAATTCCTAGATCCTTTAGAATGATGGAAGGGTTCGGCGTGCACACTTTCAGACTTGTCAATGAAGCTGGCGATTCGACATATGTGAAGTTTCACTGGCGCCCAAAGCTCGGCATGGCCTCGGTAATTTGGGACGAAGCTCTCAAGATTTCGGGTGCCGACCCGGACTTTCATCGCCGTGATCTGTGGAATGCGATCAACGAAGGGAACTTTCCAGAATGGGAGCTTGGAGTTCAACTCTTCAATGAGGAGTTTGCCAACAAGTTCGAGTTCGATGTGCTCGACGCTACCAAACTCATTCCAGAGGAAACGCTCCCTCTGAAGATCATCGGTCGATTAGTGTTAGATCAGAATGTCGAAAACTACTTCGCAGAAACAGAGCAGGTTGCCTTCGCAACCACCGACGTGGTTCCCGGAATCGACTTTACGAACGATCCACTGCTTCAAGGTCGCAATCTTTCCTACATCGATACTCAGCTAAGCCGTCTCGGTGGGCCTAACTATGAGCAGATTCCCGTCAATGCTCCTCGATGCCCGATGGCCAACATGCAGCGAGACGGCCACATGACGATGATCCAGCAGAAGGGTCGCGTTTCGTATTCGCCCAGTTCTCTTGAAACAGACTCCCCGCGTCAAGACCCGAGAAACGGATTCACCACGTTTCCTGCGTCCGAAGGCGGAGACAAACTGCGAGTGCGAGCCGAGTCTTTTAGCGACCACTTTTCCCAAGCGCTGATGTTCTTCAACTCTCAGACGGAACCGGAACAGAATCACATTATCTCGGCGTTCATCTTCGAATTAAGCAAGGTGGAAACCAGGTCAGTTCGAACGAGAATGCTGGGACAACTTGCAAATGTTAGTCCGGAGATCGCCCAGAGGGTAGCCAATGGGCTCGGAATGCTTGACGCAATCAAAGCCGTCCCGGCAAAAGTTCCAGTCAGAACGGACCTTCCGACGTCTGATGCACTGAGCATCCTCAAGAAGGCGGTACCGGGTTTAAAGACCAAGGTTATCGGATGTCTGGTAGAGGACGGGTCCGATGCAAAAACAATATTGGCTTTAAAAAAGGCCGTGACGGCCGCCGGGGCTAACCTGAAGATTGTCGCTCCGAAGATCGGAGGCGCCAACGCATCCGACGGCACCACCATTGAGGCCGACTTTCAATTAGCCGGTGGCTCTTCTGTACTCTTTGATGCAGTGTACGTGCTGCTTTCAAAGGAGGGCGCGACGAAGCTTTCCAGAGAGGGGGCTGCGGTTGCCTGGGTCCATGATGCTTTCGTTCACCTGAAGGTCATGGGCGCTTCTGCCGCGGCTAAACCACTCCTTGACGCGGCAGGTGTTATTAAGGATGACGGTCTCGTCATCGGAGATGACCACAAAGCGTATTTGAAGAGAGCGAGCCAAGGAAGGATTTGGAGCCGAGAACCCGGCGTTTGCTCGGTCTTCTAATGCACACGCATCAGGGTGAGCTAGTCCGCAGTCGTAATGGACTCATTCGTGACTGCCGCCTTCTACCTAATGCTCGTTTAGTTGTGGGAGGGACTCGCGATATCATCGGGTCTATGTTCGGTGGAACGTTGGCCCACCTCGACGATCCAGACCTTAGTGAGCAGGGAAAAGGGGCCGGTCTCTATGAGACCGGCCCCTTTTCTACTCGTAGTAGCTAAACGCGTGTTCCTACTTTTTCCTCGACTTCGGTCGCATCTTCAATGCGATCATCTGATACGTGATGTCCTTCGGATATATTTCCGAAAGTTCCGCGACCACCTTTAGTATCTTCGTTGCCCGCTTCGCTGGCAGACGCAACATCCTGGGCCCCAGTTTCTTTGAGCGCAGCTTTAGCGGCGTCGATCTGCTCCGAAGTATCACAGTGAACCGAAAGAAGTGATCCTCCGTCCTTAACTGCGCCTTCGTAGCGTTTTGCTTCATATTCCGGGATGCCAAGACCAACAAGAGCTCCGACGATGCCACCAACTGCTCCGCCGACCCCAAGGCCCGCAAGCGCACCCATGATCGGACCCGCTGCGATGAGCGGACCAACACCGGGGATAGCTAGGGCGCCTATCCCTGCTAGCAAGCCAAGGGTCCCACCAATGACGCCCCCCGTTGTCACACCAGTCGCAGTACCTTCGGGAGCTTTTGTGCTCTTTTCGTGAGCAAAGGCACGAGTGCTGTCGTCATCTGGGAGAAGAACAGAGATCGATTCGTTGGTGAATCCTTTTGACAGGAGGTAATCTACAGCAGCCTCTGCGGTAGCGGGGGTTTTGTAAATACCAAAAACTGCAACGTGTTTACTTGACATGTGTAACTCCTTTGAAACTTTTGAAGCGTTGATGATGAGTGGACTTGGGTGCGAAGCCTACTGTTTAACAGTGAGCTGATTCGTGAGCTTATCTGCTGAGATCAGCGCAGATACGTCGGAAGCAACCTGCTGCTTCTCCTCCTCCGATTTGACTGGCCCTTTCAGGGTGACCTGGCCGTCGAGCGTGATGATCTTCACGTTGTGGGCATACATTGAGAGCGTTTTGTCCGCGATGATCGCTTTCCGGATCTTCGCCGTGGTCATGCGATCGGCGGTCGAATTTGATTGGTTGTCAGCGTTCTGGCTCTGGTTTTTATTCTGTTGGGAGTTATCGGGCGCGGTTTGCTGAGCGCTCGCAAGTGAGACCGGTGCAAAAGCACAAAGGACCGCCATTGCCGCGGTAGCGGGGGAGATTCTACTCAAGTGTTTCATGAGACCTTTCGGCGGACAGAGCGCCTGAGCTGCCGGGTTTACACATCTTGCATCCCGAAGTGCAGTCAGTGATCTGACGTGAGGAGATGAAAGAGAGTTGTCCTCGGTTGGGACTATTACAAAGAGAACACACAGCGACGAAATATCCCCTCCGTGAGCCGAGGTCTCGCCATCCAAATTGCGCATCGGCTGGTAAACAAAATTAGGTGTCTCTCTTCTTGCGGTATGCCAGGTGTTCGGGCCAGGTAATACGTGCGGCCCACGCTATTTATGGCTCGCCGGGGTCTGATTGATGAAGCGAATCGTCGGCTTCCAGTAGCGTCAATTCGGGACGAGGAACGAGAAGGCATTTCTTGAGAGATGGATCCTGAGTTGATCGGGTTTCACCTCCGACCATCTAAATAGAAATTGATGAGCGAGCAGATCGCGGCGAGAAACCAGGTCCCACGTTCAATTTCGTCGACCCAGTCCTCTATGAGACTGGTGGTTGCAAAGCCGTTCTCTCTGGCGCAAGGCTCATGAGCCAAGCGCATGTTGCGGCTAGAGTGCCAACGACGGCTGCAACTTTGGTTGTATCTGGAGCAAGAGCTTCGCCGATTAGGCTGGCAGGGCACGACATCTTCGCTCGATTGTGAGACGCCTCCCCATGCGATCCGACGTCGGCATCCTGTGCGTCACGTTTTTGTACCTGAGTGCGTCTGTAATTGCATTTGGCCAGAGCACCCCTCCTACTCTCTCCGTTGATATCTCCGGCGGACGGCATCCCATTAGCCCGGAAATCTACGGCATCGCGAACTACGGTCTCGACGCAACCTATGCGAAAGAGATCTCTGTCCCAAACATACGTTGGGGCGGCGACGGCACAACGCGTTACAACTGGCAGGTTGACTCGAGTAATGCCGGTTTCGACTGGTACTTCATGGGCGGAAGCGGCACAACCAATCCGACTCCAGGGGCCTCCGTAGACCAGATGATCCGCACCTATCAATCGGCCGACCCTCTGATCACAATTCCGATCATCCCATTCGTCAATAAAGGTGCGGCATGGAGCTGCAGTTTTCCAGTCTCTATTTATGGTGTGCAGCAATCGACAAACCCTTATGTGCACCCGAACGGCGAGAACTGCGGCAACAGCATCGCAGCCAACGGAACGCAGTTGGTGGACAACAATATATATACGAATCACATAGACAATTCGACGGGCCTGCAAAAGGGTTGGCTGCAACACTTGGTCGGAACCTTCGGTCCCGCTTCACAAGGTGGAGTCGCCTTCTATCAGTTGGACAACGAACCTTTGGGATGGGGAAACACCCATCGCGATGTTCTGCCGAATGGTTCGGATTACCCCACCATTACGCAATTAGGCGAGCAATACGCCTCAGCCATCAAACAAGTGGACCCCTCAGCGATGGTGCTAGGTCCTTCGGACTTTACCTTAGGCGGCTGGGTCGGAGACACGACCAAGCAGGGCGGCCTTCTCGCTGGCCAATATTATCTCCAGCAGATGGCTGCTTATCAGGCAACCAACGGAACTCGCATCCTGGACTACTTGGACGAGCACTACTACTTCGATGTGTCGTCTCCCTCTGCGCAGCTCGCCTCCACACGAACTCTTTGGGATCCGACCTTCAACGGAGGCACCTGGGTAGAACAGTATGTCTTCTATGGCCCCATGCAGCTGATACCCCGTTTCAAGGGGTGGGTGAGCCAGTACTACCCCGGCACTAAGATCGCGTTGTCGGAATACTCAATCGACAGCGGGCAAAAATCGATCGTAGATGCCATAGCCGAGATGGACGTGCTGGGGATCTTCGGACGTGAGCAGCTCGACTTCGCAAATATGTGGAGCGCTCCCGCGCCAACCGATCCAATCGCTTACTCCTTCAGGATGTACCGAAACTATGATGGCAGCGGCGGACAATACGGCGATACTTGGGTCGACGCAACCAGCTCCGATCAAAGCCAGCTTTCGGTCTATGCAGCGCAACGATCGACGGACAACGTCGTGACCATACTGATATTGAATAAAACAGCTGCTACGATCAGCACAACTCTCACCGTCTCTGGCGTTACTCTTCCGAATAGTGGAGCGGTCTACACCTACACCGGTGCAAATTTGCAACAGATTGTCTCGGGGGCCAGCGCGTCAATCAACAACGGAACCGTCAACCAAAGCTTCCCGGGTTACTCTGCCACACTCTTTACATTTACTCCTACTGCGGCCGCTCCGGCCGCTACCACAACGACGCTCGCAGCCTCCCCGACGACGCCTACCAGCGGGCAGACGGTAACTCTTACAGCCACGGTCTCAGGATCAGGTTCGCCAACAGGAACAGTAACCTTCAAAGATGGGACCGTCACAATCGGAAACGCTAGCCTCTCCGGTGGTAAAGCCAGCCTCAGCACCTCTACTCTGAGCGCAGGCTCACATACCATCACAGCAATCTACGGCGGAGACTCCGGCGACGCCACCTCAACTTCAAGCTCTGTCACGGTGACCGTAACACAGCCTGCTCCACTCAGCACCACCACCACGCTCTACGCAACACCGAATCTATCACCGACCGGACAAAACGTCGTCCTGAACGCCACCGTCTCAGGCTCAGGTTCTCCAACGGGGACCGTGACCTTCAACGACAGTGGAAACGTCATCGGAGTCGCAACCCTCTCAGCCGGAAAGGCCAGCCTGAGCACCTCCACCCTCAATGCAGGCTCGCACTCAATCACTGCAATCTACAGCGGAGACTCCAGCGACGCCGTCTCCACCTCAAGCTCTGTCACGGTGACGGTGACACAGCCCGCCCCCTCCACCACAACCACTGCGCTCACTGCCTCTGACACGCAGCTGACGACACAACAAAATCTCCTACTAACCACCACCGTCAACTCCGCAACTGGCGTTCCCACCGGGACCGTAATACTCAGCGACGGTGCGACGCTGCTGGCATCAGTCCCCTTGGCGAACGGAGTCGCAACCTTCAACGACGCAACCCTGGCCACAGGAACTCACACCATCGTAGCTGTCTACGGTGGTGACGCAACTCACGCAGCTTCAACCTCTGTCGCCGTCACCGTGACAGTAACGCAGCTTCCCGTTGTTCCCCCGCCACCAGTCCTCTCCAGCACCAAAATAAGCCTCAGCACCTCGGCCACCCAACTCGCGACAGGCCAAAGCCTCACCCTGACAGCGATAGTAACTACCTCCGCCACGGTTCCCACAGGGACCGTCACATTCAGCGACGGCACAGACACCCTCGGCGCCGTCCCCATCTCAAGCGGAATTGCTACAATCATCACCACGCTCAACGCAGGCACCCAAACCATCATCGCGACCTATAGTGGCGACGCCAACAATGCGGCGTCGACCTCCCTGCCAATGATCATTACCGTCAACGCATCCGCACCGCCGCCCCCGCCACCACAGGACTTCGCGCTACAACTTGCTCAGACTGCGATCACCCTTGCTCCGGGAACCTCGGGACAAATTGGCTTCATAGTCACGCCGCAAAACGGATTCAACCAGCAACTAAAACTCAGCTGCTCCGGCCTGCCCGCCGGTGCAAGCTGCAGCTTCTCCCCCACAACGCTCACTCCGGCTACCACAGCTACCGGCAACATGACAATCACGATGGCCTCATCCATCGCAGCCTCTGCTGCACTCCTTCTCCCATTCTCCGGCGTGCTTCTAGTCCTCCGAGGACGATACAAAAGACTGAGCGCAGCCTTCGCCACGGCAGTCTTCCTGCTACTCATCTCGGGATGTGGATCCGGAGTTCATCAGACGATCGGAACATCCACCGGCACCGGACTTGCTACAGGCAACTACTCAATTCTGGTGACCGCCGTGACAGCTGGAGGGCTAGCCCACACTCAACCGATGACATTGACTGTGCAATAACAAATGGATCAACAAACTAGTCATCTGGCCTCAGTTCGTATACTCCACGTATGTTCAATGGCTACGCGTCACAGGCTGGGTCGTGTTACGACGGACGGAGTAATGGTTTCTTGCGGTATTAGATGTTTAGAGGCAACATGATGAAGTGCTGGAACTTTCTCCCGACGCTCTCCTCGGCCACTATAAAACCGTTCGCCGCCTTGGTCAGGCCGTAACGGGCGTAGTGTGGGAGCTAAGATCAAGAACTTGGGCGCCATGTCGCCAGTAGATTGCTGACCGAAGCGTCACGCGATAAGAGTGCTGCTATAAAGCGGTTCTGACGAGAGCCCAAGTTGCTTCTTCGCTGAATCATCCCGGAATCTTGACTGTTTATGAGCTGAATGAGTCGGCCGAGATACCGTTCATCGTGATGGAACTTCTGGAACGAAGCAGCCTGGAAAAGCTTTGTTGAGCAAATCCGTAGACAGGAATAATTCAAGTTAGCCGAACTAACGGAGCTTGCGTTTCGTCTTCGGTGCCGGGCATAGAGCTTGGAGGACTCCTTCGGAATAGGAAGGCCAGTCATCAGGTAGCACTGCTGGGGCCTCGTGCGCCAACTGCAGAAGCCCACGGTACGCGGAGTACGCGAGCACAGCCTTAGCTTTAGCCTGCGATGCTGGCAACCCGAGTTCACGGTAGCAGGTTTCAAGAAATCCGATTCGTGCTGAAGCCACGCGGTTTAGTACGCGTCTCACAATCGGATCTTGTGCGGCTTCGGCAAGCGCTGCATACAAGGAGCGAGATCTTGGCGGCTGGCTGGCAGCATCCAACATGAGAATGAGCCGCTGACGAGCCTCGCTAATTACCGATAGTCCTGCAATGGCTTCCGTCGTGGCGCGATGCTCCCAGCGCCTGAGCGCTTCAGCTAAGAGCTCTGACCGGCCCTTGAAGTGCCAATAGAAGCTGCCCTTAGTGACGCCTAGACGAGCGGCAAGCGCTTCGACTGTAAGTGCCCGGAGACCAGCTTCTGAGATGAGTTGAAGCGCACCTTCAATCCAATCGGAAGAAGTTAGAGTAGGCTCGTCGAGTCGCTTCGCACCAGTACCTTTGCGCATGGTGACATTTTCCCATACCCAAGAGTATTGACAGGCGCTGTTCCCATACCGTAGAGTACGGAGCCATGACAGAACTCTTGTCGGACATCGTAAATCTGCAGGAGCAACTTGACGCTGCGGAGCGTGACGCACGGTTGCTCATGCAAAATCTTAGCGACGAGCGAGGCTGCTGGCGTGCCGAAGCCGATTCATGGAGTGTGGCTCAGTGCCTCGACCACTTGGCTACAGCGAATGAGGTCTACCTAAGTGCAATGAAGGGACCCGCGATCCGCGCTCGCACAGCAGGCCAGATGAGGCGGCGCCCGGCGCTTCCCGGATTCGTCGGCCGATGGTTTGTGAAAAAGATGGAGCCATCTCTCAAGGAGTCCTTCAAGATGAAAGCGCCAAGGAAGATCAAGCCGGACTCTTCGTCTTTACTCGCTGATGCTTTCGACCGCTTCCTGAGATCACAGAACGAAATAAGAGACTACATCCGTGACAACGCCGATCTGGACCTGGCGGCAATTCGATTCCCAAATCCTCTGGTGCCCGGCATCCGGTTTAGTATCGCCACCGGACTTCACGTTATCAGCGCTCACGAAAGGCGGCATTTGCGGCAAGCTTGGGGTGTCCGTCGCGCCGCAGAGGCACGCTAGAACAGCGACGTTGGAGCAGCTCGAGCCATAGGTGCTCTCGCAGGGTCGACGAGATCACCATCACCAAGTCGCATCAAGATCTGCTTAGTAACGATAAATGGGATGAGCAGGTCCTGCTGAGGAGGAGCAGACTGTTCCCATGAAGAAGCCAGCGCAACACCTTATCGCAGAAGTACTCAGGAAGCGTGGTCAGTTCGAGCTGACGATCGGCATCGACCTTGGCGACGCTCCTGCAGTTGCTCGCTGATCCAGATCGAATGAACGCCGGCCTCCATCGCAACGCGAGCGTGAGGCACATCAACGAACCACTTCTCGATGGCCTTCGGTGCGGTCCTGAAGCGACCTCGATCGATTACTTCACCTTGCTGGTTGAGAGTGCAGTAATGGCTCCAAACGCTTGGCCATGAAGTGATCGTTGCGAACGTGCGTGAGTTGCGGGCGATCTCGCACAGCGACCGTAAGAGCGATCAGGTCGATGCGGAGAAGCTGGCGCGCTATGCGCGGCTTGATCCGAACATACTCCGGCCGATCGCCCACCGCACCGTCGAGCAGCAACAAGCCCTGACGCTGATCCGTGCACGCGCTCTCATGGTCAGGCTCCGCACAGCGGCGATCAACGCGGTTCGTGGCCTAACGAAGGCTTGCGGCCATCGTATGCCCGCCTCTGCAACTCCGTGCTTTGCTCAGCGCAGCATGGCGGCGATGCCGCCCGGACTAGGGCAGGCGCTTGGCCCAGTGCTTCAGCAGATCGCAGAGATGACGTTGAAGATCAAGCAGTACGACCGCCAGATCCAGCTGCTCGGCCAGACCGAGTACCCGGAGACCCAGGCGCTGTTGAAGGTCCATGGTATCGGCCATCTGACCGCTCTGACTTTCGTGTTGACTCTCGGCAGCAAGGACCGATTCAAGCGCAGTCGCGATGTGGGCTGTTATCTGGGACTTCGACCGATGCGAAGCCAGTCTGGCGAGCATGATCCTCAGCTCGGCATCACCCATGCAGGCAACGCCTATCTCCGAAGTCTGCTGATCGAGTGTTCGAACCATATCCTCCGACCGCACGGTAAGGATTCGGCGCTTCGACAGTGGGGACTTCACCTCGCAGCCAGAGGTGGCAAGCAGGCCAGGAGCAAGGCTGTCGTTGCCGTTGCTCGCAAGCTTGCTGTTCTGCTCCATCGACTCTGGACCACTCAGGAACCGTACATGCCGTTCTATGCCACAGCCGCCTGAACGATGACGATGTTTACCCGTTGCGACGATACCGTGTTCCGATGACTGCGAGCCGACTTTGGTCTTCAAGGCCGACCGATAAATGGCAGCATCGACTCTCCTCTCGAACCCCAACCGACACCGAGCTTGCATCAAGACAGCTCATCCAGAGTGCGAATAGAAACAAGGTGGAGAGCAACAACAACCGCAAAAGCAAAGACCCCCATAAGGAATGAACCTTGACACTAGTGACCTGCTCATAGAAAGTCGGCTTGTGTTGAGTTATCGGGTCCGTCCCCCGCAAGAAAACTCGATGCAGCCAGCTTCCTTGAACTCGACAACCGAATATTTGCAAGAGATTTGCAAGAACGATGGGGCATTTTGGCACTTTTGGCGCTTCCTGAACCTTTTATAATCTGTAACTTACAGATTCCATTAGCTGAGCGGGAGACCGATCCCGTCTCTGGCCACCATATAATCAACAACATAAGAGCATTGAACCGAAGCCTCCCATCTGAGATGGCTTTTGCGTTCATTGGCTAAATACTTGTATTTTCAGTGTCTTGTGAATTTCAGGTGCTGGTCGCGTATTGGTCGTGCGTTGCTTTCCTTACATCACCCGATGCTCTAAGTCCTTTTAATTGATTACGATGTGTGGTCGGAGAATCAGCGACGCCAGCCCTTTTTCCAGAGCTTTCATTCTTGGGAAATGAGTCGCGTGTTGATGCAATGACCGACCTGGCGGCTTTGAGAATCCGTTGCGATTCTGTGCGTAGAAGAAAGATGCCGATTTCGACTATTCATGCGGACGATATCAAATGATCAAACAGGGATTGAATCAGGCTGCGTGTGTTTTTCTGAGAGAGTTCTGTGCCGAGGATTCTCTGGGTGACTGCCAGACCATGAGCGAGATTGATGATGACCGTGATGAAGTCTTCCGGCTTCAACCTCGAAGTGACTTCAGGAGATCGCAAGAGGTCCTTGATAAGCTCACTTCCGTCGCGAAGCTGCTGCCGATGCAATTCAACAAAGCTTTGCCGGATACGTTCGCTTCGAAGAGCTCCAACCTCGAATTCAGCACGAAACACGATCCAATCATGGTCCGTCATCAGGTCGGCAATGGCGTCCCGCATTTTTTTCAACCGCTTCTTGCCTGAAGGCTCTTCGTTCAGTAGAGAACGGAAGACATTCAAGTGGCGCGCCTGTTCCTCATGGATTACAGCGACAAACAGATCTTCCTTACCGTCGAAGTTGGAATAGAGAGCGCCCCGAGAATATCCGGCATCCTCCGCGATCTTCTCCGCCACAGCGCCGCCAAGCCCGTAACGCAGAAAGTGCCTGCGTCCTACGGCGATCAATGTGGCACGAGTCTGTGCTCGGCTCTCCTCGCGGGTGAGTCGCTTTCGTGGTGTTGTCCCGCTCACAGGCATTTGAATACTTAGCTCCTCCCGATCGTTGGTCTAGCTATTCATTGACGGCTCTAAGAAGCGTAAGACACGCTCCAGATGACGCGAACGTCAGAATCGAGGTTGTGCCAACACGATTGTGTACACAAATGAACACTCTGTATCCTGATACGAGGATAGTTTATACTCCAGAGCACTGACGCGAAGATATCGAGAGTTGCCGGCCTCACATCGACGCAATCTGTGATGAATCTAAGCGTTCGATCCACAAACCTTCAGGCCTCTAGAACAATTCAATGACCACACCCACAATCGCCATGATTGCGGGAACGACATACCACAGGTAGCCATTGGGATGTCTTCCAGATCATCTTGTCATTTTAGTTTCCATGTTGGCTCCTTAGCCATTCACGTGGAACTGGAACTGTCCGGCGAGCGGGGAGATAAAGCGGTATGACACACCGGTCCCTGCGAGAAGATCGCAGTAATCTTCAGGCTGCTGGAAATCGAAAGGCACTCAGAGATGCGCCCACCCCCGGCGTGCCAGTGCTACGCCCAATCCGATGCAAACCAATGCCGTTACCCGCAACGTCGGCATATATAGCGATCCCAGCCAAGCAATGTATGCAGAAAGAGCATCCTGTTCGGGCTTCATATAAATCCCCCAGATCCCGAAGGCCATGCAGACCAGGCCCAATACGAGACAGATCCACTGCTCGATAACAACAATCGTCTTGCGCTGAGCGCTCTCTTGTTCGCCTCCTCTCTTCTCCCTCACACCCTGTCTGGCACCCGAAGTGCGTTCGCGGCTGGGGTGTCCAACATCTTTGTGAAGACTGCGGGTACCGCGATCATAGCTTTGAATCGGGGGTATGACTTTGGTCGCCAATGTGCGGCCTGTGCCTGTGTCAGCCATCGTAGCTTCCTCCACAAATTTTCGCGCTCTATACATACGATATGATTTTAGATACAGTATGTATATCAAATGATCGCCAATGCTCAGTTTCTAAGAAGAGCATTGAGTGGAAACGGCTCGCAAAGTATTGCGATGTGACCGCGGTTGGTTGGGCTCACGTTATTGAATCTGACAACGCCCAATCCGCCGGAAAGGAAAGCGGATGTCAGATGAAGCCGGGACAGCGGGCGATGGAAGCCTAAAGTCAACCCCTGGCTGATCGCGGCCACAGTTGCCCTCGCTGCCTTCATGGAGGTTCTCGATACCTCCATTGCCAATGTCGCCCTTCCCCACATTGCCGGTGATCTCGGCGCCAGCACCGATCAGGGAACCTGGGTTCTCACCAGCTATCTGGTCTCCAACGCAATCATTTTGCCGGTGGGCGCGTGGGCGTCGAGTGTCATCGGCCGCAAGAATTTCTTTCTGCTATGCATCACCATCTTCACCGCGGCAAGTTTTCTTTGCGGTATCGCCCCAACGCTACCGATCTTGCTCATCTCGCGGGTACTTCAGGGAGTCGGAGGTGGCGGCCTCCAGCCTATGGCGCAGGCCATCATGGCGGATTCCTTCGAAGAAAAAAAGCGTGGCCAGGCCTTCGCGCTCTACGGTCTTGTGGCAGTGCTTGCGCCATCCCTTGGGCCGACGATCGGCGGTTGGATCACCGACAACTACTCCTGGCGATGGATCTTCTATATCAATCTTCCCGTCGGCATCCTCGCGTTCTTTCTGGTCAGCCGCCTGGTGCAGGATCCGCCCTGGATCAAAGCAGACCGTGCCAATCTCAGGAAACTGGACTACATCGGCCTCGGATTGCTCACGGTCGCCATGGGCGGCATGCAAGTCATGCTGGATAAGGGGGAAGAGAACGACTGGTTTGCCTCCACCTTCATCCGCATCTTCTGCTTTCTATTCGTTGCAGGTATGGCCGGCCTGATCTGGTGGCAGTGGCGGGCTAAGAATCCCATCATGAATTTGCGGCTATTCAAGTACAAGAATTTCGCTATCTGTTGTTTCCTCATGATTCTGGTCGGCGGCGTCCTGAATGCCGCAACCGTACTCGAGCCCCAGTTCCTGCAGCAGTTGATGGGCTACACGGCAACCCGCGCCGGAGAAGCGCTCGGCGGCGGCGGACTCGCCCTGCTCGTCGTTATGCCGCTGGCAGGAATTGCTACCGGCAGGTTTCCGGCGAGAAACATGGCTGCATTCGGTTTCGTCTGCTTCGCCGGCGCGTTCTATTACACCTCCACGCACTTCACGCTCACTATGACCTTCGGTTTTGCCTCGTGGTTGCGAATTCTTCAGATGTTCGCGATCCCTTTCGCCTTCATCGCCATCACTACCGCGGCTTATGTCGGACTTCCGAAAGAGGCGAGCAATCAGGTCTCTGGGATCATCAACTTCGTTCGCAACGTTGGCGGCAGTATCTTTATCGCCGTCACTGGAGCGATCGTCACCAACCGTTCTCTCTTTCACCAGGCACGCCTGCAGGAGTCCATGCAGCCGGGCAATCCCGCCTTCGTCAACCGGGTCAACGCGCTTACCTCTTACTTTGGCGGTAGCGGCAAAGGACCCGGACCCGGCCTCATGGCGCGAGCTGCAATTTACCAGCGACTCAATCAGCAGGCTGCTGCGCAGGCTTATCAGGACATCTACCGTCTGCTCTGTTGGATGGCAATGGGCATGGTGGTGTGCGCTTTCGTTCTAAGTAAGAACAAGCCCGGACAGGGCGCCCCTGCGGGAGAAGCAATGCACTAGCGACGCACCTCACCATCAGGCCAGTATTGCCGGACGAAATTGCACTTTTAAAGTGCTGCGTTATTTCAATCAGGAGATAGGGTTACATGTGCGATAAAAAAACCAGCTCGATTGTTCACGCTCAGCAGACGCCTGTCGAACGAGTTGCCGAGCTTATGACGACAGCGGAAACGGAACTCGCCGCCTTTTACGAGACAGTATTCAGACGATATGGCCTGAAGGAAGCGAGGAAGTCGGCGCAGGACTGGATCGAAGAATTGGAGACGATGGATTGGCCCGCTGACTGGGCCCTCCCGAACTGGCGTCATGTGACAATCGCCGCTGCCGATTGCCTTGCCCTCAGAATCCTCGACCATTCTCCGCGCCGGTGAGGGCCAACCGACCTCCTATCTGCATTGGACCTGGATGATGGTCAATGCGGCCTCTTGCACCTATAGATAAAAATGTTCTTCCTGATCAGAAGTGTCAGGGAGGACGCAAGCTCTTTGAAGACCATCGGCCGTTCCTCAGGACGACAAGAAGCCGCGCCCGCAGCCCTCGTTGCTAACGATGCGACAGATCGTATTTGGCGACTGCGGTTAAACTCTTCCGATTGGCAAAGCCCTGTTGCGGACGACTCGTCGATGCCGCTCGGCAATTCTGCTCAACTGTAGAGCCAGCAAATTGCAAGAGAAAGGAATTCGGTCCTAAGAGTCGAATTGAGGACAGTGGAGTTAGCCGCGAGTCACGAGCTGAGTTATCACCTCACGAAGCGGCGTCGCTCCATCCACATGCTCGGTTCCGGGTACCTGCCGTAGATCCCGCCCATGCTTCATGAGGCAAAGAACAGATAGCAGTCTCCCTGGAATTGAGCTTTAAATGCGAATTGGCCCCGCCAACTCGCCTGAAGGTTGGCGCTTCGAGATTTGGTGAACTTTTTCTCCTAACCGTGCAAACCCGCACCTGAAAATACATGTTTGTTCATGATATTTCTTGTTTATGCATGATTCGTCACTGCCCATATCCAGAAGAGAAGTGATCGCGGAAAGACTCGATGCGGGACTCTCTGTTATCGCCTCCGAGTTGGCGGAAGAGTTCCAGCTTTCTGAAGATGCGATAAGGCGTGATCTGCGCGCACTCGCCGCAGAAGGTCGTTGCAAGCGGGTGTATGGGGGCGCCCTTCCTGTGTCGTCTGCCTCTGGATGGCTGACAGAACGCATTCCGGTTCAATCAAGTGAAAAGATTCTGCTCGCGCGGACTGGTGCGCGCCTGATTCAACCGCGAGGGTTGATCTTTTTGGACGGGGGCAGCACGAATCTGGCACTGGTAGCAGAATTGCCGGAGAACAAGTTCCTGACCGTTGCGACTAATTCAGTTCCGGTGGCGAATGCTGTCCTTAACCGGGAGGGGCTGAGACTCCTTATGGTCGGCGGCGCAGTAGAAGCTGAACTAGCCGCGTGCGTCGATGCCGAGGCTGTTCTCGCTGTGCAGAAAATGAATATCGATCACTGCTTTCTTGGCGCCTGCGCAGTTTCTTCGCAATTAGGCCTTGGAGGATTCAACCCTGCAGATACGCTCTTCAAACGTGTCCTGCTATCCCGCAGCCAGAAAGTAACTGCGCTCGTGACGCTCGACAAACTTGAGACCCGAGCACCGCACGTCATCGGCCCGCTGGAGTTCGTCCATGAGTTGGTTGTTCCACACGATACTCCCTCCCATCTTTTAGCTACACTCGAAAAGGCCGGTATCACCGTTCTGACTGCCGACGAGCCACCTCAACCCGTCGCGACGGGAGTATGACATGTCATCCGTCGCTGATCACTCAAAATCACGTCTAGCCACGCGACTCTGTTTTGCCGCGGCTGGCTTCGCGGTGGCCTGTTGGGCTCCTCTTGTTCCTTTCGCCAAGACCCGACTCGGGATTGGAGATGGCACCCTGGGATTTCTGCTTCTATGCCTTGGGGCCGGCTCGGTCGCCGCAATGCCAATTACTGGAATCCTCGCGACGAAATTTGGCAGCAAGCCCGTCATCCTTGCTGGTGGCTATGGTGTATCGCTCTTTCTTCCGCTTCTGGTGGTCGTGGATCGTCCAGCCTCTCTCGGGGCAGCACTTATGATGTTCGGCGCGTCCCTGGGTTCCTTGGATGTCGCCATGAATCTCCATGCAGTGGAAGTGGAGCGGGCTTTATCGCGCCCGCTGATGTCGGGATTCCATGCTCTGTTCAGTATCGGAGGATTCGCAGGGTCGGGATTTATGACGCTCATGCTATCCAACCATATCTCCCCGTTCCACAGCTGCGCCATCAGTTCCATCGCAGTCGCATCCGCTGTCAGTGCGGCGGCTCCGCATCTGCTGCGAACAGGTAATGAAACCCCAGGTCCCTTGTTTGTTCTGCCCCGCGGTATTGTTCTGGTGATTGCCCTACTTGCGTTTGTCTCATTTCTGGTTGAGGGAGCGCTGCTCGATTGGAGTGCTCTACTGCTGGTAACCACCAAAATGGTCGCGGCTGCCAGAGGCGGAGTCGGCTACATGCTGTTTTCGATAGCCATGACAACAGGACGTCTCACTGGGGATCGCGCGATAATGCGGCTGGGGGATCGCAAGGTATTTCTGTTAAGTGGACTGACGGCGGTCTGTGGCTTTGCGGTCTTGCTTGCTTCGCAATACACTCCGCTCGCTCTGGCCGGGTTCGTCCTTATCGGCCTTGGAGCGGCAAACATAGTGCCAACTCTGTTTCGGCGAGCGGTAAATCAGCGGGAAATGCCCGCCCCGCTTGCTCTTGCTGCCGCGACAGGTGCGGGATATGCAGGCCTGCTTGCAGGGCCCGCGTTGGTGGGCTTTATAGCTCATTCCGTTGGGTTGCGGGGAGCGTTTATCTCTCTCGCACTTCTTATGTGCCTCGTCCCAGCCCTGAACAAGAGTGTGAATGGGTCATAGAGGCGACTTCGCGCGCCAGAATGGAGACAGCATGGGGATTTATTGGCCATCACGCCGCACACCAACGAATAATCCGAAAGCGCTAGTCCTCGATATGGGTGGAGTTCTGATCGACTCGGAGGCTCTCCACAAATCTACGAAGCGGCAAGCCCTGCGTTCAGCGGGCATCGAGGTTGATGAGACGGTGTTCTCGCGATACATCGGTCGCAGCGATCGAGTAATGATAACGGACGTTGCCAAGATCCATGGTCTTTCCGAGGACGGAATCGAAGCAATTCTGGCAGAGAAAGACCGTCTCTATGCCTTAGGTCAACGCGACCTGAGGCCGGTCCGTGGCGCCATCGATTTTGTGTACTGGGCCTATCGGAAATATCGGTTGGCTATTGCCACCTCTGCAACCGCACAAAATCGCAAATGCGCCCTTGCGTCTCTGGGAATGACCTCACTCTTCGAAGTTGCCATCGACAGCAGTTTCATTGTGCACCCTAAACCGTCTCCGGAAGTCTTTGAGAAGGCGATCGCGCGGATGGAAATGGCACCGTCCGACTGTTGGATCATAGAAGACGCCCTCAATGGGGTTGCGGCAGCGAGAGAAGTCCCGTGCTTCACCGTCGCATTGACCACGAGTTTCGGAGAGTCCGAACTGCTTCGCGCCGGAGCCGATGTTGTCGTCGATCAGTTTAACGAAATTCAAACCCTACTCCGGGAGGCCTGTGCATAAGAGCCGAAAGAGTGGGGAGAGAACACGACTAGGCGACGCGCTTTATCACAGGAAAAACGGAGTTCAGAGCTTGTGTGATCCAACAAGGCATATCGCAAGGATGGTCCGCCGCGGGGAGGAACGAAGCGGCAATGATTGTTAACTCTATACTCCTATATCTGACGGCGTCCGAACGGCTTGCAAGCTCCCCCTACTGTGTTCGTACCGGTTTCGCTTCGCACCGGCTCCCAACTCCAGTTCTGCATCGAACGTTCATTGCGTGGTCTTAAATTCCGCGCGAAGACTTGCAGTTGAATCTCCTCCGGCCCACACATCGAAATCGGAGGGTTCTACAACCCAAGTTTTCGACTGCGGACTCCAAAAATGCAGTTGTTCCGCTCCAAGAGGAAACCTGAGAGTTTTGGTTTCTCCCGCTTGGAGGAGAACCCGCTCAAATCCCTTGAGTTCGCGAACGGGGCGAGATGCCGAACCATAGCGTTGATGAATATAAATCTGTGCAACAGCATCCCCCGCGATAGAGCCCGTATTCGTTACGTCGACGCTTACCTCGTTGTTATCGCTCACGCTCATGTTGTTCTTGCTGAGATGGAGATTGGAAAATTTGAACGTCGTATAGCTGAGACCGTACCCGAAAGGGTAAAGCGGTTTGGAAGCGACATCCCAATAGCGTGACGTGAAGCCAAGGCGATCTTCGGGATCATGTGTCAAAGTGTGGTTGTAGTAGAGTGGCTCGACGCCCGATGCGCTCGGCCAACTTACCGGCAGCTTCCCGCCAGGATTCACATCTCCGAATAGTACGTCGGCCACGGCATTGCCCCCTTGTGTGCCTGGGTACCAGGCCTCAAGTATTGCCGGCACGTGTTCCGAGGCCCAGTGAATATCGAGTGGGCGACCATTTTCAAGCACGAGCACCACCGGCTTGCCAACACCAACAGCAGCTTCTAACATCTGCTCCTGGATTCCTGGCAGATCCAGGCTGGCTCGCGAAGCCGCTTCGCCGCTCATATTCGCCGTCTCACCCATGACGGCCACGACGAGGTCAGCGTCGGCGGCCGCTGCCTTGGCCTTGGCAATCCATTCGGCGGTTTCTTGAGGAGTAGGTGGAGGTGAAGGCTTCGTACCTGTAAACTGCTCCAACATACCGGTATAGACCTTCGACGGCTGAGGCCCGGCGACAAGCGTGATTTGCGCATCGGCACCCAGCCTATTCCTGATACCGGCAAGCACAGTAACCGGATGACTCTTGGACCCTTTTCCGAATAGGCCCTCCACCGTCCATCCGCCCTCGATATCATGGGCAGCATCTGCGAGAGGGCCAATAACGGCAATCTTTTTCAGCTCCTTCGACAGGGGAAGAGTTCGGTTCTCATTGCGAAGCAGCACCATGGAACGCCCTGCCAGTTTGCGCTCGAGCGCGATACCCTCGGGTCGGTTCAGGACCGTATCGACACTAGCTTCGTCGACGTAGGGATGGTCGAAGAGTCCTAGATCAAACTTCGCCTCCAGAATCGGCAACACCATCTGGTCGATGTAGGCTTCCCTGACTTTGCCCTCTTGCACTACCTTTGCAAGATTGTGTGAGTAGGTGAGACTCGCCATATCCATGTTTAGGCCCGCGGTGATCGCCTTGTAGGCCGCATCTTTGCCATCGCTCGCGTAACCATGGGTAACGAGGTTTCCGACTGCAAATGCATCCGAAAGCACAATGCCTTGGAACCCCCAATCCTTCCGGAGAACGTCGGTCAGGAGCCAATGATTGCCACTCGCCGGCACGTCGTTCAGGTCCATATAGGCACTCATGATTCCACCAGCCCCAGCCTGAACCGCTGCATGAAAAGGAACCAGGTAAAGATTGCGAAGCAACTCCTCCGGCACATAGGAAGAGTCATAGTCACGGCCGCCGTCGGCTGCACCGTAACCGGCAAAATGCTTTACGGTCACGAGTACGCTGTCCTGTCCAAGCTTCGAGCCTTGGAATCCGCGGACCTGTGCTTGAGCCATTGCGGAACCAAGAACTGGATCCTCTCCGGCACCTTCCACGATGCGACCCCACCGAGCGTCACGTGCAATATCGACCATGGGCGTAAAAGTCCAATCAATCCCGGCAGCGCGTGCATCCTGTGCCGCCAGATGTTGTGCCTGCTCCTCGACCGATGGATCCCACGAAGATGCCATCGCCAGCGGTACTGGAAAGACGGTTCTATATCCATGAATCACGTCAAAACCAAAGATGATTGGAATATGAAGACGCGACTTTTCGACCGCGATATGCTGAAGGCGATTGATCTCCTTGACGTCCATCTGCCAAAGAATCGAGCCTACTCCGCCTTTGGCAATGAGATCATCTGGTTTCTCTTTAGCGATACCAGGCATCACGAGACCGGACGATTCATTGAGTTGACCGACCTTTTCATCGAGAGTCATTTGCTTCAGGAGAGACTCGGCCTTCTGCTTGGCCTCAGCACTGAAGGGACTTGTCTGTGCCCCGGCGGAAATGACACCAGAGAATGCGACAAAAAAAAGAGCGATTGCAGGATACCTCTTCAACATCATGATTTCCGTCCTCCGTTTTTGAAAATAAATCGGCTTCTCTGCTGCGATTATGTCGGGCATTATGCTGCTGCCCGCTTTATGCCGTAGCGGCGGGTCAGCCACGCACGAACAGGCTCATCGAAATACTTAAGAACTAGCCATGCCAAAGCGATCACGACTGGCAGAAGCAGGAAGATATAAGTCAACAGCACGGACTTGGCTGGATGTCTCGTGTGGGCGAAGTTCGCAATGATATATACGAACGGGATATGCGTGATGTAGAGGGGATAGGAGAGCCTGCCGCTGAACTTGCACAACCTCATCATGCCCGCACCAGCATCAGAGTGCGCGCCACAGATGATGATGAGCGGGAATAAGAACAGCACGCACACAGCATCATAGAGACCATTGAAGGAAAGGCCGCCTGCGTTGGGGAACTTCGGCGCCTGAAAGATGACCACAAGAAGAATCGAGAGAACCAGGAGTCCAATTTTGGGACGGCGGATGCGACCCTGAATACGGTATAGCCAAAGGCCCATCACGAAAGAGACGGTCAACCGCAGAGGTGCCATCCATATCTCCGGGTATCCCCAGCCTCCATCCAGCGAACCTTTCACATTCGCGACCCATATGAGCAGCAACCCGGAGACTCCGAAGATGATTCCAAGTGTGAGCGCACGCAGCCGGCGAAGAATCAGAGCGTACGCGATATTTCCGAGATACTCCTGCATGAGGGACCACGCTGGTCCATTGAGTGCCTGGCTTTCGTTCTGTCGGCCCCCTACTGGCGGAGAAGGCAACAGGAGAAGTGAGGTCACATAGGCCAGCAGTAACATCGGCGCTGAGGTCTGGTTTATTCCCTTGCCGAAGGGATCGAGAAGATAGCCGAGAAGACCCAGGGTCGCGCCGACCAGCACCAGCGGATGAAGCCGAATGAGCCGGATCCGAAAGAATTGGAGGGTAGACATTCGAGTCCATCGGTCATCGTAGGCATAGGCGACGACAAAACCGGAGAGCCCGAAAAAGAAATCGACTGCCAGATAGGCGTGGTGCATCAGGCTCAGAGGAGTGTCCCAGCCAAATGAGTAATTGAAGACGTGAAAGATAACAATCAGGATGGCCGCACTCCCTCTCAATCCATCCAGCACTTCAAAGTGTTCTTTCCCGGTGCTTGTCCGGTCAGCTTGAACTGCACTGCCCGTCTGACCCAGAGTTGATACGTCGTTCATTGAGAGGTCTCCTTATCTTTTCGAGCTTCAACTCGGCTGATATGAACCGTTAGCACAGACTATCTGTTCGGCGTTGGCGTCGAGAATTGGTTTCGTCACTGACGTGGCCTCTAGAGAGCCACGCCAGTGACAGCGCAGCGCACGCGAGCGTCAAAGAGCGGAATCAATACATTGCGGTTCTCATAGGTTCATCGCGGGGTGGGTTCGACGAGGGATCAATCTCAATGGATCCGAAGGCTCGCCCTCAAAGGGGTGCTCTCTGAAGACGGTCCAACCAGGATGCCGTATTCGCCATTAGTAAGCATCCATGTGTCCTTCGATTCGTCGAAGGTCTGCAGTTCCTGTGGATCGATGGCAACGGTGACATCCTGTGACTCGCCAGGCGCCAGAGTGACACGCTTCCAACCGACCAGGCGTTTGAACGATTCATCAGCTTCTTTGGGAAGAGTGGCGTAGACTTCCGCAATCTCAGTCCCTGTTTTTTTGCCCATGTTTTTGACTGTAAAGCGGACTGTTTTCGCGGATGAATCGACGCTTAGGCCGGAATACGCGTAGGACGTATAGGAAAGGCCAAAACCGAACGGAAACAACGGTTGCTTATGCTGGGCTTCGTACCACTTGTAGCCGACTTCGGAACCTTCATCGTAGTGGACCGCATAGCTGGAGACGCGCGTTTCGGAGTTTACAGCATAATGTCCTTGTCCTTCGTCATTCGGAGGAAGGGGCGCGATCGAAGGGCGAGGAAGGTCCGCCTCTCTCTTTGGGAAGGTCATCGCCAGCTTGCCAGACGGATTGACGTCCCCGAGAATGATGTTTGCTAACGCCTTGTGCCCGGCGCTGCCCGCATACCAAACCTCAACAACCCCGGCCACCTTGTCGAGCCAGGGCATAGTAACGGCAGTTCCTGTTTCAAGAACAACGATCGTACGCGGATTGACTGCCGCTACTTGCTCGATCAGCGCATCCTGGTTGTCCGGAAGCGAAAGATTCGGCAGGTCCATACCTTCGGACTCCCACTGATAGGCGAAGACAATCGCCACATCCGCGGTCTTTGCTAAAGATGCCGCTGACTGCAGATCCGTCCCCGGATCAAAGTCAATTTTCGTGTTCGGCAATTTCGCTCGCAGCGCCTGTAAGGGGGAAGTCGGAAACCAGATGTGATCCTGCCAATGCGTTGCGCCTTTACCAGGGGGCATAATGGCATTGCCGCCCGGCGGGTCAACTTGTGCAGAACCACCACCGGAGATCATTCCGACATCCGCATGGCCGCCGATGATTGCGATGCTGTGGACCTTGGACGGAATGATTGGGAGCACGGCCTGGTTGTTCTTTAGGAGAACTATGCTCTTTTCTTCGATACGCTGCGCAACCTCAAGCCCTTTTTCTACGTTGACCACACCCTTATGCGGAGGATCATCCACGATTCCAGCTAAAAACTCTGCGTACAAGACCCTGCGAGCATGGTCATCGATCTCGGACAGAGGTACTCTCCCTGCGTCTACCGCCTCCTTTAACTTCAGCCCGAAATAGTCGGCCATAGGCTGCTCTTGATCGAGTCCGGCAGAGGACGCCTTCTCCGTACTGTGCGTGCCGCCCCAATCCGAGATCACGAAGCCTTTGAATCCCCAGTCCTTCTTGAGAACATCCTGCAGCGTGTAAGAATTTTCACAACCGAAGTCTCCATTGATGCGGTTATAAGAGCACATCACGGCGCCGGGATTGGCGATAGAGATCGCAATGTGAAAGGCCAATAGATCGGACTCCTGCATCGCACGTTTCGAGATGACAGAATTCACAACGAACCGTCCTGTCTCCTGGTCGTTGACGGCGTAGTGCTTGATATCGCCGATGACGTGTTGACCCTGCTCACACTTCATCATGTTTCCAACTAGAGTGCCGGCCAGAAGCGGATCTTCGCCCGCGTACTCGAAGGTCCGCCCGTTTCGGGGCTCGCGAGTGAGATTCACGCCGCCTCCCAGAGTCACATCGAAACCTTGAGCCCGAAGTTCGCCGCCGATCACTTCGCCGAATTGGCAAGCGGACTCTGGATCCCAGCTCGAAGCTGCACCCAGATTGGAAGGCATCGCCGTCGAGTATCTTCCATTCGCGCCGCTGGCTCTCACGCCGTAGCCGGCATCCGAGATGATCAGGGGAGGAATACCCAGGCGCTCGACACCTTGAGTGTAACCAGCGCCGCCATTGGTGAGAGGGGTTAGAGGCATCCTCCACTGCGACTCGCCTGACATACCGTTGCCATGCACCAGAGCCAACTTTTCATCAAGAGTAAGTTGTTTGAGGACCAGCTCCGAGCGGTCCCCTGGAGACAGGTGTGAATCCATCCAAGGCCGGTTCGTTTGCTGAGCCGGCGCTATGCCGACTCCAATGATGGCTGCCGTAACAATCAAAAGGGGAAGTTGCGAGTTGCACTTCTGCATCGGGTCTCCAGGTCGCCCAGCGATGCTGCGCTGGCGAGAATCAAGGCCAGAAGAAATCGCTGCAGTGCGAGAAGGGCGACTACGATTACAGAATCTAGTGGAATGAGGTGAGGTAAAAGCTCCAACGGGTACGAGCACAGTTCTATCCCAATAACCATGTATTTATCTTGAAGTTATCGTTAGAAGGCTGGACCGTCACATGGCACGTATCATACGGCAAAGTTAGTGAGACACGCCTCGAGGGATCGGTCGCAGCCGACCATGGAGCCATAGCGCTGTCGATGAAGAGGCTAGTGACCTACCGCCAGGTCTCGACAGCGAGCACCGTGGGAGGGCCTGCGTGGCCTTCGATGACATTCGTTTCGATCACAGCTTCCAGATTGAGTTGGTCCCAGTTCTTAGGCGCCTTCTTCAACATCTCATCGAGATACGCAGGCTTAAAGACGACCTCGCTGGCAGCTTCGGTGCCTTCCCCTAGAATCCCCGCAATGATAATGACTGGCTGGCCCGTTACGCTGTCATGGATCCTGGCGATGATGGCATAGTCCTTTGCCAACTTTGTGTAAGGCACCTGCCATTGGAGGGTCCAAAACCTCTTCTCGGGACTCTTGCGGTCTACGAGCCTTCGCACCTGCGAATCGTACTCGAATCCGAAGGGTAGATCCTGGGTAATCCGCATGGTCCAAACGTTATCGAAGGCGCCAATGAGCACGACGGGGCCTTCGCGTAGCTGCGTATAGCCGATTTCTGAATCGGAAACAACGCGAAAATCGCCGCCCTTTGGGACCAGAGGAACAATGGATCGCGCCAACGTGATCACGTCCGAGACATCGAGCCGGCCATAGAGGGGCATCCCGTTCGGCGTGGTGCGCTCTCGATCTACCGCATCTATCGGTTGCCCAAGGCAGTACGTGACCTTTCCTGAAGCTGCTGTCACCGGTTCCCAAAAGCGTTCCAAATTCGACGGTTTCCGGGGGATTTGGATACGGCCCATTCCGAATCCTGCGAAAAGGGCCAACAACAATAATGTTGCGATAGAGATCCATCGATGCCTGGTCAGCACTGGAGGAGGTAGAGCTGCCTCAGCAGATTTAGACTCGGTTGTGGGAGAGTCCTGAGGCGTCGCCCCGTTCCTCTGCGAGACCAACGATCCGGATTCGAGGTTCACGGAGACCGTTGGATCCCGGAACGAGGGAACGTATGAGCCTACCGAAAGTTCGACTATCAGCTCTCCGAAATGATCCGTGTTGTAGAAGTACTGGATCAACCTCTTCCGGACTTCGGCCGCTGTCGTACGGACTACTGGATCAAGGTTTACATCGTAGTTTGGCTCACGTCCAAAGGCCTCCACACCTATCGTCCGTTCCTTTAATTCGCCCGCATTGCCAAGCAGCGTTTGCTCGACCGTGTAAGCCAGAAACACGGGATAGCGCTTGCTGTTTGCGAATAGCGGGTGCGCAAGGAGCCGTTTCAGCTGATCGCGGACAGCACTGGCATCTGGCGGGAAACTGTGTCCAGCCTCTTTTTCGGATTGTGGCAACAATGGCATCGTGAGTTCTGCTGATTCTCTTCCTGCTTTTCGGGTTTGGCGACCGGCGCTGCGTCCACCTCGACGCGTTGCTGCGCAAAAGCAGGGACGCAGAGCCCACCGGCGACGGCATAGAGCCGGGGACCAACATCAACCCCTCATTATTCCATATTGACAACTAGGATTTGGAGGTATCATACATTCCTTTTTGATCACGTGGCCACCCACGGTAAGTCCTTCAAAAGAAGGTATCTATCCAGCAACGAATTGGTCCCTACCCGTTAGCTCTTATGACGTTGTGCCGTAGTGAATAGAGTCATCCTTTCTGATTCCGCGGAACGAAAGTGGTCACGAGATTCCCCATGTCGGCCAACAGCAGCTCATACAGAATCGGCATTTTTTTCTCGCTTTGTGTCGTTTTGAGAATGTTTTTTCCTTGTAATAACGCTCTCTCGTTTGCTGTTTGGGCGCAGGCGCCAACCTCAAATTGGAACGGTGTACTGCGCACGGACGGGTTCCTGGCCGCAAACGAGGGAACGGTGCTGCTCGATTCGGGCACGAATCACTATTCCGCAGCTGTGAATAAAGAAGGGGCTTTTTCGTTCCAGAACCTTAATGCCGGCCTCTACTCAGTGACTGTGCGTGTCGCTGGGAACTTCTACCGCAGCGCGACCCAAGTCTCTATCCCATCAGCGGTTGAAGGCGTAACGCTCAAGCTGGGCCGCGACGGCTCGGTGGAGATGGCCAACACGCAGATCGGAAGAGTAGTTGACACCGATCAACTCACGAATAAGGGAGTGAGTGAAATCCCGCTCAACAAAAGGGACTTTAGCCAAATTCTGCTACTCGCTGCCGGAACGTCCAGCGACACCAATGGAGCCTCAAACTTCACCCAGCAGTTCGCGATCAACGGCCAGCGAGGTGTGGAGGCAACTTTCTCTCTCGATGGAGCGGACATCAGTGACCCGGAAATGGGTGGCGGGACGTTCACTAATTTCAATGTTGACGCAATACTTGACCTGAAATCGTCGTCCGGGGTGATGCCGGCCGAAATAGGTCGTGGCGCATCTGGCTATACCGATATTTTGACTCGACCTGGAACAAGCGACCTGCATGGATCGTTTTTCGAGTTTCTGCGAAACTCCGCTCTCGATGCCCGCAACTACTTCGATCATCCTTCCCCGGTAAGTCCGGGACGCATTCCACCTTTCAGAAGAAATGAGTTTGGATTTACAAATGGAGGTCCTGTTCCGATTTCTCGTTGGCTCGGCAACAGCAAGCAGATCTTCTATTTCATCGAGTACCAAGGCTTCCGCCAGGTATTAGGAACGACCCAGGTTCTTTCTGTTCCAACCGCAGAACAGCGATCGGGCATGGATACGACGGCATTCCCAGGCGACACGCTCCTTGTTCCGGTGAACTCCTCGATCAGCCAGATACTGGCGCGATATCCGCTGCCTAATTATCCAGCCGGAACATTTGGCGCGAACACGTACGCAACTTCATCCAAAGTGAATACGGACGCAGATCAGTTTTCCGGCAGGCTTGATTTTCAGAGCGGCGCCAAGGACCACTGGATGGCGCGATTCTCTCTCGACAATCTCAGCGGCCCAACGACGAATCCAGATCAAACGGTTATAGATCCGAGCTTCGGTGTGGAATATGTCGATCACCAGCGTAATGGCGTGTTGACATGGATACACACTGCATCGCCGAGTCTCACGTTCGAATCATCGCTGAGTGCTATTCGAACGACCCCCTCTTTTCCAACTCCCAATACAACTGACCCAGCCGTCAAATTCAACGACGCTCTCCTCGAGCCGTTCAATGCACCAGGCGGTTCCGTTTCCAGAGACTACGGAAACTTATTCCAGGCTCGAGAGAATGTAACGTTCTCGCGCAACGCCCATACGGTCAAGCTTGGCGCTGAGATTCGACTGAACCGTGACTCCGGTTATTACGGATCCAGCCCTAACGGAGAATACGACTTTGGCGGAGGAACAGCGTACTCCGCAGTTGAAATCACATCTGCAAGCGGTTCTCACACTATCAATGTTGGAGATCCTTTGCCCGATACCTTATCAGCGTTCCTTACCGGTAGCGCGTTTGCGTATACACGAGCTGTTGCACCCAGCTATTTCTCGAACGGCAAAAATATAGGCCCCACTGCGATAAACCGGACGGCAATCGCAGCCTACGCGCAAGACACCTGGAAAGCCACAAGCCGCCTCACGATCGGCTATGGAATGCGTCTCGAACTCTACACACCGATATCGGATCGGGCCCATCGTACTTCCGGATTTTTCCCCTCTCCCGGCGGTGGTCAAGTTTTCTTGATTAATCCTGAACCCAGGTACCGTACGCGAATGAATAATTGGGGGCCACGTCTGCAAGCTGACTATCGCTTACGCCCGACCCTGGTACTCCATGCCGGTGCAGCTTTGACCACGATTCCGCCCAATATCTGGCAAGATAACATGCTAACGGGCAATCTGCCGTTCGTGTTCTACCCTCGAGTGACGGCTGGACCGACGGCATTTGTCCCCTACGGATTTCAGTTCACTCCAGCGCAGTTACCCCGCGTCTATACGCCGGACGGTACCGACATCTTTGCCAATCGACGGCCCAACGATGTCCCCGCCAACACGGAAGTTGATATCGATCGTCTGGAGCAAGGAATTGCAGATGCTTCCGAAGGAGAAACAACTCCGCTCAACGTAGGAGCGATCAGCAGGAACTTTGGGAACGCGGGTCTCGGCACGTGGTCTCTTGGCCTGGAACAGTCCATAGGACAAGTGACGCTCTCTGCCGCTTATGTCGGCACAACCGCTTATAAGCTTCCGCGCGTCGCATTTCCCAACGCCTATCCTGGCGCGACAGCAGAGTTTGCTCCATATACGCACTTCGACGCCGCCGGCCAGGCTGTCGGCGGGTTCGGGACCGAAAGCGAGATGACGGCGACTTCGCACTCCTCGTACAACGCTCTACAGGTCTCCGGTCAAGGTCAAACGCCGCATGGCGGACCTGGCTTCCAGGCGAACTATACCTGGTCGAAGTCGATTGACGATGCCAGCAGTGTAGGCGGGACCTCTGCCACCAGTACTGTGGGAGCAATCGCGCAGGCAGCGCCACAGAATCCTTTCGATACTCATCCGGAACGCGGTCCGTCAGTATTCGATACAAGGAATTCATTCTCACTGAGTCTCACGCAGTCTCTTCCGGTTTATGCGATCCACCCGTTGAATCACGTGAGCAGTAAACTTACTCGCGGCTGGCAGTTGATCAGTATTTCATCGCTGTCTGGCGGTACACCTTTTACCGTCTATACAGGAATTCAGCAAACGGGTGCAGGGTCGGCCAATGCGGACAGGCCCGATCAGATCGCAAAGCCATCGCTATCCACTGCGAGGCCCAAGAGAGAGGACTACTTCGGGCGCGGAAGCGACAACGCTTCGTTTTTCTCAATCCCAAATAACGTTCCGGGAGGAACGGGCCCTAATCAAGGGCGCTTTGGAACTCTCGGACGGAATACCTTTCGAGGACCGGCTTATTACGACTATGACTTTTCTTTGGTCAAAGACACGCCGATCGGAAGAAGACGATCTGGAGCTGAACTCACCAACTTGCAGTTCAGGGCTGAGTTTTTCAACATGTTCAACATCGTGAACATGGGGCTTCCGTCGAACACAATCCTTGGGTCGGGCTTTGGCCAGATCAATCGAACGAATGGCAACTCCCGTCAGATTCAGTTTTCTCTGAAGCTCGAATACTAAAGGTCTTCGGTCCCGTGCGCATGATCCAGGCAGTCTGGTTCTGACCGGTCGGAATGATTGAATCGTGAATTGCGCCAATCGGCTTGACGCCGCCCATTTTGGTCCAATCTACAATCTGCGAATCGATCTCGGGGTCGATGTTCACTGGCGCGAAACGTGCGGATTGGGAGGATCGGATGCGGAATAATCAAGTCAGGGTCATTGCTTTGGCATTTGCTCTGCAGATCGCCTTACCTGACGCAGGTCGGCAGGCAGTTGCACAGGCCGGAAAGGCCGCCTATCCGGCGGTGGCTCCCCTCGATCAGTACCTGATATCTGACGAGAAATCCGAGATCGCTCTGGCTCGCAATGCTGCACCCGGTTCCATTTCCGATGGAGCCGAAGTGATGGTGCTGGGGTGAAGGGCGCGAATGGCTTTCTCTGCATCGTGGAAAGGTCGTGGGGCAGAGCACAGATCAGGCGGAGTTCTGGAATCCGAAGATGCGCCCCCATTGCTCAATGCTCAAGCCGCGAGGAGCTTTGCGCCGATCTACCTGATGAAGACCAGGCTTGTACTGGCAGGAAAATCGAAGGCTGAAATCGCGCAGGCAATCGCGACGGCACTGAATTGGAAGGAGCTGCCCGCGCTGGAGTCTGGCGCGATGGCTTACATGATGTCGAAGCAGCAGTCCTTGAACGACCGGGATAAGGTCTGGCACTCGCATGCGATGTTTTTTCTCCCGGCGACATGACGAAGAGCTGGGCAGCCGACGATCCCAACTCACCTGTCAGGTAGCGCATGCACAGAGACTGGAGTTTGATTGGACTTAGGCACAAATGCTTGTGTCTCCACCGGAGACACGAGTGCGTGATGTGAGCCACGATCGATCCTGTGCTGCCTGTGCTCACCAACATCCCAGGCTTTCTCGTCCGAGCAGGTTGTGGGTTCGACGATAGCTAACCGGACACTCCCACTCTAGAAGACGAATCTGCCGCTGACCAGCCCGGACCTGGGACCACCGAAGCTCTTGGCCGTTGTGCTGGTGATCTGTCCGACGCTGTTATCAGTGATGGTGACGTTTGGATCTCCGAAGTTTGTGTGATTGAGTACGTTTGTGAAGCTTCCTCTCAACTCGAAGCTAGTCTCCCTGAACGCCGGGAAGCTCTTGAACAGAGCAGCATTGAGCGCGTTCATGTTGGGACCCTCGACAGTACCGAACGATCCGCTACCGAACGTTCCATTTTGAGGGACTGCGAAGGCCGTCGCATTGAACCAATTGGTGATCGATCGTTTACTTTGAGGAGCGAGAGATCCACCCACACGCTGAGCCGCGCCGGCGAACTGATTGGTGTTTGAAGGATCTGGCCCGCTAAAGCCGGGAGAGAGGAAATCGCCGCTTTGAGACAAGTACGCTGCGCTTAATCGCCAGCCGCCAATAAAGCGCGACGCGAAGTTATCTGCGTTCAACAGACGCTCGCCTCTACCGAAGGGGAGTTCCCATATCAGGTTGGATACGAAGCTTACCCGGGGTGTGTACTTTGCATTTCCTTTTTGACGCGAGAGGTTGTAACTATTCTCAGCCGTGACGCCGCCCTCGATGCCATTTGCCAGAGTGTCGTCATCGTCGGTGAGATTTTTCGCCCAGGTGAATCCAGCCTCGTAGCTGAGACCATGGCGGAAAGTGCGGTTTACCTCAGCCGACAACGCGTTGTAGTTTTCGTATCCGCCGTTTCGGAAGAGATAGGCAGAGTAGAAGAGAGGATAAGGAGTCGCACTTTGCGAGAATGGCGTCGTGCTCGCAGGGACCTGGTTGACGTTGGTGGCATAGGTCAGTTTTACAGCTCGCGTGCCGATGTACGACAAGCGGAGGCTGGTAGCGAAGCCGAGGTTCTGTTCAAGCGTGAGATTGAACTGCTGTACATAAGGATTGCGGTAGTTATGGTCGAAGGTCTGAATGCTGACAGCCCCTGCTCCAATGCCCCCCGCCGCGCTGTTGATTGGATGCTGAAAGTCGACAAGTGGAGCGCCGTTCACGAGACCGTTGGTGTAGCCAACGGTGACTCCATAGGGTCCTCCGTAGAGATACGAGAACAGGGCCGCGCTGATCTCATCATTGAAGATTCCGTACCCGCCACGGATCACGGTGTTCTCATCCTTGAATGGCCGATAGGCAAAGCCAAACCTTGGATAGGCGGCCAGCTTGAACGAGTTCCTCATGCTGCGATCAGGGAAGCCAGCGGTCTGGGCAGTTTCGATAGGAATTTCAGACGGAAAGACTGGATTGATGTTTTGCTGTGCGATGGTGAGATTGGGAACGACGATAGCTCCGGTTTTGGGATCGAATGATGCGATTACGTTGTACTTGTCAACTGCCGGGCTGTTGTACTCATAACGCACCCCGAGAAACAGCGTCAGATTTCGCTTGATCTTCCAATCGTCCTGAACGAAGGCATTGAGATCCCATAGCCGTGAGTACTGGGGCGTGCGCGGATAGGTATATCCAGTCGTTTGGGGCAGACCAAGAAGAAAGTCTGCGTAATCGAAGTTCGAAAAAGACCCGGTGAAGCTATAGCTTCCGAAGGTCGGATTGAAGTACTGCTCAGCTTGCATGGGCCTGTACTCTGCTCCCGCCTTGAACGTATGTGCGCCGCGCTCGTATGTCACCTGATCCACGAATTGAACGGTCTGCTCTGTGGGCTGACTGTCTGGCAATTGGTAGGGCGACGTGAAATTGTTCAGGGAGACAGAGGGGATACCTGTTTTGTCATCGGGTGCGACCTGGAGACCTGTAATTCCCAGGGAGTCTACTAGCGGCTGTCCCGCAATTTCTCCGCCGAAATCATTCGCTGTGTGCGTCAGGCCAAACTTGGCGACATTGATCATGTGGGGAGTGAGTATCCAGGTATCGGACAACACCCCTTGCCAAGTATGTCGCTTTTGGACGCGGTATCCCGTCAGTGAAGGCGGAAGGCCACTATCGAGGACTTCTGGAGAAGACCTGATGTATCCGACACGGGCAAAGATTGTGTTGTGCGGCGAGAACGCATAGTCGCCCCTTAGATAGTAGCGATTGGTATAGATATGCTGAGGATATGTTCCTCTGAAGTTAGCGATGTAGCTCGTTGGCGATCCGAAGTTTGGCGAAGGATAGAACGTATTTTGCCAGGTCAGCGCCCCTGCGTTGAGCATAGGCTTGGGAATCGTATTGTTCTGAAACGGAGTTCCAGTGTACGGGTTGTTGATGACAATCGGATTCGGTCCCTGGAGCAGCGCACTAAAGTCGCCGCCGCGCATTGCGAGAGTGGGCACGCTAGGGTTGATCGATATCGGCTGCGCCTCTCTTAGGAATTCGCTCGAGGCGAAGAGAAATAGCTTGTTCTTGATGATTGGTCCGCCGATGTTGGCGCCGAAATCGTTCTGGACAAGGCCGCCTACGCTGTTCGCAAAATAATTCCTTGCCTGAAAGGCGTTACTCGCGTAGTTCTCGAATACATCTCCATGGATTGCATTTGTGCCGGATTTTGTGATGACGCTCACGTTGAGCAGTTGTCCGAGTTCGGCTTTATTGTTGACCGCAGTGTACTCAACCTCCTGGATCATTCCGAACGGAGGAAGCGACGGACCGACCATATTCCCGTAGAGAGCCGAATTTGAACTGATTCCATCGACGTTGTAATAAGCCTCGCTGCCGCGCGATCCATACATCGACCAATCAAAGGAACCCCCAGCCTGGGACCCGCCAGGTAACAGTGAGGTATAGAAGAGCAAGCCGCTGTCGCCTGTCGAGTCCGACGTGCTCAACAGATTTGACGAAGAATTAGTCAGAGTCTGAGCCGATACGGTACTTGAAATCGAAGGCATCTCCGTCTCGATGACCGAGTCTCCCGCAGTGACCGTAACTGTCGAATTGGTGCTTCCAACCTTCATGGTCACGTCAGTGCGCAGAGTTTGCTGGGAAGCGAGAACCACTCCTGTATCTATGACCGCGGCAAAGCCGGGAGTTTCAACCTTGACGGTGTAGGTGCCGGGGTTCAAACCTGCAACAACGTAATCGCCCTTCGAGTTTGTGGTTACACTTCGGCTGATGTTGGTGCCGTCGTTCGTAACAGTCACCTGAGCATTGGGCAAAACGGCTCCATCCTGCGTGGTAACGGTTCCGGTAATAGCACCTTCCGTTCCCTGACCGAGCAGCGGCGAACAAAGCAGAAGAAGGGCAAGCGTGACGAGGCAAAGCGATTGCCACAGTTGCCGGCATAGACGGAGTTGGCGGGCGCCACTAGCAATCCGTTGCGCGAATTCGGCTTTCATTGGACAGTTCCTCCGTTTAGTTACTCCATTACCTGAGATACATTGGCCTGATTGCTACGGCCGTCGGCATTCTCTTATATTCCGTTTTATTACGATTTATGGTTTATAGAGAGGAACAGTAACAGATATGACAGCGATGTCAAGATTAAAAGAAATCTAACGTAATATTGTTGAATTTACTGTTGGTTGGGTGCAGGGCTTAACCTGTCCGGACTTGCAATCGGGTCCCCTCGATCACAAACGAAGCAGTTCTTAAAAAATGCGCCGCTGCTAGGTGAGCAGCCGCTTCATGAGGAGCGGCACGGTTAGCTTCCCAAGGCTTCGAAGTGCTGCTCAATCTGCTCCAGGGTCTTTCCTTTGGTCTCCGGCAGGAAGAAGGTTGCGGTGATGAAGTAGATCACTGTGAACCCGGCAAACAGAAAGAACATAGTCGAGTAGCCGTATTTACTTACGACAGGGAGAAACAGAACCGCCAGTGTGGTCGATACGAGCTGATTGATCACTAGCGCGACACTCATTCCGATGGAGCGAATTCGCGTTGGCATTAACTCCGAAAGCGCAAGCCAGACGCAGACTCCGGGCCCTACTGCAAAGAAAGCGATAAACGCAAACAGCGCGAGCGCCACCAGGTATCCGTGAGTCCGATCGGGAATTTGACCGATTCGCGCTCGTTCAATTGTCAAAGGCGCGGTCCGAGCAGCGTCGAGATCAGAGAAAGGATTCTTGAAGAAGGCTTCGATCCTGGTCGCAGGAATGGAGCTTGCCCGAGTAACCCGGAGGGGTTCTGCCGCAGGGTCGTCTGAGCGTACGAAAGTAGTCGCCCCGGTAAAGCCTCCGTAGGAGTAGATCACCGCCAGCGATGCATGGGCACCAAGCGAGGTCGTGTCTTCGTGACCGCTGGCCGTTAGTAGACGATCGGCTTCCGGTTGATCGAACTTAAGGATCAACTCCTGTTGCGGCCCTACGAGAGATTGGACAGCGCCGCGACACTCCAAATTGGATTTTTCCGTTTTCCAAAATAGCGTTCCGATTGTGATCAGCGTCGCCATCAGGCCCGTGCTACCCAAAATGAGCAAAAACCTGCGTCCCTTGCGATCGACGAGTGTCATTCCTACGATCGTCATCAGGAAGTTTACGGTAGTAAAGATGACATATCCCCAATGCGCTGCTAAATCGGAGAGGCCGCTTTGTAGCAGAATGCTTGTGTTGTAGCCGATGATCGAGTTGACGCCGGTCGCGGTGTTACAGAAGAGAATCACGCAAGCAAGTAGAAATGGAATGAGGTACTTTCTGCGAAAGAGACTCTCTGTGTTCTTCTGACCTGATCCATCCGGCATCCCGACATTCAGCGAACGCTCTTCCATCTCGCCGAACTCGAGCTCCGCCATTGCCGGTGTTCGCGAGCGAAGGAGTGCCGCCATAGCACGTTCACGATGGCCAGCGCGAAATAGATGGCGCGGAGACTCCGTGACGAAGATACTACCGAGAACGAATAGGACTCCGGGCGGCAGCGAGATCCAGAAGATGTGTCGCCACGCACGATCTTTGACCTGAAACAACGCCGCGGCATCGGACGCACGCGCCACAGCTTCAACGCGATAGCTGTAGTAAATTCCGATCAATGCTGCGGCTACGATACCGAGCGTAAGCAGCCACTGAAATATGCCCGTTCCTTTACCGCGATTGGTTGAAGCGAGGCATTCCGCGAGATAGAGGGGAACCACCACACCGATAAATCCCCCACTGATGCCCTGCAGGAGTCGTCCAACAAATAGAGGACCGTAGCCATGGGACAGCGCGATGACGGGAATGCTCACAACAAAGACGAGGCCGCTCAAGGTCATCATCGGTTTGCGGCCCATCCAGTCTGCGAGCAGCCCGGCGAAGATGGTCGAGATGACGCTACCGAGCAAGACAGCCGCCACAATCACCGAGAGCTGTCCGGCATTCAATCCTGAGGTCGCCTCCAGATAGGGCAGCGCTCCCCCGATGATTCCGATGTCCACCCCATAGAGCAGGCCGCCGAGTCCGGCTACACACAAGAGCAAAGCGTTATAGCTGTGTTGACTTGAGGCTGATGCGGAAGAGGAACTAGCTCCAGAGATCATAGGTCGTATTTGCTCCCGCCAGCAGTATCTCAGGGGTCATTCCTGCTCCCAATTTGACTTTAGATTTGGCAACAAACGCAGCGCATTGTCTCGATAAACCTTCCGTAGAACATCCGCCGGCAAGTCCATTCCATAGATGTTCCAGCGTCCTTGGCGAGATGCGTGGGTGGGGTATTCGAAATATTCGTCCGCCGTCTCCAGGAACCGATAATAGAGACGATACATCTCGACTTCCGGAACAAGATCGGCGCCGAACAAAATCCGATCTGCAAAACGCAGGAAGAACTTCCGCGCCGAGTAGGGTTGCCGCCCCAGTTCGGATGCCCTCGCACTGATATCCACCAGCACATTTGGATTTGCATCCAGCATCGCAGATACACGCTGAAGATCTTCTGCATTCTCGGCAATGTGAGCGGCGACGAAAGTTGTCCCCGGATGTCTCTTGAAGACGCGATCCCGCTGGTCGAGCAACTCATGTTTGCTGAACTCGGCGCCAAAGAAGCTCCAGTCGGGATGAGCAGCCAACTCCTCATAGCGCTCGTTGTTCGCATCAATTGGAAGGAAAAAAGCCTCGGGGTCTCCAATATGCACCATCACCGGAATGCCGAGCTGCCCGGCTTTGTCAAAGATCGGAGCAAGACGTTCGTCATCAACGTGTAGGAGCTGTCCGCTTGCATCACGCACGGACAAGCCGAGATCCTTCCAGAACTTGAATCCGATGGCTCCATGCTCTACCAAACACTCAAGCCTGTCGATGCTTACGCTAACAAAATCGTCGCGCTCGACGCCTGTCCAATCCATCCAGCCGATGGTCGAGAAGCGTGTAGCATCCGCCGATCGGTAACGATCTATCATGCGGATAGCCTCTTCTCCCACCTTCATCGTGATGTTGACGATGTGCTCGATTCCGCAAGCATCCATGATATCCAGCACATGTTTTGGATCCTGTGCATCAAGGTGGTTGTGATAGTCAATGACCGGAAAGCGTGGAAGTAACACTTGGTGGCGTGGCGTGGTCAGCATACAGCGTGGATGAAAGTCGCTGAGCGGAAGCGTGACATCGGCCGTTGCCGATACCATGGCGATAAACTTGTCCTGTGTGTTCTGTTCCGACATCATTTCCTCATTCTTGAGGCGTTTGCTTTTTCGATTCGAGAGTCTCTTTTCGTCGCCGTTTAGCTCCTGTCAGGCTCCGGCACGTGGAGAGATACGATAAGTGAGACTATAAAACGAAACATATCATTATTTCTATATATTTCGTTTATGCTAAAAGATAATCACTTCAATCACCGAACTCGGGGCTAACGCACTATGTTCAACTTCCTCTCCTGTCGATTTAGACGCAAGCTGTTAGGCTCATTGTTTCCCATTCTGCTTTGCAATGGTCTATTCGGCTTTGCTCAGGAGCAGAGCTTCTCTGCCAAAGACAACACCATGCTGCACGCCGGTGACCTGTCTCTCGACATCGGGGTCGTCAACCATCATTTTGCCGGTCTTCACGTCCATGATGGCTTTTCAAATAGAACAATTGATCTGACAGAATCCTTCATCCTTGTGTTGAAAGACAAGCGTGTGCTTCGTTCAACGGAGATGCAGGTGACCCGAGCATCGGACACGATACTGGCAACGGACCCGCATCAGTCCCTGCGAATGTCGCATGATGCTGGAGAGGCTTCAACAAACGCTTGCTGGAACTTCGCTACGCCACGGTTGCCCGCTCATCTTCAATGGTGCGTTATCGTGCGTCCGGGACAAGTTTATGCCCGACAGTTGCTCAGCATCACCGCCACCACTCAGGACCTGCCCATCACGGAGGTTCGGTTGCTTCACTTTGCCGACCCGACCGCGCACGTGGAAGGCACGGTCAAAGGCTCCCCGGTGGTTAGCAAAAACATGTTCTTCGGATTTGAAAATCCACTCTCCGTCAGCACAGTGCAAGACCGAGAGGTTACGGCTTCTCTCTTTCGCGATCTACCTCTTCGCGCTGGCCAAAGCATCACATATTCCTCCGTGATTGGGACCTCGAGATCCGGCCAGCTCCGTCGTGCCTTTCTCAGCTATATAGAGAGTGAGCGTCCGCGGCCTTATCAACCATTTTTGCATTACAACTCCTGGTTTGATCTTGGCTATCAAAACCGATTCGACGAAAAAGGAGTTCTTGATCGGATCAACGCCTTCGGCCAGCAGATGACAGTGGCGCGGCACGTTCAGCTTGATTCTTTCCTCTTCGATGATGGATGGGACGATCCGACTACACTGTGGGGCTTTAACTCAGGATTCCCGAACGGGTTCACGAAGGCGGGTGCAGCGGCAGCTCAATACAAGACCGGCATCGGTGTCTGGCTCTCGCCATGGGGTGGTTATTCCGATCAGAAAAAACAGCGCATCGCGTACGGTCGCGAACATGGATACGAGATTCTTCACGATGGCTATGCGCTCTCCGGGCCAAAGTACTTTGAGAGGTTTGAGGACACCTGTCTCACTATGATCGATCAGTACAACGTCAATCAGTTTAAGTTTGACGGGACTGGCAATGCGGACAGTGTTTTTCCGGGAAGCGCCTTTGACAGTGACTTCGATGCCGCCATCCATCTCATCGAACGGCTCCGTAAAGAGAAGCCAGCCATCTTTATCAATCTCACGACGGGGACGACGGCCTCTCCGTTCTGGCTTTTTTACGCCGATTCTATCTGGCGCGGCGGAGAAGATCACGACTTCTCAGGGATAGGTACACCTCGCCAGCGTTGGATCACGTATCGCGATGCACAGACCTACAAAAACATTGTTCGCCAAGGCCCGCTCTTTCCGCTCAACTCGCTGATGCTCCACGGCATTGTCTACGCCAAACAGGCAAAGGATCTAACCACCGATCCAGGCAACGACTTCGCTGACGAGGTTCACTCTTACTTCGGCACGGGCACGCAGCTACAGGAGATGTACATCACGCCTTCGCTTTTATCGCCAACAAATTGGGACACGCTTGCCGAGGCGGCTCGATGGAGCCGTTCCCATGCCGACACTCTCAAAGACGTTCACTGGATTGGCGGTGATCCGGACCAGCTGCAGATCTACGGATGGGCGGCATGGAGTCCGCGAGAGGGTTTGATTACGCTGAGAAATCCGTCGAATCGCCCGCAGGAATTCAACGTAGATGTATCCAAATTTTTTGAACTCCAGCCGTCAGATCCAGCGAACTACAAAGTGCACAGTGTGTGGAAGGACGAAAAAGACCCGGACCAGAAATTCCCCGCGGAGATGCGCAGAGATCAGAGACTCTCGATTCATCTCGCCCCGTTCGAGGTCATTACTCTTGAGGCCGTGCCCGCCGATTAGGCAAATCAAAAGTAAAATCAGCCTGAATGCGAAGCCTGCCACATAAGCGGCTGTCCCGGTTCCCAGATTCGGCCTAAACGAGTGTGAGTTTGATGTTGAGATTGCGGAGGGCGTCCGCCGTCTCATTCGGAAGATTGTGGTCGGTAATGACGTGATGAATCGAAGTTGCGTCTACGATCTTCGATAGGCTCCGGCGATTGAATTTAGTGGAATCGCAAACCGCAACGATCGTCTTGGCGGCTTTGACCATCGCACGATTAACCCGCGACTCCATTACATTCGGCGTCGTAAGCCCCACCTCAAGGTCAAATCCGTCGACCCCTAGAAATAGGATGTCGGCATGCATGTCATGAAGCATCTCCTCTGCGAGCGGGCCGACCAGGGAGAAAGAGTTCTTGCGTAGCGAGCCACCGGTGAGGAGCACCTCGAAATCAGTCCCGCTCAACTCAGCGGCGATATTTACCGCATTGGTAATGATGGTCAGATGGGAAAACTTCTTCAGCGTCCTGGCGATCGCCGTAGTAGTCGTCCCTGAGTCGAGCAGAACGCACTGGCCCTCCTGGATAAGGTTCACGGCAGCGACCGCTATCCGCTGCTTTTCCTGCAGGTGACGCCCTTCCTTCTCCTTGAGCGACGGGTCGAAAAGCGTCCCCGACTGTGGAAGCAAGGCACCACCGTGAGTTCTCTGCAACACGCCTCTGCGTTGAAGATAGTCGAGATCCTTACGGATTGTTATCCGGGATATTCCCAGGGATTCCGACAGATCCTCGACGAGAACCCGGCCATGTTGCTGTGCCAGCGAAAGGATATGCTGGCGACGTTCTTCGATGAGCATTTGCGTGCCACTCTCGGACTCCGCAGGAGGCACTTTTGACGAGGCTTTCGGAGCGACTTTTCGCTGCATAAAGTTCAGTTTACCAATGTGACAACTTCCGAACAGTACCACGGAGCTTTCGCATAGGCAATTCCGAATTAAAAGGAAAGACTAAAGAGGTGCGACTTGGTTGCAGCCAGCAGCATAGACACGCAGCACGTCCCGAATGCGGTCTACGATCAAGGACACTGGGTCACCTTCTATTTCTTTATTTCGCAGCCGCGCGTATTGCAACGGCAGATAGCGGCTGTACATGCTCTCGGGTATGGTCACCGCAGAGAGATTCGCAATCAACCTATCAACTGCTTCATCGATCTCGGGTAGATGCCAGTAGTAACGAATACGGTCGCTATAGCTGTAGAGCCGCAATAGTTTCTGCTCTGCGGGAGTGCCCTGGTAGTAGGGTTTCCAGTTCGCTGGCTCTCGCAGCATGATCTTCTCGATCGTGCAAGTGAGAAAGGACTGCTGATTCTCCGCAATCAACTGCGACTCTATATCTTCGAGCGCACAAAGCGCCTCTCGCATGGCGAATGTGAGTGCAGGCCCTACTTTCAAGATTGCAAAACCATCTTCGACCAGCTCCGCATACGCATTCGGTAGCTGGTAGTCAGTCGAGTGCGCCTCAAATACAAATTCTTCGCGTTGCACTCGAAGCCAATCCACGAGCGGTTTCGCCTTTACGCGATCGTACGCAACAACCGAATCATGGTCGAATTCAACGCCCGGTTGCACGACAAGAGCTATTACCCGCGGCCAAACCTCAGCCAGTCCCTGCTCTTCGAAGACTCGCTTATGAACTGCGAGCGTATATTCCGCAGCTTCGATCGAGGTCACATCGAGTTCCTGGACAGAGTGCATCGCACCGCCAGGCACGGGAACCTCAGTTCCGATGACATATACCGGGCCGCCGCCCGGAGTACCTGCATTTTCTGCGGCTCTGCATAGTTGCGCCGCACGCTGCGCTACAACTTCATCAGAGAGCTGCGGTGGATCACCGGCGCAGGACATGCTCGCGTCCAGATGGATCTTTGTAAATCCAGCCTGAACGTACTCCGCGATCATGTCCTGAGCATGCTTCATCGCCTCATCCGCAGGCATGGTGCGCCACGGATTGGGACCGAGATGGTCGCCGCCAAGTATTAGCGATCTTGTTTCGAGTCCCGCCGCGGCTGCATATCCCAGCACGAAGTCTCGAAATCCTGCCGGCCGCATGCCAGTGTAGCCACCAAACTGGTTCACCTGATTGCTTGTAGCCTCGACCAGTAATAGCGAATGTGCCTCCGCGGCCTGCTCAGCCGCCGCACGAATTACCCATGGATGTGCGGAACAGACAGAGTAGATTCCAGTCGAAACTCCCGACCTGCGCCTTGAGGGAAAATCCTGAAGCGGCGATCGCATCGCTGTCAATAGATCCTGAACTTCTGAACAACTCGATTAATGACCCCACTCGGACTGGGCGAATCAGGCTTTAGCTCGCGGGCTACCGAGCAATATAGACCGAGCAGTTGTCCGAAGATCACATCTAATACCGGCCGATACGCATCCGCAATATCCTCCTCAATGGCGAGATACGACTCGCAGTGAGGTTCAATCTCCGACTTCTCCGACGTCGGCCCAATCGCGATCCGCTCCGCTACGATTCCCTTTTCCCCGATCTCACGCAACAGATCACTTGCATACTTTGCCCTGCGCTTCTCGCCCGAAACAAAGCACAGAAATAAAGTCTGCTTATCGAGCGCCGCCATTGGCCCGTGCCGAAGTCCAAGCACTGTCTCCGACATAGTTTTGACTTGTCCCGCCGTCATCTCCAGAACTTTCAGCGCAGACTCTTCCGCGACACTCGCCAACGAGCCGGTCCCGACCATGCACACCCGCGAGAATCCCAGCGATGCGGCACGTTCGGCCTCCTTCTCTGCGTTCTGTAAAAATCGTCGGCCCCCCCGAACCAGCCGCTCGACGATCGTCGAATATTCCTCAATCGACCAGGCGTGCGCCAGACACTGCCCCATTACGATCATGTTCGTAAAAGAACTCGTCATCGCCAGGCTACGGTCATTCACGGCATCATCCAACACCACTACGCAAGACAGGGCTGCTTTTTTGCAGATCGCAATCATCCGAGCCTGCGCGTTGCAAGTCACCACCAGCTGAGAGATCATGGGATATTGCTGGATGGCTTGTTCCATTACTGCAACCCCTTCAGGCGAATCTCCCGACCTCGAGAACGAAATCCAGAGATATCTTCGTCCCGGAACTACATACTCCTCGAGATTGGGCAACAGGTCCGTGCTTGCACATACTGACACTTCGCAGCCCCACTTTTGCCTCAGCAAAAGCTCCAGTGCGTGGCCAATATAATCCGAAGTGCCGGCTCCAACGAGCATAACCACTGGTCGGTCTTCCAGCTTGTCCCGAACACCTGCCTCTTCCAGGAAGCTGCAGACCCGTTCCTGATGTTGCCGAAATATCTGAACCGTCGTCTCCCAAGTGGCTGGCTGTTGCGCTATTTCACGCGGCGTAAACAAAAGACCGCGGGCCTTTTGTTCTTCGACAGGCAAATCAACAAAACTTGAAAGGGATATCACAGGATTCCTTTATAGTGGAAAATAATGCATACTGAATCAAAATCGAAGCTAAACAAAAGTAATAATAATAACTATACTCAGCATAACGCAACAAAACAATACGAGGTTTTATGCTCACCAGGCCACGAGGCGAACATCAAAGACGTTTCGACATCACGATTGCAGGCGAAACCAACCTCGACCTCATCTTGTATGGCCTGCCGGAGCAGATGTCCACGGAAAGAGAGCTTCTCGGCTCCGGATTCAAGGTGACTCTTGGGGGATCCTCCTCGATTCTTGCTCATAACCTTGCTGCGCTTGGCGGCCGGGTAGGATTCATCTCCCAGGTCGGTCGCGATGAAATGGGAGACATAGCTTTAGCCCGTCTAGGCGAAAGTGGCGTGGATCTATCCCATATCACCTCCAGAGAGGACGTGGGAACCGGCGTAACCGTGCTTCTGCCTCATGGGCAGCGACGTCACATTCTGACCTATCTCGGAGCTATGGCCGAGATGACCATCGCGGATCTGGATTTGGCCTACCTTACCTCCTCGCGTCACTTTCATCTCTCCTCACTTTTCCTACAGACAGGTCTTCAACCCGACTTGCCCGAGCTCTTTGACCAATTGAAAAAGGCTGGGCTGACACTTTCCCTGGATACTAATGACGACCCTAACGATACTTGGGGTGGCGTTCTCGATCAGCTCCTCGACCGAATCGATGTTCTTCTGCCAAATGAAGATGAAATATTGCGGATCGCCAGAAAACCCACCCTTGAAGAGTCGCTCGACTCTCTGGCCCCCCGCGTTCCTTTGATCGTTGTAAAGTGTGGCGCTCGCGGTGCTGTCGTGCAACAGGGGAAGAAGCGGGACTGGGTGCCTTCGCTCCGAGTGGAACCGGTCGACACGATCGGCGCTGGGGACAGCTTCAACGCAGGCTTCCTGAACTTCTACCTCAAAGACGAGAACCCGTTGCGTGCCGCAGCCATGGGCAACGTAACGGGTGCATTGTCTACACTACGGCCCGGAGGCACGGAAGCCTACCGTGACTCTGCCTTTCGCGATGGCTTCCTCAATCAATATACGGTTGCATAAATCAGCGCTTTCCCGAGTTTAAGTCTTCGTCCTCCGTCGCCTCGCTCCGACGCTTGGAGTGATCGAGTCGGAAGATTCGCCTTTTGGTGACGACTGAATTTCGAGAAGTTTCACTTGGTCCTCCGGGTGCGGGGGACTCCCTACGGAGACCGAGCTACTTCGAGACCGCACGCGCTGCACTCTCAATTACATCTGCCACTTCCTTGGGATGCGAGACGTAGACTGATCGGTTTGGTTCTCCAGGCAGCCGTGGTGATCGTCGCTGAGAAGTTGTACGCAAAGTTGAGCACCTGCGCGCGCGCCATGAATGCGGCTTTGTCGCCGGGAAGGTCGGCTGCGAACAATTCTCGAAACTGTGCCGGGTCAATATATGTGAAACCGTCGGGCATTTCTTTATGGCGCCCGATTTGGCGAGGTCGCTCGGAAAGCGCTTTTCGTCGTCCGACTCTTTCTCGCCTGAATCCGGCATGTGGGCCGCGATACACCAAACCAACAACCGATTGGTCGTTTCCCGCTTCCGTAATTACCGCTCCTCCATAGCTGTGCGCGACAAGGATGCTCGGTCCGTGTTGCAGTGCAAGGATAAGCTTCACGGCGATCACATCATCCTGAAAGGACGTCTACGGCTCTTGGACGATGATGGTATCCGGTCAGTGGAGGACCCAGTCACTCTTGCGCTTCTTCAAGCTGACGATGTGCGCTCCAACTTTGGACGGCACCGCCAATCTCAGAAATCTCCTTTACCAGCGTGTCTAGTAGTGCGCGCACATGCGTACACCGCGCTAGGTTCGCACTCTGTCCGGACCAGAGAGGAAGCAATTCGGGTCTCCCTGCCTTCTCGGCCGGAATCGATAAGTGCCGCACGAGCGCACGTTGAAGGGGGTAAGGCAGGATCTCTATATTATTTTGGTTGAGTTCGTCGAGCAGGCGGTTCTTGATGCCGCGAGCAAGTCTTCCGGTGAACCCTCGAGTAAGAGCAGTCTGCCTAGCTTGACCGCTGAGGAGCGCTTTACGGTGAAGCGTGTTCGCTCCCGACTCCTCGCACGCGAGAAAGGCCGTCCCCATCTGCACACCTTCGGCTCCGAGAGCGAAGGCTGCCACAATCCCGCGCGCATCTCCAATTCCGCCTGCGGCGACGACGGGAAGTCGTACGGCATCGACGACCTGCGGCACAAGTGCCATCGTCCCCGTCAGGGAATCTTCGGACGGTTGCAGAAAAGAGCCGCGATGGCCGCCTGCCTCAAAGCCGGAGGCCGCAATCACGTCCACTCCCGCTTGTTCCAAGGCAATCGCTTCGTCTACGGTGGTCGCCGTTCCAATCAGCACGATTCCCTGATGGCGGAACTCATCCAAAATCTGTTTGGAGGGAATGCCATAAATAAAACTGAACACGGAGATCCCTTCGTCCAGGAGAACCTGCACCTGATCTTCGAAACGAATCGGTTCGTACGGGCGATAGGAGGGCGTGGCTCCTCCGACACTTTCAATATGTTTTGCCAGAGGAGAGAGGCTGCGATGAAATGCCTCTTCCGTCGAGGCGACGGCCCCTTCGTCTTCCGTGGAGACCCACAGGTTCATCGCAAATGGTTTTGTTGTGAGGGCCTTGATCTCGCGAATGACATTGCGAATAGCCTCCGGTTTGAGTCCATGAGCACCGAACGACCCGAGTCCCCCATAGTTCGAAACAGATGCTGTAAGCCGCTGAGAGGACAACCCTCCGAGCGGGCCTTGAATAATTGGATATTGAAGTCCCAAGCGTGAAGTCAGTCGATTGCCCGTCCACAATTTTGAGCCCACTCGAGCTGCCATAAGGATCCTCTATATTCCACAAAGAAGGCGGGAGCTTAGCTTCCGCCTTCTTCGTTCTCGACTTCGAACGTTACCTCAAGCATGACCGGCGCACCGAGAGGCAAGGCGGTTACTCCTAATACGGACCGCACGGACATCTTGTCCTCTCCAAATACATCGCGGAGAAGCTCTGATGCTGCATCGGCGACGATAGGCTGGTTGTAGAAGTCTCCGTGTGTTGCCAGGTAGACCTTCACGCTGACAACCCTCGTCACGCGGTCCAGCGACCCTACGTGCGCCTTCGCAGCGGAAAGAGCATTCAGAGTCGCGGTTCGCAAAGCATCCCGCCCGGCAGATTCGTCGAGCTCTTTGCCTAGCCGCCCAACGAATTGAAGCTTGCCATCCTTGACCGGCAGCATTCCGCTGAGGAAGAGAAGGCTGCCTGCCTGGACGGCCTCAACGTAGGCGCCAAGGGGGTGGGGCGCATTGGGGAGCACGATCCAAAGGTCCTGCAGCCGGCGCTCCGCGCTAGCCGGCTGCGTGCCCTTTGGGCTTACCATTTGCCGTTGTGCTGACCGCCGTCTACGTGCAGCACCTCCCCAGTGATCTGACGCGATTCGGTGAGATAGACCACTGCGCTTGCAATTTCCTCCGAAGTGGAGATCGTGCCCATCGGCGACAAGGTTTTGAGGAAGTCCTTTGGGTTGTCTTTGTGAAGGGGGGTATCAACGATCCCGGGTGCAACCGCATTGAAGCGAATGTGTTCCTTCGCATACTCTGACGCCAGGCTGACCGTGATGGACTCGAGACCGCCCTTCGTGATCATTTGCACGGATGCCGATACGCCAGCGATGGGATTTTTAACCAGCGATGTCGTGATGGCCACGACGCTTCCGCCCGACTTCTGAGCGAGCATCTGCTTGACCGCGAGCTGGGTGATGTAGATGTAGCCTTCGAGATTCGTCGAGACCAGCGAACGGAAATCGTCGGCGCTGTAATCAACAAAGGGCTTCGCCACGAAAATGCCAGCGTTGTTGACAACCGCATCAATCGAGCCAAACTTCTGAACAGCTGCATCGACCACCTTCTTTGCCGTGGCAGCCTGACCGATATCTCCGTCCACCAACACAAGCTTGTCGGAAGCCTTTAACTCAGCCGACTTTGACGCGCTGCGAGAGGTGCCCACTACGTTATAGCCGCGTTCCAGGAACGCTTTTACGACTGCAGCGCCGATTCCCTGGGAGGCGCCCGTCACGATTACCGTCTTTTGAGTGTTTGCCATTTATTGCTCCTATCGAAACCAATACTGCCAGTACCGCAGATGGCAACATGAGGACGATCCTCGACGTTGACGATGCCGCGCGTTGATGCGGCCACCTGCTGCGTTCAAGCTCCAATATAGATGTGAGAGGAGGGGGCTACGAGGCCCGATTTGTTCTGATACCCGCTATCGCTTTAGTCGATAGCTTCCACTTGTCGATCGAGGGTCCCAATGTTCGAGATCTGACGACTCATTCCTAAGAAAGCGTTGAGTGCGCTCGTCGAATAGCGATCATGTCGTCTAACAAATACAGTCTCTACCTGTGCCTGATCCACTGGGAGTTCGTGCACAGTGACGGACTGATCTGTCCAGAGTCTCTCCACCAGCGTCTTCGGTAGCAACGTTATGCCAACGCCTGCGGTGATGCAGGTAATGATCGCATCGAGAGATGCAAATTCCATCACCGTGTAACGAATACCTAGCCCATCGAGGATAGAGCCGAGCCTTTGACGGTAAGAACAACCCTGTCGAAACACGATTGCTTTGAGGTTTTCAACTTTGGCGAGGTCACCGAAGTTCCGTACGGATAAAGGGCTTACGAGGACAAGGTCTTCTAGGAATAGTAATTCCTCGCTCAGTTCTTGATGGTGAACAGGTCCAGCCACAAAGGCACCATCCAATTCGTGTTCCACCACCTGATTAATCAGAGATGTCGTAGTCCCCGTCATGACGGCCAACTCAACCCTCGGATATTCCTGTGCATATTGGGCTACGAGTGTGGGAAGCCGCAATCCAGCTGTGGTCTCCAGCATTCCGATACGCAGTTTGCCCTTTGGAGTTCCATCCTCTTTGACCGCCGTGATGGCTTGCTGGAACAGTGCACGTATCTGCTCCACATAGGAAAGAAGGCGTAGACCCGCTTCACTCGGCTCCACACCACGGCTATGCCTGACGAATAGCTGAACACCGAGCTCTTCCTCCAGGAGGCGAATGCGGGAGGTGACATTTGATTGCACCATGTTCAGTTCAGCTGCCGCCCGGTTCATGCTGCCGATTCTTGCCACGGCGTCCACAATCCTCAAGTCATCTGCGTCCATGGGCGTCCTGCCTCCCCATGCCAGTATAGAGACGAATCTCATTCCAATCAGTCGAATCAATCGGAGAATGTCGAGCACCGCGTCGGAGGAAAGCAGGCCTGAAGTATTCTGCTCGCCTTGCGTGTTCGATGCCAGCTTCGCGGGAGATTTTATTGCTGACTCCATTGGCCCTCCTTTCTCAATGCCCGTCTGCAGGCACCATGTCCCGCTCGCGCAGAGAGCTTAATTGTAGTCTGAGAGTGATTTATAACACTTGCAAACGTTCCTTTTGCCGGTTACAGTCGCTGATATGAATGCACACACCGTGAGCCCCGAAGAATCAGGGAGACCTCACGCGCTGTTTCTAGCGGGGCACCCTGCTTTGGACTTCCTCAATACTCGAATGAGAGTGAATGCAGCGTTTCTGGACCTCTTGCAGAGCGACGAGGATGTGCTCATCTGGCTAAGGCAAGCCGGATATCCGACTCCACGAACTCCACGAATTGACGGCAGGACCGGATCGGTCGCGCTGCTACGCTCCGCACGAAGGCTGCGAGAGAGCGTCCGGTCCCTTGTCGAATCGCGAAAGATGGGACAGCGGGGAGATCCCTTTATCCTTAACAGTATCTTAGCGGCTAGCCGGAGCTACCCACAGTTGGTTTGGAGAGGACCCAACGCAGTGGAGATTGAGACGGTTAGACGGCAAGAGACGGCCGGATCAATTTTAGCGCCTGTAGCGGAAGCTGCTGCCGAACTCCTCACGACAGCCGATTTTGATCTCATAAAACGCTGCGAGGATGACACCTGCTCGCTTTGGTTCTCCGACCAGACTAAGTCACACAATCGGCGCTGGTGCAGCATGGAAATATGTGGAAACCGCAACAAAGTGGCAGCTTATCGCGTGCGGGATCGGAACCGAAGACCTCCGACCAGTTGACCTGGAACGATTGAGCCCCTCTCAGCCGAACCCTGTGAAGGCTCATGCTCGAACTGTTTCCGTCATTGCTTTCCGCGGAAGCCGGGAATGGCCGTGCTTCCCGTTAGGGATGCATTTGGAAAGCAGAGCACGGCGATTTTGCTGCCAGCAGCTCTCGGTCTCAGCGGTGCATATTTGCTTCCTTTCGGTAACTGATGACCTGAATTCGATCTGCATCAACCCCTGCTGCAATCAGCGCGTTGCGCGCGGCGTTTGCGCGTTCTTCCCCAAGCGCCAGGTTGTATTCGGCTGAGCCGCGCCCATCCGCGTAATCGCCAACCTGCACCCGAATAGATGGATTTTCTTTCAGATACTGAGCAGCATGTTCGATTGCAGCTTGGGCGTCGGCTCTGATCTCTGCGCTGTCGTAATCGAAGAGAGCATCTTGAACATTTTCATGAAAGACGGCTTCTCTCTTAGCCCGGAGAGAGGGTTGATCTCCATGATCAGAGTTGTGAGCGGGCGAGATTCCGTGCGAGCGAACACGGAATTCGGCGTCACATTCAGCCGAGGGTCAACGAGCTTGTGGCGATCTGCGAGGGTGCCCCGGCAGACGACGACTGCACCCTCCTGGTCATCGACAGAACCGCCTGACGCTGTAAGAGCAATGCGTTGTTGGAGAAACCATGAAACTTCTACTCAAATTCAACCTGATTGTCGTCGCCGTTGTCGCCATCGGTCTCGCCATTGTCTCCTGGGTAGCTCACTCCTTCCCCGCAGGCCATTCCGTTTTACGGTGCGACGGTCACCTTCGCTCGCCTGCGCCAAAAATTTCCCGAATACATGTACAAGGAGGCCACGCTCAACCCTACCAACCTCCAGGACCGTGCCGTCGATTGGGAGATCGATGTCATTGATGCCTTTCGCAACAAGGCGGACTTGAAGGAGTTCGTCGGCGAGCGGGAAACCGCTACTGGCCCTTCGCTCTATCTCGCTCACCCCATCAAGACGGAGTCAGGCTGTCTGGAGTGCCATACACTGCCCTCCGTCGCTCCAAAAACCATGGTCGAAAAATATGGATCGACGAACGGTTTCGGGTGGAAACTCAACGAAATCGTTGGTGCCCAAATCGTCTCCGTGCCGATGGCTGTCCCTATCCAGATTGCGTCAAGGGCGTTCAAAACTCTCCTCTGGTCTCTGGTCACGACATTTGCTGCCATACTGCTCGCTATCGATCTCGTGCTTTACTACCTCATCATCCTGCCGCTGCGCAAGCTTTCCGCGGTCGCCGACCGTGTCAGTCTCGGCCAGCTCGACCAGCCCGAACTACCCGTTCGCGGCAAGGATGAAATGGCCCAGCTCACCGCATCCTTCAATCGCCTGGTAGTCACCGTAGTAAAGGCCTTGCGAATGCTCGGCTAGCTACAATAGGCCGCTCTTGCGAAACCGTCCGCCCACCGAGGAGAGAAATCTCCGTCTCGCATCCGCCTCCTCAATCTCCTGCGCTACCTGCTCCACAAGCGCCTGCAGATCATTCGCACTACTGGAAGCACGCTTTACCAGCACGCTCGCGATCGGCCCGACATAGTGGGCCAGCTTCAGCGTAATCTCGCTCAACTGATCCGGTTCGTACTTCGAACTCTCTGCAATCACTCCCTCTGCCGCACCTGTCAACGTAGGCGTCGAACCAGCAAAAACCCTGACTTGTGAAGCCTGGCCCAGTTGCGAGGCATCGAGCGCCGCAAGAAACTCCCTCGCGGTTTGCCACCGCTCTCGCTTCTCTTTAGCCAGCGCCTTCATCACTACGGCCGAAAACTCGGCGGGGATCAGCGGGTTAATCCGGCTCGGCGATACCGGACTGTGCTGCAGAAGCCCACTAATCACCTGCGCGTAGCTGGTGCCCTCAATCGGCAGTTTGCCGTAACCATCTCGTACAGCGTCACACCCACCGCATACAGATCCGACCGCGCATCGTGCCCTTCGCCCGATAGTTGCTCCGGCGCTATGTAGTGCATCGACCCGACCAGCGCCCCGGTCATCGTCAACCGCGCTTCGGGGGCTGCTAGCGCCAGCCCGAAATCAAGCACCTTAACCTATCCCCCGGGCGTCACCATGATATTCGACGGTTTGATGTCCCGATGAATCACTCCGCGCGAGTGCGCATACTCCAACGCAGTGAGCAGCTGACGTATATAGGCCACCGCCTGGTCCAGCGTGATACCCGCTGCCAGCGCGCGCCGCAGATCCATCCCTTCCACTCCATAATCATCACAAGCTGTCTTCATGATGAAATGCAGTATGCAGCACGGCAATGTTTGGATGATTCAGTGTGGCCAGCACCCGAATCTCTCTCGTAAACCGATCCAGCATCTCCTGGCTCGCGGAAGACGCTGCGAGCAGTACTTTCATCACCTCCGTGCGGTCTGAGATCAGATGCCGCACGCGAAACACCTTACCCATTCCGCCGTCGCCGAGCACATCGACTATCTCGTATGACCCAACACGAATTCCTGGAAGCCAAGCCATCGACTCGAGTCGACATGCTTCCTCATCCACCGGCGTTGAGGCCTCACGCCTGCCGTCAGAGCGGCTAGCTCCTGACAAGGAGAATCTTCAATTGTTGCTGTTCATGACCTTGCCTATGCGGACGGATTGAGTCACAAAGCATCGCAGTTTCTGTATGCCTCTACAGTAGTGATCACGTATGTATGAAAGATCGCGATAGGCGGAACGCAGTCCATCACACACTCTCTCGGCCTTCTAGAATCACGTCATCGATACGAATAGTGATGCTGTCCTCAGAGAATACAAGGCGAAGAGATTGCTTCCTGGTAGGTGAATAAGTGACATCTACAATCCGACATTCACCCCAGTTTTGACTTCAATGAATACCAGTCAGAGGCTAGAAGTTTTGCTAGTAGCTCCGAAGCTTCGCTGAAGATAGCCTCCCTGTCAGATCCTGTTTAATCGGAGGAATCGGTGGCGAAGTTTGACAAAGCCTTGGCAGCTCAAAGCAAGATCGTCTATCTTCCAGTAGCGGATTGCGTCTTTGACACTGCTGTCCTGGCCCGTTTTGTCCTGCTCCTGACACTAATCTTGTGTTGCAGCGCATCGGCACAGAACGATCGTAGTGCGGAATACACTCGTAGCTCGCAACCTACTTTATTAAGCTACCCGGAGCTTGTGGCCCTGAGTGAGCAGGAAACGTCGCAAAAGTAAAGGAAAAGACATGGACAAAATATTGAACCGTCGTTCATCTTCACCTTGGGCTCTTACGATTTTTGCGTTCATAAGCGTAGCGACATTGCATGCTCAACAGAAGGGCCAGTATGTGCCCGGACAATTCGGGCTGAATGCTGGCGTAGTTCCTTCCCCCGGACTGACCTACGCCAATTTAGCGCTCAACTACTCCGCAAGCTCACTGAATGACGCGAATGGAAACCATCGCCCCAATGTGGTCGGTACTTACGGCTTCTGGGCCGACGAAAACATCTTCTACTTTGTCCTAAAGAAGAAGATTTTAGGCGCATCTTTCGCTCCCTACATCTCTGTCAATGTCGCAAACGGCAGTCTGGTTGCCGACATCTCCGGAACTAATCTGGGTGCTTCTGGTGGAGGATCAGGATTTGGAGACTTGTGGGTCCAGCCCGTCAACCTCGGCTGGCATCTCAAGCGGGCCGACATCGTCGCCGGCTACGCGTTCGTCGCCCCGACCGGACGCTTCGTTGCTGGAGCGAGTAACAATGTAGGCTCGGGATATTGGGGCAACGATTTAACCTTTGGCACAACTGTTTACGTTACAAAGAACAAGGGAACCAGCTTAAACTTGTCCACCGATTGGGAGACACATGGACAGAAGACAGGAACTGCGCTGACGCCGGGAAAAACCTTTACTACTGAGTGGGGAGCGGGCCAAGTCCTTCCACTCAAAAAAGACTTTAGCAGACTGCTTCAACTCGGTGTAATCGGATACGACCAGTGGCAGGTCTCTGCTAACAGCGGAACGATAGGCAATCTACCTGCGAGTAGCGTGCCGTTCTACTCCGTTCACGCAGTAGGCCTCCAGAGCAACTTCATACTTCCCCCCAAAAATCTCAACTTCTTCTTCAAGTACCTAAACGAGTACAAAGCGATCTCACGTCCCGAGGGCAGAACAATTGTGTTCGGAGGTTCGTGGACCTTGCGAATTCCTAAGCCGGCCGCGCCTAAGCCGTAACACAAAGCGACAACCTCGAGGCGGTTAGTTCTTTCCCAAAAACACCAGTGTGACGCCGATCGCAACCAGCAAGACTCCGATCCAGCGTTGAAAGTCTACATGTTCGCGCAGAAACACGACCCCTCCAAAAGCACCCGCCACGTAGCTCAACGCCGTTACAGGGACGACGAAACTCACGTCGTAGATTGACAAGGCTACCAGTAGGGCAAAGAACGCTACCGCCATCATTCCACCCCCAAGCCACATCCAAGGGACGCGCAGTGCTCTCAGAATTACCTTTGCGACCTCCGCTGGACGCAAACTTGGGGCCTCTCCAACAACCTTCATCGCGCGGGAGACACATAACTCGCCGCCCGTTCCGGCGACAACGATCAGCGTGAACAGAATGAAATGCGGCAACCTAAACCTGCCTCGTCGTGCGAGGATTGGTGCGGCCGACCACAAAAACGCCCAGGCAAATAACCGCGATGCCGGCCCATCTCAACGGAGAGACTCTTTCACCCAACATCAGATACCCGAGTAGCGCGACCATGCCGTAAGCCAGCGAGGATGCAGGCTGCACGAAGCTATAATCGGCCCACGACAACACCAGCATGTAGGCTACGAAGAATGTAATCAGCGACGTGATTCCCAACCAGATCGACGCGGATGTAAAGATATTCAGCCCAGTGTGGAGCAGTTGCAAGGGAGGCCAGATGACTGGTTCACCGATATGCTTCATTCCCTTGCCTAGCAGAACGTTGCCCAGTGGACCGGCGATCACCATTACTGCGATCAGTAAGTAGGTCTTAAGATGCAAAGGCTTTTGTGGCGTCATTGGTGTGGTTCGCTGCCACCGCTCGGCAGACATCTTTTATTTTATAGGTTATATCTGGTCAGATCGCTGCTCCACCCTTAGAAAGCTCTTGCTTCTCTTCTTTTTTGATCTACGCCACATCTGCTTCGCTGCAGTTGCGTTAATCCACAAAGTGGGACGTGTGTGCTTTTAGTTGAATGGGCTTGGCAGAATGTGATGGTAGCATGATGGTGGTTATGGGTTCTCGGCACAAACTATACGGCCACTGGTCCAAACGTCAATCCGTTCAGCATGTCTGGACTTCAACACCAGCGTGCATGGAAGAGGCATAGACACTTGTGCGGCATTGTTGGATTCACAACGAAAGACTGGCGCCCTGATCAAGAGCGCATACAGAGTGCCACGAGTACCCTCTTTCATCGCGGCCCGGATCAGCAGGGAGTGTTTCGATCGAGAGCCTGCTCCCTCGGTGCAACCCGCCTCAAGATTGTTGACCTGGCTTCCGGCGATCAGCCTATCTTCTCCGAAGACCGCGATTCAGTAATCGTCTTCAATGGTGAAATTTATAATCACCTCGAAGTCCGCCGCGAACTCGAATCCCTCGGCCGCCGCTTCCAAACCCATTGTGATACGGAAACTGTTCTTCAGGCGTTTCTCGAGTGGGATACCAATTGTTTCGAGCGATTGCGTGGCATGTTCGCGGTTGCCATCTGGAGCAACTCCAAGCAGCGTCTAGTTCTCGCGCGCGACCGCCTGGGGATCAAGCCGCTTTATATCGCCGAGCGGGGCGAGGACATCTTCTTTGCTTCCGAGCTCAAGGGAATTCTCGTCCATCCCGAAATCGAGCGCCAGCTAAGCCTTGAGGGACTGGATTGTTATCTGTCCATGAACTATGTCCCGTGTCCATGGACTCTGGTCGATGGGATTGAGAAGCTCCCGCCCGGCCACTGGCTCGAATGGCGGGACGGCCGAACGAACAAACACGCATACTGGCGCATCCCGGAGATCATCCCCAAACCGATCTCGTTCGAAGACGCAAAAACAGAGCTCGATTTCCTCTTGAATCAGTCGGTTCGTGAGCATCTCATGTCCGACGTTCCTCTTGGTGTGTGGCTTAGTGGAGGAGTGGATTCCTCAACCGTCCTTCACTACGCCGCGCAGGCGTCCAGCTCACAACTTCGGACCTTTTCAATTACATTCAACGGCCAAAGCTTCGACGAGTCGCAATATATCCGCCAAGTGGTCGAGCATTACGGAACCGATCACCAGCAGCTGGATCTGTGCCCGGAGGAGGACTTAGAGGGGGCCATCGAAGACATTACTTACTACTCCGATGAACCCAGCGCGGATTCCGGGGCATTGCCAGTCTGGTTTCTTTCGAAACTATGCAAGACACAATGTACGGTGGCCTTCAGCGGAGAAGGAGCCGATGAGATCTTCAGTGGTTACCTTACTTATCGCGCAAACCGTATCGCCCGCCAGCTGAAAAATATCCCTCCCTCGGCAATCGATCTAGCTCTTCGCGCCTTACGTTTTTGGCCTGCCTCGAAGGAAAAAATCAGCATCGAATACAAGTTGAAACGCCTCCTTCAAGGTAGTCTCATGCCGCCAGAGCGAGCCCATGTGTATTGGAACGGGACCTTCTCCGATGCAGAAAAGGCTACCCTCCTGCGCGTTCCGCTACCCGGTGCCCTTCGGGATGTCCTCGCTCGTTTGGGAGCCAGCCTTCCCGGGGACGGGATCTCTCCATTCCTTGAGTTCGACCAGCAGTACTATCTTCCGGACGACATCCTGGTTAAGTCGGATCGCGTGAGCATGGCACATTCCGTTGAGGTTCGGCCTCCATTCCTAGACCACCGCATCGTCGAGTTTGCAGCTACCTTGCCAGTTGACCTCAAGATCCGTGGCACAAACCAGAAGTATCTCCTCAAAGAAGTGATGAGATCGAAGCTGCCCACACCCATCCTTCAGCGTCCGAAGATAGGCTTCGATATTCCGGCACACGAATGGTTTCGAGGACCTCTCCGCGCGATGTTAATGGAGACGCTGGCATCGGCGGAATCGGAGCACTCGGAGCTGTTTAACTTTGAAGCGATCCGTAACTACACCGAGCAACACTTGAACAGAAGGATAAACATCGGCTATCACTTGTGGGGGCTGATCATGTTATTCATGTGGATGAAACGATGGAAAATCCAGTCAAAACCGTCTCTGGCCTCCAAGAGACAGGTGATCGCAGCAGGGCTGTAAATCGGAGCCAGCTTTTCTGGCTCGTCGTACTTTTCGCAGCGGCCGTTTATCTCGGTTGCATTCTCTCTCCTCCATCACTGATGGACGACGTCGATGCAGTGCAGGCGCAGATTGCTCACAATATGATCAGCTCCGGCGACTGGGTCACAGCGCGCCTGGATGGAGTGGCCTATCTCGAAAAACCTCCCCTCATCTACTGGATGATCGCAGTCGCTTATAAAGTATTCGGCGTCCATGACTGGGCCGCACGTATTCCGATTGCACTCTCTGCGATTGCTCTTTGCGTCACAACTGCTGCATTCGGAGTCTGGGCCTTCGGACGCCGCGCAGGGTTCTATGCTGGCCTTTGCATGTCCACCTGCATCGGACTCTTTCTCTTCACACGCATCCTCGTGCCGGATGTAGTGCTCACTCTAACCATCGTCTTGGCCATGTGGGCGTTTCTTCGAGTTCTCGATGAGGAGGAGCCGAATCCACGAGCATGGGCAGCAATCCTTGCCGCAAGCCTGGGCGTCGGTTTGCTTCTGAAAAGCCTTATTGCAATTGTCTTCCCGGCCGCTGCGGCCATCATCTATTTATTGTGCACCCGTCAACTCTTCTCCGCTCGGATGTGGAAACGACTTCGGCCGCTCAGTGGCCTGGCCATCATCCTGTTGATTGCTGCACCATGGCATATCCTTGCTACGCTCCGGAATCCACCCTATTTCAGTTTCACGATGAAGAGTGTTCCGGGAGAGTATCACGGCTTTTTCTGGTTCTTCTTTATCAATGAGCAACTCCTCCGATTCCTCAATCTTCGTTCCCCGCGTGACTACAACACGGTGCCGCGCCTTTATTTCTGGCTGCTCAACCTGGTTTGGCTCTTCCCGTGGAGCGTATACCTGCCCGCAGCGCTAAAGCTCTCATACCGCCCCGTTGATCGAGCGGGAAGAACCAGACTCCTCGCCCTCTGCTGGACGGGCTTCGTCCTCGTGTTTTTCACCTTCTCCACGACGCAGGAGTACTACTCTATGCCGTGCTATCCGGCATTAGCGCTTCTGATCGGTTCTGGCATCGCTTTTAACGGGAGAATTGTCCGGCATGGAACGCGATTCCTGACCGTGATCTGCTCGATCGCGGCGCTGGCTGCGATCGCCATCCTGGTTGCAGTACGCCACGTCCCTACTCCTGGGGATATCTCACAGGCTCTCAGTTCCAACCCGGAGGCGTACACGCTGTCGCTCGGACACATGGAGGATTTGACTCTTAAGTCATTTGCCTACCTGAGGATACCGCTTGCCTTGGCTGCGGCTTCATTTCTAATTGGAGCCATCGGCACACTCCAAACCGCAGGCAAAAAAGTATACGTGACCGTGGCCATAATGATGGTGGTCTTCTTTCACGCTGCCCGCCTGGCGATGATCGATTTCGACCCCTATCTCTCTTCCCGCCCTCTGGTCAATAAGCTACTGCAGTCCCCCGAGGGAAATTTAATCGTCGACCATCACTACTATTGGTTCTCGTCCGTGTTCTTTTATACGGATAGGACTGCCTTGCTCCTCAATGGCAGATTCAATAATCTCGTCTACGGTTCCTACGCTCCAAATGCCCCTAGCGTTTTTCTGGACGACAACCAATTCCGGGACCTCTGGCAAAGACCCGAAAGGTACTACATCTTCGCCAAAGACACAGGCGTCGATCATCTAGAGTCGTTAGTAGGCAAAGATCAACTGAATTTACTTGAAGAGAGCGGGGGTAAGGTTTTGATCACCAATCATCCCGTTTCGTCTTCAGTGCTTCCTAACGCCCCATAGGCACACTTCGACTTGTGTTTTCATTGCTCAATGGTCGCTGTGATCGGAAATATACAAAGTTTCTGAAACCAAAGCTTTCAATCTTACGTCGGTATACTGGTAGAAGCCCATAAATTAGGAGAAAAAATGCGGATTGCTGTTCTCGGTGGTGATGGTTATTGTGGTTGGGCAACTGCCCTATATCTTGCAAACAAGGGGCATTCCGTTGCGATCGTCGACAACTTTATCCGCCGGCAATGGGACTTCGAGCTCGGAGCTCAGACCCTAACGCCGATCCGTCCTTTGTCTGAGAGATTAGCGGTCTGGTATCAATTGACAGGCATCCCAATCGAACTCTTCGTTGGCGATGTCGCGGACTATGATTTCCTCTCCTCTACCATCAAGACCTTTCAGCCCGACACAGTCGTCCACTTTGCGGAGCAGAGGTCCGCGCCCTACTCAATGATCGATCGCAAGCACGCGGTTTATACCCAGACAAATAATGTGGTTGGGACTCTAAACCTGCTCTTCGCCATCCGTGAGTTGCAACCGGACTGTCATATCGTCAAGTTGGGCACGATGGGTGAATACGGCACGCCGAATATTGATATCGAAGAAGGATTCCTCACCATCGAGCACAACGGCCGAAAAGATACCCTCCCCTTCCCCAAACAACCCGGCTCCTTCTATCACCTCTCAAAAGTACATGACAGCCACAACATCATGTTCACCTGCAAGGCTTGGGGCCTGCGCGCGACCGACCTCAATCAGGGAGTTGTATACGGTACCGTCACCGATGAAGTATCGATGGACGAGGCTTTGATCAACCGTTTTGATTACGACGAGGTATTTGGAACCGTTCTGAACCGCTTCTGCGCCCAGGCGGCGATTGGCTATCCACTCACGGTATACGGAAAAGGCGGCCAGACACGCGGATTTCTCGACCTTCGCGATACGGTCCGCTGCGTAGAGCTAGCTTGCCTGAACCCCGCCAACTCAGGTGAATTCCGTGTCTTCAACCAATTCACCGAGCAGTTCTCGGTCCTCGACCTGGCGGAGACCGTCCAGGCAGTCGCCGGACAGATGGGTCTCAAGGTGGAAATTGATCATCTTCCCGACCCTCGTGTCGAAGCCGAATCGCACTATTACAACGCGAAGCATTCCAAGTTGGCCGATCTCGGGCTACAGCCGCACACACTCTCAGATTCGCTTGTCGATTCGCTGATCAATATCGCACTGCGTTATCGCGATCGGATCGACCCGTCGTTGTTCGCGCCTCAAGTCAATTGGCGGAGCACGCAAAACCAGCGGCGCATCGGAAGCGAAATGAGCAAACAGCCGCTGCTGGTAAAGAATGCCATCTAAGCACGCGCCCACTCCGCATTCTGAGCTCACACCTCAAGAGGCAGGACAAGTTCTCCATCACGCATCAGGTAATTCTGTCCTCGCCACCGAATCGTCTTACGCGTGAAACTCGTCAACCAGATCAAGCTGGCCATTCCGTCCCACAGCGGAATGAGCGCCAGTTTTTTCCAGATACCCGGCTGGTTAAGTCCCCAGGACCCCACCAGCACGGTCAACACAGCGCGGACGACGAGATATCCGCCCAGATAAATCGCGGCGACCAGAAACGTAGGAAGCAGCGCCACTGCCAAAATCGCCCAGGGCAGCCCCAGCGTGAAGATCAGGCCAAGATGTCCCCAAGGGCGCATGTGACGCATGACCGTGATCCACCGCAAACGCTTGTGAAACAGTTCATTGAGTGACTGATAGTCTGCGACTGTGGAGATGGTGTAAGGGAGAAGCTCCACTTCGTAGCCTTGCTCAGCGATCAATCGCCCCACCAGCAGGTCATCTGCTGGACGGTTCTCGATCGAGGCATAGCCGCCAAAGGCCTGAAGCCGCGTGCGGGTTGTCGCAATCGTCGGACCGAGAGCAAACTTCACTCCATCCAATTGCTTTGCCACAAGAATTCCGGGATAGAAGTCGGAAAGCATCCCAATATCCTGCAGACGCTGCACCCAGGTCGATTCTTTGATCGGGACATAAAAGCACGTCACCGCCCCTGTCTTAAGATCCTCCAATGGCGCAACGACCTTGCGCAGATAGTCCGGCGCAACCCGCACGTCGCTGTCGCTGATCACAAGGTATTCATGGGAGGCTTCCTCGACGAGTCGTGCCAGCTTTGCAACTTTGTCGTTGGTCGCAATGCGGCCCGACCCAATCACAATGCGGATTTGACAGTCCGGGAAGTCGCTGACGATTCGCTGTAGCACAGGGTAAGCAGGGTCGTTGGTATCGCCGATACAGAACAAAACTTCGTAGTTCGGATAGTCTTGTCGGCAAAAGCTGGCGAAATTCTCATAAGCCTCTGGATCAAGGCCCCGCACCGGCTTCAGATTGCTGACTGGCGGCAAAAACGCGCCGGCCCTGTCTCCTTTAGCTCGTGTAGCCAAAAAAAAACGGAGCGAACTGAAGATCGCGAGAGCGTAGTAGATGAAGGGGATCGCAGCAATTCCGAGAAACACATTTCGCATTAGGAAAATTGTCATTAGGCACGAGACAGACGCCTGTTTAGTGTATCGCAGCACAGCGAAGGCCCATCAGTTCCCTGCGGCCGGCCCTTTCGGAAAGGGTCCCGGGAAGAGGACGCCATATCCTGCAAACGAGAGCAGTACGCTACGGACGGACCGCAAAGCTATCTGAATCTCATCAGCACCTCATCCAGGTTAGGACTTTCGTTTATTCGGTAGCAAAACCGCAAGTGGAAACTTCGCACCGTAATGCGTCGCTTGGAAGGTTAAAGCTGAGCGTGAGGTGAACGAATCCCTTATGCTTGAACTCCGATATATTCCTCTCTGAAAAAAACCTTGGGAGCAGGAATCAATATGCCGGTTCACCACGCAAAGAAAAAGGTCACGACGGAGCGCGTCAACCTCCGTAAGCCGCAGCCAACGATCGAAGCTCTCCACAAGCAAGGAACCGAAATGCGAGAACACGTTCCGCGTGAAATACATGGACAATGGAAGCCCTCAGCCAAACGCGGCGACGTCCTTTCGATCCTTGCTAAAAGTAACGTTGACCGTCAGCAGAATCTGGTCCCTCTTCGCATGCAACGAATGTCGGCCTCTCCCTTTGCCTTTCTGCGAGGTGCAGCAGCCGTAATGGCGTATGACCTGTCCACGACTCCCACCATCGGCTGCAACGTAGTGCTTGCTGGCGATGCACATCTGAGCAACTTCGGATTTTATGGAACGCCTCAACGAGAACTCGTCTTCGATATCAACGACTTCGATGAAACCGTAATCGGCCCCTGGGAGTGGGACCTTAAGCGGCTGACGGCCAGCGTCAATGTGGCTGGCCGCGAAAATGGTCTGACGAGGAACGAGCGGCGAGTAGCGGTGATGCTGGCCGTTGAAGGATATCAGGAGAATATGGAGAGACTGGAGCCAATGGGAACTCTGGACATTTGGTACCTGCATGCAACTCCGGGAAAGGCGAATATTCTGCGCAAAGTTCCCCAAAAGGCGCTTGCAGTCATGCGGAAAGTTACCGACAAAGCACTCCACTCGGACAACCGTACTCTGCTTACAAAAGTTGCAGATAAGAATGCCAATGGTCAGTGGCACTTCCGCGAAGATCCTCCTATCCTGACCCACGTTAGCGCTGCTTTGAGAAACAAGATCATCACAGCACTGGAGGATTACTCCCTCACGCTCTCCCGTGAGCGCCGGCACATGCTCTCTCGTTACAGTGTTGCGGATGTCGCTCACCGGGTAGTGGGAGTGGGATCAGTTGGCACCAGGACGTATCTCGCGTTACTGATGGGCAAGAACGATGACGATCCGCTCTTTCTCCAAATCAAGGAAGCTTTATCACCCGCGCATGCGGCCTACCTTCCGTCGAGAAAAGCAGAGTTCATCCATGAGGGTCAGCGCGTTGTCGTCGGACAACGAACGCTTCAGGCAGCGAGCGATGTAATGTTGGGATGGACTGAGATTGAAAAGCGGCCTTACTACGTCAGACAAATGAAAAATCTGAAAGCTTCTGTTCCCATCGAGTGGATGAGTGGAGATGCCTTCAATTTTTATTGCTGGGCATGTGGGGCTCTTTTGGCCCGAGCTCATGCACGAACCAGCGAACCGGCGATCATCGCTGGCTATTGCGGCCGATCCGGTGTATTGCGTGAGTCCTATGCGGAATGGGCCGAAGCGTATGGCGATCAGACTGTAACCGATCACGCCAAACTAGCCGCGAAGATCAACGCTGAAGATCAAAAGCTGCTGCGTAATCGTTAGGGTTGCCAGCCTCGATCGTGAGGCTGGTCCCTGTTCAACGGGTGGCTGTCTTGAAGCTACGTGCCGCTCAGGCCACTGCCGTTTCATAAAACGGATAGTCGATGTACCCACGAGCATCCCCACCGTAAAATGTGTCCCGGTCATAAGGATTCAGCGACGCTCCCTGCTTCAGCCGTTCGGGAAGATCTGGATTGGCGATGAAGAATCGGCCAAACACAACCAGGTCCGCATCGCCTTCTTCGAGAATCGCTTCCGCGCTGTCTCCATCGAAACCGCCCGCCGCCAGAATCTGTCCTTTGAAGTGCTTTCGAAACTGTCCCGCAGCCACTGGCGGAAGTCCCTCACCGATCTCAGCACTCCCGTTGATGCGAGGCTCGATGACGTGAAGATAGGCGATGGAGTACTTGTTTGCTTGTTCCGCCACGTAATCGAAGATCAAAGCTGGATTAGAGTCTGACATGCCGTTGAACTGCGTGCTGGGTGAGAGCCTGATTCCGACCTGGCTCTTATCCCATACTGCGAGAACCGTCTCCAGCACCTGAAAGAGCAAGCGCGCCCGATTTTCTGCGGAGCCGCCGTATTCATCTGTTCTCCGGTTGCTGCCGTTTTGCAGGAACTGGTCCAACAGATAGCCGTTGCCACCGTGGAGTTCAACTCCATCGAACCCGGCAGCCTTCGCGTTGAGAGCGGCTTTACGATAATCCTCCAGCAACGCCGGAATCTCCTCGACCTTCAAGGCGCGGTTCGGTGTGACAGGAACCCACCCGTTCTTGGTGAAGGACACTCCTTCGTACGGAACACCCTCGGACGGTCCAACGGGGATAGCCCCGCCGGTCAAGTCCACGTGGCTGGTTCGTCCCACATGCCAGAGTTGAACAACGATCTTTCCCCCCTTGGCATGGACCGCGTCTGTAATGCGCCGCCACCCTGCCACTTGCGCCTCCGAATAAATTCCAGGAGCCCCGAGATATCCGCGGGCCGTAACCGAGACCGTCGTGGCCTCCGAGATAATCAACCCGCCGTTTGACGCGCGCTGCGTATAGTACTCAAGCATCAGGTCGCCGGGAATATCACCTGGTGTTTCAGAACGAAGCCTCGTCAGCGGCGCCATTACTACCCTGTGGCCCAGTTCGATCGCACCAAGCTTTACCGGCTCAAAAAGCTTCGAATAAGTCTGCGTCGCCATGAATCTCTCCTTTTACCGATCGTTAGTTTGGATGCAATATGTACGACCGTATTAATAGATGAATTCAACATCTATAAAGATTCAGGCGAACACAGAAATTTTGATGTTTATCGAACTTTACCTCGGACAGGCCTCGGTTCGCAAAACAAACTACGTTACATCAGCCATTGGGAAAGACCATCTTCTTCGGATCAATCACCTGATCAAAGGTTTTTTCGTCGATCCATCCGGTCGCCAGCGCCGCCTGCTTCAACGTCGTCTCTTCATCGAGCGCCTTGTGGGCAATCTTCGAAGCCTTGTCGTAGCCGATCACGGGACTGAGCGCGGTCACCAGCATCAGGGAATTCTGGACAAACTGGGCGATGCGCTTTTCATTCAGCATGGTCCCCTCAACTGAAAATATCCGAAACTTCTCGCATCCATCGGCCAGAATCCGCGCCGAATGAAGAAAGTTGTTGATGATGATCGGCCGCATCGCATTCAACTCAAAATTGCCCTGCGAGCCGGCAAAAGCTACGGCCGAATCATCTCCGATAACCTGAATGCAGATCATCACCATTGCCTCGCACTGCGTCGGATTTACCTTACCGGGCATGATCGAAGAGCCAGGCTCATTCGCCGGCAGCACCAGTTCGCCGAGGCCACAGCGCGGACCGGAAGCCAGCCACCGCATATCGTTTGCAATCTTCATCAGAGCAACAGCAAGAGAGCGTAGCGCGGCATGCGCGTTTACCATCGCGTCGAGCGAACCTTGCGCGGCAAACTTGTTTGGCGCGGTGATAAAGGGCATCCCCGTCAGCTCCGCTATCTTCGCAGCGATATCCTCCCCAAAGTGTGGAGGAGCATTCAGCCCGGTACCGACTGCGGTACCGCCCGCAGCCAGTTGATAGATCCCCTCCAGAGACCTGTCGATCAAAGCCATCGCATCGCGAAGTTGAACCGCATAGCCCGACCACTCCTGGCCAACCGTAAGAGGCACAGCATCTTCCAGATGCGTACGGCCAATCTTCACGACATCATGCCACTGCTTTGCCTTGTCCTCGATCGCCGAAGTCAAAGCTTCCACTCTAGGTAAAAGATACCTCTTCACCTCCAGCGCGCTGGCGATATGCATCGCCGTTGGAAAGGTGTCATTCGACGACTGCGCCATATTGACATGATCATTCGGGTGTATCGGCGCCTTACTCCCCAGCACTCCGCCGAGCAACTGAATCGCCCGGTTTGAGATTACTTCGTTAACGTTCATGTTCGACTGTGTTCCTGACCCGGTCTGCCAAACAAAAAGGGGGAACTCAGTATCCAATTTTCCGGCGATCATCTCGTCCGCAACGGCCGAAATTGCATCAGCCTGCCACCGGTCGAGGCGTCCTGCAGCGGCATTCACCAATGCGGCCGCCTTTTTCACATAACCGTAAGCGTGATACACCTGCTTCGGCATGTGATCGTCCCCGATCGCAAAGTGAATCAGCGAACGCTGCGTTTGAGCGCCCCAGTAGTGGTCTGCCGGAACCTCGACTTCGCCCATTGAGTCTGTTTCTTTCCTCTTTCCCGAAGCGCCGACGCCGATGGGAATCTGCTTCAACTCATACAACTCTTGCGTACCCATAGATCACCTCACTTCTTCTGCAATTGAAGTTGAGACCACCCGCCCCTTCCAGCGCTAGCGCTTGGCGGGGTGGCAGACGGCATTAGTCGCCCAACCGAACATACGGTACGTAGACCGGCTCCCAGACATATTCGCGGAGCTCCCTCTCAAAAGACTTTTCATTGGAAACCCCTGAGAGGCCTTCTGCGACCGCCTGCTTCCCAACGGCCTCCGCCACCTTCAGCCCGACCTGGCGAGAATCGGCGATAGGCGGCAGCAGAGATGCTTCTTTGTTCTTCTGCGTCGGAGAAAGTGCCGCAAGAGCCTTTGCGGCAGCCATGATCATCGAATCCGAGACCCTCTTCGCCCTTGACGTAAGAATCCCCAGGGCAAGACCCGGGAAGATATAGGAGTTGTTCGTCTGCGCGAACTCCACAGCCTTGCCATCGATCATAGCCGGAGGAAATGGACTACCCGTGCCGATCAGGGCGCGCCCGTTCGTCCATTTCATAAGATCTGCAGGAGCAGCTTCGCTCTTGGACGTCGGGTTCGACAAAGGAAAGATAGCTGGGCGATCTGTGTGCTTAGCCATCTCGCGCACAATCTTCTCAGTAAATGCGCCCGCCTGGCTGGAGACTCCGATCAGGACCGTCAGCTTCGCGTTCCGGACTACATCCTCGAGCGAAACCTGCTCCGGATTGGAAAGCGTCCATTCCTTCAGATCGGACTTCTTCTTCGCATAGCGCGCCTGGTCAGGCCGAAGGCCTGTCTGTCCTTCGAGGATCAGTCCGTAGCGGTCGACCGCATAAAACTGCTTATGAGCTTCCTCGTCGCTCAACCCGCTCTCTTTCATGGCGGCGAGAAGCAGATTGGCAATCCCAATTCCCGCGGAGCCAAAGCCGAGGAAGCCGATCCTCTGTTCTTTCATCGGTATGCCAGTCGCCGTAACCGCCCCTAAAACAGTGGCAGTTGCCACCGCCGCTGTTCCCTGAATATCGTCATTAAACGTGCAAAGCTGGTCGCGATACCGTTCGAGTAGGCGGCTGGCGTTCGAACCGGCAAAGTCTTCCCATTGCAGAAGAATATGCGGCCACCGGCTCTTCACCGCCGAGACAAACGCTTCGACGAAGTCGTCATATTCCCGCCCTCGCACCCGCTTGTTGCGCCAACCGATGTAGATCGGATCCTTGAGACGTTCCTCATTGTCCGTTCCTACATCGAGAAGCACAGGCAGGCAGTGTTCCGGATGAACTCCGGCCAGGGCTGTATACAGAGCCATCTTTCCGATCGGTATCCCCATTCCTCCGGCTCCCTGATCGCCGAGACCGAGAATCCGTTCGCCGTCACTCACGACGATGCATCGCACCTTGTCATAACGAGAGTCGGCAAGCATCTGGTTGATACGGTCCTTGTTGGGATAACTGATGAAGAGGCCGCGCGGCTTAAGCCAGGTCTCACTGAAGCGTTGACAGCCTTCGCCCACCGTCGGCGTATACACAATCGGCAGAAACTTCTCGACGTTCCGGGTGATCAGGGCATAGAACAGGGTTTCATTCGAGTCCTGCAAGTCACGCATGAAGTTGTATCTTTCAAAGCTGCTCGTCTGATTGTCAAAGGCCTTCATGCGACGTTCCAGCTGATCCTCCAACGTCCCCAGATGCGGCGGCAGCAATCCATGGAGCGCGAAGGTATCTCGCTCCTCCTCTGTAAACGCTGTCCCCTTGTTTAGTCCTGGATGGAGTAGCAGGTCGTAGCCAGAGAGCCTGGTCTCCACGACCGCCGCTTTAGTAAAGTTTTCTACTGCGGAAGGTGAGTTCATTTGATCCTCTTTCTCTGTCGTGACGGAGCTGACGAGGGAACCGTGCGACCTCTCTTCGATGCGGGGATCGCAACATCAGGCTGCAGGATTTGTCAGGCACATTCACAACCAAAGTGCACCGGCACCCTGGTTGCCATGCACCACGTAAACCTCCGACAACCTGCCCCCGGGAGATGAGCTTTATTATCTTCCTCGCGTCTCCTCATCGGTAGAGTCAGATCTTCACGCTTTTAATAGAGAAGCGACCGCGCAGTCTCGCTCCTCTCCACGGTTCTCCGTCGAGGTCTTCCGGCGCCAGCCGCGTGGGTAACTCAAGGAGTCCTGATCGGTCAGGGCCGCACCGCATTCGCAAGTCCCTCCGGACTGATCCCACCCGCCCGCTACTGACACTTCTGTGTCAGTCCGTAAAAATATTTCTGCTGGTTGGGTAAAAATACCTGCATTTTGCGAAATTTCTGCTGCCACCTTTGGACTATGGATGAGAAGCCGCAGCTAAGTGATTCTAGTGAGGAGCAAAGGAGGCCAATAACTCTCTTATGCGATTCCATTCTCTATCGGCGAACATGCAGGCCTGATAAGAACGGCACGAAAGTTCTTGGGCCTCTTCAGGCTTTAGCAATACCAGCATAGTTCTCGCCTCAGGAAGTCCCTAGCAGAAAAGCAGCGCAGGAGTCGAACGTGGCCACCATCCACCGGAGCTTTTGCGTAAGGCGCACCCGTCTGCCTGGAAGCTTCTTGTCACGTCATTAGTTGTCACGGAGATAAGCATGTCGTCACACCGCACCAAATGCAAAAGCCGTTCAGGATATCTAAAGTCTGGCAGCCGTTCTTTCTCAGGCATCTTGCTGGCCGTCCTGGGCCTCCTCCTGGCAACTGTGTCCGTGCCTGAGAGCTTCGCTTTGGGCGCTGCAACAACGACAAGTCTGACGCTCTCTTCAGCCACCGTTACCAGTGGAACCATGGTCACGCTCACCGCCGCAGTGACGACCGGCGTGAGCACACCAGTCTCCCCGGGATTGATCACTTTTTGTGACGCAACTGCGACTCACTGCGTAAATTCCGCGATTCTAGGCACAGCCCAGTTAACCGCGACTGGAACTGCGGTACTTCGCCTTATTCCTGGTATCGGGACTCACAAGTACATAGCTGTCTTCAATGGAACGAACTCCCATTCCTCCAGCTCCTCTCCGTCACAAACCCTCAGTGTCACCGGAACGTACGCGACAGGAACAACTCTCACCAGCACAGGCACCGCAGGCAACTACACACTCGCAGCCACGGTCGTGGGAAACGGCGGGTTCACCCAATCACCCACAGCCGCCCTCTCCTTTGTAGACACATCCAACAGCAACTACGTCTTCGGCACCTCTCCTTTGGGAGCTGCTGTCGCCGCGCAGACGTTTAATGCCGCCGCCTCTGCAAGCGGCACGGGTATTCCTCCCAGGGGCTCCGCCCTAGGGGACTTTAACGGCGACGGAAAGCTGGATATCGCAGTAGCCTCCGCTGCGAACAAAGTCAATATCCTGCTGGGCACAGGAACCGGAACCTTCACCACAGGAACCACGCTCACCGCCGGCCTCACACCCATCGTTGTTGCAGTCGGCGACTTCAACAACGATGGAATCCTGGATCTTGCCGTAACCAATGCCGTAGGCAACTCGGTAAGCATCTTCTTTGGTAGGGGGAATGGCACGTTTCAGAACCAGGTGATTTACCTCACGGGAATCACGCCAAGCGCCGTCGCCGTTGGCGACTTCAATAACGACGGCAACGCCGACCTCGCTATTACCAACCAGGCCAGCAACACCGTCACCGTTCTTTTGAATAATGGCAACGGCACATTCACCGCTGCTCCCTTCTCGCCATTTACCGTCGGAGCCGGTCCTCTCAATCTCATCGTGAGTGACTTCAACGGAGACGGCAAAGCCGATATCGCCGTCACCAACTTCGCGACCGTCTCGGTCTCCATTCTTCTGGGTGACGGCACAGGAAACTTCAGCCAGGCCAGCGGTTCTCCGATCGACGTCGGCAGATACCCAACCGGGCTCGTTGCAGGAGACTTCAACGGCGACGGCATCATCGATATCGCCGTCCCTAGCTCCAACGACGACACCGTCGGGATACTCATCGGTAACGGCAATGGAACCTTTCAGCCACGCGTCGTCGGTGCAAACCCCGTCGGCGCAGTACCGATTGCAATTGCACTGGGCGACTTCAACGGAGATGGCAAAGCCGACCTGACAGTCGTGAATCAAAACAACACGACACAAAGCGTCCTGCTTGGAAACGGTGACGGAACGTTTCAGGCCGCAGTAAATTACACCGTAGGTGCAACCGGATCTTCAACGCTCGTCGGGGATTTCAACGGCGACGGATTTCCAGATATTGCAACTCCAGTGCAGAGCAACAACAACGTGGCAGTCCTGCTGGACCAGATCACCCAGACCGCAACCGCCACTCTAAACACTCCTAACGTCCCCGCCGGCGCTGCGATCGCGCACAAGGTCGACGCGGTCTACCCCGGAGAAACCTACTTCGCCAAAAGCACCTCCAACCTCTTGTCTCTCACTGGTACGCCAATCACCACAGCTACGCTGCTGAGTGCGAATCCTTCATCCAGCACTTACAGCCAGCAGGTCGTACTCTCTGCCACCCTCAGCCCCTATGCCTTAGGCGGCTACACCACTAACAACGAACTGATCACCTTCCTCAACGGCGCCACTGTTCTGGGTACAAGCAAGCTCTCCAGCGGAATCGCGACACTGAATGTGACGTCGCTGCCTGTCGGCACGGATAGCCTTACCGCGAGCTTCAACCTCGGCAGCCCCACTGATGCAAACTTTCTAGCCAGCACATCCTCACCCATCAACTACCCCGTCGCAAAGACCACGCCGGTCATCACCTGGGCCACGCCGGCTCCCATCAACTACGGCATCCTGGTGTCCTCGACCCAACTCAACGCCACAACAACCGTCGCCGGAACATTTTCCTACAGTGTGGCTGCTTACACCCTGCTCCCCGTAGGCACCTACACGTTGAGCGCCACCTTCACCCCGAGTGTCGCCAACAGCTCGAGCTACTCCTCGGCGACCGCCAGCGTGACCCTTGTGGTAAACCCCGCGAACCCGCAGATCAGCTGGCCTTCGCCCGCGCCGATCACCTATCCGACTCCGCTGAGCAATATACAACTTGACGCGACGGTCGCTGTCTACGCTCCGGTACCACTGACCTCGTACTACAACCTCAACGGTATCTACTCCAACGGCACGAGCTTTAGCGGTGGCTTTGATCAAGGCGGCAATGCCTACTCGTCGAATTTGCTTGGAACCTCCGTCACCTGGAACAACATAACTTATCAATTGGGACCCGCCAACGCACTCGATGCAGTCGGCGGTCTGAGCAGCACAGGAACGACGGTGACCATCGCTCTTCCGGCTGGATACTACGCCAGCCTTAATATGCTTGGCGCGATGGTCAACAACTCTACCGCGGCGAACCCATTCATCATCACTTATACCGACGGAACCACCAGCACCTATACGCAAAGCCTGAGTGACTGGGTCTATCCGATGAACTACCCCGGCGAGACAGAAGTCACTTGCGTCCCTTACCGCAACACCTCCGGTGGTGGCGAAGATAGTCACTTGACCTGCGTCTACGGCTATTCGATTCCGCTCAACAGCTCAAAAATTGTTCAGAGTGTCACGCTTCCCGCATGGCAGGGACCAGGAGATGTCTCGATACTCGCCATGGACCTGGTCTCGCCTCCCATCCCAGGCGCACTGGTCTATTCGCCCACGTCAGGCACTGTCCTGCCTACTGGAGAAAACACACTCTCCGCTACCTTCACACCTACCAACACGACCAACTACACCGGCGCCACGGCATCCGTACCACTGCTCGTCAATCCAGCAAGCTCGACCGTAATCGTCTGGCCTACGCCTGCCTCAATCACCTATGGCACGCCGCTCAGCGCCACCCAGCTCAACGCTGTAGCCGAGATCACTCCGAACACGACTTCTGTTTCACTTTCCTCTTATTACCGCGTCAACGCCTTTCAATCGAATGGATCCCTCTTCTCAACCGGCGGCTTTGACAACATCGGAAACGCGTACTCCTCCAATTCGGTTGGCACCTCTATCACCTGGAATGGCCAGACTTACTCTCTTGGGCCAGCGAACCTTCCAGACGCCGTCACCAGCACCGTCATCGCCCTGCCCCAGGGAGCCTTCTCCGGCCTGACGATGATCGGCGCGGCCACAATCGTCGGACAGACCTCCCAACGCTTCACCATCACCTACACCGATGGAACCACCGTGTTCGCCGCAGTGAGTCTCGACAGCTGGACACAGACCTCTCCCTTCACTCCCTACCCCGGCGAGAGCATCGTCTCCACGACGGCCTTCCGAAATACCAGCAGCGGCGGCCAGACCCTCGGCACCACTTATCTCTACGGCTATACCATCCCTCTCGACAACACGAAGACCGTGCAAAGCATCACCCTGCCTAACAATCGCAACGTCGTCATCGTCGCAATGGCCCTCAACACGGCGGCCACCCCAACGGTAATTCCAGGTTCGTACGTATATACCCCTCCTGCAGGAACGGTCCTGCCTGTAGGCACCAATAAACTCAGCGTTCAGTTCACCCCAACCAATCCGGCCTACGGATCAGCCACGGGAACAGTAAACCTCGTTGTCAACAAACAAGCCCTCCTCTTCACGGCCAACAACGAGACCGCCGTCTACGGAACGCCAGTCCCTCCCTATACCTATACGGTCACGGGCTACGTCAACGGCGATACCGCGTCCACCGCATACAGCGGCAATCCTTCGTTGACCACGATCCCAGCGGCCCCCACAACCGCAAACACCTACACCATCACCGCCGCCATCGGCTCTCTCACGTCCTCAAACTACAGTCTGACCTTCGCCACCGGAACGCTCACCATCACCCAGGCTTCCCCCACCGTAACCTGGACCACTCCAGCAAATATCACCTACGGAACGGCGCTCACTAATACACAACTCAACGCCACTGCCTCCGTACCCGGCAGCTTTACCTACACCCCGGCGCTAGGCAGCATTCCAGCCGCGGGCGTCGATACTCTTTCGGTCACCTTCAAGCCAACGGACTCCACCGACTACTCTTCCGTCACCAAGACCGTACAAATAACCGTCAACCAAGCCACACCCGTTATCACCTGGGCCAATCCCGCCGCCATCACCTACGGAACAGCGCTCTCCGCAACCCAGCTCAACGCAACCGCCTCCGTACCCGGCTCCTTCACTTACTCCCCCGCCATCGGAAACGTTCCTGGTGCCGGCACGGTCAGCCTGACAGCTACCTTCACTCCGACCGACACCGTCAACTACACTACCGCAACCAAAACGGTTCAACTGGTCGTCAACCAGGCAGCCCCAGTCATCACCTGGGCCAATCCCGCGGCCATCACCTACGGCACGGCACTCTCCGCAATCCAACTCAACGCAACCGCCTCCGTAGCTGGTACCTTCACCTACACACCAGCCGCGGGCTCCGTTCCCGGCGCTGGTACTGACACGTTGTCGGTCACCTTCACCCCCACCGACACCACCGACTACTCCACCGCCACCAAGACCGTGCAGATCGTTGTCAATCAAGCGACGCCGGTCATCACCTGGGCAACACCAGCAGCCATCACATACGGAACCGCCCTCTCTGCAACCCAACTCAACGCAACCGCCTCCGTAGCTGGAACCTTCACCTACACTCCCGCCTCCGGCACTATTCCGGGCGCTGGCACGGACACTTTGTCGGTCACCTTCAAACCAACCGACTCCACCGACTACACCACGGCAACAGCAACCGTACAGCTCATCGTCAACAAGGCAACGCCCGTCATCACCTGGGCCAATCCCGCGGCCATCACCTACGGAACCGCCCTCTCGAACACCCAACTTAACGCAACTGCTTCTGTCGCAGGTTCGTTCGTCTACACTCCTGCCGTGGGCAACATCCCAGCAGCAGGAACCGACACCCTCTCGGTCACCTTCACCCCAACCGACGCCACCGACTACACCACCGCAACCAAGACCGTTCAGATCGTTGTCAATCAAGCCACCCCAGTCATCACCTGGGCCAATCCCGCAGCCATCACCTACGGAACCGCCCTCTCCGCGACCCAACTTAACGCAACTGCCTCCGTCGCAGGTACCTTCACCTACACCCCCGCCGTGGGCAACATCCCAGCAGCAGGAACCGACACCCTCTCGGTCACCTTCACCCCGACCGACGCCACCGACTACACCACAGCCACCAAGACCGTTCAGATCGTTGTCAACCAGGCTACCCCGGTCATCACCTGGGCCAATCCCGCAGCCATCACCTACGGCACCGCACTCTCCGCAACCCAACTCAACGCCACCGCCTCGGTCGCCGGTACCTTCACCTACACCCCCGCCATCGGCAATATCCCCGCAGCCGGTACCGACACCCTCTCCGTCACCTTCACCCCCACCGACACCACCAACTACACCTCCGCAACCAAGACCGTCCAAATCGTCGTCACCCAGGCAGTCCCAGTCATCACCTGGGCGAACCCAGCAGCCATCACGTACGGAACCGCACTCTCCGCCACCCAACTCAACGCCACCGCCTCGGTCGCCGGCACATTCATCTACTCTCCGGCATCCGGCGCTACTCCGGGCGCTGGCACGGACACCTTGTCGGTAACCTTCAAACCAACCGACGCCACCGACTACACCACAGCAACCGCAACCGTACAGCTCGTCGTCAACAAGGCAACGCCAGTCATTACCTGGGCAAACCCTGCGGCCATCACCTACGGAACCGCCCTCTCGGCAACTCAACTCAACGCCTCTGCCTCCGTCGCCGGTTCGTTCGCATATTCACCGGCCGCAGGCAGCATTCCCGCCGCTGGCACCGATACCCTTTCCGTCACCTTCACCCCCAGCGACGCCACCGACTACACCACAGCAACAGCCACTGTACAGCTTGTCGTCAATAAGGCCTCCCCCGTCATCACCTGGGCAAACCCCGCCGCGATCACCTACGGAACTGCACTCTCCGCAACCCAACTCAACGCAACCGCCTCCGTCGCCGGCTCGTTCGCTTACACCCCAGCTGCAGGCAATATCCCGACCGTCGGAACGAATACACTTTCGGTCACCTTCACACCAACCGACGCCGCCAACTACACCACGGCCACCAAGACCGTACAGATCATAGTCAACCAGGCAACGCCCGTCATCACCTGGGCGAACCCAGCAGCCATCACCTACGGCACCGCGCTCTCCGCAACTCAACTCAACGCAACCGCCTCCGTCGCCGGATCGTTCGCTTACACCCCGGCCATCGGCAACGTCCCTGCCGCTGGCACTGACACCCTCTCGGTCACCTTCACCCCCACCGACACCACCAACTACACCACCGCCACCAAGACCGTCCAGATCGTCGTCACCCAGGCTTCACCTGTCATCACCTGGGCCAACCCAGCCAGCATCACCTACGGAACGGCACTCTCCGCAACCCAGCTCGACGCAACCGCCTCCGTCCCCGGCTCGTTCACCTACACCCCCGCCATCGGCAACATCCCCGCGGCTGGCACCGATACCCTCTCGGTCACCTTCACCCCCACCGACACCACCAACTACTCCACCGCCACCAAGACCGTTCAGATCGTCGTCACCCAGGCAGTCCCAGTCATCACCTGGGCAAACCCAGCCAGCATCACCTACGGCACCGCACTCTCCGCCACCCAACTCAACGCAACCGCCTCCGTCCCAGGTTCGTTCGCCTACACCCCCGCCGCAGGCAACATCCCAGCAGCAGGAACTGACACCCTCTCGGTCACCTTCACCCCCACCGACACCACCAACTACACCACCGCCACCAAGACCGTCCAGATCGTCGTCACCCAGGCTTCACCAGTCATCACCTGGGCCAACCCAGCCAGCATCACCTACGGAACAGCACTCTCCGCCATCCAACTCAACGCAACCGCCTCCGTTGCCGGCTCGTTCGCCTACACCCCCGCCGCAGGCAGCATCCCAGCCGCAGGTACCGA
>NZ_JACCCV010000003.1 GCF_013410115.1 Tunturiibacter gelidiferens
GTATTACCACATTCCCACCGCACGGCGACGGCTACGTGTTTAGAATGACATTTCTAAAGAGCAGTCTTCCCTGACATTTCTAACGGGACGGAACACGCTTTGTGCCGAACGTGGCTGTGGACGATCAGAATGATTCCGGAGTGATAGTCACTGGAGCCAGCAGCCACACACCGCCCGAACGACCTTGTTCCTCAAGCCTGTTTTTCTTCAGGAAAGAGCGCCACAGGCTCAGCAGGTTTTTCCCAAACCGTGAAGTCGATCATGACCTGTTCGTGGCCGTCAGGATGCTGTTCCCGCCAAAGCTGCAGCAAGAGGGGCGGCATCTCTGAGAGCACGCACTTGGTGCGCCCAACCTTCGCATGGCAACGCAGGCACAGCGAGATCATCAGGTGGAGCAGCGACTTACCCGGTACACGATGATGAACGACAATCGACCGCTTGCGGCGTCCCGAGGCTCCGCATACGCGGCAACAATAGCCATCACGCTCTAAAACCGCTTCGCGCAGTCCGCCGAAGTATTCCTCATCCTGTCGCTTAAGCGTGTAGCAGGTCCCACAGAGGCCCAGGGCGAGGATCTTCTCATTCCCGCACCGACAATAGAGTGCCCTCTGTACGCCCGGCTTCACTGCTCCTCCAGTCCATGCACTCCGAGGTTGATGTCTGTTTCGATCCGGCCTTCTTTCCAAGGGGCCGTTCTCTCTTGAGCGAAGGGGATGCCGTTCACCCGTGCATCGCCGCCGGCGTCGAAGAGCAGACCCCACGTATCGGAGTAGCCGTCTTCCCTGCCCTCTGCGATGGCCTGGTTGTGACGGGCCAGCTCCAACATTTCTGTATCGGCATCTTCCCAACCAACGCGCCAGCAGAGATGTGCCCCTTCAAAGTCGGGGATGGCAGTAAGGCGCGCCCGATACCCTGCGGCATACTCTTCTTTGTCCCAATGGCCCTTCAGCGCTTCCAGTCCGGGGTGGATCATTCGTTTTCTCCTTGAGCGTTGCAGCTAAGTACGAGGTGTTTGGATAGGCTCTTTAACTCCCGGCATAGGTGTAAGGATATTTTCAAAAATACTCTAAAACCGCGCAAATTTCAGGGGACTATACAGTGGAAATATACCCCAGAGCGACGTGTTACGTTGAGCAAGGTAGGATCGGAACTATGGGTGAGAGGTCTATCTTTTCCGGCGTTGCTCGAAGCGAAAACTCCGATACTGAGCTGCTTGTAATCTTCTGCACTATTCGTACACATTCCAAACGCCGATGATGTGGTGCACACTGCTTGTGAGCGGCTCGAATCCATTCTGGAGAGTATGCCTGCCTCCGTCTCTTGAAGTTCAGGACATACGGTGAACGATCTTTCTAAGGTGTGTAAAGTAGCTGAATGGGAGAGCACAAAAAACATTCGTGTCCGTGCGGAAGCGGAAAGCACAAGATGGCGTGCTGCCAAGGAATGCCTCACAGTACACAAGAACCATACAGGCTGGTTATCAATGCAACTCCGGAAGAGGAAGAGCTGCATGCGACAGCTCGGGGTCTGGCCCAAGCCGGAAAGCATGCCGAAGCCTGTGACCTCTTCGAAGAGCTCGTGGCTCTAAATCCAGACAACCCGATGAGCTGGAACTCTCTTGGCAACGAGTACGAGGCCACTGGTCACACTGATAAGGCGTGGCTCGCTTTAAAGAGAGGTCACGAGGTTGATCCGGCGTTCCCCTCGATACTCTACAATCTGGGAAACCTGGCATTAGACCGCTGTGTGAAGCTCCATAACACCGGCCTCTCCAGCAAGGCCGATATACAAAAAATGGCCGTGGAAGCGATTGGCTACTTCAATGATTGTTTGAACCGACATCCCGACTACGCGGAGTGCCACTACAACATTGCTTCTGCTCACCGCATGAACCAAGACGCACATAGGGCCAGCGCTCACATGACGAAAGCGCTCAAACTAAATCCGGCATTCGAGTTGCCTCCAGGCTGGCGTACTGAGAAGGCGAGGACATAACGTCACTATGGCCGATCAGCGATTCGTTCCTGTCAACAGCGAATTTTTTCTGGATCTACATTACACGGAGCGAGCAGAGGCTAAGCGAATTGCTAGGCGTCGAATCAGCGAATGCTTCAAGTACGGCATAAAACGGCTAAAGATTGTGTATGGCAGCCCGGACAACTTCGCCGGCAGCATCGCCGAGTCCATTTTCGAACTCGTCTGGGAAAGCGATCTGCTAGCTCTGGAGATGTTGCCAGCTTACGTGTTCATGCGTGATCCCGATCCCAAAGAGATCTCGACTTACGTAACGCTGTTTATACGTGAGAACCCGACACCTGCCCTCGTTGACGTGGATACATCGTTCGAACCTTTTGTTGCCAAGTTCGAGAAGGATATCCCGAAGCGACTGCGGTGCGACAACCCATACCATCCACTCCGAACACAACATACCCTTGAATGGACGGCACGCGCGATCGGTCATGGTTGCACACCAGCTATTCTTCAGTCCCTTTACAGTCAACAGTCCGTGAGCTTATCGGGTCCAGGGACTCTAGTGTCATGGCCGATGATGTGTGAAATGGCGATGAAGTATCGCAAGGAAGCCAAAGCTGGAGGGTCTTCAATTCGTCAATCCGCCGATATGCCGGTGCAGGAATCGGAGAAGGCAGTTCCAGTCAGCCACTTCCCTCCTCCAGGCTCAACTCCTTCGGCACAGGCGATCATTGCATCTGCGGTTTATTTGGAAGAGCAGAGCCGTTATGCCGAGGTCGAGCAACTCCTGAATGACCTGCTCACAGGAACGGGAGATCTACTTGGTTCGGAGACCGAGGAAGCAATGCTTATACTCGGTCGCGTGATGATGGCAACAAACAACGCTGAAGCGGAGACAATGCTTCTTCGCGCCTATGAGCAGAGGGAGAAGAGGGTTCCGGGTACGGCAAGCATGTTGCCCATGATCAAGGCCCTGATCGAGTATTACCACCGGTCCGGGGAGTTCGATCGGGCAAAGATAATGCTGTCGGCAGCAAGCGACATTGCTCGCGACTCTTTCACCAGCGTCTCCGTATCTTCGATGATCGCTGGCGCTCTTCAGGCTGCGCAGTTCGAACATTTCGCTGGTAGGCACAAGCAATCGTTGGAGACCCTGAAAGATCTCTCGTCTTTGTTGGACAAGCGCAAGCTGAAGCCTGCTGACAATGTCCTGCGCTTCGATCTCTTGGGGCTCAACTATCTTGTACTAGGTCGGTTCCTTGAATCTGAAATTGCTTTCAAGGCTGCGCTACGCATAGCAAACAAGAGCCGGGTAGGAATCAACGCGAGAGCCCACGTGCTCATGCACATGGGGCGCCTTTTGCGGAAAACCGGACGACTGATTGAGGCAGTTGCCACCTATGAAGACGGACTCTCCTTATTGCGTGGCGACGAGATGGGTACACATGATTTCTTGCGTGCCAACCTTCAATCCAGCCGTGGAGTGACATTGAAAACCATGGGAGAATACGCTCGAGCCGAAGAGGACTACGACACAGCTTTGGAACTCTTTGAAAGGTGCGGATCTCAGGAACATCCTGAGTACGCAGGAACCTTGTTGAGCCGAGCGATGCTTCATTTTCACCTAAACCAATTGGAGTTGGCTGACAAACGTGCGAGGGCAGCCCTGGCGATCATCGAGATGAAGGTAGTAGCTGACAAGTATTTCCTTCAAACCTGTTACGGAAGCCTTTTCCAGATCGCCAAAGGTAGGGGCCGCTTGGCTGAAGCTCAGGATTTCTATGACAGAGGTCTAGCGGTCGATCGCTAGAGGACGCGATCAAGTCGTCACAGCCGAAAGATCGCTCGCAGGTCGGCATGCGAAGATGCGTTCCTCGAACGCATACAAAGAACAAGCTGTCGCCAAGGTACGCATGACTACCTGTTGCCCGAGTAGAATCGTGGCTCAGATAGTATTGCCGAAGCCTGCGGAATGTCTACATATCGTGCCTTGATGAAGTCCTTCTGATGATTGGCAGAAAGACATTCCCAGAATTTGACTTTGATTGAAGGGGTTGCGGCGGTAGGCAGTTGTTCGGCTTGGGATGGGATAATCGCCTCCAGGAGAGTCTTTACGGTGTGGACGGGCGAAGAGCCTTGGAATTCCACAAAGTAATTGTCGAACGCAGAGACAGATCCCCCTTCGCGTGTAATCATTTCGGCAAGCGCCGCGTTCGCCTTGAGCCCGCCGAACGTCCACCATTTGGTTTGACCTGTTCCCGGTTCCGAGCTGACCACGGTAGCCTGTGCCCTTGCAACTATGATTTCGCTCCGGGCAGTCGTGATTTCGGAGACAGCCCTTCTAGACCACATCGGATCAATCTCTTCTCCTGTAAGAATGTCACGAACAGCACGGCATACACGGTAGCTAAGGGGTACACTCTCCCCCAACCACCGCGATTTTCCCAGCGCATCAATCGGAACAACGTGGGCAATAGATCGTTTTCGGTCCAGGTGGGTCACTTCCCAGGCCCTTCCTCCGAGGGAGATTATGATTGGTTGTTGTCCGAATTTTGCGAAGGACAAGGGATGAACAGAACCGAGATTGTCGGCGCCGCAGATGACCTGACAGAGCAAAGGGGTATCGAATACCGACGCCAACGCCATGAAATGCTTGGCACCATACAACCGCTCGGCCGCTGGCCCTAGGCCCAAGATTCCAGAGTCCTCGAAAAGAAGATCCGATTCAAGCATGTGAGTGATTAGTTGGCGTGTGATTTCCGTTGGCTCGCCGGTGGCCCGCAAGACAGTTGAGTCGTCGAAGTTTCGCGAGGCTCCTCCGTCTTGACGAATGATAGCCATGATCTGCTGAGCAATCACTGTGTATGGAGCCGGTGGGGGCAAAAGTTCCTCGACGAAGCCTTCTTTCCATAGCCGGAGTAGGGCGGCAGCTCGGATTAGAGATTCGCTGTGCGTAGCGAGAAAGAGACAGTTGCGATGCGAATTCGCTCGCCGACCCGTTCGTCCGAGACGTTGGAGGAACGATGCAACAGTTGCAGGTGCGTCAATTTGCAGTACGCGGTCCAGATCTCCAACATCAATCCCCAGTTCTAGTGTGCTGGTCGCTACGATTACACAATCTTTTGATTCTCGAAAAGCTCGCTCCGTTTGGCGCCGTTCGTCAACACTCAACGAACTGTGATTGACAAAGGTGACAGTGCCAGTTGCACGCAGCAAAGAGGCCACTTTTTCAGCTTGGGCGCGACTGTCACAGAACACCAACCGCTTTTCACCCCGGTTCAGTCTTGAGATAACAAGCGCCGCATTTTCAACGCTGCCAACATAATCCAGTTGGACTTCCGTCGTCTTGGTTGGGCCGTCGGCGTGCGGAGAAATTACGCAGTCGTGGGAACGATTGCGAGTCATCCAGGCCAAGATATCCTTGGGATTCCCAATTGTTGCCGACAAACCAATCCTCTGCGGTTGACAACCAGCGAGGTCGGAAATTCGCTCCAACAGCGTGAGAAGATGCCAACCTCGATCATCGCCGGCGAAGGAGTGAACCTCGTCGATGATCACACTCCGCAATGATCCGAAGAAGAACCGTCGGTCGGTACGATGTGAGATGAGCATAGCCTCCAGGCTCTCCGGGGTAGTAAGGAGAATGTCAGGAGGATTGCGGAGGATTGCGGAGCGTGATGCTTGTCCTACGTCGCCATGCCAAAGACCACAGGTCCGCCCAACAAGGGTGCAATAGAAAGATAAACGAGCTTCCAGATTATTCAGCAATGCCCGCAGTGGACAAACATAAAGAACACTGAGTCCATCCCACCCTTCGTCTAGCATTCGCGATAGAACGGGAAGAACGGCCGCTTCAGTCTTTCCACCGGCCGTCGGCGCAATCAGAAGGCAATTCACACCATCTAGAATCGGATCGACAGCATCTACCTGGAGTGGACGCAACTGTCGCCAGCCCAGACTATTGACAATATGATGTTGAATGCTCGGATGTAGGCGGTCGAATCCCATCACAACTCCAGATGGATCTCGTCAACGGAGGCGGCGGACCTTTCTTCAAAGCTGAGCTCTGCGCCAGCTACCGTAAGCTCAAAGTGCTTTTGAGGATCGAAATCGGGAAACTGCTCGATACGATCTAAGATGTCCCCAACGAGCCTCTTGAGGTAGAGTCGCGGCGCGATGCCAACTTTCCCCCCTAGCTTTCCGACCATTGCGACAGCCAATTTCTTAAGAAAGGCATCATCGGCTAACGTACGAATGCGGTCCTCCGCATGTGATCCCTCAGCGACCAGGTCGCGCACTTTTCTGCCAACTTCCGTCAATCCGTCGATATTTAAATTGCGCAAGCGAATCTGGACTGCTCGCGGATTATCGAAACGATCTTCTGGGCCAAATTCTACGTGGAGTCGTTGTGCAAGCGGGGGAAGTCGTTGAATGCCTTGAGGGCCGTCAAAGAAAGCCGGAGTTCCAGTTACAAGCAAATACAGCCCCGGAAAGCGTCCTCCGTACACCTCGTCTATAAGCTGCCGAAGCGCATTCAAACCTTTTTCCCGAACGTCGCCCCGCACTCGCTGAAGTGTTTCAACCTCATCCAGTACTACAATCAGACCGGCATACCCAGCGTCACGAAGCAGAACGAGTAAGCCCTGTAGAAAGCTAAGGGCTCCAAAATGGTCGACATTCCCCTTGATGCCGGCTCTGCGTTTGGCTGTTGCTGAGACGTTAGGTTGACCTGCGAGCCATGACAGAAGCGCTTCCGCTTCCTCAATTTGTCCTTCAGCCAGCGCCGAACGGTACGCGCGGAGAGTGGCGGCAAAGGCGGGCGCCATCTTTGTGATGGAAGCGAGGCGCTTTTCCATCAGTTCATTAGTCCGATCCAACAGGTCAGTTTCATTCAGTTGCTGACCGCCGTTTGCCTGTAAGAGGTCTTCTTCTAAAGAAAAGAACCACGCATCGACAATAGAGCGGAACGCCCCTTGTTCTTGATCTGCGGTGGAAAGTCTCTCCATCAGACGGCGATAAACGGTTTCGAGGCGATGAAGGGGCGTCTCAGTCTCGCTTATCTGGACCTCGGCGACCGCGAATCCGTTGCGTTTCGCACGTTCTTGAAGCCAGCGTCCAAAAAAGGTCTTGCCGCTACCATATTCGCCACGGATCGCCTTCAGAACGCCGGAACCCGCGCGTACCGATTCGAGTTCGCCGTCGACGGCTAATGTAAAACGGTCCATGCCGACTGCGAGCAAATCCAGTCCGCGTCTGGGGACTGTACCCGCGCGAAGCGCGTCGATCGTTTCTCGTCTTCGCTGGCGGCTAACGGCCATATTCGTCCCCAAGCTCGAATTGTTCCTTTAGAAGTTGCAGGTTTAGGCGAATGGTTTGCGACGAATCTACCGACAAGACCGGATAGCCTTCAACATTTAGGATGCGCTGAAGAGAGGCGATCATGCCGTCTACGCGTAGAGAAGATATTTCGAGCTTTTGAGCGAACGCACTCTTCAAGAGCACCAGGTTTCGTTCTGCCAACACTCGGAGATACTCTTCCACCTGTTCCTTTTTCATACGGCCGGCGAATGTCTCCATCTGTTCAATGAATACATTTGAAGCCAGTAACGCATCGACCCAGTCCCTAGCAGCACCTGAACGTTCGAACAGCGGCATTGTTGGCTTGAGCGCAGTGCCATTCTTGGCAATGCTCCTTGGCTGCATTCGCTCGCTGACAAGGTCACTCTCTTCGTCCTGCCACCAGTCTGGCCCAATCGAGTTGTCTCGACCCCATCCTTCAATTTCCATCACCCGTGGCGCTAACACAGCGACTGGCACGATGCACTCCTGAGCAGTCAATCCGCCGTGATAACCATGCCGGCGGTTCGCCGTGTACCGCGTCCTCTCGGAAGTCGGCGCGGTTATCTGGCCGCCTTCTGCGAGAACCCGCTGCCCATTCACCTCGAGCTCGTCTCCAGAAATGTCTGCGATGCCGCTCGAAGGCCGCCAGCGATCTGCTGCATCAGCTTTTCGTGTTAGTTTGGAGCCGTAATCCAGAACATGCCCATGGTCGCTGGCGAGAATCACTACGCGGCCAGCGCTCTTGGCTTCGTTTAGCAAGGTCTGTAGAACTGCAATGCTTCGCAAATTCCATCGAATCGACAACTGCTCTGGCCCGCTGAGTGAGTCGTCAATTACGTTCAACACGACACCCACAATCTTCGAGTCGTTCTTACTCACTGCCAACCGCAAAGATTCGCTCAGATCGGCTCCGCTCGAACCAACTTCATCTTTGTGGAACAGCACGGGCTTGCCATACCGAAAATCTGCGAACTCCTGAAACCCTCGTTTCTCAATATTTTGTGCGCCGCAAATGAGCTCTCCGCAAAGCAGGCTTGAGCGTGAGAAGCTGGTGGCAGAAGGAAGGACTGCAAGAGCGCTCTGCCAAGATGAGCCGTTGACCCGTGTCCATTCCATCCAGCCATGTTCTCTCAAATCAGATGACAATTCTCGCCACACTGGAAAGCTCATACCGTCCATCACAATGAACAACACCCCGCCAAGAGATCGGTTTGCCAATGGCGCCACTATTGTTCTGAGGACATCCTCAACAACAAGAATCTCGGATAGGGGTGCATCTCGCGCAGTCGCTGACACAAGGAGCTCTCCGAATCGGCGGTTCTCTTTCTCACGTCTGGCCGTGACTTTATCGAACAGCGCGCGATAGGACCTGGCCACACCTTCGGGCTCGCCTGCGGCTACCAATTGGTACCGAGCATAATCCACCCAAGAGCCGACGCACTCATAGCTAGATACGGACTCCTTCAAGCTTGAGGGCAAATCGCTCAGTTGACTCTGCCAGCGAATAAGGCGAATCGCCATTCTTGAGCGTTCACGTCGATCTTTCAATTCCTCCAAGTATTGAGAACCAACATGAGAGGCGACAAAACTGTAAGCGTGCTGGCATTTCTTCAAATCACCACCGGCAAGTTGTTTGGCGAATTCGTCCAATCGTTGCTGAAATCCGATAGGCGACCAGCGGCTGTTGACAGCTGCTGCAGTCGCTCCCAAACCATCTAACACTTGGTCAGCTCGCGTCAGTTCGCGTCGAACACAGTCCGTACGTTCCCGCACTGCCCAGTTCTCCGCGGCTTCATTCCATCGCCGCGCTTGGGAATCACTTAAAGGTTGGTTTCCGGTATAGCGTTCCAATCTGCCCAGCGCCCTTGAATCTGTGCCAGCATTCGACAATGCACCCAATGCCAGGCCTATAGCAATGACATCCGGACCATAACCGTCTATCAGAGACCGGATCAAAATCGGCGTGAGATCGCCAACGCTGCGCACCAGCCATTGCTCAAGTGCCGATTGCAGCTCCACTCCCAAGGAAATCCATCTGACGGCTGAACCCTCGGAAGCAATCCAAGGAAGGAAGTCCAAGAGGTCGGGCCTCGCTTGGTCTATTCCGAGTCGGTTCTGGAGAATGACTTTCCAAACTGCCTCCGCTGTAAGAATGCCACTTGTAGCGACGGGAGCCTCGTTGCTGCCTAGGGCGTCTATCGCCGCGTCCGCAATGACAGTAGACTGTCGAAGAGCAGGGTCCACCTGCTTGGCCTTGAATCGTTCCGCAAGGGAGTTCCAAGGATCAACGGGCATCAGCTGTTGTTTGAAGAGTCGCGCTCGAACATCATCTCCAATGGCGGCCGTTGGCAACGCCGTGATTAAGAGAAGAGGCGTAAGAGAGTTTTCGATCAAGCGTTGTCTCATTTCGAGGACGGAGTCGCACTGAAATACGCTCCACTTCTCTTGACCTGCCAGAACTTGGTCTTTTCCTTGCCAACGGCTTTTACTATGCACACCGATAGCCTGTCCAGGCTCACGCTTAAGCCGGATCGACTCGATGTGCGATAGTAGGAGGGCCTCCTTCATATGCTTATTCTGGCTGCCTCTTCATAATCTGCCAATTCATTTCCAATTCAGCATCTTCTGTTAGCTCCCGCTCGATCTCATCTTTCAAAGCCCGCCATCCCGCTAGCCCCGTAGTTTTTCTTTGGCCAGTAATAATCATCCTTTCAGGCGATCCCGGAATTAGGGGCACTAAAGGACTCAGACCGGTCGGCTGCGAGATCGGCGGCAAAGGCGGCGGAACTGGCTCGCGAGGGGCGTCAAGCAACAACTTCATCGAGTCATTGAGCCACCTGCCGACTACGCTTTCAAGGGCCGTCACATGCTCATCAACTGTTAGTGCATCTTGAATGTTCTGCCGAAGCATTCCGGCAACACCGGCCCTCGGTTCATCCGTAATTTGTCCGAGTTTCTCGAATACGTCCAACCGGATCTGATCGATTGCGCGGTGAACTTTAGCCGACTGCTTGAAGACTTCGCCCATAGCCGAAGGCGATGTAATCTCAGCAACTCGAATAGCCTCGAACACTTCCAAGGGCTTCTTGGCACGCTGGATTGATTGACACATCGCACTCATGGCAACCGCGGACTTGTATCGAGGGAGATCGGAATAGGCTCCGACTACCGCAGGCAATAGTTTCTGCAATTTCCCGTGGTAGTTCGTTACATCCGGACCAAACTTCATACTCAGGTCGGAAACTTGATCATTCAGCTTTTGCAAATTCGCCAAACTCGGCAATACCGGAATCGTCACACCAAAGATATGGCTTGCCCGTTCACAGACTTGCTCCCATACCGCTTGGTCTGGCAGCTTTTGCCGCTCTAACAAAATGTCATCCCGCAGCGCAGTCAGAGACCCAGGAACTGGAATCCCCTGAAGTGTTAACAGCCGGTTCGCTTGGCATGCATAGGTGAGAATCACTAGGTTCTCAAGTAAGTCCGGGAGTCCCATCCGGTTTGGCTCATTCATCCATTTCCGCAATTCACCCACGGTTGCGGATCGACGCGGAAGTTGCGCCTCTCGGGGATCAAAACGGTCAAACCATGAGGTCTTAACTGCTAGGAACTGCTCGCCGACTTGTGCGAGATCCAAAGGTTCGAGCAGAGGCCGAAGCTTCTTCCGCAGATCGCGATCAATCGCGACCCTGCCATCCGGGCCTTCAAGCGCCTCGCGAATGCTCTCGTACGCTTGCTGAACCAATCCGGCGGTCAGTCGGAGTTCATCTTTATTGAACTTTGGATGAGCCGGAAACTGGCCGTCCAGACCCTGTTCGATCAAGCTGTCCAGCGCCAACCGTAAGTCCGCCGCAGCTGGTGGAAGAATCGGAATCGTTGCGTCCAATGACTGGAATTGTTGGCCCTTCTCCAAACGGAGGGACTCATCTAGCATTCCGGGCTCTGCGTTCATTACACCGTACGCCATGCGCAGTGAACGACGCAGCCGCTCGCGAAGCTGATCTCGTTGGTTGGTTAAGACGGTCTTTGCTTCAGATCTCTCAGCAAGAGATAAGTGTGAGCTGTACTGGCGCAATCGATCATCGTTCGACAATAGGAATTCGAGCACCACAAAACGGCCGAGCTCAGTCTGGAGGCCCGCGGAGAAGAACGACGGCAGCCAGACAATCGTCTTTGAGCGTGAGTTCGATGCGCGAAACCTGTCTAATCGATCCAGGTCGGCAAATGGTGTGTTCTGCTCCCGATCAAATGGAAAATCGATGACCACCCGCCAAGTATCGTCTGAGCGCAACGTGGAGTCGTCTGCTTCCCAAACGTTGGCAAAGCGGAGCTCGGCCTCACGCTGGGTCGCTCGCCATGTGATTTTGTGCCCAATCTCAAACGTGTTTTCATAAGCAATTCCGAGTTCCTCGAAGAGAAGCTGGCGAATCTTCTGTAGTCGATTTCCTGTGTTGTCCTCATGTTGAGCGTTGGCCAGAATATCTCTGGTATCTACGCCTGAAAGTTGAAGGCTGACCACCGGGTCCGGGCCGGAGCCGGTGATCTTTACTTCGCCGACTTCTGCCGCCCATTGCCGGCACCGCTGCTCAACCAACTGTGATTCACCACCAGGAATCGGAACCTTGATGGTTCCGTAATTCAATGAAGCCAGGCGACGAGCAGTAAGCGCCCGCAAGGTCTCCGCTTCCGGGGCCAACGCGGCGAGGACGAGCGTACCAATGATTCGTTCATCGGTTCTGAAGCGCCGGACCAGCGGATTGTCAGCCGGCATGGTCCGCAACTGGTCTTCATTCAGCCCAGCCGAACGCAACAATGCTGGGCGAAGCTTCTGTTCCCACAGTTTGCGAGCTTTGTCGAACTGATGGCGCAATTCGGCACTAAATGCATCGTGGCCGTCGAGCATAGCACCGAACAACGAACCAACCGGCACGAGTTCGCCCAGCTCCATCGTGTCCTGGTTGTCGACCAGAAGCTGCATCATGATCTTCAACGCCGTGCGCTCGCGTTGGAGAGCGGAAGAGACCACAACCAGCGATTTCACCAGGGCCGGGCTGAAGGGATAGAGCTGCTCAAATTCTTCAATTGTGCTCTCGCTCGTTAGCAGAACATCGCGAACCGACTCAGGCTCGCGCTTCACTTTCTCGAATGCCTGTTTGATCTGCAAGCGCGCTGTTTCGTTTTTGGGGCGGAGGATTCGATGCCGAGCAATCGCTGCTAGGTTTCGGTCTTCCAAGGTGATCCGGCTAAAGCGAGCCTCGAAGTAAGCCAGCGCGTCCTCGAAATTCCGCACTTCAACGCCCAACGCATGTTCCCCCATCAGGGTACGCAAATCGCGCTGACGTGCGATGAAGCTGACAATCGGAATCGGTCGCGAACCTGCGCCGGCTTCGACCAGCTTTACAAGCTTGGGTGCTTCGCGATTCACGAACGCGGTGTCGCCGGAACGAGACGCGAGCCAAAGGATTAGTTCATCCAGAAACAAGATGACGCCGTCATACCCAAGCGACTGCGCATGGCGGCTCATCACTGCCAGCCCTTCATCGAGACTTACGAAACCGGCCGTCTGGCGAGCGGCAGGAAAGAGGCTTCGCACCAGCGCATCAACCAAGCGGCCACGGTCGGCGGATGCGCTCCCGGAATGGATTGCAGTGTCGAAACTGGCGGCATTCCAATCCCCCTCTAGCGCTCCCCAGTCCCCGCTGGCTTCGCCATTCAGGGCTTCGAAAAATCCGTTGTCGCCCATTTGGCTCCGCAGTTTGAGCGCGTTTTCAACGAGGGCATCAGACGGGAAGAGGCCGGCAGGAGGGTGATCCGGGTGGAGCTTGCTTACCAGGTCGTAGTAGCCGCCCAGTATCCGCTGCTCAACCGACTCTGCTCCGATCATGTGGTAGGGGACCAGAAGGAACTGTTTCCCCTGCGTCCAATCGTTGTGCTTGGTGACGACTGAAGTAAGCTTCCCGATGGACCGCGCCGCCGTGTTGCCTTGCAGCAAGAGGTACAGCACCGCCATGAAATGGCTCTTGCCGGCGCCGAAGCTGCCATGAAGATACGTAGCCTTGCTTTCACGCGAGGTGATCGCAGATTTGACCAGACTTAGGGCCTCGTCGAAGCACTTGGCGAGTTGGTCAGTGACTACATAATCCTTCAGCGCCGCATCGGGATTATCGACAACGTCGGAGAGCTTCAGGACGAAGTCGCCGGGGTTGACGCGCTCAGGAAGGTCGAAAATGTCGCGCAGTTTAGTCATTGTGCCATGCTCTTCTTGCGTCCTGTCGTAGTACCGGCCGATTGCCAGGCAAGAACTTCCCGAACAGAGAAGCCAAGTTCCTGACACTGTGCTTCCGCAAATTCCGAGAAATAGGTGCCTAGCTTCAAACCTGTCTCGGGGTCAAGATCGTCATGCCACTGTTTCAGCCATTCTCGCAAATCCAGAAGTCCGGCCAGGATAGGTTTCAACCTCTCCATTTCCCAACCCTCTTCCATGTGCATCCTCTGATAGTAAGCGGCTAAGGCCCGTGCCTGCTCCAAGTGGGACCAGCCGGCCCAACCTAGCACGGGGGTGCGGTCGGAATCGCGCTCGAAACCCGGATAGAGTATGAAACGCTCCTTTGGAACATCCAGGCCACCACGCAATCGCCAGATGTCTCCACCCTTAAAATCTTTTGCGACATACTTCGGTGGTGCTGGAATTTCAAGATTTGTGACCCCAGCGTCTTCTTCGCGTTGCAGTCTCCAGACCTCTTCCCATTCTGTCCTCTTCCGTAGGCCAGATTCTGTGTGTCTGAGTGTAGGCAGGAAAGGGACAGACTCAGGTAATGCCAGACTGATGACAAAGCCGTCAAGGTCTTCAACAGGAGTGCCGTTGTAAATATCAGCGACCGAAATCCATTCGCGGTCCAGCGATAGTGCGTCACGAAGCTGCGAACACGAGACGAGCTTGTGTTCTCTCCAAATGACCTGAATCTCCATCCGATCGAGGAGCCAGCCCTTCAGGGCGGCGGACTCCATGTCTCGCCAGGATGGCAGATTCCAGCGGCGTTTGTACTCGGGGCGTTCAACTAGGGCGATATCGCGATTTGTTTCGATGACGGCTATTCGCCGCTCAACCAGGTCGCGATACGCTTCTGGCCAATGGGATGGGATCGCTGTCATTGGAGTTGAGCAGTTTCGTTCAAACCAAAGCGGTTCTTCGTTCGATCGGGCCAGCACGATCTCGAAGGCGCGCTCTCCGAGGTTCAAAAGCGGAATCTGATCCGCAGCGATTGTTAGATCATCCTCCAGGAATCCGTAAAGTCGATAACATTGCCAATCCAACTCTTCTTGGAGAGAAATCATGCGGCAGAGGTGCTGCCAGGCTTGATCGCGCGCGGAGTCTAACTGTTCCCGTAGGGGAACAGTCTCAGCGCAGAGTTTTTCCGGTAACAGCGAAGATCGGGCATCCACCTCCGTCTGAATCAACTTCGTAATGGCGGTCGGTTTTTCTTCTGGGATCGGAAACTGTTTTAGCTTGGTGCTATCAAACTCGTAATATACGTCCCACATCAGTTTTCTGACACGGGCACCTTCCGTACCAACATGATCGCCTCCTTTGGGATAATTGACCTGCTTCAGCCAAAAACATCCAGCAGACGAATTTAATAATCCCAACAACTCTAAACCCGTTTCATCCGAGCTTTGCGCCATAATCCTGATTACCGGAGCATGACGATTAAATGCAATGCGCCTATTCTCCAATACAAAATGGTTCTGAGTCGCAACGCAACCAAATGCAATCAATGGTGGCGAAAGTCGGCTAGTAACCACCATCCCGTAGTCCCACCAACGCAGCCCTCTCTCCAATTGAGACTCCCCGAACGACATTCGATTCGATAGCGTAGTACGGAAGCTCCATAGTTGCGCAGGAGGCTTGTCGCCAGGGACGAACAGCTCACTCTGGGAGGAGATTGACCAATCGCGTGTATCCTCTCCGGTCACATATATTCTGGCTTCTGTCAGTCCGATCCTGCCGAGATTACCTACCGGCCTGACCATTACATCATCCGCGAGCGTAAGAACTTGCACACCGGGATCACCCAGCATTCCAAGTCTTATTTCACTAATTTCGTCCATGGCCTCCTTGAGCTCTGCCGCGCCGCCACCGCCAATGGCCCAAGGGTGAGCGTCGAAGGACAGCCTCGTAGGGTCTGCAATACTGACTCGACTTCCCTCAAATCCAGATTCATCCACATGGTCAGCAATCTCACGCCAGACCGGAGCGTTTGCCGGATCATCTGGTACACCTGTCTCTCCCCGAATTCCTCGAACTGCCCGAATTGTGCTTGAAACGGGTGGCTGATGGCGCGCGAGCAGAATAGTTGTTGGCGTTCCATGTCCAGGCAAATAGACACCACTTGTATCGATGACGTGAGTCAAATCGAGGCGCCGGAGGAAGTTCTCAATGAGTTTTTTCCCAAAGGCACGCTTCATGAATGCATTCGAAACGATCATGCCCATCCAACCTGCTGGGCCATCGTCTCGTGAATCACTTCGCACCGTTAGATCGAAAAAACGCTCTGTGAATGGCACGCCTAATTGATACTTTCCGTGGCACGTTGTGAATCGATTGCGGTAAGCATCGCGCAAGACCGAGTCTCTTACGTTGATGTAGGGCGGGTTGCCAACAACAACATGGTACGGCTGGCTGAGAATGCGTTTGAGTTCCTCCGCATCCTCAGTGTCATAAAAATGTTCCATGCGGTCTTCAAGTAAACCACGCTGAACGCCGCCACCGGATATGCGTGAACCGTGTAGCAGAGAGTCTCCGGCGGCAAGATTGAACTTGAAATTTGGAGCGTCCTTCAATCGCCCAATGTCACTGGATTCAAGAGCAGAGATCAGCAGACGAAATCGGGTGATCTCAATTGCGAACGGATTTAGGTCAACCCCGTACACTGCATCGAGCGCACGCTGCACCAGTGCAGGCATATTAGTACCGGGTTCCTTGTTCTCCCAGGCGCGGATCAGTCTAGCGAAGGCCTCCAATAAGAAGTGACCGCTTCCGCACGACGGGTCGATCACGCGGAGGATTTCAAGACCAAATGCGTCCAAGGCGGGAGTAAGAGTGCGATCGAGAATAAAGTCGATGACAAAGCCGGGTGTCTGGCAGAGCGCGTAACGCTTGCGCGCAGATTCGGACAGATTCTGATACAAGTCGCCAAGGAATCGAGTACCGTGGGCCGCGTCACTGAAGTCGTAAATCAGTTCGTTAGTATCCGGATCGACCTTCTGGAAGAACTCGACAATTCGGGCTGCGCCCTGAGCGGTCGGTTGTAGGGAGTAAAGCGGATTGTGCTTCAGATCGAAGAGTCCCGCAACGCCAGGCAGCTTTGACACCTCCGCAAAGACATGCAAGAGGTAGTCGCGATCCGTAAGGCCAGGGTCCGGACGCAGGAACAGCGTTCGGCGATCCTTGGCGATTGCGAGACGCTCAGCCGGTCCCGATATCCAAGCGACTTTGGAGTTCCGCTCGTCCAGCCAACCATTGTCTTCGAGAAATCGCACAAATACGCATCCAAGCAGCCAATGAACGGCAGCTTGGGTTATCGCATCGTCGGCAAAAGCAGTGTAACCTCTGGCGGAGCCTTCGGTTCGAGCGGCCTGGACGGCAGCAGCGTGACGCTCGCGCAGCTTCGCTTCCAGCGCGGGCTCATCGGACAACCGCTCCCGAATTGCAGTCCCGGTGCCTTCAAGAAGCTTCTGGAGGCCCTGGCGGAGTTTCTGTTCATCAATCAATGTGCCGTTCCGCCTTTGAACTTGCGAAATTCGTTGTCAAGCCACTTCAAGGGAATCCAAGCCCACTGCGTCGGCCGTGCGGGAATAGCCTCGCCATCGATCATTGGAGAGGCAGCCTGGTGCTCACTCCCGGCAAGCAGCCAAAGGCTATGGTCGCCAAGCGAGTCTGCGAGATCATCCAAGATGGAGAGCTGTCCGTAGCGGGCCAGTAAACCCGGATAAGTCAAAAGCATGGACTTCGACCGCGACTGAATCGTTCCAGCTACTCGGACCGCAGCGTTCGCTGCCAGCGTCCGGAGCTTATCCCAATCGCGACTAGTGGTGCCGTCGCCCTCCGGTTTGGAGGCGTCGGCTCGAAGCACTACATCCCATCGAATGCCTTTAGACTCGGCTTCTCGTTTGAGCGCGGCGAGGAACTCCTGTTCGCAATTCAAAACCGTCATCGGAAAGTGTCTTTCGATGTTCTGCTTTGCCAGTTCTAAGTATTTCAACTTTGGACCCGTGGCAAGGACCAGGTAGCTTGGAGATGCGTAGGCCGCGCGCAGGCGCCGCTCAAACTCAACTGCGTCTTCCATGTCCCTTGGCAATTCCACGGGGGCAACATAAGAAGTGAGTCTCGGCGTTATGACGGTTTCGAACCGGTGGAGACTTGCAGAAGAAGCCACAACTGGCGCTTGCGGAGCAAAGTACTCAGACTTTGAATTGTCCCAAGTCAACTCAAGACCCGCTTCGCTCAGCAGACGGTCAAGACTGGGGCGTTCGGGAAGGGGCTGAGCTTCAGGGTATCTGTCGCGCACAAGCCTACGTAGTTCATCCGGCGTGATACTCCGGATGACGCCGGCAATCGCTGATTGCGCCAATTTGAGAGCGCGGAGCGCATCGAGATTCTTGGGATAGATCTCAAGCCGCGGAGATACTGCAACATGAGCAGCTGCGGCTGCAAGGCGAACGAGGCGATCCTCGCGTAAGGCAGGCGTTGTGCTAGGAACAGCGCGCAAAGCATCCAAAACGCGGCTCGGCGAGGGGAGAGGGTCGCTTTCGGCAAGAGTGCCCGCGACCTTTCCCAGAGCTTCAGCGTAGTCAAGAGCTGACTCCCCAAAGGGAGTTTCGGAACGCGCAACCAAGAAGACGTTTCCGTGGCGACGTTCTTCGAATCGGCAACTCTCAGATAGCTTCTCAGCTTCGATCGAAGCGCGGACGACAGCCGCTGCTCGATACCTTGCAAGAGGTTCCGTTACGTCTGAACCGCGACTTGTTAGGAGGTACTGAGCCAACTCTCCTATTTGAGCGACTCCGCCTTCGGCTTCGAGGAACTCCGCCAATTCGGTACGAACGGGTGTGAGAGCTGGGATGCTACGCCGCCAACGATCACGACCCTTAGTGATGATCTGGCCTACGTAAGCACGTGATTTCCCTAGCTTCTCGGCAATTTGAGACTGCGTTGGATATTGCGGGACTCCAGTCGCAGAATCTTCAAGTTCGAGGAAAGCCGCGAGAATTTTATGACTCACCTTCCCGGACTGACTCGACTCAACTGGGATGAGCAATGAGGTGAGCGCATCAACACTCATTGGCCCGGACGCTTCGTCTCGGCTTGTCTCCGGAGTAGAAGGCGGAGCAGCTGATCTTCCTGGGATTGCTGGCTGGGGCAGCTTCGTACGGAGCTTGCCGGTCAGGTCCATAATTTCCCGACGAGTCTTGTTGCCTACACCGCGAAGATTCGAGAATTTCCCCGGGGCTTCAGCGGCAAGTTCTTCAGCTCTGAGTATGCCGAGGCGGTCAAGTGTATTCAGAGCTCGGGTGCTGAGACCGAGTTGCGATATCAGAGTATCCGGCCGAAGGTTCTGAAGCGCCCTCTCTTGCGCTCCGGGGTCCGACAGTCGACTATCAACCGCGGATGCGCTGTGAAAGACTCCTTGCCACGCGATTAGCATGTCGGTGGCGTTATCAAAGCGGTTACCTGGATTGCGTTGGAATGAGCGACGGAAGAAGTCATTCAGCCCTTGGCGAACGGGCGCTTCGAGAAGATCAGAGTCTATGGTGGCCTCTGCTTCAATCAGATGCGGAGCGCTCTGTCCATCCCCCCAGCGCGGAGTGATGCCAGTAGCCATCTCATAAAGGATCACTGCCGCCGAGTACCGCTCTGCGGCAGTATCCCAGCGATTTCTGAGCTGCAAGAAAGGTTCGAGATAGGGTGGCGTTCCAACGCGAACATTGTCGAGCGGGGCATTGGAAAGCGAGAAGTCGAAGACTTTCAAATGCAGTTTCTTGCCATATTCTTTAATTCCGATATTGTCCGGCTTGAGGTCGCGATGGGCGATGCCCTTTCTTTCTAGGTATTGAACAACTTGGAGCAGATCTTCACCAAAGCGGGAAAGAAATTCTAGTGATAGGCGTCCTACTGCCTTCAGTTCGCGGGCAAGCGTATCGCGGCGTGGCTCGTCGCCTTTAGTAGGCTCCTTCTTGCGATCCCATTCGCCGGCGTACTCCATGAGGAAACCAGAGTTGCCATCGGGGAAGGATAGGATCTCCTTGGCGTCGACAATTAGTTGGTATCGGAGTTCCGCAAGGGTACGGAACTCCTCTTCAATGCGGTGGCTGTCTTTAGCTTTGCGCGCATATTTTAGGACAAGGATTTCGTCGCCACGTTGGACCAGCAGGGCAACGGCATTCGTGCCTCCGCCGAGACGCTTAAGCACTCTCAAGCTGTGCAGCAGCATATCCCCGGGTTTGGCTTCGAGGGGATCCGCAGGGGCCTCTTGAGGCGGGCGCGTCAACTCCTCTTCGAACTCATCAAGCCCGGCCAAGAGGTCGGCCGCAGATTCAGTGCGAAGCAACAGGTCTGGGGCGGTCGCCTCACGGATTAGCTCTTGGAGACGCGGTGTAACTCCGTCGAGGGCAGCGCCAAGCGGGAGTCCTTTGTGTTCGGACAAAGTCTGGTTTAATTCTGTGGCGCTTGCGGCCGGAGGGCGCCCACTAAAAACATGGAAAGCTATGGCCCCGAGCGAGAATACATCGGCCATCGGATCACGGCCCCTCGGATCAAGAACCGACTCTGGAGCGAGATAAACGAGGGTCGATTCCTCGGAATATTGGCTGGGGTGGAGCGTACTCGTCCGAGACGAGGGCGAACCAGAATTGGAGCTGGTGGCCAGTACACGACCAGCCTGCCAATTAAACAGTCGAACCTCTGGACGATCTGAATCCGGATGGACCACAAGAATGCTCTTTGGGCTCAGGGTTCGATGAACGACGCGGTGTGTATGGGCGTAACGAACTGCATCGGTAATTTGGCGGACGAGGCTCAACCGAATGTCCAGTGTAAGTGTGGTTCCACGCTGGCGCAGGTAATGATCCAGCCGAAGCTCGTCGGGCTCACGACGAAAGAGAATAGCGGGACCGAGTTCATGCTCATTGAAATCGAGTGCGCGAAGGATTCCGGGATGATCTAGCGATTCAAGGATCTGGAATTCCTGGAGGGCTGCCCGGCGAACCGATTCGCGTGTTGCTTTGTCTTTGCCCGCGACCGTGTAGAGACGGACACGCCGGGTGGTTTTGGTAGTCGGATGCTCTGCTTTGAAATCCTGATAGGCGAAGAGTGGATTCTCTTCGATCAATTCTTGGAGGACGTAATCGCCCACACGCCGCTGTCGTTGTGAAGGCCGGATGCCTGCTTCATCGAGCGCCTTGGCTACGCGCCTGGCCGCGCTCAAGTCAATTTGTGGACGGCGTGCCGATTCATTTCCGTAATAGTCGCGTTGAAGCAGAGCTGGAAGGATGCCAGCCCGTTTGTCCCGCGGCTCGCGTTCACAGACCCGCATGCGCTCGGATTCGGGGAGACGTACGCTGATACCAGGCGCTGAAAGGAAGACGAGGGCTTCGATCCAGGGCGCACGATCCCCTCGGAAGACGCGTTGCTTGTCAAGGAGGCTGGCTAGCTTTCGGGCCTTGGAATTCGCCAGAACTAGAGGGCTATCCACCGTAATGGTGCGCCCGTCCTTCTCCCAATCCCACAGGTGCCGGTTGCCTGTAACAATGCCGCCGCGGCTCTTCAATTCCACAAGGAAGACGCCGGCTTGCGTTACGACCAAGGTGTCTATCTCGTTTACCGAGCCGTCATCAGCTATGAACTCAAAGTTCGAGTAGAGAAAGATGGGGTCCCGATCCGGCAAGATGTCTCGCAGAAACTCCAGCGCTTCGCGTTCATGCGCGAATTGCGATTCAGCGAATTGGTTCCAACGGCGAGCGGATAGAGGCATTGGCAAATCAACAGCCACAGATTCATGGTAAAGAGCTTCAGTTTCGTCTGATCTCCAGTACCGACTATCTTAAGCGACCTGCCTAGAGGATCGCACGGCGAGGCATTAAGGGGGGTGTCAACGATTCCGGAGAAAGTGGGCCATTTGGAGAGTTGGTCAGCCATCCTCTTCCAAATGCATGTAGTTTCAATAACTTATGATTTATGCGTTGTCGTCGAGGCTTTCTATTTGTGACGGCTTTTACGAGAGAATTGAGTCTGAATCCTGGTTGGTCCGCTGAATCGTCAGCGACGATCCGAATCTGTTGCGTCTCCGTTGCGGTCCGAAGCAATCTAAAGACCCTGAGTCGGAAAGCTTTCAAGCTTACCTGGCGGTTGAGCGCCTCCAAACCATTCGCCTTGTAGAGTTTTCTTTTCATCGATGAGAGGTAGCGTTCCCCCTATGGCCACCGCCAGCTGTCCGTACTCGGCCAAGAACGCATCGTCGAAGTCCGCAATGATGTCTGGGATTAGCTTCGTTGGTGGCCGAAAGCGAAAGGCGGTATCACCTATCTTCCATGTCTTCTTCGCAAGGTCGGCCACGAATGGTAGCTTCGCTCCCCCTCCAGTAAATAGTATGAGTGCGTCCTGTGTTGCGGCACCGAGAGAGGGGTGCACCGCTGACAGGAATGAGGCGAGCCTGTCCTCCAGTGTCTTGCCAAAAGCTTTCACTTCCTTTGAGTCCAGAAATTCTTCACGATCCACAATGACTCTTTCATCTGTCACGAGGTCAATTTCTATAATCCCCTCATTGAAAAGACGCCGCTTGTAGGTACGCAGATTGCGTAAGCGAAGCTGTGCCGCTACTCTCGCCTGGGTTTCCGTATCCGTATGACCATCCATTTTGGAGAGGATGAATTGCACAAGTATGTCATCGACTCTGTCGCCAGCAGATCTCACCGCTTCGCTCATTCGAAGCGGAAACGCCTTACCACCACCTGGCCCCTGCGGAACCAAGAACAGTGCGAAATCAGTCGTTCCGGCCCCAACGTCCACAACCAGAACCATGTTGCGCATATTCCGATCTGTCGAGAGTCTTGCGGAACCCGCTGCGATTGGCTCGGAGATTCCAAGTGGGGAATCTTTGATTTGACCATCAAGGAGATGGTCTAGTTGATTTTCTAGCTTCTTCGCTTCGAGGTTCGCGTTCCTCACTTCCGCAACTGGAATTCCTTCACTCCAACGGTCGTGAAAAGTGTCTGCAAGAATCTGGGCCCTCTTAAGGAATTTTCGAAGAGTGGACGTCGCCCACTCTCTTTGCTCATCAGACCAGGCAGGGACTGTAAAACGTCTCGGTGTGTAACGGGACAGCTTATGTCGAACTTCAAGGTCGGAGCCTATGAGATCGGTCAGATAGGCTAAAAAGAAACAAATTGCGTCTTCAAAGGTGAGAGCTTCTGAAGTCGGGTTAAATGCAGCCGACAAGGGCTCAAGAAGTTGGTGTTCATGAGAAGCGTGGCTCAACTGCTGCTTAACTGAATCCAGCCTTTTCCGCGGCTTCCCATCCAGGCCATAATCGCTACTTAGCTTTATCGCATACGAACCCGCAAACATTCTGCCTTCGTCGCTCACCCAGACGCTAGACGCAACAGTGTATGGAGAGTTGTCCATATCACCATCGAGCCGCCCTAAGCCCATCTCAAGCAGATCCTCTGGACCTAAGCCGCCGCCATTGATCCGTCGAGCGAAAGCCTTCGACTTGGCGGTGCCAAAATCGATACAGACTATGTGCGAGTTGGGTTTGTTTTCACTAAGAGCACGAAGATTGATGGAGTAGGGAACTTCGGTCGGCTTCGCCGTCGTCTCAATGTCGACTCCCTGAACAGAAGTCTCATCGAATGAAGTCTGCGCTTGCGCGACCGTAGGCTTAGTCTCTCTTGCGGCGGACGCTGGGTGTTCCTCTGCTGTCGGTTTGCCGGAGAGGTATTGGAGTAAAAAGTCCAATGCTTGACGTTCGGTACCCGCAACTACGGCACCGTATTGGGGTTTTTCCGCATCAGCGTCCGCCCTCAGCCGTTCAAGCAGGCCTTTCAGTAGGATTTGGGCTGTTTCAAGATTCACGCGCGATCCTCGCTTTCTGAGCGATGTTCTTTCACTAAGGCCCGTTTGACGACGATCCGCTGCCCGTTCGAAGCGATAGATAGAATACCGCTCCGAAGTAGTTTGACCGTTGGACTACCTAATTCTCGTTCGTCTTCGAACTGATGTTCTAGTGACGAGTACCGAACTATTTCGCCTGGCCGCCCGAAAGATGATAGGTTTCTCTCAAACGCCAAGTCCGCAACGTGTGATTGGACACTTTTTATTGTTTTCAACTGCTGGTTGAGCGGTTCCTTTGGGATCGAAGCGAACAGATCGAGAGCGGGCAATAGTTCAGTCTCAATATCCTCTGCCTGCGCAGAAAGCAGCGAAGTTTCAAGCATCAAAGATGCAACCGAGTTCTCCATTCGGCCTATCTGGCTTTCTGTTGAAAGGGAGGTCTTTATTGAGACGCGTTTCCCACGAAGCCAAGCAGTTAGTTCTTCCGACAGCCCTAGGTTTCGCTCAATGATCTCTTCGCGCTTCTCACGAAAGTGCTCCTCATCCCCGACACTCAGAGACAAAGCTTCGAGCAGTTCACGGTTTTCTCTCCCGGTTCTGACCGATATCTCCAAAGCATCTGCAATGTCGTTGCTTAGTACCTTCATCGCGTGCTGCTCTGCGAAGCGGGTCCAGTCGCTGGATTCGAACCAATCTCTCAAACTGAAAAGAACGGAATACGTCTCACCCTCGAAGGCGACGGACAGACGCATTCTGACTGCCGTGGTAAGCAGAGTTATGACTTCTAATGCAGCTTCTTCCCGCGCCTTATTCATCTTGGGGCGCCCCGTTTGCGAAAAGGCTTGCCTAACGACCTCTCGAAGGGCATCGCCAAATCTGGGTCCCATATCGCGGATGATGGTCTCGCCCATCGAATGTCTGACGGCAGCAAGACATCGCCGCAGGCGTCGCGCAATGCTGCTCCCGGCATCCTCGGCTTCGAACCTAATGGAATGTAACGACTCGTTTAGGAGGCGAAGCGTCTGATCATAATGACCAGTAACGGTTACTAAACCTTCGACGAGTTCCTTACGAACCAACTCCGCGGTTTCTTCGGCAGCGGCATTATCCGAGAGGAACGTCACTAGGCTCTGATCTGGAGCGAATCGCCAAAATGTCGCCGCGTAGAAGCGGTCGTCTACCTCCGAAAGCGACTGCAGAGAAGCTGGGAGCGAAGGGAGCGCCATCGCAATTGTCTTTGACAACGTTGGCCGCAGGAACCGTACCAATCCCGCCAATTTGCATATCAGGGAGAACGCGAGAAGTTGATTCTTATCTTCACGATCAAGACTGATCTTCTCAATCCCTTCCAAGGACTTTAAGAACTCAGGACTGCGAGCGGCTTCATGCAAAGCCTTTATCTTGATGAGATCTGTTACGGCTGCCACCGATTCGTCGAGCGACTTCGCCGAAATAAACTTTTCTGTGAGGGTCACGTAAGCATTATCGCTCCTCGCACTCGGAAGATGATTCGAAGGCCCCCGAAGGTATGTCCAGGGGAGAATGCCGGAAGGGGCGGCGTAGGAGGAAATGCACTGGTTTTCAGCTTTCAAGCCCCCTCCTCCCTAATATTGTGTACGCCGATGGAAACGATTACTTCGCTATACACGCTGTGCATGGGGGGTATAGCAACGATTTGGTACAAAATGGGCCATTAGATGTTAACCCCTTACGGTAGTATGTCTTAGGGGTAAACAGTAGCAGAGCGGGGCAAAGGAAAGCCGGCCGTACAGGACGGTTCAATGCGACCAATAATTCCTTCCTACAAGTGGTAGCGCGATACGGTACCAAGTAGTACTAAATAAATATGAGTACTAATTGATACTTTATGGTACTGTTGTTTTGGAGGTACCAAATGGTTGCCCTAGAAACTCTCTTAGTCCAAGGAAAGTCAATCCCTTATCGTCGCGGGTCCGTGCCCGTAAGCGATTGTCTACTCGACCCGCAGAATCCACGCATTCAGTTTCTTGTAGGGCAGAAGGCTGGTAACGCGACGCAAACCGAGTTGGATGGTCTGATTTGGGAGAAGGACACCGTTAAGGCCTTAGCTCAATCCATTCAACAGAATGGCGGCGTTTACGAAGCGATCATCGTTCAGCGGACAGGGGAGCAGTACCTGGTTCGTGAGGGAAACTGCCGCACCGTCTCGGCACGTCACCTGCTTGATCAATATCCAAACGATTCGAGATTCATGACGATTCCCGCCATGATCTTCGACTCAGATCTCACTGAAGAAGACTTGGCGGTCCTTCTCGCTGACATGCACGTGAGCGGAAAAATCCGCTGGGACGCCTATGAACAAGCCAAGCATATCGCTGATCTCTATCACGTCTATGGGAAGACATACGACTGGCTGGGGAACCATCTCAGGTTGAGCAAGTCGAAGATCAACGAAATGCTTCTGGCTCACGCAGCTACCAAGGAATTTCTTCAACATCATCCCGAGCCCGTAAATGTCCGGAAGTTCTCTTTCTTTCATGAATTGATGAAGAAGCGTGATCTCCGTGAGCAGTTCAAGGAAGATCCCGAGTTCAAACAAAAATTTCACAAGTGGTTGGCGGAGGGAAAGCTGACGGACGCTAAGCAAGTACGTAATTTACCCGCGATTCTGGAAAGTGCCGACGCTGCCGCTGCGCTCGATAAAACGGGCATCGACGATGCAAGTAGGGTTCTTATCAAGAACGATCCATCTCTCGAGAGCGATCTTTTTCAAGCCGTCAAGAGGGCATCCGAGCAGCTTCGCAAAGCACCTGCTAGTGAGATCCAAGATCTCAAGGGCGGTAACCCTCAGAAAATCATCATGATTCGCGACCTTAGCCGAGCGATCGAAGACCTCTACACGCTTGCTGGGATGCAGAAATGAGCAAACTCCCGTGGCTGCCACGCACACCGCGCCTGCGAAATTTACCGTCACAGGCGCGGCACACATTACCCAGAGTGCATACTATGCGGCCTTCGATCCCCGCTGATACGAGGATCTTCGTGTGGAATCGCGATGGTGGCAAATGCGTTGCATGTTCTTCTAAATGCGATCTGCAGTATGACCATGTGATCCCGTTTTCGATGGGGGGAGCGACTACTGCAGAAAATCTTGAACTGCTCTGCGCCACTTGTAATCAGAAGAAAAAGGCTCGCCTGTGGGTGCCAAACGGTTAATGTGGTCACCTTCCTGCACCGCAGCCCTTTCCATGAGTTCCATCGTCATCCCGCACCTCAGCTCAGATATAGCCTCTGAGTAACAGCAAACGCGAGAGCGGATAGACCGAGTAGAGGGAGGATGTTTCCTCCCTGACTGCTGCCGGCGAAACACCTGCCGTCATCCGTCACCCACCTCTGCGGGCCTGTTCCTGCCCGCAACGCCAACCCTAAAAAGCAACAGCCAAATCCCCTAAGGGGAGTGAGTGTACCGGGACATGCGTTACGTTGTGGACCTGAGACATCCGTTACAAGCCCCTTGCGGTGGCGATGATTCGAGTTGGGGGGTACAACAAGACAAAAATCTCGTCGTCGAGGCCGTGGGAATGTGGGAATCCCGAAGGGATTTCCAAAGAGTGTGGGAAGGGTGGGAAGCCGGCTTCATGGCTTTCCATGCTTTCCATACTCTGTCATTTCCATGGCCTGCTTTTCGCGCCAAATGTTGGATAAACCGATATGCCGCCACCCAGTGCAATGTGCCGCACTCGCCACGAGATGCTGATCGGTCTCATCACTTCTCATTGAGAGCATTGGCGATTTCACGAAAATCGAGGAACCCCTAGCCGATATCACAGGTTCCTGGGGCGTTTTCGAGGACTGAATCCGCGAAGAAATGGCCGACGTGAACTCGAGGATAGGCACTTAAGGTAGCGTGTCTCCACTAATGTCAGCACTTTCGCCTGGTCGGGCGTAGCCGATTAGGGGCCATGATCTAATCCATTGATAGGGAGTGCCTATCATATGGAATTAAGACATCTTCGCTATTTCAAAGCGGTTGTCCAGTGGAAGGGGTATCGGGAGGCTTCGCGGCACCTGTATATTACCCAGCCTTCCATCAGTGAGGCCGTATCCGATCTTGAAAGCGAGCTTGGTATCAAACTTTTTTCGCGGGACGGCCGCGTGGCTCGGCTTACTCCTGAGGGGCAGGTCTTCTATGAAGAAGCAATTAAGACGCTCGCGCAGGCGGAGCGGTCCATTGCAACTGCCCAGCGCGCTGCCAAGGGAGAAATAGGCCGGCTTGGAATCGGCTTCATAGGATTTGTCAGCTACCCATTTCTCTCCGACTTGCTGCGCAAATACAAGGCGCGTCATCCGGGGGTCGCGCTACGTCTTGAAGAGAATGTGCCTAGCGGGCAGGACCTTGCATTCGATCGCGGAGAGATCGACATTGGCTTCACGCGTCCACCTTCCGCCGATCGCAGTTCGTCCTATGAGTCGCGCCTGCTCTTCCGCGAACCGCTAGTCGTAGCGCTTCCCAAGACCCGCAAGGTCAAAGCAAAGCGCATTCGCATTGCGGATCTCGCAGGGGAGCGGATCGTCACCTTTCAACGTGCAAGCTCCCCGGAGGTCTACGACACGATTATCCGCGCCTGTAATGACAACGGCTTCTCGCCCCGCATGCACAATGAACTGAACAATATGCACTCGGTGCTTTCCACTGTCGAAGCCGAGGAAGGGGTAGCCATTGTCTCCGCATCGGCCCGCAACCTGCGCGCGGACAACGTCTCCTTCTACCGCCTGCAGCCCGACAATGTCCGCATTGACTTTGTCGCCATATGGCGCATGAAGGAACCTTCGATCGCCCTCAAATCGTTCCTCGAACTGCTCGACGAAGAAATGTCCGCGATCCGGCAGAAGACGCGTTTCCCGTAATCCAAGCGACCGATAGGTGATACCTATCGACTGATTGGAATATACGACGCATCTCTATCACCCATCGTGAATCTCTTATGGTGTAGTCATAGCCGATAGGAGGCTGATATGGGAAGCAAGCAGAAGACAGTCATTGTGACAGGAGCATCGCAAGGCATTGGGGCCGGTGTAGTGCAGGCGTTCCTCGATCGTGGCTACAACATCGTAGCCAACTCACGTAATATCACGAAGTCCGGTGCATTTACCGCGTCCGGCCAGCTCGTTCTGGTAGACGGCAATATCGGTGAAAGCGCCGTAGCCGCCAGGGTGGTAGAAACAGCGGTCAGCAAGTTTGGGTCGATTGACGCGCTGGTGAATAACGCTGGCATCTTCTTCGCCAAAGCCTTCACCGACTACACGGCTGAGGACTTCAAGGCACTTTCAACTACAAACCTCGAAGGTTTCCTCTACGTGACGCAGGCGGCTGTGAAGCAGATACTTGCGCAAAAATCGGGTGGCAGTGTGGTCGGCATCACCAGCTCGCTGGTTGTGAACCCAATCGCTGGCGTCTCCGTTTCCGTTCCGATGATCACTAAGGGCGGTCTTGAAGCGGTTACTCGGAGCCTGGCGACCGAGTATGCGAAGGAGCACATTCGTTTCAACACCGTGGCTCCTGGTGTCGTGGATACTCCCCTTCACAAGAACAATCCCAAAGATTTTCTGAAGACGCTCTCACCGATGGGTACGATCTCAGATGTGAAGGATATTGTGGACGCAGTTGTCTATCTCACAGAGGCCCGTCATGTGACGGGGGAGGTGCTGCACGTGGACGGTGGTGCGCACTCAGGCAAATGGTGACCCCGAAGAGCACGAAGCCAGCGAGTGCGGAGCGCCGGCTTGCGGAGCTCGGTATTGAGCTGACGCCCGCGCCCATTCCGTTCGGCGCTTATGTTGAAAGTGTCCAGACGGGAAACCTGCTTTATCTCAGCGGCGTCCTCCCGGCGATCGGGCATGAACCGAAGTTCGTAGGCCGACTGGGCAGAGAGTACAACGTCGAACAGGGACGCGAAGCCGCACGCATCGCGGCTCTGAACGTACTCTCCGCCGCGAGGAACCACCTGGGCTCGCTCGATAAGGTGACCAAGGTTGTCAGGCTGGTGGCGTACATCGCAACCGAAGGGGACTTCGTCGCACAGCCGAAGGTGGCTGACGCTGCCTCGGAGTTATTGCGCGACGTCTTCGGGGAAGACAAGTTGCCGGTCCGGATGGTTCTCGGCGTTGCGAGCCTTCCACTCGGGGTGCCGGTCGTGTTGGAGGTCCTCTTCGAAGTTGAAGCTTGAGGGGGTGGGAGCGCTAGCTCCCTCCCTTTTGTGCGAGGTGGCATGATGGCGAAGGCATGGAATCAAACCCGCGTTTCAGAACTTCTGGGGATCGAATATCCGATCATCCAGGGACCGCTCGGCGGTCTTTCATCGCAGAGACTTACTTCCGCTGTATCGAACTTCGGAGGACTCGGATCGTTCGGCGCGCACGGTCTTGAACCAAACGCGATTGAAGATGTAATCGCCGAGATTCGTTCGCTGACGGCGAAGCCATTTGCGATGAACCTGTGGGTCTCGATGGAAGATGCGGAAGCCCACACGTCGGACGCTGTAACATTCCGCAAGGCTCTGTCGCACCTCTCGCCACACATCGAAGCGCTCGGCGGCACGCAACCTGAATTTGCACCGTACAAGCCGATCCGGTTCGAGGATCAGGCGCGCGTGTTGCTCGATGCTAACGTTCCAGCCTTCTCGTTTATCTACGGTATTCCACCAAAAGAGATATTAGATGAGGCGAGGAAGAGAGGGATCGTCACGCTCGGAACGGCAACGACGCCGGACGAAGCCATCGCTCTCGAGCAGGCTGGAGTCGAAGTGGTGGTTGCATCTGGCTTTGAAGCAGGCGGCCATCGGGGGTCCTTCTTAAGACCGGCCCAAGACTCACTGACAGGAACCTTCTCCCTTGTGCCGCAGGCGGTCGACGCGGTAAAAGTTCCAGTCGTGGCCGCTGGCGGAATCGCCGACGCTCGCGGCATCGCCGCAGCCTTCGCGCTTGGAGCGGAAGGCGTACAGATGGGCACGGTCTTTCTCGCCTGCGAGGAGTCCGGCGCACACCCCCTGCATCGCCAGGCTATTCTCAGCGGCCGTGCCGGACGGACCGCACTGACTCAAGGCTTTACCGGCAGACTCGCACGAGGCATAGACAACGAACTACTTCAAATGCTGAATAAACCCGGCACCGGGATACTGCCATATCCAGTGCAGAGAGGCCTTATGCGTAGCCTGGCACTCCCCGCGCAAAAGGCTGGCAGATCTGACCTGCTCGCACTCTGGGCCGGACAGAGTGCCAACCTGGCGCGTTGCCCGGGAATCCAGCAACTTTTGCAGTCTCTGGTGGAAGGCACAGCGGAACGGCTGAATCATGGAGCAAAAGAATGAGAGTTGAACTCGTTACACCCGACCCTGACACAGAGCCGCGTCATTGGGTGCGGCACGATCAGGCTTTCGCAATGATGTTGGGACCCGGCTCAATTGAGTGGGGCTCAAAGCGTTCGGCGTTGGAAAAGTTCGGCTACGCGGCGGGCGACTTGGCACTGTGCCATCGTCACGAGGGAGAGTGGGTTGGACTCATGAACGTGCGGCATCTGCAGCTCGGTATTTCCGATGCGGCCCTGATGGCCAGCTCTGACGGAGCTTACGGCGAGGTAGAACTGCACCCTTCACGTAAGTTTACGGACCCACGTCTGAGTGCGCTGGTTGCGGCTGCTCGTGCGGAGATGGTTGCTGGCTTTCCTAGCGGGCGGCTGTTTATGGATTCAGTCGAACAGGCGATGGCCGTAACCCTGGTCGAGGGTCATGCAGTGAGGCACCGTCCTGTGCAAATATACCGAGGCGGACTAGGCTCAGCGCGCTTGCGAAGGATTAAAGAGTTGGTCCATGCGAAGATGGGAGACGACTTGAGTCTCGACGAGATGGCGCAATCGATAGGATTGAGCACGGCCCATTTCGCGCGGATGTTTCGCAAGTCAACTGGCGAGACCCCACACCAATTTGTTCTGCGCCAAAGGGTCGAGCGCGCTAAAGCGATGTTGCGTGTTCCCGATGCGCGGGTATTGGACGTGGCAGTGGCCTGTGGCTTCACAACTCAGCAGCACTTTGCGCAAGTCTTTCGTGATGTCTGTGGAGTTAGTCCAACTCAGTATCGCCAGGATTTTCTGGACTCCGAAGTGATTTGCGCTTCGGAAACCCATCCCGAAGATATGCTGCGCCTGTGATTTGTGGTTCGCAGCCACAACGTCACCCTCACGTGTTGCCTTTCACTTCGTTGTTAACGTCGCAGCTCTGTCCGGAATTTATAATTCATCGCTCCTTGCATCCGCCTCGCACTGTGTCCTCCGTCAACAATTCTGACTGGGCGCCCCGCCGCTCGTTCGAAGTCTCGTCGTCGTTCACTCAAGACAGCCTCCAATCCTAGTTGTAAGTCGTTGGAGTTCTGTCTCTGGAAGCATGAATTTAGCAGGATTCCGACCATCCGAGCAGAAACCCGCCCAACTTCGTATGCGATGTGCAGTTTACTCACAGTTGTGAGCAGAGGTCGGCTCCAATCGGTCGAGAATAACTCAACACAGGAGGGTAACTCAATGGAAGCAATCGGATTGTTAGTCACGCTCGAAGCGCGCTCAGGCAAGGAGGCTGATGCCGAGGCATTTCTAAAGTCAGCTCAGCCACTCGCGCTCTATGAAAAAGCCACCTTGAAATGGTATGCGATCAAGATCGGGCCGGGAAAGTTCGGCATCTTCGACACCTTTGCAAATGAAGCGGGCCGCAATGCCCACCTGACTGGTGAGATCGCGAAGGCGTTGGGGGCGCGCGCCAACGAATTGTTCGCGAGTCCCCCGCAGGTCGAAAAAGTGGAAATCCTTACAAGCACACCTTTGAAGAACTAGGTGGGAGCAATTTGAAGCGCAAGTCCGTTTGATTACGGTATTCGTGCCTGCCACGTAAAAGACCTGGACGAATCGTTCTTGGCCTCTGCGTGATTTCACTGAAAACCCCACGAATTCGAGGGGCGAACGCTGCGAGACTCAACAACGTCAAACCACCGGCCAGGATCAACTGATGCATCATTGCCGGCACAACAAGGAGATATGAAATGTCATGCATCACGGTTGGCAATGAAAAGCTGGGCAGCGTCACGCTCCCCTCCGACGCACACGGACACTCTGGGTCAATGAGTGTCAAAACCATGAATCAACATCCGCTACGCTATCTCGTCTATGCCACTTTACTGGCCGCGGTGGCAACGCCAAACACAGTCCGGGCCCAGGCGGCAGCCGCCGCTCCGATCTCGGGTGTGATCGGAAAACTCCAGTCATTTACGGGCAATTCGCTCGATGTGATGACGAGTTCAGGCGCTGTCCACCTCGGTGTCAAGCAGCCGCTCACAACCTACAAACAGATACCGTCCGATTTGAGTCATGTCACGGCGGCGTCTTATATCGGCGTTGCATCGGTCGACCAACCAAACGGAACGAAACTGGCGAAGCAGATATTCATATTCCCCGCGGAGTTGAGCGGCGCTGCGGAAGGTAGCGTTCTCACAGACCCTCCAGGTGCAACCACTCACAGCAGGATGACCAACGGCTCAGTCTCCAGCCCTTCCGAATCGCACTCCCGTATGACGAACGGAACGGTCCAGAAAGGCAGCGGCACCACGCTTGTGGTTCGCTATCAGGAGGGCTCCCAAACGATCTCCGTACCGCCTGGTGTCACAGTCACAGAAGTCGCGCCTCAAAAGGTCACATTGGGTGCAGGGGATACCGTCTACGCGGCGACCCAGAAGCTCCCGGACGGAAAACTTGTGACGGACAAGATCTTTGTCTTCGTTCCAGCGGCGTCCCACTAGACCATGCAGTTGGGGTGTCAGCCCATGAGTCCATCAATACCTCCTCATCTTGAACCAAACTCGACGAACACGTTACTGGTCCAGCCAGGCGTGCTCGTGGTTAAACGACACCATATCCTAGTCCGCTGCAGTCACTGGTTGAACGTGCTGCTCCTTCTTGGTCTTATTCTGAGCGGCATCTCAATTTACTGGGCTTCGCCGATTTATCAACACAAGCCCGAACCGGTTACGGGAAACTTTGATGTCGCCGCCGATATTGGAATCTGGATGTGCCGTCATGTGCCCGGTTTGCACCATTACGCCAGTCCGCCCGACTGGATTTACAACCACGTGAGTCTAGGGCCGGGCATGTTAGCGCCGGCACTGCGGCTGCATTGGTTGTGCGCGTACTTATTCATGTTGAACGGCATGGTGTATGTTGCGGGGCTGGTCATGGGTGGAGGCTGGCGCTCATTGGTGCCTCGTCGGACGGATCTGGTTGACGCGCTCAGGATGCTTCGGTATTACCTCGGCGTTCCCTTCGCTAAACTAACCCGCCGCCAATGGCCACATCCAGAGTTCAGCACAAAGTACAACCCACTCCAACGCGCAGCATATTTCTCTGTCCCAGTTGCCGGATTTCTTTCGGTCGCCACAGGATGGGCGATTCATAAACCGATGCAGCTCCATTGGCTGGCTGCGCTCTTTGGAGGCTTCGACGCGGCGCGTGTATGGCATTTCTGGCTCATGTGGCTCTTCATTTTCTTTGTTGTGCCGCATGTGATTCTGGTCTTCGCCGACAGGTGGGATACGCTGCGCAGCATGATCGTAGGTTGGTCAACACGAGTAGACCGGTCGGGGACCATCAAAATGAACAATGAAGAAAAAGGCAATTCAGCAGAACCGAAGGATCTTCCTTCGACGGGTAAGGGATCGGAGCAAGACGTAGCAGAGTTGCCAGCGGCGGACCCTGAAGATACGAATCCTTCCGTTCCAACGGCCATTGAGACTCAAACGACCGTTAAGGCGACTAGTCCACAGGTGGATACGGATGAAACACCGTCATTATCAGCGAACCAGGTGCCGCAAACTGACCCAGTGGCTGTACCTGCCGCGGCGGAACCTGTTGACGTTAAGGAGCACCAAAGCCTCTTTGGAGAGCGACCTCTCCCTATAGTTGAGATGGCTCCCCGCATTCTGCGCTATCGAACCCGGCGCGACGTTTTGCTGTTTGGAGCGGGCGCTATGGCAGCAGCTGCAAGTGCCAGATTCTTTCTGCCGCCAGCTACGCTCAGCCACCCGGGCGTGCGCGGAGATATGAGTATTGCTGGGAAGGAGTGGTTGCTGAACAAAGCGATTCGTGTCGACGATGACGTGGCAGAAACGCTCTACTCGGCGAACCGTATGGTGCCCATCTACACTAAATCTCAGATTACCCCGATCAAGAACAACTACAACGGCGCGACGCCAGATCCGGCGTATATTCCGGGGTGGCGTCTAACTCTCGATGGGCTGTCCTCCGGCCTGATCGTTTCTCTCGACATCCGCGCTCTTCTCGTACACCACCAGATCCATGACCAGATTACTCGCCTCGTGTGTGTGGAGGGTTGGAGCGCAATCGCATGGTGGTCCGGGTTGAGATTCGATGATCTCTTGCATGCTTATCCGCCGGTATCCCAGGCAAAATGGGCCCACATCGAATCGTCCGTCAATCTCGACACAAACGGGAATCCGGATCCATATTTCGTTTCGATTGACCTGCTGACAGCGCAGCATCCGCAGACTCTACTGGCGACTCACCTGAACGGAAAGCCTCTCACGGTGGAGCACGGGACTCCGCTGCGACTGCTTGCACCTGTGAAACTAGGCCTGAAGAACATCAAGGCGATTACACGAATTACCTATACCAAAGACGAACCACCAGACTATTGGGCAAAGCGCGGATATTCACGCTATGACGGAATTTGAATCTGCTGCCCCGAGAGTGCCAGATTCTGAGGGAATGAATGGAGGGTTGAAAGGCAACTCTTGCCGACAACCGCTCGGAAAGGTGGCGTGCTGTTGCACGTGAACTACATTGGGCGCTATCCACAGGTGGCTTGAATGTAGCAAGATTCCGACCATCCAAGCAAAAATCTGCACAACTCCTTATGCGATATGCAATTTACTCAGAGTTGCGCGTATGAAACTTTCATTCACTACACCTTGCCGGTTTTGACCGGCGCCACGGAGAAAACAAGGATGACCACTGATCAAACAACCAGCGCAGTAGCTGTTTCAACCCAGGAAGCCATGAAGGTGCAATACACCGCCAAGACCCATACTTCGGGCGGGCGGCGCGGCGGCGTCTCCCGCAGTGACGATGGCCGCTTAGATGTTAAGTTCTCGGCTCCCATAGTCCCGGGAACTGGTACGAATCCGGAGCAGTTATTTGCCGCTGGTTGGTCAGCCTGTTTCATTAGTGCGATGGGGGTTGTGGCCAGCAAGATGAAGGTCAAACTCCCGGCTGAAGTAGCCGTCGATGCCGAAATAGACCTGTGCAATTCTGGCGACGTTTACTTCCTCCGAGCACGGCTTAACGTCAGCCTGCCGGGCTTGGAGCGTGAAGTCGCTCAAGCCATTGTGGACGCCACGCACGGCGAGACATGTGCATATTCCAACGCTACACGGGGCAACATCGACGTCACCCTCAACGTGGTGTAGCCCGACCTGGAGCAGACCGTTTTACAAGAACTGCGACGAACTACGACTTCAATCTTGATACAAACCTGGAGTACACAGATGAGCGAGCACGCCCACGTAGATGGGGTTTATCCCTTCCCGGCTGTGATGCAGACGCGGACGATCGAAACCAATGGAACATCCATCCATGTGCGGGTCGGCGGTCATGGTCCGGCAGTGGTCATGCTGCACGGCTTCGGCACAACGGGCGACATGTGGGGTCATCTGGCGAGCGCACTTATCGAAGACCACATGGTTGTCGCGCCCGACCTGCGTGGGTTGGGCCTCTCGTCGAAGCCTGATGGCGGCTACGACAAGAAGAATCAGGCGGCGGACGTGGTGGGCGTCCTGGACGCCCTGGGTGTGCGTACGGCCGAATTGGTGACGCACGACATTGGCATCATGGTCGGCTTCGCAGTTGCCGCCACCCACCCCGAGCGCGTGAGCCGATGGGTGGCGATCGATGCGCCGCTGCCTGGCGTCGGACCCTGGGATCAGATCACACAGGATCCGGCCATGTGGCACTTTGGCTTCGGCGGTCCGGACATGGAGCGTTTGGTCGCAGGCCGCGAGCGTATCTATCTCGACCGCTTCTGGAACGAACTTTCCCTGGACCAGAAGCGGTTTGATGAAGCGAAGCGCCAGCACTATGCGGCGCTCTATGCGCAACCCGGCGCAATGCGAGCGGGCTTTGCCCAGTTCCTGGCGTTCAGACAGGATGCCGCCGACAACAGGACGATCCTTGCGCAGGGCAAGCTTCAGATGCCGGTCTTAGCCTTCGGTGGCGAAGCTACATTCGGCCCTATGATCGGCGCGATGATGCGGTGTGTCGCCGATAACGTCGAAGATGTGATCATCCCGGATTGCGGGCACTGGATCACGGAAGAGCAGCCGCAGGCGACGACAGATCTGGTCGTCGACTTCCTCCATCGCCGTTCGTGAGTTAGCTAGCTTTACGTAGTGCGGCACCTCGCGCGGGCGGTGATTGCGGCAAGAGCGTGACAAACGATGACTTCAATCTTGATGCAACGAAGGAGAAAAACATGACATTCTCGCAAACATACCGAACTGCTTTGATTGCCATTGCGGGATCCCTACTGACAGCGGTGTTTCACACGGAAGCGGTCGCTCAGACGAACTCCGCTCGAGGGGTTAGAAACATTATTATTGTTCACGGTGCATGGGCCGATGGATCAAGCTGGTCCAAAGTGATTCCACTGCTTCAAGCCAAAGGCTTGCATGTGGTCGCCGTGCAGAACCCATTGACCTCGCTGGCTGATGACGTTGCCGCCACTAAGCGCGCCATCGCGTTGCAGGATGGCCCTGTACTTCTCGTGGGCCATTCCTATGGGGGAGTGGTTATCACGGAGGCAGGAAACGATCCAAAGGTAGTCGGTTTGGTTTATGTGGCAGCGCTCGCGCCGTCGGATGGTGAGTCCGTTGCTTCGGTCACCAAACCGTTTCCGCCGGCTCCGTTGGGCGGCGAAGTCCGGGCGGATGCTGAAGGTTTTCTGACGGTGACCCCAAAGGGAATCGCTGAAGACTTCGCCCAGGATCTGCCAGACAAGGAGAAGCAGTTGTTGACGGCGACACAGGGCCCAACAGCAGCAGCAGTTTTTGGGGCTACGATCACGACCGCCGCGTGGAGGACCAAGCCATCCTGGTGCGTGATAGCAAGTAACGATCGCGCTGTTTCTCCGGAGCTAGAGAAGGCCGAAGCGGCGGCAATGAAGGCTACATCGATCACTGTTCCCTCCAGTCACGTGCCAATGCTCTCTCAACCGAAAGCAGTCGCAGACGTAATCGAGCAAGCTGCAGCGAAAGCCGGGAGCCTATGATCCCCGGTTCATGAAGACGCAGAAATGAGTACTACCACTCGCGGAGCACTGGCGGTTCGAGGTCGTCAAGGAGACAAGATCATATGAGTAAAAGACTCGCACTACTGGCAATTCGACTGTTGGTGTCGGTGAACCTTCTGTATGCCGCCATCTTTGCCAAGTTTGCAGGGGTGCCACAGTCGGTGGCCCTGTTCACGCAGATGTCGCAAGCGGTCCACGGGTTGATATCTCAGCCGATATTTCGGCTGGGATCTGGGGTGTTCGAAACCTTGGTGGCGGTTCTATTCCTGATTCCGAAGACAGCCAGAATGGGGGCGAGATTGGTCATTTTGTGGATGACCGCCATTATTCTCAGTCACATTTTCGTGTTGGGATATGGTTGGTTCTTTGCCGATGCTCTCGTGTTGACGCTGCTGGCTGTCAGCTATCTCTTGCTGACACGCAAGCACTCCCAATGGGGCGAACCCGAAAGTGAAGAGACGACGGCCGCATTACAAACGAGCAAAAAATAGACTTCGAATTAGGGAAATCTGGTTTTGATTACGGAAGTAGATTCACAAAGAACACAGGATGAGCTCCCGGAGAATGTGACATTCGGTGCTCCTGCTTCAACTGATGAAGTCCTAGTTGCGGCGGCAAAGTTAGGGGATCACCAAGCGTTTTTGGAACTATGGGCCCGGCACACGAGTAGAGTCTTCAAGACGACCTATCGGATTACTGGAAACCGAGAAGATGCAGAAGACGCGATTCAGGATGCGTGGATGAAAGCCTATCAGCATTTGAACACCTTCGATGGCAGGGCACAATTCACGACTTGGCTCACGCGCATTGCGATCAATTCGTCGCTAATGATTCTTCGGAGGAAACGTGCCCGGCCTGAGACTTCTATGGATATCGGCGACGGTGATACCTCGCAATGGGAGATTGCAGATCAAACGAAGAGTGTGGAAGAGCTTTATACAGGGCAAGAAAGAGTTGAGCGGCTAAAGAGAACAATTTGCCGTCTACAGCCGACTCTGCGAGATGTCGTTGAGATTCATCAATCTGAGGATTGTTCGATAAAGGAAGTCGCCGAACTGACAGGCATTTCTGTTGCCGCAACTAAGTCTCGTTTGTTACGCGCCAGAACGATTTTGCGCAGATTGCTTGTCTAAACGCAGTTGGAACACATGTATGGACATACTTATCGTGGACGCCCCACTCCAGTATCCAGTGATCCGTGCCCGTTCGGGATGTCAGCTGTTGCCGTCAGGCAATGCAGTCATCGGCAAACTCAGACCACCCGCCGCGCACCTCTAAAACGAAGCTCTTCCACATTGAGTTCTCCGATCTCCATATCTCGAAAGAGGACTCTATAAGACCCTGGTGTGATCAACTCAAACGCCAACTCTTCGAAGCGGAATACCTCGCTGATGAAGATTCTGTGTTTGTGCCAGCTGATGTCGCCGCTATTGTTCACCCGTCGCAGAAGGAGACCCTTCGGGTAGGTGAACTCCGGCAACTTGCGTGGCAGTCGAACTGAGCTGGGGTGGTAGAGACTCGCTGGGACCTGGTTGTTCAGGCCCTCATGCGGGCGCTCGTTGTTGAACACATATCGAAAACTATCGAAGCGGCTCTGCTGTGCGCGAAGGGATGCCGCAGGTGGTTTCGTAGTGTCCTCCTTCAGCGTGCGATGCATCCGCTCATGGCGACCGTTTTGTTGCGGTCGGCCTGCCTGAATGCGCTCATGCACGATCCCGAGCTTCATCCAGCCGAGCGAGAGCTTAGACAGCCCTAATAGCCCTGTGCCCGCAAACGGTGCGCCGTTGTCTGTCCTGATCCGTGCTGGCACTCCGTACTCCCGCATGGCCGCTTCGCAGATTGCTCGGAATTGGCTGAGGTCCATACGCGAGACGATCTGGCAACGAATCAAATAACGGCTATGCGCGTCGGTGATCGTGAACGGATCGCAGCGCTTGCCGTCACCGGTGACGAAGTAGCCCTTAAAATCCATGCACCACAGCTGATTCGGACCCGTGACCATAGAGAACGGCTCTGAGCATGGCGTAGTGCGTTTTCTCTTCCTCTGCGGACTAGTTAAGCCCGCACGGCTCAGGATGTTGCCAAAAGTACTAGCTGCAGGCCACACCATGTCTGGCTGTAGCATCTCCAGCCTTGCTTTGAGCTTCCGCGCGCCCCAGGACGGATGCTTGGCCCGAAGCGCAAAGATCGCGTTTTCGACCGGCTCTAGCGTCGCGTGGGAACAACCATGCGGGCGGCGGCTGCGATCTACGAGTCCTTCCGGCCCCGTCTCGTTGTAGCGGTTGATCCAACGGTAGCCCGTTGGGCGGGAGATCCCGTACTCACGGCACAGGTCCGCTACTGACATCTCCTCTTTCTGATAACTCGATAAAAACTGAAGACGTTGATCCATGATCCGACTCTCTTTCCAGGGCATACAACATCGTCGTGCGTAGCCCAAAGCTGAGGAATTGTCGCCGTCGCGCTCCGCTGTAAACCATGTCTCCGGTCTGTTTTGTAACGGAAGTGCTAAGTACGCTCAGGAGCTTCGCTCCCCGCGCGTGCAAGGGGTTTCCCGCAGTCTTCCGCGCTGCGCTTGTGCAGACCTTCGCTGCGCTTGCCCTTGCGTCTCCGCCTTCAGCTCCGCCGACAAGGATGGGTGATTCCCCTCCCCTTGCGCTTGCTACCCACACCCGGATGGCCGGGGCCAAGGCGTGTCTGTGAGAACAGCCACAGCCAAACCATTCAAAAGCCAAGGAGCAACGAACATGAGCAACGACAAAGCACAGGAACTCACCGCAAGGATCAACGAATCCATCACCGCACTATGCGCCGAGACCGACGCCGCGAAGCAGTCAGAAACTTATCTCGCATGGCTTTCCACCGTGAGCCGCTTTTATAAATATTCGTTTGGCAATTGCCTTCTCATCTGGACGCAAGCGCCAGAGGCAACCCGAGTTGCCGGGTTCAACACTTGGAAATCATTGGGCCGATTTGTGAAGAAGGGCGAGACCGGCATCCGCATCCTTGCTCCCATCGTTCGTAAGGTGGACGAGGAGAAAGACGGCACCACGGAGAAGGTGGCCCGGCCCTTTGGTTTCCGTTCTGTGTCGGTCTTCGCTCAGGAACAGACGGACGGCCAACCGCTCCCCGAGCTGAACACCAACGCCACAGAAGGAGGCGAAACCCTTCTCCCGCTGTTGGAGAAGGCAGCGACCCAGCTCAACATCACGCTCGTTTACAAGGCTATCGCCGGTAACGCAGAAGGCTATAGCAAAGGCGGTCTGATCGAGATCGAGGAGACGTTAGACACCCCCGCACGTTGCGGAGTAATCGCCCATGAAATCGGCCACGAATTGATGCACCGAACCAACCGAGAAGGAACCACACGCCAGCAGAGAGAGCTTGAGGCCGAGTCCGTATCCTATGCCGTCCTCGCTCACTTCGGTATCCACTCCGAAAGCCGCTTCTATCTTGCAACTTATGACGTAACCGCCGAGATGCTGACCGCTTCTCTTCAGACAATCGGCAATGCCGCGAAGAAGATTATCAGCCTGATTGAGAACTCAGGCGAACACATCGAGGATGGCGAGGGCGAACAGTCCCCTGCCCGCTTGCCATCCCCGCCTAGACGCGCTCCCTGCCCGCGAGCAAACGCGGCGACCCTTCCCACTAGTGGAAAGGGTCGCCCAAATCTCTTTTTCCGGGGCCGTTCCCTCCCCGGCACCCCTCCCGAAGTGAAATACATTTGAAGGGTGACGTTGATGGACAAGACCGAATCCACAGTTCGCAACATCCTCACAGCAGTAGAAGCGCCGCTCTACGATATCGGCGTCCTGAGCGATCGGGGAATGCTTCCCGGTCTCGACAGCATCCCCGCCGCGGCGGTGCTCGACCGGCTTTCGCTACTCAAGTATCGCAACGTTCGCGGCTCCCATATCTATATCCGTCCTTCAGGTGAGCATCGTTTCACCGTACTTGACGACCTCAACGAGGCCACGCTCGCGCGGCTCGCGGCGGATGGCTTCAATCCTTGCGCCGTCGTTGAGACAAGCGCCGGCAACTTCCAAGCCTGGCTGAAGCACCCCGCTGCGTTTCCAAAGCTCATCGGAACTTTCGCCGCACAGACGCTTGCCGGTCGCTACGATGCCGATCCGAGCGCGGCGGACTGGAGGCGGTTCGGGCGACTCCCAGGCTTCACAAATTGCAAACCCAAATACCGCAAGCGCGATGGTCTTTTCCCTTTCGTTCGGCTCAATAGTAATAGCGGCGAACAGTATCCGATGGCAGAGGTCTTTGTGCAGGAAATCACGAAGCTCTATGAAGAGCGAGAACAGGAGCGAGAGGAACGACTCATAAAAGCGTCTCTGTCTCCCCACCGGGGACCGAGGTTATCGAATCTGTCTCTCGAACGCTTCCGTACCTCCGCCAAGTACCAGGACCGGCCCGCCGCCGCAGACATAGCCTTCTGTGTCGCCGCTTATGCCAATGGCATGACCGAAGACCGTATCGAACGCGCCCTTGAAGACGACTATCTATCGCGCGATCCCCGCACTTCAAAGCGAGCTGCCTACATCCGGAGAACTATGGAGAAGGCGAGGAGATGGGCCGAGCGATAGCATCCTTGCTTCAAGTCCCGTTGTCGTTCTTCCCTGTTGTATTGTGATTGACTCTTCGAGTTTCTGAGCTGGCTTTTGCAACTAACGTCATGAGGGAAGGCCGTTGAATAAGGTGGCTCCCTTCCGGTTTGCCTTTCTATCTGCGTTCAGCGTGCCGCGCTCAAAGCACCCCCGCCCTTCGGACGCACGCTCTCCTTCCCAAAATCCGCTACGCGCCTCTGCAAGGTGCGGACTCCTTACCCCAGGCAAGCTGTGGTCCCCTTCCGCAGATTCCGTCCAGTCGCCGAGGGAGTGGGTCGCGACGGCACACCCGTTGGGCAAGCATGTACCGCAGACAGCGGACAACCCAAAAGAAACGGAGCCAAACACCCATGTTCAACAAAGTCATTCTCATCGGCCGCCTCGGACAGAACGCAGAAGCCAAAACCGCTCAGAACAACAAAGAGTACGTCATCCTCAACATCGCAACCCAGGAGAGCTGGAAGAACGACAAAGGCGACTACGAAACCCGCACCGAATGGCACCGCGTCTATGCCTGGAGGAATCTCTCGAAGTTCGCCAAGACTCTCCAGAAGGGGCAGCTCATCACTCTTGAAGGCACCTTGCGGTATCGCGAGATCGAGGATGAGATTGAGGGCACCACGTTCAAGCACCGGATCGCGGAGATCCACGCCATCAGCATGAAGCGACTCTCGAAGATCGAGACCGCTGATGATCCAGCAGACGGAGCCGGCGACGAGTAATCGCCGGCTTTCAGGTGGATGAGACAGAAAAAGTCTTATCCACCATTTGTTGTCAACATAGAGGCTGTCAGTGAGATCGAGTAGACTCAGATCGTCTCAGTGTCAGCGTTGCTGGTTTTGCACCATTACATCAACCGAGAATCATTCCTGGCGGCATCGGCGTTTGCCGTTACTGAGATTCTTCTACCTCTCAGTTTGATTATGTTCTCCTGAACAAGTACAGACCTCCAAACTCAGATTCAGTCATTTCTTCGTTGCGGCAACTCCTTTACAGTAGGTCTATCGCATTCTGAGGAACGTCAATGGATCGAATCGAGACACAATCCACTTCGAGAAAGACCGCAACTACTTCAGATATCGTCCTTCGGGAAGGACCGCAAGCGAGACTCCTCTTTCGCCCTGAGATCGTAGACAACACTGGCAAACCGGAAGCAGCTGTACGAGGCCGGTTCCTTTACCAGAAGAAAAAGCGTAGTGATCAATGGATCGAGTTCGAACGATTGCCCCTCACCTCAGTCAAGGTCGATGAAGGTTATCAGCTCGAAATCAATTCGAGCGAACTGTACACACTGCTGATCAATCTACGTAAGCTATATCAACTCGCGAACGCTTATGGTGTCCCTCAGGGCAAGAAGAGTTTTCTTGAGGTAAGCGGAGCACTGGCCGACCTCTTGGCGCTTGCTGGTCCAGAGCTTCAGGAGTTTTTTACCTCGAATAGTGAAGATGCGATTAGACTCTTCAGACTGCTGTTGAACTGGATCTATAAGCGGCCAAGCATCGAGGTATTCGAAGGAGTGTCGGAGCTGCTGGAATTGAACACGGTTGTGGGTTTGGCAAACCTGAAGGCCTTCCTCAAGGAATGGAAGGCAAATAGTGACGTGAGCAAGGAAGAGTTCTGGCAAGCTCTTTTCGCAAAGAATACGTTTGTGCTCTCGCAGCTTTTTGCCTACCCGGTGATCCTCATCAAGGACAAAGCCTACCTTGGAGGAAAGGACCTGACGAATACAGGCGGTCAGATTGTTGATTTTTTGTGCAAACTAGAATCCACCGGCGCTGCCGCTCTGGTCGAAATAAAAACACCTATGACCCCGCTCCTCGGCTCGGCGTATCGAGGCGTCTACCCCATCTCCAATGACTTAGCAGGGGCCATCTCACAAGCCCTTAAATATCGGAGTTCCCTGATGGAGAACATCCAGAATCTTCAGCGAGGAGAGCCCACCGTTATAGCTTCCGAGCCGTATTGCGTAGTCGTTGCGGGCGACTGCGCCGAACTCAATTCGTCAGAAAAGAAGGCCTCTTTTGAGAGGTTTCGCGAACGATTAAATGGTGTTCGGATATTGACTTTTGATGAGGTCTATAAGCGTATAGAGGGATTGCTCGCGATCTTTACAGACTCCTCCGGGATCAGTCCTCAGAAGTCGACTTTGTGTATGGAATCCGACGACTTGGGTTAGGGCATTGGCCGCTGTCGCAATCGGCGTATATAAGGACTACTCAGTTTGGCGTAGGTCTACTTCGATAGCAGTGGCGCACGTCAGCTAAACTGACACAGGTAGAGTTGAGGTTATATGAGTTCAGAAGCAACCGCGAAAGCGATCCAGACAGAGCTGATCCGGATCGAAGCTTTCCGAGGCCTCCTTTTCGCGCGTCACCGTGAGGTGCTTTCCTCTTCGCCCCCCGGCGAGAAACTTCTCCTTTTGCTAGCTACGTCGCTCAAGCTGCGAAAGCAGGCTCGCGCTTGCCTCCTGCTAGCGCAAGAGTTCATGGTTGAAGAAATTCTGGTGACAACGCGGACGATGGCTGAGGTGATCGTAAATGCTGCGTATCTGCAGTTTGCAGATGGTGCGGAGCTGACGCGGTTTCATCAATTCGATGCTCAAAGCCTCTACAAGCATTCTGAAAAGCTCAGACCGATCACATCGCGTGAGCTGACTGCCGAACAAGAAGCAGAGTTGCAGCGTTTTGTAGCTGAGGCCGAGAGCCTGACACAACTGACCGACAAGTCGCGGTCTTGGAGTCGCGCACACCCAGCCCTGATCTCCAGAGCCGAGTGCGTCGAAGAGAAAATGGCAGATAGTTTCATGCCCGCTCTAGTATTGACGGCATATAACTGGGCGCATCGCGCAGTGCACGGAACGGGCGACGCCGTAAGGCCATTTTACGGAGCTTTGGGGAGCGGAGACGTTCCTTTGTCAGCCGAACGTCTGGAAGAAATTCGCATGACACTGTCCTTTGTTACATTCTGTCTTGAGACCTATTCGTTTTTCTTTGATCGCTTCCTGCATCAAGGTCAACAAGCAGAAATCGTCGCGATCAGCAGGCAAACCGCACCTTAAGGTCGGGCGCTCCCGAGGTGCAGATCAGTACCGCATAGTCTTAGTGCAAGTCGGCATTGCATCAGGAATCCGCAACGCGGCGGCAAAACTGATGACAGGATGCTGGCGCGTTTCACGGGACTAATGTTGAGTTCGGTGAACATTGGTCGCTGAGCGCAATGGCCTGAAGTCACCAGTCCAGAACAAACCGGCTGAGTAAGCGGCCACCTGCCGTCATCCGGCCTTATTTCCGAACGCAGTGGTATGGGCTTTACCCTGACCGATGGACCTGATAGGTGTCACCTGCAGTTGTGGTGCGCAAGAGGTAGATTAGCAACCGCCCTAGCTCTCTAGATACCTGCTGAGAGCCGTCAACTTGGAGCCTCCCAACATACAACTCTTCCGCAGGAAAGTGAGATCTTCTGGTTGAAAAACGCCTGAGGTCGCAAGTGGGGACGCGTTGATGAACCACGTCACTAGTCGGAATGGTATTGCCACGAGCGCGTGCTCAGGGTCAGCTAAGTAAATTCCGCTTATATCGTTTTCGTAAGCGCTGAGAAGCCGTCCGACCTTCTCCAAATCAAATTGCTTCAAAATGTCCGGGAATTCTGGGTCCGAAAAGCGTGGCGCACGATACTGCCAGGCTTCACGTTGTTCCATAAGCCACTCGATGGGGTCGCTGCCGTCGACTTCAAGGCTTGCCATAAACGCTGGATAGTGACGGCGAAAACGTGCCGAAACCAACTTGTGGGTGCTTGGGATTTTTGATATAGACGCTATCTCCCCTGCAGCGATTCTCAACTCGAACTGCGTATGACCATTGCCCGCTTCTTTGGGAACGTGGAAAATGACTCGTGGCTCCGCACATAATGCCGCGCGAGCAATGTAAAACGCTGAGTAATACATCTCAGTGATTGCCCAGCCTGCCTGTCGCTTGTCGAGCGCAGCTAAGCCCGCCAGAAACGAAACCAGGCCATTGTAGGCGTATTTAAAGCTGTCTTCACGCGCAGCCAAGTGTAGGACGGCTTGATCCGCTGATGTGATTGTATAGGTCTCGAAGAAGAGCTTCCCCTGTGTTCCCAGCGGAACAAGTCCTAATAGGTAGTTCCCGCTCCTGCTCACGACGGAACCGCTCATACTTTGATCTTGCGTCCCTTCTGGTCATTTGGATCAAACATGTCGTCGAGAGCATTAGCTACGAAGCTGAACGCGCGGCGCCCCTGCAATCCCTCAATAGATTCGCGCCGGATAAGGCTTCCAGGCGACATCTTCACAACAGCGGCAATTGCCGCCGCGGTGAAGTCTCCGGTGAGATTGCAATGAACTACGAGCTTGTTCTTTACAAACTCGAGAGCGCCAACGAATCCGGCCGCCATTCGAAATACATTCGACGAGGACTCCCACTCCGCTCCATAAGCGTCTCTTAATACTGAGAAGAAGTTGACTAGAAATTGGGACTGCATACTCAACTCGGTTAGTCCAACCTGCTCGAAGACACCTTTCTCTTCCACGAGCGGTTTCAAGGCTGAAACAATCGTAGAAAGCGCGAGGCCCTTTTTGCCTTTTGGCGCCCCAGGAAAGTTGACATATGCAAGAAATGGAGAGTCTTGACGTTCGTTGAGTTCAGAAGCAAGATCCCCCGCGCGTAGCGCGGCGGGATCAACGATGTAGTCGCTCGCTACTTTGTAAAGATCGAATACCAAGCTCCGGTGGACAGGTTTTTGCTCAGTGTTGATTGACAGGAAGATGTCTGCGCATTCTTTGGTGCTCAAGCCCGAAAACAGGGTGACAGGAATCTCCAAATTCGCAAGTGATTTTTTCTTCTCGATCGCCGCTGCGAGACCGAGAACGCGATGTTGACCATCGATAATTTGAGCGGCTCGGGGACTCCGTTGTAAGACTAGCTTTCCGCCGCGGACGCGAGGGGCAGTGCCCGGGTCGAACCAGTTGAGAACGAGGGACACAGGAAAACTTCCGCCCGATAAAAGAAAGTCTCGAATCCCATTGATTCTCGAAGGGTTAAGAAGTCTCTGTACCGCTCCCTTCTCTTCGTCTTGACCCCGCCTCGCCACATAAGAAACTCTTACGATATCCGAGGCGGCCAAAGACGTAACGAAGAAGGATGTTGAATGCTGCTTAGCCGTCGTAAACGGCACCACTATTTCAGACGACACTTTCTGCACCTCGCATTCGCACTGCCTGCATAGCAAGAAGTTTAGCTTATGGGAGGTTCGTGCCGATGACGACCGCGTCCTCCTCTGCTGATCCCAACGCGGGCCTTTCTTAAGGCAGTAGATGGTTAGCCCCTCGATATCTTCCTTGACGTTAAATCGCCAACCGGCTCCCCGACACCGGATTAGTACCGATATAGTCGGCTTGTGGTGAGTAACTGTCGCTCATCGATCGCGAGTTTTGCGCAAGGCGTGAGGACATCCCGCTTCATCCGCGGCTCTACACCAGTCCGACCTTCTCGGAACCTGCACCTGGTCATCGACACACTGGAGAAATTCTTGAGAGTATCCGGCATCAAACTCCACAGAGAGAGGAAGTAGCTCCCTGCAAAAGTGGTCGAAAGGTAGCCGAATTCAAATGAGAATGGACGAGACTCCAGTAAGGTCTCGTCCTCTTGATTTTGAGGCATGTTGGTCACAGCGCCACTCTCGATCAACCTGTTACAAAAGCGTGGCCTCTTGGATCACCATACTTCCAAAGAACACTCTTGTAGACGCCGAGAGATACTGTGCATATACTTCAACTTCATTATTGAAGTGAGTTTTGAGGTGCCGTCTTGATCAAGACATCGTCAGTCGGAACTGCGGCACTCTTCCTCCTGCTCGTGTCACATGTCACCGTGGCTCAGGCTCCCAAACCGGCCGACTCTTCGGCATGGGGAATGCTGCAGTCCTCTCTCGTTGATTACTTGTCGCAGCAAAACGCGGCTTTCGCGACGCGCTACCTCGTTCAAATACCAGAAGTAGCCATATCAGCCAACTGGGATAAGCCAAGCGACAAAGCCGCTTCACTTTCATACGTCGCAGATATGGTGCCAGATTGGGATATCACGTGGAGACCCTCTAACAGACGGTTTTCAGAGGAGTATGGGCGCTTTGTAACCTCACTCGACGTGTCGACGACTGACACGGACCCTCGCACTGTTCAAGCCATTCAGAAGTACATGGATTCTTCCTCCGCGAGAGCGGGAAGTGCCGAGGCAAGTCGCCCATCTTACCCCTTCTACGCATCCCTATCTACATTAAAGCGTGTGCGAGACTCCGGAGAAGCGCAGATAGCATCCGGTAAATTGGCATTCTCGTGGGATTTTAAGAGTCCTTCGATAAGTGATACTAGGTCCTCAGATGTTCGAAAGAAGAGAAGGTCTTTTCTGAGCTTCCGGCTCTCATCTACAAGCACAACCGACATCTCGGATCTTGCCTTCAGAGAGTTTTCGTTCTCATTTGCCGCTTACCAACTCAACGTTATTCCTGTGACGCCGGGAGACTGGTATTCGGGATACCTTATCTCTCGTTATAAAGCTGGGCCATTCAAGAAAGGTAGCCAGGTTACCGCCGACACCCTATGGGGCCCGCAGGGGAAACTAGGGCTATTGGTGAGTGGCCTAGTCGTAGCGTACAAGCCGCAGATCACAGTCCGTCTTTCTCAGTCGGACTATCAGCGGCTTCGTCGCCAATTCAGGGCAGGCGCTCAGATCTTGATCGGCCCTTTCGCGGTGGGTAGTGAGGCCCAGCAGTCTTCAGAGGAGGTTACCTGGAACGATGAATCAAGCTCTTTTACGATTCGTGAGAGCTCACCTCAGCCCCAAATCATCGCAGTACTCTCATCCGCGCTAAACTCTTCGATCAGCCCTCAGGTTCCGCGGTGACATGGAATTCACTTATTCAGGCAACTCTGACCAGGATATATGTCAATTTCTACTCTGCGATTCAGAGTTTCCCGCAGTAACAAACGCGATTCGCCTGATACATCTATGAAGCCCCTGGCGTTCTTCATTTCTGCCGGCGACCCCCATACGTTCGGGCGATCTGTAAAGCCATCCTTAAACGCAACCAGCGCTACTGCATCGACTCTCTTCCTGACCAACTCAAAGTTGTTGTCATCGTCATTCTCTTTGAACTTCGCCGAGCTTGCGTATCCGCGAAACGCGATTCGTGCATCCGGACAGGAGCGGAGAGCCTTAAATAGGGTGTGTAAAGATTGTTGCTGCCCCAACTCGATCTTGTGCGAACGGTGACTGAATAGGACAATGTGCTCGTATGGTGCTCGTCGGTTGTCGTTTTCATCAGGCAGTACCGGAAAGCTAGAGACCGTGGCGCCTACCGGATGCTCGCTCGCCGGAATCACTATCAATCCCAAAAGACCCCATCCGAACACAGAGAGCACAATAGCCGCGTACACTGCAGACATTGGAATCCACCGGGTCTTCCCGCGACTTGCAAAGGCAATCAGTAGACTTGATACGCCAGTGAGAATCAACGCTGTGACAAGTCCAGTCGTTTGTAAAGAAACGAACTTCCACGCTCTGGTGATGGGTTCCTGAAACAAGAGATAAGCACGAAGCAACGCTACAGCGGTTAGCAAACCTAAAGAAAGAACCACGAGGCTTCCGCCCCTCCTGACTGAAGAGAACGTCGCCAACCTTCTCGCGGAAGATCCGAATCGCCGCCTGGCCTCTGAAAAGTTCATATTCTCTAGAATGCCTCGCTAATGACCGCAATCAACTGAAGATTGTCTGGTGTCGCCGGGATGATCTTCCAGCTTGACGTTTTAGGATCAGCCTTCATCCCGGTTGCATTCAGAGCCATCCTATTTCCCGCAATACTGATAAATATCTGCTTGCCTCCATCGACTAAGGCTTGAGTTTTTGCGAAGTCAGTTGCTGAGAGAGTGACTATGTATACAGGTTCCTTAACTACTACCAGCGCGACCGGAATCAATCTCAAGAGCCCATCTCTTCCATAGAATCGGGTGAGCTGATTGCTTAGTCCCAGATCATGACGATACGTCTCCAGCAATTCTTGGTGAAACCAGGGCTTGCGCGAGATGGCGAAAACTCCAAACTGTGCCGCATATAGATTTGTCTTCGCTACGACCGATACAACTGGCGTGTCCGACGGCACTCCGTTTGAAGAAACTGCGGCGGCTACATTTTCATCGCTGACTCGGATTTCGGCCGTGCCGCTAGCGATAAGCTCTATTGTTTTGGATTGCTTTTTGATCCAGCCTTCAAGATCTGGTGACAGGTTAAACGGCTTGATTGTTACCTGGTCGCCTTGGTATGAGACGGTCTCGTCGGAATCGATGAAATCGTAATAGGCCTGATCTACGGGGCCCAAACTTCTGGCAGTGGCGAGCTTCGATCGCAACGTCTTACGGGCTGAATCCAAGGCTAAGATGCTGTCTCGTGCCAACATCATGTTGTGCGCCCTTTGCTTTGGCGACGACTTCGATCTTAGGCGCCTCTCTCCTTCTAACGCTTTGTTGTACTTACTAAAGAAATCACTGACTAGGCGATCCGTCGCTGCGTCGAGCTTTTGCTTAGTCCGATTCTCCTCGTGTAGCGTCCCAAGAAAGTCGCCGTAATTGTCACTGACTCGTTCGTCCGGAAGGAACCACGAAGGAGTGAAATCGGGGCGAGTGTCACACACCTGGGCCAAGTTGTAAGTACGGTCTTCCTTCGTACTAAGGTCAATCGGCAGCCAATCTTCGACGAAGTGTAACCAAAGACGATTTTCTCCGTTGACATTGCCCAACGCCCCAAATGCCTGCATCGCCCGCTGCGCTAGCTGATCATCTATTGATGTGGCCTGGGTCGTCGCAGTTTTCTGCCTCAGGTAAGCGCTCAACGTCGACCACCGGGTGATCAATGGAGACGCGAGACGATAAGCAATGAATAGGCTAAGCCCTGCGACTATGAGAATAAAGATGAGTGCGACTCGCGCATGTCTCTGAGCGAGCTGGGTTAGGTGCGCCGCTCGGGCTTTTCTCTGTGCGAGCTGTGCATTCTTTTCTATCACTGAGGTGGATTTAGTTTTTCAAACAGAATCGCTACAACCTGTGGGTTGGGGTTGACGCTTTCCACCGAAAATCGACCTTCTTCCTTATTGCTGGTCTCCGTTTCGAAATGTCTATCGTGGCTACCGCCGAAGCTCCATGGTCCGATCGAAACGGACCCTCCCTCATGGTAGGTCTGTTCCACCAGACTGTAGTCTGCCCGACTCAGATATGCGCTAATCTGCGGCTTGTATGCGACCACGACTGCAGAAGCTCGTAGCCGCAACGTCCCATTCGGGCCCCAGAGAGTTTGTGCTGACACGGGGCTATTTGGCTTGAAGGGGCCGTCCTTGAACTTCTTGAGCAAAAGACCTGTATACCAATCACCTGGTGTTATTGGAATTATTCCGAGTTTATAAAACCCGTAACTGAGCGTGACGGATGTTCCATTCGTGTCTAGGGTGTGCCGATTTCCGCTTCCACCCAGCTGAACCAGCTTAATGAACCCACCATATGAACCGTTAGCTCCCCAGCTTTCCGTTTCATCGTGACGATACGATGTTGAACTGTTAAATTCCCATTTGGTGAGCTTCTTGGCCAGAAATTGTGCCTCCCCCGCAGCAGCCACGTCCTTCAATGCCTTATTTGAGGCATAGTAAGGATAGTGATTCTCGGTGGTACTACCATCGGGCACTGTGAACGGTATCTCGGTGAAATTGATATATTTAGCGATCTGTTTTCCTGACGTAGCCGCTTGAGGGTCAAGCAGGTTGAAGTAATTCGTAAATGCCGTGTTCTTGGCCTCAATGAGAGGTTTCGTGTGAGGGGCCGCGTTATCTCGCCACCAGTCTTGTTTCTTCTGCCCGGATTTGATTCCAGATTGCTTCCACTTACGTTCCCAGTTCAGATTCTCAGCATTCGCAGCATCCGCTGATGATTTCCAGGCATTCTCCGCTCGCTTAAGGTCGGCCGGTTTGACATCAGTCCTGGGAGTCAACAGGATGGATGTTACAAAATCGCCATACGCATCTGAGAATCGTGTACCGGTATTTCCAAGCCACACTGGACTCCAATCAGCCAAGCTGTCGGCTATCTCCAAAAGGCTCCAGGGTCCTGCTATTGGGTCGTCCCACGCTGCATCAAGGTCCGCAGAGGGTAACTGTATGAAGTACTTCTGGAGAATGTTCGGGTCTAGACCCTTAAGATGATCGACTAAAGCTGTATTCGCCATCTGCCACGCGCTGTTATTGTCGAGTTTCTGAGCTGGACAGGTGATTGCAATCCCGAGGGCTAAACTGATAGCCCAAGCTTTAGGCATGGTAGGAAGACGCATAGGGCTCCTAGGGGTATATAGGCTAGATTGTCCGGATGGATCTGGAGGCGTGAATTGTATAAGGACCGACGGCGCTCGTCAACACAAAACATTCCCATCAAGTTTTGGATATGTCTCTGACGTGCAACGGAATCCGACTCCAACTCCAAGAGAAACGTCTCCCAGAAGCTCTCGCAGAATAGATTCCTCGAGGTCGCGCTCCACTGAATGGCACCGCGTGTATGACTGGAGGAATCTCTCGAAGTTCCCCATCCTCGTTTGGAGAGATTAAAGGCGCTCCGGGATGCGGGCGTTACTGAACGTGATCGGGGAGTGATTCGCTCAGACTGCTTGCTCACCGTCACGGAGTGCATTCGCCAAGGACCATTTTGCAAGCTCCCCAACGTCTGCAAAGGTTCGTTGTTCGCCAGTCGGTTGCGTCAACTGAATGCCAGGAAGTTTCCGGCCATCGGCCGGGTTGGGCCGTGTAGCGAGTTGCACCGCCCAGATACAAAGACACCTGGCGTTGCAGAAATACATCTCGCCTGCCGTTTCCGTCAGCGTATACCCGTGTGGCCGCACCTCTACCATGTCATAGGAACAGATGCGGCGCTTGGAAGGAGGCTGGCACATGGCAAAGACTGTAGGTATGGGTATTTATTATCTGCGAAACCGCGATTCTTCGGTATAGCTGCTTCATAGTCCTAAATTATCGTTTACGGCAACAGCTAGGTCTTGCTCCGAACCAAGATATCGCTCCGTCGTTTGAATGGAGCTATGACCCAGCAGAAATTTGATCTGTTCCAGATCGCCGCCGTTCTTGCGACAGAGCTTTGCGCAGGTCCGGCGCAGGTCGTGTGCGCCGAAGTGTTCGATTCCAATCTGCTTCGCCGATTGCTCGACGATCGACCAGATAGCCCAGTCGCCCAACTCATTGCCGATCAACTTCCCGCTCTTGGAAAGCGGCCGCAGCAAACGGCCCTCCTCGATCTTGCCCGCGATCATCCAGGCGTCGATTCCGTGCTTGACCCAGAGTGGAATCGCAACGGTGCGGACTCGGCCGCCCTTCCCACAAAGATCGGGCAAGACCCATCGGCCCTCCCGCATCTCGATACCGTCAACGTCCAGATTGGCCAGCTCCTGTCGCCGCAGAGCGCAGCCCAGCAACAACGCCAAGATCGCGTAGTCCCGCTTCCCTTTGATCTTGGAGCGGTCAGGGACCGTGAGCAACTCCTTGGCCTGTTCGCGCGTGAGCCAATTCCCCACCCTGGTTCCCTTCTGGGAGAGGTTGGGAACGCCGGAGAGGTTGGCGGCCTCTTCAACGCCGATGATTCCATTGCGCTGCGCCTCGCCGATCAGCTTGCGAACGGCGGACAAACGAACGTTCACGGTCGACGCGCTCAGCTTCTTCTGTAGCATGGCGGCACGGTACTCCATCAAGAGGGCGCGCGATAACGGCTGCTGACGCGCCTCACACAAGGCGAAGACCTCATCCAGCGCCTTGGCATAGTTGCGCTTCGAGTGTTCAGACGCAACGGAGTTCAGCACCATCTCCCGCAACTCCTGGAATGCCGCGGCGCGGTCGAGCGGAGACGCATCCGCCGCGCGCATCAGGGCCAGCGAGGCGCTCATACCAGTCCCCTGGCGCGGGTGCGAAAGGTGTCATCAGGGCGATGAGTGTTCAAATCCCAATTTGGCAATGGCCCATTGCCAAATTGACCGGACCGGACGATCCCTCGCTCTCTATTGACACAGAAGGGTTTATCCCTCATCGCCCGGCTCCCTCCGCAACGTCTCAATCTCTGTGCGGAGCTTGTTGACGACCTCCTCGAGGTCCTCGACGGTGGGCAGCTCCTCCTGCATGGGCGCCGGAAGCTCGCGAGTCACGTGATACGTCGAGACGCCGATCGGCTGATTGATGGTCTCCAGAGCGAACTCCACGATGGGACCGCTCCGGCTCTCGCATAGGAGAACTCCGATGCTCGGGCCTTCGACCGGCGTTCGCATCGTGCGGTTCACCGCCACAAGGTAGAAGCCCAGCTTTCCGGCATGTTCGGGCTGGAAGGCTCCCACCTTTAACTCGAAGACAAAGTAGCGGTGGAGGCGGACGTGGTAGAAGAGCAGGTCGATGTAAAAGGTCTGCCCGTCCACCGTAAGAGGGACTTGGCTCCCCACGAAGGAGAAGCCGCGGCCCAGTTCCAGGAGAAGGTCGCGAAGATGGATCAAGAGTCCCCGCTCGATCTCACGCTCCTTCGCAGCCTCGGTCACAGTCAGAAAATCGAAGTTGTAGGGGTCTTTGAGGATCTGCTCCGCCATATCCGACTCTGGAGGGGGCAGCTCACGCTGGAAATTGGTCAGGGCCTTTCCTTCCCTCTCGTGCAGGCGGCTCTTGATCTGAAGGACCAGGACATCTTGACTCCAGCCGTATTCGAGCGCGGCCCGCAGGTACCACTCTCGGGTGGGACGATCCTTGATCCGGTCCAGGACCCTCAGATTGTGGCCCCAGGGCAATTTGGCAATGAGCGATTGCAAAATCTCCGGCTCCGGCCAAGCCTCGGCCAGAGCACGCATATAGCGGAAGTTCCGGGGGCTGAAGCCTTCGACACCGGGGAACTCAGCCTGCAGGTCACTTGCTAAGCGCTCATTGATCTTGCTTCCCCACCCCTCGGTCGCAAACCGCTGGCTGAGATCCCGGCCGATCGACCAATAGAGGAGCACCAGCTCCCGGCTGACAGCGAGGCCGGCGCGAACCTGGGCCGTACGGATACGTCCTTTGAGCTCCTGCAGGAGTTCGTGGTAGCCGGAGGGCAGCTGGAGGCTTTTTGGCACGAATTTAGCCTAGCACAAAAATTTACTAAGACAATTAACATTGTCGTGGTCTACATTCATTCATTACAAAGGGGTTATGAGAACCTATGCCTTGTAAGTGGCCGCGTATGCACTCTCTACGCTGTGCTAGGATCGCCGCAATAAAGGAATCTTCTACTAATTTACGACGCACATCAAGTATCTTGCATAACAGGGGCAAATCCTATCTAACGAGAAGCCACACTTTAGCTATTACATCTACACGATTGATTCAATGAATTATATCGGAATAAAGTAAACGACCGCCGGATCTTTCAATTGCCCAAAACTCGGCGCGTGAACCACGACGGGTTCGGCCTCAAGTCTGTCACTTTTATCTGGCTGTCTGCCGGGCCCCGCTCGCGGTGGTCCTTATTTCCCCGAGACAACGAACTCGGCAATTACTTCAAGTTATACTTGAAGTAATTGCCGAAGATTCATAAGTAGCCAGCTACATTGCCATAGGTATGCCCCAAGGATCGTTGGGATGCGCTGGCGCGTATTCTCCGGCAGCTCTATCACCACGTTGGCGAACTCCACCGCCACGTACACTTCTCCGACGCTCACAGCTTCGACTTCAACGGACACCAGTTTAGGCCTGGCAATCGCTCCCTAATCGATCACAAGTGACTGCTGGGCGAGACCAGGCTCCTCGTCCTGCAGAAGGACAGCTATTACCTGACGCATCATATGTTTGACTAGCTGCGTCTGTTCGATTCCCTTCTCCCTACAGGCCCTCTGGATCCGGCTCCTAAGTTTGGGGGACATCTTGACCTGGAAGGCCACCAGCACGGGCCTACGGGGGCGTGTTTTGGACTCTTGCTCCATCTTGATCGAGTCGAGAACGAGCTGGGTAAATTCCTGAGCGAGCTGCTTCGTGTTGTCGGCCATGGCGGGAATATACACCACCAACGTCAAAGTATTACTGCACGCACTCTTCAGAAGTACTCCCTGAGCCACTCCGCACTTATGCCAAGGACAAAAACCAGCTCTTGAAGTTGATCGTTGGGAGTACTCTCGGGGAGTACCGCTACGGAATACCTGAGCGCGGCGATGGGCGGTTACCATCTATTTACGGCGAACTGCGGCAAGTTTAACTATTTCAGATATCATATTGATAATAAGTAAGTTAGCCTGTCGGCGATTTGGGAGTGAGCGTGCATATTTATGCATCAAACGTATACGGTGGTCTAGTGGTATGGAAGTGGTCTTCGCCTGTGGAAACTGTGTGGACGCATTGTGAGTATCGCGGAAAACAAACCTCGGCCTCACCTGGCACCTTTCCCAAGGTGAGGTAGTCTCCATATCTCATTGATAGTAAGTAGCTTCTACGGGTGCAGTTCCTTGTACATCGGTGCAGTTCCCGGTACAGATCTGCACAACAAGGTGGACAAACGGATCCCCTCGGTGCAGTTCCCTGTACGCTCTAAGGTGCAGATCCTAGTACAGAAGGGTGCAGTTCCCTGTACACAGGGTGCAGTTCCTAGTAATTTGGGTGCAGTTCCTTGTACCCTATATAGGAAGCAAGATGCTTTATCAGGAAGCCCTTACAGGATCAAGCTTTATCCAGGTAGAACACTAGGAGTGCGCTTCGCGCCGGTCGACGACGATCACTCTGAATCGAGCGCGCCGAGCTCTTTCCTAAACCCGAGCTTCGGGTGGTCCTCAAAGAAGGTTGTGCCGACAGGTAGTGGGTAGATTGTCAGACCAGCGGAGCTAACATCGAACCGGATCTGGTTGATCGGATCCGGGAGCGCCTTGAGAATCAGCTTCGCTTTTTGGAAGTAGATCGGCCAGCGCCGCGGATTTGAGTCCGCACTGTCAAACTGCTCCTGGAGGTAACGCCAGGGGATGAAACTCTCTTTGTGGGCGGCGAAGGCTCTCCAGTAAAGAAAGATCATATAGTCCAGGATGCGGAACTGCTTCCCTGCCGCGTGAACCAGTGCGATCGGCACCGGCACCGGATTCTTCTGGAGCTCCGCGAAGAACCGGAGACCAACCGAGACGCTCTGCTGAGCTTCCAGCATCTTGCCGATCGACTGCGAGGGCTTCCAGTTCCCTTCCCCGTCGACGACCGCCGAGATTCGGGCGTGGTCGATCAGAGGACACTTCCAGTGTTCGACGGTTTTGTTGTTCACGTCGAGGTGCTCGACCATGATGTCCATGTAAGCGATCCGCGTGAACCGCTCCTGGGCCGCGCGATGGTTTTCCCCAGACTTCGTCACCATGCGGAAGAGGCGTAGATACTCATTCGCATCTTCCCAGTCGAGAATGGGCTGCTGCTGGAGGACTGCTTTGTTCGTGATGAAGTAGACCATTGTCCGGTCGCCACCGTACGGCAGCGGGACCTGTGGATGAGTGCGAATGAAGGTGACGCGAAGTGTGGTGCCGTCTGCGAGCCGAGCCTTCCGGACTATAGGCTCCTTGCCCTTATGTTCCGTAACCGGGAGGCCGCAGTAGATGAGCACCCTCGCCATGAAGAGCTTCTCGTTGGTCAAGCCACCCTGCCAGAGAGCCATGAGCTCCTTGTGCTGGCGTTGAAGCGCCTGCTCCTGCTCCTCGCGATACTCGCGATAGCCGGGTAACATCTCTTGAGTGTTCTTCGGTGGCTTCCTCATCGAGTCAGGGTCTAGGTTAGCACCGGAGTTCGAGCACATCCCCGGCGCAAAGTACCTAGCTTGGTTCCCTACTTAGCTCTTGTGCCTGGTCGAAAGGTGGAATGACGTCCAACGCCAGTGGTCTCCGAGCTTGATGTGCGAGGGAGGACGGTCTTCACAATGTGGGCACGGTCTTGAAGTCGTTCGGCTTCTGGTCCTCGGAAAATGATATCGCGCGGACTGTTTACTATAAATGCACCTCCATTACTGATCCCTTAACAAAGTAACTAGACTCGAGATATGGCACCACCTCGCACCTGGTTAGGTCGCGCAGAAGAGATCGTCGAGGTGCTTCGAAAGATGAAGTCCCCGCAGATCGACCGGCCCGCGATCGAAGAGCTCTTCCAATTGCAGCGGAGAGCGGCGATCACTCTCATGAAACAGGCAGGAGCTTTGGCCGGTCCAGGCGAGGAGTTCTTGGTTGGGCGTCGCGAGCTTGTCGTCTGGGTCGAGAAGACATTCAAGACCGAGGCTGCTGTTCTGGAAAGGAAGAAGTCGGCCGGCGAAGAACTCTCGCGCAGCGTCCAGGAGGTCCAGGCTGTTCGGGCCGCACTTCATGCGCAGGGTCGTCCGCCGGTAAGCTTCCCTCTGGTCGACGACGTACTTCGTGCAACCTTCACTTCCCTTCCCTCCTCGGTTTGCGTGGAGCCAGGTCGCATCACGATCGACTTCCCTGCGGGCCAGCCCGAGGCTGTACTTCCTCTTCTCTACGAATTGTCCATGGCTATTGCAAACGATTTCGGCGGCCTGCGTGAGATCTGTAACGTAGCTCTCTCCATAGATGAGCTGCTGTCTGACCTTCAACGCAGTAAGGAATTAGTCATAGAATCGTCCTGTTCAACTTTCTAGAAAACCTTCTAGATATCTAGATTATTTTCTAGAAAAACGGAGGAACCTCCTAAGTCACTTATGCGCGACTTTCGCATCGCCTAGTCTTAAGATCATGGCAACCGTTATATGCGTCGCAACACAGAAGGGTGGCACCGGTAAATCCTCGACCGCCATCAACGTAGCGTGCGCACTGGAAGTCGCCGGGTATCGCGTCATTGTTGTAGACACAGATCCTCAGGCAACATTCTCGCTGTGGCACAGGAAACGAAAAAAGCTAGGACTCAATGGTTTCAAAGTTCTTCAGATTCCGAAGGGTTTACTGGACGAAGAGATTCAGGCACTTAGGGAGGACGAGAAGCTCGACATCATCCTCGTTGACTGTCCGGGGAACATTGAAGACATCACTTCCACAGCCGTGAAGCTCTCCGACGCAGTTTTATCGCCCCTAAGACCATCTTCTATGGATATGACACACTCGGCGGATACTGCACGGTTCATCAAGGAGATGCGCAACTCGTACCCGGACATACGATTCATTCTGTTCCTCAACGCTGCAATGCCACGATGGAATATTTCGCGTGACATCGGTCCAGCAACCCGGGAGATGCTCAAAAATCTGCCAAAAACCACTGTTCTCGAGGCCAAGATCCCGCTCGCGGTGGCTATCGCGGAGTTCTTCGGCACAGGTCAATCGATCTTCGAATACGCCCCGAAATCAGCTGCAGCAACCGCCTACAAGAGGCTCACCAAGGAGGTGATTCAGTGTCTACAAAACTAGATATTCGAGCGCAGGGAAGGGAAGAGGCTGAAGACCTCGAGATCCCGGTGCGACCGCTCATCTCGCGAACAACCCCAATAGCCGCGCATGCCACGGCGGAACCGCCAACTGGTCCACAGGCGGTAAGCGACGTCGCAAGGTCACGGAGCACTACCAAGAAAATGGTCGACCCGCTGGCTTCCATGGGCTCAGCATTCGATGAATACGAACCACTCAATGTGCGAGTACCACGGTGGGTGGGCAGGGCGCTCAACGAACGCATTTTGGAGATGAAAAAGACCCGAAAGATCAAGAAGGAGGAGGTCGTGACGACCGCGATCATTCAATTTCTCAGCCTCGTCCCGCCTGAGTAGGGTGTGCGGTATGCGTGCGGTATCCCGCTCACTGGGAAAGCCTGGCTGAACAGCCTGAAGTTATTGAGCTACAAAGAGAACCGCCCTTATGAGAGGTGCCATAGGGGCGGCTTTCTACGAATGGCCGACGGTGGTTGATCCAACCCATTGAACCCCATTTTTGTAATCGGCAGCACAATCCAAAGCGTTGTTACTGAACCGTCTCCGGAATCCGGTTACCTTCGTCTAGCGTACAGTCAAACTGCTCCGTCTCGGGCTTCGGAGTCGGATCAATCTCCTCAACCTTTGCGAACAGTTCCAGGCAGCTTTCCTGGTGAGCTCAAAGTCGAGGACGGTGAAGGCAGGTGTGAGAATCGCGATCGCCTTGGTCAGCGGCACATCGCCCGCAGCTGTTCCTTGACGCTCTCATTGATCTCTCGTAGCTCGTCACGAAGACGTAGTCCGGGGCACTTGATTGGACAACACAGGGAAGCAGCCGATGACACAAACTTGTGTATGTTCGGCTAAGATAAGGCGATGCTGAGTTCCTCCCGGGCCAGGAAATTTACCACTGTTTTTGGAATAGCAATCGCACTTGTGGGGGGCGCTTACTTCTATGCAGTCACCCCGCACCACTCATCGGCTCCCCCAGACTCAGCAGACGGTTTGCTAGACAAGGCTGACACTCTTTCATGGGGAAATCGCTGGGCTGAAGCTCAGCCTATTTATGCAAAGGCTTCACAACTCTTTAGATTTCAAAACCGGCCTTCAAAAGCGCTATATGCCGTCGTGAGCGAGATTCCCGCTGATGAATCCGTGAGTGCTCCTGCGACGATCCTGAAGTTGACACAGGACCTCGCAAAGCCGGAGGCACAAGACCTCGAGACGAAACTTAGAATCCTCACAATTAGAGGAATGCTTCAGATCAATTACGATGCGGCTGAAGCGCGCGCAACCTGGCAAGAAGTCTTTTCACTCGCCATCAAGTTGCATCATTACGAACTGGCAACTCGCGCTGAAGGCGAGCAGGGAATTGCCGCATTTATCTTGGGGGATACCGATACCGCGAAGAAACAGGTTGTGCGGGCCTGGGGCCTCTCAAAGGTCGAGCGCGATCCAGCCGCCACGGTGCGCTATGCGAGTGTCTTTGGCGCAGGCTTGGTTCAACTTCATCGTTACAAGGAAGCTCTGACCCCACTTGATCAGGCGATCAAAATAGCTAGTTCGACCAACGGACTCGCATACCCAACAATCGCTGTTTACGCAAAGATCGAGGCACTTGCCGGACTGCATCAATACGAACCGGCGCTCGCGCTAGCAAATCGGTCGCTTGCCCGACTCCAGGGGACAACTTACGAAGCTCACAAGTCACAGGTCTACATCTCTCGGGGTTCGATCAGCCGTGAGAGTGGCAACTGGACCCCTGCGATCTCGGACTATGAGCAAGCAATCAACATTTCCAAGAAAATCGATAATTACCGCGGAGTAACGGACGCTGGCGGCCTTCTCGCACAAAGCTATGAACACGTGGGAAATTTGCCCGGCGCACTAAATGCGATCAACGACGCCATCGAAGCGAACACAAAGATTCCAGACGAGCTCTATTTGGTGCCCCGTAATCTAGCCATCAAGGCTGGAATTGTGGGGCAGCTGGGACACGTGGACGAGTCCGACGCACTCTACCGAAAGAGTATTGCCCTAGTAGACGTAATGATTGAACACGCCGCAACTATAAACATTCAGCGATATTTGCTCGCCGAGATGAGCGATGTTTACTCGGGATATTTCGCTTCTCTATGCAGACAGAAGCGATACGAAGAGGCGTTGGTGGCGCTCGAAAAGGTCCGAGGTCGCGTTGAATCTGAAGCTCTCCAACACCATACGAGCCAACCAATTCACTCTCCGACTCCCGAAGAAAGAGAGCTTACGCGCCTCAACATTGCGCTAGTCAACACGGATGACCCCGCTTCCAGAGCGTCAATTACAAGTGCGATCTATACATCTGAGCTGCAAATCAACCCAAGCGCGCTCACACAAGAGACTATTGCTCATCCGGTTCACTTAGAAGCCTTACAACGCAGCCTTTCGCCTAACACCTTATTGATCGAATACGTGCTGGCAGAACCGAACTCTCACGCGTTTGCGATCACACATGATTCCGTCACACCGTATCGCCTGCCTTCAAAGAGCGTGATCGAGGAAGATGCAAATCAATATAGGAAAGAGATTCGAGGGGAAAGGGAAGATAGAGCGTTAGCTCAACGTCTTTTCAGCGAGCTGCTGGAGCCAATAAAAGAGTACCCCCAGAAGACCGACCTCGTGATTGTTCCAGATGGTTCACTCCATCTCTTGCCCTTCTCAGCACTTTCAGACAAAACCGCCTACGTCTTGAAGACCCACACCGTTGACGTGGCGCCATCGGCCACAGTTTATGACCTCATTGCACAGAGAGTTAAGAGGAGGGAAGTGGCCTCCATGCCCTACATCGGTGTTGCTGCCTGGACCCAGCCGGCAGACACGCGGAATCCGATCGTTCGGGCCATCACCGGTCCTCAACGAAGCCAGCTTGTTCCACTTCCAGATAGCAAAGAGGAAGTGGAGACTATCGCCGAGGACTTGCCACATCCCAGCACGATTTTGCTTGGTGCGGACGCTACCGAGGCACGCTTCAAAAAGCTCTCATCGCAGAGCACCGACGTAGTTCACTTGGCGTTACACGGATACGCCGATCTCGACTACCCGGATCGCTCTGCCCTAGTCTTTGCGCCCGATCCAGCCAGTGGTGAAGACGGCTTGTTGCAGGTTCGAGAGATTCGCGGCCTCCATCTCAAAGCGAGGATGGTCACACTCTCTGCCTGCAATACGGGAGTCGGCCCGGTGGGACAGTCCGGAGTCGCTAACCTGGTCAATGCTTTCATTGAAGCAGGAGCTGATACGGTTGTTTCGACACTGTGGGAGTTGGAAGATCACACAACAGAACACCTGATGGCGCAGTTTTATTCCAAACTGGCCGTCCACAATCGCAAGGTTGAAGCTCTTCGCACTGCTCAATTGGAGCTTTTAGATAGAGGTTTACCACCTTACTATTGGGCAAGCTTTCAGGTTGTCGGCGATCCAAACGGCACGTTTTGAGTTGATTGCTAGTTGCAATGAAATGCTGCCACTGAATGCAACGAACCGGCACCGACAAGGCTTCTCTAGGAGCCGCCGTTCCTGAAGTGGATTGACTGACGTCGGTGATGCCGCCAATTGCAGCATAACGCTGCACTGGGTGGCAGAATTGATTGTATTCAGCATTGATCTTAACCCGCGATGTTGATCGCCTTCAGAAGCTGAGCATCCACTCCGCTTCTGCGTTGCTGCCAATCGAAATCAGCGATCACATCGGGTTCAATCGGACTACCCTCAAGCGCAGTACCATTCCAGGTGAAGTACGCGCCTGTTGGCAGCGCAAGACGAAAGCCATGCCCAACTTTCACGGAGGTCGCTGAGAGAAGCCGACCCGCCGTTTTCTCCCCAACAATCGTAGCGAGTTGGTTTTCTTTCGCGAAGATTGTGACCATTTCGGCGGCGCTCGCCGTGTGGCGATCTACTAAAAGCACAATCTTCCCGTCGTAGGGCTTAGATCCCAGACCTTCCGTTTCGAGCACAATCGGCGACTTGGTGATTAGCGCCGGGAGGAACTGAAGACCGAGTAACCATAGAGCGCCTTTGGAAGATGGAATTCTGCCAAGACGTGGAAACCGCGTTTTCTCCGCAGCCAGGTCACGTTTGGCCCATCGCTTACCGGGAGAGAACCCCACTGGCACCCGATTTGGAGTGATGAGACTCATTAAGCGCAGTGCACCAACACCCCCACCTGTATTCCCACGAAGATCGATGATGAGACGGCTAATATTGCCCAGCGCGGCGATCGCACTGCTCATCGAATTCGCGACCTCGACACCAATCATCCCCGGAAACATTGCGACCTTCAGGTAACCGATACCTTCGCTCAGCAACTTGGACTGCACGAGGGTAGGCTCTACGAACTGTAGCTTCTTGCCTTTGGGTTGAGCCACTTCGACGGAAACCGTTCGCTCCTGGCCATCGTTCGCAATGAGGTCGACCGTCGAGCTAGCACCCATCGGGAAGACCGGATGTTCTGGCGGTACGATCTCTTTACCATCCACGCGAAGGAGAATGTTTCCTGGCTGAAGGCCGGCGAGAGCTGCGGACCCACCGTCATGTACGTCTTGGAAAATCCAACGCGATCCGTTCGCAGTTTCATCCGCAAGATAGGTAGCGCTCAGAGCAGCGCGGCTTGACGCTCTCTTCGCGGTTCCGTGGAAGAACCCGAGATGCGAGGTTTTAAGAGTCTGTAGAAGACTGGTTACTGCGAGCTCGAAGGCGTCTTGTGTCGGAGCAGCTTCAATCCCTTTACGATGACTTTCAATGGCATCCCGCCACGTTGCATCGAGCAGTTCGGGTTTGTAAAACTTCCAAGTTAGAGCTTTGAGCACTCGCTCAAGAACTTCACGCTTAGCGCTATTTGTCAGGGTCATTTCCTGGCCGGGGGAAGTAGTCATGTCTAATCGTATGATGCTTTGACCTGCGACTCAGGACAGACCAGCCGTCCGCTGTTGAAGCGGAAAGAACTGCGAGAGCCATTTCTATTTAACTTGAAGAGGGTAGTAGTACGTACCGTTATCCGAGCCACGAACAGTCGCCAGAAAATACGACCCGGCCTTCGCGGCTCTAAGATCGAGCGTCACGTCCATGCCAACTTTTCCGTTAGTATCGGCAGCCGTACCAAAACCCTTGGCGACTAGCTGGCTCCCACCGCGGTCTTGCGAAACAACAACCTCGTACCGCCCGCTTTGACTGAAACGTGGAAGCGTTACTGATAGATGAACAACTGCCGCAGGTAAAGAGACCTCTTGCAGAGGAGCAGCATCGTCGTCTACACCTCGCAAGGTCGGTGCATTGAAGAGATCCACTTTGGCATCAACAGGTGCGCTAGATGCAATCTGCACCGGAGCCGTAGATGTTTGATGCTGATACCTGTACGCAATTGCTGCACCACAAATGACCAGTACAGACGCGGCAGCCACAAGGAACGATCCCCTAGAGCGAGCCGGCGGTCGCTTAGTACCAAGAGGAATGGCTGACGATTGAATATCGTTCGGCACCGAAACAGAAGTGGCGTTTGCAGATTCAGCTTCCTTGGCTCCCTTCCAGTCCAAGCGGTAATGTCGATATTCTGCGTAGCACTCTGAGCAGGAGCCAACATGGAGGCCAGCCGGATCATCGAGGGGCAAACGGTTCTCCGCGAGCGCCTTCAGGGTGCTTTCATCCGGACAGCCTTTCCGCTCCGGGTTCGGGAATGCCTCAAGTAAGAAGTCGTTCATCAATTCGGAATCCAAGTGCCGGCCTAACCCTTCGTCTCGCAGAATTGTGGTGAACCGTGGCCGAAATCGTTCCTACCGGAAACACCAACTAGTGATGCAGCAATACGTTCCTTGACCCGCTGAATAGCTTTAGCAGCGGCTGGATAGCTCAAGCCGAGGGCCGTCGCAATGACAGCTGGGCTCGTTTCATCTTGTAGGAGCAGAACGAGAATATAACGATCACGCTCGTTCAGTGATGTCTTTAATTGTTCAAAGAGCAACTTTCGATCAATTTCCCTGTGAAATGACCGATCCACACCCCCCAAGCGTTCTAAATCCTGACCGATCCCGGCTGATTCTTCTTTGGCCGGCTTTGTCCGCAGCCAGTCACGCACTTTGCCCTTCAACGCCGTGTAGGCGTAACGCTTGTGCGCGGCTATTTGATTTCCTTTCGATTCCATCGCACTGCCGACTTCTTCAGCCCACTCCGCAATCATCGCCGGATCAACGTGCGGAAAGTCGCGAAGCACCCACCTAAATACGACTTCGACGGCAGATGTCACGGTTGGAGAAACTGCACTTCCTTGTGCATCGACGAGATGTAATTGCGTTTGTTTCATTCGATGTTCTCGATCTGCTGGAGACACAGCACGGCTCTTTTCATCGACGACAGTTAATTGTGTTCGTAGCATCCGAAATTCTCTCTCTGCTGGAGAAATAACTCGGCCTTGTGCATGGACGAAATTCAATTGTGTCTGATTCATCCGTGATTCTCTCTGTGGAAAAGAAATTGTCAGCAGACTGTCAAAAAACATCTCCGTCAACGCGCTTAGCTAGTAGATGCCGAAATTTAGAGCAGTTGCACCCCAGCGATATCCGGGCCGGAGTTCTTTGCGAGCAGACAAAGTCATTTCCTGGACACTTTCGCATCCTTGGGTGGTGTCACTTTCTTTGACCTCTTTGAGTCAATGGCGGCTTTCGGATTTAGCTCGTCTCTATCAATTTCACCGATGCCGGCGATTAGCTCGCCGACCGGCACTTGAAATGTTTCAGCTAAACGAAGGAGCGTCGGCACAGAGAACGATTCTCCACGTTCAATTCGCGCGATCTGGGTCAGGTGGAATCCATGGTCGCTCACCATCACGCGGTGCGTCATACCGCGTTGTTTGCGAAGCTCTTTTATTCGCTTCCCCAGCGCCAATCGAAATTCGTCGTAGTCGTATCGGAGCATGCGGATTGTGTCGAACCTCTTCGTTGGAGATTTGTCAGAGCCCTAGCGTCCTGGTCGAGCACTCTCCACCGCAATTTTACCAATGGGTTAGCTCTAACCCATTTCATTACACACCGATTCGTGCATTCACAACGTCCAGAGGCACCTGAATGTGTATCAAGTACACAAAACACTGCCTTACATCATTGTGTTTACAAACACAAATTTATGCAGTATAAGAATGTGTATTACGATCACATATCGGTACTGCACGAATATGTGTACATTGCAAGAACTGATCTGGAAAGGGGGTGGTTCGCCGTAGCCGTGTAACGCGCTCAGCTTGAGCGCCTAGCTGCACTCCCCTGGGCCAGTACCGATGCTTGAAGCTGCATAGCCTGAGCCACAACCTCGAACCTTAACTCACGCAGAACATAGGAGCCAAACCTTGAGCCAGAAAATTACTTCCCGCCTCGCTACCATGGCCGCACGAACATTCACCAAACAACATATGAGGACCGCTGGCCGTACCCTGGTACCCCTATTCGTAGCCCTTGCCCTTTCTCCCGTCGCCGCGCACGCCCAAGGTTCCGTGGACTTGACCGGCGTAACAACCGCAATGAGTTCGGTCGAAACAGCGGCCAAGCTCGGCGGCGCGATTGCTGTTGTCATCGGCATTATTTTTGGCGTTTTCCAGTTCATGGGCCGCAACATCGCCGGAGGCTTTCTGGCCATCGGTGGAGGCCTGTTCGCTGGAATCGTCATCGGCTTTGCACCGCAGTGGGTGAGTTCGCTCACGGGACAGACCGTTTCCATGATCGTCACGCACGCCGTGAAGGTGATGGCCTAACCATGCACATAACCAAGCGAGGAGAGCCATTAGCGATCAATCAGGCGCTCAACAAGACCCGAGAAAAACTCGGTCTTAGTTTGCCGATCTGGATGGGAATCGTGATTGTGTCGATTTTGGTTCTCCTGCTTCGGTTCTTCCTTCTTTCCCTTGCGATCTTTCTCGTCATCACCGGCGCTTGCTGGTTGATCGTTCGTAAACACCCAAAGATGTTCCAACTGTGGGGCCTCAGCTTCACCCAAAAGAGCTACTATGACCCACGCAAACGCTAACAAGTGGTTTACCGAAGCCAAGGCTGCGAACAGTATCGTCCCAATCGCCCGCTTCGTCAGCCCAACCGTGTTCGCCATGAAAGCGGGCGGCTACGGATGCATGTTTTCGCTATCCGGCGTGGACGAAGAGGGACTAACCGACCAGGAGCTAGACGCGAAGGTAAGAGCAGTAGAAGGCGGCTTGCGCGGCCTCTCGGAAGGGGCCTGCCTGTATCAATATATGCGGGTCACTTCTGGATTTGATCTTCCCCGCCAGGCGACCTATGCCGATCCCATCACTCAAACCTTTGTAGACAACCGTCTATCGTTTCTCGCAGACACGGCCCACTTCCGGCGGATTGACTTGCATTGGTGCCTGACCTTCGAGCCGCAGCTAGTTAATCCACTCGCTGCGAAGCCTAAAGACCAGGCAAGCGAGAACTCAAGGCTTCTCGCGGGCCTGCAAAAGGCCGCTACGATACTCGAAACACATCTGCACCCCCACATCGGCCTTACGCTGCTCCCAAAAGAAAAGACGTTCCAATTCTTTGCCCAACTCTTCAACCTTGAAGACTGGGCCGGACGGACACATCTGGTATCGGATCTAGGGGTGGACCAGCAGATAGTCCATAGCCCGGTTTCGTGGGAAGCCGATCACCTGCGCGTTGGGAAACGACACGTCCAGATGTTCACGATGACGAATACACCGCTCAGTTCGCAACCGTGCCTTTTCAGCAATATTACAAATCTGTCCTGCGACTCGGTCCTATGCACAACATGGAGGCCAAAATCCACCGCTTCAGTGCGAAAGGAGATTGGAGCGCAAGAGAAGTGGCTCGACTTTTTCAAGGTCGGAATCTTCCAGCGCCTTATGGCAGGAAGAAATTTTGCCTCGCTCAACACAGGAGCGGGGGCACGAGCAGCCTCTGAGGGTGTCGATGACCTGGGCGCGGTCGTAACCGACCTCAATAAAAAAGCCCAGGGCGAATACACGGCGCGGCTGCTTCTCTCAGCTCGCAGCGCCGAGGCGCTACGAGACAGTACGCCGATGGTTCATCGAATTTTCGTTGACTCTCAGGCCGCCATCATCGAGGAGACCCTTGGCAATCTGTCCGCGTTCTACGCGATGTTTCCCGGAAACAATAAATTCAGCGTCTTCCCCCTATGGCTTGGGGAAGATCACCATGCTCGCCTCTCACCCGTATTCGCTCCCCACCTTGGACACCCTACCTCTGAGGATCTAGACGGCGAATATCTCAACATCCTCGAGACACGGCAAGGCACACCATTCTTTCAGGACGTGTATGTGGACGGGGTACGAGTCATGCTCATCATTGGGCCACCCGGCACCGGAAAATCCGTACATGCCAATCAAATGCTCGGCCTGGAGCGGAAGTACAACGGATTTACCTACATCTTCGATATCGGCAACAGCTACGAAAGCATGGTCGAACTCCACGGCGGAAAGGTCGATCGCATCGGTTTGAATGGCCCTCGCGTCAACCCGTTTGCTCTTGAGCCAACAGATAAGAATCTCAAATTTCTCTTCAACTTCATCAAGTTGCTTTTGACCAATGGAGGGGCAACGATCACGCCAGAGGACGAAGACGCGGTTTTCAAGGAGGTACAGGGCATGTATCTACTGGACCGCAAGAACAGACGCCTTTCCAATCTCCTGCTGCCAAAACACATCAATCGCTATCTGGCAAAGTGGGTTGGTGCTGGCGTTTACAACGCCATCTTTGACAACGTGGAAGACTCCCTCAGCCTCTCGCGTATCCAGTGCTGGGACTTCGCGGGAGTGGCTAAAGAGTATCCAGACCTTATCGAGCCTTTGATGGTTTGGTTGCTTCGCCGGATTGACGACGTTGTGTACGATCCAAAAAATCTAGGGGTTCCCAAGCATGTCGTCATCGAGGAGATCTTCTCGAACATGAAGAATAAGCAGCTCCTGGAAGGCGCTCTGGCCAGCATCAAGCAGGTCCGCAAGAACCTTGGCGGCGTCACGATGATTGGACAGTCGGCAAACGACCTTGGCGAGAATGCGGACAGCATCGTCAACTCGTGCACCACAATTCTGTTACTCCCGGACGCGACGTTCAACCGGGAGGTCTACGGGAAGCTTTTTAAAATGAATGAGCAACAGCTCAACCTCTTCGAGAGTTTAGGAAGACGTGAAGCACTTTGTATGAGGCGGGACGGGCTGACCAAGGTTGTCACTCTCAACCTCGATCCCCGCAGCTATGCAATCTTCTCCACCAAACCTAAAGACAGAGCCAGGCGCGGCAGGCTCATCGGGAAATGGGGCTTGCAGGAAGGCATTACAAAGTTCGTGTCCGGCGAAGACGCCTAAAACCACCCCTTGCGGCTCTGTGATTTGGAGCTGCCTAACATTCGTGTTTTTCAAACCCGCTCAATTCCAGATTTCTACATTTTTAGAGTTCTAGAAAGTCTCCAAAAACCGCACCGCACAGGAGAAACGTAGTGACCAAAACGCTGCCAATCCTTGTAGGCGCCCTGCTCGCAATCAACGCATACGCCTCTCCACCGGCCCCCACAAAGGCCCCTCGCACGGTCCAGATCAGCAACACCGCTGCCCCGCCAATCATTCGCGTGATGCTCAACGAATCAACTCTTTTGGAGTTACCACCCGAGGAGAAAGTAGCAACCGTCTTTGGTGGCAATACCCAGGACTGGATCTTCAGCGCGGGCCACGTAGCCAGCCGCTTTGTCAGCGTCAAGCCAAAAGCCGAGGCTGCGAAGACCAGTACAAACGTCCACATCATCTCAGATCACGGCAACGAATACACCCTTGAGCTGCAAGAGGTCTCCGGAGACCCAAACGCCAGCTTCGATATGACAGTGTTCCTGGTCCCGGCAGACAAAGACGCACAGAAGAAGATGGGCGACGATCCAGTGTTTGTGCCTGTAGCCGAGGTCAAGGAATTGGAAAGGGAAGTGACAGAGGTGAAGTCCAGGGCGGCAACCGAGCACAAAGAAGCTCAGGACGCCCAGGAGAAGTACGCCAGCACCTATCCGGGCAACCTGCATTTTGACTACAGATGGGACCACGGCAAAGCAAAAGCACTCGGCGTAAGGCAGATCTGGGATGACGGCAAATTTACCTATATCCAGGGCAAATTTGAAGAGCCGCCCGTTGTCTACGAGCTGAAGGACAAAAAAGGCTCCCTTATCAACTTCGACTTCGCAAACGGCCTCTACACAGTTCCAAAGCTTCTGCAGAACGGCTATGTTGCGATCGGCAAAGCGAAGGTCGAGTTTCACCGCGAGGTGGCCAACTAATGGAAACCGTACCCGAGCAGCTACAGTCGAAGACGCCAATCAAACGAACCATGCCTATCGTCCTTGCTCTTTTGGGCGTGGTGATCCTAATCGGAATCTCAACCGCCTACAACGCTCTGACCAGCGGCAGCCGCAAGAGAGAAGCTACAAAGAGCGCGCTGGCGACAAGGCCGGCGACAGCCGACCCACAGCAGGTAACAGGGTTTGAGAACCAACAAGCCCTACTTGCCAAGAATGACGCCGAGCAGAAGCAAATTCAAGCAGCCATCGCCGCTCTGAAGGCTCAGGATCAGGGTATCCCTGCCCCGGAGTCGGATTCCTCTATGCCTATGACTCCGGCACAGAGCGCCGCGATCTACGGCGCCAGCGCAAACGCACCCCGTCAGACCTCCGGTGTCTCGGAGGCCCAGGCCCAGGCGAAACAGAAGGCAGCGGAACGGGAAAAGAAAAGGTTGGACGCGCTCAATAGTGATGCTTTGGCAGTCGATTTTCAACCGCACGCAACCGAGCACCAGTCAGCCGAAACGCCCAGCAGCTCCGGGCCAAGCACTGTCGCCAATCAAACGATCAATGACATTGCGGACAACCACGAGGAAGCCGCCCCAAAAGCTGACTCCAAAGACAAAGAACACCCAATGGCCGCTTACGAGTTCGATCAATACGGAGGGAAGTTGTATCGCGTCTTTGAGGGAACGGTGCTTGAAGGGGTTGTCAGCAACCACGTAGACGGCGGCATGGCCGGGCCTGTCCTGATTATGTTGACCACCGACTACTACTCCCACGATCATCAGCAACTTTTGCTACCACAAGGTACGAGGCTGATTGGGTCCGTACAGGCCGTCAACAACTCACAGCAACACAAGATGGCAGTGATCTTCCACCGTGCCGTCTGCCCGGATGGATTCTCACTTGACCTCGACAAATACGCAGGTCTTGACCAAATCGGAACCACAGGACTTGCAACCAAGGTTGACCACGGCTATCTCATGGCATTCGCCGCCGCCGCCGCAGTCGGGGGCCTGGGAGGACTCGCGCAGATCGGCAACGACGGCAACGCCTTAACAACGAGTAGCCAACTCCGCAACGGTCTCTCCTCGCAAACCAGCCAGGAGGGCGTACAGGTACTTGATCGTTTTCTCAACCGGCTACCGATTATCACGCTCAAAGAGGGTTCCCGAGCGCGTGTTTATATCGGCAAAGACATACTCATCCCCTCCTACGCGAACCACAGCGTCAACCCAACACTGTAAGGAGATCTCTATATGAGAAAAGAAGCATACACCGCAAGATGGCTAGCGCTTGCCGGTGGGCTACTCGCCTTTGCAAGCGCCATGCCTGCAAACGCTCAATTCGGTGGTGTCGTCCTCGACCCCACACAGTCAGCCCACGCCGTTATTCAAATCTCGAATGAAGGCAAAGCACTTGTGAACCAAGCAACGAGCATAGCTCAGGGTTCGCAAGCCAACCTAACTCTTTCACAACAGCTCATCCAGGATATCCAGATGGCCGGGACTGCGCTGAAGATTTACAACCAGTCAATAACGACCTACAACACGATCTTTAACAACCTCAAGTATTTCAACTCCAAGCAAATTTGGAGAACAGCCGAGAACGCGCTTATGGCCTCCTCCGTACAGAATCAGTACGGTGAAACCAGCGGTCTTCAGGCGCAACTAAACGGGCAGGGCCAGAACGCAAGTACGGTCTGGAAACTCATGAATCTCGCGGTGTCTGGTACATCGTCGAGTTTCTGGGGCAATCAGATCGTCGGGGCCAGTGACCGACTATCTACCCTCGCCCACATCGAGGCAATGGATGCCGCCTCGACCCAATGCCTGGCCGCAGTCGGAGCCTATAACCAGAGCAGGACAACCAACCTCGCTCCAAATACCGCTCTCGACACTTCCATTTACGACACCACTACCGCAACAAACAGTGAGGTGGAACAACTCAACCTCCTCAATGTTGCAGGCTCACAGCGGATGCAAGAGCAAAAGGCCCAAGGCCAGTTGCAAGCATGCATCGCAGCACAGAACGCTGTCAGCAACATGGACAAGCGGAATGCAGCTTCGCTCACGATCAATGATGCCGCGTACAAGTTGACCCAGCAGTCGAGCAATCCGACGTATGCGGGCAACGAATCGACCACCTGGACGACGTACTTCTAGAGATTGTGCCCTTATGCCAAAAGTACACACCATTCTCGCGGCGCTGGTAGGCTTCAGCGCCGTACTTTTCAGAATCATTACCCAGCAAAGCGAGTGTGACCCATATGAATCCCGGATCGATCGACTGGCTAGCTCAATTCTCGCAAAGCATCACCAATCTGACGCTAAACAACGGTGGGGCTTTGTCCAACTTTGGCATGATCTTTCTCACCTTCATCGCTACGATGATGCTCTTCGGGATTGCGGTTCGCATGTCGCCCTGGTCCGCACACTTCGGTGGATACCGCTCCGTCAGCCTGGATGAGCTGAAAGTCTTCCTGTTCCGTTTCCTCTTCTGCCTGGTCATCGAACACTACTGGGTCAACAACCTTCCCGGCGCAAGCTTTGGATTCAATCGCATGTTTTCTTACATGGCGGCTGCCATCTCGCAGATTCTTGACCAAAACTCTCTCAACCAACTCACGACTCTTTTCAACACAGCCGGGCAAAACACCCCCATGCCGACCGTCTTTGCCCCTACTGAGGTCATCTGCTATTTCTTTGTGACGGGATTCCTCGGAATGGCGTCCGGTGTGCTCTTTCTGGTCAACTGCAGCTCGTTCATCTTCTATGCAATCGCGGCGCTCTTCGGGCCGCTCCTCATCCCGCTTTACCTCACGGAAACCTTTCGCGGCAAATTCATTCATTTCATCGAAACCCTCGCCAGTTTAGCGATGATTCGCGCCGTTGCCGCCGCGTTCATCTACGTCTGGACACAGTTCCTTGTAGGGTTCATCAACCAGACATTCCAGGGGCAGTACACCATCGCCAATTGGATTGCCAACCTCATCCCCTTCCTAACGATCTTTGTAGCCTTCATTGCAAACATGCTCCTTGTCCCTACGATCACCCAAATGATCTTCGGTGGCGGTGCGGGATCAGCAGGGAAGGTCGGAGAGATCGCTGAGCGTGCCGCTCTCATGGGAATGATGTAGCCGCCGACTGAACAGAAAGGCACCCCAAAATGTTAGCTCTGATGCTCATCTACCGACGTATACCGCGAGTCCTGCGAATGCTGGTGCCCATCATTCTTGCGCTCTACTTCTTCGCAACCATTATCCGCGTCTCCAAAGCAGTTCATTTAATAGAAATGAGGCGAACCCATGCCCACCCAACCAGCACACCCTACTAGCCCTCCCAGCGAACGGCTAATCACACGCGTAGCTATCCGAACGCTATCCGGTCTTGTCCTTCTGATAGCTGCCATTCTTCTCGGGCTTGTGTTCGTCACAGGCATTATCCATATCGGCGCAGCAGTTCATTCCAAAGAAACGAGGCATACACATGGCCACCCAAACAGCACACCTCGCTAGTGCTCTCACTCCACAGCAACACATACAAGCAGACGAGGTTGCAAACCAAGTCTACGCCGCACACTACAGTGAACGGCGAACAGCCCGAATAGCGATCGGCACACTCACCCTTCTTTCCCTTGTGCTCACCGGGGCCGTTGTCCTCATAGCGAACCGGCCCGCACTCACCCGCTATGTCCGGATAGACGATGCAGGACGCGCACAAGCCATTCAGTACAGCGATTTGAACTACAGCCCACGCGAGGGCGAGATACGCACCTACATCACAGACTGGCTCAACTACAGGCACACCATCAATCGGGAAACCATCGCAAAGAAGTACCCGATGAACTACTACTTCCTGTCGTCACAACTCGCTTCGCAACTTATCAACGACGACAACAATAACCACCTCAGCAGCCAGGTGTTGGCCGGACAGATGGAGCAAAGCGACGTTCAGGTCAACAACGTGACTATTACCTCGATGACACAGGAGCGCATCGCTAACGCAATCGTCTCTCGCGGCACAGCGTTGATTAATTTCGACAAGATCTATTCGTCCCGGAACTCTCAAAAGCCCCGCACTGAGCATTGGATCTCCTCGATCACCTACTACGTCAATCCCGCCCAGGTGAGCGATCACGCCAAGACCAACCCGCAATACGAAACCATCAATCCGCTAGGCGTCACCATCACAGAGTTTCACGAGAACCGCGTCTCCGTCGATCAGACACCGGAGGGTTCGACGTATCACTCAGAGGCCAAGCCATGAGCGTAGAGAGCGGATGGGAGAAGGTTCTACCGTTCTTCGAAGATGATTTGCAAGCACTCATCCTCGATCCGACCATTAGCGACCTTATGATTAACGGAACGACCGGGGTGTATGCCGACCGTGACGGTGTTGTTGTGAATATCCCGCTCACGAATAACTACAGCGTGGAGAGACTGGAAGCTGCAATTCAGCGTGTCGCCCGCGTGATGGGCCAAGACCTGACCTTGCAGAACCCAATCCTTAATACCCGGATGCCGGATGGTTCACGTGTAGCCGTTGTCGGCGCACCCTCCGCTATCGGTGGACCCACTCTCACCATTCGTAAGTTCAACCGCTGGTACTCCACTGACGAGCTAATTGACAGCGGCAGTATGCCAGCCACGGTACGCGATCATGTTGTGTCCTTCCTGATGAAGAAGAAGAACGGCATCATCGCCGGTGGAACCGGGTCGGGCAAAACAACGCTGATGAAAGCAATTCTCGACCACGTACCTATAACCGACCGTCTTATTGTGATTGAGCAGGTTGCCGAGCTGCGCATCCTACAGCCCAACGCCGTTCGTTGGGAGGCTGTCGATGCAATCCCCGGACAGGTTGCAATCACACCAAGCGCATTGCTTGCGGCGGCTCTCCGTCATCGTCCAGACCGGATTATCTTCGGAGAAATACGCGACGAGTGCGCGAACGATCTACTGCAAGCCATGAATACCGGACACGGTGGGACACTCACCACCTTGCACGCTAAATCGGCGTGGGATGCACTCAGCAGGCTTTCTAATCTCGCGTTGAGTGCCCGTCCCAATATCAACCACAGTTTTATTCGTTCTGAAACCGCAGAGGCAATTGATTTCGTTCTGTACTGCGAACGAGAGCAGAACGGACAGCGGCGCGTGCGTGAGTTGATTAAAGTGACCGGCTACGACTTCGCTACACAAGCGTTTCTCACGGAAGACCTTTACCGTGCCGAAAGCACTCCCACAACTATCCAGTGACGTTGATCCCCGCAGAGCGACGACGCCCACTTAACCAGCCACGACCCACAACCCGAAAGTACCCAGGAGGAACGAGAAGATGCCACTGCTAGAGATCAAAGCCACGAAGAAAGTCACCGCCATCTGCTCACTTGAAGAGTCAACCGCACTTCTCGTAGATCAGTACGCAGCCTTTGCCAAAGCCCCTGCCGATGAGGTGGTGAATAAGGCTATCGAGTACGTCTGTGGCAAGGATTCCGAGTTCCAGAAGTACCGCGTACAGAACCCCAAGCCAGTCTCATCCCTTCGCATCAAGAGGTCAGCGACGGTTGCCACTGGTGCTCGCCGTGGACCTAAGCCTGGCTCTGCTTCTTCGATAGCCGCAGACTAGCAGCTCGGCAGTTCTTTGTTCTTGTTTTACGCATTAGTTTTCCCGTTCTCTGACTGACAGAAAGAAGTTGGTTGGTTTTGAAATAGGTGGTTGTCCTGGTAGAGCAGAGGTTGTTTCGGGAAATGTGCTTCGCACATGGAGATTATTTACACTCCACCCCTTCTAGGGTGGTGTGTAAGCCGGAAAAGTTCACTGTAGTGAACTCGCTCCGTTACAGCCAGATACGCGCGAAGCGTTCACGCTGGTGAACGCAGGTTCACCAGCGTGAACGGCTTATTTCAAGGGTTGGAGAGGGGGCGACATGGCTGAAGAAATGGGCTTTGGGAGGCGGGCGATGAGGCGCAAGAGTGGTACTCACAGAGCCAAAACAATAGGTGCCCGGATTAGCGGAGATGAGGAACGTGAGCTGATCGAGGCAGCGGACCGGACTGGAAAAAGCGTGAGTGAATGGGCTCGCGAAGTGCTTTTGCGTGAAGCCCGAAAGACCGAACGCGACCCGGTTTTCACCGAGATTGTAGCGACACGCATGCTGCTCAATCTCGTTCTGAAACACATTGCGTGTGGCGAACATTTGACTGAAAAGATGTTCTCCGACGTACTCACAACAGTGCGGACAACGAAGCACAAACAAGCGCTCGACATGATGCAGCAGTACACATCGACGGATAAAAAGGAGAGCTAACGATGGCGCAACAATGGGGACGCAAAGAGACGGTGATCTGGCCGCCGCAAGTACCGATCTACACCTACGGAACGCTGATTCTCGCGTTGCCGATTGTGCTCACGCTGCTTGCCAGCATGTACATGATGAAGCCATTCCTGGCACGCAATTACACCGGTTCGTTCATCAAATCGACAGCCGGTTCCGCGTTCAAGATGCATAACTCCTACTGGCTGATTTATCTCGGGGGAGGGAAACGACTCCCTCGCGTGGCCGTGCCGGCCGATTTTGTTCCGGGTACGATGATGCTCCCGGACGGCAAGGAGATCGGAGTTGCCCTCTCACCCGCCGCCAAGGTGCAGGGTTACACGACTCTCTTCCGTGGAGCGGCGCGTAAGTTCGAAGATGCGACCTTCCACCTGTGGCTCCAATCCGCCATCTTCGGCGGCGACGATCTACTCGGCAGCTACGGACCGGCTCTCATCGAGGCAAGTTGTGTCCTGGTCTTTATGCTTTGCTTTGCCGTGCCTTGGGACTTCAAACGCGGCAAGCAGATGAAGTACGGAAGGCTTCTCCGGGGTCCGGTCATGCAAACCCCAAAGGAATTCAACAAGGAGTTGCGAGGGGCCGGGCTTGGCCTTGTCACTAGTGACAAAGGCGCAACCATCCGGCTCCCATTGCGGGCCGAGCCGAAGCATATGTGGATCATGGGAGACACAGGCGTCGGCAAATCGACCTTGATGAAACAGCTTCTGGAGCAGATCGAAGACCGGGGAGATTCTGCCATTGTCTATGATCCGGCAGCCGAGTTTGTGCAGCACTTCTACCGCGAAGATCGCGGCGACTACATCCTGAATCCCTTCGATGCGCGGTCCCCGTACTGGACTCCTTCGAGCGAGCTGCGCAACCCTGCCGAGGCGAGAACCATCGCCGAGTCCCTTTACCAGCCCACCAACAGCAAGAAGGGTGAGTTTTTTACGGAGACCCCGCAAAAGGTCTTTGCTCACCTGATGAAATACAGGCCGACGCCGCAGGAGTTGGTCGAATGGATGTCGAATCCAGCGGAGATCGACAGGAGGGTTGAGGGCACGGAAATCGCTGCGATGATCGCCAAGGATGCCCCCGACCAGAGGAACGGTGTCCTTGGTTCGTTAGGGCTCATCGCGGACAGTCTGAGGCTCCTCAAGACCAAGGAACAGTCGAACGGACAGGAGTGGAGCGCCACGGAGTGGGCAGAAAAACGCGAGGGATGGATCTTTTTGACTGGAACCGAAGAGGCTCACCAAAATGCGTTGCGTCCGCTGCAATCGCTTTGGATCGACTTGCTTGTCCTTCGGCTTCTGGCCGAGCCGAAGCCGGGCCAAAGAAGAGCATGGTTTGTGCTTGACGAGTTAGCTACATTACAGCGCTTGCCGCTGTTTCATGCGGCTCTTACCAAGGGCCGGAAGAGCAACAACCCGATCATCTTCGGTTTCCAAGGCAAGGCTCAGCTTGAGGAAACTTACGGCAAAATCACCGAGGTGATGCTCTCCATGCCCACCACAAAGGTCATTATGAAAACCTCCGAGCCGGAGGCTGCCCGCTGGGCCTCCGACCTCATCGGTGAGGTCGAGATCGAGCGGGTTCGTGAGACGAAGGCCGACGGCAAGAGAGCAGGGAAGAGCTTTACCTTGGATCGCCAGATTGAGCCTTTGGTCATGAAATCCGAGATCGAAGGTCTCGAAGACCTGCACGCCTTCATGAAGTTAGGGAACTACGTGACTCGGTTCCCGTTTCGCATCAGCCAACGGGAAAAGATCGCGCCTGCCATCGTCAGCCGCGACATTCCCGAAGAGGACATGTGGCTTCGTTCCTTACCTCCAGAGCCGCCGACTCCAGAAGTGGCGACGCCGGAGCCGGAAGCACCTCTCGCACCCGCCGCGGCTAGTCAACCAGTGCCCGCAGCAGCGGCGGCAGAAGAAGCCACGCCTGCCGCAGGCCCACACCTCGTTGCACCCCAAGCGAAGGTCGCACAGATCCCCATGTTCGAAAAGGGGCTGTCTCAAGACGCTATCTCCGGTGGGATGTAAACAATTTAGGAGCTATCCGTGCTGAACATCCCCAAGCCTCTCAGTGCTGGCAAAGCGCAAACCTATCACAAGCTCGAGTTCACTTCTGAGGCCTCGAATTACTACAAACAGGGCGACACCGTTCAGGGCGAATGGCAGGGCCAACTTGCCGCCAAGATGGGGCTGAGCGGCACAGTCACAGCCGAGGAGTTCGCTCGGCTGACCGAGGGCCGACATCCCCAGACGGACGAGCAGATGGTGAAGCATCGCGAAGGAAAGGAGTACAAGAATGCCGATGGCTCGATTACCAAGCCGGTCGAACACCGGGCCGCGTGGGACGCTACGTTCTCGGCTCCAAAATCCGTCTCGCTCACCGCTCTGGTCGGTGGCGATGATCGGGTGAGACAGGCCCACGGCGAGGCCGTCACGGTGGCGCTAACGGAGCTTGAGCAGTACACCCAAGCGCGGATCGGCGGTAACAATCCAGCCGAGACGACCGGCAAGTTTGTTGCCGCGAAGTTCGAGCATGACACCGCCCGTCCGGTCGACGGCTACGCCGCGCCCCAGCTCCACACCCACGTCGTCATCTTCAACGTTACGGAGCGCGAGGACGGTAGCACCCGCGCCCTCCAGTCGCTAAGTTTCTTCGAAACCCAAAACTATGCGACGGCGGTGTATCAGTCCGTCTTGACCTACAAATTGCGCGACTTGGGGTACGAGATCGAGGCGGGCCGCAGTGGTGCGCCCGAGATCAAGGGCTACTCCCAGGAGTATCTTGACGCATCGAGCCCACGCAACCAGTTGATTAGAGAAAATCTCGCCAAGTCCGGTCACAGCGGAGCCGAGGCCGCACAGATCGCGGCTCTTGCAACTCGCGACAAAAAGCAGATTCTCGCGCCGGAGCAGGTGCTCGCTGCACACCGGGAGATCGCAGAATCGTTCGGGAATGAGGCGGCTACCGTGGTCGCAGAGGCACGCACACGGGCAGAACGCCAAGAACGAAAACCGGACAGTCTTGTCACGAAAGCGAAGGAGGCCGTCACCTATGCGCGGAGCAGCAATTTCGAACGCGAGGCCGTGGTTGACGAGCGTATGCTCATGCGCGATGCCCTCCGGCATGGCATGGGTGAGACGACCTTCGACCAGGTACGGGCTGAGTTTGATGCCCGTCACAAGCAAGGAGACTTCCAGCAACTCAAGGGCGGAAAGCACGACAGTGGACGGAGCTTCACCACGCCGGAGACGATTGCCAACGAGCGTGCGAACGTGGCGCATGTCATCAGTGGACAACAAACCGTTGAACCGATGATGTCCGAAGATCGAGCCGCAGCGCATTCATCGAAGATGACATCATTCAACTCTGCGCAGAGGACCGTGATCCAGGAGGTTCTTTCCTCGTCCGATCGCATCCACGGACTTCAGGGACTCGCCGGGACCGGGAAGACAACTGTCCTTCAAAGCATTCGCGATGGAGCCGAAAAGAGCGGCTATGCCGTCGAGGGCTTCGCTCCCACGTCGCGGGCCGCAGGCCAGCTCCGCGACGCCGGGATCAGCGCCACGACGCTCCAGAGCTTCCTTGCGCGAGGCAGCCAGGGCCAGACGGCGGGCGATCCTGCCAGCCGACATCTCTATCTGCTCGACGAATCCAGCCTTACGAGCACAACGCAGATGCGTTCCTTCCTGGAGAAGATCCAACCCCAAGACCGAGTGCTCTTGATCGGGGACACCCGGCAGCATCAAGGTGTGGATGCGGGTCGCCCGTTTCAGCAGATGCAGGAGGCCGGGATGCGGACCTCACAGCTAGACCAAATTGTCCGCCAAAGGAACAACCCCGAGTTACTTGAAGCCGTGCAACTTCTCGCGACGGGTAAGACAGTTGAAGGCGTCCAAATGCTACGGGACCAAGGGCGCGTAAGCGAAGTGAAGGACGCGAAAGAACGCATCAATGCCATCGCGAGTGATTACGTCGCGAAGCCCGAGCACACCATAATTGTGTCCCCTGATAACCGGAGCCGCCAGCTCATCAACCAAGCGATTCGCGTGGAATTGCATCACAATGGCACCCTCGCAAGCGATGACAGGGAGTTCCGTACACTCTCCCAGCGCTCGGATATGACCGGCGCGGATCGGGAGTGGGCGGCGCGTTACCAAGTCGGCGACATCGTCGAATACAACACCGGCAGTAAGGCTCTCCAACTCAAGCGCGGCGCGACGGCAACCGTCATCTGGGCGGATGGCCGGAGCAACACCCTCACTCTCATGCGCGAAGACGGGCAGACAGTGACCTACGATCCAACCAGGCTGAAAGGGGTGAACGTCTACCGAGAGGTCACTCGTGAGTTCGCGACGGGTGATCGAATCCAGTTCACAGCCAACAACAAAGACCTCGGAATTAGTAATCGTGACCTCGCCACGATCCAAAATCTCCAGGACGGACAGATCACCGTCCGAATGGATGGTAAAGAAGCCCGCACCGTCTCCTTCGATCCCACCCAGGTGCGAACCTTCGATCACGGCTACGCCGTGACCTCACACAGCTCCCAGGGGCTCACCGAGCGCCGCGTCATCGCCAATATCGACACGGATTCGTCACGTACGCTCATCAACACCCGGCTCGCCTATGTTGCTGTCTCGCGGGCGTCGGACGACGCGAGGATCTACACGAACGATGCCGAAACACTCGGCTCGCGGCTGGCGAACGAAGTGAACAAGACCGCCGCGCTCGACTTCGCCCCAGCCAAACAGCAGGCCGCGTCGGCCAGCTCCGCACCGACAATCAACCAATATGCAAATCGAGATCACCGTCTCGCCGCCGTCGCGCAGGCCTACGCCGAACGACCGGAGAGTACGGTCGTCGTCGCTCGTGACCCGGCGGAACGAGGCGAACTCAATCGGCTTATTCGCTCTGACCTCCAGAGACAGGGGCAGGTCTCCCCAGATAGCAGCTCCGTCACGGTCTTTGTCGAGCAGCCCGTCAGCAATCGTAAGCTCGCCTCGCAATACACACCCGGCGATCTCATCCAGTACCGGCATGGGAGCCCAAAGATCGACGGTATCCCCCATAACAGCATCGCGACCGTCTTGTCAGTCGATGCACGGACCAACAGTCTAACCGTTCAGACAGCTAGCGGAGACGAGTCCACATACAGTCCGCATCTCTCGAAGACCATGACGGCAGAGAGCGTCGTCTATCGTCAGGAGCAACGCGAAATCGCCGCAGGCGATCGCATTCAGTTCACCCGCGCCGACTCCGATCGCAACATCCGCAAAGGAGAGCTGGGAATCATAACCGGCATCAATGACGCAAAGGCCTTGGATATCCGGATGGATACAGGATCAGTCGTGCAGCTAGGTGGCGATCAAACCCGCCACCTAGATCATGGCTATGCGGTCGACAGGATCAAGGTGGGTTCTCCCGAGCGCATTCTTTTCACACAGGACGCAACAGCCAACGGGCGCGAGATCGCTTCGCTCTCACGCAACGGAAGAGAGGTCAATATCTACACCTCCGATGGATCTACAACGCATAACCAGGAGCAGTCACAGCCAGTTCAAAACCAGATGACGCAATCGCCCACCGGACTTCCACAACAACCACAGCTCGACTCCCCAGCCGTCGCTAACATCCAGCAACCTGCCCCAACCGTCGCCAACATCCCGCAGCCGACTACTCCCGAGATCAGGATTCGGATGGGGCGATAACGACGACGCTCCACTGCATGATTCAATAGCCCTAAGCGAAAGGATTCTCCCCCCTATGAGCTTCACCTCGTTCCGCTCGCACTCCCTCCGTGTCCTCACCGTCACGGCCGCCGCCGCAACCCTCTCCGTTAGCGCCTTCGCCGCACCCAATAGCCGTGCGATGCGTGAGGCCCTGGTCGCCGACTATCCCCTCACACAGGTTGGCCAGGTCATGTTTAAGACCGACTACACCCGGATCACCAAGCCCGGTGTCATCCTTGCAGTCCGTCTTCCCGGCATCTACGCCGACGTAGCGAACACCCAGAATGCAATCGTGAACACGAACTACGCCAATGGGCAGATCACCCAGGCAACAGGTTTCGCCGCGGCCTTCGGCGGCAGCACCGCCCAATCGCGCACTTTGAATCCTAACGAGAAGGTCTATGTCACGGATATCCTCGTAAAGCGTGACGCTGTGCAGATTGAATTGCTCACCGTCGATGTGGCCACACTCGGCGACGGTATGAGCACGCGGTATCGAGCCGAGTTGAACGTCAAGCTTCCGGGGCTCGACACCATGACCCCTGATGACGCGAAGAAGATGATTGATAAGGTCATCGCCGACCCAGCAGTCGCTTCAGCGGTCGAGAGTAAAACCGTGAAACTCGGCATGAACCCGGACGAAGTAAAGCAGTCGCTCGGCAACCCAGACAAGATTGTCGACCTCGGAGCCAAGCAGGCCTTCATCTACAAAGACATGAAGATCGTCTTTGTGGATGGAAAGGTCTCTGACGTTCAATAGGAGTCACCACACCAAACGTCCAAAATCGTACGCTTAGGTTTGTTGCGAAAACCTATCGCCTTTAGGAAGCCAATCGCAATACGTATATGCAATGCGAAATACGGGGCTTTCCTGCAAGTGGAGGATCGTTGCAGTAAACCTTCGTTTGCGCAATGGCGTTCCGACGGGGATTGTCTATTCGAGGAGACGAGCATCACGCTCATTCCTGAAAGGGCCATAACCCAAACACTTCGAGCAATGGCTTTTGGTTTCCTAGGATCAGGGTATCTGCAGTTTGAGCAGGAGTGAGATGACCCGGCGGAAGTTTATCCGTGTCCGCAAGAAAAAAGCCGGCCATCGCGAGAACTTTTGTCGCTTGGCGTAAGTCGGCCGATGAGACTTTATCGAGAGTGTCCTCGGCAGAGTGCGCCTGCTCGGAGTATCCCGGTGCTCGTACAAGTGGAGCGATGCCCGGTAATCCCTCCAAGGTGAAAGCATACGCATCTGTCATAAACAGCCATCCTTCGGTCGGAGGTTTTAGCTCAAGCTGGGGAGTCATGTCATTGAAGTGCGTCAGCAGCGGCAACAGCTCGGGGTGACCCGCAGTGGGCAATTGGATGATGGGTCCAGCACCCCAGTCCAGCGCGAACGCTGCAACAATATTGGCCATCTCCGCCGCATGTTGGCGGACATACGCCCGCGACCCAAGCAGCCCCTCTTCTTCTCCGGTAAAGAGAACAAAACGAATTGTGCGCTCAGGATGTAAGCCTGCCTGAATGAGTGCTTGTGCCGCACCCAGAACTGCAGCCGCTCCGAAGCCGTCATCCGTGGCACCTGTCCCAAGATCCCAGGAATCTAGGTGTGCGCCAACCAAAACTATCTCTTTAGGATGAATGACACCCGTGATCTCTCCGACGATATTGTTCGATGGAACTGGCCCGGCTGAAAAGCTGTTTTCTACGTCGATGTTTATTCTCACGGGACGATTGAGCCGTAGTAGATGCTCAATTAACTTCTGCTGTTCGACAGGAAGATCGACCGCTGCGATCAGCTTCGTATCAATGGTCTCCGGCAACGCTACCGCGACCGGTTCCGAGTGAATAATGCCGTTACCGGGCCGTGTATCGTGACGGAGGACGACAACCGCGTGGGCGGCGGTGGCGGCTTGCAGGAGAGGCAAGAGCTGCGAATAGGCGCGCATCGGCTTGTCAGGGTTGGAAGCAATGAGCAGTGCTTTGCCCCTCCAGCTTGCCCCGTGCGTTCGTATGAGTGAGTCGAGATGCTCCGCAACATCATTTGCATTGACGAGTACAACGGGCACCGGACCACTGTGCTGCGGTGTTGATCCACTCCATCCGTAAGCTGCAACCGGAATTGGCATCGCGAAGGGGGTGACAAGCGATGCTCTTGCATACCCACGCTTCCAGGCTCGGGGCAATGTCCAGCTTTCGGGATGCACCTGTTGGAGGCCGATCTCGCGCATATGTGCGAGCACCTGGTTCTCAGCCTTGTGTGCAGCCGCGCTGCCCGATAGCCGAGGGCCGATGCCTTCACAGAGCTCCTCCAACTCAGACATGGGATCGATCTGATCGGCAGTCTTGGAGATAGTATCCAATTGATCCAGCATGGCTGGAGGGACCGCTTGCCCCCACGAGGGACCGCCAAACATCGAAAGTGCTGTTGCTAGGATCCCGGCGAGTGCCCGCATATAGAGAGCCTAACTTAGCCGGGCGGGCTCTGCTCAACGCCTTTACTCTCCAGTCCGCCCGAGTTCTTCTCTGGCTTCCTTAGCGTCCGATTTTTGGTGCGCCGTGCGAAGGCACGGTTTCTCAGCGGGTGCGAATCCCGACCGGCAAGGTCGCTCCAGCCGGTAGCAATCGGAGCAGTCGTGGAGGTAACGAAGCGGCTGAAGCCTCCGGTGTAGAGGGTCATGTAAGTGACTTGGCAAGTATGCAGGCCGTAACGTGAGTGAACGCTGAGCAGGCCTCGAAAGACGCAATGCGGAAGCCGACCCGCCCAAAAATCGGGGAAGGCTGCCATCGTGGGGGAAGAGAGCGAAATGTGCACCCTGCGATTCCGCCGGGGTATTGGCGACAGCATGCATACAAGAGGGAGACCGATGCAACACGGGAAGCCCATGCGTGGTCGAGTGCAAGGACCAACTGGAAGCCGGTGACGGATCGACCGGGCGCACTGGGGTGACGGAAAGGCCCGTAGTACTGAGGAAACTGGGTAATGCCAGCGGAGGGAAGGGGCCTTAGTTCAGAACCAACGTTGAAAGTGGGAAAGGACAGGAGATTGGGAAACCTAGCAACTCCGGAAAGTGTTCAGAGACTGCGGACGGCGTTACATGCAAAAGCGAAGGAAGAACCCGAGTTTCGCTTCTATGCGCTGTATGACAAGATCTGCCGGACGGACGTACTGGCACACGCCTATGCATGCTGCCGCGCCAACAAGGGCGCACCAGGTATAGACGGGCTGACGTTCGAAGGGGTCGAAGCCTATGGAGCAGAACGCTGGCTTGGGAAACTGGCGCAGCAACTCAGGGAAGAGACCTATCGTCCGGAAGCGGTAAGAAGGGTCTATATTCCGAAACCGAACGGCAAACTCAGGCCGCTTGGCATTCCGCGACTTGCGGAACGGGTGTGTCAAACGGCGGCAATGCTGATCTTGGAGCCTATCTTCGAGGCCGACATGCCGCAGGAACAGCATGCCTACCGACAGAATCGGAATGCGCAAAGCGCCGTGCGTGAGGTACACGGGTTACTGGTTAGCGGCCACAAAGATGTCGTGGACGCCGACCTATCTGGATACTTCGACACGATCCCGCACGTTGAACTCATGAAATCGGTGGTACGCCGAGTCGTTGATCGGCGCGTGCTGCATCTTGTGAAGATGTGGCTCGACACTCCGGTTGAAGAGCAGGATGGGCGTGGTCGCAAGAAACGCACGACGGTCAACCGAGACACTAAGCAGGGTATTCCGCAAGGCTCACCAATTTCACCCCTACTGTCCAATCTGTACATGCGGCGCTTTATCTTGGGGTGGAAGAAGGCGGGCCTGGAACAACGACTTGGTGCGCGGATCATCGCGGCATCAAGAACCGAACTCGATCCATGCTGGGCTTCAAGAGCTTCACGTCTGCCTTCGTCACGATATCTGGCATTGAACATGTCCCGGAAGAAGACCTTGTAGAAGTCTTCGGTTACCAGTTCAAGGCCCAAATCTTCGAACCGGAAGACTTCGCTAATGAACACTCTGTCCTTATGCCAGCTGATGTCGCCGCTATTGTTGACCCTGCGGGTGAGGAACCCTTTTGGTTTCTCCCTGCACCCACATCCCGCAAAATCCGGCCTTCGCTCCCCGATTGCGGAGCGCCCTGGACTGGCCTGTTTTTTTGCTGAGCAGAAAGGCACACGCCACCGGAGTGGCGAGTCAGCCATGGTCACCGTTCTACGTTGGTGACGTAGCGGGCTAAAGGCTTTGAAGTCTCAGGCGCGTCGCATTCTCACTAAGAAATACCTATAAAACCAACGGAACTTTGCGAATCGTTCTACGCGCGCGCATCAGAATCCGCTTTCTTTACAGATGCATTAATTCGAAGCGATGCAGTTAGCTGGATGCAGATTCGGCCCACTGGCTACTAGGAATATGTCATATCTTTCGCGCTTCAGCCTTGGTTAGGATCACATCGTCTCCTGCCCTGGAAGATGGCTCGTCGGCCTCCGGCGAGTTGGATGTGTCGCCATCAATCCTCGGCCTGTGACAGAGCTGATGGTCCCATGCGGGACGTCGTTAGACGCCATCGCCGACATATATCTGAGAAGGAGAAACACCGATGTCTTCAGAGAATGCTATCCGTCGTATCGCCATCGTTGGAACCGGAGTTATCGGCGCCAGCTGGGCCGCCCTGTTCCTGGCACATGGTCTCGATGTGGTTGCCACCGACCCAGCCCCCAACGCGGAAGAGAACCTGCGCGAATATGTCGCCAGTGCGTGGCCTGCGCTTGAGCAGTTGGGGCTGTCTGCCGGGGCCACGAAGGAGCGACTCTCGTTCACCGCCAAGTTGAACGAAGCGCTGCAGGGCGTCGACCTGGTCCAGGAGAACGGTCCAGAAAAGCCGGACTTCAAGATCAAGTTGTTCGCCGACATGGACGCGCTGACTCCGGCAACCACCATTCTTGCCTCCAGTTCTTCGGGCATCCCGATTGGCGTTAGCCAGTCGCAGTGCAAACATCCCGAGCGCTGCGTGATCGGACACCCCTTCAATCCTCCTCACCTCGTTCCCCTCGTTGAAATCGTCGGTGGCGAAAAGACATCGGCTGCCACAATCGAGCGTTCGATGGCGTTCTATGCCTCGATAGGTAAGCGACCGATTCACGTGAAGAAAGAGGTGGTCGGTCACGTCGCGAACCGTCTTCAGGCCGCTCTTTATCGCGAAGTTGTGTACTTGATCGACCAGGGCGTACTCAGCGTCTCGGACGCGGATGCAGCGGTGAGCTGGGGACCGGGACTGCGTTGGGGCCTCATGGGACCAAACTTACTCTTCCATCTCGCCGGTGGCCAGGGCGGTATCCATCACTTCATGGAGCACCTCTCAGGTCCGATGAGCACATGGTGGAAGGACCTCGGCAATCCCGAGTTCACACCCGAACTGAAAGAGAAGATCTCCCGGGGCGTTCTGGAGGAAGCCGGCAACCAGTCGATCAACGACCTCGCCGAAGAGCGCGACAGGCTCTTGCTCGGACTGCTCGCCCTGAGACGCACCGGGAAGTAGAGGAGTTCGAGAGTCAACCCTACGCAATTGGATGAACGCAAACGGAGAGGAATCCTATGTCAACGACACCAAACGACACCAAGACGACTGCGAACAAGAGCGGTCGCGTGTACTTCATCGACGCAAGCGGTGGTCGCCTGCTTTCCGTCGACCCTGATGGAAGCGACGTCAAGGAACTTGTCACCGGTCGTCATCGCATCCCAGACGGGATCGTTGTTGATGTAGAGCACGGCCACATCTACTGGACAGAGATGGGCATTCCGAACAAGGAAGATGGCTCGATTGAGCGTGCCAACATCGACGGCAGCCATCGCGTCACCATCGTCCCGGACGGAAAGACCTTCACCCCAAAACAGTTGCAGCTCGACAAGCGTAATGGCAGGCTCTACTGGTGCGATCGCGAGGGAATGCGCGTTATGCGCTCGAACCTCGACGGCTCTCATCTTGAGACCCTGATTCAAAACGGCCATGGTGAAGCAGACAGAGCAGACCTCACTCGGTGGTGCGTTGGCATTGCCATCGATGTACAAGGCGGCAAGCTCTACTGGACTCAGAAAGGTATCGACAACGCTGGCGTCGGGAGGATCTTCCGGGCCGGGCTCGACATACCCAAGGGAGAGACTCCCACCTCACGTAGCGATATCGAAGTGTTGTTCGACCAGTTACCGGAGCCCATCGATCTCGATCTCGATCTCGAAAACCGCTTCCTTTACTGGACCGATCGTGGCGATCCCCCGCGCGGCAATACCGTCAGCCGGGCACCGATCGACGCTGCGCCACAGTCAGTTGAGCCCGAGATCGTTTTTACCCATTTGATGGAAGGCATCGGGCTCGCACTCGATGTTCCTGGCAATCGCATGTTCATGGCCGACCTCGGCGGCTCCCTGTACAGCGCGAGTCTGGACGGCGCGACGCATAAGACGCTGCTCGCTGTTCAGGGGAATCTGACCGGCGTAGCTTACACGGACTGAACCACTGCGGTCAGCGCGTTTCGCATAACAGTTCCGGTTGACACAACCAAAGAGAAGACACTGGAGGATCCGATGTCAGACACACAGACTCAAAAACCAAAGAAGCCGATCGTAATACCGAAGCCGAACAGCGATTTCTACCAGACCTTTCAGATGCTGTCTGAGACCGAGCAGGTGAAGGTCAACAAGGTCCGGGAGTTCATGAAGAACGCTGTCGCTCCGATCATTAACGATTTCTGGGCGAGGGATGAGTTCCCGTTCGATCTCGTCCCAGGTATCCGTGACCTTCAGATTGCAGGGCTTGGTTATGAGGGCTATGACTGCGCCGGCGGGAGCAACCTGTTGAGCTGCTACGTTGCGATGGAGATCGCGAAGGTCGATTGCTCGCTGGCTACGTTCTATGGCGTCCACAGCGGTCTCGCGATGGGATCCATCTACCTGTGCGGGTCGGAAGAGCAGAAGAAAAAGTGGCTGCCTCCGATGGCGCGCCTCGAAAAGATCGGCTCCTTCGGTCTCACGGAGCCTCTGGTGGGCTCTGGCTCCTCCCGTGGTCTCTTGACGACCGCGCGGCGGGAGGGCGACACGTGGATTTTGAACGGCCAGAAGAAGTGGATTGGTAACTCTACGTTTGGAGACCTCACCATCATCTGGGCGCGCGACGAGGCTGATAGTCAGGTGAAGGGCTTCATCGTCGAAAACAAGACCACCCCCGGCTTCAAGGTCGAAAAGATCCAGCACAAGATGGCGCTGCGGGTAGTCCAGAACGGACTGATTACTCTCGAAGACTGCAGGGTGCCGGAAGAGAACCGCCTGCAGAACGACACTTCCTTCCGTGACACCGCCCGCGTACTCCGCCTGACGCGCGGTTTCGTCGCATGGGAGGCTACCGGATGCCAGATGGGTGCGTACGAAAATGCGTTGCTCTACGCACAGACCCGCGAACAGTTCGGCAAGCCGATCGCTTCGTTCCAGCTCATCCAGGACCTGCTCGTCAAGATGATTGGCAACATTACTGCATGTCAGTGCATGGTCATGCGGCTTTCGAAGTTGCAGGACGAAGGCAAGCTCGCGGATGAACATGCTTCGCTCGCCAAGGCATTCACCACAGTCAAGATGCGTGAGACCGTCGGGTTTGCCAGAGAGCTTCTTGGAGCCAATGGAATCCTCCTTGACTACAACATCGGCCGTTTCTTTGCGGATGCCGAGGCGATTTACTCCTACGAGGGAACGCGTGAGATGAACACCCTCATCGTTGGTCGCGCCGTTTCGGGGTTTAGCGCATTCATCTAGTCAGACCGCGTCTGTTGTTACCGAGTGAGAGGCTTCGATGATCTACACCCATTCCGTTGGTCGCGCCCTGCAATACTTCCCCCAGCACGCTGCTCTGCTGCGGGAAGGAAGGGCAGTGAGCTTTCTGGAACTGGATACCCGAGTAAGAATGATCGCCGCGGCGCTTCGGCGTCGCGGCTTCCTGAGCGGAGAGCGGCTGGCTTTCCTGATGCCGAATGGGCCGGAATACATCGAGCTGATCTATGCCTGCAGTCTGCTTGGCGTCATCGCAGTTCCCATCAACACGCGCTATGCGAGCCCCGAGATCGACCGGCTCCTTGAGGATGCTCGCCCGCGTGGCCTGATTCGACATTCAAAGTTCCCCGCGCCTACTGTGAGGCTTGAGTTTGAACTCGTGGTCGACGTCGACCCTCTCGATGAAGTTGAAGGCGAACCATACGCCGGAGAGTTTTATGATCCGGACGCGATCCTTGTGCTCCTGTACACGAGCGGAACGACCGGAGCCCCCAAAGGGGCCGCCCTTACACACGCGAACATCTTCTCCAACATTCATGACTTGAACTATTGGCTGGCATATCGCGAGAACGCCGTATTTCTTCATGCGTCGCCAATGTTCCATATCGCCGATTTTCCCGCGATGTTCGCAGCCCCTGTCTTTGGCGCAGCGCAGATGACGCTGGAGCGTTTCGACGCGCTAGAGTTTTGCACTTCCGTGCAGACACACGGAGTGACACACACGGTTCTCGTGCCCTCGATGATTAACACGTTGTGCCAGTTCCAGGAGCTCGTTGCGTTCAATCTTGGTTCTCTAGATGTGCTAGCGTACGGAGGCTCACCCATTGCTCCCGCGGTTGTGCGAGATGTTCGCAGAGTCTTGCCGAAAGTGAAGTTGCTGCAAGTTTACGGTTTGAGCGAAGCCGGCTTCCTGACTGGTCTGACAGACGCCGAGCACACCGAGGACAGACTTCAGTCTTGCGGCCGTCCCTGCCCGGGTATCGATCTGCGAGTTGCCGATGCAGCCGGGAAACCCATGGCTGTCGGCGAACTCGGAAACCTGGTAGCTCGTGGGCCCGGCATCATGCGGGGTTACTGGCACGACATAGAAGAAGAGTTGCCGGGAGATGAGTCGGTAATTGACGAAACCGCAGAAGCGTTGCGTGGCGGATTCTTCCACACCGGAGATATCGGTCGCCAGGATAAGGGCGGCTTCTTCTACATCGTCGATCGGGCCAAAGAGATGATCGTCAGCGGTGGGGAGAATGTCTACACGGGTGAAGTCGAAGCAGCTATTTATGAGATCCCCCAAGTGAAGGAGGCCGCAGTATTCGGTATCCCGGATGAGAAATGGGGAGAGTTGGTGGCCGCAGCCATTGTTCTGCGCCCGGGAACCAATCTGTCTGCTGAAGAAGTCCAGCAGTACTGCAAGACCAGGATTGCCTCATACAAGCTCCCCCGCCACATCGAGTTCATGACAGAGGAACTCCCCAAGTCCGGGTCGGGCAAGATTCTGAAGCGAGTTTTACGGGAGAAGTACTGGGCCGGACAATCCAGGCAAGTGTGATGCGCCGGCCGCCGAAAGAGGGCTTTGAAGCACGAAACGGATCTGGAACATTGTGACGAGCTTCGCAATTCAAGTTGACGAACAAATGAAGATGGTGGAGGTTATATGAGCGAAGACAAAATCTTTTCAGGACTCAAGGTAGTTGACCTTGCTAGCTTCATCGCGGGTCCCGCGGCAGCGACAATCCTGTCCGACTTCGGTGCGGATGTGATTAAGGTCGAGCCACCCGATGGAGAGCTGTGGAGACACGGGCATCAGATTCCCCCCCAGCCGCGCTCCGATGTGCCCTATCCGTTTGAATTGGCTAATCGAAACAAACGCGGTCTTGCGCTCAATCTTAAAGCTGCGAGTGCGCAACAGGTCCTCGAGCGGTTAGTCAAGTGGGCCGACGTGTTCATTGTCAACACGCCGCATACCGCGCGCAAAAAATTGAAGCTCGAATATGACGACGTCACCCAGTGGAATCCGCGTCTGATCTATGCGGATCTCACCGGCTTCGGGGAGAACGGCCCGGACGCTGCTCTTCCGGGGTTCGATCTCACGGCCTTCTGGGCGCGAAGCGGTTTGTTGTATATGACGCGCGATGCTGGATCACCGCCGACATGGCCAGTAGCCGGCAGCGGCGATAACGCGACTGCGGTCGCAATTTATGGCGCAATCGCGACGGCTCTTTATCGTCGCGAGCGCACCGGCAAGGGATCCTACGTCACGACTTCGCTCCTCGCGACAGGTATCTGGTCGGCCGGCGTATCTATTCAGGCCGCTCTATGCGGTGCGAACTTCTATGGGCTGCACGATCGAGCACACCCCGCAAATGCAGGCTTGAACATGTATCGTTCTTCCGATGACACCTGGTTTGTTTTGGTCGTTACTCCAGACAAGGTCTCCGCGGTTCTAAAAGCAATAGGTCGTGAGGATATCCTGACGGATCCGCGATTCTCGGATCCAGCCAAGCTGGCGGAGAACCGGCCACAACTGACGGCAATCCTCGATGAGATCTTTGGTTCGCAGCCAATGTCGCATTGGTATGAGGTCTTCAACGGCGTTCACGTCCCCTTCGGCGCCGTACGTGGGCCGCAGGAAGTCGTTAATGATCCGCAACTGCGAGCGAATGACATCGTCGTTCCGCTCGAAGGAGCCGGCGAGAAGCTGGCCTCAACCATCAGCAGTCCTATTCAAGTGCACGGTGTTACTAAGGTGCCTGCCAGGCGCGCGCCGGGAATCGGCGAGCATAACGATGAAGTGCTGAAGGAACTTGGATTCACAAGTGACGAGATCGCAGGCCTGCGTGCCAGCGGAGCAGCACCACAGGCGGCGCATGCTGAAGTACCAACGCACGCTCCAGGGAAACCCATTTAGGAGAGAGGAAAACTTTCATGAGCGCTACAGAAGTATCCACCAGCTTAGAAAACATCACGTATGAGGTCAGAGGATCGATCGCTTACATCACCATGAATCGCCCGAAGGTGATGAACGCGCTCAACCGGAAGACCGTTGAAGAACTCAACACTGCGTTTCATGCGGCGAAGGAGGATGCCACAGTCAAAGGCATCATTCTGACCGGAGCTGGTGAGAAGGCGTTCATTGCTGGCGCCGATATCGCAGAGCTTTCGGCAATCGACGGTGAGAAGGCAGGTGAGTTCTCCGAAAAAGGGCAGGAGACGCTCTTGTTTCTTGAGACACTTGGCAAGCCTGTGATCGCAGCAGTGAATGGCTTCGCCCTGGGAGGCGGTTGTGAAACGGCGATGGCATGCACTATTCGTATCGCCGCGGAAAACGCGAAATTCGGTCAGCCTGAAGTCAAGCTTGGAATTATTCCCGGTTATGGCGGAACGCAAAGGCTACCGCGTCTCGTGGGCAAAGGGCGCGCACTTCAACTGATCCTGACTGGCGATCTGATCGATGCTCACGAAGCCCATCGCATCGGGTTAGTGAATGAGGTTGTTCCTGCAGCGGACCTGATACCGCGCTGTGAGGCCATTCTCAAGCAGATCGACGCAAATGCGCCGATCGCGATCCGCTACGCCATCGACGCGGTGAACAAGGGCGTTGACACAGATCTCACTTCAGGTTTGGAGCTCGAGGCGAAGTACTTCGCACTTGCTGCCGGCACCGAGGACAAGAAAGAAGGCACTTCTGCCTTTGTCCAGAAGCGCGCACCGCAATTCCAGGGTAAGTGATTGCGATCGAGCACCGCTTCTGAACGATAAATCGAAGAAGTGATCACATCATTGCGACCACAAGTGAGGAATTATGAATCGTAATCCTATATCGTCCAGGCGGACACCCATGACTTCCTTTCAGGGTGGGCATGGATTAGCTTTCCTAACTGTCCTGCTCTCATTAAGCACAGCATCGATAGGCCAGAATCAGAGCGAAGCACAGAGTCCGGTCCCAGGGTCGGCCATACATGTCACGCAAGTCCTGGGGTTTGAAGGTGCGAAGCATAACGCCACCGGAGAGTTGAAAATCCAGGGTGGCGTCATGCAATTTCAGCACGATGGAAGTACAGCCACACAGGTGAGCATAAGCTCCATTGAAGACATCTTTGTCGAGGATGGAGACAAGCAGGTAGGCGGCACGGCTATGATGCTCGGCAAAACTGCAGCTCCATTTGGTGGAGGGCGGGTGGTGAGCCTCTTCGCACATAAGAAATACGACTTCCTCACAGTTGAATATCTTGATAACAGCGGTGGTTTCCACGGCGCTATATTCCAATTGGAGAAGGGGCAAGGAGAAACTTTCAAGAAGGCCCTGGTAGCCAATGGCGCGCACATCAGGTCGCCTGGAGAGCGAACCCCCACCCAAAGCACTCTCGAGGTTAAGAATGAAAACAAATAAAAAACTTTTCCTTCCCGCAACTAAGACCACGCCGGGCCTGTCCGGTTTCCACCGGACAAACAAGCACTACGGACCACTTGCGGCTGTTATCCTGCTGCTCGGTGCGTTGCAGCTTCAGGTATTCGTCCCAACTGTGCTTGCGGAATCCTCCACAGATGGCAAAAGCGGAGGTGCCCAGCCATGGAGCGTGCAGGTAGATAGAGTCGACCCCGGAGACGTCGGCCTTGATCCATCCTTCGGAGCCGCCATCTACGAGAATCTCCTCGAAGAGCTAACCAAAACAGACCAGTTCAAACAGGTGTTCCGTAGCGGGGATCGTAACGCGAACGATGTTCCCGGCCTGCTCCTTCTGAAGACAACGGTTCAAAAATATACGCCGGGTAGCGAGACGCGGCGGGCTGTCACTACCGTGAGTGGAGCGACCAAGTTGAACGTTCGCGTTCAGTTGGTCACACGAGAGGGCCAAGTAGTCCAGGACCATGTCGTCGATGGCAATGTCCGGTTCATCGGTGGCAACCTGCGAGCAACCCACAACTTGGCACGCAATGTGGCAGCTACTTTCAAAAAGTCACCCCTGCCGAAACAGGCCGCCGCGCTCCCCGAAAAAGAGACCGAAAATATATCTAAGTAACCATTGCAGCGTGGCCACAACGGTCCGGTCCGATTAACTTCATCGACGTTCATCCGCAACCTGGCCGCAACCTGAACTTTTGGACCCTGTGGGCCGGCTATAAGTTTTAGGGACGCCACTCCTCTCGCAGCGGCAGGGTCTTCTGAACACGGACTTCTGGCTCGCGTGCAAAAAACCAAAGACTTCTGTGCATCGTGGGGGAGTTAAGAAAACAATAACCAAATCAACGCACGTTCGCGCACTCTCCTTGCGGACGTGGGTTGCGCAATTGGGAGAAGGTGATATGGAATACATTCTCAATAATCTGGACGCGGACATTCTCAAGATCGAGCTGAATCGCCCGCAAAAGCGGAATGCGCTTACGTTAGACATGTATATGGAGTTCGCCGAGCTGTTGAACACGGCTCAGGCAAAGCCCGAGATTCGGGTAGTGCTGGTATCCGCGGCAGGGGACAACTACTCCGCGGGAAATGATCTTCAGGACTTTCTCGACCATCCTCCCGGCAGTGGCGATAGCCCGCAAGAGCAGCTGATCGATGCTCTTCGCGTGTTCGACAAGCCGCTCGTCGGCGCAGTTCGAGGCGCAGCGGTCGGCTCGGGAGCCACCATGCTCACCTACTTCGACTTCGTCGTCGCCGGTCAGAGTGCCAGGTTCCAGTATCCGTTCATCAATCTGGCTCTGGTGCCGGAGTTTGGAACCAGCTTCTCGTTGCCCGATCAGGTTGGCTACCTTCGCGCGGCTGAGATCATTCTCCTCGGACATCCTTTCGATGCACCCACGGCCCTGAACCTGGGACTGGTCACCAAGGTCCTCCCCGATGCTGAAGTCCTTGGCGCGACGGAAAAAATAGCTCAAGAGCTGGCACAGAAACCACTGGCTGCACTCAAGGCTTCCAAACAACTTCTCCGCCGTCAATTTCGACCACGTGTCGAAGAGGCTACCCAGGACGAGATGGTGGAGTTTAGCGAAAGAGTGCGCTCGGCGGATGCTCGTGAGGCGCTTACCGCGTTCTTCGAGAAGCGGCAGCCTCGATTCAATTCCAGCGAAACCGCGTAATATTGCGCATTCGTGTGCCAACTGATCCATGCAACTCTTCGGGATGAGCTACAAGTCCTCTCTTTGCGGCCCATCCAGCGGGATGCGGAACCCCGTCCTTACCGAGCGAACATCGGTCATACTGTGGGCGCATCTATCTGCGAAGTAATAGCCGAAATGAGAGTGGGTCAGCAGATACTGCGGATGTTCGGGATCGTCCTCGAGCTTCTTCCGGAGCTGACACATATACGTCCGGAGGTACTCAGGTTTTAGGCCGTATCTGGATCCCCAGACCGCAGCCAATAGTCGCGAATGCCTAATTGGTCGACCGGCATGGCTCATCAGCTGTTGAACTAACTCGAACTCTGTCGGTGTAAGGTGAACGCGATAACCAAATTTTTTAACAGTTCGCGTTGCCGGATTCAACTCAATCTCACCGATACGCATCGTGTCTAGCTCTGCGTCAGGAGACTTCAGTTGGAATGCACAGGAGGACGAGACTTGGCGATCTGTTGCGAATATGACCGCTCGTTCCATGGTCATGTACCTCCAACGGGGCTTAGTTCCTCGTCGCCCGGGCGAATCGTTTTCTTCCATATGGGGCTCATTACTTTTACCGAAACGAGGCTGTGTGCGATCAGGTCAGAGCTACTACCGTTCTTGGTTTTGCGGCGCGTTGGAGAAGCGTTGATGTCAGTGTCGCTATTTTTTGGAAACGCTGGCTGTTTTGCCCACGCAAGCTCGGCGTGGGTAGGCGATTTGCCGGCCTCGCGTTGTACGAACACACGTAACGCTGTTCTCGCACGTAAGAGCCTCGACTTCGTAGCCACCAGCGAAATGCCCAGGCATTGTGCGATCTCCTTGGTTGAAAGATCCCTTGAGTGTTGAAGTTCGATAACTTTGCGAAGTCCCGTAGGAAGTTGCAGGATGCCGGATTGGATCAACTCCGCCCGTTGCTGCCTCTCGAAGCATTGTTCGGGGTTGTCCCGGGAATCCGTAAGATCCCATTCGCCGTACGTATCCACCTCGCCCCCGTTATCAATCGCAATCTCTAGAACACCGCGCCGCTTTCGCAACAGCATGAGCGCGGTATTGACCGCGATGCTCGTGAACCATGTCGAGAAGCTAGCCTTACCTTGAAATGAATCAAGATGCAGAAATGCTTTCATCAAGGCCTCTTGAAGTGCATCTTCTGCATCCTGCCAATTTTTGGTAATTCGATAGAGCGTAAGCAAAATGCGCGTGGAGTGTGGCTTACTGAGTTCGACGAAGGCGTGTGAGTCCCCGGAACATGCCGCTAAAACAAGCAACAGATCGCCATGTTTGTCTTGGCCATTACCTACGGGTGAGGGGCTTCCGTTCTGCTCACTTGGATTCATCAACTCGACACCTTTCGTGATAGGGGTGGAGCGGTTTAATGGATGATCAGCGATTTCCTGCCATATCCAGTGTCGGGGTGGTCTGTCTGACGGGTCGGGGGATCTGCCGGAAAAGGGAATATGTCAAGGATGGCCCGACTGCCGAGCTACCAGCGCGTACTGGTCGTTATCTATCGCTCCTTCCACCGTGAGCCTGATGGTAGCAACCGACGCTTTTGTTGCCAATTACATGTTTCTGTTAGTCAAGAACAGGAGTTCAGTTTGTCCACGCATACACTGGCGCCAAATTGTGAAGCATGCTCCGGCCGCAGCCGCACGCCAGTTGATGCCGCCTTCCCGGCAAGCGATCGGAGTCGTCTTGTTGACCAGATTGATGATGATTTGCTGAATCTGATATCGGTCCACGAGAACCTCAAGGACCGGGTCTTCGAATTTGAACTCGATCGAAGTAGACCTCCGGCTGGCATCCTCCTTCAAGAGCCTCCGCGAACCGAGGTAGAGCTGGGTTATACATTCGGTGTCCCGGTAATAAACCTTGCCCTGGCCGATCTTATGTCTGGACGTGAGCTTTGATGAGTTTTCTCTGAACACGTCAGCTCTTACGGCTCGCATCAAGGCGATAAAAATCGCTCTAGGTAACCAGGGGTCTTGGCTCCATCACCTCGGTACGCAAGGTGAAATGAAACGTCGCGCCTCGTCCGTCGTTAGACGTGGCCCACAAACGGCCACCATGCGATTCCACAATGGAACGGCAGATCGCCAGCCCCATGCCGCTGCCCTGAGGTTTCGTGGTGAAGAAGGCATTGAAGATCTCGTCCGCTCTTCCGGCCGGCAATCCTGCTCCGGTGTCGCAGACCGAGATCAGCACTTGACCGCACTCGCCTTGTCCCGTCTTGACCGTAAGCACTCCGCCAGTCTCCTTCATCGCTTCGATACCATTGAGTATGAGGTTCATCAGTACCTGCTGCAGTTGCACCCGGTCAGCGGTGATTTTGGGAAGATCGGCGGTAAGGTCCGTGCGAATCGAAACGGCATGCTCGGTGGCTTCGCTCCGCAGCAGCAGGACCATTTCGCCGATGATTTCATCCGCGTCGACCGACTCTTTCTGTGGAGGCGTCTTCTTATACAACGACCGCAAACGATCGATGATGTCGGCTGCACGCCTCCCGTCCTTTGCAATCGATGATGTTGCCCGGCGCACCTGGTCCAGGTCCGGCTGGTCGCGGTTGAGCCATCGCAGGCTGGCCTCCGCATCCATCACGGCCGCGCTAATCGGCTGCTTTAACTCGTGAGAGATTGAGGCAGCCAGTTCTCCGAGTATGCTGACCCGATTGGTGTGTGCAAGGTCTGCCTGTAGCTGTTCCGCACGCTTGCGATCTTGAATGTCGGTCGCCGCACCATACCATTTCACGACCTTTCCTCGCTTGTCTCGCAGCGGCACGGCGCGGACCAAAAACCACCGATACTCCCCGTCGATGCGGCGGATGCGCATCTCCTCCTCGTACGGCTCACCACTGGCAATGCTCGCGCCCCGTCGTCGCTCAAGTCGATCCAGATCTTCAGGATGAACAACAACTTTCCTGAGTTCCTCCGCTTTTCCCAACTGCGACACGCCGGTATACTCCTCCCAGCGTCGATTCCTAAATTGTACGGCCCCGTCGGCTCCAGTGACCCACGCCATCGCCGGAATGGTCTCGATGGCTTCGCGAAGTTTTCTTTCCTCTCCCCGCAATTGTTGCACTCGGAGTTGATACAGCCCCCAAAGCAATGCCAGAAACGCAGCCACGCACAACAAGCGGAACCAATTGGTCTGATAGAAAGCCGGCAGTATTGTGAAAGCCATGTTTGCGGGTGCGCCGGACCAGACGCCGTTGGTATCCGACGCTTCAACGCTGAAGTGATAGGAACCGGGAGGAAGGTTGCGATAGGTAATGGGGGTGGCCACCGCCGCTTCATGCCAGTCCTTGTCTGTCTCCTGCAGCTTGTAGCGGAATCGGATGGCCTCGGGATCGGAGAGGCTCACTGCGTTATAGCTGATCTGCACGCTCGACGTGTGGGCTGGGAAAGAGAGACGAGAATCGGGCGCGTAGAATTTGTCGTCGGCAGCGACCGACTGGATGGTGATCGGAGGCGACACTGTTCGTTTTTCAGAGTAAGCTGCTGGATCGAGCCACACCACTCCGTTGCGCAACGCGAACCACAGTCGCCCATCGGTGCCCTCGATGGCGGTTGGCAACGGACGCAACTGGTTGGCAATCCCTGAAAGTCCCTCGCGTATGCCGAAGTGCTCGCCCTTGACCCGATACGCAGAGTCTTTCAAAGCTTCGGAGATCTCCGCCTTGGGGATATGGAAGATCCCTGAAATCGCGTTGAGCCATAAATCTCCCTCGGGTGTTTCCACGATTCCAGAGATTCCGCGCAACCATTCGTCATTCACAGCAGCGATCTTGCGGAAGCGTCCCTGGCCAAACTGCTCCAGCCCAAATTCACCCCCGATCCAAATCTCCGGTCCTCGTCCATAGATCGCCGTAATATTGCCCACCTGAAGATCATCGCTCGGACCGAATCGACGGACCCGGTCGCCATCCAAAATTGCCAGCTGGCTCTTCGCATAGCCAAACCACACGCGGCCAAGGCTATCGGTGAACGCAGTCATCAGGTAGGTCCCTGTCTTTGGGAGGTCGTCGCGGCCGCCGTCAGGTGTCCAACTACCATTGGCAAACCGGTATAAACCGTGGCGGCCGAAGGAGACCCATATTCCTCCTTGTTGGTCCCCGGTAATCGTCTGCAGGAATCCAAATTGGTTCACCATCTCCGGGGGAAGGTTCACGCGCACGAAATCGTCTCCGACAAGATGCCAAAGACAACGTTCCCCGGAGAACCAAAACGTCTTGTCAGGTGCGCGGTAGGCAAATGACGATGTCACCCGCGGGAGACGACGCTCGGCCTTGGCCCCCAGGACATGATAAAGGTTCACTTTTACGCCAGTGCCACTACCGCCACTGATCCATACGGCCCCATTGTCATCAGCAACCACGGCGAAATCCCCACTCTCCGATGTTTCTTTCGGGAATTCCTGTCTGATCAACGGGGTGTAGAAGAATCGATGTATACCCCTGGTGTCTCCAAACCAGATATTTCCTTCACGATCCACCAACTCTGCGAACTCAAAATGGTTTATGTTATAGGTCTCAGAAATAGCTGGGGACACTTTGTTGTGGACATCACGCAGGCTGTCTTTTGGAAGGCGCATCACGACGGGCTTATCCCAGGGTGAGATCCAAACACTGTTGTTTCGATCAACAATTTGAAGGTCTTTTTTTGTGACCGGGTAAGCAGGTAGCCTCTCATCAGGACCTTCGCCGGAGACGGACACACGTGGGGCCGCGGGCGCGGTCAGGATGGTTCGATCCGGCTCCCAGGTGAACCCGGTGACAGATAAATTGCTGCCAGCTGTTTTGAAGTGTCTGGTCCCCGGTTTGAGGTAGATGAGGTCTTTCGGGGCTTCAAAACCGCCCACCAAAGCCCAAAGTATCCCCTCTGAATCAAATCCAACATTGATAAAGCGTCCTGCAGGAACGTTCCACTCAACCCCGATATTCTGCCACCCCGAATGATCGAATCTCCATAGACCACTGGAGGTGCCTGCCCATACAATTCCATCCCGATCCTGGGCAAAACCGTAGACACTTCCAGTCTCGCTCGAATAATTGGTCACTCGCCCCTTATCCAGGAAACTGAAGCCTCCTAACGAGTAGCCGATCCAGAGGCCGCCAGACTGCGGTGCGAACAAGGAGTACGGGTTGTTCGAGAGGAGCCGATCGCCAAACGGCGAGCTGAATGGTTCGAATCGCGTTCCATCAAAGCGAAATAATCCGTTGGTGCTGCCCAGCCATAGGAACCCGTCATTGGTCTGTGCTAAACACTCGACGTCAGCGGGCGCTCCCTGTTGGAAGGTCCAAGGGTCGTGACCCACCTGCACGTTTACCGGTGCCGGCGTTTGCCCGAGCGACGACGGACACCGAAAACAGGCAACGATCATTAAGACAAGAAGCCAGCATAGCTGCGAGCCTGACACACGGATTGAGTGTGCTGAGCGGTCGCGATCTTCGACGGAAACAAAAGACCGCGCTCGTTGATATGTTTTCGACACGTGCCCACATTCTACTCATAATCCAATACAGCTACAGTGAACACGAACTGACACTGGAGAAAGAGCCAACGCCAAGTTTGAAAGATAGTGGGGGTTGGCCCTCAATCGCAAAATCCGGAATGCCCTTGGTCACGACGCGGATCCGTGTCCGAGATGGAGCTTTCGAAGTAGGAGCATCAAATGCATTCATACCTCCGGCTCTCTCTGGCAATGATGGTCACTGCCAACCTTTAGCTGCCTTCGTTACGCACACGGTTGATTGAACCGTTAAGGCAAACGGGCGGAAACAAGAAGGAATGCCCGATTACGAGCTGCGTCGATGGCGCGAGACGGCTGACTCGTGAGAAACCATTCGCCTGGCCCTCGGTGCTCCTCAGTGAGCGCTGGCTTTAAGCTCCAGCAACTTGCCCGCTCGATGGACAATGCGATCCGTAAATTCGTGGAACATCTCGCGCAGAGTTGGTTCCTGATCCGCAGCTTGGACCACGGCCATGATGACGCGAGTGTTCTCGTGACGCCCTACTAAACTAGCGATTAGGGTGGACGTCGCCCTGGGAGTTCGCGATGCCAGCATGGAATCAACAGCCGCAGCCGCAAGCTACCTGTCAATGGCAACGCGGGCAGAGCTCTTGCAGGTTAACGTAGAGGCCCATGAGCGAGACCTCGGAGCCACAAACAATCCGACATTCGGAGCTGCGTTCAGCTTGCTGCTCGAGGCTCCTGATGCCACTCAAAGCTAGGAATTTCTAGGCGACAGTCAGTAATACGTCGATATTGCCCCGAGTTGCGTTCGAATACGGGCATATCTGGTGGGCGCGTTGCACCAATTCCTCCGCGGTGGCTCTTTCAATGCCGGGCAGGTAGATCGTCATAGCCACGGCGATACCGAATCCTTCAGCCTCTCCGTTCAGAGGGCCAAAAGAGACCGCCGAGTCAATCGCTACCTCTTCCGGGATCCGAATGTGGCGCTCTCCCGCAACAACTTTCTGGGCACCGATGAAACAGGCTGCGTAGCCGCGGCAAATAGTTGCTCTGGGTTGGTGCCATTCCCTTTACCGCCCATTTCAACGGGACGATCAAGTTTCAGATTAATTTGTCCATCATCTGATTTCGCGCTGCCAACCCGTCCGCCCATCGCTTTTGCTCTGGCCGTGTAAATTGCGTTCTCGATTGCCATAGTGAAGCCCGTCCGATTGCATGCACAAATTTGACTCAACTGTCTGATCGCTGCCGGATGATCAACCGAGCACCGCGTTTGCCGCTCAGATAGGTCCACACCCATTGCATAAAGACGCTGAACCTCAAGCTGTTCTCCGCCAGGAATTGAATGTGTATGAGAGCCCACACGAGCCAGGCCATAAAGCCACTGAGCTGCACTCCGGCGCTCTGCAGCACTGCAAAGCTCTTACCTACAACGGCAAGATTACCCTTATCGAAGTAGCGAAACGGCGGCAAGGCTGGATGGCCGATCACCTTGCGGAAGATGGACTTGGCTGCGTACCTGCCCTGCTGCATCGCAACCTGCGCAACCCCCGGCAGCGGCTTGCCATCCTGATCGAGCGATGCTGTGTCCCCAACTACAAAGATGTCCGGATGATCGGGGACGGAAAGGTCCGGCTGAATGCGAACGCGGCCCGCCCGGTCGACTGTACATCCAAGCCATTTTCCGGCAGGTGAAGGGGCAACACCGGCCGTCCATACTACCGTCTTTGCCTGAATGCGCTCCTCTCCGATCACTACACCATCCGCGTCGATGGATTGAACGGGCTTTCCGAGACGAACATCGACTCCCAGCGACACCAACCGCTGCCTTGCGGCTTCGGAGAGTTTCTCCGAAAAAGTGGCCAGCGGCCGAGTGCCCATGTCCGCGAGAACGATATGGGCCGATTTCGGATCGATTCGACGGAAGTCTTTGCGGAACGTGGTTTGAGTCATGACCGCAATCGCGCTTGCCATCTCGACTCCGGTCGGTCCTGCACCAACCATCACAAAGGTCATCAACGCCTTCCGCCGATCCGAGTCGTCTTCGATCTCAGCCTTCTCAAAGGCCTCCAGCAAGTGGTTCCGAAGGGATTCAGCATCGGACAGACTTTTGAGGCCGGGTGCGAAGGCGGCGAATTCGTTGTGCCCGAAATAGCTGTGGGTAGCCCCAGTGGCAAGAATCAGGTAGTCATAGTTGATGCTGGTGCCCGTCTTGTCGTCGGCATCCACGATCACCTGCTTTGAGGCTGCATCCACCCCCGTCACGCTGCCCAGCATTACAGATGTGTTTGTCTGATCAGCCAAGAGGCTACGGATAGGCGATGCGATCTGCCCAGGGGCCAACACTGAAGTCGCAACCTGGTATAGAAGAGGCTGAAAGACATGGTGATTGGAGCGATCGATGAGCAAAACGTCGACCGGAGAGCGTTTCAATCCCTTTGCTGCGGCTAGTCCACCGAATCCACCGCCGACAATCACCACAAGAGGAGCTTTCGTCGTCATCTCTTCGCTCTCAAATCTTCAATTTTGGAACGATACTTCGCTTCAGAGCACGCAGAATCGACGCGCGCTCCCGTATCCATTCGCGCACTCCCAGGTTTTCATCGAGGCGGGAGAGTACGAACTTCCAGCCAGAGAGTAGCAATCGCATTGCGCCGAAACAATCACATGTTCATGTAATACGGCGCTGTCATCAGGCGTTTTCGCGGGAAGTTACCATCCAGCACAATCGTTTACGGATCTGACATAAAAATGTAATAGTTCTCGGAGCTCGGCATCGGGTAAGGGACGTCCGGAGAGCATGTGCCATGCCGCAACGCTCTACCAGCCACAAGGATCGCGAGCTGTCTTCCAGTACCGAAAACAGAGGGACTGGAGCGTCGAGAGTAATAGCTCTCATAAGACTTGAGGAGCGGGAGGCTATGGGCCAGCTGGCCGGGTTCCATCAGTATCTTGAGATTTGTGCGACGGCCCAGGAGCTCGTCGAAAAAATGCTCCAGTTCTCAGTATGAAGTGGCCATCTTGCAGACTGAGGTTCTACCGCAGGATAACCGGGTGCTACTACGAAGCTATCTGACATTCATGGAGTTTCACTAGTCACCGCACTGCTCATGATCAAGAATTTCACTTCGACATCACGGAACGCTCGTGATCGCGCCGCCGAACAGACTACTTCCTCTCCGCAACCACGATGCATATACCGGACCAACGATCATGCCCCAACCCCGGCGGAGGAGCCGCGCTCAGGGGCATGACGCCCACATTCTTGGTGGTGAAGGGGTAGCGTGCCTCGAGGTAGTTGCGAACGAGCTGTGCGCGTGCGTAGGACCAGGAAAGAGCATCGGCTGACACCGCGGCATCGGAATACCCCTCGATTACGATAGGGTGGGTGAAGATCGCGTCTCCCAGTGATGCAACGGCAGCATCGATCACATGCTTCCCGTCGGGGCTCAATTCCTCCGTGCCATGTGGCCCGTGCTGAAATAATGCATCAGCCTGCAGCCAGGCGCGTGGGCTCTGCGTGCTACCGAAGAGCTTACTGTGTCTATATTCCTGTGGCGATAAACTGCCAAGTGTGTAGTAGCCGCGATGATTGAAGAAGCCCTTAAAGAAGAAGTTGTGTTTGAGCGCCTCTGTATCCTCAGCCATGTTACCTGTCGCAACGTTGACATTGGTCAGCGATTCGCTGACGTTCTGACCTGCGGTGACACCATTTACATCGGGCCCCAGGGCCTGGGTCAGACTTTGCTGGACTTGTTGGATGGTCGAATCGGCGCGGGTCGACGCAGAATGAATTTGCGTCATCGTGTCATCAAGTTTCTGAGGTAATTGACGCTGCTGAACATCTGCAACGATGCTATTCACACGGCCCGAGGCCTGGTTTAGGTTCGAGGTTGTCGACTGCACGTTTGACACGGACTCTCGAATCTGTCCTGCCATCTTCTCATCTTGGAGAAGCATGCCCGCTGGCCCGCGGCCCTCTTTCAACCCTACGAGCAGATCGTTTGCGTTACCCACGGCGCCATTGACCCCGTCGAGTACGACGTTCAGGTTGCCTCCCACCTGCTTTATCGTTGCGTCCGCATCGTTCATGATCCCGAGAGCATGAGTCAGCAGGTCGGACATGGTTACGGGAGGTTTGCTTTGCAGTACCGAGTCGGCTTGCGCAATCGTTGCATTCGGGGAACCCGAATGGATCGTGAGGAACGTGTTACCCACCACGCCTTCTGTATCGATCGTTACGACGGAGTCGGTTCGAACCAGGCCATGAAGCTGCTCGTCGACCTTCATCTGGACACGAAAATGATCACTTGGCGAACGAGGTACTTCGATCCTCGTCACCTGGCCAGCATCCATGCCCGCTACTTGCACCTTCGAACCCTTGGCTATGCCATCGAGATCGGCAAACTCCGTATACAGCAGCACGTGGCGCGAGAAAGCCTCATGACGATTCCCAACGAGGAAGATTCCGAGCGCGAACAAGGTTACGCTGGCAATGATGAAGATTCCTACAGCGAGATATCGTCTAGACATTGCTTCACTCCGTAATAAGTTTGCGAGCGACTTCGTTTTCGCTCCGGCTTACCTCGTCTACCGAGCCGAAGGCGACGAGATTTCCTTTGTCGAGCACGGCGACCCGGTCAGCTACCCTGCGGGCTCCGCGCACATCATGTGTCACGATGATCAGGGCGGTTCCTCGTTCGGCTTTTTGCCGCATGAGCAACTCATCGATCTCAGCGGCAGTGATACGATCCAACCCACTGCTCGGCTCATCAGCCAGCAGAATCTTGGGTTCAAGAACCAACGCTCTGGCAAGGCCGGCCCTCTTTCTCATACCTCCCGAGAGTGCCGATGGGAATTTCGCACCATCTGCTCCCAGGCCGACATCGGTAAGTGTACGGTGGACCACGTCCTCAATCTCGTCCTTGGATTTCCTGGTCAGCCTGCTGAGTGGCAGTGCAAGATTTTCGTAGAGTGTCAGGGAATCGAAGAGCGCTGCATCCTGAAACAGGTATCCCATCTTTCTGCGAACGAGAGACAGATGTTTTTCGTCCATACCGACAACGTTGTCCTGATCAACACAGACCTCTCCTGAGTCGGGCCGCATGAGCGCCATAACCAGTTTGAGAGTGACGCTCTTACCAGTACCGCTGCGACCGAGCAGACACAGGGCCTGCCCCTGATCGATGTGAAACGACACGTCGTTCAGTATGCGTTTTGTGCCGAACGACTTCATCACATGCTTGAATTCCACCGCGATGGTCTGGGTTTCGCTCATATGGCCGTATCCGGGAAGAGGAAGAAGATGCACTTGATCAGCACTACGTCGGCAACGATGATCAGCAGGGAAGACAGAACAACACTGTTGGTAGCAGCTTCGCCGACACCCTGCGCTCCCTTGTCCGTCGTATAGCCGAAGTAGGAAGAGACGGAGCCGATAATGAAACCGAATACGGCGGTTTTCAGAGTAGGCGCGATGAAGTTCGACCACTGAAGATAGTCAAAGGCGCGATTGATGTAGAGTGTCGGCGCTATGTGCGAGGAGAGCTCTTCTGAGAGGAAGCCTCCCAGCAGTCCTGCGAAATCCATGAAAAGTGTCAGAAAGGGAAGAGCGATCACGCAGGCCAGGACGCGAGGCACAACCAGGTACTTGAAAGAGTCAATCGACAACGATTCGATGGCGTCAACCTGCTCAGAGGCCCTCATGTTCGCAAGGACGGCACCGATTCCGGAGCCGACTCGACCCGCAAGCAGTAGCCCCGCGACCAATGGTCCAATTTCGACGAAGAACGATACTGCCTGCACGGCCGGTATCATCGCTGTGGCGCCAAACATTACCAAGGTACTTCTTGTGTGGAGAGTCATTACGGCTCCCAGGGCGAAGCCGGACACGATGATGAGGGCGAGGGATTTGTTTCCCACTTCTACAAGCTGACGGCCAAGTTGGGCAAACTCGAACGGAGACCTGACGGCGTCAACGAGAACCCGCAGGCTGAACAGGCCCACCTTACCGACGAACTCGAATAAGTTATTGAGCCAGCGCACGCGCCCTCTCCAGTCCTGTCTTCTCGCTCATGAGACGACCGTTCGCCAGGAATCGGGTAGTCAGGTAGATGGCGGGAACAAGAAACACCAAAGACCCGAATACCCACATGAAGGCCCCTGCTGCGATCTGGTCCTTTAGTGCGTCGATCCCAAAGGGCCGCTCGACAACTCCATAGCTCGGGTAGAGCAAGCGTCCAGAAAAACACAGGAACGCCGATAAACCGGTGTTTACGAAGTCCGAAGTCAGCAGGTATGGAATGATCATCCAGGAGTTCAATCGACGTTGTGACGGCCAGGGCTGCACAATGGGCCACCAGAAGATGAGGCTCGTCGCAAAGAAGCAGAAGTGTTCGAAGTTGTGCCAATTCTCCGAGGACAACGCGAATTCGTAGGCTTTCGGAATGTGCCAGCCAACATAGGTCAGGTTCATTGCAAACCACGCAAACGGCAAGCGTGAAAAGAGTCCCTGAAGCGAATGCACGACGGAAGACCGAAAGATCGGTCCACCAATCCGACGCACGATCGGGCGCGGTAGACCGCGCAACATGGGGACGAACGGACACCCCAACACGATGAGTGGAGGTGCCACCGACATCAGCACGAAGTGCTGAGTCATGTGCATGAACAACAGTGTCTCGCTGTAAGTGTCGAGTGAGGAAGAAACCGCCACGAAGATGGCAAATAGTCCTGCGATGAAGGAGAAGAGCCTCCACTTAGGGATCTGTTTGGGTCGAGTGCGCCTAAGCGTGAGCCAGCCTCTCCCATAAATGATGCCCACAGCCACGAGGGTGCCCGTGACTGCGGGAGGTATGTCCCAATCGGTAATGAGATTCAGCCAAGAGGTCTCCAACTAGACTCCTTCACGGTTTGGGTGCTGGCTCTGCCATAGCTGCCTGACGGGATGCATCCGCGGCTGCCGGTTGATTCAGGGGATGCAGGGTTTCCAGGAACTGAACCAGAGCCGTGGTTTCGGAGGGGCTCAGGTTCTTGCCATACGCCGGCATGTTGCCGCCCCCCTGAAGAACCTGCCGGATCAGTTGATCTACCGTGAGACGGGTCGCGACCAAATCCAGAGCAGGGCCACGCATTCCGCCGACGCCCGCAATCGAGTGGCAGTTACGGCATTGCTTCGACTGAAAGACGATAGCTCCTTGCCGCTGGAGCGGACTCGCATCGTGCGTATAACGGATCGGAACCGGAGGACCGCCGCTCCATGCGTTCATCTTCGGGCTCCAGGGCGTGAAGGTTCCGAGATGAGTTAAAACACCCCATGCGAGGGCAACCGTAGTCAACATGAGGATTGCGATCGGGCGTTTATGCCAGCTCTTTTCGCCTTCACCGGCGTAAAACGGAAGGGCTACGAGTCCTGCGATTCCCAGCACAGGGGCGATCAGGAGAAATGGTGTCTCCAGGCTGGGAGGAAGATAAGATAATACCGCGTAGAGCCACAGGAAGAAGAAATCGGGTTTGGGGGCAGTCTGAATGATCGTAGGATCCGGTTGACCTCCAGGTCCATAAGGTCCGAGCACGGCTGCGCAAACTGCAACCGCGGCGAGGATCGCTGCGGAGAAGAAGGCGTCCTTCCACACAGCTCCAGGTACGAATGGCCGGCCATCCTTCTTTGCCAGTTCGTGGTATTCCGTCAGGTACGTAGAGCGACGAACGACGCGGCCAGGCATCGGCCATTCGTTGATGCCGAGCTTGACGACCATCCACACGTGAAGGAACGCGAACGCCAACAGCATTCCAGGGATAACGAAAACGTGAAAGGCGAAGAATCGGGAGAGTGTTGCTCCGGCAATGATAGGGCCGCCTAACATCATGTGGACCGCTGTACCACCGATGAACGGCACTCGGCTCGCAATGGATGCTCCGATGCCGAGACCCCAGTAGGCGTCCTGATCGAAACGTAGCACCTGACCTGTGAACGCCATCCCGAGTGTCATGAGCAGCAGGAACACTCCGAGAACCCAGGTCAGTTCTCTAGGGAACTTATATGCACCGAAGAGGAAGACCTGCGCCATGTGAATCAACACGACGGCCACCATGAAGTTCGAGCCCCAGCCGTGCATCGCACGGAGGAACCAGCCAAGAGTTAACTGGTGGTTCAGAACATTCAGGCTGTTCCATGCCTGTCCGGCGGAGGGCACATAGACTAGCGCAAGCAGGATCCCGGTCGCAATCTGAAGCATGAGCAGGACAAAGGCAGCACTCCCAAAGACGTACCACCAACTGGCGGTCCTATTCGGGACAGGGTGGAGAGCCATCTCTTTGATCGGCTCGCCGAGCTGCAGACGGCTATCAAACCAGGTGTACAGAGCCTTCAACCTGCGCATGGCGATCCTCCCTTTGCGGTCTCAATCTGAACCAGCTTGGCGGTGTTGGAGAGAGTTGGCATCTGGCCAGCGTTGATCTGAAGGGCCCCATCAACGATTTTCGTGTCGTACGGGAATAAGCCTCGCTCCGGTGGACCGGAAGCTCTGCTTCCGTCCGCATAGTAGGCGCCCCCGTGACAAGGGCACATGAACAGGCCCGATTGCGGGAACCAGCGAACCGGGCATCCCAGGTGGGCACAATTGATGGCGAACACCTGAAACTCCTTCTCGGAGATACGACGGACCCAGCAGGCAACTCGATCGGTTTCGCCATCCCATTCGCGGCTCACCGGGTTCGTGAACTTCGCCAGACGTGTTTCACCGACAGGGAACGTATCCAGAGACCCGAGTGACACCCAGGACTTATATGCATCGTCAGACTTTACGGGCGAGAGGAGGTACTTCACTACGGGAACTGCTACAGCAACGCCGACTACAGCGTTGAAGAACGCGCCCACTGTCAGCAATACCCACCGCCTCGACACCGTCAACGGGTCGACCGGCGCCTGTTCTTCTTCGTTTTGTCCAACTGGCAGTTTCTCTTCACTCACAAATCACCTCTTGGGGCCTGTCTCGGGATATGGCTGACCCGGAGTATCGCTTCGCAACGAATGGAGATACGCAATGACGTCGCTCACGTCCTGATCCGTCAAGGGCTGCCCCAGCCGGACCTGTTTCCAATCCGGGTGACCAAGATCGGGGCGCCCCGCAATAACGATCGTCCGTAGGCTCTGATCACTTACGAGGTCCAGATAGCTTGCGTCGGTGATCTTCTGCTGCCCTTGCTGATGGCAGGAAGTGCAACTCACGCGGAAGACGTCCTGTCCATGTTCGACATTGCCCACTGCGGATGAAGAATAGGGAGGCATGTCTGCCGCACTGTGGTCCTTGTGGTTCCATCGTGTGCGCATGCCCGCAACGAGCACGTCAACCTGTTGTGGAGTAAGGAAACCGCCGGCTGGCTCGCCAAAGGCAGGCATTTGCGTACCCGGCATGCCGGACGTGATCCACCGTTTCAATGACGCGTCATCAACAAGTGCCTGATATTTCGGATTGGCGAGATCGAGTGCCGGTCCCCCAGAACCGGTTTCTCCGTGGCACGCCGAGCAGTTCTGCTTGTACAGGCGGTCAAACGAGGCTATATTTTCGGGACGCATCAGCTCTTCCTGATCGGTTGGCGGCCCGATCCTCCGATCGCATCCCAAGCTGCCTGCAACCAAGGCGAAGGGAAGAAGCGACAGTATTGCTCTCGCAGTAAACTTCATCGTCCGTCTCCGGTTGGCCCTTTGAACTCTTTGGCTTCGATTCCCATCCGGAGAATGAACGGCAGGGTTTGATGCGTTCTGATTTTTCCCGATCTCATAACGACGAGGCCGGCTACGATGCCGAAGACAAGCTCGGAGAGAGTGAACCAGCCCCACTCGATTCTGGCGTTGAACGTCGGATTCACAAATCCGAGGATCGAGTGAAGAAGGCCAGTCCAAAGGAGCGGAGCAATGATTCCGCCAAGAAGGACCGGTCGCCGCGGCCACATTGGCAGCATTGCTCCGTAGAGCAGGCCGATGAGTGTGCAAACTGCCGCATGGATGATCGTTGCTGCAATCAACCCATTCCAATGGAAGGCCGCGATGTCGGCGGTCGTAGCGTTTGTCCAGTGTGCGACGCCCGCGCCTCCAAGCAGATTCACCGCGTACCAGATGCTGTGCTGGGTCAGATAGCCGTAAAGGAGGGCGGGGAAGATCATGACGATTCCCCCAGCTATTCCTCCACGGAGTCCGGAGGTCACGGCATAACTTTCAACAGGAAGGAACGCCCGGTGGACTTCACTGACCTGGATGTGCGCCACCTGGGTCCTCACGCTTGACGGCATGAACCGTCTTGCCTTAACCGGAATCATTTCGTGGTGTTCCTCGGGAAGACACTGCTTCGCCCACCCGACGACGCCACAGGCGATCAGAAGAAAACCTGCAATGCCGACTCCAATACTTGTCACAAGACTCGCGAACAAGAGCGTGATGCCGAAGGCGAGAAGAATCGGCCATGCCGTGCTTGCCGGCATCTCTATAGGCTCTCTTTGACTTTGTTCCGCTCTGCCGTCATTCATCACAAATCACCGTCCGATCAGGTAAACGACCGTAAACACCACGATCCACACTGCATCCACGAAATGCCAATAAAGGGCGATGACTCCAAACCGCTCACTTTGCCGCGAGTCAACCCAACCAAACAGAGAGAAGATGAAGGTCGAGGTAAGAAGAAACAGCCCGACTACGACGTGGGTGGCGTGTAGTCCCACCAGGGAGTAGAACGTCGTGCCAAAAAGGTTTGTGCTGACGGTTAACCCGTCCTGATAGATCAGCTTCTTCCATTCAAACGCCGTGTTTGTCAGGAAGACTGCAGCAAGTGCGATTGTTGCGCCGAGCCAAACGGTGAAGTTTCCCATTCGGTCATCTTCGATAGCCTTTTCCGCACGCCAGATCGTAAAGCTGCTGGACAACAGGCAGATTGTTGCAAGAATTGGAACTTCCAATACCTGTGCAGGTGTCGGCCCCGAGAGGCTCTTGCCCATATAGAAGACATAGGCAACAACGAAGATGGTGAAGATGGCGCTCTCACCGACAATCAATGCCGTTATGCCTACTCGGCGTTTGCTAGGAAGATGCCACTCGACAGTACGTCCTGGATGACTAACGGGCATAGAACTCATGACTCGTACTCCCAATCTGGATCGTCTGGGTGCTTCAGATCCCACAGAGGCCGGCGGCTATGCACCTCCGGCTCTTCTTCAAAGTTGTAGACAGGAGGCGGCGAGGATGTGGTCCATTCGAGGGTCCAGGCGTCCCATGGATCGTCGCCGGCGACTTCTCCACGCCAGTAAGAAACGATGAAATTGTATGCGAAGATCAGGACTGCAATCCCCTGGATCAGTCCTCCGACGGACACAACCAGATTGAGAAAGTTCCATCCACGGTCAGGCTGATAGGTGTAGATCGACCGCGGCATCCCCAAAAGACCGAGGAAGTGCATGGTGTCGAACGTGATATGGAAGCCAATAGCAAAGAGCCAGAAATGCCATTTGCCGAGCGTCTCGTTCATCAAGCGCCCGGTTGCCTTGGGGTACCAGTAATAGATGCCTGCAAAGATGCAGAACACGACAGCGCCAACAAGGACATAGTGAAAATGCGCAATCACGAAATATGAGTTATGAAGTTGCCAATCCCACGGTGATACCGAGAGCATGATGCCGGTCAAGCCCGCGATCAGGAATTGGAAGAGGAACCCAATGCAGAAGAGCATCGGCGTTGTAAAGCGTATTCGGCCGCCCCATAGAGTGGCGATCCAATTGAAGATCTTGATTCCGGTTGGAACACCGACAAGCATCGTCGAGAGCGTGAAAAAAGCATTTGAGACCGAGGTCATGCCAACAGTAAACATGTGGTGCGCCCACACGCTCAGACTGACAAACATGATGCATACCGAAGCCGCAACCATTGCTGGGTAGCCGAAGATAGCCTTGCGGCAAAACACCGGGATGACCTCGTTTGCAATCGCAAACGCCGGAAGCACCAGGACGTAGACTTCGGGATGACCGAAGATCCAGAAGAAATGGATCCAGATCAACGATGAACCGCCAGCTTGTGTGTCGAAGAAGTGGCCACCCAGATAACGATCGATGAGCAACATGAACTGCGCTGCGGTGAGCGGAGTGATCGTAACCAACGTCAGCATGCTCACGATGAGAAGCAACCATGTGAACAGAGGCATCCTCATGAGGGTCATCCCTTTGCACCGCATCGAGATGACCGTTGCGATAATATTGATCGCGGTGCCGAGCGTTCCGAATCCACTAACAATCAATGCGAGTGCCCAATAATCGGTCGCATGACCAGGAGAGAAGGCACGCAAGGTGAGGGGAGCGTAGGCGAACCAACCGACGTCCGGGGCGTTTCCCACTCCGTAGAGCCCGGCTCCGCCAAGAAAGCTGTAATACAGCAGGAACCCACCGAAAGTCGTCAGCCAGAAGCTAAAGGCATTCACTCGGGGAAAAGCCATATCGCGAGCGCCAATCTGCAGCGGCACGATGTAATTGGCGAATCCAAAGAGGAAAGGCATTCCGACCAGAAACACCATCGTCGTGCCGTGCATCGTGAAGAAGCGGTTATAGACCTGCGCGCTCAAAACATGATTGTGGGGATAGGCGAGCTGAACGCGGATCATCAAAGCCTCGGCCCCAGCGACGAGCAGGAAGAAGGTCGAGTACAAGATGTACAGAATGCCCAGACGTTTGTGGTCGACCGTCACCACCCATTCGTGAAGCTTCTCAAGGAAGGTGCCCCGCTCCGATGCGGAAGCACTCGGGTCGATCACGTGGCTGATTGGTAGTGGGTAATCGCTCATATCAGAATCCTGTCGTCACTTCAGGCTTTCGAGATAGGCAGTGATTTGATCCAACTGCTCATCGTTTAGCTGCATTGCAGGCATCAAGGCCCCGTGCTTGAACGTGTCTGGCGATTTAATCCATTGGCGGAGATTCGACGGGGTGTTGTCCGTCGCTCCAGAGGCAAGCGTCGCCCGGCTCATCAGGTGTGTAAGGTCAGGTCCGAAACGTCCAGTCGCCGCTGTTCCCGAGACTGTGTGGCAGTTCATGCACGCCTGCCTTTCGAAGACCTTTCTCCCCGCCTCGACTGTTGAGTCCTGGCGTGCCGACTGCTGCTGATTCCTGATCCAGGCATCGAACTGCTCAGGCGCGTCGACATATACGCGGAGCAACATCATCGCGTGTTGCGAACCGCAGAACTGGGCGCACTGGCCGAGGTAGAGCCCGGGTGTCCGGGGATCCAACCACATCGTGTTCACATGATTCGCGATCAAATCCGTCTTTCCAGCCAACTGTGGGATCCAGAAACTATGATTGACATCTGCGGAAGTCAACTTGAGGAAGGTCGCTTCTGGCGCGGTGTTGGAGCTGGCTGGAATATGGAGCTCGTTCGCGGAGACCACGCCATATTTGGGGTATCGGAACTCCCACCAGAACTGATGCCCGACTACTGTGACATCGAGAGCGGACTTTGGCTTTGGCGCGTCCTGAATGGCGAAGATGATGCGTGCCGTTGTCAGGAACAGAACGACCACAATCAGGACAGGGATCACGGTCCAAGCCAGCTCAATTTGCGTGCTGCCGTAGATTTGGGCCGGCTCGCCGAGTGGGTCGGTCTTGCGTGCCCGAAACCGATAGAGGGCAATAGCGAGTAGTCCGCCCACTACCACGAATATTCCGCCGGTAAGTGTAACGACGAAGATCGACAGATCAAAAATCTGATGCGCGGGCGTTGATGCTGGAGCAAGCGTAGACGGAGTTGTCCCTTGCGCAATCAAAATGGGGCTCGTCAGAAGGAGCCATGCTGCGGCACTAGTATGGTGAATCAGACGTTGCGCACGGCGCGTCTGCATTTTTGATTACCTCCTCCACCACACAAGTCCCGGCATCTACGGATCTGCATGCCCAGACGCGAGCGTTGGATTTTCTGTCAAGCGCGGCATCTGACAGCGTGATAGTAGCAATCAGGGGAGGTCGTCGAAATTACATGTTCCTGTTAGTCGAGCGAAGAAACATGGGAGGCTCTCGAGGGATTTCTAGAAACAGCGTCGTCAAAGAGACAGGTGACCTGCCGCAGGTGTGCCTCACCCTCGGCAACCACCGGATTGACTAGTTGTCCGATCCCTTGAATCTCGGTAATGATCGTCTCGCCCGCTCGCAGCCAACGATGAGGAGTACGGCCGTGACCCACTCCTGAGGGAGTTCCCGTGCTGATGATGTCTCCTGATTGAAGAGAGGTGATGGAAGAGATATAGGCAATGAGGTCGGGAATCCGGAAGATCAGTTCTCTCGTATTGGAGTGCTGAAGGACCTCGCCGCCTATGCTCAACTTAATGTCGAGTGAATGTGGATCTGGGATCTCATCCTTAGTTACGATTGCTGGGCCAAGTGGCGCGAAGGTATCGAAGCTTTTCCCCAACGACCATTGAGAAGTGGACATTTGGACGTCGCGTGCACTGACGTCATTCATGATGGTGTAGCCGAAGACATGTTCCTGCCATCGGTCGGCTGGAATGTTCTTTCCGCCTTTGCCGATGACGAATGCCAATTCAGCTTCATAGTCGGGCTGCTGGGTGAGTTTTGGCAACACCACCGCCGAATGCGGGCCGTTCAGTGCTGACGTGAGCTTCAGGAAGATAGTAGGAACCTTGGGTATCGCCTGATGAGTTTCGATCGCGTGGTCCCGGTAAGCCAGACCGAGGCAGAAAATGCGCGGCGGGTTCAGAATTGGTGGCAGCAGGGTCACTTGAGTAAGCAAGAACTGGCTGTGCGCCTCACCCAGGAAGCCCAGGAATTCATAGACTGATTGCTGGAGTTCAGGTCCGCCCTCAATCAATTCTCGGATGTCGCCCAGTTGATCTGAGAGATCGATCACTCGATCCCCCTGTAGTGCACCTGGTCTGGGTTTTTGATCTGATTCCGTAAAGCTCACAAGTCGCACGAGGCCCTCCACTTGGTTTCAGTGGTCATGCGCGCCAACAACCTTCAGTCGGACCGCTGATCACTTAGTTCTTTGGGCAACATAATGTTTGCCGCAGCTTTGCACCATTACATGTTTATGTGGCAAGTGTCAGCAGCCCGAGGCCCGTCATGCCTTTGCCGAAACCGGTATCATTTGCGCGTGTTGAGCTGAAGCAAGTTGCTCCACATACTCGGCAAGATATCGATGCACTAGGTGTACCGCCATAGAACCTTCGCCGACTGCAGAAGCAACGCGTTTCACGCTTCCTGCTCGTGTGTCGCCGACCGCAAACCTTACTCTGCCCACCGAAAATATTTGCACCCCAGAGCCGAAATGCGCTCGCTACCAGAAACATGTAATACCCCTTTTGTTCCAATCTGTAATATGCTCAACCCGATAACAATACGGAAGATACAGATGCAAACTACTTTGGCGACTTTGGCCGTGCGCTTCTTCCTCTGGGTCAACCCGACGCGTGGGCGGGGGATGATGGATATGACAGTCGTAGCTGCCTTCCTTGAGTACTCTCCGAATCCCACTTGGTTAGCAGATTCAGATGGTCGTTGTGTTTATGCAAATCGAGAGCTGAGAAAGATTTCAGCCATCGGGGCGAACGAGCTCAGCGATTTAAGTTGGCTGGAATTTGTCGCGGATGAAGACAGAAATATAGCTTCTACTCTGTGGCGGGAAGCGCAGGTTAATAATCAGATCTATCGGGCTCGCTTCTTTCTCGGCGGCAAGAACTCTGCAAGAAGAGGTGCGGTGGATGTTGTTGGAGCCGGACATGTGGCGCCCGATGGCGCTGAAGTGTGGCTCTTCACAGCCGTTCCCTCCCCGCCCTCGAGTACTGCACTTCCACCGATCGAGGCGAACCTTCAAACCACCCTTAACGCTCTTCCGATTCAGGCATGGTACGCCCGTGCGTCCGGGGCCCTTGAGTTCGTTAACCAAACCACCGCAAAATACTTAGGCCTTCCATCAGGTCATCCGCTCGGGTTCGCCGACGAGTTTGAAGCACCATGGGACGTCCATGTGGCTTTCCTGCATCCCGACGACCGGACTCACTCGAGCAGGCATTGGAAAGAAACCATTGCGTCTGGAAAGGGGCGCGAAGCTCAGCTCCGCATATTGGGAGCCCACGGAGAGTACCGTTGGTTCCTTTCGCAAGCTGAGCCACTTCGGGCTTCTGATGGGCAAATCCAGTATTGGGTCGGCGTAAACATTGACATCGATGAGGGAAAACGTGCGAGCGAAGCGCTCGATGCGGTAAAGGAGCGAATGGATCGCGCTACACATTCAGCAGCAATTGCCGAAATCGCTGCCTCCCTCTCTCACCAGATTGTGCAGCCAATAGCGGCAGTTGTGGCCAACGCACGAGCGGCGCTCAACTGGCTTTCCTCTGACAACGTCAACATCTCTCAGGCAAAGGCCGCATTGGAGGGAGTGGTTCGAGATGGAATGTCCGTTGGCAACATTGTTCACGAAATGCGCCAATATTTCGATCATCGTCAACCTGCTCCAAGAGCCATCGACCTGAATGCACTGCTTGACCAGGTGATAACCCTTCAGGCCCCAGACCTTCGTGACAAGCGAATCGTAGTCAATCGCGAACTGGATCCGGGCCTGCCGCTCGCATTCGCTGATAAGGCCCAGATTCAACAGGTGCTCTTTAACTTGATGGTAGACGTATGCGAAGCCATCTCTAGATCCGGGAGAGAGAAGGAGCTAACCATAAGAACCAACTTCTTCGGCGAGCGCGTGTACCTCGAAGTCCAGGATAACGGCGGTTGCGTCACCGATCTAGAGGACCTCCTGGAAACTGTCATTGCAGACGGATCTCGAACGGTCGTGGCCCTGGGAATCAGTCGTTCCATCATCGCCGCGCAAGAGGGCAAGCTCGAGGCAATTCGGCTGGAGGGAGGAGCAACATGTATTCGAATAGAGCTTCCTCGCTTCATTTCACAGGAAGTCGCAGTCTCTCCATCGGTTCGGCTTCCACACCCACTGCACGGCGGCCAAAATGACACGGAGAGCTTGACTTTCGTGGATCGAACCGGGGCAGCATAACTCATGGTGGTAAAACCGGTCCTTTCGTAGAGTGTTCACTGCACCCTGCGTGGTTAGCGTCCACTGACAACGTTTGCACGTATGCCAATCCTGCGTTGCAACGCCTGACCGGACTCAACTGGGCCAACTCGAGCAGCAAGACTGGCTAAAAAATCGTACTTCACGATGATCGAGAAGCGGCGAAAACTTAGTGGAACCTTTCTATCGCTACTCAGACGCCTTACCACTCGAGTTCGTGTCATGGGATTTGACGGCGTCCCGGTTGAAACCCAGATGCTATTGAGGTTCAGCAGATCCCGTTGAACCTCATCCGAAATGCGAGCGGCTCGTTTACGTCTCAGTCTGGAATGCCTTGTATCTTGACCATTTGCACCCGAGCGCTGGATCAGTCCACGATCATAGAAGTCGGAGATACTGGAGGGAGTGAACGCGATCCGGAAACGCCTTCGAAACCTTCTACAGCAACGGCCAGGGAGGATCGGGAATTCGGCTCTATTAGCCGGTCGATCGCGCTTTCACATGGAGGAACGCTGGTTGCAGAACGAAGGAATCCAATCGACGTTCGATTTAGTCTCAATCTTCCTGTTCATCCATCTCAGGGCTAGTCTCAGAGTCGAGTCGTGCAGCGCTTGTTCAGCGGCGCGTAAGCCCCGACCAATACATAAACATGTAATGGAATTACGGACGAGACCTTGCCTATGATTGCGAGGACGTGGAGCTCCGGAGCCAGAAATGCGATCTCGGGTAACTGGAGCGTCCTGATGCGCGCTAATGTCCGGTTGCGTCCTGCATCCGGTCTGGAATGCGTGGAAAGTGGGAGGAGTCCATGATTTGGTTCGATGTTGCGGTGACCCTGTTGTTGACTCTCCGCATGGTCCTTTTTGGACCAACGCTGCCACGCCTACTGGACCCGGAAAATGACTCATCATCGCTCGTAGGCAATAAGGGAGGAGGAGAGCCTCTGGGTTGCCGAGGGGAGAAGGACGAATCTCTTCTTTCCGAAATTGGGCTCCCAATAATGGGCGTTCTGCAATTACATATTCATGTAATGCCTGATTTGAAGGGGCCTCGATGACTTCGCCATGTCTTCCCAATATAATCTCTCACAATGGTGCGCTTAGAAGCGGTGCGCCGAGCATTTTCGAGGCTTGTGGACTATGACGCGCACAGCTATCAGTAGCTCACTCCGGAAGGGAATTGTGCCGTCAAACGAAATGGTCTACATCGTCGATGATGATGCCAGTGTTGTAGACGCTCTCTCATCGCTCCTGCGAGCCAATGGCAAGCAGGTTCAAATATTCACTTCAGGACAAGACTTCGTCGACTTCGAACGCCAGGACTCGTGTGCGTGTCTGATTCTCGATTTGAGAATGCCGGGATTGAATGGACTGCAAGTGCAAAAGTCTATAGCCGCGCAAACGACAATACCTGTCATTTTCATTACTGGCCGCGGCGACGTTCCATCCACGGTCACAGCGATGAAGGGTGGAGCGGTGGACTTCCTCACCAAGCCTATTGACGAATCTGCCCTCCTTGTCTCTATAGACAAGGCACTCGAGCAGGATCGAAAGCTTCGACGAGTGGCGTTCGAACAGGAAAGTCTGCTCGCCCGCTATCGGTCACTGACTCCAAGGGAGCAACAGGTGTTACCGCTGTTGGTACGTGGTCTTCTGAACAAGCAGGCAGCAGGCGAATTAGGAATCACGGAATATACAGTGCAGATACATCGTGGCCACATCATGCGCAAAATGGAAGCCGATTCTTTCGCGACCCTGGTTAAGCTCGCCAGTAAACTAAATCTTGAGGCTTCAGAAGCATCTTAGGGCGCAGAGGATAATTTCCTATGAGTTGTGCTAGAGCGGCGGAGGTTTCCGTGGGTACGCAGACCCGTACGATCGCAGTCATTGATGACGATCCCCGCGTTCTCGAGTCGCTGATAAACCTGCTGACATCCTGCGGATATCAAGCGGAAGGCTATGGCTCCGCGGAAGAGTTCCTCGACTTAGGGGGGCTACAAAAGAGCTCATGCGTCATCACTGATGTTGAGATGCGGCAGATGAGTGGCCTCGGATTGCTTCACCATATTAACAGTACTGAGAGCCCGTTGCCGGTCGTGATCATCACTGGGAAACCCTCAGAGAATTCCGAATCGTTTTACCTTGAAAAGGGAGCCGTGGGTTTCTTCCGCAAGCCGGTTGATGGCGACGCCTTGGTGGATTTGCTAAAGGGGGTTTGCAGAAATACGGCCTCAACCTGAAATGCCTCGTGCTAAGCGCCTTTCCAATTACCACTCGCGTAGATGGCGCGAAGCTCCGCTCTGCACTTTAGCGCGAAATCGTTCAGAGGATCTGCGTGCTGCTCCAGAGCAATGGATCTCATCTGGTCGAGGCTCATGTTCTTTTCTCCAAACCTCTCGACGAGCTTCTTTACAAACGCTTCCGCCCCCTCGAGCACCGACGCAGAAGCGAAGAGCCTGATCCGGTTAACCAGCGCGTACATCGCGACGATTTCATCGAGATTGTCGAGACTCTGTGAAAGTGCTTTGGCATAACTCAATGTTCCCTGTTGTATAAACTCTGAGTAGAGCTCTTCTCGTTGAGCTATTTCTCGATTTGTCAGCTCTCGCCGTGTCACACTTCGCTGGAGAACGAAGTTGCTAAGGACCGGAGTCGAAGCGCCGATAACGGACCCGCCGAGGACTGCCAAAATACTAGTTAGGGTGTTATCCATGGAGTTCATACCTGCTTTCGTGTAAGAACCGTCTTGCGAATGAAATTCTCTCTATTGCGGCATCTGGCCGATCGCCCTCTTCAAGTCAGCCTCTGTTAGAGATAGGCCACAATTAGCCTCGAGTAAGGAGGCCGTCGCACTTGCCAGGTCCGAATGACTCTGGCTACGAGCAGAATTGAGAGCCACATTCTGCTCAACCTGGCGATCGGAAAGCCTTGCGGCCTCAGTTCGGACCTTTACAACCTGCTCCGCAACATCCACCATCTGCCGGAGTTCGTCAACTCTGTCATAAATTCCTTCTATCTGAACTTCGATCTCTGACTGGAGCTTGTCCAAGGCGACTTCAGATGAGTGCACTTCGGTCCGCGCCTCCCGAATTTTGGCTTCACGTCGGCCGCCATCGAAGAGGTCGTAACTGAGTGAGAATCCAAACGTCCCAAAATTATGGACGAGAAGTGGGACGCCACTCTGGTAGCTGTACCGGGAAAGGGCCGTCACGTCAGGGATGTAGGCGTCCTTGGCCACCGCGAGGCCAGCCTGGGCCTTTACGAGAGTCTGTCGAGCCGCTTTCAGCTCGTGATTTTGTTCGAGCGCGATTCCTATCGCGTCAGCACGCGAGGGAATGTCAACGGCAACCGCGGCCGCTCCGGGATCGAGCTCTAGTGGTGTTTCGACTGGGAGTCCAAAAACGTCCGCGAGCTGACGCCGCAGATCGTTTCCTTGCAGACGTAAGGTCAAGCTCTCTTGTTGCGCCTGAAGGATGGCTGCTTTGCTTTGAAGTGCCGATATTTCAAGAGCATTGCCTCTTGCTACATCATTCCGGCTCTCCTCATCTTTGATCTGGGCTGTTGTCAGCTGCTCCTGGGACGCCTTCAGCTTTTCTTGGTTGATCAATATGTTGTAGTAGAGCTGGCGAACTTGCAGCGCGATGGCATCCTGGGTTTGATCGAGCTGTGTCCTGGCGACGAGAAGATCTTGTTTCGCTGCAACATTTCCCTGGTGGATGCGAAACAGCTGTGTAAGAGGCTGCTCTAACCCCACGCCCCCAGTGTATCCAGTGAGACCACCTTGACCGACAAACAGAGACTTCGCCGGAATCGGCCCGGTTGACGAATAGCTGCCCAATGCACCAGCGGGGATCTCAACGCCCGCAAGCTCTGTGACGTGGAGAACACTCCCACTCGTCTTCAGTTGAGGCAGGTAATCGGACCTTGCTTCGTCTTTCTTGCTTTGCATCTGCTCGACAGAAAGCTCACGGAGGTGAACAGAATGATTTTGCTTCAGGGCAAGATTGATCGCCTGTTCGAGCGTCAGTTGCATCGGACTCGCAGATGGTTGTTGCGCCACACAACTGGAGACGAGGACGGAAGCCATGAATGCCAAGGGCAAGCACAGACGGGCTGCTGCGTGGAGCTCGCGAAGTGCTGCAGAGCCTGAAGTCATCATCTCTACCCTTTCGTAGTGTGTGCTTCTCATTTGGCCTCCTCTGGTGCAGCAGTGACCTGCCGAAGCCATCGCAGCCACTATCAGGAACGCTCCTGCGGCCACCAATCCAATGATGAGCGACGAGTGAAACCGATCCAGACGTTGTCCCTGGTCAAGCGCCGTGTAAAGAAACGCAGCCCCGAGACTCGCACACAGGAAGCCCCTCCAACTCGGAGTGGGATGACTCGGCTGCGGTTTTGGAAGCGGCTGCCAGGGAATACCAAAATGAACCAGCGCAATCATGATTGGAGTCAGGACGGTTGTCACTGCCGGGCGAGGATCTTGCGTGTTGGCATCAGTCCCTGTCATTGATCACCACCCGATCCTCCTCCCGCCTTCCCGGTATGAACCGTAACAACTGCCGAGAATCCCGGCCGCAGCCGATCGAGATAAGGCTGTCCCAGGAAAAATGCAATTTTGATCGGCACTCGCTGAACAACCTTGGTGAAGTTGCCCGTAGCATTGTCTGGCGGCAAAAGGGCGAATTGAGAGCCACTGGCCGGAGACAGCTGCTCGACTTTTCCGTGAAACACCCGCCCCGGAAATGTATCGATCCGGACATCCGCGGTATCGCCGACTCGCATATTGGTTAGCTGAGTCTCTTTGAAGTTCGCCTGCACCCAGGCTTCGCTCTGAACCAGACTGATCACCTGCGTTCCAGGAGCGACCAGTTGGCCGGCAAGCGCGCGCCGTTCTCCGACTGTCCCATCGGTCGGTGCCGCGATGCGCGTGTAGGCCAGATTTACTTGAGCGACGACGATGGCGGCCTTCTTTGCCTGTATGTCAGCTTTGTAAACATCATCTTTTGTGTTCAGCGCCTCCCGTTGGCGCTTCGCCGCCTCGAGTTGACTCTGGCTCGTGGCCAGGGCTCCCTCGGCGCGCGCGAGATCCGCTTTCCGCGCGTCTACCACGCCGCTGAGCTGCCCCTGCTGAGCGGTGGCAGTCTCCAATTGCTGATGAGTTGTTGCTTTCGATTCGAACAGAGCCTGCTGACGATGCAGCTCAGTCAAAGCACGCTCCAGTTCGGGTGAAACCGAGGAGACGCCGGCTTTGGCAGCGTTGATGGCGGCCTCCGCCTGGAGAATCTCCCCCTTTGCCGCTTCGATTTGAGCATCCTGTATTCTCTTCGCCGCCTGATTGTCAGCAAGAGAGGCTTCCGATGCGGCCAGTGCCGCCTGGGCCTGATTTAAGTTGGCTCGATAGTCCTCGTCGTCCAGTTCGATGAGAGTCTGACCCGCCTTGACGCTCTGATAATCATTTACGTTTACCTTCCGGATCGTTCCTGAGATTCGCGTGCTCAAAGGCGTCATGTCCGCTCTCAGATAGGCGTCATCCGTCACTTGGTCGGGCCGGTTTCCTTGCCACCCCGTCAGGTGTCCGGCAATGCCGAAGAGAAGACCCGCAGCAGCGAGCAAGACGATCAGAGGTATGATCAACGATTTTTTACTCATGCCGTAAAGCCTCCGAGCATAAATCCCTTTCGACTGAAATACCTCGCTGCTCTTGACCGGTGCGCTCAATGCACGCAGAGCACGCTGCAGGGAGCTTCCTGTGCGAGGTCATAAACGGAACTCCACAGTCGGGATAAATAGAAGTCGTGCTGATGAAGTCCAATGACAAGCAGATCTGCGCGTTGCTCTCTGAGAAATTGAAGTATCGCCTGTACCTCTCGTGCTTCGACGACTGAGCCGGTTGCCCGAACTCCATGCTCCTGTGCTAAGAGTGACGCTTTCTCATGCAGGTCACCGTGTGCTCGGCGCCGGCTGTCTTTCATCGCGTCGGGAGCGCTTGGATCGACAACGATAGCAAAGGAGGTGTAGGCGGGAAGATCGCTCAGAATGGACACTGTTGCCAGCTCCGCATTGCAGGAACGCGCGAGGTCAATCGCCGCGCGAAGCGCACGCAGCGACTCAGGTAAATGATTCAAGGCGACGACGATCTTGGAGAACATAAGAGCGACTCGAGTGGAACTGACACGCGGTTCTATCGTATGAGTCCAACTCGGCCTGTCGCTATTACATGTTTCTGGTAGCCATTCGTGCGGACTTGAGGAATGGGGCAGGGTGGCAAAACGGGAGGTGGCGATTTCATCGCTGCTGCTCTGGGCGTCTATTACGCTCGGCGACGACAGGTTAATGTGTCTCTTCCAGAAAGAACATTACATATTTCCACTAGCAGGCATCGCGGCCATTTCGTGTGAAGATCACTAGAGTCCATCAACGCTCCATTGCGAATGCTGCCGGTCAACTTAAACTCGCCTGTCATATCGCCAAAGGGGCATATGAGTGATCTCGATCATGGCTTCGAGCGAAATTCTACTGATCGCCGCAGGTGCTGGGCTTTTGGCTTTGTACGGCTCGAAGTGCGATCTTGTCGCGATCGTCTGTGTCCTACTTCTGGCCAGATTTCGTGGCCGTGTCCAGGCTGTTATCGCAGCCTCTGCATTCAGCCTGGTCACCATCGCAATCGGGCATCGATTCCCGCAAGAGTTTACTGGGAACGGCGAGACTGCAACAGCCATTGGCGCAATCTGGTGCTGCGCATTTTTCGCAATGTCATCCAAGTCGAACCGAGGGCCCGCTCGTAGTTTGAACAATCCTTTCGGCATCCGTCTCGACGAACTGACCAAGTATATATGGTCTCGACACGCCGACGGGACTCTGGAATATGTGAGTCCTGACGGCTGTGAATACTTGGGCGTCGCTCCCTGCGAGACACCAGACTTTACTCGCTTTATCCACCCGGAAGACGTAGACATTCCTCAGCGAGCGATGGAGCGGGTGAAGCAGACGGGTGAACCACAACATTTCCGGGCAAGGTATCTTGCGGCAACAGGTGAGTATCATTGGTTCGCAACTCTGCTTCACGTACAGAAAGACAGCGAGGACAACATCATCCGCTATTTCGGATTGCTGTGGAACATCGACGACGAAAAGCGGAAGGAAGACGAGATGCGCGCCCGAGATAACGTATGGGGTCGCGTTCTAAAGATTTTTCCGGGATTGGTGTGGGTTTCGCGTCCGGATGGCGCGCTAGAGTTCGCGAGTGATGGCGCTCGTGAGTACTTTGGGGAGGCAATCGGGACAAGCATGGCTGACCGCTTGGCCGTTATCCATCCCGATGATCGCGAGCGTCGAGCCGAGGCGTGGAAACACCAGCTAGAGACCAAAGAGGCCGGTGAGATCGAAACCCGCGTACTCGGCAAGGATGGAACCTACCGCTGGTTTTCGACCCGATCGTTTCCGATGCGGGACGCTGAGGGACGGCCCGAACGATGGGTCAGCATCAGTTGGGACATCGACGAGCGCAAGGAAGCTGAGGAGGAACTTAGAAGCAAGGAAGAGTTATTTCGAAAGATCGCCGACGGTGTACCCGCTTGTATCTGCATCATGGCGCCCGATGGGACGATGGTTTATGCGAACAAGGTCACGTCAACGGCGCTCGGCAAACCCATAGAAGAGATCCTCGGACACCAGTGGATGCGGCACATCCACCCGGAACAATACGACGAGGGTTATAAGAGCTGCATGCATTGTGTGGCAACCAAGGCACCATTTGAAACCCGATGGCTTATGTTGCAACACGACGGAGCGTATCGATGGCAACACATTCTTGCCGAACCATCATTTGATGAGAACGGCCATGTAGCTAGCTGGTACATGGTGAGTGTTGAGATTGACCAGCAGGTAAGAGCAGAGCAGGCACGTCAAAGTCGAGAGCGAGAGGACAGGGAACTCCTTAACCGAGTGCCGGCATTCCTTGCCATCCGAGGGAAATCTGGCATCGAGTTCGTCAGTGAGCAATTTCTGAATCACATCGGCCTGCCGACGAGCGAAGTTCTTGGGCATAAATGGCTGCAGATAGCACATCCGGAAGATCGTGACTGTGTCGCCGAGTTGTTTAACGAATCAATCAGGACGGGTCAGCCCTCAGAGTGGTTGTGGCGTCTTGCGGATAAAAACGGAAATTATCGTTGGTTCCAAACCCATGCCGATCCCTACCTCGAACAAGACGGTTCGATACGTCGTTGGTACTCTTCGACAGCAGATGTCGATGATCTGCTGCGGTCGAAGGAGGCGATTCAAGACCACCGCATGCAGTTGGATCTGCTCGCCGAAGGCGTCCCAGGCTTCCTCTGGAAAGCTCGTCCTGATGGGGACCTAACGTACCTCAATCACTATTGCGAAGATTATCTCGGATTGACCCCAGATGAGATCCGGAAGAGAGGATGGCTCGACCTCGTCCATCCGGACGATCGGGCAGATGTTCAGCGGCGATGGAACATCCTCGTAGAGGGCGGACAATGGCATGAACAGGTGTATCGGCTGATTGGCAAAGACCAGAAGTACAGATGGTTTCAGTCGTTGATCACGACAGTAAAAGACAACAGCGGCAAAGTCGTTGCTCTTCACGGCCTCGTGATGGATGCACACACAGTGGTCTCTGCGGAACAGACTGCACTTCGGGAAAAGAAGCAACTTCGGCGTTTTGTAGATGCGATGCCTGCAATGATCTGGCGCGCTGATGCGGGCGGTCGCATCGATCAGTGGAATCGCACGATGATAGAGACAATCGGGAAGCCGTGGGAGACCTCAGAACGATTCGACTTGCTATCGAAGGTTGACCCCGATCACGCGAAGGAGGTCGAAGAGAGGTGGCAGCGCTCCGTTAGACTCGGCGCTCCTTATGAAGACACCTACCGGATCCGTGGGAACGATGGTAACTACTATTGGCACCTTGTACGAGCGCTGCCATTCAGGGACGAACACGGAAGCATCATAAGCTGGTATGGCATTCACACAGATATCAACGCACTGAAAGAGACAGAAAGCGAACTCCAGATGAGGGAGCACCAGTTACAGGGGATTATCGAAACTATACCGTCGATGTTCTGGTCGGCTTCACCAGGTGGGGAAACGGTCCATATCAATAAGCGAGTTCGGGAATACAGCGGCTTGTCACTTGACGATTTCCGCAATCTTGGGTGGGAGAGGTTCCTTCACCCAGCCGACTTTGAAGAAACAGCAAAGGCATTCTTTCGGTCTGTGCAGACGGGCGAGTCTTTCAATGCGATTCACAGGCTGCGCAGGGCCGATGGAGAGTACCGGTGGCACCACGCCCGAGGTGAACCCCTGCGCGATCCTGAAGGTAAGATCATCCAGTGGTACGGCCTTTCCATCGACATCGATGAACGCAAGCGCGCTGAAGACCGGCTGCGTCTTACTCGCACAAAGCTTAATAGGGCATCGCGTGTTGCCACTGTGGCTGAATTGTCAGCTTCTATCGCGCACGAACTCAACCAGCCTTTGATGGCGGTGTTAGCCAACGCCCAGGCCACGAAGCGCTGGCTGGCGGCGGAGCCGCCGAATATTGAAGAGGCCGTAGCCTCTGTCGAGCGAGTGATACACGACAGTCGCGGGGCAGATGCGACGATGCAACATATCAGGGCCCTCTTCAGGCGCGACACATTCGAAAAGAAGGAGGCCAACGTGGCCGAGATTCTCAACGAAGCTGTCCGCTTGGTACAGGAAGACCCAAGCAAACGTCGTGTCACGGTCGAATCTGAAATCGGAGAAGAGCTTCCAAAGATTTCTGTGGACCCAATACAAGTGCAGGAGGTCCTGATCAACCTGATTACGAATGCAATAGAGGCCATGGAAGGTAGCGCTCGTGCCCCGCGCTTGATTATTCGCGCCGAAGCCGATCGACGAGAAATGTCAATTCAGGTGATAGATAACGGTCCGGGCTTGGACGATCCTGAACATATCTTCGAGCCATTCATCTCTACGAAAAAGAAAGGCATGGGGATCGGATTGGCAGTTTCCCGCTCAATTGTTGAAGCTCACGAGGGGCAACTATGGGCTGAAAACAATCCTGACTTTGGTGCCCGATTCACTCTCAAACTGCCCCTGACAAAGAATGGTTGATCTTCGATAAGAGAATACGTGCGATCGGTGCCGCGGCTTTCGCCTGCTAGGAATATGTAATTTTATCAAGCTCTGATGGATTGCTACCATCACGCTGTTCATCTACTGGAATATTTCATTCCAGTAGCGTGCAACTCGACGTTCCTGACGATGCCTGCCGCGAGGTGCGGTGTGATGGTCGACTGTCACGCGAACTACAAAGGAGCTCAACGTGCCATATCTTAGCGTAAATCCAGCTACTGGAGAAGTCCCTAATACCTTCACAGAGCAAACCGATCAAGAAATGATGGACGCCCTGGCTACCGCGGACAAGGCGTTTTTGTCCTGGGCACCCGCCCAATCGAAGAGCGCGCGAATGTTCTTTCCAGCGATTCTCAGCTTCTGCATGAACGGAAGAGGGATCTCGCTATGCTAGCAACCCTCGAAATGGATACCTGTGTGCCAACCGAACGTGTGAAGTCGGGATGGAGCACGCTACTCATGCGCCTTACGAGTCCTTCGTGTAAGCACTCGAGGAACTGGCTCGCGAGCGATAGCTTGGTCACTCATTTGGTGATAACTGGCTACTGCGAATTAATCGCACGACTCCCGTTGGGGAGTAAGCGTTCGCCAAGCCTGCCAAGCACCGGGTTGAGGTTATGCGGTGAGTGCGATACCAGCTTTATGTAATAGGCGTAGAAGCGTTGTATCTAGTATCACTAAAAGCCAGAGACCGATGACCCGGGTTCATCAAGTTGCGATCGTCACTCCTTTGACCGTTGATGCTAGCGCGGTTCTAAATACCATCTTCATCCACCTTCTGGAGTTAGAGGCTATGGTGAACTTCTTTCGCCGTGAGACAAGACTAGGCCAGACTGGCATGTCGTGGGCACAGCAGGATTCGACCCTGCGACTTCCACCGTGAGAAGGCGCAAAGAAAAAGGGCCGGATGAACAATCTTAGGGGCGGAACGACTGCACCCTGGATATAGGAATCGTAAATGTTCGTAAATGGAGTTGTTCTGTGACGGAGATTTCCTAAATGACGACCTCAGAGACCCCAGGTCAATCTCCCCCCTCACAATCCGTTCAGCCCGAATCCGCCACCAACCCATACGTAGGAATTTTGGCGGTCTTCTTGGGCGCAGGGCTCGCGACGCTGAGCAGCCGATTACTTAGCGTCGGTCTCCCCGATCTGCGAGGCGCCTTCGGCATCAGTTTCGATGATGCGTCCTGGCTTCCAACCGCATTCAACATGGCGACGATGTTCAGTGGCGTATTTGTCGTGTTCGTGAACGCCTTTTGGGGTCCGCGCAAGATTCTGCTTCCGGCTGCCGCGATCTTCGCTGCAGCATCCTTCCTGCTGCCGTTTGCGCCGAACTACCAGGTGATGTTGGCGCTGGTCATCGTCGCAGGTCTTGCGTCAGGAACCTTCTACTCTCTCACGATGACTTTCGTCTTGACCACCCTTCCGAAGCGGCTGATCATCTTTGGGATCGCGGCGTATGCAGCGGACATCGTCTTCGTCAGTAACATTGCGTCTTTGCAGGAGGGATGGTTCATCGACCATCTTTCCTGGCGCTGGATTTTCTGGAATGCCGCACTATTCACCCCATTGATGATGGCCTGCGTCTATTTCGGAATTCCGCGCCGGACCAATGCAGAACCCAGGCCAAGCTGGCACGGGTTCATTTATTTCAGCTTCAGCCTTGCTCTTTTGTACGGGGCTCTGGATCAAGGACAGCGGCTGGACTGGCTGAACTCCGGTACTATCGTCGGGATGCTCGTCGCGGGACTCTTTCTGCTTGGGGCGGCTATCCTGAGACGCATCGTCCAGCCCAATCCAGTCTTGAACCTCAAGTTTCTGAACACTCGAAACATCATCATCCTGGCCACATCCATCTTCGTGTTCAAGTTCCTGCACCTGGCCGCGATTGTGCTGGTACCAGGCTTCCTCGCCAACATTCAACACTACCGGCCGCTGGAGACCGGACACACGCTAGCCTGGGTGGCCGTGCCGATGTTCGCGGTGGTGTGGCTGGTGGCCACAATCATCATCTACACGAACTCGCGGCTGGTCCTCGCGCTTGGACTTACCGTGGGAGCGATATGCTGTTGGTGTTGGTCACACCTGGATGCTTCGTGGTCAGGGAATAGCTTCGAAATAGTGGAGCTTCTGCTGGCTCTCGGATTGGCAGGCACGTACATCGGATTGGTGAGCAGCATCGTTCTGGAGGCGCTCGAAGCGGGTGCTCTGACAAGCGCCGCCAACGCCGCCACATTCTCCGGATTCATGCACCTGATGCGACTCTTCGGCGGCCAGATCGGCGTAGCTGCTATGACTCGCTTCATTGCCGTGCGGGAGCAGTTTCACGACAACATGTTGGGACTCTATGTACAAAGCGGCAGCTGGCTTACCGATCACCGAGTGCGTATGCTGGCGGGCGGACTACTGCCGCGGTCCACTGATGGGCAAGAGGCACAGCAACGTGCAGCCGCTATTATTGGCCTACAAGTGCGTGCGCAGGCCTACACACTTGCGACGTCAGACGGATTCATCCTCATCGTGTGGGTGGTGATTGCTTATCTCCTCATAATGCTGTTTCTAAGGCCAGGCAAGATCACCTTCAACGACCTTAGAAAGATGCAATGAATCGAACATCGATAAGACAGAAGCGCTTAAGCCGAGCGAGTTGTTCGGTCTACGTTGACGGTCCTTCGGTGACCAGAACGTGCTGCCCCTTACCGAAACTGGGTAGCGGCGAACGCTCAGGCCCTTCGGCAAGACTCCGGGCACCTCACCAAGATTCATCCACCAGATGGCCTAGCATACGAACGAACTTTGGAAGGTGCTGGAAGCGTGTTGAGGATATGCCGCATGTAGGTGTTGCTCAAACTGATGGTTGCAAATGAAAAGGAGAAACGATGAAAGCACTTAAAATTGCAGGGATTTCCGCATTGCTAGTTCTCTATGTAGGAATAGCGATTGGACAGGATGCCGCCCAGGATGTGAACAAAGCTGCAACCAAGACCGGGCATGTCGTTAAACATGCTGCTAAGAAAGTTGGCAAAGGCACAAAGGCTGGCGTTAAAGACGTTGGCCATGGAGCCAAGGTCACGGCCAAAGACACCGGAAAAGGTGTCAAGACCGGTACGGAAAAGACCGGCGACGGCGTTAAGGATGCGGTTACCAAGTAGTCGAGGGATTGATTGGTAGCAACCCGGTGAGAGCAGCATGGCTCGCCGGGATTTTTAATACGGATTCAAGGGCGAAGATCGTTGGACGAGGAGCTAGCGTACCTCGCGATTTGACTACACGGGCAAGGCGACATTGAAAGTGGCGCCCCCGTCAGGGTTGTTCTCTGCCCAGAGCCGCCCGCCGTGGGCTTCGACGATAGATCTTGAGACGGCCAAGCCAATTCCCAAGCCCTTTTCTTTGGTTGTCATAAAGGCATCGAATATCCTTTCGGTATCTACGAGTCCCGTGCCGTTATCAATGACCTGGACAATGATCTCGTGCTCCTGTGTAACAAAGGCTCTCAGCAGAATCTTGGCTGTATTTGCACTCCCGTCGGTCGCTTCAATCGCATTCGAAATTAGGTTGATAAATACCTGCTGGGTTTGAATACGGTCAACCCAAATTGGCGGCAGGCTACCTTCGATAGACCAGTCAATCCGAACCTCGCGCTTGTTGGGGTCTTCATGGACGAAACGTAAGGACTCTCGAATGATGTCCAGAACACTCTCGTGACTCTTCTCGTATGGTTCGCTCTTAAAAAGAGCGCGAATGTGCTGCATGGTCTCATCAGCGGAGCGAATATCTCTCAATACCCCTTCAATCGAGGCGTTTGTTTCAGTTAGATTGGGCGGATTGGCTGCCAACCAACGTTTGGCAGCCTGAGCATTTCCAAGCACAGCCATAAGCGGCTGATTGAGTTCGTGAGCGATCGACGCCGATAACTCAGCTACGGTTGCTATTTTCGATGCTGTGCTGAGCCTGATGCTCGTATCCCGAAGACGGTCTTCTGCCCGTTTCCGCTCATCGATGTCAATCGAGAGGCCATACCATTGAATGATCTTGCCCTGAGGATCACGCAAAGGTTCCCCTCTGGTGTGATGCCATCGGTACTCTCCATCTGCGCGTCGCAAACGGTTTATTGCGTTGTATGACGCTCCAGTTTCCATTGCTCGGAGGAACGCCTTCGCAGTCTCTTCTCGATCATCGGGATGAATGAATCTCTCCCACCCGCGACTAAGGAATTCTTCGAAGGGGGCCCCAAAATATTCAAGGAGTCTTTGAGAGAGATGAGTTGATTCTCCGGTCGGTGAGGTTGACCAGAGCATTGAGGGAATTGTTTCGACAATGCCAAGGAGTTCATTTTCTCGCATCTTAAGAGCAGTTTCAACCTTCTTCAATGCATCGATGTTCGTAAGAACTCCGTACCACTTAATGATATTTCCCTCATCATCGCGCAGAGGGAAATCGCGATTCAAGAACCAGAGATAGGTCCCATCTGCGCGGCGGCAGCGCAGCTCCTGCTCGACCGGTTCCCCTGCGGCCAATCCAGCCCGCCAATTGGCCACTACTCGGTCAAAATCTTCGGGGTGTATTGTGCTCGCCCAGCCCCAGCCCAGCCCCTGTTCCAGGGTAAAACCGAGGTAGTCCAGCCAACTCTCGCTGAGAAAATCACACGATCCGTCGGGCAAAGCGGTCCCCACAAAGGCGGGCATTTGATCAATCAGGGTCCGAAGCTCTCTCTCACTCCTCCGGACTATTTCCTCCGCTCGTTTCCGCTCGTCGATGTCAATCGAGAGGCCGTACCATTGAACGATCTTGCCCTGAGGATCGCGCAAAGGTTCCCCTCTCGTGTGATGCCATCGGTGCTCTCCATCTGCGCGCCGCACGCGGTGTATTGCGTTATATGACTCTCCAGTTTCGATTGCGCGGAAGAATGCCTTCGCGGACTCCTCTCGATCATCGGGATGAATGAAGCTCAACCACCCGCGATTAACGAATTCCTCGTGGGAAGCTCCAACATATTCAAGGAGTCTTTGAGAGTTGTGGGTTGGTTCTCCTGTCGGCGAGGTTGACCAAAGCATTGAGGGAATTGTTTCGATAATGCCAAGGAGTTCGTGCTCTCGCATTTGAAGAGCGCTTTCAGTCTCTTTCAATGCATCGATCTTAGTAAGAGTCCCGTACCACTTAACGATGTTTCCTCCATCGTCACGGAAAGGGAGCCCGCGATACAGGAACCAGTGATAGGTTCCATCCGCGCGCCGGCAGCGTAGTTCATGTTCGGCGGCCGCTCCGGAGGCCAAAGCGGCCCGCAAATTGGCCACCACTCGATCAAAGTCTTCGGGATGGATCACATCCGCCCACCCCCAACCCATATTCTGCTCTCTGGAGAGCCCCGTGTAGTCCAGCCAACTTTGGCTCATGAAATCGACCGATCCGTCCGGCAGTGCGGTCCCCACATAAGCGGGGATCGCCTCAACGAGAGTCCGCAGCTCTCTCTCGCTACGTTGGATCTTCTCTTCCGCTGCCTTGCGCTCGGTGATGTCGGTCACCGCTCCGATAAACTCGCGATTGCCGGATGCATCCTGCAAAGCGTGAGCTAGCGCGTGGACGTGCTTGACTCGCCCGTCATCCAGCAGCAAGCGATACTCATGTTCGAAGTCACCGCCAGTCTGGGACGCGCGATCGCTGACCTGCTGAAAGAAAGCCCGATCTTGAGGATGAAGACGCCGCACCAGCAGGTCTAAGGTCGGCTTCACGGCGGAATCGTACTCGAAGATGCGGTAGGTCTCGTCTGACCAGACAATCTCTCCCGTATCAGGTTTCCACCCAAAACTACCTGTGTGACTAAGTCTTTGAGCTTCGGCCAGGTAGGCTTCGCGCCGTCGGAGTTCCCGAGTGAGAAGCTCGTGCTCCGTGATGTCAATGGCACTGCCTACGATCCTCTTCAGTGTCCCGTTCTCTAAGATCGGAATTCCAACACAGCGGATGTACCGAACTTCGCCATTCGGTCGCACAATACGTTGGGTGACATCACATCCTGAAGCCTCCGCGATCGCCCGCTCGATTCGCGATGCCATGAACTCACGATCGTGCTGATGAACGCATGCCAGGTATTCGTCGAGCGTAGGAGCGTCTCTCCCCGGATCGAGACCATAGATGCGAAAAAGTTCATCAGACCAGTACTCAAAGGTGCCTGGAGGCTCGAAGACCCAACTGCCAATATGACCAAGGCGTTGTGCTTCGGCCAGGTGAGCTTCGCGGCGCCGGAGTTCCTGCATCAGCAACTCGTGCTCTGTAACATCAACGCCTACGCCGATTTGCTTTAGACCACCCGTTTCAGAGCTTGCCGACCCTACACAACGAATGTATCGGAGTTGACCGTCAGGACGTACGATGCGTTTCGTGACGTCAAACCCGTAAGCTCCTACACGCATTTGATTCATGGTCGAAGCCATGAACTCACGATCTTCGGGGTGGACGAGCGCTAGATATCCTTCGGAAGTTGGAACCTCCGAAGTGGGTTCAAGGCCGTGGATCTGAAAAAGCTCAGGCGACCAGTGGTCAAACCCCTTCGCCGGGTCAAAGGACCAACTGCCCATTTGCCCCAGACGCTGCGCTTCAGCCAGGAGGGACTTATTTGTCTGCAGTTCTTCAATGTTTTTCCGAAGGCTGTCCTCCGCTTGTTTACGACCCTCAATATCAAGGCTTGTGCCATGCCACTGAATGATCGTTCCGTCCGCGTCGCGTTGAGCTATTTTCTGATGAAGCATCCAACGAAACTCGCCGTCAGCTCGACGAACCCTGGCTTCCACTTCCAGTGGATTTCCTGTGGCAATGGATTCTCGCCATTTCTCGAGGAGCACTCCGATATCGTCCGGATGAACGCAGGAGATCCATTTCCACCCGTAGAGTTCTTCCACCGGTTTCCCAAAAAAATCGCACCAGGTGCGGTTGAAGAAATCGAGGGAGCCGTCTGGCATGGCTGTGTGGATCAGCGCAGGCGACAAATCGAGAATTTGCCGAAGACGGAGAGTCTGATCATCCACCGAAGGGCGCCGGTCCGAGCTCATCCCCGAATAGTACCCTCGTTAGAAGCAATGAGTGTGGCGATCGGATCCAATTGTCCGAGGTCGGCTACTTGGACGGTGGGAATCCAAAAGAGCAACAGCACCCGAAGGGGGCGATGTTATTGTTTAGGTATCTCCTGCAAACTACTGATTCTATGTCTGATAACGCATCTTATGTATAGTTCGGGTGTAACAACCCAATAGAAGTGTCATGGTTCTCCTCTTTTGAAATGTCATGTTCAAAGGATGGATCTGATCAGGATGAGCCAGCGTGATCTGACAC
>NZ_JACCCV010000004.1 GCF_013410115.1 Tunturiibacter gelidiferens
TGTAACAACCCAATAGAAGTGTCATGGTTCTCCTCTTTTGAAATGTCATGTTCAAAGGATGGATCTGATCAGGATGAGCCAGCGTGATCTGACACGTATTGCGGTTTTGAGTGAAGTACTTGCGGGCCAACGAACAGTTGTCGCGGCAGCCTCGGTTTTAGACATCAGCGTTCGCCAGGCGTTCCGGCTGCTGGCTCGGTATCAGGAGCTGGGTGGCGCCGGCCTTGCCCACAAGGCCAGAGGCCGAGACTCCAACAGGAAGATCAACTCGGGCATTCGGGCGTACGCCGTTGAGCTTGTCAGGTCACACTACAGTGACTTCGGCCCCACGCTTGCGTCAGAGGCTCTTGCGGAGCGGCACGGCATTCATCTCGGAACGGAGACCCTGCGGCGCTGGATGATGGCTGAAGGCCTTTGGCTGTCCAGGAAGCAACGTAAGAGGTTCCATCAGCCACGTCTTCGCCGCGAGCGCGTTGGAGAGCTGGTGCAGATCGACGGGAGCAATCACCGCTGGTTTGAGCATCGAGCGGAACCGTGTACGCTTCTGGTCTTCATCGACGATGCGACGAGCCGCTTGATGCAGTTGAAGTTCGTTTTGAGCGAGAGCACCGATTCTTACTTCTATGCGCTCCGTGGATACCTTGAAGCGCATGGTGCTCCAGTGGCGTTCTATTCTGACAAGCACACAGTCTTCCGGCAAAACCGCGACGCCAAGGGCGGCGCTGGCATGACGCAGTTCGGAAGGGCGCTGGCCGAGTTAAACATCGAGATTCTGTGTGCGAACTCCAGTCAGGCTAAAGGCCGCGTGGAACGAGTGAATCGAACGCTGCAGGACCGCTTGGTGAAGGAGCTGCGTCTAGCCAACGTCTGCGACATAGAGGCAGCCAACGATTTCCTGCCTACGTTTATGGAATGCTTCAACGAGCGCTTTGCTGTTCCACCAGCGAATGACGGTGACCTCCATCGCCCGATTCCCAGCACGGCTAGACGACTGGAGGATATTCTCTGCCACCAGGAGAAGCGACATGTCGGAGCGCAACTTACGTTCCATTACGACAGGAAGCAGATCATTCTCGAGAAGACCGAAATCGCAAAGGGGCTAGCTGGAGAGTACGTCGATGTCTTCGATTTCGCGGGCAGGCCCCTCGAAGTCAGGTGGAACGGCCATGTGCTTCCCTACCGCATTTTCAGCAAGGATCAACGTGTCAGCCATACTGCGATCATTGAAAACAAACGTCTCGGACACGCGTTGGCGCTCGTTAAGGCTCAACAGGCCACCCGCTTCGAAGCCAAAATCAAAACCAACAGCGAGAAAGACGGATATCAGAAGCGAGGGCGACAAACTTATGGACCGGGCTATATCGTTCCGAAAATTCCCGCAAAGGCAGCAGTGATGGCCGAAACCATTGCCGAGAAAGCCTGATCCTCCTCAGCGGGCATGGAATAAGTCGAAAGGGATGAGGACTAGATAAAGCACGGTGCCCAAACAGCCTCCGACAGTGAACATCCAGCCCACCGTTTTGCTCCAAGCAATTGCGAATCCGCGACCAAAGGCCGGTTCCTGTCCAAAAAGAAAGATGCGGAGTGCCCGCTCAGGCTTGTGAGCCATGAACCAACCGAACCGTGCAACAGCAGCAGCAACAAAGAACATGAGGGCGTGTGCAGCCGCGATAGGCATAGCTCAACCTTAGATGAGTGCGAAACATCCAGTTCGGTCGAAGACATGGGCAACTTCGATTTTTTCGCGCGAAAATTGGGGCGGTGGAAATGACGGCCTGATGGGAAGAGAGGAAAACAAGAAGCCGTTTCCCTCTCTTCCCACAGTCCTTGGAAATCCCGCAAAGAACGCGGTATTACCACATTCCCACCGCACGGCGACGGCTACGTGTTTAGAATGACATTTCTAAAGAGCAGTCTTCCCTGACATTTCTAACGGGACGGAACA